>NZ_RAPQ01000007.1 GCF_003610555.1 Marinifilum flexuosum | reverse complement strand
GCTTTTTTTTCATGACTTAATATTTTAATGAATAAATACTTAAGCAAGTTACAACCTTATTTGTAAGCTACCGCTGTAGGCGGTTTTTGTTCAACGGTTTGAATATGGGGCGTTTGGCATTTTGAAACACCAACCTATCAAACCGCTATATATTTTATTAATTGCTACCATGCTCAAAATTAGAACTTTCCGCCAAATGACCTATATTTTTTGTTAGGCTTATGTTGTTTTTCTTCTATATCCATACACCTTAAATATTCCATCATTTAAATCAAATGGTATTGAATGCTTCTTCAGTCCATTTTCAATAAAGTCAGAAAAATCCTCAGTCTTTGGTTTAACAAGTCGACCGATATGAGTTGTTTTTATTGGATTGATTTCTAACCATTCAATTAGATTAAAACCATCTCGTTCAACTTCCTCCCACCAAACTGGACTAAAAAGTTCATTGTTTTCTGAGTCAAACAAGTATTTAATATTTACTGATGGATTAAAGTTTTTATTCTTAGTTATTTCCGAAATTAATTCAGTCCATTTTGTATTATTCATACATGAACTAAGTTGATTCTCAAAAATATATTTTTCTAAAGATTCTCGTCCCATTCTATGTAGTCATTACGTTGTCAAGAAATCCAGTTAGCAAAAACGTATCATCTGTGAGTGTTACTTTCTCTTTTAATTCAGACAGCAAAGCCTTTAATGAAGTCTTTGGTCCATATTCAATTCCCTCTGGATTATCAGGGTCAATGCCAGAAAAATCATAAATACTTTCAATTCCATCTTCCTTTTCATCAAATACTTCTGCCAAAAAACAATAATAACCATCTTTGTCCTTACCAATGGAAACAAATCTATGACATGGAAAATTATCAAGTCTGAATGTTCCTAAATACTGCTCAATTATCTTTCCAGCATTCAGATATGGTTCTATTTCATTTTCTCTTAAGTATCTCATTTAGATTTTATGTTGGTACACCATTTACAATTAAGCCTAACGTATATGTTAGCTTAACTAGTTACGTTTATATTTCTTATATCAGTTAATTTTATACGTTTATATATCCAATTTGTATATGTAAACGTAATAA
>NZ_RAPQ01000006.1 GCF_003610555.1 Marinifilum flexuosum | reverse complement strand
AACGTATATGTTAGCTTAACTAGTTACGTTTATATTTCTTATATCAGTTAATTTTATACGTTTATATATCCAATTTGTATATGTAAACGTAATAAGCCTACGATAAACTTAAATCATCAATAGGGTTCTTAAACTTACTAAAATCTTTTTTAGATACATGAGTATATATCTCAGTTGTTTTTGAACTACCATGCCCTAACCATTCTTGAATATATCTTAAGTCCGTTCCTTGTTCCAGATGATGTGTTGCAAAGCTATGTCTTAAAATATGAGTATAGACTCTTTTCTTAATTTTTGCTCTTTTTGCAGCATGTTTCACTACGTTTAATACACTAGCTGCACTATACTGAGCACCATTTACCCCTTCAAATACCCATTTCTTAGGTTTTTCTCGTTTGTAATAAGTTCTTAGTAAATCTAATGTATATTGAGAGAGTTGAACATATCTGTCTTTCTTACCTTTGGCCGCTCTAACTTTAACTAACATTCTTTTCGAATCTATATCAGTTAACTCCATGTTAATTGCTTCGCTTCTTCGCAATCCACAAGAATAAATTAAAGCTATAATGCATCTATGCTTAATATTCTGAGTCAATTGAATCATTTTGTAAATCTCTTCTTTACTAAGAACATCAGGTAATGTTTTCTCTATGTGTGGTCTTTCAATATTATAATACTCAGTAGCTCTTCCAAGTACTTTTTCATAGTAAAATTTTATGGAATTAATTCTCTGATTTTGTTGACTACTTGATATGTTTTGTTCTTTTATAAGCTTATGCAAATAAGCATTGATTTCATCAAAGCTAATATCCACAAGCTCTTTGCCATCAAAATAAATCAGAAAATCCTTAAAGTAATGGGTGTAGATTTTAATGGTTTGTGGACTATACCTTTTTTGCTCTAACTTCTCCAAATAACCTTTAGGTAGATCTGTCTCAATTTTTACTTTTGATTTATCTGCTATCGGAACAATTTCTGCAATAGGAGAGAGCACCTCTTTAAACTTTTCATAGTCGAATTCTGTCCTGGCAATCCACCAACATTTCTTCGATTGGCTCCACTTTACCTGGAAATGCTTTTTCAATAATTCCAATATCCCCAAATTGTAGTCAAATGTGATCTTGACAACTTTTCGATTTCGATGAATATCC
>NZ_RAPQ01000005.1 GCF_003610555.1 Marinifilum flexuosum | reverse complement strand
GGATGAACACTTACATTCACATCATCCGTTGCTGAACAGCCATTGGCGTCTGTTACCACTACTGAATAATTACCGCTTGTATTTACTGTGATGGTCTGAGTGGTTGCACCATTTGACCACAAATAGGTAGCTCCTGCATTGCCGGCATCCAAAGTAATGGTTCCACCAGCACAGGTTTCCTGGTCTGTTCCAAGATCCACAACAGGATTAGGATGAACACTTACATTCACATCATCCGTTGCTGAACAGCCATTGGCGTCTGTAACAACTACTGAATAATTCCCGCTTGCATTTACTGTGATGGTCTGAGTCGTTGCACCATTTGACCACAAATAGGTAGCTCCTGCATTGCCGGCATCCAAAGTAATGGTTCCACCAGCACAGGTTTCCTGGTCTAAACCAAGATCCACAACAGGATTAGGGTGAACCGTGACATTCACATCATCCGTAGCTGAACAGCCATTAGCGTCTGTTACCACTACTGAATAATTACCGCTTGCATTTACTGTGATGGTCTGAGTGGTCGCACCATTTGACCATAAATATGCTGCTCCTGCATTGCCGGCATTTAAGGTGATAGTATTTCCATCACAGGTTTCCTGGTCTAATCCAAGATCTACAACAGGGCTTGGATGAACCGTTACATTCACATCATCAGTCGATGAACAGCCATTGCCATCGGTTACAACTACTGAATAGTTTCCTGATGTTGATACTGTGATGGTTTGAGTGGTCGCTCCATTTGACCATAGATAGGTTGCTCCTGCATTGCCGGCATCTAAGGTGATAGTATTTCCATCACAGGTCTCCTGATCTAATCCAAGATCTACAACAGGATTTGGATGAACTGTTACATTCACATCATCCGTTGCTGAACAGCCATTAGCGTCTGTAACAACCACTGAATAATTACCGCTTGCATTTACTGTGATGGTCTGAGTGGTCGCACCATTTGACCACAAATAGGTAGCTCCTGCATTGCCGGCATCCAAAGTAATGGTTCCACCAGCACAGGTTTCCTGGTCTGTTCCAAGATCCACAACAGGATTAGGATGAACACTTACATTCACATCATCCGTAGCTGAACAGCCATTGGCGTCTGTAACAACTACTGAATAATTACCGCTTGTATTTACTGTGATGGTCTGAGTGGTTGCACCATTTGACCACAAATAAGTAGCTCCTGCATTGCCGGCATCCAAAGTAATGGTTCCACCAGCACAGGTTTCCTGGTCTGTTCCAAGATCCACAACAGGATTAGGATGAACACT
>NZ_RAPQ01000004.1 GCF_003610555.1 Marinifilum flexuosum | reverse complement strand
GCGCTGCTCTGCAGCTTGATTCCAATTGTTCGGATGTTGCTATAAATGCTGCGCCACTCTGTGGCTTGAGATTGGTGGAAAAGGAGTAAAGGTGCATAGCACCGAAGTCTTTATAGCAAAAGGTTAAGAACAAACCCCAAGGTACATCGTACCGTGGTATCTTAATAAGATATCATTAATACCAATCAAGGATTGATGTAATATTTGTTTAGAAAAATACCGCGCTGCTCTGCAGCTTGATTCCAATTGTTCGGATGTTGCTATAAATGCTGCGCCACTCTGTGGCTTGAGATTGGTGGAAAAGGAGCAAAGGTGCATAGCACCGAAGTCTTTATAGCAAAAGGTTAAGAACAAACCCCAAGGTGCATCGCACCGTGGTATCATAAAGAAACTCCTTCAAAAAAATCAAACAAATATCTTTCTTCAAATGCCATGTCATTCTTATTCAGAATTGATAGATACTCGTCCTTGAAAGATTTCTTTTTGTGATGTTCTCTTTGGGTTAAAACATACTTTGCTACACTGTCAATTTGTGAATGTGAATGCGAGAAACAGCCATAACCATTCTGCCAGCTGAATTTGAAAGGAGATAGTTTTCGTTGCTTAATCCAATTATTGGAAGAAGTCTTGATCTGCTCCACTAGCTTTGGAATTGACTTAATGGTATTGTAACCAATAAATATGTGTATGTGATCGTGAGCTGTACCTATTGCAATCAGCTTGTGTCCTTCATCTTGAACAATGCCTGTAATGTATTTTTCCAGTTCAGAAGACCAGGAATCAAGAATCAATGCATCTCTATTACGAACTGCAAAAATAAGGTGCATGTAACATTGTGAATATGTGTTTGCCATTTGTATTGATGAGTTTGTTGTATTTAAAAATAACAAAATGAGGTGATTGATGAAAATATTGCTTTGTGTTTATACCGCGCTGCTCTGCAGCTTATTCTAAATATATGGCATTGTGCTATAAATGCTACGCCACTCTGTGGCTTGAGATTGATGCAAAAGGAGTAAAGGTGCATAGCACCGATGTCTTTATAGCAAAATATTAAGCACGGACCTTAAGGTACATCGTACCGTGGTATCTTAATAAGATATCATTAATACCAATCAAGGATTGATGTAATATTTGGATAGAAATAATACCGCGCTGCTCTGCAGCTTGATTCCAATTGTTCGGATGTTGCTATAAATACTGCGCCACTCTGTGGCTTGGGATTGGTGGAAAAGGAGCAAAGGTGCATAGCACCGAAGTCTTTATAGCAAATGATTGAGAACAAGTATTCAGGTACGTAGTACCGTGGTATCCGAATAAGGTATCATTGATTGTTGTTGTATTAGGATAGAAATAATACCGCGCTGCTCTGCAGCTTGATTCCAATTGTTCGGATGTTGCTATAAATACTGCGCCACTCTGTGGCTTGGGATTGGTGGAAAAGGAGCAAAGGTGCATAGCACCGAAGTCTTTATAGCAAATGATTGAGAACAAGTATTCAGGTACGTAGTACCGTGGTATCCGAATAAGGTATCATTGATTGTTGTTGTATTAGG
>NZ_RAPQ01000003.1 GCF_003610555.1 Marinifilum flexuosum | reverse complement strand
ACTACTGAATAATTACCGCTTGTATTTACTGTGATGGTCTGAGTCGTTGCACCATTTGACCATAAATAGGTAGCTCCTGCATTGCCGGCATCCAAAGTAATGGTTCCACCAGCACAGGTTTCCTGGTCTGTTCCAAGATCCACAACAGGATTAGGATGAACTGTTACATTCACATCATCAGTCGATGAACAGCCATTGCCATCGGTTACAACTACTGAATAATTTCCTGATGTTGATACTGTGATGGTTTGAGTTGTCGCTCCATTTGACCATAGATAGGTTGCTCCTGCATTGCCGGCATCTAAGGTGATAGTATTTCCATCACAGGTCTCCTGGTCTGTTCCAAGATCTACAACAGGATTTGGATGAACACTTACATTCACATCATCAGTCGATGAACAGCCATTACCATCGGTTACAACTACTGAATAATTTCCTGATGTTGATACTGTGATGGTTTGAGTTGTCGCTCCATTTGACCATAGATAGGTTGCTCCTGCATTGCCGGCATCTAAGGTGATAGTATTTCCATCACAGGTTTCCTGGTCTAATCCAAGATCTACAACAAGATTTGGATGAACTGTTACATTCACATCATCAGTCGATGAACAGCCATTGCCATCGGTTACAACTACTGAATAGTTTCCTGATGTTGATACTGTGATGGTTTGAGTTGTCGCTCCATTTGACCATAGATAGGTTGCTCCTGCATTGCCGGCATCCAAAGTAATGGTTCCACCAGCACAGGTTTCCTGGTCTGTTCCAAGATCCACAACAGGATTAGGATGAACACTTACATTCACATCATCCGTTGCTGAACAGCCATTGGCGTCTGTTACCACTACTGAATAATTACCGCTTGTATTTACTGTGATGGTCTGAGTGGTTGCACCATTTGACCACAAATAGGTAGCTCCTGCATTGCCGGCATCTAAGGTGATAGTATTTCCATCACAGGTCTCCTGATCTAATCCAAGATCTACAACAGGATTTGGATGAACTGTTACATTCACATCATCCGTTGCTGAACAGCCATTGCCATCGGTTACAACTACTGAATAATTTCCTGATGTTGATACTGTAATGGTTTGTGTCGTTGATCCATTTGACCACAGATAGGTAGCGCCTGAATTGCCGGCATCTAAGGTGATAATATTTCCATCACAGGTTTCCTGGTCTAATCCAAGAGCCACAACCGGATTTGGATGAACTGTTACATTCACATCATCAGTCGATGAACAGCCATTGCCATCGGTTACAACTACTGAATAGTTTCCTGATGTTGATACTGTAATGGTTTGAGTTGTCGCTCCATTTGACCACAAATAAGTAGCGCCTGCATTGCCGGCATCCAAAGTAATGGTTCCACCAGCACAGGTTTCCTGGTCTAAACCAAGAGCCACAACCGGATTTGGATGAACCGTGACATTCACATCATCCGTAGCTGAACAGCCATTAGCGTCTGTTACCACTACTGAATAATTACCGCTTGTATTTACTGTGATGGTCTGAGTCGTTGCACCATTTGACCACAAATAGGTAGCTCCTGCATTGCCGGCATCCAAAGTAATGGTTCCACCAGCACAGGTTTCCTGGTCTGTTCCAAGATCCACAACAGGATTAGGATGAACACTTACATTCACATCATCCGTTGCTGAACAGCCATTGGCGTCTGT
>NZ_RAPQ01000002.1 GCF_003610555.1 Marinifilum flexuosum | reverse complement strand
CAAGTTAAGCCATTATTATTGCTAAGTAAAGTTTTTATTGTTAGATTTATGAACAAGTTATCAAGAGTTGTGCAACAGGCACAAAAGCTAAATTTTATGGGCGCTGATAAGCAGTACGAAAGTTTAGTTTAGTTAATAAACACCAGCAAGCCACCTAGATTTGGTTTGCAAAAAAATATAAACAAATATATGCGGCTTGCTTCCGCGCGGTTTGATAAGACAACTGTTTTAATCGCCCACGAAAACTTAGCAAGACCGTTGTGTGTAATTAGAAAGAAATGAAGAAGCTACTATTAATAATATTACTCCAATCATTAAATATTTTGATTGGTCATTGCCAAACTGACACATTAAATAAGCTTGACTCAAATGGATTGAAACAAGGTGTTTGGAAGGAGACTTATCCCAATTCTGACTTTGAATTTATCCTTGCTAATTACAAGAATGGTATTTATGATGGAGAATTTAAAGCTTTTTATTCCAACGATAAAATCGGCTTAAATGGGAATTTTAAAAAAGGCAAAATACATGGGGATCATTTCACCTATTACCAATCAGGAGCCTTAAAACGAAGTGCCAAGCATGACAATGGTGAAATTGTAGGTAAAGTCACAACCTATTATGAAACAGGAATTGTTGCTAGTGAAACAGAATATAAGAATGGCAAGCCCAATGGTATTTATAAAGCCTTTTATTCAAATGGTAGTCTGCGAATTATACATGGAATTACAAATAACATTGCAACTGGAAGCTTTAAACAATATTATGAAAATGGGAATCTTAATATTGAGGGACAACATAAGGATGGTAAGGAAATTGGAGTTTGGAAAAAGTATTCAGAAGATGGAACGTTATTCGATGAAAATGAATATCATAAACTGAAGAAATTTGAACAATAACTACACACAACAAAAGTAACCGTTGCACAATCAAGTAATATTTGTAAAAAATAAGAACAAAGCCTTAAGAGTATGCGAATTTGCAAGCTTTTAAGGCTTTGTTTTTACAGTTGGTTTTGTTTGTGTTTTAAATTTTTAAGGCCTTAAAACAAGCTCAAGAGAGTCAAGATAACTTCTCAAAGAAGAAAATAAAACAATGGCCTGTCTGGTCATTGTTTCAGCTGTTTTGCTCATGAATTTCATTAGTTTTTTAAGGTTGTAGGCCGTAGCAGACATGTGCATCACTTTATTAGCCTGGGCAATTCCAATGGTGTTGATTTTTCGAAGCCCCATAAACTGAGTTAATGTTCCGAAAACTGGCTCGACTGTAGATTGCCGTTTGCCTTTCATGTACTTGCCGAACTTGCTCTGCACTCTTTTATTATTGCGTTTATACTGCTCAACGTAAACGGTTATTGCAATGCGTTTTTCATGGCTTTTACCAAGGCATTTTTTCTTGTCAGGGCAGTTTTTACAATCGCTTCGTTTGGTTAAGTAATGATCCTGAAGAGAATTTGTCACCATTTTCCGCTTTCGAAAAGTAACTTTCTTTCCCTCGGGACAAAGCCAGTAATTATCTTCCTTACAGAATGTAAACCCTTCGGGACCTCCCTTGTAAGTTCCATGTGGTGGAATGTAGCTGGTAATGTTTTCCTTTTCAAGAAATGCATAGTTTTCTCCGCTACTGTAACCAGCATCAGCCAAAAGAGTTATCCACAACAAGCCTTGCTTTTTTAGTCTGTGTTTTAAGCGCTTGGTGGCATCCTGCAAGTATTGATTGTCTTTTTTATCGGCATGATAAGCTTTCACATCTGTTATTACATGATTGGCTGTATCAACACTGATATTGTTCAGATAATTTAGCTTTCTGGCCTTACCGGGTTTTACACTGATTCTGGCATCGGGATCGGTAGGGCTGTAATGGGTTTTGTTACTGGTGTACTTGGCGCCTTTGTTAGCAGCTCCCGGACGTTGATCCTGATTTTTCTGCCAGTTACGGTTGCGACTTTTTATCCCTTGCAG
>NZ_RAPQ01000001.1 GCF_003610555.1 Marinifilum flexuosum | reverse complement strand
GTTGAACAAAAACCGCCTACAGCGGTAGCTTACAAATAAGGTTGTAACTTGCTTAAGTATTTATTCATTAAAATATTAAGTCATGAAAAAAAAGCCTTAGAGAACGTATGATTGCGGAGATGCAAATTCGCAACTACAGTCCACGAACGATTGGAAGCTATGTATCCAGTCTTATACAAGTTTCTCAGTATTACCAGCTATCCCCTGAGCATATAAGTCTGGAACAATTTAAAGACTATCTTACCCACAGAATCAATGAGGACAAAATTTCCAATGCCACAATAAATCAGGCCATAGGAGCCTGGAGGATTTTGCAATGCGATATTTTGCATCGCAACTGGAAGGCCTTCCAGGTAAAACGTCCCAGAATAGAAAAGAAAATTCCACGAGTTCTTTCTCAAGCTCAAATACTGAGTCTTTTGGACACAGTTTCCAATCTAAAGCACTACGCCTTGCTCTCATTGGCCTATGCTACAGGCATGAGAAGAAATGAAATATTGCATCTTCAGTTAAAGGACATTGATTCAGCCAGAAATATGATTTTGGTAAGTCAGGGAAAAGGCCATAAACAGAGACAAATTCCCATTCACAATTCAACACTTGGGATTCTTAGGGAGTATTACAAGAAGTATCGTCCTGCCAAGTTCCTGTTTGAAGGATACAAACCAGGAGTTCCCTATTCAGCCAGTTCTTTTCGCAACATTCTTTACAAAGCAGCCAAACGTGCCTGCATTACCAGGAAAGTAACTCCACATCTTCTTCGCCATAGTTTTGCAACCCACATGCTTGAAAAAGGATTAAACCTGAAACGCTTGCAGCTGCTTTTGGGACACAATACCATGAAAACCACTTCTGTTTACCTTCATGTGGCCGATATGAGTTCTGCCAATGTACCAGATCTTTTGAACACGGATAAGGATACCCAGAATGGAAAATAAACGAAGCAGGTACGATCTGGCAGATATTTTAAGGGAGTATAGAGATATTTTTTATCGCAGTTATCACTTGTTGGAGCAGCAGGAAAAAGCTTATCGTGACATTTGCAAGTGCAGAACCAGTGAACTTGGAGGACACACCAACTTCTGTAACTCTTGCGATTACAGCAATCAGGCCTATAATTCCTGTCGCAACAAGCATTGTCCCAAGTGCCAGTTTATCAAACAGGTTAGATGGGTGGATAAACTACGTGCAAAACTTCCTGCATGTAAACATTTTCATTTGGTTTTGACCATTCCCCACCGATTGAATAAACTTTTCTATTTGAATCAAAACATCTTGTACAATGCCCTATTCCAGTCCGCATGGCAAGCTGTGAGCAAGGCTGCAAGTAATCCCCGTTTTTTAGGAGCACAAACTGGTGCTGTTGCCGTACTGCATACCTGGACACAAACTTTGGGACAGCATCCTCACATTCACATGATCATTCCTGCGGGAGGATTATCGGAAGATCAAATGGAATGGATTCCTTCACGTAAAGATTTTTTTGCACCTAAAAAGGTAATCAGTCGATTGTTTCGGGGAATCTTGTGTGAAAGAATAGGGCTTGCATTGGAACAGTCTGCGCTAAACCTTCCTAATGGTTTTGATTGGAAGCAGGTCAAACAACAGCTTTACAAGAGTGATTGGAATGTCAATATCAAAAAGCCCATGGCTGGCATTGACTCTGTGATTGAATATTTGGGCAGATACACCAACAGGGTAGCCATTAACAATAGTCGAATCACTGCAATTGAGAAAGACAAGGTGTTTTTTCGATATAAGAACAGAAAAACGGGCATTCACAAGGTTATGAAGCTTGAGGCGTTGGAATTCATTCGAAGGTTCATGCTACACATATTGCCACACAATTTTTACAAGATCAGGTATTACGGCATACTTTCATCTGCAAACTCTCAAAGCAAAATGCCAGAGGTTAATGCTCTATTAAAGAACTGTGTATTCATCCCTCGTTTTGAAGGTTTGCCAACCATAGAGGTATATGATTTAATTACGGGCAAGGATATGAGTAGATGTCCCAAATGTAAGAATGGACGTATTTTATGTAGATCACTGCCTGATCCGGATACATGATGTTATAAACAGAAAATAATGTTCTTTGTATGCTGAATTTTAAAATCAACAGCTGTTTGCTAAACGGTAAAGTTATGCACTTATCTCAAGGCATTCTAATAATAAGGCATTGTATATCATCTGGTTTTAACCTTCGTAAGAGTCAGTTGCTACAGCAAGATACAAAGCAAATCCTATAAATGCCCATAGGCCGACGGCATTGTCCAACCATGTTTTATCCTTTATTTGGAATTATTCTGCGAAGAAAATTCAACTCTCTTAATAATGTTTTGTTAATTTTATCAAACGAAAGGATAAAACACTTTTACGTT
>NZ_RAPQ01000016.1 GCF_003610555.1 Marinifilum flexuosum | reverse complement strand
CTGCAAGGGATAAAAAGTCGCAACCGTAACTGGCAGAAAAATCAGGATCAACGTCCGGGAGCTGCTAACAAAGGCGCCAAGTACACCAGTAACAAGACCCATTACAGTCCAACCGATCCCGATGCCAGAATCAGTGTAAAGCCTGGCAAAGCCAGAAAACTGAATTATCTAAATAATATCAGTGTTGATACAGCCAATCATGTAATAACAGATGTGAAAGCTTATCATGCCGATAAAAAAGACAATCAGTACCTGCAGGATGCCACAAAGCGCTTAAAGCATCGATTGAAAAAGCAAGGCTTGTTGTGGACAACTCTTTTGGCTGATGCTGGTTACAGTAGCGGAGAAAACTATGCATTTCTTGAAAAGGAAAACATTATCAGCTACATTCCACCACATGGAACTTACAAGGGCGGTCCCGAAGGCTTTACCTTCTGCAAGGAAGAAAATTACTGGCTTTGCCCACAGGGAAAAAAAGTTACTTTTCGAAAGCGGAAAATGGTGACAAATTCTCTTCAGGATCATTACCTGACCAAAAGAAGTGATTGTAAAAACTGTCCGATAAAACAAAAATGTATTGGCAAGAGTTTTGAAAAGAGGATCGCCATTACTGTTTACAAAGAAGAGTATGAGCGTAACAACAAAAGGGTTCGCAGCAAGTTCGGCAAATACATGAAAGGCAAGCGCCAATCTACGGTCGAACCGATTTTCGGAAGCTTAACCCAATTTATGGGACTTCGCAAAATCAACACCATCGGAATTGCCCAGGCTAATAAAGTGATGCACATGTCTGCAACGGCCTATAACCTTAAAAAACTAATGAAATTCATGAGCAAAACAGCTGAAACAATGACCAGACAGGCCATTGTTTTATTTTCTTCTTTGAGAAGTTATCTTGACTCTCTTGAGCTTGTTTTAAGGCCTTAAAAATTTAAAACACAAACAAAACCAACTGTAAAAACAAAGCCTTAAAAGCTTGCAAATTCGCATACTCTTAAGGCTTTGTTCTTATTTTTTACAAATATTACTTGATTGTGCAACGGTTACTTTTGTTGTATTCTGTTTATTTACTCCTGCAAAGTGCAAAATTTATCAGAAGTTCTTTCCAATAGCAATTAACATGTTTTGTGAGTGATTCTCCGATAACAAAATGACCACAAGTTCCACCTGGCAAAGATTTCTCGCAAAACTCATGACAATGAAATTCCTTGTGCTTATACATTTGCCCATGTAACCTATATGCAATAGGACACTTAAAATCGCTTGAGAATGCACATAGAGATTCAACGATTTCAATTACAAAAATCCATGGAACTAATACTTTATTAAGTTCATTAATAGCATCCGAATCCATAAGAGAATATAATTTATCAGATTCCAATGAGTATGGGGGGTGTGGCAGCTTCCCAATATTTGCAAAATAAAGCTGAGCTTCATGTTCCTCTCCCGATAAAAAATGAAAAGTCTTGATACTTCTTGTTATGACATCTTTACTTTCATTCCAAACATATTTACGAACCCAATTGAAGATTTCTTTTGGCAAATTTGTCAAATTTTCTATTGATTCATTATCTAGCTCAATAGAATTACTTGTAATATTCGAAGACTTAGGTGTTTTATTTCCATTAAGGTTACTTATTGTATCTTTTAGGATCGAAATAGGATGAGTTGTTTTTTTGAAAAAATTGTATAAAGATCCATTATGCAAGCTGTAATCAATACTTTCATAAAGTATGTCATCCCCACCTAGGTTGCTTATATTTAGATTGTTATTTTTGTAGATTTTATTTAAAAAAGCATTTAGCACAGTATAAACCGGCTTTTTCCTGAGTAAATTATTATAAGTTGCTGAATATTCTTTTCCAAAAGATCTCAAATATTTATTTTGCCAGGTAACTGCTTGACATTCTGTCATTGCCCTGAATCCAAGAGATTGCAAATAACATTTTTTTTCGCCACCTACTATTGCTGTTGCTGGATATACAGGAACTTCAATTTGATTTTCACCATACATAGGCAATTTAAATTTATACCATATAATATCATAATCAGTTAATTCTAGGGGGCCTGTTGCAGATAATAAATCACCATTAAAAAGAGTCCTATATATTTTAAAATTTCTACATAATCTTACAAGTTTACGAATCTCGTCAACATGCTGTCCTTTAGTACTATTCTCTTTATTAGTTTGTAAAATCGGCTCTTTAATATACTCCCCAAAGAATTTTATATTATGGAGAGCTTTAATTATATCATCAATAAATAAAATAGTCTTCGTAAAATCTTCTATCCCAATTTTTGTACACAAGCAATCATGAAAGTGTCTTACTTCATGGCTAGAAGTAGTTTGATGTAATAAAAACCTAAATTTTTGTTCAAAACTTTTACCTGATGATTCAAATTTCCTAAATGCCCTCGAAACGTCATCTAAAGATAAAGGCTTGCTTCTATCCACTAATGATTTTCTAGATACTAATAAAAAGATAAAAGGATTATAGTATGTTGTTCCATTGTCATATGAAAAAAGACTTGACATACTAGCCTCTCCACTCTTAATCTCTCCCCCTAATAGTTCATCTGTTTCTATCGACAATGAATGTTCTCTTATTTTCATTTATTAGAAAGAATCAATGTCAATGTAAATATCATTTTGTTTGGAATAAGCACTCTGAAAGTTATTAATTACTGCTATTCTTTTACATATATAGATGTATAATTCTTTTTCGTTGTCAAACATGTCATTGAAAGATTCTTCGAAAATATTCAAACTATCGACATCTAACATTCTTTCTACCGGAGAATGAAATAAATTGGTAGTAGTTTCTATAAATTCTTTTATATTTTCAATATTTTCAATGATCCATAAAAGAGCAGCTTTTGAAGCAAGGATTTCTTTTTTATGCTTTTTTAAAAAAACCTTTAACTTAACATGGTTAACATTCTCTTTAAGTTCTTTTAAAAGATTTTGATTTTTTTTGATTTCTTCCATCTAATATTTTTTGAGTAGTGAAGTTAGTTTAAGCTTCTATTTATATTGTTATCGTGATAAATTGAATACAACCGGTCTCGGCTATGAGTAGTTGCGTGGGTTAGTACTAAACTTTGCAAGTACACACCAAACTGAAAATCCGCGAGGTTTTTCAGAAGTAGGCGAGAACAAGCAATTACTTATAGCCATTGTTGGCATTTCGTTATTTTTTTTCAGCCTCTAATTTCGCAGTCATTTCTTTATGTTTTTCTACATCCCAAGTTATATTCCAATTCGATATATATTCTTGTAAAGTACCAAGTCCAACTTCGGCTCTTCTTTCATCAACTTTTTCTGGATTTTCGATTGGAGAAACATAAAACTCTCCTGTTTCTTGGTTTCTCCCAATTTGACTACCGTAAATTTGTCTTTTGCCAGTTCTTAAAGCTACTCTGTCCTCTAATAATGCTAAACTACTTGGTCGTGCATTATTTTTCTTGACCGCTTCTCTCATCATTGGTAAATATTTTTCCTGTATTTCAATTGGCGAATGTTGAATGACTAAAAATAATGTCATATTTCCTTGTCCTCCAATTATGTCTTGACCAAGCCAACCTCTTTCGTCAAGGATCTTCTGAATTTTTATAAGATTGATTGAGTCTTTTTCACTTATGGTTTTCCAATGCGCTTTCATTTCGTCCGAATCTCTACCATATTTTTCCTCAACCTCCCTAATTTGTCTTCTTAAACCTTGGTCTTCTTGATATATTGTATCAAGAATTGCGACTAAAGGTTTGTCCAAATTTGCTTCTGCTTTTTCTTTATTGCTTTTAACTAAATCTAAAACTTCATTCCATCTTTTATCAGAATGTAGATTAGACAAATCACTATCTGTTGTAATATGTCTATAATTACCGTAATTACCTTTCTCTGCTATTCTGAATAATTGCACGAAAGATGAGTCAATTTGATTTGCTAAAGCCCAAGAACAAGCAGCATTATATCTGTCGGTTGAATTCCCTTTATTTCCAAGAGTAACAAATGCTTCTGAATATTTCTTTGCAGATGCTAAATAATCTTGATTTTCATATAGACTCCAGGCTTCGTTTTTCAGTTCTGCATATTTTGCTCTTTCCTCTGAAGTAGGTTCTTTCTCTACTATTTTTTCTTCCTTTTTTTCTCCATTATTACAGGATGAAAATATTATTAGTAGTACTAAAATTATTATGTTTTTCATTGGTTTCTTGGTTTTGTTATAATGAATGCCAACGTAAAAGTGTTTTATCCTTTCGTTTGATAAAATTAACAAAACATTATTAAGAGAGTTGAATTTTCTTCGCAGAATAATTCCAAATAAAGGAT
>NZ_RAPQ01000015.1 GCF_003610555.1 Marinifilum flexuosum | reverse complement strand
ATCCTTTATTTGGAATTATTCTGCGAAGAAAATTCAACTCTCTTAATAATGTTTTGTTAATTTTATCAAACGAAAGGATAAAACACTTTTACGTTGTGTGTAACTAAAGAAAATATAACCCAGATTTAAGAATCATTTATGGCTAACAATATAACAAAGAGACAGCATTATGTATGGAGGAATTATCTTAGGGCTTGGGCAAATGATGATGTGATATATGCATACATCAAGATGAAGCAAGATATTATTCAAACTGAATTAATGAATGTTGCTCAGAAAAGATATTTTAATAATATTGAAAAATTTGATGCAACTGAAGAGAAATTTCTGAAGTATACGTGTTCTAAAATAAAAGGACCTATAAAGAAAATTGTTGATGACCTTTTCGCTATTTTGGATATTTATAATGGAGTAAAAAAGATTCAAGAAGAGATTACTGATGAAGTTCCCAAGCCATTAGAAGAAATAGAAAAGAACGGATTTGAATTATTACATTCAGAAATTGAAGGGCATGGGAGCAATCTAATTGCATGTAGAAAGAAAGAAGATTTATACTTTTTTGATAATGAAATGCAAAAATATAAAGCTCTAATGTATATATGTTTTCAGTATTTTAGAACTAAGAAGCAAAAGGATTCTCAAATCAAAAACTTTGAAGGTACTCCACTTGATATTGGAAAGATATATAATTTCCTAGCCATTACTAGTGCCGCACAAGTGGCTCAGAATATTTCATTTGACCCTAAAATACGGTATTGCTTGTTAGAAATAACAAATAATGAAATCAGTTTTATCACTGGTGACCAACCTGTAATAAATTTGGTAGCTGACGACGTGGATGATGAAGGTGGAGCTAAAGATTTAGTTTTTTATTACCCTATTTCACCTAAACATGCGATAAAAATTGAATTTAATGATTTAGGTGAGAAATATCAACACCGTGAATTGTCGGTTGAAGAAGTTGATGATTTGAACAAAAAAATGATAAATGAATATCATGAATTCATTTTTGCGGATTCTCATGAACAATTAAATAGCTACACACAACATTTTGTATAAGTAATGGCAGGCGATGTGGAGAATTTCAAGGTTTGTAGCCCGCTCAATCTGCGTAGCGGTTTGACAGGAAAGTGCCCCTTAATCTGCCACTACTCATACAATTTACCGTTAGGTGCAATTTAGATAAAGTCAATAATATTAATAAAATACAGGAGGGAATATATGAATTTTTCAAATTTTGATAATGATATAATTTCATTAATAAAACCAGATGGAACTATTATAGAGAATATAAAAGCCCTAGTTGAAACTGGGACAATACATATTAGTGACGTAAAATTGCCATTAGAGGAAGGTGATAAGATTTATAGAAAATTGCCTAGTGGTTTGGTTGATACTTATGTCGTGATCGACAAAGGTTATTATTCAAAATTTGGTAGTATCCCCGCTCATTATGAGGTAAAAGTGAGGAAAGAATGTAGTATTCCCGAAGATAAATATCAATCAATTGTAAATATATATAATGTTAACGGTATTAATTCAAGAGTAAATATTAACTCAATAGATAATTCTAGTAATATATATAATGATCCAAGCTTACTCTTTGAAGAAATAAAACAAACTCTAGAAAGTATTGCAGAGAAAGAAATACAAGAAACATCTTTACAGTTACTTGAAGATTTAAAAAACACTCATAATACACCTGATTTCATAGGCAATTATCAAAAATTCATTTCAACCCTCGCGAACCATATGACTATAATCGCTCCTTTCATTCCAGCATTAACACAGCTGATTAGTTAAATAATATTTCTACAGTAATAATTCTGTTGAGTTTATCAAACAACAGTAGTTCTTTACTACAAACAACAGGGAATAATTAACGATGGTTTAATGTAAATTATAAAAATATGATGGATGTTAGGGAAAGATTTCCAGAACTGCTTCAAACAAGAGAATATGTAAAACCTAAAGAAACAGTGTCCTATGAGGAAATTAACTTTAGAGAATTCGCAAAGCAAATTTTTAAATCAGACGACAAGTTTATTGAGTTAAATGACTTTGAAGTAATTCGACAATCTATCATCTCAACTTTCGGCAATGACACAAGTTGTTTTGAGGAAAAAGGTGAAATAGAAACCTTTAAGATAAATAACTTGTTCTTCTACCAACCGACAGTTGGAATAGATGGTCCACAATATTCTCATGTAGATGATCCTGTTTTTGTCATAAAATTGAAACATAGGAATATTTTATATAATGGATACCATAGAACATTTGCTAATATTATAAAAGATGTAAAAACGATTGATGCATTAACAATCAAATTAGGTTAAAAACAGCACCTAACAAAAGTAACCGTTGCACAACCAAGTAATATTTCAAAAAAATAAGATAAAAGCCTTAAAAGTATGCGGAGGGGCAAGCTTTTAAGGCTTTGTTTTTACAGTTGATTTGTTATGTGTTTTGATTTTGTTATGTAATTAGAATGCACTATTTCACCCTCACAAAATTGCCTTTGGCAAATCCGCTTCCTTGCACAATGGAACACTTGGAAGCTTTTCCATTTCCTACACTGGCATCGGTAATTTTTATTTCTCCTATTTTGGTATCCACACTTCCCAAGGAGATGCCTGTGTCGGGATCAATCAGGTCTTCTCCTTTGCTGTAAACCGCAAATACATCACCCACTTTAAGGCCATCGGCTTCTCCTGAGTTGATAAACACAATTCCTCCTTTTTCGGTGATTACTTTGGCTTGCCAAGGAATGTTGTTGGCGTTGTTATCTATCATGGCTACTACATCTTCAATGGCTTCACGAGCTGCTTTCCCAACCAATGATTCATCAAAATCTTTCCTGTCCTTAAAGGCGAGTTTATTGGTTCTTAGCTTTAATCCTTTTGCCGATTTCTTTTTGCGTACATTTTCTGCAGTAATAATTTCTCCGGTGTTTGTGTTTACCATGCGAACATCAACACCAACAACGGCTTGCTGGTTCGAAACGCCAATACCCAAGCCTTTAATGGCACCTCCGGTTTCTCCCTTTTTGTATCCAAATTCTGATACCGATCCGATTACAGCAATCTCAACACCCAACACCTGACCAATTTTCGCAGCGCTTTGTTGTGTAACTCTACCAGACTGACCAAAGTCTTGTTCGTTTAAGATACGGTCGATTTCGGCACGTTCCATTACCCTGTAGTTACCTGATTTAACCAATGCAGTGGTCAGCATATCGCTAACTCCATCGCCAACTCCTTTGTTGTTCCACCATCTCCAGCTTTTATCGGTTTTATCTTCAAACACAAAGACAGCAATTCGCTTTTTAATCTGTGGTTGTTGTGCTGAAACTTTAAAAGCTATGAATGAAAACAAGACAAGCAAAGCACTTATCTTGATTAGATTTCCGATTTTTTTCATTTTGGTTTAAGTTTAGTTAATATTCTAAAAATCAACAGATAGAAAAGTAAGTTACGGAAATTTGTGGAGCTTGTAAAGGGGGAGAAGAAGATCATCTTTCTCAGCTAAATTCTATTCTTTATACACAAATCTGAAATAATTCGTTTGATTTAACAATGCTGAATCATTTAAAGTATTTTCAAATTGATTGTTTCCCTTTTAGGGAACCGAAGCGAAGTGTAGCTCGTGAACACATTAAGTGTGAACAAACTGTCGACAGACAAAAGGGTGAGATAAGAAAAAATAATCAAAAATACACCCTTCTCCCTGTCGGGATCTTCCCTAGAAGGGAAGAATTTAGGATCAAACGATTGTATATATAATTCTTCTTCATACTATATTCTGGAAAATAAAGGTGCATAAGGGGTCGCCTAGAGGAAAGGGAAAAATATTCGCAGGTTTTATTCCATTGCCTCGGGTTTCAACCCGAGGATAAAATAGATTTCAAAAAAAAGAGACACCCAAAGGCATCTCTTCTCATTGATTGAAACATAGGTCTTAATATAACATGCAGCGACCTAATATTATCTTCTTGCTTGATCGATTAGTTTTAAGTCTGCCAGTGCAATGGCAGCAGCAGCTTCAATAATCACCGGGATGCGAAGTGCAATACAGGCATCGTGGCGACCTTCAATCAGCAGTTCTTCTACTTTTCCTTTGGCAAAGTTCATGGTGTTTTGAGTTTTCCCAATGGATGAGGTTGGTTTGATGGCTACCCGGAAAACCAATTCATTGCCATTGGTAATTCCTCCATTGATACCACCCGCATGATTGGTTTCTGTTTTTCCAGTTTCATCGATAAAATTATCGTTGTGCTGGGAGCCTTTCATTTTGGCAGCTTCGAAACCCGAACCAAATTCAATTCCTTTTGTTGCAGGAATGGCAAAAATCAGATGAGAAATCATTGATTCAACCGAGTCGAAAAATGGTTCTCCATATCCGATAGGAAGATGGTTTGCTTTACACTCCACAATTCCTCCAATTGAATCATGTTCAAGCAGAGCTTCTTCAATGGCAGCATCGAAATCGGTTCTACCACCAATTTCAGTTAGTTTGGCATCAATGTTAACATCGCCTAAGATCTTTTTCGCTACCACACCCGCTGCTACAATTCCCAGGGTAATTCTTCCTGAAAAGTGACCGCCTCCTGTGTAGTCGTTGTTCTTTCCAAATTTATGCTGCGCAACAAAATCGGCATGTCCGGGACGTGGACTGTCCAATAAATTGCTGTAATCCTTCGATTGGGTATTCTTGTTTCTGAACAGGATAATGATTGGAGCTCCCGTTGTTTTGCCTTCAAAAGTTCCACTTAAAATGGCTGGTAAATCTTTCTCAATTCTTGGAGTGGTTCCTCTTGCTCCAGATTTTCTGCGACCTAAATCGTGCATTAAATCTTCTTCTGTTAGAGGAATTCCTGCCGGACAACCATCAATGGTTATGCCAACCCCTTTACCATGTGATTCACCAAATATGCTTAATCTGAATATTCTTCCGAAATTGTTCATGTTCTATGTTTCTTATGCTATGTGTGCTCTAAATTAATGTTTTTGTCATGATAACATTGTCAATATATTCGCCATCATGTGTTTTTATGAATTTTTCTTGCCGACCATTCTCCTCAAAACCAAATTTTCGATACATATGTAAGCCTGATAAGTTGGATCCAAATACTTGTAGCCATAAAAGTTCAATTTCCTGGTTTCTTTCGTAGCAATCAATCATTTTCTGAAACAGAAGAGAGCCAACGCCATTGTTTTGCCAAGCTTCATGAACACCCATACCAATATATCCTGTGTGCTGAAGCATGCTTCTTCGGCTGGATGTTACATCAATATTGCCAATAATTTCACCTTCATATTCCGCAATTAGCAATAAACTGTTTGGAGCAGAGTTTAGGCCTTTAATCCAGTTTTCAATTTCTGTATTCGACTTATCAAATTCCTCTCTTGTAAAAGGAATGGTAACTCCATTGATATAGGAAAGAATACAATTTCTAAGTGAATGAGCATCCGAAATGCTTGCCTCACGAAGTGTAATTTCTTTGCCAGATTTGCTTGTGTGTATAGAAGGCTCGACTTTCATCGTTAGTGTATTATTTTATTCTTTAAAGTTCGTTTCATCTGTTTATATTTTTCTGTTATTTGCCAGATGGAACTCTCGATGAATTTTAATCATTCTCTTGTGTATAATTTAGAATGCTAAAATTGATTTCACGATTTCCACTTCGTTTCAATTCATGTTCGTTTCATTTTTGATTTCAATTCCTTGCTTTGACAATAGTTCGGCGGTCAATCCTTTTCCTTTGATTTTCTTTCCCGTAAAGCTGCCATCGTAAATCATTCCACATCCACAAGATGGACTATTGGCTTTTAAAATGGCTTGTTTGCTATCCAGAATTTTTGCAATCTCGGCTACCTTTTCAGCTCCTAGCAGGAATTGTGCTGTGCAATCAACTCGATCCTTTGTCATCACCTTTAATTGATTGTCCTCTTTCACAATTTCGCAAGGAGTTCGTGGGGTAGACAAGCCTCCTAATTCCTCAGGACACAATGCAATGGCTTTTCCCGATAAAACCAGTTCTTTGATTTCAGCTACCAGGTTGTCATTTCCATCGTATCTGCATTTTACTCCTGCCAAACAGGAACTAACTATGATCATTGATATTGATTTTTATACAAATTGACTTTTGAAATAGAATTCGGCAACGCCACCACCAATCTTTCTCAAATCCGTGAAAAAATCAGGATAAGACTTTGCAACACAATCATGATCACCAATTTCCACTGGATATTTCGAATTTAATCCGGCAACAGCCAATGCCATTGCAATCCTGTGATCGTTATTACTGTTTGTGATGCCGCCAATTAATCTTCCTCCCGGAATTACCATTTCATCGCCTTCAATTCGAATAGGTACGGCAAGTTTTCCAAATTCCTTCTGCAGAACGATACTGCGATTGCTCTCCTTGTGCTCCAGTCGATGTACTCCTTTAATTCTTGTGTCGCCATTACAATGAACCGCTAAAGATACCAGAGGAGGGAAGAGGTCAGGACAATGAGTTGCATCAAATTCAAAGGCGTTTAATCCTTTCTTTTCAACCGTCAGGCTATTGCCATTCCAATGTAAACTTGCTCCGCATTTTTTCAAAGCATCCAAAATGGCAATGTCGGCCTGGTACGAATATGGATTCAAATTTTCAAGGGTAAGTTTTCCTTTTAATGCTCCTGCTACCAAAAGTGGTGCGGCTGAACTCCAATCTGCTTCAACTGTGTATTCTATGGATTTGTACTGCTGATTTCCTTTGATGGTAAAGCGCTTGTAATTCTCATGATTGATTTCAATTCCAAAATCCTTTAACAAATCAATGGTCATATTAATATAAGGAATGCTCTTGAGGTTTGTTGCCTCCAGAATCGTATCTTCTTTTCTGCAAGGCAATGCCATTAAAAGACCTGTTAAGAACTGAGAACCCAATGCACCATTAATCACAGCTTTATTATTTTTATATCCACCTTCCAACTGGATGGGAAGTAATCCTTTGCCGGGATTTTTACATTCTATGCCCAGGACTTCCAGTCCTTCAAGAATATTGTGAACCGGACGTTTTAGAATACTTCCTCTACCGTTGATGCTTACTGGTTCGGGATTTAAAGCCAGAATGGGAGAGAACATTCTTAATGATAAGCCTGATTCTCCTACCATTACTGATTTGGCAGCATTATCTTCATTGCTTTTTACAATAATTTTGTGTCCCAAATCAGTAACATCAGCACCCATTTTTTGAATGATATTGCTTGCGGCAGTGGCATCATCGCATCGGCATGGATTTAGAATAATTGTTTCACCTTTTGCCAAAGCGGCTGCGGCCAATGCTCTTTGCATCATGCTTTTTGAGCTGGGAGGAGTGATGCTCCCTTTTATATTTGAATTTTGAATTCGAACTCTCATTGTTTTGTGGTTATTGTATTGGTTTTGGGTCTTTGCAAAGCTGAATGACCTTGCTTTTTAAATCTTCAATTGGAATTGACTTGATGCAAGCTTCTCCAATTTTTGTTAATAAGATAAAGTCAATAGAAGAGCGATTCTTTTTCTTGTCTTTGATCAGAAAATCATTAATGACTTCCGCTGGAACTTCATGATCAACAGGTAGCTTGAATTTTTTGAGAAGCGAGATGACCTCTGAACTTTCTTCTATATTCAAACCACACATTTCTTCTGATAATTTTGTTGCCAAAGCCATTCCAACAGATACAGCCTCACCATGTGTGAGGTCAGAATTGTTTTCGATGGCATGACCAATGGTGTGACCAAAATTCAGCTTTTTACGCTCACCTCTTTCAAATGGATCATTGTTTACCACATCAGTTTTGATAGAGACTGCTCTGAAAATCAAATTTTCCATTAGTTCCGGCTCCAACTTCAACAGTGCATCCTTATTGTCTTTCAAAAACTCGAAAAGATCTTTATCCTTAATAAAAGCATGCTTTATCACCTCTCCAAATCCACTTCTTACTTCGCGCTCAGGCAGTGTTTTTAGCAGTTGTGGATCGCAAATTACAAACTGGGGAGGATTGAAAACACCAATCATATTTTTGAGCTTGCCAAAATTGATTCCGTTTTTTCCACCAACACTTGCATCTACTTGCGATAAAAGGGAAGTAGAGATGAATCCAAACTCTAATCCTCGCATAAAGATAGAAGCAACAAAGCCTGTAACATCACAAACCAATCCGCCACCCATTCCCAATAGGTAACTGTTTCTATCGGCTCCGGATTCAAGCAATTTGGCTACAATCTTCTCTGCCGATGACCAGGTTTTAATCCCTTCGCCACAGCCAATTACGATGTGATCAAAGTCATCTATAAAACTTTTGTAATGAGCGTATATATTTTCATCGCAAATTAAAAAGCACTTCTTCTCAGGCAAGTATTTTTTAATGTTAAGATAAGATTCACCAATTAAGATTGTGCTGTTCTGATTTTCGATGTGTATGCTTTTCATTGTTTAGAGTAATTAGTAGGTTCGTATTTGGCAATGCGAATCAAGAGTTGAAACAACTGATTGGTTATACAATAATAAATTTTATAATATTTTCAAGTTGAGTTTTTCTCTTTTAGGGAAAATCCCGACAGGGAAAAGGGTGAAATAAGAATAATTTAATCAAAAATACACCCTTCTGGCTGTCGCCATCTTCCCTAAAAGGGAAGAATTTAGAAATAAACTTTTCTGTTATATTTTAAACTCTACTTTCAATTCTTGACTTGTTTTTAGCAACCAGTCATTACTATTAACTAACGACTAGTCACTAATTATTTCTGTTACGAATTCATGATATCTTCCTGCTGGTTGATTGATTCCTGGTGAATTGCTTTGAACAAATTATTAATGAATTGTTCACTGAATCCTTTTTTCTTCCCGTTTTCAAGGCTCTTTTCAAGAATCTGTCCCCAACGTTTATTTTGTAATACAGTAATGTTATTTTCTTTTTTGTAATGACCAATTGTTTTGGCAACCTGCATTCTGTTTTCCAGTAATTCCAAAAGTTTCTGATCGAAGTCATCAATTAAGTGTCTCAATTCGCCAAGAGTATTATTGATCACCTCATTGTCAGCTTCAGGATCACGAAGCACTAAGTTAGCTAAAAGTTCTTCAAGTGTCTTAGGAGTCAGCTGTTGTTTTGCATCACTCCATGCTTCTTCTGGTTTGCAGTGCGATTCAATAATCAAACCTTCGTAGTTCAAATCCATCGATTTTTGAGTCACTTCTTCCAGGTAAGCTCTGTCACCGGTAATGTGGCTAGGATCGCAGAACATTGGCAAGTTTGGCAATCTTCTTTTCATTTCAATTGGAATCTGCCATTGCGGATCGTTTCTGTACTTTAACTTTTGGTAAGTTGAGAATCCACGGTGAATTGCAGCTAGTTTGGTTAAACCTACTGCACTTAGTCTTTCAATTGCTCCAATCCATAATTCCAAATCTGGATTAATAGGATTTTTTACCAAAACCGGAATATCATGACCTCGTAATGCATCTGCAATTTCTTGTACTGCGAAAGGATTTACAGTAGTTCTTGCGCCAATCCAAAGAATATCAACACCTGCACCAAGAGCCAATTCAACATGTTTTGCGTTGGCAACCTCAGTTGCAGTTAGCATTCCTGTTTCAGCTTTAACCTTTTGTAGCCAGATTAATCCTTGTGCACCAATTCCTTCGAAACTATTCGGGCGAGTTCTTGGTTTCCAGATACCTGCGCGGAAAATTGGAATCCCAGCTGCTTTAATTCCTCTTGCTGTTTCCAACACTTGTTCTTCCGTTTCAGCACTACAAGGACCACCAATAATTAATGGTCTGTCAATATTTTCGATTGGCCAACTGCTTAGTTCTGCTATTTCAATTTTTTTGCTCATGCGATTTTGATATTTACTCTTTTTCCGAGTGATTAAAAATTTGGTTTATTTCTTTATACTTATTCCTTAATACTTTATCCTTTTCAGGCTCTTCTTATTCTTTTTGCATTCTTAATGGTTTCAGCTTCATTTCTTTCTTTTTCATCTAAAACCCTACGAATGTCATTGGCTTCATTAATTAAATCATCAACTCCCTCTAAATCGTCATTCTCAATTCGATCTTTAAATTGCTGTAGTGTATCGATATATTTCTGAAGAACCTTTCCAATGTTCTTTTTGTTCTGATGGAAAATTGGAGTCCACATTTCGGCCGAACTTTTTGCCAATCGAACGGTAGAGTCGAAACCACCACTTGCCAATTCAAAAATGTGTTTGTCTTTCTTTTCCTTCTGCAAAACGGTTAGCGATAAGGCGAATGCGCTGATATGCGAAAGGTGAGAAACATAGGCAGTTTGTCTGTCGTGTACCTCTGCATCCATGTAAACGCATCGCATTTGTAATGTGTGAAACATGTCGCTAATCATGTTAACCGCTTCTTTGTCCGAATCTTCAGGATTACAAATAATAGAGCATTTGCCATCAAACAATCCAGAGTGTGCCGCTTGTGGCCCAGAGAATTCGGTACCCGCCATTGGGTGGGCAGGAACATACTGCTTTCTCTTTGGATGATTTGCTATGGATTCTATCAACTGTTCTTTGGTCGATCCCAAATCGGTTACAATCTGTTGGTCTACCAAGTCCATGATTTGTGGAAGAGATTTAATGCATGCACTTACCGGAATGGCAAGAATAACCAAATGAGATGATTCAATCGCAGTTTTTAAATCCTGGATTTCATCTGCAATACCCAACTTTTTGGCTTGATGTGCATGCATTGGATTATTGTCCACTCCAATCACCTTGTCAGCAAATCCCCTTTGCTTTAAATCCAAAGCAATAGAGCCACCAATTAATCCTAATCCTATAACTGAAACTATCATTTTTTATTTTTTTCTTGATTTTTCGATACGTTGAATTGCTTCATTGATTACAGATTCACTGCTGCATAAAGAAATTCTGATATACCTTTTTCCTTGCTCTCCAAAAATTCCTCCAGGAGTAATAAATACTTTTGCCTGCTTTAAAATCTCATCACTTAATTCGTAACAATCTTTGTACTGTCCAGGAATTGATGCCCAAACAAACATTCCACTTTGATCCTGACTTGGCTTACAATTGATTAATTTCATCAATGAAAAAACCAATTCTCTTCTGGTTTTGTACACCTGGTTGATCGATTCGTACCAGCTTTTGTCATGACTTAGTGCTTTAATGGCAGCTTGTTGTACCGGATAGAACATTCCAGAATCCATATTGGTTTTTACTTTTAAAACCGGCTCCAGAAGTTCTTTGCTTCCGCAGATCATTCCAACTCTCCATCCTGGCATATTGTGCGATTTGCTTAATGAGTTCAGCTCCAGGCAACAATCTTTAGCTCCTTCAATACTCATAATGCTCATTGGCTGATCGTTCAGAATAAAGCTGTATGGATTGTCATTTACAATAAGGATTTTGTGCTTTCTTCCAAATGTAACAATCTTCTTCAACAAATCTTTACTAGCTCTTGCTCCAGTTGGCATATGTGGATAATTGATCCACATGATTTTTACCTTCGATAAATCTCTTTTTTCCAATTCATCAAGATCTGGTTGCCAATTTTGCTCTTCGCAAAGTGGATAAGAAATGATTTTACCACCCAGTAAATTGGTTACCGACTTGTAAGTTGGATAGGATGGATCTGGAATTAAAACTTCATCACCCTCATTTAGGTACGCCAAAGAAGTTATCATGATACCTTCCTTAGAGCCCATAAGAGGAAGAACTTCACTGTCAGGATTAATATCCACATCAAAATAGGTTTTGTACCAGTTCGAAAAACCTTGGCGTAGTGCAGGAATTCCCTGGTAACTCTGGTATCCATGACTTTTTGGATGAATACATGCTTCCTTAAGAGAGTTCCATGTATCTTCAGAAGGAGTCATATCAGGATCTCCAATTCCAAGGTTTAGAACTTTTACTTCACCCTCGTTCATGCGAGCAATCTCCTTCAGTTTTACCGAGAAGTAGTACTCCTTAATCACTTGGGTTCTGTTAGCTGGTTGAATCATTTCTATTGTTTGTTAAAAATTTGGTTTTGGTCATATAAAAAAAAATCCTGCTCTTTTCAGGCAGGATCTTTTATACTTTTTACTTGAGTTATGGTATAAGGCATCCTGCCCGATTTGTGTTAAACCAGAAATAATAAAAGTAAAATCGGTATGTGAATGCTTTGTTACTCATGCTTCAATTTATTCAATAAAAAAAGGCCTTACCTGTTGGGCAAGACCTTTGATTTATATTCTTTGTATTACTACATATCAATTCTTGCCCTTATCTTGTTGGATAAAAGTAAAACCAGAAATAATAAAAGTTAGAAATGTATGTAGTTACTGTTTTCATCGCTGTTTTGTGCGTTAATTCTGTGTCAAATGTATGAATTAATTTTTTACCCGCAAATTAAAATAGCTTTACTTAATGAAACGTTAACGTTTGAGTAGGTTAATTTATATTGCTCTTTAGTT
The DNA here is from genome assembly GCF_003610555.1 of Marinifilum flexuosum. Lineage (GTDB taxonomy): Bacteria > Bacteroidota > Bacteroidia > Bacteroidales > Marinifilaceae > Marinifilum > Marinifilum flexuosum. Next base: position 88,442 of record NZ_RAPQ01000015.1, on the reverse strand, counting down.
AGTAAAATCAGGCTTTTCAGATCTTTTTTAAGAATTTTAATTTTTCTTTTATTGTCATGAGATTATGGGGGAGGGTTTTGAAAATTATCGCTTTTATAAATGTTAACCCTTTTTATAAAGGGTATGATGGAGATAATCTTAAAATCGAATATGAGTTTTAAAAATTAATAAAAAAATCACATTCGCTTCGAAGTTCAATGTTTATAGGGGATATAGAGCTTGTTGAGCATGGGGTTTTAAGCTAGGTTGAAAAATTGGATTTGGAATTTGAAAAAATAATTCTTTAGATTTGTAAAGACAAAAAACGAAAAAAATGTTCGGATTGAATAGCAAATATTGGTGGTGGCACAACTGTAATCTCTCAAATACCATGAGCGGAAGTGTCCTCCCTATGTGCTAAAATCAGACGAAAGAAAAGATAAAGCAAGCGGCCTACTGAAACTCAGTAGGCCGCTTTTTTTTTAACCAATCCTGAAATAACTATTAGTCATGATAAAATTTAAATACCTGAAAAAAGAAATGCTTGCCGATGTAATTACACCGGTGAGTATGTATCTAAAACTTCGAGATCGCTTTCCTGGTGCGATTCTATTGGAGAGTTCGGATTATCACAGTCCGGAAAATGCAAGTTCTTTTATTGCCTTGGAACCAATTGCCAGTATTCAGTTAAAAGATGGTGATTTAATTGAGGAAGTTTTTGGGAACAAACAACATATTGATGCAAGAGGAAAAGGCAAACGATTTGTTTCGGATCGATTGAAAGCTTTTGTAAATCAATTTGATTTGGAAGACAAGGAGAATGTGACCAAAGCCAATGCCTTGTTTGGATACACAGCCTACGATGCTGTGCCTTTTTTCGAGGATTTAGAATTTAATACAGGTAAAAAACAATCCGGAATTCCGCAAATGCGCTACTCTCTTTATCGTTTTATCATTGAGGTAAACCACTTTAACAACACCTTGAAGATTATCGAGTTGGTTGAGAATGGAAATGAATCCAGAATTCGTGAAGTGTCTGATTTGTTGAGAAACAGAACTTTGCCTGCTTTTACGTTCTCACTGGAAGGACAAGAGCAATCCAATATGGACGATCAGACTTACATGGATATGGTAAGCAAAGGAAAACAACATTGCAGGAGAGGAGACGTTTTCCAGATTGTATTGTCAAGACAATTTTCACATGATTATAAAGGTGATGATTTTAACTTGTATCGTGCACTTCGATCAATTAATCCATCGCCTTATTTGTTCTATTTCGATTATGGTTCGTACCGTATTATGGGCTCTTCGCCTGAGGCACAAATCGAAATCAAAAACAAGAAAGCATACATCCATCCAATTGCCGGAACTTTTAAACGTACTGGTGATGCGGTAAAAGATGCAGCTTTAGCAGAGGAATTGCTTAACGATGAGAAGGAGCAAAGCGAACACGTAATGTTGGTGGATCTGGCAAGAAATGATTTGAGTCGTGATGCACAAAATATCAAAGTAGAAACCTTCCGCGAGGTACAATACTTTTCGCATGTGATTCATCTGGTGTCGAAGGTATCTGGAGAGTTACCTGATGATTACAATCCTTTCCAATTAATGGGAGATACTTTCCCTGCAGGAACCTTATCGGGAGCACCAAAATACAGAGCCATGCAATTGATTGATGAGTATGAACCAACTGCTCGTGGTTTTTATGGTGGTTGCATTGGAGCTTTAGGTTTTAACGGTGAAGTAAACCAAGCCATCATGATTCGTTCTTTTCTGAGTAAGAACAACAGATTGTACTATCAGGCTGGTGCTGGAGTGGTAGAAAAATCGAGTGAAGAGAGTGAATTAAACGAGGTAAGTAACAAGCTGGCAGCTTTGCGTAAAGCAATGGAATTGGCACAAAATATTTAGACTATGAAAATTTTAGTATTAGATAATTACGATTCGTTCACCTATAATTTGGTCGAATATCTGCGAAAGCTTGGAGCTAATGATATTGAAGTTTACAGAAACAGAGAAATAGAATTGAAAGATGTAGACAAGTACGATAAGATTTTATTGTCGCCAGGGCCTGGAATTCCAGATGAGGCAGGCATTCTAAAAGACTTGATTAAAGAATATGCAGCTACAAAATCGATTTTGGGTGTTTGTTTGGGAGAGCAGGCCATTGCAGAGGTTTTTGGTGGTAGTATCGAAAATTTGAATACGGTATATCATGGTGTGGCAACTTCTATTTTCAGAACAGAATCCGATCAAGGAGTTTTAAAAGGAATTACCCAGGAATTTAAGGCAGCAAGATATCATTCGTGGAATGTGGTAGAGCAGGATTTGCCTGATTGTCTTGAAATTACTTGTCGTGATTCGGAAGGTGCAATTATGGGAATTCGCCACAAAGAATATGATGTAGAAGGTGTTCAATTTCATCCTGAATCAGTTTTAACTCCCGATGGAATGAAGATGATTGAGAATTGGCTGAAAAAATAAGCTACAAGAGACAAGCTTCAAGTTATAAGCTTTCGTAATACATTCTTGAAGCTTGCGGCTGTATAGTAAAAAGAATTCTATAGGTAGAATGATCATTAAAGAAAAAAAAAGAAGATGCGAAATATATTACAACACTTATTCGAACACAAAAGCCTGAAACAAGAGGAAGCCAAGGAGGTTCTGATTCAGATTACCAAAGGGGAATTCAATGAATTTCAAATCACCTCTTTTCTAACGGTTTTCATGATGCGTAGCATTACGGTTGAAGAGTTGACTGGTTTTCGTGAGGCATTATTGGAACTTGGAATTCCTGTTGATTTATCGGAATACAATGGAGTTGATTTGTGTGGAACCGGTGGCGATGGCAAAAATACCTTTAACATATCAACCTTGGCATCCTTTGTTGTAGCCGGAGCAGGAGAAATGGTTACCAAGCATGGTAACTATGGTGTTTCTTCGCTAAGCGGTTCTTCAAATGTAATGGAAGAATTGGGTTACCAGTTTAAGAGCAAGGAAGAAGATCTGAAAAGAGATTTGGACAAAGCGGGTATTTGCTTTTTGCATGCGCCATTATTCAATCCTGCCATGAAGAATATTGCTCCAATTCGTCGTAACTTGGGAGTACGAACTTTCTTTAACATGCTGGGACCCTTGGTGAATCCATCTCGACCTAAGCATCAGATTGTAGGAGTGTTCGATTTGGAGTTGGCACGTTTGTACCAGTATCTATTACAACAAACCGATTCAAAATACACCATCATTCATGGTATTGATGGTTACGATGAGGTTTCCTTAACCGATAAGGTAAAACTGATTGGAAATGGCATGGAAGAATTGTTGGAACCAGAGGAATTGGGATATAGAAAACTAAATCCAAGCGAATTGCATGGTGGGGAAAGTGTAGCGCAAGCAGCTAAGATATTTACTGATATCCTGAAAGGAGATGGAACAGATGCACAAAATGCTGTGGTGACCCGAAATGCAGGTTTGGCAATTCACTGTTTGCATCCTGAAATTAGCAGGGGTGATGCAATTGCAAGAGCGATTGAGTCTATAGAATCTGGAAAGGCATACGAGGTGTTAAAGAAATTAACGAGGTAGAAGATGAGTGCAAAAGCAAATATATTAGATCGGATTGTTCAGAAAAAATTGTCTGAAGTTGCTGTTCAAAAAATGAAGCAGCCTATTTACCAGGTAATGAGTGAGGAGAATTTCAAGAGAAAGTGCTATTCGGCAAAAGAGTCGATAACAAAAGCAGGAGCCTCTGGTGTAATTGCTGAATTCAAGCGTCAATCTCCTTCAAAGGGTGTAATCAATGGAAGTGCAACTCCAAATGAGGTGGTTGGAAAATACCAGCAGGCCGGTGCTTCTATGGTTTCGGTCTTGACAGATGAGAGTTTCTTTGGCGCAAAAGCAGAAGACTTTGGCACAGCCAGGAAAACTCTGCAAATTCCACTTCTTCGCAAAGAATTCATTGTCGATCCTTACCAGATTTACCAGTCGAAGGCAATGGGAGCTGATGTGATTCTTCTGATTGCAGCCATTCTAACCCCACAACGGTGCAAAGACTTCGCATTCCTGGCAAAGGAATTGGGTATGGAAGTACTTCTTGAACTTCACGATGAATCGGAATTGGAGCATGTAAATAAATTTGTGGATTTGGTTGGTATCAACAATCGAAATCTAAAGACTTTTGCAGTAGATACCGATAAGTCGATTCAACTGGCCAGCAAATTGCCTGAAGATATGATTCGCGTGGCAGAGAGTGGCTTAAGCAACTCGGGTATCGTGAAAGAAATGAGAGACAAAGGATTTCAGGCATTCCTGATGGGAGAGTACTTTATGAAACAAGAATCGCCAGGAGAAGCCTGCAAAGAACTAATCAGAGAGATTAATAATTGACAATGAATAATAAATCAAGCATGTGATGTGAGATACAAATTTGTGTAATAACATGTTTTCGATTTAAAATTTAAGTGAAAATTATAACATATAGCTGCCAATTTCCCTTTTCCAGGAGGGATTAAGGGGGGTGTGAAAAACTCAAATTAACCAAAATGAAAATTAAAGTTTGTGGATTAAAACATAGCAAGAACATCAAGGAGTTAACGCAATTGCCAATCGACTATGCAGGTTTTATCTTCTATCCAAAATCACCAAGATATGTTGGTGAAGAATTTGATGCTGCAATTCCAGCCCTATTTTCCAAAAGCACTCGTAAAGTTGGGGTTTTTGTGAACGAAGAATTGGATGTTTTATTGGCAAAAGGAAAGAAATACAAGCTGGATGCCATGCAATTGCATGGTGGCGAATCAGCAGAATACTGCCGAAAAGTAAAAGAAGCAGGTTTTGAGGTGATTAAAGCATTTCAGATGAATGATAGCTTTCAATTTGAGAGCTTGGAAAAATATGGAAATGTGTGCGATTTTTTCCTATTCGATACCAAAACAGAAAACTATGGCGGTAGCGGCAGAAAATTCAACTGGGAGCTATTGGAAAATTACAAAGGATCGATCCCATTTTTCCTGAGCGGTGGAATAGGAGCTCAAGATGCGGAGCAGATTAAACAATTGTCACACGATAAGCTTTATGCTCTGGATCTGAATTCAGGATTTGAATTACAACCTGCAAAGAAAAATGCAGATCAGTTGGAGATCTTCCTAAACAAATTAGAATTGAATACAATGAACAAAGATAAATATGCAGTTGACGAAAGAGGTTACTATGGAGAGTTCGGTGGAGCTTACATTCCTGAATTACTTCGTAAAAATGTAGATGAACTGCAAGAGAATTACCTAAAGATATTGGCCTCGGAGCAATTCAAGAAAGATTATGCTCGTTTGTTGGATAACTATGTAGGTCGTCCTACACCATTAACCAAAGCAGGAAATCTGTCAAAACGATATGGAACCAATATCTATCTGAAACGTGAGGATTTAACTCATACCGGAGCGCATAAAATCAACAATACCATTGGGCAAATTCTATTGGCCAAGTATATGGGCAAGAAGAGAATTATTGCCGAGACCGGAGCGGGGCAGCATGGTGTTGCTACAGCTACAGTTTGTGCCTTGTTTGGTTTAGAGTGTATCGTTTATATGGGAGCTTTGGATGTAGAAAGGCAAGCACCCAATGTGGCCCGTATGAAAATGTTGGGAGCGAAGGTAGTTCCTGCAATCTCGGGAAATCAAACTTTGAAAGATGCTACCAACGAAGCCATTCGTGATTGGATTGCAAACCCCGAGTCGTTCTATCTGATTGGATCGGTGGTAGGCCCACATCCATATCCTGATTTGGTAACGCGCCTACAATCGATTATTTCGAAAGAAATTCGTGAGCAGTTGGAAAAAGAGACAGGAAATCCAAATCCAAACTATGTAATTGCATGTGTAGGAGGAGGAAGTAATGCAGCTGGTGCATTTTACCATTATCTGAACGAGAAAGATGTGAATTTAGTAGCAGTTGAAGCCTCTGGTTTAGGTGTTGAAAGTGGAGAAACTGCTGCAACCATTACCATTGGTGATATCGGTTTTATCCATGGAAGTAAAACCATGTTAATGCAGGATGATGACGGACAAATTACCGAACCGTATTCCATTTCGGCAGGATTGGATTATCCAGGAGTTGGGCCATTGCATGCTCATTTGGCTGTTTCGGGAAGAGCTCAGTTCCTGTCGGCTACCGATGAAGAGGCACTTAATGCTGCAAAAGTGCTGGCAGAATCAGAAGGCATTATTCCGGCATTGGAATCATCACATGCATTGGCTGTTCTGGAAAAAATGCAGTTCAAAAAAGATGATGTTGTGGTAATCAACTTATCGGGGCGTGGCGATAAGGATATGGAAACTTACATGAAGAAATTCAATTAATATTTGAATTTCGTACAGACGCACGGCCGTGCGTCTCTAACAAATGAAATTATGAATAGAATCGATCAATTATTTCAAAATAAACAAAAGGATATTTTATCAATCTATTTTCCTGCGGGATATCCTAAACTGGAAGATACGCTTCCTACCTTACAACTATTGCAGGACAAAGGTGTTGACCTGGTAGAAATTGGCATCCCTTTTTCTGATCCTTTGGCGGATGGACCAGTAATTCAAACTGCAGCCAAGCAAGCCTTAGACAATGGTATGACTCTACAGATTTTGTTTGATCAGCTAAAAGATGCACGAAAAAGCATCACCATGCCTTTGATTTTAATGGGCTACTGGAATACCGTGTACAAATTTGGCGTTGATGCTTTTCTTGCAGAATGTCAAAAGGTAGGAATTGATGGCGTAATATTACCCGATTTGCCTTTGGAAGAGTACCAGGAAGAATACAAAGCAAAATTCGAGGCAGCTGGAGTGCACAATGTTTTGTTGGTAACACCGCAGACTACCGATAAACGATTGGTGACAATTGAGAAAGCTGCAAGTGGATTTCTATATATGGTTTCTACAGCTTCCACAACGGGTGGAGCACTGCAAGCCAGCAAAGAGCGTGAGGATTACTTCAAGAAAATTGCTGCCCTTGATATTCCATCTCTTATTGGTTTTGGAATACACGACAAAGTTAGTTTCCAGCATGCAGCCAGCTTTTCGAATGGAGCTATAATTGGAACCGCATTTATCAAAGCATTGGAAAAAGGAAACGCTGCAGAATTTCTGGAATCATTACAATAAAGAATTTCTGCCTTCAGTTCTTTACAGCCTGAAGGCAGTTTCAAATAGCATTTAAAAATAAAGCCAAGGCGATCCCTTGACTCTAACTATCAACCATTTTATAAGAGTACCGCACGTGATTTTTTCGTGCGGTATTTCTTTAGTGTTAATTTCTTCGCATGGTAATATTCAAAGGGAATGTGATAGATTCCTATTCAAATACTTGTACTCCTCGGGTTGTGTAAGACAGACCTTGCTGACCAGAGGTAGAAATCATTACAGCTTCGAATAAAGGAGGATTTTTATCATTGTTCATGGCCCAGTCAAAAATAAAATTTGCACCAGAACCTCCCTCGGTATCCTGCTCTTCAATAATAATTTCCAAAGTTTCAAGTGGCTTTAAATAAATGGGATTTTTTAGGTATTGCCTGATGTTTTCACCAACTGTATTGTAATAATTTGCCTTAAGCAGAAAAACCGAATCATTTACAGATACATTGCGGATGCTTACCGTAGTGGTAAGATCAAATGTTCTGTGTTCGTGATGATGATAGATGTGAGAATAAACCGGAAGGTATGTTTTTCCATGAAAATACTTCTCAATACTATCGATCTTGATTTCTTTGCTTTCCCAATTTGCTTGTTTAATAGGATATTTATTTGACTTGTCACTACAAGCCATTAAAATCAGGAGTAGAATCAGTATTTCAATTGTTTTTCTCATGTTCTCAATAATTTATTGACTGGTAAGTAATTCCAATTTTGAAGATACTGATTTTTTTAAATCACAATGTTCTTACACAAAAGAAGTTTAAAGAAATATATACTATTGGATTCACCACCAAATCTCAAAATACCGCAATACTTGTTCTATTTGATTTTCTTTGGTAAGGTAAAAGTCTGGAGCAATTCCATGTTTATCAATTTGGTTTACAGGCAATCCATAAATTTTAGTAGTTGGTGCTTGTATGTATACTTCATCTTTTATCACCTTGAAATGCCTGCAATTGCTGTAGTCCAAAGTGCCAGCCGTATTCTCACCAAATACTTTTACCTTAAAACTTTGTTTTGCGCAAAATACAAACGATTCGGCAGCGCTTCCCACTTTTCGATCTACCAATACTGCCACATGTTTTGGAAAATCATATACTATATTTACTCTTTGGTCGTTCATTCTCAAGAAAGGTTTCTTACTGTTTAACCAAGGAGCAGGGATTACCTGATCATCATATTCCTCTTTCCATTCACCTATATTCACTAATGAATCAACAAACTCCCAATTGGCTTTTGTAGCCAAGAATTCAACATTTCTATAGTACATGTCATTGGTGGCAATAATGGGTAGTAATTTTGAAAAGGCATCATCACCACCTCCCGTATTGCCTCTGATGTCAATGATTAAATTCTTTCTCTTGGATATGGAGTTGATGGCTTGGTATAGCAGACTATCTACGCGGCTTTTGTACATGAAGTGAGGAATTTTAAGATAACATGTACTATCATTCAGGTTTTTGAAATTAAACTCTTTGATTCGGTATTGTTTTTTCGCCACATACTTTTCGGCATCAAATTCATTAAGCTTTAGGTGATTGTCATCGAAAAAAGAAATGTAGGTTTTTAATCTCTTCTTTAAGGTTGATAAATCTCCAATGGAATCTTTCTCTAATTCCGTTTTAAAGATTTGGTAAAAACGTTCTTTGCCTTCGGTTTTATCCTTAAAACCAGCGTAGTTCTTTTCAATGGATGCGATTGCCTCTCTATACTTTGAATGATAATCTACTTGAGCGGACAAAGCTTGAAATAAGAATAAAATAAGTAGAGTAAGGGTAGTGTGTTTCATATTAATGAGTTAGTTGTTTCTTTTTGTTATATAATGGTTCTTCAAACATTTAATGAATCCTTCAGATTCTTTTTTAAAAATCCCACTCTTTTTGAATATAGCTTAGGCGAAGACGAAGCAACTCGTTGTTTTTGGCACCTTCATGCATCAATTTGTTGATGTGCTTTTTGTAGAAAAAAAAGCTGTATGCAAGTAAGCTAAGACCAATGGCAAAAACAATTCCCATCGATTCCCAATCCTTTTCTGCTTGCGTTACATTCACAACAATTTCTATTGACATGAAAAGCAAAAACATAACGAGCCAACCTAGCATCTTTTTCATAACCTCTTGTTTGCTTTTCTTGAACAATAGGCCAGGGGTTTCACCTTCTTTTAAATCGGCTTGCAATTCTTCAATGCATAGCTGTTTCTCCTCTTGAAGGATTTGTCTGTCGAAACCTCTTTCTTTTAATAGTTTACCTGCGATTATCTTCTTCTCGAAATTGTAAGCACCATCGTGTCTAAAATAAAAGAACAATTCATCTGTGCTTTCTTGTTCCAGTGATTTTTTTAGTGTTGTGTTCATGTGATTGGCTTTGTATGTTTACGATTTCCCAAAACAAGGGAGTAGTGGGGCTTTATTTTTCGACAGTTTTATACTGCTTTGATTCTATCTGCTTGAGCGAATAAATTGGTTCAATGATTTCATTCCCTTTCTTGTCAACAAATCCATAAGTACCAACGACAGTTTTGACCAATGCCAATCCTTCTTCAATTTCATTAAATCTTCCAACTTTTGAATAATTCGCAGGGATTACTTCATTGCCATTTTCGTTAACATATCCATAAGTACCAACAATAGATTTGACCAATGCCAATCCTCTTTCAATTTCATTGAATTTTCCAATTTTAGAGTATTCTGCAGGGATCACTTCTTTGCCATTTTTATCAATCAGTCCGTATGTACCAACGACAGATTTGACCAATGCCAATCCTTCTCCAAGTTCGTTAAATGTCCCAATTTTTGAATATTTTGCCGGGATTATTTCTTTGCCGCTTTTATCGATCATTCCATATTCACCGGTAATCGATTTTACCAATGCTAAATTTCCATTATCTCTGGTGAATTTTTCTATTTTCTTGTAGACTGCAGGAACAATTGGATTGCCATTTCGGTCTATCATTCCATATTCACCAGTAATCGACTTTACTTTTGCCCAATTCTCCTGGTATTCACCATACTCATAAATTTTTCTATAATCTGATTGAGAATAAACTGCAATTGAGCTTAAAATCAGCAATATAAAATTCAATAATTTTCTCATTACCTATTTTCAATTAAAAATTCCAATTCCTTGCAAGTTTTGCTCGGAACAAATTCAGTCAGCTCGTAATTCGCCAACTCGTTCTGTTTGAAAGGATCTTTTTCAATAATCGCTTCCAATTCCGATTTCGAAGCTACATTTGATAGAATGATTCCTCCGGTTCTTGGTATTTTTCGGCCCGAAGCCAGGAAATTACCCAATTCGTATTGCTCATTTAAAAACTCAATGTGAGCATTCAAAAATTGGTCAATTCGATCCAATTCGCTTTTGTAGTTTAAATTTATAATGAACATTTTTTCTCTTTTGTAATTTGTTTTTTGATCTATTTTGGAAGTTTACTTCTGCTTTATAAAGCACATGCTAGTTCGCCCTATCAAGGGACTTTTTATTGAATTTTTTCTCGTTAACAAATATTTGTATTATCGATGCTATAATTATTATTGAAGCACCAATAAACAACCAAGTTTTTTTAGATTCAATATTAAAATTTGAAAAATCAAAATTGAGAATATTTATAAGCATAGCTATAATAATCAATATTGATGATAGGTTTCTTTTTGTCATATTTTTTGTTTGTTATATGTTTCTTATTGCAGAGTAAGAGATACAAGTTCGCGTTGGCAGGGGGGCTTAGGTAAAATCATTCTTTATTAAAGATTTTTATAAGTGCTTTTTCTCTGATTTCATATGCAGTTGACTTCAGTTTATACAATTCATCTTTTGTCAATTGCTTCCAACCAAAATGAAAGTCATAAATCCATACTTTATTAGATTTCGAGTTGCTTTGAATATGAACACATCCTGGCATATTGTTTTCATTTAAAGTGTATAATATGACCATATCAAATTCTAGTTTTCTTGATCCTTTGGGGTAGATGTCTTTTGATGGTGCTGAGTTAACTTTCCAATAGATTTGATAATATTCAATTTGCTTCTCTAAGGCTATCTCTTTTCCATTCAAATGACGATGATAGCTATCCAAAATTATTCCAGTCATATCATCTGGATGAGATACTCCTTTTTCATTGAAATATTTTGATAATCTTGAGCCTCCCCATAGTTGCCAATTATTTCTCATCCACCTTCCAAATCCGATATGAGTTCTTCCGGTAAATTCATCTTCAGTCCATGATTTAATTTCTGTTTTTGTTGAATCAGCCCAAAACTCATTTATTCTCCTAAAACAGTCTTCTAAATCTTTTGGTATATATACTCCCCGAATAGTATCTGTTGTATATCGAACCAAGTCTTCATTTGCCCAATTATTTTCAATTTTTTTGAAAGGTTCAATAATTTCAATTTCATTCACATTTACTCCAATTAAGGATTTTTTGAATGCTATAAGAATAATTGATTGTTGGTGTTTATTATTTGAGATTCCTCGGTTAATCAGGTATTTTCTAAGTACTGACCTTTTGTTTTTACTCGAAGTCCAATCATAAATGATTCTGTAATCTCCTTTCCATGGGTAGCACAATTGAAATAAATAACTATCTTTTGTCTCTACAATAATGTTTTTCAAACTATCTGAGCAATCAGTTTGTAATCTGGTAATTGCTTCTTTTATGTCTTTTGGGGTCTTTCTTTTCTGTCCATATGATAATTGACCAAGAATGAGCACAAGGATGAATATTGTGATTAGTTTTCTCATTTGATTGTATCTAATTTATTTAGATTTGTACTCATTTTTTATTTCAGATTAAAACGGTACACAATACATACCAATAGAGGCTGTATTGTGCACATTTATATTTAATAATCATCGAATCTACACATCTTCCTTCATCATTCCAAAGAAACCATTATTGTTTAATCTTTTTAAAGCTTAATTTTGAAGCCATATAAATTATGAAATGTATTTTGTGCATTGTAAAAGAATTTGTGAATTGTGCCAGATGTTGTCTGTTGTTTAGAATTCGTGTAGTCTGAATAATCCTATGATTCTTTTATTTTTTAATGGTGTAAGAATATTATTGGTTTTCTCATGAAATTTGGATTAGGTAAGGCTAGTGTCTTGTAAGTGACTGAAAAATAAGGATAGGAAAATTGTTGAGATAAAAATAAATTTTGCATAAAAATTAAAAAAAAATGAATCGGCTTAAACGAGCATGAGCAGAGGGATAAGTGGGTGTATTAAACATAGAAAGTTGGCTTTTATAAATAAAAAATCAGCAAAAAGCTTTTTTTTAAATAAATTTATTTATAGCTTAGTTATTGTTATCGTAAAATTGAGAATTGACTCGTCTCAGTTGTTTAAATTTATCTTTTTTGGAGAAGGATTTGTGGAGAAGGATAATATTAATCTTTTAAATGTATTATTATGTCTGATCAACAAAGTTTACTGGATCATCTGGAAGAAATTAATGCAGTACCCGAAGAAAATGTCAAGTATTGCGATATTCCCTACTGGATTTTTATTGGAGAGGCCGAATCGTTGCATTCTCGTGCTACGCAAGATTTACCTATGCTACAGGCCTTTAATTTTGATGCTACAAAGCTGGAACGTTTGTTAAGCCTTACTGGAGCCATGCGTACGGCACAGGCCAATTGGGAAACCAAGCAAACCCTAAAACAAGTGGCCATTGAAAACTGGAGAAAAGAGGCTCCTATTATGTACGAACTTCATAACGAGCTGATCGATTTTATGGAATTTGCTTTCCGAAATCGTGAGGATTTGCTAAAACGCTTATCGGCCATTAAAGAAGGTGATTCGAAAGCAGATACCATTCAGGATATGGCAAGCCTATCGGTATTGGGGAAAGACAATTTGGAATTGCTAACGGCCGTTAATTTTGAGATTGAAAAATTGGATAAAGCAGCCGAAATTGCCGATAGAATGGGAACCTTGTTGGGTGAGGTGAATGGTAAAAGGTATTTTGAGGATGACATTAAACTGACCCGAGACCGATGCTTTACTCTTTTGCGAGAGGTAGTTGGTGAGATTCGGGATTACGGTAAGTTTGTATTCCGAAATAATCAAGAAAAACGTCAGGCTTACGTTAGTAAATACAATCGTGAGCGAATGATTGCTTATCGTAAAGCTAAGGCTGCGGAAGCGAATTTATAGCCCAATTAAGTATGAAATAGTTTTGCAATTTTTTTATTAATAATTTGCAGTTATAGTTGTAATATGGAGAGTAGTAGTACTCTCCATTTTTATTGAATAGATCTTCTATGTTTCTGCACAGAAAGGAGGTATCTCCGCACGCTCAGTAAGCTTTTCCGCACACCAAGAAATTTGTTTTGCACAGCAAAGTATCTCTTCCGCACACTTTAGAAGTGTTTCCGCACGCAAGTTTTTTTATTCCGCACGCAGAGTTGTTTCTTCTGAAAGCCCAGGAAGTGCTTCTGCACATAAAGGCGAGACTTCCGCACGTCCAGAAATTTATTCCGCACGCATGGGAAAGTCTTCCGCACACCAAAAGAGGTGTTGTCTCTTCGTGCGGAAGTATTCAAATTGGGTGCGGAACTACTGGTTTTGCGTGCGTAAATGAAATCTCCGCTTTCTGAAGCTTTGAATTTTATTACGGAAAGTACACCAAGTAGTGCGGAAGGGATTTTTCGGTTACAGTCTCAAATTTTGTGTTAAGAATTAAAAACGAAATGTTTCGAGAGAGCCAGGTAAAAGACGTTTAGTTCATAGTTAGTAAGCCTGGGAGGCGCATGTTATATACGACTTGCTAAAAATTTTTGTTTTCTCCAGAATAAGGCAGTTGATCAACGATTCGTATGCACTGGTAAGAATCCTTTTTGTTTAACTAATATTAAAAGTATATTCAACCAACTAATTCTTAATAATCTGTATGAGGAGAATCATTCAAATAATACGCATATTCTTTTCCATTCTTAGGAAGAACAAGTTCATTTATCCGGAAGATTGTTTGATATGTAATGGAGGATACAGAAAGGATATGTATTTAAATCTGTTTAAAAATTCCTCGGTAGGCCTATATCAAACTACACCTGCAGGTAAAATTCTTTCTGCAAATCCTGCATTGATTAAGATGTTGGAATTCGATTCTGTTGAAAGTATTCAAAAAAGAGATTTGTCGAAAGGAAGTTATGTGGATCCTAATAAGAGAGAATTATTTAAAGAGATTTTAGAAAGGGATGGGGAGGTTATTAATTTTGAATCGGAATGGTATACAAAATCTGGTAAAATTCTTTATGTAAGAGAAGGTGCCAGGGCTATAAAAGACCGCACAGGTGAGATTGTTCGATACGACGGTGCTGTTGAGAATATTACAGATTTAATATTAATACAGCAGGAATTAACCAAGGCAAAGAATGAGGCTGAAGAAGCAAATCGATTAAAATCTGCTTTTCTTGCTAATATGAGTCATGAAATTCGCACGCCAATGAACAGTATACTAGGTTTTTCGGAGCTCTTGGAGGAGCCTGATTTATCGGAGTATCAGCAACGGAGATTTTTTAGCATCATTAGAGAAAGTGGAGAGAGAATGTTGAAAACAATTAATGAAATTATGGACATTTCAAAAATTGAGGCAGGTTGTTGTGAACTTCATTTTGAGAAGATTGATATTGATCATTTACTAAGAGGTATTTTTGAGTTATTTAAAAGTGAAGCGGAAAATAAAGGCTTAGAATTGTCTTTTAAGCAAGAATTGTCTGAGGAAGATTTTCTTATTCTGTCCGATGAAGAAAAGTTAAGGTCGATAATTACCAATTTGCTTCAAAATGCGATTAAATATACCAATAATGGTAGTGTTTCATTGGTTTGTTCAAAGAGTAATTCTATGATTGAAATTAAAGTAGAGGATACAGGAATTGGGATTGAAAAGCACAAACAAGCCATGATATTTGAATATTTTACCCGCGCAGCAGAAGATTCTGACTTGGTTTGTGATGGATCAGGATTGGGTTTATCTATTGCGAAATCTTATGCCAAAATGATTGGTGGACGCATTGGGGTTGATTCGGTGTTTGGTGTGGGTTCCAAGTTTTTCTTGTCACTACCAATCTAAAAATAAAAATTGTAACTTGGGTAAAAAATATAAAAAGTAAGAAATATGATTTTAGGAGTATCAGAATGGCTCAGTGGGAAATTAGGCTGGGATGTGTCGTTTATAAGAGTTGCATTTGTAGTATCGGTTTTGCTTTTTGGAGTGGGAATTGGTCTGTATCTAATTTTATGGCTGGTAAAAATGTTCTCGAATTAGTTTAGATAAAATAATCAGCCAGTTCATACACATGGCGCATAAGAGACACTGTTTATACGTGTCTTTTTTTGTGATGAATTATTTCTATACTATTATTCAATATGAAGATAATTGAGCTATTTATACAATAGTAAAGCCAAGGTATTGCCTTGGCTCTTTTTGTAAATATCGTTTTAATGCTTTTAGAATTGCATAGCTTGCTATTGTTTGGTTTCAACTCTAATGACTCCTCTGGCGCCATTGGTTCCGTAAAGAGATGTTTGTGGATTGTTTGGTTTTAAGATTTCAAATTTTACAACATCCTCTTTGGTGTATTTGTTTAGTTCATCAAATTTAGCAGGCTTGTGATTGATAATCAATGCAGGATATTTCCAATGATCCGTTTTCTTGCCAATATTCAATTTTCTTTTGATTTTCCTTTCGGCCATCACATAAAAATCAGTCTTTTCGGCTTTATCATCCAGGAATCGTTCAATCCTAAGCGATGACATTCCCCAACTGTATCCACCAACAGGAAGTGAGTTCAAAAAAGTATTATACAACTCTTTAGAGTTTACAGCCTGATGCATGTCATCAAGAAATTGTAAAAGAGATTTACAATCTTCGCTTCTGTCTGAACTTGGCGACCAGTAGCTAACAACTTTGTATTTATTTTTTGTGGCAATTTCGATGTATATAAAACTACCATCTATGCCTCTAAAACTATCATCTTTTAACTTGTGCATGTTGTTGGCATCAAAAGATGTCAATAATGCTTTTGAGATATCTTCTCCGAATTTGTGGGAAGTAGATACAAAATCAGTTCCTCCTGTTCGTATTATAAATTCGGAGGAAAACGTGTTGTTACAGCTCAGGTTGAATATTTCATGTCTTTTCCAAATTCTAATGTTCAAGGAATCTTTAGAGCTTTTCAGATCTTTAAAATGAAATCGCTCTAGTTGCTCGGGTAAACGTTTTACAAACCAGTTAACTGCTGAGGTTTCTGGAATTTCAATTTTCTTTTGAGCTGACAAGGCATTAAATGCGAGTAGTATAATTAGAGTTAATCTAATGTGTTTCATATGGGAATATTGTTTTTTGATGTGTACTTGTTTGGCATCTTGAAGATGCTTGAACTATTTTTAAACTTAGCAGGTTTTACTCGACCACTAAATTGCGATATTTCGGATATTTCACTGAATACCATAGTTCTACTTCCTTATTGTTCCCTGGATCCAGATCGAACAGCCACTTAATTTCACCTGTTTCCTTATTGTGTTTGGCATTGCTAAGGTTTAGAATGTTAATTTCGATATCCGAAATCGAGGAAACAGGAACCTGATCCATAAGTACCAGCTTAATTTTCTGATTCTTGTTGTTCTTCACCGTGCATTTCCAGGCAATGGTTTCCTCTTTCTTTTTGGCCAATATTTTTTTCGACGAAAAATCCTTTACTTTTTCTCTGTTCACACTCACTTGTTTGTCAATTCCTAAGGATATCTGCAATGTATCATTTGCTTTTCGCAGATCTAAAAGACTTTTCCCAATGTAAGTATCCTCGAAAAATACATTGGCTTCACCATCGAGCAGGTTGTATTTTTCCCAATCCATGATATTAGCCAAAAGGAATGCATTCTTGTCGATTTTAGGAATGCAATAGTATTCGTAAACGGCAGGGATTTCGTACTCAGCCATATTAATGGCAAAATTGGCATTACCCGATTTAATGGAATAGGCACGCTTGATTTGGAAACTAACAGAGGTTTTGCTTTCTACCTGGTCAACCGAAATGGGAATGCTCCTCATTTCGTGTTTTTTTAATATTGGAGCCCGTTTAATCGATACGCCTGCAACTTGTCCTTGCAAATCAGGAAAGTTGGGTTTGTCATAGTCTTCCATTTCTAATTCATCTGATACGCCGAAAGCTGTTACTACCACTTCATCTAAACCTACAGATGATGATTCAAGTGATACGTTCATTGTAGAACCTGTAATTGGAAGAGTTTGAGTATTCATACCAACAAATGAATACTCCAAATGGTTGGCATTGTTGGGGATGGTAATGGAGTAATTTCCATCGAAATCGGTACTTGTACCAATGGTAGTTCCTCTAACAATTACACTTACACCTGGCAATCCCAAACCATCTTCTTGAGCAATTACCTTACCTGTTATAAGGTTTGAACTGATGCTGTACACGGGCGGTTTGCTGTAATAATCCAGGTAATAGGTAATCAACTTAGGCGCAACACCCGAAGTGTTTGGATCGGCAGAGGAGAAGGTCAACTTTACATTTTTCCAGTCAACGCGAGTATTTTGGGTTACATTGGCTTTGTATACTAGCTCAATTGGTTCGTTAATATTATTGGCCCTGATATCGTAAGTTGGAAACCATCCTGCATTGTTCACCAAATAGCTTAGTTCCATAGGAAAAGACTTGGCTACTTTTGCATCTACCTTTATCAGCACTTCACCTGTAGGATATTCCTTTTCGCTACTCAAATTGCGCATCTGATTTTCAATATCGAGTTTCTTTTTGTGAAGATCACGTAAAGTATTTCTTCTTTCGATTTGCTTTAACTTCAGCGAAGTAAGTTTCTTGCTGTAATAATCGGCAGTTTGTTGCAAATTGCTTAATGATACTTGCTCATTTTTGCCACCGATTTCTCGATTGTCTTTCAAAAAATCAAGTTCTTCACCAATTACCGATAAGTGTGCATTCTCCAATTCAATCTTTAAGCGTATTTGTTCCAGATTTTCTTGCAAAGACTTTAATTCTTCTGATTTTTTCGACTTGCTAAGGTGATTCAGCTGGTGGTTTACCGATAAAACGGTTAACTCTCCTTTGGCTTTGAATTGAATGCTTTTGGCATCGATAAAAGGGGAGAGGTTCACAAACTTGATCAGTGTTTTGCCTTTGGCAAGTTTTACATCCTTGTTACGATGAACCTGGGCACCATCAAGAAAAACGGTGGCTTCCTTCACTTCACTTATTACTTCTTGTTCTGCGATTTCCTGAGCAAACAGATTGCTGAAAATCAGACTGAAAATTAAAATGCTGATTGTTCTCATAATATAAGTTTTCTTGAAGGATGCAATCCTATCAGGAATTCCATAAAAGAATTTGAAAAAATATCGAATTAAAATCTATTATTGAATGTTGGAGTTGGTGGCGGTGTGAATTTAGGTCCTGTGTTAAAATGATTAAAGTGGTTAAAATGATTGAAATAATAACGTGTAGGTTTTCTGTAAAATCGAAGAATGCTAAATTCGAATGGTAAAATAAACTCACAAAACTGTTTCTTTTTGTTATGCTTATAAGGTTTAAATTTATTGAGAGTCATATTTGGTATTGATTCATCTCCTAATAAAAACTCATGTATCATACTATCTAATTGCGGATGGATTTTATTTAAAATTTTACAATCCACCATATGGCCTTTTTTATTGATTCGAATTAATGCCAGAATAATTCCCTGAGCGTTCATACTTATGGCTTCATCGCAGTTATTATCTGATAAAATATAATCTAAGTTGGTCTGCAGTTTTTTAATTCTAAATTTATAATTGGGATCTGTAATTTGATAAATTGTATCCTTGTTTTCTATTCTGTACGATGACACCAATTGATTATCCCTATATATTTGATTGTATTTTAAATTTCTATATTGATCTGTTATTTGAATGCTCCCATTAGTTTTTTCTTTTAGAATATTATTGCCACTCGCATTTACTAAAGAATCATATGTAATGGTTTTTACCCATGGATTTAAGCTGTCTTTTTTTAAGAATTTGCATTGATAACAATTAAGCAGTGATCCATTTTGCTTGTAGTTCTTAACTTTTTTTAGCTTGTTGTTTTTATAGAAAATTCTTTGTCTTACCGTCCCATCAATATTATAAGCTATTAACTCTCCATCTTTTACATTGGGATAAAATGAACTAAAATGTGCAGTGTATAATTTCACTTCGTTTTTGAAGTAATCAAATATCCAGATTGAATCGTTTTGCTGACTTATGTAGGCATGATACTTTGCTTTTTCTGTACTATAAGTTTCTGTCCAGAATTCATCATAGAGAACGGGTTGAAAATTTTTTGCTTTACTTCTGTATTCAGCATATTTTATTAACGAAATTGTGTTTTCGAATTTGTATTTGTCAACTTGGATTTTTTTCTTGAGGTAGGGGATATGTCCGAAATATTGAAGGGCTTTACTCTTGAATCTGTCACGGTTTCTAGGGAATTCATCCCAAATCATTTTATCTTTTTCTTTGATCAGGAAAATTTCTTGAATTCCATTATTGTCAAATAAGTCAAATTCAAAACTTGATTTGAATTGATATAGTTTAGCATATGTATTTCCATCGAACTCTGTAATAAATTGAACAAATTGTGGTTTGGTTTTTAATTTGCCACGCCAATAGTAATTGGAAACTACAAAAAAGGAATCTACACCAATTACGAAATTTTTTACCAAGTCGGGTGTTAGTTTTTTTCTGCCCAGAGACATGTTTTCCTTGAAGTAGATTTTCTTGTTTTCAAACTTGATAAAGCCTTCTACTTTATTGCCTATTGAGTCATAATAATGTCCCATTTCATAAGAGTCCGAATAATGAACTTTGCTTAATTTTTTTTCAGGAGCATAACTTAAAGGATCAAGGTATCCATGAATCGCTTGTCCGTTGATGTCGTAATGTAGTCCTACTTGTTGTTGAGAGAATGAGTTATTTGCCAGTGACAATAAAACTAGCAACAGGAATAAATTTAGGTTTTTCATTTAGATGGTTAGTCTGTTATTGTTTCTAGTAATCCATATTTTTGATTAAGATCACAATGTATTTAAAAGATTAAACTAAACAAAATGGAATGGGTGTAAATAAATATTAGTAAGCATGTACTTATTCTTAAGTATCGGATGGATTATAAAAAAAATAGAGCCGAGTCTTTTACTGGGCTCTATCTTTATTTCCTGAGGTTTTATACTGTAAATAATAGATTTGACAGAATAATCGGGATTTTTTTCGAAGATTATTGAGTTCGTTTGAAATTCATTATATCACCTTCCTCAATATCAAATTTGTCGCAAAATCCACCAATCACCTCAACTACATATTTTGCCTTTTTAATAGATGGAATATTCTGTTCCGATAAAGGCACGGCGCGTTCATGAATTCGTACAATTTCAAAATTGCTGTTCACATAGATGATATCCAAAGAAATATAGGTTTCTTTCATCCAGAAATCCTGTGTTTTTTCAATATCCATAATAAACAACATTCCTTGTTGATCACTCATAGAATATCGGTACATTAAACCTTGGGCCGTTTCGGCTAAACCTTCCGCAATTTCAATATCTATGGTTTTGATTGTTGAGTTGTTCTGCTTACTAATAAAAGATAGTTCACCTTCTTTTGTGAAAGGAATTTCCAATTTCTGACTGTCTTTTTTTGCAGATCGTTTGGAAAAGTTTGGCTGAGCTGCCAAGAAAATCAATGCGATACCTATTGTAATAAGAGCAATGATTTGGAATAATGAGGTTTTCCTTTTTGATGATTTTCTTTTCCTATTTTTTTTGTTTGCTTGTTTCATGTGTTACTACAGTATTTATTTATCTTAATCCCGAAGGGATTACATGTTTCTAGTATCCAAATGCATTCTATAATTCGACCCCATCGGGCTTGTATTGCTCTAAATTTACTTATGCTATAAACATATGAACCCTATAGATTTTTATTGCTTTTCGAGCATTCCTGCCTTTTTAATAAAGTTTTCTGCTTTTTCTTGTTCCACTTTGGTTGAAAGACTCACGATAATAAAAATCAAAGCTGAACCAATCATTCCATAAGCCGCTTGTTGTACAGAGGCAATTTCCCAGGCAGTTGGTAAGTTTACACCTAATGCCACCAACAAATTATAACTTGAAAACAGTAATCCAAAGATAATGGATAAGGTTGCTGCTAAGGAATTTCCTTTTTTCCAGATAAAGGCCAATACCAATGGTACAAAAGCTCCTGTTGCCAGAAAATCGGAACCAATCCAGGTGATTTTTAGGATAGAGCGAATTTCTATGGCAATAAACAATCCAAGTATTGCAATAATTAGAGTGGCAATTTTTCCTACCCACACCATTTCATGGTTTTTGGCTGTTGGCTTGAATCGATTCTTAAAAACATCTACACTCAAAACTAAGGCTCCTGTATTGATCATGGAATCCATGGTTGACATGATGGCTGAGCAAAGCCCTACAAATAGCAATGCTGCCAATCCCATTGGCATATAATCTTGAATAATAGCAGGCACAATTCCTCCTTCGGGTACTGATTCATATATACCTAGGCTAAGCATACCGGTTAGGGTTACCATTAAATATAGAGGTATAAATACAATGAATGCCAAACCCATCATTTTCTTGGCGTCGGTAGGTTGTTTTGCAGCTGATATTCTCTGCCAAATATTGGCCTGTATCATCCATGAACAGCCAAAAGTGATGATGAAAACAAAATTGTTGGAGAGGTTATGAAAGAAGGAAAAGAACTCAGGTTTATTTCTGCTTAACGCGATTTCCTGCACTTTTTCGAATCCACCCGAATGATTGTACGCAAATATGAAAAGCACAATGGCTGCCATTAATAGGAATACAAATTGAATGATGTCGGTTACTACAACACCCTTGAATCCGCCAAAGAAAGAATAAAGCACAACAATACCAGTTCCTATTAATGCTGCAATCTTATAATCTACATCGAAAAAGGACTGAAAGAAATTGCCAATTACAACAGCCTGTGTGGCTACACCCAAAATCATAAAGATTAAAATGAGAATGGAGAGGAGCAAGGCTACAGTTTTGTTGTAGCGCATTTCCATGATTTGTGGCTGTGTAATGGTACCAATTTTACGAATGGCTTTTGAGAAAAGGTACATCAGGAAAGTGGAAAATAGTACAGGCATTCCATAAATCCAGAAGGAGGAAAGTCCCTGGTTGAATCCATGATCTACCAAATCGATAGAAGAACCGCCTCCCCACCAGGATGCGATAAAGGTGATGGCCAATGCCCAAAAAGGCAGTTGACGTCCGGCTAAAAAATAATCTTCGGTGTTTTTACTAGCTTTTGATCGCAAAACAATAAACATGATTCCTGCGAAATAAGCAATTAATAGAAGTATTGAAATATTTTGAAGTTGATTCATTTTTGAATTTTATAATTAATAATGCTGTTTACCGCAGCATTTCTTAAATTTCAACCCGCTTCCGCATGGGCAAGGACTGTTTCTGCTGATGCTATGTTTGGCGCGAAGCAATTTTCTTTGTGACATATTCTGGTTGAAAATCTCTTCCAGCAATTGATATAGTTCCGGATGAGCATTGGCCAATAGCTTTGGTCTTTCGAAAAAGTACTCACTGATTACTGCAAAAAACTCTGCTTTGTTGGTTGCTCCATAAGGGTTGATATCTGATTTTTCTTCGTAGATTTCTTCAATTTTCTTACTGATTAAGTCCAGCCAGGGAATAGAGTACTGCTTTTCCATCAATATGGAAGGAAGGCCATCTATCTTACCGTCCATTTTATCAATAAGGTGTACAAACTCATGGATGGCTGTATTTTTCTTATCCGATTCGTTTGAGAAACCGTGCAATAAAGCAGGTTTCGAAAGAATCATTTTGCCTTCCATATAACCTGTGCCTACCATGCCTAAAATTCTGGCATCTTCAGCTTGTGTTTCAAATTTGTCGTTAAAGCTGTTGGGGTAGAGCAGCACCTCAAACAGATTGGTGTATTTCCAATTGGGAAATTCAAAAACAGGAATAATTGCACTGGCAGCAACCAAAACCCTATCAGTATCATCTACCTCGGTGTGAATTCCGGTAATTCTACAATTCAATAAGAATTCTTGAACCTTATACTCGAATCTGGTTTTTTCTTCAGCTGTTAGGCTATTGTAGAAACTGACTTTTTGGATTAGAATATTTCTCCAATTGCCTGGGAAAGGTTTTTTTGGTGATATCCAGTTTTTATTGGACCATAATTTTTTAAACAATAGATAGGCTAATATGCCTATAGAGAGGATTGCAATGTACTTCATGAAATATGATATTCTTACTTGTTGATTAGACTGTAAATTGTTTCATCCCAATATTTTCCGTTGGTGAAAGAATGTTCTTTTAAGTGCGCTTCTTTTTCGAAACTACGCTTTTCCAATAATTGTATTGATGCCTGATTTCCATCTAAGATGTAAGCATAAATTTTGTGTAATGATAATGATGATTTTCCAAAATGGATGATTTCATCAATAATTTCGGACATAAATCCTTTATTCCAATGTTTTTGCATGATTCCATAACCAATTTCGGCTCTGTTGTGTTCTTTTGAGATGTCAAATAATCCACCATATCCAATATCTTCGCCGGTTTCTTTTAAAGTAAACACCCACCAATAGGCAGTTTTTTTCTTATTGGCCTCTAAAAAGAAATTTAATTTTTCGATTGCCTTAATTTTTGATTGAAATGGTTCCCTAATAATGTATTTTAAACAATCTTTCGAAGAATTAAATTTAAAGACAATGTCTACATCTGTAGATTTCATCTCGCGAATAATCAGTCTTTTACTGTTAAGGATAGGGAAATGTTTATACATGTTTGGACTAATGAATAAAGGTTTATTAAATGAAATAAAAACTAAAGATAGTAAAGTATGTTGAATATGAATTTTCGATTCTAAATAGGGTGAACGATCCGAATTCTTAGATAAATCAACTAAAAGAGCCAACGAATTTGATGATTATTCTTGAAATACTGCTAAATTTGTAGCTTGTATAATTTCAAAACGTTTATGGAGTACATCGAATATATTGAAAGAGAGAGTGGTAAAGTAAAAAAAGAGGTGGTGCCCGGCGAGGGGATGCTTAAATGGCTTTATGGTTCTTTCTTTGGAAAAGCATCGTTGCATGTACTTGTAAAGAGAAAAGTGGTTTCGGCTGTTGGTGGTAGATTCATGAATAGCCGCTTATCTAAAGGACAAATCAAGCGTTTTGTTAAAAAAAATGGAATAGACCTTTCCATTTATCATGAATCAGATAGTAAATCCTATAAGCATTTTAACGATTTCTTCTATCGTAAGATTCAAGATAAGCAACGTCCTATTGGCGATGCCATCGTTTCGCCTGCTGATGGAAAAATTCTTGCATTTTCTTCGCTTAAAGATGTAGAATCGTTTTTTGTAAAAGGATCCGAGTTTTCTATTAATAGCTTTTTGGGGAACAAAAAGTTGGCAGAGAAGTATGTTGATGGGGCAATGGCTATTATTAGATTGGCTCCAGCCGATTATCACCGATATCATTTTCCAGCTGAAGGAATAGCATCAAAATCAAAAAAGATTAAAGGAAAGTATTTTTCGGTTTCGCCTTTGGCTTTAAAGAAAAGTTTAGAAATATTTTGTCAGAATCAACGAGCTTATAGTATTTTAAAAACAAAGGAGTATGGCGATATTTTGATTTCTGAGGTTGGAGCAACTATGGTAGGTAGTATTATACAAACCTACAAGAAAGATGCATTTGTAGAAAAGGGGAGTGAGAAAGGGTACTTTGCTTTTGGTGGATCTACAGTTGTTTTATTCTTCGAGAAGGAAAAAGTTGCTTTCGATGAGGATATTGTTGAAAATACCCGACATGGCTACGAAACTTCAATAAAAATGGGCGAAAATATCGCCCAGAAATTATAGATCTTTTTCTAATTCATCGCACTTAAAAATATTGGAATAAATACGATTACCAATACAGAAATGGTCATTTGCATATAGTAATTGGTTACAAGCAAACCTGAAAGTATTGCCAATTCATCATCTGTATTGGTTTCAATATTTCCGCTAAATGAGTTGGTACAGGCGTTTATTTGTGTATTGTCGTCGCCTAGCATGGCCCATTTCGTGTTCCACATATTATTGTATTTCCAATAGTAATATTTAGAGTCTAAGCTGATTTGAGCTTTTGTCATCCACGAATTGTATTGAATTTCACCAACAAGTTTATCTAATTCGTTATAAACCTCAGTTGATTGCTTAAAGAATCCTTTTGTTTGAAAAGTATACTTCTTCCCATTCATTTCGGCCTCACTGGTTTGTGAAAAGCTACGATTACTTATTGAACCTATTTGTTTACTGCCAGAGTATATTTTGTAAGTAGAACTAAAAAGGCCTTTTTTCCAGTTTAAGGTTTTCATATTGTTTGGTTTTAGTGCTTCAATTCTAAAATTAGTGAATTATGTGCACTTATTTTCGATTTGAGACCTTGATTTGTTAATTCTTCAGAATCAATGCTTGTTTTAAGCGTTATTGGCCTTTCAACCTTTAGCAAAAACAATTTTGGTTCTGAGCAAATCGAATTATCAAAGCTGTATTTTTTTGCTTTCTCTTATAAATTAAAGGGTTTACCAAAATCAAATTGTTTTGGGAGAGAAAAATATGTAACTTAAGTATTATTCACTAAATACTTGCTGAAATGAAAAAGATATTGCTATTGGTTACGTTTGCTCTGTTATGCAGTGTTGGCATGGCACAGCAGGAAAGATTTTTGGTTTTTGATTTTATGAAGGTTGCCGATGACATGGAGAATGATTATTGGGAAACAGAAACCTTCTATGAAAAAATACACGAACAACGCCTAAAAGATGGCGAAATACTGGGGTGGGATCTTTGGTCGCTTAAGCCTGGAGGAAGTGAACAGGGATATCAGTACCTAACTGTTACCATTTACGACGATCCGGTTAAAGCAATGGCAAATGGAGACACTTTTGCCGCAGCCAAGAAGGCATATCCTAATATGTCGGAAGAGGAATTGAAAGCAGAATTGAAGGAAACAGTTGGTTCGCGAGAGTTAAGTAAAAGAATTTTCATGAAAGTAGTTTCGGCTACCGAAGATGACTTTAAAATGGAAGTGGGTACGGTAATGCGAATGAATTTTATGGAAGCTATTGAAGGTAAGTTCGATGAGTATGAAAAGGCTGAAATGGAGTTGTTTTTGCCAATTCATCAGAAAAGAGTAGATGCAAAAACGATGAGTCATTGGAGTTTAGCTCGAGTATTAATGCCTTCGGGAAGTAGTGTGCGTATGACACACATGACTTTCGATATGTTTGAAGGGTACTTGCATTATTTCGATGCTTATGGTAGAAATGAGGTGTTCAATGTCGACGAAGAAACACAAGGCAAAATTGATGAAGCCATGAAACTGAGAGACCTGAATTGGTCTTATATTGGAATTATGAAGAAAACTGTAAAGTAATGAACGGTAAACAATGACCAATGATTAATCAGGTTGTTTGATTATTACATACATTATTGAAACAAATAAACCGTAAAGTAAAAAGGAGATAAATGCAAAAGCATCATCTCCTTTTCTTTCATAGTTAGTGGTTAGTTGGGTATTGTGTTCATTATCACGTACCAACTCCATTCATTGGGATCACCTACACCTACGCTTGGTGTGTATCGGAAAAGCCCAATGTTTTTTCCTCCCTTTAAATATCTATTTACAATAGCCAAGTCGTTAATCGAATTCCAAATATCCTCTAGAGGGTAATCAACTCCTTCTTCAGGGAAAATAATTTGAAACCTCTCGTCGGCAGGTTTTTCGATTTCTTCATCCAGATACAGAAAATTATCAGGATGATATATGTATCTAGGGAATGTTCTTTCTCCTGATCCTGCCCAAACAATACTTCCTTCAAAAATTAATTCTTCTTTGGGTTCGTAGTATAGCGAAATACTTCCAAAGTCTCCAGGAGGAACATAGTCAACACTTATTGGAATGTTAGTAGATTCGTTAAATTCTGAATGAAGAAATATTTCAATGCCTCCCTCAAATTCAAAATCGGTGTAGTTGATCTTTAGCAAAACTACAGAGTTGTCGTGGGTATGATAGATGTATTTATCATCGTCGTCTAGACAACCAGTGAGTAAACCCATTAATAAAATAAATATCCACTTCTTCATCACATCTTTCTTTTAGAGTTATACTAGCCTGACTACAACAAAAATAGTACCTAAATTATAGATGCATTTGTCGTTTTCCAGACCATTTATACAATTAAATGATGAAGAAAAGGTGAATGGGTTGCGTGAAAATATTTCCTAAACTTGAATTTGCATTATCATTTCTTCAATAATATCTTCCAGTTTTTGATCTCCTTCCAGTTTTAATTTCTTTCTCAAGCGATATCGTGCGGTATTTACACTGGATGGTGATATCATTAAAATTCCAGACATTTCGCGAGTTGTAAGTCCAAGTTTGATGAGGGTGAAGATTTTGATTTCGTTTCTCGATAAGTTTTGATATCTGATTTTTAAAGTAGGAATGAAATTTGGATTTTTCTTTGTGAAAAGTTGAAGGTAATTGTCCCAGTCTTCTTCCGTAGTCAGTTTTGCACTTAAAAGCGCTTCCAATTCATTTACTTCCTCTTCTGTAGTGAATGCTGTTTGATTGTTGGCAAGTTTTTCTTTTAATTGTTCAATGGTTTCTTCCTTTATTTTTAGCAACTCATTGTTCTTTTCAATGGTAGTTTTATCAATTTGGCTTTGTTGCTTTAATTTTTCCTGTGCACTTTCTTTAATTTGAATTTCTGTTTTTAATCTTCTTGTTCGTTTTTTCATATATATCACAAGAAGGCTAATTAAACTAATACATAGGATGATATAGAAAGCTCGAATGAGTAGAATTCGATCGAAAAGCTTTTTGTTTTCTTTTGTTAGTACTTTCTGTTTCTCCCTGGCCTGTAGGACTTTAAAGTCGTTATCCTTTTGATAAAGCATTAATACATCTTCGCGATGATGGATTTTCTTGTTAATGCTATCTGCTTTTTGCAAATATATGTATGCGCTATCTGTTTGGTTTAAACTTTTGTAAACTTCAGATAATGATTGTGCAATATTTGATCTATCCACAAGCATTAGTAGGGAATTTCGCTTTGCCCATGCAATAGAGAAATGCCTTTTTGCTTGGAGTAAGCTGTCTTTCATTAAATAATAATCTCCATAGGCTTTGTTGATGTAGGTGCTTAGAGCAGTAGATTTCAATGTTGAGCAAAATTTATCTGCCCTTTTCAAATTTACATATGCGGCTCGTGGATTTTTGTTAAAGTTTAGATTAACCAGCGATTTGTTGATATAGTATGCACACTTACCACTGGTAGCATTGTGTTTATCAGCCTCGTTTTTTAAGATGTTCAAATAATAATTTGTAGAATCCTTATCAGTCTGACTGTATTTCGATAGAACCATATTGGTATAATCGGTGATGGCAAGATAGGGAAAGTTGAGTTCTTTGTGCATATGAATGGCTTTGTGTAAGTATTGATCTGCATCCTTAAAATTGTGCCATTTTATCATTAAACGGCCTAAATGTTGATAGGCTTTAGCTTCTGCAGCTTTGTTATTGTTTTTAATGAAATACTCTATACCATCAAAAATTAAATTTACACCTTTCTTTAAGTTGCCGTTTGCATCGTAACAAATGCCAAGATTAAGAATTATATAGGATATTTTATTGCTACTTTTTTCGTTTTTGGCTATTTGAAAAGCATTTTCATAATGCTTTATGGCTTTTTGATACCTACCCATATTGGCATATAGAGCACCTAAATAAGCCTGATCCATATAAATATGATTTGTATTTCCTTCTTTAGTACTTATTTCGGCAGCTTTCAAGAGGTAGCGTTCAGCTTGCTTTATATCTATACCTCTGTTGTATAAAAAGGAAATATTGGTATAGTAGGATCTTAAGAGGTTTTCAGAAAAAGAAGCATTGATATTGATTTCGTTGTGGAAAAAATCAATTCCATCATGGAGTTTTGCGGCGTACCAATAGGAGTAGGTTAGTTGTTTTAAAATGCCATGATAATACTTGGAGGCAAATTCTCTATTTTCTGATTGAAATAAGCTTACAGAATACCTGTAAGCCTCCTGAAAACTTAGTATGGATAAGTCGTATTGCTTTGAACCTTGATAATTTCGGGCCTTTAAATAATAGGCTTGTAATATCTCCCGAGGTCTATTCAATTTTTCCGATATATGTATTACCTGTTCTACTTTTTCTAAAGAATTATCGTATTTCCTGCTTGAGTAAAGTCCACAACTCCAATAAAACAAAGCTTTTAGTTGGGCGATGTCATCATGTAACTCAAGTGCTTTCGAGTGACATATTTTGGAATAGTAAACAATGGTATCGCCATTATTTCCATAGGAGAAGTCTTCGGCAATTTTAAGGTAGGTATATAAGTATTCTTTTCCTGTTTGCTTTTGAGAAATATTCAGAAGAGAATCGATTCTATTGTTGCAAAAAGCATTTGTGATAAAAAATATCCAAACGAATGTAAAGAGAAAAAAGCGCTTCATAAAATGTCATACTGTTAAAGGGATTGTAAAAGTAAAAAAAACCAAATTTTCCTACAAATAGGAATGTATGGAGATTGTGTTTTGTAAGTAGCTGATTATTAACTACTGATTAATGTCGTGTTGAAATGTCTATTGCAATGTCTATTGCTGTTTTTACCTAAGGCTTAAGGATGTTTGCATCTTTGATCTCGATATTGCTCGTAAAATAAACATTGTGATGAAAGGAGCATATTGATGCATGAATGCTCGCAATTATTTGATTTTCGAAAAGTCACATACTAAAACTAATCTTACACCAATTATAAAAAATATGATGAAAAATTTTATTCTACGAAGATTGTTAATTCCAGCTGTTTATTTGTTTGTTTTTTCGGTTGTTTTATACGGCTGTGGTGCAAGCGGAATGTTTTCTGAAGGTAAAGGCGAATTTAGACTTGCCAAAGAGGAAATGAATAAGGGAAATAGTCTAAAAGGATTAGACCATGCTTTTAATGCAATTATTATAGATTCAGAAGTGAAATCCTTCAAGAAGTTTGTATATACTCATTTTGACAATTCATTAACCAAAACAAAATCTTTTCTAAGCAGCTCAGAAAATACAAGCAGTATTTCAGATGCAGAGAAACGTGTTGAAAAGCTGCAATTATTGGTATCCATTTATTCAAAGATACAGCAGGTAGAATTGCCATTTGTTGATCCGAAAGGAAAGTGGGAGTGGACAACCAGTTTTGTAGATTACTCTGAGCAAGCAAATGCGTCTGTTAAGTATGCTTTTGATTTGATCATGACAAATGGTAAGGCAGATATTGATGCATCGCGAGTGCAGGACGCTTACGAAAAGTTTATCAAAGCATATAATAAGTACTGTGTTAGTGAAATTAGAACGGAAACTGCACAAAAAATTACCAAGTACTTTACCGATTTTGCTGAGGAGAATCAAAAATCAAATGAGATTCCTACTTTGGAGCTGGCGCACAAAGCATGGGGCTATGCTTTAAAGTTTACGCCAAGTTTGACTTTGGCCAGTCAATCAAGAAAGGGTGTAGCCAATAAGATTTCTGAAATCTATTACAAAAATGGTTTGGAATTGTTCAACTCAAAAAAGGTGGATAATAACATTCAATCGGTTGACCAGTTTAAGTTGGCTTTAAAATGGAATGCAAGTCATCCGGATGCCAAAAACTCTTTGCAGGCAGCAACAGAGAAAATTGCAGAATACTATTATGCATCTGCAATCAAATTGGAAAAATCAAAATCGGAAAAGGATAAGATCATTGCTTTGTATCGAAATGCCCAAAAGTGGATCCCAGATTACAAGGACTCTATGTACCGCATTTACTCCTTGCAGGTTGGAAGTGAATTGGTGAGTTTAAAGAAAAATTTAGCAGAAACAAGGAAGCAATATACAGCACTAACTGGAAGAATCAATACGGTTTCGACAGCGGTAAATAAAAGCTGCGAGGTAATGGATATGCTAACCTATGTATCAGACCAAACCAGAAGTTTAAATACCAAAATGAAAAATGTTGGTAGTACTCTAAAAGCATTCAATCTAATTCCTATTGTAGGAACTGTGAGTGGTGTAACTTCAAAATCATTGTCTATTGCTCAAAAACCAATTGGCGGTTTGGTTGGCAAGTTTAATACTATAGAAAAACCATTTATAGACCCTACAAAAACAGCGGTTCATAATGTAAAAGTAGCAGTAGATGGACTGAAAGGCGTTGTTGTAACTACCAAAGATGTATTGAAAAAAAGTGAAGTTACTGTTGCCACCATCGATGATTGTATTAAAACCTTGAAAAAAGAGAATGATTTTAAAAAGGTAGAAGGTGCAATT
This sequence comes from Marinifilum flexuosum, assembly GCF_003610555.1. Taxonomy (GTDB): domain Bacteria; phylum Bacteroidota; class Bacteroidia; order Bacteroidales; family Marinifilaceae; genus Marinifilum; species Marinifilum flexuosum. The sequence goes on along the minus strand of NZ_RAPQ01000015.1, from coordinate 56,805 downwards.
AAAGAGGTCAATAAAGGATTAAAAGGTGCATCAGATCAAATGAGAAGTTTGAATAGTAGCTTAACTACATTCGAGAAAGGAGCTAAAGCTTTGGCCGTTATGCATAATCCAGCTAAAAAAATTAAGAACGGATTGGGTAAGATTAAGAAACCTCTTGATAAGGCTAGTAAGGTGACTCATGAAATGGATAAAGTGCTGAAAAAAGAATTTGAAGTTCTTGGGAAAAAATTATCACTTCATAAAGCACTTACTGCAGGCGGTATTGTAGCTGAAAAAATTGCTGATTTGGGTATGAAAGCTGCCAAACCAATTATGAATAAGATGAAGATAAAATTTCCAACTGTTCCTGGAGTGGATGAACTAAAAGGAAAGCTTGATGTTGTGAAAAACGAATACAACAACATTAAAATGAATACCACGAAAATCAAAGATTCTTACCAGAAGTATTCAGATTTCCAGGGAATCATATCAAAGAACCTAAACAAAATTGTTGAAACGACAGGCTGTAGTATTCATGTTGAAGAGAACCAGGAAGTAGCAGCCAAATAATTTGAAAATCTGTGCATTGCTCTCTATGCTTTTTGTGTGCATAATTGGGTAGAACTGTGATTAGTATAGGGGGCAATTTTAAAAATAAGAATGATTATAAAGCTGACCATTTCAATCTGAAAAGGATTTGAAAACAGGTCAATAAAAAACAATGAAACACATGAAAAAATTAATTACAGGATTATTGATTCTATTCTTTGGCATTCAGGTGAATGCACAAATTAAAACCAATAAGTCAGGTACGATGATGGGACAGGCTTATTACAAGCTTAAGTGTAAATCGGTAGAGGGATTTGTGAATTATGATATTGCAAATCTGGTATTTACTAGTGGAGATGAAGAGTCGGCTTGTGCTTTTAAATTGGTGGAGATTCCGCATGATGATAAAAGTTTGACAAAGCAGACATATACTTACAAATCGGATAAGGTGAAGGCGAATAAAATAAATCTGCAAAAGAAGGTTCTGAGCGGAAGTAGTGGCTTAGTAATTGACAAAGATGGTTATTTAAAGATTCGTATTGCTGCTGATGCTGATTTGCCTAATGCAAGTTTAATATATGTTGAAGTCTGTGAGGATGGTGAGCACGTTCGTTTTTACGATGCTAAAAGAAAAGCACAACTGAATGATGCAGGTACCTTGGATCACTATAAGTTAACCGATATAAAATACTTAACTCTTGTGGAAACACCAGAAGGCAAAAGAATCACTTTCAAGAATAAGCCCGAAGGAGATAAGTCGATGTGGAAGTTGTTTAGAGTGCAATAATTTAATAAAGAAATAATAATGCTAAACCCTATAATTATTAGGGTTATGTAACAACTGAAGAAAATTTAAATACATGAAAAAGATATTTGCAATGTTAACATTGGTAATTGTTGCAACAACATTTGCCAATGCCGAGAAAGTAAGAACCTATACCATGAAAATGCCTTCTTTTGTTTTCGAAGGGGTTAAAACGGTATACATTAAAGATATTCCTGTTGAGGATGGTGAATTGTGGAACAGAGGAACAGGAATGGAAGTGAAAAAAATATTAAAAGAGAACATTCAGAATGCCAGAATTGGTGAGAAGGCAGGACATAAACTTTGTACGCCATGGATGAGCACTCAGTTCTACCAATTGGTAAGTAGTGAGGCTGAGGCTGATTTGGTAATTTCAGGAAGCATTCGTTCAAGTTTAAGAAAAAATGAAGAGGTTGGTTTAAAGGGAAAGTACAACACAGAAACACACAAACTTCCTTTTTTCGTAAAAAAATATTCGAAAAATAAGGATGCTGAAGCTTCTATCGATTTGCAGTTTACAAACAAAGATGGTGTGGCAGTAAAAAGTTATTCGAAAATGAATATGACCTATCATTATTCGAAAGAGTATTTGGGCGCTCCTAAATTGACCAAAGATGGTAATTACGAAGGCGAAATTCGCGATTATGATATTACTATGAAATGCATTGCTCCTTATCTGAATACCATTGTAGCCGAAATTACACCTAAATTACTTTGTAAAACCTACGATGTAAAAAAAGTAAAAAAGATCAAGGATAAAGAATTGAAAAAAACGAACAAATCGGCTAACAAACTACTTAGAAAAGGAAGCTATGTCGAAGCGGCTGATATTTTTGCAGAGGTAGCAGCCAATGCAAACGATTCTAGATCTGTTGCTACAGCGAACAAGGATGCTGGCATATTGTATATGGTGACGGGAAATTTTGAAAAGGCTGAGGAGTTCCTTAAAAAGACAAGTGATTCTGCCTTGCTAAACGATTTGAACAAGAGAAAAGAGCTTTATAACGAATTGAAAAGGATAGGTATTCTATAATTTTTCAATCGCAGAAAAATAGATTTGTGAATAAACAGTGCACTCGAATGAGTTGATCTAAAATCGTAAGTTTAAATATTCACTTTAAGCCTTAATTCATTCGAAGTGGATTGGTATTGGAATGTGATTTTTTAGGTGATGAATAACTATGAAAGAGAATTGGTTCGATTAAAATAGAAGCTAATTATATTCATGTAACAGAACGGTAAAAGTGAACTCTTGTCAGTTGCTTTGAATAGGAAAAGCCTAGAAATAGAAAAGTAATAAAAATTAATTCAAAATTTTATAATGATGCAAAATGTTAAATTATTATCATTAGTAATAATTCTTTTATTTGGGAGTATTTTGCCATTAAAGGCGCAGTACGAAAAAGCAGCTGATATGCCACAATATAAAAGGGTAAGAATCCAATCGGCAATGAGTTATGGGCGCAGCGACAAAGGTTTTCTGGAGTTTCCTGGCGGCGAGAAATATTGGAAGAGAAAAGGAAATCAAATGGATATTTGGACCAAAGATAATAACAGTAATAAATTATTTTATCTGCGCAGGAATGCAGATGGGTATTTCTTTATTCAACCATGCGCTTGTAAAGGAAACCTTGATGCCAAAAACGTACCACCTGAAAACGGTACGCCTCTACATTTGTGGGATACTCACGGAAAACCATCTCAACATTTCTATTTTAAGCATTTAGGAAATGGTAGATATAAGATTTATCATAGAAGTGGAAAAGTAGTATGTCTTAAAGATAATAAAACTGACAGGGATGGTAATAAAGTACACCTTTGGAATGATCACAATGCCATTTCAACCGAATGGTTCATTCTAGATGCCAATACAAATAAACCTATAGTAATAGACAAAAAAGTAGGTATCGTACATAAATCATTAAAAGGGGCAAGAATTAATGAATTTCAAACCTTCTATATTCAATCAGCAATGAGTCATGGTAGAAGTAGTAAAGGATATTTTGAATTTGGCGGTGCAGATTGGCAAAAAAAAGGTAATCGTGCACAAATTTGGACAAAAGGTGGTTCTTCATCAAACAATAAGATGTTTAGATTTCAGAGAACACCAAATGGAGAATTTTATTTAATTAGAGCTGCTAAAAGTGGAAATGGTGTTGTAGATTGTAAAGGTGGAGGCACAAGTAATGGTACGCCATTACATTTTTGGTCTGAACATGGTGGTGAATCGCAAAAATTTTACCTGAAAAAATTACCTAACGGTAGTTATAAGATATATCACAAAAGTGGTAAGGTAGTATGTTTAAAAGATAACAAAACCGATAATAATGGTAATAAAGTACATCTTTGGAACGACCACAATGCGATTACCACGGAATGGTATTTAATACCTGTTCGTTAAAATAAATTTGCAACTACAAATACTCAATTCTAATGTTTATAAGTGTTAGAATTGAGTATGTTATTGTTTTTATAAGGAAATTACTACACTTCCCATTTTATAGTTTGCAAGCATTTGAAGATTGCTGGCAATAATATTAAAAATGACAAATGAATAAGCTTAAATTCTTTCTTGTGGTATTAATAGCCCTATTTTGTGTCAATACGCTTTTTGCAAACAAGCACAATGCAAACTATCCCGATAATAATTCAATAGCATCTGCTGATGAACAAGTAAATATTGGTAGTAATATTTATACACTTCAGAGAAATGAAGAGTTTGTTTATGGTAAAATTGGGAAAAACAATAATGGAGGGATTAAGTATACGGTAGCTGTAGTTCGTGTTCCAAATGCAGAAAAAGAAGTATACGAATTTTACGGTCCATATTATGGCCCTCGCCCAATTGGAGCGAATTTAAGAAAAGCCAGAACGCCAAAGGAATACAATAAGTATGATTATTACCTAATATTTAATGGTAATAAAATGGGTCCATACGATCATATTTATTCGCTCGACAGAGATCCGGATATCGACAAATGGGTGAGTGAGGATGGCAATCGAATTAGCTTTTGTGGCACAAGAAAAAATAAATACTATCCAATTATTGGCAATAACAAAGCCTTTTATTATTGGGGGCCTAGTCAGGCACCAGAATATGATACCTATACAGGCAAATATGCATTTAGTATTCAGTGGTCGCAAAATGATTACCGTATTTACGAAAACGGCATGAATATAATTAAAGGAGCCAAAATGGTGAGTGAACCGGTTTATTCAAGAAGTGGCAGGTTGCTTTATGCCAGCGCGCCCGAAAAACGTGATGAGATGTATGTTTATGTGGATCATCAACAAAAATTCGGCCCTTTTAAAATGATTGCACACAAAGGAATTGGCTTTATTACCGGAACCGAACAGGTTTTCTACAATACATATCAACAAGTGCGTTGTGGCGAATATGTATACAATTGCAAACCTAACGAATCGTTGAATCAGTTTTCAGTAAGCTCGGATTATGTGGTGTTTTGTGCTAAGGATACCAAAACCCAAAACAATACTGTTTATGAATACAATGTTGCCAATAAAACGGTAAAGAAGCATGGTCCGTATAAAGGGAATTTGTATGTAAAAGAAGCAGGTAATCAATTTTATTACCGACACTATAACACACAAACAGAACGTTACCAATATTTAGGAATGGGTGGAAAAATACTTTGGAATAAAAATCACCTTACCGGGATTGATGGATTGGTTTTTTCGCGTATGAGCGATACCAATGACCTTTATGTGAGCTATGTTGGAACAGATAAGAAAACGCATGTCGATAAAAATGGCAAAGACATGCAAATCAATAAAAACATTGCCAATGTAAATACTCTTCAACCACAGGATAATGAAGTTCTGATACATTTGAATGTAGATGCCAAAGTAGCTGCCACCAAACATGAGATTATATACAAGCAAAACAAATTGTTTGTACATGGCGATTTGGATGCAGGACAAATATTTACGCTTAAAAATACTTCTGATCTTTTTTACACTCTTCGCATTAAAAAAGGTCAAAACCACAAATGGAAACTGTATCGAAATAATCAGTTGGTAAATGATGTTGAATACAGTGATATAAAAGAATTTCAGGCATCTCCTGATGGAAGTACTTATGCTTATATTGATGGAGGCCGATATATTATAGAAAATCGTAGCATGGATTTTTCTAAAAAAGTTTACCTAAATGGAAAAGCCCTTCAGGGAAAGTATGGAGCACCGATTTGGAGCGAAAAATACAATGCCATGTTAAGCATTAAACAGAAAGGAAATCAGCTTGTAGTGAGTGAATTGTAATGATTTGAACTAAGTTCTGTAATTTTCTCACGAGAACTTAATAACAAATTGAAATGAACAGCTATTCAATAATTTTCAATGATATATAAATAGTTTTGTGAATAAACAGTGCACTAGAATGAATTGAGCAAAAATCGTAAGTTTTTTATTCACTTTAAGTCTTAATTCATTCGATGCGGTTTTATAATTGGTAGTAGAGGAACCCCTTCGCCTTTTGGTGAAGGGGTTTTGTGCTAGGTAAGAAATCCTTCTGTTGAAATTTATCAGAGTAAAACTCTTTGATTGAGGTTTGTTGTTTATAGAGTTGCTTACTATGTGGTTACATGCTTTACGATAGATTCACTTTTGATGTGTGTTATGAAATTAGATCGTAAGAAAAATATGTAGAAGGTGGCATTTTAATAAGTTTTTTGAATTTTCAATAAAATATGGTAAAAGATATACAACGAATCATTGAAAACTTATTAATAATCTTCTATAACTTAGGTAATGAGGTGGTTGTTTTGGCTGGAACAGGAAGAGGTCGATAATTTCGTTTTGTGCAGTAGTGGTGACGATTAAGGAAAAGAAAGAGTTGTCAGCTATGTAGCGGTTGGAGAAACTTTTTTAATTTAGCCTCTTCAAATTTTCTCTTGTCGTTTAAGTTTAGTTAAACTATATTGTAGCCCTTTATCTTTGGCATCATGTTGCAGTTATTGAATGTTAATTAAAAGGGGAAGGTTTTGGAAATTGGAGAATAGTTTGAATTGCCATTATTTCCAATAAAATTTCGCACCTATTCATTGCTCAATTGAGTAAGAGTGGACATTGGCTTAATTCCAATTGGAGAAGAGATTGTGAAAAGTCTGCTTCTTTTGAAACAAAATGATGCTTCGCATGTAAAAAAATATATTGTGCCAGTCGATTTGTACTCATGATAATTGATGAGATATGCAGTATTAGCAATGCTGTAGTGAATTAATTTGTGTTAAGTTTTATTATTTAATGAGAAGTTTTATTTCAAGCTGTTTTCTGGTAATTGGCTTCCTACTTTTAACAGTTGTCGCTGAAGCCCAGATAGTACCTGCTAAATCTCTTTGGCTTAGAGCTGACGTGGGAGTAAATTTATCTGGAAGTCGTGTTGTTTCTTGGGTAGACCAATCGGGAAATAGTTGGAATGCCTTTGCTCCTAGTTCTTCAAGACGACCTTTGTATCAATTATCAGGTTCAAACTTTAATCCTACTTTTTATTTCGATGGATCAGATAATTTGGATATTTCTTATCGCAGTGGGCTTAATACAAATAATTTTACTGTCTTTTCGGTTCATCGATTAACAGGGGGAAACAATAGATACCGTTCGCCATTCACTTCTCGTGATGATCGTCCACAAAGAGGTTATATTTTATATGTGGCACCCAATGGAAGGTATCAGTTTTGGAATGGACAAGGAAACAATAGTGGATGGAGAGTTTTAAGTACGACTCGATCTGCTTCTTCGAGTTCCGAGTTATTAATTTACAGAGGTAGTCAAAGTGGTAATAATTTGGTGAAGAGGGGCTATGTTAACGGACAAAGTTTTGCAGGTCCAACAAGTCATCGTTTTGCCCGAAATAGAAGAAGGCCTTATCGAATAGGAGCGGGAGCAACCGAAGGGTCGGGAAATTATTTCTGGTATGGTGATATTTCTGAACAAATTGTCTTCAATAGAGCTTTAAATAATACCCAGCGTCAAATTACAGAATCGTATTTGGCAATAAAGTATGGGTTGAGTTTGGGGAATAATAATCAGGCAATAAGCTACCTAAAAGCTGATGGGACCTCAGTTTGGGATGCTACCTCTACGTATCGTTACGATGTGGCGGGTTTGGCAAGGGAAAATTCTCCATTTGATTTGGACCAAAAGGTTTCATCTTCGGGGAACCTTGGTGTAAATACAAGTGGAAATACTGTTTTTGCAACAACAAATAATTTTACTCTATCAAACCTCGATAATAGCAGACAATCCTTAAGTGAAGGTCAATTTCTATTATGGGGACATAATAATCAAAGCATGAATTCTTGGGTGAATGTGGGGTGCTCTAAACGTATAAATCGTTTTTGGCGATTACAAAATACGATGGATGTAGGGACAATCTTTCTGCAAATAAATTTGAAAAATTTTCCAGCTTCTTCAACAGGAACTTATACCTTGTTTTTAGATAATGACACAAATCTTTCCAACGGTGTTATCAGCACTCATACCTTGATTGGAAATGGAGATCAGTATGCAACCTCTTTTGATCCACCTGATGGGGTGAGCTATTTTACAATTGGAGTCCGTGATGAAACTCCTCCGGTTATTTCTAATTGTCCTTCGAATATTGATGCTTGTAGTGGAGATGTGATAACATGGACAACTCCAACAGCAACTGATAATTGTGGTACACCAACATTAACGGCAAATATGGCATCAGGACAAGTATTCCCAGATGGAGATACCACAGTGATTTATACAGCTACAGATGCTTGGGGTAATACATCAGAGTGCCGTTTTACAGTATCAGTTAATTCAAAACCAGTTCCTCTTGGAATATTTTACGAGTAATTTAAAATACAATAAGTTGGACTCTAAAAATATTCCCTTAACTGCCGCACGAAAAGAAGTGCGATGAAAGTCCACCTTTCGTGCGATAGTATAGGCTTAGAAATATTATTTCTTAATCAAACTTCTTTTCGAAAGGGTCTGTATTTGAAATTTTAACATTGACTTTCTTTACTTCCTCAAGGAGTTGATTGGGGTAAATGACTTTATTTTTAAAAATGACCAGTTCTATATTACGTGTGTTTTGAATCTTTTCAAGAGGATTGGCATTCAACAGTACCAAATCAGCCAATTTGTTTTCATCAACACTTCCCATTCTTTTTTCCTTGTGCATATAAGTGGCTGCATTTATGGTGGCAGTTTGAAGTGCTTCGGCATTCGAAAATCCCGCATTCACAAAATATTCAAGCTCATCATGTAAATTATAACCAGCACATCCCTGATCGGAACCCGCTATTATTTTTATTCCTTCCTTTTGCATTTGATAAAGTAATTTCTCTTGCAACTTTAACTCTCGCTCAAAAGGCTTCATTTTTTTCATCTTTTCCGCATCGGGGCGATATCTTTTCTGAACAGGAGGAGGGAAAAAGTCATATCGATTGTCGGTATATACCCAATCCAATTCATTGTATTGAAAGCGATGTTTTACGCCAAGAGTTGGACATTGGTACATGTTATATTTGCTGAGTTCATGAATTACAGAATCAGCCTTTGCCTGATTGAAAGACCAAAGTGCTTTGGTTGTACACCCCATGATTTGCATTTTCAAAATCCCTGATAGCTTTTCCTCTTTCGAAGCTACATCAAGCAAACTGTCTAATCTTGCATGTAAAAACTTCTCTTGTGTCGAGCATGACAGGAGTAAACCATTTAGATGTTCATTCGATTTTTGACCCAATCTTGCCGCTTCAATAAGTCCTATGCTGTAGGGAACATGTCCTGCAAATTCAAAATTTAATCGATTACATTCATTAACAATGGCCATATATTGATCTCTGGGAACCAAACTAAGTAATTTGATAAATTTACTTTCACTTTTCTTTGCCTCCTGAACAATTTGAATGGCCTGCTTGCAATCTTTAACGGGAATCTCATTTTCGAACCATGGAGTAGGACCATCTATAATCTGACTGGAAAACATGATTCTCGGCACATTGCTATTTTGCTCTGTGCTATCTTGCCATTCCATACGATATCCTGTCATTTCCCGGACGCCAACAACACCCTTGGCCAGGTACATTTTTAGATATTCTTTATCAGGAAAATAAAAATGCACGTGCATATCCCAGAGCCCAGGAATTAAATACTTGCCATTCCCATTAATCACTTGAGTGGAATCATTTGTTGATAATTGATTTCCAGTCGTTATTTTTTTTATGACTTGTTGTTGAATGCCAACATCCTTATTTTTTAGGATACTGCCTGTTTCAACATCAACGATATTTACATTTTGAATGATAATATCGTAATTTTCACTTTTTGAAGGAAAAATAAATAATGTGCATAATAGTAAGCATAAGCTTAATTGTTTCATTTTTAGGTGTTTTTATTATTAGTTAAAGGTTTGAAAGAACTTGTTCCCAAAAAATACCAAACATATCATGTCATATTGAACGAAGTGAAATGTTTGATTTTCAAATCCTGAGATTCTTCTCCCGTGGCTTTTGAATCTGAATGACAATTAATATTGGATTTTTTAAACAAGCACTAAGCTTACATTATGACGAATGAAAACAGGATTTGACTACAGAGAAATTAATTAATATTATTCTTTATTTGTAAGATGTTTATAGGTAGGGGAATGGAGAAATGAATAAATGATAATAAAAGCTTTGTTTATTCCTCTGCGCTACCGAACTTTGTTTTGTGCGGCGGCGAAGATGTACTATGATTAAGTTAGTAGTCTTGCTCACGCCACCCTTTGATTCATTAAAGGGAACAGTACTTTAAGCAAGCTCCTTTGAGGGGTGGGTATAAGTTAATTGAAAGCTAAATTAAATAACAAAGAAACTACTATTAGTATTACTATTTTTTATTTTTTGCGAGAATTGCAAAGCACAGCTCGAACTTCACATTCAAGAATTGAATAGAAGTGAGAATGCAATTAATCTGGAAATAGAAATAAAAAATACAAGTCAAACAGATAGTGTGTTATTTTATTTTCCTCGTGATGAATCTGTTTTTATGTCGCTCATTAATATTGTGTTCAAAAATAAAGAAACAGGTAAGATACATGAATATTGGCCCAGTGATGAAATTTTAGATATTGACAGATTATTTGTGACCAAAAATAATTCTGTACTAATATTACCAGACTGTACTGGTAAATTTCAACAGGAAATTCGATTGAAAAGAATATCTCCATACTTAGAGAAGTCAAAATATTCAATGAGTATGCAATTGTCATATGAGTATGGAAATCTGGAAACAGATCTAGGATGTAAACTATTCACAGGAGCTATGAAATCTAATTCAATAGAAATCAATAGGTAATAGTATGAATACATTTTTAAATATTCTCTTTAAGACCTCGGACACCTTTGATTATCTGGATGACCAATTTGAAGATCAATTAGAAACGAATGCTAATCTTTTATTTATGTTGGCAGGAGCAGTTTCGGGAATAGATTCCTTCTTTAAAGATTATCATCATTTTCAGGAGTATCCTCTGCTAATCGTGTTTTTAGGATTCGTGTTGGCGACTGCAGGGATTGGTCTATTAATGGGAAGATATCTTTCTACCTACATTTTGTATGGAATAGGAAAACTATTAAATGGCAAAGGAAAAATCATCGACATGCGTGTTGTTGTAGCTTATTCAGTGGTTCCAATCTTTATGAAGTTTCCAGTAGTTTTGTATTTAGGCATTACTGGAGATTTATTGAGTCCGAAAGGCTATTTGTATTGGATTATCAGTTTGTACTATCTGATCATATGGTTGTGGACATTAAAGATAATGATTCAAGGTGTAATGAGATTTAATGGATTTGGATTTATAAAAGGAGTTATTAATGTTAGTCCATATTTAATATTAGGTGGAATTACATTCATTGTAATTGTTAGAAATGTGATTTCTTCATTTTAATGGACAAACAAACTCAAACCACGCATAAGATCAAAGAACAACAAAAACATGATAGATCACGAAGAAGAGGTAAGGCGCAAAGATTATGAATTGCTAAAAGAAATAGCAGGGGATGAAGTGGCAAACAGATATGCCAGTAAAGAAAATTACAGCATGAGAAGAGCGGGTTTTGCTATTCAGAGATATTCTGTCGTGAATTTTGCAAAGAGAAGTCCTTTAGATTTTACGATGATCACTATAGTGGCATTGCTACTGGGCTTCATCTTCATATGGAAATACTTTACTTATTGAATTCAAAACCAATATTAGCAGAAATTTATATCACCCCCAATAAACAAACATCTCAATGCAAAGAAACAGACTCTATTACTTCTTATTAATCTTATTTACCATCATTATCGGATTGGCATCTCGACATTTTTCGAACTACCTTCCCGAAATCATCAACTTGGGATTGGGAGATGCCTTATGGGCATTGATGATGTATTGGATGATTGCCTTTGTTTTTCCTGCAGCAAGTATTAGAAAGCTGACCGCAATGGCTTTGAGTGTCTGTTTCCTGGTTGAGTTTAGCCAACTGATACAAGTTGATTGGCTCAATGCATTGCGCAGCAACAAATTTGGCGCATTGGTTCTTGGCCAAGGCTTTTTATGGTCGGACCTTTTGGCTTATACCATTGGAGTAGCTGGTGGCATGTGTATTGAAATGAATTTGATGAGGAGGGGAGTAGCTTCATAGCATCTCATTCTATCTTTCTTCCCGGTTAATCGGGACGGGCTCTAAAGGAGAAAAGAATACGTGTTGTAAAAAATAGTAATGCATTAATACAATATAACTGTTTTGCCTGTAAGGCAAATATCATAATAGCCCAGGGGAAGGGAGCGAAGCGACCGTCGCCCTGGGTTCATGGATTCTATAGTAAATCGTCGCAATTGGGAGTGTTGTTTTGTTGGCGGATTTTATTGCGACGGAAAAGGATGGTTTTACCCTAGAAAACTCTCACAAATATCCTACGTCTTCACAATCTTTGCACAACTTCCTCTCCTTAAGGAGAGGATTGAGGTGAGGTGATATAGGAAGGAAAACACTTTATTCTATCTTGTCTTCAAGCCAGACGGGCTATTCTTTTATTCATTCATAATTTTAACGGGCATTCATGAGCTCGCATAGCTCGGTTATCATTGCTATAAAAGAACCAAAAGATCTAGACGCCAAAAATTTAGTTACCCATAACGATTTAAAGTCTAAACAACCGAACGAAGTGAGCTCATGAACACCTTACAGATATAATTATTCTGTGAATAAAATAATATTCACTCGTACCTCGTTCATGGAATTCTGTTTTTAACGACTTTTTCATCTATGGGGCCCAACAAATTTTTGGATGTCACACTTACTGCAACAAACAGGAGGTGGTTTCAATATGTTTTGCCTGAAAGGCAAAGATCATACTAGCCCAGGTGAAGGGAGCGAAGTGACTGCCGCCTTGGGTTCATGGATTTTGTAATTGATCGTCGCAACTGGTTAAGTTGTTTTGTTGGCGGATTTTATTGCGACGGAAAAGGATGGTTTTATCATAGAAAACTCACACAAATATCCTACGCCTTCACATTCTTTGCACAAATTCCTCTCCTTGAGGAGAGGATTGAGGTGAGGTGATATCGGAGAGAAAATACCTCCTTCTATCTTTCTTCCCGATTAATCGAGACAGGCTCTAAAGGAGAAAAGAATACGTGTTGTAAAAAAAGCATAATACAAATTACCATTTGCCTGAATGGTAAATATCATTAAATCATTCTATTGTGGTCTTTTTATTCAAGTAAAAGCTATTTTAAATTTAATAAGATAGGGGTGAAAATTTAACATTAATATTTGAAGATGGATTGTTGAAATTTTTCATCAATTAATGTGATGGTTTTTGTAATCAATTGAAAAATAATGTTTAAGTTTAATTAAACAGAAGGATATATGATGAGAATGTAAATGCTTATTAAGCTTTGTTTTTGCAGATTTTAGCAATGGAATGAAGAGTACAATATACTTATTGATAAGAAAGTGAAAAGAAGTTGAGTGCTGGCAATTAAAGATTGACAGAAAGAAGGGGAAAGGTGATGCTACTCTTTGAAAAATTGTTAATGCCATCATAAAAATGGTAAGTGAAGTTTGGCTAATTGTAAGTGTTGATGCCAAAAGTGTAAGTGCAGCATCCAAAACTGTAAGTGCAGAACCCAAAACTGTAAGTGCAGCAAGCAAAAGTGTAAGTGATCAACTCAAAACTGTAAGTGCAGCAAGCAAAAGTGTAAGTGCAGCAAGCAAAAGTGTAAGTGCAGCAAGCAAAAGTGTAAGTGTTGAACCCAAAACTGTAAGTGATGAACTCAAAACTGTAAGTGCAGCAAGCAAAAGTGTAAGTGATCAAATAAAAATTAAGGCATAGAGTTTTGAGAATGCTTCTGTTGAAATAAAAAATGCGCATGACAAAGAAGAAATTGCTTCTTCTGAAACAGAAATGCTTCTGAACAAACTAGAATGTAAGTGAAACAATTGGATACGTATGGTACTAAAACCTCTCTCTTGAAACTCGAATAGAGTTAGATACCTAATAAAGCTTAAAAATCATAAACATATTTTGTATGAAATCTAAACAACTGATTTTACACAGACAGGTGCAAGATTTGTGTGCATTTGATCTGAAGCATCAGACCAAGTTACAGGAGGATACAAATTATAATGATTTGATGGCACCCATAAGGGAAGTGAATGCGGAATTGGCGGTGCTGGTTCCAAAGCAAGCCCTTAGCAGTAAAGCCTATACCATTAATAAGAACAATTTGTTTGAAATTATGGTAGGCAATTGTGCCAAAGTGAATGATCTGATTATTAGTTACGGTACGCTTCATGAGTTTGAAATATTCTCGAGTGTGGAAGGATGTTTTGAACACCAATTGCACAATTGCAAGGAGGAAGAGGCCTTAATTCGTGCTGATAGTTTACTCTCTATTGTTGCCAATAATGCTACGCAGGCTACAGCAGCCAAAGTAGATGAGGATTTAAAAAGTGCTTTGGAAACAAGTATTACGAATTTTTCCAATGTGATAAGTGCGCCCAAAGACTTTAGGGTAGAGCATGCCGATATTACCAAGCAGATTGATGTATTGTTAGACAAATACAATTTGTTGGTAAAAAGAGGATTGATGCTATACATGCGTAGCGTTTATGCTGAAAGTGATCCTGATTTGTTCGATGAGTTTTTGGTGATCATGACCAAGGACAATGCTTCGAGCAGACAAAGAGCTCTACAGGGAATGTTTTCCAATGCCAAAACTGGTGAATCCATACGTAATGTAAGGATTTCCATTGATGGCAAGAAAGCAGTTACCCACCGTGGAAAGCAGGGTGGTTTTTATATCCAAACTTTAAGTGCTGGTGAACACGAGTTGCGTTTCAGCAAGAAAGGATATCTGGATGTTGTAATGCAGGTAGTTGTTTTACCAGAACATACCTTACAGTTGGATGTGAAACTGGAAGCTGTTGAAACCAATAAGCCTGTAATGGCTTAATAAACCTATAGTACCATACTTTTCAATTGTATTTAGCCCCCAAGTAATTGGGGGCTTTTGTATTACCCAATCATAATTATGTAGACTTATTCTATTTTATGCATGCAAGTTATTTTACTCCAGTAAGTTTATTGTTTGCTTTTGATTTTTCATAAATTTGATAGGCTAGATATTTAAGTTGTGTTTATATACAAGTTGGCGTTCATTGAGTGCAGAATCCAAGAAATATTACATTTAATTAAAGCTGGAATATAAAAGAAGGAAAAATGAGTTCATCAGCAGCAAAGACTATAATAGGATTTGATTATCAATATTACTATTTTCTATACTTACTTCTCAATTTAAAGCAAGGTGAGAAAATAGGATATGAAGTCAAAGATGATATTCACCTAGATAAACATGATGGAAAAAAAATTCTACTTCAATTAAAGCACACCCTTGATTCAGAGAAAAATTTAACGGAAAAAGATTCTGATTTATGGAAAACACTTTATAATTGGTTATCAGATATTAAAAAAATTGAAACCAGAGATGAAAGGATACAAGAGATAAAAAGTACATCATACGTATTAGTAACTAATAAAAAATTCAGTTCACAGAATGAATTATTAGTCAAACTAGGGAAGTTACAAATATCTGAAATCGATTATAGCGAATTTGAACAATACGTTAAGAGTTTGAACTCCAGTAATGACGATATTAAGAAATATATGGAATTTTTACAGAGCTTACCAAAATATCTCTTAATTAACTTTTTTAATCAAATTTCTTTTTCATTCTCAGTAGATGAAATTATTGATAAGATAGAGTTAAGACTGCAAGAGCTATTTATTAAAAAGGAATACGTTAGTGACGTATTTTCTTGCTTAGATAGCAATATCCGCAAAGATTTCTATTTAACAACAAAATCACATGGAATAAATGAAATATCATTTAATGATTTTCAACTTAAATATGTAAACTGTTTTAATTTTGGTCGTACAAATAGGTTGCCAATTCGGGAATTTGACGATGCAATCCCTCTAAATCCATTAAATCAATTATTCATTAAGCAGTTAGTTGAAATAGGTGATGTAGATTCGTCCGAAGAAGATATTATAAGGGAATATACAAGGCTAAAATTATTGATGTATAATAACTTAAAAACTTGGAATATTAAAGGTGAGTTAACAACACAGCAAAGTGAGAAGTTTACAAAAAATTGTTTGACAATATGGCGTAGTTTGTTTAGGGAAAGTCACCGCCAAAATATAAAGGATTTGTCTAATGGGCTAACTGTTGATGATATTCAAGAGAAAATTGAAGTTGCAGGTCTTAATTGTTTAAATGAAATTCGAAAATTAGAATTAACAATTGATGGTGAAGTACTCGATTACGAAGTTAGCAACGGACAGTTTTATTTACTTTCTGATATTCCTAGTATAGGTTGGCATGTCGAATGGAAGAAAAAGTATTTGGATGAAAAATAATATACATAACAATGAAGCTATTTCTGCAGCAGTTCTATCTTCATTTATTAAAGAATATGGCGAGATTGAATATGCTAAAATCGTTTTGATTTTACCTTTTCTTTTGAACCCAAATTTAGTTCGTTTTTTAAAAAATAAACGAACAATAATTAGAAGTTTTGAAGAGCTAATTGCTAAAAAAGGTGATTTGCTAATTAATTTTACTGCTCGATTTAATGAATTATTGCCTGTCTCAATAAACGCTATTTATATTTTATCACAGCTTAAGTATATAAAATTTGAGGACGGAAAAATTGAGCACAATAAACTGCTTGTTGTTAATAGTAAGCGAGTCGAAGAAATAAAGGCTGCTATACCGACTTTGTCTTCGCTATTTAGTGAAAATACTTCTTCAATGTATTTAAAATTAAGAATTCAATTATGAAGTTTTATATAAAAAAAATACTTCTTTGGCTTAAAGATTCAGAACAGCCAAGAGAGCTTGAATTTAAACCAAATAAAATTAACGTAATAACAGGCGCTCCTGGTACTGGTAAATCCTCAATTTTAGCAATAATAGATTATTGTTTACTGGGTAGTGAGACAAAAATTCCTGAAGATATTATAAATGAAAATATTTTGTGGTATGGTTTGGATTTTAAGATAAATGGTAAGGATTATTTTATTGCACGTCAAGGAATAGTAAACGAAGTACTATCTTCATTTTTATACTTTTCATCAAACGGAGAAATTCCTGATGAATTATCCGGAAATATCGGATATACAGAACTAAAAAGAATAATTGAGACTGATTTTGGTGTAAATCAAGATTTAGTAATACCTTATGGTGGGAAAAAGATTAAAGCGGGCTCTAAAATCTCCTTTCGATATTTTCTTTTATTCAATACTCAATCAGAAAATGTTGTAGACAATAGCAATACGTTTTTTGATTTTGACCTTTATGATAGTGAGAAATATAGAGAAGCACTTGATAGAATATTTGATTTGTCGATTGGTGCTCTAAACCAAAAGAATACACTAATCAAGGAAAAGGTTCAATCTCTAAACAAAGAAAAGTTAAGCCTAGAAAGAAAACAGAAAATTTTAGAGAAAGAATATAAATTATTTAGTGAAAAAATACTTGAATTAATATCAAAAGCTCAAGAGTATGATTTAATTGAGTTTAAATTATTTGAAATACAGGAAGGATATAGTCGGCTTAAGCATCTAATTTCAGATTATAAAGAGGATAAGATTTCCACAGATATTTCCTTATTAGAAGAATTATATAGTCGCAGAAGAAATATTGCGCGAACCATACGTAATATTAAAGCTTTTGATTCTGAATATACTCAATATCAGAAAACTCTAAAATTCGATTTTGACAGTTTATTGCCAATTCAAGCTATTAGTGAAAGTAGTCAAGAATTGATAATTAATCCAGAAGTAGCACATTTCATAGAAGGCTTAGAATCCGAATTAAGAAAGATTAAGCAAGCTATTTCGGGTAAAAAATCTATGAATAATAACCTAAGTTCTAAATTAAAAGAATTAAACGAAGAGCTTAAGGATGTGCAAGGTAAAATAGACACCATGCCAATGAAATCCAATGATTTTAAGAATAATGTTTCAAAATATATATTCATTGGAGAGCTTAAAGCAAAATTGGCATTCTATGACAAGGAAACTGAGCAAAGTTCTGAAATAGAAAATAGAATAGAGGAGATTGATGATGAATTAGAGTTACTAAGTCAAGGATTAGAGCAAGACGCATCAGAACGTAGGATTTTGCTTGAAATGTTAGAAAGCTTTATTCAAAAGAATATTGACGAATGTAAATCATTAGGTAATTATACAAAATACAAAGCATTCTTTGACACTAAGAAAAAGGTTTTGAAACTTAGAAAACCAGATAAAGCAAGTCCTATAAATCAAATAGGTAGTAGTTCTAATCATATGTTTCTTCATCTATTTTTATTCCTAGGTTTACATGAACACTTTATTAACCTGAAAGTCCCATATATTCCAAGCTTCTTAATACTAGACCAGATAAGTAGACCATATTTTGATATGTCTGTTCAGACAGAAGGTAAAGAAACTAAAGTATCAGAGGATAAACAAAAACTTACTGATGCATTAACTCTTCTTAATAGTTTTATGGATAGAGTATTACAATATGAGGATGCTGAATTTCAAATTATTTTGTTAGAGCACGCGTCTAAGGATTATTGGGAGAATGAAAAACTATTGCATTATCATTTAGTTGAAGAATTTAGATTTGGCAATGCGTTAATTCCTAATAAATAATAACAACGAAACGCCAACAATGTGTCATACGCAATATGCCTGCCGCAGGCGCAACACAGGCAAACTGCGCATACACGCAACGTTGTATGCAATAATAAAACCAAGATTACTCTATGATTGAGTTTTTAATAAAATACAAAGAACTGATTGTTATTTTCTCAGGAATTGGGACTTTCATTTCTGCATTGATTGCTGTCTTTACTTTGAAAGAAGTAAAAAAACAAAGGTTGTCATTATACCAACCTGATATTCTCATAAAATCATTTTTAGTTTCAATTTCAAAAAGTCCTCTTCACAAGGAAAATGAAGAATTAATAGAATATAAAACTTGTGATTTTAACGATTACTCAAATAACTATAATGAAATAGAATTTGAAGTGTCCTCGAAGTATAAAATAGACAATCTAGGTTTTGGGATAGCAAAAAATATTAAGTGCACTTGGCAATTTGACACAAAAAAAGCCATCAAAAAAATAGAAAAATTATTGCCGACTAATTATCAATTTAGTTGGCATAAAAATTTGAACTTATATTTCTTGAACAACCTAGAAAATGAAGATTTTCACTATTCTGCGAATGCGAATATCGGAAGACAAGAGATTGATTATATTTCACCAATAAACGTCCAGAAAAATAATCATTTACATACTATTCCTGAGATTGTTATTTTCACTCATTATCTTTTCCTTCTTTTTGAGAATAACTTAACAGATAAAGAAGGAAAGAATTTTAACGTATTTGAGTTTTGTGATTATAAATTCCCAAACCCTGTTTTAAAGGTGGAATACAAAGATTTAAATGGGAAAAAATATAAATATGAATATAAATTTCAACTTTCCGCAGTTGACACCCAAGTTCAAGAGAAGTTAGATTTGACAAAGGAATTTGCTTATCTACATTTTGAATTAATATAAAATTACAGCATACAACAATAAATTTAGGTCATTTGGCAGATATCGGTAAATTAGAAGTGAGTACAATTAATAAAATATATAGCGGTTTGACAGTTTGGAGCTTTGAAATGCCAAACTCTTGCTAGCGAGAGCATGTAGCTCGTGCTCTGCGTAGCATAATTCTTTTCTGCCCAATGGCAGAGGTCCGAGCTATAAGCTCGAACCAGCAGAGACTAAAAACACATTACATTGAATGAATAATGGGGAAATAAACGCAATTGCTTGTGTTTGTACATATGTTACAGCTTATTATAAGAAAAGAAATAAATGAAATATAATATTGATAGAATACAAAAGGATTTTCGGGCAAGTAAGAAACAGAAGTTCTTATTTTTCTGGGGACACCAAAAATTAAAAAATGCTGAAATCGGACAGACTTGTTTAAGTCAATGGTGGTCTTCTGAATTTGAAATAAAAGGAATTAAATATTTTTCTGCAGAACACTATATGATGGCAGAAAAGGCAAGACTATTCAATGATCAAAAAAACTTAGAAAGAATAATAAATTCAAAATCACCTGGACAAGCAAAACAATTTGGACGTGAAGTTACTGGATTTAAAGAAGAAATTTGGATTCAAAATAGATTTGAAATTGTTAAAGAAGGAAACCTTGCGAAATTCGACCAAAATGAAAGCTTGAAAGAGTTTCTATTATCAACCAAGAAAAGAATATTGGTTGAAGCAAGTCCAGTGGATACAATTTGGGGAATTGGACTTGCAAAAGATAATGAACACATTGAAAATCCATTAAAATGGAAAGGACTAAATTTATTAGGTTTTGCACTAATGGAAGTTCGAGAACAATTATTAAAATAATAACAAGCAAAATCAAGCCTGATGACAAAATTACTAATAATATTATCAATCATTACCCTAAGTTTTTCTGGTTATAGTCAGGAAAGTAAAAGAAATTTTAAAAATGTAAGGGGAGAAGTCACTTGGCAAAAAGTATTTGAAAGTGAACTTCAAAAGAGTGCCATTAAAGAGTATTTTCGAAACTCAGGCATTTTTAAAGAAATTGAATTTACAGATAATGGCTTAACGGGCGAATTACGACTATTCGAACCAGACCATAGAGGTGCAGGCTATTCTGTATTCAAAGCTTCTGATTTAATTTATGAATATTATCATTCTGCTTTTGTTTCAATACAGTTTAAAGAATCACGATATCGCGTTACCATTAATAAAATTACTTTGATTAAAAAAAAGGATAACTCATCGGGAAGTCAAGGAAGTATAGAGCTTTTGAATGCGCATGCAATCACTAATAAAGGTCTCTTTGGAAGATTATTTATTAAAAATTCAGTACCTATTTACGATTATACTTTCCTGAAAATGTTTGAGCCTAAAAACATTGGTAGTGATGATGATTGGTAGACTTGATTCAACTACTGGTGAAAACTCCCCCGCTGCCGCACGAAACGAAGTTCGATAAAATCAATCCCTTCGTGTGGCTTCATATCTAAAGCAAAATCTCACGAGAGGACTAGTAATGGGTTGATGTTTATTTTAAAAGGCAATTTTATTCACGAATAAAGTTTTTTTTAAGATTAATAATAGAGAGTTTTAGAATGAAAAAATTCCAATTGGCAAATACAATAGGAGCAATTTTATGGTGTGTTGGATTTACTTTAGAAAGATTTGATCTTTATCCATACTATAATATTGGGTTATATGGAGCTCCTCCGATTATCTTTATAGGGATACTGATGACATTCAGTTATAATGTAAAAAAGAGAGGATTGTTTCCAAGTTTATCTGCACCCACAAATACATCCGAAAAAATTGAAGACTATATAAAGCACTATCAAGAAATATGGATGATCGTGATTGTATTGTGGGTTATCATTGTTCATATTACAACTGCATCATTTAAAACTTCAAAACAATTTCAAGCAGCTGTTGAACACATCAAAAAAGATTCAACCATTCAGAAAAAGATCGGGGGATTTAAGACAACAGGTTTTTCGGTGGAAGGAACAATGGGACACGTTAAAAGTAAAAGTGAATTCTATTTTACTGTGGTTGGTAATGTAGATCAATTAAAAGTAAATGTTGTGGTTGATCCTATTGGTGAAGGAATGTTTGAAGTAACCAATATTGAATATGAAGAAATAAAATAACAATACATAAATGAAGAAAAATTTACTAAGTCTATTATTCTTTCTTTCAATTACATTTTCCTATGCTCAAGAAAAGAATAAACCTGGAACGGAAAAAGTTTTGAGAGTGAACTTTCTAAATCCTGGTGTTGAAATGGAATGGCCAACAGGCACTTATTCTACATTTTCTGCTGAACTTGGAATCGGATATGGTGGTGGATATCCCGATCTGACTTATGCCGGGAATGGATTTATTTATGTCATTAGTCCTTTCTTAGATGTTCAGCAAAAATGGTTTTTCAATCTGAACAAACGAAAGAGAAAGAATAGAGTAACTGATAATAACTCTGGAAACTTTGTTTCTTTAAGGTTTATAACCCGTGGAAGCTCAATTGCCGAGAACGTTTATCGAACTTCTGATTCCGATTTCGCAATTGGTCCTACTTGGGGAATTCAAAGGAAATTTGGAAAAAACTTTCATTTGCTTTTTGATATTGGACCTCAATACTATTTCGATACTCATGGAAATGGAAATATTTGGCCAATAATGTTGCAAATAAACTTAGGTTTTGATTTAAAGAAGAAATAAAAATATTTAAACTCGGCTAGCGCGAACTTGTAGCTCGTATTTTGCAAAGGTAAAAGTGATAAGGAGACTAAACTAACTGCTTGTGTTGATATACAATTAGTATTTTATTATAAAAAAAAGAAATGAAAGTATTCTGCAAAAAATGTAATGTTGAATTGACAAATGAGTTGGTAGAGTTATCAGATAGAGAATTATTAACAGAAGATGATGGTAAAGATTTTTTACCCAAAGGATATTACTTCGTAAGTGATGGAGGATATTTTACAGCTTCTGAAGGCAAAATAATAATCAACCTTAAAGATCTTATAAATACTCAAAATCATAATGATTTTAAAAGACTTAATGGTTGTTGCGATCTTGACGGAATGGATGGAATTAATAAGGTCTGTAAAAACGGACATGAAATAGGAACTGTGAAAAAAGATTGTTGGATGCCACACTGTATAATATTTGAATCTAAGCTTGTAGATCCTAAATGATAGAAACCCGCTAAGCCATATTGGTGTGCGATTCTATCGCATTCATATCTAAAATAAAACCATATGAGCGGACTTATGCGATAGTAGGGAAAATATAAAATAATACATATATGAATCCATTTAAAACAAAAGGAAGAATTACCATAAAAGAATATGCTTGGAACATAGCAATTTCCATAGCCATTTTGACAGGAGTTGTAAAGATTTCAAACTTTATGATTGATGATTTACAAGGGGTATCAAGTTTTTATGAATCTTTTGGATCTGTTCTTTTAATTGTAGGAGTGATATTTTTTCTAATATCAGTAGCTTCTTACAGTGGCAGAAGACTTCAGGATATAGGTAAATCACCATCGGGTTTCGTGACAATATTCATTCCCTTATATAATCTTTATATGATAATGATTCTATTCTCTCAAGTAGGATTTGGAAATAATATGTATGGGCCCGAAGTGACAAGAAATGAAGTTAAGGACAAAGTATATTTACTAAGGTTAATCTCAATAATTTTAATGGTTACGATTTGCGATCAGGGCTTTCAATCCTATAATGAAAAACTACTACAGAACTTTCTGAATGCTCCTGAGAAAAATGATCTATATGTAATTAAAACAGATCTGGATGGACAATATAAGTATCAGTTATACAATATCACTAATGTTTCTGATAATCAGATCAATTTTGCTGTGGCTAACTATGTTTATATAAGTACTTCTGAAATAAAGAAGGACATTGAAAGCAAAGAAATTAAGGCTTCTGAGTATTTTATAGAAAATATAACTGTTGATCGAGAAAGTTTGAATCCCCAAAAAATAGAAAAAATCATTAGATACTATTAAGTGTATTCTTTAGTTAATATGGGCTTGTAGCTCGTATTTTGTGAAAGCAATAGGAAGTATAATAATAATTCAGAATATGAAATATTTAATAGCAGCAGTATTATTACTCATTTCGATGAATTCATTTTCTCAAACGACATATTACACTACTGATGGGAAAAATAGGATTACAGAAGCTGAAGCGAATAAAATCCTTTCTGAGCAAGTTGAGAAAATTAGTAAAGTAATGGGAAAACAAGTATATGGAAATTTAACGATTACCACTACTGAAAGGAAAAAAGACTCTATTATTTCAAGAATAACATTTACAATTAATTACAATAAGCCTGAAAACCCGAAGAATTCAGGACAGTTATCTGCATATAAAAACAAGGAGTTTCCAAAATTTGACTTGAATACTTTGGCAAATGAGAAATTTAATTCGGAGCAATTAAAAGGCAAACCAACCATTATAAATTTTTGGTTTACAGGATGTGCACCTTGTGTTGACGAAATGCCAGTTCTAAATAAAATCAAAGAAAAGTACAAAGATGACTTTAACTTTGTTGCTATCACCTATGAGAAAAAAGAAGACGTAACGTCTTTTTTGGAAAAGCACCCTTTTGAATTTCAGCATTTGGTGGATGCGAAAGATTTCATCGATCAATTAGGTATAAAAACATACCCAATGAATTTGTTTTTGGATAAAAATGGAGTTGTAAGAGATGTTAAAGGAGGAATTCCATATGAAAGCATGGAAGGAGAAGAATTGAAAATGGGAGAAGGAAATGAATTTATTAAGATTATAGAAAAACTAAGATGACTCTCCGCAGATGTGCGATTCTATAGCGTTGCAAATCTAAAAAAGAACAATATGTGAGGTCTCGTGGGATAGCCGGGGGGAATTACACTTATAATTAAAATGAGAATAAAAGAAACTATTTTTGGAATTCTATTATTTGTAACAATGATTATTGGTTTTTTTACAATATATATAATAGTAAGTCAGACTATTGTAAATTACGAAAAGCCATATCTTTTTGGGGCAATTTTTATTGTTCTAGGTATTCTGTTTGGAATTAAACTATCAAAAAGGATTAATCGGGATAAAGCAATTAAATATGATTATACGCTACCTTTTTACTTATCAATTATTTTTGTGGGGCTTCTAATGTTTTCTTCTACCATATGTAATGAGAGGCTTTCAGAAACTTCGGATTATAAAGTAATAGTTGAAAATAAAGATTATAGCCAGGGTTATCGTGGTAGTTCTGGCACATATACTCTATACTTTTATATTGGAGATGAAAGAAAACGATTAGTTTGTAGTGAAGAATTAGGAGAAACAATAAATAGAGGAAATGAAATTGAGATTCGTTTTCATAAAAGTAAAGTTGGATTTGATTTCATTACCTATATTGAGAACTAAACCATGATTGTGGGAGCTTGTAACTCGTATTTTCAAAATCAATAACAAGAGTAACAACAGGGATTTATATAAAAATCACCCATTATTTAAGAAAATGATAACCCATAGAATAAAACCAAACCTAATGAAAGAAAACGCCATGAAAAGAATAATGCTAATTGTATTGTGTGTGTGCATGTGTGTGTGTTATGCATGCGAACAGAAACAAATTACGAAGCTGAAAGTAATGTCTTATAATATCAGGCACGGAGAAGGAATGGACAATGTTTTGGATTTATCGCGTGCAGCAGGAGTAATAAAAGAACAAGCTCCTGATTTGTGTGGCTTGCAAGAGGTTGATAATTCTTGCTTGCGTACTAACAAGATTGAACAAAGCTCTTATTTGGCTGAAAAAACACAGATGACAGGAACCTTTAGTAAATTCATGGACTTTGATGGTGGTGAATATGGTATGGCCACCCTGTCGGCAAAGCCTATCATTTCAACAAAACGATTACAATTGCCTGATGGAATAGCAGAAGCTCGCTCTGCCATAATTCACGAAGTGCAAATTGCTAAAGCCTGTACAATTGTATTTGTAAATGTTCATTTCGATTGGATAGAAAGTGAAGAGGGAGTGTCTTCTCGTTTAAACCAGGCCAAAGCGCTGATGCAATATTTGGATGCTATCAACAAAGCAGTAATAATAACAGGCGATTTCAATTGTTCACCAGCTTCTCCTACAATGAAATATTTTAATGAGCAGGGTTTTGAGTTCATAAACAAAGGAGAGGATAATTTAAGCTTTCAGGGAGAAACAAAAGTTGAATTGGATCATGTTATTTTTCGAAATACAAATGATATAAAAATTAAGGCGATAAGTATTGATTTGTTGGAGGAACCTATCGTATCTGACCATCGTCCTTTGGTAGCAGAATTGGAAGTGGAGTATTAATATCCCCTGGTAATTGCGCTTGTTGATTGTGTTTTGCAAAGGCAAGATTGATAAGAAGAGTAATGAATTGTATTAATATACAAATTGGTACTGGACTTCATGAAAAAACAGGAAGTTACAAAGTGATTATTTGGGCGATTATTCTAAAAAATCTCTTTAAAAAAGAGATATACAGTTGCCAATCAAAAAATATAGCCTTACTTTTTGGCTTCGCTCAATATTACAATTTAAATATATGAATACCGATATCCCATTAATAGAGTGTACATCTAATCGATTTAAGAAAGATGGAATAAAAATCCTTAGCATTGATGACTTAAAAAACAGAGATAAGAGTGAGAGGTATGAAAGACCTCACCGTTTAGATTTTTACATGTTTGTTTTTTACACAGAGGGGAAAAGCAAACATTTAGTAGATTTTAATTGGCATGATATAAATAGGAATACATTGGTTTATTTAACTCCGGGGCAAATAAATGCTTTTTCTTTTGATAATGAGAGCAAGGGGTTTGTTATTATTTTTACGAAAGACTATTTGAAGAAGCAATTAAGTAGGATTCCTAAAGACGCAATGATATGTCTGTTTACTCCTCATTTATTTAGATCTGCTTTTTATATACCCGAAAAATCAAATACAGAAAGTTATATTCAACTTTTATTTAATGAGTATAATACTGATGAACCTGATACTAATAATGACCATATAGTTGATTCCTTATATGTTATCATTTTTTCGAAAATAGAACAATTAAAAACACTAAATGCTTTGTATCCAAAAGAAACAGACAAGCTGGATACATTTTTAGAATTCTTACATATTTTGGAAACTGACTTCTCTAAAAGTAGAAACGCCGATTATTACGCCAAGAAATTAAATATAACTTACCAGCAATTGAATCTTATTTGCAAAGAGATTGTGAATAGTTCTGCAAAGCAATTTATTGACGTATTTATAATAACAGAGGCCAAAAGAAAACTAGTTAATTCTAATATTAAAAGTAGCGAACTGGCCTTTTCAATGGGGTTCGAGGAGTCTACAAATTTCATTAAGTATTTTAAGAAAAACACCAGATTAACCCCAAATCAATTTAAAAAACGATATTCAGAATGATTATTTAGCGAAATTTACCCTTTTTGCATTCAAATTGATCTTGTGCCAGATCTCATAGCCTCCTAAATTTGTACTTGATTATAAATCAAAAAAATAAAGGAATTATGAGTAAATTAAGTATTACAAAGAAAGAGGGTGTTGCAAATGTGATGATTAGTAATCCACCAGTTAACATTTTAACTATAGAAGTAATAAAGGAGGTAAATGCTTTTATTAACTCACTTAAGGATGATAAAGAAATCAAGGTAGTATTATTTAAATCATCTAATAATCAGTTTTTTTCTGCTCATTTTGATCTGAATTTAATCAATGGAACTCCAGAAGGAATATCGGGTTCTACTGAGTTTAATAATATGATTGACAATATCAAAAACATGAAGCAACTTTCAATAGCTTTTGTTGATGGAATTGCACGAGGAGGAGGAAATGAATTCGTTATGGCCTGCGATTTAGCTTATGGTACAGAGAATGCTGCTTTTGCACAACCAGAATTAGGAGTAAACATACCTACTGGTGGTCAGGGAGCTGTACAATTTGCAAGAAGAATGGGGAGAGGTAAAGCTCTTCAGGCTTTACTAACAGGAGCTGATTATACTGCCCAACAGGCAGAGAAATTAAATATCATTACTCAGTTTATACCTAAGTCAGAGGCTGATACATTTTTGGAAAAGATGCTTGCTGCAACAAGAAATCTAGACCTTAGAGATATTGAAATGTATAAAGAAATTGTAGAGACTTCAATCAGGGATGAGAAAGCTGGTGCAAAATTAGAACTACGTTATTTTCTAGATCGCGCCAGGGAGGATAAAACCCAAGCTATCTTTAATGCTTTCCTAAAACATGGTGGACAAACCGAGCGCGAAGCATCTGATTTTCCAGGATTGTTTGCAGATACTGCAGCAGAACTTTCCAAGCAGCAATAATTTAAATGTTTGCTAACAGTAAGTCTAAGTGGGAACATTCATTTTGTTCCCACTTAATTATAAATGCGAATTATTATAGTTTATGAATTTTGAAGGAACAACTTATAGACCGCCTGTAGAGGCAAATAGTATGCTATTACAAGTTACAGTTGGATGTGCTCATAATCAATGCACCTACTGTAATATGTATGACGATGTTAAATTTAGAGTAATAAATACAGATCAGATTGAAAAGGATTTAATAGAGCTCAGAAGGATTTATAAAAAGGCAGAACGTTTTTTTTTAGTTAATGGTGATGCATTTGTTTTAAGTGCCAATAAATTGAAAAAGATTTCTGAGTTGATCAAGAGATATTTTCCAGAGTGCAATACAATATCTATGTACGCTTCAATTCAAAATATTCAATCTAAGAGTGACAATGATCTTAGAGAGCTGAAAAATTGTGGCATAAATGATTTATGGGTAGGTGTTGAATCAGGCTGGAATACCGTGATTCTTGATATAAATAAAGGGTACACAGTTAAAGAAGCAAAAACTGAACTTTCAAGACTTAGTATTGCAGGAATAAACTATATGGCAGGTTTAATGCTTGGTGTGGCCGGAAAAGATAAAGGAATAGAAAATGCCAAGCATACAGCAGATTTCTTAAATGAAACAAAACCAAAACTAATTTGGGCAGGTACTTTGGGATTATTTGAGGGAACACCTATGGCGGAGGATGCAAAAAAAGGGATTTTTTTACCTGCAACTGAAATTGAAATTCTTGAGGAAGAGAAAGCTTTAATTAATGGGATTACATTGACTAATGTTCCTTTTTATGGTATCCACCCTACGAACACATTTCCTGTTATTGGCAATTTACCTGCTGATAAACAAAGTATGATTGATAAAATAAATGACGGAATTAACGAAATGGGAAGAGCAACACTTTCACAATCTTTTCAGCGTAATTCATTATAAACTTCACAATTAAAGTAGAATATGAGATACGAAGGTAAAATTTTTAGGCCACCGCCAGAGGCAGATAGTTTTTTATTACAATGTACAGTTGGATGCTCTCATAATAAATGTACTTTTTGTGGTATGTACAAGGATCGTAAATTTCGAATTCGAAGTGTAGAAGAGATTATTGGCGATATAAAAATGGCAAAGGTTAGTATGGGAAGACGCTTGCTCAAAGTTTTTTTATGTGATGGAGATGCTATTTCTATGAATACAAAAGATTTACTTCGCATTTTATCAGAACTTAAGAAAGCCTTTCCTTTTCTTCAGAAAGTAAGTACTTACGCAGGCCCTCAAAGTACTCTTAATAAAAGTGCCGAAGAACTAAAGCTTTTAAAAGAGGCTGGTCTAAACAAAGTATATCTTGGTGTAGAGACTGGAGATGATGAGTTATTGAAAGTTGTGCAAAAAGGGGCGAGCTCCTTAGAGATTATAGAGGCAGGTAAAAATATTGTTGGATCAGGAATTAACTTAACAACAATGGTGATGTTAGGTTTAGGAGGTCAGGATTCAGGTAAG
Source organism: Marinifilum flexuosum (assembly GCF_003610555.1). Classification (GTDB taxonomy): domain Bacteria; phylum Bacteroidota; class Bacteroidia; order Bacteroidales; family Marinifilaceae; genus Marinifilum; species Marinifilum flexuosum. Next base: position 27,371 of record NZ_RAPQ01000015.1, on the reverse strand, counting down.
CATATTATGGCTACATCTGAGCTTATTAATGAGATTCAACCTCAAAATGTCGGTATTCTGACAACAGTTCCTGTGGAAAACACTTCGTTATATAGAAAAGTAAAAAATGGAGAATTTCAACTTCTAGATGCCTATGAAATACTGGAAGAGATGAAATTGTTAATTGGAAATATTAAGGTGGAAAATATTTTAGTAGATGCAACTCATAAATCGAATGTTTTATCTTTATTAGGTAGTTTGCCAAAGGATAGAGGTAGATTAATAAAAGAAGTTGAATATGAATTACAAAATAAAAATCCAGAACTAACTGGAAAAGCATATATAGGCGATTTTTAATTAAAAAAAATATCCTAATGCATGATTCTATCATGTTCCATTTCTAAAGCAAGATCAAAGAAGATAACTGATTTGATTGAACTATGTTACGTGTGGTAGCATATGGAAAGTGATCGATTAGAATGAGTTGGACTTTCTTCCATAGCCAACTTATGGATGATATGGAAAAAAGTTCCAGGAATAACGCTTCCTGGAACTTTTTTTTGTAGAATTATCTGTAGCAGGTATTAAAATATCAGACTTGTTAAACCCTAATGTTTCTTTTTACTCACTTATAGTTTGAATGTTCGAGGGATAATCTTTTAGATTTCGATACACGAACCAAATGATAGATGATATAATGAGAAGCATCATGCCAAAAAATGGGGCGATAAAAGAAACTTTTAATCCTCCCGCTAGCATATGTGGGCCTATACTGTTACCGCCCATGCTTTGAATAACATCAAAAGCTTGAATAAGACCTACCATTTGCGCGCTTATCCCGATTAAAAATGCGAGACTCCCAAAAAACAAAATACCATCGTTTGTCTTTTTTAGTTTTTGAGGATTTTTACTGCCGCGATACAAAATGATAAAACGAACTGCCAGGCTAATTACGATGATCCACATCAGGTAAACAAGAGACATGAAAGTGGGGCCACCCTCGAAAAAGAATCTAATTATCATGATTTTAAATTTTAAAATTAATAATGGAACAATAGTAAATATTCATGATAAGCTTTTAAATATTATTATGGGAACAACATAAATGGCATCCTTAACAACAAATTTAAAACAATAAATAGTATTTGTGTTATTCAGGGTGCGTTTCGTGTTGTTGGCATAAAATAAGGATCATATTTATTAACGAAGCCAATTTCCTTTTATATTTGTTAGCTATGGCTATCAATAAAAACATAAAATCAAGAAACAATTTTTTTTCAATCTGGGAAATCATTTATTGGTTCATAGCAGCTTTATTTATGTTTTTTGTTTTCAGTAATAGACATTACGATATTCATATACGTACGAACCTATCTATCTTGCTTTTAATAATAAGTTTTGCGAGTGCTAGGATATGTAATAAAATTTTAATTCCTAAGTTTTTATTTAAAGGTAAAAGAGGCTTATTTATATATTTACTCATTTTCTTGCTTATTATAAGCTTATGGTTGATTAGCTTTGCTCTGTTTATTATCACTTTGTATAGCAACATTGCCCTTCCCGATACAATTTTGCCATCTTTCGAAGATGTTATTATTCTTCTAACAGGTACCTATTTAATTTCACTCTTATCATCTGTTTTTTATTTTACGAAAGAATCTTATCGATCCAAAGAAGAGAAATCAATTATTGAGAAGGAAAAAAACATGTTGGAGTTAAAGTTTAAAGAAGTTCAGCTACAACTTCTTAAGGAACAAATTCATCCTCATTTTATCTTCAACATGATGAATAACCTGTATGCTCTGGTAAATGAAAGCCCTGCTATTTCGAGAGAAGTGATTGTACGATTATCTGACTTATTGGAATATATGCTTTACGAATGCAATACAGAAAAGGTAGAATTAAGCAAAGAAGTGGCATTCATCAACAATTATATTGAGCTTGAAAAAATAAGACATGACGATAGTTTTAATGTAACGACTGATTTTCCTAAGAATGTAACTGGGATAAAAATTGCCCCATTAATTCTATTTCCCTTCGTTGAAAATGCTTTCAAGCATGGATTAAAACAAACCAACAAGGATTTTATTTCGATGAAATTAGAAATCACTTCACCCAGAATACAATTCAGCATCAATAATTACAAACATGATACTGTACTTGCTGAACACAAAACTAAAAAGAGTAAGGGTTTAGGTCTTAAAAATGTGCAGGAAAGACTTGATCTATTGTATCAGAATAGATATGATTTACAAATATCAACGGATAGGAACCTGTTTGAAGTTAAACTAAAAATTGTAAGATAATGCCCGGTAAAAATAAATATACTTGTCTGATTATTGACGATGAACCTTTGGCAATAAAAGTGATACAGGAACATATTGGAAATTTTAGTGATCAGATTGAGTGTGTTGGAATGTACACAAAGCCTATTGATGCAATACCACTTTTAAACAAAGGAGATATTGATTTATTATTTCTAGATATTAATATGCCATCTATTTCTGGCATTGAATTTTTAAAAGCCATTCCCAATCAACCTTATGTGATCTTTACCACTGCTTATAGGGAATTTGCGGTTGATGCTTTTGATCTCAACGCTCTTGATTACCTTGTAAAGCCTATTTCAACCGGAAGGTTTTTAAAAGCAATCAACAAGTTTCTTTCAATGGAACAAAAACAACTAACAAAGCGAAAAGATATCATTCATATTAAGGCAGATAAAAAGAATTATAATATACCTGTAGAAAGCCTACTGTATATTGAAGGAGTAGATAACTACATCAAAATTAAAACGACAACAAACAGTCTCATTTGCTACGAATCATTAACGAGTATGGAAAAGGAATTGCCTGCAGAGATATTTATACGTATCCACCGTTCTTTCATTGTTAATATCAATCAAATGGACCACTACACATCGTCATACATTAAGCTGGATGACCGAAAGTTTACCATTGGCAGAAATTATAAAGAACAGGTATTAAATTATCTGGAAAAACAATAAGCTCTATTCTTAATAATTTGATAAAACAAAATGTACAAATAAATGTCTAATGCTATTGGTTAGCACATAACTTAAAAATTGTGCTATTGCCAATTCATTTGTAATAAAGAAAAAGTGTTCCATGAAGAAATCTTTGAGGAACACTTTTTTTGTTGAACAAGCAGTACAGGAAAAAGAATAATTCATTCTCTTAAAATTAATTACTGTAAAATGTTTTAAATAAAAATTATAGTGTATAAATTTAACGAAGTAATATATGTTAGGTGCACAATACATAGCATGGAATCAGTATTGTGCAACTTTTTAATCGGAGATAAGAAAAACAAATGTACCAGTTTACATTTTATACCAAATGTAATATTTAATGAGCCTTTATAGGGGATAGTATAATGCCGATGTATAAAATGTTAGGTAGTGCGAGCTTGCGAAGAAGTGGCTCATGCCGTTTTCACAATTGGTATTAGAAGTTATGGGTAAGGAATAGCATCCGGAAGTGAATCGCAACACTCCCAAGTTATGGGAAGGATAAGAGTGAAAAATAAGGAGAGTCATTATAAGTATTATACATTATTCACTACTATGAAAATAAATTTAAGAAAGGAAAAGGTTGTATCATTTCTAAAGGAACTTACAATAGTAACAACTGGTGTGTTGATTGCATTAGTGATAAGCAATTTCAAAGAAAACTATCAAGTACGAAAATATCATAAAGCATCTATTGAAACTATTAATAGTGAAGTTGAAGCAAATTATTCTAGTCTGAAAGGAGTAATTGAGAAGCAAATGCAATTACACGATACACTTGTTAAATACATTGAAACACCAATCGTAATTGGTGAAATATTTGGGAGAATGGGCGGTTTAAAAGCTTCTGAATTGAGTAATGCAGGATTGGATTTATATAAAAGAAATAAGATTGATGCAATTGATTTTAAAATAATGTCCATACTTGCTGAAATGGATTACACATCAAATATTGTTGATGGTAAGTTAGATAGACTAGTAAATTTTGTTTATTTAAATATCCTTGATAGCTCTAAAGAAAGTAAATTAATTGTATCTCTTCATATAAAAGATGTTTTAAATAGTGAAAAGCATTTATTGAAAATTTACAAGGACTATATTGACAAAAATATTGAAACAGAAAACAATAAAAAACTACTCACAACAAGCCATCAAAAAGTGGCTCTCGATAGCGTAAGCTTGTAGTTTGTGTTTTAAAAGCAATAATTAAAACCTGAAAATGAGAGTACTTTTCATATTAGTAGCGATTTTGATTTCAAATGAATTGGTTTACAGTCAAAATAATGACAATTCATTTAAATTAACTCGTGACATTGGTAGGTTTTCAGAGTTAATGACTGAATTAGATACGATCATAGTTTATTCTAATATGAGTATTTGTCACAGTGAACGATATGAAAAAGATGTTATTACAAAAAAGAATGACAGTGTATTTATTCAGGTATCAATAAATGATGACTTTGATGGAATTGCTCATTATGAAAGAAGATTATATGAATATGACAATTCGGACACGTTAAATTTTGAAACAATCTATTCTAAATTAAAAAATCATAGCATTTCAAATCATCAATCTACTTTGAGGTTTGAAATAATCTACAATCAATCAGACACGTTAAGTTTATTTACTTTCGGTTTAATGGATGCTCTAAAAGTTTCAGAATATATTACGAAAATTAAAAATCAAATTTATAATGACAAAGACTATTATAAACCACTTCTAATGCCTAAAGAACCAGTAAGATTGCCAGATTCTTCTAAAAATGATTTAATACATTTTGATGAACTAGAAAACTTATTCGAAGATGAAAAATAACGATTACTACAAAATCTAAATGGCGGTGGCGAGCAACATGATAAAGTAACAAAAACAATAAATGCAAACATTGTTTGATAAGGTGGTAGTTGTATATCGTCCTCAAATTTTAGCAAGACTTTTATGGAGAAACCAAGAACCGAAGCACTAACAAAAAACTGAATGATTAAGATTTTCACGAACAATACAAACAGGCTGCATGGATTAGACCATTTAAGGGCAATTGCAATTATTCTCGTGATGATCTTTCATTATGGGAGAGGGATTCCTGATTGGTTAGAACCAATTAAACGGATTGGTTGGACTGGAGTCGATCTGTTTTTTGTTTTGAGTGGTTACCTGATCGGCTTTCAGCTTTTAAAGGAATTTAAGGGCAATTCAAAAATCAATTTGAAGCGTTTTTACATGAAACGTTTGTTTAGGATTGTTCCGGCATATTTAGCCGTACTGATATTGTATTATTCATTGGGTAGTTTAAGAGAAGGTTCGGGATTGCCACCATTATGGAAATTTCTAACTTTCACTCAAAACTATGGACTCGACAGCCAAACACAGAAATCATTTTCCCATGCATGGTCTTTATGTGTAGAAGAACAGTTTTATTTACTAATGCCTATCAGCATCATTCTGTTTTTTCAAACGCGATTACAAAAGCTAGCGCCATACTTTATGCTTGCCTTAATTGGAGTAGGTATTTTACTTCGAATTTACAATTGGAATGAGTTTGTTCAGCCTTTTATCGAAAGTGGTAGTAGGAGACTGATGGTTCAAGGACTTCTCGAAAAAGTATATTACCCAAGTCACAACAGAATGGATGGATTGATTCTTGGTGTTTTGATTGCATCAATTTTTAATTTTAAACCAGGCTGGCAAACCTTCTTAAGCAAATATGGAAATAGTAGCCTTTTGCTGGGACTTATTTTATTTCTGCTTGCATATCAAGTTTGTGAAAGTATCCTTTCGTTCAAAGCAATGGTTTATGGATTGCCATTGATTTCATTGGCCTATGGATTTATTGTGATTGGAGCCATTAGTCCTACAAGTATTCTTTACAAGTTAAAATCTCGATTCACCTTTGTCATTGCAACATTATCCTATGCCATTTACCTAAGTCATAAGCAGGTATATCACTTTGTGAAAATCTGGGTCACCGATATCGATAATGGATTTATTCAGCAAAATGTATTCTGGATTTGCCTGATCCTTGCTGTAATAGGCGGATTGATATTGCATCTATTCATCGAGAAACCATTTATGAAACTAAGAGATCAATTATTAATTGGAAGTGAGAAGAAGCAAGAGGCCAGAGGGAAGTTAATTTTAAATTATATAAAAAACATTTGGAGATAAAAAGCCAGGGTATAACCAGACCCATTGCTAAGCTAAAAGAACAATCATGAAAAAAATTAAATTTGATAATTGGAGAAAATACGGATTTGAGTTTTTGTCAATTTTTATTGCTGTTGTTTCTGCATTTGCATTAAACAATTGGAATGAAAACAGGAGAGATGCTCGATCCGAAAATAAAATTCTTACAGAAATATCAAATGGCCTCGAAAAAGACTTGAGTGATATTAAATTGAATGAAAAGGGGCATCGTGATGGAATTACTGCCTGCAACTATTTTAGAAAAGTATTTACAGGAAAGAACATAAATGCTGATTCTTTGATGTACCATTATTTAAAACTTACGCGTGATTTTATATCCATTCAGAATATAGCCGGATATGAAACCTTGAAATCAAAAGGGCTGGAATTAATAAATAATGATTCATTAAGACTTCAAATAATCACGCTATATGAGTATGACTATAACACTTTAAGGAAATTAGAAGAAGAATATTCAGAAATGCAATTTCAAGAAAACTATTTCAAAGGTATTAATGAAGAATTAGCCCCGCACTTTAACATTGACAGTGTTGGCAATGTTAATGGAATTGATTTGCCTCTAAAAATTCAAGAGAATAAAAGAAATAAGCTACTGATTTACCTGTGGAAGATTCAGGAAAACAGAAACTTTATTCTTGAATATTATTCAGAAATTGAAAAGAAAATTGATAAAGTCAGGAAGAATATCAACAATGAAATAAAACACTAGTATATTCCTTGCTGGTGGGTTACCTGGCAAAATCTAAATTCCATGAATGTTAACACATTCTGGATAGAGTTTGATACCGTGAGATTGTAGTATGATCGTTATAAATTAAATAGGTGATATTGAAATGATTTTAAAATGGATAAAGAAAAAAGAAATGACCGGATGGGAAGTTTCTAATTTAACTGAAGCCTTGAGGGCAGAATTTGAAAACAAATCAAATGCACTTTATAAATTCACAAAATCTTATCCATTGGCTGCTATAAGTTTGGATAGAAATTACTTTGTTGTTATGCGCGATTATTTATGCAATACTGTAGATGACAAACAAAATATGCTTAATGCTGCAGCAGAAAATGAAGAATCTCATAAAGGGATGACCTTAGTCAGAATCCTTGGCGATGCTGTTCATGCTAGAAATGTAATATTACCTAAAGGAATAAATTACAGAAAGCTTGAATTAGATGGAGATATCATCAGTATATTTTTCGATGATGGTAAAATCACAACAAATTTCCAAGAAATTAACAAATTATGGACTTTTTATAAATTATCAGAGAGTGAAATACTTGAAACTTTTTTGGGATTTACAAATGAGTTTAAGGAGAAAGTTAAAATTGAAAAACAAGCTGCTAAAACTATTGATACAGATTTTTTTGGCACTTTAACTTTAGATGATGAGTTAGATAGTTATTGTGGTAAAATCCTGCTTGATGACACCGAAATTCAACTTTCATTTTCAAACTTTGAAAAAAAGCAATTTGATAAAAATTTGCTGACAACAAAAAAAGCCATTGCTAAATCAAAAGAACTTCAAGATTCCATGATTAATGAAATGTTGAAGTTGAAAAATGATGTTTGGTTAGACGAAGATCAAAGCATAATAGATAAAGCTGAATTTTCAACGGAAATTAAACTCTATGGACTGAATATATATGAAGATGGGGATATGGAGTTTTTTTATACTGCTGGTGACTTATTCTGGGGACATGAAATAGCAAGCAGTGTTGATTCAATAGGAGAGTACCTTGAATCAAAGTTAATAGGATAAAAATAAGCTTAAAATTGCGATTTTATAAAAAAAAGATGGGATATGCAGTTGAAATAATATTTGATTCCAAAAGTGAAGAACAGATTCATAAATTAATTGAAAGCATAGATGCTAATGGTATCGAAAATAAATTGACAAATCTAAAATGCACTCCTCATATGGCTTTATCAGTTGCTGACGAAATAGATGTTGAGAAAACGATAAAGCTTATAGAAAATATAGCCATACCGTCATTAAGAATTTCGATGAATGCTTTGGGAACATTTCAGGGAGCAGAAAATGTTATTTTTTTAAATCCAAAAGTAACAATGGATTTATTAGCTTTTCAAAAAGAACTGTATAACCAATTGTTTACATTCTCAGAACAGTGGGTTTATTATCGCCCTGAGAATTGGATTCCACATTGTACGCTTGCGATGGGTATTGCTGAAGAGGAATTTTTGAATGCTTTCCAGGTATTGCGTAAAAACATGCAAGACATCTCAGCAAGAGTTGAAAAAATACGTTTAATTAAATTTCATCCTGAAGAATTAATATACGAAAGAATTGCTAAGCACTAATAAAACATCACAAAACGAAAACCAAACTTCTTAGAAGATGATGACCTCCTTATTGTTATGGAGAGTCTGCGACAAAATGTAACAAGCCTTTTAAATAACAAGAATACAAATGAATAATTTTGAACACAATAGAGAGAGCTGGAATGAGTTGACGGCTTTGCACACAGAATCTAGTTTTTACAATGTAGAAGCTTTTAAAGCAGGGGAAACTTCGCTGAACCATATTGAGTTGGAAGAATTAGGAGATGTAAAAGGGAAGCGAATGCTTCATCTTCAATGTCACTTTGGAATGGATACTTTATCCTGGGCAAGAGAAGGAGCCGAAGTGGTGGGCCTTGATATTTCTGATGCTTCTATTCAGAAGGCTACTGAATTGTCTGAAGAGCTAAATATTCCGGCAACCTTTGTGCGATCCAATGTATATGATATTGAGAAGGTATTGGATGAAACTTTCGATATCGTTTATACCTCTTATGGTGCAATCAATTGGCTTAATGATCTTGACAAATGGGCGAAAATTATAAACCGTTATCTAAAACCAGGGGGAGTGTTCTACATAGTTGAATTCCATCCCTTTATTTATACCCTAAATGATGATTCCGAAATTACTGATAGTTATTTCAAGTCAGCACCAATGGAGACCATTGTAGAGAAATCTTATACCGACAAGTCAGAGATTTCCAATAAAAACCTAAAGCACATTGAATGGCATCACTCTTTAAGTGAGGTTCTGAATAGTTTGATTTCAAATGGAATGAGGATTGAGTTCATGAATGAATTTCCTTATCAGGTTTACAACTGTTTCCCCAACCTGACTGAACTTAGTGAAGGAAGATGGGTATCCGAAAAACATGGAACTAAAATTCCTCATATGTATTCCATAAAAGCCAAGAAGTTAAGTGGTAGTAAGTAAGCTGTGTCTCATTCATTTTCTATTAGCGACCTTACATGCGTTTAATTTTTTTAGGACAATATGTATTTACTAGTGATTGAGATTCTTACTTCAAGAGGGTTTATTAATCATTTATAGATTAACAGTACGAGCTGTACGATAAGTTTTTCTTTCAGTGACATACTAAAAGTATCTCCTGGAAATGATTTATGTAATTTAAAGATGCTTTAGCTAACTTTGGACTCCTGTATTGAAATAGTAAGATCAAAAGGAGTAGCCTTTCATTAAAACCATTAGTTGTTTTGTGCAAATATCTGCATCTTGAGGCGTTTTGCATATTTAATAGAGCATAAGTGCTTAATTGTATATAAGTACTTTCTGCACTCTAAAGCATAAAAGTCTGATCTATTGAATAAGAATTCTGAATCTGATACCATTATCAAGCATGCTTTTTTAAGCTTCAACTATTTGATGGTAAACCAGAACAAAACTCAACTTAAACCAACAAGCTTATCGAAAAAGAAAAGCAACCTTAATTAGATATAAAACCAAAAAATATGAGAAAACTAACATTAATTACCCTGGCAATAGTCAACCTGCTATTTCTACAGTCGATTCATGCAGAGGTGAAGCTTCCGGCAATTGTATCGTCGAATATGGTTTTGCAGCGCAACACCACTGTAGAGCTTTGGGGCTGGGCCGATGCCAATGAGAAAATCACCATTGAAACCTCCTGGCTGAATGAGGCCATTCACATTAAAGCCGACAACAAAGGTACATGGCGCATTGCTGTTACAACCAACAACAGCAAGGAACCTCAAAGCATCAATATTAAAAGCAAGGAATCGAACATTAGCCTGGACAACATCCTGTTTGGAGAGGTATGGTTGTGTTCGGGGCAATCAAACATGCAGCAACCCATGAAGGGCTATACCGGGCAGCCTACATTTGGATCTGTTCTGGCAATGGCAAAATCGGCTAATCCGAATTTGCGTTTGTTTACTGTTAATAGGTTTGGCTCCAAGACTCCCATAAAAGATGCCAAGGAATATAGCGCATGGCAGCAAGCATCACCTGAGAGTGTTGCAGGCTTTAGTGCTGTAGCCTATTTCTTCGGACAACAACTGCAGGAGATTCTGGATGTTCCAGTAGGATTGATCCATACCTCCTGGGGTGGCAGTGCAGTGCAGGCATGGATAAGCAAGGAGGTGATGGACGGCTTTAAAAAGGTAAATCTTGAGGAAGTAGACATTACAAAAAAGACAAACAAGATTCCCACAGCATTGTTTAATGCAATGATAAACCCATTAATTCCTTACACAATAAAAGGGGCATTGTGGTACCAGGGAGAAGCCAATCGTCATGAGCCTGAGATGTACAAGAAGCTTTTTCCGGCCATGGTGAAAGATTGGCGCAAAAGATGGGGAATTGGTGATTTTCCATTCTACTACGTGCAAATTGCTCCTTTTACCTACAGCAACAACAATGCATTTCAAGAGGTTGACAATACGGCCTTTATTCGCGAAACTCAGTTGCAGTGTTTAGATTTGATTCCAAATTCTGGTATTGCCATTACCATGGATATTGGAGATGCTGTAAGCATTCATCCGCCCAAAAAGAAACAGGTGGCAGACAGGCTACTATTCAACGCGCTGCACGAAACCTATGGTTACAAGAGCATAGATGGTGCTGCTCCTGTTTTTGATTCGCAAGAAGTGAAAAACGGCGGATTGATTCTAAAGTTTAAAAATGCAGAAACAGGACTTTATGCCTATGACAAGCTGGAAGGATTTGAGATTGCAGGAGAAGACAAGGTATTTTATCCTGCCACTGCAAAAATTATTAAGCGAAAGGAGCTTTTCGTACAAAGCGATAAAGTGCCAAAACCTGTGGCAGTGCGATATGCATGGCGCAATTGGGTGATGGGTTCGCTTTATGATGTTAATCTCTTGCCTGCCTCGTCGTTTAGAACCGACACGTGGACCGATGCCACCCAAGCTAAAGAATAAAGTCTTTCGGAAAAACAATTAAAATGGAAACTCCGTTTAAAATGGATTTCTTACAACGGAATTATGGCATTAAACGCAAGTGGGGCTTTAAATTCGGTTCAGAAACAAAAGTTTACATTGATTGAAAGACAAAGAGCCATTAGAAATCAGATAGAAACCCAACTCTTTTTGTGTAAGTAGTTTATATCTTAAAATACAAGGGAAGCTTTAAAGTCATGGAAATTCTCCTGGCTTTAGAGCTTTTTTCATTTGGAGTCAGAAGGAATCGAAGTATTGAATTTGAAAGTTTTAAAGTGGGAAATATTTTGTTTAAGATTTATTGTTTATAAATTTGATTGCTCTTACGCGATATACTTGTGCAATGCTTGTTTTTAAAATATACAAGCCACAAAGAGCAACATTAGAAAAAGTCAGCATGTACCAATAGACAGCAATCAAATCAGGATATACTATGGATTTACTAGTAAAGACGAAAGAACAGCTGGAACGGAACAATTTTGAAGTATTCATTTCAGAGAGTTCAGAATCTGCATATCATACATTTGTTAATGAAATATTGCCAACCTTAAACGCAAAGAGTGTTTCCTATGGTGATTCTAAAACAATGCATGAAACCAGAGTGCTTGATTATATCAAAACTTCCGATTCATATGAGTTTATAGATACATTTAAGCCAGAGGATACTTGGCGCGAACAAATTTCACAAAGGAAAAAGGCTTTGACTGCAGATCTGTTTTTAACCGGGAGTAATGCCATAACAGAAAGGGGTTGTCTGGTGAATCTGGATATGATTGGAAATAGAATTGCAGCACTCACTTTCGGACCGAGACATGTGGTTTTGTTTGTTGGGAGAAATAAGATTGTAAAAGATTTGGAATCAGCCAGGAGGAGGGTGAAAGGTATTGCAGCAATAAAGAATGCTCAAAGCCATAAAAACTTAAATATTCCATGTCAGAAAACTGGTAAATGTATGGATTGTAGTAGTCCTCATAGAATTTGTAATACGTGGACCATTACAGAAAAATCCTATCCAAAAAACCGAATTAAAATTGTACTGATAAACGAAGATTTGGGATATTAAAGTAGGTCTCAGTAAAAAAGGAAAAGTATTTGGGTAAAGAATGATATGGTATAAAATATGTATCTTGATTATGCTATGCTTTAAAGATGAATAATAATTAAGAATTAAAATACAAACAACATGACTAGAACAATATTAGGCTTACTACTGATGGGATTAATCTCTCTTGGAGCCTGTAAGGAAAGCAAAAACACAGGGGAGAAGAAGATTAAAAAAGAAGGAGTTGAAAAATCTGAAGTCCTTGTCAATAAACAGTTATTGGTAGGCTCTTGGTTGGATACATCGGCATCTCAACTTCATTTTTCCTTACTTGAAGATGGAACGGCACGTTCAGATAATATGGCGACCCTTTTGTATCAGAAGTGGAGACTGGAAGGGAACAAATTAATTTTAACCGTTAAAAGCATTGGAAATGGCAGTTCATCAATCGATGAGGAAAGCTATGAAGTTAAAACATTAACGGAAGAAAAGTTGGTGCTACAAAATGGAGATTACACCATGAAATATACAAGGAAAACAGTTACAGAATAACAATAGCTGTTAGGCTGGTAACTACAAGTTAAAAGGTATTGATTGAAGCTTTAAAACTTGGGGAAACCCATAGCTTTTAAAGCTTTTCTGTTTGTATGCTGTTGTCGGTTCCAATAGGATAAGTGAGGATTCAATTCTCTTAAATATTACTACTGTAAAATGTTTTAATTAAGTTTTATTGTTTATAAATTTGATTGGTTTTTCGAAATATACATTCTTCGTGTTGGCACAATAAACCGAACCATTCCTAAAAAATAACAAAAGGATGATCAGAAAATATTCAAATACAGACAAATCAAAACTGATTCAATTGTTAAGGCAAAATATCCCTGAATACTTTGCTACTTCAGAGGAACTTGATTTTAAGGAATACCTCGAAAATGAAATAGAGGATTACTTTATTTATGAAGAGGATTCTGAAATTATTGGTGCTGGTGGAATCAACTACTTTCCTGACGAAAAAATTGCTCGAATTTCCTGGGATATGATTGACCCAAAACATCAGGGAAAAGGAATCGGAAAAAAGTTGACGCAGCATAGAATCAATCATTTGAATGATAATCTAAATGTTGAACTTATCATTGTTCGAACATCACAGCTAGTATACAAGTTTTATGAAAAAATGGGCTTCGAGCTCGAAAAAATAGAAAAGGATTTTTGGGCAAAAGGTTTTGATCTTTATCAAATGAAAATGGATAATAATACCAAAGTGAGAAGATCCTAACTTGGTGTCCATTTTACCGATTACAACGTTTAAAAAGAATAATATATGACACAAGAAATATATCAGAGGGCAATAAAATTTGCTGGTGAAAAACACAAAGATCAGAAGATGCCAGGAAGCAATTCGAATTATTTGCTGCACATTTCCAATGTAAGCATGGAGATATTGATGGCTTATGCAGCAGAGAAGAATTTTGATGTGGATTTTGCCATTCAACTTGCCATATTGCATGATACCATTGAAGATACGAATACTGAGTTCGGTGAACTAAAGGAAACATTTGGAGAACGAGTTGCCCAGGGAGTTTTGGCTTTGAGCAAAAATGAAAATCTTCCTTCGAAAGAAGAGCAAATGTTGGATAGTTTGTTGCGCATTAATCAATTGGAAAAGGAAGTTGGAATGGTAAAGTTGGCCGATAGAATCACAAACCTTCAGGAGCCTCCATATTACTGGGACAAAGTTAAAAAGGAGAAATATCGTAAAGAGGCTGAAATAATTAGTGAGACACTTATCAATAAAAATGACTATTTGAATAAAAGATTGGAAAATAAGATTGAAGAGTACATACAGTATCTAAAATGATGATGCAAACTGCGATGTGTTGCTTCAGTAATCAGAATGATGAATATTACAACACAAGCTCAATTACTCTTCAAAACTCCACAAAATAGATACATTACTTCTAAGAATGAGAAAGCTTCTGTTATTAATTACAACACTATTAAGTATTTCACAATTTACATATGGTCAGAATCAAGTAGGGGTTTGGAATGTAAAAAATGGAAACATTGAAAGCAACAAATCCGAAAATGATCAGTTAGGACTTCAGTACTGGGAAACCATACATTCCATTTTACCCAACGATTTATTGAATAAATATGTGCTATCCTTGAGATTGTTTTCCGATGGAAAAAGTGAGGACATGGGAGGGATGAATCAATTGGATGAAACGGTTGAGTTTTGGCAAATCGATTTGGATACTGCGGACATGAACATTTTTACCCGGGATTCCATTCAAATATTGGATTACACCCATACGCTGATTCATGAGTTTGGTCATTTGCTGACTTTAAATACCTCGCAGATAGAATTGACAGATGATGAAACGGAAGATCCAGATCGAGGATATCTAACCACCGAGGGATATGCCATCAAGGGAAGTTATCTGAACTTATTTGTGGAAGAGTTTTGGAAGCCAAAATTGCTGCAAGAATGGGACAGAATCAATAAGAAACGAAACAAGAAAAAGTTGGTAGACCGCTTGTACGATTTTTATCTCGATCATGCCGAGGAGTTTGTAACAGACTATGCTGCCGAAAGTCCCGAGGAAGACATTGCTGAGTCGTGGACATTTTTTGTTTTATCGGATAAGCCATTAAAAAGTGGTGGTAAATATGAAAAGATTAAATTTTTCTACCAGTTTCCTGACTTGGTGAAATACAGAACGCACATACGGAAAAATATTTCTTTTGTCCCTGTTAAGTATGTTGAAAATTTTAAAACTGATTCTAATTAAAAATGAGTACGAAGAAATACATATTGCTAATACCTGCACTAGTCATCGCATTGTTTGCCTGTAATCAAGAGAAGGCGAAAAAACTAAGTATTGACAAACTGGTAAATGGTGCAGAACAGTTCGAAGGAAAAAGAATAGAAACCGAAGGCATGGCTGTTCATTTTTGTGGAGCCGGTAAAAAGAAGCTAAAGCTGAAATCGGAGGAAGGTTCGGCGGTAAAAGTGATTCCTTCTAATTTGTTACTTCATTTTAGTGCCAAGTACAATCATAAAAAACTAAAGATTGTTGGTAGGGTTGATATAGAGCGAGTTGAAAGATCATTTATTGACCAGGTAAACAGTGAGAAAACCCTTTTGTGTCACATCGATCACACTCCCTGCATAGATGAGGAGTGGGTGAAGCGCAAGCAGGAAACTGGTGTTGCAGACAGCCTATCATCTGTTGAGGTGAAAAGTTTAAGAGACAAGATGCAAAAATCAGGCAAAGACTATATTACGGTCGTTACCATCCTGGCTGATGAGATTGAAATTATCAAGGACTAAATTTGTTACATACTCTTTTGTAAAGGGATTTTTCTATCATTAATACGGCTTCTCCTAAATTTTCATAAACCAATTGAATTTATTTATTGAATGAGAGATGTTGTTGATTAAAAAACAGGATTTAATTATTGATGTATAGTTAGAATTTAAAACTTATGCTCATAAAACTTGGAGAGCTGTGTTTGTAAAAATCTGGAAGTTAGATGATATAGTGGATGGTTTATGTTTTGAGGTGTTGAGAGGTGATGTTTTTGATATTTCATTTAGTTAAAATAACTTTTAATTTTGCAAGAAATAACTATAAACATCTATTTTATGTATAGAAAAATTATTTCGGCTTTGTGCCTCTTGTGTGCTTTTACATTTGTTGCATGTGATGATGATAATGAAGATGCAATTGTAAAAGTAAGTTCGATTGAATTTGAGGAATCTGCTTTGGAATTGGAAGTGGGTGCAACAAAACAGTTAAAGGTTAATGTTCTGCCTGAGGATGCTTTTGATAAGAGCGTAAAGTGGTCAAGTTCTAATGAAGAGGTTGCTACCATTGACGAATCAGGATTACTTACTGCTGTTGAAGCAGGAAATGCTACTATTACAGCTACTGCGGTAGATAGCGAGATTTCCAAAACTTGTGAAATCACAGTACTGGCAAAAGAGGTAGTACCAGAAGGAAAAATTCGTTTTAAAGGACAAATCGTAGATGAGGGAACTAAGTCTGCAGCAGACGAAGCAACAAGAGAACTTCTTGTTGTGTATACCGAAAAATTTACCGAAGATAACTTTGCTGACGGAATGACAACCACTAAGATTGAAATTGCAGAAGATGGAAGTTTTAGTCTGGATATTGAAGATGAGAAAGAGTTTATTGTGTTCTTGATGGAAAACAATAGAGTGAAAGGTCTTGTGGGGATTGATGCAGGTGGTGAAGAGTACTGGGAAAATCTTAACTCAGGATACCTAAGTGGCGTTATCGAGTTGGGTAATGTACCATCTTCGTCGGAAGATGGACTACTGATTGCAGAAAAGACAATTGCAGACTTAAGCGTTGTTGAAGGCAAATCAGAATTGATTCAAAAAATGTCGAGACTGGATGATCATATTAGAACCTATATGAATTTTACCAATACAGGTTTTAAGAACTTTGCAAGTCCTGGTTTTGTTTTTTCTTCAAATTTGGTTTTCGGAGAACAAATAGATGCTGATGATTTGTCTTATGCAGGATATCAGATTTATGCTTGGGGTAAAGGTTTGGAAAATACCATGCACTTATTTCCTCCAGCAGAAGTTGCAAGAGGTAATGGTGAAAAATATAACGATCAAACTCCAATTCATGGCGAAGCATTCGATCCAGGTTCAGAATTTAAATTTATGGGATTTATTGGTGGTGAAACTTCAGCTGATCTTCTTCAGGGGGATATACCAGCCGGAGAATGGTCAATGCAAACAACTTCAGGCACTGAATTGGCTTCATATAGTTTAAATTCTATTTTGCCATTGGAGAATGATAAAATTTCGGTTCCTGTTCCAGCGATTACAATTAATTCTGATGCAGATGGCGTAATCACTGAAATTGATTTGAACTGGCAGTATTACAGAGGAGGAGAGCTTGTAACAATTGATGATGTTGAGCCTTTAAAAGATAGAATCAGTAATACTAATATTGAGTATATACAAGATGAAAATACAGGCGAAGATCATCCATTTAATTATAATGATACAAGTATTGTGCCTGACAATCAGAATGTATGGTCTGTTAATGGAGAAAACAATAATAAAAAGCTAAATACTTTGGTAATTGGTTATACCATTGATTGTGTTTTTTACCAGGTGAAAATGGTAATCGCAGAATAAGAATACAAAAAGAGCCTAAAAGAAAAGATGTGATTTATAGGGCTCATTTGGTATGATATTTGGCTTATGCTTATAATTAAAAGCTGCTCTTCATTAAGAAAGAGCAGCTTTTTTATTGGAGGCCGTGAACCATTTCCTTTTGATGCAGATGAGTTTCAAATGGTATTATCTGATTGAGTGTTTCCCTTTTAAAGAACCAAAACAAGGTACCTCGTCCATGGAATTCTGTTCTTTACGACTTTTTCATCTATGGGTCCAATAAATTTTTGAATGTCACTGTTAGTATAATAGATAAGAGGCGTTTTAAATGAATTTTGCCTGAAAGGCAAGTATCATTCTAGTCCAGGGGAAGAGAATGATAATGACCGCCGCCCTGGCTTAATGACACGGTTTATAATCGTCGCAACTGCTGAAGCAATTTAGTGTGGAATAATTAATGCGCCGAAATGAATTTGAAATCAATTCTGTCATCACACCAGAATACGATCACAAAGAAATTGATCAAACACCTTTACCTTTTGCACAACTTCCTTTCCTGAAGGGGAGGGCTGAGTTGAGGTATAATTGCAAGCTGCATTACCATTGAACTAAACTTGCAGAAAAAAGAGTAGGTGTTTAGAATTACTCATTAAACAATACATAATATCTACTTTCCTTCTTCATTATTAAATAAGGATAATAATCCTGATTAAAGGATAGGTTTTGCTGAAAATAATAATTTCATAAAAAAATTATATCTGGCAGCTTTCTTCTGCTTTTACCGAAAACACTAAAGGTTTACTGTGATGCGAATGGCTATTAATGACTGACAAACAGATGATATTTTAATATTAATCATCTTTTTGTTTGGAAATTAAAGAAAATATTCTCTAACTTTAAGTAATGATTCAACCAAACAACTGCTAGAGTAATAGATCATAAGTAGGATTTTAGCTCTGGTTTACACTTTAAATACATAAAAGACTATTAGGTTGATGTATTTTACATTTGCTGAATGACTCCCTCGATTCCGATTGGCACCGGTACTTCGCTGTTAGCAAAACTTAAGCTCATAATTATTGGCTCTGCATAATCTGCAGATTGGTCTACATCCTCAATAAATGGAAGAATACACTTCCAGAGAGTGTGTATGCCAAAAATCATTAATGGTAAATCTATTAGGAACGGAAATAGATTGTTCAGAAATGAAAATAGATCCAAAAAAAATTGAAATAGACTGCGCAGAAATGAAAATGGATCCAACAAAAATTGAAATAGACTGTGCAGAAATGGAAATAGAAGGTTCAGAAATGAAAATAGATCGTTCCAGAATGGAAATATATCCTTCAGATTTCAGCTAAATCAAAAAAATTAAAGAGCTGATAGATCAATAAACGAAATAAATTAAACCTCTTATGTCGCGTGCTGTTGTATGATACAATCATAAAGCGCGACTCTGTGTCTTTGGGATGATTATCAACTATTTAAAAAAACTTAAAGAATGGATAATGAAAGTAATTTAAAGTTAGATTCTTTTGTACAAACCAATACGGCTTTGACTGAGAATGCGAGTATTTATGAAACCAATGTGAACACCAAAGCTCAGGCCGATCAGTTTGCTTCAGATCTGGAACAACTTTTAAATTTGAAAGAGGAAGCCGATCAGCCTGTAAAATGGTTAATTGGCGAAAAAAATGCAGTAAAGAAATCTTTGATAGACAAGCTCTATCTTGTATGTAATGGATTGGTATGTTATGCCAACTCTGTATCAAACAGTGAGATATTGGGGAAGGCAAGTGTTACAAAGTATGTTTTAACGAGCTTTAGCGAATTGAAACTGATTGATTTTTACAAGCAGATCATTGGTATTGCTAGGCAGCATGTGGCCGATTTACCAGCCTTTGGTGTTAGCGAAGAAAGCATTGCGGCTGTAGAGACCGATGGCAAAGCCTTTGAGCAAAAGCGCGCCGATCTGATTCTTTTAAAAGAGGACAAGGCTACTGCAAGGGATGAATTCAATCGTTTATTGAAGAAGATCAATAAGCTTTTAAACTACAAGTTGGATTATAGCATTGAAAACCTGCGTGCTACCCATCCCGATTTTGTGAATTACTATTTTGCAGCCCGACAAAAGGCCAAAGGAGTACAACGCCATTACGATGTGTTAGGTTACTTAAAAGACAAGGCTAGCGGTGAGCCAATTTCACTGGGCAAGGTATCGGTAGAAGGTATGGATTTATCGACCCACATAACTGCGAACGGTACCTTTAGATTCAGGCACTTCCCGGAAGGGGAGCACCGACTCATTATTGAAAATATCAATTACAAAACCTTATACATTCCAATTCGTCGCTATGCTTCGGAACGAAGCAAATTGCATTTGAAAATGGAAGCCATTCCTATAGAAGTAGTTTAAGTATTGAAGAACCTTTGTTTGTTCCATTTTCTGGTTTTGGTTGAATAATGCTGGAAGGGAACAAGCAAAACCAAGCTGTGGTGGGAGCGCCACAGCTTGACTACACTCAATTTTAATTAAATATGTTCTTCTTGATATCTGTGTTGTTTTTTACATGACTAAAATTTACTGTTTCCTGTTGATTTTTAATGAATTTGATAGGACAGATATTCAAGTTGCTTTGTTAATACTCATATGTTGGAATAAATATAATGTTTTGAATGGATAAAGTATCTCTACGCTAGCAGACAGCTTTATTGATTGTATAATCATTTGGGATTCGCATCATCAAAGAAACAAGAAGTAAACAAACTAAAAGAAAAACTATGGAAACTTTAAGCTTAGAAGAAAAATTAGGTGAACTAAAACAATTTGCTACAAGTCCAATTCATCATTTGGCAGCTACTGTTGATACACAGAAAAATTTCCAAATGGATATTGATCCAAGTATTCAGCATGGCATAACAGATGGAACACGTGTTATAATTGATATAGAGACCTTAAAAAAAGAACTCGAAAATCCGCTTACTCCAGCCGGTGCTCCTGTAGAAATACATACCAAAGAAAATTACAAAATCTACAATTGCCTTAAGCGAATGCCAAATTGCATTAAATCGATGGAAATCACACGAGGCGATAAGGGGGCAAAAATTGGAACAAACCGACCTCTTGAGAACACAATTTGTGTTGCGATTCATCATATCGATGATAAAACCTATGGCGGTTTATGTGTTTTGCGCGAATGGGGTGCTACAGATATGTCTACCATTTTTGTAGGTTACAATCCACTTCAAACTATGATTTGGCGTGAAATTTTGGATGATATTCCTGACGCTTTATTTACTAGCTGTATTCTTCAATCAAGACCACCTTTACCAGGTTCTCCGGCATGGGCAGAAGGTATTTACGAAATTGTTAAAAGTTTTAATAAATTTCCTGCCGATCGTCCTTTACCAAGTGATAATTTCAATAAGATTTTTAGTGGTAATGACATTGTTAAGAATCCATTAAACAAGCCACTTACTTTTCTTAATGCTCAACGTAGTTTGGCTGCCTATAATTTTTTACAAGCAGTTGCACGTGGACATGTAGATAAAAAACAAGTTTTTGTATGGGAAGATGGAGGTTACTTAAACCCAATTATCGATCAGGCAATTCACGATAATATTTCTATTGCCGAATTCCGAAAAATTCATATGGTACCCGACGATGCTAACACCGATAGAATACTTCCAGAACAATTTGCCGATGCAATGAAAGATGTTTTTCTTGGAAGTGTTGAGCTTACACGTAATGGTTATGATATGAGTGCGGTTATTGGAGAGGAGCGTGTCATGAAAACCAGATTTTTTTCCATCGCAGCATCATACGAAAAAATTATGCTCGAAGGTGATTCAATTACACTTGCTTGTATCGATGCATTATCTCAGGTGCTTTACTCAACAGGATACAGTTTACGAGACAGAACTGTTCTGGTTATGGGAGCACGCGGAAATCTAGGCCGACTATCAGTAGGTCATATTGCTAATATTCTTGAATCATCGAAAGACCAACTTTGGGGTTGCGATATTAAATTAGCATGGCCAAAACCAGGGCCAGAAACGATTCCCGATTGGGCAATGTGGTCGGCATGCGATGTGCCACTGGAAAATGTGGCTGGCGAAGTATTTGCTTACAAAGACCTGGAATCCGAAGCACGTTACGATATTGATGTAATATTGGGTTGGACCGGTGGGCCACGAACACGAACAGAGAAAGATCCTGAAACAGGCGAAGAAAAGGAAGTAATCTATGAAACGATTACCGGGCAAGACGTTGCCGATTGGTTAACCATTGGCGATAAAAAATCGAGTTTGTATCTTGTTTCAGGTAGTACAAAAACTGTAGAGTTTGCCGATGTGCTTACATGGTTGGAAAGTGTATTGAATCAACGAACTGAACAAAAAACGATAAATGGCATTATACTGGATGCTCTTATCCCCGGTCCAATTCCAGATCAACTTTCAATTGCTGCAGTTCAGCAAATGTGGCCCGATCAGACTCCGCCCCCAACAACAATTAAACGCAACTTAGGTACTCAATTTACTTTTGTGTTTAAACAAAAAGGCATTCAGGTAAGCAAAACTATTTACTTGCTTAATAATACCATGCCGGTTAATTTCATGTATTATGGTACTCCAACCGAAATTATGGATTTAACCTATAGCCAGGTAACTAGTTGTGCGGTAGCTCTTATGGAAAATAAGAATATCGAAAATGGTATTTACCCAACTGACTATAATAATAAGGCTACCCAAAAAGTGTATCTGGGGCGTGATCTTAAAAAGGATTATCCTTTTCCACCATCCTTATAATAAAATAATGAATCTTTTTAAAAGATAGATATATAGCTTATTACAAAATATAAAACTAAAACAATGACAAACGAAGAAGCTTTTGAAGTTGCAAAAACTGTATACACACAATTTTATGCATATGTAAAAGAGGTTATAGAGGAGTTTGGTATGGAACCAGCCCTAAAATTATTAACTAAAACCAATGTGGCAAGTGGCCTTGAGTTAGGTAAACAGATCAAGGAGCAGTCTGGAGGCGAGAAATTTATGGTGCAAAACACAGCCCGTAAAGTTATTGAAATTGCAAAGGGAATCGGTGGTATTGATATAATTGTAGAAGATACTCCCGAAAAGGTTGTAACCAATACTGCATGCGACAAATGTCCAAATTACGCTGCAGCACATGCTGCAGGTATGGATAATGAGACTATTAAAGCTATGTGCCTTGCAGGATCATTACAATTTTTCGACACTTTGGTAAAACAACTTAATCCTGATTTAAGTTATCAGTCGAAAAAGTTCAGATCTGGAACAGATGATTTTTGCTTAGAACAAACTGTTCTAACAACAACACAAAATTAATTCAGAGATTATTCTATATCAAAAAAGAAAATTATGAGTTCTCAATACAATAATTTATCAGAAAACTTGCTGCAAGCCAGTAAACATGGTTTACAGGTTGATCATCCATATGGCATAACAAATATCGATCCTATTGCTCATAGAGAAAAGTTTATGCGGGCAGCAGCAAAAGAAGAAACTAAAAGCAAATATAAAGTAGATGACTATGTTCATAATATGCCTGCTATAGGAGGATTAATTGAGGCAGCAAGAAAAATAGGTGATCCAAAACCTTTTGCAAATACTTCTATTTTGATGATTCAACACATCACGGCAGAAGTATTAGGATGTATCTCTGTTTTACGTTCTCTAGGTTGTAAAGATTTAGCAACCGTTTTTGTTGGGTACAATGTTGATGCAGAAAAAGCATACAGACCTGATTTATTAGATTTACCAGAAGATGAATCTCGATGCTTTATTCTTAAAAATAGTACTACCGAAAGTGCAGAGCAGGCTCAGGGAATTTACTCGGTAAAACGCGATTTTACCATTTTACCAAAAGCCGAAGATGCAAAAATGCAATACGATCAACTGGATAAAGTAATGAAAGAGAAAGAAATGACCTTTATTCAAGCCATGAGATGTCTTTGTATGGATACATTTTTTAAGCAATTAACACGCTCAAGTGCAGAAGGCAGAGAGCTTATTGTTCTGGAAGATGGAGGTTACATTACACCTATTTTAAATCAATCGGCAATTAATGGACAAACCGTAAGCGATGTCCGCAAACAGTATTTTTGTCCATTAGATGAAGAAACAGATGCCAAACTAGGAAGTTGTTTAAAGATGTCTGATGTTCTGAAAAACAATAAAGTGGTAGGTAGTGTTGAATATACCAGAAACGGATACGACCATGATGTTGATACTGAAAACAATTGTGGTGGAAAATTATTTATTCCGAATATGGCTGTTGCAGTGTCCTTCAAGAAAACCCAAATTGAAGCTAGTGGTGTTGCCGAATCCTGTTTAAATGCGATTACATCGGCTATGTATTCTTACGGAATGGTGTTGAAACACCGAGATGCTATGGTGATTGGTAGTCGTGGTAATATTGGTCGTTGGTTTATTCGTTCCTTACATGCTCGACTGGATCGTAGGGGATTAGATTGTGAAGAAAAACCAAAAGTTATTGGTTGCGACATAAAAGTAGGTAGGCAACAAGGACCAAATCCTATTCCTTCGTGGCAGAAGAGAGATGATGAGCCTGCATTGCAAGATATCGAAGAACATGCTTGTTTCAACGATTTTGCACCAGAACGTCTTCATGATTTAGATTTGGTTATAGGAATTACAGGAGGGCCTACACCAGGTCATGAAACAATGAATCGAAAACATTTAATGGAGTGGTTAGCCAATGGAAATAAGGATACGATCTTTATCGCCAGTGGTTCAACAAAAACCGATGAATTTCCTGATTTATTGGCTTGGGTTAATGAAATTCTTGAAAACCCTACCATTAACATTCTTGGAAAGGAGGCTAGCGTTGCAAAGTTAGATTTAAAAGATGCACTCTCGAAAAGAAGTTTTGGAGCAAGGTATCAGTTTGTTATCAAAGGAAATACGAAAGTACAAACCAAGAATGTTATATTCTTGAACAATCTGATGCCAATTAATTTCTTATTCTTTGGTGTTCCAACAGAAATTATTGATGAAACATTGGCTCAGTTGCTATCGGTAACAGCCAATCTTCATCGTCAGACACCAAAAATTAAGAACCCAAGAGTGTTTGCTATTGATTATGATAGGATTGCCTCAGAGAATGTTTATGGAGCTAAAATGCCTGAGCATGACATACCAATACCTCCCTCCGTAAATTAGAGAGAAACTTAATACCAAAGAATAAACATTTAGTATAAAAAAAACTTCCTGATCATCACCAAATACAGATGATCAGGAAGATCAAAAAGATAAAAACTAATGAAAGCATTCGTTCAAGGAGAAAAAATCTCTGTACAAGCAATCGCAGGAACTCATGTTGTTCTTTTAGGGCTCAATACCACAGAAGCAGGCAAAAAAGATTTAATTGGATTTGGTATTTGCAGAACAGATGAAACTACAAAAAGAACAATTCATCTAAGAGGGTATCAGCATTTTAAAGATGGACAAATTGGTGGAGATTCTATGACTAATCCCATTCAATCCTTTTTATGGGGTGATTATAGCACTGTTCCGGGTAGAAGTTATACTTATTCAATTACTCCTTTTTATGGTAATCCTGCAAAACCCGAAGAAGATTCTATGATCAAGATTAAGGTTTTAACAGAAGAATCGGAACATAAAAAACACGCTGTATTTTTTAATCGTGGTGTAGCAGGAAGTCAGTATTATAGCGAGAAGTTTGGTCAATACAGAAAGTATTACCATAATGAAAAATATGGTAGAAAATATTGGGAAGAATGTATAAAACCAGATGATGTGCCGAATCATGAAGCATGGGATTGGCTATCAAGAGGTTTAGAATCGGCCATGATAAACTTTATTAAGCAAGCTAAAGACAGTTCATACAGTATAAGAGCATCTCTTTATGAATTAACACATATTCCGGTTCTTGAGGCATTTGCTGAATCGATGGAAATTGGAGCTGATGTTAAAATTATTCATCATTCAAAAACAAAAACAACAAGAGTAGTTAAAAAGGGAAAAGAAGTTAAAGTTGAATCTTTAGACGAAGTGGGAGAAGCAGCTTATGAAGCAATAGAAAAAATAGGAATTAAGGAAAAAGAGAATACTTGGAAATGGGAAAAACTTTTTATTCGAAGAACAAAAGCGCAAATTTCACACAATAAATTCATTGTACTCTTAAAAGACAATAAACCAGTGCAAGTATGGACCGGTTCTACAAACATTACTGAAGGTGGTATTTTCGGGCAATCTAATGTTGGACATATCGTTCGCGATCCTGAAGTTGCGCGAAATTATTTCGATTATTGGACTGAGCTCTCAAAAGATCCTAAACGAAAAACATCTAAAGGTGAAGAGGGGATAAGTAACTGGAATGTTAATTATCAAAAAGATCTTTCAGGCGATCCCAAGAAAAATACCATAACCCCTATTTTTAGTCCCAGGCTTACAACCGACATGTTAAAATGGTATGCAGAAAGATTAGGGAAAGCAGAAAATTCTATTCATTTCACTGCAGCCTTTGGTGTAAGTAGCGAAATTGGTACGGAACTCGTTCAAAAGCCAAGCGATACTACAAATGGACCTGTAGTACGTCAGGTATTGCTGGAAAGTAAAGATAGCAAAGAAAAATCTGATGAGAAGAAGGCTAAAGCCAAAGAAGCAGGAAAACCAATTCCTTTGGATTATTACGATTTTATTAAAATACCTAACAATCAAGTTGTGTATGGTGATCTTATAAAGGAATGGAGTGATGCCACTGATGCAAGAACTGAAGTGATACAACAGGAATACCTTACAGGACTAAATACCTATGTTGATTACCTTCATACAAAATATTTACTTGTTGATCCATTAACAGATAATCCCCTGGTAATTTCAGGTTCTGCTAATTTTAGTAATGCTTCTACGGTTTCTAATGATGAGAACATGCTTGTAATTGATGGTAATACAAGAGTAGCAGATATCTTTTTAACTGAATTTGTTCGATTATTCCGTCATTTTCAGAATCGAAACGATTTTAATAGCTTAAGTGAAGACGAACGTTTTAAAGCCTTATTATTATGCGAAAACGATTCATGGACAAATAAATATTTCAAGAAAGGAACTCCCGAATACGATGAGCGACTTCTTTTTGGAACAAAAAAAGCCAATTATTAGATCTAAGCCAATTGTGTCCTAAACAATAAAAGTCGAACCATTATCATTGTGTAGTTTTTTCTCTCAAAGAAATAGATGAAAGAAAACAAATGGTTTTTCGATTGTTTTGGACAAGGTATTGATGTAATGATAAAAAATCTTTGTTTGTTCCATACTCTCATAAGGACTGAATTGTACAATAAAGGAACAAACAAACCAAGCTGTGGTAGGAGTACCACAGCTTGGTTTTATTACCCAATCATAATTATGTAGACTTATTCTATTTTATGTATGTTGATGATTTTACTTCTGTAAGCTTATTGTTTGCTATTGGTTTTTCATAAATTTGATTGGTGAGAAATTCAAGTAGCGTTTGTAACTCCAATATGGGGGGATACGTAATACATTGAATGAATAATGGAGAGATAAACGCAATTGCGTTTATTTACAAGTTGAACAAAAACCGCCTACAGCGGTAGCTTACAAATAAGGTTGTAACTTGCTTAAGTATTTATTCATTAAAATATTAAGTCATGAAAAAAAAGC
>NZ_RAPQ01000014.1 GCF_003610555.1 Marinifilum flexuosum | reverse complement strand
ATCCTTTATTTGGAATTATTCTGCGAAGAAAATTCAACTCTCTTAATAATGTTTTGTTAATTTTATCAAACGAAAGGATAAAACACTTTTACGTTAGGGGCAATTTCGATATGTATTTCAATAAATATTGTCTAGTTAACTAAAGAATTAAAAAATACAACAAATATGAAGATGAAAATGAAATTTTGGATAACGCTTGGCTTTCTGATGTATTCAACTATAATCTTTTCACAAAACAATAGTAATCATATATTTTTCAAAGTTATTGATAATAAAATACATTTCTATTTAGATAATGTTGGAGATATCACAACAAAAGATAAAGCACAATATCATAGGATATCGCAACTGGATGACCAGTTTTCTTATATTGGAAAAATAGAAGACTATTTTTCAACTGGCAATCTAGCTTATGAATGCTACAAGGATTCTAATTGTATATTTTATAAAGCGAAAGCATATCATAATAATGGTAAATTGCGCTATGAAGGATTTTTAAACCAATCTTATCCTGATAGTTTATGGACTTATTTCTATGATAATGGAAATTTGCAAAAAAAAATCATATTTAAAAACAACCAACCTCTTGTTTTAGAGTTTTATAAGCGTAATGGGAAGAATGTTTTTACTAATGGAAATGGAAAATATAAGGATAAAATATTTGCGGTTAGAAAACAACCCATACAATATTATATTTGGGGGAAAATTAAAGATGGTAAGATTCATGGGAAATGGTCTTGGAAAGGAAACTCAACTGGTGGTTATGACTTTTTTAAAGATGGAAAATATGTAGAAAAAGAAGAAATATATGGACTTAAAGATTCGAGATTTATTTCATTATTGGGATTTGATATTCACGAAAATATTGATGTTTTTAAATTTATAGCTATTCCAACTAAAAATTACAAGAGCACAAAAAAAGCATCTCTTGTTCCACAAGTACCAATAGAATTTAGTAGCTCAACGTTTTCTTTTCACTCAAGAGATCTGAAAAATCAACTTAAGTATAAAAACTCATTAGATCTTGACTCATTATTTATTCAAGATATAAAAGAATGTCTTCATAGAAATATATCTGATAAGAGTAAATTAAACTTTGGCGCATTAATTCAATTTACAGTTAGTAAAGACAATACTATAACTAATATACAAGTACATTGTAATTCCGTTACTATCCAAAATTGCATGACTAATTTTATTTCTACTAACAGACATTTTCAGGCATGTAGAAACGAGAGTGAAACTATTGATTGTCATGTGTATATGTGTAT
The DNA here is from genome assembly GCF_003610555.1 of Marinifilum flexuosum. Classification (GTDB taxonomy): domain Bacteria; phylum Bacteroidota; class Bacteroidia; order Bacteroidales; family Marinifilaceae; genus Marinifilum; species Marinifilum flexuosum. Next base: position 108,955 of record NZ_RAPQ01000014.1, on the reverse strand, counting down.
TATAGGTGATAATGGGAAATTATACATTCCTCAATATAATTTTGATAATCAAAGAATAAATATTTCAAACATGCTAAATTAATAAAACTGCCCCTAACAATAAATATAGGTCATTTGGCAGATAGGCCTATATTTGAAATGAGTACAATTAATAAAATATATAGCGGTTTGACAGGTTGGTGTTTCAAAATGCCAAACGCCCCATATTCGAGTCGTTGTGTGTAATATCTTCAAAACAAGTGGTTAGGGAATGATATGAAAGCATAATCAATCACCTACCTCTAATTAAAATTATTGTATAAGGATTTAAGATGGAAATTAAAAAAAAAGAATTTTGGAAACTATTAAGCATTATTACACTAGCTTGTGTAATTGTAAGTTGTAGTTTTGTTGAAAGAAAAAAAGGACCTGAAATCCCTCCCCAAATTAGCAAACCAATATGGAAACTAACTTCTGATTTTTATGTGTCAATAATAAAAGGTGATTTTGCGAAATCAAAACATTTTCTGAATGAGTCAGTTTTTTGCACTAGTAACAATGAAGAATTACAGCCAATATTTTCTAAATTCCAGGCACTTTTGATAAGATTTGAATTTAATACACAGAATAGTTTTTATCAAAAAAGTTTTATTTCAAATTCAGTAGTTAGTACAAATTTTAATGATCCTGAAATAAGCCCCTTTTCAATCAAGTACGTTGCAAACTGTAATGAATCCGCTTTTACAACTGCAATTATAGGTCAGGAAGCTGTTCAAAATTGCTTGACTACTATTATGGGCAAATATGATAATGAGTGGAAAATAGATGCATTTCTTATTGGACTTCTTAAAGTAAATGATAAAGATGCAGATGACTGGTTAAACGAAGCAGAGTATTGGTTTGAACAGGGTGATTATATAATGGCTGATTATTGTTTAAAGCTATCCAGTTGGTTATTAAAGCCTGCAAATGAATTCTGGAAATATGAGAATGAAAAAGAAATTTTGGAATCTTCTCAGATTTTAAGAAGGAAAATTAACAGAAAATTTAAACTCCCTAGCTCTATTGAAGAACTAAGTTCAAAACCAAAGATAGTAAAGATATTTCCAACAATATCTTATAATAATGTATATCCTGCTATTACATATGTAACAAAATTTCCTCTAAACGATAGTATATCTCTTAGTAATGAATGTTCAGCACTAGAACCTACGATTAGTAATTATTTCAAGAATATAGAATCAGATTCTGTTATAATTAAAATCATTGATAAGTATGATCCTTGGTCAGAATCAGAAAAATATAAGCTTGCAATAAGAAAAATTGTAAAGTGAATGTAAAATTACTCCTGGTAGCGCGAGCTAGTAGCTCGTGTTCTGCGTAGCAGAATGCTTTTCTGCCCAATGGCAGAGGTATGGGCTACAAGTTCGAATTAGGGAAGGGATGATATAATAAACAAAACACATCACCCAGAATAAAACTGTAATAATGGAACAACTACTTAAAAAGATTATTGAATCAAGAACGTTAATAGCATTTCTATTTCTTTTTTTCCCTTTTATCATTGCAATGTTGGTAATGACAAATGGACAAAATATTGGGATTCCAAAGGAAATGAAATTCTCAATTATTGCCTTATTTTATCCATACCTTCAATTAGTATTGTGGATATATTGGATGCATTATTCTGCAAACCGATTAGGAACAGCAAATAACATTGATATGACTTCAATTAAAAAATACAATAAACTGATTGGTCATTCAAAAGTGATATTTATAATTCTTCTTTTTTGGATTATAATAAACTCAATAATTCCCCAAATGATTGAATATCCAAAAATTATTACTCAGATAATTAAGTATATTTCATATATACTTATTGTTGTTCAGTTATATCTTTTTTATTCGTGGATTTATGGTTTTTGGATTCTTACAAAGACACTCAACGACATTTATGAGAAAAATGGAAAAGAGAGAAGTATGACAATTATTTTGTTTTTCATTCTGCCCTTGACCTATGGATTGATACATAGAAAAATTAAAAATGAATTGGTATTATAAAATGCGATCCTATAACAAAAGTAACATTAGCACAAGCAAGTAATAGCTCTAAGAAAAAAGAGACAATAGCCTTAAAAGTATTTGGATTCACAAGCTTTTAAGGCTTTGTTTTTACAGTTGATTTTATTTCAAATTATTGAGTGCCTCAAACAAATATGAGTGAGCCAAATATGCTTTTTTAAACAGAAATGTGAGGTGTTTAATTAAGCTAAGGATCTTCCAATACATACACGCTGGCAAACGTATTCAATAATAAATTGAAGGATGAAAAATATTAATTACTTTTAAGATTAAACTGATTAATGTCCAATTAAAAGAATGGTGATAAAATGAAACGAACATGTAAATAACGATAAACACAGGAACATGACAGTCGTGCGAGTTACATGAGTCGCCAATAAAACAAATAATTCTAGACGAATGAAATACAAATTGATTACCATCCTACTTTTGATTATAAGCACAAACATTTGTTTGGCACAAAAAGATACGATAGACGTTGATTTTTCATCTAATGATTGGAAAACTTTAGGCTCTGTAGAGGTAAAAGAATTTGATTCGAAATTATCCACATGTGTTTCCAATGGAACTGGAATTGCATATTTGGATGGCATAGATTTTCAAAATGGAATAATTGAATGCGATTTATATTCCCCTTCACATAAAGCGTATTTAGGGATTGTTTTTCGGATTGGTTCACTTACCAACTTTGAGTACATCTATTTTCAACCTCATACAAGCGGAAAATGGGATGCAGTACAATATGACCCAATTTTTAACAGTTCAGCCACATGGCAACTTTATAATGGGAAAGCATATCAAGCGAGTGCGAATATTCCAACAAAAGAGTGGTTTCATGTAAAAATTGAGGTAGCAGACGACTCAGCAAAGGTTTATCTTGATAACAATCCAAAATCAGTTCTATCTGTAAAATTAAAACACGAATCTATTTCTGGTGGTGTTGGTGTTTGTAGCTACCATCCTGCCATTTTTACAAATCTTAAAATTACCAAACACGCTCCTACAAATATGCTTTTTATAAGACCTCTTCCAAATATCGAAGATGAAACTTATATTTCAAACTGGCTTGTATCTGAACCATACGACAATTACGATTTTGCAATTGAAAGACCATTTTTAAATAATGACTTAATAAGCAAATGGCATAAAATAAGTGTTGAAGAAAATTATTTAGTAAACCTGAACAGATATTTTACCAAAACTGAAACCAAAAATACTGTTCTCGCAAAAACGATTTTGAATTCAGAAAAGGCACAAAAGAAAATAATTCATTTTGGATATAGCGATAAAATAAAGGTTTACCTAAACTCGAAAGAATTGTTTACGGGAGACAATGGCTTCTATGAATCGGGGAAGTATGATGATAGAGGCTATGTTTTAGATAGGCATGAAACCATAGAATTGCCTCTGGAAAAAGGAGAGAATGAGTTAATTATTGAAATATCCGAAGATAAATTTGGTTGGGGCTTTATTGCTAAGGTCGAGGATTTAGATGAAATAGAGATTATTAATTTTAAACAATAATAGCATGGAAGAAAATGTTGCAAATCAAATTGATAGATCAACTCAGATTGGCTTAATTTCATACTGCGGATTTTATTGTGGTGCATGTCCAAAATATATAAAAGGAGATTGCCAGGGATGTAAAGGAGAAAGTCACAAATGTGCCATAGGATACAAAGCATGTAAAGTGAGACCATGTTGCATCGAGAAAGGAATCAACTCATGTGCAGATTGTGATGAATATACATCTATAAAAGATTGTAAAATCTATAATCCGCTTATGATTAGATTCGGTCAGTTTATAACACGTACAAATCGGAGAAAAGGGATTGAAATGATAAAGGAAAAAGGAGAATCCGAATTTGCAAAATACATGATCGACAAGAACTGGGTGACGATTAAACTTGGGAAACAATAAACAAATTATATTTGCTAGATATCAACCTCTTCCGCAATGTTCAGGAAATTCTCCAACAGGGGATTGGTGTTCACCGAATTCCATACCAGCTTTAAGGTAGTGCGCTGAGGAATTTCATCCAACTCAATAAACTTGATATTCATATCGAAACCCAGTTTTAAAGAGGTTGGAACAATGGATACCCCAAAATTGTTTTCGATTAATCGGAATATGGAACTTGCATTTACCGTATTGTGCGAGATAATTGGAGCAAATCCAGCATCATCGAAAATCTGCATCACCTTTTCGTAATAGGACTGACTATAGGAGGAATCAAACAGAATAAACGGTTCATCTTTAAATTGTGCTAAGCTTTCGAACTTGCTTGCATCCACCTTGTGATCAGCAGGCAGAACCAGTGAGAAAGTATCCTCGAAAAGAGGAAGAATATTCAAACCTCTGGGTACACGTTCCATTCTAACAAAACCAACATCAATTTCCTGTTTCAGCAAAGCTTTAATTTGCTTGTTGTTGTCCATTTCGTTGATGTCGAACAATACATTGGGATGTTCCTCTTTGAACTTTAGTAATAAATCAGGAATTACCCTTTGCATGGCCGAACCCACATAGCCCAGCTTTAAATGGCCATCCATACCATCGTTCAGCAATTTGGCATGCGAAATGATATCATCCAAGCGTTGAAAGTTGTTGATTAACTCTCGTTGCATGTATTCCCCAGCTTTGGTCAACTTTACTTTTCTATTGTGCCTTTCAAACAGATTAACTCCCAAAGCTTCCTCCATTTGCTTAATCTGTCTGCTCAAACCAGGTTGAGAGATGAACAATCTTTCCGAAGCTTTTCTAAAATGCAAGTCCTCGGCCAAAGCTAAAAAATACCTGAAATGCCTAAATTCCGTTTGATAACTCATAGTTATGAATCCCTAAATTAAATAGTATTGTTAGGTATCAAACTTAGTGATAACTTTACACAATTAGAAATTCTCTGATGCATTACTCAAGTGAGCTTGGAGAAAAATTTAAGCAACAAATTTAGATCTAAATCAATATGAAGCAATTAATCGAATGTGTTCCTAATTTTTCTGAAGGGAACGACATGAATATCATTAAGCAGATTACTAACGAAATTGAATCTGTAGAAGGCGTTAGCCTAATTGACGTTGATCCGGGAAAAGCTACTAACCGTACAGTTGTTACTATGGTTGGAACTCCTGATGAGGTTTGTGAAGCAGCTTTTCGTGCTGTTAAAAAAGCAGCTGAATTAATTGACATGAGCAAACACACTGGTGCTCATCCACGTTTTGGTGCTACCGATGTTTGTCCATTGGTTCCTGTAGCGAACATTACCATGGAAGAAACGGTTGAGTATGCACACAAATTGGCTCAGCGTATTGGTGAAGAAGCTGGCGTACCAGTTTACTGTTATGAGCATGCAGCTCGTAAGGCAGACCGCAAGAACCTTGCTGTTTGTCGTGAAGGTGAGTACGAAGCTGTAAAAGAAAGAATTGGAACAGAAGAGTGGAAGCCAGATTTTGGTCCTGCTGCATTTACTGATGAAGTAGCAAAATCAGGTGTTACTGCTGTTGGTGCTCGTAATTTCCTAATTGCATATAACTTCAACTTGAACACTACTTCTACTCGTCGTGCAAATGCAATTGCATTCGACGTACGTGAGCGTGGTCGTACCAAGCGTGAAGGACATCCTATCACAGGTAAAATTGTGAAAGATGAAAACGGTAAGCCGGTTATGACTCCTGGTACTTTGAAAGCCACCAAGGCAATCGGATGGTTTATTGAAGAATTCGGAGTGGCTCAGATCTCTATGAACATGACTGACATCTCTGTGACTTCTATTCACAAGGCATTTGATGAAGTATGTGCAAAAGCTCAAGCTCGCGGTATCCGTGTAACTGGATCAGAGTTGGTAGGTGTTGTGCCATTGAAAGCAATGTTGGATGCAGGTAAGCATTACCTACGCATGCAAGGTCGTTCTACTGGTATTGCTGATCGTGAAATCATTAAGATCGCTGTTAAATCTCTTGGTTTGGATGAACTGTATCCATTCGATGCAGATAAGAAAATCATTGAGTACATTTTAGAAAACGAAGCGAAGAAAGGTCAGAAGAAATTGGTTGACATGACCCTAACTGAATTCGTTGAAGAAACAGCTTCTGAGTCTATGGCTCCAGGTGGAGGATCAATCTCTGCTTATATGGGTGCTATGGGTGCTGCTCTTGGTTCAATGGTTGCGAACCTTTCTGCTCACAAACCAGGATGGGATGAGCGTTGGGAAGAGTTCTCTGATTGGGCTGAAAAAGGAAAAGAATACCACACCAAACTAACTTGGTTGGTAGATGAAGATACCAATGCATTCAACAAAATTATGGATGCGGTTCGTATGCCAAAAGGAAGCGAAGAAGAAAAAGCTGCTCGTGCTGAAGCAATGGAAGAGGCTACCAAGTTTGCAACTATGGTTCCTTTCCAAACCATGGAGCTTTGTTTAGGCTGTATGGATGTTTGCAAAGCAATGGCTGAAATCGGAAACCCTAACTCGGTTACCGATGCTGGAGTAGGAGCATTAGCTGCTCGTTCGGGTGTAATTGGTGCATTCATGAACGTGAAGATCAATGCTGCTGACCTTACTGATAAGGCTTGGGCTGAAGACATCATCGCTAAAGGACAAGCAATTGTAGACAAAGCAGTGGCTTACGAAAAAGAAATTGTTGATATAGTGAATGCTAAAATTTAATTAGTGAATTACTATGTTGTTGTTGAACCTGCCAGTTTTCTGGCAGGTTTTTTTGTTTCAAAACTACAGGCTTTTGATGATCTCACTTGTTGTGAGGGTATCAATACAGAATTAATTGAGAACTTCACTTTGAGTGAGACCCTCAAGAGGTTTCTAATAAATCCTTTTTTTGAAGTTTGGCTAACTTGTAAGTTGTACAAAAATAATGAGAGCCATACAACTGTATGGCTCTCATTGTTTTATCAAATAAATCGATTAATTTGTTACTTTATTTAACTTGGCAATCATTCTTCTGGCCCAAAACATGTTTTCCGATTGTTCCTGAGCAAAATATTCTTCGTATCTAATTAATGCATCTAGAGCTTTCTTCTTTTCATTCAATCTCAGGTGAATCAATGCTCGTTCAGACCAAACCCATGGTAAATCGGCAACAGCATTATTTTCTGCTTTGTCAAGAATTGTAAGAATGTTGTGGTTATCCTTCTCGCTATATTTGGTGTGTCGCAATGCAACAGCTTTTAGCAAGTAAGCTTCACCTTCAGTCCAATGTGATTGAATTGAGCGATTCAATAGTGGAAGAGCTTCTGCATAACACTCATTGGCTACCAATAATTTGGCATTGGTTTTTAAACAGTCTGAAATGTTGGTGTCGTATTCTTTATCAAGAATAGTCATTTTAATTCCAGTAGGATTTAAATGATACTTCTTTTTATTCAAGATGTTTTCAAATCTATTTTTAAGGAAAAAACGATTTTCTGAAAGTTCATTAATGGTTCCTCTGGATTGAGCTTCATAAAATTGTAACCTTCTTATGGCTTGAGGCAAAGCATAGGCGTTTCGATTGTTTTTCATCATCCACTCCTGAGCAATCTCATCAGCCTCATATATTCTTGAACGATTGTATCCTACACCTAAAGCACTTAAAATTCCATAAGAAAGAAGTTCAGAGCTTGCACTCATAAAGCTTCCCAGGTAATCCGCTTCCCAATAGCTATCACCTTTATCTATTCTATTTGCTGTACTTGCAACATAAATACCCGCACCAATTATAGCAGAAATGGTTTTTTTGGTTTGCATCGCAGTGTAAGTTTCTACATTATGATCTAAGGTTAAATGGGCAATTTCTCTGGCTAAAATTGCCATTAATTCATCTTCCGATTGCAATAATGATAGCATCCCAGTACTGGTAATAATAGTTCCATTGGCAAATGAAAATGTTTCTGGAATCGCAGATTTGATCACTTTAATATTCAAATTGATTTTTTGTTGGGCAGGAAAAGCTTTTGGACGAATTTGATTGATTAATTGATACAAATAATCTTCCAATTCAGGATCGATGTAAAAAGCATTTTGTTGCTCTAACTGGATAAGGTACTCTTGAGCTGCATCGTGCAGTAATTTACGATTCTTGTAATTCCAGGAATGATTATGAAGCGTTTGCTGATAATTCCCGGATTCTTTTTCATATGCACTTGCATTGTCCATCCATTTTTGTGTCCAAAAACTATACTTGGAATTGTTTGCTATTGCTGATAGGGAGCAAAAAGCAATAAGAATTAAGGTAAGTTTTACTTTCATTGTTGGTAAGTTTAGTTAAGGACTTTTATGTATCAAATATTATGCCAACTACTATGTTTTTAAATGCTATTTAAGTTATTTTTAGATAGGAGGTTGTAGGATTGTTAATGAGTAATTGTTCCTTTATTGTATATTTGATACTCCATTGAGTTAGACCCTCAAAGCACAAGGGAATTAATCCCAAAGGAATTACATATCTATAGCAAAATGTATTTTGTAAGTTTACGACTCCGAAAGAATCATATCTTATTTACATCTTAGTATCTATAAATATTAAAATCAGACTGATCCAAAAACAGGAACAATTCAATGCGCTGCATAACTTCTTTTCTTTGCTAGACTTACTATATCAAACCATTACAATAGCGAAAAAAGAAACTATAGATAAAAATCGACAAACCGAATTCAAAAACGATAATTAGGAAATAACAAGCATGCATTGAATATCTCAACGAATTACCAAGAAGAATGCAAACTTGTAATGAGTGGTTTAACTAAATTCTGTATTGTTTGGTTGAGTGCAAAGGATTCAGGAAAAAAGCAAAGTATAGAATACAGGCTTGCAATCACCACTTTAACAAATACATGGCAAGCTTTACACGCTTGCAAACAGTACAGGAAAACTTTTTTCTATTAATTGCATTCTTGTAATCACTTCGTCAATGTATTGTGGATACAAATGTTTGCTTGCAAAGGCTACTTTATCTATTACTCATTATTAATTGCTCATTGCTCAATAGCAATTGATAACTCTGGGTTATTATATCTTGATAAAACTAGTCTTGTTGGGTATTAAAATACCATTTACATTTGCAATAAATAAAACTGAGTGGTTTAGAATAAACGATATAAAATACTTAAACAATGTTTAAATACGGGATTGATCGACTAACAGTTGATAAAACAATACAGATTGCTCGTGGAGAGCTAAAAGCTGTCTTAACTGAAGAAGCTATTGCTAAAGTAAATGAATGTAGAGCTAAGGTTGAGACCATGGCAAATTCAGACAAAGCGGTTTACGGTGTAAATACTGGATTCGGACCTCTTTGTGATACTCAGATTTCACCGGAAGAAACAAGCAAACTTCAGGAGAACTTGATCATTACTCATGCCGTAGGTGTTGGTAATCCAATTGACAAAGAGTTATCGAAAATCATGATGATTTGTAAGGTGCAAGCTTTGTCGCAAGGATTCTCAGGTGTTCGTTTGGAAGTAATCGAGCGTATTTTATTCTTTATTGAAAATGATATTTTGCCTGTTGTTCCAGAGCAGGGTTCTGTAGGAGCATCGGGAGACTTGGCTCCATTGTCACACCTATTCTTACCATTACTGGGAGAAGGAGAATTTTGGGTGAATGATGAAATTAAACCTGCCAAAGAAGTATTGGCTAATCATGGTTTGGAGGCAATTAGTCTTGCAGCAAAAGAAGGTTTAGGACTGATTAATGGTACTCAGTTCATTTTGGCACATACCATTAAAGGTTTGCACAGAATGGAATACTTGCTTGACTTGGCAGATGTTGCCGGAGCAATGAGCTTGGAAGGATTTATGGGTAGTGCTGCTCCTTACAAATCGGCATTGCACGAAATTCGTCCATTCCCTGGAAATAAAAAAGTAGCAGAGCGCATGCGCATGTTATTGGATGAATCAGAAAATCTGGCATTGCATAGCAATTGTGAGCGTGTACAGGATCCTTATTCATTGCGTTGTATCCCTCAGGTTCACGGAGCATCAAGAAATGCATTTGCTCACGTAAATGAAATGGCAGAAATCGAAATGAACTCTGTTACTGATAACCCAATCGTATTGAGCGAAACAGAGGCAATTTCAGGTGGTAACTTCCACGGTCAGCCTTTGGCTATGGCAATTGATTACTGTGCATTGGCAGCATCGGAGCTAGGTAACATTGCAGATAGAAGATGTTACTTGCTATTGGAAGGTAAATATGGCTTACCACGTTTGTTGACAAACGGTGGAGGTTTGAACTCAGGTTTCATGATTCCTCAATATACAACTGCAGCATTGGTAACTGAAAACAAATCATTGTGTTTCCCTCCATCAGCTGATAGTGTTCCAACTTCATTGGGTCAGGAAGATCATGTTTCTATGGGATCTATCTCTGGACGTAAGTTCAACCAGATTTTGGGTAATATTGAGAAAATCTTTGCCATTGAGTTGATGTATGCTGCTCAAGCAATCGAATTCAGAAGACCAAACAGATTGTCTGATATCATCGAAAAGAACTTTGACATTATCAGATCTAAGGTTGACAAATTGGAAGACGACCGCGTGTTGAAAGATGATATCAACGCAATGGTTGAGTTTGTGAAAAACAGAGCTTTTATCGTAAAATAGGAGAAAAAAAATGACATTTCAAGAATTAATATTACAGGGAATTCCATCAGAATTGCCTGCAAAAAGAGAATATCCAAAGGATGCCAACAGAGCTCCTAAACGTAAAGACATTTTATCGGTAGAAGAAAAGCAATTGGCTATTCGCAACGCATTGCGTTACTTTCCGGTAGAGTGGCATGCCGAATTGGCTCCTGAATTTGCACAGGAACTATTGGATTTTGGTCGTATTTACATGTATCGCTTCAAGCCGGAATACAAGATGTATGCTCGTCCAATCGAAGAGTATCCAGCAAAATCGAAGCAAGCTGCAGGTATCATGCTAATGATGCAGAATAACCTTGACCCTGCTGTAGCTCAGCACCCGGAAGAGCTAATTACTTACGGGGGAAATGGTGCGGTTTTCCAAAACTGGGCGCAGTACTTGCTTTGTATGAAGTATTTGGCTACAATGACCGATGAGCAAACTTTGCACATGTATTCAGGTCACCCTATGGGATTGTTCCCATCTTCGAAAGGTGCTCCTCGTGTAATTGTTACCAACGGTATGGTCATTCCGAATTACTCGAAGCCTGATCATTGGGAGAAATTTAATGCACTAGGTGTATCACAATATGGTCAGATGACTGCAGGTTCATTCATGTACATCGGCCCACAGGGAATCGTTCACGGGACTACCATTACGGTAATGAACGCTTTCCGTAAAATGTTGAAAAAAGGTGAAACGCCATCAGGTAAGATTTTCCTAACCGCAGGTTTAGGTGGAATGAGTGGTGCTCAGCCTAAAGCGGGTAACATTTCAGGTTGTATTACCATTGCTGCTGAAGTAAATCCAAAAGCAGCAACCAAGCGTCACGAACAAGGATGGGTTGATGTTTTGGTAGACAATATGGACGATTTGGTAAGCCGTGTAAAAGAAGCTCAGGCTAATAACGAAGTGGTTTCTATCGCATACATTGGTAATGTTGTTGATGTTTGGGAACGTTTCGATAAAGAAGAGATCTTCATTCACGTAGGATCTGATCAAACTTCACTTCATATTCCATGGACAGGTGGTTACTATCCTGTTGATGTTACTTTCGAGGAATCGAACAGATTGATTCGTGAAGAACCAGAGGTATTCAAGGAAAAAGTACAAGCATCATTGCGTCGTCATGCTGCTGCAATCAATAATCACACAGCCAAAGGAACTTATTTTTTCGATTACGGAAATGCATTCCTTTTGGAAGCTTCAAGAGCTGGTGCTGATATCATGGCTGAAAATGGCATCGACTTCAGATACAAATCATACGTTCAGGATATCTTAGGTCCTATGTGTTTCGATTACGGATTTGGTCCATTCCGTTGGGTTTGTACTTCGGGTAAACCAGAAGATTTGGATATGACCGATGAGATTGCAATGAATGTATTGCAGGAAATCATGGAATCATCTCCAGAAGAAATTCAGTTGCAAATGCAGGATAACATTACCTGGATTAAGGATGCGAAGAAAAACAAAATGGTTGTTGGTTCTCAGGCTCGTATTCTATATGCTGATGCTGAAGGTAGAGCTAAAATTGCTGAAGCATTCAACAATGCCATTGCAGAAGGAAAGATTGGACCTGTAGTTCTTGGTCGCGATCATCATGATGTGAGTGGTACGGATTCTCCATTTAGAGAAACTTCGAACATTTACGATGGAAGTAAGTTTACTGCTGATATGGCCATCCATAATGTAATTGGTGATAGCTTTAGAGGTGCAACCTGGGTATCGATCCACAATGGTGGTGGTGTAGGTTGGGGAGAAGTAATCAACGGTGGTTTTGGTATGCTGCTTGATGGAACTCCTGAAGCTGATGCTCGCTTGAAGAACATGTTGTTCTACGATGTGAACAACGGTATTGCAAGAAGAAGTTGGGCCAGAAACGATGAGGCCATGTTCGCTATCAAACGCGAAATGGAACGTCGTCCAGACCTAAAAGTTACGCTTCCAAACTTGGTTGAAGATTCATTATTGGAAAACTTGTTCTAATACAAGCATTTCAATTTAAGATATAAAGGCTCGGGATTTTCCTGAGCTTTTTTCATTCTTAATATTCTCATTAGGGCGTTCCCTCCTTCGTCGGTCGGGCTTTCCGTTTCTACTCCTCGCTCGTTCCTCGCTGTGGGGTATCCACTTCAATCCCTAACGCAAAGTAGGCAAGCAGTACTTCGTATTCCGAATAAATAGCACTACAACTTGGTATTCTCACTCACAGTGAGATTACCAATAACACTGTGAGTGAGAGTATCAAGTAAAAAGGCGCGCTAGCCCTGTAATCTTAGTAGTAGCAAAATAGTTCATATGAATAGGATAGGGGCGTTAGCCCTGATATCTGAATGCAGAATAATTGGTATGGAATAAACAGATGTCAGGGCTAGCGCCCCTATATTGCAATTGGTAACAAAACAATTACGAAGATGTCGGGGCTAACGCCCCTATATATGGTTGGATTCGAATTTTAACTCTTGATTTATATCACTTCACTCATCATGGTGAAATTACTGATTGCATTGATTATAATATATTGCGGTACTCTGTACCTTTTCTTCATATAATAATTCTTTCTCTATAAAGATCATGGTGCTCTGCACCAAGATATAGAATCAAGCAACGGAGTTGCGTCATATTTATAGATGCTAAGATATTACCAAATCATTAGGTGCGGAGCACCGTAATATGATTCCATTATTCTTTTTGAGATTACGGAATTTGTTTTTGTAATTCTAATTTTGGTTTCAACTTTATTTTCAAACCAAACAAAGGTCTCAATACAATACTTCGTTTAATTACAAACTCATACAATGCAAAACATCCTGTAAATGTGATCAGATTGATAAATACAAACTGTAAGAATACCGGCATTTGCAAAGGAATTATCAGGTAAGATGCACCAAATAGCATCACCATGTGAAGAATATAAATCGGATAGGCAGCCTCACTTAGGTAAGTCAAAACTTTGCTCGCTTTGTTTAGGTATTGGAAAGCAAATCCAAATACAGCAAAAATCCATATGTTTGACTCTATTGCCATCAGGTAGTTTGGTGCTTGTAATTCGAAAGCTACCAAACGGCTTGTATACAAACCTACAGCAAGAAATAGGAAGAGCCATTTCCATTTGACCAAAGTTCTTCGAAGGGTTTCTCCAGCCAGAATGAATACAAAACCAAAGAAAAATGCTAACAGACCCAAAACAAATCCATGCACAGTCATTGCATACATTTCAAATGGATTCGGATTGATTAGGATGGCTTCCAATACAAAAGGGATTATTACTGCTAGTAATCCTAAAGGTGTTTTGAATATTTTATTCAACAAACTTTTTATCACGAAATGATTCTTTTTCATATAGAGGAACAGAGGCAATAATATCAATACATAGGCGAATATATTCCCCAGAAACCATAAGTGACTTGGGTTTGCCATATATTCTATATCCTGATTGTAATAATGCTGCCAAACTATAAAATGTAGTGGTACAACACAAAGCATCCCAAATAGAAAAGGAATTAATATTCGAATACTACGTTCCTGAAGCAATTGTACTCCAGATCTTTTGCGCATGGCAAAGCAAACGCCCATTCCCGAAACGAAAAATAGTAAAGGTATTCTCCAGATATTCAGTGCTGACATGGGAATCCAGATGCTTTCCATTGAGGTTTCACTTTTAATAAAACCTATAAATGGCGCCCAAGGTTGAAATACAATTGCTATGTGGTAAATCAATAACAATCCTATGGTAATCACTCTTAACCAATCTATATCGTATCTTCTTTCTGTCGTTGTCATGATTTGTGTTTTTAAATACCGATATAGAATCGAAGAATGATTCTATATCAGTATAATTTTCCAATTTAATTAATTCTAAGCTTAGCCCTGATTGCTTAATAATTCAGCAACTTCAGGTCTAGCCTTTTCAATTCTTTCAAAATCTAACCTTAAGCCTAGAGGACCTAATTCCTTATTAAAGAATTCATAAACACCTTTTACTTGAGCGAATGGAGCAGAAACACTTTCCAATGCAGTTGCACCAGCATTGTTTTTTATACTCTGATCAGCGCCCTTTTCAATAAGCGCCTTAACAATCTCGGTTCTACAAAAGAATGCAGCCACATGAAGTGCGGTTGAGCCGTCATTGTTTTTAATACTTAAATCTGCGTCAGCATTAATAAGAGCTTTTGCAACTTCAGTTTTGCCAAATAAACATGCAGTAATTAAAGGAGTAGATCCACCAATTGGTTCTTTGCTGTTTAAATTTGTTCCAGCTGCAATGTGTTGCTCTACCATTTCTAATTTACCCATGAATGTAGCTGCATGAATATCGGTTTTAGGAGCTTTTACTTTTACAGCAGTATTTGATTTACTGTCTGATGATTTAGAATTCTTGTTTTCGCATGAATAAACTGCCAATACAAATAGGAAATACATTCCAAATGCTAATAATTTATGTGCTTTCATTTTTACTGATTTTTAGTTCAACATTTATCTGATGTAAAGGTCTGGGAAATCGTGATGCAGGTCATATGATTTAAAAATCGAAGTGTATAAGCTTTTGACAACCAGTGTAAATTATGACGCACATGTATAAAATATGATGCAAGCCTTGCTTACTAAGCCCCAATTTGGTGGAATTACAGACGAATTATTTAAGTCAGGATGTTGATATTATTTGTATCTTTTTCACGAATTATTGATGACCCTTTTATCCCACTATAATGGCAACGAACCAATTTGAAGAGAATGATTTTTTATTGAAGCTAAAGGAAATTGTTGAAGAAAACTTATCCAATGAGAGTTTTGGTGTTTCCGAATTGGCTGATGCAATAGGAATGAGTCGTTCTAATCTCCTACGGAAAGTAAAAAAGCAATGCAATCTTTCCGTTAGTCAGTTTATCAGGCAAATCAGACTTGAAAATGCGAAGGATATTTTATTAGGCGGAGATTCTAATGTATCTGAAGTTGCCTATCAGGTTGGTTTTAGCAGCACATCATACTTTATAAAGTGCTATAGGGAATTGTATGGATATCCTCCAGGAGAAGAAGGCAAACATGAAACACCAGAGAATGAAATTGAAGTAGAGAAACCAAAAAAGCGCAAAGGTCGTGTAATTATTGCATTAGCTGTTATACTGAGTATTGTGTCAACTTATTTTATTATAAATCCATTTCAGTTTAATCACAAAGAGGAGGATAAGTCAATTGCAGTGCTTCCATTTAAGAACGATAGTAAAGATTCAGCCAATGTTTATATTGTAAATGGATTGATGGAATCTGTTTTGAATCATTTACAGAAAATTAAGGATGTTAGGGTAATTAGTAGAACATCGGTTGAGAAGTATAGAAATTCAAACCTGACGATTCCAGAAATTGCGGAGGAATTGGGTGTAAGTTATTTTGTAGAGGGAAGTGGTCAGAAAATTGGAGATCAGATCTTGTTGAATATTCAGCTGATTAAAGCCAGTAACGATAAGCATTTGTGGGCAGAACAGTACGATCGAAAGGCAAAAGATATATTTAATCTGCAAAGGGAAGTGGCCAAAAAGATTGCCACAAGCGTGGAAGCTATTATTACTCCTGAAGAGGAATCATTAATAGCCAAAACACCTACGGATAATCTCGAGGCATATGACGAGTATCTAAAAGCCCTGGAATTAATGCGACAGGAAAAGAGAGAAGTATTGCTTGAGGCAATTTCTCACCTTGATAAAGCAATTGAATTGGATGATAAATTTGCTCGTGCATATGCATTTAAGTCAATTGGTTATTACTATTTAGACATTTTTAAAGCTGAGAAAGTATACGTTGATAGGGTTGTTGTCAATGCTGATAAGGCCATGCTTTATGATTCCAAGGATTATCAGAGTTTGATATCAAAGGCTTTATCGTATTTGGCAAAGGGAGAAAATGAAGCAGCAGTGCCTTATTTTGAAAGAGCTTTAGAGTATAATCCCAATTCTGCTTACGTTTTAAATTACCTGTCGAATTTCTATGCGAATTATATGCCTAATTCTGAGAAATATCTGGAATATGCATTGAAAGGGATACAATTAAACATTGCGGCCAATGATTCTGTAACAGCCAGTTTCATTTACTTACATGTTAGTAATGCGTTAATACAATCTGGATTTATAGAGGAGTCAGAGATGTACATCAACAAATCTCTGAATCACAATCCGACTAATTTATTTTCTGAATATTTAAAGGCATATATATTGTTGGCAAAAAACAAAGATTTTAATGAAACGAAACAACTGCTTATTGCTGCCTGGAATAAAGATCAGACACGATTGGATATTTTGCAGGAAATAGGAAAAGTTTGTTACGCTCAACGAGACTATGAAGAAGCTTATAAGTACTACAGCATTTTTGTAAAAGCCAGAAAGGATCGGAAATTAGATATCTACCCAGGTGAGGATTCTAAAATTGCTCATGTATATGCAAAAGTGGGCAAATATCAAGAAGCCAAATTGCTATTTGATTCCTATCGGGAATTTGCGAACACACACAGTTCAATATACAAGCATTTAAGTTTGGCAGTTTGTGCAGTGCAAGAGGGAGATCAAGAAAGAGCCTTTAAAGAACTGAATCTATTTGCTGAAGAAGATCAGTATTCTTTGTGGGTGATCATGTTTTTGGAGGATGATCCGTTGTTTGATGATATTCTGGAAACGAAAGAGTATAGGCAGTTTATTGATATTTTAAAGGATAAATTTAACAAACGACACGAAAGGTTGAAGAAAACACTAAAAGATCAAAAGTTGATATAGAAGAAAAGGGTTCTTAACAGAACCCTTTTTGTATCTTGAAGAAGATTATCCTGTTTCACAAATTCGTTCTAATCTTTCTCGATCTAAAATTTCAAGATTTCTTCCTTCTAAGGATATGATTTTATCTTCTTTAAATTCTTTGATTACACGAGAAAGGCTTTCTACAGACATCACAGTAATTTCTGCCAAGTCTTTTCGTGATAAGGCCATTTCAAAATTATTGCTTTTGTAGAGGCGATCAGACAAGCAAAGAAGAATATCTGCCAATCGTCCACTTGCTTGTTTCTGGGTCAAACAGAACAATCGTCCGTAACCGCGAATGGTATTTTCGTTTAAGCGAGCAATTAATTTTGAAGCGAATCCAGAATTCTGTTCAATGATTTTACTAATGGTACTCATCTCGAATAAACATACGGAAGTATCTTCATAAGCCACCGTCGTGTAATGAAAAACACTATTACCGAAAAGAGACTGTAATCCGATCATGTAGCCATCCTTTTCGATAGTTAAAATGATGTTCTTGTTATGGCCTCCTTCGATGTATAATTTTACAAATCCCTTCTTAATATAGATCAAATGTGAGGCAAGCATTCCTTGCTTGCATACTACTTCTCCTTTTTTAAAAGTGACTTCGAAGCGTCCTTGGTCGATCAGAACTAGTTCTTCTTCAGATAGTTCTTTGAAGCAAGCAGATTTGCTGACGCATTCTTTGCAACAGGTTGTTTTTACTGGCATTGCCATAGGCCTAGGGGGTTTTGGTTTTTGTATCTAGTCCTGTAAATATATACAAATTTAGAGTATAAAAACATGTTATAAGTCAGAAAAAAACATGTAATAGATCAAGAAAACATCTTTCCGACGTCAAATTATTTGTTTCAAATTACCAATTCCGGGTTGAGGGATTGCGGTATGATTTTCTCGAATTGGATGTAGGAATCCTGTAATATTGTAATAGAGAAATAAATCTTTAATCAGCCAATTGTAACAGTATTTAATCTGGTAAAGATTTTTTTAACAAAATAATTGCAATCGTTTTAAAGGTGCACAAAATTAATAATTCTTATCAAAATGTTACAGTTTTTGAACTTAAATATTGAATCTATGAAAACAATCAAGGCTTTTTTCTTTATCTGCCTTATTGCTTTAGTTGGATGTAACAGCGATTCAAATGGTCCTGTTAAGTCTTACGAAAGTGTTGATGAAATGGTAGCTGATATCCGTAAAAATGTTACTGAGATATCTGTGAGTGATTTTCACAGCTTAATGAATGGTGAAGATCCATATGTACTATTGGATGTGCGACTCCCTAAGGAACACGATAAAGGTTATATACCTGGTTCGGTTTCTATTCCGCGTGGTGTTCTTGAATTCAGAATTGGAAGCGAAAAGGTATGGGATGAGGAAGGACTTTATGTGCCGGAAAAAGAGGAACTACTTATTCTTTATTGTAAGAAAAGTAACCGCAGTCCATTGGCAGCATTGCGCTTACAGCAATTGGGCTACAAAAATGTAAAGGTAATAAGTGGAGGTTGGCATGGCTGGCACGAAGCTTATCCCGAAATCAGCGAAGATAATATTGAAGAAGGTGGGATGGAATATGCTGCCTCCGAAGAAGAAGATTCCGGCGGATGCTAAACTTGAACTATCTAACCTGAATTATAACCTAAACTAATACAAATCTAAACTATTGAGTCATGAAAAAATTAATGAAGTATTTCTTTATTTTTACATTGGTGCCGACATTATTTCTGTCCTCTTGTAAGGAAGAAAATGATGTTTATACCCCTGAACCAGGTCCTGATCTATCGGAAAACTTTGAAACCTTAAAGGATTACATGGTTGCTAACGATCTTGATCTTCCAGATGTTTTAACTGGGTGGATTACAGCAGCTCCAGCGCAGGCTGATTTGGCTACTTTCCTTGATACTTATGATATTATTGATATTCGATCTGCAGATGCTTATGCTGCTGGTCATATTGAAGGTGCAGTTAATTCATCATTGGAGAATATTTTAAATACTGCAGGTAATACAACTAAGCCTATTTTGGTTGCCTGTTATACAGGACAAACAGCATCTCATGCAGTAGTTGCTCTTCGTTTGAGTGGTTACACAGATGCAAAAGTTTTAAAATGGGGGATGAGTGGTTGGAACTCAACATTATCAGGACCTTGGCAAGGAAAATCAGGTGCCGAAAATGGTGCTGTTGGTGAAGGTCATGCAAATTGGTTAACTACTCCTGCAATTGCAAACAACCAAACTTTCAACTATCCTGGATTCAATACAACAGCTACAAGTGGAGCTGCTATTCTTGAAGAGAGAGTGAATGCAATGATTTTGGGAGGTTTTAAAGGTGTTAATGCTTCTGATGTATTAACTACTCCATCTAATTATTTTATTAATAATTATTGGTCGCAAGATGATGTTGATCATTATGGACATATTGCCGGTGCATACAGAATTCAACCTTTAAGTCTTGAAAACAATGAGATAGCTAATCTTGATCCTGATGCTACAATTTGTACTTATTGCTGGACAGGTCAAACTTCATCAATGATTACAGCATACTTAAATGTTGTTGGGTATAATGCTGTTTCGTTGAAATTTGGTTCAAATAATATGATTTACCCAACATTAGAAAGCCATAAGTTTGTTACTCCTACCGTTGATTTACCGCTTGTTACATCTACACCAACAAATGTTTTTGGAACCTTAACCGATTACCTGGTAGCTAATGATCTTGATTTACCGGATGTTTTAACCGGATGGATTACAGGAGCTCCGGCACAGGCTGACTTAGCAACTTTCCTTTCAACTTATGATATTATAGATATTCGATCTGCAGATGCATACAATGCCGGCCATATCGAAGGTGCAATCAATTCTACTTTAGGAAATATTGTATCAGATGCAGCAAGTACAACAAAGCCAATATTGGTAGCTTGTTATACAGGACAAACAGCTTCTCATGCAGTAGTTGCACTTCGCTTAAGCGGATACACAGACGCTAAGGTATTAAAATGGGGAATGAGTGGATGGAATTCAACTTTATCAGGATCTTGGGAAAGTAATTCAGGTGCTACCAACGGTGCAGTTGCCGAAGGTCATTCAAATTGGGTTACCTCTGCTGTAGAAAGCAATCAATCTTTCGATTACCCAAGCGTAATGTCAACATATACTGATGGAGCTAATATTCTTCAGGAAAGAGTAACTGCTATGACAACGAATGGATTTAAAGGTGTTAATGCTACAGATGTTTTGACATCACCATCGAACTATTTCATAAACAACTATTGGGCGCAAACCGATGTTGACCATTACGGGCATATTGCTGGTGCATATAGAGTTCAACCATTAAGCATAGAAGGTGGTGAATTGGCTAATCTTGATGCAAGTGCTCAAATTTGTACCTATTGTTGGACAGGTCAAACTTCTTCTATGATTACGGCATATTTAAATGTACTTGGTTATGATGCTGTATCATTAAAGTTTGGTTCTAACAAAATGATTTATCCATCATTAGAGAGCCATAAGTTTGTTGCTCCAACAACTGATTTACCATTAGTAAACTAGTACAGGAACAAGATATATTCATACAACTAACCGAATATCGGGAATTGTATTTCACCGATATAATTCCCATAACCTAAAAAAAAGATAATCATGAAAAAATTATATGCATTACTATTTGCACTTGCTTTTTGTATTCCTATGCTGGTAAATGCGCAAGGATGTGATGAGCCATCAGATGAGGGAGTTAATGTTTTTGGTTTTATTCAACCTAAATATCAGTATAACGAAAATGCTGCAAATGATGATACCAATACTTTTGATTTTAATAGAGCTAGAATTGGTGTAATGGGGAAAATCCCTTATGATATCAGTTACTATGTAGTGCTGGAAGCAAGTCCTGATAACCAAAGACATGATGGAGATGCTTACCTGTTGGATGCATTTGTAACTTATTCACGCTACGATTTCGCTCGTATCTCTATGGGGTCTTTCAAGTCGCCTATTTCATTGGAATTAAACACTCCATGTCACAAATTGCACACAATTAACCGTTCAAGAGTAGTTGAGCAATTGGCAACTCCTGATCGCGACCGTGGTTTTATGGTTCTTGGTGGATCAGACACTACATTATTCCAATACAGTGTTGCCGTAACCAATGGTAACGGATTGTTTGATAAGGATGACAATAAAAAGAAAGATTATGCTGCACGTGTGGTGGTAAATCCTCACAAGAATTTCAAAATTGGTGCAAGTTATAAGTATGGAGAATCAGCTTCAGCAACAGCTGGCATGCCAGATGATGAAAGAACCAGATGGGGTGCTGACCTTCAGTACAAAACAGGAGCTTTTATGTTGCAAGCTGAATACTTGTATGGTAAAGATGTTGGATCTTATACAACCGGTGGTGGTTGTGGCGAAGAGCTAACACTGCATCAAGGTAGTGTTAAGCGCGATGGTGGATTTATCATGGCAATGTACAAGTTTAAAAACAACCTGCAGCCAGTATTTAAATGTGAATTTTTTGATTCAGATAAAGATATGGGTAACAATACAGAATTCTGTACTACTTATGGTTTAAACTACTTCTTAAACGATTGGACAAAAATTCAGGCAAACTATGTGTATCGTGCTGAAAGAGCCGATGAAATTGATAACGATATTTTCATGTTGCAGGTAACTGTTAAATTTTAAAAATTATTACAAGGGAGCCAATTTGGCTCCCAATAATTCATTGAACTGTTAAAAACTAAAGATTATGAAAAAGATATTATTACTTGTTTTTGTTTGCTTTTTAGGCATTCAAATGACATTTGCTCAAGATGTAATTTCAGTTAAGGAATTCTTGAAAATTAAAGGGAATGATAATGTAGTACTTGTGAGTACACGTAAAGCTACTGATTACGCTAAGGTTCATATTGATGGCGCAATTCATGTAAATCACAAGGATCTTTACAAAGCTGAACCCAAAAGTACATTAAAATCAACTGCTGAAATTGCTAAGATTCTAGGAGCGAAAGGTATTAGTAATACCAATACAATTGTTTTGTATGATAATGGATCTGGGAAATATTCAGGACGTGTATACTGGATTTTGAAATATTTAGGCGCAAAAGATGTGAAAATTCTTGACGGACATATGAAAGCCTGGAGAATGGCTCGTAAGCCGGTAACCAAAAATCCTGTTAAAAGAAAAGCAACAACTTTTAATGTAGCTCTTAATAAGGCTGCTATTGCTGATATCGTACAGGTGAAAAAAGCATCAAATTCTTCAGCTGCTGTTGTTGTAGATGTTCGTTCAGCTGATGAGTACAAGGGAATTAAGGAATCAAAATTGCCTAAAGGACACATACCAAATGCCATTAACCTTGAATTCAAAAAGGTTATGACTAGCAAAAGCAAGTTGAAGTCTAAAGAAGAATTACAGGCTTTATTCAATGCTGCTGGTATTACCAAGGATAAGGAAGTTATCTTATACTGTGAATCTAGCGTTCGTGCCGGTGTGGTTTACATGGCATTAAAATCGGCTTTAGCTTATCCTAAAGTAAAAGTATATGACGGTGCTCTATTTGAGTGGACCGCTACTGAAACTGTTCAAAAGTAGTTTCTTTTCATAAATTCAATTCATGCCCTTCGTACTCGGGGGGTATGAGTTTAAGCTATTCTGCTATTACACAAATTAATAGAAATTGTAGAGGCTTTAAGTCCTGTTGAAAGTTGAAAGACTCAACGAAATTGAATAAACAGGTGTTTGTTCTAACAGCATCAGTTCAATTATAAAACAACAATCTGATGAACAAATCGAGAAGAGAATTTATTAAGTTATCCGCAATTGGCGCAGGAGGATTGGTATTGGCCAATCCGCTTTTAAATGCCATGATAGGGCAAGTAAATGCTGCTGAACCAATGGATGCTTCGAAAATAAAGCGCTTCCCAACATACTGCGAAGTTTGTTTCTGGAAGTGTGCCGGTTGGGTTTACACCGACGAAAAAGGTGAAATCTGGAAAATAGAAGGAAATGAGGATGATCCGCATTCAAACGGAAGGTTCTGTCCTCGTGGTACTGGCGGTTTAGGAATGTACAACGATCCTGATCGTTTGAAGACTCCTTTAATGAGAGTTGAAGAAAATGGAAAACAAACTTTTAAGGAAGTTAGCTGGGATAAGGCTTTCCGCTTTATCGCAGAAAAAATGAATGAAATTAAGGAAGAAAGTGGGCCAGAGAGTCTTGCCTTGTTCAAACATGGATCAGGTGGTGCACATTTTGGAAAACTTTTTAAAGCTTTTGGTTCTAAAAACATTACAGCTCCTTCTTATGCACAATGTCGTGGTCCACGTGAAGTTGGGTTCAATACTACATTCGGATCAAATATCAACTCTCCTGAACCAGTCGATCTTGAGAATACCAAATGCCTGGTATTAATCGGAAATCATATTGGAGAGAACATGCACAACTCTCATGTGCAGGAAATGTCGAAAGCCATTGATCGTGGAGCTACAATTATTACTGTTGATCCAAGATTATCAACAGCAGCAAGTAAA
Organism: Marinifilum flexuosum; assembly: GCF_003610555.1. GTDB lineage: Bacteria > Bacteroidota > Bacteroidia > Bacteroidales > Marinifilaceae > Marinifilum > Marinifilum flexuosum. The sequence continues at coordinate 84,960 of NZ_RAPQ01000014.1, read as the reverse complement.
TCGAAGTATTGGTTGCCGATTAAACCAGCTACTGATATCGCTTTGCTTCTGGCATGGATGAACGTAATTGTTAGCGAAGAATTATACGATAAGAAATATATAGAGCAATATGCTTACGGCCTGGAAGATTTGCAGGCTCATGTTGCTGACAAAACGCCTGAGTGGGCAGAAAAAATTACAAGCATTAGTGCTGATGTAATTCGACAGACAGCACGAGAAATGGCATTCCATGCTCCAGCAACTTTAATTCATCCTGGACGACATGTAACATGGTACGGCGATGATACACAAAGATTGAGAGCAATGGCCATGCTTAATGCATTGTTAGGTTCCTGGGGAAGAAAGGGTGGTTTCTATTTCCCGGAAAAAGCAAAGGTAGCTTCTTATCCACACCCTGGATATCCACCTGTAAACTGGACCTGGAAAGATCATTTGGATGGTACATATGCATTGGCAGGATCATCGATAGCAAATGTATTTGTGGATATGTCTCATCCTAATAATGAATCTGATTATAAGATTAAAGGTTGGTTTGTTGTAGGTACGAATTTAATCTCAACAATTCCTGATACCAAGAGAACCTTAGAGGCAATTCAGAATCTTGATTTATTGGTAGTGGTAGATACAATGCCTATGGAAATTACAGGTTATGCAGATATTATTCTGCCTGAATGCACCTATTTGGAACGTTACGATGATATGCGAGTGTCTCCGAACAGGTTCCCAAATGTGGCGGTAAGAGTTCCTGCTGTTAAGCCAAAATATCTATCAAAACCATCAGATTGGATTGTTAGAAAATTAGCTAAGAAATTAAAACTATCGAAGCATTTCAATTATGAAAGCTATGGTGAAGTAATTGATTGGCAATTGAAGCAAATGGGTTCTTCATTAGCAGAAATGAAAGAAAAGGGAGTTCTTAAAATGGAACGTAAAACTCCAATGTTTATTGAAGCGGACGATTATCATGAGTTTGGTACATCTACAGGAATGATTGAACTGTATTCATTGGATTTGGAAATGGAAGGATTTGATCCGATTCCAAATTACACACCACACCCTGAGCCACCAACTGGATACTATCGTTTGAATTACGGTAGAGCACCAATGCATACTTTTGGCAGAACTGCCAATAACCCAAATTTGAATGAGTTGATGAGTGAGAATAGTCTTTGGGTAAATCCTTTTGTTGCTGCCGATAACAATTTGGAGAATGGTCAGGAAGTTTGGTTGAAGAATCAGGATGGTGTAGTTTCAGACTTTCCTATTAAAGTACGAGTAACGGAACGAATAGGTAAAGACAATGTCTATATGGTTCATGGATTTGGTAGAGCCAATAAGAAACTAAAGAGATCATTTGGTAAAGGAATAAGCGATTCTCAATTGATTACGAATGTAATGGTTGATCCAGTAATGGGAGGAACCGGAATGCGTGGTAACTTTGTAAGTTTTGTAACCGATAAACCAGAAAGCGAGGTAGTATCATGAGATATGCAATGGTAATTGATACAAAGAAATGTGTTGGCTGTAGCGACTGTGTTGTAGCTTGCCAAAACGAAAACCGTGTGCCAATTGGGTATTGTCGCGATTGGGTGATTGAACATGCAAAGGGTACATTTCCAAATGTAAGTATCGAATTAAGATCGGAGCGTTGTAATCATTGTGAAAACTCACCATGTGTAAGATGTTGTCCTACAGGGGCAAGTCATTACGAAGAGGGAGGATTGGTAAAAGTTACTCGCCATGAATGTATTGGTTGTGGTGCTTGTGTGCAGTCTTGTCCTTACGATGCTCGTTATTCTCATCCCGATGGATTTGTTGATAAGTGTACTTTCTGCCACCATAGGCTACAAGAAGGTAAACTTCCTTCATGTGTATCGGTTTGTCCAACTGAGTGTATGTACTTTGGCGACTTGGATGATAAGGAAAGCAAAGTATATCAATTGTTACAAAACAGAGATTGGAAAGTGTTGGCTCCCGAGGTTGGAACAAAGCCACATGTTTACTATCTGATTTAATGATATTCAAGATAATGTTGATCAGCCTATTCAAGTTGGTTTTTGTATGGTGGTTGGTTGGCAGGTTTTAACAAGTTCAAGTTTTATAACGGATTCCGTTTGTCAGAATTCTTTTGCGCTGGGGTAATTCTGATGAACGGAATCTAAAAACAATCAAATTATGAACGAAGAAATTATTATAAGTGGAAGAATGAATCCAAAAATTGATCCTGTTTTGGCAATTTGGGGATGGGAAATTCCATTGTATTTGTTTTTAGGTGGTTTGGCCGCAGGAATATTGTTTTTTGCAGCACTTTACACCATTTTGGGTAGAGAAAAAGAACTTCCAACAGCAGTTCGGAAAGCTACTTTCTTGGTGCCTGCAATTTTAGTAATTGGTTTATTTGCCTTATTCCTTGATTTAAAAAACAAGCTGTATTTCTGGCAATTGTATACTACTATCCGATTAGAATCCCCAATGTCATGGGGAGCATGGGTATTAATGCTCGTTACACCATTATCAATAGTTTGGTGTGTTGCCTACTGGAGAGATCTAGTACCAAATTGGAAATTCAAAGTAGAATGGTTGGAATTTATAGAAGAGCAAGTGAATAAATACCGTAAGCCATTGGCTTGGGTAATGATTGTATCATCAGTTATTCTTGGAATTTATACTGGAATATTGCTTTCAGCTTTTAATGCAAGACCATTGTGGAATACATCTATTTTAGGGCCTTTGTTCCTAGTGTCTGGGCTATCTACAGGAGCTGCGGTTATCATGTGTATGTCGAAAGATCATTTGGAAAGAACGCTGTTCAGTAAAATTGATTTGATATTGATTGGAATAGAAATCTTCTTTATTATTCACCTGTTTATGGGATTTTTAGCTAGTAATGCTGCTCAAATTGAAGCCGCTCAATTATTCCTTGGAGGAGCATACACCTTGCCTTTCTGGGGCGGAGTAGTTGTACTGGGATTACTGGTTCCAGCCATTTTGGAAATTATGGAATTGAGAGGGAAGAAAATCCCGGTTGCTTTTCCTGCTTTCCTTATTTTGCTTGGTGGAATGATATTCCGTTTTATCATGGTAGATGCAGGACAGTTAAGTAAATATCTATATTAAAGGTTAGGTTTTAATTGTAGTTTAGGAAACCTAAGCGGTTTAATCACGTAATGATCAGAGGGTACAAGTATTTGTATCCTCTTTTTTATATGTTGATTTATGGCAGATGTAGTATATGACAAAGTAGAAGTTAAAAACTCCTGTGTAATAATCAGAAGTTTTTATGGTTTTGTTGAGATTCATGAAGTGTTGGATTCATTTTTACACATGAGAGACAGTTTAATTTGTAAAAATGTAATTGGTATTGTTACTGATTTTGAATCAGCCAATTTGAATTTTAAACTAAGTGACCTGGAGATTGTTGTCAAACACATCAACAATGAAGGAATTTATAAGAATATTAAATTGGCAATTGTTGTTGATACACCTAAAAAGACTGTATTCCCTATAATAGCTCAAGCAAAATTGAAGGAAGCGAAATTAAAACCATTTGCAAGCCTTAAAGCTGCAATGAATTGGGTATGTAATTGAACTTTATAAGTTTTACAAAAGTTATTCGGCAACCAAATCAAGTGAACGAACCTAGTAAGTGCCATCCAAACTGAAAAATCTTTTATACTACACTCGTAAAGAGCTTCCGGTCGACCAAATGTTGTGTACGAGTCTGGTACAAGTTATCCGGTCAAAAAAATCCTTTGTGCTACTCTCGTACGGAAGTTCTGGTTCACCAAATGTAGTGTAAGAGTTTAGTACGATATATCTTCTGAACAAAATTGCTCGTATGAGTTCAGTATATGCCATCTGGTCAGCCGAAAGTGTTGTACGAGATTCGTATGGCACTTCCGGCCAACCAGAAATGCCGTACGGATGTCGTACGTTCCGTTTTGTGAAAAAAATACTTGTACGAGTTCAAGTATGTTACATTTTCTCAAAAAAATCAATAAAATACATGAGTTTTAAACCTATTGCAGAGGATTGAATGTCTTTTTGCGATTATAATTTTTTGGAAGTAAGCGAATTTCTGTTGTAACTTAGGTAAAAACCGATGTTTTTCATCTAAATGATTGTTGTTATGGCTTCTAAAAATATATTACCACAAGATGTTGAGAAAAGGAGGGAGATCCTAAATGCCGCCTTAGAGATTTTCGTGCAGGAGGGGTATTTTGCCGCAAAAGGAGCAAAAATTGCAAAAGCTGCCGAGATTTCAGAAGATCAATTATTCTCTTACTTTGAAACCAAGGAAGATTTGCTGCATACCATAGTGGACGAAGCTGTTCATGTATTATACGACGGTTTGGATCCAAATGAAGATGGAGATCTTCAGGAAGTAGAATTACTATTCTTTATTAATGATTACGTTGATTCTATCGAGAAGAATTTAAAATTCTTTAAGCTGTTTTATGCTTTAAGATTACAACCCGGAGTTTTGCCTTTGTATCAGCAAGAGTTAGATGAAATTGTAAGTATGAAATTTGATGTACTGAATGAATATTTCAGTAAAACTGGAGCTGCCGATCCGGAAATGGAAACAGAATTTTTGACTTCTATGTTGGATGGTATTGCTATGAATTTTGTATTAGAGCCAGAAGGATATCCGATTGAGGCCATGCAACAGAAGGTTTTGAATATGTATATCACCAAAGCAGAATACGAGGAATAAACCCATTAAAAATTATCATTGAATAATGGGTAACAAAAAAACGACTCACATTGTGAGTCGTTTTTATATTGAATATTGCTAAATGCGATTTTTATTTTAATCCTCTCTTCACCAATAGAGCATCTTCGTTTGGCTCTGCACCTCTGAATCGCTTGTACAATTCCATTGGGTCTTCAGTACCACCTTTAGACAATACATTGTCGCGGAATAATTTAGCTGTTTGCTTGTCGAATAAGCTAGTTTCTTTAAATGCCTGGAAAGCATCTGAATCAAGAACACCAGCCCAAATGTAAGCATAGTAACCAGCTGAATAACCACCAGCAAAAATGTGCTTGAAGTAAGTTGAACGATATCTTGAGTAGATTTCAGGAATCAAACCTAAACCTTCAAGGTAGTTCTTTTCGAAAGTCATTACATCTTCAGTCAATGGTTCAGTTAAAGTATGATATTTCATATCTAACATTGAAGCTGCCAAATACTCAACAGTAGCAAATCCTTGGTTGAATTTACCAGCATTTTGAATTTTCTTAACCAATTCAGCAGGAATTACTTCACCAGTTTTGTAATGCTTCGCGTAAATTGCTAACATTTCTGGTTCGAAACACCAGTTTTCCATTACCTGAGAAGGAAGCTCTACAAAATCACGAGATACAGAAGTTCCTGAAAGGTAGTTGTACTTACACTTCGAGAAGAATCCGTGTAAAGCGTGACCAAATTCGTGGAATAAAGTTTCAACTTCATCTGGAGTTAACAATGCAGGAGTATCGCCAACAGGCTTAGTAAAGTTACAGATGTTCATGATGATTGGAGTAACTTCTTTATCGGTACCAAAACCTGATTGTTTACGGAATGAACTCATCCAGGCACCACTACGTTTTGAAGCACGTGGGTGGAAATCCATATAGAAAATACCAATGTGAGTTCCATCAGCTTCCTGCATTTCGAATACCTGGTTTTCAGGGTTGAATTTCGCAATATCATTACGTTCAACAAATTTAACACCCCAAAGCTTATTAGCCAATGCAAATGCACCTTCACGAACGTTGTTAATTTCGAAATATGGACGCAATTCTTCTTCGTCAAGATCGTATTTTGCTTTCTTTACTTTGTCAGCATAGTACCACCAGTCCCAAGAAGCTAGCTTGAATTTACCACCTTCTTTGTTGATGATTTTTTGCATTTCCTTCACTTCTTTCTTCGCATTAGGAAGAGCAGCTTTCCAAAGCTTGTTCAATAATTTGAAAGCATTTTCAGGATTCTTAGCCATGTTCTTTTCAAGAACATATTCTGCATAGTTGTTGTATCCGAATAATTTAGCACGTTGAATACGCAGATTTACCAATTTCTTGGCAATCTCTTTGTTGTCGTACTCGTTGTTGTTGTTACCACGGTTTACATATCCCATGTAAAGCTTCTTACGAAGATCACGATTATCAGCATACTGTAGGAAAGGTAACATGCTTGGCTTTTGAGTAGTGAACAGCCATTTTCCTTCTTTGCCAGCAGCTTTTGCAGTTTCAGCAGCAGCAGCAACAACACCAGCAGGAAGACCAGCAAGATCTTTTTCATTATCGATAACCAATTCAAAATTATTGGTTTCTTTCAATACATTTTCACCAAATTGAAGAGTTAATGAAGCAAGTTCTTCATCGATCTTACGCAATTGATCTTTCTTGTCAGCTGGAAGATTAGCGCCACCACGAACAAATCCTTTGTAGATTTTATCTAGCATAGTTTGTTCTTCAACAGAAAGTTCAAGTTGATCTTTTTGTTCGTAAACTGCCTTAATTCTTTTGAATAAGTTTTCGTTTAAGCTAATATCACCATAATACTTAGTTGTAATTGGAGATAATCTTTTAGCTAATGCAGCAATAGAATCGTTGTTTTCCGATCCTTTAATATTGTAGAATACATTTCCTACTTTATCCAATAAAGCACCTGATTTTTCGTATGCTAAAATTGTGTTTTCGAAAGTTGGAGCTTCTTTGCTGTTTGCAATTGCATCAATTTCCGCACGACCTTCTTCCATACCTTTCATGAAAGCTGGCTCGAAATGTTCGAATTTAATTAAATCAAACGGAGGAGTTTGATATGGAGTGTTGTACTCAGCAAAAAACGGATTGTCAGTCTTTTGCTCGCTTTTTTTTCCATCGCAGGCTGTAAATGCCATACCTGCTACAAGTAAATAAAGGAACGTCTTTTTCACTTTGTTAGGTTTAGTGTTAATATTAAAATTGTTCGATCGCCAAAATAGTAAAAAAACTCTGTCTTTACTAAGGGTTTTTACCCATTTAGCAACATGTTTTATTTAATTACGAATTGGCAATTACGAATTACGATTGTAATAGAAATATTAGATCTAATGTCAAAGGTATTTGCAAAATTCGCAATTACTCATTCTTAATTTGTAATTAATTATTTCAGTCCTTTTTTCAAGTTAAAGCTGGTTGATGGCTGTACTTGTTTTGATTGCTGGAAGTTCTTCATCAGTCTTTTAAAAGTGTTTGATGATACTTTCTCATTGCTCAAGTCAATTAAAAATCTTCTGAATCCTTCCTTGTACAAGTTGTTTTTCTGTTGCATCCAGGTAACTGGGTGTTTTGGATAAACAATGGTCATTCCATCGCGAAGCTCCTTGTTGTATTCACCTTGCATATCATCAATTAACTCATCATTTACCGTTTTAACTGGCATACGTGAGTAGAATAATTGAGGGTAGAAGTACACGGGAACAATTCCAAAACGATCATTGCTCTTCAACAAGTTTTCCAGATCATTTTCCTGTGGATGACAGAATAGGTTGATTTTTTCATCTCGCAGGTGAGCTATTGCAGCATCGTTAAACAGGTAAACATTCTCGTTGCAAGAAATGCGAGCTTTGTTTGGAAGCAATAGCTTTTGAGAAAGATGACTCAGCATAAAGTTCTGATATCCATTTCGCATGGCTTTTTTGCAAAGCTGCTTGTAGAATTCCAAATCTTTTTCCTGAATGAATTTTGGCAATTCAATAATTAGTTTGTTTGCATTCTTTTGAAGAAAAGGAACATCCCATTTCAACTCTTCCCATTCCGATTTTTTAAGGTTAAGTGTTAAATAGTTTAGCTCGTTTAAGTTTACTTTACGCAACCAGGCTAAGGAATCAATGCGAACATAGATTTGCTCTTTTTGTGGAATATTCTTTTTTCCTAAAGAGTTTAAAATTTTAGCTTTCTCAGTTCTATGCATGTTAGCTTTGAGTGGTTTACCTTCCTCACGGAACTTGTTGGGAAATTTTTCCTGCATCATTCCAGCCAAATATACCTGGTCGCCTTTCTCAGCTACAACATTTCCAATTTCAAGTTGATAAGTACCATTGCTAAGTTCTTTAAATTCCTTTACTTTAACGGCTTTTTGAGGTTCACCATTCTTTTGCTTAAACCTGATTCTGTTTCCCATTTGTATTTCATGAGAGGAGGTGAAAATAACAGAGTTTCTAGATCTCTTTTCAACAGTACCAATCAAAATTCCAGTATTTGTATTTTCTGTAATGGCTTTGTTTACATTTCCGGCAAGAAAATAACCAGTCTTCTCACGTCCCATATCATAGGCGAGAATTTCCTTGGCTGTTTTTAAGTCGTTATTGTCAATTACTTTTCGATAAGCTCTTGAAACATTATATACAAACTCTGCTGGTTTTAATCTTCCTTCTACCTTAATGGATTCTACACCCATTTTCATAAGCTCAGGCAATACATCCACAGCCTGATTGTCTTTTAGACTAAAGACGTAGCTTTTCTCTTTTCCTGTTTCATAGAACCTGCGGCAAGGTTGGGCACACAAACCTCTGTTTGCACCACTTCCGCCAAGAAAGCTACTAAATAAGCACATGCCAGAGAAAGAGTAGCATAGAGCTCCATGCATGAATATCTCTAATTCAATATCAGATTTCTTACGAATTTCTTTTAATTCAGGAAGAGTCAATTCCCTTGCCATTACAACTCTTTCGAAATCCTTGCTTTTGCAGTAAATAGCTCCCAATGAATTGTGGTGAGCCATCTGTGTACTTGCATGTACCGTAATTTTAGGAAAATGCTTTTTTACCAGGTAGTATACGCCCCAATCCTGAATGATGATGGCATCAATTCCAGTTTTCTGAATTAAATTTAAAGTATCCAACAAGTCGGGTAATTCTTCATTTTTAATTACCGTATTTAAAGTAAGATAAACCTTGATGTTATTTTTCTTTGCAATTTTAATGAGTGCTAGCAGTTGTGAGCTTGTAAAGTTTGATGCTCTTCCACGTGCATTAAATTGACGCAATCCCAGGTATACAGCATCAGCTCCACCTTTAACGGCAGCATGAAACATTTCAGGATTTCCAACAGGTAGTAATAGTTCAGGTTTATTCATTCTTTAAAAATTTGTTCTGTTGCAAAGATAGAATTGAAAATTGGGCTTAACGATTTTTGTACACAAAAAAACCGCTGCTTTATAAAAGAACGGTTTTAAAGTTGTAAACTAATGTCAATTAAATATCGAATCCACTTTTGTAGGTTCTGGTATCAACTTTTGGTACCAGGCTTCCGCGAAATTGGATCTTACCACTTGATGTATTAGCATTTACATATGCATCGGCTGTATTGCCTGATGCATTAAGGGTAATTCTAACTTCCGCGTTTAGAGCTGCTCCCAATACATTAAATTTCAAAAACTGATTTCCATGTTTGTCTGTGGAATATTCTTTGTTGGAAACTCTTCCGTTAAGTGTTATACCTCCTAATCCATTGGGACCTCTATAACCCATAAAAGCCAATTGTAATACTGCTTTATCCTTATCTACAGAGATGAAATTCAAGTGGTCTGAAACCATTATTGTTTTCCCTCTTTTTCCATATAAAGTATTTGCTTCCAGTACAAAATCCAGATCTTTTAATGCTTGATAGGCTATTTTATGCATTTCGCTGTTATACATTTTTCTTTCGGCCTTTCGAGCCGCTCTTTTTTCTTTCCTAAGTTCTTTCTTTTCTTGCTTGGTTAATTCTTTTCCTTCTGCAAAACTTGAAAATGAGATTGCTCCCAATATTAAAATCGCTATTAATGTTAATGTATTTCGTTTCATAACTATTAAATAATATTTCTAACCCAAATAATTTTACTGCAGTCGATCACAGAATTGCAAGATGCGTGCCAATTAAATGTCAACAAATCTTAAAAAGATTGAAAATTAGTTATCTGATGAAATGCAAGGGCTTAGTTTAATTTGTGATGGGAGAGTTTTCCATTGGAGTTGAACTTCTCTCTTTGAGATCTTCTTTTATCACTTTTGGGACTAAAGCTTAAATAAAAAGCTACCCACAAAACGAACATGACAATGGCAACAGAGGTCGAGCGATTAAAGTAAATGCCTTTGAAATTATATAGAATTGCATCATTAGGATTATTAGGATCAAATAGTATGGTAAAATTTTTCCCAAGCGGGTATTCAACATTTTCCAATCCTTTTAATTGGTAGTTTTTACCTTTAACTTCATATTGAATGATGGAATAAATGGAATAGAGTTGCCCCATATTGTCCTTACTGGTTTTAATAACGATTCCTTCCGTTTTATCACCATTCAATAACAATCTCCAATTGCTGTAAATAGGAATAAGTAGTATTAAAGCAGTAATAATAAAGAATCGAAAACCTGTAATTTTCATGGATTAATGCAATTTCATTTTCCATAAATTTAATGAAAATTAGGAAATAAAAAAGGTCGTCAGTGAATGACGACCTTAGCTTTTTTTATGTGGTTTGAATTATTGTGGGTAATTCAAATTTTCTTCAGTAAGATTAGAAAGCACTTCTTTTCTGTACTTATCCGATTCCCATTTTGCAACTGTTAGATCGTGGCTTACATAGTTACCACATTCAATTTTGTTGGTTCCTGGTATCTCACCTTGGAAATCAGCCATAAAATCGAACATTTCTTTGGTAACATCAATAATATCTTCTGATTTTAGATCTCCATGGAAGATAATGTAAAATCCAGTTCTACATCCCATTGGGCCAAAGTAAACTGTTTTGTCTGCCCACTCTTTGCTGTTTCTTAAAAAGGTTGCACCAAGATGTTCCATGGTATGCATTGCAGGAATATCCATAGCAGGTTCCTGGTTGGCCAATTTGGTTCTGATGTCGAATGTTGTAATGGTTTCGTCACCAAACTGATCTTTTCTTGATACGTAAATTCCTCTTTTTAATTTATTGTGATCAACCGTAAAGCTATCTATCTTTTCCATATTCTTTTATTTAAACTATTTTGCTAATTCTTTGGTCATTTCAACAACCATATTTGCTGAGTTTACAGCAGCGGTTTCAACAAATTCTTCATACTCAACTGCATTCTCTTGTCCTGCAATATCCGAAATTGATCGGATAACAACAAAAGGAACTTTGAATTGAAAGCAAGTTTGAGCGATTGCAGCACCTTCCATTTCCACAGCTTCGGCAGATGGGAAGGTATCTTTAATATTTTTAGTGGCTTCAGGATTATTCATAAACTGATCGCCGGTAAGAATTGTTGCTGTCTTGGTTTTTACATCAATCAATTTGTGAATGCACTTATCAGCCAAATCGATTAATTTTTCATCAGCAACAAAGCTCGCAGGCATCCCAGGAACTTGACCGGTTTTGTATCCAAAAACAGTACAGTCCATGTCGTGATGAATCAATTCTTTCGAAATTACAATATCGCCAACTTTTAAATCACCAGGAAATCCTCCGGCTGCACCTGTGTTAATTACAAAATCAGGAGAGTAGTTATCGATCATGATTGCCGCACCAATTGCAGCATTTACTTTTCCAATGCCTGATTGTAACAGAACAATATCATTTCCGTTTAGCTTTCCAGTATAGAAAACAAAACCGCCTTTTTTTTGTTCATTTTTATCCGACAATAATGCTCGAAGTCTTACAACCTCAATTTCCATTGCCCCTATAATACCTATTTTCATGGATACAGTATAATGTTCAAAGTTTGAAGAATAAAGTTCTAATGCCTTTATTGTTCGATTTATTTAGAGCCCTCAAAGTTATAAACAATTCGTGTTTTTTTATCTTTTACCATTTAATAAAAGTAGATTTTGCTTGAAATTATGGACATTGTCGATAATTGGTTAGTGGTATTAGATAATTTAATTAAATTTAGGTTTGTAATTAAAAATAATTATTAAAGAATGACCTTAAAACAGCTTGAATATGCTTTGGCTTTGCAAAAACTAGGAGGATATGGTAAGGTGGCCAAGTTTATGGGAGTGTCGCAACCTGCGGTTAGCTTGCAAATACAAGCATTGGAAGATGAACTGGGAATAAAGCTTTTCGACAGAAGCAGAAAGCAGGTGGAACCCACCACAAATGGAAATCTTTTTCTGGAGAAAGCACAGTTGCTGATTACAGAATCGAAGCATTTGGAAGATTTTGCTGTGAATTTATCTGAAGACATTCAGGGAGAGCTTTGTTTGGGAATTATTCCAACCCTTGCGCCATATTTGGTGCCTTTGTTTGTGGATGAACTCAATCAGCGCTATCCGAAATTGAAACTCACCGTTAAGGAGATGATTACCGAAGAGGTTTTACAAGGAGTGAAAGATGGTAGTTTGCATGGAGGAATCATATCAACCCCAATTCAACTGAAGAGCAATTTGGAAGTTTGTTCGATTTTTTACGAGAAGTTCTATCTCTATGTATCTGATAAGCACGATTTGTTTGAAGAAGATGAAATTGGCATTGATGAGATAGATCATAACAGCATATGGATGCTTAAGGAAGGGAATTGTTTTATGGATCAGGTAAGCAATATCTGTTCTTTAAACAAAAAAGAGGAGAGTGAACTGGTTTATGAAAGCAATAATATAGATGCTTTGCGAAGAATTGTGGAATACAAAGGCGGAATTACTTTTGTTCCTGAACTGGCAACATTAATGATTCCTGCGGATCAGGAGGATTTGTTGAAAGAGATCAAAGGAAGTGATAAGGTAAGGGAGATTAGTTTGATTCAACTGAAAAGCGAGGTGAGAAAGAATCTTCTGACCTCTGTGATTGGTACCATTAAGGATTGTATTCCCAAGCAAATGCTGAATAAAGAGAATAAGGAAGTGGTTAAAACAAATTTTACAGAACAATGATTGCCAAGACATTTAAAACGCCATATTACGCTGTGATTTTCTCATCGGTAAGGGCAGAAGGAGACAATGGGTATTCGGAAATGGCTGATACAATGATAGATCTGGCTCAAACACAGGCAGGGTTCCTGGGAGTGGAATCGGCACGAAATGAATTGGGTATAACGGTTTCGTATTGGGAGGGTTTGGAGGCAATTAAGAAATGGCAGGAGCATCCGGCGCATAAAATTGCACAGAAACGAGGAAAGGAAGATTGGTATGAGAAATATGCCGTTCGGATCTGTAAGGTAGATTCGGATTACTTTTTTGAGAAATGAGGCTTACCTTCGAATTAAGCTGATGAGCCAAATTAAAACAACGGCCCCTAGTGTTGATGCGACCAGAACTCCAAAAAAGCCAGGCATGTTGATGTTGAGAAGATCCAAAATGCTTCCACCAATGAAGGCTCCGATGATTCCTACGATCATGTTGATGAGAAGTCCCTGGCCTTTTCCTTTAACAATGATGCTGCCCAGCCAGCCGGCAATGATTCCAATGATAATGAAGAGAATGTAGGTCATGTTGTTTTGTGTTGGTTTTTATTAAGATACGAAAAAATATGTGGTTTTTGTCTTCAAGCCAGACGGGCTGTTCTTTACGACTTTCTCGTCTATGGGTCCCAACAAATTTTTGAATGTCACTGTTGGTGCAATAAATAAACGTTGTTTAAACGGGTTTTGCCTGAAGGGCAAATATCTTAATGGCCTAGGGTAAAGGAGGTCACCTTGGGTTAATGTGTTTTAAATGGAATCGTCGCAACTGGGATTGTTGTTTTGTGTGTGTTGTTTGGTGCGATGGATAATGGATTGCTTTGTTTTCGAACTGTTAATTTTCTCTTAAATGAGTAGGGGTTTGTGAGTTTGATTTGCGATGGCTTGTTTTTTCATTAACTTCAGATGAGTATTAAGCTTAATGAAATTTGTAATGGAAAATAAGAAAGATATTCTACTAAATAATGACATCCTTGTAAACAAATCTCCAATTTTAAACGAGGGAAGGCCTGAGGAAAAGAGGGCGGAGATTTTAAAATATTTTCAAGTCACCTGGGAGTTGGATGATAGATTGTACGATAGCCTGAAAACAGAGGAGGCTTTCTACATGAGAGCTGATCCGCTTCGCCATCCATTGATATTTTACATTGGACATACGGCTACCTTTTACATTAACAAGTTGATTCTGGCGGGAATTCTAAACGAGAGGCTGAATCCCAAATTTGAATCGATGTTTGCGGTTGGTGTGGATGAAATGTCGTGGGACGATTTGAATGAACAGCATTACGACTGGCCTAAGCTGGAGGATGTGAAGCAATATCGCATGCAAGTGAGGCAAATCATCGAGAATCTGATTCTTGAACTTCCCCTGCAAATGCCTATCAACTGGGAATCTCAATTTTGGGTAATTTTAATGGGGATTGAGCATCAACGTATTCACATCGAGACATCATCGGTATTGATCAGGCAGCTGTCTATTGATGAGGTTCAACAAATTGATTTGTTTGAAAGCTGCACAGAGAGTGCTGTGGCTCCTGAAAATATATTGCAAAAAATAGAGGCAGGGAAGGTGAGCATTGGAAAGGATCGCGATGATGCCCTTTATGGTTGGGACAATGAATTTGGAAGCTTTACATCTGAAATCAAATCTTTTAATGCCTCGAAGTACTTGGTTTCGAATCAGGAGTTTAAAGCATTTGTGGATGATGATGGCTATGGAAACAAAAAATGGTGGACCGAAGAGGGCTGGAATTGGGTGCAATACAAGCAGTGCAGCTATCCGTTTTTTTGGTTGAAGGATGGAGAACATTGGAAGCTTCGTTTGATGAGTGAGGAGGTTGAAATGCCATGGAATTGGCCAGTGGAAGTAAATTATTTAGAGGCCAAGGCTTTTTGCAATTGGAAATCGGCGCAAGTGGGAAAGAAACTGAGAATGCCGACCGAAGCGGAGTATTACCGTCTTTACGATAGGGTGCAAATTCCGGATCAACCGGAATGGGAGCAAGCGCCTGGAAACATCAATCTGGAGTATTATGCATCACCATGCCCTGTAGATCAATTCGAAGCGGCTGGTTTTTACGATGTGGTGGGGAATGTGTGGCAATGGACCGAAATGCCGATTTCAGGTTTAGATGGTTTTGAGGTGCATCCTTTCTATGATGATTTTTCGACTCCTACTTTTGATGCCAAGCACAACCTGATAAAAGGAGGATCGTGGATTTCAACGGGGAATCTTGCGATTCGGGATTCGCGGTACGCATTTCGTCGTCACTTCTTTCAGCATGCCGGGTTCCGATATATCGAATCGGAAGAGGAGGTAGAAATCAAATCGGATTATTATGAAACGGATGAGTTGGTATCGCAATATTGTGAGTTCCAGTACGGACAAAAATACTTTGGAGTAGAAAATTATGCGCTTTCGTGTATTGGTTTGATCAAAAGTCATATAAAGGATGTAAAGAGAAGTAATGCTTTGGATTTGGGATGTGCAACCGGACGCATGACCTTCGAACTGGCAAAGTATTTCGACCATGTTACGGGACTTGATTTTTCAGCTCGTTTCATCCGAATTGGTACGCAGCTTAAAGAGAGCGGGAAATTAAATTACATCCGACAAGAGGAGGGGCAACTGAATTCGTACCAGGAGTTTAAATTGAGTGATTTTGGTTTGGACCAATATCGAGATAAGGTAGAGTTTTATCAAGCCGATGCTTGTAACTTGAAGACTTTGTATTCGGGTTACGACTTGGTTTTTGCAGGAAACTTGCTGGACAGACTTTATGATCCGAAGAAATTCCTGAAAGAGATTGCCAAAAGAATCAATAAGGATGGTTTGTTGGTATTGACTTCACCGTATACCTGGTTAGAGGAGTTTACAGAAGTTGAAAACTGGATTGGTGGCTTCAGAAAAGATGGTGAGCCTTACTCTACGCTTCTGGGCTTGAAGGATATCTTATCTGATCAGTTTGAAATGGTGGAAGAACCCAAAGATGTGCCTTTCGTGATAAGGGAAACATCGCGTAAGTTTCAGCATACGGTAGCGGAAATAACGGTTTGGAGAAAGAAATAATTATTCTTTGAGTATTGGTTTTGCCTGAAGGGCAAAGAACATATAGCCCAGGGGAAGGGAGTGATAATGACGGCCGCCCTGGGTTAATGTGTTTTAAATGGAATCGTCGCAATTGGGAATGTTGTTTTGTGTGGTGTGTTTATTGCGACGGTAATGTGATTTGTTTTTGTCTTCAAGCCAGACGGGCTCTTACTTTTTTATTCATTCATAATTTTCATGGGTATTCATGAGCTCGCATAGCTCGGTTCCTTAGATGAGAAAAGTAAGCAAAAGAATCAAGCCAATCGGATACTGCTCGCCATTCCATGGTTACGGTGTGCCCCGACTCGCGTCCGATTGGCGGCTCCCGATCGAGAATTATCTTTTTATTTGATATTTTTATTGCTTTTGCCTGAAGGGTAAAGATCATATAGCCCAGGGGAAGGGAGTGATAATGACGGCCGCCCTGGGTTAATGTGTTTTAAATGGAATCGTCGCAATTGGGAATGTTGTTTTGTGTGGTGTGTTTATTGCGACGGTAATGTGATTTGTTTTTGTCTTCAAGCCAGACGGGCTCTTACTTTTTTATTCATTCATAATTTTCATGGGTATTCATGAGCTCGCATAGCTCGGTTCCTTAGATGAGAAAAGTAAGCAAAAAGGTCAAGCCAATCGGATACTGCTCGCCCTTCCATGGTTACGGTGTTCCCCGACTCGCGTCCGATTGGCGGCTCCCGATTGAGAATTATCTTTTTATTTGATAAATGCCCGAAGGTGACATTAAAGTTTGTAAAGAGGGTGCAAATGCTATGTTTATCATTTTTAGAGCTTAGCTTATTCATTTACAAATTATTTTACTGAAAAAGCCAAGGGGATGCCTTGGCTTTACAATTATTAATTTTAATATCAGTAAGGATATTTGCTTTATGCTGGATGCGGAACCGGTTGTGGCTGCATCTCTACTTTAATGTTAAGGTATTGGTTGCTGTAACGACGAATGGTAATCATTGTAGTTTCGAAATTGATGTTTTCTATCTTAAGCGTGAATTCACCTTCAGGGAAATTCTTGAACGTGAAGTTTCCTTTCTCGGTGATTTTGGTTTGCATTTCGTTCTCAACAACACTTACCTTACCATAGGAAACGGCCGATCCTGTTACCTTGTCTACAATAAATCCCCGTACATCGATGTGGGAGGTGTTAGCCTTTTGTAGTTTGCGAGCGCTAAAGTAGGCATTTACCATATCGGGATGAGAAACACGATAGCTTTCGATAGACCAGTCGAGCTTTTCTTTCAGAAAGATATCGGTAGTTCGAATCAAGTCTTCAAACTCCTTTTTGTTGAGCTTATTCTGTTCTTTGATGCGAATTCTCTCTGCATTTTTGTCCTCGATATCATCTATGCACTTCTTGTATGCAGTGATGAATTCGGCTGTAATAGAGTAGTTGGCCAATTCGGTTTGGTTTTCAAGTGCCAAATCGTGCAATTGTCCTGCAGCATCGAGACGTATGCTTTGAGAGGTTCTTAATAATTTTTCCTGTATGGTATCCAGCTTATTGATCAGCTCCTGGTTGTTGGTATCGTTGGCGAAACGTATTAGCGCTACGATTACCAGCTTGGAATTGTCTGAAAGTTCTTCGAACAATTCTCGCTTTGCCTTGGTGATCCACTGTGTTGGCTCATTCAAATCGTTACGTAATGTGCGCAATCTGGTATGATAGCCTGTAAATACCATGATTTGAGCTTTTGTAGATTCATCGGTTTCGAATACCGATTGGTTGTCGTTCAACGCCTCTTCGAGGTGTTGATAGCTTGCTAGCTTACTTGATTGTCTTGCGATCATTTATTTAAAATTTGTCCAATAAGTGATCTGTTGTTTTTAGCACTTACCGGAAATTAAGAAAGTAAATTGGTATTCAACTCACAAAAGTGTGAGGAGGGTAGTAGTTTGATACAGTTGCCTGTATCCTTATGGAAGCAGTGGTTGCCTAAGGTTTAAAGGGAGAATATATATGGAATGCCAGTTCCGATTTGCAAATTAGATATGCCTGAACTTCGTGTAAGGCTAGTTGTAAACTGATTAAGAGCATCTGTACTAACATTAAAAGGATCAATTGTATTATTTAATGGATCTGTACCACGATGAAGGGGACTGATTTACAAGTTAAGAGTACCTGGATTCCCTGTAAATGTGCTTGTATACTGATCAGGATTATCTGTAGTAAAAGCAAGAGTACCAATTGTTAGATCATATGGATCTGTACAATGATGAAGCAGGCGGATTTACAAATTCATTGGATTTGGACCATGTGTAAGTGTACCTGTAAACTGATTAAGGGTATCTGGAGTACCGTTAAGAGGACTAATTGTCAGATTAAATGGATCTGGACAATGATGAAGAGGACTGATTGTCAGGTTAAGTGTACCTGTAGCACGTGTAAGTGTACTTGTAAATTGATTTAATGTATCTAAAACATGAGTAAGAGGTCTAAATGACTGTGTAATTTGTTTTGGATCAATTTTAAATTGATCTGTCAGTCATGTAAGGGGTCGCAATTAATTATGCATTCATTTCCTTCTCACAAATCCTTCTCTTGTTCTTCGCTAATGCAGTAAATTGATAATATATATCGTATTGTTTAGCTAAACTCATATCGAATGTATGAAAGAATAATTAACAATACAAAATAAATTTGGAGTGTGAGGTTTTAAAAGGTTGAGATGTTTAACCTGCATTTATTGAATTTACTGCTGTTCTAGATAATATTAAGAAAACTTAAACAAATGCTGTTTAGAATCATTCAAAATATGATAATTGATGGATTGGGTGTGTTTTTACCAAAAATGAACTCTTGGTCATCCTAAAGTTCAATTAATCATGATGAAAGTGTATTTGGTTGGTGTGAATGTATTTTCTCTGTTTGTCAACTTACTTGTTGTTTTTTGTATTTTGTTTGCAATTAGGGGGCGTTTGTGGGTATTTTAATTGGGATTGTTTTGGATTGATTTGGTTTAACTGGATAATTTGAATGGGCAATAGATTTGTGAGTGAAATTAGTTGAGCATAAGTTTTGAATTGAGGGTGGGGTTTGGTAGATTTGGGGGAGTTCGGCAGTTTTGAGAAAAGAAAATCTAGAAAGGATTTGTTCCTTGCACGAACAAAAGGGATATGAGAATATACCGAAGGAAAGGTGCATGATGCTGACCGATTTGGTATTTGTTTTCAGCTTTTTAAGTTGAGATGAGAAAAATAAGTGCGCTGGTGCACATTTTAGAAGTTAGTGTCTATGTTAATAAAGAATCACAATGGAAAAAGACAAACGATTAGCATTGTTAATAGGAATCTCTGATTATCAATTTGCCTCAAAATTGAAAAACCCTGTAAATGATGCTATCTCTATGGACAATGTTTTGTCAAAATTGGGGTTTGAAACAGTTGTGCTTAAGAATCCTACTTATAAAGAGCTTAAACTGGCACTTAATGAGTTTGGTGAGAATCTTAATGAATATGACTCTGGTTTATTTTATTATGCAGGACATGGAATACAAGTAAAAGGATTAAATTATTTAATTCCAACTGATGCAAATCCTTTAAGTGAGAATCAAGTTGAATTTGATTGTATTAATGCGAATCAGATTCTTTCTTTAATGAGTGATTCAATAAATGAAACTAATTTTATCATACTTGATGCATGTAGAAATAATCCATTTGAAAGGTCTTGGAATCGGTCACAAACAGTTGAAGGATTATCATATATGAGTGCACCATATGGAACTTTAATAGCATATTCAACAGCTCCAGATAAAACTGCATCTGACGGTGAAGGAGAGAATGGTCTTTATACTTCTGTTCTAATCGATGAAATTCTTACACCAAATCTAACGATAATACAAGTGCTGCAAAACGTTAGAAATAAACTAATTAGATTGTCTGGCGGACAGCAAGTACCGTGGGAATCGACGTCATTACTAAATGACTACGTTTTTAATGACGATAGATATATTTCGATTTCAACATTCTGTCAAGCTATTTTATATAATCACGAAAGAGATGTAGTACTAAATCAGCTTAAATTAAAACTGTGGGATATTCAAAAAATAACAAAGCTTGGAATTCCAATTTCAAAAGAAGATAAAGAAGCTGGTGTTATTGAAGTTTACTATAAAAATAAAGTGAATTATTTTGAGACCTTTAAGGAGTTAGAAATTCACATATATGAAAATGGTGAACGTGATTACAACCTTTTCACCACTACTCGTGATGCAAATCAAGTGCAATTTATTTACAATAGTTTATGTAAAAAGCTTGGAGGTGGTAATTACGACGATGAGAGACGTAAACCTTTTTTTGATTTAAATAATATCAAAAGAATTGCCAAAGGAAAATCGAAAGTTATATCAGAACAATGCTTTAATATGTGGTATTTTGATAATGTGTCATTCCATCTCAATTATCTAGTTTCACCTAAAAGACAATTAGTTTTTAAGGTAAATATCAAACCACTCAAACAAATAATAGAAAAATCAATTGCGGAACTTATTGTGAATGATTTTTATGACTTGTTACCATATGCTTTAAAAGAATATCCAGAAGGCGAGTATGAAGGTAAATTTATTGACCATCATATCATCTTAGAAAAACCAGAGTTTGATTTTTTTGACAAAGCAGTGGTAAGAATTTTTACCTCAACAAAAGAGTCTAAGTCTACAAGTAGTGTGTTTTTAAGTAGTTCCAAAATAAATAACCCGAGTGTTACTGTATTAAATAATCTTGTATTTAAACTCACCTCAATTTATGGAACTGATAGGGCAGGAGAAGGATATTTATCTGGTATTGAAGAACAAGACATAAAAGAAGATTACTATTGGACTGGAAGAAGTTGGGATTTAAACATTCAACATCAAATATACGATATGGATAGCAATGGAGAGGAAATGCTTTATGGGATCCATCTAAATTATGACAAAGAGGATAAAGGAATTGAGCTAGATATTATCGGGTATGAAAGACTATTGGATTATTCAAATAAATAAAATACGAAACGCTAACATTTTGTTTAAAGAATGATAGGCAATGTAGTAAATATCATGGTTTGTAGCCCACTCAAACTGCATTGGGATTCGATAGAAAAATACCACGCAATTTGCCACTACTTATACAATTTACCGTTGGCAAACATTAAAAACACAACCTAATAAAAACAATAGATTTAAAATAAATGACAGAAAAAAAAGTAGTTAGTTGCCCAAAGTGTTCAAAGAAAGTTAACGTACCAACTGGTAAACGTGTGAAATTCACATGTCCTTCTTGCAACGAAGAACTAGAATATAACGATAGACTAGAGTGTGATATACAGGATAAATCAGAAAATGAGACAATTATTGAGGAGAACAAAAATGGTATAGGTTGTTTCGGACATGTTGTTCTGCTTTTAATAGCCTTAGTTATAGCTATTCCTTTAGTCGTTGGTTATTACCAATATCTAATGTGGATACCTATTGAATCGATAGAGACCAGAATGATTGTGATTGCTATTATTTTTGCTTTAGTATTATACTTCATTGTTTATAAGTTTAAAAGGTTTGCATTTGGTTTATTAGTTTTCATGCTTTTGAAAATGGGATATAATCAATATTTTAACAAAAGAGGATTAACTTATGAGAAAGCTTTTAGAAGTTATTTATCATTAGTAGAAAAGAAATTTGAGAACAATCCAAATCTGATTAAGGATGTTAATGAAGCTATTGTTTTAAGTGTCGAAAGTGACTTAGTAAGTTCAGTTGACTATAATAGTTCTGAAATTAAACAGTTTTCGAATAAGGCATCGATTGAATATTTTTCTGAGAATGAAGATGAATTGTTTAAAAACTATGGAGATATTATAAGGTATTTTTCTGTATTTAAAACAATTAATGGTTCATGGAAATATGTTTCAGACCCATCAGAGGTAGAGCATTACGCAAAAGCTTCCGAAAGTTTAAATTCAATGGCTGGAGATTGTGATGACTATTCAATTTTAATGTCAGCGTGTATAAAAGCAGTAGGTGGAAAAACAAGGATAGTTTGGGTTGAACAACACGCTTTTCCTGTGGTTCTTGTTGCTGAAAATAAATACGATTTCAATTTGAAAGTTAAACCTCTTTTAAATAAGCTTTTCACTGATATTTATGACGATGATTTTGGTGTAGTACAAAATGAAGATGGTATTTGGTTAAGTTTTGACTATACAAAAAATTACCCAGGAGGACCATTTATTAACAAAGACGTGATTAAACTAATTAAAATATAAAGCTTGCCTATAATGTATATAACCAATATGCCTGCCGCAGGTGCAACAAAGGCATACTGTGCATATACGCAGTGTTAGTCCTAATCAGAAAACATGGGATTATTCGATTTATTTAAAAAACAGAAGTTAGCACATCGCGACTTGGAGATTCGTTATGAATTGTCTGATTCGAATTCGGATGAGCTGAAGGAAATAGAGATTGGAAATATTCATTTGCCTACAGGTAGAATTATAGCAAGCGATCCTTTTTTTACTCATAGCATAAAGCCGTTTTCTCGTACGGTTCATCCGGGTACATATCCTGTGTGTATTTATATTGCTGAAGTTGAACCTGAACATTACAGAGTGGCTTTTGCTAAAATTAAGTTCCGAGCAGAGAAAGCTACAAGCTGGATACTTGCTGTGACTGATGATATGAAGATTGATGATTTAAGCAGTATAAAGGATGGTGAATACTTTGGCTTTCCTGTTGATGCTGGCTTGGCTTGTTTTCTTGATGAGGAAACCAATGTAAGGTATCTGAATAAGATGGATGAGTTCTATGAAAAGAATCCGGATCAAAACTATTACGATGATTTATTGGCTCAGGAGTTTGAGAAGTACTCTGCTTCGCATCAATATTCAAGAGATTTAGGAGATTGGAACAACCATGTTCTTAGCGGTGAATCAGAAATGAATGTTATGATGTTTGCATCAGGTTGGGGTGATGGTTACTATCCAACTTATTGGGGGTATAATGACCAAAAAGAAACAGTTGAGCTTTGCATCGACTTTTTAATTGATTTGGATGAAGAAGAGTAGTTGTTTGATTTTGTGTTGGGAAAATACCTCAACCCCCAGCCCCTTCTCCTCGAGGAGAAGGGGAGTTGACCGCAACAAATTGAGTTAGGGTTAGAAGGGGATGAGATGTTAAAGTGGCATGAGAAGAGTGCTTTGTGATTTTATTGCAAAGAGGGTTGTGAGTAATAAGGCACAGGTTTTAACCGAGCAGAATGATTGAAAATAATTAGCATATGAATTTTACGAAACAAGTTTACACGATTTTATTTTTGTTTGTATCCGTTATTGCATATTCGCAAGAAGTGCCGATTGTGGCTGTTGATGGATATTTTATCAATCTATCGAAAGAAGAATTCCTGAAAGATTTTAATGAAAGTGATATTGTAGAAAGCTTTTTTATTGAACCAGATTCGGCTTGTGTGTTCATGGGCGATTATGGCAAGGGGGGATTGTATGTGATTCAAACAAGATTGCCTAAGAAAGTGATTATGAAACAAGTTTTTCCTATTCTTTATTTTAAAGCCAATCCTGATGTGTTTATTAATGATAAAGCAAGTGGACCAAATGGTTTTAATGCTGTTAATCCAGAATTGGTTGATTCAATAATTGTTGTTCCTCCGCTTAAAGCAGTGATGAAGCATGGCATGAAAAAAGTTGGAGGAATGATTAGAATCTATGCAAAGGAATGAGCTAATGTTTATGTCAGAGTTTGAAGGAATATTCACCGCTAATTAAAAAAACAGATATCACAAATGGATAAGAAGTATAAAGATTTTGAAGCTGATATAAAGGGAAAGCATTCGTTTGCTTTTACGCCGAAGTATAAAGAAGAGTTTAGGATAGGGATAAAAGCAAGGGTTTTTGTTGAGATTGCGAAAATGGCTTTTGAAGCTTTGGACTGGGAGCTTGTTTATTTTGATGACCATCAGATTGAAGCCAAAAGGGCTAATAGCTTTGGAAGTTCGACACATAGTATTGTTGCCAAAGCCAATCATTCGGGCGAAGTAGAGGTAAAGAGTGAATCGCTTGGGAATGAAATGTGGGATATGGGTAAAAACTCAAAAAGAGTGAAGCTGTTTATTTTCGCCTTTAATGAAGTTTTGAAAGACTACGATGCTGACAAACTTGTTGAGCTTGAGAAAGAGGTTGAGAGAAAGGACAATTGGGATGATTATGAAGTGCCTGAATCTTTGCCTGTTCCTGAAAAATACAAAGAGCCACAGTTATGGGTGCCTTTGCTTGGAGTTGGTGTTGTATCGTTATTCCTGGCATTTGTGATTGCGCTGTTGTCGCTTGAAGGAATGTACGTGATCTTTTTATTTGAATTGGGCGTGGGCGTTAGTCTTGCATTTGTTTTGAAGCTTTTAATGAAACAGGGTAATTATACTGATTGGGGCAAAATTAAATATGTGTTGATCGGTGGGATTGTTCTTACCTTTTTGATGAATCAGGTGTTTCAGTATCAGCTTGTACTGACAAGGTATGGAAATGATCCGATTGGATTCTTTGAATTTATAAAATTGCGCATGGAACAAGGTTTAACAATCAAAAGTATGAATGTTGGTGCTATTGGTCTTGTTGTTTCGTGGGCTATTCAGATTGGCCTATCATACTTGATTGGATTTTTAAGAACAGTTGCTGCTATCGTAAACATTTCTATCGAGAGAGTACCTGTTGAGGTGATTGATTATGCAATGTATCATTTTGTGAAAGGAAAAAATGAACTGGCTGTAAAGCATGAATTGTCGAAAATGGGCTGGAAAAGTGATTTGGAACAAGAAATGGTGATGGAGGCGATTGGCGGAATTCAAGGCGGACAAGAATATAGACGAAATTTAAGCTAAAATATGATACCATACATTAAAAAGTATGCCATTTTATTGGTGTCTGCGTTGATTCTATCTCATTTATTGCCCAACGTTATAATGACGATTTGGCCAGATCTATTGTCAAGGGAATTGCCAGGGGGAATAGTGAAAAGTTTAGGAACGGGATTCTTGTTTTCGACAATAGAGTATTTAATCAATATTGCCTTTGTGGTTTTGTTGTATAAGGAAATGAAAAAAGAAAATATCAAATCCATTCCTATTCTGGTATTGACTTTCTTTTCATCCTTAATGGGAGTGTTGTTCTTTCTGTTTGTTGTGGCCTATGAGAAAATGGGTTTGGTTAAATATAATCGTTATGAGTAAGTTATTGAAAGTATTGAATAAGTATATCATTTTATTAATCATTTCATCTCTATTTGTAATACCGTGGATCTATGTTAATGTTTTCATATTGGATTCTTTAGATCGTGCAACTTATGACTTGCTTCAAAGCATTCCTAATTTCGTTAATTATTTAATTCGCCTGATTGTGATTGTTTTGTTGATTGTAGACTTTAGAAAGGAGAATTTGAAGCATGTGGTCTTGGCTTGTGTTGCTGCACTGTTTTATCCGCTCTTGGGTGTTGTAGTATTTGCTCTTTTGATGTTGGAGAAAGAGAAAGTAATAAGGAGAAAGTAATAAGGAGAAAGTAATAAGGAGAAAGGAGAAGGGGAGGTAACTGCAAGAATTTGAGTAATGGGATGAGTTGATAATTTTAAATAGAATGAAATATAATTTAATGCTAATGGTTTTGTTGTGTTATTCTGCTGTAGGTATTGCACAATTGAAAGTGGAGAAGGTTTATCGTAAGCAAAATGCTTATAATCGAATGACATCATCCTTTCCTGTTTTTGGGGCTTCGGAAGATTCAAAGGTGTCGAATGCTGTTAATCAGTTTCTTCAGATGAATAGACTTGGTCTGCTTGTTGGGAAAGAGAAAGAGCATGTGTTTGAAAAGGATTGGCCACAAGAAGATCGTTTTCATGGGAGGCAATCGGTTGATTATAGAATTATTGAGAATAATAAGGCGTTCTTGTCAGTTGAATTGAATGAAGAGTTTATGGGGGCTTATAGCTCTTATTCTACTGATCATGAGAATTTTGATTTGCGCAATGGAGAGGTGGTTTATCTGCCGGATCTTTTTACTGTAGATGGTTATGAAATTTTTAAGAAGATGATCAATAATGAGAGGAAGTTGAGTCTTCAGGCTGCTATTGCATCTTCTTACCAGGGGATTTCGGAAATCTATAAAGAAATTCAAGCATCAAATGATGAAAGCTTAATTGAGAGTTTAAAAAGTGATCTTGAAGACTCTTATGATGAAGTTTCCATTTATGAGGATTGTATAAAGACAATTGAAGAATATAGCTTCTCAAAAGAGTTTTGTTTAAAGAAAGAGGAGTTGGTTGTTTATCGTGGAAGATGTTCGAACCATGCCATGAGAGCCTTGGATGCTATTGGAGATTTTGAAAATACAATGAAATATTCACTGATTAAGCCGCTTTTGTCGAAGTATGGTTTGAATCTTCTTTTCGATGAAAAGCCTGGGGATTTTGAAACGCATTACTCTGATAAAATATTCTACGGTCATATTGCTGGAAAGTATCCTATTACATTGGTGCTTGATAAGTATTCGGATGAATATGTGAGTGGGGTTTATTTGTACAATAATGTAGGCAGAACAATTCACTTGAGCGGAGAAGCGAAAGATAATGGGCTTGTTTTAAGTGAGTACAATGAGAATGATGATAATACAGGAGAGTTTAGTTTAAGTGTATCGGATGACAACAAAAGTATTGTAGGGGTTTGGACCAATACTGAAGGAAAATCCTTAAAGGTTGAATTGAAGAGAAGGGAATAAGGAGAAAGGAAGAAATGCAAAAAGTGAAGCAATTGAATAAAATTCCATTTGGATTAAAAGTGAAGACATTGTTTTCAGGAAAGTTGGTTACAATGGGATTGTTTGTATTATTTGTACCAACGATCATATTAATGGCTTTTTTGCCTAGTGTTGATTTTCAAGATTCAAAGTATGATGCTGAATCGGTATCTGAAACAAAAGGAGTTGTGTTGGCTGTGCAGGAAACGAATTCTTCGCTGAATGGTAAAAGGGCTTTGAAATACAAGTATGAGTTTTACCTAGAGGATGCTAGAGTTACAGGAGAATCGTTTGGCTACGAAGAATCGATTGGTGTGGGGGATACGGTTGCTGTTGTGTATGTAAAGGATGAGTTGGATATATCAAGAATTAATGGAACAAAGAATGGTGCTTTTGGAATTGATATTATCAGTCTTTTGTTTGTTTTGATAGCGCCTGGTTTTGTGATTGTTAGTGTTCCAATCTATAAAAAGGTGATGTTGTTAAAAACGCTAAAGTCTGGATTCAAAATACTACCTGCAAAGATTCAGTCGGAGATTAAGTTACCAAGTTTTCAGATTGGAAATTCTAAATCATTTTACCGATTACAGTATTCTTATGAAGTTTCGGGTTCTGTCTACACGAAAGAGCTTTATGCGATTCAGGATGAATATAGTATGAGTAGGATTCGTATGAGTACTATGCTTGTTGATTCGCATAATCATACCCAGGCAGTTGTTCTTGAGGATTTGCCGATTAGAATGAGAGATTATATTGTTGAGAAAAGTGCAATGGGTACCAGTTAACATGAAGTTGATGGATGAGGGATGTTTTGAGCTTAAGTTTCAGCTCCTTGGTTCTGATATTTCACGGTTTTAAATGGCTGCAAATAAAATTGATACGATAGGAATTATAATTTGAATAAATACGAAAAGAGCTTCAGTAATGAAGCTCTTTTTTTGTAATGTATTAAAAGGATTGTGATTTATCAAAAGATGTGTTGGTGTTTATTTAAAATGATTCTTACAAGAGTTTAAACTAAAAGTTTAGTTTATAATATTTATATTAGTGGTAGGATACCGTTGAGTGAAGGGAAAAGGGGTGAGGGTATCGAGAGTTGAACTAAAAACAGATTGGTATGAAGATGAACTGGAAAAGGAAGATTGTATTGCTGGCTTTGATAATGATTAATTGTATTTGTATTGTTTTTGCAAAAGATACAGGCAAAGGAGAATCGCCTTACTTTGTTGTGCTTACCGGAGAGGGAGAGCTTGCTAGATTGCCCTTGAAATCTACGAAAGTAGATGTGAATGTATCGGGGGTAATTGCCGACGTAAATGTAAAGCAAATCTATACAAATACAGGGAAGTCGACCATTGAAGCCATTTATGTTTTTCCGGCATCAACGCGAGCTGCGGTTTATGATATGGAGATGAGCATTGGTGATAGAAAGATCAGGGCAAAGATAGAGGAGAAGAAGAAGGCCAGAAAGATGTACGATAAAGCAAAGAAGAAGGGGAAAACAGCATCCTTGCTAGAAGAAGAGCGTGCCAATGTTTTTAAAATGAGTGTGGCCAATATTGTGCCTGGAGCTACTGTTGAGGTAGACATGTCGTATACAGAGTTGCTTGTTCCTACCGATAAGGTTTATGAGTTTGTATATCCTACAGTTGTTGGTCCCAGATATGTTAGTAAGGAAGAGTATCGATCCGGAAACAAGAGCAATTGGAATGGTAATCCTTATTTAAAGGAGGGTGTTGAACCAAGATCGAGACTTGATTTGAAAGTGAATTTGAATGCTGGTATTGCAATTCAAAGTGTACTTTGTGAAACGCACGAAAATAAAGTTGGATATACAGGAAAGAGCAGCGCAAGTATTACAATGGCTGATCCATATGGTGGTGATCGGGATTTTATATTGCAGTACAAATTGGCTGGTGAGCAGATTGAAACGGGCGTGTTGGTATATGACAATGCCGAAGGAGAAAAGTTCTTTCTGGCCATGTTGCAACCACCAGCAAGGGTAAAGTCTGAAAATATACCTGCGCGTGAGTATATTTTTATTGTAGATGTATCGGGTTCGATGAATGGTTTTCCATTGGATATTTCTAAGGAGTTGATGCGAAACCTGCTAGGGGGATTGAGACCAAGCGATCTGTTCAATATCGTATTTTTTGCGGGTGGCTCGCAGACCTATGCTAAAGAATCCTTGCCTGTTACACAAGAAAACATTGAGAAGGCTATCCATTTTATGGACAATAGTAATGGATATGGAGGGACCGAGTTGTTAAATGCATTGCAGACCGCAATGGGTATGAATCGGAAAGATGATTTTGCCCGTTCGTTTGTGATTTTGACTGATGGCTATGTTAGTGTGGAAAAGCAAACCTACGATTACATTCGTCAGAATTTGGGGAATGCTAACTTTTTCTCTTTTGGAATTGGAAGCGGTGTGAATCGATACATTATTGAAGGCATGGCGCATGTGGGCTATGGGGAACCATTTGTTGCCATAAACGAAAAGGAGGCAAAGTCTGTAGCAGAAAAGTTTCAAAAATATATTTCGCAGCCGGTTCTGACCAATGTCACTTATCGATTTGATGGTTTTAATGCTTATGATGTTATGCCTGAGGTGGTGCCGGATCTGTTTGCAGAGCGTCCTATTGTGATCTCGGGAAAGTACAGAGGAAGTGCCAAAGGAAAGTTGATTGTTAATGGAGTAAGTGGAGGAAAAGCCATTTCCCAATCCATAGAGATTAAGAATGATAAGAGTGAAAACAGAGCTTTAAAATATCTTTGGGCAAGGGAGAAAATTCGCCTTCTGGGGGATTATAATAATTTGGGTAAAGATGGTTGGAGTAATAATGTTAACAGGGATAGCTTAAAAAGAGTAATTACAGATCTGGGCTTGAAATATAATCTTTTAACCGAATACACTTCGTTTATTGCAGTCGATACCATTGTCTCGAATAAAGGAGGGAAACAAAACAGTGTGAAACAACCTATTCCACTTCCTCAAGGTGTTTCTAATTCAGCTATTGGAGGAATGACCAAACCTGGTGTAAAAGGTGCCGCTTTAGAGGATTGTTTAGAGATTGAGGATTCAGATGCAGATGAAGAGTATGTGGTTGAGATGAAAGAGGTGTATGAAGAAGAGGAGGAGGAAGATGAGGATTTGCCATTTGTGCTGGTTGAAGATATGCCGTCCTTTCCTGGAGGAATTGCTGCTCTGACCAAGTATTTAAATGAAAATGTAAAATATCCTGAAGCAGCTCGTAAAAATGGGATTCAAGGAAGAGTGTTCGTGAATTTCGTGATTGATACAGATGGAAGTGTTGTAGATGTGAAAATTGTAAGAGGAGTTCATGCCTTGCTTGATGCAGAAGCCTTACGTGTTATAAAGGCAATGCCCAAATGGAAAGCAGGTAAACAAAGAGGAAAGCCTGTAAGAGTAAGCTACACATTGCCGATTGAATTTAAGCTTGGAAGTTGATCGGTCTTCAGGCTCTAGTTAGAGGTGATTGATTAAAGGCATAGGATGTTTATCAAGTTTAGAAGATAAAGAATAGGAAGAGTCTCCGAATAAGGAGGCTCTTTTTTATTGTTCTGGGGATTGGATGTGGAGAATTTAATTAGCAATAGATGTGTTACTGTTTACTAATTTAAAATGAATCTATAGGGAAATGGATTAGAAGTATAATTAATGTTATTTAAATTAGTGGGGATTTATGTAATGCTAAAATGTTATAGCTGTTGTTTTGTGTGCTGTGTTATTGTATATCAGGATGCTTAATTGTTGAAAATCAAAAGAAATTAGATATGTTTTTAAGAGGAAAAGTAACAGTAGATCCGGAGCAATTGACTCACATCAAGGTTGAGAAGCCTGAGGGAAGTTTCAGGAAGCTGTTTTACCATATTACAGGCGGAAAAGTTGGAGATAAGAAAGAGATTGAAACTTTAAAAGCCATTTCGATCATACAGCAGATGCATTCCACATTTGCATGCATGGGAATTGATAATGTGATTCGAATTAATCATGATGATATCGAGATCTATTTCGATACCAAAGGAGAGAAAGCTGATTTGGATTTTGCCATGGACAAGTACTCCATTGAGATTGATGAGACCATGTCGAAATACTTTGATTCTTTGTGGATGGTGTTGGAGCACGAAGATGAGGAGTTTAAGTATTTGATTGAGATTAGTGTGAATCGAAACCACAAGGTAAATGAATATCCTATTGAGATTATTGTAAGTGGATTGTTGAAGGAGTTTGGTGATTTGAAGGGTGAACAGCTGAAAAATAAGCTGAATGGCGTGTTTAAGAATCAAAAGCGTTACGACCGCTATATCAATGATAGCAAGCAGAAGTTTGATTCATTCTTAAACAACATGAGTTTTGAGTTGCAAAAGCGAATTCGAGTGGATGATGTGAAGATTCAATCGACCAACCGATTGATTGTTCAGAAAGTGCAGGCGAAAAAGAGCAGAGAAGAGGCTAAGCCATCAAGTTATGCGGGAACTCCTTATGCATACTATGGATTTAGTGATTTCTTGTTGTACTCTGTGCTGTGGTCGGAGCTTTGTTTTGACCGAAATATTCATGTTTCTGATGCGGAAATCATTAATGAAGATGGGCATTTGTTTGGTGAGATTGGAGAATCGGGAATGGATGCTGTCGAAGGAAGCATTTTTGATAAGGATGTAAGCATTGAAGACTTATCGGCTTCTGATGGAAGTACTTTGCTTGAAGGTGATTCGTTTTTGGATACCAGTGATAGTGGTGTGTTTGAATCGGCATTTGAATCGGACAGCGGTGGCTGGTTTGATTCTGTTTCGGATGGTGGATTTGATTTTGATTTTTAAAATGAAGCATATGGAAAATACGATTGAGATAGAATTGAGCAAGAAAAAATTGCTTTTTCTCTTATTGGGTTCGGCGGTATTTGTAGCCTTGGGGATTTTATTTGTTCTAAATCCAGCAAGCATTCAGAGTGACCTGTTTGGTAATCTAGAGTTCATTCGAATTGTGGGTGTAGTTTCGCTTGTATTCTTCGGATTGTGCTTTGTGTATATCGCAACAAAATTATTCGACAGCAAAGTTGGTCTACGTATCTATGAAAATGGAATAATAGATAATTCAAATGCAACAAGTGTTGGGTTGATAGATTGGGAAGACATTACAGATATTAAAACGATACAAATTGCATCGAATAAAATTTTATTAGTTGAAACCAGTAAACCTGAAAAGTATATTGAACGTGCCAAGAATGGATTAATAAGTAGAGCCATGAAGGCAAACTATAAAATGTATGGTACGCCGATTTTGATTACTTCCAATTCGTTAAAAATTAAGTACGATGATTTGGAAAAATTACTGATGGAAGAGTTTGGGAAAAGAGTAAAGTAAATTAGATCTATATGGAATATAATGAGTCATTAGATTAATTTAAATAAAATGGAATACTATTTTCTATATACCTATTTTGATTTGCTCAAGCCGCATGGCTCATCCTTTTCTCACCGATGGGAAAGGATGCAAAAGATCTAGGGTATTGGAATAACTCAATAAAAGTAGAGGTAAATCAAAGGGTATCTATTATAATTCTTACGGAGCCCATTTTCTTAGAGTGTTGTGTAAATTATTAATGAATGAAAAGACTTGTATTTATAATTGTTGCTATTGTTTTACTATTAAATAATGCTAATGGACAGAAATTTGCTGAGTTTAAATGGGTAAACGATAGTGTTTCGGGAAGGTATATTGAGAAATTGGCTATTCTGTTGCCTGTGCAGATTGAAAATTTGCCAAATCGATTTTTAATGCAGTTGGATCTTGGTTCCACTCAGTCGGTAATTAGGGGCAATACCATTGGTAGCTTTTATCAGAAGTATCCTGATTTAAAGAGGAAGTTGGATACCATTAATTTGTGCAAGTTTCATATGCGTGAATACCCTCAAATCAACAATTTGGATATAAAGATAGGTGACGTATTTGATTGCAATGTGAATGCAGCAAGCTTGCAAGGCTATGGAGTGAAGGTTCCAGTAGATTCGCTCAGTCCTGAAGTTGAAATATTGATTGGCAGTATTGGAACAGATGTTCTGAAGGATAAGGTGTTGGTTATCGATTATCCGAACAGTAGAATGAGTATAACTGATGCTTCGGAAATGAATGCCTCAGATTATTCATTTATCCCTTTTCAGTTTTTAAAGGAAAATGAAGACAACAGGTTATTGTTACCATTTACTGCGAATGGACAGGAGTTGAGAGTGATGTTTGATACTGGAGCAAGTATGTTTCAATTGTCAGCACCCGAGAAGAATGCCAAAATGATTTGCGATAGCCAGGCTGTTGATTCATTATTAATCAATTCTTGGGGTGAGAAGAAAAAAATCATTGGTTTGGAATCCAATGTTGAGTTGAGATTTGGGGAGAAAGTATTGCCTCAGCTTAAGGTGTACTATGATCCGTCGAACAAGTATGATTTTTTCTATGAATCGAACAATGTGTTTGGTTTGACTGGCAATGCTCTCTTTCTAAGTGATGTAGTCGTGATTGATTATCAGAACAAGAGGTTTGGAATTAAGAAGAACACACATTAAAGATCCTTTCTTGTGTAAAGTGTATTAAAATAGAATGATTGGCTAATGAAACTGTATAGAATGAAAAATAAATTGAATTTACTGTTGTTGATGCTCGTTTGCTGTAGCATGGTAGCATGTGCACAAAGGGATGTTAGTTTGAAAGCGAAAGCCTTAAGTGATACTATTATAGTGGGCAAGAGTGTAAAGGTGCGTTTGACACTGGAAGGAATCGATAGTGATATTTTCAAAGGTAGAAATACAAAAAGTAGTGATGGTTTCTTTGGTGACTATCATCAGAATCATGACTTTAGAACTTTTGTAAGCGAAGTGCCCAATGAGTTAGGAAAGAATGTATTGGGGCCTTATACCATAAAGATGATGGGCAGGGAGTTTGTTTCGAATACAGTAAGTGTTGAGGTGATAGAACAGCCTGAGGAGTCATTCGAAATTAAAATGCCCAAGGAAGGAAGAGTGGGAGAAGAGATAAAGATTAAAATTAGTGGGGTTTCAAATGCCTCTTTTAACGCAGTATTAAAGGAGACTGATATTTTTAAAGTGAATGGAAGTACAATAAATACCACCGTTGTAGATGGAGTGGCTTCAACAACTTCGGAATATAGCGTGGTCCTGAAGAAAAGAGGTGTGTTTGAAATGAACAGGAGTATGTTCGTGAATCTGCCGGATCAAATCAAAATTACGCCTGTGACATTTGAAGTAAAATAAAGCTTGGATCGCTTCATTTAAAAATAAATTCATGAGAATCCTAATTGTTGTTTTGATCATTTTTGGTTTTACAGGATGCAAAGAGAAGATGGATTACTCTTATCGCATTCCGGAAGATAAGGGTGATGGTCTGATGGTGTCGACACTGGAAAAGCATGCTTTTGATACTATTAGATTCGAGCAGGTGAATGCAGACATTTGTAAAGGGAAATATGGAAATGTTCATTCGGTTTTGCTTCTTCACAAAAATGAATTGTTGGTAGAGCAGTATTACAATGACTGGGATGAAAATGAGATGCATTTTTTAGCCTCAACCACAAAGAGTTTTTCTGCCATATTAACGGGTATTGCCATTGAGCAAGGAAGGATTAATAGTGAGCATGAAAAGATGTTGAATTTCTTTCCCGAATATTCCGTTTTAGCTGCTGATTCATTAAAGCAGAGAGTTAGTATAAAGCATTTGTTAACCAATACATCTGGATTTAAATGGGACGAGCACGCTTTGGCTGTTGATGATCCGCAAAATATGGGTGTGCAGATGGACAAGAAGGAGGATTGGTTGAAGGAATCGTTGGAATTGCCAATGGATACCATGCCAGGAACTCGGTATGTATATAGTGGGCCCAATAATATTATTGTGGGCGAAATCATCAGAAGAGCAACGGGGCAGAATGTGGATGAGTTTGCCAATGAAAACCTGTTTGAAGCATTGGGTATTAAAGAGTATGACTGGTTTTTCAAGAATGGTGTATGTGATATTAGTGGAGGCTTGAAACTGAAAGTGAGAGATATTGCAAAATATGGTTTGTTGCATCTGAATCAGGGAAAGTGGCAAGGCAAACAAGTGGTTTCGTCGGAGTGGATGGGCAAAATATTTGAGCCATATATTGAAATCAAGCATCCTTTGTACAGTTGTTACCAATGGCGGATGATAGAAACGGAATATGGATTTAATTCGTGGTTTATTCCAGGAAATGGGGGGCAGATCATAAATGTTGTTCCTGAATTGGATTTGGTAATTGTAATCAATGCTGATAATAGAAGGATTCCAAAAGATGAATGTATTCCCTTGGAATATCTGGTAAAGGCGTTGACGGAGCTGCATCCTGAATGTAAAATGAATTGATAAAGTAAAGCAATATGAAAAGAATTACATTATTTCTGTTATCCTTTATGGCAATTTCGTTTGGTGCTTTATCGCAAACCAAATATTACAAGGAGTTCGGCAAAAGCAGAATTGTCGATCAAACCGAGTATGATCAGATAAAAGATGTGTTGCTTCATAAGAACAAATCAAAACCTAATATCAATGTGAATTTGATTGTTGTGGAGGAAACAAGACGAAATGATTCTCTTGTGATTGTCTACAAAAGGCAAATGGTTATGAATGGAGGCGTTAAGATTAATTTGTCGGGTACCGAGAAGGTGTATGAAATGGTGGGGAAAAAGTTTCCAAACTTTGTGTTCCGTGATTTGGAAGGTAATGCTTGCAGTTCTGATAGCTTATTGAATGCTCCTTTGGTACTGAACTTTTGGTTTAATGGCTGTAGACCCTGTAAAAGAGAGATGCCAGTTTTGAATCAGATTAAGAAGGAGTATGAGGGAAAAGTACGCTTTGTATCCATTACTTTTAATAGTGCAGATCAGGTAAAGAAGGTATTACAAGATTATCCATTTGATTTTTATCATTTGGTGGAGGGAAAAGAACTTATCGATCAAATAGGAATAACTGCTTACCCTAAAACCATTGTAATAGATAGAAATGGCATTGTTCGACAAGTGATGGATTGTGTTGAAAGTATGGTGAGTGAAAATGGAGAAGTCGTTTTGGGTAAGGGTGATGAAATCAGGAAAGAGATAGAGAAGATCTTATAGCTCTTTTGCAGATACGGAAACAAAAATGATAAGCGCTTGAAAAAAAGAATGGGAAAAAGGTATTGATATGATGTTGGATTGTGCACTGGAGTATCTCTCGAAGTAATAATTGTTTGTAAAATATCGAATTGTATCGTTTCACAAAATAATTAAAGACATGATTAGATTGTTTTATTATTCGCAGTATTTGTTTTGGCCATTTTTTGCCTTAACAGTTTTCTATATTATTAAAGGTTCTGTTTTTGAGCCTAATCTTAACGATGTTAGTCTGGGTGTTTTGTTCATGGGAATTGCATTTGGATTTAGTAGCATGGGTGATGTCTCAGATATTTCGAAGAGAGAAGAGAAATTGTTTTTGGATGAAAAGAAATTTAAAAGTCAGGTAATATACATTGCAGCATGTGGGATAATGACTGTTTTTATGACATTGTTCTTTATGAGTTTAAAGTGGTTTGGTACTAATGAAAGTGCCGATGCCTATTATAATTTAGGATTGAATTGTTCTCCATTGATACTTGCTATGTTTTTTACCTTAAAGCAGTTCCTTGATAAAAAGGCATATTTTGATATAAAGAGAAAAGAGGATTTGCAATTGGAAAATCAATGTGTTGACAGTTAATGTGATGATATCTAAAATTTAATAGTTATGGGATTATTTAAAAAATCAGAACCACAGAGAGTAGAAATAAAGGGACATCTGCTGAAGTGTCCGATATGTGGAGCGGAATTATTTTATGAACGAGAAGCGCAATTGAATACGGCAGTGGCTTCTTTCTTTAATTTTGATTGGGCAAATCGTTCGGCTACTTGTCTTGTGTGTGCGAATTGTACGCATATATCTTGGTTTTTGGGAGAGTGATAAGTATGAATATTTAACCTGGATTAAATTTAATTGGGGTAATATTAACTTACTTTAGATTGAAAAACATGTTGTTTTGTAAAGAGACAAATTAAGTGTGAGTTCAGCTAAGCACTACACTAGCTAATCGAACTTATCCCTGCGAGTTTTGATTTGCAGGGATGTTTTTATGCTTTAATAATTCGGTAGTACCTGGCATTTTCAAATCCGTGGCATGTACCACTTTTCCAATATTGCATTCCTAACTTTTCAAGAACTTTAATGGAGGCTGTGTTTTCAGAAAGAACTCTTCCTGTGATTTGATCGAATCCTAATGTTTCAAAGCCATAGTGTATGCAAGCTTTTGCTGCTTCGCTGGCGTATCCTTTGTTCCAATGTTTCCTGAAGACTCTAAAGCCAAGATCGATGAGTTTTTCTTCGTTTAGTTTTAATCCACACCAGCCAATGAATTCGTTTTCAGCTTTGCTTATCATGGCCCATCTTCCAAAGCCATTCTTTTTGTAGTCGTCGTAGTTCTGAAGAAATACTTTGGTCTGCTCGACAGATTCGAATGGTGGGTCTCCGGTATACTTAATCACCTCAGGATCGGAATTTAGATCAAACATGCTTTGTGCATCCTCAGGTGTCAATTCTCTTAATTGTAATCGCTTGGTTTCTAATATTGCTTTCAGGTTTTGTTTTTTATTCATCTTCATATGAATTACTGTCTGAATCTTCATCTAGAAATTCTTCGCTGTAAGGAGGGATATCAAAGTAGAAATCCATTTCCTTAGCAGGAATGTATTTTTTTAAGAATGAACATAGCTTGTAGAGTTCTTTTGTTGCCAGATAGTTTATAAAATTGTCTTTAATCTCGATAAGGATTTCAAAATCGAACAATTTTCTTAACTCATCAGGAGTATTTGTATGCATCCATACTAAAGCTTCTATGTAAAGATCAATTTTAGTGCCTGCAAATTTTTCGGTGTTGAGTAGATAGCTTAAAGGTTCTTGTAGATCTTTTTTGTGTAATTTTTCTTTGGCAGTTGTTTTTATATTATAAAGCATTTGCGACATGCCTTCCAGTTGGTTTACGATGTCTTTGCTTACAATTTTGTGGTACTTTTCTTTTTTACGATTTAAGTTTCTTTTTTTAGGTTCAGGCTTTGATCTAAGATTGATGTCTACAATTAGACAGGCTGAATAGTATTCTTTTATCTCCAGGTTTTCCAAAAGTTTTTTCTTTACGATTGTATTTACAGGATCTACCAACTTGCTCATGATGTGTGCTAAAGCTTCAGGATCATTTTTAGCAACCCAGTCGACACATTCATACCATGGATCAAGATCATCGAAAGATACATCTTCGATATCAAATTTTTCATCCACGGAAGAAATCATGTAAACGGAGTTGAGGGCATATTTGTACCAACGATATCGTGGTTTACCAATAACAATTTCCCAATCGTATTCCGTTGCCTTATCATCATCCATATTATTAACTATGTCGTAATACATAAGCGGTATATATTATTCTATTCTCAGCAATCTAATTTTATCAATGCGAACATCATTGCGTTCACCATTCATGTTGTTGTTGAATTCTTCAAAACTAATTTTGAAGAAGTTATAACCTTTTTTTAGATCTACATAAAAAGAATTGGAGTATCCGTAATCATTCCACTTGCCTTTTCCTCTTTGAGGGAAAACAATCGAACCAATGTATCCACTGTTTTGCCAGAGACTTCTGCTGGCGCATTTGTCTCCGGTTTTAATATCTCCATTCCCGTTTGTATAAAGGAAGCTTAGTTTGTAGCTTCCTTTTCTAGGTGCTTTAACCTGGAAGTAGTATGGTTCCTTATCGGTCTTCTTTAGTACGACATAAGCTGCTTTTGGCTTGCTTTGAAATACTTCTGCTTCCAGGAATTTTTCATACTTGCTTTCATAAAGAAGAACTGGTTCGGAAAGAAAGGAGTGTTGATTTAAGCTATCCACTGCTTGTACGCAAAATTCAACAGGTTGAGAGAAGTTTACTTCAACCATGTGGTTGTCTTTTGTTTCAAGTAAAAGTTCTCCGTTTTGATAAACCTTATAATGAGTTGCGTTCTTGATTTTATTCCATTGTAATTGATTGTTTGTGTAGGATAAGCTTGGAGTTTCGGGTGAATACAAATGTTCAACTACATTTATTTTTTCATCAACTGGGATTTCATTGTTCATTTTAATCACAATTTTGTGATGCCCTTCGATGTTTTTAGGGACAACGGCTCTTTTGTAGGGCGTTCCGTCAAAAGTGAATGAACTAATCTTATTTCCAAATCCGAGTATTTCGATATGAAGAATTGCCTTGTTGTATTTAAGGTTGCTTAGCACTTGTTTTCCTTTGAATTCTCGCGGAATAACTGGTTTAAATTCCAATTCTTCTGTTGTGAGATTGATTCCCATTAGAACATGAAGAAAATTGGAGATGTTGGCGGATGCACTTAAAAGGTTTGAATAAGAATCGTTTTCGGTGTGCTGGAAGTCTCCATTCTCAATAGAAAAGCTTCTTTTGTTTGTTAGGAATAGTGCTGTAGATCGGATTGAAGAGGCAAGCCCCCAAAGTACAGCTTTTGTATTTTGGTTTTCCGCTGCTGCCCAATTCCATGTTGCTTGAATAAATGGCCAAATGCTGTTGTTGTGATAATTGGCAATGTTGGGAATTTGAGGATGAAAACAAGCTACTCCAAATTGATGTATTGGAATGTTCTCAACAGTATTCTCACTTATATTCCAGATGTTGGCAAGAGATTCTCCAAGCGCGTCGGAATGTTGTGATACCAAATTGTAGTTGCTGTAATGAAATTGACTAAGGTATTTTTTACCTTCTATTTTAAATTTGCTTTTGATGCTCTTTTTTAAAGCTTCGGAGATGTGATTGTACTTTTGTGTATCCTTGCTAAGAAGGTTTCCCATTTCAATAAGTATCAGCAAAGCCTTGTAGTGAACCACTTGGTTAGATAAAGAGTAGGTTTCGTATATGTCAGTAGGCGACATCCATTTGGGGTAGGATTGTTCCTGGCGATTT
The DNA here is from genome assembly GCF_003610555.1 of Marinifilum flexuosum. Taxonomy (GTDB): domain Bacteria; phylum Bacteroidota; class Bacteroidia; order Bacteroidales; family Marinifilaceae; genus Marinifilum; species Marinifilum flexuosum. Next base: position 45,139 of record NZ_RAPQ01000014.1, on the reverse strand, counting down.
AGGAATGATGCTTCTCCTTTAAATAGATGAGAATGATAATTCCAAATTAAATTGATGTCATCATCAATGCTGTTTTTTATAATGAAGTAGGTTCTTCGAAGCCAATCAGTATCGCCAGTTACTTTGTAGATATCCCATGCGGCTGTAGCCCATATCAAACGGTCCGAACTAATAGGCCAGGAGCCTCCGGTTCCTGAATCTTGAATGATTCTATCATTCTTGACCCTTTGCATAAGACTATTTTGGCATGCTTTAGGATGAAGCATTGCCAATGATAGCATGCCCGAATACCCCAAGGTAGTGCTTGAAATATTTTCTTTAGAAAAGATACTGTCATTCAAAATTTTGCGGTCTATCTCTTCTAAAGATAAATTGTATATCGCATTTAAAATATCGTGATTCGATTGGTATGCGGGATAATGAAACAAACTGCGTTTTAGTTTCCACTTGTTGTTTTGCAGGTAAGGGTATGAGGAGTTAATTTCCTTTTTGTTTTTGGCAATTGCAAGGAATTCGCCCTGTTCAACACGATTTGGGTAGATGTAAAATTGATCAGACTTAAAGATTAAATTGTTGTCCGATTTACAGCCAAGCATATTCACTGTCGCAAGGAGAATAAGTATAAAATGTATGTATTGATTTAGCTGATATTTTTGCATAGCTTCGTTTTGAATCAGCATTAAAATTAACAAATCGATCTTTAATTGAAATTGTTATCGTATGTTTTAGAGCGATTGTATGTGATAATGTGATAAAAAAAAACGACCGAAGCCGTTTTTTCATAGTGGGTAAAAAGTAATGTTGTATGTAGTAATTGAGATTGATATTAAAATTATATAAAATAAATCAAATAATCAAAAGTTTATTATAAAATTTATTGATGTTTTGTATTGTTTAATTTTACTGCTTTTTCTAAAAGAACATCATATTTGTATCCAGCTCCAAAATCTTTATTGGTAATTAGAACGCCTTTGAATTCAACTACTTCACCAGTGCTAACCGTTTGGGTCGAAGTAATGGTTAAATCAAAATTGCCATTGTACTCTGTTCCATCTTGGATATGGATCCAATTTTTGTTTAATATATTCTTGTTGAACTTGGTTACTTTTCCTTTTACTTTAATAATTGAATTGACTAGTTGATCTTTCTTTTTGTAGATGTTTTCAATATTCGTAAAGTCTTCGCTGGCCTTAATGTCTACTTCAACTTTAACAGCAGTTGGTTTTTTCATTTGTGATCCATGATTAAAATCTGCTTTTTTAGAAGTCTCAGATGAGATGGAGTTTAAGAAATAGATTAAAGGGAAAGTTCTGTTTAATTCCTTGCTGTGAAAATCTTTCATTGGCAAAGCATCTTTGTAAAAATAGGTTTTGCCAATTTCAATTGGCTGTTTTCTTATTGCAACCCAAATTTCACTATTCTCATTGTTCCCTTTGATGTATGAGTATGTATTGCCATTAATCAATTCTGTTACTGTGATTTTTTCTTTTCCATCAGGGACGTCAATAGATTTACTTTGTCTTTCGTTTTTGCAAGCCGATAATAATATGGCAATCATAAAGAGGGAGGATAATAATAGATTTTTCATAGGTGTATGTCTTAGTTTGATATACAAGATAGTGGTTTTATTTTGATCAGCTCTAATGTGAGGGAGGATGAAAGTTAAAAACTTGTTAAAACAGTTTTAATTATATAGTCCGAATTAATAATGCTTTTTATTTGCTTTAGGTGAGTTTAACTTGTTATTGTAAATTTAAGAAAGACTATTTAGTCTGAAAAGTACAATAACGGACGGTGATGTAACGAAATCGGACAATGTTAGAGTGATTCTAAATAGTGTTTGATTGCTTACAGTGGTGGGTAGTAGTTGTTTTTCATGTTTGGTATAAAAAATGCTTGTGGAACTGCATTTTTATTTAGACCTAAAACATATTTGAAGGTGCAGGGGTGAATTTGTCTTTAATAAAACTCATAGCAATTATCTTTATAGTGTTTTAACTTATATAAATGATTCAAGCATGCTACGTATTTTTTTATCCCTGGTAATTCTTATCTCAAGTTTTACTGGTTTTGCACAGAATAACGCTCAATGGCGCGGAGAAAACAGAGACGGTAAATATCCAGACTCTAATCTTTTAAAGACATGGCCTGCCGAAGGTCCTAATATGCTATGGCATTTCGATCAACTGGGAGATGGTCATGCATCTGCTGCTGTTACTGAAAAGTATGTTTATACCGGAGGAACAGAAGGAGATGAAGGTTTTGTGATTGCATTTGATCATTCAGGAAAACAAGTTTGGAAACAAATTTATGGCAAAGAATGGATGGATTCTTATGATGGTGTAAGAACTACTCCTATGGTTAACGATGGAATGTTATATGTATTAAGCGGACTTGGAGAGCTTGTTGCCATGAATGCAGAAAATGGAGATGTTGTTTGGAAGAAGAATATTATAGATGAATATGAAGGAAGTAATATTCGTTGGGGTGTAACTGAAAACTTGTTGGTTGAAGGAGAAAAGCTTTTTTGTACACCTGGTGGAAGTCAGGCTAGTGTAATTGCATTGAATAAAAATGATGGTAAGTTAATCTGGAAATCTGCTGCAAAGGGAGAGAAATCAGCTTATTGCTCGCCTGCTTTAATACAATTGAATAACAGAAGTTTATTGGTTACACATACTCAAAATTCAATTGTAGGTATTGATACAAAAAATGGTAAAATGTTATGGAGCGTTGATCATCCCAACAGATATTCGATTCATCCGAATACGCCAGTATACCAGGATGGAATGCTGTACTGCTTTAGCGGATATGGCAAAGGTGGTGTAATGTTGCAATTGGCAGATGATGGTTCAAGTGTGAAAGAACTTTGGAGAAATGAGAAACTGGACAACCAAATGGGAGGTGTGATCTTATTGGATGGTAAGATTTACGGATCAGGTCATGTAAACCGCGAATGGTTTTGTTTGGATTGGAAAACCGGAGAGACTCTTTATTCAGCGAAAATGTTGAGTCGTGGAAATGTGATTTATGCTGACGGGATGTTATACTGTTACGGAGATAGCGGAGAAGTTGCTTTGGTTGATGTAAGCAATGGATCATTTAATAAGGTGAGTTCCTTCCGTGTTCCTTATGGTGAAAAGCAACATTGGGCGCATTTGGTAATTCACAACAAGAAACTGTATGTGCGCCATGGAAGTTCATTAATGGTGTATTCAATTGCAAAGTAAAAACGATAACACTACATATAACCAATTAAACTATGAAACGATTACTAGGACTTGGTCTTATTGCTTGTTTTGCCTTAACTCAATGTAAACAAGAAAGAGTGTTTACAGAGTGGAGAGGCCCAAACAGAACAGGAGTATACAATGAAACAGGACTGTTGAAAAAATGGCCTGAGGAAGGGCCAAAAATGTTATGGCACAAGGATAGTATTCCTGTAGGATATTCTTCGGTTGCCATTGCACACAATACAATTTACCTGACAGGCTTAATTGATTCTACAGATTATCTTTTGGCTTTTGATATGGATGGCAATAAAAAGTGGCAAACACCTTATGGTAAAGGATGGGATGCTTCATTTATAGATAGTCGTGCTACTCCAACCATTGAAGATGATAGAATATACCTTTCAAGTGGAAAGGGAGATGTTGCTTGTGTAAATGCTTTAAGTGGAGATATCAACTGGAAAGTAAATGCCAGCGAAAAATTTGGTGGAACTTTTGGTACTTGGGGAATTTCCGAATCGATTCTACTCTATAAAAATATGGTTTATTATACTCCTTGTGGAGATGAAACCACCATGGTTGCTTTGGATAAGATGACGGGAGAAACCATTTGGAAATCGGAAAGTTTGAATGACAAGCCCGGATATGTATCGCCATTAATGATTAATCGAAATGGCAAGAATCAGATTGTTACGGTAATTGAAAAGAATGTGTTTGGTGTAAATCCGGATAATGGAAAAATAGAATGGAAATTTGACTACGGAGCTTACGCTGGCGGAAAATGGAAAGCAAATATCAATACCAATACACCTTTGTACAAAGATGGTAAGATTTATGTGACCAATGGATATGATCACAAATCGGTAATGCTGAACTTAAACGAAGATGCATCAGGGGTTGAATTGGCCTATGTGGATTCTTTGCTTGATGTGCATCATGGCGGAGCCGTATTGTTAGATGGATACATTTATGGTGCAAACTGGGTGAATAATAGAATGGGAAACTGGTGCTGTTTGGATTGGAATACGGGAGAAAAAATGTATGAAACCAAATGGCAAACCAAGGGCTCTATTATCTCGGCAGAAGGCATGTTGTATTGCTATGATGAAAAAGGTGGGAATATTGCTTTGGTGAAAGCTGATCCTAATGAATTCAAAATCATCAGTGAATTTAAAGTGCCATATGGAAAAGGTCCTCACTGGTCTCATTTGGTAATAAAAGATGGGGTGATGTATGTGCGTCATGAAAATGCATTAATGGCCTATTCAATAAAAGAGTAATGTAAATGTTAAACCTGTTGGGTTTTAAAAACCTGACAGGTTTCTTACGAATAAGTATATGCTGTCGAAAAGAAGCGAAAAAGGATTAATTCTCTTGGCTGTTGTTGTGGCAACAGTATTGTTTGTGTATTGGTTATTATACAATCCGGTTAAAGATATTCATGCAAGTATTCCGGGAATGGACAATCGTCCGAAGGAAAGTGAATCCAGTGGAGGAAAGGTTAAGATTGGTGAAGGGTTTGATTTCTTTAAAGAGTTATCTACTGACTTGAAAGGTAAATGGGTTCAGTTTCGCGGAGCCAATTCAGATAATATTTCAGCAGACCAAACAAAATTGATTAATTCATGGGGAAACAGACCTAAAATTGATTGGCAGGTAGAACTGGGAGAAGGTCATGCTGCTCCTGTGGTCTACAATGGAAAGGTATATGTGCTGGATTACGATGAGGTGAAAAAAGCAGATGCTTTAAGATGCTTTTCATTGGAAACAGGAGAAGAGTTGTGGAGAAGGTGGTATCGAGTGCGTATCAAACGAAATCATGGTATATCCAGAACTGTTCCAGCTATCAATGATAAGTATTTAATTACGATTGGACCTCGATGTCACGTGATGTGTACCGATCCAAATACGGGAGATTTCTTATGGGGAATTGATTTGGTTAAGGATTACATGTCTGAAATACCTTTTTGGTATACCGGTCAGTGTCCGATTATCGTCGACAATATTGCCATTATTGCTCCAGGAGGATCATCTTTACTAATGGGTGTGGATTGTGCTACGGGAAAAGTAGTTTGGGAAACCCCAAATCCTGATGGATGGAAGATGTCTCATTCATCTGTTATGCCAATGAATTTTAATGGTAAAAAAATGTGGGTATATGCCGCAGTAGGTGGTATTGTTGGTGTTTCTGCAGAAGGTGATGACTTGGGAGAGATCTTATGGAAAACAAAAGATTTTGCTCCTTCGGTTGTGGCTCCTTCGCCAATTGTTTTTGGCAATGGCAAAGTATACATGACAGCAGGATATGGTGCAGGAGGAATTTTGTTGCAGGTAAAAAAATCAGGTAATAAATATTCGGTTGAAACCTTACAAAAATTCAAGCCTAAAGATGGAATAGCATCAGAACAGCAAACGCCTATTTTATATGATGGACACATGTTTAGTATTCTTCCTAAGGATGCCGGTGGTTTAAGAAATCGTTTTGTTTGTGTTGATCCAAATGATAGTCAAAAGATACTTTGGGATAGTGGTTCAGCACATCGATTTGGTTTGGGACCATATGTAGTTGCAGATGGTAAATTCTTTATCCTTAAAGATGATGGAACCATAAGCATTGCTAAGGCTACATCAAAGAGTTTCCAGTTTTTGGATAAAGCCAAAATTATGGATGGACACGATGCTTGGGGACCTTTGGTTGTTGTTGATGGACGTTTGTTAATGAGAGATGACAAACATATGGTATGTATTGATGTGAGAGCCTATTAAAGAATTCAGATATGAAGAATAAATTGATTTTATGGTTGTCTGTTGTTTTGCTAATCGTATTGATAGCATTCATGGCAAAAGATCTGTTTAAAACAGGTAATGTGAGCCAGGAGAATGTTTATGAGTATGATTTGAATTCTTTACGCCATGTAGATGCATCAAAAATCAGTCATAAAGAGAGCAAGCAAATCAAAATTGATGCAGATGAAATTCATACCATTGCCGTAGATCAGGATGATAATATTTATGTAGGAACAGACAAAAATGTACTTGTACTCAACTCGGAGGGCAAGCAAATTAACAGTTTGAAATTAAGACAGGCAGCATCTTGTATCACAGTAATGGAGAATGGTAATATTCTGGTAGGAATGAGTAATCGTATCGATATCAGGAAACCCAATGGGAGTTTAAGAAACAGCTTTGTTGTAAAAGGAGATCGAACTTACATTACTTCAATTGCCGTTCAGGATACCAATGTTTTTATCGCCGATGCTGGTCAGAAAATCATTCATCATTACAGTATTGATGGAATTAAAATAAAGGAAATTGGTGAAGAAAATCGGGCAGAAGGAATAAAAGGTTTTGTAATTCCTAGTCCATATTTTGATTTGCTGATTGGTAGACAAGGTGAATTATGGGCGGTAAATCCGGGCCGACATGCTTTTGAGGCATACAACTTTAAAGGAGAACAAATATCAAGTTGGAACAGAACCTCGATGAGTGTGGAAGGCTTTAGTGGATGTTGCAATCCGTCGAATATTGCCATCTTATCTGATGGTTCTTTTGTGACCGCTGAAAAAGGATTGGAAAGAGTAAAAATACATCTCCCTTCAGGAGATTTTAAATCGGTAGTGGCTGCTCCGGATTTGTTTGAACCAGGAACGGTTGGTATTGATTTGGCTGTAGATTCAGAAGATAGGATCTTGGTTTTGGATCCAGTAAAAAGATTAATCAGAATTTTTGAAGCAAAATAGAATGGAAAGAAGAGATTTTTTAAGAAGTGGGTTGAGAGGATTAATAATCGCGGGATTGGCTGCAATTAGCGGGGTATTTGTTTATAGAAACTATACAACGAAAGAGACTTGTGAGTTTACCACTCCATGTCAGGATTGTAAGCAGTTAAAAAGTTGTAAAAAACCAGAAGGCTTAAAATTCAAAAGAGATCAACAAGCTTCTAAAAACTAGTTGCTAATTACTAGTAAGCATGAAAAAAGACAGAAGAGAATTTATAAATACATGCTTTCGTTTTGCGGCGGGAGCAAGCATTATTGGAGTTGCAGGAGTTCTGGCGAACAAAAGTGTAAAAGGAGATTACCTTTGGCAACTTGATCCAACCAAATGTACACAATGTGGACGTTGTGCAACAAGTTGTGTTGTAACACCATCGGCAGTAAAATGCATTCATGTTTACGACATGTGTGGCTATTGTGATTTGTGTGGTGGATATTTTCGACCGAATGTAAAGAATCTATCTACGGGTGCAGAAAATATGCTTTGTCCAACAGGAGCCATCAAACGTACTTATGTAGAAGATCCTTATTTTAAGTATGAGATCATTGATGAGTTGTGCATTGGTTGTGGTAAATGTGTAAAAGGTTGTGGTGCCTTCGGAAATGGTTCACTACAATTACAAGTCAGTCACGATTTATGTGTGAATTGCAACGAATGCGCCATTGCACGCGATTGTCCATCAGATGCATTTAAACGAGTTCCTCTTGAAGAAGCCTACCAGTTTGCCGGCTTCAAAACCAATAAAAAGATTTAAGAAATGAAGAAAATCTTTTCGATATTCTCTCTGTTTGTGCTATTGATCATCGATTTTGCAGCTTTTGCGCAAACTCAACGATTTCCAAGACCAGAATTTGAATCGGGCTATACGCAACCAGTAGCTTCCATGCCAGAACCTCGTGCGGGAATATTCGCATTGGTGGACGTATTGCTTTTAATTGCAGCTTTAAGCTTGATTACCTGGTTTATTCATAGGAAACGTTCACGTACAGGTGTTGTAATTACTTCACTATTTTCCATTGTATATTTTGGATTTCTTAGAGAGGGGTGTGTATGTTCAGTTGGATCGGTTCAAAATGTTGTATTGGCTTTATTCAATCCAGGATACCATATTCCACTTTCAGCATTAGCATTTTTCGTTATTCCGTTGGTTTATACATTGTTTTTCGGAAGAACCTTTTGTGCTGGAGTATGTCCTTTGGGGGCGGTACAGGATGTTTTTCTGTTGAGACCGGTGAATTTGAAGAAATGGCTACAGAAAGTTTTGGGATTGATTCCATGGATATATCTTGGTTTAGCGATTCTTTATGCAGCAACGGGGACCGATTTTATTATCTGTAGATATGATCCTTTTGTTGGAATATTCAGGTTCAATGCAACCTTTTTTATGTTTGCCATTGGTGCTGCATTTCTGCTGATTAGTGTTTTTATTGCACGCCCTTACTGTCGATTTTTATGTCCTTACGGTGTGATTCTGAACTTGGTGAGCAGAGTTTCCAAAAATCATTTAAGCATTACTCCGGCAAGTTGTATTCAGTGTAAACTATGCGAGAATTCATGTCCATTGGATGCCATCAATAAGCCTGTTGAAGTCAAACAAATGGAGGGTAAAAGATCTGCAACGAGACGTTTCATCCTTTTGGGAATGATAATTCCTGCCTTAATGATTATTGGAGGCTGGGTGGTTTCAAATTTCCATGAAAATTTGGCAATGGTGAATTCGAAAGTACGTTTGGCCAATGAATTGCTTCATTTCGATTCGAATACGATGAAGGAAAGCTTGGAGATTGAAGGATTCAGAACCTCTGGTAAAACCAAGGAGGAACTATATCTGGAATCAGCAGCTATATTAAAGCAGTTTTATTATGGATCGTGGATGCTAGGAGCCTTTATTGGTTTGGTATTTGGATTGTCTTTGGCAGGATTAACAAGATACAAATATCGAGAAGATTATGAGCCAGATAAAGGGGAATGTGTAAGCTGTGCCAGATGTTTAAAATATTGTCCGGTGGAAAGCAATTAAGAATTAACAATTAATAATGAGTAATTAGGATTCCGAATTAAATTTTCGAGATGGATCGATTGTATCGAGCAATGCTACAATTTTGGGTTTCTCCCTTTTAGGGGAGATGCCAACTGGCAGAGGGGTTTTACAAGAAGAGAATCATTTATATTAAAACTTATTCAGTAGTAAATTACTAACCCATGAATAACAAATTCAAATTAAGAAAAACCAACCAATTTCTATGGAGAAATATCGCGATTGTAGCGGGAACTTTCTCCTTTATCATCTGCATGTTGGTTTTGGTGAATTACATACAAATCAATCGAATTGATCCTGTAAATACAGAATTAATCAACTCATTGGTGCAGCGATTGGAAGAAAATCCAAATGACAATCAATTGCGAGAGCAGATTCGTGAAATGGATCTTTTGGTGCGTAAAGCCTACTTCACCAATCAATGGCAGGTGAAAGCTGGTGGTTATCTTTTGTTATTAGGTGTTATTGTTACAGCAATTGCTTTACAGATGTTTTATGCAGGCAAGCAAAAACTACCGGAAGTAACAGAAAGTGAACAAGAGAATATTGTTTTATTCAAAGAGAAAGCTCGTGAGTGGATTGGCCTTGGCGGTTTTGGCTTGGTGGCAATTACATTATTAGTAGCTTTTTTGACTCACAAGGAATTGGGAAATCAATTTACACAAGCAGCACTGGTAGCACAATCAACTCCTGAAGAAAAAAGCGATGTTGAGGTGGTGGAGCCAATTAAAGAAGAAGTTAAGGAAGAGGTTAAGGTAGAGAAAGCTGCAGAAGAGGTGAAAAAGGAGAATGAAAAGCCTGCTGAACCTGTTGTTGAAGATAAGAAAGAAGAGGCAGTTGAGAAGAAAGAACCAGAGATCAAAAAGGAAACTCCCGCCCCAAAAGTTACTGGCGGTGTATCATACCCTACAAAAGAAATGATGGCAAACTTTCCGGCATTCCGTGGAGCTGCTGGACAGGGAGTATCTTATCAAAAAAACATCCCAACCGATTGGGATGGCGCAAGTGGTAAAAATGTACTGTGGAAAGTTCAGGTTCCGATTCATGCCTACAACTCCCCTGTAATTTGGGGAGATAAGCTGTTTTTGTCAGGAGCCAATGCTACTCAAAGAGAAGTATACTGCTATGATAGAAATAATGGGAAGCTACTCTGGACTGCTAAGGTGGAAGGCATTGCAGGTTCTCCGGCAAAATCGCCTGAAGTAACTCCTGATACAGGACATGCTGCTTCTACGCTTACTACGGATGGAAAATCAGTATTTGCAATATTTGCCAATGGCGATATCACTGCTTTGGATTTTAATGGAAAACAGAAATGGGCAAAGAACCTTGGAGTTCCTCATAATCATTATGGGCACTCTTCATCCTTGTTGGTATATCAGGATAAACTAATTGTGCAGTACGACCATAAAAAATCGGCCAGCCTTATGGCACTTTCAACTGCTAATGGTGATGAATTGTGGAGTACCAAGAGAAAGGTTCGTGTATCATGGGCGTCGCCTGTGATTGCAGAGATAGGTGGAAATACGGAAGTTATTCTGGCAGCAGATCCTTGTGTAGCTTCATACGATGTAAATACAGGAAAAGAGCTTTGGAAGTTGGATTGTATTACCGGAGAAGTTGGACCATCGGTGGCTGTGGGTGATGGAATTGTGTTTGCTTTGAATGAATATGCTAGTCTTGTAGCCATTAAACCGGGAGCAAATCCAGAAATTCTATGGGAAGCATATGATTACTTGTCGGATGTTCCTAGCCCTGTTATTTCAGGAGATAATTTGATAATTGTTACCAGTTATGGAGCCGTGGTATGTTATGATGCCAAATCCGGAGAAATACGTTGGGAGCAGGAATTCGGTAGTGGATTTTATGCATCTCCAATTCTTGCCAATGGGGATGTATATCTGCTTGACAGAGAAGGGGTGATGCACATTTTTAAAGCTGATAAGGAATATCAGGAGATAGCAGCTCCTGCACTAGGAGAGAAATCAGATATGACACCGGCATTTGCTGATGGAAGAGTATATATCCGCGGAGAGAAACACCTTTATTGTATAGGGAAATAACTATGAGTGAGATTCAAAATATTGTTGACAAGATAATTGCTGAAAAAGGGAAAGATTCTGATAAAGTGATTCCAATTCTTCAGGCCATTCAAGGGAAATTCAACTATTTGCCTGAAGAGGCTTTGAAAAGAGTTTGCGATACGACGGAAATTACGGAATCCCAGATTACGGGAATCTCTACTTTTTATTCTCAATTTCGACACCATCCAGTAGGAAAGCACATTGTAAAAGTATGTGTTGGAACGGCTTGTCACGTAAAAGGAGCCAAGCAGGTTTACGATAGTTTTAAACGTGAATTGAAAATTACTGAAGGTGATACCGATGCGGATAAGCTATTTACTATTGAAGAAGTGGCTTGTTTGGGATGTTGTACCATTGCTCCTGTTGTACAGATTGATGATGTGACCTACGGACATGTAGAAACCGGCAAGGTTGCTGAGATCATCGAAGATTTCAAAAATCTTGCTCCAAGCGAAGAAAAGCAGGTACGTGAACTTACCGAAGATGGAATCTCACAGGGAGAAATTCGAATCGGATTAGGTTCCTGTTGTATTGCAAGTGGTAGTTCGGGAGTAAAGGAAGAGTTGGAAAGAACACTTGCCGATAACCAGATAAAAGTAGATGTAAAACAGGTTGGCTGTGTTGGTGTTTGCAACCAGGTGCCAATGTTGGAGATTCACAAGGATGGTGAAGAGCCCGCTTTTTACACAAAAATTAAAGCGAATGAGGTAAGTGAGATCATTAAAAACCACTTTCGCTCCGAAAATTGGATGAGTCGTTTCAAAAATAGATTCTACAATTATGCTGAGAATTTAACATTTTCGGATGTTCCGATCAGCTCAAGTAGGTACAATGCAAATGAAAAAGATACACCTATTGCAGAGTTTTTAAAGGGACAAGTAAACATTGCCACTGAATATAGAGGAGAAATTAAGCCATCAGATTTTGAAGAATACAAATCGAAAAATGGTTTTGAGGCATTTGTAAAATGTTTGAAAGAGCTTTCGCCGGATGAGATTATCGCTCAGATAGAAGAAAGTGGATTAAAAGGCCGTGGGGGAGCAGGTTTTCCATCCTTTATCAAATGGAATTTGGTGAAAAATGCCCAAGCCGATAAAAAATACATCATCTGTAATGGAGATGAGGGAGATCCGGGAGCATTTATGGATAGAATGTTATTGGAATCCTACCCATTCAGAGTTATTGAAGGGATTTTGATTGCAGCTTATGCTGTAGGTGCCAGTGAAGGGCGTTTGTACATTCGTGCAGAGTATCCTTTGGCAGTAACCCGCATAAAAGAAGGACTGGAAATCTGCAAGAAAGAAGGCTTAATTGGGGAGAATATCCTTGGTAGTGATTTTTCTTTCGATTTAAAGGTGTTCGAAGGAGCGGGAGCTTTTGTATGTGGAGAAGAAACTGCATTAATTGCTTCTATTGAAGGGAAACGTGGTATTCCTGAATTGCGTCCGCCATACCCGGCGGAAAAAGGTTTGTGGGATAAACCAACCTTAATCAACAATACTGAAACCCTTTCGTTGGTGCCATTTATCATTCGCAATGGCGCAGAAAGTTTCAAGGAGATTGGAACAGAAAACAGCAAGGGAACCAAGGTATTTGCTTTGGCAGGCAAGATCAATCGAGGAGGTTTGATTGAGGTGCCAATGGGAATCACCATTCGTCAGATTGTGGAAGAGATTGGTGGAGGAATTGCCAATGGAAAGAAATTTAAGGCAGTGCAAATTGGTGGACCATCAGGAGGGTGTATTCCTGCTGAAATGGCGGATACAACCATTGATTTTGATTCTTTAAAAGAAGTAGGAGCCATGATGGGATCTGGAGGATTGATCGTCTTGGACGAATCCGATTGTATGGTGGATATCGCTCATTATTTCTTGTCTTTTACCCAGGAAGAATCATGTGGTAGATGTACTTTCTGTAGAATTGGTACAAGACGAATGCTTGAGATTTTGGAAAAGATCAAGTCAGGCAAGGGAAAACTGAGTGATTTGGATTTGTTGGAGCAATTGGCCATTAATACTCAAAAGGGAAGTATTTGTGGTTTGGGAAAAACAGCGCCAAATCCTGTACTGTCAACATTAAAGTACTTCCGTAATGAATATGAGGCTCACATTAAAGGCGAATGCCCTGCCGGAAAGTGTGAAAACTTGATTCGCTACGAAATTAACGATGATTGTACAGGATGCACCAAATGTGCTCAACGCTGTCCGGTAGATGCCATACAGGCCAAGCCATATGAATTACATACTGTAGACAATGAGTTGTGTATCAAATGCGATATCTGTAAACAGATTTGCCCGGTGGATGCAGTGGAAATAAAATAGATGAACAGCCATGCAACTTTAGTTCGTGGTATCAGAAATAAAATGAATTGCCATGAGTTTTAACTCATGGATTTCAAAAAGAAATATAATGCCAACAATTAAAATAGACAATCAGACCATTACAGTTGCGGAGGGAACTAGCATTTTAAATGCAGCCCGTTCTGCAGGGATTCATATTCCAAGCATGTGCTATATGGAAGGATGTAGCAATCATCCTACCTGTATGGTTTGTATGGTGAAAAACAATGCCAATCAGCAAATGATTCCTTCTTGTGCTACCAAGGTAGTGGATGGAATGGATTTGGCAAGTGAGGATTCAGAGGTAAAAGAAGCCAGAAAGGAAGCCATTGAGCTTTTAATGAGTGATCATGTTGGTGATTGCGAGGCTCCATGTCGTGTGGCTTGTCCAGCATATATGGATATTCCTAAAATGAATCGATTTATTGCCAATAATCAGTTCGATAAGGCATTGAGAATTGTAAAAGAGGAAATTGCCCTTCCAGGGATTTTGGGATATGTATGCTCGGCTCCTTGCGAAAAAGTCTGTCGCAGGAAAGATGTGGACCAATCTGTATCCATTTGTTTGTTGAAGCGATTCTCGGAAGAGGAAACTCAAGATTATTTGCTTGAAAAAAAGAAGGCAAGCGGCAAGAAAGTTGCAATTGTTGGAGGAGGCGCATCCGGACTTTCAGCCGCTTATCATTTATTGTTGAAAGGACACGATTGTGAGCTGTTTGAAAAATATGAAGGTGTTGGCGGAATGTTATTGGCATCAGTCTTAAATGGTGACTTGCCAACAGAAGTGATAGCAAGAGAAGTTGCTGTTTTAGATCAACTAGGATTGGTAAAGAATTGCAATACTGAAGTTTCAAAAGAGAAGTTTGAATCCCTAAAGCAAGAGTACGATGCGGTGATTCTTGCTAATGGAACGGATGGAGAAAAATTTGGTCTGGAAGCTGGAAAGACTGGACTGAACGTGGATGCCGGAACTTATGCTACATCCCATCCAAAGGTATTTGCATGTGGTAGTGTAATTCGAACTCAGAAAATGGCAGTGAAAGCCATTGCTATGGGTAAGGAAGCTGCCTGGTCGGTTGATGCTTATTTAAATGAAGGCAAGGCCAAGGCAACTGAGAGATTATTCAACTCACGATTTGGAACCCTTCGTAAAGAGGAATTGGCTGAATATTTGAAGGAATCGGTTGAGGGAGATCGGGTGGAAGCAAAATCTCCAAAAGGATTTACAAAAGAAGAAGCCATTGCAGAAGCAAAGCGTTGCATGCATTGCGATTGTCGTAAGTTGGACAATTGCCGTTTGAGAGATTGTGCAGAAGAATACAAGATAGATCGCAGAAGATTTGCTCTAGGCGAAAGAAATTCTGTAGTGAAATACTTCAACCATGATTCGGTGATTTATGAACCGGAAAAATGTATCAAATGTGGATTGTGTATTGAAATCGCCGAAAGGCATGGAGAGAAAACCGGATTGACCAATGTTGGCAGAGGTTTTACGGTGAAAGTGGCTGTTCCTTTTAATCAGCAATTGAAACAAGCATTAAGCATTGCAGGAAAGGAATGTGCGGAGGCATGTCCAACGGGAGCATTATCGCTTCGCTCTAATTAAGAATTGGTAATTAACAATTAATAATATCACCTCAAGTAGAGGGATTGAGATAAGAAATTAAATAATAGCAGCTCCATTCCCCTTCTTCTCAAGGAGAAGGGTTTAGGGGATGAGGAAAACATATGAAACAACTATTCTTAACCATATTAACAATCGCTTTGAGTCTATCATCAATAGCTCAAAACAAACACAACTGGCTTTCTTTTCGCGGGAATGCGCAGTTGAGGGGTATCACTCAAGCAGAATTGCCTAAGAATCCATCTCTTTTGTGGTCGTACAAAACTGGTGATGCCATTAAATCATCGCCCATTGTTCGCAATGGGATCATTTATGTTGGATCGAATGATGGTAACCTGTATGCCTTAAGTAATGAGGGAGAGTTGAAGTGGAAGTTCAATGCGGAGACTTCGGTAGAAGCATCGCCTTTATACTTGGATGGAAATGTATATTTTGGAGCTTTGGATGGGACTTTCTATTGCCTGAATGCCGGTACTGGCGAGGTGAAATGGAAGTTTGTAACTGAAGGTCAAGTTTCAGGATCGGCAAATTGGTTTTACGATAAAACTAGCAAGCAGAAAAGAATCCTATTCGGTTCCTACGATTTTAAATTGTATTGCATGGATGCGAAGTCTGGAAAGAAGTTGTGGGAGTATGAATCGGATAACTACATTAATGGAGCAGCATCATGCAATGGCGAAATTGCCATGTTTGGTGGTTGTGACGGATTTTTGCATCAAGTGGATGTGAAGACAGGAAAATCGAAGAATAAGTTGGATATCCAGACCTATATCGCTTCATCAGTTGCCTTGGATGGGAATCATGCATTCTTCGGAAATCACGATGGTGAGTTTTACTGTGTGGATTTTAAGAAAAATCAGGTGAACTGGAAGAAAGAAGGAGCAATTTCATATTTGGGATCGCCTGCCATTGCCAATGATATCGTGATTATTGGAGCAGAGAACAGACAGGTGTACTGTTTTGATAAGAAATCGGGAAAAATAAAATGGCAATTTAAAACCAGAAACAAGATAGAGGCATCACCTGTAATTGCTACCAATGCAGTGGTAATGGCTTCAGGTGATGGAAGAGTGTATTTGCTAAATAAAGAGAATGGTCAGAAAATCTGGTCATATGAAATTGGAAGGGCATTAATTGGAACACCGGCCGTGGTGGAAGGAATGATTGTGGTGACATCAATGGATGGATCTGTTTATGTTTTTGGAGAAAGGTAAATCTTATGAAAGCCCCGTGGAGAACGGATTTTTTGCTGGAGAACGGGTTGTTTTGCCGGAGAATTGGGTAAATGACTTGGAGAACGTGAAAAAATGCTGGAGAAATGAGTCATTTACCTGGAGAATGGATTATTGTGATGGAGAAAGACCCCATGGAGGCGGTGAGAGCTTTTAAATAATGATGAACCAATAACAATTTGCGGAGAAAGTAGATTTTATCAGGAAAATTGGGGCATAGAGCGAAAAAAAGTGATTTAAAAAGCGAATAGTAATATTTTAAGGATTCGAAAAGATAACAAGCATGGAAATAGAGTTAAAGCAAATTTCAAAATACTATCAGGTTTCGGGCAAGGAAAAGAGAATGGTTCTTGACGATTTATCCTTAAAAATAGAATCGGGTGATTCGATTGCAATTGTTGGACCATCGGGTTCTGGTAAGAGTACTTTGTTGAATTTGATTAGTTCGTTGGATCATGCCAATTCGGGAGTAATTTTTCATGGCGAAAGAGAAATTGGGAAGCTGGCAGAAGATAAAATAGCTCAATTCAGAAACAGAAATCTAGGATTCATTTTTCAATCGCATCACCTATTGCCTCAATTGAGTTTAATTGAGAATGTATTGGTGCCCTTGATCCCTGAAAAAGATAAGAAGTTAAAAGTTGAGGCAGAACAAAGAGCTCAGGAATTGATTGATTTTGTTGGTTTGTCAGGTCAAATAAGTCAATTGCCTGGACAAATGTCGGGTGGAGAGTGTCAAAGAACTGCTGTAGTGCGTGCTTTAATTCATCAACCAGGATTGTTATTGGCCGATGAGCCAACAGGTTCCTTGGACAAGCAATCGGCTGATCAACTTGGAGATTTATTGGTATCGATCAACGAAAAACAAAAAGTAACACTTGTAGTGGTTACCCATTCAATGGATCTGGCAAAAAAAATGAAGAATATATACAAACTTGATAACGGAAAATTATCTAAAATCTAAACCCACACAAATGAAGAACTACGTCTTAATCTTAATGGCATTGTCGCTGTTTTCATGTACATCGAAACAGAAAAAAGTAAGCGAATGGAGAGGTGAAAACCGCTCGGGAATTTATGCGGAAACGAATCTTTTAAAAGAGTGGCCGAAGGATGGTCCAAAGCTTCTTTGGGATGCAGAAGGTGTTGGAAATGGTTATGGATCGCCTGTTGTTACTGATAATAACATTTATTTGAATGGAGAGGTGGATAGCATTGCTTATTTAATTGCAATGGATTTGGAAGGGAAGATGCTTTGGAAAACAGAATTTGGTAAAGATTGGATGAAGAATTTTATCGGATCTCGTTCTGCTCCAACTGTTGTTGATAGTTTGGTTTACGTAGCTTCTGGTTTGGGAGATGTTGCTTGTATCCATGCTGAAACAGGTAAATTGAAGTGGAAAATCAATATGTTGGAAAAATTTGAAGGTAAAAATACACGTTTTGGATATTCTCAGTCTCTTTTGGTAGATGGCGATTTGGTTTTTGCTGCTCCAGGAGGGAAAGAAAAAAACATTATTGCACTGGATCGATTTACAGGAGAAACCAAATGGATCAATTCGGGTGTTGGTGAAATGCCTGCATATTGTTCTCCTTTATTGATTGAATATCCAACAAGAAATGTATTGGTAACCTTCTCGGAACATGCTTTGTTAGCCGTGGAATCGCAAACAGGTAAAACCTTATGGACTCACCAGCAGGATACTACCAAAGGTGATGTAAATGGAAATACACCGATTTATGAAGATGGATATTTGTATTACGTTACCGGATGTGGAAATGGTACTGTGAAATTGAAACTGGAAGACGAGGGTACTAAGATTACTGAGGTGTGGAGAAATGAAGAATTGGATAACATCATGGGTGGTGTTGTGAAGCTTAATGGTAAAATCATTGCTTCGGCACATCGCAAGAAATCTTGGAAGAGTGTTGATGCAGAAACTGGTAAAACCAGAGATACTTTGAAATTTGGTAGAGGCTCGAGTATTGCTGCCGATGGTATGCTGTATTGTTATAACGAGAGAGGACAAGTTGGATTGGTAGAAGTAAGTCCGGAAAAAATGGAATTGGTAAGTCAATTTAAAATTACCAAAGGAACTAAAGAGCACTTTGCTCAACCTGTTATCAATAATGGGATATTGTATATCCGTCATGGCGATGCATTAATGGCATATGATATTAAGGCAATTAATAATTAACAATGAGTAATTATTAATTGTTAAGAATCGAACCAAAAGTTGAGGCACTTGTTTTTTTAAATGAATGTTTTCTGTTACTTAAAACTTAGACTATGAGTAAGCAAATATTTATATGTGGTTGTGAGAAAGATGGAAAAATCGAAAAAGGGTCTGTTCAAAAATTGATAGAGACTCTGGAAGAGAAGAATATTGGCTTCACTTATATTGAAGATATGTGTGGTACAATTCTTAAGAACCCGGATGATTTGGAAAGTCTGTACACAGCCAAGGATGCTCTTGTTTTTGGCTGTCAGGCTCGTGCCATGCAACACTTGGTAGATAATACGGGTCGCAGGAATGAAGAACTGGCAACCGAATATCTTCATATTGATGATGAAAAGGAGGAATTGATTTCAAGTTTGGAATCGGGAACAGGTGAACCACTAAAGATTAAATATTCTGATGAGTGGAAACCTTGGTATCCGGTAATCGATTATGAACGTTGCAACGGCTGTAGAAAGTGTTTGAACTTCTGTTTGTTTAGCGTTTACTCGGTTGAAGATGATGGAACAGTTGTAGTATCAGCTTCGGCAAATTGCAAAGACATGTGTCCTGCCTGTGCCAGGGTTTGTTCACAAAATGCAATCATTTTTCCTAAATATGCCGAAAGTCCGATTGATGGAGGAGATGGAGATGGTTCTGAAAATAAAAAAACGGATATACTCGAACAAATTCAGAATGATGATGTTTATTCGGTACTGAGTGCAAGAAGAAAGAATTTCCAGGTGTCATTATTGAAGAAAGATCAATTACAAATGGCAGAGGAAGAGCGTCGAGCTTGTTGCAGTGGAGCGGATAAAGTAGAAGAGAAAAAAGAAGAGAAATGTGCTTGCGACTGCAATTGCAAAGAGGAACCGGAAGCAAGTTGCGATTGTGATTGTAAAGATGGTGATGCCAATTCCAATTCATGTTGTTGTTAATGCATTAAGTATTTCAAGTCCCCCTTTCAAGGGGGATTTAGGGGGATGTAATTAGAACACTCCCCTTCATCCCCTCTCGAGAGGGGAATAAAAAAACAAAAGAATGATATTTTCATTAGGATCAAGAATATTACGTACTGTTGATTTAAAGTTGCTTTGGAAATTAGGCTATAACCTTGGCTTTAAAGGCATGAAAGCAGTTGCAAAGCACAAAAAGCGTTTAAAGAATGGAGAATTGTATCCGGCTTTCATGATGATTTCCGTCACGGATAACTGTAACTTGAATTGCCAGGGCTGTTGGGTAACCATTAATAATACTTCCAAGGGAATGGATGTGGAAACACTGGAAAATATCATCAATTCCAGTAAGAAAAAAGGATCATACTTTTTTGGTCTTTTAGGTGGAGAACCATTGATGTACCCTCAATTGTTTGATGTAATAGAACGCCATTCCGATTGTTACTTTCAAATGTTTACCAATGGAACTTTGCTGACTGACGAAGTGGCTCAACGCTTGAGAAAGTTGGGGAATGTATCTCCTTTAATTAGTGTGGAAGGCTTACAGGATGTAAGTGACATCAGAAGGGGAGCGAACAATGTTTATGGTCGAACCATGACGGGAATAGACTCTGCCATTAATAACAAACTATTTACAGGTGTTGCTACAAGTGTTTGTAAATCGAATTTTAAAGATTTGGTGAGCGAAGAATTTGTGAACTCTTGCATTAAAAAGGGCGTTCATTATTTATGGTATTATATTTATCGTCCAGTGGGAGAGCGTCCAACCACTGAATTAGCTTTGTCGGAAAAAGAAATTCTGGAGCTGAGACAATTTATGGTTGACATTCGTGTAAAAGCACCATTAATGATTATCGATACCTATTGGGATGAGAAAGGAAATGCGCTTTGTCCGGGTGCAATAGGTTTATCGCATCATATTAATCCTTACGGAGATATTGAATTTTGTCCGCCAATACAATTTGCAGGTGAAAAAATTGAGGTGGATTCCAATATTCCTGAATTAATTGAAAATTCAAAATACATTTCAGGTTTAAGAAATGGGATAACTGATTGTACACAAGGATGCATTTTGTTGGATGCTCCAGAGCAATTACATACCATGCTGAAAGAGGCTGATGCATACGATTCATCGAAAAGAAGTAAGGCATTCGAAGAATTACAAAAAATGAGACCATGTGCTGGTCATCATATCCCTGGAAAAGAAATTCCCGAAAAATCGTGGGTGTACCGATTTGCAAAGAAATATTCATTCTTTGGATTTGGTGCATATGGGTAAAGTAGAGACGCACGGCTGATTTTGATATAGTGTAGAGACGCACAGCCGTGCGTCTGTACGAGGAAAAAAAAGAAGATTAAGATAATGTGCAATGATATTAAGGAAAGATCAAATAAATACAAACTTGGGTAATGCACTACCACAAACTCCTGAGAAGCTAAAGCAAATCAGGGATTTGATTCGTGATTATGCTGCTGAAACGGAAATCATACCGCCTTTGCAGGAATCGGAGGTGATTTTTCATTCAGGAGAACTAATCAAAATGCATCCTGAATTGTTTCTTTATCAGAAACTACTGGCTGTAATGATTAATAATTTTGCATGGCAAAATATCGTGGCTGGCATTCCTTTCAATCGCCGAATATTACTACTCCCCAAGTGCTTTAGTCATGCCGATTGTCCTGCAAAGTTCGATGAATTGGGTTTATTATGCGAACAATGTGGTCGATGCGATTTGGCCGATATTATTTCTAAAGCCGATGATTTGGGCTATCACACCATTGTAAGCGAGGGAACAACATCGGCAAGTGTGTTACTTTCATCTGGTCAGGTGGAATGTGTAATTGGCGTTGGTTGTTTGCACTCTTTCGAAAGATCTTTTCCTTTGGCTGTAAGAGAAGCTGTTCCATCCATTGCGATTCCATTGTACAATAACGATTGTAAAGATTCCAAAGTTGATGATGTTTGGTTGAATGAGGTTCTTGCCAATCGAAAGGAAAGCAATTGGCATGGCTGGATCGATTTGGATCAGCTAAAAAAATCTGTAAAATCATGGTTTAACAGGGAGAATTTGCAGGAGTTTTTCGATTACCAGGATGACACGGTTGATATTGCCATCAATTGGATTGAAAAGGATGGAAAACGCTGGCGTCCTTTAATGATGACTGCAGTTTATGATGCTTTGATGGGAAAATCAGGAGAGTATAATGAAACAATCCAAAAATTAGCAGTTTCGATAGAGTGCTTTCATAAAGCATCACTGGTGCACGATGACATTGCCGATGATGATGATAAAAGATATGGTAAACCGAGCTTACACAAGGAATTTGATGTTCCGGTAGCCTTAAATGTTGGAGATTTAATCGTAGGATATGGTTACCAAATGATTGCTGAATCAGGGGCAAAGCATATTAAAAGTTTACTAAAGGTAGCTTCTTGTGCTCATCGCGATTTGTCATTGGGGCAAGGTGAAGAGTTGCTTTGGAGATCGAATGGGAAATTGCTTAGCAGAGAAGAAATCATTCGAATCTTTAGTAATAAAACTTCACCAGCTTTTGAAGTTGCATTGCAATTTGGTGCCATCCAGGCAAATGCGGGTGCCGATGTTACCGAGGTGATTTCGGAATATAGCATAGCACTCGGCATTGCTTATCAGATTAATGATGATTTGGATGATTTCAGACAGAATGAAATTGCCAGTGGATTTAATACAGTTCAACCGTCGATGATTTCATGTATTCTGAATGAAAAATATCCTGAAAAGATCAAGGAGTGGAGGCGAAATCAGGACTCAGACATTTTGAAATGGGATGAAACCAAAGAGGCAATGCAAGAAGCAGAAGAAATGCTAAGTGAATACAAGCAAAAAGCTATGAAAAGTCTTTGTAGGCTGTCCAATTCAAACTTAAAGATATTATTAACACGCCTATTGAATAGGATCGTACCTGAATAAATATGACATTGTCTAAAAAATCAATCAATTGTAACCAATTCATACTGGAAAGCTTGCTAAGTGCAAAAGAGGCTTTAAGTGAAGATGCTAAAAATCATATTATTTCGTTTTTGCGTTCCCAAAAATGTGATTCAGGAGGATTTATCGATAAGGCTGGCAAATCAGATTTGTACTACTCGGTTTTTGGATATACACTTGCCTTAATTTTGGATTTGAAATTGAATATAGCTGATGAGAAAAAATACCTGCAACAATTTGAACAGAAAAATCTTGATTTTGTACATTCAGTATGTTTGGTAAGGGCTTTCTATTTGCTGCATCTTATAGATTTAAAGCAAAAAACAGGTTTTAAGTCCACCAAATATTTAAGAATAGGATTTGCTAAAGATCTTATTATAGGAAAACTGGCAAAAAAAACAATGAATGATTGCTCGGAAGTTCTATGGGAAATAGAAAGTTATATCTCTAAGGATGAAGGTTACAATCACAATGCAAAAGACTCAGAACACTCTACCGTTTATGCCAATTATTTAATGTGGACTTTATATCAAGATTTGCAAATAGAAGCGGATTCAATTGAAGAAATTCAAGATGCAAATCAGTCATTAATATTGGATAATGGTTCTTATGCGAATGAAAGTAACAGTTCAGATGGGGTAACTTCAGCTACTGCAGCTGGTATGATTATGAATTTGGATCGTGGAAAAAGTAAAGATTGGTTACTTCAAATGAGATCGAAGAGAGGGGGATTCATCGCAGCTAAAGATGTACCTGTTTCAGATCTTTTATCAACAGCAACTGCATTATTGGCCTTGAAATTGTCTGGAGAAAATATGGACTCGTTTGCCGAAAATTCCTTAAATTTCATCAACCTTCATTGGGATGAGTCGGGTGGCTTTTTCGGTAGCATTGCTGATATGTCCTGTGATGTGGAATATACCTATTATGCTCTTCTAGGTTTGGGTGTTCTGTCTTAATTAGGACTGCACCCTTAATGCAAGAGATAACCAATTGCTAAATTGAACCATATCATGATTTCCAATTACAACCACGTACAAAGCCTAAAAGAAAGACTGGACAATCATATCCTTTCACTTCGAAATGAAAATGGATACTGGGATGGAAAATTATCCAGTAGTGCCCTGTCAACTGCTGTAGCAGTTTTTGCATTATGGAAATACGATAAAAAGAAATACGCCTTTCAGATCAACAAAGGTCTGTTCTGGCTGGTTCAAAATGTCAATTTGGATGGTGGATGGGGAGATACCATAAGAAGCAAAAGTAATTTGAGTACCACTTTACTTACATGGGCTTGTTTTTCGATTGCCAAAGATCGTCCTGAGTTTGCTGAGTGCATTCAAAATGCTGAGAATTGGTTGACAGATCGATTGAAGAAATTGGATCCTGAATCTATAAGTACTGCCATATTGAATCATTATCAAAGCGATCAAACCTTTTCGGTACCTATCCTTTCCATGTGTGCACTATCAGGAAGGTTAGGAGAAAATGGATGGAAATTGGTTCCACAACTTCCATTTCAAATGGCAGTATTTCCCGATCAGCTCTTTAAGTTTCTGAACTTATCAGTGGTAAGCTATGCCATTCCGGCATTGATTGCGATTGGCTTGGTAAAAGCACAACATAGCAAACCAAATAAGTTAACAAAGAAGCTAAACCAATCCGTAAAACCCAAAGTTCTACAAATTCTATCGGAAAAACAGCCTGGCAATGGTGGCTTTTTAGAAGCTGCACCTTTAACGGGATTTGTACTAATGAGCTTGATTGGAGCAGGAGAGAGAGAGCTTGAAGTTTGTAAAAAGGCAGCAAACTTTTTGGAGCATTCGATTCGTGAGGATGGATCCTGGCCTATTGACACACATTTGGCCACTTGGGTAACATCATTATCAGTAAATGCATTGGATCATAGTTTTTTGTCTGAAATTACTGATAGAGAGAAGTTTGTTTCTTATTACCTGGATCACCAGTTAAAGAATATTCACCCATTTACAAAGGCAAAACCAGGAGGTTGGGCATGGACTCATTTACAAGGAGGAGTGCCGGATGCCGATGATACTTCGGGAGCATTGATTGCATTACATAAATTGAACGAATACCAGGATATTCCCATTGAGGCAATAAAGAATGGTGTGAACTGGTTAATTGAACTTCAGAATAATGATGGAGGCTTGCCTACCTTTTGTAAAGGTTGGGGGAAATTGCCTTTCGACTGCTCCTGTCCTGATATTGCAGCACATGCCATAAAAGCATTATCTCTTTGGCGAGATAAATTGGATGCTCAGACCAGAAGCAAAGTGGATAAATGTATTCAGAAGGCATGGAGGTATTTGCAGAATTCACAATTCGATAATGGCTCATGGTTACCACTATGGTTTGGAAATGAGGACGATTTGCAGCATGAAAATCCTGTATATGGAACTTCAATAGTGCTGTATTCTATAAGTGGTTTAAATCCAGATGTTTTAAAAGGATTACGTGAAGTTAAAAACAAAGCTATTGCCTTTCTGCAATCTGTTCAAAATGAAGATGGAGGATGGGGAGGAAATGCGAGTCTAATCTCTACCATTGAAGAAACTTCCTTGGCAATACGAGCGTTGGCCTCAATTCAAAATCAGGAAGAAATAAATAATGGATTGAAGTGGTTACATCTTCACCTTCCTAATGATTTGAATGACATCAAAGCTACTCCTATAGGATTGTATTTTGCCTCACTTTGGTACTTCGAGGATATGTATCCATTGGTATTTGCAAGCTCTGCATTATATGAAGTGCATAAATCAATCACGAATTACGAATTAATAATTGCGAGTGAGGCATAATGCTTTGAGATTCTCATTAAAAGTTTAAATACTTTAATCTGTTATTGTTAGTTTTGCCACCCTTAAAAAATAATGCAAACACACAGATGAAATATAGAGAATTAAGTACAAAAGAAGCCATTCAAGAAAGAAGGAGTATTCGCAAATTTAAGCCTGGCGATTTTTCAGATGAGATTTTAATGGAATTGCTGGATGCTGCTAGGCTTGCTCCTTCAGGATGTAACTCCCAGCCATGGAGATTTAAAATCGTTCGCGATATCGAAAACAAGAAAAAGCTTCAAGAATATTCATACAATCAAAAATTTGTGAGTCAAGCACCAGTTGTTTTGGTTATTTGTGCAGATGTTCAGGGCTACATTGATGGTCGTGTTTCAGGAGTTCAGGATCTGGGAGAAATAGGAGCTTTCGATAATGAGATTTGCGAAATTTTGAATAAAACGACAAAAGCAAAATCATTATTAAAAAAGGAAGATTTAGCCAAGTCAGTAGCATTTAATATCGCGATTGCAGTAGAGCATATTGCTTTGAGAGCATTGGATTTTGGTTTAGGAACCTGTTGGATGAGGTTAATAGATGAGAAAGCAATTAGCGAACTGTTTGGATGGGATGAGAACCTGTATCCGGTAGCGGTGTTGCCAATTGGTTATCCTGATGAACATCCAAAAGCCAGAAAGAGAATGAAGATGGAAGATCTGATCATCGACTAAGAATAATAACAAAGGCGCGAATCATTCGCGCCTTTATTATTCATTACTAATTGATAGTTATTCATTGTCTACAACTACGCCTATCATCTCCCAAAAGATCTTCTCATCCATTACATTTACATGATATTCCATGGCTTTTCGGTTCTTGCGACCTTTTCCAGAGAATTGCTCTGCATGAGCCGTGATTAGGTAATCTACATTTTTAGAGACTACTCTTTTAACGATCAGGCCACGCTCTTTAACCAACTGTTGAGCCAATTCACGATCGATTCTTTGGCCGTTGATCTTGCAGTTAAGATGACCAGAGAAACAAACGCTTTTTCCTGTCAATGATTTCAATTGTTTTTGAACTCCAGGTGTGGTAATTGGAATTTTGGTGCGCTCGTATTTAATTAACAAATCCAATTCTTTGGGAAGAATACAAAGCAAATCGGAGACCAAATGAAGATCATCCATTTCGGCATTTGTTAAAATTTCATCCAATAGGTAAATGCGAATCAGCTTGCGCAAGTATTCCTCATGAATTTCCATCACCTGTTTTTTCGAAAGTTTGTAGTCTGTTGCCAAATCTACCAGTGAGAAAATCTCTTTTTCTTCTAAAATGCGATCCGCCAAAGCACGATCCAAAACATTCAAATACTGACGTACAGGAACAGAATCTCCAGCACTTGAAGTTAACCTGTTTAGTAAATCGTAAAGTTTGTTTTTCTGGATGTTGGCGATGTTTTTAGCTTCCTTTCGCTTCATGAAAATATTGCGCTCTTTCGGGCAATCTTCAATTTTAATCAGGTGAAGGAAGTTTTCAACGAAGTCTTCAATCTCGTTTTGCTGAGCATATAAATTCTTCAGTATGGAGAAAAGCTTGGCCGTTGCCAAAGAATCAGACTTGGCAGAATGGCGTACCGAAAATTCAATATCGTAATAAGTACACAATTGTTCCAATCTACGCAGACCCGAATCCGGAGCCACCAAGTCGAACAGTTTTAAAGTACAGATACCTTCCAATTTAGGCATGTTACCATTTAGAATTGGTTCTAAAAAGCGAACAGCAAAATCAAAATCGTGAGCTACCAGGGTTTTGCCATTTAAGCGAGAAAGAATATCAGGAACAATTTCCGAAGCCGAAGGAGCATTCTTCACCATATCATCGGTTATGCCGTGAATTTGAAAGCCTTCAATGTCTTTTCCTGGATGTACTAATGTTTCGTAACTGTCCAGTAGTTCACCATTCCAATTCACCGTTTGTATAGCCAGTTCAACCAAATGATCGCCATGTTGTGGCGAAATACCGGTTGTTTCGAGTGAGATAATGGCAAATTGATGATTATAAAGTTCCAGTATTGGATCGTTTGTCATAGTTAGTTTTTATTAGGGTAATCAGATAATACCATTTAAATTTCAGAGTGAGCTTAGGCGAAACTGTGAAATATTAAAATGAAATGCCGATATATAATTAGTTAGGCATTTGGAGTGAATGAACAAATGGCGCATAATAATTAATAATCGGTATTAGAGCAAATATAAAACTATTGAGCGAAAAATGAATTCATATAGTGCCTAAAGTACTTGCCAAACCTAAAAAATAATGTAGATTTGAAACTCAAATTTCGAAGACAATATTAAAACATACACTATGAGTAATTCAAAACAACAAGCACAAGAATTAATCGATTTTATTCATGGAAGTCCGAGTACTTACCATGCCGTTAATAACATCAGAAAGGAGTTAAACGAGGCTGGTTTTCAGGAATTAGATCTTCGCGAAGAATGGGAAGTTGCAAAGGGAGGAAAGTACTTTACAACAAAGAATGGATCAGCTATTTTCGCTTTTCAAATTGGAACGGGAGAGATTGAAGAGGAAGGGTTCCAAATGATTTGTGCTCACTCTGATGCACCAGGTTTTAAAATCAAACCAAATCCTGAAATTGAAGTTGAAGGAAACTATATCAAATTAAATACAGAAGTTTATGGTGGTCCAATCTTGAATACTTGGATGGATCGTCCTCTTTCTATCGCAGGTCGTGTATCGGTAAAATCAAACGATCCTTTGCATCCAGAGCATTTGTATGTAAAGATTGATCGTCCGTTGATGGTGATTCCTAACCTGGCAATTCACTTGAACCGTGCAGTGAACGATGGTGTTGCATTGAACAAGCAGAAAGATATGCTTCCATTGCTTTCTATGATTACAGAAGAGATGGAAAAGGACAATTGTTTGGTGAAATTGATTGCCAACGAATTGAAGATTGATGCTGAAGCAATTATCGATTTTGACGTAAACTTATTTGAGCTTGAAAAAGGATGCATCTTTGGATTGAATGATGAGTTCATCTCTTCACCTCGTTTGGATGATTTGGCAATGGCTCATGCTGGTTTAAAGGCTCTGTTATCGGTTGGCAACTCTAAGAAAACCCAAATGCTTGCCATTTTCGATAACGAAGAGGTGGGAAGTGTTACCAAGCAGGGAGCAGGTTCTCCGGTATTGCGTCACATTTTGCAGCGTATTGTTTTCAAATTGGGTAAAGATATGGAAGCATTGCACCGTGCCATCTACAGCTCGTTCATGATTTCGGCAGATATGGCTCACGCTGTACACCCTAATATTGGTGAGAAGCATGATCCTACCAACCGTCCGTTCATCAACAAAGGACCGGTAATCAAGATCCACGCTAACCAAAAATATACTACCGATGGTGATTCGGGTACAGTATTCGAAACCTTGTGTAAGAATGCTGATGTTCCTTATCAAAAGTTTGTGAATCGTTCCGATTTAGTTGGAGGTAGCACACTGGGTAATGTATCTACGGGTCAGGTTGATATTCGTACTGTTGACATAGGAAACCCAATGTTCGGAATGCACTCGGTTCGCGAAACAGGTGGAGTAGAAGACAATGCTTACGTTCGTAAAGTATTTACTTACTTCTTCGGATTGTAAGATCTACTAAATATGATATTTGAAAGGCAGCACATGGGTGTTGCCTTTTTTGTTTGGAGATATGAATTGTGTTACGTTATGAATACCCTTCAGGATTACAAGTTTTCTATAAGGGAGATCTACATTTCTTCATAAAACCTCTTAATTTCTATTTACCAGAACGATGTAGCTGATTTTACCCTCGATTTTTCCCTTAAAAGGCTCAAAAAAGGGGTGCGGGATAGCAAATTTGCTATCGCCGATAGGAAAAGAGGTCTGCAATAGGTCAATATTGGGGTTCGTACCCTCGACATTTCTATTCTGGAGGGAAAAATTGGGGTCACGGATAGCAAATTGCTATCATTTTTTTAAGAGGCTCGATTATTTTTAGGTCAATTTAGACCTTTCTGGGGGAAAACTCGAGCTTTAATATAGCAATTTGGTGTGCAAGTAGGGAAAATTTGCTCTAGCAGATAGAAAGTTTGACGTATGTCAATAGCAAATTTGCTGTTGTTTTGCCCAAGGCCGAGGTTCTGGATAGGAATATTGCTATTTGGGATAGGAAATTTGCTATCCGTGACCCCAAATTTGCTATCCACGGTAGCAATTTCTTATGGTAAGAATACAACAAAGGCCAAATCAGCAATAAGCTTGACCTGGCCTTTTTATACCATTTTAGATGTTAATTTACTCATGGGTATAGTGCCGATAGATTGCTAACACTCAGTTATGAGTGTAGCGAAATAAGTGAGTAAACTTAGCAACTAATCGGTATTAATTATTGAGTTTTTATTAATACCTGTTGAGGTATTAAACACTTGGAATGCCACCCATTCCAAATACCATTGCAAGTAGCGCTACTGTTTCGATAACCCCCATAGCGGCGATGTACATTCCCGATCCTTGTTTGTCGTCTACAGCCAGGTTAGCACAAGCAGCAGCTCCAACTTTTCCCTGCATAATAGCAGATGCAGCAATAGCAAGACCTACAAAAAATGCCCAAATCATTTGATTGCCATAACTATCAGGATTAAGGTTTGCTCCAATCATCGAATTCATGAAAATCATACCATAAATTACCTGGCTTAATGGCATACCAACCATTGCAAGAGCCAATGAAGGAAGTTTCTTCTTGTCTTTGATCGATTGTTTCCAAAGACCCATTGCACCCATTGCTGCAATTCCTGTTCCAATTGCCGATCCAACTCCTGCGATTCCTAAAGCGATTGCATGTCCACCAAATCCTGATACTACTGTTAATAAAGTCATGTTTTTAAAGTTTTATTTGTTGATTTTTACTTTTTTAATTTGAAAGGTTTAAATTCTCTTCCCGAGAATTCAACATTAGCATGTCCGGCATATTCCAGCATGTTTAATCGTACACCATGAACCAATACTGCCATGCCCGCAAGAACCATATTTAGTCCGTGTCCCAATATTAGAACCATTATTGCACTGATGCCTGAAGCTATGGTTGTAACACCATCGCCAATGGCCATATTGTTAAAGCTTGTAGCCATTAATACGGTTGATAATCCAACGGCATAAAGTCTGATGTAAGAAATGATATCCGAAAATCCATTGATAATGCTAAGGGGCAGATTTCCTATGGAAGAAAGCATTCCTTTAAAGAAATTTGAACCTGTATGGGAAAACAAAGCCACCATACTGATACCTATTGCGAACAGATAGGGGGTAATTGGCTGAGCTTCCAATCCCAGCACCAAATTGTTTACTACGCCAAACAATCCCCATATAATGGCTACCCAACCCAATTGTCCTATCGCTCTAATGCTATTGTTGTATTTCCATGCAGTTTGCAGATGTCCAATGCTTAAATGAATGGCGCCAATTACAAACATCAATTTTTGAATGAAGATGCTATCGCCACCAAAGCTTGCGATTTTCTCAATTCTAAGCTGATTTAAAATTGATATTTCAGCAATGGCCGCTGAACCAAAATAGGTACCCGTTAAAATTCCCCAGATCATGATGGATGCTGAAAGCGTATACATCAATTGAAATTCGATAATGGAAGCAAACTTCTTTTTGCGGTGCACCAGAAAGGTGATTAGTAAGAATACCAATCCATATCCGGCATCACCAACCAATATTCCTGTAAAAAAGGTAAAGAAGATCATGAATATCTTCGATACATCCAGCTCTTTGTAACCCGGAACCAAACCCATAAAATTCATTACAGGCTTAATTTTTTCGGCCCATTTGGCTGTTTTAAATAAAGTTGGAACTTCATCTGCTTCCTCATCATTGGGATCCTGAATTACATATCCCCAGGAATATTCTTCAGCAACCCGAATCAAGTTCTCAACCGATTCTTCGGGAATAAAACCCTTCCAGTATACAATTTGATCATCCAACTTATGACCACTAAACGCTACCTTTTTTAGATCCAAACATTTGCTTTCATCTGCCAAAGCTTTTACAAGAATAGCTTGATGTTGAGAAAGGGTAGTAAGCAAATCTTCACATTGCTTAATGATGGCATCATTTTGATTGATCAGATCCACCACCTCATTTATTCCGTATTCAGGAAGCTTAACTTCAGTAAGATTTAATTTCTGATCTTCATTTTCTGCTACAAAAACAATTTGATGCAGGTCGTTTAATTTCCCAACAATGGAAATCTGCTCCTGTTCCGAAATAACTCGTACATCTTTATCCTTAGCCAAATACAATCGAACGAAAACTTCCTTTTGCTGCAATAGTTTAAAATCATCTAATGCAATATTTCCCCAATCCTTAAACCAATTCAGGTTTTCATTCAATTGCTCTTTTTCTCGTAGCAGATTCTGATATTCTTTCTCCGTGTTCAATACCTTTTCCAGCAAAGCATTTTCATCCTTCGCAAGCTTATCGATTCGATTCGTGTTGGCAATTGGATGGTTTTCCCTGCTTTTGTATTGGTTCAGAATGTTGATTGCCTTTTTTAATTGCTTTACCCGGTAACCAACTTTATCAATAGACCCATCTTTAGGCAACTGAAAAGGAGCAATGTGTACCATGCCCAGTTCACCTAAAATGGTAAGGTTCGTGTTGATATCTCTTTCCGAATTAGGCAGGAACAAGAGTAACTTTTTCATTTTTATAATCATGATACTGCCTCCTCTAATTTTTTGGTTTTAACCACTTTTGCAGTTGCAATTGTTAAGCGCTCATCGTCTTGCAATTTCTGTCCGATTTTTCGGATGGCCATTTTGGCATTGGGAATCCTACGATTCTCGAACAGTTTAACACGAGCTCTCACTTCCATCAACTCCTCTTCCAGAATCTCAATTTGCTTTTGCAAACAATCAATTTCGGCAAGCAACTGAAGCTGTTCTTTCATCAGCTCAATGGCATGGTCCAACCAAAGCGGAGCATCATCATGAATCGGATTTACATTAAAATCCACACGCTCAAATTGTCTTACCCTAACTCCGGCAACATCTACCTGTTTGGTTATAATCTCGTTTACCGAAATAAAATGGTCAAGATCTACCCAGGAGTCATTTAAAACGGCTATCCAGCTTTCGGCTTGCTTTTCGTTTTGCTCAATGCTTTCCCTGATGTGAAGGATTTTTTCTCCAATGGTGTTAATGGTTGCCATTAAGGATTTTTCCATTGCCTCGAAAAGGGGCAGCATTCTTAAGGATACTTTTAATACCTTTTTTTGACGAGCCTGCTCTGTTTTTGTATACTTAATTTTAATCCCTGCCATTACGAATTGTCCTCCTTCATTTTTGGATTAACAATTGCTTGAAGCACCTGTCTGCCTTTTTCTGCCTGGAAGGATTCCAGCCTGCTCAACATTTGCAGTTTGAGCTTGTAAACCAGAAGCTCGGTAAATGTGAAATGCTCTCCTACTTCGAGAGACGAAAGTTCGTCCCATTGCCATTTCATAATTGCTTTTTCACATACCAAAGGATCTTTCGATACCACTTCATTTGGCAAAACCATTAAGTTTGGGCTTCGTTTCTCAGCCTTTGCTTTGCGGATCTCTTTCACATCTTCCCGGTATTGAAACATGATATCTTTAAATCCCTTTAAATCTTTATTGAATGTATCAACTTCCCTAAAATTTAAACTCTCCAGTTTTTGAAATCTTCCCGTAGCCAATTGTGCTTTGGCATCCGATAAAAAATCATCCATTGTAATGGGAGGGTGTTGAGCAAAACTTAAGGATGGCAGGCTGCATAATAAATAGGTTATGTTAGCCATGATTATTCCTCCCCATTGTGACTTAATAATTCTACCAAATCCTTATTTAATAGTGAGAACAAACCATTCTCTATATCTTGCGAACTCACCACATATTGCATACCCTTTTCCATTTTTGGATGAATTTCAATTTTAGATTCACTCGTTTGTAAGGGCTTAAGCTTTATCTCTTCCTGAAGCGATTGATCAATCAGGTAGTTCTCCATGCTTTGAGCAACTTGATCCGGCACAGCTACCTCTTTGTCGCCAGGAATACTTTTAACAGCAGCATTTAATATTTCCTGCATGTATTGTTCCTGGGTGAATAAATTGTTACACTGCTTTCCAAATATCTGTTTTAGGTGTTCCAGCACCGATACCTTTGTAGCTTCAATCATATCGCGCGAAGCCTGTTTTAAGGCAGCTTGCGTGTTTTGTTGCAGAAGAGCAGCATCGTTCTTGGCTTTTCTAAGAATATTATCACTTTCCAATTTGGCAATTGAGATTAAATCATCGGCCTGTTGCTTCGCATTTTCAATAATCTGCTTTTTTTCTGATTCGCCAGCTTCAATTCCTTGCTCTTTTAGCTTTAAAACAATGCCTTCAAGATTTTCTATATTGTTCATATTTGAGTTTTTTTATTGGTTTTACTTATTCCAGTACTGATCGATTAACTTTGTACTTAAACCGGTTTCCGCAGCATCAAAGTGTTTGCGTAAGATATCCCAACACAGATCCAAAGCCTCTTCCAACTGAACTGGCTTGCCAAATGGCTCTTCTACTTTCTCGATAAAATCTTTCCTGTAGCCAAGTAATTTCTGTGAGAAAGGGTCGTTGGCAGCACCAACTTCTGCCGCTTCATAAGCTTTTTCTGCTTCAGCCAGTAGGGAAGCCATGGCAGTCATGATAGCCCTGTGATCATTCCTGGTGTCTCCATTAACCTGTTGTTTTAATCGCGATAGGGAACGGGCAAGTTTCAGCTTTCCATTTTCAAGAAAGAATTGCCCTTCCGTAATGTATCCTGTGTTATCAGGTACCGGATCTTCAAGCGATTCCAAGGTAGTGGCCCCAATAATGGTAATGGATCCAGCACCTTCGATATCGGCAGCTACCTCGTATCTTTTGGCCAGCTCAGAATATAAGGATCCCGGATATCCCTGAAGGGAAGGAATCATATCCTGATAGTTGGCAACGTTTCTTAAGATATTCGACCAGTTGGTCATATCGGTAAGCAATACCAAAACATCTTTTCCTTGATCGGCAAACTCGCGGGATACACTCAAGGCAACATCAGGCAACATCAAACCCTTAATTTGCGATTCACCTGCCAGGTGCGAAAACATGATGGTTTTGTCCATATTACCCGATTTCGACAGCTCATCTTTAAAGTATTGGTACTCGTCGAACTTCAGACCGATTCCTGCAAATATGATCACATCGGCCTTGGCTCCTTGTGCAATTTGGGATAGTAGCTTGTTGTAGGGTTCGGTAGGACCGGCAAAAATTGGAATCTTCTGCGATTTCACCAGTGTGTTGAATACATCAATCATTGGAATACCTGTCCACAAAGCTTGCTTGGGTACCAAACGAACCGTTGGATTTAAGGTATCCAAACGAGTTGACAATTGCTTCTCGTAGATGATTTCAGGACCACCATCGTTCACTTCTCCAATTCCATCGAAAGATCTGCCAAGCATATTTTTCGAAAAGCCTGCAGTTAACGGACGTTCATGAATTCTGATTTTTGTTCTGGTACTTAAACCCTGTGTGCCATTAAATACCTGGAATCTTGTTGAATCTTCGCTAATGTTGATTGCTTTGGCAAAAGACAGACTTTGATTCGAATCCGCATGTAAAAGTTCAACCACATGATTCAATGCTACACCTGGATTTCCTTCTACAGAGATCAAAGCTTTTCCAACCTCACTAATTTTATTTATCTCTTTTCTTATCATGATGCGTATTCTTCTTGTAAAATAAATTGATCGATTTTGATGGCTAGCGTTTCGATTTGCTCTTCATCCTGAGCATAAGTGTTCCATTCTCTCCACCACTGACGTAGATTGTCAAATTTCGATTTAATCATCTCTTTCACCTCTTCATCATCCATTCCGTCGGTTGAATATTGCATTGGTTGATCAATCAATTTTTGTATTGCTTGATTGATAATTTGCAAACGCTCAGGTCGGGTACAGGCATCCAATTCATGAAATGCATCTTGCTGAAGCACACAAAAATCAATGGTTTGTCCTTTTTGATACAATTCATATTTCTCTACAGGAACTTTCTTAAGACCAATGGTACTAATGGTTTGATCAATCCCATTTGCTTCATTTAAAATTTGTAAGATCTTTTCTCGGTCTTCCCACGAGATAAAACTATCGTATACCGAAGTAGTATAAACCAAAGGATCAATTGCGGGATATTTCTTGGCATCAGCACGGTCTTGCGATAATCCCCAGAATCCACCTGTTGCATCCATGGTTGCCTGGGTTACCGGTTCCTGAAAGTTACCTCCGGCTGGCGATACGGTTCCAATAAAGGTTAATGATCCTCCTGTTGCCGAATCGGCTCCAGCTCTTTGGTACATTCCTTTGATCTGATCAGGAATATCCATTGGGAATGCTTCTGGTCCTGGAATATCTCCCTGGCGACCACTTCTTTCACGAAGTGCTTGAGCCCATCTTGAAGTAGAATCCGCTAATAAAATCACATTGTATCCTTGATAGCGATAGTATTCGCCAACGGTTAAGGCAATAAAAACACTGGCTTCACGAGCAGCAACCGGCATCGAACTGGTATTTCCGAAAATACACATTCGGTTCATCAAGGATTCTCCGGTTGATGGATCAGATAGCTCTGCAAAATCTTTAAACACCTCTACCGCTTCACCAGCACGCTCCCCACAAGCTGCCATAATAATGATATCAGCTAAAGCATATTTACACAAAGAGTGTTGCATTACGGTTTTACCTGCACCAAATGGTCCTGGATTTCCTACCGTTCCTCCATAACTTACCGGAGCCAATAGATCAATTACTCTTACACCAGTAGAGATGGTTTTATTGGGAATGCTTCGGTCTTTAAATGGGATCGGGCTTTTTACAGCCTGTCTGAATACCAATTTCAATTCGTGTCGAATACCTTGTTCATCTTTAACAACAGCTACCACTTCTTTAATGGTAAGAGATTGTTTATCGATGATACTTTCCAGTATACACTTGCCAATGGTGAATGGTACGAGTATTTTGTGTTCAAAGCGACCTTCCATAACCCATCCAATGGCACTTCCTCCTTTTAAAGTATCTCCAATTTTTGCAGTGGGTGTAAATTCCCACAATTTTTCTTCATCCAATGCTGGTGCTTTTAATCCTGGCTTCAGGTAAGAATCCTGTTCGCTTAAAGGATACAAAGAGTTTTGCAATCCATCCCAGATACTGGTTAGCAAACCTGGTCCAAGTAGTACTGATAATGCATCATTTTTAAATTCAACGGTATCACCAATTCTAGCACCAGTTAAATCTTCAAACACCTGCATCTCTGCAATTCCTGCATCTTCATTTTTGGGATCAGCAGTAATCTGTAATACCTCGGCCTGTAGTTTTTTTCCATCCACCGTAATTTCAGCGGTTTCTCCCATTATAACATCCCCATAGAATCGTGCTTTTACCAGCGAATCTTGTATAGAGATAAGAGTTCCTGTTCGTTTATTTTTCATCATATTGGATTTGAAATAAATTATCAATTACATCCTGTATCAAAATAGACTCAAATAGTTCGTTTGGTTCAAGAAATGAACAAAAAATGAACTTCCTTCTTTGAAGCATTTCGATTTTCAATAATGTTATACCTAGTTATTCTTGCTTACTGTATGGAGAAAGTGTGGGAGGAAATCTCTATAAGTAATTGTAAGCATTCTTTTGTCGCCAATTGTCTTTTGACATAGACAAATATAATTGGATAGATGAAATGGAGATAAAAAATACAATAAGTTTAGTACTTTTTCAGGCTTTTTAACATTTGTTATGGAATCATTCGAATCAGGAAAAAATGTTAAGTGCAGATTATCAGATGCTAAATCGTTTGCGAGAATTTAAGAGGAATGAGTATTTATATAAAACACTTTTTAACACAACTAACTAGGGTATCACTTTAAATGACCGTGTTATAAAAAGAATGACTGCTAGAAAGTTCTTTGCCTATGAGGAGTACTGCAATTCAATTAACTTTTTGTACTGTCCGTTTGATAGCCTCATTAACTCTTCATGATTTCCTTTCTCTACAATTTCACCATGCTCGAGCACAACTATTTCATCAGCTTTTCTGATGGTAGACAAGCGATGAGCAATTACTATTGAAGTTCTACCTTGCATCAGCTTTTCTAATGCTTCTTGCACCAACTGTTCCGATTCTGAATCCAAGGATGAGGTAGCTTCATCCAGAATTAGAATTTTTGGGTCGTTCAAGATGGCACGAGCGATGGCAATTCTTTGGCGCTGACCACCCGAAAGCTGAGTGCCTCGTTCACCAACAATGGTATCGAATTTTTCAGGAAAACGATCGATAAACTCCATGGCATTGGCTTTTTGTGCGGCTTCGAATATTTCCTGATCGCTGGCATCGGGTTTCCCGTAGCCAATATTCTCCTTGATACTTCCTCCGAAAAGAAAAATGTCCTGTGGTACCAGCGAAATCTGATTTCTTAAAGCCGATAAGGGATAAGCGTGGCAATCGAGCTCATCGTAAAACAAACTATTGCCAGGTGGTTGATGCAGCATTAAGAGGAGGGAAGCCAAGGTACTTTTACCAGCACCACTATGTCCAACCAAGGCCACCATTTGATTGCTTCTAATCTCAAGGTCGATATTATTCAGAACCTTTTGTTCCAATCGGGAAGGATAGGCGAAACTTAGCTTTTTAAGCTGTATGGAACCATTCATTTTGTATTTGGATGCGATCTTCTTGATTTCCTCAATTTCCTCGGGAACTTCATCGTATATTTTAAAAAGGTCTTCGGTAGCTCCAATAAATTTCTGGATATTGGTATACACGTTGGCCAATCCGCTGATGGTTCCACCCACAAAAACCGAATAGATAACAAAGGAGAAGAGGTCTCCTGCAGCCATTTCTCCTGCCTGCAGCAATCTCGATCCTTGCCAAACCATGGCGGCAATGGCGCCAAACAATCCCAATATGATAAAAGAAGAAAATGCACCACGATACTTCCCCCGAGTCATGCCCAAATCGGCAATTTCCAGAGTTTTCTTCTTGTAACGGGCAATCTCAAGAAACTCATTGGTAAAGGCCTTCACACTCTGTATGCCTTGCAGGGTTTCCTCGATAATTGTATTCGAATCGGCAACCTTGGTTTGCACCTCTTTGGAGAATTTACGGATAAATCGACCAAAGAACCTCGCGGCTATCATGGTAGGAGGGAGTGTAATCAGCATAAAAGCTGTTAGCTTGATGGAAATCACCGCCAATAGTATGATTCCACCTGTAATTACAATAATTTGTCGAATAAAATCGGCCAGAGTACTGGTCATGGTTTCTTGCAACTGGATTACATCTGCCGATATTCTGCTGTTTAGTTCACCAACTCTTCTTTTTTCGAAAAACTGCAAGGGCAGCTTAATCAAATGGCGATAACTGGCCTGACGCAAGGCAGCTAAGGATTTTTCAGTAACATTTACAAAGAGCACAATGCGAAAGTAGGCAAAGGTTGCTTGCACTACCAGAATAATGGCAATCAAGATAACGGTTTGGTTCAGGCTTTGCCCCAAGGTGGTACTGTTTCCTGTATTCACCAAATCGCCCAACAGTTTTGGGAAAGCCAGACTTGCCAAACTCGATCCCAAAAGGAAAAACATCCCTAAGAAATATTGACCTCTATAGGGTTTAATGTATTTGTACAAACGCAAAGCGCTGCTTAATCCACTGCGGTTAATCTTTCCTTTCGGAACATTAGAGGTATCGGAGCCGTGTGATCTTGCCATTCTGTAGTACTATTTGGTTTTAGTATTATACCATATTAAATATAAAAATGAGCTGGTATAATGCCGATACATATTCAACGTGCTTTTAGAAGTGAAACGTTCTAAAGGCGCTCCCGATTGTTGTCGGGATTGAATAGTAATCGGTATTAATAATACACAAAATAGATGAGATATTGTTTGGTTACAAGCTTTCTTTATTTGGGATTTGAGCTAATCACAAGTCGATTTTAGTTGTGTTTTCCCATTTTCCGTAACCATTTCGAATCCATTGTCAAGCATTGGTTTGAAGCTTTTGCGTCCCGTAAAATGCCATAGCAAATAGCCATACTGACATTGGTTAATGCGCTCTTGCTTGTATTCATTAAGCATCAATCCTTTTAGCTCTTCCCAATATTCTTTTGGCGAATGCACAAATATGATCAGAGGATTAAACTCTGGGGCAATAAATTCTTTTTTATAATAATCTCTAATTCGTTTCACTCTTGGGAAACCATATTTCTTGGTAATTTCAATCATTCTCTCGGTATGCTCAGCATCCTTGGGGTTGATGTATTTTTCCCAAATAAGCTTCTTCACATCATCCGATTCAAATTGTCTGTTAGAGAGCTCTTCCATTTTTAAACTATCCCTTAGATTTTCAATTCTGTTGGTTTCACACTTATCGAAAGTCTTGTAAATAGTATACTCGCGTAAAGTTTGGTCGTAACCATACATAAACTCCATTTCCTCAACCAAGTTTACAATGTCTTTCTTCAATAGAGAATCTTTTACAGATTGTGAGTAGGTGAGATGGCTTAAGAATAAAGCCAGAACCAAAAGTTTAAATTTCATTATCAATGTTTTCTTAATGATTTGTATCGTATTGCAAGCTCGCGCTCAATCTCGTTGAGCTAGCAGACTACATCCTATGCTCATCCTTTTATTAGGGAATAGTGCATTGGATAAGCCCCTTTAGGGGTTTGGGGTAATTTGCCCCCAGCTACCACACGAAACGAAGTTCGATGAAATCAATCCTCTCGTGTGGTTTTCTAAAAAGGAACGCGATGGAATCGCACACCAGCGGAGGTAATTTGGCAATGTTTATCAATTGGATTCATCATTTAATTTAATGATATTGAATTCACACTACCTTACCAACTTAAAATATTCCAACATTATAAGATTACCATTAAAGCAATCAGGTTTCTTGACGCATGAACAGCTGTTGTCATCCAAAAACTGGATTCTTTTCTTCTTTGAAACACCAAGTAGGTTTTAGCAAGAAAGAATCCCATTGGTAAAACCATAAGACTATACCAAACGCTATAGGAGTAATGAGCCAAGGAAAAAACCAGAGAAGAAACCAATAAGGCAATCAAATTGGAATGATTTCTTTTAAATACTTGAATCAATTTAATGGGTAACAACTGACACAACAATGTTTCAATCAAAGGAGCTAAAATGATAACAGTAATGATCATTTCCCATTGTGAAGACCTCTCAAAATCGAAACCACCTATATCACTATCGCCAACACCTGTAAAATCAAGAATCAGTTTAATCGGAATTGTGAATAGAATACCCAGCAAAGTGGTAGCCACGATGAATTTTATGGGTTTCAATCGTAGCCATTTAAAGTATAATAATTTGATTGGTCTATTGTAATTCTTCATAGTTTATTGCCAGTATATTTCTGCCAAATCTTATTGTGTGTAAATGTCAATTTCTTAAACCTTATTTTCTTTAAAAAAGTCCAAACCATTTCTTTTTCTCAGCTGTATTGGGTCTATGAATATCTAATATGTCTGATACTGCATGCTTGTCAAATCCATCGAATAAGGCTTCAACGCCTTTTCTCATTTTCAACTCAACTTCCTCGTTGTAAAGGGGAATTAAGGTGTAAAAATTAATCGATTTTTCTTTGAGCTTTAATTCATGAAAACCTTCACCCAATACAATAGTAGGGAGTAGGAGCATTGTGTTTAACTCAGTATTTTCAGCAAAAGGTTCAGCCGGATCTCCATTGGGTAGTGTATGTCCCCATCCCAACCAAGTGTCATATTCATGAGGAAACCTTGCCATATATTTTAACCACCTAATGGGCCAATAATTCTTTTCATCTTTAAAATCTTTTTCCGAAATTTTCCATTCTTCAGGCAAGCAGATGCTTAATTCGGCAAAGTTCGCATCTTCCACATCTTCGGGAGTTGTCATGGGCTTATCACTCATGCCAGATGTAATCAATGTATGGAAAGGTCTTTCTTTTGTAGGCTTTACCCAATGTATGTCAATATGAACCAGGTCTGAAATAATTTCGTGGAATACCGTTTCGATCTTCCCAACGTATTTTTCTATATGATTCGAGATTTCTTCAATAGAAGAATCTCCTGTTGCAGGTTCAAATTCTTTGGGTTGAACATCTTCGTATCTGTAAATGGGTGATCCCGATTCTGATTTTTCCATAGGTTAATTCTTAAATTGCCTTTGATATTTTTAATCTTGGATTAGTGTAGGCTATGGGCTAAGCTTTATAGTTCAGCCCTTAGGTTTTGTTTTTTAGCTACGAATCAAAAACTTTAATCTTTAACAATGCAACTAGCATAGTTTTTGGTCTTTTCAATCTTTTTCTTCTTTAAAGCCATGTCGTAGTATGATTCATCTTTCAAATAAGTTCTAATGAATTTGATGCCCGCTTCTTCAATTTTCTTCAGTTGTTCTTTGCTAATGGGATAGGTCATTGCAAAGCCTGAATAGATTTGACTATTTGATACAAAGGACTGAGGACTTGCATTTTTAACAGAAGTGAGTTCCATGATAGACTTATCACCCAATTTCAAATTCAGTTTGCTCCCTTCAGGAATTAAAAAGGCCTGATCGCCAGGAATGTTTACATAGGATTCCAGTCTATACTCATCGCCTAATCTGTAAAAAGCAAAGGTGAAATAGAAGTTATGCTTCTGCACGATTCTTCTTTCCACTTTCCCCGAAAATTCATCTACTTTTTCGTGAGTATACTTGCACTTTTGTGCATTTGTAATTGTTGGAATTGAAAATAAAAGAAATGCGAAGACCAATAAGAATTTTGTTTTCATAGTGTGTGTAGTTATGGGTTAGTAAATGTAATGTCATTATTGTTGGGGCAAGTTTGTCTGAATTGTATGATTTAAAATTTCATCTTAGTATGATTCAACCTTGAGTATATACAAAGTAGGCGATTGCGAGTATCGAACTCATCAAGCCGTTACGATATTGAAGCAGGCTACAATCCTTGAATTTACTACTATTTCGGCGATTGTTTTATACATTGCTAGGCAAGATTTTTATTCAATTTTTCTAAGATTTTCATCATATAACCCAATCAATATGCTGCTCCCTTGATTGTAAATTTTCAGCCCTCCATATTTTGCTGAGTCATATTTTTCGGCTTGTCCTTCTTCAAAAAAATAGGATTCTGCTCCAATATTTATTCTCCGATTACTGGTAGTATATTCTATTGCATATTCACCGTCACTTATCGGTTTTACATCATTTTGAAGCCTTACTTTAGTTCCAATTCCATTTTCATCCAATCTTACAATACAAAATCCACGCTTAGGAATATTTGCAATTGATATATTCCTTGAAATCTCATAGTTCAGACGCATATAGTCACCTTGCATCAATGAACGAGGGTCAACGGGTGCAAGTCGCAATAAAACCAATTTACCGTCACTTAATATTTTCTCCTTTTCAATAATTGATTTATTAAAAAGAAAAAGTACCAGTATCAAATTAAAGCCAATAACAACCCATTTATACTTTTTCATTTTGTCCAAGTTTTTTGTGTGTAAATAAATAGAATAACAAGAATATAATACCAGATACAAACAGTATTATTGACTTCGTTAACAAAGTATAGTTTAGGTCATAATAATATTGAGAAATGAAATAGATAAATGATATGATTCCAATTACTAATCCAGTTTTGTAATTAACCAAAAAACTAAGAAGAATAATTAACAATGCTCCTGATATAGCTGGTGATAGAGCAGTTGGTATTAAAAATAAAATAGAAAGCGTATAGATTAAATACAATAATTTCGTATTAGTTATCCCAATTATTTTTACAATTATTGAAATCAGATAGATAGTTAAAGGAATTGTAATAATTGACGATGCCCAAATGTGTTTTATCCCAAAATCAAAAATCCCTCTCTGCCCAACAAAGACTAAACCTGTTATCAAAGATATCATTAAACCTATGCGAATTGGGTTATATAGCTTGGAAGGAAATCTTTTATCAGCTAATAACTTTGCTTCATTAAGAAACACATAAGTTAGTAGAACTAATAAAATAGCATCATAAACATGAATCAAACCATATACATCGTTATCAAATATTAAATAAATGAAACAACCATTAATTGTTAAAACCGAAATAA
Organism: Marinifilum flexuosum; assembly: GCF_003610555.1. Classification (GTDB taxonomy): domain Bacteria; phylum Bacteroidota; class Bacteroidia; order Bacteroidales; family Marinifilaceae; genus Marinifilum; species Marinifilum flexuosum. The sequence goes on along the minus strand of NZ_RAPQ01000014.1, from coordinate 1,638 downwards.
ATGAAAGAATATAACTTTTTGTGATGCCGATTGTAAGTAGTGCAATTAGAATTAATAGAATACAAATAGTAATGCCTCCAATATCCAATGCTGTTAAACCAAAAACAATCAAGAATAATCCAATGGCATAAGCAGAGACACTTAAAGTGTCAATAATCAATTTTTTATATTCTACATTCAACCAAATTGCAATACCAGTAAAAAGTGAACCTGTAATAACTAGCCCAGCTTCTGAATCATACAAACCAGCAATTAATAAAAAACCTAAAAAAGCCAGAGTTGCTAAAAAGCCACCTATTATAGAAAGTATTTTAATCGCAATACTCGATTTTTCTTTTTGTGAGTCTGCATACTCTTTTTCAATTTTGTTTTCATTGAATTTAAAGCGATTACCCTCTAGTTTGCTTATATATTCAATATTCTTCCTAATATTTATATCATTTTCCATTGTTCCATTTTTTTTGAATATCAAGAAGTCCTTTAATAAGCAAAGTAACACTTGCAATAATAAACAGGCTTACAATAAAAAACATTGCGGCATCTTCTGATATTTTTATTAATAACGATGAGATGATTATAATAATGCTAAATGGAATTAGTGAAAGATAGAATCCGTTTTTAGTCCTAAAACTATATATTATCCCTGCTCCATATGCTACAATTGACAAAAGTATTAATAGTAAGAAAGAGGATTGATGGTTGTCAAATATACCCATTATTATTCCTATTGTAGAAAATACGATAGCTGCAAAACCTAATATAGAAGTAAACCAAGAAGGTACTTTAATGTCATTGCGAAATTTTAAAAGCAAATGGAGTATCACCAATACTAACGAATTGAAAAGGAAGAGAGAACTAAAAACAAAAACCTCTGACCAATCTGATGCCACTTGCTGCGAATAGAGAACAAAAGTTGTGTTTACCAGAGTCAAAAATACCAACCATAAAGGTGGAAAGTTAGAAATAATTACCCATAAACTAATGAATAATGTCCATCCCAGAAAAAAATCATAAGCATTTGCACCTGTTTGATAAATCTGGCCAAATACAGCAATCAAAACACCAACTAATACTGAGGTTCCAGTCAAAATGATATTTTTAACGTTTAGATTTAGTTTTGAGAACAAAACCACACTTGTCGTTAAGATTATCAGACCTTCAATTAGTCCCATTTTTGTAAATTTATGCAAGTCTGCCCAATTAAAGGCAAAAAAGAAAACAATCCCCGATACTGTAAAACCAACTCCAAGACTTATAAATAACAAATTCAAAAATCCTTTCCACGATTTTGAGTCAGAGTATACTTCTTCCTTAAGTACCTTATCAATCCCCTTTTCAGTCCAATTGCTATGTCTACTTATTATTTCAATATCCTTTCTTTCCATATTTTGTTTTTGACTGTTCAACATTTGCAGGTTGCTGTCTTAAATTTCGCCTAACGGTTTTGCTAAAATTTGAGGGCGATTTAAAGCTACCGTCTTATCAAAACCGCCTGGGGTTTATTGTTTTTGTTACATTATCTAGTTAGGCGTCACCGCACATGAAATTTAGCTTTTGTGCCTGTTGCACAACTCTTGATAACTTGTTCATAAATCTAACAATAAAAACTTTACTTAGCAATAATAATGGCTTAACTTG
>NZ_RAPQ01000013.1 GCF_003610555.1 Marinifilum flexuosum | reverse complement strand
ATGGTACTGCAGAGATGTGGGAGAGTAGGTCGACGCCAACCTTTAAAGAGTCTTATTCCATTAAGGAGTGAGACTCTTTTTTTTTGCTGTAAACTTAAGGTGACCGGAAATTTAAAACAGCTACCCACACCGAGCTATCAGGCCATAGCGATAGAACCTAATGGGTAAATTTAGGATAGCACTTGCCTGGCCCTATTGCAATACAGAAGGTATAACAAAATCTAATTATAAGGTGCGTTAATTTGTAATAGTCTAAAACCACTCCCATGTATGTTTTCAATGGACAAATCAGCATCGGCTTTTAAGTATTTTCTAAGCTTTGTAATGTATACATCCATACTTCGTGTCGTGTAAAAGTTATCATCACCCCAAATGCTTTTTAAGGCCGTTTCACGAGGTAGAATCTGATTGATATTTTCAGCTAAAAGTTTTAATAATTCTGCTTCTTTGGGAGACAGTTTCTGCTCAATATTGTCAATACTTAAAATTCTAAGGTTTGAATCAAAACTAAATTTACCTATCGAAAATACTGTTTTATATGAGGATGAATTACCATTGTTTCTGGTTAAGATCGCCTTTATCTTATAAATTAATAATTCAGAATCGAATGGTTTGGTTATATAATCATCGGCACCTATGCGATATCCTTGAATGATATCTTCTTTAAGTGTTTTAGCAGTTAAGAATATTATTGGCATATCCGCATTTTTGAGTTTTATTTCTTTTGCTAATGTGAAGCCATCCATTTCTGGCATCATAACATCTAAAATGCAAATGTCGAAATGATGTGATGTAAATGCTTTAAGACCTTCTACACCATTAATGCATAAGGTTACTTTAAAATCTGAAATTTCCAGGTAATTTTTCATTACTGCACCAAAATTGGTTTCGTCTTCGACAAGTAATATTCTAATTGGTTCTGCCATTATATTTTACTTAGAGGTAAGGATAACTTTATACTTGTACCCTGACCAGGTTTACTTTCAACATCAATTGATCCGTTATGACGATCAATTACTAACTTCACATAGCTTAATCCCAAACCAAATCCTTTAACACTATGAATATTTCCTGTTTCGGCACGAAAAAATTTCTTAAATATTCTTTTTACTGTTTTTGAACTCATTCCTATTCCCGAATCTTTAATTGTAATGAATAGGAATTCATTATTATTCTCTGTGCTAATTTCAATTTTAGGCTCTTCATTCGAGTATTTGATAGCGTTATCGAATAAATTAAAAAGAACATTTAGAAAATGAACTTCATCAACATCAGTAATATCATTAATGGCATTAAGAGTAGTTTTTAAATTGCCGTTTTTCTCATCAATTTGCAATTGGATATGCTCAGCAGCTTTTTGAATGATTTCATTCAAATGACAGGCCTGTAGGTTTAGTTTTAATTCATGTTTTCCGAATAGTGATAGTTGAAGAATGTTTTCGACCTGTTTGTTCATTCTAAAATTTTCATCTTTAATGATGCCAGTAAAATATCTGATTCTATCAGGATTACCTATTACTTTTGGATTATTGATAGAATCGGATGCCAGGCCAATTGTAGCAATTGGAGTTTTAAATTCATGAGTAATATTATTGATGAAATCTGATTTGATGTCACTAATGCGTTTTTGCTTTAGGATTAAAAATACTGCGTTGACAAATGTTACAACAATGAAAATTGTGAATATTCCTGATAAAATAAGAAGTGGAAATATTGATTTGTAGATCAGGCTAAATCTATCGATAAAATCGAGGGATAAAATCTGATTGGTGAATACTATATCGTTAGGAAATAAATTGATTTTATATTCCGAGTTTTTTAAGATTTCATTATAACTGCTATCCGAAGAATGAATTAGATGTAGAGGCTCACCCGTAAAAATTGCGAAATTGAAATCGGAATCAATATTATAATTTTTAAGCTCAGAATTGATTAAGTTAGGGAGTTGTTCAAAATCTATTCTTTCATCAATGGAAACATCCTTGTTTTTGAACTCATACATTACTTTGCTGAAGATGTTTTCAATATGCTTTTCCTTTCGCTTTGCTCTTATAATGGTATCTCTGGTTTCTAAATGAATATCTATTTTGAAAGCTGAGTCCATTTTATGTCTGGGATGCCATAGGTTAAGATTTGCAGATTTGGATTGCATCACAATTACCTGGGAATCGGAATCTATCTTATAGGAAGTTTTCCCATTGATCGTTTTTCCTGTTTTAATTTTGATCACATTTTGACCAATTTTTTCTCCCGATTCAAGAAAGTGTTTGAATTCTCGGACTTCAATATTCTCATGAGAATTATTTGGTAAACCCTTTGTGAGAAATATTACATCTTCGCTCTTTTCAAGCTTGTCAACAATTTTATGAAGGGCTTTATTGATATTGGAATCAAAGGTTCTTTCTTCAATCGAGATTGCATTCCTTATCCAAAGAATTTGCACTGCAATAATTCCAAGTAAGGAAATACTCATTAAAATGATTAAACCTGTAATTAGCTTTTTATTCATGTGCCTTTGTAATTGCATTTGAAGATACATTACAAATTTACAATCTGCAAAGAATGAAGGTGGTTAAGGTCTCCCTAATAATCCTTAAAGAAAAGTTAAAGCATAAAAAAAGGGACTATAAAAGTCCCATGTCCTTAATTCGTTCTAAATCATCTGGTGTATCAATTCCAATTGATTCATGTTCGGTAATATCTGTTTGAATCCAATATCCATTTTCTAGCCAGCGAAGTTGTTCCAACGATTCTGAAAGTTCCAAACTACTTTGTTCTATTTGGGTAATTTCTTGTAGCACATCTTTTTTGTATGCATACATTCCAATGTGTTTGTAGAATGTTCCATTGTTTAGCCAATCCTCTTTTTCAACACCTCTTTGATAAGGAATTGGAGATCGACTAAAATAAAGAGCCTTCTGTTCATTACTAATTACAGCCTTCACCTTATTCGGGTCGAATATATCTTCCTGACTTGAGATTTGTTTTACCAGTGTAGCAATTTGAGTATTCGGAGAATCAAAACATGCTTTTATCGATTCAATTTGTTCAGGTTGAATGAATGGCTCATCTCCTTGAATATTGATCACAACATCATATTCTTTCTGATTCGATTTAGAAATTGTAGCAACAGCCTCAGCAATTCGATCTGTTCCACTCTGGTGATCAGTAGATGTCATTACCACATTTCCACCGAATTTTTCTACTGCGGTTTTAATTCTATCGTCATCCGTAGCAACCCAAACTTCATCAATTGCCAATAAAGTTTGTTCATAAACTCGTTGAATCATTGTTTTGCCATGAATATCGGCTAAAGGTTTTCCAGGGAATCTGGTTGAAGCATATCTAGCTGGAATAATTCCTATGAATCTCATTTACTTTTTTGTTATAAATTATTTAGGCAAAGTAAATAAAAATTCAGAACCTTCGTTCAATTTACTTTTGGCCATTATTTCTCCACCATGACCGTTAACGATTTTTTTTGCGATAGCTAATCCCAATCCTGTGCTGCTTTCGTTGGCAGTTGTTTTGGCACTTGTGGTTCCGAATTCGGTGAAAAGTTTCGATAATTCGGATTCAGGAATTCCAACACCCTGATCTTTAACACTGATTTCGAAATTAGTCGAATGATCTTTAATCTCAACCGTTATGGTAGTATGAGGAGTCGAATATTTAATGGCATTGCTCAATAAATTGTGAAGTACTTGCTCAATTTTACTTTTGTCAAGACTCACTGTGGAATCTTTTAATTTAACCGTGTTGATAATGTTGATGTTCTTTTTTCTGGCAAACACTTTATTGATTTTTATAACATCCATTACAATTTGAGAAATGTTTTCCTGATTCTTATCCAAACGAAGTTTACCTCTTTCGATATTCGAGATATCGAGTAATTCGTTTAGCAACTGAAGGGAAAATTGACTACTATCTTTTATAAGTGTAAGTAATTCTTCTTTTTCATTATCAGGAAATTCATTTCCAGAGTCTAACAAGATTTCTGAAAATGAATTAATTGCTCCAATCGGATTTCTTAAATCATGAGCAGCTATTCCAAGAAATTTAGATTTTTGCTCATTCAAACTTTTTAGTGTTTCATTTTGCTCTTCTAATCTTCTTTTTTGTTTTTCGAGCTCGGTATGGTCATCTACAATTATTAGGGTATATTTTTTTCCATGGAATTGAATGAATTTTGTGGAGTATAGAAAATGCTTGGAATCTTTAGTTTGTGAGGTATAAAAATCTCGGCTTAATTTATTTCTATAAGTTGGTACTTTCTCAGACATTGTCTTGAGAATATCTTTACGAAGTTTACACTTTGAACAAAAACTAGTAGTACCACAATCTTTTTCTTCTTCAATTGCGAAGACACAACCTAATGCATTACCGCAAAGTTCTCCTACAATTTGATCCTCTCTTTTTTGAAAAAGAATGGAAAATGAATCGTTTACATTTTCAATTTTAGCTGATTGATCGACAATGAAAAGAGCAGAGGTAATATTATCAAATAAAATATTTAAGAATTCATTTGATTCTTTAAGGTTTTCAAGTTGTAAAGCCATCGTACTAGTATTTGTAATCCAATTATAAGCTTATTACGTTTCGATGTAAAAAAGGATACTAAAATTAACATTCTTTAGGGATATTCAGAATGATTGTAGATTAAACTAAAAGTAAAAAATTGTAATTTTGTCAGGTAGTATGAAAAAATTTCATGCTGTACATTTTAATTTCAAGAATTGAGATTTGATGGAAGTACAAAAAATAAAACAAAGATTCGGAATAATTGGTAATTCTTACGCTTTGAATCGTGCGATCGATATTGCGGTTCAGGTTGCACCTACCGATTTGTCTGTGCTAATTACAGGTGAAAGTGGAACGGGTAAAGAAGTGTTTCCTCAAATTATTCATCAGTTCAGTTCAAGAAAGCATGCACCATACATAGCAGTAAACTGTGGAGCAATTCCTGAAGGGACAATAGATTCAGAGTTGTTTGGTCATGAGAAAGGAGCTTTTACAGGTGCCTTATCCGACCGAAAAGGATATTTTGAAGTAGCTGATAAAGGAACTATTTTCCTGGATGAGATTGGTGAATTACCTTTATCAACACAAGTTAGATTGTTACGTGTTTTGGAAACAGGAGAATTCATAAAAGTTGGTTCTTCAAAGGTGCTAAAAACCAATGTAAGAGTGGTTGCTGCAACCAATGTAAACATTCCAAAATCGGTAAAAGATGGTAAGTTTCGTGAAGATTTGTATTATCGATTGAATACAGTTCCTATTTCAATGCCGCCTTTGCGAGAACGTCAGGATGATATTCACTTGTTGTTTCGAAAATTTGCGCAGGATTTTGCAGAAAAATACAGAATGCCACCGCTAAGGTTAGATGAAGGTGCTCAGCAAATGTTGAAATCATATCGTTGGCCTGGTAACATTCGACAATTAAAGAATATTACCGAGCAGATTTCTATTATAGAGAAGGAAAGGCAGATTAATGCTGAAAATTTGCAGACTTATCTTCCAATGAACGATGAGCATAGGTTACCTGCGCTTTATACCGAACACAAAAAGCAAGAACAAAGTTTTTCATCAGAAAGAGAAATACTGTATCAGGTACTGTTCGATATGAAAAAAGACATGTCGGATTTAAAAAAGTTGGTATTTGATTTAATGCAAAAGGGTGGTGATTCAGCAGATTTGCAAAAAGATAATGCAATGATGATTCGCAAATTGTACGAAGATCAAGAAATGGACATCGTACAGCATCAGCCTGTAAAGCAGCCGATGGTAAATATTTCTACTCCTGATGATTCAGTAATTCAAGATACTGAAGTTTTTGTTGAAGAATCATTATCCTTGGAAGAAAAAGAGATTGAGTTGATTAAAAAAGCTTTGGATAAACACAATGGTAAGCGTAAATATGCAGCTCAAGATCTAGGAATATCTGAGAGAACATTGTATCGTAAAATCAAAGAGTACGATATTGGTTAATTATTATAAATTATTGCTATTTTTATTTTTCATATATGAAGTTTATTAAAGTATTTGTTTTAAGCCTTTGTGTTGCTGTTTTAGCCGTGGCTTGTAAGGTTTCTTATTCGTTTACAGGAGGAACATTGTCTGAGCATGTTAAGACTTTTTCGGTGCAGTATTTTCCGAATCGTGCTCCGTTGGTAAATCCAAATTTAAGTAATCGATTTACGGAAGAATTAAAGGAGAAATTTAGAAGTCAGACTTCTTTGGATGAAATTGTTGATGGAGAAGGTCATCTTAATTTCGAAGGCGAAATTACAGGTTATAGAACTCAGGCATTGGATATTAAAGCTGGTGAAATTGCAGCTACAAACCGATTAACTGTTACCATTAAAGTGCGATTTACCAACGAAATTGAAAGTGAAAATGACTTTGACAAGAGTTTCTCTGCGTTTGCTGATTATGACAGTATGGATCAGTTGACAGATGTTGAAGAAACACTTCTTAATGATATTTTAGAGCAAATTATTGATGATATTTACAACGAAGCTGTTGTAAACTGGTAATGATTATGGAGCAAAGCAGAATACAAGATTGGGTTAAGGATTCAAAAACAATGGATAAATACAGCCACAGAGAATTAAAATATCTGGTGGAAAAATATCCATTTTTCGAAGTAGCTCATTTGTTACTGCTTAAAAATCTTAATGATAGCCAGAGTATTCGATTCAAGGAAGAATTAAGAAATTCATCGCTTTACATATCCGATAGAAGGCAACTGTATTTGCTTTTAAATGATAGATTGAATTTGGTTCCGTTTGAAAAGACAGAATCAGTGGAGATGGTCAAAGAAGAAGAAACTACTTTGGAAGTTAAAAGTGCAAGTCTTCAAGAAGCTGTTACGGATAAAAGAGCAAAAGAACCTGCAAATGATGAACTTTTTGAACTATCTGCTGAAGTAAGTATCGTTGAAAACGAAGAGAAGGAAATTCTTTCAGATACGGATCATTTTGCCGGTGATGAAATTCTGGAATTGAATGAGCTAGGAGTTGAACCAATAGAGATGGAATCTAAACCTGAAGAAGAGAATACACAGGAAAAATCGGAATCTGATTTATTGGTGGCGGCAACCGAAGTATATCATATCGGTTATGGTGGTAATTTATATACATTAAGAGAGAACGAAGATCAAGAAGAAGAGAAATCGAAAGACGAGAATCATAGTTTTACGGATTGGATGGAGGTTGTGGATAAGGGTGAAGAAATATCAAAACCTGAGTCTGAAAAATCAGCAAAACCTAAGAAGAAAAGTCTTGATCTTATTGATAATTTCATCCAAAATGAGCCATCAATTCAGCGAAATATTAAAGTAGCTGATAGACAAGAGGATATTTCTGTGGATAGTGTGCGTGAAAATGACAGTTTTATGAGCGAAACTTTAGCATCTATATATGTGAAACAGAGGTTGTTTGATAAAGCGATTGCTGTTTATCGTAAATTAGAGTTGAAAAATCCCGAAAAAAACGTTTACTTTGCGAGTCAGATTGAGAAAATAGAAAAATTAAAAAATAGTAAATAAATAAGTATGTATACCTTTGTTTCAGTATTGATTTTGATTGTTTGTGTACTTCTAATCTTAATTGTGTTAGTACAAAACTCAAAAGGAGGTGGATTAGCGTCTAACTTTTCATCTTCGAACCAAATTATGGGAGTTAAGAAAACTACCGATTTTCTTGAAAAAGCTACTTGGACTCTTGCAGGAGGGCTTTTATTCCTTTGTCTTGTAGCTGCAGTTACTATTCCTCGCGAAGAAATTCGTGAAGATAAGTCTCAAATTGAACAACAACTAAACGAGACTGAAACTACTCCTGAAATGCCAGCATTCCCAACTGATGCTGCTGCAACTGAACAGGATACAGCAAAATAGAAAAAGAAATTTTCTTACAATATAGAAATGTCAGTATGTCATACATGCTGACATTTTTTTTATGCCTATATGTTATTGTAATTCAGTATATTTATTCTTTCTATGTACAATTGCTGAGATTCTTTACAATCAATTCGGAAATATTGACAATGAAATTGATTTGGCACAGATTGTGAAAGAAAAGAATCCGTAAAATTGATAATAATAATCTTAAATATTTTGAAAAATGGCAGAATTGAAAGGTAAAATTCTTGCAGGAAAGATTTTAGTTGAGCCAGTAGCAGCAGAAGAAAAAACTGTTAGTGGAATTATTATTCCTGACTCTGCAAAAGAGAAACCATTACAGGGAAAAGTTGTTTTGGTTGGAGCAGACAAAAAAGATGAACCAATGGAAATTAAAACAGGCGATACAGTTATCTACGGTAAGTATTCGGGAACTGAATTGAATGTCGAAGGAGAAGACTATTTGCTAATGTCTCAAACTGATGTTTTATACATTGCTTAATTGGTAATCAATTTTCAAAATTAATTAGAAATGGCTAAAGAAATTAAATTTAATATTGAAGCTCGTGACCTTTTAAAGAAAGGTGTTGACGAGTTGGCAGATGCAGTAAAAGTAACCTTGGGACCTAAAGGTAGAAACGTGGTAATCGATCGTAAATTTGGTGCACCACACATCACTAAGGATGGTGTTAGCGTTGCTAAGGAAATCGAATTGTCTGATCCAGCAGCTAACATGGGTGCTCAAATGGTAAAAGAAGTTGCTTCTAAAACTGGTGATGATGCTGGTGATGGTACAACTACTGCTACTGTATTGGCTCAGTCGATTGTAAATGTAGGTTTGAAAAACGTTACTGCAGGTGCAAATCCAATGGATTTGAAGCGTGGTATCGATAAGGCTGTAGCTGCTGTTGTAGCTAACATTAAAGAGCAATCACAGATTGTTGGTGAAGATTTCGATAAAATTCAGCAGGTAGCGCAGATTTCTGCAAACAATGATAAGAAAATTGGAGATTTAATTGCAGATGCCTTTAAAGCGGTAACCAAAGAAGGTGTAATTACTGTTGAAGAAGCAAAAGGAACCGAAACTCACGTTAAAGTAGTAGAAGGTATGCAGTTCGACAGAGGATACATTTCTCCTTACTTCATTACTGATGGCGATAAAATGGAAGCTGACCTGGAGAATCCATTTATTTTGTTGTATGATAAGAAAGTATCTACAATGAAAGAATTAATGCCGGTATTAGAGCCAGCTGCTCAGGCAGGTCGTCCGTTGATGATTATTGCTGAAGATGTAGAAGGCGAAGCATTGGCTACTTTGGTTGTAAATCGATTGAGAGGTTCATTGAAAGTTGCTGCTGTTAAAGCTCCAGGTTTTGGTGACAGAAGAAAAGAGATGTTGGAAGATATCGCTATCCTAACTGGTGGTGTGGTGATTTCTGAAGAGAAAGGAATCAAGTTAGAGCAAGCTACTTTAGAAATGCTTGGTCAGGCTGAAAAAATTACTATCGATAAGGAAAATACTACTATCGTAAACGGTGTTGGCGATAAGGCTGCTATTGATGCTCGTGTTGCAAATATCAAAACTTTAATCGGTAACTCTACTTCTGATTACGATAAGGAAAAGCTTCAGGAAAGATTGGCTAAATTGGCTGGTGGTGTTGCTGTACTATACGTAGGTGCTGCTTCTGAAGTTGAAATGAAAGAGAAGAAAGATCGTGTTGATGATGCATTGTCAGCAACTCGCGCTGCTGTTGAAGAAGGAATCGTTCCTGGTGGTGGTGTAGCTTATATCCGTGCTACTGCAGCTTTAGAAGGCCTTAAAGGCGATAACGAGGATGAAACTACAGGTATCGAAATTGTGAAGCGTGCTATCGAGGAGCCATTGCGTCAGATTGTTGCTAATGCAGGTGGCGAAGGTGCTGTTGTAGTTGATAAAGTAAAAGCTGGCGAAGGTGACTTCGGTTATAACGCTCGTTTGGATGTTTACCAAAACTTATTCGAAACTGGAGTTATTGATCCAGCGAAAGTATCTCGTGTAGCTTTGGAAAATGCTGCTTCAATTGCAGGTATGTTCTTAACTACTGAGTGTGTTTTGATCGATGAGCCAGAAGAAGCTCCAGCTATGCCAGCTGCTCCAATGGGCGGTGGTATGCCAGGTATGATGTAAGAAATTACAGCATTCTATATATTACAAAAGCGGCCTTGTGCCGCTTTTTTTATTGCCTGTTCAAAATTGGTTTTGGAATTAAATGTTCTTTGATCAATTGTTTATGAAGCTTTCGACAGATGTTATTGTACAAGGAATATTTGCCATCCCAGGTTGTACCCGATGAATCAAATCTACCAGCCCAAATTGTTTCATGAGTTTTGGCATCAATTAGGTAAGTAAAAAATACTCCTCGTGGGCGCTCTTTAGTTTCTATTCTTCCGTTACAATCGCTTTCAATTGATTGTTTATAGTAAAAATTGGATTGTTGAATTATTAAGATGGCATTACTTTCCAATTCTGATAAGGTTTTATTGAATTGATCGTAATCAATATTCTTATTTACCGAGAATATATCCTGAGAAAACTTTACTTGTAATCTGTTGTTGTCGAAATTGTTAATTACTTTCCTTTTCATCAGCCTGCGAACAGCAATTGCACTAAAATCATTCATCTGCTTCATAATTTGATCGTTATATGATTCTTCATTGAACTCCCTGAAATTAATGGGATCGAAAATACTAACAACAAATATTCGGTTGTAATATTTCTGTGATTTTGTGATTTTTTCAGAAGACAAATATGAACTGGCGCAGCCACTCATAAATAAAGCAATGCAAATGATAAAAAAATATTTCATGTGGTTTGATTTTAGGGGTTTCTATAAATAAGACACCTAAGGAAAGCTTTTCACTTATAATTAAGATGTTAAAATTGGTATTGATATCTAAAAAAAAATAAAATCTGTTGTTGGGGGCTTATTGTAGAATTTGAATTTCGTCTTGTTTGTATGGAATATATATTTAAGCCAAAATATAATACAGTTACTTAGAATTGATTTAAAAAACGAAGTGTGACTATCTAAATAGTTGTATGACTATAAAAATAGTCATATATTAGCAGCATGAAAGAATTAACTAAGGCAGAAGAACAGATTATGCAATACCTATGGAAGCTTGAAAAAGCTTTCTTAAAGGATATTATTGAAGAGTTTCCACAGCCAAGACCCGCATATACAACCATATCAACTGTGGTTAGAGTTTTAGTAAAAAAAGGTTTTATAGGTTTTGAAACCTTCGGAAAGGTGAATCAATACTATCCTTTAGTGAGTAAGAAAGTGTATACTCGTGATTTTATGAAAGGAATGATTAAAAGTTTCTTCAACGACTCGGTTGGAGGATTTACCTCATTCTTTGCCAAAGAGCAAGATTTATCGCTTTCGCAATTAGAAGAAATGAAATCATTAATTGAAGAGCAAATAAAAAGTAAGAAAGAAAATGATTGAGTTTATCCAATATTTAATTGAAAGCTCAGTATGTATGGCTGCCTTTTATCTTCTGTACAAAATCTTTTTGGCAAGAGATACTTTTGTGATGCGTAATCGAATCTATCTACTTTTTTCGGTTCTTATTTCTTTGCTAATTCCCATTTTTTCATTCACCATTAATCAGGAACCAACTGCCATTGTAAATCAATTTGCATTGGATCCGGTTTATGAGTTCAAAACCGATTTGGTTGGAGGAATAGAAGTTGTGAAGGAATCTTTTCAGATTGAAACCATAGTAGTTTTATTTTTGGTTTATCTTTTGGGAGTTGTGTTTTCATTTGTTCGCATAAGCAAACATTTAATCAGAATCTTAAAAACGATTTCTGCCAATGAAATTGAAGTAAAGCAAAATTTTAAAATTGTATCTGTTCAGGAAAATACTTCGCCTTATTCTTTCTTTCGATATGTTTTTCTGAATCCTCGGTTAACAAGTGAATCTGATCAAAAACACATTCTTCTGCATGAATCGGTGCACGTTAAGCAAAATCACACAATAGATTTAATATTTGTTGAGATTGTAAAAGTACTGATGTGGTTTAATCCTTTCATTTATTTTATTCAGCGTTCCTTAATTGAAATGCATGAATATTTAGCAGATAGAGCTTGTATTAATTCGGGGAATGATAGAATAGAATATCAGAATACACTGGTACGAAACATCGAAGATCGTATGAATTTCGCTCTAACCAGTGCTTTCAATTCATCATTAACATTAAAGAGAATTAAAATGATCAAAAAAATAAAAAACTCCAATTTATCGAATTTTAAATTGCTTGCAGTAATTCCGGTAATATGTCTTTCCATTCTTTGTTTTGGATTTAAAGAGATTCATATGGAAAAATCAACACTTCTAAGTGTAACAAAATCTGACTATAAATTTCCAATTGAACCAGGTAAAAGTGTTAATATTACTTCGGTATACGGGAAACGAATGCATCCAGTTCATAAGAAGGTGAAGTTCCACAGAGGAGTTGATGTTGCTGCTCCAATGGGAACGCCAATTTATGCGGTTGCAGATGGAGATGTGAAAAAAGTCAATTTACAATTCACGAAAGGTAAAGGCTATGGTCGTTTCATTATTATCGATCATGCCAATGGAATTTCCAGCCTGTATTCACAAATGGCTTCTTATTCGGTGAAAGAGGGAGAGAAAGTGAAGAAAGGTGATAAAATTGGAACTGTGGGAAGTTCGGGAATTTCTACCGGACCTCATTTGCATTTCGAATTTAAAAAAGATGGAGAATATGTAGACCCAATGAAGTACTTGAGTCCACAAATTGAAGAATAAAAGAGAAGGGGGATTTACTGAATCCCCTTACTTTCTATTTTTATTTATTTTTTCCATAATAACATCTTGTACCGGGCGATTTTCAATTTTTGCATCCAACCATGAAATTAAATCCAAATACAAGAATGCTCTCTTCTCATAAGGATCGTTCACCCACTTTTTAAGATCTCTTCTTGATTTTATTAGTTCATCTTTCAATTGATCTGGACTAATTGAGCTGAGCTTTCGTAAGAATCGTAGAATGTATTTTTGTACCTCTTGTAAGTCATCCATTTTGGCCAAAAAGCGATAGGTAGAACGAATTTGATACTCGAGCAATTCCGTATTTTCCAGTTCGTAATGACTGATTAGGTTTAGAATTCTTCCAAAGCAATGAATATCTCCACGCAGTGAAGTATCTCTCACATCCGAAATGCGATTTAAATATTTAATAGCCTCGCGATATTGTCCATTCCCAAAGTACAAACAGGCTATTTTATAATAGAAAATTAGTGCTCTGTGATTATCCATCCCCATTTTGTTTTCTTCAAGAAAACTCTCAATTTTTGGAACCAAGTGTAAGCCCTTATCAAAAGTTCCTTCCATAAAGTGGCGATTGATTCTATGCACAAATAAAAACATGTGCAGCAAAATATTCAAGTTGGAATTGTGTTTGAATTGATCTTCTTTTTCCAATTTTCTTAGCAATCGCAAGTGTTTCTTAAAATTGCTTACATGATTGGTATAGAAAAGAGCTACCAGCACATTATTTAATCCTTTTAGGTATAAATCCATATGGATGTTAATCATTTCAGGATTTAGTAGGAATAAGTCAACCCATTTCTTAGCATATTTGTAGCACATTAAAAAATCTTGAATGATCAAATAATACCATACATAGGATTGGAACAGGTATAATTTCTCGAAAAAACTCAGGTTTTCAATATCATGTGGGATCAAATTGGTATTGAAAAACTCCTTTACCATTAAAAGATCTTTTTCGTTTCGCACATAACCAACTTTCAGATATAACCCATACAGACGAATGGACATGTTTGAAAAATACACTATACCATCCATCATTTTACTGATTTCAGTGGCTTCTCTTGTAATCTCTTCAGCTCTGTTTTCTATGCTTTTGGTAACATATTGTGATTCGATTAACTTTTCGAACTGAATGATCTCATAAACCAAGATATTTTTCTTGTTTTTGCGAGCCAAAGTTTTGGTTTTATCCAGTATTCTTAAACTTTGCTGGTAAAGGCCTTTGTTGTATAAAACCTTGGCATGATCAATCTGTTCACGAATGCTAATACTGATATCGTGATTGATTTGAGTTAATCTTAAGCTGGTAAGCAATTGTTTATACAGGTGAGCCTTTAAATTTGGCAACTGCGATTGCTTTATGTCTTTCGCCTTTTTTAGAATAATGGTTTCGTTGTATTCATCTATTTTATCCAAAACATCAAAAAGCTGCAAAAACTTAGTCTCTTTATCGCTACTAATTCTGTTTGCATACAGCTTAAAATTTCGTTTCTCAGATTTCGAAATCGATTTAATTAATTGAAACAGAGGGTCTATTTGTTGTTTAGGCATTGTAATGGAAGTATAAGTTAACTATTTGGTAAACAGTACGATTTATAAATTTCATTTTGTTTGAACTTCGTAGATTGTATTGAAAAACGATTTTCAAAAACTCGCTATCGAGCGTACTTTTGAAATATCAAATCAAGAGAATGATAGAGTAAAAACAATCTTGGAACGGAACATGAATACAACAAATCTGTTATCAAAATTAATAAAATCCGATAAACTTGAAACAGTTAAAGGATTAAATCAAGCTCTTGAATGTATTGGAGTTGATCAGGATTCAAAAAAAATGAATCAAAATCAGGTTAATGAAATTAAAGGTTTTATTATTCAAAAATTTACTGATTTGGTTGATCTAAAAGGCTTGGTAGAATCGATTAAAGATTCAGTAAGCGTTGAAGAACTGGAACGTTTTAAACGCGAGATAAGCTTAAAAATGGACAATACTTATAGTATTACCCAAGCTCCTGTTTACGGGAAACGTATAGAAACACTAAAGAGTTGTTTCGAAGAAGTTTCCGGTGATAGCGTACTTTGAAACCATTTGTAATTGTTAACTCAATTACTTCAGACAGTGAGCTAGAAGCACTATCCCCCTTGTGCTTTTAAGGATCTGACTATTAACCAACATGAAGAAGCTAAGTTGTGACGGTAAAGCGATGAAAAATTGATTTCTTTTTGGCTTGTTTGTATAACAAATAAACCAATCCGTTAGAATTAGTAGTTTAAAAGTAAGTTAGGTGTGATTATACTTTTTTAAGAAACATTCAATGTTTTATCAGAACACTTAGATTCTTCTTGTTACCAATTTTGACCATCTTTTTGATTATGTTTTAATATTTAGTTGTGATTACCGGGTTAGATTCATAGTCTAACCCGGTATTTTTTTGCCTTAACCGAATTTGGTTACGTCATTAGCTTGGTATAGATGCCAAGTCTATAACACTTCATACGATTAAATTGTAATTTTAAAGTACAGTCTAATTGATGATGGAACCGATTCTGTATATACACTAATGCTATTAATTTGACTTAAAGGAACTCTTTCGAACGATTCGTAGGTTAAGTTTTCTTTATTCATAACATTGTGCAAAAGAATACCAATTTCGGATTTGATTTTTTTGTGAGAGAACTTATAAATTAAAGCTGCATCTAGTCTTTGGTAGTCAGGCTCTGAATTGATGTTGTTATAGCCTGAATATATCGGAAATCCAGAACCATAAATATAATTTGCTGATAGATAAAATGGCTTTAAAGCCAGTAAACCTGCAGTTTTAATTTCATGTCTCTGATCATGTAAGGCTCTTAAGTATTCTCCTTCCTCTCTGAAATAATCAAAGTTTTCGGTTGTTTTGCTTAGGGAGTAGGAAACCCAGAAAGTATGTTCTCCAAAGTCTTTTTTTGCAAAGAAGTCGAGACCCACACTTTTACTTTTACCAAGCGAAATGTTTCCTTGATTCCTCCATCGGTAATATCTTGTATGTCCATCTGTTCTTTTGTGGTAGGCTTCAACACTGAAAGTAAAACCATTTTTATGATACGAGCCACCAATAATATTGTGAACAGATTCTAAAACGGGTACAGTTTCTTCGTCGGCACCAACCCAAATGTATCTGTATTTCCCAGATTTACTCAATACCGAACTTTTTGAGATAAACTGTTTATAAAGTCCCCAAGCTCCATTAAACGATAGTTCATCGGTAATTTTAAAGCTCATTGATATTCTTGGTTCCCAGTATAGTTTTTCCAAGTTAATTGGATAGTTTACTTGAAAACCTGCTTTAATAGTTACCCCATTGCTTATATTTAAGATGTTTTGAAAATACCCACCAATTTTATCCAGTTTCGAATCCAAATGTAGAATATTTATTCCAAGAGAGTCTTCTTTTAGGTCCACTGCATCATTTGTATACTGCAAACCGGTTTCAATAATTTGATCTTCATTTAAAACAAATCGATTTTGGAATTTTGTGCTGTACTCGCAAATGTTGTTATATGATCTGTCATCTCTGCGAACATTCATCTCAGTAAAACGAATACGTTCAATAACCGTTTGTTCCGTTGTATTTCGATCTAGTTCGGATCTGGAAACCGACAGGGAGCTTGAATTACCACTTTTCCATACCTTGCTGTATTTTAATGAACCACCATTTTGGTAACTTCCTTCAAAATTATGCTTTCGCGAGGCAGCTAATAATTCATTAGAAATATCGTAGGAATACCTGTCTTCACCAGCCATTATGCTGATGTTTAACTGATCTCCATTATTCCATTTTGTTGAAAATTTTAGATTTGCATCTCGAAACCGATAGTTGGGAGTTACGTCCAAATCTACGTATTCAGGAATAGTACCTTCTATTTCATCGGTATTTACATTAGAAGTGGCATATTTGATTTGGTCATCTTTAAACAATGGGTAATAGGTATGACGAAATGCAAGTAAAAGAGATGATTTTTTACCAATAGGTTGTTCATAAGAACCACTTGCTGTGATGTTATTTAAAGCCAAATTAATACTTGGTTTCACTTTGTTCCCATCTTTCCCTGTTATGTGTACAATACCACCAACTCGTTCACCATATCTGGCATCGAAACCACCTTTTAATACTTCTATATTTTTAACTACCAAAGGATTTACAGCACCAATATCCTCATAATAGTTTTTTAGTCCCCACAAGGTGATATCATCAAAAAGTACTTGACTTTCTCCTTCATATGATCCCCAAATTATCAGATAATCCTTTTGTTCGCCGGCAGCAAGAATTCCAGGTTGTAAGCGTAAGAGCTCAAAAACAGAGTTGTCGTTGTTGGTTGGCAAAAAACCTGCAATTTTGTGGTTCAATTTTAGGTTACCAGCCTGGTTGCTTTCTTTAATAAAGGTTTGTACAATTTTGTCGGTAACCGTAATTTCTTCCAAATCGGTACTTGCAGATGTCAACAGAAATTTGTGGGCTTTATCGTAGCTAACAATGGTATCGTGAATAAAATATCCCAAATGCGAAGCCAATATTCTAAATGTACTATCGGTAGTTGATGTAAACGAAAAATTCCCAAGCTCGTCGGTAGCCATGGGATGATCATTAATGGTGATATGTGAAAAGGGAAGAGGTTCCAGGTTTTCTTTATCGAGAATTTGCCCTAGAATTCTGTATTGAAAAATTTTCTCTTCGGGATAGATAATGTAAACATTATTTGATATCTCGTAGTTTAAAGGGAATTTCCTTAGTAAATATATTATTGCACTTTCTTTATTGGAAAAACTTTTATTGATACTAACATTATAACTTGCCAATAAGTCGGTGTCATAAGAAAACTGGTAATTGTACCGGTCTCTTAGTTCAATTAAAATATCATTTAAAGCTTTATTGGTAGCTTTAATTTCTACTTTTTGAGCAAGTGAGGTCGTAATTACTAATCCGAAAAAAAATATAAGGGCGATATATTTTTTCACTTATTGGTTGTTTGAGGTTATAATATAATTTTTGCGAGAACCTTTAACAAATTCAAGTCCGTGTGCCTTGCAAACTTTGTATAGAACATCATCAACTGACATTCCTTTTCCAAAATTCCCTGTATAAGGCTTATTAAATTTACCTTTTTCTACAATATGAATATCATATTGTAACTCAATTTCTTTAAAAACATCTTTTAAAGGGGTTGCATTGAATAAAAAGAAATGGTTGCGCCATAAAACTTTATCTTTTGCCTTTTCATCCTTAAATACCTCAAGCTTGCCATTTTTATTTAGGAAAGCATGATCATTTGGCAAAAGTAGAATTTTGTCGGCAGTAAGGGTTGATACCACCTTTACTTTTCCGGTATAGCAAGTCACTTTGTAGTCATTCCCTCTTGCGTAAATATTAAAACTTGTTCCCAAAATGAATGTTTTACCATACTTCGATTCAATCTCGAATTTACTTCCTTTGGTAATATCGAAAAATGCTTCGCCTTTGAATTTTACTTTTCGAGAAAAGTTCCACATATATGGTTTATAGCTAATGCTTGAGTTTGCGTTCAACTCTACCTTCGAATTGTCAGGTAAAGTAACACTCATATGCTTTCCTTTTGGACAATAAGTAGTGCTGGTATAAAAGTATGTAAATCCTGCAGATCCTAACAATAAAAGGATACAAGCAGCCGCCGCATACTTTATCCACGAAAGTGATATGACTTTTGCTTTTGGTTTTTGAACAGTGGTCATTGCCGAAAGTTCTTTCCAAACCTCTTCTTTTGACTTTGAGTAAGTCACATCAATTTTCGGAAGTGAATTGATGAAATCCATTTCCGAACCAGGGGTAATATTTTGATTATTTTCTTTCATTATCTTCCTAAAGCATTTCTTAAATACGACAATGCATGTGTCATTCTTTTTTCTACAGCTTTAACGCTGAGTTCCAGTCTATCTGCTATCTCCTGGTATTTTAGTCCTTCGTTGCGACTCATCAGAAATACTGTTCTTTGCTTTTCTGA
This sequence comes from Marinifilum flexuosum, assembly GCF_003610555.1. Lineage (GTDB taxonomy): Bacteria > Bacteroidota > Bacteroidia > Bacteroidales > Marinifilaceae > Marinifilum > Marinifilum flexuosum. The sequence goes on along the minus strand of NZ_RAPQ01000013.1, from coordinate 118,308 downwards.
TAAGCAGCTTAGGGCCAATTCATATTTATTTTTTAGCTCTTCGTATTGCATTTGTTCTTCCGGCGAGTTTTTATCGACTGATGGCTCCAATTTTGCCAAATATTTCTGAGCTACTTTGTCTCTTCGGTATTTGCTGATAAAAATATCGCTGGCAATTTTATACAATAATGATTTATTGGGCTTTTCTTCGTAGGGTAAATTTTTCTCCCATACTTTCATAAAGCTTTCCTGTGCTATGTCAGTAGCTAACTCTTCATCACCCGAACGGTAGTAAATATAGTTTCGGATGCTATCGAAGTGCTTGTCAAATAAGATCTTAAATTCTTCTTGTGTCAAGGCTAGAGGATTGATTTAGGTAAAAATAATGGTTTTGTGTGAATTTAGGGTGCAGGGCAATCAAATACTTTCCTGCACCCTTCAGCATTTTTAACCTGATTATTTTTTAGTTGTCACCGTTCTTTTTGTTTCTTTTGTGCTTACCAATCTCTACTGTTTCAGTTACTTCTTCTCCTTCTGGAGTTGTGTAGGTATATGTAGCTATATTGTCACATTCACCATCACCATAATCGAATTTGGCAAACTCTTCTCCATTTTGTGAGTAGATCACTGTTCCTTGAACAATTAACCTACAAGTTCCAATTCTAATTAAAGGATTTTCTTCATCAATTTGTTTGGTATATTCATTTTGTTCCGTATCAACGCAAGTTACCTTTCCTGTAATCTGAATTTTATCATCATCTAAAATCCATTTGGTATCTAAACCTGCAATCCACTCTCTGGTTCTTTCGGCCACTCGGATTAATTCAGTTCCATCAGGATAGGTAAAAGTAATGTCACTAGTGATTTCCCATTTTTTGGTAACTCCTCGTTCACCTGTAAATTCAATTCGTTTGGTTCCGTTAATCTCAACCGAATCAATTACCAAATCCATTGTAATTTCTCGTACTGCACCATTGGTCCAAGGAGCTGCTGTCATTACAATTTTAATAACACCATCAATAATTTTGTCATTATTATACAGTTCTATTGAATCATATTCAATTGTAATTGTCATAGGGAATCTACCATCTTCTCCAAATTCAATAGAAATGTCTGGCATTTTTTCGCCTTTGTAACGCTGCCATTCTCTTGCAAAATTACCATAGTAATTGTGGGTTCCTTGTTTCGTACTCGTTGTAGGTTCAGTATATTCACTTTCCATGAAAGAGAAAAGGTCTACTTCATAATCAGCAACTTCCATTATGCTTTCCGATGCTTCTTCCGTTGTGATTACCGTTTCGATATCGTTGTTCAATACAACTTGGTCTTCAGGCTTAATTTCTTCAACATCATCATGATTGTCGCAAGAAAAAAGCGACATTGCCAATCCAGCTAGTAATATAAATGATAGTTTTTTCATTTTGATATTTTTTAGTTTCTATATGATCCCGATTTTTTTCGGGATTAGCATTCGCAAATAATCATTCTTAAATATTAGGAGTGAACAATTATGTGCTCAAACTAGTTTTGTAATGGTAAAATTTATAATTCTAAAGTTTAATTTTTTGAGCTCATTTACTTCTGAACCGATATTTTAGATTTTTACCCTACCCAAAAATAATTTTTATAACAAATTGATTAGTAATACAGTGATAAGTTTCTAGTGAAATTACAGGAAAATTTATCATATTTTAGGGTTACTTTTCGATGGATAACAGAACTAATGTGTATATTCAATAATCATAAATTGGATAACTTTATGAAGAAAAATACGATTACACTCCTGTCGGTTTTGTCTACTTTATTATCGGCTTTAGGTTTATACTTAATACTAAAAGTTTTATTTGGAGCTGATGTTGTATTCTTAATATTGGGTTTGATAGTAATTAGTTCCGGACAAAGTTTAATGTTTATTAGTTCAAGATTTAAAAAGAAATTAAAATAGAAAAAAGTTCGATGATGAAAAAAATAGAATTATCAAAAAAGAATTTAACGTATTTGTTGTGGTTTATGGCGCTAGTTGGAATTTTTGTATTTGAATTTGGTGAGAAAGTAGGAGCATATTTAGCACAGTGATTTCTCTTTTCAGCATTTTGAAAAGAGTGTGTAAATCACCAAAACCAATTTCGAGACCAAGTATTATTATTTGAAAGCAGGAATACGATTTGCTTTTTAATTGTGCAAAAAAAGGACCCCAACTCGTGGCGTCCTTTCCAAACTAAAAGGGTGCAAATATTTTAATTTTTCCTTAATGATTCTACCCCGTCATTTGGCAATTTGTTACCTGTAAATTTTTCCCATACCCTGTATATTACCTTTCCCTTGTCTAGGGAACTATAGTATCTAGGGTATGGGAAATATTTATGTGGTTTGAATAAGACAATTGCTATGTTATGATTTTCTAGTTGAGAAAGTAAAAAACAATCATCATTGTAGGTAAAATTCCCAAAATTCCAAGGATTTGAATATCTTTGCGGATTCAATTAGGAATTTATAATTACCAATTGCGAATAGAACCAAAAAGCTTTCGTAATTTGTGATATACAATTCGTAATTTCTAATTCGTAATTCGTAATTGACAATGAAGAACATTCGAAATTTTTGCATCATAGCCCACATCGACCATGGTAAATCTACTTTGGCCGATCGTTTACTTGACGTTACCAACACCATTACCGACCGCCAAAAGCAGGCGCAGGTACTAGATGATATGGATTTGGAGCGCGAGCGTGGGATTACCATCAAGAGTCATGCAATCCAAATGGATTATATGCAAGATGGTGAAAAGTATACCTTAAACCTGATTGACACACCGGGTCACGTTGACTTCTCATACGAGGTGTCAAGATCGATTGCTGCCTGCGAGGGAGCATTGTTGATTGTTGATGCTACCCAGGGAATTCAGGCACAAACCATATCTAATCTTTACTTGGCAATCGAAAATGATTTGGAAATTATTCCGGTCTTGAACAAGATTGACTTGCCAAATGCAAATCCTGAAGATGTGAAAGATCAGATTGTGGATTTATTGGGATGTGACGAGAGCGAGATTTTGGCAGCCAGTGGAAAAACCGGAGAGGGAGTTCCTGATATTTTGGAAGCCATTGTTGAGCGTGTTCCTGCTCCGGAAGGAAATCCTGATGCACCATTGCAAGCTTTGATTTTCGACTCGGAATACAATTCGTTCCGTGGTATCATTACCTACATCCGTATTTTGAATGGAGAAATTAGCAAAGGTGATTTGGTAAAATTTGTGAATACCGAGAAGGAATATCAGGCCGATGAAATTGGTGTGCTACGATTGACTCAGGAACCAAGAAAGGTTCTGAAAACGGGTGATGTAGGTTATATTATTTCAGGTATCAAGACATCAACCGAGGTAAAGGTAGGGGATACCATTACGCATAAAGCGAATCCTTGCGATGCAGCCATTGAAGGTTTTGAGGAAGTAAAACCAATGGTATTTGCCGGGGTTTACCCAATCGATTCGGAAGATTATGAAGATTTGCGTGCAGCAATGGAAAAATTGAAGTTGAATGATGCTTCATTGACTTTTGAGCCGGAATCATCATTGGCACTTGGTTTTGGTTTTCGTTGTGGATTCCTTGGACTATTGCACATGGAAATTGTACAGGAACGTTTGGATCGTGAGTTCGATATGAACGTAATTACAACGGTTCCTAACGTATCGTATATTGCACACACCAACAAAGGCGATGAGTTCGAGATGCACAATCCGTCGGATATGCCAGATCCAAATGCATTGGATTTTATCGAAGAGCCTTTTATTCGAGCTCAGATTATCTCCAAATCGGAGTTTGTTGGTCCGTTGATGACACTTTGTATGAGCAAACGTGGTATCATGACCAATCAGCAATATTTGACCAGCGACAGGGTAGAGCTTACTTACGAAATGCCATTGGGTGAGATTGTATTCGATTTCTACGATAAGTTAAAGAGTATTTCGAAAGGTTATGCTTCTTTCGATTATTTCCAGATTGGATTCCGCCCTGCTAAATTGGTGAAACTGGATATTTTGTTGAATGGTGAAGGTGTGGATGCACTTTCTACTTTAATTCACTTCGATAATGCACAGGCATTTGGTAGAAGAATGTGTGAGAAGCTGAAAGAACTGATTCCAAGACAGCAGTTCGATATTGCCATTCAAGGGGCAATTGGAGCCAAAATTATTTCTCGTGAAACCGTTAAGGCTGTTCGTAAAGATGTAACCGCAAAGTGTTATGGTGGTGATATCACGCGTAAGCGTAAACTTCTTGAAAAGCAGAAAAAAGGGAAGAAGCGTATGAAACAGGTAGGTAACGTAGAAGTACCACAAAAAGCTTTCCTTGCGGTTCTTAAGTTAGACTAAGCAATGATATATGATAGTTATGAATTATAAATTCTGACTTCTAAAATATTTGAAGAGCTGTTCGATTTTTCGGGCAGCTTTTTTTCTGAAAGCCTACAAAATCTTAATGAAATTGATAACGGTACTCTGTACCTTAATATTTGTTAATTATCAAGCTATCTATAAATATCAAGGTGCTCCGCACCTAGGTGATACTCAGTTAAATTCATGAGAAAAGCAGCAGAACTGCGTAATATTTGTAGTTTGATCATCTAAGTGACTACTTAGGTGCAGAACACTGTAAATTTCATTTTTGTTGGTGTTTTCCCTTTAATCATTAATGTTTTTTACTTCAAGTCCTAAAAGAGCTTATAATATAATGTCGAGCGCAATAAGTTTTACAGCTTGGGGCTTGTAGCTGAAAGCTGACTGCAGATAGCTATTTTAACCTTTCCTTAACTCTTTTTAGCTAAAGCTTAACTGCCTTTTTTTCAGTTGTATGATAATTTTGAATGTAGATAATTCAAGTCAAATTTAAATACAATGGTTATGAAACGATTTAGACTCTTACTAAGCCTGTGCTGTGCAGTTTTGCTTGTGTCTCAAGTTACTTTTGCTCAAGAAAAGGGTAAGAAAAAGGAAAAACATGAGGTTCATGTGAAGGTAAAAGTGATTGAAGACGGAAAAGAAACGGTTATTGATACGATTTTCCACGAGCACAAAGATCATGATGAGATCATGAAAATTATAGAATTAAAGGGTGTGCCGGATTCTTTAATGAGAAAGCATATGGTTTGGTACTCTGGTGATGATAAAAAGCATGGAAAGCACTCCAAAAAGATCGAGAGCTTTGTTTTTAGTGTAGATTCTACTTTTGATGGTGATGCAATAAAAATGATGAAGAAATTTAAGTTCTCGGATGAGGATGGGAATTTTATTTTCCACTCAGGCGATTCTTGTATTTCTAAAGACATCCATATTGAAATGCTTAAAGGAGGTAAACACAAATTGAAAGTGCTTCCATTTCATGGGAAAAAAGCGGAAAAAATTATCATCATTCAAGATTCAGATGATGTTGAAATTACTGATGAGGATGGTGTGAAAATCATTAAAATAAAGAGTTCAGGCAAAGACAATGTTTGGATTGAAAAGCATGGAGAACACGAAGTGGAAGTTGAGCTTACCGTTGAGGAGAAGGATGGAAAGAAGGTGAAAAAGATTAAAAGAAAGAAATCGAAGAAACAAAAGGAGTAGTTTCTTCCTCTCATAATCAAAAAAAGCTCTGTATGATTTATAGTGGGTGATTCATGAAATTATATAGCTTATAAGTAAAAAATAATCTACTTTGTTCGTGTGGGATTGTCGGGCATTGGAAGGACAAGCTTCTTATCCGTAGAAAACATTTAGAGAGACGGGGAAGCTTCGTCCCGAAATAGAATTTGTAAGCATTTGGGAGCCAAATGCAACAAAATTCATAATCGGGAGAGAAGATCACCCTCCCGATGCTTCGGGAAATTTAATGTTTTCAAGTAGAAGGAGTTTGTGCTTACACGCCCTAGATTTTTTGCTTACTTTTTCATCAATGGAAAAAGTAAGAGCCATGCGGCTTGAGCAGGGTAAAATTAAGAATCCTAGGATTGTTCTTTTCAATTAATATTCGATTTAGTTACGCACCAGATTCCATATAGAACCAAAAAAAAGCTGCTTTTTAAAGCAGCTTTTTTGATATCTAGTGGATTACATTATCAATTTATAACCTTTTCCGTGAACGTTAATAATTTCAATATTTGGTTCTTCCTTCAAGTGTTTACGAAGTTTGGTAATGTAAACATCCATACTACGCGCATTGAAATAATTATCATCGGACCAAATGGTTTTTAATGCCAGATTTCGCTCCAATACCTTATTTACATTGTTGCAAAGTAGCTTTAAAAGTTCCGATTCTTTGGTTGTTAGTTTAATGGTTTCATCTCCATCAACCAAATATTGTTTTTTGGCATCGAAAGTGTAACGGCCTAATTTAAATTCTTCCTGGTTGTTTTCAGGTTTTACTCCCGAAGTTCGCCTCAATACAGCTTCAATTCTTACCAAAAGTTCTTCCATACTAAATGGCTTGGTCATATAATCATCAGCACCAAGTTTGAATCCTTCCAGAACATCTTCTTTCATCGATTTTGCAGTAAGAAAGATAATTGGAATTTCGCTATTGATTAAACGAATATCCTTTGCAAGTGTAAAACCATCTCGATGTGGCATCATGATATCAAAAATGCACAGATCGTAAGGATTTTTTAAGAACTCATCGTAAGCTTTGTCACCATCTTCGCAAAGAGTAGTGTTATAATTTTTAGCGATTAAATATTCTTTAAGCAAAAGGCCTAGATTTGCATCATCCTCGGCTAATAAGATTTTAACTTGTTCCATTGCGTCTATTTTTTTAAAGGAAGATATACTTCAAATTTGGATCCCTTATCGAGAACACTATCTACATTTACTTCACCATGGTGAGCATCAACAACTTTCTTCACATAGGATAAGCCCAAGCCAAATCCTTTAACATCGTGCACGTTTCCTGTATGAACACGGAAAAAACGTTCGAAAATCATTCTCTGATCTTCTTTTGATATTCCTATGCCATTATCAGTAATCGAAATAACAATTCCCTTGTCTTTGTTTCGTGTACTGATACTGATTTCTGGATTGTCCTTGCAATATTTAATTGCATTGTCCAACAGGTTCGAGATAACATTGCTAACATGAACTTCATCCGCCATAATTGTATCTTGGCTGGCGTCTAAATTTTGATACATGTTACCACTTTTATCTTCTGCTCTAATAGTAAAGTTAGGTAATAAATTTTGAATTATTTTATGAACACTTATAGGTTTCAACTTTAACTTCATTCTGGCTTCATTAAATACTGCCATTTGCAATACTTTTTCAACCTGATAAGTTAATCGTTTACTTTCATCATTTATGATTTTTGCAATATGATCGATAAAGCTTTGAGTGGTTGCAACACTATTGTCTTTCAGCATTTGCGATGCCAATGAAATTGTCGAAATTGGAGTTTTAAACTCGTGGGTCATATTGTTGATAAAATCGTTTTTGATTTTTGACAATTTTTTCTGACGGAAGATGATGAAAATTGTAAAAGCACTACAAAGTATCAATACCAAGGTAAGAATAAATGAAGGAAGCAGCATTGTGTATGATTGAAGCATATGCTTTTGTTGGCCAGGGAAATAAATGTGTAAAACATTTGAACTGGCAAAAACATCATTCGGGAACATTAATTTTGTATACTTGATAGCCGATGGATTTCTAAAATAATTTTTTGATGCGGTTTCAAATTTGATATTGTTTATTTTAACGGCATACTCGAAATTCAGTTTAATACCATTATCTCTCAGAATCTGTTCAATTAGTTTCGGAAGTTCTTTAAGGTCAATGCGGTCGTTTAATTTTAAATTTTCGTTTCTTAGTTTGGATGCAAATTGACCAATATTACCACCACTGCTTCTTAGAGCTTTATTGAATTGCTGCTGAAAATTAGCTAATCCACCCGATTTTAATGGTCCTGAAGCGATATTAATATTTTTATTCTCATGAGAAATACTAAAGGTCGCCATGTCGTGTTTTGGATCCATGGTATAGGTAAACTTTGAACTTTCATTTATGATGGAAGTTTGTCCGGAAGTACTAGAACTATTCGTGCCATTCCCTTTTACTATGGAATGCCATTTTTCATCATGTTCCAACTTTTTAACAACTTGATCTAAAGCTTTGCTAACGGTTAAAGCAAATTGTTCTTCTTTAAGTTTTGATGCAGATTGAAAGTAATTTATTTGGACCAAAATCAATCCAAACAATGATATACACAAAACAATCGTAACTAACCAAATGTACTTCTGATTCATCTTTTTTTATTTTCTTCCACTAGTCATCCCAATATTACTGGGAGGAAGCTGCAAGATAAAAACAATTACCGTAGTGTGTTTTGAATAATTATTTTAATCATGCTTGTTTCACGTATACAAAGATAAAAAAATCATTATCCTACAATTAACACTTAACAATCTTTAACACAAGAGATGTATAAGTTTGGTATTGATCAGGATATTAGAAAATTTTAATGAAATAAAGCTTCTCTAAATTAGGATTGATTATAATTAAGGCAAAAATTCGTTATTTTAACAAATTTTTACTGAAAAGCTATTTGAAGTTTATAATTTGATACTATATTTGCTATCGGAGAGCGAATCTATAAGGAACAATCTCCTTGATTAAAAATTTTGGTTAATAGTTAGATGAAAGGGCGGTTGTGGTTACCGTCCTTTTTTTGTACCTATTATTTACCAAAAGACGCTAACAATTGGATATGGCAATTTCTGTCAGGTTCATTCAAACCTGAAGAATATTAATTACACAAAAAATAAATTGAATTAGGATACCAGCTCTTTCTGGTTGATTCTTTTCAAGGCTTCACGAGCAGCTTTCTGTTGTGCTTCTTTCTTTGAAGTACCAATACCTTTACCCATTTTCACTTCCTCTACTTCAACCTCAGAAATAAATAACGGCAAACGCAATGTTTTATCAACACCATCTTCTTGTGTATCGAAGAAAACGTCTTTTTTATTCTTTTGCGCCCACTCAATCAATTTGCTCTTAAAGTTGGTTTCTACTGTAACAACTTCTTCTAAATTGATATATTTCTTAAAGATTTTATCTTCAATAAAAGTGCGGGTTTTAAGATATCCCTGGTCAAGATAAATTGCTCCAATTAAGGCTTCAAATGCATCCCCATAAATATGTTTGTTGTTGTTCATATTTACATTGGATACAACATGATTGTCCAAGCCAATTTTAAGGGCAAGTTTGTTTAGTGATTCACGACTAACAATCTTAGAACGAATTTGAGTTAGGAAACCTTCGTCTTTGTTAGGGAAATACTTGTAAAGGATATCGGCAATTACGGCACCAAGAATTGCATCGCCCAGATATTCCAGACGTTCATTATTCATGTTAAAGCCATTCTTAGGTATACTGGCCGATTTGTGTATGAAAGCCAATTCATACAGGTCGGGTTTGTTAGGATAAAACCCTAGAAAATCAAATAACAATCCATAAAACTCCCTCCTAGGAAAGAAAAAAAGTTTTATGGATTGAATAATAGACTTAATCACAAATTATTCACTAAATGATTTGAAAATTACGGATGCATTGTGTCCGCCAAAACCAAAAGTATTACTCAAAGCAGCTCTGATTTCGCGCTTTTGAGCTTTGTGAAGTGTAAGGTTTAGTCTTTCATCGATTTGTGGATCTTGCTCCTTGTGATTAATGGTAGGAGGAACTGTTTGATTGTTCATTGCTAAGATACTAGCAATTGCTTCAACAGATCCAGCAGCACCTAACAAGTGTCCTGTCATCGATTTTGTAGAACTAATGTTTAATTTATATGCATGCTCGCCGAAAACAGTTTGTACCGCCTTTGTTTCAGGAATATCACCAACTGGAGTTGATGTTCCGTGAACATTGATATAGTCGATATCTTCTGGTTTCAAATCAGCATCATTCAAAGCCATATTCATTGAGTTAATGGCTCCTCTACCTTCAGGGTGAGTTGCAGTAAGGTGATAAGCATCACCGGACATTCCTCCACCAACAACTTCAGCATAAATTTTAGCTCCTCGTGCTTTGGCATGTTCATATTCTTCAAGAATTAAACAGCCTGCTCCTTCACCCATAACGAAACCGTCACGAGTTTTACAGAACGGACGAGATGCAGTTTCAAACTCTTCATTGTTAGTAGACAATGCCTGCATTGAATTAAAACCACCTAATCCTGCTTCATTAACTGATGCTTCAGATCCACCTGTGATAAAGACATCAGCTTTACCTAGACGGATGTAGTTCATCGCATCAATGATAGCGTGTGAAGAGGAGGCGCATGCAGAAACTGTACCGTAGTTTGGTCCTTGGAATCCATACTTCATCGAAATATGGCCGGCAGCAATATCCGAAATCATCTTAGGGATGAAAAACGGAGAGAAACGAGGAGTTCCATCCCCGTTTGCATATCCTTTAACTTCATCTAAGAAAGTTTTAATACCGCCGATACCAGAACCCCAAATTACTCCGGCTTTTGTTAAATCTTCCGATTCAAGATCTAAACCACAATCAGCCATAGCTTCTTTAACAGCTACAAGTGCATACTGAGTATATAAATCCAGTTTGCGAACTTCTTTGCGATCAAAATGCTCTTTAGCATCGAAATTTTTAACTTCGCAAGCGAACTGAGTCTTGAATTTAGAGGCATCGAAATGAGTGATCATTCCAGCACCGCCTACACCATTCTCCAAATTCTCCCAATATTCGGCAATACTATTACCAATTGGGTTAATTGTTCCGAGCCCAGTTACAACTACTCTTCTAAATTCCATAAAAAAGGGTCTGGTTAATAATTACTTAGCGTTTTCTTCGATGTAAGAAACAGCGTCACCTACTGTACCGATGTTTTCTGCTTGATCATCTGGAATAGCGATGTTAAACTCTTTTTCGAATTCCATGATTAGCTCAACTGTATCCAATGAGTCAGCTCCTAGATCGTTAGTGAAGCTAGCTTCTGGAGTTACTTCAGTTTCGTCTACACCCAACTTATCAACAATGATAGCTTTTACTCTAGATGCAATATCAGACATAACTTTAAAATTTAAATGATTAATATTAAACTAATTAATTTTCAACTGTGCAAAGAAATAAATTTACTTGAAAAAATTCAAATCTTTTTCACAAAGTTGGGGACAAATGTAATTCTTTTTCCTTTTCTAGCGAAATTATTTTACATCCAATGGCTTTTATATACCTTTGAACATACTTTTTAAACAACAAATTACCCATGAAAAGAATTGCCTTATTTGCTTCTGGATCAGGAACTAACGTGGAGAATATAGCATTGTATTTTAAAAATAATTCGAATGTTGAGATTGCTAGTGTTCTTACAAATAATCCTAATGCTTTTGTATTAAATCGAGCAGAAAAATTAAAAATCCCTTCTTTAGTTTTTTCTAAATCAGATTTTAAAGAAACATCAATAGTGGTGGATTATTTAAAAGAAAAGCGAGTTGATTTTATTGTGTTAGCTGGTTTCTTATGGTTGATACCTACAAGTTTGCTAAAAGAATTTGCAGGTAGAATTATTAATATACATCCTGCTTTGTTGCCAAAATATGGTGGGAAAGGGATGTATGGTATGAATGTTCACAAATCGGTAGTAGAAAATCAGGAAACAGAATCAGGTATAACCATCCACTTGGTAAGCGAGAAATATGATGAAGGTGAAATTGTATTTCAAGCAAAATGTGCGGTCGAACCTGATGATACAGCCGAGGATGTTGCAAATAAAGTTCACAAATTAGAATATGAACATTTCCCAAAAATAATAGAGCAATTACTTTAAAGTAATTGCTCTATTATTTTTGGACAGTCTTTTACTTTATAGAAGTAAGAGTATTATTTATTGAATCAGGAATTAATGGCTCAGGAATACTGTCTAATCCATTCAATTCTTTCATCAATTTGTTTTTGAGAATTTCAAATTGAGCTTGATTTTCTTTCTTGACAGGAGCGACAGGAGGTGATTTCATTTTTAATGGATTAATTGGACTTCCATTTTTATGCACCCTAAAATCGAGATGTGGCCCTGTTGATAAGCCTGAAGAACCTACATAAGCAATGATTTGCCCTTGTTTTACCCTAACACCTGTGTTCATTCCTTTGGCAAAACGAGATAAATGCATATAGGTTGTGGTGTATACACTGTTGTGTTTTATTTTTAAATATCTTCCACCGCCTCTTTTTTGGTAGCCTTTCTTAATAATCACTCCATCTCCAATTGTGTGAACCGGAGTTCCCGTTGGTGCAGCATAATCAACCCCATGATGTGATCTGTATCTTTTTAAAACAGGGTGGTATCTTCGGTTAGAAAATCTGGAACTGATTCTGGAATAACGCAAAGGAGCTTTTAAGAATGCTTTTTGTAAGCTTTTTCCTTCTTCATCGAAAAATCCATCTTTATCACCTTCTTTAAAAGCAAATGCATAATTATCTGATTTGTGATGAATAAAGTTCGCAGCCAGTACTTTGATATCACTTATTGGTTTATCATCTACAAAAGCTTCTTCATAAATGATATTGAACTCATCGCCTTTACCAATTCCAAAAAAATCTATTGTCCAGGCATAGATTTCAGACAATTCGATAGATAAAACAGGATCTGCATTAGCTTCAACCATGGCATTCCAAAGCGAACTTTCAATGGTTCCTTTGATTTGTTTACGCTTATAAATAATCTCTTTTTCCCCTTTGTATACATGCAAAGTATCTCGTAAATCAAAAACAATATACTCTACTGGTGTGTTTTCGTATACAAAGTATTCAGGAGTTCTTAAGCTATCCTTAGAGAATAAAACCGAATATTCGCGTCCCGATTTAATTCGTCTTACATTAAAAACTTTTTTGGCTTTTTTGGCAATTTTATCGATTGCAGCGTATGAAACATCGTATTGTCTTAGTATTGTAGACAAACTCTGATTTCTTTTTACTTTGCCTTCTTCATGTTCAAAATCATCAATCGGAAATCCATATTTTAAATTGATAGGCTCTAATGCTGTTGAATCAATCAATTCATGACTATCGCTTTTTACTTCTTCGGGTACATCCGATTTAAAGTTTTTAAAAAGCAATAGACCAACCATTACAAGCGCTGCAATAATTAGAGTTTTATAGTTGAAGAACTTTTTCATTTGGGAAATTTTGAATTCGAGCCTAAAGGTATAACTATTTTTATAGTCACACAACTGGATAATCTAATGATTATAGGATTTAAGCTTTTTTAAGTTTTAAGATTTGATCTTGTCGAAACCTTGACCGTAAACCCCCATTACACTGCCCATAGATATGAATGCATCTGGGTCTACATGCTTTATCATATTTAAAATGGTCTGTGAATCACGTTTTTTAGCCAGAAGCATCAGGATTTTTACATCCTCATTACTATAACCTCCAGTGGCATTTATTACAGTAAGTCCTTGATCTAAATTGTAAATTGCTTCCTTGCGAATTAATTCAGGTTTTTGAGTAAATATTATTATTTGAACAGACTGCTTGCTTCCTTCAATAATCATATCTACACAATAAGCACTTACTCCCATGGTAACAAATCCGTATACGACCTGTTCTATCGAATTCTCCAAAAAATAAGAAGATGATATTATTATTACGTCGATAGTTAAAAGCAACTGGCCTGGACTGTAGTTCTTGTACTTGTTGATCATCATGGCAAGAATGTCGGTGCCGCCTGTGCTTCCACCACGCGATAAAATCATTCCTGCACCAGCTCCAGCCATAATACCTCCAATAATAGCACACATAAACCTGTCGGAAACCAGAGGTTCGGTGATAATGGATTGAAACAACCATAGGAAAAATGAAATTACGGTAATTCCATACAATGTTTTTATTCCAAAAGAGAAGCCAAGTACACGTAATGATATCAGTAGAAATACTGTATTGATTAAAAATACACTATAACCAACCTTTATTCCGGTTACAAAATATATCATGGTTGCAATTCCACTTACGCCCGATCCTACAATTCCAGATGGTATAATAAAACCGGTCCATGCCAAAGAACCAATAAGCAATCCTATGGTAATAATTAAATAGGAACGAATGTTTTCTGATAAACTGATTTTCTGAGTAGCCATTATTTCTTTTTTTATGCTCTAATTTCTTCAAAACCTAATCCGTAAACGCCCATTACACTTCCCATGGAGATAAATGCTTGTGGATCTACTTCCTTAATTACTTTAAATACGTGCTGCGTTTCATGCTTCCTAATTACAAGCATTAACATCTTGGTTTCCTCACGAGTATACCAACCTGTTGTATGTACCATCGAGAGTCCACGTCCGGTTTCTTCGCTTAATTTAGCTGCAACTTCTTCGTAGTTTTTAGAAATAATAAAAAGCTGAGCCGATTGTTTTGAACCGGAAATCATCATATCTATGGTATAAGCAGCAACGCCCATTACTACGTATCCATATACAATGGTAGAAATATCTTTAAAAAGAAAATAGGAAGATGCAATGATAAAAATATCTAAATAGAGAATGATTCTGCCAGGACTGATATTGTAATATTTGTTTACCATCATTGCAATAATGTCAGTTCCTCCTGTACTTCCTCCTTGTGTAAAAGTGATTCCAATACCAGCACCGCCTAGGATTCCTCCAATAATGGTTGCCATAAATTTGTCATCTACCAGAGGTTCTGAAAATACTCTTTGTTGCAATGTTAATAAAAGGGAACCTACAACAATTCCAAATATGGTTTTTATCCCGAATTTGCTTCCAAGTACACGTAAAGCAATTAAAATTAAAAAAACATTAATTACAAGATAGGAGTACCCAACAGGAATTGTTTCACCTGATGCGTAATAAATAAGGGTTCCAATACCACCGGCACCTCCTGCTACAATTTCTGAAGGAATCAAAAATGCAGTCCATCCAAAGCTATAAACACACAAGCCAAGTGTAATAATAGCATATGATTTTAATTCATTAATAGAGAATTTCATTGTAATTTAAAAATAATTCAATGTGAAGAAAAAAGGCTCCGTTTATTAGAAAAACGAAGCCTGATTATAAATTGTGCTTATTGTTTTCTACTTTATACTACTATGTTGATGATTTTTTTAGGAACGATAATCACCTTCTTAGGTGTTTTTCCATCAATCCATTTTTGAGCCTGTTCACAATTCAGGACTTCCTGTTCAATTTCATCCTTACTCATACTTAATGATAGCTCTAGCTTAAACCTCATTTTACCATTAAATGACACTGGGTATGAGTGAGTATCTTCAGCAACAAAGCTTTCATTGAATTCAGGGAAACTTGCTTTGGTTATACTATCCTTGTTACCACATTTGTTCCACAATTCTTCAGAAATATGTGGTGCGAAAGGAGCAAGAAGTTTTAATAGGTCTTCTAGTACAGCCTTATTGTTACATTTTAAGCTACTTAATTCGTTCACACAAATCATGAAAGCCGAAATTGATGTGTTGAAAGAAAACCTTTCGATATCATCCTGAATTTTCTTGATGGTTTTGTGAAGAACTTTTAATTCATCTTTTGTAGGTTCAGCATCAGAAACTTCAAAGTTTTCACTTTTGTAGAATAATCTCCAAAGTTTCTTTAAGAATTTGTGAACACCATCAATACCATTAGTATCCCAAGGCTTGTGAGCTTCCAATGGTCCAAGGAACATTTCGTACAAACGAAGTGTATCAGCACCATATTCTTCTACAATTACATCCGGGTTAACAACGTTGAACATCGATTTCGACATTTTTTCAACAGCCCAACCACAAATGTATTTGTCATCTTCAAGAATAAATTCAGCATCCTTAAATTCTGGTCTCCAGGCTTTGAAAGCTTCTGTATCCAATACATCATTCTTCACGATGTTTACATCAACGTGAATTGCAGTGGTATCGTGCTCTTTTCTCAATCCATAAGAAATAAATTTATTGGTGTTCTTAACTCTGTAAACAAAGTTCGAACGACCTTGAATCATTCCTTGGTTGATCAATTTCTTGAAAGGCTCATCTTTGCAAACTTCGTTGATATCGAATAAGAATTTGTTCCAGAAACGTGAATAAATCAAGTGACCAGTTGCATGCTCGGTTCCTCCGATATACAAATCAACATCTTGCCAGTATTCATTTGCTTCCTTAGAAACTAACGCATCGTTATTGCGTGGATCCATATAACGCAAATAATATGCCGATGATCCTGCAAAACCAGGCATTGTATTCAATTCAATTGGGTGACCATCTGCTGTTTTCCAATCTTTAGCACGTCCCAATGGTGGTTCACCACTTTCAGTTGGCAAGTACTTGTCAATTTCAGGTAATTCCAAAGGCAACTGGTCCATTTCCATCATGTATGGCATGTTTTCTTTGAAATACACTGGGAATGGTTCACCCCAATATCTCTGACGAGAGAAAATAGCATCTCTCAATCTATAGTTGATTTTTTTCTTTCCTAAGCCTCTTGCTTCTACCTCTTCATTTGCTTTTACAATAGCATCTTTAACATCTAATCCGTTTAGGAAATCAGAGTTCATCGATTTTCCCTCCTTGGCATCATATGATTCCTCAGAAATATCACCATCAGAAACAACCTGGATAATTGGCAAATCAAAATGTTTCGCAAAAGCGTAGTCACGGCTATCATGAGCAGGTACAGCCATAATTGCTCCAGTTCCATATCCTGCTAGTACGTAATCGCTTACCCAAATTGGAATTTCTTCACCTGTGAATGGGTGAATTGCATAAGCACCTGTGAATTCACCGCTAACGGTTTTTACATCAGCCAAACGTTCTCTTTCGGTTCTTTTCTTGGTAGCTTCAATATATGCATCAACTTTTTCTCTGCACTCAGTAGTGGTTAAATTATCAACCAATTCACTTTCTGGTGCCAATACCATAAAAGTAACTCCAAAGATTGTGTCAGGGCGAGTGGTGAAGATTTCCATTTTGATATCAGAATCTTTCACTCCAAAATTCACCTCTGCACCAACAGAACGGCCAATCCAGTTCTTCTGAATTTCCTTCAAAGAATCTGTCCATTCCAAATTGTCAAGACCATCCAATAATCTTTTTGCATAAGCAGATACTCGAAGTGACCATTGACGCATTTTCTTTTGTACAACAGGATGCCCACCGCGTTCAGATAAACCATCTTTTACTTCATCATTGGCTAAAACGGTTCCTAATTCAGGACACCAGTTTACCATTGTATCTGCAAGGTAGGCCAAGCGATAATTTAAAAGAATTTCCTGCTGTGCTGTATTTGATAGAGCTTTCCATTGTTCAGCTGTGAATATTTCCGTTTCAGAACAAGCAGCATTGATTTTTGCATTTCCTTCTGTTTCGAATTTTGCTACCAATGCTGAAATTGGTTGAGCTTTTTCAGTTTCGTTATCGAAATAGTGGTTGAACATTTGAATGAATGCCCATTGTGTCCATTTATAATATTCAGGATTACAAGTGCGCACTTCTCTGTCCCAATCGAATGAAAATCCAATTTTATCCAATTGTTCTCTATATCGTGTAATGTTTTGCTCAGTGGTAATTGCTGGGTGTTGCCCTGTTTGAATAGCATATTGCTCAGCAGGCAATCCATATGCATCGTATCCCATTGGGTGGAGTACATTAAAACCTTTGAGGGTTTTGTAACGAGAATAGATATCAGACGCAATATAACCTAGTGGGTGACCAACATGTAATCCCGCTCCTGATGGGTATGGGAACATATCAAGCACATAAAATTTTGGTTTGTCTGCATTGACATCAACCTTATAGGTTTTATTGTCGTTCCAGTACTTCTGCCATTTTTGTTCTATTTCTTTAAATGTGTACTCCATTGTAATATTTTGATAA
Source organism: Marinifilum flexuosum (assembly GCF_003610555.1). Lineage (GTDB taxonomy): Bacteria > Bacteroidota > Bacteroidia > Bacteroidales > Marinifilaceae > Marinifilum > Marinifilum flexuosum. The sequence continues at coordinate 100,474 of NZ_RAPQ01000013.1, read as the reverse complement.
AATATGGTTATTTCAATGTATTCAGTCCGCAAAATTAGTAAAATTTATAAATAAAAGGGTTGTTTTTGAGTGAACTGATGTTATTATTAAAAATTGGTTAATAGAGGATTAGAAGAGTTATTGAAAATCAATTATAGATTGAATGTTGGAGTAGGAAAAGAGAATAAAATAATTTTTTAAATTTGTGAACACATTGGCCCGTTAGTTTAGCTGAATAGAACATCAGATTCCGGTTCTGAAGGTCACAGGTTTGAATCCTGTACGGGTCACAAAGCTTGGATGTATTTCCAAGCTTTTTTTATACGATTTATTGCATAAAAAAAGGAGCCCTAATGGACTCCTTTTATATTTTAAGCGCGAAAATTCTTAGTTTTCATCAGCACCTTGAAGAGCTGAATAGTTCAGCTTCAAAGCACTTGCTTTTCTTAACTCTTGTTTAATGTCAACAATGATACCCATTTTAGTGTATCTGTCAACTTTTAGAGATGTTGTCAACTTGTTACGTAATTCTTCTTTTCTTGCTTCTCTTTCAGAAGCAATGAAAGCTTGAATATCATCAACAGTCGCAAATTTGTCATTTAATTGGATTCTTGATTCAGTACCAAAAGTTTTTTGGTATTTTCTCAAAGGAACACCAACATGGATGTTACTTACCAAATCCTTTTTTTCAAGCTTTGTCAATTCCTTAGCTTGTGGCTGTACATAGCTTACGTTCAATTCTACATCACGCATGGTAGTTGATACCATAAAGAAGAACAGAAGCATAAATACGATATCAGGAAGTGACGCTGTTGAAATTTCCGGAGTGTCTTTGCCTCCGTCTTTTCTAAATTTTGACATTATCTTTTCCCTCCTACGTTTTTAGGTTCAGCCTCGGATATTGCCATTGGGACATATTTCTTTACAGCATCTTGTTGTTCTTTGTCCAACTCGCTGTAAACCTTCCCCCATTTCGACATTGCTTTTTCGTCTTTTAATTCACGTGCAGCAATGGCTAGCTCATCCTGTACTCTAATATACATTTCGTAACTCGTACCGCGGTCGTTCTGCAATGAAACCAATCCTTTCGAAACCATAACATCTCCAAAATATGGAACAGTTTTAACATGTTTTTCAGGAAGGTCTTCACTATTGTTTGGATTCAAGATAAACTCTTTGGTCTTTTCACGCAATTGTGAAATGTCTAAAAGTTCTCCATTCACCAACAACTCATCGTTACGGTTTACCAATATCGCTAAAACATTACGTTTTTTTACCTTAATTTCTTCATCAGGTTGATCCGTTTCAGGGATAGGAGGTAACTTTTTATAGATACCAGTATCCACATCCATCGTAGTCGATACCAAGAAGAAAATCAGCAACAAGAATGCAATATCGGCCATCGAACTTGAGTTAATCTCTGGTGTTTTTCTTGCCATAATAAAGGTATTGCGATCCGAATCCTTAAATTCGGATCATATTCTTAACGTAATCTTCTAATAATTTCAGTAACTACAATTGAAGCTACAGTTCCTATACCTAAGATGTACATAGTGTAAAGTACTGTATCAGCAAATTGAAGTGAAGCAGGGTTGTTGTCAGTACCTGTGTAACCTGGAAGGTTTAACAAAGTAGCATCTGACATACTGTATGATACAAGGATTACTAATCCAAGTACTACTAATCCCATCAAACCTTTAAGTGCTCCTTTAGGGTTAACAACGATCTGAATGATTGGGAAAAGAATTGATAATGCAGCAGATGCAATAAACAATACTTTAGCCCAGTTGATCAAAAGATCAGTGTAAACTGGAGTTGTGTGTGCTTGGTTTGGGATTTCTCCACCTAAGTAAAACATGATCACAAAAATAGCTGTTAGACCAATCATTACATAGGTAAGAATATTTAAATATTTACTCAATGTATTTGACATAGTCTATAATTATTTTTTCATGTTGTATTTTACAAGGATATCAAGAAGAGAGATAGAAGCATCTTCCATGTTGTTTACAATACTGTCAACTTTAGCAGTACAGTAGTTGTAGAATACTTGAAGGATCATTGCTACGATCAAACCAGATACAGTTGTAATCAAAGCGATTTTAATACCACCTGCTACTGCTGCTGGAGAAATAGTACCCATAGACTGAATCGAGTCGAAAGCGTCAATCATACCGATTACAGTACCCATAAATCCTAACATAGGAGCCAAACCGATCATCAAACCAATCCAAGAAAGACCTTTTTCTAAAAGACCCATTTGAACAGATCCGTAAGAAACAACTGATTTTTCTACTACTTCAATACCTTCGTCGATACGGTCAAGACCTTGGTAGAAAATGCTTGCGATAGGACCACGAGTATTTCTACAAACTTCTTTAGCAGCTTCAACACCACCGTTGTTCAATGCATCTTCAAGGTTAGCAATTAATTTCTTAGTGTTTGTAGTTGAAAGGTTCAAGTAAATGATTCTTTCAATAGACAAAGCAAGACCTAAGATAAGAGCTAGCAATACGAAGCTCATAAACATTGCACCACCTTGGATGAATTGCTTCTTAACAACTTTGTGGAAAGATGTGCTTTCGATAGCTTCTTCTTCCATAACTGGAGCTGCAGGCTCTTCAACAGTAGTTTCTTCTGCAACCTGAGTTGTGTCTACGGTAGTTTCTGCTGTCTCATCCTGAGCAACTGCGTAAGATGATGCTCCTAAGCTTAGCATCCCGATAACTGCTATAAATGCAAATAACTTTTTCATAGTCTGTTTTTCAAATTTTAATTAACGAAATTATTTTTTACAAAATTAAACGATTGCGATCTCATAAACAACTAATTCCTTAGTTGTTTGTGTATTATTCTTTAAAACTATTCTGTTTTCAATGCTTTTAAAGGTCCTTGTTTTTGGATTTATGTAATATAGAAAGCTTTAAACAGTGCACCAAATTACAAAAAAAATGTGAAAAACAAATATTCTAATGGCTTAATTCGCCCTTTAAAGATTTATTTAAAAGCAATTTGGTTTGTTCTATGTTTAACTTCTTACCAAGGATAAACATGAGTTTGCCAATGGCAGCCTCTGTAGTGATGTCGTGTCCGCTTACTACGCCTGCGTTAAGTAACTCTAAACTTGTCTCATATAGGCCCATTTCAACACTTCCCGCTGCACATTGAGTAATATTGTATATTATTATTCCTCTGCTGATTGCCTCCTTAATGGAGTCGATAAACCATTTGTCGGTTGGAGCATTTCCTGCACCATAAGTTTCCATTACTACTCCTTTTAATCCTTCAATATTTAAAATGGAATCTACTACTTGTTTATTGATTCCTGGAAAGATTTTTAAAATTGCAATATTGGTATCAAATTCGGTACTTATTTCAAGTTGTTTTGTTTGACTTGGATAATGGATTGCGGAATAATTGTAATTAATATTGATTCCGATTTTTGCCAAATCAGGATAGTTGTAGGAATAAAATGCGTTAAAATGTTCTGCATTGTGTTTTGTGGTTCTGTTTCCTCTGAACAATTGGTTTTCGAAAACAATACAAACCTCCGGTACCATTGCTTGTCCATTTTTATATGCCGCAGCAATTTCAATAGCTGTGATTAGATTTTCTTTCCCATCAGTTCTTAAGGTTCCAATTGGAAGTTGCGATCCAGTTAATATTACTGGCTTTTGCAAATTATCAAGCATGAAGCTTAATGCAGATGCAGTAAAAGACATTGTATCTGTTCCGTGAAGTACAACAAATCCGTCATAGTTATTATAGTTTTCCTTAATCAGTTTTGAAATTTTTACCCAAACTTCAGGATTTAAATTAGAAGAATCGATTAATGGATCAAAGGCAATGGAAGTAAGTTCGTATCCAAATTCTTTTAATTCTGGAACTTGTTTTAGGATATGATCAAAATCAAATGGAATTAACGAACCTGTTTCAGGGTCGTTTACCATACCGATTGTACCTCCGGTATATAATATAAGAATAGAAGTTTGTTTTTTGTCCATTGAGAGAGGTATTATAAGTTGAACAAATTTCTTGCATTGTGGCTAGTTATTTCTGCCACTGTTTCTGTTTTGGTTTGATAAATTTCTGCAATTTTTTGTGCGGTGTACTTTACGTATGAGCTTTCGTTTCGTTTTCCTCTTTTTGGAACAGGAGCCAGGTAAGGGGCATCAGTTTCTAAAATTAACTTTTCAAGAGGTACTTCAGCAACGGTTTTATCTAAACCTGAATTTTTAAAAGTTACAATGCCATTTATACCAAGTAAAAAACCCAATTCCATTGCTTTATTTGCTTGCTCAAGATTTCCTGAGAAACTATGAAATACTCCCTTTAGGTTAGTATTCTTATAATTCTCTAATATCTCGAATATTTCATCGAAAGATTCTCTGGAATGAATTACGATTGGCAGGTTGAATTTTAAAGCCCAATTAATTTGAGTCTCAAAAGCAATTTGTTGTTCTTTTACAAATGTTTTATCCCAATATAAATCAATTCCAATTTCACCAATTGCACAATATTTTCTTGAGTCTAACCAATTTTTGCAAATGTCTAATTCATTCTGATAATTCTCCTTTACCGATGTAGGGTGTAATCCCATCATGGGAATACAATATCCCGGAAACATTTTTTCCAAAGAATGCATTGGATCAATTGATTGAGAATCGATGTTTGGCAAAAGTATTTTTTCAACTCCAGCCTCTTTCGAATTTTCAATGATTTGATTAATGTCACCATTAAAATCTTCGGAATAAATATGTGAATGCGTATCGATTAGATTCATGTTTTTACTTTTTGTGCAAACTTATTGAATCGCAATAGGAATACAAAAGGAATTAGAACAGAAATTAGTTAAAAAAAAAGCCGGCAGAGCCGGCTTTTTATATATTAGGCGTGATTGTATATTAAACGCAACCTTGAGCTAGCATAGCTTCAGCAACTTTAACGAATCCACCAACGTTAGCACCTTTAACGTAGTTGATATGACCGTTTTCTTTACCGAAACGTACACAAGTATCGTGAATGTCTTTCATGATACGACCCAATTTTTCATCAACTTCTTCAGCTGACCAGTTGTAACGCATAGAGTTCTGAGACATTTCTAAACCAGAAACAGCTACACCACCAGCATTAGCAGCTTTACCAGGAGCGAATGCACAATTCTCTACCAAGTAGATCATAGCTTCAGCAGTACAACCCATGTTAGAAGTTTCTACTACATACTTACATCCGTTTTCAACCAATAGCTTAGCATCTTCTTCGTTCAATTCGTTTTGAATTGCACAAGGGAAAGCTAGGTCAACTTTACATTCCCAAGGTTTTTTACCAGGGAAGAACTCAGCACCGAATTTTTCAGCGTAAGGAGCAACAACGTCGTTGTTAGAAGCTCTAAGATCCAATAAGTATTCAATCTTTTCAGCATCTAAACCTTCTTTGTCGTATACATATCCGTCAGGACCTGAAACTGTAACAACTTTAGCACCTAGCTCAACCAATTTAAGAGCAGCACCCCAAGTTACGTTACCGAATCCTGAAAGAGCAACAGTTTTTCCTTTGAAATCTTCGTTGTTTTCAGCCAACATGTGTTGAGCGAAGTATACAGCACCAAAACCAGTAGCTTCAGGACGAATTAATGATCCACCGTACTCAAGACCTTTACCAGTTAATACACCAGTAAATTCGTTACGGATTCTCTTGTATTGTCCGAATAGGTATCCGATCTCGCGACCACCTACACCTATATCACCTGCTGGTACGTCAGTGTTAGGACCAATGTGCTTGCAAAGCTCAGTCATAAAGCTTTGGCAGAAGCGCATGATTTCGTTATCTGATCTTCCTTTAGCGTTGAAGTCAGAACCACCTTTACCACCACCCATAGGTAGAGTAGTTAATGAATTCTTGAAAGTTTGCTCGAAACCTAAGAATTTTAATGCACTTAACGTTACAGAAGGGTGGAAACGTAAACCACCTTTGTAAGGTCCAATTGCACTATTGAATTCAACGCGGTAACCACGGTTGATTTCAACTTCACCGTTATCGTTGATCCATGGTACGCGGAACATGATTACGCGCTCAGGCTCACACATTTTTTCAAGAATCTTTGCAGCTTTATACTTAGGATTTGCATCATAAGTATCCCAAACTGTTTCTACTACTTCTTGTACTGCCTGATGGAACTCAGCTTCACCTGGAGTTTTAGCCTTAAGGCTATCCATGAATTCAATTATTTTTGCTTCCATATCCAAACTTGTTATGAAATTAAAATTGTTTGTTGTGTTTTAATTATTAGTTCTTGGTGTCAAATGTATACAAATTTTCATAATCACAAATTAAAAGCTGATTTTTTTTACAACGTTTTCGTAAAAATTAAAATGCAGGGAATCAGACAGATACAAAGGCGTGGTTTCTGTTCTACAACATGAAACCATAAAAATTGACAATTTTCAGGAATTTAGGGAGTAGATTTTTCCCGGATGTGACTTCACCATGCCATCAAATTCTAATTTTAAGAGCAAACTTGACACCTTACTCATCGGAAATGAACTCTTCAAACAAATCAAATCTATCGGTGTTTTTTCTAAATCTCGAAGTGCCGATATTATTTGTTCTTCCTCATTTGTTAGCTCTACAAAAAGTTTCGTTTGAATTTCCTTTGTTTTTTGAGTTTGATCGTCCCAACCTAAGATATACTCCAAGTCTGAGACGTTTTCTATTAAGTTAGCTTGATTGGTTTTGATTAGAAAATTACAACCTTCGGAATATTTATCGCTAATTCTTCCAGGAAAAGCAAATACATCTCTATGGTATGAATTAGCAATGTCGGCGGTTACCAATGAACCGCCCTTTCTGGCAGATTCTATTACTATGGTTGCATCGGACATACCAGCAATTATTCTGTTGCGTCGGACAAAGTTTTTTGGATCAAACTTGCTGTTTGATGTGAATTCACTAACAATTGCTCCACCTTTATGGATGATTTCCTCGGCATAGTTTCTGTGTTGAGCAGGATACATTTGCTGAAAACCATGACCAATAGCGGCAATTGTAGGAAGTTGATATTGCATGGCAGCTTTGTGTGCACAAATGTCAATACCATAAGCCAGACCACTAATTATGGTTGTTTTTATCGATTTTTCTGATAAATCCTTAACCAATTTGTTGCATTGTTCTTTCCCGTAATCGCTGGCATTTCTTGTGCCAACTATGCTGATATTTCTGCTGGCATTGAAATCAGCATTGCCTTTATAATATAGCGTGCAAGGAGAATCGGAACAATTAAGTAGTCTTTGTGGATAATCGGCATCTAAGTAGAATGCTATTTGAATTTCATTCTGCTCGATGAATTTGAGCTCCTCTTCGGCTTGAAGAAGAGCTGATTTTCTGTCTAATTTTTGGATGAATGCCTGGCCTATGCCAGGAATTTTTGTAAGGTTTTGCTTTTTCTCTGTGAAGAAAGCCTCCAGGCTGCCAGTATAGGCAATAGACTTTTTAAGATTTACAGGTCCAAAGCCATTTATAAAACTTAAAGCGATTTTGTAAATTCTATTCATACCTTATTAATAGGAGTACCACAATATGGATATGAATTTACAAAAGATTTATAAAGTAAATGTGGTTCCAATGGTTAAAAATCCGGCATTAGCCCAACCTAATTCTGTAAATAACCCAAATTGATTTGAAAAATGATAGCGTGCACCTAGCACAATTCCTAAATCAAACAACAAATCATTTGATGAGTTGTGAGAATATACTGGATTTGAACTGGCATTGGGGCTTGTGTTTTCATATTTCTTGTGCTCCAAAGAAATACCTGCTTTTACCGAAGTGTACAGGTCAACATCATAACCTGTTGAGATATTCATATCCGATAGCCAATCGTTCAATTCATAAGTAAGTACACTTCCCAATCTGTAATAATTGTAATTGATTTCGCTATGGCCAAAATCGTATTCATGTTTCTGTCCGGCATAACCAATGTATGCACCTATGCTTAAATTGTCCTGCCATTCTTTTTCAAGTTGTATTAGTATTGAAGGATGGTTGGTTTCATTAGATCCTGCAAAGTTGTGATCGAACTTGCCATACTTGCCTAAAGGGATTCCTATATTAAGACTTAAATCGTTGTTTTGAGCAAGTGTATTTAAAGATAATGTGCATAGCAATATTGCTACTAGAGTTTTAATTTTCATTCCTAATAGTATTTGTTAATGGTATGGCTAACGCTTAATATATAATTATAGTATGCTCTTAATTATTTATTCAGGCTGTTTCGGGATAAAGATTCAATTAATTTCTTTCTTTCAGTTTTGGAAAGTGCAGACAAACAAACCGATGGATATTTTGCAATCCCTTTTTCGGTTAATTGATATAGTGTAACAATTGGTTTAAGTCCAAATGTTTTTGTCTCCAAATCGTATTTGGCAAGGCAATTTTTAGGAATTTCAATGGATTTAAAATTATCATGAAAGGGATGAAGAGGATAGTATCGAAGAATGATTTTATCATCTCCTTCCTTATATATGATGAAATTAAAATTCAAATGAAAGGAAAAGATAATTACCGAAATAACAGATGCACTTATTATTCCGATTACCTGGTATGGTTTGTTGATATTTAAATACAACAAAAGAATAACAGAAGCTAAAAAAAGGAATATTAATAAATAGTAGGCTAGTTTAATCCAGCTTGCGCGATTTTGATTGTTTATTGTCATGGCATGTGTGTAAAATTCCATATCAAAGGTAAAAACTAATGGATATATTCGACAACAACTGATCGAAAATATCTTTCCAAATGTTGTTGATAGTCTTTATTTAAATATCTGTAAAAAGATTGTGCAATTTTTGCAATTTAGAGTGTTTATTTAAACCAACTTTTTTATTTTTACCCGGAATTATCCCACACTTTATCAAGTAAATATTTTGAATAATTAAGTGATGAGGGGGTGAATATTCCACTTCTTCCGATTTGCTGCGCCTTTTAGCCAACTCGGATTTGTGTTTTTTACACCTGGAAAAATAAATTAATAATGGAAGCAAGACTTCAAGAAGCAAAAGATTCAATCAGAGATGTGATTGACTTCCCAAAGGAAGGAATCGTTTTTAAGGATATTACTACAATGTTGAAAGATGAAAAGCATTTGGCAACATTGGTAGAAACATTATACGAGCAATATAAAGACAAAGGAATTACCAAGGTAGTAGGATTAGAGAGTAGAGGTTTTATTTTGGGAACAGTGTTGGCTTACAAATTAAATGCTGGATTTGTACCAATTCGTAAACCAGGTAAATTGCCTGCTGCAACTTATTCTGAAAAATATACATTAGAGTATGGCGAGGATGAAATTCACATTCATCAGGATGCTTTAAATGAAGATGATGTTATTTTGTTGCATGACGATTTGTTGGCAACAGGAGGTACAGCAGCAGCTTCTATCAAGCTACTTGCTAAATGTGGTGTGAACAAGGCTTTTGTAAATTTCCTTGTGGAGCTTGACTTTTTAAAAGGTCGCGATAAGCTAAATACGAATTTCGAAGTAGATTCTTTATTCCACTTTTAAAGAGTTTTACTTTTAATGATATGTCGGCCAACAATCATTCTTAATTGTTGGCCTATTTTTGTAATACAAAATCAATAGACCATGCAATATTCCATTTCTAAAACCAATAAAGTTCTGGAAGGAAGAGTTGTACTTCCATCGTCGAAAAGTATTTCGAATCGAGTTCAGATAATTAATGCTTTGAGCAATAGTTTTGAACCCATTAAAAATCTATCTGATTGTGATGATTCGAGAGCAATGCAAAATATTTTATTCTCGAATACCAATACTTTTGATGTGGGGCATGCCGGAACAACCATGCGTTTTTTGACTGCCTACTTGTCGAAAATTGTTGGAGAATGGACTTTGACAGGATCTGATAGAATGAAAGAACGTCCCATTGGTGTATTGGTGGATGCATTAAATTCATTGGGAGCTCAAATTTCTTACCTGGAGAAAGAAGGATATCCGCCTTTAAAGATTTTTGGATCAAATATCACTGGTAAAGAAGTAGAGCTGAAAGGTGATACCAGTTCACAATACATATCGGCACTTTTATTAATTGCACCAACTCTGGAAAATGGATTGCGCATTAAATTAAAAGGGGATGTAGTTTCACGATCCTACATCGAAATGACTCTGAATATTATGGAAGAGTTTGGTGTGAAATCGGAATTTAAAGGACAGGAGATATTTGTTGCCAAACAAGCTTACCAAAGAATTCCGTATACGGTTGAAGGCGATTGGTCGGGTGCATCATACTGGTGGTCGTTTATGGCTTTGGCCAGTGAAGGAAAATTGTATTTGGATGGATTGAGAAGAAGAAGTTTCCAGGGAGATTCGGGTTTGGTGCCTGTGTTCGAAAAGTTGGGTGCGAAAACACAATTCTCGAAGCGAGGCATGTTTATAGAGAAGAAGGAGAGCGATTGTAAAAAGTTGGTGTATGATTTCTTGCAAATGCCCGATTTGGCTCAGACTTTTGCCGTGTGTTCCTGTTTAAAAGGAATTCCATTTCACTTTAAAGGATTAGAAACTTTAAAGATTAAAGAAACCGATAGAATTCATGCTTTAATTACCGAGTTGGGCAAATTGGGATATGTGCTTCATGAGCCAGCAGAAGGAGAGTTGGCCTGGGATGGCGAACGAAAAGAGGAGGATGAGAAAATTGTGATCGAAACCTATCACGATCATAGAATGGCCATGGCATTTGCTCCGGTTGCCATCTTACGAAACGATGTTTTGATTGACGATCCGCAAGTAGTGAAAAAATCTTACCCTGAGTTTTGGGAACAGTTAAAGTCTCTAAACTTTGAGGTAAAAGAAATATAATATTAGAAGCTCGGTTTGATTCCGAGCTTTTTTTATACTCACTAACACTTGATGGAAAAGTGTTTTAAATCTTTTGAATGCAAAGCCGTCAGCTGGAATGGGCTTCAAAAAAGTTCACAAGTCCAATTGTTAGGTGTTGGTGAGGCTAAATAAAATAAAAAACAGCTTTCCTGTTTTGTTGATGGCTTTCAAAAGGTTTAAGTTATGCTTTCGTGCTTTTTTGTTTTGTTCAAAAAAAACTGGGAGGTGAAAACCACAATGTTCGAAAGTTTTCAAAAGAGTTGGAAAGTGTTTTTTCGCCTTGTTACTGTATTAAAAAAAAAACTTGAGGAATAAATAAGGCCATTTTAGAATTTTCACAAAAAGAAAGAGGAGCCCCGATAGCCCCTCCATTCCGTACATTAAAAATGTATCTGATCTAAATTATTGCCTAATTGCAGTTTCCAAACCAATTTCAATCATTGTGTTTAAAGTGGTTTGACGCTCATCAGCACTTGTTTCTTCTCCTGTAAGGATGTGATCACTTACAGTCATAATTGCTAGTGCTTTTGCGTTATGACGAGCAGCTAGAGTGTACAAAGCAGTAGCTTCCATTTCTACAGCTAATACTCCATAATCTGCCCATAGTTTAAATGGTTCAGGATTGTTGTCAAGGTCGTGATAGAAAATATCAGAAGTTAAAGTTGATCCAACTTTTACATTCACACCTTTTTCAACAGCAGCTTTGTGCGCATCACTTAACAAGCCAAAATCAGCACATGGAGCATAATCCATTCCTCTAAATAAATTCTTGTTAATTGAAGAATCGGTACATGATGTCATCGATAAAATTACGTCGCGTACGTGAACATCTTTGTTGAATGAACCACAAGTTCCAATTCTAATCAAGTTTTTTACACCATATTGGTTGATTAACTCATGAGTGTAAATAGAGATTGATGGAACTCCCATTCCTGTTCCTTGAACCGAAACTCTTTTTCCTTTGTAAGTTCCGGTAAATCCAAGCATGTTTCTTACTTGGTTGTAGCATACTACATCTTCCAGAAAATTATCAGCAATGTATTTTGCTCTTAGTGGATCGCCTGGTAAAAGTATAGTTTCGGCAATTTCGCCCATTTTTGCTTCGTTGTGTGCACTCATGGTATCCTTTTTTAAAAATTACTAATAAAGATAATCGTTTTACGTATAAAATGAATCATACCGCAATTAATATTGCGCTTTACTCGCTTTCTAAAAAAAGAGAATGGATTATAAAATGGATTGGACGGTAGTATGCTTTTTGATTTTAAAGCAGATGAAATTATCTCTAACACAATCTGCTTAAAAATTTAAAGCCGAGCACAAAAGTAATCTTTTTTTGTAAATAAGTAATTCTGATTTGATTTTTTTAAAGCTAGTTTCTTTTTTTTGCGAAAAAGCTTTTAATAAGTTCTGAGCTTTCCTCTTCTAATATTCCAGATACCACTTCGGTTCTTGGGTGAAGAGGAGAAGGCGTAAATCTTGTGAAGCCTCTTTTTTCGTCGCCAGCACCATAAACAATTCTGGTAATTTGCGACCAGGCCAAAGCGCCTGCGCACATGTTGCAAGGCTCCAAAGTAACGTAAAGGGTGCAATCTTTTAAATACTTTCCGCCCAAATAATTTGCGGCCGAAGTAATGGCTTGCATTTCGGCATGTGCAGTTACATCGTTCAATCGTTCGGTTAAATTGTGCGAACGGGCAATTATTCTATTGTTACTAACGATTACAGCACCCACAGGAATCTCATCTTCTTCGAAAGCTTTGTAGGCTTCCTGTATGGCTTGTTTCATAAAATATTCATCGGAGAAGGGAGTAATTGTATCGTTCGAATTCATAAATAATCTTTTTTATAAATCTGTTAATGAAAGCTATTCTGTTTCACAAATTGTTAGTATTTTCGCAAAGTTAACAAAACCAGTAACAAAGAATGAATTCCATTTTAGAATTGATGGTGTGATTTGGATGTTCTGGTGAGGAATTTTAAAAGCTAAGAGCTAATAGCTAAAGGCTAAAAGCTAGTTTAATTCAATTAATTGGTAAAAGATGTACAGAACTCATACTTGCGGAGAATTAAGAATTGAGAATGTAAACGAAACGGTAACATTAAGTGGTTGGGTGCAAAAAGCACGCGATTTGGGTGGAATGACTTTTGTCGATCTTCGAGATCGTTATGGCATTACACAATTTGTTTTCAATATGGAAACAAATGCTGAATTGTGTGAGCAAGCTCGTAAGCTAGGACGTGAGTTCGTTGTTGCCATTACAGGTAAAGTTGCAGAAAGAGAAAGCAAAAACAGTAAAATGTCTACTGGCGATGTAGAAATTATTGCTGAAAAACTTGAGGTGTTGAGCAAATCGGCTTTGCCTCCATTCACAATTGAAGATGATACCGATGGTGGTGATGAGTTAAGAATGAAATATCGTTACCTTGATTTGCGTCGTTCTTGTGTTCGCGAAAATCTTGTGATGCGTCACAAAATGGGTATCGAGGTTCGCAACTATCTTGATCAATTGAATTTTATCGAAACAGAAACTCCTGTATTGATTAAATCTACTCCTGAAGGAGCCCGTGACTTTATTGTTCCATCGAGAATGAATCCGGGGGAGTTTTATGCATTGCCACAATCGCCACAGGTATTTAAGCAATTGTTGATGATTTCTGGTTTCGACCGTTATTATCAAATTGTAAAATGTTTCCGCGATGAGGATTTACGTGCCGACCGTCAGCCTGAGTTTACTCAGATTGATTGCGAGATGGCATTCGTTGAGCAAGATGATATCTTGAATACTTTCGAAGGATTGACCAAAAACTTATTCAAGAAATTGAAGAATGTGGATATCGATTACGATTTCCCACGCATGGATTACGCTACAGCAATGGAAAAATACGGTAGCGATAAGCCAGATATCCGTTTCGGTATGGAGTTCGTTGACTTAAGCGTTATTGCAAAAGGAAATGACTTTAAAGTATTCGACGAAGCAGAATATATTGGGGCAGTTTGCGCCGAAGGATGTGCAAACTATACTCGTAAGCAATTGGATAAATTAACCGATTTTGTAAAGCGTCCACAAATTGGAGCTAAAGGATTGGTTTACGTGAAATACAACGAAGATGGTTCATTTAAGTCATCGGTAGATAAGTTCTACAGTGCTGAAGATTTACAAAAGTGGGCCGAAGCTTGTAATGCAAAACCAGGTGATTTGATGCTGATTTTGGTTGGTGATAAGAAATCAACCTTATCTCAACTTTGTGAGCTGCGTTTGGAAATGGGTACACAACTGGGTTTACGCGATAATAATGTATTCAAACCAATGTGGGTTGTTGATTTCCCTCTTTTGGAGTGGGATGAGGATTCTCAAAGATATCACGCAATGCACCATCCATTTACTTCTCCTAAGGCAGAGGATTTCCACATGTTGGAAACAGAACCAGGAAAAGTTCGTGCAAATGCTTACGACCTTGTTATTAATGGTGTTGAAATTGGTGGTGGTTCTATCCGTATTCACGATACCGATTTGCAAGCTCAAATGTTCAAGCATCTTGGATTTACCGATGAGGAAGCAAAAGCTCAGTTTGGTTTCTTGATGGATGCATTCCAGTATGGTGCACCTCCTCATGGTGGTATTGCTTTTGGTTTCGACCGTTTGGCATCCTTGTTTGCAGGAATTGAGTCAATTCGTGATGTAATTGCATTCCCAAAAAACAATTCAGGTCGCGATGTGATGATTGATTCACCTTCAACCATTGCTGATGAGCAAATGGTGGAGTTAGGCCTTGATTACAGAAAAGAATAATTTAAAATTCAGATAAAGAAAAACCCGATCAATTGATCGGGTTTTTTTATGAGGTAATTTATAGTGTTGTTTCTTCTTCGTTTTCTTCACTAGAAGAAGAAGCTTCTCTTTTTATCATGTCTTGGTACATTCTTCTCATGAATCTGGTACCGTATTTTACAGCTTCATCTTTGCTTGTAAAATTCCCTTTAATTAGTTGGTGAACACTTAATTCTTCGTTTGGATCATCGGTATAGTAAAATATACTCACATTAGGCTTTCCACCTTTTTTCTTAATGTCCATCCCAAACCAGGTTTCGAATACCTGATCATCAACTTTAATATGACGTTTAAACTTTATCATCCTTTTAAATTTTATCAGCTGCGAAGTTAAGCTAATTTTTCGAATTGGAAATAGGTCACTGATAGTAAATTATACCATTTAAATTTCAGAGTGAGCTTTAGCGAAACTGTGGAATATTAAATTGAAATGCCGATATATAATTAGTTAGTCTTTTGGAGTAATGCGAACAAAAGGCTCATATTAATTAATAATCGGTATTACAAACACAAAAAAAAGAGAGGTGTGTTGCACCTCTCCGTATTATTGCTTGTTTTAATATTATAAAGATAATTGTGGGTGGAGAACTTCAGTTGCGATTTCATCGAACCTTCCTGAAAAATTTTCCGAACACCAGTTTTTAAGAGCGGCAACTTCTGATGGTTGTAACCATTTAAGAGCCTTAATAAGTTCTTTTCGAAATAAGCCTAAGTCAAAGCTGACATTAGCTAGTACAATTTTTGTTTGTTCAAGCATTACTTTTTTCTTTTTGTTTTGAGCCTGCATTCGAATATAACAAAATCTTTATTGAAATATTGAAAGCATTAACAAGCCTTAACATTATTTAGGATTTGGGTAACTCAATTTTTATGGTTTCTGAATGTCTGTAATTTGCAAGTTTTAGGCATAAAAAAAGGAGCTATTAAAGCTCCTGATCCTGTTTGTTTTCCAATTTTTTCATCTTTTTTTCTACGTTGTTCAATAATACCATCGTAAGCGTAAGAACGAACATTACAACAAGTTCGATGTAAACACCTGTTCTATCCGGCGCTTCTGCATTAGCATTTAAAAGATTAAAAATTGCGGCTACCATTATTAAAAAGGTAGACATGATCAGAAGAAACTTTATCAATTTCATAATTGTATAGTTGATTTTTCGTTGACCGAAATTATTAAAATTCTCGTTCAATAAAAAGAAAAAGCAATAAAAAAGGCTTTCGTTATGAAAGCCTTTTGAGTTATTTAATCTTCAACAAATTCTGGTTTTGTTAATTCTAGCCTGTTTTTTACAGGGTTCGCGTAAATCTCAAAGAAGATCTGGTGTAATCTTTCCATGTTTTCTGCACGATCTTCGATTGTAGCAATTTTCTTTTCCATGTGTTTAAGGAACAATTCCTTTTCTTCAATGGTATATTTGTCAAGAAACTCTTTGCTGTTGTTAACAATGTCGTAAGCAATATAATTATCAGGCCACAATTTGTAGTTTTTGTGAATTCTGTAATCAATTAAATCAGCAAGAGCTTTGAATTTATCTTTGCTTTCATCCATATCTTCAATGGTATCCAACATTTGCGATATTGGATTGCCAATATTGAAGTGAACACGACCTTTTTCGTTGATCATTCCGCGAATCATACTTCTTAAGTCGTCTTTCGCAGTTTTTTGATACCCAGATTCAGTTTCTTTTAAATGAACCTCAAGCGTTTTCATTGCATCGCAAGGTTCATATTCATAAGAAATGGCAACAGGAACAATTCTTAGGTTTTTAAAGTGAGAACAAAATTCTTTTCCGCCACTCATTTGTAGCATTTTTAAAAGACTTTGTTGGGTTCTGTCATCACCATCTTTTGTTCTACCTTCACGCTGAGCAATCCAAATTGAAGATTTCTTGGTGTTTAAGGCAAAGTTAATGTAATTGGAAAGTTGTTTTGAACTTTCCAACATTTGGCGAACGGTTACATTTCTGTTTACGACAAAACTTTTGTTCAGCTTTACTAAATCAGCAATCCAAGGCTGAATTAATAAGTTGCTTCCAATTGCAATTTCAGTAGTTTCAAAACCATGGTGATGCATCATTACATTAAGCAATGCTGAATCAAGGATAATATCACGATGATCAGAAATGAATAGATAACTTTCGTTAGGGTCTAAGTTTTCCAATCCGTCAATTGTGATTCCTTTGGTTGTGTTGTCGATAATGTGTTGCGCCAATCGGATAATAAAATTACCCTGAAATTCCTTGATGGTTTTCACTTCGCTCAAGGCTTTTTCTATCATTTCTTTTGTGAAACCAGGAAAAAGTTGCTGCGCAAACTTAATAAACGCTTCTTCTTGAAGAAGACGATTAATTACTTCAACTACCTCTGAATCGTTATATGGTCTTATGTCATCAAAATCTGATTCGGTGATCATTCTTTGGTTGAATTAGTTTTTTAAGGAGTGGCAAAAATAAGCATTATATGTGTAAATCTAAGAAAATGTAGCGATTTTTTGGATTTCAAGCTCTTAAATCTGTCTGAAATTCAAAGATTTGGATTTTAGGATAACAGGTTTAGGGGTGTGATTTTGATAGTGATACAAACAGCATGTGCTCAAAGTTGTGACTGACAAATCGGCACTAATATGAAATGATTATATATTGGCAAAGAATTTGATCCCCTTGAATTGAAATAATAAAATGAGAGAATATGAGTATTTGGATAGTTTTTATAGGATTTACTTTATTGAGTTGGCTGGTGAGTCATCAGTTGAAGTCACGATTTCAAAAATACTCTCAAATTCCTACCTCAAATGGAATGAGTGGAAAAGAGGTGGTAGAGCAAATGTTGAGGGATCATGGGGTAACAGGAGTTAGGATCGGATCGGTGAGTGGGCAGTTGTCAGATCATTACAATCCGGCTGAGAAAACAATTAATTTGAGCCAGGAAGTTTATCATGGACGAAATGTGGCAGCTGCAGCAGTTGCTGCTCACGAAACAGGTCATGCAATTCAACATGCACAGGCTTATTCGTGGTTGCAAATGCGATCGGCTTTGGTGCCAGTGGTGAGTTTTAGTTCGAAATGGGTGCAGTGGATATTATTGGCTGGTATCATCATGATTAATTCTTTTCCTCAGCTATTGCTTGCAGGTATTGTAATGTTTGCTGCAACAACATTGTTTAGCTTCATTACCTTGCCAGTTGAGATTGATGCCAGTAACAGGGCGCTAAAATGGTTGAAGACAACAGGCATTACAACTTATGAGTCGCAAAAAAGTGCAAATGATGCATTGCGATGGGCAGCATATACATACATTGTTGCTGCATTATCTTCTTTGGCTACGCTAATGTATTACGTGATGATGTACATGGGTAGAAGAGATTAATGATTTTTATAAGATAAAGGAGAGGCTTCATTTTTAATGAGGCCTTTTTTGTGAATTTGTACGGATTTAAATTTTAGCAGTTTGAGACTTTGACTGGAGTTCGGATTCTCAATGACTTTTTTGAATCGGTACTTCTTTTTTTGTTTGAGCTAATGATTCTTTTCTTATTTTTATTCATTCAAAATAATAAAATATGAGTAAATTTATAAAATACGGTTTTGTAGTCACTTTTATTTGGGCAGGTTTTGTTCTTGCCATTAGTTTTATGGAGGCCTGGGTTAAATTTCGTGCAGAATCACTAGATACTCCAACGGCTTTAGAGGTAGGAATGTATGTGTTTGGGGCATTGAATTTTGTTGAGCGGATTTTTACCGCCATTATGCTGGTGTACCTGTTTGTATATTATACCGATAAGGTGGTAGTGGTGACAGGGATCACAATCTTTACATTTATTGTGGCACAATCGGGTTATCTCCTGCCAGAACTTAATGAGCACACACAACTAATCGTACAAGGAATGCAGGCCGAAAAAAGCTCGGTTCATTTAATGTATATAGTAATGGAAGTGATCAAGTTACTTGCTCTTTTTGTTCTTGGTTTCAGGCAAGTTAAAATTTATAAGGACCTGTAAGGAAAAGTAATGAAATTGAGGATGATGTCCTTGCAAGTGGCAGTGATATTGATTTGAAAATACAAAGCCAGGGTTGAAGTTTATCAGATTTCTTACCCTGGCTTGTTTTGTTTTTTCTCTCTTTTGGTAAAAGGGTGAAATGAGTTCTATATACATTCACCTATTTACTCATTCACTTCTCCGTCATCTCCTTCTTATCCCCTTCTTCTATATAATATCCTTCACGGGAGAGAAGATGATTCAGGTTCGCAATTCCATATACCACAACGGCTGTTACGATTGATGAGTGTTCTTGGTATTCTGCAATACTCATGTTGTACAAATCTCTCTCGGTATGCCAGATTTCCCTGTAGCTGAAATCATATCCAAAATGATCGGTTTTTCCAAATTCCATTGTAGGAACGCCTGCTACTGCAAACGGACCACTATCAGTTCCCCATGGTGTTTTTGGACGTTTTGTTGCCTGGCGCTTTTTCAGTGTAAATGGAATGTCCGGGTTAATGGTTGAGAGTGGTTTACAGATCTTCTCCATATCGTCCCACATGGCCTCCGTAACGCTCAGGCTGGTGGTAGCTGTTGGACCGCTGTCGCGATTAAACATGTTGGCAATTTTATCCAACTTTTCTGGGTTGGTTTTGATCCAGTGCTTTGCACCCAGTAAGCCAAATTCTTCACCGGCCCAAAGGCAAACCAAAATCGTTCTCTTTGGTTTTCCTCCTGCTTTTATGATCAGGCGGGCAGCTTCCATGGCAGGGCTAACTCCCGACCCATTATCAACACCTCCTGTAGCAATATCGAAAGCATCAAGGTGTCCACCCATAATTACATACTCATTTGGGTATTTGCTTCCCTTGATGACACCAATTACACTATGGTATTTCACAGGTCCCATTCTAAAATGATTGCGAATGTCGAACTCCAGTTCAAATCGCTGGCGTTCTTTTGTCATTTGGGCAATGGTTTTGTATTGATGTTCATTTAGTTTGATGTCCGGAATCTCGGGAAGCGTCTCGAAAGTCATATCCATCAGGTTCTTTCTGTCGTACATGGCAGCAATTGGAAGTTTAGCCGACTGAATAATTCCAAGAATACCAGCATCTACCATTTGTTTGTAGAATAAAGCTGGCTCTTCTTTTAGGGGAATCAATTCAACTTGTTCTCCATGTCTGTTTCTCCAGTTAATTCTTCTGATGCTGTCGTTTTTCTTCTCAATTTTTGCATTTTCTGCACGAATTTCTGCTCTGCGTTCTTCTGCTTTTTCCGAATAATCGATTGGCCACCCTTTGTTTTGTCCACCAATAAGCACCCAGGCACCTTTTAGTTTGCCCTTCATGCGATCGAATTGACGTTGAGTTTTGGGTTCTAACAGCACATGCCCTTTTTGTACACCCTTTGTTCCCACTGTGTAGGAAGGAGTTGCAAAGTGCAGGTGCATGTTGTCTCCGCCAAGCATTCTTCCGAACCATGGACCACGATTAAAGCCTACGGGTAGACTGCCAACTTCATCCATGATCACTTCCATGCCCCATTCTTTGAATTTGCTTGCTGCCCATGCAGCAGAATTGTCATAGGCATTCGAACCAATTAGTCTGCCTCCGAAGCGGTTGCTCAGGATATCCAGGTGATCCATGCACTGGTTGTTGGTTTTTCCAATCTCGATAATTTTTTTTACCACAGGATCTTTTTGCGCATAGGAATTGTGAACTGCCAGGATGAAAATGGCAATGAGGATGAGTTTTAGCTTACGTTTCATAAAAGTGTGTTTTGCTTGTTTAATTTAAGGTTGAATTGTGAGCATTAAAAGTAGTTAAAACAACCGAGTTGATGTGATTTTCAAATATGTTGAATGGCAACTTGATGTGATTGTTTTTAACTCTGTGTTCTGCGTGCTTAAAAATATAACCACAGAGTAACACAGTGGAGTATTTGATTTTTGTACTTTTTTAGTTGTTCTGTACTTGAATAGCTTACCATTTGAAAATAAAATTATCTCTGTGTTCCTCTGTGGTTAAAAAAAGAAGTATGGAGGAACACTGAGAGCAACAGTGGAGTGTTCGATCAGATTTTGAAAAATGAGTTTGATTTTCCTGTTTTGATGCTTCCTGCTCTATAACATAGGCTTAGAATGATTTTGTATTGCATGTTTTACAGCAGTTAATTTTTCCGAATACCTATGATTAGTTGTTATAATTATAGATTAATAGTTAAAAATATAACAAGATAATTGAGTTTTTTAACGAAAAATCGTTCGTTTTTGATCTTGTTTAGAATGGTTTTACGCAAGGGGTGTTTCTTGATTTTTCCGTTTAGAATCAGTCTTAATATGAAGATTTGCAATCGTTTTCAAGAAATGAATATTCCGTTATCTTTGTCATTGAATTAATCAATGTGATTTCTGATTTTCCTTAAAACATTAGGGAATTGAGGAGGTCTTCCAAAAAATTATTTCGATGAACAAGATAATCTCAATTAACGAAGCAGTATCGAAAGTAAAAGACGAAATGACTCTTATGATTGGAGGCTTTATGTCGGTAGGAACTGCAAATAATATGGTTGATCAGCTGGTAAAAGCTGGTGTTAAAAATTTAACTATCATATGTAATGATACTGCTTTTGCAGATAAAGGTCTTGGTAAATTGATTGCTAATAAGCAAGTGAAGAAGGTAATCACTTCTCATATTGGTACCAATCCTGCAACTATCGAGCAGATGAATAATGGTGATATTGAGGTTGAGTTTAGCCCTCAAGGAACGCTTGCAGAACGTGTTCGTTCAGGTGGATCTGGCCTGGGAGGTGTGCTTACGCCTACTGGTTTAGGTACTATTATAGCTGAAGGAAAAGAAGTTGTAATCGTAGATGGCAAGGAGTATTTGCTTGAGAAACCTTTACGTGCTGATATCGCATTGATTGGTGCAAGCATTAGTGATAAGCAAGGAAACTTGATTTACAAAGGAACAACTCAAAACTTTAATCCGTTGATGGCTACGGCAGCTGACCTGGTAATTGCAGAGGCAGAAAAAATGGTTGAAGTTGGAGAGATTAGCCCTGAGCAGGTGAGAACTCCTTCAATTTTTGTGGATTATATCGTTAACAACAACTAAACTAATATAGACAAATGGAAAAGGCAATGATTAGAATGCGTATGAGTTCTCATGACGCACATTATGGTGGAAATCTTGTTGATGGAGCAAAAATGCTTCAGTTATTTGGTGATGTAGCAACAGAATTATTAATCCGTCGTGATGGTGACGAAGGATTATTCGCAGGTTACGAAAATGTAGAGTTTTTAGCTCCTGTATATGCTGGTGATTACATCGAAGCAGTTGGTGAAATCATTAAAGAAGGAAATTCAAGTCGTAAAATGACTTTCGAAGCTCGCAAGGTGATCGTTCCTAGAACTGATATCTCTGAATCGGCAGCAGATTTTCTTGAAGAACCAGTAGTAGTATGTCGTGCTACAGGAACATGTGTTACTCCTAAAAATTGTCAACGTAAATAATATATTGCCATGGAAAAATTGATCATCACGGCTGCTATTTGCGGCGCTGAAGTTACCAAAGAGCACAATCCTAATGTGCCTTATACTATTGAAGAATGTGTTCGTGAAGCAGGTTTAGCTTACGAAGCTGGTGCAAGTATTATTCACCTTCATGTTCGTGAAGATGATGGTACGCCTACTCAAAGTAAAGATCGCTTTAAAGCGGTTATGGATGCAATTCATGCTAAATATCCAGATGTAATCATTCAGCCATCAACTGGTGGAGCTGTTGGGATGAGCAATGATGAAAGATTGCAGCCAACAGAGTTAAATCCGGAAATGGCAACTTTGGATTGCGGTACATTGAATTTTGGTGGAGATGAAATTTTCGAAAATACCGAAAATACAATCAAATACTTCGGTGAAAAGATGATCGAAAGAGGCATTAAGCCTGAGTTGGAAGTGTTCGATAAATCAATGATTGATATGGCACTTCGTCTACACAAGAAGGGATTCATTCAGTCGCCAATGCATTTTGATTTTGTAATGGGTGTAAATGGAGGTATTTCCGGTACACTTCGTGATTTTGTTTTCTTGCGTGAAAGTATCCCTGCGGATGCTACATATACTGTTGCAGGAATTGGACGTTTTGAATTCCCATTGGCTGTTGCTGCTATCATCGATGGAGGTCACGTTCGTGTAGGATTCGAAGACAATACAATGATTGCTAAAGGTCAAGTTGCAGAATCGAATGGTCAATTGGTTGAGAAAGTGGTTCGTTTGGCTAAAGAATTAGGTCGCGAAATTGCTAATCCAACTGAGGCAAGAGAAATTTTAGGATTGAAACAAAGATAAAAATGCCCATGGCTTTTAGCGATTTATATGATGTAAATAATTAATGGCTAACTGCCAAGAGCTTTTATAATATAAAAATGAACAAAGGAAATAAATACGGAACTCACAGGGTACTTGAACCAAAAGGTACTCTTCCACAGCCAGCTCAAAAGTTGGATAACACAATGTCGATTTACGACAATGAATTGTTGATTGATGTTCAGACTTTGAATATTGATTCTGCAAGTTTTACTCAGATCAAAGGTGCTTGCGATGCTGATACCGCTAAAATGGAAGAAATGATTCTTTCTATTGTTGGCGAGAGAGGTAAAATGCAAAACCCTGTTACAGGTTCTGGTGGAATGTTGATTGGTACCATCAAAGAGGTTGGCCCTAATTTCCCAAATCAGAATTTAAAGGTTGGTGATAAGATTGCAACTTTGGTATCTCTTTCATTAACTCCTTTAAAAATTAATAAAATCAAGAATATTAATGTTTCTAATGATCAGGTTGATGTTGATGCAGAAGCAATTTTATTCGAGAGTGGTTTGTATGCAGTTCTTCCAACTGATATTCCTGAAAAATTAGCTTTGGCAGCTTTAGATGTTGCTGGTGCTCCTGCTCAGGTTGATCGTTTGGTTAAGGAAGGCGACACGGTTTGTATCATCGGTGGTGGTGGTAAATCGGGTGTGCTTTGCTGCTACCAGGCTATGGAAAAAGTTGGTCCTAAAGGAAAAGTTATCGTTGTAGAGTATTCTGAAGAGAATGCACAGCGTATTAAGGATCTTGGATTGGCTCACGAAGTACTTGTTGGTGATGCAACGGATGTAATGGATGTTTACACAAGAGTTACTGAAATTGCTGGTGAAGAAGGATGTGATGTTGTAATTAACAACGTGAATGTTGCTTCAACCGAGATGTCATCAATCTTGATCACTAAAGACAGAGGGTGCGTTTACTTCTTCTCAATGGCTACATCATTTACTAAGGCTGCTTTAGGAGCTGAAGGTGTTGGTAAAGATGTTGACATGATTGTAGGTAATGGATATGCAATTGGGCATGCCGACCTAACTTTAGATATTATTAGAAAATCAGAAGGAATTAGAGAGTTGTTCGAAAAATTATACGTGTAATGGCTAACAACAGTAGAAGAAAAGAATTATTTCCAGAGGTAACCGACATTCAGTGGAACGATTGGAAATGGCAGGTGAGAAACCGTATTGAAACTTTAGAGCAACTAAAGAAATATGTTCACCTTACAGAGGAAGAAGAAGAAGGAGTTAAAAAATCATTGGCAACTTTGCGTATGGCAATTACACCATACTATTTGACTTTGATTGATCCTGAAAATCCAAATTGTCCTGTTCGTAAGCAAGCGATTCCTACTGCAGCAGAGGTTCATAAGGCAGATGCTGATCTATTGGATCCATTACATGAGGATGAGGACTCACCAGTTCCAGGATTGACTCACCGTTATCCGGATCGTGTGTTGTTCTTGATTACTGATATGTGTTCAATGTATTGTCGTCACTGTACTCGTCGTCGTTTTGCAGGTCAGTCAGATGCTTCAACTCCACAAGATAATATCGAGAAAGCAATTGAATACATTGCAAATACTCCACAAGTTCGTGATGTTGTTCTTTCTGGTGGTGATGCTTTATTGATCAGCGATGATAAATTAGAATACATCATTAGCCGTTTGAGAGATATTCCTCATGTTGAAATTATCCGTATTGGTAGTCGTACACCTGTTGTATTGCCACAACGTATTACTGATGGTTTAGTGAATATGTTGAAGAAGTATCATCCAGTTTGGTTGAATACTCACTTTAATCATTCAAATGAAATTACTCCTGAGGCGGAAGAAGCTGTTGCACGTTTGGCAAATGCAGGTGTGCCATTGGGTAATCAATCAGTATTATTGAGAGGTGTAAACGATTGTGTTCATGTAATGAAAAAATTAATGCACAAACTGGTGTTGAACCGAATTCGTCCATACTATATTTACCAGTGCGACCTTTCAATGGGATTAGAGCACTTTAGAACACCAGTGTCGAAAGGTATCGAGATTATTGAGAACCTTCGTGGTCATACTTCTGGTTTTGCTGTGCCAACTTTCGTTGTTGATGCTCCAGGTGGAGGAGGTAAAACTCCAGTAATGCCTCAATATGTAGTTTCACAAAGTCCTGGTAAAGTGGTGTTGAGAAACTTCGAAGGGGTAATTACAACCTATACTGAGCCTACTCACTATGAAGGTAATTGTACTTGTCCGGAATGTTTGAATGATAAACGTGAAGGTGTTGCCTCATTATTACATGGTGAGAAATTATCGATAGAACCAGATCACCTGGCAAGAAAAGAAAGAAACAAAAAGGAAGATGCCCTTTCTTAAGGACATAAAAAAATATAAAAGTCTTTCGATTGTTGGACTTGAAAAGAATACCGGGAAAACCGAGTGTTTGAATTATGTGCTGTCCCGATTAAGGGACAGCCATAAACAAATTGCTTTGACTTCCATTGGTATCGACGGTGAAAACCGTGATCAAGTCACACAAACACATAAGCCTGAGATAGAACTAAGCGAAGGAATGATGTTCGTAACTTCCGAAATTCACTATGCCAAACGCAGACTGTTTTCAGAAGTTGTTGATGTTTCCAACCAAACCACAAGTTTGGGAAGATTGGTGACGGCAAAAGCAATTCATCCCGGGAAAGTGATGTTGTCAGGACCTGCAAACAATACTGAGATTATCAGGTTGATTGCTGATTTGAAAACAAAGGGTGTTGACCTTACGATTGTAGACGGTGCATTATCGCGCAAGAGTTTGGGATCTCCTGCTGTTACAGAGGCCATGATTCTGGCAACTGGAGCAGCCTTATCGGCAAATATTCCCCAGTTGGTGTTCAAAACACAATATGTGTATGATTTGATTCAGTTACCTGAAATTGAATCCGACTTGAAAACAAAACTGAGAGGCATTGAAAATGGCATTTGGGCCATAGATGAAGAAGGAGAGATAAAGGATACAGGTATTGCCTCTGTAATGATGATCAAAAATAGAAAGGACCAACTGTTTCAGTATGGTACCGATTTTTTTGTGAGTGGAGCAATAACTGATCAGTTTTTGGATTTCCTGAAAAATCAAAAGCAGGTAAGTGAAATCAAATTAATTACCAGGGACTTTACAAGAGTCTTTGCAAATCCTGAAACCTACTATGCCTTTGTAAAAAGAGGTGGTAGAATTCAGGTGTTAGATAAAACCAATTTGTTGGCGATTACCATTAATCCGGTTTCGCCAGATGGTTACAAGTTAAATTCAGAAGAATTACAACTGGCTTTGGAATCAAAACTACAAGTGCCGGTTTACGATGTAAAGAAAATAGTTGGAGCAGATGCAGTTTCGTAAAGCAATATCAGAAATTAAAGGATTACAATATCTGGCTGAAGAGTTGGATTTGAAATCACCAATGGGAAAAAGATTTCTCATGGATACTGATATGTTCTGTTCCGAAGCTGAACTGAATATTGAGTATGGCTTGCTTGATCAAATCATACAAGCTGTAAAGGCCGATCAAAGGGTAATCTCAGATATTCAATCCAAACAGTCTCACCTGAGAGAGATTCGTGGTAGTGTTGACAATTTGAAAAGTAACCTGGTTTTAGATGATGTTGAGTTGTTTGAAATCAAATCATTTGCAATGAATTGTCACGGGGTTTTAAATCTGCAAAAGGAATTGAAACAGGTGGTGATTGAATTGCCAAACCTTAGTGGTTTAATTGAAATTCTTGACCCGCAAAATACCGGAATCCCTTCTTTCTACATCTACGATGATTATTCATTGGAACTGGCAGAAGCAAGAAAAGAATTGAGAGTTGCCAAATCAACGAACGGAGATTCAGACATCAAGTTGGAAGACTTGTTCTGCAAAGCTCAGGAAATTGAGTCGAAAGTTCGTGAAGAAATCTGTACCAAGATTCGAAGCTTTGCAAGCGATTTGGAGATTGCCATCAAAAAACTTGCTCATTTGGACTTGTTGATTGCAAAGGCAATGCAGGCAATTCAACTGAATTTTAACAGACCGGAATTGGTCAAAGAAAGCACAAGCTACATTGGGATGTTTCACCCAATGGTTAAGCATGAACTTGAAAAACAGAACAAGCAATATCAGGCAATTGACATTGAGTTGCAGAAATCTGTTTGTTTGATTACAGGTGCGAATATGGCAGGCAAAACAGTCGTGTTAAAAACATTGACTCTTTGCCAGTATCTGTGTCAATTTGGGTTCTTTGTTCCTGCCACATCAGCGCAAATCAGTTTGGTAGACCAGGTATTACTTTCGGTAGGCGATGAGCAATCAGAACTAAGTGGCTTATCATCTTTTGCATCAGAAATGATGAACGTGAGCAAAATGGTTGAGGAATCGAAAAAGCACAGCAATGTGTTGATTCTGGTTGATGAACTGGCGAGAACAACAAATCCGGTAGAAGGCTTGGCAATTGTGAATGCCGTTGCTGATATCTTCTATCAGAACAATATCAGAAGTGTGATTACCACTCACTATAGTGGATTAAATTCTTATTTCAGAAAACTACGGGTGAAAGGTCTGGATAAGGATTTGGGTGATAAAATCATTACCCAAAAGAATATAAACAGTTACATGGATTATTCATTGGTGGAGGATAATACAGGGGAAGTTCCTCACGAAGCGCTGCGAATTGCCTCTTTACTGGGAATCAGCAAAGAGATTGTTGAAGGAGCACAAAACCAATTGAATAAGAAGGCTAGCAAGGAAGAAATTTTATAATGGATAAATTGAATATGCAAAGGAGTAAACTAGGTCTTGACTTTGAAAAAGTTGGACACGCCAAAGAGGTGTCTAAACGAATTGCAGACGATGTTCAGAAATTCGTAGACAACTACTCAACCGTTGCTGTTGAGCGTACTTTGTGTCGTTTGTTAGGAATCGATGGAGTTGATAACAACGAGGTGCCACTTCCAAACGTGGTGGTTGATTCTATCAAGGATAAAGGAGTATTAAGTGAAGGGGTAATGTTCTTCATTGGTAATGCTGTTCTTGAAACAGGCTTGAATCCACAGCAAATTGCTGAAAAGATTGCTGAAGGAGAATTGGATATCACTACTCTTCCGGTTCGTCCTGCTGAAGATATTAAGAATGCGATTCAGCCATTTGTTGATGAGAATATCACAAAAATCAGAGAACGTAAAGCGAAGAGAGATAATTACCTTAATACAATTGGTGAAGGTCCAAAACCTTACTTGTATGTAATTGTAGCAACCGGTAACATTTACGAAGATGTTATTCAGGCTGAAGCTGCAGCACGCCAGGGAGCTGATATTATCGCTGTAATCCGTACAACTGGTCAGTCATTACTTGACTACGTTCCTTACGGTGCGACTACTGAAGGTTTCGGTGGTACTGTTGCTACTCAGGAAAACTTCCGTATCATGCGTGCAGCGCTTGATAAGGTAGGTGAGGAAGAAGGCAAATACATCCGTTTGTGTAACTACTGTTCTGGATTGTGTATGCCTGAAATTGCAGCAATGGGTGCTTTGGAAGGTTTGGATGTAATGTTGAACGATGCACTTTACGGAATCCTTTTCCGCGATATCAACATGCAGCGTACAATTGTTGACCAGTACTTCTCAAGATTATTAAATGGTTTTGCTGGTGTAATCATTAACACTGGTGAAGATAACTACCTGACTACTGCAGATGCTTTTGATGAGGCTCACACTGTATTGGCTTCTGACTTTATTAACGAGCAGTTGGCATTGGTAGCAGGTTTACCTGAAGAACAAATGGGACTTGGGCACGCATTCGAAATGACTCCTGATTTGGAGAATGGTTTCCTTTATGAGCTTGCGCAAGCACAAATGATTAGAGAGATCTTCCCGAAAGCTCCTCTAAAATATATGCCTCCAACGAAATTTATGACTGGTAACATTTTCAAAGGAAATGTTCAGGATGCATTGTTCAACCAGATTTCAATTTGGACAGGACAAGGAATTCAATTGCTTGGTATGCTAACAGAAGCAATTCACACTCCTTTCATGTCTGACAGATACCTTTCTATTGAAAATGCCAAGTACATCTTCAGCAACATGAAGAGCATTGGCGATGAAATGGAATTCAAAGAAGGTGGTATCATCCGTCAGAGAGCTGCCAAGGTTCTTGATGATGCAACTGAATTGGTTGAAAAGATTGAGAAAGAAGGATTGTTTACCGCTCTTGAAAAAGGAATTTTCGCTGACATCAAGCGTCCTTTAGATGGTGGTAAAGGTTTAGATGGTGTTGTGGAAAAAGGAAGCAACTACTTCAATCCATTTATCGAGATTTTGCATAAGAAATAAATTAATTAGAAAGTACAAAGTATCGAACATCTAATTTGATACTTCTTAAATAAAGGAGACAATAAAATGAGTGGAGGTCTTTATTCAACTGATTCCAACGATTTTGATAAAACGTTAGATCTAAGCAAGATCAAGCCTTACGGCGATACCATGAATGATGGTAAAACTCAGGTTAGTTTTACGCTTCCTGTTGCAAAGGGCGAAGAAGCCATTGAAGCTGCCAAGCAAATGATGCGTAAAATGGGTTTTGAAAATCCTCAGGTGGTAATGGTTCAGGAGTTGATGGAAGGATTTACTTTCTTCAATTGCTACGGTAACTGTACTCACACTGTTGATTACACAAGTATTCATGTTCCAAAAGTAGAATCGACTACTATGGATATGCATGAAACTGATGAGTTTGTAAAAGAAAATATTGGACGTCCGATTCGAGTGGTTGGTGCAAGTACTGGTACTGATGCACACACAGTAGGAATCGACGCAATTATGAATATGAAAGGTTTTG
The DNA here is from genome assembly GCF_003610555.1 of Marinifilum flexuosum. Lineage (GTDB taxonomy): Bacteria > Bacteroidota > Bacteroidia > Bacteroidales > Marinifilaceae > Marinifilum > Marinifilum flexuosum. The sequence goes on along the minus strand of NZ_RAPQ01000013.1, from coordinate 70,586 downwards.
CAGGTCATTATGGCTTGGAAAGATATGACATGATGGAAGCCTTAAATATGGGTAGCCAGGTGCCAAACGAAGAGTTCATCGCGAAAGCAATCGAGATGGAAGCAGATGTTCTTTTGGTATCGCAAACAGTTACTCAAAAGGATGTTCATATCAAAAACCTAACTGAACTTGTGGAGCTTTTAGAAGCAGAAGGATTGCGTGAAAAAGTAATCTTGATTTGCGGAGGCCCACGTATCTCACACGAACTTGCAAAAGAACTTGGTTACGATGCAGGTTTCGGAATGAACAAGTATGCTGATGATGTAGCATCTTATGCTGCTCAGGAATTAAGCAGAAGATTGAATGGATAGTATATCGTCAAACTGACCAATAACTAATAAAACATGGATAAAAAAGAAATCAGAGAGGTAATTGCTAAAAGAGCTGCTCTCGAATTAAACGACGGTGATGTGGTAAATCTAGGAATTGGTTTGCCTACAATAATCCCTAACTATGTTTCGGCAGATGTTAACGTGACTTTACAATCGGAAAACGGAATGCTTGGTATGGGTGCTGCTCCTGCTGAGGGAGAAGAAGATCCTGATTTTGTAAATGCTGGTGGTGGATACATTACTTGCAAAGAAGGAGCTAGTAGCTTCGATAGCTCTGTTTCTTTTGGAATCATTAGAGGAGGTCATGTTGATGTAACAATTTTGGGAGCTCTTCAGGTTGACGAGCAAGGTAACCTTGCCAACTGGATCATTCCTGGAAGATTAACACCTGGAATGGGTGGTGCTATGGACCTAATTGTGGGTGCTAAGCGTGTAATTCTTGCAATGGAGCACACGGCTAAGGGAAGACACAAAATCTTAAAAGAGTGTAATCTTCCATTAACAGCTGCCGGTCAGGTTAATATGATTATTACTGAAATGGGAGTAATGGAAGTTGTACCTGAAGGTATCGTACTTAAGGAATACAACCCTTTATTTACCTTGGAGCAAATTCAGGAAGCTACTGATGCAAAATTGATTATTGCTGAAGATTTAATTGAAATGCGTAAAAACTAAAGATATGAGCAAAGTATATATTGTTGCAGCAAAACGTACTGCAGTTGGAAAATTTTTAGGAACATTAACTCCTGTAAAAGCTGCTGATTTAGCTGCTACAGTAATTAAAAATATTGTTGAGGAAACTAAAATTGACCCCGCAAACTTAGATGAAGTTGTGGTAGGTAACATCCTTATGGCTGGTCAAGGCCAGGGAATTGCTCGTCAAGCTTCTATCAAAGCGGGTATTCCTCAAGAAATTCCTGCTTATGGAATCAACATGATTTGTGGTTCTGGTATGAAAACCATAAACTTGGCTTATGCAAATATCAAGGCAGGTGAAGCAAATATGATTCTTGCCGGTGGTACAGAATCTATGTCTGGTTCCGGTTTTGTGATGCCTGGACAAGTTCGTGGCGGACACAAAATGATGGATTTGAAAGCGGTTGACCACATGGTATTTGATGGTTTAACTGATGCTTTCGAAGGATATCACATGGGTATTACAGCAGAAAATATTGCTGATAAATATAACTTGACTCGCGAAGAGCAGGATGCTTTTGCTTTTGCTTCTCAGCAAAAAGCAGTTGCGGCTCAAGACAATGGTAACTTCAAGAATGAAATTGTTCCTGTTGAGATCAAATCTCGCAGAGAAACAATTGTATTTGATGCTGATGAATTTATCAACAGAAGAACATCCGAAGAAAAATTAGCTGGTTTACGTCCTGCATTTAAGAAAGATGGAACTGTAACTGCTGGTAATGCATCGGGTATTAACGATGGTGCTGCTTTTGTATTGGTTGCATCAGAAGAGGCAGTTAAAGAGCATGGTTTAACTCCATTGGCGGAAATCGTAGCTACTGGTCAAGGTGGTGTAGATCCTGCAATTATGGGTATGGGACCAGTTCCTGCTGTTGCTAATGTATTGAAGAAAGCTGATATGACTCTTGAACAAATGGAAGTTCTTGAATTAAATGAAGCTTTTGCTGCTCAGTCATTAGGAGTTGTGAAGCAATTGTGCGAAGATCACAAAGTTGACATGGATTTCTTCAAAGAGAGATGTAATGTGAACGGTGGTGCAATCGCTTTGGGCCACCCAATTGGTGCTTCAGGAACACGTATCACTGTAAGTTTGATTCACGAAATGAAGCGTACTGGTAAAGAGTACGGTTTGGCTTCACTTTGTATCGGTGGTGGTATGGGTACCGCATTAATTTTGAAAAACGTGTAATTAGTACTGAGTAGGTAAAGCGCAGTAAAAAAATATCTTATCTCAAATGCCCTGTTTATGGGCATTTTTGAGATGAGAATAGGGGTGAATTGCATTAAACCTACTAACATCTAATAAAAAATATGGATTTTAGCTTAACAAAAGAACAAGTGTTGTTTCAGCAAATGATTAAAGATTTTGCTGAGAGAGAGGTAAAGCCTTTAGCTGCTGAGGTTGATGAGCAGGAACGTTTTCCTATCGAAACTGTAGAGAAAATGGCAAAAATTGGAATTATGGGGATTCCAATTCCTAAACAATATGGTGGAGCTGGTGGTAACAATGTAATGTACTCTATGGCTGTTGAAGAATTATCAGCTGTTTGTGCTACCACTGGTGTAATTGTATCAGCTCATACTTCATTGTGTGCTGCTCCTATTATGGAGAATGGTACAGAAGCACAAAAACAAAAATACCTTCCAAAATTGGCTTCAGGTGAGTGGATTGGTGCTTTTGGTTTAACAGAGCCTAACGCAGGTACCGATGCTGCAGGTCAGCAAACTACTGCTGTTGAAGAGGGAGACAACTATATCATTAATGGTAGTAAAATCTTTATTACCAATGCTGAATACGCTCATGTTTATGTGATTTTTGCAATGACTGACAAGTCGAAAGGTACTCGTGGTATTACTGCTTTTATCATTGAAAAAGGAACTCCAGGTTTCTCAATCGGTAAGAAAGAGAAGAAAATGGGTATCCGTGGATCGGCAACTTGTGAGTTGATTTTCGAAAATGTAGTTCTTCCAAAAGAGAACATGTTAGGAAAATTGAACAAAGGGTTCGGTATTGCAATGAAAACTTTGGATGGTGGTCGTATTGGTATCGCTGCACAGGCATTGGGTATTGCACAAGGAGCGATCAACGAAACTGTTCGTTACGTAAAGGAAAGAAAGCAGTTCGGTCGTCCAATTTCTGGTTTCCAGAACACTCAGTTCCAGTTGGCAGACATGAATACCAAAACTGAAGCTTCTCGTATGTTGGTTCGCAAAGCTGCCAACAAGAAGGATCAAAAAGTTCCTTACTCAGTTGATGCTGCAATGTGTAAGCTTTACGCTGCTGAAACAGCAATGGAAGTTACCAACAAAGCAGTTCAACTTCACGGTGGATACGGATATACAAGAGAATATCCTGTTGAGCGTATGATGCGTGATGCGAAGATCACTGAGATCTACGAAGGAACTTCAGAAGTTCAGAGAATGGTAATTTCAGCGAATATGCTGAAGTAATTAAGGCTATTATTACGTAAATAATAAAAGAAATGAAAATAGTTGTCTGTATTAAGCAGGTACCGGATACTACCGAAATTAAAATAGATCCAAAAACGGGAACTTTGATCCGTGATGGTGTGCCAAGTATCATGAACCCGGATGATAAGAGTGGTTTGGAGATGGCACTTCAATTGAAAGATGAAAAAGGAGCTCACGTAACAGTAATTACCATGGGACCTCCTCAGGCTGATTTGATTCTTCGTGAGGCTTATGCTATGGGAGTTGATCGTGCGATCCACTTGACAGATAGAAAATTTGCCGGAGCAGATACTTTGGCTACTTCACACGCATTGGCAGGTGCATTAAGAAAGATCGATTTTGATCTATTGATCACAGGTCGTCAGGCGATTGATGGTGATACTGCACAGGTAGGTCCTCAGATTGCTGAACACCTTGATTTACCACAGGTATCATATTTGGAAGATTTGAAATTCGACGGTGACAAGACTTTCACCATGAAGCGTCATATCGAAGAAGGTTACCAAATGCTAGAGGTAGAAGCACCTTGTGTGGTAACTGTTCTTTCATCGGCTAACAACCCACGTTACATGAACGTTGGAGGTATTGTTGATGCTTACCAGAAGGAAGTAGAAGTTTGGGGATTCAACGAAATTGAAGTTGATGAGAAAAACCTTGGATTGAAAGGTTCTCCAACAAGTGTACACAAAGCATTTGCACGTGGTTTGAAACCAGCAGGTGAATTGTACGAGGTAGAGACTGATGAGGCAGTAGGAATCATCATCAAGAAATTAAAAGAGAAATTCATTCTTAACTAATATATAGCCATGAATTTAGAAGATTACAAAGGGATTTACGTTTTCATTGAACAACGTGAAGGTGTTATTCAGAATGTAGCTTTAGAGTTGTTAGGACAGGCTAGAAAATTAGCTGATGAGTTGAACGACAAAGTGTATGCAATGTTATTGGGACACAATATTGCTGATCAGGCACAGAGCTTAATTGCAAGTGGTGCTGATGAGGTGATTGTTGTTGATGCTCCTGAATTGGCAGAGTATACTACAGAACCATATACACAGGCAATTTGCCAGATTATTGAAGACAGAAAACCAGAATCGATGTTGATCGGTGCTACGACTTTAGGTCGTGATTTGGGACCAAGAGTATCAGCTCGTGCAGCAACTGGTTTAACAGCAGATTGTACTAAGATTGAAATTGGTAAAAAAGGAGAGTTGTTAATGACTCGTCCTGCTTTCGGAGGTAACCTAATGGCAACTATTGCATGTAAGAACCACCGTCCACAAATGGGTACTGTTCGTCCGGGAGTATTGTTTGCAATGGATGCTGACGAAAACCGTACTGGTGAAGTTGTGAACTACGAAGTGAAATTCAACACTGCTAAGTTCAAAGTGAAGTTGTTGGAAACTGTAAAAAAAGATACCGATTTGATCGACATTACCGAAGCTAGAATTTTGGTTTCGGGTGGTCGTGGAATCGGAAACGAGGAAGGTTTCAAAGCAATGGACGGATTGGCTCAGACATTGGAAGCAGAAGTTTCAGCTTCTCGTGCAATGGTTGATGCTGGTTATATCGGACACGAGCGTCAGGTAGGTCAAACAGGTAAAACTGTACGTCCTGACTTGTATTTCGCTTTTGGTATTTCTGGAGCTATTCAGCACGTTGCTGGTATGGAAGAATCAGATTTGATTATCGCAGTGAACAAAGATAAGGATGCACCAATTTTCCAGGTAGCAGATTTGGGTATCGTGGGGGATGCTAAACAAATCATCAAAAAGCTTACCGAGCGATTGGAAAAGTAATTTTGGGGTAACCACTAACTAAAAGTTGAAAGACCTGCTTAGAATCATTCTGGCAGGTCTTTTTTTGCTTTGCAAATAATAAAATCATTTAGCAGGATGAATTGTTGTCCATATCATATGCATACTTTATCAGATAAAGACCTTTAGTTGAGCTTTTATCATTTTTTTTAAGTCCCTTTTTTATTTGATCGTAATAGGTTTGTAGAATGCAAAACAATTGCATAACTTTTTCATCTGTTTGGGGAATGTCAAAATATTCAGAAAGATTCAAAAAGCAATCTCTGGTAATACTACCAATAGTTGAAGCATTTTCAAACATACTTTTAATGTAGTTTTCACCTCCATTTCCTGGGTGTATTTTACTTCTGATCTCTACATATCTTTTAACCAAATAGGGATGATAACCGTGTTGGAAAAAATAAAAACACATTAAGGATTCAACTATATCTCTAAATGAAAACATTAAGTCTACAGGATCAATTTGATAGACATCCAGATCGAAAAGTTTTTCTTCTCCCGATGGCTCAAAGCAGGTATCCAAAGCCATTACGCTATAGTAAAGAAATACTTGTAATTCTTCATCTTCCTCTGTTAATTCCTTTTCAAGTTTAGCTGGGTAATCTAACATTAACCTCTTCCAGAGATTCGATTTACCATCCAATAGGCTTAGGAGATCTTTGCGCATAGCTTTATGAGTAGTAATTGTAAGTATTTTTCTAAATTATTTTAAAAGGTTTAGTCTATCATAAAGGTAATGAAATAAGTTTTGATTATTAGTAATTTAGAGTGTTTTATTATTTTGTGATAATTTTAAATAGAAGAAGAGATTAAGAAGTTTTCACCTTGATTTGAATTTACCAATGATCTTTGCAATTTCTGGCAATGGATCTTTTAGAATGTATGGCCAGGATGAAGTTTTAAGAGCAGAGAAACTTTTGCTTTGTAGAGCTGCTTTGGCCAGGTAAAATTTGGTCTTTTGGTATCCTTCAAAATTAATTTCTTTATGATTTGCCCGGGAAATCATTAAGCCGGGAAAATTAACTCCGGCATACAATGAACCAATCATTGTACTCCACACTCTTGGATTGAAGTCAATAAGCAAATAGGAATCTGTTTCCTTTCGGTAAATAAAATCGAGGTGCGCAATACCACTCCATTTAAGTTTATTGACTATGGCCTTTGTCTCATCCAATAGTTTTTGGTTTTCCAGGAACTCTATCCCAGTAGCAAAAGAAAAGGCTTCGCGTACCAAACCTTTTTGGATGGTATAGGCTAGAATTTCGCCATTTTCAGCAATGAAACTGATATCGATATCTTCTCCGTTCAACTTTTCCTGAATCACATATTGATCTGCTTTAAAATCAAGATTGCTGATTTTTTCTTCGTATTCTTCTCTCGACTTACATTCCATAATTCTGTTTTCCTCGTAATCAGTTCTGGGTTTAAGAAGTAATGGAAAATTAAACTGCTGAATATTGTCGGCTGATATTTCTTTAGTTTTAGGACTTGGAAAAGAATTGTTTACTAAAAACTCTGCAAGAAAAAGCTTATTGGTAACGGTAGCAAATGTACTTTGGGTAGGCATTGGTGGAAAAACCGAACCATTGAATAGTGCTCTATATTTCGTTATGAATTGATAGTTGGAGTACTTTACGGGTAAAATAAGATTGATATCCCATTCTTTTTCCAATGCACTTATTTCTTGAATGATCTTTTGGGGATCTGAAGACTTTAGATATTGATATTTTGATACATATTTCGAATAGGGAATGGTATTAAAATAAGTTTTCCTTTCGGGAGAAACCACAAAGATATTAACAGCCTGTTCATAACTCAGGCAGCGAATGGTGTCCAATAAATTTGGGCCTCCATAATCATCTATTAATAATACGTTAGTGGTCATCTTATTAGTTAAGTTAGTAAATATCACAGAAATCCGCAAAGCTCAAAGAGAAATCCAGATGTGACGATGCTAATAGAGAGCTGTTTTTAATACTGATGTTGTATAGATAAAAAACCGAAAATTGCGGTGCCCCTATGCTGTGCAATTTTCGGTTTTATTTTGTCCGTTCAATGTATAGAAGAGGAGGGAGGAACAGACTCTTCCAAAGTGAGTTATCTTTGGAAGGGGGTATGTTTGTTATTGTTCATTTAAAGCGAGGACAAAGCTCAAATCATTTGAGGTGAAATGAGAAGTATTGAGCTTTGCCTCTTATTTTTTGCAGGCAATTAAGATTTCCCGAAAGCACAAACTCATTGTGAGCTGTGCTTTGCGGGGTATCTTGACTACACAGACTAATTATTCTTTTTAACCTCTTCAAGCAAATGTTCCACAGCTTTTTCAAGTTGCTGGTCACGTCCTTGAATAACCATTTCGTAATCGTTACGAACTTTAATGTCAGGTTCAATTTGTTGGTTCTCGATATATTTTCCTTTCATATCTTTTACACCAACCATAGGCATTCCAAAATACAAGCTTCTGTCTTGTAAAGTTTCCCACCAAACAGCAGTCATTGTACCTGGTACAGGCATACCAATTAACTTACCAATTTTTAAAGTTTGATATGCGTATGGGAATGCACATGCATCAGAGTAATTGCCTTCACCGGTTAAAACAGCTGATGGTTTCTTCCATTTGAACATTGGCTCTGTACCAAAGTCTTGTCCTCGAGGTGATAAAGTTGAATAGATTTGACCACTCAATAAGGTAACAAGGTCATCGTGCAACCATCCTCCACCGTTAAATCTAGTGTCAACGATAATTGCATCGCAAGTACCATATTTGCCCAACATTTCAGAGTAGATTTTGCGATAGCTTGGAGAGTTCATACCTTGAACATGAACATATCCAATTTTACCATCAGATAAGCGTTTAACCTCTTCTTGACGGCTTTTTACCCAACGTTCGTAAAGCAAAGTCCTAACACTTGAAATAGGTTTTACAACTTCTTCCCAGCGCTCTTTTGTATAAGGACTATATAAGCTCAATAATACCTTTTTACCAGCTTTGTGGTTAAGCATTGGGTAATGACTCTTATCCTTTGTGATTGCAATACCATCAATTTTTTCGATGATTACACCTGGCTTAATTTTAGAATCAGCTTGGTTTAAAGGACCTTTTTCAAGGATTTCAGCAATTCTTAATCCATCACCTTCATAATTCCAATCGTAGAATGCACCTAGTTTTGCAGTTCTATCTGCATTTTTTGAGTTATGACGATAGCCAGAACCTGTATGAGAGGCATTTAATTCTCCCAACAATTCACTTAGCATTTCTGCAAAATCGAAATTGTTATTAATGTGTGGTAAAAACTTTTCATATTCCGACTTGTAAAATTCCCAGTCAAGCTGATGCATCTCCGGATCGTAGAATTTTTTCTTCATGGTTGTCCAAACATGGTTGAACATGTATTCTCTTTCCTTTGATTTATCAAGATACATCTCGGCAGCGTAACTGATGTTTTTGCGCTTATTAGAAGCAACATCTACTTTAATAATGCTTCTGCCTGACATTAAGAATAAATTCTTCGCATCTTTATCGAACTGCATAGCTCCACCGCCACCTTTCAAATCTAGTACCTTTTTAGTTGATTTTTCTTCCAAATCGTTAACCCAAAGGTCATATCCATCTTCGAATTTACTTAGGTAGAATAATTTTTTACCATCAGGAGTTAAAATTGCATCCGATAAATTCGAAGGATTTATGGTTAGACAAATCTGACGATCCTCCATTCCTGAGAATTCAATATCAAGTGGAGTCTTTTCATCATCCTTCTTATCTTTTTTGTCTTTCTTATCCTTCTTGTCTTTTTTATCAGACTCTTCTTCTTTTTTACTTTCCTTTTTCGCTTTTTCTTCCTCTTTCTCTAGTTCCTTCTCTTCTTTCGAAAGTTTGAAATCATCTATTGCTTCCTGATTGAAGAACTGAATGTAAACATCTGATTGAGAACCCCAACTACCATGAGAACGATAGCCTCTTCGGTCGGTGAACCATATCATTGCATTGCCTTTAAGCGACCATTTCGCATTTGAATCGCTATAACCACTTTCGGTAATATTGATCATCTTGCCATTGCCTTGAGCATCTACAATTGCTACATCCGACATAAAAATGGTGTGAGGATAAAAGTCAACCAAGAACCATTTTCCATCGTTCGACCATTCGTAATGCTGATCTCCATCAGAGTAGGAGTAGTTGTATTTTTTGCCTAAAATTTCGCGAACTTTCTTTGTTTTCAGATTTATCACTTTAAGAATTACTCTTTCTTCGAGGAAAGCTACCTCTTTTCCATCTGGAGAGAATTTAGGTTGGAAAGTTGCAGCAGGAGATTCTAAAATCACTTCTTCTTTTAGTGTAGTTGCATTTGAGAATTGAGTTTCTCCCTCACGAACCAATTTGGTTTGATATAGGTTCCAACTTCCATTTCGTTCCGATGCGTATAATAATGCTTTGCCATCGGGACTAAAGCTAACTGATCTTTCTTGTTCAGGAGTATTGGTAATTCTTTTGGTAGTTCCGTATTCTACAGAGGTTACAAATACTTCACCTCTCACAATAAAAGCAACTTCTTTGCCATTTGGAGATACGCTCATTTCTCTGGCTCCGCCACTTAACCTTTCGAAATTAACGGCATTCTCTTTATTATCTGTAGCTAAACTTACTTTCAGCTTGACAGGATCTTTGCCTTTTTCCTGAGTGTAAATCTCACCATTGTAGGAATAACATAGTTTGTTATTGTTTGAAATACTTAGGAATCTAACAGGGTGCTTATCGAAATTTGATATTTGAGTCAATTCAGATTTATTATCAACAGGAGCTTTCCAAACATTAAAACTACCTGACTTTTCTGATAAGTAGTAAATCTCATTGTTATCAGCACTAAATACCGGATACAAATCCTCGCCATTAAATTCAGAGAACATGCTGTGCTTTTGAGTTTTGGTATTGTACAACCAAATGTCTCTTGTTACCGCAGATGTATGATGTTTTCTCCAGTGATCTTCATATCCTTTACTGTCGCGATATAGAATATATTCCATATTGTTGCTGTACTTGGCATCCAATGCCGGAGTGGTAAGAATTTGTGATATTTTTCCACCATTGCTAGGTACGCTATAAAGTTCAGATAAAGCACCAGATGGGAACATTACATTTTTTGTATCATCGCTAATTAATGCTGAGAATAAAATGTGCTTGCCATCAGGAGTAAAAGAAGATGGAGATTCGCTACCAGAATAAAATGTTAGCCTTTCAGGAGTACCTCCATTAACGCCAACTTTGTAAATGTCGAAATTCCCAAATCTGTTCGATGCAAAAGCAATGGTAGAACCATCAGGTGACCATACTGGTTTGTAATCGTATGCTGTGTTAGTTGTTAGTGGGTATGCAACACCACCTTCAGCCGAAACAGTAAATAGATCGCCACCGTATTCGAAAACAATGGTTTCACCATTTGGAGAGATTGCCGGATACCTAAGCCATAAAGGTGTATCCATTCCGAGTAAACTTTTTGCTAGCGCAATTAAAAAGGTTGTAAGAAAAAACAGTTTTTTAATCATAACGAATTGGTCTAGTTTAAAAACTCTAAATTGTGACTTGATATATTTTTGACAAAGCATTCTTATCAGATACTATACCAAAAAACATAATGAAGTGATTATTAGGTGAATTATTGATTAAAATATTGTTTTGAAAAAAAAAGTTGTTCGAATGTGAACAAAATCATGTTCGGTATCGTACTATGCTATTGGAATCGTACTCACGTTAAGAATGATAAAATTGGATTTTAGAGAAATTCCGTTTTCTTTGATACGATATAGTTAAACATCAATTAGAATTGCAATGTTAAATTTTCGAATACAAGAACAATCTGTAATTGCATCTTTAGAAGGAACGCGCAGAATTAATAGTATGATTTCGGAAATGGTGAAGAAAGAAATCATTGATTTTATTGAAAAATCCGGAAAACAAGTTGTGCTGGATTTAAATGGGGTAAGCTTTATTGATTCGCAAGGATTTTCGGCATTAAAAGCCATTGCAGAGCTAGCCAAAGCCAATGAGAAATTGTTTTCTTTAGCGAACCTTTCCGATGATGTTATTGAATTGGTAGATCTTGTTGGAATGAAAGAATCATTCGCTATTGGCAAGAACTGAAGCTGCTAAACTTCATCAAATTCTTTTGGATATTCAACGGTTCCTTCAACTGTTGACAAAGCACCTTTGACCATTTCCAAAGCCATAAATACATTTTCGGGAACATCGAATGGCGCGCTGATATTAAATGTATTAGCTGGTTTAAAACCAAATTTAGGATAGTAATTTTCGTGACCTAATACGATTATGGATTCGTGACCTAGTTTTTTTGCTTTGGCAATACCCTTTTCAACCAATTGGCTTCCAATTCCCAAGCCTTGTAATTCTGGAATAACCGACATTGGCGCTAATGCCAAAGTGTTGAATTCTTGTTCATTTCCCTTAATTGTAATTGGAAAGAAAAGAATGTGGCCAATGATTTCGTTGCCCATACAGGCTACTAATGACAAATCTTTTATAAACTTTTTATTCTTTCTTAATTTCTCTATCAATTTGCCTTCTGCTTCCTGACCAAAAGCCATATCATTTACCATTGATATTGTAGAGTAGTCATTTTTATTTTCCGGACGGATAGAGATTTTCATTGTAGATGTTTTGAAAATAAAAAATGAGCCATACATTTTGCATGGCTCAATGGAATTATACTGATTCTCCTCTTAATGTTGCTTGAGTACAATCGGTGACTTTTACCTGAACAAAATCACCAACTTTATAATCCTTTCTTGGGAATACAATAACTTTATTTTGAGAGCTTCTTCCAAAAAGTTCTTCTTCAGATTTTTTAGAAACACCTTCAACTAAAACTTCGAAAACTTGTCCAATATCTTTTTGGTTACTTTCCAATGATAATTGATTCTGAAGTTCTATCATTTGAGTTAAACGCTCACTTTTAACATCTTCAGGAATGTTGTCTTCCAGATTTTTATAAGCAAATGTTCCTGGTCTTTCAGAGTATTTAAACATGAAGGCCAAATCGTATTTTGCCCATTTCATTAGGTCTAAAGTTTGTGTAAAATCTTCTTCACTTTCCTTGTGGAAACCACAGAAAATATCAGTAGAAATACCACAATCCGGTACAATTTCACGAATGGCTTCAATTCTGTTCATGTACCATTCGCGAGTATATTTTCTACGCATGTCTTTAAGAACCGAATCGCTACCAGATTGTACCGGCAAGTGAATGTGTTTGCAGATATTTGGATATTTCGCAATTACTCTTAGGGTATCATCACTCATATCTTTTGGATGCGAAGTTGCAAAACGAATTCTCATGTTAGGTTCTGCCTTGGCAACCATTTCCAATAATTCAGGAAAGCTGATTTCTGAAACCGAGTTTTTAAATTTGAATGAGTTTACATTTTGTCCAAGTAAGGTAACTTCTTTGTAACCTTTCTCAGCCAAATCTCTAACCTCTTTTATAATGCTTTCCGGGTTACGGCTTCTTTCTCTACCTCTTGTGTATGGAACAATACAATAGGTACAGAAATTATTACAACCACGCATAATTGAAACGAATCCTGAAATAGCAGTTTCATCAATTCTTGAAGGACAGATGTCTTTGTAGGTTTCGGTTAGCGACAATTCTATATTTATGGCTTTTTCTCCAGTTTCTGCTTTTTTTACCAACATAGGTAGATCCATATAAGCATCAGGGCCAACCACAATATTTACATTTTTCTCTTGTTCAAAAAGTTTATCACCTAAACGTTCTGCCATGCAGCCAATAACTCCTACCAATAGTTTAGGGTTCTTTTTCTTAAGTTCCGAAAATCCCTGAACTCTTCCTCTAACTCTCTGCTCAGCATTTTCACGTACCGAACATGTATTAACTAGAATTACATCTGCTTCTTCTCTTGTTTTGGTAATCTCAAATCCATCGTGTTGCATAATAGCAGCAACCACTTCACTGTCTGCCACATTCATTTGGCATCCGTAAGTCTCCAAAAACAATTTCTTGCTAATTTCGCTCATTCTGATATCCTCAGTTTAAAATTTCGTGCAAAGGTACATTATCTCAATTGATTAACAAGAGGTAGTGCGATCATTTAGAATTGTTTTAAAAACACTATTGCTTGGGAATTAATTGAGTTTGAGTTAGAAAAATAGATGTCTTTTGTTCCCCGATAAATTTGTAAATTTAATGGTGCTGGCTTTTATTCTTCTCCAATTCAATTTGTTCTTTTTTTAAGAATGTCTTGGATTGAAAATTGTGTTTGTTGCTAAATAATTTTGTGTATTTTTATCCCGCAAATTCAGCTTTTTAAAAGGCCTTGATATTGAGTGGGTTTAGAAATGAATTCTCTCGTTGTTGCCAATTTTGTTTATGTAAATTGAAGTTGGGAACTGTATTTGTATCACAGAATAATGAAAAACTAAGAAAGATGAAACGTATTTTGGTTCCAGTAGATTTTTCCGGTGATTCGCTCAAGGCTTTGAAGTTTGCGCTTAATTTGGCAAACCATCTCGGTACGGATTTGAGAATGATTCATGTGAAAAAATCAAAGAAATTTGAGATTCCATTTCACTTTAATGAATTTGAGGATCAAATAGTGCATACCGTTCAAGAATATTTTGAAAAACTGATAGAACTTCATTCGCCTGCTTACCAAGTAGAGAATGGAGTTTTTGATTTTAAAATAAGAACCGGTAGTGTGTATAGAGAGATCGTTAACCAGGCAAAGTATGGCGATTCTTACTTGATTGTGATGGGAGCTTATGGTGCATCGGGATTTGAAGAGTTTTTTATTGGAAGCAATGCTTTTAAGGTGGTAAGCAATGCAAGTTGTCCTGTGATTACGGTTCGCGAAGAATTGTCGAAGAGTGGGGTTGCTACGATTTTAATGCCATTTGATGCCAGTAATGAAACCAGAAAGAAAATCCCTTATGTAGCTGAATTGGCTGAAGCTTGTAAAGCAAAAGTTCATGTTTTAGGTGTTCATGAATCATCCGACACTGCCATTGTTGGAAAGATTGAGCACTATATGAGACAGGCTGAAGAATATTTGAATGAGAAAAATATAGAAGTGGTAAAAGATATCCGTAAAGGAGATAATAATACCACAACCGCTCTTGAGTATGCAAGAGAAATTAATGCAGATTTAATTGCCATTATGACTGAACAGGCCGAAACAACTTTTAGCATGTTTTTTGGATCTTATGCAGAGCAAATGGTTAATAAATCGGAAGTGCCAATTCTTTCTGTTCCGAATTGGAAATAGACAATTGGTTATAGATGTAGAAGCTATTTATAATTTTTAAATATACAATGTATGAAGTACTGTTGGTTTATAGCAATTTTTGTTTTCATGTTGATTGGAGGTTCTGCGAAAGCTCAGAATTATGAAAGTGTTGAAACGAAGAGTGATTCAATTGGGACAGTTAATATTCTTCAAGATGAAAGAATTGATCAATTGCTTGAAACTGATAGTATCATTAATTCTCAGAAACAAAGTTTCACAGGATATAGAATTCAGATATTTTTTGGAGGGAGTACCGATAGAGAAAAGGCTTTCCAAATAAAAGATGAGTTTTTGGAATTATTTCCAGAAGAAAGAGCTTATGTAGTGTATACAGCTCCTGATTTTAGAGTGCGTGTTGGTAATTTTAGAACAAAACTTGAATCAATAGAATTGTATAAAGCATGTGCTGAATTTTACCCAAATTGTTATCCGGTGAAAACGGAGATAATGTTTTCTGAAATGGAACCATTAAAAGAAGAGAAAGAGCTAATTGTTGATGACAATATAGAATAGCAAAATACATACTAAATAACCATTTAAGAATAAAAGAATGAGTGACCAATTAAAGCATGAGTGCGGGATAGCAATGATCCGACTGCTTAAACCTCTTGAATACTACAAGGAAAAATATGGATCCTGGCAATATGGTATTCAAAAGCTTTATTTGTTGATGGAAAAACAACACAATAGAGGACAAGAAGGTGCAGGTGTTGTTGGTTTGAAGTTAGATCAAACTCCTGGAGAAAAGTACATTTCCAGAGAAAGATCTTGTGGGAACCAACCTATTAAAGAAGTTTTCGAAAACATTTATGGAAGATTGCGTGAAGGAGAAAAGAATAATCCTGAAAGCTTTAAAGATCCTGTGTGGGCGAAGGAAAACTTACCATTTGCAGGTGAATTGTATTTGGGGCATTTGAGATACGGAACTTTTGGGCGTAACAGTATTGATTTTGTTCATCCTGTTATGCGTGAAAACAACTGGAAGTCGAGAAATTTAGTGTTGGCAGGGAATTTTAACCTAACCAATGTTGATGAACTTTTTAATCTTTTGGTTGATTTGGGACAGCATCCTAAAGATTATACCGATACAGTTACAATCTTAGAAAAAGTTGGTCACTATCTGGATGAAGAAAATCAAATGTTGTTCCGTCAGTATAAAAATGATGGATATTCAAATAGAGAAATTTCTCCTTTAATTGAAGACAGTATTGATATTCAAAAAATTCTTTCAAGTGCAAGTAGATCCTGGGATGGAGGTTATGCAGTTGGAGGTATGTTTGGTCATGGCGATTCATTTGTAATGCGCGATCCTTGGGGAATTCGTCCAGCATTTTATTATCAGGATGATGAAGTTGTTGTTGTTGCCTCGGAAAGACCAGTAATTCAAACAACATTTAATGTTCGTGCCAATACAATTAAGGAAATTGCTCCTGGTAATGCGGTTATCATCAAGAAAGATGGTAAGATAGAAGAGGTTCCAGTTCGTGTGCCTCAGAAAAGAAGATCTTGTTCATTCGAAAGAATTTATTTCTCGAGAGGTAGCGATAAGGATATCTATTTGGAAAGAAAGAAATTAGGTCAATTGTTGACTCCTGCTATTCTTGATTCGGTAGATCATGATATTAAGAATACAGTATTTTCTTTTATTCCAAACACTGCTGAAACTGCCTTTTATGGTATGATGGAAGGGGTTCGTCAGAAGTTAATGGAAGAGAAAAAAGAGCAGATTCACGACTTAAATGGCAGTTGGACTGAAGAGAAATTACAGGAAATTATTTCTGTAGAGCCTCGTGTTGAGAAGATTGCAATTAAGGATGTTAAGCTTAGAACTTTTATTACCAACGACGAAGGAAGAGATGATTTGGTTGGTCATGTTTATGATGTAACCTATGGAGTTGTGAAGAATCAGGAAGATAATCTTGTTGTGATTGATGACTCTATTGTTCGTGGTACTACGCTTAAGAAAAGTATTTTAAGAATTTTAGATCGCTTACATCCTAAAAAGATTGTTATTGTTTCTTCGGCTCCGCAAATTCGTTACCCTGACTGTTATGGTATAGATATGACAAGAATGGGTGAATTTATTGCCTTTAACGCAACCATTGCTATGCTTAAAGAGCGTGGAATGGAGCATATTATTGAGGAGACTTACAAAAAGTGTAAAGCTCAGGAAAATCTTCCAAAAGAAGAGATTGTGAATTACGTAAAGGAAATTTACAAGCCTTTTACTGCAGAGGAAATTTCAGCGAAAATTGCAGAATTACTTACGCCGGAAGGTATTGAAGCTGAAGTACAGATTGTGTATCAATCAATAGAAAATCTTCATGAAGCTTGTCCTGAGAATAATGGTGACTGGTATTTTACTGGAAACTATCCAACTCCAGGAGGAAACAAAGTTGTGAATACTTCATTCATTAACTACGTGGAAGGAAACGATAAGAGATCTTATTAATAAGAAAAAAAATAGAAAAGAAAAGCCGATCAAATCGATCGGCTTTTTTATTTTATAACACTTAGTTTTATTTTTTCTTGAAGATATTCAGATTTGGTTTCTTAGGTAATTTGATCTTTAGAAACGATAAATATGACGATGTGTGTCTGTCTATCTTCTGATCGTAAACATCTGCAATCGTAATCATGATTCCTGTTTCTTCAACATCGCCAAAGTGTTTGTTTACTGCAGTGCCAAAACATTTCATTGTTGGTGATAAACCCATGTAAGCATTGATAAGCGGAGGAATATTTTCCCCGTTTTTTCTTACATTTTGTGATAAGATTTTATAATTCTCATCGAAAGTTTCACCGCAAAAATCTTTCGCCAATTGTTCTTCATCCATGTTTGTTTGAAGCGGAGTAGTTGGCCAAGCCAATTTTTCTACATCATTAAACATTTTGTTCATGAAATACAGAATGTGATTTCTTGCATCTCTATTGTAATCAGGATACATGGTAACCTTGCCAAAGAAATATTTAATTTCAGGATAATCAACAATTAAAGCACCAAGTCCATCCCACAAATTGTCTAAAGCATATAAGCTTTTTCTGCCTTTTTTTATTGATTGATAATCCGGCTGAACAAAAGAGCGGCCAAGCTCAATCATGTGTGGTATATAGTTCTTTTTAAAATCATCTGAGAAGTTAAAAAGTCTCGATGTTGCCAAATAGGTATCTCCATTTTCATCAACAGGAGCTTCGCTACACAAAATATAACGATAACCACCTAAAATTTCTTTGGCTTTAGGATCCCAAACGATTAATTGGTGATACGGTTTTTCATCAATGTCGAATTTATCGATATCAAGTTCTTTTCCGGTTCCACCACCAGCTTTTCTAAAAGTAATTTCTCTTAGTCGACCAACTTCTTTCATTAAGTTAGGCGAATCATGATGAGTAAAGCAATAGATTTCATTAGACCCCTTGTTGGTCTTGCGCACAAATCTCTCTTCTGTTAGCTCCTTTTCAAGCTCTTCTCTTGGTACAGGGGGTATAATTTCTTTCATTTTAAAGTGGTGTTAATCCTAAGTAGGATGGTTTTATTTTTGGTATTAATGGGCAACGAAATTAATCACTAATCGAAACAAATAATATTAATGTTATTTATTTTTTGATAAAAGTAATTTTCGTTTTTAGTGATCTGCAAGTTTGTATGATTCTCTTTTCATTTTGTCGGCCCACTTATCATACGATAAGCTCTTATCAAAAGTTTTATAAGAAACAGGCTTTCCAATTCTGACTGTAAAGGTTTTACCTCTTTGCTTAAATAGTTCGTTTGGCAAATATAACATTTCCAAATTAGATTTTAATCCAAAGAATTTTCTCAAATTGGCTAAATTGTAGAAAAAGTTAGAGTTTCTGCCATCCATGTGTATGGGTACAATGTCTCTTTTGTGCTTTATTGCTTTTGCAATGAAACTTTTCTTCCATTCTAAATCCTCAATTTTCCCCTTTTGTTTTCGTGAAACTAAACCTGCAGGAAATGTTAGAATAGTAGAATCGGATTGATATGCACTCTCTAATAAAATTGCAGCAGCTTTTGCTTGTCCTCCATGTTTGTTTATTGGAATAAATATATCGCTTAGATTTTTGATATTCATTAAGATGTCGTTTACCAAGAACCTAATATTGCTAAATTCTTTTCCAAATATGCTAATTAGAATAATTCCATCAGGACCTCCAAGTGGATGATTGGATGCAAATAAATATCTTCCGTTTTTATCAATATTCTCAAGCCCTACAACTTTGAATTTGATATCAAGTTCTTCCAAAACGCTATCGGCAAATTCAATGCCCTGTTTTTGATAATTTCTAGATAGAAAATCGTTGATTTCATCTTGATGAATGATACGTTTTAAATATCTCACAATAAAACCAGGAAGAAGCTTTGCTAGTTTTTCGCTTTTGCTTGCAAATACTTTTTCTATATCAATTTTCAAATAATTATCTGAATTACTTTCCATAAAAGTTTAGCATAGATTATTTAGACCTGCAAATATCGCAAATTTATTGCATTGTTAGTCTAATTTTAGGGACATAATAGAGCATCCTGCATAATAAATAATTGTTGTAGCAAAGAAAAGTTATCAACAATACAATAAAAGTGGGACTATGTGGTTGAAAGTGGGAGTTTTTTTCTCTAATTTTACAATTGTAAATCGGTTTTTTTAATGCAAACATTCATAGGTGATTATAAATGCAAATTAGACGCAAAAGGTCGTGTGTTGTTGCCTTCAGCGTTTCGGAAGCTTCTAAATGGAGATTCGGAGAATCGTTGTGTACTTAGAAAAAACCTACATGATAAGTGTCTTGATTTGTATCCGATGAAAGAATGGGAAAGGCAAATTGAGATGGTTAGAGCCAGAGTAAATACCTTCAATAAAAGACATGCAGCTTTTATGCGTGAATTTTACAGAGGTACTGCAGAGGTGCAGATTGATAGTAATGGAAGAATCTTAATTCCCAAAAAGTTTTTTGAGTTTGCGGGTTTTAGAAAGGATATCACTTTAGCCGGGCAGGATGATAAGATCGAAATTTGGGATACTGAAGCCTACGAAAAACCAGCACTGTCAGACGATGATTTTAGCAGTCTGGCAAATGAGATTTTAGGAGGGAGTATTAATCCTGAATTATAATTGATTTTGAGAAAAACATTGGCTTTCTTCGCGCTTGATTTAAATAGTGATTAAAAGATTAGAAATGAGTGAATATCATATACCAGTTTTGTTGGATGAATGTATTGAGGGATTGAAAATCAATCCTGAGGGAATCTATGTGGATTTAACCTTTGGAGGAGGTGGTCACTCACGAGAAATATTGAAGCATTTAACTACTGGAAAATTGATCGGTTTTGATCAGGATGAAGATGCTGAAGCCAATGTTCCGGATGATGAAAATTTTATTTTCGTTCGTCACAATTTCAGATACTTCAAAAACTTTGTAAAGTACCTGGGGTATGAGAAGATCGATGGAATTTTAGCTGATTTAGGAGTTTCTTCTCACGAATTTGATGTTGCAGAGCGTGGTTTTTCTTTCCGTTTCGATGGTGATTTGGATATGAGGATGAACCAGAGTTCAGATTTTACGGCAGCTGATATTCTTAATGATTACGATGTTGAAGATTTGTTTAAGATTTTCAAAATGTATGGAGAAGTGAAGAATCCTGGTAAGTTGGTGAAATTGATTGAAAATTATCGCAAAGAGAACAATTTTGAAACCATTCAGCAGTTTAAAGAGGTGATCGCTCCATGTGTGCCAAAGTTTAAAGATCATAAATATTTGGCTCAGGTGTTTCAAGCACTAAGAATTGAGGTGAACAAGGAAATGGATGTTCTCAAGGAAATGCTGGAGCAGTGTGCGGATGTATTGAAGCCTGAAGGTAGATTGGTAGTGATAACTTATCACTCGTTGGAGGATCGACTGGTGAAAAATTACATACGTGATGGCAAGTTTGAAGGAGGAGCTGAGAAAGATTTCTTTGGCAATGTTCAAACACCACTGACAAGTGTAAATAGAAAAGTGATTTTGCCAGGCGAAGAAGAAATTGAAAGAAATGGCAGAGCAAGAAGTGCCAAGCTTCGAATTGCAAAACCAAATTTGAAATAGCATGTTTAGATTTAGAAAAAAATACAACGATTTTGTAAGTCCTACCAAAGAACAGAAAGAGATTTCCAGTGCTTCGGTAAAGGATTTTATCGACGGTAGTATTTTGACTAAATCGGCAGTTGTTCAGCAATTGCCATTTGTGCTTTTTTTGGTTTGCCTTGGTATTTTCTATATCAGTAATCGATATAAATCAGAAAAGGTTTATAGAGATATGGTTAGCCTTGAAAAGGAATTGAAAGATCTAAGATTCGAGTCGATTACAACGGCTTCGGATTTAATGTATATGAGTAAACAATCGGAAGTTTTAAAACGAGTTCAAAAGGAAGGTTTGGGTTTGACTGAATCAACGGAACCTCCTGTGAAAATTTACATTGATAAATAGTGCCAATAAAAAAAGATATCATATGGCGAGTTGGTTTGGTGTATGCAGTTGTAATGTTTTTTGCATTAATGATTGTAGGACGCGTTGTGACCTTACAATTGTTCGAAGGAGATTATTGGAGAGGAAAGGCTCAAAAAATCTCACAACGAGATGTGATTGTTCGTGCCAATAGAGGAGATATTTGTGCTGAAGACGGACGTATTTTAGCTACTTCTTTGCCATATTATCAAATAAGAATGGACTTTAGAGCTTCAGGTTTAACCGATGAAGTATTTAAATCGAAAGTTGATTCGTTGGCTCTTCGTTTGTCAAGATTTTTCAATGATAAATCGAAGAATGAATATCGTCGATTCTTATGGAATTCAAAATACAAGAAAAAATCCAACCGATATGTCCTGATTAATCGCCGTAAGGTAAACTACAATGAACTTAAGGTGATTAAAACTTTTCCATTGTTCCGATTGGGCAAAAACAAAGGCGGTTTAATTTGTGAACAAGAAAATAAACGACAACAGCCTCACAGAAATCTGGCTACAAGAACGATTGGTTACCTGAATAAAGAGGATAACAACAAGTTGATTGGTAGAGTTGGCATGGAGGGTGCATTTGAAAGTGAGCTGAAAGGAGTTGATGGTGTTAGTATCATGCAAAAAATGTCGGGAAGATGGTTGCCTGTAAACATGGTGGAACCCAAGGATGGAAATGATCTGATTACAACCATTGATGTCAATTATCAGGATGTGGCCGAGTCGGCTTTATATCATCAATTGGTCAAATATAATGCGCATCATGGATCAGCTATTTTAATGGAAGTGAAAACAGGAGCCATTAAAGCCATCGCCAATATTGGCTATGATGAGAAGAAAAAAGAGTATCGCGAGTTGTATAACTATGCTATTGGGGAGGCAACCGAACCAGGTTCAACCTTTAAGCTGGCATCTATGATGGCGTTGTTGGAGGATGGTTATGTTGGTCCAATGGATTCGGTTGATACAGGTAACGGAATTTACCGTTTTTACAATGCAAAAATGAGAGATTCTCATCATGGAGGATATGGAAAGATAACGGTTCAGGAAGCTTTTGAAAAATCTTCGAATGTTGGGATTTCGAGATTGGTAGATGAGCACTATAAAAATAAACCAAGAGAATTTATTAATCGATTGTACGATTTTCGTTTAAATGAACCTCTTGGACTGGAAATTAGAGGTGAAGGTACACCAAAAATAAAATATCCTGATGATCCAACCTGGTCCGGAATTTCATTGCCATGGATGTCCATAGGATATTCGGTGCATCAAACTCCATTACAAACGCTAACTTTTTACAATGCAATTGCCAATGATGGTAAAATGATGAAACCGAAGTTTGTAAAGGAGATTAGATATCATGGTGAAGTGATCTCAAAGTTTGATGAAGAAGTTTTAAAATCAAAAATTTGTTCTGGACAAACATTGGAAACCATTCAGAATATGTTGGAAGGTGTAGTTTTGAGAGGAACTGCCAGGAACTTGAGAAATTCAAACTATAAGATTGCAGGTAAAACTGGAACGGCGCAAATTGCAGATGGTAAAAAAGGCTATGGTCATAAAGTTTATCAAGCTTCATTTGTGGGCTATTTTCCTGCTGATGATCCTATGTATTCTTGTGTAGTAGTGATCAATCGTCCAAATAAAACGAAAGGGTTTTATGGGAATCAGGTTGCTGGTCCGGTTTTTAAATCAATTGCTGATAAGGTTTATGCAATGAGCTATTCCATGCATCCGGAAAGAAAAAATGAAGAAGAGGAAGGACCTAAAGTGCCAATTTCCCTTAACGGGAGCAAAGAAGATTTAGATTTGGTTTTTGATGATTTGAATATTGATATCACAAACCCGAAAATTCAAACAGAATGGGTCGTTACATCTCGTAAAGACTCGGTTATTGAATACAAATACAGAAGAGTAAAGAACTTTTTGGTTCCGAATGTAAAAGGAATGGGAGTGCAAGACGCACTATATATATTGGAAAATGTAGGGTTGAGAGTTCAAGTACGTGGGGTTGGTTCTGTTTCCAAACAATCTTTGCGTCCTGGTAGCAATTTCCGTTCGGGAGATAGAATAACGATTGATTTATCTTAAAGAATAAGATATGAGTGTGAATATTAATGAACTTTTTAGTTCGGTTAAAATAGAAAGCCTAAAGGGGATGAGTGATGTTGAGATCAACAACATTCATTTTGATTCCCGAAAGGTAGAGGAAGGAGACCTGTTTGTAGCTTGCAGGGGAACTGTGAGTGATGGGCATAAGTATATTGCATCAGTAGAAGAGAAAGGTGTAAAAGTTATTGTTTGTGAAGAATTGCCAAAAGTTACCAACTCTGAAATTACATATATCATTGTTGAAGATTCATTGACTGTATTGTCTGAATTGGCACACAATTACTACGGAAAACCAACACATGATATTCAACTGGTTGGTGTTACCGGTACAAATGGAAAAACAACAATTGCTACTTTATTGTATCGACTTTTCAAAAAGTTAGGGTACAAAGTGGGATTGTTGTCAACGGTAAGAAATTATGTGGATGAGAAAGAAATTGCTGCTACTCATACCACTCCTGATCCATTGCAATTAAATGCATTGCTTGCAGATATGGTTGCTGAAGGGTGTGAGTTCTGTTTTATGGAAGTAAGTTCGCATGCAATTGATCAAAAACGAATTGGTGCATTGCAATTTAAAGGAGGAATATTTACCAATATTACGCATGATCACTTGGATTATCACAAAACATTTGATGTGTACCTAAAAGTGAAGAAACGCTTTTTTGATGATCTAGGTAAAACATCTTTTGCCATTACCAATGCTGACGACAAGAATGGAAAATTGATGCTGCAAAATACAAAAGCACATAAGTTTTTGTATTCATCGCGTTCTTTTGCTGATTTCAGATGTAAGATTTTGGAAAAGCACTTTACCGGAATGTTGATGGAGATTGATGGTGTTGAAACCTGGACCAATTTTATTGGTGACTTTAATGCACACAATTTATTGGCCGTATATGCAGCAGCCAGATTATTAAATCAGGAGAAGGAGGAAGTACTTCGTGGAATTAGCGAACTAACTTCGGTGGACGGAAGATTTGAGAGTATTATATCACCGGAAGGAATAATGGCTATTGTTGATTATGCCCATACTCCTGATGCTTTGAAAAATGTTTTAGAAACCATAGAGGCATTGCGAACCAGAAACGAGCAAGTGATAACTGTTGTTGGATGTGGTGGAGATAGAGATAAAACCAAGCGACCAACAATGGCAAAAATTAGTGCGAATTTAAGCGATAAGGTGATTTTGACGTCGGATAATCCAAGGTCGGAAGAACCTGATCAGATTATTTTGGATATGAAAGAAGGTGTTGATGCTAGTGACTTGAGAAAAGTTTTAGCAATTACCGATAGAAAAGAGGCCATTCGTACAGCTTACATGTTGGCACAAAAAGGAGATATCATCCTGGTGGCAGGAAAAGGTCACGAGGATTACCAGGAAATAAAAGGAGTGAAACATCATTTTGATGATAAAGAAGTAATACAAGAAATTTTTAAACTGTAGGTATGTTTTATTATTTGTTCAGATATTTAAATCAGTTAGATTTTCCGGGTGCTGGAATGTTCGATTACATTTCATTTCGTGCGTCAATGGCAATTATGTTGTCCTTGTTTATTTCAACGGTATTTGGGAAGAAAATCATTTTATTACTTCAAAAACAACAAATTGGGGAGATAGTTCGTGATTTGGGTTTAGCTGGTCAGCTTGAGAAAAAAGGTACTCCTACAATGGGAGGAATTATCATTATCATTTCGATTTTGATTCCTGTTCTACTTTTTGCCAAATTGGAAAATACCTACATCATATTAATGGTAATAACCACAGTTTGGCTTGGTTTTATTGGCTTTGTTGATGATTACATTAAAGTATTCAAGAAAGACAAAGAAGGATTAAAGGGAAGGTTTAAGGTAGCAGGTCAGATTGGACTTGGTTTAATTGTTGGTCTTACTCTTTATTTGAGTGATGATGTTGTAGTTCGTGAAAAAGCGGATATTGACGAAATTGGTGTAAAAACAGAGTTGGTAGATGAAGGATTTACTTCAGAAGAACCAGGAGCTACCAGACTTACAACTGATGTGAAGTCAACAAAAACCACTATCCCATTCTTTAAAAATAACGAGTTTGACTATGAATATCTTGTAAGTTTTGCGGGAGAACATGCTCCAAAATTGGCTTGGTTGGTGTTTATAATTATCACAATATTTATTGTAACAGCAGTTTCCAATGGTGCAAATATTACCGATGGATTAGATGGTTTAGCAACAGGATCATCAGCAATTATTGGAGCTACATTGGGGATTCTGGCTTATGTGTCGGGGCACGTTGTTTATGCTGATTATTTGAATATCATGTATATTCCAAATTCTGGTGAGTTGGTAGTATTTATAGCTGCATTTATTGGTGCAACCATTGGATTTATGTGGTACAATTCATTCCCTGCACAAGTATTTATGGGAGATACAGGTTCGTTATCACTTGGTGGAATTATTGCAGTATTTGCAATTATCATTCATAAAGAATTGCTGATTCCTATTTTATGTGGAATCTTCCTGGTAGAGAATATTTCGGTAATGATGCAGGTTTCATGGTTTAAATATACCAGGAAGAAGTATGGCGAAGGCCGAAGAATATTTAGAATGGCTCCCTTACATCATCACTACCAAATGAAGGGATATCCGGAACCAAAAATTGTAACACGTTTCTGGATTATCGGAATTTTCCTTGCGGTGATCACGATTGTAACGCTTAAAATAAGATAATTTTTAATGATTAAGGTTTAATGGTCAATGAAAGAGAATGCCATAAAAGATAAAAGTTTTGTTTTTGCAATTCGAATAGTGAAAATGTTTAGGTACTTGAACGAAGAGAAAAAGGAATTTATACTATCGAAGCAACTTTTAAGATCAGGAACTAGCGTTGGAGCAATGATTAGAGAAGCTGAATTTGCAGAAACAAAGAAGGATTTTATCCATAAAATGGCTATCGGACAGAAAGAGATTAATGAAACAATGTATTGGTTGGAACTTTTAAAAGAAACAGATTACTTGAGTTTGGATCAATATGAAAATATAAATAAAGATGCGGTGGAGATCATTAAACTAATTACAAGTATTATTAAATCTGCTAAAGCATCATTAAACATTAATAACTAAGCATTATACATTGAATAAGAGAATTGTCATATTAGGTGCAGGAGAAAGTGGAGTTGGAGCAGCAGTTCTTGCTCAGGCGAAAGGATTTGATGTGTTTGTATCTGATCTTGGAAAAATCAGTGATAAGTACAAAAAAGCTCTTCAAGAGTATAAAATAGATTTTGAAGAGGGAGAACATAGCGAAGGCAAAATACTTTCAGCTACTGAAGTAGTGAAAAGCCCAGGAATTCCAGATAAGGCGCCTTTAATTTTAAAGCTGAAGGGTAAAGGTATTCCTGTAATCTCTGAAATTGAATTTGCGGGAAGATATAGTGATGCAAAGATGATTTGCATTACGGGTAGTAACGGCAAAACCACTACAACATTAGTGCTTTATCATATGCTAAAAAAAGCAGGCTTAAATGTTGGTTTGGCAGGTAATGTTGGCGAAAGTTTAGCTTGGCAAGTTGCCGAGAAAAATTTTGATTACTATGTGCTTGAATTGAGCAGTTTTCAGCTGGATGGAATGTATCAGTTCAAAGCGGATATCGCGATCTTATTGAATATTACACCTGATCATTTAGATCGGTACGATTATAAAATGCAGAACTATGTCGATTCGAAGTTTCGCATTATACAGAACCTTACAGAAAGTGATGCTTTTGTGTATTGTTGCGATGATGAAATCATCAGCAAAGAAATGGAGAATTGGAACTCTAAAGCTCAACTATTTCCTTTTTCAGTTAAAAAAGAACTGAAAACAGGTGGATGGCTTGAGAAAGAATTGTTAACAATTGATTGTAACGAATACAAAATATCTATGGATAAAAAGGATTTATCATTACCTGGAATACACAACGTATATAACTCATTGGCATCAGGAATTGCCGGAAGTGTATTAGGCATTAGAAAAGATGCAATACGTGAGAGTCTAAGTGATTTTCAGGGTGTAAATCACCGATTGGAAAAAGTTGTGAAAGTGCGTGGCATTCAGTTTATCAATGATTCAAAAGCTACAAACATTAATTCAACCTGGTATGCCTTGGAAAGCATGGAAGAGCCTGTTGTATGGATTGTTGGTGGTGTTGATAAGGGAAATGATTACTCCGTGCTTTATGACTTGGTTGATGAGAAAGTGAAGGGAATTGTGTGTTTAGGTGTTGATAATGAAAAAATTCATAAAGCTTTTGATGGAAGAGTAAAGACCATAGTAGATGCTAATTCGATGGAAAAAGCGGTGAAATTATCCTATGAAATTGCTAATAAGGATGAGGTAGTATTGTTATCACCTGCATGTGCAAGTTTCGATTTGTTTAAATCGTATGAAGACCGAGGGGATCAATTTAAAGAAGAAGTAAGAAATCTGTAAAAAGAGGAATAGTTTATGCAGAACTGGCTGGCAAGAATGTGGAACTGGATTAAGAATCCTAAACTAAGAGGCGATAAAGTAATTTGGATTGTCATTTTACTATTGTCTTTGGTTTCGTTGCTGGTGGTTTATAGCTCAACGGGAACATTGGCTTATAAAGTTCGTGGAGGAAACACATCTTATTTCTTGATAAAGCAGTTGGTTTTATTGGGTGGATGTTTTGTTATAATGTATTTTGTACATGCCATGCCACATCGATATTATTCCAGTTTTGCAAACATCATTCTGGTAATATCGGTTGGGATGCTAATATTGGCCAAATTAATTGGAACGAATTTGAATGATGCTTCCCGATGGATAACAATTCCAGGAATTGGATTTAATTTCCAACCCTCTGAATTGGCAAAGCTGGCTTTGATATTGCATGTTTCCAGGACTTTATCGAGGTTTCAAGGAAAGCTCGGATGTAGTAAAGAAGCTTTTATTCATCTGATTATTCCAATAGGAATAGTGTGCTTTCTGATATTTTTAGATGACTTTTCTACCTCTGTATTATTAGGAGGTATCTGTTATATTTTGATGTTTATAGGTCGTGTAGCTTATAAATATTTGTTTGGTAGTATTGCTGCTGTATTGCTGGTTTTGGTGTTGTTAATTGCATTGGCTCCGGTAATTCCGAGTTTAGGGCGTGTTCAAACGGTTCGAAGTAGAATCGAGAACTTTTTTGATGAGGAACGAAGTATAAATAATAATCAAAACTACCAGGTGGAACAAGCAAAAATTGCAGTTGTTTCGGGGGGTATTTTTGGTAAAATGCCGGGCAATAGTACACAACGTAATTTTTTACCACATCCATATTCCGATTTTATTTATGCCATTATACTCGAAGAAATGGGATGGGTTGGAGGATTTGGAATTCTTGCCTTATATCTGTTCTTACTGTATCGGGCTGGAATAATAGTTCGGAAATGTAGTAGAACATTTCCCGCATTTTTGGTCATAGGTTTAACCTTAAGTATCGTTTTTCAGGCTTTGACAAATATGGCTGTTTCGGTGAATTTAATTCCGGTAACAGGTCAGCCATTGCCTTTGGTAAGTATGGGAGGAACATCCTTGATATTTACCAGTGCCGCTTTGGGGATGATACTAAGTATTAGCAATTGGGCAAACGAAGAAGAAAAAAGATTAAATGAAGCAGAAAATTAAAATAATAGTTAGCGGCGGAGGAACCGGAGGACATATCTATCCGGCCATTTCTATTGCCAATGCTTTAAAACAAAAGCATCAGGATTGTGAAATTTTGTTTGTAGGTGCCGAAGGAAAAATGGAAATGGAAAAAGTTCCTGCTGCTGGATATGATATAGTTGGATTGCCTATTCGCGGTTTACAAAGAAGTTTATCGAAGGAGAATTTAAAGTTTTTCCCTCGTTTGTTAAAAAGTATATGGAAAGCAAAAGCAATTGTGAAGGGCTTTGAACCTGATGCTGTTGTTGGTGTTGGAGGTTATGCCAGCGGACCATTATTACATGTAGCTGCAAAACTAGGTGTGCCTGCATTAATTCAGGAACAAAACTCCTATGCCGGGATCACCAATAAATTACTAGCTAAAAAGGCTAAGAAAATTTGTGTTGCCTACGAAGGAATGGAGCGATTCTTTCCAAAGGAGAAGATTGTGATGACAGGGAATCCTGTTCGTAAGGATTTGATGGAAATTGAATCGAAAAGAGAGGAAGCCTTAAAGCATTTTGACTTGAAGTCTGATAAAAAAACAATCTTGATTGTTGGAGGTAGTCTGGGTGCAAGAACCATAAACAATAGTGTTTTAAATTCACTTGATGCTATTTCTCAATCAGGAGTTCAGGTGATTTGGCAAACAGGAAAGTTTTATATAGAAAAAGTAAAAAAAGAGCTTGAAAATTGGGATTTGCCTAATTTAAAGTTTACTGATTTTTTGAGCCGTATGGATTTGGCTTATGCTGCTGCTGACATTGTAATTTCAAGAGCAGGAGCAGGAACCATTTCTGAATTGTGCTTGGTGGAGAAAGCATGTATTTTGGTGCCTTCGCCTAATGTTTCGGAAGATCATCAAACCAAAAATGCAATGGCATTGGTAAATAAAGATGCTGCGGTGATGGTAAAGGATGCTGAAGCAGAAGTGAATTTAATTCCACAAGCTTTAGACTTAATCAATAAGGAAGAAAGATGTGCTCAGTTGGCAAAAAATTGTAAGTTGCTTGCCAAACCTGATGCAGCAGATGATATAGCAGAACACATTCTTGCAATGATATAATATGAAGTTAGAAGATTTTAAAAATATTTATTTCGTTGGTATTGGAGGAATAGGAATGAGTGCAATTGCACGTTACTTCCATTCCATTGGTAAGAATGTGTTTGGATATGACAGGACATCCACCAAACTAACAGGTGAGCTTCTGGAAGAAGGTATTAAGATTACTTTCGAAGATGATTTGGATACCATCCCAAATGAATTTCTGATTAAGGAAAATACTTTGGTGGTGTTTACACCTGCTATTCCAAAAGATCATCAGCAATTGAGCTATTTTAAATTGAATAGCTATACCATTATGAAACGATCTCAGGTTTTGGGTTTGCTTTCGGATGATTTAAATGGAATTGGAATTGCAGGTACTCACGGGAAAACTACGGTTTCAACCATAACAGCTCATATTTTTTACAATTCAAAAATGGGTTGTAATGCTTTTTTGGGAGGGATCTCCAGAAACTATCAGTCTAATCTTTTATTGAGTAAAGATAGTCCATGGGTAATTCTGGAAGCCGACGAGTTTGATCGATCATTTTTGCAGTTGCATCCTAAAATTGCATTGATTACATCAATGGATGCCGACCATTTGGATATTTATGGTGATAAATCTGAACTTGAAAAGAGTTTTCAGGAATATGCTGGTCAAATAAAGCAGGATGGAATATTAGTGCATAAAAAAGGTTTACATCTCGAAAATATAAAAGTTGAAAAGTATACTTATTCTCTTGATGAAGTTGCGGACTTTTATGCTAAAAACTTAACACTTGTAGAAGGATTCTATGAGTTTGATTTGGTTCATCCGAAAGGAGTATTTGAAAAGTTAAAATTCTCTTATCCAGGGAAAATAAATGTGGAAAATGCAATAGGAGCTTGTAGTGTCGCTATTCTAGGAGGAGTGAAGGAAGAAGAAATCAGAGCTGCATTGTCATCATTTGAAGGGGTCAGAAGAAGATTCGATTATCAAATCAGAAAAGACAATTTGGTTTTTATAGATGATTATGCGCATCATCCAAAAGAGTTGAAAGAAAGTATATCATCGGTTAGAGACATTTATCCGAATAAGAAAATTACGGGAGTTTTTCAGCCGCATTTGTATACCAGGACCAGAGATTTTGCAGATGGTTTTGCGGAAAGTTTAAGCCTGTTGGATGAAGTAATCCTGCTGGATATATATCCTGCACGTGAATTACCAATCGAAGGGGTAAGCTCTGAGATGATCATGAAAAATATTACAGTTCCTGTGTGCACTTGCTCAAAAGAAGAGTTGATTGATTTGTTGGATCAAAAAGATTTGGAAGTTCTTTTGACCTTGGGTGCCGGGGATATAGATAAATTGGTTGAACCAATCAAAAATATGTTGATAGAAAAATAAAAGCATGCTTAAGAAAATTACTGTCATATTAATTTGGATATCGTTACTTGGATATTTGCTGGTAAGCTTCTCGTTTGTAGGTGATAAGAGAGATGCTATTATCCTAAACGATATAAAAGTTAAGGTGAAAGATAGCATCGACAGTGGTTTTGTTAGTAATAAGGATGTTGAGAAGATTGTAAAAAAACAGTATCCAGACTGGGAAGGAAACTCTGTTTATGCGATAAATAAGGAAGTTTTAGAGGATAAGATCAATCGGGTTCCATATGTGAAAAAGTCAGAAATCTATTCTTCGCTTTCAGGAAATCTGATTGTTGAGATACATCAGAGAAATCCAATTGTTCGTATTTTACAGGGAAGAGGATATTATATTGATGAGGAAGGAAAGAAAATGCCATTGTCCCCTAAATTTACATCAAGGGTTTTGGTGGTTTCGGGGGCAGTAAATGAGCAGTTGATAAAAGAAGAGCTTTTTGATTTGGTAAAATTTATTACAAATGATGAATTTTGGAAGTCGCAAATAACTCAAATACATGTTACACGCGGAAAAGAGTATGTTTTAGTACCTCGTGTAGGAGCACATAAAATTGAGTTGGGAAGCATTGAAAATTATCAGAAGAAATTCGAAAAATTGTATGCTTTGTACACTGATGGATTTACAAAAACCGGGTGGAACAGATACAAAAAAATCAACCTGAAATACGAAAATCAGGTGGTTTGTACAAAAAAGAACTAGAATGGTTGGGACGAATAATATAATAGCCGCAATTGATATAGGAACAACAAAAATTGTTGCCATACTTGGTGAGATTTCCAATGATGGAAAGCTTAATATTTTGGGTATGGAGCGTACTGTTTCTAAAGGTGTAAAGCGTGGAGTAATTCATGATATTGAACTTACTATCGAGGCTATTAATGAAGCTGTGGCTCGTTTGAAAGAGAAAACCAATAAGGAATTTTCTACAGTTTATGTGGGAATTGCCGGACAGCATATTCGTATAGTTAAAGAGAGGAAGTTTAAGTATATAGAAAATTCGGTTGAAGAAATTACAAAGGAGGATATTGAGCAAATTACCAATGAGAATTACAAACATCCTGTTGAAATTGGTGAGCAAATCTTACATGTAATTCCTCAAGAATTTGTTGTTGATAAAGAGGTTGGAATAAAGAACCCTCTTGGGATGGCAGGACGTAGGCTAGATGGTCATTTCAATATTATTATTGGTAGAACCGCTTCAGCCAGAAATATCGAAAAATGTGTTCGTGAAGTTGGTTTGGATGTGGAAGAATTGGTTCTTGAACCCTTGGCATCATCCTTGGCAGTTTTAACTAAGGAAGAGAAAGAGGCAGGAGTTGTACTTGTTGATATAGGCGGAGGAACCACTGATGTAACCGTTTATTTTGATGGCGTTTTAAAACATACTTCGGTTATTCCTTTTGGTGGTGACCATGTAACCAAAGATATAAAAGAAGCATGTTCGGTATTTTTAAGACAGGCCGAGGCATTGAAAGTGCAATTTGGTGAAGCTGTTGCTGATATGACTTCGGACGATAAAGTAGTTACTATTCCTGCAACCGGAGGATGGGACGAGAAGGACATATCCTTTAAGTTTCTTGCTCAAATTATTCAGTGTCGAATGGAGGAAATCATAGATTCTGTGAAATTTCAGGTTGAATCAACAGGTTTGAAAGATAAAATTGGTGCTGGAATTGTGTTAACCGGAGGTGGAGGTCTACTCACCAACCTAGATATTTTAACACAGCAAAGAACGAATTTGGATGTAAGAATTGGTTTCCCTAGAAACTCAAAAGTCAATTTGGAAGAAAATATTGATCATCCAATGTACTCAACCTCTATTGGTCTTTTATTAAAAGGCATGGAAAAACCCAAAACAAAGCCTGTAGAAAAGACCAATTTAAATGGAAATAAACCAAAAAAGAAAAAAGGATTTACAGCATTCCTTGGATCTTTATTTGATACCCAAGATGTGGATATGTAAAAAAAGATATTGTAACCCTAATACTGTGAGATCATGATTGACGAATTATTACCGGTTAATTTTGAACCAAAAGAAAAATCCATAATAAAAGTAATTGGTGTGGGTGGCGGAGGAGGAAACGCTGTCAACCACATGTTAAAAGAAGGAATTACGGGGGTTGATTTTGTAATTTGTAATACTGATTCACAAGCACTCGAAAATAGTCCTGTACCCATTAAAGTTCAGTTGGGAAAATCGCTAACCGAAGGAAGAGGAGCAGGAAATAAGCCTGAACGAGGAAGAGAATCTGCAATCGAAAGTTTAGACGATATCAATAAGGTTTTGAGTGAAAAAACCAAAATGGTTTTCGTAACTGCTGGAATGGGTGGAGGAACCGGAACTGGTGCTGCACCAATTATTGCAGAAGCGGCTCGCCAGCAGGATGTGCTTACGGTAGGGATTGTTACAATACCTTTTAGATTTGAAGGGAAGAAAAGAATTCAACAGGCTATGGAAGGAATTGAAAACCTTGAAAAGCATGTTGATGCATTATTGATTATCAACAATGAAAAGTTGAGGTTAATGTATGGAGATTTAAAACTTTCCGATGCGTTTGCTGAAGCTGATAATGTTCTTTCGGTAGCCGCAAAAAGTATTGCTGAAATCATAACTGTTGCTGGATATGTAAATGTCGATTTTGCAGATGTTGAAACTGTAATGAGAAATAGTGGTGTTGCTGTAATGGGATCAGCTACTGCTTCAGGTCCGGATAGATCAATTCGAGCCATTGATGAGGCTTTAACATCACCTCTTTTAAATAGCAATAATATTGTTGGTGCTCGAAATATTCTTTTGAATATCATTTCGGGTGATGAGGAAGTTACCATGCAAGAGGTGAGCCAGATTACCGATTACGTTCAGGATGTTGTAGGAGATGATGTGAGTGTGATTTGGGGAAATGGTTACAATGAGAAAATGGGTGACGAATTAAGTGTTACCATTATTGCAACAGGATTTTCTGAAAATCCTATTCCTGAATTAATGATTGAACCAAGAAAGAGAGAAGAGGATGCTCCAAAGTTGGAACTAATCATTGAAAATCCGGCTGCAGAAGAGGAAAAAGCCGCAGCAAAAAGAAGAGAAGAAACTCAGCGACGCGAAGAATTAATGCGTAAACGCTCCGAAGAAGAAAAAGAAGAGGAAATTTTTGAGATAGAAACCAATAATATCAACACAAAATCCAAACCTGAACCTGAGGCTGAAAGCAAGCAGGTTGAAGAAGATGAGGAGGAACATGATAGTTTGAATGGGTGGTTCAAAAAAAGTTTCTCAAATATATTTGATAACAAGGATACTCCCATGTAAGATCATATCATGAAAACATGATTACTGGTTAGGAGAGATTAGAAGTATAAAAAATGGCAGAAGATTTAATTGATTTTAGCTTACCCGAGAATGAATCATCAATTATAAAGGTAATTGGTGTTGGCGGTGGTGGTGGTAATGCTGTAAATTACATGTTTCAGCAAGGCATTAAGGATGTAGATTTCGTTATTTGCAATACTGATGCACAAGCTTTGGAGAATAGCGAAATACCTGTTAAAATACAATTGGGCGAATCGTTAACCGAAGGAAGAGGAGCTGGAAATAAACCTGAACGTGGAGCACAATCGGCTATTGAAAATATTGATGATGTTAATGAGGTTTTAGCCGATAATACCAAAATGGTTTTCATTACCGCCGGAATGGGTGGTGGTACAGGAACTGGTGCTGCACCTGTAATTGCTAAAGCTGCAAAAGAGCAAGGAATATTAACCGTGGGAATTGTTACCATTCCTTTCCGTTTCGAAGGCCGCCAAAGGTTAAATCAAGCAATTGAGGGGATTAATAAATTAAAAGAAAATGTAGACTCATTATTGGTAATTAATAATGAGAAACTGAGTGAAATATACGGAGATTTAAAGCTCTCTACGGCTTTTGCCAAGGCAGATGATGTATTGGCTACAGCAGCCAAGGGGATTGCCGAAATTATTACCTTGCACGGATACATTAACGTGGATTTCGAAGATGTGAAAACCGTAATGACCGATAGTGGTGTCGCGGTAATGGGATCAGCTTCGGCAGAAGGTGAGGACCGATCAGTAAATGCCATTCGCGAAGCTCTTACTTCTCCGTTGTTGAATAGCAATGATGTTCGAGGAGCACGAAATATTCTTCTGAATATTAGTTCGGGAGAAGAGGAAGTTACCATGGATGAGGTTGGTCAAATTACCGATTACGTTCAAGAAGCCGTTGGTGACAGTGCATCTATTATTTGGGGAACAGGTCAGGATTTGGCTCTAGGAAATAGAGTCTCTGTTACCATTATTGCTACAGGATTCGAAAATGGTGGAATAACCGAAGAGGTAGAAAAACCTAAAGCTACTGTGTTTAGAGGTGGGAGAGGCACAGCTCAACAAACTAAAATGGCTTTGGAAGAGGATCCGAAAGTAGAAGAAAAAAAGGTGGTTCTTACAGATCTCAAAGATGCAGAAATTGATGAGCTTGAAAGTATTCCTGCCTATAAAAGAAAACAACAGAAACTAGATCAAAAACGTTACCATTCAGGAAATGTGATTAAATTTACTCTGGATGACGAGTAATTTTGCATGATAAGGGAATAAAAAAGCTGTTTGTTGATAGCCAACAGCTGAAAGCATTAAAATATACAATATGAGCTTACTTGAACAAATTAATGCAGATATGAAATCTGCAATGAAAGCAAAAGAAAAAGATAAGTTACAGGCAATAAGATCTGCAAAAACTGCTCTTACACTTGAAATGACTAAAACAGGAGCTTCGGAAATTGAAGATGCGGCAGCAGTTAAGATCATTCAGAAATTGGTGAAGCAACGTAAAGATGCGGCTGATACCTATAAGGGTGGTGGAAGAGAAGATTTGGCTGAAAAGGAATTGCTTGAAATGAGTTTCCTTGAAGTGTATCTACCAGCTCAAATGAGCGATGAGGAACTAACTGCAGCTGTTCAAAAAATCATTGCTGATACTGGAGCTTCATCAATGAAAGAAATGGGAAAAGTAATGGGAATGGCCACAAAACAATTGGCAGGTAAAGCCGATGGAAAAGCTGTTGCTGATAAGGTAAAAGCTTTACTTTCGTAAATTCTTTTATTGCACGATATTGAAAAGAGTTGTCATTTGTTGACAGCTCTTTTTTTTGTTCTTCCACTTGGGACTCTCTCTCTTTAAGTGAGATTACCAATAATCCCATTTAAATTTCATGATGAACTTTCGGCAAACTCAGGTTAATACAATCTTTTACCCAAAGGTGTATTTTTCTTCCTGCAGGCTGCAGGAGCAAAAATGCACCCCTGAAAATCTTTCCTGCAAGCTGCAGGAAAGAAAATACAGTGTGTAAAAATCGTACTGCGGGCTGCAGGAAGAAAAATACAGTATGTAAAAAGCATGCTGCAGTCTGCAGCAAGAAAAATACACCATGTAGATACATCAACAATTTTGCACAAAAAAAAAAGCGAGATGAATGAATCATCTCGCTTTCTTTTTGTGTTTACTATTGTCTAGTAAAACTTATATCTTTTATCAACAACATTAGCATTTTCTCTTAATGCCTGGAATGCTTGATAGTTTGTACGATATTGATATCCTTGTTCTAATCTTGCTTTGAAAGCTTCAACTGTATTATCAGTAACTTCATCAGTTGTTTCGTTGGTAACTAATACCATGTAAACACCTTGGTTACCTTCAATTGGAGCAGAAATTTTTCCTTTTTCAAGAAGAGAAGCAGTGCTGATTACATTTGGTTCAATACCTGCACCAGGAATCTGGAATGAAGAGAAACTAACACCAGTTGCATTCTTTACTTCAAGATTTTCTTTCTGTGCAACAGATAGAAGTGATTGTGCTCCCTGGCTGTTTTTATTCAACTCAGCAATCATTTGCTCAGCTTTCTTTTCTTTTCTAATCTCACGTCTGATTGTAGAAGCAACATCATTCACCAAAGCAAAACCTTCTTCTTTGATATCAGAAAGAACTGCAACAACAAATTTATCACCGAATTCGAATACTGCTGACTGGTCGTTGTTCATTAAAACATTTTCCATGTCTTCAGTTTGATATGCTGCTCTAACCAATTCTCTTGAGTTTTCAAGACCAGGAATGTTCTTGGTATCTCTTCTTAGGTTAGCAGTTCTTCTTTGTAAGTTTTGTTCAGATACGGCTTTTAAGAAAGCTTCTTTGCTTAGGTTGTTACCAGCAAAAGTACGAGCTTTAGCGTAAGCAGTCTGAATGGTTTTATTACTAGCTTCAACTTTACGGTCAACAATTGCCAACTGCACTTTCTTAACAGATTTCCCTTTGTTGGTTACTTGTAGAACGTGAGCACCAAATTGAGTTAAAACAACCTTAATTTCATTTTTCTTAGAATCGAAAGCTGCTTCACTAAATGGAAGAACCATTTGTCCTTGTTTAAACCATCCAAGATCACCACCGTTAACTGCTGAGCCTTGATCATCAGAATTAGCTTTTGCTAAGTCATCGAAACGAGCACCTTTGTTAAGTAATGTTTTTAAGCTATCTGCTTTAGCTTGTGCAGAAGCATAATCACCGTTTACCGGACGAATTAAGATGTGACGTGCTTTAACAGAATCAGGAAGCATTTTAACTTCGTTGATTTTAGCCAATTTGTATGAATCACCTTCTGAATATACATCAGTAACATCACCTTTCTTAGCTGAGAATGCAAATTCTGCTAACTCTGCATTTGTGATGTCTTCTTTTTTCAAATATAAAGGATTGAAATCTGTATCAGCATTTAATTCTACAAACTGAACATTGTTGTTTTCAGCAGCAAAATCCGATTTTAAATCAGCAACCCATTTTTCAGTAGCTTTATAATCATCAGTTGATGGCTCAACCAAAAAAGGAACGTAATCAATTCTTCTTGATTCAGTTTGTTCGAATAAATCTTTGTGTTCGTTGTAGTACTCTTTGATTTCAGAATCGCTTACAGTAATTGTGCTATCTGGAATCAAATTGTAATTTTTAACGATGAAATTGATATCTACTTTTTTGCTTCCTTTGGTAGCAAGATCTTTAACCATTGCATTTGGCATGTACAAACCTTTCTGAATTAAAGAATTGTACTTGGCTAAAGTTCTTTGAGTAGTCATCGCATTTTCGATGTTCAACCAATAGTTCTTTTGTGGCGTTCCCTTAGGAGCGTTAATTAACTGTTGAAGAGTTGCAACTACTTGTTCTTTGTTAAAAGTTCCGTCTTGGCCTTGGAACATTTGGCGAATTGTAGGATCGATATTTCTACCTTGAACCATGTCGAATAATTCATCAGAAGTTACTGAAATTCCTAATTCATCATATTCAACATTCATTACCATTTCTTGAACCATTTGTTGCCAAGTCTGCTCTCTTAATCTATCCATTTGTTCTGATGGAATAGAAGATTGACCAGACATCATTTTTGCTACTTCAATATTATGGTTGAATCGATTCTGAAAATCACGAATATTCACTGATTCACCTGCAATTTCTGCCATTTCATTTCGTGAATTCGTCAATAAGGAACCACCCGATTTTAGAGCGTCACC
The DNA here is from genome assembly GCF_003610555.1 of Marinifilum flexuosum. Taxonomy (GTDB): domain Bacteria; phylum Bacteroidota; class Bacteroidia; order Bacteroidales; family Marinifilaceae; genus Marinifilum; species Marinifilum flexuosum. The sequence goes on along the minus strand of NZ_RAPQ01000013.1, from coordinate 31,599 downwards.
TGCAATAAATGCAAACAAAGCTCCCCCAATGATGATCCCAATAAACACACCACGGTTTCTTATTTTCTGTAATGTTGCCATCGAAAAAGATTTAAATATTTCTTAATTAGGCTACGAATATACAAAAAAATGGGAAATGATTGCCTTTTACAGCTATCAGTTTGGTGTCTTTTATAGTAAAGTAAAATTTACTTGATGAATGTTTGAAAAATGAAGTTCAGAAGGGGGGTATTCTGAACAGTGTAGCATAGCACTAGTAATCCCTATTTTGAGATTTTATTGATATGTAATGTTCAGTAAATGAGAAATAAATAACTAAGTAATAATGGTGAGCTTAATTTTTTCAACTCGGGTATTGCTAACTTCCACAATCTTAAAATTAAAGTTCTCAATTCTTATGGTTTCATTGTATTTTGGAATACTTTCATGACTAAATAGAATGAATCCATTCAAGGTTTCGAAATCTTCAGATTCAGGTAAATTTAAATCATATTTATCGTTTAGATAGTCAATTTCTAATCTGCCAGAGAACATATATTCATTATCAGATAAAACTTCTTCTTCCAAATCAATATTGTCGTGTTCATCTTCGATTTCACCAAATATCTCTTCCATAATATCCTCAATGGTTACCATTCCGGCAGTTCCACCAAATTCATCAACAACAACGGCAATGCTTTTTTGCTCTTTGGTAAATAGGTTTAGCAATTTATGTGCTGCCATAGTTTCCGGAACAAATATAATTCGGCTGAGCGCAGATTTTATACTTAGTGGCTTTTTAAAAATTACCGAAGAATGAACATATCCAATAATGTTGTCAATAGATTCTTTGTAAATCAAGATTCGTGAATAGCCTGTTTCAATAAATCGTTGAGTTAAATCTTCAAGTTCACCATGTAATTCCATGGCCTCTATTTCATTCCTTGGAACGATACACTCACGCAGTTTAACCTTAGAAAAATCAAGTGCATTTCGAAAAATCTTGATATCATGCAATTCATCTTCAGAAATGGCTTGAGTATCCTGTCCTTCCTGTACAAAATGATCTAGGTCAACTTTACCAAAAGCCTGTGTTTCCTCGTCTTCTGTAATTTTGGTGTTGAATAGTTTGTGAATAATGTTCTTCGATAGCATCATGGTTATTATTGTAACCGGATAAAAAACGATATAAAAGAACATTACTGGAAGAGCAAAAAGGTTTAGCGCAAAATTAGGATTAAGCCTAAACAATGTTTTTGGAATGAACTCAGCTGTCACCAAAATCAAAATGGTTGAGATTATAGTTTGAATGGTAAGTACCAGCGATTCTGAATCAACCCAAAGCTCGATGGAAGGTTCAAGCATTTTTGCCATAATAATACCATACACTACCAGCGCAATGTTATTTCCAACCAACATTGTACTTATGTAGTGACCTGGATATCGAGAAAAGATGGATATAATTCTGGATGAAACGGTATTTTTATTCCTATCCAGTTCCATGCGAAGTTTATTGGCAGCAATAAAGGCAATTTCCATTCCTGAAAAAAAGGCGGAAAGCGCAAGCATGGCAAAAATGATGATCAGATCATTCATCTATTTCTTGGGTTGGTTTTTCTCTCGGGTTCGTCTAAGGTATCTACGCGAAGTATACATTAATGCAGCTAGTATTGCAATAATATACAATAAAATATTCTCGGAGAAATTGGTTTGCATGGTTCTGTATACCGCAAGACTAGCACTGCTAATCATTACAATCAACCAAACTATTTCCAATACAAATGGTAGTTTTTGATTCACTTTAATCAGGTTTTGTTGTATGCAAGATAATAAGCTTTATTGATTATTGCTCGTTTTTATCCTCAAAATATACTTTTCCTGAGCCTTGTTTCAGTCTTAAATCATTCATGTCTTCATCAATTGAAAAGCTGGAACCTTCCAATACCTGACCATCAGATGTAATAATTCTGGTGTACTGATTTGAATAAATTAACTGTTTGGTGTGATCCCAAAACATCAGTTCAGAACTAATTGTTTTGCCATCTGCACTTTTGGCAACCACATCATTTCTTAGTTCCCAAAGTTCCTCCTTAGGATAGTGTTTTGCATAGTTTGCTTTAATTTCCCAAGCTACACTTTCACCCTTATCGTACGAAATGATTTTACCACCTTTAGGAAATTCTTGTAGCATTTCTTTTTCTTCCGAATCAGTTTCAATAAATTCTACGGCAAAAGCTCGATATTGAATTTTAGTTGAATCGGTGAATATAAACTCAACTTCTCTGCCTTGTTGCAAAGGAAGATTCTCGTTAGTTGTGAGACTTTGCACCTCTTTCATGCTGTTCTCACAAGACAAAAGCATCGCAATCCCCGAAAGGATTACAATGCTTTTGATAATATTGTATTTATTTTTTGGCGTACTATTCATTTAGTCTAGCCTTTGTAGTTTCGTTAATCCAATCACCAATTTTCACAACGTCACCGTTCTTAATTCCTTCAAAGAAAGCTTCCTCTTTTCCAGGAAAATGTTTTGAGTAATCAGAGATAAGTTTTTGAGCATCTGCAGCGCATTCTGGATCAATAGCTTTTGCTTTTTTAAATTTATCCACAGCAACCCAAAATACTTTTTTGTGATCAAGAGCAGACGAACCATACTTTTGACTGTATGAAGCATATGTTTTTCCAATTAAAATATATGGCAATCCCCAATTTTGTTTCAATTTAGCAGCTTTTAAAGCGTTTGATTTAGAAGCGCTTAATTGACCTTGCAGAAATTGGATAGAAGCCAATTTGTAATGTAAATCAGCTTTGATTTCAGCATCTTCTTCCAATTCGATTGCTTGCTCTAAGTAATTTTTACTCTTGCCAAACTCTTTTTTCTTGATAAACATTTTAGCCAAGTTGTGAGCAGCATCGGCATTTGGTTCTAACTCATATTTTCTTTCAGCAACCATTGCATATAAAGCACCATCTTCACATTCCTGACGATTCAACATACGAAGGATTTTGTTGATCAAAACCATATCGTCTTTGTTTGCTTCAAATTTTGCTGTAAAGATATTGCTTAATGTTTCGCAGTCAGCAACACCAGCTTTGAAGAAGATTTGCTCTACATTTTTACGAGCATTATCAAGGTTTTCTTTTTTAGATTCTTTGGTTTCAGCATCAATTTGCTTTTTAGCCATATCCATGAAAAGAAGGTAGTTATCGATTACTTCTTCTGGCTCAATTTCACCAGCTTTAACCAAAATACCTGAAGCTTCCATTGTGTAATTAATTACAGTAGCTTCTGATTTTAATTGTTGCATTTCGATAGATTTCTTCAAAATACTGTAAGCTTCTTTAACCGATGGGATGTGTTTTTTCTTATACTTGAATAAATCTCCACCCTTACGGCCTAGAATCCAACCTTCAGGATATTTACGATCTTTTCCAAAATATTTGATACGCTGATCGTAAACCATCATCAAAGTATCAATATACTTTGGGTTTTTGGTTTTGCGAAGCATTCCACGCATAATTGTTACACCTTTAATGTAAGCTGTTTTTCCGTAAGCTGGAGCATTATTGTAAACGTATCTCCAACCAGGAAGAGCCTCTTCGTAATTTTTTTGTTTCACCATCTCAACATATAGAGAGGCGTTCAATACAGTCTGGGCACTATCCAATCCATATTTTGATTCCAAAGTCTGTGCCTTAAGGGTAAACATACTTGAAAGCAAAAGAACCACAGTTGCGATTGTAAATCTTGTTTTCATGTTATTAAATTTTTTATAATCAAGTTTAATTGTTGCAAAACTATAAAAATGGGCTTTAGGATATCCTGAAAAATGTCATATCTATTAAGTCAGAATAAATATAACGAAAGTTTTAGTTTTGTTGGAACTAAAACTGCAAAACTCATACCAAAGTTTCAGTATAAGTTTTGAATTTGTTCTAAATAACCATTTGAAAGCTCAAAAATTAGCTTCTTGCAAAACTATAAATAAATTGGAAATCAACAAAAACTTTGTTAATTATTAGAGCGTTCCAAAATATTAAATTCAAGGATATGGTTTAGCCCAATTGCCAGTACATTCATTTCAAGAGTTGCTGGATTGGTAATATTCTTGTATAAAAAGGGAGCGTCGCCACCTGTTAGTATTACTTTTAGATCAGCATATTTCTGTTTCAATTGATTGATATATGAATCTATCTCAAATACAATTCCATTTTGCACTCCACCAGTTATTGCTTCCTTGGTATTTTTTCCAATTAAGGAATAATTTTCATTTACAGAAAGTAGAGGGAGTTTCTTTGTGAAATGGTTTAAAGCTTTATATCGCATACTTAAACCAGGAGAAATACATCCCCCAAGGTACTGTCCGTGTTTATTCACAAAGTCGAAAGTGATGGCAGTTCCGGCATCAATTACCAAAATATTCTGATTGGGATCCATTGCATAGGCTCCAATGCAGGCAGCTAACCTATCGTAACCCAATGTCTTTTTTGATTCATATAAGTTTTCTAATGGTATAGGAAGTTTAGAATCAAAGAAGAAAACATGTTGGATTTTTGTTTTAAGAAAACTGATCAAATTATCTGGATATTCACGAACCGAAGCGATGATTACTTTTTCTATTGTGGTAAATTCACCTAGTAATTCTTTTGCAAATTCGACATCCACTTTTTCAGAAGCTTTGGTAGTATTTAATTCTCCTTTTAGGAAAATACTAGCTTTAATTTTTGTGTTGCCTATGTCAATTATAAGATTCAATGGAAAATAATTGATGTGTATTATTATAAATAGCTTGTAAAATCGCTTAAAATTAGTAAACTTTAGGCATATAAATTAGGTGCCCCACAGGTTTTTCAAAAGGAATTAATGAAGATTAATCCACTTTGTTTATTTTAAAGGTGAATAACCCATGCTCTAGGTATTAAATTGTATTAGTATCGGTAAAATTTTCAATTACTGCTTAATGAAAAAAAAGATTTTAATCGTTGAGGACGACAACTTAATTTCGACAATATTCCGAATGTTCTTAAAGGAATTAGGTTACGATTTGTTAGGAATTGTTGAAGATGGTAAAGAAGCCATTCGTTTGTGTGAAAAATTAAATCCGGATATTGTTCTTATGGATGTTCATTTGGGAGGAGATCTGGATGGTATTCAAACAACAGAATTGATAAAATCTAAATTTGATATTCCGGTTATTTTCCTTTCCAGCGATACTGAAGAATCTACCATCCAAAGAGTAATCAATACCCATTCTTATGGATATCTGGTAAAACCAATCGATAAAAAAGAGTTGGGAATATCAATTGAATTGGCGTTTTATAAACATCAGTTCGATTTGGATCAAAAAATGAGAGAGAAGCGATTTCGTAATTTTATTACAGATTCGCCAGAGGCAATTTTGGTTATAAATGAAGCCGGTGGAATTGAATATCTAAATTGTTTGGGATTAAAATTATTCAGGACCGCATATATTGAAGACCTTATGGGACTTCAACTTCTTTCCTATATCAGTGAAGAGTATCAAGAGGAATTTAAAGAAAAGTTCGATCGAGCTGTTCAAATGGGGCAGGGAATAGAATATACTCACTTAAAATTTAAAACCATTCATGGCGATCCGTTTGATGTTGGCTTAACTGCTGCTCATATTGAGTTTAACGGAAAGAACAATCTTCAATTTATTATTCGTGATATTACCCAGGAATATTCTTATCGAGAGATGTTGGCTGAAAAAGCAGATATTATCAATCATTTTCATGATGGAGTGGTAACCTTCGATTTAAATGGAAGGGTTAAATCATGGAACAAAGGATGCGAAAGAATATTTGGTAAAAAGGAAAATGAAATCATTGGCAAGCCTTATAGCGATTTATCCTTATCGGGCAGAGAAAAATCATTTGCTGAAGATTTGTTGATTCCAACTGAAAAAAATAGCAATTACGAAGTGGAACTATTATTTGATATCGATGGTAAAGAAACTTATCTAAAGCTATACTCTTCGATGCTAAAAAACGAGAAGGGAATCGATAAAGGAATAGTTTGCTATGTAAGGGATGTAACGGTTCGTAAGAAAAGTCAGTTGATGCTTGAGGAAAGCGAACGCAGAAACAAAGATTTAATCAATGCCATTCCTGATTTAATTTTTGTTGTGAATAAAGAAGGCATTTTTGAGGATTATAAAATGGAAGATGAATCTTTTTTAGCTCTTCCTAAAGATGAAATAATTGGTGCCCATTTAAAGAAAGTATTTTCAGGAGAAGCTTTACAGTTGGCTGAAGCGAAAATAGAGAAAGTTTTGAGTGTTGGGTTTATGGAGAAATTCAAATACGAAATGAAAACAACAAAAGGTGAACATTGGTACGAAGCTCGCATTACCAACCTGGGAAATGATAAGGTTTTGGTTTTGGTGAGAGAAATACCTGAAGATTAAACTTTACACCAATAAAATATTTAAAAGATCGCTTAGTATTAACCTGAGCGATCTTTTTTTTATCATTAATCCTGATTTATTTTCATAAGGATATCGGTAGCAGCTACAATATTCGAAACTTTTTCGAAGCTTAAGCTCAGTCTGTTTTTTGCTTCTTTCATTTTACAAGGAATTGTTTGGGCTTGTAAGAATTGAAGCACTTTGCTGAATTGTGTCGATTGATAGAAAGGAGAATCCTGATCGGAAATGAAATACAGAACCAGCTTGTTGCTTTTTAAAATCAGCTTTTCAATTCCCAGGTCAAGAGCCAACCATCTTAAACGAACCACGTTTAGCAATTCAATACTTGGTTCAGGCAAATCGCCAAAACGATCTTTTAGTTGGTCTTCGAATTTTTCGATTTCCTCTTCAGTTTGGATATTATCCAATTCACGATACAGACGAACTCTCTCCGAAATACTTTCTACATATTCTTCAGGGAATAAAATTTCAAGATCGGTATCAATCTGACAATCGTTAATAAAACGGATGACCTCTTTTTCTTCCTCTTTCTTTTCGTCAGCAAAAACATCTTTGAATTCATTTTCCTTCAACTCAAGCATTGCTTCGTTCAAAATTCGTTGATAGGTTTCGTAACCAATGTCAGTAATGAAACCAGATTGCTCTCCCCCCAGCAAGTTTCCAGCTCCACGAATGTCCAAATCTTGCATGGCAATGTTGAACCCGCTTCCCAGTTCAGAGAAGTTTTCGATGGCCTGTAGTCTTTGTCTTGCTTCCTGGGTCATCGATTCCATAGGAGGAGTCAACAGGTAACAGAATGCCTTTTTGTTTGAACGACCAACACGACCTCTTAACTGATGCAATTCACTCAATCCAAAATTCTGACCATTGTTAATAATAATGGTGTTGGCATTCGGAATATCCAAGCCCGATTCGATAATGGTTGTTGCAATCAACACATCGTAATCGCCGCGAATAAACTCGAGCATGATTTTCTCCAACTTTGGTCCATCCATCTGACCATGGGCCACAACAGTTGAAACTCCAGGAACCGTTCTGTGAATCATATCTTGAACTTCTTTAATATTCTGAACCCTATTGTGGATAAAGAATACCTGGCCGTTGCGTTCCACCTCGTAAGAAATGGCTTCGCGAATAATGTCTTCGTTAAAATTGTGAACTTCGGTTACAATTGGATATCGGTTTGGCGGCGGCGTATTGATGATTGACAAATCGCGAGCACCCATTAATGAGAATTGCAGTGTTCTTGGAATAGGTGTTGCTGTAAGCGTCAAGGTATCTACATTTACTTTCATCTGCTTCAACTTTTCCTTAACAGTTACACCAAACTTTTGCTCTTCATCAACAATCAGTAATCCCAAATCCTTAAAGTCGATATCTTTTCCAATAATTCGGTGGGTTCCGATTAAAATGTCGATTTGTCCAGCCTTTAAATCTTTTAATATTTCTCTTTGATCTTTTGCTTTTCGCATGCGGCTGATGTAATCAACACGACATGGGAAATTCTTTAAACGATCGCTGAAAGTTTTAAAATGTTGGAAGGCTAGAATGGTTGTTGGAACCAAAACAGCAACCTGTTTGTTATCGGCCACTGCTTTAAAAGCAGCACGAATGGCAATTTCGGTTTTCCCGAAACCAACATCACCACAAACCAACCGGTCCATTGGGAAAGGCGATTCCATTCCTTCTTTGGTAGCCTTTGTAGCTTTTACCTGGTCTGGGGTATCTTCGTATATAAATGAAGCTTCCAATTCTTGTTGCATATACGAATCGGGACTGAACTGAAAACCTCTTTCGGCCTTACGTTTTGCATATAGGGCGATCAATTCTTTGGCAATGTCTTTAACCTTGCTCTTGGTTTTCTCTTTCAGTTTTTGCCATGCTCCGGTTCCCAATTTGTAAATTTTCGGGGCAGAGCCGTCTTTGCCTTTGTATTTCGAAATTTTGTGTAGCGAGTGCAAACTCACAAACAGTATGTCGTTGTCTTTGTATACCAAACGGATTGCTTCCTGATCTTTCCCATTCACATCAACCTTCTGCAAACCACCAAATCGGCCAATACCATGATCGGCATGCACGATATAATCTCCCGGATGAAGTCGGTTGATTTCTTTTAAGGTAACCGATTCCTTGGCCTTGTGTACCGTAGTTGTTTTTAATCGGAACTTGTGATAACGATCGAAGATTTGATGATCGGTAAATAAGGAGATTCTCAAATCTCTGTCGGAAAAACCTTCGTGTAAGGTTTGATCCACAGATTGAAACTCTACTTCTATTCCTTTGTCATCGAAAATATTTTGAATACGCTCAATCTGCTTGGCATTATCAGATAGAATGTAATTGCTTTCGGCTCTGGCATTGTTATTCAGCAAGTGCTCGCCCAACAAATCGAAGTTCTTGTTGAAAGCAGGTTGGGGTGCTTGATTGAACTGAATTTCGTTCTCGGTAGGGAAAAAGAATTTTTGCCCAAATTCAATACACGAATATTGATTCAGCTGATCGATAAAATCCAAACCTTTTATCAGGTAATCTTTTGTAGCAACCGTATCTTCCCCCAATTCCAAAGTAGGAACTTTCTCTATGGTATTTTCGTAGATTGCCTGAATTCTATCGCTGATAAACTGCACATTTTTACACCAAAAAACCGATTGGTCTGGGGCAAAGTTCAGGAATGAGATTCTGGAATTTTTTAAAAGATTTTCCTGAATGTTTGGAATGATATCTACCGTATCCAGCTTTTTAATCGAAAGTTGATTTTCCACATTGAACACACGAATGGATTCCACTTCTTCACCAAAGAAATCAATTCTGTATGGATGTTCATCCGAAAAAGAAAAGATATCGATAATACTCCCACGAATCGAAAACTGGCCCGGCTCAACTACAAAGTCGGCACGCTCGAATTCATAATCCACCAAAACTTCCTCTACAAATTCAGGCGAGAGTTTTTCCCCAATCTTAATTTTAAGGGTATTTTCGGTTAGTTGATCCTGGCTGATTACTTTCTCAACAATTGCCTCAGGAAAAGTAACAATGTAGCTTGCTTGATGATTAGAATTTAATTTGTTTAAAGTTTCGGCACGTAGAATAATGTTGGAGTTATCCGTTTTTTCGTATTGTACCGAACGCTTGTAGGATGATGGAAAAAAAAGAACCGAACTTTCGTCAATCAAATTGCACAAATCATTATAAAAATAGGCAGCTTCCTCTTTATCATTTAAAATGAACAGTTGAGGTTTTGCCTGGCTTTCTAATGATGAAACCATCACGGGCAAAGCCGATCCTACCAATCCACGCAAGTGTAGGTGAAAATTGCTGTTGCCATGTAATTGTTTTTCAATGCTGAATCGTGCCGGATGTTCAGCAAAAATGTTTTTAAGTTCTTTTAATACCATTTATCTCCCTAAATTATGCAGGTATTATGCCGATATACATTTGAAAACCGTTTAGAAACACAGTGTACTAAATGGATATTACAAATGATAATCGGTACAGTTCCAATGATTCCCTTTTTATTGATTGAAAGGCAAATTTAGGGAAAAGTTTCAGAAACCAAGCTGCAATGCTCAAATCACAATGTTAGAATGGTTTGGATTTTATGATTTGGAAATTTGATTTTACTAAAATCCATACCCAACAGGTCCATGCCCCGGCACACTCACATAACCTCTGGTATTGCCTTGATCGTAATTGCCCGCACTAAATCGAGTCGACCAAAAATTATCGCCACCACTTCCTTTGCCGCTGTATCCATTTTGTTGTGCGGCCAGGTATAAATTTACGGTAGGAATTGGATTTCCGATATAGCCTGCATTTCCCAAATGATCAAACCAGTAATTTCCCGGCTGAATGTAATAGCCCAATACATAGCTCCAAACCAGCCATTCGTTTTGTGGCAATTCCCTGCCATTTACAATCACATTGGTTTGTCCTTTCGAGGCATCACGCTTTAAGTGGCCCAAGTCATGGTTGGGCAGCATAAAACCAAATGAAGCATAGCCAACAACCCCATATAAACCGCTGGTTTTATCGTACCAGTAATTACCCGGAAGAGGCTTGGTACCATAATACTTTTCAAATTCTTCAATTTGACTTTGGTTCAACTCAATGTTGTTGATGATTACCTTTTCTTCTTGCGATTGGGCTGGCATTGCAAAATAAAGTAATACCAATAGTAAACATATCGATTTCATTTCTATAGGATTTTAAGTGAAAATGGTATGCTATAAGAAGGTGTGAGATTGGTGTAGCTAAATTACAACAAAGTGAGGGGGATGTCAATAACACAATTTGAATAGGAATCGGTATTATTTCCAAACTGATTGTGCTGGTTCTTGATTTTTGCCTAAAGGGTAAATCAATATTTTTGATTGTTTTTCGCATAGAGAGTGCGTGATTATACACTTAACCTACAACTATCTAGAGTGGGATTAAACAGCTTTAAATTCCTGATAAAAGCTTTTATAATCCTGATAAAAGGATTTTTTAATCAAAAAAACATAGGTTTTCATGTTTGATTTAAAAATAAATGTTAAATTCATAATTGAATCATAAAAAAATATATAGGAGTTTTGTTGTTGAATGATTGATGTTTGCTGGGGTTGAGTGCGGATAGGGGTTTATGATTGATAAACAAATTGAAATTGACTAACCCAAATAATACATGTTTAATTTTAAAAAATTAAGAAGATGGCAACACTTTTGAATGACAATATGTCGTCGCAAACTCACCTAAGTAAAGGAACTCGTCATGTAAGATTGTGCAACCGTACACAAGGAGCCGATCAATTAGTTACAAACATTCAGCCTTCGATTGATGCTTTAAAAGCAAAAAAGCTGGAAACCGAAAAGCAAAAAGAGTTGAGGGATGCAGCACAGGATGATGTTATCTATAACGATGCTCTTTTGGATGATGCAATTCGAAATGTATCGGATGAGGCAAAATTGTTTGACAGAAAAAATCCTGGCAGACCAGTTTATCAACTCCTATTTCCCGATGGTAAATATTCCGATATTGTTCGTGCGCCAATTGCAAAAGAAATGAAAATGGCCGAACAGATTGCCAAGCGTATCGAAAATTTGGGTGCTGAACATGAGTTGAACTCTAGCCTTGCTCCATTAAACACTGCCATTGCTAATGTACGCAATAGCATAAATGGCTTGGATGTGCAGGATACAAAAGTAAAAACGGCAATTGCCGACGAAGAAGGTGCACAGGCTGAATTGAGAAAGCAGTATGAGTACAACTATCACGATGCTGCAAAAATGTTTGGCAAGAAATATGCCGACAGATTGTTCCCTAAGGCAGCAGCTAAGGTTAAAAAAGAAGAAGAGCCAGAGGTTCCAACCGAACAAAGCGAGGCATAAATTGTTGATGCAGGCATTGCATGCTTGCATACACCACATTATTTTTTTGAACTGAAAGCAACAAGTCTGCAAAGGGTACAAGAAAAGAATTGAACCTTGTTTGCAGGCTTGCAAATTGTACAGGATTAAAAAATTGTAAAAAGTATAGGCATGCAAACATCAGCCAAAAAGGAAAAAGTAAGAGTTGCATGCTTGCAAATGGCTCAGGAAAATTTATATGTAAGCATTAAACACATGTAAATGGTGCATCATAGTTTTGTGGGGTGCAATGTTGGTTTGTAAAGGCAATTTTATCGAAATAATGAGATAAAGATGACATGTTTTTGAAGCTTTCACTCTAATGGGAGAGTATCAATAATGTAAGATGAGAAAAGCATTGCCTTAAACTCACAGTTATAAAAAACAATTCTTGTAGAGCCAGCATTAATGCTGGCTTTACGTATCCTTTCATTTTGAATGAAGAAATACATAGATTGCCAAGTGGAGTATCAAATGCAGAAAAAATCAAAGCCACTTCTCAATTGAGAAGTGGCTTTTCATTTTGGATTTCTGGTTAGTTGTTGAAATCAAATATTGTTGAAGAAGTGTAGAAACTCTTCTGTTTTTTTCACCATATTGGTCGAACCCGTATAGAAAGGCACACGTTGGTGTAACGAATCAGGAGTAATTTCCATGATTCTGCCATTTCCATCGGTAGCCAGGCCACCTGCTTGTTCAGCAATAAATGCTACAGGGTTACATTCATACATCAATCGCAGCTTGCCATCAGGATTTTTATTGGTTTGTGGGTAAATAAAAATACCTCCTTTTAACAAATTGCGGTGAAAATCGGCTACCAAAGAACCAATGTATCGCGAAGTAAATGGTCGTTTGCTGCGAGCATCTTTCTCCTGGCAATACTTAATGTATTTTTTTACTCCTTGTGGGAAATTAATGTAGTTCCCTTCGTTAATGGAATAAATGGTTCCCGATTTTGGTGTTTTAATGTTTGGATGCGACAAACAGAATTCTCCGATTGATGGATCGAGGGTAAATCCGTTTACACCATTACCTGTGGTATATACCAACATGGTTGATGATCCGTAGATTATGTATCCCGCAGCAACCTGTTTGGTTCCTTCTTGTAAGAAGTCTTCCATGTTGGCAACTTGTCCGCGTGGAGTAATACGTTCAAAAATCGAGAAAATGGTTCCAATGGAAACATTTACATCAATATTCGAAGAACCATCCAATGGATCCATACAGAAAACATACTTTCCGTTTTTGCACATCTCATCTTCGAAAATAATAATGTCTTCGTTCTCTTCCGAAGCTACAGCAGCACATTCGCCACTTGCTCTTAAGGCATCAATAAAGTGTGTATCGGCAAAAACATCTAGCTTTTGCTGATCTTCCCCCTGAACATTCTGATCGCCGTGCTCGCCTAGAATATCTACCAACCCGGCTTTGTTTACAGCACGGTTTACAATTTTGGCAGCAATTTCTACGTGATGAAGCAAACGAGATAACTCTCCTTTTGCTCCCGGATGATCAGACTGACGCTCAATAATAAATTGATTCAGGGTTTGAACATTATTGTGTTCAGTCATTTTAAAAAGGCTTTTGGTTTACATTCATTTGGTGGCATAAAGTTATGCTTTTTTATTTAATGCCAAACCCTTATTTCAAACGTTGACAGAAAAGTTTTTTTAAAATCAAAATAGTGCTTTTTACGGTTAAATCATTTTTGAGCTACTATACAGTGTTTTCTTATCTTAAAAAATGTAAAAAAAGCAAAATGTTGAAAAATATTTTTGCTTTGCTCAAGCTTTATTTAGTACCTTCAATTTTTATTAAAAGTGGCGAAAGCCAAAAACAATAAAACTTAAGTAATTTTCCATGAACATATTTAAATTTGGTGGTGCTTCGGTAAACAGTGCCGAAGGTGTCAAAAATTTTGTAAAGATTGTTCAATCTTATAAAGACGAAACCATAATTGTTCTTTCGGCAATGGGTAAAACTACCAATGCTTTAGAGCATATTACCAATGATTTTTGTGCAAAATCAGATATGGTAGAATCAAAGTTTCGTGAGATAAAGTCTTATCATTTTGACATCATTAATGAGTTGTTTGCAAATAAGGAAGATGCGATTTATGAAAAAGTAAATCGATTATTCGAGCAACTACATGCCTATTTGCAAGGAGAACCAACTTTGGATTACGATTTTGATTACGATCAGATCGTTTCGTTTGGTGAGTTAATTTCAACTTCCATTGTATCGGAATATCTGCGCAAAAGTGGATCGCCAAATAAATGGATTGACATCAGAACTTGTTTAAAAACAGATAATAGCTACCGAGAAGGAAAAGTTGATTGGGATCTTTCGCATAAGTTGGTGCATCAAACCTTTAGCTTTAACAGCACTTTTGTGTATGTTACTCAGGGGTTTTTGGGCGGTACAACTACCAATCAAACCACAACTTTAGGTCGCGAAGGATCGGACTATACAGCAGCAATTCTATCCTACATTTTAGATGTGGATAAATTATCAATCTGGAAAGATGTTCCTGGAATTATGAATGCAGATCCGAAATGGTTGGATGATGCTCAGAAGCTGGATAGAATTTCGTACCAGGAAGCCATTGAATTGGCATTTTATGGAGCAAAAGTAATTCATCCAAAAACCATTCAGCCTATCAAGCGAAAGAAGATTCCTTTGCAGGTACGATCATTTATCAACTATAGCGAATCGGGTACTTTAATTAGTACAGCATCAAAGCAGATGGAAAAGCAATTGCCTGTTTATATTCGCAAACAAGATCAGGTGTTACTATCCATTCGACCAACTGATTTTTCTTTCATTTTGGAGGAAAATTTAAGTTCCTTGTTCGCTCTTTTTGCAAAGCATCGAATGAAGGTGAATTTAACTCAAAATTCGGCAATTAGCTTTTCGGTATGTGTCGATAAATCGGAAAGAAGATTGAATAATTTGTTGGATGAAATTTCGCAGGATTTTGAAGTGAAATACAACGATGATGTAGAACTAATTACCATTCGTCATCACGATGATGAGGCGGTGGAAAGAATGACTGCCGGAAGAGAAATTTTGTTGGAACAACGAAGCAGAGATACAGCTCAATTCGTGATTGTATAAACAGATAGAAATTCATTATAACTTGCCCTGGGTTTTAACCCGGGGTTTTCTTTTTTAATTTTTTTTCACAGAAAAATACCCTTTGCATATATAAGGTATAGTTAGCACATTTTCAGGAGATAAAATTTAAGAGTATCGCCTCTTTTATTTGGAGATTAAAAAATCATGCCTATATTTGTTGCAGATATTTAAGGTAATACTCGCAGGAGGATATCATTAATTTATACAGAAGAAGTGAGAGAACAGGCTCGATGACCTTCTGACAACCCCGGCAAAAACCAAAAGCTGAAAGGTGTCAAATCCTGACCATTTAATTTGGTGAATATAAATTAAACGATCATGAAGAAGACAGAAATTCACATTCAAAAGCAGGCTCAACCAGAGCAAAACATTCAGTTGCAAACTTTGGCATCTATTACCACTATGATGCGAATGCAGCGAATGATGCGTATGCTGTAACGCATTCTGTCTAAATTTTTTCCCTATTTTTTAGATGCTGGTGCGTATAAAATAACTCCGAACCAGGGAATTCAAATTCTAAATTATTTTTTCAATGGTTTCTGATTTTCAGAAATAGGAATTGATGCAATCAAAACTGAATCCATCTAACTGTTCAGTCTGCTTGTACATAAGATAAATACAGAATTTGCGACCATCAGAAGCCTTTGCTTCTAATACCAAATTAATCAAATTTTAAATCAAGGATTAAATCCTAAGCTGCTACAACAATATGCAATCCCGATAAGCTATCAGGAGATTGCGGCTGGCAGCTATAAAATAGAATCGCCATGTCAAATAATTTAAGATACGAAACACTACAGATACACGCAGGACAAGAAGTTGAAGCAACAACAAATTCACGAGCAGTTCCTTTGTACCAAACTACAGCTTACACTTTTAATGACTCGAAACATGCAGCCGATTTGTTTGGCTTGAAAGCGTTTGGTAACATTTATACTCGATTAATGAATCCAACCAATGATGTTTTCGAAAAGAGAATTGCCGCATTGGAAGGTGGAGTTGCAGCTGTTGCAACCGGATCAGGTCAAGCAGCTCAATTTTTGGCATTGACCAATATTTTGGAAGCAGGAGATAATTTCATTAGTGCTTCACAAATTTACGGAGGAACTTACAACCAGTTTAAGGTACAGTTTAAGCGTTTGGGTATTCAGTGTAAGTTTGTTGATATCGATCATCCTGAAACCATTCTTCCTCTAATCGATGAAAATACAAAAGCGATTTACGTGGAGGCATTGCCAAACCCAAAGTTCTCAATTCCTGATTTCGAGAAGGTATCAGCAATTGCAAAAGAACACGATTTGCCACTAATTGTTGACAATACTCTGGGAGCTGGAGGATATTTGTTCCGTCCATTGGAACATGGAGCAAATGTTGTTGTTGAATCGGCAACCAAATGGATTTGTGGCCATGGTACTGCAGTTGGCGGTGTGCTTGTTGATGGTGGAAATTACAATTGGGGCAATGGAAAATTCCCTCAGTTTTCTGAGCCATCTGAAGGATATCATGGTTTGGTTTTCTCTGATGTGTTTGGAGTAGATGGACCTTTTGGAAACATCGCCTTTGCAATTCGTGCAAGAGTTGAAGGGTTGAGAGATTACGGATGTAGCCAGAGCCCATTCAATTCATTTTTGCTACTGCAAGGATTGGAAACTCTTTCGCTTCGTTTGGATCGTCATGTCGAAAATACTTTATCATTAGCCGAGTGGTTGCAAGAACAAGATTGGGTGGAACAGGTAAATTACCCTGGCTTGCCATCGAGTCCATACTACGAAAGAGCAAAGAAATATTTCAAAAAAGGTGCTGGTTCGGTACTTACTTTCAAAGTGAAAGGCGGAAAAGAAGTTGCCGATAAATTGGTAGATGGAGTTGAGTTACTTTCTCATGTAGCCAACCTTGGAGATGCAAAAACTTTGATCATTCATCCAAGTTCAACAACTCATGAGCAATTGACTTTGGAAGAGCAAAAGGCATCGGGCGTTGAACCCGGTT
This sequence comes from Marinifilum flexuosum, assembly GCF_003610555.1. Lineage (GTDB taxonomy): Bacteria > Bacteroidota > Bacteroidia > Bacteroidales > Marinifilaceae > Marinifilum > Marinifilum flexuosum. The sequence goes on along the minus strand of NZ_RAPQ01000013.1, from coordinate 14,659 downwards.
TGCTAAGAATTTCAGTGGGTATTGAACACATTGAAGATATTAAGGCAGACATCAAACAAGCGGTTGAAAAGGCAATAAATGTAGAGACAATTAATTAGTTCTTATAGCAATCTCGATCGGAATTTAATAGATGAATTTCGATCGAGATACTCTTAACCTCATTACCACAAACGAGGAAATCAAAAAAACAAAATCAGCAATAAACAAAATTTTTAACCAGTGAATCCAAATTGTTACATCCATAAAGAAGGTTTACAACTTGAATCGGGCGAATGCCTGGAAAAGTTGACCATTGCTTATCACACCTATGGGGAGTACGATCCTTCGCGAAACAATGTGATTTGGGTTTGTCATGCACTTACTGCCAATTCCGATGTTTTTGATTGGTGGGCAGGGCTTTTTGGAGAGAATGATTTTTTTAATCCTAAAGATTATTTTATCGTATGTGCCAATTTTCTTGGTTCATGCTATGGAACTACGGGACCTCTTTCTCAAAATCCGGAAAACGGACAAGCTTACTATCACGATTTTCCGCAACTGACCGTACGCGACTTGGTGGCGGCACACGAAATTTTACGAAAACATTTAAATATTAAGCGCATTCATATGATGATTGGGAGCTCACTGGGAGGCATGCAAGCCTTGGAGTGGGCTTACTTGTTGAATGGCAAGTTAGACAATTTGGTGGTTTTGGCATCGAATGCCAAGCACTCACCTTGGGGGATTGCCTTTAACGAATCGCAAAGAATGTCGATAGAAGTGGATCCGACCTGGAAGGAATCGAATGATGAGGCCGGGTTGAATGGTATGCGAGTGGCTCGATCTATAGCACTTTTGAGTTACAGAACCTATGCAACTTACGATCATTCACAACAAGAGAATGAAAATGATAAGACGGATGATTATCGGGCAAGCTCTTATCAAAGATACCAGGGGGAAAAGCTAGCTCGTCGATTTAATGCTTACTCTTATTGGCACTTGTCAAAAATCATGGACAGCCATGATGTGGGAAGAAATAGAGGTGGATTAGGCAATGCTCTCAATGGAATCAAATCAAGAACACTTGTTATTGGAGTCGATTCTGATCAGATTTTCCCAATTAACGAACAAAAATTTATTGCGGACAATATTCCGCAAGCTCAATATCTGGAAATCCATTCGCTGTATGGTCACGATGGATTCCTTTTAGAACAAGAACAATTAACCAAAGTATTACAATCATTTTTAATCGAAAACAAAATCAATGAGCAATAAACTTAAAATAGGTGTATTTGGATACGGAGTTGTTGGTTCCGGATTGGCCCACGTTCTGAAAAATAGCAAAGGCTTGGATGCCTCTATTGTAAAGGTATGTGTAAGAGATGGTGAAAAAGAGAGAGATTTAGATTCAGCAGTTTTAACCACGAACCCTGATGATATTTTAAATGATCCTGAAATTAATGTTGTTGCGGAATTGATTGATGATGCTGATGCCGCGTATCAGATTGTGAAAACAGCTTTGCAAAATGGCAAACATGTTGTTTCAGCCAATAAAAAAATGTTGGCTTACCATATAGAGGAACTGATTCAATTGCAATGGCAGCATAAAGTTTCATTTGTATATGAAGCATCTGCTTGCGGTAGTATTCCAATTATCAGAAATCTGGAAGAATACTACGATAATGATTTGTTGCAATCGGTAAGTGGAATCCTGAATGGTTCATCGAATTATATCCTTACGAAGATTTTTAATGAAAATTTGGATTATGATATTGCCTTAAAGCAAGCTCAAGATCTAGGTTTTGCAGAAAGCGATCCAACATCCGATGTTGATGGATTTGATACCTTATATAAGTTAATCATTCTTACTGTGCATGGTTTTGGACTTTTCGTTCATCCTGACCAGGTATTCAATTTTGGAATATCGAATCTATCGCCAAAGGATATCGAATTGGCATCGCAGAAAGGGTATAAAATCAGATTGTTAGGGAAAGTAACCAAGGTAAATGGAAACCATGTGAACCTTTTGGTTGCCCCTAAGTTTGTGAAACCCGAAGAGCATGCTTATACAGTAGAGAGTCATTACAATGGTGTGTTGATTCAAGGAAATTTCTACGATAACCAATTCATGTATGGAAAAGGAGCAGGAGCTCATCCAACAGGATCAGCCGTATTGTCTGATATTACAGCTTTGGCTTACGATTACAAGTATGAGTACAAAAAGCTGAAATATTACGGAGGCCTAGAGTATACCAACGATATGGAGGTTGAAGTTTATTTGAGATATACGAACAAAGACGATTTGGCTTTGTTTGAGTTCAAAGAAATTAGAGAATCTCTTACAGGAAAAGAATTCAATTATGTGATTGGAACATTGAATCTTTCCCAATTGATAAAAATTCGTCAGCAAATTAAAGGGAGAGATATTTTCCTTGCCTATTTGGGAGACGAATAATTGCTCGTGAAAAATCACACCTAAGATCAAGAAGTAACATGATAATATACAAATTCGGTGGTGTATCTGTTAAAGATGCTGCTGCCATACGAAACATCTGCCAGATAATAACTAAGGTAAAGCGACCCCTTACTGTTGTGATTTCGGCAATAGGTTCAACCACAAACCTGCTTGAAGAACTGGTAGATGCATATTTTTCCGGAAGTGATGATGCCTGTAAACACTTCGAGATACTGAAAAAGAACCACATTTCAGTACTCAACGATTTATTCGAAGAAGTGCCAGTGCAAATTGCCTCGGAAGTAAACGCTCTTTTCGTCGAGCTGGAAACCAAAATTTCAAAACCATCATCTGATCAGTTCAATTTTGAATACGATCAGGTGATTGGTTTTGGCGAGTTACTTTCAACAAGCATAATTTCTGGTTATTTGAATGAAACTGGACAAAAGAATCAATGGGTTGATATTAGAACTTGTTTGGATTCGGATGACAATTACGTTGATGCCAATATCAATTGGGAATCATCAAAGGAAAAAGCAAATGCAAAATTTGTTGATGATTCGCAAGCGCTATACATCACTCAAGGCTTTATAGCTCGTGATGAGAAAGGATTTACAACCTCTCTGGGGCGAGAAGGTTCAGATTATACGGCTGCAATCCTTGCTCATTTGCTTGGCGCTGATAAAATGATCATTTGGAAAGATGTGTTGGGAATATTAAATGCAGATCCTGATTATTTTGATACAACAACCAAATTGGATTTAATTCCATATCATGAAGCAATAGAGTTGTCGTATTATGGGGCAAGGGTAATTCATCCCAAAACCATAAAGCCATTGCAGGCAAAACAAATTCCTCTTTGGGTAAAATCATTTATCGATCCATCGCAAAAAGGAACCTTGATTACAAAGGGAGAGCAAGCTCAACCCTTGTTGCCAAACTATATCGTGAAGAAAAAACAGGTGATGGTGAACTTGAAACCTTTAAATTTTTCATTTATAGGCGAAAAAGATCTGGTTTTTATCTTTTCACTCGTGACAAAGTTTAGAATTAAGCTTAATTTTACTCAAAACACCGCTGTTAGTTTTGCATTTTGTGCCAATAGTTCAGCAAGAAATATCGAGGAGCTAATTGGCGAACTGAGTAAAAAATATGATGTAGACCTGAGTGAAGATTTGGAACTGATAACCGTTAGACATTACACACCAGCTACGATTGAGGAAATTCAAAACAAGCATCATGTTTTGGTAGAGCAAAAAAATAGCAACACGGCAATCTACCTGACAGTAGCAAATTGATATTATTAAAAACACTAACAGCTAGTTGCTAAAGGCTAATAGCTATTATAATATGGAGCAAAATTTTACGATAAGAGAGGCATTAAAAAATCAGATTTTGGTTCTTGATGGAGCAATGGGAACCATGATTCAATCATATCAATTAGTTGAATCGGATTATAGAGGAGAAAGATTTGCTAATATTTCAGCCGATCAAAAAGGTCACAATGATTTGTTGACCTTGACTCAGCCTGAAATTATTAAGAATATTCACCTGGAATTTTTAAAAGCAGGTGCCAATATCATCGAGACCAATACTTTTAATGCAAATGCCATTTCTTTGATTGATTACCAATTGGAAGAGCTTGCTTATGAATTGAATCTGGAAGCGGTGAAGAATGCTCGCAGAGCAATTGATGAAATTCAGAAAATGGATCCACATACTCCAAGGTGGATTGCTGGTGCCATTGGTCCAACCAACAAAACAACCTCTATGTCCCCAAAAGTGGAAGATCCAGGTTATAGAGATGTAAGTTTTGATGATTTGGTTGAAATCTACACCGAACAAATTAAAGCTTTGCTTGATGGTGGTGTTGATGCCTTATTGATAGAAACAATTTTCGATACACTTAATGCAAAAGCTGCTGTTTATGCTGCAGATCAACTTTTGGAAGAGAGAGGATTGGATCTGCCTATTATGATTTCGGGAACAATTACCGATAACAGTGGAAGAACCTTATCGGGGCAGACATTGGAAGCCTTTGTAACTTCGATGAAATGTGACAGATTGTTGAGTATCGGTTTGAATTGCGCTTTTGGTGCAAAAGATTTGATTCCATTTATTCAACAATTGGATACATTATTGCCTGTATATGTAAGTGTATATCCTAATGCTGGTTTGCCAAACGAATTGGGAGAATATGACGAAACTCCTGCAACTATGGTTAGTGATTTAAAGGAGTTGCTGGAGAACAAGAAGGTAAATATAGTAGGAGGATGTTGTGGTACAAGACCAGATCATATTGCTGCTATTGCCAATTCTGTTAAAGATGCTGAACCTAGAGAAATTCCAGTTGTGGAAACTGAAACTCGCTTGAGCGGATTAGAGATGTTGCGAATTAATTCTTTAAGCAATTTTGTGAATGTTGGCGAACGTACCAACGTAGCAGGTTCACGTAAATTTGCAAGATTAATCCGTGAGGAAAAATATGAGGAAGCCTTATCAATAGCTCGTTCTCAGGTTGAAAATGGAGCTCAAATCATAGATGTGAACATGGATGATGCCATGTTGGATGCCGAAAAAGAAATGGATGTATTCTTGAAGCTATTGGTTTCAGAACCTGAAATTTCTCGCGTTCCTGTCATGATTGATTCTTCGAAATGGTCTGTTTTGGAAGCTGGTTTAAAGTGTGTGCAAGGAAAAAGCGTGGTGAATTCCATTTCTTTGAAAGAGGGCGAAGAGGAATTTATTAAATATGCTACCCAAATAAAAAGGTATGGAGCTGCCGCAGTGGTAATGGCTTTCGATGAAAAAGGTCAGGCCGATACTTATGAACGCAGAATTGAAATTTGTGGAAGAGCTTATAAAACACTAACAGAAAAAGTAGGCTTCCCGCCAGAAGATATCATCTTCGATCCTAATGTACTGGCAATTGCAACTGGAATTGAAGAGCACAACAATTATGCTGTTGATTTTATCAAGACAGTAAAGTGGATCAAAGCGAATCTTCCACATGCAAAAATCAGTGGGGGAATCAGTAATCTGTCCTTCTCTTTCCGAGGGAACAATGTGGTTCGTGAAGCAATGCATTCCGTATTCTTGTATCATGCCATAAAAGAAGGTTTGGATATGGGAATTGTAAATCCTGGAATGTTGCAGATTTACGATGAAATTGAACCGGAATTACTAGAGAAGGTTGAAGATGTGGTGCTAAACAGAAAGCCTGAAGCAACCGAAATCCTGATAGAATTTGCTGAAGGATTAAAATCGGCAGGAACTACTCAGGTAAAAACTGATACCTGGAGAGAAAAATCTGTAAATGAGAGATTGTCTTACTCATTGGTAAAAGGAATTACTGATTATATAGAAGAGGATGCAGAAGAGGCACGTCAAAATTATACGAAGGCATTAGAGGTAATCGAAAAACCTTTAATGGATGGGATGAATGTAGTGGGAGAGCTGTTTGGAGATGGGAAAATGTTCCTTCCTCAGGTGGTGAAATCTGCCAGGGTAATGAAAAAAGCAGTAGCCTATCTTCAGCCATTTATCGAAGAAGAAAAAAGCAATGCTGCCGATGCCAGGAATGCGGGCAAGATATTAATGGCAACAGTAAAAGGAGATGTTCACGATATTGGTAAAAATATTGTTGATGTTGTACTGGGCTGTAACAATTTCGAGGTAATCGATCTAGGTGTAATGGTTCCATGCTCGAAAATTCTTGAAGTGGCCAAACAGGAAAATGTTGATGCCATAGGATTGAGTGGTTTGATTACACCATCTTTAGAAGAGATGTGTTTTGTTGCCGAAGAGATGCAACGCGAAGGATTCGATATTCCTTTGGTAGTAGGAGGAGCAACAACATCGGAATTGCATACGGCAGTGAAAATTGAACCCAATTATAAGAATGGCGTTGTTCATGTGAGTGATGCTTCTCAGTCGGTAGGTATTTTCAAGAAATTGTGTGATAAAAACAAACGTGGCAATTACCTGGATAGCGTGAAAGAACAATATCAAAAGGTGAGAGAGAATCATGCCAAACAGAAATCGGCTGAATACTATTCTTTGGAAGAAGCAAGAGAAAATGCAGAGGCAATTGATTGGATAAAATCACCAATATATAAACCAAAGAAAACAGGTTTGCAGGTACAGAATAATTTCTCTATCAGTGAAATTAGAAAATATATCGATTGGACTTTCTTCTTTGTAGCTTGGGAGTTGAAGTGCATGTATCCTGAAATCATGGAAGATCCGGATTACAAGGATGAGGCAAAGAAACTTTTTGAGGATGCCAATAAAATGCTCGACCAAATTGAGAAAGAGAATCTTTTGGAAGCGAGTGCTGTTTATGGATTGTTCCCTGCAAATGCAGTGGGCGATGATATTGTGATTTATTCTGATGAGGCAAGAAGTTCGGAATTGAAGCGATTCACTCAAATTCGCCAGCAGGAGAAATTCTCAAAAGGATTAAGTAATTTGTGTTTGAGCGATTTTGTGGCTCCAATTGAATCTGGAAAAATTGATTATGTAGGAGCATTTGTAGTAACAGCCGGACTTGGAATAGAAGCGAGCCTGCAAAAATATGCTGAGCAAAATGATGATTACAACAGCATCATGATTAAGATTTTGGCAGATCGATTGGCAGAAGCTTACACAGAGTTATTACATGAGCAAATCCGTAAGGAAGATTGGGCCTATGCAAATGGTGAAGACCTGAGCGTTGAAGAAATGTTGCGCGAAAAATATCAAGGGATTCGTCCAGCCTTTGGATATCCTTCATTGCCTGAACATTCCGAAAAGAAAGTGTTATGGGATTTCTTAAAAGTTGAAGAGAATATTGGTGCAACTTTAACCGAAAGTTATGCCATGTATCCGGCAGCTTCGGTAAGTGGTTTGGTATTGGCTCATCCCGATGCAATTTATTTTTCGATTGATAAGATCAAGGAAGATCAGGTAAAAGATTATGCTGAACGAAAGGGGATATCAGAAAAGGAAGCCAAGAAACTATTGACGGCAATTTTGTAAAAACATCAAATTATTAGAATACGATCTTTGAGATTTAATAAAATCTCACATTTAAAATTAACCAATGAAAGTAATCGAACATTTAAATCAAGCAATTGAGAATAAAACCACACATTTCTCTTTTGAGCTATTACCTCCATTAAGGGGTAATAGTATATATAAGGTATTTAATACCATCGAAAAACTTCGGGGATTCGATCCCAAGTACATTAATATTACGGCACACCGCGATGAGGTGGTATTCGTGGAATCCCCAAATGGAGGATTCGAGAAAAAAATCACTCGCAAGCGTCCGGGTACTGTTGCAGTAGCGGCTGCCATTCAGAATAAATACAAACTTACAGTTGTTCCTCATGTAATCTGTAGCGGATTTACTCCTGAAGAAACTGAAAATGCATTGTTGGATCTGAATTTCCTGGGTATTCATGATTTATTGCTTTTGCAAGGGGATAAATCACCACGTCACGACTTCATTCCGAGTGAAGGAGAGCACAAATTTGCTATTGATTTAATTGGACAGGTGAATGGCATCAATAAAGGAAACTTTCTGGATGGAACTCATGTTGAGCCATTTGAAACACCATTTTCTTATGGTACTGCAGGATACCCTGAGAAACACGAAAATGCTCCAAATATGGAATCGGACTTATATTGGCTGAAGAAAAAAGTGGATGCCGGAGCAGATTATATCGTAACGCAAATGTTTTTCGATAACCAGAAATTCTTCGATTTTGAGAAAAGAGTGCGTGAAGCTGGAATCACAGTTCCCATTGTTCCTGGAATAAAACCTATTTCAGCTCTTTCACAATTAAATGTTCTTCCGCAAATTTTTAAAACTGAAATTCCGGAAGCTTTGGCAGCTGAGGTTCGAAAATGTAAAAGTAACGATGAGGTGAAGCAAGTGGGAGTAGAGTGGGGAATTCAGCAGAGCAAAGAGTTGATTCAACATGGTGTACCATCTTTACACTTTTATACATTAATGGCTTCTAATTGTGTGAGAGACATCGCAAAGGCAATTTATTAATGATTTATAATATAAATCAACATCCCTTTTCAATTCTGAAGAGGGATTTTTTTATGCATAAACTGCAATAAAAGGCAGTTTCTCTCAGTTTAAAAATAGAATTGATAATTAATGAAGATATGAGAAAGGCAATTATTCTATTGTTACTGATGAGTGGGGCGTTTTTTGCAAAAGCGCAGGTATTTAATACTTCTGGAATTTTAAAAAGTGGAGAGGCTGCTATTGGATTTGAACCATCTCTTTTAGTATACGATGGAGAAACGGAATTCATGATGTTTTTTCATGCAGGTGTTGGATTAGGACAGAATATTGACTTGGGAGCAAAATTCGGAGTTTTTGGAGATGAGAATTATTATGGAGGAGATATTGAATTTTTTTTCAGTAAAACACTTTCATTATCAGCAGGAGCTCACCACTTTCACGATTTTGCATTGGATGGCACGGCAAATGTTACCGTACCATTGGCACGAGGAACCAAATTGATTACGGGTTTGGATATGGATATTGTTTTTGGAAATGAAACCAAAATTCCTCTTTGGATACCATTAGGAATAAGAGTTTCTGTTGGTAATGGTTGGTCCTTAATAATAGAATCGGAAATTGAGTTAACCGATGAGGCTTATCATTATTTTGGAGTTGGAATGGCGTATGGATTTTAGATGGAAAAATTGTGGAGCTTGGGTTTAAATATTACATTTTTGAAATGTTGCTAATAGTCTGTTAATAATGTGTTTTGATTCTGAATTGAAATTGAAGTATATTAATGTCTAGATAAATTTTAATCTTTAAAACCACAGCTACCACATGGAAAAAGAAAAATCTGTTATTGAAAAATTAAAAGATTTTGCTCTTAAAACGCATCGTAAAATTGATTTTAGCGAGAAAGCGTATCCTTCTAATGCACTACACCCTGTAAGTTTCCACCGAAGATTTGTAAGCATACCTGATAATGATTACAAAAGAGTCTTTTTCGCTTGTTTTGAAGATTCTCGTAAATTGGATAATTATTCAGTATATAGTGGTGTTTTTTTTCCTATTGATGTTTCAAATGAGACAAAAATATGTGTTCGAAAAAAACACATGTTCGATAAAATGAGTCTGTTTGGGAAAAAACAATACTACAAAACAGGTGTTGATTCGTTTGATTCTCAGGTAGTGTTCGATGAGTTTACAGCAATTGGTACTAATAAGATTTTTACCAATGACAAGATTCAGAATTTGATCTTAAAAGTTTTTGATTTTGATGCTAGACTAAGAGTTGGGATAAACATGCTAAATCTTGATTTTATGCCAGAGTTAAAAGGTAGATCGTATATAGGAATATATACAAGTCAGAATTGGTTTACCAATTCATCGGAGATTGAAATTTTGTATGATTTGGCAGAGCAATTGCAAAAGCAATCAGTTTTTATGAGAGAACCGGATTTGGTTGCACAATTTTGAATTAGACTTATAAATAATAAGAGAGAGCCTCAAATCTTTAGACTTGAGGCTTTTGATTTTTATGATGCAAATTCATCAATTATTTTTTGTGCAGTAACTTCAGAAAGTTTAATGTTCGATTCATGGGTCCATCCACCAACATGTGGACTCAATAAAACATTTTCAGCTTCAATTAAATATTGAAATTCAGCAGGAAGTTCTGATGCATGCAAATCTTCGAAAGAAGTTTTTTCATATTCCAATACGTCCAAACAAGCTCCTTTAACTTGTCCTGATTTTAGATTCTTTACCAAATCAGCAATACGAACCACTTTTCCACGTGCAGTATTAATCAAGAAAATTGGTTTTTTAAATTGATTTAGAAATTGATCATTCACCATAAACATGGTTTCGTCGGTTTGCGGAACATGCAAACTCAAAATATCGCATTGTTCAAACAAATCTTCTAATTGCTTTTCTTGGCAATATTTATCGGTATAGTCAAACTTGTATTTATCGTAGGCAATTACATTACAGCCAAATCCTTTTAGTCTTTGCGCAAAGGCTCCACCCATGTTTCCATATCCAATAATCCCTACGGTCTTGCCCATGATTTCAATGCCGCGGTTTTCTTCTCGTCTCCACATTCCATTGCGAACTTCCCAATTGCAGCGGCACAAATTATTGAAAAGAGTTAAAAGCATTCCTACGGCATGTTCACCAACGGCATCTCGGTTTCCTTCCGGAGCATTAAAACATCTTATGCCTTTGCTTTCTGCATATTCCACATCAATATTTTCCAGGCCTGCACCAACTCTACCAATAAATTTTAGATTGGAAGCGATATCAAGTTCTGTTTTGGTCAATTTGAATTTACTTCGAATGATAAAACCATCGAATTCTGGAAATATTTCAAGTAGTTCCTCTTTGTTCTTTTCAGGAGCATAAGTACAGTCGAAGCCTGCATTTTGAAGCATCTCCAATAAACGAGGGTGTGTTGAATCTATAAATAGTACTTTCATGTGTTTAAACTTTACATGTTCGTTTTATATGCATATGGTCCCGATTACTATCGAGAGTAATGGATTAGGAGTTGAGAATGAAATTCTCAAGTTAGGCAAAGGTACTTTTTTCACCTTGATTATGCTTTCGAACTTTAGGAAGAAAATGGAAAAAGCAAAAACTAATACTTTTTGCAGTGGATCAAAAGAGCATTTTATCGATGGTTGGTGAGAATTGAAATAACAAACCGCTGTGGTGAACTGCGCTTTCTAATTCATAAATATAATTTAACTAGGCATTATAAATAAAATTCCTGATTTTACTGATGCTTTAGCGTACATACAAGAGGTGCGGACGAAAATCCGAGGGGTATGTAAGTAATCTACAATAGTCTCGGACGAAAATACAAGCGCATTGCACAAGTTAGCAATCGGCTCGGATGAAAATACACACCCATTGCATGTTTCAACAATGGTCTCGAACGAAAATACGAGGGGTGTGTAAGTAACTTACATGGGGTGTGGACGAAAATACAAGCCCATTGCACAAGTTAGCAATTAGCTCGGATGAAAATACAAACCCATTGCATACATTAACAATGGCCTCGGACGAAAATATATACACATTGCATAAGTCAATAATCGCCTCGTATTAAAATCAAAGCGATTTTCATATTAAAAAATAGTCAGTAACTTGTTTTAACATCTACTTTTGTAAGTCAACCACAAAACTGGCTTTGTAACCTCTCAGTTTTCCGGTAGTATCGAATATTTCGAAGCCAAACATCAACTTTTTAACTTCCTTTTTAAGTTGTAACTGATTTTTATCCCAATACCAATTCTCTTCAAACTGAATTTTGCCTGTTCTCCCATTCAAATCATTTTCTGTAATAATTTGTTCGATTTCACTAATGGATAATTCGTGATTGTCGTAATAATCATACGCTTTTAGATTACCAACTTGTACTTCTTTCAAAACTTGCTCTATTAAGTAGGAACTATTGGTATTCTCCAGGCATTCATTCAGCCATTCATCATCCGGATTAGGATTTTTTACAATCACCTCGTAAGTAATTGGATCAGCAATAAGCTCACCTTTAGTTTTTGCAGGTGAATTTTCTGGTTTACTTTGGCAGGAAAACAAAAACAGCCCTGAAATGATCAGAGCTGTAGAGGTATAATAGAATTTTTTCATGTTCTATATATAATGTGTTTGTTAACGATCGAAACTTAAGCGCATGCCTTTCGTGCTTTCATCAAACTTACCATTGTCGTACACCAAGTTACCATTCACAAAAGTTTTTTCAATCATGTATTGAAATTTTTCTCCATCGAAAGGAGTCCAACCACACTTATATAATGTGTTTTCTTTGTTGGCAGTCCAATCTTCTTCATTAACCAATACCAAATCTGCGTAATATCCTTTACGGATAAAGCCTCTTTTTTCAACCTGGAAAATCTCAGCAGGAGTGTGACACATTTTTTCAATCACTTTTTCAAGACTAATCTTGCCGCGTCGAGCTTGCTCCAACATAGCTACAAGCGAATGTTGAACCAATGGACCTCCACCAGCTGAATTCAAATAATTGCCATCTTTCTCCTCTTCAGTATGTGGTGCATGATCTGTTGCAATTACATCCAACCTGTCATCAAGTAAAGCTTCCCAAAGTTTATCCTGGTCTGCCTTGGTTTTAACAGCAGGATTCCAACGTATTCTCGATTTTTTGGTCAGATAATCCTTGTCGTCAAACCACAAGTGATGCACACAAACCTCAGTAGTAATTCTTTTATCCCTCGATGGAATCGAATTGTCGAACAAATCCATTTCCATTCCAGTCGATAAATGAAGAATGTGAAGTCGCGTGTTGTATTTTTTAGCCAATTCTACAGCTTTCGATGAAGATTTGTAACAAGCTTCAGCACTTCTAATCACTCCATGGTATTCCATTGGAATGTCCTCGCCATATTTTTCAACGTATTCAGCCTGGTTTTTTTCAATCATCGGAGTGTCCTCGCAATGCGTCGCAATTAAAAGAGGCGCTTTTTCAAAAATCTGCGAAAGCGTATCAATATCATCTACCAACATATTTCCTGTTGATGATCCCATGAATATCTTAATTCCACAAACCGATTTAGGATCTGTTTTTAAAATCTCCTCCAAATTGTCATTGGTGGCACCCATGTAGAACGAATAGTTGGCCAACGATTTTTCAGCACCAAGCTTGTAGCGATCTGCAAGTAGCTCTTGAGTAACTGTTTGTGGTTTCACGTTCGGCATATCCATAAACGAAGTAGTACCACCTGCTACGGCAGCTCTCGACTCGGTATACAAATCACCTTTGTGCGGCATTCCAGGATCACGAAAATGTACCTGGTCATCAATCACACCTGGAATTAGCAATTTTCCACCAGCATCAATAACTTTCCACGATGAATCAACCCTTTCAGGAGTAGATGTATAAATTTCTTCAATCAATTGATCTTTCACCAGAACACTTCCGGCAAATTTCTTGCCCTCATTAATGATTAAGGCATTTTGTATTAAATAAGTCGACATTTTGGTTGTTTAGTTCTAAGTATTTTAAAATCTATCTTTCGTATTTGGTAAAAAAGCTGCGTAGTTTCATTTTAATTACGCCCCATACAGCTTCATTAAAAATACCACCACTCATTTTTGAGGTTCCCTGTGTTCTATCTGTAAAAATGATAGGAACTTCAATAATATTAAAGCCAAATTTCCACGTAGTAAATTTCATTTCTATCTGAAAAGCATACCCTTTAAATCTAATTTTATCCAGATTTATGGTTTCAAGTACCTTTTTGGTGTAGCATTTAAAGCCAGCAGTTGCATCATGAATCTTCATTCCCGTTACAATTCTAACGTACTTTGATGCAAAATACGACATCAAAACTCTACCCATAGGCCAATTTACAACATTTACACCAGAAACATAGCGAGAACCAATGGCCATATCACCACCTTGATTAGCGCAAGCATCATATAAACGAACCAAATCTTCCGGATTGTGCGAAAAATCTGCATCCATTTCAAATACATATTCGTAATTGTTTTCTAGTGCCCATTTAAAACCGGTAATATAAGCGGTACCCAGGCCAAGTTTTCCTTTTCGCTCTATAATGTGTAGTTGAGAAAACTCTTTCTGCAAAACTTTTACAATATCTGCTGTTCCATCAGGAGAATTGTCTTCAATTACAAGAATATCAAAAGCTGTTTCCAGCGAGAACACCTTTCTTACAATGGCTTCAATATTTTCTTTTTCATTGTAGGTCGGGATAATAACAAGTCTATCTGTCACCTTCAGAGAATTAATGTGTAAAACAATTTATTAGCACGAAGATAGTATATCTGTAATAAAACTGTCATTTCCATTCGTTAAAAAGAGTGAAAACCATCATTAATTATGCTGGTACCCTTCGGGCCGGGCTATACGCTATATTTTTTTCTCATACTTCGAAAAAGGATGCCGCTTCTATCCCTACCGGATTGTTTCGAATGATTGTGCATGAAAAAATCAGCGAATAGATATTCAAAACAATCAAAAAACACATTCGCTGATGTTTTTTTCTGAATCTTTTCTCTCGGACTATCAACTTGTTAGCATGTTTGCGGTAAAAAGTTTGCATTTTTCATTTGGAATAGTGAGAAAGTATGCGTTATCTTTGCACCCGCTTTACAACGGTATGGCGATAGGGAAGACATGATGGAGAGGGGTGGTTTTGCCACGATTTTGCATGATG
>NZ_RAPQ01000012.1 GCF_003610555.1 Marinifilum flexuosum | reverse complement strand
GGAGGAAGTGCAACGGCAGTTGAAGATTATACCACTTTAACAGGCAGTATTACGATTCCAGCCAATACAAGCAATGGAACCATTGATGTATCGGTAATTGATAACAACATATTGGAATCAGATGAGACGGTAATTGTTACTTTAACAAGTATTACTTCGGGTGATCCGCAAGCGATTATCGGCGCAAGTAGTTCGGCAACAGTAACGATCTCTGATGACGATAGTTCAGAGGTAAGTATAGCAGTTACAACATCAGCAAGTGAGCCTGGAACAAATGGATTGTTTACCGTAACTCTAACTAATCCTGTTGATATTGATACTGAAATTACATTTGGAGTAAGTGGAACAGCTACAGAGGGAACAGACTATTCTAACCTTGTTAAAACTCTAACTATTCCTGCAAATTCAACAGAAACAAGTATTACTATTGATGTAATAGATGATGAATTAGTTGAGACAGGTGGAGAAGAGGTTGTAGTTACATTAAGCGGAACAAATAATGCTGTAACCATATCAGCAAGTAAATCTGCTAATATGAATTTAGGAGATGATGATTCTACTGAGGTAAGTATAACTGCTACCGATGATTCTTCGCAGGAAGGTACACCTTCTGTAAATAATGCAGAATTTACGGTTTCCTTAACTAAGGCTTCAGCAATTGCGACTGTAGTAAGTTATACTGCTAGCGGAACTGCTACACAAGGTGATGACTATACGAGCTTATCTGGAACAGTTACTATTCCAGCTGGTAGCAAATCTACTACAATAGATGTTCTCGTAATTGATGATGTTTTATTTGAAGATTCGGAAACTGTAATCCTTACACTTACAGGTATAACATCGGGAGATGCAACAACTGTATTGGGAAGCCAGGTAACGGCTACAGCAACAATAATTGATAATGATATTGATTGTTCTGCTGGAGATGATCTTGAAATTTGTTCTTCGGATGCAGATGTTACTTTGAGTACAGCTACACAAAATAATGCAAGCAATTATACTTGGACAACGAATGGTTCTGGAACATTTACAGATGCTACTGTCTTAAATGCAGTATATATCCCAAGTGATGATGATAGAACTAGTGGTGAAGTTCAGCTTACTTTAAATGTTTCTGGTATTAGCGGAACTGACAGTGATGTAATGATACTTAAAATTTGGCCAAGAGTACTTCTAAATGCAGGTGACGAAACAGCTATTATCAATGAGGATGAAACTTATCAGGTAAGTGGAGCAGTAGCTGTAAATCACGCTGGAATACTTTGGACAAGTACAGGTGGAACATTTGATGATCCAACAGCTCTTAACCCAATATTTACTCCAATAACTAATGAAAATGTTGTTCTTAGAATGACTGGAACAGGATTGGGTACTGGAGCATGTTCTGATGATTTCGATGAGATTTCATTAACGATTAATGATTTCCCTACAGCAGATAATGAAAGTGTTACAGGTATAGAAGATCAGGTGCTGAACTTTATAGAGTCTGATTTCTCAGCCAATTATTTGGATGCTGAAGGTGATGCGTTTGCTGGAATAAAGATAGTAAGTATAGAATCAGTTGGTGAACTTGAATATGAAGGTACATCAGTAAATTCTGGATTAGAAATCACTAATGCTAATATCAGTAAGCTAAGTTATAAAGCACAATTAAATGAAAATGGAACGAATTATGATTCCTTTGAGTTTAAGGTGTTTGATGGAATAGCATACAGTTCGGAAACTTATACAATGAATATTACCATAACAGCTGTGAATGATGAACCATCGTTTAGCTTTATGAATCCAAAAGATATTCTGGTAAGTGAAGATATTGGTGATGTAATTATTAATGGTCAGGTTGCTACGCAATCAAGAGGACCAGCAGACGAATCAGGACAAGTCATAATATTGCATTTGTCGAATGATACACCTTCTTTATTTAGCGTTCAGCCAGCAATAGATGTTTCAGGAAACTTAACTTTCACACCAGCTGAAAATATGTTTGGAGAAGCTACTGTAAGCGTATATATCACAGATGATGGAGGTATTGCAAATGGAGGTGATGATACTTCAGATGTTCAGGAGTTTACAATTACGATTGAGGCGGTGAATGATGGTCCGGTTGCTGAAGATGATCTGTTTACAATGGATGAAGATACTCAGTTAAGTGGCAACGTTCAGATAGATAATGGAAATGGAGCAGATTCTGATCTAGATAACGCATCAGACAACTTTATTTATACTCTTGTAGATGGAGGAACAGCTGAATCTAATGGTAATTTGGTATTCAATGCCGATGGAAGCTTTACTTACGAACCAAACCCAGATTTCTTTGGTGAGGTTAGCTTTACTTATCAGCTTTGCGATAACCCAGTTACTCCACTAATTCAGAAGTGTGACCAAGCAAGCGTAACAATCACTGTTACTCAGATTAGTGATACTCCAATTGCAGTAGATGATAATCTTTGGTTGAAAGAAGATTCTTCGAAAAGTGGAAATGTATTTGACAATGATGAACGATTGGTAGATATACCGGTGATTATTTCATCAAATACCAATCCATCGCATGGAGCATTATCTATTAATGCTGATGGAACATTTACTTACACTCCTAACAAAGGGTATTTTGGGAATGATTCATTCGAATATACTTTAAGAGATATTGATGGTGATGAGTCTACAGCTACAGTTTACATTGTTGTTGATCCATTGGATTACGACCCAATAGCTAATGACGATTTTGATACGATTAATGAGGAAGAAGTGAGCACAGGTAATTTATTTGCCAACGACGAAGACTTCATTAATGATCCAGTAGTAGTAGTTTCAAATACAGACCCTTCAAATGGTACAGTGGTAGTAAATCCTGATGGAACGTACATTTATACACCAAATGTAGATTTCTATGGAACAGATACTTTCACATACACTTTGGAAGATTCTGATGGAGACAGAGATAGTGCTACAGTTACCATTACCGTAAATCCAGTTAACGATGTGCCTGTGGCAGTTGATGATACAAATACCACTACCGAGGATACTGAGATTGGAGGAAATGTATTGGCAAATGATACCAATTTAGGTGATGCTCCAGTTAGTGTTGTTGATTTTACGAATCCTAATAACGGTACTGTATTGGTAGTTGGAGATGGCAATTATACCTATTTGCCAGACGATAACTTTAATGGTGTTGATAGCTTTACTTATACCATTGAAGATGAAAATGGCGATCGATCAACAGCAATTGTTACAATTACGGTGAGTCCAATTAACGATGTTCCAGTAGCAGTTGATGATACCAATTCAGCAGATGAAAAATCTTCTGTATCGGGTAATGTTTTATCGAACGATACCGATTTAGATCTAGATGATTTAACTGTTGTTGAAATCAATGGAGAAGCTACACAAATTGGAACTGAAATAATACTAAGTGCAGGCGGAACAGTTCGTTTAAATACCAATGGAACTTATGAATTTAATCCAAATGGAGAATTTGATTATCTGCATACCGGAGAAACAACTCAAGTAACATTTACATACAGTATTACCGACGGTATTGCCAATAGTAATTCGGCAACAGTTACCATTACCATTGTTGGAATAAACGATGCACCTGTAGCAAATGATGATCTGTTAGATACATACGATAACGAGGAAATTATTATTTCCGCACTGGATAATGATGTAGATGCAGATGGGGATCAGTTATCAGTTGATATCATAGATGAACCTAAATATGGAGATGTTGTTGTGAACGCAGATGGAAGCTTATCTTATATCGCTGATTTAGGTAGCTATTGTAATACTGAGCAGTTTACATATAGAATTTGTGATCCAGCTGGATTGTGTGATGTAGCAACGGTTACTATTGAAATAGAAGCGAAGGATACCGACGAAGATAGTATTCCTGATGCGATTGAAACATTGACTTTAAATACCGACGGAGATGTTGACTTAAACTATCAGGATTTAGATAGCGATAATGATGGTATCTCTGACGAAGATGAAGCTCAAATAACAAATCCTTGTACTGACTCTCCTGTTGATACAGATGGAGACGGAACTCCGGATTATTTGGATACTGATAGTGA
Organism: Marinifilum flexuosum; assembly: GCF_003610555.1. Classification (GTDB taxonomy): domain Bacteria; phylum Bacteroidota; class Bacteroidia; order Bacteroidales; family Marinifilaceae; genus Marinifilum; species Marinifilum flexuosum. The sequence continues at coordinate 342,499 of NZ_RAPQ01000012.1, read as the reverse complement.
TAACGACGGTTATCCTGATGAAGAAGAAGGTGATGGTGATTGTGATGGAGACGGAATAGCCAATTACATTGATGAGTATGATGATTGTGCTGAATATGTTTCTATTCCAGAAGGGTTTTCTCCTAATGGAGATGGCATAAATGATAAATTTGTTATTAAGGGTATAAAAGACTTCCCGAATTCGAAGTTAATAATATTTAACCGATGGGGTAATGAAATATTTAAAGCCTCTGGATATCAAAATGATTGGGATGGAAGAGCTAAAAATAGCTTGACTGTAGGAACTAAAATTGTACCTGAAGGAACATATTATTACGTTATTGACCTTGGTAATGGATCCAAAGTGATTAAAGGTTACGTTTACATCAACTACTAATTAAAACATTATGAATAGATCTAGATTTAATTCTCTAAAATACGTTGTATTATTCTTGTTGGTTTTCCCTTGCTTTAAACAGGGGAAAGCACAACAGGATCCAATGTATACTCAATACATGCATAATCCTTTAACTGTAAATCCAGCTTATGCAGGTAGTACTGATATGATGAGTGCAATGTTCTTGGCGCGTGAACAGTGGGTAGGATTTGATGGCGCTCCAAAATCGCGTACTTTAACTTTAAGTGCACCCATTACAAGGTATGATATTGGCGCTGGATTTGCTTTTATTAATGATGAATTGGGACCAGTAAAACAGAATAGTTTTTACACTGATTTTGCTTATCATTTAACTTTGGGTGAAAAAGGAAAATTGTCTTTTGGCTTGAAAGGTGGATTTGATATGATCCAAATTGATTTAATGAACCTAACCTTAGATCAACAGAACGATGGAACTTTTGCTCAGAATTTTGAGGAACAGTTCATTTTGAACTTTGGTTTGGGATTGTATTACTATACCGATCGTTTTTATTTGGGAGTGTCGATTCCAAGAATGTTGAAGAATAATTACGACAATGATGGAATCAACACAACCAGTTTGGGATATAAGGAACGTCACTATTTTGTGACAACAGGAGCTTTATTCGATTTAAATGACTATATCAAATTAAAGCCGTCAATCTTGTCTAAAATAGTTTGGAATGCTCCGGTATCAATTGATTTGTCAGTAAATTTCATACTTTACGATCAGTTGTGGCTTGGAACATCATACCGCATTGATGATTCAATGAGTTTTTTAATTCACTACCAGTTGTCAGATCAATTGCGTGTTGGTTATGCATTCGACCTAACCGAATCAGAAATGAGAAGATATAATAATGGAACGCATGAGATTATGGTAGCATTCGATTTCCAGTTCAACAAGAAAAAAATCATGACACCTAGATATTTTTAACCTAATACTGAATTGAAAGATGAAGAAACTTACATTAACACTCAGTCTTGTTTTCTCACTGATTTGTGTTCAGTTGCAGGCACAATTATTATCGAAAGCTGACAAATATTTTAATTCATTTGCCTATGGTGATGCGGTAGACCTATATGAAATACTTTGGAAGAAGGACAGTTTAAATCGATATATTACCAGGCAATTGGCTGTTTCTTACCGGATGATGAACAATACGGTTAAGATGGAAAAGTATTATTCCAAATTGGTTAACCTTACGGATAACGAATCGGAAGATTATTATCATTATTCCAAGGCGCTTCAAAGCAATGAAAAATACGATAAGGCAAAGATATACATGGACAAGTATTTGGCTTTTGAAAATGCAAAGCCAAGAAGCAAAATAGATCCTCGTTTTCTAATGTCTTTAAGAGATGATTCCACACGTTATCAAATAGCGCCAGTTTTGATTAATTCTGAAGCTTCAGAGTTTGGTCCTGCCTTTTACAAGGACCAGCTTGTGTTTTCATCAGCGAAAGCAATGCCTAAACTGATCAAAAGAAATCACCGCTGGAACGATCAAAATTACTTGAGGCTATATGTTGCCAATATCAATCAAGAAGATCAATTGCTGGATGTGAAGTTGCTTTCTAGCAGGCTAGCTACGAATTATCACGATGGTCCTGTATGTTTTAACAAAGCAGGTGATGAAATGTTTCTAACAAGGAACTACGTATCAGACAGCAAACGAGCTCAAAAAGATGATTCTGGAGTAGTTAGCATTAAGCTTTATCATTGTAAGAAAGAAGGGGAGCATTGGTCTAGCCCAAAACTTTTGCCTTTTAACATGGATAGATATTCTACTGGTCATCCGAGTCTTTCGGCTGATGGGAAACGCTTGTATTTTATTTCCGATCGACCAGGTGGATTTGGAGGAACAGATATCTATTATGCAGAACGAAATGGTGAAAGTTGGAACGAACCAGTCAATCTAGGCAATACAATTAACACACCAGAAAATGAAATGTCACCCTTTATTGCAAACAACAATAGCTTTTATTTTGCATCCAAAGGACATGCCGGTCTTGGAGGTTTGGATATTTTCTGGATAAAAGACCTTGATTCTGATACTCTAATTAACATGGGATACCCAATAAATACAGCTAAGGATGATTTTTCCTTCGTTTTAAAAAATGGTAATGGCTATTTGGCTTCGAATAGAGTAAAAGGTGAATCGTACGATGATATTTATAAGTTTAAAATTGTAAGAAGATTGATTAAAGGGAAAGTTTATCATGATGAAACTCATGAAATTCTGCCTAATAGTATGGTAAAATTAATTGATGAGAACGGTAAAGCAATTCAAGAAGTTTATACGGGAGCAGATGGAGTATTTAAATTCTTAGTAGATGCTGTACAGAATTTTAAACTTACGTCTGAAAAGTTGATGTATAATATTGGAACGGGCTTAGTAGGCAGAGGTGAATTGGAGGATCAGATTGAAGTGCATTGCGATTTGTATCAATCCAGAGATAACAGCCTTGAATTAGCAGGAGTTGTACTGTATTGCGGAGATCGTTCACCGGTTTCACATTTGGATATCAGATTGGTAAATATGAACACTGGAGACATAGTTGATCTTGTAACTGGTGACAAGGGAAATATAAATAGTCCAATTGATCGAAATACTGAATACACAATAGAGTATCACAAAGAAGGAGTTTTTGCTGAACCAGGAAGTTTTAGCACTTCTAATATTGAAGGCAACAAATTACATATCGAAAAATTGGTGGATAAAGTAGAGGTAGGAAAAGTGTTTGTGCTTGAGAATATTTTCTATGATTTGGACAAATCTGAGATTAGACCAGATGCTGCTTTGGAACTTGACAAGTTGGTTATGGTAATGAATGACAATCCAAGTTTGAAAATTGAGTTGAGTTCCCATACTGATTCAAGAGGTAGTGATGCGTATAATATGGCTTTATCAGAAAGACGAGCCAAATCTGCCGTGAAATACATCATTGAAAATGGAATTGCAAAAGATAGAATTGTGGCCAAGGGTTATGGTGAAACAAAATTGATTAATCATTGCTACAATGGTGTAGAATGTAGTAAGGCAGAGCATCAGGCTAATCGCAGAACCGAGGTGAAAGTACTGGAATTATAGGCTGTATACATACAATTACAATATTATCGACCATTATTTTTACCATTCCAAGAATTGTGTCATTTTTAATTTCAGGAAAAAATAAAGTGTTCTGGTTCTTAATGGTAGCAGGAACCATAGGGTGATTTATTTGCCTTTTTTGTGGAGATGATAGGAAATAAATTATTACAAAATAAATTTAAGTAATGTATTGTTGAAAAATTTATAAGAGGATAGAAAGTATTGATTGGAGGTTGGTGTTAGAAAAAAAGATTTAAAAAACGATTATTTCAACATCTTTTTAAGTTTATTCATATCCTTGCTCACTTTTTCATTAATCACTTTAGAATAAATTTGAGTAGTTCGAATACTTTTATGTCCAAGCATTGAACTAATAGATTCAATAGGTACTCCATTGGCTAATGTTACTGTAGTAGCAAAAGTATGTCGAGCAATATGGAAAGTTATATTTTTATCGATTGATGTCAGGTCAGCTAATTCTTTTAAATAGGCATTTAATTTTTGATTGCTAAAGTTTGGAAAAATATGGTCTTCGGTTTTCTTTCCTGGAAAATCTTCATATTTCTTCACAAGTTCAGCAGCTTTAGGAAGCAGAGGAAGATTTGATGGAGTTTTTGTTTTTTCTCGTTCCATAATGATCCATTGATATCCGTCTATACCAATACGGATGTTATCAGTGGTAAGGTTGGAAATATCAATATAGGCAAGGCCGGAGTAACATGCAAATACAAACATATCACGAACCATATCCAAACGTTTAATCTTTATTTTAAGATTTTCCAATCTTTGTAATTCCTCTTTGGTTATAAATTCTCGTTTTACTTCAACTAGTTTTGCTTGATATTTAGCAAAAGGATCTTTATCAAGCCACTCATTTTTAACAGCTAGATTTATCACCTTTCTAAAGTTTTTAATATATTTCAAAGAGCTGTTGTGATTACATTTTCGTACAGTTTTAAAATAATGCTCCAAGTCTGTAATAAAGGAATATTTAATTTGACGTAAAGGAATATCATTTATTTTATATTGATGCTTTATGAAATTTCTAATATGATCTAGGGTTGTATCATATCTTTTAGCAGTAGCTTTTGCATATGTTATTCCAATAAGAGCATGCATTTGTTTGTTGTGGTATTCGAAAACTTGAAGAAGACTTCTTTGTTCTTCATCTTTTCCTAGAAATCTTAATTTTAATTTTTTTGCGGTTACAAGTTCACCGTTTTTAATCATTTCGGTATGATGATCAAAAATGTTGTTTTTTAATACATCGAGAAATTTATTTAACTGAACGCCTCCTTTTTTTCTAGCATTAGCTTTTCCTGCTTTATTATCCCAATCTTCTGATGAAATTGATCTCCCAGTAGATATTTCAACGCGTTCATTTTCTACAGAAATGCGAATGTAGATTGGACTTTCAAGGTTTGTCTTGGATTTGCTTTTTCGTATTACAAAGCTGATGTTTATTGGGATGAAGGTGTTCATGTACTTCCATTTAAAATTGTTCCATAATTTAAAGAAGAAAAATAAGAGATTTACTCACTCAAATTACGAAAAAATCATATGAATGTCAATTGAAAATAATGAGGTTGATTTCTTTTAATGCGCTCGTATACAGTTTATTGTGGAGTTTCTGGTGAGTGGGTTTAGAAAATGAAGTTACTCACCAGAAAGTTCACTTATCTATTGCTTTTTATTGAGTTTAAATGATATAGGAGGAAATAAAAAAGACTGTAAATCAGTGGATTTAGAGTCTTTTAGTTCTATTTAACCTCAAAAGTGTGGAGCTGCAGGGAATCGAACCCTGGTCCAAACATGCGACCAATAGGCTTTCTACATGCTTAGTGATTTATTGATTTTCGACTAAGGATAGGGAAAGCACACCCGAGACCTTAGCTTATCTTCTATATTTCGCCAATAACCCGAAGTAAATTATCAACTAACCCTGAATTGTCAGCATCCCATATACTTACCGGAACAAGGTGGAACCATAAGCGGGATGTCTCGTCGCAGCAACCTTGTGCCGCAATAAAGCTTTAATCTACTATGATTCGATTAAGCAGCAAGAGCGTAATTATTTTCGCCAATTAAAAAGTGTGAGATCCGATATTTACGAGCTGGAATCACAACGCTCGACATGCTTACATATCAATTCTACATGCTGTCAAAACCACGTCAGCCCCTAGAATTCATGCAAAATTAGTAAAAAACATTTAGCTGTTAAACTTATTGGATCAGAAATAGCTGCTTTAATATCTTTTTTATCCTAACATTTTTGTATCAGATTAAAAATCAGTAATTGAATAGTGTGTTAAAATTTTAATGAAAATTCTGAAATCTGTTAAATGTTTATTAAATTTAAATAAGTATAGTGTTTTTTGATAGTAGTTTATATTGAATTATCAGGAACACCTTTGGCTCACCTCTAAAATATTAATTATGAAGAATCGCATTCGAGTAGGAGTACTTCGAGAAACAAAAAATCCACCAGATAAGAGAGTGGCTATTCCACCTGTAACAGGTTTAAAAATATTAGAAAAATATCCTGATGTAAGCATTTTTATTCAGCCTAGTGACATAAGATGTTTTACCGACTCAGAGTATCGTGATCAAGGCTATTTTTTGACTGAAGACCTTAGAGAGTGCGATATTTTGATAGGAGTAAAGGAAGTGAATATTCCCACTTTAATTCCCAATAAAACCTATCTATTTTTTTCGCATACAGCAAAACAGCAAGCTCATAATCGGGAATTGCTCCAACAAGTAATTAAAAGAAACATTACATTGATCGATTATGAATATTTAACCAATTTATCTGGGCAGAGACTTGTTGCATTTGGACATTGGGCAGGAGTGGTTGGTGCTTACAAGGCTTTGCGAGCCAGGGGAATGAGAACGGATTTCTTCGATTTGCCTCCTGCAAGAACATGTTTGGATATGAACGAAATGTACAGGCATTTAAAAAAGATTACTCTTAAACCAATTAAAATTCTGATAACAGGTGGAGGAAGAGTTGCAATGGGGGCCATGCAAACCATTCGAGTTTTAAATTTGAAGGAAGTTGATCCTGAAGAGTTTTTAACTACAGAATATGATGAGCCTGTAGTGTGCAGAATAGATCCCGATAAATACGTTGAAAGAATTGATGGTTCGGATTTTGATTTAATGCATTTTTACGATCATCCTGAGATGTACCAATCAACATTTAAGAAATTTTCAAAAGTTACCGATTTATATATAGCATGTCATTATTGGGATCCGAAAGCGCCAAGGTTTCTAACTCCTGAGGATTACAAAGAGGATGATTTTAGAATTTCGGTAGTTGCAGATGTTAGTTGTGATATTGATGGACCATTGCCATCGACTTTGAGACCTTCTACTATTGCTTCCTCTTTTTATGGATATGATAGGTTTAGTGAAGAAGAGGCCATTCCATTTGTTGACAAACGTAATGTTACGGTTATGGCTGTAGATAATTTACCAGGTGAACTGCCTCGTGATTCATCGATAGATTTTGGAGAAGCTTTGGCTGATAATGTTTACGAAGCTTTGTTTGGTGATGACCCGGAAGGAATTTTAGAACGAGCTACCATAGCTAAAGAAGGAAAACTTACAAAGCATTTTGCTTATTTGCAGGATTACCTGGAAGGCAAAGATGCCGTAACTGTATAAAACAAAAAGACCAAATGGAATTTCATTTGGTCTTTTTTATTATTATAAATTTTTCAAATTTGATATGGTATGTGTTGGATCATTAGCTCCAAAAACAAAACTACCTGCAACAAGTGCATTGGCTCCTGCTTCAAGCAATTTCTTTCCGGTCTCTAAATTAACACCACCGTCAACTTCAATTATTGTATTGGCATTTTTTTCAGCAATCATATTTTTTAATTGCTTTACTTTTTTATAAGTGTTTTCAATAAAGCTTTGTCCTCCAAATCCAGGATTTACACTCATTAATAGTACCAAATCCAGGTCTTGAATAATATCTTCAAGAACAGATACAGGAGTGTGTGGGTTTAAAGAAACTCCAGCTTTCATTCCATGTTGCTTGATGTTTTGTACAGTGCGGTGTAGGTGAGTACATGCTTCGTAGTGTACAGTTAGATAATCAGCTCCAGCTTTTTGAAAAGCCTCAACATATCTATCCGGATCAATAATCATTAAATGAACATCCAATGGCTTTTCAGCAATTTTATTGATTTGTTGTACTACTGGCAGTCCGTATGAGATATTAGGAACAAAAACACCATCCATAATATCCAGGTGAAACCAATCGGCTTCGCTTTTATTAACCATCTCAATGTCAGCTTTCAGATTGGTGAAATCTGCCGATAATAAGGATGGTGAAATAATTGTTTGCATCTGATTGTTTAATATTAGTATTTTAATTTGGCGCAAAGATATAATTAAAAAAGGATAAGAAAGAAATGCTGAAATTTTTCCCTTATCCTTTAAATATCATTCAATCATGTAAGTATTTATTCTCCTAAATAAGTTTTTAAGATTTTGCTTCTAAAAGTTGACTTCATTCGTTTAATGGCTTTTTCTTTAATCTGGCGAACTCTTTCCCGAGTTAATCCAAATTCCTTTCCAATTTCTTCCAATGAGTATGGTGGTTTTCCGTTTAAACCAAAATACAAACGAATGATGGCGGCTTCTCGTTTTGATAGTGTAGATAAAGATCGCTCTATTTCTTTTCTAAGCGAATCTCGAATTAACGCCTTATCTGGACTAATTTCATCATTGCTTAATAAGATGTCGTAAAGCGTATTTTCCTCTTCTGGATTAATTGGTGCATCCATAGATACATGGCGACCAGATGCCTTTAATGCTTCCTTTACATCCTTTGGGCTCATTTCTAAAATATTGGCAATTTCTTCAGCTGAGGGTTCTCGCTGATACTCTTGCTCTAACTGAGAGAAAGTTTTGTTGATTTTGTTGATGGAACCAATTTTATTTAGTGGTAAACGAACGATTCTTGCTTGTTCAGCCAAGGCTTGTAAAATTGATTGACGAATCCACCAAACTGCGTAAGAAATAAATTTAAATCCTCTTGTTTCATCAAACCTTTGGGCAGCCTTAATTAAGCCTAAATTTCCTTCATTAATTAAATCAGGCAAGCTAAGGCCTTGGTTTTGATATTGCTTTGATACAGATACAACAAAACGCAGATTACACTTAATAAGCCGATCCAGAGCTTTTTTGTCTCCCTTTTTTATCTTTCTGGCAAGTTGAACCTCTTCCTCTGCCGAAATTAGGTCGACTTTCCCAATTTCATGCAGATACTTGTCCAGGGAAGGAGTTTCTCTGTTTGTTACTTGTTTGGTAATTTTTAGCTGTCTCATAGTGGAATTTTGGTATAAAATGATGAAGCCTAACTCCGTCATTAATATTTAAATATAGCAAAATGATTTAAAAAAAGAAATCCGTGAGAACTTATTTAAGGTGTCAGATTGATCCTGAAAATCATCATAATTTCCATTTTCAGGATTATTCTGCAATTATTTTTTGCGAATTATAAGTAATTGCGTAATATTGCATTTGAATTCCGATTGATTCTTCTCATTTAGAGGTCGAAAGATCAGGTTCCGTATTGATTCAAATACAATTCTATCTAAAAACATTACCCAAAAAATATTAATAAATTATATATGTACGATATTCTTGAATTAAACAAGAAGCTTGTGCCTGAGTTGCGAGAAATCGCTAAAGAACTTAAAATCAAGAAAATTGAATCTTTTAAAAAACAAGATTTAATTTATAAGATTCTTGATCAGCAGGCGATTGTAGCTTCTGAAATGAAATCTTCTGAGAAAAAGACTCCTCGTAAGAGAGTTAAAAAATCAGAAGGAGAGACAAAGACTGAGGATGATCAGCCTAAAATTAAGCTACGCAGAAGAAGAAAGACAGAGCAGCCAGTTAAAGAGGTTGTGAAAGAGGCAGCATCTCAAATTCAGCCTGAAGAAAAGAAAGCTGAGGAAGCTCCTGCGAAACCAAAGCGCACTAGAAAGGTAGTTGAGAAAAAAACAGAACCAGTAAAGGTTGAAGCTGAAAATAAAGAAGAGGTTAAAACTCAGAAAGAAGAGACTCCTGTTGCCAAAGAAGAAAAGCCAAAACTAGAAAAGCAGGAAAGAGGCGAGAAAGCTGAGAAACCTGAAAGGCAAGAAAGAACTGACAGAAACGATAGACAGGATCGTCAGGATAAAAATCAGCACAGAAAAAGATTCGAAAAAAGAGAGAAAGAAAAGCTTTTCGAATTTGATGGAATTATTAATAGTTCTGGTGTCTTGGAAATAATGCCTGATGGTTATGGTTTCCTTCGTTCATCAGATTATAACTATTTAAATTCTCCGGATGATATTTATGTATCTCAGTCTCAGATTAAACTATTTGGTTTAAAAACTGGTGATACAGTTAATGGATCTATCCGTCCTCCAAAAGAGGGTGAAAAATATTTTCCTTTAATTAAGGTTGAAAAGATTAATGGTCGTTTGCCAGAGGTGATTCGTGACCGTGTACCTTTCGATCATTTGACACCACTTTTTCCAGATGAAAAATTTAACCTGACTAGTGGTTCTTCAAACTCATTATCTACTCGTGTAGTTGATATGTTTGCACCTATCGGTAAGGGACAAAGAGGTTTGATTGTTGCGCAACCGAAAACAGGTAAAACTGTTTTGTTGAAAGAAGTTGCAAATGCAATTGCTGCCAATAATCCAGAAGCTTATATGATTATTCTTCTGATTGACGAACGTCCGGAAGAGGTAACTGATATGGCAAGAAGTGTAAATGCAGAAGTAATTTCATCTACTTTTGATGAGCCGGCAGAACGTCATGTAAGAGTTGCTAATATTGTGCTTGAAAAAGCAAAACGTATGGTTGAGTGTGGACACGATGTAGTAATCTTGCTTGATTCAATTACTCGTTTGGCCCGTGCTTACAATACAGTTTCTCCAGCATCAGGTAAAGTCCTTTCTGGTGGTGTTGATGCAAATGCTCTTCACAAGCCAAAACGTTTCTTTGGTGCTGCTCGTAATATCGAAAATGGAGGATCGCTTACTATTTTGGCAACTGCATTAACAGAAACGGGTTCTAAAATGGACGAAGTAATTTTCGAAGAATTTAAAGGAACTGGTAATATGGAACTTCAGTTGGATCGTAAATTATCTAACAAGCGTATTTACCCTGCTGTTGACATTACAGCTTCTAGTACACGTCGAGAAGATCTTCTATTGGACGAAGGCCAGTTGAATCGCATTTGGGTACTTCGTAACTTCTTAACCGATATGAATTCTGTAGAAGCTATGCAGTTTATTAGCGATAGAATGAGAAAAACTCGTTCGAATGAGGAGTTCTTGATTTCGATGAACGACAAATAAGTCAAATACAATATGATATAGAAGAGGCCGTAATTTTACGGCCTCTTTTTTTTATAATACTTTTTTATGGAATGATCAGTTATAGCAAGGGAAAGCTGTTGTGCGACATGTTATTTTAAATAAGTATAAATAGCAAAAAATAGGTGCTTTTGTAATCTCGAGATTACAAAATTAAGCTTTAATTCTATAAATTTGCCATGTAAATTTCGAAGAAGTATGAACACCTTACTACAGACACATAATAGTTTGTTGAAAAACAAAAAGAGTAATATTCGTCGACAATTGGCTGATCAAATTGATTGGTCGCAACGATTAATTGCTATTAAAGGTGCCAGAGGTGTAGGTAAAACTACCTTCCTGTTAGACTATGTTCGAGAAAATTGTGCAAACGATAAATCATGTCTTTATATAAACATGAACAACCTGTTCTTTACCGAAAGAGGACTGGTTTCGTTTGTTGATGAATTCTATAAAAAAGGTGGCAAGTTGTTATTGTTAGATCAGATTCATAAATATCCTGATTGGGCAAAAGATTTAAAAACTTGCTATGAGCAATGTGGTGACTTAAAAATTATATTTACGGCTTCTTCTATTTTAAGAGTAAAAACAAACGAGGAACTTAAAGATATTGTGAATGTATATTACCTTAATGGATTATCATTCCGAGAATTTTTAAATCACGAAACTGGAAACAAATTTAAGAGCTATTCTTTAGAAGATATTATCGAAAATCACGAGGAGATTGTCGATGAAATTCTTGAGAAAGTAAGACCTCTGGCTTATTTTAATGATTATTTACGTTACGGATATTATCCCTGTTATCAGGAAGAGAGAAGTTTCATTGATAATTTGTTGAAAATTATCAATCTGATGTTGGAGTTTGATATTACGTATTTGAACCAAATAGAATTAAAATATCTGCCAAAGCTAAAGAAGCTACTTTATATCATTTCGAGCAATGTGCCATTTCAGCCAAATGTTAGCAAGTTGGCAAACGATGTGGAAACTTCAAGAGCTACGATTATGAATTACTTGCGATATTTGAAAAATGCAAGATTAATTCGTTTGCTTAACTCGAAGGATAGCTATAAAGATTCATCTAAGAAGCCCAACAAGGTATATTTACACAATACCAATTTACTGTATGCCATATCTCCTGAGAATATCGATCAGGATAACTTGCGTGAAACCTTTTTTTACAATCAGGTAGCACCAACAAGGCTTTTTACAAGTACGGATATGGGACACTTTTTGGTGAATGATAAATACAATTTTAAAATTACAGGCAATTTGAATTTGTCTGATTCTAATATTAGAACAGAAGACTTATTTGAGGCCGCCGACATGATCGAACGTGGTGAAGGAAATAAAATTCCTTTATGGTTGTTCGGTTTTTTATATTAGAGAATTAAATAACAGAAATAAATTAAACTACCATTAATTAAAATTAATTGGAGGAGTAAAATGGCAAGAGAAAAAAAATTCATTACCTGCGATGGTAATGCTGCTGCCGCTCACGTAGCATATATGTTTAGTGAGGTATCTTGTATTTACCCAATCACACCTTCTTCGCCTATGGCTGAGAATGTTGATGAGTGGGCTGCACAAGGTCGAAAAAACATTTTTGGCGAAACTGTTCGTCTAGTTGAAATGCAATCAGAAGCTGGTGCTGCAGGTGCAGTTCACGGTTCTTTACAAGCTGGTGCTTTAACAACTACTTATACTGCATCTCAGGGATTATTGTTGATGATTCCTAATATGTATAAGATCTCTGGTGAGTTATTACCATGTGTATTCCACGTAAGTGCACGTGCATTGGCTGCTCAGGCACTTTCTATTTTTGGTGATCATTCAGATGTTTATTCTGCAAGACAAACTGGTTTTGCTATGTTGGCATCAGGATCTGTACAGGAAGTTATGGATCTTTCTGCAGTTGCTCACCTTACTGCAATTAAGTCTCGCGTTCCTTTCATCAACTTCTTCGATGGATTCCGTACTTCTCACGAAATTCAAAAAGTTGAAGCTGTTGACGCTGACGATATGAAAGAATTGGTAGATATGGAAGCTCTTCAAGAGTTCCGTAACCGTGCTTTGAATCCAGAATCTCCTGTAACTAGAGGTACTGCTCAAAACCCAGATATCTACTTCCAGTCTCGTGAGGCTGCAAACCCATTCTACGAAAAAGTACCTGAAATCGTAGAAGGTTATATGAACGAAATTACCAAGTTAACTGGTAGAGAATACAAGCCATTCGTTTACTATGGTGCTGAAGATGCAGAAAACATCATCATCGCTATGGGATCTGTAACAGAAACTATCAAAGAGGTTATTGATTACAAGATTGCAAATGGTGAAAAAGTTGGTATGGTTGGTGTACACCTATATCGTCCATTCTCAGCTAAGCATTTCTTAAGCGTTGTTCCTGAATCTGTGAAGAGAATTTGTGTTCTTGACAGAACTAAGGAGCCAGGTGCTAATGGAGATCCAATGTATCTTGATGTAAGAGAAGTATTCTACGGAAAAGAAAACGCTCCTATCGTAGTTGGTGGTCGTTACGGATTAGGTTCTAAAGATGTTACTCCATCTCAAATTATTGCTGTTTACAAAAACTTAGCAATGAACGAACCTAAAAACCAATTCACTTTAGGTATTGTAGATGATGTTACATTCAAATCTCTTCCTTTGGAAGCTGAGTTGAAAGTAAACTCTGAAAAATTATATGAAGCTAAATTTTATGGTTTAGGTTCTGATGGTACTGTAGGTGCTAACAAAAACTCAATCAAGATTATTGGTAGTGCAACTGATAAGTATTGTCAAGCTTATTTTGCTTACGATTCTAAAAAATCAGGTGGTTTTACTGCTTCTCACCTTCGTTTTGGTGATGATCCAATCCGTTCTACTTACCTTGTGACTACTCCTGACTTTGTAGCATGTCACGTTCCTGCATACGTATACTTATACGATGTATTGAAAGGATTGAAAAAAGGTGGTTCATTCTTGTTGAACTCTATCTACGATGTAGAGGAAACTAAGAAGCACTTACCTGATCACATGAAGAAGTACATTGCTGAAAATGATATTAAATTCTATATCATCAATGGTACTAAATTAGGTGAAGAGTTAGGTCTTGGTACAAGAACCAACACTATCATGCAGGCTGCATTCTTCAAAATTACTGGCGTAATTCCATTCGAATTGGCAGTAGAAGAAATGAAGAAAGCAATTGTGAAGTCATATGGTAACAAAGGTGAAAAAGTTGTTAACATGAACTTCTCAGCTGTTGATGCTGGTGGTGAAAATGTAATTGAAGTTGAAGTTCCTGCTGAATGGAAAAACATCGAAGCAGAAGGATTCAAGACAGACTCAACTGGTCGTCCTGAGTTCGTAGCTAATGTTTGTGATCCTATGAACGCTCAAACTGGTGATGATCTTCCAGTTTCTGCATTCCAGGGTAGAGAAGATGGTACTTTCCCAGCTGGTACAACTAAATATGAAAAGCGTGGTATCGCAGTTAGCGTTCCTGAATGGAAAGAAGAAACTTGTATTCAGTGTAACCAGTGTGCTTACGTTTGTCCTCATGCTGCTATTCGTCCATTCTTGTTAACAGAAGAAGAAGTTGCTGCTGCTCCTGCTGGAACTGCTGTTAAGCCAGCTACTGGTAAAGATCTTAAAGGATTAAGCTTCCGTATTCAGGTTGCTCCTCTGGATTGTACAGGTTGTGGTAACTGTGTTGACGTTTGTCCAGCTCCTAAAGCTAAGGCTCTTGAAATGAAGCACCTTGAAACTCAGGATGCTGAGAAAGAAAGATGGCACTACATGGATAAGCAAGTAGGTTACAAAGAGCTTCTTCCTAAAAACAACGTGAAAAACTCACAGTTCGCTCAGCCATTATTCGAGTTCTCTGGAGCTTGTGCTGGTTGTGGTGAAACTCCATACATCAAATTAATCACTCAATTGTACGGTGAGAGAATGATTGTGGCTAATGCTACAGGTTGTTCTTCTATCTACGGTGGTTCTGCTCCATCTACTCCATACTGTAAGAACGATAAGAGCGGTAAAGGTCCAGCTTGGGCTAACTCTCTATTCGAAGATAACGCTGAGTATGGTTACGGTATGGCAGAAGGTGTTAACAAAATGCGTGCTCGTATTGCTCAGCGCATGGAAGAGAACATGGATGCTGTTAACGATGCAACTAAAGCTGCATTTGCTGAGTGGTTAGAAGGAAAAGATAATGCTGATGCTTCAGAAGTTGCTTCTCCAAAAGTTGAAGCTGCTTTAGCTAACGAAACTCACGAAGTTGCTAAGGAAATCTTGAACTTGAAGCAATACTTAGTGAAGAAGTCTATCTGGATCTTCGGTGGTGACGGTTGGGCTTATGATATAGGTTTCGGTGGTTTGGATCACGTATTGGCTTCTGGTGAAGATGTAAATGTATTGGTAATGGATACTGAGATTTACTCTAACACTGGTGGACAGGCTTCTAAATCAACTCCTGTTGGTGCTGTAGCTAAATTTGCTGCTGCTGGTAAGCGTATCAGAAAGAAAGACCTTGGTATGATTGCAATGTCTTACGGATATGTTTATGTAGCTCAGGTTGCAATGGGTGCAAACCAGGCTCAATACTACAAAGCATTGAAAGAAGCTGAAGCTTATCCAGGACCATCATTGATCATCGCTTATTCTCCTTGTATTTCTCACGGATTGAAAGCATCTATGGGTAAATCACAAGCTGAAGAGAAAAAAGCTGTTGAAGCTGGATACTGGCACTTGTATCGTAACAACCCTATGTTGGAAGCAGAAGGTAAGAACCCATTCGTTCTTGATTCAAAAGAACCTAAGTGGGAAAACTTCCAGGATTTCTTATTAGGTGAGGTACGTTATACTTCTCTACAGAAATCATTCCCAGAAGAAGCTAAGGAATTATTCGTAGCTGCTGAAGAGAATGCGAAGTGGAGATATAAAGCTTACAAGCGTCAAGCTTCATTAGATTATTCTGAAGAAGAAAAAGAACTTGCATAAGTTTTTAATCTAATTATATAGAAAGAGGCTCTTTTTAGGGCCTCTTTTTTCGTTTAATCTGTCGTGCAAATGACAGTTTAAAAAAACGGATTGTCGTAACTTTTTTCTTGACATTAATTTAGGAGTGTTATGAAAAAGTTGCGATATATTTTATTTGGGTTTATTCTGCTAATGATATATTCATGCGGTGGCAGTAGTGATGATGGAGGAATGATGCCAAATCCGGATCCTGATCCAGATCCAATGATAGATTTTACGGTAAGAACCGTTACCAAAACTTCAAGTCATCCATGGTTTGAAGAGGGAAGCTTAATTGGATATACTATTAATGGTACTGAAGGAAGTCAATTGAATTTGACTCGTGGTACTAAATACGTTTTTGATATCAATACGCCCACTCACCCTTTTTATATTAGTATAGATGATACAGGAGTAGGAGCAGGAGAAGTAAGCAATGGTGTAACAGGAAGCAAAACCCAAACCGGGACATTGAGTTTTACACCAAATTCAAATCATCCTGATACTTTGTACTATCAATGTTCTGCACATCCAAAAATGGGATACATGATTATACTCAGTGACTCGTAGGCCAAAGATATGTGATAATTGTTATGATTTTAGAGATCCTAAAGCATAGCTCCGGATCGGAAAGGCAGAATGGTAAGTTGGTGGATCTTACCATTCTGCCTTTCTTTATTTTAAAAAAAATATAAGACTTGTATGTCTTATATTCAAAGGGGAGTGTGTGATTTATTGTGATATTCAGGTTGTTGAAAATGAAAATAGAGTTGAAATTTTCAAGTTCATTTCTTATATTTATTTATACCCAATAAATTTTTAATCCAAAATCATATGGCAAATTTAAACGTTGAATTCATGGGGTTAAATTTAAAAAATCCCATTATAGTAGGGGCTTGTACCCTTTCAGCTACCGTTGAGGGAGCTAAAGATCTTGAAGAGGCAGGAGCAGCTGCCATTGTGTATAAATCTCTATTTGAAGAGCAGATTATTATGGAACGTGCACAGCTTTCTGATGAGTTGGATGAATACGCACATCGTAATGCTGAGATGACTTCACTGTTTCCAGCATTGGAACATGCGGGTCCTAAAGCCCATTTGCTTAAGCTAAAAGAGGTTAAAGAGAATGTAAATATTCCAGTAATTGCAAGTTTGAATTGTTTGTACGATGTTACTTGGTTCGAGTATGCTAAAGAATTGGAAGATGTAGGAGTGGATGCATTAGAGCTAAACTTTTACCAGATGCCAATTGATGGTGAGAAAACTGCAGAGCAAATGGAAGAGGAAAAAGTTAAAATTGTAAAGACTTTAAAAGAAAGACTTTCTATTCCATTTTCAATTAAATTGAGTCCATACTATACCAATATCTTAAATTTTGTTCAGAGATTAGATAAAGCTGGTGCTTCAGCTTTCATTTTATTCAATCGTCTTTTCCAACCAGAAATTGATGTTGAAACAGAAGCTCATGTTACAAATTTTAATCTAAGTAATCCAGGTGATTTTAAATTAGGCTTAAGATATGTTGGTCTTACTCATGGTAAAGTTATGGGAGATTTGTGTGGAGCCAATGGTATTTATGGATCTACAGATGTACTGCAAATGCTTTTAAGTGGAGCAAAAACAGTTCAAATGGTTAGCTCTTTGTATAAAAATACTCCAGTAGTTATTGAAAAGGTATTATATGAACTTGAAGAATGGATGGATAAGAAAGGATACAAGTCTGTTGATGAATTTAGAGGCAAATTATCTGATAAAGAATTAAAAGCTTCAGATGTTTATTACAGAGCTCAATATCTTGATTTTCTTTTGCATCCTGAAGAAGTTATTAATAAAAATTTGATGAGATAAAATACTGATTGTTTAAACATAAAAGCCTGCCCATTGGCAGGCTTTTTTTGTGAAATATAAGTGTTAAAAATAGATGTTTAATTTTTCGCAAACGTTTGAAAAAGAAAAGTGTACGTGCATAAAAAAAAACTATAGAAAAGCATCCGAAATGACGCAATTATATTTTTAAAATTAAAAAAAGAAAACTACTTTTGTGTGCGTATTTTCGCATGACAAAAATCATGCTTAATCCCTTTAAATTTATTGTTTTAAATAAATAGAAGCTAATAATATAATTGTTGTTAAGGATCCTGTTGTTTGGGACTTTAACGTTTAAAACTAAAAAGCGATAATTATGAGTACTAAGTACGTTTATACTTTTGGTGACGGTAAGGCCGAAGGTAAAGCAGATATGAAAAATCTGCTTGGAGGAAAAGGTGCTAACCTTGCAGAAATGAACCTAATCGGTGTTCCTGTGCCAGCAGGTTTCACTATCACTACTGAAGTTTGTACTGAATACAACAAGCAAGGAAAAGATGCTGTTGTAGAAATGATTAAAGGTCAGGTTGAGGCTGCTGTTATTGAAACAGAAAAAGCAATGAACGCTAAATTTGATTCTAACGATGGTTCTTTCCCATTGTTGTTATCTGTTCGTTCTGGTGCTCGTGTTTCTATGCCAGGTATGATGAATACTGTTTTGAACCTTGGTATGAATGATGAGACAGTAAAAGTTATTGCTGAAAAATCAGGAAACGAAAAATTTGCTTACGATTCATATCGTCGTTTCATCCAGATGTACGGTGACGTAGTAATGGGTGTTGAAGCTGAAGAAGGTGAGCACTGTCCATTCGAGCAAGTTTTAGATAAAGTAAAAGAAGCTAATGGTTACGCTTCTGATGCTGATATGACTGTTGAAGATTTGAAAGCAGTTGTTGAAGACTTTAAAGCTGTAGTTAGAGCTAAGGCTGGAAAAGATTTCCCAACTAATCCATGGGATCAGCTTTGGGGATCTGTTTGCGCTGTATTCGATTCATGGAATACTGAAAGAGCAATTCTTTACCGTCGTATGGAGAACATTCCAGAGGAGTGGGGAACCGCTGTAAACGTTCAGGCTATGGTATATGGTAACATGGGTGAAACTTCTGCTACAGGTGTATGTTTCTCTCGTGATGCTGCTACTGGTGAAGATTTATTCAATGGTGAGTACTTGATCAACGCACAGGGTGAAGACGTTGTTGCTGGTGTTCGTACTCCACTTGAAATTACTACTATTGGTTCTAAGCGTTGGGCTGAGCGTAACGGTACTTCTGAAGCTGACCGTGCTGCTAACTTTGCTTCATTAGAAGAAGCTATGCCTGA
This sequence comes from Marinifilum flexuosum, assembly GCF_003610555.1. GTDB lineage: Bacteria > Bacteroidota > Bacteroidia > Bacteroidales > Marinifilaceae > Marinifilum > Marinifilum flexuosum. The sequence goes on along the minus strand of NZ_RAPQ01000012.1, from coordinate 323,408 downwards.
GCTTTACAAAGAACTAGATGCTGTTCAGCAAAAATTAGAGGATCACTATAAAGATATGCAGGATATGGAGTTCACCATTCAGGATGGTAAACTTTGGATGTTGCAGACTCGTAACGGTAAGCGTACTGCTGCTGCTATGGTTAAGATTGCTGTTGATATGATGGAGCAAGGTTACTTCGATGCGAAGACTGCTTTATTACGTCAGGAGCCAAACAAATTAGATGAGTTATTGCACCCAGTATTCGATACTGCTGCTCTTGCTGCTGCAAAAGAACTTTCTAAAGGTCTTCCTGCATCTCCAGGTGCTGCTACAGGTCAGATCGTATTCTCTGCTGAGGATGCTGAAGCTTGGGCTGAAGATGGAAAGAAAGTAATCTTGGTACGTCGTGAGACTTCTCCAGAAGACTTGAAAGGTATGAACGCTGCTGTTGGTATCTTAACTGAGCGTGGTGGTATGACTTCTCACGCAGCTGTAGTAGCTCGTGGTATGGGTAAATGTTGTATCTCTTCTGCTGCTGGTCTTGTTGTTTCTGGTAAAGTAATGACAATTAACGGAGTTGAGTACAAAGAAGGTGATTTCATCTCATTGAACGGTTCTACTGGTGTTGTTTACGAAGGTGAAGTAGCTACTATCACTCCTTCATTGGATGGTGATTTCGGTAAGATCATGGATCTTGCAGAAGCTAACACTCGTATGTATGTTAGAACTAATGCTGATACTCCAGCAGATGCTCAAACAGCTCGTAACTTCGGTGCTAAAGGTATCGGTCTTACTCGTACTGAGCACATGTTCTTCGAAGGAGATCGTATCTGGAAGATGCGTGAGATGATTCTTGCTGAAGATGTTGAAGGTCGTAAAGAAGCATTAGCTAAATTATTACCTATCCAGCGTGAAGACTTCTACGGAATTTTGAAGGCTATGGACGGTTTCGGAGTAACTATTCGTTTACTAGATCCACCATTGCACGAGTTTACTCCAAATGATGATGCTTCTCAGAAAGAAATGGCTGAAATTACTGGTATCGATGTAAAAGTGATTAAAGAAAAAGTTGAATCTCTTCACGAATTCAACCCAATGTTAGGTCACAGAGGTTGTCGTCTAGGTAATACTTACCCAGAGATCACTGAAATGCAGGCTCGCGCTATTATCGAAGCTGCTTGTGATTTGAAGAAAGAAGGTCTTGATCCAAAACCAGAAATCATGGTTCCATTGATCGGTACTATCAAAGAGTTGAAAATGCAGGAAGAAATCATCCGCTCAACTGCTAAGGTAGTATTCGAAGAAAAAGGAGTTGAAGTTGACTACATGGTTGGTACTATGATTGAGATTCCTCGTGCTGCATTAACTGCTAACGAAATTGCAGAAGTAGCTGAATTCTTCTCATTCGGTACTAATGACCTTACTCAGATGGCATTCGGTTACTCACGTGACGATGCTGGTAAATTCTTACCAATCTACATCGAGAAAGGTATCTTGAAGCAAGATCCATTCCAGGCTCTTGATCAGTCAGGTGTTGGTCAATTAGTTGAAATGGGTGCTAACAAAGGTCGTGCAACTCGTTCTGATCTTAAATTAGGTATCTGTGGTGAGCACGGTGGTGAGCCATCATCAGTTGAGTTCTGTCACAGAACAGGATTGGATTACGTTTCATGTTCTCCTTTCCGTGTGCCAATCGCACGCTTAGCTGCTGCTCAAGCAAACTTGAGATAATCTGATAGAAATATCGATTTAATATATAGAAGGCTGCCTCTTTTGAGGTGGCCTTTTTTAATGTATTACTTCGTCTGTAATTACTTTCGAACGGGAGCTGTCAATCCGACGCGATTCGAGTCACACAGTTGATTCGGAGAACCGAACAGTATCGGATTGACTTGATTCTTTTGTTTACTTTTCTCATCAAAGGAGAAAAGTAAAAGCCAAACGGCTTGAGTGGTAAAATGAAATTTATGACAGACAGTAGGTATCTGTGGTGAGCGCAATCATTGTTGGGTGAGCCATCATCAGTTGAGTTCTGTCACAGAACAGGATTGGATTACGTTTCATGTTCTCCTTTCCGTGTGCCTATCGCACGCTTAGCTGCTGCTCAAGCAAACTTGAGATAATCTGATAGAAATATCGATTTATATATAGAAGGGTGCCTCTTTTGAGGTGGCCTTTTACTTTTTTATTCATATTAATATTATCTACAGATTTAAAGAGTATCCGCACTCAGCATCTCAAAGTGCATACAGTTGTTGTCTCAAAGTGCATACAGTTGTTGTCTCAAAGTGTATGCAGTTGTTGTCTCAAAGTGTATGCAGTTGTCGATTCAAAGTTTGGTTGAATGTATTTCGCAGTGTTCAAATGGAAGTTTGAAATCCAGTCTGGCAAAGCTGACTTAATCGAATTGTAAATCGATTATAATTAGAAAACCAACTAGTAATGAACCCAATTTCTAAATTAAAAAATCACTAAAAGATATGATTTAGAATAGAGTACTTTTTTATTTCTTTGTAATCTGTAAAATTTAAAGAAAGATACTATAATATGAACTGGAATCTGAAATTTAGAAACTGGCACAGAGATTTCTCTTACTTTTATGCCGGACTATTAATGGCATTTTCAATTTCTGGAATTGCATTAAATCATCGTCATTCCTGGGATCCGCGTGACTATGTATACGATGCCGTGGATGTGAAATTTGATTTGCCCAAAGATAAAAACGCTATTTCGGATGAGTTTTTTCAAAAAGCTCTAAAAACTCAAGGCATTGAGTTAAAATTGAATGGAACAGCATGGAGAAGAGGTGGATATAATCTCTATTTCGACAATGCTTATGCTTATATTAATCCATTTACCGGCGAAGGTCAGATTGAAAGTTTCCGTACACGTCCAATCTTAGGACAAATGGTCGATTTACACAAATCGGCAAGTGATGCTTGGGTTTGGTATTCCGATATTTTTGCCATATGTGTATTGCTGATATGTATCACAGGCTTGGTGATTACAAAAGGAAGAAATGGCTTTAAGAATAGAGGTTGGAAATTGGCACTGCTTGGAGTGTTGATACCATCAGTTTTGTGGTTTTTCTTATAATCTAAGCTATAGAAAATCACATAGGCTGTCCACATTGAGGCAGCCTTTCTAATATCATTTTAGGGGGGTCCCTTTCAGGTCGGGCTTTTCGTTTCAACTCCTCGTTCAAAACTCTCTTTCTACGATTCTACACTAAACACATGTTCTTGCCAATTCATAAACTTTATAAGTGTTTTTAGCTACACTGTGGGGTTTCCTCTTCAATCCCTAACCCAATCCCACCTAACAATGAATTGATGCTACCACCATGTATATGTATTCTATCACCATAAGAATGTATTATACTACCTTAGTGATGCAATATATCGCCATATAAAAGTAATGTGAAACTATTTAGAGGTGATTAAAAGTCGTAAAAGTAGAATCAAATACCATATAATCTAAATATATTATCTTATAATGGTTAAAAGTTGTATATGTATTCAAAAAAATACTACAATAGAGTAATGTACAAGTATAAAAGTTCAGGAATGTTCTTTAAAGAACGAATTATTATTCCTTACATTTAAATATGACTTCGAATAAAAACATCCCAATCAACGAGCTGATATTATCCGAAATGAAAAAGCAGGAAATAAGCATATCAGCAATGGCCAAAAAACTTGATCTAAGTTTAAATGCTACCTACAATACATTCAAAAAATCCAGTATCCAAACAGATCGCTTGGCTCAAATCAGCGAGATTCTTCAAGTTAACTTTTTTAAGATATTAGGCAATCATCTTACAGTCCAGAACCCTATCGATCCTAAAATTGAAGAACTAACTACAGAAAATGAGACCTTGAAAGAGGTAATTCGCCTTTTGGGAGGCAATAAATAATATTTATAGCTATAGGTATTTAAAAGAAGAATACTATTGCTTATCTGTTCATTTGGGAATAATTTTTATAAAAAACAGGTCTATATACAAGTAGTTTAAGTTATTATTCTTACTTTCAAATTCAGGAGCAATCCTGATTTTTTGTTTAAAAGAAAGTAATATGGCAATTCAGATAGGACGTTTTTCATTTCGTGGACCTTTTTCAAATTTGGATGAGATTAAAAATCGTCCTGGTTTATATATAATTCACAAGAACGAAGTTGATATTATTCCTATACTTATAAGTGAAACTCCACTTTTAAATGGAACCATTACTGAAGAAATTCGGAAGAAAGGATTAATTCTTGGAAATAATTGTTTTGTTTCTGTGTACAATACATTTTGTGCTCTGCAGTTAGATAGAGTTGAAATGGTACAGGAATTAAATGATATCTTCCAATTAGAGAGTAAATAAGCCTATCCTTTAATAATACCACCAAATCTTGTCGAACAGATAAAATTCTGAATGGATTTTATATCTTTGCAATTCAAAATTATTATAAATAATATCTGTTGGCACGAATTTTAGCAATTGATTACGGAAGAAAAAGAGTTGGTTTGGCAGTAACCGATCCTATGCAAATAATAGCAAATGGATTAGATACTGTGCCTGCCAAGGATTTGCTTGACTATTTGGAAAAATACATGACAAATGAAGAGGTAGAGCTTTTCGTTGTTGGTTATCCGAAACAGTTGAATAACGAGGATAGTGAATCGATGAAATACCTGAAGCCGTTTTTAGGAAAATTGAAGAAGAAGTTTCCTGATATTCCTGTTGAAATGGTTGATGAACGATTTACTTCAAAAATAGCTTTTCAAACTATGATTGATGGAGGTTTAAAAAAGAAACAACGTCAGGATAAAGCTATGATTGATAAGGTGAGTGCCACAATAATTTTACAATCGTACATGGAAACCAAACGAAACATGTTTTAGATTGTTTGTAGCGTAAATAAGATTATAAAAATGATATTACCGATTACGATTTATGGTCATCCTGTTTTAAGAAAGGTTGCCAAAGATATTGACAAGGATTATCCTGATTTGGAAAAATTTAAAGCAGATATGTGGCAAACCATGTACTTTGCTGATGGTGTAGGTCTTGCAGCTCCACAAGTAGGACGATCGATTAGAATGTTTGTGATTGATTGTTCAACCTTTGCTGAAGAAGAACCAGAATTGGAAGGTTTTAAAAAGATGTTCATCAATGCGAAAATAACCGAACGTACCGGTGAAGAATGGGCCATGTCAGAAGGATGTTTGAGTGTTCCTGGCTTAAATGAGGATGTGAAGCGTCCGGAATCCATTAAAATTGAATACTATGATGAAAATTGGGAATTTCATGAAGAAGAGTATTCAGGCTATGCTGCCAGGGTAATTCAACATGAATATGATCACCTGGAAGGAATCATGTTTACCGATCATTGTGCTCCAATTAAGAAGCGACTTTTAAGAGGAAAACTTGCTGGAATATCGAAAGGAAAGTTTAAGGCAAAATATAAATTTACACTTCCAAGATAAATTATCACCCTACCAATTCGGTAGGGTTTTTTAATGCTCATTCGGCTTAATTGATAGACTTAGATCTGTTCTTATGAACAGACAAACTGTGATGTTATTAATAATATTTAAACAATTTTTGCATTGTTCCGTATTAGCAGGTATTGTTTAAACCACTAATTAAAATCTATATACTATGAAAAAATTGATTCTACTACTTATTTTATTTGCACCATTTCTGGGCAAATCGCAGGATATCGAACAGTTTCTGTTAGCAGGAACCGAGGATGCTTCGAAGTTGACCGAAAAATACGTAAATCCAGTATCTAAAGGCTTTATGTATGGATTAAATAACGGTTGGTATTCAACAGCCAGAACTCACAAAAAGCTTGGGTTCGACATTACTTTGGTTGCTAATTTGGCGCAGGTGCCAAGCTCTGATGAGGTGTTTCAATTTGTAGAAAGTGATTATTCAAACATCACTTTGGTAAGTGGATCTTCAGAAATTCAAACTCTGATGGGAGGAGAAAACAATACAACTCTTGCAGCTAGAATTGAAACCGATATGGGAGATTTTAAGTTGACAAATTTTACCATGCCAGATGGTATTGGTGATGATCTACCAATGAATGCAGTTCCATCTGCAACACTGCAAGTTGGTATTGGTATTCCAGGAATTAATTCTGATTTAAAAGTAAGATACTTACCTAAAGTAGGATCTTCTGATTTGGAAGTTGGAATGTTTGGTATTGGTCTTCAGAAAAGTTTATCAAAAATATTGAAGATTGATAAAACTCCAGTTGATATTTCAGCTTTGATTGCATACACACAATTAACAGCAGAGTATGATATTCAGGAAGATTCTGGATTAAATGGTTCGGGGCAAATGATGGAATTCAAAACCAATGCATATACATTTCAGGCCATTGCATCGGTAAATTTAAAATTGATAGAATTTTACGGTGCTGTAGGTTATAATACTGCTAAAATGGATGTGGACATCAAAGGTTCTTACGATTTAGAATATACTTTGGAAGGTACAGGTGCAACTATAAAGGAAACTGTTGTAGATCCAGTATCGGTTGATTTTGATGCAAGCGGTGTTCGTGCAACTCTAGGTACCAGATTAAATCTAGGCTTCTTTAAGATATTTGGTGATTATACCATTCAGGAATACAATACAATTACCGGAGGTATTGCATTTAGCTTTAGATAAAGAAGATTAATGTGCGTAAGCACTCTGTATAATAGTTAGATAAGTCCTTGTTTTTAGCAAGGACTTTTTTTTTAGAGTAGGAATTCTTAAATTCAATTAAGCATAAAATGTGTAAACATGGATTTACGGGAACTACTACGACAATATCCTTTTCTTCGAGTTCTATTTTTTCTGATAGTTGGGATTTTTGCAGCGGAACTGTTTGAGATCTCCAATAAGTTGACTCTTATTCTGCTTTTCTTTGGTTTAGCTTTAATGCTATTCTTTGTATTGATTCCCAAATTGAAGAAGTCATATAAAATGCGACCTGCGTTTGGTTTAATAGTGGTAATCTTATTTACAAGCTTAGGAGTTTTTAGAACTCAAGTTGTTCAGGAAAGTATGTTTTTGAGTGAAGTAGACTCATGTGAAGCTTACCAGTTGAAATTAATTGAAAATCCCGTTGAAAAGGCTAATACATTTTCGTGTGTTGCAAAAATTACTGGATCTGTAAATAAGAATCTGATTACCGAAGAAACTGCTAATATCATTTTATACTTTAAAAAGGAGAGCTTAGTAAATCAATTGAATGTTGGTGATCAATTAATAATCAACTCTAATGTAGAGCGTGTTAAAAATGCAGGAAATCCTAATGAATTTAATTATTCGGGTTATTTAAAAACTCGTCATATCTTATATTCTTCCTATGTAAATAGCACAAATTGGATTAAGCTTCCCATTGATCATCAAATGAGCATCCGTGTATTAGCTTGGAAATGGCGAGATCAGCTTTTGCAAATATATCGCGATAACGGAATTACAAATGAAAGTTTCGATATTTTAGCAGCTCTTACCTTGGGGTATAAAACAAGCCTTGATCCTGAATTAAGAAAGGCTTGGGCCGATGCCGGAGCAATGCATGTTTTAGCGGTATCAGGATTGCACGTAGGAATCATTTATTTGGTTATGAGTTATCTCCTAAGTTTCTTTTTAAAAATTAAATATGGACGATGGATTCGCAGTGTACTTCTCTTAATCATTCTCTGGATGTATGCTTTAATAACAGGGTTATCACCTTCAGTTATGAGGGCCGCGTGCATGTTCAGTTTTATTGTTGTTGGCGAGGCAATGAGACGTAAAGGTGGAGTTTTTAATTCGCTTGCTGCTTCGGCCTTTTTTCTATTGCTCTATAATCCTTACTTGATTTTCACTGTTGGATTTCAATTCTCATACTTAGCAGTTGCAGGAATTGTATTCTTACAACCCAAATTTGACAAATTGCTTTTTATTCGAAACACTATTTTGAATAAGCTGTGGCAACTAACAACTGTTGCATTAGCGGCACAAATAGCTACTTTCCCATTAACAATTTTCTATTTTAATCAGTTTCCTTCCTATTTTCTATTGTCAGGTTATGTGGTAATCTTAATGGCGGGTATATTAATTTACCTATCTGCTCTGTTGCTAATGTTGTCTCAGGTCGAAATACTTTCAAACATATTGGGTTGGATACTTCAACACCTAATTAAAATATTAAATCAAATTATTGTTTGGATACAGGAATTGCCAGGAGCCGTTATTCATTCTCTTAGTTTTTCTTCATTTCAAGTTGTGTTGTTATATGCTTTAATCATTTGTCTGATTTTTATTGTGATTTTACGGAGAAAAATGGCAGTATATAGTCTAATGATTTTGCTTATCTCTTTTCAGATTCCAGAACTTTTAAAACATATTCAATCAAAAAAACAGGAGTTGATCATTTTTAATGCAGGAAGGAATGCTCTAATTGGATTTAGGAATGGAAATCAGGTAAGTTATTTGTGTGATAAAGGTATGAGAATGTCAAAACAAAAATTCTTGGCTAATAATTATCAAATTCATAATCATCTTTATGAACTCAAAACAGATACCATAAAAGAAGTAGACTTTAGAGAATTTGCAGGTAGTAAATTATTAATCATTCAAAAGAATAATGATTTTTCTTTTGAACTATTAAATCGCCTTGACCCAGATATTATCCTAATGAGAAAATCAGCATTGAAAAACGCAGAATTTTTAACAAAAAATCAGATAAATTCTACAATAGTTATTGATGGATCTGTATATAAAAATGATTTACAACGATTGCACAATGCTAATGTTGATAGTGTGTGTAATTTATTTGTTATAAAGGATAGAGGAGCTTTTGTTGTTGATTTGTCTTCGGATTAATTGTATTAGTGTATAAAAATATAGTATTCAATTAATGCCTTTGATTTTAGATTCTGATTTGGTAATTTAGAGAGCTTGGCTTTTTAATTTTTTTTAACGATTTATTATCGAAATTGCTCGATATTGTGTTAATTTGCCTCGAATTTTTCCAAAAATATTAGTTAACGGAATAAAGATATGAAGATTGTTATTGCCGGTGCAGGAGCTGTTGGAACTCATTTGGCGAAGATGTTGAGTCATCAGGATCATGATATAATTTTATTGGATCAGGATGAAGAAAAATTGAAAGAAGTTGATTCTCATCTGGATTTATTGACCATTGTGGGATCTAGTTCTTCTTTGAAGGATTTGAAAGAGGCAAGTGTTAAGAAGGCAGATTTATTTATTGCGGTAACGCAATCCGAAACTACCAATATTACCTCTACCATTCTTGCCAAGAAATTAGGAGCAATAAAAACAATTGCACGTATTGATAATCAAGAGTATTTAATTCCTGAAAACAAAGAATACCTTCAAAGCTTAGGGATTGATGAATTGATTTATCCCGAAAAGCTAGCTGCAAAAGAGGTGATAAGTTATTTGTCTCGCTCAGGTACCCGTCAGATGTATGAATTCTCAGGCGGAAAACTTCTGTTATACGGAATCAAGATCAGCAGTAAGTCTATTATAATGGATAAAACCATGGCCGAAGTGGCTGAAATGACCAGTGATGTTGATTTTCGTGCTGTAGCAATTAAGCGTGAGGATATGACTATTATTCCAAGAGGTCACAATCGATTCTCGAGAGGAGATTTGGTCTTTGTTGTGAGTAAGCCTGAAAGTATCGAAAAAGTGATGCTTTTGGCCGGAAAACAAAAGTACGAAATAAAGAATGCCATGATTCTTGGTGGAAGTCGAATTGGACAAAAGACTGCCATGGAATTGGGCCGAAAAATGAATCTGAAACTTCTGGAAATTGACAAGGAAAAAAGCTTAAAATTAGCAGATAGTTTGCAAGATGCTTTGGTGATAAATGGGGATGGTCGAGATAAGGAATTGCTAAAAGAAGAAGGAATTCATAAAATGGATGCCTTTGTTGCAGTAACAGGAAATTCGGAAACCAATATTCTCGCTTGTTTGCTTGCGAAGAAAATGGGTGTTCGCAGAACCATTGCTGAAGTTGAAAATATTGATTATATTGATCTTGCCGATAATATTGGTGTAGGAACCATGATTAACAAAAAACTTCTTGCTGCAAGTTATATTTATCGTTTTACCATGGATGCTGATGTTCAGCATTGTAAATGGCTTACCGTTTCTGAAGCTGAGGTGATGGAGCTTACCGCTAAAAAAGGATCAAAAATCACCAAAGCTGCATTAAAAGATTTAGATTTTCCAGATGATGCCAATATTGGAGGAATCATACGCGATGATGATAGTATTATTGCAACTGGGGATACTCAAATCATGGCTGATGACAAAGTGGTTGTATTTACTTTACCTTCAGCCATCAAAAAAGTGGAGAAATTTTTTAAATAAGATATTAAAAGAGCTTGTAAAAGCTCTTTTTTCGTTAATAACTCATCTCCTTTTAGAGTTGGGTTTTTCTTGGTGCTATGAATTTGAAGTACGTTTTTCATTTAATGTCAGTGTTAGCTCTTATCGAATCAATATTTATGATTCTTTGTGTACTGATATCGTTTTTCTATTGTGAAGGTGATTTAGGATGTTTCTTAAAGTCAGCGTTTATTACATTAGTAGTTGGAGGAATTCTTTTTCTAATAACGAAAAACCATAGACCAGAAATGCACAAGCGAGAAGCTTTTCTTGTGGTAAGTTTGGTTTGGGTATTTTTCTCGATATTTGGAGCATTACCATATTGGATTGGATCATACGTTCCTTCGTATACCAATGCTTTTTTTGAAACGATATCTGGCTTTACCACTACAGGAGCATCAGTAATTACTGATATTGAATCATTGCCACACGGTATTTTATTTTGGAGATCACTTACCCACCTTTTAGGAGGAATGGGAATTTTGGTTTTAACCGTGGCTATTTTACCAATTTTTGGATTTGGGGGAATGGCCATGTTTAATGCAGAAGCGGCTGGAGTTACAGTTGATAAGCTACACCCAAGAATTAAAGAAACTGCCAAAAGATTGTGGGGAATTTACATGCTATTAATCGCATTGGAAATCATCTTCTTGATGTTGGGAGATATGGGATTTTTTGATGCAGTTTGTCATTCTTTTGGGACTTTAGCATCTGGGGGCTTTTCTACTAAGAATGATAGTATTATGGGGTATTCGCCATACATTCAATATGTAATTATCTTTTTTATGTTTTTGGCTGGGGTAAATTTTACCCTTCATTATTTTGCGATTAAAGGAAACCTGAAAAAGTTTATTCAAAATCAGGAATTTAAATTTTATTTGGGATTAATTCTTCTGATAACCGCAATAATTACTTTAACTCTAATACTTAAAAACCATGCTCCTTTTGAACATTCGTTTCGTGATGCACTTTTTCAGGTTGTATCAGTAATTACCAGCACAGGTTTCGTTAGTGCCGATTATACAGCTTGGCCTTCCTATCTGTGGATGCTTATTTTTGGTTTAATGTTTACAGGAGCTTGTGTCGGTTCAACATCAGGAGGAGTTAAAATTCTTCGTCATTTGCTATTGTTTAAAAATAGCATTTTGGAGTTTAAAAGGATGATTCATCCCTCAGCGGTGATACCGGTTCGTTATAATAAAGAGGCAATTGGAAAAGATGTCATATTTAAGATACAAGCTTTTGTAGTATTGTATTTTGCTATATTTTTTGCGAGTACCATTGTGTTGGCTTTTTTAGGATTGGACTTCATATCATCTATGGGAGCTGTGGCAACTACAATGGGAGGAATTGGTCCGGGCCTAGGAAAAGTTGGACCAGTTGACAACTTTGCAATGCTACCTGATGCAGCAAAATGGGTACTTTCATTTTTAATGTTGCTAGGACGTTTAGAGTTATTTACCTTATTAATTATATTTGTACCTGCTTTTTGGAAGAATCAATAAGTAAATTTTTATAACAAGTAATAGTCATTTATCTTTGACTAAAATCTCAACCTAAATTCTGTGATTAAATTTAAAATTATCTTAAATATACTGGGGAAACTTTTGGTTGGCGAAAGTTTCTTTCTTTTCATTTCATTATTGGTTTCATTAATCTATCAGGGAAATGACACTACTGCCTTTTTGAAAGCAGGATTAGTAACCTTTGCTGTAGGAACATTTAGTTATTTATTGTCAAAAGGTGTACAAAAAGATTTAGGTAAGAGAGAAGGATATATCATTGTAAGTTTAGTTTGGGTTGTTTTTTCCATGTTTGGATGTTTACCCTATTTATTTAGTGGAGCAATTCCTTCGGTAACAGATGCTTTTTTTGAAACCATGTCTGGTTTTACTACTACAGGCTCATCCATATTAAATAATATTGAGGAGTTGCCTCATGGTATTCTGTTTTGGAGGTCGCTAACTCAATGGATGGGAGGAATGGGAATTATTGTTATGTTCCTTGCCATTCTACCGACTCTAGGGATTGGAGGACGTGAGCTATTTGTAGCGGAAGTGCCTGGGCCTGCACCCGATAAACTTACTCCAAGAATTAAAGAAACAGCCAGAAACCTTTGGGGATTGTATATGCTTTTTACTGCAATTGAAACCATTCTATTGTATGCTGGCGGAATGAGTTTTTTTGATGCCATAAATCACTCATTAACCACAATGGCTACAGGAGGATATTCTACCAAACAGGCGAGTGTAGGTTTTTATACATCACCATATATCCAATATACAATTATCTTTTTCATGTTTGTGGCGGGTACCAATTTTACCTTATCATATGGAATGATAACAGGGCGGTTTACAAAGGTTTTTAAAGATGAAGAATTTAGATTTTACGCTTTGGTTGTATTGTTTTTTGCCTTTATAATTACTCTTGGTTTAATTGCAGCAGGAAGTGTAACAGGTGAACAAGCATTCAGAGATGCATTGTTTACTGTAGTTTCTATCATTACAACAACAGGATATGCTACGGCAGATTATCTGCTTTGGTCACCATTTTTGGGCATGCTAATTTTTGTTTTATTCTTTGTTGGCGGATCAGCTGGTTCAACAGGTGGGGGAGTTAAGGTGGTTCGTATTTTATTGCTATTTAAAAATAGTTTTTACGAATTAAAGAGGTTGGTTCATCCCAATGCTGTAATTCCTATACGATACAATTCTAAAGTTGTTGATCAAAGGACTGTTACCAATATTTTAGCCTTCTTTGTTTTCTATATTTTGATATTTATGATGTCGGCAGTTTTAATGTCTTTTTGGACTCCCGATATTTATTCTGCATTTAGTGCTGTAGCTACAACTTTAGGTAATATTGGACCTGGTTTTGGAGAAATTGGTCCAATGGAAAACTTTCACAACTTACCTGATTTGGCAAAATGGTTCCTTGCATTCCTGATGATGTTGGGAAGATTAGAGCTGTTTACTGTGTTGGTACTATTTTCTCCTGCATTTTGGAAGCATTAAATCTAAGATCTAAAACTTTTCTTCGATATTCGAATATTTCATTCAAGTTAGATTCTATAAATAAATTATTGGTAATTGCTCCAAAAAATCCAAGAGGAGGTTGCAGGATATAATATTTTATTATAATAACTTCAGTAACTAGCTGTTCAGTAATATGTTGGAGGTGCCAAGTGGAATAGGGCCCAATACGTTGTTCATCTATGTCACGTACTTGAGTTATTTCTGTTACCCAAGTGGTTTTTAATGCCTAAAATAGGACTTACTTTGTAGCTAATAATCATACCTGGATATATTTTTTCATTGATTAAATCGGAAGTTATATCGAAACCCATATATTTTTGGGTGATTTCTTTTAGGTTGATTGGTCAGGAAATATATGTCCCAAACATCTTCAATACTAGCATATAGAATTTGCTCTTTATAAAATTGATAAAATGACCTGTGATTGTTAGGTATTATAGAATGCTGTAAATCAATTGATGTTTTTCTTTTGTCATTAAAAAGTAAATATTAATCACGAAAATACAACATTTTAAAAATTATTTCGTAAATAATGTCATTATATTTACAAAATAGAATCTTCTATACATTTTAAACAATCTTTAATTCAACTCATGGAGAACATAGAAAAGTATAATCATCTTATTGAAAAAGAAATTGAGAAGTATAAAAAAGAGTCAAATAAAGTATTGACCAAATTTGAAAAAAGTTTTAGTAAGGGGAAAATGGTAGTAACTCATCATTTTGAAAATGTAGCAACCGAATTGATCCGTTTGGTTAAAACGGATTTTGAAAATGCTGGATATTATCCTGAATTTATTGGAAATAGACCAGGAGGACATATCGTTTTGAGAGTAAGCTTACTAAAATCTTCAGGAAAAGTAGCATAATTTCATAGGTTTGTATAAAAAATGCCGGCAAGATTATTCTTGTCGGCATTTTGTATTTTATATCAAATTAAAAAATAAGCTCCCCAATCCCAGGCCTGATGATTTCAAACTCTCCGTTCGTACAATCTATAATTGTTGAAGCAGTATTGTTTCCATACCCTCCATCGATTATCAGGTCTACGTCTTTTTTATATTTTTCATCGATTAGTTCAGGATCTGTAGTGTATTCGATTACTTCATCTGGATCGTGAATGGAGGTAGTCATGATAGGGTTCCCTAATTCTTCTACAATTCTCAGTGGAATGTAATGATCAGGAACTCTAATTCCTACCGTCTTCTTTTTGCTTTTAAATAATTTTGGGACATTGTTACTAGCAGGAAGAATAAATGTAAATGCTCCCGGTAAGTTTTTCTTCATTATTTTAAATGAAGAATTATCAACCTTCGCGTACTCCGATAAATTACTAAGGTTATTACAGATAAGAGAAAAGTTTCCTTTCTCGGGAGTAGTTCCTTTTAATTTGGCTATTCGCTGTATTGCTTTGTTGTTAGTGATATCACATCCAATAGCATATACAGTGTCTGTGGGATAAATAATTATTCCACCATCTTTAAGTACATCAACTATTTTCCGAAATTCCCTGTGATTGGGATTGTCCGGATACAATTTTAAAAGCATCTTGTAGTGGTTAAGGGTTATTTCGGGATTTAAAGATATAAGTTTCTATTTATTCACAATCCTCTGCTAGCTTATTTATTTTCAGTCCAAAGCATATAATTGCAATATGTATAAAAGAAGAAAGGAGTGCTAACGCACTCCCTTGATTATTTCATTTGAACAATATTAGCTGTTTAATTTATTGTAGTCAGCTAAGAATTGTTCTAAGCCTTTATCAGTTAAAGGGTGCTTTAAAAGACCTGTAATTGCATTTAACGGACATGTTGCCACATCAGCTCCAGCTTCAACACACTGTATAATATGCATCGTATGGCGAATGGAAGCTGCTAAAACTTGCGTTTCAAAACCATAGTAATTATTCATATCAGCAATTTGACGAATTAATTCAATACCATCGGTTGAGATATCATCAAGTCTTCCAACGAAAGGAGAAACATAAGTTGCACCAGCTTTTGCAGCTAGTAATGCTTGTCCTACCGAGAAAATTAAAGTACAATTTGTGCGAATTCCTTTTGAGCTTAGGTATTTTACAGCTTTTATACCATCCTTAGTGCAAGGAACTTTAACAACTATTTGAGGATGTAATGCTGCTAATTCTTCTCCTTCAGAAATCATTCCATCAAATTCAGTTGCTATAACCTCTGCACTAACATCTCCATCAACTATATCGCAAATATCAACATAGTGTTGTTTGATGTTTTTTTCTCCTTTTATTCCTTCTTTAGCCATAAGAGAAGGGTTGGTAGTTACGCCGTCAAGAACTCCTAAATTTTGTGCTTCTTTAATCTGATCAAGATTAGCTGTGTCAATAAAAAACTTCATTTTACGATTTTTAGTTTGTTTTTAAGTCGAAAACGAAAATACACTAAATTCTTATGAAGAACAAAGTCATACTAGGTTTAAACAAATAATAAAATAAGAGGTGAAATAATTTCGTATCGATTTGATTCGAAAATAAAGTTGGTAAGATAAAAAATAGAGCCGATGGAGGGACTCGAACCCACGACCTGCTGATTACAAATCAGCTGCTCTAGCCAGCTGAGCTACATCGGCAATTGCATATTGCAAAAATATTTTGAAGAACGAAAGAAAGCGGTTAAACTTTCTTTTTGTTTTAATAGAGCCGATGGAGGGACTCGAACCCACGACCTGCTGATTACAAATCAGCTGCTCTAGCCAGCTGAGCTACATCGGCGAATTTATTGAGCCATTGACGAGATTTGAACTCGTGACCTCTTCCTTACCAAGGAAGCGCTCTACCCCTGAGCTACAACGGCAAAGTAACAATTAAAACTTAGGATTAACCAAGTATAGGAGCCGGTGGAGGGACTCGAACCCACGACCTGCTGATTACAAATCAGCTGCTCTAGCCAGCTGAGCTACATCGGCAATTGCTACTTGCAAAAATATTTTAAAGAACGAAAGAAAGTCGTTAAACTTTCTTTTTAGTTTTTGATGAGCCGGTGGAGGGACTCGAACCCACGACCTGCTGATTACAAATCAGCTGCTCTAGCCAGCTGAGCTACATCGGCATTTTTAAAACCTAAAAGGCATAAAAAAAGTGGGTAAGCAAAAACGTCGCACCGCTACAACCACTTACCCTTGCTGCCTTCCGACCCTGGGGGGATTCAGTAGGAGCTGGTCGCGTAGTGCTTACCCGACGACAAAAGTAGAAAAAAGTTGTTTCCCCGCAAATAAAATATGGAACTTCTTCTTACAAATTTTTCATGGAATGCAGCAAGGGTTTTATTTTCAGAGAAATAATTTCTCAAAAAAATGTCAATAAATTTTCAATTTTCTACTCTTGCTGTAAAAACGGCTGTTTCGGAATGTAATAATTAAACTTTTTTAAGCGATACATTACCGTAAAAACGGATATCTTTGTGTTCGAAAAATCACAAAAGAATTAAAATGTACTACAAAACTTTATTTAAGCACTCATTTTTATTTGGGTCTTTAGTGGGAGCCGTATTAATATTGGCATCATTAACGTTTTATTGGAAAGGTGTTTCTATTAATTACAATCCTACGCTTTTGTTTATAAACAGAGGCCTGATTATTCTTGGTATCTATTTTGGAGTAAGAAAATATCGTGATGAGGTACTATTTGGTGTTATTTCGTATGGCCGCGCTTTTATTGCTGGTACTTTAATGATTGCTGTAGCTTCATTCTTTTATGCCATGTATATATATATCCTAACAAGCTATTTTGATGGCGGAATATTACAGGAAGCTGTTGACTTTACCGAGAAGGGGCTTGTGGAGATTGGTTATGATGATGATCAGGTAGAATTGTTAATGTCAATTTACAGGAAAATTACACCTGGTATTTTTGCGTTCAGTCAGTGGTTAGGAAAAGTTATGGCTGGAGTTTTCTTTTCATTAATAGTGGCATTCTTCTTTAGACAAAAGAGAAATTTGTTTAATAACAGTCCTATTGATAAATTTAACGATTCAAAAAATCAATAAATACAAGGTATGGATATTTCAGTAGTAGTTCCTTTGTTTAACGAGGACGAATCGATTCCCGAATTGGTGGCATGGATTGATAGAGTAATGACTCAAAGTAATTTCAGCCATGAGGTTATTATGGTCGATGATGGAAGTAATGATAGCTCGTGGGAGGTAATTGAGAAGTTACAGAAGAAATATTCGGCAGTACGTGGAATCAAATTTCGTAGAAATTACGGAAAATCGGCAGCACTTTTTAGCGGATTTGAACTAGCACAAGGTGATGTTGTAATTACCATGGATGCAGATTTGCAAGATTCTCCTGATGAAATTCCGGAATTGTATCGCATGATAAAGGAAGAAGATTTTGATTTGGTGTCGGGATGGAAACAAAAAAGATACGATCCAATTTCAAAAACCATTCCTAGTAAGTTTTTCAATAGAACAGCTCGTGCCATGTCGGGTATTAAATTACACGATTTTAATTGTGGACTAAAAGCCTACAAGAACAAAGTAATTAAGAGTATAGAGGTGTATGGAGAGATGCATAGATATATTCCGATACTTGCAAAACAGGCTGGTTTTGTTAGAATTACAGAGAAGATTGTACAGCATCAGGAACGAAAATATGGAATTACCAAATTCGGGTTAAATCGTTTCATCAATGGATTTCTTGATCTGCTATCAATCACATTCATTAGCAAGTTTGGTAAAAAACCAATGCATTTTTTTGGTTTGTTGGGTACACTCATGTTTTTTGTTGGATTCTTTGCGTCAGCTTGGATTGGATTCCAAAAAATCTACAGTATCAGTCAAGGGATTAAAGCTCCGCTAGTGACAGATAGCCCTTATTTTTACATTGCATTGGCTACCATGATTATTGGTACTCAACTGTTTTTAACGGGCTTTGTTGCCGAATTGGTTAGCCGTAGTTCGTCGGAAAGAAATACATACCAAATCGAAAAAGAAATATAAAAGCAATTATAAGTTTTGAATAATAAATTAATTCTCATTCAAATCTTTTGAGCCATAAATTATAGCGAACAATCCATGATAAAAGGAGTTATAAGATTACTACTACAAATATTTCCTCGTCCGTTTTTAATTCGGCTCAGTTTATTAATTAATAGAATTATTGCTGTTTTTTTAATTGGAAATAAAGTTGAATGTCCGGTTTGTGGAGGTAAGTTTAGGAAGTTTTTACCATACGGATATACCAAAGAAACAGGAAGAGACAATTGTTTGTGTCCAAAATGTTTATCCTTGGAACGACACCGATTAATGTGGTTGTATCTTAAAAATGAAACTGATTTTTTTAGTAAGAACTTAAGGGTTTTGCACATTGCGCCAGAGCAGTGTTTCTATAAAAGATTTAAAGAACTATCGAATCTAAACTATACAACAGGCGATTTGGAATCTCCAATTGCCGATGTTCATTTCGATGTGCAAGAAATTCCATTTGATGAGAACACTTTTGATGTAGTGATTTGTAACCATGTCCTAGAACATGTAGATAGCGACTCAAAAGCCATGAGTGAGTTGTTTAGAATTCTAAAACCAAATGGATTTGCGATTCTTCAAGTGCCAATGGACACTGAGAATCCTAAAACAGAAGAGGATTCTTCGGTTACCGATCCAAAGGAGAGGGAAAGATTGTATCGCCAAAAGGACCATGTTCGTTTGTATGGTTTAGATTATATAAATCGATTACAAAAAGCCGGATTTGCAGTTAGTGAAAGCAAATATTCTAAAAAATTTCCTTCCGATGTAGCCGAGAGGCATCGATTACCTATTGATGAAATTTTCTACTTCAATCAAAAATTATAGAATGAATTCTGATATTCAATTTTCAATTATAGTTCCGGTATACAATCGACCGGATGAAATGAAAGAATTACTTGATAGTTTGGTTGTTCAAACTTATAAAGAATTTGAATTGGTTGTGGTTGAAGACGGTTCTTCCATAAAATCGGAAGAGCTTTGTAAATCATATTCTGATCAAATTAATATCTCATACTATTACAAAGAGAACCAAGGTCCTAGCATTGGGAGAAATTATGGTTTGGCCAAAGCAAAAGGGAACTACTTCTTGTTTTTTGATTCTGACTGTATTCTGCCTGCTCATTATATGGAAACCATCCATAAAGAATTAACTGAAAATTTTGTTGATTGTTATGGCGGACCTGATGGAGCTATGGATGATTTTTCTGATTTTCAGAAAGCGGTTTCGTATGCCATGACTTCCTTTTTTACTACTGGTGGAATTAGGGGAGGAAAGAAGCAGGTGCATAAATTTCACCCTAGAAGTTTTAACCTGGGATTTTCGAAAGCAGTTTACGAAAATACAGGAGGATTCCCTGTTACTACAATGCATCCAGGTGAAGATATGGTGTTTGCCATTGAAGTAATTAAACGTGGTTTCGAAACTCGATTGGTAAGCGATGTTTATGTGTTTCACAAAAGAAGAATCTCTTTTAAGAAATTTTACAAGCAGGTTTTTGGATTTGGAAAAACTCGCTACATCATTTCAAAACATTATCCTGAAACCTTTAAGATTTTCTTTTTGTTTCCATCTCTTTTTGTTTTGGGAACAATAGGCTCATTGCTTTTAGGTTTAATCTTGCATCAGGTTTTTGCCTTTCCGATACTCTTGTATACATTTCTTGTTTTTGCTGATGCTTTAACCAAAAACAAATCCATAAAAATTAGCATAAAAGCATTGGCGGCAAGCTATGTGCAGATTTTTGCTTACGGAATTGGATTTATGGATGCAGTTTGGAAGCACAAGGTGCTAGGCAAGGATGAATTTGGTGTATTTGGGAAAGGGTTTTATTAGGAGTTTTATTTCGCTATTTAAGTCTTTTATCTATGCATTAAGGTTCCGGATTGATATTTTTAGGTTGGGAACTTAAAAGTTCGGATGTTTATTGATGTATTTAGGTTTGGAACCTAAATACTTTTATAAGTAACCGATGCATATCTAGCTGAGACCTTAATGCATAGATAAATAAGCTTAAAATATCATTCTACAAGCACAAAAGGTCAATAAAAGAACTCTTCATTTATTTTGAAATCGACTTTAAACTTGTTGTTCTAAGTATTTGATAATATCTTCTTCCTGATCAGGATGGAACCACCTGATTTCATCATCTCTTCTAAACCATGAAAGTTGACGTTTGGCATATCTTCTGGAGTTGCGTTTGATTAGCTCAATGGCTTTGTCTAGATTTATTTTTCCTTCGAAGTGTTCAAACAACTCTTTGTATCCAACCGTATTTAGCGAGTTGTAATGGCGGAATTCAAAAACCGATTTTGCCTCTTCAATTAATCCTTCTTCAATCATGATATCTACTCTTCGATTAATTCTATCGTAAAGTTCTTCACGATCACGATTTAATCCAATTTTAACGATATCAAAGTCCCTTTGTTTTTTCGAATTGGTTCTCAATTCAGAATAAGGTTTGCCTGACATCAGACAAATTTCAACCGCGTGGATTACTCTTTTGGCATTCTTTAAATCAACTTGATTGTAAAAAACAGGATCGAGTTGTTTCAATTGCATTCGAATATACTCCAAGCCTTCTTTTTCGTATGTTTCGAAAACTTCTTTGCGTAAATCAGGATCAATTGTGGGAATATCATCAATACCATTGCATACAGCATCGATATACATCATGCTGCCTCCAACCAATAAAACCTGATCTTTTTCTTGAAAAAGATCTTCGAGCAAGGCCAATGTTTGTTTTTCGCACTCCCATGAGCTAAAATAATCGTGAATAGAATGAGTGTGAATAAAATGATGCTTTACAGCTGCTAGTTGCTCAGGTTCGGGAACTGCTGTGCCAATACGCATTTCGCGATATACTTGTCTGCTATCAGATGAAGATATTTCGGTGTTAAAATGCTTGGCAATATTGATGCTTAAATCAGTTTTACCTACTCCGGTTGGGCCAAGAATAACAATTAGCTTTTTTGACATAGTATAAAAAAATGAGAATTGGTGTATAGAGTATCAACCAACAAATAATGAGTAAAGTCTTTGTTATCAAACCGAAAGACATTACTCATTATTCATTAAAAATTAGTCATTGATTACAGGATATCTTCGTAATCATCAAGGTTTTCAAATTCAGGACCTTCATTGAAATTATCATCAAAGTCAGCAAGGTAATCGTCGGCTGTTTTAGGAGCTTCTTTTTTTGTGTCAGTATCCATGCTGCCTAAATCTAGACCGGCAAAATTTTCTGCATCCATCATTATTTGTTGTGGAGCTTCTCCTTTTGAAACAATGCACTTAGGGTAATCAGAAGTGGATTTTGAAATTCCTTTTTCAATTAATTCAACGTTAAAATGTCGGTCAGAGAAAAAGTCGAATACGTAAATTAAGTCAGGATTTTCTTTTGATGAGAACTCACGAATCATAGCAACATCCATTGCAACTACATTCATGTTATCATCATCTTCAGTATTCATTT
Source organism: Marinifilum flexuosum (assembly GCF_003610555.1). Taxonomy (GTDB): domain Bacteria; phylum Bacteroidota; class Bacteroidia; order Bacteroidales; family Marinifilaceae; genus Marinifilum; species Marinifilum flexuosum. The sequence continues at coordinate 301,522 of NZ_RAPQ01000012.1, read as the reverse complement.
CAAACAATGCAATTTCCAAACCTCTTTGTCCATCTGCACCTATTTGGTAAAACGAGGCCATCTGAGAACTATCGAATCCAACAGATTCTTGAATTGCATTGTGCATATCCAACCATGTTTGTTCATGTCCAATCTCTATCTCTCTCTCAAAATCTTCAACCTCGGTAGATGTTATTTTAAATCTGTATATCATTGTGTAAGTTCTCTTATAAATTTGTTAAAAATTGCATTGTATCTACATTATCAGCATAGTCCCATAATTGAGGCTCCTGAGCTTTTCCAAAAGGAATGGTATTATCTAAATCCGAAGCAACGACACATTGAATCAACTCAGAATCAAGCTTTAGTTTTCGTTCGATATCATGAAGTTCGGAATAATATTCAAAGTAAACAACACCTACAGGCGATGCAACTTCTTTATTCTCCTGGAGAAGCAAAAATCCATTGTCGTAATGTTGAATTTTGTTCATTAATAGTAGCGATCGCTGATAATCGTAGTTGTTAGCGTATTTGCTATTATCGATGATGTGTTTATAATCTTCCCAAAGTTTAAATAAATTAGTAATATCGTAACCCTTAGGGATATATAGCTTTGACACATTTCTACATCCTAAACCAAAATAAAGAAAGATATCGTTACCTAATGCTTTAATTTCTTCTTCAGTTTCGCTTCCAGATATTACCGCAATAGAGTTTCTGTTTCTTCTAATAATATTAGGATATTTTGAAAAATAAGCATCAAAGTATCTGGCCGAATTGTTACTTCCGGTTGCTATAATTGCATCGAAGCTGCTTTCACCGTTTAGTTGTCCAGATTGAAAATTGATAAGTTTTTCAAATTCTGGATTTAAACTGATTAATAGTTTCGAAATGAAATCAAGCAATTGATTGTCTTTGGTAGATAGTTTTCCAATGAAGATGTGACCAGAAATTAATACTGAAAGCATATCATGAAAACCAACCATTGGAATGTTTCCTGCCATAATTACTGCAACACTTTTATTGGTGTTATTTTTAGAAACCTTGTATTTTTCAAGCCATTGATTCAGGTTCTTTTTATTTAAAAATTGACAGATACCAATTATAGAAGATCGAACATGATTAGGAGTGAACCATAAGTTTTCGATTGAAACTCGGTTTAGTAATTCCTTAAATTCTTCAAAGTATCGAGTATTTAACTCGTGCTTTGCTATTTGCGTTTCTTCCTCTGAAAATTGCTTTAAGAACTTACCTAGTTCAACAAATGCGCTAATTCTTTCCTGAATCTTCATATTGATATTTGTAGCTTACAAGACCTTTGTTGGTCTATTTTTGAATCGATGCAAATATAAGAATTGTATGGAATTATTTAATATCCTTTAAGTGGGAATAGAAGGAGGTTAGCTCGAGAAAATCAGTTTAATAATGTAGTTGGAAAGTATGAGAATGATACTTAAAAAGAAAGAAGATCTTAATGTAATGGAAATTAGTTTTGAACTTATTTTTAGCTTAATAAAGAAGAGAAGGATTGTGACAAGAATAGGAATTAGTGCAGGGTAGATTAGAATAGATTCACAGATGTTACCTTTTAACAATTCTATTAAAGCAGATTGAAAACCACAGCCTGGACAAGAAATTCCCATGTGCTTTTTAAATGTACATGGGAATTGTAGCTTTTCTAGCCATTGAATGAATTTATACCACATTCAATAAATGATATAATTTTTAATGTGTATTATAATAATGAAATAGCTTTTTAAGATGCTTTTCTTTTTTCAATTTAAGTTTATTTTCTTTTATGAATTTAACGATTTCAGGTTTGTCGAATAAAGTTAAAATTTCATTCTTTTTAGATGGTAATAGTACCGCGGGTTTGCCAACCTCCTGATAATATAGTTTTGAATCTATTTTATACGAGTTGGGTTTATTTGTGTGATATCCGGTTGCAAGTCTTTCGTTTCCTTTGACGAAAATACATTTGTAATGTTTTAATAGTCTTAGTTTACCATATGCTAATTCTTGGAAATAATCCGCTTTAGTTTTTCCTGATAAGTTGTAACTTGTATATATAAATTTTTTATCAGAAACAATAATAGAGTCAATTTGGGCAAACTTATTTAAAACAACAGTGTCTTTTAAATTGTTGATCAGATGAAATTCTTTATTGTATACAAAATACCTTAGAGGAGCTAATGTTGAATGTGTAATAAGTTTAGAATATATGATTCCAGATTTCCAATCATCAAGATAAACTTCATAATTTGGATTTGAACCGTTTAGGATGTTAGCATCATATACCTCTCTAATTTTATCCTGAAGAAGCCTTGCATCTCTAGTCGAAACTTGCGCTAGTCCAATGCTTGATAGGCATAGGAAAAGCAAAATGATTTGAATTTTTTTCATTGTTTTGTGGTTTGGTTAGTAAGTAGTTATCGAAATTAGTAAAAATTTCATATAAAAAAAAGCCGATGTTAAATACATCGGCTTTAAATAGAATTAAGAATGGATTATTGATCTCTTCTTTGGTAAAGAGCATCCTCCATATCCATTTCATCGAACTGCATGTATTTATATACTTCAGCTTCGTGTTCCTGGATTTTCTCCTTATATACTTCCATATATTCAGCCGGAGTAGGTAATTTACCCATTACTGAAACTACAGCACCAAGTTCAGCAGATCCAAGGTAAACCTGAGCTCCTGTACCCATACGGTTGTTGAAGTTTCGAGTTGAAGTAGAATAAACATTTACGTTGTTTGGTACACGCAACTGGTTACCCATACATAGTGAACATCCTGGAGTTTCGATACGAACACCTAACTGAGAGAAAGTAGAGAAAGTAGCTTCTTCTTTCAATACAGCTGCGTCCATACGAGTTGGAGGAGCCATATATGTTCTCACCTTATCGGATGGTGTCAATCCTTGCCATACTTTTTCACAAGCACGGAAGTGACCAATGTTAGTCATACAAGAACCAATGAATACATCCTGAATTTCAGTATTGGCAACTTCAGAAAGTAATTTTACATCATCCGGATCGTTTGGACAACATAAGATTGGCTCAGTGATTTCAGAAAGATCGATTTCGATAGTAGCAGCGTATTCTGCATTTTCATCTCTCTCGATTAATTCTGGGTTTGCCAACCAGTTGTTACAAGCATCAATACGGTTTTGAATAGTTTGAGGATCTTCGTAACCCATCTTGATCATTGATTCCATCAAGGCTACGTTAGATTTTACGTACTCAATAACACGTTCTTTTGATAACTTGATGCAACCTGCAGCAGCAGAACGCTCAGCAGTAGCATCAGTTAACTCGAATGCTTGCTCAACAGTAATGTCTTCAAGACCTTCCATCTCAATAATCTTACCGTTGAAAATGTTGATTTTATTTTTCTTAGGAACAGTTAATTGTCCGTTCTGAATTGCAAAATATGGGATAGCATTTACCACATCACGTAAAGTGATACCTGGGTTTAGCTTACCTTTAAATTTGATTAATACTGACTCAGGCATATCCAATGGCATGAAACCTAATGCACCAGCAAAAGCAACCAAACCAGAACCAGCTGGGAATGAAATACCCAATGGGAAACGAGTGTGAGAGTCACCACCTGTACCAACAGTATCAGGAACCAATAAACGGTTCAACCATGAGTGAATTACACCATCACCTTGCTTCAATGGTACCCCTTTACGGTCTGCCATGAACTTAGGCATTGATTTGTGCATTGCCACGTCTGTTGCTTTAGGATAAGCAGCAGTGTGACAGAAAGACTGCATGAACATTGGTGCTTCGAACTTCAAACATGCCAACTCTTTAATTTCATCACGAGTCATAGGACCAGTAGTGTCCTGAGAACCTACAGTTGTCATTTTTGGAGCACATGAAGTACCAGGCAATACACCTTCTACACCACAAGCTTTTCCAACCATTTTCTGAGCCATAGTATAACCTTGGTTAGGCTTTGGCTGTGGATTGTTTGCTACTTTGAAAATATCAGAAGCAGGCATTCCCAATAAAGCACGTGACTTTTCAGTTAATGCTTTACCAATAATCAATGGAATACGACCACCTGCTCTGTACTCATCTGTTAAAGTATCAGGAGCTAAAGTATAAGTTGAAACAACTTCACCATTGCGAGTAATTTCACCTTTTACGTTATTGATGATGATTTCATCACCAGTATTTAATACAGAAACATCAGTTGTGATTGGTAATCCACCTGAATCCTGTGTAGTATTATAGAAAATTGGAGCGATAGCACCACCAATTACAACACCTGCAGTACGTTTGTTAGGAACGCATGGGATATCTTCACCAATGTGCCATAGCAATGAGTTAGCAGCAGATTTACGAGAAGAACCAGTTCCAACAACGTCACCTACGAAAGCAACTTTGTGACCTTCTTTTCTCCATCCAGCGATAGTTTCGATACCATCCTCGAAACGACCAGCTCCCATAGCCAATGCGTGCAATGGAATATCAGGACGAGTAAATGCTTGAGATGCAGGAGAAAAATCATCAGTGTTGATTTCACCTTCTACCTTGTAAACCTTCAATTTGATTTCTTCTGGTAATTCTTCACGAGAAGTAAACCATTCTGCATTTGCCCAAGATTCGATTACGCTTTTGGCAGCAGCATTGGTTTTAGATAGCTCAGCTACTGTTTCGAAAGCATCGTAAACAAGAATAATGCCTTTAAGTGCTTCAGCAGCATCCGTAGCTAATTCTTCGTTTTGCAATGCTTCTACCAATACCTGAACATTGTAGCCTCCCATCATTGTTCCAAGAATTTCAATCGCTTTTTTCTTGTCAATTAATGGAGTTGACACTTCGTTTTTAAGAATTTGACCTAAGAATTCAGCTTTAACTTTAGTTGAATCATCAACACCAGGTGCAATTCTTTCAGTAAAAAGGTGAAGTAAAAAATCTTCTTTTCCTTGAATAGGATTTTGCAATAGGTCGCATAAATCTTGAGTTTGCTCAGCATTCAAGGGTAAGGCTGGAATTCCTTTGGTATTCCTTGCCTCTTCATGTTTTAGGTACTGTTCTAACATTTTCTTTTTGAAATTGTTGTTTAAGTGTAATTTCAGTTTTTATAATAGCGAATTATTTCTCTATTTACAGAGCAAACATATGGTTTTTCTGATTACGTTGTTCGCAGAATTATGTGTTTTATATCATATATGTTCAAAAAAAAAGACCCCGAAAATCGGAGTCTTTTAATCTTATATTTTGTATGGATTATTTTACTGAATCCATGTATTCGATTAATTCGCATACTTTAGTAGAGTAACCCATTTCGTTATCGTACCAAGATACAACTTTAACGAAAGTAGGAGATAACTGAATACCAGCACCAGCATCGAAAATAGAAGTTCTTGCGTCACCAACGAAGTCGTTAGATACAACAGCATCTTCAGTATATCCTAATACACCAGCTAATTCACCTTCTGATGCTTCTTTCATTGCAGCACAGATAGCTTCGTAAGTAGTTTCGTTTTCTAAACGAACAGTTAAGTCAACAACAGATACGTCTGGAGTTGGAACACGGAATGACATACCAGTCAACTTACCGTTCAAAGCAGGAATTACTTTACCTACAGCTTTTGCAGCACCAGTTGATGAAGGGATGATGTTCTGACCAGCACCACGTCCACCTCTCCAGTCTTTCATAGAAGGACCGTCAACAGTTTTCTGAGTAGCAGTAGTTGCGTGAACAGTAGTCATTAAACCTTCGATAATTCCGAACTTGTCGTTTAATACTTTTGCTACAGGAGCTAAACAGTTAGTAGTACAAGAAGCATTAGAAACGAAAGTCATGTCGTTAGTGTATTCTTTGTTGTTAACACCCATAACGAACATTGGAGTATCATCTTTTGATGGAGCAGACATTACAACTTTCTTAGCACCACCGTCGATGTGACCTTGAGCAGTTTCTTTAGTCAAGAAAAGACCAGTAGATTCTACAACGTACTCAGCTTCTACAGCACCCCAGTTAATATCAGCTGGATTTCTTTCTGCAGTAACACGAACAACGTTACCGTTAACTACTAATTGACCATCTTTAACCTCAACTTCACCGTTGAATCTTCCGTGAGTTGAATCGTACTTTAACATGTAAGCCATGTAATCTACGTCGATAAGGTCGTTAATAGCAACTACTTCGATGTTTCCTTTTGCAACAGCCTGACGGAATACGAAACGTCCGATACGGCCAAATCCGTTGATACCAATTTTAATCTTTGACATTGTGTATAAATTTTAATTTATAAACCCTTTGTTTCTCAATGGCAAAAGTATGTATTTTAAAAATATTTTGTATAGAAAAAATGAAAAAAAAACAAGATATTTTCATTGGAGGATTCTTGTTTAATAAACACTAAATCAAATTGATAAAGTAGATTAAAACGATTGCAATTGTGCTTCATAAGCAAAAAAAAATCTCATTTTTATGAGATTTTTTCTTAGGATTAAGCTTTTTTTAGTGTATTGCTTGTATCTGCCTTAGTATATGCAGGGCATTTTTTGTCAACTGCACACGAACTGGCAAATAATCCTAAAAGAAATATAACGGCTATGGCATAAAGTGTTTTTTTCATAGGGAATAAATTTATGATCGAGATTAAGTTTAAAAATTTTGGAAAAGATATAAAAAAAAGTTCTAATTGTGGTTAATTATAATCTTATGCTTGTAATTTCGTTGTGTTAAAAAATTGTGTATCAATAAGTCTATATATAATTTGGTGAGTATTATAAATATGAAAAAGGTAATCCTTATTGTAGTTTTACTTCTAACAGGATGGATTACAGTATTATCCCAGCGTAAAGTTCATTTGAATGTATTTGTAGAAAATGGTTCTGTACGTATTGCAAAGTCGTTGTATCGAATTCAGGGGAAATATTCTGACATGGATGCAGCTCTAAGCAAATTAGACCATAAAATACAAAAGGCAAGGCAAGCTGGATATCTGGAAGCGAATTTGGATTCTCTGGTTTCAAAAAACGATAAGTTATTGGCCTTTATTCATATTGGAGACAAGTACTTTCTAAATCGCATCTCTCACCAGGGAGTTAATCAAAAAGATTCTATGAATTTTTCATTTAGATTATATAATCATAAAAGGATTCAGCTAAGTGAGATGGCAAAATATCAGCAAAAAATTATAGAAACATATAATAATAAAGGGTATCCATTTGCGAAAATCTATAACGATAGTGTTAATATTCGGAACTCTAAATTGGATGTTACCTGGAATTTAGAGAAAGGAAAATTTGTTGTATGGGATAGTATAAAATTAAAAGGAAAACTTAAAGTGAGAAATGAGTTTATAATGAAATATCTGGATGTTTCACCCAATTCTCCTTATCGTGAAAATACCCTTAGTAAAGTATCTGCAAGAATTAATAATTTGAATTTTTGTAGAGAAATTAAACCGGCTGAGGTTGAATTTGTGAAGAATAAAGCAGTTTTGTATACCTATTTGGATCGGGAAGCCTCAAATCGATTCGATGGAATTCTTGGTTTGCAATCAGATCAGGATGATGATGAGAGTTTGACAGTAACGGGAGAAATCAATTTGCTTTTGAATAATGCTTTTCGAGTTGGGGAAGAAATTAAACTAAGCTGGAAAAAAGCAGATCCGAAAAGTCAAGATTTAACTCTTGGATTTATGCATCCATATTTGATAGGAAATATGGGCTTGGATTTTGATTTTACACTCTCCAAGCAGGATACAACTTACCTTTCAACCAATTTAAATTTTGGCTTTAAACTTTTTCAAAAAGGGAATCGTCATGTAAAATTGTATTACGAATACCATTCATCTTCATTAATATCTACTTCACACTTAAGTGGAATTACTGTATTGCCCGATTATGCCGATGTAAAAACACAAATGGGAGGAGTGGGATTTAATTATTCAAATTTGGATTATCCTTTTAATCCTAAACGGGGATGGCAATTCAATAGTTCAATAGGAATAGGTAAGCATAAAATTAAAAAAAACAGAAAAATTCCAGATCACCTTTATAATGGTATTGATTTGAATAGTTCGGTTCTAAATATAAAATGGAAAGGAGAAATCAATTTTCCGCTGAGCAATAAGATCAGTTATAGAGTGAAAAATCAATCTGGATTTTTAAAATCAGATAATTTGTTTGGAAATGATTTGTTTAAAATTGGTGGTCTAAACAGCCTGCGAGGATTTGATGAAGCTTCATTCAGGGCGTCGAGGTATTCTATTGTAAGCAATGAATTGCGATTTATTCCGGAAAGAAATACGAGTTTTTATTTGTTTACAGATTTAGCTTACTATAAAAGTGAAATTTTGGACAGTAGTACAGAGGATTATCCAATTGGAGTAGGGTTTGGTTTGAGTTTTGCAACAAAAGCAGGAGTTTTTAGTTTAAACTATGCTTCAGGTAAACAAGAAAATCAGAGTTTTGATTTAAGAAGTGCTAAAATTCACTTTGGTTTTATAAGTCGATTTTAAAACAAAAGACCGAAAAAATAGATTTTCTCGGTCTTTGTAAACATCAAACTTCAAATTATTAGTCGCGATTCTTATCAGTACTTTGATTTTTTAATCGTTAGGTCAAAACTATCAATAATGATTGAATTACGCATACGTTTGAAATAAGTTTTAAAACATAGTGCAAACGTTTTAAAAAAATATATATTTGCATTAAAATAAAGCTTGGACTGTATTGTTTCTTCTTGTATAGCAATGAATTGATTATCTTTTGAAAATAAACTTTTAAGCTTTTCCCCTTAATTTTACGAAAATTGCATAAAAACCTATAATTGCAATTGCAGTAATTGCTGAAGCAATAATAATTGGTAATGTGTTGTTGATAAGACTATTGATTGTCAAAATGATTAATAGAGAAGTTGGAATACCCAGTAAAAGAGAATTTGCAAGTAAGTGAAAATTTGATTTGTTGGTTTTATCTATAATTGTTTCTATCAAATCACTATCAATATCGAAATTCTCTATTGCTTTAGAAAAGGCATTTAGTTCTTCATTATAATAGTTATCTTCTATTTTAGTTCGAAAAAATCCAGATGTGGTGAATTTATAGGTTGCATAGATGTTATAATCCATCCTTTCCTTTTTGATTATTTCAATATTCACTTTTGTTTTCCATTTGGTGGGATTTAAGGAGGTCATATTTCCCCAAATATTCCCGCGTGTAAAAGTCATACCGTGTGCATCGGCATCAATTAATTCATAACCTCTTACTTCGTAAAATTTTATAATATCTGACACCAATAATTTTTTATTCCTCTTGATATTAAATCCTATAAGTTTTTGCATGACTTTATATGTGATATAGTCAAATTTATTAAAATTTTAGCCTGAGCCCAAAATTGATTTAAAAACTAGTTAGGAGAATTGTAATATTAAGTTAATAATTATATGAACTTATAGTTTATTTTAAAAATGTTGGAAGTCTTGTTTTACATAGTGTTTATACTTTTTGAGGTGTGATTTTTTTTATTAAAAATGCGAACAATTCTGACCAAAATCAGTATACATATCCTGAACCTTATCTATGAAAATTTTATGACTAAAAATTTATCTCGAGATCCTAGCAATTCCCTGTACAAATTTGATAAAAAAGAAATGAGTAAGAGCAATCTTGATCATTTTAGAGATATTCAAAATCCGAATAGTCTTTTAATGATGCTTAACGTTTTTTCGGAGTTAAGTGAATGTCCTTGTTTGTTAATGAATTTTGAAGACAAATTTGTGAACAGTTGCAGCTGCAATGCTATGACACTTTTCAATGGAGGCCTGATTAAAGATGGAGAGAGTCTTTTTAGAAAAATTTCAGAGATGAAAAGCGAGCGAGAAGATGCTTGTATTGAGATTGTATATGGGCCGCATGCCAGAGGTGTTTTTGTTCCGGTTAAAATTAGTGGGGAACTTTATGGATATTTTGTGTATGGGCAATTTGTTGAAGAGAATGATCCAATAGCTGTTAAGATTGCTAGTGGTGAAAAATTAACCAATGAAGAAGCAGTAGAGGCTAGCTTGCTAAAAGTTCTTTCTCGAGAGGAAATCGAAGAGAATATCGAAAAATCCATACGTTTTGCAAAGGGAATTGAGTCTCAATTTGAGATGAGTTATGAATTGCGAAATGAAGTAGAGAAGAATAAGAAAGCCACGAATGAAATTCGAGTTCAAAAAACTTTTTTTGAGAATTTATTTGAAAATTCACCAGATGCAATTGTGATTCTTGATAATGAAGATAGGGTGATAAGAGTAAATAAAGAATTCGAAAAATTATTTGAATATACTTTGGATGAGGCATTGTCAGAAAAAATTAATGATTTAATTGTTCCTGAAAACTTTAAAGAAGAGGGAAAAAAATATACAAAACAAGCTTCTTTAGGACAAGTATTGGAATTCACTACGGTGCGCCAAACCAAGTATGGAAAACAAATTCATGTACAGGTAACGGGAAAGCCAATATTTCTTGATAAGGAGAAAGTTGCGGTATATGCTATTTACCGTAACGTAACTGAAGAGGTATGGAAGCAAAAGCAGGAGCAGATAATTTATGGGATCACGGATATTCTGAATTCTTCTTTAAGTCAGGTGGAATTGGTTCATAGTATAGGTGATTTGTTACAACCTATTGTGGGTAATGGTAAGATGTTTCTAGATTTAATTTCACCAACCAATAGATCTTTGCGTTCTTTTGGTCAGAAATCCTTTAAATATGATAGGTTGAGTTTCTCAGAATCAATTAGTTTTACTGCAATTCGAAGGAAAAAAAAGTTAAATCTTGATGAAAACCAAATAAAAGAAATTGTTGAAGTAAATGGTTTGTCTTTGGATGAAATTCCAAAGCGATGGATTGGTTTTCCTCTAATAGATAATGATCTTGTTCTAGGAGTTTTTGGAGTTTCATCGTATACATGTTCATCAAATCTTGACCCAGATACTTTAAAGTTATTAGAAATTATTTCGGTACAGATTGCTTTGGGGGTTAAAAGAAAAAAACGAGAAATGGAGCTAAAAACATTGCATCGCTCCATGGAACAAAGTCCTGCTTCAATAGTCATTACTAATAGAGATGGAGATATTGAATATGTAAATCCTAAGTTCAGTCAAATATCTGGATATAGTGCTGAAGAGGTAATAGGGAAAAATCCTCGAATACTGAAATCAGGATTTACCCCTCAGGATGTATACAAGCAAATGTGGGAACATTTGAAAAATGGAGAAGAATGGAATTGTGAGTTTTTAAATGTTAAAAAAAATAAGGAATTATATTGGGAGCGAGCCAATTTTTCTGCAATTAAAGATGAGTTTGGAAGGATAACTCATTATATGGCTACCAAAGAAGACATAACGGAAAGTAAAAAAATAGAGAAAGATTTATTAGAAGCAAAAAATAAGGCTGAAGAATCAGACAGAATGAAGTCGGCTTTTATGGCAAATGTTTCTCATGAGTTAAGAACACCATTAAATGCGGTAATCGGATTTTCGAACTTGTGTAATGATTCCATGAGTATTGAAGAAATATTGGAATTTGTACAATTAATAAATAAAAGTGGGAACCAATTACTTGAGGTTATAGAGGACATCTTAAACTTTACGATGATTGAATCGGGAAATATTAAAAAAGTGGAAGAAGAGTTTTTGATGGCTAATTTTTTATGTGAGGCAAAAAAATTGGCAGCGAAAAAACAGATATTGGAAAATAAAGAACGATTGACTTTAAAATTTACTGGAGATAAAAGATATTCAAAAATTCTGGTTCGTAACGATTTTCATAGACTTATGCAGGTGGTAATGAATTTGTTTAAAAATGGATTGAAGTTTACCAATGAAGGATCAGTTGAGTTTGGATATTTTGTTGATGGTGAAAAATTAAAGCTTTACGTTAGGGATACTGGTGTTGGGATAGAGAAAGATAAGAAGGATATAATTTTCGATAAGTTTCGTCAGGTAGATGATTCAATTACCAGAACTTTTGGAGGTACTGGAATGGGTTTGGCAATTTCAAAAAAAATAATGGACATGCTTGGTGGAAAGATTGAAGTTGAATCTGAACCAAATAAAGGATCTACATTTACATTGATACTGGATTGTGTTCTTTCAAAAGAAGAAATCATGCAGACGGAATTGCCAAAAGTAGAGGTGAATCATATTCCAACCATATTAGTTGCAGAAGATGAGCTTTCTAATTATAGATTGATTGAGACAATTTTAAAAAGAAACAAGTACAAAGTTATACGGGCTGAAAATGGTGCTGAAGCCATTCGTATTTGTAAAGAGAAAAGTGATATCGATTTAGTATTAATGGATATGAGAATGCCGGAAGTAGATGGTATGCAAGCAACTATTGAAATTAAAAAGATCAATCCAAATCTAACAATTATAGCTCAAACAGCTTATGCTATGAATGGTGATAAAGATAAAGCTCTTGAAATTGGCTGCGATGATTATCTTTCAAAACCAATTAAAAAGGAACTGTTGTTAGAAAAAATAAAATCATTTATCAAGTAATACAAATAGGTTAAATATAATGGGAGAGGTTTTTGTGTCAGCAAAAACCTTTTCGTGTTTTTGATTTTATCGTGAAAGCCGTAACTTGTCTTTAGAAGAGAGCCAAACATCTGAAATTATTGTATTATGAAGGCAATTGTGAGTGGTGCTTCAGGATTTACTGGAGAAAAATTACTAAAACGTATTTTGTTTGATCAAGATTATACAAAAGTTTATGCTTTGGTCAGAAAGAAATTATCTATTAATCATCCAAAGTTGGAACAGATTATAATAGATTTTGAATCTTTTACTTCAGAACAAATTCCTTCTGAAATTGATGTGGCATTTTGTTGTATTGGAACAACAATAAAAAAAGCTCAAACAAAAGAAAATTTCAGAATGATCGATTATGAATACATTACAAAGTTTGCTAAGGTTTGCGAAGAAAAGGAGATTGGTAACTTTCATTTAATTAGTGCGATAGGAGCTAGTACAGAATCCTATTTTTTCTATCAAAGAGTTAAAGGCGAGGCCGAATGTTTTATCAACTCTCTGGAATTTGAATCGGTTACCATTTACCGACCATCTGTAATTTATGGAGGAAGGAAAGAATTCCGGCTGTTCGAAAGCTTTGCTGCCTGGATCAGCCGAAATTTTAAGTTTTTATTTATCGGAAAAATGAATCGAATTCTTGCCGTTACGGGCGATCAACTAGCTAAGACCATTCATATAAAATCAAAACAGTTTATTCCCGGTCGTTGGATCATCGAATCCGAAGAAATTTCGTGTACTTATTAGTTGCGCACAACATCTCTTGCTGAAGCTTGGGCTGTTGGCATGATAAGAATATCGTTAATGTTCACGTGAGCAGGACGAGTTGCAATAAACTCTACTGTATCAGCAATGTCTTCCGCATATAATGGGGTAAAACCATTATAAACCTGGTCTGCTTTATCTTTATCTCCTTTAAATCGAACAATGGAGAATTCTGTTTCAACCATACCCGGAGCAATCGAGGTAACTTTGATGTTATGAGGAAGCATATCGATTCTCATCCCTTTGGTTAAGGCATCTGCTGCATGTTTTGTGGCGCAATAAACATTTCCTCCTGGATATACTTCTTTTCCTGCAATTGAAGTAATATTTATGATATGACCTTGTTTTCTTTCTATCATCAAAGGACTTACAGCTTTGGTAATGTAAAGTAATCCCTTAATGTTAGTATCAATCATTCTTTCCCAATCATCAATAACGCCATCTTGTAGTGCCGAAACGCCCACTGCCAATCCAGCATTGTTTACCAAAAGGTCAATCTTTTTCCATTCCTCAGGTAAGCTATTGATTACTTCGAAAACCTCTTTTTGTTGTCTTACATCCAAAACTAATTTATAGATATTACATTGATACTCTTTCAGAATTTCCTCTTCTAATTGGTTTAAATTTTCTTCTCTTCTTCCAGAAATAATGAGGTCGTATCCCACTTTTGCCATTTTTTTAGCACAAGCTTCACCGATGCCTGCTGTAGCGCCTGTTATAAAAGCTATTTTAGTCATTTTGTATTTGTGATATTAATATTGTTTTGTTGTTGTGATTGTAATTTACAATCAATCTTTTCTTGGAGTTGTAAAGGTAAAAACTAAGGCGATAATTCGTGTTCCTATCTTATTTTTTTTAAATTTAAAATATTCATCACCAATAAGCTTGCACCATGGAAAAACACGACGTATCAGTTCAGGTTGCCGAAGATCTTGGCATAGATAAAGAATCATACGATAAGATCGTAGAGAGTTTAGGTCGAAACCCTAATTTATTAGAACTACAGATTTATTCTGTTATGTGGTCAGAGAACCTGTCTTACAAAAGTTCTGTTTCATGGATATCCTCGTTGCCTAACAAAGGTGAAAATATTATTTCAGGTGCAAGAGAATCGAGTGCGGGAGTTGTTGATTTAGGGAATGGAGAATATTGTGTATTCAAAATGGGAACACACAATCACCCTTCTGGTATTGATCCATATCAGGGTTCTGCTACATGTGTTGGTGATGTTTGCAGAGACATTGTATCCCTTGGTGCCAAACCGCAAATTATTCTCAATTCGTTACGTTTTGGCGATTCTACTCTTGATAGAACAAAATGGTTGATGAATGAAATCATTAAGGGAATAAATGATTATTCAAATGTTCTCTATATAGAAGATATTGGAAGCGAAATATTTTATAATTCATCATATGATACAAACCCCATTGTAAATGTAATGGTGGCAGGACTTGTTTCAAAAGACAAACTTCTTTTCAATAGAAAACTGGAAGCTGGTCAAGCGTTGTTCATAGCTGGAAACCCAACCGGTTCAGAAGGGGTGTTTGGACAAAATGAGAGTTTTACAATTCCAAAAGGAAATCCGGATCTTGGAAATTCGTTAACCGAAGCTATTCTGAAACTTAACGAACAGGATGCTCTGGTAAGAGTGGAAAATATGGATATGGCAGGTATCATTAATTCATGTGCTGTTATAAGTGCTCATGCCCAAACAGGAATCGATCTTGATTTAAATAAAATACCTCTAAGTCAGAATGGAATTAATCTTGAGGAAGTGTTATTGTCGAGAACACAGGAGCGATTCTTGTTGGTAGCAGACAAGAAGAATACGGCTCTAATTAAGAAAATATTCGAAGATTACAGTGTAGTTTGTGAGGAAATAGGAGCATTAACAAGTAATAAATCCATAAGGTTTTTTGAGAGTTCCAAAATGGTAGCTGAAGTAAATGCAAGAGATTTGGTGATGGGATTTGGATCTCCACAAACAGATCGTAAATTTCATGATTTAGCTCAGGCTGATGCTATAGATTATCTTGAAACCATTCCAGAACCTGATAATTACTGGAAAGTAATTAATAAAATGGTGAACAATCCTAACCTTGTAATTAAGGAGCATCTTCAAAGAAGTATAGAGGACAGAGATAACTCACCATCCGATGCTCAAATCACATTTTTTGGAAATGATAAGAAAGCTGTTTGTTTTACGGTATCTGGTAACTCGGTGTACTCTCTTAATAATGCATACATAGGAGCACAAATTAATATTGCACGTGCTGCTAGGCGAATAGTTTGTTCGGGAGGAAAGCCATTAGCAATAAATGATTGCTTGAACTTTGGAAGTCCGCTTGAGGAGAATGTTTATTCTCAATTTGTGGCAACAATAAAAGGAATCGCAAAAGCAAGTTCTTACTTCGAAACTCCTGTGGTTGGTGGAAATGTAAGTTTTTACAACGAAAGTTCTGTTTTAGGAAAGCGAAAAGCCATAAATCCTACCCCAGTTATTGCCATGATGGGAGCATTGCCGAATAAGGGGAATCATATGTCATATATTTTTAGAAATAAAGGTGAAATGATTTTCTTAATTGGTAAATCAAGAAATGACATATCGGGTTCAGAGTATTTGTGTTCTTATCACCAAAAGTGTCAGGTGGGTATTCCGTTTTTCAATATTGAGGATGAAAAAGCAATTAATGAAACGGTAGCTAAATTAATAGAGACTAAGCTGATTTGTTCTGCTCACAGTGTTGAGCGTGGGGGATTGTTCTTTAATCTAATCGAGTCGTCGATGCCGCTTGGATTAGGTTTTGATATTACTTCGCCTGCCGAAGTTCGTATGGATGCCTTCTTATTTGGCGAAGCTCAGGGTAGAGTTGTAGTTTCAGTATCAATGGAAAATGAAAACGAATTTGTTGACATGATGATGGAAAGTGGTTTGCCATTTTCGACATTAGGACATATCACAAAAGGAGAGTT
The DNA here is from genome assembly GCF_003610555.1 of Marinifilum flexuosum. GTDB lineage: Bacteria > Bacteroidota > Bacteroidia > Bacteroidales > Marinifilaceae > Marinifilum > Marinifilum flexuosum. The sequence continues at coordinate 285,245 of NZ_RAPQ01000012.1, read as the reverse complement.
AAGAATCGATGACATTTCTTATGGCTATATTGAAGAATACAAGAAAATTTACATGAAAAATAACATTATCGGATAGATAATTGTTGAAAATATTAAGATTACAGATAACAAAGAATCATATAATGGTTCTTTGTTTTTCATTCACTATATTTGTGCGATCGTAAATTATTAACGATCGCATTGTTTTTGAAATCTATAAGATCTATTTACTAGATTTCCTCACTATTAACTAGAAAAGAAAGTTCGTGGTAAATCCATACAAAGATTTAGATAAAGGGAAGAAGGCGCAAGTTGCGCAGATGTTCAATAATATTGCAAAGAAATATGATTTTTTAAATCATGTTTTGTCGATGGGAATTGATAAGTTGTGGAGAAAGAAGGCGGTAAAGTTATTGAAACCTTTGCAGCCGAAAATGGTTTTGGATATTGCTACAGGAACTGGTGACTTTGCTTTGGCTAACCTAAAGTTGAATCCTGATAAAGTTGTAGGAATTGATATCTCTACCGAGATGTTGGCTGTAGGGAGAGAAAAAATTGCAAAGAAAAACTTATCGCATAAAATTGAATTATTGGAAGGAGATTCTGAAAATATTCAATTCGAGGATAACACGTTTGATGCAATAACGGTGGCCTTTGGTGTTAGAAATTTTGAAAACCTTGAAAAAGGATTGTCAGAAATGAACCGCGTGGTTCGACCTGGAGGTAAAGTGGTGGTTCTCGAATTTTCAAAACCAAGAAAATTTCCAATTAAACAGATTTATAATTTTTACTTTTTTAGAATTCTTCCATTTTGGGGAAGAATGGTGTCAAAAGATGCTTCGGCATATACCTATTTGCCCGAATCTGTTGATGCTTTCCCGGATGGTGACGATTTTCTAAAGATTTATGAAGCTTGTGGTTTTACCGAAACAAAACAGATAAAATTAAGTTTCGGGATAGCTTCAATTTACATTGGAACTAAACCCATACAATAATTTTATATTTTAGGGGTTATTACTAAAAATAAACGATCCAGATTGAAACGATTACTCTTAATACTGCTCTGTCTTTCCCTTTTTTCTTCTGCTTTTTCACAAAGTAGATATAAGCCTGAAAGCATACTGAATTACCAGAAAGTTGACCAAAAATGGTTGCACTTTGGTTTTACATTGGCCATAAATAATATGGACTTTGCCTTATATAATTCAGGGTTAACAGATGCCAGAGCTGAGCAAGTTGTTTTTTCCCCTGGATTTTCGGTAGGGATTGTTTCTGATTTGCGTTTGCATGAAAATTGGTCCTTAAGATTTTTGCCAGGCCTGGAGTTTGGAGAACGAACCATTAAGTATTCCAACTTGCCACAGGAAGATGTGACGGTTGAATCGGTTTTGGTGAATCTTCCTTTGATGCTTAAATATCGCGCAAAGCGATTGAATAACTATCGACCATATTTAATTGGTGGAGCCAGTTACAAGATTGATGTGCAATCGCAAGATGCTCTCGATCCTGAAAATAATATGCTGATTCGTTTAAATGCTACTGATGTTTATTTGGAGTTGGGTGCTGGTATCGATTTTTATTTGCCATACTTTAAGTTGGCTACCGAATTGAAATTTGCAATAGGTTTACGCGATATCATTAACCATAGCTATGATATTGAGAATCCAGGTTATGAGGCATACACAGATGCCATTCGTGGTATGAACTCAAAAATAGTTACATTATCCTTTCATTTCGAGTAATTTTTTACTCTTGCACTTTTTTACCATTTCACCTTTTTACTTTTTTACATGATTACTGAAATTGATATTGTTCTGAATCCCAAACAAGCTTCTGATGAATCTTTTTATAAGCCTATTCTGGCTCAAAAATTAAATATAAAGGTTGGTAGAATTAATGGAATTCAGATTCTAAGAAAATCTATAGATGCTCGGAGAAGAGATATCAAGATAAATATGAAGTTTCGTGTTGCAGTGGATGAAAAACTTCCTGTGGCTAAAGAATTGATATTTGATTATCCGAATGTAATGGGTAAGAAAAAGGTAATTGTTGTGGGAGCTGGTCCGGCAGGTTTATTTGCAGCTTTACGATTGGTAGAACTAGGATATTGCCCAATTGTTTTGGAGCGAGGTAAAAGTGTTGAAGATCGAAAGAAGGATTTGGGACAGTTGCACCGTACCAGAAATGTTGATCCAGACTCGAACTACTCTTTTGGAGAGGGTGGAGCTGGAACTTTTTCGGATGGCAAGTTGTACACTCGATCTAAAAAGCGCGGAAATCTGAAGAAAATTTTAAATGTGCTTCATTTTCATGGTGCTCAGGATGAGATTTTGTTTGAAGCTCATCCTCACATTGGAACCGATGTTTTGCCTAAGGTAATTGTAAATATTCGTAAGAGTATTATTGCAGCGGGTGGAGAAGTTCACTTTTCATGTAAGGTGACCGATTACTTGATGGATGCCAATAAAATTACAGGTGTGCAAACTCAGGATGGAAAAACTTTCGAGGGAGAAGCCGTGATTCTGGCAACAGGTCATTCGGCTCGCGATGTATACCGAAAATTAAATGAATCAGATATCGATATTGAAGCAAAATCTTTTGCAATGGGCGTTCGTATCGAACATCCACAGGAGTTAATCGACCAAATTCAATATCACAATCCAAACGGAAGAGGCAAGTATTTGCCAGCGGCCACTTACAGTTTTGTACATCAGGTTGAAGGGCGTGGCGTATATTCCTTCTGCATGTGTCCGGGTGGAGTAATTGTTCCGGCGGCAACAGGCGAAAATCAGCAAGTGGTAAACGGAATGTCATCCTCAGGTAGAAATACTGCCTTTGCCAATTCGGGAATGGCCGTTGAAATTCGAACCGAAGATTTAGCGGAATATGAGCAATTCGGTCCCTTGGCTGGATTGCATTTTCAGGAAGATTTGGAGGCACAATCATTTGTAGAAGGAGGTAAGAACCTAACGGCTCCTGCCCAGCGAATGAAAGATTTTGTTGAAGGTAGAAAAAGCGAAAGCCTGCCAAAAACATCCTATCATCCGGGTGTGGTATCTTCCGAAATGCACAAGTGGTTGCCCGAGCACATTGCTTACCGATTGCAAGAAGGCTTTAAGGCATTTGGCAGAAAATCAAGAGGGTTTCTTACCAATAAAGCGGTGATCTTAGGAGTAGAATCGCGTACATCCTCGCCAGTAAGAATTCCAAGAGATCGTGAAACTTTCCAGCACACCAAAATCGAAGGACTATTCCCTTGTGGCGAAGGGGCAGGTTATGCTGGCGGTATTGTATCGGCTGCCATGGATGGCGAACAATGTGCCGATGCGTTTGATAGGTATTACGCCAAGGAATAATCGGTTTTGCACATGGATTTTGCCAACTCCAGCCATCGAGAGCTTTTTGCCAACGGAAATTTCTACTTTCTGCTCGTCGAGAGCATATTGTCAGTGAAAAATTGAGTATCCTGCTTGTCGAGAGCATTTTTGCCAATGGATTTTGCCAACTCCAGCCATCGAGAGCTTATTGCCAATGGATTTTACCAACTCTTTCTGTCGAGAGCATTTTGTCAACAGAATTTTGATATTTTTTTCCGTTGAGGGCGTTTTGCCAGCGAAATTTTACCTTTTAAATTCACAGAGGGCAATTTGCCAATGCTTTTACCCTCAAAAAGAGAAAGGAAAAATTAAAATTCCCCTCTTCTAAACTCCGAGCAAATAATAGCGGTTGCCACCGATACATTCAACGATTCTGATGTTTCCTGATCGGTAGGGAAATTTGGAATGAATAGTTTATTGCTCACCAATTGTCCAACTTCTTCTGATATTCCCTGGCCTTCATTACCCATTACAATAAAACCTTTGCTTTGTAATTCGCACTTGTATATGGTTTCACCTTCCAAAAAAGTTCCATATACAGGAAAGTCCTTTGAATGGTATGTGGAAATCAAATCAGTTAAAGAAGTGTAGGTAACTTTAACTCGGGCAATAGCTCCCATACTGGCCTGTATCACCTTAGGATTGTATACATCTACAGTGTTTTTCGAGCAAAAGATATTCTTAATTCCAAACCAATCGGCAATGCGAATAATGGTTCCCAGGTTGCCCGGATCCTGAACATCATCAAGTAATATAGATAAGGAATTTTTTATGGTGTTTTCATCAATGTCACCAGTTGGAATCCTGAAAACGGCAAGCACCGGAGATGGTGTTTTTAAACTGCTCACCTTTTTCATTAGTTTTTCATCAGTTTCAACACGATTTTCTATCTGATTGAGATGCTCTGTAGTTGGTGCGTTTTTCCAATCAGGGGTATGTACCAGGTATGCAACTTTTATGTTGGTTTGTAGCAGGTCCATTACCAACTTATCGCCTTCGGCAACAAAAAGTTGATGAGAATCTCTATATTTTTTCTTTTGTAAGCTGGATATAAGTTTAATTTGATTTTTCGAAAGCACTGCTAAAAGCTTAAAAGTTAGTAAATCAGACTGTTTGTAATGGTGTTTTCAATGAATGAAAGCAATGCGCGTAATTGTTTCAGATGCATTACTAATTTTTAATTGATATAAGTATCTTTGTTGTAATTTAAACCGATAAATATTCAATTCATTCTTGAAAGCTATTCTAAAATACAAAAGTAGTTATTATTTCCCGATTTTACTTTTCTTTCTGAGTCTCCTACTTGGTGTCAGTTCTTGTTCAACCACTAAGTATGTTGGGGAAGATGAATACCTTTTAAATAAAGTTATTGTTAAAACCGATGACAGGTCAGTACCTACAAGTGATCTTAAAAAGAATATTAAGCAAAAGTCCAATCTAAAAATTCTTGGTACTTGGCGCTTTCATTTAGGACTTTATAATCTGTCTGGTAAGGATAAATCGAAAGGTTTTAACCGATGGCTTAGACGAATTGGAGAAGAGCCTGTAATTTATGAAGATTTTCAGACGAAAAGATCTGTAGCTCAGTTGCAGTTATACATGAAGAAAAAAGGTTATTACAATGCTGTGATAAAAGATTCTGTTGCTTTTAAAAAGAAAAAAGCAAAGGTATATTACACCATAACTGCGAATGAACCTTATCGATACCGTAAGTTATATCACCAACTTGATGAGTTGCCTTATAATTTTTTATCTCCATCGCAAAAATTAAGTGAGATGTCTGATTCTACTTTGGTTCGTGGCTTTGTGAATGAGGATAAAAAAGATACGAAACTTAAGCAGGGAAAAAAAGTAGACTCTGATGTGCTTGGAGAAGAGAGAATGAGGATTTTTAAGATGCTTAAGAACCAGGGATATTTTAATTTCTCGAGAGAGTATATTCATTTTATGATGGATAGTACGAAGAAAGATCATCAAATGGATGTTTTTGTTGGCTTAAAAAAACCATTGAATGAAAAGGCAACCAAAAAGTATCGAATTAATAAAGTTAAAATCCTTACTGAGTATGATCCAAAGCTAATACTGATGAATGATTCAATTTATTTATCGGAACTGGATACTTTGGTGCATAAGAATGTTGAGTTTATCTATAGAAATAAGCTTAAAATAAAACCTGATGTGATTCTATCCTCAATTCTTATAAAAAAAGGGGATTTGTATAATTTGAATTCTGTTTCTCAATCATATAGTAGATTACAGCAATTGAATCAATTTAAGTTTGTGAATATAAACTTTGATGAGGATACAAAGGCAAATGATGATGAATACGGTAATTTGAATTGTGTGATTCAATTGAGTCCGCACAATTTACAATTCTATTCTTTCGAATTGGAAGGGACCAATTCTTCTGGAAACATTGGATTTGCAGGTAATTTGAACTATCAGCATAAAAATTTGTTTGGTGGTGCCGAGGTGCTAGACGTTCAACTTTCTACAGCCAGAGAAAATGTGAAATCAAGTGAGCAAACGAATTTTAGTTCTTCTGAGTATGGTATCGTTTCAAAGTTGAGTATTCCCAAGTTTTTACTCCCATTTTTCGATGCTGAAAAATTCAGAAAATCATACAATCCACGAACCATATTTTCACTTTCCTATAATTTCCAGAAACGTCCCGACTATACCAGAACCATTGCCGATGCAAGTTTTGGGTACTTTTGGAAATCGTCGAAGTATTTACAACATACCTTTAACTTGATTGAGTTGAATTTTGTGGATGTGAAAGATTTAAGTGAGGATTTTTTGAATGATATCGACAATTTGTACATTCAGAACTCTTTTACTGATCACGTTATTGCCACTACAAGATATTCGGTAACTTATAACGATCAGAATATTAATCTCCCAAGAAATTACAATTACTTGAGGTTGAGTGCAGAGGTGGCGGGGAATACTCTGAAAACCATAGATAATATCTTAGGAAGATCAAAAAGAAATGATTACGATTCAGAGGGAAATCTTGAGGGAACTTACCATGACTTTTTAGGAATTAGATACGCACAGTATGTAAAAGGGGATATTGAATATCGATTTAATCAATACATCAACCGTGCGAATAATATGGTATATCGTGTTTTCTTCGGGATTGGTTATCCGTATGGAAATTTAGAGGTGTTGCCATTCGAGAAAAGTTATTTTTCTGGTGGGGCAAATGGAATTAGAGCTTGGCAGGCACGATCACTGGGGCCTGGTTCATATGTTGATGAAGGAGCTACTTATCCAAATAATACTGCCGACCTTAAAATTGAAGCGAATCTTGAATATCGTTTTAAACTATTTTGGGCATTGGAAGGCGCACTATTTCTTGATGCTGGAAACATATGGGCAATCTCAAAAAAGGATGATAGAAAGGGAGCCGATTTTAAATTCGACCGCTTTTATGAAGAAATTGCATTAGGTACAGGCTTTGGTACGCGCGTAGATTTAAACTTTATCCTTTTTCGTTTGGATTTAGGTTTAAAATTGAGAGATCCTTCAAGAGTGGGTAATGAGCGTTGGATTATAGCTAAACGTCCGTTTAAATTTAATCAGTTGACATTCAATATTGGTATTGGATATCCATTTTAAGTTGATTTTTTACGAAAATAAAGTGAACTTTATTTACATTCTTTAAAAATTTTCAATTGCATTCGTTTGCATAATTTTCTTATAGCCAAAACGGTGCAAAATAGATTATTTCTTTTTAACTTCGTGGTAAAATTCGACTTTCCGACGATTTTATAAGAACTATCCGATAAATTATATTATTATGAAACGAGTATTAGATGTTGTTAAACCGGGTGTAGTAACCGGTGATGATGTGCAAAAATTATTTCAGGTTGCTAAGGAAGAAGGTTTTGCAATCCCAGCTGTAAACGTAGTTGGAACTAACTCAATTAATGCTGCATTAGAAGCTGCCAAACAAGTAAATTCACCAATTATCATTCAGTTCTCGAATGGTGGTGCATCTTTCTTCTCAGGTAAAGGAATTAATGCAGAAGGACAAAGCGCTGCGATTATTGGAGCTGTTGCTGGAGCTAAGTATGTTCATGCAATTGCTGAGCATTATGGAATTCCAGTAATTTTACATACTGACCACGCTGCAAAAAAATTATTACCATGGATCGACGGTTTGTTGACTGCTGGTGAAGAGTTTTTTGCTCAAACAGGAAAACCATTGTTTAGCTCACACATGTTAGATTTATCAGAGGAAACTCTTGAAGAAAACATCGAAACTTGTGTAAACTATTTCGAGCGTATGAACAAAATGGGTATGACTATCGAAATTGAATTAGGTTGTACTGGTGGTGAAGAAGATGGTGTTGACAATACAGATATGGATAACTCATTATTGTATACTCAACCTGAAGATGTTGCTTTAGCTTACGAAGCATTATCTAAAGTATCTTCTCGTTTTACAATTGCTGCATCATTTGGTAATGTACACGGTGTTTACAAGCCAGGTAATGTTGTATTGACACCTAAGATTTTGGATAACTCACAGAAGTTTATCTCAGAAAAATATGCTGTAGCTGATAATACTGTTGATTTCGTATTCCACGGTGGATCAGGTTCAACTTTAGAAGAAATTCGTGAGGCAATTTCTTATGGTGTAATTAAAATGAATATCGATACAGATACTCAGTGGGCATTCTGGAACGGAGTACGTGAATTCGAAGCTTCGAAGCACGATTACTTGCAAGGTCAAATCGGTAACCCAGAAGGTGATGATAAGCCAAACAAGAAATTCTACGATCCAAGAAAATGGTTGCGCGAAGGTGAGGTTGCAATGAAAGATCGTTTAGTTATGGCTTTCGAAGACCTAAATGCTGTAGGACGTAACTAGTCTTAAAGATATTATAATCGTAAAGCTCGGATAATTTATCCGGGCTTTTTTGTTTGTACTTGATATAAAAAACAAAAGCATTTAGGAATTAGACCTAATATTTTGCAAATTTGAACTTGCCCTTATTTGTATATCAATAACCTTAAAATTTATCACATGTCTATTAGTAATCCTTCGGGACGCGATGTTTTTTCAAGTAAATTTGGTGTAATTGCAGCAGCCGCAGGATCGGCAGTTGGCCTTGGTAATATTTGGCGATTTCCATATGTAGCTGGAGAAAATGGTGGCGGTGCATTTCTTCTAATATATCTGGCTTTTATAATTGCTATTGGATTGCCTGTAATGTTATCCGAATTATTGATTGGTCGAAAAGCGCAAAAAAATGCATTTGGTTCTTTTCGTAAGCTTGCACCAGAATCAATGTGGTCTTTGGTAGGACTGATGGGAGTAGTTGCAGCTTTTTTAATTCTTGCATTTTATTCAACTATTTCGGGTTGGACTTTGGAATATTTGTATCAAGCAATAAGTAACGGATTTGCCCATGGTGATACCAAGACGATGTTTGATAATTTTAAGCAAGGAACCTTTCGTCCTTTAATGTGGCAAATGATTTTTATGGTCCTAACAGCATGGATTGTTTTCTCAGGTGTTAAAAATGGAATTGAAAAGTATGCAAAAATATTAATGCCTCTGCTATTTGTATTGATACTTGCAATGTGTGTGCGCTCATTATCCTTGCCAGGATCTTCTGCTGGTTTAGATTTCTTATTTAAGCCTGATTTCTCAAAGATATCAATGGGAGTTATCCTAGAAGCATTAGGTCAAGCTGCTTTTTCATTAAGTATTGGCATGGGGGCTCTAATTACTTATGGCTCTTATATCCAAAAACAAAATAATTTGGGGAAAACTGCAGTTCAGGTTACAGTTGCCGATACGATAATTGCAATTTTATCAGGTGTAATGATATTTCCAGCTGTTTTTGCATTAGGTTTTCAGCCTGATTCAGGAGCAGGATTGGTTTTCGAAGTGCTACCAAAATTATTCTTGGAAATGCCTGGAGGGTACTTTTTCTCAATTTTGTTTTTCTTCTTGTTATCTGTTGCTGCATTAACTTCTACCATATCGGTACTTGAAGTGGTTGTTGCATACTTTTCGGAAGAGTTAAATATCTCCAGAAAAAAAGCTACCGTAGTTGGTGCAGCTTCTATTTCTGTATTGGGTGTGTTTGCAACTTTGTCATTTGGAGATTTATCTGGAGTTCATATCTTAGGCCAAAGCATTTTTGGGATAATGGAATATACTGCTGCCAATGTGTTGCTGCCATTGGGTGCTCTATTAATTGTAATTTTTGTAGGTTGGAAGTTAAAACAAGCAATAGTGCGTGAGGAGTTGTCAAATGAAAATACTTTACGTGTGAAATATTTTAAAGTGTTCTTTTTTATAGTGAAATGGTTGGCTCCTATAGCAATAGCGGCTGTGTTTTTAAATGGAATTGGACTTTTAAAACTTGGATAAGATTAATCTTTTTTATAATATTGTTAAGCGTTATTTGTTTTCAAATAACGCTTTTTTAATATGTCGTTAAAAAAGATCATAAAAGAATACTTTTCTTATTCTACATCAGAGAAAAGAGGGTTATTGGTATTGGCCTTAATACTAATAACAGTATTTGTATTGCCGAAAATTCTTAATTCGGATTCTAAGCCAGATTCAGTGCCTAAGAAATATGAAAAGCTTGATAGTATAATGGCTGCGTTGAACAGTAAAGGCAAATTGAATAAGCCTGATTTGTTTTTGTTTGACCCTAATAAGGCTTCGGCTGATGAGTTTAAAAGACTTGGTTTAAGAGATTATCAAACCAGGAACATTTTAAAATATAGAGATAAGGGTGGAGTGTTTAGATCCAAATCTGATTTCCGAAAAATTTATGGTATTAAAGATGATGATTATAATAGATTGAAAGATTATATCAGCATTACTGTTATAATAAAGAAAGAAGAAGTTAGAAGTATTGTAAAAAAAAGAGTTCAATTCGAGTTGTTTGATTTTGATCCCAACACAATAACCAAAGCTGAATGGGAAAGATTGGGAGTGGATGGTAGAATGTCGAATCGTATAATAAAGTATTTATCTACTGGAGCTAGGTTTAAAAGAGCTGATGATATCGGTAAGATTTATGGCTTTGATTCTTTGCTTTTGGTAAGACTAAAACCATTTGTACATATAAAACCTTTAAAAGAGGAAAATGTAAAAATAGAATTGGTTGATTTGAATATGGCAGATACTTCTATTTTGAAAACACTTCCAGGGATTGGAAAAATACTTTCAAATCGAATTGTGAAATATAAAGATATGCTTGGTGGCTACATTTCTAAATCTCAGTTGTTGGAAGTATATGGCATTTCTGAGGAAACATTCCAATTAATTGAGAATCGAGTATGTGTATCGCCTGTTGTATTAAAAAAAATATCAATAAATGATTGTAATGCGAAATCATTAGGAAATCATCCATATATCAGCAGGAGGATGTCTTCAGATATCGTAAAATATAGAGAAAGAGTAGGGAAATTTAGCTCGGTGGGAGATTTAAAAACCAAACATTTATTGACTGATAGTGTTTTTAAAAAAATACAACCTTATTTAAGTCTAGAATAGTAGTTTTTGAATTTGCTTGAGAATAATTCCTTATTTTCTTAACTTTATATTTCCGTAAAAGGTCCTAAAATATTAGAATGGAGATAATTTCATTACTTTTTTCAAAATAAATTTGAATTATAATGATTGAATTAATAAATTTGCGGCTCACTTAGAAAAACATAAATATTAAAGGAGAAAATTATGATTGTTATTCCTATGAAAGAAGGCGAAAACATTGAAAGAGCCTTAAAAAAATTCAAAAGAAAATTTGAAAAGACTGGTGTAATCAAAGAGCTTAGAGGAAGACAGGTTTATAAAAAGCCATCTGTTAAGAGAAGAGAAGAGAAATTGCACGCAATCTACGTTCAAGCAATGCAACAAGCTGAAGATTGATTTTCTGTTGGATTAATTCCTTGATATCTTAATTTTTCGTATCTTGGGTTATCCTATTGGATAAATATCCTGGATGTATGAGTTTTAAGGAATCTTTTCTATCTTATTTACAATACGAAAAACGATATTCTGCACATACAGTTATATCTTATGACTGTGATTTGACTCAGTTTTTTGAATTTTATTCAAGTGCTGAAGATATACAGATTGAAGATATAACATTTAAAGATGTGCGTAGATGGATCGTTTTTTTAATGAACGAAGGTAAGACTTCGCGAACTGTAAATAGGAAGTTATCCTCTTTAAAATCATTTTTTAAATATTTGCTTAGAGAATCAGTGATTGATTCGAATCCGATGGATAGAGTTGTTGGGCCTAAGCAAGGAAAGAAATTACCTGGGTTTGTTGCAGAGCATGCAATGCAGGTGTTAAGAGAAGTGGATTTTGGAGAAGGATTTGAAGGTGTTCGAGATCAATTGGTGATCGAAATGTTTTATCAAACTGGCATGCGATTGTCAGAGTTGATGAATCTAAAAGAGTTAGATTTTGATCGATCAGCATCTTTAGTTAAAGTATTAGGAAAAAGAAATAGAGAAAGAATCATTCCGGTAAGTGAGGGTTTAATGAGACTTCTTGATCAATATTTGGATCAGAGATTTAAAACTTTCGGAAGCTTGGATGGTTTTCTTTTTGTAACTAAAAAGGGGGTGCCTGTTTACGAAAAGTTGTTGTATAGAATCGTTACAAAGCATTTGTCGAAGATTACAACAATGACCAAGCGAAGCCCACACGTTCTGAGACACACATTTGCAACGCATCTATTAAATAATGGTGCAGAATTAAATGCGGTTAAGGAGCTATTAGGGCATTCGAATTTATCGGCAACACAAATTTATACTCATACTACTTTTGAGCGTTTAAATAATATATATAAACAAGCTCATCCGCGAGCATAAATTTTGGAGGATTAGAATATGATTAACATTCAATCGATCGGTTTTGTTGCTGATGTGAAATTGGAAAATTTCATAGAAAATAAGCTTGGAAAAATAATTAAGCTCAATGGCGACATTGCTGGAGCTGAGGTTTTTCTTAGGGTTGAAAAATCTGATATTACCGAAAATAAGGTAGTTGAAATCAATCTTGATATAAAGGGTGCGAATGTATTTGCTAAAAAGCAAAGTAAAACATTTGAAGAGGCTGCTGATCTTGCTGCCGATGCATTGCGAAAGCAAGTTGTGAAACACAAAGAAAAACTAAGAGCAAAATAATTAGAAAAAACACCTGATTATTTTGTGATAAATTTAAAATATTTTTACATTTGCAAACCATTTTTAGGGAAAAGTACGCCTGTTAAATAGATGGTTTGCATTTTTTGCCGATGTAGCTCAGCTGGCTAGAGCAGCTGATTTGTAATCAGCAGGTCGTGGGTTCGAGTCCCTCCATCGGCTCAAAAATATTACATACTGGGGAGATACCAAAGTGGCCAACTGGGGCGGACTGTAACTCCGCTGACTTTCGTCTTCGTAGGTTCGAATCCTGCTCTCCCCACTGGTAAACGAAAAGAAACATTTTTGTTTCTTTTTTTGCGGGAATAGCTCAGTTGATAGAGCATCAGCCTTCCAAGCTGAGGGTCGCGGGTTTGAGTCCCGTTTCCCGCTCAAATACGTTTGCCGTTGTAGCTCAGGGGTAGAGCGCTTCCTTGGTAAGGAAGAGGTCACGAGTTCAAATCTCGTCAATGGCTCAAGAAATTTAAGATATTGTTTTTAATTGTTGTCTAATATTAATTAATATTTGGAGTTATGGCTAAAGAACATTTTGACAGGTCAAAACCACACGTAAATATTGGTACCATTGGTCACGTTGACCACGGTAAAACTACTTTGACTGCCGCTATTACAACTGTATTAGCAAAAAAAGGTTTGTCTGAAGTGAAATCATTCGATTCTATCGATAACGCTCCTGAAGAGAAGGAGAGAGGTATTACTATTAATACTGCTCACGTAGAATACCAAACTGCTAACCGTCACTACGCTCACGTTGACTGTCCAGGTCACGCGGATTACGTGAAGAACATGGTAACTGGTGCTGCTCAGATGGATGGTGCTATTTTGGTTTGTGCTGCAACTGATGGTCCTATGCCACAGACTCGCGAGCATATCCTATTAGCTCGTCAGGTAAACGTTCCTAAAATCGTTGTTTTCTTGAATAAAGTTGACATGGTTGACGATGCAGAGATGCTTGAGTTAGTTGAGATGGAAGTTCGTGAATTGTTGGATTTTTATGAATTCGATGGTGATAACACTCCTATTATTGCTGGTTCTGCTCTAGGTGGATTGAACGGTGAAGCTGAGTGGGAAGATAAAATCATGGAGCTAATGGAAGCAGTTGATACTTGGATTCCACTTCCTCCGCGTGATGTAGATAAGGCTTTCTTGATGCCAGTTGAGGATGTATTCTCTATTACTGGTCGTGGTACTGTTGCTACAGGTCGTATCGAGACTGGTATCGTAAAAACTGGTGAAGAAGTTCAAATTATTGGTCTTGGTGCTGAAGGTATGAAGTCTGTAATTACTGGTGTTGAGATGTTTCGTAAGATTTTGGACGAAGGTCAAGCTGGTGATAACGTTGGTCTATTGTTGAGAGGTGTTGATAAAGCTGCTATCAAGCGTGGTATGGTTATCTGTCACCCTAATACAATTACTCCTCATACTAAGATTAAAGCTGAGGTGTACGTATTGAAAAAAGAAGAAGGTGGACGTCATACTCCATTCCACAATAAATACCGTCCTCAATTCTACATCAGAACTCTTGATGTTACTGGTGAGATTACTCTTCCAGAAGGAGTTGAAATGGTAATGCCAGGTGACAACGTAACTATCAACGTTGAGTTGATTACGCCAGTAGCTTGTGATTTAGGTCTACGTTTCGCTATCCGTGAAGGTGGTAGAACTGTGGGTGCAGGTCAGATTACTGAAATTGTTGACTAATTGCATATTATAAAGATTGATCCGTGAACTCGGATCAATCTTCTTATAGACGGGTGTAGCTCAGTTGGTAGAGCACTGGTCTCCAAAACCAGGTGTCGGGAGTTCGAGTCTCTCCTCCCGTGCAAAGACAAATTGCCTTATGAAACTAAAAATTTATATTGAAGAAGTTTATAAAGAACTGGTTCAGAAAGTATCTTGGCCATCATGGTCTGAACTCCAAAGCAGTGCTATAGTAGTTATGATTGCTTCCACTATTATTGCTCTTGTGATATTCTTAATGGATATGGGGTTTAAGAATATGATGGATTTTATATACAATATGTTACACTAATAATTCCTTTTTAGAAAAAGATGGCTGAAATTCAAAAAAAATGGTATGTTCTTAGGACTGTTGGAGGAAAAGAAAAGAAAGTCAAAGAATATATTGATAGCGAAATTTCCAATCTAGGTCTAACGGAATATGTGTCACAGGTTCTCATTCCTACCGAAAAAGTTTTTCAGGTGCGAAACGGGAAGAAGATTAGCAAGGAAAGAATTTTCTTACCAGGCTATGTTCTAATCGAAGCAGCACTCGTTGGAGAGATTCCTCACATCCTTCGTAATATTACGAACGTGATTGGCTTCCTGGGGGATACGAAAGGCGGCGATCCTACACCTATGCGTATGTCAGAAGTGAACCGCATATTGGGTAAGGTTGATGAATTAGCTGGCAAAGAAGAGGAAATTAATATTCCTTACTATGTTGGCGAAATGGTTAAAGTGACTGATGGACCATTTAATGGTTTTACCGGTGTGATTGAAGAGGTGAATGCTGAGAAGAAAAAGCTGAAAGTAATGGTTAAGATCTTCGGACGTAAAACTCCTCTTGAGTTAAGTTTCATGCAGGTAGAAAAAGAATAATTAAATCCTTTAGAAAAGTAAAGCTATGGCTAAAGAAGTTGCAGGATTAATCAAATTGCAGATCAAAGGTGGTGCTGCAAATCCTTCACCCCCAGTAGGACCTGCGTTGGGTGCTAAAGGGGTTAATATCATGGATTTTTGTAAGCAATTCAATGCAAGAACTCAAGATCAGGCTGGAAAAGTAATCCCTGTTGTGATTACTGTTTATTCTGATAGTTCTTTTGAATTTATTACAAAAACTCCTCCTGTTGCTGTACAAATTTTAGAGGCTGCTAAATTAAAATCAGGTTCTTCTGAACCAAACCGTAAAAAGGTAGGTTCAATTTCTTGGGATCAAGTTCGCGAGATCGCAGAGGGGAAAATGAAAGATTTGAATGCTTTTAAAGTGGAAAGTGCCATGAGTATGGTTGCTGGTACAGCAAGAAGTATGGGTATCACAATTTCAGGTGATAATCCTCTTAATCAATAATTTTAAACACTGCAATTAAAATGGGTAAACTAACGAAAAATAGAAAGTTAGCTTCAGAAAAAGTGGATACTGATAAGCTATATTCTATCGACGAAGCAGCGAAATTGGTTAAGGAGATTACATCTACCAAATTTGATGCCTCAGTGGATATGGATGTTCGCTTAGGAGTTGACCCGAGAAAAGCTAATCAAATGGTACGTGGTGTTGTTACACTACCTCACGGTACTGGTAAACAAGTTCGTGTTTTGGTTCTTTGTACTCCTGATAAGGAAGAAGAAGCAAAAGCTGCAGGTGCTGACTATGTTGGCCTTGACGACTATGTTGCTAAGATCAAAGGTGGTTGGACAGACGTTGACGTAATCATCACCATGCCTACTGTAATGGCGAAAGTTGGTGCACTTGGACGTGTTTTAGGACCTCGCGGTTTGATGCCGAATCCTAAATCAGGTACAGTGACAATGGATATCGCTAAAGCAGTTGCAGAAGTGAAAGCTGGTAAGATTGATTTTAAGGTCGATAAGTACGGTATCATTCACTCTTCAATAGGTAAAGTATCTTTCGAAGCAGATAAAATCATGGATAATGCTAAAGAATTTGTTGGTATTATCAATAAATTGAAACCATCTGCAGCAAAAGGAACTTATATCAAGAGTGTTTACCTGTCAAGCACAATGAGTCTTGGAATTCAAATTGATCCAAGAACACTTGACTAATTAAAAATTTAATCAAGATCTTAGTAATCATGAAAAAGGAACAAAAAATTCAGATTATTGATAGCTTGACGGAAGAGATTAATGCGTCAAACCACTTCTATCTTACTGACATCTCAGAAATGAATGCTGAAGATACTTCGGCACTTAGAAGAGCATGTTTTGAAAAGGATATTAAGTTGGTTGTTGTAAAAAACACCCTTCTTAAAATCGCTTTGGAAAAGGCAGAAGGTGAGTTTGAAGGACTAGACAATGTACTTAAGGGAGCTACTTCTCTTATGCTTACAGAGACTGGTAACCTTCCTGCGAAGCTTATCAAAGAGTTCCGTAAGGAACATGATAAACCTATCCTGAAAGCGGCTTACGTTGAAGAATCGCTTTATATTGGTGATAACGAGCTTGAAGCTCTTACTACCATCAAGTCTAAAGAAGAACTTATTGGAGATATCGTTGCATTGCTTCAATCACCAATCAAGAATGTTGTGTCTTCTTTGGAATCAGGAAAGAATATCCTAGCTGGTGTTGTGAAAACACTTTCAGAAAAAGAGTAATATATTTAGAGTAATTAAATTTTAAAAACTGAAGGAAAAATGGCAGATTTAAAAAAGTTTGCAGAAGAATTAGTTAATTTGACTGTTAAGGAAGTAAATGAATTAGCTGAAATCTTAAAAGAAGAATACGGAATTGAACCAGCTGCTGCTGCTGCAGTTGTTGCTGGACCTGCTGCTGGCGCTGAAGGTGGTGCTGCTGAGCAAACTGAGTTTGACGTAATTCTAACTGCTGCTGGTGGTTCTAAACTAGCTGTAGTGAAATTGGTTAAAGAATTAACTGGTTTAGGTCTTAAAGAAGCTAAGGCTGCAGTAGATGCTGCACCAGCTCCATTGAAAGAAAAAGTTTCTAAAGAAGAAGCTGAAGCACTTAAAGCACAATTAGAAGAAGCTGGAGCTGAAGTTGAGCTTAAATAGAAGCACTAAAACCTATATATAAGGTTATTTGGTTTAGAGTTCCTAACCGGGACTCTAAGCCTTTTTGTTGTTTATTATCGTTTAGGTTCAATTAATTTTAAGTAAATGTCTTCAAATACTATTAGTCAAAGAATTAGTTTTGCTTCTAACAAGAATCAGCTTTCATACCCTGATTTTTTGGAAGTACAATTAAAATCTTTTCAAGACTTTTTTCAACTGGAAACGACTCCAGAGAAAAGAACGAACGAAGGATTATTTAAGGTATTTAGCGAGAATTTCCCAATTACCGATACCAGAAATAATTTCGTGTTGGAGTTTCTCGACTATTTTGTTGATCCGCCCCGTTACACAATCGAAGAATGTATCGAAAGAGGCTTAACTTATAGCGTACCGCTAAAAGCTAAGTTAAAACTTTACTGTACCGATCCTGAACATGAGGATTTCGATACAGTAATTCAGGATGTATACCTAGGAACTGTTCCTTACATGACTGAAAAAGGTACATTCGTAGTTAACGGAGCAGAACGTGTAGTTGTATCTCAGCTTCACCGTTCACCTGGTGTATTCTTTGGACAAAGTGTACACGCAAATGGAACCAAGTTGTATTCTGCCAGAATTATTCCTTTCAAAGGTTCCTGGATCGAGTTTGCTACCGACATCAATAATGTGATGTATGCATATATCGATCGTAAGAAAAAGCTTCCTGTAACAACTTTGCTTCGTGCAATTGGTTACGAAAGTGATAAAGAAATCCTAGAGATTTTTAACCTTGCTGATGAAATCAAGGTTTCTAAAACCGGTTTGAAAAAAATCGTTGGAAGAAAACTTGCCGCTCGTGTTCTTAAGTCATGGATTGAAGACTTCGTAGACGAGGATACTGGCGAGGTAGTATCTATTGAGCGTAATGAGGTGGTTATTGATCGTGAGACAATAATCGAACCAGAACATATAGAAGAAATTCTTGAATCGGGTGCAAAAACTATCTTATTGCACAAAGAGGAACAAAACCTTGCTGATTATGCGATTATTTATAATACGCTTCAGAAAGACCCTTGTAACTCCGAAAAAGAAGCAGTTCTTCACATTTATCGTCAGTTGCGTAACTCTGAGCCACCAGATGAGGCTACAGCTCGCGACGTGATCGATAAGTTATTCTTCTCTGATAAGAGATATGATTTAGGTGATGTTGGTCGTTACCGCCTAAATAAGAAATTAGGTTTGAACACTGATGGTGACACCAAAGTGTTGACCAAAGAAGACATTATTGAAATTATCAAGTACCTAATCAAGCTGTTGAATGCTCGTACTGATGTGGATGATATTGACCACTTGAGTAACCGTCGTGTTCGTACAGTAGGTGAACAACTTTATACTCAGTTCGGAGTAGGTTTGGCACGTATGGCCAGAACCATTCGTGAGAGAATGAACGTTAGAGATAATGAGGTATTTACTCCAATTGATTTGATTAACTCGAAGACGCTTTCTTCTGTTATCAACTCATTCTTTGGAACGAATGCATTGTCTCAGTTCATGGATCAAACCAACCCATTGGCTGAGATTACACACAAACGTAGAATGTCGGCCTTAGGTCCTGGTGGTCTTTCCCGTGAAAGAGCAGGTTTCGAGGTTCGAGATGTACACTACACTCACTACGGACGTTTATGTCCTATTGAGACACCTGAGGGACCAAACATTGGTTTGATTTCTTCTCTTTGTGTGTTTGCTAAAATTAATAATTTAGGTTTCATCGAAACTCCTTATCGTAAGGTTGCTGATGGTGGTGTTGATTTATCTTCTGCAGGTGTTGAATACCTATCAGCTGAAGAGGAAGAAGGATTGACAATTGCTCAGGCAAATGCTCCTTTAAATGA
This sequence comes from Marinifilum flexuosum, assembly GCF_003610555.1. Classification (GTDB taxonomy): domain Bacteria; phylum Bacteroidota; class Bacteroidia; order Bacteroidales; family Marinifilaceae; genus Marinifilum; species Marinifilum flexuosum. Next base: position 266,072 of record NZ_RAPQ01000012.1, on the reverse strand, counting down.
TGATGGTAGTTTTGTAAATCCTAAAGCAAAATCTCGTAAAGACGGCGACTTCCCATTCGAGGAAATTGAGAATATTGATTTGATGGACGTAGCTCCTAACCAGATCGCTTCTATTGCTGCATCTTTGATTCCTTTCCTGGAGCATGATGATGCGAACCGTGCTTTGATGGGATCTAACATGATGCGTCAGGCAGTTCCTGTAATCAAACCTGAATCACCTATTGTTGGTACTGGTTTGGAAGGAGATCTTGTTCGTGATTCAAGAACTCAGATTAGTGCTGAAGGTACTGGTGTTGTTGAGTTTGTTGATGCAAATAAAATTGTTATCAAATACGATCAAACTGAGGAAGAAGCATTTGTTAGTTTCGAAGGAGATACCAAGACTTATAATATTCCAAAATATGGAAAAACCAACCAGGGTACTACGATTGACCTGAAACCAATTGTTACAAAAGGACAAAAGGTTGAAGAAGGACAAATTCTTACTCATGGTTATGCAACTCAAGATGGTGAGTTGGCTCTTGGACGTAACTTGAAAGTGGCATTTATGCCTTGGAAAGGTTACAACTACGAGGATGCGATTGTAATTTCAGAACGTATCGTTAAGGATGATGTATTTACATCAGTTCACGTTGATGAATACACTCTTGAAGTTCGTGACACGAAACGTGGTATGGAGGAATTAACTTCTGATATCCCTAACGTTAGTGAAGAAGCAACTCGTAATCTTGATGAAAATGGTTTGATTCGTATTGGTGCGAATGTTGAACCAGGTGATATCTTAATTGGTAAGATTACTCCTAAAGGAGAATCAGATCCATCACCAGAAGAGAAGTTATTGAGAGCGATCTTCGGTGATAAAGCGGGTGATGTTAAAGATGCTTCGTTGAAAGCTTCTCCATCATTACGTGGTGTGATTATCGATAAGAAATTATTCTCTCGTTCTGTTCGCGATCGTAAATCGAAACAATCAGATAAGCCATTAATCCAAAAATTGGATGAAGAATTGGCATCACAAATCACCGCCTTACAAGCTAGATTGGTTGAAAAACTATTCACTCTTGTAAATGGTAAAACTTCGCAAGGAGTTAAAGATTATTTAAGTGTAGATGTTATTCCTAAAGGTGTTAAGTTCACTCAGAAATTGTTAGCTGATATTAATTTCTTGGAAATTAATCCTAACAAGTGGACAACTGATAAGGATAAGAACGAAACAATCAAAAAGCTTTTACACAATTATATTATCAAGTTCAAAGAGCTTGAAAGTATCAATAAGCGTAAAAAATACAATGTAACCATTGGTGATGAAATGCCAGCAGGTATTATTCAAATGGCGAAAGTATATGTAGCTAAGAAACGTAAGCTTCAGATTGGTGATAAAATGGCAGGTCGTCACGGTAATAAAGGTATTGTTTCTCGTGTTGTAAGAGACGAGGATATGCCATTCCTTGAAGATGGAACTACTGTTGATATCTGTTTGAACCCACTGGGTGTACCTTCACGTATGAACTTGGGACAGGTATTTGAAACTGTACTAGGTTGGGCAGGTATGGAGTTAGGATTGAAATTTGCTACTCCAATTTTTGATGGTGCGTCATTGGATGAAATTACAAGTTATACTGATAAAGCAGGTGTTCCTGCATTCGGTAAAGCATATCTTCACGATGGTGGAACAGGTGAGCGTTTCGACCAGCCTGCAACGGTAGGTGTGATCTATATGCTGAAACTTGGTCACATGGTTGATGATAAGATGCACGCACGTTCTATTGGACCATACTCACTTATTACTCAGCAACCACTTGGTGGTAAGGCTCAGTTTGGTGGTCAGCGTTTTGGAGAGATGGAGGTTTGGGCACTTGAGGCATTTGGTGCTGCTCATATTCTTCAGGAAATCCTAACCGTTAAGTCGGATGACGTTGTAGGTCGTGCTAAAGCTTACGAATCTATCGTTAAAGGTGATCCAATGCCAAATCCGGGTATTCCGGAATCTCTAAACGTGTTACTACACGAATTAAGAGGTCTTGGCTTGAGCGTAAAGTTAATTTAAGCCTTATATTATAAAGTGAATGTTCGAATTTTCGATCATTCACTTTTATAGAATAATATTGTTAATTTCCTAATTTTCAACATATGGCATTCAGAAGAGATAAACAAGTAAAGAGCAATTTTACAAAAATCTCTATCAGTCTTGCTTCTCCAGAAGAAATTCTTGAAAGATCAAGTGGAGAGGTTTTAAAGCCTGAAACCATCAATTATCGTACTTATAAGCCGGAACGCGATGGATTATTCTGTGAAAGAATTTTCGGTCCCGTTAAAGATTATGAGTGTCATTGTGGTAAGTACAAGCGTATCCGTTATCGTGGTATTGTTTGTGACCGTTGTGGTGTTGAAGTAACAGAAAAAAAGGTTAGACGCGAAAGAATGGGACACATTCAGTTGGTTGTTCCTGTTGCGCACATCTGGTACTTCAAATCATTACCAAACAAAATTGGTTATCTTTTAGGATTACCTACCAAAAAGCTTGACACAATTATTTATTACGAAAGATACGTGGTAATTAATCCAGGTGTTAAATCAGCTGATGGTATTAAATATTTAGATTTTCTAACGGAAGAAGAATACTTGGATATTCTTGACGAACTTCCAATGGAAAATCAATTTTTGGATGATGATGATCCAAATAAGTTTATTGCTCAAATGGGAGCGGAAGCTTTGTATAGCTTGTTAGGTCGTTTAGATCTTGATTCATTATCATACGATTTACGTCACAAAGCAAATACAGAAACTTCTCAGCAACGTAAAAATGAAGCATTGAAGCGTTTGCAGGTAGTTGAAGCTTTCCGTGAGTCACAAGGAGTAAACAATCCGGAATGGATGATTGTTAAAGTTGTTCCTGTGATTCCACCAGAACTTCGTCCATTGGTACCATTGGATGGTGGACGTTTTGCAACTTCAGACTTGAACGATTTGTACCGAAGAGTAATTATTCGTAACAATCGTCTGAAAAGATTAATTGAAATCAAAGCTCCGGAAGTAATCTTACGTAACGAGAAACGTATGCTTCAGGAAGCGGTTGATTCATTATTCGATAACTCACGTAAATCTAATGCGGTTAAGACAGAAAATAACCGTCCTTTAAAATCTCTTTCAGACTCATTGAAAGGTAAGCAAGGTCGTTTCCGTCAAAACTTGTTGGGTAAGCGTGTTGACTATTCAGCTCGTTCGGTAATTGTTGTAGGACCAGACTTGCAAATGCATGAATGTGGTCTTCCAAAAGACATGGCAGCGGAATTGTACAAGCCTTTCGTAATCCGTAAACTGATTGAGAGAGGTATTGTAAAAACTGTAAAATCAGCTAAGAAAATTGTAGATAGAAAAGATCCTGTAGTTTGGGATATCTTGGAAAATGTACTGAAAGGACATCCGGTTCTTCTTAACCGTGCTCCTACTCTTCACCGTTTGGGTATTCAGGCATTCCAACCTAAGCTAATTGAGGGTAAAGCAATTCGTCTACATCCACTTGCTTGTACTGGGTTTAACGCCGACTTTGATGGTGACCAGATGGCGGTTCACTTGCCACTTGGTAACGAAGCAGTATTAGAGGCTCAAATGTTAATGTTGTGTTCTCACAATATTTTGAACCCTGCTAATGGTGCACCAGTTACAGTTCCTTCTCAGGATATGGTATTGGGTCTTTACTACATTACCAAACCTAGAAAAGGAAGCAAAGGGGAAGGATTAACTTTCTATTCTGCAGAAGAGGCTATGATTGCTTTCAATGAGAAAGCTGTAGATCTTCACTCTGTAATTAAAGTGAAAGTTAAAGATTTAAATGAAAATGATGAATTGGTAGATACTATTGTTGAGACTACTATTGGTCGTATCATTTTGAATCAATTTACTCCTGAAGGAGCTGGATTTATTAATCAGTTGATTACTAAAAAAGCACTTCGTGATATTATTGGATATGTATTCAAGAAATGTGGGGTTGATGCCTGTGCGAAATTCTTGGATGATATCAAGTCCTTAGGATACCGTAAGGCATTCGAAGGTGGTCTTTCGTTTAACTTGTCAGACGTTATTGTTCCGGCAGAGAAAGAAGATCTTGTAGCTGAAGGTTATGCTCAGGTTGAGGAAGTGTTGAATAATTATAACATGGGTTTCATTACCAATAATGAAAGGTATAACCAGATTATTGATATTTGGACGCATGTTAACGCTAATTTGACGCAAACATTGATGAACCAGTTAATTGCCGACAATCAAGGTTTTAACTCGGTTTACATGATGCTTGATTCTGGAGCTCGTGGTTCTAGGGAGCAGATTCGTCAGTTGGGTGGTATGCGTGGTTTGATGGCTAAGCCTCAAAAATCAGGTGCTACCGGTGGTCAGATTATTGAAAATCCGATTCTTTCGAACTTTAAGGAAGGTCTTTCTGTACTTGAGTACTTTATTTCTACTCACGGTGCGCGTAAAGGTCTTGCGGATACGGCATTGAAAACTGCGGATGCGGGTTATCTTACTCGTCGTTTGGTTGATGTTGCTCAGGATGTTATCATTAATGAGAGAGACTGTGGAACGTTAAGAGGTTTAACTGCTACAGCGATTAAGAATCAGGAGGAAGTTGTTGCATCTCTAAGTGAAAGAATTCTTGGTAGAACTACTGTACACGATGTATATCATCCAATTTCAGGTGAATTAATCGTGAAGTCAGGGGTTGAGATTACAGAAGAGATTGCTCAAACAATTGAAAACTCTCCGATTGAACGTGTTGAGATTCGTTCAGTACTTACTTGTGAGTCTAAACAAGGGGTTTGTGCTAAATGTTACGGACGTAACCTTGCAACAGGTAAGGCTGTTCAGAAAGGTGAAGCAGTTGGTGTTATTGCAGCTCAGTCAATTGGAGAGCCGGGTACACAGCTTACACTTCGTACCTTCCACGTAGGGGGTACTGCGGGTAACGTTTCTGCTGAAAACTCTGTTGAATCGAAATACGATGGTTACGCTGAATTCGAAGAATTAAGAACTGTAGAGCATACTCCAGAAGAAGGAGATAAGCATGATGTTGTAATTGGTCGTTTGGCTGAATTACGTATTATCGATAAAAACACCAACATTACTTTGACTACTCATACAATTCCTTACGGATCTAAATTGTATATCAAGGATGGTCAAGATGTTAAGAAAGGTGACTTGATTTGTGAATGGGATCCATACAATGCTATGATCGTTACTGAATTCTCAGGTAAGGTTACTTTCGATAACTTAATTGAAGGTGTTACTTTTAAAGAAGAATCGGATGAAGCTACTGGTTTTGCTGAGAAAGTAGTTGTAGAATCTAAGGACAAGACAAAGAACCCAAGTGTTAAGATTTTAAACTCAAGCGGTGAGGTATTAAAATCTTATAACTTACCAGTAGGAGCTCACATTTCCGTTAACGAAGGAGAGATGGTTGTTGCTGGTCAGTCTGTTGTTAAAATTCCTAGAGCTCTTGGTAAGGCAGGTGATATCACCGGGGGTCTTCCACGTGTTACTGAGTTGTTCGAGGCTCGTAATCCATCTAACCCAGCTGTTGTTTCTGAGATTGATGGTGAGGTTACGTTTGGTAAAATTAAGCGTGGTAACCGCGAGATTGTTGTTACAACCAAAACAGGAGATGTTAAGAAGTACTTGGTACCTCTTTCAAAACAAATCCTTGTTCAGGAGAACGATTATGTAAGAGCGGGTACTCCATTATCAGAAGGTGCTACAACTCCAGCTGATATTCTATCGATTAAAGGTCCTACAAAAGTTCAGGAATATATTGTGAACGAAGTACAGGATGTATACCGTATGCAGGGTGTGAAGATTAACGATAAACACTTTGAAATTATCGTTCGTCAGATGATGCGTAAGGTAGTTATTGCTGATCCAGGAGATACTAAGTTCTTGGAGAAACAAGTAATCGACAAGATGGAATTCATGCGTGAAAACGATGAGATTTTCGGTAAGAAAGTTATTGTTGATGCAGGAGATTCAGATGAGTTGAAAGCTGGACAGATTGTAACAGCAAGAAAACTTAGAGATATTAATTCTATCTTGAGACGTCGTGATGTGAAATTGGTTGAAGCTCGTGAGGCTATCGCTGCAACTTCTACTCAGATTTTGCAAGGTATTACAAGAGCTGCTCTTCAAACTAAGAGTTTCATTTCTGCTGCATCGTTCCAGGAGACTACTAAAGTGTTGAATGAAGCTGCAATTAGCGGTAAAATGGACAAATTAGAAGGTCTGAAAGAGAACGTTATTTGTGGTCACTTGATTCCTGCAGGTACAGGTTTAAGAGAATACAAAGATGTTGTAGTAGGAGCGAAAGAAGAGTACGAAAAGCTTCTTGACAATAAATCAGAATTCTAAATATAGGACTCTAAATATTGAAGGGTGTTTCCATTGGAAACACCCTTTTTTATTGTTTAGAATTAGCAGCACATTCAAAATTAATTTCCTAATTTTACCAGAGTAGATAAGAAATTAATAAAAATAGATACATTATGAGTGATAAGAAGCCTTCAGGACAAATAGATATTCAATTAACAGAAGAAGTGGCACAGGGAACTTATTCTAATTTAGCTGTAATTACACATTCGAGCTCTGAATTTGTGGTGGACTTTGTTAGAGTTATGCCAGGAGTACCTAAAGCTGATGTAAAATCAAGAATTATTTTGACCCCTGAACATGCAAAACGTCTTCTATTGGCATTGCAAGATAATATTCACAAGTTTGAGAGTATGCATGGCCCAATTAAAAATGTGGATGAAAACCATGGACCACAAGGACCAGTGATTCCTATGAATTTTGGCCCTACTGGGCAGGCATAAAAAAAGGAAGTATTTAGCTTCCTTTTTTTATATTTCAGATAGTTTTAATACTGAATGTTTTGCACTTCTTTTATGAGCTGCAACAAGAAACCATGAAAAAACTAGCAATGCGATAATAATGCCTACTGCGTAACCTATACTAGTATCAATTGCTAACCCTCCGTTTTTATTAGGGGCAACTAATATAAACGTAGCGCAAATGGCTGTCATAAATGTTGCAGGTAAACTAATGATGAAATGATTTTTCTTTTTCTCTACCAAATACATGGACGCTGTCCAAAGCATTACCATGGATAACAATTGATTAAAAAGACCAAGGAATTTCCAGATGGTACCAAAGCTTAGCTGAGAAAGTATAAATCCCAATACAAAAAGCGGAATGGATACGAGCAATCTACTCTTCAAAGATTTTTGCTCTAACTTAAAGAAATCAGCAATCATCAATCGAGCACTTCTAAAGGCGGTGTCTCCTGTTGTAATAGGGCAGGCAATTACACCAACAATGGCGAAAATTGCTCCAACTTGCCCTAGCCAGGAGTTACAAATCTCGTTTACAACCCAAGCCGGATTACGTCCAGAGGCAATTGTATTATTTAAATCTGTTGCTGTTCCAAAATAGTTCATTGCAGCGGTAGCCCAAATAATTGCTACAATTCCTTCAGCAATCATGGCACCAAAAAACACAGGACGACCATAGCTTTCTTTACGCATGCATCGTGCCATCATAGGTGATTGGGTAGAATGAAATCCAGAAATGGCCCCACAGGATATTACAATAAACATCATTGGATACAAGATGTTTTGAGTAGGATTGATATGCATATTTTTTAACTGGTCAACAGATAGCTCATTTAGGTGAAAACTGCCATTGAAACCATTGTATAGCATGATGCCCGCTATACTAAATGCCATAATTAATAATGCAGCTCCAAAAATTGGATAAATCTTACCTATAATTTTATTGATTGGCAGTAAAGTTGCGATTAAATAATATCCAAAGATCCCATAAAGCCAATAGTGCAAACCTCCACCAGTTAAATCTTTTAATAATCCTGCCGGTCCAGTTACAAATGCTACACCAACCATTATTAATAATGAAAATGTAATGACTGCCAGAATTACTTTGGCGATTATTCCTAAATATTTCCCAACAATTTCGGGTAAGCTTGCACCATCGTTTCTAATGGATAACATTCCCGAAAAATAATCATGTACCGCTCCCATAAAAATACAGCCAAAAACAATCCAGATGTAAGCAACAGGGCCATACATAGCACCTAGTATTGCTCCAAAAATGGGACCTAGGCCTGCAATATTTAAGAACTGAATGGTGAACATTTTCCAGGTTGGCATTGGAATGAAATCTACACCATCTTCAAGTCGAACTGCTGGAGTTTTAATTTTATCATTGGCTCCAAAGAAGCGTTCTATAAATTTTCCATAAATAAAGTATCCAATTACTAATGCAGCAATTGCAGTTAAGAATGTAATCATAGCTCAATTCAATTTGAAATCAAAATTAGCGTTTTTTAATAAATGGTATTATGAAACGAACATGTAAATTTTAATCTTAAAAATTACACACAGGGTAATGATTAAAATTTCTTGAGAGTTCCATGTGACAACTAAAAGGTAATTTAGACACATGAAATAGCTATCTTCTAATAAAGGGAGCATTTATTAGAAGAGTTTATCTATTATTAATAAACGATTTATTTCTTTATTAAAGACTCGCTTATTTTGAATTTGCCAATTAATCTTAGGTGGGTTTTCATCAATAATCACTAATAAATATTTGTGTTATAATGGGCTGTGATCATGTAGTATAATAGAGGATTAGCAAGTCTTTTATAAATCATTTTTCGAATGTAATTAAGATTTGTTTTAAATATTCGAATCTTTATATTTGCTAAGCTCTGAATTTTACAAATTCAAGTGTAAAAAGAGCAAACCTGAATATAGAAATAATAATTAGTGATTAGTTGATTTACTTAGATACAGAATAAGGAGTGATTATTTTATTTTGGGGTATCTCAATAAATTAACGTCAAAACTGATGTAAAAACACATATAGAATGAAAGGTTTAAAAATTGTTGTTCTTGCGAAGCAGGTTCCTGACACCAGAAATGTTGGGAAGGATGCTATGAAAGCGGATGGAACTGTGAACAGAGCGGCTTTGCCGGCAATCTTCAACCCTGAAGATTTGAATGCATTGGAACAAGCATTACGTTTAAAAGATAAGTACGAAGGCACAGAAGTTACTCTATTAACCATGGGACCAGGTAGAGCTGCGGAAATTATTCGTGAAGGTCTATACCGCGGAGCCGACAATGGTATCCTTTTGTCTGACCGCGCATTTGCTGGTTCTGACACATTGGCTACTTCATACGCTTTGTCATGTACCCTTAAGAAAATGGGTAAAATTGATATTATTATTGCTGGTCGTCAGGCAATTGACGGTGATACTGCTCAGGTAGGTCCTCAAGTTGCTGAAAAACTAGGATTTCCACAAATTACTTATGCAGAAGATATTGTATCAGCTGAAAAAGGTAATGTTGTTGTAAAACGTCGTTTAGAGCGTGGTGTCGAAACCGTTGAAGGTAAAATGCCAATGGTTGTTACAGTTAATGCTTCTGCTCCTGAATGTCGTCCTCGTAATGCGAAGTTTGTAATGAAATACAAGCATGCAAGAGCAGTTTCTGAAATGCAAAATGCAACAGAAGACTATATTGCATTACACAGCAATCGCCCATACCTAAATATTGGCGAGTGGAGTGTAAATGATATCGATACGAATTCGGAAGAACTTGGTTTAACAGGGTCTCCTACAAAAGTGAAATCTATCGAAAACGTAGTTTTCCAAGCTAAAGAGGCAAAGGTTCTTGAGCCAACCGATGCTGATATGGGTGAGTTAATGAAAGAATTAATTGCTAACCACACTATTGGATAAATCAGTTATCAGTTACCAGTTGTCAGTTATCAGTTATAATTTTCACTGTTTACTGCTTACTGTTTACTGTTCACTGAAAAAGTGAAATTTAAAAAGATTATACCGTGAATAACGTATTTGTATATTGCGAAATAGAAGAAGGTCAGGTTGCAGATGTGAGTCTTGAACTTCTTACAAAAGGTAGAAAGTTAGCTGACGATTTAAAATGTGAGTTAGAAACTATCGTAATCGGACATGAATTAAAAGGTGTGGAAAAGCAAGTTATGCCTTTCGGTGTTGACAAGGTGTGGGTTGCTGATGATAAGCGCTTGTATCCTTATACAACCCTTCCTCACACTTCAATCCTTGTAAAATTATTCGAAGAAGAAAAACCACAAATCGCTTTGATGGGTGCAACAAGCATTGGTCGTGATTTGGGACCTCGTGTTTCTTCTGCTCTTCACTCTGGTCTTACAGCTGACTGTACTAGTCTTGTAATTGGTGACCACGAAGACAAGAAAAACAAGAAAGAGTATAAAGACTTGTTGTATCAGATTCGTCCTGCATTTGGTGGTAACATTGTTGCAACCATTATTAACCCTGATTGTCGCCCACAGATGGCAACTGTTCGCGAGGGTGTGATGAAGAAGGAAATTGTTTCTGATGCATACAAAGGAAAAGTTAAAAATATCGATGTAGAAAAATATGTGAAGCCAGAAGACTTTGTAATTAAAGTAATTGAGCGTCACATGGAGAAGTCAAAAGTTAATATCAAAAACGCTGGTATTATTGTAGCTGGTGGTTACGGTGTAGGTTCAAAAGCGAACTTTAATTTGTTAACAGAATTGGCAGAAGTTATTGGTGGTGAAGTAGGTGCTTCGCGTGCTGCTGTTGATGCTGGTTTTGCTTCTCATGAGCGTCAAATTGGTCAAACAGGTGTTACTGTACGTCCTAAGTTGTATATCGCTTGCGGTATCTCAGGTCAGATTCAGCACACTGCAGGTATGGAAGAATCAGCAATGGTAATTGCGATCAATACCGATAAGAATGCACCAATCAACGCTTTCGCTGATTACGTAATTACTGGTGATATTGCAGAAGTATTACCTAAGATGATTAAGCAATACAAAGAAAATACGAAGTAATCCGTATTTCTGTTAGCTTGAATTATTAACACAAAAACATCAAAAGAAATGGCTAATTTCTATAGAGATAATGAGGATATGAAGTTCCACTTGGAGCATCCTTTAATGAAAAAAATTGTTGCACTTAAAGAGCGCAACTTCGAAGATAAAGACAAGTACGATTACGCTCCTCTTGATTTTGAGGATGCAATGGATTCTTACGATCGTACTTTAGAGATTGTTGGTGAAATTTGTGGTGACATTATCGGTCCAAACGCTGAAGGTGTTGACCAAGAAGGCCCACAGGTTGTAAATGATCGTGTAATCTACGCTAAAGGTACTGCTGAAAACCACGAAGCTTTAACTAAAGCTGGTTTAATTGGTATGTCTCTACCACGTGAATATGATGGGTTGAATTTCCCAATTGTACCTTACGTAATGGCTGCTGAATTGGTATCTCGTGCCGATGGTGGTTTTGCTAACATCTGGGGACTTCAGGATTGTGCTGAAACTATCCACGAATTTGCATCTAAAGAGCAAAAAGAGAATTACTTGCCTCGCTTTGCTAAAGGTGCTACTGCTGCAATGGATTTGACTGAGCCAGATGCTGGTTCTGACCTTCAGGCTGTACAGTTGAAAGCCACTTACAACAAAGAAGAAGATCAGTGGTATTTGAACGGTGTGAAGCGTTTCATTACCAACGGTGATGGTGATGTTTCATTGGTTTTGGCTCGTTCAGAAGAAGGAACTACTGATGGTCGTGGTCTTTCTATGTTCATCTACGACAAGAAACACATGGCTGTTAAAGTTCGTCGTATCGAGCACAAAATGGGTATTATTGGTTCTCCAACTTGTGAGTTGGTATTTACTAATGCTCCTGCTGAATTGGTTGGTTCTCGTAAAATGGGATTGATCAAATATGTAATGTCATTAATGAACGGTGCACGTTTAGGTGTAGGTGCTCAGTCGGTAGGTATTGCTGAAGCAGCTTATCGCGAAGGTTTGGCTTACGCTAAGGAACGTCGTCAGTTTGGTAAAGCAATTATCGAATTCCCTGCGGTTTATGAAATGCTTACTAACATGGAGGCTAAGTTGAATGCTTCTCGTTCGGTATTATATGAAACATCTCGTTTTGTTGATGTTTACAAATCATATTTCCACATTTCTCAGGATCGTTCTTTAGATAAAGAAGAGAGAATGGATATGAAAAAATATCAGAAATTAGCTGATGTATTTACTCCATTATTGAAGTTATTTGCTTCGGAATTCTGTAACGAGATTGCTTACGATTCATTGCAAGTTCACGCTGGTTCGGGTTATATGAAAGATTACCCAATTGAGCGTTTGGTTCGTGATGCTCGTATTACCAATATCTATGAAGGAACTACTCAGTTACAGGTTGTTGCTGCTATTCGTGGGGTAACTACTGGTGCATATTTAGGTCAAATCAAAGAGTACGAAGCTTCTGATTTGAACCCTCAGTATGAGTACCTAAGAACTACTTTAAAAGCGATGACAGCTAAGTACGAAGAAGCTGTAGCAAAAGTAAATGAAATTAATGCTACTGCTGATCACAATGATTTCCTTGATTTCCATGCTCGTCGTTTGGTTGAAATGGCTGGTTACATTGTCATGGGATACTTGTTGTTGACTGATACTACAAGAAATGATAAATACCATGCATCATGTGAAGTATTCGTTAAAATGGGTAAAGCAAAAGTTGCTTCTTACCTTGAATACATCATGTCTTCAGAATTGAAAGATCTAGGTATTTTTAAAAAATAAGTAAGCTTTGTGCTTATTGATATAAAGAGGCTCCCTTTTGGGAGCCTCTTTTTGTGTTAATTCAATGTTAACTTGAATTAATGATTTTTTAAAACTCCAAGTCTTGTTACTTGTTAGAAAGAGCTTAGTTTTGCTGCTGTTATTAAGAAAATATGTCGACACAATTTCAATAAAGTTACATGCTGCAAAAAAACGATGTAGTCTTTAACTTGTTGAGATTATTTATTCTAAATCTAATATTAGTATTTATTATTTTTAGAATGCTAATCGATAAATTAAACAATCATTTTACTAAATCTCAAAATGAAAAAACACTATCTACTCTTTTTCTGTTGTTTACTAATGGCAGGAAGTCTATTTGCACAGGATGCATCAAAGCTAAATTTAGGTGTTAATAAAGGATCTCTTCAACTTGCTAGCGAAGATGGAAACTTTAAATTTGGAATGGGAGGACGCGTTTACATGGATGCCGCAGCCTATTTCGATGATAAGACTGATTTGGGATCAGGATCGGAAGTAAGAGATATTCGTTTATTGATGAAAGCCGACCTCTGGAAAAAATGGAATGCAAAAATTAATATTGGCTTTGCCGATGGAGCGGTTTCGCTTAAAGATGTTTGGTTGATGTATAAAATCAACAAGAACAGTTTTGTTAGAGCAGGACATTTTTTGGAACCTTTTGGAATTGAGCAAACCGAAAGTTCGAAAACAACCAAGTTTATGCATGCTGCCAGTACAATTGAAGCTTTTCGTCCGGGAAGAAATTTAGGATTCTCTTATGCTACTTGGAGTAAGAAAATATTTTGGGAAGCTGGTTTGTTTGGAAGCGATACCAATAACAAAACTGAAGGTGATGAAGGATATGGCTTAACCTCTCGAATTGCATTTGCACCAGTTCAAACAGATGGTGGATTGTTTCATATTGGTATGTCTGGAATTTATAGAACTGCCAATTCAACAGGATTTAATGATCAAGGTGAAGAAAATCCAAAATCGATTCGTTATCGTTCAAGAGCTGCAACACATATTGAGAAACGCCGATTTATTGATGCGAAAGTTGCGAATGCTGAAAGCCAGTGTAAATTAGGATTTGAAATGATTGCAGCTACAGGTCCGATTTCAATTCAAGGAGAATATATTTCTGCTAAGGTGAATCGAAAGTCAAATTTCGAAGATTATTCTGCGAAAGGTTTCTATACACAAGTCGGATGGCTTGTAAAAGGTGGCAACTACAAATACAAAATGAAATCAGCTCGTTTGGCAAAACCAGGTCCAGGTTCGGTGGAACTTTTGGCGCGTTACAATCAAACCGATTTAAACGATAGCGATGCTTTGATAATGGGAGGTAAGCAAAAGGATATTACTGTTGGTGGTACCTGGTATGTAAATCACAACATATTGGTAAAATTCCACTTTACGAATGTTGACTTGGATGAGAATTCTCTAAATGGAGAAGAAAATTTCAACATGATTCAAACCCGTTTACAGTTTTCGTTCTAAGGAGATAAAACTCGTATAATTGATAGCAGCAATGTAAAAGGATTCACATTTACATTGCTGCTATTTTTTTATGCGGCATTGATCGTGTTTATACCCTATCTACTAACAATCCATAAATAACCGGAACTGTATGACTGCTAATTTATTCTTAGATTGGATATCTTGGAAATGCAAGGCGGTCAACCTAATTGTAGAATTGCAATCTTGGAAGTACTAAGCGATCAAGCTAATTGTAGAATTGCACTATTAGAAGAGCAAGGTGGTCCCCAATTGTAGAATTGGATTATTGAAAGTCCAAACCAGGGAGTTAAAGCACATAGTGAAGACAAGTATTATAATTATATTTGTTGCATGGATAAATCGCAAGCCGAAGAAGAAAAAGAATTTATTAAAAGGATTTTTATTGATGAAATAGGACGACTTCAAAAGGAAGGATTCTATTTCTTTTCGTTTATCATTATGGGACAAGCCATTGAAGCCTTAGGATGCTTTATGGATAACAAGCCATTAAAAGCTCGTGCCCAATCATCAAAACGATTTTCAAAATCATTAAATATCCTTATGGGGAATGAATATAGGGCTGTGAATAAAGATCATTGGTTGTACGATAAGTTGAGAAACCAGCTAACACATTCTTTTGTGCCAAGTAAATCTTTGTTGCTTTGCTCAAGAGCCGATCAGCCTGAAGAGGCAGATCATCTTGATTTTTTAGATGACAGATTGGTTTTGGTTGCCGAGGATATGTATGAAGATTTAGTGAAAGGATGCGAAAAGCTATTTAAAATGATTGATAAAGGAAAAGTGCCTTTAAAGAAAATTGCTGCATCGCCCGAGGAATTGGGCCTTAAATAATACTATGAGTAAGATTAACAAAGTTGTAATTCTGGGAGCAGGAAATTTGGCAACACAATTGGCCATTGCATTACACGATGCAAGTGTGAATATCATGCAGGTATATAGCAGAACCATGCAATCGGCTTCAATTTTGGCCGAGAAAGTTAACTCTACTGCGCTAAGTGATGTAAAGAATCTGGTTGTAAATGCCGATTTGTACATTTTTGCATTAAGCGATAAGGCTTTGCAGCCGGTATTAGATCAAATGCCAATACCAATTGGTGATGTTGTACATACTGCAGGAAGTATTCCAATGGATATTTTTGATGATTACACCGAATGTTACGGTGTGTTTTATCCACTACAAACATTTTCAAAAAATCGGAAAGTTGATTTTTCAAGCATTCCCATTTGTATAGAATCCAATAATTTGGGTTTGCAAGAGGATTTGATGGAGCTGGCAGAAAGAATTTCGACTAATATTCACCTGATTGATTCTGAGCAAAGAAAGCAATTGCATTTGTCGGCAGTATTTACCTGCAATTTTGCCAATCACATGTACAGTATTGGGCAAAAGCTGTTGGCAGAGAAGGATGTGGATTTTGATTTGTTGAAACCACTCATCAAGGAAACTGCAGAAAAGGTACAGGAGCTTGATCCGGTATCTGCTCAAACCGGACCTGCCATCCGATTCGACAAAGAAATAATGACAAAACACGAGAATGAGCTAAAAGATTTACCTGATTTTCAAAAAATATATAGATTTGTCAGTGAAAGCATTTTTACGATGCATTCAGAAAAGAAATAGAACAATTTACACACATAAAATATGGCTTTTTTTAAGGAAGATTTAATGAAAGTAAAGGCTTTCATTTTTGATGTTGATGGAGTGCTTTCAACCGAATCGATTGTGATTGATTCCAATGGTGAAATGTTGCGTACAGCAAACACTAAGGATGGTTATGCTATTCAGTATGCAATAAAGAAAGGCTATCCTGTAGCCATTATTACCGGTGGTTTTTCCGATGCTGTTGAAAAGCGTTACCAAGGTTTGGGAATGACCGATATTTATATGGCTTCAAAGAACAAAATGAAAGATTTCGAAGATTTCATTTCAAAACATGATTTAGATCCGGACCATATCATGTATATGGGCGATGACTTGCCTGATTTTGAGGTGATGAAGAGAATTGGGGTTCCTACTTGTCCTGCAAATGCAGTTGAGCAAATTAAAGCAATATCAAATTACATTTCAGATAAAGATGGAGGATATGGATGTGTGCGCGATGTAATTGAGCAGGTGTTAAGAGCTCACTCAAAGTGGTACGAATCTGATACAAATATACAAAGCATCTAAAACAATTAAGAATTAGTAATTATCAATGAATAATACCTTGAGTATAATAATGGATAGTTACAAATGAGATATTGATTCGGTAAATAGCTAAAATCATGAGTAATTTTTTGAAACTAATTCGTTTTCCAAATCTGCTAATTATAGCATTGGTTCAGTATGTAATGCGCTATTTTATTATAGAACCAATTTTGGGGATTAATAGAATTAAGCTACAGTTTTCCGATGTTGATTTTGCCATTTTGGTTTTGGCAACTGTTACTATGGCGGCGGCCGGTTATATTATTAACGATTATTTTGATACAAAGGCTGATCGTTTTAACAAGAAAGATGTAATCGTAGGAAGAAAGATTACCAGAAGAATTGCTTTGGCAATGCATCAGGTATTAACTGGCATTTCAATTTTGCTTGGCGGATATGTATCTTACAGTGTAGGACATTGGCAGTTCGTGTTCATATTTTTTATGGCTGGGGGTTTGCTTTGGTTTTATTCAACTTCGTACAAGTATTACTTTTTGTTGGGAAGTATCCTTATGGCAATGGTTGTTGCAACGGTACCCTTACTGGTTGTAATTTATGAAATACCACCTTTGAATAAAACTTATGCTGATGTTTTGCTGGCTTCTAAAACCAACTTTAATTACTTGATGTATTGGGTTGGAGCATTTTCATTTTTTGCCTTTTTTGGAGTGTTGATTGGTCAATTTATCCGAGATATGCTTTCCTTAAAAGGAGATCGGGAAATAAAAAGAAAAAGTTTGCCTGCAGTAATTGGTTTAAAATGGACAAAAGTGATTATTGTAGCATTGATATTATTCTTATCAGTATCAGTTTTTGGTGTTTGGTATCAATTCTTAAATGCTCCTGTGGATAAAATTACACCATGGTATTTTGGGATACTGATCATTTTACCACTGATTTTATTAGCATATCGAGTAGCTAAATTTAAAGAAGGAGAACTTTTTAAACTAGGTAAATTTTTACTTCGATTCGCATTTCTGGCAGGGATATCTTATGCCTTTGTTGTCAATTATATTGTTGAAAAATTATAATGATTAGTTATGGAATCAATTCATAATTCATCACTTATAACTCATAATTATTAGAACCATGTTGAATAATCTTAAAGATTATCATTTAATACTTGCATCTCAATCTCCGCGTAGACATCAAATGTTAAAGGAGTTGGGATTAGAATTTGAAATCAGGACAAAAGATGTTGATGAGGTGTATCCTGAAGCATTGTCTCCTGAAGAAATTCCTGTTTACTTGGCTGAATTAAAGGCCTCCGCATTCGAATCTGATTTTACAAACAATGAATTGGTAATTACGGCAGACACCATTGTATGTATTGATGATTGGATTCTGGGAAAACCTAAAGATAGAGAAGATGCATTTAAGATGTTGAGTGCATTATCAGGAAGATCACATCAGGTGATTAGTGGAGTTTGCTTAAAAAGTAAAGAGAAAAAAGTGAGTTTTGCCACTACTTCCAATGTTCACTTTAAAGAGTTGTCAATACAAGAAATAGATTATTACATCGATAATTATAAACCTTTCGATAAAGCTGGAGCCTATGGCATTCAGGAATGGATTGGTTTTATTGGCATTGATGGGATCGAAGGATCCTATTTTAATGTTGTTGGTTTGCCAATTCAACGATTGTATGAAGAGTTATCAAAATTTTAAACAACTATACTAAAACATAGACCATTATGAGGAAAATTAGTTTGCTTCTATTATCAGCATTATTGCTTATTGGAAGCACTGTGAAAGCAGATGAGGGAATGTGGATTCCTATGCTTTTAAAGAAGTATAATATTGAAGATATGCAGAAAGCTGGTTTCAAGCTAACTGCTGAAGATATTTATGACATTAACCAGGCTTGTTTAAAAGATGCTGTGGTTGGCCTTGGGAGAGAGGGAAGACCTTTCCGTCACTTCTGTACTGGTGAATTGGTTTCAGACCAAGGTTTGATGATCACCAACCACCACTGTGGATATGGTGCAATCCAATCGCACTCAACTCTTGAGCATGACTATTTGAAAGATGGTTTCTGGGCCATGAGTCGTGAAGAGGAATTGGCTAATGAAGGAATTACAGCTTCGTTTTTAATTCGCATGGCTGATGTTACAGCAAAGGTATTGGATGGTGTAACTGATAGCATGAAAGAATCTGATCGTCAAAAGCTAATTGAAAAACACATTAAAACTATTGTGGAAAAGGCTGAAAAAGATACTCACTACAGAGCAAGTGTGAAAGCTTATTTCAACGGTAATCAGTATTTTATGGCAGTATACGAAATCTTTAAAGATGTACGTTTGGTAGGAGCTCCTCCTTCAGCAATTGGTAAGTTTGGTGGTGATACTGACAACTGGATGTGGCCTCGTCATACTGGTGACTTTTCAATGTTCAGAATCTATGCAGGAAAAGACAATAAGCCTGCTTCATTTTCGAAAGATAATGTGCCTTTACAACCTAAGCAGTCATTCAAAATTTCATTAAAAGGAGTGAATCAGGATGATTTTACTATGGTTTTTGGATACCCGGGAACAACGACAGAATACCTGACATCTTATGCCTTAAAAATGATGACAGAGGTTGATAATCCTCATAAAATTAAAATCAGAACCAAGAAATTGGATTTGATGCGCGCGGATATGGATGCTTCGCCAATGGTTAGAATTCAATATTCGGCTAAATATGCTGGTGTTGCAAATTCTTGGAAAAGATGGCAAGGCGAGATTAAAGGATTAAAGCGATTGAATGCAATTGAGAAGAAAGAGATTCTTGAGAAGAAATTTGAAGAGTGGGCAAACTCTACTCCTGAATTTAAGAAGAGATATGCAGGTATTCTGGCTAAAATGAAAGCTTATTACAACGAAGTAACTCCACTTAGTTTGGCTAGGGATTATGCAATTGAAGCAGGATTAAGAGGAGCTGAAACTGTTGGTTTAGCTGGTAAATTCAAAACATTATCAACTCTTAAGAAAGAAGATGCTGCTAAAGCTCAACCTGAATTAGAAAAACTGAAAAAGGAAAGCGCAAAATTCTTTAAGAACTTTAACCTTCCAACGGAGAAGAAATTATTGGCAGCAACTTTAAAGATGTATAGCGACAATTTATCCGATGAGTTTTTACCTGAGGAGATAAAGAATATCAAGAAAAAATACAAAGGAGATTTTAAGGCTTATGCAGAAAAGGCTTTCGCAAAATCGATATTCGCCAGTCAACCTAAATTGGATCAGTTTATTGAGAATTATAAAGTTTCTCAAGCTAAAAAATTAAGCAAGGATCCATTGTTTGTGTTATCAAATAGCATCTCGTTTTTCTATGGCTCTAAAATAGCACCTGATTACAATAAAATCATGGATCAGATTGATAAGCTACAGCGTACTTATATGGCTGGTTTAATGAAAATGCAACCTGAAAAGGTATTCTACGCTGATGCCAATTCAACTTTCAGAGTTCACTATGGTAAAGTTTCTGGTTACAAACCAAGAAATGCCGTAAGCTATTCTCACTACACAACTTTGGAAGGAATCATCGAGAAAGATAATCCTGAAATTTTTGATTACGATGTACCTCAGAAATTAATAGATCTTTATGATTCAAAAGATTTTGGTGATTATGCGAATGCCAAAGGTGAAATGCCTGTTTGTTTTGCAGCTACCAATCACACTACAGGAGGTAACTCAGGTAGTCCGGTTCTGAATGCAAATGGAGAGTTGATCGGATTGAATTTCGACCGCGCATGGGAAGGTGTGATGTCTGATTTAATGTACGATCCTGAGATTTGTAGAAATGTATCTCTTGATATTAGATATGTTCTGTTTATTGTAGATAAATTTGCGGGAGCAGGTTATTTGCTTGATGAAATGAACATTGTAAAATAAAGCAAGATTTTAAGTGTAAAAAAGGAATTACCGATTGAGTAATTCCTTTTTTTTTGTTTGATAATTAAACAGACATGAAAAGAAAACTAAAGTTGATGTTGTTTGTCTGTTTGTAATAATTAACTATAAAGTTAATATTCTATTTTAGAAATTACGAATCTTGTTTATAGATTATTGGTTGGTAAATTTTATCTTCTTCTCACTTATTTTCTAACTAATTGCATGGTAGATAGTAATCCTTTAATGGATTAATAAAAAGAATTGGGTTTCTTTTTTTGCGCAGGAATGTTTTGATCTCGTTGGGGCCAAAATATTTATTTAGTAATCCATCATTTTTTTGAGATAGGAGAACCATTAAATCAGAATGGAACTGTTCTGAAAATGAATAGGCGTCTTGCCTCAACCAGTTACTACTTCTCTCTGATTTAACAATTTTATAATCAAACTTGAATTGCTCATACATTCTCTTTGTGAAAATTAGTGTAGCTTTAATTTTTCGTTGAGCTGATTCAGCCTTGTGATTGGCAACAAATAAATGAATTACTGCTTGATTAAAGCGTCCAAAATAACTTGCCCAAATCATTTTTTCTTTTGTTTCTCTTTTAAAATCAACTGGTACAGTTATATTTTGGTAATTACACTTTACCTCGCTTTTTTCTCCTAGTAGTATGCTTGGGATTTTAGCCTTGTATAGATATTTGAAAACTTCATTCCTTTTAAAAGTTGAAAGTTTACCTTTTGCAAACTCAGTAACTATAAAAATAGCTTCCAGTTGTTTTATTGTGTTATTAGGTTCAAGCGCCAAGTTTCCTAATGATATTTCTTTGTAAGCTATGTTTTCCGTATTCAGTTCATCGATTAAACTTATTGGTAGCTTTTTATCGGAAGTGTTTTTAGAAATTTGGGTAAATGCTATCTCTGTTTTAAATATGGATGCTAGCTTAAATGCATGCACTATGGCTTTTCTGATATAATTTTGATCTTGAATTAAGACCAATATATGTTGTGTTTTTCTTCCCATTAATTAAAGAAATAATTTGCTAATTAAGCCAAATGTTTTCTGATATCTGACGAATATACTTAAAAAAAACTCCTTCTTAATAATAACAAGCTAACAGTTTAATCTTAATTTCTAAATATGTTTTGAAAATTAAGACTTAAAAACACGATCGTATTTTTATTTAGAATTGATAGTTTATAGGGTATTATTTAGACTAATTATGTATTTGATTAAAATAAATCTATTCCTTTAAATATCATTTATTAATATACCTCAAATTCTTATCTTAGTGCCATTAAGAAAGATTGAAAAGATAAACATAACTTAATACTGCAGTAATGGTGAAAGTGGCAGATATGGTTGATAGACTTAATGCACGTGTTATTTGTGGAAGCAGTGATATGGATCAAGAAATTCAATTTGGATTTGCTTCGGATTTAATGAGTGACGTACTAACATTAGATACAGAAAATCTTCTTTTAATAACGGGTTTAAATAATCTGCAGACCATTCGTACATCTGAAATGTCTGATATATCTTTCATTTTATTTGTAAGAGATAAGAAAGCGACAGAGGAAATGAAAGAATTGGCATGTGAGAATGAGATTACTTTAATCGAATGTGGACATTCAATGTTCAGAGCTTGTTCAATTTTAAATGAGATAGGTTTACAACCTGTATATTAATAGACGGGAATGGAATTTAAGTTTGCAATAGAGGGTGGTAATTTTTCTAAAGCAGGATCAGCTTCAAGTGAAGTGAAAAAAATCCTTAAACAGCTAAATGTAAATCCTAAGATTATAAAGAGAACAGTTGTTTCATTGTATGAGGCGGAAGTTAATGTTGTAGCTCATGCATTTGAAGGCAATATGAACGTGGATATCGACACTGACAAGATTGTCGTAAAGATTGAAGATAAAGGTCCAGGAATTCCAGATATTGATCAGGCCATGCAAGAAGGATATTCTACAGCTTCTCCACAGGTAAGAGAAATGGGGTTCGGTGCCGGAATGGGATTGCCAAACATCAAACGTAATTCTGATCAAATGAATATTACTAGCAAGGTTGATGTTGGTACAGAGCTTGAAATCATAAATTATTTCGGATAGAATAATGGAGCAGATTCATTTTTATCACGCATTAAAAGTAGTTGATGAAGTGTGTATGGGATGTACACACTGTATGAACGTATGCCCAACTGCTGCTATTCGTGTAAAAAATGGTACTGCTGATATTAATAAAAATGCTTGTGTTGATTGTGGTGAATGTTTGAAAGCTTGTCCTGTTAATGCGATTATTGTGGAGCAGGATGACTTTACTCAAATATTCAACTACAAACAGAGAGTAGCTCTTTTGCCTACTGTTTTATTGGGGCAATTTCCAGATGACGTTTCTGAGGTTCAAATCTACAATGAAATCAAAGACCTTGGATTTACGCATGTTTATGAGGTGGATGGTGCTGTTGATGTATTGATTGATTCTACTAAAAAATTTATGCACAAGCATCATCAGGAGAGACCTTTTATATCTAGCTTTTGTCCAGCAATTGTTAGATTGATACAGGTTAAATTTCCAGCTCTTGTGGATAATATCATTCAGTTAAAACCTGTAATTGATATTTCAGCTCAGTTTTATCGCAAGAAACTACAAGATAAAGGATATGCCCAGAAAGAAATAGGGATTTTTTACGTGACTCCTTGTGCTGCAAAAATTGCAGCGGTAAAAAGTCCTGTAGGAGAGGAGAAATCTTTAATAGATGGAGTTATTAATATGGATTTCATCTACAATAAGGTTCTGCTTAGTATTAAGAATAGTAAGAAGGAAACAAAAAAATACCCGGAAAATATACATATGTCTCGAAGAAGCATTGGTTGGACGCTAACAGCGGGTGAGGCATCAAGGTATTCAGGAAGGTGTTTGGCTATTGATGAGATACATAATGTAATTGAGGTTTTGGAAAAGTTGGAGAACGAAGAAATAACCGATGTGGACTTTTTGGAACTTCGAGCATGTGATCACTCTTGTGCAGGAGGAGTACTAGCTGCCGAGAATCGTTTTCTTGCAATTGAACGCTTGAGAAAACGTGCTGCTTGGTATCATAGAAACAAGCCTATGATTATGCCGGAAAGAGAAATTGATTTGTATAAAACATACCTTCAGGAGAATATTGGAATAAATAAAGTGGAACCACGATCGATTTTAAGTTTAGATTCGGATATGATGGTTGCCATGAAGAAGATGAAGAAAATCAATCGTATTATGAAAGTTCTTCCCGGAATCGATTGTGGAGCTTGTGGGGCACCACGCTGTCAGGCTTTGGCGAAAGATGTGGTTCAGGGAAAGGCTAAGATGACACAATGTGTTTTTCTTCAAAAGATGTTAACCAAAGAAGGTTTAATATCTCCTCAGGAATCATTTGATATTTCAGAAGACACTTGGGGGAAAAGCAGGTTTGAAAAAAAGAATTTAAACGATCATTAATACCATGATAGTACAAGATATAGTTGAAAAGTTAGGACTGAAAGTTTGTTCAGGAGCAAATGGATTGAATCGTGAAATAGAAGGAGGTTACACTTCGGATTTGTTAAGCGATGTTATGGGAAATGCAGATGAAAACCATGTTTGGGTGACATTGCAAACTCACAAGAATATCATGGCAATTGCTTCTTTAAAAGAATTGGCAGCCATTGTTTTGGTAAAAGGTTATGAACCAGAAGCAGATGCTGCAGAACAAAGTAATGAGGAAGGAATTCCAATTCTTTCTTCAGAGGAGGAAGCTTTTGAGCTAACAGGAAAACTATATGAAATCATAAATCAGGCAAAATAGAATGAGAAAGTACCGGGCAGATTTGCATACGCATACTGTTTTATCTCCCTGTGGAGACTTGGAGATGAGCCCGGTTAATATTGTTCAAAAAGCCAGTGAACGTGGAATTGACATATTGGGAATAACGGACCACAATTCGACCTTGCATGCACCGCTAATTAAAGAATTGGCTGCAAAGGAAGGAATTATGGTCTTGATGGGAGCAGAGGTAACCACCAAGGAAGAGGTACATTGTTTGTGCTTTTTTGAGGATGAGGTAAAACTTTCTGAATTTCAGAAATACTTAGATCAGCACTTACCAAAAATACCTAATGATGAAAATAAATTTGGATATCAGGTGGTAGTAAATGAGAAAGAAGAAATTGTTGATGAGGTAGAATGTCTCTTGATTTCAGGGTTGAGTCAGAGTATTGAAGAAATTGAAAGAAAAGTTCATGATTTAGAAGGATTATTTATTCCTGCTCATATCAATAAAATGATGAACAGTATCATAAGTCAATTAGGGTTTTTACCTGCCGATTTGAACGTTGATGCATTGGAACTCTCTCATCATATAACAAAAGAAGAGTTCTTAAAAAAGAATAAGTATTTGAGCAAATACAACTTTATTACAAGTTCGGATGCTCATTATATTGAAAATATAGGCAATACGTGGACTAATTTTTTTATGGAAGAATTAAGTTTTTGTGAAGTAAGGAAAGCGTTGAGATCAGAAAAAGGCCGAAAAGTAGAGATTGAAAAATGAAAGATTTGTCGATGCATATTATGGATATCATCCAGAATTCAGTGAGAGCTGAAGCATCTTTGGTTGAATTGAAAATTACAGAAAGTATGAAAGAAGACTTGTTTTCAATCTCAATTAAAGACAATGGCTTTGGAATGTCTGAAGAGATGCTGGCAAAGGCGATTGATCCATTTTTTACAACCAGAACCACACGAAAGGTTGGGTTGGGCCTGCCTTTGCTAAAGCAAAATGCGGAAATGACAGGAGGAAGGATGGAAATCAGTTCGAAAGAAGGTGTTGGGACTGAATTGGAAGCAACTTTTTCTCACAAACACCTTGATCGTCCTACATTAGGAGATATAGCGGGAACAATGGTTTTGTTGGTAGGAGCGAATCCGGAAATGGATTTTATTTATACGCATATTACCGATGAGGGTGAATATATTTTTGATACGAAAGAAGTAAAGGAAGTTTTGGACGATATGCCGGTTTCAGATCCGAATATCATGCAATACTTAAAGGAAATGATTAAAGAGAACCTAAACACAATATTATATAGATAATTAAATTCTAACCTTTAATAATTTGAGATTATGGCAAAAGTTAAATCCCTTGCAGATCTGAAGAAGATAAAAGAAGAGCTGCATGCAAAGATGGATCTTAGGGAGAAGAGCAACGATCCGGAAGCTCAGGTGCAAATTAAAGTTGGTATGGCAACTTGTGGAATTGCATCAGGAGCAAAAGAGGTAATGGAGTTTCTAATTGAAGCTACAGCCAAAAGAGGTATTAATTCTATTGTTACGCAGACAGGTTGTATGGGATACTGCTATGCAGAACCAACAATTGAAGTAACAATGCCAGGTAAAGAACCTGTTGTTTTTGGAGATGTTGATCTTAAGAAAGCTGATGAAGTTATTGAAAAGTACATCAAGCAGGGTGAATTAGTAGACGGCATTATTCCTGTTAACTACAAAACTATTGACAACAACTAACAAAAGAAAACGCAATTATGGAAAAGTATAAAATGCATATTCTTATTTGTGGAGGTACAGGATGTCGTGCATCTGCAAGTGAGGCTATTCAAAATAATCTACAGGATGCTCTAAAAGCTAAAGGGCTTGAAGAAGAAGTTCAGGTAGTAATGACAGGTTGCTTTGGATTTTGTGAAAAAGGACCGATTGTAAAAATTCTTCCTGATAATACCTTCTATATTGAAGTGAAGCCTGAAGATGCAGAAGAAATTATCGAAGAGCATATTATTAAAGGACGTAAAGTAATGCGTTTACTTTATACCGATCCTGAAAAGAAGGAAGTTGTTAGTGACTCTAAGCATATGGGATTCTATAAAAAGCAGATTCGTATTGCATTGCGTAACTGTGGTTTTATTAATCCTGAAAATATCGATGAATATATTGCTACTGAAGGATACGCAGCTCTTGGAAAGTGTTTAACTGAGATGACTCCACAGTCAGTAATCAATGAAATTAAGGACTCTGGACTTCGCGGACGAGGAGGTGGAGGTTTCCCAACAGGTTTGAAGTGGGAATTTGCTTCTAAAAACGATGCTGATCAGAAATATGTAGTTTGTAATGCTGATGAGGGAGATCCAGGAGCATTTATGGACCGTTCTATCCTTGAGGGAGATCCACACTCAGTACTAGAGGCAATGGCTATTTGTGGTTACACAATGGGTGCTGATAAAGGTGTGATCTATATCCGTGCTGAGTATCCACTGGCAATTGAACGTTTGAAAGTGGCTATCGCTCAAGCTAGAGAATATGGTTTGTTAGGTAATGATATTCTTGGTTCTGGTTTCAACTTTGATGTTGAAATGCGTTATGGAGCTGGAGCTTTCGTATGTGGTGAGGAGACTGCATTGATTCACTCTATGGAAGGTCTTCGTGGTGAGCCTACTGTTAAGCCTCCATTCCCAGCGGAATCTGGTTATAATGGAAAGCCTACAAACGTAAACAACGTTGAAACTTTTGCTAACATTCCTGTTATTATTAATAAGGGTGCTGGTTGGTTCAACAAAATTGGTACAGAAAAATCAACTGGTACTAAAGTATTTGCTTTGGCAGGTAAGATTAATAACGTAGGTTTGATCGAGGTGCCAATGGGAACTACTCTTCGTGAAGTAATTTACGAAATTGGTGGTGGTATCAAAGATGGTAAGAAATTCAAGGCTGTTCAAACAGGTGGTCCATCAGGTGGATGTCTGACTGAAAAACACTTGGATACACCAATTGATTTTGATAACCTTCTTGCTGTTGGTTCTATGATGGGATCAGGTGGTATGATTGTAATGGACGAAGATGACTGTATGGTTTCTGTTGCAAAATTCTACCTTGACTTTACTGTTGAAGAATCATGTGGTAAGTGTACTCCATGTCGTGTAGGTAACAAGCGTTTATACGAATTATTGGATAAAATTACCGAAGGTAAAGGTACCAAGGAAGATCTTGATTTATTGAGAAACTTAAGTACTGTAATTAAAGATACTTCTCTTTGTGGTTTAGGACAGACATCACCAAATCCTGTTCTTTCTACAATTGAAAACTTCTACGATGAATACATTGCTCACGTTGAGGAACATAAGTGTCCATCAGGTCAGTGTAAGGCATTAATGCAATATGTAATTGATCCTGAACTTTGTGTTGGATGTACTCTTTGTGCTCGCAACTGTCCGGTTGATTGTATTGCCGGAGATCGTAAGGAAGCTCACATTATCGATACAGCTAAGTGTATCAAGTGTGGTGCTTGTATGGAGAAATGTAAGTTTAATGCGATTAGCATTCAGTAAGGAGGATCTTAAAATGGAAAAAATGATCAAATTAACCATTGATAATAAACAAATAGAAGTACCTCAGGGAACTACTATTTATGAAGCAGCAAAGGAGTTAGGAATTGAAATTCCAACGCTTTGTTATATGCACTTGGGTGATATGGGCATTGAACACAAGCCTGGCGGATGTCGAATTTGTGTTGTTGAGGTAGAAGGACGTCGTAACTTGGCACCTTCTTGTAACTCAAAATGTGAGGAAGGAATGGTTATTCATACTCACAACATGAGAGTGTTAAATGCTCGTAAAACTGTAATGGAGTTGATGCTTTCTGATCACCCATTTGATTGTTTGGTTTGTGCAAAATCAGGAAATTGTGATTTGCAAACCATGGCGCACCAGTTTGGCGTACGCGAATTACACTACAAAGGTGAACAGTCAACTTATAAAGTAGATTACTCTCCATCTATTATCCGTGATATGGATAAGTGTATCATGTGTCGTCGTTGTGAAACAATGTGTAATGATGTACAAACTGTAGGAGCTCTTTCTGCAGTAAACAGAGGTTTTGAATCTGTTGTAGCTCCAGCTTTCGAAATGGATTTAGAGAAATCAACTTGTACTTATTGCGGTCAGTGTGTAGCTGTATGTCCTACAGGTGCATTAACTGAGAAAGATCACACGAATCAATTGATTAGAGATCTTGCTGATCCTAAGAAAACTGTTGTTGTACAAACAGCTCCTGCTGTACGTGCTGCTTTGGGTGAAGAGTTTGGAATGGAAGCTGGTACTTTGGTTACCGGTAAAATGGTTTCTGCATTACGCAGATTAGGTTTCAATAGCGTATTCGATACTGATTTTGCTGCCGATCTTACAATTATGGAGGAAGGTACTGAGTTGCTTGAGCGCTTGCAGAAACACCTTGATGGAGATAAGGATGTTAAACTTCCTATCTTAACTTCATGTTGTCCAGGTTGGGTGAACTTTTTCGAGCACCACTTCCCAGATATGAAGGATATTCCTTCAACAGCTCGTTCTCCACAGCAAATGTTTGGCCCTATTGCTAAAACTTATCTTGCAGATAAGATGGGTGTGAAGCGTGAGGATATGATTGTTGTATCAATTATGCCTTGTTTGGCTAAAAAGTATGAGTGTCAGCGTGACGAGTTTAAAGTAGATGGTGATCCTGATGTAAACTATTCAATTTCTACTCGTGAGTTAGCGAATTTGATTAAGCAAGCTAATATGGATTTAACAACTCTTCCAGAAGAAGATTTTGATAATCCACTTGGTGAATCAACTGGTGCTGGTGTAATCTTCGGTGCTACAGGTGGTGTAATCGAAGCTGCTGCTCGTACTGCTTACGAAGTTTATACAGGAAAAACTCTTGAAAAGGTTGATTTCGATGCATTGCGTGGTATGGAAGGTATCCGTAGCGCAACTGTAGATTTCGATGGTCTTCCAATTAACATTGGTATTGCTCATGGTTTAGGTAATGCACGTAAACTTCTTGAAGATATCAGAGATGGTAAATCACAATATCATGCAATTGAAATTATGGCTTGTCCTGGTGGTTGTATTGGTGGTGGTGGTCAGCCATTACACCATGGCGATTCTTCAATTTTGAAGAAACGTGCAGCTGCTCTTTATCGCGAAGATGAAGGAAAAGCAATCCGTAAGTCACACGAGAATCCATACATTATTAAATTGTATGAAGAATTCTTGGGTAAACCATGTAGTGAATTATCTCATAAGTTGTTACATACTCATTACTTCGATAAGAGTAATGAAATCGAGATTGAATAAATTATTTTGAACCATCAGGATTTGAAATCCAACAATATAAGGAGTTTATATTATGGCAAAAATTAAATTAGCAAAATCCAAAGTGGATAAGCTTGTGGAGATTTGCAAATCATTTAATAATGAAGGAAGCGAGTTGATTAATGTGCTTCATAAGGCTCAGGAGACTTTTGGTTACCTGCCTGCAGAAGTTCAGGAAATCATTGCTCGTGAATTGAATGTAGCTGTTGCTCACGTTTATGGTGTTGTAACATTCTACTCATTCTTTTCAATGGTACCTAAAGGAGAATTCCCAATCTCAATCTGTATGGGAACTGCTTGTTATGTAAGAGGTGCCGAAAAAGTATTGGAAGAATTCAAGCGTCAGCTTGATGTGCCAGTGGGAGAAACCACAGAGGATGGTAAATTCTCTATTAGTTGCTTGCGTTGTGTAGGAGCTTGTGGTTTAGCGCCAGTTGTTACTATCGGCGAGCGTGTTTATGGACGTGTTGCTGCTGGTGATGTAGCAGATATCATCAAAGAGTATCAATCGTAAATATCTGATTTGATATAAAATTAAACCCTCCGGTAGTTTTGCCGGAGGGTTTTTTGTTAACGTTTATTAACAAGTAAAAGTTAAAACTTGTTAAATAAATTATAAATTAACATCAATATATTAGATTTTTTCTGTGCTATTCTTGTTTTAAGCAGCTAAACTTTATTGTAATTAGGTCTACTATAAAGTTACTTAAATGCTTTTAAATGATAGAAGTTTTATGACAAACTTGTATTTGCTCAGTAATCTCAAGTTTCTTCATATTAAGTTATAAAAAAAAAGCCGTTTCAAATTCGAAACGGCTTTTGAGATTATAAGATTAATTTCTAGTTATCCTTATCGTCTTCATCCATTGTAGGATTGAATTCCCACATGTCATCATAGTAAGTTCCAGTACCAACAACTGTACCAGTAGTAATAAAACCTCTATTGTTTAATGTAAATGCAACAGCATCCTCTCTTGAATACACTTCAGGGCTTTCAAGTGCTGTTTTTTCATCCCACTCATCTCTAGTTGGGTTATACTCCCATACTTCTCTTGATAAGCCAGAATTTCTACCAGTTGCAATATAACCTTTGCCATTGATTACAAATGAAACAGCTTGTGAACGTTGTACATCTTCCCAACGGTTGTCATCATCAAGATCTTCTTTTCTGGTCCATCCATTAAATGTGTTGGTAACTTTTGCAGGATCGTATTCCCAAACATATTTCATGCTGTTTTCTCCTGAAACGATATATGCTTTGTCATCGATAACAAATGCAGTGGAGTTTTTAGCTTTTTCTCCATCATATGCAATTTTAGTCCAACTTCCATCAAATTTATAGAAGTCTTTTAAGTTTGTTCGATCTTCACCTTCTTGAAATCCGTAACCAGTACCAACATATCCAATACCATTAATTGTAAAAGCAATAGCACCTTGTCTTGCTGATGGTCCACCAGTCATATCAACAGCAGTGGAATTCCATGTGTCTGTAGATGGGTCAAATTCGTAAAAATCACCTAGCCTTTCATCATCATCATCTACTCCAAGACCAACATATACTTTTCCGTTAGCTTCGAAAGCTACAGCTTCTCTTCTTGCTGCTCCAGGGAAATCACTCTGAACTTTACTCCATCCATCTTGAAGGCTGTACTTGTAAAACGTCTTTAATGCGTCTTTTCCATCATAACCTGTACCAACGTAAGCGTAATCACCAATTACGAAGCTTACTGCACCGCTTCTAGCACGTCCTTCAAATGAAGAACTTTTAATCCAGTTACCCACTAAATCATTATCGCTACCACAGCTGGTAAAAAACAGAGATAATGCAAATAATACTATTAATAGTCGTTGTTTCATTTGTTATGATTTTATCAATTAATTTTTAATTTCTTACTAGTGTTTAAAACATCCTAAATTATGTAGACGACAAATATAAAATAAAAATCCATAAGTTCATTTTCAGATAGTAAAAATAAGCGGTATTTAACAAATTTTACCAATTAAAGAATAAATTCGATAGTCTCAATATTTTATTTATATTTGTGCGTTATCCAAAAATATGACAAAGGTTGATAATTAATCATAAGTTGCAATTCACTCCTTAAGTTATATGATTAATATTTTAAATTATGAGAATGAGAACAAACCAAGTATTTTTATTGCTGTTAACATTAAGTTTTTTTGTTGGTTGTAACTCTAACAACTTTGAAGAACATCAGATAGGTGATAACCTTATTGATGAAAGTTCAGAAGTTGTTCTTATTGATAGTCTTACGATAAAAAGTTCAACTGTAATCTTGGATTCTGTGATTACATCAAGATTCAGTAATGCTATCCTTGGGAGATATCAAGATGAATTTCTTGGTGATGTAAAATCGGAGTATTACGGCGTGCTGGACTTTAAAGGAGGGTTTCCCAAGCCTGTTAAAAAAGTGGATAATGTATCTGTAAAGGTTCCTATAAGATTTGACTCATTGGTTTTTATGGCATATCCTAATAAGGAATATTTTGGCGATACATTAAAGGTACAGCGTTTGATAATTAATAGATTAACCGAAAATATCAAGTTGCCAGATAATGAGAACTTCTTTTATGCTCATTCTAAATTCGATTATAATGAAACACCTTTATTGGATACAGAATTCTTCCTCAATCCAGTCAAGCAATCTGATTTTGATGATGTGATAGATTCTCACGGTAAAAATCAAGAGATCGATTATTATGGAGAATATTATGGTAAAGGAATTTATATAAAAATGGATGACGAAGAAGCAATTTCATTGGGGGAGGAAATTGTAGAATTAGTAAATGCAGAAAGTGATACAGTTGTAGAGCCAAAACATTGGCACAAATACATTAAGGGGTTGGTTATTCGTTCAGGGGATAATAATAGTGTAATGTGGAAAGTTCCAATTGGAGATAATAAAGTGCGATTAAGATTATATTATAGTGAAACGGACTATGAAGAGGCTGGTAGGCAAAAGTTTCATGACTTTCCTATTGTACTAGCTGGAACAGATGAAAGTTGGACTTTTACAAACTATTTATCCGATAGGTCGTCTACTCCACAGCAATTGGATAAATTGGAAGAGCAAAAAAATGATTTAGAATCTGATGAAACAGATAATTTAACCTTTATACAAGGTGGTGTGGGGCTGTATACTAAAATTAATATTCCTTACATAGAAAATCTAAAAACACTTGGTATAACGGGAGGAGTTTTAAGGGCAGAGTTGAGAATGTATCCGAAGAATAATAGCTTTGATGATGAATTATTTCCTTTGCCGCCTGCAATAGATGGTCAAACGAACTTGTTGTTATACAATACAAATGAAGATAATGAGTTCAAATCAACTTTACCAGGATCGAATAATACGCCTTTGAGTTTTGTTCTTATGAAGAATTATCAAAATAAGAACGAGACATATTATACGGCTGATTTAACTTCTTATGTGAATAATATTCTCGTAAACGGTAAAGAATATGAAGATGCTATTTTGATTGGATTTCCATTGGAGAGTGTTGGTAATACTTATGATCGTTTAATTATTGAAGATGATCCAAGTTCGGATTTTAGAATTAGATTGAAGGTTACATACGTAATTCAACGATAAATAAAAGAGTTAAGAAAAATATTTACAAAATATATATGGCTAGATTGATGAAAAGCTTAAAATCTGTTGGTAAAATCTGCTTTTTGATAGTAATTGGATTGATCTATGTGTCCTCTGATCTGTCAGCACAAAATAACACAAGTTCTCCGTATTCTTATTATGGCTATGGAGAATTGATGACTCAAGATATTATTAACCCTGCAGGGTTAGCAAGTCTATCATATAGTGATGGAGGTGTTCTAAATATAAATAATCCAGCTGCACTTTCTCAGTTAGATAGTTTGAAGTTTATATTTCAATTTGGAATGACTGCTAAATTTAGTAAGCTAAAGCAGGGGAATGATGATGATACTTTTAATGACTTAAATTTTTCGAAATTAGCATTTGGTTTTAGGGCGGCACCTGGTTATGGTGTAGCAGTTTCATTAGTTCCATATACAAGTTTAGGTTATGATATTACTAATATAGAATATGTAGAAGGAGGATCAGACTATATAATTCGTTCCTTAAAAGGAACCGGAGGCCTAAATCAATTAGTATTGTCAAATGGTTTTAGAATTACGAAGAACTTGTCTTTAGGCGTAAATGGGATTTATATATTTGGAAATAATAGTCGAGATGAGTCAATCATTCCTAGAGGAGGTGGTGCTTCAACTTACTTAAATAGCTCAAAATTAATATCAACTGGATTGAATTTTAATGTTGGTGCACAATATCAATTCAATTTTGTGGATAACTCTATTATTTTGGGAATGAAATATCAACCTAAGGTAGGGGTTAGAGCTAAAAGAGAAGTTGAAGTGGTGAATTTGGGTGTAATAAAATACAATGATACTGATCGTGGAAGATATGATGTTCCTGAGGTTTATAGTGTATCTTTAGGGATGAAAAAAGGTAAACAACTTTGGGTGGGAGCCGATTATCTGCTAGAAAAATGGAGCGAAACTAAAAAATTCGAGAAGGAGAATCAATTGGTTGATCGTAATAAGTTTTCACTTGCAACCATATATAAAGCAAATGATGGTTATGCAACCAAGTTCTTCAAGAAGTTAACCTATCGTTTCGGTGCATTTTATGATACTGGCTACATGAGAGTGCGAGATGAACGAATCAAAACAAAAGGATTTAGTTTTGGTGTAGGTATGCCATTGGCAAGAGGAAAAGGAATGATTAATATGTCATTTGAATTTGGACAAATGGGCTTAACTGCCAATAATCTGGTGAGAGAAGATTATGGACGAATTAATATTGAATTGAACTTGTTCGAAAATTGGTTTATAAAGAGAAAATATCATTAATAACATATCAGATATAAAAATAAAACCCTTGGAGAAGCCAAGGGTTTTTTTTGTGTTTGAATTTTAAATAGAAAATTTGGACCTCAAACTCCAATTTGTAATCATTTCAAAATAATAATGATTAATTTTGTGCTGAAAACTAACAAAATACTATACAACTCAAATGTTGTTTAGCACTTGAGTTGAAGATATACAGCGAATAACATGAAAATGATCTACAAACCTCAAGAGTATCGGATTAAAGATGAGAGGATGAAACCTTTTATCGATGAATCTGAAATTTGGGAAATGCTTGAAGAAGCTGACGCATCTAAGGAAAATGTTCGTCGAATTATTAAAAAGTCACTTGATAAGAATCGACTGAGTTTACAGGAGACTGCGGCTCTTTTGAAAACTGAAGATCCTGAATTAATTGAGGAAATTAAAGAAGGTGCTCGTACCTTAAAGGAGAGAGTTTATGGTGATAGAATAGTAATTTTTGCTCCTTTGTACATTGGAAATAAGTGTACCAATAATTGTACTTATTGTGGGTTTAGAGCATCTAATAAAAAGCAAAAAAGAACTACTCTTTCACATGACCAGATTATTAGCGATGTAAAGGCATTGGAAGATAATGGGCAGAAGCGTTTGATATTGGTGTATGGTGAACATCCAATGTATGATGCGGATTTTATTGCGGATTCCGTGAAAACGGTTTATAAGGTGAAATCTGGCAACGGTGAAATTCGTCGTGTGAATATTAATGCTGCTCCTTTGGATATAGAAGGATATAAGAAAGTGAAAGAAGCTGGAATTGGGACTTATCAGATATTCCAGGAAACATATAACAGAGAGGCTTATTCGCGTTACCATATCAGTGGTAAGAAGGCAGATTTTGATTGGAGACTTACAGGTTTGGATCGTGCACAAGAGGCATTAATTGATGATGTCGGAATTGGTGCCTTGTTTGGACTTTTCGATTGGAAATTTGATGTGATGGGCTTGGTTCGCCATGTAAATCACTTCGAGGCGTGTTACAATGTTGGTCCACATACTATTTCATTTCCTAGAATTAAAGCAGCTTCGGATTCTACGATTGATCCAAAATTTGAAGTAAGTGATGGAGATTTCATTCGTTTGGTTGCAATTTTAAGGCTGGCGGTCCCATACACAGGATTAATTTTAACAGCTCGTGAAACTCAAGAGATTCGTGAAGAAGTAATCCGACTAGGAGTATCGCAAATTGATGCAGGTACCAATATCCAATTGGGAGGGTATAGCGAGGAATCCAGAGAAGAGCAGAAGTTAGATCATGAACAATTCGAGATTGGTGATACCAGAAGTCTTGGAGAAGTAATTGATGAGCTTTTAGACAAGCAATACTTGCCATCATTCTGTACGGCTTGTTATCGTAAGGGAAGAACAGGTGAACATTTTATGGAATTTTCTGTTCCTGGCTTTATCAAGAGATATTGTACTCAGAATGCAATTCTTACTCTTGCTGAATATCTGGAAGATTACGGTACTCCTGAAATGAAAGAAAAAGGATATAAGTTAATCGAACTAAAGAAGAAAGAGCTAAAAGATACCCAAAAAGTTGAGCAGCTTGAGGAGCGTCTCGAACTTGTTAAAAAAGGGGAGCGTGACCTTTATTTCTAATTGTTTCATTGGGTTTTGAGTTTATAAACTAGTGCTTTTTTCGTAACTTATTAAGGCACTATTCTCTAATTCAAAATTCAGTAACGATGATTAAATCAACAATTCGAATTTTTGGGATTCTTATCCGGGATAAGGATAAAGAAGAAGGTTGTGTTCAAGAAATTCTGGCTCGATATGTTAACTCGATAAAAACCAGGTTAGGTATTTATGAGGTTGAGCATGCAGAAAGTCACCCTTATGGTCTGATCTTAATTCAGGTAATTGGCTCAGAAAAAGATATGGATCGGTTCGAAAAAGAAATTTACGCAATTGAAGGTGTTGAGATTCAACACATGTTTTTTGAACCTTAATCTAAAAGAAAATGTCCGACAATTGTCGGACATTTTCTTTTAGATGGCTTTTTCCAAATCAATATAAAAGTTCGCTCCTTTTCCAGGTTCACTTTCGCACCAAACTTTTCCTTTCATTGCTTCCACATATTTCTTTACAATGGATAAACCTAATCCGGTTGATTTTTCTCCTCCAGTAGGTCTTGAGCTTAATACTTGAAACTTACCAAATAATTTGCCTTGATCTTCGGCTGAAATACCTGGACCTTCGTCGCTAACCAAGGATCTGATTTTATCGCCTTCTTCCCAAATTTTAATGTGAATGTTCTTGTTGTTTGGTGAAAACTTAATGGCATTGGAAACCAAATTTTCATAAACTTGCGTCATGTAATTAGGATCTACCATTGCATATGTGTCATTCACATCAAGCTGCAGATTTAATTGTTTTTGTAGCAAATGATCTTTAAAATTCAAATTCACCATTTCAATCAACTTCTTTAAATTGGTTTTTTCGAGTTGAAGATTGATTGATTTTGACTCAATTACGCCTATGTCCAGAATCTTTGAAATCATTTGATTCATTCTTTGCAGCGCTTTTAGCATGAATGAAACATTTTCAAGATCCTCTGAGTTATTCTCAGAAGCCATCTTATCCTTAAAGTATTCGGTGATTGATATTGTTGAAGTCAGAGGATTCTTTAAATCATGAGCAATGATCCCAATAAGATGGTTCTTTTCATGGTTCAATTCTGTTAGTTCCGCATTCTTAATTTGTATTTCTTCTTTTTGTCTTCTGATATCCTTGTTGGCCTTTTGTAATGTTTTACTTTGAGCTTCAATCTTTCGATACGATTGTGCATTTTCCACTGCTATACTTGCATACACTGCAATGTTTTGTAATAAAGACAAATGATAGTTTTGGTAAGCATTGGTCTTGAAGCTTTGTACTGTAATTACCCCAATTGTTTTATTTTTCACCTTAAGCGGAAGGTAAATTACAGATTTTGGAGTTCCGGATTTCTCAATAGGAATAATTTTGGTGATGTATTTGCGATACTCTTTCTGTAAATCTTTAATGAATACATCTTTTTGTTCTTTATAGCAGTAAATTGCCAACCTGGTATCGTCTTCCATTGCGAATTCAACCGAGTCCAGATTTGTTCCATCTTCTTTAATTCTTGGGAACACCAAACTATTACTTTCTTTCTGATAGATTCCAATTCCAAAAATGGCTGCATCCATTAATTCATTTACCGATTCGTATACCGTATCAATGATACTTTCAACAGATAAATTGGCGGTAATTACCTTGCCAATATCATTTAAATGAATCAGGTTAATATAGGATTTCTGAAGGTTTTGAGCTTGTTCACTAATTTCATCTTTCTGTTCTGCGAGAACTTTGTTTTGAGCCTCGATTTCGAACTTTTGCTCACGAACTTCTTTTGTTTTTTCAGTAACTAATTTTTCAAGCTCGATTCTTTTCTGTTGAATATTCCGAATTCGTGCTCTCATAATCAGGTAAACTACAAGAGCTAAAACTAAAATCTCAAGAGTAATTGCCCACCATGTCTGATACCATGGAGGTCTAATTTTAAAATGATATTCATAAGGAGATGAAGTCCATTTTCCATCACTATTTGAAGCCATTATTTTAAAAGTGTATTCTCCGGGCGGAATTCTGGAGTAGATGGCTTCACTTTTATCACTTATTGGTGACCATTCCTGATCCAGGCCTTCCAATTTCCATTTGTATTTTACTTTCTCGGGTGCTTTATAGCTTAATGCCTCAAATTTAAAGGTGAGATGATGCATATCATGTGTTAGGTTGAGATCCTGTGGCAACGGGAACCAAGGGTTAACACCACACATGCATTTGCTGTACTTTTCATCTCTCCAATTTACTTTCCGGAAGAATAATTTAATGTCAGTTAATTGAATAATTGGCGGATTTGGGTTAATAACATCTTTGGTTGGGCTAAACATCATGGCGCCATTAATCGTTCCAAACCAAAGATTTCCCTTTTTGTCGATATAGTTACAAGAACCATTGTTCTCAACTCCTACAAAACCGTCAAATTTGTTGTAGTGCCTGATGTTTTCTACTGCACTGGTATCATTGTAGTTTATTTTATCGACACCACTTTGTGCACCAACCCAAATGGTTCCATTTCTATCGGTAAGGATGGAGTATGTAATGTCAGAACTCAAACCGTCCTCAGCGGTGATGTAGCTCCATTTGTTTCCATCCCATTTGTTAATTCCACCGCTAAAAGTAGCCGCCCAAATGTTACCATTGGTATCTTCAGTAACTTGCATCACCCACTTGTAATTTAAACCATTGGTTTCATCAAAGTTGATTACGGTATCTTTATCGAACATGCTTAATCCTTGGAAGTGAGAGAACCATGCACGACCTTTTGAATCTACGAAAACATTGGTGATTTGATCGGTTTTTAAACCATGACTTTCTGTTGTGATTTGAGTTCTAAGGCCAGCTTTATTATAGTGTATCACACCAAAACCTTGGGTCGTGAACCACATTTCTCCATCTTTTTCGAGAATATCTATAATGCCTGTTCCAACTGGCAATCCATAGCGTTGCGATACTTCTCGAAATCTTGAGCCATTAAATTCGATTAAACCATTGAAGCCAGCCATTAAAATATTACCATTGGGTAGCTCGTGAAAATCGCGAATGTTTAAAAGACCAGCATGGTCAGTGGGAGTATAGGATTTTCGTTCGTTTCGTTTGTACTGAACGATTCCTTTTCCTGATATGCTGAACCAATAATTGTTTTTAGAATCTTGCATAATTGCTCGAACAATATTGCCTCCAACATCATTGGTGAAATCGATGGATAGGAATTTATTATTGCCATACTTAATCAAACCATTCCCACTTGTGGTCATCCATATATTTCCTTCCCTGTCTTCAACAATGTTGTTGATAAATGGATTAATCAAACCACGACTTGCATCAATTATTTTGCTGTACTTTTCATCAATAAGCAAAACTCCAGTTCCAAAAACACTAATCCACAAACGATTATTGGAATCCAGTGTTACTGAGCCAATATTTTGAGGCGTAACATTGTTTGGAAGATCAATTTTTTGTGGTTTCCCATCAAGCATTTTATAGAAAACAAAGCCATAATTCGGAATGAAATTTGAAAACCACAATTGATTCTTGTCATCCATTAATGCAGGAACTACAACTTGCCCTTCAAATTCAGGAAGATCATTAAGTGGCGATCTAGAAAGGACTTCATCTTTAAATTCGAATAAACCATCAATGGTAATGATATAAATGGTTCCTTCATTATCCATGAGAATGGTTCTTATCTGTGTTCTGTTTAAAACATCTTTGTGCTCCTTTATAAAATCTTTAAACTGGCCTTTTTCCCGGTAAATGAGTTGTCTGTTGTTCTGATCATTTCCCATGGCCCAAATTCGACCTTTTTTATCTTCAAAAATGGCAAAATAAACCGCATTGGGAACATTATCATTTATCCCATAGTTTTTAAACGATACACCATTAAAACTACTGATGCCAATACTTGTGCCTATCCAAAGGTTTTCTTTGGAATCTTGATGTAATGCCCTGATGTTATTATCTGCCAAGCCATGACGGCGATCGTAAGAAATGAACTCCTTACCATTGAAGCGAGAAATGCCGCCACCATTGGTACCCAGCCATAAATTGCCTTTTTTATCTTGAATTAAACTAAAAACTTCCGATTGAGGTAATCCCTCCTCGAGGGAATAGTTTTGGAAGCTATACTGTTGCGCTTTGGAATGATGATTGGGGAGTAAAATCAAACAAAGAACCATGCAAAACACCACAAAATATCTCATAATACTCCTTTAAATGTAACTAAATCTGCTAATGCCATTTAAGGTACAATTTTTTTGAAGGAATTGAAAGTGTTAATACAGTGCTACAGCCTGGTTTTTTGTTATTTATCTGTTAAGGTTTTTATTCAGATTTGGCTAATATTTTGCCATATGAATTAGAAAGTAATGATTTCACTCATTGTCGCATGAAAATGGTCCTGGTAATTTTTTAGATACATTGCTTGAGTGGTAATGCCAATTTTGAAGACAAAATCATACATTAATCGAGTGGCAACGTCCATTTGGAAATTTTTAGAGGCATTAATCGAGTGGAAAGAGGCCTTTTGAATTTAAAAATCCACATTTCTCAAATGGAAACGTGGATTTGGAATTCAAAATCGTATTTTTTCTCAACGGCAACGTAGTTTTGGAATTAAAAAGTAGCTTTACCTTACTGTAAATGCAGTTTTTAAGTTCAAAATTCATTTTTTTCAACTGGCAACGCCCCTGTAAATTTAAAAAGGCGTTTTTCCACTCGATCAACGCAGCTTTTTAAATTCAAAATCAACATTGCCACTCGTGCAATGTGCCAGGGAAATTTCTATGGGTGTATTGAACGGCAATCAATGTGTATAGAATTTCTGGAATTGGAATTCTTATTAGCTAAACATTCTTCCTTCTGTTTGCATAGTGTCTTGAATCTCCCCATTCTCCGTAGCCAATTTCTCCATCGGCCATGTTGATTCTGGCTTCCATGCAGTTTGTACAGTCATCCGCACCTTCATCAATACAAGGCTTGTTCTGATAAAGCAAATAGTTGGCTCTTTCGTTGGTTGGAGTAATATTTGGCATGATTATGTTGGCACCAATTCTTAGGGCCTTTTCTCTCCCTAATGGATCAATTGCTTGCAGAGCTGTTGCCGATGCAATGTTGATGTCTTTCATTAAAATGCGCAAAACGGCAATCATTCTAAGAGTTAATCTGAATCTATCATTCAAACTCATTAACTGATCGCGATATTCATACAATGGCGTTTCATCATGCTCGATGAATGGTCCCATTCCTACCATATCGATGTCAAATTCTTTCATGAACAACAAGTCATTGGCCAAATCTTCATAAGTCTGAAATGGAATGCCAATCATTACACCAGTACCTGTCTGATAGCCGATGTTTTGTAAAGCTTTCAGACAACTTAATCTTGTTGCATGAGCATGATTGTCATTCTTGGGATGAATTTTCTCATACAATTCACGATTGCTCGATTCAATTCTTAGTAAGTATCGGTGAGCTCCTGCATCATACCAACGTTGGTAGGTTTCTTTGCTTTGTTCACCTAACGAGATGGTAATGCCAAGCTCGTTGTTGCTAAGTTTTTTAATTTCCTTTAGCAGATTTTCAATTCTGTCAACAAATTCCTTGTCCGATCTTTCACCAGACTGAAGAACCACCGAGCCATAGTTGTTATCGTAAGCAAATTTTGCAGCTTTTAGTATCTCTTCGTCAGCAATGTCGTATCGGTCAACATTTTTGTTTCCTGCTCTAATGCCACAGTACAAACAATCCTTTTTACAGATGTTTGAGAATTCAACCAATCCTCTGAAATGAACATTTTTTCCAATGTAATTAAGCTTAACTTCAGATGATTTGGCAAACAATGCCTTCTCATCTTCTCCGGTAGATTTTAATAATTGGATTATATTTTCTTTTGTTAATGAGTCTTGCTCCAGGATCTGTTGAATACTTTTTGACATTTGATTTTGTATCTGTTGTTTCTCCGACAAAAATACTTATAAAATTCTAGCTTTTTGTACCATTGGATGCAATTTGGAATAAAATACTCTTAAATCTGAATATGATGTTGTTCGAAAACGTTTGAGTGGAAATAAGATAGCTATGCTTCTAAATAACAATATTGATAAGCGAAAAACTGAATTTTACTTACGGATTGTTTGATAAATCAGCTCAATAGGAGCAGATTATTACTATATTTGTCGGAAAATCGCAAAATTATAAACAACGAAAAAATGATAAACGAACAATTACTTAACCCCCAAAGTATAGTTGTAGTTGGTGGTTCCGACGATGTGCAAAAGCCTGGAGGAAAGGTTTTAAAGAATCTTATTGATGGAGATTTTAAAGGAGACTTGTACGTAGCTAATCCTAAATTAGATGAAGTACAAGGTGTTAAATCATTTAAAGATCCTAAGGATCTGCCTAATGTAGATCTTGCGATTTTGGCAATTGCAGCTAAATTCTGTCCTTCTACCATTAAATTTTTAGCAGAAGAAAGAAATACACGTGCATTTATTATTTTATCGGCTGGTTTTAGCGAAGAAAATGAGGAGGGAGCTAAACTAGAACAAGAAATTGTTGATACAGTAAATTCTGTTGGTGGTTCATTAATTGGCCCTAACTGTGTTGGTGTATTAAACTCAAACTACAATGGTGTTTTCACCACTCCAATTCCATCTCTAGATCCTAAAGGTTGTGATTTTATTTCAGGATCTGGTGCAACTGCGGTATTCATTATGGAGTCTGGTGTTCCTAAGGGATTGTCATTCTCTAGCGTTTATTCGGTAGGAAACTCGGCACAAATGGGTGTTGAAGAAATTTTGAAATACATGGATGAAAGCTTCGATCCAGAAACAAGTTCGAAGGTAAAGCTTTTATACATCGAAAATATTGATAAGCCTGAAATGCTATTGAAGCATGCTTCATCTTTGATCCGTAAAGGATGTAAGATTGCTGCTATTAAATCGGGTAGTTCAGAAGCTGGTAGCCGTGCTGCTTCATCGCACACGGGTGCTTTGGCTAGTTCTGATGTTGCTGTTGATGCATTGTTCAAAAAAGCTGGTATCGTTCGTTGTAGCGGTCGTGAAGAGTTGGCAACTGTTGCATCAATTTTTATGCATCCTGAATTGCAAGGCAAGAATGTTGCTGTAATCACTCACGCTGGTGGCCCTGCAGTAATGTTGACTGATTCCCTTTCAAATAATGGTTTGGATGTTCCTCATATCGAAGGTCCTAAGGCTGATGCTTTATTAGAGAAACTATATCCAGGTTCTTCTGTTGCAAATCCAATTGATTTCTTGGCAACTGGTACTGCTCAACAATTGGGTGATATCATTGATGCTTGTGAAAATGATTTTGATAACATCGATGCAATGGCTGTGATTTTCGGTAGCCCTGGATTATTCCCAGTATACGATGTATACGATCTTTTACACGAGAAAATGAAAGAGTGTAAGAAGCCAATCTATCCAATTCTTCCATCGGTAATTAATGTGAAAGATGAGATTGAGCACTTCCTGGCTAAAGGTAGAATTAACTTCCCTGATGAGGTTGTATTTGGTAACGCATTGGCTAAGGTGTACAATACACCAAAACCACAACCAGAAGAGATTGCTCTACCAGATGTTGATGTAGCAGGAATTCGTAAGATTGTTGACGAGGCTGATAACGGATATTTAAGCCCGGAACAAATTCACAACTTGTTAGACGCTGCTGGAATTGCACGTGCACAAGAAGGTGTTGCTGATACTGAAGAAGAAATCGTTGCTTTGGCTAAGAAAATAGGCTTCCCATTGGTGATGAAAGTTGTTGGGCCAGTTCACAAATCAGATGTGGGTGGTGTAACCTTGAATGTGAAAGATGAAGAAACTGTTCGTTCTGAATTCAAGAGAATGATGCAGATTAAAGATACATATGCTGTAATGTTGGCTCAAATGCTTAGCGGTACTGAGGTATTCATTGGTGCGAAGCGTGAAGAAA
This sequence comes from Marinifilum flexuosum, assembly GCF_003610555.1. Lineage (GTDB taxonomy): Bacteria > Bacteroidota > Bacteroidia > Bacteroidales > Marinifilaceae > Marinifilum > Marinifilum flexuosum. The sequence goes on along the minus strand of NZ_RAPQ01000012.1, from coordinate 222,146 downwards.
AATTTGGTCACATGGTATTGTGTGGTTTGGGAGGTATCTTTATCGAGGTATTAAAAGATGTAAAAGCATCTCTTGCTCCAATTTCAACTGAGGAAGCTCATGAAATGATTCAAGGATTGAATTCTTACGGAATTATCAAAGGTGTAAGAGGCCAGGAACCAGTAAATGAAAAACGTTTTGCTGAAGCGGTAACTCGTGTAGCAGCATTAATGAAAGTTGCTCCAGAAATCTTTGAAATGGACTTGAATCCACTATTGGGTAATAAGGATGCGGTTACAGCTGTTGATGCTCGTATCAGAATAGAAAAAGAATAAAACGATTTGCGATGAGAAAGTGGAAAGATCTGAATAAGAATGAAAAAATGTTGATCAGTTTTGTGATTATCCTTTTAATTGGGATAGCGATAAAATGGAAAGAAGTAAAAACTGGATTCTTTCAAGGTCTGGACAACTATACAGAGCAATCAGAAAAGTAAATACAATAGCATGGGAGTATTCTCATGCTATTTGTGTTCAATAAACAAATAACTATTAGACAATGAAAAAGCAGGATATTATCTTTTGGCTAGGATTCGTACTGTTGTTCTTGCCATTTTTTGTATCTCAAACTGTTTTCGATTTTTATATCGATTTTAATAAGGAACATGGTATGATAACCAGTTTCATTAAGTTTGCAATTTTGGCAACAATTGGTGAAGTAATCGGTTTACGTATTCGAACAGGAAATTATTATCAGAAAGGTTTTGGTGTAATTCCAAGAGCAATCGTATGGGGATTTTTAGGCTTAACCATTAAGCTTGCATTTGTAATTTTTGCAACTGGTACTCCAATTTTCTTATCATACTTGGGAGTAGAGGGGGCCGTGGAAGCGATGAATCAACCATTTTCAGGAACTAAATTGTTGGTAGCATTCAGTATTAGTGCATTTATGAATTTGATTTATGCGCCTGTAATGATGACCCTACATAAGATTACCGATACTCACATTGTTGATAATGGAGGTACTGTAGTTGGTTTACTTCGTCCAATAAAGTTTTCAAATATTTTCGTGAGTTTAAACTGGGATGTTCAGTGGAACTTTGTATTTAAAAAGACAATTCCATTTTTTTGGATTCCAGCCCATACAATTACCTTTTTATTGCCACCAGATTTTCAAGTATTATTTGCGGCGGTTTTAGGTATTGTACTAGGCGTATTGCTTGCTATTGCGAGTTTGAAAAGTGCCAAATAGTTTTAACTTTGTAGAAGAAACAAGAAACACACTAACATAAAATATTGTCCTATGAGTAAAATTGGATTGTTTTACGGACCTGAAGGCGGAAATGTGGATAAGGTCGCTAAAATTGTAGCTGAGAAGATAACTACTAAAAAAGTTGAAGTTCATTTGGTTAAAGAAACCGACGCTGAAAAATTGACGGAGTATTCAAATATTATCATGGGAATTTCAACACTTGGAAAACATACATGGTCATCTGATAATTCTGGAAATGATTGGGACGATTTTTTGCCAAAGCTGAATGGTTTAGATCTAAAAGGTAAAAAAATTGCTCTTTTTGGTTTAGGAGATCATATTGCTTACGCAGATTTCTTTGTTGATTCAATGGGAGATTTGGCAGAGGCAATTAAACCTACAGGAGCCGAAATGATTGGTCAGGTTAGTAATGAAGGCTATGAGTTTAACGAGTCGAGAGCATTTGTTGATGGCAAATTTGTTGGCCTGCCATTGGATGAAGACTTTGAGTCAGACCTTACCGAAGAAAGGGTAGAGAAATGGTTAGAAGTTATTCTTCCTGAATTTGAATAATATTTTATCGAGTATAAAAAATAAAAGAGGCTGACGGTATTCCGATCAGCCTCTTTTAATTTGTAAGATAACGAAGCTTTAATGTGACGAATTGAAACATTTAAAACGATTACTTTGTTTAGATTGCAATCAAATAAGAGTTTGATGTTTTAATTTGTTATTAAAATTCGTAAAATTGCATAAAATTAGTAAGGTGAGTAATAGTGATGCTTAAGCATTGAAAGATTTTGAGATGGATAAGCGAAAAATCTCACCAGCTATTAACCTTTACCACAAAAATAAAGTGAGATGAAAAACACCCCCATAAATAAAGAAGTTGTTGATAAACAATTAGCGTATTGCGGAATTAGTGATATGGCTGATGCAACAATTCGTGATATTGTTCGTGTTGTAAATTTAATTCAGGAGGAAAGTGGAGAGAAGTTCATTAGAATGGAGATGGGAGTTCCTGGATTAAAACCTGCAAAAGTGGGGATTGAAGCAGAGAAAAAAGCTTTAGAGGAAGGAGCTGCTTCGGCATATCCAATGTTAGAAGGTGTTAAAGCTTTAAAAGAAGAAGGTTCTCATTTCGTAAAGAATTTCATGAACATCGATGTCAAAGCTGATGGTATTGTTCCAACTGTTGGTTCAATGCAGGGTGGATATGCAGCTTTTATGGCTATAGGAAATTGTGATCCTAAAAAAGATACAATATTGTTTATCGATCCAGGTTTTCCAGTACAGAAAACACAGTTGGAGGTAATGGGACAGAAATATGAATCATTCGATGTTTACAATTACAGAGGAGAAAAGATAAGAGAAAAATTAGAAGAATTTCTTTCGAAAGGCAATATCGCTGGAATGATTTATTCAAATCCTAACAATCCGGCATGGATTTGCTTTAATGAAGAAGAACTTAAAATTATTGGTGAGCTAGCCAATAAATACGATACGATCGTGATGGAAGACTTGGCATATTTTGCCATGGATTTCCGTTCGGATTTAGGTAAGCCAGGTGTGGCTCCTTATCAGCCAAGTGTTGCAAATTATACCGATAACTATGTGTTGATGATTTCGAGCTCAAAAGCGTTTAGTTATGCTGGGCAGCGTATTGGTTTGCTTTGTATTTCAGATAAACTATATAGCCGTAAGTTCGAAAATCTTGAGAAAAGATTTGGTGGAACTGGTGAATTGGGATATACAATCATCTATAGAATTATTTATACTTTATCATCTGGAACTTCTCACTCGGCACAATATGCATTGTGTGCGATGTTGAAGGCTGCAAATGAAGGAAGTTTTGATTTTATCAATGATGTGAAAGAGTATGGCAAAAGAGCTCAAATCATGAAAAAGATGTTCCTAGAAAATGGTTTCGAGTTGGTTTATGATACTGATGTGAATGTACCACTTGCTGACGGATTCTATTTTACGGTTTCATATCCTGGAATGACAGGTGCTGAGCTAAATAAAGAGTTATTGTATTATGGAATTTCAGCAATTTGTTTGAATGAAACTGGTAGCTTGAAAGAAGGACTAAGAGCATGTGTTTCTCAAATTTCTCGTGATCAATTCAAGGATCTTGAATTCAGATTAAAAGAGTTTGAAAAACATCATCAATTAGAAAGTAAATTAAGCTAAAAAAGATATAATGTTTTAATCCTTAGTGGATTATATTATTTAGACTGATTGTAAATTCTGGTGTTTAGGTGTAAGGAATTGAAATTCAGTTGATTTAATGAGATGATAAATTGAAAGCTGAATCGTTAAGATTGCTTTTAATTTGTTACCTTTAGAGTGTAAAAACATTTAATTTTTAATTATAAATGCTATGGCAAAATTTAAAGGTGCTATTGTAGTTGATACCGAAAAATGTAAAGGATGTGGACTTTGTGTAGTGTCTTGTCCTACAGCGGTTATCGAACTGGCAAGAGGAGTAAATGGTAAAGGTTATCATTATGCTCATATGGCCAATCCAGATGCTTGTATTGGTTGTTCAAGCTGTGGCTTGGTTTGTCCTGATACTGTAATTACAGTTTACAGAGCCAAGGCTAGCTAGTACAATAAGTACTTATTACTAAAATCTGAAAAATTTATAAAAAATATTCGTAATGGGAGACGTTCGTTTAATGAAAGGAAATGAGGTAATTGCGGAAGCAGCGATTCGCTGTGGTTGCGATGGATATTTCGGATATCCAATTACTCCTCAATCCGAAATTATGGAGACCCTAATGATCCGCAGACCAGAGAATGAAACTGGCATGGTGGTTCTACAAGCTGAGAGTGAGGTTGCTGCTATTAATATGGTTTATGGTGGTGCTTCTTGCGGTAAGAAAGTAATGACTTCTTCATCTAGTCCAGGGATTAGCTTGAAAGCTGAAGGTATTACTTATTTAGCGGGAGCTGAACTTCCTGCATTAATTGTAAATATTGTACGAGGAGGCCCAGGTTTGGGAACCATTCAGCCTGCGCAGTCTGATTATTTCCAAGCTGTAAAAGGTGGTGGTCATGGTGATTATAAATTAATCGTTTTGGCACCAGCATCAGTTCAGGAAATGAACGATTTTGTTGACCTAGGGTTTGAGCTTTCATTTAAATACTTAAATCCAGCAATGATTCTATCTGATGGTGTTATCGGTCAGATGATGGAAAAGGTAGAATTATCTGATTACAAACCACGTTGGACTGATGAGGAAATTGAAAAGATTTCAGGATCATGGGCAACTAACGGTAAGAAAGCTGGTAGCGAACGTAATATTTCAACTTCTTTGGATTTGGATTCTGCAAAGCAAGAAGTGTTCAATCACAAACTTCAAGCTAAATACAGAGCAATGGAAGAGAACGATGTTCGTTTCGAAAAAATTGCTTGTGACGATGCAGATTACTTATTCGTAGCTTATGGTTCAAGTGCAAGAATTTGCCAGAAATCAGTTGAGCTTGCAAGAGAAAAAGGTATTAAAGTTGGTTTGTTACGTCCAATAACTCTATTCCCTTATCCAACAAAACAAATTCAAGAAATGTTGGGACAGGTTAAGGGTATCCTATCTGTAGAAATGAGTGCTGGTCAAATGGTTGAAGATGTTAGACTAGCAGTTGAAGGTAAAGTTCCTGTAGAACACTTCGGACGCTATGGTGGAATTATTCCAACACCAGAAGAAGTTGTGGAAGCATTGGAAGAAAAAATTTTAGGAAAATAAGTTATGACAGCAACAACTGAAATCAATAATATTATTAGCAAAGAGAACTTGGTTTACAAGAAAACCGATGTTCTTTTAGATAACGAAATGCACTATTGCCCTGGCTGTACACATGGTGTAATTCACAAGGTAATTGCTGAGGTTATCGAAGAAATGGATATTCAGGATAAGACAATTGGTGTTTCACCAGTAGGTTGTTCTGTATTAGCCTATAATTATTTAGATATTGACTGGCAACAAGCAGCTCACGGTCGTGCTCCTGCACTAGCTACAGCTACATCTCGTTTAATGCCAGATAAATATGTATTCACTTATCAAGGAGATGGTGATTTGGCATCTATTGGATGTGCTGAGATCATGCATGCTTGTAACCGTGGAGAAAATATTGTAGTTGTATTCGTAAATAATGCTATTTACGGTATGACAGGTGGTCAAATGGCACCAACAACTTTGGAAGGTCAGGTAACTGCAACATCTCCTTACGGACGTGATTGTGCAACAACAGGATTTCCAATGAAAATGAGTGAAATGGTTAGCTTGTTACCAGGTACACGCTTTGTAACTCGTCAATCAGCTGAAACTGCAGGTGCAGTAAGAAAGTTGAAAAAAGCTATTCGCAAAGGGTTTGAAAATACTAGAGAGAAAAAAGGTCTTTCTTTCATCGAAATTGTAGGAACTTGTTCTTCAGGTTGGAAATTATCTCCAACTCAATCTAATGAGTGGATGAAAGAAAATATGTTCCCTTATTATCCATTGGGTACATTAAAAGATGAATAGAACTCCATTTTAAATCAATAAAAACTGTAAAAAAAATGACAGAAGAAATTATCATTGCAGGATTTGGTGGTCAAGGTGTACTTTCAATGGGTAAAATCTTAGCTTACTCAGGTATTATGCAAGATCAGGAAGTATCATGGATGCCATCATATGGTCCTGAGATGCGTGGAGGTACTGCTAACGTGACAGTAATCTTAAGTGATGACAGAATTAGTTCACCTGTTTTGAAGAAGTTTGATACTGCGATCATTCTTAATCAACAATCGATGGATAAGTTCGAAGCTGATATTAAACCAGGAGGAACTTTACTATATGATCCAAACGGTATTACTCGTCATCCAGAGAGAAAAGACATTAATATTTTTAAGATTCCTGGAGCTGCTTTGGCTGCTGAAATGGGTAATCCTAAAACTTTTAACATGATTATTTTAGGAGGTTTCTTAAATGTGAAACCTATCGTTAAAGTTGAAAATGTTAAGAAAGGTTTGGAAAAATCTTTACCAGAACGTCACCATAAATTAATTCCATTAAATATTGAAGCAATTCAGAAAGGAATTGATAGTGTTGAAAATGTTCAAGTGCTGTAATCACAACAGACATAACATACATACAATAAGTAAAGAGGAGTTCATTGGAGCTCCTCTTTTTTATACGGTATAATTAACAAGTTTTAACTGTTTTGTTCAGTCAGAGAGGTTTAACAGTTTAATACATCGTTTTATCGAGTTAAATTTGAGTTTATCCAAAAAAATTGAAATTGGCGATATAATCATCTAATATTGTTTAGCAGTTTTAGATTCGAATTGAATCCAATTAATAATGTAAAACAATATAAAATGATGATGAAAAAGCTTCTACTACTTTCATTGCTAGTTGTATTCGGACTGGCAAGTGGCTTTTCCCAAAATGGAAAAATTGAGTTCGAAGAGTATGATTTAAACAATGGCTTGCATGTTATTTTGCAGCAAGATCATACTACACCAAACATTGTAGTTTCTGTAATGTACCATGTTGGTTCTAAGAATGAGAGTCCTGAACTTACTGGTTTTGCACACTTCTTTGAACATCTAATGTTTGAAGGAACCAAGAACATTCCTCGTCACCAATATGACAAGTATGTGTCAAGAGCAGGTGGTGAGTTGAATGCAAATACTTCTACAGACAGAACTTATTACTTTGAAATGCTTCCATCAAACCAATTGGCATTAGGCTTATGGTTAGAGTCGGAAAGAATGTTACATGCAAAAGTTGAAGAAATTGGCATTAAAACTCAAAAAGGAGTTGTAATTCAGGAGAAGAAGCAGCGATACGATAATCCTCCTTATGGTACAATCCTGCCTCAAACAATGGCTCATGCTTATGAAAAGCATCCATATCGTTGGACTCCAATTGGAGATGAAGAACATATCCGTAATGCAAAGGATGAGGATTTTATGAATTTTTACAAAGAATTTTATGTGCCGAATAATGCTGTATTGACTATCTGTGGTGATTTTGACAAAGCGGAAGCGAAAAAATTAATAAACGATTATTTCGCTGAAATCCCAAAAGGAACTAAAGAGATTTATCGTCCAAATATTCTGGAGCCTAAAAAGACAACTGAGGTTAGAGATACAGTATTTGATAATATTCAATTGCCAGCAGTTATTCAAGCTTATCATATTCCAGCTGTAGGAACTCCTGATTTTTATGCTGTTGATATGTTATCCAAATTGATGACTGATGGAAAAAGTTCTCGTCTTTACAAAGAATTGGTTGATAACCAACAAAAAGCAATTCAGTTGATGGCTTTCCCAATGCCTTATGAAGATCCAGGTTTGACTCTTGCTTTTGGTATTCCAAACATGGGTGTAGATCCTAAAGCTTTAGAGGATGAAATGGACAAACAGTTTTCTGTGGTAAGAGACGAATTGATTTCTGATAGAGAATTTCAGAAACTAAGAAATAAAATTGAGAACGAGCTTGTAAGTTCGAACGCAACGATTGCTGATCGTGCAGAAAACCTTGCTACTGCTTATACTTACTTTAAAGATACTGAAAGAGTAAATAAGGAGCTTGAAAAATACTTTGCTGTAACAAAAGAAGATATTAGAAATGTTGCCCAAAAGTATTTCGTTCCAGAGAACAGAGTTGTTTTGTATTACTTACCAAAGCAGAAATAATATTGAAGTTCTTAATTGAAATTTCCAGAATAGAAAATATATGAAAATGAAAAACTTATATAGATTTTTTGCACTTGCTGTTGTTGTTTGTTTCGTATTTACAGCTAGTGCTCAGGTTGATCGAACAAAAGCTCCTAAAGCTGGTCCGGCTCCAAAAGTACAGTTAGGTGATTACGAGAGTTTTACCCTTAAAAATGGAATGAAGGTTTTAGTGGTTGAAAACCATAAGTTACCTCAAGTTGGTTTTGCAATCTCTTTGTTAAATGATCCTATTGTTGAAGGCGACAAAGCTGGTTATTTGTCGATTATGGGACAATTACTTGATCGTGGTACAGCAACAAGATCTTCAAAGCAAATTGCTGATGAAATCGATTTTATCGGTGCTGAATTGGGTGTTTCTTCATCAGGAATTGATGCTGGAGGTTTGTCAAGATATAAGGAACAAATTCTTGAACTGATGGCCGATGTGTTGTTGAATCCAACTTTCCCACAAGAAGAATTTGATAAAATTGTAAAGCAAACTTTATCAGGTTTGGAAGCAAATAAAACAGATCCTAAGTCAATGGCAGGTAATATGAGAAGCAAAGTATTGTATCCTGCAAATCATCCTTACGGAGATGTTGTAACTGAAGAAACTGTTAAGAGTATTACCATAGAAGATTGTAAGAAGTACTATGAAGCCTATTTTAAGCCAAATAAGGCATTAATGGCAATTGTTGGTGATATTACTACCAAAGAGGCTAAAAAGTTGGTTAAAAAGTATTTTGGAGAGTGGGAAGCTGCTGTTGTTCCAAATCATTCTTATGAAATGCCTGCAAAAATTGAAAGTAAGCGTGTAGTATTGGCGAATAAAGATGCTGCTCCTCAGTCTTTGGTGAGAATCTACAACACATTTGAATTGAAGAAAGGTAATCCTGATGTAATTCCAGCATCAGTTATGAATGCAATGTTAGGTCGTGGTTTTTCTGGATTATTAACCAAAAATTTGCGTGAAGATAAAGCATATACTTATGGTGCAGGCTCTAGATTATATTCAGATAAATTGGTTGGTGGTTTTTACACTAGCTCAGAAGTTAAAGCTGAAGTAACTGATAGTGCATTAATGGAAATGGTTGTTGAGATGAATCGAATCCGAGATACGAAGTTGACACAAGATCATTTAAACATGACCAAAGCAACTATGGCTGGTGACTTTGCAAGATCTCTTGAAGATCCAGGTACTATTGCCAGATTTGCAATGGCTATAGAACGTTATAACTTGCCATCCGATTATTATGCAACTTACCTTGAAAAATTGGATAAAGTTAGTTTGGAAGATATTCAGGCAATGGCTAAAAAGTATGTAGATCCTAATCATGCGGTTTACTTGGTTGTTGGTGATAAGAAATACAAAAAGCAATTGGCAAAATTAGATTCTGATGGTGAAGTTGAAGAATTTGACTACAAAGGTGATATTGTAAAAGAAGATCTTAATGCAATTCCAGAAGGTTTAACATGCAAATCAGTAATTGATAATTATGTTGCTGCAATTGGAGGTCGTGATAAATGGGAAGCTGTAAAAGATATCAGCATTAAAGGTGAAATGAAAATGGGCCCAATGAGCATTAATGTTGAGACAGCACAGAAAAATAATAAGAAATTCTGTATGAAAATGACCATGAATGGACAGGTAATGCAGGCAATGTATTACAATGGAACTGCTGGTAGAGTAGTTGCACAAGGACAGGAAATGGTAGCAAATGAAGCACAATTGGCAGGATTTAAACAACAAGCACAAATGTGCCCTGAACTTTCTATGGAAAAGCTAGGTTATGAGATGAAGCTAGTTGGTACTGAAAAAGTTGATGGTAAAAAAGCTTATAAGGTTGAAATTAAAGATCCGCAAGGAAATTCAAGATTTGATTTCTTTAATGCAAATACAGGATTAAAAGTTAAGACCGTTGCTCAGCAACAAGGTATGAGCATGATCATGTTATACAAGGATTACAAAGAAGTTGATGGTGTGAAATATCCATTCCAAACCATTACCAAAATGGGACCACAGGAAATGCCTCTAACCATTAAAGAATTGCTTGTAAACAAAGGTGTAGATGATGCAATTTTTAACTAATAGAATTAGAAAATATATGAAGAGAGGCTACAATTGTAGCCTCTTTTTTTGTTTAAAGACTTTTGGAATAAGGGTTTAAGGTGATGTGAAATTTATTTAGAATCAAATTTTAGGAAAATAATTTAAATTTCCTTTGTAGATTAAAAATAATATCTACCTTTGCACTCCGATTCGGGAGTGTAGTGGTTAGGCACGTTGAACGAATCAACATTTCAATATGAATTGTATAAGGTTTTAGGGTTAAAGTTTCGTATTGGAAATCATTTTGGGTTAGAAAAAGGCAGGTGGGGACCTGCCTTTTTGTTTTTATTACTTTTCGTAGAAGTGCATCTCTTTTATGTAGTTGTAAGCCGCCTCTGGTATGAAATAGGGAATGTCTTTCTTTTCTTTAATTGCCTCCCTAATAAAGCTCGATGATATTTCCATAAGTGGTGCATTTACCAAATGAACAGTACCATTCAGCTCAACTTCTTTATCCTTAAAGCCCGGTCTTGGGTAAACATACAAATCATGCTTCTGCAGAATTAATTCGTAGTTTTTCCACTTTTCGAAATTTTTCAGATTATCTGAACCCATAATTAAAGAAAACTCATATTCGGAATATTTCTCTTTTAAATAAGTTAGGGTATCAATTGTATAGGAAGGTTTAGGTAAACCAAACTCAATATTCGAGGCTTTTAATTTAGAGTATGCTTCAATTGATCGATTTACCAACTCTAACCTGTGATAATCGCTAAGTAAGCTTGATTTTTGCTTAAATGGGTTTTGTGGACTTACTACAAACCAAATTTGATCCAAATCGGAGTATTCAGCCATATAATTTGCAATGGCCAAATGTCCAATATGAATTGGATTGAATGATCCAAAATATAATCCAATTTTAAGCTTCATATTATTTTTTAATGAATTCGCTTAAAGTGTTTTCAGCTTCTTGAAAAGCATCCTCAAGCTTGTCGTTAATAATCACCTTATCAAACTGATCTGCAAATCCCAATTCAAACTGGAATTTTTTCATTCTTTCAGCAATCACTTCTTCACTATCGGTATTTCTTCCTCTTAATCTTTTTTCTAACTCTTCAATTGAAGGTGGTTGAATAAAAACAGCCAAAGCATCATCTTTATAGTATTTTTTGATGTTTACACCACCAACAACATCAACATCAAAAATAACATTGTTGCCTTTATTTCTAATACGATCAATCTCACTTTTTAGAGTGCCGTAAAAACATCCTTCGTACACTTCTTCCCACTCCAAAAACTCATCATTTTCAATTTTTTGTTTGAATTCCTCTGTGCTTAAGAAGTAATAATCTTTTCCATGTACTTCTTTTCCTCTGCTGGCACGACTGGTTGCTGAAACAGAAAATTCAAGTTTAAAATCCTGTCCAAGTAAATGACGAACAATAGTTGTTTTACCTGAACCACTTGGAGCTGAAAAAATGAATAATTTTCCTGACATATTTAATTTGTATGTAGTTTTAAAATTATAAAAAAGCGCAGAGTTTTGACCCTACGCTTCTGTTGAATTTCGTTTTATATTTTACAAGACATTTAAGAGCTGCTCTTTTATCTTTTCCAGCTCGTCTTTCATCTGAATCACTATTTTTTGAATATCAGAATCGTTTGCTTTCGATCCTAATGTGTTTATCTCTCTACCAATTTCTTGAGCGATAAAACCTAATTTTTTACCGATTGACTTGCCATTGTTTGCCGTTTCGATAAAGTATTTGCAGTGGTTTTCTAAACGAACCTTTTCCTCGGTAATATCTAACTTTTCAAGATAATAGATAATTTCCTGCTCGAATCTGTTTTTATCTACATTTTGTTTTTCAACAAAATCCTTAAGGTTATCGTTAATTCTTGTTTTAACAGTTTCGATACGTTTTGCTTCGTACTGAGGAACCTCTTTCAATAGTTTTTCAATGTTTGCAATACGCTCGAATATATCCACTTGTAAAGCTTCACCTTCTTGCTTTCTAAATGAATTTAAGTCGGCAACAGCCGATTTAAATCCTGCAAAAATTTGATTCCATTCTTCTTCGTCCAGCTCTTGGTGCTCTGTTTTTAGGGCATCCGGAAGCTTAACGATGGTTTGAAGAATAGGCTCTTTATCCATAGGAATACCTAATTCTGAAGAAAGTTCGGAAAGCTGTTGATAGTAAGCTTCAACAATTGGTTTGTTTATTTTAGTTTCTTTATCGGTACCAACACTCTCTATAAATACAGACAGTTCAACTTTACCACGTTCAAGTTGATTCTTGATTTCGTTCCTAAGAACCAAATCCTTTTCTTTATATAGGTTCGGTATTCTGGTATTTATATCCAGCTGCTTGCTGTTTAGAGACTTAATTTCGATGGAAACCTTTTTGTTTTCCAATTCTAGAGTGGCTTTACCAAAGCCGGTCATCGATATTAACATATACGAAATATTTATTTCCGCAAAGGTAAGAGATTGAAGTGGAATTACAAACTAATTGGATTGTAGGAATCAAGCTTTGTGAGGAACTACCGATTTGCTTTTCCATTTTCCTGTTAAATAGTACAAATAGGACAGAAGTGCTCCCATTGACCATCCAATTGGAATAGACCACCAAATTCCTGTTTCTCCAATTTGAGAGGAAAGAAAATATGCTCCAGGAATTCTAATAATCCATAAAGAGAATAGGGTGATAAACATTGGGATTAAAGTATCTCCAGCTCCGCGTAGTACACCATTTGTTGTAAATAGAGTTGAAAACAACAGGTAAAAGGAACTTACAATGATTAAGTACTTTTCGCCAATCGCAATTACGTTGGGATCAGTGGTAAACATTTTCATGAGTTGACTTCCGAATATCACAATTATGGCAGTCATTAAAATGCAGAACAGGTTCGACATTAAAAATGTTGCCTTAAATCCTTTTCGTACCCTTTCTATTTTATTGGCTCCCAGGTTTTGCCCTACGAATGCAGCTACGGCCTGAGAAAAGTTCATTGCAGGCATCATGGCTAGAGAATCTATTCTACCAGCGGCAGTATAGGCCGCAATAACATCAGTACCAAAAGTATTTACAATTCCCAGCAAAGCCATCATTCCAATGGCAACAAAAGTGTGCTGAATTCCAGAAGGCAAACCAATCTTTAAACTCTTGATGAAAAGAGCTTTATCAAAACTGAGTTTCGATAATGAAAATTTCATGATTTTATGAGTGCGATTAAGGTATAAGATTCCGGTTACAAATGCTCCTCCTTGAGCGATTACCGTTGCCCAGGCTGCGCCTGCAATTCCCCATTTAAATACCATTACAAAAAGAACATCAAATAGGATATTAAAAAGAGATGCAAGAATTAAAAAATAGAGAGGAGTTTTAGAATCTCCTAAACCTCGTAGAACCGAACTTGTACCATTAAATCCAAAGAACAGGATCATTCCTGCCATATAAATGTTTAGATAAGTAGTTGCCTGAGGAATTAACTCCAAAGGCAATTGCAAAAGAAGAAAAAGTTCTTCGCTATAATAAATGCCAAATATTGATGCAAACAAACCTGCTACAAACAGGAATATATACATTGTATCGATGGATTTTTTTACGCTGTTAATATCCTTTGCGCCATAAAATTGCGATATAACAATAGAGAAACCGGAACCAATTCCAATAAGCAGTGCAATAAGTGTAAAAATAATCGGAAATGAGGCACCTACAGAAGCTAAGGCCTCTTTACCTAAAACTTTACCAACGATAATGCTATCAACAACATTGTAAAGTTGTTGAAATACATTTCCCAATAGCATTGGTAGTGTAAAATTAAAAATTAGTTTGCTTACGTTTCCGCTTGTAAAATCTTTCATTCAGCTTTTTTGTAGAAATACAAAGCTCTTAATTTTATCATCATTCTCAAAAAAAACAGAAATGTTTCACAGTAGTAACAATTAAGCTCGTTCACTTAATTCCAGCCAACGTAACTCTTTCTCATCAATCAGGTTGATTACTTCTTCAATTCTGCTTGCTTTTTGCATCAACTCATCGTTAGCTAATGTACCAGAGCTCATTGTAGTTTCCAACTCTTCTTTTTCGGTATTTAATGCTTCCAGGTCAACTTCTAATTGCTCAAATTCGCGCTTCTCGTTAAAAGAAAGCTTTTTAACCGAGTTGTTTGATTTTGGTTTTTCTTTTTTTGGTTTTACAGGCTTTTCAATTTTCTTAAGCTCCTTTTCCTCTTCAGCAATTGTATCACGGTATATTGTGTAGTTGCCAGGGAAGTTTCTGATTTTTCCCATTCCTTCGAAAGCAAACATCTGGTCAACCACTTTATCCATAAAGTAACGGTCGTGAGAAACAATGATTAAACAACCTTTAAAGTTCATTAGATATTCTTCTAAAACATTCAGAGTCATGATATCCAAATCATTTGTAGGCTCATCCAAAATTAGGAAGTTTGGATTTTTCATTAAAACCGTCATCAAATACAAGCGACGTTTTTCTCCACCACTTAATTTTGATACATAGTTATATTGTGTTTTTGGTGGAAATAGAAAATACTCCAAAAACTGAGATGCCGACATCACCTTGCCATTACCTAGATCAATTGACTCAGCAATATCTTTAATTACATCAATAATTCTCTCATTTTCATTAATTGTAATTCCATCCTGCTTGTAATAACCGTAAACAACTGTTTCTCCAATTTCAATTGATCCTGAATCCGGTTCAAGATTGCGGGTAATGATGTTTAGGAAAGTAGATTTTCCGGTTCCATTTTTACCCACAATTCCAATTTTCTCGCCACGCTGAAATTTATAACTGAAATCTTCAAGAATTTTTAGGTCACCAAAACTTTTGTATAAACCTTCCAGTTCCAGAATTTTCTTTCCCAGTCGAGCTGATTTGATATCCAACTCCATACCGTCTTCCTTAAAACCCGCTGCTGCTTTTTTCTTCAGTTCGTAAAAAGCATCAATGCGGTACTTTGCTTTTGTTCCGCGTGCCTGAGGCATTCTTCTCATCCACTCTTGTTCAGTTTTTAAGAGCTTTTGAGCTTTGCCAACTTCAGCATTTATATTTTCAATTCTTTCGGCTCTTTTTTCAAGATAATAGGAATAATTGCCTTTATAAGTATAAATGGAGTTCGCATCCATTTCAATGATTTCATTACAAACTCGATCTAAGAAATAACGATCGTGAGTAACCATTAGCAAGGTTCCTTTCGACTTGTTCAAATATTCCTCCAACCATTCAATCATCTCCAAGTCCAAATGATTGGTTGGCTCATCCAGAATCAAAAAGTCAGGATCTGTAATTAATACTTTTGCCAATCCAACTCTCTTTTTTTGTCCACCCGAAAGTTGTCCTATTACCTGATCGAAATTGGTAATTTTAAGTTTAGACAGAATTTGTTTGACTTTATTCTCGTAATCCCAGGCTTTGTATTGATCCATTTTCTCAAGAATCTCAGTCATTTTTTCCTGATCATTCGAGCTAATTACTTTTTCGTATTCCCTGATTACAGAAAGTACAGGATCGTCGGAGTTAAAAACTTCATTAAGAACTGTGTTGCTGTTTTCTAGATTGGGATTTTGCTGTAAGTAAGCAACTTTGATATCATTACGAAAAATTACATCTCCAAAATCTTGAGAGTCGATTCCTGCAATAATATTTAGAAGGGAAGTTTTTCCGGTACCATTTTTTGCGATCAATGCAATTTTTTGACCTTGGCCAACTCCAAAACTAATGCCTTCAAATAGTGTTAGATCTCCGTAACTTTTGCTTAGGTTTTCAACCTGTAAATATGATATCATTGTGTTATTCTCTAAAATTGTGATGCAAATTTAAGAATAAGTATCTCAATACTTACTTTTCTGTAAGCAAATAAGGTTTTTCGTAAGAGTTTATTAATTTCGTTAGCTCGCAATTGTAAAACAAAACTAACTATGCGTAAAAAAGAAAGGTTTGAAAAAATAATAGCTTGGTTTCAGGAGAACATGCCAATTGCTGAAACAGAATTAAACTATACTAATCCTTACGAGTTATTGGTTGCCGTAATTTTATCGGCGCAATGCACCGATAAAAGGGTTAACCAGATTACACCTCCATTATTTGATAAGTATCCAACAGCATTCGATTTGTCTCATGCAAGTCAGGATGATATTTTCGATTTGATCAGATCATGTTCATACCCAAATAATAAGGCAAAGCACTTGTTGGGAATGGCAAAGATGCTGGTTAAGGATTTTAAGGAAGTGGTTCCTGATGATGTAAAAGAACTACAAATGCTTCCTGGAGTTGGTAGGAAAACGGCGAATGTAATTGCATCAGTTGTTTACGATAAACCTGCAATGGCCGTGGATACTCATGTTTTTAGAGTTTCTGAAAGACTAGGTTTAACAACCAAGTCAAAAACTCCATTGGAAACAGAAAAGGTTTTGGTGAGTTATATTCCAGAAGAATTGATTGCTACCGCTCATCATTGGATAATTCTTCATGGAAGATATGTTTGTTTGGCTCGCAAACCCAAATGTAAAGCATGCGGATTGAAAGAGTATTGTAGATACTTCCAAAGAGAAGAAAAGAAAAATGCTAAGGCAAAATAGAAAGTTTAGCTAGCCCTGATTTGTAATCAGGGCTTATAGAGTAAAGGATTTTTAATCCCAATATTTTACAAGAATAACAAAAGGCTCACAGCCATTACCGCCATTCCGGCAATCAATCCATAAATAGCATTGTGATGTTCTCCATATTCTTCTGCAGTTGGTAATAGTTCATCCAATGAAATGAATACCATAATACCTGCAACACCTCCAAATAATACTCCAAAAATTGTATTGCTTAAACCTAACACAGAATAGATAAGAATAAAACCGATTAAAGCTCCAACAGGTTCGGCCAAACCAGACAGAAATGATAATAGGAATGCTTTTTTCTTACTACCAGTAGCATAATAAATTGGTACCGAAACTGCAATTCCTTCCGGAACATTGTGAATTGCAATAGCCACAGCAATTGGAATTGCAATTGTTGGGTCGGCAAGAGCTGCGGCAAATGTTGCCAGGCCTTCTGGGAAGTTATGAATTGCAATAGCTAGTGCTGAAAATATGCCCATTCTCATCAACTTCTTGTTTTTGATATTGGCCTCGTCAATGTCTTCAATCTTTTTAACCTCATGTGGGTTTTCAAAAGAAGGAATTAATTTATCAATTACTGCAATAAATAAAATACCACAGAAGAATGAAATTACCGTATACCAAGTTCCTGCAACTTCGCCATGGTCAGTAATCAAAGCATCTTTTGCCTTCTGAAAAATCTCAACAAGAGATACATAAATCATTACACCTGCTGAAAATCCCAGAGATAGAGATAAAAATTTGGTGTTGGTTCGTTTAGCAAAAAAGGCTATGGCACTTCCTATTCCTGTAGATAGACCAGCAAATAAGGTCAAGCCAAAAGCTACTAATACCGTTGTGGTAGAATATTCAAATTCCATGTATTGTTTTTTTAGTCTGTTTAATTTTTTTTGTTGGAGTAAATATAATCATTAATTGGAATAATTCTAAATAAGAATTTAAGATGTTAACATCTTGTTTTGATTGAAACCAAGTCGTAATTTTAATTCAGTTCATTATAAGTAATTTATCAATTAAAAACGAATTGTTATGGCTTACCTTATATCAGATGAATGTACCGCTTGTGGTTCATGTATTAATGAATGTCCGGTTGATGCAATATCAGAGGGGGATATTTATGTTATCGATCCAGATGCTTGTATTGACTGTGCTGCTTGTGCAGAAGTATGCCCTGTAGAGGCTATTTCAGAAGCTGATTGATTTCGTTAAATCATTGAATATTTGAGAGAAATCTGAAAAGATTTCTCTTTTTTTTTTTAATATTAAAAAAAAAGAGATAAATTAGATAGGGTAAAATGTTTGTAAATCATCTAATAAATATAGGGCTCTTTATTATGATGTTAAATCATGCCAATTTCTATAGAATATATTTGGAGTGCCAAAAACAATTTTACTAACCTAAAAACTTTTAATATGGAATTACTACTCGAAGCATCCTAAAAGGATTTAACTAAAAAAAACATGTAGATTACATTTCTTTGTAATTTAAGTATCGTTATACTATTCATCTCATGTCGACTGTTATGGACAGTAACGATTGTTATTATTATCTCTTCAAGCTCAAAACCCAAAATCACCAATAATTTATCGGAGTGTAGAAATATATTTTCGGCTCGATTTGTATATATAATATAGAATCACCGATTATAATTCGCACAAATATAGAGACTGTTTTAGGTGTGAAATAAATCACCTAAAAGTTTAGTTATGAATTCTAAGGCCAATGTAAAAGCTTTACTATGTGTCTTGAGTTGATGTATCTCAAGATTTTATGATGAAACTTATTAAAAATTTAATTGTATGAAAAGACTGATATTTACTGTTTGCATATTTATTATGTCATTACAACTAATAAATGCACAAACAAAACTGATTTCAGGTACAGTAAAAAGTTCAGATGATGGCATGGGAATGCCAGGAGTATCTGTAGTGATTAAAGGCACTACTTCAGGTACAAGTACCAATATAGATGGAGAGTACACAATCTCCGCAGAACCAACCGATTATATCGTATATAGTTTTGTGGGAATGGTTACACAGGAAATTCTTGTTGGTGATCAAACTGTTATAGATGTTACATTAAGTCCGGAAAGTATAGGGATGGATGAAGTCGTGGTTGTTGGATATGGTAAGCAAATTAAGTCAGAAATGACGGGTGCAATTACAAAAGTTAGCGCAGAAAAACTGCAAGACGTACCAGTACCAAGTTTCGAATCTGCACTTCATGGTAAAACCGCAGGGGTTTTTATCGAGAAGGCAAGTGGTAAACTAGGGGAAGCCATTAAAATGAGAGTTCGTGGGTCATCATCAATTTCAGCTGATAACCAACCATTATATGTACTTGACGGAATTCCAATTATTTCACAGGATCAGGGTATTGGGAATAACTCACCAACAAACCCATTGAATACGATCAATTTTAGTGAAATTGAATCGATTCAGATTTTAAAGGATGCATCAGCTGCTGCAATTTATGGTTCCAGAGCGGCAAATGGTGTTGTAATTTTAACAAGTAAGAAGGGTAAAGAAGGGAAAACAAAAATTAACCTTAGCTACTCAAAAGGTTTTAGTAAAGCAGCTAACAAAGTTGACTTTTTGAATGCGGCAGAATATCGTGAATTATACGGTGAAGCCGCTGTAAATGCAGGTTACTTTGCTTCAAATGAAGATGCTTTTGCTGATGGATCATGGTTCCCAGGATGGTTACGTGATGGTGGCGAAGGTGTTGATGTTGATTGGCAAGATGAGGTATTCAGAACAGGAAGTGTTGAAAACCTTGATTTGTCAGCTTCAGGTGGTAGTAAGAATACACAGTTTTACGCTTCCTTCTCAAGAAACTACAACAAGGGGATTATTATCAAGAATGATTTTACCCGTACTGGGGGTAGATTGAACTTAGATCATACTGTGAACGAGAAATTGAAAATTGGTGTTAGTGGTAGTCTTGTTAAAACAGAGTTGGATCGTGTAGCAAATGATAATGCTTTCTCAACACCAATGCAGATGGTAGCTTTAGCTCCAGTGAACCCTACTCACGATCCTGAAACAGGAGAGTTGAATACGCGTACCATTTATTATAATGGTTTGATTTCGGCAAGAGATAACTTTGTGAAACAAGAGGTTACCAGAACCATTGGGAATATGTATGCTCAATACAAAATTCTACCTGAATTGAACTTCAGAACAGAATATGGTTTAGATAACTATAGTCAGTTAGAAACCAGCTTCCAGGGTAGAGAAACCAATGATGGTGCTCCATCGGGGAATGCAAGTGTAAGAAATGTTAGATCTGTAAACCAGGTGTTCAACAACTATTTTACCTTTAATAAGGAGTTTAACCAAGATCACACCATGGAGGTTACTATGGGTATGACTTATGAAGAAACAAAAGATGACAACAGTACAGTTACAGCTATTGGGTTTCCTTCTGATGACTTCCAAACTCTAAATAGTGGTGCTGAAACAAGTTCTTTTGGTGGTGTTAAAACAGAGTTTAGCTTCTTATCATACTTTATTCGTTCAAACTACAAATTTAAAGACAGATACCTGGTTAATGGTAGTTTCCGTCGCGATGGTTCTTCCCGATTCGGTGAAGACAAGCGTTTTGGTAACTTTTTTGCAGGTTCCCTAGGTTGGATTGTTTCCAGAGAATCATTCTTGGCAGATAAGGATTGGTTAAGCTTCCTGAAACTAAGAGGTAGTTATGGTGTTGTGGGTAATGCAGGTATTTCAAACTTCGCTTCTCGCGGATTGTACCAAGGTTCTTATTACACAACTTACACTGGTATCAGACCAACTCAATTGCCAAATCCAGATTTGAAATGGGAAACAACTTCTCAATTGGATATTGGTGTGGACTTTGGTTTCTTTAATAATAGAATTAATGGTGAATTTGATGTTTACTACAAAAAGACCAAAGATTTATTATTGAATCAGCGATTGCCAGCGACTTCTGGTTTTACATCTATTACAAAGAATGTTGGAGAGCTTGAAAACAAAGGGATTGAATTTTCGATCAATACAAACAACTTAATTGGCGAGTTTAAGTGGAATACTTCATTTAATATTTCATTCAATAAGAATGAAATTACCAAGTTACCTGGCGGTGATATTGTTGCTGGTGTAAACAGAGTAATGCAAGGTGAGTCAATTGGTGTTTTCTATACTCGTAAATATGCTGGTGTTAATCCTGATAATGGTCATGCACTATATTACGTAGAAGAAGGAAGTAGCGAAACAACTGATGATTACAATGCTGCAGCTAATATGGTTGTTGGTGATCCAAACCCTGATTTCGTTGGAGGTATTACAAATAGCTTCTCATATAAAGGGTTTGATTTAGATGTTGTTATGGCATTCGTTTATGGAAATGATGTATACAACGGTGGTGGACAATACCAGTCGAACCAGGCTTCAAGCTGGAAAGACAATCAAACCAGAGATCAGTTGAACAGATGGCAACAGCCAGGTGATATTACAGACGTACCACAGGCATGGTTAGGTGGAAATCAGTATTCAGGTACAGATCCATCATCAAGATACTTGTCTGATGCTTCTTACTTACGTATTAAGAACGTGACTTTAGGTTATAATTTCCCACAAAGCGTTCTAAATACTTTGAAACTGTCTAATCTTCGAGTTTATGTAACAGCTGTAAACCTATATACATTTACCGATTATAAAGGTTGGGACCCTGAGGTGAACTTTGCAGGTGTTGGACTTGATCAAACCAACACAAATGTGATTCAAGGTAGAGATTTCTATACTGCACCACAGGCAAGAACAATCAGTTTTGGTGTTAATATAGGATTATAATTTGCTGAAGTTAAGTTTATATAAATAGAAAAATTATGAGAAAATATAAATTAATATATGTAATTGCATTTATGACTTTTCTAGGCTTATCCGCTTGTGAGGATAAATTAGAATTAGATCCATATCAAAGCATAGATGCAGAATTAACAAATACATCGGAGAAAGTAATGCTAACTGCAAATTCTGTTTATGAACGTATGCAGAATGCTGACCTTTTTGGTGCGAACATGAACTATTTCAGTGAGCTAATAGGAAGATCATCTGATGTAAGTTGGGTAGGTACCTTTAATACGAAAAGAGAAATGGGGCGTAAGCTTCTTTTGATTAACAATGCCGATGTTCGTGATGTTTGGATCGAAGCCTACTATACCATTAATATCTGTAATATTGTTTTAAGCAAATTGGATATCATTGATGACGCAGATGATAGAAACAGAGTTGAAGCAGAGATGTTGGCTACTCGAGGATGGATTTATTTTGAATTGGCCAGATTGTGGGGAAAACAATACGAAAGTGCAGGAAGTAATTCACAATTGGCAGTGCCAATCTTATTGGATCCTGTAGAAGGTGAAAGTGATGTTACTTACCCTGGCAGAAGTTCTGTTGGAGATGTTTATTCCAGAGTATTGTCTGATTTAACAGGAGCAGAAACATTATTTACTACTTACCACACAGCAACAGGTGACAGTCGAATGACTTATCTTAACGCAAATGTAGTGAAGGCAGTTTTGGCAAGAGTTTACTTGCAAATGGGTGACTATGCAAATGCTACCATCAAAGCTAATGATGTTATCCAGAGTGGTTCGTATGGTTTAGTTGATGCACCTTTAAAAGCATTCAATAATTCAAGTTACACTCCAGAAGATATTTTTGCATTGCAACAAACTGCATTAAGTAATGCTGGTGAGTCAAATGCTGGTTTAACAACACACTATGCAAGTTTAGCTGGTAATGGTCGTGGCGACATGGAAATGACTTCTGATTTTCTTGATTTATTTGAAGTAGGTGATTTAAGAGGTGGATTGACTACAGATCTAGCTGGCTCAGCTTTAATTACAGACGTGAGTACCATGTACTATATTGGTGTTGGACAATCTTCAAATAATGGTGGTATTAACACTGCCAAATATGGCGATGGTAAGAAGAATACTCCACTGATCCGTTTTGCAGAGATGTATCTAATTCGAGCAGAAGGTAACTTCGAAGAAGGAACTTCTTTAGGTGATACACCACTAAACGATATCAATAGAGTGAGAGCACGTTCAAATGCATCTGCATATACAACTGTTGATCAAAACAGTATCAGACAGGAAAGATATTTTGAGTTGTGTTGGGAAGGTTTCCGTTTACACGATTTAAGACGTTGGAAAGTGAACGTTTATAATCCAGATGACGATACTGAATCAATTGCTTATGATGCAGATCGCTTGGTTCTACCTGTACCAGAAAGAGAGTTAGAGGTTAACGACAACCTTGTGCAGAACTCTGGTTATTAATATACATCTATAAAATGAATTGGCTGTCTCATGAATTGAGACAGCCTTTTTTTTGCTTTCGAATATGGTATCATGAAAATGCCGATTGAAGAATGAATTCTTATGAATTGGCTGTAGCTTTAAAGTCTTGCAAACAATACTTTAATTATGGAAGTCTGGAGAGATTGCTTTGAAGTTGTAATGGCAGTAAACTTTGTTATCGATGGTGTTCTTGCCTTGGAAGAAGCAGGATTCGAAGATGCAGAAAAAAATTCTCTGATTGCTGAGGCTCGATTCATGAGGGCATTGATCTACTTTAATATGGACGACTGGTTTTCGGCACCAATTCAGCAAGGAAAAGGATCAAAAGACTGTCTTCCAATTGTAGATTTTATTTTTACCGGAGCACAATGGAATTTGAAATTCTAAGGTCAAGTTTGAGTGAAGTTCATTCGTTTATTGCAGCAGATTTAGACTTTGCAATTGCTAATTTGAGTGGAACGGATCGTACCATGGCCACAAAAGGAGCTGCACAAGCCCTTAAGGCGCGATTACATCTATACAGAGGAGAATGGTCTGAAGCAGCTTCTTTGGCAAATTCGGTGATCGGAGATTCTAATTTTCAGCTGGTAGCAGATTACTCCTTTTTCCAAAATGAAGGATCAAAGGAGCATATATTTACATTGGTGAATACTGCCGCTGATGGACAATATAGTGGTGAAGGATTTTCAGGTTTGTTTAATCCTTCTCCTGAAGGACGTGGAGATGCTCCATTCTCAGATTATTTAATCAGTACATTCGATATGGATAACGATCTTCGTTTTACGACACTTACCGAGCAAGGGGCCGATGCCCAAAATACCATATCATTCTTTACTACAAAGTACGTTGATGGTATTACCAATGCCGATAATGCCCCGGTAATAAGAATTACTGAAATGTATCTGACAAGGGTAGAAGCAAACTTTAGAGCAGGATCATCAACGGGAGCTGCTCCCCTGGATGATATCAATATGCTAAGAACACGAGCTGGCTTGTCCTCTTTTTACCCAAAATTCAGGATATTAATCGAAATAAAAAGGGGCTCAAGCGAGCCCCTCATTTTATATTTAGAATCCATTCAATTCCATGGTTACAGTTGGAATTAGCAATAAAAGTCCTAACAAGAGCAAGATTGCCATAAATCCGCCAATCCATTTTACCCATTTGTCGTATGGAATTTTTGCAACGCCAAGAACGCCGATTAATACGCCCGAAGTTGGAGTAATCATGTTGGTAAAACCATCACCAAACTGGAATGCCATTACTGTTGCCTGGCGCGATACTCCAATTAAATCGGAGAACTGAGACATCATAGGCATGGTTAAGGCTGCTTTCGCAGATCCTGATGGGATAATTACATTAATAATATTTTGGATCAGGTACATGATTGAAACAGAAGCCATCTTCCCAAAATCGTTCATCGATTGTGAAATGTAATAAAGGATAGAATCGATTACGTTTCCTTCTTCCAGTACAATTAGAATACCACCCGCTAAACCTACAATCATTGCAGCAGAAAGAATATCTCTCGATCCTTCAAGGAATAAGTTTGTGATTTCGTTGGCAGTGTTGTTGAATGCTATACCCGAGAAAATACCCATGGCAAAGAATAAGGTAGCAATCTCCATGATATACCATCCATATCCCATTACACCAACAATTAGGTAAATGATTGTGAAAAGTAAAAGGTTTAGAATGTAGAAATGTACCGATTTACGAAGAGATATAAGACCTAGAATTGCAAATAAACCTGTCACAATTGGAAGTACATAGGTAGTCATTTCCGAATTACCAACTTTCAAAGTACTCATAGGATAATGGAAAGAGAATACCACCATGGTAATTAAGAGAATGAAATAGGTTACCCATGCTGATTTTGGAGTATAGAATTCCAACTCTTCCATATCTGTATCGGTATGTTTTCTCCAGTAAGCATCATCGGTGTAAACCAAAGATGCTTGTGGGTTTTTGCGAATTTTAGCAGCATATCTTAAAATGAACGCAAATCCAATTACATTAATTACTACCCAGCAAAATAACCTGTATTCAATACCTGAGAATAAAGGCAGGTTGGATAAGCCTTGCGCAATACCAATGGTAAAAGGATTTAGAAGTGCTCCTGCAAAACCAAGTCCGGCAGCTACAAAACAGATACAAACCCCAACAATGGAATCATATCCCATTTTAATGGACATCGGAACAAAAATGATTACAAAGGCAATGGTTTCCTCACTCATCCCAAATGTGGCACCAAAGGCACTAAACACCAGCATGATTAAGGTCAGTATAATATTGTTGACCCCAATTTTCCGTATGGTTTTATTCTTCTCGAGTTTTTGAGTGAATTTCAAGAAGGAATAGATTCCTACATCAATAGATTTACTCGCATTCATAATCCAGAATGCACCACCAATTACCAAAATAAACATGATAATGTCGGCCTTGTCAACAAATCCTTTAAAGAAAGAAGAGAAAATTTCCCAACTTTGCCCTTGGCTTTCTATTTGATGATATGAACCCTGAACAATAACTTCACGATCAGTTCCATTTACATTTACTGTTGTTCTTTCAAACTCTCCTCCTGGAATTATCCAGGTTAATATTGCAGATAATACAACTATTGCAAATACAATTACATAAGTGTGTGGTATCTTTTTAAACATATAGGTTGATTTAGATTGTGTTTTGGTTTTTACCCCTTAAAATTGAATGCGTAAAAATAGAAAAATATGTACAGAATCAGCGATATAAAATAATTTTAAAGAGCAGATCGAAAAGGTTTGCAATTTGTTCAGAATTAGATAATATTTGCATGTTAAAGTGAATGAGTGGATTTGAATTGAAACTGTGAAACCTTCAGTATTAATTCTTCTCTTCAAATTGTTCATTATGAATTGCTAATTATTAATCGATATAGATATGAAGTTGTTAATAAGTAATATAAAAACTCTTGTTCAGGTTGAGGAAATTCCACGTAAATGGGTTGCCGGAACTGATATGGCAAATTTGAATTGCATTGATAATGCTTATTTGCTTATTGAAGATGAAAAGATCTCTGATTTTGGCAAGATGGAGAATATGCCCAATTACGATGAAATGGAAGGATTCGATCATGTAGAGGAGATCGATGCTACAGGTCGCATGGTATTTCCATCGTTCTGTGATTCACACACACATTTGGTGTATGCAGGCAGTCGCGAGATTGAATATACTGATAAGATTAAAGGTCTTTCTTACGAAGAGATTGCCAAGCGTGGTGGCGGAATCTTGAATTCGGCTAAACGTATGCACGATGCTACCGAAGATGAGTTATACGAAGCTGCAATGGAGCGTATTCACGAAATCATAAGCATGGGAACCGGTGCAGTTGAAATCAAGAGTGGATATGGTTTGACAGTTGAAGATGAGTTGAAAATGCTTCGAGTAATCAAGCGAATTAAAGAGACAACTCCGCTAACCGTTAAATCGAGCTTTTTGGGTGCACATGCTGTGCCTGCTGAATACAGAGGTCGTCAGGGAGAGTATGTTGATTTGGTAATCAACGAAATGATTCCTATGGTTGCAGCAGAAGAATTGGCAGATTACATTGATGTGTTTTGCGATGAGGGATTCTTTACCGTTGAAGAGACTGATCGTATTTTGAACGCAGGGATGAAGTATGGTATGCGTCCTAAAATCCATGCCAATGAGTTGGATTACTCAGGAGGTATTCAGGTAGGAGTGAAATACAATGCTTTATCGGTTGATCACCTTGAGTTTGTTGGTGAGGAAGAAATCAAGTGTTTGAAAGATTCTGAAACCATGCCAACTGTATTACCAGGTGCAGCTTTCTTTTTGAATATGGTTTGTTCACCTGTACGCGATATGATGAATGCAGGATTACCAGTAGCTTTGGCTTCTGACTTTAACCCAGGTTCATCGCCATCAGGAAATATGAAATTCATTATGTCTTTGGCGTGTATCAATTACAAAATGTTGCCACAGGAAGCCATTAATGCTACTACCATTAACTCGGCTTACGCAATGGGTGTTCAGGAAGAGTTGGGAAGTATCGCTCGAGGAAAAATTGCCAATATTTTTATCACTAAAGAGATTCCTTCGGTTGAATTTATGCCATATGCTTATGGAAGCAATTTAATTGATGCGGTGATTTTGAGAGGACAAAGATTGTAAAAACTACACTTTATATTAAAAGAAACCTGTCAGCATGCTGACAGGTTTTGTTTTTAATAGCATCCAATTATTTTCTAATATCAAAGGTGATATATTCGGTGTCTGCTGGAATATTAACAGCATATTCAGCTTCGCAAAACTTGCTCAAGTAAGCATCGGAAAGTGAACTTCCCAAAGCTTTTAAACGATTCCAATCCTTACAAGCATCTTGGGTATTTCCCATTTTTTGATGTACCAACGATCTTTGGAAAATTAATGGTTCGCTGTATGGCTTATATACCATTGCTCGATTTAACAATCTTAAAGCTCTTTTGTTTTTGTTCTTGATGATATGACTTTTCATGCCTCTTTTAAACAAGCGTTGTGCTACATATAAATGATCGGAATTTTCAATTCTAAAAGCAATTGCAACTTCCTTGGTCATAGCAACAGGAATAGCATTATTATAACCTGGTTTCCACATTCCATCAGTTTTCTTTAAAACTCGTAAAACTTCATCGTCAATTTCTTCTGATATACTATTAATAACTTGAAAATCATCTAAACTTCCGTTTGGTAATACTGTGAATTGAATAATTTCTGTACCTTCTCGTAATCTTTTCTCTGACTCTTCAGGATATCTTATTTTGTCTGTGAAAAAATCATTTAGAGTAGTATAGTTCCTCATTTTTATTAACTCAACTGCTTCGCTCCCAATAAAAGTTGGTGGAGTTACATTAACACCTTCTAAAGTGTTTGTTCTTAGATCTTGCCCAAATGTAAAAAGGCCAAGAAATAGTAATACTGCTAAAAATACTGTTGTTTTCATGGCTTTAATTTTTTCGATTTTTTAACTTAAAGTTTACTTTTTTAGATAATGTAAAGTAACGACATAATGCTCTGAGGTACTTAGCAGTATGGTTGCAATTTCTTGCAATTAAAAAGGTGCACAGGTTGAATTGTTACAAGGAGGTTGCACTACACAAAAACTTGTAATTTAGTGGTTTATTACAACTATAAGTGTCTTTTAATTGTTGTGTTAATTCTTGGAGGAAAGTACTGTTTTATTATTTGGAAGGTTTAATTTTCGTAATAAATCATTGTAACGAGAATCGCGTCTGATATATTCTCCACAAGGATTAAAAACAATGTAGCTTGTTGGGTAGATTTTATTGGCACAAGCTTCATCAATTAGCTCAAAAGCTTTGTCGATAAAACCCAGATAAGATGCCATTATGCCCATGTGATATGGGTTTTGCTCATTAGGATTTTTGTTTAGTTTGTTCCATAAAGCCACAGCCTTGTCTTTTTGACCTGCTTTTACATAAGCATAGCCCAAAATGGTGTTCCAATGACAATTATTAGCAGGAAGTTTTTCGAAATAATCAATGGCTTTTTGATACTCCTTTCGTTGTATGCAGACCCATCCCAGGGTGGCAAGTCCATAAGGAACATTCTCTTTTAATTTTAAAGCTTTATTTGCCCATTTTTCAGCCTTATCGTATTGCTTGTCGTGATAATATAACAATCCAAGCCAAGAGGCATAAGCAGGAGAGAAAGGCTCAAATATTGTAGCTTGTCGGCCATGATGAATAGCCTTTTTTTTATCGCCGAATAAGACATGATACCAGGCAAAGTGAGCATGAATAACCGAATTGTTAGGGTTGTTCCTAATCGCATTCTCAAAAGTCTCTTTGGCTTTTGGCCAGTTCCAGGCTTTATACAAGTAAAGTAAAGCTAAAGCATTATAGGCTTCATCAATGGTTGGATCTAGTTTTAATGCTTTATTGGCTGAGGATAAAGCCAAACGAAAGGCATCTTTCGAATTTAATTCTCCGTGACCTCTAAAACCATAGCCAATAGCCAAACCAGCATAAGCCAATGGATCTCCTGGATCATTTTTAATTGCCCCATGTAAATATTGAATTCCCTTTTCGAAAGCCTTATGTGTTCCTTGGTTTAAATAATGCATGCCTTGCAGATAGGCTTTATAAGCTTCAGGATTTACCTTGCGAGTTTTTGATAGCTTAATTTTCTCTTTATCGGATAGTTCTAATTCTATTTCATCAGCAATGTCTTTTATCACTGAAGTTTGAATAGCAAATACATTTTTAATTTCATCCTTGTACTCTTTGGCTAACAGGTGTCGTTCCTCTGGGAAAACATCAATTAACTGAATTAAGATGCGGATGCTATCGTCAACATTAATTACCGATCCTTCAACAATGCAATTTACGTCCAACTCATTGGCAATATCACTTAATAGCTTTTGATCATCACGATACCTTAGTGTTGATGTTCGTGAAATTACGCGAAGGGAGGAAAATTGCCCGAGTTTGCCGATGAGTGCATCGTGCATGCCATCAACAAAGTAATTGTTATCAACACTACCAGTTAGGTTGTGTAAAGGAAGAACTGCTATTGATGATTCTTTTGAATTAAAGAGTCCAGAGATGTAGGCACCTGCAAAAAAGATGATGCATAGAATTAAAACAGGCAAAATGAATATACCATACCTATTGTGTTTTTCTGGTTTTATTCTCGAAAAGAACTTTGATTGACCTGTGGAGCTAACTTTAATTCCTTTTTTTATATCGCCTGGTGAAACTTTGTAACTCGATTTAAATACTTTGTTAAAATAGCTTGGATTTCGGAATCCAACCTGGTATGCTATTTCGGAAACTGTGGCTACATTGTTTTCGAGCATGGTTTTAGCGTGTGCTAACCTGATCTCTTTAATTAATTCGCTTGCAGATTTGCCACAGGTTTTGGTCAACTTTCTATGAAGCATAGATCTGCTAAGACCTACGTTTTGGGCCAATTCGTTTACCGAAAAATCCTCGTCAGCAAGATTTGCTTCAATGTTTTGGTGGATTTTTCTAAGAAACTGATCATCAATAGAAGACAGGTCTTTCATGCTGTGTAGATAATCATCCCTTAACTAAATTATTATAAAAATATTAGTTATCAGCCTTAGTTGCAAAGATACGAAATTATGATCATATTTTATGAGGGATTTTAATTAAAAAAATGTGGAAATCAGATAAATATTTTGGTTTAAATTTGAATTATATATTGATGTAAATTAGAGGAGGATTACACTACAAAATGATATCATTAATCCTTTTTGTTTCAATACAAAAATTACTCGCGAATTCTTTAATTGATAAGATTTGTATGCTTTGGCATTTGGGAAGGTTTAAATCATATTATTTCTTTCCATCCCCAGCTTGGGGAAGCTTGCTTTAATTTTAGAGAGGCATTCCCCAGTCGTATGTTAAATTCAAATAAATAATTTAACAAAAAAGGATAAATGCTTAAATTTAAAATAATTCATTTTAATTAAAAGTGAGATAATATTAATCCTAAATAAAACATTAGAAAAAAAAGAAGCAATTTACACTCCATTCTAATTTGAAATGGATGTTCCCAAGCTGGGGAAGCTTTGCTTCTATGCAAATATGGGTGCTTTTTGTTTGGGACAGGGAAAAACAAGTTTGGTATAGCTAATAAGAGTACAGGATACTTGAAACTACTTTAAAATTGATAATTAGAACTAATTATGAGTAAGAATATAATGATTTCATCTATTGATTTGTCGCATTTACACAATTTAGAGTTCTGCTCGTTTACAGAACATATTTTGGAAGCTCTAATGAAAGTAAATCAGGATCTTGATTTTCAAAAAGAATCGGATTTACTTCGAAGTGGGGTGGAACAATTCGATATCATTTTGAAGAAGAAAAAACTAAGTGCTTGCACAAAAAACGTAAATGAACTGGACAAAAAAAGATGTGCTTCTTTTACGGGATTGCTGCAATGTGTTCGTGGGTACACAAAACATTACAATGAGGATATTAAACAAGCTGCCGAAATTATTTGGGTAAGCATCGAATCGATGGGCAAACAGATTGTGTATCGAAATTATCAAGTAAAATCTGCTACCTTTTATTCGCTAACATTGGCTTGGTAAAATAAACCTGGATTTACCGAGGCGTTTGAAACTTTAGCCATGAGTGATTGGGTAAAGCATCTGGATGAAGAGAACAAGGCATTTGAAGCAGCTTATATGGAACGAATAACTGCGCAGGCAACTGCACCAAAAACCAAAATGATTGATTTAAGAGCCGAGTTAATTAAGGTGTACCGAACAGTTGTAAAAAAACTGGAAGCCTATTGCCTTTTTGAAAACGATGAGGTGATAGAATTATGCAAGCATTTAAACAAGTTGATTGCTGCCTACAATAAGGAATTGAACAGGAGAAAAAATAAAACTAAGAAAAAGGAATAGTTGTACTACTATTCTAGATTAGCTGTAAGTGTTGTGTTATAACTTTAATCTGTTAGATAGCATTTTACTTTGTTGTATTTTTATGTTTTAAAAAATAAAATGTACATTTGGAAAGTATATGATCAGTTAATATTACCTGTATGAATAAAATTGCCTTGTGTATTTGTTTTTGCTTGCTTGTTGTGGTAGGTAAAACATCTTTAGCTCAATCTGATATTGAGTTGAAATACGAAAGAAAAAGTGATAATAGTGTTGATTTTACCTATTCCAAAAAGGTTTATGGAACCTACTATTTGCTAATTAAATTTGATGATTTAACTAATGCCATGCAAACAAGTTATGGATCGCATGTAAGTGGACGTACAGGTCGTTTTTTTACTCTGAAACCAAAAAATCCGGCTAATGGCATAGGATTTTCTTATACTTACATTTATCAGAGGGGAAAGGTGAACCCTAAAGTTAAAGATGATATGGTTTATATGTTGCCTTTTAAACCAGCCACAAAAGTAAAAGTGCGTAAGGCAGAATACATGGGACTTACCTTTGGAAATGGTTCTCCTGATGATTTTAATGCATTTGTGTTTAATGTTGAAAAAGAGGAACCTGTTGTTGCTGCACGAAAAGGATTGGTAGTGCAAGTTGAAGATAAACATATAGCTGATACCACGCGAAAATACAGTTTTGTGAGTTCTACGAATAGAGTTCTTATAGAGCATAAAGATGGCACTTTAGCTGAATACTCTGGATTTAAATCAGGAACCATAAATGTAAAAGAAGGGGATATGGTAAACCCAATGGATCCAATAGGAATTGTGGGAAGGTTCGACTCTAATAAAAATTGCAGGCTGACATTAATGGTGTATTACCTTAAAACAAAAAAATTGTTTGATTCTAAGAAAGAAGAAAATAAACACAATCAATACGGATATGTGAATCCAATTTTTTGTTACAAAGGAGGTAAATCTTTGTTGCTTCCAAATAATTACTATTCGTCAGATTGCAATGATGAGTTAATAACTCAAGAATTTAGCAGACGAGAAAAAAAGAAATATGTAAGTAAATTATAAAAAGAAGAGCGATGAAATTTCATCGCTTTTCTTTTATTTCTATAATCCCAGCAGCATGCTATCCGGATCTTTTCCATCGAACAACATCTTGTGTGGGTTTTCAATCATTTCTTTAATTTTAACCAGAAAGCCTACCGAATCCTTACCATCAATCACACGGTGATCGTAGGAAAGGGCTATGTACATCATCGGGCGAATTTCCACCTTGCCGTTAACAGCAACTGGTCGCTCAACAATATTGTGCATTCCTAAAATTCCCGATTGCGGAGGGTTTATAATTGGAGTACTCAAAAGAGATCCAAACACACCACCATTGGTAATGGTAAAGGTTCCGCCCGTCATTTCATCAAGGCTAATTTTACCTGCACGAGCTTTGGTTGCCAGTTCCATTAGTTTCTTTTCGATATCAGCCAATCCTAAGGATTCTGCATTTCTGATAACAGGAACCATCAATCCTTTTGGTGTTTGCACGGCAATGGCAACATCGGCAAAATCAGGCGTTACAATTTCTTCGCCATCAATCATCGAGTTCACCATAGGGTGAGCCTTTAAAGCTTCGGTAACTGCTTTGGTAAAGAATGACATGAAACCCAATTTGATATCATGAGTATCAACGAATTTTTTCTGATATTTCTTTCTCAGTTCCATTACGGCACTCATGTCAACCTCGTTAAAAGTGGTTAGCATGGCAGTTTCGTTCTTCACCGATACCAAACGAGCACTCAATTTCTTACGAAGATTAGTCATTTTGGTGCGCTTCTCTTCACGCGAAATTTCCTTAGGAGCAGCAGCAACTGTTGCAGGTTGATTGTTGGTATGATCAACAACCGCCTGAATGTCCTTTTTCGATAATCTTTGCAAGCCTGCAATCACATCATCAACCGAAAGCTGATTCTCTTCCATCAGTTTTTTGGCCACAGGAGAAATTTTTACATCCTTGTAATTCTCCGATTCGATATTGGCTGTAGGAGCTGAACTTGCAGGTTCTTTTGCTTCAACAACTTCTTCTTTTGGAGCTGCGGCCTTTGGACTTGGAGCCTCGCCTGCAAAACTGGTATCAATTTTACAAGCCACCGAACCAACTTCTACGGTATCGCCTTCTTGCGCAAGAATTTCAATTTTTCCGCCTTCGTCGGCAACTAAAGTTAGCGTTGCTTTGTCAGATTCAATCTCAGCAATGTCTTGATCTTTTTCTACAATATCGCCATCGGCAACAAACCAATTGGCTATTTCAACTTCTGAAATGGATTCTCCAGGACTTGGTATTTTTATTTCAATCATTTGTTATTTCGTTATTGTGTGATTTTGTTATTGTGTGAATGAGGAAATATGGAATTCTTTACACAAACTTTTTCCTTGGTTATTACATTAGAAGTTTGCTCTTCTTCTCCTCAAAGTACTCATGTGTCTGCAGAATTTCTTCATGCGAACTTCCCTCAACACATTGTAACCCGCAATACTTCAATTTTCTATCGCAGTCACATTTTCTAAATACTTTGTTGATGATCTCGCTTTGTCCAAGCATATGGATTTTGGCCAATCCTGTTGCCGGACTACCACTAGCCTGACGAGCTACAGGAACCAATTTGACCTCTTTGTTGCGGAAGTTATAATTCATAAATGTCCAAGCTCCCATATTCTCAGGTTCTTCCTGAACCCATAAATGAAGGATAGCGTTCGGATATCTTTCCAAAACTTTATCAACTTGCTGATGTGGGAAAGGATACAATTGTTCCATTCTTACCAAAGCAATATCCTGGGCATTTAGCTTTTCTTTCTGAGCCAATAAATCAAAGTATACTTTTCCTGTACAGAACACAACTCTTCTTACTTCTTCCGAGATTACGTTCTTGTCATCAATAACCTCCTGAAATTTACCTTTTGCCATTTCGTCCATGCTGGAAACACAAGCTGGGTGACGAAGCAAACTTTTAGGAGAGAAGCAAATCAAAGGTACTCTGATATCTCTTTTTACCTGTCGGCGCAACATGTGGAACAAATTGGCTGGAGTAGTTGGGTTGGAGATTTGCATGTTGTTGTGCGCACAAAGTGTTAGGAAACGTTCCATTCTTGCACTTGAGTGCTCGGCACCCTGTCCTTCGTATCCATGCGGCAAATACATCACCAAGCCATTCTTAATTCCCCACTTGTCTTCGGCAGCACTAATGTACTGATCGATTACCGCCTGCGCTACATTGTGGAAATCGCCAAACTGCGCTTCCCAAATGGTCAATCCAGAAGGATGCGCCAAAGCATATCCATATTCATAACCCAATACACCATATTCGCTTAATGATGAATTGTAAACATGGAATGGAGCCTGATCTTCAGAAAGATTTTTAAGTGGGAAATATTTCTTATCGGAATCCTCAATCACCAAGGCTGCATGTCGGTGCGAGAAGGTGCCACGCTCAGAATCCTGACCACTAATTCGAACTGAATTTCCTTCGGTCAACAAACTTGAGTAAGCCAACATTTCACCCATTGCCCAGTCAAGCTGATCGTTTTCCACCATTTTCTTTCTATCGCCCATTAACTTTCCAATCTTCTTGAAGAATTTTAAGTCTCCAGGTAGAGAAGTAAAGTTATCCGCTAATGATAGCAGTGTTTTTTTATTTACACCAGTTTCAGGAGAAGATTCAAAATCAGATTCAACTGAATATCGAATGCCTTTGTAATAATTATCCAGGAATGGTTGAATAATAACCTTATCGAATGTTTTCGAAAGTTCAAATTTATCATCCAACAGTTTGTTGTAATCCGAATTGATCGTCTTCACTTCAGGTTGAGAGTAAACACCTTTCTGAATTAAATAATCCGCATAAATGTCTCTAGGGTTTTTATGCTTGGCAATCTCCTTGTATAATATTGGCTGGGTAAAACGAGGTTCATCACCTTCGTTATGCCCATATTTTCTGTACGATAGAATATCAATGAAGACATCAGTATTAAATTCCTGACGGTATTCCATTGCCATTTTAATGGTAAAAATCAATGCTTCAACATCATCACCATTCACATGAAAAACAGGACAGCGAGTTACCTTGGCTACATCGGTACAGTATGTACTCGATCTTGCATCCAGGTAATTGGTTGTAAATCCAACCTGGTTGTTAATCACCAAATGGATGGTACCACCTGTTTTGTATCCCTTCAGTTGAGACATTTGAATGATTTCGTATACAATTCCCTGGCCGGCAATTGCCGCATCACCATGTATCACAACAGGAACCAATCGATCTTGGTTGCCTTCGTAATCATTGTCAATTTTTGATCGTGAAATTCCTTGTACTACAGCACCTACTGTTTCCAGGTGAGATGGATTTGGAGCCAAATGCAATTTTACCTCGCTGCCATCGTCCGTTTTTACAGTATTGCCATACCCCAGGTGATATTTTACATCGCCCAGCGCAATGTCTTCTTCATATTCTTCACCAACGAATTCCTTGAAAATATTTTCGTAAGGTTTCTCAAGAATATTGGCCAGAACATTTAGTCGGCCTCGGTGAGCCATACCAAAGATGAACTCCTGAACTCCTAACTCGGCACCACGTTCAATCATGGCATCCAAAGCAGGGATTAGTGTTTCTGCACCTTCCAATGAGAATCTTTTTTGTCCCACAAACTTCTTGTGAATGTAATTCTCGAAGCCAACTGCCATTCTTAAATGGTAGTAGATGTGCTTGCGTTGTTCATCGGTAAACTGTGGAGTATTCTTCGAACTCTCCATTTTCTTTTGCAGCCATCGCAACATTTGCGGATGACGAACAAAAACATATTCAGCACCTACAGATTTACAATAAGTATCTTGCAGGTGGGCTACAATATCTTTTAATTTTGCTACGCCAATACCAATTTCTTTCCCGGCATGAAATGGAGTTTCCAAGTCAGATTCTGCCAGATCGAAATTTTCAATATCCAGAGTAGGAAAGTATTTTCTTCTGGTTCTAACCGGATTGGTTTTGGTAAATAAATGCCCCCTTTGGCGATAAGCCTGAATCAAGTTCATTACATTGAATTCCTTGCTCATTGATTCGCTGGCCGGCAAGCTTTCGCTACTTTCTTGTTTTATCGGAAAATTAGCCGATGCGAAATCGAATCCCTGGAAAAACGTTCTCCATGTTTCTTCCACCGAATAGGGATCTTTCTTATAGGATTGGTATAGCTCGTCTATATAGTCGATTTCACTATTACCCAAAAAACTGAATTTATCCATAGATTTGTTTGTTGTACTTGTCTGATTTTTGTTGTCGCTTAAACAAATGTATTAATTTTGAAATGGAACAAGTAAGGATAAACACGAATAAAAGACCAAAAGGTCATCTTTTTTTCTAATGAGCTTATAGACATTTTCTATGAGCTGATATTGTTTAACATTTGCAGAAAAAATACAGAGCTATTTTTTCGTTTGTTGCATTTTCCAATTAATTTAGTTTTGCATTCAAAAACATGAATATTTAATAGTATGACATTTCTTCGCACGATATTAACAGTGCTGGTATTTCTACATTTTTTAAGCTGTGATAATTTACAAAAAAAAACGCAGTTTGAATTCCGTAAAGGCGACCTAATTTTTCAGGATTTGAATACCGATTCCATTTCAGAAGCCATAGAATCGGTTACAGGAGGAGAGAAGAAGCTGAATTTTTCTCATGTTGGCATTGTAGATGTTGATTCAAAAGGGAATATTTATGTGCTGGAAGCCATATCGAAAGGGGTATCTTTAACCCAATTGGATAGTTTTTTGCTAAGGAGCAATAAAGTTGCCATTGGTAGATTAAATACCAAGTTGAATACCAGAATTGATGCAGCCATGACTTATGGGAAAGCCTTATTGAATTTTCCCTATGATAATATTTATGTAATGGGTGATTCGACCTATTATTGTTCCGAGTTGATTTATGAAATGTTTGTAAATACTGGCGATTCAACAGAAGTATTTCAATTGAATCCCATGACATTTAAGGACAATGAATCAGGTGAGTATTTGCCGTTTTGGGTAGAATACTACAAGAATCTGGGCGTAGATATCCCGGAAGGAAAACCTGGATTAAATCCCAATGGAATGTTTCAATCGCAAAATATTGAAATTGTGTTGCCATATGGAAATCATCAATTTAACTAATCTCTTACACTATATATGAACTCATTCTTACAACAAATAACCAAAGAGCTTTACTCAAAATATACCAATGAATTATCCGATTGTATTTTGGTTTTTCCGAACCGAAGAGCTGGCTTGTTCTTTTCAAAATATCTGAACGAATTGGTGGAAAAACCTCTTTGGGCACCAAGAGTATTTACCATTAGTGAGTTTTTCCGTTCTCTGTCCGATTTGCAGATAGAAGACAATTTGGGATTGCTATTTCGTCTGTATAAAATCTATGTGAAAAGAATGAAGGTAAGCGAAAGCTTCGATGAATTCTATCACTGGGGAGAGATGTTGTTGGGCGATTTTGATGATTTGGACAAGTACAGGGTAAATGCCGAGCATTTGTTTCAAAATCTGGCCGACGAGAAAGAGATTGAGAACCTGTTCGACTATTTAACGGATGAACAGCTTGAGGCAATACAGGCATTTTGGAGCAGCTTTAAACCAGAGAAATATTCTGAGCATCAAAAAGAGTTCGTGAATTTGTGGGAGAATCTGTTTGGGATTTATACCGATTTGAGAGAGGAGCTGAAATCGGAAAAGCTGGCCTACGAAGGAATGGCTTCGAGGAATTTGATAGATGGATTAGAATCAGGAGGAATTCAAATCGATGCCAAAAAGGTAATTTTTGTTGGATTTAATGCATTAAACAAATGCGAGATTGATTTGTTCGAGTTCCTGAAGAAGAAAGAGCTTGCCGAATTCTATTGGGATTACGATGAATCATACCTGAAGAATCCATATCATGAAGCAGGCCTGTTTTTGCGAGACAATATCAGAAGATTTCCTGCTCCTAAAACTGAATTGAGCTTTTCGAATATCAAGGAGAACAAAGCCAAGGTGGAGTTTGTGTCTCTGTCATCAGAAGTTGGGCAGGCCAAATATGCGCACTCTGTAGTGCAAGCTTTTTGCAAGGATGAGGATGTAGCGCCGGAGGAAACAGCCATTGTTTTGGCCGATGAGGAACTATTGCTGCCTGTTTTGCATTCCATTCCCGAGGTGGTAGAGAATGTAAATGTTACCATGGGATATCCTGCTAAGAATACGCCGGTTGCCAGTTTGTTGCGCTTGGTAATCGACATGCAAAAGAGCTCCAGAAAAGTTGCAGGAGAGATAGAGTTTCATCACAAAGAGGTGTTGGCGTTGCTGAATCATCAGTATTTGAATTCTGTAAATCCTGAATTGGCTCATGAGCTTACCCAAAATATTCTTACTACCAACAAAATAAAGGTTCCGCAAAAGCTTTTAACAGGCGATGAGGTAATCGAAAAGCTGTTTACACCAGTAAAGGATGTGAATCAGTTTGCCATGTACCTATTGAATTTGCTGCAGAATGTTTACCAAAGATTGGAAACCAAAGAGGAAGAAAAATCATTGGTCGACAAGATTGAACAGGAGTACATTTACCACCTGTTTTTGGCAATTAAGCGATTGAAAGCATTGTTGGATCAGCATGAAATAGAGGTAAAGCAAGATACTTTCTATAAGATTTTGGAGAAAATGATTCAAACTTTGAGCATTCCGTTTGAAGGAGAACCTTTGGCGGGATTGCAGGTAATGGGGATTTTGGAAACGCGTTTGCTGGATTTTAAAAAGTTGGTGGTTCTTTCGATGAACGAAGGGAAGTTGCCAAAAACAGGAACCGCAAATTCATTCATTCCATATCACCTGAGAAAGGGATTTGGAATGCCAACCATTGATCATCAGGATGCCATTTTTGCCTACTATTTTTACCGATTGATACAGCGTGCCGATGACATCAAACTGCTATACAGTACTCAAAGTGATGGAATCAGAACAGGGGAGATGAGCCGATTTTTGTATCAATTGAAATATGAATCGGATTTTGATATTGAAGAATCGAGTCCGGGATATGATATCTCGTTAAAAGAGGCCAAACCCATAATCGTTGAGAAGAATGAGCGAATTTTAAATCGCCTGGCGGAGTATTGCGGAGATCAATTCAGGAGTTTTTCTCCTTCGGCTTTGAATACTTACCTGGCTTGCCCATTGAGTTTTTACTTTAAATACATTGCAGGATTAAAGGAACCCGATCAGGTATTGGAAGAGATTGATCCGCCTACTTTCGGGAACCTGTTTCACAATACGCTGGAAGATTTGTACAAGCCATTTGTTGGCAAAATATTGGAAAGGGAAGATCTGGAAATCATCAGGAAAGACAAAGACCTGATTGAAACGAAACTGAAGACCGCTTTTCGCGATACTTATTTTAAAACGCCCAAGAATAAAGAGGTTCAGATATCAGGAAGGAACTTGTTGATTTTTGATATCCTGAAAAAGTACATCGATAGGATATTGATCCTGGATCAGCAGTTTGCGCCATTCCAGATTCTGTCGCTTGAAGATGAATATAGAATTCAGGTGCCGATATCGGGAGATCGAAAGGTAAACATTAAGGGATTGATTGACCGTGTTGACAGGGCAAATGGTACCATTCGAATCCTGGACTACAAAACGGGTAAGGCAGATTTGTTCTTTAAGGACATAGAATCCTTATTCGAGAAAGAGGGAAAGAACAGAAACAAAGCAGCTTTTCAAACCTTATTGTATTGCTTGTTTTACGAGGACAAAACGAAAGCTGCTGAGGCAATTTCGCCTGGTGTGTATAGTCTGAAAGAATTCTTTAACAACAAGTTTGCATGCATGTTGGCCCGAAAAGAAGGTCGTGCCAAACCTGAAACTGTTGATGATTACCGAGTATATAAGGAAGAA
The DNA here is from genome assembly GCF_003610555.1 of Marinifilum flexuosum. GTDB lineage: Bacteria > Bacteroidota > Bacteroidia > Bacteroidales > Marinifilaceae > Marinifilum > Marinifilum flexuosum. The sequence continues at coordinate 181,793 of NZ_RAPQ01000012.1, read as the reverse complement.
TTTACGAAAGCTTTGCAGGAAATGTTCGAGGAGATATTTGATCCAAAGATTCCATTTGACCAGGTGGAAAATCAGGATGCTTGCAGGACTTGTTTGTATGCGGAGATTTGTCATAGATAAAGAATGATTTTTCTGCTCTAGCCGCAGGGGCTCTTCCTTTCTCCATTGATGAGAAAGGAAGCAAAGAATCTAGGGCGCGTAAGCCCAAACTACATATACTCGAAAACTTTAAGTGCGGCGGGGTGATCTTCGAACAAGTTCTCAGCTTCCCCGTCTTACTATAACTTTTCTTCGTATAAGCAGCTTGTCCTTCCAATGCCCGAAAAGCAGGACTGAATGGTGCAGTAGGTTTAATAACAAATGTATATTTATAAGAATGATGAAAAATAAATTCGCAATATTATCAATAGTTCTAAGTGGAATAAGCATTTGTTGTACCTTAAAGGTAAATTATGACCTTTGGAATCGATATGTATCTCTTACTAGTGGCAAGACGAAAGCTTTGTATGGATTGACAGAGTTATTGGAATATGGATATCAATACGATTATTCTATTTTTGGTGTATTGTCCTTGGTATTGCTTATCATATCAATACGAAAATCCGAGAAGAGATCATTAATTATCTTGGGTGCATTATTGGCAATTTTTTCGATAGTTGTGGTCTATTTGAGATTGTGGAAGTTATTTATTTAAGTTGATTATTAAGAATGAAATATTCAGTTTTAACCTTATTGCTATTGTTTTTTGTACTTCCTCTTTCTTCGCAGAAGAAATACAGTATCAAATCGCGAAGGGCCATACACTTTTACGAAGAGGCTGGGCAGTATTATCGAAACAGGGACAATCAGAAAGCTTTGGAAAGTTTAAGCAAAGCCTTGGAGGTGAACGACAAATTTATTGAAGCTTATCTTTTTCAGGCAGATGTATATTATACTTTAAAGGACAGTAAGGCTGAAATTGAAGCCTATCAGAAGGCAATAAAAATAGATGGATCTTATTTTCCACGGGTGCATTTTAACCTGGGGAATGCATACCTAAAGCAAGGAGAGTATCAAAAGGCCAAAGGAAAATTTCAAGACTTTTTATCCTTCTCAAAAATCTCATCGAGGAATAAGGCAAAGGCGCAAAAACTGATTAAGAATTGTGATTTTGCGATGAATATGATTGCGAATCCAGTGGATTTTAAGCCCATAAATATTGGGGATGCGATCAATACCAAATATGATGAATACTGGCCCAGCTTAACTGCCGATGAGGAAGTGTTGGTGTTTACCCGATTGAGTCCGGCCGAAAAATCTTCGGAAGTGAAATTGGAGATGCAAGAGGATTTTTGGATATCCTTAAAGGAGGAAGAAGCTTGGAGACCGGCCAAAGGATTATCGGAAATCATTAATACCACAAGCAACGAAGGGGCACAATCCATTACTGCCGATGGAAGATTCATGTATTTTACTGCATGTGGCAGAAAGGATGGGCTAGGCAGATGCGACCTGTACTATTCGGTTCGAGAGGGAGACAGATGGTCGAAGCCTCGAAATTTAGGACCTACCATAAACTCGGCAGCATGGGAGGCGCAACCAAGCATTTCAGCTGATGGAAGAGTACTTTATTTTGTGAGTAATCGCAAGAGTGGCAAAGGGAAAATGGACATTTGGCGATCGGAGCTGATGGAAAACTTAGCCGATGGCAGACAAAGGTGGTCGAAACCTGTAAATATGGATTTTAACACGGCAAACAATGAGATGTCGCCTTTTATTCATGCCAGCAACCAGTATTTGGTAATTGCCTCGGATGGACTACCGGGAATGGGATCTTACGATCTTTATAAACTAACTCTTCTGGAAGATGGAAAGTGGTCTAAGCCAGAGAACCTGGGATATCCGATAAACACGCATGGAGAGGAATTGGGATTGGTGATTAATGCAAAAAGCGATAAGGCCTACTTTGCATCCAACAGGATGGAAGGAAAAGGAAAGGATATTTTTGTGTTTGATTTGCCCAGAGAACATCAACCGCCAATGGTTTCGTGGCTGAAAGGAAAGATCTACGATGTGGATACAAAGGAAAATCTGTATGCCTCTTTGCAATTGATCGATTTGAGTACGAAAGATACCGTTGCCCGAATTCACTCGGATCGGGTAAATGGGAAATACCTGCTGTGTTTGCCTGCAGGAAAAGAGTATCTATTTGCCGCAGAGAGTGAGGGATATTTGTATTATTCAGATCATTTTTCGCTATTGGAGAATCAGGAAAAGAATCAGCCGCAAGAATTGAATATTGGTCTTCAGAAACTCGTAACTGGTAGTGAAATCGTACTTCGAAATGTGTTTTTCGATACCGATTCGTGGGAGATTCTACCAAAATCGGAGAGTGAATTGTCAATCCTGTTCAAGCTGATGAATCAGAATCAGGATTTGATTGTTGAGATATCGGGACATACCGACAATACCGGATCGGAAGAACACAACCTGAGCTTATCGGAAAACAGGGCAAAAGCAGTATGCGATTACCTAATTGCCAAAGGAATTAAAAAAGAGCGCTTGCTGTACAAAGGATTTGGATCGAGCAAGGCAATAGCCGACAACGAGACCGAAGAAGGCAAGGCCTTGAACCGACGAACAGAGTTTAGGGTGGTGAATAAATGATTTACCTCATTCTATCTTTCTCCTGAAGGAGAAAGGAACCTAGTTTCGGGAATCACATGTTAATAAATGGCAAATAGAGCTCGAAAGGCTCAAAGCAATAGCAAAGGGCATCGCCCTTTGGGTGTTGGTGTTTGTTATATAAGCCCTGCATGGGCGTAAGTATAAAGAATGCACTCCGATAGGATTTGAGACAAAAATGAGCTCTCGACAAAATGTAAAGGCAGTTTTGGCTTAAAAAAATGCTCTCGATGATATGTAATGGCAAATTTGCCACAAAAAAGATCTCTCGACGATTGGTAAAGCCAGTTTTGTGATAAAAATGAACTCTCGTCAATCTGTAATGACAAAAACTATAACATAGATCTAATTTTGGTAATGCTATAATTGTATGTAAGATATTAAGGATAATGTTTTTCTTGTGGAGGATTGTTTTGTACTTTCAGTGGCTAAAACAAATAATGCAGATGTTTCTTATAATAAAGTAATTTTGCGATTATTAAACTTGTATTGTAAAATATCATTTAAACAAGAGAGAATTATGAATATGTCAGGGATAGAGACAAAAGCAATGAGCTATATTTTATGGGCTTATGTGTTAATGGCAGTGGTTGGGATTGGAACATTTGCCTTTTCGAATTCGGAAGCTGTTTTAATAGATGGAGTATTTAATTTCATATCGGCATTTTCGATGATTATAGGAATCAAGATCTCAAAACTTGTCGCAAAGAAGCCTACTAAATCTCTACCATTTGGATTTGCAATGTACGAAACACTGTATACACTTTTTAAAGGGCTTTTGATTTTTGGAGTTCTTGTTTTGGCAGGAGTTTCAAATAGTTTTAAGATATACGACTATATTGTTACAGGAAGTGTAGAGCAAGTGAATGGAGGATCTATTATTTATTATTCTATTTTGATGGTAATAATTTGTTCTCTTGTATATCTATACATTGCGGCACAGTGTAAAAAAGTCAATAATCAGAGTATAATGTTACAAACCGAAAAAATTGCTGTATTTCAAAATGCAATTATTTCGGGAGCTATTGGTGTAGTGTTTTTACTTGTAGGTTTCCTTGAAAACACTTCATTGGCATTCATTGTTCCAATTGCCGATTCAATAATTGTTCTCGTTTTATGTGTTTTTCTTTTTAACGATCCCGTAAAAATTCTGAAAAATGCTTTTAATGAATTAATAATAAAAGATATTCACAATGCAATGCGTGAAAAAATTACCCCAAAGGTATTGCCGATACTACCCCTTGGTTACAGTTTAAATCATGTATCTATAAACAGACTTGGACGTACTTACTACTTTCTCTTTTTAATAAATCCATCGAAAGTAAATTTATCACTTACTGAGATTGAGAATATTCAGGATTCAATTAAAAACATTGTAAAAAGTGAGGCTCCTTTTAGTTTTACAGATGTTATTTTTTCAAGTAAGAGCGTTGATGATTGGGAGGATTAGTATGTCTGTATTGAAGCTCAATTTGTAATAATGATTCATTGGACACCGATGTTTCGAGCCTGCCGCTCGTATCTATTGCTCAGCATAAACTGGGACTATCCGGGAAAAAATTGATTAAAACCCAAGGCAAAGGGAACAATTTGGCACCAGCTTATTCTATTGCTATAATTGAGTGTAAAATATTAAGGAGAACACTTTTCTTCGGAATTATTGTTTTGTACTTTCAGTGGCACAAAAAGAAAGATTATAGGTAGTAATGAATAAGATATTGAGGTTTATTATTTCAGGTGTAGTTGCATTAGGAATATATTATGTAGGATTTTATATATATGAAATGGTCCGGTTTAGCCATAATGCAAGTTGGGAAAGATATAAAGAATATACTTGGATATTAGATGATTCAATCCAAAAAGATTTAAACACAGGTGTCAGTAGGATTGGTAATAGTGATACTTGGAACTTTTTTAGATTCAGAGATGTGCATATGGTCACTGCGTGGGAGTTTACAAATCTTCAAATTGAAGATTTGGGTTGTATTTCAATTCATAAAAATGAATTTATACCCAAAGATGATATAAAATATGGGGAAACTTTTGATCCGAATAGCTCACCTAAAACCACTTGTAAATATGGTTTTGATTTAGCACATAGAATAAATGTAAAAATAGATAATCAATCTGAAGTCCAACGAATGATTGAAGCTGATAACTATAAAGGATTCATTGGTAGAATTAATAAATTGTCATTGAGTAATAAGTATGATGAATCACAAATTATATTTGATTTCGAAAAATCAGGAATGCTTTCGATGTTTTTATTTTATAAAAAAAAGGATGAATTTTATGTGATTATTTATTATTCCAGAGGAGATTTTGATGAAGAAATAATTGACAAATTGAACCTGGTTTAGCGGATTTTATTGGGAACAAAATAACACTCTAACAAAAATGATATACCTAGACTATAACGCCACCACACCGGTAGCAAAAGAGGTTGCCAAAGCCATGCAGCCTTATTTATTCGAATATTTTGGAAATCCATCAAGTTCGCATTGGTATGGACAGCAAACCAAAAAGGCAGTGGTGCAGGCTCGTGAGCGTATGGCGAAACTGTTGAACAGCAAGACTGAGGAGATTGTGTTTACCAGTGGAGGCAGCGAATCGAACAATTATGCATTAAAGGGATATGCTTTCCAGAACAAAGATAGGGGCAGACATATTATCACAACACAAATAGAACATCCTGCCATTATAGAGGTTTGTAAATTCCTGGAAAAGGAGGGATTTGAGGTGAGCTATTTACCAGTTGACGAAACAGGAAGGTTAAGACTTAAGGATGTGGAAGAAGCCATTCGTCCTGATACAATCTTAATATCGGTAATGTATGCCAATAACGAGGTGGGAACTTTGCAGCCACTGAAAGAAATATCCGCTTTAGCGAAAAAGCACAATATTGCAGTACATAGCGATTGTGCCCAGGCAGTTGGTAAAGTACCTGTGGATGTGAAAGAATTGGGTGTTGATTTGCTTACAGTAGCAGGGCATAAGTTCTATGGTCCCAAGGGGATTGGGGCTTTGTATGTTCGTGAAGGCATAGAGCTGCAAAAGCTAATTCATGGTGCCGATCATGAAATGAATCGCAGAGCCGGAACAGAGAACATTCTGGAAGTTGTAGGTTTGGGCAAAGCAGCCGAATTGGCAATGATTGATCCTGAAAGTAGAATGAAAAGAGAGAGAAATTTAATTTGCCTATTGCGAGAAGGTTTGGAGCCATTAGGGGATTTTAGAATCAATGGAAACACTAAATTCTCTTTGCCAAATACCTTGAGTATCTCTTTTAAGAACCTGAGAGCAGCAGATATTCTTGCCAATATGCCAAATATTGCGGCTTCGGCAGGAGCTGCCTGTCATTCCGATGCCGTAAAAATTTCAACAACGCTTGATGCCATGAATGTTCCATTCGAATATGCCATGGGAACACTACGCTTGTCGGTTGGGAAATATACCAGCGAGGAGGAGATTGGTAGTGCGATTGAGGAGATAAGTGCGGCGGTAAGATTATTAAGGAAATAAAATTTACGCAAAGGACGTAAAGAATAAGTTGGAAAAAAGAACGCAAAGATGAACAATTCACCTTTGCGTTTTTTCTTTATCTGTCTTTGCGTGAAACTTCTAATTCATAAAAGCCAAAGCTGAATCCATTAGCTCATTCATTTTCGAAATGGTATTCTGTTTTACAATTGAATTAAGATATCGCTCTTTTCCTGATTTCTTATAGAGTTTCTCTTTGGAGAACCAATCAGAAGGGTAAGAAATGACTGAAGCGGTTCCTTGTTTTCCATATACAGGCAAGGAAAGGTAATACACATCTTTAATTTCAATTTGCAACTGGTTGTTTTGTTCTTTCAAACTTAGAGTGTAGTACATCCTGGTTTGAAAAGTTGATGGGGTCTGGCTCAAGTATATCAGACTATTTCCTTTAAGCCTGGCTTCTCCCGATTTTTCATTGAGCATTTCCAACTCAACAGCTTCGGTTGAAAGAACCCAATTCTTAAGTTGATTGTAATTGTCAGGAGATACTTGAACGCATGCTGTCAACTTTAATGCGGTTTGATCATCAATGCTAAGTTCTTTTTCCGCATGATTTTGGGCAATCGAAATAATTACTGTGGATAGTAATATTAAAGTGCAGAATATCTTTTTCATGGTGATTGTTTTTAAGGGTTAACATTTACAATGGGTAGTCTTAAAGTAGTCATTTTGCAAGACAAATCAAAATGGAACCCATCGGATAAAGCTCGTTATTGCTTGATTCTTCTTGATTTATAGCTTAATAGCTTTTGTGGAGGGTGAATGATATTATGCTCAATTTGTCAAACTTGGCAAACTTGACACTTGTTTTTTTAAGGGGAGTAAAATAAATTTACTTCTGAATCAGGGAAAAACACCCTGATTATAGTTTCGCATATTGCACTTGGTTCGATCCTAGATTCAAGTTTTTAATATGATTTTAGTTGTAAGTAATTGAGAAGGGGCAATGCCCCTTTTTCTATTGGCCCTCTTTTTGCATTCAAAAAATTTACAAATTCAGTTTTTTTAGTGATCAATCATTCTCTTTATTCATGGGCGTTTTATAATTTTGTTATACCTCGTGGTGAACTGGATTAACGATTTTTTTATGCTTTATATATTTTCTCCGAAAAGGATATTAGTACTACTTTCTTTCTATTTGCTTGCTTTCTCTTTAGCGGCTCAAAACTATGTGCAAGATCAGTACCTGTTGGTCGATCAGTTGAATAGGTCTAATCAATGGGCAGATTCCATCTTTTCCACAATGAGTGAGGATGAAAAAATCTCCCAACTGTTCATGATTGCTGCTTATTCCAACAAGAACAAAAAGGAAATGGAACGCATTGCTGCATTAGTAGATAAGTATCAGATTGGTGGAATTATCTTTTTTCATGGGGAACCAGGCAAGCAGGCCGAACTGAGCAATTGGTATCAAAGTTTATCGAAAGTTCCAATGTGGCTTGGTATGGATGCCGAGAATGGTTTGGGAATGAGGTTGAAGCAAACCATTAGTTACCCTCGACAGCTAATGTTAGGTGCTGTTCAGGATAATGAGTTGATATACAGATTGGGAAAACAGATTGGAAAGGAGTGCAAGCGATTGGGTGTACATGTGAATTTTGCACCGGTGATGGATGTGAATAATAATCCTGCCAATCCGGTAATTAACAGCAGATCTTTTGGTGAAGATCGATACAATGTGGCCAATAAATCCTATGCTTTTGCCAATGGAATGCAAAGCTCTGGTGTAATTGCAGTTGGAAAACACTTTCCAGGTCATGGCGATACGGATACCGATTCACATGTTGACCTTCCGATCCTGAATCACAATCGTGCAAGATTGGATTCCATTGAACTTTATCCCTTTAAAAAAGTGATTGCACAGGGATTGGGTGGTGTGATGATTTCACATTTGAACGTTCCTGCTTTGGATCCGGATCAGAAGGTGGCAACTTTATCGCGACCTATTGTTTCAGATTTGCTAAAAGAGGAGTTGGGCTTTAAAGGTTTGGTTTTTACCGATGCCTTAAACATGAAGGGAGTTCGCAAATACTACGACAAAGGAAAAGTTGATGTTAAGGCTTTAAAGGCTGGGAATGATGTTTTGCTGTTTACCGAGGATGTAGAAATTTCGTTGAAGGAAATTAAAGCAGCAATCGAAAAAAGAGAATTAAGCTGGGACGAAATCAATGAGAAATGTAAGAAAATTCTGAAGGCCAAGTATTGGTTAGGACTTCACAATTATAAGCCAGTTGACACTGAAAGACTTTGGTCTGGCCTAAATACACAGGAAGGATTTATATTGCGCAGACAGTTGGCCGAACAGTCCATCACACTCTTGAAGAATGATAGAAACCTATTGCCATTAAAACGACTGGATACCTTAAGGGTGGCCTCCATTGCCATGGGCGCTTCTATTCGAAATAGATACCAGGAGTATTTGGGAAGATATACCGATATGGATTTTTTCCAGATTGAAAAGGATGCTACCAAAGAGCATTTCGAGATTTTAAAAGAGAAACTCGACAAATACAATCTGTTAATCGTGAGTATGCACGATACGGATCAACGACCTTCCAGAAACTTTGGAATTACTGACCAAAGCGTGCAACTCTTGTCAGAAATATCTGCCAACAAAAAAGTAATTTTCGACCTGTTTGGTAATCCATATGCTTTGGATCGATATCGAAATTTAAATGATTTGGATGCCATTTTGGTTTCCTACCAGGATAGCAGGGAGTCGCAAATGGCTTCAGCCCAGGTTGTTTTTGGAGGTTTGGCTGCAAAAGGAAAGCTTCCGGTTACGATCAATGATGATTTTCCGGTAGGTACAGGAATTGAAACAGTTCATAACCGTTTGGGATATTCATTGCCTGAGCAGGTTGGACTGAGTACTTTAAAATTGAATGTAATTGATTCGATTGCAGAAGATGCCATCAAACAAAAGGCAACTCCAGGATGCCAGATTTTGATTGCTCGTTCTGGTAAAGTTGTATTCAATAAGTCCTATGGGCACCATACTTACGCAAGGAAAAGACCGGTTCGAAATCCTGATATTTACGATTTGGCTTCTCTAACCAAAATTACAGCAACCTTGCCGGCATTAATGCAAATGACCGATGAAGGTTGGATTGATGTTGATGCCAATATTGGCAAATACTATTCAAAGGCCAAGGAATCAAACAAAGATAGCCTGATTTTAAGAAAGATTCTGGCACATGAAGCTCGTTTGTTAAGCTGGAAACCATTTCATTGGGAAGCTGTTGATTCTGCAAGTTTTAAGGATAAACTTTTTAGCAGAAGGTACTCCAAAAGGTACAGCTTAAAGCTCGATAGGAATCTTTACATTGACAGAAATTACAAATTCAAGAAAGGAATTTTGTCCAAAGTGAAGTCGGATGCCTATCCGATTGAGGTAGCCAAAAATCTTTACATCAACAAGAATTACAAGGACACCATACTGAAAGGAATTTTAGATTCTGATTATCGCGAAAAGAATGGTTACAAGTACAGTGATTTGGGCTTTATCCTGATGGGAGAAATGATACAGGAAAGATCGGGAGAGCCTGTAGATAGCTATGTGAGTCGTCACTTCTATCGCCAGTTGGGAGCGGGAACTTTGGGCTACCATCCCCAAAAAAGGTTTAGCTTGAATCGAATTGTACCAACCCAAAATGACAAGTTCTTTAGAAGGCAGTGGATAAAAGGATATGTACACGACCCTACATCAGCAATGCTTGGAGGTGTGGCAGGTCATGCCGGCATGTTTGGCAATGCCAGTGACTTGGCCAAGTTGGCGCAAATGTATTTGCAAAAAGGAGCATATGGAAGCGAAATGTACATTGGATCGGAAACCATGGAGAAGTTTACTTCGCGAGCATATCCTGAAGGAGAGAACCGAAGAGGGATAGGCTTTGATAAACCCTTTTTAGATCCTACCGATGAGAATGGACCAACCAGTAATTTGGCTTCATTGTCAAGCTATGGCCATACAGGTTTTACGGGAACCATGATATGGATTGATCCTGATTATGACTTGGTATACATCTTTTTATCGAACCGAATTTGTCCGGATGAATCCAATGCGAAATTGATGGAAATGGATGTTAGAACCAAAATACAGGAGTGCATTTATAAGGCCGTAAGACCCGAAATTACTCCTGCAAGAAATTTTTCCGACTTGTTGGTGTCACCACTTGATGAAAGGATTTTCAATTAAGGAGACGTTCAAATATTTTGGATCATTGCTGACTTCCTGATCTATCCATTCGGGAAGTTTAATTTGTTCTTCGGAAGATGCCAGTTCAATTTCAGCAACAATTAGCCCTTGGTTGTCGCCATGAAATACATCTACTTCCCAGGTGTATTGAGCCATAGGAATCAGGTATCGGGTTTTTTCTATTTTAGCATCACATAGTTCAAGCAGTTCATGAGCATCCGTCATGGGAATCTCATATTCAAATTCGCTTCTCTTTAAAATGTCATTTCCCGATTTGATGGTTAGAAAAGCTTTTTCGCCAGCGATTCTAATGCGTAAACTCTTCTGCGGATCGCTCCAGATGTACCCTTGAATCAACTTTTTTCCATCATTAGGAAGAGGGAGTAAATCTTGATTTACCAGGAATTTTCTTTCTATTTCTATTGCCATTTTTCAGTTATCACTGTTTGTAAAATTGATTTCCGATTATTTTTAAGCCATCAAGAGTCAAATCAGGTTCATGGTGATCAAAACAATCAATTACCGGAAGCATAACTTTCGATAAACCACCAGTTGCAATCACTCTTGTATCGCCTTCTAATTCAGATTTGATTTCCTTCAAAAGATATTCAACCAAACCTTTGTATCCCATTACAATTCCTGCTTGTAGTGCGTGTGTGGTATTTTTACCAATGCATGACGGAGGAACTGCGATGTCAACATTGGGCAGCTTTGCAGTATTCTGCGATAAAGATGCCATGGCAGTTTTTAAACCAGGCGCAATGCTTACGCCAAGTAGGTTCCCATCTGCTTTAATGGCAGTAAAAGTAAGTGCTGTACCAAAATCAACCACAATACAATTGCCTTTGTATTTGTTGTGAGCTGCAACTGCATTTGCCACCAAATCGGTTCCTATCTCGTAAGGATTTTTAATTCCGATATTTAGTTTCGGATAAAGCTCAGGTCCAACCACCAATGGTTCTTTTCCGAAAAGCTTTTTAATCATCTCCCGAATTGGCAGAATCAGTGAAGGAACCACACTACTCACTACGATTTTATCAACCTCTTCGAGTTTAATGTTTCGGCTTGAAAGTAAGGTACGATAGATTACTTCGTATTCATCGGCAGTTTTATTGGCAACCGTATGAATTCTAAATTGTTCTGTCCAATGGTTGTTGTCCGATAAACCACAAACCACATTCGAGTTTCCTATGTCAATGGCTAATAACATCTATTTGTAAATGATTTTAATTCTAATTTACTCTGTTTTTTTCTTTTCCGTCAATTAAAAAGGAAATGATATTCTCACTGGCCTCTTTGCCCATTTCTATTCTGGTTTCAATTGTTGCTGTTCCAATATGCGGAACTACAACTACATTCTCCATTTGCAATAGTTCAGGATGGATTTTGGGTTCGTGTTCAAACACATCCAAAGCAGCTCCCGCTATAGTGTTTCTTTTTAGTGCATCCACAAGTTCCTGTTCGTTTACCACTGGTCCTCGTGCAGTATTAATGAGCACTGCTGTTTCTTTCATCAGCTCCAATTCCTTTTCCCCAATTAGATGATGGGTTTCATCGGTTAGTGGGCAATTCAGGGAAACCACATCCGACTGTTCCAACAAATCAGTAAAATTAAGATACTGATAGCTTGAATTGTCTATTTTGTTGCGATTGTAATACACTACTTTCATACCAAAAGCTTTGGCTTTATTGGCAACAGACTTACCAATCTTACCCATTCCCACAATGCCGAGTGTTTTACCTTGCAATCTGGTTCCCAGGTTTTTCATTACGCCCCATTCAAAATCAGAATTGGTTTTTAATCCATGATGACATTTGGCAATGCCTCTGGAAAGAGATAAGATCAAGGCCAGGCAAAGTTCAGCTGTAGGCTCACAAACTGCTTCTGGCGTATTACAAACCACAATCCCTTTTTTGCCAGCCGTTTCAATGTCGATATTGTTAAAACCTACTCCGTAATTGCTGATAATTTTCAATTGCTTGCCAGCTTCAATTACCTCTTTGGGAACTTCCTTGTTGAATATCGACAAGAGTGCGATACAGCCCGGTATTCGTTCAATTAATTCTTCCGTTGAGAAAAATTCTTTATCAGGATATATTAAATCAAAATCTTTTTCAAGCTCCAAAAGTCCTTGAGGAGGAATAGAATAAGCGATGAGGATTTTGTCTTTCACAATGTAATTTTTAGTGATGATTTCAATTCTGAAATTTAATGAATCATTGCATATAAACATTGCTGCGACTGAAAAAACTGCAATTTCTGATTTCAGCATGAATATTAAAGCTTTCTTCGTAGCTTTGCGATATTATCATATCGACAAAACAAACACTACATGATACTATTGGATAAACCCTACGTTTCCAAATTCTTAAAGGAAACAATAGTAAAATATGACTTTCCTGCCTTAGATACCGGAAATATCACGGAGCATGGAGAACTAAGTCTGATAAGCCCTGAAGAAATTATTAAGAATTTTCAGAATGATTCGAATAGCAGATTGTATACCAATTCTGAAAATTCAATCAACTGGGTGGTGAAGAATTTGGGCTTTACCAAATTGCCAGAGTACATCAATGTTTTTAAGAATAAGGTTGAGTTTCGCAAGCTGATTCAGAAAATGTATCCTAATTTTTTCTTTCGCGAAGTGGGTCTGAAAGAGTTGGATGCAATTAAACTGGAAGAATTGCCAATGCCATTTATTATTAAGCCTGCAGTTGGTTTCTTAAGTTTGGGAGTTCACAAAGTATTGAATCAGGAAGATTGGGCGCGAGTAAAACAACTGATTAAAGATGAGTTTACCGAGGCTCAAAGCTTGTTTCCAATTGAGGTGGTAAATGCTTCCAGTTTTCTGATTGAAGAAATTATTGAAGGGGAAGAGTTTGCTTTTGATGCCTATTTCGATGAGGTGGGAGAGGCTACATTGTTAGGGATTTCGAAACACTTGTTTTCTTCGGATACCGATGTAAGCGACAGGGTTTATTATACATCCAAGGAAACCATTAAGCAATATCTTGAAACTTTTACCCAATTTGTTCAGCAGCTTGGTAAGGAAGCCAATTTGAAAAACTTCCCAGTGCATGTTGAAGTGCGTGTAGACAAAAATGGAGTGTTGATTCCGATTGAAGTCAACCCAATGCGTTTTGGTGGATGGTGTACAACTGCCGATCTAACTTATTTTGCAGCCAAACTGAATCCTTATCACTGTTTCTTAAAAAATATCAAACCAGATTGGAAGCAGGTATTGGAGGAGATGGATGATGAAATTTACTCCTTGGTTATTTTAGACAATTCAACAGGTATTCCTTCAAAAGAAATTGCAAGTTTCAATTACGATGCTTTGTTGGGTAAATTTGTTCAGCCATTGGAACTGAGAAAGGTGGATTACAAAATGTATTCTATTTTTGGAATGTTGTATACCAAAACTCCGAAGAATCAATTTTTGGAAATCGAAGAAATTCTAACTTCAGATTTAAAGGAGTTTGTAGAATAATAGATTTATAAGGATTATAAGTGAAGCCAAATTTGAAGATGTCAGCAGAAATGCTAATGCTTCAGGTTTGGCTTCATACTTATGCTACCGATGGCATTGAAGGAGAATATGCCGATTACCTTGTAGCTGAGATTACCTAAGAGAAGACCGAACTTATCATACAAAATCCTGACAAGAAACATTTTTTGATGGAAAAAGAAGGGAGAATAATTGGTTGTTACCAATTGGATTTTGATACCAAACGCCCAAATCTGGAAATCAAGGCCCCCGAATTATCCGTTTTGTATCTCTCTCAACATTTTCATGGAATGGGCTTGGGCAAACACATGCTGAAACATGCCGAAGAGGAAATTTTAAAATTGGGTTATGATACCATTTGGCTTACGGCTTATTATGAAAACAAGCAAGCCATTGCTTTCTACCAACATCAAAATTATGCGATGAAAGGGAAATGTTATTTCGAAATGGGTCATGGCAAATACGAGAATTGGGTGTTTTGGAAGGAGTTGAAGAAATGAATTCCTGGTTTATGATGGTAACTCTTTTACAGATATTAAAAAATATCTTACCTTTGAATCGAACTAAAATAGGTTGATGTTTAAATTTAAGAAGGATCTGGTATCGTAAATAAGTTCTGATGTTCTTTCAGGCTTATCCCATAGTAAAACTCAGACATGTCCATGTCGGAGTTATTTTTATGCCTATACATTATTATTTTATGATCCGACAAAGAAGTTAATTCTACTTGTCGATGATTTATTACATTTAAAATTTAAACATTATGAGTGAAGATATAAAATCAATTCACGAGTTCGATTTCACTTTAATATGCGAATATTTTTCAAATCTGGAGCGTCAAGGTCCGGGAAGTCCTGAGATTACTTTAAAAGCCTTAAGTTTTGTTGAAAACCTTACAAAAGATTCAAGAATTGCAGACATTGGTTGTGGTTCCGGCGGACAAACTATGGTGTTATCTCAGCAAGTAGAAGGACAGGTGACAGGAGTAGACTTGTTTCCCATATTTATTGATTTATTCAATAAAAATGCTTCTAACTTAAAACTTGAAGACAGAGTTAAAGGTGTAGTAGGATCAATGGATGATCTTTCTTTTCAGGATGAGGAGTTGGATTTAATCTGGTCGGAAGGAGCAATATACAATATTGGATTTGAAAAAGGTCTACAAGAGTGGAGGCGCTTTTTAAAGAAGGGTGCCTACATTGCTGTTTCTGAGGCGACATGGTTTACAGATGAACGTCCGGCAGAAATAGAAGAGTTTTGGCAGGATGCCTATCCCGGAATAGATACCATTGCAAATAAAGTAGGACAAATGCAAAAGGCAGGTTATGTTCCTGTTGCTAGTTTTATTCTACCTGAAAATTGCTGGACAGAATATTTCTACAAGCCACAAGTTGAACTTGATGAAAAGTACTTGAAGGAAAATGAAGGCAATAAAGCAGTTGAAGATTTTATTGCAAACCAGCGTCACGAGGCTCAACTGTATAACAAATACAAAGAATATTATGGCTATGTGTTCTTCATAGGTAAGAAGATTTAATTAAAAGAAGGATTGTCCTATTTATGGGGCAATCCTTTCTTTTGTGATTTATATCTAAATCCTCGAATTGTACACCTCAATGTTCCAATTGTGTTCCAAATTTGAAATGAATACCATGTAGTTTTGCTGATATATTTTTAAATTAACAGACATGAAAGAATTTTGGGACGAAAGATATAGTCAGGATCAATTTGCCTATGGTGAAGAACCAAATGCATACCTGAGAGAGAAATTGCCTCATTTAAAGGCTGGCAAAGTATTGTTTCCGGCAGAAGGTGAGGGAAGAAATGCTGTATTTGCAGCTCAGTTGGGTTGGCAAGTATCGGCATTCGATTATAGTGCGAAGGGAAAAGAAAAAGCCGAAGAGTTGGCCAGTAAAAAAAATGTGAAGATTGATTATAGCTTAAGTGGTTTTTTAGAGGAAAGCTACGAAAAGGAAGAATTCGATGCCATTTGTATGACTTTTGTTCATTTCGATCCGAAGATTAAAACGGAAATGCACAAACGACTGGACAGTTACCTAAAACCAGGCGGGCATATTATTTTTGAGGCATTTAGCAAAGAGCATCGTGAAATGAACAAAGTAAATCCTGATGCGGGCGGACCCAAAGACATCCATATGATGTATTCTATCGAGGAAATTGAACGCAATTTTAGCAATTACAATATCATCGAGTTGAAAAAGGAGTTGGTACATCTGAATGAAGGCTTCGGACATGTGGGGGAGAGTTCCCTGATTCGATTTATTGGGAAGAAAAGATTCAATATTGACTAGTTGGAATTTATAGGTAAGAAACTTGGATAAGTCGCTAGTGTGAAGTTGCAACAGAGCAATGGAAAAACTTCCCCTACTGCCGAGTTCTCTCGTTTGATTCAATCTTTAATATGGGACAGGATTAAATCTCTCACCAGTAGGAGAAGTTAAATTGCACTATAGGCTTATGCATTATAGTTTGTGCAAGATATCTTTTTTTCTTTGCATACTGTGCAACAATTTGCTTCCATGCTCTAGGAAGTAATCAATATCTGGTTCTTCAAATAACCATTTATTGATTTCTACACCTACAACCATTTTTCCTTTTAACTCTTTCACGAACTGAAGGTAATCGTTCTCAATGATCACTTTTAGCGGATTCGTTCTTTCAGTCATTTTTAAAAAATGCTTAACGGCTGTTGCATTTACGATTCGTAAAGGGATATCGCTCGATTTGGATGAAATGGTAACATTTTCATCAATGTAATGATTTCCTGTTTTGCGCTTGTTGGATGTTAGAAACTTATCCAACCAGTCTTTCTTTGTCATTTTAAGCTCAAGAGGTTCTGGTATATCAATAAGACCGTACAAACCTGTATATGTACAATTCATATAAGCTTTGGTTCCAAAAGAATCGTAAGCGCAAAAGAACAAATTATCCTTTTTAAATATTACAAACTTGGTATTCAAAACCGGGTCAGAAGGAAAAAAATGAAATCGTCTGTCATTCGTGTGAGTGTCATAATCCAATCCATGCTTTTTAGGATAGTCTACCAATATATCAAATGCACTTCGTTCTTCCATAGCTTATTGTTTTTTGATGGTTTTGTTCAATCTACAAATATGTATTTATACCCTCATTTAGAGATGTAATGTACACGTATCTGCTTGTGAATGTACAAAACAATAGTCCTTTTGCAAAGAATTTTAAGTTAGATTGGGGAGAGGTAATAAGAAATTCGATAAGTGCGCCTATTGTACGTCCAACTCTCTTTTTTACATGTTTTTTATTGAACCCGAATTGTAGCCTTTTTGGGATGCTATTATTTCATTTAATTCATCAGGGATTGCACCTTTCTCATGGACTTCAGCATTAATTAAATTGCTGAATGTTTCGGATAATTCATTTGCTCCAATTTTACGATAACCTTCAATAAGTTCTTTAATGCCATCCTCCTTATAATGATTTACAGAACTATCGATAGCTTCCATAACATCACTAATCCGCATGATCCTTAAATTTTCGATACTTTCCTTCAATTTGCAGTGTTGATTGTGGGGTATTGTTACTGTCCATTTTTATTGTGAATAGATATTTGTGATACGACCAATAATCACTTTTAAACTGCTTGTAGGTATTAACTCTTTGACCCAAATACGAAACGATAAAGTAATTGTGTCCTCTTTCATTAATCTTGTTGGTAAGCTGTTCTCCATTATAGAATGCAATTTTTGATGGCGGAAAGGAATTTTGCCACTCAATCTTAATGCTATCCCTTTGAATTAATGAATCGCTAACAACATGTATTTCGTTGGTATTCCATTTTGCTTTCCAATTTCTCTGGTGGGATTTGAAATTGGAAAAGAAAACCGCAAGGGCCAATATGAGGACAAAGAGTAAAACCAAGGGTGGGAGAAAAACCACTGCTTTCAACTTTTCTTCTCGGTAACCAAAACCAAAAACTGGTTTTTCATTCAGTACTTTTTCAATTATTTTTTGATACCATTTAAACATTTAATGTGTTTTGTTTTATTACTGTTCTTTCTTAGAAGTTATCGTATGTGATTCAACTTTGGGAATGCAAGGAGATAGAGTTGCATTTAATTAGCTATCTATTCGTTTCTTAATTAATTCTATTTCATATTGGTTATTGAGAGATTTTTCGAAATGTTTATTAATCCAATATGTAGCAGATTCATTATTAGCTTTCTGCTTATATAAGAAAGCTAAAATATATTCGTGTGATATAATTTTATGACCGATTTCGAAAACAGGATTTTCAATGTCTTCTAATAATCCTGAAATATTTTGGTCTAATGTGGTTTTTTCATCAAACCATTTTTTGAGTTTTGGGATATTCTTTGATAAAACCGTTTCTAAACTTTTTCTGAATTTTTCTTCATTAACAGTGCTTATTTTATCAGGATTAATTGGACTACCATCTGCCATACTCTTTTGCCAACCATCTAGTCTTTTAGAATATATAATTTTTGTCGATTTATCTGTTCTATGATTTACGAGTCTGCTTCCAGAGATACTTGGAACAGTACTGAAACAGTTGCCATAGGTAAATGACCCTCCAAATATTTTGAAGACATTGTATTCGACAACATGTTTTATTCCTTCATTATTAAAATCACTATACCATAAATATTTGCCATTCCAATTTTTTAGACCAATCTCGGCAAATTGAGGAGTTACGATTTCTCTAAAAATTTGTAATCTTTTATCTAAAAGAACTTCATCTAAGCTTTCAGCATCTTTAAAAATTCTGCGAATTGCCCTTTTTCGGTCTATTAAGTTCTTAATTTTTTTGATGATGTGCATGCTTTGAGATTAATACCAACGGATTTATAATTACAATGTCATAACTATTTTATTTATGCTAGTGCGAGCTTGTAGCTCGTACTCTGCCTTGGCAGAAATAAATTGATTATTTATATTTTCAGCTAAGTTTGTTGGATACTTTTTGCTTTCGCAAAGCACGAGCTACAAGCTCGCGCTAGCTGGGGTTATTTTTAAATGTTTTATTCTTTCAAGTAAATATTATCTAAGGCTAACCAAAATTCATTTCCATATTCTTCGTATAAATCTGATGTAATATCCATAACGATTTGAATTCCCTTTTTGTCTATTAGTGCATGTACAATTAAAACATTGTGTCTTGAACCATCTTCGTAAATAGTATATCCTGAATAGGCAATGGCATTTTTAATTTTTAGTCTACCACTATCATGAATAAATGTAGAATCTACCTCAAATGACATTTTCTGTCTCTTTTCCATTGAGTACAAAATAACATCATCCAAATCTACTTTTTCTTCAATGAGAAAGGATATATTGGGTAATATGTCTACGCCATTTTCATTTTTAATAGGATTTCGTTGAAAACTATGCCAGCTTACATTGTTTTTTCTGATGTATTTATTTCTGAACCACTCATTATTAGGAATATCAAATAATAATTTGTTTTTAAGTATCTCGTATTGTTTTTTATAAACAGGATTGTAAGTTAGGTTACCGTATTCATCGAAATATCTCCATTCACCAACTTTCTTTCCATTATCGAATTCACTATGAATTTTTAATTGTCCATTGGGAAACCAAAATTCAAGCACACCGTGTAAGTTCCCATTTACATATTCTCCATTAGACTCAATCTGTCCATCAGGGTAATAACTTCTCATTAAGCCATGAAAGATTCCATTTTGATAATTCTCAATTGTTTTTGTTTTGCCATCATCAAAGTAAAAGATGATTTCACCGTTTTGCTTGCCGTTTTTGTATTTGCCCTTTTGTACAATGACTCCTTTAGGGTTATACCAGATAAATTCTCCATGCCTGGCTGATTTGAATGGTTTATTCAACATCCCTGTCATCTGTAGGCGATTGTCAATATAGTAATCCTCAATTTTCCACAAAGAATCAAGTTTGGTTAACACTCTGTAATATTCAGCACTAGTTTTTTCAGTTTCTTCCCAGTCTGAAGCAAAATAAATTGTGTCTTGAGAAAATGCATTAAGAGTAAAAAATAGTAAGGGAATAATTAGGGCTTTTTTCATGTTATAGAGAGTTGATTGTTATGTGTTTTTTAGGAGTAATTGCCAATGACATAAATAAGAACTTGATGCCTGTTTTGATATTTACATTAAACTATTTTGCATACTTAGAAAACACATTGGCATAGTGATCATCAAAACTCAACTTTGTAATGTTTTTAAAATCATTAGTAGTGTTTTCTTTGTCGTATATGCCTTGAGCATTGAAATATCGAATAGAAATAGATTTTTTATTTACTCGTTTTAAATTTCCAATACAGAATGACTTTATCTTAGGGTGTTCACATTCTGAAATTACAGTTAAACCTGTTTTTTTTACATCCCTACAGATTGACTTCCAATCTGTCAAGTCTATCTTGTATTTCAAACCAACATTGGCAAGCAGCCCTTCTTCCTTTAGAATCCTTTCGTATGTTTTGTCATTCTTATTATACCTTACATGTTTAATGGTCTCGATAGGAAATATCTGGTAACCCAATATTCTAAATTCATCCGTTTCTTGGATTAATATGAAATTATTGGATTTACCTAAAATAAAACCAGTTGAGATACCTTCAAAACTGCCTTTTTTACGAGTTAATCGAACATAGTTTTTATTGGTGAAATACTGTTCTAACTTATTGAGTATTTTTTCTTTTTTCACAGTTTGTTTTAATTGTGAATATTTCGATTTATGTTTCCGCTCGTCAATTTACAAAACAATAATCCCTTTACAAAGGTTTTTATATTGTTATTTAAATTAGAATAGGATGAAGAGAGGAGTTTGTTATGTGCTTATTTAAAAATAGAAGAAAGCTTTTGAAAGTGAAAATCCATATCTTAAAAAAAAGAAGGCGCTTTTTAAGTTCAAAACTTACGTTCCCAAAATTAGAATGTAGCTGTAGCAGACAATAATCGATAATGTTTAAATGGGAATGTCAGTTTTGAAATTTTTAGGAGCGTTTTTAAAAATAAAAGAGGCCTTTTGAAGGTGAAAAGCCATTTTTTTTTAAATCGAACGTGCTTTTAAAATTCAAAATCCCATTTTAATTGAGTTAGAAAGGCGATTTTAAATTGAAAACTGCCTTTCAAAAACCAAAAACGCCCCTTTTTAATTTAAAAACCCATTTTCTTTGATTTAAAACGTGCCTAAAAGATTAAAAAGGCCTTTTCTAAGTCAAAGATCGTTGCTTTTTAAGTTCAAAAGTTACGATCAAATTAAAAGAACGCTCCTGAGGATTTTTTACAGCCATTTTCCACGACAATGTTTATTCATTCCTTTTAAAAGAGACAAGAATTGAAAATAAAAAGCTCCATTCAGTTAAAACTTTAGCTTTCCCTTCTCCCCAAAAACTTAAAATACTGAATCAGCAACAAGGAAATGCCACTACAAACAGCATATCCTGCAAAAACAGGTAGGGCAGTTGCATCAATAAATCGGCCAATAAAGGTAGCAATGGGTACAGCCATTACCGTTCCGATAAAACCAAACAGGGCAGCTCCAATGCCGGCAATGTGTCCCATGGGTTGCATGGCCAGTGCGTTGATGTTTCCGAAAATGAAACCAACACAAAATAGCATGCCCACAAAAAATAATAGGAGAATGCCAATATCAGGATTGGGCTTGCCGAAAAACAAGAGTACGTAGCATGAAGAAATGCAGAAAAGGAGTGTGGTAAAGCTTTGTGCCAGCTTTAGCATGCCAAAACGAATTACAAAACTTCCGTTTAAAAAGGTGGATAGACCAATTACAACGGCAATTCCTGAGAAAATAAATGGAAACTCTTCAACCAATCCGTATTGCTCCTGGAATATCTGCTGGCTAGAGCTCAGATACACCATAAAGGCCGATAGAATTAAGCCAGACATAAAGGTGAAAATTAAGGATTGTTTGTGCTTGGTAAACTCCTTAATTCCGTTTGAGAAAAGCGATAGAGTCAGCTTCCTTCGGTTTTCAAGCTTTAGGGTTTCCTGCTGTCGTTGCCACAACCACAAAATTACAAACAGACCGAATAGCAGCTGGCTCGAAAAGATGGATTCCCATCCAAAGGAGTCGAGCATAATCTTGCCAAATGATGGGGCTACAATGGGTGCCAGAATAAAGATTACCGTAACAAAGGACATGATTTTGGCCATATAATCTCCCACAAATCGATCGCGCACCATGGCGGTGGCAACGGTTCGGGGTGCCGATAAGCCAATTCCCTGAAGAAAACGTCCTGCAATCATCATCTCCATGCTCGAAGCGTAAATGCATAGCATGCTGGATAATGCAAACAAGGAAAAGCCAATATAAATGGTGTTTTTTCGACCAATACTATCCGATAAGGGACCTGAAAGCAATTGGCCGAAACCCATTCCTAAAAATATCATCGTAATCAGCAACTGATTGTTCTTCGGATCGCTTATGCCAATGGTTTTGGCAATTTCGGGCAAGCCGGGAAGCAAGGCATCTATCGATAGGGATGCCAGGGACATCAAAGAGGCCATGATGATGATAAATTCGGTATCTGATTTTCTTTTGATTTGCATAGGGATATTACATTTCGAACAAGCGTGCAAAGCTACTTATTATTTCGATACTGAAACCTGTTTTGTGAGTGGTTAGCGAATGATCTGCCTTTCTATGAAAGGAATAAGGCTACAAGTGCCATAAGCAATATGGGCCAAATCAGCAAAAGAGCAGATAGGCTTCTTTGGTTTTCGTATAGTTTTTTGCTTAAAATCAGGTTGGCGATTAAATAACGTGAGTTCGGTGTAAAATTCGACCACAGTTTGATCTGGTTTTGAGTAGAAATTTACACAAATACGTGAAGTAATATCGGGATATTTCAAACGGATTTGGGGGAATTTATACCAAAAGCAGGCGAATCTTTAAAGGAAAGTTCTCTTTACTATATCTTCACATTAAAAACTCTTCAAAATAGCCCACTATTCTTTCAGATTTTTTAATGCAAATCTATCGCAAATATAACTTTCTGTGGATGGAATTTTACGTCGAACTCACGTTATATAATGGATAGGCATTAATGGCAAAGAACAAAAGCGATGCATTGCCATTGGGATCATCAAATAAATATAAGCTCACGTAAAAAACAAGCGGCCATGCTAATATTGGCAATAGGCTTACTACTTGTAAAATTCGATAGGCAAGTGTCTTTTTCATTCTTGAGGATGATTGGATTGAAATCAATAGGTGTTGCAGTGGATGTTTTTGGCTGAAACACCATTAAAATTGGGACACGAAGATAGAAATTTATGACAGAAATATTCTGTTTGCTTTGTTCTGGGCTAAATAGGAGGGGACAGACTACTTGTTTATTTGCTCATCCTCTTGCTTTTTCTTGAACCAATTCTTAGGGTTAAAGTAGGATTTGTATTTTTTAAGGAGTTCTTTGCCCACCAATATGCCACCAGACCAAAACAGCACCTCACCTATAATTAGCGATACGGTGGAAAGGGTAATCTTGGTTTTGGCTTCCAATTCCATAAATGGAAATACAGGTATAATCAGAAAGAATGGGATGCAGAGAATCATCAGAAAGATTCCTAATTTGATTTGCCAGTTCTTTTTCGTGTTGTTAGTATTGCTTTGTTTGCTCATAGTTTTAAATTAAGGGACGTAGTCCTGAGATCTAAAATAGCATTATTTAATTGTGTATTTGTAAAAAAAAAGATCTCCAAGACAATCGTATTTAAAAATATTGGTTCTATAAGGAAGATAGTGGGTTGCTAAATCAATTATTAATTGAAAACATTATCCTTTAACTTTACTTTGCTCAAGCCGCATGGCTCTTACTTTTTGCATCGATCAAAAAGTAAGCAAAAAATCTAGGGCGTGTAAGCACAACCTCCTTCTACTTGAAAATATTAAGTTCGGCGGGGTGATCTTCGAACAAGTTCTCAGCTTCCCCGTCTCTCTAAATATTTTCTGCGGATAAGAAGCTTGTCCTTCCAATGCCCACCAACTCCACTCGAACAAAGTAGAAATGATTTTTTATTTTATACGCTAGGTAATTTTATAAACTACCCACTATAAATCATACAGAGCCAAAATGTTTCACACTGATGTTCGCAAATCTTTCGCTGATTCTCGCAGAATTTCAAAGAATAATATTTTTTTCTGCGTGAATCTGCGGATTCTAGTCAGCGATTATCTGCGAGAAAAGTAATAGTAAGTTTAAATCCAATTACCCTAACAAACGCCACTTTTATTGCATTTAATTAAAGATACTTTTTAAAGTGATAAGTCTTAAACTTTCTCCAATACCAAAGCAATTCCTTGCCCAACGCCAATACACATGGTGCAAAGTGCATACTTGGCATCGGAGTGAATCATTTGATAATAGGCCGATGTGGTGATGCGGGCTCCGCTCATTCCCAGGGGATGACCCAAGGCAATGGCACCTCCCAAAGGATTGATGCGTGGGTCATCATCTGCCAGACCCAGTTCGCGTGTGCAGCCAAGCGATTGGGCAGCAAAAGCCTCATTGAGTTCTATAATATCTATATCATCCAATTGTAATCCGGTAAGTTGTAGCACTTTTTGGGTAGCGCTTACCGGTCCCATGCCCATAATTCTTGGCAGAACACCAGCAGTAGCCATGCCCAATATCTTCACTTTGGGAGTGAGATTGTATTTCTTTACAGCATCTTCTGAAGCCAATAGCATGGCAGCAGCTCCATCGTTTACTCCCGAAGCATTTCCTGCTGTTATGCATCCATTGGCTCCTGAAATTGATTTCAGACTTGCCAGTTTTTCCAATGAGGAAAGTCGTGGATGTTCGTCGGTAGAGAAGAGGATGGGATCAGCTTTTCGCTGTGGAATTTCCACGGGGACAATTTCGTGAGCCAAACTTCCATTTTCCTGCGCATTGCGTGCTTTTTCCTGGCTCCATCGTGCAAACTTGTCCTGATCTTCGCGGGAGATTGAAAAATCGTCGGCAATGTTTTGTGCCGTTTGAATCATGCCTTCGGTACCATACATCTGGTCTAGTTTTTTATTCACAAATCGCCAGCCAATGGTGGTATCTTCCAGTTTGTGGTTTCGCCCGAATGCTGTTTCTGCTTTTCCCATTACAAATGGTGCTCTCGACATGCTTTCCACACCTCCTGCAATCATCAAATTTGCTTCCCCGGCTTTTATGGCCCTGGCTGCACTTCCAATGGCATCCATTCCCGATCCGCACAGGCGGTTGATGGTAGCTGCCGAAACGGTTTCAGGAAAACCAGCCAAGAGGGTAGCCATTCTTGCTACATTTCGATTGTCTTCACCCGCCTGGTTGGCACAACCCAGTAAAACGTCATCAATGGCAGACCAATCCATTTCCGGATTTCTATCCATTAATGCTTTTAAAGGGATGGCAGCTAAATCATCGGTTCGAACAGAGGCTAGTGAGCCTGCATATTTTCCTACTGGTGTTCTTATGGCGTCGCAGATATATACAGTTGTTGTCATATGGTTTCTTTTGGAGCTTAGTGTATGTGAGTTCTATCTAAGCTTAAATTAGTGTTTGTAATAGAATTAGCTTTATCATTAAGATTTCCGAAGTACCAGTGAAATGTAGTTTTCATTTTTATACTTATCACTTTATCCTTACTACTTTATCCTTTTTACTTCATACTTACTTGGCAAACTGATGAATTTCAGCTTTGTATTTTTTAAATCCATTGTATAAGGATTGAGATAGGCGATCTACTTCTACCTGTGTGATGGTGGTGGCAAACATACAAGCGAAGGTGTTGATCAGAATCAGGTTTTCATGAAGGAAAAGATAGTCGAGAAGGTCTACAATTACTTTTCTTTCTTCCGGTGCCTGATAGGTTTCACGATAATTGCGTGGCTGTTTGTGACGAAAATGTAAACGGAACATCGATCCTGCTCCCGTTATTACAACAGGCACACCGGCCAATTGAATGGCTTCCTGTATTTGCTTTTTAGCAATTGCTGCCATTTTATTGATCTTGTCTACTGCCTGCCTGTTGTACAGTTGCATGGCTGTTTTTCCTGCAATCATGGTAACCGGATTGGCCGAGAATGTGCCCGAATGAGGCTGTTTAATTACTTTTCGAGAGGGATCGAATACCGACATGATTTTTGCCGCTCCGGCAATGGCACCAACGGGGAATCCACCGCCTATAATTTTTCCAAGAGCAGTCATGTCGGGCTTTACAGGATATAAATGTTGTGCGCCACTATAGGTTACACGATAGGTTACCACCTCGTCGAATACCAAAAGCACTTTGTTTTTTCGGGTCCAATTGTAAATAGCCAGCAAAAACTTTTCCTCAATTGGGTACATTCCAACCCGATGAGAAACCGGATCGATCAATACACAGGCCAGTTCATTTTTGTTGGCTTCCAGTAAATTGATCGTGCGTTCAATGTCATTGTATGGGAATACAATGACATCTTTTTTTACACTGTCGGGTGTGCCATAGGTTACCGGAACCGAATTTGGTTTATTGATATCTCCCCAGTTTTGAGGTTCTGCTATTTGGCTGATTTCTGCAAAATCGTAGGTGCCATGGTAGGCTCCTTCGGCCTTGGCAATTTTAGGTCGGCCTGTATAAGCTCGGGCTGCTTTTATCATTGACATTACGGCCTCGGTGCCTGAGTTCACAAACCTAATTTTTTCGAACTCTTTGTTTCTTTCCACCAACAACTCACCAAACTCTACTTCTACCTCACTTCCCAGTGTATAGGCGGTTCCGTTTTGCATTTGTTCGGTAACGGCATCTACAATTACAGGATGAGAGTGCCCATGAATCAAGGATGCCATATTGTTAGCAAAATCAATTCGGGTATTACCATCTATATCGGTTACATAGCTTCCTTTTGCCTGGGCCACATAGAAAGGATGAGGACGGCGGAAAATGGTGTTTCTGCTTACGCCTCCGGTAATTACTTTTTTGGCTCTTTTGTAGAGTTTCAGGCTTGATTTATAATTTACATTATCAGCATTTTTCATGATGATTGCAGAGTTTAGTTTATTGATATAGTTTGGCTTCGGTATGTTTCTGTAAATATTCAAAATCAACATTGGGCCCTAATTTTCTCACATAAAGTCCCTCGTCTTTCACATCGATTATGGCCAGGTTTGTATAAATGCTTTCCACAACCCCTTTGCCGGTAAGTGGATAGCTGCATTGATTCAGGATTTTTGGTTTGCCATCTTTGGTATTGTGCTGTGTGATTACCAGTATTCTTTTTACACCTGCTACCAAATCCATAGCTCCGCCTACCGCAGGAATTGCATTGGCAGCACCTGTAGACCAGTTTGCCAAATCGCCTTGTTTAGAGATTTGCATGGCGCCTAACACACACACATCAATATGTCCTCCTCTAATCATTGTAAAACTATCTGCATGATGAAAGAAGCAAGCTCCGGGTATGGTGGTTACTGGTTTTTTGCCAGCGTTTATCAATTCAGGATCTTCTTGTCCGGCTATAGGTACTGCGCCCATTCCTAGCAATCCATTTTCAGTCTGATAGATCAGTTCACGACCTTCGGGAACAAAGTCGGCTACCATTTCGGGCATGCCAATTCCGAGGTTTACATAGGAGCCATCGGGAATGTCCATCGCTACATTTTGTGCCATTTCCGTTTTGCTCCAGCCGATATTTATCTGCTTTTCTACCATGGGTATGTAAGTTTTTGTGCTACCAATTCCGATTCATTGGCAGGCTTGGAAACTTCGATAATGTGATTCACGAAAATTCCAGGTGTTACCACGATTTCAGGGTTTATTGCACCTGCTTCTACAATCTTTCTGGCCTGAACAATACTTGTTTTGGCAGCAGTACACATGATAGGCCCAAAATTACGTGCAGTGGCATGATAGGTTAAATTGCCATAACGATCAGCCAGTTCGCATTTTACCAGTGAGAAATCGGCTTTTATGCCTTTTTCCAACACATATTCAATTCCATTAAACACTCT
The DNA here is from genome assembly GCF_003610555.1 of Marinifilum flexuosum. Taxonomy (GTDB): domain Bacteria; phylum Bacteroidota; class Bacteroidia; order Bacteroidales; family Marinifilaceae; genus Marinifilum; species Marinifilum flexuosum. The sequence continues at coordinate 153,889 of NZ_RAPQ01000012.1, read as the reverse complement.
ACATTCCTTGCCTTTAGCCAAAGGTGTATTTACCGAAGCGGGGGTGTAGAATGCAGGAATGCCGGCCCCGCCAGCTCTGATTCTTTCTGCTAATGTGCCTTGTGGTACCAGCTCCAATTCTATTTCTCCCGCATTGTAGAGTTCAGGAAATACGGTTGAGTTGGCAGTTCGAGGAAATGAACAGATCATCTTTTTCACTCTTCTTTGTTCGATTAAGGCTGCCAGTCCTACATTTCCACTTCCTGTATTGTTGCTCACTACGGTCAAATCTTTTGCCCCCTGATCGATTAAGGCATGAATCAATTCAATGGGACTGCCTGCTTCACCAAAGCCGCTAATCATTATGGTAGCTCCATCGTGAATGTTTTGTACGGCTTCGGCTAAGGATTGTACTGTCTTGTTAATCATAGAACAGAAATGCTTTTGTTTGAACAATATTCTATTTTCTCTCTAATTGTTTTTCTATGGCTTCTAATTCATCTGTATAGAAATATTTATCTCCTTCAAATGGTTTTAGTTTTTCAATGGTGTTTTGCTTGTCGTCGAATTCTGCCAAATACACTCTGTCCATCCATTCCATATTTCTGGCTTCGTTGAATTTAAGTGCAAAGGCCATTTTTTCATTTACTTCTACAGTTCCCAGCATCGAGGCTTTTCCGGCTGACGAGGTCATGGAGATATATCTGGAAGGTCGACCAACCGATGGAAGGCTTCTGTAAATTTGACTAAATACCTTATTGATATCTGCCAATGGTGCCGTGAAATAATGGTGCTCTCCTGTTGGACGGGCATAGTACATAGAGTGGAAGCCAACTCCCAACATCATGAGCACATGTCCTAGGTCTATCCAGTTTTGAGCAGATTTATCGATGTCAATACCTCCATTTTCATCCGGGAACAAGCTGATGTGTTTCATGATTGGACTCTGACTTTTAACCGTTATTCCTGTAGCTCTTAGTCGCCGAACAGCCGCAATGGTGGTCAGGTTCATCAATTCTTTTGGGCCAGAGAAATGTCCCATCCAAATAACTTGAATGCCATGGTCGATTAATTCTTTGTAGAGTGCTAATGTGTTATCAAAACTTGGTTTGATGATCATTTGAGGATCGAAGGTCAAGCTCCTGGAAGCCATGCGTATGTTTCTGATATGCGATAGTTCAGGATCGGTGGTAAATGGCAATAAATATTCCTTCAAACGGGAATATGGCATTAAGCCACCATCGCCACCAGTTAGCAAAATATCGGTTACCTCTTTGTGCTCTCTTAGGTAGTTATGAACCTGATCGATATCTTCCTGTATAAACATGTCTTCGTCGCCTCTTACCTGTGCATGGCGGAAACAGTAATTACAGAATGCAAAACAGCTTTGTGTGCTTTTATCAAATACAAGGAAGCACTGTGGATATTTGTGCTGACTACCATCCAGTATTTCAAAATCGCCATGCTCATTTTCGAAACACGCCTTATTCAGCAATTGTTTGCCATCGTGCGGATTGGTATCGTGAATGTAATCCTCACAAATTTGTTGCTTTTCCTCTTCCGATTTGGCATTCCTGTATCTTTCCAGCAGTTCAGTTTTCATCATTCCGGGCTGAGGAAATACCAATTGAAAAACTGAATCATTTACGTAATCCTTCCAGTTGATGGTATTTAAAATGTGCTTGGTGGCCATAAATCGATACACATTAATGAACAGCTCTCGTTCCTCGATGTAGCCAATATCAATACCATTGGAATTTAGAACAGATATGATTTCTCTAAAACCATCAATACCTGTGTAACGATTTTTACTGGAGGTAAACATTGGTTCACTTTCCTCTTTTAAGATAGAGTATTGTGGGAAGCAGTGATGTAATTTATTGATGAGGCTTGCAGGCAATAGCTTTTCTTTTTCGATGATTTGGACTGCATTTTCATCAATTCCGTGATGAGCAAATTGTTTGGTAAAATCAATTTTTTTTGAATGTAACATGTATAACTATTTTACGATTAATAGTCAGGTTTAGCAGCAGGAGTATGGACTCTTGCTTATTTTGATTCCCATTGTTTGTAGGCTTTATTCGTATTTGCAATACATATCAAATTAGCTTAAAAAGTTTGCTGATTTGTATAGCCTATAGTGGGTTACATGTAATCAAGTTACAACAAAAACTGATATTATTAAATGCATTTTTTTGCAAATAAAAAACCTTCTCTGTTTTTCAGAGAAGGTTCAAATTATATTGATGGCTATGTTTTATATATCGGCATTTCAATTTAATAATTCACAGCTTCGCTTAAGCTTACTCTGAAATTTAGATGGTATTACATGAAAGCTCCAATTCCACCTGCAATTGACATGATCAGAAATGCCAAAACGTAGAAGGATAAAAGTATAATGCTTAAAATACCAATAAACTTATAGTGTTTTTTCAAATACTTAAGTGCCAGGCTTAATTGTTCGCTGTCTTCACTGTAAATGGCAGTTTTTGAGTATTTCGAGAATTTGTACAGGTAAAAAATAGGGAAGAAGTACAATACGCCTAAAAGCAAGTAAAATGCTCCCATTACAATTCCACTGCCCATAAATGGCAGGTTCTCTCCTGCAATAACACCAAACATACTTGCCATAAAAACTGCGGCAATTAGTAGTATTCCCAGAAAAACAAATCCAAGTATGGAAAAAAACATGGTCCATTTTCGGGTTTCGTTTAAGTAAATTACCGATTGTGCAGTCAGTTCAATAGGTTTGGCTTCTCTTCCTTCTTTAGTTTCCATTATTTTAGGATTTTGTTAGTATTTTTGAACAGCTTAAAATAATTAATTCTTTTTTATTTTTGAGCATAAATTGAGGGGCTAATTAAACGAATTTACTATCATTTTAAAAAGCTTTGTATAAAATGAGTAAGTAGTGTAAATAAATGCTTACCTTGCAGCACCTTTCTGTCTTGAGCGAAGTAGGCAAAACTATTATCAGAATCGATTCATTAAGGCTGTTTTAATAATTAATGTATCACTAAAAAATTGTATGGGAAGATCGCAAGAGACTTATAACAAAAAAGAAAAAGAGAAAAGAAAACTCCAGAAGAGAAAAGAGAAAGAAGCTCGTAAAGAAGCTCGTAAAGAAGCAGGTGGAAAAAGTAGTCTGGATGACATGATTGCTTATGTTGATGAGTTTGGAAACATTACATCTACGCCGCCAGATCCACAGAAGAAAAAAGAAGAGATTAAAGCCGAAGACATTGTATTAGGAGCACGTAATAGTGGCGATTTTGCAGAGGAAGAAGGAAAAAGGCAAGGAGTTGTTAATTTCTTTAATGATAGCAAAGGCTATGGTTTTATTAAGGATCTAAATACTGGAGATAGTATTTTTGTGCACGTAAACGGATTGGTTGATACCATCAAGGAAAATGATAAGGTAGAGTTCGATACCGAGCGTGGCCCTAAAGGAATGAATGCTGTCAATGTTACTTTAAAAAAGTAACTATCAAATAATACCATTTATACCGCGTCATTAGTGCGTGGTATAATGCCGATATCTTGATGTGGCTTTAAGAGTTTTGTAAACTTAAAGTGATTGTATAATCAGTGTCATCAAATAATCGGTTTAAAATTTAGACAATAAAAAAAGCACCTCTAGAGGTGCTTTTTCAATTTCTTATAAAGGTGTAGTGATTAGTCAATCACTTTTACATTTACTGCATTTAAACCTTTTCTTCCATTTTCAACATCGTACTCAACTTTGTCGTTTTCTCTGATCTCGTCAACTAAACCTGATACGTGTACGAAAATGTCATCACTTTGATCAGCTGGTTTGATAAAACCAAAACCTTTTGATTCGTTAAAGAATTTTACTGTTCCTTCCATTGTAATTAAATTAAAATAATAATTTGAAATAAGTCTTAGTTCTTAATAACTCCCGTATACTCCTGTTAATTTAATTCCTGGAATGGAATAGCAACAAATAATATTGAAATTAAAAGAGTCGATTATAAATTCGACCTATGACTTTATATCGAGCCAAAGGTAGGTAAAAAAATGATACCTAAAACAAAAAACTTTTAAATTACTACATTTATAATTATTAGATAATGAGATTGTTGATTAAATTAGTCATTGGTAGCAGTCCATTCGCTTGCTAAAATGGCATAAATAACATCATCTACCCACCTCTCATTTATTAAAATACTCTCTTTGAAATGAGCTTCTTTTCTAAATCCAAGTTTTTCCATTAGCTTAATTGATGCAGTGTTTTTTGGATCGACAGAAGCTATTACTCTGTGTTTTTTTAGCTCGCAAAATAAATGATTCATTGTAGCGATTATTGCTTCTTTTGCATATCCTTTAGCATGATATTCCTTGTTTATGGTACATCCAATTTCTATTTGCTGATCATCTCCCTCAATAAAATGAATGCCCAAATCACCAATCATTTCATTGGTACTATGCAAAACAATTGCAAGTTGATACCAAGTCCCTGTTTCGTTAAACTTTTTGGCAATCCTATTTTTTATGAAGTGCTGACAATCTTCCAATGCGTATGGAATCCAGCCTTGGTATTTATTGGTTTCCCCATCCGATCGGTAGGAGTAGAAAGCCTCGGCATGTTTCATCTCTAGTTTTTCGAGCACAAGGCGTTTTGTTTCAAGCTTCATTACAGATAACTGTTTACTGATGTTCACTGTTACTTATCTAACTCTCCAAATACCCTTTTCAGAATATTGCTGATACGTTTTAAAGGATCTTTCCTGATTTGTTTTTCTTCTTCTGCCACTTTTAAAAACAGGGCATCCAAAGCTTTTTGGGTAACGTAATCATCTAACTTAGTATTCACAGCTTGCAGGTTTGCCAATTTACCGGCAAAACTACCTGCCACCTTATTGTAATTGCTGGTAAGCAGGTTCCACGATTCGTTGGTAGAAATGTTTGCTACCAATTTTTTATCGAGCGAAGCCTTAACTTTTGGCATGAATAAGTCTTTTAGCTTATCGGATGTTTTGCCTTTTAAATATTGGGTTGCTGCATCATCATTGCCTTTTAAAATACCAAAAGCATCTGCAATGGTCATTTCTGTAATGGCCGAAGCAAAAATTGGTGCAGCTTCTTTTACTGCATCTTCGGCAGCACGGTTTAATCTTATTTCTACTTTATCAATTAAATCCTTGCCTCCCGGAATCATGCTAATATTCTTCGATATTTTTTGAGCTTCGGGAGGAAGAAGAATCTTTACCAATTCATCTTTGTAAAAGCCATCTTCAACCGACAAAATATTGGCCGCATTCACACTTCCTACTCTTAAGGCTTCTTTTAAACCAGTGGATACTTCACCGTCGGTTAGAGGTCGGTACTGTTCCAAATTATACTGATCCATTACGGCTTGCATTTCGGCACAAGACCAAAGCATTGTAGAAATTATAATTAGATAAAAGTATTTTTTCATTCTGTGATTAAATTTTGGTTCCTGGTAATAATTGAAGCTCCAAGGTATCAAAAATTGAAACAATAAAAAATCCCTTGCGTGAACAAGGGATTTAAATCTCTGGGGAAGAGATTTATAAAACATGGATTATTTAGTTAATGCTTCCATGAAATCTTCAACATCACCCGGGGTACTCATAATTTTCATAAAAGTACCCATGGTAAGTTCAGGCCAGTACAATGCAAATCGGTATTTTCCATGTAGCATGGTAACTTCCTTGTCCTGAAGGATAATTTCGTATGGCATAGCAGCAATGTGGTCTTCGCCAATTATAGGTAAGAAGTGCTTTTCTCCACTTTCCTGATCAAGCAATCCTATACCAAAAACAGCAACTTTTTCATTTGTAAATACCTGTTCATAAATCAACTTGGTATTTCCTTTTTCTGCATTTAGGTTTTTACGAATTTTTGCTACTCCATCTTCAAAACTTTCAAACTCGTTAAGTTCTACCGGATCTTTAAAATAAGGCATCATTATTTTATAATGGTATTTCTTTAAAGCAACAGTTTTTACTGCTCCACCAAAAGCTGTAAACTCGTTTCCAAAATTTTTAAGAGCACTTGCTACATCTGCTGTAATTTTATCATAGGCACTCTTGTCTGTTTCGTAATTGCTAAGGTAAGCACAAAACATATAGTCAGGATTTAGCATACTTATTGTAGTTTGCTCTCCTTTTTTCACCAAGCCAAGTTTTAATACACTTGCCAGGGCACCTCTGTCTTTTGATTCTAAGCAAAGCTCCTGTAAATCATTTCTTGTAAAACAAACAACATGTAGATTGTTGTTTGATTCTGGTGCATATTCACCTACAATTTCAAAATCACTAGCCTTTAGTTGGTTTTTAATATATTCAGTTAATATAGCTATATTTTCTGTTGATTTTCCAACTCTTAGGAAAGGCGAAAGTGTTGATTTTTGTGCAGCTCCAGTTTGAACTGCTGCAAAAAAGCTTAATAATAATAGTATGTTTCTCATTTGATTAGTTACTTGTAGTTATAGAGATGTTTAGAGTTTGCAATATATAAATATGAAAACATCTAGAATGTGTCATGTTGAATGTTTTGCATTCTTTCCAATCGTATTGAATTTAATTTGTAACAGATGTACTATAAATATTAGGATGTAGAGTTATTTGAATTAAAATTAAATTGTATTGGTAATGCTTTGAGTCTTCATCTATTTTTCGGAAATTTAATCTTCCAATCAAAAAGGAGTAGATAAATGAAGTGGTTGTTATTAATAACAAGTCGAATTAAGGAGGATAAGAAGAGGTTTTTAAACAGTAAGGAATCTCTTCATGAACTATGGAACTGGATTTCTCATTTGGCCGGAGTTTTCTTTATCATTCCAGCTGGGACCTGGTTGATGTATCATGCTTGGGAAACCCAAAGCTGGAAAGGACTGTTGGCTGTTTTTATTTTCCTGCTAGGTTTTCTTCTGCTATATTTTTCTTCTGCATTGTATCATTATATGATTGATCATCCTAAAAGGAGCATGTTTAGAAAAATGGATCACATTAGCATATTTGTGATGATTGCAGGAACATACACGCCTTTTTTGGTAATTTACCTGGATAATATGGTAGGTAAAATTTACCTGGCAACTTTGTGGGTTTTGGTTGGATTTGGCATTGTATATAAACTATTCCTATTGGGAAGATACAAATGGATTTCCCTGCTGATGTATTTGTTTATGGGCTATATTCTTGTTTTTAATTTTGATGCATTTAGTGCGGTTCTTCCTATTCTAAGTTTGCAATGGATTATTATTGGAGGTGTATTCTATACCTTAGGTGTGATTTTTTATGTGTGGAAGAGGTTGCCTTTTAATCATTTCATTTGGCATTTGTTTGTGTTTGGAGGGAGTTTGTCGCATTTTGTTGCAGTTTATTATGCAGTATGATAAAGCTTTAGGAGTTGTTTAAATTAAAAAGACCTTCCTAAAGGAAAGTCTTTTCAATTGTTAGTTTTTGGGCAGTTAGCAGATTCTACAATTTTTAACATACCATGATACAGAGTGGTCTCTCTTTTCAACCAATTCCTGGATAATTTTTCGATTATCCCATACGGCACAGCACGAAGTGGTTTGATTTAAAGCTTTGATCAGCTTTGACCAATTGTCCATGATTTCCATAGTCAATAAACTTTCGTACTCTTTGAAGGCTTTAATTGCGGATGATCCACAGAAGTGTAATCTTTCTTCGATAGATTTTAATTTGTCATTTTTCGTGAAGATGTGATCACCAACTTTAAAGTAATCCTCTTCGTTTAATTGTAAAGTTACTTTAAGATCAATTGTAGTCATAGTTCGTTAATTTAGGTTAGAGTTTGCTTCTTTTTTTTCTTATTGAAAATAAGGATTAGTGTTCTTATTTTGTTGATATATTGATCTTTCTTAAAATTAAGCAATTTTGAAGTTCTGAAAAAATAAAAATTATTAAAGAATGATTTCTTTATTCGAACGCATAAAAAAAGCCCCTCGAAGGGAGCCTTGATCATATATGTAGTTGTGATTTTGACTTAGTCGATCTTTTCCAACTGCACTGTAAAGTGTCTCATAATTGGAGCTTCATCAACAATTTTGAAACCATGCTTGATTTCGTGTCTGCGATCGTAAACATTTTTTAGAGCTGCCGCAATTACATCCATATGATTGTTGGTATAGGTTCTTCTAGGAATAGCCAAACGCAACAATTCTAAATCCGGGTAACGATTTTCCCTGGTCTCAGGATCTCTATCTGCTAAAATGGTTCCAATTTCAACACCTCGAATACCAGCTTCTAAATACAATTCGCAACCTAAAGTTTGTGCCTGGTATTCTTCTTTTGGAATGTGAGATAAGATTTTCTTAGCATCCACGAAAATAGCATGACCACCAATTGGCTTTTGGAATGGAATGCCATACTCGTCCAATTTTCCTCCAAGGTATTCAACCTGTTTGATACGAGTTTCTAAATAGTCGAACTCGGTACCTTCATCCAAACCTTGAGCCAATGCATTCATGTCGCGACCTGACATACCCCCATAAGTAACATATCCTTCGAACATGATGTTATAAGTAGAAGCTTTTTTCCAAAGTTCTTCACTCTTCATGCCAATGAAACCACCCATGTTCACAATTGCATCTTTTTTAGAACTCATGGTTGCCATATCAGCATACGAGTACATTTCCAATACAATCTCTTTAATTGTTTTGTCAGCATAACCTTCTTCACGAGTTTTAATGAAGTATGCATTCTCAGCAAAACGAGCTGAATCGAAACATACAGGAACTTCATATTTGTCTGCCAATTCTTTAACCGCTTTAATATTAGCCATAGAAACAGGCTGACCTCCTGATGTGTTACAAGTCACAGTAACAATGATCATAGGAATTTGCTCCTTTGGATAAGTTGAAAGAACCGACTCTAATTTAACAAGGTCAAGGTTTCCTTTAAATGGGTGATCAATTTCAGTATCGAAAGCTTCATCAATAGTACAGTCGATAGCTTTTGCTTTTCTAAATTCGATGTGACCTTTTGTTGTGTCGAAATGAGAGTTTCCAGGAACCACATCACCATCTTTTACCAAAACAGAGAACAATACATTCTCAGCAGCACGTCCTTGGTGAGTAGGCAGGAAGTGATCGAATCCCAAGATGTTTTTTAATGCTTCTTTCATGTTGTAGTATGAACGAGCACCTGCGTAACTTTCGTCACCTAACATCATAGCTGACCATTGTTTGTCACTCATTGCACCTGTACCTGAATCGGTCAATAAGTCAATAAAAACCTGATCGCTTTTAAGGTTAAATAAGTTGTAGTTGGCATCTTTTAACCATTGTTCTCTTTCTTCACGAGTACTTCTTCTGATGGTTTCAACCATCTTGATTTTGTATGATTCTGCAAATGGAATTTCCATGATAATTTTTTATTTAATTGCTTAATATATTGTTTGTTACTAGTATTGGCTTTGGTTCGGTTTATGGTACCCAAAATATTTGTGGATACTACAAATCAATCAATTACATTGTTGTGATATTGAGTTAGCCAAAAAATGAAATACAGATATGCAACAAGAACAGACCAGTTGTAGTAATCTGATCAAAAAATTGCTATTGTATTAAAAAATGGGACAGAAATGTCCTGAGACGGATTAGAAGTGAAACTCGTCTCTGTTTTTGATGTTAAGGTAGACTTTGTGTGTCAGTTTAGGAAGTTGAAATTTAATTTCCATGCTTTCTGATTTTTCTACTGATTGGTCAAAAATAAAACTTTTTGGATTGAAACAAAAATTAAGGACTAAAAATATGCAAACGATTGAATTGAGGAACCTTTAAATGTAAACGATATTTTGGTCCATTTTTTGAATAGATTGCCCGCACAAATGCTTTTAAGAACAAAATAAATTTGACATTTTTGCACAAACCAAATATGATAGAATTGTATTTGGTTAGTGTATGTTCCAAAAGCCCATATTATTAATCCGAACAGAGCTACGCCCAATGATTCGATATTTTCTTGTATTGCTGATTGTAATTCAGCCATTTGTTTTGTTATCTCAAAGTACGTCACAGTTGCAGAAAGACTCTTTGCTTCTGGATACCATTCGGTTTGAAGAGTCGGTTTATAAAATAAAACACAATAGAACTGATTCGTTAAGGCATTTTACGCACGATTCTGTTTTACACCCTATAAAAGATCCTTTAAATCATATTGAAAATGTTGGATTCAGGTTTATTGTTCGTGAACTGGCAGTGGACTATGCTCCAAATCAACATCAAACCGATTCTGTTCGTAATGCGGTAAATACTTTGCTTCAGTATGTGGGGAATGATAGCATCCGAAATATGGTTTTTTACCTTAAGGATTATATAGAAAAGAGAAAAACAGAAGAGGCTTTAAGAGAAGTTAAAAAGCAAATAGAACTTGAAAAGGTATTAAGCTATCAACCTGATTTGCCAGTTATAGACGAAAATGAAATTCATGAAACCTGGAAGACCGAAGCCTTGGATGAACTTTATAATTACGTGGAACATGATCCGGTACACCAATGGATAAGAGAGATTAGCCGAGACTCTGTATTCCTGGGCGTTCGTAACTTTATGAATGACTCTGTAAAGTTTTGGATCAACAATGGAAAACAGGACTACAAGAGATTTTGGCTGAAAAAGAATAAACGAGATTCTATCGGTATTTGGATACAGAATACCTCGGATCGTTCGGTGAGAATTTTGGTTGATGATGATGTTTATCAACAATCGGTGCAGCGTTCAAAAGTTCGAGGAACAAGAGTATTGTTAGAGAAAAAAGAAAGAGCAGATCAATATGCATTAGCCAAACTGGGTAAATACAAACGTTATTCTCAAATCTGGAAAGTTGGAGCAACTGTTGGTATGGCTTTTAATCAAGGTCATGTAAGTGATAGTTGGTCGCGAGGTGGAGAGAGTTCCATGGCTACTACTTCAACACTTGAGGCATTTGCAAATTACAAAAGAGGAAAGCATACCTGGGACAACAGCCTGAAAGTAAAATATGGTTTGTTAAAATCAGGTGAAGATGGGTTTAGAAAGAACGAAGATAGAATTGAGTTTAATACCAAATATGGACAAAAAGCGGTGAAGAATTGGTATTACTCAGCTCAGTTCAATTTAAAAACTCAAATGGTAAAAGGTTATTCGTATCCAAGTGATGGACCACGAGTGTTAAAATCAAACTTTTTTGCTCCAGCTTATATTATTGCTTCTGTCGGTATGGATTACAAACCCAATAAGAATTTTTCAGTTCTTCTTTCACCACTTTCAGCCAAATATACTATTGTAAAGGATACAGCAATTATCGATCAAACGGCTTATGGTGTGGATAAAGACAAGAAAGTTAAAAAAGAGGTGGGGTCGTATGTAAACCTTTCTCATAAATTGAAATTTTGGGATGATTTGGAATTAATTAATAAGCTTACACTTTATTCAAATTATAGTGAAAAGCCTAAGAATGTTGATATAGATTGGGAAGTGAGTCTAACCATGCCAATAAATCAGTATTTACTATCAAAATTTTCAACCCATTTAATTTCTGATGATGATACTGGGTCGAAAGTTCAGTTTAAAGAGAACTTTTCAATTGGTCTTAGTTACCGATTTTAAATCAATATAAAAATGGTATAAATACACATTTTGCAGGAGTTGGGGGCAATCTATTGTGTTTTTAAACTTGTGAAATTTGTTTAAAAAACATTATTTTGTGATTGAAATTAAAACATTAATCTATGAGTTTAAATTATGCGGTTCCAGGTGTTGGAACGATTACTATCGATACCTTGGTGGTAGATTCGAATGGAACATTAACCGTTAAAGGGGAGATGGTTCCTGGTGTGGTGGAAAGAATTCATCGTTTACAAATGTTGGGAGTTAACGTGGTTATGATTTCATCAGACCAACGTGGAAATGCAAGAGATCTGGCTTTGTCGAGTGGTATAGCTTATTATGAAGCGAGCAACTCCAGAGAAAAAGAAGATGTATTGCTTTCTTTGGGAAGTCAAAATGTTGCAGCTATTGGTAATGCTCGTATTGATATAGGATTGTTCGTTCAATCATTAATTTCTGTAGCTACGCTTCAGGCAGAAGGAATTCATAAAGATATTATCGATCATGTTGATGTAATTTTGCCATCAATCAATGATGCACTTGACTTTTTCCTTGATAGCGATACCTTTATTGCTACAATGAAAAGATAATTGTATACGATGTCAATTTATTAAACAGAATAAAATTAAAATCTCCTTGAAGGGGATTTTTTTTTGCAAATCACATTAGAACAGACTATTTTTTCGGTGTTGATTTACTGCCTATGAATTTAATTTTATTAATTGTATCAGTTGTTGCTGTTGGGTTTGGCGTGTATTGGTATTTTATTCATGTGCCAAATTATTTCGCTTATACATCTTCAGAAGGAGAGAGTTTGAAAGAGTTTTTGAATCCAGATACCCTTTTGGAACTTACGCAGGAAGAGCAAGATGATATTTGGATATTGGATGTAAGGGAAGAGGAATATTTCTTAATGGGGCATATTCCCAATGCCAAAAACTTTCCGCATCATGATGTTGAAAAATGGTACGCTAAAATTCCTAAAAACAAGGCATTAATATTGTATTGTGATTTAACCATTAAAACACAAAATGTAATTATCTTTTTAGAAGAAAAGGGATATACAAAAATGTTGAACTGGGGCAAATACAAGCGATGGAATCATAATGAAACGGTAGAAGAAACCATTTCTATTTAAAGTAACTCATTGTAAAGTTTTAAGTTTTCATCATCGAATACACAAAACACAAGTTCTTTTAGGTACTTGCATTTTTCCAATTGTTTCCGGACGGTTTTAATGGCAATCTCGGCAGCTTCCTCTTTTGGGTAGCGATATATACCTGTGCTGATATTTGGGAAAGCAATACTTTGCAATTTATACTTCTCAGCAAGCTTTATGCTTTCTTTGTAGCAACTTTTTAGCAATTGATCTTCATCATATTTGCCTCCGCTCCAAACTGGGCCAACGGTATGTATAACATACCTACAAGGCAAATTATATGCTTTCGTGATTTTGGCTTCTCCTGTTGAGCACCCATTAAGTATACGACATTCTTCCAATAGTTCCGGACCGGCAGCTCTGTGTATTGCGCCGTCAACTCCACCACCTCCCAGTAGACTTCTGTTTGCTGCATTTACAATGGCATCTATCTTCAGTTTGGTAATATCTCCCTTAAATATTTTAATTTTCATGATTGCTAGTTTAATTTTACTTTTCTATCCCTGTTAATTATCCTAAATTGTATGGTGATCTTTCACCTCTGAACCAAATGATTATTTTATTTTAATCTTTACACAGATATTCGATTTATACTAAATATCGATTTTGTGTATTTTAAAATTAATAATTCAAATTCATTATAAAAAGCAATTTCGAAATCGATTGCAATTCACTGACAGTGAAATTGTTTGTTTCGGTTTGGAAAAATATTTTTATTTTAGCCGCGCTAGCCAAGCAAATTGATTGAAATATTAAATTGACAATTATGAAAAGAGTATTAGTTGCAACCGGAGGTGGTGATTGCCCTGGTTTGAATGCTGTGATTCGCGCCGTTGTGAAACGTGCAGCTCAAGAAAAAGATTGGGAAGTTGTAGGAAGTATTCAGTCGTTCGACGGAATTTTGAAGGAACCGACTGAAATTAAGATATTAGATGATGCTGCGGTTAAAGGTATCCACTACCAAGGGGGTACAATTATCGGAACAACTACAAAAGGAGGTCCTTTTGCTTGGCCAGTGAAAAACAAAGATGGTTCTTGGGGATCAGCTGACCGTTCGGATGAAATGATCCGTAAATTACAATATTTGGGAATCGATGCTGTAATTAGCATTGGTGGTGATGGTTCTCAGAAAATTTCACAAGCTCTTTACGAAAAAGGATTAAACATTATTGGTGTACCTAAGACTATCGATAATGACCTTTCGGCTACTGATTTTACTTTCGGTTATCAAACTGCTGTACAAATTTGTACCGAAGCTGTTGATAAGTTGAAAACTACTGCTGCTTCTCACAACCGTGTTTTCATTTTGGAAGCTATGGGACGTGATGCGGGTTGGATTGCATTAAGTGCTGCTATTGCAGGTGGTGCAGAAGCTTGTTTGATTCCTGAAATTCCTTACGATATCAAGAAAGTAAAAGAGAAATTGGATACTCGTTTCTTGAAAGGAAAAGGTTTCGGTATTATCGTAGTTGCTGAAGGTGCTATGCCAAAAGGTGGTGAAGCTTTAGCTGAAGAAAGTACTGAAGTTGGAAACCCTAACTTGAAGTTAAGTGGTGCTGCTGATCGTTTGGCTGCTGAATTAAAAGCCGCTGGTGTTGAAGCTGATATTCGTACTACTGTATTGGGTCACCTACAGCGTGGAGGTATTCCTGTAGCATACGACCGTGTTTTAGCAACTCAATTCGGTGTTAAGGCATTCGAAATGGTTTTGGAAGGTAAATTTGGTCAGATGGTAGCTTACCGTCACCCAGAAGTTGTTGGTGTTCCTCTTCCTGAGGCTATTGGCCAGCAAAACTTGGTTGATCCAAAATCGAACCTTGTTGCTACTGCAAAAGGTGTTGGTATTGCATTTGGAGACTAATTCAAATCAAGAAAATACATTCAACCGGGATCTTAGGATTCCGGTTTTTTTGTTTTTAGATACTGATTTTTATGAAGGATCTGATTATCGTAGATTAGAAAGTGTGAATGTATACTTTATTTAATGTACTACTTGGTTTGAAGGGCATTGGAAGGACAAGCTGCTTATATGTAGAAAGTAAGAGCCTTACGGCTTGAGCAGTCAAATTCTATTAATAAATTAAGCTGTTTGATGATATAATTTAATACCTTCGTTACTTAATCTGCGAAGATCAGCGAGAGACTATTTCAATATTGAGTACTCCAAATTTTACTCATAAAACCTTTTCCTCCATTCAGGCTTAGGAACCATGCATTGGTTCTTTTTACCAAACCAGGAATATCTGTTTCTGGCAATCAGATCGTAACCCCAATCGGTAATAGCATTAGGTAGGTATTTGAAGTAATAGAGTATTCTCCAAGGGTAGGCTAGATGTTTTGCAATATTAAAAGCTGCAGAGCTTTTGGTGTAAGCTTTGTTGTTTTCGATGAAGACTACGGTATTCATCTCATCGAAAGATAGATTGTGTTCAGTAAGCAATTGTTTCGCAAAATCAGATTGGAGTGGAGAGAAATGAATATTTTCTGCTCGATTGTATGCAAGCACAAAACGAACAGAGGTGTTGCAAAAATTACAAACCCCATCGAACAGTACGATAGGGTTTGAGTTACTTGTATTTTTTGAATGACTATGCATTGCTTTCTTTATCTCATACCAAATCTTAGTAGATAAAGTTAAAAATAAATCCAACTATAAGAATTCCGATAGCAACAATACTTACAAATGCCAATATTAACGGCATTTTAAGTACTTTTTTCAGGATAATAACCTCAGGCAATGATAATCCGATAACCGACATCATAAAGGCCAAAGTGGTTCCTAAAGCAGCTCCTTTTGCAACCAATACTTCTACGATTGGAATAATCCCTGCAGCGTTAGAATACATTGGAACTCCAATAAAAATGGACAATGGAACTGAATACCATGCTGATTTACCCATTAGGTTGGCCATGAAATCTTCAGGTACATAACCATGAGCTCCGGCGCCAATTGCTACTCCGGCAACAATGTATATCCAAATTCTACCAACAATTTCTTTTACCGAGTTTAATCCTGATTGAATACGTTCCGAAAAAGATAGATTGGTTGTGTCAATTTCAGTTTGTCCTGTTTTAACTTCGTAAACCCACTCGTGTACATACTTTTCAAGTTTTAAAGCACCAATTAACCAACCTGCAAGAATGGCAATTGATAAACCTGTAAATGTATAAAGAAGTGCAGTTTGCCATCCGAAAGCTTCTGCCAGCATTCCTAAAGCAATTTCGTTTACCAATGGAGCTGCAATCAGGAAGCTGAAAGTTACACCTAAAGGTACTCCTGCTTCAACAAAACCTAAGAATAAAGGAATGGCAGAGCAAGAACAAAAAGGAGTTAAAACACCAAGTAAAGCAGCCATTACGTTGCCAAAAAATGTTGATTTTCCAGCAAGAAAGTTTTTCGTTTTTTCTGGTGAGAAATAACTACGAATAATTCCTACACCAAAAATAACCAATACCAATAGCATAAATACTTTAGGGGTTTCGAATATGAAAAAGTTAACAGCTTCAGTTAAGTGAGCCTCTTTGTTCATTCCGAAAACCGTATAGGTAAGAAAATCAACAATATTCTGAAGGTTCACATATAGAAAATACCAAATTGGTAATGATAATAGAACCAATATTATCTGATTTCTGTTTGTAATTTGAATTGATTTGATCATGATATTCTAAAAACTGATATCGGTTTATTGGATAAAGAAAATGTAAGTGAAATACAATCCTGCAGCAATGAATATTAATGCTGCCACTTTTCTGAACCAGTATTCGAAATTTTTAATTTTGTTATAAAAGTTGCCTACTCCTGAAAGCGTAAAAGCCAATAAATAAGCAATAATAATTACCGGCAATCCGGTTGCAATAGCAAAAACTATTGGTAAGAACAATCCGTCGGCAGAGGCTACGGTTAATGGCACCAGCATTCCGAAGTACAATACCCCACTGTAAGGACAAAAAGCCAGAGCGAAAACCATTCCCATTATTAAAGCGCCCCAGTATTTCCCTCTCATTTTCTCCCCATTCAACTTATCGGTAAGCGAACTAACTCCTGGAAAGTTGATGGAAATTATATCGAGCATGAAGACTCCGATAATGATTAATAATGGTCCCAATAGCCTCTCGCCATAGGTGTTAAAGAAGCTCGAGATATCGAATTTGCTAGCTCCGAAAAACAGAATTATTCCTAAAGCAGTGTAGCTTATTGCTCTGCCAAGTGTGTAAATCAATCCGTTAAAAAAGATTTTCTTTTTATCGCTTAAATCTTTACTGATGTAAGCAGTAGCAGTGATATTGGTTGCCAAAGGACAAGGGCTAATTGCTGTCATGATACCCAATAAAAACGCAGTAAGGATTGGAAAGCTACTTTGAGATAATAATTGATCTAAGTATTCCATTCTGTTTATTGAAGTTCAGCTTTGATTACAGTTTCCAGTTTTTCGATATAAGCAGGAGTGTCGTTAATTGCATTACGGAAAGCAAATGTTGTTAAATCCTGAATTTCTCCAGACTTTGCACTTTTAATGTACAAACCTGAACTACTTGCCTGGAATGTTTTAGCCAACTCTTTGTTCTCTTCCTGATCGAAATTGATATCGAAGAAATTCGCATTTAAGCTTGCCGCTACTTCTTTGGCTTTTGCTCCTACAGCTTTGCAAGTTTTACATTTTCTATCACCATGAAAATAGTAAACGCCCGCCTTAGCTTGGTTCGATGCTACTTTTGTTTCGGAGGTTTTCTCACATTTTGTGCAGTCACCTTTGCATGCTGTTTCTTGCTCAGCTTTTGCAGTTTCTTTTTTTGTGTTCGATTGGCAAGCGCTAAAACTTAAACCTAAAGCCAGTATACCTAATGTTATTGTTTTTTTCATTTTGTTTGTGTTTTAGTGTTATCGTATTGGGTTAAAAGCTGCCGGCTGACCGCCAACAGCCTTAGGGTTTTATGCTTTTTGGATAAATTCCTTGATTTCAGCTACCGAAGGAACTTTGCCGCTAACAGCAACTTTCTCGTTGATTACCAAAGCAGGGGTTGACATTACACCATACGATAAGATTTTTACCATATCGTCTATTTTTTCAACATTGGCTTCAATTCCCAATTCTTCAATTGCTTTCTTGGTTGCATCTGCTAAAGTGTTACACTTTTTACATCCTGGTCCTAATACTTTAATGTCCATGATTAATAGTTTATTATTTAAAAAATTCTTTGAATAATTGCTGAGCCTCTGCCCAGTTCTCTTTATTTAAACAGTATTTGATTTTAGGAGGATTAATTTCTCCTTGCACCAAACCCGAGTTTTTTAATTCTTTCAAATGCTGCGATAGAGTTGATCGTGCAATAGGTACCTCTTCGGCTAAATCGCCGCTGTAGCAACATGCTTGTTTCGATAAAATATCGCAGATGTAAACACGCACAGGATGCGATAAGGCCTTTGCATACCTAGCTAGTTTTTTTTCTTCAACGGAATAAAATTCTTTTGTTTCTTCCATGTGTTTCGTATTTCGTAAAATTACGAAACAAAGGTGTGGGCTTTTTTTTTATTCTCCAAATATATGCTTGTTTTTTAGTTTTGGTTACTAAGGATTTTGATTGATATGTAGAGGTTTATGTGGTGTT
This sequence comes from Marinifilum flexuosum, assembly GCF_003610555.1. Taxonomy (GTDB): domain Bacteria; phylum Bacteroidota; class Bacteroidia; order Bacteroidales; family Marinifilaceae; genus Marinifilum; species Marinifilum flexuosum. Next base: position 135,545 of record NZ_RAPQ01000012.1, on the reverse strand, counting down.
TTGCTCATTCAGGTGTAGCTTGGTTTGATTAGGGTTTCTTTTTGATTAAATTAGTTCTCGCTAAACCTTTTCATCAGAGTAAAATAAATCAAAACTATAAACTCAATTTGTATGGATGATATCATTACTACCCTTTTTAATGGACTCACTTATGGTGGAGATCTTAAACTTTCTGTGCTTAATTATGCCTTATTGGTAATAGCCATGTTGCCTTTTCTTCTTCCGGCTGTAAAGTCAATTGCGAAACGCTGGGGAATTGTTTTCATTATTGCCGTTTTGGTTCAATCAACTTTCTGGTTTGTATTAGGTGTGCAGGGAATTTCTATTATTTGGAATGCTCTTGCGGGGATGTTAATGCTTGTGGTGGTAAGGCATGGAACTTCGCTATTGAAGAATGCAAAATGGTTTGTACTGGCTTCTATAGCGATAGTGATACTAGGGGATGTTTATTTTGGATTAATCTTTCCGCTTATTACGACAATAGCCCATGTGGCAGCCTTTCTTTTAGGGGTAATATTGTACTTACTTGTAGGATTTAGAAAGGATAGAAGCGTATCGTTGTCTTCCTGATTTTTATTTAAAGTAACAACAAGGGCTGAATCAAAAAGATTCAGCCCTTGTTGTTAGGTGTTACCATTTGCCGAGTGAGGCAATGTATTCGGTAAATCTTTTTTTTTGCTTGTCGGTTTTAGCTCGATGCGATTTTCGTATGGCGCGTTTTACTTCTTTGGTTCTTACATAGGTGTCGTCAACAAGTTTTGCAGCTTCAACAGGCAGGAGGGTTTCTCTTTTTAAGCGAGATGTTTTCTTGGCAATTTTTATGAGTAGTTTGGTTCGGCGCGATTTTGTAGCAATTTTGGCATATTCGATAAAGTTCGAATAGTTTGCTTTGGTTTTGAAGGCTTGTCTGCCAATTTTTCTGATTACATAGTTGTGATATATGCTCTGGTCGTAAATTGTTTTCAATTCACTCATCATCTCTTTTTTGGTCAGCTTCTTTGAAGTGCTTGCTTTTGTCTGTGCTTTGCTGTTCATGCTTATAAAAAGGCATATTAGCACGGTAAGGGTAATTTTAATTTGTTTCATGTGTGATTTGTTTGGTATTTGTATGTGACGAACTCATACCAGTAATTGTTACACCAATTATGTATTAAAATAATTTGTCACTTTAGTCCGGTTGTGTTGATGTTCTTTGTTTTGAATCCTGCTCGCTTATTTCATTTTACAATGAATATTTTCTAAGTTCCAATCGTCTTGGGTAACTTTTTATTATCGATAGGTTGAACAAGAACAAGAAAGGACCAATGTACAATGACTGTCCGGCGTAGTTGCCATTCAGGTATTGAGATAGTGACCAAATTTCGAAGAAAATTGCAAAGCCTGTACTGAATAAGAAAATGATTAAGGCTGGCAATAGTATTCTGTCGTATTTTACCCTAAAAAACAGGATTAGCGCATTGAGCAGGAAAAGTACATAGCCCAGTAATTTGGTATCGAGATGTTTTAAATCGGAAATGCCATTGTAATCAAGAATTGGTAATGGTATTAGTCTGAACCAATAATCTACTACTTCAATATTTGGTGTGATTTGGTACCGAAAACCAAGCATGCTGGAAAAAAACAAAGCACAAAAGGAGAGTGTGAGAAGTAATTTTTGTTGTGTGTTCAATGTTTTAAGATTTTAGAATCGTAAAAAACACCCACACTGTCTTTCAATAGTGCAGGTGTTCTAACTAAAATGATATGAGAAAAATTGTATATAGTGTTATTCTACTACTTTGATACCAAGCGAGCTGGCAGATAGTCTGGTAGTTTTGCCCCCTGTAACTTGAAAAGTCCGGTCGCTTTCATTGTAAGATTCTTTATTAAGACATCTGATATAGTACGTGCCATGATTTAATCCCTCAACAATTGTTTCGTTAAATAGATGACCGCTTTTAACAGGGCGAGGGTAAAATTTTGCAGAGTAGTTTGTTCTTTCAACTAAGGCTGCCTCTTCGGTGTAAATCTCATATGTCCCCCCTGCGTAATACTCTCCTTCAACTGTGATGATTACATCACCTGTAAGGTCAAGATCATCATCATCGCTACAAGAGCTTAGTGTTACTGATGCAAATAGCATCATCAATAGAATTGTTTTGAATGTATTCATTGTGATTTAATTTATATGTCCCTATTCTTCAGTTTGTTCTTCTGGGCTTTCAACGTTCTCGGCCTTTTTGCGAGTAGCAGGATCAACAATCATTCTTGCTGATTTGTAGGACAGGTAGAATTCCTTGTCATCCACAAAAAGTTCCATCATCGGGTCGATTTGATTACTGATTAAGCTCTGAATCTGATCGATATTGTCTTCGATTAATTCGTTGGTAGTTTTGCGCTCGTTAATCAGTTGGCGAGGTTCAGTTAATACCTTTTCGTAGTCGGTAATTTTAGTGCTCAGTTCAGTAATCATCTCTTCACTTAAGCCATAATCGGCAAGCTCGGTTTTAAGTGGTGTAATTCTTTCGAGCAAGTTTTTGCAAAAACTTAAAAGTTCCTTTTCTCTCAACTTCGTTAAGTAGGAATTGTTAGTGCGATCAACAAAATTGCTCAGGTTTTCTTCTTTACTGATAAACGAATAGGCCTTAAGGATATTGCTCGCTTTTAAAGCTACAGAGCTTAAAGCAGCACGAACCAAGTTTTTATTGCCCGAAGTTTTACTTGGAATGTTTTCAGCTTTGTCGATTAATTCGTTGGTTTCACCAATTAGGCTAGTAAGGCTAGTGAACATTTTTCCCATTGCCGGGATGTGAGCAAACTTTGCTTGATTGTTGCTTAAGTTGATTTGCACTTGCTGGAAAGCATTGCTTCTTGCTGTTATTAATTTGTCCATTTTTTAGGGTTAAAAATATTTTGTTATGATTGGTTAGTTAATTGGGTAGTTCGAAATTAAAAATAATTTTTAAATTATTCATAAAAATTATTGCAAAATAATCATAAGAGTGTTGTGTCTGTAGGCTTTGTTGTTGAGTGAGAATTGTGTATGTTCACAAATTTAATGGTTTATATGGGTATGTGAGGAGTGTGACTCTAGTTTTCTATTTATATAATAATCGTTGATTGTCAAAATATATGGATTGTATTTCTGTATTCTGATTAGAATGTTTTGTGATTGAAAGTGTGTCTATTAGAATATAAGCCTTATCGATTAAAACTATATGTTTACAGATTGAATTGTAAGGTATATTTCTTGAAACAGAGAAGCTACTTCTCTAGGTGGAGAGGTCATTTCTTAATGCTTAGACCCAATTGATCGAGACGGAAAGGCCATTTCTCGAAGTTGAAAGTGTAAAGATTAACGCTTGAATGCCATTTCTTGAAGCTGAGATCCTATTTCTTGAAGGTGGAAGTCTATAGATCAGAACTTCATGGCAATTTCTTAAGGGCGAAAGTCAACCGCATAAGCCGCGAACTCCATTTCTTAGAATTGGGAGTCTATTTCTTGGCGCGGGAAGCCTACTTCTCGAAGCTGAGAGGCTGTTTCTGGTAAATGCCTGCCTATTTCTTTAAGCTTACTCTTTGTTGCTTGCATATTTCAGACAACATTATCCTTTGTTTCGTTAATCTATAATGCAGTGTAAAATATTTATTGCTTTGCTTTGTTGAGGGATTATTGTTTTGTATTTTCAGTGGCGGAAAGTAAAATAGTGCATTTTATACCTCTGATATGGTGTTGTAAGGTGCAATGATATGCTTTATTTACAAGAATGTATATTGAAGGGGGAGTTGAATGATTATATAAGCTTGGAAGGAATTGCGAAGATTGAAATCTGACGCATGTTTGAGGAGGGAAAATAATAAGGGAGTTACAAAATTCAAACTGTAGGAATTATTCATTTAGTGTTTTGATGATCTATCATATGACAGAATTTATAGATACAATTTTAGTTGGTATAGAATATTGGGTAATAATCTCTTTTTTTTTAGGCTTAATTGGTATTATTCTACTTGCATATAATCCTTCTAAAAATCATATAGATCGTATAAAAAACTACAACTTAAAAATTAAGGTAGCTGGAATTATACTAATTATTCAGTTGGTAATATCCGCTTTTCTTGTATTTCGATTAAGTGCTTTTGTAGTTGATAATGCAGGTAGAGAGGTCAAAGAATTTTTATCTCAAGAAAATTTAACTATTAGAATTGGTAATAATAAGCTTGATGCATATGACTCTGATAAAGTTATACTTGAATTAAGAAGAATGTGTCATTTACCAGCTCATCATTCTCATCCAACGGATAATGAAATTAAAATTCAAATTGTCTCTGGTGGTAAAATAATGATTCTTAAATTATATAAGGATTCTAAAATTCCTGAAGAGTATTGGATATTCTGGGATAATTATAGAACAACAATGAAAAGTGAAGTAGGAAGAATAAGAACCACAATCTTTAAAAGTATAGAAAATTAACATTTTGTGCCTATGCATAAATATCGATTTCGATCATTTTTACATAGGTATTAAATCTCGCGATATTTAAGTAGTTGGTTTTCCTTGATTAATAAAATGCTTTATTTTGGCAGTTGTAGAGTTTGTTGTATGAACTATGCACAAATGACTTTAATAGGGTAAACTTATAATAAGTCTTTTACGAATGCAAAAGAGAATAAAAGTAAGGCAACAGCTTTGACTGGAGTAAAAAAAACGGAGACAATGAAAATAGTAGATTTATCAAAACCCATACGATACAATAAGTTCGACCCTTGGTTTATGAAGGTTAAGATTAAACACAAGGCACATAAAAAGGCAGGTTTGTTATTGCGTTTTTTGGGTTTGCCAAAGCGCTTGTTCCCTAAAGGATTTAAGGGTTGGGCAGATGACACCATCAAGCATATGGGGGTGCATTCGACAACACATATTGATGCCCCCTGGCATTATACACCTACAGTAAATGGAGAGCGCGCAAAGACCGTAGATGAAATACCTTTGGAATGGTGCTATGGCGATGGTATTGTGATTGATATGAGCCATAAGGAAGATTTTGATGCGATAAGTGTGGAGGATATTCAGGCTTTTCTTGAAAAAGAAAAGCTATCGATAAGGGAAGGTATGATTGTTTTGATTTATACCGGCAGAGACATTTACAATGGCACAAAAGATTTCCCGGATAAAGGGACAGGTATGAGTGCTGACGCTACCGAGTGGTTAATTGATCAAGGGATAAAAGTGATGGGGATTGACTCCTGGGGTTGGGATTTGCCGTTGAAGCATTTGATAAAGAAGGCAAAAGAAACCAAGAATTCAGAGTTGTTTTGGGAGGCTCATGTAGTTGGACAAAGGAAAGAGTATTGTCATATGGAACAGCTTGTGAATTTGGGAAGTCTTCCATATACAGGTTTTAAAGTCGCAGTTTTCCCACTTAAAATTGAAGGGGCATCAGCTGCACCAGCCAGAGTTGTTGCAATTTTTGAATAAGAGTAACCAGCTTCCCAGATAGTGTGAGTTTGGAGCTCGTGCTTTGTGAGTTACCCATAAATACAATAACCAAAATATCTAGTACCAAATGAAACGAATCGGAATTTATGCTCTGTTAATAATAGTTGCCAATCTGGTACATGCGGAAATCTATGGTCAGCACAGCAGGTTGAGATTAGATTTTGAAGAGAATGCTAAAAGTAGAGAATACGATCTTGTTGGAGATGGCTTTTCGTATGAAAAAGGAGTCGACGGTCAAGCTTTATTGATATCTCCCACCGGCAATGATTTTAATCATTTGTTAGTAAAGAACCTGCCTTTTGATGAAAAAACGAGCTTTACGGTTCAGTTTTGGATCAGGAGCGAATCTACAAAACCTACGGTATTAATTTCTCAAAAGGAATTTCTAAACAAAGGAATCAGCTCGCAAAAAAATAAGGGATGGGCTTTGTATAGCTCGGGAGGAACCATTGGCTGGTCTGTTGGCTCTGGCAAACGCCGATTGAATTACGAAAGAGATAATGGCGATAAGTTACCATTATCTGATGGCTTGTGGCATCAAATAACGATGACGTATGATGATATTTTATCGGAAGTTAGACTTTATTTTGATGGGGAAAACATAGCCATTTACAAGCTTTCGTTCGATTTTTTTAATAACACCCCAATAGTAGTTGGAAGTAAAGAGTACGACTTTGACTACGAGAACGAAGTGTTGGCAGATATCAAAAAAGGAAAGGAGAAGGTTCAGGAATTGGTTTGTGAATTCAACAAATTAGAGGTGGGGGAAGTTGCCGAGGATGAGTTTTTTAGTTTGATTGTTGATCCGAAAGAGTTATATCTGAGCAAACTCAAGCTTGACGAAGCTGAAAAGAGTAGTTTGAGAGAGAAGAAGCTGGCAATACTCGAAAAGGTAAATTCCATTCATCGTTCCTTATATTACAACCCCTATACAGTAAGTCAAAATCATGAATTAACAGCATTAAAGCCGGTAAGTAAAATTTATTACTTACAAAATGGAAAGGTGTGTATCAATGATTTTTATGCGAAGCAATTTGGTAAGGAAGAACAATTTTATCCTTCCGATTTTTCAATCGATAAGCTCACATTTTATGAGCAAGCTTTAGGCCCGGAAGCCATTAGAGATAATTATAGCAAATACCGGAAAGTAAAAGCTAAATTGGTAGCAGAGAAAATAGACACGCTGACCGTTGCAGTATGGAATATATGGCATGGCGGGACTCATTTTACTCAGAAAAAGGATGGATGGGACTCCAGGTTACGAATAGCAGAGCTATTAAAAAAATACAATGCGGATATTGTGTTAATGCAAGAAACCTATTCGTCGGGCGATTTTATAGCTGCTGAATTGGGCTATTATTTTGCTACTACATCAGACTGGGATTACTGTTCTCAAGGTTCAAACATTTCTGTATTGAGTCGTTATCCTATTAAGAAACTAGAGGTTTTGGATAAAACGGAATTCATGAATGTTTCAGTTAAAATTACCTTAAGCGAAAGTCAAGAGATTTATGCAATGTCCAATTGGTATGGCATGTCTTCCTTTCCTAAGGTTTATGAGTTTCATGAAGAAAAATTTAACGATGCCAACAAGACGCCTATCTTGTTTGGTGGAGATTTTAATGCTATTCCTCATACCGATGGTGGAAATAATAAGGCATCGGTTAAGCTTTTAAACAATGGTTTTGAAGATGCCTTTCGTTCCTTGCACAAGGATGTTGATACATTTCCGGGTTTTACACATCAGTGGGGAGAAAGAATTGATCAGCTTTACTACAAAGGGCAAGGGCTTTCTATCATTAGTTCGAAGGTAGTATCTACTGCATTTGGAGGCTTTCCTTCAGATCATTTTATGATATTATCGAAGTTCGAATTGAATTATTGAGCGCTGTTTACACGAGCTTTTTACGATTGTAATACAGATTAGATAAAAAGCAATAATATTTAGGCAGGAGTGTCTGTTTTGATTCCTGCCGAATCTGGGCTGCAAGCTTTGGCTGATTTTAATTACCTGTATCGAAATATTGATTTGTTATTCAATTCGGTCATTTTCCCATTGGTTTTGTACATCAAATAAATTAGGAATGGGAAGAATAGGATTAGTACCCAGTTGATTTGTACCATTAGTATAAAGTCGTAGATACCATGTGCCAGGAATGGAATAAAGAATGCCATTACAAATAGAGGAAGTCTACTGCCTTTCGAAAACTTGGCCAATCCTAGGTAATAGCCCATCATGATGCCAAACATGGCATGGGCAGGAACTGCCGTGAAAGCTCTTGCAATTCCGGTGCTCATTCCGTTCGAAAATACATACATGATGTTTTCTACCAAGGCAAAACCCAGCGATACAAAAACGGCATATACAATCCCATCGAATCGTTCGTTAAAGTTTGGGTTTTTCCATACCAAAATGTAAACCGCCAATAATTTAAAGGCCTCTTCGCAAAGCGCTGCTACTAAAAAAGCATCGCCAAAGGCATAACCAATTTTTCCGTTAAAAATATGCGGAAGAAAAGAGGATATAGCTTTCTCGGCAAATATGATTGGTATGGTAATGGTCATACCAGCCAGCAGTCCTTTTCCCAATAACGCAAGTGGTTCTTTCTCGTATTTGTCGCGATAGTACACGTAGAATAGAATAATGGCAATTGGTGCCACAGAGATTAGTAGAAGGTTCATGTTTTGAGTGTTTCAGAATGAAGTCATCAAATTTAGAAAAAGGATAATCAAACCCCAAGCATCAAAAAACAAATCAGATAAAAATATAAAACTTAAATTCTCATGTTCCTGTAAATTTCATGTTTCACAAACTTAAGATTGTAAATCTGAGGGAGCTATGTAAACTTGGAATTTAAGGAGCATTTACTCATAAAAAAAGCCGACTCTTAAGAATCGGCTTTTGATAATTTATTTGATAACAATTAACGCAATTCTGCACCCAATTGTTTTTCGTAGCTCTTAATTAGCTTTTGCATGATCTTGTCAATCTGCTTGTCGTTCAAAGTTTTTTCAGTATCCTGAAGGATGAAACTTACTGCGTATGATTTTTTATCAGCACCTAGTTTTTCACCTTCGTAAACATCGAACAATGAAACAGATTTCAATAACTTCTTCTCGCAGTTGAAAGCAATGGTTTTGATTTCAGCAAAACTTACCGATTTGTTGATTAACAAGGCAAGGTCACGCTTCACAGCTGGATATTTAGGTAATTCAGTATAGCTCACCTTGTTTTTCATAGCTTCCTGAATTAATAAAGCCCAGTCGAAATCAGCGTAGTAAACCTGAGTGTCAATGTCCATTGCCTTCAAGATTTTTCCACTAACCATACCCATTTCAACCAAAACCTTTTTCTTAATACCGTAGCTTAATCCTTCGGTAAACTGATCGTTTTCTGTTTCTCTAATTCTTAATTTCTCGATATTGAAACCAAAACGTCTTAAGATATTTTCAACGTAAGCTTTCATGTGGTAGAAGCTTGTTGGTTCTTCTTTCAAGTTCCAGCTAGTTGCAGTTTTGTTACCACACATGAAAACACCCAAACGTTCTTTCTCGAAATAGTTGTCAACTGGGTTTTCGTTTTCAGGATTCACGAAGTGCTGGTATGATTTACCAAACTCGTAGAATTTCAAATCAGCATTTCTGCGGTTGATATTGTAAGCCACACACTCCAAACCACCAAACAACAATCCTTGACGCATTGCATTCAAATCAGAACTCAATGGGTTAAAGATGCGAACTGTGTTTTCTTGCTTGAAGCTTTCCAATCCTTCGTAGTAAGAAGCTTTGGTCAACGAGTTGTTCATGATTTCGTTGAAACCAGCTGCGGTCAACATATCAGCAATGGTGTTTCTTAGCTTGTGCTCGTCAATTTTTGGAGCATAGCTTAATGAAGCATTCACTTTTGATGCTACTTCAATATTGTTGAAACCATAAATGCGCAATACTTCCTCAACGATATCAGCTTCACGCTTTACATCTACTCTATATGGAGGAACCAAAAGGTTCAATGTGTCGCCATCTTCTTTCTCAACTTTAATTTCTAAAGCGGTAAGAATGTTTTTGATGGTTTCTTTTCCAATCTGTTTTCCAATCAAGTTTTCGACACGCTCAACGCTTACCTCTACTTTAAAATCTTCAACAGGGTTTGGATAAATATCGATAACATCTGATGCAATTTCGCCACCTGCAATCTCTTTAATCAAAAGAGCAGCGCGTTTCATTGCATAGATGGTGTTGTTAGGATCAGTTCCACGTTCGAATCGGAAAGAAGCATCGGTATTTAAACCGTGACGACGTGCAGTTTTACGAACAAATACTGAATCGAAATATGCACTTTCCAAGAAAATATCAGTAGTTGTTTCGCTTACGCCTGATTCAATTCCGCCGAATACACCTGCAATACACATTGGGGCTTCGTCGTTGCAGATCATCAAATCTTTCTCGTTCAATTCTCTTTCAACTTCATCCAAAGTATTGAATAATGTTCCGTCAGCAAGAGTTTTTACAACTACTTTACCATTTGTTTTTGCATAGTCGAATGCGTGCAATGGCTGACCAGTTTCAAACAATACATAGTTGGTAATATCCACTACATTGTTGATTGGGCTCAAACCAATTGCCTTAAGGCGATTTTGCAACCACTCTGGAGATTCAGCAACTTTAACACCGCTGATACAAACCCCTGAGTAACGGTGGCAAGCCTCGTTATTTTCTACCTTCACATCGATAGGCAAGTTGTTGTTGTCAACTTTGAAATCTTCAACCGAAGGAATTTTGTAATCAATCTCTTTTTGCTGTTTTAGGTATGCAGCCATATCGCGAGCCACACCAATGTGAGATGCTCCGTCAATACGGTTAGGAGTCAAGTCAATTTCAATGGTCAAGTCATCTTCAATGTTGAAGTATTCAGCAGCAGGAGTTCCTACTTTAGCATCTTCAGGAAGAACCATAATTCCATCGTGACCTTGTCCAAGTCCGATTTCATCCTCAGCACAAATCATACCCATTGAAAGTTCACCTCTAATTTTTGATTTCTTAATGGTAAAGCTATCATCTCCATCGTACAATACGGTTCCAACTGTGGCAACCACTACTTTTTGTCCTGCAGCCACGTTAGGTGCACCGCAAACAATAGGTAAAAGTTCTTCGCCGTTAACATCAACGCTTGTAATGCTCAAATGATCTGAGTTGGTATGAGGTTCGCAAGTCTTTACTTCACCAATAACCAATCCTTCTAAACCTCCTTTAATTGATTGGAATTTTTCAATTCCGCCAACTTCCAATCCAATTTGAGTTAGAATCTCATCCATTTCTGCAGGAGAAAGATCAATGTCAATATAATCTTTCAGCCATTTGTACGATACCTTCATTTGTATGTATATTTTATCAGATAATTATCAAATTATACTTGTAAACAGATGCAGTTTGTCTACTGTTTACAAGCTTACAAAAGTAGAAATTTTAGACTCAAGTACCAAAGAACATCTAAGGATAAAGTGTTTAAGTTTTTGTTTACTTTAAATCTGTATGATTGGAATTGTTTATTGCCCCAAATTCGGATATATTTGTACAATTATCAAAATTGAAATATGAGCGATAAACCAATAATACTTGTTACTAACGATGATGGATTAAATGCCAAAGGAATTAAAGCTTTGGTGGCAATGGTTAAAGGATTTGGCGATATTTATGTCGTTGCTCCAAACCGTTCTAATTCAGGAAAATCAAACTCTATAACAGTAGAAGTGCCTATCCGAATTAAAAAAGTTCGTGATGAGGAAAATCTGCACATTTATTCATGTAAGGGAACTCCGGTGGATTGTGTAAAACTGGCTTTGAACAAGATTTTACCTCGAACTCCTGATTTTTTGGTTTCAGGTATCAATCATGGTGCAAATACATCGGTTAGTGTTTTGTACTCGGGAACCATGGGTGCAACTATCGAAGGTTGTTTGAACGGAATTCCTTCTATTGGATATTCGCTTAACGATTTTAGTGCAGATGCTGATTTTTCGCAAAGTATTAAATATGGTCGAAAGATTTTTGCCAATTTGCTTGAAAAAGGATTGGAAAGAAGCGTTTGTTTGAATGTGAATTTCCCTAAAGGAGATATAAATGGTATTCGTGTTTGTCGCCAGGCAGATGGACGTTGGAAAGAGGAGTTTGATCACAGACAAGATCCTTTTGGAGGCGATTATTATTGGTTGACAGGCTACTTTAAGAATGCAGAACCGAATGCTGAAGAAACAGATGAATGGGCAATTAATAATGGCTATGCATCTGTTGTTCCTACAAAAATAGATATGACAGCTCACCAATTGGTGGAAGACCTTAAAACCTGGGATTATGAAGTCGAAGATTAATTCTACTATTTTAGGACTCATTATTGGTTTGCTTGTACCAGTACTATCAATTTTGTTGGCTTATGTGGTACGTTTCCAGGATGAATTGACCATTAAAGAGTTTATTGATAGTTTGTTAATTTATAGGGTGTATACCAAAGTAATGGCTTTGGGAGTATACTTTGGTAATATAGTTTTTTTCTTTTTGTTTATTAAGACCGATTTGTTGAAAGCAGCAAGAGGAGTGCTTTTGGCTACCATATTGTATTCTTTTGCCATAATGGTTTTCCGTTTTGGATTTTAGACCCTGATAAAGAAGAAAAATAGGATTTGGTGATTGAATCCAAATCAACAAGTAAGTATTGAATTGTGAGGATTTAATTCTCAACTCATTCCCGATAACTGTCGGGATCATAATTCAGAATTCCATGAGATATTATATTATAGCAGGAGAAGCATCCGGTGATCTTCATGCTTCGAACTTGATGAAAGAAATAAAAAATGAGGATTCGGCAGCCGAATTTCGATTCTGGGGTGGCGACCTTATGCAAGCACAAGGGGGTGAACTGGTAAAGCATTATCGAGAAACTGCTTTTATGGGATTCTTAACTGTACTAAAGAATTTGGGAAAGATTCGAGCGAACTTTTCATTGTGCGAGAAGGATCTTTTGGAATACAAACCCGATGTTTTGATTCTTGTGGATTATCCTGGATTCAATTTGCGAATGGCAAAGTTTGCAAAGGAAAATGGAATTCGAGTTCATTATTATATTTCACCTAAAATTTGGGCTTGGAAAGAGGGGAGAGTAAAGAAGATTAAAGCACATGTTGATCGTATGTTTACCATTTTTCCTTTCGAAACGGAATTCTACAAAAAGCACAATTATGAGGTGAGTTTTGGAGGAAATCCTTTGTTGGATGCCATTGAAAATCGTCCAAATAAAGATGAATCATTTGAAGACTTCACGGCTAAAAACAATCTTTCAAATAAACCAATTGTAGCCTTATTGGCTGGAAGCAGAAAGCAGGAAATAGAAAGAATACTTCCTGTAATGTTAGATGTTGTTGGTGATTTTCCAGATCATCAGTTTGTAGTTGCTGCAGCTCCTTCAATTACAAAGGAATTTTATTCACAAGTAGTGGGCGATAGAGATGTGAAATTTGTTTATGGACAAACCTACGATTTATTGCAGCAGTCGAAAGCGGCATTGGTAACTTCGGGAACTGCTACTTTGGAAACAGCTCTTTTAAGAATTCCACAGGTGGTTTGCTATATCACCGGTGGTGGCAAAATTCTTTTTGCAATTGGCAAGCGATTGCTAAAAGTAAAATACATTTCCTTGGTTAATTTGGTGATGGATCAATTGATTGTGAAAGAATTGATTCAACATTACTGTAACAAACAAAGTATTACACAAGAGTTGAAAAATATTTTAGAAGAAGGAAACTACCGTTCGGAAATGCTTGAGAACTATCAACTGTTAAATGAAAAATTGGGAGGAGCTGGAGCTTCTGCTCGATTTGCCAAGATGATTGTTGAGGATTTAAAGTCTCAATAACATTACTGTGGTAAAACTTGGCCAGAAGCTTTTTGATTATTGACTTGAACCCTGTTAACGGTAATGTGTGGATTTCCTTTATAGTAAATATTGCCTGAATTGTAGAATGTTACATTTAGGCTGTCGTTTACCCAAATATGGGCATTACCAAGTCCGTTGTGACCAATTCTCATTTTATCAGTTTCCAATTCATTAGCGAACATATTGTTACTACTATTTAGTGTAAAATTAGCATTATTGCATATGCCTTTAAATGTATGTTTACCAGAACTTGATCCTCTACTGTCAAAGCTAAAAGTTTCGAACTTTAAGTTTAGATTCATTTCTACAATGTCAGCTTCTTCTGTCAGGAATATTGCTAGTTGATCACCTGAAAGAGTGCCCTCAGTTTGAAGATTGCAAGAAGTTTGAAACTTGATTTCTTTAAGTTCGGAGCAATGAATTTCTAGTTTTGGAATTTCTAAATTATGTAGCCAATTGCTATAATCATGCTTTATAGTCAGCGTATTTTCCTGATCGGTAAATGAAAATTTATCAAGGATATTTTCTCCTCCTTTAAAATAGATAGAGTGACTATCATCTTGAATGATGGTAATTGAGAAAATACCCTCAAGTACTATTGTATTAAATGTTTTGGTTTCGAATAGCACATCAGTTTCTGTTCCACTGTCTTCCAAAGGATTAATGAATGAACAGGATGAATTAAGTAAGTAGAATAAAATGAGTAAGTAATGGATGATTTTCATGACTTTTTAGTTTTATTAAAATAATATCCAATACCAAATTCTATATAATCCGATTGGTCTAAATATGCTTTCAATCCAAGATTAATTAGCAGGTGTTTATTGATTTTATATCTGAAAGCAAGTCGATTATAAAGAGAAGAGGAGGCTGGTTTAGATTGGTAATATGTATAAACTCCTACTTGAGCTGAAAATGAAAGACGGCTAAATACAAAATCATGTCCTATAAATATTCCCTGGTAAATCCTATTTTCGAAATCAGTTTCAGGAGAAAGGTTCCAGTCCCCTCGATTAATAGATTCATCATAGAATAAATCAATCCCAAATCCTAAACGCTGCTTTGAGTTAATACCCCATAAGTATCCTGTGGATAGATTGCTCACATAATAAGTGTGAGGATCGTTAGCACTTTTTTCCTTAAAAGCATGGTTTGAAATCAAGAAGAATTCATTGTCTAACTTGAGATATAATATATCAACCTTTCTTATTTTTTTTCTTTTTCCCCAATCTATTGAAACTCCTATGTTGCTTGTGATGTAGTTGAAACCACTATTAGGGTGTTTGGTTGATCCATTTGAAATATGGCTAAAATAGATGCCTCCAATTAGGTTAAAGGGATCTAGTTCATATTTTAGTTGAAAATTTAAATTTACATGGGCATTGTATTTTGATCCAATTAATTTATTTGCATAGTTTTCTACAGGGTGAAATGGCTTGGAAACTATGCCAATTCCTGTACCTATGCTTGTAAATAGGTTTAGGTTTCTCCAGTTGCTCAAGCGAAAAGTAATGTATGGGTAGATTGAATTTATTTCTCCAAGTACTTCATCACTTCCCAGAGAACCTTGATAATAGGCTATACCTATCTCACATACTGAGTATTGATTGATCCAGCTTTTATTTGGATTAGGATGGATTCCAATCCTTAATTCTTTGGCAGATAGCTTGTCTTGAATGAGGTAGTTTAGTTCCGGAGTTTTAGGAACACTCAATCCATGATGATATATAAGGCTTGTACTTAAAGTTCTTTGTTCAAGAATTTTCTGAGCAAAGCCACAATTCCAATAAAAGATAAGTCCAATCAGTAGAATCCACTTCATACCGTCCAATTATTAAATATTTCAAGCGGGTTGAAATATTTCTGAATACATTACATGTGAAATGTTAATCCTGAAATTTGAGAGATTACCAAAGTAACCTTCCCAAGGATTAATACATGTGATGGGTTAGTAGCACTATTTAAATTACTTTAAAAGAGTGAAACAACAAAATATTATTTTTCTTGTAATACTTCTCCAGTTGGATTCTGATTGTTAACCTGAATTCTTTTTACGGAAATTTCAGGAGTTCCTTTGTAGTATATGTTACCACTAGAATATATGGTTACATTGAGTTTATCTTTTGCCCAAACATGAGCTTCTCCGATACCATTTTGAGCCAGACTTATGTTGTTACTTTGTAAATCTCCTGCTTTAATATTAATTACACCATTAAGAGTATAGTTAGTGTTGGGGCAGGTTCCCGAAAACTTAAACCCACCAGTTGCAGAACCAAATGAGTGAAACTTCATGCTGTCATATTCTAAAATCAAATTCGTTTCAACAAGTTGTGATTCTGAATATACAATAATGTCGAGATGATTTCCACTAAGTTTATTTATACTTGAAATGTTTGCCGGAGCTGAATAAGTTATTTTAGTTACTTCTTTTAAATGAATTTCTGCAGTAATTAAATCAAAATTACGAGCATTATTGTTGTATGAATGGTCTATTGTCAATTGTTGATCTGCAACACTAACATTTGTTTTTGAAACCAGGTTTTCTCCGCCTTTCAGTAAAATAAATTCTTCATCATCCTGAATGATTTGAATCTGAAAAGTATTTAAGTTTTTAATTGCACTTACTCCGTTTATATCTACTCTCTTTTCAATATATTCTCCTTCTCTTTCGAAAGGATTAAAAGAACTGCATGATGAAAGGCAGAATGTTATTAAAATAACTAGTAGTCTATGGTTTCTCATTATTATTTGTTTTTAATTTATAACCAATTCCCCATTCAATATAATCGGCCTTTCCCAAGTGAGCTTTTAAACCTAAGCTGGCTAAAAAATGTTTATTTATCTCATATTTTAAACCAATTCTGGTATATACAGGTTTTTCTGGTTTTGTTTCGAAAAATGTATAAGCTCCTACATTTGCAATAATGCTAAATCTTTGTACAACTAGTTCATGAGATATAAAAATAGCCTGGCTAAAACGATCTTTAAATTTGGTTTGAGGATCAAAATCCCATTTTCCTCTGTTTGCTGATTTATCGTAGAAGAGATCGATTCCTAATCCTATTTTCTGTTTGGCATTTATGCCTTTTAAATATCCCAGGCTTAAACCTGTTTTGTAATATTTATGATCATCTTTTTCTGCTGTTTGCTTTATACCATTGTTCCAAATGATTACAATTTCATCATTTAATTTTGGATGGATTAAATTTGAATGGCTCCTAACAGGACTTTGAAAAACATTAAAATGATATTGAATACCAATACTTGCAGTAGCCATATTAAGTCCTTTGTTAGGTACTTTAATAGAACCATTGGAAAGATGTTGAAAACCTACTCCTGCATTGGCAGACCACTTATTTGTGAAATGATATGAACCATTCAATAGAATTTTGAAGAAAGCATTGAATTCTGATCCTATTGCTACATTTGTATAATTTTCTGTAGGGTGAAAGTGTTTTTTTGTATGTGCAATTCCAAAACCTGTTTGAAAACGTAAACTCCCTTTCTGGTAGTCTTTCAGATTAAAATTGATATATGGAAATATTGCATTCGTATTTCCCAATACTTTATCATTTCCCAAACTTCCATGATAAAATCCCAAACCTATTTCTGGTTGATTGTACAATCTAGACCATGATCGATTTCTTGATGGAAGAAAACCAAAATTCAGCTCAATGGCACTAACTTGATTATTAATCAAATAACGAATTGATTTATGATGGGGCAAAACCACACCATAATGATATCTTATACTTGTTATTAATATATCGTTATTATCCTTTTCTTGTGCAGTACCGCACTTGAAAATTAATAAAGAGAGTAAAAGCAGCAGGCAATTTTTCATGTTCAAATTTATGTAAATTAAATGAATTGAAAAACAAATTTTTTCTACTAAAATAATTTTGCAAATTTGTGGTAGTATAGTAAAACAACACACATTTTATGCTAGCACTTCTAATAAAGGAGTTCCGAACCTTTTTCAGTTCTCTTACAGGTTACCTGATATTATCAGTTTATTTGGTTGCAACAGGATTATTTGTATGGGTATTTCCCGGATCAACAAACCCATTGGATACAGGATATGCAAACCTTGATGTTCTGTTCGGGATGTCTCCATGGATTTATCTGTTTTTGATTCCTGCGGTTTGTATGCGATTGTTTGTAGATGAAAAAAAACAAGGTACCATAGAATTGGTTTATACCAGACCTTTAAAGGAGGTGGATATTGTAATGGCAAAATACTTTGCTGCCCTTTTGGTTATTTCTGTTTCTCTTTTGTTCTGCCTCATTTATTATTTCTCGATTTATTATTTGGGAAATCCTGTTGGGAGCATTGACTCAGGAGCTTTCTGGGGATCGTTTATTGGTCTGTTTTTGCTGGCAGCTGTATACATTGCAATTGGTGTTTTTTCCAGTTCGGTTACCGATAATCAAATTGTAGCATTTCTACTTGCTTTAATTCTGTGCTTTTTATTTTATACCGGTTTCGATTATTTAGCCGATTTGATCATTTTTCAGAATATACAATCAGATATTTACAATTTAGGAATCCAGGAACATTATAAATCAATTTCTCGAGGAGTAGTGGATTCAAGAGACCTGGTTTATTTTACAAGTGTAATTGTGGCTTTTTTGTTGATTACAAAAACAGTTTTAAAGAGTAGAAAATGGTAAAAGAGAAAGCTATGATTAAAAACAGAAGGAAGCAGGATATTCTCAATTTATTGATTTCATTAATTGGATTAGGAGTTCTGGTTCTAATTCTTCAAGTTTATTTTTTTCGTATTGATTTTACAGCCGAGAAAAGATATACATTATCTGATAAAACCAAGCAACTGGTGAGTTCTCTTGATAAAGATTTATACTTTGAAATTTACCTTGCAGGAGATTTGCCACATGGATTTAAAAAGCTACAGAAAGCAAGTATTGAAATGCTTGACGAATTGGAGGCTTATGCAAATGTGAATATCAACTATGCCTTAATTAATACCAGTGATATTCCCAATCCCAAGCAAAGGAACCAAATGTACGAACAGTTGGCTGCACGAGGATTAAAACCCACCAGTTTGCAGGAAAGAACTACCGATGGAAGCTTAAAGCAAAAGATTATTGTTCCTGGAATAATAGTTCATGATACGGAAAAGGAAACTTCGGTTCATTTATTGAAAAATGTGACCGGTTTATCTGCCGAAGAAAACCTGAACCATTCCATTGAAACCATCGAATTTGAGCTAACAAAAGCCATTCGAATGTTGCAAAGTAAACAACCAAAAAATATTGCTTTTTTAACTGGGCAAGGAGAATTGAACGAATTTGAAGTTGCCGATTTTACAGCTTCTTTACTACAAAAATATGAGGTCGATAGAGTTTCAGCACAAAAACTGAATCATTCTAAAAAGAAATATTCAGCACTGGTAATTGCACAGCCACGAAATGAATTTTCCAGAGAGGCTAAATATCAGGTTGATCAATACTTGATGAATGGAGGACGAATTCTGTGGCTTGTGGATGAAGTGTCGGCGAGTATGGATAGTCTGCAGGTAAAAGAAAGTACAGTAGCTTTTTATAAACCATTAAATATCGAAGACCAGTTATTTACTTATGGGGTTAGGATTAATCCTGATTTGGTGATGGATATTCAAGGACAATTGATTCCGGTTCAAACTGCTTTGCCCGGAGAAAAACCGAAATTTACGCCTGCTCCATGGTATTATTCGCCTTTGTTAAACGCACCGGATCATCATCCGATTACGCGAAAATTGAATGTGGTAAAAGCTGAATTTGCCAATTCCATTGATTGGGTAGGAGAGAATGCTAATGTGAAGAAAACGACTCTGCTTACAAGTTCTGATTATACGCGATTGGAAAAGGTGCCAAGTATTGTAAGTTTGGATATTGTGAATCAGCAACCCAGGCCGGAAGATTTTGCAGTGGGAAGAAAGAAAATTGCGGTTTTGCTTGAAGGGAAATTTCAATCGGCATTTATGAACAGAGCTTGGAAAGGAATCGATCGCAAATCATTTAAATCAGAAAGCACTCCAAGCAAAATGATCGTAATTTCTGATGGGGATATCATTAAAAACAGGGTTCGTGGAGTTGGAAAAAACAAGCAGATTGAAGCTTTGGGATACGATAGATATTCAAGAAAAACATATGGAAATAGAAGTTTTCTTTTGAATTGTATTGATTATTTGTGCGATAACGAAGGTTGGATGGAATTAAGAGCGCGAGAGGTAAAACTCAGAATGCTTGATAAAACCAAAATTAGATCGGAAAGATTATTTTGGCAAGTAGTAAATGTGGTTTTGCCTTTGTTTTTACTTTTGATTTTTGGAGTATTAAGATATTTTATGAGGAAACGAAAATTTACAAGGTCATAAATATGAGAGAGATATTTATGATTTTAAAATAACTTTGTATCTTAACATTATTGGTAATCTCTGCTTTTTAAATAAAATTTTGATTTTATTTAAAAAGAGGCAAATCTTTTTTGTCTTTAGGATATCGTCAATCCTTAATAAATTTGTATATTCACCACTTAATACTGTGCTAAAATAAGTTTCGTTTTTGAACTTGTTTAAGCGTTGAAATATAGAATTTTAGGTTAACTTTTAAATATTATGCAAATGAAATTTGTAGTATCAAGTACAGAATTGTTAAGTCACTTACAGGCCATCAGTAGAGTTATCAGTAGTAAAAACACTTTACCAATTTTGGATAACTTCCTTTTTGAGCTTAAAGATGGTGAATTGATAGCAACTGCATCTGATTTGGAATCTACTTTAATTACCACTATTCCTCTTGAAACTTCAGAAGGTGAAGGGGTGATTGCTTTTCCTGCTAAAATTTTGACTGATACTTTAAAAGAATTTCCAGAACAACCTTTAACTTTCGATATAGACAGCACTTCTTTGGCTGTAAAAATTACATCAGAAAATGGTGTGTTTAGTATCGTTGGACAGAATGGTGAAGATTTTCCAAAACTTCCTGAAAAAGAGGAGAACAGTTTGGTGAATATTACCGTTGAGAGTGATGTTCTATTAACGGGTGTAAACAAAACTTTATTCGCAACTGCTGATGATGAACTTCGTCCGGTTATGAATGGTATTTTTGTTGAGTTGGGTAACAATGATTTAACTTTTGTAGCCTCAGATGCTCATAAGTTGGTTCGTTATAAGCGTTTAGATGGAAGATCTGATGTGGAGTCGTCATTCATTTTGCCTAAAAAACCAGCTTCTTTATTACGCAATATCTTGCCAAAAGAAGAAAATCCTGTTAAAGTGGAATTCGATGATAAGAATGCATTCTTCACGCTATCGAATTACAAGTTGATTTGTCGTTTGGTTGAAGGAAATTATCCAAGTTACAATTCGGTAATTCCAAAGAACAATCCTAATGTTCTTACCATTGATAGAGTAGAATTGTATAACACATTAAAACGTGTTTCTGTATTCTCGAATCCTGCAAGTAACTTAATTAAGTTCGAATTGAGAGCAAATGAATTGGTAGTTTCTGCTCAGGATATCGACTTTTCAATCTCGGCAAGAGAAAGATTGCTTTGTCAATATGAAGGACAAGAACTGGAAATTGGATTTAAATCAGTATTTTTATTGGAAATCCTTTCAAACATTTCATCATCGAATGTAATGGTTGAATTATCTGATCCAACAAGAGCAGGTATTTTCTTGCCATACGATAACGAAAATGCCGACGAAGATGTATTGATGTTGTTAATGCCAATGATGATTAATGCCTAAACAGTATTAATTCCAAATAATGATATTAAAAACCTAACAGAGAGCATATTTCTGTTAGGTTTTATATTTTTATATCCTAAATAAAATAGAATAAATATATAGATGAATCTTAATTTAAAGAATCCAATTGCCTTTATCGATTTAGAAACGACAGGTATTAATGTTGCAAAAGATCGTATTGTTGAAATATGTATCGTAAAAGTTAATCCCAATGGCGATGAAGAGGTAAAAACTTATCGTGTTAATCCTGAAATGCATATTCCTGCTCATGCTTCGGCTGTTCACGGTATTAAAGATGAGGATGTTAAAGATGAGCCAACATTCAAGGAATTGGGTAAAACCATTGCTAAATGTTTGGAAGGTTGCGATTTGGCAGGCTACAATTCGAATCGTTTCGACTTCCCTTTATTGGCAGAGGAGTTTTTGCGTGCTGATATTGATTTTGATATGCGCAAAAGAAAATTTGTTGATGTACAAACTATTTTTCACAAAATGGAGCAACGTACTTTAACAGCTGCTTACCGTTTTTATTGCAATAAGGAATTGGAAGGAGCTCATGGTGCTGAGGCTGATACCAAAGCAACTTACGAGGTTCTTAAATCGCAATTGGATAAATATGATTCATTGGAAAATGATATCGACTTTTTGGCGAAATTCTCATCGCAGAATAAGAATGCCGATTTTGCAGGATTTATTATCATCGATGAAAAAGGAATTGAAAGATTCAATTTTGGTAAAAATAAGGGGAAAACTGTTGAGGAAGTTTTAGAGCAGCAACCTGGGTATTATGGTTGGGTAATGAATAGCGATTTTCCTTTGTATACGAAGAAAATACTAACTGAAATTAAACTTCGTGGATTCAATAAATAATCCATTGTATAACTGATCAGATTTACTGCAATGAAAATATTAGCCATTGGAAGGAACTACGTAAATCACGCAAAGGAATTAAACAATCCGGTACCAAAGGAACCAGTTGTATTCTCTATGCCTGATTCTGCTTTGTTAAAAAATAATAATGATTTTTACTATCCTGATTTTTCTAAGGATATTCACCATGAGTTGGAGGTGGTGGTGAAAATTAATAGAGTAGGGAAGAATATTCCTATTGAATTTGCACATCGTTATTATGAGGAAATTGGTTTGGGTATCGATTTTACAGCTCGTGATATTCAGGCTGAATGTAAGAAAAAGGGATTGCCTTGGGAAAAGGCCAAAGCTTTTGATGGAGCAGCTCCAATTAGTAAGTTTATTCCTAAAAACAAGTTTAAATCGGTTGATAATTTGAATTTTAATTTGGATATCAATGGAGAGAGGGTTCAGGTTGGAAATACAGCAAATATGATTTTCTCAATTGATTACTTGATTTCATATTTATCACAGTTTTTTACCTTAAAAATTGGTGACATGATTTATACAGGAACGCCAGAGGGAGTTGGTCCTGTAAAGATTGGAGATCATTTAGTTGCAGATTTGGAAGGTGAAAAACTATTGGATTTTCATGTGAGATAAGATACAATACAGTATAATTTCTGTATTTAAGATACTTCTAACGATCATTAGCTTATGTTGATGATCGTTTTTTGTGTAAGGAATTGAAGTGTAGTTTGTTTGTTGAGATTGGAGGTTCGTATTATGATGCAAATTGATAAAGGTTAACAGATTACAACTCGCTACAATTCAATGAAAATCTTTTAAATCGGTCAAACATGATTATATTTGTATCGATTTACAACTAAAATACTTTTATGGAGTATCAACATTGGGGCAAGTTAATTCGTGACAGAATTGAAAAATTCGGCGATCGAATTGCAATGCGCTATAAAGATGAAGAGAGCAATAAGTGGATAGGTGTAAGCTGGAATGAATTTGGTTTGCAAATTCGACAAGTATCAAAAGCTCTTATGAAATTGGGTGTTAAGGAGAAGCAATCTGTTGCTATTTTCTCTCAAAACATGCCTGAATGGATTACCGCAGACTTAGCTATTATGAGTGTTCGCGGCATTTCTGTTCCAATATATCCTACAAACTCTACAAGCGAAGCAAAATACATAGTTCAAGATTCTGAAGTTCAGGTTATTTTTGTTGGAGAGCAAGAACAGTACGATCGTACAATGGAATTGATTAAAGAGGTTCCACACGTGAAGATGGTTGTTGTTTTCGATAAAAAGACAAAGCTTACCGATCATGATAAATCTATGTATTGGGATGAGTTTATCATCATGGGGAAAAACTCAGGCTTAGGAAAATCATTTGATGAACGTTTTTACAGTGGACAATTTGATGATTTGGCTACCTTGATTTATACATCAGGAACTACTGGTGAGCCCAAAGGAGTAATGATTGACCACAAGAACATCTCAAGTGTATTGGTTTCTCACGATAAGGAGTTGAATGTGTCTGAGAACGACATTTCTCTTAGTTTCTTACCATTAAGTCATGTTTACGAACGTGGATGGTGTTTCTTCTGTTTCCATCGTGGAATAGAGGTATACTTCAATCGTGATCCAAAACAAATTGCTGAGGTAATGAAAGAGGTAAGACCAACATTAATGTGTACGGTTCCTCGTTTGTATGAAAAGATCTACTCTGGCATAAAGGATAAAACCGCAGAAGCTTCGCCAACCAAACGAGCACTGTTAAACTGGTCGGTAAAAGTTGGCGAAAAATACTACAATCAATATCAGATGTTTGAGAAGAAAGTTCCATTGGGATTGAAGCTTAAGCATAGAATAGCTGATAAATTGGTTCTGAGTAAACTTCGTGGAATTATGGGAGGTAGAATCAACTTTACACCTTGTGGTGGAGCACCTGTTTCCAGAGAAATATTGGAGTTTTTCCATTCTTTGGGGGTCAATGTGAAAGTTGGTTATGGATTGACAGAAACCATGGCTACCGTTAGTTTGTATGGCGATAAGAATATCGATTTTGGAACTGCGGGTAATACCATTATTGGAACTGAAATTAAAATCGGTGAAAATGATGAGATTATGGTGAAAGGCCCTGGTGTGATGCGTGGTTATTACAAAAAGCCAGAAGCTACAGCCGAAGTAATGAAAGATGGCTGGTTTTGTACAGGTGATGCTGGTAGAATTGATGAAAATGGTTGTTTGGTGATTACCGATCGAATTAAAGACCTGATGAAGACTTCTGGTGGAAAATATGTTGCTCCACAAAAGATTGAAACGACATTGGTTAACGATCAGTTTATTGAACAAATTGCCGTAATCGGAGATTGTAGAAATTATGTGACTGCACTTGCAGTTCCTGCATTTGGTCCGTTACAGGCATATGCAATTCAGCAAAATATTGTTTTCGATTCAATTGAAGAGTTGTTAGCAAATTCTCAAATTATTGAGTTTTTTGAAAAGAGGATCGAAGAATTACAAAAGGAACTCTCAAGATTTGAGAAGGTGAAGAAATTTACGCTTCTTCCTAAAGAATTTACCATTGAAGCGGGAGAGATTACTTCTACTCTTAAATTGAAAAGAAAAGTAATTCAGGAAAAATACAAGCATCTTATCGAAAAGATGTATAAGGAATAAATCGACAGTTTAACTGTTAATAGAAACCCGAGAAATTATATTTTTCGGGTTTTTATTTTGTGTTTAGAATCAAGCTTATAGAAGAGAAAAGGAATTTTTCCACGCTATTATAAGAAGCTTTTTAGCTTACTTCTGTACAATCATCCCAATCCAAGGACTGCCATCTTCATATGGTTTTCCTCTTAAATTTGCCCAGTAATCCTTAACTGTAAATCCGAGCTCCTCGGCCATTGCAATTGCTCTTTTTACCGAAAAATAATGCTTCCAAATGTGATGAGTTCTCATTTCACCATCATTGAAAATTAAGGTGTATTTATCGAGACGAATTTTTTCTTTCTTGTATTTGTAATGCGATTGAAGAAGCAGGTGTTCTTTTTCGCTCCAAAAACCGTCTTCTTCGCTAATGTACCACGATTGATCAGGTTCTCTTGTTTCAAAATAGTATTTGGTAAACACATCGAATATTAGGAATCCACCAGGTTTAAGTGCTTTATAAACTTTTTTAAGAAGTTTGTCGCGATCTTGGTGTGATAACACACACAAATCTCCGTAAATTAAACTAACAACATCGAATTCATTCTCATAATCAATATCCAGATAGTCCTTACACAAGTATTGAATTGGGTAGCCAAATTCTGCCGCTTGCTCTTTTGCGTAATTGATAGAGTTTTCAGAAAAGTCGATTCCTGTTACATCAAATCCTTGTCCAAAGAAATTTTCGCTGTATAAGCCAGGTCCACAACCAAGATCAAGGTATTTGCTGTCTTCAGGCAATTTCATATAGGAACAAAGCCAGTTAACAGCTTGAATAATATTTTCGTATTTTCTTGATCCTTGATCTGAATCATCATCAAGATGAGCGTATAGAAGATGTTCTGATATATATGGATCTTGCCAAAAATTCCCATCATCTTTGGCAAATAACTTAGGCTTCTTTGTGATTTTTTCAAGATTCTTAAAATTAAGAAGACCTTCGGCTGTTAATAGCTTCATAAAACAAGTAGTTTATAAGGTATCGGTGATACAAGCTGATGCTTATAGAATTTGTTGCAATTTTACTCTTTTTATTCCTGGAATACTACCCAATTCGGCAGTTAGTTCATTTAGTTTAACTCTTTCTGATATTTGAACAGTTAGGTAGTAACTAATTTTATTTTCATCGTAATGCTGTTCCACATCAATGGTTCGAATTGCTACTTTATGATTTTTCAATATACCCTTAAATTCATCAGGAGAAACTTCTTTGTTTTTTATATGAATGTGAAGTCGTTTGATATATTTTCCAGGAAATAATTTCTTTTCAATTACATCCATTGCCATCAGTGCAACCAATAAAATAGCTGTTCCTATTAATACACCAATATACATGCCTGCACCAATGGCTAAACCAAGAGCTGCAATAACCCATATGGAAGCTGCGGTGGTTAATCCTTTTACATTAACACCAAACTTCATAATTGCTCCAGCTCCCAAGAAACCAATACCTGAAACTACTTGAGCAGCAATTCTGCCAGGATCACCATTTTGGAAATTTTGAAAAGTTTGTGGAACAAAAATCGAAAGAAGCATGATTAACGTGGCGCCCATGCATATTAAGATGTGGGTACGCAATCCAGCAGGTTGTCTATGTGCCTCACGCTCTAAGCCAATAATGGCACCAATGAAAAAACTAAATAATAATCTCCAAAATATGGTTTCGGTTGTTATTTCTGTAGTTGATATGAGTTGATTGATATAATCCATTTATCGATTTTAGTGTTTACGTTTGATCATTACATCGTATTTGTCCAGGTATTTAAATCCGAGCTTTTGATAAAGTTTTATTGCATACTTGTTCTCCTCATGTACCTCAAGCTTTATTTGCATATTCGCTTTCTTGGCAAATTGTAATGCTTTTTCGCTCAATAATCTACCATATCCTTTTTGCTGATAGTTTGGATGAACACCTAAATGATGGAGATACAACCTTCGGGAATCATTGGTAAGCCAAATGGTTCCGATGCATTCGTCACTGGTTAAATCTTCAAGAATCCAAAATTTACCTCCAAACTGCAGGCTCTTTTCAATAGTAAGTGCTGAATCAGCACGTTTTTCGTCAGCTAAACCAGTTAATTCCCATAAACCGAGAACAGCTGCAAAATCATGAGTCTCATATTCTCGAATCTTGATTTTACTCATCACTTTCTTTTTTTATCACATAAACCTGACCTGTTTCAAATCGAATTACTTCCACTTCTGTCTCTTTATCGATAAAACCATCTTCCGATTTGGCATCATATATCTGGTTGTCGATAATTACTTTTCCAGATGGACGCAGCACACTAATGGCTACTCCAATTTTTCCAACCATGTTTTTTGCACTCATGTCAACGCCAACGTAACCTTCTTCCGCATTTTCAACAGTACTTAGAGCCAAATGTCCAAGGAATGAATTGGAGGAAAATAGTTTTTTACTCATGTATATAGATCCCACTATGGCTACCAGCATTGAAAAAATTACCAAAAGTAAGGAAGCTACAATGGTTTTGATATGTCGAGGCTCAAATTCGAAAGCTACATTATCGACCAAACTTAAAGTCAAGCCTGTAATGATGAATATGATCCCTGAAACTCCTGCAACTCCAAAACCTGGAATTACAAATATCTCCACGGCGAGCAGAACCACTCCGGCTCCAAAAAGAATAATCTCCCAGTTTTCAGCCATTCCTTCCAGGTAAAGAGGAGAGAAGTACAATACTGCTGCAATTGCAGAAGCTAGAATTGGGAATCCGATTCCAGGAGTTTGCAATTCAAAATATATTCCTCCTATAATAATCATGATTAGAATTCCTTGCAATACAGGATTTATCATGAAATCAACCACTTTTTCTATACCAGATGGCTCGTAGGATTTTATGGTATACTCTTTCACTCCGGCTTTTTTTAAAACTTCAGAAACATTGTTGGCTATGCCTTCACAATATCCATTTTTAATGGCTTCATCAGGAGTAAAGGTGAGTACTTTTCCAGTATCAATCACATTTTCAATATAAGTTCTTGGATCCACCATGGCCTCTGCAATTAGAGGATCTCGTTTCCATTTATAAATGGTATCTCCAGCTTGAACAAGAGTATCCTTTCCATGAGATTCTGCCGTTGCTCGCATTGTAGATCTCATGTAGGATTGATATTTATCAGGCATTGCCTCTCCGGTCTGGTTTACAACCGTTGCAGCACCAATATTGGCGCCAGTTCTCATGTAAATGCTATCGCAAGCAATGGAAATTAATGCTCCTGCCGAAGCTGCATTGTTATCGATAAATACATAAACAGGCTTTTTGCTATTCAAAATAGCAGTGCGGATGGAATCTGCATGAATTACCATACCTCCGTATGTGTTCATGTGAATTAAAATCAAATCAGCATTTAATTCATCAGCTTCCTCAAAGGCATCTTTTGTTTGGCGCCAGGCAGCTGGACCAATTTCTCTTTTAATGTCAAATTTATACACTAGTTTTTTTGTCGATTCAACTATAGAATCAGGAGTGTTTTGAGCTTTAGGAGCAAAGCTGATGAGCAAAAACAATAATGAGAGAATAATTTTACCGATATGATTCATAAAAGTACTTTTAGTTGTTTATTGTATATAAGATAACAATTAAGTTGCAATAATTCTTTTGTGGCTGAGAAGATTTAATGTTTTTCTTTTTCCCAAATCTCATTAACAGCCAAAGTTCCAGCAACAACAGAAATTATTGCGGCAAAACTAGAGATGGATACACCACAGAATGGAACAATAAGACATAAAGAAAATACAAATCCATTGGCTATTACGATTCCTTTGTTTTCTCTCATAAACTGTACACTTTCCTTAATGCTAAATCTTTTTCTTTCTATGGCATAATCTAAAAAGGAAAAACCATAAAAGTAAGCCGAAATGAAGAATAACATTATGGCTGATGCCCAGCCAATGATTGGAATAAAGCTTAGGAAAAACATTAATACAGTCAATAGCAACTCGATGCAAAGGTTTCTGACTGCAATAAAAACACCACGAATTATGTCCTTAACCAGTTGTCTGAATTCAAAAGGATAATCGTTTCCTGTTTTAATTTTCTCTGTTCGTTCCGATAAGTAAGAGAAAACCGGAGACATGATAATAATAATGATGTATCCACCGAAATAAGCAAACATCAGGAAGAAAAGCACCTTAAATACAATCCATATAAATCCACCGATTGTTGCTTTTAAGAATCCTGAGCCCCAAAAATCTGCATTTTCAAGATCCAACCAATTTTGTAGATAGTTTTGAGTGAATTCCGATAGTGAATTGATATAATCCCATCCGATCCAGAATAGTAGAATATTCAATAGCAGTGGAAAAATAAAGAACCATGCAAGTCTTTTTTTGAATATGTAATTCAAGGCTTCTGAGTAAGTACGTAAACCAAAGCCAAAATCTTTAATAAATTTCATGTTTTTATAGATGTGAGATAACAATTGTGTGTATTAACAAAAATAAGATTAAAAGTGAAATACTGAAAGAACCTAAAACTTAAATGTGTGATCTATTATCTTGCATCATATTTATCACATTTCATAGCTTTTAATTACCTTTGTGACTCTAAATAACCATTATTGACATTTAATATTTTAGAAATGCAAAGTTTGACAGCAATTTCGCCGGTTGACGGGCGTTACCGTGACAAAGTAGACGTATTGGGTGAGTATTTTTCAGAGTACGCTTTGGTACGTTACAGAGTGTTGGTTGAAGTAGAATATTTTATTGCTCTTTGCGAGGTTCCTCTTCCACAGTTGAAAGATTTTAACAAAGATTTATATACTGACTTGCGTAGCATTTATCTTGATTTTACCGTTGAGGATGCGCAAAAAGTGAAGGATATCGAGAGTGTAACCAACCATGATGTAAAGGCAGTTGAGTATTTTATCAAAGAAAAATTTGACGCTTTACAACTTGAAAAATTCAAGGAATTTATCCATTTCGGATTAACCTCTCAGGATATCAATAATACAGCTACTCCATATTCTTTGCGTGATGCTGTATATGATGTGTATTACCCATTGTTGGATCAGTTGATTGCAAAATTGGAAAGTCTTTCTGAAGATTGGAAAGAAATTGCAATGTTGGCTCGTACTCATGGTCAGCCTGCATCTCCAACTCGTTTGGGTAAAGAAATTCAAGTGTACGTTTATCGTTTGAAGAAGCAATTGGATTTATTGAAGAGTGTTCCTTGTTCTGCTAAATTTGGTGGTGCAACAGGTAACTTCAATGCTCACCATGTAGCATATCCTGAGGTTGATTGGGCAGAGTTCGGTAATCACTTTGTGAATGATATTTTAAAATTAGAAAGAGAAGAGTTAACTACTCAGATTTCTAACTACGATAATATGGGGGCGATCTTTGATAACTTGAAGCGTATCAATACCATTTTGGTTGACTTGAACCGTGATTTCTGGACGTATATTTCTATGAATTACTTCAAGCAGAAAATCAAAAAAGGTGAAGTAGGATCATCTGCAATGCCTCATAAAGTAAATCCTATCGATTTTGAAAATTCGGAAGGAAACTTAGGTTTGGCAAATGCAACTTTCGAGCATTTGGCTACAAAATTACCAGTTTCTCGTTTGCAGCGTGACCTTACAGACTCTACTGTTTTAAGAAATATTGGAGTACCATTTGCTCACACAATTATCGCATTTAAATCTTTATTGAAAGGTTTAGATAAACTGATTATTGCAAAAGAAGCTTTTGAAGCTGATTTGGAAGCAAACTGGGCAGTAGTGGCTGAAGCGGTTCAAACCATTTTGCGTCGCGAAGGATATCCAAATCCATACGAAGCATTAAAAGCTTTAACCAGAACAAATACTCACGTTACTCAGGAAAGTATTGCTGAATTTATCGATACGCTTGAGATTGATGATGATTTGAAAGCTCAATTGAAGACAATTAGTCCTGATAATTATACAGGAATCTAGAAAGCATTAATATTTGTTAATACTTTGTTTTTAGGCTGTAAGAGTTGTACTTTTACAGCCTATTTTTATTGAGAGAATTGTGGTTTTCTCAATGATTTTGTTTCACATATTTAATCATTAATGAAAGATTTTATAAAGGTTCTTCAGCGATTCTTACCTCCTTACAAGGGAGATACAATAATGATGTTTGTTTACAACCTGTTGGGGGCTATTTTTGGTGTTTTTTCCTTGGGAGCAATTGTACCTGTGTTAGATACATTTTTTAATAAAAGTGTAGATGTTGCAGTTCTTGAGAAAGTGCCCTGGGAACTGAAAACAGATGTAGCAGTGCACAATTTTAATTATTACATAACCGTGGTAAAGAATAATTATGGTGCTGAGTATACCTTGTTTTTTATAGCTGCGGTTGCATTAACCATGGTGTTCTTTAAAGTATTATTTACTTTTTTGGGTTCATATCACTCAGTTAATATCAGAAACGGAGTAGTAAGGGATTTACGCTTGCAGATTTACAATAAAATGGTTTCATTGCCTCTTCCTTTTTTCTCGGCCGAAAAGAAAGGAGATATTATTGCACGTTCAACTGGAGATGTTCAGGAAGTAGAGATTTCTGTGATGAGTTCCATTGATATGATCTTCAAAAATCCAATTATGATATTGGTTTATTTAATTGGATTGTTATTAATCAGTGTTCAGCTAACCTTATTTGTATTTATCATGTTGCCAATTGCAGGTTATATTATTGGTTTAACTGGTAAAACGTTGAAGAAATCTTCGAGGGATGGACAAAATAAAATGGGGGATATCTTATCTACCATTGAGGAGAGTTTATCTGGATTGAGAATTATTAAGGCTTTTAATGCCGAAGAAAAAATGCATGTTCGTTTTTCTGAAGAAAGTAACTCTTACAGAAGAATCATGAATAGTATGATGCGTCGTTATGTGTTGGCACATCCAGTGAGCGAATTCATGGGAACATTGGTAATGTTAACGATAATGTGCTATGGAGGGATGTTAATTCTTAATGGTACTGGCAATTTAACTGGTTCTACATTTATTGCCTATTTAGGAATGTTTTATATGATTATTGCTCCAGCAAAAGCTTTTTCAAAAGCAGCATATACAATTCAAAAAGGTTTAGCAGCAATGGATCGTATCGATCAGTTATTGGAAGCAAAATCTACCATTACCGATAAAGAAAATGCAATATCAGTTAATGAATTTGGAAATTCTATCCATTATAAGAATGTTACCTTCTCATACAATGGAGAAAAGAATGTTTTGAAGAATGTTGATCTGGAAATCCCAAAGGGAAAGACAGTAGCATTGGTTGGTCAATCAGGTTCGGGTAAAACTACTTTCGTAGATTTGTTACCAAGATTTTACGATATAAATGATGGTAGTATTTCGGTTGATGGTGTTGATATTCGTGACTACAAGATGAAAGATTTACGTAACCTGATGGGGAATGTGAATCAGGAATCAATTCTTTTTAATGATACCATATTTAATAACATTGCCTTTGGAGTTGAGAACGCTACAATGGATGATGTAATAGCTGCTGCTAAAATTGCCAATGCTCATGACTTTATCAGTGCTACAGAGAATGGTTACGATACCAATATTGGTGATCGAGGTAGTAAACTTTCAGGAGGTCAACGTCAGCGATTGAGTATTGCACGTGCGGTTCTTAAAAACCCTCCAATTATGATTTTGGATGAGGCAACCTCAGCTTTGGATACAGAGTCGGAAAGATTGGTGCAGGATGCCTTGGATAAGTTAATGGAGAATAGAACTTCATTGGTGATTGCACACCGTTTATCAACTGTGAAGAATGCAGACCTAATTTGTGTATTCCACGAAGGAAAAATTGTAGAACGTGGCAAGCACGATGAATTAATCGAGAAAGATGGAGCCTATAAGAAGCTGTATGATATGCAGCTGCTGTAGCTTTGAATCCTCTGAATTAACAGGTCCTTCGACTCCGCTCAGGAACCCTTGAATCTGCAAAATGGAGTAGGAGCGGTCCCTGAGCGAAGCCGAAGGGCCATTACAATATCAAACGCATTACAATTTTTTGTAGTGCGTTTTGTTTTTACATGCTGAGAGTAATTTTAGTTCTTCCTTTTGATTACTAATCAATGCTTCTTTCTTTATTCTACTCCAACCTTTTATTTGTTTTTCTCTGTAGAAAGCATCATCTACTCTGTCAAATTCTTCGAAATAAACCAACTTTACTGGTAAGTGTTTTTTAGTGAATTTAGAACTTAAGCCAAGCATGTGTTCTTCTAATCGTTTATCTAAGTTCTTGGTACTACCAGTATAGTAAGAACCATCATTTCATTGTAATATGTAGGTATAAGCAGAGCATATTATATGAGCTTGGTTTTATTAAAGATAACTCTTTTATTTTTTTTCGGCCCTTCGACTTCGCTCAGGAACTTTTGGAAGTGTAAATTGAAGTAGGATTGTAGGTCTTTGAGTGAAATAGAAAGGTTATTGAATATCAAATACATTTTTTTGTAACGTCCCAGGCAAATATTCCGTAAAAATATCTGACAATATGATTTTTGAAGAACTAAAAATTTGGTGTTATGTCTAAAACTTTTAGAGCTGAACAGACCAGAGAAAAGAGAAGACGACCTCAATCGAAGAAATCAAAACGAGGATTTAAAAACAATTTAAACCGAGAAAGTCATCAGGAAATAGCAGACAATTATTTATTGAAAGAGCGTGTGTGAAATCACCGATAGGTGACTCTTCATACCAGAGTTAGTAATATTAGTGTAGGAACAATTAAAAACAGAGAACCGCCTTCGGGCGGTTTTGTTTTTTTATAGATACAAAAAAACCTTCCGAAAATTCGGAAGGTCTTGCACGGGAGGAGAGACTCGAACTCCCGACACCTGGTTTTGGAGACCAGTGCTCTACCAACTGAGCTACACCCGTGTGTTTTTGTAGACTTTAAGACTATCGTTTCTCAAAAGTCTGCGACAAAAGTAGAACATTTTTTTAGATCTGCAAGAGCTTTTTTATACTAAAAGTAAGAATTTATTTTGCCTGCTTTTGCTTGTTTTTGCAGGTGGTTCAGGATGAGGAGATTGTTGTAAGAACTTTTTTTATGCTTTGAAATAAAAATCTGCAATTTTTTTAAAAATGTGGTAAATTAAGTGGTGACAATCTAACATCAAAACAAGAAATCATGAAGAATACAAAAAAGGAATATTCAAATGGAGAGGTAACTGTTGTTTATGATTCGGCTATTTGTATTCATGCCGGAATCTGTTTTAAAGGTTTACCAACAGTTTTTCAGCCAGGAACTCGTCCTTGGATTAAAATGCAAGGAGCAGATACGGAATCAATTATTAGGCAGGTGCAAAAATGTCCGTCGCGTGCTTTATCATTTTATATGAATTCTCCAGAAGAGGATGAGGCTGATAAGGGGCCAATAAAAGCTTTAGAAACAGGTAAAAAAATAGAGGTAATGACCAATGGACCATTGATGGTTGAAGGGCCAATCACATTGGTTAGGTCAGATGGAAAGCGGGAAGCTATGGAAGATGCTTGCTATTTTTGTAGGTGTGGAGCTTCGAAGAACAAACCATTCTGTGATGGTTCGCATCAAGATATTGGTTTCAAGGAATAAAAAAAACGGAGCCGATTGGCTCCGTTTCTGTTCGAGGGTTATTTCTTTTCTTTATATTTTAGAATTTGGCTTCGAAGTGCATCTGCTACCAAATCTGTTGCTTCTTCAAATGTTTTGCTTTGTTTTTTTGCAAATAGTTCCGATCCTGGAACCTGCATTTTCACCTCAACAACCTTATTTTCCCTATTACTAGCTTTGTCTACGTTTAGTATTACATTGTAAGTGGTAATACTGTTTTCCAACTTCTCAAGCTTTTTAAGTTTTTGGTTAATGAAAGCTTCTAATTTGCTATCTGCTTTAAAACCTACGGATTGCATTTTCATGTTCATCACAATTCCTCCTATATTTAATATCCACAAGTGGATAAGTTAATATTCTGATAAGTGTAAACCGGTTTTGTTCTGCGCGTATGTTCGGCTTCGTTAAGCCTTTTTGATTAATCTTTCTACCCTGAAATTAAGCAAAAAAATTAAGCTTACGAAACGAAACCTGCGATTTTATTGAAGTTTAACAAATATTAATTTTCAAAGCATTCAAAATAAGCATACTAAAAAAATAAATTTTTTAATTGTTAAAATTGATAAGGAATTTTAACACTTCAAGATACTGTTCATCACTTAAATTTATTGGGAATACGCTTGTTTATGAGTTGATTTGTTTTACAAAATCAAGATTAATATCTCCGATTGGAGATGTGTATATTTTAGAATTACTACTATCATTTAATTTCTTAAGTAGCGGTAATCGAAGATCTACCTGATTGGAGTTATTATTATAAGCCAGTTTTTTATGCAGAAAGTACAATATGGGTTTTTTAATAAAAATCAATTAGATTGCATTTCCTTTCCCAATACAAAAGAGTTGATGAAGATACAGGAGTTACAAAATGCGAATCATGATCATTTGTCTTTTCAAATGATAGAAATCGAACACAAACCCGTGTATGATTTTACCAGCATTCACAGGCACGATTATTTTGAGATCATTTTGTTTGAAAAGGGTGGGACAGGATCGCAGTTGATCGACTTTCAAGAATATCCCATTAGTGAAAAATCATTGTATGTGGTAATGCCCAATCAAGTGCATTTAATGAAGCGCAAGAGGGAAGAGAATGGTATCATCATTCAGTTTACCAAAGAATTCTTGCAAGCCAGTTTATTGCCGGTTCAAAATGATTTTATGAAAATGCTTCGAAAGAATCCTTATACTCAACTCAATTTGGAGCACTTCGATTTGCTTTACAATGGCTTTACACAATTAAAAGAGCTGTATTTTTCAGGAGGAGAGTACAAGATGCATCAAATCAGGCACCTGTTTGCCTATGTGTTTTTTCAGATTTTGGACATTCTTCCACAAAAGGCTGAAAGTTCGAAACACGATGCTTTGATAGATCGCTTTATTGATATGGCTGAAAGCAATTTTAAGCAAATGCGATTGGTTGCCGAATATGCAAAAATGCTGAATGTTTCGTTGAGTAAACTGAATAGCGAGTTGAAAGAAAAAATGGGCAAGACTCCTTTGCAAATCATACATGAGTTGTTGGCCTTGGAAATCAAAAGCATGCTATTGGTCGAAGATCTGACTCATAAGGAAATCAGTTACCAATTGAATTTCGACAGCCAGAGTTCTTACAGTCGATTTGTGCAGAAACATTTGGGATGTAAACCTTCCGAATTGAAAGAACAATTGCTAAACATTCATTCGTAAAGATTGAACCAAATGCAAATGGCACAATTTGATGTGAGAATTGCTAAGGCTCATTTGATCTAATACTACTTAATTTGCTCGTAATTACTAACGAAAGGATTGTGTAGAATGGAATTAGAGATGATACTTTCTTTTTTAACGGCATCAGTGATTTTATCAATCATGCCTGGTCCCGATAATATTTTTGTGTTAACCGAGAGTGTAAGCAGCGGACAGCGCACAGGTTTGGCCATATCATTAGGTTTATCGCTTGGGGTTTTGGTGCATACCTCGGCAGCTGCTTTGGGCTTGTCTATTATCATACAGCAATCGGCTCTGGTTTTTTCTGTAATAAAATACTTAGGCGCTGCCTATTTGTTCTATTTGGCCATTTCCGCTTTAAGAAGTAAAGGCGATGGAAATCAGAATGAGTCGATAAAGCAAGAAGTGCCAATGGGTGCATTCAAACTGGTTCGAAAAGGTTTCTTGATGAATGTGCTAAACCCTAAGGTTTCCTTGTTTTTTATTGCATTCTTGCCTCAGTTTATTAGCAAATCGGGCATTGCCATTAGTATTCAAATGATTGTTTTGGGAATCATTTTCATGATACAGGCATTGCTTGTGTTTAGCCTGATAGCCATTCTTTCAGGGCGCTTGAATCGCTACCTGAACAGTCAGAAATTTTGGAAGATTACCCAATGGAGCAAGTTTGGTGTTTTGTCTGTTTTAGCCAGCTTGCTTCTACTATCTGAGAAATAATCTACTTACATACAATTCCATGATCCTGATGGATCAAACAAGAAGTCGCCATTGGCGGCTTTTTTTAGCTTAAGCAAATTTGATGGTTTGGCACATTTTTGTGTTGAAATTGCTAAGTGTTAAACCTGATATTATTTGTTAATTGGTACAACCAAATAAAAAAATGATTTGGTGAGTATAGGGGAAAGATGCATTGTGGTTAATGAAATTTTTCCCCTTTCTGGTTGTATTATAATTCCCATTTTCTTTCATCCAATACGTGTGTCATCATTTTCGCTTGTCTATAGAGTATAGATAAAGCAAATTACAGATGTAGGATTACAATGAGCTTGAAAAACACAAATTGTAATCTTTAAACAATTAGCACAATGAAGGAATTAATTACAAAATCGATTTTACTGTTTTTTTTAGGTTTAAGTATTGTATCATGTAGCAAAGATGATGATGTAGACTACACGCTACAATCCAAGTTTGATATTTTTGAGGTGCAAGCCGATAACAAAACCGTTTTAATGAAAGGTGAGATAAAATCGAGCACACTTGGCGATTTTAAACACATGTTGGAAGGTCACCCAAATATCAAAATCATTAAGATGGTTGAGGTTCCAGGCTCAAATGACGACGAAACAAATTTTAAAGTTGGTAAACTTTTGAGAGAGAAAGGAATCAATACACATATTGTAGACAAAGGGATGATTGCATCGGGAGGAGTTGATTTCTTTTTGGCTGGTGTAAAACGTACAAAAGAGGGTACTGTAAAATTAGGTGTGCATTCTTGGTCTGATAGTGATGGAAAGCAAGCAATCGATTTTCCTGAAAGCAGTTCAGAGCATAGACCAAATATTCAATACTACGAAGATTTAGGGTATTCTAAAGAGTGGTCGAAAGATTTTTACTTTTTCACAATTAAAGCTGCTAAAGCTGAAGATGTACACTGGATGACTGAGGAAGAAATTGAAAAATATAAAATGTTTACGGAATAATACAGTAGGATGTATCCGTTTTAGTTTGCAGGTAATACTGTTGAATGAACCCGTTGATTGAATTCAACGGGTTTTTTTAATCGGTGAGCGAGCATAAATATTAGATGTATTAACCTGCTTTTAGAAGTGAAACCTACCAAAGACACTCCCTATAGTTATCGGCGTTGAATGATAATCGGTATAAGTATTGCGACTGAAATTTAATGGTTTAAGTGCTGAAAAGTGCAAAATATGATAAATGTCATCGTCTGATCCGTAATTACTTGTTAAATTCATACTGATATTTTTAGTATTAATCAAAAACTAAATTTCATGCAAAAAAATTTGTTTGATTTGGTTTTAACAGCTGAGGAGCAAACTCAGGTCGATACTGCTCTACAAACCTTAAATGATGTTTTGTTGGCTAAATTGAAAGTTCTTCCGAAAGAAGAGAAGAAGGACATTTTAATTATGGGCGATAAATCAGTGGCTTTTGTAGACAAGTCGCACGAAGTAGCTCGACAGGAAACTGCGATGCTAGGCGGATTTATCGATTTTGATGCATTCGATCACGATGTGGAGGCGATAGGCACATTGCGTTCTATCGACTTCAAATTGTCGGAGATTCTTTCAGCTGTTAAGGATTCTTACGCATTGGCAGGTAGCGAAGCTTATCGAACTTCACTGATGGTGTATAGTTTGATGAAAAATGCTGCTAAAATGGGACATCCGGGAGCTCAGGATAAATTGGATGAGCTGTCGAAACGTTTTCCAGGCCGAGGTGTGAAGAAAACCGAAGAACAAACAGACGAGTAAGACTCGCCTGTTTGATGGATTCAAAAGGAAAGGGTACCAGGCACGGTATCCTTTCTCAGTTTACAAGATCTTTATATAAACCAATATATGCAATAGTAGGTGTAAACTTCTCCTTCACATTTTGATGAAAGGGAAAAATTGCTTGATCTTTCTCTTGCCAGGCTCGCAATTTTCCACTTGCAGCTCCACCTTGCTTTAAATTTGCTCGAGCTTAAACGAAATATCCTCCGCATTTCTATCCAGAGGCTCATTATTGCCCTTTTCAACATCCACTTTTCCAACCGAAAGCTCGACATTGAGGTTTGGAAGCACAAAATTGAGGTATGCGAGGGCAATTTGCCATCATTTTTTAGACGAGCGCTGTTTTTTGGGAAAGCAATGCTGAGCCTTCCAATGAAAATGCCGAGCTAAAATAGGGCAATGCCGACCAAATTTTGGGTAAACTCGAGCCTCAGAGGTGATAGGTTGATGTATGACTACACCCCTGTCGAAGGATTTTTGCCCTCAGCCGAGCCTTTAGAGGGAAAGATTGGGGGTAGCAATAGCAAATTTGCTATCTGAGACAGCAATATTCCTATCCCAGACCCCAAAATTGGGGTCGCCGATAGCAATTTTGAGCTGTGCCTGCTTTTTTTCCTATCCTTATTGCCCTTGCTAGTCTAAACTGAGAGCATCACTTGGAGTGATACCCTCAGCCATATGGATTTGATGCTCTCACTGGAGTGAGGGTATCAATAAGAATAAGGCATGGGGTAGATCTGTTTGCCATAGGGCTTGAAGAGTTTAGAAACTTATGCCGCTGTCAGCAGCTTCGCAGTCTGACAGGTCGTGAAAACCAGCTAGGCAAGTGTATAGGATTAAAGGGGCGTTAGCCCTAAAATCGTCGTAGAAAAATTAAGCATTGGAATAAGTAGAGGGGCATAGCCCTGATATCTAATACCAAGGCAAATACAGAATAAAAAAATCAACAAGCTCTTTTGGAAACCTATAATGATATTTAGATTTCAGGACTACGTCCCTAATATTGCATTGATCATTACATTTCTACGAAGAACACAGGACTACGTCCCTCAGACATATGGATTTGATGCTCTCACTGGAGTAAGGGTATCAATAAGAATAAGGCATTGGGTAGATCTGTCAGCCTTTGATGAAAGCTTATTTTATAAACTTTACCTCGCGGGCGATGTCTCTGGTGAGTTTGGCTAGAGGGCG
The DNA here is from genome assembly GCF_003610555.1 of Marinifilum flexuosum. Taxonomy (GTDB): domain Bacteria; phylum Bacteroidota; class Bacteroidia; order Bacteroidales; family Marinifilaceae; genus Marinifilum; species Marinifilum flexuosum. The sequence goes on along the minus strand of NZ_RAPQ01000012.1, from coordinate 95,782 downwards.
CTTGCCGAGGTCTTCTTCGCTTGTATAATTACATGTAATTAAGCGTGTGGCTACCTCTTCATTCTCTATTAGATCAGGAAAAGATTCAACCAAGCTATCAATGTATTCTTTTGTATAGATTTCCCCTTTTAGAAGTAGTTCTTTCACTACATCGTCATGATTTTGATATAGATCTTTTAGACCAAATGCATCGATGTTAGATTGCATTTGTCCATTTACCTTGGTGTTAGGAGTAGGCGTAATTAAGATATTTCCTTTAGGATAGGCAAAAGAAGAATCTTTGGGTTTCCATTCAAATGTTATCACATCGTCAGCACGTTCAATTTCGTAAGGGGATAAGCCAATTTCTTGTTCTTTTTTGATGTGGTTACAAGCAGAACAAGATGGGATTAGGTTATAAAAGCATAAAGCCAAATATGGATATCGACTTTTCGGGAAAAAGTGATCCAATTGATCTGTTCGTTTGATTTCCCCATTTTTCCTCTTTGTGGATATAATGAAAGTACGATTGCAATAAGGACAAACTTTAATACCTAAATTTTCTACTAGATCTGATGGTCGATACAAATGTTCTTCTCTACCAGTAAAAGAATTATACTTGGTTTTAATGAAACCCAAATTAAAATTCTGAGCATCCTTTGTGTTTAAAACGCCTCCAACTTTATTTGCGATTTGCCTTAACAAAGATGGAGTTGCAAGTATTAGGTTTTTAATTTGCTTGTTTACTTCACTTCCTAGTAAAGTTTCTAATTCATTTCTTTTAACCCACTTGAGTATATCTTGTTTATTAGCTTTTGAGAATAATGATTCTACACCAGTCCAATGAACATTTAGGGAGTTTTGAGTATCTGGAATTATGATTGGAATCATTGTTTATTTCTTTTGAGTTCAGCAAGTTTTGCTTCAAGTATTTCAATTTCATCATTTAATTCAAACTCATAATGGTCGAACATTTCCTGAAGTTTATTTTTTAATAATGGTTCTCCAATCTGTTGAATTACAAATAGCATGTCACCAGGACTCATCTTGTCTTCTTCATTTTGAAGTTCATTGTTAAGATTTCGAATGACTTGATCAATCTTGCCCTTGGCAAATTCACCCATTAAGCCATTTTCTAAAAAGAAAGAGTTGCGGTAAAGAGAATGGATGTTCGCACCGAAGGTATACTCTGGTTGCTCTTTTCTCTTACAAACGTGGCAAAGGTTAATTGAATTATCATTAACGTCTTTACCCTTTTGAGATTTTAGAAATATAACATTTTCCTTAGGAAGATCAGACAAGAAAAATGGTGAATGAGATGAATAAAGAACTTGAATAGAATCAAAATCTTTACATACTATTTGAATTATTCTTAAAGACCAATCAAGAAAGGTTTTTTGCCACTCAGGATGAAGTGTTAATTCAGCTTCATCTAACATTATGAGTAGATTGTCTGGAATTTTAATTCGATCTTCTGTTAGAATATTACTAATAATATCAGTGTGGTTTTCTTTTATTTTTGAGATAAGATGCCACATATTGCTACCAAACTTTAGGAGTGCCTTTTCTCCAGAACTCATCGAGTTGAAAATATCGTTTTTATCGTATGAAAAACCAAATTGGAAAATATTGCTAAAGTTTATTCTTTTAGCATTATTAATAAAATAATTCATCCTATTAATATTGCTACTATCTTGAAGTCTAAAACTCTTTATTCCATTTTTTCTATTGTAATCATATTTCTTTAATAAACCAGATGTGATGATTTCCTTAACACCAATGAAATATTCTATTATATCAAAATTATTTTTGGGAAAAGTTGTTATTTTTTCTTGTGATTCAAAGAGAATAGCTATAAATTCTAAAAATGTATCACTCCATTCAATTTCTGTAGTTAGATCAATACTTTTGATGAATCTTTGTATTTTCTGTTTGGTATCATAATCATCAATATTTGTTTCTGTTAATCCTTTTAGCCAAAGAAATAAGATGATTTGATCAGAAAATTTATTAGGGAGATAATATGGTTCCGTGTGAATATGCTGCTTAAGCCAGTTCATTCTTAATTCACTTCTTTCTAGTAGGTCTTTTAGATTTTGAACACTAAAATTCAGATTGATAATTAGGTAAGGTGGAAGTGAGAATGGGAGGTCTTCTTCTAGTTGAATAAATTGATTAATGAATATTGCTTGTTGTGTAATTTCAGAATGATGAAAATCTGATATATTTTGAAATGATTTAATTCGATTATTTATCGAAATATCAGTTCTAAATGTGTTAGGAATGGAATTATTTTGGATGGTGTCATTTGTTCTAAACCATATATCTTCTCTATTTTTATACTCTTGAATCTTTATTTCATCAAATATATTAGAGTAGTAGCAAGGATATATATTAAGGTAAGATGGAATAAAATTGACTTTCTTTGTTTGTTCATAGGGGTTTTCAAGGTCATCATTCGGTATGAATGATTTGGTAGTTTTTAAATGAAAATCAAGTGGTTTTCTTTCAATGTCTAGATGTTTAATAATAATATCCAAGTTTGTGAAGCCGCAATATTTTGTTGTTTTATTCTTGCTGTAGATAATTATGGTTTTAAAAATCCCAGGAATGTCTTGAATTTCAACAAAAGGAATTCCATTTGTTTCAAATGCACTGCCAAGTGAAAATTTAAAGATTGCTTCCATTAATGTGCTTTTCCCACTACCATTCTTGCCAACAATTGCAGTTACATTGCTAATGTTCTCACCAAAGAAGTCTTTCGGATAGTTGGTGTTTCTTTCTTCGTGGTGTAGGGTACCTCCAATTATATTTCCTTCCTTGTCTTCTTCAGGTTTAAAATCGAACCAATGCTTCGGCGAAAAGTTAAAGCCTTGCTTTTTAATGTTTTTGTAGTCTTCAATCCAAACGTATAGCAATTCCATAGTATCAGGTGTTTTGTGTTTTACACTGTCAGCAGCTTCGCAGTCTAACAGGTCGGGAAAACCTGACAGTATCCGGAGGATCTGTCAGCCTTGACAATATTTTAGGATTTTTAAATGTAAGCAATCCATCTCATAATCTGCTGTAAAAAAGTATATAATGTTTAACAATTCACAGAATTAATTATTAAATTGGAGGGGAACTTATGAAAATAAGACATTTGTTATGGCTAAGAAGAGGAAAAAGAAAAACAACCAAATGGTTCGTAAGCCTTTGAATAAAAAGAATGGCTTAAAAGTATTCGAGAAGAAGATGTATGAGTTTTTGCGGACTAAATTTCCGAATGAAAGCGAACTGCGTTTTAGTCCAATGGAACTGAAGATCATGTTTATTTATCGGATTGAAGTACCGAATCCTGTAAAAACCGAAGGTCAGAATGTTAGTTCGAGTGAAATGAACCAGATTGGTCATTTGATTCACAAAAGGCTTCGCGAACCCATTTTGCTTCACGATGGTGTTTGGTACTCTACCATTGAACTGGGCTTGTTGTATTGTTATTTTTGGGGGATGAACGATCCCAAAATAACCCCCCAAAGGCGTATGGAATTGTGGCAGTACATTGGAAGTGCCAATAACATTAGTTTATCTCCCGGCCAAATAGCGGAGTACTATGTGGCTGCATTTAGAAAGACCATCACCGCCATTTCCAATGTAAGAAATAAGATTTACAGTTTAAGTTTGCGAGAAACCTATTGTGATCCTAAAAATCCGGCTCTTGCATTTGGCCAAAGAATATGTGTCGGTTATGCCAGGTCAAAAAAGATTAATATTCACGGTAAATCGCGTTTGGTATATCGTTTCATATTGCCCCGAATTAATGATTTGCCTTGGTATGGATATATCATAGCAAAGGATGTAGAAGAGATATACAGCGGTGGTAAGGAGTATCTGGATATTTACATTCAATCTCATGCCTTGGAACGCATGAAAGAAAGGCTGGATTTGTTGGATGAGGAGGCTTTAAACTATGTTATTTACGAAAGCTTTTTAAACCTTCAATTTATGGTTTTAAGCGGCGGTTATGTTTTAATTACGATCAAATTATTTAAGTGCAAGGTGGGCTATTTGGTCGCCAATATTATTGATGATGATTTTGTGATTCGCACCTTTTTATTTGTTACCCATGCAACAACACCTGAGGGTGATAAACTGAAGGAGATTTGTGGATTGGGCAAAAACGACGTGCCTTACTGGAAGATCGATCGCCTGAGTACCTTTATGAATGTTGATGCAGAGCAGTATCCCAAACTATCGGCCATGTTCGAAGAGGCAGGCTGTGGCGATTTGTTTAAACTGCACAACGAAGAGTTTTCGGTTGAAGCCATGCAGACCGCTAATTTAGATGGATTGCGCGAGTATGTGTTAAAAGGACGAATGGAAGTGGAGGAGCCTGTTGAAAATTAAAGTCTTGTTCTTATAAATCACTGAGAGCATCACTTTAAGTGATACTCTCAGTATAATTAATGTGATCTTACCGGTTGAATTCTAAAAATTCAATTCGTTGATTTAACCACAACAGCTGTCACCTGTTTGGTTCGGTTTTTCATCTTCTTTAACTTCTTCGATTTTGATATCGCAACAGCTTGATGCTGGCTTTTTCTTCTTGTCGTCTTTTACTTCTTCAATTTCGAATGAACAACAGCTTGTGTTCTTTTTTGATTTTCCGAATAATCCCATTTTCTTAATATTTTAAAAGTTATAAAGCAATCAGCTTTCAGCGGTCAGCTAACAGCAAATGCCAATTTTTTTACATGATAATATTGAATGCATAACCAGTAATCACGGCCACCAGAAAAATGACTCCAATGAAGGAGAACAAAAGCTTTTTCTTGAAGATCTTGGCCAGCATTGTCATTTCTGGTATGGCCATGCCTGCGCCACCAATTATCAGAGCAATGGCGGTTCCCATACCTACTCCTTTTGAGATTAGTGACATGGCAATTGGAATGGCAGTTTCGGCACGGATGTACAAAGGAATACCCACTACAGAGGCAATTGGAACAGCAAAAAAGTTACCGTCGCCTGCATATTGTGCTATGGTTTCTCCTTTAGGAAGATATCCGTAAATGGCTGCGCCAACTGCAACACCTATAAACAAGTAGGGTAGAATTGGTACCAGTGAATTCCAACCAGCTTTAAGCGATAAACCCATTTTTTTACCCATGGATAAAGATCTTCTTGTATCAATTCCATTGTTAACAGAGTGAGCTCCACCTGATACTTTTACGGCTTTTACATGTTTGGCAAAATTGAACTTCTGAAGCAGGTAGCCAAAAAGTACTGCCAATGTAAAGGACAGGGCAAAATAAATTGCTGCATTTTGAACTCCTACGGTTGCTGCCAGCATGGCCACAATTATTGGGTTCAATAATGGTGATGATATCAGGAACGACATTACCGATCCGAAAGGAACTTTGGCGTTTAAAAAACCTACTGTCATAGGAATGGTTGAACAGGCGCAAAATGGAGTAACCGCTCCAAATACTGCGGCAGCAATGTTTCCAATTATTCCTTTTCCTTCGAATAACTTTTGCAGTTTATTCTGGTTCACATGCATCATGATGTACTCGATGATTGCTGTAATTGCGATGAACAGAATAAACAGTTCTGCTGTGATGAAAACAAAGTTCCCTAGTGTTTTCGTTAGGTTATCGTAGAATGGAGTTGGTATAACTCCCATTGTATGATAAAATAAATTTCTGAATGCTAATATTAAACTCTCTTGCATAATTTTTACTTGTTGATTTGTTACTTGAATAATTGTCTTTCGTTTGAACTACTCTCTATAGAAAAAATTCAATGCGCAAAAATTACAGGTTGAGTGTTTCCCTTCCAGGGAAACTGTCGATAGACTAAAGGGTGAAATGATAAAAAGATAATTTAAAAGCACCCCTCTGCCTGTCGGCATCTCCCCTGAAAGGAGGAGAAAGCCACCATTATACTATTGTGCATCCCATTCACCGTCCCAATGAAAATCAAAATGATTTTGGGCAAAGAGTAATCTTGTGAATGATCAACGATTATCCTGGGCAACAAGTGGACTTTCCACTTTTCCCATAAATCTGGGTGAAACAGATAATGGTCTTGTTCTTTGTCATTACTAATTCATTTAAATTCATAGTAAAGGCGGAAAGGGGGAGTAAAAGATGCAAGAAGGGGTGACTTTTTTTGAAAAAATCACTCTTTAGTAGTATAAGTGCTTATTGATATGGATTTTAAACAGAAATGAAAAGTCAGTAAAAATCAAGAGTAAATATCATTAATCCTTAAGCCGGAAGGCTCCTACTTTTTCCATTGATGAAAAAGTAGGCAAAAAATCTAGGGCGTGTAAACCCAAACTACTGATACTTGAAAACTTTAAGTGCGGCGGGGTGATTTTCGAACAAAGTTCTCAACTTCCCCTTCTTTCTAAAAGTTTTCTGCGTATAAGCAGCTTGACCTTCCAATGCCCACTGAGGTAGATTGTTGGTCACTAGTGTTTAAATTTGTCGATACAGGAGATTGTTAATTAGTTTTTTCTATTGTTTCTTTTTTCGAGCAATGGTGTACAATGGCTCTTGATTTCACAAGAAACAATATTGCCTTGCGCATCGAATTCCACTTCGCAGCATTCAAAGAATAAATCGCGAAGTTTTTTGCGAGCGCGCTGCACTCTCGATTTGGCTCCGGGAAGAGTGATGTCCAGTTTTTGGGCAATCTCTTTTTGAGGAATACCATCAATATCGCTCCATTGCAGCGGAAGGGCATACTCTTTAGGCAATAGGCTAATCATGTCGGAAACATCATCGGAAAGGATTTGTTGAAAATCAGCCGAGTTCAGGTGGTTCAAATTAATGTACTCCTCTTCCCGAAAGTCTTTGTTTTGCAATCGGAAATAATCGGCAATGGTATTGCGAGTCACCTGAAACAGCCAGCTTTTTAAATTTTTAATTTCCTTCTCGCTGATGCATGATTCCATGGTTTTCAAGAAAACTTCCTGAAGCAGGTCGTCGGCGCTTGAAGAATCCTTAATCTGCTGACGAATAAAGGCTAGCAAGTGAGTGCTGTAACGTTGGTATATGCTGTGAATATCGCAATTCATGTTTGTGCTTTTTTGTGAATGATAAAATAAGCAAAAGGGATTGTATTATCAAGAAGCATGAAAACCTTCACCCTCTGCTTAAAGAGAATGAAGGTTCAGTTGTTATGATGGCTTACTGTTTTCCTGTTGTGACAATTAATGATTTTGTGAACATCCGCCATTGCAATTACTAGTTTCAGGACTAGGCTGGCTGGGACAGCATGACTTCGTGGCATTTGAATTTGTAAGGCTCAGCCCCAGAAGGACGATAGTAAAAATGCTTACCACCCAAAGAAAAAGTTTAGCCCTTCTATTGCTCGGTGTTTTTCCAGTGGATTCTGTATTACAACAAGCAGTGGGTTTCTTAAAATAAAGACGATAAAAGCCTATGGTTAGTGATATCAGGGCAACCGAGATGAGGTAGGGTTGCATGGCATGTAAAAAACTCAATTGACTGGCTCCAATTCCCAATGAGGCCAATATACCAGCAATAATAGGGGCTCCACAACAGGTAATACTTCCAAGTGCGGCAAGAATGGCAGCCCCTGCCCCTGCAATAGGTGATCGATTATTTTTCATATTCTAGATATTTTAATTTATATGGTGTCGGGAAGGAAAGGGAAAAGATGCAGGAATTTTGAAAAAAGTGAAGTGGATAACAAAATTACTTGTGAAGTAAAGTTTTTAATGGCCTGTAGGGAGATGTATCAGGAATTTTAATTCCGCAAACGATAGAAGTGCTATCCCTTTAAAAATGGGGCTTCTAAGAGGAGAGGTATTGATAGGAATTCAGTATCTTTAACAATTGAAAGCACACCGAATTATAAATTACAAGAAGTCTGGCGAATGATAAATGAAGTTGTAAAAGTACATGATAAGTTTTCTGTAGAGATTAAAATGGGGTACGAACCCAGTAAGGATAGGAAGGTAAATGAGTTTTCGGTTAAAACCTGGCTGTTTGTTCCAAGTAGTTTAGATATCAATCCATCTACCTATAAGAAGGAAGACTTTTACAACGATTTTAATTCCAATATCCGTTTGATTACCCCGCCTTACCTGCTAAGGGAAATTGCCTTGGGCGATCAATCGGTGTTCAAGTATTTGGAGGATTCTTTCCAGAAGGTGGCCAATTATTCCACTCCCAAGAATGAAGCAAATTACGAGTATCACATTCGCATGTTTCATACCATTCTTCGTTCTGCGCTTCGCCGCGAAATTCAGCATATCCTTAGAAATGAACAGGCCGAAGATCGCCAATATCTCATTAAGGATTACCTGAACAATGTTCGAAAGATTGGGGAGCGATACCGAGAGCTGAGAAGAATTGTTAATGTGCCTACGGTTCGGAAGGAGATGTTCGATTACTTTCTGTTTGGAGATGAGTTCATGAGCAACCAATTCGATGAGCACTCCTACTATTTGCACCGTGGTTTGCGCAAAGTGAATGATCCGGAGATTGATAAATGCAAGGAAGAAATTCTAAGTCTGGTGCGCGATGAAGTTGCCTACAAAAAGAGCAAAAACTACCTGGTGGTAGAGGAAAAGCCTACCGACAAAAACCGTTGGTTTGTGCATCGCAGGGGAGCCTTTAAGAAATATTTCGAGGGGCAGCTATTGCTTTCATTCCGAAAGAAAAAGGAGGGGGTTTTTATGATTCAGGTTCTGTATAGCATTGCAGCTGGATTGGCCATGATTATAGGTGCAGCTCTTACTTTTGTGTTTCAGCAAAGCCTGGGAAGCTTTACCATTCCTTTGTTTGTTGCCTTGGTGATTATCTATATGCTGAAGGATCGAATCAAAGACCTTAGCCGCCATTATTTAGTGGGGAAAATCAATAAGCGATTCTTCGATCACAAGAGTATCATCCGCGTAAAGGGTGATGAGAAAATTGGTTGGTGTAAGGAGAGTTTTGATTTCGTTCGTGAAGATTCCGTGCCTCTTCGTGTGATGAAACACAGAAACCGATCACGAATTGTTGATGTGGAGAGTCGGGGAGTAGGAGAGAAAATCATCTTTTACAGAAAGCTACTTCGTTTGGATCAAAAGGCTTTGGACAATTCATATGGCAATTACAACATTACCGGGGTTGTGGATATTATTCGTTTTAATGTGTCTCGCTTTATCCAGAAAATGGATAATCCTGAAATTCCACTTTACTACCTAAAGGATGATCAGTTTGAAAAGACAGCGGGAGAAAAGGTTTACTTTATGAATATGGTGATTCGTTTTAAACTGGATGATCAGACCAGCTATCGTCGCTATCGAATCATTTTTAACCGACGAGGCATTAAGAAGGTGGAGAAGGTGTAGCTGTATGATTTTAAGGGCTATTTACTATGAATCATACTGATTCTTAAAAATCAGCTTTGTATTTATAAGTAACTTTCTCCTGTGTTGAAGGATGAATAAATGTAATTTCTTCGGCATGCAACATCAGGCGATCTGCCTTCAAACCATATAATGGATCACCAGCAATGGGAGTGTTTAGTCCAAGCGGGTGAGCTGCATGTACCCGCAGCTGATGTGTGCGACCTGAAATAGGGTAGAAATGAACTTTACTTTGACTTGCTGTTCGCTCAATTACTTCCCATTTGGTAAGTGCTGGTTTGCCATGTTCGAAACAAACCAATTGGCGAGGCCGATCATCCAGATCAACACGTAGTGGGAGATCAATGATGCCAGAGTCTTCCTTTATGATACCATCCAGAATGGCGACATATCTTTTTTGAATGCTTTTGTTCAGAAATTGTTTCTGCAGGTTTTCATGCGCCGATTTGGTCTTGGTAATAAGTAAAATGCCCGATGTAGCCATATCAAGACGATGAACAATAAGCGGATCGTCGGCATTTGGATAAAGAGCTTTGGCCTGCGTATAAACCGATTCTTGTTCTTCTTTTCCTGGTACAGATAAGAGGCCGGAAGGTTTATTGACTATGGCAATGGCATCATCTTCATAAAGCACTTTGATGGCTAATTTTCTATTTTCTTCTTTGGCTTTTTCTATTTCCAGCCCTTTAAGCATGTGACCGAGTATTGGTTCGCATTTGCTTTTGCAGGCAGGGTAGAAGTAGGCATGCTTGCGAATTTCTTTTTTTGGAGACGGTCCCCACCAAAATTCGGCTATGGCAATGGGATGTAATTGGTTCTGAAAGGCATACTGTAATAGTTTGGGAGCGCAGCAATCGCCAGCACCGGCAGGAGGAACTTTCGCACCTGTTTGCCTAAAAATAAGGCTTGCACTCTTTTCCTTTCCTTTGCAATTCAAGAAAATATAACTATCGAATATTTGTTGTTGAAGTTGAGCTGATTGGGTTTTGCGTTGTTTTTTTAGCTCATTCACACGTTGATTGTAGGTGTCAAGTTTTAACTCAACTGCTTCAACTCTCTTTTTGCACTCTTTCTTAAGTTTGTTGAAATTGCTTTTCTCAGTTTGGCTTTCTTTGATAAGCTGTTGAAGTATGTTATCCTCGTTCGTGTGATTTTCAGCTTCTGCCCTCTTGGCTTGCCTTTCTTTTTTGGCTTTTGCCATTGCCAGTTTTGCAGCTTTTATTGTATCATTTGATTTTTCATTTGCTTGTTCAAGCTCTTTTAAAAGCTGTTGTCGTTGAGTAGAGTTTTCTGCTTTGTAAATCTCTTCGTTAAGCATATTTAAGCCAGCTTCTCCTTTGCGAAAGAAACCATAGGGATTTGTAACTTCAAACACTTGTGGTACAAAAGGGATTTGGCTTACCTGCGGTTGATCATTGCCAGAATAAGCTGCAAGAAAGCCAAGATCGCCAATCTTGTTTTTTACAATAAGCACACCATACATTTTTCCTTTGGTTTCAGGATTGGGAGTCCCAAGCTCAGCTTGCAATTGTTTAGCTGCTTGTATACTTAAAGGATGAGGGGTATAGTGAAATGGATTGGTAAAGCACTTTGGAAGTTCTTTATCTTGCCATGTGGTATTAAGTGTTATGAAACAATGCATTCGCGATTCAAATAAGAGAATAGAATAATTATTGCAAAAGAAGTAGATTTTGTAGCTAGATGCAAGTCATTATCCCAAAAAGAAAAAGCAAGGCTTATCAATAAACCTTGCTTTTAAACTCTAACCAAGCGAGCTAATCTATGAACTTAACACTAAGTTTTTGTACGTCTCTTGAATTTGTTCCTACATACAAATGGTATGTTCCGGTTTCAAATAAAAATTCACCATCAGGAGAATAATATCCCAAATCAGATTGATCTAAACTGAATTCAATTTCTTTCTCTTCTCCAGGCTTAAAGCTGATTTTTTGAAATGCTTTTAACTCTTTCACTGGTCGGGCATAAGTAGCAGCAGGATCCTGAATGTAAACTTGAACCACTTCCTCGCCAGTAAATTTGCCAGTGTTTTTTACTTTTACATTTAACTGGATCGCTTCATTCATTTTGTAAGTTTGCTTGTCAACATTTGCTTCTCCATATTCGAAAGAAGTGTAGCTTAAGCCATAACCAAACGGATAAAGTGCTTCGTTGGGAGCATCGGTGTAGTGCGACCAAAATACATTGCCTGTATTGTTTGGACGTCCTGTATTCATATGATTGTAATAAATTGGGCATTGACCTGTAGCATATGGAAAGGACATTGTTAGTTTGCCTGAAGGATTAAAATCTCCAAACAAAATATCGGCAATGGCATTTCCAGCTTCGCTACCGGCAAACCAGGTTTCCAGAATGGCATCGGCACTTTCAGCAATCTCAGGAATGGCAATTGGTCTACCATTCATCAGTACAACAACGATCTTCTTATTCAGTTTCCTGATTTTATTGTACAAGTCCATTTGAACTCCTTTTAAGCGAATGTCGGTCTGACTGCGGCCTTCTCCCGACTGAAAACAGTCTTCTCCCAAGGCAAGAATTACGATATCTGATTTTTTTGCAACAGCAACAGCCTTTGCCATTTCTTGGACATCAGCTTCAGCATAAACCAATTCGTCAAGGAAGTTTCTGTCTCCCAAAGCCAGATCGCATCCTTTGGCAAAATTGATTTTGCTTGTTGATCCTACTGCGTTCTGAATTCCTTCCAATAGCGATACAGCCGAATTCTTTATGGCTTGTGCTCTCCAACTTCCAAGAGGTGAGTTCTTATCATCAGCCAATGGACCGATTAGAGCAATGGATTTTGTGTTTTTTGAAAGTGGCAATAACTGATCGTTATTTTTCAATAAAACCATGGAGTGGCGAGCTACTTCTCTGGCCTGTTCACGACTTTCCTTGCTATAAACGATTTCTTTTTCACGTTCCTCATTTGAATATCTGTATGGATCATCAAACAATCCCAATCGATATTTTAATTTTAGGATTCTTCGGGCTGCATCATCAATTAAGGCTTCATCAACTTTTCCTTCTTCTACCAACTCTTTAAGATAGGGAAGGTAAGCACTCGATTCCATATCCATATCCGAGCCAGCTTTAACTGCTAACTCAGCTGCATGTTTTAAATCTTCGGCAGCACCATGGGAAACGATCTCTTCAATGCTTCCCCAATCGGAAATCACATAGCCTTCGAAATTCCATTTGCCTTTTAAAATCTCTCTTTGCAAATAAGGACTTGCAGTAGCTGGTGTACCATTAATAATATTAAAGGCATTCATGAATGTGCTAACGCCAGCATCTGCAACCGCTTTAAAAGGTGGAAGTGCGATGTTGTGCAGCGTGTAAGTGCCAATGTCGACCGTGTTGTAATCGCGTCCTGCTTCGGCAAATGCATAAGCTGCAAAGTGTTTTGCACATGCAGCAATTGTATTTTCCTTAGAAAGATTTTCACCCTGGAAACCTTTAACTCTTGCCACAGATAGTACGCTTGCCAGGTATGGATCTTCTCCGCAACCTTCCATCACACGACCCCAGCGGGAATCGCGACCAACATCCATCATGGGAGCGAAGGTCCAATGTAATCCTGCAGCCGAAGCTTCCCGAGCTGCCAGTTGAGAGGATAATTTTGAAATTTCAGGATCCCAGGCACAGGCTTCGGCCAGGGGAATTGGTGCCATGGTTTTGTATCCATGAATTACATCGTAAGCGAATATCAAGGGAATTCCTAACCTGCTGTTTTCTACTGCCAGTTTCTGCGCTTCATAAGTAGCCTTGGCTCCAACTACATTTAGCATAGATCCTACACCACCAGTTTTTATTTCTTCCAAACGTTTCTGCGATGAGGCATTTTTTGGCGCTGGTCCGGTCATCTCCCAATGACTGGTATATTGGTTCATCTGCCCAATTTTTTCTTCCAGTGTCATTTTTGCCATTAGCTCTTCAACAAACTGATCTTCCTTACTCTTCATGTCTCCCTTATTGGTGCAAGCAGAAAAAAAGATAAGACATCCTGCTAATATTTGCTCTAACTTGATCATTCTTTGTTTTGGTTGAGTTTATAATATGATTTAGTATATAATGCTTTGCATTGCCCTTGCCGGAATGGTAATACTAGTTGCAGTACTACTCCCAACATATAGCTGATAAGTTATTTCTTCATCGGTTGAATTCATCACTACGGTAACCATTTTTCCATCGGGATTTACAAATGTTGTGCTTTCCAGGAAACTGATGCTCGAAACTGTACTTACTCTTTTGGCTCCCGGTCTGATAAATTTCGAGAAATGACCAATGTAATAGTAGGATGGGGTGTAAATCAGGCTATCTGTTCTAGTGTCGGCATGAATGGGAGCAAAGCACAGGTTGTTTACATGATTTGGTCCTCCGGTTTCATCCAAAAGAATGTTCCAGTCAGTCCAGCCTACCGTTCCACGGTTAAAGTCATTAATCATAGAGTGTCCATAGCGTTCTGCATTTGGCCAGTATTGGTATTTCTCAGGATCGAATGCTTCGTTGCAGCCTTCGGTAAATAATAATTTCTTGTCAGGATATGATTCCTGTATTCTTTGTAAGTTTTCGAACATTGGATTTCCTTTTCTCCAGGTTTCGTACCAGTGGAATCCGGTTCCCCAGGCATATTTGGCTGCTTCCGGATCATCAAAAATTGTATTTGCCCTGTGGGTAATCAAATCGCGGTTGTGATCCCAAACCACAATGTTTTTATCTCCCAATCCTTCTTTTTCCAGGATAGGGCCAAGATGGTTTTTAAGAAAATCTCTTTCTTCTTCAGCACTATAAATGCACGATTCCCATCGTTGAGTTGCCATGGGTTCATTCTGAATAGTAACGCCCCAAACAGGTATCCCTTCTGCCTCGTAAGCTTTGATGAATTTGGCATAGTATTTTGCCCATGCATCGTAGTATTCAGGAAGCAATTTACCTCCTCGTAACATGTTCTTGCTGTCTTTCATAAATGCAGGAGGACTCCACGGACTTGCATAAAATAGCATAGAACCACCAGCCTTTTCAATGGCTCTTTTGATCATTGGAAGTCGATAGGCTTTGTCAATCTCAATCGAGAATGTTTTTAATTCTTTATCTCCTTCTTCGATATAGGTGAAGTTGCCCTTACTAAAATCACAAGAATGAATTGAAGTTCGCATTAAGCTATAGTCAATGCCACTTTTACTATAGTAAGCCTGAAGCAACTCTTCCTGTTTTTCTTTGGATAATTCTGCGAATATTTCGGCCGACGAATCGGTAATGGCACCGCCAATTCCAATAAAGGTCTGGAAGGTTTTGTTGGGATTCACAAAAATGGAATTTTCGGTTTCTAATGCTTGTTTCGCCTTCTTAAATTGGACTGAGCCCGATTTATTCAATCGCAAATCAGTATCCTTTGCCGTAGTATAAATACTGGCTTTCTTGCCTTCTGCCATCTCATCTCTCTTCTTTGTTAGGTCTGTTTTCTCTCCCGCTTGCATACAAGCCAACAGGGGAATCGCTAATAATGGAATAAATCGTTTCATGTTTATATATCTATTAAGTTACGAAACAGGTAAAGACTACCCCACAATGAGGTAGCCTTTGGTAATTAAATAATATGATTTTAGTATCCAGGGTTCTGATCGGTTTCACTAATTGAATTGTTTGCAATGATTTCATTCTGAGGAATCGGGAACAATTCATGTTTGTTCGCTGAATAACCTAAACTGCCTAATTCTTGTACCGCAAGATTCCAACGAACCAAATCCCAATATCTGCTGCCTTCAAAAGCCAATTCCAATTGTCTTTCGGTTACGATAGCCTGAAATACATCACCAGAAGCTTCGATATCAGCCAAGCTTGCACGATCTCTCACTTTATTGATTTCAACTAAAGCAAGACCATCCTGGTCCGAAAAGTGATAAGCTTCGGCAGCCATTAAAAGCACATCGGCATAACGCAATAAACGCCAGTTGGTAGTATAGTTCAATTCTGCAACTCCATTGGTACTGGTTTCTGATGCCCTGGTCACATATTTTAGCCTCATGAAGCCTTCATAATCGTGTGCGTTTTCATCCTCGATTACACCTCCTGTAGCTTCAAAATCGGCAGCCGATATTACAGTTGCATTTCCGCGTTCGGTATCACCTGCATCAATGAATGCCTGTCCAATCTTAGCAGATGGCATATTAAATCCCCAACCATTCACGATATCCAATGATGATCCGGAAAGATTAAATAAATTGCCACGAGGACCTTGTAGCTGAACTTCAATATTGTTTTCATTTCCACCACCCCAGGGAAAGTTACCCCAGTCGTATCCCTCTTGTGCGGTATAAGAGATTTCAAATAAAGACTCTTGTCCAAATTCAGTTTCTTTTGTCCATACATCCGCAAAATTAGGTTCAAGGTCATACTCGCCTCTACTAATTACAGCTGCTAGTTGAGTGGCAGCATCAGCATATTTCTTCTGATAAAGAAGTGCTTTGCCATAATAAGCTTGAGCTGCTCCTTTTGACATTCTGTATCGGTCAGCAGCACTGTATTCACTTTTCATTGGAAGATCAGGAATTGCTTCTGATAAATCCTTCTCAATTTGAGTATAAACATCAGCTACTGATGATCGTGGTAGATGATAGTCTGCGGAACTAACTGGATTTACAGTCATTAAAGGTACTCCTCCAAACATAGTAACTAGTTCTAAATACTGATATGCTCTTAGTGCTTTGGCTTCAGCAATCATTTCTTGTTTAGCATCGGTATTAGGCTCAACCAAGTTAATAATGGTATTGGCAGAACTAATTGCCTTGTAAAAGTTGGTCCAAATGGCTTCAATCTTTGCGTTGGTAGTTTGAATTGCAAAGTCATCAATATTCTGATAGCCTGTTTGGTCACCAGGTGATGAGCCGGCCAAACAATCATCGGCAGGTAAATTTTTAATGAAATACACACTCGCCCAGGCACCGCTGGAGAAGTTGTTTTGCATAGAGTTGTAGATTCCAACAATAACGGTTTTTACTTCTTCGTCGGTTTCTAAATAGGTCTCGCTCGATAATTTACCAATTGGTTCTTTATCCAGGAAACGATCTTCGTTACACGAAGTAATTGAAAAAGTCAAGGCTAATCCTATGATGAATATATAGTATTTTGAAAATTTCATGTCTTACGATTTTAATATTAGAAGTTAACAGATACACCAAAAATTACTTTTCCTGCTACTGGGTATAAACCTCTATCAACACCTTGTCGTGTATTGTTAGAACTACCTGCTTCAGGATCTAATCCTTCATAATCGGTAAAAGTGAAAAAGTCATCAAGAGATACAAAAACTCTTGCGCGTTCGATACCTGATTTCTCAAGTATGGATTGTGGCAATGAATAGCCCAATTGAATTTGCTTGATTCTCAGGTAAGATCCATCGGAAACCATCAAGTCACTTCTGTAAACATAGTCGCTTGAGTTGTTAGCAGCCGGACGACTCGCATTCGTATTTGTCGATGTCCATCGATCATCGTACATGAATTTAGGCTTGTTTGAGAATTGTCTGTCGGAGCGGAACCAACCCATAAATACATCATTCCCTTTAGAACCCTGTATGAATAAATTAAAATCGAATCCTTTGTATTGTGCATTGAAGGTAGCTCCATATAAAATATCAGCATGTGGATCACCAATATAAGTCTGGTCGGCATCCGTGATTTCTCCATCGTCATTTGTATCGACTACATTTACTTCGCCATTGGCTGGATTTATGCCATTGGTTTTATAGCCTTTAAAGTACCAGATAGGATATCCTTCTTCAAACCATGTTAAATCGTATCCTCTTAGGTTATCACCTTTTACAGGATTGTCAACATCTAATCTTGTTACTTCATTATCAAGAGTAGACAAATTTAGATTGATGCTGTATTTAAATTCATGATCCATGTTGGTATAGCCCAATTCAAAATCAAATCCTTTGTTGGTTACATCCCCAACGTTCATGATTGGAAAATCGTTTCCTGCTGATAAAGGACCACTACCTTGCGCTAATAAATCTTTAGTTTTCTTGTGGTAATAATCGGCAGAGAATGATAATTTTCCGTTTAATGATCTCAAATCAAAACCAAGATCTAATTGTTCTGTAGTTTCCCATTTTAAATCTGGATTTACCAACTTGTCAATTTCAGCACCTGTTTGGTAGGTATCATCCGCCCCGGGATATTGACTGTTGAATACATAAAACTCCTGACCTTCGTTACCTGGTGTATTGGCTCGACTTCCATTTTCTCCCCAGCTGGCACGTAGTTTCAAGAAATCTATACCTTTTACATCAAAGAAATCTTCCTCTGAAATTGTCCAGCCTGCAGAAACTGCAGAGAAAACAGCAGCTTGATTATCTTTAGGGAAAACATCTGCGGCATCACGTCTGATCGAAAATTCCAACATGTATTTGTTCAGGTAATTGTAAGATAAACGACCAAAGAATGATGTCATGGCATGTTCTTCATATGATCCGCCAACTTTGTCAGCTTCGTTTCCTGTTGCATATCCCTGGTGTGCATACTGACTTCCTTCTTTTACAAGAGGACCTGAGTGCATGGTATATAAAGGACTTTGAGATTCTTCTGCAGAATAACCAGCTAAAACAGTGAAGTCATGATCTCCAAATGCTTTGTTGTAAGAAGCAAAGTTTTCCCATAACCATGTGTACCATTTGTTGATGTTATCATCAACGTAAGTTTCAGAATTCTGACTTTCAGATGAGAAATAGTATAATGGAGCCCATCTGTGATCCGTTTGATAAGTCAAATCCAAACCTATACGAGAGGTGAAAGTCAAACCTTTTATAGGTTTAAGCTTTGCATACACATTACCTAAAATTTTATCCTGGGTAATTGTGTTTCTATAAGTGTCTAGTAAAGCCAATGGGTTTGAAATTTCACCTGTGACATATTCTGGCAATCCATAATATCTTCCATTCTTATCGGTAAGAATCGTGTTTCCTGCGTCAATTAAGGACTGTACTCTTTCTGGAGTTCCATTGTAGGTTACAGGAGTTAATGGATCTAGCAAAAGAGCTGAATTTACAGGACTTCTGTATTCATCATCTTCACCAATGTATTTTTGCTTTGAATGCGAGAAACTGATGTTGTTACCAACTTCGATCCAATCTTTTAATTCACTTTTAATGTTTGCTCTGGTTGTAAAACGTTCATACTTTGCTTTATCGTCACCTACAATACCATTTTGAGAATAGTAAGATCCGGAAATCAAGAAAGTGGTTTTGTCATTTCCTCCTGAAAAACTTAAGTGGTGTTTTTGCATTGGAGCAATCTCAAAAAGTTCATCCAACCAGTCGGTATCATTTCCATTTAAGCTTACCTCGCCAGCTCCTGATTCTGCCATCCATTGTTTGTATTCCTCCGCATTCATAAGATCCAGGTCACTTCTTGAGGATTGCAGACCATATTGAAAGTCGTAAGAGATTTTAGATGCTCCAGCCTTACCACTTCTGGTTGTAATGATAATCACACCATTTGCTCCTTCGGTACCATAAATAGCTGCAGATGCTGCATCTTTTAGTACTTCCATTGATTCAATGTCTCCCGGATCAATGTTGTTAATATCGCCGGTTTTCATACCATCAACAATAAACAGTGGGTTTGAATTTCCATTGGAGTTTACACCTCTAATTCTGATTTTGGCACCAGCACCTGGCGAACCGGAAGTAGATAAGATGGATACACCAGCGGTTTTACCTTGAATAGCCTGATCAGCTCTTGATACAGGAACATTCTGAATGTCATCAGATTTAATGCTTGATATGGAACCTGTTACCAGGCTTTTCTTTTTAACACCATATCCAACTACAACAACTTCGTCAACGCTAAGCGCATCCTCCATCATGATTACATTGATTGTGTTTTGATCTCCAACCAATATTTCTTGAGTTGTATGTCCAATAAAACTAAATACAATAAAACTTTCAGAACTTGCACTGATAGAGAATTCACCATCGATATTAGATACAGTACCAATTGTAGTGCCTTTTAATGAGATGTTTACTCCTGGCAAAGCAAGTCCGTTAGAGTCGGTTACTTTTCCGGTAATTGTTTTTTCCTGAGAAAAAACCATAGCGGTGCTTAATAAAACGGTTAATAATAAGAGGACCGGTTTTAGCATCCAATTGCCTCTTATTTGCTTTCCTTTGTCTGCTATAGACAAAGTAGCTCTGGAATTGTTAGATTTTTTCATAAATTTGAAATGATTCATTAGCGTTAATTTGTTATGAATTATTTGCCGATTGGATTGGGCCAACATATCCTTTCGGCATTTTTTATTTTGATAATTTGCTTGATCATTCATTGGGGTATCATTTTGGCTTAGCTAAATTCGATATTACATGTGAACATCAACCTGGTAATTTCCTTCCGGATGAACAGGAATAAGATTGTCGGTTAACTTTATTCCGTTAATTGAGAGTGATGTTATCCCTTTACAATTCCCATTTGGGTTGTAAATGTTGATATTGTATGTCGATTTTCTAAATTTTCTGATTACCTTAAATTCTTTCCATTCAGAGGGAATACAGGGATCAATTCTTAAGCCATTGTAATCGGGCTGTATGCCAAGAATATGCTGTGTGATCGCATAATAATTCCAGGCAGCAGTACCTGTTAGCCAACTGTTTTTGCCTTCGCCTGGCTTAAAAGCATCTTTTCCTGCAATCATCTGGCAATAAACATAGGGTTCTACTTTGTGCAGTTCGCTGATTTCTTCCAGGTATGCCGGACATATTTTTTTAAAATAATCCCATGCCTGATCTCCTCGTCCCAACAGGGTTTCACCAATAATGATCCAAGGGTTGTTATGACAGAAGATTCCGGCATTCTCTTTATATCCTGCAGGATAAGTAGAGATTTCACCATATTCAATGCGGTATTCGGTAAAAGCAGGATTGTTTAATACAATTCCATAGGGCGTATCCAGCATTTTTTTTACGCTGTTCAATGCTTTTTCCGGCATTCCTTCATCTGCTCCAATTTCGGCCATACTACACCAGCCTTGGGATTCAATGAATATTTTACCCTCTTCATTTTCTTTTGATCCTACTTTATTGCCAAAGTAATCGTAGGCTCTTAAATACCATTCACCATCCCAGCCTTTGCTTTTTACAGCCTCTACCATCTTGTCGATATGGATTTGAGCTGTTCTTGCATCATCCTCTTTGCCAATTTGATTACAGAGTTTTACATACTCTTTGCCATACATCACAAATAGCCCTGCAATCATTAACGATTCTGCAGTATTGCCTTTTTTGTTTCCTGTGGTTTGGAAGGATTCATTCGGATCTTCCGAAAAGCAATTCAGGTTTAAGCAATCATTCCAATCTGCACGACCGATTAATGGCAGTTGATTTGGACCCAGGTTACTCACCACATGATAGAAAGAAACATGCAGGTGATGGAATAAACTTTTGGCTCTGCTTTCATCATTGTCGAAAGGAACTTGCTCATCAAGAATACTATAATCACCCGTTTCCTTAATATATGTTGTTACCGATAGAATCAACCATAGCGGATCGTCATTAAAATCTCCACCTAAGGTATGATTTCCCATTTTTGTTAAGGGCTGATATTGGTGGTAGCATCCACCGTTTTCGAATTGGGTAGCAGCAATATCTAAAATTCGTTCTCTCGCCAGATCTGGTACCTGGTGAACGAAACCAATCAAATCCTGATTGGAATCTCTGAATCCCATTCCCCGTCCAATGCCACTTTCAAAGAAACTGGCGCTTCTCGACATATTGAAGGTAACCATGCACTGATATTGATTCCAAATGTTCACCATTCGGTTCAACTTTGGATCATGACTCTCAAGTTGAAAGCTGTCCAATAGATTCATCCAATACTTTTGGAGCTCATCGAATGCAGTTTCAACCTTTTCCGATGAATCAAACTGACTCATCATTATCTTTGCTTTGTTTTTATTGATAACTCCTTTGGACTCCCACTTTTCGTCCTTCTCATTTTCAACATATCCCAGGATGAAAACAAAATTCTTTTCTTCTCCTGGTTTTAATTCTAAATTGAAATAATGAGACGCAATTGGCGACCAGCCATGGGCAAGACTGTTTTTGGCAGTTCCATTTTCAACTGCCTCAGGATTGTTGAATCCATTGTGCATGCCAATGAAACTCTCTCTGTCGGTATCAAAACCATCAATTTTAGCATTGGCAGAAAAGAATGCAAAGTGATTGCGACGTTCTTTGTATTCAGTTTTGTGGTAGATGGCAGAACCTTCAATTTCTACCTCACCTGTCGATAGGTTTCTCTGGAAATTACTCATGTCATCCTCGGCATTCCAAAGGCACCATTCTGCAAAAGAGAACAGTTTTATTTTTTTAGATTTATTTGAATTGTTCTTTAGTTTTAGAAGATGTACTTCTCCATGATATCCCAAAGGGATGAAGCATAACAGATTTGATGAGATTTCATTTTTACTACTTGTAAATCTGGTATAACCCAATCCATGTCTACATTCGTAATGATCTAGTTTGGTCTGACAGGGTTTAAATCCCGGATTCCAAACTGTATCTTCATCTTTGATGTAATAATATCGTCCACCAGTATCAACTGGAACGTTGTTATATCGATATCTTGTTAATCTACGGAATTTGGCATCTTTGTAGAATGTATATCCTCCCGCTGTATTCGAAATTAACCCAAAAAAGTCCTTGTTCCCAAGATAATTGATCCATGGGAATGGTGTTTTTGGCGAGTTAATTACATACTCTCTATTGGTATCATCAAAGAAACCGTACTTCATAATTCTAAGTTTAAATATTTACTTTTTTATTTTGTTCTACAAGTCTTCTTTGGCCCAATACTGTAGTTATTTCGTTCATCTTATTTTGATTCAATGGATATATTGTCATAAACAATGCTCCCAAGATTGCAATTATTGCAGGTACCCAACTCATTAGCATTTTTATTCCCGGAATTGCATTTTGAATGGCTACCTGATCTTGTCCGTTGTAATGAAAAGCAGCAAGAATAAAACCGATAATTGCTCCTGCAATTCCACCGCCAAACTTGGTAGCAAAGGAACCAGCTGAATATATTAAGCCAGTGGCTCTGCGTCCGTTTTTGAATTCAGAATAATCAGCTGCATCCCCCAACATGGCAAAGAACAGAGTAGGGAATATGGCTGCTGCAAACTCAGAAACAATACCCAATGTGAAAATGGCAGTTGTATCATTCGGTCCACAGAAAAATATGGCCGCATTGGTAATTCCTGAGAAAATCAGGGCTTGAATAAATAAGTTTTTCTTGCCAATTTTTTTGCTTAATGGAGCAGTAATCATAGCACCTGCAATTGATGCAAACATTAAGGCTACCATAAAAGAAGCTGCCAGCAATTGATTGTGTAAATAATGAGTGAAATAGATCACCACAATTCCTTGTTTAATGGAATTGTAAATGCTGAAAAGCAAACCAATTGTTAGCAAAACCAGCCAAGGTTTATTGTGGATCAAATCTTTTAAATCTTTCCAAAGATTATTCCGTTGTTCTTTGGGAGGTTGCACTCTTTCTTTAGTATTCAAAAAAGTGATAATCATGAAGATAGCAAGGAATCCAGACATGAGGTAAATGGAATTACTGTAACCACTTTTTTGATCAATAACAATAATTTTATCCTGACTTAAATTGCTTTCGCCGGTTGCAATAAATGAATATTCCTTATTTGCTTCAATGCTAAAACTTATACTTTGAGATGGAGTGTTTTCTTTTACCTGTTTTGTATCCCATGCGAACTGAGCAATTCCATCTTTGGTCTTGATATTCACATTTTCAACATCGCTTTCGGAGGAAACAATTACATGATATTTTTCGCTTGCCAATTCTTCAACTGTGATTCTTGGATTGATGTTTCCAAAATGTGCAACAAGAAAAAGCAAAGCTCCCTGTACCAACATGCCACCCGCAAAAGCACCAACCATTCGATATGATCCAATACTTGTTCTTTCCTTGTCATCACCAGTCATTACAGCCATTAATGCACCATATGGAATATTGTTGGCAGTATAAATTAAAGTGAAAAGTATGTAGGTGGTATAGGCATATATAATTTTGCCGGTATTGCTTAGATTTGGAGCCGTAAATAATAATGATAAAATTACAGCAAGCGGTATAGCCGTAAATAAAATCCAGGGCCGGAATTTTCCATACCTGGTATTGGTTCTGTCACCTGCAATTCCCATTAATACATCACTTATACCATCGGATGATCTTGCTACCAGCATAAGTAAACCAACCGTAGCAGGGGCAATACCAAATACATCAGTGTAAAAAATAAAGAGAAAGGTTGCTACCCCACGCCAGGCGATATTGGCAGCTCCATCACCTAAGGCATAAGCTATTTTTTCTTGAATTGATATTTTTCGGGATGTATTCATAGAGTCTAGACAGTAAAATCAAACATTTCTTTCTTGGTTTTCTCGTAAACATCTCTACTAAACATGTACAAGCGAGCGGGTTTGTGAGCAACTCCTTTTTGTTTTTCATCTAAAGGAATTAGATATTTCATTCGACCAATTTTCTTTCTGAAATTGCGCTTGTCTAATTCTGTGCCCAGAACCACCTCGTAAACATTTTGTAATTCTGTAAGTGTAAATTTTTCAGGAAGAAGTTCGAAACCAATAGGTTCGTGTTTTATTTTGTTGCGAAGAGCCTTCAGCGCTTCATCAACAATTTGATTGTGATCGAAAGCCAACTCGCCAATCTCTGATAAAGGAATCCATTTTGCAATGCCACATTTTGATTCAACAATGATATCGCGAGTGGAGATTAAAGAGAAGAATCCAATTGAAATGATTCTTTTATCCGGATCCCGACCATCATGGATTAGCCATTTTCTGTCCTTGTCTTTTTTTAATCTGTCGGGATGAGCAAATGCTTTAAATTGTTCCAGGTAAACATTGTCGAGACCAGTTCGATCAAACAAAACACGGTAAGCAGCATCTTCAATGGTTTCGTCTTCGTAAATATGGTTTCCTGTTAAAGTAAGATCAGTAAATTCAATTTCTTTTGTAGATTCATTTGTAAGTGTTCGTTCTACAAGTAGCACTTGAAGTTCGTTGTCGTTGTAGCCAAAAATCACACAGTCTACAGATATATAGTCGTTTAAAGTTCGAGGTATCATTGTTGTAATTAGTGATATATTAGTTTCGTAATTGGTATGTGTAAAAAATACACTAAGTGTGTTTTGATGCTAATGTATAACCTTTTTTGATATTGACAAAAAGTGTTTTTCGATTTTCAGCAATCGTATTCGATAATCTAATTGTAAAAAGTACACTAAGTTGTTCGTGTTTGCTACTGATACAGGATGAATGAATAATCAGCTCTTAAGATTCTTATTTGTAATGATTAAAAATAGCATTAAGGCAAATTGCAGAAGAATATTGATTGTTCTTTAAGAAGAGAACTTGTCTGCCTGTATTTTACTTAGGGTGTTCGATAATGTGTATACAATCGTTAAGAGATTGGCACAGCAGATGTTCTTTTATTATTTATTGCTTAGCAATTAATGTAAGCCAGATATTTTAATTGCGAGGATATAAAACAAAAAAGGGTAGCAAATTGCTACCCTTTCGTGATCCAGCCAGAATTATAACTATATCAATAAAATCAATACTTACATTTAATACGGTACTACAATGGTATCGCAAGAATGCATATAAATTACAATTCAATGGCCTTCAAAAATCAAACAGACATGAAAAAAAACGTGTTCACTTGGAAAATGTTGTGCCTGTTTGGGATGTGGTTTGTTGGTTTCGAACCTTGATTATTTTCTTAAATTACCATCGTTTAAACGGTATTGAAATTTTGCATTTCGTCGGTCGGCAAACCACCAAATAACACAGGTTACTGTGAGGTAAACAATCTGGTTGACTTGGTTTTTAAAAATGCTTACTGCCTCTTCAGCTGTCATTACTTCGCCAGCATCAACAATGATGTTGTAGGCTATCCATGTAAGCCACGATGTTAGGATTACAAAGTAGATTGTTAGTCCTGGGCGAATGGCAGTTTTCAAAAAATCGACAATGCCCAATAGGAAAACTAAAATGCAGCCTAGCCAAGTAGTCCAAGGGGAATCGAATAGTTTTGCAATTATTTCATTGCTTATATTTCGCTTGCCTTCCTGCTTTATGGCTTCGTGGTAAATTTCATTGTCCGATTTAGCCAACTCGCCTTGCACTTGTGTTTCTGTTATTTGAATGTTGGCTTCAGTTTCGGCTTTCATGGCTTCGGTGTTGGCTTGAACCATTGCAATTTCGTGCTGGTTCTTTAACTTCTGCATTTTAATATTTGCAAATGTTGTTAGAAAGTTTCCTATTAAACCAGTGAGTACACCGCCTCCAGCTGAATTGATAAAATCTCCAATTAAACTCATGTGATTGTTAATTTAAAGGGTTGATTATTCATTAAATTTCTAAACTTATTTACCGTAACTCTTGAATTGAGTATGGCACGTTGACCAGCTAACCAGCCATGCTTTTGGCCCAAACCTATGCAACCAGCCGAGTGTGTTTTGTATCCTTTGGTTTTGTCGCCTGCAAAATTCAGCGGATGTATTAGTATCAGCATTCTGCCTTTTACTCCAGTAACATGATAATGATATCCGTACTTACGCGACCAACGTGGCACTACTGTATAAGTACCAGGTGGAATGCACGACAAACCTTGCTTGTTATCTCGCCAAGGTAATTCGAGGGCGAAACAAGAAAAACCCAAAGCAGGACAGGCCCATATGCCTATTGTGCCTTGGTCGGTTTTTTCGAATCTGTGGAGGTAGAATGTTTTCATTAAAATAATCTTCTCAAAGTTCTATCTATTGATTTCTGATCAGTATAGCGTAGGTAAGTTACTCCTCTGCTATTTCTATAAATCTGCATCCCCCATGTTATTTTTGTGTTATGATTCTCATCTAAAGTATCATCAAGCCATGCCCTGCGCCAATTTACACCATCAGCAGATAAGAGAATATAAGCTTCTCTTTTATTGTCCTGTGTGTCAGGATCGAAGTTTGTTGCTTCTCGATGAAAACAGAAAAAGAAGAAATCTCCATCCCTTGTAACAGCTCCACTACCTGCATGAGTTAACAAACTTTCATCATCTGCACTTAATTGATATATAGAATAAAGACTATTGGTAGTAGGCGCAGAATCGTTTTTGAGTTTAAACAAGCCATTAACACCATTTCCCCCACCGCA
Organism: Marinifilum flexuosum; assembly: GCF_003610555.1. Classification (GTDB taxonomy): domain Bacteria; phylum Bacteroidota; class Bacteroidia; order Bacteroidales; family Marinifilaceae; genus Marinifilum; species Marinifilum flexuosum. The sequence goes on along the minus strand of NZ_RAPQ01000012.1, from coordinate 69,173 downwards.
ATCACTTCCAAGTAATATCCATTCACCTATACACTTGAGTGTAGTGAATTGAAGATTTTCACCAAGAAGATTTTCATCTTGATACAAACCGATCCTTGTCCATGTGGTATCTTTTAATTTTATCGGATTAGATCCACTTGCCGTACCACCTGCTAAATCCGGTGCGGTATTCCAGTCATCGCAATACCAAATTGCTGTGTAACTTCCTCTTATCCACGTAGAATCCCCTGTTGTTACATATATTCGGTTATGCACCCAGTCATAACACACCGCATGAACGTGCATGTATGAATAAGGGTAAGAGGCAGTGCCAGCAACAGGGCGCTCAAAATCTCGTTTTTCAGGATAATTGGCATCTAATTCTGAATAATCCCAGCCTGAAGGGTGCATTAAAGGATATGCCCCTGCGCTTGTGGATTTGTGAGGATTGAAAATTACTCGCCAAGAATTTCCATAGTCATTACTTGCCCATACTCGACCGCCTACGCCCTGATCTGCACGTTCTGAGATGATCACCACATTTTTATAGTTATCGAATGACCACACATCCGTAAGTGTTCCACCTTTAATTGTGGGAGAGCTATCGGGGTGTGATGTGTAAACCCAACTCAATGAAAACTGCTTGGTGCTTACTCCATTAAGATCAGATTTATAAATCACTCCATGTAAAGTAGTGTTAGCCCCTTGCGTATGAGATACATTGGCGCAATAAATAACCTCTCCGTTATCCAACTCCTGAGCGTCGGTTATCATTTCACACAGTGCGTCTGGGCATTCTGTCACCAAAAACAAAGAACTATCAATGTCACTATCCAAGTAATTGTCTTTAATTATATCTGTCTTGTATAATTTCTTTCCCAAACTCACATAGAACATATCTGATCTTTTTCCACAATCATGTAAAAACAAATCCTCTCCATTTAGCTTTGGCGTGAATTCTAACCCTGCGGATATTTCTTTAGTATATTTATCCTGATGTTCAGTTACCACATTATAATTTTTCCCAGAAAAGGAAATGTTATTGGCAACCAAATAATCAACATCTATTAGAATATAACCACTAGAAAATTGAACTTTTTGAACACCTACACCTTCTAACGTTTTGGTAATCGCGCTGAATGTAGTTGTATTCTCAGAAGTTCTGAACTCAATAATCAGTTGATTATTTTCATTGAAAGAGAATGTTTTGATAGAATATTGCTTAAAATCATCCTTATCAAAAAAGACTATCTTTTTTATGGCTGAATCAAGCACGATACTATCACTAACTTTATGCATTTGCATTCTCACAACAGCAGGATTTACACCATAAAAATCAAAAGATTTTAAAGTACTATCAGTTATAGCATTGTACAAAGTGTCAAGGTTCAATACATCCCAATTAAGAATGATATCACCTTTTAATAAATCTCTATAGGTTGATTCTATGGTTAATTTATGATTTTTGATTCCTGTGTGTGAGTTAGAAGCCCCCATAAAAGAAGCAACTTTTTCGAATACTCCTGGAGAAGACTCTACAGAAAATTCAATGGTAATAAATCTGCCCAAATAATAAACTTTGGTAAACTTACTTATTAACAATTCTATTTTGACATTAGACACTATCTCTAAACCAAGTATAAATTGGTTTATTTCTTTAACTATTACAGGTGTTAGATTTGTATTTCCGGTGTTAATAAATGCTGTATTTTTGAATACCGAATGATTCAATGATTGCAGAGCATCTATAGATAAAGAGCTTTTTTTATCTTCTAAATCTATTTTAATATTCGTTATTCCCCTTCCTTCAGCATCCAACTTTCTATTTACATCTTCGTGTAACAATTCTTCAACAGTCGATATATCTTTTCTTGTAACTCCCATATCTAAATATTTTCAATTAATACACTTCCGTTATCTTCCAATAGATCGGCACCATCATACAACCAAAAATACCCTTCCAAAAATTCTTCGATTGTTTCTTGGTTTGCTGTTTGGTCGCTGCTGTAAACCATTATTGGCATACTGGTTTGCAGCTCGTCGCCTTCAATATCTTTAAAGAATAAATACTTTTGAACCTCTGGTAATGCATACTCAATAATTTCAGGGCCACTTAACCAGGTCTTTTTCCATCGGCGTGGTTGTGCTGGATCAAAGTCGGCAAGGTTCTGAAAATCGGTATGCCAATAGCTTGCATTGGTAATGTCAAACACATCTTTTGTAAGCTGCGGAAATATGATGTAATTGCCATCATCAATTGCATTAGGGCCAAACACATTTAAAACCGAATCGGAAATACTGCCGATAAACATTGCTTCCAGTTCTCCTTTTATTGGGTAGGTTGGTAATTCTAACCATTCAACACCGCTCCACTCCGAGTTACGTGCTGAATAGGAACATTTTCCCATTAAAAATTTACGGTCGCCACTTCCAACATCACTCAATATGCTTCCTCGGTGCAGTACATCTGAATATAAGTTTGCATTAATTTTAAATCGCGGCACCGCAAATCCTGCCACATATTGCAATGCCATAAGGTTTGCCAATTTATCTTGTTTACCATTGTACTGCCATAGCTTCGTATGCCATCCGTTTGAAAGCAACATGCCGCCCGCAAATGCATTTAATGTATTTGGAAAATCCGGAAGGTCAACAAAATCTAATTCGTATGTAGTTGGTATTAGATTGTTTCTACCATCAACAACAACAACCGATTCTACTTTATCTTCGTATTGCTCGTATTTAGAATTTAAAAATTTTATACTTGCTTTTTTAAAGAATAAAGTTGGGAAATCACCCCATTTTGCTGACCATAGTTGTATTATAAATTTTCCATCTTGTGGTACACTGTGCGATCTTATGTTTAGTTTAAATGTATTGCTTAATTCGGTGTTGTGTATATCTTCCCAAAGGATATCAACAGGTGTGGCACTCCATCCATCTTTGCCCAGATACGATTCGCAAGTGGGATTTACAAAATCATCGGTAATTCTAACGTTAAATTTTACATCTCCGCGAGTTGGTTCCCAAGTGCCTAAGCCTGTATATGTGTTATAAACTATTTTACCAATTGTAAATTCAAGTTCTAAGTCGAATGCATCGTAAGAGCTACGGACTACCAAATCTTCGTGGTGCATTTCCACCGCATAGTTATCAACTGTTGGTAGTTCGTAAAGTAATACGCCTTCATGCTCCAGCTTGTATCCTGGATGTGTTAGCCACCAGTTGTGCAAATAGTATTTGAAGCCTTTACTAACTGGGCGATTTTCCCATATTGGTTCAAAGGTGTCTGGATCTCTCCTGAAAATAGGCAAGGTGTGAACTACTTCCTCTTCGGTTGCTTGATCGAATGTTTTTTCAGTAATCTCACCATTTCGCAAGCTGTTTTCTAGCTTATAATAATTTTGTGTTAATCCAAATTGTTTCCATGATGGCAAGGCTTCCAACTGTGCTCCTGCAACTTTTAGTTTGCAAAAATTGCTTTGGTGTTGGTCGGTGGTTTGTATACTTAAATCTACTTGCTCGTTTGCCAACGGATTGAAATTGGAATCGAAATGCCGAAGGGTGTGCACTTTGTCTAATTCGGGAATTTGCTCAATTACCCATTTGCCCTCGCGTTGCATCATCCTGCTTTCTGCCGACAATAGCAACTGTTCTAGGATCTCATCGCAATAGGTTGCATCTTCTTTATCATCGAGATAATCAAACTTTTTAAGGGTATCTAAAAAATGGATGTTGCTGCCGCTCGATACTTCGTAAATTTCATTTACTACATCAATTTGCAAATCAAATCCGATTTTATCGAGTATGTGCTTTATGGTGTTTTTAATGGTTTGATTTCCTCGCAAATCAAAAGTTAAATTCTTTAATAAACCGATACCATCAACGGCACGTAAATTCACTGCAAATGGTGGTTTGTTGTATGGCTCTTTGTATAGGTCTACCACAAACCAATATTTGCCATCTAAAACACCATCGTACTTTACTTCGCAATAGTGTTTTTTCATATCGGCAGAAAACATTTCGCTGAATCGCAAGCGTTCTTCGGTAACCAGACTTAGCAGAATGTCGCTGCCTTGTAATGGCTCAAATGGATTGTCGGATACATCACCAGCGGATAGTACCAACGGATCGGCAGTGTATTTCTCAACCAACTCAACCGAACCGGTATAGTTTTTTTGAAATATATCTACCTCACATTTCCCTTTTAATCGGGTATCGAATTCAATATGCCATCTTTTGCCGTATGTCATGATCTTGTGTAGCCTATTCGTTTATTGGTTTGATCAATTACTCCTTTCAATGCATCGCCTTTGGCATACAATTCAATTCTGTCAGGATATCCACTAGCTGCGTTTCCTGCATAGGCTGGTGCAACTGGGCCTGCTTGTATGCTCATTGTATTTCCTCCAGATGTGTCGCCTCCTGGTCCTGCACTCAATATTCCCTTAACCACACTGGCAGCGGCTACCAATGCAGCTCCAGCGGCTACGGCGGCCCACGGATTTGCCAATAATGATTTAAAGGCAATGGCTGCCACACCTGCGGCTATCAATGATTTACCAAATGATATACAGAAATCTGCTACTGATATCAGGATGTTATTGAAAAGGTCGCTTAAGTTTCCTGTGCCTGCGCCTATGGCTTCCAAACTGGTTGAGAAGGCATCGACAATGCCCATTACCATTGATTGAAATGCCTGATTGATTTCTACAGTAATGTTTAAAAGTTCGTCGCGTGTTTTCTTTACCCACTCCATTTGTGCTTTCATTCCGGATAAATCCAAAGCAAATCGATTTCCGCTGCCTGTTACACCGCTGGTAACTTCATTGCCTTGTAAATAATTCCTGTCTTTTTCGAATGATGACGAACTGCTTTGATTCTGAACAATCTTTGTTTGTTCGTTTAGTAAATCGCCTTGCTCTTTAATTTTATCGGCAATCAAAGTTTCCATATGAAGGCGTTTGTTTAGCAATCCTTCATATGCGCTTTCTGTTTTTTGTATTTCCTGATTTAACTCTGCTTGCTTCTTTTCAGCTTTTTCAGCCATCATATATATCGGATCACCCTCGGATGAGCTTTGCTTTAATGCTCTTATGATTTCCTCGAAGGTTTCGGCTTGTCTTCCTAAATCGCTTAAATAGCCATCTACTTTTGCATTTTTTCGCATGTGAGTAAACGACTCGGTTATTGTTTTGATGTGATCGGCTTGTTTGCGATACAATGAGTTTAATTCACTTTCTTTTGCGGCTGCATCTTCCTGTATAATCATTAAGCGAATTCTATCTTTATACTGATCATTCACCAGTATTAATCGCTTTTTGATTTCGTCTAATCCAACTTTTTCGGTATCTATCCCTTTTAAAAATGCAGGGTATTTTTCATTGATTTCTTTAATGATTGTAGCGCGAGCACTTTCATTATCGTTGGCGGTGATTAATGATTTAACCAACAGGTTTAATTCTGTTCGTTCCGATTTTAATTTTTCTGAAGCCGATTGCTTGCCCCATTGTTTTTGTGCTATAACTACTGCACCAATGGCAGCGGCAACGCCAAGCAATAAGGCTGGTATTGGTGTAATAATGGCACTCATGGCTCCACCAACCGCCATAAAACCTTTTATGGCTCCAGCCAATGAAGCTATAACGGATACCGATTTCCCAACCACAATCAACAATGGGCCAATTGCAGCTACTGCCAATCCTATTCCAACAATCCACTTGCGTGTGGTTTCGTCCAGGTTTGCAACCCATTTTGCTGCACCCGATACAATATCGGCCAATTGTGTGGCTATTGGCATTAGGGTTTTTCCGAGTTCAATGCCTGCGGTTTTTAAATTGACAAGGGCCGTTCTAAATTTGAAATCGGCGGTTTTCGAAACGTTTTTAAATCCTTCATCTACAATGCCGTTGGCGTTGTTTAGGTTGGTAACAATTTGTGAGTAATTTTCGGCTTGTGCGCCAGCTGTACCAAGCACGTTTGCGAGTGCTCTGACATTTGGTATCAGCTTCGACAAGCCTTCATCGTTGCCTCTAAATTTCTCCATCAGCACTCGTAGCGCATTTGCTAAACCACCCTTTTGCACTCGGTCGCGCAACTGGGCAAAGGTCATGCCAATAGATTTCAAGGCTTCTTTACTTTCGGCGGTTGGTTTTATTAATGCCGACATAACACCACGCAGGCCAACAACGGCCTCTTCGGCTCCAACTCCTAATCGGGTAAAGGTGGCAATGTTGGCACCTACCTCCTCAAAGGAGATTCCCAACTGTGCGGCCATACCAACTACACGCCCCAGTGTTGGTGCAAGGTCGCTTGCTTCCAAATTCCCTTCCCGAACAATGGCGGTTAGGGTGTCGGTGGCATGTGCTGCGCTCATCATTTCGGGGCCATAGGCTTGCATAACGGCGGTTACGGCTCGTGCAATTTCCTTGGTTTCGCCCAGTCCGATATTGGCGGCTTTTGCCGCCATCTTCACAACATTCATGGCGTGAGCACCTCGCAGACCTGCCGAGGTTACAACAAATGAGGCTTCACTCATTTCTTGCTGCATCAATCCTGTTTCTGAAGAAATGGCTTTTACTTCATGTTTAAGCTCGGTTAATGCCTTGCCTCCAATACCAACAAGGTTTTCGATTTTCGAGAATGATACATCTAAACTGTTAGCCATCATAACACCAGCGGCGGCAATGGCTGCCATTGGTACGGTATAGTTTCGGGCCATACTTTTTCCAGTACGTTCCATTTTGCGCGAAAAGCGTTGCATTTTCTTTTGCGCTTTCTCAATACCACTCATAAAGGCTGCGGCATTGGCTGCAATCTTTACGGTTAATGATGCTATTGTTTTTTTACCATTCATACTTCTCTAAATCTATTCCCCAGGCATTGGCACATGTTTCCAGTTCTTCTTTTGTCATGAGGTTTTCAACAATCAACTCTTCGGATTCTTCGGCATCCCACGGTAGTTTTAATAGTTTTTTGGGGTCTACTGATTCACCACCAAAAGATGACATTAATGCTGCCGTGCTCCATCGTGCTGAGTTCCATTGTTCTTGGTTCAGGAAATCAACTCGCTTCCATTGGGCCTCTTCTCTTGCGTTTTGTAATTCGGTAAATCCGAGGATTACTAGTACTACTTCAGCAAATGAGAATTCCCAAAATATTTCGGGTTGTATTCCTACCTGTCCGACACAGGTTTTAAACAGGTAATTCAATGTAATTTCCAGCCCACCGCTGGAATCTTCATCGGTGGGCTGGTTTAGTTTTTTTCACCTGTATCGGCATCTTTGGAGTATTCCTCCATAATCTTTTCAAATTGGGCGGTATCATCCATAATGTCGAATACATCATCAATGGTTAGTCCAGGATCATCAAGTTTTTCTTTTCTGGCTCCATTAATAATCCCTGATAATATCAACTCTGCAATTGTTTCCATCTGTTGCATATCAACATCGTCAGGTTTATCCATCATTTTTTTTAAGCATTTCTGAACATCAGGAATATCGATTCCTACTCTGTTTTTTAAATTTCGAAATGCGGACATACCAAATGCCACAGAGTATTCTTTATTGTCTAATTTAACTTTCATGCTGTCTGATTGTTTAAAAGTTAATTACTTGATTAAGCAACTGTTTTAATCTCAAAGGCTCCAGTTCCCTGAAGGCTTAATGATTCAGTTACTTTATCGTTATCTTTTGCAGAATCTTTTACATTCTTAATGATGTACTTGGCCTCAATGTACTTTTCGCCTGTAGCGGTACCACCACGTTTTACTGTAATAATGGTACCTGCTTGCATTGCTGCAATTGCTGTGTACTTATCCAAGTATTGTTGTGCTGGTGCAATTTCGTCGGTACCTGGTTTATGAAGTCCATTCACATTTAAATCGTGCTTCATTCTTCCTGCCATGTACTCGGTAGCTTCGGCAGGTGTATGCATGTCGGTAATCTCAATCATGTCACGCTCAAAATTTTGATCGTGATCTGTAATTCCTGCATACAAATAGCTGGTGCCATCAAAATCGAAGCTCAACAATAACTTATCACCTCTTATATTTTTTCTTGCCATATCAATAGTTATTAGCGAATAATAATTTTATAGTCCAATTGTTTGCCGCTTACTCTGCGGTCTTCAATATTCGAATCGCGTTCGTCTATCAAACGAATGCTCGCAACATCTACACCGCCAATTATTCCCGATTTGCGCTGTAATTTGTCGTAGATGGATCCACAAAGAGATTGTACCTCGATGTAGGTTTTTGCATATACATTGATTTGTACCCTATGCTCGAAATCATTGGTTTCATACATATCGTCGTTTGGTTCACTATCGATAACCTGATATGTGGCAAATGGCAATGCTTGGGCTTGTGCTCCAACTATTGGCAATAGCTCTATATCTGTTATCAGTGCTTGTAAAACTTCGTAAACCATTATTTCAATGTTTTCTTAAAATGATCATGTACAATTTTTCCTAATTCATCGCCCAAAACGTCTAATACTTCGTCTTTTGTTTCGTCGTAGGCTGGTCGCATGTATGGTTGTGCTGGCTGACCAGGAAAAAACTTGCCTTTTAATGGGCCTTTTTTCACGGTGTAGCCATCGGTTCCGAACTCTGGAAAGTGTGCATACCATGCATCGTGTTTTCTTTTTCGGCCTCGCGATACTTTCGGACCTACAAATGTTGTAGGATTCGTTTTGTTCCTCCCTTTAATAGTTCCTATCGATTTCTTTAAATCGCCCGGATGAATTGTGCGGCGTTTGCCATACCAGTCTACTCTGGTAATATTGGAAACTGGTGCTTTGCTTTGTGCTGATTTTACCAATGGTTTAGCGGCTTTTCGCTGAGCTTTCAAAATCATTTTAGAGCTCATTTTGTGGGGTAGTTTTTTTAAACTATCCATCAATTCATCTAATCCATCAATTTCTATTTCAGCACTCATTATTCATCCTTTCTATCTGTCGATTCGGTATAAAGAATTATTTCATCGGGCAGGGTATCGTTTATTGCCGTAATGTTGTAGGCTTCATCATCCAACAGTACTCGCATGGTTTGCTTTATTCCTGGTATTTTGTCTATTACAAAATCGATTTTGGTAATGGCTTCAATCTGCTCATTTGCTACCTTTTCAGATCCATTGTTAAAACATCGCTTTGCCCAGGCTTTTGCAAATTCTTCCCAAACTTGTGTGGGCTGTCCTGCTGCATCTTTACCAGTGGCAAATGTCTGAATCGTAATTAGTGTATCTCGTTCTCCTATTGTTGCCATTATTAAAATCCGTTTGGAATTTTTCTCAAACTCATGATATCATCGGCGGTTTTTGGTACTTCGTTTGCCGTTTTTCCTACTACAACTTCCTCCCTGTTTCGATACCAATGTGCTGTCATTAAAAAAATGGCGGCTTTATCCAACTTATTCAAAGCTGCGGCATCGGTGTATCCTGCCTCAAATTCAATAGTAACTGCATTGATAATATTGGCAGTTGTAGGCCAGCTTTTACCAAAGGCAGGCGATAAACGTGCAGGCTCACTCGCTGCATCCAACTTCACATCTTGCACGTTTATTTCCTGCTCGGCTCCCAGTGAATCAATGTACCTTACTGACTGCACACTAATCACCGTGCAGCGCATGATCTCGATAATCCCGTTTACTGGAAACTTATCAAGTGTAAGTTGCCAGGTTGATTTGGAGATTACACGGCTGGTTTGCTCCTGGAACCTTCCAATAGCTGCCATTAAGTATATGCCTATCATGTCATCTTCGTTGTTGTGAAGTACACGCATATGCTTTTTGGCTTCGGCTACTGTAATCAGTTCTTCGGTGGCTGGTGTTATTAGTGTGTATGCCATTTTTTGTTGTGTTTCGGTAGGACACGCCGTGGCGTGTCCCTACAATACATCTTATTTTAATGCCTCCAGAATTTCTTCAGCCTTTTTCGGGCCAATTCCTTCAATCTCAGTTAAGTCGCCAAACGCTTTTACAGCCTCAATGGTTGTTAAGTCGTTTTCTATCAACAAATCTCTCGAAGGGAAATCCAATGGTAATTCACCATCTTTTGGTGGCTCTGGCTTTTTTTCTTCCTTTGGCAATTCTGGTAATTCCTCACCCTCGATTGCTTCGGCATAGCCTGCATTGATTAATGCGTGACAGGCTTTTAAGGATAGTGTTCTTACTCCTGGTATAACACTTATAATGTCACCACCGATATTCATTACACAACTTTCCGTTACTAATACTTTATATCCTTTCATGATTTACCTCCTTACTATGCTAACTGTAAATACTTAATTGGATGGGTTCCTGCATCGATCAATGCACCATCATGTCGAGAGAATAGAACAAATACCGTTTGATTTTTAAGCGCATTAATTTCGCCTAATCGCTTCAATGATGCATTTGTAACATCACGAATCAGGTATTTCTCAATATCACCAAAAGCAATTGCTTTAGCACCTGTTGCTATATCAGGCATATCATTGTTAATGATATATGGCTTTCCTAAAATTGTGTTTGGTGCTCCATCTACCATACCTGGTTGCCACAATGGTCTACCATCGTTATCTTTCAATAAACGAATAGCAAGCAAGGTGTTATCGTTGAACATCCATTTACCATTTTGGCGGTAACTTGAATCAACTTTATGCAGTAGCTTTACTAACTCGTCTGCAACAATGGCATTTGTGCCAGCTGCGGTTAATCCTAATGTGGCATCTTGTAAGAAACCTTTTGGTTTGTTGGTTCCATCGCCAGTAGTATAATGCTGGTTTGTAATTTTGAAAATACGCTGTGCAGCAACTCTTGCAATGTATCCTTCCAAATCGAATGCAGAATCTTGCAATAATTCGTTACTAACTGGAATTGCTTTCGAACTATAAGTGTATGCTCCAATTTGCTTGTTACCAAAAGCAATATCTTGTTCGTTAGTGTTATCTGTTGGATTTTCACCAATCAACTCACCCATATTGGTTGTATCATCCATTGTTGGATAGTTGATGGTATTACCATTCTCGGTAGTCATTACTGTTGCTCCAGCGCGAACACCTCCTAAATATTTTAATGCTTCCTCAATTTTAGTTGCCATTGAAGTTGGTGCCAAATATCCACCTGCGGAACCTGTACCAGTTCCCATCGCACGCATTTCCTTATCTTTCGAATCAAGGATTTCTAAATCTTCCTTAGAACAACGAGCTTCACCACCTACTGCCCAATTTTTAAAGGCTTCATTGTAACGCTTTTCGGCCTCTTCCTCGGTTTTGCGCTCTTCTTTGCCCTCAATCTCCTTACCTTCAGCTTTGGCCTTCGCTTTTCTCGATTCCAAACTCACTTCAAGCATTTCAATTTGGCCTTTCAGTTCATCGGCTTTCGAGCGATACTCGTTATACTTGGTGGTTTCATCCTCGGTTAAGGATCGTTTTTCGCTTAACTGAACATCTACAAGGGCATCCATCTTATCCAAACAATCGCCTCTTTGCTCTTTAAAGTTTCTGATATTGTTCTCAATATCAATTAATGCAACTGGTGCAATCATAAATGTTGCTCCGGCTGCCACATCAAACACTGGCAATCCTGCCACGATAAGTAACAAGGCGATAATCACACTCGCTACTATTGCAAATTTTTGTTTCATAATTTTTACTAATTTTTGAATTATTACCTAGTTAATTATCTCATGCGTTCTATTTCGAGTTTGCGCTTTTCGGCTTCAGCTTCGTAAGTGTCGAAAGATCTATTGTCCTTTTTCCATGCTTCGTATGATTCCTTTGCGCCTTCGTAGCCGCGAGCATCTACGGTGGTATCCGAATAGGCTGGGTTTACTACTGGTGCAACATCAATCAAGCGAGTAAATTTCGATATGGTTCTAACTTCGCCATGTTCAACATCATCTTCCCAAATGTCTTCGGTTGTGCCACGAGGCCACGAAAAAGAGGAGTGCTGCACTAATCCACGCTTTACATTTTCAAGTAGGTCGTTTCCTGCGGTGGTAGTTGGTGCTTCGAACTCGTAAAAGGCTCCTATATCATCTACTCCCATAGTCATTTTAGGGGTTCCAATTGTGCGCCCTACTATATGGTCGAAGTTGTGGTTGAACAATGCCACGATATCATCGTTTGCAAAATCGATATCGTCGAATGCTCCTGGCTTAATTTTTTCTTTGAATCCCCAGCCGATTGAACGTGAAAGGGTGTTAAACTTGGCAAAGTACCCACGAATCATTCGTGAATCTTCCTGCCCATCACGAGTAACCAACTGCACAGTGTTTTCGAAAATCCTGCGCTCTGGCCCTGTTTGTTGTTGTTTCTTCTTATCAGTCATGATTACATGAGTTTTTCAATGATTATATCTAGTTTGGCATCAATGCTGCCTACTATTTTGTCGTCTGCTTTGCCATCTAGTCTATGGTGTACAACCTTAAATTTGTCTTCGGTTGTTTTTTCCAGGTGCTTGTGTCCTTCTGCCAACTTGGTGTGGTTTCTGGTTAATCGGATAACGAAACCAATTACCGCAAAAACTATGGTTGTTATTGCGCATATTACGCTCCACATGCTCCAGTTAATCGGATCGGCAACAATTTGCACTGTTTCGTTAATCATTGTTACCTCCTTTTGTTTCTTGCTTAAGCTTTTCGGCTTCGGCTAGTTGTTTGAGCACATCTGCTTGGTATTTTTCTTTGATAACCGAAAGCGGAATGTTTGCGCCTTGTATGTATCGCTCGTCGCCTCCTTCGAAAGTGTTTTCGCCTTCTAGTTGTAGAATTTTGTTAGGCGAGAAAGCACCAATACTGAACATCTTTGAATAAAACTCGCCTCGTGCTTTAATATCGCCACGTAATAATGAGTTTAGATTTAATCTGGTAAACAGTTCGCCTTGTTCGTTTTGGCGGAATATTTTTCGGTTAAATTCTCCCTCAATTCTCTTTACCCAAGGTCGAATACAATCGGTTACAAACTCTATTGATTGGTGCTCGATATTGTTATTGGTTGATTTGCTTAAATCGCCCAGCTTGTGCGGAGGTATGCGTAGTACTCGTGCTACTTCGATTAATTGGAATTTACGTGATTCTAACAGCTGCGATTGTTCAGGCGAAAGTGTCATTGGCTTGTATTCCATGCCAGCTTCTAAAATTGGTTCGCTCCAATGGTTATCGCTTCCTGTGTTTCTTTCTTTCCACGATTTCTTGATTCGCTCGAATGACTCATTTGATAATTTCTCAGGTGTGGTAATTATTCCTTTGTAAATACCACCATTAGCGAAAAATTTACTGGACAGTTCTTGCATTGCCAATCCCGATCCGATGCTTTCTCGTGCGATATCGGTAAGGGCTACGCCTATCAATCCATCTTTTACGAATCCTTGTATGTGGATCATATCCATAAAGTAGATTGGCTGGTCTAAGCCTACTACTTTGTACCACATTTCGCCTTCCTTCAGAAATGGGAAAACTTTTTGTTTGTGGATGATTTCGAATCCTAATACTTTGTTGAACTCATTGCGGATGATGCGAGCGTATGCATTGCCCCACATTATCGCCATGTTTATCATGGTTTCGCGGAAAATGAAACTGGTGTATAAGTGATATGGTGCGGTGTGCACCAGGTATTGCAGGTTGTGATTGTGTGCTATTTCTTGGTTGCCGCCTTCTAATCGGCGATGCACGTTAAAGGATAGTGAGGCAATGGTTTCGGCTATTACGCGAACTCCAGCTGTTACAGCAGAAAAGCCTATTGCTGTTTCTTGGTTTACAATCTGACCGCTTTTACTTTTGCGACCGCCGAAAAAGATGTCAAGTATATCGCTGCTTGCATCTTTTAGGGAAAAGCTTTGAGTATCGCTGTCCCCACTTCGATACTCAAAGACTGTCTTTCCAAACAATTTCACTTTTCCCATACTTCTAACCCTAAATTTTACCTATGAAAAAATCTACTTACTACTAACAGGTGTAAAGTTGAGGGGCTTTTTTTATTAAAATGGTAAGCATTGCTTACTTTCTAAACTTTTCGTTTAGTGATTTGTTGTGTTTTACCTGTTTTTGGTGGGGTTTGGGGTGTTATCTTTTTTCTTGTGGGGTGCGGTGTTGGTTTGTGGGGTGGGGGCGTTAGAGGGGTTTATTTTGGGGTTTGTGGATTAAACGGTTTGTTTAGTGCAGCCCCCAACTGAAGTTGGGGGTAATTCAAGAAAAAACCATTTTCCTGGGGGTGGGAAAATGGTTGGTTTATCGTTTTGCTGAGGGTGGGTTTAATCCTTTCCGGTTATTGAGATTTTCCCTTGCAAAATATCTTGCAGCAATTTTGTTTTATTAATTGACATGTCATCGTTTAGGTATTCTGAAAAATTGCCAGTTGCTTGTGCAGATATTTCTAAATTGATTCCCAAGTTTAATGGCATTTCATTTTTATTGAAATCAATAGATGTATTAGAAATGCTTGTTATTATAAATTCTGGTTTCATGTTGTTTGTGTTTTGGTGTTCAGCCGCAATGCCTTGCGGCTCTACTGGGTTATAAATATTGGTAGGCTCCATTGGTGGCTGTAAATACATTGCCTTCTTGTTTTATTTCTTGGTTTTTGTAATCCCATTTCATAAATGGAACATCATCAACTAAAAATATTTTTATGCCTTCTTTCTGATAATCTTCTGATCGGCAGCGAGTTTTTATAAAATGTACCAATTCAGCATTTCTTTCAAATTCAAATCCTTTTCGCTTTAATCCTTCAGTTAATATTTTATCAAACTGATTGTTTACTTTTTTTGCAAGGTGGTCTATTTGCATTTCCATAAGGCTTTTATGGGATAATTCGGGATGATCTTTTAAAATATCATCCTTAGGTGCTAAGTACAATTTCCCATTAGTATCTGATAAATCTAAACAAGGTTTCACTATGCCTTCTTTCGACATGTAAGAAGATTTTAAACAAACTTGGTATTTTTCGTAATCTTGTTTTTCCATAATGGTAAATTTAGTGATTTTTTACATTTGTTTTGCACACCCCTCTGCCTGTCGGCATCTCCCCTGAAAAGGGAGAAGTGTTGCGAGGGGTGGTGGTTCTTTTTTGCAGTGCGCAATGTTACTATCGTAACACAGCGCATAACAGTCGATTAAAGCCATTGAAAAACGGCTTTAATCTTGGTGTTAGGGGGTAATGATTTAAAATTCATAACATGGGAAGTCAGGACATAGTCCACAATTAATATCTGGTCTATGGCAAACATCACTACCCCTAACACGCTTTATAGGCAAAACACCGTTCTCGTTCGATTCTTTTGCCATTTCGCGCAAACAGTTTTTACAAGTCACTTCATTTTTATTTCTAGTAACCTTGTAAGCCTTTCCGCATGCAGTTCCATCAACACCGTCAGCTCTAAATTTTTCAATCACAAAGTCAGGCGCTAATTCTAAAGTTCTATGGTCATAATAATGTAATTTCCCCACGCTCGTAAATTTTAAAGTTTGTATCTCGTTTCATTATTTGTGTAATTTGGTTGGGTGTTCAGCCCATACAGCAACCACGTTATGGAGTTAATTTTTTGCAATTCTTTATCCTTTTACCCCGACTTAAGTCGGGGGCTAGGCAAAGGCTGCTGTACTGTTTACAAATACGCTTCAGTAAATTCCTTTTCAATAATATGATTGCAGGTTACCACGGTAACGGTTTCCAATGTCACTTTAAAATCTTCATCGATTGCAGCATAAATTGCCACTTTGGCATTTTACCATAGTTCCGATGTAGTTCTTTGAACTCATCTTGCAATTGGGCTAACTGATCGTAGAGGGTTTGCATGCCTAAATCAATTCAATGCTATTGATTACAGGCAATGGCAGATTTTCGCAGTTGGTATATGGTGCGATAATGGTTTGCAAATCGCCAAAGGTTTTCGATTCCCGAAACATTTTCGATATCAATTCGGTTTCTTTTTCCTTTAGTATCGAATAACATTGGTTCAACTTTTCTGCAAATACATCATCATAACAGTATTTGTCGGCAACGCTTCCTGTTGCAACAAATATGGTTGGTTGTGGAAATTTGGTGACGTGATGTACTGCTATTGGTCGTATCATTTTTAAAAGCAGATAAATGAATATGTGCTTTGCATCAACGGCAAATGGTTTCCTGCGGTGGTTGTAGATTTGCTCGCGCGATACCGATGTTACTTGCTCTACTACTTGCAAAATTTCCTCCACCTCCAGGTGGCGTAAATGCATTTCTGGTAATTCTCTTTTTTGTTTCATTAGGCTGTTTTTTGTAGGTTTTGAACTTCTTTTATCTCTGCTATTTTGCTGATATTTTTTCGCACTGTTTCGATTATCTTATCGTGATACTCACTAGCCTGATTACACTTGCCTCTGCTTTGTATTATCTTGTAATCGGTAAGTGATAATTCAATAGTTTCGATTGGCTTGCCGTTTATTCGTGCCGACATTATCAATGAATCTTCCTTATTGAAGTACTTGTTTGAATAAACACAATGATTAAGGTTGTCGGCTTCCTCTTTAAATCCGGCAATTGTGGTAATGGGTTGTATAATGATATCACCGGCTTTAAATTTTAAACCAAAGAACATGCCTTTTTGCTTGGAGTATTTTTTTTGATTTTTCTTATCTGCCAACTCAGCTCGTATCCTTGCTTCCTCTTTTCTAATTCGTCTTTCTTCGGCTTCTATTTTTCTTTTCTTTTTAAGCAATGTATCATGAGCTGCTTTCAAATTTTCAGGACAAATAAATTTAGGATTACTTGTGTCTTTCCTGAAGTATCGAAGTAAGTCCATGTAATCGAACCATGTTATTGCATCGGGGATTATATATGAATGCCTGGTGCAAATGTTTATGCTTTTCCAGTATCCAGATACTAAGCCGTCACGGTTGTTATAGCAGTTAAGTACACTAATCTGACCTGATTTATAAAGGGTTTCAACTCTATTGTCTTTTAGCAACAGGCAGAATAATTGTTGCGGTGAGTAGTTGCCAAAAGATCCATTAAAACCATTCCTTTTGATAATTGGTAATACGCATTTAATCGGGTAAACTTTGTAAGGGTTAATTGTGAAACGTAAATGATGATTGTATGTATGTGTTCGTACTTCCAATGGGCCGTAACTCCATGCATCGTAAATGTTACTCATGGTGTTTACTGGTTGCGAAAGTGTTTCGTATTCACCATCTTCATCAATCCAATGCTGCATAACTTCACTAATCCAGTAGGTGGATTTTTGTTTTTTCTTAAAATTTTGATGAAACAGGAACATGCGAACTACTTGCATGCCTCCCTGAGTAGTAACTATGGCAAAAT
Source organism: Marinifilum flexuosum (assembly GCF_003610555.1). Lineage (GTDB taxonomy): Bacteria > Bacteroidota > Bacteroidia > Bacteroidales > Marinifilaceae > Marinifilum > Marinifilum flexuosum. The sequence continues at coordinate 51,915 of NZ_RAPQ01000012.1, read as the reverse complement.
ATGAATCTTCGTATCTAATGTTTCTATCGCTGTTATATTTTAGTTTCGCTTTACAGCTAGGACAAACACACTTTTCTGTTAGTTCTACCATACGAATATTTTCGTTCCATTTGTGCCCACACTCCAGGCAAAAGGTTCTGTTTCGGGAAACAATTGCATATTTTTTCGATAAGTTTTTTACTGCCCAATTGGTCTGCTTTTGGCTGATTGGTTTAAGCTTTTTGCTTAAGGCAACAACCATTCTTTGAAAATTTGTTTTTGGCTTCATCAGAATAACAATGATTGTTGGGGTTTAACTTCAGGTTTACTGGTGCTTTTCTTCTTGTGGAGTTTCGTGCGTTGTGCTTCAACTTCACGCTCAAAAGCTTCTTGCTTGGCTTGCTTTTTTTCTTCCTCGCTTAGTTCTGCAGAATGATTGGTAACAACTTTGCAATTCAATTTGCCACCAATCTTAATTTCGTCTTCATCGTAATAGTGCATAGCCATGCCAAATATCTCATCATCCGAAAAACCGCACACACCACTGCTTTTTACTGTATTCAGAATGCAGGTGATGCAATCATCAATATTTTTGTTTTTCTTTTTCAAGTTTTCGGCAAAAAGTGCATCCTTACTGGCAATTTCTTCCAGTTTTGCTGCAATAATCTTTTTGAATTGTGCTGATCCTTTCATGTTTGTGGGGTTAAAAGGTTAATGATTAAACGTTTTGTTTAGTGTTTAGGTAGAAAATTTTTGACTGTTGAAGTTTTTCAACTGCTTTTTCGATGTGTTCTTGCTGATAATCGAGGTCTTTTTTGAATAATTCTAGTATTCGTAATCCTAATTCCTCGCTTACATTGTACTGAAATGTAAGTGAGGGTTCGTTTTTTTGCTTTTCGTAGTTTTCAATATCGGCCTCTATTTGAGTAATTAGCTCGTCCATCCACTCAGGGCGAGGAATGTTTACTTTTACAATGTTCTTTTTCTGCTCTTCGTGTATCTCGCGAGGGCTTAGTATTTTTTGCGGTGGGCCTGTACTAATGCTCATTTGTATTGGAAATTGTGTGGTTCCAAAGGTTTCGGCTATTTTGGTTAGCCTTGCTTTTTGTACGTCTATCCACTGCAATTTGTCAATTAATAGCAGTAATAATTTAAATTCGTCTTTCATAGGTTTGTAATTTCACCCCTCTGCCTGTCGGCATCTCCCCTGAAAGGGAGAAAAGGGTGCGTTGGTAATTATTTTTTATAAAACTTCCATGCATGTTCTAATGCATCAGAAAAAGATTCGAAAAAATCAATATTGGCATGTGCGCTTTCAAACACTTCTTTTCTTGTAGCAAGAGAGGGAGCTTTTACAGATTTATTTAATTTATCATACATGGTATTTACTATTAGAGTTAGTTAAAATTTTCAACTAAATTAAACCAAAGGTTTAATTTATACAAATAAAATAAACAAAAAGTTTAATGTGTGGATAAAAAAATATTATTCTGCCACAAATGGTGTAATGTGTATGGTGGTGTTTTCTCGCATTTTTCCACTTCCTAAACATTGGGGACAATCAATTTTTACATACGATACATCGATGCAATCTTGTGCTGGGCGTACCACTTTGCCTTCGCCTTGGCACTTGTCGCAGATTATTATTTTTTTCTTTTGGTAAAATTTGCCTTTTGGGTTCTTCTTTTCTTGTTCCATCTTGTTATTGCATTTTTAAATGTTGGATAACTTGAATATCTGTTGGTGCCGAATAGTATTCTGTATTCCTCTTCAGCCATTTCGTATGCTTCCTTGCAAGTTTTTGCATGCCGCATTTTTTCTTGATAGCTTTCTATGAATCCATCGGGCGTGGTTAGCCGGGCAATAGATTTGGGCAATTTGGTTACTTCCATAGTTTAGTCGGTTAAATAGTAATATGTTGGTTGTGGTATAAATTCCTTTAATTTTTCAATTGCCTCTCCAAGTGTTTTAAATGTTTTTAAACAAGCCTCTTCTGCAGGTATGTTATTAAAAAAAACTTCATCACCCAAATAGCCTCCAGTTGATGAAACTGATCGCCAAAAAACTTTCTTAGTTTTTTTCAATTTTAAAAATCCTAACCTTTCAATAATAACCTCTTTTCTTTGGATGATAAACTCACCGTTTTCCTCTTTAATTCTGTAATCTTCAAGCTTTCTTTTCATAACTCATCATTTATAATTCATCATTAAAAACTAATCTTCTAAAAAACGTATTCCATGATCGGCGTAAGCCTCAGTTTCATCATTGGCAATTGCGGTTAGGTATTCGCCGTAAGCCATAACTCCCGATACTGGCCCATCAACTTTATCTTTCGATTTCTTTTTACTGATTTTGTGATTGTCGGCGGCATCCTTTTCGATTACTGCATTTGATATCTGCCAGCGTAATACAGGATTGCCAAAGTGATTGATTTCTGATTTTAGCACCAGTTTTTTTAATTCTTTGGTTGGATAACTCATACTTACAAAGCCTTGACCAAATTGTGTCATTTCAATTCCATCTTTGCCTAAATCCACAACCAATTGAGAGGAATTAAAGCGGTCGAAAGCACAGGATTTTAAATCGAACCAAGTGGCTACACATTCTTCGCTTGTTTCCATTTTGCCATCAAGCAAGTGAACGCCTGTAATAAATTTGCGAATTGCATCGTAATCCTGAATGTTACCTGGTGTGGCAAATATCCAACCTTCGCGCACCCAATCATCATATGGCAACCCATCAACATCTACTCGTTTATCAATGGTGTCTTCAGGTACCCAAAAGAATACCAACCATTCGGCTGGCTTGCCATTTTCAGCAGGGAAAAACAATGATAATGCCGATAAATCTTCTACGCTTGCCAAGTCAATCCCACCATAACAGGTACGGCCTTTTAATCTTTCAATCTGTTCTTTAAGTGTTAATTCTTCGAAAGCGCAGCGCATCCATTCTTTATCGGTTATCCAAACTTCATCGCCTTTAACCCAAATGTTTAAATTTTTGGTTTTAAAGTTCGATACCATAGAAGGATTGTTCTTTGCATCTTGATACTCATTTTTTAAGAAATCTTGCAGCGTATCAATGGCATGATAGGAGGGATTCCCTTTTTCCCAAATGGTAGGATCTTCCCAATCATCATCTTTATCAATCGTGTAAATCAGAGCAAATAAATTATCTTGCTCTATAATTCCTTTTAAAATTTTCTCACATATTTGCTGATATTTATGACAAGGGCCTCCAATAGTTTTCCCTGCGGTGGTTATTATGGCTATCAAAGGTTGTTCGCGAGATCCTAAACCAGATTTTGACACCTTAAACATTTCATCTGTCTTGTGGCCATGATATTCGTCAATGATTACACAACTAGGGCCTGTGCCATCCTCTGTCCCTGCATCGCTGGCAAGGGGTTCCATTTTGGATGAGCTTGCAGGAACATGCATATTATACTGAAAACGTTTAATTCGTTGCTTTAGTCCTGGAGATTTGGAAACCATTTCTTTTGCATCGTTAAAACAAAGTTTTGCTTGTTTAAATTTGGTTGCAGCGGTGTAAACCTCGGCAGCTTGTTCGCCATCGGCAATCAGCATGTAAATGGCAATCCCAGCCATTAAGGCTGTTTTTCCATTTTTACGAGGTACAGCAATATAAGCATATCGAAAACGGCGTTTTCCATTAGCCTTTTTCCATCCGTAAATGTTCCATAGTGCAAATTGCTGCCATGGTTCAAGTACAAATACTTTACCAGCAAATTTACCTTTGTAGTGTCGTAAGAATTGGAAAAAACTAATTGCCTTTTGCGCTGCTTGCCTGTCAAAATACAAACCACGGTCAACGCCTGTTTCCAAATCATCAAAGTATCTTTTACAGGCTAATATCACTTGCTCGCATGCAAGTATTTTACCGGATACAACATCTTTTGCATATTTCTCCGCTGGATGCATTAGCTCGATTTTTTATTGTCGTTCAAAAAATCTTCAAAAGCATCCTTTTCCTGCTTTTCAAGTTCATTAACTCTACTACGAGCTGAAGGCGTACAACCAAATTCAACCAGCATTTTAGCTACACGATCCCATGCATTGTTCATTATCTGTACTTCGGGCCTTGCTTTTATTTGCTTGCCGTTTCTTCCTTTACTTTCAAAGGTCAATCCTAATTTTCTCACTTCGTTTCGAGCTTCGCGGTAAATGCTATATTGGTCGCAAAGCATTCCCAATGCTGCACGGTCACTTTCTGCCAGTACGTTCATTCCATCGGCACCAACCAATTTCACCAACTCGCGAAATGCGGTTTTTGCGGTGTTGTTTAAATAAGCTGGTGGTTTCATTTTTGCCACTGGCTCGGTAACTGGCTCGTTTTGGTTCAGTCTGTCTTTTCTGTCTGTGCCTTTCAGCACTTTCATTTTTGTTGGTTGTGGTTTTCTTCCTGTCATATCAAATTATAATTTTCAATTCATCCCTTATTATTTGTTCCAACTTCTCAACTCTTTTTTCTAAATCTGGAGGTGGGGCCTTGGGGTTTTTACCCCTCCATTCTGACAAGAGAAAAAAAAGACTCTCTCTCCGTTTACATTTTTTACCCCGGGGAGGATTTTGGGTACCCTCCCCAAAGATTTTCTTATTAACCACCAACACTCCAATTATGAATGGAATTGCTGCGCTAATTCCTATAGTGATATGTAATTGTAGTTCTGTCATTGCTATCGATGGTATTTGTAATGTGGTTGGTGACGTTGATATGCTGGATCTCTCTTCTGTGATTGAGTGAGTATATCTGTTCGATGCAAAGCACTGCGATGATTTGAATCTAATATCTTTAGCGGCTTAGCAGTTTTATTCAATACAGCTGATAACTTATTAGAAGCCTCACTAACTTCTATCATACTAACTCCAAGTGTTCTCAATCGTGCTACAACTTCTGCCTGTCTTGTAGTATTAATTAGAATATCAATTGTAATTATTTCTTTCTTCTCCATAACTAATTCAATGTAAGTTTAACAGCTTCGCCCCAACGATAGACGCGAGTAGAGTAGTGCTTGCAACATCCATTCTTTCCGTTGCGTGGCTCGTAATCCTCACAGTTCTTTGTACCGCACGAGCTGGAAGAATCCACACCGCATTCCTGAATAGCTTTACACCAAAATATTCCTTTCTCTGTGTCGGGTACAGCTTTGTATACTTCTATTTCTTCTAATCCTTCTTGCTTCATTCTTTCAATGAAGTACTCTTTTGTATAGCAGTACTCAGCTCCTATACTTGCGAAATAATATTGCTTTTTCATTGTATTTAACCTCCCATATTATACTGAGCATCCAGAGCATTAATAAATTATATCATTATTAATGTTCTCGCTCAAAATTGAAATCGTTTAAACATCGTATCAGAACACCATATAAGCAGGTTTAAACGTTCTGAATCTTTTTGATGTGCTGATCGTGTCTAACACTTATTGCCTTAAATCGGCTTAAAACAGTTCATCTAATTTTTTACCTGGATTATTCCTGTGTATCAACTCATCGTTAATACTTTGCATGTATATCTCGGTAGTTTTACTAGATGTATGTCGGAGGTACTTTTGCACCTCGTAGAGTTCAACACCTGCACGTAATAACATTTGTGCGGTGGTATGTCGTAAACTGTGTGCTGTAATGTGCTTATCGTTAATGCCAACCTTTATCATTTTTTGTTTTATAATGGTTGAAAGTGATACTGGTGACAACCTGCCCGAACGATTGTTATAGGCCAATGATGCAAACAATGGTTGATCATCGTTCAACTTCTTTCGGGTAAGTAGGTAATCGTGAACCGGATCAAATGCCTTATCGGTTAAAGGCATCCATACTTTATCGTTTCGGGCCTTACCCCAAACATTAATGCCAAGCTTTCCATTTTCTTCGCAGATATCACCAATGTTAAAGCGAATTACTTCTGTACATCTAAGGCCATTGCGCAGCATCATATTAACTATTGCATAATCTCGCTTGCCTTTATCGGTTGATAATTCGAATCCGTTTAGTAGTGTTGATATCTGATCAGGTAACAATGCTTTCTTTTTAAACACACGGTTTCGTCGTGGCATCTTAATTCCACTGGCTACATTGGCATGCCAATCTTTTTCGCCCAGCCATTTGTAGAACATTTTAACAGCAACCAGGTAACTTTCGGCGGTGGTTACTTCGTGTTTCGATAGCATATCATTTTTGTATTCAATGATATCAGCACGGTACACTGTGCGCTGGTCTTTACCTTTTGCCGATAGCCAAATAAAGAATCGTTTCAAGTTTAGTTTGTACAACTTTCTACTGTTTTCTTTCACATCGGCATCGTTGCAAAACTTGTTAATTAGTTCTGATATGGCATAGCTTACCTTCATTAGCTTGCGAAGTATTTAAAAATGAAATAGCCAAGAACTAAACTCCATACGGCAACTACCCATGCATAGCGTTTAAACATTTCCCATTGCATCCATGTTTTTACTCTGCTTAGGTTCATATCAATAAGGCGAAATCCTCGTTTTGCTCTTTTGCTTTTTTCCAACTGGAAAACAATTTTACTCATGCTTTTGCCTTTTTTTGCATGTTGCTTGTGCCCTCGATATCGTAATCGTATTGCTTTTAAAATGTTCATTTGGTTAGTGTTTAATGGTTAATTCTTCGCCCATTGTTGCGAAGTAGAAATTTTGTAGAGAATGTAAATTGGCTGGGATATAGCAGAATAATGTGCCATCAAAATAGATCGCTGCTTTTCTTAACTCTTGTTTGACTTCTATTAGCAGTCGTCCTAATGAATATATCCTATTGGTTTTATTTATAAACAAAGGATCTGTTTTAAACTCTGTTTTCTTCATTACTTCATCAGTAAGAGGAATTGGCTCAATTTCATGCAGACCATTAATCGATCTTTGTTTTTCATCTTCGCCCTTTGCGGTTACTACTGTATTTCGAAATATTGATAAAACACATTGAGTAAAACCTTCAGCTTTAATAAAATTTCCTCGTCTTAATTCATTAACGTTTATCATTTCCCTGCTTTTTATAATGCCTCTCCTTTGCAGATTTCCGGTTATGGCATTTATGACACATTGATTGTAAATTATCCCAATCCAGCTTTTCGCCTCCATCTTCAATCCTTACTATGTGGTCGCAGACTTCGGCAGGACTTATTCTATCTTTTCGCTCGCACTCTTCACAAAGGGGATGAGCTTTGCGATATGCTTTGCTGGTTTTCCTCCAGGCGGTAGTGTGATAAAATGAATCGTCCGCCTTTCTTCCTTCTTGCGGTTTCGATTGTTGCCGTTCCCACGGTCGGTGTACTTTCTTTGGTTTTACTGGCATGTTCCTTTTCTTTTTCGTTAAACAAACAGATTATTAAAATCACTATGAGCAAGCCAAACCAACCGATAACAGCTAGCATGTTGGCTGTGCTTTTGTCTTTTCCTTGTTCTTTCATTGGGTTTGATTTTTAATAAATAATTCACTATTGCTAAATTCATTTTGGTATCTATTTTCTTGATTTTGAAATGCAATCGAATCAATTTCAAATGCCCAAAAATCATAGCCTAATTTCCTTGCCGCAATTCTAGATGATCCGCTGCCTAGATGAGTATCTAGTATTTTTGAACCTTTGGGAATAAACTTATCGAACAACCATCCATACAGTAAAACAGGTTTTTGCGTGGGGTGTATCTTCTTTTCATTCTTTCTTTTATCGCCTTGTTGGATATGTCCCTCTTTAATGCTTTTGCCTTGCATCATGCCATTCCACATGTACTTAAATATTCTTGTAGAATCTATAGAGCTAATTGATGCCAATTCAGCATCAGAAAAAGAAGAATCACCATTGCATTTGTCCCAAATAATACGACCGCTTCCAACTGCAGCTGCAAATTCGAAATAATTAATACCCCAAATAATTTGATGTCTTGAAACTCTTATCAACTCCTCATAATAATCGAATCCTGGTATTTGTTTTGACCAATCAGATACAGGATAATCAACTCTTTTAATTCCTCGATTACTAATTTTTGATCCATAATACATCCGTTTTTCTGGGCCTTCAAAGTATGGTGGATCAACAACAGCCCAATCAAAATAATTATCTGGAAATTCTTTCATTCCCAACATACAATCGATATTTTCAGCTTTACTAATCAATTCCATTACTTTCTTCTTTAATCCTCTTACTAATTTTCGAAATCGTACCGCGAGCACATCCCAACATGTTTTGTATGTAGTTGTAGCTCTTGCCATCGGTAAGCAGACTTTCAATTTTTTCCTGTAGTTCTAAATCTTCGGGTCTGCCTTTGTACTTGCCTTGCAGTTTTGCTTTTTTCACACCTTCGGCTTGTCGTCTTTTTCTATCCACATAATCTTTGCGAGCGGTGGCGGCAAGAATATCCAGCATCATGCTGTTAATGATATCAAGTATTCTTTTTTGAAATTCATCATTCGATTTTGGAAGATTGTAAGAGGTTGGCAAGTCCATCGAAATAATTTTTAATTTATTCTCGATAATGATACTTTTCAATTTCGTCCAATCGTTTTCATCTAATCTTGTAATTCTGTCGATTTGCTCAATCAAAATTCCATCACCTGGCTCAGCCAATTCCAACAATCGAAATAATTCGGGGCGACTTAATTTTGCGCCCGATTCATTTTCGACAAACCAAGCTGAAATTTTTATTTCCAAACTTTCGGCGAAATCACACAAAGTGGTTTTTGCTCGGTTTGCATCCTGATCGTCGGTCGATGCTCTTAAATATCCATAAACTCTCATGTGGGGTTCGTTTTAAATGGTTTCTTTATTGTGGTGCATTTTACATACTCGTTTCGTACTTATTGAACCACTTTAAGCATGGTTCGCGAAAGGCATACCCTATTTGCACCATTATTTTTTTGTTTCTATCAACTCGAAAAAATTATTATTCAAAGTTTCACCGAATCTTATTTTTTCCTCTCGTCTTAATTCGTGCAATGCCGATTTTAATCGTTTCCTTATTTCCTTGTTCAAATCCAACTCCAGTACATGAGTAGGAAACTGTTTTGCATCTTTCTTTTCCTGGGTTAAGCTTTCGAGTGCATCTAATACAATTTGTTTCATAGTTTAGGTTTAGGTTTCATTTTCTTTTCAAATTCATTTAAGAAGAATCGAGCTTGTGCACCGTGGTAATGTTTCGATTTACCATTTACCTTTACTACTATTGATGTCTGTCTCGATTTGCCTTTAGCCCCTTTCTTGGGCTTAGAGGTTTTAACCAGCTTCAATTGCTGGCCCATTGTTTCAATCAGGTTCAAAATCTCTTTTTCCTTCTTGCTTCTGTTGGCCTTTCGTTTTTCCGATACCTTAATGTTGTATGCTTTATCTCTGCATTTTCGGTTGTCGTTGCAGTACTTCGAGTTCTTATTTTGGTGGGTGATATCCTTGCCACATATTATGCAGTACCTTCTTATCGACTCCCTTTGGTCGTCGCACCCTACTATACGTTGTGCATTCGTCCCCTTTTTTACTGCGTGATTTTCCGAGCACCATTTTTTAAGCTTCTCAAAGGCGGTGTATTCGTCCCCTTTTTTTCTGCGTGTAATGGCTTGTAGCTCCAATGATATTAAGCCTTTCAGAATGTTTTTGATATCGCGTTTTGCATACAGCTTAATCAGTTTTTCAAGCAACAATTTGTTACGATGTCGTTCCTTTCGGCTGCGCTCATCTTTAATCCACCAATCAGGATTTCGTAAATCTTTAAACTTGCTTTTGTACTTTTTGGGGATTTTACGAGTGCTTGGAATTTGCCTCCATTCAAAAAAGATGGTTTCCTCAATGGGTTTCAGGAATTTATCTACTATCAGTTTATCCAGCTTGCTTTCGTTTAGGAGGTCGGCTAAGGTGTTAATGCTGTAATTCTCAACCGAGCGCATGCGTGTAAACTTGGTTTCAACTCGCAACAATTGCTTATCCTTTATTTCCGATTGTATCGATTTATCGTACCATTTGTATTTGGCATTCGTGGTTTTGTAAACGTAACCGTAACCCAGCTTTTCATGGATCTCCATATCAGAACGTTTTACACCTTTGCAAAACACAATACTTTCCAAGTAGCTTTTATTATCGATTTTGCTTAAACTGGTATCAAGATTTACACCCAGCTCAAAGCTTCTCAATATTGCTTCATCAGCCTTTATGCCAAATTCGGTTAACATGTCAACAGCAATTGCAAAATTTTCAAAAGTAAAACGGTCGGCATTGTGCGTTCCTTGGTTGTAATATCTGTGAATAGATCCTTTTACTCTGGCCGTTCCCTTCGGTTCTATTATAAAGGTTAAACCTTCGTAGTGTGCTCGCTTGCTTCCCATTGGTTCATCGCTTTCGCAATCCTTTAAAACAGAAAACTTAAGCCTAGAGTTCTTTTCCCAAATCCTGCAATCGAAGCCAATCAATTCTATGTTTATTCCGTCTATCAATGTTTAGATTTTGAGAGCGATAATTTTCCGCAAATTATCGGTGTATGCGTACCCTATATTTGTGCGTGTTTGCTTGCGCTATTGGCAAGTTTTAAAAAATTACAGGCTAAAAATGCCTGTGTATTCGTACCCTTTTTTGTGCGTGGGTTTACTCTGTATTACCTACAGGGTAAAGCTTTCCAAGTTTAAGCACGTAATACTTTTTATTTGGTTCAGCTCCCCATTCTTCTTTGCCTTCTCGGATAAAAATTCCTTTTAATTCAATTTCGAATTGTGGGCGGTCTTTCGAATAGCCATTAGAGAAAGTAATTGTTTTTACTTCTGACATTTCAAAATCACAAAGCATAGATGCGAAACGGTTATTCCAATACTCTGATATCTCTCGATACTCTTCCTTTTTCTCGCCTGACTTGATTAGTTCAAACCATTGCTTTTTGAGGTTTAGGTGTAGTGTTTTCGCTTCTTGCCATTCACTTTCCATTATTATATGTCCGCACTTATCGCATTCATGAATGAATGTTGGGAATGGTAATGTTTTCTGTATGGTTCCAACTTGAACTAAATTACATTCGGGACATACTATTGTTTGTTTACTCCCCAATCCTCCCATGAAGGCATTTTCATAGATCTTGTCTGTTATTTCGCAAAACCTCTCTAACTCTTTATCTGATAGTTTTAAATCTAACCAAAGCTCACCTAATGACTTTTTAAATTCCTCTTTAGTCATCACAACCTCCTTTCAATTCTTTGCCAAACATTTTGCAAATGGTGGTTAAGTCGGAGGTGGTTGCACCTTTTTCTAGTAGTCCTTCAAAGCCGCCAACCATTGCGTAAACACCCATTTTAAATGCTCTGCTTTCTTCAGGTGTTGCACCTTCATTTTCCAGCTTTACATTAAACTGGTTTATAAATTCGTCGGGGTTAAAATTTTCAAGGTTCATTAGGTAAAATTTTAGGAGTTAAAAACTTGGTTGTAGTATTCAATAAACTCAGCTCGTGGCATTGCGTAGCCCTTGCCTTCCTTAGTCATTGGTATTGGGTTTTCTTCATCTTGCAATCTTCTGCTAAAAGTAGATTCACTCCAACCCATAATCATTCGCACGGCCTTGCCTGTTACAATATCGCCTTTGCAATACACATCTAACTTTGCATTTAGGGTGAGGTTTTTCATTTCTTCGCGCATACCTTGTACGGCATCAACCAATGCTGTTAATTCGGCACGTTTAATTACTAGTTCATCTTCTTTAATTTCAATTAGGCTCATTGTTTTTTAGGTTTTTAAGGTTAGTTTTTGTTTAAAGACTAAACAAAACGTTTAGTAATTGAGCAAAAAAATATCAAAGAGATTATTGCTCTCTCATCTCTAATCTTAACTTCGATACATCCAAAACTCTATAAATACTTACTGGATGTTTATAAAAAAATTCAGCACACAATACTTTTAGAATGGCTTCGCCTCGCTTGCCTTCGCGGTATAATTCGCGCCATCTATCTTCCATTAATTCAACTTTTGATTTAATTGGTTGCTCATTTATTTCAACCGTTTCATTAGTTTTTTCTTCCATTTCATCTATTTTTTAAACATTTTGTATAATTTATACGTATATTTGAATAATTCGACAAGGCAATATTAAACCTATTGTTTAAACTAAACAAATAATTTAGTCTATTTTTGATGAAAAAAATTAAAATAATTGCTAACTAACATTAAATCAAATGATAAAAGGATTTTTATTAAAACAACTTCTGATCGACAAATTTGGAAGTGTGAAAGAGGCAGCCGAAAAAATTGGTACTACCGAACAAAATTTACACAAATTAATTCGTGCCGATAAGATTAGTACTGGCATACTAAACAAATTGGCGAAAGCAATGAAAATTAGCGAGGCCAAAGTGTTAGAGAAAATTGAAGGGATTAATACCAGTTCATCTAACTACAATGTAAATACCATTAACAATGATGTAAGTGTAAGGGATCATCAATCGCATTACGAAAGCGACGTGGTAAAACAATTACGTGAAGAATTGGAAGAAACTAAAAAAGAGCTGGCAAAAACTAAAGACGAGCTTTTAGAAATGTATCGCAAAGAAATGCGAAAAGAGTAAACTTCAAACCCAACTAACCACTTTCCTAATATATAAGGTTGTCAGGGCGTTGACGACTAATCAGCGGCATACCGAGAAAAGTTGCGGCTATTCACACTCGAAAGTACTTATTTACACGCTACCCTGACAATATGATTTGTCAGAATTACGGTATAGCCACATTAAAATTTTAGTCGTCACTGCAAATGTAAAAAATCAATTTAAGCTTGCAAAACAATATTACATATTATAGTGAAAAATTAAATATTTAATCTTTCTATCCTTTTAAGTTCCTTTAAACTTTACCCTTCTTTAATTCTGATAAATAAATATTTTTTTTATTTTCGTTCACGACGACTAATCTGAATTATTGCTATGGGAAAAGAACTGGAAGAAATTCTCCGAAGAGAGGAGAAAATACTGGAAAAAGAAGAAAAACTACTACAAAAAGAGGAACTGATTTTAAAAAAAGAACAAGAACTTTTACAGCTTATTAATAATTTCACTCATAAATTTTCTAGAATTTATAACATTATAGAAGAGCCAATTGAAACAGATAAAAATATTACTATTAATGTAAATATAATTAACAATAACATTAAAAAATGATATCATGAAAAAATTACTACTTGTAAGTTTATTTATTCTTGCTACATCGGCTTTTTGCTTTGCCGATAAATATGCAGAAGTAACCGTTATTCAATCTGGTATCGTTAACAAAGTAGATGTGTACTTTGATAACGGAAAAGAAAAGCCATACAAAATTAAGAACGAAAAAGGTGGAAGGTTTTTAAGTCCGGTAGCAGTGGTTAATCATTTTAAAAAGAAAGGCTGGACTATTAAAGAGGTTCACATGAGTGTAGCAATGGCAAACACCATACGAGTTTATATCATTACAAAAAAAGAGGAATAGTTTTTATTCCTCTTTTTCTTTAAAATATAAGTCTAAAGCTTCGCGCACTATCCGGCTGTGATTTCTCGAATGGCCCAATTTTTTATAATGCTCTTCGGTTACGTTGGCAATTATCTTTTTGTTTGCCTTTCGTTGTTTTCCATCGCGAATTAACAAGCCCAATTGGCTGGCTTTCCATTGCACTGCATCCTTGCTTCGTCCAGGTAACAATTTCAATACTTCCTCAATTGCATTGCCTACATAGTGTTTCTTTAACACTTGTAATTCGTCGGCACTCCATCTTTTCTTACTCATCAGCTTTCAATTTTTCCCAAACAAATATCATACTCTTTGCCCAGGTAGGCAGTTCTTTGCTGCTTTGTGTCTGATTTTTTACGCTATTGGGAGATATGCCAATTATCTCAGCAATGTCGGCATTAGTCAATCCTAATGCCTTTTTCATTGCTTTGTATTTTTCGTGGGTGGTCATATTTATTATTTTACGATATAGTAACCTTGTGATACTTTAAACGAATCAATACCATATTTCTCGCAATAGCGGTCTTTTTTCTTCATTGAACCTTTACCAGAAATAGCGTGATAACCTTCGATAAATTCAGCAGTAACTTCTACTTTTTCAATAGTAATACTTGGCACATATTCTTCATCTGGATAATCTTTAATAATCTCGCTAAATAGCTCAATATTTAAATCGTTTTTTTCGCAATATCTTTCAATTTGACTAATAACGCTTAGCTTGGTACCGCAAGCGTCAACTGTGTAAAGTTCAACATTATTTCTTCCTCTAATTCTATCCATTGAGAAATTAGGTTCGTGATCTGATACTCTTACTTTTAATCCTTTTATTTTGTAATATTCACTCATGATATTGTGCTTTTATTTATTCTTTGATATATCAAAGGTAATATATTTATTACAATAAATCAAATAAAAAGTAATTTATTTATTACTTTTTTTCATTTTCTCACGAAGGTTATTCATATCCTCCAGCATTTTAGTATCTACAATCTTTGCATAAATCTGTGTGGTTCTTAAACTACTATGGCCCATCATTCGGCTAACCGTACTTATTGGCACATCATTGCTCAGTGTTATTGTGGTTGCAAATGTATGTCGGGCCATGTGAAAGGTTAGATTCTTATCTATTTCGCAAATTGTGGCAATCTCTTTTAAATATTCATTCATCTTCTGATTGCTCTTTACTGGCAGCAAACAACCATCATCGGCATATCGTTCTATAATTTCGGCAGCTTGTGGCAGCAATGGCACTTTGTATTCGAAATCGGTTTTAACTCTATCGCGCCAAATCCATTTGTTCCCTTCATGATCTATGTACAAATCCGATTTTTTCATGTCGCAAATGTCGGCGTATGATAATCCGGAATAAACCGAAAATAAAAATACATCGCGAATCTCTCGAAGTCTTTTCGTGCTAAAATCTTTTTCCTGCAATTTGCGCACCTCTGTTTCATCCAAATACCTTCGCTTGGCATCGGGTACTCTTTTAGGCTGAAATTTAATGTACGGATTATTCTGCACCGCTAACAGATCCATTTTAATGGCAGTGCTCACAAATGTTTTTAGCACCGAGTGATATTTAAAAACGGTTCGTGGTGCTTTATCCTGCAACAAGATATTATCGAGCTTTAAAATGTTCTCGAAAGTTAAATCTTTAAAGCTTGTGAGTATCCCTGTTCGTTCAATTACATTCAGCTTGCCAGTAATGGCACGGTAAGTGCTTCCTTTTAACGATTGTTTTTCCTCCAGGTTCTTTCGGCACCATTCTATAAAACCTATATCCGAATCGCCCGATAAAAACTGCTCAACATGTTCGAAAGTAAATTTTTTACCTTCGTCCATTATCCGGATCTCGTAATCTTCCAAACTCGAAATCATATCACGAAGCTTCTTATTCTTTTTAATTGCATTCGGATGATTAACAATCTTTTTCTTTTCATCATCCCATTGCGACTCTCGCAAATACTCTCCAGTAGTAAAAAACTTTTGCTTGCGATTCATATACACACGAAGTTGCACCAGTGCTTTATTCTCGCTGTTCAGTTTTCCTTTTCGATTGTAAACAAATTTATAGCTTGCACTCATAATTTGGGGACTTAATTAAGTGGGTACTAAATTTTCATTTGGGTACTAAAACCCGATTTTCGGTATTAAAAAACAGCATCAAAACAACCAGGTATTTATTGCACATTTTTTCACCATCAAATCTTTCTATTTTCGATACTGATTTTTACCCTAAAAAATAGGTGGGTACTACGCACGGTATCGAATTGGTACTAAAAATATGAACGGTATTGCATATTTAATGCCATTCAAAAAAAATCCGATATTCCAAATTTACGAGGATTTGCGGGGTATAACAACAAAAAAGGGTAGCAATTTGCTACCCTTTCGTGATCCAGCCAGGATTCGAACCTGGGACCCACAGCTTAGAAGGCTGTTGCTCTAATCCAACTGAGCTACTGGACCGGCCTTATAGAAACATTAAAATTTTAACTTTTAAGAAAGTTTTGTGATCCAGCCAGGATTCGAACCTGGGACCCACAGCTTAGAAGGCTGTTGCTCTAATCCAACTGAGCTACTGGACCATCCTTAAAAGGCGATGCAAATATAGGGATTAATTGCGCGTTTAAGCAAATGTTTTTGTGATTTTTTTTTGAAAAGAATAGCTGAAACGCACTAAATGCTTAGGTTTCAGAAAGAATAATTTTCAACGTTTTTTATGGTGGGTAAAGATTTTTTAATAGGAGTGTGGAATTCTGGAGCAAAGTTTGGATGAAGTTTGGTTTTCTTTCAGAGAAAACTTCTTTTTTAAGGTGTTTTAAGATTTGAATAGAGAAATTATCTTTGCAATTCAATTTAGAAAAATGTCAAGAACGTACGCAGGAAATATCCCTAAGCTATATGCTATTAAAATTGCAAAGTGGTTCATGCTAACCATGCCCATCATTGTTCTGTTTTATCAGGAAAATGGTTTAAGCATGCAAGATGTACTTACCCTAAAAGGGATTTATTCTGTTGCTGTTGTAATTCTTGAAATTCCTTCGGGATATTTGGCCGATGTCTGGGGGCGCAAAAAATCATTGATTCTTGGTGCGATATTGGGATGTTTGGGATTTGTTGTTTACTCGTTTAGTTATGGGTTTACAGGCTTTCTTGCAGCTGAATTAATTCTTGGAATAGGGAGTAGTTTTATTTCTGGCTCCGATTCGGCAATGCTTTACGATAGTCTTTTAAAAATGAAACGTGAAAAAGAATATCTAAAACAGGAAAGTAGAGTAATGTCAGTTGGGAATTTTGCAGAAGCTATCGCCGGAATTGCAGGAGGTAGCTTGGCTTTGATTAGTTTGCGAACTCCTTTTGTATTGCAATCATTTATTGCTTTTATAGCAATACCAGCAGCATTTTTACTTTTAGATCCCAATCAGGATTCTAAAAAATCGAAAGCTGGCTTCAAACACATCCTATCAATTGTTAAGTTCTCCCTTTGGGATAGTGCAAAACTTCGTTGGAACATTATGCTTTCATCGGTAATAGGTTGTGCTACATTAACTTTGGCTTGGTTTATTCAGCCCTATTTAAAAGATTTAGATATGGAAGTGAGCACCATTGGAGTGATTTGGACCCTATTAAATTTAACGGTTGGTTTTGTGGCTTTGTTGGCTCATCGGGTTGAAGGATATTTGGGAAAAATAGGGACTTCAGTTTTTATCGTAATTGGTATTTCAAGTGGCTTTATTTTAACAGGTTGGTTTCACTCTTTAATTGGAGTTGGTGTTCTGTTTTTCTTTTATTTTGTGCGAGGAATTGCTACTCCTGTGTTGAAAGATTACATCAACAGAATTACCGAGTCTGATATGCGAGCAACAGTTTTATCGGTGCGCAACTTTATTATCAGGATCTGTTTTGCTGCAATAGGACCATTCCTTGGATGGTACACCGACCATTACAGCATCTCATCGGCCTTAATGTTAGCAGGAAGCATTTTCTTTGTTCTGGGTGGAATGAGTGTGATTTTTATGAGAAAAGTTGAGAGATAATTGATTTTTCTTCCAGATACCCCCAATTAATCTACCTTAAAGGGGAGAAATTAGTTCGCAGATTTAAGTTTTTAGGTGCAAACATTTTACCCATTCTACTTTTCGACTGTCAGACTTCAATCGTAAGTTCATCGTAAGCCAAATAAACATTTGCAGGAAGTTCGGCCTGAACATCATCATAGAATCCCATTTGGTGACTGATGTGAGTAAAGTAGGCCTTTTCTGGTTTTAATTCATTTACCAGATCAAGAGCTTCTGACAAATTGTAATGTGAAATGTGCTTTTCTTTTCTAAGAGCATTAACTACCAATACTTTTATGCCTTTTAGCTTCTCCATTTCTTCTGGCGAGATATAATTTGCATCAGTGATGTAAGCCAAATCTCCTATTCGATATCCATAAACCGGAAGTTTTAAGTGCATGGCTCTTATGGGTTGAATCGTTGTTCCATTTATTCTGAATGCCTGCTTGGTTACCTCGATTAAATTCATTTGAGGAATGCCCGGATACTTAAATTCTGCAAAAACATAGGCAAATTCTTTTTTTAGAGATTCTTGAACTCGTCTCTCTGCATAAATATTTACTGCAGTTTTGTTTACCCAGTTGAATGCTCTAATATCATCCAAACCTGCAGTATGATCCTTATGCTCGTGGGTAAATAGTATGGCGGAAATATTTTCTACACCAGCGCGCAGCATCTGGTACCTGAAATCAGGACCACTGTCAATCACAATGTTTTGATTGTCAATATGAATTAATACAGAAGTTCGTAATCGCTTGTCCTTTTTATTTTCAGATAAGCAAACAGGGCATTTGCATGCAATAATTGGCACGCCTTGAGAAGTTCCAGTTCCAAGAAAAGTTAGTTTTACCATGCTTTGTTCTAATCAGAATTCAACTCTTACCTAATTTGATTTTTTTGAATCTCTGAGTTCTTTTCGGATGGATAGAAATAGTAAATAGGCCAATACAAATACCGCTAAAACAGCAGATGGAATTGCAGCTTTTTCGCCAAATAAAGTTAATGCTGTAACCACAGCAAAACCAGAGCTTTTTACCGTTACCAATAAGTTTTGAGTCATTGCAACAGGAGCAGCAACTCCAATTTTTTTGCTTATTTTCTCAAAAGTCCATCCTAAACCAAATATCCCCAGAAATAAAACCAAAGAAACCAGTAAGAGTATTTCAAAATTAGAAAAAAATACCTGTCGGTTTAAACCTACAGCGGTAAAAATTATGAGTGCAAAGCCCCAATCAACAATTCTACCTCTTACTTTTTCTACTGTTGGTTTTATAGGCTTCCACAGTAGAAGTCTGGAAATCAACAAAGGAACTATTACCAGCTGAACCATAGCAATGAATAAATCTGTAGGGTTTATTCCTCCGTCAACATTTGAGAATAGGCCTACGATTAGCGGTGCAAAAAATAATGAAGATATAAATGCACCTAAAGTTCCTACAATGGCATATTTCAAATCACCATCCAGAATATGAGAAAATGGAATAACAGCAACACCTGGAGGCGTAGAAGCGATCACTACAAATCCTAAAAACAATTCGGGGGTAGGCATTAGGAAATAAGAAAGAGAAATAACTACTGCTCCAAAAACCACATAATTTAGAAGGGAACCAATAATCATTGGTTTGATCATTTTTTTTAATGGAAACATGGCTTTGGTTGAAATTCCTGTTGTAGAGAAGGTCATAACCACGGCCAATACGTAAAAAGTGTAATTTTTAAACAGGGATGCATGCTGGCCAATGGCTAAGCCTAAAATGACTGCCAATACCAAGATGAAGTTTCTATTTAATATGATTTTTGTAGCAAGTTCTTTCATTTTGTAATGATAAACGATGATTTAGATGTAAAGATGAAACTTTTTTGAATGGTTTCAAAATTATTTAGAATTATTCCAGATAGAAAACAAAAGAGAATAATAGGTCGGTAGAAAAATAAAAAGTGGAGGCGATATGCACTCTTTTTTGGTACGCCGGTTTACAAAACGATAATTCCAACTTGATACAAAATTAATAATACAAGTAATTTTGTACATTTGCCGAAAATTAAATCATCATGAAAGGCAAGTTATACCTTATCCCAACAACTTTGGGAGACACATCCATTAATCAGGTAATTCCTCAGGATATTCAAGAGCTGATTCCTACGATTAAGCATTTTATTGTGGAAAATATAAGAACAGCACGCAGATATCTTAAAAAGGTAAATTCAGCTATTGATATTGATGAACTTCGCTTTTACGAATTAAATAAACACAGTTCGCCTAACGAAATTTCAGGATATCTGAATGCGATAAAAGATTTTGATATCGGAATTATTTCGGAAGCAGGTTGTCCAGGTGTTGCCGATCCGGGAGCAGACGTTGTAAAATTGGCTCACGAAAAGAATATTCAAGTAGTACCATTGGTTGGTCCATCTTCCATTTTAATGTCGCTGATGGCATCAGGATTTAACGGACAAAACTTTGCCTTCAACGGATATTTGCCAATAAAATCCAATGAACGAGCCAAGAAAATAAAGCAGTTAGATTCAAGATCTTTAAGCGAAAATCAAACGCAAATTTTTATCGAGGCACCATATCGTAACAATAAATTGGTTGAAGATTTAATTGCAAATTGCAGTGGTGGTACAAAACTGTGTATTGCAGTTGATATTACCATGGAGAGTGAGTTTATTAAAACTCTTCCGGTAAAAGCATGGAAAGGAATGGATATCGATTTACACAAGAAACCAGCTATTTTCCTAATGCACAGAGAAAAATAATTCAAATAAAAACAGCGCAGATTGTAAAAACCTGCGCTGCGAACATCATAGTTAAAAATTTAGGCATAATCCCGACCGCCTAAAACCGGGATCATTTCTTGACTTAGTCTTAATATCCCCTAAAATTTACAAAACCACTATGTAAGACAAGACTATGGTCGCCTTAAATAACACAAATATCATACCATCAGGTCTTTTTTGTTGTCTAAATTAGACGTCAAGACTTTTATAAAACTCAGGTAATACTTTTTTAAACTTGGCAATTGCCTCGCTTAATTTGTCGGTAGTGCGACCACCAGCAGCATTCATATGGCCTCCACCATTAAAGTGTTCGGCAGCAACCGTGTTAATTGGCACGTTTCCTTTCGAGCGGAAAGAGATTTTTACCATATCCTCTTTTTCAATAAATATTACTGATGCCAACATTCCTTGTATAGATAGAGGATAATTTACAAAACCTTCAGTATCGCCATCTTTGTAGTTGAATCGTAGTAAATCGTCTTTGGTTAAAGTGATAATTGCGGTTTGATATTCACTTAAAACCTCAAGTCCTTGATCCAAACAGTGGCCTAATAGTTTCATTCTATAGGTGGAGAAATTATCGTATACATTCGAGTGAATTTTACTCTTATCGATTCCTCTTGCCAATAAATCTCCTACAATTTGGTAGGTCCTTGGATTAGATGAATTATAACTCAATCCTCCTGTATCCGTAACGATTCCTGTGTATAGGCATTCTGCAATGTGAGTGTCGATTAGGTTCTCATCTCCAAGAGCTTCGATAAATTCATACATTAACTCGCAAGTGGCACACATTGCTGTATCTGAAAACATCAAATCAACAATTTGTTCAGGTTCCGGATGGTGATCAATCATGATCTTCTTTGCAGGTAAATCTTGTAGAATTTTCTCCAAATCTCCTGATCTTTTAAATGAGTTGTGATCTACAATAAATACCAAATCGGATGATTTTAAATAATCCTTAGCTTTCTTCTTATTCGAAGGGAATATTAAAACCTCTGAGTTCTGAGGTAACCAGTTTAAGAATACTGGATAATCACTTGGACTAATTATTTTAGATTCTTTGCCTTTTTTCTTTAAGTACTGGTACAAGGCTAAGGATGAACCAATGGCATCACCATCAGGACCAGAATGTGGGATTATTGCAATTTGTTTTGATTCTTCCAGCAGAACTTCTGCCTTCTTAATCAAATCACTATCAATTCTATTCTTTATATTATTCATTCTCTTAAGAGTAAAGATGATTCAAAAATTAGTGGGTAAAGATAAAGATTGCGATGCAGATTTCATCATCAAAAAATAATTGTAGATGTAATTGAGGTTTATTGGATAAATTAACTAGAATTAATCCAAATAAATAGTTCTATTCTATTGCATGCCTAGACAGAAATATTATTTTTGTATACCTAGGTTAAACTTATACACACAAATTAATGAGAAGCGATAGAACTTTTACAATGATTAAGCCTGATGCTGTAGCAGCGGGTCATATTGGAGCAATTCTTGCAAAAATTAACGAAGCTGGTTTTAGAATTGCAGCCATGAAATACACTCAAATTACAAAGGAACAAGCTAAGAAATTTTACGAAGTTCATAAGGAACGTCCGTTTTACGATGAATTGACCGACTTTATGAGTTCAGGTCCTATTGTAGCTGCAATTTTGGAAAAGGAAGATGCTGTGGCTGCTTTCAGAAAGTTAATTGGTGCAACCAATCCTGCCGAAGCAGATGAGGGTACAATTCGTAAAGAGTTTGCTGAATCAATGTCGAAAAATGCTGTACATGGCTCGGATAGCGATGAGAATGCTTGTATCGAAGGAGCATTTTATTTCTCGGCAACTGAAGTGATTTAAATTATATCAAAATATTCGGAAAGCACATTAATAACTTATTGATGTGCTTTTTTTATCTCACTACAATTTCATCTATAATATTCGCCTGAACTTCTCGATTTAGTGCTTTTGCCAATCCATCTCGTATGATCATGAGTTCGTTTCGGATTACCGATGAGCGAACAGCAACGAATAATCTTCGGTTACGAATGTAGATATCGGTAGTAGCATTGGCTACTGTTTTCCCAATTACTTTTTCCCATGAGTTTACCAACTCATATTCTTTCAATTTTACATCAAGTTTCGATTCTTTTAGAACTTCCTTGATCAATTCATCTATTTTTTGAGTGTTGCTTCTTCTCATGATTCCGAATTTACAATAGCACCGTTAGCAATGGTAAAAAGTTGATATTCCAGAGCTGATCCTGATAGGATTTCATCCAAATGATCGCGATTGGTATCAGAAATGAAAATCTGACCAAATCGTTCTTCTGAAACCAAACGAACAATTTGCTCAACGCGATTTGAATCTAGTTTATCGAAAATATCATCTAACAAAAGGATAGGGGTAAAGCCTGCAATTTGTTTTATGAATTCAAACTGAGCCAGCTTTAGCGCAATTAGATAAGTCTTTTTTTGTCCCTGAGAACCCATTTTCTTAATTGGAAACTTTCCTAAGTTTAGGACCAAATCATCCTTGTGAATTCCCACTGTTGTATATTGCATTACCTGATCTTTCCAACGTGCATTGTCCAATAATTCACGCATTCCATGTTCGTGCAATTGCGATTTGTACTCCAGGCTAACAATTTCGTTTCCCTGAGAAATAATAGAATAGTATTCCTGGAAAACTGGCATTAATTTGTGCAGAAAATCTTTTCTCTTCTTATAGATTTCGGCACCTAAATTTATTAGCTGCTCATCCCAAATGCTTAAGGTGTCTTCGTCGTATTTGGTTCCTGCAGCAAAATCTTTCAATAATTTATTCCGTTGTTGAATAACTCGATTGTAGCGAATCAGATCATCCAGGTATTTTCTGTCGTATTGCGATATTACACTGTCCATGTACTTTCTGCGTTCCTCGCTGCCATCGGTAATTAATCTGCCATCGGCAGGAGAGACCATAACAATAGGAAGCAAGCCAATGTGCTCAGATAGTTTTTTGTACTCCTTTTTGTTTCGCTTGAAATTCTTCTTTTGTCCACGCTTTACACCGCAATAAACCACTTCTTCCAAGTCTTTACGTTGATAATTTCCTTCTAAAACCATGAATTGAGCATCATGATTGATGTTGTGCTGATCGGTAGACGAAAAGAAGCTTTTACAGAAGCTTAAGTAGTAAACTGCATCGAGAAGATTGGTTTTTCCCATTCCATTATTGCCGATAAAACAATTGATTTTTGGAGAAAAATTTAATTCCAACTCAAGTATGTTCTTGTAGTTTATAAGAGATAGTTTTTCAAGATGCATGTGTAAAACTTTAAGGTAACGCTGCAAAATTACGAAATAAAATCAATTCAAATCAGCGAAAGCTTTGCAATAATTAAGTTCTAATTTATTCTCATTTTTTATATTAATCATGCTTAATATTTGGTAAAAAAAATTACATTTGCGTTAGAAAAAATAAACCTATTAATTATTTGAGTATGTCGAAGAACAAAAACAATCCGGAAACTGCGGATAATTTCGAGAATCTAGAAGAGGCGTTAAGTAAAACTGAACAATATATAGAGAAGAACCAAAAGAAATTGACTAGCATTGCTTTTGCTGTTATTTTGGTTGCTGTTGCAATTTTTGCTTATCAAAAGTATTACAAAACTCCTCTTGAAGAAAAAGCTCAGAATCAATTGTTCCAGGCTCAAAGATATTTCGAACAAGATTCATTTAAATTGGCTTTAAATGGTGACGAAAACTATCCTGGATTTTTAGAAATTGTTGACGAATTTGGTTCAACTGCAGCTGGTAATCTTTCTAAGTACTATGCTGGTATTTCATATTTAAGAATTGGTGAGTATCAAAATGCGATTGATAATCTTAAATCTTTTAGTTCAGATGATTTCCTTTTAAGTTCTTTAGCTAAAGCTGCAGCTGGTGATGCTTATATGGAATTAGGAGAAAATGCTAAAGCTGCTTCGAACTATATGGATGCAAGTACAATCAATGCAAATGATTTTACAACTCCTATTTACTTGCAAAAAGCTGGTTTAGCTTACGAAATGATGGGAGAGTATAAAAAAGCATTGTCTGCTTACGAAAAAATTGAGAAAGATTTTGCTAAATCAGCAGAAGCTCGTGATATTGAAAAATACATTACAAGAGCGAAAGCAATGATGAAGTAATCATCTTTTATAAAATATTCGAAAACGGAAATCTTTATTGGTTTCCGTTTTTTTGTTTTAATAAATTACTGGTAGTGCTTTTTCTTCAATAGCTACAGTAAACTTCGTCCCTACCTTTGTTGGTTCTCCATCTAAATGCGCAAAATCATTCTCTTGAGTGATTTCAAATTCACTTCCATTTATTCTGCTATACAATGAGTGATTTTTTAGTGTTCCTGTAAATGTTTTAAAGGCAAATATGGGAATTTGTAGGTAAGATGGCTTTTTAACCAATACCAGATCTATAATTCCATCCGAAACATTTGCACCAGGGGCAATGTAGGCGTTGTTTCCAAACTGACTTGCATTGGCACAGCACATCATGAAACCATTTAAGTGATGTTCTTTCTGTTTGATGCGTACAATGAAGTCTTGGTTTTTACTTTGATTAAAACAACGCAAGCAAGCTATAATATATGAGAAAAGTCCTCTGGCTTTCATTTTCTGAAACATTCGGCTGACTTCAGCATCAAATCCTATTCCTGCTACACAAAATGAATACATGCCGTTTATTCTTATGGCATCCATCTGAAGGATATCCATCTTATTAATGAGTCTTACTGCACCTTTTACAGATAGGGGAATTCTAAGATGCCTGGCGAGTCCATTTCCCGATCCTATGGGAATTATTCCCATTGGAATATTGGAATGAACCAAAATCCTTCCAGTTTCATTTACCGTGCCATCACCGCCAACAGCAATAATTACTTTGTATTCTTCTATCAATGCTTGTTTTGCAATCTCCGAAATGTGCCCGGCATATTCCGAATACTTAAAATGAGGTTTAAAATTATCGGTATCCAAATATCGAATAATATCCTGATTGATATTTTTGCCTGTTTTTTTACCTGCAATTGGATTTATAATGAAAAGAATTTTCTCCATGCTTTACTATTATTTCGAAAATGTAATTGTTGAATTAATTTCAAGAATATTTTAAAAACGATTCGCAAGTACATCATCGAATATAATCAATAAAAGAACTCTAAATGCTCCGAAGCTTAAGATTCAATGCTTTAGAATGTAACTGGTTTAAAGGTGAAGTTGAAAATATTGTCGTAATGCATTGACATTGTGACGTTAAGGTGTTGTTGGGGTAGTGTGATATTTACTTGAAAAAAGTATTTGAAAAAAATGACAAAAATATTTACTAGGAAATCAAACACTTACATAAAAAACTTAGTTTTTTTTCAAAAAAAAGCTTGGTAGCCCTTGTATATTCTGCCAAAGCCCCTATATTTGCAACCGCAATCGAGAAACAAACAACAGTTCTTTTACATAGCGATTGCTTTTGGGGAGATACCAAAGTGGCCAACTGGGGCGGACTGTAACTCCGCTGACTTTCGTCTTCGTAGGTTCGAATCCTGCTCTCCCCACAAAATCAGATTGAAAACGTTCAATCTTTGAAAATATTTTGCGGGAATAGCTCAGTTGATAGAGCATCAGCCTTCCAAGCTGAGGGTCGCGGGTTTGAGTCCCGTTTCCCGCTCAAACGTATTGAAAATTATTTGGGGAGATACCAAAGTGGCCAACTGGGGCGGACTGTAACTCCGCTGACTTTCGTCTTCGTAGGTTCGAATCCTGCTCTCCCCACAAAATCAGATTGAAAAAGTTCAATCTTTGAAAAAAAATTCTTGCGGGAATAGCTCAGTTGATAGAGCATCAGCCTTCCAAGCTGAGGGTCGCGGGTTTGAGTCCCGTTTCCCGCTCAAATTTTGGAGAGATGGCAGAGTGGTCGAATGCGGTGGTCTTGAAAACCATTGTACGGCAACGTACCGGGGGTTCGAATCCCTCTCTCTCCGCAGAATATAAGCACTAAGGTTGAAAAACCTTGGTGCTTTTTTTATGCAATAAAGTGAATGTGAATATGTCATCAATTAACCTAATCTACTTTTCTCCGACCAACACCAGTAAAAAAATAGCCCAGTATATTGGACGAGAATTAGATGTTCAAGTCATCAGTGAATTTGATATTACAAAGCCAGATCTTACAGATTTGGAAAGCAAGAGATTTGAAAATGAATTGACGCTAATGGCCATTCCTGTGTACAAAGGGCGTTTGCCAAAAGAGGCTGTTGCCCGATTAAGAAAGTGCAAAGCAAATAAAGCTCCGGTGATTATAGTGGTTGTTTATGGGAATAGGGAATTTGATGATGCACTACTTGAACTAAAGGACTTGAGTATTGAATTAGGCTTTGTGCCAATTGCTGCTGCTGCTTTCATAGGTGAGCATTCATACTCGAGCGAAGATAAACCAATTGCTCATAATCGTCCGGATGGTAAAGACATGATGAAAGCAAAAGAGTTTGCCAATAGAATTGTTGAGAAAATTCAGAGTGCTGACGAAAAACCAGTTGAGGTTCCTGGTAATTATCCTTATAAGGAAGTGCCTAATGCTGCAGTAATGGCACCTAGAACCATATCAGAGAATTGTTCTTTATGCGGAATTTGCGCAGATGTATGTCCAGTCAAAGTAATAGATATTAAAGCATCAGTAGTAACGAATGCTGAAGAATGTATCTGGTGCTGTGCTTGTGTGAAATCTTGTCCGGAAGACGCAAGATTATTTGATACTCCATTTATGGGGCAAATAAAAAATATGTTATTTAAGAATTGTTCAGAAAGAAAAGAGCCCGAGTTCTTTGTGTGACATTTTTAGCGTTTAAAATACTAGGGTGGCAATTTGCCATCCTTTTTTTTATTTTAATTTTCTTGTGAATAAGCTCGTTTAATGTTTATTGAAATTGCTGTTTAGGAGAAGTGTTTTCTTGTAGATGGAACCTGAATGTCCTATCTGAAACCGTACATCAATCTGTCCGTTATCGAACATGAAAATAAAATATCTATAATCTTACTGGTTGAAAATGTGTTATATGTGATTTTTGGCACTATCTCTGATTGTATTGTGGAGAATGTCTGAATAAGGCGTTCGTATTTACTAACTGACTACGCGTTTTAATACAAATATCGAAACGAAATTTGGGGTAAATAACAAGTAGATGTGATGATTGATTTGATGTAGTCTAATTTTTAAACCCACTAACAAATTAAAAAGTATTATGAAAGAAAAACTACTAATAGTTGTTTTGTTGTTGTTGAGCTTTTCAGTTTTTGCAGAAACTGAAATTACAACTGCGGTAAAAAGCGGTTCATTAACGGGTGTAATATTAGATCAGAAAACTAAAGAGCCATTGCCATATGTAAATGTAGTGATACGTGATGCCAATGAAAAAATTCTTACAGGAGGGATTACTGATGTTGAAGGAAAATTCATCATTAAGAAAATCCCTGAAGGGAAAAATGTGGTTGAAATACAATTTATGGGATACAAACCTTATACAAGACAGTTGGATTTTTCTAAAACAAAGGCGCACAAATTAGGCACTGTTCATTTGGAAGAGGATACGGAGATGTTGGGTGAGGTAACCGTTAGAGCTGAATTATCTACTATTACTCAGAAAATTGACCGTAAGGTGGTAAACGTTGGAAAAGATCTTACTGCTGCAGGTGCAACTGCTTCTGAGGTGTTGGATAATGTACAATCGGTAAGTGTGAATAGTCAGACTGGTGCTGTTAGTTTAAGAGGTAACGAAAATGTAAGAATTTTGGTTGATGGTAAGCCTACCAATATCAGCCCATCGCAATTGTTGCAACAGATTCCTTCTACATCGATTAAAAGTATCGAGTTAATAACCAATCCATCGGCAAAGTACAATCCGGAAGGAATGAGTGGAATTATTAATATCGTTTTGAACAAGAATGCCAATATTGGTTTTAATGCCAATGTAAATATGGGTGTAACTCGTGGTGAAAATACACGTGCTAACGGTTCATTTGATATGAATTACAAGCAAGGGAAAGTGAACTTTTTCCTAAATTATGGAGCAAACGGTGGTAAAAGAAATAATTATGGTGATGTTTTAAGAAGTGCTTTGGATGAAAATGGACAGGCAATCTTATCAGATGATCTTCATCAGAAATTTAATTTCGATAGTGAAAATTACTCTCACTTATTAAAAGTAGGTGCTGATGTTTATTTGAACGAAAAGAATACACTTTCTTTTTACACAACTCAGAACTTTCGCGATGGTGATTTTGAAGGAACAACCAAGATTTACAGAGGTAATAGTTTGGACTTCCACAATTTGATGAATTCAAAAACCGATAATTCAACAGGAACCTACAACATTAACTATAAAATCGATTTTGAGAAAGAAGGGCACAACTTGGAGTTTGAAGCTACCTATAGTGAGAGCGATGCTCCTGAAGATGCATCTTATAGAGAATTGTTAAATCCAGATGATCGCAATTCCAATTACTCAGATAATATTGAAAATGAATATACCAATACACTTCTGAATTTAGATTACACAAATCCGTTGTCAGAAAACACAAAATTGGAAATGGGTTTGGAGTTAAGGCTGAATGATACAGATAACTTACGAGTAACCGATCAATTTGATTTTTCCAATACTAAGGTTGATAATTCGGCATTTAGCTACGACAGAAGTATTTACTCAGGATATGTGAATTTGAACCATAAAATCGATAAATTCTCGATGCAAGTAGGTGCAAGATTGGAGCAATATGAAGTGGATGGAGATTTTATCAAAGGCGATGAAAAGGCAAAATATACCGATAGCAGATTTACAGTTTATCCTTCGGTATTCTTCACCTTTAATCCAAGTGAGAGGAATCAATTTCAGTTGAGCTACAGTCGAAGAGTCGATCGTCCTTCAATCAGACAGGTAAATCCTATTCGAGAGTGGAGTACACCTTTGATTAGTTCTTTTGGAAATCCAGAATTGGATCCTCAGTTTACCAACTCGTTTGAGTTCAATTACACAAAAGGATTAAAGAAAGGATCGGCAACAATTGGAGTATTCTACCGCCGTGTTAGCGGAAACATTTCACGAGTGTTGAATAAAGATCCACAAGATATTGAAAAGGTAGAGATGTCGTACTATAACACCGACGATAATGATCGTTATGGTGTTGAGTTATCGGCAAATTACCGATTCTTTAAGTGGTGGTCGATGAATGCAAGTTCCGATTTGTATATCCAGAAAGAAACAGGAGTTTCGAATGGCGAGAACTTAGAGATTACCAACAATTCGTTCAATGTGCGTGTTGCCAACAGCTTTACTGCAACCAAAAAGTTAAGATTCCAGTTGTTTGCCATGTATCGTGGTGGCGGAAAAGACTTGCAGTTCGAAGTTGATCCGATGTGGATGATTAATACTGGTGCAAGCTACCGTGTATTGAAAGGAAAAGGTACCATTACCTTTAGAGTGAACGACATTTTTGAAGGAATGAAGTTCAAGTTTGATTCGGAAGTGCCATACCGTCAAAATGGTGAGTTCCATTGGGAAAGTAGAACTGCTTACCTGGGATTCTCTTACCGATTTGGTAGTGGTAAAAACAAAGCCAAGCAACGTAAGCGTAGAGACAATCGCGAAACGCAAGGTGGCGGTGGTTTCATGTAATAGCTAGCTTACAACAACTACATATAATTAGTTTAATTGCAATCTCCCTGTTCAGTAATGAGCAGGGAGATTTTTTTAGATGAACTTATAGGTTAAATTAGATGTTGATTTCCAATAATCTAAAGATGTATTTTTTTGAAAGCCCTATAGTGAATTCGTAACTTTGTATAGAGCGAAAACTTAAATATAGGGTCATGAAAATTTGCTGTTTGTGTATTGTGTTTTTTGTTTTAAATATAGCTTGTTCAGACTGCTTGGTAAGTGCTTCTTTTGCGGAGTCGCAGCGAAAGAATATTATCATTAGTGACGAGCTTTTGACCAGTGCAGAAGTGTTGCAAGTAAAGTTGAATCTTAAAAAATCGAAGTGGGGTGTAAGGTTTGGAGATTATTATGCACTCGAAATTGAAATGGATGCTTCTGAGCCTAGAGAAAGCTCAAATTTTATAGAATCAAAGGTAGAAACTAGTGTGAAAAATGAGGTTTCTTTCATGTTGGTTAGTGATTTAGATTCAGCCAGAGTTACTGGACTTACCAATATTGTAACGAAAGAAAATAGAGCTGTAAGAATACTTAAAGATTGTTGGGGGGTAGATTTTTATTTGGGGAACAATGAAATAAGAAGGCATTCTCATTTCCTGTCGTCCTCAATAAATACAAATATCATAGGGAATGAATATTGGTTGTTAACAATGGAATTGGTGTATGGGAGCAGTGTTGAAGATATAAGCAAAGCTTATTTAAGCAATGGAACAAGGAAGATTGAGATTGTTCCTGTTATTTCTACCAAAACTGGTGATAGACCTAAAATGTATCCTGCCTTAGGTTATGAGTTTATCGAGAATGGAAAATCTCTGTGCGCTGTTCAATATCATAGCGGGGGAATGTTAGGTTTGTTCAAAAAAAGGGTTTGGCTGAGATCCGATTTACCTTCTGATATTAAATTCATACTTGCTTCGGCAATGACATCTATGATTTTGTTACAAGTGCCCGATAGTGAGGAAGTGCAACAGTTTGAATATTAAATTACTGTGGATTCATAGGTTGCGGGGAGTTTGCCATTAAGGATGAAAACATATGCCACACATTGATGTGTTAGGACCACACTTATAATTGATATATCCACCCAATAAATAAAATAAGCCACACTGTTACATAGAAGCTCCACCCCAATAAATTATTGATCCACACTATCGTTTGTTATCTCCACGCCGTGTGGAGCAATGCGATTAGGGTGTGGATCAAGGGAAATAGGGTGTGGAGATGATCGTAAATGGTGTGGAGCAATTGTGTTGTAGTGTGGACTATTAATATAATGGTGTGGCTATACTTATCTATGGTGTGGATGGCTCATTCTTGGTAACGGACTTATTTAATTTGCACTTTTTTAGATACTCTCTCTTCTTTTCTCTCCTGTACTTGCTTGCGTAAGCTTGTGCTATATTTGGTTGATCAGCAAAAGCAAACTGTCCATGTTTTCGCACTTCATCAACACATTCTTTTAGTAGTGTATAGGCTTTGTTTCTGATTATAAGCATATCATCCTGAAAGTACAAGCGGGCATTTTTATTTGCCTTTACTTTAGCCATTCGTTCCGAAGTTTCTGCTGCGCGATCGAGAAGAGAAAGATCGAAATTGATGGCTTCGAGCAGTTTTGAATTGTCCTTCCCCAAAACAGAAAGTGAACAAAGATCCATCAACATGTCATCCATAGATCTACCTTTCTTGATCTTTGATAATTTTTGCATGGCAACTTCGTTGTTTCTAAAGGCAAACTGAAAGCTTTGAATTAATTCTTTGTGAAGCTTTAGTAATTCTGGTTTTGCAGCTTTCCAATCGGCATTTGCTTTTTTCTTATCGTTATTTAATTCTACCCAGTTCAATTGTGCTTTTCTTAGTGCGTTGGTTCGCATACGCAAATTGTCAATCAGATCGGTAGGCATATTTATGGCAGTTAGCTTCGGCAAATCTTCACTCGCCCTTGTGTATAGGCGTTCTGCTTCATAAATGTAAATTTCGAATGGTATGGCAGGCTTTTTGATATCTGCTTCGTCAATGGCATTGATTTCGTTTAATAAGTTTTGCAAATCTTGTTCGTCAGTCATGGCCATGCATTTAGGGTTCGGGTTTTGAAATTACATCTTTGAATTTAGCAATAAATTTTAGATTGTTCTGTAGATTAAGTAAATTGTTGTTAGTTTAACTCCTACGGAGTAGTTTTTATACAGAGTTGACATTTGTTACAATCGAGTATGCCCTATGGGCAAAATTTATGAAGTTCTATTGTAATGAATCTATCGCGTAGCGATTAAAGGATTGTAGAATTAGAGAATATGTTTTTAATTTCCCCCTAGGGGATAAACAAAAAAGTATGAGAAAATTAATTGTAAGTGTTTTTATTCTATCTTTTTCACTTGCGACCTTTGCGCAAGAGTTTAATAAAAAGTTGTCTGATGCGGCAAAAGAACTCACCAAGCAACATGTGGTTTACGATCCATCTTATTTTGCAATTGATTATCCTAATGGTGATGTTCCATCAGATAGAGGAGTGTGCACTGATGTAGTAATTCGTGCTTATCGCTTGTTGGGAATCGATTTGCAAAAGGAGGTGCATGAGGATATGAAGGCCAACTTTGCACTGTACCCTAAAAATTGGGGGCTGAAAACCACCGATAAAAACATCGATCACAGAAGAGTGCCGAATTTGATGACTTTTTTCGAGCGCAAAGGGATGATCAAAACCAAAAACAGAAATCCAAAGGATTACTTGCCTGGTGATATCGTTTGTTGGGACCTGGGCGGTGGAATAACTCATATTGGAATTGTAATTGATCAGGTGTCTCGCGATGGGAAAAGACCATTGTTTGTTCACAATATTGGAGCAGGTCAGGTGGTGGAAGATTTGCTGAATAAGTATACCATTATTGGTCATTATTCTTATAAAAAGTAAAAATGTCTGAGTGTAACTCCTACGGATTAATGTTTGGGTAGGTTCAGTTTGTTACAATCGTTTATGCCCTACAGGCAAGATATTTATTTGATTTGTTAAATCTATCGCGTTGCGATTAATCGATTGTAGATTTAATTAATAGCATTTACTTTTCCTGTAGGGGATAAACCAAGGTTAAATTCATTTCTAAATTGTCGTACGCTATTGATTTTGCTATTAATCTTCTGTAATTTCAGTAGAACTTTTCAATTCATACTGAAAAACAAATTAATACAAATCTTAATACATAAATCATGACAACACTTAATGTTTACCTTAATTTTAATGGAAATTGCGAGGAAGCTTTCGACTTTTACAAATCGGTTTTGGGAGGAGAATTTGCACATGTAGCTCGATTTGGTGAAATGCCTCCTTCGGATAATTGTCCGCCAGTTGCAGAAAAAGATAAGAATTTGATAATGCATGTTTCTTTGCCAATAAGTAAGGAAACCGTGCTAATG
Source organism: Marinifilum flexuosum (assembly GCF_003610555.1). Lineage (GTDB taxonomy): Bacteria > Bacteroidota > Bacteroidia > Bacteroidales > Marinifilaceae > Marinifilum > Marinifilum flexuosum. Next base: position 18,485 of record NZ_RAPQ01000012.1, on the reverse strand, counting down.
GGTAGTGATGCTTCAGAGGCATTCGGACCACTTCCAACTCCAGGGAATAATTTTTCTTTATCAATTGATACGGATTCAACAGAGGAAGCGGATCGTATATTCGCTGGATTATCTGCTGGTGGAAATGTAATCATGCCAATGGATAAAACATTTTGGGGATCGTATTTTGGGATGCTTACCGATAAGTTTGGTATTCAGTGGATGGTGAGTTTTCAATTGGAACCACATTGATCTGTGAAAATTATCAGTGAACAGTGATCAGTGAACAGTAAACAGTAATAAAGTGTAGCCGCAAGGAATTGCGGCTTTTGTATTTCTAAAAGGTTGATTTAGAACTAATATTGTTAATATGCTGCTAATCCAAACTATTAAACTACCTTTGCCGCTCATTTATACGAAGACATGACATTTGACAAATTAGATATAGTAGAACCCATATTAAAAGCGATAGAGGCGAAGGGTTATACAAACCCCACTCCGATTCAGGCGGAGGCAATTCCAGTTTTATTACAAAAAAGAGATCTTTTAGGTTGCGCCCAGACAGGAACTGGGAAAACTGCAGCCTTTGCCATTCCAATTCTCCAGAATTTATTGGAAGATGGGCACGGTAAAGTAAAAAGAAAGATAAAGGCTTTGGTGGTTACTCCTACAAGAGAGTTGGCCATTCAAATTGGCGATAGTTTTACCGAATACGGATTGAATACAGGTATCAAAAACACTGTAATTTTTGGTGGAGTAAAGCAAGGAGCTCAAACCGAGGCATTGGCCAAGGGTGTTGATGTGCTGGTAGCTACTCCAGGTAGACTGTTGGACTTGATTAATCAGGGATTTATCTCGTTGCGAGATATCAGGTATTTTGTGTTGGATGAGGCAGACCAGATGTTGGATATGGGATTCATTTACGATATCCGAAGAATTATTGATCAACTGCCAAAACGCAGACAATCATTGTTCTTTTCGGCTACTATGCCTCCTAAAATTGTGAGCCTGTCGAAGCAGATTTTGGGAAATCCTGAGAAGATTACCATTCAGCCACAGCAAACTACAGCTGAAAGGGTTGACCAGTCCATCTATTTTACCAGCAAGAGTAAGAAGTCAAAACTTCTAACACACTTGCTAAAATCAAGAGAGTTGGGATCTACTTTGGTATTCTCGAGAACCAAGTATGGAGCCGATAAAATTGCTCGTATTCTTAAAAAGGCAGACATAAAAACTGAGGCCATTCATGGTAATAAAACGCAGAATTCGAGACAGAAGGCTCTGAATAATTTTAAGGAGGGAAGTACTAAGGTGTTGGTTGCAACAGATATTGCAGCGCGTGGGATTGATGTTGCAGGTTTGGCTTTGGTGGTGAATTATGATTTGCCAAACATTCCGGAATCATACGTTCACCGAATTGGTAGAACGGGTAGAGCCAGTGCAAGTGGGGAGGCCTTATCTTTTTGCAGTCAGGATGAATTGCCATATTTAAAGGATATTCAGCGTTTAATTAAACAGACTATTCCGGTAATTAAGGATCATCCTTATCCGGCAGAGGAAATGCCAGATTTACCTAAGGAGGAAAAGAATACAGAGAAGAAAAGCGAGAAGAAAAAGCCAAGATCTCGTTCGGGTAAGCCAAATGGTTCTGGCAAAAAGGATTGGAGAAGAAGATCTAATTCAAAAGGAAGTTCTGGTTCTCAAAACAGATCAGGATCACAGAAAAGGTCTGGCAAGAAAAGATCATTTAAAAAGTAAGTAATGGATCAGAAAGATTTCGACAAAATCAGAAAGATTAAAAAGGAACACAAAGAGGCTTATAAGCCTTGGAACAGGGAAGATGACGATGAATTAATCAACTTGTTTTTTGATGGTGTACCTGTTGGCGAAATGGCCATTAAGCTGAAGAGAACCAAAGGAGCTGTTCGTGCTCGCATCCGTAAAATGGAACTCACAAAGATCAAAAAGAAATAGTTGTCCAAAGAAAATTTACTAATTGCTAAGTTGCATATAATAAGGTCGAATAGAGAAATCTGTTCGATCTTTTTTTATAATATGCCTTTTAAAAACAATAAGATTGTATTTTTATTTGATTAGTCATTTTCAATTACTAATATTATGCTGAATTATCAATCCCAACTATTTATAAAATGAGAAAAATTTTCTGCCTTCTAATTGTGCCGTTAATTCTCTTAACGGCAGTCAATTCCTGTAAAAATAAAAAAGTAAGCAAAAGAAAAGTTGATCCTGGATTTGGGCAGTATATTGCTGCATTTACTTCGGGAGTAGTATCTGCAGAATCGATTATTGAAGTTCGATTGGTGAGTGATTATAAAAATCCGATTGAGCCAGGACAGGAGTTAGAAGCGGGAATCTTTACGCTTACTCCAAAGTTGAGAGGTAAAGCTTACTGGAAAGACCCAAGAACCATTGAGTTTAGATCCGATTCGAGAATGAAATCGGGTGGCGTTTACAATGTAAATGTAAAAATCGGGAAGTTGCTGGAAGTGCCTGAAAAGTATAACAATTTGAAGTTTAACTTTCAGGTAATTAAACAAAGTTTCAGTTTTACGGGTGAGGGTTTACAATCCTACGACAAAAGCGATATGAAGTCGCAGAAATACAAAGGATATCTTACTACTGCAGATATAATTAATGACGATGAAATTGAATCAGTGTTAACTGCAAGCTTGGATGGAGAAGAGAAGCCAATTAGCTGGACTCATACTGGCGATGGCAAAATTCACCATTTTGTAGTGGATAGTTTGTTAAGAACCGAAGATAAACGAGAGCTGATAGTTCGATGGGATGGTAATAGAATTGCTGTTGATGAGAAGGGGAAAGAAGAGGTGGAGATTCCTGCATTAAATGTGTTCAAATTGATGAGTGCAACAGTGATTCAACAGCCAGAGCAATATGTTTCTCTTCGCTTTTCGGATCCTTTAAAGAAAGATCAAAATCTGAAAGGATTAATTCGTATTGATGCTCAATCAACTTTCAGATTTATTATTGATGGAAATGAGGTAAGAGCTTACCCTCAATACAGATTGGCAGGCAGAAGAACAATTAATATTGAGGAGGGAATTAAGAATGCACTAGATTACTCTTTGACGAAGAGCAAGAAGTTAGAGTTGATTTTTGAAAACATTAAACCTGCAGTTCGCCTGTTGGGGAAAGGTGTTATTTCTCCTTCATCACAGGGATTGATTTTGCCATTCGAGGCAGTTAGCCTAAAGGCAGTGGATTTAAGAGTAATCGAAATTTTCGAAAACAATGTTCATCAGTTCCTGCAGGATAATAGAATGGGTGGACACGAAAGGTTGAGAAGAGTTGGTCGATTGATTTTACAAAAACGTATTGACTTAGGGAAAAATGAAGCCATTGACCTAAGAAAATGGAATGCTCATACTATTGATGTTGCCAGTTTTATTGATGTAAACCCAGGAGCAATCTACCGATTGGAACTTCGATTCAGAAAAGATTATTCATTGTATGGGTGTGAGGATGAGGAAGAAAAAGAGGATAATCTTGCAACGGTTGATGAAATGATTGCTGAGCAGGAGTTGGAAAATGAAATGAAGGAATGGGATAAACCAGGATGGTACGATGATTATTTTTATCCAAGAGGATACAATTGGAATGAAAGAGAGAATCCTTGTCATGTTTCCTATTATCGATCAGGAAGATTTATTAACCGCAATATATTTGCTTCTGATTTGGGTTTAATTGCAAAGGCTGGAAACAATAAATCAATCACTTTTGCAGTAACCAACCTGCTTACAGCACAACCTGAAACTGGTGTTGAGTTGGAGGTTTACAATTATCAGAAGCAACTAATGGCCAGATTGAAATCTGATAATCAAGGATTCGCTACTGTGCAATTGGATAGAAAACCTTTCCTTTTGGTAGCGAAAAAAGGTAATCAAAGAGGATACCTTCGTCTTGATGATGGTTCGTCATTGTCCTTAAGTAATTTTGATGTTGGTGGAGCAAGAATTCAGAAGGGAATTAAAGGATATATTTATGGAGAGCGTGGGGTTTGGAGACCGGGAGATAAGCTGTTCCTTACTTTTGTATTGGAAGATGCAGGAAAAACTTTACCCGAGAATCATCCTGTAATCTTTGAATTGTTGAATCCGGAAGGACAAACTGTTGTTCATAGAGTGAGTACAAGTGGGGTAAATGGATTTTATTCATTCAACTGCGAAACAGATGCTGAAGCTCCAACAGGAAACTGGATGGCAAGAGTAAAAGTTGGAGGAGCAAGCTTTACCAAAAAAGTTAAAATTGAGACGGTAAAGCCAAATCGTTTGAAAATTAATTTGGATTTCGGAACTGATATTTTAAAATCGAAAGCATCGGGTCAAAATCTTGACATGGAGGTGAAATGGTTGCATGGTGCTACTGCACGCAATTTAAAGTCAAATGTTAGCCTTAAATTTTCGCCAAGCAAAACATCATTTAAAAATTACAAATCATACATTTTCGATGATCCAGTTAAAGAGTTTGAAGCGGATGAACAAGTGGTGTTCGACGGTAAGGTGGATCAGAATGGAAAGGCTGTCGTTCCTCTTAACCTGAAAGGAAACAAATCGGCTCCTGGTATGTTGAATGCGAATTTTGTTACCCGAGTGTTTGAAGAAGGTGGCGATTTTAGTATCGACATGCAAAGAGTAAAATTTGCACCATACAATTCTTTTGTTGGGATGAAAATGCCGGAATCGAAAAGAGGATGGTACTTGACAGATACAGATCATGAACTGAAAATTGCTACTGTTGATGCAGAAGGTAATCCTGTTGACAGGAAGAAAATTGTGGTGAAAGTTTACAAGATTGGCTGGCGCTGGTGGTGGGATTCCAGCGAAGAAAATTTGGCATCCTATATCAGAAGATCATCTACTAGAATTGTTGATTATAAAACCATTTCAACCAAAAATGGACAAGCTACCTATAAGTTGAATATTGAATACAATGACTGGACTGATTATGGACGTTATTTGATTCAGGTATTTGATCAGGAGAGTGGTCACTCAACAGGAACTACGGCTTATTTCTCAGAATATTATGGAAGATCACCGGAAGGAATGCCAGGCAATGCAAATATGCTTTCGTTTGTTTCAGATAAAGACAAATATGAAGTTGGAGAGGAAGCAACAATAACAATTCCTTCATCGAAAACAGGAAAAGCATTGGTGAGCATTGAAACTGGCGCTAAGGTTTTGGATGCTTTTTGGGTCGAAACCGATTCTCGAGAGTCGAAGTTTAGCTTTAATATTACTCCTGACATGGCACCAAATGCCTACGTGCATGTAAGTTTAATTCAACCTCATGCCAATGTTGAGAATGATTTGCCAATCAGAATGTATGGTGTAATTCCTATTATGGTGGAAGATCCTGCTACACGCTTGAACCCACAAATTGATATGCCTGAGGTATTGGAACCAGAGAAGGAGTTTGTGGTGAATGTATCGGAGAAAGATGGCAAACCAATGACTTATACCATTGCTGTTGTTGATGATGGATTGTTGGATTTAACCCGATTCAAAACTCCTAATCCGTGGTATACATTTTATGCTCGTGAGGCGCTTGGGGTTAAAACCTGGGATATGTTCGACTTGGTAATGGGAGCATTCGGAGCTCGTTTGGAGAATGCATTTGCCATTGGTGGTGATGAGGATTTGAAGGGCAAGAAGCAGGCCAAGGCAAATAGATTTAAGCCTGTGGTAATGTTTTACGGGCCGTTTACTTTACACTCGGGAGATTCTAAAAAGCACAGAATTGAAATGCCAAACTATGTGGGTTCTGTAAGAACTATGGTTGTGGCTGGAAACAAGGGAGCTTATGGGAATGCTCAGAAAACCTCGAAAGTTCGCAAACCATTAATGGTATTGGCAACCTTACCTAGAGTGGTTGGTCCGGATGAAACTGTGAAATTACCAGTTACTGTTTTTGCTATGGATCCAAAGGTGAAAGATGTAAAAGTTAGGATTCAGCCTAATGAATACTTGATTCCTAAGGATGGTAAAGAGAAAGCCATTGTGTTTGAAAAAACAGGCGAGCAAGTGGTTAATTTTGATTTAAAAGTTGCTGCTAAGCTTGGTATTGCTCGAGTAAAGGTGATTGCCGAAAGTGGTAATTTAAAAGCTACATATGATATTGAATTGGATGTTCGTAATCCGAATCCAAGAGTTGTTAATGTTACTGATACGTTATTGACCAATGGAAAAACATTTGAAATGGTGGTTGATTTGCCGGGAATGGAAGGAACAAACAAGGCAGTTTTAGAACTTTCAAATATTCCTCCAATCGATTTTGGTCGTAGGTTAGAATACCTGATTGATTATCCTCACGGATGTATTGAGCAAACTACCTCTTCGGTATTCCCTCAAATGTATTTGAATGGAGTTGTTGAATTAACTGCAGACCAAAAAGTAAGAATTGAAGAGAATATTCGTGCTGGATTAACCCGATTATTGAAGTTCCAAATGGCAAATGGTGGTTTTAGTTATTGGCCGGGAGGAAATTATGCAAGTTCCTGGGGAACAAGTTATGCAGGGCACTTTATGTTGATGGCTGAAGAGAAAGGATATACGCTTCCTATCGGATTAAAATCATCGTGGTTGAAGTATCAAAAATCGGCTGCCAAATCATGGAAGAAATCTACTTATGAAGGTTATTCTTACCGAAGAAATGATCTTCTTCAGGCATATAGATTGTATACTCTGGCATTGGCAGATGTGCCTGATTTGGCATCGATGAATAGATTGCGAGAGCAAAGCAATTTATCGAATGATGCAAAATGGAGATTGGCTGCAAGCTATAGAATTATAGGTAAAAAAGAAGTTGCAGAAGAGTTGATCTCAGGCTTGAGCACGGAAGTAAAATCGTACCGAGAGCACTCTGGTAGTTTTGGTTCTTCATTGCGTGATAAGGCTATGATTTTGGAAACCTTAAGCCTTTTGGATCAGAGAACAAAAGCTTTCCCATTGGTTCAGGAAATATCTAAAAAACTATCCAGTGATTCTTGGATGAGTACCCAAACCACAGCCTACTGTTTGGTGGCTATGGCCGAATTTGCAGGTGGCGAAAACCCAGGGCAGATGTCATTCTCTTATACCCTAAATGGTAAAACGGAAGAGATGATAAGTTACAGTCCTGTAAAACAGATTCCAATAGACGTGAAATCTGGTAAACCAAAAGTGAAGATTGAGAATTTATCAGATGCAGTTCTTTACACTAGAGTAATTGCCAGCGGAATTCCTGTTGCAGGTGATAGTACTGCAGTTGAGAAGAATCTGAAATTAAGAATTGTGTACAAGGATATGCAAGGAAAAGTTATTGATGTAAGTAAGTTGCAGCAAGGAATAGATTTTAAAGCAGAGGTTACAATCGAAAATCCTGGTGTAAACAAATATGAGCAAATGGCCCTGACACAAATTTTCCCATCAGGTTGGGAAATTCTGAATACTCGATTTGGAGAAGTGGATCAGGTAAATGAAAACGATATGCCGGATTATCAGGATATCAGAGATGATCGTGTTTACTCTTATTTCGATTTGGACCGATATAAGGACAAAACGTTTACCATTGCTTTAACTGCTGCTTATGTAGGTAAATATTATTTGCCAACTATTTCTTGTGAAGCAATGTACGATAATAACATTAATGCCCGCAAACCAGGGCAATGGGTTGAGGTTGTAAAATAAAATCATAAGAAAACCTGTTAGGATATGTAGTACTGACAGGTTTATTTCTGATGAAAATATTGAATGTAAAATATTGTAAATCGAGAAAATGCCGCATTTTATTGTTGGCATTTTTTCTGTTATTGATTTTGTTTTGGTTTTCATTGCCAAAGCAACTTTTTCATGATCCGTACTCAACAATTTTGTATTCGAAGGAAAGTAAACTGTTGGGAGCCAGAATTGCAGATGATGGTCAGTGGAGATTTCCTGAAATAAAAGAAGTGCCAAAGAAATTTGAGAGATCACTATTGGCTTTCGAGGATCAATACTTTTATTCTCATCCTGGAGTGAATCCTGTTTCGATGGGAAGAGCGCTCATTCAAAATTTAAAAGCAGGGAAAGTTGTAAGTGGGGGAAGTACCATTAGTATGCAGTTGATTCGAATTTCCCAGAAAGGCAAATCGAGAACGGTGTTTCGTAAGATTCTGGAAATGATTTTGGCATTCCGATTGGAAATAGGATATTCCAAGGAAGAGATTTTGGCTTTGTATTCTTCTCATGCTCCTTTTGGAGGAAATGTAGTAGGATTGGAAGCTGCATCCTGGCGATTTTTTGGACGTACACCCGATGAATTATCCTGGGCAGAAGCCGCAACTTTGGCTGTTTTGCCAAATGCGCCATCTTTGATTTATCCGGGAAAGAATAGTGAGATATTGCAAAGGAAACGAAATGGACTATTGGAAAAACTGTACAGAATTGGAGAGATTGATTCGACCACTTGTGAGTTGGCAAAACTAGAAGATATTCCGCGCCAAATTCACCATTTGCCAAGAGTTGCACCACATTTGCTAGACCAGGTACATAAGAAGAATAAAGGGGAGAGGCTTGTTTCTACCATCAATTTTGGTTTGCAGAACAGGGTAAACGAAATTGTGAAAAGGCACCAAAGGAATCTTGAGGCAAATCAGGTGTACAATATGGCTGTTTTGGTAGTTGATACCAAAAGCAGAAAAACTTTGGTTTATGTAGGAAACACTGAAAATACAGGAAAAAGAAAGCATGGTAATCAGGTTGATATTATTCGTTCGCTTAGAAGTACCGGTAGCCTTTTAAAACCATTTTTATTTGCTAGCATGTTAAACGAAGGTGAAATTTTACCCAATACTTTGGTTGCAGATATTCCTACTCAAATTGCTGGTTATTCACCTAAAAATTTTGATCTAAGATACAATGGAGCAGTTCCTGCTCAAAAAGCATTGGCTCGATCCTTAAATGTTCCGGCTGTGAGAATGCTAAAAGATTATGGGGTGGAAAGATTTCATTTCTTTCTGAAAAAGATGGGCATGTCTAGTTTAAACAGACCAGCTGGTCATTATGGCTTGTCGCTAATATTGGGAGGAGCTGAGGGAAGTCTTTGGGATATGTGTAGCATGTATGCGAGCATGGCTGGAATTTTGAATCATTATAACACTGATGATGGTGTCTACTATTCCAACGAATTTCAGGCGCTTGGATATACAGGGGATTCAATTCAATGGAAAAACCCCGATTCTCAAGCATTTTTAAAAGCATCATCCGTTTATCAAACATTTGAAGCCTTGTTAGAAGTCAATCGTCCAGATGGAGAAAGTGGTTGGAGATCTTTTTCTTCATCGCAAAAAATAGCATGGAAGACAGGAACCAGCTTTGGATTTAGAGATGCGTGGGCCATTGGTCTAACATCGGATTATGTAGTTGGTGTATGGGCAGGAAATGCCGATGGAGAAGGTCGACCTGGTTTAACTGGAGTCGGAGCTGCTGCACCCATCATGTTTGATGTGTTCGATTTATTACCCAAAAACGAATGGTTCCAACAGCCTGTTGACGAGATGGAATTGGTTCCAATCTGTCGAAACAGCGGACACAGAGCAGGAAGATGGTGCGATCAGGTTGATACGGTTTGGATAGGAAGATCTGGTTTGGAAACAAATGTTTGTCCTTATCACAAACAAGTTCATTTGGATGCAACCAAAAGATATAGGGTAAATTCGGATTGTGAAAATGTGGATAAGATGGTACACAGATCATGGTTTGTTTTGCCACCTGCAATGGAATGGTATTATAAAAAACGAAATCCATTGTACAGACCCTTACCGCCATTTAGGGATGATTGTGTTGGAGTCGCTGAATCACAAGCGATGGAATTGATTTATCCCAAATCAAATGACAGGATATTTGTGCCAGTTGGATTGGATGGTAAACGTGAGAAAATTGTATTTGAAATTGCCCACCATGATCCTAATACAAATGTTTATTGGCATCTTGATGGAGAGTTTATTGGAATAACTTGTGGGAATCATCAGTTAGAAATTGCTCCGGGAGAGGGAAAGCATTTGATAACATTTGTTGATGAGGAAGGAAACTCCTTATCCAAGCGATTTCAAATTGTTGGAAAACAAGAACATCAATTGAATTACTAAAATTCGGGATTATGCTGATTAAAAATCAGTAAAAAGAAGTATTTTGGGGCAAAATAACTTGTAACAAAAAAATCAACATGTTTCTTCTGTTTTTCTACCTCTTTTTAGCACTCTTTGTTTCCTTTCTGTGTTCAGTAATGGAATCGGTACTTCTTTCTACGCCAGTTTCTTTTTTGAATGTGAAGAAGGAAAATGGAGTAAAGTCTGCCAATACTTTTATCAAACTAAAAGAGAATATTGAGAGGCCTTTGTCTGCCATTCTTTCATTAAATACAATAGCGCATACAATTGGTGCAGCTGGAGTAGGTGCTGAAGCAACAAAACTGTTTGGAGAGGTTTACTTTGGTGTTATATCGGCAGTATTAACTTTTCTAATTTTGATATTCTCCGAAATTATACCAAAAACCATAGGAGCATTGTATTGGAGGAATCTGGCCATTGTTTCTGGTTTGATTATTAACGCGATGGTGTTTTTAACATATCCTTTGGTGGTTTTAACTGGCTATATCTCAAAAATATTTTCTCGTGGTGAAGATGAGGTTTCTGTGAGTCGTGAAGAAATATCAGCAATGGCTAAAATTGGAACTGAGGAAGGTGTGTTCGAAGAAAAGGAGAATAGAATTATTCAAAATTTGATCAGGTTAAAAAGCTTGAATGTTACGGAAGTAATGACACCTCGTGTGGTTGTAGAAGTGGCTGATGAAAATATGTTATTGAAAGATTTTCTGGGGAAAAAGAAATACTTGTATTACTCAAGGATTCCTGTTTATCAAGAAAATAAAGACAATATTACTGGCTATGTGTTTCGACAAACTGTATTTGAGAAGTTGGCAGAGGGACAAACGGATTTGAAGTTAAAAGATCTGATTCGTCCAATAGTTGTGGTACCTGAATTTCAAACGCTCCTAAATACCTGGGATAAGCTGCTAAGTGAAAAAGAACATATTGCCCTAGTGGTTGATGAATATGGTGGAATGGATGGTATTGTTACCATGGAAGATATCATTGAAACTTTACTTGGTTTGGAAATTATTGATGAGCGTGATAAGATTGTAGACATGCAACAATATGCCAAGGAAAGATGGAAAGAAAGAAAAGCCAAGTACAATATTTTTGAAGATTAGTAAAGTGATGTAATTTTCACCTTTGTTTTAGGATTATCCATTGTGATCTAATTGACAGTTGTTTAATGTTATTGGATTAATTATTTTTGTAGACTTTATTTAGATCTTTTTTGTTATTTGATTTGAGGTTGTGAAAAATACGAAAATAAAGTTCGAATATAAATTTTTACTTAGCTATCTGATCATTGGTGGTTTCTGGATATTATTTTCCGATCGAGCATTAAAATCATTAATATATGATATTCATTACTTAACGGTGATTCAAACATATAAAGGCTGGTTTTATGTATTGGCTTCGGGACTCTTATTCTATGCTTATTTAAGGAAAAATCTTTATAAAATCCGCAAAGCAGAACAAAAAGCAAAAAAAAGTGAATCCTTAAAATCTGCATTTCTACAAAACATGTCACATGAAATTAGAACTCCTATGAATGGGATTGTCGGTTTTGTGGAGCTGTTAAAGAGTGAAAACTTAAGTAAAGAGCAAAGAGAAAGATATATGGATATCATCCATAAATGTTCGAATCAACTATTGGGTGTGGTTAACGATGTTCTTGACTTGTCATTAATAGAAACTGGAAATATTACGATAGAACGAGGAAAGGTTAAATTGAACAATTTGCTTGATGAGGTTTTTTCTTCTCACATCGAAACACTTGATAATGGTGTGCAATTAACCCTTACAAAGTGCGAAATTATAGCAGATGCAGAGCTTATCACTGATGAGGTTAAATTAAAACAAATATTGGATAACCTTCTAAGTAATGCGAAGAAATTTACTTCTCATGGAAAGATTGAATTTGGTTTTGAACGACAAAATAGAAACCTTTTATTTTTTGTAAAGGATTCAGGTTCAGGGATACATCCCGATATGATTAAAAGGATTTTTAATCGTTTCGAAAGAGCAGAAGTAGAAACTACCAAACTATCTGGTGGAGCAGGTTTAGGCTTAGCCATTTGTAAAGGAATTGTTACTAAAATGGGAGGTGAAATTTGGGCGGAATCTGTTCTTGGTCAAGGTACTAACTTTTATTTTACCTTACCGTATCTGACGGAAAGTGATGAATAACTCAGGTATTAGAGGAGGAATTAATCATTTCTTTTCCAACTTTTTAAAACAAGAAGAATTTTTTGCAATTAATAGGAAAATACTGTGTGAAGATTATGGATTAAGGCAATCTATTTTCTAGTTTTGAGGCAATTTGATTTCAGACTTTTTCAATGGATTACAACAAGATTTTTACCGATATTAATGCAAAGCTGAGTTCTTATAAAGATGATGGAGTAGTTGCATCGTATATTCCTGAATTGCAAGGGGTATTGCCAGATAAATTTGGTATTCATTTATGTTCTGTTGAAGGAATGAATTACCATTTTGGAGATTCAGAAGAGAAGTTCTCAATTCAAAGTATTGTTAAATTACTTTCATTAACAATAGCTTTTGAAATAGAAGAGGATGAGCTTTGGAAAAGAGTTGGTGTGGAACCATCAGGAAATCCTTTTAATTCATTGGTTCAATTGGAATATGATGAAGGAATTCCTAGAAATCCGTTTATTAATGCTGGAGCGATAGTTATTGCTGATGTGTTAGTGAGTAAATTGAAAAATCCAAGGGAAGATTTTATCGAATTTGTTAGACAATTATCTGGCAACAGCCAAATAGATTATTGTGATCGTATTGCTCAATCAGAAAAATCCAAAGGACATAGAAATGCAGCCTTATGTAACTTAATGAAATCATTTGGCAATATCGAGAATAACATTCATGAAGTAATTGAATTTTACTTCGATTTGTGTTCTATTGAGATGACTTGTAGTGAATTGGCACGAACATTTTTGTTCTTGGCCAATTATGGAAAAGATCCGGTTAATGGCAATCACATAATAAGTTCTAGCAAGTCAAAGCGAATTAATGCAGTAATGCAGCTTTGTGGTTTGTACGACGAGGCTGGTGAGTTTTCTTTTAAGGTAGGATTGCCCGGAAAAAGTGGAGTAGGAGGTGGAATTGCGGTTGTGCATCCAGGTAAATATAGCATGGTTGTTTGGAGTCCTCGATTGAATAAAAAAGGCAACTCAAATAAGGGTGTGAGATTTTTAGAGGAATTCACTACTTATACTGAATCATCCATATTTTAATTTGGAGTATTTGCAAAAGAGATTCAATTGGTTATCTTTAGAACTGTTCTAAACATTAACTATTGTCAAAATTACCATGAATCAGCTTATTGAAATTAATTCTTCGGAAGATATCCTTTCGAAGTATCAGGATACCCCTATTGCACTACTGTTAGAATATCATAACCTTAAAAGACCTTTTACAGATTATACCAAAGCAGAGTTGTTGGTAGGAATGTGTATGGATCATAGGAAACATTTGAATATTCCAGAGAACTTTTCCTATATCATTCGCACGGGAGGAGCAAATCTTCGATACAGTGAATTTAAAGTATCATATGCCATTTCGGTTGGTGGGATTAAGCATATCGCATTGATTGGACACAACAACTGTGGAATGGTTAATTTGGTATCGAAGAAAGGACAATTTATTGATGGATTGGTGAATAATGGAGGCTGGAGCAAGGAAAGAGCAGAAGAACATTTTAATAATTTTGCTCCAATGTTCGAAGTAGGAAATGCTGCTGAGTTTGTTGCCATGGAGGCAAAAAGACTACGCAAGAAGTATCCAAACATAGTTGTTGCACCTCTTTATTACAATGTTGATAACAACAAAATGTATATGATTGAGGAGTGATGGTATGAAATATTCCATTACTTTTGTCAACCTTTAAATATTAATAACAGGCGATTTAAGGAATGGAATATACCCGATTGAATAAGGCAATTGCAGAAACAGGATATTGTTCACGTAGAGAGGCGGATAAGCTGATCGAAACGGGCAAGGTGAAAGTGAATGGCAAAGTAGCTGAAATGGGGTTAAAGGTTACAAGTTCCGATGAAATATCTGTTAAAGGTCAGGTTGTAACCAAAACTGTTCGAAATATTTACCTTGTCTTTCATAAGCCTGTTGGAATTACATGTACTACCGACCTTCGAGTTAAAGGCAATATTGTTTCATATATCAATTACCCTGAAAGAATATTTCCAATTGGTAGATTGGATAAACCGAGTGAAGGATTGATATTTATGACCAACGATGGTGACATTGTGAATAAAATTCTTCGCTCAAGAAATAATCATGAAAAAGAATACATTGTTCGTGTAAACAAAAAAATTACCAACGACTTTATTCGCAGAATGAGTAATGGAATTCCTATTTTGGATACTATTACCAAAAAATGTAAGGTTTGTAAGGTAAATAATCACACATTTAAAATTATACTTACCCAAGGTTTGAATCGCCAGATTCGTAGAATGTGTGAATATTTAGGCTATGAGGTTACCATGCTAAAACGTCTCAGAATCATGAATATTGATTTAGGGACTTTAAAGCCAGGTAAATATCGTTCCTTTACTAAAAAAGAGCTCAGAGATTTGTTGAATTTGTGTGAAGATTCGCGAAAAACACATGATGGTTTTTAATCTCTTATTTTTATTTTAAATACCTTATTTTGTTGCTATCCCCCTTATCCTTATTGTGTTCTAGAAGATTTTTGATTGAAAAATAATCTTTTTGTGAGATGTAATTTTACTATTTAATCTCAATTTGAATAAAATAATCTGGTGGTGCAAAACTTCTCATTATCAATGAGATGATTTTTTGTTTAAGAAAACTTAGCTTTTAATTGAGTGTTTTGCAAACTTTAATCACTAAATTTACGTAGTTAAAGAAATAAAAGTAATCATTCGTCAAAATGAATTATTGCGAGGGAATTGTGAGCCTAAGTAAAATGAGGAGGGGAAATGAATAAACTTTTACGACTGTTTTGTTCTACGTACTTATTAATAATTTGTTATCATTTGGGGACGGCACAAATTGTAAGCCCCCAAAGTGATACCACAATTTGTGTAGGCGAATCTGTTGTACTCGAGGCGCGACCAGGCTCTTATATGTACAATTGGAATACTGGTGATTTGTCAAAAACCATCACGGTTTCACCTTTAACAACTACAAACTATTCTCTTAGAGTTTTTATTCCCGATACAGGAACAGAATTGATTACAAATGGTGATTTTGACTATGGAAATACAGGTTTTTATAGTGAATATGTTTATTGTCCCGATCCAATATTATCTTCCTCTAATCATTCACATCCTCAATCTTTATGGGAAGAGGGAAGGTATGCAGTAGATGATAATCCGAATGAGTATCATGCAAATTTTTCACCTTGTGGAGGTCATTCTGGAAATAGTCCAGACAATTACTTAATTGTAAATGGCGCACCTGATGAAAATGTTGTTGTATGGAGTCAAACCATTACAGTAAATCCAAACCAATATTACGCATTTTCAACTTGGGCATGTAATGTTCATCCAACCAACCCTGCTCGTCTTGAGTTCATGATTGATGGTGTTCTTATGGGTGACTATATCGAACCAAGTTCAGGATCAACATGTAATTGGGAGGAATTTTATTCATTATGGTATTCTGGTTCTAAAACTTCCATTGTAATTTCAATCGTAAATAAGAACTTGATTCGAAGTGGTAATGATTATGCCTTGGATGGCATTTCATTTAACCCCTTGGTAGAAGTTCCTGATTCAAGGACTGTGAATGTCGTAGATCCTGCGACGGTTAATGCAGGGTCGGATCAAACAATATGTGGTAATGTTCAGGCCAGTTTATCAGCTTTGGTTTCAAATAATACCGGATTTTATTGGACAAGCTCTGGTGATGGAACATTTTCAAACCCCAACGATGTTAATTCAAGGTATCTGCCCGGAATCAATGATAGAACAAGTGGTTTTGTGGTTTTAACGGCGAATGCTGTTTCAAATTCACCTTGTGGATTAGTAACGGACCAGTTAAGATTGGATTTAAATCCGGTACCTGTAATAGGATTTGGAGATCATATTGCTTCTTGTGGGGGAGGTGATGTAACATTGGATGCAGGAAATTTGGGTTCAACATATGTTTGGAATACAGGTGAAACATCGCAAACCATTACCGTATCTGCAGATGGCGACTATTCAGTAGAAGTGACCAATGCTTTTGGTTGTGTTGAATCAGATACGGTTCATGTAGGATTCTATGCTAATTTGAATATTGACTTAGGTCCAGATAAAACAGTTTGTAGTGGAGAACCAGTTGTTTTAGATGCCGGTATTTCAGGAGCAAGCTACCATTGGAGTACTGGTGAGATTACACAGGAAATAATTGTTTATAATGCAGGTAATTATTCGGTTACAGTAACCAATTCGTATGGATGTAATGCTACTGATGATATCAATGTTAACCTTGTTCCTCCTCCAACAGTTGATTTAGGCCCAGATCAGGAGATTAATGATGGAGATGTGATTACGCTGGATGCGGGGAGTCATTTCAGATACACTTGGGATGATGGATCGAGAGGAAGATATTTAAATGTTGATAAAGCTGGTTTATATGCAGTTCGCGTAATGGATATTAATGGATGTTCTGCAATGGATATGATTAATATTACTAGCTCATCTGGAACAATACCACCTGTTACACTAAATGATACTATTATTTGTAGAGGAGAATCAGTAGAACTTTATGCTGGAACTGATTTTCTATTCAATTGGGATGTAGATGGTCTCTCTTCTCGAGTAGTGGTGACACCCGATTTTACTACTACTTATAATCTAAGAGTATTTTATGTAGATAAAACTTTGGAACTGGTAAATAATGGTGATTTTACATTAGGTAATATTGGCTTTCAGAGTGACTATTATTATTGTTCCAGACCTTGGAGATGGTCTTGTAGATCAAGAAGTAGTAAGTATGCAATTGATAATGATACAGATGTTTTTGGTTCAGATAAAAGCGATTGTGGCGGAATTACCGGCAATTCGAGCGATAATGTTTTGATTGTTGAAGGAGGAAATATAAACACAACGGTTTGGGAACAGGATATTGCTGTGGATGCAGATAGTTATTATACTTTCTCATTAAATGTGACAAATTTAAAGAACTCCAGTTACGACGATTTTGAGGTAATCATTAATGGTAAAGTTGCTATGAATTTTAGTACTACCAATCCTTGTGATTGGACAGAATATAAAACTTTAGTTTATTCGGGAACGGATTCTCAATTAAATATTAAAATTAATAATACATCTACTTCAGGTAGCGATAATGCATTTGCTTTTGATGGTATTAGTATGTACAAATTAGCAGAGATTCCATTGGATGTGACAGTAACAGTAATTCAACATGTAATTGCGGATGCAGGTTTAGATTTATCAATTTGTGAATCAGGAATTGCCTTTTTAAATGGTACAGTTCAAAATGAGTCTTCTTTTGTTTGGAGAACTTTAGGAGATGGTACTTTTGATAACAACAAAAATTTGAATGCAAACTATACTCCAGGTTTAACTGATATAGTTAATGGATATGTAGATCTTGAATTAGGCGCTCAACCCATTGCTCCATGTACTGTACCCGATTTGGATACACTTCGCGTGGATATTAATTCAAACCTATCAGTTGACCTAGGGCTTGATAGAGAATTTTGTCAGGGAGATTCCGTTACACTCACGGCGAATTTTGCTGGAGGAACTTATTTATGGAATACTGGAGAAACAAGTCAGTCCATAATTGTAAAATCAGCAGGAAATTATTCTGTTATCGTTACCGATATTAATGGTTGTACTGGAACAGATGATGTTGATGTAAGGGTACATTCCAATCCTGTTATTAACTTGGGACCTGATAAAGTAACATGTGATGGAGTTGCTGTTATGTTGGATGCTGGACATCCGGGTTCATCATATGTTTGGAGTAATGGAGAAACTCTTCAAGCCATTTTAACTCCAATTGGAGGTAACTATTCTGTAGTTGTAACTGATGTTAATGGTTGTGTTGGAATGGATGATGCTAATATCATTGTCAATATGCCTCCAACAGTTGACCTAGGTTTGGACCAGGAAACCTGTGATGGAAATATTATCACCTTAGATGCCGGCAATTCAGGCGCTACCTATCTGTGGTCAAATGGTGCAACCACCCAGACCATCACAGTAAATGCAAGCGGTAATTATTCAGTAGTTGTTACAGACGCTAATGGCTGTTCAGCAACGGATGATGTGAATGTAACAGTTCATCCAAATCCTGTTGTGGATCTTGGAACAGACCAGGAAACCTGTGCTGGTGGAAC
>NZ_RAPQ01000011.1 GCF_003610555.1 Marinifilum flexuosum | reverse complement strand
TCCACTTTACCTGGAAATGCTTTTTCAATAATTCCAATATCCCCAAATTGTAGTCAAATGTGATCTTGACAACTTTTCGATTTCGATGAATATCCCGGGATAATAAAATTCTTGTTTTCATTTCTTTCTATGTAGATTCTCAAATTTAACAAGATCTTATCACATAACAAAACATATACTTATGAAAGGATATTTGTAACTTTTTCCTTTCTCCCTTCTCCTTTTTCCCTTCTCCTTTTTCCTTTCTCCTTTTTCCTTTTTCCTTTCTCCCTTCTCCTTTCTACTTTCTCCTTTCTCCCTTCTCCTTTCTCCTTTCTCCTTTCTCCTTTCTCCTTTAACCCAAAAACACCCAACAGCCCCAAAGGGGCCATCAGGTTTCTTTTTAAGCAAAAGCACGATTATCCCAGCACAAATTCCTTATCCGTCTCATTTCCCGGATAATCAAATGCTTTCACTACAATTTTGTCGCCAGCGAATTCAGTATTGGCAACCGTGGCAGCATATTTCCATTCGAAATCGCTACCATTTTTACTGGCTTGGCAACCATTCTTGTGATAGATCTCAATTTCCAAGCGTTTAATCTTAAACTCTACCTGTAAATGTAAAAGACTATAAATTACATTAAAAAAACATATCATAATTATAAGTTGTGAGAGTTTAAATTGGCAATATACAAATAGAAATAGCCAATTTAGGGGGTGTTTTAGAGTCAAAAACTCGTTTTTTTTACCCATTTTAATCGAATTTCTACCATTTTTACCACAATTTGCATCTCCTGCAAAAAATATCGAGTCTCCTGCAAAAAATATTGGGTCAATTTTAGATGTTATTGAGGCTCGTAGAAAACATATTGGACATATTACAAAGGAATTTGAGTCTCCTACAAAAAATATTGGGCGTTTTACAAATGTTCCTGAGTCTCCTGCAAAACTTAAAATGAACCAATTGGCACTAAAAATAATTAACAGGCCATTTCTGATGATTAGGGTGTAATGTTTTGTTGTATAGCGAATATTGTGGGATTAACGAATGTTACAGGCGTAGTTAGTGTTAACAAAAAAAATGATTTTTTGCAAAACGTCATTTTTGATGTATAAAGCATATAAGAGCTACAGTGCTGGTAATATAAGGCATAAGGACTGTATTGATGGTCTTAAAAAGCTGGGCTATCTCCCTAAATGCGTTTTTGGCTAATTAGACATAACGAAATTTTACAAATGTTTTGGATAAAAATGCTGAAAAATAGACGCTTTACATTTCCTGTAGTGCCCTAGAATGCTGGACTAAGAGGGGATATTAAAAAAAATAAAAAAAAGTTTGAAAATAATAAATAAGTCGCCATAACTTAAGTGTACAGTCAATAAAAAAATATAAAGGAAGTTTAAAACTAATGGGAATGGCAATTATAAAAAGCATTACTAATCATAAAAAAAGATTTTACAGATGTGTAGTTGGGGATGGTGGAGATTGGAGTTTTACATTCCATTACTAACTTTTCGTCGCAATAAACCAGCCAGGTCAAACATCGTTAAACTTTGTGACGATAAACAATCAATCTCCTTTTCCCTTGGGCTATAATGATCTTTTCCCTACAGGCAAATGGTAAATTAGTTTCTCATGCTATCCAGTCTAAATCAATTCCGTAATGGAAATCGAGTGGGAGTCAAGAATTAGTTAAAATGCAAAGCTCAATGTTTGTAGGAATCGGCATCATATACGCAGGTGGGGCCCCATAGGAGAGAAAGCGGTGAATATAAATGCTGTCGAACGAAGCATGAGTGAGACTATCTATTTCTATTCGCTTTTGATCCGTTATGGGTCACTGAGTAGATGCGCCGTAGATTGTTATTCGCGAAATATTATTTCGGGTGCTCATTGTCTCACTTTGTTCGGCAGCCTACTTTCTCATCAATGGAACCGAGCTTTGCGAGCTCATGAATGCCCGTGAAAATTATGAATGAATATAAGAACAGCCCGTCTGGCTAGAAGACAAAAGAACCCCAATTATTTTACTTGCAAGAACAATTACATTGCTGAACAGTCATTTCCTCCTTCTAAGAAATTAGATATCCGCTGTCATGCAAAAACTTCACCAATCATTACTCATACTTATCAATTCATAACTAGAAACTATTATTTTTGCAGCTTAAACAACCAAACACGAATTTTATACCATTTAATTAATAATAGAGAGCGATTTTAAGCTCTCAGGTTATGAAGGTATAATGCCGTTATATAATTTATAAGTATAACATGTATCATACTTGAATTATAATTTACATTCTTTTGAGTGTGAGATTAGGTGAATAAGTATATAAATTAATAATCGGTATTATAAATCCATTATCTAATTAGAAAGACACATTTATGCTAAAAAAGATTTTACTTTTAGGATCGGGTGAATTGGGAAAAGAATTTGTAATCGCGGCTCAGCGATTGGGGCAACAGGTAGTAGCTGTAGATAGTTACGAAAATGCACCAGCCATGCAAGTGGCAGATTACTTTGAGGTAATCAACATGTTGGATGGAGCTGCACTTGATGCAGTGGTGGCAAAGCATCAACCTAACCTAATTGTACCGGAAATTGAAGCAATACGCACCGAGAGATTTTACGATTACGAGAAGCAGGGAATTCAGGTAGTGCCAAGTGCCAAAGCTGCAAACTTTACCATGGATCGACGAGCCATTCGCGATTTGGCTGCCAAAGATCTAGGATTAAGAACTGCAAAATACCTGTATGCAACATCGCTTGACGAAATGTATACCGCAGTAGAAGAGGTAGGAATGCCTTGTGTGGTAAAACCTTTGATGTCATCTTCAGGAAAAGGACAATCGGTAGTAAAATGTCAGGATGATATTCAAAAAGCCTGGGAAATTGCGGGAGCAAAGGGCAGGGGCGATTCAGGTGAAGTAATTGTAGAGGCCTTCGTGAAATTTACCTCAGAGATTACCCTATTAACCGTAACACAACAAGATGGACCAACTCTATTTTGCCCGGCAATTGGTCATGTGCAAGAGCGAGGCGATTATCAGCAAAGTTGGCAACCAGCCTTAATCTCTGATGCAGATGTAAAAGCAGCTCAGGAAATGGCAGATAAGGTAACTGCAGCATTGGGTGGCGCAGGCATTTGGGGAGTAGAATTCTTCATTTGTGAAGATGGAGTAGTATTCTCGGAATTGTCTCCACGTCCACACGATACAGGAATGGTTACATTGGCAGGAACACAAAACTTCTCGGAGTTCGAGTTGCATTGCCGTGCCGTATTGGCTTTGCCAATTCCTGAAATTACTTTGGAAAGAGTAGGAGCTAGTTCGGTAATTCTTGCCCATCAGGAAGGAGTAAATCCTTATTTCGAAGGATTAGAACAGATTGCGGTATATCCAAAATCAGACTTTAGATTGTTTGGAAAACCAACAACCCGCGAGTACCGAAGAATGGGAGTTACCCTTGCTTACGATTCTGTTGATGCCGATGTAATGGCAATAGTTGAAAAAGCCAAGGAAATGGCTGCATTGGTTACAGTGATCAGTAAACAATTAACAATTAATAATTAACAGAAATCAGATAGGTTTTTGTAATCAAGTGATGTGAAAATTGCATTGATTGTTCAATCATAGATTGGTACATGTAAATATTGCCTGTAGGGCATATATCTTTGTAGCCCAGGATAAAGTCGTGATAACGACTGCCATCCTGGGTTAAAATTGTAAGTTTAAATCCGTCGCACATGAAGATGTTAATATTAGATTTCTGCTATCATGCGACGGAACGATCTATGGCACATTTAATAATCCTGAAAATTGCCTGTTCTCATCGAAAAAATCGGACATACTTTGCTTTAAAACACTTGCGAATTCTCCAATTATAATTGCGAATGCATATCTTTGCGAGCTAAACATGAAAGATATGATCCGATCAATAAAACAAGCATTCGATATAATAGACAGCAAAGTTACTGGCATTCCTTACGAAGCAATCGACTACTTAAGACATCACGAAACTTGTGATGAGTTGAATGAAAAGCTGGTATATGCACTTAAAAACGCATATAGTGGAAAAGCCTATTATTCAGAAAAACACAGGATCATGTTGCCAGCACCTTTGTGGTATGCAGTGGTTGCCGAAAAACATTTATCCGAAGAGCTTTTCGAGCCTTTATTGGAAATGTTTACTACCGAGGAAGACTGGGATGTAATGAATGAACAAGCAGTCTATTTGGTTGGATTATTGGCCAAAGCATTTCCTGGTGCATTTCTGGAGAAAGTCTTATTCTTTATTGAAGAGAACATCAGGAAGGAAAACAAAACCCCATACATTTTCTGTTTCGAAGCACTTTACTATGCACAGGATAATCATTTCGAGAGAATCCATGCCATGCTCGATAAGGAGAATTTCCATTGGGTAGATCACTACGTAAGAGTATTGGGTGATTTAATGCGACAAGATACGCTTGAAAAATTCAAGGAGATTCTGCCAAAGTTCGAAGGAAAGCACACTGCTATCGAATTACAATACTACATTGATGTAATGGAAGGGAAGATTACCGACTTTCAAAAAGGAGTAGCATTCTGCGAAATGCGAGATCCGGACTGGAAGAACCATTACCAACATATGGAGCAGATGTTTGCAACCTCACAATCGCCAATACAACAAGAAGTAAAAGTCAATCGTAACGATGCCTGTCCTTGTGGATCAGGTAAGAAGTACAAGAATTGTTGCTTACAGAAACTATCGTAAAAAGAGATTGTAAGCTGTCTTTTTTAGTTGTAAATTTTTGATTCTATATGGAATTTAGTGGGTAATCAAATTATTCCTCACTTAGTTTTATTTTGCTCAAGCCGCATGGCTCTGACTTTTTGCATTGATCAAAAAGTCAGCAAAAAATCTAGGGCGTGTAAGCCCAAACTTCTTCTACTTGAAAACATTAAGTTCGGCGGGGTGATCTTCTCAATTCTTCGAAGCTTCCCCGTCTCTCTAAATGTTATCTACGGATAAGCAGCTTGTCCTTCCAATGCCCTTAGAGCCCGATCCAACTAAGTAGAGCTCATTTGCCAACCTATGAGTTACCCACTATAAATTATACTGAGCTATATTTCTAATTGTATTTAGGTAGGTAGTATAATAAAACGGTTTTACTACTATTGTGGTAAAACCGTTTTTTATAAACCCTAGCGCCAACTACAAGTTTATTTTTTTTTAACCTGAATTATTCATGCCATTAGCTTTTAAATCTTACTGGCAATATAAAGTAGTATGGATAAAAGACAGATTGCATAAAGTGCAAATCCGGCCAATGTTTCCTTTTTAATATTTTTAAGCATCTTGTTTGTATTTTTGAATCAGCTGTTTAACTTGATTTCTCCTGGCAATTACCCAATTTAAAATACCACCTACGGGACAAAAGAATCGGCAAAAGAAATTCGAAAAGAACAAGGCCCCTATGAGTGCTGTAGGCAAAATATACCACTGTATGCCTTCACCTTTTAAAGAGAACAACATTGCAAAGGGTTCATAAGACGATAAGCTAGGATTTTGTGATATAAAGATCAGGATCAGAGACAACCAAATCAGGAATTTTGGAGTAAAAGCCAAAGCTTTCCCAAGTGATTGATCCATTTTAATATTAATTCCAGATATCTGATGCAACAACATTTGACTGGCTCTAAATGGACAAATGGCTGTGCAATACACATTTTTACCCCAAATAATGATCAAGCTTAAGGTTGCAGCAACCAAAAGCCACCAACTTAAATGAGTATGGATATCCGGAAAGTATCCCAATAATATTCTTCCAAAGTGAGTGAGCGAAAGCGAGGCATTAAAAAGAAAGCCAATAAACACCAAGCCTAAAAATAGGTTGAAGTATATCAGTTTCTTACTCTTAAAATAGATAGCCAAAAAGGCAATGATAATGATTAGTGCAACAATTCCCTCTTTGGGAGTAAGTCTCCAGCTTTTCTCAATTCGCGGAGTTTCAAGTTGAAACACCTTATGAGCAATTTGGTAGGAGGCATCACGCGAAGCATTGGCAATGGCCAGCGAACTCACCGTTGCTCCCGATACGGCTTCTACATCCTTTTTTAATTGAAATTCATCATTCAAACTTTTCTCTTCGTATTGTTCGTAGTATTTCTTATTGGAGAGTTTTGCAACAAATGATGGTGTTTCAAAGTTTTTTATTAGTTCTGTTCCTGTAATTAATCCACTGGTATCGCTTACAACCGCTACCTGCAATGGTCCACCATAACCTTGAGATGAACCTGTTGATAAATATCCATAAAGCTTTTCGTTTTTATAAAGGGGATATACTCCTTCCTTTGCTTCTTTCAGTTGAAGGTCTTCAGTTTGAAGTATTTTTAAATGTTCAAGCTCATGGGAGTGATCGGTAAAGATGATACCATAGCAAAAAGCTATGCCCAGGCTTATCCAGGCGATCCAATTGATATATTTTTTCATCTGTTTAAATTTATCTTCATTTGTCAGATGGAACTCACAAGAAATTCAATCATTTACCTGTGTGTAAATTATATGATTGAATTTACATGTTCGATTCATGTACTGTTTAATCCAAATGAATGGAGATCGAAGTCATACGTATCTATGACTCCGATTCTCCTGAAACAAAAACTATTTGCTTGCCGCTTTTTTTAATGCCAGTTTTCTCGATAAAAGAAGCAGAATGAGCGAAGGAATCACGAAAACGATTAATCCCATACTCGCAGCTCTTGGCTCACCTTCCAGTATTGAGCTAAAGGACCAGGCGATACCAAATATGAATAAGAACACTCCAATGCAGATGCTTATCCATGTAGAGATATTAAATTTCAACTTTTGATTGTAATAATATATGAGTCCCATGGCAAGAGTGGTGATTACGCCCAGGGAAAAAAACAATATTTCTATACCTGTAAATATCATGTGTTTGATTTTTTTAATGTGATAAATTTGAGTTGCTGTAGTAAGTAATCCGCAAAAAATTATGCATTAATGTCCATCGTAGCTTTTGCCTTTAGGACTGTAGAATTTCTTAATGGATTCCTTGTCTTCAACATTACCATAACCAAAGAGTTCATCCATTTCACGCATTAAGTCGTGTACCGGACCAGGCATTGCTGCTGTAATGCTATCTACCAATCGGTGATGCCAAAAATCTGGTTTATTGTATGGACATGAAGCCATGCACATTCCACAATCATCACCTAATTCGCCCCATAGTTTGAAACACTTTTTTGCATCAACATGGTATTTTTTAACTCCTTTTTGATTGTACCAGGCATTGTCTTTGTTGTCGTGAGTGGGTTCAAATGATGGTTCTTTGTCATAGGAGATGGCTTTGGTTGGACAAGCATCGGCACAGCGCATGCAGTTTTTACAAAAGTCCATTACTCCGAATGACTTAGGTTTGTCGTATTCTACAAAGTCAAAATCGGTATAAACCTTTGCCAGTCTAACACGAGGACCATACTTATAGGTTACAGCTTGTCCCAATCTCGAAGCTTCTCCCAATCCTGCAGCAATGGCATACGGTACGCTCAATCCCATATCGTTACCGGCAGATACAGCATTAAATCCCAGGTTTTTAAGATAAACAGCCAACTGATAGGGAACTTTTGCCATTTCAGAATAGCCAGCTCCTGCAGCGGCACTTCCTACAAAGGAAGGAGAGGTGGAAATTCCCTCGTAATCCATATTGAAAGCCAATACAATCACTGTTTTTGGTTCAAAAGGAAAGTCACTCCAATCGGTAACAAACTTATCAGGTCCCCAATTGTGAAGTTCTTCCATTTGCTCCTTACTAGGCGGAGCCAACAATGGTTTTCTGAATAAAGGAGGAACAGGATTCAGGAATTTACTGTAATCCCATCTTTTATCTCTTCGAGTAATTCCTACCAAATCAGCACCAAAAAGTTTTGCTGCTCTTTTAATTTGATTGGCTGCCTCTTGTTTGTTTTCGAATTGGTATTTCTCTTTTACAACATAGTCGTTATCAAACAGAGCAAATTGTACCTTATCAGTACGCTGTTCCCATGAATTTACTCCAAAGTTTGGCACTGCAGCCGGACTTGGACCTGCAGCATAATTATTCATGGCCCAAGCACCAGCCATTAGGGCTTTATCAGCTTGGTTGTAACCGATTTTGTCGTTATCGTAAGCAAAGTTCATTTTCTGAACAAATGCTTGTCCGTCAGCAACAATATCATCCTCTACAGTTTCGCCAATAGCTCGTATTTCGTTCACGAAAAACGATCGGGCTTGCACATGATCCCAATTTCGTGGTGGAACATAGTCTGATCGTACTTCTGCAGGAAAATCATCATGTGTGGTTACAATTTTATCCACAAGACGTTTGTCCAATTCTTTGGCTGCAGTTTTTTGCGGTAAAGTAGTTAAGGCACCCGCACCAACAGCGGCTGTTATTCCTCCAATTTTAAAGAAATCTCTTCGATTTAATTTTGATGAATTTTCGTTTTTACTCATTGCGTCAATGTTTTTGTTACAGTTCAAAACTGCATCTAAAACATTGATATAGCGACAAAACCAATAATTTCGGACGTATTCCAATTTTATCGTACCATCAATCTCCTCATTTTAAATCGAAAACTATTCCAGTTCTTTCAGGAATTGAGAAGGTGTTTTATTGGTGAATTTTTTAAAAGCGGCATTAAAGGTAGCTTTCGATTTAAATCCAGCCTCAAATGCCAATGCCAATATGGTGTAGTTCTTGTAAGATTCCAGTTTCGACAAACGCTTAAATTCTTCCACCCTGTAATTGTTAATGTAATCATTAAAACTTTGATTCATTAATCCATTCATAGTTTCTGAAATCTCATGGGAAGAGATATTACATTGTTGAGAGAAACTTGACAAATTTAGCTCTGGATCAAGATATGGTTTTTCAGATTCCATAAGTTGATTCATTTTGATCACGTTTTTTTCAGCCAATTCGCGAGTAAGCTTCGATTTATCATATTTTTTAAATCCACCTAAACCCACTTTTTCGGTGCTTAGATGCAAAGTTCGGGGTTCACTTACAATTACATATGATATTGCATAGCCTAAAAGCATCAAAAAACTAAGGTTGATAATATCCATGGTAGCTTCAGAGCCAGATACAAGGAGAGGGAGGTTGGTTTTAATTTCCAGAATTACAAAATGCACACTCATCATGAAGCATAGCAGCTTAATCAAGCTTGTTCTTTTCTTGTTGTAACTGAATATACTCAGCGACATGCCTTTGATTTGGTAAAAATTCCCAATCATCTTTAAAATCAGGAAAGGGTAAATAATGTAAAGGGAAACCAGTATGTTTTTGGCAATCAGTAAGTATGTGCTTTTTAAAGAGTTGGTATTCAAATACAGGATAAAGATGATCCCGTTTATTAAGAAAGGAAGCAAATGCAATAAGCTTACTTTCGTAAACTTAAGTTTTCCATACAACACCGACATTACATAGTAATATACCACCATTGGAGCCATTGTGGCAATGGGAACTACGCTATAAGGCCAGTTTGAATCTAAAGCAATAAAACCTTTGTAAAAGAAATAGTAATAAACGTAGTGAAATATAATATTAATAAATATGAGCTTTAAGATAAAGTTAGGTAGAGTTCTGAATTTTTTGCGTAGCAATATCAGGATCAAACCAATAATTTGGGCTGAGCAAAAAAGGATCAAATAGGGAATATTCATAAGAGAATAAGTGCTAGTTTAGATTTTTCGAAAAGTAAAGTATTTTTTAAAAAATCGCAAAATAGCTTGCCTTGATTTAAAGTTTGAGAAGGAACAGAGGATTGTTTTCAATCTTAATCGCGATTGCTATTTCTTATTAGTACATTTGATTTCTTTAATAGAATACAACAATGCATACACCAAATACATTAAAAGTAGACTTGTACAATAAGGTGCAAGAGTTAATTCAATCGAAAATCACAGCAAACCATAAATCCTTATCCGCATTAAAAGAATCTGTTGCGAGTGAAAGCAAAAGTACGGCTGGGGATAAACATGAAACGGGTAGGGCCATGATGCATCTGGAGCAAGAAAAGGTGATGCGACAATTGACAACTAACCAAAAACTTAAAAGCATTGTCGACAGGATTAATCCCGAAGTAAAAAATAAAACTGTGCAGTTGGGTTCATTGGTAATCACTAACAAAATATCTTTTTACATTTTGGCAGGTTTGGGGCAAATGGAATTGAATGGCCAGAACTATTTCGTTGTATCATTTCAATCCGATTTGGTTCAAGCTTTTAAGGGAAAACAAAAAGGAGACCAGATTATCTTCAAAGACCAATCGTATACAATTGAAGAAATATTATAATTTAATTTTTAGCTCTTCTGATTAAAGCCCTATTAATTTCCTTAATTAAACTTGGTCCACTGTAGATAAAACCAGTATAAATTTGAATTAATGAGGCTCCGGCATCCAACTTTTCCAGAGCATCTTCTACAGTCATAATGCCACCTACACCAATAATTGGAATACTGCCATTTGATTTTTGATGTATGTATCGTATTACTTCTGTAGATTTTTGCTTTAAAGGATTTCCGCTTAAGCCACCAGCACCAACCGCTTCAATTTCTTTTTTGGAATAGCTCAAGCCATCCCTTGAAATAGTTGTGTTTGTAGCCACGATACCCGCAATTTTGGTGTCCTGAACGATTTCTATGATATCATCCAGTTGGGCTTCATTAATATCGGGAGCAATTTTAAGCAGAATGGGTTTCGTTTTCTTTTTGATTTTATTCAATCCCATTAATTTATTCAAAAGATCTTTTAATGGTTCCTTATCTTGCAACGCCCTAAGGTTTGGAGTGTTAGGAGAACTTACATTAACAACAAAGTAGTTAACATGTGGATATAAGGCTTCAAAGCAGTTAATGTAGTCATCGCTGGCAAGTTCGTTAGGTGTGACTTTATTTTTACCAATATTTCCCCCTATAATCACATTTGTTTTTTTCCTTTTTAGCCTTTCTACGGCTTCCAGCACACCATCATTATTAAATCCCATTCTGTTCACAATCGCCTTGTCGTTTACAAATCGGAACAGGCGAGGTTTAGGGTTTCCATCTTGTGGTTTTGGGGTTAAAGTTCCAATCTCGATAAAACCAAAGCCCATGCTACCCAACATGTCGAAAGCTTCTGCATTTTTATCCAATCCAGCTGCAAGACCAACGGGGTTTGGAAATCTTAAACCAAATAGCTCACGCTCTAATGCAGGATGATTTTTAGTAAGGATTAGTGAAGAAATTTTGCGAATAAAGGCAATCTTTTGAAAAAGTGTTAAGCATGAAAAAGTAAACTTGTGTATTTTTTCAGCATCGAATTGAATTAACAGAGGACGTATAATTAGGCGATATAAACTCATTTTGTAATATTATTTTATACAAAGATAATAGGATATTTTGAAGAAAAAGAGTTTTGTGTCTGATTTAAATGAAAGGATATAGAATTGATTTGTAAATATTAATGAATTCAAAAATATAACTGATTTAACCGGTTTGGATTTCCTATGATTTCGCTGCTATTAATGGTAAGTTCATTTTTTTACCTAAAATATATCGATTTTGCTTTCAAAAAGCATCACGAAAAATTTGTCATAAGTCAGAATATTCCTAAATTCGTTATTCAATTTAAATTTTAAGAACTACTGCATTAAACAGACTAAGTGTTAGATAATGAGTAAATTTAAAGAGATTAAGCTTAACCGATTTCAGCTAAATGTTCTTTTAGATGAAGAGGAAAAAGCAGCTTACGACTATATTGTACAGGAAGGAACATATTGTGTGCATTGCAAGGAGATGTGCACTAAAGGGGTAGATGTAAAAGAAAACTTTTTGAATGATATGAATGATATCCTGATAAAAGGTACTTGCAGGGTATGTAATGGTAGGGTAAGCAGGTTTATTGAATATGGAGAGTTTGATGAATTTAGTGAAAAAGCGCTTCGATTCAGAATATCCATTGGAGCTGAATAAAGAAATTCGAATAAGATATACTTCCCCTTTTTCTAAGAAAAAGGGGATTTTGGTTTTGAATGATTTGTATTTAATAGATTAAGTGTTGCATGATACCCTCTAATTAATCTTGTTTAATAATAGTTAAAGTATTGAGAAACTGAGTAGTTGGGCTTGTTTTGATTGCTGAAAAAAAGAAAAATATTGTATATTTAATAGTACACCATTAACTATACAATACATGAAAAATAATAAGGTGATTATAAATTTTTGTCCAACTGGTATGGTCCCTACCAAGGGTATGACGCCATTTGTACCGATTTCGCCACAAGAAATTATAGAACAAACCCATGAGGCTTACGAAATAGGAATAACCATTGCTCATTTGCATGCACGCGAAGATGGTGGTATTCCGACCTATACGAGTAATGTATATCGTGATATATTTGAAGGAGTACGCAAGCATTGTCCGGATTTGATAATTTGTGGCAGTACTTCAGGAAGAAATTTTCCTGAATTTGAGAAAAGGTCTGAAGTAATAGAGCTAAAACCCGATATGTGTTCCTTGACATTGAGTAGTTTGAATTTTGTGAAACAAGCATCTGTAAATGCTCCTGATATGGTTCAGCGTTTGGCTCAAAAAATGAAAGATTATGGCGTAAACACAGAACTGGAATGTTTTGATTTAGGGATGATCAATTACGGAAAATATCTAATCAAAAAAGGAATTATTGAAGGCCCGTTTTATTGGAACTTACTTTTTGGAAATATTGCCGGATTTCAGGCGAACTTTCAGCAAATAGGAACAGCCGTTTCTGATATTCCAGAGAATCATTTTATTGGATTAGCAGGATTAGCCGCTGATCAGTTAAATGTAAACGCAGCGGCAATTGCAATGGGGTATGGAGTAAGAGTTGGACTTGAGGATAACATTTGGTGGGATGAAAGCAGATCTCGTAAAGCAACGAATATAGAACTGGTTCAACGTATCCATTCTTTAATTTCAATTCATGACAAACAGTATTTTTCTCCTAAAGAATTTGGGAACCTAGGATTTAGAAACGATGGCGTTAAAAAGAGATGTGTATCAGTTAATGGGATTTGATCCCAATTGGATTTGTGTGATTCACGATTTACTCTACCATAATCATAAGAAGGAAATTGCCTTTGATGTATTCCTGAATATGGAATTGGAGACCAAAGCTAATGATTGGCTTCAAGAAATTCATTTTCAGGCACAAGCAATTGAGAGGGTAAACCCTAAGCTTCCAATTCTATTTGGTTTGGTAAGCCCTAAGAATAAATACCCGGTTTACAAGGATTTTTCTAAGGTTTTGGAACGAGATGATTACGATAATTTCATTGCAGATTCGTCAATTGTTAGTGTTAGTAGCAAGCTTGGAAAAGCGCTGTTAATAGATCATCAATGTGTGATTAGTGCTCAAACGAAGATAGGTTTTGGCGTTAGCATTAAAAGAGGTGCAAAAATAGGACATCACAATTTCATTGGCGATTTTACTGATATTAATCCCGGAGTTATCACTTCAGGAAATGTAAACATTGGAAAAGCATGTGAAATAGGTTCCGGTGCAATTGTTAAGAACAATGTTGTGATAGGCGATAATACATTTATCGGTATGGGGAGTGTGGTAACCAAAGATATCCCTTCAAATAGCATTGCTTTCGGAAACCCTTGCAAGGTGATCCGAAAGAATGATATTTGGAACTTTTAAAATACAGAACTGTTTATTGGTATTCTGAAATCTTAAATGCAGATTTTAAATCATCCTGCAGAGATACAATTTCTTTTTCGATACTTTTAAAGGAATTTTTTTCAATTTCAGTCAGATTTTTAAGCAATACATCATTTTCAGGCCAATCGTTATCTAATATTAAATTTACTTGCCATTTAATTCTTAAATGCATCAGAAAGTTATACATGGCCTCGATTTCTTCAGCATTTTTTTCGGGGATAACACCTAATGCCATCAATTGATTCAATCGTAGCAAACTATTTGTTTCTCGGATTGAATGGTGAAGTGCATGTATTCTAAGATATCCAATTATGGGTTGTAAATATTTTTTAATATTAACAGACTTTTTGTCCATGATCGGTTTTACTCCAATCACTGTTTTAGCCAGTTGATTATAAAAATCAAGATTATGATCCAGTTCGGCATATACATGTTCAAACAGATCATCTACCAACTTGTCGTCGCCATAAATGTTTCTTAAGTCAAGAAAAATTGAGCTATCCAATACATTAGGCATATCCGGATTGTTAATCCATTTCGAGAAGTAGTTTTTCCAAATATCAATAGAATTACACCATTCAGGATTTCCAGCCATTAAATCACCTTTGCATCGTGAGTATCCAATGGCATGCAGGTTTTCATTAATGATTTCGGAAAGCTTTAAAAAGTATGACTTGTTCTCATCGCTATCATCGGCAAATATAATGGCGTTGTCTTGATCGGCTTTTAAGCTTTGTTCAGAGCGACCTTCGCTTCCCATAGTGATAAAGGCAAACTTACATGGTGCAGGGCCAACTTCCTGAATTGCAAGTTCAATAATTCTGGAGCTGATGGTATCGGCAATAGAAGTGATAATACGCGATACACTATTAATGTTTTCTGAGCTGGTAAAAACAGCTTGTATTAATATCGGAACTTTGTTATGAATGCGTTTAATACTTTCCACATTGTTACAATCGTTAATCTGATTGATTAAATGAGTTAGCGAGTTTTGCTGCATTTCCAAACATTGTTTGCTGCTGATATTGCCTATAATATCACCGTACTCATTTTCGATTAGCAGGTGTGATACATTGCTTTGCTTGAAACGTAAAATAGCTTCATATAGCAAAGCATCATTTTTGATACTGATCACAGGAGCAGTCATAATTGTAGCTACAATAGCATCAGTACTTCTCTCATTTGCCAATACTCTTGTTCTTAAATCAGTATCGGTAATAATTCCAATGATTTGATCACTTTCTTTAATGCAAATTAATTTGCAGTTCTGATCAGTCATTAGTTTGGCAGCATCTTTAATATTGGTATTTAATTGACAACAAACATTTTTTTGAATCAGGTTATCGATTGGCTGATTCATTAATTGCAGCGAAAGCTGAATGTCTTCCGACATTTTATTGGCATCTAATCTTAAACGCTTTTTTTCAGTTACATTTTTAGCAACAATAATGTATCCTACTTCGCCTGATAGCGTGATTTGTGTAACGGAAACTACAACAGTTTCGCGACCCGCTTGAGCGTTTACCAGTTCTGTTTCAAAAGTGGAGGTTTTCTGTGGATTCTCGATTTTGCTTACCAAATCGGTCCAACTCATCTTAAACAAGTCTGAGAAATTGGATCCTACTATGTTTTCATTATCGAATAATTTTGTGAACTTATTGTTGGCAAAAACTACTTTCTCATCCACTAACATTAATGTCCCTTCGGTAGAGGCATTTACAAGGCTTTTGTATTTCTGAATGGATAAAAGCAATTGCTTTTCAGCCTTTAATCTTTTTTCCTCAATAATTCTTGTTTGGCGAAGCACATATAGTAAAATGACTGCAACAAAAAGAATAATAGTGAAAGATATTTTTAATAAAGTCTTCTTCAGTTGGCTGATTTCCATTTCAACATCATCCAGGTAAATGCCAGTACCAATAACCCAATTCCATTCAGAAAATCCCTTTACATAGGATAGTTTAGGAGATATTTTAGAGGCATCATCTTTCCATTGCCAGTAATATTGAATAAAACCTTCTCCTTCATTTTTTACGAGTTCGGCAGCATCAACAAATAGCTTGTTCTCATGATTATCTGAAAAATTAGAAAGGTCGGTGCCGTTAAGGTCTGGACGATAGGGATGCATAATCATTTTTGGACTATTGGTAATAATCCAGAAATAATCTTTCTGTTCGTTACCATATCGCATTTTCCCAATGTGTTCAGATGCTTTTTCCTGTGCTTCCAACAAATTAATCTCACCATTGTGGTAGGCTCCCTGATATTCCGATAATACACTCCACGCAGCATTGGTTAATTCGGAAATTGTTTCCTTTTTGCGATCCATCATACTGCGTTCGAATAAAGGAATAAGGATAATATAGAAAGTGATCACAAACATTGAGATTGCTAAAATGGTAGGAATTACAATGCTGTAAATAAATTTATTATTGGCCTTTTTCATGCAATTAAAAATTTGGAAGTAGTAGAGAAAATCTACTTTTAGTATTCAGGTAAATATAGTAAAACTTATTAGTCGGATTCATACAATATATGATTAAAGCTGACTGCTTGCATATGAATTGAAAAAACTAGAGGGATTTTCAAATGAATATGATTGTTTGATGGATCATGTCAATTTGTATCATAGATATTATATTAACAAACTAATGAAGCAATTCAATAATTCACAATACTGACTGCTTTTAAATACCATTTATAAGTCATAGTTGAAAACATGGGCTACTAATGCGAAAAAGCATATTGTGTATGTGGATGACTCGCTTTCAAATACTTGTAATATCAATAGAAAGCTAGGGTTTAAATAGAAAGAATATTAAATAGTAAAACACAGGCAGTGTACTCTTGGTTTTTAACAAAAAATGACTTGTTTTGTATTGCAAATTTAAAAATTACACATCATGTTGAGTAAGATTATAAGATTGATTATTGCTGGGATTCTACTGTTGGGTTCAATCTTCCTGTTTATTAAAAGTTTCATTGGATTAGGTATACTTGCTGTACTGGTATCGGGATTATTTGTATTGTTGCATTTTAAGAACGAGAAAAACTTGATTGCTTTTTATTTTCTTAGAAAAAATAAATTTCAGTCTGCAGGTAAAGTGCTGAGTGGAGTGAAGCATCCTGAAAGAATGATCAAAAGCCAAGAGGCATATTACTACTATTTATCAGGATTGATTTTTTCGCAAGAGCATAAAAACAATCAGGCGGAAAAGCAGTTTAAAAAGGCTTTAAATATCGGTCTAAGAATGAAAACGGATAAAGCGGTAGCGAATTTGAATTTGTCGGGCATTTACCTTTCCAGAAGAAACAAGAAACTATCTAAGTACTATTTACAAGAAGCCAAGAGCTTAGATAAACAAAAAATGCTTTCAGCTCAAGTTAAAGAGATTGAGCATATGATGAAAAGAATCTAAAGCTGTTCTAATTGATAAAACTTAACCTGACATATTCTTTGTCAGGTTTTTTTGTACTAAAAAACTTTGCTTAGAATAATATCAAATATCAGTACAGAACCTCCTGGAATGGCTCCATAATCAGTACTTCCATAGGCCAAATGTGATGGGATGATTAAAATTCCTTCTCCACCTTCTTTAAAATAGGATAAGCCTTCTTTCCAACCTTCGATGACTACCGATAGGTTAATTTCCAGGTTTTCACTTTTATCGAAAATATTGCCATTGGTCAAGTAACCAATATATGCAATTGAGACATTGCTCTCAGGAGTGGGGATTTTGCCTTCTCCCTTGCTTACAATTACATAGTGCAAACCTGATTCTGTTTTTTGTGCATCAAGCTGATGTTTTGAGATATATGCTAGAATCTCTTTCTCGTTAAGTTGCTTAAATTTGTTTTTCTTCATGATAATAGTACTATCTTGCAACAACAAAATTAGATATTAAAATCATGCATCCTATTTTTTGTTTTGTTGGAGGAGCAATTCGCTTTGCAATTCTGTATATACAATCTTTAATTTCAGGAAAGGAGAGACCCAAGTACATCATGGTTTGTCAGAACAAATCAAATGCATGGTTTGGCTTTCTGCTTATTATTCCTTTGCTGCTTTTGTATTTGTTGATATACCAGTGGTAAAATATGATTTCATATCACAAGAATATCTATATCAGCTTGCCCAAAAATATCTTTGGCAAAATTCATTTCTTCATTGCTTGCTTCTCTTAAAAAAGAAAACTCTTTTCTGATGCCATGATTTCGCATCTTAATTAAAGTTTTTCCAACATTAGGAGATACCGATTTCATTATTTTGGCAATTTCTCGCAATTCACTTTCGTCATTATTGTAATTGGGAGTCAGAACAAAACGAAGTTCCTTTAGCTTGTTTTTATCGTTTAAATATTCAATTGATTTTAAGATCTTCTCGTTAGAATAGCCTGTTATTTGCTTGTGTGTTTTAGCAGAATATGCCTTGATATCCAGCATTACACCATCAATTAAGGGGAGGAGAGAATCCCATTTTTTCTGCTCGATATTTCCGTTAGAATCAATTAAAATGGATAAATGTTTTAAGCCGGAATGCGATTTGATTTCCTGA
Source organism: Marinifilum flexuosum (assembly GCF_003610555.1). Taxonomy (GTDB): domain Bacteria; phylum Bacteroidota; class Bacteroidia; order Bacteroidales; family Marinifilaceae; genus Marinifilum; species Marinifilum flexuosum. Next base: position 410,972 of record NZ_RAPQ01000011.1, on the reverse strand, counting down.
AATAACAAGCTTAAGAATGGAGCATGAAGCATTACTTCCCCACCTGATACGGTAATACCCGAAATAAAATCCTTTACTTCAAGAATTTCAGAAATAATATCCTCAACCGACATTTGTTTGTAAAATGGGCTACTGTTTTCAGGGCAAACTTTAATGCATTCATCACAACGAGTACAGCTATTTTTATTGTGGATGATTCGTTTGTTTTCAGAATCAATCTTCAAACTGTTGGTGGGACATGTATCCACACAAGTACCACATAAATTGCACAATCCTATGGTGTGGGAATTGTGGCAATACATACAGTTTAAATTGCATTCCTGAAAGAATATAACTATGCGGTTGCCAGGTCCATCAATCACACTCGATTTGATGATTCCACTAATATTTGCCTGCAACTTGCTCATTGGAAATTACTCGTTTCGAAATACGATTGTCTACATTGGCATTGTCCATAGAATTGGCCGCAAACAGAGCACTGCCATATCTCGATCCTTCTTCCCGGAACTCTTTTAAATCGCTTCTTCTAACCAAATAGCCAGTAATACGGATAAATTCACCATTCGATAAATTAAAGGTAAACATTCGCATGCCTTTTCTAAACGCTCCTTTGATAATATCCAGAATTGCTGCAGGATTTCTTTTTACGGTTTCATCAAAGTGGAAAATATCACTAATTCCTCCATTAAACAGGTGATGATGTGGAGCGACAGTATTGATATGTGAATAGATGTCAGGCTCAATTCCAATTGGAATTCGAGCTCCTGCAGTTTCCTCTATATCAATATCGATACCCGATTGAGCATGAAAAAATGCTTTGCCATTATTTCCTTTACAGTAAGGAACTTCCCTTGCATCCACAATTTTCTTCATCTCTTCCAAGATAAGATGTGCAAGCTGATTGGCTTCTTCATCCTTTCCATATATTAGCTCTTTACCACTGCGTTTCATCAACTGATTTACACATTCGGCAAGTCCATAAAAACCAAACATGGCTGAGAAATTATCCAGGGAAATAATACCTTCTTTGGCAAGAAAATCCGTATCGTAATACTTAACGCTTTCTACCAGGTATTTGCTTCTTGCTTCGATAACATCCAATGTCATCTTACAATATTTTTTCAATGTGCCTGATATAAAACTTTCAGCATCACCACTGTGTAAATCCGTTATTTTTTTAAGATTTAAACGAATAAGAGTATGAGAACCACCACCTACAGGCAAAGAGTTATAGCAACTCACTACACCATATTCTCCTTTAAAATCAGCAGCAGTCATCTTGTGATTGGCAATATGTGGTTTTGCTACCTCAAATACTGTTTTGCTGGCCTCAAGTAGAAGTTCATCGGATGTAATTTCCGGATCATATTTCAATGTAAGGTTCGGAACAACCTGTTTTAATTCCCGTTCAATTCTTAAAATTACTCTGGCAATAACATTGTCCTCTGGTCCTATGTTGATATGAACAAAAGCATCAGGAAGTGTTCGGTCTATGAATCGCCAAAAAAGCTTCATCTTTTTGTAGATTTCATCTTCCGACAAATCACCAACATAGTTAAGCAGTAATGTGTCGATATTGCCTAGGTAAACAGAATAACCTGTAATTGATGGAACCTGAATATAGAGTATTGATAGAAAATTAATGGCCTCGTCGAAATTTGTAGGAGGCTCTAATTCAAGATAGTTTACTCCATTTTTTAAAGCGTAGGCATAATCAGGAAGAACATATCTGGGACGATAAGGAGCAGTACCTTCAAATAAATCGCAAATAATTTTCTCATTTAAGGCTTCACCTGCTTCTTTTGAGATATCAGGATAATCCTGTGTGCTTTCTGCAATATAAGCCAAATGGTGCTTTTTTTGTCGATAATCTAAATTGCCATCGGTCAGAACTTGTAATACTCTATTTTTGATCTCTTCCATTCTTCTACTTTCTTTATTCCCTTCAATCCAACGGATTTTAATGCCTCAAAAATATACAAAAGAATGCAGGACGGTATAAGAAATCAGAAAATATATTAAGAATGAATATTTTGTTTGGTTCACCTATTAAGTTTTTACTATTTTGCAGCTAAGAAATCAACTTACATAGTGTAAATGGAGGATATAAAGCTTATTGAGGAATTAAGTAGTCAAATTAATCGAAACTTGAAACAAGTAAGAAAAGTGACATGGTTAATTAAAGGTTACCAGTTAAATGATCTTGGTCATGTTACCCATCTAAATATTGCCAAGTGTAATTTGAAAGGGTGTTGGCCTGCTGCCCTATTTAAATTAACACATTTACAGGTTTTAGATATTCAGGAAAATCAATTGGAATCAATTCCTGAAGAAATTAAAGAACTTAAGAGTTTGGCTTGCCTTGACATTCGCAACAATCAGATTCAAGAATTACCTCAGGCAGTAGCAGAAATACCAGTTTTGCAGAAATTATACCTGGGAAATAACGATTTTACTCAGGTACCTCAAATTCTTAGCAAATGTAGCAAATTGAAGTTGATAGATTTTACTGACAATATGATTTCGGAAGGAGTGGAGCATATTTTGAATTCTGAATCTATAAGCAATGTCTATTTAAAAAATAATCGATTGACACAGTTTCCTTTTCATTTGATAAAAGAGGATCAAATTAGGGAAATGAATCTGATGGAAAATGCGATTGGTAATTGGCCTAAAATAGTCTCTAAAATAGATAATTTGCTGTATTAAACATATTAAAATGAGAGCCACAAGATTGCTTAAGCAATCTCATGACTTTACTAGTTTTAATTTTCTTTTGTTAATGTAAAATTCTTAACTCTTCCCACATCTTGGATTACCAATGATTTGATTGACCCATTTTCATTACGTTCAAATTTAAGCATATCAAGACGTCCTGCTGAAAAATAGTCTTCTCCAAAATATTTAATTTCCATTTCACCGATGTTCAAATAGGTTTTTAAGGTTTGTGGAGGTGAAAGAATCAATTTGTTATTGACAATTTTTACAGGGTAAGTAACATTTAATTCTTTATTGATATAATTGCCTGCAAATTCTTTTTGCATTTCTGGAGTTAACTCTTCAATTTTATCGGCTTTGAGGCATGGATAATTAACTCCTCCTTGTTTCCAGATTACTTCTTCAACTTTCCCATTTGGAGAAAGCTTGAATTCGCATTGTGCATCAAAAGCTTTTAAAAAAAAGAAGTTATTCGATTCTGCATGCAGGTTAAATACATTATCGTCTGGTAATTTCAGTTTTAAAGTGTCATTATCACATTTAAAGTCAAGAAGAAGGCCGTTTGGCAATCTGAATTTGCCTACATAAGTTTGTAATAATTTTCGGTCAACTTTAATTTCCTTTCGTTTCTTAGTGGCAGTCTCTACTATTTTATCAGATAGAATAATATCACAAATTCTATTTAAAAGGCTATAACTATTAATACTTTCTGTGTTTAGTAAAATCACAATGCATAAATCATTTTCTGGATAGAAGGCAAATTGACTTCTGAATCCCAAAGTACCACCACTATGTCTAACCTGTTTTATTCCTTTATAATTTTTAATATTGAATCCATAAGTATATTTGATAGTATCACCATCTACCAATGTGTTATATGTATTGCTGATTTTTGATAAATAATTGTCATAGGAAATATCGTTTGCCAAAATATGTTTTCCCCAGGTGAGCATATCCGTTATATTAGTAAAAATGTTACTAGCTCCATATGTGTAATTTGATTCCTTGTTGTAAGTAACGAATTTGTTTTTTACTTTTTTATAAGCTTTGGTTGTTAATTTTTCCATTTGGTTAGGCGAATGAAATACAAAACTTGATTTCAGAGACAATGGACTAAAAACATATGTTTCCATAAAATCAGCATAATGCATCTTACTAACATTTTCGATAATTTCTGCAAGTAGAGAATATCCCGAATTAGAATAACTAAAAGCTGTATTTGGAGGTGAATTCAATTTAGAGTAGGAGCGGATTAATTTTATTTCATCTTCTTGATTCCATGTGGATTCAAAGTTAATATTGCCTAGTAATTGAAGAACATCAGTAGATGTAAGTCCGCTAGTGTGTTGTATTAAATTTCTTATGGTGATCTCATTTTTATATTTAGGCAAATATGGGAGGTATTTGCCAATTGGATCATCTAGTTGAAGCTTTCCATCTTTTTCAAGAAGTAAGAGGGCGTATGCGGTGAAATGTTTGGAAACGGATGCTAAATTAAATTGGGTTTGATTCGTGTTTTGTTTTTGATTTTCAATATCGCTCAAGCCATATGCTTTTTGAAAAGTATGATCATTCTTATATAGAATTCCAACACTCCCTCCTGGAGTATTTGTCCCTATTTTAGATTTGAGAAGACTATCAATTTTCTCTGTAATGATATTCCAATTGTTTTTATTCTTTTGATTATTAAAAGCAAAGGCCATTAATGGCATGCAAATAAATAGAATACTAAATGATTTAAGTATTTGTTTCGATTTCATGATATTGATGTTTTTGAATTATACCTCAATATTATCTCACCATTAAATCAATTGAAAATGAAATACATCAATTGAAGAAATTATACACGAAATAGAAATCAGTATAGACGAATTCAATTTGTCAATTTAAAATTACAATTGGACATTTTATCTGATAATTTTGTCCGAAATCATTTTCATAATTAATAATCAATCTTAATTTTATGATTTAAAATTGAAATAATGATATTGAAGAAAAGATATTTCGAATATTTTATTCACGGGTTGATTTGGATAACAGGATTAATTATAGTTCTATACAATGTGAAAACTATTGGCTTACTTAAGGAAAGTATGGGAAGTTATACATTGGCTGTTGTAATTGGAACGCTTTTTAACCTTATACTCTTTTACTTGGTTTCATTATATCTAATCCCAAGATTTAACTTATCCGAATCTAGAGGTAAACTAATAAGTTTTCTTATAATTTTCACAGTAGGTCTAAGTGCAATAGAATCTTTAATTGACTATTATCTAATGCCTGTTATATATTCGTCAGAAGAAGAGCCATACATGTCGCAACTTATTGTAATTCTAGTGTTTCATGTTTTTATATTGGCCTTGGCTTTGGCATATGGGTTTACTCGAGAATGGATTAGAAAAGATAAAAATCAGCAAGAATTAAAATCTGAAAAATTATCTGCCGAATTGAATTACTTAAAAGCACAGGTAAATCCACACTCTTTGTTTAATATGCTGAACATGGCTTTTGCTAGTGCAACAAAAAATGGAGATGAATATACGGCAAATCTAATTGAAATGATCTCTTCGCAGTTAAGATATATGCTTTACGAAAGTAATTTCGAGAAAGTGTCAGTTCAGAAAGAAATCGATCATATTAACAGTTTTATAGAAATACAAAAACTCCGTATTTCAGATGATATGCCGGTTAAAATTAATTACCGAACCGAAGGAGATTTTTCTACAAATTCTGTTGCTCCATTATTGCTGATACCATTTATTGAAAACGCTTTTAAACATGGCCTTCATTATAATGCCAATACGAATATTGATATTCAGATATCATGTCAAAACCAACAGCTAGAGCTAAAAGTATCAAACCCAATTAATCAAAAGCAAGTATCTGTAAATAATCAATCTTCGGGTATTGGATTAGAAAATGTCAAGAAAAGGTTAGAACTGATATATCCTAATAAATATACACTTCAGGTAAATGAAGAACCTGATATTTACAGTATTTATTTAAACCTGAATTTAAACTAGTATTCGAATGAAATGTATTGCCATAGATGATGAACCCTTTGCTCTTGACTTAGTGAAGGATTACATTGAAAAAACACCTTTTCTGGATTGTATAGGTGCTTTTTCTAATCCATTAAAAGCACTTGGATTTCTAATGGAAAACAAAGTGGATTTGTTGTTCTTAGATATTAATATGCCCGAAATTACAGGCATTCAATTCTTAAATTCATTGAAGCATAAGCCTAAGGTGATCTTTACAACTGCTTACTCCGAATATGGAGTTGAGAGCTATGATTACGATGCAATTGATTACTTGTTAAAACCAATAAAATACGAACGTTTTCTTCGTGCTGTAGGAAAAGCATTTGAACTTAATAAGAACATCCTGCAAGACAGTATGCGTGTTCAAACTAATCAGGAAGAGCAGGAGCAGGTTTTGATTCGAAGTGGATCTCAAATTCACCAAGTTTCACTTGAAGACATCTGTTTTATTGAAGGGGCTGGAAACTACGTAAATTTTCATACCAGCAACAAGAAAATTATGGCTTTACAGACAATGAAGGAAACCATTGATCAATTGCCATCTGCATATTTTGCAAGAGTCCATAAATCCTATGTTGTTTCTATGAAACACATAGATATGGTAGAAAGACATCAAATTACCATACAAGGTCATAAAATTCCTATAGGAATAACTTATCGAGAACAATTTCTAAATAGATATAAGAGTGTATGAGTAAATACATGAGTGTATATCAATGGTGATACACTTTTGGATATAATGAAAAAGAAAGGTGACTACAGAGTAAAAATAGCCACCTTTCAATTACTATCTGGGTTTTAGAATTTTATAATCTACTTTAACAACTTCATTTCTGAAAGGCATATCATACAGTTTGTAGTGATCATTGATGTATGGATCATATTCAGGATGGAATTCATCATCATGTAATGGATAGTTGCGTATAAAACCTGGAAAACCAGTTGATGGATTCAAATCAAACCAGTATACATCACGAGGATTCAAATGAATGTATATACGAAAGTCATGCTCATAATCATCAGGTCGGTAAATATAACCGCGTTCATTTAAAGAATGAATATCAGCTCGATCCCAATGAGCAACAATCCCATTTACTTCAACCCAACCATTTTCCAGTTGAACAGGCCTGCTATTTTTATCCCTGATAAAAACTTGTACTTCCTTATTGTTGTTGTAATCCTGTGCTATTCGTACCGAAACTTTCAAGAGTGATGGATCTGTTAATTCAATATCGCTAAGGGCAGATTTGCTGCACGATTGCATACCCAATATACTCAAGAGAAATAATAGTGTATATATTCTCGCTTTCATATTTTCATTGTTTTGGTTTACTAGTATGACAGCTAACTATACCAATACACGTATTAAAAAAAACATTTTGTGGAACGAAAGTGAACAAATTAAATCTGCTCACCTCTTATTACTGACCTTTTTTACCTATCCTAAGGATAAAATTATTTTCAAGCTAGGTTTAAATCTATATATTTGACCTGTATAATTCTTGCCCTATGAAAAGCTTCCTACTAACAATACTTCTTCTAATATTATTTATTTCACATTCTAATGCGGATCATTCTATAAAAATCAATGAGCTTGACAGTTTGGAAACAAAACTAATTGGTTCTTCCGGACGTGAAAAGCTTGAAGTTTTACTGGATTTGTGTGAATGTCTGGTAGAGAAAGATTCTAAGAAATGTATCCTTTACAGTCGACAAGCTCTTGATTTGGCAAGAAAATTGAAACAACCAAATCTCGAAATTAAGGCATTAATATATTTGGGGCGTGAACATTCTAATTTGGGAAACTATTTTGAAGGTCTACAGAATTTTAAGAAAGCCCAAAAAATTGCCATTGAAAATAAGTTAGATCATTCTTTAGTGGATGCCTGGAACGAAATAGGAATCACCTATTTTCATATAGGGAACTATAAAGAGGCCCAGACTTATTATTTCAAAGCTCTGGAAAAGGCTGAACTAATAAAATACAAAGAAAGAGAGATTGGCTTACAGAATAATATTGCAATTATCTATTCCATATATAAAAATCACGATAAAGCTCTTGAATTATTTACTAAATTGTTGAATATCTACGAAGTTGAGAATGATTCAATTCAAATTGCACTTACATCAGTTAATATTTCGAATATATACGACGAACTTGGAAAATACGAAGAGGGATTAGAGTATTTGAACAAAGCCATTCCTATTTTTATTTCTTCGGGAAATAAACTGAAACTTTCATCTACTTTGAATAATCGAGGAAATATATATTCAAAAGTTGGACAGCTTGATAAGGCATTGACTGATTATTGGGATGCATTAAAAATTGCGGAAAAGAATAATTTTGAAAGTGGTATTATTTCTTCATCTATAAATTTAGGACAGTATTATATACTTAATAAGAAACATGAAAAAGCAATCGATTTTTTCGAAAATGCACTAAAAATATCACTTGAAAATCATGATAAAGCGCGTGTAATGGAATGCTATGAAGGACTCGCCAATGCATATGAATTATCTGGGAACTATAAAATGGCTTTGAGTAATACAAGACTTTATCTATCCTACAAGGATGAAATCTATAATGAGCAAACTCAGAAGCAAATTAGCGAGATTCAAATAAAATACGAAACCGAAAAGAAAGAGAATGAAATAGAGTTTTTGCAAGATCGAATAAAAACACAAAAGAGAAATCTTCTTATTATTTTGGGTGGCTTGCTTGTGATTAGTGTTTTGATTTTAAGGGTGCTAAAACTGAAGCAGTCGAATTTGGAACGGAAAAACCTTCTTTTAGAACAAGAAAAACAGATGGATCAGCTTGCCCTGCAAAAAATGGAAGCTGAAACAAGAGAAAAGGAACAGGAGAACTTGAGATTGAACGAAGAGATGATGGCCAACGAGGAAATTAACAGGTTGAAGCAACTCAAGTATAAGACAGAATTAAAACACAAAGAGCGTGAGTTGGCAGCCAATGCATTGCATATGGTAAGTAAAAACGAAACACTGAATAGTTTTAAAAAACTCGCAGAAGATGCATTGTTGGCCCAAAATACTGAAGTGAAAAAAGCATTAAGAAAGTTGATTCAAGAAATAGAAAGTAACATTCACTTAGACCAGGATTGGGATAAATTTAAAATGCACTTCGAGGAGGTGCATCAAGGATTTTTTAAGAGTTTGTTGGATAGGCATACCGATCTGAACACAAATGAGTTAAGGTTTTGTGCCTATCTGAGGTTGAATTTGGATGCCAAAGAAATTGCAAGAATCCTAAATATTTCTGTTAATGCCATTGAGAAACGTCGATATAGACTAAGAAAAAAGCTAAGTTTAGAGTCAACTGATAGCTTATTTGAATATATAAATCGATTCTAATTTCATGCTAAAAGTAAGTTCTAAATGTTCACCGCATAGCAAATAAGGGTGTGATGATTTACATGCTGAAACTTTATCTGCCCTTATAGAAAACTTGGACAAAAATCATCATTGAAATTCTACTTTTTAACTTGCGACCCCTTTTGTCTGGGTATGCTATAAGCTTGCGACCCCTTTTGTCTATATTGTAAGTTAGGTGTTTACGCAATTGTTGAGATAATTTTAAACGCAAGAATTAGAAGTCTCCCAAAGCTTCTGAATTCTTTGAAAAATTATTAACCAACAATAAATACCAGCCAGAGTGAAAAGGAAGACAAAAGAATTCCGACAGTTTTTTGAAAGTTTTTACCCCATGCTGTGTTTGTTTGCTCAAAAGTATGTTCAAGATTCAGATGTGGCAGCAGATATGGTTCAAGAATCTTTCATTAAGCTTTGGAAAGGAAAGGATGATTTCAAGAATCAAAATGCGGTTAAAGCTTTCCTGTATACTGTGACACGAAACAATTGTCTGAATTATTTAAAACACAATAAAATTGTTTTAGACTACAGTTTACAAGCTATGGAGAAAGACTTATTTTATAGAGATCATATTATAGAACAGGAAACCTACAAGGCGATTCATGATGCCATAGAAGTTTTACCATCACAGGGGAAACGCGTAGTTGAAATGAGTATGAGAGGGATAAAAAATCCAGAAATTGCTGAACGATTAAGCATTTCAGTAAACACGGTAAAATCTGTAAAGGCCAATGCATATCGTTTACTTCGCTTAAGATTACAGGATGTTGTTGTTATCCTGATGATTTTACTGTCTTTATGATGACATTATTATACTTATAAAGGGTTGAATAATTATTAAATGTTAGGGCTTATATGAGCTCTGGCATTTTTTTTTGCAAAAAAAATAGTTGACACCCACCCACTTTTATTTCTGAATTGTTTTAGCACTAAATATTTTTAAATGGATAAAATTGACCACCACATAAGAATATCTCAATTGATTGCTCGAGAGGTGAATTATGAACTCACCAGAGAAGAGAAACTTGAGTTAGACAATTGGTTGAATGAAAGCAAAGAAAATCTTGATTTGTATTATAGCATTCGCAATCGTGAAAAATTTTTGGATTGGGATCAACAATTACATCAAATAAATACTGTAGAGGGATGGAATAGATTCGAATCTACCATTAAACCACATAGAAGCATTGACGTTTTTAAAACGGTTTTAAGATATGCAGCGGTTATTCTGATTCCTCTGTTTTTATCTGGTATTGGATACTATATATACAATGACATTTCCAACTTGTCTCAACAGTATACACAAGTCAATAGTTCAAAACAATCGAAACCAAAGGCAAGATTAATTTTAGCAGATGGTAGCAAAGTAAACCTTGAGAATGAAGAAAATATTGCTTTGAAAGAGAAAGATGGGACTTTGATTGAAAGAGATGCAGGTAGTCTGAAATATCAGAATAAAGCAAATGCGAAATCAAAGGTTCTTTATAATACTGTAGAAATTCCCAATGGAGCCAATTATCAGCTTTGTTTGACCGATGGAACCAAAGTTTATTTGAATTCGATGAGTGCATTGAAATTTCCTACCAAATTTTCTGGTAAAACAAGGGAAGTGCAATTAACCGGAGAGGCCTACTTCGAGGTAGCCAAAGATAGGGAACATCCATTTTTAGTGAATGTGTCAGGAACCAGAATAGAGGTTTTGGGAACTTCCTTTAATGTAAAAGCTTACAGTGATGAAAATGAAATTGTCACCACTCTGGTTGAGGGGAGTGTGAAGGTAAATGCTTCCGAGATTGGGAAATCTACCTTACTCAAACCTGGACAACAAGCTGTAGTTGATGATAAAAGGGGAGGAATACTTGTTCAGGATGTTGATGTAGATCTGTTTACATCATGGAAGGAAGGTGTCTTTTTGTTTAAGGCAAAGAGACTTGAAGATATTATGAATGAATTGACTCGTTGGTATGATTTAAAAGTTTTTTACATGAATCCAGTGGTAAAAGATCTTCGTTTTGGAGGTCATTTTAACAAGGACGAAGAAATTGAATCAATTATGGAAATGTTTGAATTAACCAGAAAAATAAATGTAGAAGTAAATGGAAAAACCATTCTAATTAGTGCAAAATAAAACAGGAAATGCTGTAACATTTCCTGCGTCAGATATTTCTGCTGTAACAGAAATAAAAATTTAAGTACAACCTAAATTAACACAAAGTTATGAAAAAATGTTGGAACGACGGCTTTCGACCCCGAAAGTTGTTTAAAATGTTGTTATTTATGAAGATGCTAGCCTTGTTTTTATTGGCCAGTGTGATGAGCGTATCGGCAAATACCTTAGCGCAAGATGCCAGAGTTACCCTTAACTTGAATGGGGCAGACCTGGAGCAGGTATTGTGGGAGATTCATGAACAAACAGGCCTGATCTTCCTTTACAGTTCGGAAGATGTTGAGGGAGTAAAAGATGTATCCGTTGAAGCAAAGGATGAAACAGTTAAATCTGTACTAAAGCATTGCTTACAAGACAGTGAACTTGAATATGAATTCAAGAAAGAAGCGATTACACTTCGCAAGAGTGTAAAGCAAAATCAGTCAGCAGGCGAGGCTCAACAAGAGAAGACAAGAAAGATTTCTGGAGTGGTCGTAGATGATCAGGGGCTTTCTCTACCTGGTGTATCTGTTTTAATAAAAGGTACAACAACTGGTGTATCTACCAATTTCGATGGTGAATTTACATTGGAAATTCCCACTTCAGGAAAATCAGTACTGCTAATTTCTTTTATTGGAATGCAATCTCAGGAGGTAGTGGTAAGCAATCAAACAAGTTTGAAAATTACCATGAAAACGGACTCTGAGCAATTAAGCGAAGTTGTGGTGGTTTCTGATGGTTTTAGAAAAACGGATCGACGTTTATTTACTGGTTCGGCTACTACCGTTAAAGCTGAAGAGGCCAAAGTTGCAGGTGTGGTTGATGTAGGACAAATGCTGGAAGGTAAGGCTGCTGGTGTATCTGTTCAAACTGTATCCGGAACTTTTGGTGCAGCACCAAAAATTCGTGTTCGTGGTGCCTCTTCTATTTATGGAGATCAGAAACCTCTTTGGGTTGTTGATGGTGTTGTACTGGAGGATGTTGTGGATGTTTCTCCAGATGATTTGTCATCAGGAGATGCTGCTACTCTAATTAGTTCTGCAGTTGCAGGTTTGAACTCGGATGATATTGAAAAATTTGAGATTTTGAAGGATGCTTCGGCTACGGCTCTTTATGGTGCACGTGCAATGAATGGAGTAATCGTTATTACCACCAAGCGTGGGAAAAAAGGTGCCACTTCCGTTTCATATTCCGGAGAATTTACAATGAGATTAAAACCATCTTATTCAAACTATAACATCATGAATTCTCGTGAGCAGATGTCTGTTTATCGTGAATTGGAAGCGAAGGGCTGGTTGAATCATGCGGAAATTTCTCGTCAGAAAAATGGTGGTATTTATAAGAAGATGTACGACTTAATCAATACTTACGATCCGACAACTGGTTTTGGTCTTCAAAATACCCCTGAAGCAAGAGCTAAATTTTTACAGAAATATGAAATGACTAATACTGATTGGTTTGATAAATTATTTACCAATAATATTACTCAAAACCACTCTGTTAGTTTAAGAGGTGGTAATGATAAGAGTGCTTTCTATTTCTCGACAAGTTATTACGGAGATAAGGGATGGTCTATTGCAGATGAGGTAGACAGATATACAGTAAATGCCAATGCTTCTGTACAACTGAATGAAAAACTGAAGATTGGATTTATTACAGCAGGTTCATTTCGTCAGCAAAAAGCACCTGGAACAGTGAGCCGTACAGAAGATCCGATTAATGGAGAATATAGTCGTGATTTTGATATCAATCCATTCTCTTATGCATTAAACACCAGTAGAGTCTTGCGTCCGTATGATGATAATGGAAATTTGGAATATTATAGAATGAATTATGCCGATTTCAATATCATAAATGAGATGAAGAATAACTATCTGGATATTGATATGTTGGATTTAAAATTACAAGCCAATATTGATTATGAATTATTGAAGGGGCTGGACCTGAATTTTGTTGGTTCGATTAGATATGTGAAATCTACTCAGGAGCATAAGATTTTGGAGAATTCGAATATGGCATCAGCATACAGAGCAGATGAAACGTATGAGATAGCTAAAAACAATAAGTTTCTATTCAAAGATTTAGAAGTGCCTAACTCATTACCTCAGGTTGTTCTGCCTAAGGGAGGATTTTATAACAGAAGCGACAACAGCTTGCTAAACTATTATTTTAGAGGTACTGCAAATTGGAATAAGATATTTAATGAAACGCACATTGTAAATGTAATGGGGGGTACGGAGATAAAATCTTCTAACCGCCAAAATAGTTCCTTTGATGGTGTCGGTTACCAGTGGGAAAGAGGTGGAATACCTTATATTGATCCGGATTTTATGAGACATCAGTTGCAGAATGGAGTATCTTATTACGGAATGCAGGAGTATCGCGATCGTTTTGCTGCTTTTTTTGCTACCGGAAGTTATTCTTATGCTGGAAAATATACCATTAATGGTACTTTCCGTTACGATGGTTCAAACCAGTTGGGGAAATCAACTTCAGCTCGTTGGTTACCAACCTGGAACGTGAGTGGTTCCTGGAATGCACATGAGGAGGATTTCTTAAACGATTCCAACACAATCTCTCACTTGTCATTTAGAGCAACTTATGGACTTACTGCAAGTATGGGAGCTGCAAATAATTCAACTTTAGTGTTGATGAATCAGGTAACAGACCGTCCTTACATTTCAGAACAGGAATCTCAAATGTATATAGATGGCTTGGAGAACTCGGAGTTAACATGGGAAAAGCAGTATGAAACCAATGTGGGGATGGATTTGGGTTTGTTCCGTAATAGAATCAACCTGAGTGTGGATGCTTACCAACGTAAAGGTTTTGATTTGATTGCATACATTAAAACTTCAGGTATTGGTGGTGAATTCTGGAAATTTGCCAACTATGCCGATATGGAATCCCATGGTATTGAGTTTACCTTAACCACGCATAATATAAAGACTGATGATTTTAAATGGAAAACCAATTTGACTTTTGCCTATAACAAGAATGAGATTACAAAGTTGAAATCTTTCCAGAACATTTACAATCTGGTAAAGGATGTGGGAGGACCACTGGAGGGATATCCGGTAAGAAGTTTGTTCTCGGTTCAATACAAGGGTCTAAATAATGAAGGTTTGCCAACATTTATTAACGAAGAAGGAGAGTTAACTGTTTCAGACTTGGATTTCCAGTCGACAAAAATAGATCATCTAAAGTATGAGGGATCTATTGATCCGAAAGTTACGGGTGGTTTAGGTAATGTCTTTACTTATAAAAACTGGAAGTTGAATGTATTCATGACTTACCAATTTGGTAATAAGGTAAGATTACGTCCTCAATTTAAAGCGAAATACTCTGATCTGGATGCGATGCCAAAGGAGTTTTACGACCGTTGGATGTTAAAGGGTGATGAGGAGATTACTGATATTCCAACGATTTTATCTCAGCGTCAGTACAATGTAAACTATAGCAAGGCTTACAACGGATATAATTTATCTACAGCTCGTGTTGCAGATGGTTCTTTTGTAAGAATGAAAGAGATTTCTCTAGCTTATAGCCTACCTAAGAAGCTCTTATCTGGTCTTGGATTTAGCAGCGCTTCCTTGAAGGTACAAGGGTCGAATTTGTTCTTAATACATTCTGATGACAAACTGAACGGACAAGATCCTGAGTTTATGGGCTCTGGTGGTGTAGCAATGCCGGTTCCTAAACAATATACCCTATCGGTAAAACTTGGTTTTTAAATAGTGAAGAAGATCGATAAAAAGTAAAACAATGAAAAAAATTAAAAATATAGCCTTAGTCTTTTTGGGGATGACCATCTTGTCTTCATGTAATGACTACTTAGACGAAACACCTGATAACAGGACTGTTTTGGATTCACCGGAAGCAGTGAGTGAATTGTTGGTATCAGCATATCCAGAAGCTTTCTATCATGGATTTGCAGAGGTAATGTCTGATAATGTCGGTGATAAGGGAGTTGGACAATATGTTGCAGAATATATACCGAATGGAGATGCTTACTATTGGGAAGATACAGCATCTGATTCGTATGATACGCCTACCTTTTATTGGAATGCTTGTTATGCTGCAATTGCTGCAGCAAATCACGCTTTAGATGCGATAGAAAAGGCTTCGGACAAAGAAAATTATACCGCGCAAAAGGGAGAGGCCTTGGCAGCACGTGCCTATGCTCATTTTATGTTGGTGAATTTGTTCGCAAAGCACTATGATCCCACTACCGCAGAGAGTGATTTAGGAGTTCCATTTGTTGAAGAACCTGAGAAAGTGGTATTCAAAAATTACAAAAGAGCTACAGTAAAAGCCATATACGATAAAATTGAGACTGATATTGAAGAAGCAGCAAGTTTGATTAGAGATGATAGTTATGCTGTTGGTAAATATCACTTTACACAAGCTGCACTTCATGCTTTTGCATCGCGATTCTATTTGTTCAAAGGTGACTGGGATAAAGTAATTGAGCATTCTGATATTGTTTTGGGCAGTGATCCATCAAGCAAATTGAGAGACTGGAACGGAAAATATCTTAGCTATGAAGCAAGTGAACTTTGGGCACAGTATACAAAAGCCGAAGAAGCTTCCAATATCATGTTGGCAAGAGGTTATACCAACTGGGGGAATGGAGCAGTTGTATTCCGCTATTCTCTTTCGGCACCTAAGATTGGTGAGTTGTTTGGTAAAGATCCAATCACTGATGAGATGCGTTTCGAGATGGTGATTGGTGACAAAGTTTTGTATGCAGCAGGATCACAGCAACTGGGATTTATCCCAAAACTAAAAGGTAGAATAGAAAGTCATGACAATAATCCTGACCAAGGGTATCCCAATATGGTTGCTCCACTATTTACTACAGAAGAAGCTTTGTTTAACAGAGCTGAAGCTTATGCGATGAAAAAGGATTATACATCGGTATTGGAGGATTTGGATAGCTATTTGCAAAAAAGAGTGAGATCATACAATCCGGAAAATAAACTTACGCTTGAGAAAATACAGAAGGAATACGAAATGGCTGATGGACCTGACTTGGCTCCATATTATACCATTGAAGAGGGACAGAAATATTACCTGTGGTATGTATTGGATTTGCGTCGTAGAGAGTTTGTTCATGAAGGAATGAGGTGGTTCGATGTGAAGCGATTCAATATTGAAATTACTCATGATATTATTGACGGTGGTTCAATTGCTTTACCAAAGGACGATAATCGCAGAGTGATTCAAATTCCTGAACAAGCGATAGCTATTGGTTTGCAAGCAAACCCTAGGTAAATAAGGAAAGGAATTAGTTATTTTCTCCTTTCGGAGTTATTGAAACTAAAAAAGGAGAGCTAATAAGCAAATAAAATTTAAGAGATGAAAAAATATATATGTTTTCTAATGTTGGGAGTTCTGTTTTTTAGCTCCTGTAGCAGTGACGAAGATCTGGGAGAGTCACTGATTGATACCTCAACGCCAGAACTGAACGAGGTGGATGAATGGATCAGAGAAAATTATACCTATCCCTACAACGTAGAAGTGAAATACAAGTGGGATAACTCGGAGTTGGATAACACAAAAATTTTAACGCCAACCACATTGGATCGTGTGATTCCTTTCCTGGAGAAAATGAAGGAGATTTGGGTTGATCCCTATGCGAGGAATGGGGGTGAAGATTTTATGAAAGCCTATATTCCCAAGCAAATGGTATTGGTTGGTAGTCACAATTATGAAGATAATGGGGGTATCGTCCTGGGGCAAGCCGAAGGGGGTAGAAAGATTACCATTTTCGACTTGAATTACATTGACTTTGATTTATCAGGCTTGAACAGTTGGGAGAAACGTAGGGCAATGGAGCCTATTCTTCGCGTTTTTAAAACCATGCACCATGAATTTGGTCATATTCTTCATCAGACAATAGCATACCCTGTGGAATACAAGAAACTTACTACAGGTTACACCTCTAACTGGATGAATTTTAGTAATTCTGAAGCAAGAGGAATGGGATTTATTACAGCTTATTCTTTGTTGAATCCTGATGAAGATTTTGTGGAGATGTTATCGGAATTCCTAACCCGAAGCAATGAGGATTGGAATGAGTTGATTGATAAGATCAAAGTATACGATGAAAACTATTATACAGATGAAGATGCATCGAAATTAGCTAGAATTAAAATCCGTGAGAAAGAGAAGATGATTGCAGATTACATGTTGCAGATCTGGAAGATTGATATCTATAAACTGCAAGCTGATATTGCCGAGGTTTTAGACGGATTGAGTAATTAATTCATGGAAAACAAGAGTGTTATGAAAAAAATATATTTAAATATAATATGCTCCATGCTTGTTTTGTTTACGGCATGCGACAACGATTTTGAAAGCGAGTTTGATCTTGCGCCAGACGAAAGAGCTGCCATAGCTGTTAAAGAGTTTAAAGATGCTTTAATCTCATCGGAGCATGGATGGCTTACCCATTACTACCCAAATCCAACAAAATTGGGATCATTTACCTTTCAATTCAAATTTGATGAGACAGGTATCGTAAATATGAATTGGGATTATTATGATTTTCCTGATGAATCCGGATACTCTGTGAAGATGTTCGAAAAGCCAGTTTTGATTTTCGATACCTATAGCAAATTCTCGAAGATGACTGATCCGGAAATTGGTGAACCAGGTAAAGGATTTGGTGGTGAACTGGAGTTTAGCATGACTAAAAAATCAGCTGATGGTGATACCTTGTATCTAGCAGAGAGAGTGAGTGGTGATCCTATGGTCTTGGTTAAAGCTACGGCCGAAACACCTGCTCAGCTTAGAGAATACGCCAAACATACGAAACATATTGAAAGATCGAATGAACAGGTGGTTGTACCTTTTTATTTCAACTTATCTGTTGAAGGTTGGGATACAAAAGTAAATATGGTATATAGTGGAGATAAGATAATTGCATTTCTTAACTATGTAGATAATGGTGAAGCAAAGCATGAGCTGATGCCAATCAACTTTACGCACGAAGGTTTTGAATTTCATCATGCTGTTGTGTTGAACGGTATAGGAGTGAGATCTTTTAAATATGATGAAACAAAAAATCAATTCGATGTAACGGATGAAGGTGTTACAGGTGCATTTAAGTATGAAGCAGATTGTCCTGCTCACTTTGATGGGATGACTGATAAGTTTTTTGGCCCAAAAACATTTGGAGGTAGTGCTAAGATCGTCAGCCCGAAATTAGCCAATTTGATTGATGGCATCTATCCTGATGCTGCATTTAGTTATTTATCTACGGATACTTATGTGGCTTCATGGTTTCCTTGTACTTTCAATTTAAATTTTGATGATTGGAATTCTCTTAAGATTAAGGTTAATTATAACAAGAAAACAGAGGATGTTGTTGTAATGGAATTTTTAGGTTATAGAACAGGATGGTCTGCACCATTTGATGACTTGGCTTATATAGAGGGATTAATGTCTACAGAGAAAGGCCAGGCTATTAAGGATATAGTAGCAAGCCCAAAAGGCTGGACCATTGTTCCTATCGAGTTAAAGGAATATGGCTCATCTTATTACCTGGTAAGTAATGAGGATCCAGAGATGTACATGTGCTTTGGATTGACTTATGAGGATGATTAATTAGATCACTGAATGCCCTTCTGCTTATGTATTTCATCTTATTGTAAGCGGAAGGGTAATTATTAATCTCAATTCAAAATAACAATGTTCGACACAAGTTTTGGATTAAAAACATGGATTTATCCTGGTTTACTATGGGGAGTTTTCATGTTTGTTGGCGTTACGATGTTCGTAGTTGAAAGCAGTGATGAGCTGATAACATGGAAACAATTGTATACCCTTCCCATTTATTTGATAGGAGGTTTGGTATTTCAATACCTACAGTTTAAGCGTCTAAACAAAAAGGGAAGACGAGAAATTGGGCAAAAAACCGATGCTCAGGAATATGTCAACAAAGGAAACAAGTAAGTAAACTATTTGACAACCTTTAAATGATCACAAAAGATTGATTTAGTTGGTGGTTAGAGGGCTTTCTTCAATATTCATACACATCCTTTTAAAAAATCAATGGGGAAGCCCTCTCTCATTAACACAAAACTAACTATTACTTTATATACCATCTCAAGGAGTACTAAATGCTCCTTGAGTTTGTTCAAAAAGGCCACCAAGATTGTAATTCCTGGTGATACAAAGAATTATCTTTGGATGCAGTAATTCAACTGGTTCTCATTTCAAAACTTACCAACAGCACCTGCCATTTCCCAATAAAATGTCCTTATAAGCACTTAAATCATATTAAATACATTTTAATAAATGCTGACAGGATATGCTACATTATCCCATTGCATGGGTAAAAAGTGCACATTATTCTTGTAAGAGCTAAATTTCCTTGATGTATGCAGATGCAAAGTTTGCACTGGCATTTTAACCCTAAAATTTGTAACTTATTAGTTCTTTGCAACGAAGACTATTTATATGTGTGTAAAATTAGGGTTAGTCTTCATTAGAGCGATTTCATTAATAAGTATAGAATGAGTGTGTAAAAGATTAGAAGTGTTTGATGAAATCGCTCTTTCCTTATTATTTACATTTTCCGTTAAATTTCAAAGCATTTCCAAAATTCAACTAATTATCTAAATCAAGAGATAACCTGTTGTAATGAAATTTGTTGTCAACCAGATATTTTATGACTTCGATACCAAGCTGAATCCAACCCATTGGCCCTTTTGCAATTTTAATGGCAATGGATATAACAGTACCTAAAAATTCAGATACTTCTTCAAGTGCATTGGTAATCCACCTGTTTTTGCGGATGTGTTCCTCAATTAATTCCTTGTCTGTTCCAATAACTGTAGTTAAACTGTCGAAATTAAAATCGTAATCGGTGATTAGTTGACTGTTGGTGTTTTGAGATTTTACAATCCTTTTTGAAAAGAAAAAGGACAATGCTGTTTTGGCCATATGAAATGCCTTTTTTAACTCGCGAACTAAGATCTTAATTCCATTTTTAAACCATTTAAACAGATTTTTTATCGATTCGATAACCCATTGAATGCCATCTTTTATAAAATCACCAATGCGTTTGAAAAATCGACCAATCGAGCGAAGTAATCTTTTGCCCCCTCTTGTTTTGGATTTTCGATTCGAAGGAGATTCAAATTCAGTCTTTATTTGCTGATCAATCACTTTTAATACCTCTTTTTTATCTTCTTCCTTTTCCAGTTTGTTAATAATGGTGCTAAATTCTTCTGATATGGTTTCCATCTTTTTATCACTTTCCATCCTAACAAGTACAGGAAGCAGTGCTTTAAAGAGGTAGTTAACATTTAACACCCATCTGTCGTTTCCTAAGCGCATTAGCAAATCACTCATTTTATACCCTTGCTTTCCACCATAGCTTTCATGTATGTAGGAAATAAGAGAATGAATGCCTGTAATGCTTAAAGGACCAAGATCATTATCCAACTTGCCTTGATAATTGCCCAATAACCATAGTCTAATTTGAACCAAACGAGTCATGAGCTGATGCAATTGATCGTTTTGAAAGCTATCAAATGGAACTTTCTTTTTTCGAACCAGGTTTAAAGTGTTTTGGCTTTCCTTAGGAATAAATGGTAATCTGGATTCGAATCTTTTTTTATTGCTTGTAAACTTAACACCTTTATCTTTTAACTTTCTGTAAGAGTTTTTAAAATAGATAAGGTGTCGATAGTCAGAACCAGAGTAGAAATCTTGTTTTGCAATTGCCATGGAAAGATCTTCCATATTACCCAATAGCTCAATAATTTGTTCATGACCTGAAATGTTACACCACGATCCTAACAGATTAAGATGCTTTGTGAGATCATTTGATAATTGATTGGTAATACTTTTATTGAATATGGATAGAATTCCTAATCGCCAGTTAAGAACTCTGGATAGGATAGGGTTTTGTTCAATTTTTTTTAGAGGGTAATGATGAAGTTCAAATTCGCCCTCCAAAGAGGATAGTTCATGCAGAAAGTCAAGTTCCTCTTCAGAAAGTAAATGGCTTTTAAATGTGCCAAAGCGATCAATACTTTTATGGAAATCCAGCTTGTACAAATCATATTCTTGTCTGAATAAAGAAATACCTTTCTCTAATTGCTCAAAGCTGGCAGTTTGTTTGCCACTGTTGCGATCAAGTTCAATATAACCCAAATTATCCAGAACTTCCTCACACTCTAGTTTGTGAATGGCAGTAAAGTTCACCTCTGTTTCGGGTTTCAAAAACTCACTCCTAAAAATTTCTTGTATCGACATGATTTACGATTTATTCAGCTTCTTTCTCATAAATTGTAGAAAACTCACAAATTGCTTTTGAATGCTAATAGCATATTTTCCATACCCTTCTACAGTAGGATTTTGATCTTCATTGGCTTCTAAATAAGGAGTGATTTCTTGGGCATTTTGTGCCTTTAGTTCGTTCCATATGCTTGAAGCATGAAAGGAATTTTCCTTAAAATTAATATTAAGGGTACAGAAAATATACTTGACTTTTTGTTTCACAGTTTCAGATGATAAAGCTGGTTATTTAATTACATTTTTAACCGTACTTACCACAGTGTTAAAAAGGGTTTTGCGGGTTTCCAGTGCAGATTCAACCAGAATACTATGATCTTCTACCAAAGCAGTAAGTTCCTCTTTGTTATTCACAAAATTTACCGCATCTCCATCCAGTTCAAAACGCGTATAAGCTACCAAATCGGATTGAGTAATATTTTTACGAATGGCTTCAAAGACATTTTTGTTTGATCCATTGGTAAGATCAAATTTATTGTCATTTGCATTGGTTAGCGTTGCAACTTCAAGAGTAGATACATCTTTAATTGCAGTGTTGACTTTCTCCATAAGAGTTTTTACATCGATACTCATAATAGTTTGTGTTTAATTGTTAATATTACAGGAGCGATCTGCTAATAAAATCCCAAACCGCTTTGCGGTTTTTACTTGAACAGATCAATAATTCGTTGTGCAGTTGTGTGACTTGTTGATTTTCTTTCGATAATACCTGAACGGCATCACCACCTAATTCAACCTTCCCATAGGATAGAAGCTTTGCTGATGAACTATCAAAATCACTTTTTTCGATGATAGCTACTTCGTTGCTGTTGAGGTCTTGCATCAGTTCCTTAACAGCCTTTTTAAATTCTGACATACTAAAATATAACGCTTAAGTAAATTTAATGAGTCGATTATTGTAATAGTTTTTAATTGCTCTCCTGTATAATTTGATCACAATGGAGAGCCTCCTTTTAATTTTCATAAAAAGTTACAATTAAAAATGAAACTGCCAAAATTAATCTTAACTTAATTCATGTTAGGAGTGATGCAATAAATAAAAGTGACTGATAACAAGATATAAAGGAGTGTTGCAGTAGATAGGCTTACAATCGAATAAACATCAACTTTTAATCATTGACTTAATAGCTATGGGAGTCATTACAATTCTCTGGAGCGAAAGTGAAAAACTTAATGTAGACTAAATAAAAGTAAGTTTAGGCTGTGAAGATTATTTTTATTTCTATTTTTGCCATCCTTATTATAAAAAGTAAATGAAAGTATTAAAACAAAGCCAATGGGCTAGTATGTTAACATTCCGACGCTGGGGTGGTAAAAACTATTCATTATTTCAGGCAATTAGCAAGCAGGTGAAAATTACAGTTCTACTTGTGGCTTACTTAATTGTTATCAGTCCTGAAATTGTTTTTGCTCAAAACCAGTCATCGGAGATAAGCATGCAATACGACCTTGATGAGATCAAAGTCAGTGCCCAAAGATCGCCTGTTACCTACTCGCAGGTGGCGCGGATTGTATCCGTAATCGAGAGAGAGGAAATTGAGGCTGCCCCAGTGCAGAGTATTCAGGAACTATTGGAATATGCTCTTAGTGTTGATGTCAGACAAAGAGGTGTTCATGGTGTTCAGGCCGATATTTCGGTTCGTGGAGGTTCCTTCGATCAAACCTTAATTCTTTTAAATGGCATCAATATCTCTGATCCACAAACCGGACATCACAACTTCAATCTTCCGGTAAGTTTAAAAAACATTTCAAGAGTGGAAATCCTGCAAGGACCTGCAGCACGTGTATATGGCCCAAATGCATTTTCGGGAGCCATTAATATCATTACCGGAGAAAATAAGAATCATGAATTGAATGTTGATCTGGTTTATGGAGAGCACAATTTATCGGATTTGAATGCAAACTATGCGTTTAGAACCGGAAAACTTCAACATTTTGTAGCTGCAAATCGAAAATCTTCCGATGGATACATCGACAATACCGATTTCGAAACGCATAATGTTTTTTACCATGCACAGCTGGAAAGTGAACCAGGAAAATTAGATGTGCAATTGGGCTACACACAAAAAGGATTTGGAGCCAATAGTTTCTATACACCTAAATTTCCTAATCAGTACGAAAAAACCAAAACAACATTCGCATCCCTGCAATACGAAACAGGAAAGAAACTACACTTTAAACCATCCTTATACTGGCGCCGCCATCAGGATCGTTTCGAATTGTTTCGCGATAATCCGGCAAGTTGGTATACAACGCACAACTATCACTTAACAGATGTATTAGGAGCCGGTTTAAATACATGGTTCAGTTCCAGTCTGGGAAAAACTTCCTTTGGAGCTGAATTCCGATCAGAAAACATTTGGAGCAATGTGTTAGGTGAAGAAATGGATGAGCCCATTAAAGTTCCAGGAGAAAGTGGTCAGTATTTTACCCGATCTCACTCCAGGTCTCATGTTTCCTATTTTGCCGAACACTCCTTATATCTAAACAAGTGGAGTATCTCGGTAGGAGCCATGTTCAACTGGATTTCCGATCTGGATTTTGACTGGAAGATTTATCCGGGTATTGATGTAGCCTATCAAATTAGCGATGATTTAAAAGTATACTCGTCGGTAAACTCTTCTATGCGCATGCCTACATTTACCGATTTGTACTACAATGGACCTACCAATATTGGTAATCCCGATTTAAAGCCGGAAAAATCGCTGACTTTCGAAGGAGGTTTTAAATTCAATAACAAAAGCTTAAAAGCACATATCAATACTTTTTACCGAAATGGAAAGGATTTAATCGATTGGGTAAGAGAAAATGAGGAAGAGAAGTGGAAAACTCAAAATCTAACAGAGGTAAACTCATTTGGAATTGAGACCGGACTTGATATTTCACCAGAGAGATTATTTGGGAAATCGATCTTCCTTAAAAAAGTGAAGCTGAATTACTCTTACATTAAACTGGATAAGGGAAGTGATGAGTATTTTTCCAACTATGTATTGGATAACCTGAAGCATAAATTCGATTTAACGGTGAATCATGGCATATGGAATAATTTGTCGGCCAATTGGCAACTGAGTTATCAGGACCGAAATGGCAGCTATATGAATTTCGAGAATGGTGAATATACCGGAGAAGTAGCTTACGATCCTTTCTACTTGTTGAATTTAAAATTGCAATGGCAGCACAAGAATTTGTTATTGTATTCAAGTATTACCAATCTGTTGGATGAAAAATACAACGATATTGGCAACCTAAATCAACCAGGCAGATGGTTTACCTTTGGACTAAACTACAAGTTGAAGTTTAAGTAAGGTATCACTTTTTATTCTTCATACTAATCTATAAAATTGGTAGAGTTAGGCTGAATAAAATCGTTATATTCTAAGGTTTTTCGAAATAAAGATTAAATAAAAAGGGAGTATCATGCTACTCCCTTTTTTTTATCATAGAAATATAATGCACAGGAATGCTTCAAGCCTGTTTAAACACTCAATAATTTAAAACACAAACCAAACCAACTGTAAAAACAAAGCCTTAAAAGCTTGCAAATCCGCATACTCTTAAGGCTTTGTTCTTATTTTTTACAAATATTACTTGATTGTGCAACGGTTACTTTTGTTAGCATTTCGTTTTTTTTAAGCTTAATATACTTTCAATCAAGTTATAAATTGAGTAATTATTAAGATGGAGAGAAAGTAGATTTAAAACAGCTTTAATTGCTTTCATTTATGTTTTTTTTAATGCCCTTTGAAAAAAGTATATATGGTACAAACATCAATGCCATTAATAGAATAGGGCTAATGGACTCACCTCTATTTTGTTGGTAAGCAACTAATGCTCCAATCAAAATTCCATTAAGAAAAAGACAAAAAGCAATTAAAAGTATAGCTTTTTTATTGAAGTATAGTTTTCCGATCTTTAACGGTTTCATAAATATAATATTAAGTAAGTGTTTTATCCTTTCGTTTGATAAAATTAACAAAAGATTATTAGGAGAGTTGAGTTTTATTCGCAAAATAATTCCAAATAAAGAATAAAACATGCTTGGACAATGCCGTAGGCCTATTGGTATTTATTGATTCTCTTTTGTATTTGCAGTGACAGTAAGTCTTTTCCAGCTACCAAACGAGTCCTCTCGTGTGGTTTGCTTTAGAAATGGAGCCGCACGAAGGGATTCATTTCATCGAACTTGGTTTCGTGCGGCAGCGGGGCGATTATGGATTTCAAACTTATTAAACTGTTTAGATATTGACGCGGGCTACAACCGCTGAATTTACAACTGTTTCGCCTATTTTGTATATACATTGTTGTGCGTTCGTTTTTTATCCTTTTATCATCTTTATAATCAATATGGGAGGGAATTTTGAGTAAACTCCATCGTTTGTCTTTGAGTCAAAAGATGATTCTACAAATCCACTAACAACAAGTCCATTTGCAAATCCTAAATTCATATAATAACTAATAGGGCGATGAAAATAATACTGTTCTTTTGTCTGCGTTGGGATTGCAACGCCTTTCGATATGTCACGATGGACATAATCTTTTAGCAATAAACTATCATCATCTTTGACTTCTGCAAATTCTGAATTGAAACAAGGGTGTTGAATAGAAAAAACAAATACTCCATCATCTGTCAGCAAGCCTTTTATCTGAGAGAATATGTATTCAATATCTGGCATGTCCATAAAAACCATATTAGAAACTAATCCCTCAAATTTTCTATTATTTAGTTTTTTTAAATCGCTTTCAAGTGTTGCATCCAATGTCAGATAGTTGATATTGGAAGTATCATATTTTTGTGCATTCTCAATATTTAAATTAGAAAAATCAAAAGCAGTAACTTTTATTCCTTTTTTTGCCATTCTCCGAGCAAAAAGTCCATTACCACAACCGATATCCAAAAGTCTGTCATTTCTTTTTAAATTCAGTAATTGTTCGGTTTGAGGTGCTATCAGTTTTTTATGCCAGTCATTGCCAGCTTCTCCCATATAGTCATCCCAATCCTTAGCATTAGAATCCCAAATATCTTTATTTTCACTGTTTAGTTTGTTTGTATCCATAAATTCGGTTAAATGATTCACAATGTAAGGCTAAAGTGCAATGCACTTTAGATCACTTAATTGTTTGTTTTCGTAAATTTCTATTGTTGTGCTTGTTAACTTCTAAAATCCTATCTGGCGGACTTTTAATTTTTGCAAGAGATTATTTGCCCCCAGCTACCGCACGAGTCTTCTCGTGTGGTTTTCTAAAAAGGAACGCGATAGAATCGCGCATCAGCGAGGGTATCATGTACTATACTCCCTAGCTACCGCACGAGTGCCCTCGTGTGGTTTTGCTTTAGAAATGGAGCCACACCAAGGGATTGATTTCATCTAACTTTTGTGTGGCAGCGGGAGGCATTTCTAGTTAGCGTCAAATGTAATGTTAAATCTTTTTAGATAATCTTCTATCGGTTCTAATCCCATTTTCTGTCTTCTTTCATTTACAGTTTCTGGCTCATCTAAATCATACAGTTTGCCATTTTTAATTTGGCTTCCATATATTTGAGGTTTCCCTTCATCCATCAGAATTCTATCTTTCATTAAAGCATAATGCTCTTTGCTTAAGTCGCCATTTTTTACCGCTTTTTCAATAAGAGGAAAATACTTTTTTCGATATTTATATTCGGTATGTTGCAATCCCAACCAAATTGCATTCATTTGTTTTTGATTTACTTCCTTTAAGGTCGGCATTCCACATTTTTCAATAATACTTATAACTAATTCTTGATTCCTATGGTCTTCCTTTGCATTCTTAATTAGATTATTCTCTCGTCTTATTTTTTGGTCACTTTTATAGACTTCATTTAGTATTTCGATTTTCTTACTGCAGTCAACATCAACATAGTCAACGGAACCAACGTAAGTAAATTTATCTCTGTTGATGTATAAGAATATCGATACTATCGATATTAGAGATAATAAAATAATGAGGAACACTTTAATCTTTTTCATTTGTTCTTATTTTTTTGTTTTTACTTATATCACACACCACCAGCTACCGCACGAGTCCTCTCGTGTGGTTTGCTTTAGAAATGGAGCCACACGAAGGGATTCATTTCATCGAACTTCGTTTCGTGCGGCAGCGGGAGGTGAGAGGTTCTCCGCTAGGCTAATGGCCTAGCGGCTGCCTACTCAATTATAGGATTTTATTCTATCTCAAAAGTTCTCATAATAAATTCCTTTATCACTTGCTCTCTTTTATTAATAAAACATTTTACTTCTTCAATATTACTCCAATCACAGTTGGCTTCATCAATCATATTTTGAGAGATTAACGGAGCCTGTTTATATTCTTGCATTTTTACATCTGTGTCTTTATTCCCTTTCCTAATATTTGGAACGATGTAATCAATAACAAGATTACCAATATTATTCACATAGTTTTCTTTGAAGTCATCATCGAAGGTAATTCCCTTTGTCTTCTTAGCTGTAATGTGTTCAATATTTAAAAATCGTGCACCATTAGGTGTTGTTTTAAAATACTCTTTTATCGTAAGTTTAGGATAGCCTTTCTCCTCACGCAGTTCATTCTCGTAAGTAAATAAGACATACCGAACAGTGTTTTTGCTCAGCCAATCATAGTAGTTTTTATAATCCAAAGAGGCTTTTACACGATTATTTATATTCCACCAATTATACTTAGTAAATTCATCAACTATACCAATGGCATCTTCTTTATTTCTCAAACGAGTATTTATATAACTTTCTCCACTACTTCTAAGTCTCATTAAAGTCGCTCTAAATACAAATTTGTTAAGGTATGATATGAGTTCTTCAAATCGATTAGGGTACTTCTTTTTAGCGTTAATCAATAGTGGATAAAAAGGTGCTACTTTTCCAATCATAAAAAATTCTTCAAGCCCATTTATATTCTCTATGTTCTCCTGAATTTCAACGTATACCTCAAATGTTTCTTTAAGACGTAAGCAATAGCTCATTATAGATTCTTTTGCTTTCTCTAATTCATGCTTATTGACAAGTTTTGAGATTTTGTCTTTAATATAAGCTTTGCTGTTTGTCTTTGATGTATGTTCAAATGCTACGGTATGATATCTTAAGATATCCTCTTCTACTAAATTATGTTTTTCAATTAAACGATATATTTTAGAAAAATTCTCTTGAATATTGCCAATTAGTTGGTTTGGATTTTTTGATGTCAGTCCAATATTATACATCAAAAAACTTTTTATTGCTTCCAAATCTGTTAAAGGTCTACCTCTATCATTTAAAAGTGCAAATATTTGAGTTGCTTCACTAATTTCATCAACTACATATAATAATACATCGGCCTCAGTTATAGTTGTGTATATCTTTTCTAAAAGTTCAAGACTAAAATCCCCTAATTTTGTTTTAAAGAAATTCTTTGCCTCAAGAAGTAAGCGTTGTGAAGGAGTTGCGATTTTTTCTTTTCCTAACTGTTTATCTGAAAATATATAGTCGTGTAAAAATGAATTATCTTCATTTGATAATTCTAATTTAAAAACATCGTCATCTTTTATAAAGATACGTTCTGTTCTTTTAGAAATTTTATCGGATTTCTTTTCATTAAGAGTTTTTAATAATTCACTCATAAAAAGCAAAAACGTAGTTAAACGTTGTTGCCCGTCCACAATGTCTATGATTTTAAAATCCCCTCTTTCTCCATTATTATGAAACAAAAATGTACCATAAAAGTATGGTCTATTGGGTTGTTGATTTATAATGTCAGTTAAATAGTCATTTAAATTTGATTCTCTCCAAGAATAAGCTCTTTGATAAATAGGAATATTAAATATTCTTGTTCCATCAAAAATTGATTTTACTGTTGATTTTCCAGTTTGCATATATTTTTTTAATTCTGAGTTTTTTTTTAAAATTACCGCTAATGGTCTTGTTAAAATTTTGTGGGCGATTTACAACCCCCTTGCTACCGCAAGAGTCTTCTCGTGTGGTTTTCTAAAAAGGAACGCGATAGAATCGCGCACCAGCGAGGGGTTTCCTACTTGATTGTACAGTTTTTTATTGATTTTGCCATAAGATTAATTCATCAGATTTATTAGAAAGTTTTACTAAAATCTCATCTAGTTTTACATATACTTCCCAATAATCAATATTCAAATTATCAGAAATGATATTTCCGACCTTTTCTTCTAATTCCGCAATTCTTTTTCCTTTCCATATTTTATCTGATAAGCTTACAATTAAGTCTTCAATCGTTAAATTTTCTTCTTGCCAATTCCCATGTGTAAATGCAAATCTTGCCTCCTCTTTTTTAAACCCATGATTTTGAAGTAGATATTTGCCTTTTAATTCATGTTTCCTACCTTTTTCATAAAGCTCTTTTGTGATTTCAGATTTTCCAATATCATGCGTGCCTGCTCCAAATAAAATCAACTCTTCATTAAAAACAAATGTCGGCCATTCCTGTTTTATTTGGTTAACTAATTCACTGGCTGTAGAGTAAACGATTTGTAAATGTCTTTTTAACCTTTCAGGTGAATCTACTTCCTCTAATAATTCAACTATTCTATTTGGTAAATCAATTATTTCCAATTCGCGCTTCATTGTGTACAACGGTCTTGCTAAGTTTCTTGGGCAATTTAAAACTAATGTCTTATTAAACCGCCAAATAAGCAAGCCGCTTAAATTTATTTATATTTTTTAGCAAACTCATTTATAAATCACGAACACCTTTTGAAACAGGGTAGGTGAGTCATTCTTCTGGCTTGCTGTGTTTATTAATTGAACTAAATCTCAAACGACTTGCCACCGCCCATGAAATTTAGCTTTTGTGTGTGCCCTGTATGAGCAAGAGCACACTTACGTGTAAGCTCTTGAAAAAGATAAATATGCAAATATTTGGTCAAAAGAGCTTAGCACTAATACCTAACGAACTGCCGTATACAGCCTGTCCTGATTTTATTTCGGGATACTGTGGTGTGAGAGGTTCTCCGCTAGGCTAATGGCCTAGCGGCTGCCTACTCGATTAGGTTTTCGTGCTTTATTCTCCGCAGTCTGCCTGTGCGTTGGGGCAGCCATACTCTTTGACAAGTTTTGGTTTGTGTGTCAGCTTTTGAGCGACTTGGCAATGTGTATGGTTGCGAAGGGGTGTTATCTTATGTGTTCATATCTCCTGTATCTCATTTTGAAAGCTTTTTCACTACCTTCCATCACATCACAAATTTCCTTTTTAATTTCTGCTTTCTCAACGGAACCAGAACAAATCTTACTTAACTTTTTGCTTTCCGAATTCATAGATATAATAAATTCAGAGTCGCCATTTACAGGAATATTTGCATTGTGAGTTACTACTATTATTTGTCTATGGTCTTTAGCTTTATTTAACCTATCAACAACTAATTCATAAACCAATCTATTATCCAAATCATCTTCAGGCTGATCTAAAATTAATGGTATTAGACCTTGAGATAATATGAATGTCAATATTGCTGTTGTTTTTTGACCAGCGGAAGCTGTTGATAATGGTTTAAAAGTCGAAGCCCCTGTTGGTTTATATTGAATTTCTATTTCATCTTCAGGCAGCAATAATTCTATTTCATCAATTTGTTCATTTGATAAACCTTTTACCAGATTAATAAAATGACCCGATATTACGACATCTGTTACAGTCGTTTCTGCC
This sequence comes from Marinifilum flexuosum, assembly GCF_003610555.1. Classification (GTDB taxonomy): domain Bacteria; phylum Bacteroidota; class Bacteroidia; order Bacteroidales; family Marinifilaceae; genus Marinifilum; species Marinifilum flexuosum. The sequence continues at coordinate 379,706 of NZ_RAPQ01000011.1, read as the reverse complement.
AGAATATCTTTAAACACTTTTCTAACTGATTTTATTTTTTGCTCAACATTACCTTGAAAACATAAACTAATTAAGTTGTCTATATCAGTATCATAGGAATTAGGTCTTTGCAATATTGACCTTAATTTATTTTCGAAATCAGTTTTATTACGGAACGGTTTAACAGACACTTTTACTCTATCATCTTGCATGTTTTGAGCAACAAAAGATTGTCTTAAAGAAGTTATTTCCTTTGTTTTCAATAAATACTGTTCTTGAAATGAATCTTTTTGTGCTATTTCTTGGGCTATACTTTGCTCTATTATTACAACACTTGCTAGCTCTTTTTCCTTAGCTTCTTTTGCTGCATTTAATTTCTCAAAATTTGCAATGTCATTAATACCTGCTTTTTCAAGCTCTTGTTTCTTTGTCTCAAGTTCTGCCTGATTAACATCAAAATCCTTCTTCCATTGAGATTTTACTACATTATTACTAAAATCTACGCGAGCTTTATTAAGTTTTACTCTTTGATTTTCTAATCCTTGTTTAATTTGAATAAAGGTATCTATTGTGTCTTTTGAATACAATGAGAGTTCATCGGAATGTATTTTATCAAAGGTTACATAGTTTATATCCTCAAGTTGAAAATCATTTATAAGAGTAATTAATGAATCCTCTTTCTCTTTCAGCTTATTCATGAAATTAGAAATAGTACTTTTCTGAGTTGTAAATTTTTCTCTCCCTGTTAACAATTGAGATATTCCACTTTGTTGATACTTTCTAATCTGTTCTTCTATATCTTTTATTTCAGTCTGAAGTTTTCCTTTGCCTGCTATTTGCTGATATTTTGTTCTTAATGTAGCTGCCTTTTCAAGAAAAGAAGTCCTTAAAAGTTGTCTATCCCTTTTCAGCTGTACAAAATTTTCGATTGAGTTATCTATTCGCTCACGTAAAGAGTTTGGTTCCTGAGCGATTTCATAAATTTGTTTTTGTGAATATTGTTCAAATTGAAGAAAATCAATAAAACCCTCAGAATCTTCGACTTCCCAGTCTCCTAACGAGTAATTAAACTTGAAAATACTAATGTCTTGTGAAGTCGATGAAGTTATATTTTCTGCGCTGACTTTGTATAATTCTTCATTTCTTACAAATTCAACTTCAACTACAGATGTATCAGTCAATACACCTTTCTTTGTCCTATTATCAGTTTTCTTATAGAATTCAACTTGGTCATTTAAGATATCATTTAACGTCTGAATATCTTCGTTTCTATTAAAAACTCCTCTTATAAACCTCAGAATACTTGATTTACCACTTCCTCTACCACCAATTATTGTATTTAACTGTGGGCTAAATTCGACTTGCAATGGATGTGAATCATCTGTTACGGTCGTATTAGATATTCTTAGAGACTTAATCCATAAATCAGGAAGGATGTAAGGTCTATCTTCAGAATCAAACATATTTTTAACTCTGAAATCTGGTAATAAAAAAGCTTGTCTTAAGCCCTCAAGAGAAGGTGATTTATCCATTTTAATCCAAGAATACTTCTCGCCAATACCCCATAGTCCATGTTTTGAATTATTAGGTTCATGTGGATTATCCGAAAAAGTAAGTATTCCCAAGTTAGCCTCCAAAGCGTATTTAACTGGTGTATACCATTCTTTTATAGTAGCGTCATCTATTGCTGGATTAGGATTAGAATAATAGTTATTAAGCAAGGCTTTTAACTCACTATTTCCTGTAATTTGGAAACCTCTCTCTAAAAACTCCTTATGCACAACTTGTACAGCATTGATACCATAATCTGAATACAGTTTTTTTAAGATATCTACACTTATCGCACCTAATCCATTATATTCATCAATATGTGCTGGAATTACTAGGGCTCCATCATTTTGTGCTAATTCTGCAATTTGCAAAATACTTTTAGTTGTAATGGTTCCTTGTTTTCCATAATCTTCACTTTTTATGTCGGTTCTAGCTAAGAAGTAATTTACATCAGCTGAAGTTTTATCAGTGTCAAATAGAATTAATAAATGAATTTTGGATGTATCACATGTTAACTCAACTCCGGGGAATACTGTTAAGCCATATTCTTTTGCTGCTTCTTTTATTTCATCAATTCCAAGACTTGAATTATGGTCAGTAATGGCAACGCAATCAAGTCCTTTCTCAATCGCCTTATCAACCCATTGTTTTGCTGTAATTTCCTTGTCCTGAAAACATTCACTAGCAGTTGTATGGATATGAAAATCACATTTATACCATCTTGTACCTTTGAATTCAATCTTATATGTCATTTTACTACTGTTTTTCGAATTTTAATTGTGTGTTGGCAAAAAATTGGCTCTTTTACAAGCTGAAGAATCAGCAAGTGTGTTAGAGCTTGTAAATGTGCTAAATGCGCGTTGGCTGTATCTCTTTTTGCATGAAACCTAACGTTTAGCGGGTATGGCGTCGTGCCGCCTTATCCGCAGGTCTGTTGTTTATTGTTCTGTCGTTCAAATTCTCACTTCCGTATCCAGCCGAGCCAAACCGCGGCATGCGCTATGACCCGCTGTTGGGCAACGTTTTTTCATTGATTTCAACTATCAAACCACCAAAAAAATGATTATCATTAATCGCATAATCATCCCTTTCTAAATCTCCGTTATAAGAATTAGAAAAAATATATTTTGAAATAGAGACTCTATCTTTTAACCCGTTTTGTTTAATTATTTTTTCATATTTGTTGATCGTTTTATTAGTTCTTGTTTTAGGACTTCCTTTATATCTTTTATCATTTTGGAAAGCAAAAGCAATATATCCTTTTGATATTATAGAGCTTCCTGTGTTTTCAATATTATCTATTATAGCTCTAATCCTATTTAAATCTTTTCCGAATTCTGCTGGAGTTGGAGAATATTTTTTCACTTCTATTAGCGTAATTGGAGTATTGTTGTTTGAATAAATACCAATATCAATCTTCCCTCGTTTATATCTTAAATTCTGATTCTTTAATGTTAAGTTGCTTGCATTAAACAATTCCATATTAAACAAGTCTTTGTTAAATTCAGGAAATGACTTGTCATAGAATTCATTCACTCTATTTTCTATGACAATTTTTAGGAATTGTGAATACTCGTTATTCGAGTTCTTATTGAAATCACTGTTAATTGCAAGTGCGATATTTGTAGTTATAAAATATTCAGCAGTTATAAGACCGTTTATTTCACCACTTAACTCTTTACTTAAATACACTGAGTTTGATAATCCCTTTTCTATTGAATTCTTTAGTTTATGAAAATCTAGCATTTTATTTTTTCAATATTATTATTTACCGCAAATTTAAATCGATAAGCTCATTATTTAAAACCAACATACATATTTGTATGCTTTCTTAATGCACGCCAACGTTGGGCTAACCCAACCTAGTTGGTTTATTTAGATTATATCATTTTGTTTATTTATTAAGTTTGGGTGGCTAACCCAACCTTTAGGTAGAGTGATTAAAAATATTACCTATTGGTTTTTTAAACTTTGAAATTTCGCTTTTTGCAACATGAGTATAACGCTCAGTTGCACTACTAGCTTCATGTCCCATGCTCATTTTCACATCTGGCAAATCTTTCCTTTGTTCTTTTCACATCATTTTCATGTGTGGTGAAAATCAAATTTATAAACAATCATTTTTAAAGCAAATATTTTACAGTAATAAATTTTAAGAGAATTATCTATTTTACCCATAAACTGGTATTTGCGCACTATTCAGGAAGAAAATTAGAATCAATCTATATAATTATGATGGAATATCAACCAAGTTTTGACATTACTGCCACAGCTTGGTTTTGTTTGCTTCCTTTTAGGTACAATTCGAAGCTTAGCAGGGGATAAAACACCTACTATATTTGTATGTTGATTACACCGAAGTTTCAGCTTCTAAGGGAATGGCTTCCATTTCCAAATACATTTTGCTTTGTTCCGATTTGTAGCGGCGAATGGGCACGCACAAGCTTTTGTAATTGATATTTTCTACAATCAGTTGGTATTCCCCCTCAGGAAAATCTTTAAATCGAAAGCTTCCTTTGGCAGTAATGTGCGTAGATAGGTCCAAACCTTCCACCCATACCTTGCCCAGGGCAATGGGTTCGCCTGTGGCTTTGTCTTTTAGGTAGCCCAACACATCGAAATGATGTTGTATCTCTTTGCTCTTTTGTCGGGTAGCAAAATAGTATTTCACAAAATCGGGATGGAGAGAGCGTAAATTCTCTATGCTATGGTCTAGCTTGCCGTTCAAAAGCTGATTGATCTTCTTCTGTAGCATTCTGTATTCATTTTTTGCATTGGCCTTCTCCTCTTTTAAAGCAAGCAGCTTGAATCGCTTTTGCTCAAAGGTTTTGCAATCCTTCTCTACATCTGCAACAATTGCTTTGCTAATGCCAAAGGGTTCCAAAGCTGCTATATGCTCTTTGGCTATGTCGATGCTTTGCTTGTAATAATCAATCAGATCCAATTCGTTGAGCCGCTTTAAGTGCTTTTTCGAAACATATGCCTTTTCCAATATCTCGCTATCGCATACCGAGTTGGCAAAACAGACCAAGGCATTGGAAAGAGTATAGACTTTCAGCTCCAAAGCTTTCTTAATGGTATTTTTTTCATCAATCAACCACTTTATGGACTGATCTGCTTCCTCTTTCAATTTCAACAAGCCTTGTAAATCAAAAGTAAATTGATCTACCTGGACTTTGATGCTCACATTGCTTTCATAAATGCTCACATTCTGGCTCAAAGCCTCTTGTGTTTGCAAATAAGAATCTAATTTTAAATTACTGGCTCTGTTCATTTTTATAAAGTTTAAGTAGTTTACTCCAAATTAAAACAATAGTAAATTATTTCGTTTTTAATCCCTTACACATTTTCGAATCAGCAACCGACTTCTTCCATTTTCCTAGGATCGGAATCGATTTACTTCCTTTCAGAATCGAATTTCTTCCATTCTGAATTGATTTTCCTTCAATCTGGATCAATTTTCTTCCATTCTGAATCGATTTTCTTCCATCCTGAATTGATTTTCCTTCATTCTGGATTGATTTTCCTTCATTCAGAATCAATTTTCTTCCATCCTGAATCGATTTTCCTTCATTCTGGATCGATTTATTTTCATTTTCGTACAGTTTAATTCTTTTTTTGTTGGATCTATTTCTATTCTCGGAGGATCTATTTCCACTTATGGACTTCCTATTTCCATTCTGGAAGGGTTTACCTCTGGTAATTTTTGGCTTTCCTGCTCTCTGGAAGTGTATTCTTCCATTTCTTGCACATTTACACCAATCTGCAGATCATGCAGGTCCAATAAATAGGAGCTTAAATATTGCTAACAGCGAAGTTCCGATGCAAAACGGAATCGAGGGAGTCATTCAGCAAATGTAAAATACACCGACCCGAAGGTCTTTTCGGTATTTAAAGTATATAGTAGAATCTATTCCACTTATGATTTACTACTCGTGTAGTTTCTTGGTTGAATTGTTATATAAATTTAGAGAATTATTTCTTTAATTTCCAAATAAAAGCGTAAGTAATATTTTAATTTTGCTTGTTTATCAGGTAAATACATCCATTTGTAACTATGTGAGGTGTTAGTGTTTTAAAACTAGGGAGAAGGGTAGAGGCGGAAGTGTTTTTTAGAGTGAGGACAAATTAAATTCCAATTTTATTTCGTCGCAGTTATTATTCCAGATCTATTAAGATTTGCAGTTGCGACGATTTCATGACGGTGCTATAAACCCAGGGCGGCGGTCGCTTTCTCTCCCTTGCCCTGGGCTAGAATGATGTATGCCTTTCAGGCAAATGAAAAATATGGGGCATGCATTTTTTCTACATTACGCGTTCTTTTCCCTTTTATAAGGAGGAAGTTGTGCAAAGATTAGTGGTCTGTTTGGTGAGGACAAATTAAATTCCAAATTTATTTCGTCGCAAAGGTTATTCCAGATCTATTAAGATTTGCAGTTGCGACGATTTTATGTCGGTGCCTATAAAGACATCCATCAGGTAATGGAAAACCCAAAAGACTTGGTGAAAATTCGAGTAGAACTGGAACATTTGGCTGTAGTAAAGGGATAAATGAAGAAGGAGGTGTAATAGCACCTCCTTTTCTTATTAGTATCGTATCGTCTACTAGCTTATTAACTAGTTTTGGCAAATTATTTTCTTTTTATGCAATTCAGCTAAACCAATGTTTTTGATGTATTAATATTTTCCAGAATTATGCAATTGCTTCAATTTTGCCAATTTATTCAATTTGTCCTGAGTGTTTTTACAGTAATCAAGAGATCGGTTCTTGGAATAAATACATTCATCTAATGTATGATAGGAATGTTTGATATCTGCTCTACTGTATTGTAGTGAGCTATCGATTTCACCAGATAGTCTATTGGCCTCTTCAACTGCAGTTTCAATAATCACGAACTCATTTTCCATTTGTTTTACATTATCTACTTGATCATGAAGAAAACGGATTGATTTCTCTGAATCGTTTTCATGTGGATTAAAGAAACGTGAGTTGAGCTCGCGAGAAGCATTATCCTCCCATCCACTTGCTATTTCCTGTCTCGATTCCTGAAGTGTTCTGGTGTTTTGTCCAAAATCCCAAAGTTGGAGTTCTATGTTTTTTGTTAATTTATCCATGATTTACGGCTTATGAGCTTTTTGCGCGGATTAATTAGAATTGTAATTTGTCTTTTTCGGATGTATGCTAACCGAGTTTGCAAATTTTCTTAAATAATCAACACGGACTTCTAATTCTTGAGTCCCTTTTGAGCAATAGTTTTGAGCAGAATCGTTTAATTCCAATGCACTTTTCGAATTCTGTTCCGATTCTTCATACTGTTCCGATGCTCTATTTACACTACTTTGGGCTTTTTCCAATTGCTTTTTCTCTTCGAAAGCAATGTTTTCTGCATTTCGAGCGTGCATCTTAGCTGAATGACATTCTTCCTCTGATTTTTCGGCTTTTCCCAAGGCCTCTATAGCCAATTTATCTGATTTACTTGCTAATTTTACGCTCAGATCTGAAAGGTCGACACCTTTTTTGCAACGTGTAAGACAAATTTCGGCCTTTCGCACTTCTTCTTGGGCAGCTTCTACTTCTTGCTTTGCCAAATTTAGCTGATAAACCGCATTGTTATAATATTCACGCGCGTCATTATAAATACCCCTTTCATAGCTACAGTCAGGATACACTTTATTGCCTTCTTTATCTCTTGTGTAATTGCTCTCACATCTATTGAGTCTTTCTAAAGCTCTCTGTTTTTCAATGGTAGCTCTCTCTACTTCATCTTGTGCTCTTTTCAGGTTTACCATGGCTTTCTTAAGCCTGTTTTGTGCCCTTTCTAACCAGGAAATTGCTTTTTTCAATTCCTCATTCCAGTAGGAGAGTTCCGATTTTGATGACTGTAATAGCTTAGAGGTCTGTTTTTTTAGTCTATCGGTTTCGTCCAGTTCTTTTTGGCATTGACGTTCCAAGTTGGAAATCTGATCTTTAACTTTCTTAATGGCTTCAAAATCATCTTCTACCTGGTTGCTTAAAAGAAAAACTTTGTTCTTCTTGCTACTAAGCTGGTCGAATGATATTTTTTGCAGTTGTTCCGATTCGTTGGCAATATCTGACGCTAAATAATTCCATCGCTTAAATTTGTCATCTAGCTCATCAAGAATTGGAACAAGCACATCCGGATTATTAATTCCCATAATAATGATATTTAAAAAGGATAGAGGAAAACTTTATACATTAAAATTGTTATGGCAATTGAAATCAATCAATTACCATAACAGAATACACTACATAGGATCCAGGGAATCAACTCTTTCTTCCAATGTAGAGGCTAAATTTTTAGCTGATTTAATATAGTCGTCAAACCATATTGCGGTTTGTTCCCAAACGGTTTTAAATTCTTCTGCAGCCTGACCTTCATACTCTTGCTTAAAATGAGCGTAATGCCCCATTAAAGAGTCAAAGTCAGATTGCAATTGTTCCAAATGATTGTTTAGGCTTAGATTATATTCTCTTAAACCTTCTTTTAAATGATCAACATTAACTGCCATATAAATATCCTTTAATTGCTTCTATTTTTTCTATTAATACCTCAACATAGGAATTTCCTTCCGAGCCAATGTATTGCTCAATTCTCTCTTCCAGCGATAACCATTTAGAATCGTATTCCTTTCGCATAGAATCGTTCCAAATTGGTGAAACGGCATCGTGATTTTGTTTTAAGTCATCAAAAGAGATTTTAACGGATTCATTAAATTCTTCCAATTCTTGTGTGAAGATGTTCATCACATTATGTACTTCATCCATTCCCATAATTACCTGTTTTTAAGAGTTTGACCAATTTCTGATATCTGTTGATACAAATTGTCACTTAAGCAATAAGGCTTAAAGAATGATGATTTGTTGTTATTGATATCAATATAGAAACCACAGATAGGCTTTTTACCATCAAGCTGCAGGCGAGAAGCATCTCTTTTCTTTAAGAAAGTAAATGAATCGTCTTCAGACATTTGTAATGCTACGCGATGACGGAAGAAATCGATATTTCGTTTTGAAATAACGTTTAGCATCGACATCACACTTTCGAAAGAAAAGAACGAATAGATTCCTTTCGAAGGTCCATTGGTAAAGATTTTTTGCAGTAACTTACCCAATTCAGAATCCTCCATTGTACCATACTTATTAGGCACCTGGCAAAAATCATCCGATTTGTCTAAATCAGCCCCTAATAAGAAAATATTAGCTTCTTCTTCAGGCTCTTCAGATTGTTTTCTTTGTTCAAGCTCTTGGTCAATTTGATGAATGATATCGTTGATTTCACTGTTTTTCGATATCAATTTAACACTGATTCCCAATGGACTTAACAAGTCATCGGTAATAAAGCGGAGTGCTTTATTCCAAGGAGCTCCCTTAATGGTTTTATCGATAATATAGAAAACATTTCTCTCAGTTTTATGGTTCAAGACCAAACTGGTGATTAAGGAAAGCATCATTCCGAAACGTGCTTCATTATTATCTCCAATCATTAATGCATTTTCGCGCTGTCTGCGACGAACAATTATTTTAGAATAACCACGTACGTTGAACTCTTGTCCCAACCAACCTGTAACAGGCTGTTCGCCTGAGAACCAATCCGGTTCGCCTAAACCACCTTTGTGGAGTTCCTTGCGTGCAAAGTCCTGAAGTTCATTCTCGCTTAACCAATCGTTCGATTTGATCAAATGATTTAGATAAGGATTATCAAGTAAATCCGGTTGTTCCGATCCATTAAATATATTGGTTGTCAATAAATCCTCAGATATTTCACTTTCCTTGGATTTAACTATTAGCTGATCGATAAGTTCGTCGCGCTGAGGTTTTGTCATAATGGCCACCTTACCAAATTGATTGGCTCCATCATCACCACTCTGATCATTAATAACTGCTTTACCAGGCAGGTTACAATTGCCGATAATTAGTTTTCCTTCCTTGCCAAATTCTGTTAAGGCCTGACGATCGGAAAGCGACATTTTCATGGCAATACGCATGTGGATATTCCCCATAATAGCTGCCTGATGAAGCATTCCTACTACATTAAATCTTTGTGATCCCAGAAACATATGGATACCAACACTACGTCCCTGCTGTGCAATAGCCATTAGTGTATTTGAAGCCAAGCCATCCTTGTCTCCTTCAAACAATTCCTGATACTCATCTACCAGCAAGAGAATTCGCGGCAACACTTCCTTTGGATGTTTCTTTTTGAAATTTACATAGTCGTTTACACCATGATCTGAGAATAGATTATTTCTACGTTCTTTTTCTTCTAATAATTCATCTAATATGCTTCGCGATAATTTGGGTTGCGATTTTAATGAAATGAATTCGGCATGTGGTAGATTTTTGTAGGATTGGAATTCTACACCATCTTTCCCGTCTATTAAATACATCGACAACTCGGCAGGACTGTATCGAATGGCTAATCCTAAGATTAAAACATGATATAGATTGGATTTACCAGAACCAGTCATTGCAGCCAGCATTCCATGCGCACAAGGGCGTCCACCTTCTGATTGTTTGGCTCCAAACCAAATGTTAAGCTTATCGGAACTACCGCTTCGCCCAATTGGGGTTTCGATGTTTTCGATTGCTTTTTCCAGCCACCAATTGTCTTTTTCCAGGGCAATTTCATCAGCCCATTCTACTTTACGCTCTGGAGGTTTGCTGTTTTTAAGCTTCTCAATTAAAACCTTTTTAATTTGTTCGTTTGGTTTGCTGTCCGGAATGAACTCCAGTTCACACTCGCCACCACCATATTGGTTTAAATTGTTAAAATTAAGAGCGTAAGTCGATTCAAAAATATCCATGCTTAATTCGCGTGGAAATTCAAAGTTCTTATTGTGATGAATAAATACATATTTACCCGCCGTAGGACCATTGTTTGCAATTCTTTGTAACAATTCAATTTCTCGTCTATCGTATTGCTTGGGAAAATCAGCAACAAAAATCATTTCGAATTTCTCATTGATCAGGATGTTATCCGCAATGGAATCAAAAGGTCTTTGTTTAGATAAACCATAGGTAGCAATAATTCTTTGAGTATCCTCCATTAACGCCTCCAAAACCCGATAGGTATCTCCATTGTTTTCGCGAACTTCAACGTCTTTTGCTATCGAACTAAAAGTTTCACCCAAACCATTTGGATCCAAGAAAGTGTAAGATACCTGGTGAGGTAGGGTAAGGGCAATTCGCATAATTAAGGATTCGAATAAGGATTTTGCCTGGTTCGAATTGCCTGTTGCCGATTCAAGTATTATTGTTTTTCGCTTTCCAATAAATGGGACCAATGCAGGTAAATTAAAGGAAAGGTTGGTACGTTTTTCCTGAAATTTACCAATGCACAATTCCGAATTTATTTTAAAATCCTTTTCTGTCCATTTCGACCAAACCGCTTCATCCCAATCGTAATAATTAACTACCGATTTCTTAATCAGTTGTTCTTTGGTTTTGATTGCAAAACGGTTTAATTCATTTATGAAATAATCGGTTATTAATTTCTCGATAGAAATAACTTTCTCAGAAAAAGAAGTTTTTAGCTTCTCTAATTCGTCTTTAGCTGCAAATATTTTAGCTTTTAATTCCGTTTTTGTTTTGTCTTTGTCTTCTAATTTTGCTTGTAGGTCTAATTTGCGTTTTTTATACCTGCCAATAAACAATAAGGGTATGATTAAAAAGAATAGATAATAGCAGGTTTTAATGTTGCTTTCTGCCTTTTTGATTTCACCTTCAATATTAGCACCAGACTCAATTAGCTCAAAAATTAAATTGTGAGAATGGTTTATCTCATCTTTAAGTTGATTCGAATTCTCTGCGACACTCTTAAGTCTTTCTACCAATGTTTTACAATCACTACTGATTTCCGAGTATTCATCTGTATCTTCAATGTGCAGGCTTGTCTCAGCGTCGCACACAGAATCTATCATAGACTTAAATTCTTCGATCTCTCCATCGTAATGTTCGAAGCTTTCCCAGTATTCTATCCTTTTATCCAGTAAGGTCTGGTTTTCGTTTGTTGATAACTTCATAAAACAGATTTTAGAGTTATTTTTATAATATTTTGTTATTACTGCAAAATGCCTTTGTTGCTAAGGGTTTTGTTTAATTTTATCGACTTCTAAATGTAAGTAAATGATGCAAATTGCTTCTTCAGAATTAGAGGTGTTGGTCTTTCAATTATCGAAAAGGGGTTCTAAATTATCGAAGTGCAATAGTGATGTTGATAAGTTCCAGAACTTATTTATTAAATTAAAATGAAGCTTTACCTGGTAAAAAATAGCTTGTGCCTTTTGGAATGATTTTAATATTTGTTGGGGTATTAAATTTTAGAGTGTTTGTCGGTATGCTTCATTGGATATAGTCCGTAAACGCTACATTGACACTATACTAAAAAAAGGAGCTTTTATTTAGGTATCGGGTAGTATGTAAATTCATTAAAAATACATTTAGGCACCTGGCTTCTGTAAATGTGCCATAGAATTCATTATTCGCTAAATGATATGCCTGGCTCAAACAATAACAATTACAGTTTGCTGGCTAAGTCTGGAATTGGCTTTGAATCAATGCAGATGTGTGTAATTTCGTTTTTGATATTGACCACACATAACAAACCAAACTGATTCTATACATCTATGAAAAAAGTATTCCCACTACTCTTATTCGCATTATCATTTTGCTTACCATCAAAAGCTGATAAGCTAACCTTTTACAATCAACCCAATAACTTTAAATACTTTCAGCTAACCAATAATTATTGGTATTGCAATTACAATGTTAGTTTTCTTCAAGCTAAAATCAATGGTCAGGAATATAAATTAAAGAGTGAACACAATTGGATAGAAACTACTACTGTTGCACTTAGGGGAAAGAAAATAGGAGTGGAGCTCTTGTTTTCGGTTTTGGCTTTGTCCGATTCCCATGAATCAAAAGAAAGACTGGCAAGCGATTTACTTGGTTTTGCCCTTGGATATTTTGGCAAAAAGAGCAATTACTTTTTAGAATTTCAGAACTCCAGCTTTGCTTCAAGTTTAAAAAAATACAATGGAAATGGAGATTTGGATGAGGCCAATGATTTTGATTCCAAATTCACACAAATTGATTTTAAAGTAGTACATCCCATCAAAAATATTGCTGCGGTATATTGGGGAGTCCGATATCGAAACCTGAACCTTCCTATTGTTTACTATCAAAAATCGGAAGATGAAGACGTAGAGTACAATTGGATTTCAGATCCAGAAATTAAAGACATCCATAGCCTGGGAATTGGTTTGGGCGTATTAAATAACAAATTACTACATACCCAAACCGAACGTAGCGATAAACGATTGTCATTTAAGGATAGACTAAAGTATTTCATTACGCCCAAATGGAAGTCTGATATTTATATTGCACTATTTCAGGATGAATGCAATTATGCCAACGTAAACGAAGATGTGATGCATTGGGCAATAGATTTCTCTTTGGAGGCCTATTTCAATTTTATTGTCAGCAATTCAAAAAGCTGTAAAATCGATTTTTCATTAGGATACAATCTGAATTATTTGTTTAGCGATAAGATTACAGGACCCAATTTGTTCAGTAATGAAGATGTGGATTTTGAAACCGATTTTGATGTCCTGCACCATGGACCAACGATCAATTTTCATTTGAGGTTTTAAATGGAGCTCACTTGTAAGAATAGTTGTTATGAGAAGGAGGGCAGGAATGTGTCTCCTGTTGCAATTAAAGGGGAGTACTATCCTGTTAATCTTTATCCTTCGATGATCTAAAATGTTTAATGCGAATACGATTAAATGTTTGTGGGGTTCAAGAGTTAGTTGTGTTATTGTCAGTAATTAAGGGGTTTGTCAGGTGAAATCGTCAGTGATATTTTATTAATCCAAAGAAATGGCTTTGTTTCTAAATTATATTGTTAATTTTATAGGTGACTACCATAAAATTGAATCTTATGGCTAAAAAGAGGAAAAAAGCAAAACCCCAGGTTAAAAGGAAGCAAAACAACTCTCCTTATAATAATAGCCTACTCAGAAAGAAATATTTAAAAATTGTTGAGGCAGTTTGCGAAAAAATGAATTGTGCCGATTCATACAAGTTACTCAGCAAGGAAGAAAAAATAAGAGCTTTTGGGTGTTCCGTTTTTGTTCTAAAATTAAAAACCTATAAGAAACAGCACTATACATCGAATTGTATAAAGTTCTTTGAAGATTTTGTAAACGTTTTCTTCTCAAATCCAAGGAATTGTGTGTGTAAAAGCAAAGCAATTGAACTTACAAATTATGAAGTTCTTGTGGCAAATTACTTTATTACCTCATTTAATAAGGATTACCCCGAACGCCATGAATTTTTAATGGATGCCTTTCAACCCATGGTAGAATACATTGGTGATTTTGAAACTCATTTTGTAAAAATGATTCAACACTACGCTTTTTCAGTCAATGCCACAAATCTTTTCGACGATAATGTGTACATTTTAAAATTGAATGCAAAGGTTAGAGATTATCCCACATTGAGAATGAATTGGGAATCATCTTTAGAAAGTATTGCACCAAGAGAAAGTTTCTATGAGGAAGAGGGAAGGAATAGGGCTGTTTTTCAACTCGGATATGTTAGCAATGGTTTCGAAATGAATTGGATTTTTGCACGAACCAAAGATTTGAAAGGTTTATACAAGGGCAAAAAGAAATACTTGCCAGTATGCATTCAACGACATGCCTATTATAGAGTTTTAAGCAGGCTTAAACCTTTCTACGATACCGAAGTGGTTTGGACAATGAATTACCACCTGAGACATGATTTACACATTGAATTTTACAATGGACGCATTTTAATTCCACTATACTATTTCGAAAGTAAGTTGGGGTATTTTGTTACCACTATAAATAAGAATCGACTTATTATTAAAACCTTCCTATTTTTAACTCACCATTCAACACCCGAGGGCGATAAATTGGGAGAAATATCCGGACTTAGTAAGGAAGAAATTTCCTATTGGAAAATAGATACCTTACAAAATTTTATTGATGCCAATTTAAGAGAGAATGAACAAATGAAAGAATTATTTGAAAAAGCTGGCTTAAGTCATTTGTTCGATATGCAGATTAACCACGGACATGAATCAGATGGGAAGGATTATAACTGGAATGCCTTGTCGCAATACATTAAACGTGGCAAAACCGAACTATTCGACGAAGGGGCTGAAGATGTTGAGGAGCTTTTGGTAGAAGATGTGAATGAGATAGAATAAATTCAATTAAATTCCGAACTCCCATTAATCAATATATTGCAGAGGCACAAGGTCTTGCATCTGTACAATAAGAAGATCAATAATCCAAAATAAATACCGCATAGCATGGTTCGATTAAAGGATTGGGATTATGGCAACAATGCTGCCAGAGTTTTAAAATTTTAGCCAAAAAACCTGACAGGTCTTTTTGTTTATATTGAGATCAAATCCCCAACTATTCCTCAGTCTCCATCACATCAATACAGCTCTCAGTCAACCGCTAATTGATAATTGTTCACTGCTAACTGTTCAAACCCAGCCAGACCAAGTGTTGAGCTCCTTTAGGCAAATGGCATTCTTGCCAAAAAATTTAATCAGGTAGGGTTTTCCCCCATAAAATATAGGTGTTTTCCTGTTTCATTAGAAACGAGCCTCTTTTACTTTTGAAGCAAAATTAAGGCAGAAGGGTATGAACAAAGACAGGATACTAATATTGGCAGACTTCACGGAAGGAAATGCATGTGCAATTGATTTTTCGTTAAAATATCTATGCAGCGAAAACTCAAAAATATATTTGATGCAAACATGGCAAAAACCATCTTTTGGATCTTCTATGCTTAGAGACATTGCACCCATATTAAAAGACATTTCAAATGGAGAGTTGAATGCCTTAAAGAATAAGGTTCTTAAAGAATATCAGCTTCAGGACGATCGTGTTGAACTGCTATCTTTTGAAGGAGACCTATTGAATTTCTTTAAATCGGATGTGTACAGGAATGAAAATTGGCAAGTAGTTCTTTCTCTAAAAGAGAATAGTTCCGATCTACAATTCAACCCACGATTTAAGGAGATTGTTGAAGCAAGCAATCAAACTTTATACATTTTGAATCATTGCAATCCTGGTGAGCAAATCAATCAAATCTATGTAAGAAATGACAAGGCCACCATATCTACACCGATTCTTGGCAGCTTACAGAAAATTTGCTCAGAACAAAAGTGCAATGTGCTGGTAGATCTCGATAGCAACCACATAACAAGTGATGAAAAAGCTAAAATGATGAAGCGTTTTGAAAATGCTTGTGGAAATGCATCTGTCAAAACCAAAAATCGATCGGAGAATGGTCAGGAAACGCCAGGTAGTAAATCACTCTCGATTTACCACATCGATCAATCAGTAAAAAAGAAAAGTGACTTGTTATCATACTTTGACAAATGGTTTGTTAAAAGCAAGGGGATTACAGTGAGAAATTTTTAATGCTTTTTTAAGATGACAACAAACAGATTTAAAAAGATATTGGTACCGGTAAGTTTAGAAATTGAAAGTACCACAGCATTTAATCAAGCCCTGTTTTTAAAGCAAAAATTAGGCGCAGAAATTACTTTGCTTCACGTTGTACCCAATGTGGGAGGAATCTCGGAAGTGTTTCAGCCTGATCTTAAAAGTGAGGCTGAGAAAAAGGGGATGGTGCGCCTGGTAAGATTTGCAAAAATGAACTTTGAGGGGAAAATATCGGAGCATGTAAAGTTAAGGGTTGAAGTTGGAAATCATGTAAGCATTATCAATTCGATCACAAGCAATGAATCCTTCGATTTGCTTGTATTAAACAGGAGGAATCGCATTGATGCTTTGCCGGAAAGGTACAAAAGCAATAATGTAAGCCAGATTGTGCGGGAATCGAGCTGTCCTGTAATTAGTGTAAACAACAGGTGGACAAGCAAAGGAATTCGCAATATCCTGGTTCCTGTTGATATTTCGAGACAATCAAGAGACTTATTAAACTGGTCTATCCTTCTGGGAAAGATATTTAATGCCAATATTAAGCTATTGGCAGCCCTTACAGTAAAAATTGACTTAACTCAATCTTTGGCTTACAAAAAGAGCAGGCTAATGAAAGATTTAATTGAGAGTGAAGGAGTATCCTGTTCTGTTAGCATTGTAGAAAAAGAGAATTTGGGAAAGAATGAAGCTTTGATAGAAGAAGCCAGGAAAATATCGGCAGATATGCTGCTGGTACAAGGCTTTCAGGATTTGATGTTTAGTAATACTCAGAGCGAACGTTTATTGGTTGACTTTTTAAAGTATTCGAGTAGACCAATATTCAGTTTAGGCATAAAGGAAGAGAGTTTTGTAAGCAGTTTATTGAAGGTAAATAAAAACAGCGAGGTCTTGCTGAATGAATTTGAATCAGATGAGTAGACCTATCGCTATAAGTATAAACAAGTGGTGATGATCAGAAAGAAAATCATGGAATTAATTTGATTATTTTAGGTACATGAGATTGATTTTCTTTGGAAAGCTTCCTTTAATTATTGATATGCTGAAGATATAATTAAGTCATGGAAGTTTTCCGATCTGATCGAATATTCCCTCCTTTATTCCTTCCTGTAAATTGCTTTGTCAACAGAGCTGTTTAAGAACTCAATAGGCTAATCTAACTAAAGTATGCCTTAACATCAGCAGAAGCTAAGTTTCTGATCTGATTGAATACAAAATATACGAGATATACAATTGCCCCTGGCGCGATGATGAAAAGTTGCCTCAATGTCCCATTGGGACTAAAAGAGAGAGGATGAATGATTTGAAGCAATCGCTTTGCCGGAAATCTCTAAAAGGGCAAATGATGATAATAAAATAGATGTAATTGCTTGTTGGATATAAGAATATCTTAATTATGAACGATAATAGTAAAAGAACAGGAAGCCTTATTTCAATTCAGGATTCATTGGTTAAAGCTAGATTTTTTGGAGAAGTAATCATGGGAGAAACTGCCGAAGTTTTTGTAGATGGTAAAATACTTCAGGCAGAAGTACTTCAAATTGATACCGATCCCAAAAACAAGGAGGCGGGAATAGTGGAGATGCAGGTTTTTGAAGATTTAACAGGAGCACAAATTGGCGATTCTGTTGAATTTAAAGGACAACCATTGTCGGTGCTTTTGGGTCCGGGATTGTTGACCAGCATTTGGGATGGACTTCAAAACCCATTGTACAAACTTAGTGAACAGGGAGCCTATCTTGCTCCGGGAATGAAAGCTCCTGCACTTGATGAAGAGCAATTATGGGAATTTACTCCCCTGGCAAAGGAAGGCGATGAAGTAAGTGGAGGAGATGCCATAGGAGTGGTGCCCGAAGGCAGGATGGAGCATAAAATCCTGGTGCCTTTTAGCCTTGGCAAGTGTAGAGTAGAAAGCATTGTTGATAAAAAAGAATTAAATATTACCCAGGAAGTTGCGGTGGTTCTGGATGCTCATAATAATCGTCATACCTTAAAGCTGGCCTTTCGTCATGCCGTAAAGTCACCAATTCCGTTTAAAGAGAGAGCCATTCCAAGCCAGCCAATTTCAACAGGTGTTCGCGTTATCGATTTGCTGGCACCAGTAGGATACGGAGGAACAGTGGGAAATCCCGGACCATTTGGAGCTGGAAAAACCGTACTGCAGCATTCCCTTTGTAAATACGCCCTGGCAGATATCATTATTATGGCAGCCTGTGGCGAAAGAGCAGGTGAAGCCGTTGAGGTATTTAAAGATTTTGCAGAACTGGAAGATCCTGCAACAGGAGAATCGCTTATGAACCGCATGTGTATTTTTGGAAATACCAGTTCTATGCCGGTTGCCGCTCGTGAAGCCAGTGTATTTATTGCCTTAACCGTAGGCGAATATTATCGATACCAGGGATACAGTGTTATCCTTTTGGCCGATTCTACTTCCCGATGGGCTCAAGCCTTGCGCGAAAGAAGCGGACGTCAGGGAGATATTCCGGGACCGGAAGCCTTTCCAATGGACATTCCCGACCAGATCAAGGGAATGTATCAAAGAGCTGGAGCTGATCATGCAACAGGAGGGTCTCTTACCTTTATTGGAACCGTTTCGCCTGCAGGAGGTAATTTCCAGGAGCCGGTTACACAGGCTACTATGGATGCAACAGGTGGATTCTGGGGCTTGTCGCAAGATCGTGCCGATGCAAAGAAGTACCCTGCAATTGATCCTTTGGTGTATACCAACTCGGTTTACGACAGTTTTATTTCCTGGAAGGATAGAAACAAAATGCTACACTCGCTTCTCGAAGCAAATGATATCGATCAAACCATTAGTACCATCGGCTTAAAGAAGGTTCCTGTTGAAAAATATGTGAGCTATCAAAAAGGACAAACCATTGATTTTTGTGTAATGCAACAAGATGCATTTCATGAGATGGATGCCTGTACACGACCGGAAAGATTGAAAGTGATAAATGATGCAGTACAACAACTCATTAGTAGTCCTATTGAATTTTCACAACAGGGAATGGAAGATGATGAGCTAAAAGAATTGATTAAAACCAAGTTTGACGAATTGCGTCAATGGTGGAGAGATTGGAACAGTAATGCTCAGGGAGATGAGCTAATCAATGAACTTCCAGCGAAAGTAGAACAATTTATTAAACAGGAGGAAGCCTAAAATGATTCGAAAAGAGATAAATAAGATAAGCGAAGTAGGAAAAGCTTTAATATCTGTAGAAGGAAATCCAGGTGTAGCACTAAATCACGTGGTGGAGCTTCTCGAGGCAAATACCAACCAAAGTCTTTCCTTTGCAAAGGCTATAAATATTACCGAAGATTCAACACGTTTCCAGGTGTTTAATGGAACCCAGGGACTGAGTACCCAAACAAAAATACGCATGCATGAACTTCCTTTAAGTGCAGGATTTTCATACAATATGCTGGGACGAAGCTTCGATGGAGTTGGAAATGTAGCCGATAATGGTCCTGAAATTATTTTTGAGAAAGAGGTTTCTACCCGTCTGGATACTTTGAATCCAACTGTTCGCCTGGTGCCAAAACAGCCATTGTGGACAGGTATTCCTATGATTGATGTATTTAATACACTGGTAAAATCGCAGAAAATACCAATTTTTGCCAGCCCTACCGAGCCTTATAATCGTTTGCTGTCGCAGATTGCACAGGGAGCACAGGCAGATGTAATCATATTTGCAGGAATTGGTCTAAAATTCGATGAATACCAATACTTCAAGGAACAACTTTCAAATTCAGGAAATATAGATAAAACCATCATGTTTACCCATCTGGCAGGCGATTCCCAGATTAAAGGTTTGATGTTACCGGATGTGGCACTTGGGGTGGCACGCGAATTTGCCGACCAGGGGAAAGACGTACTCGTACTGCTTACCGATATGACCAACTGGTCGAACATTCTGCGAAATGTAGCCAATTACCAAGATCAAATTCCTTCGCTGCAAGGATATCCAGGCTCATTATATTCAGAATTGGCGAAGCGTTACGAGGTGGCTGCCGATATCGAAGGGGCCGGGTCGATTACCATTATTGGAGCAACAACACTGGAGTCGCTGGAAGATCCTGTGCCCGACAATACAGGTTACATCACCGAAGGACAGTTTTTCCTGGAAGGTGGAAAGCTGAAACTGGCACGTTCGCTATCGCGCCTAAAGCAACAGGTAAACGGTAAAACAAGAGAAGATCATCGACCAATAATGACAGCTATGGCTTCCTTGCTTGCAGATGCCGAGAAAGCCTATGAGGCAGCAGAAGTAGGAGCGGCCAATGATGCATTTTCTCAAAAGTTACTTCGTTATCGTGAGGATTTTATTTACAATCTGGAAGAACCTTTTGGCGACTCAATAGAATTGGAAGATGCACTGGACAAATGCTGGAACATTCTAAAGAAACACTTTGAGCCAACCGAAACAGGTTTGAGTAAGAAGTTAATTGAGGATTACTGGAATAAAAAATAAACAAAAAGGAGGCATTATAATGGATAATAAAGAAAATTTGGAAGGCATTGTTTCCAGGCTAAAAGAGAAAGGCATAAATGCCGGCGAAGAGGAAAAGCTACGCATTATTGAGAATGCAAAAAAGCAGGCCGAATCTTTAATTGAAGAAGCTGAAACAGAGAGAAAGAAAATAATTGAGGAAGCACAGTTAAAAGCTTCTCAAACAGAGAAAAATGCCGAAGTTGCTATTGCACAAGCTTCTCGCGATATGGTAGAAGCTACAAAAATTGCAATACTCCAAAATCTTAAAATTGCCTTTAAAAAGCAATCAGATAAATTGTTTACACAGGATCAATACCTGGAGGAATTATTAAAAGTTGTGGTCGACTCAATATCGGGAAAGAAGAGCATCGAACTTCCTTCCGATACAGCCAATGCCATGGAATCCTTTTTACTGAAAGAAGGATTTGGAGAGCAGGTGGAGATCAAGCCATTTAAAGGGAATGAAGCCAAACTTGTAGTGAATTCTTCAGAGAGTAAAGGAATGCACTTTGTCTTGAGTTCACAGGATGTGGAAGATGGATTGTTTTCACTTTTGAACAAGGATCTGGTGGAACGAATTACTAAAAATCAGGAGGTCTAGCGATGTCAAACCTGGTATATCTTATGAGTAGTTTGCCGTCCCTTAGCTTTGAGGAGATACCACCCATTTCGTTGAGTGAATTTAATCAGGATGCAAAAGATCAGTTGTCTGGTAAGCATTTTCATATTATGGAATCTACAGATATTCAAATGGATATCAGTAATACGGCGGAGTCAGGCTCCGGGGCTGTAAATATCCTGTTGAGTGAAGTATATCAGGATATTTCTGAATTGCGAAAGGCCAAACGGCATAACCGACAAGCGAAACTGGAACGTTTACCCATACTTGTTACCAATGGGAATCCATTGGTGCGTGAAAAACAAATCATGCACTACCTGTGGGAGGAACTGGATTCCATTGAATCGGGAAAGAGATTTAGCATGACAGAGCTAATGGTTTATAAACTGAAATTGCAGATTTTATGGCGCTTGAATTCATTTAATATAGATGCAGGTGCTGCAGTACTTGATTCAGTTGTAAATCCATCAAAAAAGGAAGAGGTGCAATAATGGCAGGCTTAAAAATTAAATATACAAAAACCGAAAGGGCTCGTCAGAAGAAAATCCTAAAGGTTTCGGAAAGAATGTTGCCTTTGTTCGAAGCCATGGAGAAATCCTTAATGGCAAGTGTTAACAGCATTTCTGAGCGAATTGAGCAAATTCGGGAGCAAATTGAGCAGAATCGATTGGCCGCCCGTGATTGGGTAGCCGTAATGAGTGATTCGTGGGTTGATATCAGCAATTTCATCTCCATAAATAAGATCATAAGCAAACCGGTTGATGTGGCTGGTGTGCGTGTGCAGCAATTCGAATCTGTTGATTTTGAACTTATGCCAATTGGTGAGGAAACTCCACTGTGGGTAGACGATGCCATCATTTTAATGCAGAACCAATTGCAATTACTGGCAGAAATCAAATGTTTACAGGAGCAAATTGTCCTACTGGAGGAGGAACTACTCGATGTTCGTGCAAGGGTAAAGTTATTCGAAAACCGTAGGATACCTAATGCCAAAATAGCCATTCGAAAAATTGGACAAAAACTTCAGGATGATGAACGATTGACCATTGCTACCGCAAAAGTGGTGAAAACAAGCAAACAAAAAGAGCTAAGCCCATGATTACTAAAATGAAAAAACTGATACTACTGATGCCGGAATCTTCAGTAGATGTCGATAAGGATCTAACAGTTCTTGGGAAACTTGGAGTAATGCATGTTTCTCCTTTCCAGATGGCTAAAGATGAATCAATCAACCGGGTAGATGCAAGGATCAAGCAATTGGAAAAGGCCATTTCTATTCTGGACAGGTATGATGAGCCGCATACAAAGTCTAATGCTGCCGATATTTGTGATTATTCCAATTTGGAAAGGGGTGAAATCCGTTTGATGGAGAAAGTCCTGAAAACCGAAGAAAAAAGAACTCAACTGAAGGATACAAAGCTCAGTATAAAGCATGATCTGGAATGGTATAAGGAGTGGGGAAATATTTCCATTGATGATATCGAAAAGCTGAATCGAAAAGGGATTTGGATAAAATTATACCAGCTTAATGACAAGGACTTAAAACAAATCGCAAAGCGTGAGGATGTATATGTAATTGGCAAAAACAAGCATATGAACCAATTGGCATTGATTTCTGAAAATGCCAGTGAAAGTCTTGATTTTAATGAGGTTTTAATGCCGAAATTAGAGTGTGAGCATGCCAAATCCTTATTGAGCTCGACCAATGCCCAATTGGATGAGTTGGAAATGCTTCTGCATCAGCTTCATGCCCAAAAAAGTGTGCTTCAGGATGCCCTTGATGAACGAAACAGGCGATTTGATGTGCGCAATATTCAGTATGGAGGAATTGCCATTGACAATCAGGTGAGATGCTGGAAAGGTTTTATTCCTGAAGATAAGATTGATGAATTTGTTCAGCTGGCTGACCAATACAATTGGGGATATGTGACGGAAGATCCAACAGAGGAAGAAATGGATGAAGTGCCTACCCTGGTACGAACATCGAATTGGGCAAAGTGCATTCAACCGGTAATGGATTTTATGGGACTGGTTCCCGGATACAAAGAGCTGGATGTTTCCAGGGTATTCATGATATTCTTTACATTTTTCACCGGTATTCTGGTAGGTGATGCAGGCTATGGTCTAGTATTTTTACTGATTACTTTCCTGGTTCATCGTAAACAGAAATTCGTTAAAAAAATAGAGTTTAGTTTAATCTATACGCTATCTGTGGCCATCCTGTTTTGGGGAGTGCTTACAGGCACTTATTTCGGATCAGAAATGATTGCTGAATTGTCATTCTTAAAACTGTTAAGAGTAGATCAACTGGCAAGTTTTGGTGGCGACAGCATATTCATCCAGAAACTAATGTTTCTAATTGGAGCAGTCCATCTCACAATGGGTCATTTACAAATTGCCTGGAAATATATAAATAGCGTAAAAGCAATAGCCCAGTTGGGGTGGGTGTCAATAATCTGGGGACTATACCTAATCGTAAATCAAATGGTGCTGGGAGTTGCTGCTCCTGATTTTATGATTTGGCTTTTTATTGGTGGTGCTTCACTTATTGCATTGTTCTCCAAACCAGGAAAAAATATTTTCAAAGGAATGATTTCCTCACTGGCTGGTTTGCCTTTAAGCATTATCAATGGGTTTTCCGATATCATTTCATACATCAGGTTGTATGCAGTTGGCTTGTCTACTGTATTAATGGCAACCAGTTTTAACCAAATGGCACTGGGAGACGGTGTTTCAACACTTGCATCAGGAATTGGTGCAGCTTTGGTCCTCATTCTGGGACATGGTTTAAATATGATACTTGCTGCTATGGCGGTATTGGTGCATGGAGTTCGTCTGAATATGCTCGAATATGCGGGCCATGCATCTGTAGAGTTTTCAGGTAGCGAGTATACCCCTTTTAAATTAAAAAATAATCAAACGTTAAAAAGTAAATAATGATGTTATCAACAGTAGTAACAGGCTTTGGAGGACATGCCATTGCTTTAGGTATAGCAGGAGTAGGTTCTGCTATTGGAACAGGAATTGCCGCAATGGGTGCATTGGGATTGTGGAAACAGGCCATTAAAGAGAAGAAAAAATTACCATCGCTGGCATTGGCTATGGTAGGAATGCCATTAAGTCAGGTAATTTATGGAATGATTTTTATGAATTCCATGATTGGAGCAAATTTGAGTCCCGACAGTTATACGAATCAGATAATTTGGGCATTTTTTATTGGTATTGCCATTGCTGCTTCTGCAATTATGCAGGGTAAAGTAGGTGCTGCTGCCTGTGCCAATCTGGCTGTAGATGCCAAACAGGGATCAGGGATGTACATCGCAGCCATGGGAATTATTGAAACGGTTGCCCTTCTTGCTATGGTATTTGGTATGGGAGGAATTCCGGGAGCTTAGGAATAGTATCAATTTTTCAAATATTTAATTAGACTGAAAAGCAGTTTCCTAGCAATAGGAAACTGCTTTTACTTTTTGATATGGGAAGATAAAATACGATTTGCGCCTAAATCGTAAATAGCTGATTGTAGTATTTAAATATGGTTTGATTGATAGTGCCTCCAAATGTCTTATTGAACTATTGGAATTATTAGTATCAAGTTTAAGCAAAAGCAGAAAGGAAAATTCAATTGCTGAGCATTCTCTATTGAAAAGTTTTTATTCCTGTATTCAGGTGTACATCATGTAAGCATAATCTATTTCTAAATCTGCCAATGAGAATCATTAAAAACCCATTTCTATAATTATTCTCTTGTTCTTCGATACATTGTTGCTACAAATCGATTCTTTGGTCAGTTTATACTCTTTTTTGGTCATATTGTGCAAGCGGAAAGCCTTTGTTTTTGCTTGTTTTACACAAGTGTTAAGATTGGGGTTGGTAGTCTCGATCTAATACTTTGATCAGATATTACTAGTTGATTTTTGGCATATGCACACTTGAAACTGGTAGTAAAAGATTCAGATATTTTAAATTTAGATGCGTTGCAAGAGTGGTTATACAATGTGGGAGATTGGGAGCCACTCTTGTTTTTTCTATCTTTGAATTTTAGTAAATGATTGGGATGCAAAGAAGGATTGTAACTTGTTTTTTTATATTTCTCTTGAGCTGTAGTATTCAGCTTCAGGCGACAAATTATTTTCAAAAGTTAAGTAAATTTACTACCGAACATGGTATTGTAAACAACACCATCTATTCTATTTTTCAGGATTCGACAGGAGGAATGTGGTTTGGAACTTTAGAAGGTTTAAGTTCTTACAATGGACTTGTATTTTCTTCCTATCCAATGACAGATTCTATCACGGGATATCCCATTACTTTAATTGATCAGATTAATAAAGATCAACTCCTTTTGGGAACAAGTAATGGCAGTTATTTATTTTCAATCTCAAGCAAACAATATCATAAGCTTGATGATCCGGAAGATTTTTCGACGATTACCACTCTATTTAAAATTCATAACAGAAGCTATTTAAGTACAAAATCAGGAATTTATGAATTGGATGATCAGAACAGGATTGGCCTGAAACGATTTGATCATTCGATTACTTGTAAACAGCTTTCGCCGGATGGGAACTTGCTGTTGGGAACAGCAGCTAGCGGAATTTGGCAAGCAGAATTGAGTTCGGACTCTGTATTAGTACTCAATAGAAACTATCCTGAACTGCAACATGAATCTGTGAAGGCAATTTCATTTCTAAATGAGAGAGAGCCTGTTATGCTTACCGAAAATGCGCTGTGGGTGATGCAAGAAGAAAAGCTGGTACCTGTAATAGAAGGCTCTTTTTCCTCGATGAACATCTCGCAACACAATGAAATACTTTTGGGAACTTTTGGTGAATTCATTCAGCAGGTATACAAAGAAGGAGAAAAGTATGCCTTAAAGGATTACATCAACAGGGACAATGAGATATTTAATGACTTTTACGATGCTCAAATCAATGTGCTGTTTAAGGATCATTCCGGATCAGTATGGATCGGTACCAATAGAGCGGGATTGGATAGAATAGATAGAAAAAAGATAACCTACAAAAAATACCAAAGTGATATTCAGGATCGAGAGCCTGAAGCAGGTTATATCAATGCACTTTTTCAGAATAAGAAGGGGAGACTTTGGGTAGGAACTTCAGGCAAAGGTTTGTACTATCTCGATCGGAAAAAGCAGTGCTTAAGCTCAGTGCCTATTTTCCCCGGGAATTTGAATGACTTGTATGTGGAAGCCATCTTACAGTACAAGGACAAGCTCTACGTGGGAACAAGGCATATGGGTATCATTACCACATCGGTAGAGGCAGGTGATAATACACAGGTAGTTGCATCGGGACAATTGTTCTCCAAAGAAACAGGCCTGGCAAAAAATGACTACATCTATGCTTTGAAGCGTTTTGATGAGAATTTGTACATCTGCTCTTCTAAAGGGACCTTTGTTTACGGATTTGATGATAATAGTTTTTCGAAGTTAGATTCTGTGCCTTCCATTAATTTTGCCCTTGATTCCTTGAATAACAGGTGGATTCTATCCTATAGAATGGAGCTTTATTTCAATCAACAAAAATTGGAGTTTGGAACTGAAGTTTCAGACTTTCACATTGGTAATGATGGTGAAGTTTGGCTTGCTACAGGCAAAGGAGTGGCATTTCTGCGAAATGTGAATGCAAAGCCTATATTTTACAATCCGGCAAAGAAGGTAATCGAGTTTACATCTCTCCGAAAGGACGAGGAGGGGAGTTTTTGGTTGGGATCCCGAATGGGGATTTATCGATTCGATCCGCAAACCAAACTTTTTGCCAGCTATCAAATTGTAGGAGGATCAAAAGCGAATAGTTTTAACCATGCTAAGTTATTGCAAGCTCAGGATAGTGAATTTTACTGGGGGAGCAATGATGGTGTGGTTTCAATTAATCCTCAGGCAAGCAGCTATCTTCCTAAGCCAATGTTTAAAGTAGAACAGGGTGTGAAAAAGGAAGCATCCATATTTAATGTATACAACTACTCTTACAATCATCAGGAGGAAAATGGACTCGCTTATCGATTCTTTCATCCCGATTCAAGCTGGAATTACCTGCCAGTAGACAAGTCTGTATTGGATTTTTCCCATCTTGACAGGGGTTCATATCAATTGGATATTGCGGCAATTAATGCAGATGGAATCATGAATGACAACTTTAAATCATTCCATTTCCAGATCAAGCGCTCCCTGAATGCTAGGCTAAGCTTGTGGGGAATAATTCTAATTGTATTGGCAGGTATTGTTTTCTGGTATTGGAAGGCAAGAAAAGCAGACTTGGCTTCAGTTGTTGAGGAGGAAGAGCAACCAGAGACACCGGAAGATAAAATCTACAGGGAATGGACTCAGGATGAGTTCATGCAAAAGGCTCTAATCGTTATTGAAGAGAATCTTTCGGATAATTCTTTTGGTGTGAATGAGCTTTATCTGGCAATACAAATGAGCAAATCGAACTTCTATCGCAAGTTGAAGAAATTTACCGATTTGTCGCCCAATGAACTGATTCGTTTCGTTCGATTGAGAAAATCCGCACAATTATTAATTGAGGCGAAACAAAGTGTCAATGAAATAGCCTACGAAGTAGGATTCAATTCGCCTTCTTATTTTACACGATGCTTTAAGCAACAGTTTGGCATCGCCCCATCGGAATACAAAGAGCATTACAACACGCTTTGTTGTGCACCCGAAAAAGCACTTTAGTTTAAACACTTCCCTTTATCCCCTCTCAAGAACTACTCTTTATAAACAAATCTGAAATAATTATTTTGATATGGCAATGCTGAATTATTTAAAGCATTTTCAAATTGAGTTTTTCCCTCCTAGGGAAAATCCCGACAGGGAAAAGGGTGAAATAAGAATAATATAATCAAAAACACACCCTTCTGGCTGTCGCCATCTCCCCTAGAAGGGGAGAATTTAGAATTAAATATACAATCGTTTAATTCTCCTTCGAATTATATTCTGGAAAATAAATGTGTATAACGAGTAGCTCTCAAAAGGGGAATTGAAAAGCCAAACCTCCATCTTCCCACTTTGGTCTCCCGACTAGAGTTCGGAACACTAATGAAAAAGACAACAAAGAAAGGCCGAAAACTTTCGTGTAGCGACAAGGAGAAGCCTGTTTTGTCTCTATTTCCTGATTTCTCAGTTGACCTTGCTCAAAATCCTGTGATTTTAAGGCAAATTGGTCATTCCGTACAGAATTTTGGTCAGCTTTTACAAGCTGTAATGCCCTGTTTTCAGTTGTTTTGGACAAGTCAATGTTTGACTTTGTTTGCTTGTTTGAATCATTCATGCAGAATGAAAATGACAAGTTAAATGAGCCAGGGATGCTCCCACCTTCCCTTGTGAAAAGCAATTATTAATTTTTAACCCAACTGAAAATTTATGAAAAAAATCACAGGAAGTTTGGCAAGGGAAAGCTCTTTGCTAAAGAAACGTTTTTTATGGATTGCAGGCTTGTGTTGTAGTGTATCATTACTTACGGTCACTCCAGCATTTGCTTCATCCAGTTATGAAGAGGCAGTTATAACTGCAGAACAAAACCAGGAAAAACTGGTGGTAGGTAAGGTGGTAGATAAAAATGGTGAAGCCTTAATTGGTGTAAACATCATTATTAAGGGAACCACAACAGGAACAATTACAGATTTTGATGGGAACTACAAATTGAATGTATCAGATGAAGCAGTGCTTGTATTTACTTTTATTGGCTATCTCAACCAAGAGGTTACCGTGGCAAACCAAAGCACCATTAATGTTACCCTTGAAGAAGATGTACTGGGCTTAGATGAAGTGGTAGTGGTAGGATATGGAACTCAAAAGAAAGCCAATCTTACCGGTTCTGTATCTGCAGTAAAAGGAGACGAAATGGTGAAGAAACCAATGACGGATGCCAGACAGGCACTTCAGGGAGTTTCAACCGGTGTTACGATTGTGGATCGTGGTGGAGCTCCAGGAGAGGAAGACTTGAATATCAATATTCGTGGTATCGGATCCTTATCAGCAAGTACATATCCATTGATTTTAGTTGATGGGATTGAAATGTCGATGAGTGATGTGAATCCAAATGATATCGAAAGTGTATCCATATTGAAAGATGCTGCATCTTCATCGATTTATGGTGCAAAAGCTGCCAATGGGGTAGTTCTTATCACAACAAAACGAGGCAAAGAAGGTGGATACAAGGTAGATTACAATGGATACTATGGATGGCAAACCCCGGCAACCTTGCCTGAATTGGTTGGTGCGGAAGATTACTTGAACTTGGTGAACGAAGCCTTGGTAAATGCAGGTATGAACCCTAAATACTCGCAGGAGTACATTCAGAAAACACTTGAAGGAAACGATCCGATAAATTACCCATATGTGAATTTGTTTGAAGAATTGTTTGAAACCGCACCGGTTTTTAACCAATCGGTTCGAATTAGCGGGGGAAATGAGAAATCAAAAATTGCATTATCTCTAAATCACATGAAGCAGGATGGTATGCTGAAGAATGTGGAATCGGAGCGTTTTGGTTTTCGTTTGAATACAGACTTTCAGGTGAAAGATAACTTCAAAGTAAGAGCTGATGTTTCTTTTAACCGACGAGACAATGAAAGACCAAACAGGATGAATAGTGCCATAGGTGCAATTGTAGGAACTTCACCAGTTACTGTACTGAAACATCCAAATGGTGTTTATGGATTGAACAAGGACAATACCAACGCTTTGGCATGTTTGGAAGTAGGAGGAATGAATGAAGAAAACAAAGAGGCTCTTAATTTGAAAATTGGTGCTGATTTGGAAGTGTTGAGTGGATTAACCTTGCGATCGGATCTTTCCTATAAAAGCATGAATAACAGGTATAAGAATTATACTGCAGCCTATGATTTCAGGAATCCTGAAAATCCTGATGAAATAGTTCACAGATGGACACCAAGTAAGTTGGTAGATGGACGTTGGAATCAGCAGGAAATCAACTTTAAAGCATTGTTGGATTATAACAAAACATTCGGAGATCATTCTTTTCATGCATTGGCAGGTATTGATGTAACCGAAAACAAAGCTTACGTTCTTAAAGGTGAAAGAAACAATATTTATAGCGATGACTATGTGGAGCTAAACACTGGTGATGCAGAAGGACAAACCAATAAGGGGTATCAGGAAGACTGGGCATTGTTTTCTTACCTGGGAAGAGTAAACTACACCTATAAGGGCAAATATTTACTGGAAGGAAACATCCGTTACGATGGTTCATCTCGTTTTGCTAAAGGTAATAAGTGGGGTGTTTTTCCGTCCTTCTCAGCGGGATGGAGAATGTCAGAAGAAGACTTTATGACTTCGCTTGAGTTTGTAGATAATTTGAAGTTGAGAGGAAGTTGGGGACAGTTAGGAAATCAGAATATTGGTTACTATAAATTTACTTCTACAGTCTATGCCGACTATCCATACAATTTTAATGATACAGAAGTAAACGGTTATTCTCAATGGTACTATGCAAATACTGATATTACCTGGGAAACCACTGAAATGATTGATTTTGGCTTTGATTTGACTTTATTTAATAACAAGCTGGAAGTAGTTGCAGACTGGTATCAGAAAGATACAAAAGATGTGTTGCTGGTATTGCCAATTTCCTACCTGACAGGTTTGGGAGCATCGGAAACCAATGCCGGGAAAGTTCGCAATACCGGATGGGAAGTTTCTTTAACACACCGAAATACCATTAATGATTTTAACTATTCTGTAGGTTTCAATATCTCTGATGTAAAAAATGAGTTGGTAGATTTTGCAGGGAATGAACCTTCCATAAGCGGATGGACCATATTGAAAGAAGGTGAATCTGTGAATGCATTTTACGGATATGAATCAGATGGTTTGTTCCAGTCGCAGGAAGAGATTGATAACCATGCAAGCCAGCCAAACCAATCGCAGTTAAAGCCTGGTGATATTAAATTGGTTGATCAGAATGGCGATGGTGAAATTAACGATGAAGACCGTAAGGTAATAGACTCTTCGATTCCTCGATACAGTGTAGGATTAAATCTTTATATGGAGTACAAAGGGTTTGATTGCTCTGCCTTTATGCAAGGTGTCATGAAAGCTGAAAATTATTTCTATGGTGCTCCAAACGAAGGGCCAGCTTATGAGATTTTTACAACCAAAAGAGTGCTGGATCGCTGGACTCCTGAAAATCCAGATGCAACTTTCCCAAGATTGGAAGCTGCTTCGAACAAGAACAACTACCTGTATAATGATTTCTGGCTAAGAGATGCTTCCTACCTAAGACTCAAAAATCTTCAAATTGGTTATTCTCTTCCAAAATCTGTTTTGGAGAAATGGAAAATCGATAAGATGAGATTCTATATTGGAGGAACCAATCTGTTCACGATAACAGATGTGGAATCAGGATTGGATCCTGAAACCTACGATGGAAGACCAAATTATTATCCTCCGGTATCAACCTATACCATGGGAGTACAACTTCGTTTCTAGAGGTGGTTTATTGATTAGTTTAACTTGAAAAATACTATATAGATGAAAAATAATATAATAGGTCTGGCTTGTGCTTTACTATTTGTTTTAGCGGGCTGTAGCGAGGATTTTCTGGAGCGCTCACCTAGCGACCAGGTATCTTCAACAAACTTCTTTACACAAGAGAAAGATTTGGTTTATGCTGTGAATGCGGTTTATGCATCCATTGGTTTTAACAGCTGGGAAACAACCTATGGATATTCAACAGATTTGTTACGCATTGAAAACTTAACCGATAATGCTCTGGATCATCATTCATGGAATGCTGGATTCCGTTTGGCAGATGGAACGGCTTCTGCATACGATTGGTATGTGGAACATCGTTGGAGAGAGCGATACAGAGGTATACAAAGAGTGAACAGAATATTTGAAGGTGCTGATGGTGTAAGCGATATAAATGCTGAGAAAAAGGCTCGCTTGTTGGCAGAGGCAAAATTTCTAAGAGCATATTTCTATTTTGATTTGGTTTACCTGTTTGGGGATGTACCATATATAACCAATAGTTTAACGCCTGATGAAGCTGCTGAAAGTACAAGAACAGCAAAGCAAACAATTCTTGATGCAATGCTTACTGACCTTACTGCAGCAGCAGCTGATCTTCCGACCTCTTATTCCAGCGATAATCTTGGGCGAGTAACCAAGGGTGCAGCGCTATCATTAAAAGCCCGCATCTTGCTTTACCAGGAAAAGTGGGGAGAAGCAGCCACTACTGCCAAAGAGGTCATGGATTTGGCTGTTTATACCATATATCCAAGCTATCAGGAAATGTTTACCTATAAGGGAATTAACAATTCAGAGGTGATTTTCGACTTGCAGGAAATGCACGAGAAACAATGGAATTTCACATTGCAGAATTATGGTCCTAACTCTGTAGGTGGTTGGAGTAGTGGTTGCCCTTTGCAGTCATTGGTTGATACTTACGAATGTACTGATGGTAACACAATTGATGTATCACCATTATTCGATCCAAACGATCCATATGCCAACCGTGATCCACGTTTGACTCACTCGATTCTTTACCCTGGTCATGATTGGCGTGGTGGTGTTTTTAATTCCATTCCTGGAGCAACATACCCAGGAAAAGAAATTATTGCAGGCGACGATTTGACCGATGGAACAGGAGGACAATGGAACAAGACAGCAACAGGCTACAACTGGCTGAAGTACATCTCTGAAGATGATGTTGACAACGGAGATTATTGGAACGGAGCCATACACTTTATTCTGATTCGATATGCTGAAATATTATTAACTTATGCTGAAGCGAAAATAGAGAATGATGATATCGATCAGTCAGTTTATGATGCAATTAACGAAGTGCGTCAGCGCCCGGATGTAAATATGCCTTTGATTACCACCGGCAAATCCAAAGAACAACTGCGTACCATTGTACGTCGTGAGCGTAGAGTAGAGTTGGCTTTTGAAGGTTTGCGTCTTATGGATATTCGCAGATGGAAAATCGCAGAAAATGTAATGCCTGGAGTACCAGAAGGACTTACATATACCGATCCAAATTCAGGAGAAGAGGTAACTCTGTCATGGGGAGAACGCACTTTTAATCCGAATAAACACTATCTGTGGCCTATTCCACAAACGGAAATAGACATTTCACATTTAGAACAAAACCCTGGATGGTAAAAACCATTTATTCCCGGAGGATTTCCTCCGGGAATGTTTAAACAAATACTTAGCCCTAAAATGATTGAGAGAATAGAATTGGTTTCAAACACTTAAAGGGCATGTCTTGGGAAACACAGAACATGATTCCAAGGCATGAAAAATGAATTTTATATGAAACGTCCATGAGTAAATAATTATTAACTCACGTACGAGGGTGATTATTTGCGAATGGTAATCCCGATGGTTATCGGGACCATCTGACTAATGGAAAAAATAATAACCAGATGAAACGAACATGTAAATTTTAATTAAAAAGTTGCACACAGGTGCATGATTAAAATTTTCATGAGAGTTCCATATGGCAACTGTAGACAAATTATAATCATATGAAAAGAACAATTGTAGCAATGGTCTTCTGGTGTCTCATTCAAAATGCAATGGGGCAGGAAAAGGTATTTCCGGGGGCTGATGAACAAACTCCATCAAAGGCCCAGTATTTTTCCTGGATCAACAACACCAATGAGGGAGCAACTGAAGAGCATACTTTAATTAACCTGGATTTTTTCCAATGGCTTCAGGATGAGTATGGGATGATTTTGGATATTTATGCTTTTGATGCAGGAGCTATTGATGGAAAGCGCTTTTACGGAAGTGTCTATTCAGAGCGTTTTAAGAAGCAGTTTCCCAATGGATTTGACCCTATGTATAAAAAGGCAAAGGCCATGGGAACCCGATTGGGTGTGTGGGGAGGACCCGATGGTTTTGGAGAGAGTGAAGAGGAAAAACAGGCACGTATCAATCAGATGGTAAGCCTTTGTAAAGATTATGAGTTTGCCCTTTTTAAATTTGATGCGGTATGTGGACCTTTGCGTCCGGAAAAGGAAGATGCATTTATCGAAATGATGAAAGAGTGCAGAATCTACAGTCCTGATTTAATTCTTCTGAATCATCGTTTGGGCTTGAAAAAAGGAAAACCATATGCAACAACATTTTTATGGGGAGGACAGGAGACTTATATTGATGTGTTTACATCCAATACCACCACAGCTCCACATCACAGAGCAGGAGCATTGGAAAGAGGATTAGTACCAGGCTTGAAAAGGTTAACCGAGGACCATGGGGTATGTATTTCTTCCTGTTTGGATTATTGGGAAGATGATTTGATTCTTCAGGCTTTTAACCGTAGTATGATATTGGCACCGGAGATTTATGGCAACCCATGGCTATTGAAAGATGAGGAATTTGCCAAGCTGGCAAGAATTTACAACCTACATCGCAAGTATGGTAAAATTCTGGTTAATGGAATGGTGTTACCTGAAGAAAAGTATGGGAAATCTGCGGTTTCAAGGGGAGATGATGCAAGCAGATTACTTACGCTAAGAAATTTGACCTGGGAACCTATTACTTACAAGATAAAACTAGATCATGAAATTGGACTGAATGCAAAAGGTGAAATTGAAGTACGCCAGTTCCACCCTACGGAAAAAATATTGGGCTCCTATCAGGCAGGGAGTGAAGTTGAAGTGGAAGTAGCGCCATTTCGTTCCTGTTTGATTCTTGCAACTTCCAATCATTGCGATGAGCCTGGCGTAATAGGTACAGATTATGAAGTAGTACGAAATGTTCCTGGAAAATCTACTCTTATCAAGCTGTTGGGAATGTCTGGTACCAATTCGAAAATTCAGCTTGTGAATGCTGCAAATTACAACACAGCAACTCTTAATGGAAAGTCAGTTTCCTCATTACTCAAAGGAAAATCGCTTAAGCTTAAATTTGAAGGAGAAGCCTTGAAGCAGGAAGCTCACCGAAAATTGGCTGATTTAGCAGAGATTGAAATCCCACAGGATGCAAAAGCTCTTTATGAGGCAACTTGTTATGCGGCCGACAACAATGCACTGGAAGTTCGCTCCTTGGAGAGATCGGGTACAAGTAACATCCCTCAGGTTCAAAAGGCACGTGATGCGTTCTTTAATCAATCTGTTTTTGTAGACAGAGGAGTGTGGGATAAAAACTTGTTTGATGGCGACAGGAAGACAGGATTTTGGCCTAGCAGAAAATACAATATCGACCAGAAAGTAGAAGGAGGATGTTTTCGTCTTGATTTGGGTGAAATCACAGATGTGGACCAGTTAATGATTAGAGTTCCTGATGATTTCTCTTTGCAACCACTTTTAAGAGATGAAGGAAATTACGCTGAAGTTTCTACAGATTTGAAAAGCTGGAAGACCCTTACTTATTATGCAGGGGAAGAAATGAGAATTGATATCAACGGATCCGTTCGTTACATCCGATTGTGGGATCAACCAGGACGAATTGTGGAAATTGAAGCCTGGAAGGATGGACAAATGTTGGATAGAAGCAAATGGAGAGCATCCAACCTATTTGCGCATACAAACAGGAAAAAAGCACAAAAAGCATGGAGTGCAAAATTCAATCTGAATGAAATTCCTGAGGGAAGCTACTTGTCAATCGCCATTGATGGGAAACACGGAGTTGAGGGAGCCTATGCTGCGGCAAAAATAGATGGTGAACTGGTGGGATGTCCCGATAGAAGCGTTTCCTTTCCATCCAATACCTGGGAGTTTGTGAACGCTAAAAGAGATAGCAATTACACTTACTATCTTCCATTAAATGAAAACATGAAAGGAAAAGAGATTGAAGTATTTGTTTTGGGATTTGACAAGGAAAATCTGGATTTCAAACCGGAAGTATGGATTTCTGCTTATCCATCACCTTATGAAGAACAAATCTTAGAACTAACCAAATAAACGAGAATCATGACTAAAAAAATAATTTGTCTTTTTAGCCTTTGCCTGTGTATAAGCGCAGTGTTTGCAAAAGACTATCAATTGCAATCGCCAGATAAAAAAACAATCATAAGAGTGCATACGGGAGAGGACTTAACTTTTTCAGTGCAATACAAGAAAACCCCTCTGCTTAATCCTACGGTAATTGCCCTGGAACTGGAGGGAGTTATCCTGGGTAAAGAGCCGAAAGTAATCCAAAAGAATACCAATTCCGTAAACAGAGAGATTAAACCGGAAGTATGTGAAAAGAGTGAACTGATTCAGGAAAACTTCAACGAACTGAAACTGACTTTCGAAAAGAGATTTGATGTGGTTTTCAGGGCTTACAACAATGGTGTTGCCTATCGATTTGGCACTCACTTGCCTGGTGAAATAACCGTGAAATCTGAAAAGGGAAATTTTAATTTTCCGGAAAACAATATGGTATATTGGCCAAAGGAAAGAAGCTTCCATTCCAACAACCAGGTGTATTATGATTTTACCTCACTGGGAGAACTTTCTTCAAAAGATCTGGGAAGTTTACCGGTCTTAATGGATACAGGTAAAGGCGCAAAGCTGGTGATCGGTGAAACTGATTTGGAAGATTATCCGGGAATGTGGTTCAATGGAACAGAAGGGAATGCTCTGATTTCCACTTTTCCAGCTTACCCAAATAAAACAGAACAGGTGGGCGATAGAGATGTGTTTGTTAGAGATCGAAAGGATTACATTGCCAAAACAGATGGAACCAGAACATTTCCATGGCGATACATAGCCATAGCCGAAAAAGATGGAGATTTAATAACCAATCAATTATCCTGGTTGCTGGCTGATCCTTGCGAAATTAAAGATCCTTCCTGGATTAAACCCGGAAAGGTGGCCTGGGATTGGTGGAATGCCAACAATGTGTATGGTGTTGATTTTCGTGCCGGAATTAATACTGAAACCTATAAGTATTACATCGATTTTGCTGCCGATTATGGTTTGGAATACATCATTCTGGATGAAGGTTGGTATGAGCTGGGAGATTTACTGAAGATCGTTCCGGAAATGGATATGGAGGAACTCACCAGCTATGCAAAAAAGAAAGGTGTAGGGCTGATTCTATGGGTGGTTTGGAAAACATTAGACGACCAGTTAGAGCCAGCATTGGATCAGTTCCAAAAATGGGGAATCAAAGGCATCAAGGTGGATTTCATGGACAAGGACGACCAGTGGATGGTGAACTACTATCACAAGATTGCCAAAGAATCGGCAAAGAGAGAGATTCTCGTGGATTTCCACGGTTCATATAAGCCTGCAGGTTTGAGAAGAAAATATCCGAATGTGCTAACACGTGAAGGAGTAAATGGGGGAGAGCAGTACAAATGGAGTTTAAGACAAACACCGGAACACAACCTGATAACTCCATTTTCACGCATGGTGGCTGGTCCCATGGATTATACTCCCGGGGCAATGAACAATGCTCAGAAGAAAAATTACAAACCGATATTCGATCGTCCAATGAGTATGGGAACACGTTGCCATCAGTTGGCCATGTATGTTGCCTACGAGAGCCCATTGCAAATGCTTTGTGATAACCCATCGAATTACCGTAAGGAACCTGAATGCATGAAGTTCTTATCGGCAGTTCCAGCAGTATGGGATGAAACCAAAGTATTGGATGCCAAAATATCCGACTACCTGTTGCTTGCCAGAAGAAAAGGGAATGAATGGTACTTGGGTGCCATGACTGATTGGGATGCACGCACACTGCAATTTGATCTTTCTTTCTTACCAAAGGGGAAAAAATACAAAATGACCATTTATCAGGATGGGATCAATGCAGATCGAAATGCCACAGATTTTAAAATGAAAGAAATCATTGTGGACCATACTTTTCAGTATGACTTAAAAATGGCTCCAGGCGGAGGTATGGCTGCCATGATTCAGCCACTTTAATTGATAAAATAAAAAACATATACAGCTTGCATCGTGGATAAATCATAAATTTTCATTTGAGGTTTTAAACAAAGCTTGCTTTAAGAATAGATGTTTGCGAAGGAGGTGCAGGAATGTACCTCCTTCTTTTGCATGCAATAAATACCAATAGGGTAATAGTATCAGTTCGTATGTTGCTAAAATCAATTGATAAGCTTATTTACTTTTGGTTACATAAGACTTATAGGAAAACTAAAAATTCAAAAGGTCTATTTCTTTTCCTTGTTGCATATTTTGTTAATTTTGGGTTTGTGTTACCTAAAAGAACTACCAAGTCCCAATGACTATGAATAAGAAGAACCTATC
Organism: Marinifilum flexuosum; assembly: GCF_003610555.1. Taxonomy (GTDB): domain Bacteria; phylum Bacteroidota; class Bacteroidia; order Bacteroidales; family Marinifilaceae; genus Marinifilum; species Marinifilum flexuosum. Next base: position 341,339 of record NZ_RAPQ01000011.1, on the reverse strand, counting down.
TGAAAGAGACATTTGTACCAAATACATAACACCTGCCATTAAAAAAGTAGGTTGGGATATCAAAAGACAAGTGAGAGAAGAGAAATCTTTTACTGATGGTAGAATCATAGTGCAAGGAAAATTACACACCAGGGGTAGGCAAAAAAGAGCAGATTATATTCTGTACTATAAATCAGATATTCCGATTGCTATCATCGAAGCCAAGGACAACAAACATTCTTTGGGAGCAGGCATGCAACAGGCTTTGGAATATGCCGAAATTCTGCAAATTCCATTTGTATTTAGCAGTAATGGTGATGGTTTTCTGTTTCATGACAAGACCATAAGCGAAGGGCAAATAGAGACAGAACTGAGTTTGGATGAATTTCCTTCACCAGAAGAGCTATGGAACAAATATCTAAAGCATGAACAGCTGGACGAAGCTCCAGTTAGAAAGATAGTCGAACAAGATTATCATGTAGCTGAGGATGGCATGACACCTCGCTACTATCAGGCCAATGCCATTAACCGAACCGTTGAAGCGATTGCAAAGGGACAGGACCGAATCTTATTGGTAATGGCAACCGGAACAGGTAAAACCTATACCGCCTTTAACATTGTATGGCGCTTGTGGAAAGCAGGAGTGAAGAAACGTATTCTTTTCCTTGCCGATAGAAATGCACTGTTGACTCAAACAAAAACTGGTGATTTTTCTCCATTCGGGAATGAGATCATGCATATCATTAAGAATAGAAAGATTGATAAAGCATACGAGATCTATTTTGCCTTATACCAAGGCTTGACAGGCAACGAAGATTTCAAGAACGCTTACAAGGAGTTCAGTCCCGATTTCTTCGACTTGGTAATCATTGATGAGTGTCATCGCGGTAGTGCTTCCGAGGCATCGGCATGGCGTGAAGTTTTGGATTACTTTTCATCGGCAACACAAATTGGTATGACGGCAACCCCAAAGGAAACCAAAGATGTTTCCAACATCAACTACTTTGGCGAACCAGTTTATACTTATACATTGAAACAGGGAATAGAAGATGGTTTCCTTGCGCCTTATAAGGTGATTAAAATCAATACTTCAGTAGATGATGAGTGGCGTCCGACAAAAGGATTAAGAGACAAATTTGGCCACGAAGTTGAAGATAGAATTTACAACCTGAGAGATTACGATAGAAAACTAATCATTGATGAGCGAACACAATTGGTGGCTCGCAAAATTACGGAGTACCTAAAAGCCACTGATCGTTATGCCAAGACCATTGTATTTTGTGTAGATATTGATCATGCCAATCGCATGCGCCAGGCATTGATTAATGAGAATGCCGATTTGGTGAGCAAACATCCACATTATGTGGTGAAAATTACTGGCGACGATGAGGTAGGCAAACGCGAACTGGACAACTTTACCGATGTGGAAGAGCGTTTCCCGGTAATTGCGACAACCTCGAAAATGTTGACAACAGGAATCGACACCAAAATGGTAAAATTGGTGGTACTGGAGGCCAATATTGGTTCCATGACAGAATTCAAACAGATCATAGGGCGCGGTACTCGCATTCGCGAGGCTGAAGGAAAAATGTTCTTTTCCATTATGGACTTTAGAAGAGCTACCAACCTGTTTGCCGATCCTGATTTTGATGGAGAACCCGTTCAAATTTATGAGCCAGCTCCAGAAGACCCTGTGGTACCACATGAGGAGGAAGAAAGCGAAGAGACTCCAAGCAACGATCCAACAGGTCAGGATGGTGATGAAATAAATGGTGAAAGACCTGAAATTACAATTGATGATGACGAGGACGATCGTCCCAAGAAATACCATGTAAATAATGTGGCAGTTACCATTGCCAACGAACGTGTACACTATTATGGAGCCGATGGCAAACTGATCACCGAATCCTTAAAGGATTATACCAAGCAGAATATCAAACGTGAGTTTGCCTCACGAGAAGTATTCTTCGAAAAGTGGAATGCCGCAGAAAAGAAAGAGGAGTTGATAAAGGAACTGGCAGAGCATGGCATCTTATTGGAAGCCTTAAGGGAAGAAGTAGGCAAGGACATGGATGCCTATGATCTGATTTGCCACATTGCTTTTGACCAGCCGCCATTAACAAGGCAGGAGAGAGCCAACAATGTTAGAAAGCGCAACTACTTTGGAAAATACAACGAAGTAGCTCGCGAAGTATTGGACAAACTCCTGGAAAAATACGAAGAGGAAGGCATCGTTTCCATAGAAGATACAGCCGTTCTAAAGCTACAACCTTTCAGTCAAATAGGAACGCCAGTTAAATTGGTGAGAGCCTTTGGCAAGCGGCCCGACTTCGAAAAAGCCGTGAAAGAATTGGAAGATCAGATCTACACTATTGCTTAAATATTAGAATTAATGAGTAAAATAGAACCAGTTAAAGGAATAGAAGAATACAAAAAACTTTTTTATAAAGAACAAAAAAGTGACGGTGCTGAAAATGATAAAAAGGAATTACGGGATAATATAAAAGATGCACTTGCGATCGCAGTAGATACAAGAAAGCTTGAAATTGAATTATATTGGAAGAGAGCAACATATTTTTGGGCATTTATCGCAGCTACCTTTGTTGCTTATTTTACACTTTGGAATAAAGGTGGCGTTTCTTCTGGTTTTATTATTCCTATTTCAATTATTGGGTATTTCTTTTCTTTAGGATGGTATTTTGTAAATAGAGGGTCTAAATTATGGCAAAAAAATTGGGAAGAACACGTGTTATATTTAGAGAGTATAATTCATAGGCCTCTTTTTGCGACGGTTAGAGTTCCTAAAGGTCAGTTTTATAATTTATCTAAAGCATATCCATTTTCCGTTTCAAAAGTAAATCAGAATTTGAGTTTCATGATGGTGATATTTTGGTTTTGTACAACAATTTATAGCTCTTTTATTATAATTGATATTCCATTAGCAAGTAAATTTATTGATGTTTATTTTCTTCAATTTGTAATTCGTTGTCTATTTGTAGGCCTTGTATTTGTCATATTGGTTTTGCTTTCTTACGTATTTTACAAGAAGTCATTATGCTTTTTAAAGGATAATGATGAATACAAGAGTGTTCTGAATAGACATAAGGAGGCGGATTTTGTTCGAAAAAAATTAGAAGAGTAACCTTATTAATATAAGAGTTTCGGAAATATAAATATTAAATTTGCAGACCTGTCAGGTATCTAAAACCTGACAGGTCTTATAATAAAAAATAACCTGTCAGAGTCGGAGTCCTGACAGCGTTTTATAAATAATACAAATCAAAGTCCCCTTTAGAACCTGTCCCGATTCATCGGGAGGATATAGGGGGAGATTTTATACTTAAAGTCTTTATACTTTTTAATTCAATACATGAGCAACATTACAGCCAATATCAAAAGCATACGCGACATCATGCGTAAGGACACAGGAGTAGATGGAGATGCACAGCGCATTTCGCAAATGGTATGGATGCTTTTTCTAAAAATATTTGCCGATAAGGAAGAGGAGTGGGAAATTACCATAGATGATTTTGAATCGCCCATACCTGAAGACTTGAAATGGCAGAATTGGGCCGCCAACGAGGAGGGATTAACCGGTGAGGCCTTAATGGAGTTCATCAACAACAACCTATTTCCTCAGCTAAAGGAGATTGACATCAACATTAATCCGCAAGCGAAAATTGTAAAGTCGGTATTCGAGGATACATACAACTACATGAAAAACGGTACGTTGTTTCGTCAGGTGATTAATGAGATAAACAAGATAGATTTTAACAGCGACGACCGACATACCTTCAACGACATTTACGAAACCATACTGAAAGAACTGCAATCGGCAGGATCATCGGGTGAGTATTACACTCCGCGCGCCGTTACCCAGTTTATGGTAGACATTACCAATCCGCAATTGGGCGAATCGGTATTAGATCCAGCCTGCGGTACAGGAGGCTTCCTTACCTGTAGCATCGATCACAAAAAGAAACTGGTGAGTAATGCCGATGAGGAACGCAACATGCAAAGCAGCATTCGTGGCGTAGAGAAGAAACCATTGCCACACCTTTTGTGTACAACAAACCTGATGTTACACGGGTTCGATTTGCCAGCCGTACAGCGTGGCAATTACCTAAACAAACCATACAGCGATTGGAGCAGCAAGGACAAGGTGAATGTGATCCTAACCAATCCTCCATTTGGTGGAGTAGAAGAGGATGGAACCGAAACCAATTTCCCTGCCAAGTTCCGCACCAAGGAAACGGCCGACCTGTTTTTGGCTTTAATCATTAAGCTATTGAAAGATGGTGGACGTGCCGCGGTGGTATTGCCAGATGGTACGCTCTTTGGCGAAGGTGTAAAAACACGCATCAAACAAGAGCTGTTGGAAAAGTGTAACCTGCACACCATTGTACGATTGCCAAACGGGGTATTCAATCCGTACACAGGCATTAAAACCAACCTGCTGTTTTTCGAGAAAGGAACACCAACCAAAGAGATTTGGTACTATGAGCATCCTTACCCGAATGGTGTAAAGAGCTACAACAAAACCAAGCCCATCAACATTAAGGAATTCGACCGCGAAAAGGCATGGTGGAACAAGCGTGAAGAGAATCAATATGCATGGAAAGTTCCTGTTGAGGAGATTGTAAAACGTGGCTACAATTTGGATGTGAAAAACCCTTACCAGGAAGCTGATAATTTGGCGAGCCCAGAAGAATTGCTGAAAGAATTCCGTGCCAGTGAAGAAAACATCAGCAGCGCGCAAGACAAAATTGTAGATGTATTAACTCAAGCCCTTAGCTAGGATGTTACAATAACCTGACAGCATGCTTGCATTTGTCAGCGTTTAAATGCTACCGAATGAAACTATTAGAACATTTTAAAGAACTCAGCATATACCCACAAAATGCCAAAGAGCTAAAGGGATTAATACTGCAATTGGCCATTCAAGGCAAACTGACCGCACAATGGCGTAATACCGTAGGGACACGCCATGGTGTGTCCGCTAACAACAACGCCAAAGCCCTATTGGAACAAATAAAAGCCGAAAAAGCCCAACTCATTAAAGACAAAAAAATCAAAAAGGAAAAAGCCTTGCCTCCAATTAGCCAAGAGGAAATTCCTTTTGAATTGCCTGAAAGTTGGGAGTGGGAGAAGATAGGAAACGTCATTATCCAAATAAAGGGTGGTGGTACTCCTAGTAAAAATAATCAAAAATATTGGAATGGAGATTTACCTTGGGCAAGTGTAAAAGACTTAAAGCAAGGCAAATATATTGAAAGTACAATTGATTATATATCAAATGAAGGTCTGAATAATAGTAGTAGTAATCTTATTCCAATAGGAAATTTAATTATTTGTACTAGAATGGGATTAGGAAAAATATGTATTAATAAAATTCCAATTACAATAAATCAAGATTTAAAGGCCTTAACTTTACCTGATCAAATAGAAAATGATTTTTTTTATAACTATTACAATACATTAAATATAAAAGGAACTGGAGTTACTGTTGCAGGGATTAAACAATCTGAACTGCTAAATTTCTTAATTCCAATTCCCCCACTAGCCGAACAAAAAGCCATCGTCCAAATCGTAGATACCCTTTTCAAAGAGGTAGAAGCCTTAGAGAACTTAACCCAAAAACGAGTACAGCTAAAAGAGGATTTTATCACTTCTGCCTTACATCGATTAAGCGAAGGAGAGGTAGAAAAAGAATGGGCATTTCTGCAAGAACATTTCTCTACCTTCATGACCGAAGAGAGCAATGTGAAAAAACTACGCGAATGCATCCTGCAGTTGGCCGTACAAGGCAAACTAACCAAGCAATGGCGTAATACCGTAGGGACACGCCATGGCGTGTCCGCTGACAACAACGCCAAATCCCTACTGGCCCAAATCCAAGCCGAAAAAGCCCAACTCATCAAAGAGAAGAAAATCAAAAAGGAAAAAGCCTTACCACCAATCACCCAAGAGGAAATTCCATACGAATTGCCTGAAGGATGGGAGTGGTGTAGGTTAGGTCTTATCACTGAGTTTATATCTAGTGGTTCACGAGATTGGGCTAAATATTACTCATCAAGAGGTGCTAAGTTTGTTACGATGGGTAATTTATCTTCAAATAGCTTTAAGTTAAGGTTGGATAAAATGAGATATGTTTCGCCTCCTAAAAATGGTGAAGGAACGCGAACAAAATTACAACATTGGGATTTCTTGTTGTCGATAACAGGTGACGTTGGAAATTTAGGATTAATTCCTGAAAATTTTGGAGAAGCATACATTAATCAGCATACAGCAGTAGTAAGGATGATGGAACGATTGAGAAGCTTATATATAGGATATTACTTTTTATCTCCATTGACAAAAAAACAATTTAATGAACCTCAGAGGGGAATTAAGAATAGTTTCCGATTATCTGATATTCAACTCTTATTCTTTCCTTTACCTCCACTAGCCGAACAAAAAGCCATCGTCACCAAAGTAAACGAACTCATGGCTTTGTGCGATACATTGGAGCAGGAGATAGCCAAAAACAAAGAGGCTGCCACAAAGCTAATGCAATCGGTTTTGCGCGAAGTTTTTCAGGGGAAACCTAAGGAACAAGAAGAATTGCTACTCGCCGCCGAACCAAAGGCAGAATACAAATAAAAAACATTGATGCTCTCACTTTGGGTGAGGGTATCAATAATACCGATTGGCATTTTAAATGGCATAATTATAAATGCATCCCAAAAATTCATAAATCCATATCAGGTAGAGACGCAAGGCCTTGCGTCTGTACAGGATTCCACCCATTTATCACAGATTTTCATTAAATTGGTATTCCGTAGAGACGCGATGCTTCGCGTCTCTGTACAATGCAAATCAATAATAATACGAAATGGATACGCCAGGTAGAGACGCGATGCATCGCGTCTCTACAGGAAAAACATCGAAAATAATGACCCAAAAATTCCAAAATAAATACCGCATAGCCAGCGCCCGGTTAAAGGATTGGGATTATGGCAGCAATGCCATTTATTTTGTAACCATTTGCACACAAAATCGGGAACATTATTTTGGTGAAATCATCAATGGCAAAATGCAATTAAATGCCATTGGGGAATTGGTGCAGAAAGAATGGATAAAAACACCCGAATTAAGGCCAGATATGAATTTGGAATTGGGCGAATTTGTGGTAATGCCCAATCATTTCCATGCCATCATCACCATCGGTAAAAACAAATACAATACCCGTAGAGACGCGATGCCTCGCGTCTCATATGAAAACGAATCAGAATCAGGTTTAATCGCGATGCCTCGCGTCTTAAATAAAAACGAACAAAAAGACGCCAGGCATGGCGTCTCTACGTTTGATCAAACCAAAAATAACAAAGACGCCAGGCATGGCGTCTCTACCTTTGGGGCACAATCGAAAAATTTGGCATCCATTATTCGTGGGTTCAAATCATCGGTAACAACCGTGGCCCGTAAAATAAACCCCAAATTCGCATGGCAAACCCGTTTTCACGATCACATCATACGTGATTTTGATTCCTACCACCGAATAGAACAATACATTCAGAACAATCCTGCCAGCTGGAAAGAGGATGAATATACATCACCATAATTAGACTGTTGGTTTTACGGAGGATTGCCATGAAAATGCTGAATTGTTAGTGTTTATGCGTGTTTTAAATTGATCTTATTGCAAAAAAATGACTTCATCCGCCAGCGTGCGGGCTCGTCAAAAAAATAAATGACCTGTTCCGCGAGCGGACGGGCTTCCAAAAAAAAATTTTGAGTAGTTCCGCCAACGGACGAGCTTCTCAAAAAAATAAATGATCACTTCCGCCAGCGTGCGGGCTTGTCAAAAAAATAAATAACCTGTTCCGCGAGCGGACGAGCTTCCCCAAAAAAAAATTTGAGTACTTCCGCCAGCGGACGAACCTCCCAAAAAAATAAATGATTCGATCCGCCAGCGTGCGGGCCTTTCAAAAAGTAAAATTTGTTGTTCCTAAAAAGTAGAGATGTCTTCTGGGCGTATGACATTAGCATCTATTTGTGCATGCATGCCCTTTTTAAAAAAAAGCTATGGAATTGGTCTGTTTTGGCAATATGCCTGAGAAATTGCAGAATTGTCAAATACTGACAATAATAAAATATTTTACTTGTGATGTTGCAGGGTGATGTGCTTGGTAATTCTGGCAAATGCGGAGTGATCAAATGTTTAATGTAATAGATGTGAGGTGTAAAAAATGAGAAAAAACTTTGTGTGTTTTACAGAATAATATAAATTTATATTCGTTAAGATGATGTTGTTGGTTCATCAATAAAAATCTTTTCGTATGATAATAAAATTAATTTTTAGCATGCTGCGCTTAAATGAGTTTTTAAGTTATTGCGGCGAAATCATTGCCTTTCTAAAAGCAATGGATAAGGAAGGTTTACAAATCAATACCATTATTGATGGTTTTGATTCTAATTATGAAAAAGCAATTGAGGTTGCCAATCGTAATCGGTCCAGTCGATATACCGAGTTGTTGAAAGAGAAGGATCATCGCAGAGATGAATCTTATATTGCCTTTCGCAACATGATTGAGGCCTGTACGCATCGCAAATCAGCTGAGATAGCCGAAACCGCGGAAAACCTGTGTGTATTGCTTCGCTCACACGACTGGTCTTTACAGCGATTGGGCAGGGCAGAGCAATCGGCTAAATTGGCAAGTTTGGCAAAAGAGTTATCGTCAGCCGAAAATACCCAAGCACTTGCAAGTTTGTCTGCAACAGAGTGGTATCAGGACTTGCTTGATGATAATGCGGCCTTTTTACAATTGCAGGAAGACAAAACCAAAGCTCAGGCTTCTGAAGAGGATTACGATTCTTTAGAAGTGTACAAGGAGCTACAGGTTACATGTGAGCAATTGTTTGAAAGCATTGAGGTGTTGAATCGTATTGCTCCAAACCAAAAGTACACGGAAATGATTAATTTCATTAACGATTGTACACAGCGTTATCAGGCCATAGCAAAAACACGCTCGACCAAAAACGAAAATGCAAAAGAAGTAAGCGAAGAAACAGAAGAACAAGAGGTATAAATAAAAAAAAAGCAGAGGCTCCACAAATTCTCGAGTTAAACCGACGAAAGTTTTAAAAGGGAATTAAGGGCCTCGGCTTACTGACAAAAATAAGAGCATTTTGTTAGTATTTATCTATCCTCGAAAATTTTTTATACCAACAACATTTTTTAACGGGTTAATCCTCCTTTTTTAAGGGGGATTTTTTTTGTGGGATCACTACAGCATCATCTCGTTAGGACAGGAAATTGGCTTGTGGGATTTATTGTTGTCATTTGTAGAATAAGTGGAAAGAGAAAAGAATATTCAATCGCTGTACATCCTCTCATGGAAAAATTTTACCCATCTGTATGACATATACTCATGAGTGAATTCTACCATTGCTAATAAGTATAATAAAGAAGAGCAGATTCAGAAGTATCAGTTTAAGATGGAAATTGTTGAAGTTTTGAATAAGATATTCTATAAAAAGGAAGATTCATATCTGTTGAGTGATAAATCAATCTAACTTAAAATTGCATTGTTTAGTTTGCTTTAAACTTTTTAAAAGCGACTGGAAGAGATGTAAACTCTTATCAAAAGCTCCTGTGGTTTTGATTCTAAATGCCAGGTGAATGTTTGAAGATGAATAAGGGATAATGATCTATTTATCAGACGGGTTAATGGAATTGCCTGATGAAGGTTTAATCTATACTAAAGACCCTTTTATAAATTAACTTATGTGTTTGCATTAGAAATGATTACGAATGTCATATCTTATTCGCCGATTTGGTATCGCTATTTAGTATAAACGTTTTTTACATCTTAATTTTAGGAAGTGAAAAATTATAGTGGTTTCAATTGACTGTCGCATTACACTCCCTGCTTTGACTTTACAAAAAGAGGACTGATTTTAAGGCATACTAAAGGTTCCTTTCTACTGTCATAATAATTCCTGCATACTTTAAAACTCTGGATGAAATTGCAATAAACAAGACTTTAACTTTTAAAATACTTATAATGGAACTCATAAAATCTTTATGCAAAAGCTTATTCATACTTGCTATTGCATTGTTTTTTACACAATGCGATCGAACAGAAAATGATGTGATAAGTGATTCTGAAATGGAAAATACGGCCATTGTAATCGAAAATAATTCTTTTACAAAGTCATCTCAATTACAAAATCTCACACTAAATCTTGCAGAAAATACAAGTCGATCAGGGTATCCACATCCTCTTGAGTCGGATAATGGATGGGGAGGAGGAAGAGATAAATGGGATATTGTTGATGGCAATCGATCCTATGGATACTGGGCCAATGGATTGGCATTTACCGGAGGTCTAAGGCCATATATTGCTCCTTGTGGTTGGAGAAATGCGGTAATCAATTTTGGCGAAACAGTGCGCTTTAATCACATTCTGGTATGGCATCATGGCGATAACCATATTCCTAATACTTATAAAATACAATACTGGGACGGAAGTACTTGGGTTGATGCTTTTTCTACCAATACAGGTCTTAATTATGTGCGTTGGGATATGAGAACTACTTCAGGTGCGGGCTCTGTGCCAACCGAAAACGTATTTAATATTGTGGAGGCAAGCAAAGTACGTTTGTCAATGTACAACTGTGATATCATTCATGGATGGATTTATGAATTTGAGGTATTCCATTCAATTGTGGAAGTTGAAATGGACGTAAAGCCAGGCAGTGATGTGAATCCAATTAATTTAAAATCAAAAGGTGTTATTCCGGTAGCCATTCTTACTACCGATTATTTTGATGCAACAATGGTTGATTGTACAACAGTAAAATTTGGTCCGGCTAATATTGGCATCGTGCATGATGATGGCCACCTTGAAGATGTTGACCTGGATGGAGATATAGACCTGATCTTACATTTTAAGACTTCTGAATCGGGAATTACCCAAACAGATACTGAGGTAGTTCTAACAGGAGAAACCTATGATGGTGTCAATTTTATGGGCACTGATTTGATAAGTGTAAAATAGTTGTGCCAATTGGTTAGACTGTATCTGACTTGAATAAAATACAGTCCTTTAAGCTAAAGTTTGGATAAGGAGAGGATAATGCAAAAAGCCCTGTTTTAACTTAGAACAGGGCTTTTATATGTGTGTGTTATTGAGTTTTTATTTTCCGATGCAAAAGTTCTTGAATATGTTCCCAAGGACTTCATCTGTTGAAATGTCACCAGTGATCTCGCCAAGAAAATGAAGGCATTCACGGATGTCTTGCGCCAGGAAGTCGGTTGGAATCTGGGTTTGCAATCCATCATTCACACGATCGATGCTGCCCAAGGCGTTCTTAAGGGCCTCAAAATGGCGAATGTTGGTAACAATTACATCCTGCTCGTTTACCTTGTTCATATTCACCGATTTCAGCAATTCGGCAGTTAGTGCATCTATATTTTGTTTCTGCTTGGCCGAAATGAACAACAATTTGTCCTCTGCTTGCATGCCAATTAAGTTCTTGGCAATTTCCTGAGGGTTTTCAATCAAATCGATTTTGTTGATACAAACCACAAGATGCTGGGAATTGCGATCAATGGTTTTATTCACGCTTACAAGCGATTCGTTAATACGATCCATATCGCGGTCGGCATCTACCAGTAGCATCACAATTTGTGCCTGCTTCATCTTGCTGTAGGTACGTTCAATCCCCATGCTTTCGATACGATCCTTCGTAGTTCTGATACCTGCAGTATCGATAAATCGGAAGGTAATTCCACCCAAATTGATGGTATCTTCGATCACATCGCGTGTAGTACCCTCAATATCCGATACAATGGCTCTGTCTTCGTTTAAAAGGGCATTCAACAAGGTAGATTTCCCTACATTGGTATTTCCAACAATGGCAACAGGAACTCCATTCTTAATTACATTCCCCAATTCAAAGGAATTCACTAGTTTTTCAATCAAAGATTTGATTTCGTTCACCAGCTTGGTCAATTGCGTTCTGTCGGCAAATTCAACATCCTCTTCGCTAAAGTCAAGCTCCAACTCAATTAAAGAGATGAAGTTGAGCAATCGCTCACGCAAACCGGCAATTTCGCTTGAAAAGCCACCACGCATTTGCTGTAGCGCAACTTTATGGGCGGCAGCAGAGTTGGAAGCAATCAAATCGGCAACTGCCTCGGCCTGTGAAAGGTCCATTTTACCATTCAAAAAGGCACGCTGGGTAAATTCACCCGGATTGGCTGTACGAGCTCCATTCTTAATCAAAGTTTGTAGAATGCGGTGCTGAATAAAAGGGGCACCGTGACAAGCTATTTCAACCGAATTTTCACCAGTGTAAGAATGAGGAGCCTTGAACAAGCTTACCAGTACTTCATCAATAATCTCACCTTCATCCTGAATGGTTCCAAAATGTACGGTATTGGCTTTTTGTTCGCTTATTTTTTTGCTTTTAACAGGCGTAAAAACTTTCTCGCAAATGTCGAGAGCATGTTCACCCGAAAGGCGCACAATGGCAATGGCTCCATTACCCGGAGCAGTTGATATTGCGCATATGGTAGATTGATCGATCATAAACAAATCATTTAAATATTGAATACAGGCAGTATTGCCCGTTCCAGATTTAGAATCAACAAAGATAGTTGAGAATTATGAATTATAAATGCGGAATGATGAATTATCAATTGTGAATTTTAAAAATGGGATTTGGGAATTTGTTTTTGGGGTTTGATTATCAAATATCCCAACATCTTGGTATTGTTAAAGCATCATATTTTCGATTGATTTGTATATTTAATCTAAATAAGAACAGTATGATATACAACAGAACGTCCAATGGCTGTCTATTTAAATGTGATTCTTGCCAGTCTATCCATATGGAATTCAATAATATGAATATCAATTTCTCGACAAAGGATAAATACTATCAGTTTGCTGAATACCTGCACGATATTAATATTGAGGCGGCGGTAAAGCAGAATGCTCATTCACCTTATCAAAGAAAAATTGTAATTCCCATTGGAGGCGGTGGTTGTAACTTCATGTTGCATCCTGGTGAGTTAGAGGACTTAAAAAGACTTTGCCTACTGCAGCTCGATACAAATATTCTCAACATGTCGAAACTTGAGATCGATTTTAGCCTAAACTAAATAAGTTTCCTACTTTTGCTTCTCATTTATTAAATACCTCAAATTAATGAAGAACATTACAGGACGTTGGTCATTTAACGAAGATTTTGGCTTTGGTACCGATGAAGGTTTTGCCGAATTTACCCAAGAAGGAGAGAAGATTACCGGAGTTGTAGTTTATACCGAAAGAATTGAAGGAGAAACTCCTTTTCGTGTTCAGCAAGATGTAGAAGGAAGTTTTGATGGCACTAACTTTAGTGTAACTGGTACAAAAGTGGAGCTTTTGGATTGTGAAAAACAGTTTGAGTATCATTTGGATACCTGGGAAGGGCTCTTAAATTCTCAGAACCAAATTGTGGGTCACAGCTACGATCACCATGAGTGTTATGGTGTTTTTGTGATGAAACCAATTGAGTAATTAAAGTGAAATTTTTTTGTAAAAAATCTTCGTTTGAAAATCAGGCTGTTGTAGCTGAATCTTGCATTTTTAAAGGGATTGGAGAGGTTTTTTATCGAAAAGAATTTTGTGGGAAAAGAAAAAAACCTCATATTTGCACCGCAATCAACGAAACGCGGATGTGGCGTAATTGGTAGCCGCGCTAGACTTAGGATCTAGTGCCGAGAGGCGTGGGGGTTCGAGTCCCTTCATCCGCACAGAAAAGGATCAACGAAAGTTGGTCCTTTTTTTTTATATCCATAATTCTGATGTGATGTTTCAGGCTTCTTTATATACTGATGAACGTGCAAGGAGAGGCTCCTCAAATTGGTTTTGTAAATACGGCATTCCTGCCGTATCTACGAAGGAGAATTATTGTCCAAGTAAATTTAAAAGCAAGCTTTTTCGTTTACCCCTAAATCCCAGAAAGGGGACTTTTGCTTGTATTCTTTTTATAGCTCACTGTTCATTGTTTACTGATCACTGATTAAGACATTAGTTTAAATATCGCGATAGCGAACAGATAGAATCGCAAAAAGCGGAATAAACCATAGAACAAGTACTTTTTAAAGCTAAATCGGATAATACCGGAAGCAATACTTACAATGGAGAAAGGAATTGGGAGCAATGCTCCTACAATAATCAGAAAGCCTCCCCATTTTCGTATGTTTTGGATGTGTTTGCCAATCTTTACTTCAATCCAGTTCTTCAAACTTGGGATACGTAGTACCAATCGCCCAATGGCATATGAAACACAACCTCCCAAATAGGATAGAAGCGCCAATATCGATAGGTAAACGATAGGACTTGGAAGGGTTTTAACCCATGCTATGAATAGTTCCGGGGGAATGAGTCCAAGGAAGGATTCCGAGATAAAGAATACGCTCAACAGGCCAATGGTAGGCAGATCCTTAGTAGTTGTATAGAATAGGTTCTCAAAATCGAGCACATAGTATTCCAGAAAGAACAATAATCCTACAATCAGAAGTAAGGGTAAAATCGCCTTCTTCAAATTTGTAATGATAAAATTATAAAATCCGGTGTACGAATAGTATTGATGTAAGAGCACAAGTCTTGGTTTACGGCTCTTCTTGCTTGATTGTAATTTCATAAAACAACTGTAATTCTTGCAGTTAAGCAAGATCTAAAAAATTAAACATGAACTACCTAACTCGTAAAAAAGGAGTTTAATAAGGTAATAGATAAGGTAAAATACTGGTTTACACCTGGGGTGGAGGGGTAGTTAACTGAAAGACTTTACTGTCAGATATCAGGCAATTATGAACATGCCCCTGAGTAATTACATTAGCGAAAAAGACATAATTGTATTTCGAAAACTCATCCAGATCTTCACTGTCCATTTCTTCTAAATCGGAAGATGTATCCTGTGAATCGGAACAATTTTCAACATTAAAGGAAAGAGAAGTCTCCTGCTGAATGTTGATTGAATTCAGCACGGTAGCCAGTACCAGTAGTAAACTTACCAGCAAAACAAATATTGGTTTCTCTTTCATTTTCGATAACATGATAGGCAAAAGTATTAAAAATAGACATACAAAAAACCTATTGAAGGGAAAATTATGAAACTTTAACAAGTAGGGAAAACCCCCACACGATTTAGGATTGCGCCTGTTTTACATCTTTGCATACAGCCATACTTTTGTATCAAAACAAAATGATATGGAGAACAGGAACAAAGATCACAACAGAATATTGATTCTGGCAGATTTCTCAGAAGGAAATCAGGCAGCAGTAGATTTTGCTATGAATTATCTTTTTACTGAAGGTTCAAAGATATGTTTTATTCAAACCTGGCAAAAACCTTCATATGGAGCGTCAATGGTAAGAGATTTGACTCCAATCCTGAAAGATATTTCTAATCGAGAGTTACAAGCTTTAAAAGCGGATGCTGTAAAGAATTATCAAGTGAATCATTCAGATATTGACTTGCTATCATATGAAGGTGAATTGACCGAATTTTTCAATACAGAAACCTATAAGCAGCATTCCTGGCAGGTTGTGTTCGCTTTAAATGAATTGCACAACGATTTGCACTTTAATCCAAGGTTTAAAAATATCATTGCATCGGTAAATCAACCTCTTTATGTATTAAATAATTGTAAGCCATGGGCCAATGTGAAGAGTATATATATCAGCAATTCGAATTCAAAAGTTTCAGAATCTATACTTGTGCCATTGCAAAAAATATGTACAAATCAGAAATGTAAGTTTCATATAGGTTTAGACATAAACGATATTTCCATTCATGATAAAGCGAAACTGGTAAAATTGTATTCAGCTTCATGCCATGATGCTACCTTAAGATTTGAGAATCTAACAAAAAATCATAAGCCAGACCTAACACGAAATGATTGTATGCTATGGATATACAATGAGAAGAAAACCGAATTCGAAGAGAAAAATCTGATTAGCTATTTCGACAAATGGTTTGTGAAGAGTAAGGGGATAACTGTTGGTAATTTTTAAAGTGAGTGAGGATGAAAACAAATAGATTTAATCGGATATTGGTACCAGTGAGCTTGGCTGTTGAAAGTACTACAGCTTTTAAGCAGGCATTGTATTTCAGGAAAAAGTTTGGAGCTGAAATCACTTTGTTGCATGTGGTTCAGAAGATGGGGGGCTTATCTAATGTGTTTCAGCCAAATCTTAAAAACAGTCTACAAGGAAGGGGAATGGTTCGCTTAATTCGTTTTGCTAAAATGCATTTCAGGGGAAGAATACCAGACGATGTGAATCTTAGAGTGGAAGTGGGCAATCATGTCCAAACAATCAAAAGTATAATCGATTCAGAACCTTTCGATATGGTTATTCTAAACAGAAGCAATCGAATTGATGGTTTGTCGGAAAGATACAATAGCAATAGTGTGAATCAGATCGTACGCGAGTCAAGATGTCCAATTATAAGTGTAAATGATAGATGGACGGGAAGTGGCATTAGAAGCATATTGGTTCCGGTTGATATTTCAAGGCAATCGAGAGATTTGGTGAACTGGTCGATAAAGCTGGGCACAGTATTCAATGCAAAAATTAAACTACTTGCTGCATTAACGGTTAATATAGAGCTTAAGCGAAGCTTGGCTTATAAGAAAACCATGATCATGAAGCATCTTATCGAACGTGAAGGGGTGCAGTGTTCGGTGGATATTGTGGAGAAGGAGAATCACGCCAGAAACGATGTTTTGATTGAAGGGGCAAGAAAAACATCGGCGGATATCCTATTGGTTCAAGGAACTCAGGAATTAATGTTTAGTAACTCGACAAGCGAAAAACTATTGAGTGATTTCTTGCAAAGTTCGAGCAGACCAATTTTCAGTTTGCCGGTAAAAGACGAAGGACTTGTTTCCAGTTTGCTAATGATGAAAAGCAAACAGGTAGAACTGTCGGAAAGAATATCCAATAGAGCATTTAAGTGGTAATTACAATTATACATACACAAACTAACCAAGGCAGATCAGAAGGGAAAATCATAATTTATAATTGATTATTAGGGGATATACGAATGATTTTCTTTGGAAAGCTTCCAATTTAATATTGAGATAATGATACCATAGTTAGTTTCAGGAAGCTTTCCTCTCTGATCGTGCAAGTTAAATTTTTACGATTACTATTCATCAAATATTCGTTACAATAAAATATTTAGTAGATTTGATTTAAATATAATATCTGGATATAATTTTCGATGAATAGAAGGTTTTTTGTAAAGCAAAAGATTGCCCTGATTTTAATTGGTTTTAGCCTTGTGGCTATAGCTGCCATCTTGTATACTTTAGATCGTAGTTCAAAACTGGATAATGAGCACATTGCACTGGTTGAAAACTCAGAAAAAATTGAAATTAAGGTGTATGATATTCGTATCAAGTATGACGACTATCAGGAGAAAGTAGATGCAGTAATATCCTTCGCTATCGATTCGCTCTTTGCAAAAGCCTACCAGAATATCGAAAACATTCAAACCATTGCTTCTCGTGAGTATGAATTCAATACAAGCGAGAATAGCAATTTCATCATAGCTCTCATGAAACTAAAGAGTGCTATTCTCGATCTCGATTCATTAATTAAGAATGAACAAGTTCCTGCTCAGGATGAAAACTTCAAACAAAAGGTTAAGATATTTACAGAGGCTTTCGCTGATTACGAGAAGGCATTGCACCTTTATATCAATCAAACCAATCAAAAGTTTAAGCGAAATATCTTTTTCCTACTTTCTTTTATCCTGGTTTTACTTTTCGGAAGTCTGTTTTTGGTCATCCGATTAATGAACTCATTAACCAATGCTCACTTACAATTGGTACGCAATACCATGACGGTGGAACAACGCGAAAGAAAAAGAATTGCAAGAGAACTGCATGATGGGCTGGGGGCTCTGCTATCCAGTATTGGTTTGTATGGCAAAATGTTGGGAAAAGAGTTAACAGAGAACAAAAGTTCATTGGATAAAGTGCAACAAATCAATCAACTGTCAAAGCAAGCACTTGATACTGTATCCGAAGTGATTAACAATTTGAATCCTTCTGTTTTAAACCGTTACAATCTTCAGGAATCACTACAGCGTTTGGTGGATAAAATTAACAACCTTGATAATGTAGATGTAACTTTACAATTGAATGAATTTAAGGGTAAACCTATGCAAAGTACGCAGGTGGTAATTTATAGGATATGTAGCGAATTGATAAATAATACCTTAAAGCATGCTAAAGCAAGCGATATACAAATAAAATTATCTGGAGAAGGGATTCTTATACTTCAGTACTCTGATAATGGTGTTGGCTTTGATTTTGACAGAATGAAAGCCAAAAATGGCAAAGGCATGGGCTTACAGAATATAATTGAGCGAGTTGAATCCATTAATGGAAGTTATGATATTCAAACTTCAAAGAATAAGGGCTTTAAGATAAAAATACAATTCGCACTTAGTAAATCAAATCAAAAATAGATGGATAAAATAAGAATCATATTAGTTGACGATCATAAGATATTTAGAGATGGATTTCGCATGCTACTACAGTCTTTTTCCTTTGTGGAAGTCATTGCCGAAGCATCAAATGGAAATGAGTTTCTTGATTTGATTGAAGATCATCAGGCCGATATTATTTTTATGGACATTAATATGCCACAGCTTGATGGAGTAGAGGCAAGTCAAAAAGCACTCGAAAAGTATCCTGATCTAAAAATTATTGCCTTAACCACATTTCTTGATGATGATTACCTGGAACAGATGCTTATGGCTGGAGTAGAAGGCTATATGCTAAAAAGTGCCGAAATAGAAGAGTTTGAAAAGGCCATTGTAAAGGTATATGAAGGAGGAAATTATTTTTCTGATGAGATTGTAAGCCTCTTATCTGATAAGTTGAATATGCTTCGTAAAAAGAGAAAGAAGAAAGATGACTTACCTGAATTTACAGATAGAGAAAAAGAGGTATTGGAACTGATTTGCAAGGGATACGGCAACAAGCAAATTGCAGAGGCAACTTTTTTAAGTATTAAGACCATAGAAAAGCATAAAAGCAGTTTGTTCCAAAAAACAGGAACTTACAATACTGTTAATTTGGTGATTTATGCATTTAAGCATCAAATCATTAAATTTTAGATTTTACCATATCTTTTATTTGGAACAATCAATTGGTCTCAATTGTTATTCCTTAAATTTAGGTGCGAAGTAGGGAAACCCCCATTGTATATAGCACTTCTGATTGATATTTTCGCAACATATTTGATTGGTTAACGAGATGCTTACACCATAGTTTTCGAGATAAAACCATAGGGTGTTAGCATTAAATTTTAGGGAAAGATGATTCAATTTTTAAAAAGACAAAAATTATTTCGAAGGATTAAAGATCCTTTAACTGAGTTCGTTCGATTAGAGGCGTTTAGTGGTATTGTTTTAATGTTTTTTACCATTATGGCATTGGTGCTTGCCAATTCTGCCATAGGAGAATCTTTTATTTCTTATTGGACCAATTATTTCGGCGTTCAGTTTGGTGAATGGACTCTGAAAAAATCATTCCTTCATTGGATTAACGATGGCTTAATGGCAATTTTCTTCTTTGTTGTCGGATTAGAAATCAAAAGAGAATTGTTGACAGGTGGTTTGTCATCCATAAAGCAAGCAAGTTTGCCAATTTTTGCGGCCATTGGTGGAATGTTAATTCCTGCATTAATATATGTAGGTTTTAATACGCAGGGAAGTGGTACCCATGGCTGGGGAGTGCCAATGGCAACAGATATCGCATTTGCATTGGGTATTTTGATTCTTTTGGGCAAACGAATACCAACTTCGCTTAAATTGCTACTTACATCTATCGCTATTGTTGATGACATTGGCGCTGTAATGGTAATTGCATTGTACTATACCAGCGAAATTGATTGGATTTACCTTGTATATGGTGGAGGAATTTATGTGATCCTCTGGACTCTCAATAGTTTAAAAGTAAGAAATATATCAGTTTACCTGATATTAGGAGTATTCCTTTGGTATGTTCTTTTAAAATCGGGTGTACATGCTACTTTGGCAGGAATTTTATTGGCTCTTACCATACCAGCACGGGCAAGTAGAAATCTATTCGAGTTTATTGGTTCAAATCAGGAGCTTTTGGTGAACCTGGAAGCAAAAACAGCTGAGCTTCCTAATAAACCAAACGAGAAGTTTATACAAGCATCAGTTAGTTCTATTGAGAGCAATTGTATAAAGGTAATCTCACCACTCCAAAGATTGGAGCATATGTTCCACCCATGGGTAGCTTATTTAATTGTTCCTCTGTTTGCATTTGCAAATGCGGGTGTTATTATTGATACAGAATTAACCAATAAGGTATTTGAGCCTATATCTATTGGAATTATTCTAGGGCTTTTTGCAGGTAAACCATTGGGAATATTCTTGTTTTCGTGGATCGGCGTAAAAATAAAGCTAGCACAAAAACCAAGTGAAATATGTTGGTCACAGATATTGGGAATTGGTTTCCTGGGAGGAATTGGTTTTACCATGTCATTTTTTGTGTCTCAATTGGCATTTACGGATTCTGAAGTTCTGAGTTTAGCGAAATTTGCGGTATTAATTGCATCTCTTTTCTCGGGAATAACAGGATTTATAATACTGAAACTGTTTTGTAAAAATCAAAAATAGTTTTTTCATAAGTTTTCATTGTTTAATTGACAGCCGAAGTTTATACTTCGGCTTTTTTTTGAAAAAAAACCATCATATAATTTGCTTGTTTATCAGATGGTTTAGTGTTGAATAGCCCTAAAATAGGGGAATGTGGAGATATTTTTTTATCAGAATGTTTTGTAGTAAAGAAAAAATCCACCATATTTGCATCGCAATCAAACGCAAGGCGGATGTGGCGTAATTGGTAGCCGCGCTAGACTTAGGATCTAGTGCCTTCGGGCGTGGGGGTTCGAGTCCCTTCATCCGCACTTAAGAAAGGATCAACAACAGTTGATCCTTTTTTTTATATAGCCGTTTAGTGAGATTTCGTATCTTCAGAATATGACAGAAAAAACACTTTCTCATATTCTGAACATCAAACATCCTATTTTGATGGCACCAATGTTTTTGGTGTCGAATGCTGATATGATTATTTCTGCCTTGGAAATGGGCTGTACGGGGGCTATTCCTGCACATAACTACAGAACTGATAGGGAATTGCGACAGGCTATTCATGAAGTCAGAAAGAAAAGCAATAAGCCTTTTGGTTTTAACCTGATTGTGAATAAATCGAATCCCAAATACCGAAAGCAACTCATAAGCCTTCTTGATCTTAAGGTTGATTTTATCATTACTTCATTAGGGAGTCCGCATGAGGTAATTGAAAGATGTAAGCCATTGGGAATTAAAGTGTTTTGTGATGTAGTTGATGTGAAGTATGCGAAAAAGGTTGAAAATATTGGCGCTGATGCCGTAATTGCTGTAAATTCGGACGCAGGTGGACATTGTGGTGGTTTTAAGGCTAAAGAATTGATTCAGCAGCTAAAAAAAGAAATCAATATTCCAATTATTTCAGCAGGAGGGGTAAGTAATGCTCATGATGTTAAATCAATGCTCGAATTTGGTGCTGCTGGTGTGTCTGTAGGAACTATTTTTATTGCAAGTCATGAGTCACCAGTAAGTAGTGAATATAAACAGGCTCTTGTGGATTTTGGCACAGGTGATATTGTAAAAACAACAAAATTAACTGGATCTCCTTTAACAGTAATCAATACTCCATATGTACAGAAAATCGGAACAAAGGCAAACTTACTGGAATGGTTGATCAATAACAGTCCACAAACGAAAAAGTATGCTAAAATGTTATTGGCATGGAAAGGAATGCAAAAAGTGCAGCAATCAGCATTCAAGGCAGGATATGACAATGTGTGGTGTGCCGGACCGGCAATTGGTGCGATCAGTGAGATTCGATCCGTAAAGGAAATTATACAGGATTTAATTGAGGCGTGATCATTTGTAAGCCAACATAAATCCCTTGCTATTCATCCAGCTCTGATCTATTGATTCATCTACGATTTTATTCAAGCGAGCTTTAAATTCATTATCCAGACCATTGTCGCGAATGTATGCTACAGCCTCCTGAAATGATTTAAGCATACTTTTATAGAATGATTCCTGTTTGATAAATTGCTCAGATGTATAGGTTTGAGCAACTTCAATATTATAGAGCATGATATCCGCAATTAAGGAAGAATCTACGCCAAGTCTTTTAAAATGTCGTATGTAATTTTGGGCAACCGATCGTCTCATTTTTGCTTTTCTGCCATTAACAGGAAAGTATTCTTTGGAGATTTTGAATTTACATTCCTCAATCAGTTTGTTCTCTTTTGGATTAAAAGCAAAGTCATAATATTCCTTAACATCTTTAAATCTGGTATACAAGTCAAGTATTTGATCTTGTAATTGCTCTTTAGTAAGTTGATGAATGTATTCTTTTAAGTCTTTCTTGCTCATATCTGGAAATTGAAATCCAAAGGTACGATAAATAGCATGTGAATCAAGATTTGACTAGTGGCATTTTGTAGGTTAGTAACCATGCTCAATAGAAGCAATTAAAAGAACCGATAGCTACTAAAATTTAACTATCGGCTCTCACATTTAACTGCCTATGCTTAGTGTTAACTTATTGCCTAATCTTTATTTTATCAATTGCTTATGGATGGAATGGGCTGTTTTTCTTCCACTATCTAAGGCACGCACAACAAGGCTTGCACCGGTAGTAGCATCTCCACAACAGTAAACTTTTTCATTTGAGGTTTTACCACTGATATCGGTTTTAATATTCCCTCTGGAATCCAACTCAATATTCAACTCATTTACTAGGCCCTCGTGCACAGGATGAACAAATCCCATTGCTAATAATACTAGATCTGCTTCAAGAATTTCTTCCGTTCCTGCTATTTCTTTCATTTGATATTGGCCATTTGAACCTCTTGTCCAGTCTAATTGTACAATTTCAAGTTCATTAACTTGCCCATCTTCTCCCTTGAATTGTTTCGAACTTAATGACCACCGTCTTTTACAGCCTTCCATATGAGAGCTTGAGGTTCGTAAAGTGTCAGGCCAATAAGGCCAAGGGTTTTGTTCTTCTCTTTGCTCAGGAGGTTTTGGCATTAACTCAATTTGTGTAACTGATTTTGCTTTCTGGCGTACTGAGGTCCCAACGCAGTCTGAACCGGTATCGCCACCACCAATTACAACTACATTTTTACCTTTAGCAGAGATTCTTTCCTGTTTGCTATATTCATCACCGCGAACTACTTTATTTTGTTGTTTTAGAAAATCCATAGCAAAGTGGACTCCTTTTAAATCACGACCTTTTATGGGTAAATCACGTGGTTTCATAGCGCCAATAGCCAAGCATATTGCATCATATTCCTTTTCCAGATCAGAAAATGAAATATTTACTCCAACATCTTGATTGGTTTTAAACACAATTCCTTCTTCAATAAATAATTCTAATCTGCGATCAATTACATATTTATCAAGTTTAAAATCTGGAATGCCATATCTTAACAAACCACCAATGGCATCATCTCTTTCGTATACAGTTACACTGTGCCCTGCCTGGTTCAAAAGGTCGGCCACAGACAAGCCAGCAGGTCCTGACCCAATTACAGCTACTTTTTTACCTGTTCTTTTTGTAACAGGTCTTGCTTTGATATATCCGTAATCAAATGCTTTCTCAATTACCGATGC
Organism: Marinifilum flexuosum; assembly: GCF_003610555.1. Lineage (GTDB taxonomy): Bacteria > Bacteroidota > Bacteroidia > Bacteroidales > Marinifilaceae > Marinifilum > Marinifilum flexuosum. Next base: position 317,588 of record NZ_RAPQ01000011.1, on the reverse strand, counting down.
TTCATTCTCGCGAATGGTAACTGGCGAATTGTGCAATGATAATACACATGATTTTTCGCAAGGAGCAGGACAAACTCTTCCTGTAAACTCAGGAAAACTATTGGTTGACTGAAGAATCTTAGCTGCTTCTTCCCAGTTTTCTCTATATATTGCATCTTGCCATTCAGGTATTTTACTTGAAGTAGGACAAGCCCAGTGACAAAATGGAATACCACAATCCATACATCTGGATGCCTGATCTATTCTATCTTCTAAGTTCAGAGTTTGTTCTACTTCTCCAAAATCTCCAATTCTATCTCTTACCGGACGATAACCGGCCTCTTTTCTTTTTATCTCTAAAAAACCTTTCGGATTTCCCATAATCTTTCAATTTTCAGTTATCAGTAACCAGTTATCAATCCGAAAAACAGTATTGTTCATTGATAACTGTTCACTGTTCATTGATTTACTCATGCACCTCTGTTTGTGATTGCGCCTGCTTTAGCTTGCGACGAATCTTCTTCAGTTTCTTCTCTTCCAATACTTTCTTGTATTCGTAAGGAATTACCTTAACAAAGTGAGGAAGATATTCTTCCCAGTGAGTTAAAACTTTAGAGGCAACACTACTTTGAGTTAGAAGTAAATGTTGATGTATCATGCCTTGTAACTCATGAATATCTTGTAAATTTTCTACTGGTTCAAGAGATACTAAACTTTGATTACAGAAGTAGTCCAATTGACCTTCCATATTCAAGACATAAGCAATACCACCACTCATACCTGCAGCAAAATTTCTACCAGTAGGTCCAAGAATTACAACTCGTCCACCAGTCATGTATTCACAACCATGATCACCAACGCCTTCAACTACCGCTTTAGCACCAGAGTTTCTTACGCAAAATCTTTCACCTGCCATACCTCTGATGTAGGCTTCACCATTTGTTGCACCGTACATTGCAGTATTACCTATAATAATCTGCTTCTCTGGTTTGAAGATTGTTTTGTTTGGTGGTTGTACTACAATTTTACCTCCTGAAAGACCTTTTCCGAAATAATCGTTGGAATCACCTTCCAATTTAAATGTGATACCTTTCTCAAGGAATGCTGCAAAACTTTGTCCTGCAGAGCCTCTAAATCGACAATATATGGTATCCTCTTCTAATTCTCGTTTTGGTTTTAAAGCCGCAACTTTACCTGATAACATGGCGCCTGTTGTACGATCGGTATTCTTTATTTTAGAATCAATCCATACTTTTTCACCATCGTGTAAGGCTTTTTCAGCTTGTTTAATTAGTTCATGATCCAATACTTCACCAATCGATTTAATTGTTGCATTAACACCACACAGTTCATGTCCGTCTGTTTCTGGTAGGTGTAATAAGTTTTGAATATCAACTGTATCAGCTTTCCATTTCTTGATATCCTTGCGTTTTACTAATAGATCAGATCTACCAACCAAATCATCAAACTTACGAACTCCAAGTTCAGCCATTAATTCACGACATTCCTCTGCAAGGAAAGTGAAGAAGTTAACTACCCATTCCGAGCGTCCAAGGAATTTTTCTCGTAATTCTTTATTTTGAGTTGCAATCCCAACAGGACATGTATTTAGGTGACACTTACGCATCATTACACAACCTAGTACAACAAGTGCACTTGTAGCAAAACCAAATTCTTCAGCTCCTAATAAAGCCATGGAAACTATGTCTCTACCAGTTTTCAACTGTCCATCGGTTTGTAGCTTAATTCTTCCTCTAAGGTCATTAAGCACCAATGTCTGCTGAGCTTCAGCTAGCCCAAGTTCTACAGGTAAACCTGCATTTTTAATAGAACTCAATGGACTTGCACCTGTTCCACCTTCAGCACCACTAATTACAATTAAATCAGCGTTAGCTTTCGCAACGCCAGCGGCTACAGTACCAACTCCATTTTCTGATACCAATTTCACACTTACACATGCCGTTGGATTCACATTCTTTAAATCATAAATCAACTGTGCCAAATCCTCAATCGAATAAATATCGTGGTGTGGAGGAGGAGAGATCAAGGTAATTCCAGGTGTTGAATTTCTCAACTTGGCAATAATCTTATCCACCTTAAATCCAGGTAACTGTCCACCTTCTCCAGGTTTAGCACCTTGAGCTACTTTAATTTGTAACTCATCAGCATTTACCAAATAGCCAGTGTTCACACCAAATCGACCAGAAGCAATTTGTTTGATGGAACTACGTGCACTAGAGAAGAATCTTTTGGAACTTTCTCCACCTTCACCAGTATTACTTCTACCACCGATCTTATTCATGGCGATTGCCAGTGCCTCATGTGCCTCCTTGGAAATAGATCCATAAGACATTGCACCTGTACAGAATCGCTTCATGATATTTTCTATAGCCTCAACTTCAGTAATATCAATCGGATTTGATTTGAAATCGAAATATCCACGCAAGAAGTTTGGATTTCTTGTTTCAGTATCAACTAATTTAGAATACTCCTTATATTTTGCATAGTTATTTGTTCTTGTCGACCACTGTAATAATCCAATTGATTCTGGATTCCAACTGTGTTTCTCACCATTCTTACGGTAGTGAATACTTCCATTGTTGGTTAATAAGTCCTGATTTTCAAAAGGATTTTTCTCTGTAAATGCTTTCTTATGATGGCATAACATTTCCTCAGAGATTTCTTTTAAGCCAACCCCACCAATTCGGGATGCAGTACCTGTAAAATACTTGCTGATTACATCATTGCTGATACCTAATGCTTCGTAAATTTGTGCTCCCAAGTAACTTCCAATGGTCGAGATTCCCATTTTCGACATTACTTTAAGCAATCCTTTATCAACAGATTTGATATAGTTTTTACGTGCTGACTTATATTCTAAGCTAATTCTACCTTCTTTTACAAGCTTATCAATTACGGCATAACTCATGTAAGGATTTATAACGCTTGCACCATAGGCAATTAGCAATGCAAAATGATTCACCTCTCGAGCTTCTCCTGTTTCAACAACCAAACCAATTTGCATTCTCTTACGCTTCTTGATTAAGTGATGGTGAACAGCAGCAACTGCTAACAAAACAGGAATAGGTGCCATTGTTTTTCTTACATTTCTATCTGTAAGAATGATATAGTTCTTTTGATCATCTACAGCCTTTTCTGCAAGCTTACAAAGAGAATCTAAAGCATCTTCAAGCCCTTGTCCATTATCTGCCGCCTTGAATAACATATCAAGTGTTGCATGTCTAAATTCTTCATGTCTCAGTTTCTTGATTTTTCCAAGATCTGTATTAGTAATCAGTGGACTTTTAAAACGAATCAACTTACAATGCTGTGGTGTCTCATCCAAAAGATTCTTTTGAACTGCTCCAATATAGTTAGTCAAATCCATTACCAAATTCTCACGAATCGAATCAATAGGTGGATTGGTAACTTGTGCAAAAAGTTGACGGAAATAGTTGAAAAGTAAATGAGGCTTTTCGGATAATGCTGGAATAGGAGAATCATTACCCATTGATCCAACAGGCTCTTGACCACCTGTAGCCATAGGTAAAATAATTCTCTCAAAATCCTCTTTGGAATAACCAAATACATCTTTGCAAACTTCAAAATGATCTCCGATATCTGACGGCATCCTTTTTTCTACAGGAATTGCTTTAAGATCTAATCTATTCTCTTTTAGCCAATTCTGATATGGATTTCTATAGGTCAATTGCGATTTTACTTCCTGATCAGGAATAATAATCCCCAATTGAGTATCTACTAACAGTAATTTACCAGGACGTAATCTTCCTTTTTCCTTGATTTCTTCTGCTTTAAAGTTTTGGATTCCAACTTCCGAGCCCATAACAATCATATCATCCTGAGTAATGACATAACGAGATGGACGCAATCCGTTTCTATCCAAGGTTCCTCCAATGTATCTACCATCAGAGAATACCAAAGATGCAGGACCATCCCAAGGTTCCATAAAAGTTGAGTGGTACTCATAAAAGGCCTTTAAACTATCTGGAATTGGATTCTTTTCATTCCATGATTCAGGCACCATCATACTTAAGGCATGAGGTAAACTTCTGCCTGTCAAGAATAAGAATTCCAATACATTGTCAAAAGATGCTGAGTCACTTTTATTTGGTTCTACAACAGGGAATAATTTCTTGATATCCTCACCATACAATTCTGATTTAAGAAGTGATTCGCGAGCTTGCATCCACAATCTGTTTCCTTTAATGGTGTTAATCTCACCATTATGAGCAACAATGCGGAAAGGTTGCGCCAAATCCCACGAAGGGAAGGTATTAGTACTAAACCTTGAGTGTACCATAGCAATGGCAGACTCCATTCTCGGATCCTGTAAATCTCCAAAGTATTTTCCCAGTTGGTCACTGGCAAACATTCCTTTGTAAACAAGTACCTTGGATGATAAACTTGGTATGTAAAACATCTCCTTTTCTTTCATCTTGGTTGCTCTAACATAGCTTTCTGCTTGTTTTCTGGCAAGATACAAACGACGTTCCAAATCATCTTGTTCGTAGTTTCCGCCAACAAAGATTTGCTTAATTACTGGCTCTGATTGTCTTGCAATTTCCCCAATTGCGTTAGTGTCAGTAGGCACATCACGTAATTGAAGAAATTCCAATCCTTCTTCTTCCAGAATTTGAATTAAAACTTCAATACAGAATTTTTCTTCTGCTTCGTCTTGAGGCAAGAATATTAAGCCAGTACCATATTTTCCAGGTAATGGCAGTTTAATACCGATTTTCTTGTAAAAGTTGTGTGGTACTTGCATTAAGATACCAGCACCGTCTCCACTTACATTATCGGCACCACGAGCACCCCTGTGTTCCATATTGCATAGAACTTCCAGACCGCGCGTAATAATTTCGTACGATTTTTTTCCTTTAATATTGGCTACAAAGCCAATTCCACAATTGTCATGTTCATTCATCGGGTCGTACAGACCCTGTCGGCTTGGTCTTAGGTTTCGCATAGGCATTATTTAAGTGCGAAGCCAGGACATGATTTTTCTTTTTAGAAGACACTGATTAATGAAAAAGTCCCCAACTTTCTTTACTAATCAGTAGCGACACAATGAATCCGATTGTCGCTGTCTTTTAAGAATTCATTCTAAAAATGTAGTGATAAAAATTTAAGCTTGTCTAATCCGTTGCAACAAATATAGCTTAAAAAAATGCTTTTAAACAACTATTATTGTTTAGTTCATCTTCGGAAACGTTTTAAAACCTGAAAAAAGTCATATTTTTTTCTTGCAAAGGTTTTCGTGATATTCAGTTGATTACAAAACTTCCTATCTGAAAGCTTAATAGAACACCTAAAATACTAATTTAAAATTAATGTTAAGTGATAGTTGGGCAAAAAAATATCCTAAAAAAGGATATTAATACCGACAGCATTTTAATATTCAAATGGTCGAACATTATTTTGTAGTTTCAACAACTGGTTGAACTCTTAAAATTTTAAGAAGTTTCTTTTCAATCCATTTAGGAAGATACTTGCCAATCTTTGTAATGAATTGCTGACCCAAAATATACAAAGAAGAATAAAAGAATACTTTATTTAAGACGTAAACAGAAGCAGTTAAGAAAACAACTTTTTTAGTTCCGGCAAGAATAAAAGGAAAGGAGAAAGTAAGAATAAAAGTAACAACAGCTAAACCAAACAACACAAACCCAACAATTTTTTTCCACTCCATAATGATTTCAACTATTTAATTTTTGACAACTAAAGCAATTCTACGACGTAATTTATAAATGGTTTGAAAAAAATCAACATTTAAAGTGTTAAAAATCATTAATTAAGCTATGAGTGAGAACATAAAAAAAGACTAATGTATCTTTAATTGTTGTCTACATGTAGAAGGTGTATATGCTAAAAGGTGCTATAAAGCAAGATAATCAAATCTTTACCCTTGCTTTTTAATGGGGTATTAGTAATTTATTTCAGTTTTTCTTACGCAAAGGTTTTCAAAATAGAGTATTGTAAAAAAAATACTTTTTCATTAGGATTTTAATATTTTTTGCCCTTATCTTTGTGTCCAACAAATCAAAAGAAACATGGAAAAAGTATTAATCATTCGACGACGCATTTTAAGATCTTTATTGTAACGATAAGGACAAGTGTTGGTATGATTTTTTCCAAGCTTTCCAATTCGGAAAGTTTTTTTTTGAAATTTAATGAATAAGAAAAACCAAATGATTCAATTGTTTTACATCCGACGACGACGAATGAGCGCACCTTTAGGGAAAGCGGATTTAGTCTTGTTGTCGTGTAATCAATGATTAAGAACAATATTTAGAAGGCTTACCGTTTTTCCCGGTAAGCCTTTTTTTTGAACTATTGAAAAGCAATTGAATTAAAGAATATAAAAATGAAAAGTATAATCTATACAGAAAGCCGACGCCATTTGCGAAGTAACTGTTACCCAGGAGGGACGGATGAGCTTGCTGTATCTGATTGTCAGATATATATAAACTGTATTAAGCTTACCGTTCCTGCGGTAGGCTTTTTTTGTGTGAAATAATTAAAACAAAATAAGATGATTAGAAACAACTCCTTAGAATTCCGACGACGATGGTTTCGGAATTTAAACAACAGCAAACTAAAAGAAACATTCTTTATTGATATTAATAACAAGTGGTTATGCCTTACTGGTGTAGCATTATTTTGGGAAACCTAGAGACTAACAAATGATAGACACATTAATGGAAGTTGAGCAAAAAATAAGTGTCATTGTAGCAGATTTAAGGCATATTGATTATGCGACAGAAATTTGTGATATGATTGAAAGGGCTGCAAAAATTCGCGGTACCGGAATTGCAAAAAGAAATCCTTTGTACCTAGTGCAAAAGATTCAGGAAGGAAAAGCTATCATTGCTTTTGACGATTTTAAAGTAATAGGATTCTGTTATGTAGAAACCTGGGAACATGGTAAGTATGTTGCCAATTCAGGTTTAATTGTTGATCCGGAATACAGAGCGGTAGGATTAGCGAAATTAATCAAGGCAGAAGCATTTAAGTTGTCAAGGAAGCGATATCCTCAAGCTAAAATCTTTGGTTTAACCACCAGCCTTCCTGTAATGAAGATCAATTCGGATTTGGGTTACAGACCAGTAACATTCTCAGAATTAACAGCTGATGAATCATTTTGGAAAGGATGTAGTAGTTGTGTGAACTACGATATTCTGCAAAGAACGGATAGGAAAATGTGCCTTTGTACAGGGATGTTATTCAATCCGAGTAAAAATGGTACACCCAATCCAAACGAAAGCAAATAAACAATTCAATCAATCTAAAAAGAAAAAACAATGACAACAGATAAGAAAAAAGTAGTATTAGCATATAGCGGCGGATTAGATACAACATATTGTGCACTTTACCTTTCTAAGGAGTTGGGGATGGATGTGTACACAGCATTAGGAAATACAGGTGGTTTTAGCGATGAAGAACTGGCTGAAATTGAAGATAGAACCAAACAATTGGGCGTTGTTGAACACGTATCGCTGGATATTACAAAAGAATACTACGAAAAATGTATCAAGTACATGATTATGGGGAATGTGCTTAAAAACAATACATACCCATTATCAGTAAGCTCAGAGAGAGCATTTCAGGCAATGGCCATTGCTCAATATGCTCATTCCATTAATGCAGATTATATTGCTCACGGTAGCACGGGAGCTGGAAATGATCAGATTCGATTCGATTTGATTTTTAAAATCATGGCTCCAAATGCCGAAATTATTACTCCAACCAGAGATCTTGAATTAAGCAGAGAAACTGAAATTCAGTACTTGAAAGATCATGGTATTAATGCGAACTTCGAGAAAATGAAGTACTCGATTAATGCTGGAATCTGGGGAACCAGTATTGGAGGAAAAGAGACGCTAACTTCAAGCGAGCCATTGCCTGAGGAAGCTTATCCAAAGCAAGTTGAAAAAACAGAGCCTGAGAAGTTAAGCATTGAGTTTAAAGAAGGTGAATTGGTGGCAGTTAATGGCGAAAAGGTAGCCCACGCTTTAGAGGCAATACAAAAAATAGAAGCCGCTGGTGCAGCTTTCGGTATCGGAAGAGACATGCACGTAGGTGATACCATTATTGGTACGAAAGGTAGAGTAGCATTCGAAGCTGCAGCTCCTCTAATGATTATAAAAGCTCATGAGACTTTGGAAAAGCACACTTTAACAAAGTGGCAAATGTACTGGAAAGAACAGATTTCCAATTTCTATGGAATGTTGCTTCACGAAGCGCAATATTTGGAGCCAGTAATGAGAAATATGGAAACTTTCCTTCTTGATTCACAAAAGAATGTGAATGGTACAGTTTTCATTAATATGAGCCCAAAACAGTTTCTTGTTGAAGGAATTGAATCTCCAAATGATTTGATGTCTGACTTGTTTGGTCAATATGGCGAAAGCAATGAAGGTTGGACAGCAGATGATGTAAAAGGTTTTACAAACATCCTTGCAAATTCTCTTCAAATTTATCATACCGTAAATAAGCAATAAGATGGTGAATGTTGGAATTATAGGTGGTGCAGGATATACTGCAGGAGAATTGCTACGCATATTAGTTTGGCACCCAATTGTAAATATTGCTTTTGTACAAAGTACAAGCCATGCAGGCCATTCAATTACTGATGTGCACAAGGATTTACTTGGTGATACAGATTTAATTTTTGGAGAAGCTGATTATTCAGTGGTTGATGTGATATTTATTTGTTCGGGCCATGGAAAAACCAAGGCTTTCTTAGAACAGAATAACTTGCCGAATGATTTGTATATTATTGATTTAAGTACTGATTACAGACCTAAAAACAATAATGGTGGTTTTGTTTACGGATTGCCAGAATTGAATAAGGAAAGCATTGAAACGGCTAATAGAATTGCAAATCCAGGATGTTTTGCTACCTGTATTGAATTGGGCTTACTTCCATTGGCAGAAGAAAAGCAATTAAATGAAGAAATCCATGTAAATTCTATAACAGGATCGACCGGAGCAGGACAAAATCCAACGGTAACTTCTCATTTTAGCTGGAAGAATAACAATGTAGCAGTTTACAAAGCCTTTACACATCAACATTTGGCTGAAATTACTGAATCTATGCTTCAGTTGCAGCCTGATTACTCAAAAGCAATCAACTTTATTCCGGTAAGAGGGAATTTTAGCAGAGGAATCATGGCAACAATCTATACTGATTGCAAGTGGAGCATTGAAGAAGCAAAAGAGAAATATCAATCTTATTATTCAGAACACCCTTTTGTTTCAATTTCTGATGTAACACCTGATGTAAAACAAGTAGTTAACACCAATAAATGCGTGTTATATCTTGAGAAACATGGAAATAAATTAATGATTATCTCGGTCGTAGATAATCTATTAAAAGGAGCATCAGGACAGGCAGTTCAGAACATGAACATCATGTTTGGATTGAATGAAAAAGAAGGATTAGGCTTAAAACCTGTAGGTTTTTAAAAGGAGGAAAAAAAGATGAAATTATTCGACGTATATAATTGTTACGATATAAATCTTGTTAACGGAAAAGGCATGAAACTTTCTGATGACAAGGGAAATCAATACCTGGATTTTTATGGCGGCCATGGAGTGATCTCCATAGGTCATTCTCATCCACATTACATGTTTAGGATTGAAAATCAACTGCATTGTTTAGGTTTCTATTCCAATGCGGTAAAGAACGAATTGCAAGATAAGCTGGCCAGTAAATTAGGCCAGCTTAGCGAATATGATGATTACCAGCTATTCCTATGCAACTCGGGAGCGGAAGCCAATGAGAATGCATTGAAAATAGCATCATTCCACAATCAGAAATCAAAAATAATCTCTATTAAAGGAGCATTTCATGGTAGAACCGGGGGAGCACTTTCGATTACTGACAATCCAAAATTATCGTCAGAATTCAATGCAAAACACAATGTGATTTTTGTTGAAATGAATGATACGGAGAGTCTGGTAAAAGAACTTGAAAAAGGTGATGTTTCAGCGGTGATCATAGAAGGAATTCAAGGTGTTAATGGTGTATTTGAACCAAGTGTCGATTTCTTGAAAGCAACAAAATCAGCATGCGAACAGAATGATGTGCTGTTGATTTTGGATGAGATTCAATCGGGTTTTGGAAGAAGTGGAAAGTTTTTTGCACACCAGTATTCAGATGTAAAACCAGATATCATTACCACAGCAAAAGGAATGGGAAATGGTTTTCCAATTGCAGGAGTTCTGATAGCACCAGAAATCAAAGCATGGAAAGGAATGTTGGGAACCACATTTGGAGGAAATCATCTGGCATGTGCTGCTGCAACAGCTGTTCTGGAAACAATTAAAGAAGAGCATCTGCTTGAAAATGCAGTAGAAATTGGTAATTATTTAATCGATAAATTAAAAGAAAACCAAGCGATAAAAGCAATAAGGGGGAAAGGCTTAATGATTGGTATCGACATTAAAAACATGTCGGAAATTAGAACGAAGCTATTGAAAGAACATGGAATATTTACAGGTTCTTCAGGACAGAACACACTTCGTTTGTTGCCACCACTTTCGATTACAAAGGAAGAGGCAGACCAATTCATTGAAGCATTTAATTGTGTATTGGCAAGCACTTGCGCGGCTTAACACAAACTAGTAAAAACCCAAATTGTAAAGAGAAATGAGCGAACTAACAGTAGTAAAAATTGGTGGAAACGTAATTGATGATCCAGATAAACTGAATGACTTTCTGGATGCATTTTCAAACTTGAGTGGCAAAGTGGTTTTGGTACATGGAGGAGGAAAGCTGGCATCGGATCTTTCAGGAGAACTTGGAGTGAAAACCAAAATGGTGAATGGCAGAAGAATTACCGATGCTGAAAACTTAAAGCTGGTAACCATGGTCTATGCTGGATTGGTGAACAAGAATATTGTGGCATCACTTCAGGCCAGAGGAGTTAATGCGATGGGAATGTGTGGAGCTGATCAAGATTTAATTCTGGCAGAAAAGCGTAATCATCCAACAATTGATTTTGGCTTTGTAGGCGACATCACGAAAGTGAATACATTGGCTTTGTGCAAACAGATTGAGTGCAACTCTACTTTGGTAATTGCGCCGATAACACATGACGGTAAAGGTCAATTGCTAAACACCAACGCAGATACCATTGCAACCGAAGTTGCTGCTGCTTTAAGCCGTTTTTACAAGGTGAAGCTAGTATACAGTTTCGAAAAGTTAGGAGTCTTAATGGATGCCGATGATGATAGTAGTGTAATGCCGGTTTTGAATACAGAACAGTGTGCCCAAATGGTAAAAGATGGTGTCATTAATACTGGGATGATGCCAAAAACTGAAAATGCATTTTATGCTTTATCGAAAGGAGTTGAGGAAGTAATCATCGGTAATTTTGTTTCAATGGAGAGCAATCATTCATCAGGCACGCAGATTATTCAATAGACGAACTATGAATTTAGATAAATACACAAATATCGCCCTAAGTACATTAAAAGAGCTGATTTCGATCCAGTCTTTCAGTAAAGAGGAAAACCTTGTTGCTGATGTGATGGAGAAGAAGCTATCAGACTTTGGATATAAGGTGTACAGAAAAGGCAATAACGTATGGATATTCAATAAGAATTTTAAGGAAGGTAAACCAGTTTTGCTTATGAATTCTCATTTGGATACCGTAAAGCCAAACGAAAAGTGGACCAAAGATCCTTACAATCCTGAAGATGTAGATGATAAACTTTACGGATTGGGAAGTAATGATGCAGGAGGTTGTTTGGTATCACTAATGGCAACTTTCATGGCACTGGATGAGACCGAGCAAGAGTACAATAGAGTATTTTGTGCTTCAGCAGAAGAGGAAATATCAGGAAAGAATGGCTTTGAGCTGGTTCAGGATGAAATTGGAAGAATTGACGTTGGCATTGTAGGAGAACCAACCCTAATGGAAATGGCCATTGCAGAAAAGGGACTAATGGTGCTTGATTGTGAAGCCATTGGAGTTCCTGGACATGCTGCCAGAAACGAAGGTGTAAATGCCATAAGTCTTGCCTTAAAAGATATCGAATGGTTTCATTCTTTTAAGTTTGAGAATGAATCAGAAATGCTTGGGCCGGTTAAAATGACTGTAACGCAGATTAATGCAGGAAAACAGCACAATGTAATTCCAGCATCATGTACCTATGTTGTGGATGTTAGAACCAACGAGCATTACTCTAACGAGAAAGCTTTTGAAATTATTAAAGCGAATGTTGAAAGCGATGTAAAGGCAAGATCATTCAGAATGAACTCGTCAGGTATTCCTTTGGAACACCCATTAATTCAAGCTGGTTTAGAGCAAAGAATGGACTATTATGGCTCTCCAACCACATCCGATCAGGCAATAATGAAAGGATTTCCCACATTAAAATTGGGCCCAGGAGATTCAGCAAGATCACATACAGCAGATGAGTTTATCTATGTGAAAGAAATTGGGGAAGGCATCGAAAAATATTATAACTTGTTGAACGGATTAAAATTGACAACAAATAAATAACCTAAAATACTTAAATCACACGAATATGAAACTTTGGGATAAAGGCGTACAAGTTGATAAGAAGATTGAACAATTTACGGTTGGAATGGACCGTGAATTAGATTTGGAACTGGCTGCATTTGATGTACTTGGATCACTTGCTCACATTGAAATGCTACAGTCTATTGGTCTGTTGGAAAAGAAGGAATTGAAGTTAATTCAGGAAGAACTAAGAAAAATATATTCATCCATTAAAAACGATGCTTTTGTGATTGAGGACGGTATCGAGGATGTTCACTCTCAAATTGAATATTTACTTACTCAAGCTTTAGGAGATATCGGTAAGAAAATACACAGTGGAAGATCGAGAAATGATCAGGTTCTTTTGGACTTGAAGCTGTTTACTCGAAACAAACTAGAGGAGATCGTTCGTGAGGCAAGATTACTATTCGACTTGTTGATTGAAAAAAGTAATACATATAAGGATGTCCTGATTCCAGGGTATACACACTTGCAAGTGGCGATGCCATCATCTTTTGGTTTGTGGTTTGGGTCATATGCTGAAAGTTTAACGGACGACCTACTGGTGCTTCAATCAGCATATAAAGTAGTAAATCAAAATCCATTGGGATCGGGAGCAGGATACGGTTCATCTTTCCCTTTAAATCGTCAAATGACAACCGATTTGCTAGGTTTTGATAACCTTAGCTACAATGTTGTATACGCGCAAATGGGGCGTGGAAAGATGGAGTTTACAGTTCTATCAGCACTAGCCAATATGGCCATGACCATTGCCAAACTAGCCATGGATGCATGCTTGTACAACTCGCAGAACTTTAACTTCCTAAGTTTTCCTGATGAGTTAACAACAGGTAGTAGTATCATGCCACACAAGAAGAATCCTGATGTATTCGAGGTTATTCGAGCAAATGCCAATGCATTGCAAATGCTTCCTGCGCAAATTCAGGCAGTAACTTCTAATCTTCCATCAGGATATCACAGAGATTATCAGCTGACCAAGGAATTCTTTATGCCTTCGTTTGATAAGATGCTTTCATGCCTGGAAATGACCAGAATCATGCTATCAGAAGTGAAGATAAACGAAGAAGTGTTAAATGACGAGCGTTACCAGTATCTGTTTACGGTTGAAGAAGTGAACAAGATGGTTGTGGACGGGGTTCCTTTCCGTGATGCATACAAGAAGGTAGGACAATTGGTAGAAGAAGGAGCGTTTAAGCACGAGGGCGAAATTAATCATGTTCACGAAGGAAGTCTTGGGAATTTATGCAACGACAGAATTGTATGCAAAATGAATGAAACATTCGTGGCATTCAATTTCCACAAGACCAAGGAGGCTTATATGAACTTACTAAATAGAATATAAGGGTAGTAGAAACTGCACATTTAACTATTAATCGAATTTAATAACCATTTTATAGAACTTTTATGTCACAACAGACAAAAGCAAAACTAATTTTACAAGATGGATCAGAGTACATCGGTACATCTTTTGGGTATGAGGGCTCCGTGGCAGGAGAGATGGTGTTTAACACAGCAATGACCGGTTATCCGGAAAGTTTGACTGACCCTTCGTATAAAGGGCAGATTTTGGTGAGTACCTTCCCATTGATTGGGAACTACGGTGTTCCGGGAACATTGCAAGAGGATGATCTGTTCCGATTTTACGAATCAGAAAAGATTCAGGTATCAGCATTTATTGTATCGGATTACACAGAAGAATTTAGTCACTGGAATGCAAGTTTAAGTCTTGCAGATTGGATGAAAGAGCACAAAATTCCAGGAGTTTACGGTGTAGACACACGTGCATTGACCAAAAAACTTCGTGAACAGGGAAGTATGCTGGCTAAAATTGTTTTTGAAGAGAATGAACCTGAATGGAAAGATCCTAACCTTGAAAACTTGGTTGCACAGGTTAGCACACCAGAGAAGAAAGTTTATGGCGAAGGAAAGCACAAGGTACTATTGTTGGATTGCGGAGTAAAGAACAACATCATCAGATGTCTTTTAAAGCGCGATACAACAGTCATTCGAGTTCCACACGACTATGACTTTACCCAGGAAGAATACGACGGATTATTCATCTCTAATGGTCCCGGTGATCCGAAGCAAAATACAGCTGCCATTGCTAACCTAAAGAAAGCATTTGAGCAGGATACACCAATTATGGGAATTTGTCTGGGAACTCAGTTAATGGCATTGGCTGCCGGAGCTGATACTTATAAACTAAAATACGGACATAGAAGTCACAATCAGCCTGTAGTTTTGGAAGGAACCAAACGCTGTTTTATTACCTCTCAGAACCATGGTTATGCAATCAACAATGATACTTTACCGAAAGAGTGGAAGCCATTATTCGTTAATGCCAACGACAATACCTGTGAAGGAATCAAGCATGTGAGCAAACCATTTTTCGCTTCTCAGTTTCACCCTGAAGCATCCAGCGGTCCAACTGATACAGAATTCCTTTTTGATGATTTCATTGAAATGATGGAAAAGAATCAAGGGTAAAGGAAAAAGTGTAAAGGAAAAAGGTAATTGATGAATTGCCACAAGCTTTAGCTAGTGGATAAAAGATGACAGAAATGATTAAAGATAAAATAAAGAAAGTACTCGTATTAGGTTCAGGAGCCCTGAAAATTGGTGAAGCTGGTGAATTTGACTATTCCGGATCGCAGGCATTAAAAGCCATGAAAGAGGAAGGTATTTACACCGTATTGATTAACCCGAATATCGCAACCGTACAAACTTCCAAGGGAGTTGCCGATCAAATTTATTTTTTGCCGGTTACTCCCTTTTTTGTGGAACAAGTAATCTTAAAGGAAAAACCTGATGGTATTCTTTTAGCTTTTGGAGGACAAACTGCGCTGAACTGCGGGGTAGAACTTTTCGAATCAGGAATTCTTGAAAAGTACAACCTAAAGGTATTGGGTACACCAATCGAAGCCATTATCAAAACCGAGGACAGAGAGATTTTTGCCAACGAATTGCGCAAAATCGATGTAAAAACGCCTCAATCTTATGCTGTAGAATCGGTGCAAGGGGCATTGGATGCAGCAGAGAAATTAGGTTTCCCGATTATTGTGCGTGCAGCCTTTACCTTGGGAGGACAAGGTTCAGGTTTCTGTTCCAATATGGATGAGCTGAAAAAGCTTGCTGAGAACGCTTTATCCTACTCTAGCCAGATTTTGGTTGAAGAGTCGCTGAAAGGCTGGAAAGAGGTAGAATATGAGGTGGTACGTGATGCTTACGACAACTGTATTACGGTTTGTAATATGGAAAACTTCGATCCACTGGGAATCCATACCGGGGAAAGTATTGTAATTGCACCATCTCAAACACTTACCAACTCGGAGTATCACAAGTTAAGAGCTTTGGCCATTAAGATTATCCGTCACATGGGCGTTGTGGGAGAGTGTAACGTACAGTATGCACTGGATCCTGAATCAGAAGATTACCGTGTGATCGAGGTGAATGCACGTCTGTCGAGATCATCGGCACTGGCATCGAAAGCAACGGGTTATCCATTGGCATTTGTAGCTGCCAAGCTTGGTTTAGGCTATGCACTACATGAGCTAAAGAATGCGGTAACACAAACCACAACTGCATGTTTCGAGCCAGCGCTTGACTATGTAGTTTGTAAGATTCCTCGTTGGGATTTGAACAAATTCGAAGGTGTGACCAAAGAGATCGGATCGAGTATGAAGTCGGTTGGTGAGGTAATGGCCATTGGTCGTAACTTCGAGGAAGCCATACAGAAAGGTTTGCGTATGATTGGACAGGGAATGCACGGATTTGTTGGGAATGTACACTCCAAGTTCGAAGATGTAGAGAAGGAGCTTACGCATCCAACCGATATGCGTATTTTCTCCATTGCACAGGCATTCGAACAGGGCTACAGCATCGATCAGGTACACGACCTAACCAAGATCGACAAATGGTTCCTAAGCAAGTTAGAGCACATCACTAAGATTAAGTGGGATCTGCAAAAGCATAGTAACTTACAGACTTTACCTGATGAATTGCTTAAAGCAGCTAAAGTATATGGATTCTCGGATTTCCAGTTGGCAAGATTCGTTCTGAAGCCGGAAAATACCAATATGGAAGCCGAATTGTTGGCAGTAAGAAAGCATCGTAAAGAGAAGGGAATTGTTCCGGTTGTGAAGCAAATTGATACCCTTGCAGCGGAGTATCCTGCACAAACCAACTACATTTATTTGACTTATAGTGGCGATGAAAATGACATCGACTATGTATCCGATAACAAATCAGTTATTGTGTTGGGATCGGGAGCATATCGTATTGGTTCATCGGTAGAGTTCGACTGGTGTAGTGTAAATGCCCTGAATGCAGTAAACAAAGAAGGTTTACGTTCGGTAATGATCAATTACAATCCGGAAACGGTAAGTACCGATTACGATGTTTGCGACAGATTGTACTTTGACGAACTTTCCTTCGAAAGAGTGTTGGATATCATCGATTTGGAATCGCCAAGAGGAGTGATTGTATCGGTTGGTGGACAGATTCCACAGAACCTGGCAATGCGTCTTCATAATGCTGATGTGAATGTATTGGGTACTTCTCCTGAATCGATTGACAGAGCAGAGAATCGTCAGACTTTCTCGGCCATGTTGGATGAATTGGGAGTTGATCAGCCACGATGGAGCGAGTTGACCAGTATTGGAGCCATTCACGAGTTTATTGATGAAGTGGGATTCCCTGTATTAATTCGTCCGAGTTACGTGCTTTCAGGAGCTGCCATGAACGTGGTATCGAACCGCGAGGAGTTGGAACACTTCCTTGATTTGGCTGCACAGGTTTCTAAGCAGTATCCGGTAGTTGTGAGTGAGTTTATTCAGGAAGCCAAAGAGATTGAGTTCGACGGAGTTGCCAAGAATGGTGAAATTGTGATTGATGCCATTTCTGAACACGTTGAGTTTGCAGGGGTTCACTCTGGAGATGCAACCCTGGTGTTCCCACCACAGAAATTGTACTTCGAAACCATACGCAGAATCAGAAAGATTGCGCGTAAGATTGCAAAATCATTGAACATTACTGGACCATTCAACATGCAGTTGTTGGCAAAAGACAACGACATTAAGGTAATCGAGTGTAACCTTCGTGCCAGCCGTAGTTTCCCATTTGTATCGAAAGTAATGGACTATAATTTCGTAGAAACGGCAACTCAGGCCATGTTGGATGTACCGATTCCAAACAATCTTCCATCAATGTTTGAGCTGGAACATATTGGTGTAAAAGCATCACAATTCTCCTTCTCAAGACTGTCAAAAGCCGACCCTGTATTGGGTGTAGACATGTCTTCAACCGGTGAAGTTGGCTGTTTGGGCGCCGACTACTACGATGCAATATTAAAATCAATGATATCAGTTGGTTATCGCGTACCGAAGAAGGCGGTGTTGATTAGTAGTGGTCCTATTCGCTCGAAGATAGAGCTATTGAAGAGCTCGAAGATGCTGGAAGAGCGTGGCTATAAGTTATACGGAACAAGAGGTACTGCAAAGTTCCTTCAGGAAAATGGTGTAACGGTTGAAGCCGTAGCATGGCCAGATGAAAACGAGGAGCAAACAGCAGTAAGTTTGATTCGCGATCGTAAGGTTGATTTGGTTGTAAATATTCCAAAGAACTTAAGCAAGGATGAGCTGAACAACGATTACCAAATCAGACGTACTGCCATCGACTTAAACGTTCCATTGGTAACCAATGCACGTTTGGCATCTGCCTTCATCTATTCTATCTGCAAAAAGTCCGAAGCCGATCTTAAAATCGAAAGCTTTAGCGATTACGTAGAGCAAAAGCAGGATTGGTAGAAAAGATTCTTTGATGCTCTCACTCCAAGTGAGGGTATCAATGGCTACTTGCAATAAAAAAACTGAGAGCATCACTTTGAGTGATACCCTCAGAAAGTATATAAAATGCGAAACCTGTCAGGTATTATTCCTGACAGGTTTTTGTTTTTCTAACCTGACAGGTATAGCAATAATTAAAGCAATCTATCCGGAGAGTAGTGTCTCGTAGTAGACTAACGAAAGCTATATTCCCCAGCAACTTTATGCTATCTAATTATAAGGAAACCTACCGTATCAGATACTTCATGCCAATCGTATCAAGCCTTGCAACGTTACGTTTCATAGCCTTGATTCGCACAGTATCATAAGCTTGATCCTTTTCGTTTCATAGTCTTGATTCACACCGTATCATAGGCTTGATACGGTCCATTTCAAGTACTTAATACGATAACAAGTAGTAGACGAAGTTTATAAAATACTAATGGCTTTGTAGAAGCGACCATGCCTAATGCTTGTGTAACGAGGAGGCAGGCATCGTATTTCAAGCATGTAACTACCTTTTTCAATATCCAAAGGAATCTGGAACATTTGATAACTCTTGGTACTTTTAATGCTTAATTCCATTCGGTACTCCTTTTGACTTTCTTCATTCACCAGGAATATGCCTTGCTGCTGATCTTGTTTATCGTATTTGAGGCTTTTCCCTTTTAATTCAAGTATCGACCCAGCTTCAAATTGATAGTCTTCAGTAGGAGAGCTTAAACTTTTAACGGAGTGAATCTGTACAAAGGAATTTGGTGGATCCACTTTAAATAGTTCACTTTCTTCTGCAAGTCTTTTTAAAAATGTTCCTTCTGATACACGAAAATGTAGTTGATGTCTGTTCTTATCAAATTGATCATGTTGCCCATTGAAAGTGCCGGTTAAAGTAGGAGCAATGTTAATGATGGGAGTATTTATTGCAATTCCTTTCTTTAGAGCATCCTCAATTACTTCTTCAAATCGCTTCAGAACACTTTCAACCATATACTCAGGTATTTTATTTCCTCTTGCAGCACAGAGTGAAATAATCTCATTGACATCCAGTTTTTCCATTAAAACTGCTTTTCCAATGTACTTTTTTGCATCCTTATTAAAAGGGTTTTTCTGTAGGTAATAGGGAATCATACTGATATTATTTCATTTACATGAAGTTAAAGTTAAGATTTATTAATTGCATGATAAAAAATTAATCAATTAATATGTAAATATTATTCTCTGTTTTCATTCCAAGCTATACTTCACCGCCATTTTTCGTCGGTGAACAACAAAAAGAAAAATATTTACTTAACAGGCTAATGAATTGATTCTCATTTTATAGATGTGTTTTAAAGTGGTTTTTAAAGTAATTTTTATTCTAAATAAGAATATTCACCAGATAAGTGTAGTTGTATTGTAAGATGTATTACCACTTGTTATTAGTGCTTTATAGAGGTTTTAATTTTTTTTTACTTTATTTTATTATGCTACACATGTAGTGTTCGTAGGAGGTGTAGAGCTTTCAAATAATAAATATTTAAAATAAACTATAATTTTTCTTATTTCGAGGGTTACCTTTTTGCTTTATTCGGAATTAAGGGGTGTAATAAATGAATAAATCTATCGAAAGATAGGTGGTAACTTGACTCACTACCATTTTAATATTTATTTATTGATAATACATATTAACTAATTCTAAATTTTAATTTATGAAAAAGAATATTTACTTTTTTAGAGTATGGGTTATTGCCATAGGCATGCTCATTTCAGTAAGTGCTTCGGCTCAGAAGCGAGAACACATTAAGATTGATCCAAACACTCGTTACGACAAGAATGAGCTGGTTTTAAAATCGGCCGTTGGTAGTGATTACCTAATCGACTTTAAGCTAAACTCCTATGATTTGCTCTACATAGCTTCAGAGAATGCTTACAAGGTGGAAGCCAACAATATGGGAGACATTCTTGAGAAGGGAAACCCGGCTTTACCACGTTTTGCTCAGTCCATTATGATTCCATCGAGTGCGGATATGCAAGTGGAAGTTTTGTCCTCAGAATTTATCGAGATCAAGAATTTCAATGTGGTTCCTTCAAAAGGTGATCTTACTCGCGATATCGATCCAAAGTCTATTCCTTATGCCTATGGAGAGGCATATCAGCACGATGATTACTACCCAACTAATTTGGCTTCACTTAACGATCCTTACATCTTAAGAAGCGTTCGTGGTCAGGCATTGGTAGTGAACCCAATTGCATACAATCCGATTCAGAATATCTTAAGAATCTATACACATATGGAGCTGAAGGTGAGTGCAACCGGAAAAGCATCTACCAAGAACACTTTATCCGGAGCCAAATCTGCAGCACCTGATAAAGGATTCGATAAGGTATATGAATCTCATTTCTTGAACTATGCGCCATCGAATACCAAATACACGGCCTTGAACGATGAACCAGGTAACATGCTGATTATTTGTTACGACGACTATATGGACGAAATGGCTGATTTCGTTGCCTGGAAAAAGCAGAAAGGGATTCCTGTTGAGATGGTTGCATACAGCACCATTGGTAGTGCATCGGCTATTAAAACCTATGTAAGCAATTATTACAACACCAATGGTTTAACTTATTTGTTATTGGTTGGTGATGCACCACAGGTTCCTACATCATCTACAAGTGCAGGTGACTCAGATAATAACTATGGTTTTATTGTAGGGAACGATCATTACATCGACATTTTTGTGGGTCGTTTTTCGGCACAAACCGCTGCACAGGTTACCACTCAAGTAGAAAGAACCATACATTACGAACGTGATGTTAATTCTACCGATACATGGCTTGCATCGGGTGTAGGAATTGCATCCGACGAAGGGTATAACCCATCTGACGAAGAGCATATGAACGCCATTCAAACCAAACTGGAAGGTTATGGATATACCATTTCTCACTGTTACCAGGATGGTGGATCGGCTGCACAATTAACCAACTTGCTGAATGCCGGTAAAGGAATCATAAATTATGTTGGGCACGGATCCAATACCGGCTTCGCAAGTATGGTGTATACCAATACCAATGTGAACAACCTTACCAATGATAACAAACTGCCTTTTATTTTCGATGTGGCTTGTGTGAACGGGAACTTTAAGAACATGACTTGTTTTGCTGAAACTTGGTTGCGCGCTACTCACAATGGCAAACCTACAGGTGCAATGGCCATTTGTGCTTCTACCATTAATCAATCGTGGGTACCACCTATGATTGCACAGAATGAGATGAACGACATTCTAATTGAGAGCTATGCCAATAACATTAGAAGAACTTTTACTGGAATGGCACTTAACGGGATGTTTAAAATGGTAGATGTTTACGGATCGGGCGGAGAGAAGATGATTGATACCTGGACTGTATTTGGAGATCCTTCTTTACAAGTAAGAACCAAGACACCTACAGCTATGCAGGTGAATCATACTGCAACGGCTACGCCGGGTTCTAACAGCTTTAGTGTAAACAGTAATACCAACGATGCATGGGTTTCGATGACGCTTAATGGTGAGATTATTGGTACTGCTAAAATTAACAATGGATCAGCAAATGTGAGCATTAGTCCATTGCCATCGAGTGGAGTGATTAAGCTAACAGTTACAGCTTACAACAAGATTCCGTATGTTGCCGATATCAACATCACAGGAAGTGGCGCAGAAGAAGTGGTAGCCAATTTTACTGCAAATAAAACAAGTATTTCCACTGGAGAAAGCATCAACTTTACGGATTTATCATCCAATAATCCTACTTCATGGAATTGGTCTTTTACAGGTGGTACTCCAACGGTAAGTACCTCTCAAAACCCTACAGTAACCTATAATACTGAAGGAACTTACTCGGTGTCTTTAACGGCAGCCAATAGCGGTAGCACCGATACCAAAACCATTACCAATATGATTACGGTAAGCGCACCAGTTTCTCAAACTTACTGTGAAGCAACAACAAATGGCTGTAGTTCTTACGAGTACATTTCGAACGTTTCATTTGAAACGATCAATAACAATACAACTTGCAATGGGTATTCTGACAATACTTCTCAGGTAGCAAATGTTGAACAGGGACAGAGCTATGATATTACAGTAAGCATAGGTCGTCCTGATTCAAGAAACCAGGTAAGTGCATGGTTCGATTGGAATCGCGATGGAGAGTTTAGCGGAGCGGACGAAGAATATGTATTAAACTACAATTACGGAAGCAGTGTTGGAACAGCTACTGGTAGTATTCAGGTTCCTGCAACAGCCAGCATAGGTGCTACACGAATGAGAGTGCGCGTTACTTACAATGTAACACCTCAGGCTTGTGGAAATACTACCTATGGTGAAATAGAGGATTATGGCATTCAGGTAGGAAGTGGAAGCAGCTCTAGAGACAGAGCATTAGGTGAGAATACAAGCATTAAGCTGTATCCTAATCCTGCAACTGATTATTTTAAGTTGGAACAAAATGGAATTTCAGGAGAACTAAGTGTAAAGATTATCAACCTTGCAGGTACAGTTGTTAATACATTTATTTCAGATGGCTCAGATAAGTTTGATATCAGCAATTTAAGCAGTGGAATATACATTGTACAAATAAGCTCTGGAGAAGAAAGCTGGACTAAGAAGTTAGTGGTGAAATAATTAGATATGCTATTCGCCACGGGACTGTTGAAATCCCCTTAATCGCAGTCCCACACTTTACTAATTTGGTGCATGAGTCACACCAATTGGTCTGCCTAAGTTAAAATTAGGCGTAAGTTTAAGTAGTAGTGTAGAACCGGATTTTCGATGCAAATCGATCTTCCGGTTCTTTTTATATCAGTACACAATCTATTATGAGTCAACAAATCTTATTGTAATGATATTCTCAATAAACCGTAACTTTACTAATACCCTAAGTTCAATTAAAAATATAGCCACAGCTTGAATTGAACTCGGGTTAATACTTTCACTTTGAGCCTGATTTAATGAACCGTACCGATAGAAATAAAGTATTGTTTCTGATATCATTTTGGATATTGGCAGCAGTATTTATTATTATTTACGAGTGGTCGGTATTACGATTTGAAGGAGTCCCTTTCGATTTGCCTATCGTGTTAAGTATAGGTTTATTAATTACTTTTTTAAGTGCAGGGCTAATAGCCTTTCTCGAAATTAGATACTTGTCAAGAATGTTTCGTAAAAAGAGTTTTCTTTATGCTCTTTTGGTAAAATCCTCATTCTACTTGTTCAATATCATCATATTTAATTCTCTTGTTATAATGCTTGTTTCTGCCTTTAAACAGGAAGGATTTAAGCTCGATCGCCAGGTATGGATACATTATACCGACTATGTTATTTCATGGAGAATGTTCACAGGAATATTATTTTGGGCTGGATGTGTATTTCTTGCTTTGTTTGTGCTTGGTGTTGCTGAGAAATTTGGACAAGGAGTATTGGTGAATTTTCTGTTGGGCAAGTATCATCGTCCGCGCGAAGAATCAAGGTTATTTTTAATCATGGATCTTAATTCGTCAACCACTTATGCCGAGAAGTTAGGCCATATTAAGTACAGTGAGATGATTCAGGATTGTTTTTATGACTTAACTAAGATAATATCCAATACAGAAGCGCAAATCTATCAGTATGTAGGCGATGAAGTTGTACTAACCTGGAAACAAAATGCAGATATCAAATACAAAGATTGTTTGAATGTTTTTTTTCGATATCAAACCATGATGAAAACAAAGAGTGCCTATTATACCAAAAGATATGGGATGATACCTAAGTTTAAAGCTGGATCGGAATTGGGAATGGTTACAGTTGCAGAGGTAGGAGAGATCAAGAAAGAGTTGGCATATCACGGTAATCCACTTAATACAGCTTCTCGCTTGTGTAAAAGATGCAATGAGTTTGATAGTAGTATTTTGGTTTCTGAAAATGTAATGAATGAGCTGAAGAAACAAAATGGTTTTAGCAATTATAAGCCGACAGCTCAACTCAGGTTAAAAGGAAAAATGAGGCCGCTTATTGTATATTCCATTAACGATTACATTCAAAATTCATAAAACCTTTAAATTCCTCAAATCATTTGTATAGTTTTATGCTTTCAAAACAAATATCAAATGAGCAAATACATCTATACATTACCACTTAAAGTACGCGATTACGAGTGCGATATTCAAGGAGTAGTAAACAACTCGGTTTACCAAAACTATTTAGAGCATGCTCGTCATGAGTTTTTAGAATCGATTGGAAGTAATTTTAAGAAATTGCACGAAGAAGGAGTTGATGCAATGGTGTCACGCATAGAGATTGACTACAAAACCTCTTTAACCAGTGGTGATGAGTTTGAAGTGCGTTTAAATATTGAAAGAGAAGGTTTAAAATTGGTATTCAACGAGGATATTTACCGAACTTCAGATAATAAACTTTGCGCCAAAGGAAAAGTATTTGTCATTTGCCTTGTAAATGGCAGATTGAGTAAAGGAGAGGTCTTCGATGAACTGTTTGGAGAATATCTTGTTTAAAATTTAACTTTCTGCATCAGGCAAAATACTGCCTGGTGTGGAATAGGCTTTCCTTCCAATTCTATTTCCTTAATCTCCAATATTCTAAAATACTTACTCATTAAATCCTGAACTTCTTTTACGGATGAGAAATAGAGTTCGGTTCCAATTGGAGTCTTTCTATACTTGCCTTTTCCTCCAAAGTTTTGATCCTTTTCGCTAAAACTGATAGAAAGGTAATATGATTTTTCGGACAAAAGCTTACAAACATTCTGCACATACCTTTCCCTATATTCGGGATAAATATGATGTAGGACTTCAAATTCGTAGGCTAGTTTTATTGGGGGCAATGCAATATTGGTTGGTTTACACAAATCAAGCCCATAGAAATCTCCCTTTAACTTCTTGGTTTCAAACAATTGCTTAGCATACTTGATAGCTGTATGAGAAATATCAATTCCTGATATTTTGTATCCTTTTTGTGCAAAATAGGCTGCATAATGTCCCAATCCACATCCTAAATCGAGTAAATGCGAAGATAATGGAGCTAAGCTCATGGTATTGATTAAAATATCAGGAGGAGTCTCACGTTTCCATGGTATTTTATCAAAAGGTATTCCTTTATAAATGTCTTTCCTATTCATACTTATCTAAGGAAGAAAAAAACAGAAGAATTATCAAGTTAAGGCAACAAAAAAGGATCGAACTCCTCCGATCCTTTCCTAACACTAAGTGTTAACCTTAATCTCAATCTATGATAAAACTACTCTACTCTTTTTTCTTATTGAATACATTTCAAAGGTAAGGCAATACGCGGTTAAGAGCTGCAAAGGAAAGTTAAAAAAGATTAAATGTAATAGAATAAAAAATGGCTGAATTCTTCAGCCATTTTTATCTAACCATTAACCAACTAACTAAAAACTCAGTTTATGAAAATCCCCTAATTTTCAATTGGTCTACTGGCTTGATATCCTGACAATAACAAGCAGTAATACCTATGTGAGCTTTAATTCGCCGCAAAAGTAGAAAGTATTTGTGAAATAGCAAGCCTTCAGTGTAGAAAATGTGCATTTTTAAACATTATTTAACACTTGAGATGATGATCTTTTTTCATTTTTACATTGACATCTATTTCTAGTTTCTCTATATTGCAGGTAGAAAGCCTTCCAATTATTTTATTACCACCAAAATATTAGGATATCACAAATTGTGGCACTGAATTTTTTCATTGCTAATTGTGTAACTCTAATACTTTAATTGATGATTGATCTTGACAAATGGCAGGAGATTTTTGAAACCATCCGAAAAAATAAACTTCGAACCATCCTTACAGGCTTTAGTGTTTCCTGGGGAATATTTATGCTGATTATCCTTTTGGGATCTGGTAATGGACTACAAAATGGGGTTTTAGATCAGTTCAAACGCGATGCTATGAATAGTCTTTGGATCTATAGCGGTAGAACCAGCATGGCTTTTGATGGCATGCAACCTGGCAGAAGAATACAGTTTACTAATGAGGATTATACTCGCACTAAAGATTCTGGACTTGATGTAGATAAAATTAGTTCTCGCTATTCCATTTATAGAAATAACGTGATTTCATACAAATCAGAGTACGTTTCCTATGAAATTATTGCAGTACATCCCGACACTGAAGTTTTAGAGAACACAACATCACTTAAAGGAAGATTCTTAAATGATGTTGATATAAATCAATTTAGAAAAGTGGTTGCAATAAGCACCATTTTAGAAGATGCGCTTTTTAAAAAAGAAGAACCTGTTGGAAAATACATTAAAATCAATGGTATTCCATTTCAGGTTATAGGAGTCTTTACCGATCATTCAGATAGAGATTTACAAAGAGTTTATGTCCCAGTATCAACTGCTCAAAGAGTGTTTAATGGAGCCAATCGAATTTCCAATATGTCTTTTACAACCAATACTAATGATATTGAGGCATTACAACAAATGGAGAATCATTTAAGAAAGAGTTTTGCTGCCCGTCACAAGTTTGATCCAAAAGACAGAAGAGCCATGTGGATTAATAACAACATGGAAGGTTATCAGCGCACTATGGCATTGTTTTCAGGCATTAGAATTTTTGTTTGGATCATTGGAGCATTTACCATTATTGCAGGAATTGTAGGTGTTAGTAATATCATGATTATTGTTGTGCGTGAAAGAACCCGTGAAATTGGGATTCGAAAAGCACTTGGTGCAACTCCTAAATCTATTGTAGCATTAATTTTACTAGAATCTGTTTTAATTACTTCTGTGGCAGGATATATGGGTTTGGTTATGGGAGTGTTGTTATTAGAGCTTCTGGCCCCACATACCCAAATAGAATTTTTTATGAATCCATCAGTAGACTTGAGTGTTGGCTTACAGGCAACGGCTGTACTGGTTATTGCTGGTTTATTGGCAGGATTTTTCCCAGCCTGGAAGGCAGCAAATGTAAAGCCAATAGAAGCTTTGGCTGACGAATAAAAGTAAAACTCATTTCAATAAAATAAACTTTAAACCGCTAAATGAATTATCATGTTTGACAGAGATCGATGGACCGAAATATATATGGCACTTAAGAGTAACAAATTAAGAACATTCCTAACTGCTTTTGGTGTTTTCTGGGGGATTTTCATGTTAATCATCATGCTAGGTTCTGGGAGAGGTCTAGAGAATGGTGTTTACCATGGCATGGGAGATTTTGCAACAAACTCAGTATTTATATGGGCGCAGCCAACGAGTAAACCATATAAAGGATACAAACAAGGGAGACGATATAATTTCACCAATCAGGACACAAAAGCCATTTTGGATAACATTCACGAAATTGAGATTTTAGCACCCCGTATTCAGGCTTGGGGTGGTGGAGATGGTGAGAATAATGTAATCAGAGGATTAAAAACGGGTGCATTTAGTATTCTAGGAGATGTTCCAGAGGTTAATGATATTGATCCTGTGACGATTACTGCAGGTAGATTTATCAACAAGATGGACATTAGAGACAAGAGAAAGACTGCAGTAATTGGTAGGCGAGTAATTGAAGTTCTATTTGAAGAAGACGAGGAGCCTTTAGGAAAGTATATTAAAATTAATGGAGTTTATTTTCAAATAGTAGGAACCTTTAAATCCATGCATAATCAAGGGTGGGGTGACTGGCAAAATCAATGTGTTATTATTCCATTTACAACATTGCAAAAGACATATAATTACGGCAATCGAGTGGGGCATTACTCTATTACTTCAAAAAAAGAATACTCTGCAAGTTTGGTTGAAGAAAAGGTGAAGAATTTGTTAAGAAGACGTCATGCAATTCATCCTAATGATCAAAGAGCATTTGGAAGTAACAATGTAGAGAAAGAGTTTATTCAAATTAACAATCTATTTATAGGTATAGCTGGCTTAATATGGATTGTTGGAACAGGCACACTCCTTGCAGGAATCATCGGAGTTAGTAATATCATGCTATTCATCGTGAAAAAGCGAACCAAAGAAATTGGAATACAACGAGCTTTGGGAGCTTCTCCGTCAGTAATCATTAGTTCAATACTTACAGAATCTGTAGTGTTAACAGCCATAGCAGGTTGGATTGGTCTTGTTTTTGGCGTGTTTTTATTGGAGATCATTACAAAAGCGATCCAAAATGGTGGAGGAGATCAAAGCATGTTCTCCAATCCAGAGGTTGACTTTAATATTGCAATAATTGCTTTGGTAATTTTAATCATTTCAGGCTTGGTTGCCGGGATAATTCCAGCTAAAAAAGCAATGGCGGTTCGTCCAATTGAAGCAATTAGAGATGATGGATGATTTTTTAATTTCATTACTATCTTATTTTGGCTGATAATTTGCATTAAGAGTGGATGAAATTTTATGAGGAAGGTAAGGCCTTGCTAATAAAAACCAGGTCGGCCATTGATTATAATACTGTTCATAAAGATTTCAAAATTGGATGAATATCAGTAAAGTGAATGGTTTGAATTTTATGTTATTTTTGTTAATTTGGAAGAATCATAAAATATTAATTATCATGAAAACTTTCACAAGCACAATAATTCTACTATTGCTAATATTTTCTCATTTAAATTGCTTTAGCCAAGAAATTGTAATTAAAGGAAAACTTACAACCTATAAAGCAATACCTGTAGTAAACGCTAATGTAATTATTCAAAGTAGTAAAAAGACTGTTAAAACTGATGAGACGGGAGCATTTACATGTGTTTGCCAAATGAAGGATAAAATTACATTTTCAGCAATAGGTTTTATTAAGAAAACATATAAAATTAAAAAGAACGAGAGTGAAAATATTATCATTGATTTGAAGCTTTCTTCTAAAACAGGTTCAGGAGAGAAGGCAATTAAAGCTGTTCATATACTAGAGTTGGATAAGTTTAGAGAGTTTGTAAATCAAGGTCCTAATTATAAAGATTACTCAAAATATAGCACTCTAATGGAAGCTCTTAACAATGAATTTCCTTTATTAAAAATTACATCAAATAAGATAATAATAAGAGGTCCCTCTTCAATTCAACTATCTAGTAGTGCTGGAATCGAAGTGGATGGAGTACTAGTGGACTTAGGTATGCTGAAGTCTCTAAATCCTAATACTATAGCTAGTATAGAAGTGGTAAAAGGTAGTGAAGCTGCAAGGTATGGTGCTCGGGGTACAAATGGGATGATTGTGATCAAAACAAAAAAATAATTTTCTTACTCACATTATCACAATTCATTTTTGTTTTTACCAAAGCCCAGACATCACTAGTAATGGGTAAAGTTGTAGTATTTGATTCTATACCAGTTGTCAATGCTAATGTAAGGGTAAAAAGTACCAAGGAAACCATTAAAACGAATTATTTAGGTGAGTTTAAGTGTGAGTGTAATGAAAAAGATAAATTAATAGTTACAGCCAAAGGTTTTAATAAATACACGATTAAAGTCAAAAAGAAGAGTAATAAATTAATAGGTAATTTAAAGTTGGCTAAAATTCCTAACGCAGCAGAAATTGCAATTGATAAAGGACATATTCTAATAGTTGATTCATTTAAAGAATTGGCAAAGAAGTATTCTAGTCAAAAGAATTACTCAAAATATACTTCTTTTATAGATATCATTAGAAATGAATTCCCTTCATTGCAAATTTCAAATGGAGAAATAATTATAAGAGGAAAGTCGTCATTTTATGGATCAAGTGCGGCAAACATTGAGATTGATGGAGTTATGACAGATTATGCAGTATTGTCTAATTTATCACCAACCAATATTGCTAAAATTGTAATTGTCAAAGGAAGTGATGCTGCAATCTATGGAGTTAGAGGTGGAAATGGAGTAGTAAGGGTAATTACCAAGAAGTAATTTCCAGAAAATAATATAAGAGGGTGTCAAATTTTAACTTGACACCCTCTTTATGTTTTTAAAATAGCTCTTCTATCGAAAGATATCTTTCGCCTGTATCATAGTTAAAGGTAAGAACTGTCGCACCAGCTTCTACTGAATTTAATTGTTTGCTAACAGCAGCAAGTGATGCACCAGTTGAAATACCTGCAAGTACACCTTCCTTAACTGCAAGTTCTTTTACTTTGGCAAAGGCATCGTCTTTGCTTACCTGAATTGCTCCGTCAAGTATTTCCGTATTTAAGTTTTTAGGTATAAAGCCTGCACCAATACCCTGCAAAGGGTGTGGCCCTGGCTGACCTCCACTAATTACCGGAGACGCTTCAGGTTCTACGGCAAGTACCTTTAAATTTGGAAATTTTTCCTTCAAAATTTCAGCAACTCCACTAATATGACCTCCCGTTCCAACACCTGTTATTAGGTAATCCAATCCATCAGGGAAATCTGCTATAATTTCTTTTGCAGTTGTAGTTCTGTGTATATCAACATTGGCTTCATTGTCAAATTGTGAAGGCATCCATGAATTAGGATTACTCGCAATTAATTCCTCCGCCTTTTCAATCGCACCTTTCATTCCCAATTCTCTTGGAGTAAGTACAAATTCGGCGCCATATGCAGCCATTAAACTTCGCCTTTCAACCGACATTGATTCCGGCATTACCAATATTAACTTATATCCTTTAACGGCAGCTACCATGGCCAATCCAACTCCTGTATTTCCAGAAGTTGGTTCAATGATTACTGATCCTTCTTTTAAGGTACCATCTTTTTCTGCGGCTTCTACCATGGATAACGCAATTCTGTCTTTAATGCTTCCTCCAGGGTTCGATCTTTCCAGCTTCATCCATACATTAGCTCCGTCAAAGATTTTATTAAGTTTCACTACCGGAGTATTTCCAATTCCTTCTAAAATATTGTTGATTTTCATTTGTTTGATATTTAAATTTGAAAATTGATAATCTTACTTTCATCAAGGTTTGTTCTGACCTTGGTTTCATGTTTGTGGTAAACAATACTATTTGATTCTACACTTGAAGTTAGCCACACATTACCTCCAATAATACTGTTTCTTCCAATTACAGTGTCACCACCTAATATGGTAGCGCTGGAATAGATAATTACATTGTCCTCTACAGTAGGATGCCTTTTCTTTTTGGCCAGGCTTTTTTTAACCTGCAATGCACCTAAAGTCACTCCCTGATATATTTTTACATTATTCTTTATAATTGCAGTTTCGCCAATTACCACACCAGTTCCATGATCGATAAAAAAGGATTCTCCAATGGTTGCTCCCGGGTGAATATCAATACCTGTTTTTGTATGTGCATACTCACTCATAAGCCTTGGTACAGTTGGAACTCCCAAGCGGTACAGGACATGACTTAAACGATATACCATTATGGCAAAAAAACCTGGATAAGCAATTATCACCTCTCCAATAGTATCCGCAGCAGGGTCAAATTTCTGTATAGCTTCAGCGTCTTTCAACAGTGCTCGGTAGACTGATGGAATTTCTATCATAAAATCGTGCGTAATTTGCTCCACAGATTTATTCAATTTAAAGTTTACGGGCAGTAGTAATAGCTTTAAAGTTGATTCCATTTGATAAAGTAAAGATTCTTCGGCACAACAACTCTTACTTCTCCTGGCACTAATAGGAAATAGGGTATTCATGGCCTCTTCAACAAATCGGTGTGCAAGATCTCTTGCAGGCATGTCAATCTCATTGTTGTTTCTGGAAGCTTGCAATTCATCCATTACTTTACTTAAATAACTCATTGTTTTATGATTTTTAATGTGTTGATACGAAATTATTCAGGTAAACATTCAAGTATACCTATGAGGGGATTGTTAGTAAGATTAATTATCTACTAGCAACAACAGCAACAACAACAGACTTGATTGTTATTGTATTCGAATATTTGGGAATAATTTGAAAAGGATTGTTGAATTGATGCCATACCAAATGCAATCGAAGGTTTTCGATTTGATTGCTTGACTTTGATATGTTTTATATTCCTTTTCATTTTGAAGTTTCTAAAAGCAAACTTAAAAAAAATAAATTAAACAAGACTCTTAAGTCCGAATATTTCTGTTAAAAAAATGTTATTTAATTTTAGCCATTTAAAAAAATAGCTTTAATGAGATTTTTATTACTTTTAATATAAGTATCATAAACGAACTGAAAATGAATACATCAAAATACATTTGCCCTAAATGTGGGAACAATAAGTTTGAAACGGATGAATTTAGAGCAACAGGAGGTAGGTTTGCTAAGATTTTCGATGTTCAAAATAAAAAATTTACTACTATTACATGTTCCAGGTGTTCTTATACAGAATTATATAAAGGAACAACTAGTCAATTAGGAAATATCTTTGATTTCTTAACCAATTAAAATCATTTTAATGAAGAAAAAATTACTTTTTGTGTGCTTGGGAAATATATGCCGATCGCCCAGTGCCGAGGCAGTTATGAATGGATATTTAAAAGTAAATCTGATGGATGATGAATTCGAATGTGATTCTGCCGGAACAGGTGGATGGCATGTTGGAGAGAGGGCGGACAGTAGGATGAGAACTCATGCAGCTCGAAGAGATTATGACCTAACAAGCATTGCCAGACAGTTCAATCCAAAGAATGATTTTGATGATTTTGATCTCATTTTAGGTATGGATTCTCAAAATGTATCCGATCTTAAGGGAATGGTAAGAAGTTCTGAAGATTTGTGTAAAATCAAATTAATGACTGATTATTGTAGCCAATACAAACATTTCGATTCGGTCCCTGATCCCTATTATGGTGGAGCCGATGGCTTTGAATTGGTTCTGGATATTTTAGAAGATGCATGTGATGGATTACTAAAACAAATCGATAAATGATAAAATCTCAAATTATTGAGAAAATCGAAAACTGGGCAGGATGCAAAATACAGAAACAAAAATCTGTATCCGGCGGTTCTATTGCTCAAACCAATTTAATTAAATTTGAGGATGGCAGAACCTGTTTACTTAAAACAGGTTCTGAACATTCTGATGTTTTTTTTAAGGAAGCTAGTGGCCTTAAAGAGATTCAAAAAACTGCTTGCATCAGAACACCTGATGTTTATTGTGTTGAAGAAGAATTATTACTGATGGAGTTCATTGAGCCAGGACATAAGGATCAAAACTTCTTTATAAAATTTGGAAAGCAATTGGCAGATTTGCATAGACATACCAGTTTTAAATTTGGTTTTAAAGAAGACAATTATATAGGTTCAACACCACAGTTAAATATTCCAAAGGGTACTGAATCTGAAAGTTGGATTGACTTTTACTATAACAAAAGATTGTTGTATCAATATAAATTGGCAGAACAAAATCAACTGGTTGGAAATGAATTAAAAAACGGTTTTTTGGTTCTTGAAAATAGGATAGAAGAGATACTGGAAGGAAGTGAAGAAAAACCTTGTTTATTGCATGGAGATTTATGGGGAGGAAATTACTTGTGTGATTTGGGCTCAAATCCGGTCTTAATTGATCCTGCGGTATATTACGGCCATCGCGAAGCTGATTTGGCCATGACAAAGCTCTTTGGTGGTTTTACCAACGAATTCTATCAATCTTATAGCAAACACAATCCTTTACCACAAGGCTACGATTACAGGGAAAATATTTACCTGTTATATCATGTACTGAATCACTTAAATTTATTTGGTTCTTCCTATTACGGACAAGCTGTACGTTTGGTATGGTCTTACCTGCACTAGATGGCAAATAATTTCACTATGGAATAAAGAAATCTTCAGCAATACTTTCAATTTGCTTGTAAAAAATTAGTTTGCCCTTTTTGTGGTATTCTTCCATTTTAATAAGACCTACGTTAATTGCATACCACTCTACAAGCTTTGTTTTGTTTCTTGATATTCCTGAGAAATATATTTTATCCGAAGAAATCTTATAGCATTTAAATTTGCCTGCAGGCGTTTCAATAGTTTCAATACCATCTACCTTTCGATTTACCAACAAAACAGTCATAGACATTAAAACAGAGCCTGTACCTCGAAGTATGTCGGCTTGACAACTAGCTTCGGGAAGAATTTTACCGGGAATTGGTTTAATAGGTAAAACAACTCTATCTGCATCGATTTTAACAACCATTTTCTGGTAGGAATCCAATTTGATAGGGTCCAGGTATCTTTCAGCACCAATATAGAAGTTGGAATCTTTGGAGGTAAAATGAAAGTATTGATAAAAAGTGTTTTGCTTGACTGTTGTAATCTCTGATTCGATATTATATCTTATTTTTCCTGATTCATCTTTTGATTTACCAGCCAATTGCCAAATCTCGGTATACACTTTTCGATTTTTATGATCGTAATTCACATATTTAACTTTAAAATTCCTCTTAGAAGGCATGTATGAGTAGTCTCTTTGCCCAAAACAAAGAATGGAAATCATCAAGAATAAAAGGGTAGAGTAAATATGCTTCATCAATTCTGCTTTAAAATACGCTTGTGTTAAAACCAAATTTACATAAATTTCAACTGAGAAAAAACTTTGCAGGTTATTATTTATGGGAATCTCATCGAATTCTAAATAAGGTACATGTAGTTTAATTATTATTAAAAAGAACTATATTTGGGTGACCACCTTTTTA
The DNA here is from genome assembly GCF_003610555.1 of Marinifilum flexuosum. Lineage (GTDB taxonomy): Bacteria > Bacteroidota > Bacteroidia > Bacteroidales > Marinifilaceae > Marinifilum > Marinifilum flexuosum. The sequence goes on along the minus strand of NZ_RAPQ01000011.1, from coordinate 282,720 downwards.
ATGTCAACCTACAATATTAATTCTAAAGCTTTCAAGAATGAGAAATTTATTATGTGTAGGTATTGCTACCATTTTATTGGTATTAAGTGCGTGTCGTAGCGATGAAACAGTAATCATAGAAGAAGAGATTATATCCCAACCCCTTAAAATTGATGCTCAAGTATTGTTGAATTTGGTAAATGATGCTAGAGCAGAAGGAAGAACCTGTGGTGATACTTATTACCCACCGGTTGATGCTGTTTTATGGAATGTCAAGCTTGAGGAGGCTGCAATCAATCATAGTGCCGATATGTATGAAAATGACTTTTTTTCTCATGAATCACCTAAAGGAAGTACTCTAAGCACACGCTTACAAGAAGTAGAGTATAATTACTCCACCGCTGGAGAAAATATTGCATATGGCTATACCAGTGAGCAACAGGTAATTGAAATTTGGTTAAAGAGTCAAGGACATTGCGCCAATATCATGAATGGCAACTTTAAAGAGATGGGCTTAGGGCGGGTTGGGAATTACTGGACTCAGAATTTTGGAACGCAAAGATGAAATTCTGAAAAGAAAAAAACCACACCGAGCGTTAATCGGTGTGGCTTATATCTGTTTGTTTGAAAAGCTTTAAGTCTGTCTGTTAAAAACTTAAATTAATTTTGTTTTGAAGCGAATTATTCTGACACTACTTCAAATTCGATCTCAACCTTAACTTCTTTATGAAGCTTGATTGAAGCGGTATATTTACCGATCTCTTTTACAGCGTCTTTAATAGAAATCACTTTTCTGTCAATTTCAAATCCTTTTTCAACTAATGCTTCAGCGATTTGGATGTTGTTAACAGAACCGAAGATTTTACCAGTAGTACTAGTTTTAGCACCTAAACTTAAAGTAACACCTTCTAATTTCTTAGCAACTTCTAGTGCTTCGTTCTTAATTTTTTCCTCTTTATGAGCTCTTTGTCTCATGTTTTCAGCATGCATTTTCTTAGCCGACTCTGTAGCCAAAATAGCAAGACCGTTAGGAATTAAATAGTTTCTTCCGTAACCATTCTTAACAGTTACGATATCGTTCTTATATCCTAAAGTATGGATATCTTGTTTTAAGATTACTTCCATTTCGTTTCCTCCTTCTTTAAAGATTATTTCATCATGTCAGTTACGTATGGTAGTAATGCTAAGTGACGAGCACGTTTAACAGCAGTAGCTACCTTTCTTTGATATTTTAAAGAAGTACCTGTGATACGACGAGGTAAAATTTTACCTTGCTCGTTTAAGAATTTCTTCAAGAATTCAGGATCTTTGTAATCAATGTACTTGATCTTATTTTTCTTGAAACGACAGTATTTTTTCTTTTTGATTTCTACTGAAGGTGGGGTTAGATATCTGATTTCTGATTGATTCTGTGCCATAGCTTATTTCTCCTCTTTAGTTTCTTTAAGGTTTCCTTTTCTTTTAATTGAATACTCATAAGCGTATTTATCAAGCTTGAAAGTTAAGAAACGCATGATTCTTTCGTCACGTCTGTAGTTAACTTCTAATTTCTCGATGAATTCACCTGGAGCTTCAAATTGAAGCAATTGGTAAAAACCAGTGCTTTTTTTCTGAATTGGATAAGCCAGCTTGCGCAGTCCCCAGTTCTCTTCATTTTCAATCTTACCGCCATTTTCGGTAATAAGAGTCTTGAATTTTTCTACCGCTTCCTTTACCTGAGCCTCAGATAAAACGGGAGTTACAATGAAAACGGTTTCATAATGATTCAACATAACTTAAATAATTTAATTAATACTTAATAATTAAGTGTTTTTATCGAGCCGCAAAATTAACTATTCTTTTTTGATTTTTCAAGAATATCAATTCTTTATTCGACTACGAATTGCAAAAGTACGGATAACAAGTTTATTAGGAAAGGACTTTAGAGAATTAATTTAAAGTAATATCCTAGCAGAACAGTGTAAAACACACTGTTTTTAATCAATCTGTATTCCTTGGCTTCTTTGGCAAGACATCTATTTTTTTGTAACTTATTAGTAGTACCGATTATTAATTAACAGATGTCATTTGTTCGCATAAGTCCAAATGCCTAACTAATTATATATCGGCATTTCAATTTAAGCATTTCACGGTTTCGCTAAAAGCTCACTTTGAAATTTAAATGGTATAACTGTATAACTAAACTCAGGCTTATGAAGGACAGGATGATAACATTAGCGACCTATAGTTACTCTAGAGCCCAGTTGCTTCAAACTCGTCTGGAATCAGAAGGAGTAGAGTGCTATTTGAAAAATTTAAACCTGATTCAATCCGCCATTGGAGGTGGAGTAAAGGTTAGAATAAAAGAAGAAGATCTCAATCGAGCTTTAAAAATTATAGAAGAACTCGATTTAAGTTACGCACAGGAAGATTTAGATGCAGCTTTTCCACATCAGAATATTGATGTAAATCGCATTTTGGTTCCTGTTGATTTTTCAGATTTCTCTCCAAAACTATGCGATTCTGCAGTGGGAATAGCGAAAAAGTTTAATGCAGATATTTTACTTTTTCATACCTATTTTGCATCAGCCATAGAAACTGTTCCATTTTCCGATAGCTATACATACAACTCCACGGTTGTAGAAGTATTATCAGAGGTAGAGAAGAATGCAAAGGCGAAAATTAAGGAATTGTATTACGATATCCGTAATAGACTAGAGAAGGAGAAGGTTGAAGGAATTGAAGTAGATTATGCACTTAGTGGAGGGACTGCATCATCCGAAATTTTAAACATGTGTAGCAAGTATCAACCCGATTTAATGATAATGGGTAGTAGAGGCGAAACTGCGGGTACTACAAACCTTTTAGGAAGTGTAGTTTCCAATGTAATTGAAGAAACAGATGTTCCCATGTTGATTTTATCCGATCAGGGCGATGAAGTTGATTTTGATGAGATCCGCAATATCATGTATGCAACTGATTTTGATAAAGCAGATTTTAGGGCAATTGCCAATCTTAAATACATTACACAGCCTTACGATATGAAAATTCATTGTGTTCATTTCGATGATAAATCTACTGATGATCCAATGGAAGAACACCGAATGCAAATTATCCGCAAGTATTTAAAGCGAGCTTTAGGAGATTCTGAAGTAAGCTGCAGAATAATTCATGAAGATGAAAAGATGGAAGGGATTGAAAAGTATATTCATGATCATGATGTTGGACTAATTGCAATTTTGGCTAGAAAGCACAATTTGTTGCAAAGATTATTCTTCGGACAAATGTCTCGAAAACTATTTATAAAAACTCATATGCCAATATTGGTGTTCCACTAGATAGACAATTAGAACTAATAAAAAAAGACGCAAAATGCGTCTTTTTTTATTTTACTTGTTCACCAATTAATACAGGATCTATATCCTTATTAATATCAGTTATTTTTACTTTGTAGAAATGATTCTTCTTAAGTTCGTATCCCTTAAACTCTACTGGCAAGTAGTGTTCTCCGTATCCTTTTGCATTTTCGCCATCAGTTTTTTCAACCAAAACAATTTGTTCTTTACCAATAAACTGATTTCTATATTGGAGTTTTACATCTTCAGCAACCTTTCTTAAGGTTTCACTTCTTAACGTTTTAATTCTTTCATCTACTTGTGCTGTCATTCGTTCGGCTCTTGTTCCTTTTCTTATCGAATATTTAAAAGCATGAACATGGCCAAATTGTAGCTCTTTTATGATATTACATGTAGATTCAAAATCTTGATCCGATTCGTTAGGAAATCCAATAATAATATCCGTAGTGATATTAAAGTCAGGACGAATTGAACGAACTTTATTTACAATTTCCTTAAATCGTTTAATGTTATACATTCGTCTCATTTGCAAAAGAATAGAATCTGATCCGCTTTGCAAACAAAGGTGAAGGTGAGGAGTCATCTTAGGATGATTTAACAGACCAAGAAATTTATCACCAAATCCATCGGGTTCTATAGATGAAATGCGCAATCGGAAATCTCCATTCAAATCGAGAATTTGCTCCACAATATCGTCGAATCTGTAATGTTCATATTCGTAGCGGCCTATGTTTACACCAGTTAAAACCACCTCTTTCGCACCATTTGCAACTACACTTTTTACATTGTTTAAAATGTCCTGAATAGGCCTACTTACAGCTCTGCCACGTACCGATGGTATGATACAAAACGTACAGAAATTATCACAACCATCCTGTATTTTAACCATACTTCTTGTGTGAAATCCTTTATCTGTTGAACCATATGCGAACAGATCAGAATTCATCTTCGATGGATGAAAAATTTCACCATTATAATGTGCTTCAACCAATGAATAAACCGAACTTTTCTGGTCATTTTCCACCACATAATTGATTTCATCTCGACCTTCCAATTCAGTTTTGGCATTGTTTGCCATACATCCGGTTACGACCAAAACAGAATCAGGATTTTTTCGGTTTGCCTGATTGATAAAGTTTCTGGATTTATGATCACTTTGATGTGTAACGGTGCATGAGTTAATTACATACACATCCGCTTCCTTATCAAACGGAACCAGTTTAAAGCCATTATTCTGGAAATGAGAAGCTATGGCATCTGTTTCATACTGATTTAATCTACAACCTAATGTTTTAAAAGCTACTTTTTTCACGCTACTTTTTCATTTACAACAACCAATTCTCCTTCAACCGAAAAATCAACAGCCGATGTAATTTTAATGTCAACAAACTCACCTATTAAAGCCATGTCTGACGATAAAAATCGAACATTTATCTTTCCTTCTGTTAGTGCAGCCAAATATCCATCGTGTCTTGCTTCTCCTTTAACCAAAACCCGGAATGTTTTACCCACCATGCTTTCATTATAAGCTCTTGAATGAATTTTTAAGTCTTCGGTCAACTGATGATGGCGTTGTTTTTTTATATCTAAACTTACGTCATCAAACCACCTGTGGCTTAAAGCTCCAGGGCGAGGAGAGTACATTGCAATATATGCCATATTGTACTGGAATTCATCCATAGCCTTTCGTGTATTTTCGAACTGCTCGTCATTCTCACCCGTAAATCCAACAATAATATCAGTAAACAAAGTTGCCTGAGGAATTAATCTTCGTATGGTTTGAACAATTTGGCGATATTTCTCAACACCATGTTTTCTGTTCATATGAATTAAAACCTTATCATCACCCGATTGTATAGGAAGGTGAATCTGCTTTGCAAGACAATCATATTCAGCAATTACCTCAATCACTTCATCTGTCATGTCACGAGGATGTGGAGAAGTAAAATAAACCCAAAATTCCTTCTTGAATTGATTTCCTAACTGACCAATGCGTCTTAAAAGTTCCGGGAAATCAATCTCTTTACCATTTTTATCTAATCCATAAGAATTAACATTCTGTCCTAGTAAAGTAATGGATTTGAATCCTTTTTCCACTAAATTTTTAAGCTCATTTATGATTTCATCAGATGGACGAGACACCTCTCGCCCCCTGGTATATGGAACTGCACAAAAGGAACAGAACTTATCGCAACCATTTTGTATTGGCACAAATGCCTCAAAAATTGAAGTGTAGTTTGGTTTCACATTCCAAAATTCCGAAATGTTTTCGTTCCGAGAATCAAAGCCATTTTGCAATCCCACAGGAGTAGCAATTCCATATTGCTGAATCATTTCAGGCAATTTTAGCAAATCTTTCATCTGAAATATGATATCGAATAATTTTAAAAACTTCTCTAAATCAGATGGTAATATACAACCGGAAACAAAGGTGACAAGGTTTCTCTTGTTCTTCCAAATATTCCATTTATGAATTTTGGAATATACTTTATCAATCGCTTTTTGTCGTACCGAACAAGCCAATATTCCAATTAAATTAGCCTCCTCTTCACGATCGGTCCACTGGTATCCCATTTTTTCAATAACAGAACGAACACGTTCTCCGTCGGAAGCATTCATTTGGCAACCCAATGATACTAAGTGATATTTCATTCTTCAATAATTAAGAATTATAATGAGTTAATTCAATTGCTTTTTACAAACAATTTGTTCACCCATTAAATTAGTTTACAACATTTTAAAAATATACTTCCGTATGAATAGGACCTAAGTTAATTCCTTGCTTCTCAAGAATATCGTATGCTTCATAAATCATATGGCAATTGCCACACAAATAGCATACTGTATCAGAAGGCACAGGGTTTTCTTTCAAATATTCTGTAACTCTTCCATGAAAATCACCAGATTTTTCTCTGGAAGTACATAGAATATAGTTGTTGTTTTGGTAGGATTCTCTTTCATAGGCTTCCTCTTTCATTCGTACTCCATGTAACAGTTGGTAATCCATATTGGGATGAGTTGCTATGAAGCTGTGAATGGGAGAGATACCCGTTCCCGTAGCAATAAACAAAAATTTCTTTTTGGATATTTCATCTTCCTTCAAGGAAAAATGACCAAATGGCCCATCAACATCAAGGTAATCGCCAGGTTTACACCTCTTTAATTTTTTGGATACCAAACCATCTTCCACCTCTTTAATCAATACCTCTAAAAAATTATCTTGTTCAGAACTATAAATAGAATATTCTCTTCGGTCGATACTACCAGAAAATCCTAAGGTGATATATTGTCCAGTTTTAAAAGTAAAATCTTTCTTCTCCATTTTTATAATATAAGTAGATAGAGTAAGATTTCTTATTTCAATAACTTTATGTGATCTCATACAAATTTGCTGTTTTTTGATTTTTCCCTCAATTCCCTAATATTTTATCTATATGGAATCTTTTTAAATAAGGGTTTACAAAAAAATAGAAATTTCATTTAAGTTACAAGCATTATGGGATCTTTTTATCTGGTTTAAATTTAAAAATTAACTTTTTTACAAAAATTGGTATTAAAAAGCTAGTTTTCTCCTAGATTTTGCTTGATTGAGTCTTGTTTAATTTTTTATCAAATGCCTGAATATGCGATAGTTTGATAGGTTAATACAAGCTTTAAAGTCTCTCAGAATCCATTATTTATTTGCTACCTTAGTTCTTGGTCAGAATATTTACGTATTTTCCTTTTAAAATTTTCGCTGTTTATGTGAAATTTATCACATTCTAACTTTAGGATATCTTTATTCGAAAAATGCAGAGAAATCAACTTCTGATTTTTTAAAATCATCGATTACCGGAATTTCAACAATCGGACAATCAAAATTCATTTTATTCAAATAGTGTTCGAAAACTTTTATTGAGTCTTTCAAGATAAATTCACTATTGGCAGGAAAGTGATTATAAATTAACCCATGCAGTGGAATATTTCTCTTCTGTAAAATTTCCAGGCTAAGTAGGGTGTGATTGATGCTACCCAATTTGGAAGAGCTAACCAAAATGGTTGGATATTTCTTTTCCTCCAAAAAATCCAGTAGTGAATAATCTAATGTAATAGGAACATTTAAACCTCCAACACCTTCAAGTAGAACAACTTCAAACTCATCATCTAATTGTTTACTTGAATTATTGATTTTCTCAATATTGATTGTTTTATTTTGCATTTCAGCAGCCAAATGAGGTGATGCAGGATAGTCAAAAACAAAAGGACAAGTGGTTTTGTCTTTATCAACATCCATTAATTCAATCCCCATTATTTCGCGATGAGTTTGAATGTCTTCTGATATTCCTTTACATCCTGTTTGTGCAAATTTTTGTGTTACAACATTCACTTGCTTGTTTAGTAAGTGCCTGGCTAATAGTCCTGTGGCAAAAGATTTTCCAGCATCTGTATCGATGCCAGCAATAAAATATATCGACATGTAATTTATTTTTTAGGTTTTGCAATAAAGTAAATTGGCTGATAGGTTAAAGGAACGCCTAATTCGGTTCCAAATAGGTCCGAATAATCCTCTTCAAATCTTTTCAAGTCACTCTTTGTCCATACTTTACCTGGAAGTCCATTTACTCCAGTTTGCTTCATGTGTTTTAATACGCCTACCGGGTCAGCAAAGTATCTTTTAATTGTTTCTCTATCACTCCATATGATATCAAATTTATCAGACAGTAACCTTTCATGCTTTCCAAATGATAAATAGTTTAATCCTTTTCCTTCTACATCTCTAATCTCTCGATAGTTATCGGGACCAAAGGAACTAAATACCAACAGAGATTCGGGATTTAGGGCATCATAAATATTACTCAAAAACAACTCCAAGTCTGTAAACCATTGAAAAGTAGAACTTGATATGACCAAATCAAGGTTCTTAGGGAGCTCAATTGACTCAATATCTCCTCCAAAAAATCGAATACTATTGTCTATGTTTTGCAGTACATCTTTATACTCTTCAACAATGTCATTGGCAAAGTATTCCGTTGCCTTGAAATGGCGAAAAAACTTCTCGGTTAGAACTGCTGGTCCACATCCAATTTCAAGAACCTTTTGAAAATTATTCTTTTTAATGTTCAATAACTCATTTATTAATCTCGATGCAATAGCTTCTTGTACAATAGCATGCTTGCGATAAGTTTCAATGCTTTTTACAAAGCTTTTTTGAACATTTTCTTTGTTAATATTCTGATTTCTCACAACTTAAATCTTCAATTATATCATCCCACGAATTCCATTTGTCAAAGCAATAATGAGGATATTCTCTCTCTACAATATCAATAGATTCTTTCCATGAAAGTTTTTGATTGTCTGCAGTAAATATCAAATCCTGTTTGCCAATTAAGGCTTTATTGTATATGTTCCAATCTACAAAGTGGTTTTGAATAAGCTTCTGTAACTCTTTCAATTCCAATAACTGATCATCGAATTCTCTAGTTGGAACATTCGATTTAAAGTGAGTAAAGGCAGATTTTCCTCCACACATTCTCATCCAAAACTTTTCCAAACTCTTTAAGTTTAACCCATCTATAGTAGCTTGAAACACAGCAGGAGGTATACCTTTTAGGTTATCAATTGGATTTATGGTGCCATTAATCGCTATGGCGTCAGCAAATAAACTTTTTCGAGTTTTTAACAAAAGATTTGACACATAAACACCTAAAGACCAAGCTATAAGATAAATCTCATCGTAATTTTCAAAAAGACGATTCACCTCCTTGGGAAGTAAGATATCCCTAAAATCATAACAACTAAGAACATCATATTCCTTTGAAGTTAAATTCTGCAATGGCTTTTCATCACAGCTCCATCCGTTAAAAAAAAGAATACACTTCTTTTTTGAAGTTTTGTGTAACCATTTAGTTTTCATCGCAATACTCTTTTATCAATCGTGGTACATCTTGTAATTCTTCCCAGTTCATATCGGCACAAATCGATAAACGCAAACGCGAAGTGCCAACAGGAACAGCTGGTGGTCTAATTGGAAAGACCAAAAATCCTTTCTTTTGCAGATACTCAGCTAAATTTACACATTTTTGACTATCGCCGATAATTACCGGAACAATATTCGAATTACCATCTGTTTTTAAGCCTAATTTTATAAGTTTATCTCTCAGTTTATTAGCTAACATCATTACATGCTCTCTTTCTATTTGCATTTTAACGATAGTGCGCAGCATGATAATATTCCAACTGATTACGATAGGAGGCAAGGCAGTTGTGAAAATTAAGGATCTCATTCGATTAATCAGGTACTTTTTAATGATTGAATCGCAAATTACAAATGCCCCTATTGAGTTCATGGCTTTGCCAAAAGTACCTACCAAAAGGTCTATTTCATGCATAAAATCAAGCTCTTCGGCTAATCCTAATCCCTTTTCACCTCTTACTCCTAACGAATGAGCTTCGTCGAGATATAAAAAGCAATTGTACTTTTTCTTTAATTCGATAAGTTTTTGAACATCAGCTTCATCGCCATCCATACTAAAAATCGATTCACTTATAATAAATATCTTATCATATTGATTTCTTTTGTTTTGCAGTATTGTTTCTAGCTGATTGTAGTCCAAGTGCTTAAAACGCATGTATTCAGCATTCGATAGGCGAATCCCATCAATAATACTAGCATGATTTAACTTATCAGACAAGATTAAATCTCCTTTTCCGGATAAGGCGGATAAAATTCCGATATTTGCATGATATCCGGAGTTGAAAAATAGAGCGGAGCGCGTGTACAATCTTTCTAATTCTTCTTCCAACTGTTCATATTCCGGAAAGTTCCCCGTCAGTAAACGTGATGAACCCGATCCAAAAGAATTTCCCTTAGGTCTTGGAATATTTTTCTTACTTACTCCTAAATAATCATTGGAGGAGAGGTTCACTTTGAAGTCATTATGTGAGATTTTTTTTAGTGATCTCAAGTTTCCCGAATCCTCTAATTTGCTTAATTCCTCTTTGTATTTATCCAATAAACTACTCATCACAATATTAAGAATCTTTAACTATAGAAATAAGCTTTTTACATAAGAAAATCAAATCTTCGTCACTAATAATAAACGGAGGCATTAGGTATACATTCTTGCCAAATGGGCGAACCCAGATTCCATTTTCAACAAATTTCTTTTGCATACTGGCCATATCAACAGGTTCATTCATTTCAATAACGCCAATTGCCCCTAAAATACGTACTTCAGCAACATTATTAAAGCTTCTTGCGGCCTTTAATTCCTGTTCAAGAACACTTTCTATCCTATTTACTTTAGTTTGCCAATTATTACTTAATAGCAGAGAAATACTGGCTATTCCTACTGCACAAGCCATTGGATTTCCCATAAAAGTAGGGCCGTGCATAAAATTTCCTGGTGCACCAGAAGAAATTCCTTCGCTTACTTTTAAATTGGTTAAAGTTGCTGCAAATGATATGTATCCACCAGTAATCGCCTTGCCGACGGTCATAATGTCTGGCTCTATATTCGCGTATTCGCAGGCAAACATTTTACCAGTTCTTCCAAATCCTGTTGCAATTTCATCCAATATCAATAAAATGTCGAATTCATCGCAAATCAGTCTCAATTTTTTCAAATATTCAGGATGGTAGAATCTCATTCCACCTGCACCTTGAACAATCGGCTCAAGGATAACAGCTGTTAATTCTTCATGATGCTCCCTAATCATTTTATCCATTGGAGTAAATGCTTCTTCATCCCAATTCTCATTAAATTTGCAAGAGGGAGCTTCTACAAAATAATTTATTGGTAATACTCCCGTGAAAATTTCATGCATTCCAGTATGCGGATCACAGACTGACATGGCATTAAAAGTATCGCCATGATAACCGGAGCGTATTGTAAGAAATTTATTCTTCTTAAGATTATTTGTAGCAAACCTGTACTGCATTGCCATTTTCATTGCCACTTCAACAGCAACCGAACCTGAATCACAATAAAATACCTTTTCTAAAGATTTGGGAGTAACTTTTACCAATAACTTAGCAAGGTCAACTGCCGGCTGGTGTGTTATACCGCCGAACATCACATGAGACATGTTTTGTAGTTGCTTTTCAACAGCTTCATTTAACACAGGATGATTGTATCCATGAACAGCGCACCACCAAGATGACATTCCGTCAATAAGTTCACGACCATCTTCCAGTTTTAACTTTACACCATCTGCTGAGACCACCGGATATACTGGTAATGGATCTTTCATCGAGGTGTAAGGGTGCCAAATGTGGTTTTTATCAAAACTAAGGTCTATTTTCCCTTGCGTACTCATACAATTTAAATTCTTTTAATTTCTTGCGTAAAGCTATGATTTCTTAGGTAACAAGAATAGGATTTGAATATATTTTTATAACATATACCCCTAAAACACTTACAATCTAGACGATAATTACACAAGATATAAAGTTAGGCTGTTATTTCCTTGTTAAAAATCAATTTCACCCCCCTCTCATTGAAATAAATCACTAATTTCGAACATTAATTAAATCTGAGGAATGTATAAATACTGAACAAATGAAAACATTTAAGTTGTTTTTGACTTTAAGTCTGACTTTATTCATTATGAATAGCTTATCGGCTCAAAAGATCTATAATCCAAATGCTGATGCAAAAAGGGATATTACTGAGGCTGTGGCTAAAGCAAAAAAAGAAGGGAAACATGTTTTAATTCAAGTTGGGGGAAATTGGTGCCCATGGTGTATTAAAATGCACCGATATCTTCATAACCAAGAAGAAATTAACAAGCTTTTGAATGATAATTATGTATTCTTAGAAGTAAATTATAGCAAAGAAAATAAAAACAAAGACGTTTTAATGGATCTTGGTTATCCTCAACGCTTTGGTTTTCCTGTAATGCTGGTGCTAAATGCTAAAGGAGAGAGAATCCATACTCAAAACACAGGTAATTTAGAAAAAGATAAAGGTTATGATTTCGATCGGGTTAAATCATTTCTTTACAATTGGCGTCCCGACACTCTGAACCCAGCCAATTACAAATAAATACTAAAATCTGTTAATATTAGACCAAGAACTCCTATTTTATTTGAATAAAGAAATAAATGTACTTTCTTTGTATCGGATTTATAAGAAAGTCTAAAGAATAAAATACTAAAAAAAGATATTATGACTATTGCAAAAGATAAAATGGTATCAGTTATTTACGAATTAAAAACTGATCCAGCTGGTGAAATCATTGAAAAAGCAGTTACTGAAACTCCACTAACATTCTTGTGTGGAGCTGGTCAAATGCTTGAAAAATTCGAATCTAACCTAATGGGATTAAAAGTAGGTGAATCATTCGAATTTAAATTAGAAACTGCAGAAGCATACGGTGAAGCTTCTGAGCAAGCTGTTATTGACCTTCCTAAAAATATTTTTGAAGTAAACGGAGAGTTTGACGCAGAAATGATTAAAGAAGGAAACGTGGTTCCAATGCAGGATAGTTCAGGTCGTAGAATGAACGGTATCGTATTAGAAGTAGCAGATGCAACTGTTAAAATGGACTTCAATCACCCATTAGCTGGTGATGACTTGTATTTTAAAGGTGAAGTTATCGAAGTAAGAGATGCTACCGACGAAGAAAAACAAGCAGTTTATGCACCACAAGGTGGATGTGATAGCGGAAGTTGTAATGACGGAGGCTGCGGAAGCGGTTGTGGTTGCTAATAGCAATTCAAAAAATATACAAAGCCCGAAAACCAATTGGTTTTCGGGCTTTGTTTTTTTATTTCATAAAACTACCTTTAAAGCTTATTAAAAATACAGCTTATGTGGAAAAGATTACCCCTTTATGTGAAAATATTAATAGGAATGGCTTTAGGTATTGTTGCCGGAATGCTTGCTGTTTATTTTGATTTAACCAAATTCACTACAGATTGGATAAAACCATGGGGTGCAATCTTTTTAAACCTTTTAAAACTTATAGCTGTACCACTAATATTTGTTTCATTGGTTAAGGGGATTTCAAGTCTTTCAAACATCTCAAAACTCTCACGCATAGGAATAAAAACCATTTCACTTTATGTGATTTCTACAGTTATAGCAGTTAGTTTTGGACTTTTACTCGTAAATAATTTTGAACCTGGAAACACCTTCCCAGAGCACAAAAAAATAGAACTTCAGGAAAGGTTTGGATCAGATATTAGCCTTAAGAAGAATCAAGCCGATCATATCAAGGAAGAATCTCCACTTCAGTTTTTAGTTGACGTGGTACCAGACAATTTCTTCAAAGCAGCCACAGACAATACCAAAATGCTGCAAATCATATTCTTTGCCATTTTATTTGGGATTGCAATGGTAATTCTGGAAGAAAAAAAGGTAAAAGCAGTAAAGGATTTTTTTGATGGAATAGATGCTATTATTCTAAAAATCATCGATATCATCATGCTTTTTGCACCATATGGAGTATTTGCATTAATTGCCGGATTAATTGTTGATTTTTCAGGAGATGTAGACCTTTTTACTGCATTGGGATGGTATGCAATAACAGTAATAGCGGGATTATTGATCATGATCTTTTTAATATATCCATTATTCTTACGAATTTTTACTCCAATAAAGTATACTGACTTCTACAAATCAATCTCTCCGGCTCAATTACTAGCATTTTCTACAAGTTCCAGTGCAGCAACACTTCCTGTAACTATGGAGTGTGTTGAAAATAAAATGGGTGTTTCAAACGAAGTTGCAAGTTTTGTTTTGCCAGTTGGAGTCACCATCAATATGGATGGAACAAGTTGTTATCAAGCCATTGCAGCGGTTTTTATTGCCCAGGTGTTTGGTGTACCATTGGATATCTACGATCAGCTTTTAATTGTTGTAACAGCTACATTGGCTTCTATTGGAACGCCGGGTGTACCAGGTGGAAGCATTGTAATGCTTATTATCGTTCTTACATCCGTTGGTATTCCTATTGAAGGCCTGGCATTAATACTTGGTATAGATCGACCTTTAGACATGCTTAGAACGGTTGTAAATGTAACCGGAGATGCCACCGTTTCGACAATTGTTGCTAAAACGGAAGGAAAATTAACTTACCCTCCGCAAATAATTGCAGAAAAAGTAAAATCTTAAAATGCCCAAAAACAGTAAAGTGTTGTATTTATTTTTATATTTTTGTCTAATTATTTTCCGATTTTGATGAACAAAAAATGAATTGAATTTGTTTCCTGATTGAACCATTAAAAAAAATGACATGAATTTCAGGAATTACAAATTTAGTTTAGGGTTATTTCTCCTAATGATCGCAGCAATAGTTAATGTTTCATGCGAAGATGATGACAATGACATGCCAAATCCAATGCCAACGGAAAAAAATATTGTTGACATTGTTGTAGGTAATGATAACTTCTCAATTTTAGCTGCCGCTCTTACAAAGGCAGACTTGGTAGAAGCTTTAAATACCAATGGACCTTTTACGGTATTCGGACCGACAAATGCTGCTTTCGAGCAATTGTTTACGGATTTGGGAGTTTCAGGTATTGATGAATTGAGTGCTGAAGCTTTAGTCCCGATTCTTTTATATCATGTATTGGGTATTCAAGCAAAATCAACAGACTTGTCTGAAGGTTATGTGCAAACACTAAGTACATTTACTCCTGGTGATTACCCTATCAATTTACTCGTTGGTCTTGATTCGGGCGTAAAATTAAATAATAGCGCCAATGTTACCAGCGCCGATGTTATGGCGTCCAATGGCGTGATTCACATCATTGACGAGGTTCTTCTTCCTCCTGATGTTGTTGACATAGCTATCGCAAATGCTACATTCTCACATTTAGTAGATGCAGTAATTAAAGCTGATTTAGTAGATGCACTTAGAGGAGATGGGCCATTTACGATTTTTGCTCCAACTGATGCCGCTTTCGAGGCTTTATTTGCTGATCTGGGCATAAATGGAATTGAAGATTTGTCAGCAGAAGATCTTACCCCAATTCTTACCTATCACGTTGTTTCAGAAAATGTTCGAGCTGCCGATGTTAGCACTGGTACAGTTTCGACCCTAAATACCGAAGCTAATCTTGAAATAGATGCTGATGGTGGTGGAGTTATTATCAACGGATCAAGTAATGTTGTTGCTACTGATGTACAAGGAACCAATGGGGTAATACATGTAATTGATAAGGTGTTAATTCCTGAAGCAGAAGAGGAAGCACAGTCGATAGCAGATATTGCAGCAGCAAATGGCGATTTTTCCAGCCTGGTAGCAGCTCTTGACAAAGCTGGTCTTGTAGAAACAATGGATGGAGAAGGTGCATTTACAGTTTTTGCACCAACCAATCAGGCCTTTCAGGATTTATTTACCAATCTGGGTGTTTCAGGAATTGAGGATTTATCCGTCGAAACACTAACTCAAGTTCTACTTTATCATGTTTTAGGCAGTAAGGTTATGTCAACGGATATTAATCCGGGATATGTGGAAACACTAGCTACCAGCAGTCCGGATATGGATCCTGTAATGTTACGATTAGACACGAACGATGGAGTAAAGCTAAACAAAGAAACAACGGTAACATCAGCAGATATTGAAGCATTCAATGGTGTCATTCATGTAATTGATAAGGTTTTATTACCTCCTAATGTAGTTGATATTGCAATTGCTAACGACAACTTCGAGCATTTGGTAGCCGCAGTCGTAAAGGCTGATTTAGCTGAAACTTTAAGTGGAGATGGACCATTTACAATATTTGCTCCAACAGACGCAGCTTTTGAAGCACTTTTTGAAGCCTTAGGAGTTGATGGAATTGACGACTTAAGTGCAGAAACTTTAACTCCAATTTTGCTTTACCATGTTGTTTCTGGTAATGTAAGATCAGATCAGGCATCAACTGGCATGGTATCAACTCTAAATGAAGGAAGTATGCTTGATATTGATACAAGTTCGGGCGTAACAATTAACGGAGATACTAACATAACTGCAACAGATATTCAGGGAACTAACGGAGTAATTCATGTAATCGATAAGGTTTTATTGCCAGAATAATCTCTATAATACATACTAAAACCTGCCATTTTATGCAGGTTTTAGTTTTTTTGATTAGATTTAATAATTATTAAAGAGAGTGGATTTTCACTCTTCTCACTAACTGAAAAATATGAGTAAATATTCCATAAAAGATCTTGAAAAAATAACAGGAGTAAAAGCTCACACCATTCGAATATGGGAAAGAAGATATGGTATCATTCAGCCTGAAAGGAGCAAGACCAATATTCGCTCATATTCTGATAGTGACCTTCGTA
The DNA here is from genome assembly GCF_003610555.1 of Marinifilum flexuosum. Classification (GTDB taxonomy): domain Bacteria; phylum Bacteroidota; class Bacteroidia; order Bacteroidales; family Marinifilaceae; genus Marinifilum; species Marinifilum flexuosum. The sequence continues at coordinate 266,141 of NZ_RAPQ01000011.1, read as the reverse complement.
AACTGCTTAATGTTTCAATGCTTAATTCATCAGGAATTAAAATTTCTCACCTTGCTAAATTAAGCACCATTGATCTAGAAGCTAAAATATTAGAGTTGTCAAGGTCAAATAAAAGTATTGGATTTCACATAGAGAAACTTACGCTTGCAACAGTAAATTTTAATGAAGAATTGTTTGAGTCTATTTTGTCCAGATACATACTCGAAAGCGGAATGGAATCAACCATTGTAGAAGTACTTTTCCCTTTTTTCGAAAGGATAGGAGTGCTTTGGCAAGTTGGCTCAATCAATCCAGCTCAGGAACACTTTATTTCAAATTTGATTAGACAAAAATTATTTGCATCGATCGATTCTCTTTCAGGAAAGTCAGTGGAAGGTGCGTCGAAAGTGCTGATATACTTAAAGGAAGGTGAGTTGCATGAAGTCGGGATTCTATTCTACAATTATATACTAAGAAGAAATGGATTCAGTACGCTTTATCTTGGACAAAATCTGCCATTTAAGGATTTGGTAAGCGCAGTAAATGATTACAATCCTGATTATATTATCAGCTCTTTCATTTCGCCGATTAATCCAGAGGATATTAATGTCTACTTGTTAAGTATGGAAAAATCCTTTAAAAATATAGAGCTAATGGTCACTGGCTTACAACTTAAGCAAGAAGGGATAGAAGTGCCTGATTCCATGAAATTGATTACATCTCCACAAAAATTTAAAAAGCTACTTCAATTGAAGTAATTAAAAGACTTTTTAGTCTTATTTAGAAAGACTAATATAGAATTGCCAAAAGCCTTTCATTTAAAAGAATGTAGGCTTTTTTTATTTAGAATCAGGAACTGTTATTAAAGTTCTGTTTAAGGATTTATTGACTTTTGTCTAATCTTTTTTTATTTTTATTAGACAAAACAATAAGAGGTACAATCATGACAACAATAGAATTTAATAATACGATCGTTAATTTAGAAGAGCAACTTAGAATTTATGCTTACCGATTAACCAACAATAGAGAAGATGCATTGGATTTATGCCAGGAAACCGTTTTGAAGGCTTTCATATACAAAGCAAAATTTAGCCATAACAATCTTAAAGCTTGGCTTTATACAATTATGAAGAACTTGTTCATAAATGCATATAGAAAGAAGTTAAAGCAACGTGAGTGGATGGCTCATGAAACAAACAACAATATAGGAAAGGTAAATGTAAGTTTTGACAATCCTTATTCTATACAAAACTATAAGGATATCATGAAGGAACTGAACAAATTGGAAGAATCCTTGCGCACGCCTTTTAAAATGTTTTTAGAGGGATTTAAATACCGCGAAATTGCTGAACATGCAAATTTGCCAATTGGCACCATTAAAAGTAGAATATTCCAGGGGCGAAAAATTTTAGCTGAACAATTGGCTGACTACTCCTAAGTGCTCAAGTTTTATCTATTTTTAAATGATAAATTAATCGGGGTTTATTACCTTTGTTCCCGATCAGAGGGAAGAATCCCGATTTATTCATCAAAAACTATTAAGATGGCTAGTAGAAGACGCTTAAAAAAAGACATTGATTATCTTTGTTTTGAGGTTATTTCAGATTGTTATAACTACAATTATTTGCACCCGGAAAACAGGGAGCAGGTAATGGATATCATCAAGGATACTATTATTGCAAGAAATAATTTAATTGCAAGAGTTAACCATCCTGATGGAAAAGATAATCCTAAAATGGTAAAGGCATATTACAAGTCAATTTTTAACGACTTGATTAAGAATGTAGATGAATCATTTACCAGATTAAGCACCTTAATTAAGGAAAAGTAATTTCCAAAATTAGATATTTTAATAGCTTTGCATTTTGCAAAGCTTTTTTTATGCCTACAGAAAAAATCATCTATATTAAAGACATTGGAGAAATTGCACTAAGAACCGATAAGCGTTTCAGGCGGTTATCAATTCGCATGGCTCCAACAAAAGGAATTTGGATAAACGTTCCCAATTGCATTTCCGTCGAGGAAGCCATAAAGTTTGCTGAAGAAAACAAGGCCTGGATCATTCAAGCTAAACAGAAGAAAGATGCCAGGGAAAGTCAGCAAACCATTTTTGATCAGAATACCAAATTTAAAACCAAATACCACGAGCTGAGAATTACTCAGGTAACTACCAAGTCTTATTCTTCGAAACTTAATAATGGCATACTTGAGGTAATTTATCCCGAAGGAATGGAAATTATTAATACAGGCTTACAAGAGTTTATCAGAAAATCCATAATTGAAACTCTTCGGCGCGAAGCAAAATACTATTTGCCTAAGAGGATAGAATTTCTTGCGAAACAACATGGATTTAAGTACCATTCCGTACAAATCAAAAATACCAAAAGCCGATGGGGCTCTTGCTCTCATGATAATAAAATAAATTTGAGTTTGCATTTAATGCGTTTGCCAGAAGATTTATCGGATATGGTTATCCTTCACGAATTGTGTCATACAGTCGTTAAAAACCATTCCAGCCAATTCTGGGAGCTTTTAGCAAGTCATTGCCCCAATCTTACAGAAAAGAAAAATAGAATAAAGAAACACTCTATAAACATCATATAAATGAGTACAGAATTATATATCGTAATAGGACTATGCGTATTTGCTTTTCTTGTAGGTAGTCGATTAAAAAAAGCATTGAAAACACCACAAAGCAAATCAAAGCATCATAAAAAGAAAAAACAGGCCAAAAAGAAGGAGTTGTCACCAAAGCAAATCAAACTCCGACGGATATTTACAATTGCAATGCTGGTTTTGGTTTTTGGGCTTTTAATATTTATGATTCCTGCATTATCAAGAGATATTTTAACATCCAATGGGAGTGTAACGGAAAACCTTATTTTAAGAATCTTAATTGTAGGATTCTCAATCTATATTCTTTTTATGGGATATCTAAAGATAAGAAAGTCGAAATAGGCTTTCTTATCTTGCAAACATCATTTTTCTTCTAGATTTTAGCAATAATTATTTTGCTATTTATACTTGTATCTGCCTAAATTACTGAATATTATCAGCAATTCTTACCGTTTTTAAGCTCATTAGCTTGTAATTTTTGTAAACAATCAGGCCATTTGATTGAAAAAATACAATTGTCAATCCTTTTCAAGTAAACAAAAGCATCTTTTTCTCACTTTATTTGTTTACATCATTAAATTAATATTGTAAACTGAGATGGGAGTCAAATCCCATCTTCGAAAATTAACTTTTTACACATGTAATTTAGAATTGTAACTCAATTGGGCGATTACGTGTCTCGATGATTGTTTATTCTCAATTGCTTTTTGTATACACATTTCAAATGTATTATATCATTTAAATATAGGTTACAAATCTAATAATAGTTAATATTCTAGAGTATTTAATTCTAGTAACCAGTATTTTATAGAGATGTATTATATTATTACTTTAATCGTATGGTTTACAACACTATAAAATTGTATCAATATGGGTGATAATTGTAAAATATCAGTCGTTATAATATTATTATTCAGCTATTTACGAGTTTTAATTGACTTAAAAATCGAATAGTATTTTAATCAAACAGACCGAAATAGTGTTGATTCTTGTTATATTTCTAATAAATACACTTGTAAACAAAACCTAATGAACTATACTACTGACATTTAGGTTGTTATAAATTGTATTTAGCGTATTATATACTCTTTTGGTTTAGGTGCTACTTAATGAATTCTATTTATTCTGGAAAGTCTTTTTAAGTCTATATATGGAGAAATTAGGAGCTTAGCGCGTTTAGAAATGTAATCTACAATTGTAATTGATAATTGTAACCGTCTAAAATGTCAATTCACATTTATAAATCACATAAGTAACACCAATTTAAATTTTCAATTTGATTTTTGTAAATTTTATTTTACCTTTGTATCGACAGACACAGTTAACATCTGTAAAATATCAACCTATGAAAGATAGAATCGTTCAATTAATTAACAGTGAAGGTTTAACATCTTCAAAATTTGCCGATACTATTGGCGTGCAACGCTCCAGTATATCACATATATTATCAGGTAGAAACAAGCCTAGCCTCGATTTTGTGCAAAAAATAAGACGATCCTTCCCTCATGTCAATATTGATTGGATTATTTTTGGAGAAGGTGAAATGTATACATCACAAGAAACTTCTAAACTTTTCGAGAATGAGATGATTCAGTTTGAAAAGGAAGAAGATACACCTAATACTACTCCTCAACCACCTAAATTAAAAAAGGAATCACCTGCAAAGCCTGTAAATCAGCCTGAATCCTTCTCAGAAATGAACGTATTCGTTCCTGGTAAACAAATAGAAAAGGTAGTTGTGTTTTATACTGATAAAACTTTTAGGGAATACAACCCATCTTAAGCATTTTTTGAATTATCTTTGCTTGGATTTATTCTTAACAGATATAATATTGCTAGGCACCATGAAAAAATTAGTACAAGACTTTGAGGTACTACAAAGAAAAGAGCTGAACGATGAGCATTTTGTGCTGGATGTAAAGGCTTTAGAGCCACTTCCGGAAATACATCCAGGACAATTTGTAAACGTTTTGGTAAAAGATTCCAACACAACCTTCCTTAGAAGACCATTATCAATCCATTTTGTAGATTATGAGCGCAATACAATTAGCTTATACATCAAAAAAATTGGTGATGGAACCAAAAAATTGGGTGAACTAAAAGAAGGTGATACATTAAACATTGTTTATCCATTGGGTAATCAATATTCCATTCCAAATAATGCCAATACATTACTTGTTGGTGGCGGTTGTGGTGTGGCTCCCTTGCTATACCTTGCAAAACACCTAAAAGAAGCAGGTAATAATGTAACTACACTTCTTGGTGTTAGATCAGAGAAAGATGCCGTAGAGCTTGATGCTTATAAAGAATACGGTAACATCCTGGTTACTACGGAGGATGGTTCCTTTGGTGAAAAAGGATACCCAACACAACACTCTGTATTGGAAAAAGAAAAGTTTGATTACGTATTTACATGCGGTCCGGAGCCAATGATGAAGGCCGTTGCGGCATATTCTGCACAAAAGAACATCCCTTGCGAGGTGTCGCTTGAAAACACTATGGCATGTGGCTTTGGAGCTTGCTTATGCTGCGTAACTGAAACAACGGAAGGTAATAAATGTACTTGTACCGAAGGACCGGTATTCAATATAAACGATCTGAAATGGTAAATTTAGGAGTAAAACTTAAAGATCTAAGCTTAAAAAACCCGGTAATGACCGCTTCCGGAACCTTTGGGTTCGGTGAAGAGTTCGAAGATTTTATCGATTTAAGCAATTTAGGCGGTATTATAGTAAAAGGTACCACCAGACACCATAGAGAAGGAAATCCTTATCCCAGAATGGCAGAAACGCCTTCAGGAATGCTAAATGCAGTAGGATTACAAAATAAAGGAGTTGAAAACTTCTGCAAGGAAATATATCCACGAATTAAACACTACGATACCAACATCTTGGTTAATGTTTCAGGATCAGTAATTGAAGATTATGTAGAAACAGCTGCTATGATTAACGAGCTGGAGCACATTCCTGCCATTGAGTTGAATATCTCTTGTCCTAATGTGAAGGAAGGTGGTATGGCATTCGGAACCAGCTGTGCATCTGCTGCTTCGGTGGTTAAAGCGGTTCGCGAAGTGTATAAAAAGCACTTAATGGTAAAACTATCGCCGAATGTTACGGATATTACTGAAATAGCAAAGGCTGTTGAAGCTGAAGGAGCCGACTCAGTATCATTAATCAACACCCTATTGGGTATGGCAATCAATGCAGAAACCAGAAAACCTTTATTATCAACCGTTACAGGAGGTTTATCAGGTCCTGCAGTAAAACCAGTTGCTCTTAGAATGGTATGGCAAGTATTTAATGCCGTTAACATTCCAATAGTTGGATTAGGAGGCATAATGAACGCCAAAGATGCCATTGAGTTTATTTTGGCCGGTGCTACCGCAATTCAAATTGGAACAGCGAATTTTATCGATCCACAGGTTACTGAAAAGGTAGTTGTGGGCTTAGAAGATTATATGAAACGCCACAACGTTCAAGATATCAATGATTTAATTGGTGCATTGCAAATTCAGTAATTGAACTTGATTTATTGAAGAAATAATTCTTTAATCAATATATGATGAGTTTACACTTGTAATTACATTTGTAAACTCATTCTTTTTTGAAAGAAATTACCAGAAGTAATATCTTTATAAATTATAACCTTTATATATTATATAACAACATGTTACAGGGACACGGAGATGATGGATACAAATATAAACAGGACATTAAAGCCAATTTTAGCACCAATGTCTGGTACGGTGGGTATTCCGAAGCTTTAAAAAGGCATCTGATAAAGAATTGGAATGCCATAGACTCCTATCCTGAAGCTTCTGCAGAGAGTTTTATCCATGTTTTAGCAAAAGATCTTGATGTTGAAACCAATATGTTGATGGCTGTAAACGGTGCTACAGAAGCCTTTTATCTTATCGCCCAATGCTATGGTAATACGAGTTCTACCATTGTTGTTCCTACATTTTCAGAATACGAAGATGCCTGTAGAATCAATAAACACAAGCTTGACTTTATCAATTGGAAAGACTTGTCCTCTTTTTCCAACTTCGATACGGATCTCGTTTGGATCTGTAATCCTAATAATCCAACTGGCGATATTTTATTACAAAAAGATCTTGATATTTTGCTACAGAATCATCCAAATTCTGTTTTTGTAATTGATGAAGCCTATATAGATTTCACCGATGCAATTTCATCTTCAATAGATTTGATCAAAAAGCATCAAAATCTTATCATCGTAAAATCTCTCACTAAAAATTTCGCAATTCCCGGCCTGAGATTGGGATATTTGATCGCAGACAAGGCATTGGTACAGAAAATTGAATTCTACAAGGCTCCCTGGACGGTAAATTCACTAGCAATTGAGGCTGGGAAATACCTAATTCAGCACAAAGCAGATGTTTTGCCTCCTGTAAAGCATTGTAAATCAAGCGCGGAAAAATTTACCGAAAAATTGGCCAAAATTTCAGGAATTAAAATTCAGCCTACAAAAACTTCCTATTTTTTAATCGAACTAGAAAAAGGTGACTCTACAGAGTTAAAAAACTATCTAATTTCTGAATTTGGCATCTTGATTCGAGATGCTAAAAATTTTCGTGGCCTAAATTCTTCTTATATTCGCGTGGCAACATTAAACCAGGAAAAAAATCAGTTGCTAATTGATGCATTACAAAAATGGAGCAAATTAAATACATTATAATACCCCTTCTTATTGGATATGTTTTGGATCTAATTTTTGGAGATCCCAGAAAGTTACCTCACCCTATAGTTGGTTTTGGAAATTCAATTTCAATACTGACAAAATGGTTGAACAAAGGAAAGAATCGATTCATTAAAGGTGCAATCATGTGTTTGTTCCTTGCATCATCAGTATTTGCTATTTTTTACTTGTGCTCATATTTAATATTACAGATCAATGATTACGCGTATCTTATTTTTACGTCGGTATTTGTATTTTATGGATTGGCCAACAAAAGCCTCTTGCAGGAAGGAATTGAAGTGTTTCGTCATCTAAATAGCTTAGGATTAGAAGCAGGACGTAAAAGACTATCATGGATTGTTGGACGTGATACTTCTCAACTGTCTGAGCAAGAGATTCGATTGGCCGTATTTGAAACTTTATCAGAGAACTTATCGGATGGTGTTATAGCTCCTCTATTTTATTATGCTATAGGTGGAGTTCCTGGCATGATGTGCTATAAAATGATTAACACCATGGATTCCATGATTGGTTACAAAAATGACAAGTACATATTATTTGGTAGGTTCGCAGCACGTTTGGACGATGTTGTTAATTTTATACCAGCAAGAATCACTGCTTTATTAATGATTTTTGTTACACTAAGTTATCGTGGCTTAAAATTCATATTTAAATATGGAAAAGCACACACAAGTCCTAATGCAGGATATCCTGAATCAGCATTGGCAGGAATTTTAAATTGTCGATTTGGAGGTCCTCATGATTATGGAGGAGTTAGTGTTAATAAGCCTTATATAGGTGAGAATGATCGACCTTTGAGAAATGAGGAAATCAATAAAATCAAATACATTAACCATGCTGTTTGTTTTGTGGGTATTCTAATTATTATAGCCTGTTACTTACCATGGAATAGCCTGTTTTAAAAAAGGAAAAAAATATTCTTGTCGGAATTATAAATTCGTAAATTCACCATAACAAATAATTCTTATTATAATATTTACATTTAGCTATGATTCATTTAATTACGGGAGGACAAAGATCTGGAAAAAGCGAATTTGCAGAAAAATTGATCTTAAGTAAAACTTCAAATCCTGTATATATGGCCACTTCACGGATTTGGGATGATAATCATAGAAAAAGAATTGAAGCACACAAAGCTCGCAGGGGAGCTCAATGGACCAACATCGAAGAAGAAAAGTTCTTAAGTCAGCATGATGTAAATAACAGAGTTATTTTACTAGACTGTATAACCCTATGGCTCAATAATTTTTTCTTCGATAATGGAGATGATGATGATAAAACAATAGCTCAAGCCAAAGAAGAGCTGGATAAAATATTCGCACAAGATTGTGATTGGATTATTGTAACAAATGAATTAGGCCTGGGTGGTCATCCGGGCAATGATATGGCAATGCGCTTTAATGACATCCAGGGAACAATTAACCAATATATTGCAGCTAAGGCTGATATTGTTAGCATGGTAATATCGGGTATTCCTCTTGAAATAAAAAACACACTTAATATAAACCACTAACTAATCTAACATGAACAAATTTCTTACAATTGGTGTATTGTTATTTACACTAATATGCGTAAACTATTCGTGTAAACGAGTAGAAACCAAAGCTGAACAAAGAATTAAAGTCGGAGTATTCGACAAAAATGGTGATAGCCCATGGTGTATTGCTGATGCTGTTGAAGCTTTAAAAATTGATCCAAAAATTGATTGTGAAGTAATTCGTGCAAGTCAAATTGTATCTGATGAAATTCTTGATTTTGATGCAATTGTATTCCCTGGCGGAAGTGGACGAAGTGAAACCATGAGTCTTGGAGAGTCAGGTATCGAAAGAGTTGTTTCTTTGGTAAAAGATAAAGGTGTAGCTGTAGTTGGTATTTGTGCCGGAGCATATATCATGACCAATACACCTAACTATCCAAGCTTAAACCTTACTGGTTATAAGGCTATTGATATTGAGCATGATCATCGTGGACATGGTTTGGCTAAATTCTCTTTAACTGAAGAAGGAGAAAAAATCTTTCCTGAATTAAAAGATCGTGAAATTTCATTCTGTCAGTATTATGAAGGACCAGTTTTGGTTTCTGCGGAAGATGAAATTGAAGAAGGATCATTGGGAACCATGTTGTCTGATGTTCACACTGTTGAAGGAACACCTGCAAACATGACTAATAACAGACCATTTATTGTAGCCAACACGGTAGGAAAAGGTAAAGTGGCTTCATTTGTTGGCCATCCAGAATGTACTCCTGGAATGCGTTGGATGCTTCCTCGTATTGTTCGCTGGGCTACAAATAATGAAATGGTGAAATACCCTAAATCTGTAATGCGACCTGACTTCTTCAAGAATGAAATCATTTATACAAAAGACATTCAGGACCTTCAATCAAAATATTACAAAAACCTTTCAGGATCGAAAGAAGAAAAATTGGAAGCAATTGATAAAGTAATCGAATTGGCTTGTTGGTCTTCTAAGAAATGGATTCCTGGTTTGTTACGTGATAAAGATGCTGATGTAAGAAGCAAAGCTTCAATTGCATTGGTAAAATTGGAAAGAACAGATGCATTGGCTGATCTGGAAGTAGCATTCGCTAATGAAACTAACGATGATTGTAAAGTTCAGTTGGAGAAGAGCTTAACTGAATTAAAAAATATTCTTGGTAAAAATAGAAATTAACAGATGATTGAATTTAAAATTGATTCTTTATCAGATAATTTAAATAAAGAATTACAGGAGAAGATTGATACGAAAACCAAACCTATTGGTTCGTTGGGAATGTTGGAAAAAATTGCTTTCCAGCTAGGGAAAATTCAAAATAGCCTAAATCCAACAATTAACAATCCTAATGTGGTTGTATTTGCTGGAGATCATGGTATTGCTGATGATGGAGTTAGTTTTTATCCAAAATCTGTTAGCTATCAAATGCTATACAATTATATGGAAGGTGGCGCAGCATCAACTGTATTTGCCAAACAACATGGTATCAAATTTAATGTAGTTGATGCGGGTGTTGATCATGATTTTGATCCAAGCCTTCCTATAATTAATAGAAAGTTGGCCTACGGTACTAAAAATTACCGACTAGAACCAGCTATGACTAAAGAACAATGCCTCGAAGGAATTAAACGAGGTGCCGAGGTGATTGAAGAAATTCACCAAAATGGTTGCAATTTCATTATTTTCGGTGAAAAAGGAATTGGAAACACTTCATCAGCTTCACTAATACTTAGCCTTTTAGGTGATATTTCTTTGGAGGAGTGTGTTGGCAGAGGTACCGGATTAGATAAAGAAGGTGTGAAGAGTAAATTCGATCTTTTAAACGAAGGCCTTTCAAAATACAATCAATCAAAGGATCCAATTGATGTGCTTACTCACTTTGGAGGATTTGAGATTGTGATGATTGTTGGGGCCATGTTAAAAGCTGCCGAACTAAAAATGACACTTTTAATTGATGGATTCATCATTACATCGGCATTACTGGCAGCATTTAAAATCAATCCTAAGGTTAAGGATTATTGCTTATTTGCACACAAATCGAATGAACAAGCTCACATTAAAATGCTGAATATCATGGGTGGCGAACCAATTCTTGATATTAGTATGCGTTTGGGCGAAGCAACCGGAGCAATGGTTTGTTTTCCTTTAATAAAAAGTGCAGCTCAATTCATGAACGAGATGGCTTCCTTTCAGGATGCTGGCGTTAGCGAAGCAACAGAAGAAATATAAACCAGATTAAACTCAATTTCAATATGAATTTCGATATAAAAACTCCAAACAAAGAGTTGATTGAACAACTTCAACACAAAATTGATTTTAAAACCAAACCAATTGGTTCATTAGGAATGTTGGAACAATTGGCTGTTAAGATAGGTTGCATTCAAAACACCTTATCCCCAGAATTAAAACAACCTACAATAATGGTTTTTGCTGGTGATCATGGCATAGCATTGGATGGCGTTAGCCCTTATCCACAAGAAGTAACCTGGCAAATGGTTGCCAACTTTATGGCTGGAGGAGCTGCCATCAATGTATTTGGTCGTCAGAATGGTATTGATATCAAAATTGTTGATGCAGGTGTAAATTACGATTTCGACAAAGAGTGGAATGTAATTGATGCCAAAATTGCCCATGGAACCAAATCGTACCTTAATGGTGCCGCGATGACTGCAGAACAATTTCAACTAGCCATTAAAAGTGGAGCTGATTTGGTTGAACAAGCTCATAAAGGTGGAACCAATATCATTGGTTTTGGTGAAATGGGTATTGCAAACACCTCTTCTGCAGCTGTTTTATTGCATTTATTGGCTGATGTAGATTTAAAGGAGTGTGTTGGCCGAGGAACCGGATGGGATGATGAAGGCTTGAAAAGAAAATATGAAATCTTAAAATCAGCTGTTGAGAACTATAAAGGTGATTCAACAATTGAAAAAATATTCGCTCACTTTGGTGGATTTGAGATCGTAATGATTGCAGGAGCAATGCTAAAAGCTGCCGAACTGAAAATGGTCATCATGGTAGACGGATTCATCATTACATCAGCACTTTTGGCTGCATCTAAAATGAATCCTAAAGTGTTGGAATATTGTATTTTTACGCACAAATCGAACGAAAATGGGCACAAGCATATGCTGGCACATTTAAATGCCAATGCTATATTAGATTTGGGCATGCGATTGGGCGAAGGAACCGGAGCTGCTGTAGCTTATCCAATTATCGAATCAGCAGTTAACTTCCTGAATCAAATGGCTAGTTTCGAGGATGCTGGCGTAAGCAATAGCGATAAAGTAGTGAATGAGTAAGTATATATTTATTCTTTTGAAAGGAGTGTAACAAAGAATTAGATTGCCAATCCTTTAATTTTTAAATTCTTCCCTCAGAGGGAAGATGGCGACAGCCAGAAGGGTGTATCTTTGTTTATAATTCTCTTTTTCACCCTTTTCCCTGTCGGGATTTTGTTCACATTTAAGTTAATTTTCAATTGTGTTCACGAGCTCCGCTTCGCTACGGTTCCCTTAAAAGGGAAAAAATCATCACGAGAAGGAGTTAAGATTATTAAAAACAGTCTCAAGAATTGAGATAAAAAAGTTGTCAACCGCTAATTTGATTTCAATATAATTTATGAAACGCGAATTCAATATTTTCTTTACAGGATTATCCTTTTTCACAAGAATTCCATTTCCTAAATGGGCTGATTTTAAAAAGGAATATCAGCACGAAGCCATAAAATATTTTCCTATTGCTGGCCTAATAATTGGTGGAGTGGCGGCTCTTGTTTTTTATATGAGTAACATCCTTTTACCCTTTAATTTGGCAGTAATATTGAGCATGGTAGCAACAGCCTTGCTAACCGGAGCTTTACACGAAGATGGTTTTATGGATGTGTGCGACGGATTTGGTGGCGGTTGGACCAAAGAAAGAATCCTGGAAATTATGAAGGATTCCTTGATTGGTGCATTTGGTGTTACGGGAATCATCTTCCTGATATTGACAAAGTTTTATTGTCAGTTTTCCATATCGGCAAACCAATTGCCTTGGATTTTAATTGCAGCACATTCAACAACACGTATGGCAGCAGCCACTTTGGTAAACACACACCAATATGCAAGAGTTGAGAATTCTAAAGCAAAAGACTATTCGCAGAAACTAAGCATTGGTAATTTTATATTTATGGTATTAACAGGAATTTTGCCTTTGGCTCTTTTAGGAAATGCTAAATTTTTCCTGATTATAATTCCTGTATATCTTTGCAAATTCTTATTAGGAAGATATTACAACAAGTGGATAAACGGATACACAGGCGATTGCATTGGTGCAACTCAACAGGTTTGCGAAATTGTCTTCTACCTATCTTATTTATCACTTTTAAACTATTAATATTACAAAATGGAAATCTATTTAATTCGTCATACAGCAGTAGCAGTAGAACAAGGAGTTTGCTACGGACAAAAAGATGTTGATTTGGCCGAAACATATCCTGAAGAGCTAGAAGCTGTCAAGAAAAACCTTGATGGAGTGGAGTTTGATAAAATTTATACAAGTCCACTTTCAAGAGCAAAAAAACTAGCCAACGATATTTATCCTGATCAAGCAGAAGAAGAAAAAAGACTAATGGAATTGCACTTTGGCGATTGGGAAGGAAAAGTTTGGGACGAAATTAAAGATCCGTTTCTTGAGAAATGGATGGAAGATTTCGTAAATCTTAAATGCTCTAATGGCGAGTCGTTTGTAATGCTTCGCGATCGTGTTTTGGAATTTTGGAATGAATTGAAAGCACAGGATCACAATAAAGTTGCAGTATTTACTCACGGCGGTGTAATTCGAACCATTCAGGCTATTGAAGAGAACATCAAGTTGGAAGATTCATTTAATATTGCAACACCAGCATTTGGCGAGGTGGTTGTATTAAATGTATAAGTTTCTTTTGATAGTATAAGCTTAAGCAGAGCCAATTAGGTTCTGCTTTTTTTGTGGATTTTTTTGGTACACTTTAATGAAAAAGCTCCTCGAAAACAAAAAAACACCCTTTACACTCATGTAAAGAGTATTTTCTTTTGGTAAAACATGCTTTGCACGCATGAGAAGCATATTTTTTTGGAGATCAACAAGCAATGCAAGCATGTGCAAATCATTTTTTTCTGGTGGAACATTCTTTGCAAGCATGTGAAGTATATTTTTTTTGCGTAAAATAAACTTTGCATGCATGAAATGCATATTTCTCTGCAATAAAATGTGTATTGCAAGCGTGAGATACACATTTTTTTGTGGTCGAACATGGAATGCAAGCTTGCAATGCATGTTTTCCTAAAATTAAGCTGCTTCCGCAGTATAATGGTATTTAGAGGGTTTCTGATTGCCCCAACAACCTTTCTCTAATCAACGATCATTTTAGTTTTAAATTTGCCAGCACAAAATAAAATACTATTTTAGCAAACTGGAATTAACAATAATTCAACATGAAACAACTGTTTATTTCTTTGATTTGCTTGCTTTTAATGTGCGTATCATGTACAGAACGTGTGGTATTCACGCATGAGAAGGTTAGGCCGGAATATGCAGAGATTGTAAGCAAAGACGATGTGCATGCCTTTGCTGATACACTCATTACTCCTTATATATATACCAAAGTAATCTCCTTACGAATGCTTCCTGTAAAAGAGAAAAAGCAGAAGTTTGTGGAAATGTTATTGCCATCGGTTCTTTTGGCTCAACACAATTTAAATCAGAAAATTAAACGAGTAGAACACATTGAAACCTGGCTTACACAGCATCCTAATTACATTGAAAGCGATAGTATTTTCCTTTTTCAATTGTTCGAACAGTACAAATGTTCCGAAATATCCGAATTGAAGAATAGATTAAAACCACATCCTGCCAGTATTGTTCTTGGACAAGCCGCTTTGGAATCAGGTTGGGGGTCATCCAGGTTTTTTCAGGAAGGAAATAATGTATTTGGCATATGGTCGTACAACAAAGGAGAGAACAGAATTAAAGCCTTGGTAGGAAGAGATTCTACACATATCTACGTGCGCAGATATTCTAGCATAGAAGAGTCGGTAAATGATTATTATCAGACCATTGCAAGGGTTCGTGCCTACAAAGAGTTTCGATTAGAGAGATCGAATACCGATGACCCTTGTAAATTGGTACCATTATTGCATCGCTATTCGGAGATTGGAGAGGCATATACGAAGAAACTCAATAGCCTGATAAAGAACAATCAGCTTACTCAATACGACAATTATACGATTGATGATAAGTATTTACAGAAAGAAACCATTGAATTGGCTCAATTAAATAAATTTCCTCTAAACAATCTTTATTGAAGAATATTTTTGTGTTAATTCTATTTGAATTTTCTCTGAAATCGTTATTTTTAGGCTTGTTTTGACAGAAAAATATAAAATCAAATAATCATAAAATTCAAAGTATGAAAAAGTTAATTTTATTTATCGCAGTATGTTTTTGTGCCACAAGCTTATTCGCACAATCTGCTGCTCAACTAAAAAATGAAGGTAATGCTGCAGTAAAATCGAAAGATTACAAAACTGCACTTGAAAAATATGAAGCATTTTTAGGAGCTGAAGATACATTCGAAGATCCTGCATTGGTTTTTAATGCTGCTTACTGTGCAAATAAATTGAAAGATTACGCTAAAGCTGAAAAATACTTTGCTCAATCTGTTTCAAACAACTATAAACTTTCAAAATCATACCAATATCTTGCTTCAGTACAAAAGAAGCAAAAGAAAATGGACGAAATGGTTGCTACATTGAAAAAAGGTATTGAAGCAATTCCTACTAAAAATTCAAAATTAATTGCATCTCTTTCAAAGCATTACTTGGTTGCAGGACAAAAAGCTCAAAAAGCAAACAAAATGGATGCTGCTGAAGATCTTTACAAGAAAGCTAGCGAAAGTAAATCAAAATACCAGGCTGATGCATTAGTTGGTTTAGGTATGTTGTATTTCAACCAAGGTGCTACTATCATGCAAAAAGCGAATCCAATTGCTAACAAAGAGCCAGAAAAATTTAAAGCTGAATCAGCAAAAGCTCAAGGTTTCTACAAAAAAGCAATGGCTGAGTTAACCAAAGCAAAAGCATTGGCTCCAACAAGAGAAGATCTTTTACAAACAATGGCTACAGTTAAGGCTGAGATCAAGTAATTTCTTAGAAATAATATAAATTGAAAGGGATACTCAAAATTGAGTATCCCTTTTTGTTTTCTTTCGTATAGGAAATTGTATTTTCATGCCATCCGATTATGAGATTAAATTACAAGCACATTCAAAAGATTCTTTTCAAGGGTATTCTACTCTTGACAATATGTGTGCTGTCATTTTCGGTCTATGCGAACAATGAATTAAAAGGTAAATTCAATTTACACTCCGTAAATTTGGTTCAAAAGTCAATCGACGTAAGCAAATCAGATGAAACACTTTATTTTTCTTTAAGAGCTTATTCTTTACAGGGATTAAATAAGGTTGACATTTACTTTGAGTCTCCATCGGGGAAGCAAGTGATTCAAACCACTTGTGAGAACAAGAAAAAAACAAAAGTTGGAATGCTTTTGGGAAGAATCTTGTTTAAAAAGAAATCCGAAAATGGTGAATGGAAAATTAATAAAATTGTTGTAGAAGATTTAGAAGGTAATAGTCACACTTACGACAAGAAATTCCTGGCTGAAAATAAGTTTTCTCACTCATTACTGATTAAAAGCAAAAGATAGCTTCATTCCTCCTGTATATTCAAGAAAAATTTCTCTTATTTATCACTAGTCTTAATTAAAAGTAATTCAGTAAGATACTGATATCATTACAGTTTTTAACTAATTCCCGGCATTTCTTACACTCTTTTATTAGCATCTTTGCAACTCACAAAATACTATTAACCGTGCGTATTGCACAAAGAAAAACAAACAAATGGCAAAGATTAGTTCAAAAGATGCTTTAAGATACCACGCCGAAGGACGTCCTGGTAAAATTGAGGTTATTCCAACAAAACCATACAGAACTCAACGAGATCTGGCTTTAGCCTATAGTCCGGGTGTTGCCGAGCCATGTCTCGAAATTGAAAAGAATGCTGCAGATGCCTATCGTTACACTGGCAAAGGAAATCTTGTAGCAGTAATTTCTAACGGAACAGCAGTTCTGGGTTTAGGTAATATTGGAGCATTGGCCGGGAAACCGGTTATGGAAGGTAAGGGTCTGTTGTTTAAAATATTTGCAGATATCGATGTTTTCGATATCGAAGTGGATGCAACTGATGTAGATAAATTTGTAGAAACAGTTAAAGCTATTGCTCCAACTTTTGGAGGTATTAACCTTGAGGATATTAAGGCTCCGGAATGTTTCGAGATTGAAGAAAGACTGAAAAAGGAGTTAGATATTCCTGTAATGCATGACGATCAGCATGGTACTGCTATTATTTCTGCGGCAGGTTTATTAAATGCTTTAGAACTTGGGAATAAAAAAATTGAAGATGTAAAAGTAGTGGTAAATGGAGCAGGAGCCGCTGCAATATCTTGTACCAAACTGTACATTTCATTAGGAGTTAAGCCTGAAAATGTAATCATGTGCGATAGTCGTGGTGTAATCAACTCAAAACGTACCGACTTAAATACACAGAAAAAACAATTCATAACAACACAAGATGTTGATACTCTTGAACAAGCTTTGGTGGGTGCCGATGTATTTTTAGGATTATCAGTTGGTGGAATCATGAGCAAAGAAATGGTTCTTTCAATGGCTGAAAACCCTGTAGTATTCGCTTTGGCAAATCCTGATCCTGAAATTTCATACAACGATGCTTTCGATGCTCGTAAAGATGTAATTGTAGCTACGGGTCGATCTGATTATCCTAACCAGATCAACAATGTATTGGGTTTCCCATATATTTTCCGAGGAGCTCTTGATGTTAGGGCTACAGCTATTAACGAAGAAATGAAAATTGCTTCGGTTAATGCCATAGCTAAATTAGCAAAAGAGCCTGTTCCAGAGGCTGTTCATGCCGCTTATAACGAAGCCAATATCGTATTTGGTAGACATTATATTATACCAAAAGCTTTGGATCCTAGATTGGTTTCGAGTGTTTCCATTGCAGTTGCAAAAGCTGCTGTTGAATCGGGTGTGGCACAAAAGGAAATTACAGATTGGGATGCCTACGCAGAAGAGTTAAAACAACGATTGGGAACAGAAAATGAATTACTGAGAACAGTATTCAACAAAGCAAAAAGATTCCCTAAGCGTGTTGTATTTGCCGAAGGTAATAACTTTAATGTGCTTAAAGCTGCACAAATTGCTTTAAACGAAGGGATTGCGAAACCAATTATATTGGGTAATCCAGAAAATATTCAGCGCATTGTTGAAGAAAATGAGTTGGATTTAACTGGTGCTGATATTATTGACGTTCGATGTGAAGCTGAAAGAAGAAGAAGAGACAGCTATGCTAATATTTTATGTGAGAAACGTGGCCGTAAAGGTTTAACTCACAAGGAAGCAGCTGAAAAAATGTACGACCGAAATTATTTTGGTGCCATGATGGTTGAAAATGGTGATGCAGATGCATTTATTTCAGGATACGCAACCAGATATTTTGAAGCTCTTAAAATTGCCAGCAAAGTAATTGGTATTGAGGAAGGAATGAAAACTCTTGTAGGAATGAATATTATCATGACCAAAAAAGGACCACTTTTCTTCTCTGATACTACAGTAAATTCAGAACCAACGCCACAATCGTTGGTTGATACCACATTGAGTACTGCACGCGCATTAAAAACATTCAATGTTGATCCGGTAATGGCAATGGTGTCTTATTCAAACTTTGGTTCGGTAAGAAAAGGGAGTCCTGTAAAAGCCAATAAAGCAATTGAATATTTACACGAAAATCATCCTGAATTACCCGTTGATGGTGAAATGCAATTGAACTTTGCCCTCGATAAAAAACTGAGAGATGAGACCTTTGCTTTTAACAAGATTAAAGGAAAAGATGTGAATACAATTATTTTCCCAAACCTTAGCTCCGGAAATATTGCTTACAAGCTAATGCAAGATCTTGGTGGATTGGAAAATATCGGACCTATTTTGTTAGGAACTGCAAAACCTTTCCATATTGTACCCATGGGATGCTCGGTAAGAGAAATCATTAATATGACTGCAATAGCCGTGGTTGATGCACAAGGATAAATTAAAAAATTAACACAAATATGAAGAGGATGAAAGTTAATTTCATCCTCTTTCTTTTTTTATCAAAAAGGATCATTTTAATTGACAATTGGTATTGTTTTATCATCGGACTTTCTATTTTTGCAAAAATTTTAAATCATGAGTGTAATATATTTTCTAGATCTTATTGGAACGCTAGTATTTGCCATCAGTGGAACATTGTCTGCAGCAAATAAAAAGCTTGATTTATTTGGAGCTTACTTTACTGGATTTATTACAGCTATTGGCGGTGGCACGCTAAGAGATGTAATATTGGGTAATTTCCCGGTTGCCTGGATTAGTGATTTAAATTATATCATAATTATTAGTTTGGGTGTAATACTTACTTTTCTTTTCAAGAATACAATCATGACTTTGAAGCGTACTCTGTTTCTTTTTGATACTATTGGAATTGGAGTTTTTACAATTATCGGCATTGAAAAATCATTGAGTCTTGGTATTCACCCATTTCTGGCAATTATCATGGGATTATTCTCAGCGGTAATGGGCGGAGTAATTCGCGATACTTTGTGTAACGATATTCCTTTAATATTCAGAAAAGAAATTTATGCAACTGCATGTCTCGCTGGTGGAGTTTTATTTATTCTATTAAATTATTTAGAGATTAATTCTGCATTAAATCAGTTCCTCACCATTTTTTGTATTATACTTTTCAGGTTGCTTTGTATCAGGTTTAAAATCTCATTACCTGTATTAAAATACTAGCTGGTAAGCCATTCCTTTTTCTTTAACGAGCCGAAATTTCGTATATTTAGTAAGCTCGTTAAAAAGGATTCAGATGGCTAATAAAAAAGCAATTTCCATAAACAAACAAATTCTTCATTTTACTCCGGATGATTCCAGAGTAGTAACACGTTTTTTTACTCCAGGAAACTCAAAGCGCATTGAGAATATTTTTGAACGAATATTTCTTTTGCCTGAGGAAGAAGCTAAAAAAATTCTAGATCAAACTTTAAAAAGTTTTTCCAAGCGCCATCGTAATATAAAGAGAATTTTTAAGGACAATTTCGACCAAATTGTTAAGACAACAGAATTCAAAAACGATTTTAGTTTAGAGCAAAAGCTATTAATAGGTTCTTATTTTACCATGGAATATTCCATAGAATCTGCAGCGCTGTTTAATCCATCCATTGTCATCCACCCTGAAGCTATCGATTCTGAATCTGGTAGATTAAAAGTTTTGCTAAGTTTTAGAGCCGTAGGAGAAGGACATATTTCTTCAATTGTTTTTAGACGTGGTGTAATTAGGTCTAATGGTGAACTTTTGGTACAAAAAAACAGTGCTTTGATTGAACGCGTAAACAGAACTCCTGATCCCATATATTTAAAAAGTGATTTTTGTTTGAAGCTAAAAGAAATTGGAACTTATGATTTAGTATCAAAAATCTTAGACAATTTACTGGATGAATTCACATTTGACGAATTAAAGGAAGCCATTCACATTTTCAGGAAAAAGAAGGATATAAAACACAAAAAAGTAGGGAGAAGTAGCGAAGAGGCTATTGAAACCCTGTTGTGGTTGGCCAACGCTAATTATGAAATTAAATTTTCACCAGAATTAGATATTAGTGCACGTGTAATCTTTCCTGTTTCGAATAATGAGATCAAAGGAGTTGAAGATGCCAGGTTTGTATTATTTAAAAATGGCAACGGAACGGGCAAACATGTTTATTACGCAACTTATACAGCTTACAATGGTTTTACAGCTTTACCACAATTAATAGAAACTGTTGATTTTTGTCACTTTAAAGTATCGGTTCTTTTGGGTGAAGGATCAAAGGGCAAAGGCATGGCATTATTCCCACGAAAGATAAATGGCAAATACGCCACCATTTCCAGAAATGATAATGAAAATTTGTACATCATGTTTTCTGACAATATCAAACATTGGGAAAATCCAATACTTTTGAAACCACCTGCCTTTTATTGGGAGTTTTTCCAAATTGGCAATTGTGGTTCTCCAATTGAAACCGAAAAAGGCTGGCTTCTTTTAATTCATGGTGTTGGACCGGTACGAACCTATACCATAAGTGCCATTTTACTCGATCTGGAAGATCCTACAAAAGTGATTGGATTATTAAAAGATCCATTTTTAATTCCAAACGAACAAGAAAGAAACGGCTACGTTCCTAATGTTGTGTATTCATGCGGTGCAATTATTCACAAAGACATGCTAATTCTTCCATATGCAATGTCCGATTCACGCTCTGGAATAGCATCACTTAAAGTAAAAGAATTGCTTGATAAGATGATTTATTATTAATGAACAATTTTTGTGTTTGAATCTAAACGTTCTGGTCTATAATAGAACTGTGCACCACCAATAGGTGGCACTAAAAGTTTCTCATACAATTCGATATGCCTGTTAGCAATTTGTGACCAATTAATTTTCTCATTGCTAATCCTGATATTCTCTTGAAATTCAAGCCTTAAATCATCATCTTGCAGGAGATTTGTGATATGATTTACATATTCATCATCCGTTTTAGCATAAAATCCACCTTTAACTTCTTCTATCCAATTTTTGAAACTCATTAATTCAGAAGTAACTACTGGTAATAACAAAGCTGATGCTTGAGCCAACACTCCACTTTGACCTCCCTTAAGATATGGTAGAGCCATAACATCTGCAGCACTTAAAATTGTATCCAAAGTAAATTGAGGAAATTTGCCATATAGAATTTTAACATGCTTCTTTACATCTGGCTTATTCAATGATCGGTAAAGCAAATCTTTATAATCTGAATGCTCATTAATTCTACTTCTGGAAGCCATAAGCAAAACTAAATCTTTATTCTTTTCAACCAATCGCGGAAGCAAATCAATAATTTTCTCAAAGTTCTTAGTTGATCTCATATAGCCTGCTAATAAAAGCACCTGCTTTCCTTCCAAACCAAGTAGTTCTTTCGCATTCTCAACTCTCTTTACTTCCCGGACTCCATGTGGAATAACAAGTATTGGATTCGGGCAATTATAGCTCTTCAGCAGAATATCTTTCTGAAAGTTTTCATGAACAATTATTGTTGAGCTCAGATTTAGGATATGCTGTACGATTATTTTTTCTTGATATTTAAGGTCTTCAAAAACAGTATGCAAAGTTACAACTACAGGAGTATCGGCTAGATTACAACGAATTAAAAACTCTATAATCTGCACACCTCGTTGATCTCCAAATAGTCCAAACTCATGTTCTATTTGAACAATATCAGGAGTCAATCTTTCTACATGAAAGAATAATTTGGAAGCAATGTCTTTGTCATGTGGTGCATATACCTCAAATACATTATCTCCCTTAGCTCCAATTTGAGCCAATATTCTAATTTCTTTTCCTTTTACACTTACAGAGTCACTTAAATATTGGGTGTAAGTTGCTATTCCACACTCGGTAGGTGGATAGGTTGAAATATATGCAATTCTCATAATAGGCTTAATTAAAATATTTTAAAAGATCTTGTACACTTGTAATTGCAAGACAAACCGTCTCATCACAAGCGCCATAATAAATCCACAATTCTCCATTATCTTTTTCCACTAAACCATTTGTAAAAACAACATTAGGGAAAAAGCCATTTTTCTCATATTCCATTTCTGGAATCAATACAGGTGTATCTACTTTCTTTAATATTTTAGTAGGATCATGAAGATCAAGAAGCAGTAATTTTAAGGAGTAAACGCTATCTTCTCCTTTCGCATGGTAAACTATCAACCAACCTTTATCTGTTTTAATTGGAGAAGAACCGCCTCCAATTTTTTGCTGTTCTGTTTTTGATGCATCAGGACGTAACAAACAAATATGTTCACCCCAATTCATCATATCTGGAGAAGTAGCATACCAAATAGAAGGTAATCCAAATCCCTTATTATCCGGACGATGAATGGCTGCATATTTTCCATTTACTTTCTCAGGGAAGAAAGCCACATCTTTGTTTAAAGGAGGGAAGACAATTCCAAGCTTTTCCACATTTATAAAATCTTTGGTTTTGGCCAAATAAGTTACATATCCATCTCCTGAAACAGCGGTGTAGTTAATGTAAAAAACATCATCTATTTGAACAATTCTAGCATCCTCAACTCCAAAACACTCACAATCCAGAGTAGGGTAGATAAATGGTTTTCCCTCTACAATAAATTTTATTCCATCATTGCTACGAGCCAATCTCAGGTGACTCATAGTTGTTAAATAATCAACACCTTTATAAAAATACCCTCGTGTATCTTTATAAATCAATTCAGGATCATCCTTTTCAATTCTCATTACCTTGGCTTCTCCATTTTGATAATACGGAATGGTAATGTGATTTTCTTCGGGTAAAGAATTCTCTGCCACTCTGATCAAAAGAAGAGTTTCATCTCTAAATTGTATTGCTCCAGGGTTAAATGCTCCTAAAACCTTAAATGAAGGATTGGAAGCCTTAACATCTTCTGGGCGAATCAACGGATTACTATTATGTCTCTTCATGATTTCAAGACATATCAATCAAATTCGTGAAGTTTAGGTATTTAGCTGCATGCTCACCATAAGTATCTACTTTATCCTCAGAAATTTGATAGGTGCAACGTTCACCATATACTCCCGAGAATAAAATTTCATATTCTTGGTCTTCTTCATCCTGCATTACGATTTTGTAAATGTTCTCATGAATTCTTTTGTCCAATAAACTTTTGTGGCAACAAGGACAAAACATGGAAATTTTCTCATCATTCTCCATTTCAAAATTCGCATGCTTAAGAATCTCATAATCACCAAGGTGTATGCTAAATAAAAGTACTCCTTTTTGCCCTCTTTCATTTTTTGCTGAGATCACAATTCTATCATTAACATTTAGATAGTTTCGACAATGTGGACATATATAATTTGCATTCATAACAATAAGTTTAAATAGTTCGTTAGATATAAAAATATACGCCTTTAATTGAAGAATGTCAACTTAAATTTATTAATAATCAAGCATATAAAACATTGTTTTTTTACTCATAAAATTTAGAAAGCAATTTAGTTTAAGATCAAACTTTCAAATCCATTTTAAATCGGTTATATTTGAATTACGCTAAATTGAAATGGCAAAACATTATTAGATTTGAAGTTATTAATAAACATTATTCGTTGGGTAGCTAGATTTTTAGGAATATTTCTATTCCTATTTTTTGTTTGGTTTGCTATAGAAATAGGTTCTCCTGATTTCGACATGATGAGCAATCAGGAAGTAAAATTATTTCTTGGCAATTTTATAATGCTTATAGGCTTGATTGTTGTTTGGAAATATGAATTTATTGGATGTGTACTTTTAATTGGCGGATATATCTTTTTCTCTATTGTAAATTACTCTTTCTGGATAGGGCCTATTTTTCCAATCTTTATGCTAATTGGTATTCTTCACCTATTTTGTTGGTTTGCAGAAGCTTTTAGAATTGCTAAAAAATTTAATTTTTCTGTGCGTATGTTTTTAAAATAATAAAGCATATAAAAACATTAAAAACGGGTAGATGTAGCATAAAATTTACTAATTTTGGATCTTAACTAACTTAAAAAACATAAATTTAACCACATGTTAAACATTGCATTGTTCGGACCTCCTGGTGCCGGAAAGGGAACTCAGTCTAAAATGCTGGTTGAGAAGTATAACTTAGCATATATATCAACTGGAGATATCCTAAGAAATGAAATTGCGGAAGGAACCGAATTAGGCCTACAAGCTAAAGACATAATCAAAAAGGGAGGTTTAGTACCGGATGAAATTATAGTTCAAATTATTGAGGAGAGAATAAAAACAAATACCGAAGTTAAGGGCTTTTTATTCGATGGTTTTCCACGTACAACAGTACAGGCCTATATTTTAGAAGGTTTGCTTCTAAAAATGAACACGAAATTAGATTGTATGTTGAGCCTAGAAGTTCCTACGGATCAATTACGCAATCGTTTGCTTGATAGAGCAACTAAAGAGAACAGACCTGATGATACTGAAGAGGTAATAAATGTTAGACTACAAGAATATGACACCAAAACTGCTCCAGTAGCTAACTTTTATAAGGAAAAAGAAATCTATCATGGGATTGATGGATTAGGTGGAATTAATCAAATTTTCGATCGTTTAACGAATGTTATTGATCAAACACTTGAAAAATCTTGGATCAATTTAGTTCTTCTTGGACCTCCAGGATCAGGAAAAGGAACTCAGGGAAGAAAATTAGCAGAAAAATTCAACTTGGTTTATATTTCAACTGGACATTTAATGCGTCAGGAAATTAAGAAAGGAACTGAAATGGGGAAAAGTGCTAAAACTTATATCGAGAAAGGAGATATAGTTCCTGATGAAATTGCGATTAAACTTATTGAAAGACAAATCAAAAAGCATCCTGACGCAAACGGATTTATTTTTAAAGGGTTTCCTAGAACAATTGTTCAGGCATATATTTTGGATGGATTACTTAGAAAACTTCAATCTACGGTTACTTCCACTATTAGTTTGAATGTACCTACTTTGGAGTCGATTAAAAGGTTAACAGCCCGAAGCAAAACACAGAGCAAAAGAGCATATGATGCCGATACTGATATAATTATTCATCGATTGGAACAACACGAAAAAAGAAGTTCTAAAGTGAGTAATTACTATTCGAAACAAAATAAACTAGAATTAGTTGATGGAGTTGGGGATGAAGATCTGGTTGCGGATCGACTTAGTGAAGCTGTAATAGAATCATTTAAAAAGATTAGATAACAAAAAAGCCGGTTTTAATTTAAAAACCGGTTTTTTTTTTCGATAAAACACAAAAATCGCCACTTGACAATCTCGTTTTGATATTTTGTCAAATCTGAGGAAAATTATTTTTTAATTTTGCTAACATTGTAAATCACATCAATCACTTTTAAGGTTTATGTATTTAGAAAAACCTACTATCAATAGTATTCTTAAAGGTTTAAAGAGACTATCTGTTTCTGATAATACTCAATTTTTATTATTGATTGGGGAAAACTGTAAATTAAACCTAGAGGAACTAGTACTTTCCTTAAATAAAGCAAAACACTTATTCATAGGTGGAGTATTTCCTAAAGTGATTTATAAAAATCTTACATCCGACACTGGTATAATCATTAAAATGATTAATTTGGATGTAGTCCCAATTTACTTCAACTCTGAGGAGGAATTTTTAAATCAGTATGCAGATTATCACGAACATAAATTCACCACGGCATTTACTTTAATTGATGGTCTTTCCGAAAAGGCATCTGATCATTTGACCACTTTATTTACACATTTAGGAAATAACGTTCGCTTTTTCGGTGGTGGTGTAGGTTGTTTAGAAACCAAAGATAAAGGCATTTTATTAACCAATGATGGAGTCTTTAACACAGGAACCATTGTCGTGTTTCTAAATTCGAATACTCGAATGGATTCAAAGCATGGATGGCAAAAGTCTGAAGGTCCATTTATTGTTACCAAATCAGAAAAAAATTTAATTAAAGAGCTCAACTGGGAAAATGCATTTGAAGTATATAAAAAATGTCTCAAGGAAACTCAAAACATTAATCTAACAAAAGAAAATTTCTCAACACATTCAATTCATTTTCCATTTGGAATCTATAAGGAAGAAAGGGATTACATTGTACGTGATCCGTTTGATGTAAATCCAAATGGTCACATAACATGTGTTGGTAATATTCCTGAAAATTCATTAATTGATATTCTGGCTATTGAAAAAGAACAGCTAGAAAGTATCTCAAAAATAATGATTTCCAATTGTCTTGTGGAAACGAAGGGTACTCCAATTGCAATAATGTTTAGCTGTATATCAAGAGTTAAACATTTACAAAATCAATTTGACGAAGAATTGGAAGCATTAAACAATGAGCTGATTACAAAATTTCCTCATTGTGAATTGGAAGGTGCGTTATCTATAGGAGAAATATACTCTAGTGGGGAAGGATACTTGGAATTACTAAACAAATCGATTGTTTTAGGACTAGCTTATTAATTTATAATAATGAATACAAATAGCTTAATTACTGATATATCTTTTTTATACGAACTTTCTTTATCTGTAGGACAATCTCTTGATAGAAAAGAAAACTGTAAAAATTTCTTACAAACTTTGATGTCAAGAAAAAACTTAGAGTTTGGAGGCGTTTGGATTCGAAATTATAGTATTCCATACTCAGCAAAAACTACTGGATATACAGTAATATATTCTCATCCACAAATTAAACTTGAGCAAACTTATATAGAAGATTCTAATTTTTTAAATCAATGTTTCGAAGAAAAGGATTCCTTTTCAATTCCATTAACAATGGAGGCGAGAGAAGCAATTGGGTTTAGAAAGAAGGAGAGAGGTGTTATCACCTGCTACAAACTACGGGAGTTAGGGTTTGTTGTATTGTATTCTTCGGCCCAAGACAAACTGTGGGATGAAATTGAACAAAGGAAACTTAAAAATGTAATTAATAAATTTGCTATTTCAATAAAGGCGTGTTTGTTTCACGAAAAATCTATCCTTGATCTCATCACAATTTCAAAGACTCAGAAGGAGTTGGAAAAGGCAAAGAAAGAAGCTGAAGAATCAAATGAATTAAAATCAGCATTTCTTTCAAATATCAGTCATGAATTTAGAACTCCAATCAATGCAATAATTGGGTTTTCAAATTTATTAAAAAATCAAGATATTAATCCCATAGAACAGAAGGGATTTATTGATAACATACTGAATAGCAGCAGTAAACTGCTTAAGATGGTTAATAATCTATTGTATGTATCAAAAATAGATTCAAACCAACTAAATTACACATTGAAAACTTTTAAAATAAATGAAACTTTAAGGGATGTAAAAGCACATTTGAATTCTCAACTCGCCAATAAGCCTCAAGTAAATTTTAAATTGGTATTTCCTAATAATTCTGAGGATGTACAGATTGAATCTGACCGTGATAAGTTGATTCAAATAATGGATAGTTTGGTTGATAATGCTATCAAATTTACCAATACTGGCAATATTGAATTAGGGTATTATATAGATGATAAGTCGATTCCAGTTTTTTACATAAGAGATACGGGCATTGGAATTTCTAAGGAAAAACAAAAACATATATTTGAAGTATTTCGACAACTGGATTATGAAGCCAATAGAAAATTCGAAGGTTTTGGATTAGGGCTTACTTTGTGTAAAAAGTTAATTCAATTGTTGAAGGGTGAAATCTGGTTTGATTCAGAAGAAAGCGTTGGATCAAATTTTTACTTCAGATTATCAGGCAATGGTAGAGTTCAGATGGATTTACTAAATGATACTAAGCCAAACTCAAATGATAATCTTGGTTCCATTAACGATTTAGATTTTTCTGAAAAGAATATTCTAATAGCTGAAGATGTTCGATCTAACTTTAATTATTTAAATGCAATAATCGAATTAACCGACGCATCAGTTGTATGGGCAAAAAACGGAAAAGATGCAATCCAAATTTGTCGTGATAACAATCCTAAAATTGATTTGGTGCTAATGGATATCAGAATGCCTGAAATAGATGGCATGGAAGCTATTAAACAGATTAAGGATACAAATAAATCAATTCCTGTTATTGTACAAACTGCATACGCAATGAACAATGAACGAGAAGAATGTTTACATGCAGGCGCTGATAATTTCATAACCAAACCAATTGATCCAAGGAAACTAATTCAAATACTCCAAGAATACTTGCAATAAGAATTCAAATAAAATATAGAAAGCATAAAATCAAACCATTACAAGTCTTATAATTCATATTATGTTTTTTATGCAAGTATTTAAAAAGGGATCAATCTTTGATCCCTTAATTTAGCCTTATTGTATGTCATCCAATTGAGATTTAACCTCATTATATTTTTCAAGGTAAGCCTCTTTTTGATTTCTAAGCTTGAAATAAATTTCTTTCAGAATCAACAAGATGTTTTTCTCACCTGGTTTTACTTCTAGTGCACTTTCAAAATATGGTATAACATTTTCGTACTCAGCATAAACCTCTTTTATTGCTTCATTATATTTTTTAGCATCCAAAATTTCATTTACTTCTTTATGATGCTTACTAACTTTATTTGAAACAATAATGGCCAAATTATATCTAGGAATAAACGCTTCTGGATCTAATTCTATTGATTTTTTATACATGGTGATGGCGTTATCTAACTCTCCCATTTTATCATATAATTGGCCTTTTGCGCTATAAAAAGATGCATTGTTTGGATCCAGAGCAATCGCTTTATCTAAATAATCCGCTGCTTTCTGTGGCTCTCCTCCAAACATGTAATAATTAATTAATTCAACAAGCATATCAGAGTCATTTGGAAACAACTCAAATCCTTTCTGAATATACTCTACAGCTTCTTTTTCATTACCCTTTGCTTTTAAAACCTTCGACAAATATGCATATGTTTTTGCCCCTCCATACTTGTAATCAATAGATTGCTTATAATACTTAATTGCTTTATCATATTTCTCAGCTTTCTGAGCTGCCATACCTGCATTATAAATTACAATAGTATCTACAACTTGATTGTCTTTAAAGAAATTCATGGATTCAATTTCAAGAACTTTTTCAAATGCTGCCAAAGCTCCAGCATAATCTTTTTCATTATAACGAGTAACAGCTTCGTTTGTGTAATCAGGAATCATATTGGTCATTTGAGCTTTTACAGGCTTAAGCATCTTCCCTTTCTGATCTAACTCAAGCGCCTTTAAATATGCAGCATATGCAATATCCAAAGGATTTTTTTCTAAACTCTTATAAACAGGAAGTGGACTTTCAAAAATACCTTGGTAAACTTTACCCTTTACAAGGTAGGCTTTGGGGTAGTTTACACATTTTTCATGCTTAATTCCTTCATCAATAGCTTCTTTAGCTTTATCTAATTTACCTGAAGTAAGATAATTTTGCGCTCCGGTTATCTTACTTTTTTGTGCGAATACAGAAGAAACGCTAAAAATCATAACCAGAATGAATGATAATTTTTTCATGTTTTCTATAATTAAACTTAATGATGTTTAAATGTAACAAAAAAAGAGGGAAACACAATGCTTCCCTCTTTTTTATGTCAATATAGAAATTTTATTCCATTCCGTCCAACTTAGCTTTCACTTCGTTGTATTTTTCTAAATAAGCTTCGTTTTCGTTTCTAAGTTTGAAATATAATTCTTTCAAAGTAATCAATGAGTTTTTCTCATCTGGCTGCATTTCAAGAACTTTTTCAAAATATGGAATTACTTTTTCATACTCTGCATAAACAACCTTAATTGCTGCATTGTACTTTTTAGCATCCATGATTTCATTAGCCTCTTTGTGCTTAGCAATTGCTGCGTTCAACTTTAAAAGTCCTAGGTTATACTGAGATGTATAATCATCTGGAGTTAACTCTAAAGCCTTAATGTACATTTCTTCAGCTTTTGCTGGTTCTTTAGTCTTTTCATATAAAGTACCTTTTGCGCGATAGAAAGAACCATTATTAGGATCTAAAGCAATGGCTTTATCAAGGTAATCAGCAGCTTTTTGAGGCTCTCCTCCTAACATATAGTAGTTAATTAACTCAACTAACATCCAAGAATCATTTGGGAACAATTCAAAACCTTTGTGAAGATATTTAACTGCTTCTACTTCATTACCGTTTGTTTTTAAAACATTTGCCAAATTAGCATATGATTTAGCTCCACCGTAATTGTAATCAATAGATTGCTTGTAATACTTAATAGCTTTATCATACATTTCAGCTTTCTGAGCTGCCATACCTGCATTAAAAATAACTGCAGTATCTACCACAGGATTATCTTTAAACATATCCATCGCTTCAATCTCCAATACTTTTTCAAAAGCCGCCAATGCACCAGCATGGTCTCCTTCGTTATAAAGATTTACAGCTTCATTGGTATAATCAGGAATCATATTAGTCATCTGTGCTTTTACAGGTTTAACCATTTTTCCTTTTTCATCCAATTCTAAAGCTTTAATATAAGCAGCAAAAGCCACATCAAGTGGATTTTTAGCCAAATCTTTATATGCAGGAAGTGGACTCTCAAAAATTCCTTGGTAAACTTTACCTTTTACAAGGTATGCTTTAGGATAGTTTACACATTTTTCATGCTTAATTCCTTCATCAATAGCTGCTTTAGCCTTATCTAACTTACCTGAAGTAAGAAAGTTTTGTGCTCCGGTAACCTTACTTTTTTGTGCGAATACAGCCGAAACGCTCAAAATCATAACCAGAATTAATGATAATTTTCTCATAATCAATGTTTAGTTTTTATAACAATCTCGAACAAAAATATACCTTTCTTTGAATATTCGAACAAGATTAATCACTTTATAATTATTC
This sequence comes from Marinifilum flexuosum, assembly GCF_003610555.1. Taxonomy (GTDB): domain Bacteria; phylum Bacteroidota; class Bacteroidia; order Bacteroidales; family Marinifilaceae; genus Marinifilum; species Marinifilum flexuosum. Next base: position 234,786 of record NZ_RAPQ01000011.1, on the reverse strand, counting down.
TACGTATCAAAATACTACTCTTCAGTATTTTCAGTTGCTTGCTCCGCTCCTTTTTCTTCATCATCTTCATTCGATGAATTTACTTTAGCTACAGCAGCAATAGAATCACTCTTTTTACTCAAATTAATCAAACGAACACCTTGAGTCGCTCGTCCCATAACTCGAAGATCTGAAACTGCCAATCGAATGGTAATACCTGATTTATTAATGATCATCAAATCATCATTGTCAGTTACATTCTTAATAGCAATCAAATCACCAGTTTTTTCAGTAATGCTTATGGTTTTAACACCTTTACCTCCTCTGTTGGTAATTCTGTAATCATCAATATTTGATCTTTTACCATAACCATTTTCCGAAACAACAAGAATATCCTCTTCTCCATTCTCAACACATATCATGCCAACAACTGCATCACTCTCGTCTTTCAGCGTAATTCCTCGTACTCCAGAGGCTGTTCTACCCATTGAACGAACTTGATCTTCAGCAAATCGAATGGCTTTACCCGAACGTCCTGCAATTAAGATTTCATTCTTACCATTTGTAAGTTTTGCTTCCAGAAGTTGATCTCCTTCACGAATAGTGATTGCATTTACACCATTCACTCTAGGGCGAGAATAAGCTTCAAGAGGAGTTTTCTTAACAACACCTTTCTTAGTACATAAAACTATGTAGTTATTATTAATATATTCCTCTTCTTTTAGGTTAAGAACATTTATATATGCCTTCACATTGTCATCCGGCTCAATATTCAACAGATTTTGAATTGCTCTACCCTTCGACTGCTTAGTTCCTTCTGGGATTTCGTATACTTTAAGCCAGAAACATTTTCCTTTTTCTGTAAAGAATAACATGGTATTATGCATTGTAGCCATAATCATGTGTTCAAGGAAATCTTCCTCTCTGGTAATAGATCCTTTTGAACCTACTCCACCTCTATGCTGTGTTTTAAACTCTGCTAATGGCGTACGTTTGATATAACCCATGTGAGAAATCGTAATTACCATTTCTTCATCAGCATAGAAATCTTCTGGGTTGAACTCTTCAGAAGCATAAACAATATCGGTTCTTCTTTCATCACCGTATTTTGCTTTAACTTCCATCAATTCTTCTTTAATGATATCCATTCTCATCGATTCATTAGCAAGAATTGCATTCAAGTGATCGATCAACTTCATCAATTCCTCGTATTCCTCATGCAATTTCTCACGTTCTAAACCTGTAAGTTTTTGCAAGCGCATATCAAGAATTGCTTTTGCTTGAACTTCATCCAAATCAAAGTTGCTCATCAATCCATTCTTCGCTTCCTCAGGAGTCTTAGAACCTCTGATTAATGCAATCACTTCATCAATATGATCTAAGGCAATAATCAACCCTTTAAGAATGTGCGCTTTCTTTTCAGCTTGTCTTAATTCATATTGAGTTCTGCGCACAACAACGTCATGTCTGTGCTCTACGAAATTATCAATTAATTCACGCAGATTAAGCAATTTTGGACGCCCTTTTACGAGTGCAATATTATTTACACTAAAAGAAGTTTGCATTTGCGTGTATTTGAATAATTTATTCAACACAACATTTGCAATTGCATCTCTCTTAAGATCGAATACGATTCTCATACCATTACGGTCTGATTCATCGTTTACATTCGAAATTCCATCAATCTTTTTATCGTTGATTAAATCAGCAGCCTTCATAATCAGCTCTGCTTTATTAACCATGTAAGGAATTTCTGTTACAATTATCTTTTCACGGCCTTTTTCATCCGTTTCAATATTAGTTTTGGAACGAATTACCACACGCCCCCTACCTGTCTCAAATGCCTCTCTAACACCTTGATAACCATAAATCGTACCGCCCGTCGGGAAATCCGGAGCTTTAATAATCTTAATAAGCTCATCCATTTCCACTTCTTTATTATCAATAGTGGTTACAATCGCATCAATAGTATCTGATAAGTTATGTGGAGGCATATTAGTTGCCATACCTACAGCAATACCAGATGCACCATTAACAAGAAGGTTAGGAATACGGGTTGGAAGTACAGTTGGTTCCTTTAATGATTCATCAAAGTTTGGAACCATATCAACAGTATCTTTATCCAGATCCGATAAGGTTTCTTCAGCAATCTTATCCATCCTTGCCTCTGTATAACGCATAGCAGCTGGGCTATCGCCATCTACAGAACCAAAGTTCCCTTGTCCATCAATCAATGGGTAACGTAAAGACCAATGTTGAGCCATACGAACCATGGTCATGTATACAGAGCTATCACCATGTGGGTGATATTTCCCCAATACCTCACCAACAATTCTTGCTGATTTCTTATACGGTTTGCTTGCTGTGATACCTAACTCGCCCATACCGAAAAGCACTCTTCGGTGAACCGGTTTTAAGCCGTCTCTAACATCTGGCAAGGCCCTGGAAACAATAACCGACATCGAATAATCGATATAGGCTGATTTCATTTCCTCCTCGATGTTGATACGTATAATTCTTTCTCCCGTAGTCATCTATAATTAATTTAAAATTCTAAACATTTCTCAGAACTACAAAAGTAACAAAATAAGTGATTTTTGCGTAAGAAAAGCATCTATATTTGTATATGGATTAAGATAAATATTTAGCATTTTTACTTTAGAGCTTGATTTCTAGTTTAATTCCGATTTCAATTGAGTTTTTAATTGAAATTTGATACAGAAATTAGGCGGTATCTAATATTTTTTCATTATTTTAATGTTGCTTTAATCAATTCGAGAAATATTATTCGAATATTGACATTACAATTACTTACGAATTTAATTTAAAGACCTACTATATGGATTCAAAATTTTCACCTCGTATTAAAGATGTTCTTTCATACAGCAAAGAAGAAGCTGAAAGGCTTGGAAATAGCGCTATTGGAACGGAACATTTGTTTTTAGGAATTCTTCGAGAAGGTGAAGGCATTGCTGTTGATATCCTTATCTCTTTGGGTGTTGATCTTTACGACATCAGAAAAAACATTGAAAGGGAAATTAAATCAGATACAATTACTGATTTAGATCAAAACAACATTCCTTTACAACGATCAGCAGAAAGAGTTCTTAAATTGATTTATTTAGAGGCTAAGGCCTTAAAAAATAACACTATTGACACCAGTCATTTACTTCTTGCCATATTAAAGGATGATAAGAGTATGGTTACCCAAATATTAGAGGACCAAACTGTAGACTATAATAAGGTAAAAGAAAATTTAAAAACTTTGTTCCCTAAAGCCCAAGCTGATTATCCATCTGAAGAGCGAGAGGGAAAAGGTGGAATGTCTGGAGGTTCTAAAGGTGCTAGCGCCAGAGGAAAATCAGAAACTCCTGTTCTTGATAATTTTGGTATTGATATCACAAAATCAGCAGAGGAAGGAACTCTTGACCCAATTGTGGGTAGAGAAACTGAAATTGAGCGCTTAGCACAGATCCTGAGTCGTCGTAAAAAAAACAACCCAATACTCATTGGTGAACCAGGTGTTGGTAAATCTGCTATCGCAGAAGGTTTAGCTTTAAGAATTGTTCAGAAAAAAGTTTCGCGAGTACTATTTGGTAAGCGTGTAGTAACCTTAGATTTGGCTTCTATTGTTGCAGGAACCAAATATCGTGGTCAGTTCGAAGAAAGAATGAAAGCCATTCTAAATGAACTATCTAAGACAACTGACATCATCTTGTTTATTGATGAGATTCACACTATTGTTGGTGCAGGTGGCGCAACTGGCTCATTGGATGCTGCTAACATGTTAAAACCAGCCCTTGCTCGTGGAGAAATTCAATGTATTGGTGCAACAACCCTGGATGAATATCGTCAGAATATCGAGAAAGACGGTGCTTTAGAAAGGCGTTTCCAAAAAGTGATGGTAGAACCTACCTCTCCTGAAGAAACTATTGAGATTCTAAACAACATCAAAGAACGTTACGAAGATCATCACAATGTGTATTACACAGAAGCAGCTATTGATGCTTGTGTAAAACTAACTTCGAGATACATTAGTGACAGATATCTTCCAGATAAAGCAATTGATGCATTGGATGAAGCAGGTTCTCGTGTTCACATTTCAAACATTCATGTGCCGGTAATTATAGAAGAACTTGAGAAAAAGATTGAGGAAACTCGCCAGAGCAAAATAAAAGCTGTAAAAGCTCAAAAATTTGAATTAGCTGCTAGCTTTAGAGATAAAGAAAAAAACTTCTCTGAAGATCTTGAAAAAGAAAAAGAAAAGTGGGAACAGGAATTAAGCCTTAAAAAAGAAAAGGTTGCTGAAGAAGATATAGCGGAAGTTGTTGCAATGATGACAGGCGTTCCTGTAAAGAGAATTGCACAAGCTGAAGGTTCTCGCCTACTTAAAATGGATGATGAATTACAAGGTAAAGTAGTTGGTCAGGACGATGCTATTGCTAAGATCGTAAAGGCAATACAACGTAACCGTGCTGGTTTAAAAGACCCTAACAAGCCTATTGGAACATTCATATTCCTAGGTCCTACTGGTGTTGGTAAAACTCAGCTGGCAAAAGTACTTTCCGAATATCTTTTCGATAGTACAGATGCTTTAATTCGTATCGACATGAGTGAATACATGGAAAAATTTGCTGTGTCAAGATTGGTTGGAGCACCTCCAGGATATGTAGGATACGAAGAAGGCGGACAACTAACTGAAAAAGTAAGAAGAAAACCTTACTCAGTAGTCCTTTTAGATGAGATCGAGAAAGCACATCCTGATGTGTTCAATATTCTTCTACAGCTACTAGATGACGGTCAGTTGACTGATAGTTTAGGACGAAGAGTTGATTTCAAAAATTCTATCATTATCATGACCTCTAACATAGGTAGTCGTGAGTTGAAAGATTTTGGCAAAGGCATTGGATTCCAAACTGGAGGAAATGATTCTAACGAGTATGCCAATAGCATTATCCAAAAGGCTTTGAAAAAAGCTTTCGCACCTGAATTCTTGAACAGAATTGACGATTTGATCATGTTTAATTCCTTAACTCAGAAAGATATTCATAAGATTATCGACATCGAACTTAACGGATTATACAAGAGAGTTAACGACTTGGGTTACAACATCAAAATCTCTACTGCAGCGAAAGACTTTATTGCAGAAAAAGGATACGATGTTCAGTTTGGTGCCCGCCCATTAAAACGAGCAATTCAAAAGTATCTTGAAGATGAAATGGCCGAGGTTATTATTAAAGCAAGTATTTCTGAAGGTGATACGATTTCGGTAGGTTTAGACAAATCTAAACAGAAAATAACCACCAAAATACTAAAAGCTCAAAAGCAACTAGAATAAAAGAAAGCCGGAGATGAATTCTCCGGTTTTTTTATGCTTTTTTATTCCCATTTATTTAGAATAAATCAAAACAATTTTTATCTTTGATTTAAACGACAAAATACATAATTATGCAAAAAAACAATAGCAAAGTTACATTTGCAGGAAATGCAATGACTTTAGTAGGAACGGAAATAGATGCAGGAATGAAAGCTGAAAACTTCACAGCTTTTGGACAAGATTTAGCTCCTGTTCAACTCTCTGATTTTGATGGAAAAGTGAAAATCCTTTCTGTATTTCCTTCAATCGATACTGGTGTTTGTTCTGCTCAAACTCACAGATTCAATAAAGAAGCTGCATCTCTAGATGAAAACATACAAATCATTACATTATCAAACGATCTTCCATTTGCTTTAGGTAGATTCTGTGGTACCGAGGGAATCAAAAACTTAGTTACTTTATCGGATCATAAAGAATGTGATTTCGGATACAAGTATGGTTTCGTAGTTGAAGAATTACGACTATTAGCTCGTGGCGTTGTGGTTATCGACAAAAACAACGAGGTAAAACATGTTGAATATGTTGCTGAAATGACTGAAGAACCTAATTACGAAGCTGCTTTAGAAGTAGCTAAATCTTTAGTTTAATCTAAGCTTGTAAAATAAACAGAAAGCTCCTTTGGGAGCTTTTTTAATACCACAACCTATGTACTTATTTTTCGACACCGAGACAACTGGTTTACCAAAAAGATGGAATGCTCCCGTTACAGATTTGGACAATTGGCCTCGTTTGGTTCAATTGGCTTGACTACTCTATGATAGTCGCGATCAGAAAATTAAATCAGTCAACAGAATTATAATACCAGAAGGCTTTACAATTCCTACCGACGCATCGGATGTGCATGGCATTACAACGGAAAGAGCTTATGCTGAAGGTATAAATCTTAACGAAGCTTTAATTGAATTTTCATCAGCAATGGATAATGCCGAATATTTAATTGCACACAATATTAGTTTCGATGAAATGATAATTGGAGCTGAATTTCTTCGTAAGGATGTAAAAAGTCAATTGGCAGAGATTCCAAAAATCTGTACCATGAAAACCACTACCAATATTTGCAAAATTCCTGGAAGATATGGTTACAAATGGCCAAATTTAACTGAATTGCATCAGCATCTTTTCCACAAAGGCTTTGATGGTGCTCATGATGCTCTTGCAGATGTAAGAGCTTGTGCAGATTGCTTTTTTGAATTAAAAAAATCAGGAATGTATCAACAGCAAGGAAGTTTGTTTTAAGAGATAAATGCTTTGCATGAAAAAGGGAACCTAAACAGTAACCAGCTGTATAAGTTCCCTTTTTTCAATTCACATTCACTTTTTGATTTTTCTAAAACCAACCTTATTTAAATCTTGTTTTATTCTGGTACTTGGCCGAAACGCCATTTTTACACTTTTAATTTTCGATGCATTTATTTGTTCAGGATCATCTACTCCTTCTCCACTGATATGCAAAGAAAATGTCCCCAAGTCCCCTAGCTCTACACTGCAGTTATCCTTTAGGAAGTGTGGTATTTTAGAAGTAAATGCTTCCAAAACCCCAATAACATCAATTGTACTAAAGGATGATGTTTGCGAAATACTTTCGGCAATATCTCTTAAATTCTTCTTCTCCCTACCAGCTACCCTTGGATAATATTGCTCCCTTCTACCTTCCTTTTTTAAAGGTGAATTCATTTTTACCGCTTTATATTTTACAGCCATATCTTTAAAAGAGTAAACTATTTCAAACAGAAGGTTTTATCCTTTCATAAACTATACTCTAATATAATGAATTTAAATATATATTAAAAATATTTTTAATATATATCTTATTTTGTTATTATATATGTTATAATTTATTTTAATATATATCAAATTATATAATTTATTAATAATTAGCACAAAAAAAAACATCTGTATTTCTACAGATGGCCTTTAATCTATTTTTGTAAGATTGTTCTATTTCACAATTCCAAACAAATCGTAATCTTCACAATCTGTTATTTCAACATTGTAGAATTCTCCAACTTTTAAATCTCCATTCTCGGCAGGAATCAACACTTCAGGATCTACTTCGTAGGAATCAAATTCGGTTCTTCCGTAATAATAATCACCTTCTTTTCTGTCAATTACTACTTTTAACTCTTCGCCCAAACGTTTTTTGTTGGCCTCCATGCTAATGTCTTGCTGTATCAACATGATTTCCTCTTTTCTTCTCTCCTTTTCTTCTTGTGGAATATTATCCTCGTAGTGATTCGCAGCATAGGTATCTTCTTCATCAGAGTAAGGAAATACGCCCAAACGTTCAAATTTCATTTCCTGAACGAAATCTTTAAGATCTTCTATATCTTCCTCTGTTTCACCAGGATGGCCAACCAACATGGTAGTTCGAAGCGTTATACCCGGTACTTCTTTACGGATTTTCTTGATAAGATCAATGGTTTTAGCTCGATCTATCCCTCTTCGCATCAAATTTAACATGTTGTCGCTTGAATGTTGTAAGGCAATGTCGAGGTAACAGCAAACTTTAGGATTCTCACGCATTAATTTTAAAATCCCGTAAGGAAATTGAGTTGGATATGCATAATGCAACTTGATCCATTCAAGATTTTCAATTTTAGATAACTCTTCTATCAATTCTGCCAATTTCGATTCTTTGTACAAATCGATACCATAATAAGAAAGATCCTGAGCAATTACCAAAAGTTCCTTCACTCCTCCTTTTACAAGATTTTTTGCTTCTTCAACAATATCTTCTATCGGACGAGAAACATGTTTGCCTGTAATAATTGGAATTGCACAATATGAACATGAGCGATTACATCCTTCCGAAATTTTTAGGTAAGCAAAATGCTTTGGAGTAGTAACAACTCTTAAATTTTTGAAGTCTGGCACATAGTCTTTATTCAACTCGTTCACCATTCCTTTCCAGTCGAACTTCCCAAAATACTTATCAACTTCCGGAATTTCTTCACTTAGCTGTTCTCTGTATCTTTCCGATAAGCATCCCATCACAAAAAGCTTATCGATTCTACCATCTTTTTTTGCTTCTACGTATTGCAATATGGTATCAACCGATTCCTCTTTCGCATCACCAATAAATCCACATGTATTAATAATAATGGTTTTGGCATCGCTATTCTCTTCTTCACATGTAACAGAAAACTGGTTTGCATCGAGTTGTTTCATTAACAATTCGGTATCAACCAAGTTTTTTGAACAACCTAAGCTTATAATGTTGATTTTATTTTGACTCATACAATCCTCTTATCTCAAATTAAATTTTGGCAAAAATAGGATAAATTACTCTTTTTCCCATCTCGATATTTACTTTTGAATCTACTTAAATGAAAAAGGCTACCAAAAAAGGCAGCCTATCTTATATTATTGTGTGTAATTTTTATCAATCAAACAATGAAGCCACAAATTCATTGCGGTTAAACACCTGCAAATCCTCCATTCCTTCACCAATTCCGATATATTTTACTGGCACCTTAAATTGATCGGAAACACCAATCACAACGCCACCTTTAGCTGTACCATCCAATTTGGTAATTGCCAATGCATTTACTTCGGTTGCTTTGGTAAATTGTTTTGCCTGTTCGAATGCATTCTGACCAGTTGAACCATCCAATATCAATAGGATTTCATTTGGAGCACCAGGAATTACTCTATCCATTACACGTTTGATCTTACTCAACTCATTCATCAAGTTGATTTTATTGTGTAAACGTCCAGCAGTATCAATGATAACCACATCGGAACCTTCTTCTTTGGCCTTAGTTAAAGTTTCGAAAGCAACGGAAGCTGGATCGGCTCCCATTCCTTGATTCACAACAGGAACTCCAACTCGCTCCGACCAAATAATTAATTGATCGACTGCTGCTGCACGAAAAGTATCGGCTGCACCAAGCATTACTTTCTTTCCTGCGTTCTTAAATTGATGAGCTAGCTTTCCAATGGTTGTAGTTTTTCCTACTCCATTCACTCCAACTACCATGATAACATATGGATATTCAGATTTTGGAAGTTGGTAAGCATCGTAATCACCTTTATTATTTTCTTCAAGGAGAGCAGCAATTTCCTCTTTTAAGATTCTATTCAATTCTGATGTTCCCAAGAATTTATCCTGAGCAACTCTCTCTTCAATTCGTTCGATGATTTTTAATGTTGTATCCACACCCACATCAGAAGTAATCAATACTTCTTCCAACTCATCAAGCACATCATCATCAACGGTAGATTTACCAACAACAGCTCTGGAAAGCTTTTTAAACACACTTTCCTTTGTTTTGGCTAACCCTTTATTAAGATTTTCTTTTTTCGATTTCGAAAAACTTCCAAATAATCCCATTTCTTCTAAATTTTAAGCTGCTAAAGTACAAAAAATCGTAAACACAAACAATTAACAATAAACGTTTTAAAATAAAACAATAAAAGTTTTGGTTTAAAGCACAAAAAAAGCTTCCCAAATAGTCGGGAAGCTTTTATGATTCAGTATGATATGAATTTCTTACTTTTTAGCAAAGAAATCCTTTACGTTCTCATTTGGAACAATCTCTTCTTTAAAAGAGTATGCGCCAGTCTTAGGTGACTTCACCATTTTGATTACTTTAGCGTAACCACGGCCTTCACCTTTCTGTAGGGTTGCTACTACTTTCTTAGCCATATCTTAAAATTATTTAATTTCTCTGTGAAGGGTTACTTTCTTCAAAATAGGATTGTACTTCTTCAACTCCATACGATCTGGAGTATTCTTTTTATTTTTAGTAGTGATGTATCTTGAAGTTCCTGGCATACCGCTTTCCTTATGCTCAGTGCACTCAAGAATTACTTGCACTCTATTACCTTTTTTAGCCATTTTCTATGCCTTTTTTAATAATTTTTAATAAATCCTTTTTCTTGAGCTTTAGTAAGTGCACCTTTTACACCTAATTTGTTAATTAGACGTACTCCGGCAGCAGAAACTTTCAATTCAATCCAACGATCTTCCTCAGGAAGATAGAACTTTTTAACGAAAAGATTTGGATAGAATCTTCTTTTAGTTCTTCTCTTAGAGTGAGAAACATTATTTCCCACCATTACGCTCTTTCCAGTAATTTGACAAACTCTTGACATAGTCCAGATTATTTTTTTCCTTAAACGCTTTTCAAACAGGTCGCAAAATACGTAATAATTTTCTAAAAAATCAAATTATCTTACAACTTTTTACAGATATATTTTCAATCAGCATCAATCCCCCGCTAATCTGCAAAAACAATACGTTTTTATGATCTGCCTGAATTCAGAATAACAAACAATAAATATCTGAATTGTAAATTGAAGTGATACTACATGCAAAAATAAAAAAATCCCTCCGAATACGGAGGGATTTAAGCAATTATCTCGAGTTTATTCTCTATTCTTCTTCCTCATTTAAAGATTTAAATCCTTTACCGATAATTTCATTCGCTTCTGTTACGTTCACAAATGCTTCAGGATCTACCGATTTAACGTGCAGCTTCAAAATCTCAAGCTCTCTACGACTCATTACCGAATAAACCATTTTTCTTTCTTCACCTGAGTAAGCTCCTGTACCTGTAAATACAGTTGCACCACGTTTTAAATCTCCTTTGATCTTAGATACAATTGATTCATACTGATCTGAAACAATCATAACTGTTTTGTGATAGTTTGCTCCACTTACCACCATATCGATAATCTTACCTTCGATATAAATAATAATTAATGAATAAATTACGAACTCCCATCCAATCGCGCCTGTTTCTGTTGGCTGTACCAAAGTAAATAATACAATTATACCATCAACAATCATTACTAATTTACCTAATGACAGCTTTGTATATTTTGCAAAAATCATTGCAATAATATCAGATCCTCCTGAAGTTGCTCTGGACTTAAAGATCATTCCAATTGCAATACCATAAAATACACCTGCAACTATGGTATTTAACATTGGATCAGCAATTACTTTTGGATACCCAGGAACAACATATGTCTCCATTATCCAAACGGTCAACAAAATAATCCCAATACTAACTATTGTTTTAATCCCAAATCGAGGACCCAAAATAATTGTACCAATAATTACCAATGGAACCTCCATTGCAAAAGTACAGTAACTAATTTTCCAGCCAAACAAAGTATTTAGTACGGTAGCAATACCATACACCCCACCCGGAGCCAACTTGTAAGGTACTACAAATAAGATGTCTGAAACAGCAAAAATAATACTACCCAAAATCAGGTAAGTGTACGCCGTTAACCATTCATTCGACAAGAACTTTTCTTTAGTAATAAAAGCCATTTTAATAGTGTTTGTTAAAGTGATAAAAATTCGCCGACAAAAATAGATTCGCCGATTTTATTTGCAAGATTTTTTCTCATTTTTCTCACTTTTACAAATAACTGAAAAACAGAACACAAAGAAAGTTTGGCATATTTTTTTTAGCAGCTTTTCAAAAAATGATCAAAAAAGACGTCAAATTTTCACTTATGAATAGGTGACCTCAAGTGTTATTCCTGATTTTAAAATAGTAATAGGACAAAAAAAATAGAATATAAAACTATGATTATGTACAAAAGTAATACATTAATAAATGTCACATCACGGATTTTTCCTTTATTCGAACGAATGTAAAACATGTAAACAACACAAAAAGAGAATTTTCAGGCTGAAACGATATCATCAATACTTATATTTGGCATTCGTTCCATCTTGCTTACTTCTATACTTAGAAATCCATACTCATCCATCACTTGCCCTTCTATAACATAACAGCCAGGTCCACGAAATGGGTATTCTTTGGCAACAGGTGGAAAATGCACAGTATCTAACCAATGTCCATCTAAATCTATCCATGTTCCAAAATACATAATTTTACCATTACTGGCTTTTGTGGGTTTACGATGAATTAAAAAACCAACAATTCTGATGTAACGATTGATTAAACGGGGCAAATGACAAGCTTTTATGTCAGAAGGCAAATCATTTTTCACCAATTGAAATGGTGATTGAACTGATAATCCTAAAAATTCCAACTCGTCAAATGCATCTTCGAGCTTGTGCTTCCACAATTCAGGCAACTCAAATTCTTTTACCTCTGCCTGAAAAAGTGTTCTTTCTGGTTTGGTTTTCTTGGTATGTCCTAATAGAAAATGAGCATTCCACAACAATTCTTTCTTTCCTTTTCCTGTAAATCGAAAAGCTCCAATACGTATTAATATTATCAGTTGCTCCAAACTGGTTGGGAAACGCTTCACAAAATCGCGTAAGCTTTTAAATTTTCCATATTCCCTGCGCTCTTCAATCAATCTTTTTCCTGTTAAGTGTCCCAAATCTCTTAAGAGGTAAAAACCCAGCCAAATGGTATTCCCTTCGATGGTATTTTCCCATGAACTCTGGTTTACACAAGGCACCTCTACCCTGGCACCATGCATCACCGCTTCGTGCAGGTAAAGTTGTGCAGAATAAAATCCACCTCCATTATTTAATGTGGCAACCATATATTCCAACGGATAATATGCTTTTAAATAAAGTGCCTGAAAACTCTCTACTGCATAACTTGCCGAATGCCCTTTTGCAAAAGCATAATTGGCAAAACTCTCTATTTGCCTCCATATATCGCTCACCACTGCATCAGCACAACCTTTTGCTTTACAATTGGAGAAGAATTTATCCTTCACCTTTGTAAATTCGTTTCGCTGTTTAAATTTCCACGACATTCCCCGACGCAAAACATCCGCTTCATCTAAACTTAGTTCAGCAAAATAATGGGCCACCTTAATTACATCTTCCTGATAAACCATTACACCATAGGTTTCCTCAAGTATATTATATAATTCAGGTAAATTACGTTTTGCCTGTTCTCTCCTTTCCTTATTCTGAAAGCGAATAATGTATTCTCGCATCATTCCACTTTTGGCTACTCCCGGACGAATAATGGAACTGGCAGCAACCAGGCGTTTGTAATCTTCAGCTTTTAGCTTGGTTAAAAGCATGCGCATGGCAGGCGATTCCACATAAAAGCAACCAATTGCCTGTCCTTTTTTTAGCATTCTCTTTACGCGAGAATCCTCCATAAATAGTTTGGTGTCGTTAATATCGATATCCACTCCATGGTTCTGCTTAATGATATCCAAAGTATCTTTTATTTTCCCCAAACCACGCTGACTCAGTATATCGAACTTATGCAGTCCCAAATCTTCAGAAATGTACATGTCGAATTGAGTGGATGGGAATCCTTTAGGCAAAAGCTCAGTGGCTGAATAATTGCTAATGGGCTCATCCGAGATTAAAATCCCACTGGAGTGAATACTATTGTGGCTTGGAAAGCTTGAAATATATCCACTATAGCGAATCACCCACTTTCCATATTCATCGGCTTGCACTGGATTAGGATTTTTCTGCAAACGCACTATTTCTTCATCGGGCAAACCAAACACTTTGCCAATTTCACGAAAAGCCGACTTGTGACTAAAGGTGATGAAGTTTCCTAACAAGGCAACATGGTCCCAACCATATCGATCAAACAAATAACGTGTGACATCATCCCGATCTGTCCATGAAAAATCGATATCAAAATCGGGAGGTGATGATCGGAACGGATTAATAAATCGCTCAAAGTAAAGGTCTAAGTCAACCGGATCAACATTAGTGATTTTCAACAAGTAAGCAACCAGGCTATTGGCTCCACTTCCTCGTCCGACATGATAATATCCTTTCCTTTGAGCATAGTCTACTAAATCCCAATTGATTAAAAAATAAGAACAAAAACCAAGCTGATAAATAACTTCCAATTCCTTATTTAAGCGGTCTAAAATTTCATCGGTTATCGTATGATACCGATATTCTAAGCCTTCGCAGGCCAATTTCATTAACAGTTTAAAATCTTCTTCTTCTGAATCGGTAAAAAGTTTCTTGTTTTTGTTGGTTCCAAATTCGAAATCCATACTGCAAGCAGCCAATAAAGCTTCTGTATTCTTTATAATTTCAGGATAATCGTTATACAATTCCAACAGTTCAGACTTACTTCTATATCTATCTTCAAAACTCGCCTGTTCCTCTTGCGAAAGCTTACTTAGTAGTGTGTTTCTATCAATAGCCCGCAACAGTCGGTGGATATTGTAATCTTTTTTGTTGCGAAAGCTTGCTGTTTGTAGAATTACCAGCTTATCCAGGCAATTCTTCCATTCAGAAAAAGGCAAATGAGGTAAATCCTGTGGTCTGACTCCAATGCATTCATTTGCTTTTAGATCTCGGTACTGACTTTGAAATGGATAGATCACATAAACTTCATTCAAATCCGGAGCCTCAGGTTCAAACACCTTACTAGTATGCAGATTTCCTGATAAAAACTCATTGATTTCCCGAAAACCGATCGCATTTTTGGCCAACAAAACATACTGCTGTATCGCTCTATTCCTGATATCTGCTCCCACAAGCGGTCGTATATTAAACTCCTTTGCCTGTCGTACAAAATCGAGACTTACTGCAGTATTATTAATATCAGTTAATACAATGGTATCGTGTTCTCCTGTCTGGCTTTCTTTTAAAACCTCCTCTACAGAAAGAGCTCCGTACTTAAAACTATAATATGAGTGGCAATTCAATAACATTAAATACAATGAAGAATTAACAATTAGTAATGGTCAATTATCTATTACTCATTGTTAATTATTAATTACTAATTGTTTTTATCGTCTACGGTGAGCAGGAATAATTGGAGCTTGTCCGTTAAAAGGATTCATTCCTCCAATGGTTTTTACATCCATTCCTATGGCGCGTTTCACCGCATTTTTTCCAAATCTGTTTCTCAAATGATCCATTTTCTGATACAGTTTAATGAGTTTTTCAGAGTCTTCGAACAGGCGAATCTGGTAAGTTCCTCCCACCAAATTGCTAAAACGAACTCCTATGAGTCGGATCAAAACCCGGCGTTCATACATTTTATCAAAGAGGTCGAGCACTGTAGCGATTAGTGTATGATCGAGAGATGTGTAGGGGATTCGCTTCTGCTTGGTATAAGTCTGAAAATCGGAATAACGAATCTTAACCGTCACGCAAGCGGTTAGTTTGTTGCCATTTCGGAGCTGGTAAGCCAAATTTTCAGCCATTGCAACCAAAATACTACGCAATTTCACAAGATCAGTGGTATCTCGCTCAAATGTTCGTTCGGTAGAAATGGATTTTCTCTCACTCCAGGCAATCACTGGACTATTATCAATCCCCTGTGCTTTTTTCCAAATCATTTGCCCATTTTTCCCCAGTACGCGTTCCATTAGCTCCATAGGCATTTCTTGTACGGTTCGTACTTTTTCTATCCCCATACTTCGCAACTTGTGGTAAGTTTTATCGCCCACCATCGGAATTTTTTTAATGGAAAGCGGGGCCAAAAAAGGCACCTCTTCGCCACTGTTGATATTGATATGATTATTGGGTTTGGCTTCTCCTGTTCCTACTTTAGAAACCGTTTTACTAGTAGATAAACCAAAGGAAATAGGCAAGCGAGTCTCCTTCATGATTTTTTCTCTCAGTTCCTTTGACCACATGTAGCTTTCCTTCACAAAGCGATCCATTCCTGTTATATCCATATAAAATTCATCTATTGATGATTTTTCGAACAAAGGCGAACGCTCCTTAATGATTTCTGTTACATGATCGGAATATTCGCTGTAAGTTCCACTATTACCCCTAATCACAACAGCTTCCGGACAAAGCATACGAGCCATTTTCATGGGCATGGCAGAATGGATGCCATACGTTCGTGCTTCGTAAGAACAAGCTGCTACCACTCCTCTATCTGATGTTCCTCCAATCAAGACCGGCCGATTGTTCAACCTACTGTCCTGCAACCTCTCACACGACACAAAAAATGTGTCTAAATCCATATGCAATATTGTCTTCCTCATTAGATGTCGATATTTTCGTCATAATCCTGTCAATAATTTAGTCTATTATCCTTATCTTTGAAAGAAAAAAGTATGTTTTTTGCAGAAAATATCAAGTTCCTTCGCAAGAGAAGACGAAAATCGCAAGCCGACTTGGCTGAGCAATTGGAGATTACACGAACCACACTGGCGGGTTACGAAAAAAGCGTTCAACCACCTTTTAAAGTACTGGTGAAATTTGCCGAATACTTTAATGTTTCCATTGATGCATTAATAAGATATAAGCTGCAGGAATTATCGGAATTTCAGCTTTCGCAAATCGAAGATGGATTTGACATTGATGTAACTGGAAAGAAACTTCGTTTGCTTACCATATCGGTAAACCAGGATGGAGATGAAAATATTGAAATGGTTCCCCTAAAAGCCCAGGCCGGCTATACAAATAGCTATGGCGATTTGGATTTTATAGAATCTCTGCCAAAATTCACTCTCCCATTCTTGCCCAAAGATAAAACCTACAGAACCTTCCAAATTAAAGGAGACTCCATGCTTCCCATTCCCGAAGGATCGTGGGTAACGGCATCTTATATTCAAAACTGGGAAACGATTAAAGATGGCACTCCATGCATTATTGTTACCCAGGAGGATGGTATCGTATTTAAAGTAGTATACAAGCAGTTTGAGAAAAATCAATCTCTCCTGTTGGTTTCTTCAAACAGAAATTATAAACCTTACGAACTGCCAATTGGAAAAGTAGTAGAGATCTGGAAATTTGAGACTTATAATGGCTTTGAGATTTTATAAGTAAAAAAATCAAAAAAAAGTGTAACTAATCATACTCCTCCCTTACTAAATAGATAAAGAACAAAACACACACACATTGAAAAAAGAAGATCTATTTAATCAAATTCTATCGGATAATAGTGATCGAATACAACGGATATGTCGTTACTATAATTCGAATGCCGAAGATCAAAAAGATATGTATCAGGAAGTACTGATTAATATCTGGAAGAGTTTGGATCAATTTAAAGGTAAATCGGCAATTAGCACATGGGTTTATCGTGTAGCTGTTAACACATCGCTAAGCTTTACAGGCAAAAGCTACAGAGAAATGCAGCTAATAATAAACACCGATACGCAAAATCTAAGTTCTATTCTGGACAATGAAGATTTGGAAATCAAGCGAAAAGAAGAAAAGCAATTCAACCAGCTTCAGAATGAGTTAAATATGCTTTCTGTGATTGACAAAGCCTTAATTTCTCTTATGCTTGAAGGATTAAGTATGAGAGAAATTGCAGATGTGATCGGCATTAATGAACCCAATGTAAAGGTGAAAATTCACCGCATTAAAACACAATTAAAAAACAAATTAACAGGAGGCAAGCATGAACTTAAATAAAACAAAGAACGAAAAAGTCAATCTGGATCAATTATTAGGGAAACTGAAAAAGGAGGATAGTAATTATTCTAATCTATGCAAAAGAATGAAGATTGTTTATTGGATTTTCATCCCACTTTACACGATCATTGCCTTTATACACTATTTTGACACAAAAGAGCTTACCGATTTGATTGCAGGACTGCTCCTTGTAGCTGCATTTTTAATATTTGCACTAGTATTTGGAAGCTACCAAAAAGAATACAAAAATGTTGATTACTCGCTGCCTACACTTCTCATGCTAAAGCAAGCAGCAGAAAGGTATCATCCATTCCGAAAAAAGAGCATCCTGATATTTCTTGCAGTTTTTTTAATGAATGCCAGTTTTAATCTTAGATCTCAACCATTATTCAATACTGTTGAATCTCAAATTGTTTTCTTTTCGGTTTTTATACTTGCAATCATCATAGGTTTAGTAATTTGGTATTTTAAATACAAACCACTTCGCGATAATGCACTGGCAAATATTGCCGAAATTGAAGGCAATTAAAGCTCTACGTAATTTTTTAACATCTCATTAAAACAAGCTAAACAATTGCAAGCTTACCTTTGCATTATCAATCAAATAAAAAACACAAACAAATGAAAGTAGTCGCATTTAACGGTAGTCCAAAAAAAGAAGGCAACACCTATCATGCATTAAAATTAGTGTGTGAACAGTTGGAAGAAAAAGGTATCGAGACCGAAATTGTAAATGTTGGTGTAAAAAATGTTAAAGCATGCATGGCCTGTAATATGTGCTTTAAAAATAGAGATGAAAAGTGTGTGATCAAAAATGATGATGTAAATGACTGGATTCAGAAGATGAAAGAAGCCGATGGCATTCTTCTTGGATCTCCTGTACATTACTCCTCGTTAAGCGCCGGAATGAAATCTTTCCTCGATCGTGCATTTTATGTAGCTGGTGCAAACGGATCTTTATTCAGACATAAAGTGGGTGCATCCGTAGTTGCCGTTCGTCGTTCTGGCGGATTGCCTGTTTTCAACGAATTAAATAATTACCTAGCCTATTCCGAAATGATGATTCCAAGCTCAAACTATTGGAATGTAATTCATGGATTAATGCCGGGAGAAGTTCATCAGGATGAAGAAGGTGTGCAGATTATGAGAATTTTGGGTAAAAATATGGCCTACCTAATGGAAGTGATGAAAAATGGAAAAGCAACAGTAGAAGCACCTGAACAAGAAAGAAAAATACTTACCAATTTTGTGAGGTAAAGGCATATCATTGTTACAGAAGAAGCTGCCAATTTATAATTGGCAGCTTTTTTTTGCAATTAACAAATCATTAACAATCGCTACGTGCCTTTATATTCAACATACCACACATCCATGTAACCATATTTCAGCTCTGTGCGATATTGATTTCTTTCCTCTTTAGCTCTAACATTGCAGCGTATTTCAAACAAGAATGATGAGAGCAATTTTAATTTTATTAATGAGCATCAGCCTAATTTTTTCGCTTGATGCACAAACTAAAACAACAGAGATGAAAGATCAAAAAGTTTATCCAAAAAGCTTTTCCCATATTGGAATTACAGTACCTGATTTGGACAAGGCAGTAAAATTCTACACCGAAGTAATGGGTTTTTATATAATTATGCCTCCAACCGAAGTCCTGGAAGAAAATGAGACAGCAATCGGACAAATGTGTATCGATGTATTTGGCAAAGGATGGAACAGTTTTCGCATTGCGCACCTTTCAACCGGCGATCGTATTGGCATTGAACTATTCGAATTCAAAGAAAGTCAACCCAAAGCTCCGGAATTCAATCCATTCCAAACCGGCTTATTCCATTTTTCGGTTCAGGATCCGGATGTAGAAGGATTGGTTCAAAAGATTGTTGAGCATGGAGGAAAACAGCGTATGCCTATTCGTGAATATTATCCAAGTGATAAACCATACCGTATGTGTTATGTAGAAGATCCATTCGGAGTAGTATTCGAAATCTATTCCCACTCCTACGAACTTCATTATTCACCAGGAGCGTACAAGTGATTCTCTTTTGCAAAATTTTGTCCCCATTGGTCTAATTTCATGATGATGGGGATAATGCTTTTTCCGGCCTCTGTTAATCCATACACGACTTTTGGTGGCACTTCAGGGTAAACCTCCCTACTTACCAAACCATCACGCTCCAAAGCCCTTATCGAGAAGGTAAACATTCGGTTCGAGATGCCATGAATGCTTTTTTGTAACTCACCTGAACGCATTTCACCATCTTTCAAGTGAAACAAAATCAGCGATTTGTACTTATCACCTATCAATTGTAAAGTAAAGGCCAGAGAACAAACAAACTTCTTCCCCTCATAATTAATGATTTTTGAATTGCTACAATCTTTGGTCATCTTCATTTAATTTTGAAACAAAGATAATAAACTGAGTTCGATTAAAATCTTACTTTTTATTCTTTCCAAGCTTGAAAATTAAATCAGCCAAAATGCTATATTATAATAAGATTCTGCTAAATTTAATCTATCAATAAAAAACACAAATCAGAATGAACATCGCAGAATTTCCTATTCCTGAAAGCTCCCTAAATGCAATAGAAGCCATTTCCAAAGAAAATACCATTGAACCCACAATTCCAATTGATACCTACCTACAAGATGCCGAAAATTTGGTGCTATGGGCAAAAGATGATTTAAATGAGCTCGCTAAAGTTGGAATAAACCAGCAGCATATTGATGAATTGAGAGTAAGAATTGACATATGCCGAAAGGTACAAACCTATTGGATTCATTACAAAGAGACCCAATCGGAGCTTGATAAAAGCTGGAAAAAGGAATTACAGGCCGGAAAAGATATTTACCGAGAACTGGTTCATTATTTTACATATGCATTCCGAAATAATGAGGAATTATCCAAAACATTAAAAAGAATGAAAAAGGCAAATAAGTATTCTGCCCTTATTCACAGTCTAGCAAGTTTATCTAATTTAGGAAGTTCTCATAAAGATTTACTGGAAAAAGTGTCTTTCGATTTTCAATTGCTTGAAAGAGCATCAAACTTATCAAATCAATTAGGATATTTAGCATCAAAATATCACGTTAAGAATTGGGATACAAAAGCAACTAAGCGTTTCCGCGATAAAACCTACACCTACCTAAAGCTGTGTATTGATGAAATTCGTGATGCAGGAAAATTTGTATTTCGCGACAATAAAAAGCGCTTGCGCGGATACATGATTGCCTATTATTTGAAGAAAAATGCCGAGCATCGCACAAATAAGCCTGTCCTTCGTTAAAAAATGCCTTTCCTTCTTATTTTTAACATGAACATTGGACATTCTACATAGAACATTAATGTTAATTCAATGCATATTTTAAAATTCTATTGACTTTTTTAAATAATGATTTCACTTTCGATATATGCATTATATTTTACCTATTTACAATCTCTTTTTTCAAATTTTATTGCCTATTTTAAAAAGGTATTATATAGTTTGAAAAGGTTTTAAATTATTTGAAAAGGTTTTAAATTATTTGAATAGGTATATAAATATCTAAAAAAGTGCTAATATTTCTAAAATGACATTAAATATTTTAAAAAGATGATAAAATATTGCGTCTCCCAGTAGAAAAACAAGCAACATGCTAACTTATATCCCGCAGGAAACCCTTCCCTTGTGTAAGGAGAGCATAAAAGTGCGTAGGAAACACAAAAAACAATCGCTGCCCCGATTGAGACAGCGATTGTATCATTCTTTTTTAAGTATTTTGAAATGTAATAGGACTTTATTTTAAACCACTGCGTTTCAATAGCGGATCAATCGATGGTTCTTTACCTCTGAATTGCAGGTACAAATTCATTGGATGATCGCTTCCGCCCTTTTCCAATACATTCTCACGGAAAGCATCGGCAGTTGCCTTATCGTAAATGCCATTCTCTTTAAATGCCTCGAAAGCATCAGCATCCAGTACTTCGGCCCATTTGTAACCGTAGTATCCTGCTGCATATCCACCTGCAAAAATATGTGAGAATGAGGTACTCATACAGCTTCCGTTCACCTTAGAGAAGAGTTCAGTTGATGCCATTGCCTGGTCTTCGAACTCTCCCACCGGATTCGTAATTGATTCATTAACACTGTGCCAAGCCATATCATTTAAACCAAAACTTATCTGACGAACAAAACCATATCCGCTTAAGAAATTACTGCTATCAATAATTTTCTGAATCAGTTCCTGAGGGATCTTTTCTCCTGTTTCATAGTGCGCTGCCACTTCGTCCAACCATTCTTTACGGAAAGCAAAGTTCTCCATAAACTGCGATGGCAACTCTACAAAATCGCGATACACATTGGTTCCCGACAAAGCACTGTAAGTACATTTAGAAAGCATTCCGTGTAATGCATGACCAAACTCGTGCAAGAAAGTAGTTACCTCGTTAAAAGTCAACAAAGATGGCTTGGTTTCGGTCGGACGGGTAAAGTTACATACTATGGAAATATGAGGTCTGTAATCCTTATTCTCTTGCTTGTACTGATCTACAAAGGAAGTCATCCAGGCCCCACCTTGCTTGGTGTTTCTTGGGTGAAAATCGGCATAAAATAGCGATAAAAAGTTTCCTTCCTTGTCCAATACTTCGTACACATCCACTTCTTCGTGATATTTAGCGATATCTGCGTTCAACTTGAACTGAATGCCATACAATTTGGTAGCCAAATCGAAAATTCCCTTTTTCACACTCTCTAACTCGAAGTAAGGACGTGTAATCTCATCGTTGATATCGAATTTTTCGGTCTTTAGCTTTTCAGCATAGTAGGCCCAATCCCATCTTTGTAAATCGAAATCTGCGCCAAGCGATTTTGCATACTCTTGCAATTCTTTAAACTCTTCTTGCGCTTTTGGCATTGATGCATCCAAAAGTTCATTTAAGAATTTAATTACATTGTCTGCCGATTTTGCCATTCTTTCCTCCAATACATAGTCAGCATAAGTTTCGTATCCTAACAGGTGAACCTTTGCCAATCGCAACTCTACAATGCGATGTATGGTCTTTTGATTGTCGAATTTATCGTTGAAACATCGCGAAGTATAGGCTTTAAACATTTTCTCGCGCAATTCGCGTTTATCGGCGTATTGCATAAAAGGAACATAGCTAGGAAATTGAAGATTGAAGATCCATCCTTCCTTCTCTTTTTCCTTGGCTAAAGCCGATGCAGCTTCAAGAATTCCTTCAGGCAGGCCTGCAACATCTTCTTTGTTCGTTAAATAAAGTTCGAAATTGTTGGTTGCAGCCAAAACATTCTCGCCAAACTGCAAGGTTAATTTTGAAAGTTCTTTCGAGATTTCTCTGATTTTCCCTTTCTTCTCTTCATCCAAATCAGCACCAGATCTAACAAAAGATTTGTATCTATCTGTTAATAATTTGGTCTGTTCTACATTTAAATCAAACTCATCTCTCTTTTCATAAACCTGTTTCACTCTTTTAAAGAGTTTCTCATTCATGATAATATCATTTGAGAATTCGGTAAGCATAGGCGATATTTCACGCGCCATAGCCTGCATTTCATCATTGGTGTGTGCATGATTTAAATTGAAGAAAACCGAACCTATTCTATCCAGTTGCTGTCCCGAATATTCGAGGCCCTCAATGGTATTCTTAAAAGTTGGTTCTTCAGTAGAATTGGCTATCTCATCAATTTCAGTTCTGGCATTTTCGATACTTTGCTTAAAGGCTGGCATGTAATGCTCCAATTCTATTTTATCGAATGGAACAGATTTGTATGGTGTTGAAAATTCTTCTAATAAAGGATTTTTACTCATAGTATATCTTGATTTATAATTTCTCAAACAAAGATAAGAATTGAACATACAAAATCAGGTCTGAAAAAATCTTATTTGAAAAATTTTAACAAAGATTATAATTTCACACACAACTATGCCACACCTTATTGATTTCCTACACATTACACAAACTAAGCGTAAAATCTTTTCAATTCAAATCAGAATTTCGCAAAGCTTTTCGACAGACTACATATTCCCAATATTCTAATTTGCAATGATTTAAATCCAAAAAGAATGTTTATATTTGACTTGGTTTTATTAAGGGGGAAACTTAATAACCAAATGTATTCCGTTATGAAAGACTTAAAATTATTACACAAAAAAACCGATTTGATTGTATCATTCTATGGTACATCCAACTCTTTCATTGCCCCTCATTTCCCTAAATCACCCAATACTTTTCGCTTTCCCGTGTGGGTACGATAATCTCTTACTAATTATACCATTTAAATTTCAAAGTGAGCTTAAGCGAAACTGTGAAATATTAAATTGAAATGCCGATATATAATTAGTTAGCCGTTTGGAGTAACACGAACAAAAGGCTTTACTAATTAATAATCGGTATTAAAGTATTGCTTTAAATAGAAAATTACTATTTACCAAGCATACAATCATTTATTGCATTGCACATTTTAAAAAATTGCGATGCAACCATTCGCATCTTGCACCAATATTAGGGTAGCAAGATGTAGTTGCGTACACCATAAAAAATCAAGATCATGAAGCGAATTTGCATCAAAATAGGCTCAAACGTTCTTACCAAAAGTACGGGCCAAATCGACAAACAGAGAATTAAAAACCTTGTATTTCAGATATCAGAATTAAAAAAGTTGGGATATCAGTGCATTCTTGTATCATCAGGTGCTGTAGCAGTCGGGAGAAATAAAATAAACCTGAGTCAAAAGACAGATACAATTTCTGCCCGTCAGATATGGTCATCGGTTGGGCAAGTTGAATTACTAAATATTTATTCGAAGTACTTAAAAGAGCACAACCTACAATGTGCCCAGGTATTGGTAACAAAGCAGGATTTTAGGACCAGGGAACATTATCTGAACATGAAAAATTGCATCAGTTCCCTCTTGTCCAATGATATCTTGCCGGTAATCAATGAAAATGATGCGGTTTCGGTTACTGCTTTAATGTTTACCGATAACGATGAACTTTCTGGTCTTATCGCATCGATGATGGACTGCAAAGCACTTTACCTGTTAAGCAATATTAATGGTATTTATACAGGAGACCCAGAAGATCCTAATGCAAAATTGCTAAGAACCATTAATGGTGATATCAACCGATTAAAGCAGTATATCACCACCAAAAAATCCAATTTCGGACGTGGTGGAATGCTTACAAAATGCAGTATCGCCGGAAGAATAGCCAAATCAGGAATACCTGTGCACATTGCCAATGGTTCAAGGGATAATATTGTTTTGGATTTAATTGCAGATCATGAAAATGTGGATCACACCGAATTTATAGCTTATAAAAAAGCATCGACAGTAAAGCAATGGCTTGCCGGATCTGATGGGTTCGAAAAAGCACAGGTAATTATTAACCAAGGGGCTGAAGAGGCATTAAATTCAAACAATGCTACAAGTTTGTTACCTATTGGCGTAAGCGATATTAAAGGAAGTTTTGAAAAAGGAGATATCGTAAAAATCATGAATGATAAAGGCCAAGTTTTAGGATTGGGAAAAACCTCCTACAGCAAAGCCAAAGCAGAACTTCATATAGGTAAAAGTGGAGCAAGGCCATTGGTTCACTATGATTATTTATTTCTATATTAACAATTGAAATAAAGACAATTATACTACATTATCTTACATTTAAATTCAAACACAATGAATACCATAGAACAATTCCATAAAATCAAAGAAGCATCCCGAAAAATGCCTCTTTTATCTGCCCAAAAGATCGATAAGATTCTATTGAAACTTTCCAAAGCAATCGTTGATTCCAGCTCAAAAATTTTGGAAGCAAACCAAAAGGATTTGGATCGTATGTCTACTTACGATCCAAAGTATGATCGTTTATTACTAAATCGTGAAAGAATAATTGGTATTGCAGGCGATGTTGAAAATGTTGCCGGATTAGATTCCCCATTGGGACGTACACTATCAACAAAAAGGCTCGAGAATGGTTTGCTGATTGAAAAGATAAGCGTGGCATTGGGCATTGTTGGCGTTATTTATGAAGCCAGGCCAAATGTAACCATTGATGTTTTTGCACTTTGTCTAAAATCGGGAAATGCCTGTGTTTTAAAAGGCGGAAGCGACGCCATGTTCTCGAACCAAACCCTAGTGAAGATCATTAAAAACACATTGGAAGAAGAAAAGGTCGATGCTGAAATTGTTCAACTTCTATCGCCGGAACGAGAAGCGGCAGTAGAGTTAATGAATGCACAAGGATTTGTAGATGTTCTGATCCCACGCGGATCACAGAATTTAATCAACTCGGTTCGTGAAAATTCAAAAATTCCGGTAATTGAAACCGGAGCTGGTATCGTTCACACCTATTTTGACAAAGATGGAGAGCTTGAAAAAGGGAAAAACATTATTTACAACGCCAAAACAAGACGTGCAAGCGTTTGTAATGCCCTTGACTGTCTCATTATTCATTCCGATAGAATTAATGATCTTCCAGAGCTTGTAAATCAGTTAAAAGATAAAAATGTAGAAATCTATGCAGATCAGGAATCGTTTGACATTCTGAAAGGCTCATATAAGGATCAGCTTTTACACCAAGCAGGTGAAGATTCCTATGGCACGGAATACCTAAGTCACAAAATGTCAATCAAAACAGTAAAGGATTTTGAATCGGCCCTTAATCACATATACAAGTACAGTTCAAAACATAGCGAGGCTATAATCAGCGAGAACAAAGAAACCATAAAAGCCTTTTACTCAATGGTTGATGCCGCAGCCATTTATTCCAACACTTCAACTGCTTTTACCGATGGTGCACAATTTGGACTAGGAGCTGAAATTGGCATCAGCACACAGAAACTTCATGCCAGGGGACCAATGGCTTTGGAAGAATTGTGCTCTTACAAATGGATAATTACCGGCAACGGACAAACAAGAACTTAAATTCTCATGCCCGAATGAAATGCAGATCATTCGGGCTTTTTTTGTCCTTTTTATCTTTATCATTAAACATTTTCTGGTTTATATTGTATTAAGAAAAAACAATAAAACAAGATAATGGATAAATACACTCTAATTTGGCTTAGAAGAGACCTGAGATTGCATGATAATGCAGCAATATATCATGCCTTACAATCGGAAAACAAACTCCTGTTCTACTTCAATTTCGATACTGAAATATTAGATCAAATTGAAAACAGAAGTGATGCACGGGTAAATTTTATTCATACCGAACTTCAAAAAATCAACCAGCAACTCTCACAATTTGGCTCTTCCCTAATTGTAAAACATGGGCTGGCGCAGGAATGCCTATTAGAGGTAATTAATGACTATCCAATAGCGAATATCTATGCAAATAAGGATTATGAGCCGTTCGCTATATCCAGAGACATGAACTGCAAAGATATTTGTGAATCTCAACAAATAGAATTTCAACTTTTTAAGGACCAGGTCATCTTTGAAGAGCAAGAAATCCTAAAAAAAGATGGAAAACCTTATACAGTTTATACTCCTTACATGAAGAAATGGCGTTCTGAGTTCAATTCGAAGGAGCATCTACCCTATTCGTATAAACTAAACTCTTCGAATATTGCACAAGTTGAATCCAAGGAAATCCCATCTTTATCTGAGATTGGTTTTGGTGAATCTTCTATTGAAATCCCTGCCATTAATCTATCTGCGGATATGCTCAACAATTATGACGCCCGTAGAAATTTTCCTGCCTTAAAGGCCACTTCAAATCTGGGTATTCATCTTCGTTTTGGCACCATTAGTGTTCGCCAGGCAGTACAAGAAGCATTAAAAGCTGATGACCAATTTTTAAATGAGCTTATCTGGCGAGAATTTTTCATGCAAATCTTAGTCAATTTTCCAAAAGTTGAAAGCGAATGCTTTAAACCGGCTTACAACAATATTCAGTGGCTGAATAATGAGGAAGAGTTTGAACTATGGACAAATGGTAAAACAGGCTTTCCGATTGTGGATGCCGGCATGAGAGAATTAAAAGCCACAGGCAACATGCACAATCGCGTTAGAATGATTGTTGCCAGCTTTCTGGTTAAAGATCTTTTAATCGATTGGCGTTGGGGTGAAGCCTATTTTGCCAATCATTTGCTCGATTACGATCAGGCAGCCAATAATGGCAATTGGCAATGGGTAGCAGGATGCGGCTGTGATGCAGCTCCCTATTTCAGAGTTTTTAATCCCATTGAGCAACAAAAGAAATTCGATCCCAATTTTGAATACATTAAAAAATGGGTTCCTGAATTGGGTACGGATTCCTACCCTAAACCTATGATCGATCACAAATTTGCGAGAAATAGAGTTCTGGAGACATATAAAAAAGCAATCAATACATATTAGCTAAAAATCTAAAATGAAAATCTATTACAGTCCTGTATTGCACACCACTATTGCGAATGCTCATTTCAAAGTTTTTCACCGTAGCGATGGCTACGCCTGCAAAACTTCTCATTGCGCTTCCCAATATTAATACACACTACAGAACTTCATGACGATTCCATTTTAGATATTTAGGTATTAACAGTTAATACCTACTAAGTACACTATCCTATTTCATAAATAATCAAACTTTTATGAAGTTAATTATACCTACGTTCATAATTTTTTACAAGAAAATTTTAACTTGCCTTGTAACCATTCCCATATTCCCGGGTAACCAATACAGAAAGAAGAACAAAACACGCTAGCAATTAATTTTATTGTGAAGAAAAAAGATGACGAACAATTAATGGTTTTAGTAAGATCTGGTGAGTTAAATGCATTATCACCTTTGTTCGATAAATACCACTTAAGACTTTATAATTTCTTTCTGAGATTGACAAAAAATCAATCCATTAGTGAAGACCTTGTACAGTCGGTATTTAGAAGAATATTGACCTATCGAAAGACTTATAATGAACAACACAAATTCCGATCGTGGATGTATCAGATTGCAAGAAATGTTCATGCAAATTATTATCGGGATAATAAATTAGTGATTTCAGGCTTTAGTGAACCTGAAAAAATCGAATATGAAACCGATTCGGCCATAGAAGAAATGGAAAAAGAATCCAGAAAGAGAATCTTATATGAGGCGATGGACGGACTACAAACAGATCAAAAAGAGATCATAGAGCTCAGTCGATTTCAAGGTTTAAAATACCGTGAAATAGCCGAAATAACAGGCCTAAGCGAAACAGCCGTGAAAGTAAAAGCCCACAGGGCAATCAACAAGCTAAGAGAACTTTATTTTAAACTGGCTTAAATTAAACAAGAATGAATTGCAAATACATACAAGACCTTCTGATAGAATATTTAGAACACAATTTGAACCAGGAACAGGCCAATGAAGTTGAAAACCATCTTATCTCTTGTGAAAATTGCAGGAATGAATACCAACTTGCCAAACAATTTTTGCATACGATAAATGATATTGAAGATGAACAGCCAAGCGCTAATTTAAGTATGAATTTCAACCAATTATTAGAAGAGGAGAAAGAAAATCAGCGACAGGAATCGATTCAATTTACAGATCAAAAAGAAAACCATTATAAGTTTGGTGAATTCCTGAAGTATGCAGCAGCTATTCTTATCATTTTCGGAGTTGGGTTTTTATTGGGTAAAAACTCACCCTTCACCAATGATCAAAGCATGATGATTGCAAGTTTGCAATCGGATTTGAATAACATGAAGCAAAATTTAACGATGGCTACTTTAAAACAACCAACCAGTAGTCAGAGATTAAAGGCTGTTAACATTTTGGAGAAGCAAGATGTCGCAGATGATAAAGTTTTGTCTGTATTGGTACAAACCTTGCAAAGCGATGCCAATGTAAATGTTAGGATGGCAGCAGCAAATGCACTTACCAAATTTGCACAGCATCCCTTGGTTAGAAATGCCTATCTCGAAACCTTAAAAAATCAAAAAGAACCTTCTATTCAAATCACTTTGATCAATATACTCATCGATATTCAAGAGAATAGGGCTAAAATTTTACTGGAGGAGATCATGAAAGAAGACGACAACCTTCCGGTAGTTAAAGAAATGGCCAAAGAAGGAATTAAAGTTTTTGTTTAGAATAGATTTTAAAATACAATATGCCGGCAGCACAATTAATTACAAATCCAAAAAAGTATCAAAAGTTATGAATACACTCAATAAAATTCTTATTACCTGCTTTCTACTAAGCGGAGTAACAACTCTAAAAGCACAAAAACAAAATTTTGATGTTAGACCTGGTAATCAAGTGTGTATTACCAATATTCTGGGGACTATTAAAGTAGAGGAATATGATGGCAATGGTATTAGTATCGAAACCAACTATGAAAAAAGAATTCCGGCTAGAGCCAAAGGTCTAAAACCAATTTACGGTAGTGGATTAGAGGACAATACCAATCTTGGCATTAATTCAACCAAAGAAGGAAAAACTATTACTTTAACAGGATTGGGTAGAGAGACCAAAAACAAAAACTACTATTTTAAAATTCCCAAAGGTGTGAGTTTGAAAATTGATTGCAAAAGCCCTTTTGCTTCTTCAAATCCAATTGTGGTTCGTAACTTCAGTTCAGAAATTGAAATCAACACCTTAATGCCAAGTGTCAAACTTGATAAAGTTACAGGTCCTGTAATCCTTGATTTAATTAACGGAAGTGTGGATATTGTCTTTAGCAAGCTAGATCAAAAAAGCCCTGTATCCATTTCCGCTATCAATGGTAATGTTGATATTACCATGCCTTCAGACACTCCTGCTAACATTGAGTTAGGAACAATAAATGGCGAATTCTATACCGATTTTGACATTAAGGTTGACGAAAAAGAAAAGAAAGGTCTTTCGTATGTTGGTGGTGGCAATAAAATTAAAGCCCAAATTAATGGTGGTGGTGTGAATTTTAAAGTAAAAACCATCAACAACAACATTTACCTTAGAAAAAAATAGAGCCATCAGGCTGCTTCGGATCCTTGTTTTATTCTAACTCTTACAAATTACAGAGTTAATCATTTTTTCCCTGGCAGCCTTTTTTGTGCCCTTTTGTTAACAGTTTCAAAACCTCAGAAATATGAAAAAATCAATTTATATCACATTATTGCTCTTATTGGGGACAGTGTTTGCTAATGGACAGAAGATTGTTGAAAAATCTGTAAAGATCTCATCAGATGAGAAAATCTCTTTGGAGTTTAAATTTGCTGATGACATTAAAATTTCGACCTGGGATAAAAACGAAGTGTATGTTAAAGCTTCTGTTAATATCAATGAAAATGAAGACAATGATGCTTTTCGATTTAATGTAAATTCATTTTCCAAAGGCATCGTAATCGAATCGGAAATTGAAAATATGGAAGATTTGCACAGAACCACAATCATTCAAAGAGAACAGAGCAAAGATGGAAAAACGGAAACCATTACAACCAATTCCATTGACATGGAGCTTTTCTTTGAAGTAAAACTACCTCGAGATGCCAGATTATCAATCAATACCATTAGTGGTAACATAAACATTGTTGGCTTACAGAACAAAATGGAGATAGAAACCATTAGTGGATTCATTGACTTGAGTCTACCTAGCAAACAACAAGCAGATCTGGTTTTGAATACAATTACCGGAGAAATGTATACAGATTTTGATTTGAATACAAAAGACATGGGAGAATTAAAGCATTACCACAACGGTAAATTCTCTACATCATTAAATGGTGGCGGAGAGGAAATTTTCTTAAAAACGATAAGTGGTGACATCTTTCTACGAAAAAACAAGTAATACAACTACTTAGTTTCTTCTTACCAAAGATTTGTTATTACCTTTTTTTACACAGCTTAAACCTTTGAGACAATTATAGCTCAAAGGTTTTTGTTTATTATAAGCCTTCTTTTAGATTCAATAATTACTCATTGTAAGCGTAGATTTAGTAGTTTTAGCTTCTCAAAATCAATTAACCTAAGAAAGAAGCAAAATTACACCTATGAATCTTGATTTTTATTCAAAACGCATACAGAATTTTAAAGAGGAAGTTCAGCTGTTAAAAAAAGCAAACCGCAAATATTCAGCAATTAGATTGTTTAGTGCAGTTGGAGCTTTTGTTCTTTTTTATGTCATTCTTCCCTATTCAATGCCTGCAGCTATTTTAGTTGCTGCCATTCTAATTGGAGGGCTGGCCTATTTTGTTCGCAAATACAGCAGAAATGAGAAAAACATCAAGAGGCTTCTGAAATTGATTGAAATCAATGAAAATGAATTGAATTGTTTGGAAACTAGGCATAGTAAACTCTATAACAATGGCAAGGAGTACAAAATACATAACCATCCTTACAGTTCCGATTTGGACATGTTTGGTGAACACTCCATTTACCAATTGATTAATCGTTGCGTAAGCAAGAGTGGAAATGACTGTTTGTCCTCCTACTTATCTGCTCCAGCTGACAACTCAACCATTGCCCAAAGACAAAAAGCCATTCAAGAGTTACGCAATAAAATCGATTGGCGCCAGAATATCATACAATACGGTTTGCAACGAAAACTAAAGACCGATGATCCTGATTTTGTAGGCGAATGGGGCAAAATGCCAACCCCTTTTCATGGCAATAGAAAATTATTGCTTGCCATCTCTATTTTACCATTTCTGTCGCTTCCAGCACTAATTTATGCAATGATAGGTTCTTCGATTCCAATTTTGATCTTGCTGATGATTAGCATCGCAATTCACTACTTTAACTTCAAGAAGGTAGGCATTGCTCATAACAGCACCTCTAAACGTGCAGATATGCTTAAGATTTATGCGAAAATCATTGAAGAATTTGAATCTGAAGCCTGGCAATCGGAAAAATTAAATGAAATCAAACAAAAGCTAGCGAGTAAGGATATTAAATCCTTCCAAAAAATTAGAAAACTTGGAAAACTAATTGAGCTTCTTGACCAGCGATACAACATGTTGGTTCAAATCCTATTCAATGCACTTTTCTTTTATGAATTGCACTTGCTTTTCCGCATCGACAAATGGAAAACAAAGTATGGACATGAAATTGAAAGCTGGTTTGAAAGCATTGGTGAAATTGAAGCTTTAAGCAGCATGGCCAACCTAAGCTTTAATCATCCGGAATGGACTTTCCCAACAGTTGTTGAGGATCACTTTAGACTGGAAATGAAAGAAGCTGGTCATCCAATGATTGATGAAAGCAAGCGTGTTTGCAACGATTATGAAATGAAAGGCCCTGGAGTAGTTCACATTGTTACAGGGTCGAATATGGCAGGAAAAAGTACCTTTTTGCGTACCATAGGTGTAAATGTGGTGCTTGCATTGAGTGGCGCCCCAGTTTGTGCAAAGCAAATGCTGGTTTCGAATGTTGAGGTAAATACTTCCATGCGAATTAAAGATTCTATTGAAGAAAACGAATCCTCGTTCTATGCCGAACTGAAAAGAATTCAGCAGGTGTTAGATAAAGTAAACAAGAAAGAAAATGCACTGCTTTTACTTGATGAAATCCTTAGAGGAACCAATTCCAAAGACAAACACACAGGATCGGCTGCTTTAATCAAGCAATTGGTGAAATACAATGCAGTAGGATTGGTTGCCACCCACGATTTGGAATTGTCGGTGTTGGAAGATGAATTACCTGGCCATGTAGAGAACAGGTTCTTCGACATTAAAATCGATGGTGAACAATTGTACTTCGATTACAAAGTTCAGAACGGTGTTTGCAAAACCTTTAACGCCCCTATTTTAATGAAGAAAATGGGAATTGAAATGGAATTGATAAACAATGAATAATGAACAATTCATAAAAAAATCCGAACCAGTTTGGTTCGGATTTTTTGTATTATCGCTAATGCTTTATTTATTTTCTAATTGCCAAAACAATTACTAGTTTACATAAAACTGAAAGTATTTGCACTCCTCAATAATTCTTTCATAAAACTCAGTGTCCTTATATTCCTCTTTTAATTTTAAGAATTCATCCCGATATCCCCTGTTCTGCATGTCTTCTTCCTTAAGATCGCTTTTCCAATAAAGGTTTTCCCTATTATCTGTTAAATACTTATTCTGATTGGCTTTGGCTGCCAAGTAGTAACATTTTGCCTTCATTTCCTTATCATCCGACATCTTTGCTGCCTTTAAGAAATTTTGATAAGCATCTGTACAATCAAAACTACCTGTATAATAGCCTCCCGACCAATAATACGCCTTAGCATTCCAGGCATAACCAAAATAAGATGTATTGTATTGTGCATTACCCAACAAATAATAATCCATGGCAGTTGCTCTTTCTTCTTTTATTGCTGTGTTTATTGCATAAAGTGTCTGTGCCAACTTTAGTTTACTATATTTCACAGGTTTAAGCAATTCATCATCTCTATCGTTAATTAAATAATTAAACGGATTTGCGGACAGATAAAAGGTTTGGCTGCTTGCTTTGTATTCTTCACTCAGTTCTGATAAAACATCTACTGCCAAATCATTTTCGTTATCTGCAAGGTAAGATGTTCCAAGCATTTCCTTTAAATATTCAGAATTTGTACTAAAGTGATTTTTTAAAATATAACCAGCAAACCAAGTTAACTGATCCTGATTGTCTGCCAAATCGACCAAAGCTTTTAATTTTTCCGTATCCAGCTCTGTACGCAAATCATACATTCTTTCATCTACATTTAGCGGATATGGCAGTTTGTTGGATGGATGACTCATGAAGAAATAAGCAAAATCTTTTACTTCCACATTCCAAGTGGACTTCATTTCGTTTTGTCGCTGAATAGGATTTTTGCTTTTATCGGTTATTAGCAAAAGGTTCTCAATAATATCAAGCTGATTTTTAAAAGCCTTTGGTATGTTTTTAGAAAGAAGAGCCATCTGTTCTCTAACGCCATCAAAATCTTGTATTAAAAAATTCGTATACAAATAACTTATCCTCCAAAAATCAATATTCTTAATTTGCTTTTCATCAATACATTTAGATAAAAATCGATTAAACTTTTGTAGATAATCACTTAACTCTTGATTGATGTTTGATTTGTTGAAATACAACTGATAAAAGACATTCTCAGCTTCTTTATTCTGCAAATAAATTGATTCTATTTTATTAATTTCCCTGCAAATTAAAATTGGTAAATATTCCGATTTTGGATTAATCTGATACAAAGAATCAATATCGGCAAGAGCAACACTACCCAATTGCGAAGCTCTCATAAAGTACATGCTTTCTTTTTGTTTATCGGTATCACAAGCATTTAATAGCTCATGCCATTCCTCGTCGGTATCAATTTTAACACTACAATAACTCGAAAACCTTTTACCAGGACTATTCAAAAATACTTCAATAAAGTTTTTTCTACCTTCAGCTGCCAACCCTTTTATAATCTGTACTCCTGCAATATGATCCAGGGTCCAATAATACATGATTGATTTTTCGTTCTTTGCCAGTTTGGTGTTCCAAAATGCAAGGCATTCATCATATTTCTCGGCATGACGCATTAACTTCACCAATTGAAATCCTAACCTTTCTTTCAGGAATAAATTGGAACTGCTTTCAAACATTGCCTTTCCCTTAGCAATTACCTGGTTATAAACCGTAAGATCTTTCTCCTTTAGTTCCTCCCAATAATAAACAAATCGCGGATTACAATGCTGCTCACACTCTTTTGCAAAAAGCAAATAGTCAAAAATTTGGGTATCATTGACAAGTACCCACTGTAATACTTCATTATTTGCCTGACTTGGATTGTTCCTGGCCTTTTTTAAATCATCCTCCGAAAGTTTGTAAATGAATTGCTTTAATTCCTGATCATCAAAAGATACAGGGAAATAAGCTTTCCAAAGTTTTAAATTTTCGTCATGCTCATTCTGCTGCGGATACCACACCGAAATATTCGACCATGGCTCATCGTTAAAGGTTATTGAGGCAAACTCCTGTCCTGCAATCATATATTTGGGCTTAAATAACCTAAAATAGGTTTCATATTCCTCCCAACCGCCGCAAGCTTTGGAAGGCAAACAAAAGATTGTGCTAATTAATAACAGCATTAAAACTTTTAAAATCTTCATCTGTATATAATTGTTTAATGTTATTGAATAAGTGATAATAAATTACTTTGTCCGGATTTAGATATTCATTGTTTCGAATCAACTTTAACCCTTCCTCAATTTCTTTGGCATCAATTCGATCCACTCTAAGCACATCGCCCTTGTACAAATACAAACCTTGCCAGTAGCCATTTTTATTGATTTTGTATTTATTCTGACTCAACTTTGTAAAATGCTCTTTCGCGGAATTGAGGTTTTCAATATCGGGATGGTGAATAATTTTAACAGCCTTTCCAAATCGAAATACCAAAGCCCAGCTAAATGTTGGCATGGCAATATCTAAATGCAATGGATAAGGAGCTTTTACCTTCAAATATTGCTTCAAAATATCATTACTATAAATAGCATTGCTTGCTTCACTATCCTCAAAATCGCCCATATTATAAACCATCAGACTCCCTTTGTCAACCGGTGGAATGCCTGTTTTTTCAGGATATTTGAACTGATGAAGTCGAATGGTGGCAGAAATTGTACCAAACTGAGGCAAATATTTTTTTAACTGCTTCAAATAAGCAAAGTAATGTACACGAGTGCTGGGAGTCCAGTCACAATCGATTTGAATTTCATCTCCAAATGCAATGTCCTGCGTATTTTCAATATAATTGATATGAGCAGCAGTTCGATGAGCCAATGAATCTACAGCTGCAAAATCGATGTTTTTAAAACTTCTATTGGTAATAAAAATGCAGGGAATAACACTAATATTCTCAGGCAATTGATTCTTAACATGTAGGCTTGACAGAAATGCAGGAGCTTTACTTTTATCCTTAAAATCGATATCAAATATTCTTACATACAACTCATTTGCATTGAAGTCTTGCAAAAGTTGAGTTTCGTCTGTCTTCAAATCAAGCGTTTGCTCCCAATGATAAAAAGTGCAGGTACGCTCCTTTTTATTACATCCAACAAATAGCGCCAATATCGTTATAACAATTACTATACGATTTATCTTAAAATACCACATTTTGCTACTCTTAAGTTTATTTTCTTCGCAAAGGTAAAGTTATTTTAAATGTATTTTACATTAGATTATTTTTTTATAACAAATAAATCATTTGAGTTCATGTCAAATACAAATATCTATTAGGTATACTCATCTTGTTTTTTTGACACGACAATGTTTTGTATTCAACAAATGATAACTCCAATTGTCTGATTTTTAAAAACATGATTGGGCATCCTCACTCAAAGTGAGATTTACAATAAAATATCAATATTAAAACATTTCTAAAGTTATTAATTACTTTATACATTCAATACTTACATAATTATTCCTATTTCCTGTTTTTATTGTATTAGCACCTTCTTTTTACCTGAAGGCTACTTACTGAATATCACTTTCAATTTTTTGTTTTAATTCTTCCAGACAATTATACATCTCGGGATATAATCTTTTATTTACGTCACCTCTTTCCTTATCCAACATCCAAAAATTAATTAAATCGAGAGTTGATTCGCCCTTGTAATTCAACACTCTAAAATCTAGTCGACTACTATTGGATATTAATTCCTTTAAACAGGCACAAGCATCTTTCTGAGCACCCAAACGCAAATAGTTTAGATTATGAATCATTTGCATTAAAGGGGTGTTACCATCTGAATTTTGACTATTCACATTGGTATGAGGATTACTTACTAAAGTTTTTACCAAAACCGTTGCATAAGCATCCACAGCATAATGTAAAGCAGTCGCACCAATGTAGTCAGGCAGGTTTAGATCAATATCAGGCTTTTGCATCAGTTGCTTTACCAATTCTGAACGCAATTGCAGGTTCGATTGAATTTCTTCATCAGAATATCCATATGACCTGTCCTTTGTGTAACACAGCCAGGTCAAAGGTGTTCTTGCCAGTTGATTTTCGATTACATTAGGATTGGCATTATAATCCAGGCATAGCTTAATATTCTCCATGTAAAAATCAAGGTCATCTATTTTCGCATCAGTGCCTATTCGGTATACAAATTTCGACAATTCCTGTGATGCTCCATAATTATACTCCTTATTCGGCTTTAGCTTGTCAACAAGTTCTGTATTCTTATCATCTAACCAGTTTTTTCTGCTTGCGTAATCAAAAGAGGTAAAATTGACATTGTTTAAGCTATTCAATTTCAGGTCATCTCGCGTAAGAAACAGGCTGATTAACTCAATTCCTCTGGCATTTATTCTATTTACTCCACTGTTGCCACTCATTAAATACTGTTGCAATGGATTGTTGTTATAGTAATAGTTACAAATGTTTACATCTGTCTTGTCACTGCTCAACAGTACCTTTATTAGCTCAACAGGATGATTGCAAGATTTCTTTTCCAGGTAATATTCCCCCAAAGCGTAATGCATCGCAGTATTTCCCTTGATATCCTGAATATTCGGATTTGTACTTTTCAACGAAAGTGCTTCCTGTAATAAGGCTAGCTTTTGTCTGTCACTAATGTTTTCCCACTCTTCAAATAAAAACAATTTGTGTAAAGGAGTCTGTCCCAAAGAATCCTGCATATTCCAATAAGGTACAGACCATCCTTTGTAGTTATCCTTAACACGAATGGTAAGCTTCATACACTCCCCTTCATCTACAATTTTATTTTGATTTCTATCCGTAAATACCAGCAGATAAAATTCGCTTAGCCGTATATCGGACATGGCTGTTAATTGACCCATAAAGTTTAAAGAGTCAATCTCGAACTCCAACTTAAGCATATTGTCCAACGAAGCAATTGAATCCACCCTTTTATTTTCCTCATTCTCATAAAACAGATAGTGATGTGCACTTGAATTAAATCTCAGAGCTTCATAGCTTCCATTTTTAGCTGTAGCCATTCCTGTTCCCGGAGCAAAACACTCTATGGTGTCAATTGCCATGCCTGTTTCCACCACAGGCAATTGAGATACATTATAAAATGCTGTTATGCGCGTAGCGTAAAACTTTTTGCTTGCTACATCATAGGGTTTATTGTAAAAACGAAGGGTAAATTTGCTTTTATCTATCTCTATCGTATCGCTTTGGGCAGATATTGGCAATTCAATACCATTCTGGAAAACATAAACTGTACTGTAGTTATCGAAGCTTTTATTTTCCGTTAATTTTAAAGTTGAACATGATTGTAGTACAAAACCAATAAGAGCAATTGCAATGAATTGTAATAGGTATTTTATCTGCATTCTGTAATTCTTCCTTTTTCAGATTAATGAATTCTATGTGTATAGGATACTAAACAAAAAAATCCGAACCATAATGATTCGGATTTTTAAATTTCATAATGAATCTTTATGCTGTTTTTGCTTTTAAATTCTTAACAACAAAATAAGCTCCCAACAAAACAAACGGTATACTTAACCATTGTCCCATATTTAAAGCCATACCTTCTTCAAATGCTTCCTGATTTTCTTTGATGAACTCGATGAAGAAGCGAGCTGTAAAAATCAATACCAAAAATGCACCGAAAATCATACCTGAACGTTGTTTTGCATCGGTTTTCCAATACATAAACATTAGTACACCGAAAGAAATAAGGTAACAAATTGCTTCGTACAATTGTGCTGGATGACGAGGTGCTTGTGGATCTTCGATTGAAGCTCTTACAAACTCAAATCCCCAAGATACAGTTGTTTTCACTCCAATAATCTCAGAATTCATCAGATTACCCAAACGAATGAAACACCCTGCCAAAGCAACCGGAATTACAACGTAATCCAAGATCCAAAGAATTGATTTCTTGCTTACCTTTTTTGAATAGAACCACAAAGCGGCGATAATACCAATTGCAGCGCCATGGGATGCTAATCCTCCACGCCATACTTTAATAATTTCAGCCGGATGTTGTGAATAAAATTCCCATCCATAAAAGAAAACATGGCCTAAACGTGCTCCAACAACGGTAGCAATCATGGTATACAAGAATAATTTATCAAGCCATTCCAACTTGATACCATCCTTTTTAAACATCTTCTCAACGATATAGTATCCCAACAAAAAGCCTAAG
This sequence comes from Marinifilum flexuosum, assembly GCF_003610555.1. GTDB lineage: Bacteria > Bacteroidota > Bacteroidia > Bacteroidales > Marinifilaceae > Marinifilum > Marinifilum flexuosum. The sequence continues at coordinate 195,134 of NZ_RAPQ01000011.1, read as the reverse complement.
GCAAAAAGTAATCCGTACCAACGAACGGAAAAGGAACCAATCGTAAAAATTTCGGGTTTAATATCCCAAAGGATTGATAGTAACATATCAGTTATTTTTAGAATTCAGTGTGTTAAAACCAAATGGATTGCCCCGACTAGCAGAACAATCCATGTGAAAATAATATTAATATTTCATATTCGAAAATTAAGCTGGAACACCTTTACCGTGACATTGCTTAAATTTCTTACCACTACCACAAGGACAAGGTTCGTTACGTCCTACCTTCTGAACGTTTCTAACTGGCTCTGCCTTTTTAGGAGCTTCTCTTCTGCCATCAGAACCTAATTCTTCCTTAGAAGTTTTTAGGTTGCTCATATCACGCTTGCGCTCTTCAGCCTGACGAACTTCTTCTGGATCCTGCAATGGAATGTGACCTTTCATTAAGCTAGCTACCACTTTCTTGTTCACATCTTCAACCATTACTTTAAATAGGTTGAATGATTCAAACTTGTAAATCAAAAGTGGATCTTTTTGCTCGTATGATGCATTCTGAACAGATTGCTTCAAATCATCCATTTCACGCAAATGCTCTTTCCAAGATTCATCAATAGTCGCTAAAATAGAAACCTTCTCGAAAGATCTCATTACATCTTCAGCTTCGGTATCGTAAGCTTTCTTCAAATGAGTAACTACATTGAACATCTTAGAACCATCTGAAAATGGAACTACAATATTCTCATACATTTCACCTTTCGATTCGTATACATTCTTGATAACAGGATACGCTTGCTTGGCAATTGCTTCAGTTTTTCTATTGTAAGTATCCATAACCACATCATTAATCTTCTCAGCAATTACAGCAGGAGTTTCTTTCAAAAACTCTTCCTCTGTAACTGGAGATTCAATTGAGAAGGTACGGATCAAGTCCATTTTAAACTCTTCGAAATCGCCACCATGATTTTCATTGGCAATCACTTCAGAAACATCGTACATCATATTGGCAATATCCACCTGGATACGCTCTCCGAACAATGCGTGACGACGACGCTTGTAAATTACCTCACGCTGAGAGTTCATTACATCATCATATTCAAGCAAACGCTTACGAATACCAAAGTTGTTCTCCTCTACCTTCTTCTGAGCACGCTCAATAGATTTGGTAATCATGCTGTGCTGAATCACCTCTCCTTCTTCAAGACCCATGCGGTCCATTAGCTTCACAATACGATCTGAGCTAAACAAACGCATCAAATCATCTTCAAGAGATACGAAGAACTGAGAAGATCCCACATCTCCCTGACGACCCGCACGACCACGTAACTGACGGTCAACACGACGAGAATCGTGACGCTCTGTACCAATAATTGCCAAACCACCTGCAGCTTTAACTTCATCAGTTAATTTGATATCGGTACCACGACCAGCCATATTGGTTGCAATAGTTACCGTACCTGCCTTACCAGCTTCAGCAACAATATCTGCCTCTTTTTGGTGTAATTTCGCATTCAATACGTTGTGTTTAATTCCACGAATCTTAAGCATTCTACCCAACAATTCCGAAATCTCAACCGAAGTTGTACCTACCAATACCGGACGACCTGCATTTACCAAAGCAACAATCTCTTCGATAACAGCAGCATACTTCTCACGTTTGGTTTTGTATACCAAATCATCTCGGTCATCACGAGCAATTGGCTTGTTGGTTGGAATAACAACCACCTCTAATTTGTAAATATCCCATAATTCACCTGCTTCGGTTTCTGCAGTACCTGTCATACCCGAAAGCTTGTGATACATTCTAAAGTAGTTCTGAAGGGTAATGGTAGCAAATGTTTGAGTAGCTGCCTCAATCTTCACATTTTCCTTCGCTTCAATTGCCTGGTGCAAACCATCTGAGTAACGACGGCCTTCCATAATACGACCTGTTTGCTCGTCAACAATCTTCACTTTACCATCCATCAACACATACTCAACATCTTTTTCAAATAAAGTATATGCTTTCAACAATTGGTTAACCGTGTGAACACGTTCTGTTTTAACCGAGTAAGACTGAATCATCTCATCCTTTTGTCTCAGTTTTTCTTCATCAGGAAGATCTGATTTTTCGATTTCATTGATTTCAGTACCAATATCTGGCAATACAAAGAATCCTGAATCGTCGGTATCAGCACTTAGCAAATCGATACCTTTATCGGTTAATTCAATTGAATTATGCTTTTCGTCGATAACAAAATACAACTCATCAGTAATGATGTGCATGTTCTTGTTATTCTCCTGCATATAGAAGTTCTCAGTCTTTAATAAAGTTGCTTTATTCCCTTGCTCACTCAAGTACTTAATTAAAGGCTTCATTTTTGGTAAACCTTTAAAAGTTCTCAATAACAACTTCGCTCCTTCTTCTTGTTCTTTTTTGTCTTCGCTATTCAACAATTTCTTCGATTCGGTAAAGATTTTCATTACCAAGTCGTTCTGAGCCTTTACAATCTTCTGCACCTGAGGCTTCAAAGAATCGAACTGTTGATTGTCACCACGTGGAATTGGACCAGAGATAATCAATGGTGTACGAGCATCATCTACCAATACCGAGTCAACCTCGTCGACAATTGAGTAGTTGTGACGACGCTGAACCAAATCCTTAGGATTGGTAGCCATATTATCACGCAAGTAGTCGAAACCAAATTCATTGTTGGTACCAAATGTAATGTCTGAAGCATATGCTTTTCTACGCTCATCAGAGTTTGGAGAGTGCTTATCGATACAATCAACCGACATTCCATGGAATTGGTACAATGGTCCCATCCACTCCGAGTCACGTTTTGCTAGGTAATCATTCACGGTTACCACGTGAACACCACGACCAGTCAATGCATTCAAGAATACAGGTAAGGTTGCAACCAATGTTTTACCTTCCCCTGTTGCCATCTCAGCAATTTTACCTTGGTGCAGAACCGTACCACCAATCAACTGCACATCGTAGTGAATCATGTCCCAAACAATCTCAGTACCACCTGCAGTCCAGGAATTGAAGAATACAGCCTTGTCTCCGTCAATCTGAACATTGTCGAAATGTGGAGCCAAATCACGGTCGAATTGAGTTGCTGTAACTTCAATTTCCTCATTCTCGGTTAAACGACGAGCAGTATCTTTTACAATTGCAAAAGCAGTTGGTAAGATCTGTTCCAACACTTCCTCAATTTTCTCATCGATTTGTCCTTCAATCTTATCTATCTCATCGTAAATGTCTTCCTTCTCGTTTACAGAAAGTCCACCATTTTCGATTTTGTCTTTAAATGATTTAATCTGGTCATTTTCAGCTTGCACGTAATCTTGAATGCGTTGCTTTAATTTTGCAGATTCTTCACGAATTCCATCGTGGCTTAGTGTTGTTACTCTATCATACTCAGCCTTAATCTTTGCCAAATAAGGAGTCAATTCTTTTAAGTCTCTGTCTGATTTGTTACCAAACAGTTTTCCTAATGTTTTATCTAGAAAACCCATAATGATTTATTGATTTCAATATTGAATGCATTCCTCTACGAATAGAAGAAGCTAAAATGTATTTAAAATAGAGAATTGGTTCTAGCCTGAACCTTACTGAATTAGCATGAATAACCAGGAGCACGAATAGGATTATCGCGCTTAACAACTTGGCTAAAACATGGTTCTGAATAAGGTAAATATCCTTTTATATCCTCAGGTTCAGGATAATTCAGAAATTTTAATTGCTGGTTTAATGCAGGAATTTTAGGCAAATCATTCAATACAGATAGTTCTTCTGCATTTGAAAAACATGAACCTGCCAATTGTTCTTGCTCTACATTTACCAGAATTGGCGAAGCGAATGCTTCATCCAGGTTTTGAACATGATCGGCATACCATTCAGCAAATAGCTCATTGTCCACAGTAAAATCCTGTGCATTGGCCATAGGTACGGCTGCCGCACATCCTGTGAGCACACAAAAAACTACTATGAGGTATCTGTTCATATCCATCGAGACCAAAAGTAGAAATTTTTATTGGTTTGAAGCCTTTTTTATGAAAATAATTTGAAGGAATGAATCCTCATGACTAATAAAGTTGATTCTCTCCCATTCTTTCAAACTCTTTTTCACCAATTTTTTGACCATTAATAATAGTTGTATCCCAATCCTGAACAATTTTCCAGGTATTTGATATCTTTTTGAGAACAATATGAAATTGCCCATAATGAATAGAGGTTTCATCATCTATTTTCGTTGCTATCTTGTAATAGCCTACTTCATATGAGGTATTCAGATTTGTATGCCTACTTTCGAACCAAAAATCCAGTTTTACAATGGCAGCCTTCTCCTTAAGCATTTGAAATCTTTCAACATTTGCAGTCTTAAAAGAGTTTTCTGTATCTATACCATTTGGAGTAACCCTCAATGTTTGGTCAGCATAGAGATTATTTAATGCTATTGCATCTATCCTTTCAAATGCAGATTTAAACTCTTTCCAAACACTTTGGTTAATGTCCTTTTGTATTCTTTCCATATTAATTTGAGCTGAACTTAAGCCTGATATACACATGATCAGAAGAAAGATGATGGTTCGCATAATAAAGATTTTCCTTTAAAGATAGATTCTTTTTACCATCAGATACAAAAAAAGGATGTCATGGTACTAACCAGACATCCTTTCCTATATCATTTTCTGTATAGATTACTCAGCAGGAGCAACAAAAGTTCTTGCTTTAAATTCTTTGTCCATCATATAAAGACCGTGTCCTTTTCCTTCGAACATTCTTAATTGGTCAAGAATTTCACCCACACCAGCTTCTTCCTCTACTTGCTCATCAACAAACCACTGTAAAAAGTTTACTGTTGCATGATCCTTTTCTGCAATGGCAACATTTACACACTCATTAATCAAGCTTGTTACTTTTTCTTCATGAGCTAATGTTTCTTCATAAATGTTTACAACACCATCCCACTCCGAAGGAACTTCAGCAATTGGTTGAAGAATAACACGTCCACCTCTTTCATTAACAAAGTCAAGCATTTTCATTGCGTGGAAAGTTTCTTCTTCAAACTGAACTTTCATCCAGTTTGCGAAACCTGGCATTCCATTCGCATTAAAATAGTTAGACATTGACAAATAGAAATAAGCCGACCAAAATTCAGCATTAATCTGCTCATTCAAAATCTTCTCAACATTTTTATTGATAGCCATAATGTATAATCTTTTTGTATTTTCTAATTTCATTCAAATGTAAGGGAAATCTATCAATCCCCTGTTTTAGTTTATTAAATTTAATCCTTATTTAAACTCAAACTAAATACTAAACAATTAACAAAGTCATGCTAGCAATTGTTCTTACAAAATCATTCAAAATAATACCCCAATAGATAAAATCCATTGAGGTAAAACCTAAGTGATGTAGTGAAAACTAAGCTATTGCGAACTACACCTATACTACATAACAAAATGGTGAAAATACTACTAAATAACACTAAATATAATTTTAATCATGGCGAGATTAAATATTCAACATCTTGTAATTTTTTGATCTTATCATCCAAATCTAATATCAAACGTCAGGTAATTTGAATAAATTGAACAATAGCAAAGTAAGCGATATGAAACCGAATCCACAATCACCATATGTTATGATTTTCACACCAAAAATCACATAAAAAGATACTCACCAAAGAGCTGTATGGCTACCTAAGGTGAGTATCGAATTAATAGCAAAAGAAAAAATCTTTATATGTCTAACCAACTAACTTCGCATTTATAAGTTCGCTATTGATTCCCGTTCGTTTAATGTATCTCTCATATTGCTGATTTCTATCATAGCCAAGCATAATTCCCAGAATAAAATCCTGTTCATCTGTGAAATCAGACAATGATTTATCTCCAAAGGATTTCACAATCTGAATGCATTCTTGTCTCCCAAAAAATACATTTATCTTGTTTTCGTTAACAGTTTGCAGAAAATAACTAATCCCCTTGCGCTGTAATAAATTTTCTGTTTTTTCCCTCTCACTGCTATGCATGGTATGCAATACCAAACTTCTTAATCCTTTGTTGTATTCGTAAACGTGGTGCATCAAAATCTGCATGTCAGCAGTCTTATAATCCGAACAAGTTAGTTTCATCTCTATCTAATTAAATTGATTTTTAAGTTCTGCAACCCAATTTGCTACTCTATCCGCTGTTTGGTCATCTTGATTTTCGATATCGATAGCCAATCCAACCAGCTTACCGTCTTTTTCAGCTCTTGAAGCATCATATTCATAACCATCAGTTGAAGTCTCGCCAACAAGTTCACAGTTCTGTTCTTCCAATGTCTCATAAAGCTCACCCATACCATCAACAAATGAATCTGAATAGGAATACTGATCTCCTAAACCAAATAGGGCAACTTTTTTACCATCCATATTTGCACTTGAAATTTCAGCTAAAAATCCTTCAAAATCATCTTGCAAATCTCCAATCCCCCATGTAGAAGTTCCCAAGATTAGGTTATTAAACTTTTCAAGATCTGCTGCGCTTGCATCAACAACATCAATGCTTGATGCGATATCTGAGCCAAGTTCTTCTTGTATTTTTTTTGCTACTGCTTCTGTATTCCCAGTAGATGAACCGTAAAAAATTCCGATGTTTTGCATTTTGTTCTTATTTAGATTAAATATACCGACAAAAGTAAAGGGCATTTGAATACTCATCAATCGCTATTTGTTGTGATTTTATGATTACACAACTTTTTAAACACACTAAGTGCTTTATGAATCAACATAGTAGTAAAAATCACACTTAATCATAAGTGGTAATTCATTAAATAAATCACATCTTTGCACCCGTAGATATACCTATATATCATTAGTAAATATTATTGCTCATTGCAGAAGATTTATCTATTTTTAGAATTCCGCAAAAGGGCGCGGAACTTAATCTCTTAAAAAAACACTACTTATGGATCCGGTATGGTTGGCTATTGCCTTTGGTTTAGGACTTCTTGTAAAATTAATTGGATTGCCTCCTTTGGTAGGTTATCTTTTGGCAGGCTTTACACTGAAATATTTTGGTGCAGAATCTGATGATTTAATTCAAAACATTTCCGATCTGGGGATTACACTTCTTCTGTTTACCATTGGATTAAAACTTAGAATCAAAGACCTTTTGCATCGCGAAATATGGGGAGGTGCGTCCATTCATATGTTACTGGTTACACTGCTCATGGCAGTTATTCTATTTGGATTAAGTTATACCTCACTACATATATTTACTGATTTTACCTGGCAGCAAGCATTAATCATCGGTTTTGCGCTCAGTTTCTCAAGTACCATTTATGCAGTAAAAATTCTGGAAGAAAAAAGTGAATTGAAATCTGCATACGGGGTGTTATCTATTGGTATACTCATTATTCAAGACATATTTGCCGTTTTCTATATTGTACTGGTAGCAGGAAAACTTCCAAGCTACTGGGCCATAGGATTACCGGTGCTATTCGTTATCATCCGTCCAGTCCTATTACTGATATTGGAAAAAATTGGTCATGGCGAGATATTAATACTATATGGCTTTTTCCTGGCCTTTGTTGTAGGTGCAGAATTGTTCAAGTTTGTTGGTTTAAAAGCCGATTTGGGAGCTTTGGTAGTTGGAATCTTAATTTCAAATCACAAGAAAGCAAAAGAATTGGCCGATTCTTTAATGAGCTTTAAAGATATCTTTCTAATTGGCTTCTTCCTCTCCATTGGTTTAATTGGCTTACCAAGCTTGCAGATGTTGATTCTTGCCCTTGTACTTGCCATAGCCATAAACTTCAAGGTAATACTATATTTTTTGGTTTTAACCAGATTTAGAGTTCGTGCACGAACCTCGGTCTTTACATCTTTGGCTTTGGCCAATTTTAGTGAGTTTGGGCTCATAGTAGCCTCAATAGCAGTGGGCAAAGGTCTGATTCCTTCCGATTGGTTGGTATCCATAGCCATCTCGGTTGCCATAACCTTTATCATATCCTCTCCTTTAAACTCGAATGCTCACAAAATATACTCAGGAATTCGCAAGCATTTGAAAAAATTCGAGACCGATAAACGATTGGTTTACGATAAAGCTTTTGATATTGGCGATGCAGAAATTCTGGTTTTTGGTATGGGTAAGCTGGGAATGGCAGTATACGAGCAATTAAATAGAACCTATGGCCGTAAAGTGCTTGGGCTTGATTACAATTACGATGTGGTTCAGCGATTAAAAAGAGAAGGCAAAAACATCCAACAGGATGATGCGGCAGATAGTGAATTCTGGGAAAACATTTTCCAAAAATCAAAGAACCACAATGTGCGTTTGGTAATGCTTTGCATGAACGATCACGCATCCAATCTTTTCTCGGTAGAACGATTAAAAAAGACTCCTTACAAAGGAAACATTGCAGCCATTGCCCGATTCGAAGATGAGCGCCAACAACTGGAAAAAATGAATGTAGATGCGGTTTACGATATCTATTCAGAAGCTGGATATGGTTTTGCCAACCATGTTTGTGATCAGATTAATATTGGTTGCGAAGTGAAAAAAACAATATGGTAGACTCTCATTGTACCTGGTCACCTTTGAATGGAAATAATGATAAACATTTACTGATTTTTTCAGAAATATAAAATCCTACTGACATAATGCTGTCACTACTGTCATTTAGCTTTGTTCTATTGTTAATTTAAAAACGGAAATTATGAAGACAACAAAAGCACCAGAAATGACAGTATTGTCGAGAGTCGTGAGGACAAGTTTGGAAGATTTAATGAAAAACATTGAAGACTTTCCAAAAGAGATTGTTCAAGAAGCCGTGAATGCAGGATTACATCCTTCAGGTCCACAATATTGGATCTACAAATGGGAAACTTGTGTTACCTTAGAAGAATTTGAGTTGAAGATTTGTCTGCCCGTTGCCACATTTGGTAATGAATTTAGCAGTGATAAATTTAAACTGGAAAAACTGGAAGAATATCAGCATGTAAAGAAAACCCACTTGGGATCATGGGAAAACCTTAAGGATTCTTACGAAGCATTAACGGAAGAAATGAAAGCCGAAAATATAGTTCCGGGACAATCTTGCCGAGAACTATACATCAATTGTGATTTCGATAAACCTGAGAATAACATTACTGAAATACAATTTCAAGTAAACTAAAAACATGGGAGTGCCAGCTTTCTATTCACGGCTGCACTCCTCTTTAATTAAAGCTAAGGAATATCAGTTTTGAACAGAATTGACAGATTACAGGCAATATTAACGCAATTGCAGACCAAAAAGGTGGTTAAAGCGCAAGAAATAGCGGATCGATTTGGCATTAGCCTAAGAACCGTTTATCGTGATATTCGTGCTTTGGAAGAAGGTGGAGTTCCCATTGGTGCCGAGGCAGGTGTTGGATACTTTATTGATGACAACTACTCCTTGCCTCCTATCATGTTTATAACCGAAGAAGCTTCTGCCATTCTAATTGCAGGTAAGCTAATTCCACATACATCCGATAAAGCCATTGATCAATCTTTTCAAAATGCTTTGTACAAAATCAAATCGGTAATGAAAACCGAGGACAAGGCGATGCTGGAGAAGTTGGAAAGTTCAGTTAAAGTTTTTAACGGTCCTTTTGAAATTCCTCAAAGAGACTCCATATATCTTCAGGACATACAGCAAGCTTTGGTAAAATCGAAAGTGCTAAAATTGAAATACTTTGCCCATTACAAGCAAGAACATTCTTTGCGCGAAGTAGAACCCATTGGATTGCTTTTTTATGCCTTAAACTGGCACTTAATTGCTTACTGCCGATTAAGAGGTGATTATCGTGATTTTAGACTCGATAGGATACGAAACCTGGAAGTTAGTGAGGAAACTTCTCATCGTATTTTAGACAAAGCTTTCGAAGAATATCTGGCACGCGAAAAAGAGCAGTACCAAAGCTTCGAAATCGAACTAAGAATGGAGAAACAAATGGCATTGTATATTCATGAAGCCAAATATTGGTATGGATACCTTAGTGAGCAGGAAGATGGCAATTTCGTAAACATGAAATTTCTGAATCCTGACTTAAACGGTTTTGCTCGCTGGGTTTTAGCAATGATAGATAAAGTAGATATTCTTTCTCCACCCAATTTAAAAAATATGCTAGGTGAAATGGTGAAAAAATTACACGAAAAGTACCGAGACGCTTAGCATTAATTGAATTCAAATTATCCAATGACTATTTTCTATATTATTAAATTGTGTAAGCAAATCATTTCATTAATTGTAAGCACACTTTTGCTGTTTTTACGATTCTGAACTTGATAATCATACAAACCTGTTAAGCAATTTATTCTTGTAACAACTTCTTATTCTTTATAACTTTAAGAATCTGATTTAAAACCATCAAATAAACAAAGATTTATATTCTAAACGAATTACCTAAAATAAAATACCTATGCCTAAAACTTATATTGAAAAATCGATCACCATTGCTGCTGGTGTTGACAAGATAAAAAGCATTATTGCTGATTTCAATCACTGGAAAGCCTGGTCGCCTTGGTTCATATTGGAACCTGAAGCAAAAGATACCATTTCTGATCATGGTAAAACCCACGAATGGGAAGGAAAACGTATCGGATCCGGAATCATTAAAATCGTTGCCGAAGAAGAATCAGTAATTAAGTATGATTTGCAATTTCTGAAACCATGGAAATCACAATCGAAAAGTGACTTTATCATCGAAAAAGTTGATGACAACAATACCAAATTGACATGGACCATGGAAGGTTCTCTCCCATTTTTCATGTTCTGGATGAAAAACATGATGGAACGCTTAATTGGTATGGATTACGATCGTGGTTTGTTGATGCTGAAAGATTATATCGAAAAAGATACAGTAGAAGCTAAGCTGGAGTTTCTTGGTGAATCGCAATTTGAAGGCTGTAATTTTGTTGGTCTAAAAAGCGAATGCACCATCGATAATATCGGTGAGGTAATGGAAGCTGATTTTAAAAAGCTGGCAGAATTCGCAAAAGAAAACGAAGATGTAGTTACCTGCGATTGGTTCTCGGTGTATCACAAGTTTGATTTCAACAAAAACAGGGTAGTATATACTTCTGGAGTTGGAATCAAATCAGATCCTGAAAGCATACCTGCCGGAATGCACAAAGGTAATCTTCCGGCTACCAAAATACATACGGTACGTCACATTGGCCCTTACGAACTTTCCGGGAATGGATGGAGTGCCATTATGGCCATGGAAAGAGCCAAAGAGTTTAAACAAAACAAGAAGATTCCTCCAATGGAATTCTACCGCAACAGTCCAATGGAGACAGAGCCGAAAGATTTGATTTCTGATATCTGCATGGCAATCAAACAATAAGTGCATTAAATATTTAAAAGAGACATAGTTCAACTATGTCTCTTTTTGTTTCTCTAGTACGTCGAATCAAATCTACCTATTAATTCTTTTGTATGATGATAGTTCATTTTAAAAATAATTTGTATAATTGTCGAACATAAATCGTAGCACATGGCTACAAGCTTATTTTCCAGCGTAAGGAAGACATTGGGGAAATAAGTTCAGATCTTACGGGAGAATTCCGTATACCTTAACTAATTATAATTAGTTGGTGTACGGAATTTTTTATGCACCAACATTAAAGCATATTTATATGAAGAAAGTATTTATCGCATTAATCGTTGTGGCTGCACTAGGCCTTTCTTTTACGCAAATTCCATTTTTACAGGATCTTACATTTGCTATTGTTAGTAACCTAACCGAACAAACCGAGCTTAAAGTAAAAGGCAAAACCTTATACATGGATGGTTTAATTAATGCCAAAACCCCAGAGCAGTTTAAAACAATATTTACCGAACATCAGAATATCGATACTTTGGTAATGTTGGAAGTTCCGGGATCAGTAGATGATGAAGCCAATCTGGAAGTAGCGAAATGGATATCGAAAAAACACCTGGTGTTTGTATTGGAATCCAAAAGTATGATTGCATCAGGAGGAACTGACTTTTTCCTGTCAGGAAAGAAGCGCATTATTAAAAAAGGAGCCAAAGTAGGTGTGCACTCCTGGGCTGGTGAAGGTAAAGTTGCCACCGATTTCCCAAAAGGACACGAATATCACCAACCGTATATTGATTATTACATGGCTGTGGGTTGGAGCAAAGCAGAAGCTGAGAAATTCTATTACTATACCATCGAATCTGCAGCTGCTAATGATATCTATTGGATGAGCGACAAAGAGTTAATCGAATATCAAATCACCACAGAGCCAATTCAGGACATGAAAATTGGTATCGATTCATAAGAATCTTATCATTGTAGTAAATTCTTAAAACCAAATGTGAATACATGAAATTAGTATTTGTACAAACCGGAGGAACCATTGATAAGGATTACCCCCACACAACAAAAGGTTGGGCATTTGAATTTGGAGAACCGGCTACCAAGCGTATTTTGGAAAAACTCGATCCTTCCTTTGAATTCGAAGTGCTTACATCTTGTCAAAAAGACAGTCTTGAAATTACAGAAGAGGACCGACAGAACCTGGCTGATTTGATAAACCATCACGAAGGTGACAAATTCATTGTAACCCATGGCACCGACACCATGGGTGAAACCGCAGATTATCTTAGCAAAAAGGTCGGCGATAAGCTGGTGGTAATAACCGGGGCAATGCGACCTGAAAGGTTTTCCAATTCGGAAGCTCCCATTAACCTGGGATGCGCAATCGCCACTGCCAACCTAATGGACAAAGGAATTTTTATTGCCATGCACGGCATTGTAAAAGAACATTCAGAAATGAAACGCAACTTAGAGACAGGAAAATATTATTAACCTACGATATAACCATAAACAACAAATCTACATCTTGCCGGATGGGCATTGGAATGTCAAGCTGCTTATGCACAGAAAACTTATAGAAAGACGGGGAAGTTGAGAACTTGTTCGAAAATCACCCCGTCGCACTTAAAGTTTTCAAGTATCAGTAGTTTGAGCTTACTCGCCCTAGATTGTTTGCTTACTTTCTCATCAATGGAGAAAGTAAGAGCCTTCCGGCTTGAGGAGTAAAAGAAATTTCAACTTTTGATACAGGATCAATCCTACCCTCACAATAGGCCACAAAAAAACAGCCACCCAATGGGCAGCTGTTCCGATTCCAGTAAATTAATACTAGTTTACCGCTTCGTCCATAGCTTTACCAGCCTTGAACTTGATTACTTTCTTAGCAGCAATCTGAATTTCTTTTCCAGTTTGAGGGTTTCTACCTGTTCTAGCAGCTCTTTCAGAGATTGAGAATGTACCGAATCCGATCAATTGAGTACTTTCACCTTTCACTAAAGATTCTTTAATTGAATCCATCATTGCGTTTAATGCTTTTTCGCTATCCGCTTTTGACAATTCTGCCTTTTCAGCAATTGCTGAAACCAATTCTTGCTTGTTCATATAATTTTTCTTTATTAAAGTGGGAAGATAATTATAAATTCCCCAGTTTATTTGATTCTATTGGACTTTGTTGATTTAAATTTTTCCAATTGCTCAACAATATAAGCATTTCTTAAGTACAATAAAAATTTTTATTGGGGCTAGTTTGTAAAAATTGACCCAAACTATGGATGCATTTGAACGCACAAATACGAATCAATTCTACTCAGTGGTATCCACCATAAACATTGGATCCTTATTAAAAGCCGTCCAATCCTTTTTAAGGGCCTTGTACATCTCATCCAGGCCTTCACCTTCTATCCCACTCTTTTTCAGCTCTAAAATGTATTTCATCAAGTTGTAACAGGTAGTAAACTGGCCACAGGCAATCAAGGAATTCATTCTATCCAGCTTGATATCTTCCTCGCTCCACCATAGTGTTGTTGGGGCTTCCGAAGCAATCATAGCAACGGTTTTCAATTGTTTTTTAGGAGTAGAAATTTCTTCATTATTTTTCTTTTCCCCATTCAATTCACCAATTACCGAGCTAATTCTTCGGTTTTTCAGAGCATCTGAAGAGTACAGCAGCTCATAATTCAGGTACCTGATCTGTTTCAGAAAAACGTTATTAATCATTTTGGCGCCCGATGTGGCACGTTCTATCATCATTCGCTTTACCAGGTCAATATCCAAACGCTGGAAAGATTTCACTTCATCCAGAAGCGACTCCGGTACATTCTTTCTGAATACCGCTTTGAGCTTGCGTACGATATCATTCTTTACATGCCCCGCTATGGCTCCTATTAAAGTAAAACTTAAACCAACTCCCGTAAATACACCTCCTACAACGTATAAGGATGCCCACTCTCTCCCCTTAATCAGCTCCAAAGAATTGATAAGCATGATGAGAATACCTGCCAACAACACAGACCAATACAACCAGTGAACACGAACATACTTTAAAAGGCTCTTGGCTTTCTCTTTGATCGACATTTTAGTGGTATCCTTGGTGCTTTCGGCTTGCCAGGGCTGCATATCGCTACTACCCACATCGTTTACTATGATCAAATCCAGTGGCTTTTGGCGTTGCTTGGAATTGCTGATGTTCACCATACTCCCAATGCCCTGGTTGTCAACAATTCCTCCATCCATCACACCAACACCATGACAGAAGTCAGGCAGACGCTTTAAAGCCTTGTAGTGTGGGTCTTTTTGATCGCGGATATAATCGTCGGGGAAAACCAAGGGCTCGAAACCAATAGGAAAACAAGAGGATGAAGCCACAATATCCGCCAATTGTACCTTGGCACTTACCTGGTTCATTTCGGCACAGCGCAAATTGCCATTTCCAAACACGCCCACGTTCTGAAAACGGAAAGCTTTGCCATACGAAAACTCGGTGGCGTTGAAACAAACATGTTTCAGACTTGGGGATGTACTCTTTTTAAACATGCCAAACTCTCCCTTGAAAATGGGCATATCGGCATAGGTCAAAGCAAAGGCATTGATGAGCGAAGGCTTCTTGTACGGATGTTTCGCCCAAACTTCGGCGGATTCCAGCTTGGCCACTGCATGCTCTACCAGCCTATCCTTATCAGGCACAAAACTCTGATAAAAAGATTTGTAGAAAGTATGGAAGTCGAAATTCTCTTCCTGAACAGCCTTTGCATAGGCCACTGCCAGCAAAGAACCTCCACTAACCGAACTTACGGCCTCTACATGGCTCAATAAGGACTCGCCTTGGTAACTAATTTTGTTTAGGTAGGACACAACGCCCAAGGAAAAAAAAGTGGCGCGATATCCTCCACCGCTAAAACACAAGCCGATGGATTCGAATGGGGTGATTGGGGTTTGCATAAGTAGTTTCTTTTTAAATATTTTTGAGAAATGGTAACTTTTATAATCTTATTCCACGATATAAGTTTGTTCAATATCCAGCTCTAATTCAACCCCATCCTCTTTTTGCCAAATTACAGTACCACCCCACTTCTGAACTCCTCTTTTATTGGTTTTGAATCGAACAATCCCTTCTCCTTCTAGACCATATTCAACCAAAGCATTCTCTATTTTATAAATCGGATGTCGAGTGGTATCTACTGCCGTTAAAAAGACTCTGGCTTCATATGTTTCACCCAGTTTAAGTTTATTTCTATCAGAAACTATTATAGGACGAATAAGATTAAACTTAAAATCTCCCCAAGTCTCTTCTGCAATTACATTTTCAATAAGAGTAGTGTGGAATGTTTTCAAGAAAAGAACTGTCATTTTTCTTTCCTGCCTAGTAAGTGACTTACCCAATAGAATATCATTAATGCAAGATTTGCATTTTTTAAACTCATCCTCTAGGTATCCATGATTCAGTCCAGGTTCAACCATCTTGTAATAATTGAATACAATTTCCTTGCTTTTATCACCATGACCATCGGTAAGCAACAGTTCTGCTTCAAGTGCATCAAAGCGCTCTTTTAGGCCCTCCACATAATCATACAATCCCATATATTTTACAGGATTTACCATATACTTCAAATGAAAATCAGATAACAGCAAATGGTACTTGTTATCAATAAAGCTTTCTTGTAGTTCAATCTGCTTTTGAATATTGGAGTTTGGCTGGCATCCAAACAAAAGAAGGATGAGTAGAATTGGAAGGTATTTCATGTGTAATATTCAATTTACTAATGATACTAAATTTCCTAACAAGAACTAATGACTACAGCAATACAGAACATACTTCTATGGAGCCTTTTAAAATCATGTTTCAAGACTTGTTATTGTGTACTCGTTTATGCTGTAAACTTTTCGATCCAAAATTAATTAGCAAACCAATCTCTAAACCATATGCCTCTACATAGTTCATTGCCTGTGCCAAATGAACATCCTCTAAATTGACCAATGCCTTTATTTCAACCATTATTTTTTCTTCTACAAAAAAGTCTACTCTCCGAGTGCCTATATTGTGACCTTTATATTCCAGTTTCATTTCATGTTCACGAGAAAAGTTAATTCCCTGCATTTTCATTTCGATGGACAATGCTCGCTGATATACAAGCTCCTGAAATCCATTCCCAAGATGTTTGTGTACCTCCATGGCACAACCAATGATTTTGTATGTTAGTTCTTCGTGTTTCATAACTTATCGTGAACTATAAGTATTTCTTATGCTTCTTATTTTGTCTTGAACCATGATTTGTTTTGATTAACTTGATTTCATGATTCTAACAAAATCAAGCCATCCCACAATCCTTTAAAATCATGGTTCAGACATTTTTAGCAAGTGTGAATTTATAAACAATAATGATTAAACAAAAAAATTACGGCAATAATTATGAGAACCCTAGAAATACTTTATTAAGAACTGTGCTATAAAAACTACTCCCCAAAGAATCCCCTCGCTACCGCACGAATCCCTTCGTGTGATATTCATCAACAATCATCACAAAACCTTTCAGCAGAAAAAGCACCAACAACCCCAATGGTTTCGGTGCGCTGCACCTATGTAAAACTTGCGAATGGATCTATAAAGCTTACGTAGCTCTGCTGCTTCTTTTCCTTAAGCCTTTAGGGTTAATTATGGTGCAGAGCACCCGAATATTTATAGACAGTTTGACAATGCAATACAAAGTAGGTACAGCGTACCGATACCTAAGCACACAATTACAGCACGAAACGAAGTTGGATGAAATTAATTCTTTCGCATACTAAGCAACAGTTTCTTCAATAAAGCACCAACAATACCAATGATTTGGGTGCGCTGCACCTATGCAAATATATTGCGAATGGATCTATAAAGCTTACGCAGCTCTGCTACTTCTAGCTTTTCATGAATTAATCCTTAATTAGGTGCAGAGCACCCAAATATTTATAGATACTTAGACAATGAAACACAAAAAGGTACAGCGTACCGATACATTTGCACACATGCACAGCACGAAACGAAGTTCGATGAAATTAATTCTTTCGCATACTAAACATCAGTTTCTTCAATAAAGCACCAACAACTCCAATGGTTTCGGTGCGCTGCACCTATTTGAAAATATTGCGAATGGTTCTATAAAGCTTACGCAGCTCTGCTGCTTTATTCATTAAGTCTTAAGGGTTAATTATGGTGCAGAGCACCCGAATATTTATAGATAGTTTGACAATGCAATACAAAGAAGGTACAGCGTACCGATACCTAAGCGCACAATTACAGCACCCTTCGCTACCGCACGAATCCCTTCGTGTGGTATTCATCAACAATCATCACAAAACCTTTCAGCAGAAAAAGCACCAACAACCCCAATGGTTTCGGTGCGCTGCACCTATGTAAACATATTACGAATGGATCTATAAAGCTTACGCAGCTCTGCTGCTTTTTTCCTTAAGCCTTTAGGGTTAATTATGGTGCAGAGCACCTTAATATTTATAGACAGTTTGACAATGCAATACAAAGTAGGTACAGCGTACCGATACATTTGCACACATGCACAGCACGAAACCCCTCGCTACCGCACGAATCCTTTCGTGTGGTATTCATCAACAATCATCACAAAACCTTTCAGCAAAAAAAGCACCACCAACCCCAATGGTTTCGGTGCGCTGCACCTATGTAAAAATATTGCGAATGGATCTATAAAGCTTACGCAGCTCTGCTGCTTTTTTCCATAAGCCTTAAAGGTTAATTATGGTGCAGAGCACCCGAATATTTATAGAAAGTTTGACAACGAACAAAAAAAGGTACAGCGTACCGTTACCTAAGCGCACAATTACAGCACCCTTCGCTACCGCACGAATCCCTTCGTGTGGTATTCACCAACAATCAGCATAAATACGTTCAGCGAGAAATATGCTAAGCATCTTTGAGATGCTTAGCATGTCACAAAAATACTCCCCAAAGAATCGACAGTCTATTAGCCTAATACCTCACGCTCGGGTATTACTATACCGCAGACCGGATTAGCCTAATACCGCACACTGGGGTATTATAATACCCGACAGTCGATTATAAAAAAAGAGGCCTCTCCAAAAAAGGAAAGACCTCAACAGTGAAAGCATGTAGACAAATTATGCATCCACTTCAAGTAGATAGTCGAAAACAAATGTTCTTGGTTCTTTCAAGAATACTTTAGAAGAGCTATGCTGCGTAACAACTACCAAACGATAATCCCCAGCAGCCAAATCGGCTGGTACAACAAAACTGAGTTTTGAAGGTGAATTGGTAGAGATATGTGTTGCAGGAATTAAAGTTTCATCTTTGGTATCCTCCTTGATTAACTTGATACCTATTCCCTCTTTGTCTCCTTCAACCTTAATGCGTGTTCCTTCAACATTAACCGGAGCACCAGGGGTAAGCTTTTGGTTGGTTGTTCCCGAAGCAACATCGATTACAGAGTTAATTGCCATTGGCGAAGCAGCCATTCCGCGAACATTTACCGTGCATTTTTTCACTGCTTTTCGCAATTCGGCAGTAGGTGTAACATGTACCGAAAGAGCATGTTTTTCACTATCCCACTTGGCATTATCGCCAACAAATACACCATTTACATTCAAATGAAAATAGCCTAGTCCGAATTGAACTGAAGCTCCATTGCAGATTTCCTCAATGGCGATATTCTTTAAAATATCGATTGCTGCGCGCAAAGTATTTTCACTAAAATCGGTTCTTCTCGATACGGCAATGTCCACCAAATCATCTTCGTTAAACGATAGACTGGTAACTACTCTTGCAAATCGATCATCTTTCTTCTCTGTGATCGACAAATCGTGTAATTCAAGCATTACACTGTTCTTTTCTTTTACTTCCATGAGCAAATTATTTTAGTTAGTTAAAAAATACCAGAATTAGCACTTCAATGCCGTATCTGATTAATTGTGTGATGTTTTTATTGCCCCTACGCAATAAAATAAGTTGTATGAAGTTAAGTAAGAATAGCAATCGATACTTTAACAATAGGGACTAAAAATTCAACAATCGGTACCATGAGCCATTTTAATAGGGAGATGTCAACAGAAAAGTCTATGAGCAAGGAAGAATATCTTTTTTTATTGAAGGACTTCTACAAAGATTTGAATCTCCCTTACAAGTATCAGGATAGGAATGAGAATCACTTTCGATTGGAACGAAAGTGTTTGCCGGGCATCAGCTTAAACTTTGTGGAGTTTCTTGTGCCTTATAATCTTAGGTATCTTAATCCAGATCATGAACCCATATTTAGCATTGGTTTTATGATACAAGGGCAACTGGATTACATCATTCATCAAAGAAAATATTCCTTCAATACAGGCCAAAACAACATTATTGTGGTTCCGAATGAAGATCGCCCTTCCCTACTGTTCAAGGCCCACACCTTTTACTCTTATCGTTCCTGTATTTTTGAAAGGGAGTATCTTGAACATCTATTCAGTCGCTACCCCGAAAAACTGAAAGCTTTGTATTCCAATTACCAAAATGGCAAGTACTCTACCCTAAAGCCTGACAACCTGATCAACACAAGTGAAATTCAATTCATCATCCAACAAATTGACGGTGAGTTTGCCAAGCCACAGCCAGATGATTTATACCTGGAAGCAAAAATATTGGAATTGCTATCCTTACAGATTCAATCCTTTACTTGCGAAAATTTCGCTGCATTGAATTTGAAAGCATGCGATCGGGATAAAATTCGAGAAGCGGAATTTCTGCTTACCAAAGATTTAAATCAAGCCTATACCATCGAACAGTTGTCACGGGAAGTTGGTCTCAATACCAAAAAGCTAAAAATGGGTTTCAAGAAGATTTTTGGAAACACCATTCATGTTCATCTTTTGGAACGTAAAATGAAACGAGCCTGCCATCTTTTGCTAAAATCAGATCTAAACATCGCCGAAGTCGGGCTGGAATGTGGATATGATAATGCTTCGCACTTTTCTACGGCCTTTAAAAAGCAATTTGGGGTGAGGCCGCTGGATTTTCGGAGGGGGAAGTTGTGATGTAAATTTAAACTATTATTATGCTATTATAGCATAAGTTTTTTAACTTTATATGCTTCCAATTGGAAATGATACACTTGATTACATTTAATACAAAAACTAATCACATAATGAACAAAAATACTAAGGTCATAGAAAAGTATTATGAACAAATAAAAGCGAATATTGAATTGGGGCTTTCTCCTGCTGATTTTGCGAACAAGTGTGTGTCCGACTATGTTTTGATTCAAGACAACGAAATAAAAAGGAAAAGAGAAGAGAGAGAAAAAAAGAAGAAGAACAAAATCATAAAAAAACAGAAGGAACAAGCTAAGACCAATATACAAGAGCGAGAAAAAGATCTCGCCAGAACCATCCTTTATACTAAAAAAATGGTAAAGCCCATAACAAATACCTCAGAGATAGATTCTAAAAACGCAAATATCAATCCCGAACAAAGGAGAGCTAATAAAATTGCCAAGCTAAACATAAATTCATTAAGCTCCAAAATGCATGTAACAGATGAGGTAAAGGACTTGGGAAGATTATCAACGAAAGAATTCGATAAAAATACTGTTGAAGGGGCTATAAACTCTTTAAAAATGGCATCGAGAATGCTTGATTTAATGCGAGGTGGTGATGATGATAGCGATGAGGACTATGATGATGATATTGATGAATAATCTTTCTCGAAATTTTGAAGATGTATAAACACACTTCCAGCATCCCTAAGCTGTTAGACATATAAACCAACACCACACGAATTCAATCCTACATTTTGAAACTGGCAAAGATGATCTCAATCACCAGGTACTATAACTATACTCAACCACTGAGATCACAGAGGAACACAGAGGGATGATTCATATGGGGCAGTATACTTAATGAAAAGCGGTAAGGTATTATTAAATCTGAAAATAATGAGTTTACAAGGAATAAGTATATTTATTTCTCTGTGAAACACTGTGTGCTCTGTGGTCAACTTAAACGATGCTAAATTGGATTAAATGCAAGCAAGTTCAGTTCAAAAAATTCCGAATTTGACTATCCAATCAAACTCTCTCTCCAGATGCAAACAAAGCTCTCTTTTCACTTATTTATCAAAGCGAGCATTACGACTATTCTAAAGTGCATCTCAGCTATCCAAACCCTTCAATTTAAACGTACTCTAAATTTAAAAACCAGCAGTTTAAGCACTTCATAAATCAGTAAATTTATGATTCATACCTAAGGCATGTAAATGATGCTAAAAATTCATACAAATAGGTAGTGAAGAAACCTAAACAACAGCATTCAGCAGCGCTTAAATTTACAAGACTATGAATCAAAAAAATCTCAAACTGATGCGTTCCAACATACATATCCATCTGAAAAAAATTATGGCTTTGCTACTGCTTAACTGCAGTGCTTTTATTGTTTTTGCACAAACTCCTGATTGGATCAATTACAGTTCCCGTCAACTAAAGTATTCC
This sequence comes from Marinifilum flexuosum, assembly GCF_003610555.1. GTDB lineage: Bacteria > Bacteroidota > Bacteroidia > Bacteroidales > Marinifilaceae > Marinifilum > Marinifilum flexuosum. Next base: position 173,347 of record NZ_RAPQ01000011.1, on the reverse strand, counting down.
AATGCACAGTATTACACAGGATATGCAGAAAACAGTTATCCCAAAAAGGAAAATCCACACAATTTTCTGGAAAAGCAGAAAGAGAAAGCTGCATCCAACCTGAGTGAAAATGTTCAGATTCGAGTAGAATCTTTAACAACAAATTTGTCGCAACAGAAAAACAATGAGGTTTCATCCTATTTTAAAAATTCAATTGCAACCTACTCCAATGTTGACCTGGTAGGACTACAATATCTTACACATATCGATAAAAAAGAGAAAAAGGTATATGTGCTGGCCTATCTTGAAAAGCAAGCATTAAACAAATACTATCAACAGAAATTACAATCAGAAGTTACAAGACTTGATAATTTGATTCAGAAAGCAGAATCATTTTTCCAGGCATCAAATACAAAACAGGCTAAAATTGAACACTCAAATGCTTTACTTCAAGCCAACAAGTGCAATTCTGTTCAAGCATTACTTTATGCAAGCAATACAGGTTCCAGTACAACATCACATACCGAGAAGTTGATTCAATTGAATCAAAGATTGAATCAATTATTGATAAAAATTGAAACAGGAGAAAAGCGTTCCATAAACGATTTGGCCGCTCTACTATCCGAGAAGATTATAAAGGGAATTCCCAATCATGCACAACTAAAAATAAGCTATCCAACTTATGCCGACACAAAGTTTACCAGTCCATTCGCCAAACGATTTTCTCAAGTATTGCAACAGGAATTAAGCAATAAAGGGATTAGCATTCTAGAAAACCCTGATCACAACACCCTTCTACTTAAAGGAACTTATTGGGAAGAGAGCGAAAACATTAGGGTATCCCTAGCTGTAAGTGATGTGAATGGCAAACTAATCTGTGCTGATGAAAATATCATGAACAAGCAATATCTAATCGATAAACAGATTAGTTACAAAGCCGAAAACTTTAGCGATGCCTACACCCGAATGCAGCACTTCCGAAAAGATGAAATGCTCAGCGGTGACATGATTCTTGAGCTTTGGACCAATAAAGGTGATGAGAACCTATTGTTCCAGGAAGGAGAAAGATTGAAGCTTTTTGTAAGAGTTAATACGCCCTCCTATTTGCGAGTGATTTACTACCTGGCTGATGGCTCGAAAGTATTGCTTTTGGACAACTATTACATTGATCAAAGCAAAATCAACAAGGTGGTTGAAATTCCTGATGAATTTGAATGTGCAGAACCTTTTGGCTATGAAACATTGCAGTTGTCTGCGCAGACCAAAGCATTCAAGTCATTGCAAACCCAAGTTCAATACGGATACCAATTTATTACAGAAAGTACAAATGCCATAATGGCCAATACCCGAGGCTTTAAAAAAGTTAGCAGCGCGGATAAAAAAGCCGAAGTTCGATTGAACATGACAACATATCGCTAAACCATTTTCTGGATTTAAAACCTCTCTTTTTCACAATAGACCATGAAAATAAAAACATTGTTCTGGATATTCTTAATTGCGCAACTCTTATTGGCTGATTTTAATGTGGCAGCCCAAAGTACTGTACCTAAACTGCGATTGAATCCTGAAATGCACTTGACAAAGATAGCTCGCATAAAAATGAGTACCGATGCTCAAGGGAAATACATTCTTACCGTGGCCTGTGATAAAACTGCCAAACTGTGGGATGCAAATACAGGGAATTTAATTCGCACCTTCCGTCCTCCCATCGGCTCGGGTTTCGAAGGTTCACTCTGGGCTGGTGCAATTAGTCCCGATGGAGAAATTGTAGCTGTTGGAGGTTTTACGGGCTTAAGCTGGAATCAGTCAACTTCAATTTATATATTCAATCGATCAACAGGCAAATTAATTCAATCTCTATCTGGCCTTAACACTGTAGTTACGGATATTGAATTTTCTCCCGATGGTAAGTTTATGGCAGCTGCACTAATGGAAAAAAGTGTGGAAATCTTCAAATCTTCCATCATTGATGGAAAAATTAAATGGAGCAAACTAAAGAGTTTGAGTGGCTATGGTCCTGAATTAATAAACAATGTAGCCTTTTCCTCTCACGGTAAACTTGCAAGTATATGTGACGATGGAAAGATTCGTATTTACGACAAGTACTTTAACTTAATCAATGAAACCACAGGAACAGGTAATCTGCCTTACACAATATGCTTTTCACCAGACGAACAAAAAATAGCTATAGGATACATGGATACCCCAAAGTTAGATGTCTTTTCTGCAGCAAACCTAAATTTACTATATCGTCCAAGTTTAAATGAAATTGATCTGAATGAAGGCGTAAGCTATGCTGTTTGTTTCTCTACAGACGGTAAGTATTTATATGTTGGTGGCATTTATCCCAAACAAACAAATGGAGATTCATGGAATGTAATTCGAAGATGGGACAATGCCGGACAAGGCAGCTATACGGATTATCCGGTATCTCTTGACAATTCGGTAATGGAAATCAGAATTGCAAGGAAAGATCCAACACAATCCATTCTCTTTGGAGGTATATTCGCCCAACCTTATATAAGCAAAATGAGTTTGTCAGGTGATATAAAGTATTCCAAATCAGGTAATTTTTATGATTTTATAAATTCTGATTACGATCATCTCATGATCAATGATACTGGAGATGAAATTGCCTTTACACCAGCAAATGGATCCCCCACTTCATTTTCCCTTAAAAACCGAAGACTAGGAGAATTTGAATATTTATCGGATTATAAATCCTATTCGGATAACGAATCTGGCATATTTATTACAGATTGGGACAATACCAAACATCCTAAAATTAATGGTAAGACTACTAGTTTTCTTGGAGAACATGATACAAGCATTTCAACCGATATTGCAGACGGAGGTGAAAAGATTGTATTCGGTGGGAATACACAAATTTACTGCACCGATAAGCTTGGGCATAAAATCTGGGAAACTCCGGCACAACTAAAAAGTGCATATGCAGTAAATATCAGTGGAAACAACAAGGTAGTTGCTACTACACAAGATGGTGGAATTATTACTTGGTATAGCATGGCAGATGGAGAGCTTTTGCTCACACTATACGTGGATCCCAAAACTCAAAAATGGATTCTATTTACTCCTTCCGGACTTTTTGATTGTAGTCCCGGGGCAGAATCCCTTGCAGGATGGCACATCAATCAAGGAGCCGATCAAGAAGCTAAATTTTATCCTTTGAGTCAGTTCTACGAAAAATACTATACCCCAAATCTTGGAGCACGTATTCTTGGAGGTGAAGACATACAATTTGAGAATGTTCTGGCAGATTTAAAACTTCCACCTCTGGTTGAAATTTTGACTCCTCGAGATAATGAAATCAGCTCCAAGAAAGAAGTTGAAGTAACGATAAAAGTTACCGACCAGGGAGGTGGAATTGATAACATTCAATTGTACCTAAATGATAAATTGGTAGAAACCTCCCAACGTGGTTTTAAAACCATCAAGAAAAATGGAGAATCAAAAACCAAGACTTTTCATATTTCCCTGGTAAATGGAAAAAACAAGATTCGCGCTACTGCCTTTAACGAACAAAGAACAGAGAGTATTCCTCACGAGATTACTGTGTTCTACGAAGGAAGTTCATACAAATCCGATTTGCACCTATTGGCAATTGGGGTCAACCAGTATAAAAATCCACGCTACAAACTTAACTATGCCGAAGCTGATGCCAGTGGTTTTCTCAACGAGATCAAAAAAGGATCGGGTGATGTATTCGAGAATGTAAATATTACTTACCTGAAAAATGAGGAGGTTACTCGTACCAGGATTTTACAAGAGTTTGAAAAACTAAAGCAAACAGCCAAACCAGAAGATGTTTTTGTTTTCTACTATGCAGGACACGGTGTAATGAGCGAAGAAAAGCAATCGCAGTTCTACATTGTACCCTATGACCTTACACAAATTTACGGAAACAATGAATTGCTTCAATCAAAAGCTGTTTCGGCCAACGAATTGCAAACTTTTGCAACCAAGCTAAGGGCCCAAAAGCAAATGTTTGTGATTGATGCTTGCCAAAGTGGTGGTATGACAGAACTGTTAGCCTCTCGTGGTGCAGCCGAAGAAAAGGCCATTGCTCAATTAGCACGTAGTACGGGAACCTATTGGCTGGCCGCAAGTAATTCGGAACAATTCGCTACAGAAGTTTCAACATTGGGTCATGGTATATTCACATATGCCATATTACAAGGCTTAAAAGGTCAGGCCGATAGTGGCTCAAAGGACAGGAAGATCACCGTGCAAGAATTGGATGGTTTTCTAAATGATAAAGTTCCTGAGCTGTCGAAAAAATACAAAGGAGAATCCCAATATCCAAACAGTTATGGATATGGTCAGGACTTCCCTCTTGTAATCATTAAATAATAACGAATATTTTCATGCATTTGGAATCAGCATTCCTTTACCCAATAAACTTATGAAGACAATAAAGCTATTTTGGATTTGTTTAAGCATTTGCCTTTTCTTGCTTAATTTTAATCTGTTTGCACAAAGTACTGCTCCCATTTTACGATTGAACACGGAAATGCACACAGCAAAAATAAATAGGATCAGTACCGATGCAAATGGTAAATTCCTTTTCACGGTTTCTGGTGATAAAACAGCCAAATTGTGGGATGCCAAAAGTGGAGAACTGATTCGAACTTTTCGTCCTCCTATAGGTCATGGTTTCGATGGCAAACTTTATGCGGGAGCAATAAGTCCCAATGGGCAAATTGTAGTAGTTGGCGGATATACAGGAAAAAAGAATGCACATAAAAACATTTACATTTTCAATCGAGCAAACGGAAAACTTTTGCAGCGTTTACCAGAACATGAAGACGTAATTTTTGATATCGAGTTCTCACCTGGGAACAGATATTTTGCTGCTACTCTTGGCAGTGGAGGTATCGTAATCTACAGGTTTGAATACTCCAAAGTGAAATCAAAATTTGTCAAGCATAAATTCCTAGACGGATACAAATCACGTTCCTATAATGTTGCCTTCTCTCCTTCCGGAAAATTTGCCAGTGTATGTTTAGATGGTAAAATTCGCCTTTACGATAAGAATTTTACCTTGATTAAAGAATGTATGGGTGCAGGCAAACGTCCTTCTTCCATCTGCTTTTCGCCTAACGACAAAAAAATAGCTGTAGGATATACAGATTCTCCCAAACTTGAAGTTTTTTCTGCATCAGACTTAAAATTACTCTACAGTCCAAAATTAGGCGAAATGAATAAGAATGGAGGGTTTGGCTATTCTGTTTGTTTTTCTGCCGATGGAAATTATTTATATGGTGGAGGTAGATATTCCAAATATATAGATGGAAAGTGGAATCATATAATCCGTCTATGGACCAATGCAGGTGAAGGCTGTTATACAGATTATCCTGTCTGTAACAATTCAATTATGGATATGAAATGCTTAGGGTCAGGCTATGATCAAGCATTATTATACGGTGGTTATCAACCTGATCTTGGCAAGCTGGATGCCTTTGGGAATATAAACTACTACAAAGCAGGTGAATTGAATGATTTTGCAAATTCCCAGTACAAATATTTTAAAATAAATAATACAGGAGATGAAATTTCCTTCAAGCCGAGAGGTGGAAATGTTATTTGTTTTTCAGTTAGGAACAGAAAACTTACAACTGATGAAAATCACTCTGATTTAAACCTCTATACTGACAAACAATCCGGCACTTTAGTTACTGAATGGCAAGATTCTTATCAACCTAAAATAAATGGCAAGTTAACTCAACTGCTCAAAGAATATGAAAGGTGTCGTTCAACGGACATTTCCAATAGAGGCGATAAAATCGTTTTGGGAGCTAGTTGGTATATTTACTGCACAGATATTTTAGGAAATCAACTTTGGGAAGCGCCTACACAAGGTGCAGCATGGTCTGTTAACATTAGTCAAAATGATAAAGTTATTGCTTCCACACAAGAAAATGGCCTCATAAACTGGTACAAAATGCAAAATGGAGAACTCTTACTAAGTCTCTTAGTCCATCCCAAATCACAAGAATGGATAATGTACACACCGTCAGGTCTATTTGATTGTAGTCCTGGAGCTGAATCTCTTGCCGGATGGCACATCAACCAAGCTCCTGATAAAGAAGCCAAGTTTTACCCTTTGAGTCAATTCTACGAAAAGTACTACACTCCAAATCTTGGGGCACGAGTTCTTGGGGGTGAGAATATCAATTTTGGTAATGATTTATTGGCCAATATAAAGCTTCCTCCTCTTGTGGAAATCCTAAGCCCGGAAAATGCTCTTGAAAGCAATAGCAAAAAGATTCAGGTATCAGTGAAAATTACGGATCAAGGAGGTGGTGTTGATAATGTTCAATTGTATTTAAATGACAAATTAATAGAGACTTCTCAACTTGATTCTAAATTAGCAGATACAAATGAACAGTCAGTAACAAAGACCTTTGATATTGCCTTAGTACATGGAGTAAACCGAATTCGTGCGACTGCTTTTAACAAGCAAAGAACGGAAAGTATTCCACAAGAGATTACTGTTTTCCATGAAGGAAGCATTCAAAAAACCAACTTACACTTATTGGCCATCGGTATTAACGAATATAAAAACCCACGCTATCAACTCAACTATGCCGAAGCGGATGCATCAAGCTTTCTTAACGAAGTAAAAAATGGTTGTAATGATGTATATGAAAATATTAGCATTACTTATATCAAAAATGAAGAGGCAACCCGAACAAGAATTGTACAAGAATTTGAAAGATTAAAAAATACTGCTCATCAGGAAGATGTATTCATATTCTACTATGCAGGGCATGGTGTAATGAGCGAAGAAAGTAAATCGCAGTTCTACATGGTACCCTATGATGTTACTCAAATGTATGGAAACTTATCAATGCTTCAATCAAAAGGCATTTCTGCCAATGAATTGAAAACTTTCTCCACAAAATTGAAAGCACAAAAACAATTGTTTATCATTGATGCTTGTCAGAGTGGCGGTATGACCGAGCTTTTGGCATCGAGAGGTGCTGCAAAAGAAAAAGCCATTGCTCAATTGGCCAGGAGTACAGGAACGTATTGGATTACTGCCAGTAAGTCGGAACAGTTTGCAAGTGAGTTTGCCTCATTGGGCCACGGTATTTTCACCTATGCCATATTGCAAGGCTTAAAAGGCCACGCTGATGGTGGATCAAAAGACAATAAGATTACAGTAAAAGAATTGAGTAGATTCTTAAATGATAAAGTTCCAGAACTATCAGAAAAATACAAGGGAGAAGCTCAATATCCAACCACATATGTATATGGACAAGATTTCCCGATTGTAATTGTTAAGTGATAATTGTGACCATGCTAAGTATCATCATATTCATTGGAGATGCTTAGCATGTCAATCCCCACCAATCTAATACATGGTCTGTCCAAACTTGGCTTTCAGGTTTCTGTCGTACATGATGATGCTACCGGCAACCGAAACATTTACACTTAGGCGAGTATCGAATTTCACCAGGTGATGCGATTTTTCGATGGCAGTTTTGGTTAAGCCATTGTCTTCGGCGCCCAAAAGGTATACACAACGGCGTGGATGCTTAAACTCTTCCAGGTTTACGGCTTTATCGTCCAGCTCCACTCCTACCAGAACCGCTCCCTTTGGCAGGTGGGCATAAAAATCATCGAAATTGTCGTAATGAAAATACGGCATGGCTCCTGTGGCCTTGTGCGTATCGCAGGCTTGTTTTGCATAGCGTTTGCCAACGGTAAAAATAAAGCTGGCTCCCATGTTCTGTGCCGATCGCCACAACACCCCTAAATTCTCGGGTGTTTTTCCATTCTGTATTCCAATTCCAAAAAATCCTTGTTCTAGTGTATCTATCATCTCTATTCCTAATTAAGGCTGCAAATATAATTGTTTATCAGTGAATAGTTGTCTTCCAAAATGTGTAGATATTCGAAACTCAATGATATCTTTCATATGATTATAATTTGTCTAAAGTTGCCATATGGAACTCTCATGAAAATTTTAATCATCACCTGTGTGCAACTTTTTAATTTAAACTTGCATGTTCATTTCATCTGTTTATATTTTTTTGTTAAGCTCAGATAAATCCATTAACGATCAACGAAACCAATAAAAATCTGCTCATATGATATGTCTGGCATTTTGTAGTGCTCATAAAAATACCGAGGAGAAATATATTCCATGCAATCTTCCGATGAATTAATTTTATATCATATACAATATGTCGTCATTTTTTTTAATTTTACAATGCTCATGCTTCTACTGAGCTTTTTATTAATGTTAAATAATCATATAAACAGATATAAATGGATAGAAATGCTAAGGTTATTTTTAGATATTATGAACAGATAAAGGCTAATATTGAACTAGGTCTATCTCCTGAAGAATTTGCAAGCAAGTGTGTTTCCGACTACAATCAGCTTAAAATGATTGAATTGCAAAAGAAGATGGAAGCAAAGCAAGAAGAAGCCCGATTTAAAAGGATGAATGATAAATTGGCCGCTAAACGAAAATTAGAGAAAGCTCAAAATAAGGAGAAAGAAGAAAACAAGAAGAAAGAAGAAAACAAGAAGGAAAAGAAAGTAAAAAGAATCACGAAGCTAAAAAGAAGCAATCACAAAAAAAGAAAGATTGATTCAGAAAAGTTAGAGGAGTTAAGAAATATTGCAAACGAAGAGTATCATCAACAAACTGAAGAATCTGTTTTAAAATCGATGAAAGCTCTTTCTAATATGATTGATTTGATGCGAGGTGATGATGATGATGAGTAAATGGGTCATCTAAACCACTAAAAATATAAGCAAGTGAGTTCGATTAAGAATATTGTTACAAGAAGTTAGATCTATTCAAGCTTTGATTTTACAAAGAAAGAATCCCAGGGGATTTTAATGATTTTTTAATCGAACTCAAGTGATTACAAATTTCTCTTCTGCCTTGTAGAACAAACTCACCGCTGAACACATCAGTCGTTCAACCACCTCTTAAAGTCGTTGCATCGGTCCTGACTCACAATGGCATCAATGCATTCAGCCTGATCGGGCTTCAGATTTAGTTTGATTCGTGTTTTCGAATAGTAATGCATATCAATAATCGAGGCATAACTCACCATAAACTTTCGGTTGATGCGAAAGAATCTTTTGGGATCTAATTTACTCTCCAAAGAGCTTAAAGTCCCATCACACAAATAACGGTGTCCATCTAAACCAAAAAGGTAAAGCGATTTTCCATCGGCCATAAAATAAGCAATTTTATCCACCTCAAGAGAACACAAGCGATCGCCCAGACTTACCATGAAGCGCTCCTGGTATGCATTTCCAGCCACCAAATGGTTTAAAGACTGTTGCAGAGAAGACAAATCTATACTTTCCTTGTTTTGATAAGTCTTTTCGAATTTTTGCAATGCCATTTCCAGATCATCCGGATCAATCGGCTTTAGCAAGTAATCCACACTGTTTTGCTTAAAGGCCTGTATGGCATACTGATCGTAAGCAGTAGTAAAAATCAAGGGACTATCAACACTTATTTTATCGAAAATGCCAAAACTATTGCCATCGCCCAGATGAATGTCCATAAAAATCAAATCAGGCTTATGTGAAGAAAGGTACTTCACAGCATCCTTAACATTCTCTAAATGTGCTGTAATTTGAATTTGATCCGGACGCAGGTTAAGAAGCATCTTCTCCAACTCACGTGCTGCCAACTGTTCATCCTCTATGATTACTACTTCTATCATCTCCTTTTACGTTTTGAAGGCGCCAATTTACAAAAGAAAAGGGGCATTCCATTACAGAATACCCCAATTTTTGATTCAAATGATATGCTACTCGGTCCTAATCTCTCAAATTAGGATTATTGTCTATTGCTTCCTGAGGGAAAGATATTGTGTAACGAGGATCTCCCTGCTTTAACACTTCTGTTTCTCCACCAAAATTATGAGTTATGCTTTGCTGAGTTGTTCTTCTTAAATCATACCAACGATGACCTTCGAATGCCAACTCACGGAAACGTTCGTCTGCAATTTCATCAATCAAATCGTCTTGATTCATTGCATTAATTCTACTCTCTTCTATCACATAAAAATCAGCTTCCAAACGATTTTTCTTTAAAGTATTTAAATACTCTTTTGCTTTAGCTAAATCCACATTCAATTGCGCCTCACTCTCTGCAAGTATTAAATACAATTCCGAAATTCGCAAACTACATTTATGAGTTGGTACTCTACCCTTATTTACTGAATATGAACCCCAACTACTTGAGTAATATTTTGATAATCTTAAATCTTTCGCATTGTACTTGGAAATTAATTCATTAGAAACTTTTACATTAAAGTTTAGAATATTATCAAATGTTTGTTCGGCAGCAAAAACATTTTCAATCGAGGTATAGTGATATGGCATAGTGGCATCTTCCATATTTAAATCAACCAACTGATCGTTAATTTTTAAAGCTTCCAATGCTGCATTCTTAGCCAGTAAATATTCTCCTCTATACAAATGCATACGAGACTTAATACCATAAGTAGCAATTTTAGAAACACGATAATTTAAGCCTTTCCCATATTCATCTATATTAATGTACTTTAAAGTACTATCCACATCTGATAATATCTGAGTATACACCTCCTCAACCGTACTTACAGGAAAAGCTTGTTCAATATCAATTTCAGTTACTATAGGCACTCCATTGTCCGTTGAAGCAGTTGCTTTATTATATGGCTTAGCATACATATTTAAAAGATTAAAATGCATATAAGCTCTCATAAAGTAAGCTTCTGCAACCAATTGATCGATCTCTTCCTTACTTCCTTCTTTCATATTAGCAGCCTGAGCAATAATTTCATTTTCAAAGAAAATTACTTTAAAGAATTGCTGATAAGGTAATGCTCTTGCTTTTGAACCTAACACAGTTTTCCACAAATAATAATCCTGAAACTCTTCTGCTTCAGCCCCCCATTCATCCAAAATAGTTTCATCAGTAAAGATGGTAGATCTAGATCTATCAATTAAACCAACTTCGTGAGCTCCCGTTTGAAGTTTTCTGTAATCCTCATAAGTTTCAGGAATCACTTTATCAGCAGGTTTAACATCTAAAAAATCATCACATGATGTTAGAGATATTCCTGCCATTAATATATATAAACAGTTTTTTAATATTTTCATGATTGTAATTTTAGAAACCAACATTAATACCAATAGAATATGATTTGGCGATAGGCTGTGCATAAATATTACCAAAAGTTTCCGGGTCGAAATAACCATCATAATTATTTGAGATTACGAATGGATTGCGCGCCTCTACACTTAATCTAGCACTCGATAAATTTACTTTCTCCAAAATGTGTTTTGGGAAGCTGTAACCCAAGCGAATATTGGTACATCTCAAATAATTCATCTCTTTAATCCATATATCCAAATACTTTAAATAATTAATCGGATCATTATTAGAATACAATTGATGCTCAACAGATACAGCTCCATCTGCAGTAGATGCGCCAATTAGGCGAGGTAAATGTGTATTTGTATTTTCTGGTGTCCAAGCATTTAAGATATCTGTTGTAGTATTTAATGCTCGATCGTACTCTGTCATGTTATAAGGAGGAGTAATTCTTACTTTCTGACCTAAGTTAAAGTTACAAGCAATACTCAAATCAAAGTTTTTATATTTGAATGTATTAATAATACCCCCACTAAATTTTGGATCAGCACTTCCTGCATAAGTAAACAATTCTCTGAACTCTTTTGGTGAAAGTGTGGGTGTTGGCCAAAAACCCCATTTCAATTCAATACCTGCAAATTCCTGAAGATTCATTTTTTTACCATCCTTCACAAAAACAGGCATTCCATTCTCATCCAAACCATCAGTTTTTAACACATAAAGGGCATTTACAGGACGACCTACTCCAGAAGGAAACCAACTATCGTTACGAACTTGAATATTATCAACTTTGTCAATATTTCTTGAAATATTAAAGTTTGTAGTCCATTCAAAATCTTTGTTATAAATGTTTCTGGTTGAAATACCAATTTCAAACCCTTTATTGGTAACTGCGGCCCAGTTTATTGGTGCAAAGTTGAAACCATTTTCTAATGGTAAGGCGCGCAAGTTAATCAAATCTGTACTTTTTCTGTGATAAAAATCTACACTTGCACGAATTGCATTTTTGAAAATCGCAACATCAAATCCTGCATTATACGTTCTGGTTTTCTCCCAACGCAAGTAAGGGTTTTGTGGATTATCTACTCTTAATACCTCCTCAACCATTCCAGGTAAAATCTCCACTCTAGCTTTATTTCCAATCAAATTGGTAGAAGTGCTTTTATCAACATTACCTTGCAAACCATATGATGCTCTAAATTTCAAGCTATTCAACCAAGTTACATTTTTTAGAAATTCCTCCTCAGTTGCATTCCATGATCCACTCAATGCCCATAATGGCTGATACTTATACTTTTTATCTACTCCAAACAAATTAGATCCATCGTATCTAATACTTCCAAATAATGTATACTTATGCTTGTAAGAATAAGATAAAGTAGAAAAGAATGATGCAAATGTATTTTTCACAAAACTTTTATTAAAGCCCTTAAATCTTTTAGCGGCATCAGCATTATGAAAATCAATTGCTACTGAACTGTTAGAAGATCTATCAAATGCATAATTGGCAGAATAGATCGTAGTTGTTTCATTGGCACGTATTTCATTTCCTAGCATCAAATCAAACTCATGATCTTCATTAATGCTTTTATTAACCTCAATGATATTCTTTAAGTTATACTGGAAAAAATCTGCATCCCATACTTTTATAAAACCTTCATTGATATCATAAAGCGTAACATCCTCACCTTTATCATTCTTACCTGTATATCTACTATTGTGCTTAGTTCTTCTTCCAATGTAAGAATCTTTTGTCGCAATTTGCTCTGTTCTTCTATCCTCAGTTTGTATACCCAATTGAGTAGAATACTTCACTCCCTTACTAATTTTATAATCAAAGTCGAAAATTGCATTAATATTTCTTGAGGTCAACTCATTAGACGTATTCCTACGCTCTTCAATTATATTAAAATCGAGTGGTGTTCCAAGTGCTCCGGTTGTTTCTCTATCATATGCATATGAACCATCAGCATTGAACACTTTTTGATAAGGATTTACTGTTCTTGAATAGTAAGCAGGATTTGTAAATAAATCTGAGCCTGTTAGGTACCCCTTTGTCTTACGTTGTGAAAGAAAAACAGCTGCACCAAAGTTCATCTTCTCATTTAATTTCAATCTTATTTTTGAAGTCAAATTGATTCTATCTAATGAGGTTCCAATGGTAGTACCTTTTTCTCCGTGATATCCTGCAGAAAAATAATATGTGGCAAATTCATTTCCGCCAGAAACACTTAAACTCTGATCCTGGTTTACGGCAGTTTGATACAATAAATCTTCCCAATTAGTATTAATAGCTCTTAAGGCATTAATATCTGCTTGTGCATTATTGGAGATGCCTGAGAATCCATTATCTAAATAATTCTGTCTATCGTTATACTGGTCTAATATTCTAGCAACCCCACCATTACCGTTTCTATATGAATAATCGGTTCGAGCTGCCAAACCTAATTCCAAATCTACTTTCTGATTAGAATTAAGCAAATTTAATTGACTTAGATCAGGTCGTTGGGTAAAAGTGGTATTTGAGGAAAAACTAACTCTCATACTTCCTTGTTTACCATTTTTGGTAGTTACTACAATTACACCATTTGCAGCACGAGCACCATAAATCGCAGTTGCAGCAGCATCTTTCAAAATCGTAATGTCAGCAATGTCTGATGGATTAAAACCTGCAATCGAAGAATTGTACAATTGGTCGATATTGTCTTTGTCGCTAAAATCAGGAACATCATTTCCTTCCAAAGGCATGCCATCAACAACCCATAGAGGATCTTGTGAACCAGAAAGTGATACCGTACCACGAATGCGAATTTTAGCAGGAGCACCAGGAGCACCATTCTGAGTAACAGCAGTAACACCAGCTAATTGTCCACTAAGCATATGGTCAACACTTACTACCCCTGCCTGTTGGATGTTATCAGCATTTACTTTAACAACTGCTGAAGTTACTTTTCGTTTTTCAATTTTTTGGTAACCTGTAACGATAACCTCTCCCAATTCACTGGTTGATTCACCCAATTTAATGGTAACGAAAGATTTCCCTTTAATGTCTACCACTTGAGTTTCAAAACCCAAAAAGCTACATGAAATGGTATTTAATTGTTTAGGAACTTCAAGGCTAAAGTTTCCATCGAAATCTGTAATGGTTCCCAAGCTAATGTTTTCAATAATTCCCTTCATTCCAGTTTCAGCACCAATTGTTGCTTTGTCGATATAAACCGAAGCACCAATCAGAACATCGCCATCACTCTCAGAAAGCACCTTTCCCTTAATCAGCTTCATCTCCTGTGCCCAAACAAATGCAGGCAATAAGATCAAAAGCAAGGTTAACATTCTTCTCATAAACTTTTGTTTTTTATTGGTTATTAATTAATGGTTATTTTATACGAAAAAACAGGTAAGGAGAAGTTAAACTCTCCCAACCTGCACTAACTAATTATCGATGTATATTAAGGGCTTCTTCAATTCGAAGAAGTAAATCTTGATAATGAAACTTGGTAGCTTCATCATAAATTGTTACTCTATTTCTAAGCAGATCTCGTATTCTCATCAGCTCCCCTCGTTTCACTGAAACCACATCTGATACCCTGCCGCTCGTGGCATAGAAAATATTTCTGTCGGCATACTTGCTTTCCATATCCTCTACTTCACTGCCATTGTCAAACATATCCTTACTTTTCACTGCATAATCGCAAAGCATTGGCATGCGATTGTGATGCCCACAACCACAATGATTGTGATTGTCATGTAGTGTTTTCTTGGTAGTCTTTACCATGGTTTTGTTGTGGGTAATGATTAAGTTGTCCACAAAGTTTTTCTGCATCTGACGTGTAAAGACATCCAGCTTTTGGCGCTTAATGGTTTTTGCAAAAACACCATTATGAAGATCTTTCATCATTTCGGTTACGGAGTAAGCCTTCTTACCATTCATCGCTTCGTTTTGCAACATTCTTTGCAATCGCTCATCTTTAAGAATTGAAAAGAAAAGCTGAGAATTCAAATCTCTGAATAGTGTTGTTGGTGCATACTCAATGTTACCGATAACTGATTCACGAATTGGATATGTTTTTTTATAGATCTCAGCATTGGTAATCCATTCAGGATTTTTAACAACTTCATCAATGATGTATTGAACTGCATCCTTTTGCTTGGCTTTTTCAACATGAGCATATGCTGCTTTGTTTTCACCATAAACTGGTTGATCCAAATAGATACCACCAATGTTTGCAATTACATGATTGGCATAGGTAAACCATTGTCCGATCACTCCCATCATCATTTTACCTGCCTTTTCATAGCTTACGCCTTCTTCATAAGTCCATTTTTCTACTTCAGGAACAATTCGCTTCAAATTTTTCAATCCATAACGACCTGCTTTCATTGAGTTGTCACCCAGGTCTTCACTTTGTGCCGAAGGGTCAATTGTATTCTTGCCAGATTGCTGAGGTCCGTAATGGTACAAGGGATCGTTTTCATGTTTACGAATCATATTGCCCAATACTTGCAACTCATCCCAAGGAGTATTCTTATCGATCCAACGGTATGCCCATGCAATGGCATATTTATCATACACCCCAATTTGTGGGGTGATGTTTTTTACACCATCATTAGGTTGAGCCACGTAATTGAAACGAGCATAATCCATAATAGATGGTGCTGTACCTCCCATTCTCTTCGTAAAAGTCTTTGATCTTAATGAATCAACCGGGAAAGCATATGAAGCTCCCATGTTATGCATCAATCCAAGAGTGTGACCAATCTCATGAGAAGAAACAAAACGAATGGCATGAGCCATATGTTCATCTGTAAATTTGTTATCTCTCGCTTTAGGATCAATGCTTCCTGTTTGAATTCTAATCCATGAATGAAGAGCGGTCATTACATTGTGCCACCAAATTACATCTGCTTCAATAATTTCACCCGAACGAGGATCAACAACAGAAGGTCCCATAGCATTCGCCTGGCTTGATGCTGCATAAGTAATCATTGAAAAACGAACATCATCACCATCAAAATCAGGATCATCTACAGGTGCATCTTTAGCAATAATGGCATTCTTGAAACCTGCTTGCTCAAAAGCTGCTTGCCAATCTGTAATTCCGTCTTTAATGGCTTGTCTCCATTGTGGTGGAGTTGACGGATCGATATAGTATACAATTTGCTTTTTAGGTTCTACCAATTCACCAGCCAAATACTTTTCTACATCCTCTTTTTTAGGCTCCAGTCTCCAACGGTTTACAAATTCACGATTCTCAACAGCTTGCTGATCATCTTTATAATAGAAATGCTTTGTCGTAAAGTAGCCGATTCTTCTATCTGCAAAACGAGGCTTCATTGGTTCTTCGGCCAACAGTACAATATTAGAAGTCACCTCTATCGAAACAGTAATCCCTTCCGCCTTAGTGGTCAAAAGTGATTTCATGATCACATTCTCAGGAAAACTTTTTGCTGCACTAATTTTAGACAATGATTTAATAGCACTACCAGGCATTCCCAATACTCCAAATAAATCATTCAAACTCTTTTCAGATCCATCAAACACCTTGTTTACTTTAAAAACATAGGATGTAGAATCTTTTCCAACACAAGCCAATTCGAAAGCTTCTCGAACTGAAGGAATGTAATTGTCTTTTACCGATTGAGTAATTGCATCCCCTTCTTTTCCTTCGTAATAAGGATGGTAAGTCTTCACCCAGATTTTCTCTTCCAGGGTATCTGCTTCAAAGCGAATTAATAGGTTTTGGTAGTTGATCCCCTTGTTCAAACCCAATTCGTTCACTTGAGAAGGAACCTTTGAAATCTTATTCACTAAAAGAAAATCGCGTCCCATTAAAGAGTCAGCAATTTCGAAATAGTAATCTTTCTTTACACGGTGGATGTTGATGACACCCTGTTTTGTGTGAGCATCAGATGTGATTACTTCTCCATAAGCTTTTAAATCTGATTTAGATTTACTGCTTGTGGTAGAATCCACTTTTGTTTCTTTCTTCTTCTTTTTCCAAAAATTAAAGATTCCATCTTCAGGAGAAGTCGAATGGATCTCTGATGCTAAAGAATTAGCATGCATGCCCCCCAGAATGCAAGCTATTATCATCAGCTTCCCAATCGACTTAGTAGGTGTAATTGTATTTAAATTCATTTATAATGATTTGTTTCAAAGAGATCAACAAAACACTGATGACCTCCTCATATTTGTTGTTTCGCATTCATTATTGCTACTGCATTAGCAGCTCCAAGCAAGAATTCGAAACAAAAGTGAATTATTTCGAACTCACAAGGAAAAAGAAAGGAGTGAATCCGAAATATTGGGGAGTGAAAGACAAAAAAAATGGTACGAATGGATTCAGGCAGTCAATGGATTTGTTAAAACAAAGGCAACTTTGCAATAAAATGTTCCTTCTCAATGCCGTAATACGGTCTTCTATCGCCAAGGAAAGAGTACAAAGCATCAAGGTTTTTCAGTCCTGTTCCTGGTGAATGATTTAAATCGGTACGTGGCTGATAAGGGTTTTCAACCAAAAGATAATTTTCCTGGGTAACCTTTATTCGAATGGTAAGTGGCTTATCGCTGGTAATAACATTGTGTTTGATGGCATTCTCAACCAATGATTGAATACTTACAGATGGCAGTTTATATTGCATTGCCTCCTCAGGGATATCATATTCCAGTATTAGATTTTCACCAAAACGGATTCTTTGTAAAAAAACGTATTGCTTTATAAAATCCATTTCCTGTTTCAGTTGAATCAAATTACTGTTGTTACTGTCTAACAGATATCGATACACCTTCGATAAATTCACAATGAACTTACGAGCCAATTTAGGCTCCCCATCTACCAAGGCATACAATGAGTTTAAGGAATTAAAAAGGAAATGTGGATTAATTTGATTTTTGATATTCTTTAACTGAGCCTTTACCTTCTCCTCTTCTTCCTCTTGTGCTTTTTTCCTCAACTGTAAGGTTTCACTGATATCAACTTTAAAACTTGCTACCCCAACAACTTTACCATCCGCATCCGAAATGGCATTAAATATTTGCTGATAATCTATTCCATGACGCTGGTATTCTACTAAAAAGTGTTCTCCACCTAAAGCTCTATCCAAATACATTTTCATTTTGATGCGAAAATCTCCATAGTACGCATCCAAAATACTCTTCCCCTCCTTAATGATTTCATTTTCAAATTCCAATACCTCCTCTTTATGCACGGTATTAAAACTAGTATACTTGTAATCGTGACCTACTGAAAAAATCATAATTTGATCGGTACTATCCATAATAGAAGACAATTTGCTTACCTCATTCAAATGGCGTTTTTCCGCTCTTCTCCTTTTGGTAGACTCATAAAGCCAACGGCGCTGAGAAAAATAGAGAAAAACCATAAGCAAAAGAGCCAGAACCAATCCAATTAGAAATACCAAATTGCGCATTTCAATTACCGATTCCTTCACGTTAAACAAAGGAACACTAACCGTTATGAGCCAATAATCATCGCCATTTGCAATTCGAATGGGTTTATATACCCTCATTACAGGAAGGTTTAAATATTCTGATATTACTTCCTTCTGTTGCTTTTCTCCCGAACGCAAAGCCAGGTGCATAACACTGGAATCCTGATGATTTGCTACCTGCTTTCCAATCAAATCTTCATCAGGGTGTGTAATACAAATACCATTTTTCGAAATGATACTAACATATGCTCTTCTTAGCGATTTATTATCATAGAACACCTGCTGAAACTTTCTCAGATCTATATCAAAACCTATGATTCCGTTAATATGTGAATTTACAATTACCGGTGTTAAAATACTGATGAGTTCCTTACCATGATCGTTTTTGTAAGGCTGAGTTAAAACCGTACCTTTTAAATTTTTCAGTTGATCCCAAAGTATTTTTTCATGAATAGGAGAAGTAGATTTTACCAGAATAGAATCAGCAGATTTTTCTAAAACAATCCCACTTACCTTATCTTTCTCGTCTACTCTAATAAACCAACGAGCAGATATTTCTGAACTTTCAATTAAATCTGATTGTAGTATCTCTTTAATCAAAGGGATTTCTTGACCATAAGCAAATTCTTCCACTGCATCCGTAAAAAGTTCAGCTTGCCTGCAAATTTTTTCAATTTCAGTTTCAACAATTAGTAAGCTATTATTCGCCTTAGCTAAAGCCAAGTCTACACTCATCTTTCGAGTGGATTGAGTCATTTTTTCACCAATAAAATAGGCAGTTATTGCAAAAGCAACAACAATAATGGAACCAACCCAAATGATAGATTTGTTACGAAAATTCATTGATCCAAGATAATTTAAAACACCAAACGTATTAACTCACAAATGATTACAGACAGAAAATCATGTCCATCACGAAGAAATTGAATACAAAAGTAATGTTTAAAATGAATTTTGATAAATATTATAAATGAGATCATTAAACGGAATCCAAATTAGTTAGATAACATATGATCATATCAAACCAATCACTTCCCATCAATTTACCTGACAATTATAAGATTTAGAAAAAGACTGATTAACAAAAACTTATTGTATCAATGTTTTTTTTCAATTCTAGACATGTTGATTAACATGCGACAAAAACAAGTCCCTACATTTTATAATCAATAAAAAAGAATACATTTGCAAAGCTTTTGGTGCTCCGTTTGCATTCAGCAAAAGGAGTTAAAAGGGAATCCGGTGTAAATCCGGAACAGTACCCGCTACTGTAAATCTCGTTAATGTCCATGGATATTAATTCGTTCTCAACAGTCAAAATCCACTGTCCTTTAGGGATGGGAAGGAGTTGAGAATCGGGAAAGTCAGGAAACCTGCCAGGAGATATTGTTTAATTATTGCTTCCGGGAAAAGAAGTTAATGATGATTTGAGTATATTTTCTGATTTCATTCACCTCATATATTCCAGGAATGCATTAGTATGTTTTTACTATGCATAAGATTTTTTGCATGATGTTAATGCAGGTAGTATGTTTTTCTGCATTCTCACAAAGTTTTAGCCTAAATGGCAAGGTGTACAACAAAAACACCAAGGAAGGAATTGATTTTGCTTACGTCTATCTAGATAGTCTAAACACAACAACTACACAAAATAGTGGGCAGTATTCCTTAACCAACATTGCAAAAGGCAAATACCGCCTTTGTGTTTCCGTTCTTGGGTACGAAAAGTTCAGCCAGGAAATTGAGTTAAATGCTTCCAAAAATTTCAATATTGGATTGCAGCCAAAATCTTTTACCATTTCTCCTATCGTTGTTACGGGTACCGGAACCCATTACAAAATTGATAATGTACCTGTTCAAACAGAAATCATTACCAAAGATGATATTGCTGATATTTCGGGCAGAAATGTAGAAGAAATCATTTCGGGTATCTCCTCTTCTATTGATTATACCACCAGCTCCATGGGTTCCAATATCAAAATTAATGGTTTGGGCAAAGACTATGTATTGATCCTTTTGAATGGCAAAAGATTAACTGGCGGTGTTGGTGGATATGCTGATTTAAACAGAATCAACTCAGCAGACATTGAGCAAATTGAAGTGGTAAAAGGTGCTTCCTCTACCCTATATGGATCCGATGCCATAGCTGGAGTAATCAATATCATAACCAAAAAAGTAAAAGGGAAACTATCTGCAAACAGCAGTTCTCGTCTAGGTGCTTACGGAGATTTTAAACAACTGAACTCTTTCACATTCAGTAAAGGTAAATTATCTGGTAAAACTACTTTCAACTACAAGCAAAAAGCCGGATATCAATTGAATTCCATGAAGTTTAATAACAAGTGGGAATCCAATCACGATTTGCCATTTTTGGTTCATACCTACTACAAGCCTGTAAATAAAAGTAAGGCATATACGATTAGCCAGTTTTTTGAATATGAGGTGAACCAAAAGTTAAGTTTAAATATGGATCTGTCCTGGTACGAAAAAACCTTGTATTTTCCTTTCAGAGCACAAATGCACAATTACTATTACAATAACAGGGCTATTTCATTTGGTGGCCAATACAAGTTAAAAAATAAAAACTTCCTAAGTTTCAATTTTGATGTAAACAATTACTTGTATTACACCGAATATCCCTACAAATACAACGAAAGCTATATTACCAGTACCGATGTAATTAAGAAAACTTATTATCCGGGAGACCGATTTAAAAATTCGGATGTGGTAAATGTAATTTCGCAGATTAAAGGGGTCTTTAACATCAACGATAAGAACAAACTAAGTTTTGGAACTGAGCTTAGAGGCGAATATCTTGAAGCAAGATACAGGTTAACCACACCTAAAGTTAATGCCTATACATACTCTTTGTATGTTCAGGATGAAATGAAGCTAAGTAAAAAATTAGATTTGGTAGCTGGTCTTAGAGCTCTTTACCATGATAAAACAGGATTCTCAGCAACTCCAAAACTAAGCATGATGTACAAAGAATCTAAATTCACTCATAGATTCACCTACTCTAATGGTTTTAAAAGTCCTACTTTAAAAGAGTTATACTATTACTACGAAAGCAACCGCATGGGCATGTATCGCCTATATCTTGGTAATGAAGACTTGAAAGCTCAAAAATCACACTACTTTTCTATATCAAGTGAGTTTAAGGCCAACAAGTTTAAAACAGGCCTAAATATATATCTGAATAGAATCTACGACAAAATCGATTATAAGATCATTCCAACTACATACGATCATGCACGTAGAGGAATTGAGGAAACCAAAAAGCGTTACAATATAGATGATGCAAGAACTATAGGGGTTGATTGGCATTTTAGCTTTCCGGTATTTTCTCAACTATTATTCAATGGTAGCTACAGCTATGTGAGTGCAAAGAACTTAACACAGGACATCAGGTTAAATGGAATATCAGAACATAGCGCCACCTGGAAATTATCCTGGACAGAAAGATGGAACAAGAAGAGATTAAATATCAATTTATCTGGGGTTTACAAATCAGATCGTTTCTATTTGGAAGAAGATTTGGAGAGAAGTTATGCTGATGCTTACCAACTATGGAAACTCTCCTCGAGCCTCAGCATTAACAAATGGGAGAACTTCAAAATTCGCATCACTGCAGGAATCGACAACCTGTTTGATTATGTGGATGACAGACCCTATGGTTCACATTACGGAACCTTAAATCCGGGAAGAACACTCTTTGTTGGATTGAATGTAAACTTTAGCAAATAAATTAAAATTCCTTTGGGAATTATCAATAAAATCAAATTAACAAAAACAAAAGAAAAATGAATCTAATCAAGAAATCAGCTATCGCTTTATGCGCATTAGCAATGGTATTCACTGGATGTAGTGACGACGACAATGATGACAAAAACACTCTAGGTGACAAAGATGGTATCCTATTGGTAACTTTTGGATCTTCATTCCCTGACCCACAAGAAACATTCAAGAACATTGACAATGTAGCTAAAAAAAGATTTGCTGATAAAACGATCAAATGGGGTTATACCTCAGACCTTATCATCAACAAATTGCGTCAAGGTAATGGTGAAGGATCATTGAATGGTAAAATTATCGACAATGATACTCCAGAAGAAGCATTGGAAATCATGTTTAAAGATGGTTTTTCTAAATTCGATGTTCAATCTTTACATGTGATCCCAGGTGAAGAGTTTGATGAATTGGAAGAGGCAATTGCTGAATTTAAAGCCAAATATGAAGGTGTAACGGTTAAAGTTGGTCGTCCATTGTTAGATAGCGATGCTGATATTAAAGCTGTTGCTGAAATTATGGCTGATAAATTTGCCACTGAAATTACTGAAGGTCCAGTATTGTTTATGGGTCACGGTACTCCACATGCAGCAGATGCTCAGTATTTAAAACTTCAAAATGAACTTCAAAAAATCAATGCTAACTTCTTTGTGGGTACTGTAGAAGGGATTGGTTTCGATGCAGGAACAACTTCAATAGGCGGTATTCTTGCCGAATTGGATAAACTTTCTCCAAAAGCGACCAAAGTTACCATTACTCCATTAATGTCTATTGCTGGTGATCATGCAAATAACGATATGAATGGTAACACTGGTGAAACTGATCCTGCAGAACAATCTTGGAAAGAGAGATTAGAAGGAAAAGGTTACACTGTTAATACGGTAATGAAAGGTTTAGGCGATTACAACGAGATTAACAAAATCTGGATGGATCACCTTGAAGATGCTGAATAAACTACTACCAACATCATATTTTATTTAAAGTAAGAGGCTATTTCAATTGATTGAAATAGCCTCTTGCTTTAAAGAATAAGCAATTGCAAGAGGTTTATTGAGCTCTAATATTTTATCCAGTTTTTGCTTTTCCTGTTTATCTTGATCCATTTTTGTATTCTATATGAAGAACACTTTGGTTAGTTAAACCAAAACTATGATATAGAAAACTGGTATTCATTTTGTATCTCTTTTCGTTTGAACACACTTAAGATACAAGAAAAAATCAGCTTACTTTATGTTGATAACTACACAAATTCCGGACTTATCTTTAACATTCTGTTTTTTACTATCCATAGATCTTTTTTCTGTTTTTATTCTTTACCAAATTAAAAATATTTTTTGCACAACTCAAGCCTAACATTAAGGTACTTAAAAACATTCTCTTCTTTATCGTTTAGTTCAATATGCATAAATATGTATATTTGACAAGTTTTATGGGACTGCATTTTATGAATAGTAAGCAATGCTTTTCTCTACATTTATTAATTATCAATAATATACAAGCTAAAAAAACGTTGACAAAAATTAATAAGCTCAGTTCGATAAATAAGTAAATTGAATTCAAAGTCAAGTTTACTCATAATTTAAGGATAGATTGTAACATATACATTGTTTTTCTAGGAGCAAATAAATTGCTCCTTATTTTTTTCGTTAATTATCAGCATTTATGACACAAAAAACCATTAAGGTAGACATAAAAAACAAAGCCTCAATAGAACAAGCTCTTATAGAATTTAGAGCCGATATGCAAAGTGCATATAAAACAGGACAGGTAATAGACTTGGTTCCTGCTTTTGTGCCTACAAACAAAAACTTATTTGAAAACTCTGATCTTTTAAAGATTGATGATATAAAGGAGTACTCTAGGTTCTTAAATCCAAATGATCCTAGCCAAGAGCAAATGGATAATCTTTCTAGATTAACGTTTGAACAATTAAACAGACAGGACTTTTACACAAACTATTCTCATATTGTAGTATTTCAACATGCTTTAGAAAATGGCTTAGAAGAGTTTATAATTGAATTTTGTAAAGAGTTAGTGGAATATTCAATTAAAGTAGACTCTTCTAACGAATTATTCTTCTCTAGCGATGCTTACTTTGGAATAAGCATACTGGTTGTATTAGCTCTTAAAAATCCATCATATCTTTATTTAACAGGTGAGTTTATTTCTCGTAGTAGCGATTATAATCAGATAAAGTATCATGTTTCTGGACATTTACTGTTCTTATTCAATAAGTATGGCTTTAGCAACGACATTATTAAAATGTTTGCCTACAACAAATTTAACGAGCTATACTATTGCTTCTCGGAGTATGATGGTGCAGAGATAAATCTTTTTAAAGCCTTACTTGAGGATAAAGAAAAGTACAATCTCTATAAAAAATATCTTCTAGAATCTTTTATAAAGTATCCGCAAGAAATAAATGCCGATTATGAAGATGATAGAACCTTTCTGTATGATATTATTGAAAAACTAACAGAAATCTATGATAATATTATTGAATTAGATGCTTATGACAATCATGGAGAAAGTTATAAGGATTTAAACTTAGACTTTGTTAAAGACGATTTTGATAATTTTAAAATTCATGGTAATCGACTTGAAGATGAAATTACAGAAATTAATAATGCAATCTTTGAAGCAATTAAAGACATACCACGTAATCAATACTACTTTCAAAAAATAGGATCGTATGGAGATGAAACTCTAAGCCAAGTTACAAGCGATCCGTTCTTTGCAGAGTATGAAGCTTACCTGGATCATGAAATTAACAATAGCTTTTATTTAGATGGATTTGAAAATGGTGCTCAGATTTTAAACTATATTGAAACTGGCGAACAAGCAGAAATTATTGATGAGCTTGAAAAAATAAACATACGTAAACTTGCCTATCAAAAGAAACTAAAGCTATACAAGCGTTTAGAGTATTATGGATCGGGCGATATGAAGTTGTCTAAGGATCTTAATCAAGATGTTACTCTTGTAGATATTCTTGATGGATTTACAGCTGCTTATCTTAATGCTGATAGCTACGATTTAGAAGATCAAGACGAATATAGAAACAAGCAAAAAGCAATAAGAACACTAGAGGTATTAATAAAACTCACAGGTACAAAGCTAATTACTCCTGATGAAATTGAATTAATATGTGAGAATCTGGAGTTGATGAGTGAAGATGAACTTGTTGAAAAATTCTCTATTGGCCAGCTTAGCGATGACGAAATAATGCAAAGAATGCTTTTGGAACTTAATTCAAGCTTCACACGTAATATAGGTTTAATTAAGCTAAGAAACATTCATCGTTTATATAAAAAGAATCCAGAGGTATTTACAAAATTACTAGACTCATTAATTGAACAATCTATTCATGCACACGATCCGGATATTTTAGCTGTTTCGCCAGAATTGCAACAACAAAAATATGCAAGAGGATCTCAATTAATTTGTATTGCCTACATTATTTATGCAGAAATGCAGGATCTGTCTAATCTAAATTGTCCTCATCTTAGACGAGTAATTGAATTCTACCAAGAAAATATCTTTACAACTCTTAAATGGCGAATTAAAGAAACCTCACGAAGAATACAACACTCTAAAAAAAACAAACAAGAGATAAGCGATGTTATAAACTGCATATTTGAATATGTGGAGGGACCAAAACCTAAAGCTCCACCTAGAGAAATTATAGAAAAATTAATGAAGGGAGGAATGGATTCGCTTAACGAGGAAGAAAAAAAGATTATGCAATCTTTTAAACCGGGTAAACCTGCTAGTGCGCCATCTGAAGAAGACATGCTAAAAGTAGTTGACGATTTACTTCTTTTTGAAGATGATGAACTAAATGATACTCTTGAAGAGCTAAAAAATAGAAAAAACATTATTTTTCAATCCGATTCTGCCACATTGGCTATAACATCTCTACTATATGTTGCCAAAGTAGCTCCTACTCCGTTTCAAAAACAGCTACTAAGAATGTTTAATCTGATCTTAAAAACTGCTCCTGTTAAAACATTATATGGAGCATTTAAAGATTTTAGAAACGATTACTACTCTAGAGAAATAGAATTTGAAGAGTTTAATCATTTTGAAGATTTATTGATTGATCTTAAAATTGATCAAAAATACATAATAGCCTTTAAAATTTTCATTTGCCAAAAGCAATTTCAAGATTCAAGACGAAGAGAAATTAAAGAAGGAAACTTTTTAAAAGACATCTACAATACACTTTTAAATGAGTATTGTTATGCAGATGAAGTTGACGAAGATGAATCGCCATTATTTGCTGCAAGAGAGAAAGCACGCAAGCAGGCAATAAAAGACTCTATATTTTATTTAGATATTGAAAACAGACAGACTTTCTTAAAACGTGCCAACGATATTAAATCTTGTAAAGAATATTCTCGACTATGTGAGTACCACATTAAAGATATTCTTTTAAAATATTTTGCTCGTAAAATAGACGGTGAGAAAAGTATTTGGCAAATGAACCAAGAAGAAAAACTTGCACGCAGAGCCGAAGCTCAAGAGTGTACTGATTATTTCTATCAATATTTAGACAGCAAACTGTCTGTTGAAGAGCTTGACAAGCTTGTATTAAGTAAATTATACGATTTTTCTCATTTTGAATATTATGAGGTAATCAACAGTGTTTATCACTTCAACTTTAACTACTTTAAACATTTATTATATCTAACGGCTTATAAAAAAGCTTATCCTTATTTTCAAGAATTCTACGATTATATTCGATACTATACCGATGATGTAGATAGAGAGGATAGCATATACAAATTTCATGATGTAGCTATTGAAAGCGGTATAAAACCCGAAACGATGTACGAATATTATTTAAACGAACACAGACAAAAACTAGGCAATTCTAATTATGAGAATAACCCGTTTGCACAAATATTAGTACGTAAATACGATGATTTACAAAACTATGAGCACATAAAAAAACTCAAAGCTTATAAAGTATTTGATAAATATGTTGAAAAATACAAAGAGATAGAATTGTAAAAAGAAAGGCTAGCTGTTTTTAAATGGCTAGCCTTTATCATAGAAACAATTTTAACAAAAAATATTTTTAATCGAGTTCAGCTTGATTATTTTCTTTCCGATTATATGCTAGAAAATACAATATGGACAGGTGCAAGCATAAAGTGCCAAAAATTCGCAATTGAAAAGTTCCAGTTGTGGATAAAGAAATCAATATCACATTGAAATAAATTTTCTTACAAAATGTATCTTTGATGTGTTGAATTACAACTTTAACATCGCTCTTTCCAAGTATTCTTCCGTTGTGAAAACATTTAAAGCGGCGTGTGTCGCTTTTTTTATGCTCTAATCTTTCTTGATATACTAGATATCGGTCTCCATAACTATTATCCAAGCTGTTTCGTGAAGAAAACCGATGTAATTGTGCAAAGCGTTGATCATGTAGTAGAATAATTTTGTTCTTAATGGGATGAACAGTATGTAAATATAAAAAAAACTATCCAGAAGTAAACAGTAATTATTCTGGATAAACCTGGTTCGATATTAGCACCATTTTTATTCTTTCACGGTTAATTTTTTGGCCAAGCAAAACAGTTCATTCTGATGTGGAATCTGTTTAATTTGGATAATTTACAAAGCAATATGAGCAATTTACAAACTAATATGGGCTGTTTTTTAACTGATTTGAGCTGTTTTAAAACTGATTTGCCCTGTTTTTAAACTGATATGGGCGATTTACAAACTAATATGAGCAATTTACAAACTAATATGGGCTGTTTACAAACTCTAAATTGTTAGATTTTAATTGATTTCTATTTACATGTATAACTTTTGTAACAGAATACAAAACTTTTTAATTTGCCTACTATTTGTATCATACAGCATTTTACTCCTTGTATATTATATAGCCATAAAATTATTTATCAAGCTAAACCTTAATTTTTGACAGTTTCCCACTCAATACACTTTAATAACTAACAATCTGCACATTACCCAATCTTATGCTAGAGTTAAATCCTTGTGTATCTCTTGTTTTAGGCTTTTTTATTATTAAACTTAATCAATATTTTTGAGTTTGTAAATTCAAATTCATCCTAATATCAATCATACATTAATAATTTATTGATTTCTGAAAGCATTGAAAACACTGGCCTTTCGACCTGATGATCAATAAAAAATATATTTTTCCGTGTTTTTTCTTGGCAAGTTTTCTAGCTTTAATATAGACACTTAATATTTACAAATTTTAAAAAGAATCATCATGAGTTTTATACTTACTATTATTACAACGGTTAAAAGTTTTATCAGTTCATCGGAAGAAGAATATTCTGAAAAAACAGAAAATTTCATTGAAAAGGCTCCTGCTTATGTAGAACAGGGCATCTTACCCAAAGAGGCTACCGAGGCCTTAATTGCGGAACTACAAGAGGTAGAACAATTACGGAAAGAGAAAAATGAATGTTTACAAACAGCTCGCAATAAGCGCCAAGAGCTTACTGGTAGCAAAAGCACATGCAACAAATCGCTTCGTAATTATAAAAATGAGATCGATTCAGACCCTACTATTCCTGAAAATGTAAAAAGAGAATTGGGTCTGCTAAATGAAAAAAAGACTGAGGAAACCAACAACAAAAGGCCAAAATTAAAAGTTGAACCAATAGCTGGTGTACCTCGTATTACATATCAGAAAAAGCCAATGGACGGCATAAAGCTATACTCTAAAACTAACGATGGAGAATACAATTTTGAAACTACTGTAAATCGTTCTTCTTTTGATGATACTCGTGGCAGAATTAGCAATAAAGAGGTGGAAATAAGAGAATATTACGCCTACTATATTTACGACGGAAAAGAAGTAGGCAAGAAATCGAATGTGGTTCGAGTTGTTTTAGAGCCTATCGAATAGTTTTTATTAAGATCCACATATCTTAACAAAAAAAAAGGGGGGCTGTCTCTTATTGGAGACAGTCCCCTTAAAATCAAAAATAACAACTCATCTTAAAAAAGACTAAGTATAAAAAAACAAAAGAACAGGTATGATGAAACCAATGATCATCAACCAAATGCCCCTCTTTTTAAATCCTTTTTTTCCTTTTACCATAACAGCTCCTGATATGGCAAAGAATACTAACACAATTGAAAAGAATACTGCCAAAAACGTAAACCTGTGTCCTGAATTGTAGTGTATATCATTCACAAATTTGTAAACTGGTATCTTCTTAAATATCGTGAATTCAATTTTACCATTATAAGGATAATACTTCCCTAGTCCACCTTTTACATATATATTGTATACATCTTCAGCAGGAATAATGCGTGTTAATTTTGGAGCATCACTAAAATGATCTTTCCAGAATGTTTTTAATTCATCTGGCTTTAAATTCGCTTTAGCCTCTTTCTCCATTACAATTTCGCGATAAGAAGGATTTTGTCCATCCTTTTTTAGAACCAACAAGATACCTGATATCGCATAAATTAAAGTTAATCCAATAAACAAGTAACCAAGGTCTCGATGAAGAGACCTGATACTTTTATTAAAAACTTTCTTATTCCACAATTTCATAAGAAATTCCATTTACAAAATAGATTGAATAATAGTTTTTCTTGTTTTCTTTCATCCAATCACGCATTTTGGTAATGTTTGTCATCTCAGCAGAACAATGCTCTCCTCCTTGTTCAGCATCCTCTTTGGCCTTTACCCTAGATTCATAAGTATTAATCTCTTCCTCGGTAAGTCTTTGCTCTGCAATTGTCCCTTTTACAGCAATGGTTGATCCGGATAATTCACGATTAAAACCATTAATCTCCCCTTTCGCTTCAACTCGCATCGAAAACTTTCCTGTCTCATCAACTAAAAACGCACGTCTTCCCGAATGTGCACAAACATGTTGAACCATTCCCTTAAAAAACACTTCTTTTCCAACGTTTTGCTCTGCCATTTCCATGATTTGAGCAATGCTTTTCATAGTAGGTGTTTCTTTAACTATTTCTTGCTTGTTCTCTTGTTTTTTATTGGCTGGATTACATGAAACCAAAACACTTAAAGCTGCAAATGCAACGAATAATAACTTTTTCATTTTTACTTTCTTTAGCGGTTAAATATTATACTTGCAATAAATCCATAAATCCCTGTTATTGAAATCCAAACAACAGGTAGGATCTGTATTTTTTGTTTGCGATATCTGATGATCATTGCAAAGGCCAAAGCCAAAATAAGGTTACTTAGCAAAACCAGGTATGAACCGAAATAAAAAATTGGCTTAATATATCTTGTATTCCCACTCGTAAATCCTACCGAAAATGGAAGAAAATACTTGCTGTAATTTACTCCTTGTTCAACACCAACAATGCTGGTTTTATCTACAAACTCTTTTGTATCAGCATCAATAGCCCATACCTCTTTTCCTTTGCCTGATACCACATTTAAATTCCAATACAAGGGATTTGCCATAATCAATAATTGATCTTTATCAACATCACACTCTGGCATAGGAATTTCCTGTAAGCTATAGGCATTGGTTGTAATAATGTGAAGTTCCTGATTGGTGTCAAAAACAAATGCATAAAAACTTCTATCGTCAGGTTCCATGGTCTGTAAATAGTTAGGAACTACTCCATCAGGTAAAGGTACTTTCTTCAGAAAGGGTTTTGCGTTCACCATTTTCAGATGAAAAATCTGATCCTTATTGTCTACAATAAAGTAACCTTCTTCGTAGGCTTTTCGTGTTGATGGATTACCGGCTGCCATTTTCGCAGGAAACTGAAAACCTTTCTTTATAAATTGTTTGTTGAAAAGCTCACTTTTTTCCTCATTAATTTCGTTGGTTTCAGGATTGATAAACTCAATTCTATCGGTCAAACGAAATACATCGCCAGGCATTTCGATTCTAACACGTTTCGACATAGATTCAAACAAAGTGTACAATGGGATGTGTGGTTTGTTTTTATCAGCTGGTTTAACGCGAAAAAAGAATTTCTTTGAGTTAACCACTCTTGGATTGATATCTTTGCCATTTATGCTTTTAGGCATTCTACCATCCGAAAAAAGTTGCATAGAATAAAACATTGGCAAAATGCTATCAAACTCTGCTTCGCTATATTCTTTATTGGTCTTTACGTTTTTTCTAATCAAATGCCCCTTTACATCATCAAATTCGATGGCACAAAAAGCTTTATCAATTGAACTGTAATAGGTAAATATATTTGGTGAAGCTTTATCTGTTACCAAATGATACGATTTGGGTAATAACCATGCTAGTATCATGGTTCCCAAAACAATAATTAAATATTTTATATTTTTCATTTTAATTAAGCGAATAAGTTAATCCTGAATTCCAACTTTAAAACGTTGAACAGAGAAATAGCCAAAAGGCAATACATACAAAGGAATTAATAGAACTACCGAAACAACCAGACTGTAAGCAGCTGGAAAGTCGGAAAGGAAACACAATTGTAAGCTTGCAAACATGAGCAATGCATTAAAAATTCTTCTTTTCCATGTTGGTTCCAGACAAATCCACGATGTAAATGCATATGCCGTTAATCCTGCAACATACCATGGCAACAATGTATACACCATACTTTCAATAATCTCCATTGGAAAGTAAAACACCGAGAATGTAAGAATTACGATTAGGTGTAAAACAAAAATGCTTAACAGAGCAAGTAATCCGAATCCTAGCATTGAGAATACAATTTTCCTGTTGGAAAGTGGAAGGTGCAAACTCAGCTTAATTCTTTTCTGAATCATTTCAGGAACAAATTGTGCCAAAGCCAAACAGAAACCTGTTGCCAATGGAAAATATTTTACATCGCGAAACAAAAACTGATCACGATTTACTATTACATCCCACAAATGTTCCAATCCGACCATTCTAAACGATCGTCCTAATTTTAAAAATATGTAAGTTAAAAGAGCCAGACCAACTGCAAAAGCTCCAATTGCAAACCACTTGGTCTTTTTCCATTCTTTAAATAATAATGCACTTGTCATCTCTCTAATATTTTCCCGTTAATCCAATAAATGCTTCTTCCAAACTCAAACTTTCTTCCTGAATTTCGTTTGTCATCACATTGTTTTTTCTCATTAAACTCTCTAAATCCTCTTTGGCCAATAGTGAATACACTTCGGTGTTCCCTTTTATGGTTACCGGATTGTAGATGTCGCTAATTTCATTAATAGCCTCTGGATTTTCACAATTAAACTTGAATCGCTTAAAGGATTCTAAAAGATCAGTTACCGGCTTTTGCATCACAATCCTGCCATAATCCATAATTAAGCAATCGTCTATTAAGCGTTCCATATCCTGTATGATATGAGAGGTGACAAACACCGTTTTGTTCTCGGCCTTTGCATACTCACTTAAGTAGTCAACAAAAAGCATTCTGTAACCAGGATCTAATCCCATCGAAAAGTCATCAAGAATCAACAATTCAGGATCCTGCGCCAAAATCAATCCCAAAGCCACCTGTGATCTCTGTCCGCACGACATGCGCGAAATCTTCTGCTTCGGATCAATTTTCAACAATTTCATCAACTCGTAGTAGGCATCCTTTCTCCATTTGGGATAGAAAGCCGAGTAGAACTTCTCAATCTCCGAAATGTTCATGAATGAATACTGAATGTGACCTTCAATCAGTAAACCTACCTTTCTTTTGGTTTCCGAAGATAAGTTTGCTGAGCTCTCGCCAAACATCAGGCATTCTCCACTTCGAGGTTTTAAATAACCATTTAAAATGTTAATGGTTGTGGTTTTTCCGGTTCCGTTTTTCCCTAACAGTCCCAGAATTCTTCCCTGAGGAATTTCAAAATTTAAATTCTCATAAATACAACGTTTGCCGTAGTAATGAGTTAAATTTTTGCATTCAACAATCGCTTGTTGCATAAGTGTTATTTTATAATGTTAGTCCAATTGCTAGATTAATTCCATACTGCGATTTAGATCCACTAATCATCATTTGATGATAGGCCAATCGAGTATAAATGTTGTATGATTTTTTGGTATTAATATCGTAACGAATATCTGTTCCCAAAAGGAATTTATCCGCACTTAAAAAATCATAATTTGGTATCACCAAACCTTTATTTGCTCCTTCAGCTACAGGAGATGTAGTCATTAATTCACTGCCTACACAGTAGTCAAACACAGCAGCCAGTTTCACATTCAATGCTGATTCATTGAATTGAAAACTTCTCCCTGCATTCAAATCAAGTCTTAGTTTCTCTATTTCTTGTTTGGGATTTCTACTGGTCGATTTTTTATATTCCAGATTATCGTAATTGTAGGTCAAGGATGTTTTGTAAAAAGTAGTATACTTCTCTTTCTTTACAAACAAAATTCCACTTATACCTCCACTTACATTACTTTCTGAATACTTATCAAGTACACTAAGCAGTTTCCTATTGTGATTATAATTGAATTCTCTTCCTTTTTTGTCTTCATAGGAAGCAAAAGCTTTTACTTTACATGTCTTTTGATCCAATAAATATTGTCTACCAAGAGAAAATTCAAACTTCTTTGAAACTAAATCATTTACAATATCATAACCAGAACCAACTGTTTTTAATAATTCCAGTTTTGATTTTTTATATGAGAAAGATTGAAACCAGCCTGTTTGACCAATAGGCAACAATTGTGTTCCTACTGAATATCCTTTAATTTCATAAATATTACTATTCGATTTGCTATTGGTGACTATAGTTGAGAAATTCTCATCACTAATGCCTAAGCCTCTTAAATAGTATATTTTTATGCCCGTTCCAGGGCGTCTTGCTCCAATTTCATGATCTTGTTGATAATCCTGAAAACCTGTATACAAACCAATCGTATATTTTGAATTAATTTTTCTAGTTCCACCTAGCTTAATTTCCAAATCGGAAATAGTAGTTCTAGGTCTTGGGTCTAATTTTCGGTACTCTTCAGCGGATCTATATTTCGCCTGAATTGCATAATTGTTTTTCCTGTGAATAAAACTATAGATTCCTTCGAAATAATAATTCTCACCATAAGATTTCCCTCCAATTGTATCAGCTACAACGTATGGAGCTAGTTTCTCATAATCACTAACTGTATTCCATTTTATATTATTAGTATTCTTTTTAGAATAACTTGCTCTGCCATAGACAAAACTTTTCTTGAGCCTCTTAAAAGAAAAAGCATCAAAGTCAATTGATGATTGCTTGTCTCCTTCTTCAATTAAGTGCAATTCATTAGCTTTCCATTGTTTGGCTGCTAAAGACACATCTGTAAATGATTTACTGTATTGATGACTTAGCATAGCAGGATTATCCCAAACCCCACTTTGTATTTGAATTAATTCCTTTTCAAAATCAACGGCATTCGCATTTCTATTTTGAGCAAATGCTGATGCTGCTAAATTTAAGAGAATGACAATCCCAAAAATGGATTTTAACTTTTGTATTAGCATGTAAACAATAAAATTAAACTTAACAAGAAATTAAAGAAGACCCTCAGGAAACAAGTCCAACGGATCTTCTTTAAGATTAATATTGAATTATTCCTCTTCGATTACACCAGGTGTAGGATCAGCAGTTGGAATAAAATCGAATGCTGAATTATTAGTATCTAACAATACAACACGTTCACCTTCTTTGTGGCTTACCTTACGCTTCACACATTTTCCATAACGTGCATCATCCCCATCGCCAGCATGAGTCCAAGTTAAGTCTAATGATGGGTCAAGAGCTTTCCACTCGTAATTCGAAGGAGTACTACATTCAACCGCATCAATAATTAACTCGTTTGGAACTTGCCAAGCATCAAATTCCATATCTTTTACAAAGTCACCCCATACAAAAGTGTATTGATAATGGTAAGCGTAATCTGTATTAAACTTCTCTGGAGTAACACCGTCCATTTTGAAAAGTACATAAGAAGTAAATCCACGATTGTGAAGTCCCCAAACAGAAGCAGATGTAGAAACCATTTTTTCCATATTAGGAACTTCCGGTACATCAACATCAATATCAGCACCATCGAACCACTCGAAATCAGCAATTGATAAATCGAATGAGTTCGCATTCTCAGCAGAATGATCAATGGCTACATCACAAACAATGATAGATTTTCCTGGTTCAACAGGATAATCATCTCCATCTCCGGGAATTCTGTAAATCGAACTTACAGGAGTTGACTCAGGTCTGATGTCTGGAGTATACTTATTCAAAGACATTGCTGTATTCAACTCAGATTCTGCAATGCACAAACCATCAGCATATAAGATTTTATCTGTATTATTATAGATTTCAAAGTATTTATCATCATTGTACTGTTTTCCTTCTGGAGTTTTTGTTCCACTGAAGAAGATTTCAGAAATCACAAAACTGGTATTCGTTCTGTACTCAAATAAGTCGATAGTAAGATCGAAAGCTCCACCTGTTACTTCTACATTCTCGCTAAAACCTCTAATCCCTGTGGTAGCGAAAATTATTTTATCATCAACATCTCTAGTAAAATAATCCACTTCGGCTTCAACAGTAAAATTGTAAAGACCATCTTCCAGGTTCAATGTTGGAAGCATGAATGCATATAAATCCTTGGTAATTTCTTCTCCAGAATTAACATTGGTAACAGTTACCGTACCACTCTTAAATGTCGGTGCCTTAAGCTTGGCAGGTGGATTCAACACCAAATTCAAATCTGATTGCAATATTGGATCATCATCATCGCTACAAGAGAACAAGGATACTACCATTAAAAGGCTTAAACCGAATATCAGTTTTTTCATTTTTTTGTTTTTATTTAAAGATTAATATTAAGTTCCATTCCAAAGTATGGAGATACTTTTCGAGTTACTTTAGTACCATCACTACGGGTATAATTAGGATGATAATCCAAAATTCTATTTACATAGAAGGACAGTTCCATCTGATCACCTATGCTCTTTGATACAGTAAGATTCACATCAATCCCAATAGGAGTTCTGTACAAGTCAAAGGCATTGGGGCTTGGTTTATAATATAAGAATCGTAATAATGGATCTGTTGTATGAGATTCCTTGTATGCAAACTGATTACCAGCCATATCAAAGTAATAATCAGGCATACCATCATTAGGATTATATCTAAATTGATGATACCACATACATTGTATAGTGGTTGAAAACATCAAACCAAATTCTTCAATATGAGTATCCGCTCTAAAATTGGTATTAAACTGTTCATATTCCTTTCCTTTGTCCCAGTTGTAATATCCTATATACGGATAATCATTTCCATCGATTACTGTACTTGGATGTTTGTAAGTTGCATCACTTAAATCGTATTTGGCTCTCATCCATGCTCCATTAATAGATACCCTTGAATGTATGGCATCAATTTCTCCCAAGTCAATTTGATACTCAAGTCCTACTTTCTCTTCTCGTGCACCATTTGCTCTTTTACTATAGTAGATGAATTTTTTTCTTGATTCATAATCGAACTGTTCTACTAATGGTGGTTCACTTAATTCATCGGGATGAGGTCCTGATGATACATCGTATAATTTAAAATCCATTGTTTCGAAATATCCCAATCGCTTAAATCCATTCTTAAGCAATTCGTGATATGCTGTTACATAAGCTCGAGCTTTTCCCAACTTTAGATTAAATCCAAGTTCTATCTTCTCATTTCTATTGGGTTTCAACTGATAATTGACAGGATCAATCATTTTGGTTTTATAATGTACTTGCCTTAAATCTTTATTTTGAGAAAAATAATTTAACTGAACCATATCGAGATAAAGCATATCCGGGTATAGATGTGTTAGCCCTGGGAATTTTGTATGCATCCCATATCCACCAGTTAACTCAACATATCCACTTCTATTAAACAAATTGAACTTAGGAAAGCGCCATGCCATATTAACCCTGGGATCGAAATAAAATTTTCCCGAGAGTGCATAATCCGAAGCCATATTCATCGCCTGTGTTGCTCTTATACCTCCTTGAAAATTTAATCTGTGGTTGGCAATAGGAACGCTTAACTTGTCTTCCATATAAAATGAAAGACGTTGAATAGAAGGAATATCTTTTGAAGCCCTTGGTCTGCCATTTCCCGGATACATTGGACGGTTTACGTCATATACCTCTCCATCTCCAAAGTTTTTGTTGTATCTCCATTCTGCTCCTAAAAGAATGTTTTGCTTTACATTGAAAACATCCCATTGGAAATCCAATGAAATATCTGCAAATAAATAAAAAGGTTTACCATCAACTATCAGGTGTGATAAATAGGATGAAGGCAAATACTCACTGTAAAATTCTCCTTCTACTCTATTGGTCATAATGGGTGTGTTGTTTCCCAGCACCGACTTATCTATAATCTTTTGATTGTGTGTGTAACTTCCATTAATTCTAGCCTCAATTCCCTTAAAAAATGTAGTTTTATAGGACTTCCATGAAAGAGTGGTACCTGCACTCACTTTATTGTATTTACTCTTATACTTATCAGTTTCTGGTAGGTCTATCTCTGGGTCTTTCTTAGTTTCATCAAACGATCCGGTATAATCTGCGTTGGCATTAAAAGTTAATAGCCCATTTTCGGATTCTGATCTGCTTCCATAACGCACTGATCCAGTTATTCTACTGTAGTTTACTTTCGGATTTCTGGGATCGGATTTATAATCCAAATAATCAATATCCGCATTCAAGCTTTTGCTACCACCCAAATCCACACCTTTTCCTATCGAGAACAATTTAGACCCCGGATCTGCTTTAATTCTTGCAGTCAAGGGCTTTGCATTATAAGTACGTTTGATATTAACTAAACCACTGGTGAGGTCCCCATATTTTACAGAAGGAATTCCTCGAACAATCTCAACGGATTCAATATTATCTGTTGAGATCAATCTCATATCCACACCCTTACCTGTTGTATTTCGTCTGGATATCAAATATTCTGAGCTATATGATCCAGTTACATTTTGCAATTCTGCATCATTAGAAATTGCCTGCCCATCAATTACAAATGACGTTCCAAAGGACGAATTAAAATCATATGATCCATTACTAAAACTAGATGCACTTCCCGGTTCCCTCAATGAAATCAATTTCATTGTTGTCATTGAATTCTTTTGGCTTACACCACCTGGTAGTAATTCCAAAATATCTGCAAAGCTGGAAGGCTGCAGGTGCTTTAATGCCTCTTTCTTAATGGTAGAAGATGTTCCGTTCTCCCTCGATTCTTCCGCAATTACAATTACTTCTGATAAATCATGCGATTCTACACTCATATATAATACGAAAGGATTTCTTGGTTCAGTAATGGAAATGGTATCTTGTAATTTTTTGTAACCCAAGCACGAAACAATAATGGTGTATTCTCCATTTCGTACATTATCAATACTAAACTCTCCCTTTAAGTTGGTAGTCGACCATTTTTGCGATTCGTTGAGTACAACCGTTGCAAAAGCAATAGCTTTACCCGATTCTTTTGACAGAACCCTACCCTTTACACTTTGATGAGTTTGAGAAATAGCTTGCGATGGTATCATTGTAATACCAAACACAAACAATAATATAAGAGAACTTAGTTTCATGATAATCCAACAGTTTTGCCAGTTAGTTTGCCCATATCATATAGGCTTTGATTCTTATTAAGACTAACTCTTAATAAGCATGGCACAAAAGTAGGATGTAGTACAAGTTCTCACAATCATCATAAATAATGATATTATCTGAGCTTACTCATTATTAATTATGACTTATTAGTCGGATTTCTTGCTAAGAATAGTTTGAGGTAATTTTAAATAGAAATCTTTTAAACAAGCATTTCATGATTTTTAAAACTAACCTTTAAAAGACTTGATTTTTTTTGGTAATATTTGAAAACTTAGGATATTTCTCTTCACAGTCACATGATTTGATTTTCAATCCAATATATCATTCTATACTGATAGATCAAGTCCTCATTTGTCAATTGAATTTTCAACTAAATATTATGCTCATCTGCAAGTAATATTAACCTGATACAATTAGATACGAAAAAACCAGTTGAAATGAATCAACTGGTTAATGTAACTTTTACAAATTTAGTAACCGGACTAAATACAATTCGCCAATAACAAATTTACATGGCTTCTTCTGCTTTAATAATATGATGCATCAATGCATACACTGTTAATCCGGAAATGGTTTTAATGCCTAATTTACTGGTGATATTTTTACGATGCGTTATTACTGTGTTAATAGAAATAAAGAGTTGATCGGCAATCTCTTTGTTTGAAAAACCTAGGGCAACAGCTTTTAAAACATCTTTTTCCCGATCACTTAAGGTATGCGAATCTTCCTCTTGTTGTTCATTTGCTTTAGGAGCATAAAAGAACTGTTGTAATTTATCTACTACCTCTTTTCTGCTACACGAATTAGAAATAAAATGATCGCAAACACAATTCGAAAATTGCTGTTTGCCTATTAAAATGGTAGTGTTTAATCCAAATGAATTTTTCACATATTCAAGACAATCTGGTTTTCTTTGTTTTTGCAGAATGTCTTCACTTAGAATTAAATAATCCATATTCTCATCTTTTTGAAGAAAATATTCCAGCTCATCGAAAGTTCCCACCTCATGCAAGTCTGATTCTATACCAATTACATTTAAAAGTGTTTTAACTCCCAAGCGAACCAAATATTGTTCCGAAGCGATAACCGTATGTAATTTCCTCTCCTCAAACTCCATAATATTCCAATACCTTTTGTTCT
This sequence comes from Marinifilum flexuosum, assembly GCF_003610555.1. Taxonomy (GTDB): domain Bacteria; phylum Bacteroidota; class Bacteroidia; order Bacteroidales; family Marinifilaceae; genus Marinifilum; species Marinifilum flexuosum. The sequence continues at coordinate 133,287 of NZ_RAPQ01000011.1, read as the reverse complement.
AACATCTTTACTTTCGGAATTAATACTTTTTCTTCCATCCTTGTATGTTCCTCAATATCATACTCCAATTGAAATAACTCTGTTAAAAGATGTTCGCAATCATCTTCACAGCTTAAAGGTGGTAAAAAACGTATAATCAGGTTCTTCAAATCAGCCAACTTAATTTCAAGACTATCGTGGTTTCGCTCATAAACTTCTATAGGTTCATGTTTTATTTTATCAATAAGTTCCCTGCTACAGTTATTCGTGCTTAAAGTCTTTTCTAAATCAATTACATATGGGAAGATATGTTTTTCTTCCTCTTTAAAGTGATTCTCAATGTCAGTTTTGTACTCATTAAAAAAATGCTTTAACAAATTTATGTTTCTGCTATTTTCCTCTTGAGCTTCCCTTTCCATTTTATCAATAAAAAGTTCGATATGCGGCACTTTTGACTTCAAATAGTAAGTATGCGTATTGGTAAGGTAATCTACCATTACATCAACATCAAAATCGCCTAAGTGATTATCGGGAAAGTAATTTGAATTGTGATAAGAGTTCAGTATTTCCAAAAAAAAGGCAGCATTCACATTTTTGTTTGCACATATCTCTTCAACTGTTTTATTCCCAAATCCCAACTTAATACCAAATCGCGAGATAATGGGCAGCAACTGATAATTTTTCAAAATTATCTCTGCCATTTTACTATTCTTTGTAAAAGATACCATTTACATTCTGTTTGTTAATTTGATTTTGCGCAAATAGTATGACATTGTATAAATCAATATTTATTAAGTAAATCATACCTTATTGCAATACAAAAATACTTCATGCAAATCGCAGATAAAATCCCTATATGTTATGATTTTTAGCAAAAAAAGGCCTTCCAAATGGAAGGCCTTTCTATATGATTTATCTAATATGATTAGATAGCGTCTACAATTGAATTCAATGAAGTTGATGGACGCATTGCTTCGAAAGCCTTTTCATCGTTTGGCATGAAATAACCACCAATGTTCATTGCTGAACCTTGAGCATCATTCAATTCCTTAACGATTTTCTCTTCGTTAGCTTGCATTTCAGCAGCAACCTTAGCGAATTTCTCTTTCAATTCAGCATCTTTATCTTGAGCAGCTAATGCTTCAGCCCAATACATTGCCAAGTAGAAGTGAGAACCACGAGTATCCAATTCGTTTACCTTACGTGATGGTGATTTTCTTTCATCCAAGAATTTAGTTACACCAGCATCTAAAGTATCAGCAAATAGCTGAGCTTGCTCATTGTTGAAGTTGTTAGCAATGTGCTCGAAAGATACACCTAATGCTAAGAATTCACCAAGTGAATCCCAACGCAAGTGACCTTCTTTTTCGAACTGTTGTACGTGCTTAGGAGCTGATCCACCTGCACCAGTTTCGAATAAACCACCACCATTCATCAATGGAACGATAGATAACATCTTAGAAGAAGTACCTAGCTCAAGAATTGGGAACAAGTCAGTTAAGTAGTCACGCAATACGTTACCAGTTACTGAAATGGTATCTTCACCTCTGCGGATTCTTTCCAATGAGAATTCGATAGCTTCAACAGGAGCCAAAATACGGATATCTAATCCGGTAGTATCATGATCTTTCAAGTAAGAGTTTACTTTAGTGATCAACTGAGCATCGTGAGCACGGTTTTCATCCAACCAGAAAATTGCTGGAGAACCGGTTGCTTTAGCTCTGTTTACAGCCAATTTAACCCAATCCTGAATTGGAGCATCTTTCACCTGGCACATTCTGAAGATATCGCCAGTTTCAACAGCTTGTTCCATATAAACAGTTCCGTCGAAATCTACAACGCGAATTGTACCTTCACCTTGTGCGTAGAAAGTTTTATCATGTGATCCGTACTCTTCAGCTTTTTTAGCCATCAAACCAACGTTTGATACAGATCCCATAGTAGTTACATCGTAAGCTCCGTTCTTTCTACAATCATCAAAACAAACCTGGAACATTTTAGCGTAAGATCTATCTGGAATCAAAGCAACACAATCCTGAAGCTCTCCCGCTGGGTTCCACATTTTACCACCATCACGAACAACAACTGGCATCGATGCATCGATAATTACGTTATTTGGTACGTGTAGGTTGGTAATTCCATTATCTGAATCAACCATAGCCATATCCGGACGAGTTTTGTACACTTCCATGATATCAGCTTCGATTTCTGCTTTCTTGTCTGCTGGTAATTTTTCAATCTTAGCATAAAGGTCACCCAAACCATTGTTGAAGTTCACTCCTAATTCCTTGATTGTATCAGCGTGCTTGGCAATAGCTTCTTCGTAGAATACTTCCACTGCATGCTTAAACATTTCAGGATCAGAAATCTTCATCATAGTTGCTTTAAGGTGTAAAGACCAAAGTAGTCCTTCTTCTTTAGCAGCTTCAATTTCCTTTTTGTAGAAAGCACGTAATGCTTTCACATTCATTACTGAAGTATCAATAACTTCACCAGCTAACAATTCTTGCTTTTCTTTTAATACTGTCGCAGCACCTGCATTGTCAACAAACTCGATACGTACAATGGTGTCTTTCTCTAGAGTTACTGATTTTTCAGAACCATAGAAATCCTTTTCAGTCATGTGAGCCACGTGAGATTTAGAATCTGCCGACCATGCTCCCATTCTGTGTGGATTCTTTTGAGCGAACTTCTTAACAGAAGCAGCAGAACGACGATCTGAGTTACCTTCACGTAACACAGGGTTTACTGCACTACCCAATACTTTTGCGAATCGTGCTTGAAGTTCTTTCTCTTCAGCAGTATTTGCTTCCTCAGGATAGTTAGGAATGTTATATCCTTTTTCCTGTAATTCTGCAATTGCAGCTTGCAACTGTGGAATTGAAGCACTAATGTTAGGCAACTTAATAATGTTAGCCTCTGGAGTTAATGATAGTTTTCCTAACTCAGCCAAATAATCAGGAATTCTCTGATCTTCGGTCAAATTCTCAGGAAAATTAGCAATAATTCTACCTGCTAAAGAAATGTCTTTAGTTTCAATTTCAATGCCTGAAGTTTTAGTAAAGGCTTTGATAATAGGCAACAGTGAATATGTTGCCAAGGCTGGAGCTTCATCAATCTTGGTATAGATTATCTTTGCTGTCTGTGCCATGTTGGTTGTTGTTTTGTGTGTTTTAATTAAAATAGTCTGTTTAACTCTTTTTCGTAAGAATTAAGCACAATTCAAACTCTTGGTAAACATAGATATTTTTTTTAATTCCCAATTTAAAAGAGCTTATTTTTTAACGATTTTTTTCTTTAATTATAAGTAACTATAAATAAGGCCCGTGAACAAAATCAAGGGCCTTATTTAGACTAAATGTCATATGCTTTATAACCTATTTATGCTTTTCTACTCAAAATCGAGGGAGAATTTCTGTTTCAACATTGCCAAAGCGGGATTTTTCTTGCACAAATAATTGAATCTGTCGGTATCTGTAAACACCCTTTTTGTTTTTGTTGTTGCAGACTTTACTGTCTCCACCGATATCGATTGGTTATTATAAATTCTTCTAAAATAATTTTGTAATTCTGACAATACACTATTGATATCATCTTCCTGAAGTGGGTTGCTCACCTTTAATACAATCTTATTATCGGTAAGCTCAGGCTGGTTTACAGTTAGTGCCAACCTTACACGTTCACTCTTGTTTTTGATTCTTGCAAACTCCTTTAGCTGCATAAAAACACCAGCGTTGTTATACTCAGTGTTCAAATAAGTCCCGGATGTATCAGATACTTCTGCTTTGTTTTCTTTGAGTTTACTTACAGCTTGTGGTCTTTGAATACCAGACTTCAGTGCTTGCTTAATCGATACCGTAGAAGTATATGTATTTCTGGCTACTCCTGTATCAACACTTGTCTTGTATTCGGCTTTGGCAGGATTGCCATTGTTCTGTATAGTGGTTGATACCTTGCCTACACTTTTCTGTACATTTTGAGCAGGAGCAAGAGTTCTCCCATCAATCGCAATCCTCAATAATTTCTTGGAATTCTTTTTTAAACTAGCTCCTTTTTTTTTTGATTCAATTATCTGGGACAATTGAATTAAACTTAGCTCGATTAATAAACGTGGATTCTGACTGGATTTGTAACTGACATCGCATTGGTTTAGTATGGCGAGAGCCTCATACAAGAAATCTACCGGGCATTTCTTTGCCTGATCGACATATTTCTGTTTCACACTCTCACTCACTTCCAGTAATTGTATGGTAGCTGCATCTTTTCCTACTAATACATCACGAATGTGAACACTTAAGCCTCCAATAAAATGATGACCATCGAAACCTTTCTCAAAAATCTCATTAAGCATTACCAATACGTCAGTAACCTTTCCTTCCAATGCAGCATCTACAATGCGGAAGTAATAATCGTAATCCAGTACATTTAAATTCTGAATTACATTTTCGAATGTGATTTCCTTACCTGAAAAACTTACAATCTGATCAAAAATAGAAAGAGCGTCACGCATTGCTCCATCAGCTTTCTGACCAATTACATTTAAAGCTTCTTCATCGATATTTACAGATTCTTTCTCGGCAATATTCTTAAGATGCTTCACCGCATCTTCCACTTTAATGCGATTAAAATCGAAAATCTGACAACGAGACAAGATTGTTGGTAAAATCTTATGCTTTTCGGTGGTTGCCAATACAAAAATTGCATGAGCCGGAGGTTCTTCCAATGTTTTCAGAAAGGCATTAAATGCCGATGCAGATAACATGTGCACCTCATCAATAATATATATGCTATAACTTCCGATTTGAGGTGGTATTCTTACCTGATCAATTAGGGTACGAATATCATCAACCGAGTTATTCGAAGCAGCATCCAATTCGTGAATGTTATAAGAACGACTTTCATTAAACGCCTTACAAGATTCACACTCATTACAAGCTTCAAAATCAGAAGAAATATTTGAACAATTTATGGTTTTAGCAAAAATACGTGCACAAGATGTTTTACCTACACCTCGAGGACCACAAAACAGATAGGCATGAGCCAAGTGATTGTTCTTGATCGCATTCTTTAAGGTAACGGTAATAGACTCCTGCCCTACAACTGTTGAGAAAGTTGAAGGACGATATTTTCGAGCTGAAACAATAAAATTCTCCATATATATAATAAGACCTCAAAGGTCAATTTTCTTTTTTCGAACTTCAAATATACAGAATCAATAGCAATAAAACATCACTAACTAATGAAGTTTTTTTAGCTTTTTTTTGTGCATTTTTGTTATCCTCGACAACACAATAAATTAGACTTTACCCACAATAAAAAAGACTTCTAAAATTTAGAAGTCTTTATAGATTTTTTTCTTTAATTATAATATTATTCTCTACTTATGCTACCGTATCGTAACGTGAAACACGATGTACACCTTTAATTCTACGAAGTTTCACCATAAGGGTATTCAAATGCTCAATATTGGAAACTACAACAGTAAGGTTTCCTTCGAAACTTCCTGCATTGGTTTCAACAGAAATGGATCTCATCTGCACGCGCAAATCTTTTGTAATTACCTCTGAAATATTGGTAACCATTCCCAATTCATCATCACCTGTAATGTGAAGTACTGCCTGGTATGATGCCGCTCCTTTTTCTGTCCAATTGGCTTTCACCACACGATATGGATATCTGCTCATCATCTCTTTGGCATTGGAACATCCCACCCTGTGAATACGAATTCCTTTACCAATGGTAATAAAGCCAAATATATCATCTCCAAAAATTGGATTACAACATTTTGAAAGGGTATAATCTACATTGGCAATATTTTGATCTACAATTAATACATCTTCACCTGTTGTTTGAGTCGTTCTTGATTTATAGTCAGGCATCTCTTCAGGCGCCTTTTCCTCCACAACTTCTTCCCTGGTTAATATCTCCTTAATTTCTGACAAGTCATGTAACTCTGTAGCAATACCATAATACAAATCGACAGCAAGTTTGTACTTGTATTCTGTCATCAATTTACGGATGTTCTCATCGCAGAAGTCAATCTTCCAGTTTTTCATTCTACGCTTCAAGGTTTCCTTGCCCATATCGGCCTCCTTGAGCATTTCCTCTTTCATCGACTGGCGAATTTTGTTCTTTGCCTTTGTGGTAACAACAAAATTTAACCAATCAGACTTTGGTTTTTGTGTATTGGAAGTTGTAATAGCAACCTGATCTCCATTTTTTAGCTCTTGACGAATGGAAACATTTTTTTGATTTACTGTTCCCCCAATACATTTTCCACCCAAATCAGAATGAATTGAATAAGCAAAATCCAATAAAGTTGCGCCTAAAGGCAATTGCTTCAAATCCCCTTTCGGCGTAAATACATATATCTCTTTGTTGTATAAATCAGCTTTAAATTTGTCAATCAAGTCAATTGAATCACTTTCCTGACTCTCCAATACTTCGCGAATATCCTGCAACCAATTGTCTAATCCACCTTCGCCTTTACCACCTTTGTATTTCCAGTGAGCAGCGAAACCTTGCTCGGCAATTTTATTCATTCGTTTAGAACGAATTTGAACTTCAACCCATCTATTATTTTGCCCCAAAACAGTGGTATGCAATGATTCATAACCATTCGATTTTGGAATAGTAATCCAATCGCGCAAACGCTCAGGATTTGGCCTATATAAATCACTAACTGCAGAATAAACCTTCCAACATTCCGATTTTTCTTTCTTAGGTGAAGCTTTTAGAATGATACGAATGGCAAAAATATCATATACCTCTTCGAACTCAACCTGCTTCTTTTTCATCTTATTTAAGATGGAAGCAATGGTTTTTGTTCTGGCCTTCATTTTATATTTTACACCTAACTGATCCAGCTCTTTTTTTATCGGATCCACAAAATCGTGAATAAACTTTTCTCGTTCTTCTTCCGAATCCTTTAGTTTTTGAACAATTTCGAAATAAATATCAGGCTGAAGATAACGCAAAGCCAAATCTTCCATATCCGACTTCACATTGTACATACCTAAACGGTGAGCCAATGGAATGTAAAGGAACTCTATCTCTTTTGCCAGGGAAGTTTGTTCTTCCTTTGATTTGTGCTCCATATTTCGCAAATGGAACAAACGATCCGCTAAAATGATTAGAACCACTCGAACATCATCGGCGAAACTAAGTAACAGTTTTCTAAAATTCTCGGTATGTTGGGTCAGGTTTTGATTATAGATATTTGTCACCTTAACCAATCCAGTGATAATATGGGTTACCTTTTCTCCAAATAGCTCTTTAATCTCATCAATATCAACTTGTTCTTTTTGAACAAGGTCATATAGCAAGGCACAGATAACAGAAGTACGTCCAAGTCCAAGTTCCTCCACTACAATTTGAGCCACAGATAATGATCGGTATATGGCCGGATCGCCATTACTTCTTCTCTCACCTTCGTGATCTTGTAAACTTAAATCAAATGCTTTTCTTACCAGCTTGATATCTGCCCTGGTAACTATGTTTTTACAGGTCTTAAGTAAGCGTTTGTATCTTAATAATATTTGCCTTCTTTCTTCTTCTTCCCTATTTAATTCTGTCATAATTGTCTCACTTAATCAAGAGATTTACTCATATCGGCACGTAACGTAAAATGTTTTTAAGTCCTGCTTCTATATTTTATGAAATATTTATTTCCATTGCTTTTTAAAGCTCAATAAAAGTATAAAAGCTATTAAAAACAGACAAGAAGATTAATACTTTTTAACGTATTTAAATGCATAAAGAATTTACGAAAAAATAATGATATGGCAGGTCTCAACTCATTATCAATTCATTGCTAATTTCTTGCCAATTGAGTATAAAAAACTGCTCGGATTTCTTAAATTTGTTAGCTCAGCATATGAATAAACAGCGAATGGACACAGGTAAATTAAAGCACATACTCTTTACTCGAAAACTTACCGATAATCATTATGAGTTCGGAAAAAAAATCGGATTATCATTAGAAGATTATCCTTTCATTGACATTGAGTTAAGAGATTTGCCTGAGGAAACGATAGAAAATCTTAAAACAAATGAGAATGCTTCCTGGATATTTACCAGCAAGAATTCCGTTAAGAGTTTACTAGAATCATTTCCCGATATTTCGAATTATTCGAACCGAAAATGTTTCGCTGTTGGTGAAAAAACTGCCGAAGAACTCCGAAAGCAGAATTTTGAGGTAATCGTTCCCGAAAATCACAATGCCCTTTCTTTGGTCGACAAACTAGAGAAAGAATCTTCGGGAATTCCGTACTTCTATTTCTCTGGAAACATGCGTAGGAAAACAATCACCAACTTTTTTAATGAAAATGAAATCAAGTATCAGGAAATTGAATGCTATATTACCCATTTAATTCAGCCAGACTTGAAAATCGATCAGTTTGATGCCGTTTGTTTCTGTAGCCCAAGTGCGGTGGTTAGCTTCTTCTCAAAATATCAAATCAGAGAAGACATTCCATGCATTGCCATTGGGAATACCACTGCGGTTAAACTGTTAGATTACACCGAAAACGTGGCCATGTCAGAAAAGACAAACATTTATTCGATGCTTGAAATTTGTAATGAATATTTAAATTCTTAAAACCATACACTATGTATCAATACAAAAGAAGTTCCGAACTATTCGATGAAGCGAACAAATACATTCCTGGAGGTGTAAATTCTCCAGTTAGAGCTTTTAAATCGGTTGGAGGAACTCCTGTTTTTATCGAAAAAGCAAAAGGTAGCATTTTAACAGATGCCGATGGCAATGAGTATATCGATTATATCTCATCATGGGGACCCATGATCTTAGGTCATGCCTACCCAAAGGTGATTGATGCAATTAAAGCAAAAGTTGAAGATTCAACCTCATTTGGTGCCCCAACTGAATTGGAAATCCATATCGCCAAGTTAATTGTTGAAATGGTTCCTAATATCGATAAGATAAGAATGGTAAACTCGGGAACTGAAGCATGTATGAGTGCCATTCGTGTTGCCAGAGGTTATACAGGTCGTAACAAGTTCATTAAATTTGAAGGATGCTATCATGGTCATGCCGATTCATTCCTAATTAAAGCAGGTAGTGGTGCCAGTACTTTTGGTGTACCAAACTCTCCAGGTGTAACTCCGGGAACTGCTAACGATACCCTAACGGCAAAGTACAACGATATCGATAATGTAAGACAGTTGGTTGCTGAAAACAAAGATGAAATTGCCGCAATTATTATCGAGCCAATTGCGGGTAACATGGGATGTGTTCTTCCAAAAAAAGGATTTTTAGAAGATTTGCGTGAGCTTTGTGATCAGGAAGGAATTTTGTTGATCTTTGATGAAGTAATGAATGGTTTCCGTTTGGCAAAAGGTGGTGCTCAGGAATATCTGGGTATTAAAGCTGATTTGGTTACTTTCGGTAAAGTAATTGGTGGCGGTATGCCTGTAGGGGCTTATGCCGGTCCTGATGAAATCATGAAAGTTGTTTCTCCTCTTGGACCTGTATATCAAGCAGGAACCTTATCAGGAAATCCAATTGCCATGATTGCTGGTTACACACTACTTAAAGAATTGAACGAGAATCCTAAGTACTTTACTGAACTGGAAGATAAAACTGAATACCTGCACAAAGGTTTGGATAAAGTATTTGCAGAATCGGCATTCGATTACAAGATTAACCGCTGTGGATCGATGATTAGCGTATTCTTTACCGATGTTGATGTGGTAGATTTCGATACGGCAGCAACAGCTAATAATGAGAAATTCCCTCAGTTCTTCCATGAAATGTTGAAAAGAGGCATTTACCTTCCTCCTTCATCATTCGAGAGTTATTTCTTATCAAATTCTCTTACTTACGAAATGTTAGATAAAACAATTCAGGCAGCTAAAGAATCTTTAGAGGCTATGAAATAAAATATTTTGAGGGTCTTAAAAGAAACTTATATTAAAATGAGCAATAATTAATTTTAAAGATCCTCCCCTTTTAGGGGAGATGGCGACAGCCAGAAGGGTGTATTGAATTGTATTTTTCTTCTTTCACCCTTTTCCCTGTCGGGATTTTCCCTAAAGAGGGAAAATTTCAACTTGAAAATGCTGTTTAAGATTCATCTAAATCTAATTGATTTCATATTTTTATTAAATCTCACTTCAAGTGAGGCTCTCAATAAATTCTACTCTTTATTTGGTACATCTGATTAAACTCGGAACCCGAAAAAGAATCTTAACTAACCAAATACCTCAGCAAAATGATGATCACCAAACAGAATCTACTCGAAACTCACAAGAGAATAAAAGATTACATACACCAAACCCCTATCCTAAGCTCACAACTATTAAACGAAATAGTAGGAGCTGAACTGTTCTTTAAGTGTGAAAACTTTCAGAAAATGGGAGCATTTAAAATGCGTGGTGCCAGCAATGCCATTCTCCAATTATCGAAAACCGAGAAAGAGTTTGGTGTAGCAACTCACTCGTCGGGAAATTTTGCTCAAGCTTTGGCACTGGCTGCAAAACTACAGGGCATTAAGGCTTACATTGTAATGCCATCGAGCGCACCGGAAATTAAAAAAGCTGCAGTAAAAGGTTATGGTGGTGAAGTTATTGAATGTGAGCCAAACTTAAAGGCTCGCGAAAGCACACTTAATGATGTAGTCAACAAAACCGGAGCCGTATTTCTTCATCCATATAACGATTACAACGTAATTCAAGGACAAGGAACCGCAGCTATGGAATTAATTGAAGAACATGCCGATTTAAATTGCATTTTTACTCCTGTTGGCGGAGGTGGTTTATTGGCTGGAACAGCTTTGGCCGCTCATCATTTTTCGCCAAACACAAAGGTGATTGCCGGAGAACCAATGGGTGCCGATGATGCCTGGCAATCCTTCCAAAAAGGTGAAATTGTTCCTCAAACCAATCCGAACACAATTGCTGATGGTTTGTTAACATCACTTGGCGACAAGAACTTCCCTATTATCAAGGAACATGTAGAAGACATTATCAGAGTTGAGGAAGATGAAATTATTGCGGCTATGCGATTGATTTGGGAGCGAATGAAGATTGTTGCAGAACCATCAAGCGCCGTCGCTCTTGCTGCACTAATAAAAGAGAAAGAAAAGTACCAAAACCAGAAGATCGGCATCATCATTTCGGGTGGAAATGTTCAACTGGACAAATTGCCATTTTAAGAATGAATATGGATTTACAGAAACTCTTAGATCCTTTTCCCATAAAAAAGGAAGCCGAATTGGTGGCACAAAGCATTGCTAAAGATCCCAAACATGTAAATCAATTGTGGGAATGGTGCATCAGCAATGAAAAACATTCCTGGCGTGCCACCTGGTTAATGGATAAAGTTTATGATGTTGATCCCAACTTGGTTCGCCCCTATATTCCAAAAATGATTGCTTTGATACCAACACTGGAAAATGAAAGCAAGCAGAGACAATATCTAAAGTTGATTAGTTGCGAACCACTTCCTAAGGATATCTCAGGAGAATTTATCAACCGCTGTTTCGATTTGCTGATAACGGCCACAACCGCTATTGCGGTTAAGGTTCATGCCATGCAGATTCTATACAACTTCTCTATTATTGAACCTGATATCAAAAACGAACTTGCTCTTATTTTGGAAGAACAAATGGAACATGGAACTGCAGGATTTTGTGCCAGGGCAAAAAAACTATTAAAAGCATTAAGATAAAACTTCTCCTAATTTACTCCTCCATTATTTCAGATTAACTTAAAAAATATCCCCCTTTATATTTCACTTATCAATAAAAACATTTAACTTGCAATTTCATCTTTAGAACCAATACGCTATAGGCAAATGAAGTTAAATGATAAAGATTTCATTACTGAAGAAGAAAAGGAAATCCTCAGAAAAGAAGCAATAGATAAGGAGTTTACAAGATTAACAAAACATCTTAGAAGCAAGAGTAGAATCATTACCTTTTATCGAATTGCTCTTGCTACCATAATTATTGGTGGTTCGATATGGTATTACAATAATCGACTTCAGCATGAAAAACCACAGCAGTCATTATTGAATAAGAAGCATACCATCCAGACTGACACAATGGTTCCGCTAGAAACAAAGGATATACAAGTTGCTAAGCCACCTATATATTTCACGGTATTCTTTCTGAACGAAAGCAAGCATGCTTTGGCACAATTTGAATCTAATGAAAAAGCTTCGAAGTTTTGTGAAATCATGGGTAAAATAGATTTGCCAGCAACTATAATTGTTAATGAATCTATTAAAAGATCAAAAGACAATCTTCAAACACAAATTTACCCTTACAAATACACTGTTCAGTTAGGAGCTTATAATTACGATTTTCTGAAAGAATTCAAAGATCATTTTATTTGGTTGAGCTATCAACAACAAGATGAATATCACAAATACAGAATTGGACCTTTCTATGGATATTCAAAGAGTAAACAGTTTACCGGAGCAATTAATTTACAAGACAATTACATACTAGCCTTTTAATTTTAAAGCATGCAAAACACCTCTATTCCCAAAGGAAGATTAAAAATTTATTTTTATCTAACCCCATATCTCTTTTAAGCAATTCCCACAAGTATGTGAAAAGCCTCCATGTGTACTTCCATTAAAGTCACCAAACTTAGTAAATGACAATTCGTTTTCAATTATATCAGTAAATGCAGGCTCATTAGGAAGTTTTACATCCTCAATTGATTCAAAATGGCAATCCTCCTTAAAATAGAGCTGCATGGATACATCAACAAGCTGAAAAACCATAAAATATAACTTTCAAACATCATATTTCTCGCATGAATATCTTCATGGGCAAGCATTTCAGTATTCATAAGGGCATTGTTTGTATCCATAAAACTCACTTAATTGACCAAACTTATTGTACAGAACTTTAGCATCTTCAATCAGTATACAGGAACTCTATATTTAAACACTCGAACTAATCGTTTTCATGGGAACAACTATCCGATCCTGAAATTTCATATGATATGGCAGTTCCAGAATATGCAACTGTTATACTACCATTTGTAGTAGAACCATTAGCTGAAATTGAAAAATCAGTTTCAGCAGGTATAAGGACATCAATTTCCCAAGGCAAATTCGGATTACTCACAACAGTTTCTTCTCCAGCTACTATATATGTAAGCTGTGTTATCTCGCCATCGCCAGTACTAGTGGCAGTAAAAGTTATATCTATTTCTACGGTAGGTCGGTCCCCCGCACTTAATTCACAAGTTTTTGCAACAGGATCATCACTGTCACAGCCTACAAACGCAGGTATACACAATACCATAATAGCTAATAAAATAAGATTCCTTTTCATTACTTATTGTTTTTAATTGCTTTTAAATATAAATTTATACCATTATACAAAGTTGACCAAATTAAACAGGAGATATATAATTGTATATTTTTACTTTTCTAAAGCATCCAACAGTCTAAAATCAATATATTTAAGACAGCTAATGATTATTTCAATAAATTTGAATGATCGGATATTTTCTTTGTATCATACAAGTATTTTAACCAAGAAATAATATTCGATTTGTTCGATGTTTAAATTGTAACGATCAATTAATTTCGATGTTTTTTTTCATCAATAATGCGGTTTCATCAAACAACCCCTTTTCATGATTTGGTTGTGGGATAATGCCGTGTGGTATGGAAAACATTCGTTACAGTGTGCATGCATCTGCCTAATGTATGGAAAAGCTCACTCCGTGTGTGTATTGACTTCAAGATCAAAATACAATACCTTTAAATTGTAAAGCCAAAAATCATGAAGTTTATTTTTACATCTGATCTACATGGAAATACTTCACTTTATCGAGAACTTAAAATGTTAATTGATAACAGTGGGGATATCGACTACCTGTTTCTTGGTGGGGATCTGTTTGCGCATACGCAAGAACTAGAGGATCAGATCAATTTTATTGACTCATACCTTAAAGATTTTCTGAAAGAGATATGCATTAAAACCCTTTTCATTCCCGGCAATATCGATTGGCCGGGAGCCATTCACCTTATCAATAAACTGCCCAATGAATATGGCATTCGCGAGATTCAGCCCAATGGAATGCCTGTAGAAAATAACATGATACTTGCTGGATATCCTTTTGTTCCGCCTGGCCCATTACATAGAAAGGATTTCGAATTAAGAGATATGAAAACCGATAAACATACTCCTATTACCAACTCATACATTACCGATAAAACAGGAGATAAAACTTATATACAACCAGAGTATTTTAATAAAAAGCCGAGTATTGAGGAAGACCTGCAGCACATTCATCCACAATGCAAGATTTTGATTACTCATACCCCTCCACTGTGTGAATACCTGGACTTGTGCTATGCAAACAAGCATATTGGCAGCAGGGCAATTCGAAACAAGATACTGGAACTAAAGCCTAACTTAAGCCTACACGGTCATGTGCACGAATCTCCATATCTTACAGGAAAGTGGTATGAAAAAATAGGTAATACGATTTGTATTAATGTTGGATCGGATCAGAAACAACTACATGCTGTTATTGGCAAAATCAATAAAGAAGGTAACATTCTAGCTCTAACACATAGCGTTTACGGTAATTCACCAATAGATATTTGATCAATACAAATTAGAAATCAGGCAAATATTTCATTAAATCATACTATCACTAAACAAATTATTTCCTTAAATTTATTGGGCACGAAAAAAAGAATGATGAAAATACCAGAACAAATGCCACAATGGATGTTGGACAAATGGCAAGGAATTGCCGATTTGCTGGCAGAAACTCTCTCAATACCGGCTGCTTTAATCATGAGGGCAGCAAATCAAGAAATGGAAGTGTTTATTACCAGTAACTCCGAGAACAATCCATATCAGGTTGGCGATAAAGAAGATTGGCATGGATTGTATTGCGAAACGGTAATCAAATCGAAAGAAAAATTATTAGTAGCAAATGCATTAACAGATAAAGATTGGGATCGAAATCCAGACATTGAATTGGGAATGGTTGCCTACCTTGGTTATCCAATATTCTATCCTAATAAATCACCTTTTGGCACAATTTGCATTCTGGACAATAAGGAGAATCATTTTTCTGTGCTTCATGAAAAAATTCTTTTACAGTTTAAGCAAGTAATTGAATTAGATTTGGCCTTGGTTACTTCATTTGAGTTTCAATCCTCAGAAATGATTCAGACCATTAAAGAACAACAGGATAAACTAAAAAAACAAAACAAGGCACTACAAATAGCCAAAGAAAAAGCAGAAGAAGGCAGTCGCTTAAAATCAGCCTTTCTGCAGAATATCTCTCATGAAATAAGAACTCCCTTAAATGCAGTTGTTGGGTTTTCAGAGCTATTAACTATGCCCGATTTAACTGATGAGAAAAGAGATTATTTTGCTTCGATTATTCAAAAAAATTCGGATCAATTGCTATCTATTATATCTGATATACTAACTATTTCGGCCATTGAAACAGATCAGCAAAAGGTAAATATAGAAGATACTTGTCTGGATTCTTTATTACAAGATCTTGAAGACATTTACCGCCAAAAATATGATGGAAAAGGAATTGAATTGATCAAGAAAATTCCTGAAAGCCTTAGGGGACGTAAAATCAAAACAGATAAAACAAAGGTGAACCAAATTATCACAAACTTGCTAAACAATGCATTCAAGTTCACTGATAATGGTTCTATCGAATTTGGAGTTGAACTCAAAAATGATGTTTGCGAATTTTTTGTGAAAGATAGTGGCATTGGCATACCTGAAAATATGCAGGATGAAATCTTTAATCGATTTACGCAAACCAACGAAACAATAAGTGATTTGTATGGAGGAGTTGGTCTAGGGCTTTCTATTTCTAAAGCTTTTGTCGAGTTGCTAGGTGGTGAAATTTGGTTAAAATCAGAAGTTGGCAGAGGAACTAATTTCTATTTTACCCTGCCAAACCAATAGAAGATAAAAAAGAAAGGTGGGATATAAATCCCACCTCTATTCAATTTATTTTATCTGGTTATCTGCCCCAGTCAGATTCTTTTACTTTCTTCACAAGATATTCCACATTCTCAACAGGAATTGATGGCAATAAACCATGGCCTAGATTGAAAATCCATTTGTGATCTTTTCTACCATAGTTCAAATAGTATTCAAATTCACGATCGATTGCTTCTGGTGTTGACTCCAGGATTCTCGGATCGAAGTTCCCTTGTAGAATCATCTCCTCACCTACAATACTTCTCACTTCGTGCAATGGCATTTGCCAATCAACGCTAACACAATCACACAAGTCGTGGTTTACCATATTGATACCTGTTCCTAATCCTTTAGGCAAGTATATGGTTTTAACTCCGGCTTCACGAACTGCACCCAAAATAGCTTTCACCGATGGCAAGAATACTTCCTTATACAATTCAACAGGAATTAAACCTGCGTGAGTTTCGAACAACTGAAATGCCTGAACACCATGCTCAACCTGCTTTAGTGCATAATGAATACTCATTTCGGTGATTTTGGCCACCACTTTCTTCATCAATTCCTTATCGCGATAAATCGCAGGAACAAAATCCGGGAAATTTTGATTTCTACTAAATCCCTGATACATGTAACAAAGCGTAGTTAAAGGACCTCCACAAAAACCAATCAATGGAATATCCTTAGGCTTAATCTCAAGAATTCTATCGATAGCAGCATAAATATGATCCAATTTCTCAGGCTTTTCGGTTAAGAATGACAAAGGATCCGCAACATCTTTTAAAGCGGTTGCAAAACTCGGGCCTTTCCCTTCAAAACTTAACTCCATTCCCAAAGCTTCAGGAATCACAAGAATGTCAGAGAATAGAATTGCAGCATCAACTCCCAAATCGTGAATTGGCAACATGGTAACATCAGCAGCCAAATTCGGAGTTTCCATCATCTCTTTAAAACCATAGGTTTCTCTAAGTTTCATGTAAGATGGCAATACTCTACCCGCTTGACGCATAAACCACATCGGTGGTCTTTCTCTTTTAACTCCGTTAATTGTATCTAAAAATAGGCTCATGTGAAATTAGTCGTTAGTGATTCGTAACTAGCTTGTGGTAACTTATGCTTTCCCGTTTAAAATGTCTGCTACATCCTGAGCGTGGTAAGTAATAATAATATCAGCTCCAGCTCTTTTAATTGACATCATGATTTCCATCATTACACGTTTTCCATCAATCCAATCGTTAGCTTCTGCTGCTTTTACCATCGAAAACTCTCCACTTACGTTATAAGCTGCAACTGGCACATTAAATTCATGCTTTGTGCGATAAATCACGTCCAAATAACTTAAGGCTGGTTTTACCATTACTATATCAGCTCCCTCAGCAATGTCCATTTCCACTTCACGTATTGCTTCATCACTATTTCTAGGATCCATTTGGTAAGTTGAACGATCGCCAAATTGTGGAGCACTTTCAGCAGCGTCTCTAAACGGACCATAGAAACCAGAAGCATATTTAGCTGAATAAGCCATGATAGGAATTTTCTCGAAACAATTCTCATCCAAAGCTTTTCTCATGTATCCTATACGACCATCCATCATATCACTTGGTGCTACCATATCAACACCTGCCTCGGCCAATGATACAGCTTGTGCAGCAAGAGTAACCAAAGTTTGATCGTTATCTACATCACCATCTACAATGGTTCCACAGTGACCATGTGTTGTATATTCACAATTACAGATATCAGCAATAATATACATTTCAGGATACTTTGCCTTGATTGCTCGAGTAGCCTGCTGTACAATTCCATGATCGTGGGTTGCAACCGTTCCATCAGCATCTTTCGTTTCCGGAATACCGAACAACAACACAGATTTAACACCTGATTCCAATAATTCACCACACTTTTCAACCAATAAATCAACTGACAACTGGTCGTTACCTGGCATACTTTTTATCGGATTCTTAACCTTCTCTCCCGGACAAACAAAAAGTGGCATGATTAAATCATCAGCAGAAAGTGACGTTTCTGCAACCATATCACGAACAACTTTGCTGTAACGCAATCTTCTCATTCGTGTATCAGGAAAAAGTGGACGTAAACTCATAGTGTGTGTATTTTGTAATTTTTATTTATTGAAATTATTTTCTGTTTAACTGTAAGACTCCTAAAGATAAAAATTTATTCCTTTTGCCTTACAAGTATCTTTCATTTGTTGCGCCAATTTTGTCGACTTCTCAACAGAATCTTCTACTGCAACTTCTATTTGCTCAACAATGAACTGATTGGTCTTTAAATCGCCAACAATCGCAATCATTGTCAAATGATCATCACTCACCACAGCATGTGCTGCCAATGGAAATTTGCAACCTCCTTCAATTTCTGCCATAAAAGCACGTTCCGCTAAAATTGCATGCTTGGTAGGTTCATGATTTACCTTTTCTACAATGGCAATGCTTTCCTCATCATTATCTCTACATTCAATGGCAATTGCACCTTGACCGATCATTGGTATACACTGATCAACATCAAGGGCTTGATTTTGCTTATACTCTTTTCCCATTCGGTTCATACCAGCTGCAGCAAGAATAATAGCGTCATACTCTCCATCCATCATTTTTTGCATCCTGGTATCAATATTCCCTCTGATTTCTTTAAAATTGATATCAGGTCTTAAATCAGCCAACTGAACTCTTCTTCGAGGACTTCCCGTTCCCAAAACAAAACCTTCCGGCATTTGATCAATTGTACTTCCGTCGCGACTTAAGAATACATCGCGCACATCTTCACGTTCAGGAAAGGCAACCAATTTTAATCCCTCAGGGTGAAAGCTTGGTACATCCTTTAAACTATGAACGGCAATATCAGCCTCACCCTCCAGAAGCGCATGTTCCAATTCTTTTACAAACAAGCCTGTGCTTCCAAATTCTGTTAATGATCGGTTCAAAACTCTATCACCTTGCGTGCTAAACTTGATTACCTCAAATTCAACATTAGGATTGGCTTTCTGCAACAATTCAACAGTTTGCATTGTTTGAGTATAAGCAAGCAAACTTGGGCGAGTTGCAACTCTTATTTTCTTCTTAGCTGACATTTAGGATAGTATTTCGTTGTTATTTTAGGAAATAAAAAAGCCATATAAAACTTGTTTATACAGCTTTTTATCGAAAGCTCAAATGGCTTTACGAATCCATATCTTTAAAAATCATATTTAGTGTTTCCATTGGACTCGATTGCTTTTTATGATGATCTTTCAAGTGATTGATACATGCTCTGGCAATCTTGTTCACAATGTTATTGGTAATATGCTCTACCTTTTTCAACTCATCTTCCGACAGTTTATTTTTGTGGTAATCGAGCTCCTTTCTTTGTACACTTTGAAGGTTCTCTTTCAAAGCCACAATTACCGGAGAAAGGTATTTCACCTCTAACCAACCATAAAACTCTCCTATTGAAGCTTGAATGATTTTCTCTGCTTCAGGAATACAAGCTTTACGATGATCCATGGCTGCTGAAATATGCTTTGATAATTCATCAACAGTAATCACCAGTACATTTTCCAAATCATCAATAGCAGTCTCAACATTACGTGGTACCGAAAGATCCAAAACCAATTTGCATGATTCTACACCTTTAAAATGATCAAGCGTTAAAGTTGGTTTTGCTGCTCCAGTTGCAACAATAATTACTTCTGCCTTTTCAACTTCCTGATTTAATTTTTCGATTGACTGAAATTGAATATCGTACTTATTTGCCAAAGATTCGGCTTTTTCTATCGTTCTGTTTACAAGCGTAAGCGAACGATTATTCATATGTTTTAATAAATTGCCACAAGTATCTTTTCCAATGTCACCAGTTCCATAAAGAAGGAAATTACAAGTTTCAAGCGTTGAAACTTTATCCTTGATATATTGAACTGCGGCATGAGATACAGAAGCTGCACCTTTGCTAATATCCGTATCGTTCTTTATCTTTTTGCTTGCCTGAAATACAAACGAAAACAATCGATTCATAAATGAATTAACCATTCCCATTTGTTCTGACTGCTGATAGGCATTTTTAACCTGTCCAACAATCTGAAAGTCGCCAATAATTTGCGAGTCTAAACCCGCGGTTACTTTATATAAATGACGAATACATTCATTTCCATGTAGAGTGTATCCGTTATAATTTAAATCATTTCTATTTCCTTTGCAGTATTTTAAAAACAGATCTGTGATGATTTCGACCTCTGAAGAATGTGCATAAATCTCGGTACGATTACAAGTAGATATGATTACCATACCTTCAATTTGATGCTCTTTTGCCTCCTTCAATAAGTTTTCCTGATCTTCTGAAGATAAAGAAAACATCCCCCTAACATCCAGAGCCGTTTTTCTATAGCTAATTCCTAGAACAAATAATTTTTGTAGATTTTCTCGAATTTGTAATGACATAAAAACGGAATTTGTTTACTCATTTGTTACATATCCTTAAATCTAGATGCAACAAACCGATTCAAATATAAAGGTAATTATTCAAAAAACCTCCTAATTTCAGTAAGTACATAAATAGATATTGACCACTTTAATTATTATGAAAAATCCAAAAACCCTAAAAGGATTTTAATATCTTTAATACCAAAATAATTCAAGTTTCTTTCATAATCTTACTATTCCCAATATATTTAATCATTCAAAATAAATTTAATTAAAAGCAACGATATTTTTAGATCATTTTAAATGAATAAAGCGTTTCAAAATACATATAAATGGAATTATTTATAAGCTCCACCTCTGTTTTATACCTACATTATTAATGAAGTTACTGAGGAAATTATAAAAAATCCAATTAAATACAGTGGCAAACCATTATCAAATTAGAAGAATTATTTTTTAAGGAGAATGATTTTCTAAGCATCGTTATTCGATTTTTGGAGAAATGATTAAAGCTTACTGTCCACTACATCCAATACGAAAAGATATCTATAAAATTGCTGGTAAAATGTATGGTTTTGCACGCCAGAATTTTATCGAAGGTTAAGAAAATTATTAATTGTGATAAACTTAAGCTGTTGCGTTATTCATTTAAATACCAAGACTCTATCGACAGTTTAAAAGTTTAATTAAATTTTACCTTCGAACTAAAAAAAGATAAGATCGTCCTATTTTTTATGACTATAATCAATTTATTACTAGGCACTTTATTATTTTAACTAATTTTGAGACAAACAGTCATGAAGTAATGGTATATCTGCTACTAAAACAACCAACAAAAAACATTAACTCTTGGAGAGAGTCCTTTGACCGATTTTTGGAATATCGAAAAATTGGAGGAGAATTGTCTTGCAAGATCTATCAAACTCCACGTAAGAAAAATGAATTAATTGTTCTATCGGAATGGAGAAGCATGGATGATGTAACAGAATTCCTTGAATCTCAATCATTCGAAATGATTAAAGAACTTGAAGTGAACGAACCTCTTACCATTAAGTTACTAAACAAACAAGGTATTTCTAAATATATCAAACAATTACATTAAATCTTCCACTTTTACAATCCTTTCTGAATTGATTGCCAATATTAGTTTTTCAACAAGCTCCATAATCAAATCTGGAAACTCATCGTCATATAACTTTTCATCCAACTCATGTAAAGCATCCATTAATTTGAATCGATTCAAATCAGCTTGATTCAAGTTTTTAAGGTATTCCAGAACTTGTAATTCATTTAATGCCATCTCGTCGGTATATTTTAAAGGCAATATTTCGATATCTTCATTGGGAAATATTTTCTCACTCTCCTCTATAATAGAATTAATAAAGGTATTTAAAACATCTATTGTATCTGTAAGATTAACTTGATAAGAAGACAATTCTTCCAAATCGTTTAACGCCTCGATAGTTATTGAGTTCATTAAAAGTAAATACTCCTCAAGCTTCTCAAGAATTTCAGAACTTACACCTGGTTGTATTTTATAGAATTCTATAATTTCTTGTAAAACTTGATTTCTTTTTTCGCTTATCGTTTCCAAAATATAATACTTAAATTCCTTCGCTTGTTAATTGCAAATGTGTAGTTTCAAAAAACTGAGGGCCTAATTTCTTTAGCACATCAGACACCAATTGAGAATTTCCATCAATACCCAAAATTGCATATCCTTTATTGCCTCTTTGTCCTAATTTTAAATCTTTTACATTTATATTTCTAGATGCCAATGCAGATAATAAAATCAATAAAATACCGGAAGAATTGTTATGAATCGATAATATCATCTGCTCACTAATAGCAATTGGCAAATTAACACCATCCACTTCCAACAGGTAATTCTTTCCTTTTTGAAGCTCTGGAATATCAAACTTATCGCATACATGAATTTCGAAAAAGTTATCTCCTCCCGTTCCTTTTACAAATTCCACTGCTTCATTAATAGCTTTCTCTTTTCCTGATAATGTTAAAAATGCTGTTGCGGTTCCATCGTTATTGGAATTTAAATAAGCCGTTTCCACATTAATTTCTTCAGAAGCCAATGCATTAAAAATCATTGAAAGCACACCTGGATTATCCTCATGGTGGGAATACAATCCTTTTATTTTTTGATTTGTATTCTCAGGTAAAGAGTTGCTAATTGTAATCGATTTATCACCTTTTCTTATGCGAATAGCTTCGAAATCTCCTAATGAGGTAGCATTCTTATGATGTTCAAGAAAAGTTCGATATTCTCCACCAAAAGAGAATTTAGGAATTCTTCTTTGCTTACGATCTTCGAATCTTAGGTTTAACATCTCAATTCCCAGATTCATTACTTTATATTGCTCCTCTTTATATCCCGAATTTCTCAAAGGTCTTTTCTCGGGTATCGATTTGGAAAAACTTACGTAATGTTTGTACCCTGCATCATATGCATATTCAATTCCGGTTTGATAGTGATTACCCAAATTTTGTGTAGTATGAGTATCTGTACCTAAAGAAATAGGAATATCCAGTTGCTTTGCTCTATTTAAAATGTACATATCAGGATAAATTCCACAACCTTTATTGATTCCAGCCAAATTCACATCAAGTGCCAGATTGTATTCACTAATCATCTCTAAAAGAAAGCGCATTCTTCTCGCAAGAATATGATCTGAAGTTTCAAGTTCCAACAATGGTTTTGGAATAGGCGCATACAACTTAGGCAAATCTAGGTGACCAACAATTTGAATCATCTCCCAACTTGTATCAATCATCTCAATCAACTCCTCGATATATCCTAACCAATAATTCTCAACTCCTCCTCTTATCTTTATAAGCTTATTGGTCTCTTCCTTTGATCCGTCGTAGGGTATTCCTTCTCGGGAAAAGTGCAAAGAACCAATCACAAAATCAGCATCTTGTGCCTGAAAAATTTTAGATCTGTTCCATTGCATTCCCAAATCCGGTCCTAACCATTCCAATTCAATTCCATAGCGAATGTTGATCTTATCACTATACTTTCTTTTGAACTCCTCAATTTGATTTGGATAGTTGAAATATGCTTTATCTCCCCGAATGAATTTTACATCCAATCTTTTTTCTGCCTCATACCTATACCTAGTTAGTCGAGGCGTATGAATAATAAATGTAATGTTGGGATGTCCATTTTTAATGGCCAATTCAATAATCTTATCCAGTTCATCTACACCATGCTTCACATGATCATTTCCTGTTCCAACGTGAATTCCGTGAGTTTCCCAAATAAAATATTCGGGACTATTTTTGGCATTTAGTGGCATTTATGTCATTTTGATTAATAGTCGAGTAAAATTAATCATTTGATTAGGATTTAAAAGCAGTTTAAAACAGAATGCATAAAAAACCCGTCTTTCCAGCCAGGAAAGACGGGCCAGTCGAGGTTCCCCACTACAAAAACTTCGACTCACCAATTCTAATTTTACAAATCATAGCAGCATCATTTCCGATTCGTAATTTCTATAAACTGATTATTACAGCCCAATGGAAACACCAAGTTTCATGAACCAGTCATTATCTAAATCGAATTTCATAATTCTATCTCTATCATCCAGAAATTCAAATCGCCTGTTAAAGGTAAATCCAGAACTTAGCTTAAGATTTATCATCTTATAAAGCTTTTGATTTAGTTGCAAACCACCTCCCATGTTCATGATTCGAACATTATCCATTTTCTTTTCTTCATTGTATAATGTTTTGCTTAGTGTATAGTTGTCTCCTACCATTGTTAAATTGGTTCCAATCTCTGTATTCTTTGCCACTTTGTATTTGATTTGAAATCTTGGGAAACCTAAGTTAAATGACCATTTTTCCTTGTATTTCCACATGAAACTAAACATGGGTAAAGGTGCTGGTATTCCTGTCGTCTCAGAATACATGGCTCCAATTTGAAGATTCATATTGGGATTTACTTTTTTTATAAACATTAACATCCCCATTAATCGAACATCTTTCCATTGAACTGAAGAAGTTAAATTCGATGAAATCTTCGGGGAGACCATCGCCATCAGGGCCCAATTGTTTTTTAATTTCCTCATATATCCTATCGAATAGGATATTGTGTGAAAACGCTCTAACTCATTTAAATTTGCATCTGCAAATGGATAATCGATATTTGTTTGAGCGTATTCAAACTTACTTATCAACAAGCTTCCTTCTTTCTTCAACCTAAAAGGCATGGCAAACCTGATACTAAACCTATCAAACCTTACACTATTGGCTGAATTATTACTTCCAAGCCTTACAAAATCGACGCCCGCCAATTCTTTTTCCATTTGTGCATGTATTGATGAGGAAATAAGAAGAGTAAAAAGAAGTATAACGATTTTCCTTTGCTTTCGATCCATATATTTCTCCTGAATTAAATCCTATTCTATTGCTCCAGCAACACGCCACTTACTATTTTAATATTTAATTCAGACAGCTTTGCATTATAGCCCGCAGCTGCCTTATTATTTTTAGCTTCTACTAAATTTAGCTGTGCCTCGCGAAAGCTTGTTGATGTTACTTGCCCCAATTGATAATATTCCTTGGTCTGTTCAAAATTTAAACTTGCTGCATTCAATGCATCTTCTTCCAAAGCCAAAACTTTAAGGTTGTATTGGTAATCAGCATAGGCATTTACCAGGTCTTTTTCCAAATTCAATTTTTTATCCTGTAACTCAAATTCAGTAATTTGCTTTTGAATTTTAGCATTCGCAATCTCCGTTTTTTTCCTCTTTCCATCGAAAATATTGAAACTCAAAGTCAATCCCCCGGTTAATTGAGTATGCGAATTTGTTCCCATTATTTCATTTTCATAATAAGAGTATGAGGATTTTAAGCTTAGTGATGGTAATTGCCCTGACTTTGCCTTCTTTACGGCAATCTCATCTTCTCGCAATTCACTTGTTTTTAGTAGATATTCCGCATTTTCTTCCAAGGTCTTACGCTTCAATTCCATCATATTAAATTCCTGAAAATTAGATTTTTCCTTTATCAACTGCATTTTACTTTCTGCACTTCGCCCCAATAAAACATTCATCTCTCTAATTGCTTCCTCATAGCTTTGCTGTGACTTCAAGTACACACTACTATCACGGTTAAAATCTACCTTTGCGTTTAAAACTTCCAGTTTATTAATATTTCCAAATTCATATTTTGATTCGTTTCGTAGCAATCGCTCTTTGGATATCTGTAAATTTTCAGAGGCCACATCCAATTCATCATAGGCTTTACTTAACTGATAGAAACCAGAAATTACATTTGCAATTGTATTCTCAATATTAAAGCGTGCAGTCAATTCCCCTTGTTGCTTTCGCAGATTCAAAATTTGATAAGTGTGTCTTGCTCCCAAACCATTAAATAAGGTATATGAGAAATTCAAAGCTCCTGATGAGTAGATCTCATCTTCATTGTGTTCCGAGTAATTTACTCCCCCACTTGCATTTAAAGAAGGCAGTAAGCCGGCATTACCTTTTGTAGCATTATTCTTGGCAATTTCAGAACCATTTTTAGCCACCTTTATATCGTAATTATTACTTAAAGCAATTTGTATAGCAGACTCAAGCGTCAATGCTTCCTGAGCATTAAGCAGGGAAACTCTGCTTAATACTATTAATGCGATAAATATGAATTGTTTATACATCTTTTTTATTTTTTTGATATTCTACTACACAACTAGCACTTTATTGGCTGGCTCAACACTTTCACGAGATGGTAACTCTCCTTTAGTTAACAATTTAAAATAACGCTTACTTGAATTCACCACAATTAATAGAACTGGCAATACAATCAGATTTAAAAAAGTCGCGGCCATCAATCCATATGCCATCGATATTGCCATCGGAATTACCATTTTTGCTTCTGGTTGATTGGATGCTATCAAAGGAGCAATGCCAACTATAGTGGTTAATGAAGTAAGTATAATTGGTCTGAATCGTGACAAAGCAGTCTCTTTTAGAGCCAACATAAATTCTGCTCCTGATTTAAGTTTTTCATTAAATGTGCTGATCAGAACAATAGAATCATTCACCATAACTCCCATAAGTGCTACCATTCCCAAATAAGAAGGCATATCTAAAGCTACTCCATGCAACCAGTGTCCCCATCCCACACCAATAAATCCAAATGGAATTAAAATAAACACCAACATGGTTTGTATGTATGATCTGAAAGTGAAAATCACGATTGAAAACAACAATATCAGGATTACCGGCGCAATCATGATTCCAGAATCTTTTGCCTTACCTAATTCTTCGGCATGACCGCCATATCGAATTCTTAGTCCCTGATATTTTTTCATCAATTCAGGAAGAATCACCTCGTCAATTTCATCATTGATTTCGGTCATGTTCACCTTTGTACTGGCTGCATCAGCCTCTATGGTTATTTCTCGCTGTCCACCCAGGTGATTTACTTGAACCAGATTTCTCTCGAATTCGATATAGGCAATATCTTTAAGATAGTATTCTCCTCCATTACTGGTTCTGATTCGCATATTTTCCAGATTTCCAATTGAAGACCTTTCCTCTTTTGCATAACGAACCCAAACGCGAATTTCATCAATTCCTCTCTGTAATCTTTGAACCTCTTTACCGTAAAATCCAGAACGAACCTGACTTGTAATTTCGCTTAAATTTAATCCCAGCTTATAAGCACTCTCCTTTAAGGTCAGTTTTATTTCGCGCATTCCCAACTGGTCATTATCCATCACATTGGTTAGGCCTTCCAGTTTATTTAAGCTTGTCTTAAATTCATTTTTTGCTGCATACAAATCATCCAGATTACTACTCTGTAAGGATACTTTAACTGCTTTTCCAAAACGATTCTCCTGCACAAAATTCAATCTTTCCGCCTGGGGTATCTCACCAACCATTTGTTTCAGCTCTTCATTAAACTCAGAAGATAGGAAATCCCTGTGTTCAGTACTTAACAGGTAAATGGTCAATTCGGCATTGTTGGAAGAACTAATATCAATAGACGTATAAGTTATTATTGGATCTCCCGTTTCACTTTTCTCTTTCCATTTCTCTCCTAACTGAATGGCCAAATCCTCTATTTTCGATATGTAATACATGGTTTCCGATTCAGGAGTACCTGCCGGCATATCCAGCTTAACTGTAGCATAGTTAGTATTATCTACCGAACTATCTCCGGTTCTGATAATTCCACCTAGCAGTCCGCCAATGGTAACAAAGAAAAGACCAATAGTAAGTCCTATGGTTACCAGCTTATTTTCAAGACTAAAATTTAGTAATGGTTCGAAAGTATATTTGCGCAACTTTCTAATGGCAGAAGTTGATATTTTCTCAATTTTAGATTCTTTCTTATCCCTTTTCAAAGCCTTGGAATGAACCGCATGTGCAGGTAGAATAAAGAACGCTTCAACTAAAGAAAATATCAGTGCAAAAATTACTACAAAAGCTAAATCTCTAAAGAACTCACCTATTACACTATCGATAAAAAAGAAGGAAACAAAAGCCACAATTGTAGTCAGTACAGCCGAAAAAATAGCTGGTAATACCTCCATTGTTCCATCAATACCAGCTTGCAAAGCAGATTTTCCTTTTTCGTAATGCTGATATATGTTTTCACAAATTACAATTCCATCATCAACCAGGATACCGATAACAATAATCATCCCAAATAAGGATAAGCGATTTAGTGTTAAGCCATACATTCCCGCGACCATAAACATTCCCATAAATGAGATAGGAATTCCCAAAGCCACCCAAAACGATAAACGATGATTTAAAAACAATGACAAGAACAACAAAACAAGTAGAAAGCCAATGATTCCATTGTTAGCCAAAATATCCTGCATTACTTTTATAGATACTGAATTATCGTACAATAACTCCAAACTCACCGTTTCATGAGATTTGTTAAAATCCTTGATGTACTTATCGATGGTTTCGGAAATGTATAGAATATCTTCACGGGAAGTTTGAGTTATAGATATTTTTATAGCCGAATGACCATTCACATAGGTTCGGTTAGGATCTTCTGCCCAACGATCTATAATTTTAGCAACATCACTCAAGTAAACCGTTCCGCCTTCCGCTTGCGATCGCAATACAATATCATTAAATCCTTCAGCATAATATTCCTTCTCTCTTACTCGAATTCTCAACTCCTCGTCTTCGCCTCGAATGGTTCCTCCTGTCAGCTCAATATTAGCATTTCCAACCGCCGAATAAATCTCGTTTATACTAATATTGTATGCCTTTAATGCATCTTCGTTTACACTGATTTCTATCTCTTCGTTAGGAAAACCTGACAAAGCAACTTTTGAAATTCCGTTAATGGCACGAAGATCATTTTCAATCAATCTGGCATATCTTTTCAGATCACGTAAATCCAAATCTCCATTTAATGCCATAGAAGCGGCTAAAACCGTAAACTCTCTCTTCTCTGTACTTATATTCTCTACTCCTACTGGAAATGAGCTAATGCCATCCACCGCATTTTTAACATCCTGCAAAGCAATATTCGCATCATAACCAGTTTCCAGGTCAATTGTTACCGTACAGAAATTTTCTTTTGATGAAGAGGTAATTTTTTCAATTCCACTAATTCCCTTGATGTTATCCTCAATTTTCAGTGTAACTCCTTTTTCAACTTCTTCTGGCGATGCTCCAGGATAAGATGCCGTTACGGTTAACATTCCAGGATCGATTTGTGGCATTACCGAAGAATTTAAGGAGAATAATCCAAAAATTCCTAGCAAGATAAATACTCCTGCTAGCAAATTACCAGCAAAGGGATATTTGATAAAGTATTGTACCAATGATTTCATACTTAATTTAGCTTAACCGTTAGTGATTATTATTGCATATTCTTAACAGGAACTACTGTTAATCCCTCGTGGATGGCAGATGTTTTTAAAGACAATAAACTTCCGTTTGGTAATCCTTCGATGATTACTGTATTCTCTTTTCTTTGAATGACATTAATTTGCTGAAGGTGGATTTTTTTATCATTCACAATGAATACATGTTCCGAATCGGCAAGTAATTTTCTAGGAATTTCAATCCCGTTCACATTGTGAGACAAGGAAATATCTGCATTTAGAAACATCGATTCTTTTAATCCTTTTCCTGATACCGATATGTACACGTTTACCATTTGGGTCTTGTCATCTATTTTGTTGCTAATACGTCTTACCTTACCATTCCATTTTTGGCCGGTAGCATTCGAGTAAAGTCTCACTTCATTTCCTGCTTCAATACCATGCAGGTTATTCAAGTCAACACCTACAACCAAATCAAATACATTCGTATTTACATATTCTCCAAGCTTTTGGCCTGACATGACCAAAGTTCCTGGTTTGATATTCGATTCAATAACCTCTCCATTAAAGGGTGCTTTAATGGTATATTTTCTCAACTGTTCTTCCTGACTTTTCAAATTGTAATAATCAGTATAAACACTCTTTCCTGCCAGATAATATTTCTCTTTTTCGTTAAGCGGTTCAGGAATTGGACTAATGAATTTTTCAACATCGAAATCTTTTAAATATTTTTCCCAGACCGAATAACTATCAGGGTAATCATACTTTAGATCAGGAAGGATATTCGCAATCTTATTCATAAAGCTGCTTCGATTCGAGAACACTTCTGCTTCGAATTTATCCTTATTTATAGATAACAATGCTTCACCTTGTTGAAATCGAATTCCTTCTAAAAATGCTTTTTGGGAATTTTCCAATATTCCACTTACTTCGGCATACACTTCCATTTTTGAATAAGCTTCTAGCTTACCTACAACTGAAAGATGAAGATCCAATTCGCTATTTCTGACTTCCAGAACAGGAAGAACAATTTCTTTTTTTACAGCTTCTTTTTCTTTAGGAGCTTTTTTCATCCCTGCAAATAAAACACTTAGTGCAACACAAGCTATAATAACTGCTATGCCCCAAAGGATACTTTTTCTTTTTAACATGACGGATTTCGTTTAAAAGTTCAAAACAATATTAAGCACTAACTATTTGTCTATTAAGTTTTATCGATCAACAAAAAAGAATCATCGTTAATCAATACCAAAGTGCAGATTCTATTGGTTAACTTTAATTTTGTGTAGGTTTGCCGACGAACAGACAGAGTTTGTCGATATTTTATGCAGGCAAGGATTTTTATTTATTCCTTAGATTAAAATTTGATAAAAAATGAATATTAAGGACAGATTATACCGTTTTTTCTCCATTCGATTGGTACAACACCTATCCTTCTGGACAGTATTTGTTCTCTTGGAATTAGGGCGCTTTGTTGATATGGAACCATCACGTGTACCAAATGAAATTATATTTGGAAGTTTCCAATTACTTTCAATTGTAATTTTTGTCTACTTCAACCTTAGATTTCTGATTCCCAAATACTGGAATAAAGGAAATTACTTAAAATACATCTTACTAATTGTAATCAGTGAAATTGTAATGATTTCATTTCTAAGTATAACATTCTATCTGTTCCCTGAAGTCCATTTCAAAAAGATGGCTTATGAGCATCCTGAGCGATTAATTCTGTTTAGTTTCTTTAAATTAAATATTTTTACTTTATCCACCACTCTATTCCATTTTGTAAAAGAGTGGATCGCGTTAAAAGATGAAAATCTCAAATTTACAGCCAAAGCACAGGAGCAACTCGAGGCAGAATTGAACTTACTTAAGGAACAAGTTAATCCGCACTTTCTTTTCAATACCTTAAACAATATCTACTCGATGAGTTTGTACGATTCTGTAAAAACTCCGGAGATGATTCTAAAGCTGAGTCAATTAATCAGCTACATGCTATATGAGTGTAAAGATGAAAAGGTAAAACTCGAAAAAGAGGTGCAATTTATAAACAATTATATCGAACTAGAATCTCTGCGTGTTGAGGACACCGCCAATATCAACCTTAATATTTCAGGAGAGGATCAGAACTATAAGCTTCCTCCACTCCTATTTATTCCGCTCATTGAAAATACTTTCAAACATGGAATTCATAGTGAATCCGGAAAATCGGAAATCAATATAGATTTGCATTTTTATTCAGATAAAATAGAACTGAAAATTGTAAACCCTATAGATCCTAATCAGCCTAAAAATGAAAAACCTGGTGGACTGGGAATTCAAAATGTAAAAAAGAGGTTAAATTTATTATATCCTAAAAATCACAGCTTTATAATAACGGAAAACGAGACTCAATATCAAACATTAGTCTGTATCACTTTAAACAAGGAATATGAACATTAAATGTATAGTTGTAGATGATGAGGTACACGCAAGAAAAGTTTTAGAGAAGTTTATTTCTGATATTCCTCATCTGGAGCTTGTAAAGTCTTGTAAAAATGCTCTGGAAGCCATGCAGGTATTAAACGAACAAAATATCGATGCAATGTTTCTGGATATCAATATGCCAAAAGTGACAGGCTTGAATTTCCTTGAAAATTTAAGACATCCACCTGCTGTAGTGATAACTACTGCTTATAGAGAATATGCTGTAGAAGCTTTCGATTTAGATGTAATTGACTACCTACACAAACCCATTCCCTTTCCAAGGTTTTTAAAAGCTGTTTCTAAAATTGAAGAAAAATTAAAGTCAAAAACAGAACAAACCAACATTTCTTCGACTCCAAATACAAACAAGCAGGAAGAGTTTATATTTATCAAGGCAGATAAAAAAACAATCAAATTAAATTTTGATGATATTATTTATATAGAAGGTTTAGGAGATTACATTAAAATACATCTCAAGGATAAGAGTATTGTAAGTAAACTAACAATTAAAAGAATGGAGGAATTACTCCCTAAAAAGCAATTTCCTCGTGTTCATAAATCCTTTATTATAGCTCTAAACCAAATCAATGCAATAGAAGGAAATCAAATTGAAATTAGTAATCAGAAGGTGCCAATCGGACAAATCTACAGGCTAACTTTTATGGAATTAATAAATGAACATCTAAAAAAATAGTGCCAATAACAATCATTTTCAAAACTTAGAAAACCATAACTAAATATTCTTTTAAGTTTTTTAACATTTTTTAGTTCGGATCAATCCGAACTAAAGCTATATTTGCAGCGTTAAAGTAAATAAAATGAAGAATCAGGAAGATTTAGAACACAAGAAGAAAGTATTAGTCGAAAGCTATGGACTATTTATGGAGAAGCAAGAAAAACTTGCTCCTATAGCAGCACGAATCTTTGCGACACTCCTTATTAATAAGGAAAACGGTTCTACTTTTGAGGAATTGGTGAATTTCATTGGTGCTAGTAAAAGCACAGTTTCTACAAATTTGAAAACTCTTCAGAAAAATGAAATTATCACCTATCACACAAAACCTGGTGATAGAAAAAAATATTTTACATTAAACCCTGTAGGTTTCTTGACCAGAATTAATGAGAGCATTAAAATGTATAGAACCGAACAGAAATTATTAATTCAAGTTCGAGAATACAAAAAACTGGCAAATGAGCTGTCTAATGACAAAAAGTACACCATCGATCATGATATGCCTTATTTAGGTTTTTTAACAAACACTATCAACCTGTTAGAACAACTTCACAAAGATATTGAGGCCAAATGTTCTCGTTTTGATCATTTTACTAAATAAATTTTGACATTAATATATTTATTAAACTTAACACCCTAACAGTTCGCTTCCATCCGAACCTACAGAACCAACATTAATTAGTATTTAGAATAAAGCATAAAAATCAACATCCCTATAGTTCGTTTCTATCCGAACCATTAGAACTAAAAGAATATCAAATGAAAAAAAATTATTTATTCGCTGGTATTATAATCCTCCTACTAGGATTTACGTCATGCAAAAAAGGAAATCAACCTCAAGCGGGACATGGCCCAATGCCTTTTCCTGTTAAAACTGCAGAGAAATCAGATGTGACAACATATACTGAATACGCAGCCAATATTGAGGGGGTACAAAATATCGAAATTCGACCTAAAGTAGATGGATTTATCGATGAAATATATATTGACGAAGGTGATCAGGTAACAAAAGGTCAATTGCTTTTTAAACTTAGCGCAGAAACCTTAAGCCAGCAGGTTAAAGCTGCCAAGGCAAATATTAAGGTAGCCGAAGCTCAAGTATTTTCAGCACAGGTGGAAGTTGACAAAATTACTCCTCTCGTTGAAAAAAACATCATTAGCTCAATTCAGCTTAAAACAGCCACAAGTAACTTGAATGCTGCAAAAGCACAGTTAGCTGCCGCAGAAGCTCAATATCAAAATACCAGAGAGAACCTTGAATATACAATGATTAAAAGTCCTGTAGAAGGGATTGTTGGTAGCTTACCTTACAAAGTAGGAAGTTTGGTTGGACGTACTGAAGCAAAACCTTTAACCACAGTTTCAAACATTAAAAATGTACATGCCTATTTCACATTGAATGAAAAGCAATTATTACAATTTAATCGTCAATTAAATGGTAATACTGCAAATGAGAAAATCAAGAAAATGCCTGAAGTTGAGCTTGTACTAGCCGATGGTTCATTGTACGATTTCAAAGGGAAAATTGAAACAATAAACGGGATGGTAAACCCTAGAACCGGAAGTATCAGCTACAGAGCCATCTTCCCTAACCCTAACAACTTACTAAGAAGTGGGATTAGTGGAAAAGTAAAAATGCCATCTGATATGAATGATATTGTTTTGCTTCCGCAAAAAGCAACTTTCGAATTACAAGGTAAAAAATTCGTTTACCTGGTGGGTAAAGAAAACAAAGTAGAATCAAAAGAGGTGATAATCGCCAATACTATGGACAATCATTTTATTGTGAAAGGTGGAGTAAATCCAGGACAGCAATATGTTGTTGATGGCTTGATTAAACTTCGCGACGGAATGCAAATTATCCCTCAAAGCGGGCAATCGAAAGCAGATGGTAATGTTGCCTTTTCGCAGAAGTAAGCAGTTCTTTCAGTTTTAAAAATTAAACAAAAATCATGTTAAGAAGATTTATTGAACGGCCGGTATTATCGACCGTAATATCCATACTCATCCTAATTTTAGGGGTATTGGGACTTACATCCCTGCCAAGAGAGCAGTTCCCGGAAATTGCACCTCCAACCGTGCAAATCTCCGCAACCTATCCTGGTGCAAATGCCGAAACATTACTAAAAAGTGTTGTTGTACCCATTGAAGAGGCCGTGAATGGTGTTGAGAACATGACCTATATGTCTTCAACCTCAAGTAACGACGGAACCGCAACCATTAGCGTATACTTCGAGTTAGGAACCAACCCTGATATTGCAGCTGTGAACGTGCAAAACCGTGTAGCAACTGTAAATAGCAAACTGCCACAGCAGGTAATTCAATCCGGGGTGACCACAAAGAAAGTTCAGACGAGTGTATTGATGTTCTTGTCTCTGTATTCAGAGAATGATGACTTTGATGCCACCTTTATTGAAAACTATGCTCGTATCAACCTAATCCCTATGATTAAAAGGATTAATGGGGTTGGTGATGCCAATGTTTTTGGATCACGAGATTACTCCATGAGAATCTGGTTGAAACCTGAAAAAATGGCTGCATATGGTTTAACACCACAAGATGTTGTTGCTGCATTAAACGAGCAAAACCTTGAAGCTGCTCCCGGTAAATTTGGAGCAAACTCAAGCCAATCATTCGAATATGTAATTCGCTATAAAGGGAAACTTTCTACTCAAGAGGAGTATGAAAATATTATTCTTCGTTCTGAAGGGAACAGTGACTTCCTAAGATTGAAAGATGTAGCAAAAGTTGAACTTGGAGCTTTTAGCTATGCAACAAAGAACATTACAAACGGAAATCCATCTGTTGCCGTTGCGGTATATCAGACCTCAGGTTCCAATGCTCAGGAAATTATCAAGGAAGTAGAACGCACCCTGGAAAAGGCAAGTGTCGATTTTCCTAAGGGAATCGGTTATGTGATTCCTTTTAATACCAACGACTTTCTTGAGGCATCTATTTCAAAGGTAATTTCAACTCTTATTGAGGCATTCCTTTTGGTTTTCCTTGTGGTTTTCCTTTTTCTACAGGACTTTAGATCAACATTGATTCCAGCAATTGCTGTTCCGGTGGCGATTGTCGGTACTTTCTTTTTCCTGAATCTGTTTGGATTCTCGATTAACATGTTGACTTTATTTGCTCTGGTCTTGGCCATTGGTATCGTGGTTGATGATGCCATTGTGGTTGTGGAAGCGGTTCATGCGAAACTGGACAATGGAGCAAAAAGTGCCAAGAAAGCTACTGTATCAGCCATGAGTGAAATCACGGGTGCGATTATCTCAATCACCCTTGTAATGTCTGCTGTATTTATTCCGGTTTCTTTCTTGAAAGGTCCAACAGGTGCATTTTACCAGCAGTTTGCCATCACCCTAGCGGTAGCCATTGTTATTTCAGCAATTAACGCATTAACATTGAGTCCGGCATTGTGTGCTTTGCTTTTGAAACCTCACAATCCTAGTGAAGAGCACAAAAAAGGATTGATGAACAGATTCTATACATCTTTCAATACGGGTTTTGATGCAATCACCGACCGATATACCAAATCTGTAAAATTCCTTATCAATAGAAAATGGTTAGCAGGTGCAATCCTTATTGGCTTTACCCTGTTGGCAGGATGGTTCTTCAAAACCACTCCTACAGGATTTATTCCAAATGAAGACCAGGGAATCATTTTCTGTGATATCACTTTGCCTCCGGGAAGTACTCTTGACAGAACTACTGAGGTTGCCGGAAAGGTTGAAAGCATCATCGAGGAGATTGACGTTGTAGAGGAACGTATGTTCGTGATTGGTTTTAGTTTGATGAGTGGAACAAATGGTGGATCGAAAGCATTTGCCGTTATCAAGCTTAAAGATTGGCACGAGAGAAAAGAAGATCACCAAAAAGTAAATGCCATTATTGGACAGCTATTTGGTCGTACTGCAGGAATCAATGAAGCAAGGATTCTATTCTTCGCTCCTCCTACCGTTCGTGGTTTCGGTAACTCCGATGGTTTCGAGATGAGACTACAAGATAAATCAAATGGGTCTTTTGACGACTTAATGGCAAAAAGTGGACAATTCCTGGGAGCGCTAAATCAACGTCCAGAAATTAAATATGCTATTACTTCTTTCAACACAGGATTCCCTCAGTACGAAATGGAAGTAAATGTTGAGAAAGTAAAAGAAGCCGGTATTTCTGTTAACGGACTGTTTTCAACTCTTCAGGGATATTACGGAAGCTGGTATGCAGCCGATTTTAACCGATTTGGAAAACAATACCGTGTGATGCTTCAAGCTTCTCCTGAGGATAGAGAAACCATTGAATCGATGAACAATGTATTTGTTCGTAACGCGAACAATGAGCTGGTATCGGTAAGCCAATTCGTTAATATGAAAAAGGTGAATGGTCCTGATGTGGTAAATCGATTCAACCTGTTTAACTCAGCAACCATTAACGGAAACGTAAATCCTGGATATAGTACTGGTGATGCTATTCAAGCCATTCGCGAGGTAGCAGCACAAACACTTCCTTCGAATTATGGATATGAATTCTCAGGAATGACCCGTGAGGAAGAAAAGGCAGGTAACCAGGCAGTAGTTGTTTTTGTATTGAGTTTGATTTTTGTCTATTTCCTTCTTGCTGCGCAGTACGAAAGTTATATTCTTCCATTCTCAATTCTATTGTCACTCCCTATCGGGATCTTTGGAGCCATATTCTTTGTAAAGCTCATTGGTTTGGAAAACAACATTTATTTCCAGGTTGCCTTAATCATGTTGATTGGTCTGCTAGCGAAAAATGCCATTCTTATTGTAGAGTTCGCCCTTCAACGTCGCAGACAGGGAATGGAAATATTGCAAGCTGCCGCTGAAGGTGCAAAAGCACGTTTACGTCCGATCCTGATGACATCCTTTGCCTTTATTCTTGGTTTGATGCCATTGATGTTGGCAAGTGGCGCCGGAGCTGTTGGTAACCGTTCCATTGGTACCGGAGCTGTTGGTGGTATGTTGATCGGAACTGTCTTTGGAGTATTTGTAATTCCTGCCTTCTTTGTGATTTTCCAAATCATTCAAGAGAAGATTAGCGGAGCTCCAAAAGAAGAGGAATTGGAAGAAATGGAAGTAGAAGAACTGGCTAACGTTCAATAACAAGAGTGCAATCAATGAGAAGAAATAAAATTATATATGGAATGGTATTTTTGGCTTTTGCTACAACAAGCCTGCAGTCTTGCTTTGTTGCCAGGAAATACCAACAGCCTGATATCGAAATTCAGGATCAATACAGAAATGTATCAACAAATGACTCAGCCACATTAGCCAACATGCCCTGGGAGGAATTGTTTACCGATGCCAAGCTAAATAACCTGGTTCGTGAAGCTCTGAATTCCAACCTCGACCTGTTAATGGCAGTGGAAAGAGTAAATGCTGCTGAAGCCTATTACAAACAAGGGAAAATGGGCTATCTCCCATCCTTGAATTTGGGTGCCAACGGCGGAAAATATGAATTGTCAGACAATAGTATGTCTGGCGTTTCAGCCGGAGGCAATGGTCCCAGCTATGAAAACTACCAGTTAAACGGTACCATTTCATGGGAAGCAGATATTTGGGGAAAAATCAGAAGCAACAAAAGAGCCTCTCAGGCAGCCTACTTGCAGTCTGAAGCTTCAAGACGAGCTGTTGAAAGTGCCTTGGTAGCCAACATGGCTTCTGCTTACTATCAACTATTGGCACTTGATGCACAAGTTGAAGTAGCCAGTAAAACGGTTACCAACCGCAAGGAAAGTCTGGAGACCATGATAAGCCTGAAAGAGGCTGGTCAGGTTACCGAAGCGGCAGTTAAGCAAACCGAAGCTCAACTGTACAGCACTCAGATTTTACTGCTTGACCTGAAGCAGAATGTATCGCTATTGGAAAATACCATCTCCATTCTTCTGGGAAGAACTGTTGGTGATATTGATAGAGGTAATCTGGCAGATCAGGAAATCAATATCCAGCTGGAAACTGGTTTCCCGGTTCAACTGCTTAGCAACCGTCCGGATGTTATGGCTGCAGAATTTGGTTTAAAGAATGCTTTTGAGTTAACCAATGTTGCAAAAAGTAATTTTTATCCAAGCATCAGCGTAAGTGCATCAGCCGGGTTTGAAAGTTTGAAATTTGAAGACTGGTTCAGTTCTTCTTCCATTTTCAGTAATGTAATTGGAAACCTGACCCAACCTCTTTTCAACAAAAGAAATATCAGAACCCAGCATGAAGTAGCAAAAGCAAAACAGGCCGAGGCAAAATACAGCTTCAAGAAAGCTTTATTAACTGCCAGCAAAGAGGTATCAGACGCCTTGTACAGCTACCATACCGAGCAGGATCGATATGAAATCAGAAAGCAGGAATTGCAGGCTTTAACCGATGCGGTAAGTTATTCTGAAGAACTACTAAACAGCGGATATGCCAATACAACCTATCTGGAAGTACTGACAGCACGAAGCAATGCTCTTTCTTCTGAGATTAACATGATCAATTCAAAATTCAACCAGTTAAACTCCATTGTTGAGCTTTACAAAGCTTTAGGCGGAGGCTGGAAACAAAAATAAAGTGGGATGAAGTGACCAGATCAATAGTGGGTATTGTAGTTGAAGGTGGTTCTTCAATCAAATGATCTGGTCACACTTTTATCGTATTTTACCTTTCATTTAGCATATCAACAACAGCATCAGTTCATTTTGAATTGATGCTGTTTTATTATAACACCTTCCCTCTTTAAGTTCAAAAAACATTTATCTTCGTGACATTAAAAAGTAAGATATGTCAGATAAAATCATACGTTGGGGAATTATTGGTTGTGGAAAAGTTACTGAGATCAAAAGCGGACCAGCTTATCCAAAAACTTTAGGATTTGAACTTTTAGCCGTAATGCGCCGTGATGAGAACTTATTGCACAGTTACGCAAAAAGACATAATATCTCAAAGTACTCCACAAATGCCAACGAAATAATTCATGACAATGATATTGATGCGATTTACATTGCCACTCCTCCCGATTCTCACAAGGAATATGCTTTAAAGGTTGCTGAAGCAGGAAAAATTTGCTGCATCGAAAAGCCAATGGCTCCATCCTACTCTGATTGTATTGAAATTACAAGTGCGTTCGAGAATAAGAATTTACCTCTTTTTGTAGCCTATTACCGCCGTTCTCTTCCGAGATTTAATAAGGTAAAACAACTGATCAACAACAATTCAATTGGTAAAATTAGACACATTAGCTGGCATTTGAGCAAGGCACCAAATCTATTGGATTTATCAGGAGAATACAATTGGCGCACGGATAATCAAATTGCTCCCGGAGGATATTTCGACGATTTGGCTAGTCATGGCCTTAATCTGTTCACTTATTTGCTTGGTGATATTGAAAATGCATCAGGAATTTCAACAAATCAACAAGAACTATACCCTGCCAAAGATGCCATTGCAGCTTGTTGGATACACAAAAATGGAATCACCGGCAGCGGAAGTTGGAATTTTGGCTGCAACACCCGAGAAGATAAGGTTGAAATATATGGAAGCAAAGGAAAATTGACATTTTCGGTTTTCGATGAATTCCCTATCCAATTGGAAAATGAAAATGGCATTCAGGAAGAATTCATCGAGAATCCTGAAAACATACAACTGTATCATGTTCAAAACATGAGAGACCACCTTCTTGGAAAGCTTATTCATCCATCTACAGGAAAATCGGCCAGTCATACCGCATGGGTAATGGATAAAATTTTAGGTCACATAAAGTAAGAATAGGATCTAGCTTGGCTTTTTAATTGCTTAATTTATAGCTTCCCGGAAAAGCGGCACCTTTTCCCGGACACAAGTCATGAGCTCCCGGACAGCAAGGAGCTCTTCCCGGACAAATCGAAGCTAGTCCCGGACACAGGAAAATGCTTTCCCGGACAAGATGTTTGGCTTCCCGGACAGGAATGTAATGTTGCCAGGTGGTCAGGAAGGACTGACCTGTGGTAGGGAGTGGATAAAACAAAGTAAAAGGGTAAGATCCAAGGGAATTGAAAATCTTACAATAGCCTGTAAATGATTAGACATCTATATAAGCAGACAAAAAAAGCAGCTCAAATGAGCTGCTTTCTATGTTTAATATTGCTAATTAATTAGCTTTTCTTCACTTTTTCAAGTTCTGCAGCCAATTGATCAACCAATTCATCTAACTGATTGATAACAGCCATAATGGTTTCTGGTTTCGACAAATCAACACCAGCTTTTTTCAACTGCTCCATTGGGAAATCATTACCTCCTGATTTTAATAGAGTCAAATATCTTTCCAAAGCAGCCTTTCTATCTTTCTTATCACCTTCCATTACATCCTTGTATAACTTAGCTGATGAAGCAAAACAAGTTGCATACTGGTATACATAGAATGGTGAATTGTAGAAATGAGGAATTCTTGTCCAAGGGTAGTTTGAATATTTTGTTTTTTCTGTTGCATCGCCATAATACTCGTTAGCAATACCACCCCAAACATTTGTTAAAATCTCAGCATTAACTGGTTTTCCTTGCTCTACCATTGAGTGAACCTGATATTCATAATCAGCAAACATAGTTTGAGCATAGAAAGTACCAATAATACCTTCAATTGCCTGAGTTAACAATGCAATTCTTTCGTTTGGATCTGTGGTATTTTCCATCATATGATCCAACAACAAACGCTCGTTAAAAGTAGATGCAACCTCTGCAACGAAAATTGTATAACCATGCGTAGCAAATGGTTGATTTTCGTTAGAAAGAGTTGTGTGCATTGTATGTCCCAATTCATGTGCTAAAGTAAAAACATAATCCAAAGTTTCATCGTAATTCAATAGCATATATGGGTGAACACCATAAACACCAGCAGAAAAAGCTCCAGATCTTTTACCAGGGTTCTCGTAAACATCTAACCAACCACTTTCTGTTGCTTTTTTCAATTTAGCCTGGTACTCTTTACCTAACGGAAGAACTGACTCAGTAACCACCTCAACAGCATCTTCATAAGGATAATTCTTACTATAATCTGTCAAGCTGATAGAACCATCAAAACCATAGTATTTTTCAAGACCCAAAACTTTCTTTCTCAATTCGATATACTTGCGAATTGGAGCAGTGTTTTCCTTCACTGTTTTGATCAGGTTCAAGTAAACATCCTTAGGAATGTTATTTCCTTCCAATCTTGCATCCAGGCATGATTCATATTTTTTAGCACGAGCACCTGCCCAGTTCGCCTGAACAATACCATTGTAAATGGCAGCGTATGTATTTTTATTCTTGTAATATACATCATACAATGCTTCGTAAGCTTTTTTACGATCTTCCTGGTTAAGGTTGTTGGTAACGATTTGTGAATAAACACCTGGGGTAACTTTTACCTTTTTACCATCAGATAATTCCACTTCTTGGAATTCGATATCTGCTGTAGATAACGCAGTAAAAACTTTACCTGCAGTACCAGTTACTTGAGAATAGTAGGATAGCAATTGCTCCATTTCTTCGCTAAGAACATGTTTTTGTAAACGATACATGTCCATTAAGTCGAATTTATGATCTTTCAAAGCAGGATTTGAAGCAACCCACTCTTTCATGGTAGCTTCCGGAATTTGAATCATTTCAGGAGAAATCCATGCTGTTGCCACTCCAAACTGAGCGAATAGCAATTGAACTTGCTGAAGCTTAGCCATCAGCTCCATATTCTTTTGATCAACAGTACTCTGGAATGAAACAAATTGGTATACTTTATATGCCTTCTTCATTAAATCTTCCTGAATCTTCAGCATTTCTGCTAAATTATCAGAACCTTCACCTAATTTACCTTTAAACCCTTGTATTTTTTCCATGTCTACCGAAATGGCTTTAAAATCAGCTTCCCAAACTTCCCAATTTTCGTAGATATCAGAAAAATTCCATTTGTATTTCGCTGGAATTTCTTCGCGAGATTGATAACTTACCTGTGCAGTAGCTTGCCACACAGTACATGAAATAAGAAGAGCCAAAGTAAAAATTCTTCCTATACTCCTTAGTTTAGTGTTCATTTGTTTAAATATTTAATAGTTAATTTTTCCCATTAAGGCAAATATATGGCGATATTGAATGATTACATGCCTAAACAGATTGGAATCTTGCGATTTTTAGATCATTGCACTTATTCTCCGATAAGCATGTACTTTTTCTGGTTATAATTGATCTCCTAATTCAAAATCATTCAATTTTTACCATTCATTGTCCTAAACTTACCTTTCCAGGAAATTGATACTGCCTCATCTTTGCAGTAACAAATTTTAATTTAAAAAACTATGAAGAATTTATTATTAGTATTGGCATTAACAACGCTTCTGTTTTCTTGTGATAACATCAATGCAAGTGAGGAACTTACTAACAAGCAAAAAGTGGTAGACTTTTTAAAATCGATTGAAAACGGTGCCACAAAACCTGTGGAATACATCAATCCAAACCAATACATTCAGCACAATCAGGCTGTTGGCGATGGTCTTGAAGGATTTGGTGCAGTATTGGCACAATTAGCTGAAGCTGCAAAAGCTGATCCTTCCTTAAGTCCAAAGGTAAACACCGTTCGAGTATTTGGAGATGGAAACTTTATATTTGCCCATACCGACTACAACTTTTTCGGTCCAAAAATTGGTTTTGACATCTTCCGTTTCGAAAATGGTTTAATTGTTGAACACTGGGACAATTTGCAGGAAAAAGTAAACGAAACAGCTTCAGGAAGAACACAGATTGATGGTCCGACAGAGCTAAAAAATCTTGATGCAACGGATGACAACAAAATTCTTGTGAAAAATTTAATTCAGGATGTTTTCCTGGGTGAAAATCCTGAAAAAATCACCGATTACATCTCAACGGAGCAATACAACCAGCACAATCCAGCAGTAAAAGATGGTTTGGCAGGATTATCTGAGGCTTTAAGCGCTTTAGCCGAAGCAGGAATGCCTATGGTTTACGAGAAAAATCATATTATTCTAGGCGAAGGCAATTTTGTATTGTCTGTATCAGAAGGGATTTTCATGAAAGAGAAAGTTGCATTCTACGATTTGTTTAGAATCGAAAATGGTAAAATCGTTGAACATTGGGATACCATCGAAAAAATTATACCAGATTCAGAAGCAAAAAATAGCAATGGTAAATTCAATTTCTAATCTCAAATAATGAAAGAATATATCGATTATTTAATCAAATCGAAGTTTCAGTATTTAGCTACAATTGGTCTCGACCATAAACCAAAACTTCGTCCATTCCAATTTATGTTTGAGCATGATGGAAAGTTATGGTTCTGTACCTCTAATCAAAAAGAAGTATACAGAGAACTGCAACAAAACAGCTCGATAGAACTATGTGCTTCCCAAGAAGACATGTCGTGGTTGCGCATAAGTGCTGAGGTAGTATTCGAAAATCATATGGAGGTAAAAGAAAAAATCTTAGAACACAGTCCATTGGTAAAGCGCATTTATCGAGAAGCTACAAACCCAAACTTAGAGGTATTCTTCCTTGATAAACTTAGTGCTACAATATCGAGAATATCTTAATATTTAGTTCGTGAAAGCTCATTGAAAAAAAAATCTTCGATGAGCTTTTTCGTATGCTTTTAAACTTATTTCAGCTTGAAATTTTCACAACTAAAAAACTTAATATTGTAAATAGTTTTAACGGATAAAAAGCAACCAATCATGTCTGAAAATTACAAGTTCGTTCAGAATACAAAATGTGAATATTTCCCTTGCCATAAGGTGAAAAACGAAAGTGAGTTCAATTGTCTGTTCTGCTTTTGCCCA
Source organism: Marinifilum flexuosum (assembly GCF_003610555.1). GTDB lineage: Bacteria > Bacteroidota > Bacteroidia > Bacteroidales > Marinifilaceae > Marinifilum > Marinifilum flexuosum. The sequence goes on along the minus strand of NZ_RAPQ01000011.1, from coordinate 89,129 downwards.
TTGTATATGTTAGGTGACAAATGCGGTGGAAACTTTACCTATACCGACAATGGCATTAAAAACTGTAGCGAATGTACCTTGCCACACTCAAAAAATGGCTATGATCATGTAATGAGTAAAATGAGTCTGGTAATGGAAAAGGGTAGAAAAAAAGAAGATTAAAAAAATCCAATAACAAAAGAGTCACAATCACTGACTCTTTTGTTATTTTTAAGGTTCAAATCAAAACAGAAGTGCCTGATGAATGCAACCAATATACCTAAGTACAATTTCAACAACAAGAGTACTAAATTAGGCTTGGAAATCGTTCCTCTGGAAAGAATTCTAAAACACTCACGTCAATCTAATCATAAGCCTCATCGATTAAACTTTTATCAGATCCTAATCATCAAAAAAGGAAGAGGTCTACACGAGGTTGATTTCGAAAAGATAGCTTACTCAGAACATACGGTAATTCCAATTGCAATGGGACAAGTTCAGCGCTTTTCTGATAACGAACAATTAGATGGTTATGCCGTTTTATTTACTCCTGATTTTTTGATCAAAGGTGGAATCGATTATCAATATCTATATGACTACACCATTTTCACTCATTCCATTAAACCCATAAGCAATATTGCCAACAAAGAAGTATATACCCTTTTAAGCGAGATGATTGCCGAACAAACCAAGGGTCAACTTTTTGACTCTGCTGAATATCAAAGAAATCTTCTAAAAAACTTCTTGATTCAAGTGGAGAGAAACAAACGAGAAAGAGTAGATATTGTTTGCAATGATTCTTTTCACCTTTATATTGGTTTTAAGAAATTTGTTGAGGAAAACATTAGCTATAAACTACGTGTTGCTGACCTATGCCAACAACTTAAGGTATCGGCAAAACAATTAAACGCTGCCGTAAAATTATTTGCACATTGTGGGGCTAAACAGTTTATCGATGAACGAATTTTACTTGAAATTAAACGTTTACTGGTATATTCAAACCTCTCCATAAAAGAGGTTGCCTACGAGATTGGTTTTGATGATCCTACCAACTTCACAAAATATTTTAAAGCAAGAGTAAACATGCTTCCTTCAGAATATCAAAAACAACATTAAACCAATAAAGTCTGATTTTACCATTCAAGGGAACTTTTTTACCTTTTCAACAGCTGCACGCTCCTATACTTTTGTAGTATAAGATTTAAGAATACAAATCATTAAAAAACAAAAGATATGAAGATTGCAGTTACAGGAGCTACTGGTCAACTTGGTAGCCAGGTTATTGAACAACTTAAATGCAGAGTTTCAAATGAAAATATTGTAGCGTTGGTAAGAAATACTGAAAAGGCTGCAAATTTAGGAGTAGAAACCCGTGAATTTGATTACAGTAAACCAGATCATCTTTCGAAGGCACTTCATGGTATAGATCATCTGTTGCTGATTTCGGGCACTGAATTTGGACAAAGAACTACCCAACACAAAAATGTAATTTATGCAGCTAAAGAGGCTGGAGTAAAATGGATTGTTTATACAAGTTTACTTCATGCCAATACTTCGCACCTAAACCTTGCTACAGAGCACGTAGAAACAGAAGAAATCCTTACAAATTCAGGTCTTGAATTTACCATCTTAAGAAATGGATGGTACAGCGAAAATTATACTGCATCGGTTCCGGGAGCAGTTGGCGGAGGTGCATTTTTAGGAAGCGCAGCCAATGGGAAAATTTCATCGGCAGCAAGAGTTGATTATGCCGAAGCTGCCGCAATTGTTCTTGCCAATGAAACACACAAAGGTAAAACTTATGAACTGGCAGGTGACGAATTTTATACTCTAAGCAAGTTGGCAGAAGAAATTTCTCGTCAGACTGGGAAAGACATTCCTTACAACAATCTGCCAGAGGAAGATTATACCAATATTCTAAAAAACATTGGCCTACCGGAGGGATTGGCTCTTGGATTGGCAAGTTGGGATGTAAGTGCTTCTTTTGGAGCTTTATTCGATGATTCACGCACACTTTCTTCTATTCTGGGAAGACCAACAACTCCAATTGCGGAATCAGTAAAAGTGGCTTTGCAATAAAAACAAATCAATAGGTAAAAGAAACGGGAATTTCCGAAAAGAGATTCCCGTTTTTATATTCAAAAAAAAAAGAATTACTCAAATAGCTTTTACATTGAACTTAGTGTGATTTATTAGAGCATCAGCTTATAACCTATCCCACGTATATTTACAATCTGAATGCTTGGATCATCCCTCAGGTATTTTCTCAAGCGGGTAATAAATACATCCATACTTCGGGCATTAAAGAAAGAATCATCTCCCCAAAGCTGGTCCAACACCTGTTTACGTTCGAGTACTTGATTTCTTTTTTCGAACAACATATGCAACACTTGTGCTTCCCTGTGAGTCAAGCTTTTTACTTTACCATTCAATTCCAACATTTGCTTTTGTATGCTGAATTTATATTTGCCAACAAAACATTCTTCCAATTCACTGTTTTCCTGATTTAAGGCACATCCCGCCAATGATTTCACCCTAACAATTAGCTCCTCCATGCTAAATGGTTTCTTCAAATAGTCATTCCCACCAAGTTCAAAGCCTTCTACCACATCTTCGGTTTGCGAACGTGCAGTAAGAAAAATAATTGGTGTTGAACGATTGCTTTTACGATATTCCCTGGCCATGCTAAAGCCATCCATTTTAGGCAACATCACATCCAGAACAAGTACATCATATCGATTCTCAAGCGCAGCCTGTAAAGCACTTTCCCCGTCGGTATGATAATCCACCTCAAAACCACGACTTCTTAGGCTATCACTTACCACCATGCCCAATGCTTCTTCATCTTCCACAAAAAGTATTTTCATTGCTTCACTCATAACTATAGAGGTAAATTAATTGTAAATGTGCTTCCCTTTCCCACTTCACTGCTTAATCCTATTTTTCCACCATGCTTTTCAACAATATTCCTAACATAGTGCAATCCTAAGCCAAATCCTTTCACATTATGCACATTGCCAGTTGGCACACGATAGAATTGATCAAACACTTTTGCCTGGTGCTTCTTCGGTATTCCAACTCCATTATCGCTTACGCTGATTTTAAGGTATTCTCTATTGCGCTCACAGGTGATACGTATCATTACAGGATCACCAGAATATTTAATACTATTCTCAATCAGGTTTTGCATCACATTAACCATATGAAAACGATCCGCTGTAACCTTCTCTGCACCCTCATCAACCTTTAAATCGAAAGAAACCTGCTTTACTTCCTGTTTTACAGTCTGACTATTGATTATATTGTCAAAAACCTCACGAACATTTAACTCTTCAGGACTCATTTTCAATGCTTCCCTCTCCTCTCTGGCCATGTTTAATACCTTCTCAACCAATCCTGAAAGTCTTCCCAATTCATTCTGAGACACATCCAAATATTTATTGGTTTTTTCTCTGTTATCCAATACACCAAAATTCTGCATGGATTCAACAATAGCTGATACCGTTGCTATTGGCGTTTTCAACTCATGGGTCATGTTATTAATGAAATCGTTTTTGATTTGCGACAATTGCTTTTGTTTAAAGATGGTTCGAAGCATATAAACCAAACAAAATAGCACAAGCAGAACAAACATCAAAGAAACCAGAAGTCCTGTTAACATTTGCCCCAGAATCACCTCTTGTTCATTATTGATTCTTACCCGCAGTTTTTCCTTTCCTAAAAGATCAACCTGAAAAGCACGAGTAGACATGGTATTTAATGTATCCGCCGGATTAGCAGCAAAACTTTTAACCAGAGAATCATTACTGTTGACCAATTCTATATGGTGTTTCAATCCAATTCCTCTGCTTGATAACTCATCAACAAACATTGAATCAACAAGATGAGTATTCACCTTAAAACCACCACTTAGCTCATCTACTAACAAGCCTGTAATAAGATCCTTAATCTTAAACTGAAGATTTTCGGGCATTGAATCCAAAGATTGATCATCATTTGATAGCGAAGAGAAGTTCATGGTAATTTGTGTCTCATTCCCTTCCTTATCATTAAAAATACCTTGAAGGAGAGAATCAATTTTCATATCAGTTTTTCTCTCTTTTCCGATAAACACAACGGAGGTATTATTGCCACTTAAAACCATTTTGGCTTGACCCGTCATTCGATCATTCAGCTCCTTTTTCACACTCTTCTCAAGAGCCAGGTTTAATTCCTTAAGTAACTGTTCTTTGTTAATTTGATATGATTTATTGATCCAATATCCTTGTATAAAAATCACTCCAAACATGGATACAAACACCAATAATAAAACAATACGTATTCGTCTGCTCATATTACCTGTAATAAATTTTCAGAGACTAAAGTACAATTAATCTCACTCATATTCCAAGACCTTTCTCTCCGTTAACACACGTTAACACTAGATAACAAAGCATTAACCCAAATTCTCTTTCTCACCCAATACATTTGCTGATATGATAATAAGAAATCCATTTACAAATTATAAAACAATTAGATTTATGAAGAAAATATTATTTACCGCACTGACATTTATATTGGGTACATATGCAATATTTGCTCAAAAGCAAGGTACCATTGTTTATGAAAACATCATCAACATTCACAAGAGTCTTGGTCCTGATCAGCAAGCATTAAAAGCTATGATTCCGGAAACCACAAGCAAAAACTTCCAATTCATTTTTAGCGAAAAGCATGGTTGCCTGAAAGAATTAAAATCTGATTCACCTAAAGGAGTTATGATTCAAATGGGTGGTAGCAAAAACAGTACATGGTTTAACTTTGAAAAGAATGTATTCCGCAATTACATTGATTTGGATGATGAACTATTCCATACCGAAACTCCAATAATAACATCCGATGCAAAACCAACAGGAAGAAGCAAAAACATTCTTGGCTATAAGTGCGATGAATACAAAAGCAGCGATGATGCATTTAGCTTTTGGGTGGCCAAATATTTTCCTAAAAAAATAACTCCTATGCCATCACTTTTTTTCAATGGAGCCGTGCTAGCTGTTGATAATGATCGCCTCAGTTTTAAAGCCATTTCATTTTCTAAAGATATTGACGAGAAAGAGCTAATACCAGTAGAATCACAAGAAATCACTGAAGAACAGTTTCAGGATCTTCAGGAAGAGAAGCTAAGTGAAATGAAAGCCATGGGTGGCAAAGTAATGAAGATGTAATGAGTAATGAGTAATGAGTAATGCAAAGTTCGGAAGTTCACTTTATTATTCCAATTTGCTTCACTCCTTTTACGCTAATCCTCCGAGTTTGAAAATTGGAGCTTGAGACTTTTCTCAGGAATTGTTCCATAGTCTCCTTACGATCTGATTCATCAACCTACTTAACAAATTAAAATAAACAATCATGCAATTAACAATCAACAACATATGTAAGACCTACCCAAATGGGGTAAAAGCATTAAACAATTTAAATTTGAACATTGGTAGTGGAATGTTTGGCCTGCTGGGTCCAAACGGAGCAGGAAAATCTTCGTTAATGCGCACCATAGCAACCCTTCAGGATCCTGATGAGGGCATCATCACTTTTAATGGTATAGATGTTTTAAAGGAAAAGGGTGCTGTTAAGAAAGTCTTGGGTTACCTCCCCCAGGATTTTGGTGTGTATCCCCGCATTAGCGCACAGGAATTATTAACTCACTTTGCAGTATTAAAAGGAATTCACATTAAATCGGAACGAAAAGAAATGGTAGAGTTCCTGCTGAACCAAGTAAATCTTTATAAAAACAGAAAGAAAAGTGTTCACACCTTTAGTGGTGGTATGAAACAGCGATTCGGTATAGCATTGGCACTATTAGGAAAACCTGAACTGATTATCGTTGATGAACCAACAGCTGGTCTTGATCCAGCAGAACGAAATCGCTTTAACAATCTGCTTAGCGAAATTAGCGAAGATAAGGTAGTAATCCTTTCGACCCACATCGTAGATGATGTAAAAGATTTGTGTAATGACATGGCAATCATAAACAATGGAGAGGTATTAGTCAACAGTCGTCCTTCCGATCTGATTACTGAATTGAATGGAAAAATATGGGAAAAGCGTATCACAAAACAGGAAATTAATGAGTACCAGGCAAGCTACCAATTAATCACCTCTCACTTAAACGAAGGTAAGCCATTAATCCATATCCTGCAGGAAGAACATCCAAACAATGGCTTCGTAAATGTTTCTCCTGATTTAGAAGATGTTTACTTCTCTGCAATAAAGTAAGCTGAACGCTGACAATTGATAGCTTAGTTTTAATTTAAAATTCAAACCATGTTTTACGAAATATTCCGATTCGAATTCAAGCGTGCCATAAATCGCCCTGCCATATACATCTATTGGGGGATTCTGTTCCTAATTGCCTTTGCTCTTATTAATGCTGCAGGAGGAGCCATTCCAAGCATCAACATCCAATTTGGTGGCGACAATATTTTCATTAATGCACCTGGTATTTTAGATATCTTCATGGGTACATTTTCCTATCTGGGCATCTTTTTGGTGGCAGCATTATGCGCCAATGTTGTGCTAAAAGACTATCAACACAACACACTAGAGTTAATGTACAGTACCCCCTTGCAAAAGGTCAATTATTTGTTTGGTCGATTTAGTGCTGCATACCTTTTAAGCATCCTTGCTTTTACCGGTGTGGGCTTCGGATTTTATGTGGGTAGTTTAATGCCCTATTTAAACCAGGCATACATTGGTCCTAACGAATGGGCTACCTATCTATACCCTTACTTCACGCGTATCATACCCAATGTATTTTTTGTTTGCGCCATCTTTTTTTCATTAAGTATCCTGTTGCGCAATGCTGTTGTTAACTGGATTTCCATATTGGCACTCTACATTTTGTATGCAGTGGCCATGAACCTGTTTCAGGATTTGGAAAGTCAAAACATTGCTTCACTCTTAGATCCCTTTGGCATTGCAGCATCACTGAAAGTTTCTGTTGGAAATTCTGCATCGGATATGAACGATACAGGCGCCAAATTGGAAAATGTCTTTTTATACAATCGAATCCTATGGGTTGGATTTGGTGTACTCTTAATGACATTAACCTATTTCCGATTTCAATTTGCATATAACCTCCGCCAAATTAAACTGGGGAAACGAAATAACAGGCAAAGCAATATGGCATCAACAGACGAAAATATGGAAAGTACAAGCAGAGAACTTCCTGAAGTATCACAAAAACAAAATACGCTTCAAAGTTTGCTGCAACTAACCCGCTTCGAAACCAACAAATTGTTTGGAAGTGCCTATTTCTGGTTAATTTGTCTTATCATGTTGATTTTCCTTTTTGTAGCATCAAAAGGGATAGGTAAAATGTACGATACCAATACCTATCCAGTTACCTATCAGGTATTACAAATTTTCGGAGGAAGCATACAGCTCTTTATCTTCATCATTGTTCTTCTGTTCTCTGGCGATATGATTTGGCGGGATCGCGATAAGAAAATTCATGAAATCTTTCATACCTATCCTATTCCTCGATGGGTAAGTTTATCCAGTAAATTTATTGCCCTTACTGCTGGCATGGTATTTATTAATTTAATACTGATTCTATGCGGTGTAATAGCTCAAAGCATGGCTGGATATTACAATTATGAATTAGGCTTATATTTTACATCGGTATTCGGCATTCAATTCGTCAATACAATTCTACTTATGACCATTGCCTTTCTCATTCATATAGTGGTTAACAACAAATATATAGGCTATGTATTTATAGTGCTGTATTGGGTAATTGACAAATACTTTGCTGCCATTATTTTCAAGCATCCACTATTGATATATGCATCTGGAACCAGTGTATCTTATTCCGACATGAACGGATATGGATTTGAACTATTCCCATACTGGATTTTTAAATTCTACTGGTTGCTTATTGCTGGTATCTTAATCATTCTTGGCAATCAGCTATTGGTAAGTCAAACTGAAAGTCACTGGAAAACCCGTTTAAGCATCTTTAAGCAAAGAGTAAAAGGGAATCCTTTAAAAGGTATCGCAACACTTGCAATTGCAGCTCTTTTATTGGGCTCATTCATTTTCTACAATACAAACATAAAAGGAGATTATAAAACTCCTTATACCAAAGAATTGGAAACCGTTCGCTACGAAAAAGATTTTAAAAAATATGAAGCGATTGCTCAGCCAAAGATTACCGATGTATATCTGAATGCTGATCTTTATCCGGAACAAGGAAATTTTCTTGCTCAGGGAATTTACACCATGCAAAATCTAAGCTCTTCGCCAATGGAAATTGTTTATATTAACTCAAATCGATTCATCAAAACATTGGAGTTAGACCGAAAAGCAAAATTGATTGCTAGCGATAATGATTTTCATATTAAAATATACAAGTTGGAAGTCCCCCTTCAGGTTAATGAAAAACTGAAACTTAAGTTTGAGTTTGAATCTTTCAATGACGGTTTTACCTTAAGTGGAGCCAACAACCTCACTCAAAAGAATGGTACATTTCTCTACAACTCCCTGTTCCCTTCAGTAGGATATAAAGTTGAAGGAGAATTATCAGACAAGCGTACTCGTGAAAAGCATGATTTGCCAAAACGTGATATCGTAAGGAGCATTGATGATCCCAAAGGTATTAATCGACACTTTATCAGTAACGACTCACATTTTATCAATTTCGAAGCCGTGGTAAGTACTTCGGCTGATCAAACCGCCTTAACACCGGGAAAGTTGATTAAATCATGGAAAGAAAATAACAGAAACTATTTCCATTATCAATCGGAACACCCAATGATCAATTACTATGCTATTCTTTCGGGCAGATATGAGGTGAAGACCGATCAATGGCAAGATGAGAATGGTAAAACAGTTGACTTGAGTATCTATTATCACAAAGGACACGAGTATAACCTGGACAATATGATGAATGGCGTGAAAGTATCACTGGACACTTATACCAAATGTTATTCGCCTTATCAATTCGATCAGCTTCGTATTGTTGAGTTTCCGCGATATTCAAGCTATGCTCAATCGTTCCCAAATATGATTCCATTCTCGGAAGGCATTGGTTTCATTGCCGATTTAAGAGATCTTAACAATGAAGATGTAAAAGACGATCAGAAAACCATGGATTATCCATTCTTTGTAACTACACATGAAATGGCTCACCAGTGGTGGGCTCATCAGGTGGCCGCCGCCGATGTAGAGGGTTCTCAAATGTTAATGGAATCCATTACTCAATACAGTGCATTGCAGTGCATGAGCACCTATTTCGACAAGGAAAGAATGAACAAATTCTTTAAGAATGAAATGTTTAGATATGTCTCTTCAAGAAAGGATGAACAACGCGCTGAACGACCTCTTGCCAAAGTTGCGCCATACCAGCAATCAACCTACTATAAAAAAGGTGCATTGGCAATGAATGCCCTTGGCAATTACCTTGGCAAAGAAAAATTCATGAATGTATTAAGTGGTTTCCTAAAGGAATATGCCTTTAAAGGTGCTCCCTATCCAACAACAACTGATCTAATTGACCGAATTAAATCGGAAACACCAGATAGCCTGCAATATTTTGTGGAGGATGTACTGGAAAAAATTACGCTCTACAAAACCAATATTGATTCGGTAACATACACCCGAAACAAGGATTTCACTTATACAGTTGATGCTATAATTGATGTAGAAAAGTACTATGTTGATGGCAAAGGTGAAGAGAGTAAAACCACATGTAACGACTACATTGAAGTAGCTGCTTTCAACTCCAAGAATAAGGAGCTGTACAATGAGAAACTGAAATTAAAATCAGGTAAAAATAAAGTGCAATTTACGGTAAAACGTAAACCCAATACTTTAATTGTTGATCCTGGCTACATGATTGTAACGAAAGATTGGGTACGAACGCCAAAAGAAATAGGTAAGAAAAAGAAAGCTTAATCATTCTGCAGTGTCCTATCTATGTTAGTATAAACTAAAAAATGTCAAACCAAAAGAGCCACAAAAATTAATTGTGGCTCTTTTTTTATAATACCAAATATTTCAACACCTTACAAACAAGCAACTACTTAAGTGCAAATTCAAAGACTCATTACCATTCCAATCCTAACAACCTTATACAATTCTTCAACAGGAAGTAAGCTATTTTTTTAAATTTTACATATATATTATTTACATTCGTATTACTAATAATAACAAATCACAAAAAATTAACTTAAAATGAAAATTCAAACTGTATTATTAATTACTGTACTCTTTTTTTGTAATAAAGCAATATGCCAAACTACCATCTCACATACTACTCGTATAGATCCAAGTAAAATTTACAATAAGAATACGGGAGCTCTAATGTCACAAAAGGAAGTATATGAATTACTAAGTGTAAAGAAACTAAACCTTGAAGAAGTTATTAATAAGTATGGAGAGATTGAACGTTATGAAATTGATCCTAACATTGTAAGTAAAGAAAAGTTTACTCGAGACACAGGCAAAAGAGTTAAGCAAGGAGAAGTATTCCTCCCATTTGTTATGAAATCAATTACTAATAAAACTTTGGATTCTGACAAACTAAAAGGTCAGTATATTTTACTTCAGTTCCAGTTATCAATTAATGAACCAAATTTAATTGAGAAGCCATTCCTCGAGTTTGAAAAAATATTATCTGAGCATAAAAACATCCAAGGAATATTCATAAGTCAATCAACCAAAAAAGAATCGAAAGACAAAATAGGAAATAAATCGTACCACTTTGAAATTGTTCCTAACGGAAGAAACTTTGATAAACGCTACATAATTATTGATTATCCAACCATGATTTTAATTGATAAAGATGGTACTCTTATATCGTATTATACCACTTATGATATGGGCAAATTGAAAACAGATCTAAAGAATTTACAATAACTAAATGTTATAGTTTACCAAATGTATAGATAGTTAATTTTCATCTTTAACAATAACCCAGTCAGGTTGAAAAACCTTTGTCTGGGTTATTTCATTTCAAGGCAATAAACTATTACACCTTCCAGACTTATCACTTCTCTACCATAAAGACTTTCTACGACTCTTCCAAATACTCCTCAGCAACCCAGCCCTCTATCAACACCTTGCTCCAACCATCTTGCGATTCGAGAATTTTGGTTGGTGTTTTTTGATGTAGAACGCCTTCCACTTCACCACTTGGCGATTTTCGTAAATTAAGCTTATTGGCAGCTACAAAAGCATTGGTCAATTGTTTTTGATTGGTCTGGGCAGGAATACCATCAATAATCTCAATCCAAACCCCTTCTCCATCCTCAATTGCATCTACAATAATCTTATAGATTCCCTTGTAGGCCTTAACGCTACTACTAACAAACCCTTCCTCAATTTGATTGTTATTAACACCATCTCCCACCAATATGCACCCATCGGTATCTTCCTTTGTATTGCCAAAATGAATATAGATGTATTTAAAATTCGGCACATTCAACAAGTGCAGCATTCCCTTGTGCATTTTCGGAAATTTCTGAGTATACCGATGATTTTGTCCTCCTTCTGTTCTAAGGGTAATTCCATAAACTCCTGCCGGTATACATGTTTCTCCTGGTATTTTCTCTTCTCTCGCTGTATCTTCGAGAGTATAACAAGAAAAATACCCATCAATAAACAACATGCCCAATGTAGAGCTCTCCGACATACTGTATCTTATTAATTGTAAATTCATCTCTTTTATAGTCAGTTAAGAATATATTTCTATCTGTAAATTATATTTTAAACAAGTCATTTTAAGGTATTAAAGAGCAAGATAAATGTCAAAATGGGACACCTCTCATACTTCTCCTTCCACTTTTTTATTTAATCTGTAAGTTTTCTATTGTTTTATTCTTCGACGATTTAACTTTATTTATTAGCTTTACAAAGCAAATGGCTCTGTTGTGTTTTTATGCATTGCATTTTTTGGTTTACTGACATTTACCATAGGTTTTTTTTAAAAACATCAACAGAGCACATTTTTTTTCGACATTAGTGAACCTTTGGGTATCCATGCCCCTTGGTTCACTATTTATTTTCAGCAGTTTCCGTTTCTACAATATCCTCCTCAACAGGTTCATTTTTTAAATAACGATATTCGAAACCATAGGTACGCATTGTTCTTCTCACATTAGAAGGATTATCTCTTCGTCCTGCAAATTGAATGTAATCGGCAATTTCACGAATCAATTCATCTATTGGCATGCGCATTTCACCCAACTCCTTTTGTACCATCTCATAGGCCCGATCAGCAGGCACAATCTCTGCCATCTCTTTCTTAGCAGCAGTAAGTACAACACCTAATTCTTCTGCCGATGGATTTGCCATGGCTGGAAATCCAGCAGCAATAGCATTCGCATCTCCTTTTACAATATTCTCTCCTGTTTTTAGCAAATCTTCATCTTTCCTAAAATCAGGTAACTCACCATTAATAGCAACATTGTAAAAACGCAAAATTTCAGCTGGATGTTCAAGACGAATGGTACGACGCTTAAGAACATCGAAGAAATCTCGCACATATAAATCCAAATTCGAAAAACACTCTTGCTTCTCTCTGACTTCTTTAGATTTTGTAGACAAACTTGCATTAAACTTGTCATACACCGACTGATAAGCACTTTTTTGTGTTTCAATATCAGTCAACAATTCAGCAGGTAAAATTGCTTTACCCAATTCTACATCATCAGCTGCAGTTACTGTAACCCGATCAAGTAATTTTAATCTTCCAAAATCAGATTGTGGATAAATCAAATAAGGCATATTTATTGATTTTAAAATTGAACATCAGAACCCGATTCACATATCGCTTCACAAGTTCCATTACCTAACTCTTATATTTAACCTCTAATTATAGATATTTTGCTTGTTTTATGGGGATTTCAGACTACACATATACCCCTCGGACGAAATTCCGCGTACATTTTGTGAATTAAAAATGACTTCGGACGAAAATACATACCCCCCATGTGTTACACATACCCCCCTCGGACGAAATTCCGAGCACATTTTTAATTATGAAAATGACTTCGGACGAAAATACATACCCCCCATGTGTTACACATACCCCCCTCGGACGAAATTCCGAGCACATTTTTAATTATGAAAATGGCTTCGGACGAAAATACACACCCCTTATGTGATACACATATACCTCTCGGACGAAATTCCGAGCATATTTTACATTCACAAAATGCGCTTGTATAAAAATCCAAGCCCTTTATTAACATCTAAAATCAAGTTGTATTTTTGTCCCTTTGAAGTCTATTAAGATACATCATCCTGTATCTAGGGTCTTTACGATTAGCAACAGTTGGTTATCAAATTTAATCTGCAATAGCATAATAAGTCTTTTTAAGAATTCACCTATCACCTCTATCCAACATATTCTTTCTTGAAAACGATAATGAAGTTATAATTATTATAAGAAAACAACAAATATTTTAACATTATTTTTGTTAATCCTATATCAAATAGACTGATATTACTAAAAGTTTCGTTTTAATTTTTATGATTTCTTGCCTAAAGAATAGATGTTGTGTACATTTAGTGATTTGAAAGAAATATAAATCCTTATCTGAAGTAATTCTTTAATCAAATCACAAACCAAAACACCCAAAACATGAAAAAGATCCTATTAACTTTCACAATGCTGATGGTTTTATCTATAACTGGTAAATCCATAGAAAACAATAAGTCTTTTGTTCTTAATGGTCATATAAGTGGCATAAATAAAGGAGAAATTGTATTACTCGCATTTACGAAAAGTGGCTTTCAAAGAGATACCAGTAAAATTGAGAATGGAAACTTTTGTTTTACAGGAAACTATCCCAACCTAGTTCAAGGCATGTTAAGTCTAAAGACAAAGGGATTGGGAATAAAATCTACTCCGAGAAAAACGATAATGCTTGAGAATGTGGAAATGAAACTTGAAGGATCGGTTAATGATTTTAAAAATGCCAAAATTACAGGATCAGTGATTCATGATGATTATGAGCGTTACCAAAAAGGCAGAAAGCCTATAATGAAACTAAGCAGAAAAGAACGAAGTCCAGCTCTAAAACAATACAAAAAGGATTTTATGCAGAAGAATCCAAAAGCACAATTCTCAGCATATCTGGTTAAAGAAGAAACCTTATTTAAAACCTATGAGGAACTATACGAATTGGTGAAAGATTTGCATCCTGATTTAAAGAAGCAACCCTATGTAGCCCAATTAATCAACAAAGTTGAAAATATGCGCCGACTAGAAATTGGTTTGGATAAAATCATGGATGGAGTTCATCCGGTTTCGTACCAGGTAAACAAAGAATACAAAGGGAAACATATTCTGGATGTAATTTATTTGGCAAGTTTTACAAACAACCAGCTTTGTGCTCTTAAAAAGGATGGAACCATCTTGATTTTAGATGAAGTTGGAAAAATTGCAAATAAATTTAAGCCGTCTATTTCAGGTAAACCTACTGCAATTTCCGTAGATGTCGAAAACAATATCTATATCCTATCAAGCGAGATGAAACTCGTAAAGAAAAAGATTCGAGGCAGAATGATATCAAAAGAATTGCCTGTTGGCGTAGAGTGCCAAATTTTCTCGAAAGAAGGTGAAGCAATTGGCCATTACAAACTATCAGGAGTTCATATTGCTTCGGGTAGTCGCGTTGTAGATCAACATCTAATCGTTTCAGATTGCAAACTAAAAAAGATTCAGATTCATGATAGAACATCAGGTGAGCTTTTAAAGGAAATAGACGATATGCGTTCTTGCTGTGGCATTCTCGACTTCTCTGTAAACCATAAAAAGGAAATTATTGTGGCCAATTTAGGTGCATTTAGAGTTCAGGGCTTCGATTACAATGGAAACAGTTTAATGGCATTTGGCAAACGCGGGAAAGAGTTGAGTGATTTTCATGGGTGCTGTAATCCTGTAAGTGTTGCTACCCTATCAAATGGTGCCATTGTTACCGTAGAGAAAGATCCTACACGGATTAAAATTTACAGTAAAAAGGGAGCAAAACAAATAAAAGGAATCGAGGAACTGGTAAAAGGTTGTAATTTCATACCTATGATTGTTGACAACAAAGACAACCTTTATCTGGCTTCAGAGAAGAAAGGCATTGTGAAATGCAGCGTAGCCAAGTAAATTCAAATAATAAATAGATTAGAATGCA
Organism: Marinifilum flexuosum; assembly: GCF_003610555.1. Classification (GTDB taxonomy): domain Bacteria; phylum Bacteroidota; class Bacteroidia; order Bacteroidales; family Marinifilaceae; genus Marinifilum; species Marinifilum flexuosum. Next base: position 73,980 of record NZ_RAPQ01000011.1, on the reverse strand, counting down.
GGAAGAAACAATCATCATCGTCTTTGTAGCAATAATTGCCGTCGTATTTTTGTTGGCATTTTTCTTTAATAAAAAAGCAATTATCAAGCGTAAACTAAAGAACTCCGAACTCAAAAGACTTTCTAACTTTAGAAGTGGAGAAACAGCCAGAATAGTAGGGAAAGTAGAATTTGTAGACACTCCTTTAATCGCTCCTCTTACCGGACGAAAGTGTTCTCTTTATCATGTACTGATTGAGCAAGAAAGATCAACTGGGAAAAGTTCGACATGGGATACCCTTGTTGACGAGGAAAGACACTGCAAATACGTGATTAAAGATGGTAGCAAATATGCTTACATTAACGACACACTCTTGAAATCATACATTGTTGAGGATGCCAAGTACAAATCAGGTTTTTTGAATGATCCTACCGAGAATATGGAGTCTTTCTTAAGTAGCAAAGGAATTGATACAACAGGTTTCTTTGGCTTTAACAAAACCTTACGATGCAAAGAGGGAATTCTGGAAAAAGACGAAGAAATTGCTGTATTTGGTCATGGAGAATGGAAAGATGCCATAGAATTAGGTCTTCCGGAAGAGTATGGTCAAGTTTTGGAAATCACCTCTACTGGCGAAGAAGCCATTTACCTTAGCGATGCCCCTGAAACAACAGAGGAAAATAAAGCCAAAATAAATTCATCAAGCAAACATGAGGTAAAAAGAAGTCGATATAGAAAATAACAGTTGATAATTATACTCCAATCTATGATGTAATTTCATCATATAAATTGACATGAAGAATATTTAACTTGACAAAGACTTATCTCCTATTCGTCAATCAAGAACATTTTTCATATTGTACAACACAAATCAAAACATATATATTTTGTATGTTTACTTCGCTAAATTAAAAAACAAATCACATGAAAAAAATTTTACTACTAGTTGCTGTACTATTTGTTGGTACAAGTTTATTTGCTCAAGATGTTAAATTCGGTTTAAAAGGTGGATTAAACTTTGCAAACTTTAAAGGAGATGATATTGATGATTCTGATGTAAAAACAGATATCTTTATAGGTGCTTTCGCAAGATTTGCTATTGATGAAAAACTTGCATTCCAGCCTGAATTGGTATATTCTCGACAAGGCTTTAAAATGGATGGCAACGGTTCTGATGTCACATGGAAATCAAACTACCTTAACATTCCATTGTTACTTCGAGCTAGATTAGCTGATAAATTTCATGCTATAGCAGGTCCTCAAATTGGTATACACTTAAGTTCTGAAGCTGAAGTTGATTCAGGCGATGCAACTATTAGTGGTGATGCAGATGACCAAATGAAAGGACTAGATTTAGGACTAGCACTAGGTTTTGAATATGATATATCTGAAAAAGTTGCTTTAGGCTTGCGATATAATTTAGGATTATCTAATATTATTGATGAAGATGATGCTAAAGTTCAAAACTCTGTAATCCAGTTGGGAGTATCTGTTGCTTTCTAAAATTTCGCAACATGAAAATATTAAACCTGTCCATTTGGGCAGGTTTTTTTGTGCACTAGTATATTGCAATACAAATAAAAAACACTCATGAAATAATAATTTGATTTATTGGTACATATGTCATATTTTAATGTAAAATGATTTTTTCATCTGCAACCATTGATTGTGAACATTTATGAACTCTTTGAGTAGAACTGATTGGCAAAAAATAATTCTAATCGTTATTGGGCATCTAATTTTAATGTATTGGGCACTAAACCTAGTGGCTCCTCCAAATAACATTTCTTTAATGTGGCTCCCAGATGGTTATCTGTTAGGTATTTTACTTCTTATTGACAAACGCTTCTATATACCATTATTATTCATTCTTATTCCTAGCATTATACTTTTTGAATTTATATACACCAATCGACCAATTGACTTAATTGTAGTTTTTCTGAGTGCAAACTTGATAGAGAGTTATGGAGCCGCGATATTATATAGTTCAATTGTACGAAATAAAAAAAAATTCGAGAGCTTTAGTGATTTAGCAAAGTTTTTGTTGCTATGTGTACTTATTTTACCTTCTATTAGTGCAACTATAGGAGCACTAATGTTAAAATATAAAAATCCTGAATTAAGATTTTTAGATATTTATAGAACATGGATGCTTTCTGCTGGACTTGGAATCTTATTTGTTGCTCCATTATCATTATACACTTTTAAATGGCTTAAAAGTGTTAGTTGGCAAAAAGTAAAGGAGCATTATTTACTTTGGATATTAATATTTATTGAAATCATTGCCATTTCTAACGCTACATTTTTCCTAGAAAATAACAGTCACATTTACCTACTTACCATTTTCTTTATATTTCCACTGCTAATCATCGCAGCAGTAAAATATGGACTTTTTGGTTCTTTATTGTTTTCTTCAATACTTGTTGTTGCAACAATTCAACTTACAGCCCTGGGTAATGGTCCATTTACTAACGAATCATTATCTGCCGTTGAAGCGGTTATAAAGTTACAGTCTTATCTTGCTTTATTTCTAATTTCGTCATTTTTCATTGCTTTGGCTACTGAAAACATTCGTTCAGCCAATAAAATATCAAATGACACCAGAAGAAAACTTCAACTAATATTTGATACTGTTCCTAATGGAATTCAAGTTAATTCTCTTGATGGAACAATTACATATAGTAACCCTGCACATCATAGAATTTTAGGATATCCAGATGGAGAACTAATCGGAAAACCAATTTGGTTTGCAGAAAAAGACAAAGAAGGCATTAATAAATTAAAAACATACCTACAACATCTTATTAAAGAAAAGCCAAAACCAATCGCATATATAACAAGTAATAATAGATTAGATGGATCTACTATATGGTTAGAAATAAACTGGGATTATGAATATGATGTTCGAGGAAAACATATTGGTTTTATATCAATAATATCTGATATTACCGACCGAAAACTTGCAAACGAAAAACTTCAGATTCAACTTAACAAAAACAAAAAAACTGTACAAACCACTTTAGATGGCTATGTTCTTGCGGATCAAAACGGGGATATTAAAGATGTAAACCCTTCTTATTCTCAATTAATTGGATACAATCGCAGAGAGCTTCTAAAAATGAATATTAAAGACTTGGAAATAACTTTATCTCCCGAAGAAATTGGCCAACGTATTCAACGAATTCTAAAACTAAAAGCTGATCGTTTTGAAACCAAACATAGAACTAAAAATAATAAAATTATAGATCTTGATGTTAGTATTGCTATTTTAGAACAAAATGAAAATGAGTTTCTCTTGGCTGCTTTTGTAAGGGATATAACAAACCAAAAGAAACTCACTAGAGATCTTATCAAAGCCAAGGAAAAAGCAGAAGAGAGCGATTTACTAAAGTCTGAATTTCTAAAAAATATGTCTCACGAAATTCGCACTCCCTTAAATGGAATTCTTGGATTCACATCTATGCTAGAATCCACAAGTATTGATGACATCAAAAAAAATAGATATATCGAAATCATCAATAACTGTGGCGATCAATTACTTAAAATCATTGATAATATTTTAGAAATTTCGGCGCTCGCAACAGGACAAATAAAAGTCAACTCTCAAAAAACTTACCTAACTGATTTTTTAACTGATATTGGTACTCTCCATGAAGGCAAGGCTAAAAAGAAAAATTTGAAATTCAGTATAAAAAATAAAGATTTTGATGATATTTCATTTCTTATTGACCGTGAAAAGCTTTTTAAAATCATGAGTAATTTAATTGATAATGCTATAAAGTTTACCTCAAAAGGCTATATTGAAATCGATGTTAATTTATCTGACAAAAACATCTTACTTAGCGTAAATGACTCCGGAACTGGCATAAGTAAAAAATATCATCGTACAATTTTTAATCGCTTCACCCAAGAAAAGAATAGTACTTCTGATTTAGAAAGTGGACTTGGACTAGGTCTTGCCATAGCAAGAGAAAATGCTATTTTACTTGGAGGTAAAATTACGGTTGAATCTACAAAAGGAGAAGGTTCCAAATTCAATGTTAGTATTCCAATTACCTACGAATAAATAAGCGACGACTATCTTAAAATTCATTCCAATATTAATCCATCGTAAATAAAACAAGAAGATTCTGCATTTTACTGATTTATAAAAGAAGTATTCTATTTTTGTCGCGAATTTCCATTTGGAAAATACAAGAATTGAAAATCAAAAGAAATGATCGACTTTAAAGTTGCAGAAGACAAGTGTATTGAATGTGGCCTATGTAAAGAGGATTGTCCGGTAGGAATTATCAACCTTACTCCCAAGGCTTCCATTGCTAAAGAAAAAGAAAGGAATTGTATGAAATGTCAGCACTGTTTGGCCATTTGTCCAACGGCTGCAATTTCAATATTAGGCAAAAATCCTGAAGATTCGGTTTCATGTAAAGCTGAAATGCCATCGGCTCAGGCCATGAGTAATCATATTAAAACCAGAAGGTCGGTTCGCAAATTTAAAGATGAAAACTTGGATCAGAAATTGATTCAGGAATTGATGGAAACAGCATCACATGCTCCAACTGGACACAACGATAATGCCGTATTATTCTCTTTAATCGACAATATAGAGGACATCATTATTTTCCGTGAGGCAGTTTATAATGCAATCAAAAAAACATCGGCAGAAGGAAAGCTTCCTAAAAAATATTCCATGCTTGCTTCATTCCAAAAACTTTGGGAAAAAGCTGGTGTAGATATCATTTTTAGAAATGCTCCTCACATGCTTATTGCAACTGCTCCAGCTAAAGATGCATCTCCAAAAATGGATTCATTGATTACCCTAACCTATTTTGAATTTGCAGCCAATGCAAACCAAGTTGCTACCCTTTGGAATGGAATGATTACTTGGGTTATCGAAGAAATTGATCCTACTTTGAGAAACTTGATTGGAATCCCACAGGATCACTCTATAGGTTACACCATGATATTCGGAAAAGCAGGTGTAAAATATGCACGTGGAATTCAATCTGATGGATTGCATTTAAATAAAATCAACTTAAAAAATTAAGACTAATCGCCACAGCCTCGTTCTACTAAAAACGAGGCTGTTTATTTGCTACATTTCTATTCTTTATATCAATCCCCATCTCGTTAAGAGTTTTTTATATAGCTAGTTCATTTTTTTAACAAGATTTTCATTTAACAAATACATGTTAAATAATATTTTTCACTCAGTTATCAAATTCTTATAAAAGAAGAACTCCAAACAATTAGATTAATTCTAAATTAGACATTTTCACATTGCAATCTCTACATTGCAAAACTCTAAGAATACCAGAAACTTTAGCCTTTCGAAAAGCTTTGCATAAGCAATATCATAACATCTTGGTATTGCGTAACAAAAAAATAGTCTGTTCCTTTGCGCTCTGAATGGAAAACGGACAAGTTTATCTTGTTTATTTTCTGTGTTGAGATTGTCAATTTTGACAATCAAAAACAAAATATAATTTTAAACACAACCATTTCGAGTTCAAATTCAACGCTAAGGATTTGAATTAATCATGATTGAAAAAATTCAATCAAAGAAAACTATTATCTGCAATGGTAAAAATGCAATTTAAAGCCGGTGAATGGCAAAAGACAATTAACGTTAGAGATTTCGTTAGTAACAATTTAACCTCATACACTGGGGATGCATCATTCTTAACAGGAGCTACAGACCGCACAAAGCAATTGTGGCAAATGTGTCTTGATGCTGTAAAAGAAGAACGTGCAAACAATGGTGTTCGCTCTATCGACACTGAAACTGTTTCAACGATCGCTTCTCACGGTGCTGGATATATTGACAAATCTTTAGAGGTTATCGTAGGACTACAGGCAGACGAATTGCTTCGCAGAGCAATGAAACCATATGGTGGTATTGCTGTGGTTGAAAAAGCTTGTACAGAACAAGGTCTTGAAGTATCAGATCGTGTTAAAGATATTTTCCGCAACTACGCAAAGACTCATAACGATGGAGTTTTTGATGCATATACAGCTGAAATCCGTAAGTTCCGTTCATTAGGATTCCTTACTGGTTTACCAGATAACTACGCTCGTGGTCGTATTATTGGTGACTACCGTCGTGTAGCTCTTTACGGTATCGATCGTTTGATTGAAGCGAAAAAAGAAGATTTAGCTGGATTGACAGGAACCATGACTGACGAATTGATTCGTTTACGTGAAGAGGTTGCTGAGCAAATCAAAGCTTTGGGTCACATCAAAGAATTAGGTGCTAAGTACGATCTAGAATTGGGGCGTCCTGCTGAAACTGCACAAGAAGCTATCCAGTGGGTTTACATGGGATACCTTGCAGCAGTAAAAGAGCAAGATGGTGCAGCAATGTCTTTGGGTAATGTTTCCACTTTCCTTGATATCTACATTCAAAGAGACCTTGAGGAAGGTACAATTACTGAGGAATTTGCTCAGGAAATGCTTGACCAGTTCGTAATGAAATTGCGTATGGTTCGTCACCTACGTATGAATGCTTACGATGAGATTTTTGCTGGTGACCCAACATGGGTAACTGAGTCGATTGGTGGTAACACTCTTGACGGAAGAACTAAAGTAACCAAGACTTCATTCCGTTTCTTGAACACTCTTTACACATTAGGTCCATCACCAGAGCCAAACATGACTGTTCTTTGGTCTGATACTTTACCAGAAGGATTCAAGAAATTCTGTGCTCAGGTTTCTATCGATACTTCTTCTATCCAGTATGAGAATGACCAGTTGATGTGTGATACTCGTAAGTCTGACGACTACGGTATTGCTTGTTGTGTTTCTTACCAGGAAATTGGTAAGCAAATCCAGTTCTTCGGTGCACGTTGTAACTTGGCTAAGACTTTATTGTTGGCATTGAACGGTGGTCGTTGTGAAAAAACTGGTACTCAGTTGATCAACGGTATCCCTGCTTTGTCTAGCGACGAGTTGAACTACGACGAGGTAATGGCTAACTACAAAATTGCAATGAGAGAGATGGCTAGAGTTTACAACGACTCTATGAACATCATTCACTACATGCACGATAAGTACTACTACGAGAAAGCACAGATGTCTCTAGTTGACACTAACCCTGCAATTAACCTTGCTTACGGTATTGCTGGTCTTTCTATCGTAGCTGACTCACTTTCTGCTATTAAGAATGCTAAGGTAACTGCAGTTCGTAATGAAGAAGGTTTAACTTGCGATTTCAAAATTGAAGGAGACTTCCCATACTACGGTAACGATGATGACCGTGTAGACTGTTTCGCTGTTGAGATTCCAAAGATCTTCAACGGATTATTGAAAGAGCTTCACACTTACAAGAATGCAGAGCCAACTATGTCTATCCTAACCATTACTTCTAATGTTGTTTATGGTTTGAAGACTGGTGCTACTCCTGATGGTAGAGCCGCTGGTGTTCCTTTCGCCCCTGGTGCGAACCCAATGCACGGACGTGACCAAAACGGTGCGATTGCTTCGTTGAACTCTGTAGCAAAAATTAACTACGAAGATTCATTGGACGGTATCTCAAATACTTTCTCAATTGTTCCTAAGTCATTAGGTGCTACTGAAGATTCACGTCAGGAAAACTTGGTGACAATGATGGATGCTTACTTCATCAAAGGTGCTCACCACTTGAACGTAAACGTATTGAACCGTGAGATGTTGGAAGATGCAATGGAGCGTCCAGAAGAATATCCACAGTTAACTATCCGCGTATCAGGATACGCTGTAAACTTCGTACGTTTGACTCGCGAACAGCAACTTGAGGTAATCTCTCGTAGCTTCTTCGAGAAAATGTAAGAACGTTTTAACAACTTACTATATAGAGAGCTCCGGGAGTAATTGAGCACCCGGGCTCTTTTTTTTAATTCAACCTTAACCTGTGCACTGCTCTAATCAACTGGTAAGGTTAGTGAATACCTAGGTTAATAAGTCCAGATTCACTTATACAAAATCACAATTAACCATGTTAAACGTTCACTCATTTGAATCGCTAGGCACCTATGATGGTCCTGGAATACGTCTGGTTGTCTTTTTACAGGGATGTGCCTTTAAATGCCTGTATTGCGCAAATCCAGATACTATTACTTTTAAAGGAGGTACTCCTACTCCACTTGAGGAGATCATGAGAAAAGCACGCAACCAACGTCCGTTCTTTGGGAAGTTGGGTGGTGTAACTATCTCAGGAGGAGAACCATTATGGCAAGCTGCTGAATTGAAAAAAATATTCAAGCAGTTGAAAGAAGAAGGTTTTAATACCTGTATCGACAGCAATGGAAATGTTCTTAACGATGATGTAAAAGAACTAATGTCTCATACCGATTTAGTATTACTTGACATCAAACACATCAATCCGGACTTGCATGTAAAGCTTACCGGAAAAAGAAACGATACCACACTAAAATTTGCAGAACACTTGCGTGATGAAAACATCCGAACCTGGATGCGCTATGTTTTAGTCCCTGGTTATTCCGATCAGCCTGAATACCTGCACGAACTGGGCAGACACTTTCAGGAATACGGAAATATTGAAAAATTGGAAATTCAACCCTATCACAAACTTGGGGTTCACAAATACGAACACTTAAAGTGGGAATACAAACTGGAAGGTGTTCCTGAAAATACGGCTGAGCAGTTGAAAACTGCAAAAGATATTCTTAGCCAGTATTTTAAAGAAGTAATTATTAATTAGTACCGAACCTGGTACTGAGCAAATAGTAACTGGAAAATATCAAGCAATAATAAAAATAGGATATCTGGTTACTATAAACTAAACTACTAAATAAAAAAACATGTCATTTCAAGAAACAACAGAAGTCATTGAGGTGGTAAAACCAAAATCTGCAACACCTATAGTAACGCCGCATGTTTCAACCGGTTTTAATTCTCCGAAAGAAACTGTGGAAGAAGTTAACCATACAGCTGAAGCAAAGAAAATAATGCCTTCAAAGAAAACCTTTGTATTGGCAATTTTAGCAGGAGGATATATTGCAATGGGTAGCTTATTAGCCTTGGTTGTTGGTGGAGCAATGCCAGGCCTAGCAGCAAGCAACCCGGGATTACAAAAGTTCTTTTTCGGAGCAGTTTTCCCTTTAGGCTTAATTCTTTGCGCAGTAGCCGGAGCTGAATTATTTACTGGAAATACAGCTTATTTCATTCCTTCGGTACTATCAAAAAGAATGTCAGCAAAGGTACCTTTAAAGAATTGGGCCATTGTTTATTTCGGTAATTTTATTGGATCGATCATTGTTGCCTATTTTCTGGTTTATTTAACTCAGGCAATTATGCATTCACCATCAGTAGATTCCGCAATCAATATCGCAATTGCAAAAACTTCAAATCCGTTCTACAAAACTTTCCTAAAAGGAATAGCATGTAACTGGATGGTAGCTTTGGCAATGTGGCTAGCCTATGCATCAAAAGACATAGCCAGCAAAATCTTAGGAATTTGGTTCCCGGTAATGGCATTCGTAGCTATGGGATTTGAACACTGTGTTGCCAACATGTTCTTTATTCCTGTTGCCATATTCCACGGTGCAGACATTACCTGGATGGATTTCATTGTTAAAAACCTGATTCCTGCAACCTTAGGCAATATTGTTGGAGGCGCACTATTTGTAGGTACTGCATACTGGTATGTTTACGATAAAACGAAATAGTGGTAAGCCTACAAAAGTTTGCCGCATTTAAATAAACAACACAAACAAATACTTTAACACACACTAAACACATATGCCTATGATATAATTTATTTCTGTTATTTAATTCACAAAGAGCCATTGATTATTTTCAATGGCTCTTTTTATAATATCAAAATTCAATTGGCTAAAAACTAGCCACCATATCATCAAATCCATTGAACATGGCAACATGATTACGTTTATAATAATCATAATTACCCTCCATTTCTTGTTTTAATTTTCTATTCGATCTTTTATCTAAAGATTCCAGAAATTCATCAATCTTATCACCATTAATAAATAATGAATACTCTTTTTTAAAATCTTCAACTGTAGGAGTTCTATTCTCTTTATTCTTAATATGATAATAATACTCCTTCATTTCTTCCATATATTTTCTTCTTGATCTTTCGTAGTATTCATCCAGCGAGCACACAGGTTTAGCCGGTCTGCCTACAGCAATACAGTTTGATGGAATATCTTTTGAAACCAGAGAACCATGTCCAATAAATACATTGTCACCAATGGTCACACCTTTAAGAACAGTAACCCTACGGGCAAAAGAAACGTTATTTCCAATTTTTACTTTTCCGATAGAATAAGGCATATAATCCTTGTATTTCACCCTGTACAATCTTGATACTGCATCATGAGTTAAGAGTGTAAAATATTTATTGAAAAATACATTATCCCCAATTTCTATTAAAGATGGCTTTGATAAATCAAAATCCAAGGTCTTTCTATTCTTAAAATTAACATTCTTGCCAATTTTAACACCTTTCTTTAAAAGATATCGGTGAAATCGCTCTTTTGAGCTAATTGCAAATAAGTATTGAATCTTTCGGATCATATAAAATTGCTATAATTTGAACGGCAAAAATATAAGTTCTATAAAAATCACAAAGCTTTTTTAATAAGTTTTTTTCATCGTAAAGCCCTGTAAATCCAGCAGAAACACTATGTTTAGCATCATAATCTTGTGAGGAAATGAAAATACCAGAATCAAACTTCATTAATCACTCCTTTAAACCTACTCATCAACATACAATTAAAATATTACTCTATATTTCCAGCTTCTTAACACAATCTTTTCTTTATTTACCTTTACATGCATTATTAAATTAAGCATTAGTTTTGTCAAAAAAACAAAGGAATTTTATAAATTGATCTGAAAAATTTAGTTACCAATGATTTGAATACTCAATATTCACATTTTTTAATCGTGTGGTATTTATATATTCCAGATTTAAGAACTCAGAAAAAAGCCATTGAAAAATCAATGACTTTTTTATATGTATTACTTTTTTACTTTAATTTTCAAAATTCAAAGCCTTACAGGAATTGTAAAATAAAAAGTTGTACCAACTCCAACTTCAGATTCACACCAAATTTCTCCACCTAATAATTCAACCAAACCTTTCGAAATAGATAAACCAAGACCTGTTCCACTATTGTTCTCCATTCCTTGATTTTTAACTTGTAAAAATCGATCAAATATAACCTCTATTTGATCTTCAGGAATTCCCATACCAGTATCTTTAATTTTAAATAATAAAGAGGTACTATCTCTTTTCGAGCAATGAATTAGTATGGTTCCAATACTGGTAAATTTACATGCATTTCCTACTAAATTAATCAGTATTTGCTTTAATCTTACCTCATCAGTATAAACATTCTCATGAATTTCATCCAAATCAATTTGAACCTTCAACTCAATGCAATAATTTTTAATTTTATCATGATTTTCAAAAGTATCCTTAATATTATCAATTACATTTTTAATATTCACCTTTTCATGAAACAATTTAATTTGTTCACTCTCAATCATGGAAATATCCATAATATCATCAATTATTTTTTGCAAATAGTCGGAACTTTTCTGAATTACATTACAATATTTAAGCTGTTTATCTTTAGATAAATTTGGTGCAGCCAATAGTGAAGAAAAGCCAACTATACTATTCATTGGTGTTCTTATTTCATGTGACATATTAGCAAGAAACTGCGTTTTTAGACGATCTGCATTTTTAGCAATAATTGTTGCCTCTTTTAGCTGCTCTTCTCTTTCAATTTGCATTGATATATCACTCATTATTCCAAGCATTCGATAAACCTTATTGTCTTTATCTTTCAAAAAAGTACCCTTGTCATTAATAGGAACATAAGAACCATCTTTTCTTTGATATCTATATATTACGTCATAGTTTTCTCCATTGGCTATTGATTTTTCCAGCAATTCCGTGGCCTCAATCACATCATCCGGATGAACAAATTTCTCCCAATCCTTTATGGTAATTGATTCATATTCCTTTGGACTTACTCCTATAGTATTCTTCAAATCTCCAGACCAAAGAACACAATCATTCAATATATTATAATCATATACAATCTGCCCTCTCTGTTCTGCAACAATCCTATATTTTTCTTCACTTTCTCGTAAAGAGTTTTCTGCAATCAGCCTATGTTGAAGTTCTTTATTTAGCTCTGAGGTACGTCGCTTAACCAATTTTTGCAACCTTCGATTAAAAAACAAAATAACTGAAAATACGATTAACAAAACCAGAATGATAGCACTCGACCAATACCAAAAGTTTTTACGTTCCCAAAATTCTCGTGTTGTAAGGAAAACCCAATCTTTCCGTATTTTGTTTTTTTCACTTCTATTAATTGAACGAATTGTCTTATTCAGAATATCCCTTAAAATTGGCATATCGTCACGTACTCCCATTGCAATTCTGTAGGTAAAATCTACCTCACCAGCTACATGAAGCTTCACAATGCCCAAATTCTCTAAATGAAATGAAACCGACGCTAAATCCGCTATCATCACATCTGTTTCATTGAAAACTAATTTTTTCAATCCAGTTAAATCATCTGGTACTGGATCTAATTCTAATTCAGGATAATTTTTCACCAAATATTCATGTACTGCAAATAAATTACCTACACTAACCTTTTTCCCTCGTAAATCATTAATAAAAAGCTTTTTGTTTTTATTACTAATGATTACTGCGGGTGATTGATAATAAGGTTCTGTAAAAAGTAAATATTTACTACGCTGTGGAGTTTTTGCTATAGAAGTCGCAATTTCAACTTTTTTATTCTTAATTAAATTTAGATTTTCTTCTAAGCTGCTACGATGTGTTCGAATGAATTTGATATTTAGTTTCTTTTCAATTAAATCTAAATAATCATCAGAAATACCAACAACTTCATTCTCTGAATTTATAAAATCAAGAGGAGCAAATAAAGGATCTTGAACTACCCTAATTGAATCGCCATTCTCCGAAAGCCATTTTTGTTCATCCTTATTTAAGAAACTAGCTGTTTTCTCGTTGCTACAGCCAAACAAAAAAATAATTGATATTAATTGGAATACATATTTCATCTAGGTGGAGTTCTTTTAAACCTACTAAATTTAAACATCAACTTCAACAATTACAAATACATGATATTAACTTATCATCTTTATTAATCAGACTAACTTTTCTTGGTGTCCATATTCTAATAAATGTCCTATTAGAGCTAAAAATCTATGCACAATCACTCAGGCATAATATTTCATTGAATTCTCAGCACACTTAAAACACTCAAAACGCATCACTAGTGTCTGATAATCTGACAAAAAGAATTCCACAAGAATATTTAAGAAAACTTATAATCTATATGATTCCTCATGTTTTTATGCCTAAATAAAATTAGGGTATACTTGATATCCAAAACTTAGTATGCTTCTGGTCGAAGACTTAGTATGCTTCTTGTTGGAAACTTAGTATACTATCTTTTCAAGACTTAGTATACTAAGTTTTTGATTTGTGCTTCAATTCCACTATCAAACCAAGCCAATTTCCGTAAAATCAATCTTACCTTTAATATTTCCCACTAAAGTATAACCAGTACAAATAAATCTACATTTGAATATTTAAAAAATCCCGAAACAAACATTTGTTTCGGGATTCTCTATCAATAAACAAAACTTGCGGATTAATTATCCACTTTAAAAAGCTTTCTCAAAATATCATCCATTAAACACCATTTGGTGATTGAGGATTGTAAGAGGTTTAAACCTACAAATGCTGTTAAAAACAACCAGTTAATATTAACATAAATTGCCAAAACAATACTTATTAGTACAAGGGTACCGGCAATTCCTCTTATGATTCTTTCTCTCATATCTATTTTATTTAAATAAACTTTTCAACATCAAGCATATATGCATGAATCGGGCTGCAACAATCAATTCCCTTGTTGAACTCTTCGATCTGCTTCATTAATACATCCCCTTTTTCCTGGTTTAAAAATGAAAAAGTAGCGATAGAGTCGTAATGATCTTTACTTGAGGCAAACCAATTTGGCGCCTCACATTTCCCACTACGTTTATTGGTATAGCCTCTTACATCAAATTCACTGTAGGCATCAATACCTGCTTTATTGTATACCTGTTTTAACTCTTTGTAAAATGCTTTCACACAAAAAATGATAACAACTTTCATATTTTCTGTTTTATGTGATTATTCATTGGAAACTTCTATTTCTTCTTTTGCTTCCGGATATTTCTTCTTCTCGGTCATGTAATAAATCAATGGTACAATCACTAAGGTTAAGAATGTTGAAGCTATTGACCCTCCCATTAAGGAAATTGCAAGTCCCTGGAAAATAGGATCAAACAAGATCACTACAGCACCAATTACCACAGTTCCGGCTGTCAGTAGAATCGGTGTAGTTCGAACTGCACCAGCTTCAATTACTGCTTCCTTTAATGGTACTCCTTCGGCCAGTCGTAGGTTGATAAAATCTATCAGTAATATCGCATTACGGACCATAATTCCTGCCAGGGCAATCATACCAATCATGGAAGTTGCGGTAAAAAATGCACCCATCAACCAATGTCCAATCAATATCCCTACAAGAGAAAGTGGTATGGAAACCATCATTACAAATGGGACTTTAAAGTTCTGGAACCAGCCAATAATCAACATGTAAATCACCAACAATACCACGGCAAAAGCAGCTCCCAAATCACGGAATACTTCGTAGGTAATTTGCCATTCGCCATCCCACTTTAAACTGTAATTGTCTTCGAAAAATGGTTGTTGTGTATACTCTTCCATTAATTCATATCCTTCCGGTACTTTAACATCAGTAAGATTATCGGATATTTCCATAATACCATAAACAGGACTTTCCAATTTTCCGGCAACATCAGCAGTTACATAAACCACTCTTTTTTGGTTTTTCCTGTAAATGCTTTTCTCTTTGATTTTTTTCTGGATGTCAACAATATCTCCCAAAGGAATCAGTTGGCCCGATTGAGTAAGAATATTTACTTTCTTTAGATCAGTCAAGCTACTTCTGTCCTTCTCCTGAAGTCGCAAATCAATTCCTACTTGCTCATGTTCATGTTCCTGGTACAATTGAGAAACTTCATGCCCTCGCAATGCCATATTTAAAGTATGAACCACCTGTTGAGTTGAAACTCCTGCCAACATGGCCTTTTCTTTATCCACATTGAACTGAAATTCGGTCTGATCATCCTCAACCAACCAATCTACATCAACAACATCATTGGTCTTTCCAAATATTCCTTTTACCTGCTTAGCCACATTAATCTGACCTTCACTATCTGGTCCGTAAATTTCAGCTACCAAGGTTGACATTACAGGTGGTCCCGGGGGAACTTCAACCACTTTTACATTGGCATTAAATTTCTTTCCGATTTCCTGTAATCCCGGTCTCATGGCCTTGGCAATATCATGACTTTGCAGTTCCCTGTCGTGCTTATGCGTAAGGTTTACCTGTATATCCGCAACATTCGATCCTTTTCTTAAATCGTAATGACGAACCAAACCATTAAAATTAATTGGTGCAGCAGTTCCAACATAAGTTTGGTAATCCACTACATTTTCTTGTTGAGCGATATAAGCTGCCAACTCCTTAGCCACAACAGCTGTACGTTCTAATGTTGTTCCTTCAGGCATGTCAATCACTACCTGAAATTCGTTCTTGTTATCGAACGGCAACATCTTTACTGCAACCATTTTAAAATAGATTAAAGTAGTTGAAGCCAACAGAAGTACACTTACAATGCTAATAAATCCCCATCGCTTCAATCGCGATTCCAACATTGGACGAATGGTGGCAGCATACATTTTATAGATTAAAGAATCTTCAAGCTTAAAAGCTTTTTCCTCTTTGCCTTCCTTCTCTTCATGGTGAAGCAATCGATATGCAAGGTAAGGGGTAATGGTAAGGGCCACAAGCAATGAGAATATCATGGCAATGGATGCACCTATTGGCATTGGACTCATGTAAGGCCCCATTAATCCTGAAACAAAAACCATAGGCAAAACGGCTGCAATTACCGTAAAAGTTGCCAGAATTGTTGGATTTCCCACTTCATCGATGGAACGTAAAGCAGCTTGCATAAATGGCAGACGCTTCATTTTAAAGTGCCTGTGCATATTCTCTGCAATGATAATGGAATCGTCAACCACAATCCCAGTTACAAAAACCAACGCAAAAAGCGTAATTCGATTTAATGTGTAATCGAGGAAGTAATAACTAAACATGGTTAATGCAAAAGTAATCGGAACCGAAAGAAATACAACCAATCCTCCACGCCAACCCATAGCCAGCATTACCACAAATGTTACGGCTACAATTGCACCAAGAAGGTGTAGTAACAACTCAGCTACCTTATCCGAGGCAGTTTCTCCATAATTCCTAGTTACATCAATCTGCACATCAGAAGGGATCAAATCTTTTTTTAGGGATTCTATCTTTGTCAGAATTTGTTCAGACACTTTCATTGCATCAGCACCGCGGCGTTTTGCTACCGAAATGGTAATTGCGGGATATTCTCCCTTAAACTGCACCTTTGCATCATTAATTTTACCATAACCAAAACTTACATATTGCGATGGTATTTCTGGTCCATCTATTACTTCTGCTACCTGTTTTAGATAGATTGGACTTCCCTTGTAAACTCCTACCACCAAATTGGAAACATCATCAGCATTTTCCAGGAATTTACCCGTTTCAACAAGGTATTCCTTATCGTGACTATTAAATGATCCTGAACCAATTTGCTGATTTGACACCTGAATTTGTTGAGAGATGCTTAATGCATCAATATTATAACCAGCCATTTGTTCGCGATTTAAAACCACACGAACTTGACGCGAACGTCCACCAATTACTTTGGTTTCTGATACTTCATTTACCTTTTCAATTTCATTGTTTACTTCCTGTGCAATTCTCTTTAACTGAAAATCATCGTAAGTTTCGCTCCAAAATGTCAGTCCAAGTACCGGAACATCATCTATTGCACGAGTTTTGATCAATGGCATGGAAGTTCCTTTCGGCATTTCATCCATGTGTTTCATAATCTCATTATACATTTTAACAAGAGATCTTTCAACATCTTCTCCTACATAAAACTGAACAATTAACATAGCTTGTCCCGGCATGGATGTAGAGTAAACATATTCTACCCCAGGTATGTTTGCAACAACTTTCTCAAGCGGTTGCATTACACGTGATTCAATTTCCGATGGGCTCGCTCCCGGATACATTAAAAAAATATCAGCAATGGGAACATCTATTTGTGGTTCTTCCTCTCTTGGTGTGAGGTAAGCGCTATACATTCCAATAATCATGAAAGCGACCATTAAAAGAGGAGTCAATTTTGATTTTATAAATAAGTTGGCGATACCGCCTGCAAATCCTGTTTTCATTTTCTAAACATTTGATGTTAGAACTTAATTTTACTTTTTGATGATCGAACTACTTAATACTTATTTTTGCACCATCCCAAATTTTACCCTGGTACGAAACGATGTACTTTTCTCCATCGCTTAATCCTGATAATATTTCTGTCATATTATCTATGGTTTTGCCAACTCGCACCCAGCGTAACATCGCTGTACCCATTTGACTCACTGTATAAACACCAGTTAGTTGCCCTTTTCTCACCAACACATTATTTGGAATCAAAATACCTGGCATCCCTCCTTTTTCGAGACTAACCTGTGCATACATGCCACTAAATAATTTGGCTTTTTGATCATCAGCTGGTTCCAAAACAACCTTGGCTTCAAACTGGTTCCCGGTATATAGTGCTGAAGGATTTACTTCTGTGATTTTACCATTTACGATTTCTTTCAGAGCAGCTATTTTTACTTTTACAGGATCATTCTTTTGAATTTTTGCAATCTCAGTTTCAGGAATTCTTGCCATCACCTTATACTCTCCCGGCTTTTCAATAGCCACCAATGGCATCCCCGGAGAAGCCAAATCTCCTTCGTTCATATATTTTCTGGCAATAATTCCATCATAAGGTGCTTTAATTGCTGAATAACTTAGCATTTCGTTAACTTCAGCTTCCATTTGCTTCACGGCTTCCAATTCGGCTTTGGCCATATTGTAATGTGTCGTCACATCATCCATTTCTTTTTGCGAAGCACTTTTTTGCTCGAACAGCACTTTAAATCTTTTGTAATCCTTTTGGGCATTTTCAAAAGCTGCTTCGGCCTTAATCATATTGGCTTTCACCTGTGCCTTTTTGGCCTGTATGTCCTGATCCTTAATCTGAACCAACAACTGACCTTTGCTTACTTTTTGTCCAGGTTCTACAAATATCCTGGCAATTTGCCCCATAATACGTGTACTTAAGTTAGAATGAGTCTCAGCTTCAATCTTTCCCGAAAAATTCAAAAGTTCAGGTTGATTTGTCATTTTAACAGTTTGTACACTTACGGTAATATCCACTTTCTGATTTTCCTTTACATTTGATTCACTACCGCACGATTGGAATCCCCAAGCTAGTGTGGCAGTTATTGCAATCAATAATATTGTCTTAGAGTTCATCTTTATTATTTTTTTGAGATTTGTTTTGCTTATTGTAATTCTTTCTCGAGCAATAATTCCAAGTGGGAAACTGCTACATGATATTGATATAATGAGTTGATATAATCCAAATTTTTCATCATTGCCATCGATTCAGACTGCAATACATCAGTTGTTTTTTCCATTCCCTGCTTGTACCTGTTGGTTCTGATTCTATATGCTTCTTCGGCCTGATCCTTTGCCAATTTGCTCATTTCAATTCTATCGAAGGCAACTTTTAAGTTTCTTTTGGCAGCTTGTATCTCCATACTCGATTTGGATTGATAGTCGGCAAGATCCAATTCTGCAATCTTTAACTCTGCCCTTGCTTTCTGCACTTTACCAACATTTTTATAGCCCTTAAAAATATCCCAGGATAAACTTGCTCCAATCAGGTAATTATTGGCTGATGTTCCCAGCAGCTGAGAATCATTCCATTCATAAGCTCCAAAGGCATTCAATCGCGGAAGGAATCTCATTTTTTCTGATTTCAGCATATTCTCGCGAGCTTCTAAACTTTTTTTGTAAGCCATTATATCGGAACGTATTCCTTCATCCTGATCCTTGTTTATAGCTTGCAAAAGAGAAGGCTTTTGATCTAATTTCTCGGTGGTCACAATTTCAGTTCGAATGTCCAATCCTAATATATAAGCTAATAATTCACCTGCCTGCATTTGGGCATTTTTAGCATCCGCCAGCTGATTTTTTAATTCAAGTACACGAACTTTTGCAGATAACAAATCAGCCTCCTTTACATATCCTTGCTCCAGATTGTCTTTGGTTAATTGTAAAGCAGATTTTGCTGTTTCCAAAGATTTTCCAATCACATTAACTGCTTCATGTGCCAGTTCTAATTGGTAGTACGCCTTCTTAACTTCAAACTTTGTAAAGTTTATGGTTCGCTCCGTAGTATAATCTACAGCCTGCATTTTCGCATTGGCTGCTTTCCTACCATACAAACCATCAATATTAATTATGGGTTGCTGAACTTCAATTTTGGTATTGTAGTTCTCGATTCGATCCGGATCATTCAACAAAACAGGATTAAAATCAGCTTGCGTTGTAATTTCCTGCTTCAGCTTAAAGCCAAATGCTGCCAACGGATCATTTGTTGTTATTGCCGTATGAGATAAATTTAAATTGGGAAGAAAAACCGAATTGGTCTGACGATATTCTGCCTTTGCAGCCTTCCCTTTCTCTTTCGCTTTATTTATTTGCCTGTTATTTTCTTCGGCTTTTTGCAAAGCATCTTTTAAACTCAATTTAAGTTCCGATTGCTGAGAAAATACCATTGGGGCATTTGTCATCACCAGAACAAAAGTCAATAGATAGGTAATGTTTCGCATGTTTATTGATTGTTTATTGATTTTGATTCAAATGTATATACTTCCATCTATATATCCAAACATCTAGATATGATTGACTGTTATTTAAATCTATATGTTAAAACACAAAACAAGATTAGTTACTGAAATTTAGCACATTAAAAAAGAAAAACCAACAAATACTTTATATAACATTATCTATTCTATTGAAATCTGAATGTAAATATCAAATTGAATTCCACTTTCTAGCACAAAAAAAGGCTTGCCATAAAGCAAGCCTTCCAATAATATCCAATATCATTTTATTTCTCCAGTTCCTTTCGAAGTAAATTCAATACTTTAAAAGCTGAAACCTTTATATTTCTTTCTCTCACTTTATAAAGTTCAAGCTTCTCCGATCGCACACCAAAATCTCCTGCAAGTGCAATCCAAACAGTTCCCACTGGTTTTTCATCAGTTCCTCCATCAGGGCCTGCAATGCCAGAAGTTGCTACCGCATAATCAGTATTCAAAACTTTCCTGGCCCCTGTAACCATTTGCTCAACTATCTCTTGACTTACCGCACCAAATTCCTCCAAATCTTTGGAATTTACACCTAAAACATTTTCTTTTATTTCATTGGAATAAGAAACTACACTCCCTTTAAAATAAGCTGAACTGCCAGCGTGAGATGTAATTAAATGAGCAATATATCCACCAGTACAACTCTCGGCGGTTCCTAAAGTTTTCCCTTTTTCCAATAAAAGTTCAGCTATACGTTCCTCAATAGCAATTTCGTCGTAAGCAAAAATATTATCTGGTAATATCTTTTTCAATTTTTGAACTTCCGCATCAACCATTTTTTCAAGTTCAGGTTTACTATCACCTGTAATGCTTAATCTAAGTCTTACTTTTCCAGGCGAAGGCAAATAAGCCAACTTCATACCCTGAGGTAAATTTTCCTCCCAATCACTTAACATTTGTGCCAAAACCGACTCACCTATTCCATCCGTCATAATGGTTTTGTGAACAATTTCGGAAGTTATAAAATAATCTGTTATTGCTGGAATCAATCCATTTTGCATGATTCCTTTCATTTCGAATGGCACGCCAGGCATCGATACCAGGATACGCTTATCTTTCTCGAACCACATGCATGGTGCAGAACCAAAATCATTAGGAATGATTCTCGCTCTATCAGGTATCAAGGCTTGTTCTCTATTGAAACGATTCATTGGAATTCCATACTTAGCAAGTCGATCCTGAATCTTTTGATACAATTCATCATCCTGAATGAGCTTCATTCCAAAATAATCACTCAAAGTCTTCTTTGTGATATCGTCATTTGTTGGACCTAAACCTCCAGTCATTAATACAAGAGGTGATCTCTTCATTGCAGCTTCAATTGTTTTTACAATGTCATCTGCCTCGTCTGATATACTTGTGATCTTGGATACGCCGATTCCATATTTATTTAGCTCTTTCGCCATCCAGGCAGAATTTGTATCTACAACTTGCCCAATCAATATCTCATCCCCAATGGTGATAATTTCTGCTTGCATTCCTTTTTATAATTAGTCTTTGTTCTTTGTAAAATTTATTGATTTCAATCTTTGCAGTAAAGTTGGATGCGAATAATAGAAAAACACATATGCCTTATGTGGTGTAAGATTACTTAATGTACTTACCGAAAGCTTTATTAAAGCATCCCCCAATGATTGTCCATCGTAATTTTGTTTTGCATACTCATCTGCCTGATATTCGTTAGCTCTTGAAAGTAGATTCATCCCTAATCCTAAAACAGTGGAAATTGGAGAATATAAAATACCGAAAGCAATTAAACCCAAATGGAAACCATGTTGTTCAGCTCCAAGAGCTGACGATAAGTTTTCATTGCCAATAAATAGAGAAAAGATGTAAAACATCAATCCGGTTTGAAGCAATGACAAAATGATTCCACTTCGGGTATGTTTTTTCTTGTAATGTCCAATTTCATGCGCTAAAACCGCAACAATCTCCTTGGTTGATAATTCACTAATTAAAGTATCAAATAGTACAATTCGTTTCTTTGCTCCTAGGCCACTGAAATAGGCATTTCCTTTCGATGATCTTTTTGAGCCATCCATCACAAATACATTATCAAGCTTAAAGCCTGTCTTGTGGGCAAACTTTTGAATCTCATCTTTCAATTCACCATCCTCTAATGGGGTCTGTTTATTAAATAAAGGAACAATTAATGAGGAATAAAACATCGTCATAAAAATCATGAATACTGCCAAAACAGCCCAAGCCATCCACCAGAAATTATTGGTAGTTTGAAGATAAATCCAAATTAACAGTGCAAGTAATCCTCCACCAATTAGCATACCCAATATCCCTCCCTT
This sequence comes from Marinifilum flexuosum, assembly GCF_003610555.1. Classification (GTDB taxonomy): domain Bacteria; phylum Bacteroidota; class Bacteroidia; order Bacteroidales; family Marinifilaceae; genus Marinifilum; species Marinifilum flexuosum. Next base: position 51,741 of record NZ_RAPQ01000011.1, on the reverse strand, counting down.
GATCAAATCCAGGATGAAAGTTTTTAGTGTAGTTCTGTTAAAACCATACTTTTCTTCAATCACAAAGGTTGAATAATACGAAAATGGCAAGCTAATGATGCTCGATGCCATCATGATTACTCCGAAGAAAAGCAAGGCTAACCAGATTGGATTGGTAGTATATTCGCGTACCAGCTCATCAACCCAGGCAAATCCCCCCAAAGCAATCATTAAAAAGCTTGTTGCAAAACTAATTACCGATGAAATAAAGCTCAACTTGTATTTCTCTTTCTGATACTCCTGTGATTTCAGGTACTTCTCTTTCTCATAGATACCTTCTAAAATCTTAGGAAGCGTTGGGGTCCATTTTTTTAGATTTAAAATATCTAATACTCTTTCAAGAATAAAATCAAAACTTAAGATAAAAAGTATGATATATAAAATTGTAGCTGCTGTCATGTTCTTGTTTTTAGTCTAGAAAACAAAATTAAAAAACCCCTGAAACTATACACTTCCAGGGGATCTTTTTTTATTCTGTTTTCTCTTTTCCAAAGAATTTGTCGAGTAAATAATTATTTTGCGTTCTACCGATTAATTCTTTGTAATACTCTTTTACATATTTAAATTCCTTTGGCTCTTTATCAATCTCTCTATACTTTTTAATTGCTCTTCTCACCCAACTACTCGCCTCTTGATATTCTTCCTTTAATTCGTATGCCAATGCCATGTTGTAACATGCCCTACCTGCTAATTTCTTATCTTCTGAATCTACATGTTTTTTCCACATTTCAATTGCCTGATCAACACTATCATTATTCAAATAATAACTAGCCAAAGAAAAATCCTGATGCCCTGCAATAAAATACTTTCTTGTGAAGGAAATCCATTTTGGAGAAATTAAATCAGCATAATCTCGACCTATATTATACGCTACTTCGGCATTTATCTCTGTACGTTTAGGCATTTTCTCCTCTATCAATTTTGTGTAGGAGTAAGAACTAGTTTCTGTAAATAAACTATCCGCAATCATTCTTACATCATGAAATTTTTGGGACAATGGGTCATAAATTCTCCAGACAGCAAAATACTTTACATCTGTTATTCCCCAGTTTTCTTCGCCTTCTATGATTTCATATTCATTAGATATTTGAAGGTCTTCCAGGCATATTAAAATATCTGAACCGTTAGACTCACAAATACTATCAACTCTATCCCAAGACATGGGATCATAATGTCTATCCCCTACAACATGATTTTCTGGTAATCGTGTATATGAAACACTGTCCAATTCAAAATATGCAGAGAGATTTTCATTTAAACCTAAATGACAATTAATAGCACGAATTTCAGAATAATCGACACTATCTTTTACACTCATATTATTTACTTTATAGTATTTCGATAAAGTATCCAAATCAAAACTCAAATTTCGATCAACAAATCCAATGGTCTTAACATCAGGTGGAATAATTACTTTGGGTGCCTTTAGCCCTTCAAAATCATATAATGCCATGGTTTGGCAACCAGCAAAAATAATGGGTAAAACACCTAATAAAAGAAATTTTCGAAAATTACGCTTTGTAAAAGATATTTGTTTTGTCATTAGTGTGAAATTTCTTGTGGTTAGAATTAATTTCCTAGCCAGTATTTTCTCAAAAACCATTCCAAAATCATTAATATGATAATAAAACTTAATAAATATATTAAACTTACTGCATTACCATAATTAGATTCATAAGAAATTGTTGGTTTTATATCTATATCATTCAGAAAGTGAGTTTTTATCTTCTTGGAATCAAAACTACGAAAGTAGGTTCCATTCGTACTTCCTGAAATTTGTTTTAATGTTATAGTTTCCGCTTGCAATCGTTTCGATTCAATAATATTGGAACGAACTATAAATTCACCGGAACGTACCAGATTCTCATCCAATCCAACTGTCTGAACTTTATAATTATATCTTCCATTTTTTAAACTACTGATTGTTAAATCATAGTCATTTTCATTTCTTGAAAACTGATAATTATATGTCTTTCCATCTTCATTAGTTAATACAAATTGAAGGTCTAATTTGTTTATTAACTCATAACTATCATTATACAATTCGGCTTGAATTTTCACTTGTTTTCCTTCTGCAAAGTCATTATCATGCCTAATAATCAACTGATCCTTCTTCTCTTTTAAAGCCAAATACTGTATGGTCCTATTGACAATATCATTAAAATGTGTATTTGAATTAAACAATTGAAATTCACTCAATTTCCAACGCCACATCCCTTCTCCAAATATCCAACCCATTTTTCGATCTTGAACAGAGCCAAATGCAATTAATGGATATTGTGTATCTACTCCTTTTATTTTCTGGTAAGCTAATGTTTGAAATTCACTGTTCAAATTAATATCTCCAAAAGGAGTTCGAATCGGTGGTAATTTCTCAAATACATTTTTTTCTTTCGATTGCAGATTAAACAAAGAAAAATTCTGATTCTCCAAATAAACAGCATCCTGATAATACTCATTTTCGCTATTTAAACGAACTCCAAGATTTAAAGAGTTCAATACATTTAAATCTGAACTTGCTCCCACAACAATTAAAGCTGGAATTTTAGCCAATTCAATTTTCTTGAACAAATCCTTATAATTCTTTCTTTTGGATGGTATTTGGTACAATACAATCAAATTGGTTTCTTCAAAACTTAATTGCTTTTGATTTAAATTAACCAATTCATAGTCGAAATTAGAATTTTCCAATATTGCTGATTTAATGGCTGCAATGTCTGGATGATATTGATCGAAAGCGATTACAATTTTTCTTTTGGAATCTAAAATATCGACAACAAAGTCGGCAGAATTATTCTTTAGAGTATATTCTTCGAAAGCGGAACTAACTTTTACATTATATCTTTGCAAGCCTTTTTGCTCAGCATCTAACAAATAATTTTTTTCAAGATGAAAGCTCTCTCCCGCAACATTTATTTCCTCTTGTAATAAGAGTTTAGCCTTATTTCTTATCTCTACAAGGAGTTTTTTATTGTTAAAATTTAAGGCCTTAATTCCTATTTTTACTGGCAATTTGGTGTTTGTAAAACCAATTTGATTCGATTTTAACGAAAAAATCGACACATCATTAATTTCCAATGTATCTCCTAGCTGAATAGTATGAATTGGCATACCAATATCAGAGCTCAAATAACGAGGATTTGCACCTGAATTGTATAATCCATCACTAGCCAAAAGCATTCGAACATTTTCCAAACTTCCATAATTGTCTTTTACAAACTGAAATAGGGAAGAAAAATCGCTTAAAGGTTCATTAAAATCCAATTTTGATAAGGCTGAAACCTTTTCACCAAAACTTAAAGTTTTTACATCATAATCATCTTGTAAGGAATTTATCAATTCGTTCAGATCAGAAGGGTATTGATTTAAATAATAAGATGAGTCCTGTCCTAATTTCAAGGACATTGAATTATCCTGAGCAACAATTAAAACTGGTTTATTTTTAATTCTCTTTTGGTACTTAATCCTTGGACCTATTAATAAAAACAACAATAAAAAAACAACTAAAAAACGTAAACCAGCAAGTATGGCAGTTTTCCAAACAGCCATTTCTTTTATCAAGATTTGTTTGTAAAAATATAAGCGATATACAATTGCTATCGAAAGCAAAAATATCGGTAATATCCACCACAATGAGTATTCGGTAACCAGAGAAATATCCAACTTTATTCTTTTTTATGTAGCAAATTTAATAAACTATTCTATATGTACCGTATTAACTCTATTGTTCACTTACATTTTGCTTTTGTAAACTCTTGTGAATTTCATTTACCTGCTTCAATGCAGCAGAACCATACCAAGGATGTAATTCCATTACCAACCTACCTGCTTTTATTGCCGGATCTGTCTCTGTTAAGGCCTTAGCTTCTTCAATGGTTTCAACATTAAAAATATAAATCCCCCGAATTTCACCATCATCGAAAAATGGACCAGCCAAAACCAACTTACCTACATCTGCCAAGCTTTCAATATTTTCTAAATGAGCTTTCTGTAGTTCGGCAGCGGTAATAGAATCTTGACTGCGAACAGGCCCTCGCTTTAAAAATGCCATAACATACTTACTCATACCATACTGATCGGCATTCAATTTAGTTGCCAATTCAACATTATATCCGTTTTTTACTTTATTGTCAGTAGGTTGATTAGATGAACACGACAAAAAGAAACCAAAGGCAATAAAAAGCCCATATTTAATAAGTTTCATAGCTTTTAATTTATTCTGATTGAACCTAAAAAAGCAAGATAATTAAACTTTTAAACTTCTTTAACACTTTTTCGCAATGCTTAACCGTTTTTGAGCCTACATTTGTACTATAACAAAAGAGAAAAGTGGTTTTTTCATAGAGTTATAGGGTTATAAAGTGAATATAGAAAAGTCGGGGTGGTTTCCGACTTTTTTCTTTTTTTATTTTCCTACGCTTAGAAGAGTTTTTATATCTTTCAGTTTTAATTCTGCAAATAGAATTCCCACAAATATTAATAATCCACCAATAATCGTTTTCTCTGTAAGCTCTTCATTTAAATAGAAAAATGCGGTTACCGCTGCAAATAAAGGCTCGAAAGAGAAAATAATGGAGGTCGTAATTTCTGAGATATACTTTTGATAGTAGTTCTGCACGGTATACATGAATGCTGTTGCAAAAAGTGCTGTAAACAGTATGGCCTGCCATAATTTGTACTGAGTAGGAACAAATAAATCGCCATTGATTCCTGCATAAAGTGTACAAACTATACCAACAATCAGAAACTGTGTAAGCGAAAGTAAAATACCATCACATTTACGACTTATTTTTCCAACCATGATAATATAGATCGCAAACAAGATGGCTGAAAAAAACACCCAAGAATCACCAATATTTAAATCCAGACTACTGCTTAAGGTTAGCATGGCCAAACCCATTGTTGCCATAAGAACTGCAATAAAAATATTACTGGAAGGTAACTTTCTCTGAATGATTGAGAGAATAACAGGAACGAATACAACTGAAAGCCCGGTTATAAAACCTCCTTTCGAAGCACTGGTATACTGTAAACCTATGGTTTGTGCCAGAAAACTTGTTAGCAATGGCACAGACATCAATAATCCATACTTTAAAGTCGTTTTATTTATTAGCTTGAGCCTTCTGTAAAATATCAGGCTAAGTACAATTCCTGCCAACAGAAAACGATATCCTAAAAATCCTGCTACACTCATTAATGACACAGCATCCTTAATGAAAACAAAGGTCATTCCCCAGAAAATAGTTCCAAAAAGAAGTAGAAAAATTGCTTTAAATTTCAAACTCATCACAAATAGATTTTAAAATTAATACTCAAATTAGCTTCCATTGAAGTGAATCTCCGATACGAGATACAACATCTCTTCCAGATTAAAATTGGTATAAATGTGTTTGAAGTAATCGTACCAATATAGCTTCACAAATCAATGATTCAACAATGAAGCTATGGTACACAGAGAAGGTCTGTGATGAGCAAAGGTGATATTCAAAATCTTCCATAGCAGGAATATCTACCTATAATAACACTCAATCTGCTGCGAATATATACTTTTTATTAGGAGAGAACAAAATATTTCTCAAAAAGCAAATTCTCCCAATAGAATCAATTACTTTCTTAGAAAGTATGAACGGTCTTAATCTAAAATCGAAAGTCTTTAATAAAATAATCAAAGCTTTCATCTAAACTATTAAAGGTCTTGATTAAAAAACGAAAGGTTTTGGTAAAATCATCAAACGCTTCATAAATTTATTAAAGTCTTTAATAAAATAACCAAAGCTTTAATCTAAGCTATTAAAGGTCTTGATTAAATCACCAAAGGCTTTGGTAAAATCATCAAACGTTTCATAAATTTATCAAAAGCTTTGATAAAAATAACCAGAATTTTAATAAAGATCTTGAAAGGTATTAATCTAAAATCGAAAGGTTTTGACAAAATCATCAAACTCTCCATTAATTTATTAAAGGATTTGATAATATAACGAAAGCTTTGTGTTATTTATTAATTCTTTAAAGCATTTTGGTATTAAAAAATCAATTTTTCCAATTAAATATCGAATCCCGGACGAACAAAATTTCTGGAGTCAGGAAAAACCTCCTCTACTAAAGTTCTTAATCCCGAAAGAAGAAGTAATATTGGTAACATTCTATCTTCTGCACCTGGAAATTGGTGCATGTAACTTGTCCATGCATCAATCGAATTGTCTATTGAAATCAGAGCTACTTTTGCTGAAGCTACACTGTCGTGGGCATAAAAGTCATTTCCAGTTTCTTCCGTATTTGCCTTACTTCGAAGTGCTCTAAAAAGTTTACTTGGGATGATAAATTGAAACCAACGAATAATTTCAGATTTATCGAAAATCAGCAATTCAGCATCGCTCATCTCCTCTTCTTCCTTAAAATCAAAAATTTCTTTTAAAGAGTGAGAACCAACGTACAATAATGATTCAAAATCAGCGAACCAAGCATCCACCAATTCCGAATACTTATCAGCCTGAAGCATCAATTGGCTTTTAAAAATCAACTCATCTTTTTCTTCTTCCTCTTCGGCATCAAAATCCGCTGATTGTTGAGGCAATTCCATACCCAAATCTTTTGCCGCCTGATTCAACAGCTCCATACTCAATTGAAACATCTCATCCAAATTATCCATTGCAGATGAAGCTTCTGCTTCAGTATCATGTTCCGTTGATTTTAGGTCAGGCACACCTTCCTCCATCATCTTAAAATTAAGACAATTGGAAGTGAATTTACAACGCTCACACCATCCATCACAGTAATTGTAAATTCCGGAAATAAGGTTAGGATTTTGTATTAGTGCAAAGAGTAAATCTTTATTCATTGAGTATAGTAATCTTAAGTAATAGCATAATAAACAGAAACAATACGGTTTACATATGTTTTATCAAAAATAATTGACATTCTTGACTCAATAGTTTATGTTATAATTGCAATGTTTCGATAAAATTAAATTTTTGCTTAGACGTAAGTCAAACTTCTTTTCTTACAAAATCTATTGTACTAAATATTGTTCATTTTGTTGCATAAAAGTCTAATGTTTTTTAAAAATAAAAATCGGGGTTCAAATTTGGGCAATGCTAATGCTCTTCTTATCAGCATTATGATTGCCATTTTCCTGGGTTTCCTAGTTGGAGGAATATTCCCAAAATTGGCTCTAAAATTCTCGATATTTGGTGAAGTCTTTTTGAATATTCTGATGATGCTGGTAGTTCCCATGGTAATACTCTCCATGCTGGTTGGAATTTCAAAATTGGACAATCTTCGTAGCTTGGGAAAAATTGGAAGTAAAACTCTGGTTTATTATCTCTCAACAACGGCAATATCAGTATGTTTGGGAATTATTTTAGTTAATTTAATTCAACCGGGAAGCGGATTAAATATTCAGTTGCCTGATGATTCAAATCAGTATATATCAAAAAGCACGGCAATTTCTGAAACTTTGAAACAGCTAATCGTTGGAAATCCAGAACAAGAACAGCAAGGATTAATTGCATACAATTTATTTCTTGCCATGGCAAAAATGGACATATTACCTTTAATCGTCTTCTCATTGTTTTTTGGTGCAGCTTTATCTTCGCTAGGCAAGAAAGCAAAGAAAACCATTCAGTTTCTTTCCGTTTTAAACGATGGAATCATGCAATTGGTAAATTGGGTAATGTATATTGCTCCTCTAGGTATTTTTGGATTAATTACGGCACGGATCGGGAAAACTGGTGGTTATGAAGGTTTTCTTCCTGAATTGATATCACTTGGTAAATTCAGCCTTACTGTACTTTTAGGACTATCTATTCATGCATTACTTGTTTTGTGTTTACTCTTGAAATTTATAGGAAAAAGAAATCCTATCAGTTTTGCAAAAGGAGTTGCTACAGCACTAATGAATGCTTTCTCAACAGCTTCGAGCACCGCCACTCTTCCACTTACACTGCAAGGTGTACAGCAACAGAACAAAATATCAAAAAAGACAAGTAATTTTGTGCTTCCCCTGGGCGCAACCATAAATATGGATGGAACCGCCATTTACGAAGCTGTTGCTGCCATATTTATCGCCCAGTTGTATGGCTTGGAATTAAGCTTTGCGCAGCAAACAATCATTTTTTTAACCGCAACACTTGCCGCCATTGGTGCTGCAGGCATTCCCGAAGCCGGATTGGTGACCATGGTAATTGTTTTAAAAGCTGTTCACCTTCCAATTGAGGGAATTGGACTTATTCTAACAATAGACTGGCTATTGGATCGATTCAGAACTACAGTAAATGTTTGGGGAGATAGTGTTGGTGCTGCTATTATAGAAAGGTACGAAAACAAAGAAACCACCTCTGGTGAGATGGTTTCATAAGAATATTTCATGTGGGGAGAAATATTATCAATGAATTACTTACAATTCTTCAATTTCTGTCATATATGTGTTTGTCTGTACCAATAATTTTTGCAGTTCAACCATCAATTTGGTTTTATTCTCATCTTCCATTCTACACATTGGTGAACGGAACTCTTCCTGTACTTTTCCCATCAAGCTTAATCCTGTTTTTACAGGAATTGGATTGGACTCAATAAAACAAAGTTGAATGATATTCAAATATTTAAAATGCAATTCACGTGCAGTGATTAAATCGCCTGTTAAAGCAGCTTGTATCAAGTCATGAAACTCTTTTGGAAACAAGTTTGCAGCAACCGAAATCACACCATCAGCACCCATGCAAACTGCTGGAAAAGCAAGAGCATCATCACCTGAAAATACCATAAAGCCATCAGGTTTATCACGTAAAATACAAGCCATTTGCTCCAAGTTTCCTGATGCTTCTTTTATTCCTGCAATATTTTCAATCTCATTTGCCAATTCAACTACCAAATCAGCTGGGATATTAGAAGCCGTTCTTCCCGGGACATTATACATGATTACAGGAACTGAAATTGCACTGGCAACCTGAGTAAAATAGTCTTTAAGACCTTTTCTGGTAGGCTTGTTGTAATATGGAGAAACTACCAATATAGCATCTGCACCCAAAGATTCTGCCATTTGAGAATTTGCTACAGCTGTAATTGTAGAATTAGATCCGGTCCCTGCTATAACAGGGATGCGTTTATTCACCTTATCAATAACGAATTTGATAACCTCAGAATATTCTTCTTTAGATAATGTTGCTGCTTCACCCGTGGTTCCACAAACTACGATCCCATCAGATTGATTTTCGATATGAAATTCAATCAAATCATCTAAAGCTCTGTAATCAACACTTCCATCTTCGTTAAAAGGTGTTACAATCGCTACAATTGATCCTTGCCAATTCATTCTCATTTTTACTTTTTTATTCTTTTATACAATTAAAAGAGCATTAAAAATAATCCCGATAAACTTCTGAAATCAGATATTTAATATCATAATCTTCACTCAGAAGATTACCAGTATTATTCTCCTTGATTAAAAACCTACTTGGTTAATGTAGGGTTGTGGTTTACGTGGGCAAATATAGATGCAGTAAATAAATCAATAAAATTTTTAGAAAATTTATTCAAAAATTCTACATTTTGTGATAATTTCAACATCTTTGTAAAGAAATTCAACAAATATCAAGAAACATGATAACAATTCCACAAGTTGTAGAGAAAATTGTGAGTACTCAGCCATTTTTGGCAGAAGCATTGGTCGAAGGATTAATTAACGTTTCTTCTTTAGCGCGCAAAATACAGAATCAAGTTGAGGATACAGTAAAAAAACCTGTAAAAATCGGTGCAATAATTATGGCATTAAACAGATTGGCTCCAAACCTTGAGGTTAAAATCAATCCAGGTTTAAAAGATGTAATTACCAATGTAGGCGATATTATTGTACGCTCTAATTTGGTTGATTTCACTTATAAAAATTCAAATACTTTAATTGAAAAACACACCGAACTTTTGCGTTCCATTGGTCCAAACCAGGAATTTTTCTACACCATGGTGCAAGGTGTTTTTGAGTCGAACCTGGTAGTTTCCGGATCCTTACAACAAAAAGTGGAAGAAGCATTTACTGGCGAAGAACTAGTTGCCAAAAGTGAAAAACTCTCTTCGGTAACCTTAAAGCTTCCTGCAACCAACTCTCAGCAATTGGGATTTTATTATTTTATTCTAAAAAATATTGCTTGGGCAGGAATTAACATCGAAGAGGTAGTTTCTACAACCAATGAATTTACCTTAGTTGTAAACGATTCTGATATCGATAAAACATTTTCAGTTCTAAAAAATATGGGGAATAATTAATTATTCCCCTAAATTTTGCCAAAACAGCACTTCTTAAATTTCTTACCGCTACCACAACAGCATGGATCATTTCGATTCGGTAGATTTGGTTTTTCTTCTTTAGGATACTCCCCAGAAACATATACCCATTGCTCATTCTCCTTTTCAAAGAATGAATTTTCATGCAAGCACTGATCTATTCCATCTTCCTTATAATAGGCTTTAAACTCAACATGTCCATTAACATCCGTTGAATTGCCCTTATTGGTATTTATAACTTCTAAACGTTGCCATTCGACCGATTTAGCCCAGTCTAAAATCTCTTTTTCCTGATTAAGCGGACGAGTTTTCGATGAGTAAGTTTTTAAAATATAAGTGATATCAGCAATTACAAATGCCGAATAACGACTTCGCATTAAATCCTGGGCAGTTTCAGCTTTCCTTTTTCCTGAATGAATGGCACCACAGCACTCTTCGTAGGAATTTGATTTGCCACAATAACAAGGTGAACTCATAACTATTTCTTATCGAATCCTTGGAAGAATTCATCAAGTTTATCGAAATCCTGTTCCCCAATTAATCCCAAGAATTTTGAAAACTCAGGAGTCAATGTGGTAAGGGCATCCTTAATTTTAAACATTGCATTGAACTCTGTAATAAATTCAGCTCTCATATCGAATGCACACACCAAAGTTTCATAGAAAACACGGAATAAGTTTCCTTGGCTATATAAAACCTGATCATCAATAGAGATTACCTTCATAAGATTCATCAACAAATCAAGGTTTTTAAGCTCTATAGCTACAGCAAACCCCTTTGTAAAGTTGGCAAATAGCATTTGTAGAGATTCCTTATCATTGTATTCAGGAATTGGAACTGGCGTAAACTTGCAATCATTGAATATTGCCAATGCCTCTTCCCTCTTTCCTGATGTTAGCAACATAAAGGCCTTAACATTTGTCAAACACAAGTGATAAAACTCTTGATATTTGTCTTCTGGTAAATCCTGAAAAGCCTGATCAAGCACCTTTACTCCTTCGCTCATGGCTTCTTCAATCTTTTCATTGCCTCTTTTAAAGGAAAACTCTGCCATAAATTGCAGAGCCCAATTTAATCCATAAACCCATTTCCCATTTTTAGAACATGAAGAGTAACCTTTTCGATATTCCTCTCCTGCTTCTTTCAATTCTCCGAATAAAGAAAATGCACCTGCACGCAATTGCAGTATTTCCAAATAGTATGCTGCATCGTCTTTCAAAATTTCTACTGAATTATCAGCCAAAAATTCTCTGATTAAACTTGGGTTCTTTTCCTGAATACCTTTATTATACGATTCAATAAGAGCCTGATATGTTTCTTTATTAGTCTGCATTTATATTGTATTTTTTACTTTTATTAATTGAACAAATCCCAAAGATATTACACTTAATACTGCTCCTGCCAAAAAAGGAATGTGTCTGTCAATCATCCAAAGCATTCCACCTAAAACAGGAATTACAACTGCTGAAATGTGATTAATGGTGAAACCAACCGCCATTGATGGTGCAATATCTTTTTGATCTCCGGTCTTCTGGAAGTAAGTATTAATTCCCATTGAAAAGCCAAAGAATATATGATCGATGATGTATAGCCCGGCAACAACCCAGGCATTATCGATAAAAGCATATCCAAGGAAAACGAATATCAAGCTAATATACTCTGCTGATAACATTTTTCGTTCTCCAAATTTATTGATTCCCTTTGCAATATATGGCGAAATAAAATAAGTAATGATATTATTCACAACGAATAATACTGCGATATCCTGCACAGAATAGCTATATTTTTCAACAAGCATAAACACTGCAAAAACTACAAAAATCTGTCTTCTTGCACCGCTTAAAAAATTGAGCACATAAAACAGCCAATATCTTTTTCGTAATACCATTCCTTTATTCTGAGGAATAATATTCTTATCTGCAGGTTTCCAAAACAAAGCCCAAATCCCTAGCGCAAAAACGACTATACCAATCAAAATAAAACTCGCCTGAAGTGACATCACATGTGCAATTCCGAAAATAAATGCTCCCATACTCACATTTGCCACAGCCGTCCAGCTCTTTTGTTTGGCAAATACCATAGGAGAATCCTCAACAGAAAAGTATTGCAAGGTTAAAGACTTGTTGGTGGTTTCAAAATAGTGAAATCCTACCGACATAACCAGCGTAGTAAAAATCAAACCCCAAAAACTTGGAAAAAAACCCGTACATGCAACGCCAACACCAACAAATAAAACTGAAATTGCAGAAAGTTTATGTTCCTTAATTACTAAAAGAAGGTAAACAACCAATAAAGCCAAAAAGCCAGGAATTTCTCTTACCGACTGAATGATACCAACTTGAAAACCATTAATTCCAACTTCATCAACAGCCAAGTTATTAAACAGAGTTCTCCACCCTTGATGCCCAGCTGTTGCCGCTATTACCAACAACATTAAATACTGGTACATGATATTTTTCTTCCAATCTTTGGTCATTCTAACCTCTCTATAAAAATGAGTGGCAAAGTTACTAAAATGCTTATTAATTCGAGTGTTTCTTGGCACATAGAATAGATTCTTTTAAGTTCTCTTTTCTTCTTTTTAAATAATTCTCAATTTTGTATTCAAATTAAACCTATAACACATGGATTTAAGAACGATAATAGAAAACCGTTACTCGGTTCGCTCATACCAGCAAAAAGAAGTAGAGAAAGAAAAACTAATTAAAATACTGGAAGCAGGTCAACTTGCACCTTCAGCTGTCAATAATCAACCTTGGCATTTTATAGTTGTACGTGAACCTGAGAATCATGCAAATTTTTCAGAAATCTATCACAGAGATTGGTTTAAGAAAGCTCCGGTTTACATTATAGTTTGTGGTGATCACAATGCTGCATGGAAAAGAAAGGAAGATGGTAAAGATCATACCGATGTTGATGCAGCAATTGCTATTGATCACATGACTTTACAAGCTACGGAATTGAGATTGGGAACTTGTTGGATTTGTAATTTCTATGTAGAAAAATGCAGAGAGTTCTTTCAATTACCAGAATACATAGAACCCATTACAATCTTATCATTAGGTTATCCAAGCGATGATAAGGTACCTGTAAAAAAGCGTAAATCTTTGGATAAGATTGTGCATTGGGAAAAATTTTAAAGTATGAGTAAGATACCCGTAACCGTTATCACAGGCTTTTTAGGAGCTGGAAAAACAAGTTTACTCAATAATTTAATTGCTAAATACTCGGATAAAAAGTTTGCAATTATAGAGAATGAATTTGGTGAAGAAAACATCGATTCAACTCTTGTTGAAAATATTCAGTCTGAAGATATTTTCGAGCTAAGCAATGGTTGTATCTGCTGTAACTTAAACCAGGAATTGTTTGTAGTTCTTCAAAAATTGGTTGAGTCAAAACATGATTTCAATCATTTACTTATTGAAACTACCGGGATTGCAGATCCAGGAAGTATTTTGGCTTCTTTTATCAGTGATCCAATTATTAAATCTCAATTTGAACTGGATAGTGTAATTTGTCTGGTTGATGCTAAAAATGTTGATTCGGATTTGAAAAAAGAAAATGTGCTATCTAAACAGGTAGCAATTTCAGATACTATTCTTCTTAACAAACTAGATTTAGTTAATGAAGAAAAAATCGAATCAATTTTAAATTTGATAAAAAAGAAAAATCAACATGCAGAAATCATTAAAAGTGAATTTTCTAAATTAGGAAATCATCAGTTACTTGATCAATTCTCATACAAACCTGAAAATATTTTTCACCACATCTTGGGACTAGAAACCAGAATGAAAGGTAATTTTTCAGAAAATAATCATGGAATACAAAACATGCTATTTAAATGTGACGAACCATTAGATCAAATGAAAATAGGCATGTGGCTCGACGCATTTCTGCAATTCAATCAGGATACAATTTACCGGGTAAAAGGAATTTTGAACTTAGCAGGTGTAGACAACAGAATCATTCTACAGTCTGTTCATACTCAAATTCAAGCAACCGTTGGAAAAGCCTGGAGTGGCGATGAAAAACGAGAATCAAAAATTGTAATTATTGGTAAAGACTTGAATCAGGAAATCATCGAAAAAAACCTTTTAGATTTAAAAGCATAAAAAAACGAGAGCTAAGGCTCTCGTTTTTTATCCTGTTTCACTGATTCGTTCAAGTTGATCGGTATTTAATACATTAAGATTTCTACCATCCAATTCTATGATTCCTTCGTGGTGAAATTCCTTAAGTATTCGAATTGCACTGTCTTTCGACATTCCAGTTAAATCAGCTATATCCTGTCTGGATAGGTGCAACGAAAACTGATTGCTTTCATATATTTTTTTGGAAAGGTATAAAATACCATCTGCAATTCTACCATGCATTTGTTTTTGTGATAGACTGACCATTTTTTCATAAGAAAAAACACCTTTCTGTGTACATTGAGTAATAAACTCTTCAGCAAAAGCCGAATTTTGTCGAATCATTTTTTTAAATGATTCTATTTCAATAAAACAAGCCGTACAATCTACCAAGGCTGCCACTGAATAGTGGTGACGATTATCGAAATACAATGATGCTTGTCCAACAACTTCCCAAGGTTTTACAATCCTTATAATTAGTTGCCTTTCCTGAACACCTTCAACATAAAACTTTGCCAAACCTGAAGTAATAATCAGCAAATGAGTTGCAGAAGTTCCTTGTTTAAAAATGGTCTCTCCAGCTTTAAACTTCACTTCAAACCTACTGGTATTAAGATCGGTTAATTCTGATTGCGAAAGCAGTTGAAATAAGGGGATTTTCTTGTTGCAATCAACACAATTTTTACAATTGTCTGTTCTAGTAAATTTTGCCATAATAGGGTTAGAGGTTTAGGGGTACTTACTCTATATTTTCTTAATCAATCATCTAATTAAACAATTCTAGTTGATATGATCTCTTCTAAAGATAGAAAAATAACAGTTATAAGCCTAGTTATTTGTTGATAAATATCGATTTGAATTAGATAAATTCCTTTTTCTCTCGAAAGATATCTCGCCACCCCATAATAGATGTACACATTGCAAATCTTTACCTTTAGAAGAGAGTGAAAAGCCCTTATTAACCGAAAACAGTTCATAATCTAAAATCTAATACTATGCAGAAGAGCAAATTTGTACATCTTATAACGATTTTAGCGACACTGCTCTGCTTTGTCTCTTGTGAGTACGACACAGTTGAGTTTGACGAAGTTGTTATTCCACCAGATCAGGAAGTAAGCTTTAGCAATGACATTATTCCAATTTTCACATCTAATTGTACACAATGCCATGATAATGGTGGAATTGCCCCTAATCTAAGTGCATCCAAAGCGTATAACTCCTTGATAGACGGTAATTACATCAACACTGAAAATCCTGGAGAAAGTAAATTATTTAAAAAAGTAGACAGTGGTCATGGTTCTTTGAGTCCAACTGAAAAACAACTGATACTTGAATGGATAACCAGAGGTGCTAACAACGACTAAAAACTACAGACTATGCGTACAAAATATATTCACAAAAAAGCTAAAAACATTAGCATATTCGGATCTATTACCGGACTGTTTGTTATTTTACTGATTTTAGGAAATCCACTAAATGTAAATGCACAAACTGATGAGTTTGCAAATGAACCGGTAAGCGGAACATTCGAAACTGGTTTACTTGCAGAAACTCAAACTGTAGCCACTCCATTTGCTGGTGAATTCGAATTACACGTCCAACATCGTTTTGGTCTTATAGAAAACGGATTAGAAGATGTTTTTGGAATTTATGCAACTTCGAATATCAGAATGGGGTTAAATTATGGTATTACTGAAAAAATTATGGTTGGTTACGGTTACACCAAAGAATTTAAATTACAAGAATTTCATGGTAAATACCGTGTTCTAACTCAAACAGAATCCAACTCTATTCCTGTTTCTGTTGCAGTATATGCAAATTTAGCAATCAACTCTCAAGATAAATCAGTCTTTGGGAATGATTATAAATTCTCGGATAGATTGTCTTATTTTTCACAATTATTAATAGCTCATAAATTTAACGACAATTTTTCCTTACAGTTTGGACCAAGTTTTACACATTTTAATAAAACAGATACTTTGGTTGAGCATGATAAAGTTGCACTCTCTTTAGCAGGTCGCGCAAAAGTGAGTCCCTCAATGTCAATATTCTTTGAGTATGATCAACCTTTAAACATTGATGATATGAGAGAATTTGCTTCGGATGAGAACGACCCGGAAGCTAACCTATCTTTTGGTATAGAAATTGGTACTAGTACTCATGTATTCCAAGTATTTATGTCGAACTATGAAGGAATTACCCCACAGAGGAATATATTATACAACAAAAATAAAATAGATGATGGGGATTTTCTATTCGGATTCAACATACTGGTTAGATTCTAACATCCTTCATTAAAAACATTTAATTATGAAAACATTTAAAATTATTATCCTAGTTGCCATTGCATTATTTGCCTTTTCGTTCACTGTTCAACAAAAAAAGGCAGGTCCTTGGGAAATTCCAGCAGAATATAAAAAAATGGAGAATCCATTGGCAAATGACAAGGCTAGTGTAAATAAAGGCAAAATGGTTTATATGAAGCATTGTCGTTCATGTCATGGGAATACAGGTTTAGGAGATGGTCCAAAAGCTGCAAGACTTAAAACTTTCCCTGGAGATTTTACTTCTGCCGAATTTCAAGCTCAAAGTGATGGAGAATTATTTTACAAGTCGATAATTGGTAGAGATGAAATGCCAAATTACGAAAAGAAAATTCCTAGTAAAAAAGACCAATGGTCTGTGATAAATTACATGAGAACTTTCAAAAAATGATATAGCATCTCAGATTATTAAAGGGTATTAAAAATAAATAATACCCTTTTTTAGTCATATCACCCAATCCTCATAAACCTATAAGCCTAATCTTTATGAAACTATCAAAATTAATATTGGGATGTATATGTTTATTGCTTTCTTTCAGCTTATATGCTCAAAAAGAAACCAATAAAAATCATTCATGCCTTAAATGTCATGCTCATCGCACTTACAAGTACATGAATGAGGATTTTGGTATGGAAATTAAGGAATCCATGTGTTCGAACCGAATGATTGATACCCTAGCCTACCAACAATCGAATCATGGAATGTTTAAATGTACTGATTGCCACTCACCTGAATATGAAACATTCCCACATGCAGGCAATCTTCGAATGGAATTGATGTATGCATGTAATGATTGCCATGCAGGTGATCCTGAATATGCTAAATTTCATTTCGAAGCAATTGAAGAAGCATTTTACGAAAGCATGCATTACAATCGTTCTCCAGATGCTTTTACTTGCTGGAGTTGTCACAATCCTCATACCTACAAAACTCAGGCTCGCATAGGAGAAAAAATTAGTGAGACCGTAAGTTACGACAATAATATTTGTCTTTCCTGTCACGCAGATGTAAGCAAATATGAATTGCTAACGGAAAGAGAAAACATTAATATTCTAAAATCTCATGAATGGCTTCCAAATCAGGAACTTCACTTTAAAAATGTTAGATGTATTGAGTGCCATACTCAACTTTCAGATAGTCTTCTGGTTAGTCATGTTGTAATGTCTAAAGATAGCGCAATAAGAGAATGTACTTCATGTCACTCTGCAAACTCACACCTTATGGCTAGTTTGTATCGTTACAAAAGTCTTGAGTCGAGAAAAGGAAGTGGTTTTTTAAATGCGGTAATTATTAACGAATCCTATGTAATTGGTGCAAACCGAAATAAATATCTTAATATTTTAAGTGTAGTTATATTCGGATTAGTATTAATTGGAATCTTTACTCACACTATTTTTAGAATTTTTAAAAGCAAATAACTATGGCAAACGAAAAACTATACTTGTATCCTTTATGGATTAGAATTTGGCATTGGTTAAATGCTGTGCTTTTTATTGTACTATTGCTTACCGGAATTAGTATGCAGTACTCTAATCCAGAAAATCCACTACTCATATCATTCGAATTATCGGTTCAATTGCATAACATTTGTGGAATTGCATTAAGTATTAACTACCTCCTATTTATTTTTGGAAACTTATTTACTTCGAATGGAAAACAATACAAAATGAAAACGAAAGGATTGTTTAAAAGATTATATGATCAATCTGTGTTTTATTTATTTGGAATGTTTAAAAAACAAGCTCCTCCATTCCCAATTTCATTAGAAAATAAATTTAATCCTTTGCAGCGATTTATATACTCAACAGCCATGTATATTGGCTTTCCAATAATCATCGCAAGCGGTATAGCAATGTTATTCCCAGAAATTATTATTCCTCAATTATTTGGAGTTAGCGGATTATTGGTAACTGCCTTATTACATGTTGTTATAGGATTTATTTTATCATTGTTTTTATTCATTCACATTTATGTTTGTACAATTGGAAGTTCTATAATAAGTAATTTCAAAAGCATGTTAACCGGTTGGCATTAACAACTTAAAACATATAATATTCAAACAGACACAAAAAAATATGTCTGTTTTTTTTGCTGTGTATTAATTCTTTAACAGTATTTTAACAAATTTTCTCACTTTCTTTTCACCCATTTTCAATCTTTAACTGTCTTATTATCGTAAAGGATTAAAAAAAAGTATCTATTTTTACGTCCAGAAAATGAAAAAAATGTTTCGAAATATAATCACATTGATTCTATTAGGATTTTACCTAACAGGATTTTGTGGTGTGCACTTTATTAAGCACAGTTGTTTTTCTTGCGAGCATTCAAAAATTCATTTCACTGTAGATACTGATTGTATTAACCACGTAGACTGCAATTGCTGTTGTAGCGAGCATAATCATAATAAAAAACATCATTCTGAAATTTCAGAATGTAGCCCTGTTCTTTGTTGTGATTACAATCTGGTTTATCTTAAAACAGATCCTAATACTACATTAGTTGAAACAAGCAAAGCTCCTATTGCTATTGAAACTTTGCTTCTTTTCACAAATACTTTATGCACAATTTCTGATTCAATCGCTACCATTACCAAGTGTGGTTATATTGATGATTATCCTGATGACTATTTACAAGTTGACAGGAGCAAGTTGTGCACTTTCCTGTGTTGATTTCACAATTACCATATTAAAATCACATAATGATACACTTGCTATCATTGTGTAGCATTTCGCGTGCAAAAAATTCAAAACTTACAAAATAGATCAAGCTGTATTGTATACAATTTCAGCTACGATAGTATTAATTTATTTTTATCATGAAGATTAAAATAATAACACTCATGCTCTTATTTGTACCATTTATATCAATGGCAAATGGTACAGTTATAAAGGGTAAAATTGTTGAAAAGCAAAATTCAGGAGATACAGTTCCTTTAGCAGGAGCATCAGTATTTTGGAAAAACACAAGTATTGGTACGGCTGCCAATATGGATGGTAACTTCACTATTGATGTTATAAATGATTCCAAAACACTGGTAGTTCAATTCGTTGGTTATAAAACCAAAGAAATCAGTATCGAAGATTACAAAAATAAGGAATTGTTAATTGAACTAGTCCCAAACATTGAACTGAACGAAGTTATCGTTTCTGAAAGAAAACTAGGCACCATATTGGATAGAGACAATCCTATTCAATCTCAAAATATAACTGGAGCTGAACTTTGTAAAGCTGCATGTTGTAATCTTTCAGAAAGCTTCGAAACCAATGCCTCTGTTGATGTATCATATGCAGATGCAGCAACAGGTGCAAAATCGATTAAACTTCTGGGTTTAACCGGAAAATATATCGAAATGATGACAGAAAAGAATCCAAACTTTAAAGGATTAGCTTCTGTTTATGGTATGGTATATGTTCCTGGACCATGGATGGAGTCCATACAGGTTTCGAAAGGTGTAGGTTCGGTAATTAACGGTTATGAATCCATTACCGGGCAAATTAATATCAATTACCAAAGACCGCAAACTGCTCCAAAATTCTATTTAAATACTTTTGCAAACAGTATGGGAATGGCAGAAGTAAACATGATAGCTTCTGCAAAATTATCACCTAAACTAAGTACTGCTATCTTAGCCCATGGACAAGATAATGATAGAGAAATCGATCACAACCATGACATGTTTCTTGATGATCCAATGGTTACTCAATACAATTTCATTAATCGCTGGAACTGGGATGCCAGTGAATTCTTCAAAGTACAGTTCGGTGCTAAATTTATCGATGAACAAAGAATTGGTGGGCAAAAAGGATTTAAAAAGGATCAACCCAACGATTTAAACAATGCTTATCGCATTAATATTGATACCAGAAGATACGAAGCTTTTGCAAAGTTTGGTTATATCATGCCCAAAGATGATGATAAAAGTATTGCTTTAATCACCAACTTCGCATCACATGAGCAAAACTCATTTTATGGCTTAAGAAATTACGATGCAGAACAAAAGTACTTCTATGCTAATCTTTTGTTTCAATCCTATATTGGTAATTTAAAGCATAAATATACTGCTGGTTTATCCTATGTGTACGATGATTTTAAAGATCATTTAAGCATAGATAACCTGGGAACAGACAGAACCGAGAAAGTAGCAGGTGCATACATCGAATATACCTGGTTGCCTAATGATAACATTACTTTGCAGACCGGATTACGTTACGATGATCACAACATTTACGGTGGATTTGTAACCCCACGTTTGCATTTTAGATATCAATTTGCACCTAAAACTACGGCACGTTTGGCTGTTGGTAGTGGTAGAAGAACTTCAAATCCAATTGCTGAAAACAGCTTTTTATTAGCCTCTAGCAGATCTTTGGAAATTGCAGAAGATCTAAAACAGGAAAAAGCATGGAACTTTGGCTTAAGCTTAACTCAGTATTTTGATTTATTTGATAGAGGGTTTACCCTTTCGGCTGATTTCTATAGAACTGTATTTGATAATCAAATCATAACCGATTTAGACAATAGCGTTGACAAAGTAAGATTCTATAATTTGGATGGCAAATCATGGGCAAACAACTACCAGGTTGAATTAAAATTTGCTCCTGTTGACAGGTTTGACGTAACAACAGCAATTCGTTTTTCTGATGTTAAAGCTGACATTAATAACCAATTCCAAAAGGTACCATATGTAAATCGATTTAAGGGATTGATTACAACATCCTATGCCACAAACTTTAATAAATGGCAGTTCGATTTCACAACGCAGTTTAATGGTGATATGAGAATTCCTTCAACAAAGGCAAATCCGGAACAATACCAAAGACGCGAAAAATCTCCTGTTTATGCAATAATGAATGCTCAAGTCACAAAGAGATTTAAAATCTGGGAAATATATGTTGGAGCTGAGAACCTTGGAAACTATACTCAGAAGAATCCAATAATTGGTGCAACTGATCCTTTTGGAGAATATTTCGATGCCTCGATGATATGGGGACCAATCCAGGAAAGAAAGTTCTATGTAGGATTACGATTAACAATTGAATAAACAAACACTAACATATCTAAACCAATAAAAATTAAACAAATGAAGAATTTATCAAAAATTTTCAAAAGCACTCTATTAGTATTAAGCATTGTAATTACATCTACTTTATCTTACGCAGCGAATAAAAGCGACAAAAAAGTTGAAACCGTTGTTTTTAAAGTAGAAATGGATTGTATGGGATGTGCTGGTAAGATTGAAAAAAACATTCCTTTCGAAAAAGGTGTTAAGAAATTAGATGTTGACTTTAAAGCACAAAAAGTTACAATTTCTTATAAAGCTGATAAAACAAGCAAGGAAAACTTGAAGAAAGCAATTGAGAAACTGAAATTCAAAGTGGAAGAAGTAAAAGGATAATTCCTTTTCTATTATAAAACAAAAGCTTGTCCCCAGTGTGGAGACAAGCTTTTTTTTAATTATTTTTTTCCGTTATAATCCTAATAAAGCTTCAGCCTGATCTAATAATGCTTCTGTATAAGTTGGATTGTGAGCTCCATTACTTCTATCTTCAAGAAGAATCATAAAATTCCAGAATGCCTGAAATTGTTCTCTTGTTATGGAAGCGTACATTGGATGATACTCTCCATCTTCTTTATGAATCGCATGAATAGCTTCTAATGCCTCACCAATAGCCTCAACTCGACCAGCAATAGCATCCATATAAACATTCTTTTCACCATGACAACTCGTACAATTGTCTAATTCAGGCTTGAAAGTATGTCCACTAGCTTCGCCCATATGACATTTCACACAACCATCACTATGTCCCGAAAATATTGTTCCTTCTGAAGTAGTGTAACCACCAATACCTATCCAGGTATTCCCTTGAGAACTAGGATGTGGTCCTGCATGTGTACTACTAATATAAACGTGAGTTGTTGGTACATCAAACACAACAGTTAATGTATCTGAAGTTGCATTTAATGTGGCAGAACCCGCTGGCCCAAATGCTGCAGTTTGGTACACTGCAATATCATCTTCTGTAAACTCTCTCGTGAAGGTTTGGGCCTCAGTATACTTGTCATAGTACTCGCCATTCCTGCGTGACTGATGACAGTTTAGACATGTATTGTTATTGCCTTCATCAACAACTACAGTATTATCAGTAAGAAGGTTTACTGCTCCATTTAATCTTAGCGCATAATCACCAGCTTCCATAGTTTCATGCAAACTATGACAGGTTGCACATTCCCATGCCGTTGGGTTAGTAATATTCCCTGAAACAGCCCCTGTTTCGGCAAATTCTACATATCCCTGATGTGAGTGACATCTTGCACAATAAGATCTTCCTCCAGCATAATCCACAGCGTTTAATCCGCTTACATGAACAGATTGAGAAAATTGAGCTTCAATAGTAGTCTTGATTTCCTGACCGTGACAAGCTAAACATGTTGAGTTACCATCTACCCCATCTTTACCGTCAGTTCCATCAGCTCCAGCAGGTCCCATTGGCCCTTCTTTGGTACAACTGGCTATTGATAAGGATATAGCTAAAACTCCAACTCCTATTAGTTGAAAAAATAAACGAGCTTTTTTCATAATTCCAGAATATAAGGTTAATACTTTTTAGTTTATGATAGAGTGAATAAGAGCCCTACTCTTATCACTAATAAATATAGACCAATGTAAAAAGCTTATCAATAATTGCTCAGCGAGATTTATACCCCAGAATAAAGAGTTTTACTACATTAAAAATACGAGAAACAGGTTATTATAATCGATATTTATCTTGTGTGAATCGATTTTTATCGTTACCAAATAAATCGTTCATTATAGTTGTATAATTCTGTAGAAAATGGAGGAATTTATCACCATTAAAAAAGCCGACTTTCGTCGGCTTTTTTGTTTAATATTCAAGTATCTCTGTTTCTTTTCGGAGTATCATTTTTCCATAATAGGAAAGCGCTCCTAGAACCTCAGCTCCCGGCTGAATAGAAACAGGTGCAATTTTATCTACGCGAGTTTTTATTTCTTTTACAAACTGCTCATCTTTGGCCATTCCACCAGTAATGATAATAGCATCCACAGTTTCTCCTTCAAATACTGCATACATAGAGGCAATTGATTTAGAAACCTGATATGCCATAGCAGCTAAAACTTCTGTTGCCTTGGCATCACCAGCATCTCTCTTTTTACAAACATCATAACCACTATAGGTATTGAAATGAGCATATAACCCACCTTTACCAGTTTGCCTGTTCAGCATTTCTTCCTGTGTGTACTTGCCTGAGAAACATTCTCTAATCACATCTCCCATTGGTAAACTTCCACTACGAATTGGTGAGAATGGACCATCCCCATCATAAGCCTGATTGGCATCTATAACTCTTCCTTTTCGGTGAGCACCAATACTAATCCCACCACCCAAGTGTGCTACAATAATATTCATTTCTTCATATTCCTTGTAAACACTCTTCGCATATTTTCTCGCTGCAATTTTTTGGTTTAGTGCATGAAAAATAGATTTCTTCTTGAATTCAGGACGACCAGTAATTCGCGCAATGTCTTCAAGCTCGTCAACAACTACAGGATCCGCAATAAATGCATCAGCATTGGTTAATTCAGATGCGATAGTATTGGCCAAAAGTCCACCTAGATTCACCACATCATCGCCATATTCACAATTTGCCAAATCTTTTACCATGGAATCGTTTACTTTATAAACTCCAGATTTAACTGGTTTAAGCAAACCACCACGCCCAATAACAACTGCTATGTCCTCAACTCTAATATCATTGCTCTTTAACTCATCCAGAATGATTTTTGCACGCAAAGCAGCTTGATCTACATAACGATCGAAGCCATTAAAGTCTTCAGGTTTATGATTTATCTTTTTTAGAAAAACAGTTGTATTCATCCTATATACAGCAATTCGGGTAAATTGCATTCTAGGATTCAATGCCAGAATTAGTTCTCTACTCATATTGTTGGTATTTTGGGTTAAACAAACTGCAAATGGTTAGGAATTTGCAGCCTGTATATATTCAATTCTCCTTATTCATCCATAATGTATCTAGAAATCACCAATCGTTGAATTTCCGAAGTTCCTTCCCCAATTTGTAACAATCTTTGATCTCTGTAAAAGCGTTCCACCGGATATTCTTTCATTAATCCATATCCTCCATGAATTTGAACTGCCTCATCGGCTACTTCTTTGGCGATTTCGGAACAGTACAATTTCGACATTGCAGCCTCTTTGGCAAAAGGTTTTCCATTGTCTTTTAGCCAACATGCCTTGTATAAAAGATTCCTTGCCAATTCAATTTTGGTAGCCATATCAGCTAGTTTGAATGAGATAGCCTGAAATTTACCAATTGGTTTTCCAAACTGCTTTCTCTCCTTTGAATATTGCAAAGCCATTTCAAAAGCACCTTGAGCCAATCCCAATCCCATCGCAGCAATTGATAATCTTCCTGAATCCAATGTTTTCAACATGATTTTTGATCCCATACCACGTTCCCCAAGCATGTTTCCCTTTGGAATACAACAGGTGTCAAAAAACATTTCAGCAGTATCCGAAGCTCTCCACATCAATTTTCCGTGCATTGCTCTCGACGACCATCCAGGAGCATCTTTTTCTACAATAAAGGTTGAAAATTCCTTTTTATCTCCATTAATACTTGTAACTGCCTGAACCGTTACGCCAGAACACATGGAAGTAGATCCATTGGTAATAAATATCTTGGAACCGTTAATTTCCCAGTTCGCTCCATTGTCCTTTGCAAAAGTTTTTGATCCACGCGAATCAGATCCAGCATCAGGCTCAGTAAGCCCAAATGCCCAAAGCTCTTCGCCACCACAAAGAGATGGCAAATACTTCATTTTCTGATCTTCCGTTCCAAACATATACAATGGTCCAATCCCCAAAGAATTATGAGCAGCCAATGTTGCCGCATGAGATCCATCAACTCTTGCTATTTCCTCAACAGCAATGATGTAAGAAAGATAATCTGAACCTTGTCCACCATATTTTTCCGGAAGAAACATTCCAAACAATCCCATCTCTCCCATTTTCTTCGTTAATTCTAAAGAAAATTCCTCCTTCTCATCAAGCTCTTTTGCCAATGGCTTAATTTCACGCTCTGCAAAGTCGCGAACAGCTTTCCTTATGATATTATGTTCTTCGTTTAATTCGAAATTCATTTTCTATGTACTAATTAAAAAACACCAAGTAAGGACTCCATTTTGTTTATCAATCCAGTCTTACTTAGTTACATTTTACACTATTTAAGTTAATAACAATTCTTAACTATCCCAATAAAATTGGATACTTTCACTAATTATTTTTGCGATTCAACCTTCATCTTTGACGAAAGTAATTTTTCAGGAATCATGATTTCCTGATTCAAGAGTGCAGTGGCAAATGTTTTCCCCTGTGCATCAATCATTAAGGATTTTGTTCCACCTCCATCCAGCGATTCTTCCAATAGAAAGTTTAATGCCAATAAATTATCAATCTCATATCGATGTATTCTTCCTTTAACCATTCCAAAAAACATCTCGGAAAGCTTTTCTGCTGTCAAATCATGTTTCAAGTATTGATATATCTCTTCTGATCGAGCCAAAACTCCAATATTTACGGTATCTCCCTTATCGCCAGAGCGACCTAAACAGATATCACGCAAAGCAACCGTTATCAATCGGTCCTCCTCCCAGGCAGGATCAACATATTCGGTATGCTCAACAGCTTCTATAGCCTTTAATTCCTCTTCATAGCCCAGCACAGAACCTATTTCTTTAGATTCAATAAGCTCACCCTTTTCATTCAGCACATGAACGGTTGATGTGATACATTCTTTAGGAATCAATGTTGGCCAATAGGTAATTACCTGTTGCATTCTGGCTCGTCCTCCCGTTACTGCAACGCCAGGAGGGCCGCTCAAAATCAGGGGAGCAATACTCATCGAAAAATCTCTGATTTTATCAACATCAGTATCATAAACCGATAATCGAAGTAAAATCTCATTAGGATCGATATGTTCTGCCAGGTGTTGATGACATGCATTGTATCCAACAAACTCGGTATTTTTCTTTAAGAAATCCGTATCTAATCTATCCCAGAAAATCTTTTCAAATTCCTGAGCCTTATTCAATACCCTACCTCCACTTATTACAATGGAACTTGTAGCTTTGTAGCCATCCTCGTAAGCCATTGAAACTTTTAGGTAAGGAGTAGACGGATATCCTTTAGCCCCACACACCAATACTTTATTGTATTCCAATTCCTCCAGCTTCAGCTGTGTAAAATCAGCAACCACATCAGGACTGATGTATTGATCGGGATTACCCATTTCGTATACCAATTGTTCCCGAATGGTATCTACACTAATTAATCCACCCGTATTCTCATGCTTATAGACAGTGAAATCACCATTTTGGTTCATTTCAACTATTGGGTAACCCATATTGTCCCAACGCTCCACTTTTTGCCAATCGGTAAAGTTTCCGCCTGTCGACTGTGCTCCACACTCGATAATATGGCCAGCCACCAAACCTGCCGCAAGCTTGTCCCAATCGTTCAGCTCCCAGCCCAATTCATAAATCATTGGCGCCATGGTAACCGAAGTATCGGTAACACGACCTGCCAAAATCAAATCGGCTCCACTTTCCAAAGCCTTAAGCAATGGAGGTACGCCCAGGTACACATTTGCACTTTGAATGTTTTTGATAATTGATTCAAAATCATCACCCGAATCCATATTTTTAAAATTGGCTTTCGCCGGATAAAATTCATCTATGCGATCAACGATATTGTCGCCATCAACCACAGCAATTTTCAGGGAAACACCTTTTTTTTCAAGTTCCGATAAAATCTTTCGGGCACATGCAATTGGGTTAATACCTCCTGCATTGGTTATCATTCGAACGCCTTTTGATTTCATCAAATCAGCCACATCTACAATCTGATCGACAAAATCAGTAACATATCCCAGTGCCTCGTTCTTTAGCTGCTGTTTTCGAAGGATACTCATGGTAACTTCAGCTAAAAAATCGGACGAGATGTAATCCACCTCTCCACCTTCAAGTTGTCGGCGCAATACTCCCAGGTCATCTCCCCAGAAACCTCCGGCATTTGCAATTCTGATTTTGGTCTTCATTTTGGTATGTTTTAGTATTTAGTATTCCATCTTCTATCGATTCTACAGATTTCTGTAAATCTCTAATTCTTCTTTTTTAGTATTGAACTCTATCCTAAGCAAATCAATATCCGTCTAGCCTATTTCAATATCCTTAAAGATAATCTCAGAGTCTTTCTAAATCACTTCAAAATGTTTCAAGATGAACTTTGTGTCCTTATAGACCATCTCAAAGTGTTTCAAGATGAACTCATTATTCTTTTAGGCCATCTTAAGATCTTCCTAAACAAAACTCTAGTTCGCTGACAAACGAATCAACTCTGTTTCATTCATTACCTGCTCACCCTCTTCAACAAACACCTTTTCAATTTTTCCTTCGAAAGGAGCCAATATGCTGTTTTCCATTTTCATAGCTTCTACAATAAGCAACACCTCACCCTTCGCAACAGATTGACCTGCTTGTGCTTCCACCTTCACAATTTTGCCCGGCATTGGCGACAGAATCCTTCCATCGCTAGCTCCTGAACTATCTGTTGATGATTCTCCTGGTTTGGCCTGAATCTCGGACCAGCGCTCCAATTGACGTACAATTCCCCTGCAACTCACAAAACTTTTTCCTTCCGAATTTTTCGATCGATAAAATCGATATCTCGTACTTTCAAATTCAAAAGTCATGTAATTCTCATCCATCTGAAGGTTCTCCAAAACATACTTGCTCTCTCCTATTTTTATTCGGTAAGGATTCTGTTCCAGAATTTCAACATCAAGAGTTTCTTCATCCAATACCCGAAGTCTTGTTCCATTCATGCGCCAATAGCCAATCTGATCCCATACAGAATCAGACACTTTATGACACAATTCGAACAAAGCAAAGCTGATATGAAACAGGAAAGAAGGCACCTCTTCCTTTTCCTTGAGCATGATTTGATTCAAATCATCAGCATGATGCTGGCAAAAATGAGTTGAAATATTATTCTGCTTGAAAGCATCGGTATTTAAAAGTGTATGTAAGTACATGATATTGTTTTTGATACCATGTATCTGATAATCGTGCAATGCCAAATGCAAACGCTCAATGGCCAGATCGCGATTTTCATCCCAAACCACCAATTTGGCAATCATCGGATCAAAATCCGGATGAATCATACAAGGCCCCGTGATGGCTGAATCCAATCGCAGCCTACCCTCAAACAATTTAGGAGCTTTATAAAAGCTAATTTCTCCAGGCGAAGGAATAAAATCTTTCTCCGGATCTTCGGCATAAATCCTTGCCTCAATGGCATGACCTTTTAGTTGAACCTGATCCTGTTTTAACGGCAAATTTCTTCCCGATGCAACCAACAATTGTTGTTCAACCAGATCAATACCAGTAATCATTTCCGTTACCGGATGCTCCACCTGAATTCGGGTATTCATTTCTAGAAAATAATAATTCAAGTCTTCATCAACCAAAAACTCTACGGTTCCCGCATTGCTATAATTCATTTTCTGAGCTAACAGTACTGCAGTTTCACCCATCTTATCTCTTAAATCGGAGGTAAGCGTTGGAGAAGGTGCTTCCTCAATTACTTTCTGGAATCGCCTTTGAATGGAACACTCTCTTTCGAACAAATGAATCACATTACCATGCCTATCAGCCAAGATCTGAACTTCAATATGTCTTGGATTCTCAATGTATCTTTCAATCAACACTGCTCCATCGCCAAAATAACTGGCTGCTTCGCGTGACGTTGATTCCAAGTCGGCTTCCATATCCTTAAGTTCGTGAACAATGCGCATTCCTTTCCCACCACCTCCTGCTGCAGCTTTTATCAATAGCGGAAATTTCAAGCTCTTGCTCGCCTCCAGTAAAGTTTGATGATCACCAACAACACCTTCCAATACAGGCACACCAATTGATTTGGCAAACTCACGCGCATTAACCTTGTTCCCCATCAATTCAATGGCTTTTGCATCAGGGCCGACAAAATCGATTACCGAATCCGCACAAAGCTTTGAAAACTCAGCATTCTCAGCCAAGAATCCATAGCCAGGATGAATGGCATCTGCTTTTGCTTTTTGAGCTACATCAACAATTTGCTGAGCATTCAAATAAGTTTCCTGCAAACCAACACCTTTTAATGGAAAAGCCTCATCGGCCTGCAATACATGCTCAGCATCTCTATCCTGTTCTGAATAAAGTGCTACGGTGTGTATCCCCAAATTTTTTGCGGTTTTCATTACCCTTAAGGCAATTTCACCACGGTTTGCTATTAATATTCGTTTGTAATACATGCTTAATCAATTAGTAATTAATAATGAGCAATTATCAATAAACCTTTATTTCGATTTCATTCTTTGAATTCTATTTGTTCTTAAAGATTTATCTGATTTATTTTCGAATCCTTCCGGGATAAAGCCAGAATCATTTTACTATTTTCAATTACTCATTATTCATTGTTAATTATTAATTGTCTTCAGTCCAATTTGGTTTGCGTTTCTCCAAAAATGAACTCATTCCTTCTTGTCCTTCTTCGGATTGACGCAAATCAGCAATCATTTTTGCAGTGTTTTGCATGGCTTCTTCATGTGTCCATTGATTTTCCACATCATATATCAATTGCTTACATGTTGATACTGCAACGGGACCACTGGTTTTTAGCTTGGAAATCAAATCAGATAACTTCGACTTTAATTTCTTCTCTGCGTGCGACCAATTTGCCAATCCCGCTTGTTGCGCTTCTTTGCCATTAAAGCGCATTCCCGTTAGCATCAACTCTTTTGATTTGTATTCACCAACACGCTTAATTACGTATGGAGAAATACAGGCTGGTACAATTCCAATCTTTACCTCGCTTAGAGAAAAGACTGTATCTCTATGGGCCAATACAAAATCGCAAGCAGCCAGCAAACCATTTGCCCCTCCAATTGCAGCCCCATGAACCATTGCAATGGTAGGGAATTTGCAAGAATACACTGCATTGAAACACATGGATAATTTGTAGCTCTCAAGGTAGTTTTCCTCGTATGAGTAATTTGCAACTCCCTTCATCCAGTTCAAGTCGGCACCCGCACAAAACGATTTTCCTTTGCCCTGTAAAATCACTACTCGTATTGTTTTATAATCCAATTTCTCAATCTCTTGAAAGCACTCAATAATCTCTGCAATCATGGCTTCATTGAATGCATTATGGATATCAGGACGATTCAAAGTAATCGTTCCAATTTTGTTATCGATGCTGAATTCTATGGTTTGATATTGTTTCATCTGATTCATTTTAACCCCTGACATAAATATCAGGGCTATTCATTACATTCTAAATACTCCAAAATCTGGTTCTCCAAATTCTTTGTTCAAGGATGCTGAAATTCCCATGGCAAGCACTTTTCGCGTGTCGGCTGGATCGATAATTCCATCATCCCACAATCGTGAGGTACTGAAATATGCAGATCCTTCTTCCTCATATTTTTTAAGAATCTTTTCACGCAAAGTGATTCTTTCTTCAGCATCGAATTCTTTTCCTTGTTTCTTCAGTTGTTGTTCTTTCACCTGAACCAATACTCCTGCAGCCTGTTCGCCACCCATTACAGATATTTTCGCATTAGGCCACATGAACAACAAGCGAGGTTCGTAGGCACGACCAGCCATGGCATAATTCCCTGCTCCAAACGATCCACCAACGATCACAGTAAACTTTGGAACCTGAGCATTGGCCACTGCATGAACCATTTTTGCACCATCGCGTGCAATTCCTTTGTGTTCGTATTCCTTACCCACCATAAAACCAGTGATATTCTGTAGAAATACTAGTGGAATTTTACGGAAGCTACACAACTCAATAAAATGAGCTGCTTTTAATGAAGTCTCTGAAAAAATGATTCCATTGTTAGCGATAATCCCAACGGGATACCCCATGATTTTTGCAAATCCAGTAACAATGGTAGGCGCATATCGCTCCTTAAATTCCTGGAAAGAACTATCATCAACAATTCGGGCAATTAACTCCCTCGCATCAATAGGCTTTTTCAAATCTAAAGGAGCCAATCCATACAAATCTTCAGCTGGATATTGTGGTTCCTTAAAATTTTCTCGCTCCAAAGGATATTTTTGCACTTTAGGCATGGATTCGAAAATATCTCTACAAATCTGAATGGCATGTCGATCATCTGCTGCCAAATGGTCAGCAACACCAGAAATGGAGGTATGAATCTCTGCTCCGCCTAATTCTTCTGCACTTACTTCTTCTCCTGTTGCAGCTTTTACCAAGGGTGGTCCTCCAATAAAAATGGTCCCTTGTCCCTTCACAATAATGGTTTCGTCACTCATGGCAGGAACATAAGCACCTCCGGCAGTGCAGGATCCCATTACAATGGAGATTTGTGGAATCCCTTTAGCTGACATCTTGGATTGATTAAAGAAAAATCGACCAAAATCATATTTATCAGGAAACACTTTCGACTGCTCCGGAAGAAACACACCTCCGGAATCCACCATATAAATACATGGCAAGTGATTTTCCATGGCTACTTCTTGTGCACGAATGTGCTTTTTAATGGTTTCCTTAATGTAGGTTCCCCCTTTTACCGTAGCATCATTGGCTACAATCACACATTCACGTCCATGAACCACTCCAATTCCTGTTACAATTCCTGCTGATGGAAACTGATTCTCATACTGATCACAAGCAGCCATTGCAGATAATTCAAGGAAAGGAGTATTCTTGTCTAAAAGAAGTTCTATTCTATCACGCACCAATAACTTTCCTCTCTTTAAGTGTCTTTCGCGAGCCTTTTCGTCTACTCCATTCAAAACATAGTTTAAACGATCACGATACTCATTCATCAAGAGATTATAAGACTCTTTATTCTTAATAAAGTCTTCGGATTTGGTGTTTATTTTTGATTTTAATTGTTTCATCTATATATCTTATGAAAAAGCCGCAAAACCTTGCGGCTCTACGTATATAATTTACATATTACGTCTATATTGGCCGCCTACTTCGTACAAGGCATTGGTAATCTGTCCAAGTGTGCAATACTTACAGACCTCCATTAACTCAGCAAAAATGTTATCATTCCTTAAAGCAGTCTCTTTTAACTTACCTAAAGCTAAGTCTGCTTGCTCCTTATGATTCTTCTGAATCATTTCTTTGAATTTCACCTGATTTTCTTTCTCTGATTCATCTGAACGAATCACCTCTTTCGGCTGAATCGTTGGAGAACCAACAGAGCTTAAGAAGGTATTCACACCAATAATCGGTAACTTTCCGTTGTGCTTCAAGCTCTCATAATGCAAAGATTCCGATTGAATTTTACTACGCTGATACATGGTTTCCATCGCACCCAAAACTCCACCACGTTCAGTAAGTCTATCAAATTCTATCATTACTGCTTCTTCAACCAGTTCTGTCAACTCATCGATAATAAATGCCCCTTGAAGTGGATTTTGATTCTTCGCCAATCCCAATTCGTTATTAATAATCAACTGAATGGCCATTGCCCTGCGAACCGATTCTTCAGTTGGTGTTGTTATTGCCTCATCGTAAGCATTGGTGTGAAGTGAATTGCAATTGTCATAAATTCCTGTAAGCGCTTGTAAAGTCGTACGAATATCGTTGAACTCTATTTCCTGCGCATGTAGTGATCTGCCTGAAGTTTGAATGTGATATTTCAATTTCTGAGAACGCTCGTTGGCCTTGTACAAATACTTCATGGCTTTGGCCCAGATGATTCGAGCTACACGACCAATGACGGTATACTCAGGATCCATTCCATTGGAGAAGAAGAAAGACAGGTTAGGTGCGAAATCATCCACATTCATTCCTCTCGAAATGTAGTATTCAACCAAGGTAAAACCGTTTGCCAATGTAAATGCCAACTGACTAATTGGATTGGCTCCAGCTTCTGCAATGTGATATCCTGATATAGAAACCGAGTAGAAATTCCTTACCTGATTCTGGATAAAATATTCCTGAATATCTCCCATCATCTTCAAAGCAAAATCAATTGAGAATATGCAAGTATTCTGTGCCTGATCTTCCTTCAACATATCTGCTTGCACTGTACCTCGAACTCTGCAAATTGTTTCAGTTTTTATCCTTTCATATACTTCTTTTGGAAGCACTTGATCACCTGTTACACCAAGCAACATCAATCCCAATCCGTTATTTCCTTCCGGTAGATCTCCGATGTATTGTACTCTCTCCTTTTCCTTATAGATTTCCTGAATTTTGGTCTCAATTTCATCTTCCAACCCATTTTCATGAATGTATTTCTCACATTGTTGATCAATGGCAACATTCATAAAATATCCAACTAACATCGGTGCTGGACCATTAATCGTCATGGATACGGATGTTTTAGGATCTACCAGGTCAAATCCTGAATAGAGTTTTTTGGCATCATCTAAAGAAGCAATTGAAACACCTGAGTTTCCAACTTTTCCATATATATCCGGACGAACATCAGGATCAGCCCCATATAAGGTTACCGAATCGAATGCTGTTGACAATCGAACAGCAGGTTGTCCCATTGCCAAATAATGAAATCGTTTATTGGTACGTTCAGGGGCACCTTCACCTGCAAACATTCTGGTGGGATCTTCTCCTTCTCTTTTAAATGGAAATACACCAGCTGCAAAAGGGAATTCTCCTGGTACATTCTCTTTCAAAGACCATTTTACAATATCACCCCAACTTTTATAATCAGGCAAAACAATCTTTGGTATTCTATTGTGAGATAGGGTTTCGGTATGTGTATCCACACAAATTTCCTTTCCTCTCACTTCATATTTGAAAATATCTTCCTTGTATCTTTTTACTTTTTCCTTCCACCCCTCAACAATATCCTTATGCTTAAAATCCGTTGAAAGTTTGGTAAACTCCTTCTCAATTGATCTTTGAGCAATTTCATCATCTACCAAATCAGAAGACTTTCTTAAAGCATATAACTGATCCGCTATTTCGGCCTGATCTTCCACTTTTCGATTGTATTTTCGAACTGTCTCTGAAATATCAGATAAGTAACGAACCCTTGAAGGAGGAACGATCTCAATCTTCTTGCTTGCCTCTAATAATGGTTTTCCGTCGATCTCAAACTGCTTCAATCCTTGTTTGCCAAGTAAATTGATTAATGCATGGTACAAATCATTTACACCATGATCATTAAATTGAGATGCAACCGTTCCGAACACAGGCATTTCTTCAGGATCCTGATCAAAAAGCATGTGATTGCGTTGATATTGTTTTTTTACATCTCTTAATGCATCCTGAGCCCCTTGCTTGTCGAATTTATTGATGGCAACCAAATCGGCAAAATCAAGCATATCGATTTTTTCCAATTGAGTTGCTGCGCCAAATTCGGGAGTCATCACATAAAGTTTCACATCGCTGTAATCCACAATTTCGGTATCCGATTGCCCGATACCTGAACTTTCTAAAAAGATGCAGTCAAAATTAGCCGCTTTCATAATCATCAAGGCATCATCTACATGTTTTGATAAAGCCAGGTTTGCTCTTCTTGTTGCCAATGACCTCAAATAGACATTGGACTTATGAATGGCATTCATTCTGATTCTATCTCCTAATAATGCTCCTCCACTTTTCTTTCGAGATGGATCGACAGATAGAATGGCCAATTTCAAATTTGGATAATCGATCTGGAATCTACGAATCAATTCATCTGTTAGAGATGATTTTCCTGCACCTCCTGTACCTGTTATTCCAATTACCGGAGTATGATTAACTTTAACATGATTCTTTAACTTCAAATACAAATCAGATCCTTGAATTTCATCATGTTCCGCCAAACTTATTAGCCTGGCTAAAGTATTAATATCAGCAAATGAAATCTCTTCTATTTTAGGCAATTCAATCGTACTCAATTCATAATCCGACTGCTCCAAAACTTCATTAATCATCCCTTGTAAACCAAGGTTTCTGCCATCATCAGGAGAATATAGGCCTGCAATACCATAGGCTTGCAACTCCTTAATTTCTTCTGGCAAAATTACACCGCCACCACCTCCAAAAATCTGGATATGACCTGCATTTTTCTCCTGTAATAAATCATACATATACTTGAAAAACTCGATATGCCCTCCTTGATAAGAGCTAATTGCAATGGCCTGAGCATCTTCCTGTATGGCACAATCAACAATCTCTTCGGCAGAGCGATTGTGCCCAAGGTGAATGACCTCTGCACCAGAAGCCTGAATAATTCTGCGCATGATGTTTATAGAAGCATCATGACCATCAAATAGTGATGTAGCAGTTACTATTCTTACAGCATTTTTCAGTTTGTATGTGGCAGGTGTGTTCATGATACTTAATTTCTACAATTCAAGTGCTTTCTCTATAATTTCAGCAACATCTAAATTCTGAAGCTCAGATTCCTTATTTTTTAATTTGATACCATCAGTCAACATGGTCATGCAGAAGGGACAGGCCGAGGCCACCTTATCCACCTTTCTTTCGATAATTTCCTCAGTTCGTTCAATGTTTACTTCCTTATCTCCCTTTTCAGCCTCCTTAAACATTTGTGCTCCACCAGCACCACAACACAATCCAAAACTTCTGGATCTCTTTAATTCTTTCACATCACCAAACACAGCCTTAACCACATTTCTTGGTGCGTCATATATCTTATTTCCCCTTCCCAAATAACAAGGGTCATGATAGGTGATCGATTCTCCTTTGAATGGATTATTTTCAAGCTTCAACTTACCATCCTGAATCATTTCATCCAAGAACTCGGTATAATTGATAACATTGTAATTGCCACCCAATTCCGGATACTCATTCTTGAGTGTATTGTAACAGTGAGGACAAGTACAAATGATTTTATCGACTTCATAAGCATTCAATACTTCAATATTTTGCATGGCTTGCATTTGAAAAAGCATTTCATTGCCAGCCCGCTTAGCAGCATCGCCTGTACAACTTTCTTCTTTCCCAAGAACAGCATAGCTAATTTCAAGGTGGTTTAAAATTTTGGCAAATGCACGTGCCACCTTTTGATATCTATCATCAAAAGCTCCTGCACATCCAACCCAGTATAGGTATTCCGGTTTTTCTCCTTTTGCCGCCAAGTCGGCCATTACTGGTACATGTAGTTTTTTATCTGTCATTTAATATATTTTTTTTGTTAGAGACGTAAGGCCTTGCGTCTCTACAGTAATATCATTGAATATTTTCTAACCTTCTGTCCATTTCAAGCGATCTTCAGGTGAAAATTGCCATGGTGCACCATTGTTTTCGATATTGGTAAACATGGTATTCAATTCTGCAGGTGCTGCTGCTTCTTCCATCACCAGGTACCTTCTCATATCCATTATTAAATTTGGATGACTGATATCAATTGGACATTCCTGGGCACATGCATTACAAGTTGTACAAGCCCAAAGTTCCTCTTCGGTAATGTAATCTCTCAACAAGGACTTGCCGTCATCTTCTCCTTTAATGGCAATCGGCCCTTTTTCATCCATTCGCTTTCGTAAATCCACAAATATCTTTCTAGGAGATAATAGTTTTCCTGTGATATTGGCAGGACAAACATCCGTACAACGGCCACATTGCGTACAAGCCAGGGAATCCATATAATTTTTCCAGCTTACATCCTCCACATCCTTTACACCAAACCTTGCTACTTCTTCACTTTCATCATAAGCAGCTTCTGGATCTAGCATTAGCTTAACTTCTTTTGTAATGCTTTCCAGATTGGGATATTTGGTAAGCGGCTCCAGATTGGCAAGAAATACATTAGGGACTGAAAGAAATACATGAAAATGCTTGGAGTATGGAAGATAGTTTGCAAATACAAAAATCAGTAAAATGTGTATCCACCAACCAGGTTCCTGCAACCAACCTAAATCCAAATTAACCAGGTTTACAATTGCTGCTGATACGGGATAAACTCCTTCGTATCCATTGGGATGATTACTAATGTATCCAACATTAAAAGCCAATAAGGAAAGCATTAATAAACCGATGAAAGACAAGGCAATTTGTGCATCCCAATAAGATTTGGACGACATCTCAACTCCGGTAAATCGCTTAATGCGAAGAATGCTTCTTCGTAAACTGAAAGCTTTTATAAAGACAATAATTAGCAAGGCAAACACATCTCCCGAAGCCATTACAAAATCATAAAACCACCCGGTAAAAGCAAATGATCGCTCCAATCCAAACACTCCATCAATCACAATCTCAATACTTCCCAGGGTAATTACCAGAAAT
This sequence comes from Marinifilum flexuosum, assembly GCF_003610555.1. Lineage (GTDB taxonomy): Bacteria > Bacteroidota > Bacteroidia > Bacteroidales > Marinifilaceae > Marinifilum > Marinifilum flexuosum. The sequence goes on along the minus strand of NZ_RAPQ01000011.1, from coordinate 13,643 downwards.
CCCCAAAACACCAGGGCATGCATTAAACCAATTACAGGCTTTCTGAAGATTTTGGTTTGGCCAAAAGCCACATCCAGGGTATGAGAAATTCTGGCTCCAATGTTTTTGATCGGATACGATGGCTTGGTCAGTTTAAAGAAAGCCCATAATCGTTTCACCGACCAGGCAAAAACACCCAAGGTTATTGCCAATGAAATAATGAAGAGGATCTGTTTTGTCATTGTTTTTAGAGTTAGTCTTTATTTATGATTTTGAATTCCTAAAAGCCTCCGTTAATCTTGGTAATACATCCATCACATCTCCAACAATACCATAATCGGCCACACCGAATATTGGTGCCTCAGGATCTGTATTAATCGCAACAATGCACTTGCTTCTACTAATACCAGCAACATGCTGAATTGCACCAGATATACCTGCAGCAATATACAAGTTTGGAGCAATCACTTTTCCTGTTTGACCAACATGCTCTTCATGTCCGCGCCAACCTTCATCAGAAACCGGACGAGAACAAGCTGTTGCAGCGCCTAGTACCTCTGCCAACTCTTCCACTGGTGCCCAATTTTCAGGACTACGCATTCCTCTACCAGCAGAAACCACAACATCAGCATCAGATAGAATCACTTTATCTTTTTGCTCTTCCTCTTCAACAATCTTTACTTTAAACAAGCTTGTATCAATGTCTACAGCGAACTCTTCAATAGCTACAACACAAGAAGCTTCTAATAATCCAAAACAATTTTTTGCAATGGTAAGTACCTTTTTGTCAGACTTGATTTGAACATGCCCAAATGCTTTTCCAGAGAAAACTCTTTTCTTCACCACAAATGGTTCGAACGAAACCGGTAATTCTTGAACTGCAGCTACAAGTCCTGCTTTTAATTTCACTGAAACTCTGGGAGCAATTGCTTTTCCACTGTTGTTATCAGACAAAACAATTACTTCAGCTCCCACAGACTCTGCAGCCTTTGCAACAATATCTGCGTAAGCTCTACTCGTTAATGTATTCAATTGCGGATCACTAACAGTGAGAACTTTATCCGCACCATAGTTTCCTAATAATTTTAATTCTTCTTCGGCAACCTCTCCAATAGAAAGAACTACCATATTTGTATTTAGCTGATTCGCTAAAGCTTTTGTATATGAAACCAATTCAAAGGAGGAATTCTTAAATTTCCCATTCCAATTCTTGGCAAATGCAATTACAGACATAGGCTAAGTTTTAAATGTTACTACTTAGTTTTAGATTTGAGGCGAAGGCATTTACTATAAATCAATGCGCTCATTCTCACACCTACTTCATTTTTTATTAAAGCACTTTTGCTTCATTCTTTAACAGATCAACCAGTTGTTCTGCCGATTCTGAATCAATCATTTTACATGCACCTTTTTCCTGTGGCAATTCAAACTTTATCGACTCAGTTAACACTTCCAATTCAGCAGCTGGTTTAACTTCCAGAGGTTTCTTACGTGCCATCATGATACCACGCATAGAAGGAATTCTAGGTTCCATTGCGATTCCCTTTTGAACAACCGCTACAAATGGAGTTTCAGTTTTTAGTACCTGCTTTCCACCTGGAATTGCACGATTCACCTGAATATCATCATCATCCAGATTAACTGATGTAACAGATGAGATTCCCGGATAATCCATAAACTCAGCAATCATGGCTCCAACAGAGGATCCATTGTAATCGCTCGATTCAATACCACTAAAAATGATCTCAAATGGATTCTCTTTTAGATATTCTGCAATTTGTCCAGCTACATGATAAGCATCTGCAGGACATGCATCAATTCTTACTGCTTTGTCAGCGCCAATGGCAAGAGCCTTTCTAAGAGTAGCATCTGCACTTGCACCACCAACATGAATTACACATATTTCATTCACTGAATTACCAGCATCTTCCTTTAGTTCCATGGCACGAGTCAAAGCCAACTCATCCCAAGGATTAATGATCCACTGCACACCAGAGTCATCAAACAGGCTATCTCCCTCTTTAAATTTAACTTTGGTGGTTGTATCTGGAACATTACTTATACATACTAATATTTTCATAAGCGATCTTTTTTACATATGATATAAGAGAAATAGAAGATTCCTTTCTCTTTTATTTTTTCAAATTTTTAATCCACCAAACCTCTAGAAATTACAATCTTTTGAATTTCTGAAGTCCCTTCGTAGATTTGCGTTAACTTGGCATCTCTCATCAATCTTTCAACATGATATTCTTTCACATAGCCATATCCGCCATGAATCTGAACTGCTTCCGTAGTAACTTTCATAGCTGTTTCTGCCGCATATAGTTTAGCCATTGCACTTGCATGTCCATATGGTTTACCCTGATCTTTCAGCCAAGCCGCTTTTAAGCAGAAAAAACGAGCAGCCTCAATTTCCGTAGCCATATCCGCTAGTTTAAAGGCAATTGCCTGGTGGTTTATAATTTCTTTTCCGAATGTTTTTCTTTCTTGGGCATATTTCAGTGCCAACTCGTAGGCTCCCGAAGCAATTCCCAATGCCTGAGATGCAATCCCAATTCTTCCTCCTTCAAGGGATTTCATTGCGAATTTGAATCCGAATCCTTCTTCTCCCAGTAAATTCTCCTTTGGTACTTTTACATTATTGAACATTACTGAATGTGTGTCGGATGCACGCATTCCCATTTTATTTTCATGTGGTCCAACCGAAATTCCTTCCGAATCTGCTTCCACAATTAAAGCATTAATTCCCCTGTGTTTTAGTTCAGGATGAGTTTGAGCGATTACAATATAGGTAGAAGCACTTTTACCACTTGTAATCCAATTTTTGGTTCCGTTTAGCAGATAATGATCGCCCATATCAACAGCAGTGGTGCGCTGAGATGTAGCATCTGATCCGGCTTCAGGTTCTGATAAAAGGAAAGCACCAATCTTTTCGCCTCGAGCCATTGGCTTTAAATATTTCTGCTTCTGCTCTTCGGTTCCAAACTTTTCAACCCCCCAACAAACCAATGAATTGTTTACCGACATGATTACAGAAACCGATGAGTCAATCTTAGAAATTTCTTCCATAGCCAATACATAAGAAATGGTATCCATTCCTCCTCCATCATAATCAAGACCTACAAGCATTCCCAGAAAACCAAGTTCTCCAAGCTTCTTTACTTGTTCAGTTGGATATATCGCTTTTTCGTCTCGTTCAATTACTCCAGGTAACAATTCTCTTTGAGCAAAATCCCGAGCCGCATCTCGAATCATCAATTGTTCTTCGGTGAATTCAAAATTCATAGTGTTTGTTTTTAGGTGTGATAAAACAGGCTAACGGCTTTCAGCATTTAGCAATTAGCCTGTTTTCATTATATTCTACTTCATTTTATTCTTTTTAATTCCTACTCACCTCTCTTGTAAACAATTGCCACAAGAGATTTATCATCTCCCCCCATATTTACGGTCATACCGTAAGGTCTGTCTTCTTTCATTTCAATTTGGGCATCGCCAGCTTTACCTGTTAATTGTTCCCAAATTGTAACTGCCTGATGTACTCCTGTAGCTCCTGTTGGATGTCCCCAACCAATAAGACCACCTGTTGTATTAAATGGCACCTTACCACAGCGTGATGTATGTCCTTCCAATACAAAATCTACACCCTTGCCTTCCTCTGCAAAACCAATGGCTTCAGCACCCATGATACCGGCAATCGAGAAACAGTCATGTACTTCAACAGTACCAATCTGATCAACTGTAATACCAGCCATTTCCATCGCTTTGGCAGCTGCTGCTTTCATGGTAGTCAAACAAGTCATGTTTTCTGGTTCCTTAGTAATATCAGAAGCAGCCTGACCAATACCTACAACTTCAACAGCATCTTTTGGATCAATTCCAACATTCTTTAACCCTTCTTCGGATACAATCGCAATAGCAGATGCTCCGTCAGAAACTTTTGAACAATCGGAATAGTTCAGATGATCAACAAACTTCTTAGGATTCAATGGCATTTTTGCCGTTCCTTCAAGATCCTTATTTTTATTATGAAATTCCTGAGCAGTTTCGCACAAACGAGCATTTTCAATGGCATTGCAATACCACTTTGCCATAGCTTCTCTGGTCTTTTCCTTTCCAAACTTTTCGTAATAAGCACCTGCTCTGTTACTAAATACACCTGGAAAGAAATAAGCATGCCCCTCTTTTCTGGTTTTCATCCAGCCAGCACCTGCCAACACATCGGCACCATACATGGCTTTCATGGTATTCTGAACCTCGAAACCAACTGCTAAAACAACATCCGCAGTTTCAGCCAAAATCGATTTTATTCCACTAGCCAATGCCAAGCCACCTGAAGCACAGGCTCCTTCAACACTAATGGCTGGTTTGTACTTTAAACCTTCATCAATCATTGGTAAAAATGCTGGCAAATTGGCCTGCTTGTTAAATCGAGATGCCATAAAGTTTCCAATTACTCCTTCATCTACATTTTCAGCACCTCCAATCATTTTCAATGTAGCCTGTCCAGCTTCCTTGATGTAATGCTCAAGATCCGGACGTGGCTTCTTCGGGTGAAACTCTTTTCGGCCGGTTCCCATTGACACTGTATTGTAACCAGCTACCATATATACTTTTTTGCGTAAAGCTTTCATTGTTGTGTTTGTTAGTACTTTTTAGAAATAATCGTTAATTGGCCCATAAGCATGGAAAAATCCTGTTTCCAATACTGTATTTACATCATCAGCTGAGGCTGCAACCTCTGTATCAACCAGCATTTGTCCGATTGCCTTAGAGTTCTGTCCATATGCTACTGCAAGGTTTGCCCCTACACTATCAATCTGATGCAGTTCTTTGAAGAATTTTTCCAAATACTCAGCCTTATTCTTATCTCTTACAACTGTTTTCCAATAGATTTTCAATGTTGGCAACTCACCCATTTTCGCTGCACAATCCATTTCAATATCTTCTTTAGAAACATATTTTCCAGTACCAAAATCATATACGTGTGTGATTCTACCTTTCTGATATTTGAAAACACCATCCTTTTGAGATCCGTCGGCATACTGTCCACCCTTCACTTCTCTATCAAACAATTCATTCAATACACCATGCGATAAAGTTTCATTTGGGAATGAAGGCTGCATGCTAGCCAAGATAAATTTGGTAACATCCACACCTACATAATCGATTAACTGGAAGATACCCATTGGTCGAACCAATAAATCTCTACTAATGGTATCAATCATGAAGAAAGATTTTGCCCATCCTTCAGTCTCCGCCAATTTTTGAGCTTGATTTAGAGCATACAAAGCATCGCGCATGAAGTGACCATTACCAATAAAACCAGCAACGTCTTTCGATGGAACGATAATTTTACGCATCGATTTTGCCAATGCAATTGAGAATTCATTCAATTCATCTCCTGTATTATCACACTTGATAATTTCTAATAATTTCTGAATTACAGGAGGATTATAGAAATGATATCCAACGATATCTCCATTCAAACCAGCTTCCTTTTCAATCTCCCCAATTGGAATGGAAGAAGTATTGGTAAGGAACCAGGCATTTGGATTGTTTTGTTTGATTTGAGAGAACAATTTAACCTTAAGGTCTTTGTCTTCCTTAATCGCCTCAAAAATCAACTCTGATTCATAAGTAGTTTCAATTCTGGTTGATGTTTGAATCATTGCCATCACATCTTCAACAAATTGATTGATGACATCTTCATTGTCAACAAGGTTTTCCTTGTCGGCATACCAGTCACGAAGCTCTACAATATTCTTTTCTGCATGTTTCAGCAACTGAGATCTAACATAGCCTAATAAATTTACCAAAGCAGGCTGCGATACATCAATCGCATTCAATACAAATTGTTCGTTCGATTTTTTGCCAATCTTAAGCTTGGCCATTTCGAATGAAAGTAATACCAGAATTCCGCTACCCATTTTCCCAGCAGCTCCCAATACACTCACATTTTTCATTTTAGGGACTAAATCCATACGTTTATTGTTTTATTTAATTTTCTTAATCAGTTCATGGTGTAATTCACCCAATTGAGTCAACTTTAAAAACCCATCATCACTACCTACAAATCCCCTTTACGGCGATAAGCTTCCCCACTAAAATTGAATGTTACCAATTAGGCTGACGCTTCTCTAAGAAGGCACTAACCCCTTCTTCGCGTTCCTTCTGATCCTCCTTGAACAACCTTCCAAACTCCTTCGATTCCATTTTTCCTGCATCTTTGCTATTCAGCTCTAGTCCTTCGCGAACCATCTCTTTTACAAGGCGCAATGCGTTCGGACTTTTACCCGCAATCTTTTCAGCAAGTTTTATGGTATCCTCCAGAACCAGATCTGGTTCAGATAGTTTCTGAACAACTCCCAGGTTATAAGCTTCCTGTGCAGTTATTCCTTCTCCGAGCATCATTAAATACATGGCATTACCAGCTCCTACCAATCTTGGCAAACGTTGTGTTCCGTTAAATCCAGGAATCAATCCCAGGTTGACCTCAGGCAAACCCAAGCGAGCTTTTTCACTGGCAACTCTAATATCGCAAGCTAATGCCAATTCCAATCCTCCACCAAGGGCAAATCCATTAATGGCTGCAATTACGGGAATTTTTAAATTCGCAATCAGATCGAATACTCGTTTGCCTGTTTCAGAAAAATCGTAGGCATTTTGAGGAGAGTATTCCTGCATGGCTTTGATATCGGCTCCAGCAATAAAGGCTTTGCCTTCTCCGGTAATGATTAATACTCGAATGTCATTCACATTCTCGCTTTCCAAAAAGCAAGTCAAATCCTTAAAAACCTCTTCGTTTAAGGCATTTAGGGCTTTAGGACGATCAAGAGTTAGAATCCCAATTCTATCTCTTTTTTCAAATTTTAAATAATTGTACTTCATAGGTGTGAGTAAGACTTTTTTTCATCTACATATTTAAATATAACAAAAACTCTTAACTCTCAAAAGCTAATTTATCATGCATTCAACCAATTAGCCTACACCACCTAGATTTACAGGGCTTTAGAGATATTAAAAAAATCAAAAAAAGACCTCTTATTCTTTTAATGAATTTTTAAAATAAAAAACCCGATTCAAGTTTGAACCGGGTTAACTATAATAAGAAATAAACTTTCTTTACTTAAGCCATGTTGTGATATACGTTTTGTACATCATCGTTATCTTCTAACTTTTCCAATAACTTTTCAACATCAGCTACCTGATCTTCAGGCAACTCTTTGGTATCCATTGGAATTCTTTCAAAACCTGATGAGATCACTGTCATGTCATTCTCTTCAAGATAAGCCTGAATCTTTCCAAAATCGGTAAACTCACCATAAAGCATAACACCATCTTCTTCTGCAAATACTTCTTCAACTCCAAGATCGATCAATTCGAATTCTAATTCTTCAATATCGTATTCTTTATTTTCAATTTTGAAGTGACACTTGCGCTCGAACATAAATTCAACACTACCAGCAGTACCTAAACTACCTTTGCATTTGTTAAAATATGAACGAACATCTGCTACTGTTCTGGTATGATTATCAGTTGCTGTTTCAACAAGAATAGCGATACCATGTGGTGCGTATCCTTCGTAAACAATCTCTTTGAAATCCTTCTGCTCCTTTGAAGAAGCTTTCTTAATGGCACGCTCAACATTATCCTTAGGCATGTTAGCTGCCTTAGCATTTTGAATAACCGCACGCAAACGAGCATTAGTTGACGGATCAGGGCCACCTTCTTTTACTGCAATAACAATATCCTTCCCAATTCGGGTAAAGGCTTTGGCCATCTTATCCCAACGCTTCATTTTACGCGCTTTTCTAAATTCGAATGCTCTTCCCATAATTTATGTATAAAATTTTTCCGCAAAAATAACACATGTAATTCAATCTGTGAAACGAATCTGGAATTTTTATTGGTTAATCCAGTTAATGATTTAAATTCCTTTAATTTATTATCATCCTCAAGCCGGAAGGCTCTGACTTTTTTCATTGATAAAAAAGTCAGCAAAAAATCTAGGGCGAGTAAGCCCAAACTTCTTCTACTTAAAAACTTTAAGTGCGGCGGGGTGATCTTCTCAATTCTTCGAAGCTTCCCCTTCTTTCTAAAAGTTTTTTTTGCGGATAAGCAGTTTGTCATTCCCATGCCCACCGACAAGGTAGCTAGATATTAATGGGTCTCTTTAAATATCTATCAAAGAACAATATTAACAATTCAAAGTTGTCCACTCTCTATATCATTATTGTGATTGTAAACTGAGATTGCTCATTGTTTACGGGTGAGCGATTTCTTATCTTAGCCCTGTTAATTCAATAATTATACCGATTTGTTTCTAAAATGCCGCATTGCTTCGTTTCTCTCGCACTGCCCCTTTAGAAATCTATCGGCATAATACATACAAGATTGCTGAATTAAAATAGTATTAGATAACAAAACCTAAATCAATGAAGAAAATTTTTATTCTTTGTGCTGCATTTTTAACTTTAGTATCAACTACTAATCAAGTTATTGCAGAAAAGAAGGCAGAAACCTCTAACATTACTGCCGAAACAATCAAATCGACTATTGAGGAGTTGAGCGCCAATTGTTTGGATAAAGCTTTACTTGAGAAAGGCGTAAAACACGCTGCGAGTCTTTGGCGCATGAGCGACGGAACAGAAGCAGATTTTAAGAACTTCTGTAAGAAAAGCTATATCGCCGATAAGGCGGAAAAAGAAGTTGTGTTCCAGAAAATTTCAAGAAACCTTGAGATCATCACAGGACACTTTAACAAGATTACTCTTGATTTATTGGAGCCTGTTCATTTGAATACCTTCGAGCAGCACCCTATCGACAATGCTTTTGGTGCTTATAGCGTTGGTTCGCACTGGATGAATGATTTCTACAACAACAAAATTGCTTTCACTATTGCATTGAACTTCCCATCGTTTAGCCTGGCTGAGAAAGAAGCTAATGCAAAGAACTGGACTCGAGAAGAATGGGCATACGCTCGTTTGGGTGACTACTTTACAGCAAGAGTTCCTTCGGAATTGTTACAAGCTGCCGGAACAGCTGCTGCAGGTTCTGATGTGTACATCGCAGACTACAATATTTATGTAGGTCACCTTACTGATAAGAAAGGAAACCGTTTCTTCCCTGAAGATAAGGTATTGCTTTCTCACTGGAACCTACGTGATGAAATCAAAGCCAACTATGCCAACAAAAAAGATGGTTTAGACAAGCAAAAGATGATTTACCAGGTGATGAAGAGAATCATCTCTCAGGAAATCCCTGAAAAGGTAATTAACTCGGGTGATTTCGAATGGGATCCATACACCAACGTGGTTTACAAGGCTGGTAAAACTATTGATGCTACTCCGGAACCAAACGAGAGATATCAGCAAATCCTGAATAACTTCCACGCAAACAAAGCAATTGATCCTTACTATCCAGATCAGAATACATTTATCAAAAGACAGTACGACGGAGCAAAAGAAATCTCTGCAGAAGCAACTGAAAAGATTTTCTCTGCATTCTTAAGCTCTGAAGAGACCAAAAAAGTGGGTAAACTAATCCAGAAGAGATTGGGTCGTAAGCTACAGCCATTCGATATTTGGTACGATGGTTTCAAGGCTCGTAGCGGAATGGATGAGTCGAAGTTAGATGCTCAAACCAGAGGTTTGTATCCTAATGCTGCTGCTTTGGAAGCTGATTTGGCGAACCTATTGGTAAAATTGGGTTACGACAAGGAAAGAGCTCAGTGGTTGGCAGACAGAATTGCTGTTGATCCTGCAAGAGGTTCAGGTCACGCCTGGGGTGGCGCTGCAAAAGGACAAAAAGCTCACTTGCGTACCAGAGTTGGTGCAAAGGGTATGGATTACAAGGGTTACAACATCGCGATCCACGAGTTTGGACACAATGTTGAGCAAACCATCTCGCTATATGATGTGGACAACTTTGTAATGAATGGTGTTCCTAATACTGCATTTACCGAGGCTTTGGCATTTATCTTCCAGAAGCGCGACATGTTGCTATTGGACGTTAAAGATGATTCGCCACAAAAAGAAGCTTTAAAGAAACTGGATCTTTTCTGGAGTGCTTACGAAATTATGGGTGTTTCGTTGGTAGACATTCGCATGTGGAGATGGTTGTATGCCAATCCTGATGCTACCGCTGCTGAATTGCGCGATGCAACTATGGATATCGCGAAAGCGGTTTGGAATGAGTTCTATGCTCCTGTTTATGGTGTGAAGGATCAACCAATTTTGGCGGTATACTCGCACATGTTGAACAGTCCGTTGTACCTGTCGAACTACGCATTTGGTAATGTAATTGAGTTCCAATTGGAGCAACAATTAAAAGGAAGAAGCTTCCCCGCTGAGGTTGATCGTATCTTTAAGCAAGGTCGTTTAACTCCTAACCAATGGATGGTTGAGGCTACTGGTAATGATTTATCGGCAGAGCCATTGTTGAATGCGGCTAAAGAGGCTTTACAAGAGTTAAAGTAAGCTATTGGTGATGGCTTTTGCCATTGTTATTATAGAATTGAAGGTCATCTCGAAAGGGATGGCCTTTTTTTTATTAACACCTCATTCTATCTTTCTCCTAAAGGTCTATTCTTTGCACAACTTCCTCTCCTCAAGGAGAGGATTGAGGTGAGGTGATTGGGCTATTGTTACACCGATTTGCAATATTAATTACCTCATCCCCTACCCCCTTCTCCTTTATGAGAAGGGAAATACATTGCAAATAACTAGCGTTCCTATCTTACTTTATGGTTCCAGCTTCCTCCTTGAAGAGAAAAGAATTCCTAATGTAAATGAGACACATTGAAATTGCCTGAAAGGCAAATATCATATAGCCCAGTGGAAGGGAATGATAATGAACGTCGCCCTGGATTATAGTACGGATTGGTTATCGTCGCAACGGTTAATGTTATTTGATTTGGATTGTTTGTTTTGTCTTCGAGCCAGACAGGCTGTTCTTTTATCATTGCTATAAAAGAACCAAAAGATCTAGACGCCAAAAATGTAGTTACCCATAACGACTTAAAGTCTAAACAACCGAACGAAGTGAGCTCATGAACACCTTACAGATATAATTATTCTGTGAATAAAATAATATTCACTCGTACCTCGTTCATGGAATTCTGTTCTTAACGACTTTTTCATCTATGGGTTCCCAACAAATTTTTGGATGTCACAACTACTGCATTATATAAACGGTAGTTTGAATAAATTTTGTCATAACAAATCCCCCTACTCTTTGAACTACTTCCTCTTCTTCAGGAGAGGATTGAGGTGAGGTGATTAATCTGAGACGATTTAAATTCACAAAAAACATTGAATTAATACTTAACAGTAATTACCTTTACGCTTCTATTTTATGAAAGCCAAAGCATGAACACATTAACTTTTAAAGCCAAACAGGTAAGAAACGATATCCCACTAAAAAACAATACTCCTTTTAAAGAAGGTGTAACAACAGTACTGGCGATGTTTGGAATCTTTGCTGTAATTATGACTCTTGATTATTACATCCTCGGAATTTTATTCCTCATTGTTGCTTATTCCTTTTTAAAACGAATCTTTATCTACTTTAGAATCAAACACCCCGATTGGGCCAAAGAATCAGATTTTAGAGGCTCTCTCCTATTTCGAGAAGAAAAAATCGGTGATATTTATACCGATGATATCTCATCCATTGTGATACTTTTTAACAAGCAACGCGATAAAAAACTAAGCTACAGCCACGAACCTATGTACAACGGATTGCTTTGTTTCGAAATCCTGCTAAAAGATGGAAGGGAAAAGAAATATGTTATTCTGATTGAAGAGGAAGAGCAGTTTAATGAGTTGGGCGCGGTACTTAAGGCATATTACAAGCAAAAAATTAAGATTGAAGAAAAGTATACTGGCGATCCCGAGCAAGGAATTGAAAGGACCTTCCTGTTTAAAAAGCACTACCTGTACGCCGAAAAGCAAGAGCTAAAAGCGGAATTGCAAATGGAGAAATTTCCCATCTGAATTGGAGGCATAATAAAACTGAAGCCTCCAGTTTCCTAGCTGATGCCAATCATCACAAACATTGAGATTGGCATTTTATTTGATTCATCACCCACACTCAAAGTGCATAGTTGTGTTGATTTAGGTCTTGTTACATCATTTTGTAATATTTATTACCTCATCCCCTAACCCCTTCTCCTTGATGAGAAGGGGAATGCAGTGCAAATAAATAACGATCCTAAATCTTTCTTTGCACCACTTCCTCACCTCAAGTAAAGGATTGAGGTGAGGTGACTTAAAAGGTAGTTTTCTTCGGCGTTCACTTATTTAGAAGCAAAATAAATAACATTTTATACGCTTGATTTTCAGCCCTTATTTGACTTATCATATTTACAGCTCCTTAAGAGATTTTTTATGTTTTCTTAAACACCAAAAGGGCATAGTACGGACATAGTACAGGCACAGTACGGACACAGTACGGCTACCCTTCTATACTATTAGTCAAGATTATAGTTAAACATACCAATGCCTTATTTGCTCTTTATTTGACATTTGTTCCTCATTATTGTTTTGTGATGCTCTTGACATTTTAAAAATTACTTTGAAACTTTATCATGCATTTTCATCCTTTAATCAGGATTTAGCTCCCTTTCATCCAATACGGACAATTATTTAGAATGATATTATCATGCGAAACTACTTGAAGTGATATGTAATCCTGCAATAATTGTGTGTGTGTTGTACGGTACCGTTTGAATTGAGATGGTACATGAGTAATAAATTAAAGCCTTAACCAAATCACAATTTTATGGCTGTTTTTAAAATCAATCCACTTACCAAAGGTTTAAGTGGTAAGCTTGGAAGCGATCTTGTATTCAGACAGAGTCATGGTCGTACCATTTTATCTACTGCACCGCAGCGCACAGGAGAAGATTCCAACGCGCAAGAGTTGCACAAAGATAAATTTAAGAAGGCGATTCAGTTCGCTAAAGTTCAAATGAGTATTCCTGAAATCAAAGAGGAATACAAAAAAAGTGCTAAGGAGAAGGGAATGTACAGCGCCTACAATTTGGCAGTTGCCGACTATTTTCATGCTCCTGAAATTGGTAAGCTGATTTCCAAGGATTACCATGGTGAGGTTGGAGATGAAATCGAAATTATCGCATTTGACGATTTTAAAGTTGAACATGTTGAAATTGAGATTTATCACAATGATGGTAGCCTGGTGGAAAAAGGACTTGCCAGTAAAAATGGTAGCGATTTCGAATGGAAATATGCTGCCACGGTTGCCAATACTGAATTCGCTGGCGACAAGATTGTGGTAAAAGCATTCGATTATCCGGGAAATGAGACGGATAAGGAATTTGTGCTGGGATAATCGTGCTTTTGCTTAAAAAGAAACCTGATGGCCCCTTTGGGGCTGTTGGGTGTTTTTGGGTTAAAGGAGAAAGGAAAAAGGAGAAAGGAGAAGGGAGAAAGGAAAAAGTTACAAATATCCTTTCATAAGTATATGTTTTGTTATGTGATAAGATCTTGTTAAATTTGAGAATCTAGTTTTACAAGAAATGAAAGCAAGAATTTTATTATCCCCGGATATTCATCGAAATCGAAAAGTTGTCAAGATCACATTTGACTACAATTTGGGGATATTGGAATTATTGAAAAAGCATTTCCAGGTAAAGTGGA
>NZ_RAPQ01000010.1 GCF_003610555.1 Marinifilum flexuosum | reverse complement strand
CCCGTTAGCGCCGATGGTACTGCAGAGATGTGGGAGAGTAGGTCGACGCCAACCTTTAAAGAGTCTTATTCCATTAAGGAGTGAGACTCTTTTTTTATGAGATATTTATAAATAAGATATATAGCTTTAATCAGTTTGATTAAACAAAACGATTTTAGGTGTTTATTGCAACAAGGTTCCACCTCTTCCCATTCCGAACAGAGTAGTTAAGCTTGTTAGCGCCGATGGTACTGCAGAGATGTGGGAGAGTAGGTCGACGCCAACCTTTAAAGGATAGTAAGTCTACGGATTTACTATCCTTTTTTTATACATTAAATTTTCATTTAATGGGTAGTTGGAGAAGGCAATTTCCATTTATTATAGAATTGTATGATGCATATTTCTCTTAATAGTAAATAACAATCTTTATTAAATATTGAATTGATCCTTATATAGTACAATCGCTTTTAGATATGTATTTTTATGGGAGAGAATTTGTTAGACAAAGCCAGTAGAAACAAAAAAAGCAGCCACAACATCGTTGTAACTGCTTGATTCAGAGGGTGGGCCCACCTGGGCTTGAACCAGGGACCCCCTGATTATGAGTCAGGTGCTCTAACCAGCTGAGCTATAGGCCCTCGAAAAACTTATAAAATAAAAGCAATGTTTTATCTTTGTTTTCGGTGTGCAATATTACATATTTGTATCGAATAATTCAATAATTGAAGGAAAAAAATTATGCAAAAATACGATTCAATACCTAATATTATCTTCGACTTCGGAGGTGTGCTTTTAAATATCGATCCACAAAATGCAGTTAACAGTTTTAAGCAGATTGGATTACATGATGTGGAATTAATTAAAAGAGAATATTCAGAGAATGGATTATTTGACAATTTGGAAAAAGGAATTGTGTCGCCAGAGGAATTTAGGACCAAAATCAGGAAGTTTATTTCAAATGGCGTTACTGACGCTGAAATTGACACAGCTTGGAACTCGATGCTTTTGGATTTACCTTTTGAGCGTTTAGAGCTTTTAAATCGACTAAAAAAGAATCATAGGGTATTTCTTCTTAGTAATACCAATATCATCCACTGGGAAGCTTATATGAGCATGATTCAGGATGTACACGGAGTTTGCTTATCAGATTTTTTCGAAAAGGATTATTACTCGCACAATATGGGTTTAAGAAAGCCGGATCAAAAAATATATACTAAGGTTTTGGATGCGGAAGGTTTAATAGCAAGCGAAACTTTATTTGTTGATGATATGCTTGCAAATGCCGAAGCTGCAAGATCTGTTGGTATGATTGCGCACCATTTAAAAATTGAGGAAGGCGAAACAGTATTGGATCTATTTTCAGAATAGAATTACTTCTTTCGAAAACTTCCCATGGTGTTGTCGTAGTTGATGTAATATAAACCTGATTGAAGATTTTCAAGATTCACTTTATTTCCGAAACCTTTAAAAATGATATTTCCATATTGGTCATAAATCTCGTAAAGGGTTTCGGAGGTAAATAAAAGTTCATCTTTTACCTTTTCTGGTCCAAATTCAACTTTTGGCTTTTGCGACTCATGGGTTATTCTTGGAGAATAATTAGCATTTCTGGTATAATCGGTTTGAGATAATCTAAAAATATTTTTTCCAGTATGAGTTCTTACGTTTAACTTGTACTTGTTGATGGTTGGCAGGCCATTGCCTTCAACTTCGCCCACAATGACCCATTTGTTCCATCTGTATTGTTGCACAACAAAAGGTATTGAACCACTTTCTTCTCTAGTAGTCCAATGTAAAATGCCATTTTTATCAACTTCGGCAGTCTGAATTTCAAATGTTGATTTTGGTTTAATGGCTTCCGGATTTGTAATACGTGGCAAACATCCACCTTTATAATGTAGAACGATGTTCACCTTTTCGCCTATATCAAAGCCAAATTGCGAAAGATCAATCTCGAATGCACTACTACCTATTTCATCAGAAGAGGTTTGGCCGTTTACAGTAACCTGGTAAACACAATATCCCACCCCTGAATCTGAAAATGGATTCATAACATATACATTTTTCCCAAGATAAATTCCACTTAGCTCAAGTTTATCGGCATAAGCAAATGAAAACAGAAAAATGAAAAATATAAGTAAAAGATTCTTCTTCACGCTGATAGATTAGTGGATACATCTATCTGCAAGATATAAAACAATGTGTATTAAAAAAAAACATTGATCAAATTAATTGATATTATCGTCAATCCAATCGCCATTATTCTTAATGATGTTCTTTAATTCTTCAATGGCAGTTTCACTTGGGATGTTTTTGATTAAAACATCGTGACCTTTATACAATGAAACTTTTCCAGGTCCAGCTCCTACATATCCGTAATCAACATCACCCATTTCACCCGGACCATTAACAATACAGCCCATAACACCAATTTTTAGGTGAGTAAGGTGAGAAAATGCCATTTTCACTTCAGCAACTACCTCTTGCAATTGAAATAGAGTTCTACCACATCCTGGACAGGATACAAACTCAGTTTTCGTAGTTCTAACTCTTGCCGCTTGCAAAATCCCAAATTCGGTAGATAAAACTTCGTTTTGTGGAAGATTTCCTTGGTTTGCAATGCTGATACCATTGCCCAATCCATCGAAAAATAAACTACCTAAATCACAAGACGATTTTAAGTGAAGATCTTCTAGGTTTGCATCAGTAAATTCACGTTTAAAAATTACCGGTGCCTTGCATTTTGTTTGAACCAATTTGAAAACAAAAGCTCGTTGTTCGGCAAAGGCATTTTGGTGATTCGATTTACAAATCAAAACAATCTTGTTATTCTCTTTTACTTTGGAGATAAATTCCTCGCTTAGGTCTTTATATTCACATTCTACAAAATGAATGCTGCTGGCAAAAGCTGTTAGATTGTCGTGAAGAAATTCCTCGCTTTGAAATAGAGGATAGGATTTATCGGTATATTGATCGGCCAGCTCCCAACATTCTTGATCCACGATAATCCCCAAATCTTTAGGATAATCGGTGAAAACAGGATCGTAACCACTTACGTAGATAAAATCAGCAGCCAAGTTTCCTTTTTCCCATTCCAATGTATCCTGATCTTGTTTGAATCCTGATTTTTCAGGTAAATCAGCAGTCAAATATCTTTCGTGCGATAAATCGCAGATAACCACAGGAACTTTTGAACTGCCTATATTTTTTACCAAGTTTGTTGATCGCTTGTAAAAATTAATCAAATCAACCTCTGTGTTTTCAATCTGAGTAATTGGTGTGTGATTTTCTTTTGCCAACACATAATCAACCAGTTTTTTTCCTACTGGAGATTCTATTTCCGGATCTTCGGTAAGAGAAATTCTAACCGTATCACCAATTCCATCATTTAATAAAGCCCCTGTTCCAACGGCCGATTTAATTCTTCCATCTTCTCCTTCGCCAGCTTCTGTTACCCCCAAATGTAATGGAAAATGCATATGTTCCTTTTCCATTTCGCAAACCAGTAAACGAACGGTTTTAACCATCATTACTGTATTGCTAGATTTTATTGAAATGGCAACATCCGTAAAGTTTTGCTCTTTACAAATGCGAAGAAACTCCAAAGTAGCTTCAACCATTCCTCTTGGTGTATCGCCGTAGCGACTCATGATTCGATCTGACAATGACCCGTGATTGGTACCAATTCGAAGAGCGGTATTGTGTTCCTTGCAAATGCGAATTAGGGGAATAAATTTCTCACGAATCTTTTCTAAATCTTCCTGGTATTTTAAATCTCCGTAATCGCTGTTTTTAAAATCGGCACGTTTGTCAACAAAGTTTCCAGGATTAATTCGGACCTTGTCGACATATTTTGCAGCAATTGTAGCAGCCTTGGGATTAAAATGAATGTCGGCAACCAAAGGTGTTTCATACCCTCTTTTTACCAATTCCTCTTTAATGAATTTTAAATTCTCAGCTTCTTTTGTACCCTGTGTAGTTAAACGAACATATTCTGCTCCCGACTCTATCATTCTGATTGCCTGCTCAACACTCGCTTCGATATCATTGGTATCGGTGTTGGTCATCGATTGTATTCGAATAGGATTATTGTTACCCATTGGGGTATTGCCAATATTTGATTCGCTTGATTCGCGACGAGAATAATTGAAAAGATCTTTACAGAAATTATTATGCTGTGAAAAACTCATTGTTATTGATTTGAATTGAACGACAAAGGTAAGTAATTCAATTATCAATTATGAGTGATCAATTATGAATTGCAAGGGAAACAAGGAGAGAATGATTAAATTCACAGCAAATAAGATTTTTTTAACTTTAAGTTTTAATAACACGAAGTATTTAAGGTAATAGTTCAAATCCAGTTTTATGTCGATTAAAGTTCAGGAAGTAAGCAAGCTATATGGAAAACAAAAAGCACTTGACAATGTTAGCTTTGAAATTAACCAGGGTGAAGTTGTAGGATTTTTAGGCCCCAATGGTGCGGGAAAATCAACAATGATGAAGATTATTACTGGTTTTGTTCCACAATCTTCTGGTTTGGTTGAAGTAAATGGATTGAATATAGAAGAGCATTCATTGGAGGTGCGAAGGCAAATTGGATATCTGCCAGAGCATAATCCGCTTTACCTGGAAATGTATGTGAAAGAATACCTCGATCATGTTGCTTCCATATACAAATTGGGAAAAGCAAAAAAGTCGAGAATTGCTGAGATGATTGACCTTACTGGACTTGGTTTGGAACAGAACAAAAAAATTGGTGCACTTTCGAAAGGATATCGTCAAAGAGTTGGAATTGCACAGGCTTTAATTCACGATCCAAAAGTGGTGATTCTTGACGAACCAACCACTGGTTTAGACCCCAACCAACTGGTCGAAATCAGAAATCTGATTCAGGAAATTGGCAAGCAGAAGACCGTTATGCTTTCTACGCATATCATGCAGGAAGTGGAGGCTTGTTGCGAGCGGGCTTTAATTATCAACAAGGGAAATTTGGTGGCCGATAAAAAGATTGAAAACCTCAGTTCCGAATTGTCTTCAAAGATGATTGAAGTGGAATTCGCCAATGATATTTCATTGGATATCCTGAATCAACATGAGGGAATTAAAGAGGTAATTTCTTTGGGAGATAATAAATTTAGTATCTCAAGTTCTGATGATATCCGTAAGGAAATATTCCAAATGGCAGTGAAAAACAACTGGGAAATTCTTGAAATGAAGAGCCAAACTCAAAGGTTGGAAGACTTGTTTCATCAGTTAACAGTTAACAATGATCAGTAATCAGTTATTTGTTTGAGATTTAGATTCTAAATAATCTTAACCACAAAGTACACAAAGGTTTTTCACAAAGTATACAAAGAAATACACAATTTGCGAATCAATTAATGAGATCTGTGTAATTCGTGGTTAAATCAATACTAATAAGACTTTGCAGTCTTTTTTAGCCTGAAACCACCTGTTTTTCAGGACTACGAATTGTTAAAAAGCATTAAAAACACCTGTTGCAATATTGTTTCTTTCCAAAATAATGTTTTCCTTTGCCGAGAATTAAGTGGAAAGATTTGGCTGCTTGCAACCACAGAAAAAAATGCTAAATGGTGTTATTATCCTTTTTCTGCGTTAATACAACAACCAATTGCTTTCCCGTAAATTTTATTTATAAAGTGCTTAAAGTCTGGGGGACTTATTTGATTAAGAAGGCTTTACTGTGCTCAAAACTTTAAAAATTATGGGATATTTATTTACATCAGAATCTGTTTCTGAAGGACATCCAGATAAAGTATCTGATCAGATTTCAGATGCCATTTTGGATAAATTACTGGCTTTTGATCCTAATTCGAAAGTTGCAGTTGAAACTTTGGTTACTACTGGTCAGGTAGTAATTGCCGGTGAGGTAAAAACAAAAACTTATATTGATATTCAGGAAACTGCTCGTAAGGTGATTAACCGTATTGGTTACACAAAAAGCGAGTACATGTTCGATGGATCATCTTGTGGTGTTTTAAATGCACTTCACGAACAATCAGATGATATCAATCGTGGTGTTGATCGTGAAGATCCAATGACTCAAGGTGCTGGCGACCAGGGTATGATGTTCGGTTATGCTTCTAAAGAAACCGATGATTACATGCCATTGTCACTTGAATTGTCGCACCGTTTGTTGATTGAAATGGCTGCCATTCGTCGCGAAGGAAGAGAGATGACTTACCTTCGTCCTGATTCAAAATCGCAGGTAACCATTCAGTACAACGATCAGGATGCTCCTGAAAGAGTGCATACAATTGTAGTTTCTACTCAGCACGACGACTTTGGTCCAAACGACGAGTTGATGTTACAAAAAATCAAGAAAGATGTTCGTAACATTCTTATCCCTCGTGTAATTAAGCAATTGCCAGAGAGAGTTCAGGCTCTTTTCGATGATGAGTTTATTTTGCACGTTAACCCAACGGGTAAATTTGTGATTGGTGGTCCTCACGGTGATACGGGATTAACTGGTCGTAAGATTATTGTTGATACTTACGGAGGTAAAGGTGCTCACGGTGGTGGTGCTTTCTCAGGAAAAGATCCTTCGAAAGTAGACCGTTCGGCAGCTTATGCTTCACGTCATATTGCTAAAAACATGGTTGCAGCTGGTGTTACCGATGAAATTTTGGTTCAACTTTCATATGCAATTGGTGTTGCTGAGCCAGTAGGTATCTACGTTGATACTTACGGAAAATCGAACGTGGAATTAAGCGATGGTGAAATTGCTGAAAAGGTTAAAGAACTTTTCGATCTTCGTCCGGCAGCAATTGAACAGCGTTTGAAATTACGTAATCCAATTTACGAAGAGTCTGCAGCATATGGCCACATGGGACGTACACCAAGAACAGTTACCAAGAAATTCGAATCTCCATATTTCGGAAATATCGAAAAAGAAGTTGAATTGTTTACATGGGAGAAATTAGACTATCTAGAGAAAGTAAAAGAAGCTTTCAACTTATAAGATAATCACAAAATATATTGAAAAGCCATTCCTTACGGGAGTGGCTTTTTTTTTATGCTTTAAATTGATTAGAAAAAAATGAGAAAAATTTTTCGACAAGTGTAACATTTGAAAAAGATGTGCATCAAAAGGGCAAACAAACAAATTAAAATTTTAGAATCATGAAATCATTTATTGTATCATTAGCCTTAGTATTTATTGCCAATTTTTCTCTTTTAGCTCAAATCAGTTCAATTCAAGTTGAAGTTGTTGGGCAGGGAGATCCGGTTTTATTACTACCTGGTTTTACTTGTCCGGGAGAAGTTTGGTCTGAAACTGTTGAGAAAATCTCCCAGAATCACGAATGTCATCTTGTTAGCTATGCAGGATTTGGTAATGTGCCTGCAATTGACAGCTCGTGGTTGCAGACCGTTAAAAAGGATATCGATCAATATATTCAGGAAAATAAGTTTTTAAAATTATCCATTGTAGGACATAGTATGGGTGGAACCTTGGCTTTGTGGTTGGCTTCGGAAAAGCAATTTGATATTAAAAAATTATTAATCGTTGATGCATTGCCATGTATGGGAGCGATGATGATACCAAATTATTCAAGCGATAAAATAAGCTACAATACCGAATATAATAACAACTTGCTTAAAATGAGTGATGAAGAGTTCAGAGGAATGGCAATGAATTTTGCAGTGTTTATGAGCAAATCTACCTCAAAACATCAACAAATTGTGGATTGGATGATGAAAGCAGATCGCAAAACTTATGTATATGGTTATACCGATTTATTGAAATTGGATTTGAGAGAAGATATTAAGAATATTGAATCGCAAGTTGTTATATTAGCTGCAGCTAACCCAAGCAAAAGTATGGTTGAAGGTGTTTACAACAATCAGTTTGCTGCACTTAAAAGCAAAGAGATTATTTACATAGAAAATTCAGCACACTTTATCATGTTCGATCAGTTCGAAACCTATATGAATGAATTGAAACAACTTTTAAACTAATGAACCAATCATTTAATACGCTTTACAAAGAAAACTACACCAAAGTTTACCGCTTGTGTTTGACCTATGTATCAGGAAATAAAGCTTTGGCTGATGATTTATCACAGGAGGTGTTTGTAAAAATTTGGCAAAACCTGGATCAATTCAGAAATGAGTCGCAAGTAAGTACATGGATATATCGAATAACAGTGAATACCTGCTTAATGCATTTGCGCAAGATTAAGAAATCGCAGGAAAAAATTACCGATCAAGTACCTGAAAGTTTATGCGATGATCAGGAAGATGATAGGGATGAAAGATTAAAAATGCTGCGTGCTTGCATAAAGAAACTAAACGAAATGGGTAAGATATTAATTTCACTAGTCCTGGAAGAGGTCCCACAAAAGGAAATTTCCGAAGCAGTGGGTTTATCAAACGAGAATGTAAGAGTTCAAATTCATCGTAACAAAGGAAAACTCTTCAAATGTATGACTAGTAAAGAAATGCAAAACGCTTAAAGCCTAAAACAATGAATAATTTTAAAGATATAAAATCAATATACGATAACCAGAAGTCCCCGGAGCCAACAAAAGTGCCAAAGGAACTTAAAAAACGAATCAAAAAAGCCGATCGTTTGGTCAACAATAGTCACATTAAAAATATAATCATTCTATCAATCACAGCATTGGCCATTGTAGGAATTGATCTATTCTACTTCACAACAACAAGTGTATTATTCGAAGTTGGAATTATTACCATGATTATGGCTTTGGCCATTCGAATTACAATTGAGCTGTTTAGTTATCGAAGAAAAAAGAACTTGAATATACTTTGTCAATCCGATCAATTCATTTCCGATTTGAAAGCTTTTTATCAATGGCGCAAGAAGATTCATAAATACCCAACTTATCTGACCTTTTCGCTTTATGTAATTGGTGTAGGATTACTATTTATAGAGTTTTACAAGTATTTGTCTGCCTTCTGGTTTAATTTTTTCCTTGTTGAGTTTGTAGTAATCATTGTGGTGTTGATATTTTTCATCAGGAAGAAAATCAAAAAAGAAATCAATACATTAAATGAAATGATAGAATTGTATGAAATTTAATAATCAGATATTCTAAAGATGAGCCATTCCTTTGGGGATGGCTCTTTTTCTTGCCTATAAGTTTGATAAGCTAAGCTGGAAGCATGATTTCTGATGATTATTTAGAAAAATTGATTGATGAATTCGTGATAGTATTCTAAAAATTAGGGAAATAAGCTAATATAACTATGAAAATCATGAGTTATTAATTATGAATCAATATTAATTCATTAAAAATCAACAAATAATCATTAAAATCTACTAAAAATTAGTATAAAGTATCGTAAATTTAGAAGAAAATCATACCTAAAACCATTAAAATCAAGCCTAAAATGAGTAAAAAGTATCCTATAAACGAGCTAATCTTAAAAGAAATGAAGAGACATGGGATGCGACCACCCGATTTGGCTCGTAGACTTGGTTTAAGTGTATCAACAACCTATTATTTATTGAGCAGAAATACCATACAGGTGGATCGACTGCGCCAGATTTGTAGGATTTTGAATACAAACTTCTTTCAAATATTGGCCGATCAGATGAATATGGATAATGATTCGGATGCCTTTAAAGATGAAGAAAAAGAGGCATTAAAAGCCGAGAATGAGACTTTAAAGAGTGTAATTAGAATGTTGGGGGGAAAGTGATTTCTACGCAAAGAACGCAAAGAATTATTTTCAAACTTTGCGATCTTTGAGAAAAACCTTAGTGTACTTCGTGGTTAATCTCATTAACTCTTCACTTTAGCCTGCAATGGATAATGCTGCACCGTATCTTTTATACTTTTTTCAATATCAATAAACTCAAAGTTTAGAGCATTTTTAATTTTTTGATTCGAATACTTCCTGATGTTGTGCGAAGCTCGCGCAGTTTCTTTGGTGAAACTTGGCTGTTTAAACAAAAATACCTTTTGCAAAGACGCCAAACGCCATCCTATTTCGGTCATTTTTGGCGAAGCATATTTTGTAGGCCCTTCTAGCCCAATATGTTTTGCGATGGCCTTAAATATGAATTCATAAGTACAGTCGTCGCCGTTTAAAACAAAGCGTTCGTTTACAATATCACTTTCCATCAACTGAAGCATGGCTTTGCTCACATCTCTAACATCAACATAGCCAGTTATTCCCCTGGTGAAATACTTTAAACCATTGGCAACCGTACTAAACAATAGCGAGCTGCCTTTGTCCCATTGTCCCGGACCCAAAATGATAGATGGATTTACTATTACGGCATTCAGCCCTTCCTCAATTCCTCTCCAAACTTCTAATTCCGATTGAAATTTACTAAGCGAATAGCCCGACCTTTTATCTTCAGGACTCCACGGAGTAGATTCGTTTACAGTATCTTCGCCTTCTTCGGGAGTTCCCAATGCAGCAATGGAACTTACCATACAAAACTTACGGATCTTCTTGTCGATACAAGTATTTATCAGGTTGCGGGTTCCTTCTACATTAATGTCGAGAAGGTTCTTTTTGTCTTCTTTTTTGAAAGAAACCAAAGCTGCACAGTGGTAAACATCTTTTATACCTTCCAAGGCCTCTTCCAAAGAATCAGGATCCAACATATCTCCATCAAACCATTCAATTGATTCGAAAAGTTGATTAGCATCTTTTGAGTAAAACGAAAAGGTTTTACGAACCAAATCGATATTGCTGCTCGATCGTTTTAAAGCACGAACTTTATTGTCATTTTTCAGTAAATCGTACAATAAATGTGAGCCAACTAATCCTGTGCCGCCTGTTACTAGAATCATTGTGTTTTGTGAATGTGTTAATGAGAGTTGAAACGCAAAGTCGCTAAGACGCTAGTAAGGAAATATTTCTTAGGGCCTTAGTGTCTTCGCGTTTTATTTTTTCTTTGTTTAGTTTACTAAACTCTTATCTTGCCCAATTCATTTTAATTGTCTGTTTCATATTGTCATGCACACTTAAAGGTACAGGACTAGTGCCGGCTACCGATTCAATAGTTTTTTTCTCTTCATCGGTATATTCTTTATCTGGGAAATTGAATTCTACAATCACCTCAGCTACTCTTCTTGGATCACTTGCCATGATTTTGGTAATGTCCAATTCTGTACCTACAATATCGATATCATTATCGCGAGCTACAATGCCCATAATGGTCATGATACATGAGCCTAATGAAGTTGCCAATAAATCGGTTGGTGAAAAAGCTTCTCCTTTACCTTGATTATCGGTTGGTGCATCGGTAAAAATTTTATTTCCTGATTGTAAGTGAACACATTCGGTTCTTAAATCACCCAAATATTTGGATTTTATAGTAGTCATGGTATTTTGATTTAAAATTTAAAGCTAAATATATCTATTAATTTCGAATTATATGCACTCAATTGGGAAGACACTGTTTATGGCTATTTTTCAAATTGCACCCACCCACTTTCAATTAATAATTGTATGACTTAATATAAATTTAAATTTTTTATAAAATGGAAAAGCCATACAAACACTTAATTTTTATAGGTGTGAATTTAATTGTAATTTTCATCACCATTTCGATATTAAACTATCTTATTAAAGACGAGTTTGATATATGGGATAATGTGACTCGTACTATTGTAATTACAGTCATATTGTTTCTTATGGATATTTTTGGCTGGTTAAAAGTAAAAAAGAAGAAGCAAGATTAAAGATGAGATTCTATTAAAATATTAATTTACTTGGATACCTTCAGACAATGATTGTTTGGAGGTATTTTCATATTTAGACTTTAAAATCTAAAGTAATAATTGAGTTATTATTTCGATTTATAAGCACTCAGATCATTTTCTAAAAAATCAAACAGTGAGATGCTGATTAAAAAACTGTTAGCTCTCTGATTATAGTGGAAATATGCTCATTCGCTTTTGTATTTTTTCTATATTTGTAAACTTTTTAGAAAATACTAGATTAAATTAATATAAATGAGCACGAAATTTCCAGAATACAAGAATTTTAATCTATCGCAGATTAATAAGGATATCTTAAAAGATTGGGAAGAAAACAAGACTTTTGAGAAGAGTTTGGAGACCCGTGAAGGTCATCCATCGTTTGTTTTCTACGAAGGACCTCCTTCGGCAAACGGAATGCCAGGTATTCACCACGTAATGGCTCGTGCACTTAAGGATATTGTATGTCGTTACAAAACTCTTAAGGGCTTTCAGGTGAATCGTAAAGCAGGTTGGGACACACACGGTCTGCCTGTTGAACTTGGTGTAGAAAAAGAACTGGGAATTACAAAAGAAGATATTGGTACCAAGATTTCGGTTGATGAATACAATGAAGCTTGTAGAACCAATGTAATGAAGTACACTCGTGAGTGGGAGGATTTGACTTCTAAAATGGGTTACTGGGTGAATATGGAAGATCCATATATCACTTACGATAACCGTTATATCGAAACGCTTTGGTGGTTGTTAAAGCAAATGTTCGAGAAGGATTTACTTTACAAAGGATATACTATCCAGCCATTCTCTCCTGCTGCAGGTACTGGTTTATCAACTCACGAGTTGAACCAACCAGGTTGCTACCGCGATGTTAAGGATACCACTGCAGTGGGTATGTTTAAAGTAGCTCGTGATGAGAAGAGTGAATTTTTATACGAAGGTATTGATTGCGATGCATACTTTATTGCATGGACAACTACTCCATGGACACTTCCATCGAATACTGCTTTGGCTGTTGGTCCTAAGGTTGACTATGTAAGAGTTCGCACTTTCAATCCATATACAGGAATACCATGTGTGGTGATTCTTGCAAAAGACTTGTTCTACAATTTCTTCGATAAGAAATATGAAGGACTAGAGTTAGGTGAATACAAAGCTGGTGACAAGCGTTTGACTTATAAAACTCTTTCGGAGCATAAAGGAACCGACTTGGAAGGAATTCGTTATGAGCAATTGATGCCATTGGTGAAGCCAGAAGGCGATGCTTTCCGTGTAATCCTAGGTGATTTCGTAACCACCGAAGATGGTACTGGTATTGTACACATTGCTCCTACTTTTGGTGCGGATGATGATAGAGTAGCGAAAGCAGCTGACATTTCTCCATTAATTCTTCGCGATAAGGAAGGTAAGATGCAACCAATGGTTGATCGTACTGGTAAATTCTTCAAGATTGAAGATTTGGATCCTGAGTTTGTGAAGAACTATGTGAATGTTGAAGCTTATGGCGAATACGCAGGTCGTTTTGTGAAGAATGCTTACGATCCTACTTTAACCGAAAAGGATGCAACTTTAGATGTTGATATTGCTGTTGCATTGAAGAAGGACAGTCTTGCATTCAAAGTGGAAAAGCACGTTCACAACTACCCACACTGTTGGAGAACTGATAAGCCAGTATTGTACTATCCATTGGATTCTTGGTTTATTAAAACTACAAAAGTTCGCGATCGCATGATCGAACTAAATAAAACCATTAACTGGAAACCTCAATCAACAGGTGAAGGTCGTTTCGGAAAATGGTTGGAAAACCTACAGGACTGGAACCTTTCTCGTTCACGTTACTGGGGAACTCCGTTACCAATTTGGGTAAGCGAAGATCGTACAGAAATAAAATGTATTGGTTCGGTAGCTGAGTTAAAAGCTGAGATTGAAAAATCAATCGAAGCAGGTTTTATGACTGAAAACATCCTTGCTGATTACGTTGAAGGAGATAACAGCAAAGCGAATTACGAGAAGTTCGACTTGCACCGTCCGTATGTTGATGGAGTATTCCTTGTATCTGATTCAGGAAAGAAATTGGTTCGTGAATTAGACTTGATCGATGTTTGGTTCGATTCAGGTGCTATGCCATATGCACAGCAGCACTATCCATTCGAAAACAAGGAGAATTTCGATAAGTTATTCCCTGCACAGTTTATTGCCGAAGGTGTTGACCAGACTCGTGGTTGGTTCTTTACACTTCACGCAATTGCAACGATGTGTTTCGATGGTGTTGCTTTCGAAAATATCATTTCTAATGGTTTGGTATTGGATGCAAAAGGAAACAAGATGTCTAAGCGTCTTGGAAATGCTGTTGATCCATTTACTACTATTGAAAAGTACGGTTCAGACCCATTGCGTTGGTACATGATTACCAATGCTCAGCCTTGGGATAACTTGAAATTTGATTTAGGTGGTGTTGAAGAAGTTCGTCGTAAGTTCTTCGGTACGCTATATAATACATACTCATTCTTCCAGCTTTACGCTAACATCGATGGATTTAATTATTCAGATGCTGATATCAAGATGGAAGAGCGTCCTGAAATTGACCGGTGGATTCTTTCTCTTCTAAACTCATTGATAAAAGAAGTTGAAGAGTGTTACGAAGCTTACGAGCCAACTCGTGCAGGTAGAGCAATTCAGAATTTTGTAAATGAAAATCTTTCTAACTGGTACGTTCGATTGTGTCGTAAGAGATATTGGGGTGGTGAGTATGATGCTGATAAGATTTCGGCTTACCAGACTCTTTACAAGTGTTTGGAAACCATTTCAGTTCTTGCATCTCCAATTGCCCCATTCTATATGGATCAATTGTTCAAGGATTTGAATTCTGTAACTGGATGTTTCACTGAAGAATCAGTTCACTTGGTTGATTTCCCTAAATACAATGAAGAAGAAATTGACAAAGCACTAGAGGAAAGAATGGACATGGCACAGAAAATTTCTTCTATGTCACTAGGATTGCGTCGTAAGGTAAAAATCCGTGTTCGTCAGCCACTACAGAAGATCATGATTCCTATTTTGGATGAAAGCA
This sequence comes from Marinifilum flexuosum, assembly GCF_003610555.1. Taxonomy (GTDB): domain Bacteria; phylum Bacteroidota; class Bacteroidia; order Bacteroidales; family Marinifilaceae; genus Marinifilum; species Marinifilum flexuosum. Next base: position 712,362 of record NZ_RAPQ01000010.1, on the reverse strand, counting down.
TGGTTCCTCAGTTGGAAGCTGTGAAGAATATTATTCTTTCAGAAATTAATGTGAAAGAAATGGAATTCATTACTGATACTTCTGGTGTATTGGTGAAGAAAATCAAGCCAAACTTTAAGACATTAGGTCCTAAGCATGGTAAAATCATGAAACAAATTGCGGCAGCTATTGGTCAAATGACTCAGGAAGATATCGTGGCATTTGAAAAGGCTGGAAACTTCGCAATCAATGTAAATGACGAGAATGTAGATCTTACTTTAGAGGATGTTGAAATCATCTCAGAAGATATTCCAGGATGGTTAGTTGCTAATGAAGGGAAACTTACAGTGGCTATGGACGTAAACATTACCGAAGAGTTAAAACAAGAAGGTATTGCACGTGAATTTATCAACAGAATCCAGAATTTGAGAAAGGATAGCGATTTCGATGTTACTGATAAAATCAAACTTGAAATAATGATGCATGATTCTATCAACGATGCGGTACTTGCTCATAAAGAATACATTGGAAGTCAAACTTTGGCAGTAAGTGTTGAGTTGGTGGAAAAATTAGCAGAAAACGAAGCTAAGGCAGTAGAGATAGAACAAGGTGTAGAAAGCTTCATTAAGATTGAAAAAGTTAGTGAATAATCGATTTTTTGTTATCTTTAGAGAACGAATAAAACTATTGAGGCAATGACAGAAAAGAAGCGATATACAGACGAGGAGTTACAAGGATTCAAAGAATTAATTAACTCGAAACTTGCAAAAGCAAAGAAGGATTTCGATACATTAAAGGCTGTTATTTCTAACAGTTCTGGTAACGATATTGAAGATACATCTCCAACTTTTAAAGTGTTGGAAGAAGGTGCATCTGTTCTTTCAAAAGAGGAAGCTGGCCGTTTGGCACAGCGTCAGGCAAAGTTTATTTCTCATCTGGAAGCCGCTTTGATTCGAATCGAGAATAAAACGTATGGTATTTGTCGTGAAACAGGAAAGTTAATCTCACCTGAAAGATTACGTGCAGTACCACATGCAACTTTAAGTATCGAAGCTAAAAAGAAGCAGTAAACTATTCAACTTGAATATAGAAAATGATTGGAAGAGTATATTCTTCCAATCATTTTTGTTTAGAAGTAAAGGTTTTCATTTCTTTAAAAACTGAAAACAAACGAATAAAACATTTAACGTTAAGATATGTCGCTATTTAAAAAATCGGTAGCATTTATTGTATTACTTCTGATCTTGGATCAGGCACTGAAAATTTGGATCAAAACCAATATGATGTTGGGAGAATCTTATCACATTTTTGGTGATTGGTTTCAAATCTATTTTATTGAGAACAATGGAATGGCCTTTGGAATGGAATTAGAAGGTGAATGGGGAAAAATGCTATTAAGTTTGTTTCGCATCATAGCTGTATGTGGAATTGGCTGGTACTTGCTTGATATTTGTAAGAAAAAAGCACCTATGGGATTGATTATTGCCATTTCTCTGATTTTTGCAGGAGCTATGGGGAATATTATCGATAGTGCTTTCTATGGTTTGATATTTAATGATAGCTATTACCAAGTTGCTCAATTTTTGCCTGAAGGTGGTGGATATTCAAGTTTTCTGCATGGGAAAGTTGTTGACATGCTATATTTCCCATTGGTAGAAGGTAATTTCCCTGATTGGTTTCCAATTTGGAAAGGCGAACATTTTGTTTTCTTTCGTCCGGTATTTAATATTGCGGACTCTTACATCACAATTGGAGTTGCATTCATTTTGTTGTTTCAACGAAACTATTTCGTAAAAGAAGAAAATAACTAACGTAAAGATATAATAAATAAAAAAGCCCTTTAAAGGGCTTTTTTTATGACTTAGCTTGTGCAGCTTTTCTTCTACGTTGTGCTCTAAAATAATTAATCTGACTTCGTAAACTCCATATTCCACCAAGAATAACTATAAGGAATATCCATTGTTTACGTCCCCAACCTGCATCTCCAAAAATTCCTTTCGAGAGCATTACAACTGCTGTAATTACCAATAAACTTGTTAGCAGAGCCGCAACATGACCTATGGCTGCATTTTCTTTTCTGATTCCGGGTGTACAAAAGAATAAGATTACACCAAAGAATAGTGGAATAAGAGCTGTGAATTGCCAATCTCCAATTTCGTAGTACCTGGCAATAAAACCGAATGCTCCTGCTAAAATCAATACCAATGAGTATACTTTGTTAATTTGATATGCTTCTTTCATATTTGTTATTTTTATTTAGAAAAAATCTAAATACTAAAATACAAAAAGTCAGGAACATTCAAAATGAACTTGCCAATTCATTAAAATACCGATTAGGAATTAAATTGAGCCTTTGTTTCGTATACTCCCAAAGTCTTATTAATTCTCTATCGGCAAACCAAGGTAGTTTTAAATTTCAATAAAGTTTTTCTTTAAAACACTATTGGGCAATAATAAGAAAGGCCGCCCTACTGGACAGCCTTTCTTGGACAACCTTAAAACTCAACCATGAATTGATTATCGTACCGCAATTACTAAATACTTTGAAGACTTCCAGAATTCAGCTGGATCAAGTATGGTAATTCCTTCAACCGTATCAGTTCCCTCAACCTTATAAGAACCTGTTGGATGACTTGTTACCAAACTAATCTTCTTTCCTGTTACAGGAATTGTAGTAGTTTGCGTGATATCAATTTTTTTAAATTCACTTTCTTTAAAATCTTTGTTAAGAACTGCAGTTTTACCAATTCCGATAAATCCACCATCTTTAGTAATTACCTGCTTTTCTTTTAATTCTTTGCTAGTACCATAAACGTAATAACCTGTATTAAGAGCAGCTGTTTTTTCTGCAATCTCTTGGTTTTTGGTTTCGTTCTCGGTATTAAGTGCTAAAACAGTACCGTTTAATTCAGTTACTTGTCCATTTAAGTTTTCAACCTCGATGTTTAGTTTAGCAACTTTATCGTTTAAAGCGATAATCTCAGTTTCTTTTGCTTCCAATTTCGTTTTTAAACGATCGGTAAGCTTACGAAGCTTCGAGTTTTGATACCAGCTGTTATTTAATTTCTTCTCTAAATCAGCAATTTTTTCTCTATTTTGCTCCAATAAGTTATTGATTGAAGTAAGATCGCTAGCAATCTTTTGCTTTTGTGATTTATTAGGATTCTCAGAGTTTACTGATATAATTGTTTCTTTTTCTTTAATTATTTCAAGATTCTCTTCAATGGTATTTAAAGACTCAATAAAATCATTAATTGTAGAATCTTTTTGTTTTGCCATTGCTGTTAGTTGCTGATTCTGCTCTCTTAACTGTTTTAATTCTTTTTGGTTACAGGCCACGAAGAATGGTAAAATCAACAATACTAATACTAGACGTTTCATATAAATATATTTTAGAGATTAGGTTTCGCAATGTATTCATACTACATATGTGAATATCGTGCCGAAATGAACTAATGTTTAATAAAAAACAAACTTTTATCTGTAAGTATCATAAAATCAGCTGTATTTAATTGTGGTATTGAAATTGCTTGCTTTATTGAACAAACAATTTGGGAAATCGTATTGGGGAATTATTCTACACTTTTCGTGTAAATATTCCACAAGTGTGGAAACAGTGTGATTGTTCTGCACAACCAGTTTTACTTAGAAAAATCTTTTTTAACTTTACTAGGTTGAGGAAAATAAGAAAGCAAACCTATGAGTCCAGAGAAAAGAAGTAACATTAAAATAAAAGTTGTTCTAGGATACATTTTAGTATTCCTGGCCATTGTGGCTTCATTATTTATCGCAAACAAAGCATATAATAAACTACTTCATTCAGTAGCCATACTATCAAAACCTGATGCTGAAATTACCAGAATGAATCGGGTGCTTACAAATTTGTCGGAGGCAGAAAATAAGATCAGAGTGTATTCTTTAACCAGGGAGGAAAAGTTTCTGGCTAACTTCTACGAGAATATTATTGAGATTCAGAATGATTTGGATTCGCTAAGAAAATTTAGTCCAGATTCAGGAAGAGCGATTGTATTGATAGATTCAATGAATTATTTATTGGAGGAAAGAGCTGAAAAATTGGAAAAATTTGTGAAGTTGAAGCAGTCTAAAGAGCGCGTAAACCTTTCGCAAAATGCAATGAGGCAATTGAGTGAGGCTACCGATTCAGCAAAAACACAAATTAAAACTACAACAACTAAAACTACCATTCTAGATACAGTAAAAACAGCTAAAAAGGTAAAACCCAAGAAAAACAATTTCTTTAATCGATTATTGGGAAAAAAAGAAAAGGTAGATACTTTAGAAACCGTGATCCAACGAACCGAAGTGCAGGTGGATACAAGTTATTTGCCTCAGTCAGATAGTTTGTTGATGAGCTTACAGGATCAGTTGGAAAGAGCTCAGGAAATAGAAAAATTAAATAGAGAGATTGTATACAGAGAGGAACTTCGCCTGGTAGAAGAAAATACAATTATTTGGGATAAAATTAAATTGCTGTTAAGGCAGTTGGAATCCGAACGATTTAATCAACTACAGAAAGAATCCGATAAGGCAAAACAAATTGCAAGCAATACCATTTCGATTATCTCTATTATCATTATTGTTGGATTGGTCTTAGGTGTTTTGTTCATCATTTTTATTCTAACCGATATATCTAAGAGTAATTATTATCGTTCTGAGTTAATTATTGCTAAAGGAAAAGCTGAAAAATTGGCGAAGGTGAAGGAAGATTTTCTGGCAACCATGAGTCATGAAATTAGAACTCCTTTGAATGCTATTATTGGTTTTACCAATCAGTTGAATAAAACCAATTTGGAAAAGAAGCAAAAGAATTTTGTAAGTGTTTTGAAGAGTTCATCCAAACATTTGCTTGGATTGGTAAATGAAATACTTGATCTTTCTAAAATAGAGGCTGGTAAACTACATGTGGAAAGTATCAATTTTAATCCTCAGGCTTTGGTGTATGAGGTATATGACCTTTTGAAAGTTAATGCCACTAACAAGAATCTTGATTTCGAAATTGAATATACCGGAGAAAATAACATTCGCTTGTTGAGTGATCCATTCCGTATCAAGCAAATTCTTTTGAATTTAGGTTCGAATGCAATAAAATTTACAGAGGAAGGACAAGTGATGATAAGAGCATCCGTAATATCTGAAGGTGATTCTTTTTTGTTTGAGGTTGATGTTGAAGATACGGGAATTGGAATTGCTGAAGACAAGCAGGAAAGTATATTCGAAGATTTTAGTCAGGCTGATTCTTTTTCGGCGAGAAAATATGGTGGAACAGGTTTAGGTTTAGCAATTAGTAGACGATTGGCTGTTTTATTGGGTGGAGATTTATTTGTTGACAGTGAATTGAAGAATGGATCAACTTTTACATTACGATTGCCATTAAAAGAGGCTATAAAATCAGTTGAGGAAACAATTATCCAGCAAAAAATATCGATCTCTGAAGAGCTTAAGGATAAACATTTCTTGATTGCCGATGATGATGATTACAGTTTGCTATTGCTGCAAACCATTTTTAATACATGGAATTTAAAAGCAGAATTTGTTGACAATGGAGAGAAAGCTTGGAATTTGATTCAGAAGAACCATTACGATATGATTCTGACTGATATTCATATGCCCAAAATGGGAGGAATTGAACTATGTCGTAAGGTGCGAGAACTGAATAATAGCTATAAGGATATTCCCATTGTTGCACTAACTGCAAACGTGTTGGAATCAGATTTAAAGCAATACATTTCGTCAGGAATGACTGAATGTTTGGTAAAACCTTTTGATGAAGAACTTCTGCGTTCGATGATAAGCGAACTTTTATTAGGAGAGTACGAAGCACAACCAAAGATTAATGACATTGATATCACTGTTATAGAAGATGAACCACTTTTTGACCTTTCTCAAATTAAGCAGTTTACTTCGGATGATCCTGAATTAATTAACCAAATTTTAAATCAGTTTATAGATTCAGCAAAGGAAAATTTAAATGCCCTTCGTGAAGCAACTGATGAAAAAAATTATCTGGAAATAGGATCCATTGCGCATAAAATGTTGAGCTCTTTTAATCAGTTAAAAGTGGTGAGCGTTGCGCCATTGCTTAAGGAATTGGAAGATTTATTGCATAAAAAATCCGAAGTTGTTGAATCTCCGGATTATATCAATGAGTTGGTTGATGAGGTAGAGCAAAACTCTCAAATTGTAATTTCATCCATTGCAGATGAAATGGTGGTATGATTTATACCTCAATCCCGTATTGTTTAATCTTATTATAAAGTGTTTTTCTGTCGATATTTAATAAACGAGCAGCTTTAGATTTGTTGAAATTAACTTTGCGTAAAGTTGAGATGATCAACTCTTTTTCGTTTGCTGCCTGAATCAACTTCAAGTTCGACCCTTCGATTACAACATCATTTTTTGGTTGATCGTTCAGAATTTCGGTTGGCAAACTGATGATTTCAACCTGATCTCCCTGACTTAATAGTACTGAACGACGCACTACATTACGAAGTTCACGGAGGTTACCTGGCCAGGAATAGGTTCTGAATTTATCCAAAACTTCATCAGAGAATTTGTCAACCTCCTTTTTGAGTTCATTGTTCGATAAATCCAAAAAGTAATTGGCAAACAAAACAATGTCTTCATCACGATTTCTTAGTGCAGGAACTGTAATTTTAAACTCGTTTAACCTGTGATACAAATCTTCTCTAAAATCACCTTTGTTTACCGATAAAGCCAAATCTTCATTGGTTGCAACCACAATTCTTACATCCACATCAATGTCTTTGTTACTGCCAATTCTGCGAACTTTTCTTTCTTGCAGAGCACGAAGTAACTTCACCTGAATTTCGTATGATAGATTTCCGATTTCATCCAGAAAAAGTGTACCACCTTTGGCAGCTTCAAACTGACCTTCCTTATCGGTAATTGCTCCTGTAAACGATCCTTTTACATGACCAAACAATTCACTTCCTGCCAAATCTGTTGATAATGCACCACAATCTACAGCTACAAAAGTTTTTCCTTTTCGATTGCTTTCAGCGTGAATTCTTCTGGCTGCAATCTCTTTCCCTGTTCCACTTTCACCTTCTATAATTACCGACATGTCGGTAGGAGCTACCAAGCGGATGTATTGATCGATTTGAAGAGAGCTTGAACTTTCACCACGAACAAAATCAACAGCTGGTTTCTTCTTTTTTTCCTTCTTCTTAGGAGCTTCCTGTTTTTCCTGAGCTTTTTCCAATGCTGAGTTGATCAGCAATAAAATCTCATCAGGATTTAAAGGTTTGGTAACATACTCGAATGCTCCCATTTTTATGGCACTCACCGCTGTGCGAATATCTGCATATGAAGTCATGATAATTACAGGAACCGATGGATGCATGGCTTTGATTTTCTGCAAAAGTTCCAAACCATCAAAATCAGGTAATCGAAAATCGCTTAAAACCAGATCAAAAGTTTCAATTTCTAGCTTTTTAATGGCCTCACCTGCCGAGAAAACAGTGTCGGCATCAAATCCTTTACGTTTAAGCAATCCCTGAAGCATCAGGCATATGGTAGCATCATCGTCTATAATTAGTATTCTCTTCATGCGGAACAGTAGTGTTTTGTTTATCAGATCTTAATCAGTGTAGCTTTTGTGGTAGCACAAATATTAAGCTCTACAACCAAAATTACACAAAAAGCTCGGATGTATGAAATCCCGAGCTTTCTTTTATGATTTATTAAGATATTAACTTTCCTTTTAAAATTCTGCCTTGTCTGCCAGAACAAAATCCAATTGTTTTGCAACCAGATTGGCCTTGGCAACGCGTATGTTAATCTTATCTCCCAATTGGTAGATCTTACGATGATGACGACCAACAATGCAGTAGTTGTCTTCGTCGAATTCATAGAAATCATCCTCCAGCTCTCGGATAGAAACCATTCCTTCGCACTTGTTTTCATCGATTTCTACATAGAATCCCCATTCGGTAACACCAGAAATGGTTCCTTCGAATTCTTGGCCCAGGTGATCTTGCATAAATTCAACCTGCTTGTACTTGATGGAAGAACGTTCGGCATTTGCTGCCTTTTGTTCCATTTCGCTGCAGTGCTGACAAAATTCTTCGTACTTGTCTGCATTTACCGATTTGCTGCCATTCGCATATTTTTCCAATAGTCGATGCGCCATCATATCAGGGTAACGACGAATTGGCGAGGTAAAGTGTGAGTAGTGATCGAAATGCAAACCATAATGACCAATATTTACAGTAGAATATTCTGCTTTTGCCATCGATCGGATTGCCAAAGTTTCCACCAAATTCTGAATGTTTTCACCTTTTACATCATGCAATAGGTTATTCAAAGAAGTTGAGATTGCTTTAGCATTGGCAGTTTTGATTCCATATCCAAACTTGCGAATGAATTGGTTGAACGAATTCAACTTATCAGGATTTGGTTGATCATGGGTTCTGTATATAAATGTTTTTGCTTTTATACCTTTTGCTACTCTACCAACCGATTCGGCAACCTTCTTATTTGCAAGCAACATGAACTCTTCAATCAGTTTGTTTGAATCTTTTGATTCTTTAAAGAATACACGTGTAGGTTTTCCTTTCTCATCAATATCGAACTTTACTTCATATCGATCAAAGTCGATAGCTCCTTTTTTGAAACGTTTTTCGCGAAGAATTTTAGCCAATCGATCTAAGCAAAGAACCTCTTCTTTAAAGTCACCTTCGCCTGTTTCGATTACTTGCTGTGCTTCTTCGTAGGTAAACCTTCTGTCCGAATTGATAACGGTTCTACCAATCCAGGTATCCAATACCTCTGCTTTGTCATTCATTTCAAAAACAGCAGAGAAGGTTAGTTTTTCTTCATTTGGTCGTAGAGAACAGACACCATTGGAAAGTCGTTCCGGCAACATTGGTACTACTCGGTCAACCAAATACACCGAAGTTGCTCTATCGAATGCTTCCTTCTCAATAATGCTTCCTTTTTTCACATAGTGGGTAACATCAGCAATGTGAACACCCACTTCCCAATTTCCATTCTCCAATTTTCTCAATGATAATGCATCATCAAAGTCTTTGGCATCATGTGGATCGATGGTGAAAGTGGTAATCTCTCTGAAATCTCTTCGCAAGGCAATTTCTTCCTCTGTAATCTTATCAGAGATCAATTCAGCTGCTTCGTTTACTTTCTCAGGAAACTGGTAAGGCAAATCGTACTCAGCCAAAATTGCATGCATTTCCGTATCATTTTCACCTGGTTTACCAAGAACATTTACCACCTGTCCAACCGGGTTTTTCGATTTCCTCGGCCATTCGGTGATTTGTACAATTGCTTTTTCACCATCTTGTGCACCATTTAGTTTGGTAAGTGGTAAAAAGATATCGTAAGGCATTTGTCTGCTATCGGAAATCAGGAAGGCATAGTTCTTCGAAATTTCGATGATCCCCACAAAAGTGGTTTTCTTTCTCTTTACGATTTCCACCACTTCGCCTTCAGGTTGTTTACTTTTTCTTCTGGCGTATAGGTATACTTTTACCACATCGCCATGAAGTGCACGATTCAAATTGGCCTGCGATACAAATACATCTTCTTCCAAATCATCAGAAACAATAAAGGCAGCGCCTCTTGCGGTCATATCCACAGTTCCGGTGATGTGACCAATTTTCGATTTTAGTTTAAACTTGCCAGTTGAAACTTCGTGAAGGAAATCCAAATCGGTAAGGTCATACAGAATGCCTACCACCAATTGTTTTACTCCTATTTCCTTAATTTCCAATTGTCTGGAAACTTGCTTGTAGTTAAATGTTTTCTCAGGATTGTTGCTGAAAATCCCTACAATTAGATTTTCTAAGCTTTTGCGATTATATCTTTGACCTGATTGTTTTCTTTTTTTTCTAGTCATATCTTTTAAATCTTAGCCATAAGATTTTGTGAGCTTTTACCCAATTATTAATGTAGTGATAATAATCTTAAAAATGGGTATTGAACTCATTACTTCTCTTTTACTTTTTATTATCTGCATAAAATACAAATGCAGAATTGTACTAAAAATCATATTTGTAGTACGTTTTGTTGAGTTCTGATAAAATTCCGTTCGAGAGGTAAATCCGGAATTATCAATCTTGTCGAAATTACTACCAAACAAGATGTTCAAGTGCGGTATTGCTGTGACAAAGATAGAAGTACAAATCTATTTCAGCAAAAACTTAGGTAAAATAATTATTAAACTATGCTTAGCTATCTATCAGGAATCTAAAGATATTGACAAGAATAAGCCACAAGAGCCATAATTTTTTATAATTTTACAGCCCCAAACAAAAATTCGAATTACATTACGGATATGGAAAACAAGTTGTTCATTTATAATACACTAAAGCGAAAGAAAGAATTGTTCGAACCACTTAACGCACCATTTGTTGGTTTGTATGTTTGTGGTCCTACAGTTTATGGCGATGCTCATTTAGGTCATGCTCGTCCTGCAATTACTTTCGATTTACTTTTTAGATATCTTACTCATTTAGAGTATAAAGTTCGCTACGTTCGTAACATTACCGATGTTGGTCACTTGGTGAACGATGCCGATGAGGGAGAAGATAAAATTGCTAAGAAAGCTCGTTTAGAGCAGCTTGAACCAATGGAAGTTGTTCAATATTTTACCGATCGTTACCACAAGGATATGGACGATTTGAATGTACGTAAGCCAAGTATCGAGCCACGTGCATCGGGTCATATCATTGAGCAAATGGAAGTGATTGACAAATTACTGGACAATGGTTTTGCATACGAAAGCAATGGTTCTATCTATTTTGATGTAGAAGCTTACAGCAAAAAACATGAGTACGGAAAATTGTCAGGTCGTAAGATTGAGGAGTTGATCTCGAATACTCGTGAATTGGATGGTCAGAGCGAGAAGAAAAACTCATTTGACTTTGCTCTATGGAAGAAAGCTGCACCAGAGCATATCATGCGTTGGCCATCGAAATGGAGTGATGGTTTCCCAGGATGGCACTTGGAATGTACTGCTATGGGAGAGAAATATTTAGGTGAACAGTTCGATATTCACGGAGGTGGATTAGATTTACAATTCCCTCACCACGAATGTGAAATTGCGCAATCAACTGGAGCAAACGGCAAGGAAGCTGTAAAATATTGGATGCACAACAACATGATTACCATTAATGGTCAGAAAATGGGTAAATCCTTGGGCAACTTTATTACACTTTCGAACATGTTTTCGGGCGAAAACGATGTGTTAGATCAGGCTTATAGCCCAATGACCGTTCGTTTCTTCATGTTGCAAGCACATTATCGCAGTCCGCTTGATTTCTCGAACGATGCATTAAGAGCTGCGGAGAAAGGATTCAACAGAATGATGGCTGCAATTGCTACTTTAGATAAAATCCAGGCATCAGCTTCTTCGAGCATTAATGTTGCTGATTTGAAAACCAAATGTTACGAGGCATTGAACGATGACTTGAACACGCCAATATTAATCGCTCACCTTTTTGATGGTGTGAAAATGATTAACTCGTTGGCAGCAGGAACAGAAAGTATTACTGCTGAAGATTTGGAAAGCCTGAAAACACTATACAATACTTTGGTGTTTGATGTTTTAGGTTTGCAGATAGAAGGATCGGATGATGGGGGCAACAATGAATTGCTTGATAAAGTAATTGCCTTTTTGCTTGAAACCAGAAACGAGGCCAAAAAGAACAAAGATTGGGCTACGGCCGACAAAATACGAGATGAATTGACCAATTTAGGCATCGTGGTGAAAGATACCAAAGATGGTTTTGAATGGGAAATCACAAAATAAACATTGAAACTGTCCTGAGTAATCGGGACAGTTTTTTTATTTTTATCAAACCAAACACTAAACCAAATACAACAATGAAATTTCAAATTCTCTTCTCTTCTCTATTTTTTATTCTATCAGGCTGTGGTAACAATGGTGCTACAAAACCTGAAACTGAGAAAAAGGAAGTTGCTCCTGCTGCTAAAACCATCGAGTTTGTAAATAGCATGCGATTAAAAGCACCTAAAAGAGGAGATGTATTTGCTTATGGCGAAGAGATTGAAATTTTGGTTCATCCGAAGAAAAAAGCTGGCGATATTGATTCTTTGCAATTGTGGGGCGATGGCGAATTGGTACAAACCATTACTTCGAAACCATGGAATTTAAAATGGAGGCCAACAAAGGATAAAATGGGTAAGCACAATATGAAGTTGATGGCTTATCATGAAAATGGAACAGTTGGTTTGGTAAGCACTTACATCAACTTAAAGTCGAATCAAGTTCCTGCTGATTATGCTTACGAAATTGTAAATTCATTTCCTCACGATAGACGCGCTTACACACAAGGATTGTTTTTTCATGATGGATTTTTGTACGAAGGAACAGGCCAGCATGGCGAATCGTCTTTAAGAAAAGTGCGCTTGGAAAATGGTGAAGCCATTTCCATTAAAAATTTGGAGCAGGAATATTTCGGAGAAGGAATTACCTATAGCAAAAACAGAATTATACAGCTAACCTGGCATGCACGAAAAGCATTTGTGGTTGATCCTGAAACTTTCGAACAGATTGATTTCTTCGAAGTACAGACTACCAATGGCGAAGGATGGGGAATTACTGCCATGAATAATGAATTGGTAGTTTCTGATGGCTCGAATGTACTTACCCTTCTTGATGATACCAATTACGGAAAGAAACGTACCATTGAAGTGTATGACAACAACGGCGCTGTTACCAACCTAAACGAGCTGGAGTACATTAATGGTAAAATTTATGCCAATGTATGGTTAACCGAGCGAATTGTAATCATCAATCCTGAAACGGGTAGAGTAGAAGGTAGCATTCACTTGGGAACAATTCTAAAGAAAAAGGATAGAATTAACCTAGACAAAAACGACGATGTTCTAAACGGAATTGCCTGGGATGAGGCTACACAAAGAATGTTTGTAACTGGCAAACGCTGGCCTAAGCTGTTCGAAATTAAGATTGAGAAGAAGTAGGTTTTATAAACTTGGCGTAGAAAGAAATTCATACTTGTTATGAATTAGTGCAGCTCTATATCAATAATATGATTTAATTCTGCCCACTCTACAAAATCATATTTTTCAAATTTCTTTTTCCATTCCATTTCCTTTCCCTCGGGAACATGAAAGAAAATTATACAACCAGCGGTTTCACCTTCTGTTTGTTCTTTTAGTTTTAAGATTTTCATAGAATCGAGCCAATCTAACTGATAGGGTTTGTTCTTAATATCAAAAAACCTAGGAAATATAGTTATCACTTTTGTTTGATAATGTAAGTATCCATTAACGAACCAAGTGTTGCCATCATTGGTATATGGCTTTTCATTTAAATAGTTCAGGACATACTGCAAACTATCTGAAGGAAGATTTGATGTATAAACTTGTGAGTGTATGTTTTCAACATCAAGATCTAAGCTATTTATAAAATCAAAGACTTTATTGATTGTAAAGGATCCTTTAATTTTTACTAAAACATCCGTAGGTACAAACTCATAATCTGGTTTCTCTATATCGTTGTCAGTATTTTGCTCACAAGCTAATACCGAGATCAAAACAATAATTAAAATGAATTTGTATGCTTTCATAGTAACGGCTTTTTTAGTAGATGTTATTATGAGTTAATGGTTGCGTTAGAAGCCTTAAATAGAGTCTGTTCTTTAAAGTTGGCTCAATGATTATGGAGAACTATTCCGTTACATAGTTTAATAACGCCACATACAAAACTGTTACGACCACATAGTTTCCAAACACATCCACATATAAAAATAATAGGGCCACATATCGGATGACTATCTCCACACTCTATATCAGAGCGTCCACACTAATAACGAACATGTCCACACTATGTGGACGACATGAGAGAATGGGTGGAAAGCTTAATTAATGGTGTGGAGTAAATAAGTGGATGTGTGGCAGTAGTGATTAAAGGTGTGGAGCAAATAAAAATAGGTGTGGATGTAACAAAAAAGGGTGTGGCAACACTTAGAGGATGTGCGGAAGATGTTTTTATACAGAAAGAATTACACTATTCCTCAATCTCAAGCTTGCCATTTCGCTTTTTAAAGAAGGAATTTTTGGAGTTTCTCAATCCCTCGTAGGAATCCAGAATTCCTTTTACACTTCCTACCAAAACTTTGGCTTCAACCTGTATGGGAATTCGGTTGTCGTCGTTGCTCAGCCAAACGGTCATGTCTTCTCCGCCTTTAAACATGGTTCCCTTCACCAATAAGGGAGAAAATTTTAGGCATTCGAACCTTTCGCCCGATTTGGTTTTAATAACTTCCACCCCTTTGTAGCGAATGTATAGCGAATGAATTTCGTTGTCAACCAGCATCGACAGGGGAATTTTATCGCCCTTTTTGTATTTGCTAAAATCCAGATTACGCACATAGTAGGCCACCGATAGAATATCGTATGTACATGGTTTGTTGGCCAGAGTATCTAATTTTTCAGGCTTTTCACGCTTCTGAATTTTTGAAAGTATAGTGCTGTCGGAGTAGTTGAACCAATACTCGTGATGGGCATGATACTTTGCCTCATGGGTTCGTCTATCGAAATACAATGGTCTTAGGTTCTCTCTTTCGGTATAGGCAGTAAGGGTATCACGCAAGTGGAAAAACCAATCGAAAGCCTTTAGGTTTTTACCTGTACCATAAAATTTGTAGGCATCCTTTTCCTTGTATTTGCTCTGCTCAACGCTAAGGTTTACCTCGCCGGCAGCAACCCATATAAATCCCCAGTTGTAATAACCACGATAGGTTAACTTCTCTCCAGCCTCGAAGGCAAAATTCTTTTCGAGGCATTGTGCTGAAGCATTGTTGCCAAATGCACAATACAAGAGTAAAAATACAAGTAGTGTTTTTGTACACTTAATTACTGATGAGGATAAGGGCATTAATTGATGATTTACAATTGGAAAATAGACTCTGACAGCTTTTAAGAAAGGCTGTTGGTTTATTAATTTATCTCTTCATTTACGAAATGAGTTTTTCTATTTAATGATACTCTTGCTTACACATTATTTTCGTATAAATAATTCGACGAACCAATAAAGAGACAATCGTTTAATTTTCAAGTTCTCCCCTCCTAGGGGAGATGGCGACAGCCAGAAGGGTGTATTTTTGATTATATTTCTCATTTCACCCTTTTCCCTGTCGGGATTTGGTTCACAAACAATTTTCATACTAATGTGTTCACGAGCTCCGCTTCGCTACGGTTCCCTAAAAGGGAAAAACTCAGTATGAAAATACTGTATAATATTTATTTGTTCCTAATCAATAGTTACTTCATGTTTGTGTATAAACAATAGATTAAAAAGGAGAAAAACATGATTACATTCTCTTACTCTTAATTAACCTCGCATTACCTACTAACCTTACCAATCTTCTCCTCAATGGCTTCAACCTTTGTTTTTAGGCGATTGTCTTTGCCTTTTTGGCTGTCGATATTCATTGTGCAATAAATGCGATTCGAGTTTTCGGCCAAGATATCGTGCGATTGGTTCACCACCTCTAAAGCCTGTGCCATGGTGTCGGTCTCCAATAAAGTACCCATGGCAGTAAGTTGGTAATTGTACCCGCTTTCGCGGATCAGGTCGATTACCTTACTAACTTCCGAACTAACGCTATCGCCCTTATCGGTTGGAAATATTGCAAATTCAACTAAAACTGACATTTTATATCGTTTATATATGAAATTATTGATTGATATAATGCCGATCTATTAATGAGAAGTATTTAGGAGTGAAAAGAACTAAATACTTTCTTCATTAAAGAATCGGTATCATTATTTACGTTTGTTTTTCTTTGCCTTTTTGTCGATCGCCTTTTGCATCTCTTCTGCCTCATGATCGTGGTCATGATCGTGCTCATGCGATTGGAACATGACTTCTTTGCTTGCAGGAATCATGATTCTGTCTTCAACCTCCCAATTCGATCGTACTTTTAATTCTTTATAGAAATAGTATACCTGTTCTGGCTGAACTTTTTCATTGTAGTTACCAGTATCCCAAACTCCATTTTCGTTACGATCTTCAATTATTTTTACAATGTAAGTTTTAGGTTCCAGGTAATCGAAAATTATCGTTTGATCGGATTTTATTTTCTTGGTTTGAATTATTTTCTCCTCTTTTCCACTTTCGAGCAATTGTACCAAAGTAGGCATTTTTACACCAGATACATTCATGAACAACTTGCCGTAATGTTCCAACTCGCGAGTGGTAATTTTTCCTTCGAAAGAGTCGCTGTAAATACCGTAAATGTTTTGGAATGCAGTTGAGTCGATATCGATTTTATATTTGGTTTCAGGCTGCCAGTCAACAATGAAATTGTATTGCAACAGATTTTTTGGATCTTTCTCGATCTTAAAATCAGCAGGAATTTCCAAGGTATCTTTCAATTGGTAAAAATGAATGCTGTCGTAATTAATTTTAGCCAAAGGTTCATCGAAACGCATCGCGATGTTCTTGTGCAAATCTTGTGTCGAACTGGTTTTAAAGCTAAACTGGTATTTAGGCTTTTTAATTTTTACTTGTTTCTTTTTCTTCTTCGCTTGTTTTGCTTTTTTCTTGTCTTTAAAGTTCAGCTTTACGGTATCTTGAAATAAGCTAAGCTGATTTGTAGTATCCGTTTTTAGGTACTGCAATGCTGCCAATAAAGTATCGCGTTTGTAAATGGTCGAATCTGTAATCCAAAAAGCAAGCGTGTCTTTTGTTGGATTAATTTCAGCCAAAAACCAATTTGGATTCTCTTCAAATCCTACAAAATCAATTTTTAAACTATCTGTTCTTTTTGCATTGAATTCAAATTCTAGCTTCTCTCTTCTTGGTCTTTTGTATCCGGTAAGGTATTGCAACGGATCTTCTTCATCAAACATTCTAATGTGGATGTTATTGGGTTCCAAAGCTGTTGCTTTTTTAATCATAACAGAATCGCCACCAATAGAATCCAATTGCTCAAAGCGGTGAGCTGAAGGAACAATCAGCTCATCGAAATAACCAATCATTTCGCCGGGACCATTGTACAAATAGTCTTTGTTGCCATCAACAATGGCAAATAGCTTGTAAGTTCCTTCGCGTAGGTTATTCAATTGAAAATATCCTGCCGAGTCGGTTAAAGCAATGTAATCGGGAATGGTGGTTAATGGCACCGAATCCTGAGTATTCAGGTATGCCATTACCATCGATTTTTCAACTGGCAATTCGTCAAAGGCATTGTCAATTTTCCCTTTAATACTTAAAGAGTCGATTGTTTCGCCTGTTGAAAATACAAACTGGTATTCGCCCAGAGGATTTCCTTCGTTGTTGTCCACAATACCATCACCAAAATCAAGAGTATAAGTGGTATTTTCTTTTAATTCTTCTTCTAATTTTACATATATCGATCTTCCTTTTAACTTTACGATCGGATTTTTCTTAAAAGGAGGCGAAACCACAAACTTTTCATTGATATTTTCAAGTCTGACAAATTCGTCGAAGAAAATCTCTACTTTGCCACCTTTAAAGTTAAGGGCGTAATTTTCAGGTTTAGTTTCCGTAACTTTTGGAGGTGTCTTATCTTCAGGTCCACCGGTTGGGTAACCCTGATTAGCGCAAGAATATATAAATAACGAAACTGATAATCCCAGAAGGATATTTAAAGCTATCTTTTTCAAATTGATTGGTTTTGATAATTGATATTCGCAACAAAATTACAAAGTTTAAGTACAAAAATAAGTTAATAAAAGTAAAATGGTTGATTCATCTGCATTTTCGATAGAAAACAGGCAAAAATTTTTAGAGGAAGCTACTGGCGACAAGTTTGATTTTGTATTTACAAGCTGTGGTTTCAAAGAGGCTTTGTTCTGCCTAATTGCTTCGGGCTTGGGATTCCGTTGTGCATTGTTTTGTGAGAATGATTTTGAAAATGTGCTTCACACCGTAGTAGATACCAAAGATGCAGGGAAGAAATCCATTATAAGTTTGCGCGAGCGTTTTCCTCATTTGATTCTTCCGGATGAATACCTTCATGTGGAGAAAGAGAAGAAGCGTTTTGCCGGATTATTTTCCAATACCATCAAAGAAAAGGATTTGCCTCGATATGAATCGAGCCTGCAATTAAGCGCAGGTGCTTTTGTTTGCCTTGAAAGTGAATTCAAAATAAATGCCAATCGATTGTTGATTTCGATCATTAAATCGGCAGTTGATAATGGGGTGTGTATTTTGAATCATGTGAATTGTGAGCCGGGAAGTGAAGGGGAATTGATTGTGTCGGATCGTTTGAATTTGATTGAGGATTCTTATTCGATTCATTACGACAAGTTGATTCAGTTTTCAAATTTGGATAATGAACAAAGCACTGAATTGTACATTTATTTGAATAGGAAAGGCCTGTTTTTAAAAAGAAGTTTAAAGTTTCATGTAGAAAATAAATTGGTTCGATTGATTCGGTATCAAGATCATTTCTTGTTGATTTGTGAAAGCGATAACATGAATCTTGATTTTGTAAAGAAGGTATTGGATGAACTGAGTTCGATGTTTGTACACGAAATTTCCTTTAACGAGGATGATATTATTTCTTCTCAAATTGTTTCGGTTGATGGCAATGCCAAATTAAAAGATCAACTTTCTGAATTAGAGAAGTATTGCAAGAAGTATCTGAATGTATCGGGGGCGGGATTTGTAGATCGCTTGCACAAATTTTCTGTTGTCGACTCGCATTTCGAAGGTCGCAAGGAAATACAGGAGTTGATAGAATTTGCAGACTTTAAGTATGATGAGGCGAAACAAACAGGAATTGATCCCATTTCTTTTAAAAATGTTTTCTACCGATTTGGTTCAGAATCTGAACAATTAACCGAACAGGCTTACGAGTGGCGAGCAAAATACGGTCCTGGCGAAAAATTGTGGCAAAATGTACAATTGTGGTACTTGTACAAGCATGAAATGATTTGTAGCATGGATGATTATTATGCACGAATAAATTCTATAGATAAGACAAATCCATCGAGTTTATCTATCGATGAAGAGGTTATGAATAAGTGCCTTTTCGTATAATTACTCAAAAAATGTTGTAGAACATACTGTTTATGAAATATACCTACAATTAGGTATTGTTTGCTGAACATAGCTGGTCTATTTTTGTTGCTTATTAACGTAATGATAAGAATAGAACGTGAATTTGTTTGAAAAATACAAAAAGGCAATTGTCTGCATCCTTTTACCAGCTATGTTGATGCTGGCGGGCAATGCTGTATTCAACTGGCACGTTCATAAAAATGATCAGGGACAATTAATTGTTCACGCTCACCCTTTTCAAAGTTCTGGAAGTTCTCAGGGAGCTAATGGTCATTCACATTCCGCTCAGGATTGTTTTTCGATTAATCAACTAACAAGTTTCTTTTTTATACTGGCTGCGGTATTTATTGTAGCTATGTTGAGAGGTAAATCGGTTGATGTATCGAAAGTTTATCATTACCATGTAAAGAAAAATTTACTTGCCACCCTTCTACCCAATAGGGCTCCTCCTGTTTTGGCATAGTAATTCATTGCTGTATTCAAAGGCTTGAGTACAGAACTCTATTATTTATTGGTGTAAAATTGATGATACATTGCATTCATGGCTCAGTTGATCTTTTTGCACATGTCAATTCTGACAAACATTTACATAAACTATAAATACTAAGAAATGAGAATATTAACTCATCTACTTGTCGGCATTTGCATGCTGATTGGTTTCTCGTTTTCTGCAAATGCAGAAAAACTTACCGCTAGCATTAAAGGAAAAGTTATTGATGTAAATAGCAAAGAACCTATCCCTTACGCTACAGTTGCACTAGAAGGTTCTTCTGTTGGTGCAGTAACCAATTTCGAAGGAGAATTTGTTATTGAAGATGTTCCTATGGGGCATTACCATGTAGTGGCAAGCTGTGTAGGATATCAGATCAAGTCAAAGGAATGTGACTTGAAAGAAGGAAAGGGAGTCTCTATTGAATTTACTATAGCAGAAGACTTTATCGGTTTGGATCAGGTGGTTGTAACTGCCGATAGAAATAATATACAGCGAAAAGATGCGCCGGTTGTTGTAAACTCAATTTCGACAAAATTATTGGAGCAAACATCTGCAGCCAACTTGGCTGATGGTTTGGTGTTTTCACCAGGTTTGCGTGTTGAAAATGATTGTAACAACTGTGGTTTTTCGCAGGTTAGAATGAATGGTTTGGAAGGTCCATACACTCAAATATTGATTAATAGCCGTCCAATTTTTAGTGGTTTGGCTGCAGTTTATGGATTAGAACATATTCCATCTAATATGATACAGCGCGTGGAAGTTGTACGTGGTGGTGGATCTGCTCTTTTTGGTGGTAATGCCATTGCAGGTACTATTAACATCATCACAAAAGATCCTGTTAGCAATTCATTTAAAGCAGGATTTAAGTATGGTGCTGTAGGAGTAGGTGCTGATGGAGCAGGAAGTGTAGGAAATGATTTTACTGCTGACTTTAATGCTTCGGTTGTTTCAGAGGATAATAAGAGTGGAATCTTTATTTTTGGAATGAACCGCCAGCGTGATGATTGGGATGCCAATGATGATGGATATTCTGACTTGGTGAAGATCGAAAATTTAAGTGCAGGTTTAAGAGCTTACCACAGATTTAGTGATTTAAGCAAACTTACTCTTGAATACCATATTGTTGATGAGTTTCGTAGAGGTGGTGATCAGTTGAACTTGCCAGCTCATCAAGCAAAAGTTGCAGAACAAGTAGAGCATAGAATTAACTCAGGAGGAGTTGTTTGGGATCAATTCTTTAATCAGGATAGACACACAAAATTGTCTGTTTTTGCATCGGCTCAACACATCGATAGAGATGCTTATTATGGAGCAGAAAAGCATTCTAAAATATTGTCGCGTTATATTCCAGACTATAGCTCTTATGGTAAAACCGATGATTTGGCGATTTCTGTGGGAGCACAATTGCATACTAAGCTTGATAACTTCTTACTTTCTCCTGCTGATTTGACTTTTGGTGTTGAGAATGTATACAACAAATTGAAAGATGATAAGTTGGGATATTACGATATTGAAACTTCGAAATTTGTTCCAACTACCAACATTGCTGATCAAAAATCGAACACCATTGGAGCATTTGCTCAAAGTAAATGGGATTTAGGATTTATGAATTTCCTTTTGGGAGTTAGAATGGATTCGTACAACATTACCAACGACGAGAATGGAAGCGATGATTCGAATGTTGTAATTAGCCCTCGTGCCAATGTATTGTTCAAATTATCGGAGCCAACTCAGCTTCGCTTTAGCTATGCAAGAGGATTTAGAGCTCCACAAATTTTTAACGAAGATTTGCATATCGAAGCTTCAGGAGCCAGAAGAATCATTCATGAA
Source organism: Marinifilum flexuosum (assembly GCF_003610555.1). Taxonomy (GTDB): domain Bacteria; phylum Bacteroidota; class Bacteroidia; order Bacteroidales; family Marinifilaceae; genus Marinifilum; species Marinifilum flexuosum. The sequence continues at coordinate 690,976 of NZ_RAPQ01000010.1, read as the reverse complement.
AATGATCCTAACTTGAAAGAGGAAACTTCGAATAGTTTTACTGCATCATTAGACTTTACCAAGACCATTGGAAAAACTCAGACCTATTTCTTGGTTGAAGGTTTTTACACAGATTTAAAAGACCCATTCGTGAATGAATTTAGCGATCCTGATGCAGATGGAAATGTGGTATCTCTAAGAAAAAATGCCGAAGGAGCTGTTGTAAAAGGAGCAAATATTGAATTCAAATTGGCTCCATCATACAAGCTTGACTTCCAGATGGGGATGACGCTTCAATCAAGCAAGTACGATGAGGTAATCGATCATGGTGATGATGATGATGCATCAGATAGTTCGAGCAAAAATATTTTAAGAACTCCAGAGCGTTATGGATATTTCGCAATGAACTGGAAACCAATTCACGAGTTTACTGCAACATTTAGCGGCTCATACACAGGTTCTATGGATGTTCTTCATCTTGCAGGAGGTTTAGATCCAAACGAAAAGGAAATTACAACAGAGAGCATTGTAAAATCTGATGATTTTATGGATATGGGAATCAATTTTGCTTACCACTTTGATTTGGGTAGAGAGGTAAAGCTACAATTTGATTTTGGTGTAAAGAACATTTTTAATTCATTCCAAGATGATTTTGACAGAGGTCCAAGCCGTGATGCAGGATATGTTTACGGGCCATTAAATCCAAGAACCATATACTTGGGTGTGAAAATTGGCAACTTTTAGTAGAAAAATTCTACATACTATAATAGTAAAAACTGTGGGTTAGTTTTAACGGGACTGTTTCATTTAATGATAGTTCCGTTTTTTTGTGCTTTAATTTTTGACTTGGTACAATAATTGACTAAAGCTTTATTGTATATTCATTATAAATCAGAAATTATGATCTGATAACATGATGGATACAGGGATTTTTTAAAAAAGATAAGTAAATTTGCACGAAACATTAAAAAGACTGAATTACCACGGGAGATATGGAAAACGAGAAGAAAGATAAGATTTACAAAGGCGTTCTAATAGGATTGGGAATAGTATTGGTTGTTATTGCAGTAATGTACTACTCGGAACATCGCGAAAACAAAAGATATATTGGGGAAATTACTGCTGAAAAACTAAGCTTGCAAAGTGAATTAGAATTGCTTTCTGCTGACTATGATTCATTGCAAACAAGCAACGATACTCTAAATGTTCAGTTAAAAATGGAGCAAGAAAAAATCTCAGAACTTCTGGAAAGAATGAGAATATTTCGAAACAATTCGTATGCAGAGATTAACAAATACAAGCGTGAGTTAGGAACATTGAAAGAAGTTCTTAGAGATTACATCGTTCAGATCGACTCCCTAAATACTCGAAACCAATTGTTGACTGCTGAAAATGTAAGAGTTAAAAAACAAATTAACTGGGTAAAAGAGAGAAACCAAAAGCTTGAGGAATCAACCGAGAATATGAAAGAAGTAATTAGTAAGGCTGCTACTCTTGATGTTGCCGGACTTACTTGTTATCCAATCAATAAAAAGGGTAAAACGGTTAAAAAAATCTCTAAAACAGTAAAATTGAAAACCAGTTTTACCTTACGCAAAAATATTACAGCATCTACAGGAGCTAAAGAAATTTTTGTTCGTTTAACTCGTCCTGATGAGGTGGTTCTTGGGAATCCGCAGAATTTGTTATTCGACTTTGAAAATACCAAGCTGGTTTACTCTGCAAAGCGCGAAATCGATTATGAAGGAGACGAATTGGAAGTTGCAATTTTTTGGGACAATGATGGAAGTTTAATTTCTGGAGAATACAAAGTTGATGTATTTGCGGAAGGAAATCATATCGGAAACGCGAAATTTTTACTGAAATAGATTACTCTACGATACAAGATAAAAAACAAGCTTGCCAAATTTGGCAAGCTTGTTTTTTATTATAAACTTTTGTCAAGAAGCAAATGGCTACTTAAATATCGTTCTTGATCCAAATGCTCTAAATCCAATTAGAATCGAAACGCATCCACTTTCAATTTCCTCTTTGGTCATATTTTCGGGAACCAACACACGAATGATAAAATCATCGGTACTTTCAACCATAAAATCCCATAGGTTGGTATGATCTTCATCTGCGTTATCGTAGAGTAGGTTGTATTCAGTATCGAACAGTTGGAACTGTATTTTTCCCAATTGCTCTTCCCCTTTTACAAGAATTCTATATTCCTGGTCTTTGTAGAAAGTCAATTGCAGTTCAGCAGTTTCTCCTTGAGAAAGTACTGCATTATTTAATTGCCCATTAAAGGTGTAAGGATTCAATTGTGGAATACATTCCTTTTTTGTGTATTCATTACATTGGGCTAAAGTGAATTTAGGTAAAGCCAAAATGCAAATTGAGAATATGATGAGTTTTAATAATATCTTCATATGTAGTGAGTTTAAACAGAAATTATAATTCGGTAAGCTTGGCTCTTATTCGATTGTTAATTTCGTGAATGCTTTTAATCGTTTCGTTCGAAGCGGTTAATGTAACCTTATTTTGAATTATAGTTTTTCCATTTTTCGATTTTAAGCTTGATGGTGTTTTTTTAACCTGTTCAATTTCTCTGAACTTGGCATCTAGCTTTTTTAAATCAGGTAATATCTCATTAACTTTTTCATCATTTCGATATTGATTCAGCAAACCAATTAAATTTTTAACAGAATGTTTTTGTTGTGCAATTAAGCTTACCAACTCTTTTTGAGGTTTATCTAAATCAATAATGTTTGTGGCCAGGTATAGGGTTTCTATCCAACCGCCAAATACTATTAGTGCTGCAGTTCCTCCACGTTGATTCTCTTTCAAATAACTATCCGATTTGGTGAATGTTTCGGATATAATATTTAATAAGGAATCCTGATTCGCAATATTTTCCTCTACCCTTTTGGCTGTAATTTTTTCCTGCTCTTCAGGGATGCCTAATTCACGTGTGAATTTCTTAATTACAGCAAGATATCGGGCAGCATCCTGAAATTGATTGTAAATACGGATATAGCTTAAGTCAGCACCATAAATTCCAATATTGATTGCAATATCGGCTTGCGATAAATAGTTATCGGCATTGTTCACAGAGTTCATTAAATCTGGTTGATAAGGAAGGTCCATTTTCTTCATTAATTCAGTTACCTGTATAGGACTTGGAACATTGTAGAAGAGTTTTTTTACCGGACCAAACTTCTGTGGTTGTGCGAGATTATTTTCCAGTTTACTTTCTTTTGAACTAGTACTGTTGTTGCACGAAAAGCACAGTAATGTATTTGTGAAAATCAGTAAAAAACAGATTGCTCTGATCGTAAATTTTAACATAGTTTATGTGTTTACTCTGAGTTTTGTAATGGTAATAAACTTAAAGTTATACTTTTACCGCCAATAAGCAAGCAAAAAAATAATATATCGCACCTTCCATAAAAAACACTTAAATTGTAGAAACAATTGGGAAATACTGTCGTAAATAAAAAGTTGCAAAAAAGAATTTGATATGAGAATCGGGATACTTATCGGAAGAATTGGAGGTGTTGATGGAGTTGCTTTGGAAACTGAAAAATGGATTAAAGTATTTCGAAAAATGGGACACGAAGTGTTCACATTATCCGGACAGTTCGAGGAAAGAAAATTAGATCCTCAGTTTGAAACATTGGTACCTGAAATGTCTTTTTTCTCGCCTGAAGGTTTTTGGGGACAAAAGAAAGCATTTCACTTTCCGGATAATAATTTACCAGAACTTTTGGAGCATATCCATTTCTATTCCGATTTAATTGGAAATAAGATTGTTGATTGGGCAAGAGAAAAGAAAATTGATGTTTTTGTTTCTGAGAATGCTTCAGCTTTGCCTGCACATCTGGAAATGGGCTTGGGTATTAAGAAAGCAATAGTTGAGCTAGGATTACCTAGCATTACTCACGATCATGATTTTTATTGGGAAAGAGGGGATAGGTATCTTTCTCCATATCCGGAAATTAATCAAATTGTAGCCGATAATTTTCCATTGCGATTGCCTAATGTTTTTCATGCAGTAATTAATACTTACGGTAAAGATACATTGCAAACAAGATTCGATAGGAAATCTGTTGTTGTGCCCAATGTTATGAATTTTGACCTGCCTTTTGGTGAGATTAATGAAACCAATATCAATTTAAAGCAAAATTTAGGTTTTAAGGAGAATGATTACATACTGGCTCAGGTTACCCGGATTGTGCGTCGCAAAGGAATTGAAACAGCCATTCAGCTAATTCATATGCTTGAAGATTCAAATGCAAAACTGGTAATTACCGGAAGTCATTCCGATGATGAGGGAAACGTGTACTACAATGAATTGATTGAACAAATTCATGAGTTGAAGTTGGAAGGACAAGTGATGTTTGCTTCGCATATTATCAAGAACAATAGAAGACAAACTCCTGGAAGCAAATCCTATGCTCTTTCCGATGCCTATGCTCATGCCAAAGCAAGTACCTATTTTAGTACTTATGAAGGTTTTGGGAATGCATTTATTGAATCGGTATTAGGAAAATGCCCAATTTTTGTGAACAATTACAAGCCGGTTTATTGGCCTGATATAGGAAGTAAGGGATTTAAAACAGTTATGCTTGAGGATAATATTATTACCGATAAAGCATTAACGGATATGAAAGAAGTGATTCATAATGAAACGTTAAATCGGGAAATCAGTGAATACAATTATCAATTGGGAAAGAAATATTTCTCTTTTGATACTTTGGAAGAAAAGTTGGTTGAGCTTTTGGATAAAGCTGCAAGATTCTCTTCTTAAATCAAAATTTTTAGCTCGGCTTGACTTGTTAGCTGATTGTTGGTGTAATCAATTCCTGAAATTAGATTTAATCCTGGTTTTTTACCGATTTCTAAAGATCCAAAATCATTCTCAATTTTTAAATTTTGAGCAGGATTTAAACTTGCCCATTTTATGATTTCCCAAACAGATAGTTTAGGGAATTTTTGCTGAATCAGCTTCATTTCTTCAAAAATGGAAAGCTTTTGGTGTGTACCAAGCGATCCTGTTCCAATGCAAAATTGATTATTATTTCTGATTTCCATTTCGCATACGTCCATTACTAAATGATTTATTAAAGCAATGGAATTGGTGTATGCTTCTTCGTTTCCCGCAAGTTGATAGATTAAATTCTCATGCGGAGTAACAAAATGAACTTTTGACTTCTCTTTCTTCGATTGTGAATCTTGATGAGGAAACAGATCAGCTGCTGCTTTTGTTCCAAAAGCTTCCAAATGGTTAATGCCTCTTTGTAAAGATGGTAAATCGGTTGGTAATGAATTTACTTTCGACTTAAGCTTGGCATTAAAATCACCAGCAAGGCAATCATTTAAATCTTTAGCTGTAAAATTACTGTATGAAAGCAAAGTAAAGGCATCAACAAAGCCGGGTACTATGGTTCCACCATAAAACTCTAGGTTCTCAATCTCTTTAAAATTGTTCTTCGTGTCAATAATATCCACAATTCTATTGGTATCATCAAGAACAATTATGCCATTTTTTAAAGGAGCTGAGCTGACTGGAAAAATATAATTGGCAGTTATTTTTCTCATCTTATATCAGGAATAAATTCTTCTCGATCCATGTGTCTTTTTATTTCCCTTTCAATTTCAGTTGTGTCAGGTTTCATTTCAGGATTATAAATTTTAATATTCTTAATCTCATATTCCTGAGTAAATATTCTAAGATCGTTATCCCAACTAAACAAATCACCTACCAAATGAGTATATGTGGTATCAGGATATTCTAATTGAATAGAATAAGTTTTAAAAATGGAATCTTTTTCAATTTTAATAGGATCGAAATGTATTTTTTGCGGACCGTTAGTTGTATCTTTTTTCCAGAAATAGGCTTCCATTGTTGGATTTTCTGTTTGGTCTTTTTGAAATATTCTGATGTCAGCAGATACTGTATAAATACCCGTTTCTGTGATAGGAATTCTAAAACTAAAAGTTGGTTTACCTTGCTTTGGAACAATCCAGTGTTTTTTTCTTTTCCACAGGTTTATGGTATCCTGTTCAAGTTTTGCATTTTTTATATCAATACGATATTTAGTTTCTAATCGGTTTAGAGAGTCAATCACCTTATCGTAAATTTTCGTAAAGTTGGCTGTATTTTCAGCATAGTATGCTACGCATGAATCGAATTCAGCAGGTTGTAATTTATACTTTTCGTAAATGGAATTGTAATAATAACTTGGTCGATAATTTTTGCCAGCTCGGTAAATATTCTGTGCAGACATAGTACCATCTGCAATGTGAATATCAATTAGCATTTTTGTAAATTCTTCCTGATTTAATTTAGGAGGATTCTTTTTTTCCTTAGAGCAAGAAAATAGAAAAATCGAAATGGTGGCTATGGTAATTATCAATACTTTATTCATCGAAAACTTAACTTGTTTGTTGGGCAAAGATAACAATTGCTTGCGTAATCTATGGATTTAGAAGCAATCAGGTTGATTTTTTAATGTTTTTAAACAAATCGGAAGCAAATACAAAATCATTTAAAGCCTGATTTTTGGTATTGAAGATTTGATCTTTATTTCCTTCCCATGCCTTATATCCCTTACTAATGAAAAGTATTTTCTCACCAATTTCCATAACTGAATTCATGTCGTGAGTATTAATAATGGTTGTCATGTTAAACTCTTTGGTAATTTCTTGAATCAAATTATCAATAACAATTGCTGTTACTGGATCTAAACCAGAGTTCGGCTCATCGCAAAATAAATACTTGGGATTTAAAGCGATTGCCCTTGCAATTGCCACACGTTTTTGCATTCCACCACTTATTTCGGCGGGAAAAAGGTGATTGGCATTTTTAATGTTTACTCTATCCAAACAAAACTCTACCCTTTTGTTTTTCTCTTTTTCCGACATGGTTGAGAACATGTCCAAAGGAAATTTCACATTTTCTTTTACATTTAAAGAATCGAATAATGCTCCGCCCTGAAAAACCATTCCCATTTCCTTGCGGATTTCTTTTTTGCCTTTGTGATTTAGCTCAGTAAAATTTCTGTCGTTGTAATAAATTGCACCATTATCCACATCATGTAAACCAATAATCGATTTAAGCAAAACAGTTTTACCTGATCCACTTTGACCGATGATTAAATTCGTTTTACCTGATTCGAAGGTAATGGAGATATCGTTTAAGACTTTTAAATCGCCAAATGCTTTATTTACGTTTTCCAGTCTGATCATTTTAAGAGAATTTGTGTAAGTATCACGTTAGCCAATAGTATTAAGATACTGCTGTTTACAACCGCTTTTGTGCTGGCTTTACCCACTTCGAGAGCTCCGCCTTTTACGTAATAACCATAGTAGGATGGAACGGCTGTAATAATAAAGGCAAAAACAGCTGTTTTTATTAATGAATAAGTGATATAGTAGGGAATAAAACCATATTGAATGCCATAAATGAATTCTGATACTGCTACCGTACTGGTTAAGTATCCTGCTGCTAATCCACCTAATATTCCTACAAATACACTTAAAACATACAAGAATGGATTAATAAAAATAGCCGCTACTATTTTGGGAAGAATTAAGTGATTTGCAGAGTTAATACCCATTATTTCCAAAGCATCAATTTGTTCTGTAACTCTCATAGATCCAATTTCAGATGCGATATTTGAACCAACTTTACCTGCAAGAATCAAACCTACAATGGTTGATGAAAATTCAAGAAGCATGGACTCCCTGGTTGTATAGCCTACCAAATAATCGGGCAAAAGTGGGTTAAGCATATTGTATGCCGTTTGCAATGTAATAACAGCTCCCATGAACAGAGAAATAATTACAACAATCCCAATTGAATTGATTCCAAGCTTATGAATTTCCCTCACAATTTGTGAGAAAAATATTTTACCCTTTTCTGGTTTGGAAAGTACCAAAAGAAGGAATCTAGAGAATTTACCAACGTGTTCAAACAGATTCATAACTTAACTTGTTTACGATAAAAGTACAAATAATTTACTTATTGAATTGCTTGCGTAACTCGTGTTCAGTAATACCAAAACTATTTTTGATTTGAATTGAGTTTTCTGTATTTTAGGATATCTAATATTTATATGCATATTATTAATAATCAAATATGAATCCAAATAACTACTGCGTAATTATGGCAGGAGGAGTCGGCTCTAGATTCTGGCCATTGAGTAAAAATTTGCGACCGAAACAATTTCTTGATATTCTTGGAACCGGTAAAACTTTAATTCGACACACCTTTGAAAGGTTTGCTTCGGTTTGCCCGGTTGAAAACTTTTTTGTGGTTACCAATGCCATATATAAGGATTTGGTATTGGAGCAGATTCCTGAAATGAAAGAAGATCAGGTTTTGTTGGAACCTTTAAGAAGAAATACAGCGCCTTGTATTGCTTACGCAAATTATAAGATTTTAAAAAGAAATCCCAATGCTTCAGTAGTGGTTACTCCAGCGGATCATTTAATTCTGAACGAAGTAAAATTCTTGGAGGTTTTAAAAGAGGGAATCGATTTTGTAAATAATGAGGATAAACTACTAACATTAGGAATGCAGCCAAGCAGACCTGAGACTGGATACGGTTACATTCAGGTTGGGAAAAAATCGGTAGACAAATCTTCTGATATTTATCCGGTAAAGACATTTACCGAGAAGCCACATTTAGATTTGGCAAAGATATTTTATGAGTCGGGAGAATTTTTCTGGAATTCTGGAATATTCTTGTGGTCATTGCAAGCCATTCATGATGCATTTAATAAATTCTTGCCTGATGTAAATGCATTATTTGATTCAATCCTTGAGGATATTGATACAGCAAAAGAACAAGATGCAATTGATAAGATTTATCCTGAATGTCAGAATATCTCTATCGACTATGGTATTCTTGAAAAATCGGATAATGTATATGTATATTGTACTGAATTTGGTTGGTCTGATTTAGGAACCTGGGGGTCAATGTATGAACACTCTACAAAAGATGACAATCAAAATGCCATTCAAGGAGAAAATGTAATGTTGTACGAATCGAAAGATTGCTTGGTAAATGCACCAAACGAAAAGTTGGTTGTTGTGCAAGGCTTAAAGGATTACATTGTTGTTGATACCGATAAGACTCTGCTGATTTGCCGAAAGCGTGATGAACAGGAGATTCGAAAATTTGTGAACGATGTGAAAATAACAAAAGGAGAGGAGTACATTTAAACTCAATATTTCAGCAAAAGAAAAGGACCTCAATTTGAGGTCCTTTTTTATTTGAATGCTTATTAAATTCTACCATTCCCAAAGGTCATGCTCATATTCGAAAATATCGTTCTTAATTTTTTCAGCTTCTAGCATCGAATTAATACCAACTGTATATTCGCTAATTCCTCGGTTGTTGTGTACGTTAGAAATCTGAGTGATATAGCTTGAAAATCTTCTTTTCATGAATAAATCATCGAAAGAATAACGAGCTGCATCATTAAAAGGATTAAATACCTCGTGTGTAGCTAACAATGGTCTTGCTTCTGGGAAATAAATCCAAAATAGCTGTTTCTTTTGAACACCATCCATTGCTGTATCGCCATCTTTTACATACTCACGAATTGGACAAATACCAATAATTCGAACTTGCATGGTTGAAGTTTGCTTATCAAAGAACCATTGCTCTTTTACCATATAACGCTTCACATCATCGGTGTGCATTTCTCCAGGAATGATTACTGGTTCCAATTCACCAGTTAATCTGTTGCGTTGCATAATGGTATCGGCTTGTGCATCGAATTTTGCATGAATTTCGTCCAATGTCATTGGCTCTTTAAATTCATCATCGGTTGTTGAATAAGCAGTTAAACCTTCATTCTCGATGCCGTACATTAATAAATCAATTAAGCTGTAACGATCGTCTTGTGGAGTAGTTGGATAATACATAGGAAGGTTCATTTTCTCCCTTAAATCAACAATTCTCCAAACCAATTTCGACCACATTACATCCGATTCGCGAATGTTTGAGAAAGGAATTGGTTTACGATTCTTAATGTGATTTTTACTGTACACACTGGTTGCTTTTGTTTGCGACATTACATTCGCAGAACAGAATAGTGCCAGACCAATTAATAGTAATAAGCTTTTTTTCATCGTATGTAAATTTTATTACTCTATTCTAAATACAATAGCTGGTAGATTTCTGGTAACACCATCGGGACCTACCGCCCTAATATCTTCGATATAAACTTTGTTATTTCTTCTCAAATTTCTGAACATTTTAATTTGTTCAGGAGTGAAGGTATCCGTTCTTGAGACTTCGTCAACAGTAAATCCTTTTTGGATGGTTGATACGGTAAATCCAGTGATTTTAAATTCAAGATCAAAATCAAAATTGTCCATTACAGCATCAACTCCCTGTTGAGCCATTAACAGGTTTTTCTTGATTTTACCACCACTCTTGTCAGCAATTTTGGCAACAGGATCTGGAATTGGTTTTATTCTAAAATCAACTGTTCTTAAAGGTCTCCATTCTCCATCAAAATTAGCTTCGACTTTTACTTTAGCCTCTCTTCCAACAACCTGAGGTTTTGCAATGTAATCATCACCTCGTTGAATTAGTTTTCCATTGGTCATTGTTGCTCGAATCTTGTCTGAAGAGAAACCTGGTGCAGAAATACTAACTGGATTATCAACTCCAACATAGAATACATTCATTTTGGTAGGAGAAACCACTACGTTTGGCTCGGCTACGATGTATTCAGATGAAAATTCAAGTTCTTTTTCAATTCCGGAAGGAGTTGTGTATGTAAGGATTCCTCCCCATTTTACAGGTCCAACTTTATCTGCTTTAGCAGTGTAAGTTGCTCTTCCATCATTGTCATACTCTGTTAAAGCACCTCTTCTATCAACTACAACGGTAGGATACTGAGTGGTATCTACAGCAGCTAAAAATACCTGAGCTTTATAAGTTTCACCCTTTAAAATATAACTTGAAGGGGCAAATACTTCAGCCTTCAATTTGTTAAAACTAAAAGATTCTGCTTCAATTTGGTTGAACAGATAGTTTACGATATCAGATTCTGTATTCCTGATATCAGACTGCATTTTTGATAGAAGTGTAACTGCTCCTACCAAAGGAGTATGATTAAACAGTTTGGATTCCCATGAATAATTTGGATCTCCTTTTTTACTTTTCTCAGGTTTTGAAGTATCTAATGTTTCTTGAATTGCATGACGAAGTCTTTCATCATTTTCATCAACATGATTCAAAACTAATTCTCGATAATTAGAAATGGCTTGCCTTAAATCTTTACCATGTCTTCCTACTATCATTACTTCACCAGGAATATCAATATTATCTCTACTTTTGATATTCTTCATGTCATACTCTGGGCCATCAGCTTTCTCAACTATTTTTTCTTTTAACATTTGAATATAGTTGAATAGACTATCAGATTGTATTCTAATATTTTGAGCGTATTCCCAAGATTCTTTTACTTTATTTTCATTTGCTTCGTAAGCAGTTTTGAATTCTCCGTAGGTAACGGCAGTTTTTTCTTCAAAAGTCGATATGGTTTTTGATAAACCATTATCAATTGTTGTAAAAGCGTCCAGTACTTCGTTTGATACATTTATCGCCAACATTGCTGTCAGAAATAAATACATCATCCCAATCATCCGTTGCCGTGGCGTTTCTTTACAATTACTTGCTCCCATTTCAGCTTAGCTTGATTGTTAATACTAGTTCTTCTTAGAATGATCCATTGCACTTAACATGTTACCATAAATGGTATTCAGTGCAGATAGATTTTGATTCAATTGTTCAGTTTCTTTGCGATAAGTTTGTGCATTCTCTAATGTTGCAGTAAGAGTTTGAAGCACCTTATCTAAATCCTGATGTACATTTTTGGCATTTTCCATCTGCTGATTACCTTGCTTTAATTGCAATTCGTAAATCGCATTCAATGATGAAAGATTATTATTCATCGCCTCCATAGAGGTATTGAAATTGCCACTGTTCTCAGAAATTTTACCAAAGTCATTCTGTAAGGATTGATCGATTTTCTGATATGAATTCAATAGGTTATTACCTGACTCGTTTACTTTATCCGCAAATTCTTTTCCTGAATTTTCAACAGAAGAAGCTGCATTTTGGTATGAAGCACTTAGTTGATTTGCAGAATCAGAAAGTTGTTGTGTGCTATCGGCATATTTACCCGAAAATTCTCCAACAGATTCTGAAGCTTTTTGCATGGTTTGAATGTATCCATCAGTAGCTGTAGCAGCATCCGAAAGATTTGACAAATTATCAGCAGCATTGGTAAGCTTAGCTAAACCTTGACTTAGGTGTGACAATTTATCTGGCTCAACACTAATTTTTTCAAGTAATTGTTGCAACTGTTCTAAGCCTTCAACTTGAACGCCGCCACCTTTTACCATTTGTTCGCGTGGTTCCAAACCAATTAGCTCAGGATATACCAAACTCCAATCTGGTTGTTCGTGTGGTGGTTCAAATGCTGAAAAGAAGAAAATAATTGCCTCAACAGACATACCTACTGATAAAAGTAAGCCTGCATAAGGGTAATGCATAATTTTAAACAAGGCACCAATTAGTACGACGGAAGCTCCCCAACCATACACGTAGCCCATAAATTTTTTCCATCTCGGAGATTGTACCAGTTCTGTAATATTCATGTCGGATTTATTGAATAGGTCTAAAAATAAATAGTAAATGAGTAGATTATCTACCTAAATGAGTTCTTACACAGCGGAAACCGATATACGATTTTGCAGTATCCTGATATTCGTATGTTCTGGTTGCGCATTGCATGTAATATCCAATGTCTTTCCATGATCCACCTCTAATCACTTTTCTCTTCAATGCTGGAGGATCATCAGGAAGTGCATTGTATTCATAATTCGGATTCATATCGTGTGTAAAAGAATAGGCTGATTCATCGTAAGCTCCAGAAGTCCATTCTGCAACATTACCTGCCATATCGTAAAGACCATACTCGTTGGGTTCGTAGCTTCCTACAGGAAGAGTAACCAAACCACCATCGTCTACATAATTACCTCGCAATGGCTTGAAATTTGCCAAGAAACAACCTTGATCGTTTCTGGTGTAATTACCACCCCAAGGGTACATGTTTTGTGCAATTCCACCACGAGCTGCATATTCCCATTCCGATTCGGTTGGTAAGCGGTAATCCTGAACTGGATAATCTCCTTCAGCTTTTAGTGCTGAATTGTGGAAACGAGTTCTCCAAATAGAGAAAGCCGTTGCTTGTTTCCATGATACACCAACTACTGGATAATCATCATATCCTGGATGCCAGAAATATCTTTTTGTCCAAGGATCATTATACGAATAAGTAAAATCTTGAATCCAGCACAGAGTATCTGGGTAAATATTTAATGCTTCTTTCATGATAAAAGAAGATCTGTCTTCAATTTGTTTTCTACCACCTTTGTAGTCATCTACCATACCTTCATACTCACCCGTTTCGTAATTGTAACGGTTCGATTTTTTAGCCGCTTGTTGAAGGTCAACCCATTCATACTGATATTTCAGTTTTCTGGTATCTATTTCTTTGTTACGGAAAAATCTTTCGTGTTCAGGAAGGTACATTTCTTCAAGAATTTCAACGTACTCTTCATCATTCCAATCTAATCTTTCGTCCCAGTTAATGAAAGGAGGATCGATAGGATTACCATTGTCATCTTCTGCAATAAGAAATTCCTCAAATTGCTGTCCTAATAACTGACGTGCAATAGAGTCACGTACCCAGTATACGAACTGACGGTATTCATTATTGGTAATTTCTGTTTCGTCCATCCAAAATGATTCAACAGAAACAGTTTTTGTTGTCGCGTTCAGTGCCCAAGCTACGTCTTGGTCGTTTGGCCCCATAGTAAAGCTTCCTCTCGGAATTTGTACCATACCGTAAGGTTTCGGCTCAAACCATTTTCCTCTCTGACCGACACCAACAAGTTCTCCATTTCCTGTGCGGCTTCCACACGATGATAAGAACAATAAAACAATTACACCTAGTGTTGTAAGTAGTTTATTCATAGTGGTTTTGTAAATTGTGCTAAAAGCACAGATTTTTAATATTTTTTATAAAAATCGAATACTCTTATATTTTTGATTTCGGCTTTCCAATTTAGTGTTGAATCTGTACGTTAACAGAAACTCGTGAGATGCTTTTGCAATTTTCGATGTTGAAATATCGTATGCATATCCAACTTGAATTCCATTGTTGAATAATATACCTACCATTCCTACAATTGCATCATCAACTCTATATGAAACGCCTCCCCAAATCTTTTTATTGTATCGTAACAAACTGTTTATATCAATTTGAGAAACAACAGCATCTGTTTTATAAAACACAGATGGGATAACTTCCCAGCTTTCATCAAGCTTAAAGGTATATCCGGCAGTCGCATAATAATGTCTTGCCAAATAGATTTCTACTGATTCACTATATGCAACAGAAGGCTCCGTGACATGCAATACGGAAACTCCGGCATAAAAGTTATGTGTTTGGTAAAAAATTCCTAATCCAGGATCAAAAACCATTTTACCTTCATCAATTGTTCCATCTCCTAAATCATCTTGAGCTGAAACATAGTCATCTCCTTCGGGAACAAACCATTCTCCTTTTAATGCATTGTTTTGCAGTCCAAGACTTGCTCCAAAGAACAAAGAACCTTTGCTAAGTTTTTTCTCATAGGAGTAACTTAGTCTAAAACCCGTATTTTTTTCAAAACCCAATTCGTCTCTAACAATACTTAATCCTATACCATGGGTTCTGCCACCAAATTGAACAGGAGCACTAAGGTTTACCACCGTTGTAACGGGCGCATTTTCGAACCCAACCCATTGTTGTCGATTAATTGCTGAGACAACAATATCCTTCTCGGCACCAGCATATGCTGGGTTTACGGAAAGGATATTAAACATATTTTGACTGAACTGTGGATCCTGTTGTGCCCTCAAAATCAGAGTGCAACAAATAAATATTATGACGAAAAATATTCTTTTCATGGAACTTTATATAGTTCAGTAATTTTCAAAAACTGTGAGGAGTAAAGTAAATAAAAATAAATCTTCCTTACAAGTTTTATCAGAGGTTCAAGTGCTTTTATCAACAATTTTCAGATGTCTATTTTTGAAAAATATTTAGCTACCAAAATATTAAATTAAACAAATAAAATGTATAACTCATTATAAACCTGATTGACGTATGTAAATTACGTAATCTTTATTTACGATGATTTTATTATTTTGTTAATGGATTTTTAATTTTTTAATTTGAGGTTAACAATATAGTAGGCGTATTATAAGGGAGGAGTTTCTAGAATAGTAATAAAAAAGGGCTGTTCGTTGATTAGAACAGCCCTGATTATTTTTTTTAGAAATTTATTTTTTTGCCTTTTTGGTAGTTGTAGTTTTTTTCTTCGTCGTAGTAGTTTTCTTTTTGGTCACAGTTTTTTTTGCAGTCGTCTTTTTACTCGCTGCCTTTTTTGTGGTTTTCTTTTTAGGACCTTCTTTTATAATTTTCATACAATCTTCAAAGCTTAAAGCTTTAGGATCTTCGATATCTTTAGCCAATCGGAAATTTTCCTTTTTGTATGAAATGTAAGGTCCCCATCGACCATTTAATATTTGTAAATCAGGATCTTCATCGAAAGCTTTGATGAATTTTTCTCTATCCTTCTTTCTCTTTTCTTCAATTAATTCAATAGCTCTCGGAAGATCGATCTCCATAGGATCATCTATATCCTTTTTAAGAGATGCGAATTTACCATCGTGTCGCACGTATGGACCAAATCGTCCAATTGCTACAACTACCTTTTTATCTTCATATAAACCAAGATCTCTAGGTAGTTTAAATAAATCAATGGCCTCTTCAAGCGTAATGGTTTCCAAATGTTGTCCTGGTCGTAAGCTTGCAAATTTAGGAGCTTCAGCTTCTTTATCTTCTGGAGTTTCTCCCAATTGAGCCATAGGACCATATCTTCCGATTCGAACCAAAATCACCTTGCCAGTTTTAGGATCTTCACCTAAAATTCTTTCACCAGTTGATCTTTCTGAGTGTTCAAGTGTCTTTTCTACATTTTCGTGGAAAGGGTTGTAGAACTTTCCAATCATTTCATGCCAAATCAACTTACCTAAAGCAATATCATCGAATTCTTTCTCTACATCAGCAGTAAAGTTGTAATTCATTACATTCGGGAAGTGTTCATTCAAGAAATCGGTAACCACCATTCCTATATCGGTTGGGAAAAGTTTTCTTTTCTCAGCACCAGTGATCTGAGTTTTTACTTCCTCAGAAATATTGTTTTCTTTCAAGTTAACTACCTCATACTTTCTCTCAACACCATCTCTCGATTCTTTAACTACATATCCACGATTCTGGACAGTAGTAATGGTTGGAGCATAAGTAGACGGACGACCAATTCCAAGTTCTTCTAACTTTTTCACCAAACTAGCTTCGGTAAATCTTGGTGGACGATAGGTGAAGTTTTGAGTTGCATTCAAGAAATCTTCTGTAACAGGATCGTTAACTTTTACCGTTGGTAATAAAGTTTCCTCCTGTTTTCCATTTTCATCATCGGTAGATTCCATGTATACTTTTAGGAAACCATCGAATTTGATCATTTCTCCGGTAGCGATAAATTCTTCGCCATTGGTTGATGCAGCAATTTTAATATTGGTTTTCTCCAATTTTGCATCACTCATCTGAGAAGCAATCGTTCTTTTCCAAATCAAATTGTACAAACGAATCTCATTTGATTCACCAGAAATAACTTCTTTATTTAAATAGGTAGGACGGATGGCTTCGTGAGCCTCTTGCGCACCTTTATTTTTGGTTTGATATTTTCTGATTTTTACATACTCTTCGCCATGACGCTTGGTAATTTCTTCTTTAGCTGCAGCCAATGCAGTATCAGCAAGATTTACCGAGTCAGTTCTCATATATGTGATATTACCAGCTTCGTACAAACGCTGGGCAACGGCCATGGTTTGTGCTACCGAAAATCCTAATTTTCTACTTGCCTCCTGTTGTAAGGTTGAAGTGGTAAAAGGAGCTGCAGGTTTACGAGTTGAAGGTTTCTTTTCAATATCGCTAACCTTATATTCTGCGTTTTTACAACTTTCTAAAAACTGAAGAACTTCTTCTTTTGTTGCGAAGCGCTTTGGATATTCAGCTTTTAAAGTTTTCTGATTTCCATTTTCTTCAGTTATAAAGAAGTTGGCAACTACTTTGTAGTAAGCTTCAGGTTTAAATGCAATAATTTCTCTTTCTCTTTCAACTAAAAGTCGAACAGAAACCGACTGTACACGACCTGCTGAAAGTTGAGGTTTTACTTTTTTCCACAATACTGGCGAAATCTCAAAACCTACTAAGCGATCTAATATTCTTCTTGCTTGCTGTGCGTTAACAAGATTATCATCAATGTCGCGAGGATTTTCGATTGCTTTTAGAATTGCAGGCTTGGTAATTTCATGAAAAACAATTCGTTTGGTGTTTTCTTTTTTCAATTTCAACACTTCAAACAAGTGCCATGCAATAGCTTCTCCTTCGCGGTCTTCATCGGATGCGATCCAAACCGTTTTGGCTTCCTTTGCAAGTTTTTTTAATTCAGTAACTACCTTCTTCTTGTCAGTAGATACAATATATTTAGGTGTGAAATTGTTTTTGATGTCAATCCCAAAATCCTTTTTTTCCAAATCCCGAATATGCCCAAAACTAGACTTAACCAAGAAATCTTTACCTAAAAATTTCTCGATTGTTTTTGCTTTTGCGGGGGACTCAACTATTACTAAATTCTCTACCATATCGAATCTGTTCTTTGGGAAGTTTAGGTTAAAATTTTTTGCAAAGTAAAACAATAAGGTACCTAAGTTCAAAATTTTGTTGTAATTATTTTGATATTACCTTATTATAATGTAGTTCAAAAATCCAATAAAATGCCGAAAAATACGTCTTATATGTTAGAATTTAATTTGCTATTTTTACAGCTCATAAAAAATACCGTAGTATGTCTGAAATCAATCCAAATTTGGAAATAGATCCTAATGCAGAATTGAATCCTGGAAATGAAGAGGTAAGCAGTGAATCAAAAATAAAGATTTACAAAAAGCCATTGCTTATATTTTGGTCGATCTTTATTGTAGGGATTGTGTGTGTTGTTTTGTTTTTTGCAGGAGTATCCAATGGTACTTTTGGATTTATGCCAACATTTGAAGAGTTGGAGAATCCTAAAAGTAGTTTGGCTACCGAAGTTTATACTGCAGATGGAGAATTGTTAGGAAAGTTTTATTTCCAAAACCGTTCGTTTATTGATCATGATGAATTGTCAACCTATTTAATTGATGCGTTAATTGCAACAGAGGATGTGAGGTTCGAGAGTCACTCGGGGATTGACCTTCGAGGATTGGGACGTGTTTTTAAAGGTTTGATTACAGGTGATAGCAGTGCAGGAGGAGGTAGTACCATTTCTCAGCAGTTGGCTAAAATGCTTTTCCCTCGTGAGGAATTCAAGAATAAATTAGATATCGTATTTAGAAAATTCAGAGAGTGGATTATAGCTGTAAAGTTGGAAAGAAGCTATACCAAAGAAGAAATCATGACCATGTATTTTAATAAGTATGATTTCTTAAATCTTGCAGTGGGTATTAAGTCTGCAGCAAATGTTTATTTCAATACAACTCCTGATTCTTTAAAATTGGAACAGGCAGCAATGCTGGTTGGTATGGCGAAGAACTCTTCATATTTTAATCCGCTTAGAAGACCAGAGCTAACCAAAGGACGACGTAATACGGTTCTTTCTCAAATGGTGAAGTATGGTTATTTGGAAAATCAGCTTGCCGATTCATTAAAACAGTTGCCATTGGGAATCGATTACCAAAAAGTGGATCACAAAAGAGGTATGGCTCCATATTTTAGAGAGTATTTGAGAATGTCTCTTACTGCCAATAAGCCGGAAAGAAAAAATTATCCTTCATGGAATATGCAAAAGTTCAAGCAAGATTCTTTGGAATGGGAAATCAATCCTTTCTATGGATGGTGTAATAAAAATCAGAAAGCAGATGGAACACCATACAATATATATAAGGATGGTTTGAAGATTTACACCACTCTCGATTCGAGAATGCAGAAGTATGCAGAGCAAGCTGTAGAGGAACACTTGGGACTCGATTTGCAGAAAGGATTCGACAGGGAAAAGGAACATCATAGAAACCCACCTTTTTCTGATGATTTGAGTGATGAAGCCTTCGAACATCAGATGGATCTTTCGATTCGCAGAAGTGAAAGACATCGTGTTCTGAAAAAGAAAGGCTTGTCATTTGAGCAGATCAAAGAAAACTTTAAAAAGCCTGTTAAAATGAAAATATTTACATGGAAAGGGGAGCGCGATACCATTATTTCGCCAATGGATTCCATGTTGTATTATAAAGGATTTTTACGTGCAGGTTTCATGTCGATGGTGCCACAAACCGGCGAGGTAAGAGCTTATGTTGGTGGCCCAAATTACAAGCACTTCATGTACGATATGGTTACGCTTGGTAAACGCCAGGTGGGCTCTACAATCAAGCCATTTTTATATACCTTGGCCATGCAGGAAGGTTTAACACCTTGCGATAAGGTGCCAAATATCCCACAAACTTTTATTTTGCCTGATGGTACACCCTGGACATCCAGAAACTCGACGGAAGCTCATAGTGGTGAAATGGTAACCCTAAAATGGGGATTGGCTCATTCGGTAAATAACATTTCGGGATGGGTGTTGAAACAAACCAATCCGGAAGCGGTGGTTTCAATGGCTCGTAAAATGGGAGTGGTTAGTAAAATTGAGGCTGTACCTTCTATATATCTAGGAACTTCTGATATTTCGGTTTATGAAATGGTTGGTGCGTATGGTTCCTTTGCCAATAAAGGGGTGTACATTAAACCTCGTTTTATTACCAAGATTGAGGATAGCAAAGGCAACTTATTAGCTCAGTCGGTTCCACAAAAAAACGAGGTAATGAATGAAAGAACTGCATACCTAATGGCTAATTTGTTACAGGGTGTTGTTCGAGAAGGGACTGGTAGAAGACTAAGATTTAAATATCATTTATACAATCCAATTGGAGGAAAAACCGGAACAACACAAAACCACTCCGATGGTTGGTTTATGGGAATTACCCCCGAGTTGGTTTCAGGAGTTTGGGTTGGTGCCGAAGATAGAGCAATTCGCTTTGAAGGAATTAGATTAGGGCAGGGAGCAAATATGGCACTTCCAATTTGGGGATTGTACATGCAAAAAGTATATGCCGATAAAACTTTGGGAATGAAGCAAGGAGATTTCGAAAAACCTCGAGGTGTTAATATAAACCTGGATTGTGAAGCTGTTAGCAATGATAATTCGAACAGCACCACTGAGGATTTTGATGATGAAGATTTCTTTTAGTACAATTTTAAATAGATGCTTGTATGTATTATGCCAATAGATTTCTATAGGAGTACTGTGAGAGTAGCGAAACTGTGCGACATTTTAGAAACAAATCGGTATAAAAATCAGATTTAAAATCTGTTGCAAGATCAAGTAATTTTTTTTAAAATTGTACTGCAATTCAGGTTCTCCGATAGGAGAATAATAGGGAATCCTGTTTAAAGCAGGAGCTGTCCCCGCAGCTGTAAGTTCCGATTCATTTATGAATCTGTGTTTTTAACAAGTGTTCCACTGTTCCGATACTTCGGGATGGGAAGGAGTTGAAAACCGGAACAAGCCAGAAGACCTGCCTGGGTTATGGATTTTAGCTTTCGGGCATGAAAAGCAGAAAAGGTTCAGTTTATCCTTTCTATTCCGATGCTAGCAGATTCGGTACGCCAAACCGATTCGAAAAAATTCATAGTAACTGTTTTACTATTGAGGATGTCTCGCCAAGGCATCCTCTTTTTTTTTGCCTAAAAGTCTGGAAAAATCAAATGGTCGAATGGTCAAATAGTTTATGTAATCATCATTTAAAATTCCTTGCCTTTATAAACTTAGTACCTGACACTTCTGTTTTTAATCTTTTACTTGGACGAAAGGCAATTTTAGTATTTGTAATTTTTCGCGCAGTAACTTCCTCCTCTGTATCGCATCCTTCTCCCGATGCATGAAGTGAGAAAATGCCTAAGCCTTCCAAATCGATACTGCAATTTTTTTTTAATAAATCAGGAATTTCAGTTATGAATGTATGCAGTACACCCATAACATCTCCTTCGCTAAAAGTTGACACTAAGGAAATGTGTTCGCATAGCTCCTCCATTTTAACGGTTTTTCGATTGGTAATTCGTGGATAATACTTGTATTCTCCACCACCTTTAACACCCGGACTTGCATATTTTACAACTTTATATTCTACGCTCATAACAATTGGTTTAGGGTAATTTGTAGTTTCGTTTTAATGAGCCTTTGCTTAGGTACAAAAACTGGATACCCTAAGTTATTAAATTATAACAGGTGTAAAAAATAAATTTAATACGTGTTAAAAGTTACTATAACATGTGTTAAAAAATGAAGCCGTAGTTTGAGAATTTACAAGTTCACAGTTAAGCTTGTGGATTTGTAAGAGTAGTTTGTATGAATTCCTACTGTCTGAATAAGGTTTGGAATACCTGACCCACCTTGCTTACCAAATGCACTTTGATTTTAAACTTGGAGATATCCAATCCTTTTAAGTTGTGTTTTGGAACAAAGATTTGCTTGAAACCTAATTTCTCTGCTTCGCTAATTCGTTGATCGATTCGGTTAACCGGACGAATTTCTCCAGACAAACCAATTTCTCCTGCAAAGCAAACTTCCTTTGGGATCGATATATCGGTGCTTGAAGAAAGTACGGCAATAATCACAGCCAAATCGATGGCGGGGTCGTTAACTTTAATCCCTCCGGCAATGTTTAGGAAAACATCTTTGGTGGAAAGTCGGAAACCTGCACGTTTCTCCAAAACTGCCAAAAGCATATTTAAGCGGCGCAAGTCGAAACCTGTTGATGAACGTTGCGGCGTACCGTAGGCAGCAGAACTTACCAATGCCTGAATCTCGATTAGGAATGGACGCATGCCTTCTATTGAAGCAGAAATAGCCGTTCCACTCAGGCTTTCGTCTTCCTGCGAAAGCAACAACTCCGAAGGATTGGAAACTTCTCTCAAACCTGTATGCTGCATTTCGTAAATTCCCATTTCCGATGTTGATCCGAAACGGTTTTTGGTAGCTCTTAAAATACGGTACATGTGGTTCTGATCGCCTTCGAACTGAAGAACGGTATCGACCATATGCTCTAGAATTTTTGGTCCTGCCAAACTTCCATCTTTGGTAATGTGACCAATTAAAAGAACCGGAACTGCCGATTGTTTGGCATACTGTAGCAGTTGCGAAGTACATTCCCTGATTTGAGAAACGCTTCCCGGACCTGCCTCGATTCTTTCTGTTGCCAGAGTTTGAATAGAATCGATTACCACAATATTAGGGTTGGTATTTTTAACGTGAGAGAAGATGTTCTCCATCGAGGTTTCGCTTACAATTAAGCAATTGTCGTTATCGGCATTTATTCGGTTTCCCCTCAGTTTAATTTGCTGTGCGCTCTCTTCTCCCGAAACGTAAAGTGTTTTGTAGTTTTTAAGATGTAAAGCAATTTGAAGTGCCAATGTTGATTTTCCAATTCCTGGTTCACCACCAATCAGGATTAATGAGCCTGGAACCAATCCGCCTCCAAGTACACGATTCAACTCCATATTTTGGGTGTTGTATCTTTTTTCTTCGGAGGATGAAATTTCGGAAATCTTTAAAGGTTTGTTTTTGGAATCGCCATTTGAACCAACCACATTTACGTTTTTCGATTTTACAACAATCTCTTCTACAAATGTGTTCCATTCACCGCATGAAGGACATTTGCCTACCCATTTGGCAGATTCTACTCCACAATTCTGGCAGAACCAGGCACTTTTTGTTTTTGCTTTAGCAACCACGTTTTTACAATTAACAATTAATAATTAGCAGTGAATAATAAATGTTTCAAAGCCTTACTTGAAGTTTGATACTTATGGCTTGTAGCTTTAAATTATCCTTCTCGTTGTATTTTTTTGATGATTCCTGTTGATGAGAATCCTTCGATAAAGTCAAGGGTTTTAATTTCTCCACCTTTTGCTTTAACGATATCATATCCCACAATATCTTCAGCTTTGTAATCGCTTCCTTTTACCAGTACATCTGGCTGAATGAAATCAATTAAATTGTATGGCGTATCTTCTTCGAAAAGAATTACCATGTCCACAAATCCAAGAGAAGCCAATAGAAGTGCACGTGAATATTCATCGGTAATTGGACGATTAGGACCTTTTAACCTTTGGGTTGATGAATCGGTATTTAAACCGATAATCATTTTATTTCCCATAGATGCTGCCGAAGCCAAATACTCAAGGTGACCGCGGTGAACAATGTCGAAACATCCATTTGAAAATACGATTTTCTCGTCTCTAAAACGCCAGGTTTGCAATAGGTTAAAGGCATCTTCTTTCTTGAAGATGATCTTATCTTTTATCAATTTTAGCTTATCCATTTTTAAAGATTTTGCTTAAAGGTAATTTATCGGTAAGAGAGTAGCAAAAGAATTAGTGAATGAGGATCTAGAAGATTCTTACATTAATTCACAAAAAAAAGGCTGATCTCGAAAGAACAGCCTTTGCATGTATTCTAATTAAATTTAGATCAATTTATTAGTTGCTGTGTCAGGAAATACCAAACTTGGTTCCCAGTTTTTAGCTTCCTCAAAATCCATAGATGCATATGAGATGATGATAATTACATCACCAACAGCACATTTTCTGGCAGCAGCCCCGTTCAAGCAAATTGTACCTGAACCTCTTTCGCCACGAATCACATAGGTCTCTAAGCGTTCACCATTGTTAATATTCACAATCTGAACCTTCTCATTTTCAATTAGGTTTGCTGCATCCATCAAATCTTCATCAATGGTTACGCTACCAACATACTGAAGATCTGCACCAGTTACCGATGCCTTGTGAATCTTCGATTTACAAACTTCAATGTACATTTTAATTTTAACTAATATTTAAAAAGTTATATTATCAATTAATCGAATCTTTCCTACCTGAACGGTGATACATCCAACTTTTACCTTGTTTTCTTCCCAGCTGTTAATAGGCTGCAAGTATGTATCATCAACAATTTCAAAATATTCGACCGAAAGATATGGGTTTTTATTGATTTCATCAACTACCCAAGCTTTCAATTCGTTTACACTTAAATCGGCTGCTAAGTTACAAGCTTTAAATAAAGTTTCAGATATTTTAGAAGCATTTTTTCTTTGTACCTCTGTAAGTAGTAAATTTCTGGAACTCATTGCTAAACCATCTTCCTCCCTGATTATAGGGCATGGAACAACATTCACGTTTAACTTAAGATCTTTCACCATCTGCTTAATAACAGCTACTTGTTGAAAATCTTTTTGACCAAAATAGGCATTGTGTGGCGTTACAATGTCGAAAAGTTTACTCACTACCTGGGCAACTCCGTTAAAGTGTCCTGGTCGGTTTTTTCCTTCCATCACATTATCCAGGTGTCCAAAATCAAATACTCGGGTATCTGGTTCAGGATACATTTCTTCAACTTCCGGAATAAAAATCAAATCAGGATTGTATTTTGAAAGTTTCTCAAGATCCTGTTCAATACATCTTGGGTAAGTTTTTAAATCGTTCGGATTATTGAACTGTGTTGGATTCACAAAAACACTTACAATTGTAATGTCATTTTTCTTTACAGATTCTGCTGTAAGAGACAAGTGACCATCGTGTAAAGCCCCCATGGTTGGTACGAATCCTATGCTTTTTCCTTCCTCTATAAACTTGCTGATTTTTGATTTTGTTTCAGCAACAAGTTTTACTATTTCCATCCCGTTTCAAAAAATCTTACAAAACCTTTTCGGTTTTTGGTTAAGACTGCAAATAAAATAAATAATTAATACTTGAGAAATAATAAGTGCATATAATTGTATTGTAGGTGCTTTAACCCTTAATAAAGATGATGTTTGTTAAATATTTTTATTAATTTTGCGCAGATAATCTGTATTAATATTTAGCGACTATATGGAAAAGACAAAAGTATTGTTTGTTTCACAAGAAATTACCCCTTACCTTCCTGAAACTGAAATGTCTGAAATCGGAAGATATCTTCCACAAGGAATCCAAGAAAAAGGAAAAGAAATTAGAACTTTCATGCCTCGTTACGGTTGTATTAATGAAAGAAGAAATCAGTTGCATGAGGTAATCCGCTTGTCTGGTATGAATTTGATTATTGATGATACGGATCATCCGTTGATTATCAAAGTTGCTTCTATTCAGGCAGCAAGGATGCAGGTATATTTCATTGATAACGAAGACTACTTCCACAGAAAACAAATTTTGACGGACGAGAACGGTGATGGTTTTGCAGATAACGATGAAAGAGCTATTTTCTTTGCTCGTGGTGTTCTGGAAACTGTTAAAAAATTACGTTGGGCTCCAGATGTAGTTCACTGTCAAGGATGGTTTACAGGGTTAACACCACTGTATTTGAAAAAGGCATTTAATGAAGATCCGTTGTTTACTGAGACTAAAGTGGTTTTCTCTGTTTATGATGATGAATTCTCAACGCCATTTAGCTCTGAGTTCAAAGCAAAAGCGATTATTGAAGGAGTAGAAGAAGATGATGTGAAAGTTTTGGAAGATGCAAATTATGTGGCACTTCACAAATTGGCAATCGACCAGTCTGATGCAATTATCATGGGGAGTGAAAATATTAATGAGGAAATTAAAGCTTATGCTGAAGCTTCAGGAAAGCCATTTATGCCTTATAAAAACAAAGAAGAATACGTTACTGCTTACTCAGAATTTTACGATGAGTTAGTGGCTGAATAGTACGACTTAAAATATATTAGAAAGTGCATTTAAACTTCGGTTTTGATGCACTTTTTTTATATAAAGTAAGTTGGATATAAATTGCGGTTAAGTTTGGTGAGTAAGCTAACTTATTATATTTTTAGGAGAAATTTATTGATAATTGAAATGAAGTTATAGGTTTAAGGCTAACTTGTATTAAATTAGACTTATAGTGTGATTTTTAATTTGGAATTATAAACCAATCTTGAGTGGTACCGAGATTGAAATTTATGTATTTATGTGTGGAATAGTTGGTTATATTGGCGATAAGGATGCTTATCCTATATTGGTCAATGGCTTAAAAAGATTAGAATATCGCGGATATGATTCTGCAGGTATTGCACTTCGAACAAACCAAACTCAAGTATTTAAGTGCAAGGGTAAGGTAAAAGATTTAGAAGATCATGTAAAGGGACACGATATTTCAGGTTCCATAGGTATAGGGCATACTCGTTGGGCAACTCACGGAGAACCAAATGATGAAAATGCTCACCCTCACCGTTCAATGAATAATAAGTTTGTAATTATTCACAATGGTATTATTGAAAACTATGCTTTCTTAAAAGAAAAACTGGTAAAAAGAGGTTATACTTTCCAAAGTGAAACGGACACTGAGGTATTGGCAAACCTTATTGAATATATCTATCTAAAAGGTGAAGTTACTGCCGAAATAGCAGTACGCTTAGCTCTAACAAAAGTAGTTGGTGCATATGGATTGGTTGTAATTTGTGAAGATGAGCCAAATCAGTTAATTGCAGCACGAAAAGGTAGTCCGCTTGTTGTTGGTGTTGGAAATGGTGAGTATTTCCTTGCTTCAGATGCAACTCCAATTATCGAGTATACTCAAAGTGTTATCTACCTTAACGATGATGATGTAGCTATCATTAATCGAGATGAATTGGTATTGAAAACTTTGCAGAACGATAAGTTAACTCCTCATGTTCAGCAATTGGATTTGGATATCGAGCAGATTGAAAAAGGTGGATATGAGCATTTCATGCTTAAGGAAATTTTTGAGCAAACCAGTTCGATTCATGATACCATTCGTGGTAGAGTATCCCCTCAAAATAAAGAAGTTTTCCTTGGTGGGATTAACGATGTAATTCCAAAACTGGTAAATGCACGACGAATTTTAATTATTGGTTGTGGTACTTCGTGGCATGCTGGTATGGTTGGTGAATATTTATTCGAAGAATTTGCCAGAATTCCGGTTGAAGTAGAATATGCTTCTGAGTTCCGTTACAGAAATCCTGTAATTTTTGAAGATGATATTGTATTGGCAATCAGTCAGAGTGGTGAAACTGCAGATACTTTAGCTGCAATTAAGTTGGCAAAAGAAGCAGGAGCTACTGTTTTGGGTATTTGTAATGTTGTTGGGTCAAGTATTCCAAGAGAAACTGATGCGGGTGTTTATACTCATGCTGGTCCAGAGATTGGAGTAGCTTCAACAAAAGCATTTACAGCTCAGGTTACTGTACTTACCATGATGGCTATGTTGGTAGGTTACAGAAAAGGAACTTTGGAAAAGGAAGAATATCACAAGCTAATCGAAGAGTTTTCGCATCTTCCAGAGAAAATAGCTAAGATTTTAGAGAAAGATCAGGATATTAAAGAATTATCGAAGAGATATATTGAATCTACAAATGCACTTTATTTAGGTCGTGGATTCTTGTTCCCAGTTGCTTTGGAAGGAGCTTTAAAGTTAAAAGAGATTTCTTATATCCATGCAGAAGGTTATCCTGCAGCTGAAATGAAACATGGACCAATTGCCTTAATTGATGAGCACATGCCAGTATTTGTGGCAGCAACCAAGGATAAATCTTACGAAAAGATTGTAAGTAATATTCAGGAAGTAAAAGCTCGTAAAGGTCATGTTATTGCTATTGTTACCGAAGGTGATACTGTAATTGCTGATATGGCAGATTATGTGATTGAAATTCCGGAAACATTGGAAGCTTTGGCTCCTTTATTGACTGTAGTTCCGTTCCAGTTGATTTCTTATTACATTGCTGTATTACGCGGATGTAATGTAGATCAACCGCGAAATCTTGCAAAATCGGTTACTGTAGAATAAATCAAAAGTATCAGATATAAAAAGAGCGATGTCAATTGGCATCGCTCTTTGTTTTTATCTTTTATCGTACTGTTGTTCGTAGTACTTTTCGTAATCTCCGGAAAGAATATTTTCCAACCAATTTGTATTTTCAAGATACCAGTCGATGGTTTGTTCAAAACCTTCTTCGAATTGAATACTAGGTTCCCAACCCAATTCATTTTTAATTTTGGTAGCATCAATTGCATAACGCAAATCATGGCCGGCACGATCTTTTACGAAGGTAATTAGCTTTTGAGAAGTCCCGATTTTCTGGTTTAATTTCTTGTCCATGATATCGCAAAGCTTTCTTACCAAATCAATATTTGTCCACTCGTTGTTTCCACCAATATTGTAGGTTTCTCCAGTTTTTCCTTTGTGATAAATCATGTCAATTGCTAAGGCATGATCCTCTACAAATAACCAGTCTCTAACATTTTCGCCTTTGCCATAAATAGGAAGAGGCTTAGAGTTTTTAATGTTGTTGATTACCAGAGGAATCAATTTTTCAGGAAATTGATTTGCCCCATAGTTATTCGAACAATTTGATAGAACTACAGGCATATTGTATGTGTGGAAATATGCTCTCACCAAATGATCAGAGCTGGCTTTTGATGCAGAGTATGGACTTCTTGGATCGTATGGAGTCGTTTCCAAAAACTTACCAGTTTCACCTAATGAACCGTAAACTTCATCGGTTGATATATGATAGAATCTCTTCCCCTCCATATTATCTTTCCAAATTTCTTTTGCAGCATTCAGAAGGTTAACTGTTCCAACAATGTTGGTAGTAATAAATGCCAAAGGATCAGAAATGGAACGGTCTACATGAGACTCTGCTGCCAAATGTAAAACTCCATCGAATTGAAAATCCTTGAACAACTCAGTTACAAATTCCAAATTGGTAATATCGCCTTTTACAAAGGTGTAATTTGGTTTTGAATCAATATCCTTAAGGTTTTCGAGATTGCCGGCATAGGTTAGCGCATCCAGGTTTACGATTTGATATTCAGGATATTTGTTTACAAATAAACGAACAACATGAGAACCAATGAAACCTGCCCCACCTGTTATTAATATTTTCTTTTTCATGGGTATAAATATAAGTATATAGTTTATTTTTCTTCTTGTGCCATGATATTTACTTGCCAATTCCATGCAGAAAGTAGTGTGTCATCAAGCGTACTTTCCGATTTCCAACCCAATGTTTTATTTGCGAAAGATGTATCGGCATAAATTTGCTCAACATCACCAGGTCTTCTGTCCACAATTTTATGCGGTACTTTTTCTCCTGTAGCTCTTTCAAAACCTTCAATAATTTCAAGAACGGAAACGCCTTCTCCGGTACCAACATTAAAATATTCGTAGTTCGAAGCGTTTTGATCTAGCAACAAACGTTCAATTGCGATAACATGTGCTTTCGCCAAATCTACTACATTGATGTAATCTCTAATGCATGAACCGTCAGGCGTATTGTAATCATTTCCAAATACACTAAGCTCAGGGCGGATGCCAGCTACAGTTTGTGTAAGGAAAGGAATTAAGTTGTTAGGAACTCCCAATGGCAATTCACCAATTTTAGAACTTGGGTGAGCACCAATTGGGTTGAAATATCTTAACGCTATTCCTTTTAGGTTTGAATGAGCTTTAACTGTATCGCGAATGATATCTTCGCTTATTGATTTTGTATTTCCATATGGAGATTCAGCTTCTTTTCGTGGTGTAGCTTCTGTTACAGGAAGTTTATCTGGTTGACCGTAAACCGTACAAGATGACGAAAAAACCAAGTTTGGAATATTGTGTTCCTTCATGGCTTCTAAAATATTCATCAACGAATTTAAATTGTTGCGATAATACATTAATGGTTTTGCAACTGATTCGCCTACAGCTTTATTGGCGGCAAAATGTATTATAGCAGATAAGTTTGGATACTTTTTGAAAAACTCAGCAGTTTGATCTTCCTTACTAAGGTCGATTTTTTCGAAGATTGGGCGAACTCCTGTTATGGCTTCGATTCCATCCAAAACTTCAATTTTTGAATTTGAGAGATTATCAGCAATAATAACTTCGAATCCGCTGTTTTGTAATTCAACTGTAGTGTGAGATCCAATATATCCTGCACCACCTGCAACTAAAATTTGTTTTTTCATAATTATTATTCGTCTATCTATTTAACAAGTAGAATTAAGTACTTTTTTGCGAAAGGTTTGAGTAATTGAATTAATTAAAAATTAAACATGGAATGTGTTGATTTTTAATCGATTGGTTCTTATACGTAAATTATCCATTTGAGTGACATTTATTTTTAATTATATTTGTCTATTATGCATGAGATATCAAAATACATACAAGATTTATTGTTTGTGCACGATTGTGTGATTTTACCTGGTTTTGGTGGGTTTGTAGCGAATTATCGTTCTGCCAGAATCGATGAAAATCAACAAATGTTTTTTCCTCCATCGAAAGATTTGGGATTCAATCGTAATCTAACACAAAACGATGGTCTTTTGATAAATCATTTGGCAGACTTGGAGAATTTAAGTTATGCTGAAGCTGAGAAGGCTGTTATGTTTTTTGTAGAAGACATTCGAGTGAAAATTCAGCGTGGAGAAAAAGTTGTGATCGATGGCATCGGTTCATTTTGTAAGGACAGAAAGCATAATTTACAATTTGAACCAGTGGCAAACCTGAATTATTTGGTTGATAGTTTGGGGTTGGAACAATTTGAACTTCCAAAACTGCATAAACCAGTTGAAGAAAGAATTCCTTCAATTGTTGATCATCAGGTAAAAGGATTTTTTACCACAAAAAGAATTTGGTATGCTTCTGCCGCTGCTGCAGTTTTGTTAGTGGTAGCTTTACTTCCTTTAAATTCGGAGCGTAATTCTGTGTTAGATTCAGCTTCGATGGGATTTACCGGAGATAAAAATTCTTTAACAGAGAATCATGTACAATTAAAACCTCAAATTTCTCCACCAGAAGAGTTGGTGAAGTTTGAGCCAAAAGTTGAAAAAAATAAAGTTGCTGTTAAGATTTCAAAAACTAGTAAAGGGAAATTTTATTTGATTGCTGGCAGTTTTACAACTGTTGAAAACGCTAAGATTTTGCAAGAAGAGTTAATTTCTAAATCTTATCCTGCAATGATTATTAAAAATAAAAATTTGTTTTCTGTTGCAATTAATCAATTCAATACCAGAAAAGCGGTAGACCAATTTAAGAAAAAAGCAATTGCAGCTAATCCTAAATCATCATATTGGGTGTTGAAACAATAAGAAACAAAATTATCGATATAAAAAAAGCGCTTCCTTTTGGGAAGCGCTTTTCTTTTTATATCCTGTTTCTTATCTAATTTCGGAACCAGGTTTTACTGTTTGATCAGGAGAAACAAATGATAGTTTTCCATCAGCATCTTCAGCCATTAGAATCATTCCTTGCGATTCTATTCCTTTTAGTTTTTTAGGTTCAAGGTTAACCAATATGCTTACCTGTTTGCCAATAATTTCTTCTGGCTTATAATGCTCTGCAATACCAGAAACTACAGTACGTTGATCAATACCCGTATCAACAGTTAACTTTAATAATTTCTTAGTCTTTGCAACTTTTTCAGCTTCAGTAATGGTACCAACTCTAACATCCATTTTCATGAAATCATCAAAATTGATGTTTTCTTTTGCTGGAGCAACTGGTTTGTTTGCAGCTTCGTTTGCAGCTTTGGTTGCTAATAATTTATCAACCTGAGCTTGAATGGTTGTATCTTCAATTTTTTCGAACAATAAGGAAGCCTTGTTAATTTGATGACCAACTTCAATTACATTTTCACCAATATTCTCCCAAGCTAGAGGTTCAATGTTTAAGAACTCTCTTAATTTGTTAACAGTGAATGGCAAGAATGGTTCCATTAAAGTAGAAAGGTTGGTAGAGATCTGAAGACAAATGTTCATGATCGTCTTAACTCTTTCTTCATCTGTTTTTATCACTTTCCAAGGCTCTGTATCTGCCAGGTATTTATTTCCTAAACGAGCCAAATTCATTGCTTCTTTTAAAGCTTCACGGAAATGGTAAGTTTCAAGGTTTTTCTCTACTTGTGCTTTGATTGTTGGAATTTCAGCTAATGTTTCTTTATCGAAATCATTTAGTTCGCCAGCAGCAGGAACTTTTCCATCGAAATATTTGTGTGTTAATACCAATGCACGGTTCACGAAGTTTCCAAGAATTGCAACCAACTCATTGTTATTTCTTGCCTGGTAATCTTTCCAGGTGAAGTCATTGTCTTTAGTTTCAGGCGCATTGGCTGTAAGTACATAACGCAATACATCTTGCTTCTCTGGAAATTCTTCAAGGTATTCGTGCAACCAAACTGCCCAGTTTCTTGATGTGGAAATTTTATCTCCTTCTAAATTCAAGAATTCGTTAGAAGGAACATTTTCTGGAAGAATGTATGAACCTTCGGCTTTTAGCATTGATGGAAAAATGATACAATGGAAAACAATATTGTCTTTTCCAATGAAATGAACCATTTTAGAATCTTCAGCTTTCCAATATTTTTCCCAATCAGGTGTATGTTCTTTAGTTGCTGAAATATATCCGATAGGAGCATCGAACCAAACGTACAATACTTTTCCTTCTCCTCCATCTACAGGAACTGGAACTCCCCAGTTTAAATCACGTGTAACAGCACGTGGATGAAGTCCATTGTCCAACCATGATTTACACTGACCATACACATTTGGCTTCCATTCTTTGTGTTCTTCAAGAATCCACTGTTTTAAATATGGCTCATATTTGTCAAGTGGTAAATACCAGTGCTTTGTTTCTTTTAATTCAGGCTTATTTCCTGTGATTGATGATCTAGGATCGATAAGATCAGTTGCATTTAATGATGTTCCACAGCTTTCACACTGATCTCCATATGCTCCTTCACTTTTACAATGAGGGCAAGTTCCGGTTATATAGCGGTCAGCAAGAAATTGATTTGCTTCTGCATCGTAATATTGCTCACTGGTTTTCTCAATAAACTCACCTTTTTCATGCAAAGTTTTAAAGAATTCAGAAGCCGTTTCATGATGAACTTTGTTACTTGTTCTTGAGTAAACATCGAAAGAAATACCAAATTTCTCGAATGAATCTTTAATGATATTGTGATACTTATCAACAACATCTTGAGGGGTAATTCCTTCTTTTTGAGCCTTTATAGTGATAGGTACACCATGCTCATCGGAACCTCCAATTAAAAGAACATCCTCGCCTTTCATCCTTAGGTATCTTACATAGATATCGGCTGGAACATATACACCTGCCAGGTGTCCAATATGAACAGGACCATTGGCATATGGAAGAGCTGTAGTTACAAGAGTTCTGTTAAATTTCTTCATTTGAGATATTTTTTACACATGGAACAAAAATTATAATATCTGTTCCAACTATTATTTTGGTTACTTTTTTTGTTGATTAGCACCTTATTTAGCAAATCGTTGGCAAAGATAAGATAGAATTATCAAAAATATTGTTCTTGCTTTGTATTTTATTCTTAATTTGAACACAGTTTACAATAAAAACTAAATAAATATGTATCAGCCTACTGCTTTAGAAAAAGGAGATAAAATTGGGATCATTTCACCAGCAGGAAAGATAGAACCGGAAAAAGTGGGAATTGCAGTTGACATGCTTGAACGTTTAGGCTTAAAGGTGGTTTTGGGTAAGCATGTATTTGATGAGTATCACCAATTCGCAGGTAGGGATTTAAATAGGTTAAAAGATTTTCAGCAAATGCTGGATGATCCGGATATAAAAGCAATTCTTTGTGCCAGAGGAGGATATGGCAGTGTGCGAATATTAGAACATGTAGATTTTGATTTATTTCTTCGCAAGCCTAAATGGATTATTGGATATAGCGATATAACAGTATTTCATAGCTATCTTAATAATATTTTGGAAGTTGAAAGTTTGCATTCAGTAATGCCCATTAATTTTACAGATGATCATACAGGAAAATCGGTTGAAACATTGTTTGGTGCGATGATGGGAAGGTTTGTGGATTATAAGATTCAAGCTCATGAATTGAATCGTTTAGGGATTGCTGAAGGTGAATTGATTGGAGGTAATCTATCTATTTTGTATAGCTTGCGTGGTACTAATATGGATTTTGAAACTCATGGTAAAGTTTTATTCATAGAGGATGTTGGCGAGGAGTTATATCATTTAGATAGAATGATGTATAATTTAAGAATGGGAGGGAAATTATCTGAACTTCAAGCTCTTGTGGTTGGTGGTTTTAGTGGCATGAAAGAAGGAGATCCTAAATTTGGAAAAGCGGCTTATGAAATCATTAATGAAGCTGTGGAAAGCTATACTTACCCGGTTGTTTATAATTTCCCAGCTGGTCATATTAATGATAATTGGACACTGCCCTTGGGAAGGTATGTAAAAATGTCGGTAGACGAGAAGGAGGTTAGTTTTAATTGGGACAAACGATAATTCAATAATGGCAAAGCACAACGAATTAGGTAAATTAGGAGAAGATTTGGCTGTAAAACACCTGATCGGATTAGGTTACCAGATCTTGAATAGGAATTGGATTTATCAAAAAAAAGAGCTGGATGTTGTTGCCTTAAAAGACGACTTTTTGGTTGTTGTTGAAGTAAAATCCCGATCAACAGATTATTTTGAACATCCGGCTGATGCAATAACTTTATCCAAAATTAAACTTCTGGTAAAGGCTACACAGGCATATGTAGATTTAAAAGAAATTAAACAAGAAGTCAGATTTGATGTTGTTAGCGTAATTAAAAAAGGAGAGAAGTACGTAATAGAACACATCGAAGATGCATTTATTGCGCCAGTAGATTAGTCGGCAAGATATTTATCGATTGTAGCTAGTAACTCTTCAAAACGAATTGGTTTAGCAAGATAATCGTCACATCCTGCATCTAAAATTCGTTCACGATCACCTTCCAATGCATAAGCAGTTTGAGCAATAATAGGAATTTCGCTATGACGTTTTTTAATTCTTCTGGTTGCTTCACAACCATCCATTATTGGTAAGCGAATATCCATTAATATCACATCAACATCCTCGGTAACATCTACAATATCCACAGCCTCTTTGCCATTTTTGGCCCAAAGCAATTCAGACTCGGTTCTGCTTAATGCAGCATCAAAGAACATGTTATTAATTTCCTCGTCTTCAACAATGAGGATTCGTTTGTCCTTCCAGTTATATTTTTGAGTATAGCTAACTTGATTCATAACTAAATCTACTTTTTAAAAGCGTTTTTGGTGCTATAAATATACGAAATCAAGACTAGTTAAAAAAAAATCATTTTCAGAGCTCTTATTCGTAATTGTAGTGGTATGTGGTAAAACTCAGTAAATTGGGAGGTTTTGTGCTTTGGTATATGAATTCTTAAATAAGAGTTAATGAATCATAATGTAAATAAAAAAAGAGTTTGAGTGGAGCTTTGTTTTATGTTGATAAACAAATATCATTTCTTTGTATCTAAATGTTAATGTTTTGTCAAAATTGAAGGAATTGGAATAGATATTTTCCGTTTTGGAAAGTAACTCACTAATAAATAGAATGAATTTTGCCATTATAATTTTTACTTACAATCAAAGATATCTTTAAAACTCTTTATATTTGAATCTTCATTTGCTAAGATTTTAATAAACGATTAAATCATGAATATTGAAGAACTAAGACTGTATTGTCTGTCGAAAAAAGCAGTTACTGAGAGTTTCCCTTTTGATGAAGAAACTTTGGTATTTAAGGTTTTAGATAAGATGTTCTTGCTTACGAATATCAATAATGAACTGAGCATGAATGTAAAGTGTGAAGAAGATCTGGCAATTGAATTAAGAGAAAGATATGCTGCAGTTTTACCAGGCTACCATATGAATAAGAGGTATTGGAATACTGTTAGGATTGATGGAAGTGTATGCGATGATTTATTAAAAGAATGGATTGATAAATCGTATAAGTTGGTTGTTGAAAAAATGCCAAAAAAGAAACAGTCAGAATTAGAGAATTTGTAAAAATACACCTTTAAACTTAAACACAAACAAATGAATAAATTACTTCTTACACTATTGTTGGTTAGTGGTTTGCATGTGACAAATGCACAGGAGCAACAAGATGAAAAGAAATTTACTACTGTTGCAGAAGTAAAAACGACACCAGTTAAAAACCAACAAAGTACTGGTACTTGTTGGAGCTTTGCAACTACTTCGTTTATTGAAACGGAATTGTTAAGAATGGGAGCTCCCGAAATGGATTTATCTGAAATGTATATTGTACGTGAAGCTTATTCAAAAAAAGCAAAACGATATTTTAGATTGCATGGAAAAGGTAACTTTAGTGAGGGTGGACAAGCTCATGATGTAATTAATGTTGTAAAAACTCATGGATTTGTACCGGAAACAATCTATTCAGGCAATCAATATGAGGGAGATTTTCACATTCATAGAGAAATGGTAAAATCTACAAAGGCAATGTTGGATGAAATTGTAAAGAACCCTAATAAAAAAATAACACCGGTTTGGTTTGCAACGGTAAATGGGGTTTTGGATACTTATATGGGAAAACTACCGGAGTCTTTCGAGTACAACGGAAAAGAGTATACTCCGCAAGAATTTGCCAAAGAAGTTGGATTTAACTCTTCGGATTATGTAGAGCTTACATCTTACAATCACCATCCTTTTTATTCAAAAATTAATCTTGAAATTCCAGACAATTGGTCAGATGATTTATATTATAATCTGCCAATCGGTGAATTGATGGAGGTTATGAATCACGCCTTAGAGAATGGATATTCTGTTTGTTGGGATGGTGATGTGAGTGAAAAAGGATTTTCACATAGAAAAGGATATGCTGTTTTGCCTGCTGTTAAAGAAACTGATATGAGTAATTCTGAAATAGCAAAATGGGAAGATGGAGTTGAGAATAATACTGAAAAGCCTAAAGGAAACACCAATGAGCCTAAAGTAACGCAAGGGTTGCGCCAGAAAACTTTTGATAATTTCCAGACAACTGATGATCATTTGATGCATTTAACGGGTATTGTAAAGGATCAAAATGGAACGCTTTATTATAAGACAAAAAATTCTTGGGCCGATGATAGTAATAAATTTGGCGGATATTTGAACATGAGTGAAGCATACGTTAAATTGAAAACAGTTGCTATTATGGTACATAAAGATGCTTTACCAAAGCATTTAAAGAAAAAATTAAACTTATAAAAGATGTCTTATCGTTAAAAGGGTGTCTGTTTTAGACACCCTTTTTTCATTGTATAACATGCTATTTAATTGATTTATCTAATCTAAAATATACAATTATTGAAATCTGAAATTATTTTATAATATTGTCTGTCCATTTGTAAAAAGAACCTATGCCAACAACTGCCAACATATCCATCGAAAAATTCAGGAGTGGAAGCCAATCTGCTTTTAAGAATTTGTACGATAAATATTATGAGGCATTATTTTTATTTGGTCAGAAATATGTGACCAATAGCGATGTTGTTGAAGATTTAGTCCAAGAGAGTTTTATAAAGGTATGGGAAAAAAAATCTTCCTTTTATCATGAAGCACCACTCAAAGCCTTTTTATATAAAACAGTTCGTAATTCTTGTTTAAACTATCTAGATCACCAGAAAGTTGAAAGAAATTATGAAGCTCAGACGAAGACTGATGTTTTGAGTGAGGATTATTTTTTAAACAATGTTATTGAAGAGGAAGTGAAAAGAATCATTGCAGATACAGTTGGAAAACTTCCAGAATCGGCGAGAGCTATTTACTTATTGGGTTTAAAAGGGCTTAAAAATGCAGAAATTGCAGAAGACCTGAATATTTCTATAAATACGGTGAAAACTCAAAAACAAAGAGCTAGTAAGTTTTTGAAAGAAAATTTAAAAGATTTATTTACGATACTGATGTTTTTGTAAAATATATCTAGTAATTACGACGGTGACAAAATTTAAAATGTTTGTCACCCTTTTTTTGAGAGAAACTGTTATAGTACATGTAAATGCAAAAATGAAGATGAAGGATTTAAATTCAGGATTTAAAATTGCTGATTTAATCGTTAAACGGTTGGAGGATCGATTAACTGATGAGGAATGTCAGTACCTGGAGGAATGGAAGCAAGCTAATGAAGAAAATTCGATTCTATTCCAAAAGCTTTCAATGAATCCCGAAAAGCAATATTTGGAAAGAGAATCAAAATTGGAGAAATCCAATAAAAAAGCAAATTGGGATAAAATTCAGGCTAAAATTAAAAAAGGAAAAGTTAGAAAGTTAAATATGAACTTTCTAAAAATTGCTGCAGTACTTATTCTTACAATAGGTTCTACTCTCTTCTTTTCAAATTTATTGGATAATAACGTTTCAAGTGTTATAAACCCGGGAAAACAACAAGCTATATTGATAACTAGTGATGGTGAAAGATATCAGCTGGATGAAGAAGTTATAATTAAAGAAGGTGATGTATTTATTTCAAATAAAACTCAGGAATTAATTTATCAGAAAAAATCAAATATTACCAAATCACAATTAACCTATAATACAATTATTATTCCCAAAGGGGGGGAATATAAGTTGACACTAATGGATGGAACCAGAATATGGCTTAATTCCAATTCGAAACTACGGTTTCCATCAGAATTTGGATCGGGGATAAGAAAAGTTGAGCTTAAAGGGGAAGCCTTCTTTGAAGTTGCTAAGGATTCTGTTCATCCATTTGTCGTCAACGCTAATAAAGCACAGGTTAAAGTACTTGGTACATCATTTAATGTTAACGCCTATTTAGATTTAAATGAAATTGTAACCACTTTAGTTGAAGGTAAAGTTGAAGTTAGTGATACTTTATTTGGAAACAAGGTGAAATTGTTGCCAAACGAACAATATCGCTTTAATAAATCGAATGGGAAAACATTAAAGCAGGTAGTTGATACTGAAATTTATACTGCTTGGAAAGATGGTAGGTTTGTTTTTGAAAATGAAAGTTTGGAAGATATAATGATTAGACTTTCAAGGTGGTACAATGTAGAGGTGTCCTTTTTAAACGAATCTGTTAAAGAATTAAGATTTTCGGGAGATCTGACAAGATACGATAATATCGATCAAATATTAGAGTTAATTGAGGTTACACAAAAAGTGAAGTTCACAATTAAGGATAGAGCCCTTTGGGTTGAAGAAGTGTAAAAAAAACCGAGATTTGCTGCTACAAATCTCGGTTAAAGCCAATAAACACCACTATCGCTAGAAGTGTAATACTAACCAAATCACAACTCAAAAATATTAAAAAAAATCGGAATTAGAGGTTTATGCAGAAAAGAAAAGAGTTTTTTGCAATAAGACTCCTGTTTTTCTTCTTTCTATTTGTGTGTTTTGGACTAAAATCTAAAGCATTTCCACAAGAGGAAAGGTTAGAGTTGCGAATGAAAGGTGTAAGTTTGATTGAAGTAATGTCTGAGATCAAAGAAAAAACAAATTATACATTTTTGTATAATGTTGATGATATTAAGAAAGTTCGCAATATTAATCTTACTGGCATTCCTAAAAGTGTAAGGGAAATTCTACAAGAATGTCTAATCGGATCTGGGTTGGCATATGAAATACGCGATAAGGTAATTATAATTAAGCCTGATCCCAATGTAAATGGTGCGGATTCTGAACTTCATAAAACGATTAAAAAAGTAAAAAACCTTTATGGGTATGTTACCGATAATAAGGGAACGATGTTACCAGGAGTATCTGTTCTGATAAAAGGAACTTATTTTGGTACATCGACTGATATTAATGGTAATTACTCTCTTATTATAGCTAATGATCCTAATATAATATTGGTATTTTCGTTTATTGGGATGAAAACCAAGGAGGTAAGTGTTGGTGAATTGGAAAAAATCAATGTTGAGTTGTTTCCGTCTGATGAAAGACTTAGAGAAGTGTTGGTTACTACAGGTTTTCAGAAAATTGACAGAAATTTATTTACCGGATCTGCCAATAAATTAAATCAAATTGATATTGCTTTAAATGGAATTTCAGATGTTAGCCGATCTCTGCAGGGGCATATATCTGGAGTGCAAGTAGATAATATTTCTGGAACCTTTGGGATATCTCCTATTGTTCGAATTAGAGGAAAAGCCTCCATTAATGGTAGTAACAAGCCTCTTTGGGTTGTTGATGGTGTAGTTCAGGAAGATATTATAGAGTTGACCAATAATGACTTAACTTCAGGTAATCTTTCTACGGTTTTGAGTTCAGGTGTTGTAGGTTTAAATCCTGATGATATTGAATCATTTCAGATATTGAAAGATGCTTCGGCTACAGCATTGTATGGTGCAAAAGCAATGAATGGAGTAATTGTAATCACTACCAAAAAAGGAAAAACAGGAAAATTAAAAGTTACATATTCAGGAAGTGCTATTATAAGACAAAAGCCTAATTATTCACAATTCGATATATTATCTTCTGATGAGGAAATGGAAGTTTATGAAGAGTTGTATGATAAAGGTTGGATTGATATTGCCAAAGCTTCATCAGCAGCAAATCATGGAGCCATGAGTAAAATGTTTTATGAGATTGCTAACAATAATGTAAGCTGGGGACCCGATGGGGGGTTGAATTATCAGTTTTTATCAAAGTATGCCAATTCAAATACCGATTGGTTTGATGTTTTGTTTCGAAATTCCTTATCGCAACAACATTCATTTAGTATTTCTGGAGGATCAGATAAATCAAGGTTTTATACCTCTATCGGATATTATAATGATGAAGGACAAACTTTAGCTGATGAGGTTAAGAACTATACTACATTGGTAAAAGGAGATTTTGATGTTTCGAAGCGACTGAAATTGGGATTTAAAGTATCAGGGAATATTAGAGATCAAAAATTGCCAGGATCTCAGGATAGAAAATTTGAACCAATTGATGGACTTTATGAGCGTAATTTTGATGTAAACCCCTATAACTATGCACTATATACCAGTAGAAGTATTAGGCCTTATAATGAGAATGGTAATTTAGAGTATTTTAGAAGGAATTATGCCCCTTTCAATATTTTGTATGAGTTGGATCACAATTATGTGAATGTAGATGTGGATGATATTTTATTTCAGGGCGAGGTGCAGTTTGCAATTACTTCTAAATTGAGATTTAGATCTACTTTTCAAGGGCGCTGGGTAAATACCTTACGTGAGCAAAAGATTCATGAAACATCAAATCATGCTGAAGCATATAGAGCTGATGCTCCCTTGTTTGTAAATAGAAATAGTTTTCTTTTTGATGATCCTGATCATCCGGAAAAAGAGCCGTATTCGGTTTTAAAGCAGGGAGGGTTTTATAACACCACTAAAAATTCATTAACAGGTTATTTTATCAGAAATATAGTGGATTGGAATTTAAAATCAGACCAGGATCATATTGTTAACTTGTTGTTTGGACAAGAAATAAGATATACAAATAGAAAGGAAACCCACCATGAGATTTGGGGGTATTTATACGATAAGGGAGGGATTAGTATTACCGATCCAATGGTTGTAAAATATCTAAAATTTCGTGATCAAACAGATTATTACAGAAGGAAAGAAAAGTACAGGTTTGCAGGAGTATTTTTAACTGGAGCATATTCTTTCAAAGGGAAATACATTTTGAACTCTACTTTTAGGTTCGATGGAGATAATCGACAAGGGAAAAATAGTGATTCAAGGTATCTGCCTACATGGAATGTTAGTGGGGCTTGGAATGTTCATGGTGAGAATTTTATGAAGTCAATTGGTTTTGTAGATCGCTTAAAGTTAAAGGCAACATATGGATTGTCTGGAGATAATGGAATTGGAGCGAGTCCCTCTCTAATTTTAAAAGCAGGAGAACCATTGAGACCGAATGATGAGGATGGAGAAGGTGTGTTATATATAGATGAGCTGGCCAATAAAAACCTTACCTGGGAAAAACTATATGAATTTAATTTAGGTATTGAGTTAGAAGTATTAAATGGAAGATTTTATACTGATATCGAGTATTTCAGAAGAAGATCTAAAGATTTACTTGGTTTTGTGACAACAACTGGTGTTGGAGGAATAAGAAAGAAGTATGGTAATGTTGGCGAAATGAGAATTAATGGAATTGAATTTACACTTAGCTCTCAAAATGTTAAAACTAAAAACTTCAATTGGGATACACGTTTTACTTTTAGTTATGCCAAGGATAAAATTACCAAATACTATGATGAACCTAGAATTGCTGATGCCATTCAATCGCTGGGAACAAATTTTGAAGGTTATTCTTCCAATAGTTTATTTTCTATCCCATTTGCAGGATTAGATGACAATGGAGTTCCTCAGTTTTTTGGGCCCAATGGTAAAAATATTCAAAAGCTTAATTTACAGAAGAGAATAGATATTTTAAAATATCTGAAATATGAAGGACCAACG
This sequence comes from Marinifilum flexuosum, assembly GCF_003610555.1. GTDB lineage: Bacteria > Bacteroidota > Bacteroidia > Bacteroidales > Marinifilaceae > Marinifilum > Marinifilum flexuosum. Next base: position 648,514 of record NZ_RAPQ01000010.1, on the reverse strand, counting down.
ACACCTAAAGGTTTTGGAGGTTTGGAGAACATTTTTCATTACAAAAATTGGACATTTTCAATTGGCTTAAATTATCGATTTGGAAATAAAATCAGGCTTGAAGATGCATTCAGTGACAGATATGATGATTATTCAAGCCTACCAGGAAGGCTTAAGAATCGTTGGAAAAAAGCCGGTGATGAGAATAGAACTAATATTCCGGTAATATTAACAAGATGGAAATCTGAAGAATTAAATGATAATGGATTAAATCCATATCAACTTTATAATAAAAGTACTGCTCGTGTTGCAGATGGAAGTTTTGTAAGACTTAAAAATATTGGCGTAGTATACCAATTGCCTCAAACTTGGTTAAATTCAATGAATTTGAGTTCGGCAAGTTTAAAATTTCAGGCCTATAATATTGCCTTGCTTTATTCGGATAAAAAGTTAAATGGAGTTGATCCTGAGTTTTTTCAATCAGGAGGAATTTCACTTCCAATGTCCAGAACTTATAGTTTTTCTGTTAACTTAGCTTTCTAAGTTTAAACTGATTGCTCTATCATGAACAGACTTTTTGGCATATTACTTATAACTGTACTTTCGATTTCTTGTGATTCCTATCTCGATGAAAACCCAGATGATAGAAAGGAGTTGCAAACAGTTAAAGATATTGCCAAGTTAGTTGCTAATTCGTATAATGAGAGCACATATCTTTTTATTGAATGGATGACGGACAATGTGTCGGCCATTCCTGATAATACCCAAAAAGACCATATGACTGAAGCTTTTCAATGGATTTCAATGGATTCTTATGAAGCTCAGGAGTCTACCACTTATTTTTGGGAAAATACATATTATGCAATAGCTCATTGCAATGAAGCATTGGCTGTTATAGATAAAGTTTCAGGAGATGATGATCATAGATCTGTTGTGAGAGCTGAAGCATTAATTTCTAGAGCTTATAATCATTTTTTACTCGTGAATGTTTTTTCAAAACATTATAGAGGTGAAACATCGGAAGATGATCTTGGTATTCCGTATGTAGAAGTAGTAGAGGATGGACTGTTTGAGAATTACTCAAGGGGATCGGTTAAACAGGTTTACGATAAAATCGAAAGAGATTTAATTACAGGACTTTCATTGTTAAAGGATGATTATTTTATTGGATCAAAAAAATATCATTTCACAAGAAAAGCAGCTTATGCATTTGCTGCAAGATTTTATCTTTATAAGAAAGATTATTCAAATAGTTTAAAGTATTGTAATTTGGTTCTCGATGATAATCCCAATGATTATGTGAGGGACTTATTTAAAATTTATCAAGGGACTACTTTTGATGAAATGGCAGCTAAAAATTCCAATGTAAAAGAAAAATCCAATTTAATTGCAATAAGAAAAGAATCATTCTATGCCAGGGCTAATTATGGTTACAGGAGTGATAAAAAGATTTTTATTGAACTTTTTAATGATAATATTCAGGAAGAATTAGATGTTAGGGATCAGAGATGGAGTTATAGAACTGGAGCTATTGTTGTTCCAAAGTACCATGAACTGTTCCGCTATACAACTTCTAATACAGGATTTCCCTATTTTATTCAAAGTGAACTAAAAGGAGAAGAGGTGCTTTTGAATAGAATGGAGTGTTACATTATGCAAGGAGAATATGAAATTGCATTACATGATTATCATATCCTGGCGGCAAAGAGATATATGGAAGGAGGAAAATTGGATTTGAATAAGATTAAAGAGCATTATTCTTTGTCTGATGCACAAAATGCTATGAAACTTTTTTTATTGGATGAAAGAAGAAAGGAGTTTTTAGATGAAGGATTGAGATGGTTTGATATTAAAAGATTCGAACTTTCGATTAAGCATAAAGATATTCAGGGCAATACTTTTCAACTTATCCCAAATGATATAAGAACTGCAATACAAATACCACAATCTGCCATAGTAAATGGTTTAAAGCCTAACCCAAGATAGTGATGAAATACAAGAACTTTAATATTGCACTTTTTTTAATTGGTATTGTAATGGCAATATTAATTATAGCCTGCAATAAATCAGAGGATGTCGAATATAAAGGACCTGATATAAAATTGTCTGATCATCCAAATGATGTTTATATCAGGGAGAATATTCTTGAAAAATATGGAACTGCAATAAGGTGGGAGTGGGATCCGCGGTTTTTAAATAAAGATCAAAATGCAGATCCGATTAAAGAAGATTTGGTGATTCCAGTTACTAAATTGATAGATGAGCTTTGGGTAAAACCTTTTCTTGTATTGTCTGATGAATCAAAATTATTTATACAGGAATATATGCCTAAAGAGTTGGTATACATAGGATCATATATTTATGAAAGCGAAGGCGAAAGAATGTTGGGGTATGCCGAAAATGGTGCCAGGGTAATTTTAATAAATTTAAATGCTTTTGATTTGGATGATCGAATTTGGTTAGAAAATCAATTGATAACAATGCATCATGAATTTTCCCATATTGTTCATCAAAAGAAAGGATTACCCAATGGGTTCAATAGCATTTCACCTTTAGGATATATTGGAGAAGGTTGGAGAAATGGAGTATCATTATCAGATGCAATTAGGCGAGGGATGGTGAGTGCTTACGGTACGAAAAATCAATTTGAAGATTTTGCTCAACTAACCTCTCACTTTTTAGTTCAGGATACAGTATATTTTAATTCAACCTACCTAAAAGATTGGAATTGTGAGGATTTTTCCGATCCTAATTCATGTATGGAATTAAATAATGGGAAGGAATTAATTAGAAGAAAGTTGGAATTGATTAGGAAGTTTTATTCAGAAGATTTTAGTATTGATATTGATGTGTTAAGAGATACAATTCAAAGTAGAATGTCAGCTTACAAAAATTAATATAGAATCTTTCAGTCACCATACTGGTGCGTATCAGTTGGGAATTTGTTACCTTTGTATTTATACGCATGTAAATAAATACACTTAAGATGCCTTCTAAAATATTTAATGTAACTACTGATTCGGGCATTCCGAAATATAAACAACTTATTAACTCATTGCTGCAATCTATTGATAAAGGGCTTGTAAATGTTGGGGATAAGATACCTTCGATTAATGCAATTTGTAAAGAATTTGGTTTATCCAGAGATACTGTTCTTGTTGCATATAATGAGTTAAAAATTCGTGGTGTTATATCTTCAGTTCCTGGTAAGGGTTACTACCTGGCAAGTACTTCAACTCGTTTCAAAAAGAACATCTTTCTTCTTTTCGAAGAATTTAATGTCTTTAAAGAGATATTATACAATTCCTTTATTGAGAATTTAGGTGATAAGGCAAATGTTGATATTTATTTCCATCACTTTAATCGTAAAGTTTTTAAAGAATTAATTGATAATAATAATGGCAAGTACACATCATATATAATTATGCCTGCAAAGTTTAATGATGCGTATAATGTGTTGCAACAGTTGCCTGAAAATGAAGTTTATATACTCGATCAGACTAATGCTGCGTTAAAAAAACATTACCCTGCTGTTTATCAGAATTTTGAAGAGGATGTATTTTGCGCATTGGAATCAGGACTGAACCTGTTGGAAAAATATAAAAAAATCTATTTTGTTTATCCTGGAGGAAAAGAACCAATAGGACAATTAAAAGGTTTTAAAAAGTTTGCTACTCATTATCAGGAACAGTGGGAATTTGAAGTAATTGAAACTCTAGAAAGTCATAAAATTAAAAAAGGTGAGGTTTATATAGTTCCTAATGATAATGATTTGGTTACACTTGTAAAGGAAGCAAAATCTGAGAAATTAAAAATAGGTTCAGATCTAGGTATAATTTCTTATAATGATACACCATTAAAAGAAGTAGTCGCCGATGGGATTACTACAATTAGTACAGATTTTAAAGAAATGGGGCAGATTCTGGCAGATATGGTACTGCATTCTAAGAAAGAACTGATTGAAAATCAGTCAAAATTAATAAGGAGAAACTCCCTGTAAAAGAAAAGATATAACTTAAAATTAAAGCTTTGATTCTATTGAGTCAGAGCTTTTATTTTTTAGATCTTTTGCATTTAAATAAAAAAAGAATAACTTTACCGACCAGTACCAACCAGTAAGTAAAATAATATGCAAATTAATGAATTAAAAATAGCGTTTGAGAAATTTTACGGGAAGGGAGATTGTCATGTGTATTTTTCTCCAGGTCGTGTGAACCTAATTGGTGAGCACACAGATTATAATGGCGGATTTGTTTTTCCATGTGCATTATCATTTGGAACCTATTGTTTAATTCGTAAATCAAAAAATAATTATTTTCAATTTAGATCTTTGAATCAGGATAAGGTCTACAAAATTGGATTTGATAAATTAACAGAACCTCTTGAAAAAGGCAATTGGGTAAATTACGTAATAGGAGTAATTGCTCAATTTAAAAAAGACGGTTTGGAACCAAATTGTGGTGCCGATGTTCTCTTTTGGGGAAATGTGCCCAATGGTGCAGGTTTATCATCTTCGGCTTCTTTAGAGGTTGTTACAGGAGTAGCAATTAACGAAGAATATAATTTTGGCAAAGATCAGTTGAGTATTGTGAAATATAGTCAAAAAGCTGAGCATGAATTTGCTGGTGTAATGTGTGGTATAATGGATCAATTTGCATCTGGAATGGGACAGAAAGATCACGCCATATATTTGAATTGTGATAATCTTGAGTACGAATTAGTGCCTGTAAATTTAGATGGTACTAAAATAGTTATTGGAAACACCAATAGTCCACATAGTTTGGATGAAGGAAAATACAATGAACGAGTTGCTGAATGTCAGGCAGCTGTTGAGGCAATCAACCCCTCCAGAAAGATTGCTAATTTAGGTGAATTGTGCCTGACAGAATTCAACTCATTAGAAAACCTGATAGATGATAAGGTGATCAGAAGAAGAGCGCATCATGTGGTTAGCGAAATTGAAAGAACAAAGAAAGCTGTAGTAGAACTTAAAAAAGGAAACCTAAAAGAGTTTGGTCAGTTAATGAATGGTTCTCACGATTCACTTCGTGATGATTATGAGGTAACAGGTCATGAATTGGATACTATGGTTGAAGCAGCAAGAAAGATTGAAGGAACTATTGGTTCCAGAATGACAGGAGGTGGTTTTGGAGGATCAACTGTTAGCCTGGTAAAAGATGAGTATGTTGAAGAGTTTATTGAGAGAGTAGGAAAGGAATATACCGAGAAGACAGGTATTGTTGGAGAGTTTTATGTTGCTGAAATCGGTGACGGAGGAAAAAGAATAGAATAATCAAGAAAATGTTCCAGATGGCGAAATTTGATTACATTGAAAATCCACATCGTAGATATAATCCATTAACGGGGGAGTGGATATTAGTATCACCTCACAGGTCGAAAAGACCATGGCAAGGTCAGGTTGAAAAAGTAGTTGAGGAGAAAAGACCTGAATATGATTCACAATGTTATTTGTGCCCGACTAACGAAAGAGTTGGCGGAGAAAAGAATCCAAACTATGAGGATGTTTATTCATTTCAGAATGATTTTAGTGCTTTATTGCAAGATACTCCTGAGGGAGAATTCTCAGATGGTGATTTGTTTAAAGCCGAAAGTGAATCCGGAATTTGTAAGGTAATTTGCTTTAGTCCAAACCATAGCCTTACAGTTCCTGAAATGAAAGTAGAAAATATCCGTAAGGTAGTTGATCTTTGGAGCAAGGAGTATAAGGAATTGGGAGACAGAGAGGATATTGGCTATGTGCAGATATTTGAGAACAAAGGTTCCATTATGGGATGCTCTAATCCACATCCTCACGGGCAAATTTGGGCTTCTAAACTGGTGCCTCTGGAGACTTCAAAAGAATCTGAAAATCAATTGGCCTATTTCGAAAAACATGGAAGAACCATGTTGTCTGATTATTTAAAATCGGAACTCGAGAAAAAAGAAAGAATTTTGGTTGAGAATAATTCTTTTGTAGCTTTAGTACCGTTTTGGGCAGTTTGGCCTTTCGAAACAATGATTATAAGTAAACGAGAGGTGTCGAATCTATTGGAATTGACTGATGAGGAAAAAACAGATTTGGCTGATGTTTACAAGAAATTAACGACTATGTATGACAACTTGTTTGAGGTGTCGTTTGCATATTCTGCAGGATTACATCAAGCTCCAACAGATGGAGAAGAACATCCTGAGTGGCATTTACACATGCATTTCTATCCACCTTTGTTACGCTCGGCTAGTGTTAAGAAATTTATGGTAGGATACGAAATGCTGGGTACGCCACAACGCGATATTACTGCCGAAGGTGCAGCGAAAAGATTGAGAGAACTATCAAAAATACATTATAAATTGAGGTAATAATCAGGTTGAAATGGATATAGGGAGAAAATATTTACTCTGCCTAAAGCTTCCAAATAACTTTAACCTCAACTAAAATCAAATACAATGGCTAATACATTTTCTTTTCTCGATTATGTGATTTTTATCGTTTACGGTATTGTAATCGTTGGAGTAGGTTTATGGGTGTCGCGTGATAAAGAAGGGCATCAAAAAAATGCAGATGATTATTTTTTAGCTTCAAAATCTTTGCCTTGGTGGGCAATTGGGGCTTCATTAATTGCTGCAAATATTTCCGCAGAGCAATTCATAGGAATGTCCGGATCTGGTTTTGCAATTGGGTTGGCAATTGCTTCTTATGAGTGGATGGCTGCTTTAACTTTAATTATTGTAGGTAAATACTTTCTGCCAATTTTCATTGAGAAAGGATTATATACGATTCCTGAATTTGTAGAGAAACGTTATTCAAAAAACCTTAAAACCATTTTGGCTGTTTTCTGGATTGCATTGTATGTATTTGTAAATCTTACCTCCGTATTGTATTTGGGAGCTTTGGCTTTAGAAACCATCATGGGTATTCCAATGATTTATGGTGTATTAGGATTGGCTTTGTTTGCAGCTAGTTATTCGCTTTATGGTGGTCTTTCTGCAGTTGCATGGACTGATGTAATTCAGGTTGTTTTCTTGATTTTAGGAGGATTGGTAACTACTTATCTTGCATTAGATACTGTTTCAGGAGGAGAAGGTGTACTTGCCGGGTTTAAGCACATCTATGAAGCTGCTCCAGATTCTTTCCATATGATTTTAGATAAAGCTCACGATCAATATAAAAACCTTCCGGGACTTGGAGTAATTGTTGGTGGAATGTGGGTTGCTAACCTTTATTATTGGGGCTTCAACCAGTATATTATTCAAAGAACTTTAGCAGCTAAGTCATTGCAAGAATCTCAAAGAGGGATTGTATTTGCCGGATTCTTGAAGTTAATCATTCCTTTGATTGTTGTAATACCTGGAATTGCTGCATATGTAATGGTGAATGATGGAACAATTATGACATCTTTAGGAGATGCAGCTCAAAATAATATTCCAACAATGGAATCTGCAGATAAAGCGTATCCATGGTTGTTGCAATTTTTACCAACAGGTTTAAAAGGTGTGGCGTTTGCAGCATTGGCAGCGGCTATTGTATCGTCATTAGCATCTATGCTAAACTCTACATCAACCATTTTTACAATGGATATTTACAAACCGTATTTTAATCCTAATGCAAGTGATAAACAAACGGTAAATACTGGTAGAATTTCTGCGGCAGTTGCATTATTAATTGCAGGATGTATTGCTCCTCAATTAGCAGGTTTGGATCAGGCTTTCCAATTTATTCAGGAATACACAGGAGTAGTTAGTCCAGGTATCCTGGCCGTATTTATGTTGGGATTATTCTGGAAAAAATCAACAAACAAAGGTGCTATTGCAGGGGTGTTGGCATCTATTCCAATTGCCATGTATTTTAAAGTGGCTCCTAATGGATGGGTAGCTGGTACAAGTCTCGAATCTATATTTGTTAATGTTCCATTTATGGATCAAATGGGTTATACAGCAGTTCTTTCAGCATTGGTTATCATTTTGGTTAGCCACCTACAGAATAAGGGTGCTGATGATGAAAAAGGTATAGAGATTAGCAGAAAAACATTTGCAACAGGTAAGGTATTTAATATTGTTGCTTACACCATTTGCATTTTATTGGTTGCTTTGTACGCAATCTTCTGGTAGAGAAAATAAAACAAAATATTGCGATGACACACTTGCTCAATTAAGTGTGTCATTGTTGTAAAGTATCAAACTATAAGGATGAAAAAAAAGGTTTTAGTTACTGGAGGAACTGGTTATATAGGTTCTCACACTGTTGTAGAATTGCAAAATAGCGGATTCGAAGTTGTAATTGCTGATAATCTCTCAAATTCAAAGATTGAAGTTTTGGATGGAATCGAAGCTATTTCTGGCATTCGTCCAGTATTCGAGCAAATCGATTTAAGTGTAGAGAGTGAATGTAATGAGTTCTTTAAAAAGCATAGTGGAATTGATGCCATTATTCACTTTGCAGCATCAAAAGCTGTTGGCGAATCGGTTGAAAAACCTTTGTTGTATTATCGCAACAACCTTAACTCGTTGATGAATATTTTGGAAGGGATGAAAGAGAATAATATTCAAAATTTGGTTTTCTCATCATCATGTACAGTTTATGGACAACCTGATAAACTGCCCGTAACTGAATCGACTCCACGAAAAGAGGCTGAGTCTCCTTATGGAAATACAAAGTCAATTTGTGAAGATATTATTCGAGACACAACAAAAGCTCATCCTGAACTGAAGGGAATTGCTCTAAGATATTTTAATCCAATTGGAGCACATCCAAGCTCAAAAATTGGGGAATTGCCATTGGGTGTTCCTAATAACCTTATTCCTTTCTTAACACAAACAGTGGCAGGCATTCGCCCAGAACTTAGTGTTTTCGGAAATGATTACAACACAACTGACGGATCGTGCATAAGAGATTACATTAATGTGGTAGATTTGGCTAAAGCACATGTGGTAGCCATTGAGCGTTTGTTGCAAGATAAGAATACATCGAACTACGAATATTTTAATGTTGGAACAGGATCTGGTGTTTCTGTACTTGAAATTATAGAATCATTCGAAAGATCAACAGGTGAGAAAGTTCCTCATAAAATAGTTGGAAGAAGAGCTGGAGATATAGAGCAGATTTATGCAGATACTTCATATTCTAATAGAGAGTTGGGATGGCAATCGGAAAAAAGTCTTGATGAAACTTTGCTTTCGGCCTGGAATTGGCAAAAAACATTGTAAGGTTTCGCAATATTAAAAGATAATCATGCAGGTTTATACACTCAAAAATAAAAGTATAGAGATTGATTTTATTGCTCGTGGCGGTCAAATCATTTCAATTAAAGTTCCTGATGCAAAAGGCAATGTTGCCGATGTTGTGGTGGGGTACGATACCATTGAGGAAACCCTTAATGGCGATGCGTATTTTGGCGCCCTTTGTGGTCGTTATGCCAACCGCATTGTAAATGGCGAATTTGAAATTGAGGGAGAAAAATTTCAATTGGATTGTAATAATGAAACCAACCATTTGCATGGAGGTGTTGATGGATTCAATCGAAGAAATTGGAAGGTAAGTGCTGTTGAAATTGATAGATATGTACAGGCCTATCAATTAAGCCTAGTTAGTGAAGATGGCGATCAGAATTATCCGGGCAAATTGGAGGTTTCAGTAATATACGGATTGACAGATGATAATCAATTCGTTATTGCTTATGAAGCACAAACATCAAAGTCAACAGTAATTAATTTAACAAGTCATCCTTATTTCAATTTGAATGGTGCAGGCAATGGATCGGCAATGAATCATGAGTTGCTATTAAATGCCTCAAACTATACACCTATTTCTGCGGAATTGGGAACTACATCTGGAGATATCGTATTGGTAAAGGATACGCCATTCGATTTTACAAATACAAAAACAGTAGAATCAGCATGCAAAACAGATCATGAGCAAATCAGGATGTTTGATGGTATTGATCACAATTTTGTTTTGGATGATTTCGATGGAACGATAAAGCTGGCAGGAGTGCTTTCAGATCCGGAATCGGGACGAAAAATGGAAGTTTATACCGATCAGCCAGGTATTCAAATTTACACAGGTGCTCATTTCGATGGCTCGGAAATAGGTAAAAAAGGAGCACCAATTATACAGTGTGCAGGGCTTGCTATGGAAACGCAGATTTTTCCAAATTCTCCAAACTATGAGCACTTCCCGAATGCAATTTTAAGGCCAGGGGAGAAGTATAAGCATGTATGTATTTATAAGTTTTGCTAAAGATTTGCATCAGATAAAATCTGATGTTGCTTAAAGATAAAAAGTAGTTATAACAGACTAGATTCCTTTTGTAAAGGATACTTTTAACATCAAACAGAGTTGGTTTACATTCATTTTAACCTCTGTTTGGTGTTTTTTTATTTACTGATTTTAAGGGTTAATAGATTAACTATAATTTTTTGCTTTAGGAAGGGGTATTTTTGAGTTTTTAATGGGTTGAGGATTGAAATTCATGCCTTTTTTGGAAAATAGCATGAGTTTAATATTGATTTTCAAGTCTTGAAGTTTGAATTTGATGGGTTTATCATCGACAATCAAACCTTTAGTTTTGAATTTGATCAATTTAGCTTTGATTTTCAATCTTAGAAGCATGAAAAATGAGCTTTTAGCTGTGAAATTCTATCCTAAAGGAGAGAAAATCATAGGTAAAAGGATGCTGATCAAGCTTTAAGTATTGTTTTTCGATCTTTGAGTAAAATAGATCAAGTCTTCTGTGGTGTGAAAATCTGATTTATTCGTTTACAAGAAGATTGCAACCACGAATATCAGAATGATCGAATCGACCAAGAATTTCAAATTTTCCATCTTCGTGGATTTTACCAAGATCTTGAGTTTCGATAAACGAGCAAGAATGAACATTGGCCAAATCGATCACATTCACACCCCCAGTTCTACCTGTTTTTTCATAGCTGAATGGATCGTAAGCATCACGAATCATGATTTTCATCCAATTGGGAGTCTGGAATAGGCTCTGACCTTTTGAGTATGCCTGCGAAAGCAATTCTGTCATTCCATACTCAGAATGGATTTCATTCACACCTAATCGGGAACAAAGAAATGCATGCAACTCTTCACGGGTAATTTCTTTTCTTCTTCCTTTCATGCCACCAGTCTCCATGATGATTACATCGGAAAGGTCTAGGGTATATTTTTCAGCCAAATCAAGTAAAGCAAAGCTAACCCCAAGAAGCAGAATTTTTTGATTTGATTTCTTCAAATCAGCAATGCATTCAATCAATTCTTCATGATTGTGCAGGTAGAATCCACTTTTAGCATGCTTGCTATCTTTAATCAGGTGTTCCATCATGTAGATTAAGGATGAACCTTCGCGCTCCAAATAAGAAGGAAGCAAAGCTAGAACACAATAATCTGTTATTGGCCCATAAAAATCCTCGAAACCTTTCTTAAAGCTCTTTTCATAAATACTGATATCTGGAACAAAGTGTCTGCTGGTTAAGTTGCCAGTTGTTCCACTACTGGTAAAGATTTCTTTAGCAGGATTGTTGGAAGAAACCACCTTTCTCGATTTAAAAAACTCTATGGGAAGAAAAGGAATCTCTGTAAGCTTAGTGATTTGATTAAAATCCTTTTTCAAATATTGAAGATATTCACGATACACCTCATTATTTTCCGCTTGATAACGAAAAATTTCCAGTGCTACTTGTTTAAATTCAAGTTCATTGTTTATCGAAAATATCTTGTTCTTCCAGTTCATTTAATCTTTTTTCTAAAATGTTAAAGCTGCAAATTTAATTCATTTTTATTTGGCTTTTTGTTCTTATTCAAAACTAATATGCTCTTTCCGAGTAGTAGTAATATTACTTCTCAAAAAAAGCATATTTGTTATTTATTCCTGGAAAAATATTCCGATTGGAAGTGGAGTGGCAAATATTGTCATTGTAATTTCACTACTTTGTGCAGAGCAACCTAAATTATCAAATGCTTCAACTTTTACTTTATCACCATTAACAAGAGTGTTTATAGTAAATGTATTTCCTGTAACACCTGAACTTTGTTCTACATTGTTTACATAGAATTTGTAGGTGTAATTTGGATTGCCATTTGATGCATTGGCAGTAAAGATAAGTTCGTTTCCTTCACATGCCTGACTTCCCGAAGGTCCTGAAATTGTAGCACTTAAATTTGATGTGACACTTATTTGTACAATGTGAGTAGTAATATTGTTGTGAATATCTTCAGCAGTCCAAGTTACATTTGTAATTCCTATGGGGAATGATTTTCCATTAAGGCTTGTCCCTCCACCATCGTAGTTGTGTGTAAGTGATTGAATTCCACAATTATCTGTTGCTGTAACATCAAAGGCTGTACCGCTAACCAGATATTCACATCCTGTGGTGTTAGGATTTAAGTTACGATTTAAAGTGTTATTCAAAGCTGGCTTTTCATCATCTGTTACTGTAACTGAAAAACTGGATTGAACGGGAGTATTTCCTGAAGCATCAGTATATTCATAAGTTACCGTAGTAATTCCAACCGGAAAATTCGAACCGCTTGACAAACCAGAAATTAAAGTTCCACTTTGATCTCCATCACAATTATCGGTGAAAACAGGACCAGTATAATTTACTTTAGCACCGCAAATTCCTGATTCTGCTGTAATGATAATATTATCTTGTGCGGTTTTTACAGTAGGTGCGCTGTTATCAACTACAGTAATATTTGTTGAACATGTAGTACTCGATAAATCTTCATCTGTTACTGTTAATGTCACGGAAACAGTTCCTTTATCCGAGCAATCAAAAGTATTAGGAGCAACCGATAATTTTACGGTTCCACCATCATTATCATCGTTTGAGCCATTGTCAATTTCTGTAGGATCAAGTGTGTAATTCCCTGTTGCATCCAAAAAAACTGTAACACCACTCTTGCAAATTGCAACCGGAGGATCATTATCAACAGTAATATTAATGGAAACTGTTGCCTGATTTGATTCTGCACCAGAATTATCTTTGATTGTGTATGTAAAACTGTCTGCTCCTGTATAGTTATTGTTTGGAGTGTAGGTAACCTCACCGGTAATAAAGTTTTGTGATAGAGTACCATTCGAAGGACTGGTTTTGATTAGAACACTTGCCTTGTCGATTGTGTGATTTCCATCAATGTCGGAATCATTTGCCAAGACATCTATGGTAACAGCTGTATCTTCGTTTGTTGATGTGTTATCATCAACAGCTACAGGAGCTGCATCGTTATTAAAAATAACTGTTATGCTTGCACTTGCCTGAACTGCATCGCCATTTCCATCTGTAATTTCATAGGTAAATCCATCAGTTCCAAAAAATTCAGAATTTGGCATGTAAGAAAAAGTTCCGTTAGCATTCAGAGTTAATGTTCCGTTACTTACATCGCTCACAACGCTGTATGCTATTGGTAAATCGAAAAGGTTATTGTCATTAGAACTTACATCATCATCTAGTTGAGTGTCTTCTGGAGTTGAATATGTATCATTGATAGCAATTGGTAAGTCGTTAATTGGATTTACAGTAATTGTAACTGTTGCGTTTGATTGATCACCATCAATATCCTGAATGGTATAGTTAAATGTGTCTGAGCCGTTAAAATTTGGATTTGGTGTATACGAAAAGCTACCATCATTGTTAATGGTTAAACTTCCATTTGCTGGATTTGTATTACTAACAACAGTAACAGGTGGATCACCAAGTCCTAGATCATTTGTCATCACATTTTCACTTAAAGAGTCATCTTCATCTACTGAAAAATTATCGTCTCTTGCATCAGGAGTATCATCATCATCAATAATGGTTCCTGTAGCTGAGCTAATTCCAATATCAACTTTTGATGGAGGATTACCGATTTCAACTGTAAAATCTTCATTGCCTTCTTCGTCGGTATCCTGAACTGTATTAATACTAAGATTTACATTAGTTTGGTTGGCTGGAAGTGTAATAGAAGTCCATCCAGTGCCATTAAAATCGCCAGGTGACGCAGCACTTCCATTAATTGTTCGATATTGAAAGTTAATATTAGTACTTCTTACCGGACTTACGGTGATTGTAAAATCGATTGAATTTCCTTCCGTTGCTGATGCATCGGATATCGATAATGTTGGGTTTCCTTCATTATCTAGTATTGTTCCAGTAGCCGAAGTATTTCCTAATGAAGCATTATTAACCGATGAGAAGTTCACAACAAACTCTTCAGTTTGCTCATTGGCATTATCATCTTTGGTTACAAAATTTGGGAAATCAGCACTTGTCGAACCTGCAGGAATAGTAATAGTTCCTGTAGAGAATGATGTAAAACTGATAAAATCATTTTGTTTGGCATTTCCAGGACCATTACTTAAAACTATTTGATAATCAAATGTTATATCAACATCAGCAGGATGATCTAAAACTGCCTGAAATACAATGTTGGTACCTTCAATTTCACTAGCATTAGAAACTGTAATTGTTGGCAATACTTCATTATCGATAATTGAGATTGTTGCATTGGTATTTCCAGCTGCAGCATTTGATAAACTGCTTAACTGTACATTAAATGATTCATTTGATCCAGGTTCGTAGTTGTTGTCATCAATAATCGAGATACTAATGTTTTTGTTTTTTTCTCCAGGATTGAAACTGATTGTTCCAGAGTAATTGGAAGCTGAGTAATCTTCTAACTGTGTTGCAGTATTGTCAACAATATTATAGTTGGCACTCACTGTTTTACCACTTTCGGTATTTAAACTAACTTGCAAACTTACTGTTCCGGCATCTTCATTAAAAGTTTGATCATTTACCGAGATTGTTGGCAGGGCATCATTATCCTGAATGGTTGCTGTACCCGAAACAATACTTTCAACGGCTTCAACTACATTAGTAATCGATAGGGTAAAATCTTCATCATTTTCATTTAGGATATCATTTGTGATTGGTACTGAAATGTCTACAAATGAATCGCCAGAAGCAATTGTTGCTGATCCGGTAGTTGGACTAAAATCCTGACCACTGGCTGCAGTTCCAGCAGTTGTATAATAATCGAAAGTAACATCGACATTATCAGCTGCTAACCAAGGGTGAGATAGTTCAACCCTAAATACTGCATTTAAGTCAGTTCCTTCTGTTACTGTTATATTTGTTGTTGTTACCGATAAACATGGAAGAATTCTAATCTCTTTTGAAGGGAAAGATTCTGTATCTGAATCGCCACAAGGAGATAAGCCTGTTACTTTGTACCTTCCCGGACTATTCGGTTGGTAAGTTGAATTGTTTTCATCCGCTATTAGACTTCCATCCTTATACCAATTATAAGATGTAAACCCAGATGCTGTTAAAACAACATTGTCTCCACATAAGCCTTGTTCGGCAATATCAGGACTCTGATTTACCTGAGGAATATCTCCAAATCCCGAGAAGTAACCACCTCCACCAACATTTCCACTTTGCACGGCAAGCATTACATTTAATGCCCCTGTTGATGAAACTTTATAGATTTGATCTGAACCACCATTATATACCAATCTTTGAAGCTCCGATTTGGGAATATTATAGGATTCCCAATGGGTATTATTTGCTACATTTCTACGATAATTATTTACATTCTGAAGGTCAACTCCATTTAATTGTATCTGTGACCCACTTTGTGTAACCAGTTTTAGCACAGGACTAACTGTTAAACTGGAAAGTTTATCGGCATATGCAATTGTTACTTCTTTGTCAGCTGTACACTTTAAAGGGGGTATAAAACAAAGTCCGGCAGTTTGATTTTTATCTGCACCTGAAAGAGTTTGATAAACAAAAATTTTCTTGTCGGCGTTAATGTATAAGTTTTTATCTACTGAACTAATAAATTCATCATGTCCTGTAAAGTAATAACTACCAGGGGAATTCAATATTTTAGTTTTTGTAATGAGCCTATTGGACCCATTATTTCTACGTTTATTATAGTAATAAGTAACTGTAGTATTAGCTTCTGTGGCCACAATTAAAGCTCGTTCATTGTATTTAGGGCCAGTACTAACACCTTCTCCTTTAATTAGAATATACTCTTGTCCAACAACATCAGTTGGAACCAGCTGGTCAAATCCGATATCACGTCCGTTGCCTTGTGCTCGCAGATGACCGGTTGCACACCAGGAACCAGAACTTACTGCTATAGGTTTGTTTGAACTGATGTGAGTACCATTTACATGATTTAAATTTTTATTCTGATTTTTAAGCTGGTTTATACTTACCCCAATTACTACAGACTGTCCTTTCTGAAGACTTTCTGTAAATGTATTTTGAGACCTGTTTGAAAATTTAACTCGTGGATTACTAAAGGTTATATTTGTATTATTTTCAGTAGCCATAACAGAAATAAAATGACCGTTGTAGTTGTCGTAAGTTCCTGTTTCTGAGCGCATGTGTCCACTGTAAAAATCAGTCCCCAAACCAGTGGTTCCTTTGGATGTTAGTAAATCTCCTTGAGCACCAGATTTTTGTTGAATATTAACAAAGAATTTTTTTGGCCCAGATACGATTAAACCCTCGGTATCCAAAATTTGATTTAGCTGTGAAGTTCCTATGACACCTTGGGAATTAAGTCTTCTTCCTGCTGTTTGAGTAGATGAGGTATAGACAGAGAAATTTAGACTTATTTTTTTAGGCGATGTATTTGATAAACCAGTTACAGTTCTAACAAAAGTTCCATTGTTATTTGTAATTGTTACGTCAAAAGGATCGCTTTCAGTAGTGGTAAGTACCATTTGGTGATCGTCAACATCTGAACTTGATGATGTAAAAGAACACATTGGCGGAATATAGTGTAAACTGTCAACTTGTGCTTTTGATTCTTGAAACATCAAAACAAGAGACGAGGTAAGAACAATATGAAAGAGTAGAGGTAGAAATCTTTTCATGGTTACTATTTAGGGAATAATATTAAGATGCTACGAAAATTAATACAAATTGTTTAAGTTTTGTTAAGATAAAAAAAAAGCAGCCTCGAAAGACTGCTTTAAGAATCCCTGAGAAGGGAAATATTATGGATCGTTAATTACCCTCTAATAGCTGCAACACCTGGCAATTCTTTACCTTCGATGTACTCTAAAAGAGCACCACCACCAGTTGATACATAGCTTACTTTGTCAGCCAAGTTGTACTTGTTGATCGCTGCAACAGAGTCACCACCACCGATCAATGAGAAAGCACCTTTTTCAGTAGCTGTTACAATTGCATCAGCAATTGCTTTGGTTCCTTTAGCGAAAGTATCCATTTCGAATACTCCAACAGGACCATTCCAAAGAATTGTTTCTGATTCTTCGATAACTTTCTTGAAGTTTTTGATGGTTTCACCAGCAACATCTAATCCCATCCAATCAGCTGGAATTTCTGATACGTTACATTCTTTAGTGTTAGCGTCGTTAGAGAAATCGTCAGCGATTAATGCATCAACTGCCAAGTGAAGTTTTACATTGTTTGCTTCTGCTTCACTCAAAATTTCTCTTGCGATATCTAACTTATCATCTTCAACCAATGAGTTACCAATCTTACCACCCATCGATTTAACGAAAGTATAAGTCATACCACCACCAATAATCAAGTGGTCAACTTTAGGCATTAAAGTTTTAATGATATCGATTTTTGAAGATACCTTAGCACCACCCATGATTGCAGTTAAAGGACGCTTAGAGTCTTTCAATACTTTATCAACGCTTGATAACTCACCTTCCATTACGTAACCAAACATTTTGTCGTTAGGGAAGAATTTAGCGATAACAGCAGTTGAAGCGTGAGCACGGTGTGCAGTACCAAATGCATCGTTAATCCAAAGGTCAGCCAAGTCAGCTAATTTTTTAGCAAAAGCTTCGTCACCAGCTTTTTCTTCACCGTAAAAACGAAGGTTTTCCAACAATAGAACTTCACCTTCTTTTAGGTCAGCAGCCATTGTTTTAGCACTTTCACCAATACAATCATCAGCAAATTTTACATCAACACCTAATTTTGCAGAAAGGTGAGCAACGATGTGTTTCAATGAGAATTTTTCATCAACACCTTTTGGTCTACCAAGGTGAGACATCAAAATAACTGATCCGTTTCCTTCTAATACCTTTTTGATAGTTGGAAGTGCAGCACGGATACGTGTGTCATCGGTAATTTCGAACTGATCGTTCAAAGGCACATTAAAATCTACTCTGATAATCGCCTTCTTTCCTGAAAAATTGTATGAATCAATTGTTTGCATTGGAATATGTCTTTATATTTTTTTCTTCCAAACAAAGGTATGTTTTTATTCAAATTGCTGCAAAAAAGAAAGAGAAATGCTTTTAAGTGTCATGTAATCAGATGGTAATATTGTATAGGGCTTTGGCTTTGAAACGATTGCATAAATTTTTCCTTATTGCAAATTAATGGTAAAAACGTCATTTTTTTCTCAATTGACTTTGAACTTAAGCTTTAATGATAATGCTCTCCTTTATTTTTTTAACTTTGGATACCCCGATGTAACTTTGCACCATATTCGGGATTAAATGATTTTTGATCAGCAGATGAGGCTTGAACTGATCTGTTCGAAACCATTTCATATTGAAAATTCATGCAATTTAAAGATATAATTGGCCATAAAGAGGTCAAACAGCGTTTTATTCAAACCGTTAAAGAAAACAGAGTTAGCCATGCACAATTGTTGATTGGTCCCAAAGGAGTTGGGAAACTATCAATGGCAATTGCATTTGCGCAGTATGTTTCCTGTTTGGATAGAAAAGACAATGATTCGTGTGGGGTTTGTTCTTCGTGTAAAAAATACGCGAAATTGGTTCATCCCGATCTTCATTTTGTTTTTCCAGTTGTTAAAGGGAAGGGATTTACCAATCCTGTGAGCGATAATTTTGTTGAATTATGGCGTTCGCAAATTGAGAGTGATTCTTATTTTGATATTGGAGATTGGTACAGAACCCTAGGAGTGGATAACTCACAAGGGATGATCTACTCTGGTGAAAGTAATGAGATTATCAGGAAGTTAAGTCTAAAAACTTACGAATCGGATTATAAGGTAATGATCATTTGGTTGCCTGAAAAAATGCATACTTCATGTGCCAATAAACTTCTGAAAATGATTGAGGAGCCACCAGTGAAAACTTTGTTTTTTATGGTGTCGGAAGAACCTGATAAAATACTTCAAACCATATTGTCCCGAACACAGCTGATTAAAATTCCGGCAATTGATCAGGTATCATTGTCAGTAGCGGTTAAAAATGAGTTCAACCTTAACGAGCAGGAATTAAAGAATGTGGTTCGTTTATCGGAAGGAAGTTACCGTAAGGCAAGAATCCTTATTCAGAATTCAGATGAGAATGCAGAGAATTTTGAGAATTTTATAGCCATTATGAGAAGGTGTTATGCCCGTAATGTAATAGACATTATGGAATGGGCCGAGGAGATTGCGACAATTGGACGCGAACGTCAGAAAAGTTTCTTGAATTATGCGGTTAGAATGATTCGTGAGAATTTTATTTTAAACTTAAAGCAGCCTGAAATGGTTTATTTAAGTGGCGAGGAAATGAATTTTTCGAAACGCTTTTCTCCTTATATCAATGAGGATAATGTTTGGATGATTTCAGATGAGCTCTCTAAAGCTTATACTGACATTGAAAGAAATGCCAACGCGAAGATCGTTTTTCTTGATTTGGGCTTAAAACTGGTTAAATTATTACGACCGTAATCACCCAATAATTTCTCGAAATAGTTACCTTTAAAGGTTTGTAAAATAAATTAGCTAATTTTGCGGTCGATTATCGACTAATAATCAATATATATATGACAGAAAATAAGGAACCAAAAGGGAAATGCGCAGGCTGCGCATCCAATAAAAGAGACCATCGTCTTCTGGCTGGTAAGCTTGATGTTTACGATTGGTTGAAAGATGTTCCTGAAAGTGCACAATGTCCGGATGTTGTTGAAATAAAATTTAAGAATACTCGTAAGGGATTCTATTCAAATACAAATCAATTAAGATTACAAAGAGGTGATGTGATAGCAGTTGAAGCATCACCAGGACATGATATCGGTATTGTATCCTTAACAGGTGATTTGGTTGTGGAGCAAATGCGCAAACAAAAGCTTGATCCGAATACATACGAGGCAAAAAAAGTCTACAGAAAGGCAAAGCCTGTTGATATCGAAAAATGGCACGAAGCCATTGCACTGGAACACAAAACAATGATTAAAGCTCGCCAAATATCAGCTGAACTGAAGCTAGATATGAAAATTGGCGATGTTGAATATCAGGGAGATAAAACAAAAGCAATTTTCTACTATATCGCTGATGATAGGGTTGACTTTAGACAGTTGATTAAAGTATTGGCAGAGCAATTCAAAATCAGAATCGAAATGCGCCAGATTGGTGCAAGACAAGAAGCTGGACGAATTGGAGGAATTGGCCCTTGTGGTAGAGAGCTCTGTTGCTCAACCTGGATTACCAACTTTGTTTCGGTAACAACCAATGCAGCTCGCTATCAGGAGATCTCACTGAATCCTCAGAAACTTGCAGGACAGTGCGGAAAACTAAAATGTTGTCTGAATTTTGAGTTGGATTGTTATATCGATGCTCAAAAGGATTTCCCGAATACAAGCATTCCGTTGGAGACCAAGGATGGAACAGCTTATCATCAGAAGACAGATATTTTCAAGAGACAAATGTGGTATTCATTCGATAAGTTCAATTCGATGAATATGGTACAGGTTTCTGTTGATAGAGTGAAGGAAATTATCCGATTGAATAAGAAAGGAACTAAGGTTGATAAATTGATTTCTGAAAAATCAATTGACAACAAAAAATCCTTGGACTACGAAAATGTAGTAGGACAGGATAGTTTGAACCGATTCGATAAGAAGGAAAATCCGAATAAGCGAAGAGGAAAACGAAAATTCCGTCGTAAACCAAGAAAACCAAACAAGCCAACAAAGTCATGAACAAATTGATTTGGATTTTTTGCGTGGCAGTAATTGCACTGTCAACACAATCGTGCGATTCCAATCGTGTTTATGAAGAGTATAAAGAAATTCCTGATTATACCTGGAATATGAACAATACTCTTCGCTTTGAAGTTGATGTAACCGATACCATCAGTGTTCACAATTTGTATATCAATATTAGGAATACTGGTGGATATGCCTACAGCAATTTGTGGCTTTTTGTGAAGAGAACTTCGCCGGATGGAAATGTACTCGAAGATAAGTTCGAATGCAATTTGGCTACCGAAAAAGGAAAATGGTTTGGTAGCGGATTTGGTGATATTTTCGATTTAAGAATTCCATTCAAACAGAATGTGGTTTTTCAAAAATCGGGAATATACGTATTCGAAATTGTGCAGGGAATGCGCGATGAGGAATTGAAAGAAGTAGTGAATATTGGCTTAAGACTTGAGAAAGCAAATCAATAAAATTTTTAGCGTTTAGTCGTGGGAAAGAATAAATTACAGCGTTTTGCTGAGATGGATACATTTGATAATGTATTTCAACCAACTCATAAAGAGGTTTGGGAGACAAATTATCATTTGAAAGGAAAGTGGAATAAGGAAGTTTTTAAAAACGATAATCCAATTGTTTTAGAAGTTGGATGTGGAAAAGGTGAGTATACAGTAGGTTTAGCTCGTAAATTTCCGAATAAAAACTTTATAGGGATAGATATTAAAGGCGCAAGAATGTGGCGCGGTGCCAAAACGGCTATCGAAGAAGGCTTGGGCAATGTAGGATTTATCAGAAGCAAAGCAGAACTTCTTGAATCGATTTTTGAATCAGGTGAGATTTCTGAAATCTGGATTACATTTCCTGATCCACAAATGAAAAAGGAAAGAAAAAGACTTACCGGAACGCGCTTTCTGAAGCTTTATTCAAATCTTTTGACAAATGATGGTATTATTCATCTGAAATCAGATAGTAATTTCTTGTATGAGTACACTTCGTACGTGATTAAGGAAAACTCTCTTTCAGTTGATGTGGATACCAATGATTTGTACAACTCAGGAAAGGCGGATGATATTC
This sequence comes from Marinifilum flexuosum, assembly GCF_003610555.1. Lineage (GTDB taxonomy): Bacteria > Bacteroidota > Bacteroidia > Bacteroidales > Marinifilaceae > Marinifilum > Marinifilum flexuosum. The sequence continues at coordinate 626,533 of NZ_RAPQ01000010.1, read as the reverse complement.
TTTCTATTAGAACTTTTTACGAACAGCAATTTCTTGACAGAGGAATTCCAATTAAATACTTAAAGTTCAAGCTTGATGGGAAAACTGAATTTGTTGAGCCTGATGTTGAGATTGAATTGGATTGGTACAGAAGTTTCGGTAGAGAGAAGCGCAAACAATAAATGTCTGACCTTTACGATAAAATTTACGAAGTAGTTCGGCAAATTCCTGCCGGAAGAGCTACCAGTTATGGTGCAATTGCCAAGTTTGTTGGATCTCCAAGAGGTTCCAGAATGGTTGGATGGGCCATGAATCAATCACATGCTAGCGAAGCATATGTGCCGGCCCATCGGGTTGTAAATCGTTTGGGCATGTTGAGTGGAAAGTATCATTTTCCTGGCGAAAACTTAATGCAAGAACTTCTGGAAAATGAAGGAATTGTTGTGATTGATGACCAAATACAAGACTTCGACAAAATATTTTGGGATCCCATGAAAGAACTTGATTGGGATTCTATTTAAATTCAGTCTAAATATATACCTTTGTTGGTATCTTATCGAATTCAATATCAAATTGAAAGGAATTCGATTCAATACCGATTTTTAATCAGTAAAAGTCATTTATTCGTTTTTACTCTAAATGACTAACAGATTATATATCGGCATTTCAATTTAATATTTCATCGTTTTGCCAGGGGCTCACGCTGAAAGTTAAATTGTTTAAAAATATTTTAAAGAATTAATATTCATAAATCATGAGTTACACTCAAAAGCAAATTACGGACGCTTTAAAATTGGTTCAATATCCTGGTACCGATAAGGATATCATGGGGTTGGATATGGTTCGTAATATTAAAATTGAAGGAAAGAAAATTGGTTTCGATTTGGTATTCCAAAAATCAGACGATCCCAATATTGTTCCCTTGAAAAAAGCCTGTGTTTCAGCCATTTTAAAATTTGTTGATAGAGAAGCTGAAATAAAAGGAAACATTAAAGTAAAGGCGATGCATGTGGTTGAGGAACCAAAAGTTTTGCCAAAAGTTAAAAATATTATTGCTGTTGCATCGGGTAAAGGTGGAGTTGGAAAATCTACAGTGTCATCGAACTTGGCAGTTGCATTGGCGAAAGCCGGAGCAAAAGTTGGTTTGATTGATGCCGATATTTATGGTCCTTCAGTTCCATTGATGTTTGGAGCAGAAACAGCTCGTCCGAACCTAGTAAATGTTGATGGCAAGGATTTGATTGAGCCTCATGAGGCTTATGGTGTAAAGATGCTTTCTATTGGTTTCTTTGTTGATCCTGCCCAGGCAACTGTTTGGCGTGGACCAATGGCTTCCAATGCATTAAAGCAGATGATTGAAGAAGGAAACTGGGGAGAGTTGGATTACGTATTAATCGACTTGCCACCAGGAACCAGCGATATTCACCTTACTTTGGTACAAACAGTTCCTGTAACGGGAGCCATTGTGGTAAGTACTCCACAAGAGGTTGCTTTGGCTGATGCTGTTAAAGGAATTAGCATGTTCGAAGGACCAGGTGTTAATGTTCCTGTATTGGGTATGGTTGAAAATATGGCTTGGTTTACTCCTGCTGAGTTGCCAGAAAATAAATACTATATTTTCGGTAAAGATGGATGTAAAAAACTAGCTGAAGAAAAAGGAATTGATCTGTTGGGACAAATTCCTATTGTTCAAAGCATACGCGAAGGTGGCGATAATGGGAAACCTGCTGCTGTTAACGAAGATTCTGTAGTTGGTATGGCTTTCGCCGATTTGGCTGCTAAATTAAATGTAGCTGTTGATGCAAGAAACCAAAAATCAGCACCAACTGAGCGTGTGAAGCTTACACGATAAGGATATAAAACAGTACAAAGAGTAAAGGAGCATTATTGCTCCTTTTTTTATTCCCTGAATAGAACTATTTTTAGATTTTATTTAATAAATTTCAGTTTTTAGAATAATAAAAAACAACAGATAGCAGTTATACCATTTTGGGAATCTAATAAACTCAGAATAATACCAGTAGCCTTGGTGTATAAAACGCGAAGATTACGGTATTATCAAACAAAACATTTAGCCTTGACTCGTAAACTAATTCAACAAGCCTTAACGATAATAGCCATTCTGATTTTTGCATATGCATGTTCTAATCAGAAAAATACTTTCATGAGCCGCCAGTATCATGCTCTTACCACACATTACAACGTGTATTTTAATGGTAAAGAGAGCTTGAAGGAAGGCCAGCAGAAAATTAAAAAAGGACTTCAGGAAAATTATACCATTTTACTGCCTGTTTTTGAATATCAGGATCCAACTGCGAGATCTTTGTCTTTTTCGAACATGGATAGAGCATTGGAGAAAGCTACCAAAGCAATTAAAATTCACTCCATTACTCGTAAGCCGAAACGTAAAAAAGGGAATCAATCAGACAAATACAAAGAATTCCGTAAGAAGAAAGAATACAACAATTGGATTGATGATTGTTATCTGCTGATTGGAAAGGCACAATTTTATAAGGGAGAATATCATGTTGCCGAGAAAGCTTATGATTTTATCATGAGAGAATATCCTGAGTCGGATTTGGTTCCAGAGGCTAAACTTTGGAAGGCAGTTAGTTTAATTGATAGAGGTGAATTTATTTCAGGTGGTGAAATTCTGGAAAGACTTTCGAATGAAAACAGTTTGTCAAAAGATGATTTGGTTCGAATAGAAGCTTTACATGCCGATGCAGCAATTAGACAAGAGCAATTTGAAGATGCTATTCCTGCATTGGAAAGATGTATTTCCATATCGAAAAATAAACATGCAAAAGCAAGATATTACTATTTGTTGGCTCAAATTCACCAGAAGTTAGGTAACCCGAGCGAGGCATCAAGAGCTTTTCAGCAGTTGATTGATTTGAATGCAAACTATGAAATGACTTTTAATGCAAAAATCAGCCGAGCTTTATCGTATACAGGTGCCGAAAATGGAGAGGAAATAAGAAAAGGGCTACGCAAAATGTTGCGTGATGAGAAGAACAAGGAATACAAAGATCAGATCTATTATGCAATAGCCGAAATGGATGTTGTGGATGAGAATATGGAATCTGCGATTACCAACTATTGGGAATCAACAAAAGTGTCTTTGTACAATGAGAATCAAAAGGCAATTTCATTCTTAAAACTGGGTGATTATTATTTTGGAGAGGAAACTTACCCCAAAGCTCAAATGTGTTACGATAGTTCAATGACCTATTTGGGTAGCGATTATCCTAATTACAGAAAAATATCAGAAAGAGTTGGGAATCTTACCGAACTGGTGAATAACCTGAATATGGTTGTTCGCGAAGATAGCTTGCAAAGAGTTGCTTTAATGAGCAAGACGGACAGAGACAAGTTAATTAACAGCCTAATCAAGAAGATAAACGAGAAGGAGAGAGAAAAACGATTAATGGAAGCTGAAGCGCAGTCCGACAGAGCTTTCTTTAGTCAGAATAATATGTTGGGGAATAACAATTTCAATAGAAATCAAAGTCAGGGGAATTGGTATTTCTATAACCCAACAAATATAGGTTTGGGAAAATCGGAATTTCAACGCAAGTGGGGACGACGAAAACTGGAAGACAATTGGAGGAGAAAGAACAGATCCAATTCTTCAATTGAGGATATTGAGATTGCATTGGAGCAAGAGTCAGGAGATGGAATTAGTTCTCAGTCGAAGAAAAAAGACCCTAAGAGTAAAGAGTATTATTTGATGGATTTGCCAATGACAAAAGCGGCTATGGTAAAATCAGAGGAGAGAATTATGAAAGGATTATACCAAGCTGCATTGGTGTATGAAGAGAAACTGAATAATGAAGAGAAAGCACTTGAAAGTTTGGAGACCTTGTTGGAAAGATTTCCTGAAAATCCATATTTGCTTTCAACTTACTATCATTGTTATGCAATCAATAAATCACTAAACAGATATTCAAAATCAGATTTTTACAAGAATAAAATTTTAACTGAGTTTAAGAATAGTGAGTATGCAAAAGCTTTGAGTGATCCTAGTTACCAGTCAAAATTGGATGCTAAATATCAAAGAGCACATCAGCTTTATGCTCAGGCTTATGAGGATTTCCAGAACTACTACTATTTTAGAGTAGTTAAGACTTGTAATGAAGGTTTGTTAAGATATCCGGAAAGTGATCTTCGTCCAAGATTCTTGTTCTTAAGAGCATTGTGTGTAGGAAGAACACAAAATGTAAATGTATTTAAGCAATCACTTGAGCAGGTATTGGAGGCTAATCCTACTAAGGCAATCACTCAAACGGTTAAGGCAATTCTTGCCGGATTGGAGAAAGGTGCTACTCCTGTTATTTACACAGCGAAAGATATGGAGTTGGCCCGACAAAATAGATTACTTCGAAATTGGCGACTTGAAGATGAACAGGCAATGGTTGAGGTGAAGGATGATCAACCTAAAAAAGAAAAGCCAAAGAGTTTGTACAAATTTAAAGGAGATGAGGAACATTACTTTGTGTTAATGTTTTCTAAGCAGGATGGCGATCCAAACAGATCATTGTTTAATGTATCAAGATACAATGCAGATGCATATAACAGTCGTACTTTTAAAGTAGATCGTTTATCACTGAATAAGGATCACATCATGATCATGGTAAAAGGCCTGAAAGACAAAGAGGATGCGCTAAATTACTTTAACGGAATTATCACCAGCAATAAGGCGTTTAGTGGATTAGAGGATGTTGATTACAGAAATTTTATCATTTCTCAATCGAACTTTGAAATGTTGAAGCGAAGCAAGGACGTTGAGCAATACCTTAATTTTTACACAAAAAGCTATTTTAATGTAGAACGAAAATCAAAACAATCTACGGTTAAAAAGCAAGGTAAATTGGTGGCAGTAAACAACAATTTAGATTCTACAGCGTTTGTATTTAATCCGGCAGATAATCACAAGTTTATTCTTTTGGTTCCGGCACGAAAAGTTAATATCGGAAAGCTGAAAAATGATATTTACAATCATGACAAAGATTATAGCGTGTTAAAAGAGCAATACGATGCGGATTTAAATATGATTGTGGTGAACAACATTGGTTCGAAAAGTGATGCAATGAGCTATTTTAGAAGTTTGGTTTCAAATGATGCAATTTATACTCAGCTTGAAAAAGTTGATTACCGAAACTTTGTGATCAGTGAGGAGAATTTTAAGAAGTTTTATGTAGAGAAAACTTTGTTTCCATATTTGGATTTCTTTAAAAAGAATTACCTGGATGCGAATGATGTTGCTCCGGTTAAGAAAGAAGAGAAAGTTGTTCAGAAAGGATTGTATCAATTCAATGATAAATTGCCGCATTATTTCGCCTTGATTTATACAAGAGAGAATGTGAACAAGAAACAGTTGATTTCAGGAATTAAGAGATACAATACCGGACCATTAAAAATTGAAGTTCGTGAGCTGGATGATAAGCGTGATGTGCTATTGGTCGTGAACATGAGAAGCAAAAAGCAGGCAATGATGTATTTCCGTGCTATTGTTACCAATCGCGATTTGTTTGCGCCTGTGGAAAAAGTGGGGTATCGCAATTTTGTGATTTCCGATGAGAACTTTAAGGTATTTGAGAAAGATGGAGATACAGCAAAATATCTTCAGTTCTTTAAAAAATACTATTTGAAATAGATTTTAGGTTGATTTAATTGTGTAAGCGTGAAAGAAAATACGATACTTTGGGTTGATGATGAGATAGAGTTGTTAAAACCTCATATTATTTTTTTAGAGGAAAAAGGATACGAAGTAGTATCGTGTAATAATGCTTACGATGCCCTCGATTTGGTGAAAGAATCACACTTTGATTTGGTATTATTGGATGAAAATATGCCAGGAATGAGTGGATTGGAAGCGCTAAGTGAAATCAAATCGATTGATTCTGCCTTGCCTATTGTAATGATTACAAAAAGCGAGGAAGAAGATATCATGGATGAGGCTATTGGGAAGCAAATATCCGATTACCTGATTAAACCTGTGAACCCAAAGCAAATTCTGCTTACCCTTAAAAAGCACATCGATAAAAAGCGATTGGTTTCAGAGAAAACAACCATGGCTTATCAATCGAAGTTTGGGCAAATGGGAATGGAAATTAACGATTGCCGCAACTTTGAGGATTGGATGAAGATGTACCGAAAATTGGTGTTTTGGGAATTGGAACTTTCTAATATCGAAGATTCCGGAATGGATGAAATTCTAAAAATGCAGAAAACCGAGGCCAATAATCTATTCGCTCGCTTTGTAAAGAAAAATTACCTTTCCTGGATGGATCCGGATGAAGAGGATAAGCCATTGCTTACACCCAATGTATTCAAAGAAAAAGTTTATCCGCTTTTGGATCAGGGACAGAAGGTAGCCTTTATATTAATTGACAATTTGCGTTACGATCAGTGGCAAACATTGTATCCGGTAATAAGCAATTACTTTGTACTTGAAGATGATTCGATGTATTATTCTATTCTTCCAACGGCTACTCAGTATGCACGTAACTCAATGTTTTCTGGTTTAACTCCTTTGGAAATCAAAAAAAGACACCCACAGCATTGGATTGATGAGGACGAAGAAAGTAGCAAGAACATTCATGAAGAAGATTTTATAGGATTCCAACTGAAGCGTCATTATAAGGATTACACTTATCATTACGAGAAAATTAACAATGAAAAAATGGGAGCAAAGGTCTTGGATAATCTAAATTCCATTTTAAATTCTCAGTTAAGTGTTTTTGTATACAATTTTGTTGATATGCTTTCTCACGCCAGAACCGAAAGTGAAATGATTCGAGAATTGGCTGCAGATGAGGCTGCATATCGATCATTAACATTATCATGGTTCGAGCATTCAATGTTGCTAGAGTTGATTAAAAAGCTATCGGAACAGAATGTAAAACTCGTAATTACTACCGATCACGGTTCAATTCGTGTGCAAAATCCGGTTAAAGTAATTGGTGACAGACAAACCAATACCAACCTGCGTTACAAACAAGGAAAGAACTTGAATTACAAGTCGAAAGAGGTTTTTGAGGTTACAGAACCACGAAAAGCGAACTTACCGCAAGTAAATGTTAGTTCTTCTTATATCTTTGCATTTGGGGAGGACTTTTTAGCTTACCCGAACAATTTTAATTATTACAGCTCTTATTATCGAAATACTTTCCAACATGGAGGAATTTCTTTGGAAGAGATGATTGTTCCACTGGTTACTTTAAGTCCTAAGAAAAATTAAAACACAAAGGTTTAGCAGGAAATGACGGAATTAAAAATCAATTCGCTGGAAGATATTAACTCTGTTGCAGCTGAATTTATTAAGCTGGTAGGAGATAAGAGAATTTTTGCAATGCATGGTGCAATGGGTGTTGGAAAAACAACATTTGTAAAAGCCATTTGCGAAGAAATGGGAGTGCAGGATACCATAAATAGTCCAACCTTTGCCATTGTAAACGAGTATCATACGGCTAAAGAAAATATAATCTATCATTTTGATTTCTATCGAATTGATGATGTTCAGGAGGCTTATGATTTTGGGTACGAGGATTATTTTTATAGTGATGCCATGTGCTTTATTGAGTGGCCTGAAAAAATTGATTCTATTCTTCCTAATGATACTGTTGAAGTTCACTTCAATGAAGAAGCGGATGGTAGCAGAAGTATTCGCATACTTTAATGAGAAATAGTATAAGCTGAAAAAAGGCAAAAATTTCTTAAATTGTAATGGCTTACCCAAAGTAAGTATTCCATTAAATATTACAATATAGCATATGGCGCCGTTAAGTGAAGGATCAAAGAACTTCCCACTAGGTCATGAATTCTATCAACCTAAGGAAGAAATGTTGGAATTAGAACGCCGACGCAAACAATTGGTTATTGGTATCCCCAAAGAGGAATACCGTGGTGAAAATCGTGTTTGTCTTACTCCGCAATCAGTGGAGTTGTTGGTAAACAATGGCCATGAAGTGGTTCTAGAGCGAGGAGCTGGTTTGGCATCGAACTATACCGATAAAGAATACAGCGAAAACGGTGCATGTATTGTTCTTGAAAAAAAAGAAGTATATCAGTGTGATACCATTATGCAGGTATCACCATTTTCAAGTGCCGAAATCGATATGCTTCGAGGCAATCAAATCTTATTTTCGGCTCTTCAAATCAAAAGTCAGTGTGGCGAGAATGTTCGCAAGTTGATGCAGAAGAAAGTAACTGCCATTGCCTTGGAACTGGTTAAAGATCGAGATAATTATTACCCAGTGGTGCGATCAATGGCAGAGATTGCCGGTATTTCATCCATTATGATTGCCGGTGAGTATTTAAGTAAGGCACATGGTGGAAAAGGTGTTATGCTGGGTGGCATTACTGGAATTACACCAACCGAGGTTGTAATATTGGGTGCCGGTACTGCTGCTGAATATGCTACTCGGGCTGCTCTTGGTCTGGGCGCAATGGTTAAGGTCTTCGATGATTCCATTTATCGCTTGCGCAGATTGGAAGATCATTTGGGACACAGAGTCTTTACTTCCATTTATCATCCTCAGGTACTTGAAAAAGCTTTGGCTTCTGCAGATGTGGTAATTGGTGCAATTCGAAACCATAAAGAACATGTAGGTTATATGGTAACCGAAGAGATGGTTGAGAATATGAAAGCAGGCTCAATTATTATTGACTTAAGTATTGATCAGGGAGGATGCTTCGAAACCTCTATGCTGACGAATCACAAAGATCCGGTTTACAAGAAATATGGTGTACTTCACTATTGTGTTCCTAATGTACCATCGCACGTGGCTCGAACAGCATCATTGGCATTGAGTAATATTTGTGCTCCATTATTGCTGAATATTGGACAGAATGGCGGCGTTCATAAATTTATTAAAAACGATATGGGGCTTCGTAAAGGTGCATATGTGTATCGTGGTATTTTAACCAACCGAAGATTGGGAGATACTTTTGGAATCCTTGCAAAAGATATTGATTTGTTATTAGCGGCCATGTAAGTCTTTAAGCATTGTTTTTGAGCATTCACTTAAAACTTTCTGTACGGCTATAGCAAAACCATCTTTAATTACACTTTCGGTTATTTGGTATTTGTCTTTTAATTCATGTGGCGCATTGTCAACAACATAGCTGTGTTTTCCCCATTCCAAAAGATCAATGTCGTTGTAGTCGTTACCAATAACAAAAGAATTATTTGCACTTATTTTTAACCTATTGCACAGCCATTCGCAGCCATGACCTTTCGAAATGTGCAAGGGGAATATCTCCATCCAAATGGATTCATGATCCAAAGGAGAGGTAGCTCTAATGATTTTAATGTCATCAAACTTGGTTTTTAGCTCTTCAAACCACGCTTCTTTGTTTGGCAGAATTGCCAAAATTTGGCAAGCATCTCGCTTTGTGTCTTGAATGTTGCCCACTGGTGTAGAAAATTGTTTGTACAGATTTAATCTTCTGTCGAAATCTAAATTTTTATTTCCCGTTTTATAATACCAGAATTGATGATTGTTAGGGATTGGATCTAAAATCATAAAGTCAATTTCATGATCAATTAAGATTTTGGAAAGTTCCAGTACTTCTTCAGCTTCAATTTGCTGTGAGTAGATTAATTCCTTGCTTTTCCAATTCATGATTCCTGCACCAGAAGAGAAAATTAGATAATCGATAGGGAAATCTTCAGGCAAAACAGCCATGGCAGAATATAAAGTTCGTCCTGTGGCAATCACTCTTGTAATCCCCGATTCCTTAAGTTGTTGTAAGCACTCGTAATTTCTTTTACTAACCTCACCCATTGATGGTAGCAAGGTTCCATCTAAATCGCTTACTACAATTTTAATCTGATCTGTCATAAATTTCTACTTTACCTAACAGCTAAAATTACATTTTTAAGTTGAAAGATAATTACAGAATCGAGTTTAATTAAAAATAAGCTCTCAACTCCATGCTGCCTACATGTATGGTTTTTCCCCCTTCACTTTGACGACCGCTATAGGAAATATTCATTTGAAAGACTTTAGATAGTTGTTGGTTGTAAGCCAGATTCCAGGTTGAGTTGTTTCCAGGTAAAAATCCTTCCAACATTTCGTAGGCTATAGAAGTATTTGAATCAGAATTGTATTCCAGATTTAGGTAATTGATTGCAGCCTGAAGTTTTCCGGTTTTTGTTAATGCATATTGACAATTGGCTCCAAGATTATGAGTTTTTGATTCTTCGCTTGATAGTTTGTTGTCTTTTTGCTGATAAGTGTAGCTTAAGCCAAATTGAAATACAAGACTGGTTTGAAATTTTAATTGGAGCTCGTTTTTGATCTCCTTTAAGCGATAGTTTTGATTGGAAAATCCTTCCTGATAAAGGCTCTTTGTGCCGAAATCGATACGATTCGAAATTTGACTCGATTTGCCAATGTTCCATTTGTAGCGGAATCCGTTCTGTTCTAACTTGCGTCTCTCAAATCCTTGCGTAAGCAATTGTTTGTTTCTGCTACTTAAATGAATAATATCCCAATTGGTTTTCGATTTGGGTTTTCGGTACGAGAAAGTATTCTGAAAGCTTGAGTTCACAGTAATTAAATTTTCGTCTGAAGTATGTGATTGGAATGGATTAGCGTAAAGATTAAAATCATTTTTTAAACTTTTTTTAGACAGACGATAAGCAAAGCGATTGCTAAATCGGGAAATGAACGAACCAATGCTCGATTTTGCTTTTATACGCTTAAATCGCAAATTAAAGGTTTGTCTAAAATCGCTGGTATAAACTTTATTGTAATTGTTCGTATTGGTGGCTATTCTAATGTAGTTGGCTTCATCTTTAAATGAGGCGATTTCGAATTCATTAAGCTCTTTTATGTTGTTGTTGTTGTAATCGGTCCAACGATAAACTCCTCTTCCATCATTCACTTCAATGTAGGAATACTCTTTTTCGCTTTCTAGTCCTGATCCCAATTCGTAGTAAGTAGAAGTCTGCAGTAATCCTTTTTTAACTTTGGCCTGATGTTCCAGTTTTCCAAGAAATGTATTTTCCGGTTTTTCGTTGCCAATAGCTTTTTCACTGATCTTTAATCGTCGGTAAATACTTTCGATTTTTAATTGGTGCTTCCTGTTTTTTTTAAGCCATATTTTACCACCAAAATCCTCTGATTCACTTTGGGTTTTTAGCTCATTATCCAGAGGAAGAAAGTCTTTTCGTTTGCGGTAATAGGCTTGAAATTGATTTTTAGTTGAATCCTGATTTTCGATATAGAACTTATAAGAATAAAAGGAGAAGCTACTAGCCAACAGGCTTTCACTTTCGGAATTTTCAATCTGATTGTTTTCATTTTCGGTTTCAACACCAATTTTGGCAATTTTTGTTGAGTACGCAGCATTCAATGTGTGTCTATAAAATTTGCTTTCCAGATTATTCTGATCAGTAGTTAATAAATTACCATTGAACTGTATAGAATACCTGTTTTTCTGATAAGCTAAGTTTAAATTTTGATTAACACCTTTATAATCAGATTCTCTTTTTAGTACAGATATATTATGAGTGATTGAACCCCAATTTGCATTGTTGAATTGATTTACCAGGGCAATGTGGTTTTCGTTGCTTTTATTGGGACTTTCTTCAATATTCCAATCTCTATTGAATTCCACTGACCTAAAATTCTCTATTTGCTCAAAGTTTTTTTGAATAAAATGCATGTTGAGCTGAGTATTCAAAAATTTAGTAGTGTCAGCAATTAAAGTTTTTTTAGCCAAGGAAAATTCTACTGCAATTCCCTGATTGTCGCCATCGTCAATGGTGGAAAACGTATTTATATCCTTATTGCTTAAGGCGATTTCAAATCGTGAATTGAAAGTTTGTGATAGGTCGTAATTGGCTCCTAAACTAATCATTTGTTGCTTTTGTGGAGTAATCAACTTCGATACCGGAGCATAATCGCCTTGTGCCACTCCATCTATTGGATCAACCCATTGATAAACTCTACCATTGGCTACGCTATTAATCTGAATGTAATTCCCTCTATTGCTTCCAACAAAGGAGAAGTTTACCCTGTATATTGCTTCTTCTGGTATGGTAGAGTATTCGTATACAGAGTAAGTTATTTCGGCTACAGTTTTGGCAATTTTTCGGTATAGAACAAAATCATTAGAATATTCCACCACCTCTTCGTTAGGAACGATGGCTAAATTAAGATTATCACCAATATTACTTAATAGTTGTTTGTCTTTCTGGCTTAAGGTTTGATCCAAGGGTTGATTTTTACTATCCTGCTCATGATAAATATTAAACCAAATTTTTCCATTCTTAGTTTTGTACTCATTGGTATTAAAAATCAGGTAACGAGAATAGTTCTCTTCAGAATATTCAAACTCCACAACTATACGAGAATTTCTTGTTATTGGCTGTTGGGTAGTAAAACTCAGTTTCGCAGTGTTGTAATTGATCACATAATCGTAGTTTTCTCCGCGCATTAACTTTTTACCATCTACAAATACTTTTTCCGAACCCGCCAGAACTACAATATAGCTTTCATTATTCACACCAGTTAATCGGTATGGACCTTGAATTCCTTCCGATCCTGGAATTTCCATTCTTCTGAATTTCCCTTTGGCGATTGAAGTACTAATTGTTGATTTCAACTCATTGCCATTTTTGTTTTTGCTAATCAAACCAGAAAACTTCCCTCCTTGCACTTTTTTATAAAAGCGCATAAAATTTCCTTCCGGCGATTCTATTTCGTAATCACCAAGGGTAAGTTCTTTGGTATCATTAAAAAGCTTGATGTAGATTCTATCAAAATCCTGAATGGATTGTGTATTTCCATCGGGTTGAATAGGGATGTTATTGTCGGAAATGGCTGCGAGAATATTAACATCATCACTCAATTTACCTGATAACTGAAGGTTTAAATTAGAGCTGGTGACCACATCCTGATTGTTTCCATATGAAATGCCTCTGGAGTAATTTCCTTGCTTTTGCAACTTACGATCATTGAGAATACCTCTGTTGCTATAATCTCTTACAGTTGAAAATGCTCTTGGTCTTGCATCTCCTGCCAAATTAATTTGGGAGATGTCTCTCGTGTATATCGGTTTACGGATATTGTAATTGTAAATTCTATATTTAACGAGGATTGAATCGTTGATTTCCTTTAGTTTAGGACTGCTGATCAATTCTCCTTTAGATGAATTAATCCGATACCAATCCTTTTGTATCTCATTCGTATTATGGAATAGTTTTACGGTAGATGGTAAAATAATTAAGGAGTCAAGCTGTATGGTATCTCTATTGACTAAAATTTTTTTCGTTCTTAGATTGTTTTGAGCGAATCCGATCTGCTTAAGACCGAAACAAAGAAGTAATATGATGAGAATCCGAAGTTTCAATAGAAGATTTTCTTTAAACTGACTTTAGGTATTAAATGATTCGTTTCCTTAATAACGAAATCTGATCTTTAAAATTATTAGTTTTGTAGAGAATAAATATAGCGAAGCTGTTCCGTTAAACATTAATTTTTTTTCAAATATGGTTCTTTTTTATAACCTGTCGATTCGGTTGTATGTTCTTTTAATTAGAATTGCTGCATTTTTTAACCTCAAAGCCAAACAATGGGTTGTTGGAAGAAAGAATGTATTTGCAAAACTTCAGGAGGCAATTCATGGTGAAGAAGATATTATTTGGTTTCATTCTGCCTCTTTGGGAGAATTTGAGCAAGGAAGACCAGTTATTGAGAGTTTCAAGGAGAAATATCCAAACAGTAAAATTCTACTAACATTCTTTTCACCGTCGGGTTATGAAGTTCGAAAAAATTACGAAGGAGCTGATTATATTTTTTATTTGCCACCAGATTTTGCCAGTAATGCAAAACGTTTTATGGATATCGTGAATCCAAAAATGGCATTTTTTATCAAGTATGAGTTTTGGCATCACTATCTTAAAGAGTTGAAGAGAAGAAATGTGCCAACTTATATCTTCTCTACGATTTTCAGACCAGATCAATTGTTTTTTAAAGAATATGGAGGTTTTCACAGGAGAATGTTAAGTGCATTTACCCATTTGTTTGTGCAGAACCAGGAATCGGTTGATTTATTAAATGGTATTGGTCTTTCGAATGTAACACTTACTGGTGATACCAGATTCGATCGTGTATATACAATTGCAACCAGATCTAAAGCTTTGCCAAAGGTGGAAGGATTTGCACAGGGTAAGGAGGTTCTTATTGCAGGCAGCACCTGGCCAAAAGATGAAGAGAATATCATCAAATATTTAAATGAGACTAAAAATTCTTACAAATATATTATTGCTGCACATGAAGTGGATGAAGATCATATTAACAACATCACTTCTAAAATTCAAAAAACATGGGTGAGATATACTAAGGCAACAAAAGAAGAAATTGATGCTGCAGAAGTATTGGTAATTGATTGTATTGGTGTTTTGTCTTCCTTGTATAGATATGGAACCGTTTCCTATATCGGAGGGGGATTTGGAAGAGGAATTCACAACACTTTGGAAGCAGCGACCTTTGGATTGCCCGTGATATTTGGACCAAATTATCACAAATTTCAGGAAGCAAAAGATCTTATTGAAATAGGCGCTTCAAAATATTATGAAAATTACTCTGAATTGAAAAAACTTCTTGATATCTTCTATGAAAATTCAGAAAAAAGAAATTATTCAGGGCTTCAATCTAAAAATTACGTAGATAGAATGCGTGGAGCAAGCGATAAAATTTTATCGGAAATTCAGGTCTGATTTATTGTCTTTTTTGGATACTCAGCTTTTACTGGGGGTGCCACGTTTTTGCCTTTATAATTTTATAAATCGCCTTAAAATTGTGATGAACGGATTTGTTTAAATCGAGAAGTTTTATTATCTAAGAAAAGGTGTAAGTTTTTCTTTTTGGACAACTTTTTAAAAAAAATAAAAAATTAAAAGCCATTAAATCAATAAATTAACATATTTTTGTGGATAACTTTTCATTAAAAAAAGATTTTGTTGTTGTACGGTAAGTGTGCTTTGTGTAACTTGCATATTACAAAAATGGACCGGGTGAAGCCGGTCATTTTGCTGATATATAGAGACAAGTTATTCGCAGTAAGAACCACTTTTTTGAGAACCTGAATGGAAGTTAAAGAGAAGCAACAACAAGGAGAAAAAATGAAAGAGACTTTCAACCCTGAAGAAGCCTTTCAAGCGTCTTTTAAATATTTTAATGGAGACGAATTGGCAGCACGTGTTTGGCTGAACAAGTACGCACTGAAAGATTCATTTGGAAATATTTATGAAAAGACTCCGGATGATATGCATCGCAGAATTGCAAGTGAAATTGCAAGAATTGAAAAGCGTTATCCGAATCCGCTAAGCGAAGAAGAAATTTTCGCCGTACTTAAGGACTTTAAATATATCGTTCCACAAGGAAGCCCTATGTCAGGAATTGGTAATAAATTCCAAATTGCATCTTTGTCTAACTGTTTCGTGATTGGTAACGATGGTGATTCCGATTCATATGGTGGAATCATGAAGATCGATCAGGAGCAAGTTCAGTTGATGAAACGTAGAGGTGGAGTTGGACACGATTTATCTCATATCCGTCCTAAAGGTTCGCCGGTAAAAAATTCAGCTTTAACTTCAACAGGAGTTGTTCCTTTTATGGAGCGTTATTCAAACTCAACCAGAGAGGTGGCACAAGATGGTCGTCGTGGAGCTTTAATGTTAAGTGTTTCTGTAAAGCATCCTGATTCAGAAGAGTTTATTGATGCTAAGATGGAGCAGGGTAAAGTTACTGGAGCAAATGTTTCTGTGAAAATTCACGATGAATTTATGCAGGCAGTATTGGATGGTAAACCATATACCCAACAGTATCCTATCAATTCAGAAAATCCGACCTATAAAAAAGATATAGATGCAGGAAAGCTTTGGAACAAAATTGTTCACAATGCTTGGAAATCTGCAGAACCAGGAATCTTATTCTGGGATACCATTGAAAATGAATCGGTACCTGATTGTTATGCTGATTTAGGCTACAGAACGGTTTCTACAAATCCTTGTGGAGAGATTCCTTTGTGTCCTTACGATAGCTGTCGTTTGTTGGCAATTAACTTGTATAGCTATGTAGAGAATCCATTCACTAAAAAAGCGAAATTTAATTTCGATTTGTTCAAGAAGCATGTGGCTCTTGCGCAAAGAATCATGGATGATATCATTGATTTGGAATTGGAGAAAATTGATGCAATTATAGAAAAGATTGATTCAGATCCAGAAGGAAGTGAAATAAAGAGAGTAGAAAAAGATCTTTGGACCAATATCAAAACCAAAGCCAACGAAGGAAGAAGAACAGGTGTTGGTATTACTGCTGAAGGTGATATGATTGCTGCGCTTGGAATGCGTTATGGTAGCGATGAAGCTATTGATTTCTCAGTAGAAGTTCACAAAACCATTGCGGTTGAAGCTTATCGTTCATCAGTTTATTTGGCAAAAGATCGTGGAGCTTTCAATATTTTCGACATCAAGAGAGAAAGTAAAAACCCATTTATTTTGCGTTTGAAAGAGGCTGATGAGAGTCTTTATGCAGACATGCAAAAATATGGTCGTAGAAATATTGCTTGTTTGACCATTGCTCCTACTGGAACAACCAGTTTGATGACTCAAACCACTTCTGGTATTGAGCCTGTATTTATGCCTGTTTACAAGCGTAGAAGAAAAGTAAACCCTAACGATAAAGACGTAAGAGTTGACTTTGTAGATGAAGTTGGTGATAGCTGGGAAGAATTTGTTGTATTCCACCACAAGTTTGTTACCTGGATGGAAGCAAATGGAATTAACGCAGCTCAGCACTTCACAAACGAGGAAGTTGATGAATTGGTGAAAAAATCGCCATACTATAAAGCAACTTCGAATGATGTAGATTGGGTACAGAAAGTTCGTATGCAAGGAAAAGTTCAGAAATGGGTAGATCACTCGATTAGTGTGACGGTGAACTTGCCTTCTGATGTACCGGAATCATTGGTTGGTGATTTGTATGTTGAAGCATGGAAGAGCGGTTGTAAAGGTTGTACAGTATACCGTGATGGATCTCGTTCAGGTGTATTGATCTCTAACGATAATAAAGAGGAAGAGACTAAGGTTGTACCAGAAAAACGTCCTGCAGAATTGGAAGCAGAAATTGTTCGTTTCCAAAATAACAAAGAAAAGTGGATTGCCTTTATCGGTTTGTATAAAGGACAGCCTTACGAAATTTTTACCGGTATTGCTGATGATGAAGAAGGTATCTTATTGCCAAAATCAGTGAATAAAGGTATTATCATTAAGAGAAAAGATGATGAAGGGAATACTCGTTACGACTTCCAGTTCTGTAACAAGAGAGGATTCAAAACGACATTCGAAGGTTTATCTTACAAATTTGATAAGGAATTCTGGAACTATGCAAAACTGATTTCAGGAGTATTACGTCATGGTATGCCAATTGAACAAGTGGTAAACCTTGTTTCTGGTCTTCAGTTGGATAGTGAAAACATTAATACCTGGAAAAATGGTGTTGAGCGTGCACTTAAAAAGTACATTCCGAATGGAACCAAAGCTAAAGGGATGATATGTACTGATTGTGGTTCGGATCATATCATTTATCAGGAAGGATGTTTAATTTGTCAGTCTTGTGGAACATCAAAATGTGGGTAAGCACTTTATAAAATAACAAACTACTGTTTAAAAAAAGGAGTCTTTTAAGACTCCTTTTTTTGTTTTGAGTTTTAAAAATAGCAGATGTGTTTATTTTGAATCGTAAGTAAAATTGTTTTAAAACACTTGTTTTGTAAGTAAAAAATCTTATTTTTGTTTCAATCAGTTTAGATTTCAGTTTTAAAACTTATAAATATAAAGTTGATTCCCATATCAGCAATGGTGAGTTCAAGAAATTGACATATGACTGTTTAAATTTATTTCTGTTGTTAGGGCTTTTCATTGAGAAGCCCTTTTTCTTTACATTGGGTATAAAAAAGTTCATATTAGATTCGGATTTTTTTTGTCTTATCATAAAATATTCTAACTTTGGTATACGACAATTATTTAACTAATAAATAAGAAGATACAGCATATGAATTTCTCCTCTGAATACAATTGGGAAGGTAAAGTGTTACTTGTGGCAGAAGATGAAGATTTTAACTATATCTTTCTGGAAGAAGTGCTTACAGATACCAATGCTCGTTTAATTCGAGCCAGAGATGGGGAAGAAGCCATTCGTATTTTTGAGTCCAATCCTGAAATTGATTTGGTGTTAATGGATATGCAAATGCCAATAATGAATGGTTATGATGCTACTCGAAATATCAAGAAATTAAATCAACAAATTCCTATCATTGCACAAACTGCCTACCATTATGGAGAAGCATACGAAGAGATTATGGCTGCCGGTTGCGATGATTTTGTAACAAAACCTATTGATATTAACGGCCTAAAGGATGTGATTGCTCGATTTATTTAATTTTAAGCAGTTTCTTAATTTTCTACAATAATTTTCTTTTTCCATTTTCTTATCTTTGCTGCGAAATTAACGGATATAAAAATGAGCGAAAAGAAAGTCAGAGTTCGATTTGCACCAAGTCCGACCGGACCGTTGCATATGGGTGGTGTAAGAACAGCCTTATTTAACTATTTATTTGCGAGAAAGCACAATGGAGAATTTTTGTTGCGAATCGAGGATACCGATCAAACAAGATATGTTCCAGGAGCTGAAGATTATATTGTAGAAGCGCTAAAATGGTGTGGAATTACAATTGACGAAGGAGCTACCGTAGGTGGAGAATATGGTCCTTATCGTCAGTCGGAACGTAAGCCAATGTATCGTGAGTATGCCGATAAGTTGATTGCTTCGGGTGATGCTTATTATGCATTTGATACTCCTGAGGAGTTAGATGCTATCCGTAAGAAATGTGAAGAAGAAAAGAAGACTTTTATATACAATCACGAAACTCGTGAAAATTTGAACAACTCATTGGCATTGCCTGCCGAAGAGGTTCAGAGAAAAATTGATGCGGGTGAAGCATATGTAGTTCGTTTTAAAATGCCAGTTGGCGAAGAATTACACATGGATGATGAAATTCGTGGTCATGTAGTTTTCAATACATCTACTTTGGATGATAAAGTATTGTTCAAGTCGGATGGAATGCCAACTTACCACCTGGCAAATGTGGTAGATGACTACTTGATGAAGATTTCTCACGTAATTCGTGGTGAAGAGTGGTTGCCATCAATGCCATTGCACGTGTTGCTTTACAGACAACTAGGATGGGGTGAAGATATGCCTAAATTCGCACACTTGCCGTTAATTTTAAAACCAGTTGGTAAAGGAAAATTAAGCAAGCGTGATGGCGATAAGTTAGGTTTTCCAGTGTTCCCATTGTTGTGGACCGATCCGAAAAGTAATGACATTTCTTCAGGATATCGTGAAGATGGATATTTCCCGGAAGCTTTCGTAAACATGTTGGCTTTCTTGGGTTGGAACCCGGGAATTGAGCAGGAAATCTTCTCAATGGAGGAACTTTCGCAAGCATTCTCATTGGAGAGAGTTAATAAATCAGGAGCGAAGTTCGATCCGGAGAAAACCAAATGGTACAATCGCCAATATTTGGTAAACAAATCAGATGAGGAGATTGGTAGCCTATTTACCAAAGAGGTATTAACAGCAAAAGAGATTGAAGCTGATCAAGCTGTTGTGAACCGTGTATGCGGAATGGTGAAAGATCGTGTAGATTTTATTGCTGAACTTTGGGATCAGGTGAACTTCTTTTTCGAAGCTCCAAAAGAGTATGATGCCAAGACTGTGAAAAAAGGATGGAAAGCGGATACTCCTGAATTGATGACCGAATTAAAAGGTATTTTAGAAGGTATTGAAGACTTCTCATCAGCAAATACAGAGGAAGTAGTTAAAGAATGGATCACCTCAAAGGAAATAGGCTTTGGAAAAGTGATGAACCCATTCCGTTTGGCGATGGTAGGTGCAGGTAAAGGTCCTCACATGTTCGATATTATCGAAATTCTTGGAAAAGAAGAAACCATTGCTCGTTTGGATTTTGCAATGGAGAATATCAAAAAATAAATCATTGATATTAGATATAAAAAGGGCTGTCGATTATTAATTGACAGCCCTTTTCTTTTAATGTATGCAATGTGAATTAGCCTCTTCGTCTTTCCAAAAGAATCATCATCATAAGGCTTAACATGATTCTGTCATCATCTTCCTCGTTCATTTCGCCCAACTTTGTCAATTCAAATCTACGACCAAAGAAGGAAGGCATCTTTTTCAAGCGAATAATTTCTTGTTCATCCTGATCTTTTACAATGTAAGATGGATTGAAAAGGTAACCCGTAAGAATTCCCAATACAGGAACTTGCGATAGAATTGAATCCAATACTTTGATCCAGCCATTTTCTTCGCGAATATTGTATTTCTCTTGTTCGCTTCCGTTAAATATTTTGTACTCTGCTTTCCAAATGGATTTCCATCCCTTGCGAACTACTTTACCAAATTCTTTTTGATCTTCATTCAGGAACTTATAGGCAGTAGAAAAATCTAACCATTTATCGGCTTTAATGCTATAGTTTTGTTTTGTGCGGCTTTCGTCACTATAAATTTGAATGTCCTCTTTTAGCTTGAACATTTTCTGGCGGACGTAAGCTAATGTTTTACCATCGGCATCGGTAGCTGTAAAATCGTTGGCAATGGTAGAAACTTTGAATTCAAAGTTTACCGGGAATTGTATTTTTTGCATTTGATGTGATTATAACTAATGAGGGCGGAAAATTAGAAAAAGAGTTCTTTATGAACAAAACAAAAATATTATAAATATATAATTGAGATCATTTGCTTTTGATATCCGTGGGTTAAAACCCATGACAATTGATTGGGATTCTGCGCTAATCTGGTGGAGTTCCGGAAACTTCTAGAATCGAGGAGTATTATAAAATTATCAATTCGAATTTGCACGAATATCAATTACCCCAGGTTTTAACCCGGGGAACTCCAGACATATCATTATAAAAAAACCTGTCAGGATTTTAAATCCTGACAGGTTTGTATTTTATCTAGCTGATAGCTATAATTATTTCTTCTTCTGTGCTTTTGCCCAAGAATCTTTCAAGGATACAGTACGGTTAAAGATCAATTGATCAGCATTGGTATCCTTATCAAGCGAGAAGTATCCCAAACGTGTAAACTGGAAGTGATCTTCAGCTTTTGCATCTTTCAAGCATGGCTCAACATAACACTCTTTCAAAATCTCCAATGAATCAGGATTGATGAAATCCTTAAAATCTTTGTCCTTGTGTCCGTCAGGAGCTTCGTCGTTAAACAAACGATCGTAAACGCGAACTTCAGCTTTAGCTGCATGTTTTGCAGATACCCAGTGAAGTGTACCTTTTACTTTACGCTTGCTCTCTTCGGTTCCGCTACCACTCTTCGATTTAGGATCGTAAGTACAGTGAATTTCGGTGATGTTTCCATCAGCATCATACACCGCTTTCTCACACATTACAATGTAACCTGCTTTTAAACGAACCTCGCGACCCGGAGTCATTCTAAAGAATTTACGAGGTGCATCTTCCATAAAGTCGTTGCACTCGATATACAATTCGCGTGAGAATGGAATTTCCCGAGTTCCTGCATTCTCATCTTCCGGATTGTTATCAATGGTCAACCATTCTTCTTCTCCTTCGGCATAGTTGGTGATTACCAATTTTACAGGATCCAACACACCCATTACACGAGTTGCAGTTTTGTTCAAATCTTCGCGAACACAGAACTCTAATAAAGAAACATCAATAACATTGTTACGTTTTGCAATACCAATGGTATCGGCAAAATTGCGAATGGCAGCAGGAGTATAACCTCTACGACGCAAACCAGAAACGGTTGGCATTCGCGGATCGTCCCATCCATTAACATGACCATCGGTAACCAATTCTAATAACTTACGCTTACTCATTACCGTGTAGCTTAAGTTTAAGCGAGCAAATTCACGCTGCTTAGGTCTGTATTCTGTATCAGTAATGTTATCGATAAACCATTCGTAAAGCGGACGGTGAACTTCGAATTCCAATGTACAAATTGAGTGAGTAATTCCCTCGATATAATCCGACTCGCCATGAGCATAGTCGTACATTGGGTAAATGCACCACTTGTCGCCAGTACGGTGATGATGCGCATGCAAAATACGATACATCAATGGATCGCGCATGTGCATGTTTGGTGAAGCCATATCGATTTTAGCACGCAATACTTTTTCTCCATCCTTGAACTCACCCTTCTTCATTCTTGCGAACAAATCAAGGTTTTCCTCAACGCTACGGTTACGGAAAGGACTTTCGGTTCCAGGAACTGTTGGACTTCCTTTTTGCTCTGCAATTTGCTCAGCAGTCTGATCATCAACATAGGCTTTGCCATCTTTGATTAACTGAACTGCCCAATCGTATAACTGATCGAAATAATCAGAAGTATAATGTGGTTCACCTTCCCATTCGAAACCCAACCATTTGATGTCTTCCATAATAGAATCAACATACTCAGTATCTTCTTTAACTGGGTTGGTATCGTCGAATCGTAAATTACATTTTCCCTGGTATTGTTGGGCAAGGCTAAAATTTAGGCAAATTGCCTTTGCGTGACCGATGTGAAGATACCCATTTGGTTCTGGTGGGAATCGGGTGTGTACTCTTCCATCATTTACATTGTTTTGCAGATCTTCCTCGATGATCTGTTGGATAAAATTCAGAGATTTTTCATTAGCACTCTCTTCCTTTACAGTTTTGTTATCCATGTTTTTCAATTTAAAATGATACAATGATTTGCCTCGGATTCGATTGAATCCTGCCTTGCTTTTCGTTTCTGAAATGCACAAACATAAATTTACAATAAATCTTTACATCTGTACCTGTTTGAAAACGAAAAAACAAAAGTAGTTAAAATCCCAAAAACCAAAACCCAAAACCCAATTTTTGTGATATGGAATTTGGCTTTTGGAAATTGGAATTTCTTATTTTAATTTCGCCCCAGAATATCAACAACAAACAGAGATGGGAATTATCGAATTGGAAGGCATGGAGTTTTATGCCTATCACGGATGTTTTAAAGAGGAGCAGATAGTAGGGAACAAGTTCACCGTGTATGTACGCATGGAGTACGATGAAACAAAGGCTGCCCAAAGCGATTACATTGGCGATGCGTTGAACTACCAGCGTGCCTACGAAAAAATTAAGGAGCAACTGCAAATTAAGTCGCATTTGTTGGAGCATGTTTGCCAACGAATTTTGGATATGTTGTACGAAAACTTCCCAGAATTGCAGCATGCAACGGTAAAAGTATCGAAAATGAACCCGCCAATGGGTGGACAAATAGAAAAAGTTAGCCTTACGCTGAGTCGTTAAGCTATTGATAATGCTAAGTTTGCATTATAGGTGTGAAATTTTTGTTACAAAAGCTAGCAAAAAGTTTGCATAGGTAAAACAGAAATTTATATCTTTGCAACGCCTTTAAGGGAGATAGGGTCTCTTGGCCGAGTGGCTAGGCAGCGGTCTGCAAAACCGTCTACGGCGGTTCGAATCCGCCAGAGACCTCTGGAAAATTCGAATAAAACCTCATTTGCTTATGCAGATGAGGTTTTTTGTTTTACAATGAAACTTGTCCATTCACATCGTCTTTTTTATTTTTTGGATTATTGTGTTCGAAATAAATTTTCTCTTTGCAGAGATTGTATTCATTTCTAAGAGCATTCGCATCTTCATCTGTGAATTCAGAATAATCACAATCAATAAGCTGATTTTTTGCAATATTTATACCTTCTAGATTTGAATTCCTACTATTCTTAAGTATAACAATAGAGAGTTTATCTCTGTAATTATTTGCAATTCTACAGCCTCTAAGTATTGACTTTTCAATGTTTATTTTAATATTAATGTGTCTTAATCCCGTTAACCTAAGATCATTTCGGCTAAACTTGTTAAGTAATGTCCAATCAATATTTGTCATATCAGAAGCAGCAAAACTAGTTGATGTTATATCTGATTTTATAAATGATATGTTATCAATAAATGAGGTTAGGAATTTGCAATTATATAGTTTTGTATTGTTGAAGCTAACATTGCAAGTAATATTTGTATCTAAAAAAGTAACTTGTGAGAAGTTTAGCATCTTCTCGAATTTTGTATTTTTTAACCTTGTTCTATCAAAAATAACATCGAACATATCAGATGAAGAAAAATCTACATCGTCAATATTATAACTTAAAAATATAGTCCTGTGGAAGGTTGAAAACTTAAATATTGCATTTGTTATTGATGGCATATAGCAAAAAGAAAAATCTGAACCATTTAGATTAGCATTGTCAAAGTTAATACCAGTAAAATTGGAGAACCTTAAATTAGCCTTTAATCCATTGTATGGATAATTTTTTTCTTGGTATCGTTTAAATAAGTTGTTCACAATAGATTGGCTGATGGTATTGTTTATTTCTTTATCGGTTTTTTTATAGTTGTTGGAATTTCTTAGGTAGCTACACAGAATATCAAATACAACTTCAGCGTACTCCTTTGGATTTTCTTTAGCAATTTGATGTAATTCTGCAATTCCCCCTAGAATAATAGGTTTTTTATCATTACCTAAGTGTTCAATTGCATTTTTAAATCGTTCATCGATTTGTGATTTGACTTGTCCACGAACACTTTTTTCGAATGTATTTGCTCTTTTAAAAGCGATTAATACCCCAATAAATATCCCAATGCCACTTATGGTACTTAAAGAGATTTTTAATAATGCTCCATTTCTGTCTAAATTATTTGGATACAACCATCTTGCAAATTCCTCAAAGGATGATTGTGCTAGAGGAAAGTAAAAATTAGCTCAATAGATAATAAGTATTAAAACGATTATTACAGGGAAGGTTTTTAAACATGTTTTGTATGTAGTATTCATTAAATTAAGTTTTATTCAAATATACTAAAAGAAATAATCTAATACTTTAATAGCATTTTGATTATTTCTTTCACCATTACTCAAATTATTCCTAATATATTCATAGTAGTTCCTCAGCTAAAGTCCCATTAGTAAGCTGTCTAACGTTTGGGCAATCCCTTGTGGTTGCCCTATAGCCTTATAGCCCTACAGTCCCATAGCCCTAGCCCTTGTCCTAATACTTGTAGTGCCCTGTATCAGCTTCTTGCTCTTTGACAGGCTAGTGCTCGCCTTTCAGCATTACCATGTGACTGTCTGCTAGCAGATCTTTTGGCTGGCACTTTTCGGGTACCCACAAGGGGCACCCGTTACCTCTTTTGCCAGTTTGCTGGGTTGTTTTTGATGTAGTCAGAGATACGATCGAAAGCACCATCGTTTCGGATGATGTGCTCGTAGTAGTTGCGCAGCCATAAGCGTTTTTGGTAAGCTTGCCAGCCATGCTCTTTTACGCCTTTGATGTACTCCACCGTAGTGATTGACTTAAAAGCCCCTATTATACTGCCGACTGTCAAGGCAGTGCCTTGTGCGGTGGTTTGGGCAGTCCCTTGTGGATGCCCGTTTTTGCTTTGTGCCTGCCCTTCACGGGTATCCACGAGGGGTACCTTGATATTACTTTCAGCTTCGTTACATTACTTACAGCATCGGTTATTTCCACTATGCCATGAAAGTGGTCAGGCATTACCACGAACTCGTGCAGTTCGATATTCGGAAAGCGGCTCTTTAATTTGAGCCATTCCAATTCTATCATTTTACCAGCATCATTCAAAAGCATTACACCATTATCAATTTTACCGAAAAGGGGTAATCGGTTTTGACATACTAAGGTGATAAAGTACAAGCCTTCCTTTGAGTAATCGTACCCTTTTAATCGTATGGATTGTCGGTTTGGTAATGGTTTATTCATTGCATTTTCTAAAAGAAATACCGAAGCATCTTTATAAATATAACAACTATTTCGAAGTCAAACTATCAAGACTACCTTGGTTTTAATTTAAATAATTGGGACACAAGGAAGACAAATATGAATATCACGATCATTTTGTTCGCCAACAGCCGATAATATTGATGTGATGATCAGATTTGTGCAAAATGATCGCCAAAATGGATTTTTTCGCCCAGATTTGCACAAATTTTTGATAAAGATCGATCCAGAACGGGAAATTTGTACAAAATTCCTTTCCAAATCAATCTTAACGCCCAGATTTGTACAAAATAAGCACTCAAATCGATTTTAAACTCCAGGTGAGTACAAAATAAGCTTCATATTTCATTTGCTCAATATTTAGCGGGTAAACTTCGCACAATTAACATTCGCATTTCCACACCCAACATGGATAGTTTTATGCTAAAAATGCTTACATTACAGTCAGTTAACCCAATTCAACCACGCTATGAAAAACAAGTACATCTCTCTTCCCCTATTTTTTATTTTGGTATTCTCTTTTTATATCGACGGACTTTCGCAGTGTACCTATCAGCATAAGCTCGATAGCATTGTGCAGTTGTTGGATATGCCTGGTGCAAAATTCTCCATCATTTACCAGGATGGGCGACAGGAAAACTATGTAACAGGTTATTCGGATTCTATCCGTAAGGAAAGAATGAATTTGCAACACGTAATGTTTTCGGGAAGCATAGGGAAAACCTACGCTGCAGCAGTTTTGTACCAATTGGTTGAAGAGGGTAAAGTCGATTTGAAAGAGAAGTTTTTTAACTACTGTAAGGGGGAGTGTTGGTTGTCGAAATTGCCAAACATTGGGGATATTACCGTTGAGATGCTTTTGCAGCATACCAGTGGTTTGCCGCGTTATATCGAGAACGAGAAGCTGTGGATCGAACTGGAAAATAATCCCGATAAGGTATGGAGCTATAAGGACCGACTACAGTATGCATTTGATATGGAAGCCGTGCACAAGGCAGGCGAGGGTTGGGCCTATTCCGATACCAACTATTTGCTGATTGGAATGCTGATTGAAAAAGTTACGGGCATGAATTATTACGAGGTGGCCAATGCAAGGATTTTAGCCCCACTGCATTTTAAAGAAACCTATGGGGCAAGCCGTCGCGATATCCCACGATTGCCAGTTGGCTATTCGGGTTTGGATGCCTTTTTTCATATGCCAAAACAGATGGTGGTTGATGGAATATATGCTTTTAATCCGCAGATGGAATGGACTGGCGGAGGGTATGCTTCCACTACATCCGACCTGGCAAAATGGGCCAAGTTTTACTACGAGGCGCTGCCATTTTCCAATGAAATGCTGCAGAAAATTGTTACACCTAATCCCCATGGGGTTTTAAGCGAGTACGATTCCTATGGTATGGGCAGCTTTATTTTTAAAAGTGCGCATGGCAAAGCCTATGGTCATACGGGTTTCGTTCCCGGATTTCGTTCCATATTCTTGTATTACCCGGAACAAAAAATTGCCGTGGCATTTCAAACCAATTGCGATTCCTACAAAGGCAAAATGACCCTATTGCATTGTGTCGACGAAATTTTGAAGGCTGAGTTTTAATGGATCATTGATTTCTGGTCATTTTCGAAATGATTTTTTCCCTTTTAGGGAAAATCCTGATAAGGAAAAGGGTGTTTTTAAGAGAAATAGAATCAAAAAAGACACCCTTCTGGCTGTCGCCATCTCCCCTGTAAGGCATACGCGTCAACTTAAGCCGTAAGGTTTATATTTTCAGGAAATTGTACACCCCTCTGTCCTGTCGGACATCTCCCCTGAAAAGGGAGAACGCAACAAATAAAGGTGCTGCTGTAAATTGAATTGTGAACTATCGTTAAAACTTAGCCTCTTTCCCTTACAGGGAAAGTGCCGACAGGCGAAAGGGTGAAAACGAAATGCAAAAACAACTTCGATGATTGTCAAACTTATATGTGTATTAAGTTGATGCGTATGCCTGTAAGGGGAGAATTTAGAATTAAACGATTGTATATTTAATTCTCTGTCGAATTATTTTCAGGAAAATAAATGTGAATTAAGAGACACTGATTTCATTCTTACTCACACAACTGCTCACTGTTCGCTGATTTCTGTTCATTGATAATTGTTCACTGTTTATTGCTCATTGTTTACTGATAACTGATTTATTTTTTTTAATTTGGTACTTGTTCGGAAGGGCTGTAAACAGAGCCTTTCAAGAGTTTTGTTCCCCTATTTTATTAAACTATTGAATATGAATATTTTTACAAGCAATGATAATGGACCCAAAACAAGTTTTACCGCTTTAGAGTTGATGGAGGAGTTGGAAAAGGGTTCGGATATTTTACTGATTGACATTCGTGAGCCGCATGAATTGGCAAAAGAAGGGATCGAGAATTCCATTCACATTCCGATGGGAGAGATTCAAAATAAGATTCCTACTCTGCCTAAGGATAAGGATATCATTATTTTCTGTCATTTGGGATTTAGAAGCAAGCAGGTGCGAAATTACTTGCGTAAAATTGGCTTCCATAAGGTGGCGCATCTAAAAGGTGGATTGTACAGTTGGAATCGCCAACTAAAGAAAATGAAGGCAAATGCTTATTAATGTATAAAAGGAAAGCTCAATAATTTGGTTTATTGAGCTTTCTTTATGAACATTATTTAATAACTACTTGGCAGGAGTTTCCACTACATTCATTACGCCGGAATAGTTAATTCTTTTGATGCCCGCATTTCGGAGTTGTCTTTTGATTTCTTCAATTGTCTCCTTATTGATTGCTGGATCGAGAACTCTGATTTCGGCAAGCGATCGTTTTTTGTTTTGTACCAAAGCTTTTGTTCTTTCTTCGATAAGGCTTAGCGCACATTTTTTCTGATCGATAAAGATTCCTTCCTTTGTAATTCTGATGTCAACTGCATTGGCAGAATTTTTAATGGCTGTGAAAGGCGCGATGCGGATTGGAACTCTTTCATCAATTTCCAATTGCTGTGCATCCGATAATTGAAAGTAATCCTTTCCAAACAGCTCCTGTGCTTTTTCTGATCGCACTTCCAGGTAAGCTTTCCCAAAGGCTTGCATGCTTTCGGCAATGGCTTCTTTTGGAGTAGCCCTGTCAACTTGGTAGCTAATGGCAAGCTGGTTTACCTTTGCTGATTTGCCATTGCTCAATTTGCTTACAGCCATTTCAGGATTGGCATTGTTCCAATGGTTCTTACCACTGATAAATGATTTTGCAATGGCTTTTAAATCTTTTTTGGCTACCAATTGCCCGTTTGCAAGAAGATGCCCACGTTTGTTTTGCAAAATGGCTAACACATTTTTTTGTTTAATGGGTTTTAGCTTCCAGCTTAAATCTGGTTTGTGGGCAGGTTGTTTGCCAAAGAAAACACCAGCATTTAAATTTTCGATATTTTCATATCGCCATTCCTTAAGCCACGATTCACTATCGTTGGCCTGAACCATGAGCGCAGGCAGAGTATTTACCTTTTCACTTACTTTAGGATTGGTAAATGCTTGTAAAAGCAGAAATCCTGCAGGTAAAAAAAGTAGGGTTTTTGCAACGCTCCATCGTAAAAATTGTTTCTTTTTCATCATCTTAATTCGTTTTGAGATTGAACCTTGTTTGAAATGATTTGCTGAAGCAAAACGTCTTTTGCCTACAGCTTTTTCCAAAATCAACAGTTGATATTGTGTTGCATCGATGCCAGATTTGAGTACGGCCTGATCGGCCTGAAATTCGTGAACCAGTTTTAACTCCTTTTTCAATAACCATGCAAATGGATTGAACCATTGCAGAAAACAAACCAGTTCCATTAAGATTACATCGTATGAATGATGCAGCCTTAGGTGTGCTTCTTCATGCAGAAGAATTGGAGTTTTATTGTTCTGGTAATCTTGTTTTGAGAGTACAATGTATTTCCAAAACGAGAATGCCTGTATGTTATCTTTTACAATCGCTAGTAGTAAATTTTTATAGGATTGTATGTTGGCTTGTTTTAGCCATTTAAAAATGCTTTTGTAGGATAGCAAGAAACGAAGGAAAAGCAGAATCAGAACCAGTTGGTAAATCAACACATACCAATTTATTTGATGGATGTGGCTTATTTTGCCTGTTGTTTCAAGCGGAGTGCTGTCGATTATGCCGGTTTCCACCAATGGCAATTCAATAAATTCGCGAACTTTTATTAATGGTGTAGAATTCATCTCGCTTGCGGGAATCATATTGGCCAGCAGCGGTATTGTAAATGCAGCACCTACCGATAGCAGAAGTACCAACCTTTTGTAGGCATGTCTTCCATCTCTACTCAACAACAATTTGAACAGAAGGTAGAAAAATGCCAGGCCAATACCTGTTTTTATCATGTATGTAATAAAACTAAACAGCATTATTTGTCTTTATTGTCTTCAATGTCCTTTATTAACCTTTTAAGCTCATCGATGGATAGTTTCTCTTCTTCAACGAACATGGAAACTACTCTTTTGTAAGAGTTGTCGAAGTATTTTTTAACCACATTCCCCATGGTTTTTTTGTGATATTCTTCTTCGGTAATGGCAGCATAGTAGCGATGCGTTTTCCCAAAGGTCTCATGAGCGATGAATGATTTTTCTTCCAAAGCTCTCACCATGGTCGATAGGGTATTGTAATGTAATTTCTGATCGGGAAAGATTTTCTGAAGTTCTTTTACAAACATTGGACCTTTGGCCCAAAATAATTTCATAATTTCCTCTTCTTTCTGTGTTAACTTCTTCATTTCGCAAAATATTTTAATCAAATATAACTATAAAATCTAGTTTGTCAACTATAAATACAGTTTAAAAACTATAAATTATAGTTGATAAACAATAAGGGCGAACTGAAAGTGTCGAAAATACTGGGGAAAAGGAGGTTTAGGATCTTTATATATTTCTGTGGAAATATTTTTGAACTGTGTTCAAGATTGTCGCAAAGACTATTTTGGATTAAAAATCAGAGCTGAGTGCGACAATGAATTGGAAGAGTTTTTAACCCGGGGTGAG
Source organism: Marinifilum flexuosum (assembly GCF_003610555.1). Lineage (GTDB taxonomy): Bacteria > Bacteroidota > Bacteroidia > Bacteroidales > Marinifilaceae > Marinifilum > Marinifilum flexuosum. The sequence goes on along the minus strand of NZ_RAPQ01000010.1, from coordinate 595,622 downwards.
AATCGTTTTACTCATTTACCCCGGGCAATTATTATGGATTTTGTCCTGTTAATTTTTATTGGAGGCTTTTGGAAATTTATTCACAAAAACCAAGAGTAGAGATACAAAGGTGCCGATAAAAGCAGCATCTCTTATTTCTGTTGTGATGGAAAGCCTATCGGCATTCGTAAAATAATCGAGAATGTATTCTCCTGCAAAAATTCCAATGCTGAAGATTAAGGAATAGACTAAAAAAGGAATGATTTTTTCTTTCATCTGTTTAAATTTTATTTTCTGCCTGGATAAAATTGATGTTCGTTTCATACTTATAGGTTTATACGAACTTTTCTCTGCGTTGTAGGTTAATTAAGCTCCACAGAATGGTAATCAGCGAACCAATGATTAGCATCATGCGATTTTGATACAATACATTTTGCCAGATGGTGTAACTCATGTCGCCCGGAACGTTAAAAGGATTTAGAAAGATGTTCCACTTGCTGTATTGTAATGGTTCGGCCAGTATCAGAAATACCAATCCTAAAACCACCATGACTACAGCTGCTCCACTTGCATTTTTAATTAAAGTGGTGAGCAAAAATGCCAAACTTGCCAAAAACAGGAGGCAATACATTAGCTCGTAAACCATATGGAATACATCAATCTTGATTACCAGAAAGACCGTTAACCACGACATTAAAAACATTAGCGATACCAGCAAAAGAACGCTTAATGCAAAGCGTACCAGGTAAACTTTGTATCGGTAATTGGGAATTCCGAATAGAATTTCGAGCATTCGGGTATCCTTATCGCTTTGGATGATATAGATCACCGGATAAAAGAGGATCAATATTCCCGGGAAAATTAAGCTCGTGTAAATATCCGACTCATCGGGACTAGAATCTGTAAATAGCATGATGCCCATAACCATAAAGAAGAAGGCGAAGGCTGCTATCAGAAAATAGATGAATTTGTTCGCAAATATGATCTTCACATTGTAGCGAACAAAGTCTGTTATGAGTTTTATTTGTTCTATTGTTTTCATGTTGTAAGCTTTCTTGTTAAGTCCCCTCTTGAGAGGGGATTTAGGGGAGTGTTCAAACATCCCCCTTTTATCCCCCTTCGAAGGAGGAATTATACATTCATCATGGTTATTTTTTGCTCGCTGGTATCATTCAGCAAGCACAAATATGCATCTTCGAGGTTTGCTTTGGTGTTCACCGCTCCGTATCCCGGATCTTCATCCGATAGGCATCTTACTCGAATATGATCGTTATCGCGCATGTGATGAATAATCACGTGTTCTTTCTTAAACTGTTCAAATTCTTCAGGCGAAATCTTCAACATCCAAACTTTTTCGTTGGCAATTCCTGCCATATGAACAGGTTCACCAAGATATTTCAGTTCTCCTTTTTTCATTACTGCCACTCGGTTACACGAGCTTGCTACATCCTCAATAATATGAGTAGAGAAGATTACAATTCGCTTCTTACTCAGCTCAACCAAAAGGTTTCTGAAGCGGATTCGTTCGCGAGGATCAAGACCTGCTGTTGGCTCATCTACCACAAGAATTCTTGGCAGGTGAAGCAAGATTTGAGCAATCCCAATTCTCTGTTTCATACCACCCGAGAAGGATCCAATTTTCTCATCTTTGTTCTTGAGCATGTGCACTGCATCCAGTACGTATCGAACACGCTCTGTGCGTACTTCAGTATTGTGAATCTTTTTCAGGATGGCCATGTAGTTCAGAAAATCCCAGGCAGTCATGTTTTCGTACATGCCAAATTCCTGTGGAAGGTAACCGATCAATCCTTGCAGTTCTTCGCGTTTTTCGCGAACATCAATGCCATTAATGGTGATTTGTCCGTAACTCTGTTCCAGTATTCCACAAACAATACGCATTAGGGTTGATTTACCGGCACCGTTAGGTCCCAACAAGCCAAACATACCGTTGCCAATGTCGAAAGAAACGCTCTTTACTGCTTTAAAAGGAACTTTCTGTTTTCCGATGATTGGGATAATCAATACAAATCGGTAGAAGAATTTACGAATTCCTTTAAACCTTCCTGTTAATCGGTTGATGTTGATTTTTTCGCGATAAATTTTGTCTGAAGTTTTCTTAATCAGCAAGGCAAAATACCACAGTACTGCAAGCGGAATGGTCAATCCGATTAATTCGTATTTGTTGTTGAAATAAGCTAATACAGCCAATGGGAAAATCCAGTAAATGAATTTATGAAACAGGTTGATTACAATTCTACCCAATTTGCTTTTGCCCTTTTCCACCAGGTGTTTTTTGTATTCCATAATTGGCGCCATGAAATACAAAAGCATAATTTGGAAATTGATGGATAGTAGAACCAACCAAAATTTACTTTGCAAATGGAAATAGATGAAAAAGATCATGAAGGCGATTAGTGGCAATTGCCATATCAGAGTTAAGAAATCGCGCAAGCGAGTGTAAGAGTGTTTTAATCCCAAACGTTCTCTTATTCTTAATCCTGATTTCCATTCGCGCATAAACCTGCCATCCCAATCGTATATTTTCACAAGATTTCGGATCTGGATTTGCAATTCGTCATCGGCAGCAATGAGCTCTTCGTTGGCTTTGCGCAAACTTGCCTGAATAAAATAAATACAGGCAGGTACCGATAACAGAAGTACCAATAGGTTGATGATTTGCCAGATTTTACTGTCTACCTCGGTGTATATGAAATAGGCTCCGGCTATCCAAATGCCAAATTGTATTACTTTAACCCAAACTTGCTGGTTTCGCATCCAGTTTAAGCTGGTTTGTAATCCGGTATAAAGTGTTGGAATGAATACCAAAGTTAAAATGGTACTTAAGCTTAAGCCCCCAATTACGGTAATGGCAAACGGAACACCAATTTGAGTAACATATTCAGCTCGTCCCAGTGCCAGTGGCATTAAGGCAATAATGGTGGTAATGGCTGTAATTAAAATTGGACGTATACGAGCCAAGCCTGCCATCATTAAGGCTCTGGATTGTCGGTAACCTCGTTTTCGAAGCACATTGGAATAATCGATCATGATGATTCCGTTGTTTACCACAATTCCAAGTAAAATAATCAGGCCTGTAAACACATTGGCATTCATCAATGAGGTTCCGGTAAGTATCAGTGCAAGCAATGAACCAATGGCAGCCATCGGTATCGAGAACATCATTACTATTGGCATGTTAAATGATTCGAAAACCGATGCCAAAATCATGAAAATAAGAATAAATGCCATTAGGAAAAGGAAGCCGAATTCGCCCAAACTGTTTTCCTCGTGAACAATTTCAACAGCCAGTCCCGAAGGCAAGGTCATTCCTCCAATGATTTCGTCGATTTCTACTCGTGCAGCTGTAAGAAGGTCCTTGTCATCGTTTACTTCATCGATAAATTGATAAGAAACCACCAGCTGTTTTTCCTGATTGGTTCGCTTAATGGTAGACAAGCCATCGGTAAAGTTGAATTTACTGATGTTTTCCAATTCGAATTCTGCTCCTTGAGTACCACGAACGCTTAGCTTGCGCAGATCTTGTGCATTTCGAGTGATTTCAGGATTTTCACCAAGGGTTTTAATAACGATATCGTACTCTTCGTTTCCTTCCTTAAACACAACATTACTCGAAAACTCTTTTGGGAAAGAGTTCAGCTCCGATAGAACCGCACTCACAGGAATATCATACAAGGCCATTACCTGTTTGTCCAATTCCAAAACCAATTCAGGTCGCTTGGAAGGAATGCGTACATTCACATTTTTAATGGAGGTAAGCTGATTAAGGTAATAGTCCAAATCTTCCGAAAGGTTAAGCATCTTATCGAAATTCTGACCTTTAATAATCAGCTTTTCTTTTTGACTACCGATGCCCAACATTTCCATGAATGGATCGTCGCCTCCGAAGCCATCGCCTCCGCCGCTACCAAATCTTCTTCCTCGTGCCGGAGGTTCCCAGCTAAAAGAGGAGCGAGGCAAGCCATCAAGGCGTTCCATGATGTTTTTCTTGATGCCAGGGATGCTTAAATTTTGCTTTTCGCGATAATCATCTACCAAGCTAATGGTTAGCATGGCTTCCTCTTCGTAAATCTGACTGGTGATATCTTTCTTCTCCTCGAGTGAGGCCAACTTTTCTTCTACCTGCTGAACAAACAAATCGGTATTTTCAAGGGTGGTTCCTCCCGGAAGGTTGACATATAGATTTAGGTCTTTGTTTTCGGTTTCTTCAGCAGAAATAAAGCTTAATCCTAAACTGATCAGTAAAGTGATAAAGAATAAACCTAAAGCGCCCACAACGGTTCTTCCCGGGTGACGCATGCAAGATTTTAGCAATACCAGGTATACTTGTACCAATCGGTTATGATAGGAGATATTCTCAAAGTTTATCTCCTGAAAATTTCCTTTACGTCTTAAAAAGCTGTGCGTAATCATAGGAATCAACAGTAAAGCAACCACCAAGGATACCAATAGGGTAGAAATGATGGAAACACCAATGTGCTTGCCCATTAATCCGATTAAGAAATTGGATGAAAATACGAATGGCAGGAATACCGTTATGGTGGTTAGGGTTGCTGCAAATATTGAGCGCCAAACTTCCTTGGTTCCCTGAATTACTGCCGTATTTGCATCTTTCTTTTGTGCAGCCAGTCGGTATATGTTCTCGAGGACGACAATGCTGTTATCGAGGAGCATACCTATGGCCAGGGCCATTCCCAACAGCGTTAGTGTATTGATACTAATTCCGTAGGCATAAAAGAAGTTGAAGGCAGTGTAAACTGAGATTGGAATTGCCAAAGCAATTGCAGTTACCAATCGCAAGTTTTTTAAGAAAATCCAAAGGATAAATATTGCCAATACACCTCCTACCAGGGCCAGTTCGATGATTAAATCGATATTGGTTTTCATGGTTTCAGCCATATTTAGCTGAACAACCATTTCTACATCTTTGGTCTTTAGTTCTTTGTTTAGATCATCAATTTTGGCAAGGGTGACCTCCGATAATTCAATGATGTTTGACTGAGCATCGCGGGTCAATTGCAGGGTTACCGCTTCCTTACCATTTACACGACTGTAGGAAGTTTGAGTTTTTACCCCGTAATGAATGTAAGCGATATCCTTTAAACGGATATCTCCCTTTTCCTGTACAACCAACTCATGTAGCTCGTTGATATCAGAGAACTGGGAAACCACATTTACAAAATTCAGTTGATCTTTATCGATTACTTCCCCTGCAAAACGTCGAATGTTGCCATTGTTATTCAGTGCCGTTCGAACATCGGAAGGACTAATTCCATAGCTCTTACATACGTCATCGCGAAGCAATATTTCTACCGATTTTTCACGACCACCAAATATTGCAGCATTGGCAATGCCATCAATGTTTTGGATTTTATCGAGAATTTCATTCTCAGTGATTTGTCGCACACGGTCCACTCCACCACTTCCACGAACCTGAATGTTCATGAACATGTTGTTGAGTTGTTCCATATCAAACTTTAAAACCTGAACCTGAAATTCCTGGGGAAGATCTTTTTTGACTTCCTCCACCTTTTCGGCAAGTTTTAAATAGGCGTACTTGATGTTTGTGCCTTGTTCAAAAGAAATTTGAATGCTTCCGCGTTGCTGTCCTGCAGTTGATTCTATTTTCTCAACTCCTTCAAGGCTTCCTGCAACTCCTTCTAAGGGGATAATTGCCTGATTTTCCATATATCGTGGATCCACCTCGATACCGGTACCAACCTGAACAAAGAGCATAGGAAGGTTTGCATTGGGAATCAATTCGACAGGTAGCTGCTTGTAGGAGAAATATCCCAGCATACTTAATCCTGCGAAGAGCATGGCAATTAAAACCTTTCTTTTTATAATGAAGTTCATATATTTCAAATTTTAGCTTCCAATTCCCCTCCTGAGAGGGGACAACGGGGAGTGTTTTGATACAGACATCCCCCTAAATTCCCCTTTTAAGGGGGACTTTATCTGTAATATTTTACTCTTTCACATATTTAATTCTCTCTTCCCTTGAATTGGTGATAAAAACTTTGAATTCTATCGAAGGCAAAGTATACACAAGGAATTACTACCAAACTCAGAAGGGTAGAAGTAATCAAACCTGCAATTACAGCAATAGCCATTGGAGCTCTCAGGGCAGCACTTTCGCCAAATCCAATTGTTAATGGAAGAAGAGCCAAAATGGTTGTTACACTGGTCATGATAATTGGTCGAATTCTATTCTCACCAGCCATGATAATGGAATCGCGTAATGAGTTTCCTTGCTCCTTGAACTGGTTGATGGCATCTACCAGAATTATGGAGTCGTTTACCGCAATTCCTCCTAGCATGATAATTCCGATGTAAGCCATAATGTTCATAGGAATCCCCAATAGGAAGAAAGCCCAAACAGCTCCAACTCCTGCCAAAGGAATGGTAAGTAAGATGGTAAATGGATGAATTAAAGACTCAAACTGAGATGCCATTACCATATACACAAGAATTACCGAAAGCATTAGAGCAAAACTAAGGTTCGACATGGCTTCTTGTCTTTTTTGTTCTTCACCAATTAATCCAATTTGGTAACCCGTTGGCAAGTCTACATTCGCTAATTTCTCATTAATCTTTCCAACAACCTGGTCGAATGCTATGTCACCACGAATATCAGCACTAATTTTTCCGATTCGGTTTTGGTTTCTGCGAAGCATTTGTTTCGGCGATGAGGATTTTTCGATATGCGCAACTTCGTAAAGAGGAATTTCTGAATTGCCATTCTGAAGCATTACAGAATTCAGCTCGTTGATGCTGATCTCGGGAAGTTGAACGGTGATGTCGCTCATTTCGCCACCATGCTCGTATTTGCCGGCTTGTTTTCCCATGAGCATGTCCTGTAATTGTCCCGCAATGCTTTCGGTACTCATGTTGAAAATACCTGCTTTATAGCGATCAACCACAACATTAACTTCTGGAGCACCTTCCTCAATATTGGTTTGCACATTGGCCAATTCAGGAATGGAAATTAAACTCTCCTTTATCTCATTCGATAAGCGTTCTAAAACTGCCATATCTTTTCCTTTTACTTCAACTTCAATAGGAGCATCTTCTGTCCCAATTGTTGATTGTAAAGCGGTTTCATCTCTTACGATAGATATTTCTGCATTGGGAATATTGCTGATTAAAGTCCCAACATTGGTTAGAATTTCTTCCGAAAGAGAAATGTATTCTTTCTTCAATTTGATTTTGATATTGGCCGTATTCTCATTTTGGAAAACAGCTTTGTCAGTTGCACTTCCTGTATCAGGGCCTATTTTGCTGTAAACCGTTTCAATTTGATCGCCCATAGATTGCCAAAGCATCGACTCAATGGCTTCAACTGTTTTTGAGGTTCTTTCCAATTGTGTACCTTCTTGTAGCTCTATATCTAAGCTAAACTCACCAACACCACTTTTGGGTAAATATTCATTCCCAACCATTGGTAGAATAAGTCCGGTAACAATCAGTAAAGCACAAGCACTAATCATTACAAGTCCTCTTTTATTTAAAAGATTTCCTAATAATTCGCCATACCATCCAATCTTAACAGATTTAAATTGGACCTTTTTCTTGCTTCCCTTGTAGGCATAGTTAAAAAGCATTGGAATAAAGAGAATGGCTACAAAAAGTGAAGCGATTAATGAGAATGCAACAGTCCAGGCCTGATCTTTGAACAAAGCACCGGAAGCGCCATGCAGATATACAATTGGAAGAAATACCACAATGGTGGTTAGGGTGGAAGCAACAATGGCACCGCCTACCTCAGAGGTTCCTTCAATGGCTGCATCTTTCACCGATAAGCCAAGCTCCATTTTTCTAAAGATATTCTCAATCACAACAATGGCATTGTCGACCAACATTCCTGCACCAAGTGCCAATCCACCCAAGGTCATAATGTTTAGACTAAGGCCATTAAAGTACATCAGGTTAAAGGTGGCAATAATAGAAACCGGAATTGCGAAACTTACGATAGCTGTAACTTTAAACCTGCGAAGGAAAATGAACAATACAAAAATCGCGATCAAAACTCCAAGTAGAGCTGTTTCTTCCACTTCATCGATGGCTTTTTGTATAAACTGACCTTGATTTTGTACAATGATAAATTGATATCCCGGTAAAGCTTTTTTAATGGATTCCATTGCAGTATCGAAATCTTCTACAGCTTTTACTGTATTCGATCCGGTTTCTTTGTAAATGGACAATCCTACGCAGCGTTCACCATTTATTCGAACAATATTTTGAGCTTGTTTAGGAACAAACTTTACCTGTGCCACATCTTTCAGTCGAATTGGCACTTTGTTTTTTACAGGAACTTGGTTGCCCTGATTTGCCCCAGCTTGAGTTGGGAGGTTTGCTTGTAGGTTTTTAGTGCCAACAATTACATTTTCTATTTCCTCAATATCTCGAATTAAACCAGCACCTTTAATAATGTACTTGGTACCCATTTCAACAATGCTTCCGCCCGATACATTTCGGTTTAGACTTTGAATTTTCTGAACAATTTGATCAACAGTCAGATCATGAGCATCTAAAAGATATTGGTTGGTTTCAATTCTAATTTCTTTCTCAAGTGCACCAGTTAGCTCAACTTCAGCAATACCTTCCAATCTGATCAATTCATTTCGGATGTAATTTTCTCCAATCTTACGAAGCTCATCCATGTCTTTTATTTCAGGATGAAGCATTCCCATGATTAGAATAGGAGATGCGTTAGGATCGTGTTGAGTGATCGTGAAATCGTCTAACTCAGAATTTTGAGAGTATGTTGTTAAAGCCTTTTGCAGGTCAAGAAAAGCTTCATCCATATCGCTTCCCCAAGTATATTCAACGGTAACTCGAGCCGAACCAACCATACAAACCGATGATACTTGACTTACGCCCTTTTGCCTGATGGCCTGGGATTCTATGCTTTCAATAAATTGCTTTTCTATCTCTTCAGGAGGTCGTTCACCTGCCTTTATTTCCACAAAAATGCGCGGTGCATTCATTTCCGGAAACAGATCTACACTCAGTTTACCCAGCGAAACATAGCCTAAGAGTAAAATGGCCAATACAATCATGGACACAGTTACCGGGTAATTAACTGAAAATTGAGTTATTTTCTTCATGTGGAATTACTTTACAATCTTAATTTTTGAACGATTTCGAAGCGTTTCAAAACCTTTAACAACCAATCGATCTTTCTTTTCCAATCCTGAAACAATTTGCACTTCATTGGGGTTTTCTAAGCCAAATTCAATCACTCTTTCTTCTGCTAGTCCTTTGTGAACAACAAACACAACATTACCTTTTTGTTTGTTTAGAATTACATTTTTAGGAATTACAAGTGCAGAATCGGCCTTGGCTACAACAATTTCTCCCTTGGCAAACATCCCAGGGCGTAGCAATAGTTTTGAGTTGTTGATGTCAATTACCGCTTTGAACGAACGTGTTTCGGAATTAATGGCTGGTGAAAGTTGAGCAAGCACTCCATTTAAAGTATCGCCAGGAATGGTATAGTTCACGATATTAACTGGCTGGCCAGTTTTAATCATGGAAATGTTTTTCTCGGCAAGATTAATTTCCATGTGAAGTTTGCTGTAATCCATCATGTTTAGAACAGGAGAAGCTGCTTCGATTCTTGTGTTTTGGGTATAATAGTTAAGGTTGGTAATGGTTCCTGAAAATGGAGCTTTTACTTTTAGTTTCTCCAATCGGAATATGGCATCCTCGTAAGAATATTTGGCATTTATCAATTCAATTTCAGCATTCTTTAATTCCGAAAGGGTCACACCTCCTTTTTTGTAAAGAGATTGTTGCTTTTCGAAAGTCTGTTTCGAAATTTCCAATCGTAGCTCTAAGGATTTGATTTTGATATTATTTTCATATTCCTTGTCTTCAAGCTGAATTACAACAGTTCCTTCTTGCACGTAATCTCCCAATTGAAATTTTCTTCCAGTACGTGGATTGGTTTGAAGTTGGTATTTACCGGCAACTTCCGATTTTAAACTCACCGTTTTGATTGGTTCTACTGTACCTGTTGTACTGATATATTTTTCGATGCTTTTGGGTGCAATTTCCTTTACGGATACCTGAATTGCGATATCCTTATTTAAATCAGCTTTTTTATCATCGCAAGAAGCGAAAAGTGTAGCTCCTAAAAGTAAAAATGCAAGTCGTTTCATTGTTAAGGCCATTATATTTTGAATTAGTATTGATTTAAATTAGTCTATTATTAAATTCTCTTGTAGCTCCAGAGGTACAAATGATTGATCTTTTTCGAAATCCCAAAGTGATTGAATTTTAAGATTTAACAGTTCAAGCTTGTATCTTATTAAAGAATTGGCAAGTTCCATTTTTTTCCCTGAAAGTTGATTTTGGAATCGCTCAAGGTCGATACTTGTTAAATCTCCGTTTCGGTATCGCTCCAGATTGATATCGTAAGTTAACTGAGCATTTTTCTCATTTTGCTTGGCAATTTCTATTCGTTGAATGAGGTTTTGCAGGTTGCGATAAGTTTTTCGGATGTTGATGGTAATATCATCTTTCAAACTGTTTTTATCGATCTGTCTACTTTCCACTTCCAATTCTGCTGCTCTGATTCTTGCTCTTCTTTCACCCCAATCGAAAATCGGGATAGAGAAAGTAACACCAACTCGTGGGCTTTTAGTTGGTTTGTCGTAAACATCGGCTAGGTTTTTGTTATTTCCCATTATCCCCATTGAAAGTTTGATATTTCCTTTAAATTCATTGATTGCTGAGGTTTCAATCAAGTCAAATTTTGCATTATTCAAATCAATTTCTCTTTGGGTAAGTTCCAATCTTTGGGATAAACCATTTTGAATGGCTTTTTCAAGATCCACAATTACAGGAACGTATTGAATATTAGTAGAAACTGCGATATCCTCGTAAAGAGAAATTCCTAGTAGTAGTTTGAAGTCATCTTTTGCATTTTCAAGTTCAACTTGGTTGTTGTCCATATTAGATTTACTGGTTGCTAGATTTAATTTTGCCTGGTACAATTCTTCTTTGGCCGAAAGTCCTCCTTCAACTTTACTTGCAATAATTTCTTTGCTGATTTTCTGATTTTCGTATTCTTCCTCAGAAATTTTTAAGGCCATTTGCTTTTGGTAAATGTTATAGAATGCCTGATTTACCTGACGTTCAATATTCAGCATCTGAATGGAATAGGAAAGTGTTGCATTTTCCAAATTCAACTCGTTTCGAGTTAGATCCATTTTGGTTTTGTTGAAAGTAAAAATCGGCTGATCGTAATTTAATGAGAGGGAGTTATTGTATCCTTCGTAAGAACCAGTTGCCTTTGAACTACTTTCCTGATATGCAAGGTTATTACTTAAAGTAAATTTCCCATTTGTAAACTTTACTGGTTGAATAATGCTAAATGTACCATCTATTTTAAAGTTTTCTTCAGTATTCCATACAGAATTAAATTCATTATATGATTCACTTTTACTGTATTGAATAGGATTAACATCAAAAGAGAATCTAGAACGCAATGATGCTAACTGAGCATTCAACCGCTCCTTATTCTGTTCCATATTTATCCTTGATTTTTTAATGTCAGGACTGTTGTCGAATGCTATTAAAAGGGCTTCTTCCAAAGTGAGTTCTTTTTGTGCTGAAGCATAAAAAGAACTAATGAATAAAAATCCTGTTAAAGCGAATGTTTTTAATGTAAGCTTGTTAAGAATCATGCTGTTATATTGTTAGTCTATTTGTTTTCTACCCATTTAATTGCGTCGGCGAATAAATATGCACCAACGGATTTGTTATTTAATTCAACTTTTGCTGTTTCGGGAGTGATATAGAAACTACCCAAATAGTTCCAACCATTTTCCAGTTCCTGATCGGATTTATTCACCTCCTCAAATCCATCTTCATGATAGACCTTAAAGTTGTAATCTGTTTTTGTTTTTTTTCTTCGGCCCCAATATTGCTCAATCTTATTCACGTGGCAGAACACATCGTAGTACCCAGGTTTTTTTAATTCAGGTTTCCAGCTGGCGCTTCTGTCTCCAATACCTGTTTTTGTAAAAAATGCTGAGCGTACATACTTCCCAAAGAAGCCCGATCGTAGTACATTTTTCCATTCATTTGGGGGATTCCAGGTTCTTAATCTGGCATATTCTTCAATATCATCTCTTCGGCTATCAACCCATTGTTTTAATTGGCTTTTGTTAGAAACCTGTATGTATTCAAATCCCTTGTCTTCATTGTCTACAACAAATTCATTGGCATCTAAAACACCCTCAAATACCTCACACTCCTGGGTTTTATTAAAGAACTTGCTTCTTTTGGTTTCGGCAAATGAGCTAAAATCATAGACCAGACTGTTTGGAAGATTCTCAGAAAGGTGAGTAAAGACATTCATTCTGCCAGGTTCTGATGGAAATACAAATCCGACTTCTTTGGCAGAATGTGCAGGAATAAATATGGATTTTGTGAAATCAGGCTTTTTGTTTCCTCCTCCTCTTCTTCTGAATCGGTTATTTTGTCCACCAGTTTCAATAATAACGCTTACAATTCCATCAACTGATTCTGGATTCGAAATTTTAAATCGAATTTGATATTTAATGTGATCACCATCTTTAACCTTGTAGGTTTGAAGATCTTTTAATAAAAAGCCAGGCAATTTGGTCGTGGTGTACCAATCTTCAATTTCAGATTTTACAGATGAATTAAAGTTGGCCAACAAAAGGCTATCGAATTGAGAGAAATCGAACTTTTGGTGACGGTTTGATTCAATAAATTCTTTAAGCACCTTGTTGAATTTATCTTCGCCATATCTGGCTTTAAAAAGAGAGAACAAATGCTTGCCTTTTACTCTTAAAATATCGTTTAGTATGATTTGATCATCTAAATCATCTGCCTTAGGAATTTTTATATCAGCAATATCTTTAAGCGAAGAATTCTTTAGAAGTAGATTAATTCTTTCGGCTTTGCTGATTCCTTGCCATCGCCAACGTGAGAAGTTTTGTGATACTTCGTTATTTTCCTTGATATAAACCCCTAATGCTGTATTTAATGCAGGTATTTCTTTCGATGATATGCCAGATGAATAAGAAAAGTAATTTGGAAAAATAGAGAAGGTATTCCTATCAACATGGTCGAATTGATACCACTCATTTGGTGGTGGCATTAAATTACCACGAATAAAGCGTTTAAAAATTCGCGACTGTAGTTCTTCTTCTGAAACTTCTTCGTTATCCCTCTTCATTCGTCTTTCAAAGCGCTTTCTGCGATTTTTAAAATCAGTTTCTTCCATTACAACTCCCTTTTCAGGATAGAAAATAATTTCAGGCTGTATGGCATTACTGGCAATTGACCAATTGTGTTTGTCTAGCGAGAATTGAATTGGTACTTCGGCCATTGACAATCTTTTAAAAGGATAGAAGTAACCATGTGAAGTTTCATACTCATTTTTAAGCTCTCGTATTAAAGATGGAAGACTATCTTGAATGACATCAAAGTGCTTTAGGAAAAACTGATTTCCCTTGATTGAATAAATTGAATATTCAACAGAATCAATATCAATACTTTGTTTTTGATAATCGCCTATTAATAAACTGATCTGAGGTAAAGCATATTCAGGTTCAAAAGAAAATTCACCAGCATTTGTTTTGCTTAGCTTGCCTTGCGATACTGCTGTTAAGTTTTCCTGGGTTTTTACATGTAGTTTGAATTCTGCAAAATCAGGAGAATATAAACTTGGATAAAGAGAAGAATAGCCCACTCCTGAAATTGGATACCAAAGTGCTTCGCTTGTCAGGCAAACAAAATCGTCTTTTAGGTATGAATTTCTTTTTCTAATTCTGAACATCTCTGCGGTAAAGTTGTCCCTTATCAAGTTAGGATCAGAATCTAAAAAGTGTGTTCTTTCATCAATTTTACCTGCGTAATCGAATTGAATGTTAAGTGCTTTGTTTGTAGCAATTTTGTTCTTTGGAACAATTTTTATTAACTGTTCGTTTCGAAGAAATTGAACAGGCTTGTTCTCGATTGATACAGAGTTGATTTTAAGTTGTGGATTTAAACTAAATATTAGAGTATCTATACTTTGCTTAGAATTGTTTTTGGCTTTTATTTTTGCTGAAACTTGAATTTGATCACCAAGGTGTGTTAGGTGTAAGTTACACTTGCTAACTTCAAGTTTTGCGTAATCAACATACTGGTTGTTTATTGAGATCAGCTTGTCTCTGTATTTTTTACTTCCTATCTTAATATCCAGATATTTATAGCTTAGGCCACCTGCTATGGCAAAACTTATGAGTGCCAAATAAATTGGTAAGGAAACCAATCTTTTCGATTGAGGAAGACGTGGTAGTTTCCAAATGGTAAATAAAATCAAGCCAATTCCTAAAAATAGATAGATTCCTCTGTGAATCGCCACTTCAAATATGTTTCCAAATCCGCCTATTGTTGAATTCATCATGGGAATCTGGTAGGCAATATAATCGAATATTTGGTAGATTTTTGTGTTTAGATAAAAGATGGTTAAAGCTATATAACCCAATAAAACAATAAATGTAATGGCTTGATTCTTTAGTAAAATCATCATGAAGAAAGCCAATCCCAATATGTAAACAAGTGTGGGTATTGATATTAAAAGAGGGTAATATAAAAGTACCCAAATACTTTGCGATGATTCGTTACTTAGAAAGGAAAAACCGATCCCCATAAGCAGCATGATTACATTCAGAATTACAAACACCATGATGATGCCAAGGGATTTGCCTAAAATGTATTCGCTATTGGTCATTGAGCGGGCATAAATCACTTCAACAGTATCATTTTTACTGTCTTGCTTCAAGAATTCCGATGCCAAAAAGACTGCAACGATGGCTTGTCCAAGATTAAGAATAATAAGATTGGCGTAAGGAATAGCAGCAGGCAAGGCCCGGTAAATCCAAGGAGCATTACTACCTTCAACAAAAGCAGCAATATTAAAACCTCCTATAAAAAGGATGGCCATTATGGCGAAAATTCTAAAAAACCATGAACGAAGCAATGTTTTGGTTTCGTATTTGGCTACGGATTGTATGGTGTGTAGAGAAAGCATGTAAATTCTAAATTAAGGTTGCTGATTTTTCCATAAAATACACATAGGCATGTTCAAGGTTAGGTTCTAGTTCAATGGCATTTTTAAAATTGCTACCATCTCCAATTAACTGAACTTCCCATCCATCTTTGGTAGGAATAGTTGACACAACAGCGTATTGTTCTTTGATTAAATCGTATTCATAACCTGAAGTATTTACTTGCCAAACATGTCCTTTTGCTTGTTCGATTAATTCCTGTGGAGAACCATTAAAGGCAAGTTTTCCGGTATTTAAAAGAGCCAAATTGTTACAAACACTTGAAATATCGCCTACGATATGTGTGGAGAGAATGATGATAACATCTTTCTGACTAATTTCGGATAATATATTTCTGAAACGGATTCGTTCTTCCGGATCAAGACCTGTTGTTGGTTCATCAACAATTATGATTTTAGGGTCGCCTATTAACGTTTGAGCAATACCCAATCTTCTTTTCATTCCTCCGGAGAGTTTGTTTGCATCACGTTCTCTTACATCAAACAGACCCACTTTTTCTAGCCATTCATCAACCTTTGCTCTTCTTACTTTTTTACTTCTAATTCCTGCTAGTGATGCGGCATAGTCTAAAAATTCCCAGGTTTTTAATTTTGTGAAAAATCGAAAATCCTGTGGTAAGTAGCCAAGCATGTTCCTAATTTCCTTTCGGTCTTTAATCAGGTCGTATCCATCGTAATACACATTACCTTCCGAAGCTTGCATTAGGGTTACTAATATTCTCATTAAACTGGATTTACCAGCACCGTTTGGACCTAATAGACCAAACATGCCGTTGCCAATTTCTAAATTGATATTGTCAAGAGCCTTTTTGCCATTAGGGTAAATTTTACTCAAAGAGTCTATTTTAATTTGCATTGGTAGCCTTCAATTAGTGAATTTTGTTGGTGGTGTGATCGATAAGCATAATTAATTGAAAATGCCTATCAAATTTACAATTTATGCTAAATTTTCATATGCTTTATATCCATTATTCGATAAACTTACGTGTTTACTCGATTTATGTAGTTTATCAGACAAGAAATAAGGAAGAAAGGTTACAGAAAATGGAATAATTTTAAAGATCTACTTATCTTTACTGTAAATGCAAAAGATAAAGGTGTGATTTTTAGTATAAAAGATGATACATCGGATAGAAAAGAGTTTACTCCTCTTGAAATTCTTCAGGAAATGGAGAAACGAAGAGGTATGATGATGATTGATGTTCGCGAACCTGTGGAAGTTCAAATTTGCCACTTGGAAAATGCTAAGCATATTCCGATGGGTGATATTCCTTCAAAAATGGAAGAATTGCCAAGGGATAAAGATTTGGTTGTATTTTGCCATATGGGAATACGTAGCAAACAGGTTATGAATTATCTTCGAAAAAATGGTTTCTCCCGTGTTTATAATTTAAAAGGTGGAATCGACCGTTGGTCGGTAGAGGTCGATCCCAAAATTCAGAGATATCGATGATATAAATAAATTTCATCTCTCCTTAACTAAAAAACAATTGTAAAAATTGAACCGACATGTAAAATTGTTTTTTTGTAATTAGGTGGAGAGATGAATATATTGGGCTTGAATAGCTCAGACGGTTGGTTTTAGGATTAGTTTTTATATTTCTTTTACGGTTAATTCTACTTCGCTTGAATCTAATATTTCAACAAAAGCACCTTCTGGAATTATTTCTCCAGATGTGGTTGTGGCTTTTTTACCTGTGCCTGCAATGATAACTTTTCCTTTTTTCTTATGTGGGTTAATTTCTTCCATGACATAGGCTTCTCTTCCAATATAATCTGTATCGATAGAAAGATGTACTCCTTTTTTACTTATTAATTTTTGCCTGAGAAAAGGTTTAAGAATCATTATGCTGATTATAGAAAGTGTTATAAATACCACCAATTGAATTGAGATGGAGAAATTAGCGTAAGCCAATACGCCAGCACTAAGTGAACCAATGCCAAAGCATAGAGATGAAAATGTGGAAGTAACAATCTCAACAACAAATAAACCTATTGACAGTAGCATCCATAGATGCCATATTTCTAGTTCCATAACGATATGTTTTTACATCGAACAGTAAAATTATGACAACTTTAAATATGATCCTAGTGCCAAAACTGTCAAGTTAGGAGGATAGGTGTTAATATCCTTAAAATCAATTATAAATGAATGTTCGGATTGCTACTTTATTAAGAATGGTTCAAAATAGATTTAGATTTGAGCTAATTTTGTGTAGATTTACCTTTTGATGAAGTTTAAAATTATGTGTTAACTTAGTATAACTAAGATTCGGTAGGGGAACTATACTGATAGGATTAATATTGACAACTGTAACATTTGACAAAAAATGACCGATAGAAAAAGGGATCATATAGAATTGGCTTTTCGTTCTCAGATTGAAAAAAGTTTTGTTGATGATAGATTTTACTATGAGCCATTCATAAATACTCATCCTCAAAAGGAACTGAAACCGTTTAATTTTTTGGGAAAGGAAATTCGCACACCAATTTGGGTTTCAAGTATGACAGGTGGTACTAAGCTTGCGGGAAAAATCAATTCGAATCTTGCAAAAGCTTGTGCAGAATTTGGTATGGGAATGGGATTAGGTTCTTGTAGGATGTTATTGGAAGATGATAAATATCTTGCAGATTTCGATGTAAGACATATAATGGGGTCTGAATTGCCATTGTATGCTAACTTAGGCATTTGTCAACTTGAGGAGTTGATACAAAATAATGAATTACCTAAAATTTCTAATCTGGTTAAAAAGCTTCAGGCAGATGGAATAATCATTCATGTGAACCCAATGCAGGAATGGCTTCAACCCGAGGGTGATTTAATTTTAAGGTCACCGATAGAAACTATAAAAGATTTGCTAAAAGATGCTGATTATCCAGTGATTGTTAAGGAAGTTGGACAAGGATTTGGACCTGATAGTTTAAATCAACTATTACAATTGCCATTGCAAGCGATTGAATTTGCTGCGTTTGGTGGAACTAACTTTGCCAAGATTGAAATGATGAGAAATCCTGATAACCTGATACAATTGTATGACCCTTTGGCAAAAATTGGTCATACTGCTGATCAGATGTTGGAATGGACTAATGACATTGTTGAGAGCAACAAGCATATAAAATGCAAAGAACTAATTATTTCAGGTGGGATTCATAGTTTTATTGAAGGTTATTATCTGACAAAGAAAAGTAAGCTCCCTTCAATTTATGGACAAGCGTCTGAATTGCTAAAATATGCGCAAAATTCATATTCTGATCTGCAAGAATATCTTCAAACTCAAGTTGAAGGTTTAAAAATTGCAAACGCATTTTTAAGACTAAAGTAATTGCATGGATGTATTTTTTTGAACTGATTTGGCTTCGCTGAATAAAAAATGTAATTTAGGATCTGTAAGTATTTTATTATTTGCTGAATTTTCCTTTATTGCAGGAATTAAATATTAATTTATGAAGCGAAAATCGATAATATCAGGTTTTTCAAAACTTTCTAGAGACGAAAAAGTTGCTGCTCTTACTGATAGTGCTGATAAGATTAAATCAAAACTAGATAGTTTTCGACTACAGAATAAGGAACAACAGGATCTGTTGGATGAGATAAGCGAAAATACACTTTCTAATTTTTATTTGCCTTTTGGTGTTGCGCCAAATTTTCTAATTAATAAGAATTTGTATCATATTCCTATGGTTATTGAGGAGAGTTCTGTAATTGCGGCTGCTTCTCGATCTGCCAAGTTTTGGGCAAATCATGGAGGTTTTCATGCACGAGTTATTTCTGTGGTAAAATCCGGACAAGTGCATTTCTTATGGAAAGGGGAAAAAGTAAGACTGTTAGATTTATTACCTGAGTTGAAATATGAACTTTATCGGACAACCAAGGAGTTGACGCGAAATATGCGCCAGCGAGGTGGTGGTATTCAAAATATACGATTGGTAGATTTATCGCATGAGATGGAGGATTATTACCAATTGCATGTTGATTTTGATACTGTAGATTCTATGGGAGCGAACTTTATAAATTCTTGCCTGGAGCAGATGGCTCAAACTATGAAGAAGTTCTTTAAATATTATCAGGATCTAGAAGATAATGAGCGTGAATGTGAAATTATCATGTCTATTTTATCCAATTACACTCCAGATTGTCTTGTTGAAAGTTGGGTGGAGTGCGATGTACGAGAGCTCGATAATATTGAGCCGGGAATGAGTGGTAAAGAGTTTGCAGAGAAATTTTCAAAAGCTTCAAAAATTGCCGAAGTAGATGTTTTTAGAGCTGCAACGCACAATAAAGGAATATTTAATGGGATTGATGCTGTAGCATTGGCAACAGGGAATGATTTCCGAGCAATTGAAGCTAACGGTCATGTTTGGGCAGCTAAATCAGGTAAATACAAAAGCCTTACTCATGCTTCGGTATCAAATAATCGATTTAAATACAAACTAACGATACCCCTTTCTTTAGGAACGGTTGGTGGACTTACCAATTTACATCCTTTAGCTAAATTTGGTTTGGAATTACTTGGAAAACCATCTGCGAAAGAGTTAATGATGATTACAGCTACGGCTGGATTGGCGAATAATTTTGGCGCTTTAAGATCCTTGGTTACGACAGGGATACAATATGGCCATATGAAAATGCACTTATCAAATCTTTTAAATGCGCTTAAAGCCGATTATGAGGAAAAGAAACAAGCTTTGGAGTATTTTGCGCACAAAACAGTATCTTATAGCGAAGTAGAATCATTTATCAAATCAATTAGAACCAAGTTGCGTTAGTTTGACTCCATTGAAAAAATATTATTCAAATGCTAAATTTCTAATTACCGGAGAGTATTTGGTACTGCATGGCGCTTTGTCGTTGGCTATACCTCTTCGTTTTGGTCAATTGATGGAAATTTATGAATCGGATACAACTCTATTGGATTGGATCGCATTAGATAGAGCTCAACCCTGGTTGCAATTCTCAATCTCTGAAAAGGATATTTTAATAGCTGAAAATAAGGGAACTTCTGAGAAGGATTTTGTATGTTTTATATTGAATCAGGCAAAAAAATTAAATCCCGATTTCTTGCCAAATCTATCATTAAAGGTTAAAACGGAAATCAATTTTGATAGAAATTGGGGATTAGGAAGTAGTTCAAGTTTGATAAATAATATTGCTCAATGGGCAGATGTGAATCCTTATGAACTACATGAGTTGGTGTCAAATGGATCTGGATATGATATAGCTTGTGCAAATTATTGTTTGCCCATTTTATTTCGTAGAAATGAATCCCATCCTATGATATATCCGATAAGGTTTGAACCTGATTTTTCAGATCAGCTTTTCTTTGTATACTTGGGAAACAAGCAGAATAGCGAAGAAAGTGTAAAGAAATATTTGAATGGTAATCCAGTAACAAAAACGCAGGTTGAAAGCATATCACTGCTGAGTAAAAAGTTGTTACAAAGTGAAAATTCCATGGAATTTGATGCTTTAATTTCTGAACATGAAAGGTTTATTGCAGAAGTACTTCATATAGATCCTGTAAAGACAAAAAAATTTCCTGATTTTGAAGGAAGTATTAAGTCATTAGGAGCATGGGGTGGAGACTTTATTTTGGTTCGATCAGATTTAGGAAAGCGAGAAGTGTACCGCTATTTTTATGAGAAAGGATTAACTACAATATTTGCTTGGGATGATATTATCTTGAGTTAACAATTGATAAGCGAATGAAGAAAGGAATTGTGGCTTGGGAGAGCCCTTCGAATATTGCCTTGATAAAATATTGGGGAAAAATGGGCAGACAGTACCCTTGTAATCCATCCGTAAGCATGACTTTGAAGAATGCGGTAAGTAGAACTCAATTGTCATTTTCGGAAAGAAAAGAGAAGTGGATAAATTTTGAATTTGAAGGAAAAGAAAATCTTGATTTTGCCAAAAGAATTGAAACTCTTTTTGAAGGATTAAATGAGGAATTACTACTTTTAAGCCAGTACTCGTATTCTATCACATCAGAAAATACTTTTCCTCATTCTACAGGAATTGCCAGCTCTGCGTCGGCTATGAGTGCTCTTGCTTTGTGCATTTGTAGTATGGAAGAATTGATTACAGGAAAGAAATTGGAGCGGGATGAATTTTTGCAAAAAGCGAGTTTTCTTGCTCGTTTGGGATCGGGTAGTGCTTCACGATCGATTTATGAATCCTATGCAACATGGGGCAAGAGCAGTGCATTCTCGAAAGCCTCTGATGATTATGCAACTCCTTTTTCAAAATACATTCATCCAATATTTAAAGATTACCAGGATTATATTTTATTGGTAAGTTCTAAAAAGAAAAAAGTTTCAAGTACTGCAGGACATGGATTGATGAAGAATCATCCATTTGCTCAAGCCAGATATGATCAGGCCAATTCAAACTTTGAGCGAATGCTTGGCATTTTGCGTAGTGGCGATTTGGATGATTTTATAGAAGTTATTGAAAATGAAGCATTAAGTTTGCATGGTTTAATGATGAATTCTACACCTTCATTTACCTTGATGAAACCTAATACTTTGGAAGCAATTGAATTAATTCGTGAATTCAGAAATGAAACCAAAATTCCTGTAGGGTTTACTTTGGATGCTGGTCCGAATATTCACTTGATGTTTCCTAAAAAAGACAGTGTAAAAGTTGATGCTTTTGTAAATAAACAATTAAAGGAATTGCTTGAAGATGGGAGATATCTTAAGGATGAAACAGGCTTCGGTCCCAAACAAATAAATATTTCCGGTGGTGAATAAAGAGTGTGAATTGTTTCATGGGAAACTTCTTCTGTTTGGAGAATATTCGGTGTTGTTGGGTTCTATGGCGTTAAGCATACCTTTCAAAATGTTTAAGGCCAATTTTGCTTTCATGAGTTCAAATAAATCTGAAACAGAGAAAAAGTCGAATTCAGAGCTAAAGAAGTATTTCAGATACCTTCTTTCCAATTCTGATGTTTTCGATTCTATTTTGAACTTATCGGATTTGGAAAATGATCTTAAGTCAGGTTTATTTTTTGATTCTTCAATTCCAATAAGTTATGGTGTGGGAAGTTCTGGTGCATTGTGTGCCGCAATTTACAAGCGGTATGGGAATATGAAGGAATGCAATGAAGCTAACTTAACAGATTTAAAGCAAAGTTTATCCATGCTTGAATCAGGATTTCATGGTAAAAGTTCTGGCTTAGATCCATTGATTTCATATGTGAATAAACCAATATTGGTTTCAGGAAATGATAAGCTTGATCTTGTTAATTTGCAGCTGGATAAGTTTCTCAAAAATGCTACAGTTTTTTTAATTGATACCCAACAAAAGGGCGATACAGCCCCTTTGGTAAATGATTTTCTATTACAATGTGAATCAATTGATTTTAGAACTAAAATTGTTGAACAACTGATACCAGTAAGCCAAAACTGTATCAATTCTTTTTGCAATAATGATATTGACAGCTTTTTTGAATCCATACAAAGTCTTTCATCATTTCAATATCAAAACTTTACGAATAAGATTCCATATGCTTATAGGACATTGTGGAAAACAGGCCTGGACTCTAATAAATTCTGTTTGAAATTATGTGGTTCAGGAGGTGGTGGTTACCTTCTTGGTTTTACAAGAAACATGAAGGAAACTGAAAAATTCTTATCGAAAATGGAATTCTCTTATCTCCGAATTACTTCTACTTCGATGGGGTAAGTATTGGAATACTATAGCTTACCTTGGTTCCTGATTTGTTTTTGTTAATACTTTTCAAATCTACAATTTCAAAATTCATCTTTTTTGATGATTTAAAATTGTAGATTTTCACTCTATCTAAAGCGATAGAAGTAGCCAATGATTTATGATGTGTTTGAATGGATTGTATTTTAGCTTCTTCTATTCCAATTCCATTGTCAATAATGTCGAACTTTATAGATTGTTCACCATCTTTTTTAGTTACTTTCACGTTTATGCATGCTTCAGGATTATTTCTCAATTTTCCATGAATGAGTGCATTTTCGATAAATGGTTGTGCCAGCATTGGAGGAACCATTACTTCATCTTGATTTAGAGTAGCATCAATTTCGAAATGATAAGCAATGTCATTTTCGAATCTTAGTTTCTGCAATCCAATATAATCTTCTAATGTTTGTATCTCTGTTCGCAAGGAGACGAATTCTTCCCTGGAGTTCTCTAAAATTCCACGGACCAAACTGGCTAATCTAGAAAGGTAATTGTTAGCATCATCATTCTTTTCGTCTAAAATAAAACTTTGAATTGCCGTTAAGGAGTTGAATAAAAAGTGCGGATTCATTTGCGTTAGTAATACTTTCTGACGCAAATCCATGATTTTGTGATCAGCTCGTAATCGATTAATTCTTAGTGAAACTAAAACTGCTACAACACCAAGAATCATCACTACTAGTAAAACTATTATCCAAGCATTTTTCTGCCCCAATTCAAGTTTCTGTATTTGCGTCCGCTGATGAAGAAGTTCCAATTCTTTTTCTTTTTGCTCAGATTCAAATTTAGAAGTTAATTCAGCTAGATAGTCAGATTGATTTACTTCATATAATGAATCGTTTATATGATTATACTTTTTTAAATACCTTATAGCTTCTTTGGGTCTATTATTGTTTTCTAAAAAATTAGAATATCGATAACACGCCTCCTTTAAATCTTCCGATAAATTTTGTTTTTCACATATCTTTTCTGCCTTTAGGAAATAATCGTTAGCACTTTTATTGTGATCTAACTCTTCAAGAACCATTGCTTTTAAAACAAATAATTTACCCAATCCCCAATAATCATTGAGTTGGAGTCTAATGTCTTCACAATAGTTGTAATATTCTAGCGCATTTAAAGGTTGTTTTAAGGCTTGATAAGTTTGGCCAATATTTAGTTGAATTATAGCTTTGTGCTGTTGCATACCTTGCTTATCATTTAATTTTAATGCCTCTAATTGATATTCTAAGGATTCTGTGTAATTACCTTGCTCAAACTTTAAGACACCAATGTTTGTTAGTACTCTTGAAAAACGTTGTGTTTCGTTTAAATGTTTATAAATCTCCTTAGCTTTAAGATAATACTTAAGAGCTTTATTAGAATCTTCTAGTGTTTGGTATACACCACCGATATTAGTATACGCTGCAGCTATTCCTTTAGGGTATTTTAAAGCTTCATATAATTCCAGAGCTTTTAAATATTGTTCAAGCGCTTTATCATATTTATTTGTTCTTCGATAAATAATACCAATATTGGAATTTAATCTGGCAATATTTAAGCTATCATTAATTGATTTGAATTCTTCTTTTGCCGTATTGTAGTGTACGAATGCAGAATCAAATAAACCTTGATAAAAAAATGTAATTCCCTGAGATTTATGTGCAAAGGCAATAATATCTGTCTCTTCTGTTTTTTTAGCCAGTTCTATAGCTTCCCTTCCAACTTTAGTGCTAGCATCAAATGATGAATCTCTTAAATTTTTTGCTCTACTTAATAAGGAATCAACTTTGAATTTATTTTGCTCTGACTTCTGATCAAGAAAACTTAGTGAGTAAGATTGTAATGAGATAATTAAGCTTAAAGAAAAGAATAAAAGTTTCATAAATTTTGTTTTATGCTGAGTATGGCGAAAATATGAAATAAAAGATAGAGAATAAAAATTTTTTATATATTTATAAATGGTTTAATTAAAATAATATACAAAAATGAAAAATTTAAAAGATTTTCAATTGACAGTTAATGAGCAACAAAGTGTTAAAGGTGGAAAAGCTGGGAGTGAGTTAGCTGATTCAGTACAGTAAATAAAAAAGCCTGATCAACGATCAGGCTTTTTTATTTTATTATGGATATGGAATTAAAAATTGTATGTAATTCCAACACCTGGTAACCAGGCTCTATACTTGTACTCTCCTGTAAATCCTTGCGGGTTTTGATAAATGGCTTGCGAAGTTGGATTGGTTTCTGCTGCAGTAACCTTTTCTCCTTCATTGTAAAGTACGGTTGCATCAAGGCTAAGCTTATCGGTAAGTTTATACGAGAAACCTAATGATACACCTACCTTATCTGCTCCAGGAGTTTCTGGAGAATAGAACATTGTATTAGTAGGTGTTTTGTCAAAATATAAACCGGCATAAAGGTCTAGTTTCTCGCTAGCAGTATATCTTGTTCCAAATCTCCAGGTCATGGTATTATCCCAATCTCTTTTACTCTGAGAATCTGGAACGGCTGGGTTTTCAAAATCAAAATCCAAAGATTCATATTCACTCCACTTAATAAAATTAACATCGGCTGATACCAACCATTTTTCGTTAATCTGATAAGCAACACCTAAGTTAAGGCTTGATGGTAAAGGTAATTCTGCAGCAACTCCACCATCTGGTAAAGCGTCTGCAAGCAGTGAAAAGTTTGCATCTGCATCGCTGTATTCAAGCTTAACATCAATTTGAGACCTGTATGAGATTCCAATGTTAAGTTTATCATTTGGTTGAAGGAAAACTCCTAAATTATATCCATACTGAATATTATTTCCAGAAATATTAACCTTACCATCCCCTAAGAAGCTACCATTCACTGGGTGAAAAACAGGAATAGCTTTGTTTAGTTCAACATCACCATAAACAATATTTAAGCCGGCACCAACGCTTAACCAATCGTTAACTTTATAAGAAATTGTTGGTTGGATGTAAATACTCTTCATACTGATATCCTGAATTAAATATCTTCCAGACCATGTTTCTCCCCAATCCATAGTATTTCCAAATGGAGTATATACCCCAAGACCAACAGCAAACTTATCGCTTACTTTCATTGATCCATAAAAATAGAAGGGCGTATTTGTTGGGTTATCAGTTGATTCTGTACCATTTAATCCTGTGTACTCTGCCTTTGTTAGTGTTCCAAATCCACCTAAAGAGAAACTGTATTTGCTATCTAAAGTTGCAAGTGCACCTGGGTTCCATTGCATACTACTTGCATCAAAGTTTAATGCAGTACCAACATGTCCCATACCAGTTTGTTTGACACCTTGAAGATTCACTGCAAAACCTTCCGCTTTTACGTTGTATGCCATTGCAATAATGGCTATGGCTAAACAAATTCTTTTAATCATAAGTTGATGTTTTAAAATTTCGGTCTGAATATAAATTAAAAACTTTGTCTTGCAAGAGTAAAACAATTAAGATCAGAATGTTAGGGTGTGTAAATATCAGGTAATCAAAATCATGCAAATATTTAGATCTATCGATAAGAAAAAGGAGTGAATAATTTTGAATGGTCTTTTATTAAATTTTAATACTTTTATCCTGAATAAGATACCTTTATTCAATTATATGACTAGAAACTTGAATAAAAAAACAACTGGAAATTATACTTATCAGAGCTTTAAAGAAGGTTACCGAAGCGTAACTCCTTCTTTAATTAACCGTTCCTTTGAATGGAAAGATAAGCAGATTAATATTCTGTTAGAGAGAGCGATGTTGGAATTGGGGGAGTTGAATGCATTCTCTAAATTTTTTCCAAACATAAATCGATATATTCCTTTATTTGTAGCACAGGAGGCAGTTGCCTCTAATATGATTGAAGGGAGTAAATGTAGCTTGCCACAAGCTTTTGTACCAGAAAACTCTAAAAGTTTCAAACGCATTTATGAGCAGAAGGAAATAACCAATCATATCGAAGCAATAAAATGGGGAGTGAAGGAATTGAAACGTTTTCCTCTATCGGTTAGATTAATTAAAGAAGCTCATAGAATACTATGTTCCGATTTACCTCAACTGGAAGATTTTGGTGGGAAAATTCGTCCTTTTGTAAATTCGAAAGACAACAAGTTCGATGTTGGATTTAAATATTCTCCACCCAATAAGCATGAGCTAAAAATTTTGATAAACGATGCAAAAAAGTTTTGGCGTAACGACAATTTGGAGCTTCCATTGTTAATCAAAATGGCAATTTCATTATATCAATTCGAAAATATTCTCCCATTTCTCGATGGTAATGGAAGAACTGCGCGAACCCTAATTCTTTTCGAAATGATGGAGTTGAACTTTGTTCATAAGCCTGTTTTTTGTTTGTCGGTGTTTTTTGAGCGCAATAGGCTGGAATATTATCATCGATTAAATTTAATTCGATCGAAAAATGATATAGAACAATGGATTCGTTTTTTCTTAACTGGAATTAAAGAATCAGCTCGATATAGTAAGGAGATATTGGGCAATATCAACGCAATGGTTGAAAGAAATGAGAAGTTGATTGAGGAGCATATGGGAAAGAAGAGGCATCAATCTGCCAAGCAATTGATTACAGAATTCTATTCCAAACCATTTTTATCGGTAAATGATATTAAAGAGAAATTGAGATTAAGCTTTCAATCAGCCAACTTGCTCATAAAAGAATTAGAGAAGCTTGGATTGGTAAAAGAATTGGTTGGTGCAAGAAGGAATAGGCTTTTTTATTTGTGGGAATATTTACAATTATTTGAATTATAAAAAAAGCCGATTCAGTTGAGAATCGGCTTTATAAATATTTATAGGAATTTAACCTAATACTTCTTTCATTTTCTTGCCAATTTCAGCAGGAGATTTTACTACGTGAATTCCTGCAGCAGCAAGAGCTTTCATTTTTTCTTCGGCAGTACCTTTCCCACCCGCAATAATTGCTCCGGCATGTCCCATTCTCTTACCTGGAGGAGCAGTTTGTCCAGCAATAAAGGCAACAACTGGTTTGTCAACGTTCTCTGCAATGTAAGCTGCTGCTGTTTCTTCATCAGAACCACCAATTTCACCAATTAAAACAATGGCTTCTGTTTTAGGATCTTCGTTTAGCAATTTAACTGCATCGATATGCTTGGTTCCAATAATTGGATCACCACCAATACCAATTGCTGTTGATTGTCCAAATCCTGCTTCGCCTAATTGGTGCACAGCTTCGTAGGTTAATGTACCCGAACGAGAAACAATACCAATGGTACCAGGTTTATGAATAAATCCAGGCATGATACCGATTTTTGCTTCGCCAGGAGTAATTACACCAGGACAGTTAGGACCTACCAAAGTTGTTTTGGGATATTTTTTAAGGAACTCATGAACCTTAAGCATATCAAAAGTTGGAATTCCTTCAGTAATACAAATTACCAACTCAACACCAGCTTCAGCCGCTTCCATAATTGCATCGCCTGCAAATGGAGGTGGAACGAAAATAACAGAGGCATTGGCTCCGGTTTTTTCAACAGCACCTTTCATGGTGTTGTAAATTGGAATTTTATCCATAAATAACTGGCCTCCTTTGCCAGGAGTAACACCAGCAACTACATTAGTTCCATATTCAATCATTTGTTGGGTGTGGAACGCACCTTCGGAACCAGTGATTCCCTGAACCACTAGTTTTGTATTTTTATCTACTAATACACTCATTACGCTTCAATTGTTTTAAGAGTTCCTACTACTTTTTCAGCTGCATCTTTTAATTCAGTAGCTGCAATAATATTCATTCCTGATTCCTCCAAAAGTTTCTTACCTTCTTCGGCATTGGTTCCTTGTAAGCGAACCACAATTGGTACTTTGGTGTCAATATTATTAATGGCTTCAATAACACCTTTGGCTACACGATCGCAACGAACAATTCCACCAAAAATATTAATAAGCACTGCTTTTACATTTTTATCCGAAAGAATAATTCTAAAGCCTTTCTCTACAGTTTCTGCAGATGCACCACCTCCAACATCAAGGAAATTGGCAGGTTCTCCACCAGTAAGTTTAATGATGTCCATGGTTCCCATTGCCAAACCAGCACCGTTTACCATACAACCAATATTACCTTCTAGTTTAATATAGTTCAAACCAGATCTTCCAGCTTCAATTTCTAGAGGTTCTTCTTCGTCCAAATCACGAAGTGCAACAATGTCTTTGTGACGATATAATGCATTTTCATCGAAATTTGCTTTGGCATCAAGTGCAATTACAGCCCCTTCCTTGGTTACAACCAATGGATTGATCTCAAAAATAGATGCATCGGTTCCCATATAGGCTTTGTAAAGGGCCATTAAAAACTTCACTCCATTTTTAAAGGCATCACCAGTTAAATTTAGTGCAAATGCCATTTGTCTGGCTTGAAATGGCTGAAGACCAACAGCAGTATCAACTACTACTTTTACAATTTTCTCAGGGGTTTCTTCGGCTACTTTTTCAATTTCCATTCCACCTTCTGTTGATACCATAAAGGTAACAGCCGAAGTGGCACGGTCCATAACGATACCTGCGTACAATTCGCGATCGATATTTGAAGCAGCTTCAATTAAAACTTTTTTTACCAGTTTTCCTTCCGGACCAGTTTGGTGAGTGACAAGAGTCATTCCTAAAATGTCGTTCGCATAGCGAGTAACATCCTGTGCGGTTGGAGCAAATTTAACTCCACCACCTTTTCCTCTACCACCGGCATGAATTTGAGCTTTAACAACTACCGGCAAGCCAATTTCGGCTGCGGCCTCTTCAGCTTCCTTTACCGAGAATGCGATTTTGCTTTCCGGAACAGGAACACCAAACGATCGTAAGATTTCTTTTGCTTGATATTCGTGAATCTTCATTCTATAAAATTTTTTGTTAGGCTTGGAATGACCTGCAAAAGTTCTGCTGGTATTGTTTTGCTTGATTTTGAACAGATTTAGGCAAGTCGGTTAATAATAATACAAATGTTTAATTTTTAGATGAACCTAAATATATAAATATCTGCATAGAATAAAAAGGTGATTTCTCATAAATTTAAAGATTTTCGCATCTTTAATTTATATTATCATGTAAGTGATTGTTATTCACAGACAATGCACAGTGTTATTCTTTTTCGATGAGTTTATAGATTGTGACAATATGTTTTGATCGAAGTAAAACTTTCGATAATTATTAATAATAGAGTAACTTCATGGCAAATTTAAAATCTGTATGTATCCAGTTGAACTTCGTTTAGATATTTTTTCACTTCTGATCTTGTTGGGGATCTTTCAAGGACTTTTTCTAACCTATTTTTTTCTGAATAAAGAAAATCGCAAACTTTTATCTAATCGTATTTATGGATTTTTATTAATCAGTCTTTCGCTTTTGATTTTTGATCATTGGTTGAATTATACGGGTTATATGACTCGGGTAATTTTCATCGATAATTTTTCCGAACCTTTAAATTTTGCCATTGCACCCATATGCTATTTATATATAAAATATAGTTTGAAACCCAATTTCAAGCGAAGGGATTATTGGCACTTTGCGTTTTTTGCCTTTTATGTGTTTTACTCCTTTTTTTATTATTTACAGACCGATGAATTTAAATTCAATTCATTTGTATGGGTAAATCATCCCAATTGGGAAAGAATTCAAGCTGTACAAACATTTAGTGATGATCCTTTGCAATTGCGAGCGCATATAAATCAATTAACATTGCTGCACTTCGTAGTTTATTTGGGATTTTCTATTCGCGAAATCATAAAAGAGGTAAAAAGTAAAAGTCTGCAATTTTGGAAATTGAAAAATCAACAATTAAGATGGTTGCGAAATTTATGTCTCCATTTTTTTGTGGTGATTATCATTTTTATCGTTACCAAAGCTACGCTGGGGCGCGATTTGGGTGACCATTTTATAGCATCTTATATTACCTTAATCATCTACCTGGCCAGTATCAAGGTTGTAAATGATTCTCTTTTTTTTAAGAAAAGTAATACTGCAAAAGTTCCAGAGAAATATTCCAAGTCTTCATTGAATGAATCTCAAAAAGATAAAATTTTAGATCAATTGAATCAAATGATGCAAAATGAGGAATATTTTACCAATAATATGGCCTCCCTTCCAAACCTTTCCAAAAAGATTGGATGCGTATCTCATCATGTTTCGCAAGTGATTAATGAACGATTGGAAAAAAGTTTCTTTGAATGGATGGCCGAGTTGAGAGTTGAAAAGGCAAAAGAACTGCTTTCACAGAATGAAAATCAAAATATCACCATCGAAGAATTGGCAGAAAGAGTGGGATACAATTCAAAATCTTCATTCAATAAGGCATTTAAGAAGTATACTTCACAAACGCCTACCCAATTTAAGAATTCACTGTAAATCAATTTTAAAAATGGATGTATAATGTGTTTCCCGATAAGGAAACACGACTTGCCTATAATCAGATTCGTCATTTTTATTTCTTCTGTCAGATCTTTGTTTCAAAGCAAATGACAAATTGTAAAATTGAATTAAAATGGATAAATCAGACAGAAGATACGAGATTGATTGGTTAAGAATTGTACTTATTGCAAGTGTATTTCTTTTCCATATTGGGATGTTTTTTAATCCCTGGCACTGGCATGTAAAAAATAATGTTCAATATCCACAGTTGGTTGAACTAATGGGCTTCCTTCATTGTTGGCGAATGCCTCTCTTGTTTTTTGTTTCCGGGGCAGGAACTTTTTTAGCTTTTGGAAAAAGATCTATTTTGGAATATGCGAAAGAAAGAAACAAGCGATTGATGTTACCCTTCTTCTTCGGATTATTTACCCTGGTTCCCATACAGGTTTACCTTGAAAAATTTACCGAATATCCTTCTCTTTGGAATTTTTATACACATGTGTTCGATGGTGTATATCCGGAGGGAAATATGAGCTGGCATCATTTGTGGTTTATTTTGTATCTATTTTTCCTCTCCATGATTGCGATTCCAATTATTAAATGGTTGCGAAGTAATCGATCTCAGAATTTTCTAAATTTTATTAATCGAATCGCATGTAAAAAGGGAGGAATGCTTCTATTTGTCATTCCAATTCTCATTTCTCAATTAATATTGCGTCAATTTTGGCCCAATAGTACCCATGGTTTTATTGACGATTGGGCTTATATGTTCATGTATTTTCTCTATTTTGTTTATGGATATTTATTTGCCAACAGCAAAGAAATGACGAAAAGTGTTATCTCTCAGCGATACCTTAATATTTTGGTTGCTACCTCTGTATATATTTGCTATAGAGTTGGAGGCGAATTGATTGTTAATGATACAGTATACCGATATTTTCATGCCATAATGGATATCATGCTTGCTTGGTCTACTGGGATTGCAGTTTTAGGGTTTTTCTGTAGATACATGCGATTCAATTCCCCATTTCGCAAACATGCAAACGAGGCCATTTATCCTTTTTATTTGCTACATCAGCCAATTATTTTATTGTTTGGATTCTACATTAAGGATATTGAGATGAACATTGTTGCTAAAGCTCTTTATCTCACCGTAGCTTCTTTTGCTACAAGTATTGGTATTTATTTATTATTAATTCGTCCGTTTAATTTCATGAGAGTTGTGTTTGGACTTAAACCGCAAAAGAAAGATCAAAGGCAATTAAAGAGAGTTTAAGTTAAAATAGAGCAACTTAATAATCAGAATAAAGTTCACCCATAAGGTGGACTTTTCTTTTTTAGGAATGATTTATCACTTCAAAAAAGGAAAACATGTAAAAACTCCCATTTATCGATTTTTTTGAATATTCTCCCGATTAAATAGAGATTGAACGCATTCTATTTTGTAATTTCAAACTCAAACAGAAAAAATGAGAACCATTTTATCATTTAGTGGCCATAGATGATAAATTTTAATTCAGAAGTTTTAAATATCATTCTGGATTTTTCTCAGAGCCAATAAATTGTTCTAATTTTAATTAATTCAATTTTAAAACTGATAAAAAAATGAGCACATACTTTAACAAGGTAAAAGATTACCTATTGAACTTAGAATACAACATTGTACAAGAAGATTTAGCAGAAGAACTATTTGTAGTTGAAAATC
This sequence comes from Marinifilum flexuosum, assembly GCF_003610555.1. Classification (GTDB taxonomy): domain Bacteria; phylum Bacteroidota; class Bacteroidia; order Bacteroidales; family Marinifilaceae; genus Marinifilum; species Marinifilum flexuosum. The sequence continues at coordinate 562,761 of NZ_RAPQ01000010.1, read as the reverse complement.
CTGAAGGAGGAATTGCAAATCTGGTTGTTGATTGTGAAGATCCGATTCTGATTATTGAAGGATTACTTTTCGAAATTAGTGGTGATAAGGATGATATTTTTAAATCATTATTAATGAAGAACAGGGAAATTGTACATGGTGCTTTTACTCTAGATGAAACTGGAACTAAGGTGTTGTTCCGCGATACGCTTCAGCTGGAAAATCTGGATCAAAATGAATTGGAAGCAACTTTAAATTCATTGGAATTATTGCTGAGTGAATACTCGGAAGAGATTATTTCATTTTCAAAATTGTAAACGATAAAACATTAAAATAAAATGGGAATTTTTAGCAGACTATTTAATGTGGGTAAAGCAGAAGCTCACGCCGCTATAGATAAATTAGAGGACCCTATTAAGATGACCGAACAAGGGATCAGAGATCTTAAAAAGGATTTGGATAAAAGCTTACAAGCTTTGGCTGAAGTTAAGGCTTTGGCGATTAGAAGTAAGAGAGAATTGAACGAACAAAAGTCGATGGGACAGAATTATGAGCAAAAGGCGATTCTTCTGTTGCAAAAGGCTGAAAAGGGTGATTTAGATGTTGCAGAAGCAGAACGTTTGGCAACAGAGGCATTGGCAAGAAAAGAAGAGGCAGTTGCAAATGCCGCTCGCGCCCAGGAAGAGGTGACTCGATTCGATCAAAACATCAGTCAGCTTGATGCCAATGTGAAGAAGTTGAAATCAACGATTACTCGCTATGAGAATGAATTACGTACTTTAAAGGCTCGTGCTCGTGTAAGTTCAGCAACTCAAAAAATCAACAAACAACTTTCTGGAATTGACAGTTCGGGGACGGTTTCTATGTTGGAAAAAATGAAAGACAAAGTTGCTCAGCAAGAAGCAATGGCTGAAGCTTACGGAGAAATTTCTGTTGAAAACAGAAGTTTGGATGATGAGATTGATGCAACTTTAAATGAAACTAACGTTAAAGCTTCGAATGCCTTGGAAGAGTTAAAGGCTAAGATGAAGAATAAGGAATAGCTGTTTTACAAATTGAACGAAATTAAAAATGGGATTAGCCGATTTTTTTAAAAGAAAAAAGCAGCCTTCGTACGACAGCACCAACATCCGGGTAACCGACCTGGATGTTGGTTTTGTTTTTGAATACGATCTTGAAAGTTGGGAAGTACAGGCTTGTTTTGAATACGATTGGGGAGATAATTTCTTCACCCAGGAGTTTAAGATTTTTAACGGAACAAAAACCCGATTTTTATCCGTTGAAGACGATGATGAGCTGTATTTATCTGTTTCCGAAAAAATAAAAACTCGTCAATTAGGAGCAGATGTTCATGAGTCATTGCTGGGCAATCAGAAAGCTCCTGCATCATTTGAATACGATGGTAGAAAGTATTTCATGGACAAAGAATCACCTGGTTTCTATAATGATGTAGCCAAAGGTGACGAATGGGTTGAGTTTATCTCATGGGATTACGAAGATGAAACGGGTGAATACATTGTTTGCATAGAACAATGGGATGAACAGGAATTCGAAGCATCTGCCGGAAAGCGAATAAAAGAGTTCGAAATCTCTAATATCTTACCAAAAGAAATTACGAATTAACAATTAGGAATTACGAAGAAGAAATTCAATTTGTAATTGATCATTCGTAATTCGTAATTTAAAACGAAGTTAAAATGAATAGCACAGCAAAAGTTGTACTTGGGATCATCGTATTGTTTTTTATTGTGAAAACATGTGGAAGTTGCGATTCGTCCACATCTCGTCAGGGAACATCAAGCTCTCAAGTATCAAAAACATGGCAAAAATCACCGGTTGATGAGTTGATTAAAGAATTGAATGGAGAGCAAAACTTTTCCATCATTCTTTTCGATATGGATGCAAGTGAATCGGGAAAAGATTACAGACATCAGTATCAGGTATTGATAGAAAAACCAGATACTATTCTTGAGAAGAAAACCGGATGGAGAGAAGTTAGTGAGCCATTTTTCTCGCAGCACATTAATGATATGGGAATGGAAATTGCCTCAAAAAAGGATGGCAAGCTAACTAAGCAAGCTGTTCCAGCAGGTTATAATCATTATGTGGGAAATGAAAAGTACGGACGATGGGAAAATCGTGGAGGTTCTTCTTTCTGGGCATTCTATGGACAATATGCTTTTATGTCGTCGATGTTTAATATGATGACTTACCGTAGATCATATTGGGACGATTACAACCGAGGTGGTTATTATGGTGGATCAAGAGGATATTATGGACCACGAGGAGGAAGTCCTGTTTATGGTACCAAAAGTTATACATCCTCAACATCAGGAAAGAGTAGCACTTGGGCAAGCAAACCTAATACATTTAAAGATCGCGTAAGAAGTAAGGTAAGTCGCTCGTCTAGTCAGTCTGGCAGATTTAGCTCTACTCGTTCAAAATCTTCAAGTACTGTAAATAAGAGAACAAGCAGAAGTTCTTCAAGATACAAGTCAAGTCGTTCTACACGCTCGCGCAGTGGTGGATTTGGTAAATAATATTGGTGTATAACTCATAGATTTAAAAATATGATTTCATTATCAGAAATTTCTTATATCATTTACGATGCTGTGGTTTATATCGCTGTGGCATTTGCCATTTTCCTGATTGGAAAATTTGTATATCAGCTGCTTCATCCTTCATTTAAGGTAAAGGAAGAGTTGGTTAAGAAAGACAACTTTGCTTTTGCCATTGCACATGTTGGTTACTATGTTGGTTTGTTATTGGCTATTGGCAGCGCCATTGTTGGTCCTTCAAATGGGTTGGTAAACGACATTATTGATATTGCAGTTTATGGATTGTTGGCAATCGTTCTTTTAAACTGTTCTATCTTTCTTTCGGATTATTTAATGCTTCGTAATTTTTCTATCCGTAAGGAGATTATTGAAGATCAAAATGCAGGAACAGGAATTATTGAAGGTGCTGTTTCAGTTGCATCAGGTTTAATCATTTTTGGTGCTGTTTCAGGCGAAAGTGGCGATATGTTGTTCGGAATTCTAACTGCAGTGGTGTTTTGGGCATTTGGTCAGTTGGCCTTAATTCTTACTACACGTTTCTACAATTGGATCACTCCTTACAATATTCATGAGCATATCGAAAAAGATAATGTTGCTGTAGGGATTGGTTTTGCAGGAGCAATTATTGCCATTGGTAACCTGATTCGTTTTGGATTGGTAGGTGACTTTGAAGGATGGCTTCCTTCCTTTACCGAGACAGGTTTCGAATTGGTGGTAGGTTTAATTCTTCTTCCGGTAATGCGTTTAATTACTGATAAAATTCTTCTTCCAGGAGAAAAATTAACGGATGAAATTATCAACCAGGAGCGTCCAAATGTAGGAGCTGCTTTGGTAGAGGCTTTCGCATATATTGGCGGATCGGTATTGATTACATGGTGCTTGTAATAATTACGAATTCCAAATTAACAATTACGAATTAGTAAGAAACAAGAATGATATGTATTAGGCCTGAGTTTGATTTTCAACTCGTAATTCCTAATTCGTCATTCGTAATTTAATCTTTGTGTTTAAGAGTAAATCAACATTATTAAAGGCAGCAATTTTTGCTACCGGATTTTCTGGTGTAGTAGCAGAGTATATTCTATCTACACTGGCAACCTATTTTCTGGGTGATTCAACATTACAATGGGTGATGACCATTTCATTGATGTTGTTTTCAATGGGACTTGGTGCTCGTTTCAGTAAGATTTTCGAACAAAACTTATTGAAAGTGTTCTTGCTGCTTGAGTTTTCATTGTCAATTTTAGTTTCTTTTGCACCATTACTGGTTTATACGGCATCAGCGTATACGCAAGCCATTGGAATAATGATTTATTCATTGGCCGTATTGGTTGGTTTGCTAATTGGAATGGAAATTCCTTTGGTAATTCGAATCAATGATGAGTACGAGAAATTACGATTCAACATTTCAAATATTCTTGAGAATGACTATTATGGCAGTTTGCTAGGTGGAATATTTTTCGCTTTTATTGGTCTGCCTTTCTTTGGTTTGATTTATACGCCATTCATTCTTGGTTTTGTAAATTTCACGGTTTCCATTGTTGTGATGATCTTCTTATGGGATCTTTTTAAAATCAATGAACGAAGAAGCTTATCGGGAATAGGTGTTGTTGTTTTGGTATTTCTTACATCAGGAACAGCCATTGCAGATCGAGTGATCAGTTATGGAGAACAGCTAAAGTATGATGATAAAGTTGTATATGCTGAACAGACCAAATATCAACGTATCGTAATTACCCAATGGAAAAACGATTACTGGTTGTACCTGAATGGGAACCAGCAATTGTGTACTCGCGATGAGGTAATGTATCATGAACCCTTGGTGCATCCTGCAATGAGTTTACATCCAAATCCGGTAAATGTTCTGGTATTGGGCGGTGGTGATGGTTGCGCAGTTCGAGAGATTTTAAAGTATCCAAAAGTAGAAAAGATTACCTTGGTTGATTTGGATCCAGCCATGACTAAACTTGGAAAGACACATCCGATATTAACCAAACTGAATGAGAATTCGCTTCATCACAAGAAGGTGAATGTAAATAATGCCGATGGTTTTACTTTTTTGCAAGAGAATGAAGATTACTATGATGTGGTAATTATTGATCTTCCCGACCCTCGTTCGGTAGAGTTAGGGCGATTGTATTCCTATGAATTTTACAAGCAATGTTATCGACACATGCGACCAGGCGGTGTTATTGTAACGCAAGCAGGAAGTCCATATTTTGCAACACGTGCTTTTTCTTGCATTGTGGAAACCATGAAAAGTGCAGGATTCGAAACGGTTCCAATGCACAACCAGGTGATTACACTTGGCGAATGGGGCTGGAGTTTGGGTGTAAAACAAGCCAACGGGGATGTAAAAAAGAATTTAAGAAAGCTAGAATTTGAAGTGCCAACTCGTTGGATCAACAATGAAGCCATGACTTTGATCACATCTTTTGGAAAGGATTATTATCCATGGGAAAAGGATACGGTTCTGGTCAATAGAATTCACGAGCCAGTACTTTATAAGTATTATTTGAAAGGTAATTGGGATCTGTATTAGCAATTGGTAATTAATAATTAACAATGAATAATTCAGTAAACGAAATAATCAATGGAAACTAAATTATTAGCAGCAAAAATACACAACCTTAGGTTTTGGGTTACCGAATGTGATCCAATGCAATTGAAGGTGAGGTTTCAGAACTACCTGGAAAAGGTGGATTTTGTGATCTTGAATTGTTCTGATCATCATTTTCCCGTACAGGGTTATACTGCCCTATGGATGTTGGCTGAATCGCATTTGGCCATTCATACATTCCCAGATAAGGGATATACCTATGTAGAGTTGAGTTCTTGTAATCAGGGCAAATCGGAGCATTTTAAGAAACTGGTTGAAGAGAGCGATTTGCAAGTGAATTGGAATGGTGAAGGGATAGAAATTTGTAAGCCAGATGTCAATTAGTAATTAATAATGAACAATTAGTAATAAGAAGTCTAAATTACCTCTGATCTTGAATAAATTATGCGCAAAAAACTAATATATCTGGCGGCATTTCTGGTTTATGTGTCGGCAATTTTGTCTATTCAGTGGTTTGAAAGTCAATCGCCCGATTCGAACATTAAGACCATTGGCGATGCATTTTGGTACGCAATTGTTACGCTAACCACGGTGGGATATGGAGATTTTTATCCTGTTACGCTGCCGGGTAAGATTATCGGTTTGCTTGTAATTGTGGGTAGTTTAGGAATATTGGGATTTTTAATTGGTGAAATAACGGTAAGATTTAATCAGTATATGGAAAAGAAAAAAAGTGGTTTTTGGGGAACCGATTTCGAGAATCATTATGTGATTATTGGTTGGAATGAATTTGCACAAAAGGTGGCAAATCAAATTATTCATGCAGGGCAGAAAGTGGCTTTCGTTACCAATTCAAAAACTGATTTGGATTTAATTGCTGATTTATATTCATCGAAAGATGTTTTTTCTCTTTTTGCTGATTATTCGAATATTGAGGCTTACCAAAAAGTGAATGTATCACAATCGAAGCGCGTGTTTGTGAATTTCGAGAGCGACTCTGAGACTTTGGTTTTTGTGATCAACCTGAAGAAGCAATATCCAATGGCGAATGTGGTTGTCCGTTGTGCCAATCCTAGTTTGAAAGAAACTTTCCTAAATGCAGGAATCGATCATGTGATTGCACAAAACGAGGTAGCTTCTAAATTGGTTGCTTCCTATCTGTTCGAGCCACATGTTGCCACATATACCGAAGATTTAATTGCCACCAGTGTTTCCGATGAGGATTCGGATATTCAACAATACCTGATTACCGAAGAATGCCAGTTTGCTGGGGCAGATTATATGGATGCTTTCCTGAAGCTGAAGGTAGATTTTAATGCCATTCTGATTGGTTTGGTGCAAGATGGTAAAATCATTAAAAATCCTGTTAAAGGGACCAATGTACAAATCAATAACTACCTGATTTTAATATCTAGTGGAGATAGTAAAAAGGCTTTGGAAAAATTCTTTGGGGTAAAAGAGGGAGAGTAATTCAGTAAGGATCGTTTTTGCTTAGGAGTACGTCGTTTTTAATTCATAAGAGGCATCGTTCAACTCAGTAAGCATATATTTTAATTCAGGGGATATACAGAGCGATTCAGTAGATTTAAATTTCCATTCATAAGAGATGTAGTTTAATTCACTATGCCTGCAACTTGATTCATTAAAGAGGTATTCTGATTCAATATTTATGTATTTTGAATAGATAGAAATGTATTGCGCTTTAATAGGCTTGCATTTTAATTCAATAGGCTTGAGTTGTGGCTCATTAGCTTTGTTTATTGATTTGATAAGGTTGTACTGCGATTCGGTAGGCTTGCATCTTAATTCGGTAGACTTGCACCTTAATTCAGTAGACATGTAGTGCGATTCAGTGGACTTGTATTTCAATTCAACGGCCTTGGATCATGGCTCAGTAGACTTGAAATTTAAATCATAAAAGTGTTAGCCTAGAACATTAATTTATTCAGGTTGATAACCAGTGTCATCAAGTAAGTTGGGAGCTTGCGAGGCCATAACAGCTAGTTCATCGGCTCGTTCGTTGCCTGGTATGTTAGCATGCCCTTTTACCCAAACAAATTTCACATTGTGCTTCTTGTATATTTCAAGAAAACGCATCCATAAATCAGCATTTTTCTTTCCTTTGAAACGTTTTTTTACCCAGCCAAATACCCATTTTTTCTCTACAGAGTCGATAACATATTTTGAGTCGGAATATATGGTAACGTCACAACCCGGATTTTTTAGGGTTTCTAGTCCAACAATTACAGCCAACAATTCCATTCGGTTGTTGGTGGTAAGTTTGTATCCCTGGTTTAAATCCTTACGATGTTTTCCCGATATTAAAACAACTCCGTATCCTCCCGGACCTGGATTTCCACTAGCTGCACCATCGGTAAACATTGTAATTTTTGCTGACATCTTGTATTGTTTAGGTTTTCTAGATCAAAAGTAGGATTTTTCTCGCAAAGGGCGCGAAGATTTTTGCTCACAAAGAGTGCAGAGTGATTTAATTACGAGGAAATGATTGGAATAGAGAAAAATTTGGAGGGGGATTGGTTTGATAAGGCTGCGGTGCGCTGCACCTTATTTTATATTATAACTTGGTGACTACAAATACTGCGGTGTTCTGCACCTCAATCTGTAATATATTTGGAGTTGTTAATAAAGCGGCAGCGCCGCGCAGTATTTGTAGTTATTTGGAACGATTGGTAATTTAAGGTGCAGCGCACCGCGGCTTTAATCACTAAAAATATTTTCCCAAAAATCAAATAAATATTTTTCATCATATTTGATATCATTTTGGTTCAATATCTTTAAATATTCCTCCTTGAATGTATTTTTTTATGATGTTGTTCTTGATTCAGAATGTATTTCACAACAGAATCGATTTGAGAATTGGAATGAGTGAAACACCCATATCCTTTTTGCCAACTGAATTGAAATTTACTTAGGCGATTATCCTTGATCCACTTATTGGATGAGGTTTTGATTTGTTCTACAAGATTGGGGATAAGTTGATTTAAATTATAACCTATGAAAATATGAATGTGATCTGGCATTGCATTTATGGCAAGTAATTTATCCCTTCATCCTGGATGATTCCTGTAATGTATTTTTCAAGTTGTCCTTTCCATTTTTTTTGAATCAAGGCATCACGATTAGTAACTGCAAAAACTAAATGGAAGTAGCATTGAGTGTAGGTGTTGGCCATAGTGGATTGTTTTTCATTGAAATTACAGGAATTGAATGGATTAAGCAAACCGAATACCACGCTGTAATACACCTTAATTTCTCTTGGTGCTTTTTCTGTACTCTTTGACTTTTCGACCGTTCCAGACTTTCATAAAAAAAAGGATGCCCAAAAATTCGAGCATCCTTTGATATTATTTTGTGAGTGGTTAATTACTTCACAATAGTCAATTCGTCGATGATGTTTTTAGCACCAGCAAATTTATCGATGATAAATAGCGTGTAACGAACATCAAGGTTGATACATCTTTGAAGGTTTTCTTCGAAGTCGATATCACCTGACATAGCTTCTGAGTTACCATCGAAAGCAGTACCAATTAATTCACCATTTCCGTTAATTACCGGAGAACCTGAGTTACCACCTGTAATGTCGTTGTTCGTTAGGAAACAAGTAGGTAGGTTACCGTTCTTATCAGCATACATTCCATAATCTTTAGCTTCATAAAGCTCTTTCAGTTTTGCAGGAACCTGGAATTCGTGGCTTGTTGGATCTTCTTTCTCCATTACACCTTTCAAAGTAGTGTAGTGGTAGTAGTACGCACCATCTCTTGGCTCATAACCACCAACATTACCGTAAGTTAAACGAAGTGTTGAGTTTGCATCTGGAGCCATTAATTTTTTCTTGTTGATTTGTAGTAAACCATCAACAAACAAACGTCTTCCTTGGTTCAATTCTTCAGAACCTTTACTTGCTGCTTTGTAAGCTGCGTAGTAGGCATCTTGGATCGATGAACCCGTTCTGTACAAGAAATCATTTTCCAATACTTCTGCTTCAGGAGCTTCAAGGAATTTGTTGAATTTAGCTTCAGTTGCGAATACTGAATTAGCATATACGTTTTCAGCAAATTTGTTGAAATCGCTGTTGTACTCTTTTTCGATAGTTTCGAAAATAGCAGGACGGTTTTCCATTGTGATATGACCTGCATAGAATGCAAATAAACCAGCCATTAATTTCTGATCAGTAGGTGCATTATAATCTTTATAGAATCTCTTCCCTGAAGCTTTCATTGCAGCAATGGTTTTTTCAATAGCTTCAGCATCCTGAGTTTCTGCTTTTAGAAGTTTTAGTAATTTGCTTGCTTTCGCTGCAAATCCTGGAGCTTCGGCACCTCTAGCCAATGCTTCACCAATGTAAGAAGCTTGGTAAGCTGCATCTTTTCTATCAGCATAAGCTTTTTTGATCATGTTAAGTGCTTCACCATACTTAGCAGCACGTTTTGGTTTTTCGTTAGCCCACTCCAGAAAATCTTTTTCAATTTGTTGTTTGTGACCGATAGTGTTCAACTTCTTCAAAGCTTTATTTTGCTCGTTTGAGTATTTCCAATAGTTTGCACTACCTGCGTGTTTTGAAGCATACTGAATTCTTACCTTAGGATCTTTCAACATATCATTCATCATGATATCCAATTTTACTGTACGGATATCGTAACGATTCTTGTTGGTAATCTTCATGGTTTCTTCCAAACCATATGAAGTTAGGTAACGATTTGTAGTTCCAGGGAATCCCATAATCATAGCGAAGTCACCTTCTTCAACTCCTTTAACAGAGATTGGTAAATGATGCTTAGGTTTCAATGGTACATTGTTTTCTGAGTAAGCTGCTGGTTTTCCATCAGCACCAGTATAAATACGGAACAATGAGAAGTCAGCAGTATGACGAGGCCACATCCAGTTATCAGTATCACCACCAAATTTACCCATTGATTGTGGAGGAGCACCTACCAAACGAACATCTTTGTAAATTTCATAAATGAAAACAAAGTATTGGTTGCCATTGAACATGCTTCTAACATTAGCTCTTAGGTGAGTATCTTCTTCAGCTTTTTTCTCAATTGCTGTTGCTGCTTCTTCAATCGCTTTGTAACGATCTTCTTCCGACATATCGTCTTTTACTCTTTTTAAAACAGCTTTGGTTACATCTTCCATTCTTACCAATATAGAAGCAGTGATTCCAGGATTGGTTAACTCTTCTTTTTTATCGTAAGCCCAGAAGCCATCTGATAAATAATCATGTTCAGGAGTTGAGTGCGACTGAATTACACCAAATCCACAATGGTGGTTTGTTAAGAATAAACCTTGGTCAGAAATAATCTCACCAGTACAGAAGTGACGGAATGGTCTTCCTTCGCTTCCTAAACCAACAATCGCATCTTTTAAACAAGATTCGTTTACTTTATAGATATCCTCAGCTGTAAGCTTAAAGCCTTTTTCCTGCATTTCTGCAGTGTTCTTCTTTAAAAGAGATAAAAGCCACATTCCTTCGTCTGCTCTTACAGTAGAGAAGCAAAGCAAAAGACTTAATCCCAATACTAATGATTTCAAATTTCTCATTTTAGTTGAATAATTTTAAGTGTACTCCAAGTTGTTGACAGTGAGACAGAACTTGGAGTGTTTGTTGTGTCGAATTATTTTGTTGACAAGCAAAGTTAGTATTATTCTATATATTTTACAGATTCAATAGAATATCCCAATAAGGTGTCTTTATGTATTTGTCAGAAAATCAGATATATATTATAAAAGGGTATTGAGAAAATTAGATGAACGCATTGATTTTCTCGTTAAAATAGATTTATAATCACCTGTTAATGAATTGTTTGTTAGAATTTTAATTCCATTTGATCAGGAAGTAAACCAAAACTTTTACGATGAAATGGGCTAATTCCGTGTTCGCGAATTGCAATTCTGTGTTTTTTTGTAGGATATCCCTTGTTGCTGTTCCAATCGTAATTCGGGAATTGGTTGTGAATTTTCATCATGAAATCGTCACGGTAAGTTTTTGCAAGTATTGAAGCTGCAGCGATTGATGCGTATTTTCCATCTCCTTTTATTACACAAGTATGTTTGATATCCTTGTATGGATTAAATCGGTTCCCATCAATCAGAAGGTGTTCCGGTTTGGTTTTTAATTGATCAACAGCTCGGTGCATTGCAAGAAAAGAAGCATTAAGAATGTTGATTTGGTCAATTTCTTCATGATCAACAATTCCAACTGCCCATGCAATAGCTTCCTTTTCAATGGTTTCTCTCAAAAGATATCGTTTCTTTTCTGATAATTTCTTCGAATCATTCAATATTTCATTACTGAAATTAGTAGGAAGAATTACAGCGGCTGCAAAAACAGGACCCGCAAGACAACCACGGCCAGCTTCGTCGCATCCGGCTTCAATTGTTTTATCATGTAAAAATGAGGCAAGCATACTTGTTGAAAATTAAAATTTCGACAAATATAGTTCAAATACGATTTAATAAGTCAGTTAAATTATTTCTTGTATTTAATGGTACGTGCATTATCAATGAACTCCCTTTTAACTGCTTTAGGATTATCGATAATTTCATAAAATTCATCGAAATAATTTAATACACGCTCTTTCTCTTTGTCATTCAGGTAAGGGCAACTCGTATATATTTCATAAAGAGCTGCTTTTTTCATTCTGAACTCCCTAAAAATATACTCCAAATCTTTGGCTGTTCTTTTGTATCCACGATATAATCGATCATGGATGGACTTAATATTTAACTTCGGGTTTGGCACAGCATAAGGAGCATTTACCAAACTTGCCCAATCAAAATCATAAGGAACCGGTACAGGTCTGGAAGTTGGTGTTTTGGCAATCAATTTAATATTGTGAAGGGTTGGAACTCCCCAGTCGGTATTGCCAACCAAGTATTGAAATACGGCCAACTTGGTTACTTTACCAATAAGAGTGTGGTCCTGATGAATTTTTTTCTCATACCTTGGTATCTTACCATTTCTGCCAGCCATATCTTCAAAATCTTCGATGAAAAAGGCATATTTTTTCAATGGACCCATTTGATTTTTGCTGTCTTTGTATGTTATCTCGGCAAGGCGCACATTGAAACTTTCTGGAGAAAACAGATTGTATGCTTTATATATCAGGTATTCCTGAAGGAGCATTTGCTGATACCTTTCGTTTTTGTTTTGACAATGAGTAACCATTTTAAGTTTTCCTTGTCTGTGGAAAAGGGAGTAACTTGATTCAGCTTTATTAAATTTAATTCGAATTGGAGGAAAAGGGCAAATGCTTCTATCTTTTCTGAAATTACCTCTGGTTTTTAATTGTACACTCATGGTAACAATTGAATCTCCTAGATGGTAAGATAACCTTGCTTTGTGATATTTATTTTTCTCACCTATATCTCTTACCAAGGTTCTTAAATTGGTGGTAATGGATAATTTTATTAAGGTGTCGGATTCAAAAAGATTAGGCGCTTTGAATAAGCTAACACTATCCTGTATATTTTGGGATAGGCCAAGTGAGTTTATACTACTAAGGAGTATTAGTAGAAATGAAAACACGATATATCGGATTTTCGAATTCATATATATAGTGGGTTTGTTGGTTGGTGTTTCTATTTATTCCATGCCTTTATCGCTTAATTCTGCGTCGGTTAAGATGTTGTTACCTACCACATCTTTATAAAAAATAGTTAATCTGATGCTGTTTTTAGCTAAGTCTATCTGGCCAATTTTAAATCTATTGATTACCAGTCCGGTTCTCTCTTTTATATCTTGTCTTAATAAATCATGTTTGTCGGGATGGATCAAATCCATTCGATCATAAATTATGGTTCTACGTGCCATGTGTCTGCGCATCCAAACTCTTTCCATGATATAGGTAGTAAACATGAATGCTACATTGGTAATAATTATTTCTCCCAAACTAACATCTCTTCTGGCTAAAGCATTGATAATGGAGATTGTAATTACCAAAAATAGGTAAGTCATTTCCCGTATCGGAATAGTATCGGTACGGTAACGAATAATACCAAAAATTGCAAAAAGACCGAGAGCAAAACCAAGTTGTAAGTCAATATTTCCTAGTAAGAAACAAAGGAAAAATACCGTTGTACTTATCATGATATAAGTAAAAACGTAAGTTCTTTTTCCTGTTGCCCTAAAATATACATAGTTGACAACAAAAATGGTTACAACCATGTTTAATACAAACCTAAGCAAAAGTTCAACCATGTTATTGGAAAGGATAACAGTGCTTGGTACATCTACAGTATTTATTAGACTAGTGAGTAGTTCCATTGTTTGTCTGCTTTAACGTAATCGTTCTTTTTCTTTGTGTGCAAATATCCGATAATATTTTTGATTCTCAATTAGTAAGGCTTGGTCAATGAAGTTTGGATCTCCAATAGGAACATCCATAGCAATGAGTTTAAAAGAATAAAAAGGATAAACTCGTGCCACAGGAGTATGACCAAAAATTATTACCATTGATTCATAAAAATCTAGAGTCTTAATTACTTCGGCAAGAGAAATTCGGTCGTAACTAGGAGTTCTCGACAGATATCCTCTATACCACAAAGGACTATATGAATATAAGAATAAATCGACTAATGTAGTATCTTTAAGTTGAGTATAATTGTTTAAGTGATATCGCATTTTCATGTTCACATCGTCAATTTTCATCTTTTTCTCCAGAAATTGAGGAGATATTCCTCCGTGAACAAAAAGCTGATCACCTATTCTCATGAGCGTATTTTTAGAGCGTAACCAATTTCCAAGAACGGTGTGTTTACCAAAAAAATGTGAATAATGATATTTTAAATATCGCGCTGCATGTTTGTACTTTTTATCTACGTATCTGTCATCAAATAATAAAGCCATCATTTCGTGATTGCCTATAATATAATTTACTCGTCCACCAGCTTTTTTAGCTTGTATTTCAAGTTGGAATATTAGCCATAGACATTCAGTTACCTTATTCCCTCGATCGAATACGTCGCCAGTGAAAACAATATGTCCATCGCCAAATGTCCAGCGATTCTTTTCATCAATTACATTGTTATAGCGAAGAATATTAGTCAACGCCTCCAATTCTCCATGAATATCACCCAGAACAATTATCTTATCTGCTTTCTCAAATATTCCTGATCGAGGTCTGATTTTCTGAGGTATGATATATGTTAATGTATCGGAGCCTGCAAAACCTTTAAATGTTAAGGTGTCGTTTTTGTATCGAAGAGATCGTGATATTTTCTTGGTTTTGTTTTTAATACTATCATGTTGAATGTAAAAAACATCAACTCGATTACTTGAAGTTTGTCTGATATGAGGACCTTCAACATAGGAAGAAACTATTAGACTATCTGGCATAGTTTCCTGTTGGGAATATCCATGCAAGCTACAAGAAATCAATACAAATAGAGTAATAAAGGGAAAATATATATCGTATAATCTCATTAAATTCAAACTAATTTAGAGTAGTTAAAGATAAGATTATTTTTTATTCTGAAAATTGCTACAAATTAATTGATAGTTTCTTATAGTGTGAGAAAGAACTATTAGTTTTGCAGTAAAATAGATTTTTGAATGTACACGAAAGAAGAAAAGAGAGAGTTTAGGATTCAATTTTGGGATGGTTTTAAACGATACTCGAAAAAGCAAGGTCGAAAAATGACTTCTTGGGTTTTGAAAGGAACACAAATCAAAGAAGCACAATTAAAATTTGATTTAAACGAAGATGGCGCATTTGTAATGCTACAAATTGATAGTAAGCTTGATGATAAGCGTTATTCTGTGTATGATAAATTCATGAAGTATCGACCAGTTGTTGAAGATACTTGCGGTAATGAACTGATTTGGGATAAGAATTATTTTATTGAAGGCTTTAAAGAGGTAAGCGTTGTCTATTTTCAGTTGGGAGGAGCTTCGGTGTATAAAAAGGAGAACTGGGAGGAGTATTATCAATTTTTATTTCAGAAAATGAGTTTATTGGAGGAAGCTTTCCTTGATATAAAAGAAGTGGTTCAGAATGATTAATTTTTTTTAATGCATATGAATCTGATTAACAGGGTGAAAAGCTTCTGAAAGTGTTGTTTTTATTGGAATTATTAAAAAAAAAAGCACTTAAATTTTGTTTTGGAATAAAAGGCTCTTATCTTTGCAACCGCAAAACGAAAGAGATAAGTCTTAAGATATATTGCGGGGTGGAGCAGTTGGTAGCTCGTTGGGCTCATAACCCAAAGGTCGTCAGTTCGAGTCTGGCCCCCGCTACTAAGGTTGAGCTTTGATTTAGTCAAAGCTTATTTTTTCGCCGAAAGGCAAATGATTAAGACAGATAATTTCTAAAAAATATATTGCGGGGTGGAGCAGTTGGTAGCTCGTTGGGCTCATAACCCAAAGGTCGTCAGTTCGAGTCTGGCCCCCGCTACTTAGTTTAAGGCTTAGGATTTTTCCTAAGCCTTTTTTTATTCCTTCTGATTTAAAAAACATACAATTTCGTTGATTTCTGTTACCTTTGCGTAAATCTTTTCAGATACTATCAGTATGAGTAGTTTAAATGAGAAAAAGCCTTTAATTGAAAAATTAAAGAATAAATACAGACTAACAATATCCAACGAAGCCACGTTTGATGAAGTATTGTCTATTCGACTATCACGATTAAATGTATTTACCGTAACAGGACTATTTTCGGTTCTGTTAATCGTTTTAGTAACCTTATTGATTGCTTTTACGCCTTTACGAGAGTACATTCCTGGCTATCCAGATGGAGAAATGAGAAGAAATATTGAGAATAATGACATTCTGGTAGATTCATTGATTCTTGAATTGGAGAAACGAGATCGTTTTTTTCAAGGGGTTCGAAATATAGTGGAAGGAAATGATTTTGATAATGTGGTTCAAAGTGCTTCCGATTCTATTGTTGATCCAAAATATAAAAATTTGAGTTTTACAAGAACAGAATCCGATTCCTTGTTCCGTTTGGATCATGAGGAAGATGAAAAATACAACTTAACTCTTGAAGATGCTCCAAAATCAAGGGGATTGTCAAACACACATTTCTTTTCACCTATAAAGGGAATGATCTCAAATCATTTTGATAGTAAGTCTCAACATTATGGTACTGATATTGTAGGAGGTGTAAATGAACGTATATCTTCTGTTTTAGATGGAACAGTTATTTTTTCGGAGTGGACTTTGAATACAGGATACGTGATTCAAATTCAACATTCGAATAATTTACTATCGGTGTATAAGCACAATTCCGAGCTTTTGAAAAAAGCAGGAGAGCATGTAAAAGCAGGAGAAGCAATAGCATTGTTGGGAAATTCTGGAGAGTTAACTTCTGGTCCGCATTTGCACTTTGAACTGTGGCATAACGGACGGCCTTTAAACCCCGAAGACTATATAAAATTTTAAAAACAAAACTCTAATTATTAATGAGTAAGCATATTGCTATTCTGGGATCGACGGGTTCCATTGGAACCCAAACATTGGAAGTGGTAGAAGCAAATCCCGAAGAATTTGTTGTAGATGTTTTAACTGCAAACAATCAAGTAGAATTACTAATAGAACAGGCAAAGAAATTTAAGCCTGATGTTGTTGTTATAGCCAAAGAAGAGAAATATCCTCAACTTGTTGAAGCTTTAAAAGATGAGCCAATAAAGGTTTATGCTGGTCACGAAGCCATTGCCCAAGTTGTTCAAATGGGGGCCATTGATGTTGTAGTTACAGCAATGGTTGGATATTCGGGGTTGTTGCCTACAATAAATGCCATTAAAGCCAGAAAAAATATTGCTTTGGCAAACAAGGAAACATTGGTGGTTGCTGGTGATATCATACAGAAATTAGCATTGGAGTATGGTGTAAGTATTTACCCTGTTGATTCGGAGCACTCAGCAATTTTTCAGTGTTTATTGGGTGAGTTCGATAATCCAATTGAGAAAATATACCTGACAGCTTCGGGAGGTCCGTTTAGAGGAAAAGATAAAAAATTCCTTGAGAATGTTACCGCCAAGCAAGCCTTGAAGCATCCGAATTGGGATATGGGAGCAAAAATTACCATTGATTCGGCAAGTATGATGAATAAAGGTTTTGAAGCAATTGAAGCAAAATGGTTGTTTGATCTACGTCCCGATCAGGTTGATGTGATTGTACATCATCAGTCAATCGTTCATTCCATTGTTCAGTTTCAGGATGGATCGATGAAAGCACAAATGGGTTTGCCTGATATGAAACTGCCAATTCAGTTTGCTCTTACTTACCCAAAGAGATTAAAAACAGATTTTCCTCGTTTTAATTTTTTAGATTATCCTGAATTGAATTTTGCTCCTGCCGATTCTGAGAACTTTAAAAATTTGACTCTTGCATACGAAGCAATGAATAAAGGTGGTAATTTGCCATGTGTAATTAATGCTGCAAACGAAATTGTAGTTGACGCTTTTCTTAAAGATCAAGTTGGGTTCTTGCAAATGAGTGATATCATTGAAGAAGTTATGAATAAAGTAAGTTTTATTCAGAAACCGAGCTATGAAGACTATGTTTTATCTGATTCAGAAGCGAGAAGATTGGCAGAAGCCATGTTGTAAAAAATAATTATCTTAGGCAGCCTTTTACAATTAACAATTAGTAATTAACAATTAGCAGGTAGAAAAATAGTATGGTGTAATGAGAGTTATTTACTCCTGATTTATTACTTGTTACAAATAAATATTTGAATGGATGTATTGGTTAAAATAGGACAGTTTTTATTGAGTTTGTCTATTCTTGTGGTTTTACATGAGTTAGGACACTTTGTATTTGCAAAATTGTTCAAAACAAGGGTTGAGAAATTTTATATGTTCTTTAATCCTGGATTTTCTCTTTTTAAATTTAAAAAAGGAGAAACAGAATATGGTATTGGCTGGATTCCTCTTGGTGGATATGTGAAAATTTCTGGGATGATTGATGAATCGATGGATAAGGAACAAATGGCAATGCCTCCAAAACCATACGAATTTAGATCAAAGCCAGCATGGCAGCGTTTGCTTATCATGATTGGTGGGGTATTGGTAAACTTCATCTTGGCATTTGTTATCTACACAGCTGTTTTATTTGCATGGGGAGAACAGTATTTGCCAGCTGAAAATGCAAAGTATGGTATTGTTTGTGATTCTTTGTCGGAAAGTATTGGTTTAAAGGATGGAGATATTATTGTTGCTTTGGATAATCAAAAAGTAGAGAGATTTTCTCAAATCATGCCAGAGATTATTCTAAATCGACCTTCATCAATTCAAGTGATTCGAGATGGAGTAAATATGGACGTTACTATTCCAACATCATATATTCCAGCATTAATTGAACGAAGTAGTAAAAAGTTTGGTGTCGACCCAACAATTAGTCTTCGTTATCCATTTCACCCTATGAAAGTAGGTAAAGTAGCTAAAGATTCACCAGCTAAGTTGGTAGGCTTACAAAAAGATGATGAGATTGTAAGTGTGAATGGAGTGAATTTTACTTATTTTGATGAATACAAAGAGTATTTAGCTACTCAGGCAGGACAAGAGATTAATCTTTTAATTTCAAGAAACAATCAGGAATTAAATTTAAAATTAACTACAACCGATGAAGGCTTAATCGGTTTTCAACCTTTGTTAGATCTTAGCGGATTTAGGTATGAGGCTGTAGAATATACATTTGCACAAGCTGTTCCTGCTGGTATTGGAAAAGGATTTAAAAAGTTGAATGATTACCTAAAACAGTTTGGTTTAATCTTCGATAAAGATATCAAGGGATACAAGTCAATTGGAGGATTTGGTACCATTGGAAGTATTTTCCCATCGGTTTGGGATTGGCATGCTTTCTGGGAGTTAACAGCGTTTCTTTCTATTATTTTGGCTATTATGAATATCCTACCAATTCCAGCATTGGATGGTGGTCATGTGTTATTCTTGATGTATGAAATAATTACAGGAAGAAAGCCCGGCGATAAGTTTATGGAGTATGCACAGGTTACAGGAATGGTTTTACTTTTTGGCTTGCTTATTTTTGCAAATGCCAATGATGTGGTGAAATGGGTATCCAATTGGTAATTATTGCATTAAAAATACTATATTAGCACTGTAAATACTAAAACTCAACTGATATGAATCTTTTTGTAATAGCGGGAATGATTGGTCCCTGGCAAATCGTAATAATTGTATTTGTAATCTTACTTCTTTTTGGTGGCAAAAAAATTCCTGAATTAATGAAAGGATTAGGTCAAGGAATGAAGGAGTTTAAAAAGGCTACAGATCAAGACCAGGATAAAAACAACAAGGATAAAGAGTCGTTAGAAAAATAAATGAGAGGCAGGTATTTTACCTGCCTTTTTTGATGACTCTATTTTTTGAAACCACATCAACTAAAAAATTAGTTTAAAACTTGTAAAATCATTTGGATGCTAGTTGTAAATTAATTATTTTCAATTCGAATTTAGAAATCCCTAAACCTAAACCACTAGTTTGCATGAAGAATTTCATACTTCTTTTGTTAATCTCTCTTTTAGGCAGTTCTGCTGTCTCTGCTCAATCTTTATTTAGCATTCTGCAAAAAGAAAAGCCAGAAAATGCAGAAGAAGTTAACCAACGATTAATGTATTTTACTGATGAGATATTGAAAGAAGAACTTCCAGAGAATGAAATATTAGATGCGAATTATATTCCTGTTTTTTCGGACGAGATATATGCAGAAAGAATGAAGCGTTTAAATGATCTCACACCAATACAGTTGGATTATAAACCAGTGGTTCGTCGCTTTATTGAAGCATATGCAGTGCGTCATCGTGAGAAAACTGGAAAAATAATTGAACGTTCGGAATTGTATTTTCCAATTTTCGAAGAGTGTTTGGACAAATATAATTTGCCATTGGAACTAAAGTATCTTTCGGTAATAGAATCTGCTTTGGATCCTAAAGCAAGATCCAGATCGGGAGCAATGGGCCTATGGCAGTTTATGTATAATTCATGTAAAATGTTTGATTTAAAGGTTACTTCCTATGTTGATGAGAGAATGGATCCAGAGAAATCAACCGAAGCAGCTTGCAGATATTTGCAGTATTTGCATCGTATTTTTGGGGACTGGCAATTGGCAATAGCTGCTTATAATGGAGGACCTGGTGTTGTGCGTGAGGCAATTCAGCGTTCTGGTGGTAAAACTGATTTTTGGGAAATATCACCATATTTGCCACAGCAAACCAGAAACTATGTGCCAATTTTTATCGCTGCAAATTATATTTTAAATTATAGCAGTGAGCACAATATAGTGGCTGCGCCAAATCAATATCCTTACTTTAGGGTATCACCTGTGAATATAAAGAAAAGTGTATTGTTTAAACATGTTGCAGCAATAATTGATGTACCAATAGAAGAGATTAAAAAATTAAACCCTATTTACAAACGAGATATAATTCCTGCAGGCGAATTGCCAGCTCAATTGGTTCTACCTGTTGAAAAAATTGGCTTATTTATCGACAATGAGGAAGAAATTTATGCAATGAAGGATCAACCTAAGAAGTACCTTGAATTGCAAAAGGAACTTTCTTCTACCAAAGGGAAATATATGATTTATCATGTTGTTAAAGCTGGAGAGTATTTTCATAAAATAGCTATGAACTATTCTTGTACCACGCATAATATTATGGAGTGGAATAATATGAAGAATCATGATATCTACATTGGGCAACGATTAAAAATTTGGGTAAAACCATCGGAAGAGATTGCTCAAAAGCCCCAAAGAGATCCATTGTTGAAACAGAGCAAATTTCTACTTTATGAGGTCCAAGAAGGTGATAGTTTGCAATCAATTGCCAATAGGTTTAAAGTAGAGTCTGTTAAAGATCTGGTTGAGGTAAATAACATAAATCAATCTAATGTTGTTGAACCTGGTATGGTATTAAAAATAGTCCAATACGAATAATAAATGAATTCCAAATAAACATCTAATTATGAAAAAAATAATAAATATAACACTTCTTTGTGCGCTTATTATAGTAAGTGCAGTGTCTTGTAAAAAGACAACAAAAGGATTAAGACCAGTTGTAACTGGAGGGTCTGGTGAGGTTTTGGTTTTGATAAACGATGCATTGTGGGAAAGTGCAGTGGGGGATACACTAAAATCAATTCTTAATGACACCCAGTTGGGATTGCCACAAGATGAGTCTGTTTTGGATGTTATTCATATCAACCACAATGCTTTTAGCAGTATGTTTAAAACTCATCGTAGTATCTTGGATCTTAGAGTTTCTGCTAAAGTGAAAAAAAGCAATCTTGCTGTTAAGGATGAACTTTATGCCAAGACTCAGTCATTCATGAAGATTGAAGCAAAAAACAATAAAGCAATGATTGAATTATTGCAAGAGAATAGAAATAAAATTGTTGCTTATTTCCTATTGGGAGAGAGAAATAGAAAAATCAAAACATTTAGAAGAAATGTAGTTCAGGAAATCTTCGAGAAAGTAAAATCAAAATATCAATTTACACTTTCGTTTCCATCTGGATATAAAATCAATAAAGATGAGCCTGATTTTCTTTGGGTAAGCAATGAAACACCAACAACCAGCCAGGGAATGTTTATCTACTCATATGACTACCTTTCAGAAGATATGTTCTCAAAAGATCAGATTATTAAAAGAAGAAATAATTTATTGAAAAAATATGTTCCTGGACCTTCAAAGGGAAGTTATATGGCAACTGAAATGTCGTATCCGATTCTTTCCAGACAATTTGATTTTGGAGGAAACTATGCCTATGAAACTCGTGGACTTTGGCAAGTAGAGAACGACTTCATGGGTGGTCCATTTGTAAGTGTGACCTTTCTTGATGAAAAGAATAATAGAGTAATCTGTATGGACTCTTACGTTTATTATCCTAATAATAATAAACGTGAAATGTTGCGTGAGTTGGAAGCAATCATGTATTCATACGATAATACCACTAAGTAAGAAATGAATTTGCCCGATTATAAAAATTTAAGCATCGAACCATATCGTAATCGCGAAGAAATAATTCGACAAGTTGCTGCACAAATTGAGAAAGATTTCGCTCAATTTGGTTTAGAGGTGCAATTTTCGGGCGAAGTGGATTATGCGTATGAGGAATTGTTTTCTCAATTGAAAGAACATTTAATTTGGCTCTTGGATCGAGATTACCACCGCTTAGTTTTATTGCTTTATCAGATTGATTTGAGTGAAAAGCAAGTTATGCAAGCCGAGGCGCAATATCCTGATGTGCCAAAATCAGATCTTCTTGCCGAATTGGTGATTCTTCGGGAACTGAAAAAAGTTCTGATAAGAAATTACTTTAAAGAGAATCCGGATAAATTATAAAAAGAAACCGTAGCTGCAGAGCTACGGTTTTTCTTTTGGACAGATTTGAAGCAAAGAAAAGATTTTTAGTATTTTTACTTAACTTCAAAATTGGTTTTCACACAAAACCCATTTCAACTTAAAAATTAATACATGAATATAGATTTACTTACACCGAATATTTCAGTAGAAACAAAGAATGTATTTTACTTGACAAGCATTAAAAACTACAAAAATCTTCCTCTTGCCGAAAACGAAATTCAATATCTTATTGAGCAAGTAGAGAATGAATCTTCGCTTATTGAAATAAATCAATATACCCGAAAAGTTTTCGTTCATGTAAACTCTAAAGAAGAACTTGAATACAAGGATTATGAGAAGATGAGAAAGCTTGGTAATTCTCTTCATTCAAAAGTTCAAGAAAGTAAAATCTCAGAACTTGCAGTTGTTGATTTTTCTATGAGCAAAGAATTGACTTTACCAATTCTTGAAGGGTTGTCTCTAAGCAACTATCAGTTTATAAGATATTTAAGGGAAACTAAAAAAGTAAAACATAGTCTTAGTAAAGTTCATGTTCAGAGCGATGTGTTGGATGAAAAAGACATTGAAGAGTTACAATCAGTATGCGAAGCGGTAAAACATGCACGTAATCTGGTAAATGAACCATTAAGTTATCTAACTGCGCAAAAGTTAAGCGAGGAGATCAAGAGAATGGCTGATGAATCAGGCTTTAGTGTGGAAGTTTTTGAAAAGACTAAAATTCAAAGCTTGAAAATGGGAGGTCTTTTGGCTGTAAATAAGGGAAGTATTGATGAACCAACTTTTTCGATTTTAGAGTGGAAGCCTGAAGATGCAAAGAATACAAATCCCATTGTCTTTGTTGGTAAAGGCATTGTTTACGATACAGGTGGTTTGAGTTTAAAGCCAACCAAGGACAGTATGGATTTAATGAAATCTGATATGGGAGGAGCTGCATCCGTTGCAGGGGCATTGTATGCAATTGCAAAAGCAAAACTTCCTGTTCATGTAATTGGTTTAATTCCTGCTACAGACAATCGTCCTGGAGGAAATGCCTATGCTCCGGGAGATATTATTCAAATGTATAATGGACTAAATGTAGAGGTATTAAATACCGATGCCGAAGGAAGATTAATTCTTGCTGATGCATTAAGCTATGCAAAAAAATATGAGCCTGAATTTGTAGTAGATTTGGCAACTTTAACAGGAGCTGCTGCGGTTGCAATTGGCAAGTATGGTGTTGTAGCCATGGGGAATGAAGAAAGTGCGGATAAAATGGAACAACTTAAAAATTCAGGAAACAAGACTTATGAAAGAGTGGTAGAGTTTCCATTTTGGGAAGAATACGGAGAGTTAATAAAATCAGATATTGCAGATTTGAAAAATATTGGTGGTCGTGATGGAGGAGCTATAACTGCCGGGAAATTTCTTGAACACTTTACAGACTATCCTTGGGTTCATATCGATATTGCAGGACCTGCTTTCCTTGGCGCAACTGATAATTACCGAGGAAAAGGCGGCACTGGTGTTGGTGTTCGTTTGTTGTACGATTTTATAAAAAATTACCAATCATAAGGAATCATTAAAAAGATAGTTAGGATTAAGGGATTCTTTCTATTTTTGTAGTCGCAAGCTAAGTTTTTATTTGGAATACAATATCTTGCACTTGTGAACTGATTAAGTTCTAATACTGTTTGAGGTGTGATTAACTTGAGTTTGACAAGTAACACATATCAAACCAAATACTTTAAACTCATGAAGAATACCAAAATAAAGGTCGGAATAACTCACGGTGATATTAATGGAATTGGTTATGAAGTAATCATTAAAACTTTAATGGATAATAGATTGTTTGAACTTTGTACTCCTATTATTTATGGCTCTCCAAAAGTTGCAGCTTATCATCGTAAAGCACTAAATATCGATAATTTTAGCTTGAATAATATTAAAGAAGCACATGAAGCACACCCTAAGCGTGCAAATATCATTAATTGTGTTGACGAGAATATTAAAGTAGAGCTTGGAAAATCAACAAATGCTGCTGGTACTTCTGCCTTTCAAGCATTAGAATCCGCTGTTGCGGATTTGAAAAAAGGAGCAATTGATGTTCTAATTACTGCACCAATAAATAAAAAGAACATTCAGTCGAAAGATTTTGAATTTCCTGGTCATACGGAATATTTGGAAGCGAAGTTGGAATCTGGAAAATCATTAATGTTATTACTTAGTGATAAACTTAGAGTTGGTGTGGTTGCTGGTCATGTGCCAATTTCAAAAGTTCCTGAAAAAATCACCAAAGAGGCAATTGTTGAAAAGCTTGAGATTTTAAATGCATCATTATTAAAAGATTTTGGAATTCAAAAACCAAAAATTGCTGTTCTAAGCCTTAATCCTCATGCAGGTGATAATGGTTTGATTGGTACAGAAGAGCAAGAGATTATTATTCCTGCTCTTGATTCGGCAAGAGAAAATGGAATTATGGCTTTGGGACCATTTCCTGCTGATGGCTTTTTTGGCTCGGATGACTATACAAAATTTGATGCGATTTTAGCGATGTATCATGATCAGGGATTAGCTCCATTTAAAGCATTAGCTTTCGATTCAGGCGTTAACTTTACGGCGGGGCTTTCAGGAGTAAGAACTTCGCCAGCTCACGGAACAGCTTATTCAATTGCTGGAACTAATGTTGCTTCGGAAATTTCTTTCCGCGAAGCATTGTATTTGGCGTTGGATATTCATAAAAACAGACGCATGTATAAGCAGATAAGTAAAGATCCTCTTAAGCCTGCTGAGAATGTGAAAAACGTGCAATAAAAGAATTAACAAAATTATAATAAGAGCGGTTAAATGTTAATCGCTCTTTCTTTTTTTGTTAAAAGCCTATCTTTCATTATTAAAATTGCATAATTTTGCATATTTTAAAATCCTTAAATTCCCAGAATAATCTAATTCTTAATTTATGTTTGAGTACATTAAAGGTGAACTCGCCGATTTAACACCAACATCAGCTATTATAGAAAATAATGGCATTGGATATTTTATTCATATTTCATTAAACACATACAGTCAGTTATCAGGACAAAAAACTGTTCAATTGTACCTTCATCAAGTGGTTCGTGAAGATGCTCATATGTTATACGGTTTTATAGATACCAGAGAAAGAGAAATTTTCCGTCATTTAATTTCTGTGTCAGGAGTTGGTGTAAATACTGCCAGAGTAATGATTTCTTCTTTAAGCCCGGCCGAAATTCAAACGGCAATCTTGTCGAATAATGCCAAAACTTTACAAGGAGTAAAAGGTATTGGAGCAAAATCTGCACAACGAATTATAATTGAATTAAAGGATAAGCTAGGAAAAGAATCGGAGATATTAGAAATTTCACTTCCGCAAGACAATACCAACAAAGAAGAAGCGTTATCTGCTTTAGTGATGTTGGGTTTTGCAAAGAATGCAGCTTATAAAGTAGTTGATAAAATTTATACTGCTAATCCAACATCAAATGTTGAGGATTTAATAAAATTAGCTCTGAAACAATTGTAAACTAAAAACGTATTTGCTTTACTAACCTAAGGAAATCTAACTTAATTGAAAAAACTATTAAAATATACTCTAAGTCTCTGTTTAGTAATATTTTGTTTTGTAATAAAGAGTAGTCAACCGGTTAATGCATATGCTTATCAGGTTGATTCGGAATTTGGTGCATTTCAACAGCAAGACACAATCCTTCGTTCAGGAAATGAAAATAATAGGATTATAAATTCAAGATCACCTTTTAATAAGGATAATCCAAACGCAAAGAATGATTCTCTTCGTTATCCATTTAATGATGAAAATGATAACCTGGAATATGGTTCGCAACAGCAATCTCCGCTGTATTTGAAGGATCCGAGTAATATTAAAACTTCTATTAAGTACGATCCTGCAACTGATAATTACATATTGGTAAAAACCATTGGTGATATGAACTATCGCCGTGCAATTACCATGACAGCCGAGGAATATGAGCAATATGTTGCGGAAAATTCCATTCGAGATTATTGGATGCAAAGAAGTAGAAACGATGGAGCTGGAGGGAATAATGAATTGGTTCCTGATATGAATTTTGGGGGTCAGTTTATAGATAAGATTTTTGGAAGCAATACGATAAAAATAAAACCTCAAGGATCTGCAGAATTAACATTTGGAATTAGTACTACCAATGTTGAAAATCCAACTTTACCTGAAAATTTAAGGAAGACAACTAGTTTTGACTTTGATGAAAAAATCCAAATGAACGTTACAGGTACAGTTGGAGAAAAGTTGAAGATGGATGTGAATTACAACACTGAGGCTACTTTTGATTTCGAAAACCAGATGCGTCTTGAATATACAGGAGATGAAGATGAGATTATCAAGAAAGTGGAGGCAGGTAATGTTTCTATGCCAATTTCTAATACTTTGATTACTGGAGGTCAGAATCTGTTTGGTGTAAAAACTCAAATGCAATTTGGGAAATTAGGCGTTACATCTGTTTTTTCTCAGCAAAAAGGAGAAACCGCTGTTGTTAATTTGGAAAATGGTGCGCAAAAAAATGAGTTTGAGATCTCTGTTGATCAATACGAAGCGAACCGTCACTTTTTCTTATCGAAGTATTTTTACGATACCTATGATAAAGCATTAGAGAATTTGCCAGTTATCAACTCGGCAGTAGCGATTAATAAAGTTGAAGTTTGGGTTACCAATAAAACTTCTAATTTTCAGGATTCAAGAAATGTAGTCGCTTTTGTAGATATTGGTGAAAATGCTACAAATATCAGTAATACACTCTTTTCGCAGACAGGGACAGGGGTTTTGCCAGATAATGATTTAAATGATGTTTATCAGCAAATGACTGAGGTATACTCTGATATTAGAGATGTTAATAGAGTAACAGAAACTCTTGGGCTTTTAGCACCTGGTTTTACGAGTGGTAAAGACTATGAAAAAGTCGAAAATGCTCGTAAACTTTCGCCTTCTGAATATACTGTTAATGAGAAG
The DNA here is from genome assembly GCF_003610555.1 of Marinifilum flexuosum. Taxonomy (GTDB): domain Bacteria; phylum Bacteroidota; class Bacteroidia; order Bacteroidales; family Marinifilaceae; genus Marinifilum; species Marinifilum flexuosum. Next base: position 535,323 of record NZ_RAPQ01000010.1, on the reverse strand, counting down.
TTGGGATACATTTCGCTAAACCAAGCTCTGAATGCCGATGAAGTATTGGCGGTTGCTTATGAATATACTAATCGTGGCCAAGTTTATCGTGTTGGTGAATTTACTTCAGATGGTGTTAGTGCACCACAATCTTTGGTAATGAAACTTTTGAAAGGGACTAGCCTTAGTCCTAAACTGCCAACCTGGGAGTTGATGATGAAGAATATTTATAACATCGGAGCTTATCAGGTAAATCAGGAAGATTTCGTTTTGAACATCATGTATCAGAACGATCAGGCAGGAACAAAAGTTAATTATCTGCCAGAAGGAGATATCAAAAACGAGATATTACTGAAAGTTATGAATTTGGATAGGTTGAATTCTCAATTAGACCCAGGTTCAGATGGGATGTTTGATTTTATTAATGGTATCACTATCTACAGTAATAATGGTAGAGTTATCTTCCCGATTATAGAACCATTTGGATCTTATTTAAGAGGGAAAATAGGGAATGATGCTATTGCAAATAAGTATGTCTTCGAGGAACTATATGAGAAAACACAGAATGAAGCTCAACAAATTGCTGAGAAGAATAAATACTCTTTAAAAGGGAGTTACAAATCATCCTCAAGCTCAGAAATTTCTTTGAATGCTTTAAATGTTCAACCAGGATCGGTAAGGGTTAAGGCAGGAGGAAGAGAACTGGTCGAAAATATTGATTATACAGTTGATTATACCTTAGGTCGTGTAAAAATTATCAACCAAAGTTTATTGGAGTCAAACACACCTATTAGTATAGAATCAGAAAACAATTCACTGTTTAATATTCAAACCAAAACCCTTCTAGGTGTTCAGATGGACTATCAGGTTAATGATAATTTTAATCTTGGAGCCACGGTGATGCACTTGTCCGAACAGCCATTAACTCAGAAGGTGAATATTGGTGATGAGCCAATATCGAATACCATTTGGGGGTTAAATGGAAGTTATGAGACAGAATCGATGTTCTTAACCAGAATGGTTGATAAATTGCCATTTATTGAGACAAAAGAGCCTTCTAAAATATCGGTTGAAGGTGAATTTGCACAACTAAGACCAGGACACAATAAATCAATTGGAGGTTCAGGTACTGCTTATATCGATGATTTTGAAGGAACCCAGACTTCTATTGATATGAAGAGTTTGAGTTCTTGGGTATTGGCAAGTACTCCTCAAAATAATGATGTGCTATTTCCTGAGGGAAACTTGAGTGGTGATTTGGCATATGGTTTTAATCGTGCAAAATTGGCATGGTATGTAATTGATCCATTATTCTTGCGTAATAATTCGGCAACTCCAGGGCATATTAAAGCAGATAAGGAACAACAGTCAAACCACTTTGTACGTGAGATTTTTGAGGAAGAAATTTGGCCTAATAAAGAAAGAGCATCAGGTGTTCCAACGAATATTTCGGTTTTAAACCTTGCATATTATCCTGACGAGAAGGGACCCTATAATTATGATGTAGATGGACAGGCAGGTGTTTCACAAGGGATGAATCCTGATGGAACATTAGAAGCTCCGGAAACACGTTGGGGAGGGATCATGAGAAGAATAGAAACCAACGATTTCGAAGCGGCAAATATTGCATACATCGAATTCTGGATGATGGATCCATTTGTATATGATAAGAATCATAAAGGAGGAGAATTATTTTTTAATTTGGGTAATGTTTCAGAGGATATTCTTAGAGATTCAAGAAAATCATTCGAGAATGGTTTACCTACTAGTGAAGATCTTTCTTTGGTGGATAATACAGTTTGGGGACGTGTTCCTAAAATTCAATCACAAGTAATTGCATTTGATAATAATACGAATGCTAGGAAGTATCAGGATGTTGGCCTGGATGGGCTTAACTCTGAAGAAGAAATTAGTTTTTTTGATGAGTATATTCAGCAAATTGAATTATCTGCCAACTTAGGAGTTGGGTCAGGTGCCTATGTAAATGCTATAAACGACCCTTCAGGAGATGATTACCACTATTTTAGAGGTAGTGACTATGATGCCGATGAAGTTGGTATCTTGGAAAGATACAAGAGATATAATGGGCCAGAAGGAAATTCACCAACTTCTGAATTGTCAACTGAACCTTATCCAACTTCAGCAACAACATTACCAAATGTTGAAGACATAAATAATGATCAAACTTTAAGTGAAACAGAAGCTTATTATCAGTATCGTGTACATCTTGAACCAACAGGAATGGAAGTTGGAAAGAATTTTATTACCGATAAAATTACCAGTACTGTCGATTTGGCAAATGGCACTCAAGGAACAGTTGATTGGTATCAATTCAAAATTCCAGTTAATGAGTTTGAAGATCAGTATGGAAGCATTTCGGATTTTACTTCCATTCGATTCATGAGAATGTTTCTTAAAGGATTCGAAGAGGATGTAATTATGCGTTTTGCTACTTTGGATTTAGTTCGTGATGATTGGAGAAAGTATGAGCAAGCTTTAAATGAGGATAAAGATGATGCAGTCATTTCGGATGCAAACTTTGATATTACCGCAATTAATATTGAAGAGAATGCCTCAAAAGAGCCAGTAAATTATGTACTTCCTCCAGGAATCGATAGAGTTGTAGATCCTAGTAATCCACAATTAATACAATTGAATGAGCAAGCCATCTTATTAAAAGTTACTGACCTTGAAAATGGAAAAGGAAAAGGAGCTTACAAAACGCTTAGTATGGACATTCGTAAGTATGGAAAGCTTAAAATGGATGTTCATGCCGAAGAAATTAGTGGTTTGCCTATAAGGAATAATGAAGTTACAGCTTTTATTCGATTGGGATCAGATTATCAGGATAACTACTATGAATATGAAATTCCTTTGAAATTAACCGCTCCAGGTGTGTATAATGGAGATAATGAAAATGATAGGTTAGCAGTTTGGCCAGATGAGAATAGATTTGATTTTAAACTAAGATTATTCCAAACCATTAAACAATTGCGTAATGATGCTATGAGATCTGTTGGATCAAGTGTTGACTACCTTACTGTTTATGATGCTGCTGTAAATGATTTATCCAGTGGTAATAATCCTGTAAAAGAAGGACATAGGGTTAGAATAAAAGGTAATCCGAATCTTGCCAATGTGAGAACCATAATGATTGGGATTAAAAATCCACTTGAAGATATTACTGGTAGTGATGACAATCAGCCAAAATCAGTCGAAGTTTGGATGAATGAATTACGTTTGTCTGATTTTGATGAAGATGGAGGTTGGGCTGCAAATTTAAGAGTAACAACAAAATTGGCAGACTTGGGTACGGTAACATGGTCTGGAAGTCAGATTACTTCAGGTTTTGGAGGTATAGAAGATGGTGTTAATGAGCGCTATAAAGATGATATTTTCCAATATGATTTTTCTGCAAGTTTGGAGTTAGGAAAATTCTTCCCTGAAAAATCAGGAGTGAGAATTCCGATGTACTATGCAATTTCAGAAGAAACTGTTACACCTGAGTATGATCCTTTGGATCCTGATATTCCTTTGGATATAGCTTTGGAAAATGCAGAGAATAAAGAAGAAAGAGAAGAGATTAAACATAGGGCACAAGAATATACCAAACGAAAAAGTTTCAACCTTACCAATGTTCGAATCGAGAAGCAGGAAGGAAAAGCAAAACTGCTTGATGTTTCAAATTTATCAATGACTTATTCGTATAATGAAACTTATTCGAGAGATGTAAATACGACTCTTGATTTGGAGAAAAATTATCGTGGTGTACTTAGCTATAATTATACCGAGCGCCCGAAAATTGTACAGCCATTCAAAAAGGTAAAAGCTTTTCAAAAGCCTATGTTTAGGTTATTAAAGGATTTCAATTTCTATTATTTGCCAACACAATTGTCTTTCCGTTCGGATATTCAACGTTACTATCATGAAATAGAAAAACGAAATATTGAAGAACCAGGATTAAAAATCGACCCATCATACGATAAAGATTTTATTTGGTACAGATATTACGATTTGAAATACAACCTAACGAAAGGCTTAAAATTCGATTTTTCTGCAACAAATACTTCACGTATCGATGAACCAGATGGTATTGTTGATAAGCATAGAGATCGTGATGCTTATGAAATTTGGAAAGATTCGATTTGGAATAATTTAATGGATGGTGGACGAAATATTAAATACCACCATAAGTTTAATGTGACTTATACCGTTCCGATTAATAAAATTCCGTTGTTTAACTGGACTTCGCTTAATGCACGTTATTCAGGTGCGTATGATTGGAATGCAGGAGCAATTACTGCCGATACAATTGAGTTGGGTAACACCATTCGAAATTCGAATAATATTCAGTTGAATGGTCAATTAAAAATGACAAGTTTGTATAATAAAGTTGGCATTTTAAAGAAGATCAATCGCAAATACAATTCGAACCGTAAGTATAAAAAGAAAACCAAATCATACAAGAAGGTAAATTATGACGGTAAAGTTGATGAATTGAAAGCAGGAGTACCTGTTTCCATTTATCACAAATTAATGACTGAGGATATTACCATTAGAGCCTACGATAAGTTAGGAAAAGAGGTGAAAATTAAGGTTAAACCTGTTACCGGAAATCGAGCTAAAATAACAGCTTCTCGAACTGTTAAAGATGTTAGGGTACGCGTTACCGGTAAAGTTACCGAGAAAGATAACGTGTTTGCGGTTATTGGAGAAAACTTTCTGAGAACATTAATGAGCGTGAGAAATATAAGTGTTAATTATTCTGAAATTAACTCGACAACTTTACCTGGATATTTACCACAGACAAACTATTTTGGTGGGGAATCATTCAATGGAACAAAAGCTCCTGGATTTGGTTTTTTAACTGGTCAGCAAGATAAAAACTTTGCGCGTAGAGCTGCTGATAAAGGTTGGATTACAACTGATCCTACAATGAATGATCCATATGTAATGAGTCATACTCAGAATTTTTCAATTCGTAGTACAATTGAACCTTTTAAAGGATTGAAAATTGATCTTACTGCAAATAGAAATTATTCAAGAAATAGAAGTGAGTATTACATCTATGACAAAGATAATGATAGGTTTAGTAATGAAAATCTTGTAAAGTCAGGAAACTTTAGCATGAGTTTCTTAAGTTTAAAATCGGCATTTTTTACCATAGGTAATACTGGAGATTATTCGTCGGAGTATTTCAACAAGTTCCTGGAAAATCGCAAATCTGAATCTTTAAGGTTAGCGCAACAACGTTATGGTGCATCATATGAGGACGAAGAGATTATGGATGGTGATAAAGGAACAGGATATTACAACGGATTTACTTCAACTTCACAGGAAGTGTTGATTCCAGCTTTTCTTAAAGCATATGGTAATGTAGGAAGTGGCTTCAATAAATTGTTCCCTGGAATTGCTAAAATGAAACCAAATTGGAGAGTTTCATTCGAAGGCTTGTCAAAAATTCCATTTATTCGACGTTATTTCAAATCCATAAACTTGAGTCACGCATATACTTCAACTTATGACGTTGGTTCCTACACAACAAATTTATCTGCCGAAGTAGATGAAGATGGATTTCTTGAAATAAATAAGATTACGGGTAATTTTTACAATTTGTACGATGTGAATTCAATTTCGATTAATGAGCAGTTTAATCCATTGATTAATGTTGATATGATTTGGAAAAATAATTTTTCTACAAGTTTTGAAATTAAACGTACACGTAACCTAATATTGAGCCTGTCCAATACTCAGTTAACCGAAGTAGCTTCGAACGAAATGATTTTTGGTATGGGATATCGATTTGATAATTTCGGAATGATAATTGGATCTGGTTCTCGCCAGAAAAAATACAATTCAGATTTGAATTTAAGAGCAGATTTATCAGTAAGAAAGAACAGTACCATTATTCGAAAAATTGTTGATGAAGTAGATCAGCTAACTTCTGGCCAAAAGGTGGTTACCTTAAAGTTTAGTGCAGATTATGTTTTGAGTAACAGATTCAACCTGCGTTTGTATTACGATAGAATTGTAAATACACCTTACGTATCACTTTCTTATCCAACTACAACCACAGAGTTTGGGGCAAGTATAAGATTTACATTAGCGAATTAATAAAGTGTTTAAGAGCAGGTTGAAACAAGAATATTTTTCATGAACTATTAATATTCAATAGGTTTATTGTATGATATTGATCTAGAATGTGATAAAGATCATACATTCAATAGTTGATTTACTCAATTACTAATATTTAATTATTGAAAAAAAACTGTAAATTTGGAGCAGTTTATAAACCTCTTTTAAAACAACATACTATCATGAATGTACCAGAAAATTTGAAGTACACTAAAGATCACGAGTGGGTACGTGTAGAAGGCGAAGAAGCTTTTATTGGTGTTACTGATTTCGCTCAGGGAGAACTAGGAGACATCGTTTTTGTTGAAGTAGAAACTGAAGGCGAAGAATTAGATAAGGAAGAAGTATTCGGAACTATCGAAGCCGTTAAAACTGTATCTGACATGTTTATGCCAGTTGGTGGTGAAGTATTAGAATTCAACGAGAAGTTGGAAGATGCTCCAGATTTGATCAATTCTGATCCTTATGGTGAAGGTTGGATTATCAAAATCAAATTGGCTGATACTGCTGAGTTAGAAGAATTACTTTCTGCTGAAGCTTATAAAGAATTACTATAATAGTATTCTGAAAATATAGAGAAACCCTCGCACTACCTTGTGTGAGGGTTTTTGTTTGTGTATTAGAAGTTGAAGGAAACACCAATTCCTAAAAGAAATTTTTCATCATGAAAGGAGAAGTTGAATTCGGGCTGGATGGCAATTCCATTTGTGAAACCATACTTAAAAAATGCCCTGGCCGTATCTTTTCCATAAATATTTCCTTCTCGTTTTACCAAGTAACCAAATCCAGCACCGATCCACTGTGCTTTTTTAAAGCTTTCAGCAATATTAATATCCATTAAAGCATCAATAAAAACATTGTTTCGGATTTTATTATCAATTCCAAATGATTTGGCTTGAGTTCTTATGCCTAGTTTGGCAGCATACTGTAAATTTTCATTAAAGTAGAGATTGATGCCTGCACTTATGTCTGCTGATAATTTACTTTTAATTACAGAACTACCAAAGCCTGCATCAAAACCTAGTTTTAGGAATAGTGGTCTTTTCTCTCTTTTTTCTCCAAGAGTTCGCTCATATCTAAATTCACCATTTTCTTTCTTATAATGTAACTTTGAAAAGTACTGGTAATATCTTCTTTTTAGGAATCTGTCTTTCTCACTTGCCATAAACGTTTGAATTTCGTTAATATCGAATTCTTTAAGTTCGTCAAGATCGGTTATGTAAAGCTTTACACTCCAAAGCAATTCTTTAATTTCTATGATATGTTGCCATTGTGCTTTGTTGTAGAGTTTGTTTTGCACAATTAAATACTCTCGATTCTCTTCCGAGGTTTTTCTTTCATTAACCGTAAGTTTATGTTTTTTCTTGATTTTACCTTTGTAATAGTTTTTAAAAGTAACATGTAATAAGCTATCTCTTTTTTCTTTCGACAGACCTGATTCTTTTGCTTCTTGATTGTTAAGTTTTATCGCTTCAAAAAATTCAGCAGAATATAGATTAGGTCTCTGTGAGTGAAGTGTTATATGGTATTTTTTATCCTCTTTTAAAGGAATTTCTTTAATCTTCTCCTTCAGGATTTTTAATTCCAGATTTAAAGGATTCCAAAAGTGTTTGGAGGAAAAGTCATTATCTATGGAACCAAAAATATTGTGCCAGGAATAGCTGAATTCAATTTTCTTTCCATTACCATAATCGATGTAAAGAGTATCTCTTTTGTTTGAAAATCCATATTGATAATTTTTTGGAGCATTAAACCACTTTCCTTGTGATTGAGCAGAAGGAATGATTAATACGATTAGAATAAGTAGAATTAATATTTTTTTCATGACTTTAATTTTTAAAGAGTTTGACAATCTTTCTTGCAAATGATTTGCTGTTAGATTGTTTATTTGTATTGCTTGCCAAACGATCACTTTCATAGTAAACAGGCAGGTCGAGTTCCGGAATCTCGCTATCTGTTTCCTTTATTTTTATTCGTTCGACAATTTGTATGTATAGTTTGTCTTCAACCTTATTTTGAAATACAATAGGCTGATTGATAACTATCATTGGAAGTTGCGGTAAAGCTATCTGTTTTGGCTTTTCCATTTGGGCAATATTCGATTTTGAAATGGAATCGATCAGTAAATAATTTTCACTTTTAATATTCTCATTTTCGCTGTGTAGCGAGGAAATTAACTGCTCTTGATTACCTATATTTTGTTTTTGCTTTGTTATAATGCTGTATTGCTGGTAATGCAGGAATAATGAAGATCCAAGTAATAATATAAGCAGTGCTGCTATAATTTGCCACTTGTGCTCTCTCGATTGCTGATTGATTCGTTTATCGATTGAAGAACGTAGTCTCTCCTTGTCGAAATGTACATTTGAGGGCAATTCCGACTGGTTTTCCAAATTATTTTTAATAATGCTATCCAACGAGTTCGGTTGCATAATTCAATGATTTTAGTTGTGTTTTTAAAATGTTTCGTGCCCTGGTGAGTTGCGATCGTGAGGCACTTTCACTAATGTGAAGAATATCTGCAATTTCTTTGTGTGCATATCCTTCAATAACATAAAGATTGAATACGGTACGGTATCCATCGGGTAAATTTCTTACGAGATTTAAGCAATCGTCCATACCAAGTTTATTTTCCACTTCAGGCGAATGATTGGATGAATTTTCAATAAAAGAAATGTTATCAGATAAGGTCAAACGTTTTTGTTCTCTTAAAAAGAGAAGACTTTCATTGATCATGATGCGTTTTAACCACCCTAAACTGGCTTTATCATTTTCATAGGTAAAATCATCTAAAGCCTCGTAAATCTTTATAAATCCTCTTTGCAAGACTTCTTCAGCATCGAATTGAGATACAACATAGCGAAGAATCAATAAAAACAACTGTTGAGAATGATTCTCGTAGATCTTATTGAATATGGACTTCTTATTTTTTAGAAAAAGTTTCTTCATTCGTGCGTATTTATGATCTTACCAATATTGAGGATATGATAAGTTTATGCAATTTACCTATAGAATACATAAGTAATTAAAAACGCTGCACGAATTTTTAATTATTTTTATAGTGAGTTATTTCAAATTCAATTTTCCTTAGAATTAGATGTTCCTAAAATCATTAATTGGGGAGTTATAACAAATAAAAAAAGCAGTCCAATTTGGACTGCTTTTCTATATGATAGGAATTGTTTCTTACAATTTCTTCTTAACCTCTACTTCTTCGAATGCTTCTACCATATCGCCAACTTTGATATCGTTGTACTTTTCGATATTTAGACCACATTCGTATCCTTTCACAACTTCTTTCGCATCGTCTTTAAAACGTTTCAACGAACCAAGTTCTCCAGTGTAGATTACAATACCGTCGCGAATCAGGCGGATCTTAGAGCTACGCTTGATCTTACCTTCACGAACAAGACATCCGGCAATGGTACCAACCTTAGAGATTTTGAATGTCTCAAGAACCTCAACAGTCGCCACAATCTCTTCCTTGATTTCTGGAGAAAGCATACCTTCCATTGCTGATTTCAATTCTTCGATTGCATCGTAGATAATTGAGTACAGACGGATATCGATTTCTTCTTTCTCAGCCAATCTACGTGCTCCAACTGAAGGACGTACCTGGAAACCTACGATAATTGCGTTAGATGCTGTTGCTAACATTACATCTGATTCGGAAATCTGACCAACAGCTTTGTGAATTACATTCACCTGAATTTCTTCAGTAGATAGCTTGATCAATGAGTCAGATAGTGCTTCGATAGATCCATCCACATCACCTTTCACAATCACGTTCAATTCCTGGAAGTTTCCGATCGCAATACGACGACCAATCTCATCAAGAGTAATGTGTTTCTGAGTACGAAGTCCTTGCTCACGCTGTAACTGCTCACGCTTGTTAGCAATGTTACGAGCCTCTCTTTCGCTCTCCATAACGTTAAAGTTGTCACCTGCTTGTGGAGCACCATTCAAACCAAGAATCAATGCTGGCTCTGATGGTCCAACAGCTTCAATCTTGTTTCCACGTTCATTAAACATCGCTTTTACGTGACCTGTATAACTACCTGCCAATAATACATCACCAACTTTCAAAGTACCAGCTTGTACCAAAAGAGTAGTTACGTAACCACGACCTTTATCTAATGATGATTCGATAACCGAACCAATCGCACGTTTATTTGGATTTGCTTTTGCTTCTAACATTTCAGCCTCAAGCAATACTTTTTCCAATAAGTCTTCGATATTGATACCATTCTTAGCCGAAATTTCCTGACATTGGTACTTACCACCCCAGTCTTCAACCAAGTAGTTCATGTTAGCCAATTCACCTTTGATTCTTTCAGGATCAGCTCCCGGCTTATCAATTTTGTTGATTGCAAATACAATTGGTACTCCTGCTGCACTTGCATGGTTGATTGCCTCAATTGTCTGTGGCATCACGTTATCATCAGCAGCAACAATAATAATTGCTATGTCGGTTACCTGAGCACCACGTGCACGCATCGCTGTAAAGGCTTCGTGACCTGGTGTATCAAGGAAAGTAATCTTTCTTCCATCGTCTAGTGCTACATTGTATGCACCAATGTGCTGGGTAATACCTCCGGCCTCACCGGCAATTACGTTTGCATGACGAATGTAGTCCAAAAGAGAAGTTTTACCATGGTCAACGTGACCCATTACCGTTACAATTGGTGGGCGTTCAACCAAGTCTTCCTCTTTGTCTTCTTCTTCTTCAATAGATTCTTGAAGTTCAACACTTACAAATTCAGCTTTGTAATTGAATTCTTCAGCAACAATGGCAATGGTTTCAGCATCCAGACGCTGGTTGATGGATACGAATAAACCAAGTCCCATACAAGTTGCAATAATATTGGTTACAGGAACCTCCATCATTGTTGCCAATTCGTTTACAGTAACGAACTCGGTCAACTTCAACACATTCTTTTCTGCTGCAGCCTGTTCAGCTAATTCAGCTTGTTTAGCACTTGCTTGTTCTCTCTTTTCACGACGGTGCTTCGAACCTTTCGACTTACCACCTTTCGAAGTTAATCTTGCAAGTGTATCTTTAATTTGCTTTTGTACATCTTCTTCGCTAACTTCCTTCTTAACTGCTTTTTTCTTCTTCAGTTTTTTGAACTTGTTAGCTTGAGCTCCCTGCTGTTTTCCTTGTTGTCGGCCTTGCTGACCACCTTGTTGTTTTCCTTGCTGACCACCTTGCTGTCTTCCTTGTTGACCGCCTTGCTGATTACCAACATTAACTTTTTCGCTATCCTTTTTAATTCTTTTGCGTTTTTTACGTTGTTGGTTACCTTGTTTGTCTTTATTGGTAGACTTTTTCTCTACAGGCAATTCAATTTTTCCAATTACAGTAGGACCAGAAAGTTTCTGAGTAGAAGATTTAAAAATTTCTTCTTTTTCTACTGGTTTTCCTTGAGCTTGTAGCTCAGCAGATTGTTCTTTAGCAGGTTGCTTTTGTTGAGGAGCTGACTTTTGCTTTTCTCTTCTCTCCACTTCTTTCTCCGCTTTTGTCTTTTTAGCAGGTCTTGTTTTCTGATTTAAAGAATCTAAATCAATTTTCCCTACTACTTTAAGCTCTTCCTTATTTTCTTGTTTTTCGGTTTGAGCTGCTTCCTCTTTTTTAGGGCTTTCCATTTTAACAGTTTGAGCATCTTTAGCAGGCGTAGCCGGCTCTGATGGTTTTTCAGTTACTTCTTTTTTAACGGTCTGAGGTTTTTCCTCAACCTTAGGAGTTTCTGCTTTGGCAGGTTTCTCTTCAGGTTTCGAAGGAGCTTTATCTTCTGTTTTTTCTGGCTTTTCCTGTTTCGCTTTAGGCTTTAATGCATCTAAATCGATTTTCCCTACAACTTTAACAGGATTTTTTGCCGGAGCTTCTTCTTCAGTTTTTTCAACAGTTGCTTCTTTTGTACCTTCTTCCGATTTCGGATCGATAGAAACAGTTTCTTTCTTTTCTCGGGTACTTTTCAAATTTACTTTCTCTGATTCTTTCTTAAGGTTCAGATCAGAGCTATACTCTTTTGCCAGAATATCATAAGCGTCATCTGAAACTTTGGTATTCGGATTAGAATCAATCTCAATACCTTTTTTATTCAGAAAATCGACAATAGTAGATATACCAACATTGAATTCTCTTGCTAGTTTACTAAGTCTTTTATTTTTATTGACTTTTGCCATATTTTGAAGTTAACTGTTAAAATGTGCCGTTTTCAATAATTTGTGAGGAACTGTCCTTAAAAATCTGACTATTCAAATTCGGATCTAAAAATATCTAAAATTTCGTTAATAGTCTCTATTTCAAGATCAGTTCTTTTTTCTAGTTCTTCAGCTGATAGTTCCAATACGCTTCTTGCAGTATCGCAACCAATTTTCTTTAACTCATCGATAACCCAAGCTTCGATTTCGTCAGTAAATTCTGAAAGATTTACATCTTCCTCAGCTTCTTCCTCTGTTTTCTCACGATATACATCAATTTCGTATCCTGTTAATTGACTAGCAAGCTTAATATTTAAACCGCCTTTACCAATTGCCAGTGATACTTCTTCTGGATTCAGATAAACATCTGCGCGAGCATCTTCTTCGTTAATTTGGATAGAAGATATTTTTGCAGGGTTAAGAGCTCTTGTGATATATAATTGCTTATTGGCAGTGAAGTTGATCACGTCAATATTTTCGTTTTTCAACTCACGAACAATACCGTGAATTCTCGAACCTTTCATACCAACACATGCTCCAACCGGATCAATTCTTTCGTCATACGATTCAACAGCAACTTTTGCTCTTTCACCAGGTATGCGAACAATTTTCTTGATGGTAATTAATCCATCAAAAATTTCAGGAACCTCAAGCTCAAATAATCTTTCAAGGAATACTGGAGAAGTTCTCGAAATAATAATTAGAGGACTGTTGTTTTTCACTTCTACACGAATTACAACAGCTCTGATCGACTCTCCCTTACGGAAGTAGTCAGAAGGAATCTGTTCTGTTTTAGGAAGGATCAATTCATTTCCTTCGTCATCCAAAATTAAAATTTCCTTTTTCCAGATTTGGTAAACCTCACCAGTTACAATTTCACCAATTCTGTCCTTATAATTATTAAAGATATTATCTTTCTCTAATTCTAAAATTCTTGCTGAAAGGTTCTGACGCAATGTTAAAATAGAACGTCTTCCAAAATCAAGGAATTTCACCTCGTCGGTAACCTCTTCGCCAAGTTCATAATCTTCATCAATCTTCTTAGCTTCCGAAAGAGAAATCTGAAGATTTGAATCTTCTACTTCTCCATCCTCAACTACTTCACGGTTTCTCCAGATTTCAAGGTCACCTTTGTCTGGGTTGATAATAATATCGAAATTTTCATCGGTACCATAGTTCTTTAAAAGAAGATTTCTAAATACATCTTCCAAAACACTCATCATGGTAGCACGATCGATGTTTTTCAATTCTTTAAATTCTGAAAAAGTCTCAATAAGATTCATGTTATTCAGCTGTTTACTTGTTAAAAAGTAATGATATCTTTTGTTGATTTAATTTGATCAAAAGCAAAACTGTAGGTATTAACAACAATTTGTTTTTTCTTTTTACCTTCAACTTTTACTTTCTCTTCAACTTCAATTTCTATCTCGTTTTCACCTACGGTGATTAAATTTCCTTTGTATTTTACACCTTCGGTGGTAAGTACTTCAACTTCTTTCCCAATGTTTTTATGGTATTGTTGAATTACTTGAAAGGGTTGACCAATTCCTGCTGAAGCTACCTGAAGTTCAAAGTCTTCAACATCGCGGTCAAAGTTCTTTTCGATTGCACGACTTAACTCAATACAGGTGCTAATTGGAACACCTTCCATACTATCAATCATTATTGAAATTGCGTTACTTGTAGAAACAGTAACCTCCACAACAAACAAATCTGTGTCGGCAATTTCTTTCTCAACAATTTCAAGTACAATTTTTTTATCAATCATATATCGGTTAATGTCAATAAAATAGGGGACTTCCTGCCCCCTAAAGTACACGTTATTCTTACTTTTCGATGCAAAATTAGAGATAAATGTTTTAAAAAACAAATGGCATTCCTCTAAATTATTGTATTCTAACTGCTAAAGAAAATTTTTTTGATATTTTATTGCTGATTATTATAAAATCCAATGGATTGAAAATCTATAAAGAACAGTCCGATAAATAATTATCAAATTGTGAAGATTTTGTAAGTAATGTATCAGAAAAGAAAACTAATTATTGAATTTCTCATGTGTAGGCTTTTATAATGGGTTTTTATACATTTGTTTACAACCAATATCCATCTGTTTATGTCAGAACAATTTACTCCCAAGAAAAAGATTGTAAACGATCCAGTACATGGTTTTATTCATATACCCAGTGGGATTTCGCATGAATTGGTAGAGCATCACTATTTTCAGCGACTTAGAAGAATTAAACAATTGGGGTTGACTTATTTGGTTTTTCCTGGAGCTTTTCAAAATCGTTTTCAGCATGCTTTGGGCGCTACCCATTTAATGGGGATGGCCATTGAGGTATTGCGATCAAAGGGCAACGAAATTACAGAAGAGGAAGCTGAAGCCGTTCATGCAGCCATTCTATTGCACGATATAGGTCATGGTCCTTTTTCGCATGCATTAGAATACAGTATAGTAAATGGCATAACTCATGAAAAGCTTTCAGAACTGTTTATGAGTCGTTTGAATAAGCAGTTCGAAGGAGAATTGGATACGGCAATTCAAATTTTCAAAAATGAGTATCCTAAAAGGTTTTTAAACCAGTTGGTTTCTAGTCAGCTTGATATGGATCGTTTGGACTATTTGAGGAGAGATAGTTTTTTCTCTGGAGTTACCGAGGGAGTTGTTGGATCGGCGAGAATCATTAAAATGCTAGATGTTCGAAATGATAATTTGGTAGTAGAGGAGAAGGGAATTTATTCTATTGAGAAATTTTTAATAGCTCGTAGATTGATGTATTGGCAGGTTTATTTGCACAAAACAGTGATTGCTGCTGAAGAGATGTTGGTGTATATATTAAAGCGTGCAAAATATTTAGCTGAGCGTGGGGAGGAATTATTTGCAACACCAGCATTGCGATATTTCCTCTATAATAAAATAGGAATTAATGATTTTGAAAGTGAAGCCCCTTTGCTCGAAGGAAAAAATGCTTTGGATATTTTTGCAGCCCTGGATGATGATGATATCATGGTATCAATAAAGGTTTGGTCGAATCATTCAGATAAGGTTCTTGCCTATTTGTGTAAATGTATACGTGATCGACAATTGTTTAAAATCGAAATTCAGAAAACGCCTTTCTCTCCAGAGTATATTCATATGGTAAGATCAGGAATTAAAGAATATTTTGGTTGTTCTGAACATGCGCTTGATTTTATTGTGATTAATGGAATGATCAGTAATAATGCTTACACTTCTGAAGATCATATCAACATACTTCATAAAGATGGTTCGGTTTGCGATATTGCAGAGGCATCGGACATGATGAATATTGAAGTACTCTCGAAAACGGTTAAAAAGTTCTATTTGTGTTACCCAAAGATTAAGATTTCGTAATGTTTAATTTGGGATTCGTAATTGCCAGATAATCAAATAAAATTGAATTTACAAAGTGGTCTGAAAAGCAAAAAAATTTCATGTGCATGAAATAATTGTTAGATTTGCAGAAATTTTTTTCGTATTAATCAGATATATTGGACGATGTGTGCTCAATAAAAAACGAGCTTCCTTATTAAGGAAGGAGCTTGTTATCTGATATAAAACCAGAACAAATGAATTTTACAGCGCAAGATATTGCAGAGTTTCTACAGGGTGAAGTTGATGGTGACGGATCAGTTGCCGTAAATAATGTATCTCGTATTGAGGAAGGCAAACCAGGAACTCTTTCTTTTTTGGCAAATCCAAAGTACGAACATCATATTTATACAACAAACTCTTCTATTGTTTTAGTAAACAAAGATTTTAAGGCAGCTAAAGAAGTGAAAGCTACTTTAATTCGAGTAGAGGATGCTTACCAGGCTTTGGCCCAGTTGTTGGAAATGTATGAACAAAGCAAACCGCAAAAGGTAGGTATTGAAGAGCCTTCTTTCGTGAGTAAATCTGCTACCATTGGAGATAAAATTTATGTTGGTGCATTTGCATACATTGGTAGCAATGTAAAAATTGGTGATAACGTTAAAATTTATCCACACACATATGTAGGCGATAACGTAATTATTGGCGACAATACAACTCTTAACTCAGGTGTTAAGGTGTATGAAAACTGTAAAATTGGTAAAGATTGTATCGTTCATTCTGGTTCGGTAATTGGAGCTGATGGTTTCGGTTTTGCACCTTCGTCAGCGAATGATTACAAGAAAGTTCCACAGGTTGGTAATGTGATTTTGGAAGATCACGTTGAGATTGGTGCTAACACTTGTGTTGATCGTGCAACTATGGGTTCAACCATTATCCGTAAAGGAGTGAAGTTGGATAACCTGATTCAGGTTGCTCATAATGTTGAGATTGGTGAAAATACTGTAATTGCTTCGCAAACAGGTATTGCCGGAAGTTCTAAAGTTGGTGAACATTGTATGTTTGGTGGCCAGGTTGGAATTGCTGGTCACTTGTCGATTGCTGACGAAGTAAAGATTGCTGCACAATCGGGTATTGGGCGAAATATTAAGAAAAAAGGAGAGGTTCTTCAGGGATCGCCTGCTTTTGAATTCGGACCATATCAAAAGTCATATGTGCTGTTTAAAAATCTGCCTAAGATGAGAGAGCAGATTATGGATTTAGAGAAGCAAGTAAAGAAGCTGGAAGAGGAAAAATAGGAGATTCCGTTTTCCGGAAACAGAAAAAATATTGAAGTTTATGGCTGATAAGCAAAGAACATTAGCAAAAGAATTTACTTTAACAGGAAAAGGTCTTCATACTGGATTGGAAGTATCAATCAAGTTTGTGCCTGCTTCTGAAAATCATGGGTACAAGTTTAAGAGAGTTGACCTTGAAGGAGAACCTGTAATTGATGCAAGTGCTGAATACGTAGGAGATACATCAAGAGGAACTGTGCTTGAAAAAGGAGAATGCAAAGTGCAAACCATCGAGCATGCTTTATCAGCATTGTACGGAATGGGTGTTGACAACTGTTTGATTGAAATGAATTCTCCTGAGCCTCCAATTTTAGATGGAAGTGCAAAATTCTATGTAGAAGGAATTGAAAGTGTAGGAATTGTAGAGCAGGATGCGAAGCGTGAATACTATGTGGTAAAAGAACCAATTGTGTACAAAGATGAAGCTCGTGGTTCTGAATTAACTATTCTTCCAGATAGTGAATACAGTGTAGATACGATGATTTCATTCGACTCGAAAGTATTGAGCAATCAGTATGCACGATTGACATCATTGAATGATTATAAAGATGAAATTTCGATGTGTCGTACTTTTGTTTTTGTACGCGAATTGGAATTTCTTTTGAATAACAACTTGGTTAAAGGGGGAGACCTTGATAATGCAATTGTTATTATGGATCGAATGATGGAACAAAAAGAGTTGGATCGTATTGCTGACTTGTTTGATCATCAACGTGTAGAAGTGAAGGAAGGGATTTTAAGTAATCTGGAGCTTTACTTCCAAAATGAATGTGCTCGACACAAACTATTAGACGTGATTGGTGACCTTGCCTTGTGTGGTAAGTTCATTAAAGGAAAAGTAATTGCTTCTTGTCCTGGTCACGGACCAAATACCCAAATGGCAAAATTATTAATCAAACGAATAAAAAAAGAAATGGGAAAAGATTCAGTTCCGGCTTATGACCCAAATAAAGAGCCTGTGTTAGACATTAACGGGGTAATGAAATTGTTGCCTCACCGTCCTCCATTCTTGTTGGTTGATAAAATTATCGACATTCAAGAAGATACTATTATAGGTGTTAAAAATGTATCTATGAATGAACCTTTCTTCGTAGGACACTTCCCGGGAGAACCTGTAATGCCAGGTGTTCTTATGGTTGAAGCTATGGCACAATGTGGTGGTATTTTGGTATTAAATCAGGTAGATGATCCTGAAAACTATTCAACCTACTTCCTAACTCAGAACAATATTAAATTTAGAAAGAAAGTTGTTCCTGGAGATACTCTGATTTTTAAATTGCAATTTTTGTCACCAATTCGTAGGGGAGTTGCTAACATGCGCGGTTTAGCTTTTGTTGGCGATACTGTTGTTGCTGAAGGTGAGTTCATGGCTCAAATCGCAAAGAACAAATAAAATTTAACTACTACAAGGCAAATTTCTGGTGTGGCAGAAGTTTGTGTAACACGTAATAAATAATAAAATGAAGCAACCGTTAGCATATGTACATCCTGAGGCAAAAATTGCAGATAATGTAGTGATTGAGCCATTCGTAACAATCGATAAGGATGTAGTAATTGAAGAGGGTACAAGAATTGGTTCCAATGCAACCATTTTGGAAGGAACCAGAATTGGTAAGAACTGTAATGTTTTTCCAGGAGCAGTAATTGGTGCTACTCCACAGGATTTGAAATTCCGTGGCGAGAAAACTACTGTTGAAATTGGAGATAATACAACAATTCGTGAGTGTGTTACCATTAACCGTGGTACTGCAGCTAAAGGCAAAACAATTGTAGGAAGCAATTGCTTGTTAATGGCTTACGTTCATATTGCACACGATAGTATTGTTGGTAACAACTGTATTATTGGTAATGCTACTCAGATTGCAGGTGAGGTTGTAATCGATGATTTTGCAATTTTAAGTGGATTGGTAGCTGTTCACCAGTTCGTACACATTGGTTCTCACGTTATGGTATCGGGTGGATCTTTGGTACGTAAAGATATTCCTCCATACGTGAAAGCTGGTCGCGAGCCGGTTTCATACATCGGTGTAAACTCAATTGGTTTGCGTCGTCGTGAGTTTGGTAACGAAAAGATCCGCGAAATTCAGGATGTTTACCGTTACTTGTACCAAAAAGGTATGAACAACTTTACAGCGTTGGAAGCTATCGAAGCTGAAATGCCTGCTTCACCAGAGCGTGATGAAATTATTCTGTTTGTGAAGAACTCTAAGCGTGGTATCATGAGAGGATACTTCCCTGAGTAAACACAAATAGCTAGGATATATAAAAAGTGAGATCTTCATCTGAGGATCTCACTTTTTTTGTTTTAACTCATTTATTTAAGAATTCTCTTGAAGGCTGTATGATAAATTTAATATCTATCTGGTAAGAGTGAATTCTTTGTGTATTTAAAATACAACGAAGTCGAACTGTACTTCAGAATAATTCGAATAATAATAGTAGTCACCAGTTTGTTCTTGCTCATCATATCTTGGCCCACCAAATGCTTTGATATCTTGATTTGTTGAAAAAATCAATTCCTTGGATTCATCATCGATATCGTAAATTTGAATTTCCACATCTGATTTGTAATCCCCGCCATTAAATTTAGTTAGAGGTGTAGGAATAGCATTTTCCCAAATTTTATCAGGGTTTAGATTTGGAATAACGAAAGAGGTCCAGAGTATTTTATCATTCTTAACAAGCTGTATTTGAATATCGGGATAGGCATTCTCACCTTCTTCATCAATATCCCATTTATGTTTATATAAGTTTGCAATTCTTATTGCTGAGATGTAATTATCTCCAATTCTGATGCCATTTATTGTAGAATCTTTTTTATTGTCATTTGTGACCGCAATTAATTTAACTTGATAATTCCCAGGTTTTTCATAAGTGATAAATGGAGTCTTTAAGGATCTAATTGTATCAATTACATCTTTGTACTTCCAGATGTATTCCTTAATATTCGCAGTGTCTGATGTATTGGTTAATCTAACACCGGTTAGTATTCTTGAAACTGGTAAATCAATAGAAAATGAGGCTTCGGGCATAGGAGTTGGTGCTGCCTCAGGTTCTGAATTGTTGTCACATGATGTAAATATAATTGCTATTGCAATTAAGAAGTGTAGTGTGTTTATCTTCATGATATGTAGTGTGATTGGTTAGTGATTAACTCTGAATTAATTTTAACATACATAAAGGTATAAATAATATTGTAAAATATATATGTGATTAATAAAATTATTATCTTGGATAAAAGAAAACCCGAGGAAATTCCTCGGGTTGATTTGAGTTGTGAACTCAAAATATCTTTCAGAAAAAGGTTAAGGTGATTTACTTTTCTTCCTTCAAAGGATTCCACCCTTGAGCTTGTAAGGCAATCTCGGTATTATCGCGAGTTATTAGATAAATGCCTTTCGATGCTTCAGTAATGTGACCAATCACTTTTACATCTTCAATTTTCTCTACATCATCAAATTTATCCAATGGAACTGTAAATAGCAGCTCGTAATCCTCACCACCATTTAGAGAAAAGGTACTGTAGTTCATGTTTAGCTCTTCGGCCATTTTATGAGTTTCGTAATCTACAGGAATTTTCTCTTCGTAAATCTGGCAACCTACTTTCGATTCCTCACAAATGTGCATCAATTCCGATGACAATCCATCAGAAATATCAATCATTGAAGTTGGAACAATTTGAGCTTCTTTCAATCTTTCGTAGATGTCTTTTCTGGCCTCAGGTTTTAGCTGACGTTCCAAAATGTAATCGTGTCCCGATAAATCAGGTTGCATGTTTGGATTGTTTGCGAAAATTGCTTTTTCGCGCTCCAACAATTGCAGGCCAGCATAGGCAGCACCTAAATTTCCGCTTACGCAGATTAGATCGTTTGCTTTAGCACCACTTCGGTAAGCCAATTCATTTTCTTCAGCCTCGCCAATGGCAGTTACCGAAATACACAAACCAGTTAAAGAGGATGTAGTATCACCACCAACCAAATCGACATTGTAATTTTCGCAGGCCAAACGAATGCCATCGTAAATTTCCTCGATGGCTTCAACGGTAAAGCGTTTCGAAATGGCAATGGAAACAGTAACCTGTTTCGGGCAAGCATTCATGGCATAAACATCCGATACATTTACAGCAATAGCTTTGTATCCCAAATGTTTTAAAGGAGTGTACATTAAATCGAAATGGATTCCCTCCACCAACAAATCGGTAGTAACCACTGTCTTTTTGTTCTGATAGTCTAGTACTGCAGCATCGTCGCCAACACCTACTTTTGTACTGCTGTTTTTTATCTCGATGCCCTTTGTCAATTGCTTGATCAAACCAAACTCTCCCAATGTTGAGATATCGGTTCCTTGTGCTTTGTTTTCCTGCATGATATTGCCTGTAAGGTAAATTTATTGCGATAGCATGCCGATATATAAATGATAAGCCTAAAGGAATGAAATAAACTTAAGTCTGTATTCATTTAATAATCGGTATGATATGCTGATTTCTAAATTTAGAATTTGCTTGCAAAGGTAGAAAAAATATTAGATCAGACCTGATTGGTTTTTGAAACCTATTAGGTGGATATGTATTAGTCTTTAGTTTGAATAATGATTGAAATGTTGGCATGCTTACCGTTTATGAAATATCCTCCATCATAGCTCTTTATTATTTCAAAGTGCTTGATGTCATTAAAGGCAATATTAGGATAATTATCATCATTGTAAGGTTTACTATCTATGATCACGATAGGCTTGTATATTATATTCGATGTTGAATCGCGAGCAAACATCTGAAAGCTTGCGGTAATGTTGAAAATTAATTGCTGTAATGTCTTTACTTCTTTGTGCAAGTTCTTTCGTTCATATTTACTTACATTGACCTTAGATAAACGGTCTTTCGGTAAATTTTGTGACTTACATAAAATGGGTGTTGATAATAATAAAAATAGGATGATTTTTTTCATGATTTTATAAATAAATTGAGTTTTGTTCAGACCTCACAGTTTTATTAATCCTGCCAGACCTGGATGAATTGAATAGTATGAACAATTTTTATTATTTGAGATTAGCAGCACGCGTATACTTAATTAAAGTACGTGCCGTAACTGCCCCATCAAAATGTTGTACGAATTTTTGATGCTTGTCGAAAATGAAAACGCAAGGAAGTGATCTGGAGCCAAAGGCTTCTTCGAATTCATTGTTCTCATATCTCAAAATAGTAAGGTTCAATTTATCTCTTAGCTTGTGTTTGTTCATAAAGATGTTAATATTATCCATTTCATCTTTGGTTACATACAAGAGTTGGAAATCTTTGTACTCCTCAGAATAATGACTCATGATTTTAGCTTCCTCATGACAATAGGGGCAGAAGTTACCAAAGTGAACCACCACAATGGGTTTATCTTTTGCTAAGTTCGCATGAGTGAATGACTTTCCTAGTATGTCCTGAAAATTAAATTTAGGCAAAGAGGTAAGTTCTGTTTTTGCCTCTTGCTTTAATCGTTTTTCTTCTTGATCATTTCGTTTTTTGATAATAATTACGCTTGTAATACTTAGGATTACAATGATAAAAACTGCTGATAATTTTCTATTCATGGCTTTGTTGTTTTAAAAAGAAAGGTCAATTTCAGGAAGAGATAGATTGATTACGAAGATAATATCAGCAACAAAAGGCCATATAATTATAGTGAAAAGGATAGGCGCAAGTGTCATTTTTGATATTGCCTTAAAAGTAAACTTTTCAGAGCTCTTAATAAGAAATGGAATTAAACCAAGCATTAGTAGTAATTGTATATCAATATTGCTAAAAATGGAGTTATACCAATTGTACTTTTCAGGAGTTGTCAAAAAGGTTTGAATAGATGGATTGATATAATTGTAAAACTGATATAAATTATCTTTTTCATATTCGGTTTGTATCAATCCAAACCATATGGATGCCATTATATTTTTTAGAGGAATAATAAAATAGGCGATTAGTGTTGCTTTTAGAATTAGGCCATATTTTATTTGTGAATAAATAGAGGTTACATGGAATGTAAGAAAAATAAAGGATGCCAAGAGTAGGCAATAGACTATAATGCGAGTAATGCTATCGGTAAAAAAGTATAATGCATCACCTAAATATTCCGATTTAGCATCTTCATCTTTTACTTCTTCTAAAGCAATTTCAGCTAAATCATCTTTAAAATCAGCCATTAAGTCATCATGTTCATTGTAAACTTCAGCTTCTTGTTGTGCTTGGTTTTTTGAGTAATATCTGTCATTAACCTGATTAGTGTTTATGTAGTCAGACATAATAAAATCAGAGAAAATGCCAAATAGTAGTAGCGCTATAAATAGGTATAGATTCTTTATTTTTAGTAGTGAGGATAGTATTTTTTGCATGGCTTTATTTCTTTAAAAGTTCTTGTTCCAGGTTTTTCTTTAAGTTTTCTTGTTCTGTGGTAGGCAGCATAATGGTGTAATTGTCCCAAAATTCTTTATGGTAGGGAAGTTTTTTGTAATGATCTCCTTTCCAGTTGAGTTGTTTGAACTGTTGATTTACGATATCCTGATCATTTATGATTTCAATATTTACCATTTCCTGAATCACTTTATGACTTCCAGATAAATCATCGTTATAATCACCTCGTATGGAGTATAAGTAGTTAAGATAGAATTTGCTATTGTATTCTTTAAACCTAATTTTAAACAGGTAGTGATACTTGTAATTGCCCTTAAATGTTCCATGTCGCTCACCTCTGAATTTATAACCCTTGTATTTAGGATTGGTAATGAAACCATAATCAAGCCTAAAAAATGCAAAATCTTTCAATCTGATATAGGCAATTCCTATTGGCATGAATTTACGTTCTTGACATTCTAACCCCTTATAGTTCTTATTTGGGAGAATCTTTACTTTGTAGGTGGCTTCACCATTGTACTGTATAATGGTATCCAATTTAAACCTGTGTTTCTTCATAAAGGTTTTGCTTAATAGAGGACCACCATTTACAAACCATGGATTGACTGGTTTTGAGTTTTTTCGTCTTTCTTTTTGTGCAGCCCGAATCATATTGGTAGCAGTGAAGAATTTTGAGAAAGAGGCTTTGCTGTTGTCTAAGTTGTTTGTAAGGCGTTCTTTAACTATAGGGGCATTGTGATTGGTGGAGTTTAGAAGCAGGCTATCCTTAGGAACGTCTTTTTTCTTTGCCATGTATTTGTAAACGCGCAGTAATGATTTGAAGTCAATATCTCTATTGTCTAAACTCGATTGCAATTCATCAATATTGAATTTACACTCTTCAATTTTGTGTGATATTCCCGGATCGTATATACTAACAGCAGCTTCAATTAATCGATTTATGCTGTTTTTGTTGCCATGAGATTGACGAAAATAATATTTGCCAATATGGGGCTGATCATCTAAAAGCTTCGGCAGCTCATTAATGGCATTGGTGAAAATTTGTTGGGCATCTTTTAATATCTCTTGCTTGCCAACAGTGATCTCCTGTAGTTGATAGGAATGCTTGTTCAAATAAAGCTTAGGAATGCCTTCTTTCTTCTGAATTTGCAAAAGAGAATCAACAGAAAATGCCTGGCTCTTGTAGCCAATACAGGAAATAACAATTTGCTGTTTTGTATGGTCTGAAGGCAAGGCCAATTCAAAATTTCCGTTGAGATTGCTTATGGTTCCCAAGCTTGTGCCCTTTAAGGCTACACTGGCATAGGCAATGGCTTTTTGTTCTCCGTTGGAGATGTTTGCTTTTAGTTTGTTTTGACTGAATGCTGAAAATGGCGCAAGAAGTAATGCGCAAAATAGTTTAATAACAATTGGTTTCATAGGTTAGCATTTAATTGATTTGATTAATCCGAATACTATCGGTAGCATGCTGATATTGCTCTTTTAGGCTTACCTCACTTTCTAAATCTTTGCGAAGCTTTGCTTCATCTTTGGTTTCAAGTAGTATGGTGTAATTCTCCCAAAATTCAGGATGATACTCGCTTGCTTCATAAAGCTTGTCGTTCCATTTTTGTGGTATGTTTTGCTTTACTTCTTTTGCATCATCAATGATTTCAGTAAATAAAAACTCTCTGCAGATGCGTGGAAATTTTGTTTGTTCTATGTGAGTTTTAATGTTCGTCATTCCTGTCATATCGAAACTCTTCGAATTATAGTAGGAAGGATAAAGTTTGTTTTTATAACGTTTATACTTTAATGTAAAATCGGATTTAATAAGGTTTGCAGCGGCCATTTGTCGGGCATTGGCAACTTTTGGGTTTTGAGTCATCGCATATTTAAGCTCATACAAAGCAAAATCTTGGGCTGAAATAAGAAGGTATCCGATTCGAATAAAAGGACTGCTTTTTAATTCCTTAGAAGTAGGAAGTATTTTTATTTTGTAGATCGCTTCACCATCTTTTTCCATAATGGTGTCAAGCTTTAATTGAGTGTCCTTATCGCTGTATATATCATTTAAGTTATGCCATAAACCCTTTATTTTAGCTTGATAGGCTGTCTCCAATCGTATTATTTTTCGTACCGAGTTTCTTTTTTCATCTGTATCGCGAATTAATTTCAATAGCTCTTCTTTGCCAGGATTGTAATTCTCGGCTTCTCGCTTGGCTTTGTTGTACCTCGTACTTTCCCATTTCTTAAAGAACCCTAACTCTTTGGCATCAATTTCTCGGTTGTCGTAGGTGTTTCTTTTCTCTATAATATGCACTTTAGGCTTGGGTTCATTGGGTGTAGAGTAAGTGAATAAGGCGGCTTCAGTTAATTTTACATACTTCTTGTTTAAGAGGTGGGTTTGTCGCATGAAACCTTTGTTGATGTAGGGCTGATTGGGTCTAAAACCAGGTGCAGCTTTCATGCATTCTTTTAAGATTTTTTTCGGATCATTCAGCAGTTTGCTAGCAGATATTTTCACCTCCGATAGGCCGTAGGAAACTGGTGTTAGTTCAATAATTTCTCCAGCTTTTTTAGGATGAATAGAGGTGGTTTTGTATCCCAAGCTACTGATCAGAATCTTGGTGTTTGTCCCTACTAATGGAATGTAGAGTTGAAAATCTCCCTCCTGATTGCTAATGGTTCCTTTTGTGGTATTGGCAATGGATATGCCTGCAAAAGGAATGGCTTTCCCACTTTCTTTATCAACAACTTTAGAGTTGATCTGAAATTGAGATTTGGCGGTACTACTTAGTAGTAACAATAGCATAAATGCAATGTAAATTGGCTTGTTCATTTGGTAAATACTTTTGTGATTTGATTAACCATATAATAATAAGGATATGAATATATGAAATTTATAATGAACAATGCATGTGAAAAGTGTTAAATAATGATAAAATAACTATTTTTTTAGTTTATTCTGGCTTGTTGAACTATAATTTTTTGAAATTGGCAGGGGTATTTTTATAAATGTTAGAGGGTGAAGAATCAAAATCATGCCTTTTTTGAAAGAGGAGGTGGGTTTAGACTCGATTTTAATGCCTCGAAGTATAAAATGATAGCCTCGATGCTTATGGAGTATACTTCGAGGTATCATTAAGCTGGTTCGAAGTTTCAAAATCAACCTTAAAGGTATGTGTGCGGTAAAAAAAGGCTTGAATTTCAAACATCGAGGTATCACAATCAAGCTTCGAGTAGTGTTGTTCATTCTTCAAGCTATCCCTATGAAGGAAAAAGGCTTCAAAAATAAAGCGAAACCCATGTGAATTGAGTTTCGCTTTTGGTGATTGTTAGATAAACCTATCTATTTGCTTGTTTCAGCCTCTTTTTTTTCTTCTTCTTTTTTCTTTCTGCCATGGGGAAAGAACTGTTTTAGTTCTTCATAAATAGGAATTGCACCTTGTTCTTGTTCTCCGGCAAGGTATCGCACTGCTCGGTAAAATGCCATGGTATCGTGGTAATTGTCGTTATCCAAAAGAATTTTAGTATCGCTCAATCTTCGTTGAATTAATTCAAGTTTTTGAATAATTTCTTCAATTTCATTTCGGGTTTTATAATCTCTTTCAAACTCAGCCATTTCTACAAACCGAGGAACCAAGTCAGGATTCTGATGCATGTAGGAGCGAGCTTTACCTACCAAAAGTTTATTGGCCTCGTTTATGGATCCCAAACTTGTTCTGTCTTCTAACGAAAGTTCAGGTGCATTTTTATTTGCCCAGGTCAGCAAAGCGTCTAAATGGGTGTTGGTTTCGGTTAATTCTTCCTCAGTGAAGACTACTTGAATAAGGTCATTATTTTTCATTTTGGATTATTTTAAAATGGTTGTTTGATTGTATTTTTTTCAGGTAGGAAATTAAACAAGCCCACTCTCAACTATTGAGAGTGGGCTTGTTTGTATTAATTCTTAATAAGTTATCCTTAATCCTTTTTACTTTTCAAATAGTAGGAGCATTTTGCTCTGGAATAATCTACAGGAATGCCTACGTTTTTTAATAAATTGATAGATCTATATACCGAACTTTTCGAAATGTGTAATTTGTTGGCAAGTTCCTCAGGAGTGCCAGTTCTTTCTTTTTCGATCAACTCCTTCAAATAAATCATTCGTTTCAGAAATTCTTCGTAGTTCATGCCTGCAGTGATGTGTTTTAGTTTTTGATGGTGTTTGGGTTATTTGTAATTGTTTATCTGTTTTAAATATTTCTCTTCAATGGGAATGTGTGAAAAGTTTTCCCAGAAACTATCATTAAAATCTCCAGTAAAAGCCTTGGTTTTCTCTACCATGAATAGTTTTTTCTCAGGAAGTTTTTCTCTGCTTTCTTGTAGTTCGTAGAGGCTGATTCTATGAGATCTTTCGTCCACTATGTTGGTAAAGTCAGTGTTTACATTACGGATATACCATTTGCTATTTTTTAGGAAGAAATTAATGTTTTTACCTCTGAATTTTGCAGAGCTTAAAGCAAAGGTTTCTGTGTCGATAAAAAGAGTGCCCTTATCGTATTTGTTGTTTTTGTTCGAAAAGCTAATAATGTAATTGTCTCTGTTGTTAAGGCTCGTGTAGCCTTTTAAATTAATATTATAATTCTGCAATTTCCTTTTGTTCAGAATGTCTTCTTTGTATTTAAAAAGATTATCCGAGCGCATTTTTGATAGAGCAATCAACCTGTGATTTTTAAATTCTTTTTCGCCGTACTTGTTTGTGGGCTTAATTCTGCATTTAATGACATTGAAAAGTGTATTGTGCGATTTGTTTGAGTACAAATCGAGATAATATTCTTCGATCATGAAAAGAGCCGAATCTTTGGAAGATAATATTCTGGTGAAAACCTTGTAGCGAACTGGCTCTATTTCATGATTTTCTTTAAGTCTTTCATAAAAGTGCTGAAGAATAGATTCAGCACTTAAGGCGCTAACCTTAACCTCTTGTATTTGATTGTCCTTTAATTGTAACTGAAAACTGTTGTTTTTGCTGATTCTCGCTTCCTTGCTCTTGTATTTTATGTGAGAAATTACAAGAACTGAATCGGCTTTGTGTGTGCAGGATAAATAGAATACACCATCGCAGTTGGTAATTGTGCCAATTTGTGGATTGCTTTTTAAATAAACATGAGCATTGGTTATGGGATTGTTGTTTACATCGCTTATGATACCTTGCACTAGTATGGTTTGGGAGTTTGCAATGAAATTAAATGTTATCAAGAATAAGGTTAGTAAAACTCTCATTGTGTTAACTTTTGAAGGGAAGAAGAAGTATTGACTTCTTCTTCCAATTGATTATATTTTTAAAGGACCACTATTACAACAGCTGCAACTTTAGCTGCTGTTTCTGCCCAACAGCCAGCTTTGCACCATCCTCTGCCTTTTTTCTTGCTTCCGTCTTTATTAGTAAATTCTTTTTGACATTCTGCAATGCAACTTCCTTTCGTTCTATGAGGACTTGTATCAATATTAATCCAAAAATTAGGGTCCAATGATGTATCGTTAATGATATTCTCACTGACTTCAAATTGAATGATTTTATCATTATTACCTATAGGTGTAGTGATTCTGGCTTTACCAAATACCTCTATGTTATCTTTTTGCACAGCTATGTCAATGATAGTAACTTCACATTCTCCTTCACAGTTTTGTGCTAGGTACTTATCAGGTATAGGTACATCAATAAATGCTACTTCAGGTGTGTTTGGTTCTTCCGAATCGTTGTCACAAGAATATGCGATAAGTAATACAAATGAAAGAGCTAGTAATAAAACTTTTTTCATGATTTTTCAATTTTAATTAGACAAAAAAATTAATTTTGCCCTTATCTCCTCGTACGAGATTTAGGGCTTGAGTTTTGAATGCGCATTGTTTATAACTCGAGGACTAATTTATGAAAGCTCGTCGCCATATTTTGGCGGTGAGCTTATTTAGAATTCTTCTGTTATGTATGATTGTTTTGTGCGCGAATAAATAATGGAGAAATGAGTTTCCTTTAAATTCTTTATTAAACGGGAAAGGCTCCGCTCTGAAATGTTTAATCTTTTGGCTAACTCTTTTGGTGTTCCTGTGTTCCCTTTCTCAATAAGCTCTTTAAGATATTCTGTTTTTTCTAATAATTCTAAATGTGTCATTTGGTTTTGATTAATTGGCATTTCTGTGATTTGTACTTATTAATTCCTTTTTTGTTAAAAAGGTAACCCTATAAATGAAGAAAAAATTGAAAATTATAGTAATTTATAATGTGAAGAGTGTTGTGGAATTGTTTTTAACACTATATTTTGACTAGTGTTTAGTGGGGATTGAGGATGATGTTTATTTTAGTTTCAACGAATAGTATTTGTTATTCTAAATAAAGTAGATGAAAATGTTTACTAAGCTTTAGTTTGTTTATTTTAAGTATTCTTTGCTGAAAATCGATCATTAATTTTCAAAATATATCTTTTTATGATCTTCAAGGAATAAACAAAAAATGGATTTTAACTGTTTAGATTTTACGAATGCCATTCAAGTACTTATGCGGTTGAATTATGAAGGATTCAAAACTTTCTTTCGCAAACGTATCCAAACCGAAATTTTTACGTTTCAGTTAATAAGGACTTGGAAGTATTTTATTGCAGCATATCAGTAAGATATTTAAATACTTTCTTATATTTGCACTTGATTTCAGAAGGGCTTGAGGGGGATGTATCACAAATTCTTATTTGCTTTGCAGAAACTGCAGGTTTTTTTACGACCTAACAAAGAATAGCTTCGAGGAGAAAATTGAATCTTACTGATATGTAACCACTGCTAATTCCGCGTAAGCGAATGAAATCGGTCAGGATCTAATATTTTGGTATTATGGCGAAAGAAGAACAAGATAAAATATTGAATGAGGTTACCGAGAGCGAATACAAATATGGCTTTGTAACCGACATTGAGAACGATGACATCGGTAAAGGTCTGAATGAGGATGTCATTCGCATGATTTCGGCTAAAAAGAAAGAGCCTAAGTTCATGCTTGATTTCAGATTGAAAGCATATCGTCATTGGAAAACAATGAAAATGCCAGAGTGGGCATATCTGGATATTCCTGAGATCGATTATCAGGATATCATTTACTATTCTACTCCTAAGCAAAAAGCAAAATTGGAGAGTATGGACGATGTTGATCCGGAAATTAGAGCTACTTTCGATAAGCTTGGTATTCCTTTGGATGAGCAAAAGATACTTGCCAATGTTGCGGTGGATGTTGTAATGGACTCTTCATCGGTGAAAACAACCTTTAAAGAAGCTTTGGCGGAAAAAGGAATTATTTTCTGTTCTTTTAGCGAAGCTGTTCAAGATCATCCAGACTTGATTCAAGAATACATGGGAACCGTTGTTCCAATTCAGGATAACTTTTTTGCAGCTTTAAACTCGGCTGTATTCTCCGATGGTTCGTTTGTATACATTCCTAAGGGTGTTCGTTGTCCAATGGAATTGTCAACTTACTTCCGTATCAATGCTGAAAATACGGGGCAGTTCGAGAGAACTTTGATTGTTTGTGAAGAGGAATCATACGTAAGTTACCTTGAAGGTTGTACTGCTCCTATGCGTGACGAGAATCAGCTGCATGCTGCTATCGTTGAAATTATCGTGAAAGATAATGCAGAGGTGAAGTATTCAACTGTTCAGAACTGGTATCCTGGTGATAAGAACGGTAAAGGTGGTATTTACAACTTTGTAACCAAGCGTGGTATTTGCGAAGGGGTTAACTCTAAACTGATGTGGGCTCAGGTTGAGACTGGATCAGCTGTAACCTGGAAATATCCTTCAACTATCCTTAAGGGAGATGGTTCGTCAAGTGAATTCTATTCGGTTGCAGTAACCAATAATCACCAGCAGGCCGACACAGGTACTAAAATGATTCACATTGGTAACAACACCAAGTCTACCATTATCTCGAAAGGGATTTCGGCAGGTAAGAGTAACAACTCTTATCGTGGATTGGTGAAGGTTTCTAAAAACTGTGAAGGTGCTCGTAACTTCTCACAGTGCGATTCGTTGCTATTGGGCGATAAATGTGGTGCACATACTTTCCCATATCTTGAAATTGGTAATCAATCTGCAAAGGTTGAGCATGAGGCTACAACTTCGAAAATTGGTGAAGACCAGATTTTCTATTGTAACCAACGTGGTATCAATACCGAAGATGCAATTGGTTTGATTGTAAACGGATATGCAAAAGAGGTAATCAACAAAATGCCAATGGAGTTTGCTGTTGAAGCACAAAAACTGCTTCAGATCAGTCTTGAAGGCTCTGTAGGATAATATATACAGACTATTTGCTATTGCGAGTAGCCTTTCTGCCAGTGAATATGTAACTGGTAAATTAATGAAGTAGTAATTGGCCTTTTAGTAGGCAAAAAGCTAAATATAGAGATGTTAAGCATTAAGAATTTACACGTTTCCATCGAAGGAAAAGATATCCTTAAAGGAATTAATCTGGATGTTAAGCCAGGCGAAGTTCACGCAATTATGGGACCTAATGGTGCTGGTAAGAGTACTCTTGCTTCAGTATTGGCAGGTAGAGATTTGTATAATGTTACAGAAGGAGAGGTTATTTTCCAAGGAAAAGACCTTTTAGATATGGAGCCAGAAGATCGTGCTAAAGAAGGTATTTTCTTAGGATTCCAATATCCAATCGAAATTCCTGGAGTTTCTACTGTAAACTTTATGAAGACTGCTGTTAATGAGCATCGAAAATACAAAGGATTGGATCCGTTGTCAGCTTCTGATTTCCTAAAATTAATGCGCGAGAAAAAATCATTGGTTGAAATTGACTCGAAATTGACGAACCGTTCGGTTAACGAAGGTTTCTCAGGAGGAGAGAAAAAGAAGAATGAGATTTTCCAGATGGCAATGCTTGAACCAAAATTAGCTGTTTTGGATGAAACCGATTCAGGTTTGGATATCGATGCTTTACGTGTTGTTGCAAATGGTGTGAACAAATTGAAGACTCGCGATAATGCAACAATTGTAATTACTCACTATCAGCGTTTGCTTGATTATATTGTACCTGATGTTGTTCATGTATTGTATAACGGACGTATTGTAAAAACTGCAGGTAAAGAGTTGGCTCTTGAACTGGAAGAAAAAGGATACGACTGGATTAAAGAAGAGAACGGAAAATAGTTGATAGTTAAGAGATCGGAGAAGAAGAGGGAATTGTCTCAATTCTCATATCTCAAATCTAATATCTAAAAAAAATGGCCGATATTAATACAATAAATAAGGATTTCGCTGATTTGTTTAATCAAGGAAATGAATTGTTGTTAGAAGGTTCGTCAGATGTTATGAACGAAACTCGCAAGAATGCATTTCAGGATTTCTCAAAATTAGGCGTGCCTACTCGTGCCAACGAGAATTACAAGTATACCAACTTGATTCCAGCTTTCGATCATCCATACAATGTAAATCTTAAATATCAGAATGTTGATGTTGATTTGAATGAGATTTTCCAGTGTGATGTGCCTGAACTGGATACCAATATGGTATTGTTAACAAATGGTTGGTACTACGGAAACAATAAAGAGTTAACTGAATTGCCAAAAGGAGTAATTGTTTGTGGTGTTCAGGAAGCTGCAGAAAAATATCCGGAAATATTTAATGCACACTATGGCAAATATGCCAAAACCGACGAGGATGGTATTGTTGCATTAAATACTTCATTGGCAAAAGATGGTTTTTTCATTTATGTGCCAAAAGGTGTTGTGATCGAAAAACCGATTCAGGTTGTAAACTTGCTTCGTTCGGATCGTGACCTAATGGCTACGCAAAGAAACTTAATTGTAGTTGAAGAAAATGCACAGGCAAAAATTATTGTTTGTGATCATACTTTAACTCACCATAAATATTTAACGAATTCGGTTACAGAGGTAAATGTTGCAAGAAATGCGATCTTCGATTTGTATACTTTGCAAAATCAGCATTTAAATTCTGTGATTTTGAATTCAACCTATATTCGTCAGGAAAGCAATTCAAATGTATTGTCGAATACTATTTCTCTATACGGAGGAACCATTCGCAACAATCATCATGTAATTTTAGATGAGGAGCATTGCGAGAACAATACTTTTGGTATGTATTTGATGGATCGCGATCAGCATGTAGATAACTTTACTTCGATTGATCACGCTAAGCCAAATTGTTTGAGTAATGAGCACTTTAAAGGTGTGATGGACGATCAGGCTTCTGGTGCTTTTGCCGGTAGAATTTTCGTAAGAAGAGATGCTCAGCAAACTCAGGCTTACCAGTCGAATAACAACTTGTTGCTTTCAAACGATGCGGTGATCAACACTAAACCACAATTGGTGATCGATGCTGATGATGTGAAATGTAGTCACGGAGCAACAGTGGGACAGATGGATGAGGATGCTTTGTTCTACTTGCGTGCAAGAGGTATCGATGAGAAAGAAGCTCGTCAGATGTTGATGTTTGCTTTTGCCCACGAAATTATCGAGAAAATCAGAGTTGAGCCTTTGAAAGAAAGAATCGACGAATTGGTTGATAAAAGATTACGTGGCGAAATCTCAAAATGTAATACTTGCGCAATAGCTTGCAATCACTAAAATAGCTAATGATATAGTAAAGACGTAGCATTGCTACGTCTCTACCATATAATAATATACAATGACGCTGGACATAAATAAAATACGTAAAGATTTTCCAATACTTCAGGAGAAAGTACATGGCAAAGATCTTGTGTACTTCGACAATGCTGCAACCACTCAAAAACCTACTCAGGTGATTGATGAAATGGTGAAGTATTATTACAAGTACAATTCAAATATTCATCGTGGAGTGCATTACTTAAGTAACAAATCCACCGATGGAAATGAGAATGCAAGAAAAATTGTACAAAACTTTATCAATGCGGAACATCTTCACGAAATCATTTTTACTAGAGGAACAACCGAATCGGTAAATCTTGTTGCCAATTCTTTTGCAGATAGATATATCGGTGAAGGTGATGAGGTGATTGTTTCCGAATTGGAGCATCATTCAAACATTGTTCCTTGGCAATTGGTTTGCGAAAAGAAAAAAGCAGTTCTGAAAGTACTGCCTTTTAATGATAATGGAGAGCTTTTGGTCGATCAGTTGGATGATTTGATTACCGATAGAACAAAGATTGTAGCTGTAAATCACATCTCAAATTCATTGGGAACCATTAATCCAATCCAGAAAATTATCGATATCGCTCATGCCAGAGGAGTTAAGGTTTTGGTAGATGCAGCTCAGTCGGTACAGCACTTAAAAATTGATGTTCAGGAATGGGATGTTGATTTCCTGGTTTTCTCTGGTCATAAATTGTATGGTCCAACCGGTATTGGTGTTTTGTATGGTAAAGAAGATTTGCTAAACGAGATGCCTCCATGGCAAGGTGGTGGTGAAATGATTAAGGAAGTTCGATTTGAAGGAACTACTTATAACGAATTGCCATTTAAATTTGAAGCGGGAACTCCTAATTATATCGATGCAATTGGTTTAGGCGCTGCAATTGAATATGTAGAAAATATTGGTCTTGATAATATTGATGCATACGAGCAGGAGCTTTTGGCCTATGCTACCGAAAAGTTATCAAGCATCGATGGCTTAAAAATATATGGAACTGCCGAGCACAAAACATCTGTAATTTCTTTCCTGGTTGATGGAATTCATTTCTACGACATGGGAATGCTTTTAGATCAGATGGGAATTGCGGTTCGAACAGGAACACATTGTACAGAACCGATAATGCAACACTTTGGAATCGACGGAACCGTTCGCGCATCCTTTTCTTTTTATAATACAAAGGAAGAAATCGACGCCCTTTATAATGGTATCCTAAAAGTTTGCAAAATGTTTGTACATTAGTGCCATCAAAATCAAAAGAGGAATAAGTAACAACTCTTTGCTTAAGTATTATTAGAGAGATGACAATAAACGAGATTCAGGAAGAAATTATTGAAGAATTTGCAGGATTTGAAGATTGGATGGACAAATATGCATATCTAATCGAGTTGGGAACCGATTTACAAGGATTGGAAGAACAGTATCAAACGGATCAGAACCTTATTAAAGGTTGTCAATCGAAAGTTTGGTTTAATGCAAGTTTGGAAGAAGGAAAAGTGAAGCTTGAAGCGGATAGTGATGCAATTATCGTAAAAGGGATTGCAGCTTTGTTAATTCGTGTATTCAATAACCAAACTCCTGAGGATATCATGAATGCTGATTTGAACTTTATTGATGAAATTGGTTTGAAACAGCATCTTTCACCAACCAGATCAAATGGTTTGGTATCAATGGTGAAGCAAATTAAGATGTACGGAATTGCTTTCAATCATGTAAAATAAAATACAAGATGGGAAAAAAGGAAACAGAAGGAATAATCGTTGAGGTTTTAAAAACCATTTACGATCCGGAGATCCCGGTAAATATCTACGACCTGGGATTAATTTATGAGATTGATTTCTATGAAGAAGATGAGGTGAAGGTATTGATGACTCTTACTGCTCCTAACTGTCCAATGGCTGATCAGATTTTGGAAGAGGTGAATGATAAAATTAAAGCCTTACCAATGATCGATGATGTTACGGTTGTTCTTACATTCGATCCACCGTGGGACAAGGATATGATGACTGAAGAAGCAAAACTTGAACTGGGTTTTCTTTAAAATATTTTCAAAAGGACTGTTTCTACAGTCCTTTTTTGTATTTATGCATATATTAAAATGTAATGTAAAGACAAAGTACTGCTTTGTCTCTCCAAATCTAAACCATTGAATCTAACTCTTACAGCAAAATCAAATCTTATAAAATCCAAGGCAAAAGAATTTGGATTGGATTTGTGTGGGATTGTAAAGGCTGATTTTTTGGAGGATGAAAAAGAAAATTTTCTTTCATGGTTGGATAAAGGCTACCATGGCGAAATGGGATACATGGCCAACAATGTCGAAAAGCGTTTGGATCCGCGATTGTTAGTTGAAAATACAAAGTCTATTGTTGTAGTTGGCTTAAATTATTTCCCGAAAGAGCAACAAAAAGATCCGGAAGCACCAGTAATTGCAAAATATGCTTACGGTAAAGATTATCATTTTGTACTAAAGGACAGATTAAATCAGTTGTTTGAATACATCAATACGGAAATCGGAGAGGTTTCGGGACGTGCTTTTGTTGATTCGGCTCCCGTACTCGAACATGCCTGGGCCAAAAAAGCCGGCTTGGGTTGGATAGGGAAAAATTCATTGCTGATTAACCGAAAAATGGGTTCCTTCCTTTTCTTGGGAGAATTATTGCTGGATATGGAGCTGGAATATGAAAATCCAACTTATGCAGATTTTTGTGGAGGATGCAATCGGTGCGTTCGATCTTGCCCTACAGGAGCAATCACCGAACCATACGTGGTGAATGGAAGCAAATGCATTTCTTATTATACCATCGAATTAAAAGGAGATATTCCGGAAGAGGCAAAAGGAAAATTTGAAAACAGAGTGTTTGGCTGCGATATCTGTCAGGATGTTTGTCCTTGGAACAGAATGTCAAAACCTCATAGTGTTACAGATTTTGAACCAAATCCTGATTTGCTAAGCATGTCAAAAGAAGATTGGCAGGATATGAATGCTCATAAATTCGGAGAAATATTTCGAAATTCAGCGGTCAAGAGAACAAAATTTAAAGGAATAAAGAGAAATCTTGATTTTTTAAAGGGGGAATAACTTTGTTTTGTAATGGTATAATATTGATGCATGGTATTTTATAATCATTATTTTCATGCTTCTGTACGGAGCACATCATGATATAAACGTTATTTTCACACTCCTATACGGGCCATATTATAATACAAGCATTATATTTATATTCCTATACGATTCATATCATTATATGAAAATTACTTTCATGCATCTGTACGGATGATACGATTATATGATTCAAATAATCGTAAAACTTTATGGACTATTGTGTTTTCTATACATTATTTTCATAAATCTGCTTATGGTCCAATTGGTATGATATGCTTAGAAACGGTTTGAATTTGTTTTTTTCTTACTTTTATGTGTCAATTTAAAACAGTTTCTCAATGCAGCATAATATATATCAGCTACAAGCTTTCGATAATACTCAACTTTTTGCACAGGAGTTCCTCCCCAATGAGGATACAAAAGCTGTAATTGTTTTGGTGCATGGTATTGGAGAACATAGTACCAGGTATCAGCATTGGGCAGAAAAGTTTGTGAGTAAGAGAATTGCCGTATTTACTTACGATCAAAGAGGTCATGGATTATCAGAAGGGAAAAGAGGAGTAATTTCATCCTATGACGATTTTATGAATGATATCGACTTGGTTTTAAATACAGCAGAGAAGAAATATCCAAATCTACCATTGATATTATATGGACATAGTATGGGAGGAGGTGAGGTGTTGAATCATCTGCTAAAAAGAAATAACAAATATGTGGGTGTTATTTCCACTTCACCCTGGATCATTTCTCAAGCTTCTCCACCCAAAATAGTGATTCCATTGTTGAGATTTTTGAATCGCTTGATTCCGAAATTCAGTATCAAGACAAAATTTGATTCAAACTTGCTTTCTCACAATCCAGAGGTTTGTCGCCAATACGATGAAGATGAGTTGGTTCATCATTGGGTATCCTTTCGTTTGTTTGTGGAAGCGTATGATGCTGGCTATTTTGTATACAATTCCGTTGAAAATATTAATAAGCCATTGTTGTTAATTCATGGCGATGAAGATGAAATTACCAACTCTAAGGCAAGCAAAATTTTTGCAGATAAAAATCAGGAAAACTGTACCTTTAAATTATGGAAGAAAGGCTATCATGAATTGCACAATGAACCTTTTAATAACGAAGTTTTCGAATACATTTGCGATTGGATATATAAACTGCTGAAGAAATAAAGATATCATGGATCAATTCAGAACAATTGTAGAAATACCTGAATCAGATTTTAAAATTTCCTATCACTCTAAAATTTTAATGTTGGGTTCGTGTTTTGTTGAAAATGTTGGAAATTTACTGGTTCAAAATAAATTCAACACAACTGTAAATCCATTTGGAGTAATCTACAACCCAATTAGTGTGGGCAATAGTATTCAGTTGTTGATCGACAATAAGGAGTTTACAGAAGATGATCTGAATTTTGCGAATGATTTATACTTTAGCTATTCTCACCATGGAAGTTTTTCATCAACATCTTCCGAAGAATGTTTGAAAAGTATTAATACTGCCATGCAATCAGCTTCATTAGATTTGGCTACCGCCGATGTTTTATTCATTACATTCGGTACTTCTTGGGTTTATGAATTAATCGATTCGGGTAAAGTTGTATCCAATTGTCATAAGCAGTCGGCCAAATCGTTTAATCGATATCGTCTGGAAGTAGATGAAATTGTTCGATTTTATAAAGATTTAATTTTATCCTTATCTCTTTTTAACCCTCACCTGAAAATTGTTTTTACTGTAAGCCCAATTCGGCACTGGAAAGATGGAGCCCACGGAAATCAATTAAGTAAGTCAACCTTGCTCTTGGCGGTTGATCAGCTGGTGCAACTATTCGATCATGTAAGCTATTTTCCTTCTTACGAGATTGTGATGGATGAATTGAGAGATTATCGATTTTATCATGAAGACATGATTCATATGAATTCGACTTCGGTAAATTATATTTGGTCACGATTTTCTGATGTTTTCATGGGGAAAGAGACTGTGGATTACATGAAGAAAATTAGAAAAATGATTTCAGCTGCGGAACATCGTCCTTTTAATCCAGATTCTGAATCGCATCAAAAGTTTATTCAAAAAACCATTTCCGGGATGGAAATCCTTGAGAAACAATTGCCAAACCTGTCCTTTGATTTGGAAAGAAAGGTGATCCGAAAAAATCTTCAAAATTAAGTTGGACTTTCTCATCTAAATTTTGTAATTTGTTTTCCCCTTTCCACATAAAAAAATAGCTACTGATTTTCAGGCAGCTATTTCTTTTTGTAAAAAAACCTGAGGTTTTGATTTGGAAATCTGGGAAAGTATGCGTTATCTTTGCACCCGCTTTACAACGGTATGGCGATAGGGAAGACATGATGGAGAGGGGTGGTTTTGCCACGATTTTGCATGATGTTTTTTCGTTTTGAAATTTTTTAATTTTTTTTCAAAAGCATTTGGAATTGTAGAAGTAATTTATTTATCTTTGCAGCCGCTTTTGACAGGGATAGCGATTCTTTGGAGCACTAGTATCTATGAGGCTTTCGAAAGGATTTAAATCTTAAAAAAGTTTTAAAAATGATTTGCAAAATTAAATAAAAAGTGTTTATCTTTGCAGCCGCTTCTTCAACGGGAGGAGTTAGAAAGAGTTTTGGGAGTGTAGTTGATGATTTGATGGAAATCACGACTTGAAAAAAAACTTCAAAAATATTTCAAATTTTATTTGGAATTTGGATGTAGTTTTATTTATCTTTGCACTCGCTTTTCCGCCTGATTTTTTCGGGTGAATAACTAAGGAAAAACAGAACGATACGTTCTTTGAAAATATTGAAAACAAGAAGTTAGGTAAATACAAGAATAAAACCTTGTCAATTAAAAATTACCATTAAACTTTGATAATCTGAATGAGACAGAATTTATAAAAACTTTTATACAACGAAGAGTTTGATCCTGGCTCAGGATGAACGCTAGCGACAGGCCTAACACATGCAAGTCGAGGGGTAACGATGGTGCTTGCACCAGGCGACGACCGGCGCACGGGTGAGTAACGCGTATGCAACCTGCCTTGTACAGGGGGATAGCCCGGAGAAATCCGGATTAATACCGCATAACAATCATTTTTCGCATGGGAGATGATTTAAACCTTTGGGGGTACAAGATGGGCATGCGTAGCATTAGTTAGTTGGTGAGGTAACGGCTCACCAAGACGATGATGCTTAGGGGGTCTGAGAGGATAGTCCCCCACACTGGTACTGAGACACGGACCAGACTCCTACGGGAGGCAGCAGTGAGGAATATTGGTCAATGGGCGAAAGCCTGAACCAGCCATGTCGCGTGCAGGATGACGGCCCTATGGGTTGTAAACTGCTTTTTTACGGGAATAAACTTCTCTACGTGTAGGGAACTGAAGGTACCGTATGAATAAGGATCGGCTAACTCCGTGCCAGCAGCCGCGGTAATACGGAGGATTCGAGCGTTATCCGGATTTATTGGGTTTAAAGGGTCCGTAGGCGGGCGATTAAGTCAGTGGTGAAATCTCACAGCTCAACTGTGAAACTGCCATTGATACTGGTTGTCTTGAATTTAGTTGAGGTGGGCGGAATACGTTATGTAGCGGTGAAATGCATAGATATAACGTAGAACACCGATTGCGAAGGCAGCTCACTAAGCTACTATTGACGCTGATGGACGAAAGCGTGGGGAGCGAACAGGATTAGATACCCTGGTAGTCCACGCCGTAAACGATGATTACTCGTTGTGCGCGATACACAGTGCGCGACTGAGCGAAAGCATTAAGTAATCCACCTGGGGAGTACGTTGGCAACAATGAAACTCAAAGGAATTGACGGGGGCCCGCACAAGCGGAGGAACATGTGGTTTAATTCGATGATACGCGAGGAACCTTACCTGGGCTTAAATGCAGTTTGACCGATCTGGAAACGGATCTTCTCTTCGGAGCAAATTACAAGGTGCTGCATGGTTGTCGTCAGCTCGTGCCGTGAGGTGTCGGGTTAAGTCCCATAACGAGCGCAACCCCTATCGTTAGTTGCTAGCAGGTAATGCTGAGGAC
Source organism: Marinifilum flexuosum (assembly GCF_003610555.1). GTDB lineage: Bacteria > Bacteroidota > Bacteroidia > Bacteroidales > Marinifilaceae > Marinifilum > Marinifilum flexuosum. Next base: position 494,160 of record NZ_RAPQ01000010.1, on the reverse strand, counting down.
TCTAGCGAGACTGCCACCGTAAGGTGAGAGGAAGGTGGGGATGACGTCAAATCAGCACGGCCCTTACGTCCAGGGCTACACACGTGTTACAATGGCTAGTACAAAGGGCAGCTACCTGGTGACAGGATGCTAATCTCAAAAGCTAGTCTCAGTTCGGATCGGAGTCTGCAACTCGACTCCGTGAAGTTGGATTCGCTAGTAATCGTATATCAGCAATGATACGGTGAATACGTTCCCGGGCCTTGTACACACCGCCCGTCAAGCCATGGAAGCCGAGGGGACCTGAAGTTCGTAACCGCAAGGAGCGACCTAGGGTAAAATTGGTAACTGGGGCTAAGTCGTAACAAGGTAGCCGTACCGGAAGGTGTGGCTGGAACACCTCCTTTCTAGAGATTTAGAATATCGACAATAGGTTTATGGTAACAGACAGGTTTCATTACTGTTTTGCCTAACTTTTTACTTGTTTTCATTTAATATACCATAACCCATAGCGTTAGGGTGTTTAAGACCGCTAGCATATGGATTATTAATTTAGTCCTGTAGCTCAGTTGGTTAGAGCACTACACTGATAATGTAGGGGTCCGCAGTTCAAATCTGCGCAGGACTACAATAATGCTTATGGGGGATTAGCTCAGCTGGCTAGAGCGCTTGCCTTGCACGCAAGAGGTCATCGGTTCGACTCCGATATTCTCCACATAATACGATGGTGTATTAAAGTTCTTTGACATGTTGAAAGTAGTAAAGTAGAAGTAACCAAAAAGTAAAGAAACAACGATTGATTTCGTGATGAAAGTTTATACTTTTATTGGCACAAAAAGAAGTAATTAAGGGCGTATGGCGGATGCCTAGGCTCTCAGAGGCGATGAAGGACGTGATAAGCTGCGATAAGCTACGGTGAGGTGCAAATAACCATTAATCCGTAGATTTCCGAATGGGGCAACCCACTCAGCAATGAGTATCCGAAAGGAGGCAAACCCGGAGAACTGAAACATCTAAGTAACCGGAGGAGAAGAAAACAAAAGTGATTCCCCTAGTAGTGGCGATCGAACGGGGATTAGCCCAAACCATTATTGTTTCGGCAATGGTGGGGTTGTAGGACTATAATATGATGATCGGCGTGAAGTGGAAGTGTTTGGAAAGACATACCATAGAGAGTGATAGTCTCGTACACGTAAGCAAAGTGAATCTAGTAGTATCCTGAGTAGCGCGGAACACGAGGAATTCTGTGTGAATCTGCCAGGACCATCTGGTAAGGCTAAATACTCCTGAGAGACCGATAGTGAACAAGTACCGTGAGGGAAAGGTGAAAAGCACCTCGAACAGAGGAGTGAAAGAGTACCTGAAACCGTACGCCTACAAGCGGTAGGAGCACCTATATGGTGTGACTGCGTGCCTTTTGCATAATGAGCCTACGAGTTACTCCTCACTAGCGAGATTAAGCACTTCAGGTGCGTAGTCGAAGCGAAAGCGAGTCTGAATAGGGCGTAAAGTTAGTGGGGGTAGACGCGAAACTTGGTGATCTACCCATGGTCAGGCTGAAGCTCTGTTAAACCAGAGTGGAGGGCCCAACCGTCACACGTTGAAAAGTGTTCGGATGAACTGTGGGTAGGGGTGAAAGGCCAATCAAACTGAGAAATAGCTCGTACTCCCCGAAATGCATTTAGGTGCAGCGTCAGAGTCGAGAGTTATAGAGGTAGAGCTACTGATTGGATGCGAGGGCTTCGCCGCCTATCAAATCCAGACAAACTCCGAATGCTATAACTTATATCTGGCAGTGAGCCTGTGGGTGCTAAGGTCCACAGACGAGAGGGAAAGAACCCAGACCATCAGCTAAGGTCCCCAAGTGTATGTTAAGTTGAACAAACGAGGTGAGATTGCTTAGACAGCTAGGATGTTGGCTTGGAAGCAGCCATTCATTTAAAGAGTGCGTAACAGCTCACTAGTCGAGCGATCTTGCGTGGATGATAATCGGGCATAAATATACCACCGAAGCTATGGATTTAGAATTTATTCTAACTGGTAGGGGAGCATTCTAACGGCGCAGAAGCAGTATGGTAATGTATTGTGGAGCTTTTAGAAAAGCAAATGTAGGCATAAGTAACGATAATGCGGGCGAGAAACCCGCACGCCAATAGACTAAGGTTTCCTGATCAACGCTAATCGGATCAGGGTAAGTCGGGACCTAAGGGGTAGCCGAAGGGCGAACTCGATGGACAACCGGTTAATATTCCGGTACTTTCTATTACTGCGATGGGGTGACGAAGAGATGACAACGCCGCGAACTGACGGAATAGTTCGTTGAAGGACGTATGCTATGAGACTTGTAGGTAAATCCGCAAGTTGAGCTGAAATCTGATAGTACAGCAATGCTACGGCAGCGCTGATAGTGCGTGTAATTTTACTTCCAAGAAAAACCTCTAAGCTTCAGGTAATAGAGACCCGTACCACAAACGGACACACGTAGTCAAGTAGAGAATACTAAGGCGCTCGAGTGATTCATGGCTAAGGAACTCGGCAAAATGGTCCTGTAACTTCGGGAGAAAGGACGCCTCTTTCGGGAGGCCGCAGTGAAATGGCCCAGGCGACTGTTTACCAAAAACACATGGCTTTGCAAAATCGAAAGATGAAGTATAAGGCCTGACACCTGCCCGGTGCTGGAAGGTTAAGTGGAGGGCTTAGCGTAAGCGAAGGTCTGAAATGAAGCCCCAGTAAACGGCGGCCGTAACTATAACGGTCCTAAGGTAGCGAAATTCCTTGTCGGGTAAGTTCCGACCTGCACGAATGGTGTAACGATCTGGGCACTGTCTCAGCCATGAGCTCGGTGAAATTGTAGTATCGGTGAAGATGCCGATTACCCGCAACGGGACGGAAAGACCCCGTGAACCTTTACTGCAGCTTCACATTGATTTTGGGTAAGTGATGTGTAGGATAGGACGGAGACTATGAAGCGGTATCGCCAGGTATCGTGGAGTCATCCTTGAAATACGTCCCTTTGCTTATCTGAAGTCTAACGTCTAACGACGGACAGTGTGTGGTGGGTAGTTTGACTGGGGTGGTCGCCTCCAAAAGAGTAACGGAGGCTTCTAAAGGTACCCTCAAGACGTTTGGTAATCGTCTGAAGAGTGCAATGGCACAAGGGTGCTTGACTGTGAGACATACAGGTCGAGCAGGTACGAAAGTAGAGCATAGTGATCCGGTGGTTCCGTATGGAAGGGCCATCGCTCAAAGGATAAAAGGTACTCCGGGGATAACAGGCTGATCGCTCCCAAGAGCTCATATCGACGGAGCGGTTTGGCACCTCGATGTCGGCTCGTCACATCCTGGGGCTGGAGAAGGTCCCAAGGGTTGGGCTGTTCGCCCATTAAAGTGGCACGCGAGCTGGGTTCAGAACGTCGTGAGACAGTTCGGTCCCTATCTGTTGTGGGCGTTGGAAATTTGCGAGGATCTGACTCTAGTACGAGAGGACCGGGTTGGACTAACCTCTAGTGTATCTGTTGTGGCGCCAGCTGCATAGCAGAGTAGCTACGTTGGGCAGGGATAAGTGCTGAAAGCATCTAAGCACGAAGCCTACCTCAAGATGAGATTTCCTTTAAGGGTCGTTAGAGACGATAACGTTGATAGGTTGCAGATGTAAAGGCGGTAACGTCAAAGTCGAGCAATACTAATTACCCGAAAGCTTCTGAGTGGCGAGGTCAATCGCTGAATCTTACGTGATTTGGTTCTTTTATTTTACTTTTCAATGTGTCTATGATATTTAGTTGAGAGATCAACAAACGATTTTAGGTGTTTATAGCGACGGGGTTCCACCTCTTCCCATTCCGAACAGAGAAGTTAAGCCCGTTAGCGCCGATGGTACTGCAGAGATGTGGGAGAGTAGGTCGACGCCAACCTTTAAAGAGTCTTATTCCATTAAGGAGTGAGACTCTTTTTTATATGCTCTGATTTTTATAAATCAATATCTAAATAACAATATTTGAAGTTTTAAAAAGCTTCCGCTTACCTTGAATTTAGATTCATTAACTCACGCTTAAGGTTTTTTAACCTATATTTTTAAACAATCTGTTTAAGTTCGTCTCAGTTTGTATATCTTTGTACGCTATGAAACAATATTTCATAATATTAGCTCTTGTATTTGGACTAAGCACAATTTCTTTTGCACAAAGAAAATTATCTGGTGCTAGCATTGGACCTGATGGAAAATCAATGTCTCAAAAATCAAAGAAAGATGATTCTAAGATGTTGGATAGTCTAGGTTACAATGTTGAATCTGTAATCAAAACTTGGAAACTTACAGATATGAATTCTTCAGTTCGCGAATTCAATTTGGATACAGTACTAGGAGAAATTCAAAATTACAATCCGATCTATCAAAAGAGTATTTCTAATTCATATTTGGGAAATTTAGGAGCGGCTTATCAAAGTAACATTTACATTGATAGGGAAAAAGATGAGTTTTTATTTTTCGATGCGTATAGAGCTTATATGGACAAACCTGAAGATATTGTTTATTTTAATACAACCACTCCTTACACTAGGTTATTTTATGAAACTGGTGGACCAAAAGGACAATCTGAAAACTTATTAAAGGTTCTGCAAACACAAAACATTTCACCTAACTGGAACTTTGGTATTAAATACGATTTAATTTCAAGTGATGGTCAATATCAGAATCAGAAGACTAAATTGTATGACTTAACTGTTTTCTCGAGTTACAAGAAGAGAAATTATGGAATGAATCTGGTTTTAAATATGAACCGCATTAATGCAAATGAAAATGGTGGTGTTGTTAATGACGATTTAGTTACCGATGGTGATGAAGAACCTGAAAATATCCAAATAAATTTAACCGAAGGGAAATCGAAATTGACAAATTTTAATTTGTTTATGAATCATTCCTATGGTATTGGTAAGGAAAGAGAAATAGTAATCGAAAAAGATACAACTTATTCGTATGCTATTGATTTATTATATACTTTGAATTACGGGAAAAATAGTTGGCAGTTTAAGGATGAAAATCTGAATAAAGAATTTTATCCTAACTTTTTCTTGAATCAAAATTCAACTTTTGATAAGGTTGAACAAGTAATGGTTAAGAATACTTTTCAAATTGTTTTTAATGAGAATGAAAACAAATGGATTCGCTTAGGAGCAAGATTTGGTATAGAAAGTGAATTCTTGAAATATAATCTTAGAAGAAATGTATCTCAATACGCTTGGCAACAAAAGGATGAAAATATCCATAATAATCAACTTGTTGCAAGCCTATTTAGTTTATCTGGAAAATCTGTAAACTGGAAAGCAGTTGGTAAATATGTGTTCGAAGGATATCGCCAAAATGATTTTGATTTGGATTATCAATTAACAAAATGGTTTGGTGAAAAGAATTCTGGGCATGGTTTTAAGCTTTCCGGGAGATTGGAATCGACTACTCCAAATTACATTATGGAGAAGTACTATGGAAATCATCAGCAATGGGATTTAAAGCTTGACAAACAAAATGAATTACGTGCAGGTGTAGAATATTTTAATAAGAAATATAGATTTAAAATTGGTGCAAATTTCTGTCAGATAGATAATTATACTTATTTTGGGTTGCAGGCAACACCTGAACAAGCCAGTAGTGGAATTTCTGTTTTAACAGGATATTTGCAGAAAAATTTCAAGTTAGGGAACTTTTATCTAAACCAAAGCTTGGTTGGTCAAAATAGTTCAAATGAGAAGGTTTTACCACTTCCAACTTTATCAATCTATAGTAATAACTATTATAAAAATGAATTCTTTAATGGTGCATTAGGCATACAAACTGGTGTATCGATACATTATAATACAAGTTTTTACGCTCCAGATTATATGCCTGCTACGGGGCAGTTCTTTTTGCAAGATCAAAAGGAGCTAGGGGATTATCCTAAGGTAAATGTGTACTTTAATTTTAGAATAAAAAGAACACGTTTATTTGTCATGTATGAGCATGCAAACGCTTCTATTGGAAGTAAAAACTATTTTTCAGCACTTCATTATCCAATCAATCCGTCTATGCTGAAATACGGATTAATTTGGACTTTTTACAATTAAGAATTCTTAAAAGGAACCAAGAAGATAAATCAAATAATTCTTGGTTTAAGACCTGTTTATTTCTAATTTAATATTAGGAAGGGAGAATTTTATGTCGCAATTTAAATACATAAAGCTACTTATACCTTTGATTTTCATGGTGTTTTTGCAAACTTGTAATCAGCAACGAAAGCTTGCGAAGTTACAAATGCAAGAGAAACCCATTGTAGAATTGAAGCATGTAAAGCTGCGTGGAAAACTAAGAGTGATTACCGATTATAATTCTACTAACTATTTTATTTACAAAGGTAGAACTATGGGGTTTCAGTATGAAATGCTGAAAGCTTTAGCTAAGCATTTAAATGTTAAGCTTGATTTGACGGTAAGTAATGATTTGGTTTCTTCTTTTGATGCTTTGGAACGCGGTGATGTTGATTTACTAGGTATGAATTTGGCGGTGACTGGAGATAGGGTAGAGAGGTTTAACTTCACTGTATCTCATAGTCAATCACGTCAAGTATTAATACAAATTAATGATTCTATTCGTCCTGTTGGATATGTGAGTGAAAAATCGCAATTATTTGGGAAGCAAATTCACGTCCCGAAAGGATCTTCGTTTGAGGAAAGGCTGAATAGAATATCGAATACTGGAAATAATGATATTCAGATTATTCCTGTGGATCAAATGGAGGTAGAGGAATTAATTTCTAAAGTAGCAAATAGAGAGATTTCCTATACGATTGCCGATGAGAATGTTGCAATGGTGAACCAGACTTATTATCCAAATATTGATATTCGAACGCATTTGAGTGAGCCACAAAATTTAGCTTGGGCTTTGCGAAAAGGAACCGATGAGCTTACCAAAGATATTAATATGTGGTTGATTGATTTCCAGAAAACAAGGGAATACAGAATTATTTACAGAAAATATTTTAAAAGTAGCAGAATTGAAGAGATGCTTCAAAGTGAATACTTTACTTTAAAGAGTGGTAAAATATCTGAATATGACGATTTGCTAAGGAAAAATGCAAAACTGATTGATTGGGATTGGAGATTGTTATCGGCTTTGGTTTATCAAGAATCAAACTTTAATCCTAAAGCACGCTCGTGGGTTGGAGCTTTTGGTTTGATGCAATTAATGCCTGAAACAGCATATCGATACGATGTTGATTCTTTATCAACTCCTCAGGAAAATGTGGAGGCTGGAGTGAAGCACTTAAAATATTTAGAAGCTAAACTCGATAAAACATTGGGAGACAAAACTGATAAGTTAGAATTTTTATTGGCTTCGTATAATGTTGGTTTGGGACATATTCTTGATGCACGAAGATTAGCGCAAAAGAATGGTAAGAACCCAGATCAATGGAAAGGTAGTGTTGATTATTATTTATTGAATAAATCAAAGCCTGAATTCTTTAATGATCCGGTGGTAAAGTATGGATACTGTCGTGGACAAGAACCTTATTGGTATGTAATTAAGATCTTAGATCGATACAAGCATTACAAAAATATGGCTTTAACGGATCAAAGCAGCTCTTAAGAATACCTCTCGTAATTCAGATAAAATCATTGCAGTAGCTCCCCATACTTTGTGTCCATTGGCATTGAAATATGGGGCGTTTATTGTGAGACCATTTTTGGTAAAACTAAATTTTGAAATATTTTCTTTAGAAAGAAGTTGCTGTACAGGCATTTCGATAACTTCTTCCACTTCAAAAGGGTTCATTTTGAAATCAGGTCGTTGTTTGCAATAGCCTAAAACAGGAAGTACCATAAAATTGCTTACAGGAATATATAATTCAGTTAAGAAGCCTAATATTTTAATTTTTTTGCAATCCACCCCAAGTTCTTCATTGGTTTCACGAATTGCAGTAACGGTTCTATTAGAATCACTCTCTTCGTATTTACCACCTGGTAAACTAATTTGGCCGCTATGATTTGTGTTTCCTGAAGTTCTTTTTATAAATGGAAGGAACAATTGGCCATCTTTGGGATAGAAGAGTAATAGAACACTACTGTCTCTGGCAATCGAAGGATCACTTGTTTTTAGAGCATGTTTACGAATTGAAGGCGACATTATTTTTTGAGCATCAAAGCCTGGAAGACCATTATTGAGCTCATTATTTAATTGTTGTGTGAATTGTTCTAAATCAAATGTTGTATCTAATAAATTCATATAATCCTTTTTCAAATCTTACTTAAAGATAGAAATAAAGTTTCCCCAAGCTGTCAAAAAAAGATTAAACTTTATTGAAATTCATTAAAAAACCCGGCCACTAGCCGGGTTCAAATTATTTTCTAAAATTCTTAACAAATTGTTCTACCTCAGGTACACCACCCTGGTAAAGTAAATATCCATTGTATGGTTCTCGTTTTGTGGTTTCATCATTAATAGGTGTTTCCATGATATCGATAACCTCTTGTCTATCGTTAGTTTGACCAAGAGCCCAACCCAATTTAATATATGCAGCCTCAGGAAGCATATTGTCTAAAGGAACTACCCCCATTGCCATTAAATCTCTACCCGTATCATAAACAAACATATGAGTATACCCCCAAAGCGTTTGGACAGTCATGAATATATGAACACCTTTTTCAACCGCTCTTTTTAAAGCAGGATAAACTGGTTTGTTGACGTGCCCAAGTCCGGTTCCTGCAATAATAATTCCTTTGTATCCGCAATCAACCAATGCATCGATTACATCAGGTTGCATGTTCGGATAATAGTAAACGATGGTTACTTTTTCTTCGAAATAGGGAAGAATCTTAACGTCCTTATCTTTTCGACGATGATTGTATCTTTTCTTAATTGCTTTAACACCTTTTCTCGTAACGGTTGCCAATGGTGTATCTCCTAATGTCCTAAAAGTGGAGCGGTAACTCGAATGCATTTTTCGAACTCTTGTACCTCTATGAAGGAATCCATATTCATCCGAAGTAGGACCAAACATACACACCATCACTTCTGCTATATCGCCGTGACCTGCTGCAATTGCTGAATGCATTAAATTCAAAGCTGCATCAGAAGAAGGTCTGTCTGATGATCGTTGAGAACCAACCAAAACAACTGGAACTGGTAAATTTTGAACCATATAGGTAAGTGCAGCTGCAGTATGGTGAAGTGTATCGGTTCCGTGGGCAATAATGATTCCATCAACTCCATTTTCTATTTCCTTGCCAATGGCAATGGCTAAAGAGATGTATTGCTGTGGTCCCATGTTCTCACTAAATACGGCAAAAACTTTCTCTGTTGTTAAGTTACATATGTCTGCCAATTCGGGAACAGACCCATATAATTCACCTGGCGAAAAGGCTGGAATAACAGCTCCGGTTCTGTAGTCAAGGCGAGAAGCAATGGTTCCTCCAGTTCCAAATAATTTCACCTTTGGCTGTCCTTCGGTGTAAGGAAATTCTTTTTCAGGAACTTTGTAATTGGCCTTTTTATAGCCTGTTTCCTTCATTTCCTTGATGGTAGTAATATTAATCCCAATGTTATAACCAGTATCAATTTTTAAAACGATATGTTGATCGTCATCATTTTCGGCACGCGGTAAAATTGTACCATCAAACTCACCTCTGGTTGTTACAATATGAGTTTTTCCCCATACTCTTACATTATATTTTTTGAGGGTTTCCAGAGCATCACCCTTATATCCTTGAAAAAGATCTTCCATTATTGTAATCGTTTATCGATGATTTCTCTTAAATCTCTTAACTCAATATTTCCAATAGCTTGCTTATGTAGTTGACCCATAATCCAGTTTGCAGCTTCTTCCTTATCATCTGTTTTTCTGATATCACGGTATTTCTCCGCTAAGAAATCTATTGGAGCAGCCAATTCATCCAAGCTTCGTTTTTTAAATTTTAAAGCGGTTAGCATAGAATTAAATTCCATGCTTGGATGTTGGAACAATATTGGGAGTAGGTATTTTGCAATATTAATGTGCAGACCTTTTTCTCGTATGAACTTAAATAGTCCTATCAATTTTCGGTAATTGAAATCATTATGTGCCTTTTGTTTTCCAACAATATTCTTGTAGGTATGGCCAAAGAAGATTGCAACACGTTTAGGATCGAATTTAAAGCGTTCGCAAATTTCTTCTATTATTGGGAAAATATTCTTACTTAGAATGAAATGGAAAGCATCGGCAGGTACTGCCCATTTGCTTAGTAATTCTATTCTTTCAGATATATCTTGAGGCAAATCTTTACCTAATTTTTCGATGTATTCATTAGATAAAGGAATTGGACAAGAATCTGTATCAGGATACATTCTATCGGCGCCAGGAAGAACTCTTTCGAATATGGTTGTTCCATCTGGAAAGGATTTTCTAGTTTCATTAGGAACTCCATCAAAAATCATTTCGCAACGTTCAACCACAGTTTCTATAGCTGTTTCCATGTCCTCTTCCGGTCCCCAAATAATGATTTGTGCATCATTATTATTGGTATTAAGATGTGTGCGAATCGTAGCAAAATCATGATCAGAAATGGTTAGATCTTCTTGCTCCGAATGAACCATATTTGGCTTTTCGATACAAGCAATCACTTTTAATCTTTGAGAGATTTCATCCGCAAAAACCTGATCTGGCTGAGTAAAATGGGAAAGGAATCCTTTAAATTCAGGAATATTGATGGCAATGATTTTATGCTGTTTCTCTTTGCATTCAACCAAAGGCAGGTAAGTGAATTTAAACTCGTGAGGATCCAATTCCATATGATTTACTTGCCATTTTTCCTTCTTGGTTCTCTCTAACAATAGTTTTCGGATGTGTAACAAAGCCCATTGACGGAATGCTTCGTTGTGAGAAAGTTCTGGAATCCATTTGTTGTGAGCCACTCCTTTTATTTCTACTCTTGAGCCGCCTCGGCAACTAACATTTACATCTTCGCGTCCAGCGCCCATTCCTGTTCGAACCAAACCGGTGCTTCTGTTTAAGAAACGAATGTATTCAGCAGTTTCTCTTAATTCATCTGGGGTTACCAGCTCCGGAGCGGTAACCGTTTCGATTAGTGGCATCCCTAAGCGATCGGTTTTGTACCACCTTTCATGCCCCACATCGGCTATTTCTCGACAAGAATCCTCTTCTATACTAAGTTGTATCAGGTTTACCTTTTTATTTCGAAGTTGAATATGACCATTTACGCCAAGAATTGCCGTACGTTGAAATCCTGTAGGAATACTTCCATCCAGATATTGCTTTCTGGTGATGTGAACTTCGCCAACCACATTAAGTTTGCTAAGCAAAGATATTTTGAGTGCAATTTCTAGAGCTTCCGGGTTAATTTTAAACGGAGGAGTATCATCAACTTCGTAGGTACATGCGGTTTCGTTGTTGATTCGATAAATGATGTTCTTACGGGTTTTAAATTCCATAAGAGCGGTTCCATCGTATCCACCTAATTCACTCATGGCAGGTCGCATGTGGCGAATTACTTCGGCATCGTAATCTCCGTTTTTTTGAAATACGCCACAAGGGCAATGGCAAAACAACTTCTCTTTTGTGGCAAGTTGTTGATGAACTTCTAAACCCGACTTAAATCCAATTCTACGATAGTCTTCAGGCGTGGCGAGCCTTCTGTCTACATAGCCAATTTGTTGTCGGGTGAGTTCATAGTTTTGTTTGGGTGTAATTTTAGTACTCATTTCGGGTTAAATTAGTAACCCCAAAATGTACATATTATTCATTGCATAAGAAATGATAAATGACAGGTTTACAGTCTAAAAATCAAATAAATTAAGGAGTGAAAGGTAATCTTATTTTAAATCCCTTGCTTTGTATGTCTTCATGAATTCTTCTCCCGACTTCTTGCCCCCAAATCATACCTGCTTGCATACTTTCCGCTGTAATAGCAGGAGTTTTTTGGGCAATTCTTCTACCAGCATCCGATTCAAAAAAAGCAATCATTGCCTTTACATCTTCATGTGATAGATTCTTTCTGTATATGGGAACAATCATATCATATAAATCATCAAAGGAAGTTTTTAAAAATTCAGCTTCTGTTTTTTCCCAATAACTTGCCGGAACATTGGATTCTTGCGATTTAAAATGTTCAAGCATGGTTTTGATTGACTTTTTGAAGCTATTCGCAGATCCATTTACCTGAAAAAGATGTTTTACATCTTTTGCATATTCATCGTCATTTACACTTTTATTAGCAAAACAAGTGCTTGCTGTAAAAAGCATTATCAATACAAATACCTTGGTCCCTATGATTTTCATTGTTTTGTATTTAGGTTTAGTAGATTATTATCTTGTCAAATTTAAAACTTTTAGAATATCTGTTGTTATTTGTTTTCGATATTTGGCTTCATCTGATGAATTGATATTCATGTTTAAGGCAAAAAAGTAGACATTGTTCTCGTTTTCAAGATAACCAACATACCAACCAATTTCTTGTTCTATGCGTGCTGCCCATCCTGTTTTTGCTCTAATTGAATAGTCATCTGTTTGTTCTACAAGTAAAATCTTTTTTACCGTTTCCTGATTTTTCTTTTGAAATGGCAATTGGTTTAAATACAATCTTTTTAGGAAATCAATTTGTTGGTTAGGCGTGATTCGAATATCTCCATTCAACCAGAAAAGATCAATTTTTCCCCCAATGTCTTTATTCCCGTAATCAGCTTTTTCAACCCAATAATTCATTCTCTCTTCACCAATTTGCCTTGCCAATTCCTGGTAAAACCAAACAACAGAATTTTTTATTCCGGATGCCAGGTTATGATCCTGATTCCATGCTTCAATAAAACGTTTTTTACCATCCCATTTAATGATCTCATTTTCGTCTTTAATTACTTCTGTTTCCAGTGCAATCATCGAATTAATGATTTTAAAAGTAGATGCAGGAAGGAAGGCAGAATCCAATCGTTCAGGATTGTATGCCAGTGATTTATTATTTTTAAAATCATGAATAATAAAACAACCATTCACGTTCGCTTGTTCGAATATTTCTTGTAGGTCATTTGCTTTGTATGCATCAAGAATGGATTCTTGTTGCTTTGTACAAGAAAAGAGTATAACTGATAGGAATAAGAATAGAATCTTTTTCATAGCGTTAAGCTTTTAACAATTTATAATCCTGCTTTTTGTAGATAAACCAGAATAAGACAATACATGCTGTACAAAGTATGCTGGCAAGTAAGGAACCCTCAAAACCAAATTTACCTCCGGTAAGAATTTCATTGCCTGTAATGGTTTGAGAAATTAAAGTATCGCTTTCTGTTCCGCTTACTTCGAAACCAAAAATTGGTCCTTGAAAAAAGTTCCAGCTAAAATGCAAGGCGAGCGGAAACCATAAGTTTTTGGTGAAAATATATCCAATTCCCAATAGGATTCCAGCAAGAAAGATGTTTGTAATTCCTAAAAATGATACGTTAGGATTCATTAAATGCAATGCTGTAAAAATTAACGAGGATAGAATCAAAGCCAGATATCTGTTCATTGAATCCATAAAGTTGGGAAGAATATAGCCTCGCACAATTACTTCTTCGTTTAGAGATACGAAACAGAAAATAAGAACACTTTGAAATAAATTGAATAAATTAAAATTAATATTTGTAATAGTTAGATTACCATTTATCCATAGGATTCCAAATCCTATTCCTATTAGTAAAGAACCAGCTAGAAGACCATACAGAATATCTTTGCCTCTATTTTTAAGCGAGAAACCCAGATCGATTAGTTTTTTTCGATCTATAAATCGAGTGAAAATCCAAACAATAAGCAATGTTCCAATAGTGCCAAAAAATTGAGTAAATAATTTTTTAGATTGGGAAAGAACTGATTCATCCGCAATGGATTTATTTATAAGTGACTCAATAATTAAGTTGCTTATAACTTTTCCTAATATTAGGAATGTAATTGTAAATATTATGAATGGAATTATTATTAGAATTGCACGTAGCCATCCTTGTTTGATGGCTGGGTTTGAGTTGATTTGATTCATTTTGTATGTGATTTAATTAAGCTGTTTAAAATTAACAGAATAATTTAAAACATGTTAGTTTATACTTAAGAAATGAATTTTTATCTAAAACAATAATCAGGTGAGAATTGAAATGTGATGTGTCTTGAATATCATTAGTTATCTCATACTTTCATTTTTTGATCAGAATATTATCAATATTTGTAATCGAGTTGATAGTTGCTCCTTCTGGACTGTCAATTGAACCGTCATCCCTGCCAACGTTAGGTTCACACTCACTAAAAGTATTGTGATGCCTGCCAAATGCACAGTCATAACTACCATCTGCATCGAGAGACCTAAGAAAAGCAAGCTAATTCCTACCAAGTGCATTGCACTTATTAACAATGAGCGTGCGGATATCAACAAATAGCTTGCAGATGGCAGGTCTGACGACGCAGATGACAGATCTCACGATGCGGTTATCAACAATGACGGTGCAGATATTAACATTGAGCCTGCACTTGGCAGGTCTCTCGATGCAGATGGCAGGTCAGACGGTGCACTTGTTAACATTGAGGGAAACAATGGCAGGTCTGATGACAAGAATGCGAACTCTTACAATGAAAATAGTAGGTTGAAGCTGTTTTAAACTTTTCAGGACTTTCAAAAAAAAGCTTGCTTCATATTTGAAGCAAGCTCATTTTAAATATTACAAATCAATTTATACGATTCCTTGTGCAATCATGGCATTGGCAACCTTTACGAAACCACCAATATTTGCTCCATTTACGTAGTTTACAAATCCATTAGAAGTTTTACCATACTTAATACAAGTTGAATGAATGTCTTTCATGATGCGTTTCAAATGATTGTCAACTTCTTGGCGAGTCCAACTTATGCGCATTGCATTTTGCGACATTTCCAGTCCTGAAACAGCAACTCCACCAGCATTGGCAGCTTTACCTGGACCAAATAGAATTTCATTTTCCAAATAAACCTCGATTGCTTCTGGAGTTGATGGCATATTAGCTCCTTCGGAAACACAAATACAACCATTTTCAATTAGAGTTTTCGCTTCATCTTCGTTAATTTCATTTTGAGTAGCACTAGGTAAGGCAACATCACATTTTACTCCCCAAGGTCTTTCGCCTGGGAAATAACCTACCTTGTACTTTTTAGCATACTCTTCAATTCTTCCGCGTTTTATATTCTTCAAACGCATTACATAGGTCAATTTTTCTTCGTCAATTCCATCCGGATCATAAATAAATCCTGAAGAATCGGAAAGAGTAACAACTTTACCACCTAGTTCATTTACTTTTTCAACCGTGAACTGGGCTACGTTTCCAGATCCGGAAACGGTAACAATTTTACCTTTTAAACTGTCTCCTTTAGCATTAAGCATTTCTTCGGCAAAGTATACATTACCATAACCAGTAGCTTCAGGGCGAATTAAACTTCCTCCCCATTCGGCACCTTTTCCGGTTAAAACTCCGGTAAACTCGTTGCGAAGTCTCTTGTACTGACCGAACATGAATCCAATTTCACGTCCGCCAACACCAATATCTCCTGCAGGAACGTCGGTGTCCGGTCCAATGTGTTTCGATAGTTCTGTCATAAAACTTTGGCAGAAACGCATTACCTCGCCATCGGATTTTTGTTTAGGATCAAAATCAGATCCTCCTTTACCACCACCCATTGGCAGTGTAGTTAAGCTGTTCTTAAATACTTGCTCAAAAGCTAAAAATTTAAGGATTCCAAGATTTACAGTTGGGTGAAAGCGCAGACCTCCTTTGTATGGTCCAATTGCACTATTCATCTCAACGCGATATCCTCTGTTTACCTGGATTTCTCCCTTATCATCAACCCATGGAACTCTAAAAATGATTACTCTTTCAGGTTCTGAAATACGCTCAAGAACTTTAGCTGTTTTGTACTTAGGATTTTCTTCCAGAAATGGCATTAAGGATTCAACAACTTCGTGAACTGCTTGATGAAATTCTACCTCACCAGGTGTTCTACCAATTAAATTATCCATAAATTCCTTACTGGATGGGGCTTTGAACATGGTTGTCATGATGCAAAAAGTTTAAGTTAGACATGATTTATTCTGGGTGCAATTTGTAAACAGCCTTTTGGATAACCGCTTACACTATTAAAGGTATGAAAGAATTCATTCAAGGTCAAGCTGTTAGAATTCGTTTAAATTCATTAAATTTAAGAGAGCCCATTATTAGTGCTTAAATATTGAATTTTGGCACTTAATTTTTATTGTATCTACGTAAGCCCTAAACCTATGAACACAGAATCCGATAAAAATCAAGGAATTAACAGGATTATAGCGGAGAATATTGAAAGACTAAAAGAATTAGCCGCAATAAATCAAACTACAGGAATAATAAAGGAAGGAAAATCTATTGAAGATACCCTGCAACAAATCTGTTTTATACTACCTAAAGCATGGCAATATCCTGAGTTTACAGTGGCACGAATCATTTTCGATGGACAAGAGTATTTGAGTTCTGGCTTTCGATTATCGCAATGGACCATGACTCAGGAATTCATGACCATTGACAATAAAAGTGGAAGAATAGAGATTTGCTATGTAAAAAAGTTTCCAAGTTTGGATGAAGGGCCTTTCTTAAAGGAAGAAAGACATTTGGTTGAGAATCTTGCGAGCATTATTGTTGGGTACATAAATAGTGAAACAGGAAAGCAACTTTTAACACAAGCAAAATATAAGAGCGAAGCAAAAAAGGAAATTATTGGACCTTACGTACCTGTTACCAATAGAAAACTGCTTCAAAATTTTCTAAACAAGAATAATGCTGATCGGGATATTTATCACGATTTAATGCCATTTAAGGTGAAGGAGATTTTGCTGGTTGCAAATTTGTACGATGCCTATTGTATTGAGAGAGAAGGGCGTTTTGCAGAGCAGATTTCAGGTGAGTATCAGCAGTTGAATTTGACTTCAATGCCTCGTGTAACAGGAGTTTCTACCTTGGAGGAAACCATGGAGCAGTTGCACAGCAAGCACTTTGATATGATCATTCTGATGGTTGGTGTCGATAAAAAAACTCCAATAGAATACAGTGAAAAGATTAAAAGTGAATTTCCATACATCTCAATTTTCCTCCTGCTGAACAACGATGCGGATATTGCTCTTTTTGAAGAACAGCGAACCGAGCTAAAAACGGTGGATAAAATTTTTGTTTGGAACGGAGAATCGCAAGTGTTTTTTGCAATGATCAAATCGCTGGAAGACAAGGTAAATGTTGATAATGATACGAAAATAGGGCTTTCTCGAGTAATACTTCTGGTGGAAGATTCTGCCAAATACTATTCACGTTATATGCCAATGCTATATCAGAGTGTATTGGCGCAAACCCAAAGAATTATTGATGATGTAAGTACCGATGCTCAATACAAGATTCTTCGCTTGAGAGCTCGTCCGAAAATCTTGCTGGCTTCGAATTACGAAGAGGCCATGAATATTTATTACAAGTTTAAAGATTTTCTATTGTGCTTAATTTCGGATGTGAAATTTCCAAAAGAAGGAGTATTCGAAGAAGATGCCGGAATACAATTGGTGAAAGAAATTAAGGATGAATATCCAAATTTACCTGTAATCCTACAATCTTCGGATGTTACCAATGCAGCTCATGCATTTAATTTAAAGTGTAGTTTTATCAACAAAAATTCAGAAACATTGCGTCATGATATTCGCTTGTTTATCCGACAGTTTCTGGGTTTTGGCGATTTTGTATACAAAGACGCTGATGGTAATGAAATTGCTACGGCAAAATCTTTAAGGGAATTTGAAGAGTACTTGTATCATATTCCTGCAGAGTCTTTGGTTTATCATGCCAATAAAAATCATTTCTCACTTTGGTTGATGGCGCGAGGTGAGATACGTGTTGCAAAAATGATTGCTCCCTACAATATAGGTGATTTTAAATCGGCCGAAGATGTGCGCGACTACCTGATTAATGTGATTCAGAATTATAGGAATGAGAAGAACAAAGGTAAAGTGGTTGAGTTCAATTCCGATCAAGTGCTTAATGCCAATAATATCGTGACCCTTTCAACAGGTTCTTTGGGAGGAAAGGGAAGAGGTTTGGCTTTTATCAATTCAATGTTGTTTAATCTTGACTTGAGCCGATACATTAAAGATATCAATATTAAAGCTCCAATGACTGCAGTTATTGGTGTTGACGAATATGAATCGTTTATCGATAGAAATAATTTATTGGATAGAACCAAAGATTTGCCCGATTACAAGGAAGTGCAGCGTTTGTTCTTGGCTTCGGATCTTACATTAAGACTGGTGCAAAAAATCAGGATCATGTTGATGAATTTTGATCAACCATTGGCCATTCGTTCTTCTGGATTGTTTGAAGATTCTTTATTGCAGCCTGTGGCAGGAGTTTTTCAAACCTATTTGGTTCCTAACAATCATCCTGATTTGAATGAAAGGGTAAAACAAGTTACTGATGCCATAAAACTGGTTTATGCTTCTATTTTTTCTGAGGAATCACGTGCTAATGTTCAGGCTTTAAATTACAAACTTGAAGAGGAGAAGATGGCTGTTGTTATTCAGGAAGTAGTTGGCAATCGTTATGAAGATACTTTCTATCCACATATTTCAGGCGTAGCCCAATCCTACAATTATTATCCTTACGGACACATGAAGCCTGAAGAAGGCTATGCTGTAATTGCTGTAGGTTTGGGAAAATATGTAGTGGATGGAGAAAAGGCCTGCAGGTTTTCTCCAGTTTTTCCAACTATCGAAAACAATTCGCCTAAAGATCAGTTCAAAAATTCGCAGGTTGAATTTTATGCAGTTGACCTGAAGAAGAAAGATGTGGATTTATTGGAGGGAGAAACAGCAGGTTTAATTCGACTGGAAATTGATGATGCGGAAGAACACGGTAATCTTACCCATTGTGCATCGGTTTACAATTCGGTTAATGATACCATTAGTCCAGGACTAGATGCTTATGGACCGCGAATTGTAAATTTTGCCAATATTCTGAAGTACGACTACATTCCATTGGCAAAGACAATAGAATTGGTTTTGGATATTGTGAAAGAGGCAATGGGATCGCCAATAGAAATTGAATTTGCGGTTGATTTGACCAAAGATAAAAAGGGAAAGGCATCTTTTTATTTACTTCAAATAAAACCTTTAATCGGAAATGTTGATGATTATAATGTTGATTTGGAAGAGGTTGATCGAAACAGATTGATGTTACTTTCTGAAATGAGTATGGGAAATGGTCTGATTGATACGGTATGCGATGTAATTTATGTGGCTCCTGAATTATTTAAAAAGGAAATGACTCCTGAAATTGCATCAATTATTTCTTCGGTGAATGAGAAAATGCGATTGCAAAATAAGAACTATGTGCTGGTTGGTCCGGGAAGATGGGGAACAAGAGACAAATGGATTGGAATTCCTGTGAAATGGAACGATATATCAAATGCAAAACTGATTGTAGAAACCAGCTTTGCAGATTACCCATTGGAGGCTTCATCAGGCTCGCACTTTTTTCACAATGTAACATCAATGAATATTGGCTATTGTTCTGTTCATCATCATTCCGAAACTTCATTTGTGGATTATGAACTGCTCGGAAAACAGGATTTGATAGCTGAATATGGTGCGGTTAAGCATGTACGTTTTGCCAAGCCATTAAGTATTAAAATGGATGGTAAAAAGAGATTGGCAGTTGCCAGTTGGCAGAAATAGTTTAATCGAATTTAATGGCTTTAGCCGGACTAATTTTTGTAATTAAATAGGATGGAATTAGCAACATGGCAACTGTAGCAATTAAACTTCCAACATTTAATAAAAGTAAATGACTAAGTTTTAGATTAACCGGTACGGTATCAACGTAATAGTTGGTAGGATCTAACGGGATGATCTCAAAATAATATTGCAAAAGACACAAGCCTATACCAATAACATTACCCCATAACATTCCTTTGCCAATTATCATGCTTGATTGGTAAAGGAATACTTTTCGTATTGACCAATTTTTTGTTCCCAGTGCTTTTAAAATCCCAATCATATTGGTTTTTTCCAGAATGATGATCAGTAATCCAGAAACCATATTGATACCTGCTACCAGAATCATTAGTGATAGGATAATCCAAACATTAAGATCCAGCATATCGAGCCAACTGAAAATTTGAGGATATTTTCTAAGAATATTTCGAACTTTTACACTGCCTCCCTCTTTTGTGAAAGAACTTGCGGTACTTTGTTTTACCAGGTAAGTAAGCTCTGATATTTCATCAAAATCATCGATGAAAATTTCATATCCACTAACTTGATTTTCTTCCCAGTCGTTTAGTTTTTGGATATGACGCATATCGCAAACCAAGAACAGTTTGTCGAACTCTTCCATTCCGGTATTGTAGATACCTGAAATAACAAAGCGTCTTTCGCGAGGAGGTTGTTGGATAAAGTAAACTGATATTTTATCGCCAATTTTAACTTGCAGTAGCTTCGATAATTTTTCTGAGATTAGAATTTGATTACTGCTCTTTTCTTCTAGTTTGAATATTTCACCTTCAACCAAGTTTTTACTGAAAAAGCTCCAGTCGTAATCTTT
Organism: Marinifilum flexuosum; assembly: GCF_003610555.1. Classification (GTDB taxonomy): domain Bacteria; phylum Bacteroidota; class Bacteroidia; order Bacteroidales; family Marinifilaceae; genus Marinifilum; species Marinifilum flexuosum. Next base: position 473,578 of record NZ_RAPQ01000010.1, on the reverse strand, counting down.
TCCAATGCCATTTAATACAATACCTTGAATCTCTGATTTTGTTTTTAGAATACCTGGTTTTGTTGCAAAAGCTTGTATGTGTCGAATCCCATGAATCTGCTTTATCAGATTCGTATCGATAATGCTTTTATCAATTGGTTGGGTTTCAAAAGAAGAATTATTATCGTAGTTGGTAATCTGAATGTGTGAACCAAAACCAGTTACTTTGTTGGTAATTTCAGATTTAAAGCCAGTTACAATGGCTACAGCTAAAATCATAACACTAATGCCAAGCGCAATGCTAAGTTTGGCAATTTTAATAATCGGGCGCGACATTTTCTTTTCGCCTTTTTCACCCGTAGTAATTTTTTTAGCTATAAATAATTCCAGATTCAAATTGATATTCTTTTTGTTAAGATTAACACAAAAGTAGTAATTTCATATGATTAAAATTTATTTTTATTTGCAATTGATTTCGAATGTTTTTGGGTGTTTGGTGAATTTTATATTTTACAACTCGAATTGAAAATATCGAAATTCATAATCGTTACATCTTGTTTAAAATTGAAAAGAATCATATCATGAGAGTTTATTTATATACAATTTTGATGTGCTTGTTTATTGTGAGTACATCCTGTGCACAACAGAATGAATTAAAAATATTACCGGGTGCTGAGAATACTCAGGATTATCTGCCATTGCTTCAAGGCAAATCGGTTGGGTTTGTGGGCAATCAATCCTCTTTGGTTGGGAATCAGCATTTAGTTGATTTTCTGTTTGCAAAAAACATTAAAATTCAAAGAATATTTAGTCCTGAACATGGATTTCGAGGTGTTGCCGATGCTGGAGAGAAAATTAAAAACAGCAAAGATGTAAAAACTGGCATTTCCATAGTTTCTCTGTATGGCAAACATTTTAAACCAAGCAAAGAAGAAGTACAAGGCATTGATGTAATGGTGTTTGATATTCAGGATGTGGGGGTTCGGTTTTACACCTACATTTCAACATTGCATTATGTGATGGAAATATGTGCCGAGCAAAATATACCACTTATCGTTTTAGATCGACCAAACCCTAATGCTCATTACGTGGATGGACCACTTTTAGAAAAAAAATACGCTTCATTCGTTGGGATGCATCCGGTACCTGTTGTTTATGGATTAACTATTGGAGAGTATGCAAAAATGATTAATGGTGAAGCTTGGTTAAAGGGAAGTGTAAAGTGTGATCTTACAGTGATCCATTGTAGAAATTGGAATCGAAATCAAATTTACGATTTACCAGTTAAACCATCGCCCAATTTGCCCAATGCCCTTTCGGTTGCCTTGTATCCATCTTTGTGTTTTTTCGAAGGTACCACGGTAAGTGCAGGACGAGGAACTGATTATCCATTCCAATGTTTTGGACATCCGAATATGAAAAATGACGGTTATTCTTATACGCCTCGAAGTATTCCTGGGGCAAGTAAATATCCCAAATTTAAAGGCAAAGTATGTTATGGATATGATCTGAGTAGGTACAATTTGGTAGATTTTAGAAACAGAAAAGCGCTTGATTTGTCTTTTCTAATCAAGGCTTACCAACAACTTCAGGCTAATAAAAAATTCTTTAATACTTTCTTTAGAAACTTGGCGGGAACCAATCAGTTGAAACTGCAAATAGAAAAGGGAATGAGTGAGGAAGACATTAGAGAAAGCTGGCAAGAAGATCTGAAAGCTTATAAAAATATCCGTAAAAAGTATCTGATTTATCCTGATTGGGAGTAAAATCAGAAACAGAATCGCCGGTGACGAAAGGAAAGTAGTATCGACTTAATTGACAAACCCGACGACCTGTTTCCAGGGATTTTTTATTTAAAATTTATGAGGCTTGAGATAGTATGATTATTATAGCAAGTATAAAAAATGCAGCTCTTATGTATCTAAAACTACTACTAAATGAGTGTTAATATTAAAGGAGAAATTGGGAGGAGATAATGTTAAATTAATGGAAGGTTAATGCTAAAAATCAGTCTTGATAATTTAGAACTTATCAAAATAATCGGTAAATTTAAAGGAGTAACAACTTTAAACTAGAAAGAAATGGCATTTACCTTACAAATTGGAGATAAAGCTCCCGCATTTAATTTGATTGCAACTGATGGTATTCGATATAAGTTAAACGATTTTAAGTCATCGAAATTGCTGGTGGTTTTCTTTACTTGTAATCATTGCCCTTATGTTGTTGGATCGGATGAGGATACCAGAGCCATTGCAGACAAGTATATACCGCATGGAGTTGAATTTGTTGGAATTAATTCCAATTCTCCCAATACATACGAAGAAGATGACTATGACCACATGGTTACCCGAATGGAAGAGAATGATTTTCCTTGGGTTTATTTGCATGATGAAACTCAAGAGATAGCCGTTAGTTATGGTGCTTTAAGGACACCACACTTTTATTTGTTTAATGAGAAGAGGGAGTTGATCTATACGGGAAGAGCTGTTGATAATCCGAAGGATACTTCGAAAGTTACTGTACGTGATTTGGAAAGAGCAATTATTGAGTATTTGGATGGAAAGACAATTTCAACTCCAGTGACCAATCCAATTGGTTGCAATGTAAAATGGGATGGGAAAGATAAACACTGGATGCCTGCAGATGCATGTGATTTGGTGTGAAGAAAATACACTTTATACAAAAGAGGCTATCTTTTAAAGATAGCCTCTTTGCTTTTATACTTTTTGGTATGAAGTATTTTTTATCTGTAATGTAGAATTATACCAAGATATAATCTTTTAGTATAAATGGTATATTACAATTGCTTTAATAAGTTAGCCATTTCAATACCAGAAACTGCAGCTTCGTAACCTTTGTTACCTGCTTTTGTACCCGCACGTTCAATAGCTTGTTCAATTGTATCAACAGTTAAAACACCGAAAATTACAGGAACTTCTGAATCTAATGATACATGTGCTACACCTTTAGTTACTTCGTTTGAAACATAGTCGAAGTGAGGCGTAGAACCTTTAATTACTGCACCTAAACAGATTACAGCATCATACTTTCCACTTTTTACCATGCGCTTTGCAATCAATGGAATTTCGAATGCACCTGGAACCCAAGCAACATCAACATCATCTTCTGATGCACCATGACGCTTGATTGCATCCAATGCACCACCTAACAATTTGCTTCCAATAAACTCGTTAAAACGACCTGTTACGATACCAAACTTAAGACCTTCAGCAACTAATTTACCTTCAATTGTATTCATTTTATTATCTATTTTTCGATTATTTTTTATTCAATTCCTTTTACTTTCTTATCATCGTTTTGAAGATTCCACTTCACATCCTGATGTAACATGTGACCCATTTTTTTCATTTTGGTCATCATGTAAAATTCATTTTTTTCATGATGTGTCATTTCAATTTCTTCACGATCAACAATCTTGATGCCGTAACCTTTTAAGCCTGCTACTTTTAGTGGATTGTTGGTCATTAGTTTTAAATTCTTAACTCCCAAATCGGCAAGAATTGCAGCTCCAATACCATAATCACGCAAGTCAGCTTTAAAGCCAAGAGCAAGGTTTGCTTCAACAGTATCCATTCCCATATCTTGTAATTGGTAGGCACGAAGCTTGTTGATCAAACCAATTCCACGACCTTCTTGACGCATGTACAACAATACACCACGGCCAGCTTTTTCAATTCTTTTTAGTGCTTCCTGTAATTGCTCTCCACAATCGCAACGAAGCGAACCAAAAGCATCTCCAGTTAAACATTCAGAATGAACACGTGTAAGAATAGGCTCATCGGTATCAACATTCCCTTTTACCAAGGCAACATGATGTTCGCCGGTAATTTTATTCACATAACCATGAGCTCTGAATTCTCCATGCTGTGTTGGCATAGCAGTTTCGGTCACCTTTTCAATCATGGTTTCTGTCTGGCGACGATATTCTATTAAATCAGCAATGGTGATCATTTTCAGGTCGTGCTTTTCGATATATTCCTTCAATTGAGGAACACGAGCCATTGTACCATCTTCGTTCATGATTTCACAAATCACACCTGCAGGATACAAACCTGCCATACGAGCCAAATCTACAGCTGCTTCGGTATGACCAGCACGAACCAATACACCATTTTTACGAGCTACCAATGGGAAAATGTGTCCCGGACGAGTAAAGTCTTCTGGTTTAGCATCATTTTCCAATACTCTTTTAATGGTATGAGCACGTTCATGAGCAGAAATTCCGGTTGTACAATCAGCTGCATCTATACTAACAGTAAAAGCAGTTTGCTTGGCATCGGTATTGTTGTACACCATCATATCGATATCCAATTCGTCCAAACGCTCTTTTACTATTGGCATACAAATTAATCCTCCGGCCTGACGAGCCATAAAATTAATTGCCTCAGGGGTTACCATTTCGGCAGCCATTAATAAATCACCTTCATTCTCGCGATCTTCATCATCCACCACTACAATCATCTTACCTTGTCTGATGTCTTCAATCGCCTCTTCAATAGTATGAAATTCCATTACTTATCTTGTTTGTTGTCTTGTTTATGCAAATCCGTTTTCTTTTAAAAAATCCATTGAAATATCCGATTTCTCCGATTTTTCTTCTTCCTCTCTGTGGAACATGAATTTCTCTATATATTTAGCTGTCATGTCGCATTCCAAATTGACTTTCTCACCAGCTTTTTTAGATGTTAAAGTTGTATCGTATTGAGTTAAAGGAATGATTGATACTTTAAATATCTTCTCATCCACATAGGCTACTGTCAAGCTAATACCATCAATAGCAATTGAGCCTTTTTCAATTACATATTTCAGGATGTTTTTTGGTGCAGCAATACTCACCCAAATGGCATTGTCATCTTTTTCTTGCCCTACAATTTCTCCTAAGCCATCCACATGACCACTTACCATGTGTCCACCCAATCGATCGCCAACACGAACAGCTCTTTCCAAGTTCACCTTGCTACCTGTACCAAGTGTACCAAAACTGGTTCTGTTCATGGTTTCCGGCATAACATCAGCTGTAAAACCGGCAGAGTCGAAACTTATTACCGTTAGACAAATTCCATTGGTTGCGATGCTATCGCCCAATTTTACATCATCCATAATTTTATTGGCAGAAATGCTCAAACGAATAGATTTTGCTCCTCGCTCGATGGCTTTAATTTGTCCTATTTCTTCTATTAGTCCTGTAAACATTTTTCTATTTTGGGTTGTACAGTCGTTTCATGCAACGTCTCTACTTTATTTTTCCTGACAACATTAGGTCATTTCCCAATTGTTGTAACTTAATATCTTCTAATTCTATGGCATCCTTCATCAATTCAATGCCTTCTCCTCCTACCGGACTTTTAGCATTACCCCCAATTATTTTAGGTGCGACAAAGGAAATTACTTCATCAACAACACCTGATTGTAATGCCGAAAAGTTCAAGGTAGCTCCACCTTCCAATAATACTCCATCAATGTTTTGTTCTCCGAGCTTTAGCATCAAACTATTTAAATCGATTCTATCATTTAAAGCAACCACTTTTAGAACTTGATTTCCTTTAGCTTCAATTTGCTTGATTTTATTGAGATCAGCTTCTTCTGTAACTGCCAAAATTGTTTTTGCTTGTTCCGGAGTATTTAAAATCTTAGAATCCAAGGGAATTCTTGCTTTGCTATCTACAACAATTCGAACCGGATTTTGACCATTCCCATTCTCTAGTCTGGTGGTAAGCATGGGGTCATCAGCAATTACGGTATCAACACCAACCATGATTCCTGCCAATTCGTTTCTTAATTCATGAACCTTAGCTCTCGATTTTTTGTTCGAAACCCAACGCGAATCACCTGTTTTACTGGCAATTTTCCCATCCAGTGTCATGGCAGTTTTCATTACCACGTATGGAGTTTTCGACTGTATAAATTTTAGAAAGGTTTTATTCATTTCGGTCAACTCCTCGCACAAATAGCCGAAATCAACTTTAATGCCATTTTCTTCTAAAATTTTTACACCACGACCAGCAACCAAAGGGTTGGGATCAAGCATGCCGATAATTACTTTTCCAATTTTATTTTTCACAATGGCTTCGGCACAAGGAGGCGTTTTTCCGTAATGAGAACAAGGTTCTAGCGTTACATACATCGTAGCTCCTTCAACCGATTCTTTGGCCGAACGGAAAGCATTTACCTCGGCATGAGGACCACCATAAAATTCATGATAGCCTTCCCCAATTATTTTATCTTCTTTTACAATTACAGCACCAACCAGAGGATTTGGACTTACTTTTCCAACTCCTTTCTTAGCAAGCTCGTAAGCTTTGTGCATGTATTCGTATTTCTTGCTCATATATTTAAAAACAAAAAGCCCTGAACAGTAAATTACTATTCAGGGCATTTATTATACGGTCTGCCAACTGGAATCAATTTTTCCAATGACATGAATTAATCAAATCGATCAATTGTTTTTTCTTCTCCCATCCAGACTGTACTGTCGGTACTGGAATCTCACCAGTTCAATCCTTTTACAGATTCGCGGACTATCACCGCCGGTCGGGAATTTCACCCTGCCCTGAAGAAACAATAAAATATGTTGAAACAGAGTTTTTAAGCACTGTTTCTGCTACAAATATAGATCTTTAAGTTTTAAAAACAAATGAAGCTGATATGCTTTAAACAATATTAACAGTTCATTATAGATTTTTAATCTAAAAAAAATACAAGTATCAAGCTTAATGATTGTTAGACATTTTCGTAAATGGCATTAATTGTTCTATATTTGCAAAAATTTTTAAATCACTAAATTGGAGTAAGTATGCCTCATAAGTCAGGTTTTGTAAATATCATTGGAAATCCGAACGTTGGAAAATCAACCTTAATGAACAATTTGGTTGGTGAACGCATTTCGATTATCACATCGAAATCGCAAACTACCCGCCACAGAATTAAGGGAATTGTAAATGGTGAAGATTTTCAAATTGTATATTCTGATACTCCGGGAGTATTGAAACCGAATTACAAACTTCAGGAATCGATGATGAAGTTTTCAACATCTGCATTGGTTGATGCTGACATTATTTTATATGTTACCGATGTGGTTGAAACCATTGACAAGAATGAAGATTTTTTAAAAAAGGTTCAGAACACTGACACTCCGGTAATCCTGATTTTGAATAAAATTGACTTGACAACTCAGGATAAACTTGTTGAGATGATGGACATGTGGAAAGAAAAGCTGCCAAAAGCAGAAATTTTCCCTATGTCGGCAAAAGAGAATTTTAATGTCTCTAATTTATTTGATAGAATTTTAGAGCTATTGCCTGAAGGACCTCCTTACTTTGCTAAGGATGAAATGACTGATTTGCCAGCCCGTTTCTTTGTGAATGAAATCATCAGAGAAAAAGTATTAATGAACTACGATAAGGAAATTCCTTATGCTGTGGAAGTTGAAGTAGAAGAGTTTAAAGATGAGCCTAAGATTATCAACATTATGGCGGTGATTAATGTTGAAAGAATGTCACAAAAAGGGATCATCATCGGTCATCAAGGTAAAGCACTTAAAAAAGTTGGAACCGAAGCCAGAAAAGACATGGAAGCATTCTTTGGTAAGAAAGTATTTTTAAAGATTTACGTTAAAGTTGCCAAAGACTGGAGAAATAAAGAGAATAAATTAAAAGGATTCGGGTACAACCAATAAATTAATGATAAATTATGAATGATGATTTATGCATCTTGTAAAATTCATTATTCTTAACTTATAATTCATAATTAACAATGAGTAATATAGTTGCAATAGTAGGTCGTCCAAATGTTGGAAAATCTACACTTTTTAATCGATTAATAGGAAGCCGAAAAGCGATTGTAAATGAAACTGCCGGAGTAACCCGCGATCGTAATTACGGAAAAGCGGATTGGAATGGAAAAGAGTTTTCGGTAATTGATACAGGTGGATATTCATTTAACTCGGAAGATGTTTTTGATGAAGAAATCCGCAAGCAGGTAATGCTGGCTATTGATGAGGCCGATGCCATTTTATTTGTGTTGGATGTTCAGCACGGATTGACAGACTTGGATGAGGCTGTTGCGCGAATTCTTCGCAGAACTACAAAAAAGGTTTATCTGGTAGCCAATAAGGCAGATAACAGCGATTTAATTTTTGCGGCAAATGAGTTTTACTCAGTGGGAATTGGCGATGTTGTTTATCCAATTTCATCGGTGAATGGTTCGGGAACCGGAGATTTGCTTGATGCTGTTGTGGGTGATTTTGAAGAAAAGCCAGAAGAAGAAGACAACGAATTACCAAGACTTGCATTTGTTGGTCGTCCTAATGTAGGAAAATCATCAACAGTAAATGCTTTAATTGGTATCGAAAGAAATATTGTTACCGATGTTGCTGGTACAACCAGAGATTCAATTCATACAAGATTCCAAAAATTTGGGCACGACTTTATGATGGTAGATACTGCCGGAGTTCGTAAAAAACCAAAGGTGAATGAGGACTTGGAATTCTATTCGGTAATGCGTTCGATTAGAACTATTGAAACTGCAGATGTTTGTGTTCTGATTCTTGATGCAACACGTGGTGTAGAAGCTCAGGATCTGAGTATTTTTGATTTGATTATCAAAAACAGAAAGGGTGTTGTGATCATGGTGAATAAGTGGGATTTGATTGAGAAAGAAACCAACACCATGAAAGAGTTCGAGCAAGAAATCAGAAATAAAATTGCTCCTTTTAATGATGTGCCAATTATCTTTACATCTGCACTTTCCAAGCAACGATTATTAAATGTGTTGGAATCTGCATTGGAAGTATATGAAAATAGAGTACGTAAGATTCAAACTTCCGAATTAAATAAGGTAATGCAGGATGCCATTGCTGCGTTTACTCCACCTTCGGTAAAGGGTAAATTCATTAAGATTAAGTATGTAACTCAATTGCCTACTTTGGCTCCAACTTTTGCATTCTATTGTAACTTGCCACAGTACATTAAAGATCCTTACAAAAGGTACCTTGAAAACCAGATTCGTAAAAACTGGACATTTACAGGGGTTCCGATTCAGATTTTTATGAGAAAAAAATAATTGCTACAAAGCAATCATATCAACCGATTCAGAATTTCTGAATCGGTTTTTTTTGATCTAAATTTTATAATTATTTTTTTAAACTAATGATTTAGTTATATTTATATGATAATTATAAAATTACAACCCAATGAAACAATTTATTTTTACCCTAATACTTACAAGTATTTTCTTTATCCCCAATGCATTCTCGCAACGTACCAATAAGGTAGACCAATTGCTTTTTAATGGAGAATATGAAAGTGCTATTCCAATTCTTAAGCAAATGATTGCAAAGGATAGTACAAATAGTAAGCTGTATTTTCGTTTGGGGAAAGCATATCAAAGCCTAAATCAGTATGTTCCCGCAATCGAGAATTATCAGAAAGCACACAGGTTACATCCCAATTCAACAGCCACAATATTTAATTACAGCAATTGCCTTTATTCATCGGGAAATTATCCTGAATCTCAAAAACAACTATTAAAACTTCAAGCCGTTGATTCAATGCATTATCAAGGTAGTTTATTGTTGGCAAAAACATATGCTAACCTTAGCAATTACCGTAAGGGATTAGATATTTATGAGAAATTAATTGTGCGTGATTCTTTAAACCCATATTTGCACAAACAAGCTGCCAACTTGAAAGGAAAAATGCAGAATTTTATTGGTGCATTGGCATCATATTTAAAGGCATATGAACTTAATCCAAAAGACTTATCGGTTATTCTTCATGTGATTCAGAAATTTTATGAAATGCAAGGCTACGAACAAGCTTTGGATTTTTGTAATAAAGGGCTTGAAACTTATCCTAACAATCATCTGATACAGAAAAAGAAAGCCCAGTGTTTGGTTGGTTTGGAATGGTACGAGAATGCTTTAAACATTTACAAAGATCTTGAGACGAGAAAAAAACTAAACCTTAGTGGATACAAACAGTTGGGAGTTTGTTATATGCAAACCAGGCAATATGAAAATGCTATTAAATCATTTTTAGCTTGTGGTGAAACTTTTGAAAAAGATCCAATGCTTAATTTTTATCTTGGTGTCTGTCACTCTCGTTTAAATGATAACAAAAAAGGGATAGAGTATTTGAATAACTCTTTGGTTTATATTACACCTGCAATTAAATCATCAATACATTTGTATTTGGCAAAAGCATATAATGCGACTCGTGAATTTCAAAAAGCAGTAATTGAATATAAAAAACACTTTGAACTGGATAATTCCAATCCAGAAGTGTTATACGAAATTGCTACTACTTACGAGGAATTTGGCGATAATAAAAAGAAAGCACTGAAATATTATTCGCAATACATTAGAGAAACAGATGATATTGGAGGTGAGCGTTACGAGTATGCAAAATCAAGAATCCTGCACATTAAGGAGAAAATACATTTCGAAAAGTAAAAGAATACCTAATTGTTGGTATTGCGAACGCAAGTTAAGCAAACTAAGTTTGTAATGACTTAAAAACGAGCTCCCGGAACTGAGGCCAGATGAATTCGAGAAATCTTTTGCCATAATATTTCTTTTTAGTGTTTTTACTCATTTGGTTTCGGTTTTCGATTGCTTTTTTCTTTCATGTCTTATTAGATCTCCAAAAAATTACTAATTTAGATTGAATTAAAATACGAGTATGCATATAAAGAAAAGTATGAAAATGGCAGATGTGATTCAAATGAATTACATGCTTATACCTGTTATTCATCGTTTTGGAATTGAATTGGGATTTGGAGATAAAACAGTTGATCAGGTTTGTGAAGAGAATGAAGTTGATTTGAATTTTTTTCTTCAGCTGGTAAATGCTTATCATGATCAGGATTATTTTCCCAAAGAAGAACTACAAAGTATTCCGGTACGTGAAATTATAGCTTATCTTAAAATGACTCATGCCAGTTATTTGAATAATACAGTAACCGATATTGAGCAAAAAATTAAAAGCCTGGAATTGGAAGGTAATGAGGACAAAAAGTATATTGCCCTGATTAGAAATTTTTTCGAAGGATACAAATCGGAGCTTACAGAACACATTATGCGTGAGGAAGATGTTGTGTTCCCATATGTATTGGCCGTAGATGAGATAATAAAATCAGAACAATTTACTGATAAGAATAAAAAGGTTTTTGAGTCATTTTCGATTGAGGAATATGAGGAAGAGCACGATGATGTTGAGGAAAAACTTATGGATTTGCGAACCATCATGATTAAATATGTTGCTCCGCCTGCCAATACCAACCTATATCATAGTATTATTCAAGACTTATTTAGGCTAGAGGAAGATTTGAATTATCATTCCAGAATTGAGGATAAGGTTTTAATTCCGAAAATCATTTTAATGGAAAAATCAATTAAGAACCTGTTTTAATGTTCGTTTATGCCTAGAATTTCTATACTAATTGCAGAAAGCACTTGTTTGATTCGAAAAGGACTTAGCTCAGTAATTCAAAAGCTTGGGAATGTTGAAATTCTTCAGTCTGTTTCGAATAAAGCGGAGCTATGCGATATTGTGAATCGATTAAAGCCTGATATTTTAATTGCCAATCCGAATATGTTTGATTCCGATTATGAAGATTTGAAAAAGCCTTTTGTTGCTGCCAACAAAATGAGTTTGGTATTGATATCGGAAGACAAGTCAATTGAAGACACATATAATGCTGATGCTTTTATTCATTATAAGGATAATCAATCTAAAATTCTCGAAATTATTGAGGAGATAGTGAATCAGAAGACAGAAAAAAAACGAATTAATAAGTCGAATGAAACTTTAAGTTCGAGAGAACAAAATATATTGAAGCACATTGCCTTGGGATTAACCAATAAAGAGATTGCAGATCAGTTGTTTATTAGCATACATACCGTAGTTACCCATCGTAAAAACATAACGCAAAAACTTGGAATCAAATCTGTTTCTGGCTTAACGGTATATGCAATTCTGAACAATTTGATTAACATGGATGAGGTAAAGTAATTATAGCTCTATAACTGCACCCGCTGCCAATTCCAACAAGTTGAAGCTTTTTGCAAATTCATCGCGAACTTTGAAACTTGTGCAATGAGTTGGCCCAAGAATTTTAATGTTTTCAGCTTTTAGATATTCAATTGTTTTAATGGTAAGTTCGTCTATTTCCTTCAAATGAAAACCGCCAATTACTGCATAAACAGTATCTATTTTACTAACTTTTTTAGCGTATTCAACCGTATTACAAATGCCTGAGTGAGCACAACCACTAATCACAATTAATCCTTTGCTGCTGATTATTGCAATTGCTGAATCATCAGGAACAAAATCGGGAGATCCATCGGGTAAAAGAAAAGGACTTTCTTTCGATTCAAAATCATTAACCCTTGGGATTTCTCCCAAGAACACCATATTTTCAGAAATCCACAAAGGCTTTTTGCTTTCCGTTATTTTAAAGTTCTTCAAAAGCTCCTCTTTGTTCATAGATAAACCTACGTGGGTGTTGTTGCGTTTTCGATGCCTGGCAATAAAACAATCAGGGTGTAAAATCAGCTCTTTACCTGATAAATACTTTAAACCATCTCCATGATCCCAATGACCATGACTTAGAATTACAGAATCGATATCAGAAAAATCTTCATCTAACTTTCTGGCATTCTTTGCAAATAACTTGTTTGGACCTGCATCGAATAAAATTTTTTTATCGGATTCGACAAGTACAGAAAATCCATGAACCGATTCAAAACCTTCTGCTGCTGTATTATCTAATAGTATTTTCAGCTTCATTATTCATCTTTTCTTTTAGGAATTCTAAGGTTAAAGCATGAACCGACTCCTTGTTCCGAATCTACCCAAATTTCACCTTTTGCGTTTTTAACGATGTTTTTAACGATGGCCAAACCTAATCCCATTCCACCCGATTTGGTAGTGAAATTAGGATAGAAAAGTCTTTCCTTTATGTCATTGCTAATTCCGTTTCCATTGTCAATTACACAAGCTTTAAAGTATTCTTTTTCTTCTTCCAGCTCAACAATTACTTGTCCATCTCTATTTTCAGGAATGGATTGAATGGCATTGTTTATTAAATTCACAAATACTCGAATAAACTGCTCTTTATCAACAAATACATTGGCTGTTTCAATTCCATTTAGCTGAAGTTTTAAATCCAGTTCATCATTTCTGAACAAGGAAACAACATGATTTAATATATCAACAAGATTCAGTGCTTCATTATTTGCGGTTGGCATTTTTGCAAAATTTGAGAAGGCTGTGGCTATTGAAGACAAAGCATTAATCTGCTCGATTAACGTCTTGCTTACTTGTTGCAAATGCTCTTCTCTATTTTCAGATTTATCCTCGAAAAGTTTTTGCAAAAACTGAATGCTTAGCTTCATTGGAGTTAAAGGATTTTTAATTTCGTGAGCTATTTGACGAGCCATTTCTCTCCATGCGGATTCTCTTTCTGAGCGAGCCAACTTTTCTGCACTATCTGAAAGCTCAACTAGCATCTGGTTATATTCATTAATCAGACTTCCAATCTCATCATCTTTTGAATATTCAATTTTTTCGCCGTATGAACCAAATCGAGTGGCTTTTAACCTGTTCTGAATAATTCTTAATGGATATGTAATCTTGTTGGAAATAAAAACGGAAAGGAATATGGCCAACAAGATCATGAATACATGTAAGTTAACTCCTGTTAAAATGAGGTTGAACATTTCTTTTTCCAACTCCTGACTTTTGGTAAAATAAGGAAGGTTTACAAATGCAATAACCTTATTGTTTTCATCGACTATGGTTTCGTAAGCCGATAAATAAGACATTTTACCAATTTCTTCCTTGTGAATAAAGCTTGTTTTTTCTTTAAAAAACAATTGGTAGTAGGCTGCAAAGTTCATCTTCTTATACTGAAGCTTCTTTTCAAATATTTCGCGACGCGATGAGGTGATTAGTTCTCCTGATAAATCATACAAGTGAATATCAGCATAAATTAGACTGGAAAGTCTTCGCAAGCGATCTGTTAAAAAGTTTACATTTATATTTTCGCCTAAGCTCGAAATTACTTCTTGTTTTACCAATTGTAATTTCTCTTCTAATTTTCTATTATTAAGTTCTTCCGATCTTTCAATTGTATAATAAACAGTACCTCCACCCAACAGTAAAAAAAATAGCATTAGCAATCCTACAATTGAGTATTGTATTCTAAACTTAAAGCTCATGTTGAATTTAAATTTCCAGGGGAATCGGCTTAAAAGCCATATAAACATGCCAAACAAATAAAGAAATACAAAAATGTAAGGAACGGTTATAACTCTGTTGTACCAGCTAACAATAGGATAACTTACCACAACAGTATTGTTATCAAATCGATAAACGAGATGATCGTAATCGTCAAGTTTTACATGGAATGATTTCTCTTTGTTGATTCCAAATACCTTTTCACTCATGTAATAATTGAATTTCCCTGAGGAAGCAATCAATTTACCATCACTATATTTCCCATAAGAATATTCATTTCCTCTTTGTTTTAAAGTAACTTTTTCATCGAGTAATAAATCTGGATATCCAATTCCTTCATTGCCAAGTTTGGAATCAAGACGAATAAAAACTCGAACCAAACCCATTCTTTTGGTTTTAAATTCAAGTTTCCCCAGATAGGAAATCATTCCGTCGAAATCATTCAGATAATAGAACTTTGTATTAGGAATTTCTTCTCCTGACTGAAGAATCATCTCTTCGAAGAACTCAAAACAATTTCTGACATCATTGTCTGGTTCAATACTTAAATCATCAGATTCGTTACAAATTGTGATCTGGTGATAATACTGATCCCAATATCCGGAAAAGTATCGATCTTGAATGTGATCCATTATGCGTACTTCATTTCTAAATGGATGTTGACACATTTGTTTTAACTTCTTATCTGAATTGAGATCTTTTTGCAAGTGAACCAACAAATTTTCAGAAGTAGGATCGTATTCTGTAGAAAGATTCATTGCCGTTACCAATCTATTTTGAGCTTCTTTCTTTTCTGAGAGCACATTTATTATTCCGGTTACAGCTATGGCTACCAATAGTAGTAATACAATCATTAATGAGTAGTAGCTTCCTTTGGCAGCTTTATAGCTTGCAAATCCTACAAGTAATAGAATGATTAATGGTAAGATTAAAAAGAGATAGCTTTGAGGTTCGAATGAATAAAGGAAAAGATATACAATGGCTGGAATGGAAACTGTAAATACATAAATCAAATATTTCCACAAATTCCATCTAGATCTTGATAAGGCTGCAATAAGGTAAGCAAAGTGCCCTAAAGAATACATTAACAATAGCAAAATCAGAAACCCAACAAATACATAAATTCCATAATCTTGGAAAACAAACATCTGTAGACTGAAACTAGAGTCTAGTACCAAACTGCTTACTAATCCTTGGATTGAGTAAAAAAAAGTCCAATACAACATTAGATACAAAACAAATAGTATGCTTGCTCCTGTTTTTGATACTCCTTTAAGAATATGATATTTACATCCGTAAGATGAGTAGGTGTAAATGAAAAGGTAAAGGAATAGAACATTCAGCAAAAAATCTCCCAATGAAGGGAAGAAGAATGATCGTGCATATAGTGTTGGTGAGAATATTTCCAAATTGGAAAAGACAGATGGAAATGAGTATTGTATCATTAAATATCGAAAGCATAATAATGATATTCCCCAAATAAAGAGTGCACTTAAGCCAATTCGTACATTTCTAATCTCAAGTATTAGAATGCTAATTAGGATTAAAAGCAGAAGAATAAAAATGCCATAAAAGGCTCCAATACGGTGTTGAGCTTTTGGTGCACTGTAGCCATAATCCCTGTGTTGTAATGAAAATAGAAAGTTGTCATCTTTATCAAAAATCGGAACACCCTTTTCTTTGTCTAATGATATTTCAAACTCAACGGGTATATCAAACTCTCGATCGAAATGGTTCTTTAAATACTTATTCTGGTACGGATATATCTTTTTAATTAGAAGTAAGCCATACAAATCGATGCTATCTAATTGTTGTCTTTGAATATAGTACCAGCCATTCTCAAATCTTTTAACACTCCCATTCGATTCTTTAAGGCTTTCTACTTTAGGAATTATAAATGAGTTATCACTCCAAAATCCTAAACTGTCTTCTTTAAATGCTAGTAAAACAAAACCATCTTTTTTTAGGTCATGTTCAAATTCCGTGAAATTATTGTATTCACTTAATCCACCATTTTTATTTACAATGGCATTGCGTAACTCATTTAAATCTTTTTTTAGGGAAGGTTCCTTTTCACTAAAAACATGTTGTATTCTTTTTGCCGATTGTAGCAAACTATCCTCACGATTAAAGAGATAATCAGAAGTGATTGCTATGCCGAAAAATACCAGTACTGATATTCCTAGAATGTATTTGAGAAGTTTATTTTCCAATGCTGACTGTTTTGAAATTTCTGTTTGGACTAACAAATTTCATGCTAAACCTCTCACAAATTAGCATAATTCAATTAAATCATCAAACATGATGATAAGGTTCTCCTTTTATAATGGTCATAGCACGATAAAGTTGTTCAATAAAAATCATGCGAATCATTTGATGTGAGAAAGTCATCTTCGATAAAGAAACCTTTCCTTGTGCTTTTTTGTATACCTCTTCAGAAAAACCATAAGGCCCGCCAATTACAAAAACAAGATTTCGCGTTCCACTAATCATTTTCTGTTCCATAAACTTCGAAAATCCTACTGATGAGAACTCCTTGCCATTTTCATCTAATAAAATTAGTGTGTCTGTAGGCTTTAGTTTTTCCAGAATTAATTCACCTTCTTTTTGTTTTTGTTGATTTTCAGAAAGATTTTTTGTGTTCTTTAAATCGGGAATAATTTTAAAATCAAACGGAAGGTAATGCACAAGTCGTTTTTGATATTCGTCAATGCCTTTTTTAACAAAGTCTTTATCTGTTTTTCCAATTACCAAGAGAGTTGCTTTCATAAGTATCTTTTTTCACAATATGGTATTCCCAAAAATATAAACCTAAATCCTTTCAATTCCATGCTATACTGTGCCTTTAATCGATAGGGCAAAACCAATTATCTGCTCAATATCAGGTTCTCGATTAGATTTTTTTTATCTTGCGATATGTTTTTCGCACAGAATTTGTGTAAAGGTAAATGATAATGAATTAAAATTATTCAGATGAGAATTATTAAATACATATTTGTTGGAATTCTATTTGTTCTGTTTTCTGCTTCGAATGTAAGTTCGCAAACTCAGAATGATTTGCCGAAAAACTTAGTACTTGCTTTCAAGCAAGGAAATTGTGCAAGTTTGTCCAATTATTTTAGTGATAGAATCCAACTTTCGATTCAAGACAAAGAAGGCAGTTATAGCAAATCTCAAGCAAAACAGATTCTTGATAAGTTTTTTAGAGACTATCCACCAACAGATTTTAAAAAGAAGCATGCTGGAGGTAAAACCGGTGCTAGATATGCAACTGGAGAATTAATCACTAAAAAGGGAAATTTCCGATTAAGCTTTCTTTCGAAAAAACAAAACGGAAAATTCATTATTCACCAGCTCCATATAGAAAAAGATTAACTAAAGGCTCCAATTGATTGGAGCCTTTCCTTTTTCCTCCAAATATGCATTGGCCTTACTAAAGTGTTTGTTTCCTAAAAATCCTCGATCAGCCGAATAAGGTGATGGATGAGGCGATTTCAGTACCAAATGCTTCGATCGATTAATTTGTTCTCCTTTTCTTTGAGCATATGATCCCCACAATAGAAAAACAAGATTTTCCTTTTCTTCCGAAAGGCATTTTATAACTGCATCGGTAAATTGTTCCCAACCTTTGTTTTGATGCGAACCTGCTTGGTTAGCCCTAACGGTAAGTGTGGCATTTAATAGCATTACACCTTGTGAACTCCACTTTTCAAGATTTCCGCTTTTTGGCATGTTTAATCCTAGGTCAGAATTAATTTCCTTAAAGATATTCTGCAGGCTAGGAGGGAAGGCAACTCCATTATTCACGGAAAAGCATAAGCCATTAGCCTGTCCAAAGCCATGATAAGGATCTTGTCCAATGATCACCAATTTCACATCATCAAATGTACACTTGTTAAAGGCATTAAAAATTAATTTTCCTGGCGGATAGATTTTTTTGCTTTGATATTCTGTTTTTACAAAATGAACTAGGCGTTGAAAATATTCTTTCGAAAATTCACCACTTAGTTTTTCCTTCCAGGATTCTTCAATTTGTACATTCATGAGAATAATTTTCTTTCGAAGATAATATCAATGCTTAATTTTTCAATATATCAGATTATAAAAAAAGATCTGACAAGAAATTCCTGTCAGATCTTTTAATGTATAATTAATTTCTAGTCTAAAATCATTACATGCAGTGCATATATTTTTCAACGATTTCCATAATTTTATCTACTTTGCCTAGAATTCTATCATTTAAGCCATTATCTTCATAAAGTTTTAAATTCTTGGCAACAGAATCGATTGTTCCTTGTGGGAAAACTCCATTTTGCTCGAAAATTTCTCTTTTCTCCAATAGGCAATCAGCACTTTCCCAACAGCAAGTTGGTAACTGTTCTAATTTCTCTAATTTTTCTTTGTAATGTGGTGCGAAAATATCAACATCAGCATACAATTCTTCAGCTTTTTGTAAGCTGTTTTCCATTTGTAATCCATGTTGTCCTGCAACAATCAAACCTGCCATCAATTGATAAATATCTGCAGATCCATCAGGAACTCTAAATTCGAATGTTTGTTTACTTGAGAAGTCTCTTGGATCAGCATCCTGCTGTGGATTCACATCCTTAATCATATCAGTTGCGCCAACCCATCCAAGTGGAACACGTACCAATACCGATCTGTTTCTATCTCCCCAACATACATAAGTAGGAGCTTCTTGATGAGGAACCAATCTTAAATAAGATGTTGGAATGGTGTTACCAAATGCAGTTAATGCACCCGAAAGATCCATGATTCCAGCAATCATTTTCTTAGCCGTATCGCTTAACTTACCATTTTCAATACAAATGTTTTTACCATCTTTTTCAACCAACATGTGAATGTGAAGACCACTACCTGCTTTACCTACAGTGATTTTTGGAGCCCAGCTTACCAAAGCACCTTCTCTTGCAGCAAGCATTCTAACAATCCATTTCGCAATTAGTAATTGTTCTACTGCATCTTCAGCTTCTACAGGCAAAAATTCAATTTCGTGCTGCTCATATCCATCTTCACCAGTGGTAAAGCTTCCTACCTCAGAGTGACCATATTTAATTTTACCACCACACTGAGCAATTAATACCATTGCTTCACGACGCAAGTTTTCCCATTTTGTAAATGGTTGCGAGCTGTGATATCCTTTTTGATCAACATCAGGGTAAAGTGTATGGTTCGCACTTTTAATATAGTACTCCAACTCACCCATTGCCTTAAATGTAAGACCTGTGGCTTTCTCAAATTCTCTGTTAGCTTTTTTAAGAATGTACTCAGGAGCACTTTCAAGAGGTTTTCCTTCTGCAGTGTAGAAAGAACAAAGAATATCCAAACTTGGAATTTCAGAGAAAGGGTTAACAAATGCAGTTTTAAATCTTGGAATTACATATAAATCACTTGATCCTGCTCCAATGTATGAGAACAAACTTGATCCATCAACACGTTCACCTGTTGATAAAATACTATCAAGATGATCTAAACCAGTTATAATAAAGTTTAGTGTTTTTAATTTTCCATCCTCAGCAACATAGCGGAAGTTGATCATTTTAATATCATTCTCCACTACATATTCAATTAAATCTTCCTTTGTAAACTCTGAACTTGGTTTTTTAAGAAACTGAACAAGTTTGTTAGGATCTAATTTATAATCTTCCCTAGTCATAATACCGCGTTTTATAAATATTTGTTGTTGTGTTTTAGTTCTTGTGATAAAAATAGATCTGAACCCATTTATTTTCCAAAAAGTTTTGCGTTTTTAGAATGATGATTGAAAATCTATCAAACTACCTGTGAAATCAGGTGTTTGGAGAGGTTTTGTGCTTTTTGTGAAGTACAAAAAAAGCTGTTTTACAACAGCTTTCCGAAACCGTTTTCGACGGTTAAATTTCTATTTTTTTCGACTACCCCCTTTCCAAAGGTGATCCTAATTTAAAATCATCATTATTTATTCAATGAGTCCTCTTTTTTGTTGAGGTAGCATTTAAAAGAATATATTTTGATTTTTTAAATGCCCTGTTTTTAATCAACCTATGCTCAAAACGTCATTTTTCTCACTTTAGGGGTGTAGTTTTTGTAAAAAACACAATGTATTTTGGTGCAATTTAAAATTCAACCCCCTTATTTTAACTTTAAGAGTATTAATGGTGATTCAATACTGTTAAATGAAACTAGAATCGTATGGAAAAGTGAATTCCTTCAGGCCTAGTGACCAATCTAAATCCTTTTCTATGCCTTATAAAACACAAATCTCCATCGGTATAATAAACTCCTCCATGAATATTAACCCGTCGACAATCATTGGGTAGATGAGAAAAATAGACTGTTCTTGGTGCCTCAACATGAATATAACCAAATTCTGGATAGTATTTGTAATAATGTCCATTGGTATAGTAATAATCACCATTGGGATGATGAATTACTCTAGGTTCACAAGAAAATCTCCAAATTACTTGACCATATTTTGAGTGATTGTAACAACTATGTCCATGTTTAGTATAGTAGTACTTGTGTCTATAATATTGTCCATGATGTTTATGATGATATCCATGATGACCTCTATAATGATCTCCATGATAATGTTTATATTCTACATGCCCATGTTTATGATACTTATGTCCCTTGTGTTTTTTGTGTGAATAATGATCGTGTTTGCTGTAATGCGACTTCTTGCTATTGTATTTGTGATCATGTCTTTGTGATTTGCGATCATCTTTATAGTTATAACTGCTTCGTTTAGATCTGTCTCTATTTTGGTTCTCATGAAAAGACTTGTTCCTTTTTCTTTCTTCGTAACGGGTAGCCTCTTCATTGTAAGTTCTTCTTTGAGCAAATAAACTAGTTGTATATGTGGTAAGTGTTGAAACCAATACTATACTGGCAAGCAACTTGTAATATTTTGTCGTTTTCATAGTTTTGGTATTTAAAGGTGAAAGCCATTCTGCTCTCCTTTGAGTGGCAGTAGCAAACTGTTACAGTTTGCAAATGTTTCTGGCAAAATATCGTCATCCTTTGGTAGGGATGAATCCGTAAAGTAAATAACCGGTATACTTTGAATAGATCTTTGCAAAGCTTGTGCCAAAAAATAGAAAAGTGCCAAATAGCTTTGTATTAGGCACTTTTGTGGATATGATAATTGCAATTTTTTAAGCTATCATATTATCAGCTTTCACTTTTAGACTGGCCTTATCTGTAAAACTTCTTTTTTTAGGTCTAATTAAAACTCTTAAGGATTGATCGGAAGTAAAATAATTCCAAACCCAATTGATAAGAATAAAAAAACGATTCTTCACACCAACAATTGCCATCAGGTGCACAAATAACCATAATACCCAGGCAAAAAATCCTTGCATTTTAATTCCAGGGAGATCAGCTACTGCTAAGTTCTTTCCAATAGTAGCCATCGATCCTCTGTCTGTATAATGAAATGCTTTGATCTCTTTATTTTGTAGCAACCTTTTAAAATTGCTTGCCAGGTTTCCAGCTTGTTGTAATCCAACTTGAGCAACTTGTGGATGTCCATTTTCAAACTTACCTTCGGTTTGGTAGGCTAGATCTCCAATTGCAAATACATTATCTAGGCCTACTATTTTATTATATTGATCTACCTGAAGCCTTCCTGCACGAACACTCACATTTTCACTGATTCCTTTAATAGGACGTGCTGCAACACCAGCTGCCCAAACCATGGTGTATGATTTAAATTCTTCATCATCATCCAAACGAATGGTTAAGCCATCGTAATCGGCAACCCTTGCATTGGTTCTAACAATCACGCCAAGTTTTTCGAGAAATTTTTGAGCTTTGGTTGATGCTTTTTCCGACATGCCATTCAGTAATTTGTCCGAAGCCTCGAATAAGTATACATTCATCAGGCTAAAATCAAGCTCAGGATAATCTTTCGGAAGAATTTCAGATTTCATTTCTGCCAAAGCTCCAGCTAGCTCAACACCTGTTGGTCCACCTCCTACAAGTACAATGTTCATGTAATTGGCTGCTTTTTCTGGATCCAATTCGTTCAAAGCCTTCTCATAATTCCTTAAAATGGAGTTTCTGAGAAAAATGGCTTCCGAAACAGATTTCATAGGAATGGAAAACTCTTCGATATTTTTATTTCCAAAGTAATTCGTGCTTACTCCGGTTGCCAACACCAGGTAATCGTATTTCAATTTTCCCAAGCTGGTGTAGATTTCATTTTCTTCTGAATTTACCTCCAATAAATCAGCCATTCGGAAATGTACATTGCTTTTTTTCTGGAATATCTTGCGCAAAGGAAATGATATGGAACTTGGCTCGAGTCCCGAAGTTGCTACTTGATAAAATAGGGGTTGAAATTGGTGAAAGTTATTTCGATCGATTAGTACTACCTGGTATTTTGTGTTGGCCAACTGTCTTGCCAGTTTCAAGCCTGCAAATCCACCGCCAATAATTACTACTCTGGTTTTCCCGTTCTCGGGTATGTGTTTTATGGTATCCATATTAGAATTTGTATTAAGAAAATTTGTCATATTATCCGTCTGCTTCTTCTTATTCGGATTAAAGACTCTTTTATCCTCTACAAATTAAAGAAATTATTCTTTAATATTCTAATTGATATTATTTTTCAACCGATTGCGTGAGAAAATTTATTTTAAAAGCAGTTAAAATCATCGTCATTTTAAACTTATTACTATTAAATTCTCTCAATAATCACTTCGGAATTAACATTTGAAATTTCTGATCATCATCTGTAAGGAATTTTCTTTTTTGCAAAGACGTAGCAATGCTATGTTTCTACTTAATCACAATTAAAGGTTGTCTTCTTTATACAAATGCGACGCTCTTACCTGCCATCTGCATTCTCATACCTGTTAATGTGACCGTGAGACCTGCCAATGTTTGTGTCACAGCTGCCATCTGTATCGTGAATCCTGCGAAATGCACCGTCGCACCTGTCATCTGAGCCCTCAGACCTAAAAGAAGTGTTGTGAGACCTGCCAAGTGCATTGCACTTATTAACATTGAGCGTGCGGATATCAACAATGAGCATGCAGGTGGCAGGTCTCACGATGCAGATGGCAGGTGGGAGCGTGCGGTTATTAACATTGACGGTGCAGATATCAACATTGAGCGTGCACTTGGCAGGTCTCACGACGCGGATGGCAGGCAGGAGCGTGCACTTATTAACAATGAGGGAAACATTGGCAGGTCTTAAGAACACATTGGTAGGTCTCACGCAATATCATTCATGAAAATGATTCATTAAAAGAAATAATAGCCAAAAGCTAACAACATACAATTACCCAAAAACAACAAATCCGAAACACCTACAAGGTATTTCGGATTTGTTATTATGATTATACTCTGATTAAGCTTCTTTCTTGGCTGCAACAACAGACATTTCAACCAATAGTTCAGGACGAGCCATGCGCGCTTCAACACAAGCTCGGGCTGGTTGGTATCCGTCAACTACCCAAGCGTCCCACACTTCGTTCATGGCAGCGAAATCTTTCATATCGCGAACGTAAATGGTTACAGAAAGGATGTGCTTCTTATCAGAACCAGCTTTTTCCAACAACTCTTCTACTTTTTCAAGTGTAGTTACGGTTTGCTCTTTAATATCTGCATTCGCATCTTTTGCAGTTTGTCCACACAAATAAATGGTGTTGCCGTGCTCTACAATACGGCTCATTCTTGGAGTTGAATCGATTCTTTTGATACTCATTTTGATTAATGTTTAAGTTATTTTGAGAGCGAAAATAAAAAAAACAGGATACTTAATGCTTTTTACAATGAATTAATTCATCCAAATTAGCATAATAGATATATTTGCACACAAATGCATTCATTTTTATATTCCATTCCCACACTTGAGTTCTAATTTTTAAATTTTATCAAATGAACAAATTAATCAAACTTTTCCTTGTGGCAGTATTGTCAATATTTACATTCATTTCCTGCAGTGATGACGATTCTGACACAAGTATTATTGGAAATTGGGAGTATACCAAAACCATTGTCACAAAAATCAATAATAAGTCTGTAAACTACGACATTACTGATTTGATAGATATAAATGGCAGTATGGAATTCTATGAGAACGGTACCTGTAAATTAATATATGGCGATGTTGTTGATTGGAAGTATACCAACAACGAAACTGCAATCGAATTGTATTTTCCTATCGAAGAGGAAGACAAAGAAGAAGGTAAACCCGATGTTGACACGCAAGTTTTGCCATTTACACTATCAGGTAATGAATTGATATTTGTAGACAATGATTTTGATATAGATAATTCCGATGAATATCCAGAAGAAGGAATGATGAGTTTTTCTGAATTTGAAAAATTATTTAATGAGAACATTAGCTCTGAATCAGAGATAACTGTTTCAGTCAAAATAATCTTTTTAAGAAAGTAATCAAAAAATGCCGTTTCAAATGAATGAAACGGCATCTAAATATTTAATCTGCGAGGATCATAAATAAATCATGATCATCTGCGTCTATTACTTCATGCTTGCAATACGCTCTTCCAAAACTTTGATTTTGGCTTCGGCATCTGCCATTTTCTTTTTCTCCATTTCAACCACTTTGGCAGGAGCGTTGTTTACGAAGCGTTCGTTGCTCATTTTCTTCTGAACAGAAGCAAGGAATCCTTGAGTGTATTTCAACTCTTCTTCCATTTTCTTCAACTCTTCTTCAACATCAACCAAATCACCAAGAGGAATGAAATACTCAACAGCTTTTACAATGAAAGACATTGCTCCAGCCATTTCGCCGTTGGCAGCAGAAATCTCGCTGAGGTTACACATTTTAGCAATTACAGTGTCGAAAGCTGTATCGTAATTACCTTCTTTCACCATGTAGTTCATTGCCAATTCATCCTTAAATGCAATGTTTTTCTGCTTACGGATGTTACGAACTGCAACAATCACTTCCTTCACCTGTTCGAATTTCTCCAATAATGCAGCATTGTAAGCTTCAGGTTTAGGCATAACAGAAATCATGATACTATCCTCTTCGGTTCTATCAGCCAATAACTGGTAGATTTCTTCAGTTAAGAATGGCATGAATGGGTGTAGTAACTGCATCAATTTTTCGAACAAGCCAACTGTAGCTTCGTAAGTTTTCTTGTCGATTGGCTGCTGATATCCTGGTTTCACCATTTCCAAATACCATGATGAGAACTCATCACGGAACAATGTGTAGACAGTCATCAATGCTTCGCTGATACGGTATTGCTTGAACTGCTCATCCAATGTTTCCATGGTTTTGTTCAAACGTGCATGGAACACTTCTGTTGCAATTCTTGCTGATTCTGGTTGCTCTATGTCTGCAACTTCCCAACCTTTAACCAAACGGAATGCGTTCCAGATTTTGGTAGTAAAGTTACGTCCCTGCTCTGGCAAGTTTTCGTCGAATAACAAGTCACCACCTGCAGGAGAACAAAGCAACATACCTACACGAACACCATCAGCACCATACTTGGCAATCAAATCCAATGGATCTGGTGAGTTACCTAATGATTTAGACATTTTACGACGCTGGCTATCACGAACGATACCTGTTAGGTAAACATTGCTAAATGGCTTTTCGCCGATATATTCATAACCCGCAATTACCATACGTGCAATCCAGAAGAATAGAATATCCGGACCAGATACAAGGTCATTTGTTGGGTAATAGTATTTAATTTCTTCGTTGCCAGGCTTGCGAATACCATCGAAAACCGAAATTGGCCACAACCAAGAAGAGAACCAGGTATCCAATACATCTTCATCCTGACGCAAGTCTTCAGCTTTGTATTCTTTACCAGTTTTCGCTTTTGCTTCTTCAATAGCTTCCTCAACAGTTTTGGCAACTACATATCCGCCTTCAGGCAAATAGTATACAGGAATTCTTTGTCCCCACCACAACTGACGAGAAATACACCAGTCTTTCACATTCTCCATCCAGTGACGGTATGTGTTCTTGAATTTAGCAGGGTGTAATTGAATGTCATCATTCATTACATGCTCCAATGCTGGTGCCGAAAGTTCCTTCATTTTCAAGAACCACTGCATGCTTAGCTTAGGCTCGATTACTGCATCAGTTCTCTCTGAGAAACCAACTTTGTTCACGTAATCTTCCATTTTTACCAGGTTACCGGCAGCTTCCAAATCAGGAATAATCAAATCACGAACTTCAAAACGATCTTTGCCAATATACATTTGAGCAGCTTCGCTCATGGTACCATTGTCGTTAAAGATGTCGATAGACTCCAAGTTATGGCGATCACCAATTTCGTAGTCATTCAAATCGTGAGCTGGTGTAATTTTCAATGCACCAGTACCAAATTCCATATCTACATATTCATCCTGAATAATAGGTACAGAACGGTTTACCAAAGGAACAATTACACGCTTGCCTTTTAGGTGAGTAAAACGTTCATCGTTTGGATTCACACAAACAGCGGTATCACCTAAAATGGTTTCCGGACGAGTAGTAGCAATGGTTACATACTCATCTTCTGTTCCTTCAATTTTATATCTTAAATAGTAAAGCTTTGATTGTAGCTCTTTGTAGATTACCTCTTCGTCGGATACAGCAGTTTGTGCTGCAGGATCCCAGTTTACCATACGAACACCACGGTAAATCTTATCTTTCTTATACAAATCGATGAATACATCAATCACTGATTCGTACAAAGATTCATCCATGGTAAAAGCAGTACGTTCCCAATCACATGAAGCACCTAATTTTTTCAACTGCTCCAAAATGATTCCACCATGCTTTTCTTTCCACTCCCAAGCGTGTTTCATGAACTCGTCGCGAGTGATATCTGCCTTGGCAATGCCTTCTTGCTTTAGTTTATTTACAACTTTAGCTTCGGTAGCAATCGACGCGTGGTCGGTTCCTGGTACCCAACAGACATTTTTACCCTGCAATCTGGCTCTGCGGACCAATACATCTTGAATTGTATTGTTTAGCATATGCCCCATGTGTAACACACCGGTGACGTTTGGTGGCGGAATTACAATTGTATACGCCTCTCTCTCGTCTGGTACTGAGTGGAAGAATCCTTTATCCATCCAATACTTATACCACTTGTCCTCCGATTCTGCAGGATTGTACTTAGTTGGGATTTCCATTTGTTTAACTATAATTTAATAATTCTATATTTTCAAAAAAATTTGGGTCAAAATTAAGAAATTCTATGGGATATTACTTCACTGAATGACAATAAAATGAGGGAAATAGTAAATAAGAGTCCGCAATCGTTTTATCATTGAAACCAATCGTCTGCTACTTCCTAATGGTCAGTTTTTTAAATGGATGCTGAAAAGCATTAAAAATCATTTTTTTTACCTGCTTTTTTATATACTTTTGGCGAAATAGAAAACCTTATTCATAAAATATATAAACACATAACAAATGCCACAGATATCAGATAAAGGAAGATTGATGCCTGAATCACCAATTCGTAAATTGGTTCCTTTCGCAGAAGGCGCAAAAGCTAAAGGCCGAACAGTTTATCACTTGAACATTGGTCAGCCTGATATTAAAACTCCGGAAGTTGCAATGGATGCTATTAGAAATTGTACGGAGAAAGTTATTGAGTATTCTCACTCTGCAGGTAATGTATCTTACCGTAAGAAGTTGGCTAAAATGTACCAAAATATTGGTATTGATGTTAACGAAGAGGAGATGTTGATTACAACAGGTGGATCAGAAGCAATCACTTTTGCATTGATGACCTGTTTAAATCCTGGTGATGAAGTTTTGATTCCTGAGCCTTTCTATGCTAACTACAATGGTTTCGCAATTTCAGCTGGTGTTAAGGTTGTGCCTATTACTTCAAGTATCGAGAATGATTTTGCTTTGCCTTCAATCGAAGAGTTTGAAAAATTGATGACTCCAAAAACCAAGGCGATTGTAATTTGTAACCCAAACAACCCAACGGGTTACTTGTATTCTAAAGAGGAATTGAACCAATTGCGTGAGTTGATTTTGAAGCACGATTTGTTCTTATTCTCTGATGAGGTTTACCGTGAATTTTGTTACGGTGGCGAAGAGCACTTCTCAGCTATGAACCTTGAAGGATTAGAGCAAAATGTAGTAATGATGGATTCGGTATCGAAGCGTTATTCGGAATGTGGTGTTCGTATTGGTGCTATGATTACCAAAAACAAAGAGGTAATTACTACTGCATTGAAATTCGCTCAGGCTCGTTTATGCCCACCTGCATTTGGTCAGATTGCAGCTGAAGCTTCTTTGGATACTCCACAGGAATATTTTACTGAAGTTTACGATGAGTATATTGCTCGTCGCGATTTTATGGTTGCTGCCCTAAATGAGATGGAAGGTGTTTATTGTCCAATTCCTAAAGGTGCGTTTTACACAGTAGTAAAACTTCCGATTGATGATGCTGATAAATTTGCTCAGTGGATTTTGGAAGAGTTCGAGCACAAAAACCAAACAGTTATGGTTGCTCCTGCTACCGGATTCTATGCAACTCCAGGTTTAGGTAAAAACGAGGTTCGTATTGCATACGTATTGAAGAAAGAAGATCTTGCAAATGCAATGGAAACTTTAGCAGAAGCATTAAAGGTTTATCCAGGAAGAACCTTATAAGTCAAGTAAGACTCCAAAAATATAGAACGGTTCCCAATTTGGGAGCCGTTTTTTTTATGCCTTAAAATTCCCTGTGTCTATTGTTTGAATACTTAAACTATTTGACTTTTTAAACTTTGTTACTATTTTTAATACTTATCAATTTTTTATTTTAAAGAAAAACAATTTATTATTAATTAAACTAACCAATCACATGAAAAATTTCAAACAATGCTTTCTTCTAAGTATGTTATTTTTAGGGCTTTTAATTAGCTCTTGTAGCAGTAGTGGTGATGATTCTCTAAATCCAGATCCCGAACCTGAACCAAAGGAATCAAGAAAGAATTCAAATGTAAGTGTGAGTTCTACTGACGCTCCTGCTAATTACACGACCAAAATTCTTTTGGAAGATTATACGGGTACATGGTGTGGATGGTGTCCTGGATTAGCTCTTGAAATGGAAAATGCCATTGAGCAAAATAGTAACATTATAGGAATTGGAATCCATGTTGGAGATAACATGGAATCAACCTATGCTGAAAGTTTGACTAAAAAATTTAATGTTAGCTCCTATCCAAATGCTAAAATAAATAGATCCGCTACATGGAATCAAAACTACTCATCCTTAGAGTCTTATCTTGAAAAAAAATCGAATCTGGGAATTGCACTTAATGCTAGTGTTGAAAATGAAAAAGTTAAGGGTAAAATTCAAATCGGTTTTAATTCTGATATTTCGGAGAGTTTAGATTATGTAATTCTCCTTGTTGAAGATAAAGTAAAAGCTGATCAGAAGAATTTTTATTCTGGTAATGATGATTTTACAAATCACCCTTTATATTCACAACCTACACCATTAAAAGATTATGAGCATGCCAACGTGCTTAGGAAGTTTGCTACCGACATTTTTGGTGATATTATTCCTGAAGATTATACCAAAACAGGTAATGTGTGTGAAGCTGATTTTGAAATAAACCTGGATAATTATGTAGTTGATAATTGCTATATTATAGCTTTTGTACTTGAAAAAGGCGGTAAAAATATTTTAAACGTCCAAATGGTAAAAGTGGGTTCAAATCAGGACTTTGACTAGAAGCAAGATATAAATTTAAAAAGAGCTGTTTATTTCGATAATAAACAGCTCTTTTTTTATAGAATTTCAGTTAAAAACTTTTGCTCAAACTTATGGTAAGTCCACTTGCGGCAGGCACCATTCTACAAACTCCTCCAACACAAAGTAATCCTTCTTTTTGTCGACCATAGCTTACAGAAAAGCGAGTTGCATTTTTCACATAGCTTCCTCCTACATTAATGTAATGCGTATCGCTTACTCCAGAATTGTACATGTCAGAAACAAAGAACGACCATTTGCTTCCAATATTATATTCCAGAGCTCCTGCTATCCAATCACCCATATCCTGATCGGTATTCAAATATTGCAATTCAGTTCGCAGTGCTTTTCCTTTCTTTAATTTATACAATATATCAGCAACATAAATCTTACTCTTTACCATACCTTTGTTACCACCTTCGAGCTCACTCTTATTGTATTCCAGATTGATAAAGGCAAATGTTGACTTTAACTTTTTCGACCATTTCTTGCTTATCTCAACATTAAAATCGCGATACAACTTGCTACCATCAAGACCTAAGAAATCAGAATCACTGTAGAAAATTCCATCGACAAGAGTACCTTCAAGTTTATTGTAATGAGAGTAATTAAGAGCTACGTTTGTTCCATATTTACCACCTAAAGCAGTTTTTTTCTTAAAGGTATACACGAAATCGATCTGACCACCAATTTCGCCCATTGCCTGTGTCGAGTATGGATAAATATTAGCCAAACTATATTTGTGTTGTTTGGTATTGGCTGGCAAATAATTAACCAGTAATTCGTTGTTTACTGCTTCTCTTTCCGATCTGAAGATCATATTCTCCAATCTGCGAAATGAGAAATTAAATCCCAAACCTTTTTGGGTATAGCTGTAATTTGCCAAAAGGGCTTCTCCTTCTGAAACAATTTGTGGAGTGCTTGCATTGCCATCTTCACCTTTTCTAACATACTCAAATTGGAAAGCACTTCGCCCAGTTGAAAAATCCATACGAGCTGACCAAGCATCAACACTTGATGGATAATCTTCTAAAGGACCAGTGTAATCTTGATATCTATTTAAATATCCTACTCCAAGTAGAAATGTAGAATTAGAACTTGCTTTGAGCGCATCCAGAACATTTATCTCTCCATCAATTCCTCTTATTCTTCCATCACCAGTATCAAAATATTTTCGTTGTTTACCA
Source organism: Marinifilum flexuosum (assembly GCF_003610555.1). Taxonomy (GTDB): domain Bacteria; phylum Bacteroidota; class Bacteroidia; order Bacteroidales; family Marinifilaceae; genus Marinifilum; species Marinifilum flexuosum. The sequence goes on along the minus strand of NZ_RAPQ01000010.1, from coordinate 442,459 downwards.
TAAACAGCTTTTAAACTGATATAGTTGGTTGGTTTAAATTTAATATTTACCCCTTCCAAAGCATTATTTAAGCCCAATTGTCGATCTTCCCATGCTCTAAATAATAATCCGCTTCCAAATTGTTCATAAAAGTTACCAACCGTAATTGCCAAATCATTGTCTTCATATGTAACAAATCGATGAACAATTCCATTGTCTTCTAAATTAAAATCATATCCCAATAATGGTGGTAAATATGCCTCATATTGAATTCCTGCTCTAAAATTACCATACGTATAATCTAGTTTCAGGTAATTATTTGATCCAAATTTATCTTTTGGTGCCCTAGCACCTATCTTGCTATCATTTTTATAAATCTGGTTATTACTTTCAAAGCTACCGGTTAAGGTTCCTTTATTTTGAGAATAAACACTATTACTTATGCATAAAGAGAGTAATATAAGGTATGTATATACTTTATTCATTTTATTTAAATTTTCAGGTAAGATATTTGGAGTTATTTCATTAATCGGCGCACTTGCTCTATAACTTCTTCTTCGTTTCCTGGGTTATAACTGGTGTGTTCCCATACAATTTCGCCATTGCCATTTAAAACAAATGTGTGAGGTACGTTCACAACATTTAACGCGCGTTTTAAATTCTGATTTTGATCGAGATATACTTCAAATGGCCAATCTTTACCAGATACTAAACTTTTAACTCTTGCACTTGCCCTGGTATCATCGACTGAAATAGCAATTATTTTTAATCCTGTTTCTTCGTACCAATCTTCAAACTCATCGTTAAAGGATGATAATTCGTTAAGACAAGGTTTACACCAAGTAGCCCAGAAACTAATAATTATGGGTTTACCATTATTAAAAAAGTCTTTTGAGGATATGGTTTCCCCGCTTAAAGTTTTAATGGTTACATCAGGTAGTTTTTTTTGTGAATGAATTCCCCCAATGAAAAGGCACCCTACAATAAGTGTTAATACAAATTTTTTCATGTTAAAATTAGATTGATTAGTGGTTTAAGGTCTGAATATAATATTTTCTAACATGAATATTAAATTCTTTTATGACAAAGCTTTAAGCTTATCCAATTTTATAAAAAAAAGAGACTGTCTTTTTGGTAATGAGACAGCCTCTTTTGTTGATGAGATATAGGATTGTAATATCTATGCTCTTAAAGGGAATTTGGGATTTTCTTAGAATAGCTTTAGCATTCGAACTTCTTCTGCAGTTAAAAATCTCCATTTTCCTCTTGGGATATTTTTCTTGGTAATTCCTGCAAAGAAAACACGATCAAGTTTCTCTACCGTATATCCTAAATGTTCGAAAATTCTACGAACGATTCTGTTTTTTCCAGAGTGAATTTCAATTCCAACTTGTTTTTTGTCTTTAGGATCGGCAAAGCTAATGGCATCCGATTTGATGAAACCATCTTCCAACTCCAGGCCTGTGTCAATCATGTCAAGTTCCTCTTGTGAAATTTCACGATCCAAGAATACATGATAGATTTTCTTCTTGTTATAGCTTGGGTGTGTTAAGCGTTTGGTAAGATCGCCATCATTGGTAAACAACAAAACTCCTGTTGTCATTCTATCTAATCTTCCAACTGGATAAACTCTTTCATTGCAAGCGTTTTTAATCAAGTCGACAACCGTTTTTCTCCCCATTGGGTCATCCAAAGTTGTTACAAAATCCTTTGGTTTGTTTAAAACAAGATAAACTTTCGATTCTGGTTGAAGTAAAACTCCATCCATGCAAACTTTATCTTTCAAATTCACCTTGGTTCCAACTTCAGTTACAACCTCACCATTTACGGTAACACGACCTTCTGCTATCCTAGAATCGGCTTCACGTCTTGAACATTCTCCAGAATTGGCAATGAACTTATTCAACCTTAGGATACCATCTTTTGGGCCCACCATTCGAGCATGTTCAAGCTGCTTTTTCTTGCTGTAGTGTCTTTTTCGCAACGATTCCTTGTCAGGACCATTTTCGTTAAATCGTTTTTTTGATTTAAAAGGTCTTTTTTGATCCGATTGCTTCGAAAATCGCTTCTTTTTCTCTGGATTTTCAGAAAAATCTTTTTTTTCTTCTCTGCTTTTAGAATCTTTTCTAAAATCGGATTTTGATTCTTCTGATTTGTTTCCGCTATATTTTTTTGATCGGTAGTTTGTCTTTCCTCTTCTAGGCTTACCGTAAGTCTTTTCTTCCATTTTCTGACAGTATGATCAATGTTTTGAACTTGCAAAGGTATTAATTATCAAAGAATATATTTGAGTAACATTTCAAAAAGTTCATTTTGATTGTAAAATATACCTGATAGATTTTTTACATTTGTACAATCGAAAATTAATTCATTGTTTTTTTCGACACTAAATTTGTGTGTGTGACTGTAAACATTTAACAAAAATTAAAAAATGGCATTAATTAAATCAATTTCCGGGATACGCGGAACAATTGGAGGAAAAGTAGGCGAAGGTCTTAGTCCTTTAGATGTGGTAAAGTTTTCAGCTGCATATGGAACTTGGGCAATCAGAAGACATGATGGCAAAAAAATTAAAGTGGTTGTTGGTCGCGACGCTCGAATTTCAGGTGAAATGGTAGATAAACTTGTAGTAGGTACATTAATTGGCTTAGGGATTGATGTTGTGGAAATCGGTTTGGCTTCTACGCCAACAACCGAATTTGCGGTAACAGAAGAAAAAGCTGATGGAGGTATTATTTTAACTGCAAGTCACAATCCAAAACAATGGAACGCTCTTAAATTATTGAACGAAAAAGGTGAATTCCTTAATGATGAGGATGGAAAGTTAGTGCTAAGTATTGCTGAGCAAGAAGATTTCTTTTTCGCAGATGTTGATGATTTAGGAAGTATCACTAACGTTGATGATTATACTCAAAAGCATATTGACCATGTCCTATCATTGGATTTGGTAGATGTGGAAGCCATTAAAAAAGCAAATTTCTCAGTAGCAGTTGATGCTGTAAATTCTGTAGGAGGTATTGCGATTCCGGGTATGCTTCGTGCATTGGGAGTTGAAAATGTAGTTGAATTGTACTGCGAGCCAAATGGTCACTTCCCACACAATCCAGAACCACTTCCTGAAAATTTAACAGCCATTGCTGAGGTAATGAAAGAAGGCAAAGCTGATTTAGGTTTCGTTGTCGATCCAGATGTTGATAGACTTGCTATTGTTAACGAGGACGGAAGTATGTTTGGTGAAGAGTATACTCTTGTAGCATGTGCTGACTATGTGCTTGGAAATACTCCAGGAAATACGGTTTCAAACCTATCTTCTACACGTGCTCTTCGTGATGTTACCGAAAAGCACAATGGATCATACGAAGCTTCGGCTGTAGGTGAAGTTAACGTTGTAACTAAAATGAAAGCCAACGATGCTGTAATTGGTGGTGAAGGAAACGGAGGAATTATATACCCTGCCAGTCATTATGGTCGCGATGCTTTAGTTGGTGTCGGTTTATTTTTGAGCCACCTTGCAAAAACAGGAATGAAAGCTTCTGAAATGAGAGCTTCTTATCCAAACTATTTTATTTCTAAGAACAAGATTGAATTGACACCAGAAATTGATGTTGATGAGGTTCTTGTAGCGATGAAAGAGAAGTATCAACACGAACAAGTGAATGATATTGATGGTGTGAAGATTGATTTTGCAAACGAATGGGTTCATTTAAGAAAATCTAATACTGAACCAATTATTCGAATTTATTCGGAAAGTGAGAATGAAGAAACTGCAAATCAATTAGCGGAAAAAATCATTTCAGAGATTAAAGAGATCATTAAATAGTAAAAACTCATATATTTTAAGTAAAGTGCATTGATGTCAGTCAATGCACTTTTTTTATTTATAACGGAAAAAATTCCGTAATCGTTTGCGTATTGTGAATTCTGACTCTAGACTTACAATTTTCATTAATATCAATAAGCTAAAAATAAAAAAAAGGTTCTGTATTTTATGCTGAAATTACTGATAATACTAGAAGACCCGATTATCGTTTATTCTTGAAACCTGCTGTATGGGTGTTTTTACCCAATTTTAAAACCTCTAAATATGTGGTAAGTTCGATATTTGTTGAGGATTTTTTATATATTTAGAAATAGCTGTTGGAAAGCAGTTGTTTTTATACTTGCAAATATGGCAATGTACTTATATTTGTTCTCAGAATAGAGAAAAAATTCTACATTAAGCTAGAGAAATAATTAATAAATCAATGAATATTGCTTACGCAATTTGCTGCATAGACTAATTTTATCTAAAGTAAATTGTAAAGCGCCTTACTAAAAACTTACTGATATGAAAATTACCGTAGTTGGAGCAGGTAACGTGGGGGCAACCTGTGCAAATTGTATCGCTCAGAAAGAGTTGGCAAACGAAGTTATTGTTGTTGATATTAAAGAAGGATTGGCAGAAGGTAAAGCATTAGATATGTGGCAAACTGCTCCTATCAACTATTACGACACAAGAGTTAAAGGTGTAACTAATGATTATACTGCAACTGCAGGGTCTGAAGTTGTTGTGATTACTTCTGGTCTTCCTCGTAAACCGGGTATGAGTCGTGATGACTTAATCGCTACTAACGCTGGTATTGTAAAATCAGTTACTGAAAATGTTATTGCTCATTCTCCTGATGCAATTATCATTATCGTATCAAACCCACTTGATGTAATGACTTATGCAGCTTTCTTAACTGCTAAGAAGGCATCAAACAAAGTATTTGGTATGGCAGGTGTATTGGATACAGCTCGTTACCGTGCTTTCCTTGCTGAAGAATTAGATATTAATCCAAAGGATATTCAAGCATTGTTAATGGGTGGACACGGTGATACTATGGTACCACTTCCACGTTACACAACTGTAGCAGGTATTCCAGTTACTGAGTTGATTGAAGAAGAAAAATTGAACGCTATTATCGAAAGAACTAAATTCGGTGGTGGTGAGCTTGTAAACCTAATGGGTACTTCTGCTTGGTATGCTCCAGGTGCTGCTGCTGCTCAAATGGTTGAAGCTATCGTTCGCGATCAGAAAAGAATTTTCCCAGTTTGTGCATTGTTGAATGGCGAATACGGAATGAAAGATATTTACTTGGGTGTACCTGTTAAATTGGGTAAAAACGGTATCGAAGAAATTATTGAAGTTAAATTGAATGAAGACGAAATGGCATTGTTGAAAGATTCAGCAGAAGCTGTTAAGTCTGTAATGAAAGTTTTAGATGAAATGAACATTATGGCCTAATCGGTTCATTTTATTAAAGGGAAGAGGTCATCTCATTTGAGATGACCTTTTTTTTGTCTAATTGTCAAACTCTCCTAAATCAAATGGATACTCATTTACTCATTAATCCATTTGTTGATTAACTCTCACTCACTTTTGTTCAGTAATCATGCGGTAAAATAGCTTTCCTTTTGGTATATTTGCTATCCTTTGTTGAAATTGAAGAAAATGATAGAGATACCGATAGAGATTGTAGAATTGGAAGAGAATAGTTTTCATCTGATGATTGAGTGTGAAATTAACACTGGTCAGAAGGGTAAAATGGTGATCGATACCGGTGCTTCTAAAACGGTACTTGACAAAAATTTTGTTGACAATTATCAAAAAGCCGCGCAAGAAGAATCTGAAGTAAAATCAAGAGGATTAGGCGAGGGTAGCATAGAAACAGAGATGGCTAAAATCGATCGTTTTCAGATTGGGACTCTATGTATAAACGACTTTTTATGTGCCTTGATTGACCTATCGGGAATTAATGAAATGTACCGCCAGTATTGCAATCGGGAGATTTGTGGATTGCTGGGTAGCGACTTCCTTTTAATGTATAATGGAATTATTGATTACAGAAGGAGAGTTTTGCAATTAAACAAAGAGTAAGCATGCTAGATTTACAAAGGACTGAAAATCCATAAAATGCTAGTAATTATTGAACAAAGGAATTAGAAAAAAATTAATATATTTGTGCGTTAATTTGCGGTTGAAAATATAAAATACCACATAAAGTAAGAATTTATTTAAACCTAAACACATGCGAAATAAAGGAGCGATTCGTCTACTCGCTATTGTCTTTGCGTTAGTGAGTTTGTATCAATTGACTTTTACTTACGTAACGAAAAAAGTTGAAAAGGAAGCTCGAGAATTCGGAGCTGGCGACATTAAGAAAGAACAAACATACCTTGACTCAATTAGAGGAGAAGGTGTTTACAATTTCTTATGGTTGAAGAATTACACTTACAAAGAGTGTAAGGAGTTGGAAATGAACCTAGGGCTTGACCTTAAGGGAGGTATGAACGTTACGATGGAAGTTTCTGTTGTTGATATCATCAAAGCGATGGCCAACAATACGAAAGATGAAACTTTTAATGCTGCAATAGCTCAGGCTAAAAAAATGCAGGCAAACAGTGGTAAAGGATTCGTTGAGCTGTTTGGCGAAGCTTTCGAGCAAATCGATCCTAATGCTCAGTTATCATCTCCTGATATCTTCGGTACCCTTGAGATGAAAGACAAGATTCCTTTTGGAGCTTCAAACGCAGAGGTGTTAAAGGTGATCAAGGAAGAAACTGACGGAGCGATTGATAATACATACAATATTCTTCGTTCTCGTATCGACCGTTTCGGTGTTGCTCAGCCAAACATCCAAAAAGCTGATGTGTCGGGTCGTATCATCATCGAACTTCCAGGTATTAAAGATGCTGCTCGTGTACGTAAGCTTCTTCAAGGAACTGCAAGTCTTGAGTTCTGGGAAACTTACAGTGCTTCTGAAGTAATGCAGTATTTAAATGCAGCCAATACAAAACTTGCTGAAATTAACAATGCAGGTGATGTTGAAGAAGAAGCTACTAAAGAAGAGGTAAAAGAAGAAGCAAAAGATGAAGAGGTTGCTCTTTTAGATAAAATTGAAGAAGAAGGTGCTCAAGATTCATTGGCTACATCGCAAGATGCAAAAGCAATGGCTAAAATGTATCCATTATTCTCAATCTTGAATCCAACTCAACCAGGTGGACGTCCAACAGCAGTTGTGGGTAGATCTCATATTAAGGATACTGCTGATGTAAACCGTATTTTGGCAATGCCTGCTATCAAATCGGTATTGCCTCGTAATTTGAAATTCTTTTGGGGAGTAAAAGCAATTGATGAAGGAGCTAACTGGTTCGAATTATTTGCAATTAAAGTAACAAGCCGCGATGGAAAAGCTCCATTGGATGGTGATGCTGTTACTTCAGCACGTGAACAGGTTGACCAACAAACTGCGAAATACGAAGTTTCGATGAGTATGAGTGGTGAAGGTGCTAAAACATGGGCTCGTTTAACCAAAGACAATGTAAACCGTGCAATTGCAATTGTATTGGACGGATATGTATATTCTGCACCAAACGTAATAGGTGAAATTAAAGGTGGTCAATCAAGTATAACAGGAGGTTTTTCTGTTGCTGAAGCAAAAGACTTGGCAAACATCTTGAAGTCAGGTAAACTTCCTGCTCCAGCGCATATTATTGCCGACGAAGTTGTTGGTCCATCTCTTGGTAAAGAGTCAATCCAAAAAGGGATGTACTCATTTATCATTGCTTTCGTGTTGGTATTGGTTTACATGTTCTTCTTCTACAGTAGAGGTGCTGGTTTAGCAGCTAACATTGCATTGATCACGAACTTGTTCTTCATCTTTGGTGTGTTGGCTTCATTAGGAGCTGTGCTTACTTTACCAGGTATTGCGGGTATTGTATTAACAATCGGTATGTCGGTTGATGCGAACGTACTGATTTATGAGCGTATTCAGGAAGAGTTGAAATCAGGCAAAGGATTAGGCCTTGCAATCTCTGATGGTTACAAGAATGCTTACTCTGCAATTATCGATGGTAACATCACTACCTTATTAACTGGTATCATTCTTTACTTATTCGGTGAAGGTCCAATTAAAGGTTTCGCAACTACATTGGTAATCGGTATCTTCTCATCACTGTTTGCTGCAATCTTTATTACAAGATTAATTTTTGAAGCACAAACAGCTCGTAACCGTAAAGTAACTTTTGCAACTAAATTTACCGATAACTGGTTGAGAAATTCAGCAGTTACTTTCCTACAAAAAAGAAAAGTATTCTATGTAGTTTCTGGTATTGCTATTGTATTAAGTGTTGTATCACTTTCTACAAAAGGTTTGAACCAAGGTATCGATTTTACTGGTGGTAGAACTTACGTTGTAGCTTTCGATAAAGCTATAGGTGTTGAAGATGTTGCTAAATCATTGGAAACTGTATATGGTCATGCTCCAGAAGTAAAAACTTTTGGTGGTGCTAACCAGGTTAAAATTTCTACAAAATACAAGATTGAAGAATCAGGAACAGAAGTTGATGATGAAGTAGAAAATCTACTTTATGAAGGTTTGAAACCATATCTTGCTAATGGAACAACTAAAGCTGATTTCTTGGAAAACAACCGTAAAATGTCTCAGAAAGTAGGTCCTACCATTGCTGATGATATTCGTACTTCTGCATTGTGGTCTATCTTAGGTGCACTGATCGTGATCTTCCTATACATCATGGTTCGTTTCTCGAACTGGCAGTATGGTTTAGGTGCAGTTGCTGCATTGGCTCACGACTCGATCATCGTATTGGGGATTTTCTCTATTTTTTACGGATGGTTACCATTTTCATTAGAGATTGATCAGGCATTTATCGCTGCAATCCTTACGGTAGTTGGTTACTCTATTAACGATACCGTGGTAGTATTCGACCGTATCCGTGAGTATTTGGGATTATATCCTAAGCGCGATCGCGAAGAGGTTGTAAACAAAGCCTTGAACAGTACTATGCGTCGTACATTTAGTACATCGCTTTCTACAATGGTAGTATTGTTGGCAATCTTCTTGTTTGGTGGTACTTCAATTCAAGGATTTACATTTGCATTGTTAATTGGTGTTATGGTAGGTACATACTCATCACTATTTATTGCATCTCCTATTGCTTACGACACAAGCTTACGTGTTCAGAAAGTAGCAGACAAGAGAAAGAAATAATTGAACTTTCAATAAATTTCATCCCCCGGCCTTTGGGTTCGGGGGATTTTTGTTTTAGGATATTGCTCCGTACGATAAGGAATTGCTTCCGCACGCAAAGAAATGGTTTCCGCACGCTGGAATACCCTTTCCGAACATCAAGGTACCCCTTCCGCACGCTCATTTTCTTCTTCCGAACGCGAAGGAGATCCTTCCGAACACAAAAGTGGCCTTTCCGCACACACAGGAAGTTGTTCCGCACGCAGTTTTGGTTCTTCCGCACATAAAAAGTAATGCTGAAAATTTGTTCGGAACTATTCATTTAGCATACGGAAGGATCCACTTGGCGAACGCAGGTAGAGGAATTGTGTTCGCAAGTTCTGATTGTTGTAACGGAACAGTTATAATTTGTTTCGGAATGATTCGCTTTATGCACGGAACCTATCTGGAGCTTAAAAATGCTTTTAAATAAAGAATAGCAATGGCTTTTATCTACCTGGAAAGATTGAATGATCTTCGATTTGTAATCAGTTCCTGATAAAAAACATTGGTGGTTCAATTAATACTTTATCTCTAAATAATACTTTCGCATACAAGTATGAACAACTATCGTATTAATTTGAAATTTCTTAGGTATATTTGTGAAAAATATTCATCAGATGGAAAGCATACTTTTATTTATTAGTGGAGCGGAAATTGTTATTGTTCTGGTTGTAATTCTTCTACTTTTTGGGTCGAAAAAAATTCCTGAATTGGCCCAAGGCCTTGGTAAAGGAATGAAGGAATTCAAACGAGCGGCCGACGATATCAAAAAAGAAATAAAAGATGAAACAGAAATTCTTGATAACATCAAGGATTTTAAGGATGATATCAATAAAAAGCTTTAAACAGGCAAAAGCCTTCCTTATCCTTCATGGATAAATCTTCATATCAATGGACTATATCTATTTATTATTAGGATTTGTAATCCTATTGTATAGTGGTGATCTTCTTGTAAAAGGAGGAGTTGCCCTTGCATCGCATTTTAAAATTTCAACTTTGGTGGTTGGAGTTACCGTTGTATCTTTTGGAACTTCGGCTCCTGAACTCTTTGTTAGTTTAGACGCAGCTCTTAGTGGTAGTCCGGATATTTCTATTGGAAATGTGGTTGGATCGAATATCTCCAACATTGCTTTAGTACTTGGTTTTACAGCTATTTTATTGCCGTTGCCGGTTCGTAGTAATTCTATTAAATACGATTGGCCGGTTATGATGGGAGCATCGCTTCTGTTCTATATATTTGCACTAAATGGTAAGCTGCAAACCATAGAAGGAATTATGTTTATCGTATTGTTGATTTCATTTATGGTATGGACCATTTGGAATTCGAGAAGAGAAAACAGAAACCTTTCTGAGGAAGCAAAACCAGCTAAACAATCTATTCCGGTTGCAGGATTATTAATAGCTGCATCATCGCTAGGATTGTATTTTGGAGCCAGCCTTTTAGTAGGAAGTGCAAAAAATATTGCCATCGATTTTGGTGTGAGCGAACGTGTAATTGGATTAACCATTGTTGCCTTCGGAACATCGGTTCCTGAATTGGCGACTTCGGCTGTTGCTGCCTATAAGAAGGAGATGGATATCTCGATAGGTAATATTATTGGATCAAATATCTTTAATATTCTTGGTGTATTAGGTGTAACATCTATCATTAAGAATATACGAGTAAGTGCTGAAATTATTTCTTTTGATGCATTGTTTATGCTTGCAGTATCGGTGCTGCTATTCTTACTGATTTTGCCTTTGAAAAAAGGAAAACTGCATAGATGGAAGGGTGTTTTATTGCTTTCATCTTACCTATTTTATGTATATTTGGTTTTCATGAAATAAGCATGATTAAAATAATTAGTAAAAATACAAACATTAATTATTTTGATCTTGCGACTTCCATCTGACAATTAAAAGAAAATTATAAACAGATGAAATAATTGATGAGTATGATTAGTGCAGAACAAATCAAAAAGAGTTTTGGCGAAGTAAATGTTCTTAAGGGGGTTGACCTTACCATTGGAAAAGGAGAGATTGTATCAGTTGTGGGAGCCAGCGGTGCAGGTAAAACCACTCTACTTCAAATTCTGGGTACCCTTGATCGACCTGATAGTGGAGCCATTGTTTATGATGGAACCAATGTGGCTACATTAAACGAAAAGGATTTATCTGCATTTCGCAATTCCAATATTGGATTTGTTTTCCAGTTTCATCATTTATTGCCTGAGTTTACTGCCTTGGAAAATGTTTGTATTCCTGCATACATTGCCAAAAAATCGAAGGCGGAAGCTACAGAAAGAGCGAAGGAACTTTTGGAAATGTTGAACCTGGGACACAGAATGGACCACAAGCCTTCAGAATTATCGGGAGGAGAGAAACAAAGAGTTGCAGTTGCCAGAGCACTAATAAACGATCCTTTGGTGATTCTTGCCGATGAACCTTCAGGAAATCTTGATTCTAAAACAAGGCAGGAATTGCACGAACTGTTTTTTACGCTAAGAGATAAATTCGATCAGACTTTTGTAATTGTAACACACGATTTGGAATTGGCTGAAATGTCTGATCGAAAAATTGTGATATCTGATGGGCTGATCGAAAAATAAGCAATATGATTTTTGCTGACCTAAAGGATTTCCTGGAAGAAAAATATGATCTCTACAATCGAGAATCATTCATAGAATCTGACCCCATACAAATACCAAAACAATTTTCGCGCAAAGAAGATATTGAAATTGCCGGATTCTTGAGTGCAAGTATTGCATGGGGACAAAGACCTACCATTATTCGCAATGCAAAGCGATTGATGGAGTTCATGAATCAACAGCCTTATGAGTTTCTAATGAATTCTACAGAGGCAAACTTGGATGTTTTCAGAGAGTTTAAGCACAGAACCTTTAATGGTGATGATTGTATTTTCTTTATCAAATCGCTAAAGAACATTTACCAGAAACATGATGGACTCGAAAGTGTTTTTACTAAAGGATTTAATAAAGGAGGAGATGTAAAATCGGCAATTGCCTATTTTCGAGAAGTATTTTTTGAACCTGAACATTTGGATCGAACTCAGAAACACATTTCGAATGTACTGAAGAAATCATCTGCAAAACGAATTAATATGTATTTGCGTTGGATGGTTCGCGATGATGAACGCGATGTAGATTTTGGTTTGTGGAAAGGAATTGAATCCAAGGATTTATTTTTGCCATTGGATGTTCATACCGGAAATGTTGGGAGAAAACTGGGTTTATTAACCCGTAAGCAAAGCGATTGGTTAGCTGTGGAAGAAATAACAAAGAGTCTTCGCACCTTTGATCCCAATGATCCTGTAAAATATGATTATGCGCTTTTCGGATTGGGAATATTCGAGAAATTTTGATTCTTACATTACCTATTCACTCATTTGATCATTACTCAATTAGAAAGAAACATGCCTAACAATTATTTCAAATTCAAGCAATTTACAATACATCAAGATGGATCTGCCATGAAGGTGGGTACCGATGGTGTGCTATTGGGGGCATGGACCGATGTGGAAAAATCGCAAAGAATACTTGATGTTGGAACAGGAACAGGATTGATTGCTATCATGTTGGCGCAAAGAACCAATTCAGAGGTTAGAATCGATGCTGTTGAAATTGATGACTCGGCTTATCAACAAGCTATGGAAAATATCAATGCTTGTCCTTGGACCAATAGAATTTGTGGTATTCACGAATCCTTCCAGGAATTTTGTGCTCGTAGCGAAGAAAAGTATGATGCCATTGTTAGCAATCCACCCTATTTTATGAATGGTTTGGATGCAAAAGAGGAATCGAGAACCAAGGCCAGAAATGCAGATCACTTGCCATTTGAAGAATTGCTGGAGGGTGCCAAAAAACTTTTGAATCCTGAAGGAACTTTTTCGGTGGTTTTGCCTATCGAGGAAGGAAATTACTTCATGAGGTTAGCGAAGCTTACAGGATTTTTTTTGAAAAGAAAGTGTTGTGTGTTGCCCAATCCGGGAAAGCCAGCAAAAAGGTATTTGCTCGAATTTTCGTTGAGTGAATGCAATTCCCAAGAGGAAGACCTTATTGTTGAAAATGGACAAAGACATATATATTCTCCACAATATATTGAATTGACTAAAGATTTCTATCTAAAGTTTTAATCTCGGTCAGTATATAAAAAACAATTTTTATGAGGCATTGTAAAGACGGCATTAACTCTGTCTTTAACAACTATTGCTTTCTTGAATTATTCTTTAAACTTACTCGTTAGCAAGAGTAAAGTTCACCCACCATTCTTCCAGTTCATATTTGTTTTGGTAAGCTCCTACTTTTAATTCATCCAGATTTTTTTGAATCACCTCTTTGCTACTCATCGCTGAATAGTATTGTTTATTGGCTACGTTTATGCTATTAATACCAATACTGATTTCTTTAGCTTCTGCATTATTCAGATATAACACTTTTATTGGAATCTGCACATGATAGCTAAATAGGATCTGATTAACAGTTTTTAGTTGAACTTTAACTCTCTCTTCTTTTACAGTAGTGGAGGTTAAAACACTCTCATTGATTCTTGTATCAATCAGTTCGTAATCCTGAAATCGATCGATTAATTCTTCCTGAAATTCTACTCTAGTGAATCTTTCCAGGTAGGATTTAAATTGTTTGTCGGTATAAGGTATTTCTGCGGGCATCGGATAATTTATGGCAAAAACCCTTTTCGATTTTCCGTCTGGATCGATCCAAAGGCTTAATCCTAAATTGTATATTTTTTTAAGTGTTCCCGGGGAGTTGGTTTCAAGAAAAATATCGATAAACTCATTGTTGTTAAAAACTTTAACTGAAATTTGATCTGCAGGCTGATAATACAACGCCTCCTTTTCTGAGAATTTGTTGGTTTGAGTATTCGTCTTCGCATTCCAATAAGCAGTGAATGGTTTAGAACCTGCACAGGCTTGTAATATAATTGCTATAAAAATCAGTAATGTATTTCTCTTGATCATATCGGATGATTAAACTTGAATGCTAACAAAACTAAGTTTTAGTATCGAGATTATCATCATTCTTAGAAATAAAAAAACAGCTACCCATTTGGTAACTGTTTACTGATCATTGTTCACTGAATAATACTTTCTTCCTCTATAAATTGAACTCCCAAATCTTCTAATTCTTTTAAGATGGGTTGGTAAAGTTCTGGCATGGTTGGAATATGAACTCCGGTTAAGTTAATCTTTCCCGTTGCCAATAGCTTGGTTGCAATAGCCAGGGGAGTTCCAACTGTGTACGACATTGCTGTATGTTCACGATCTTTACCCTCATAAGTCATCGAGGAGATGATCCTTTTCTTCATACCAGTGTTTTCATATTCAAATTGGTGTTGCATGACCAATAAATCTCGATCTTTATCACCTAAAGCCCATTTTTTTTCCAGAATTTTTTGAAGGAAAAAAGCAGGAGTAGCTTCTTTAATTTCCATTACCTCGTTTGAGAATAATCCCAGCCAGTTTAATTTCTCCATGATTTGTGAATTAGAATCGATATCAACAAAATTTGCCAGGCTCTCTTTTGTAGAGGATCCATTTTCGGGAAGGAAACTTTTTATAAAATCCATATTTGATAATTTATGCGAATCTTTCATCACATACGAATCATCGGTGCAACCCAAACGAACCAGAATATTCCAAGCCTCGGCATATCCTGGGCGTCTCATGGTTCCACGCATAATGGTTGGAATATCTTCTATATCGTACAACTCACAATATTGCAATGAATCTCGGTTTGGATAAACTTCGAACTCACCATATCCGTTAACATTGGTCTTAGTTAACTTATGGAAAAGATTGTTGTACGGAACGTATTTGTAATGTCCGTTTTCTTTAAATTGCGCAATTCCCTGTCCGGCAACCACAACATTTCTGGGATTCCAGGAAAACTTGTAATGCCAGGGATTGTCATCACAGGCAGGAGCAACCAATCCTCCGCAGAACGATTTAAAAGATAATAGCTTTCCACCTTCAGCTTTTATGCGATCAATAACCTGCATTGCCGACATGTGATCAATTCCAGGATCAACACCGAGTTCATTAAAAAAACACAAGCCAAGTTCTTTTGCTTCCTCATGTAAGTCCATCATCTCTTGACTTACATAGGATGGAGTAAGCATGTGTTTTTTATGCTGTAAACATTCGCGAGCAACAATAATATGCATAGACGCAGGAACCATACTGATAACGATATCTGCTGCAGAAATTTCTGAAGCTCTTTGTTCCAAATCTTTTAGATTAAATCGGAATGCTGATCCATTAGGATGATTACCAACTTTTTGCTGGGCAAGTTCGAGAGACATATCACCAACATTTATTTTCCAATTGTATTTATCAGAGTGTTTTAACAAATACTGAATTAGATCTGTTGATGAAAGACCGGCTCCAATAATAAGAATATTAGTCATGATTTTATGTGTCAAATTTTAGATGCGATCAGCTTAAATTTACAACATTGTATATTGAAATCCCATGAGATTTTAGCTTTTTTTCTTTTGTTGAATCATAAATTCTCTCAATTACTTTATTGTGGAATGAGTATATTTGTTCGAGATAAAGAATAGATTACCAAACACACAAAATAGAATTCCCTTGGCAAAACAGAAGAAAGCTGTCGAAACACCATTAATGAAACAATATTATCAGATGAAGGAAAAGCATCCTGATGCAATATTGTTATTTAGAGTGGGCGATTTTTACGAGACATTTGAGAGTGATGCGATTCGTGCATCGGAGATTTTAGGGATTACTTTAACCAAACGTGCCAATGGTTCGGCATCATATGTTGAACTTGCCGGATTTCCACATCATGCGATAGATACATATTTGCCAAAATTGGTTCGAGCAGGAATGCGCGTTGCCATTTGTGAGCAATTGGAAGATCCTAAAAAAACCAAAAAGCTGGTAAAAAGAGGAATTATCGAGTTGGTAACTCCTGGTGTTTCCTATAATGATAATGTACTTGAGCATAGAGAAAATAATTTTTTGGCCTGTGTGCATTTGGAGAAGAAAACTGCTGGGATTGCTTTTTTAGATGCATCGACAGGTGAGTTTTTAACTGCTGAAGGAAATTTTGAATACATCGATAAATTGCTTGGGAACTTTCAACCCAAGGAAGTACTATATCAAAAAGGCAAAGAGAAAGTCTTTCATGAATTGTTTGGTGGTAAATTCTATACCTTCACAATGGATGATTGGGTGTTTACCGAAAGTGCAGCTAATGATCGATTGTTAAGACACTTTGAAACCACATCGCTAAAAGGTTTTGGAGTGCAAAACTTAAGAAGTGGAATCATTGCTTCGGGTGCGGTTTTACATTATCTGGATATTACCAAACACAGCCAGGCCGGACATGTGACTCAGCTTTCCAGAATTGAGGAAGACAGATATGTGTGGTTGGATAAATTCACGGTTCGAAACCTTGAACTATTTGGTGCTTTAAATGATGGAGCGCATACACTTTCTCAGATCATGGACAAAACTTTGAGTCCAATGGGTTCTCGTTTGCTGAAACGTTGGATTGCTTTGCCATTAAAAGATACCGCTCGTATCAATACCCGATTGGATGTAGTGAAATATTTCTACGAAAAGGACAATGAAGCCTTTAGTGTTGAGGATGAAATCAGGCAAATTGGAGATTTGGAAAGAATTATTTCCAAAGTGGCTGTGGCAAGAGTGAGTCCTCGCGAAGTGGTTCAGTTAAAAAATGCTCTGTTAGCCATTGAACCAATCAAGAGTTTCTGTTTGAACTCCGGAAATGCTGGCCTGCTAAAAATTGGAGAGCAGTTGAACCCATGCATTAGTGTTCGTGAGAAAATTGAGAAGGAGATAAAAGCTGATCCTCCAAAT
Organism: Marinifilum flexuosum; assembly: GCF_003610555.1. Taxonomy (GTDB): domain Bacteria; phylum Bacteroidota; class Bacteroidia; order Bacteroidales; family Marinifilaceae; genus Marinifilum; species Marinifilum flexuosum. The sequence continues at coordinate 425,563 of NZ_RAPQ01000010.1, read as the reverse complement.
ATGGTAAGCAAAGGTGGTGTAATAGCTGATGGTGTTTCTGAAGAATTGGATGAATTGCGAAAAATTGCATTCTCAGGTAAAGATTACCTGGTGCAAATGCAGGTTCGCGAGAGTGAGAGAACAGGAATTCCTTCCTTAAAAATAGGTTTCAATAATGTGTTTGGATACTATATTGAGGTAAGAAATACGCATAAGGATAAAGTTCCTGAAGAATGGATAAGAAAACAGACTTTGGTGAGTGCTGAGCGTTATATTACTCAGGAATTAAAAGAGTATGAAGAGAAAATTCTTGGTGCTGAAGAGAAAATATTAGCTCTGGAAACCAGACTTTACAATGAGTTGGTTTTAAGTATTGCGGATTATATTTCTTCCATTCAGTTAAATGCAGCAATGATTGGTCGCTTGGATTGTTTATTGTCTTTTGCGCGATTGGCAAGAGACAATCATTATTCTTGTCCGGAAATTAATGATTCATCGGTAATAGATATAAAACAAGGAAGACATCCGGTAATCGAAAAGCAATTGCCAATTGATGAGCAGTACATTGCCAATGATGTTTATCTTGACAATGAAAGCCAGCAGGTAATTATTATTACAGGTCCGAATATGGCTGGGAAATCTGCCTTGTTAAGGCAAACTGCATTAATTGTTCTGATGGCGCAAATTGGTAGTTTCGTTCCGGCCGAATCAGCAAAAATAGGATATGTTGACAAGATATTTACACGTGTAGGAGCTTCGGATAACATCTCTTTGGGGGAATCAACTTTCATGGTAGAGATGAATGAGGCTGCCAGCATTTTGAATAACCTATCATCGCGAAGCTTGATTCTTTTGGATGAATTGGGACGAGGTACCAGTACTTATGATGGTATTTCCATAGCATGGTCAATTGTGGAGTATATCCATGAAAATGCAAAAGCAAAGGCAAAAACTTTATTTGCAACCCATTACCACGAATTGAATGAGATGGAGAAAGCATTTAATAGGGTAAAAAATTACAATGTTTCGGTAAAGGAAGTCAACAATAAGGTGATTTTCTTAAGAAAATTGGTTCCTGGAGGTTCAAATCACAGTTTTGGGATTCATGTTGCCAGAATGGCTGGTATGCCAAAATCGGTAGTGAAACGTGCTGATGAAATTCTAATTCAGTTGGAAGGAAACAAGAATGGAGAGTCCTTGGCAAAACCTGTTGGTGATATTGCACAACAAAGAGAAGGTTACCAAATGAGTTTTTTCCAGCTTGATGATCCGGTATTGGAACAAATTCGTGAAGAAATATCGGATTTGGATGTAAATAATCTTACTCCGATTGAAGCTTTGAACAAATTAAATGAGATAAAAAAGATCTCAGGATTGTAATAAGCTGAGCTCGATTAAAAATATCCGCCACAAAAAGTCAGATTTATTTGAAATTTACTTTAAAAAATCAGTTCAAACTGTGACAATATTTTTATTTGATCTTAGCTTTATAAAAAAAAAATAAAAAAAGTGAGATTCCCATTATTAAAGGCTTTTGGAGCCTATTGTCTGAATTTCAACAAGTCAGAAATGCTGTGGCGATGAAAGCTTTTATAGGGATCAAAAAAAAATGAGATAATTGTTTTTTTTCTTTTGCAGAATAAAAAAATACGCATATATTTGCATCGCAATTGAGAGAACAACGGTTCACTTTTAAAAAGCAAAATGCGAGAATAGCTCAGTTGGTAGAGCATAACCTTGCCAAGGTTAGGGTCGCGAGTTCGAGTCTCGTTTCTCGCTCAAATCCAATAAGGATGCCCGGGTGGTGGAATTGGTAGACACGCTGGACTTAAAATCCAGTGGCTTCACGGCCGTGCGGGTTCAAGTCCCGCCCCGGGTACCAGGGTAAAAGCCGTTTCAGAAATGAAACGGCTTTTTTTATGCAATAAACTTTCCTGCTCAATAGCACACTTGTCAGTAAAAAAATAATATATACTTTTGCGATCGTAATGGTTCTAGTTGCATCTTCTTGTGCAATAGGATTAAAAGGGAATGCAGTGAAAATCTGCAACAGTTCCCGCTGCTGTAAGTCTGGTTCCAAAGTTTCGGGATCGCGGTTTTTATACTACAGCCACTGTTCGGTTTTAGATTGAATGGGAAGGCATAAAAATCAGGATAAGTCAGAAGACCTGCCATCACAGTGATTAAACATTTTGCTTCCGGGACAGAAGTTTGTGTTTGGGACTTATTGGTTTTAATGTTCTGAATTATTCTCGTCGTTATTAAGGATTGCAAAGTGAAGTTATTAATGTTTTAATATCTTGCTATGCAAAAGATTTATGTTGTAGCTATTATGCTACTGATTTCAGTGACTTTCGTTAATGCACAGAATGCTGTGCTAAAAGGGGTGGTAACCCAAAAAAGCAACCAACAAGCAATGCCAGGTGCCAGTGTATATTTTTCAGGCACTACTACAGGTACAGCAACAAACAACAAAGGTGAATATAAGATTAAAAATTTATCGCCGGGTGATTACGATTTGGTTGTATCCTTTTCGGGATATAGCCGTCAAAAGCAGAAAATTACCATTAAAGAAGGTATTAATGTTCTAAATTTTGCAATGGTTGAATCCAAAAGTCAGTTGGGAGAAATTGTTGTAACCGGAACAGGTACCGCTCACCATTTGAAAACAGCTCCGGTTCAAACTGAATTGATTGGTAAAAAAGCCATTGCAAGTGCAGGAGCTTCAGATTTTAATGAGCTGATGATGAGTGTGAGTCCATCATTCGATTTTAACCCAGGAACCATGGGAGGTATGATGACCATTAATGGTTTGGGGAACGATTTTATTCTGGTTCTTGTTGATGGCAAACGCATGTATGGAGATGTTGGTGGAAATACCGACCTAAATAGAATTAATCCTGATGATGTGGAGCGCATTGAAGTTTTAAAAGGTGCATCTTCTCTGCTTTATGGATCGGATGCGATTGCGGGTGTTGTGAATATCATTACCAAAAAATCAAAGCAGAAGATTAATATTTCAAATACGAGTCGTATTCGTGAATATCGAACTTATCAGCAAAGCAATACGGTTGATCTTAACCTGGGTAAGTTCTCATGGAATGGAAACTTTAATCACAAAAGAAGTGATGGCTGGAAATTAAGCCCTTTTGAAATTGATGATGATGAATTGGTTGAAACGGATAAAAAAGCACAATATGAGTACAATGACTTTACATTTGCTCAAACCTTAAAGTTTCGTGCCACTAAAAGATTGGAAGTATATGCCGGAAATTCATTTTTCAAAAAACATGTAAAAAGGCCTACTTCTATCTATAAATATGGTTATTTCTATACCGACAAATCTTTTGAAGCAGGAGCCAAGTACTTATTGAATAAGAAAGATTATATATCTGTTGATTATAACTTTGATCAATACAGATACTATTATCGATACAATCAAGAGTTCAAGAGTTACAAGAAAAGCGATAAAGACATTCAGAATGATCAAAGAATGAGCAATTTTAGAATGAAGTATGTGAATGCCATTTCTAAGAGTAACACGCTTACTCTTGGTGCTGATTATCTGAAAGAGAAAATGGTTTCGGAAGATCGATTGGTAAATGGAAAGGCTGATGCTAAAACAATTGCTTTGTATGCACAGGAAGAAATCAAATTCCTGGAAAGATTTCAGTTGGTAGCAGGAGCCCGTTACGTAAAGCATAATGAGTTTGGTAGCGCTTTTACTCCTAAAGTATCTTTACTTTATAAACTAGACCATTTCAATTTTAGGGGAACTTATGGATATGGTTTTAAAGCCCCAACAGTAAAAGAATTGTATTATGCCTACGAAAAAAGAGGAACTCTTTATTTGGGTAATGAAAAGCTGGATCCTCAGAAATCACAATATTCTTCTTTGGGCGTAGAGTTTCACAATGATTTTCTAACTGCAAGCATTACAGGATACATTAATAATGTAGATGATTTGATTGCCTATGAAACCATTGATCTTGAACCTGGAGATGCTGATAATGGCATTAAGAATAGACGAAAACATTACAATGTTGAGGAATCGAAATCGCAAGGGATTGATTTCTTACTGAATGCAAAATTAGGAGCAGGTTTTACGCTTGGAGGAGGATACAGCTATGTTGATGCCAAAGATGAAACTACAGGCGAAAAATTAGATGGAGTTGCTGAAAACTATGGAAATGTTCGTTTGGCTTACGATCGTTCATGGAAGAACTATTCCTTTAATGCAACGATTTTGGGACGTATTCAGGATGAAAAATCATATGACAATGGAGAAGATAATGCCAAAGGATACGATTTGTGGAAATTAACCACCAATCACAAGTTTTTAAACTTGGGTTCATTCATTTTAGAAGCTCAGATTGGGGTTGATAACATTTTCGACTATGTAGATGATAGTCCTTATGGCTCTCATTATGGAACCATTAATCCTGGACGTACATTTTTTGCTGGTATTAAAATCAATTTTGCTCAATAGTTTTGAAAAAATTAAATAAATATCTCATTCAAATCCACAACATATCAGGTTCACTATTGAGCCTGATGTTTGTGGTTTGGTTCATTTCTGGTATCGTTCTTATTTTCGATGGCTTTCCTCATGCTTCTCGCAAAGATCGATTTTTACATCTTACCGAGTTTCATAAACAGGATTTTGAGAATTTACAAGCTCCTCCAAATTCTTTCAATGGTAAAGTTACATTGGAATTGTGTGATGGAAAACCTGTTTATAGAGTTAAATCAGGCCGAAAAGCTCAAAAAACTTATGATGCGATAAGTTTAAAAAAGATTGCTTCTTTTGATGAAAATCATGCCAAAAAACTAAGCTCATCTTTTAACGGATATCCTGTGAAGGAAATAGAAAAGATGAATGAATTGGATGATTGGATGCCATGGTCTTACTATCGACCTTTATTGCCATTGTACAAATGCAAAATGAATGACCCGGCTCACACTGTTTTATACATTTCAGAAAAAACAGGTGAAATTGTACAGGAAACCAACAGAAGAGCCAGATGGAGTGCGCGTTTTGGAGCAATTCCGCATTGGATTTACTTTAAAAAACTTCGCTTGGCGAAAGATACATGGAGATTGGTCATTATCATTCTATCCTCATTAGGAATTTTAATGTCTGTAACAGGCATTTATGCTGGATTGGTTCGACTTCGAAAGAGAAAAGAAAAGGGAATCAGTCCATACAAGAAGTTTTGGTACAAGTGGCATCACCTAACAGGTTTTTTCTTTGGTATATTTGTGTTCACTTTTATTTTGAGTGGATTGGTTTCTGTTACTTCAATCCCCGACTGGATGGTTGGTGTAAATTCTAAAGAGAAGGTTGACATTGAATGGAATCAAAAGTTAGAATTATCGGGTCATAAAAATATATTGCCAAAGGAAATTTTTGCAGCTCTCGACAAGAAGGAAGGAGTTCGCAAAGTTGAGTGGAAAAGCGTTTTAAACTCTCCTCAATTCAGGGTTTATTACGACGATTATCAAAAATCTGAGATTTACTCTTTAGATCATGGTAAAGTGATTCCGCAAAAGAAATTTAGTTTAGCGGATATCAAACAAGAGTCTGAAGAGAAATTTAAGGATACTAAATTCTCTGTAGTTGAGCAGAAAGGTTACGACAATTATTATTCTGGATCAGCGATGTATTATTTACCGACTTCGGCCTATAAAATAGAACTTTCTGATGCGCTTAATACCTGGCTGTATATTGATCCGGCAAGTGGAGAACGCATTAAAAAATTAACTAAAAATACTCGATTGCGACGCTGGCTGTATCGCTTTTTTCACACATTCGATTTGGCCATACTAAAGCAAAATGACACGATACGAAAAACTCTTTTGGTTCTCTTATCGCTAATTGGTTTAGCAGTTAGCATTACAGGAATGAGGCTTTCTTTTAAATGGTTTAAAAGAAATTACAACAAACTAATTAAAACTAAAAAATTATAGCACTATGAGACGAATATTGCATTTAAGTATATTTTTCTTGTTGATATTGAATGTGCAAATGACATATGCGCATAAAAAAGCAGAGGACAAAAAAGGCATTCTTTTGGTAACATTTGGAAGTAGCTATCCTGAGACCAGAGTGGCATTCGAGAATATTGATAAAATTGTAAAAGCCGAGTTTCCCAATGTGGAGATTCGATGGGCTTATACTTCCAAAATCGTTAGAAAGATTTTGAAGAAAAGAGGTGAAAATATTGATTCTCCTGCTGAAGCATTGGCTAAAATGGGAGAGGATGGATTTACTCATGTTGCGGTTCAATCCTTACATATCATTCCTGGCGAAGAGTACGATAATTTGAAGCATACAGTTGAAGCCTTTAATGGAATGCCTAAAGGAATTAAAGTAACTGAGATAGGAGCTCCATTGCTATTTTTAGATCATGATCAGATGCAATTGGCGGATGCCCTTCACCAACAGTTTAAAAGTAAACTGAATTCTAAAACAGCAGTTCTGTTTATGGGACATGGTTCACATCACCAGTCGAATATTTATTATCCTGGATTTGAATACTATTTAAAGCAAAAATCAGATCAATACTTTGTAGGTACGGTAGAAGGATTTCCTCTTTTGGATGCTATTCTTCCTCAGTTAAAATCGAATGGAATTAAAAAGGTAATATTAACTCCTTTTATGTCGGTAGCTGGTGATCACGCGCGAAATGATATGGCAGGAAACGAGGAGGACAGTTGGAAAACCAATCTTGAGAAGGAAGGGTTTAAAACAGAAGTTGCAATGATAGGTTTGGCTGAATATGATTCTGTTGTTGGAATTTGGGTTGAACATTTGAAAGCAATTTGTCAAGAGCTAGGAATTCGTTAAAATCTGAATCATGAAAAAGATTATTTTTCTTCTGACTATAAGTTTAAGCTTGTTTCTGAATGCTTGCAATAACAAGTCATCAAATGCAACAAAAGAAAACAAACAAGATGAAGTCATTGAGATATCATTAAAGCATGCTAAAGAATTCAAGATTGAAAAGCATGGTGACAAGACACTTGTAAAGATTCATAAAAAAGGAGAAGATGGTGTTTTTGATACCTTCAGTCTTGTGAAGAATAAAGCAAAGGCAAAAGGCCTTCCAAATGATATTCCGGTTCCTTGTAAAAGAATTGTTTGTTTGTCGAGTACGCAGTTAAGTTACTTTTTTGCCTTGGATGATATCGATGATATTGTAGCCATAAACAGCAGTCGATACCTGCGACACGAAGGAATGAAAGCCTTGGTTGAAGCCGGAAAGGTGAAAAGAATTGGAAAAGAAGGAAACTTTAATCTTGAAATGCTTGCGGCTCTAGATCCGGATGTAATCTTTGTATCTCCATTTAAAGTTGGAGGTTTCGATGTGTTGAGAAACCTTGGGATTCCTTTGGTACCAATGGCTGCCTATAATGAGGAAACTCCATTGGGGCGCGCAGAATGGATTAAAATGCTTGCTCTTTTTGTAGGGCAGGAAGAGAAAGCAGATTCTATCTTTAATGGAATTGAATCGCGATATCAAAACCTAAAAAAAATTGCCTCGAATGTTGAAAAACGACCAACAGTTTTCTCTGGTAAAATGAGATCGGGAAGCTGGTATGTTCCTGGAGGAAATAGTTTTTATGCGCACTATTTTCGCGATGCAGGAGCTGATTACATTATCAAGGACAATAAACAAGGCGCTTACCCGGTAGATTTTGAAACCATATACAGCAAGGCTTCCAATTGTGATTTTTGGAGAATTATTCATCCCGAAAAATCAGGATTAAGCTTAAAAGATTTGGGTGATCAGGATCCAAGATATATGGACTTTAGTGCATTTCAGAATAAGAATGTAATTTTGTGCAACATTCGTGAAAAGCCATATTACGAACAGGCAGGTATGAAACCTGATGTTCTGCTGGCAGATTACATTCACTTTTTTCATCCGGAATTGTTACCGGGGCATAAACCTTATTTTTACGAAAAGCTGAAATGATCCATAAATTAGGAAGAATATCAATTGTAATAACACTGGCAACTCTGTTGCTGGTTTTTCTTGTTTTATTGAACCTTGTGTTGGGATCGATACACATCCCTTTGTCGGAGATTAAAGCAATTTTGTTTACCGGAGAAGAGGTAAACAGAATTTATGAGAACATTATTCTTAAAACAAGATTGCCTCAAACCATAGTTTCTTTGGGTGCAGGAATGGCTTTGGGAGTTGCTGGTTTATTAATGCAAACTTTGTTTCGAAATCCACTGGCTGGACCTTCGGTTTTGGGGATTTCATCAGGTTCGAGTTTGGGTGTTGCCTTTGTAATGCTATTCACAGGGAATATTCTGGGATTTACTTTTACCAGTTTGGGAGCCTGGGGAGATTTTGCAGTTGTTTTTTCATCCTTAATTGGAGCAGCCTTGGTTTTGGCTTTGATCCTGTTTATTTCGCATCGCATAGGAGGAACTTTAAGTGTCCTGATTATTGGTGTGATGATTGGATACCTAAGCAGTTCATTGGTAAGTTTGCTAAAATTCTATAGCCCTGAAGAAGATGTATACAATTACGTGATTTGGGGTTTGGGTAGTTTTAGCCGTTTGGCAACCGAACGTGCCATGATGTTTGGTTTAATTACCGTAATTCCTTCTATCTTGGCAACATTTTTAAGCAAGTCGTTAAATTTATTGGCTTTGGGAGATCGATATGCTTCTAACTTGGGATTGAATATCAAAAGGGCACGTTTTTTAATTATTGCCTTTTCGGGATTTTTAACCGCCATTGTGACTTCATTTTGTGGCCCCATAATTTTTATAGGTGTTGCAGTACCGCATTTGGCCAAGTTGTTATCGAAAACTTCAAACCATTTTTATTTGATATTGAATGCAGCTTTGCTGGGAGCAGCAACAGCCTTATTGTGTAATCTTTTGGCACGAATGCCAGGAATGGAGCAGGAAATGCCTATCAATTCGGTAACTGCATTTATTGGAGCACCAGTTGTGATTTGGGTAATTTGGAAGCGTAGGAAAGAAAATCGATTGGAATAGTTATGGCAGGGAAAGAGATTCTAGATATCAACAAGCTGTGTATAGGTTACGGAAAAGGTAAGCGTGCGAAGGTGGTGCATGATCAATTGCAAGCTAAAATGTTTACTGGCGAATTGGTTTGTCTACTGGGAGAGAACGGAACAGGAAAAAGTACTTTAATTCGTACAATTTGCGGATTCCAACCTGCATTGGGAGGGGAAGCAAGTCTTATGGGTAAAGATCTGCTACAGCTTTCCGAAAAGGAATTGTCGAAAATGGCAGCCGTAGTACTTACCGATCGGGTAATTGTACCCAATGCAACAGTAGAGGAATTGGTAGGTTTGGGAAGAAGTCCGTATACCGGAACATTTGGCATCTTGAATGATGAGGATAAAGATATTGTTCATACTTCGATTGAGAAATGTGGGATTCTGCACAAGAAAAAGGAACGATTATCGAACTTGAGTGATGGGGAAAAACAAAAGGCTTTTATAGCGAAAGCTTTGGCACAGGATACCCAAATCATTATTCTTGATGAGCCAACCGCCTTTTTAGATATGCCTGCTCGTGTTGAGATCATGCAATTGCTAAGACAAATTGCAAGCAATTCAGGAAAATCAGTTTTGATGTCAACCCACGATTTGGATTTGGCCTTACAAATGGCCGATAAACTATGGTTGTTATCTGCCGAGAAAGGCTTGCTAACAGGAACACCTGAAGATTTGTTATTGAGAAATGAATTTCAAACCATTTTTCAGAACAAAGGAATTGAGTTTGATAACAAAACAGGATTGTTCAGAGTAGGCTATGACTACAATCATGAGATTCCAGTAAAAGGTCACGGCTTTGAGTATGTATTGCTTAGAAGAGCCTTTGCCAGAAATGGAATAAAAACCATCCGCAAAGCAGAAAAAGATACCACATGGCTAGAAGTGTGTAAAAATGTAAGTACAAGTTTTAAATACTTCGAGAATGGAAAATGTGTGGGACAAGAGAAAACCATTGAAAACTTACTAACTCTAACTTTAAATAATCGGTAATGATAGTTGCAGTAGTAAGTTCAAAATGTAGAATTGGCGATGTGGGGTTTAATCTATCCACCACGATGGAATGGATTAAAAGTTTCGATGAACAGGGAGTTAATTTTATTTTGTTCCCGGAGTTGAATTTGTCTGGCTATATAAGAGATATTGAGATTCTAAAAACGGTATTGAATGAGGAAGAGCAGGTGTTTACATCTTTATTGGAAATATCGAAGAGTACGAATTTAGCATTTGCAGTAGGATTTCCAGAACAAGAAGGAGAAAGATATTTTATTACTCACTTTGTGTTTGAAGGAGGGAAAGTTGTAGGAAAGCATAGAAAAACACATGTAAGCATTAGCGAAAAAGAGGTTTACTCAGAAGGCGATGAGATAAATGTATTTCCCGTAAAGGATATGCGCATAGGCATTCAGATTTGTTACGAAACTCACTTTCCTGAAATTAGTGCCATTCAAGCACAAAAAGGAGCCAATGTATTGGCAATGGCCTTTGCATCTCCAAAAGAAACTTGTCAGGATAAAATTGAAAGGTTCAAAAGATATATCCCCGCAAGGGCATACGATAATGCTTGTTTTGCCATGATTTGCAATCAGGTGACCACAAATGATAGAGGAACGGTTTTTCCATGTGCCAGTTTGATTATAGATCCCAAGGGAAAAGTGATGTCAGAATCATTTGTTGAAGAAAATGAATTTGCTGTGGCAGAAATTGATATCAGTGAAATCAACAGGATCAAAGAATCGAAGATGGCATTCTTTAATGCTCATAAACGAACAGAATGGTTAAGAGAATATTATGAATAAAATAGATACAAATGCATTTTTAATTGCTGCACCAAAGAGTAATTCGGGTAAAACCATGATTACACTTGGTTTGATGCAGGCCTTGGTGAATAGAGGATTGAAGGTTCAGCCCTTTAAATGCGGACCAGATTATATCGATCCCATGCACCATACTAAAATTGCAGGGCAGCCTTCCTATAATCTGGACATGTGGATGACCGATGAGGCTCATGTTCAGCAAACATTTACCCAGCATGCTGCCAAGGCAAATGTTTCCATTGCCGAAGGGGTAATGGGTTTGTTCGATGGTGCTCAAAAAGATGTAGGGAGTTCGGCGGTAGTTGCACGTTTGCTTGATTTGCCAGTTATTCTGGTGGTGGATGCATCGAGTACGGCTTATTCGGTAGCTCCCTTGTTATATGGATTCAAGAACTTCGATAAAAGCATCAATTTGGCAGGTGTTATTTTTAATAAGGTGGCCAGCCAGTCGCACTTTCAGTTTTTAAAAGAGGCTGCCATCGATGCTGGTGTTCATGTATTGGGATACATGCCACGAGATCAGAGATTGGCCATAGAATCAAGACACTTGGGCTTGCACCTTCCGGGTGAGAATCAAAATCGAGAAATCGTAAATGTTGCGGCTGAATTGCTGGAGAATCATGTTGATATTGATTTGCTCCTGGAAATTACGCAGAAGGAGATTCAGCCATTAACAAACCAAAATATAGATACAAAGAAGCAATTCAAAATTGCTTTGGCTCACGATGAGGCTTTCAATTTTTCCTATCAGGCAAACCGTGATGTTTTGGCCGAATTGGGAGACTTAGTAGAATTTAGCCCATTGAATGATGAAGAATTGCCCGAGGCAGATTTACTTTGGTTACCAGGTGGATATCCGGAGTTGTTTGCAGAGCAATTGGCGAACAATGAAAAAATGAAACAGGCCATTACCGAGTATATTGAAAGTGGTAAAGCTTTAATAGCTGAATGTGGTGGAATGATGTATCTGGGAAAAAATATCATTACCAAAGAAGGGGAAACATACCAAATGACTGGTGTTTTTGACTTTGATACTTCCTTTGAAAATATGAAGTTGCACCTGGGATATCGCGATTTGAAAGGAAAGGATATCAGTATAAAAGGCCACGAGTTTCACTATTCCAATTTAATTGGAGAAGAAAAAGCCAGTGCCGATTATCAGGCCAAAACGGCAAGAGGGCGCGATGTGGAAATGCCTGTATTCAGAAGAGAGAATTGTTGGGCTTCCTACATGCACCTGTATTTGGGAAAAAGAGAGAAAATGTTGCAAATGATAAAAGAATTGGGATTATGAGTTTGGGAAAATTAATTGGAGTGGCATTAGGACCTGGTGATCCGGAATTGATCACTCTTAAAGGCTTAAAGGCACTTCAGAATGCGGATCTTATTTTTTATCCGGCATCGAGCATAAAGGAATGGAAAGTAATTTCTTTTTCATACGATATATTAAAGCAGTTGAATGTAGAAACCGAGAGTCTGCCGCTTGTGATTCCCATGACAGGGAAAAACAGGGAGATGCACTACCAAAAAGCCTTTGATGAGATTCATGAGGAATTGAAAAAAGGAAAAAATGTAGCCGTGGTTTCCGAAGGAGATGCTCTTTTCTATAGCACTTTTGGATACATTTTAAAAATGGCACAAGAAGCAAATGTTGACTGTAAAGTAATTCCGGGAATACCTGCTTTTATTGCTACAGGTGCCGAAGGCGAAAAACCGGTTACCGAAGGGAATCAGGCCTTAAAGGTAATTGCCCGACCAAATGGTTTTGAAGAAATTGAAGAAGCTTTGAAAGAAAATCAAACACTGGTTGTAATGAAAATGAGTGTGCTTGATAACTGGAGCGATTTTCTTGAAAAACAAAATAGATCATTTTTTTATATCGAACGTGTGGGAACACCGCAACAGTATTCCACAAGTGATGTTCAGGATTTAAAGTTGCGAACAATACCTTACTTTTCATTAATTATAATTTATGCCTAAGAAAATATATAGCATAGGAATTGGACCGGGAAATGAGAAATTCCTTACTCCACAGGCTTTGCAAGCCATTCAGGAAGCAGAAGTAATTGTTGGTTATAGCTTTTATTTTGAGCACATCAAGCAGTTGTCAGGAGGAAAAGAGCTGATTGATACGGGTATGAAAAAAGAGCGCCAACGAGCAGAGAAAGCATTCGAAATAGCCGAATCGGGAAAAACCGTTGCTGTAATTAGTAGTGGTGATTCCGGTGTTTACGGAATGGCACCTTTGCTTTGGGAAATGAAAGCGGAAAAAGCTTCGGATGTTGATTTGGAAGTAGTTCCGGGAATCTCTGCCATGTTTGCGGCTGCGTCAAAATTGGGAGCACCTCTTGGACACGACTTTTGTTCCATTTCCATGTCGGATTTGTTAACCCCATGGGAAAAAATTGAGAAAAGAATTGTAGCAGCAGCTAATGCCGATTTTGTAACAGCGGTTTACAATCCCTTAAGCAAAGGCAGATTCTGGCAATTGATGAGGCTGAGGGAATTGTTCCTGGAAGTACGTTCGCCGGAAACTCCTGTTGGAATTGCCCGAAATGTGGGAAGAGAAGATGAGAGCATTGAGGTAATTACCCTTGCCGAATTGGATGTGACCAAAGCCGATATGTTTACCGTTATTGTGATTGGTAACAGTCAAACTTTTAAGGCTCAAGGTAAGATGGTAACACCTAGAGGTTACTATGCCAACAAGAACAATAGCCAGGACAAGCTTGGACGCCGCATCATGAATGCAAGTTTCCAAACCATTTTGGATCATATCGATATCACAGACAAATCATTGGCTCATGTTTGGGTGGCATTGCATTGTATTCACACGACTGCCGATTTTAAATTGAACGAATCGGTTGAGCTGAGCAATAATGTGGTGGAGCAATTGCACGAGAAATTTTATTCGGGAAAACCACCGGTTATTGTTACCGATGTTTCGATGGTTACAAGGGGAATTCGAAGAGCAACTGCAGCCAAATTAGGTCTTGAAATTAAATGCTATTTGGATGATGAGCGCGTGGCTGAAATGGCTTCGCAGAAAAATATTACAAGAACTCAGGCCGGAATACAGTTGGCAGTAGAAGAGCATCCCGATGCCATTTTTGCATTCGGAAATGCACCAACTGCATTAATCGAGTTGATCAAATTAATCCGAAACGGAAAAGCAAATCCTGCGGGTGTAATTGCAGCTCCGGTTGGTTTTGTAAATGTAAAAGAAAGCAAATGGCAGTTAAAATATGGTTGTCCCGATGTTCCTGCAGTTTTTGTAAATGGCAGAAAAGGAGGAAGCAATGTGGCAGCAACCATTATCAATGCCATTTTAAGCTGGAGCGAAGCGGAACAAATGCATCCGGGTGAAGGTTTGTAGATTTTAGGTAATTGGAAAAGTTCATTTTTTTCTTTGCCTAAACTGGCACTGAAAAAAATGAAAAAGAGCTTTGCCTAAACTCGCAAAAGCCAAAATTGAATATTTTGAGCTTTACCAATACTGGCATCGTAAAAAATGAAAAAAAGCTTTACCTAAATCGGAATTGTAAGTGTCTCGCAGAATATTGTTGGGAATCTATGAATAAATAATTTGTAGACAGTTAAATGTTTGAATTCTCTCCTTCTAGGGGAGATCCCGACAGGGAGAGGGGTGTATTTTGGATTATATTTGTCTTATCTCACCCTTTAGTCTGTGGACAGTTTCCCTAAAAGGGAAACACTCATTTTGAAAATGAGTAGATAAAGTGAACTATTGATATCCAGACTTAGAGTCAGAACATCAAATTAAAATTTGAGAAGATCAGCGAGACCTAAATGAAATGAGTAGTAGATAAGCTTTAAAATATTTATCAGCATAAATCTGCGTGTAGATTTGCGTGAATCAGCGAGAACGAAATGAAAATAAGCATCATAGGAATATCAGATTTAACTCCTGATTTTACAAAGAAGGAGTTGACTCTGATTCAATCGGGAAAATATTTTGCAGGAGGAAGTCGTCACCGTGAATTGGTGGGAGATTATCTGCCAGAGCAACACCATTGGCATGATATTGTAGTGCCTTTGTCAACATTGTACGATGCCATAAACCACTCCAATAGCGATTGGATTGTGTTTGCGTCGGGCGACCCATTGTTTTATGGAATTGGCATCACATTAAAACGCGAGATTCCAAATGCAGAGCTTGATATTCTTCCTGATTTTAATTCCCTGCAATTGCTGGCACATCGTTTTAAATTGCCTTACGGCGAGTTTCAAACCATTACGCTTACCGGCAGATCTTTCGAGCGATTCGATCAGGCATTGATTAGAGGTCAGGAGAGAATGGGAGTTCTTACCGATAGAAAAAATACGCCAAAAAGCATTGCCGAGCGAATGTTACAATACGGATATTCGAACTACAAAATGTACTATGGTGAACGCTTGGGTGGCGAAAGAGAAGTGGTGAAGGAGTTGAGTTTGGAAGAAGCCTTGAGTTTGGATTTTAATCACCCGAATTGCTTTTACCTGGAAAAAACCGATAAGGCGATTCCTAAAAAGGGAATTAAGGAAAGTGATTTTGAACCCTTGGAAGGCCGCCCAAAAATGATCACCAAAATGCCCATTCGTTTGGCAACACTTGCCTTAATGGAATTGCAAAACAAAAAGGTGTTTTGGGATGTGGGAGCATGTACGGGAAGTGTATCTATCGAAGCTCGCTTGAATCATCCGCATTTGAAGGTAAAATCTTTCGAGATTCGTGAAGAGTCCAGAGGAATTATTCAGCGCAATACAGAAACCTTTCAAACGCCGGGAATCGATATTTTTATTGGGGATTATTTGCAAACCGATAAGGCAGAAATAGAAAAACCAGATGCCGTTTTTGTTGGCGGTTATGGTGGAAAAATGGATGAGGTACTGGATGACATTCATTTGCGCTTGTTGGAAGGGGGAATCATAGCTTTTAACTCGGTGAGCGAAAAAAGCAAATTGGGATTTAAGCAATGGTGCGAAATAAAATCTTATCAGCTAACACATGAAATGCTGGTGAGTGTTGATGAATTTAATCCGATAACGATATTAATAGCCGAGAAAAAGAAGGAAAATTAGATATATTTTGAGGGTGCCATTTGAAATTCGGCACGCAGCAGAATGTTGAGATTCTCCCCTTATAGGGGAGATCCCGACAGGGAGAGGGGTGTATTGTTTTCCAAAACTCACCCTTTTGTCTGTCGACATTTTCCCTAAGAGGGAAAAATTGAATTTGAAACGGGAGATGCTTTTTTGCAGTCACCAACGAGAAAGAATAAGCATTAGATAAAGACCAAAACAGAACAAAATACATCATGTCAAAAATAATAATCACACATTCCGATAAGGGAGAGGCGCTTGCCAAGCACATTACCAATAATGGCTTGGAGGCTGATATTATGCGCTCGCCAAAGAACTACGAAGAGCTTTGGAACAAATACGAAGCGCTAATTTTTATTGGAGCTTTGGGCATTTGCGTGCGCGAGATCGCTGCATTTTTAAATGATAAAAAAACAGATCCTGCAGTGATCAATATCGATGCCAACGGACAATTTGTTCAGCCTGTTGTTTCAGGACATTTGGGTGGGGCAAATCAATTGTCGGAAGATATTTCTCGCCTGTTGGGAGCAACTCCTGTTCTTACTACTGTTAGCGATACATCAGGCTTGTGGGCATTGGATTTATTGCCGGAAAAACACAATTGGACTCTTGATTGCAAGGGCAAGCTTACTCAATTGATGGCAGCCTTTGTGAACAAACAAAAAACTGCCTTGCTGCTTGAGGTACGCGATAAAGGAAGCTTGGTTTTGGAGACGGAAAAACCAGATCATGTAGATGTGTTTTTTAGTGCGGATGAAATAAAGTTGGAAGAGTACCAGTTAGTTTTGGCAGTAACTCCATTCGTTCATGATTTTGGAGCCAAAGTGATTTATTACCGTCCTAAAGTTTTGCAATTGGGCCTAGGTTGTCAGCGCGATCTTCCATTTGAGGCTTTCGAAACAGAATTGCTTTCGAAATTGGCAGAGCAGCAAATTTCTCCACTCTCTATTGCTGCAATCGGAACGGTTGACTTAAAAGCCGATGAAAAGGCATTGATTGAATTATCCGAAAAATGGAACATTCCATTGAATCCGTTTGGCGAAGAAGTATTATCACAATATGATATTCCAAACCCATCGCAAAAAGTAAGCGAGGTAACGGGAAGTTACAGCGTTTCTGAGGCAGCATCTATGCATCTTTCAGGAAATGCTTTATTAGTAGAAAAACAAAAAGCAAAAGCTGGCGATAAGCATTTCACGTTTGCTTTGGCAATGGATAAGAATAGCGAGCGTAAAGGTTTTGTAGAGTTTGTTGGGGCAGGTCCCGGCGATCCGGAACTGGTTTCGGTTCGTGGAAAAAGAATGCTTCAAACGGCAGATATGATTCTGTATGCAGGCAGCTTGGTTCCAAAAGAATTGACCAATTATGCAAAGCCTGGATGTGTGGTGAAAAGTTCGGCAGGCATGGATTTGATCACTCAGATTGAAAGCATGAAACCATATTACGATCGTGGATTGTTTGTGGTGCGTTTGCATACTGGTGATCCTTGTATTTATGGTGCTATTCAAGAGCAAATGGCCATTATGGATCAGTTGAAATGGAACTATCACATCACCCCGGGAATTTCTTCATTCCAGGCAGCAGCAGCAGCTTTGGAATCTCAGTTTACTATCCCGGAAGAGGTGCAAACCATTATTTTGACTCGTGGAGAGGGAAGAACGCCAATGCCAGATCGCGAGCAATTGAACAAGTTGGCCCGATCGCAAAGTACCATGTGTATTTACCTGAGTGCTTCCATTGCCGAAAAAGTTCAGGCGCAACTTTTAGAGCATTATCCACCGGAAACACCTGTGGCAGTTTGCTACAAACTTACCTGGAAGGATGAAAAAATCTATCGTTGTACACTGGAAACTTTGGCAAAAACAGTAGAAGAAAACAATTTGAAAATGACTACTATGATTGTTGTGGGTAAAGCCATAGACAACCGATCGGGATTTTCAAAACTGTACGATAAGAAATTTACTCACGCATTTCGTGAGGGAAAATAGATTGTAAATACTTTCATGATGGAATGAGAATCACCTGCCGTCATGAAAGTTTTACCTTATTGTGTGAATTAGGAATGAGAATTACTTGATTGAGCTAATTATTTTGAGTTTACATTTCAGGACTTTTCTACTTTTTCACTATTTCAACTATTCAAGACTTTACTGATATGATACTGATTTTTGGCGGAACAACAGAAGGAAAAAGAGTTGCTGAACTATTCGACATTATCGATCAGCAGTACTTTTATTCCACAAAAAACGACTCGCACAAACAAATTAAAGGCGAGCGTATTTTTGGAGATATGGACAGCTCGAAAATTAAGGAGTTCTGTCAAAAAAAGGATATTCGATTGATTGTTGATGCGGCTCACCCTTTTGCCGTTCATTTGCATGATAACATCTACCAGGTCGCTCAGGAGTTAGGAATTTCAACCATACGTTACGAGCGAAAGTTTCCAGAAATTAAATCATCCAATCAGGTGCGCTTGTTCGATTCCTACGAGTGCATGACAGAGGCACTTTTGCAAGAAGAGTATCAGAATATATTGGCCTTAACAGGTGTTCAAACGATCAACAAATTAAAACCGCTCTGGACTCAAAGAATTTGTCATTTTAGAATTTTAGATACCGACCTTAGTCGCCAAAAAGCTAGGGAAACCGATTTGGATTATCAGTATGTAATTCCAATGGATCCAAAGGCAGGAGTAGAGGAATTGGCGATTTTAACAAAGAAGTTGAATGCTGAAATTTTACTTTCGAAAGAGAGTGGAGAATCGGGTTTGTTTGAAACAAAAGAGAACGTTGCCGAACAGTTGAATATACCTTTATGGGTAGTGAAGCGACCAGAGTTGCCTGCTTTCGATTATGTGGTGGATGATGCCAAATCTTTCCTGCAGCAATTCTACCAGGTAAAGAAAACGAGCCTAAAAATTGATGGACAATTGCGAAGTGGATTTACTACCGGAACTTGCTTAACTGCGGCTACAAAAGCTTGCCTTATTGCCTTGGCAGAAAAGGAATTTCCCAAATGGGTTGAGGTGGAGCTACCGGGAGGAGAAAAAGCCAGGTATGCTATTTTTCCAGAGAATTTATCAAGTAAATCAGCTTCTTGTGTGGTAATAAAAGATGCAGGTGATGATCCGGATGTGATTCATGGCAAAGAAATTGGTTGTGAATTGTCTGTTATGGATCAGTCAGGAGTTCAGTTTGTAAGAGGAAAAGGTTTAGGTGTGGTTACTTTGCCTGGTCTACAGGTTCCTGTTGGTGAACCAGCCATTAATCCGGTTCCCCGAAAAATGGTTTCCAATGTTTTGGAAAAATTGTCTGATCAATACGAAATGGACTTGGCTTTTAATGTGAAGGCATATATTCCTGAAGGAGAAGAGTTGGCCAAACTTACCTTTAACCCAAGAATTGGAGTGGAAGGTGGTATTTCAATTATCGGGACAACGGGAATTGTAAAACCTTTATCGAATGAAGCTTTTTTGGCCAGTATTAAACAACAGGTGAAAGTGGCCAAAGGAAACCAGTGCACCGAAATTGTTTTAACCTCAGGAAAGAGAAGTGAAAACAGGCTGAAAGATAAATTTCCACACTTGCCACAGGTAGCTTACATTCACTTTGGCAACTTGGTTGGTGATACCATAAAGTTGGCAGTTGATGAGGGAATGGAGAAAATCAATGTGGCCATCATGTTCGGTAAATCAGTAAAGCTTGCAGAAGGAAACTTGAATACCCACAGCAAGAATGTGGTTTTTAATGCTGACTTTGTTGCTGATTTGGCCAAACAAGCTGGATATTCTGATATAATCCAAAAACAAATTATGGAGTTGAAATTGGGCAATGCAATTTTAGACATCATTCCATTCTCAGAGAATGAATCATTCTACAATTTGGTAGCTCAGAAATGCTTGAAAAATTGTCAACAACTACTGAATGACTCTTGTTCTCTTCAATTATTTCTTTTGGTTGGCGATGAGGGAATGATTATCGTGAAATAAAATTGATAATTCATTAATACAATAAGCTTATCATTTTTGTAATTTTAGTGAAAAATAAACTCCAATGCACAGACCTTTAATTTTACTACTATTACTTCTGATAAATGTCAATTTATCAGCTCAAAAGGTAGACATTCTCTACTTTACCGATGCTCACCGTATATTTCCTGTTGATGATGTAGAAGGTGGACGAGGAGGAGTGGCTCGTTTGAAGACCGTTGTAGATGAAAGCCAATCGGATAATTCAAATACCCTGGTAATTCATGGTGGCGATTTGTGTGGTGGCGTTCTGTTCGGAGGCATGTACAAAGGTTTGCCTATGGTTGAGGCCTTCAATGAAATTCCTGTCGACATCTGTAACTTTGGTCAGCACGAGTTTGATTTTGGTGTAGATCACATATTGGAACTTTTAAGTAAATCAAAATCGGAATGGTTTAGCTCTAATCTGAAAAACCGAGATGGGGAGCCTTTTGGCAAGTTACCAAAGTATCTAATGAAGAGAATTGGAGGAATTAAAATTGCATTTATCGGTTTAACCGATGCAATGAATTCTACCATGAAAAGCAATCGAGTAATACAGGAAGATTTATCAATTGCGATTTCTGATATTATCGAAGACTTGCAAAATGTTGACTTCTTAATTGCCATTACTCAAACAGATTTGGAAACCAACCGAAAACTTTTGGAGCAATTTCCCGATATCGACTTGGTGCTTACCGAGGAGCAATACGAATACGAAAGCAATGTATTTTACAAAGGAAACAAACCCATTGTGGCTACGGCAGGCAACATGAGTTCTGTTGCCAAAATCAGTTTGCAAAAAGATGTAAGGCCTTTGATTGATATCATTCCACTAGATGAAAATATTGCCTCGGAGAAGTATTTGCATGATATGGAAATCTACTATAAGAAAGATATGGAACTAAAACTAGCAGAGAAGATTTCTTATTTGGAAGTTCCATTGAATTTTAGAGATGGAATTACCAAAGAAAGTGTAGCTGGTAACTTGGTGACTGATGCCTATAGAGAATGGCACAAATCAGATATTGGCCTGATAAATGGAGGTGGTATTAGAGCTGATATTCCCCAAGGTGATTTTACTTTAAAGTCGGCCCGATCCTTATTGCCATTTGGTAATAAAATTTGCCAGATTCTGATAAAAGGAAAGGGGCTCAAATCTTTGCTAAAGAAATTTGCTGGCAATACCAAAGGACAATTGCTACATGTGTCAGGCATTTCGTATCAATACGATCAGAAAACAGATTCAATTCAAGTAAAATGGAAAGATAAGGTACTTTCTGATGATGAATTGCTAACTGTTTCCTTGAACAATTATTTTCTGAAAAAGCTTGATGTGGAATGTGATGTTTTAATAGATGAAACCGATGCAAATGCCAAAGAAGACTACGAAGTATTGCGTAATTACTGCAAAAAACAAAAAGCCTTGCACCCAAAGGTACAAGGCCGATTCGTGATTGTTCGTGAGTAGTTTACAGATTTAAGCTAAGTGTAAGGTAAAAACTTCTGCCTGGTGCATAAATTGCCTGATTACTGCCTTTTACCGATCGACTCAAGTGTTCGTAGTAAGCTTCATTGAATAAATTTCTGATTCCTCCAATAATTTGAAAATGATCGGAAAACAGATAGCTTGCTTTAAAATCTAGAACGGTAAAATCAGGCGTTTCCGTTTCGCCATAATTTTCCGCGATTCGTCCCTGTTTGGCTGCATATCTTAGCATCAATTCAGGAGTAAACTTTTGCTTGCACAAATTAGCCCCCAGGCTGTATCGGATATCCAAAGGAGGAATTTCAGGCAATGGCTGATTGATTTCCTTGTTTTTACCGTAGGTATAAGCCAGGTTCAATCGGTGATACAAAAGATTTGTGATGGATTGATTAAAACCGATTTCGAATCCTCGCATCACAGCTTTGTTGATGTTTACAAATTGTTTAACACCAGGAGCACTTGCCATTAATGGCTGAACATCCGAACTGATTTCGGAGCTGATATAATCTCTCAACCAAGAATTAAACAGGTTAATATCCAATGAAAAATACTTAGTGTTCCAATTGAAATTGTAGTCAATTTGGTAATTGATTTCCGGATCTAAATCAGGATTACCAATTCTTTCATAAGGATCCACATCAACGGGAATATGATTGATGAATCGTTCGGTTAAACTTCCACTTCTTTCAGCTTTTCCAAACCAAATCCCCATTCTAATATTTTCCGATAAATTTTTACTTGCACCAATGCTAAATGAAAAATTTATTTCGTCGGAAGGATCATTTATTACAGAACTAAAATTGCTTTTCGCGGAATTGTGTTCCAATCTGCTTGAGGCAATAAAATGTGTCTCATTTAAAGAGAAATGATATTCACCAAAAAAGCCCAGTT
The DNA here is from genome assembly GCF_003610555.1 of Marinifilum flexuosum. Classification (GTDB taxonomy): domain Bacteria; phylum Bacteroidota; class Bacteroidia; order Bacteroidales; family Marinifilaceae; genus Marinifilum; species Marinifilum flexuosum. The sequence goes on along the minus strand of NZ_RAPQ01000010.1, from coordinate 403,227 downwards.
TTTCAATTTTACTGTCTTGCCAAATATTATCGTAAGCTGTTTTTCCAGCCATTGGTCCCATCAGCATTTCACGAGAACGGGTTCCATCTGCTTCTTCCGATTTGTAATCGATACCTGCAAACAATGAACTTTCCTTAAATTGAAAAGCCGCTTCCGATCTAAAAGCATAATTTTTCGTTTCGGCTTTTGTAATGGCATTCACTTTTCGCGGATTTAAATTCTTTGTAAGATTATCCATTTCATGATCAACGAATGATGCATTTGCCGATGTTGAGATAGAAGCCAAGGCTGAATTTTTAAAAGTTATTTTGTGACCCACACTTATCATTTTGGTGTCGTCTTCTCGAAGATCCATATTTAAAGCTGGAAAATCAACATCTTCGGCATAGTTGCTATTGGCAGATACTTGGATATTTTGAGAATTGGAGAGTTTAAAATTGGCTGCAAGTCCAATGTTTCTTCTGTTAAAACCTGAAGCCACCTTATCGCCATTGCCATCTTCATAATCCGAACCCTCGCTGTAGGCTCCAAAAACTCCAAAATTGTAGAACTTGCCTTTTGCACCTGCTAAAGCTTCGGTTCTGAATATTTCTCCGTTGCTTTCGTAGCTTCCGGTTGCACGACCAAATGCACTGGCTTTATCAGCAAATCCATTGGTAGATGATTTGAAATGGATGCTACCTGCAAAGGAATTCCCATATCGCAGCGAATGCGGTCCTTTTGTGATTTCTACCCTGTCCACCATGTTTAAAGGAACCTGACTAATGGGGGGATCCATTCGGTTGGGACAAGCCGCCGTAGCGCTCATTCCATTATCCATTACAATGTTTAACTGATCGTACTTAAAACCTCTCATCACAGGATCAAATCCGTAACTGCCGCTCTTACGGATTCCACCAATTAAACCTGATTGACTTAAGAATTCGCCAGCATCATGCGAAAGTTTATCGTTTGAACTAATTTGCATGGTTTCCGATTCTTTTGCAGTTCTTTTTCGGGCAATAATTGTGGTTGGCAGCAAGCTAACATAGGTTTTACTCATATAAATCTTGCCCGATTGCAAGGCCGATTTTATTTCGTTATCGGCAAACGAAATTTTCCCATAGTTTACATGCGATAAGTAAAGCTTTTCTCCTTTAACAAAGTTGATTGAAAATTCACCATTGGCATTGGTATTTCCTTTCTGGTTTTGATAAAGGTAGTGGGCAAATGCAATGGGATGTTCAGTTTCCTGATCTAAAAGCTGAATGCTTTTTTGTGAGTAGACCTGTATACCTAAAAGTATAAAACAGGTCAGTAATATGTGTTTCATCTGATTGTATTTTTTTTCCTTAAAATTTTAAGCGATTGATATCGTAGTATGTATTTAGTTTTGGGTACATACAATTACACGATGGACAAAATAGGCCATCGTTATTCGATAAAATTGAAAGGATTAAACTCGGGGAGGATGAAAAACATCGGAGATGCAGTTTCTTGGCTTGTGATTGAATTTATACAAGGAAGAAGCATCTATAACTTTAGTTTTAGGTTGTGGAAGTATCTTGCTAGTGATTAATATGCAGTTCTGAATTTCTTTTTCGATGTTTATTTTTTCCTTTTTCGATTTTTGCTCTTCTTGTTTTTTGATTTGCTTTTTTAGGTGACACTTCCCATTACACTTCATTTCTGGTTTGTCTTTGTTTTCACAAATCTCGGCAAAGAAATCCTGATTAATTTTGAAATTCAACACTACAAAAGCGATCTCAAAAGTTTGGAATGAGAATAAAAGCAGGAGTAAGTATGTGAATAATCTTTTCAATAGGAATAATAACAGACTAATATGTATTAAATATACAAATCTTTTGGATGTAATCATTCTGGAAACTTTCGAAAGATTATCCATATAGATAATTCTATCCAATGAATATTTTATTATTCAACGAGTAGGAATTTGAATTTAGGGAAGGTATCCACAAACAATTTTCTTAAATGAATTGATGTTTCCAATAGAAAAAGCTTGACTTTTTGGTTGGAAGTAGATTTTCCACTGGAAAAAGGCCAACTTTTTGAATGAAAGTAGTTTTTCACTTGGAAAGAGGCTGACTTTTCGAACGGATGTGTAATTGTCATTGGAAATGCACAATTTTTTCGAAAAGCCAGTTTTGAATATCAAGACAATAAAAAAAGCTTACCACACTATGTGATAAGCTTCGGATATTTTTAGTTGAACTCGGTTTATAAATTAATTACCTTATCGGCATCAGCCTGAAGCGTTATAATGTCTGGCATGCTACCAACATTACCAACTTTTACTTTATCCAGTAAATTGTAATGATCAAGACAGGTTTTGCAAGCCAGCAAGCTTACTCCTTTGTTTGCCAGATTTTGCAATCCTTCCAAAGCTGGAGAATCTTCACAAATCAATTTTACACCAGCATTGTAGAATACAATTATTTTTGGTAATCTGTTTTCTGCATCCAATAATTTAAAGTAATTGCTTGCCAATTTTACGCCCAATTCTTCACTTCCGTTACCCATTCCGTTTTGAGTAACTTGAATTAATGTATTTCTGTGCATGATTATTTTACGCTGATATAAGGTTCGTTATTGTTTGTTCTTTCTACCAATTCTCCAATTGGATTTAGGTCAAATCCTTCATTTTTAGCCATGCTGATAAACTCATCAATATGATTGTCGTCAACAGCAACCAATAATCCACCACTTGTTTGCGGATCGCAAAGCAATGCTTTCTGATCTTCGGTAATTTCACCAATCAAATGTCCGTATGAAGCCCAGTTTCTTCTGGTTCCACCAGGAGTACTTCCCTGCTGAATCAATTCTTCCACGCCTTCAATTTTAGGTACATCATTGTAATTGATTATTGCATTTACATTACTGCCTTCGCAGATTTCGCTTAGGTGACCCAACAAACCAAAACCAGTAACATCAGTCATCGACTTGATGTATTCTTGCTCGCCAAACACAACTCCAACTTTGTTCAAACTGCACATTAAATCAACAGCAATTTGATTGTTTTCGTGAGCGATTAATTTCTTTTTCTCGGCAGTGGTTAAAACACCAATACCAAGAGGTTTTGTTAGGAATAAGGTACAGTTTGGACTGGCTGTATTGTTTTTCTTTACTCTTTCGGTGGCTACAATTCCGTTTACCGATAAACCAAAAACAGGATCGCCAATGTCAATAGAGTGTCCTCCCGCCAATTGAATGCCTGCATTTGCGCACACATCTCTTGCACCTTCAACTACTTTCTGAGCAATATCGGTAGAAAGTTTTTCCAAAGGCCAGGCAAGAATAGCCAAGGCCATAATTGGTTTACCACCCATTGCATAAATATCACTTATGGCATTTGTAGCAGCAATTCTTCCAAAGTCGTATGGATCATCTACAATTGGAGTAAAGAAATCAGTTGTACTAATTAGCGCCTGACCATTACCCAAATCGTAAACAGCCGCATCATCTTTAGTATCGTTACCAACCAGCAAGTTCGGATTGGGAATTCTTGGTGTGCTGCTTTTTAAAATGCATTCTAAATCTTTCGGTGAGATTTTACATCCACATCCGGCTCCCGGACTAAACTGTGTCAGTTTCTTTGTTTCCATTGTTTTTGTAATCTGTTAAATGATCCGGCAAAGATATCACTTTTTAGTATTGATTGTCATCCAACTTATGGTCTAATTTTTACAATATTTATTTGCTCATGATCACTTAAATCTTGTAAATTTGGTGTTTGTGAAATTAGATAGTAGAGAATTGAAAAAGTTTGTTCCGATAAATTATTTGTTACTGATTATTTGTGGATTTGTAATGCAATCATGTGTTACTCAGAATAGGTATCTGCAATCAGTAAATACATGTGATGCATTTACATGTGTTAACGAGGTAGATGCAGGTGAGCAGTTGGAATTGCAAAAACAAGGCAAGAGAAAATTACAGATTTATTTGATTCGCCATGCTAAACCAAACCTAAAAAAGAAACTGTTTTATTCTGCAAAACAGGCTCAACAGTATGTTTACGATTACAATTCAGCACCAATTATTCCTTTCGATCCTGAAATGGTGAAGGTGAATTTAAACCCGAATCATATCATTTACTGTTCCAACTTGCCACGTTCACAAGAAACTGCATTGGCAATATTTGGAAAAGATTATACTGTTGTTTCCGATTCCATATTTCGAGAATATGAAATAAAAATGGTAAAAGCCGCTAGCATTATCAAATTGCCTTTACCGATTTGGCAATTTTTTAGCCGTGGTAGTTGGTTGTTGGGTTTTAATCACAAAGGAATTGAAAGCAATAAAGAGGCCAAGCAAAGAGTAAAGTATGCAGTTGAAAATCTGATAAAGGTTGCAGAAAAAGAAGAAACAGCAGTGCTTGTTGCTCATGGCATGTTGAACCATGGATTGGAGAAACAGTTGAAAAAACAAGGCTGGCAAGTCATTCAAAAAAATGGACAAACCAACCTGGGAGCAACTGTTCTTGTTAAGATTGTTGACTTAAAGTAGAAATTTATTTTTTTCTAATCATCATCAGACCATGACGAATAGGAAGCATTAAATTCTCCACTCTTTCATCATTTTGGATAAAATCATTAAAGGCTAAAATACCTTGCGTCTGCTTGTCTTTTGATTCTACTTCTTCTAAAACTTTTCCATCCCACAGAACATCATCAGCCAATACAAAGCCACCTTGTTTTAGTTTTGGATAAATCGCTTCGAAATATTCAATATACTGTCTTTTGTCGGCATCTATAAACACCAAATCAAATTCTTCATCGATATTTGGAATGATATCTAAAGCCTCTCCAATGTGGAATTCGATTTTGTTTTCGCAACCCGATTGTTTGATGAATTTACGAGTGAAATATTCCAATTCATCATTGCAATCAATGGTATGAATCACACAATCATTTGATGTTCCCATGGCCATGCTAATTGCTGAATATCCGGTATAAGTTCCAATTTCTAAAACTCGTTTTGGATTCATCATTTGACAAATCATCTTCAAAAATTTGCCTTGCATGTGTCCTGATAGCATTCTTGGGCGCAGCATTTTTACGTGAGTTTCACGGGTAAGGTCCTTTAAAACCTGATCTTCGTTTTCAGTATGTGTAAGGATGTATTCTTCCAGCTCTTTATTAATCTCCAACATGACTTATTTATACATCAAAGTGGTTAATTTGTCTTTATTCAAAATTTCGTTGGCAACTTCCATTAATTGCTCTGCAGTTATCGATTCTACTTTTTGGTAAATCTCTTCCAAAGAATCAACTCGATTGTACAACAAGAAGCTTTTGCCAACATTAAGCATCAAGTTCTCGTTGTTTTCCGATGATATAGCAATTTGTCCAATCATCTGATTTTTTGCTTTGGTCAACTGTCCTGGTCCTAGCTTTTTTGTGCAAAGCAAATCCATTTCCTTATGGATCAGACTAAGGCACTTGTCCAAATATCCTTTATCAGTGCCAAAATAGATGCTAAAAACTCCAGTGTCGGCATAAGGAGTGTAGTTTGCTTCAATATTATAAGCTAAGCCATGCTTTTCACGCAATGAAAGATTCAGTCGCGAATTCATTCCTGGCCCACCCAAAATATTCGTTAAAAGCGACAATGGAATTCTTCGATCATCATTTGCATCGTAGGCAACATTTCCTAAAACACAATGTCTTTGGTAAGTGTTTTTTACCAATGTTTGAGTTCTTGGTTTGTAGGAATTTGGCTTTTTCCTTTTGTCTACTCGTATGTTTTCGGCAATTCCTCCAAAATACTTTTCAACCATCTTAACCAATTTCTTGAAAGGAATATTTCCAACAGAACTAATTACCATCTGATCGGTGTGATAATTATTTCTGATGAAGTTTAAGATATCATCGCGTTTGAAGGCTTTAATATGCTTTGGTGTACCTAAAATATTTCTTCCAATCGGATCTTTTTTGAAAATCAATTCCTCAAAATCATCAAAAATTAGTTCTGACGGAGAATCTTTATATGAATTGATTTCGTCGAGAATTACCTCTTTCTCTTTTTCCAGTTCTTTTTCCGGGAAAACAGAATTAAATGTGATATCGCTTATTAACTCAAGAGCTCTTTTGTAATCTTTATCCAAAAAAGTAGTGTAAACGCATGTTTCTTCCTTGGTAGTGTAGGCATTTAGTTCTCCACCTACATCTTCCATTCGGCTAAGTATGTGATATGCTTTACGTTTTGTTGTTCCTTTAAACACAACATGCTCTATAAAGTGAGCAATTCCCCATTCGTCCTCTTTCTCATCACGGGAACCGGTATTCAAAATAATTCCGCAATGTGCAACATTTGCTTTAACCGGTCGATGAATTAACCGGATACCATTTGATAATGTGTAAGTTTCGAATACCATATACTTTTTTATTAGGCTGCAAAGGTAACAAGAAGTTTAGAATCCGATTAAAATTCCTTTCTATTTTTCTTGATTTTATTTGGTGATGTAAATTTTTTACGTACTTTTGCATCGCTCAAGTAAAGAGGGTACCATAGCTCAGTTGGTAGAGCAATGGACTGAAAATCCATGTGTCCCTGGTTCGATTCCAGGTGGTACCACATCTTTTTCTTCGAGTAATGAATACCAAGGGGTACCATAGCTCAGTTGGTAGAGCAATGGACTGAAAATCCATGTGTCCCTGGTTCGATTCCAGGTGGTACCACGAAAAAAGCCGATCAAACGATCGGCTTTTTTTTATCTGTTAACCTTGATTCGGTGACTTATAAATATCGGATATTTTAATTGGTTACAGTAAAGACAGCATTTATGTTGTCTCTATTCTGAAAAATATTTCTCTTAATGTTATTAGTTTGCATCAATCAATAAATCGAATCCTTTCTTTTTAAATTCTCTCTCGGTTGTAGATAAAGATTTTGCAGCAGTAATTGCTGGGAAATTACCTTGACTAATGTATTGGAGTGCTGCTTGCAGATTGCTCTCTTCTGGATCACCAAAATCATGACTTAAGTCGTCAGAAATTTCAAAATCCACAGGAATTCCTTCAAAGTAATTGCCTTCGTCATCTGCATTGGTAATAGAGAAACTGATTGGAACAATTGCCAAGTTAAAATCTTGGTTTTCGAAAACGTACATTCCTACTGGCTTGCCATGTGTTTTACTACCGATTAAAATTACCTTATCATCACCCAGGTATGGTTTTAAGCCATTTATTACCATTTCGCTCGCAGATGCAGTTCTGTCTGTTGTTATTATGAAAACCCTTTCAAAGCCAAGGGCAGATGATTGGCTACTAAATGCGTATGTGAAGTCTTCATCACTTTTAGAATTATTGTGGAATACTTTAGAATAGATTTCTCCTTCGAATAGATTGCCAGTAATTAAACTAGAAAGTTGATTTGATATGGTGGTACTTCCTCCTCCGTTGTAACGAAAATCTAGAACCAATTCTTTAGCTTCATTATTTTTGAAATAATCAAATGCTTCATTCAGAGCATCTTCTGAGCTTCCTATAAAACTATCAAAAGCCAGGTAGGCTACTTTAATTCCTTCGTGATCAATAATTTTTCGACTTAATACTGAGTTTTGATCAATTTCCTGTTGACTAGCGGTAATTTCTTTTTGTTCCCCCAAGTTATTTTCAAAAATAAAGGTAGAGGTAGTTTTATCCAGTTCATCTAAAACTTGATTTTCAGTTAAGTCAACCACTGCAGCACCATTAATATTGATTAATGCCCAACCTCGAGTAATTCCTTCTGATGCTAAAGGAGATTCATCGAAAATCAACTTTACCCTAAGTTTTCCCTCAGAATCATATTTAAATGCTAAGCCATAGCCTTTATAGGTTCCGTTTTCAAGATATGCCAAAAGAGCATCAAGATTGGCAATATAACTCCACCTGTCTTGGCTCACCAGTAATGCTTTGAAATAGTCATTTACAGAAGAATAATTTGAAGTATTAATATTTGGTAATTCTTCATTCCAATAGTACCATTCACTCATAGTTTGATCAATGGTTTCGTAAATGGTTTTGGTTTCTCGTTCAGAGTTATTGTTGTCATCATCGCTGCAGGCAATGAAAAATGAAGAAACGATAAAAAGAGTAAGAAAAAATTTAAATGATTTTAATAATCTATTTTCAGTCATCGATTTGTTGATTTAGTGATTAATGAACGGATTTTAAAAATAACAAAAACTGTACCTGGTTTTATTTAAACGAATGATGAACTTGTGTATTGTTTAAAAAAAAATAAATATTTGAAATAATTCTAAATTGTGTAGAAAAAATTGATTTTGAACTGTTTTCGGAATTGCATCTGTATCTTTTTAAAATGTACAGCATAATTTATTTTGCAGAAAAGGATTTTTCCTTACTTTTGTAGCACGAAAACAAAGGGTACCATAGCTCAGTTGGTAGAGCAATGGACTGAAAATCCATGTGTCCCTGGTTCGATTCCAGGTGGTACCACGAAAGAGGGGGAGATTAATAAAATCTTCTCCTCTTTTTGCATATTCGTTTGTGTATTTTCTCCTCACTTTCTGACACTTATTCTGTTCGTCTTTGAACAATTTTTAAATTACAAACGTTTTCGATCTAAAATAAAGACTTTCAACTGTCTAAGTGCTTTTTTTATTAGAATTAATAAGATATTTTTGCATGACTAAGATCAAGTAAAACAGAATTTAAGATATAAAATACTTTAAAATGACAGATAGCAAAAAAGCTTTATTGATGATCCTTGATGGATGGGGGATCGGAGACAAATCGAATTCAGATGTGATTTCTTCAGTTGCAACTCCTTATATGGATGAATTATTGGAAAAATATCCAAATTCACAATTGCAAGCTGCAGGTAGATTTGTTGGATTACCAGAAGGACAGATGGGTAACTCAGAAGTAGGTCACTTGAATATTGGTGCAGGGCGTGTTGTTTATCAGGATTTGGTAAAGATCAATATGGCGGTTGAGCAGGATACTTTAAAAGATAACGAGCAAGTTGTTAAGGCATTTACTCACGCTAAAGAAAATGGAAAGAAAGTTCACCTAATCGGTTTGATTGGTGATGGTGGAGTGCACTCTTTAAGTAAGCACGCCTTGGCTCTTTGTGATGCTGCTAAAGCATTCGGAGTGGAAGATGTATTCGTACATGGTTTAACAGATGGACGTGATACTGATCCAAAATCAGGATTAGAATTCGTTAAGACTTTCGTAAATGATATTGCAAACAAAGGAACTGCAAAATTTGCTTCTTTAATTGGTCGTTATTTTGGTATGGATCGCGATAACAACTGGGATCGTGTGAAGTTGGCTTACGATCTTTACACCAAAGGTGAAGGTAAAGCTACTACGGATGTTGTTGCTGCTATCGAAGAATCATATGCAGAGGGTGTAACCGATGAATTTATCAAACCTGTTGTGGTGGTTGATGAAGCTGGAGCTCCTTTGGCAAAAATCGAAGAAGGTGATGTAGTGATTTGTTTCAACTTCCGTACCGACCGTTTGCGTCAAATGACTACTGTTTTCTCACAAGAAGACAAAAAGGAATTTGGTATGCACACAATGGATGTTGAGTGGTATACAATGACTTGTTATAATGCTAACTTTAAAGGTGTGAATGTTATCTACGATAAAGAGAACGTTCAGAATACAATGGGTGAAGTTGTAGCAGCTGCTGGTAAAAAGCAAATCCGAATTGCAGAAACTGAAAAATATGCTCACGTAACTTTCTTCTTTTCGGGTGGTCGTGAGGATGAATTCGAAGGTGAAAGTCGCTTGTTGGTTGCATCTCCAAAAGTAGCAACTTACGATCTTCAACCAGAAATGTCAGCTCCTGAAGTTGCTGATAAAATTACTGCAGAGTTGAATGCTCAATCGGCTGATTTTGTTTGTTTGAACTTTGCTAATGGCGATATGGTTGGACACACAGGAGTGTATGAAGCAATTTCCAAGGCAGTTCAAGCTGTTGACAACTGTGTAGAGCAAGTTGTAGAAGCTGCTAAAGCAAATGGATATGATGTGATTATTATTGCAGACCACGGTAATGCTGATTTTGCGGTAAATGCTGATGGTTCTCCAAATACCGCTCACTCTTTGAATCCGGTTCCATGTGTTTGGGTTACTGAAAATCCAAAACAAATTGAAGATGGTATTTTGGCCGATGTTGCTCCAACTTTGTTGGATATCATGGGGATTGAGAAGCCTGAAGATATGACTGGAAAATCTTTGATAAAATAAAAGATTGTAACCGTATATAAAACATTCCGTACTATCTTTGCGCGATAGTACGGATTTTTTTGTCCGTATAACTGATACAATTTAAATAAGGAAATAGTGTTACAGATAGGAAAAGCCATAGTTAGTCTTGATGTTATCGAGAAGAAATTCATTTGCGATTTTGGCAAATGTAAAGGCGCATGTTGTATCGAAGGAGATTCAGGTGCACCTTTGGATGAGGAAGAGAAAGCTATTTTGGAAGAAATCTATCCAGATATTAAAGAATATCTTACTAAAAAAGGAATAGAAGAGATAGAAAAACAAGGGACTTCGGTAATTGATTCGGATGACGATTTGGTCACTCCTATCATTAATGATAAAGAGTGTGTTTATACGGTATTTGAAAATGGATCGGCTTTGTGTGGTATCGAAAAGGCATATCTTGATGGAAAAATCTCTTATCGCAAGCCAATTTCATGTTCTTTATATCCAATTCGAATAGATAAATATGCCGAATTTGACGCCGTAAATTATAACAAGTGGGATATTTGTAAACCAGCAAGAGAACTTGGTTTTAAAAAAGGAACACCTGTATATAAATTTTTAAAAGAACCATTAATTCGTAAATATGGTGAAGATTGGTATAATGAATTGGAATATGCAGCTGAGAATATTGGCGAAATCATGAAGATGAGATAATAGAATTTTTACGATAATATTTTAAAGAAACAGTGATCATTTTGGTTGCTGTTTTTTTTTGTAATGAATTGTTTGGTTGGAATTTGTAAATAATTCTGCACTTGCATATCTAAAATATCACGATCTATTGTATATTTACCTTCCGAAAATATTTAAATCCAATAAACACACTTTAGTATGGAAAATATTAAATCATATATCGAAGAGAACAAGGAAAGATTCCTTGAGGAGTTATTCGAATTAATTCGTATTCCTTCTATTAGCTCGATTGAAGCTAATAAGCCAGATATGTACAGAGCTGCTGAATGCTGGAAAAAGTTAATGCTTGATGCAGGTGCAGATAAGGCTGTAGTAATGGAAACAGAAGGAAATCCTGTTACTTATGGTGAGAAAATTATCGATCCAAGTTTACCAACTGTAATGGTTTACGGTCATATGGACGTGATGCCAGTTGATCCTATTGATCTTTGGGATACTGATCCATTTGAGCCAGTAATTAAAGATGGTAAAATTTGGGCTCGTGGTGCTGATGATGATAAAGGTCAGGCATTCATGCACGCGAAAGCTTTCGAATATATGGTGAAGAACGATTGTCTTCCATGTAACGTGAAGTTCATGATTGAAGGTGAAGAAGAAGTTGGTTCGCCAAACCTTCCTAAGTTTTGTGAAGATAACAAAGAGATGTTACAGGCAGACGTTATTTTAGTATCTGATACTGGAATGATTGCTCCGGATATACCATCTATTACAACAGGTCTTCGTGGTTTGATGTATTGGGAAGTTGAAGTAACTGGTCCTAACCGTGATCTTCATTCAGGATTATTTGGTGGTGCTGTTGCTAACCCTATTAACGTATTGGCAAAAATGATTACTCAAATGGTTGACGAGAATGGTCGCATTACCATTCCTGGATTCTACGATGATGTAATTGAAGTATCTGCTGAAGAAAGAGCAATGATGGCTGAAGCTCCTTTTAATGAGGAAGAGTATAAGAAAGCTATTGATGTAAAAGCTTTGGCTGGTGAAAAAGGATATACTCCATCGGAACACACTGGTATCCGTCCATCATTTGATGTTTGTGGTATTTGGGGTGGTTACATTGGTGAAGGTGCTAAAACTGTACTTCCTTCAAAAGCTCATGCTAAAATTTCTACTCGTTTGGTACCTAATCAAAACTGGGAAAAGATTTCTGTTCTTTTTAAAGAGCATTTCGAAGCAATTGCTCCTGATTGTGTTAAAGTTGAAGTTACTCCATTGCATGGTGGTCAAGGATATGTTTGTCCAATTGATTTCCCAGCTTACATTGCTGCTGAAAAAGCGTATACAGAAGTATATGGTAAGCGTCCGGTTCCTGTTCGTTCAGGTGGATCTATTCCAATTATTTCTTCTTTCGAAGAGATTTTAGGTATTAAATCAGTGTTGATGGGATTCGGTTTGGAAAGTGATGCAATTCACTCGCCAAATGAAAACTATCCATTGGAGCAATTCTTTAATGGAATTAATACAATTCCTTTGTTCTACAAGCATTATGCTGAATTGTTGAAAAAATAGTTCGTTAAATAACTATAAATTAAGGGTATTTCTAATTGAAATACCCTTTTTTATTGGAAAAAACATTTTGGTATGATAACTTTGCATGCTGCTATAAAGTATGTGACATTCATCAGAATATTTAGAATATAATTATTATATTTCCTATGTAAATAAATTGAATGATTCGATATGTGTTGATAATATTGGATTTAGTCATATTTATAGCTAAATTAGTAGTAAGATCTTTTGTGTGATTTGATTCTCAATTTATCGTAAATTAAACAGGAAGACAGGTAGGGAACATCAGAGATCATACAAGTTGTAGTAAATTTTAATACATGGACGAAATATTTGGAAAAATTGGTACTGCTCAAACTCTCAGCCAAAAAATTGAGCGTAGAATTGAAGAGGCAATTCGACAAAAAAAATTACTTGTAGGGACCAAATTGCCATCAGAGCGTGAGCTTTGCGAAATGTTTGCTGTAAGTAGAACAGCTTTACGTGAGGCATTACGTCGATTAAGTGCAAGAGGATTAATTCAAATCAAAAAGGGTAGTGGAATGTTCGTTAGTGAACTGAAGATTGAAGATGCAATTGAATCTTTAAATCTATATTACGATCTTAGCTTCGATAGCGATTTGATTTCTCAGATTATAGAAGTGCGTCGTGTGTTTGAACCAGAGATAGCAAGAATAGCTGCATCAAATAGAACTGATGAAGACTTAACTGCCTTGAATAAAAACATTACGGATCTTGCAGATTGTGATCCTGATAACACGCAGTTGGAAGCGGATATAATCAATAAATTTCACTTGAATGTAGCTAAGGCAACAGGTAATAAAGTGATGATTATTTCGATGGAACCTATCTATTCATTACTGCCAAGAATGCGTAATCTAATTTATGCCAATGTTGACGGTGAAAAGGATTTTACTATAAAAGCACATCGTGCAATTTTTGAAGCCATTCGTGATAAGAATGGTGAGCAAGCTTACCAGGAAATGGCTGGACAAATTGATCGTACCTTAGAAATATATACTCAATATTTGAAGTAACTCTAGAAGTTTGGGTAAATGAAAAAGCGGAGCTTGAAAATAATTTTTCAGACTCCGCTTTTCGTATTTATATGTGTGGTACTTATTTAAGATTTCTTATAAGCTTCAATTGCTTTTTTTACAGAACCATGTTCAAGCAATAAACTTTTAGAAGTTTCTTTATCGAGTTTTAGTTCCTCCATAATCATTAAGGTTCCTCTTTCAACTAATTTTTTATTGGTTAGTTGCATGTTTACCATTTTGTTGCCTTTTACTCTTCCCAATTTAATCATTAAGCTGGTTGTAATCATGTTCAAGATCATTTTTTGAGCAGTTCCTGCTTTCAGTCTTGTACTTCCTGTTACGAATTCAGGACCTACAACAGCTTCAATTACAATTTCTGCCTCTTTTGAAACGGGTGCATCAGGATTACAAGTAATGCAAGCGGTAAGTAATCCATTTTCCCTGGCTTTCTTCACACCGCCAATAACATATGGAGTTGTTCCGGAGGCTGCAATTCCTAAAACAGAATCATTTTCATTGATATCATAGTCTTGAAGTTCTTGCCAAGCTTTTTCTGGATCATCTTCGGCAGACTCAACGGCGCTTCTTAGTGCTTTTTCTCCTCCGGCAATTAAACCAATCACAATATTTGCAGGTACACCAAATGTTGGAGGCAGTTCGGATGCATCAAGAACACCTAGCCTTCCGCTTGTTCCTGCTCCAAGATAAAACAACCGTCCGTCTGATTTAATTCTATCAATCAACAGGCTTACAAATTTTTCAATAGTAGGAATGGCTTTGTTAACAGCTATGTGAATTTGTCCATCTTCCTGGTTAATTCCATACAATAATTCACTCACCGACATTTGCTCCAGGTTGGAAAAGTTTGAAGGTGCTTCTGTTATTTTGTTATCGGTTTTCTTATTTGGTGTGTTATTCATGATTCAAATTTTATTCTGCAATATGGAATTCAATCAAGCCTTCAAGTGGACTTTTGATGATTTTTCCAGTCTGTAAGTTTAATTTTTCAGCCACTTTATTTAATTCCTTTTTAAAATAGTATGCTATGCTACCAATAAAATGAATTGGAAGGCTAGAATGGTCATTGTATTGTTTGATGTTTCGTTCAAAGAACTTAGTAAACTCTTCCTGAAGTAGGTTTGATACATATGGATGCTCAATATTTTCCGAAAGGAAAACCGTAAACTGAGCCAAAAATCGACTTGGAGCTTCTTCTCTGTAAATCTTATTAATGATATAAGCATATTCCAGATCATGCTTTTTATAAAAAGCAGTAGCAATGTCTTCAGGGGCAACACCTTTTAATATGTCGGCAATAAGTCTTTTCCCCAGCACGGCTCCGCTTCCTTCATCTCCCAGAATGTATCCTAAAGGACGAACATTGTGAGTAATGTCCTTACCATCATATAAGCATGAATTTGATCCTGTTCCTATAATGCAGGCAATTCCTTTTTCTCTTCCGCATACCGATCTTGCTGCTGCAAGTACATCGCTATGAATTTCGCAAGAGGCAGAAGGAAATACTTCCAGCAATGCATCTTTCACCTTTTGTTTTGTTTCGTCAGTCGCACAACCAGCACCATAAAAAAAGATTTGCTCAACCAAATGAAAATTTTCAAGTGATTTGATATTATCAATAATCGAACTGATGTCCATGTGAAAAGGATTTATTCCTAAAGTCTGTTGTTGCTTTTGAATTTTGCCCTCCTTTAAAAAAACCCAGTCTGTTTTTGTTGATCCGCTTTCGGCAATTAAAATCATATCCGCTTTTTTGCTTTTATAACATGTATGATGAGTATGAAAGAAAAATGAAATTTCAATTTAATATACGATTTACAATTGTTTTCTGGAGGCTTTTCTTAAAATTAATCTCGTCAAAAGTCTTGTATTAAAAGGAACTTCATTTTCATGATACAAATATAGAAAAATAAATTCCATTCAAAAAGTATTATATAACATGTAATACCAATTTTGGATTTTTTGAAATTCTGTTCTATTTTTGATGCGAAAGTAATTTAAATCAGGAGTTAGCAATATGGAAAATCAAATACTACAATTTAGAGGAGAGCTGGATGAAGCTAAGTTGTATTACCAACCATCGGATGAGTTCGATAAAACGGTAAAAACAAGATATGAGAAAATGCCTGCTGATATTTTTGCTACGGCCGAAAAGGGTGCAAAGTGGGTGGCTCATGAAATCGCAAACCTTATTAAAGAGAAGGCAGAGAATAATGATCCCTGTGTACTTGGATTAGCTACGGGAGCAACACCTTTAGGAGTGTATTCCGAATTGGTACGACTGCATAAAGAAGAGGGCATGTCGTTTCAAAATGTAATTACATTTAATCTTGATGAATATTATCCAATGGATAATAAAAGCGCACAGAGCTATAATTATTACATGGATGATGTTCTTTTCAATCATATAGATATTCCTCGTGATCAAATCAATGTTCCAGATGGGGAAGTGAGCAAAGAAGGAATTTTTAATTACTGTTCTGGATACGAAGCAAAGATTGATTCTTTTGGTGGACTTGATATGCAAATATTAGGTATTGGTAGAACAGGGCATATTGGTTTTAATGAGCCGGGTTCTCAATTGGATTCGAAAACTCGTTTGATCATGCTTGATGCTTTAACCAGGCGTGATGCTGCAAAGGATTTTAACGGATTAAACAAGGTGCCTAAGGCTGCAATCACAATGGGAGTTGGTACCATATTTAAAGCAAAGCGTGTAATTCTGATGGCTTGGGGAGAAGGTAAAGCACCTATTGTAAAAAAAGCATTAGAGGAAGGGCAGTGTGATTCTGTTCCTGCTAGTTATTTGCAACGCCATAATGATGTGCAATTTGTGTTAGATGTGCCTGCAGCTAATGAGCTAACAAGAGTGAAACAGCCGTGGTTGGTAGGGAGTGTAGAGTGGGATCGTTACTGGATTCGTAAAGCTGTGGTTTGGCTTTGTAATAAATTGGAGAAACCAGTTCTGAAGTTGACCAATAGAGATTATAATGATAATGGATTGAGCGAACTTCTTGCCTGGTATGGATCGGCTTATGAAGTAAATATTAAAGTTTTTAACGATTTACAACATACAATTACTGGCTGGCCTGGTGGTAAGCCTAATGCTGATGACTCGAATCGCCCGGAAAGAGCTGAACCAGCTCAGAAAAAAGTTTTGGTGTTTAGTCCGCATCCTGATGATGATGTGATTTCGATGGGTGGAACCCTAAAGAGATTGGTGGATCAAAGTCATGAAGTACATGTTGCTTATCAAACATCGGGTAATATTGCGGTAGCTGATGATGAGGCGATTCGATATTTGTCGTTTGTGAAAAGTTTTGCGCAAACTCACGACACCAATGAAGGCAATTTGCCAAGCGTGATTGAAGATATTCGCAAATTCTTATTGGAGAACAAATCTCCGGGCGAGATGGATACTGTTGAAGTTCGCAGAATGAAATCTTTGATTCGCCGAGGTGAAGCAAAAGCTGCTTGTCGTTTTGTTGGTCTTCGTTCTAAAAATCTTCACTTCCTTGACATGCCTTTTTATGAAACGGGTAAAGTGAAGAAAAATCCGCTAAAAAAAGAAGATGTTCAAATTGTTGTGAATTTGCTGAGAAAGGTGAAGCCACAACAGATTTTTGCAGCTGGAGACTGGTCTGATCCACACGGAACTCACCGAGTTTGTTGGGAAGGAATTTACCAGGCACTTCAGATTGTAAAAGATGAAGAGTGGATGGAGAATTGCTATGTGTGGTTATATCGAGGAGCTTGGCAAGAGTGGGATTTGGATGAAATTCAAATGGCAGTGCCAATCAGCCCGGAAGAATTGCAACACAAACGAAATGCAATTTTACGTCATCAATCGCAAATGGAAAGTGCCCCATATATGGGGAACGATTCAAGATTGTTCTGGCAGAGATCAGAAGACAGAAATCGAGCAACGGCCAATTTGTTTAATAAATTAGGCTTAGCAGAATATGAAGCAATCGAAGCTTTTGTCAGGTTTATTGTTTAGATTTATCATTACATTTTATTGGGCAGAATTTCTTCTGCCCAATCATACATAGATTGATAATATTGTACTGAATTTTAGGAATATGAGTTCTATATCAAACAGACTTGTGAAGTCGAATTTACTTTTATTATTTGCTTTTTTACTGATTGGTTTTTCGCTTCAGGCGGCGGAGAAATCCGATCGTTTGAATAAGAAAGCTGAGAAGGCTGCTTTAGAATTTTTAAAACAAGCTTCGAATGAGTTTGTGTATCGTTTTAAACTGGACAGTTTGAACGTGAATTCCAGCAAAAAAGAAATTACAGTATATGTGAATTCAACTTTTTCCTATATCCCTTTCAGACCCAATACGGTAAAGCAGTATCGAGCTGAATTAAGAGAGATTCTTGGTCGTAAGTTCAAGAAATACGATGTTCGTATCGAAAGTATGGGAATGGAAATTGGGGAATTGATTCCTAATTACTACAGAGATGAATCATCTCCTTTGGCAAAAGATCGTTTGTCTGTTGAAAACATTAATACGAAGCCTTTGGTTAGAAAACTTGGTAATGATATCTATTCAAATGGATTAGAGAATAAACACATTGCCTTATGGCATTCGCATGGATGGTATTACGAAAACACTTTAGATCGTTGGGAGTGGCAAAGAGCCAGAGTATATACTACCGTTGAAGATATGTGGACCATGGAATTTGTAGTTCCTTACATAGCGCCTATGTTGGAAAATGCAGGTGCAAACGTTTTATTTCCAAGAGAGCGTGATGTTCAAACCAATGAAGTAATTGTGGATGCTGACTGGTGTTCGATTCTGTCGGATTATAAAGAATCTGGAAATTGGGAAACCAATTCTCAATCTGGTTTTAACAACAAGTATCCGTTTTATGTTGAGGGTGAAAATCCATTCGAAATGGGAAGTAGTTTGCAGACAGAGGCTGTTACAGCGGAGACTGCAAGAGTAGAATACACACCGTATATTCCTGAAAAAGGAGAATATGCTGTTTATGTATCTTATTCAGTTGATGATGATAATGTAAGTGATGCTCATTATTCAGTTTATCATGCCGGAGGCAAAACAGATTTTCTTGTAAATCAGAGTATGGGTGGAAGTACATGGATTTACCTAGGAACTTTCTTGTTTGATCAGGGCAAAAATCCGGAAAGCGGTAAAGTAGTACTTACAAATGAAAGTAAGGAAGAAGGAAATTGGGTTTCTGCTGATGCTGTTCGTTTTGGCGGAGGAATGGGAAATATTGCCAGGGGTAAGGTAGATGAACTGAATGAATTGGTTCAGGAAAGAAATCAACTTGCTTTTGCCATGGATTCAGCCAAGTGGCAAAAATACACCAGTAATCGTCCGAGATATCACGAAGCTGCCCGTTACTATTTGCAATATGCTGGTATGCCAGACTCAACGGTTTATAGTATCAATAAAAATTACAAGGCAGATTATAGCAACAGAGGAAAGGATGCTGTAAAGTTTCAAAAACGAGAAAGTGGGAAGACTGATTACAAAGATGATTATATGAGTCGTGGTGAATGGGTAGACTATTTAATTGGTGCACCTAACGGACCCACAAAGCATGTAAATGCAAAAGGACTTGGAATTCCTGTTGATATGGCTTTGGCATTTCATACCGACGCTGGCTTTACACCGAATGATTCCATTATTGGAACTTTAGCAATTTATAATACTACTCGTGATAATACAGATAAATTTGTAAATGGACAGTCGAAATGGGCTAGTAGAGATTTAACAGATATTGTGCAAACACAGGTGGTAGAAGATATCAGAAAACTGTTCGAGCCAACATGGACAAGAAGAGGAATGTGGAATAAACAATATTCAGAAGCTTACCGACCTAAAGTGCCAACCATGTTGTCGGAAATGCTTTCGCATCACAATTTTGCTGATATGTACCAGGGAATGGATCCGAAATTTAAATTTCACATTAGTCGTGCCTATTATAAGGGAGTGTTGAGATTTTTGACTTCGCAGGAAGGGAAAGAGTATGTGGTACAACCATTGCCTATCGATCATTTTAGAATTGATGAAAATGAAAATGGAATCAGACTGAGCTGGAAAGCTGTTGTCGATCCTTTGGAAAAAAGTGCAGTGGCAAAGAAATATAAAGTTTACACCCGGTTGAATGATGGTGGATTTGACAATGGCGTACTGGTTGAAAAAGAGGAATTACAGCTTAAAAACTTAAGTTCTGAAAATATTTACAGTTTTAAGATAACAGCTTTAAACGAAGGAGGTGAAAGTTTCCCATCCGAGATTTTGTCTTATCGCAAATCGGAAAATGGTGAAAAGCCTGTTTTGATTGTAAATGGTTTTGACAGAATTGCTTCGCCACAAGGTTTTGATGATGGTAAATATGCTGGTTTCAATAGCGCTGTGGATGAAGGGGTAGCTTATAAAAGAAATATCGCCTATGTAGGTGATCAGTACGATTTCGATAGAAAATCACCATGGTTGGATGATGATGCTTCTGGTCATGGTTCAAGTTATGCTGACCAGGAAGAAAAGATCATTGCCGGGAATAGTTTTGATTACCCTTATGTGCATGGCGAAGCTATTAAAGCTGTCGGATATGGTTTTGTATCAATGAGTGATGAATCTTTTGAAAGTGGAAATTGGGAAGCTTCTGATTACAAAGCACTGGATTTGATTTTTGGTGAAGAGAAAACCACCAAAAGATTATACGGGAAAGAGAATAAGGATTTTACGATTTACACTCCGGAAATGGTGAAGGCAATCAGAAAATACATTCAATCAAAAGAAGCAAAATTGATTCTTTCGGGAGCATACCTGGGAACAGATGTTGTAGAATGTGGAGATACATTAATCAAAGAGTTTGCAGAAAAAGAGCTGCATTTCTTATTCAGAACCAATTATGCAAGTAAATCTGGTGCCATATCTCATCCCAATGAAGTAAAAGAAAATTTTACAGGAAATTATCAATTCGAAACAGGATTGAATGAACAGATATACAAGGTAGAAGCTCCGGATGCCATCGAGCCTGTAGGTAAGAATGCTAAGGTGTTTCTACGATACACTAACAATACCAAAAGTGCTGGTGTTGTTTACGATGGAGACTATCAGTCAATCATTTTAGGATTTCCTTTTGAAACACTTAAAACAAAGGAAGATCGTAATGATTTGATGAATAAGATTTTTCGATTTTTTAATAAGTAAAGTTCGATTTGAGCAATATGATATAAGATTCTGAAAAAATTGCAAGTAAGGTTTCATCTCAAAAGGCTTTAAGAAATTAGCCTTTAGCTGTTAGCTTTCAAATCATAGATTTGAGTTTTTAAATGCCAATAGCTAACTGTTAAGAGCCAATAGCTTGAATCTTAAGGTTTGGAGGATGCAAAATATCTATTACTTAATGTGTTGAACTAATGTAGATAAGAATAATAACAAAAGCCTAATTATAAAAGAATGAGTGCAAAAATTACATGTTTTCTGCCTTTTGGAACAAAAGAAGAAACAACAATTACGGTAAGTGAGTTAAGAAAATCAGAATTGGTGTCTAACATCTTTATTGTTGGAAACAATGCTGAAGAAGTTGAAGGTGCAGAAGTTTTGAATTGTGAGGCATTGACGAATGGAAAAACCATTCAGTTAATTGCTGAGAAGTCAGATTCAGAATATGTTTTACTTTACACTAAAACCAGTGCATTGACTTTGGGACAATTGGCAGTTGAGCGTTTTTATCAAGTAGCAACTGATACCAATAGTGGTTTGGTGTATTCAAACCATCGTGCAATTAAAGAAGGTAAAGTAGAAAATCTACCGGTTATCGATTACCAGGAAGGTAGCTTGAGAGATGATTTCAACTTTGGTTCAGTTCTTTTTTATGATGCCAAAATGTTTAAGTATGCAGTAGAAGATGTGGATGTAAAATATGAACATGCAGGTTTGTATGCATTGCGTTTGGCTGTAGCGGCTCGTTCTGAATTCATGAGAATTCCTGAAGTATTGTACACAGAGGAAGAGATGGATACCAGAAAATCAGGTGAAAAGATTTTCGACTATGTTGATCCTAAAAACCGTTCAGTACAAATAGAGATGGAAGAAGCATGTACTGAGCATTTGAAGAGAATTGGTGCTTATTTAGAGCCTAAATTTAAGGATGTAGCTTTTAATGAAGGAGACTTTAAAGTAGAGGCTTCTGTTGTAATTCCGGTTCGCGATCGTGTAAAAACAATTGAAGATGCAATCAAATCAGTTCTTTCTCAAAAGGCAAATGTAGATTTCAACTTGATTATCGTTGATAATTACTCAACAGACGGAACTACAGAAATCATTGAAAAATATGCAGAGCAAGATGAGAGGTTGATTCATATTATTCCGGAAAGAAAAGACCTGGGAATTGGAGGATGTTGGAACGAGGCAGTAAATCATGAAGCTTGTGGTAAGTTTGCCATTCAGTTAGATAGTGATGATTTGTATGCTGATGAAACAACAGTACAACAAGTGGTAGATGCATTTTACAGAGAAAACTGTGCAATGGTTGTTGGAACCTACCAAATGGTGAATTTCAAATTGGAAGAAATTCCTCCGGGAATTATTGATCACAGAGAATGGACACCTGAGAATGGCAGAAACAATGCGCTTCGTATTAACGGTTTGGGTGCACCTCGTGCTTTCTACACTCCTGTTCTTCGTAATAATCCTATTCCAAATGTGAACTATGGTGAAGATTATGCACTTGGTTTGGCAATCTCTCGTAACTATCAAATTGGTAGAATTTATAATACGATTTACCTATGTCGTCGTTGGGAAGATAATTCAGATGCATCATTGGATATCGAGAAAATGAACGCACACAACACTTACAAAGATAGAGTTCGCACGATTGAGCTAAAAGCAAGAAAATTATTGGCGAAATAACAAAATATAAGCTTGGCTGGGAATCGGGGGAGCATTCTCCTGGTTCCTTTTAAGCAAATTGAATTTTGGAATATTTATCCGTAAAAGTTAGACTTATGAAACTATTGAGTTTGCAATTGTTAATCCTTTTATTTGCCCTTGTGGCCTGTAAAGGGAAAGCTGTTCAGAAAAATGAAGACAGTAAAGTAGTTCAGTTTACAGATACTCTTGATCAGTCAATTTTTAATTCGATCAAGGATTTGGCGAGGGAAAATTCTTTTTCTCAGCTCGAAAATGCCGATCGAATACTGGAAGTAGGAAAGTTGTTTTTGCAAACTCCTTATATTGGTGGAACTCTTGAAACTGAAGGGGGCGAGAGGTTGGTGGTGAACTTAAGAGAACTGGACTGCACTACTTATCTTGAGAATGTGGTTGTGCTTTCATCAATTTCGAAGCAAAATGAATTTTCTGAAAATGATTTTCTGAAAATGCTAGAAGAACTGCGTTATCGAAAAGGAAAAATTAAGGATTACACCTCCCGATTACACTACTTTTCTGACTGGATTTATGAGAACGAGCAGAAAGGGATTGTGAAGAATGTTAGTTCAGAAATTGGTGGTGTTGAATACAAGAAAGAAATCAATTTTATGAGCAAGCATGTTGATTCATATTCGGCACTAAAAGCAGACTCTTCATTGATTGTATCGATTCAGGATACTGAAAATGCAATCAATGGGCGAGATTTGTTCTATATCCCAGAGGATAATGTTCAGAATGTAGAGAATAAGATTCATAATGGAGATTTAATTGCCATAACTACAAAAATTAAAGGCTTGGATATTTCGCATGTGGGCATTGCGATTCATGTAAATGATAGATTGCACTTGATGCATGCATCCAGCTTGGCAAAAGAAGTTGTGATTTCAGATATTCCATTAGCCGATATATTAAAGGAAAGCAAATTGCAATCGGGGATAATGGTTGCCAGAGTACAATAAATAATAGTTTGTTCAGAGAAATGGATGTACACAGTATAGATAATATTGAAGATTTACTGAAAGAGAAATCTTCAGTTGAAATACTAAGTGGTTTTTTAAATCAACAAGTAAGAGATTGGCCACTTGCCAATGGGAATTTTAAAGGATTGGAAAAAGTAGAGGAAAAAGAATTTGGTTTTGATGGATTTAAAATGAAAGTTCAATTTAATCCAGAAAGAATTCGTTCTTCTGCAGCTAAAGTTGACAAGAAAAGCATTGAAAATCGAGCTTGTTTTTTGTGTTTGGATAAATTACCAGCAGAACAGGGAGGAATTGCTCAAGGCAAAGAGTATGTTATTTTGGTGAATCCATTTCCAATTATTCCTCAACATTTTACCATTCCAAAAGTTGATCATGTAGATCAATCATTCATGGATAATTTGGAAGGAATGTTGTCTTTGGTGAAGGATATGCAAGGGTATACGCTTTTCTATAATGGGCCTAAATGTGGAGCTTCGGCACCAGACCACATGCATTTCCAGGGAGGAAACAAAGGTTTTATGCCAGTTGAAGAAGAGTGTTTTGCATTAAAAGACAAGGCTGACTTGCTTGTGAAATCAGAAGAGATAGAGGTTTGTGCATTCAATCATTATTTAAGAAAGATGATTAGTGTTGAGACAACTAATACTGAAGAATTGATCGCTGTTGTAAGTAAATTTTACAACGCATTTGCAGCAATGCAAGCAGAAGAAAAAGAGCCAATGTTGAATGTGATTTGCTCTTATGTAGATGGAAAATACATGATGCATTTGTTCCCAAGAAAATTACATCGCCCAACTCAATATTTTGCAGAAGGAGATGATCAGATACTAATTAGTCCTGCATCTGTTGATTTTGGTGGTGTATTTATTACGCCAAGAAGAGAGGACTTCGAGAAAATAACGGCTGAGGATATAGAAGACATTTTCAAACAAGTTTGTGTTGATGAGGATGTTTTCTCATTGCTTTGCGAAAAAATAAAAGCTTAGTTAGAGTTAATGATCTGAGGGTCTCACTCTAAGTGAGGCTCTCAGTAAAAACATATTGACACCCTCATTTTAAAGCGAGAGTATCAAATTTTAAAACAACAACCTTGCCCCAAAATTCCTAACCTTTTGTGAAAGGATAAAGAAACTATGAATTACACCATTCGCCAATATCAGGATTCCGATTTTGAACAGGTATTACCATTGTGTCAGAAAAGCTATTATCTGGATGTGATTAGTAAGGATCTACTTAGAGAGAAAATCTACGAGGATCCATTTTATGAGCAAGAATTAGTTTGGATTGCATGCGATCAGGATAAAATTGTTGGATTCCTGATGGGAACCTGTCGAATGGATATTCGAGGAGTGAACTATGGCTATGTAAAAATGATGGCTGTAGATAATGCATACAGAAGAAATCGAATTGCAAGATCGATGTATGAGTTATTGGAAACAGAGCTGAAACAAAGAAAAGTAGATGTAATGCGTTTGGGGGATGTGCCAATGAATTATTTCATGCCAGGTATCGATCCAAGATATACTCCATCTCTTTGTTTCGCCATTCGAATGGGATTCGATAGATTCATGGACACCTCAAATCTTTTGGTAGATCTGGATAATAGAGATTGGAATGATCGCAAAAAGATAGAAGCTTTAAAGGCAGATAAAATTGAAGTTTGTCGAGCTACTCCAGAAGACAAACAAGAGTTAATGGATTTTGTTGAAGAAGAGTGGAAGTTGTGGCAATATGAGTTGGAAATGGCGTACAAAACTGAACCAATCGGTATTCATATCGCAAAGCTAAATGGTAAGATTCGTGCTTTTTCGGCGCATTCAGCAAATAATAAAGGCTTGCCTTGGTTTGGTCCAATGGGGACGCACCCCGATTTAAGAGGTAAAGGAATGGGAAGAGTGCTATTGTATCATTGTTTGGAAGATTTGAAAAATCTAGGGTATAAAACAGCAATCATTCCTTGGGTTGGCCCAATTGATTTCTATTCGCATCATACCGGTGCTGTTGTAGAAAGAATATTTTGGAGATACGAGAAAAAATTGAACTAAAAACAAAGATGCCTCAAAAGTTCCTCTCCCCGAGGAGAGGAACTTAGGGTGAGGTTATAAGAATATATTGGTACCCTTACTTAGAGTGAGAGTAGCAAGTTTAACACCTAAACATTATGGAACCACAATTACGAGTTGGAATCATGTACGAAAAGGAAATCTCCTTTCAATTGAATGGAGCCTACGTACTACAGCAAAATGGAAAAGAATATACAGGAGAACAGCAAGTAAAATACATGGATGGCAAAATCTCTTTCGATGGAATTATTGATGAGGAGTTGATTTTCGATCCTAAAGAGTATGAAACAGGGAATTTTGATCTGTTTGGAGTTACCATTGGAATTAAATTTCACTGGGAGCGTAAAGAAGACCAGAGATTTAAAGGAAGTCTTCATTTTATTTGTGAAGATGAGAAGTTAACTGCAATCAATGTTTTATCACTTGAAGACTATTTGGTAAGTGTGATTTCTTCAGAAATGAGTGCGACCAGTAGTTTTGAGTTGTTAAAGGCGCATGCGGTTATTTCTCGTTCATGGCTAATGGCCCAGGTTATAAAGGGTGAAGAGTTGCAGAAGTCAAACGCTCAATATCAAAGCATTGTAGAAACAGAAGATTCATTCATTCGTTGGTATGACAGAGAAGATCATGTGAGTTTTGATGTTTGTGCTGACGATCATTGTCAGCGTTACCAGGGAATGACAAAGCAGTCTACTCCATTGGTGGTGGATGCCATTAATGAAACACGCGGTCTTATATTGACCAGTGAAGGAAAAATCTGTGATGCGAGATTCTCAAAATGTTGCGGAGGTGTAGCAGAAACCTTTGAGAATGTTTGGGAGCCTGAAAACCATAAATATTTGCAAGCTGTAATCGATAATCCTCAAGCTCCAAAGGGATATGATATGGATTTGACCAGGGAGGAAGCTGCAGACAAATTTATTCGTACTTCACCAGAAGCATTCTGTAATACTACTGATAAGGAAATTTTATCTCAGGTATTGAACGATTACGATCAGGAAACCATGGATTTTTATCGCTGGAAAGTTGAATATACCCAAGAGGAAATTGCGGAACTGATTGAAAGAAAAACAGGAAAAGAATTTGGTCAGATTTTGGATTTGATTCCAGGCGAACGTGGAGAATCAGGTAGATTAATCAGCCTGAAAATTGTTGGTGGCAAGCGTACATTAACTATCGGGAAAGAATTGGAAATCCGCAAAGTGCTTTCTGAATCGCACCTTTACAGTTCAGAATTTGTGGTAGACAAGCTAGATGTGGTTAATGGAGTACCTTCGAAATTTGTACTGATTGGCGCAGGCTGGGGACATGGAGTAGGACTTTGTCAGATTGGTGCTGCAGTAATGGGTGCAAAAGGGTATAAGCACGATGAAATTTTGCTTCACTATTTTAGAGGAGCAGAATTAGAGAAAAGATATTAATTGCTTATTTGAGATTCTCACTCTAAGTGAGAGCACCAAAACTAAACATCAAAAGCCCCTAATTTTTAAGAGGGGAGATTATAAAATTGAAAGTTATTAGTCAGATTGAAAAATTATAAAAAATGTCTAAAACAAAATCAAAAACTCGCTCGCCCTGGGCATGGATTCCATCCTTGTATTTTGCTGAGGGAATTCCATATGTGGTAGTGATGACAGTAGCTGTAATCATGTACAAACGATTGGGAATTTCGAATACCGATATTGCTTTGTACACATCATGGTTGTATTTGCCATGGGTAATTAAACCATTTTGGAGTCCATTGGTTGATATTCTGAAAAGCAAGCGTTGGTGGATTGTGACCATGCAATTGTTTATTGGAGCAGGCCTGGCTGGAGTAGCCTTTACCGTTCCAACATCATTGTTTTTTCAATCTACACTGGCATTTTTCTGGTTGTTGGCATTTAGTTCAGCAACTCACGATATTGCTGCTGATGGTTTTTATATGTATGGAATAGACGATAGTCAACAGGCTTATTTTATTGGAATACGAAGTACTTTTTATCGATTGGCTATGATTGTTGGACAAGGTGCATTGGTATACCTTGCCGGGATTTTTGAAACAACAGATTTGTTTGGAAAGGGAGAAGATATCCCAATGGCCTGGTCGATGATTTTTGTGATTTTGGCAGTCTTGTTTTTCTTATTTACTTTCTATCACAAATTCGCATTACCATATCCAAAGGAAGATGAAGATAAAGACGTGAAAAGTTTTTCTGATGTGATGCAAGAGTTTGGGGAAACGATAGTTGGTTTCTTTGTGAAAAAAGACATTTGGGTGATTTTGGGAGTATTGTTAACCTATAGATTGGGTGAATCACAATTGGTAAAAATGGCTTCACCTTTCTTACTAGATGGAAGAGAAGTAGGAGGTTTAGGTTTATCAACCAGTGATGTGGGGATTGTATATGGAACCATTGGAGTTTTATTCTTAACCATAGGAGGAATTCTTGGGGGATATGCAGCTTCAAGAAAAGGCTTGAAATATTGGTTGTGGCCAATGGTAATTGCTATTAATCTTCCAAATTTAGTATATGTGTACCTGTCTTATGCATTGCCTGAATCATTTGTTTTGGTTTGTGCATCGGTTGCGGTTGAGCAATTTGGTTATGGGTTTGGTTTCACGGCTTACATGTTGTACCAAATTTATGTATCTGAAGGAAAACACAAAACTGCTCACTTTGCATTTTGCACGGCATTTATGGCCTTGGGAATGATGGTGCCAGGTATGATTTCTGGGTGGATTCAGGAAATGATAGGATATCAGCATTTCTTTATCTGGGTAATCCTTTGTACCATTCCAAGTTTTATAATGGTTAAACTCATTAAGATTGACCCTAAATATGGGATAAAAAAGAAGTAATTACTTGCAAGAATAGTTTGTGTAAATATGAATTGCCATGGGTTTTAACCCATGGCTTACAATAGCAATCATGAAAATCGCATTTCTAGGAGATAGTCTAACATACGCAGGAAGATGGGATGATTTCTTTCCCAATCATGAAGTCTACAATCATGGTGTTCCGGGAGAAAAATCGAATGATATACTGATGCGACTGCCTGCAGTGTTGGATCAAAAAAACGATCTGATTTTTTTAATGATGGGCGTTAACGATTTGGGAGATGGTATTGAGTCAAGTGTAATTATTGAGAACTTTTCGAAGCTGATCCTAAAAGTAAAGAATGAAACCGGTAGCAAATTGGTTATACAGTCTTTATTGCCGGTTAATTTTGAAATGTTTCCAAGCAATGTGTTTGATTCTGTAAAAATCAGAGATGTTAACAAGTTGTTGAAAAGTCTGTGCGAAGAAGAAAATATCACTTTTGTGGATTTATATCCTTCTTTTTCTACTTATTCCAATGAGTTGATGAGAGAATACACTTACGACGGACTTCATTTGAATGATGCAGGATATAAGGTTTGGAAAAACTGCTTGCAATCTGAAGATTTGATATAATTTATAAACAAATCGGTATAATTTAATATCATGGGAAAATCGCAAAGATTAATGGCTTTGGATGCCTTTCGGGGATTAACCATTGCTGCAATGATTACGGTAAACACTCCAGGTAGTTGGAGGCATGTGTATGCACCACTCTTGCACTCTAAGTGGCATGGTTGCACACCAACAGATTTGGTATTTCCTTTTTTCCTGTTTGCAGTGGGGGTGGCAATGTTCTTTGCATTCGGAAAATTTAATCATGAACTAAATGCCGATGCAGGGAAAAAAATTCTGAAAAGAACAGTAATCATTTTTGGAATCGGATTGTTACTAAATGCATTCCCTTTTTATCATTTAAAGTTAGAGAATCTTAGAATAATGGGAGTTCTGCAACGTATTGCACTTGCCTATGGCTTGGGTAGTTTGTTGTGTCTTGCTCTAAGTAAAACCAGGTTGTTGATTGTTTCAGGCGCAATGCTTTTTGCCTATTGGGGATTGGTTTATTTCCTTGGTGGTGATCAGCCTTATAGTCTGGAAGGAAATTCAACAATTGCTTTCGATACTGCAATTTTAGGCGAAAGTCATTTGTTTAAAGGATTTGGAATTCCTTTCGACCCGGAAGGACTGTTTAGTACACTGCCTGCAATTGTAACCGTTTTGTTAGGATACCTTACCGGTAGTTTAATTTCTTCTTCAGATAGAAAAATGATTGTTCCTGGATTACTAATTTTTGGTGTGTTGGGAGTGATTGCAGGTTTGATTTGGAATATTGGATTTCCTATTAATAAACCAATTTGGTCAAGTTCCTATGTGTTTTATACAGCAGGATTGGCTCAATTGGTAATGGCCGTAATGATTTTCTTTATCGATATACTGGATTATAAAAAATGGGCTCATCCATTTTTGGTTTTCGGAATGAATCCACTTTTCATTTTTGTACTATCTGTAGTTTGGGTAAAGGTGATTATCTATTTGGTTCACTTTTCTGATGTCTCGGGAAAATCGATAACGGGATATGCCTGGCTGTATCAAAATGCATTTGTATCCTGGGCAGGACCATTAAATGGATCTTTGTTTTTTGCACTTTCTCATATCATAGTATACTGGTTAATTGTGTTGTACCTGTATCGAAAACGCATTTTTATTAAGATATAAAAAGAAAGCTTCGGAATTCCGAAGCTTTCTTTTTTGCTTATAGTTAATGAGAAGTTCGTTTAAGGCTTAATGTTGAAGTGAGCTAAAGCACGAAATTGTATCTGCAAACTGTTTGCAAAACCCAAAGCAAATTTCCCTCTTATTAAAATGTACCTTTCGCAAAAAGTTGCGGAAGTTTGCACAATTTTTTGCACAACGGTGCGCAAGTTTTTGCGGAAGCGTAAAAAAAATGGTCGCTTTTTAGCGACCATATAAATGCATTAGTACAACCAATATTTTTTCGATTTTTCTTTAAAATCTTCAGCAGGAATATTCCATAAATCCTCAATGTCTTTCACAAGGAAGTTTTTCGAAAACTCATCTCTGATTTTCTTGTCTCCGCAAACTTTATCAAACATGTTCAGACGAGCTTTATCGCACATTTCAAATACATTTTTGTCTGGATTTAATTTGTGTAGTTCTTGCAGAACGTAGAATTGAATTAAAGAAAGTGGCGCTTTTGTCACATCGGTAAAATGTAACTGTACACCATGAATCATTTCTCCCTTGCTAACTGAATAGTATGGTTTGTAATGTACCGGACGGAATATTACTCCAGGTAGAGATAGTTTATTTAAATTAGATGCTAATTTGTCGGCATTGATCCATTCGGCAGCAAATAGTTCAAAAGGTTGCGTGTATCCAACTCCAATTGATACTGTGTAAAGTTCTCCTAAAATTCCTGAAATTGCATAGTAAATTGCAGTATTCGAATTTGGGATATGAGGTGATGTTGGGACCCATGGTAAACCTGTTTCAGCAAAAATTATATCTCGTTTCCAGC
This sequence comes from Marinifilum flexuosum, assembly GCF_003610555.1. Classification (GTDB taxonomy): domain Bacteria; phylum Bacteroidota; class Bacteroidia; order Bacteroidales; family Marinifilaceae; genus Marinifilum; species Marinifilum flexuosum. The sequence continues at coordinate 372,368 of NZ_RAPQ01000010.1, read as the reverse complement.
CATCCATTTCTACAACGGTTAGCTTGCATTTTTTGCCATCTTTTAATAAGCCTTCTTCGTTTAAATAATTGGCAAGCTCTCCACAAGTTAGGCCATAAACATAAGGAACGGGAAACTGACTTACAAAGGAAATATAGTCAGGTTCAACCAAACCGCCTTCAACTTTTAAACCGCCAATTGGGTTAGGACGATCCAAAATAATTAATTCAATATCGTTTTCTTGGCAGGCTTCCATTGCTAGCCCCATCGTACTTATATAGGTGTACGATCTTACTCCAATGTCTTGAATATCGTAAACTAAGGCATCTAGTTCCTTTAGCATTTCAGAATTTGGCTTTTTGTTTTTGCCATAAAGAGAATAGACGGTTAGGCCAGTTTTATTATCAGTATATGTTCCAACTTTAGCACCTGCAGCATGATCTCCTCTAATTCCGTGTTCGGGACTGTACAAAGCTTTTACCTCAACATTTGTAGCCTCATGAAGCAAATCGATAGTTGAAACGATATTTTTATTCACTCCTGTGGGATTTGTGATAATACCAATCCTTTTTCCAGATAAAATTCTAAAGTTGGATTTTTGTAGTACATCTATTCCAGTTTCTACTCTTTGAGCATTTAAATGCTCTTGGGGTAGTCCAAAAATCAGCATTAATATTACAAGTCCTCGTAGAGGTATGCTCTGTGTTTGCATCTTTTTGTTGTTCAGTTTCATAGTGTAGATAACGGTTTTAACAATTTAGAATGTTGTTTTTTACATTTTTTCATTGCAAAACTAATAAAATTTTTACTTTTGTAACATGTATGACATATTAATAGGATATTAGAGTGACAAAGCCCATACCCCGCTATTTAATTATTGTCATTGTGTTACTTTGTTTCTCTTGTAACTCAAAGGATCAGCAAAATGGCAAGTTAAGTCTTTTAATTGAAAGAGGTGACTATAGCGTTGCTTCTAACATGATCAATGATAAGTTAGAAGACAAATTTCTCACAGAAACACAGAGAAGAGAGTTTTTGCATCAGCTGGATATGATGCGCAGAATAGAAAGAGAGTTCTCTTTATCCGAGGAATATGTGATTGATCGCTTGAGTGAATATTTTGGAGATTCAACGACTCTTTATATGCTCAAATGGGAAGCAGATAAATCTTTAGAGTTTAGGCTAATTAATGATCAGAAGAAGTATTTTAAGAATGGTGTTTGGAATCTTTTTAGAGTAAATGAGTTTGCCAAAGCCAGAAAAGAAAAGCTAAAAGGAAAGAGTGTTGATCCTTTGGATGCCTATTGTTTGGATCATACAACTGAACTGGTTAAAAAAACAAACGGAGAAGGAGAGTTAATTAATCCGGTTAAGAATATATTCGACTACGCCATAAAGTTAAAAGCTGATGCTGTGCCAGCAGGTGAAATCATTCGCTGTTGGATGCCATATCCTAAAGAAAATCATACAAGACAGCAAAATGTAGAATTCATTTCGATTAATTCGGAGTATTACATGATTGCTCCAGATTCATTGCCACAAAGAAGTATTTACTGTGAAAAAATAGCAGAAGCTGGCAAAGAAACCAGATTCAATGTAAAGTTTAAAACTACATCTTATGCACAGGTATTCTTTCCTGAAAAAATGAAATTGAAAGAGTACGATAAAACTTCCAAAATTTATATTGAGAATACGAAGGAACGAGCTCCTCAAATTGTATTTACAGACAGAATTAAAAAGTTGACTGACGAGATTTGTGGTGATGAAACTGATCCTTTAAAACAAGTTGATTTATTGTACAATTGGATTGATATCAATATTCCATGGGCAAGTGCATTAGAGTATGGAATCATGTCTCATATTCCAGGTTACGTTTTGGATAATATGCATGGAGATTGTGGGATGCAAACCTTACTGTTTATAAGTATGGCACGATACAGAGGGATTCCTGCCAAATGGCAATCAGGCTATATGTTGCATCCTGGATTGGTGAATCTTCATGATTGGTGCGAGGTGTATTATGAGGGAATTGGTTGGGTGCCACTTGATCAATCATTTGAGATGCAAAAAAGTGAGGATCATTGCGTGCGTCATTTCTATAAAACGGGTATTGATGCACATCGGTTAATTGTTAACGATGATTTCTCTAGAGAATTTTACCCAAAGAAAAATTGGCCAAGAAGTGAACCTATCGATTTTCAGAGAGGAGAATTAGAGTGGAATGGTGGAAACCTGTATTTCAGTGATTGGTCTTACAAAATGAAAGTTAGCTATGAATAATATGAAGAAAGTTATAGCATTGGTATTGCTTATTTCTATGAGTTGTGGAGTTTTTGCCAAGAAGAAATCTCCTAAAAGAGAAATGCGTGCAGTTTGGATCGCAACGGTTGATAATATCGATTGGCCATCGAAACCTGGCTTAAGTGTGGAAGAACAGAAAAAGGAATTGATTGCTCATTTGGATCAACACAAGAAATATGGAATGAATACGGTGATATTTCAGGTTCGACCAGCTGCTGATGCTTTTTACAATTCGCCATACGAACCATGGTCACAATGGCTAAGTGGTGAGCAAGGAAAAGCTCCGGATCCATTGTATGATCCTTTACAATTTGCAATTGAAGAGTGTCACAAAAGAGCTATGGAATTGCATGCATGGATGAATCCATACAGAGCTGTATTTCTTTATAAGGATGCCAAAACAGATCCAAATCACATTACCAATACTCGACCAGAATTGTTTCTGACCTATGGAAAGCACAAATATTTTAACCCCGGATTGCCGGAAACCAGAGATTACGTGTCGAAAATTGTTGGTGACGTGGTTCGTAGGTATGATGTTGATGCCATTCATTTCGATGATTATTTCTACCCATACAAAATAAAAGATGAGGCTTTCCCTGATTCAGAAAGTTTCACAAATCATGGTGGGAAATTTTATCCAGATCGAATTGATGATTGGAGAAGAGAGAATGTAAATCTTGTAATCAAACAAATAAACGACACGATTAAATCAATAAAGCCATGGATGCCTTTTGGTATTTCTCCATTTGGAGTTTGGCGAAACAAAAGTGTTGACAAGTCTGGATCAAGAACTCAAGCTGGTCAAACCAATTACGATGATTTGTATGCTGATGTGTTGTTGTGGTTAAAGAATGATTGGATCGATTATGTGGCACCACAAATCTACTGGCATATTGGTAAAAGAGTGGCCAATTATAGAGTAATAGCAAAGTGGTGGAACAAAAATTCATATGGTAAACCATGCTATATAGGTCAAGGAGCATATAGATTAAATTCTGAATCAAGTATCAAGTCATGGCATAGTGCAAATGAAATTATTCGTCAGGTTAAATTGAACCGAAAACTTAAAAATGTTGATGGAAGTATGTTTTTCTCTGCAAAAAGCTTTTTAGAAAACAAATTGGGGATAAATGAAGCGCTGGTAAAAGAAATGTATAAAGATCCGGCTATGCACATGAAGAACCCACTGTTTGAAGGAGAGGTTCCCAATCGTCCCAAGTTAAAAAGAGAGAACATGAAGCTTGAATGGACAAAACAGCAAAATGCTGCTTACTATGTTGTGTATAAAAAAGAGAAAAAATCAAATAAGAAAATATTTTGTATTACAAGTTTATGTGAGTTGAATTTGGAAGCGGCGCAAAGTGTGGGTGATTATTCTGTAGTGGCAGTGAATAGAGGGCATTCGGAGAGTTCGGAAAGTAATAAAATAGTAATAGAATAGCTCCTTTTCTTAATTTGATTGCTTACAATGTGTTTACTTGTATTACAAATATGTGTTTTTAAACATGTGTGTGTTAACCAATAAATTAACTGATCATTTTTAAATTTGGATTCATGTAATATGTAATACCAATTATTTAAGAGTAAAAAATGAAATACACCTATTATATTTTGATGATATTGATGCTATTTGCTTGTGGTAGTAAAGATGATGCTATTCAAAAAGCAAATAAGTTATCGCAGGAAATTGGTAAATGTTTTGCGCCAGATCGTAGAGAAGCAATTTATACTACAAGTTTTTCTATGAGCAGCAATGGTAGTCTGGTGGTTAGTGGAGAAACATCTTTGCCGGAAGCTAAGTTAGCATTGTTTTCTTCTTTGGAGGGCTTAAATGTTCATTTGGTAGATAGTTTGGTTTTACTTCCAAAGGATAAAATGGGAAATAAGATTTGGGGATTGATAAACTTAAGTGTTGTAAATCTTAGGTCTCAACCAAAGCATTCGGCAGAGCTTGTTTCGCAAGCAATTATGGGAGCTCCGGTTAAGATCCTAAATAAAAAGAATTCCTGGTATCAAATTCAAACCCCTGATAAGTATATAGCTTGGGTGGATGAAGCTGCATTGAATCTACGAACCAAGGAAGAAATGACGAATTGGAGAAATGCTAGAAGAGTGATTTTTCAGTCACATTTTCAGATAGCAAAAGATGAACAAGGCAAGGAAATAATAACAGATATTGTAGCAGGATCAATTCTGGAAGTTCAGAGTGAAAATTCAAAGTATTTGTTGTTAAACCTACCAGATAAAAGAGAGATCAGGTTAAATAAGACAGATTGTATCGATTTTGATTTATGGAAGTCAAAAGAAATCAAAGAGCCGTCAATGCTTACTCAATTAGCCAAGGAATTTATGGGGAGACCCTATTTGTGGGGAGGAACATCATCGAAAGGTGTTGATTGTAGTGGTTTTGTAAAATCCGTGTATTTCATGAACGGAATAATATTGGCTCGTGATGCTTCATTGCAGTTTCTTCATGGAGACACCATATCTCCTGAACAAGGGTTTGAAAATTTAGCAGAAGGAGATTTGGTGTTTTTTGGTAGAAAAGCTACAGAAAACCACAAGCAAAAAGTTACTCATGTAGGAATGTATATTAGGGATGGAGAGTTTATTCATTCCTCGGGTAGAGTAAAAATAAACAGTTTTGATCCTGAAGCAAAAAATTTCAGCAACTACAGAACAGTTTCATGGTTGGGTGGTCGCAGAGTTTTAAATAGAATAGGGGAAGAAGGAATTATTAAAGTTTCTGAACATCCTTGGTATTAAGATTTAAATAGAAATGAAGTTAGATAGAAGGAAATTTATAGGTAGTGGTGGATTACTTGCAGGAGGAGCGTGTTTGCTTCCTTTGTTTAGTGCATGTAATAGTGGAAAGGAAGGAGTTAAAGCCAATTATTCCGGTTCTGGTCTTAAGTTGAGTTTTGAGCCATACGACTTACAATTAAAACATGTTTTTACCATAGCATCATTTTCCAGAACTACAACGCCAGTAATGTTGGTGAAGATTGAGTGGGAAGGGTTTGTTGGATATGGTGAAGCTTCTATGCCTCCATATTTGGGTGAATCTCATAAGACCGCTACAAAGTTTTTAAGCAGTTTAAAGCTTGATCAATTTACCGACCCGTTTCGTTTGAACGAGATTTTATCTTACGTTGATGGTGTTGCAGAAGGAAATTGTGCCGCAAAAGCATCGGTAGATATTGCTTTGCATGATTTGATTGGCAAGATTGTAGATAAGCCTTGGTTTCAGATCTGGGGATACAATCAGGAGGATACTCCCTTAACCACGTTTACTATTGGAATTGATAAACCGGAAGTAGTAACTGAGAAAGTTAAAGAAGCTGCTCGATATAAAATACTTAAGGTAAAAATTGGTCGTGGTACTGATGAGGAAATGATTAATACTATCAGAAAAGTTACCGACATTCCTTTGTGTGTAGATGTAAATCAGGGATGGAAAGACAAGCGTGAAGCATTGGATAAGATTCATTGGTTGAAAGAACAAGGAGTTGTTTTTGTTGAACAACCAATGGATAAGTATGATTTGGATACCATGGCTTGGTTAACTCAGCATAGTCCGCTTCCAACAATTGCCGATGAAGGAGTTCAACGTTTGGTTGATGTTCCAAAATTAAAAGGAGCTTATTCAGGAATTAATATCAAGTTGATGAAATGTACCGGAATGAGAGAAGCTCATAAAATGATGAATTTGGCCAAAGCTCTAGATATGAAAGTAATGATAGGCTGTATGACAGAAACTTCTTGTGGAGTAAGTGCTGCAGCTCAACTTTCACCAATGGTCGATTGGGCCGATTTGGATGGAAATCTTTTGATTTCGAATGACCCATATAAAGGAGTAACGGTTCAGAATGGTAAGGTGATACTTCCTAAGCGTTCTGGTATTGGAATAAATTAAATCTAATTAAGATAATTTTGCTAATCTAAATTTAACACAATGAGAAAAATTGCATGCTTTGCGTTAATTATGCTTCTTGGCTGGCAGGTATCCTGGGCACAGGATGTGTTGGTAAAAGGTATAGTTACCGGTGCAGAAGATGGGCTGACAATCCCAGGTGTTTCGGTTGTAGAAAAAGGTACAACCAATGGAACAACAACTGATTTTGATGGAAATTATCAAATCAATGTTGGAACTGATGCTACATTAGTATTCAGTTATATTGGAATGAAAACGTTTGAGATAGCTGTTGGCACTCAAACAGAAATAAATGTGAAACTTGAGGCTGACAATGTTGCCATGGATGAGGTTGTAGTTGTTGGTTATGGTGTTCAGAAAAAAAGTGATGTAACTGGTTCTGTAGCTACTGTTAGTTATGAAGATTTGGAAGCGATGCCAGTCAATTCGGCTGTTGATGGATTAAAAGGTCGTATTGCAGGTGTTCAGGTAGTTTCTAACAGTGGTGCTCCAGGAGGTTCAATCTCAATTAGAGTACGAGGCGTTGGTAGTGTGAATGGATCTGATCCATTGTATGTTGTTGATGGTGTTCCAACAACTGATATTACTTTTTTAAATCCAAATGATATTGCTTCATTTGATATTTTAAAGGATGCTTCAGCATCAGCTATTTATGGCTCTAGAGGTGCGCATGGAGTTGTGTTGGTTACAACTAAAAGTGGTAAGAAAAATACGCCAACAAAAGTTAGTGTAGATGCTTACTATGGAGCGAAGAGCGTAATTAATAATTGGGAAACAACAAATGCTAGTGAATGGTTGTCTGTTCAAAATGAATTGAATAAAACAAGAACTGCTCCTTTAAATCTTGATCAGGTGGATAAAGATGTTGATACTGATTGGTTTGATGAGTTAACTCAAACTGCAACTGTTCAGGATTATAATATCAATATTAATGGGGGAACAGATAAGTTAACCTATTCTATGTCTGGAGGATATTACAATGAAGAGGGAACGGTTATTGGTTCTGAATACGAAAGATTAACTGCAAGAATTAAGTCTGATTATCAGGTAAAGGATTACTTGAAGATTGGTACCAATGTGAACATCCAAAGTAATGAGAAAAAATCTGTAGTTGAAGGAAGTTATCATACAGGTACAATCAATACCGCTATTAAGTTAGAGCCGGTAACTCCAGTTTGGTTTAACGAAGAAGCAGGAAATTATGGATATTCATACTTCACAGATTATCCAAATCCAGTTGCCCAAATTAATTACGATAATGCGAAGCGTGAAAGTTTCAGGTTGTTTGCAAATGTTTATGCAGAATTAGAACCAATTAAAGACTTAAAGTTTAAGACAAGTTATGGTTTGAATAGAACTGTTACAGATACTTATGATTTTGATCCTGTATTTACTGTTAATGCTAATCAGAGAAATTTGATTAACAAAGTTTCAAGAGGATACTATAAGACAGTTAAGCAAACCTGGGAAAACACCTTGACTTATCACAAATCGATTGATAAGCACGATTTTACGGTTTTAGCAGGTTTTACAAAAGAAAAAACCAGATATGAAGATTTGTTTGGAAGTGCTACAAATATTCCAAATGAAGATGAGGCAATGCGATTTGTTGGTTCAGGTGCTGATGGATATTATACATCAGGAGGAGCTTCTGAATTAACAATGATGTCTTACTTAGGGCGTATCAACTATGCTTATGATAATAAGTATTTGTTTACTGCTAACTTTAGGGCAGATGGATCTTCGAGGTTTGCAGATGGTAATAGATGGGGGTATTTTCCTTCTGTGGCATTGGGATGGAAAATTTCTGAAGAGGACTTTTTACAAGATGTTGATTGGCTTTCTATTTTAAAACTTCGTGGAGGTTGGGGTCAAATAGGTAATGAAAATGTTGGTAGCTATTACCTGTATCAAACAACAATGAGTGGTAATTCTCAGTACCGCTATATTTTCGGCGAAAATGAGGATATATATCAGGGATACGTTGTGAATGCAATGAAAGATAAGAACATTCAGTGGGAAACTGTTGAGTCTATTAACTTTGGTATAGATGCTGCATTATTTGATGCAAGAATGGAAGTTTCTTTTGATTGGTTCGATAAAGACACCAAAGATATGTTGTTAAGTATTCCAATTCCTTATTATTACGGATATGAAAGTGGTCCGGTAGTAAATGTTGGTGAGGCTAATAATAGAGGTGTGGAATTCTCTTTGAATTGGAGAGATCAAATCGGTTCCGATTTTTCATATAACCTTGGATTCAATATCTCTACATATAAAAACGAGATGAAGAGCCTTGGATCAGGAGAACCTATTAGTGGAGGTTCTTATTATGGAGGATCTGCTACCAGAACGGAAGTTGGAGAATCTATAGGTTATTTTTATGGTTATAAAACTGATGGAGTATTCCAAAATCAAGCAGAAATTGATGCCCATGCTGATCAATTAGGTGACAATTCAGATTTACAACCCGGTGATATGAGATTTGTGGATGTAAATGGAGATGGTGTGGTAAATGGAGATGATAGAACCAAAATTGGTAGCCCTGATCCAGACTATACTTATGGATTTAATATTGGAGCAGAGTATAAGAATTGGGAATTCAGTGCATTTTTCCAGGGATCAAAAGGAAATGAAATCTTTAATGCAATGAAAACTCACTTGTACAAGTTTGATGAGACGAATAAACACAAGGATATGTTGAACTCTTGGACTCCATCTAATACCAACACTAACATGCCAAGATTAAATGGTAACGATAAGAACAATACAAATAGAACGTCAGATAGATTTGTTGAAGACGGTTCTTATATGAGACTAAAGAATTTAATGGTAGCTTATAATTTCCCAAAACGTTGGTTAGATAAGGTGAAGTTAACTTCGGCTAAGTTGTATTTCTCTGGTCAAAACTTATGGACTATAACAGACTACTCAGGAGCTGATCCTGAAATTGGAATGGTTTCATCAAGTAATTATTTAAGTCGCGGTGTTGATATTGGTACTTATCCACAGGCAAAAACTTATGTTATTGGTGTTAAATTAAGCTTCTAAGCTGTAAAAATGAATAGTATGAAAATAAATATAAAATCAATAAGCAGATTACTATTGGTTGTAAGTGCAGGTTTGTTGCTGACCAATTGTAGTGATGATTTTCTTGATCAGGACAAATTGGGAGAAGAAACTTCTGATGTATATTTTAATAGTCAAGAAAAAGCATTAGCATCCTTAACTGCAGCATATTCGGATTTAAAAGATTACCGTTTTGGATGGTTCTTTTGGGCATTTGGTGAAACATTAAGTGATAATGCTGTATATAGTGGTAGTGATGGTGATAATGCAGGTTTTGAACCATTAAAAACGTTTAACGGAACAGCTGATGCTTTTCAGGTGCGTTACAAGTGGCAACTTTGTTACAGAGGTATAAATAAGTCTAGTCAGACTATTGAAGGAACTGAACAAATGGATGATGAGCTATTTGAGACTGGTATGAAAGCAAGAATTATTGCTGAAGCAAGAGTTTTAAGAGCTTTTTATCATTTCGAGTTAGTTAGAGCTTTCGGTAGAATTCCTGTATTAGATCACGTAATAAGAACTGCAGATGAAAAAATCAGCCAATCCGAAATTGCTGAGGTGTATGCTTTTATTATCAAAGAATTGGAATTAGCTGAACCTAATCTTCCTTTAAAAAGTGCTTACTCAACAAGTGATTTAGGACGCATAACCAAAGGTTTTACACAAGGATTCTTGGCAAAAGTGAATTTGTATGCAGAAAATTTTGATGCAGCAAAATCTTGGGCGAAAAAAGTAATAGATTCAAAAGAGTACGAATTAGATCCTGACTATGCACATGTTTTTTCTTTTGATGGAGAAAATGGTATAGAATCAATTTTTGAAATTGATTTTATTAATTCGGATACGGAAACATCGGCATTCCGTAATAATGGAAACTTCCAGACATTGTTCCAGTTACCAAGAAATATTACATATGGTTACGGTATCAATCAACCAACACAAAATTTAGCTGATGCTTTTGATGCAGCCGGTGATGTTGTTAGAAAAGCTGCCACTCTACTAACTACTGATGAGGTATATGAAAAAGAAATTCCTCAAGGAGTATGGGATTGGTATAATGATCAGACTGATATGACAGTTGCAAATGATTCATTGGATCAGTGGAAAGCAAAGTTAACATTTAACAGAACCGGGTACTATCAGGAGAAAATTTATGTAGCTCCTGAAGATCGTTCAGCTGCTATTCGTAATAATGCTAATAATACTAGAATTATGCGTTATGCAGAGGTGTTGTTAATGTATGCTGAAGCTTGTGCTAAAACTTCTGACGAAGGAAGTGCAAGAACAGCATTGAATGAAGTTCGTAATCGAGTAGGTCTGGGAGATATTACGACTTCTGGTTCTGCGCTAATTGATGCGATTTATGCAGAACGTCGTTTAGAATTAGCTGGTGAGAATGATCGTTATCACGATCTTGTTCGTACAAATCGTGCAAATATCCTTCCGTATTGGACTGAAGCAAAAAAATATTGGCCTGTACCTCAAGCAGAAATTGATAAAACAACAGGTGAAATAGATCAAAATCCTGGATACTAAATCAGGTACATTGTAGTAGTAGTGAAACAGGGGTTCGAAAGGGCTCCTGTTTTTTTGTATGATTAGCTCTTAATAATTTTTACTAACTTCATGCAAGTTCATTGCTTGTTCGATTTCGGGCAGCCTGTGTTTTGCTTTCGAACATTATGGATGTACTATTTTCTATAAAATTTTGGTTTAGTTTTTGATTTAAAGCAAGCTGAAGAAAATGGTATTTGGTTTGATACTAAAAGATATATTTTATGATTTCATATCGGTATGTAAAATGTGTATTGTTCTTATTATGCATTTGTGTTTTGTTTCCACTTAGTGCACAAAAAAAGAAATTAAGTTCAGGTGCTTTTTCTAAATACGATAAAGTTTTTAGAGGAAATATTGATGACATAAACTTGCCAGATTACTCTGATGGCCCTCATTTTTCCTGGATTGATTCAAAAGAGGTTAGGATGTGGTATGTGGATCATTCGCATGAAGAAAATAGTATTAGTATCAGAGAGAAAAGATTAAAAATAAAGTCTGATTCAGTTCAGGTAAAAGGTCTTAAGGGTGATAAAAATAGATATTGGCTCAGAAAAGGAGATTACCCTGTACAGGGGGCTGAGTTTGAAAATGTTAAAAAAATATTGGTAGTTGGAGATGTTCATGGGGAATATGATGCTTTGATTAAACTATTAAGGGGAGCAAAAGTTATTGATGAAGAATTAAATTGGTTGTGGGGTGATGGACATGTGGTTTTTATTGGTGATATTTTCGATAGAGGAGATAAGGTTACGGAAAGCCTTTATTTGATTAAAAAACTGCAGCGACAGGCAAAAGCATACAAAGGTAGATTGCATTTCTTATTGGGTAATCATGAAATTATGGTACTGATGAATGATGCCCGATATATAGCTCCTAAATATAAAAAAATGAGCAAACGTTTAATGATAAATTATCCGCGTTTTTTTAAGGAGGATACTGAGTTAGGAAAATGGTTAAGATCGCTTAATTCAGTTGTGAAAATTAATGACCTTCTTTTTGTTCATGGAGGAATTTCTCCTGAGATGATTGAGAAAGATATGACTTTGAATCAGATTAATAAAGAAATAAGGATGAGTTTAAAGCCTGACCATGGAAAGACGCAGGCCGAATTAATGAAAGAAGTTTATTTTCCAGGCAACCCACTTTGGTACAGGGGATATTTAATGAAAACACGTAACTATTCAATAATTACTGATGAAGAATTGGATAAGGTGTTAAATTACTATAAGGTAAAAAGGATATTTTTTGGACATACTGAGGTGGAAGCAATTAGATTGTTAAAAGAAGGAAGGTTGGTTGCAATGAATGTTCCTATGGGATATGATGAAATAAAGCCACAGGTGTTGTTTATTGAAAATGATAATTATTATCGCATATTTATTGATGGGAAGAAAGAAAGTATTGAATAAATATAATTGCAAAATGGAGAATGGGAGCGTAATAAGAAAAGGACAAAATCTTGCTTTATTATTACTATTGTTAGTTTGTACGGGGAATATTTTAAGTGCAAATCCAATAACGGCGAAAGACCGAGATAGTTTGTTAAACTTACCATTGTTTAAAAATGAGGATCTGTTAAAAATAGAGTTAAAAACAGACTTGGCATTATTAATTAATGATATTGCAGAAAAAAGGAAATACCATAAAAGTGAATTAAAGGTGTTTTCAGAGAATGGTAAGGCTGATGTGATGGAGGTGAAAGTAAAAACCAGAGGTAATTTTCGTCGCAGAAAGCAAAATTGCAATTTTCCACCATTGCGTTTTAAAATTACCGTAAAAGAAGCTGTGGGAACGGAGTTTGAAGGGCAGTCAAAATTAAAGTATGTGAGTCATTGTCAATCTTTTGTGGATGATTATGAGCAGCATACCATTGAGGAATATCTTATTTATAAAATGTATAATTTGATTTCGAATCACAGCTATCGAGTTCGATTGTCTCAAGTATCATTTATAGATATTAACTCTTCGGATACCTTGACAAAGTTTGGGTTTTTTCTTGAAGATAAGGAAGATGTGGCCGTAAGAAACGGAAAGCACATTTTAAACTTCAAGAACATGAAGCAATATGAGATTTTGAGAGAAAATATGGTGATGCTCTCTTTGTTTCAATTAATGATAGGTAATGCCGATTGGGATGTTGGTAGATTGCATAATATAGATATAATGTCGGTTAGCGAATACAGTATTCCTGTTGTGGTTCCCTATGATTTTGACTGGTCGGGTATTATTAACCATTCTTACTTTACCTTATCTCCCAAAATAGAATCAGATGCCAAATACAAAAGATTGTACAAAGGGATGAGGTGGAGTTCAGAAGAGTTACAACAGGCTTTTACAAATTTTAATGAGCTTAAACCTTTATTTTTAGAATTGCTGAATCAATGTGAACACCTGAAAGAAACAAATCGATATAAACTCATCGGATATATCGAAGAATTTTACCATTTAATCAATTCCAGGAAGGATGTGAAAGAGGTAATTGAGAAAAAAGCACCAAAAATCCCTAAGGCGAAATAAAAAATACACTTCTACCGAAAAAAACTTTAAAATATTTGCGCAATCGATAAAAATCTAGGGTTTAACCTGGATTTTTATCGATTTTTTTGTGACATACCTGTTGTAATCCATGGGTAGTGTTGCAGAAATAGTTTTTTTTCTTCATTTTTGTACTGTGCAGTTGAGGGGGGTGTTTGGTGAAAAAAACAACTAATTTTTTAAAGAGCCCCTGTAATATTGCATATAACATTAACTATTAACTAAAATTTTTAAGTTTATGGCCACCATTAGATTTCAAGCGTTAAGTGAATTGCTTTCAAGACAGCCAAAATCGGTGACGTTACCTTCTAATAAGGCGACTGATTATTATGCCGATTTAGTTTTTAATGTAGAATCCATGAGAAAGTATCTGTCAAAAGATGCTTTTAAAGCTGTTAAGGCTGCGAACCAAAAGGGAGGATCTATCGATCGAAAAATGTCCGATGGTATTGCTTTAGGAATGAAAACCTGGGCAATTGAAAAAGGAGCTACTCACTATACTCACTGGTTTCAACCTTTAACCGATGGTACTGCAGAAAAACACGATGGCTTTATTGATTATGGTGATGGTGGTAACATGATAGAAAATTTTTCAGGGAAGTTACTGGCTCAGCAAGAGCCTGATGCTTCTTCATTCCCTTCGGGAGGTATTCGTCAGACTTTTGAAGCTCGTGGATATACTGCTTGGGATGTTTCTTCACCAGCATTTATTATTGGAACAACACTTTGTATTCCAACAGTATTTATTTCATATACAGGTGAAGCTCTTGATTATAAAACTCCTTTGTTGAAGGCATTGGCTGCTGTTGATGAGGCTGCTGTTGATGTTTGTCAATATTTCGATAAAAATGTTACTAAAGTTCATGCTAACCTAGGTTGGGAGCAGGAATACTTCCTTATTGATGAGGCATTGTATCAAGCTCGTCCTGATCTTGCATTAACAGGTCGTACATTAATGGGACACTCTTCGTCTAAAGATCAGCAGTTAGATGATCACTATTTTGGATCTATTCCTGAGCGTGTGACTAAATTTATGATGGATTTGGAGGTAGAGTGTCACAAATTAGGTGTTCCTGTGAAGACTCGTCACAACGAGGTTGCTCCTTCTCAGTTTGAGTTGGCTCCAATTTTCGAAGAGGCTAACTTGGCAAATGACCACAATCAGTTGGTGATGGATGTAATGAAGAGAGTTGCTCGAAACCACAAGTTCCGTGTATTGTTCCACGAAAAACCATACGCTGGTGTTAACGGATCAGGTAAGCACAATAACTGGTCGTTGAGTACCGATACTGGTGTTGTGTTAATGGCTCCAGGTAAGAATCCTAAAGGAAATATGCAGTTTCTTACCTTTGTTGTGAATACATTAATGGCTGTATATAAGAATCAGGATCTTCTTCGCGCATCCATTCTTACAGCATCTAATAGTCATAGATTGGGAGCTAATGAAGCACCGCCATCAATTGTTTCTGTATTCTTAGGTGATGAGGTTTCTAAGATGTTGAAAAAAATTGTTGAGGAAGTTGGTGAGAAGAAAATGACTCCAGACGAAAAAACAGCATTGAAATTAGGTATTGGTCGTATTCCTGAAATTATTTTGGATAATACCGATCGTAACCGTACTTCTCCATTTGCCTTTACTGGTAATCGTTTTGAGTTCCGTGCTGTTGGTTCTTCTGCAAATAATGCTGCAGCAATGACAGCTTTGAATGCAGCAATGGCTGTTCAGTTGAAAGATTTTAAAGCTGCTGTTGATAGATTAATCAATGAAGGAATTAAAAAGGATGAAGCGATTTTCCAGGTTCTTAAAAAATTAATTATTGAATCTAAACCAATCCGTTTTAACGGTGACGGTTATTCAGGAGCTTGGGTGATTGAGGCGAAAAAACGAGGACTAACTAATATCACAAGTGTGCCGGAATCTCTTTCTAAATATCTTGAAGCACCTGCTAAAAGATCATTGATTGAGAGTGGAGTAATGACAGAGAAAGAATTGGAAGCTCGTGTTGAGGTTGAAATGGAAAAATTCACCATGAAGATTCAGATTGAAGCACGTGTATTAGGTGATTTGGCAATCAACCACATTGTTCCTACAGCTGTTGCTTATCAAACCAAATTGATTCAGAATGTTCAAGGTTTAAGAGATATCTTCTCAGCTGAAGAGTTTGAAAATTTAGCAGGAGCAAGAAAAGAGCTAATTCGAGAAATTTCAGGTCACATTTCTTCTATTAAAGCAAAAGTGAAAGGAATGGTTGAAGCTCGTAAAGAATGTAATGTTATCGAGGATGGACACAAAATGGCATTTGCATATGATCAGAAAGTGCGTCCGTATTTGGAAGATATTCGTTACCATATTGATAAGTTAGAGCTTGTTGTAGATAATGAAATGTGGCCATTGCCAAAATATCGCGAATTGTTATTCAATAACTAGTTCGATCTATAATATTTTTAGAAAAAGGATGTTCATATATAATGGACATCCTTTTCTGTTTTGATAGGTTGACAATAGAATAAAATATTTATTTTTATACTTTATAATCGAACATATCACATAATGAAAATTCTTTCTTTCGCAGGATTACTCTGTATAATAGGCTTGTTAATATCTTGTTCATCGCAATCTTACGTTAATCGTGGAAATAAAATGCTAAAATCCGGCAGGTATTTTCATGCGCAGGAAATGTATGAAAAGGCATATAAAAAAGAGAAAGACAGGGAGCGAAAAGCAGAAATTGCATTTATGAATGCAAATTGTTTTGATGAGATTAATAGACCGCGAAAAGCATCATCATGGTATCGAAAGGCTATTATGAATAGGGATACTTTCGTGGATGCAGTAAAAGGCTTGGGCTATGCCGAGCTTAAAAACTACAGACTTGAGGAGGCGGAAGAGAATTTCTGGGAATATTTGGATTTAAAACCTGAGGCCGAACAAACCGATGATGCAGCTAAAATTCTGAAAAGAGTTTCTTATTGGGAGGAATTTCCAGGAAGGTATAAAGTGGAAGTTTTGAAAGAATTTAATTCTGCATCTAGTGATTTTGCTCCAATATATATGGGACAAGATACCAATGTGATTTTCTTTACATCAAATCGAAAATTAAAAGATAAGGTAAAAAAAGATGGTGTTACTGGTGAGTACTTTACAAATTTATTAGAGTCGCACTATTCAAATGAGGTGGTTCGAAAATCACGAAAGAAAAAAGGAAGAAAGGCCACAACTCGAACTGTAATTACTGATACTTATCAGTGGAGTAAGCCTTCTACGATTGGCGATACGATCAATTCAGATTGGAACGAAGGTGCAGCTTGTTTTAATTCAAGTGGAGATATTTTTTACTTCACTTCTTCACGAAAAATAAATAAGGACAATCAAGGAACGAAAATTTTTGCTGTACAAAGGCAGAATGGAGAGTGGGGCAGGGTAGCTCTTCAGGAATTGGTTCCCGATTCTTTGTCTGTTGCACACCCATCCATTTCTGCAGATGGTACAATTTTATATTTTGTTTCGGATATGCCAGGTGGTTATGGAGGAAATGACATTTGGATGAGTAAAAAAAGTGGAAGTGGATGGACAGAGCCACAAAATTTAGGTAAGCCAATCAATTCTGAAGAAGATGAATTGTTTCCACATATCCGCGACAACGGTAAGCTTTATTTTGCCTCAGATCGTAAAGGAGGAATAGGTGGATTGGATATCTATATGGCACAAAGAGCTGAGTCTGGTTTGTGGGAAGTAGAGAATATGAAATATCCGATCAATTCTACTGCCGATGATTTTGCAATTCATTTTCAGCCCAATAAAGAGAAAGGAATGTTTTCGTCTTCGCGAAAAAAAGGGAATGATAACATCTACCGATTTGATTATGTGCCTTTGCAATTTGCATTTATAGGGCAAGTTGTTGATTCGGAGTCTAAAGCTCCTGTTGAACGAGCTAGTATTAATTTGGTTTCATCTGATGGAGAACAATTGGATGTGAAAACAGATGACAAAGGAAACTTTCGATTTGAATTGAAACCTGACTTGGAATATATAGCTATGGTTTCGAAAGATGGTTATTTGAATGGCAAAGAGCAGGTAAGTACAGTGGGAATTCAAGTGAGTCGAAATTTTAAATCGATGATAGGCTTGAAGGCAATAGAAAAACCAATTGAGTTGCCAAATATTTTCTACGATTTTGGAAAGTGGAGTCTTCGCGAAGAATCGAAAGAAGCTCTTGATGCTTTGGTTGAAACCTTAAATGATAATCCGAAAATTACAATTGAATTGGGTTCACATACCGATTTTGTTGGGAGTGAATCCACCAATAAGGACCTTTCTCAGAAAAGAGCACAGTCGGTTGTTGATTATTTAATTGAAAATGGAATATATTGGGATCGTTTGGTTGCACACGGATATGGAGAGTCACAACCTAGGGTGGTGAGCAAAGAAATTGCTGATGAATATGATTTCTTGTTGGAAGAAACAGTGCTTACCGAGAAAAATATTTGGCAGTTTACCTCTAAGCAAAAAGAAATTGCCAATCAGTTGAACAGGAGAACAGAGTTTAAAGTTCTATCAACCGATTATGTACCTGGCCCCAACTCCAAAGTGAAACCAGGAAGTGATCCTAATCAGATTGGAAATACTCAAATTAAAGATTTAAATAAAGTAAAAGGTGTGTTTTATACCATTCAGATTGGTGCTTTTGGGAAGAAAACGGTTCCCGGAGTAATTCAAAATTTCAAAGTGGTTTTTAAAGCTCCGGTTAATCAATCGGCCGTTCGATATACCACGGGAATTTACGATAGCTACAAAGAAGCTAAATTGGAATCGCAAAAGATCAATAAGAAAGGAATTAAAGCATTTGTAATCGCATACTATAAAGGGAAAAAGATTACCTTTGCCGAAGCTAAAAAATTGAAGGAGTAATCTTGGTTTAAGATCGGCAAATGATTGTGAATGTTTCGTTTGGGACAAAAATGACTTTTTGCTTTTACCTTTTTACTTTTACCTTTTATTCTAAACAACCATGAGAAAAGACGAAAGATACAATCTTAGAGGCGTTTCGGCTTCGAAGGAAGATGTACATAGTGCGATTAAAGACCTTGATAAAGGCCTATTTCCGAATGCCTTTTGTAAGGTGGTTCCCGATTATTTAACTGGTGATGATGAATATTGCAATATTATGCATGCCGATGGGGCTGGAACAAAATCATCTTTGGCATATATGTATTGGAAGGAGACTGGTGATATTTCCGTTTGGAAAGGTATTGCTCAGGATGCCTTAATCATGAATATTGATGATTTGCTTTGTGTAGGTGCAGTTGATAATATTCTTTTGTCGTCTACAATTGGAAGAAACAAGAATTTAATTCCGGGAGAAGTAATTTCTGCAATTATTAATGGAACCGAAGAGTTGCTTGCCGAGTATGCCAAGCTTGGCGTAAATATTCACTCAACTGGTGGTGAAACTGCTGATGTTGGTGATTTGGTAAGAACCATTATTGTTGATTCTACCGTTACTTGCCGTATGAAACGTGAAGATGTAATCACCAATGAGAAAATTCAGGATGGTGATGTAATTGTTGGTCTTTCATCATCGGGTAAGGCAACTTACGAATCGGAGTACAATGGAGGTATGGGTTCAAATGGATTAACTTCTGCTCGTCACGATGTATTCTCGAAATATTTGGCGGAAAAATATCCTGAAAGCTTCGATAATGCTGTTCCTGAAGATTTGGTTTATTCAGGCAATTGCAAATTAACCGATTCGGTTGAAGGGGTAGATATTGATGCAGGTAAATTGGTATTGTCAGCAACCAGAACCTACGCTCCAATTATCAAAAAAATCTTGGATAAATATCGTTCTCAAATTCATGGAATGATTCACTGTTCGGGCGGAGCTCAAACCAAAGTTATGAACTTTGTGGATAATATTCATGTGGTAAAAGACAACATGTTTGATGTGCCACCATTGTTCAAATTAATTCATGAGCAAAGTGGAACCGCTTGGGTCGAAATGTACAAAGTCTTTAATATGGGACATAGATTTGAATTGTATGTTCCACAAGAAATTGCTGAAGATATCATCGCAATCTCAAAAGAGTTTAATGTAGATGCTCAGATTGTTGGTAGATGTGAGGCTTATGAAGGCAAGAAATTAACGATCAAAAGCGAATTTGGAGAATTCGTTTACTAAAGATGATCTTTAAAGATCCAAGTTTCAAACTTGTGATCTCATAAATACATATTAAAACCTGAACTTTCCATGTTAAAAGTTCAGGTTTTAACATTAATAGCTCAGCTTTCAACGTTGACAATTGTGGTGTCAATGTGGTTACATAAAGTTTTAACGTTGAAACTTCAACTTTTAATGAAAAATGATGTCCAGTAGGGCTAAAAAGAGAGTAAGAAAAGTTGACGCATTAACTTTTAATGTTGCGACTTCAATCTTCAACGTTGAAACGCCATGTTTTAATATTGAAACATCACTCTTCAATGTTAAAAGGTCTACTTTTAATATTAATTATTGAGTTTTTGATATTAAAACTTCAGGTTTTAAGAGTGAATGTTCAGTTTTCAATATATAAATTAGAAGAGGTTGACCTTCTGATATTCAAATAAAAAATACCACTCAAAGAGTTGAATGGCATTTTCTTATTGGTGTCTGTAATTTGATTGCAGACTTAATCATTTATTTCGAAGCCCCATTCTTTAATCACTTTGGGCTCATCAGGATAAACAGCAAGCAATAAATTTTTGATGCTGCGAATTTCGCTTGAGATAAACTTTAAATCATTGCTCTTTGAGTGATCAAAAGATTGTTTTTTTGCACTTGGTTCTGACTCTAGATCCTTAAAATTTCTAATTTTTTTAGATTTTTCAACTAGGCGATCCATATTGACAGCTCCGTTCAAAAGACTTTTTTTCTTATTGCATTCGTGTCTTTTGTTGATTTTTCCTAACAATCCCAATAATTGATCTTCGTTTCGGGGTATTCTAACTTTAACCATAAGCATCGGATTAGGCGGTGATAATTAATCTAATTAATACAATCCAAAAATTTGTTGTTACAGGTAAAATTAGAAGTTGCAATTTGCTGTTTTTGCAAATTTAAATTCAATAAAACCATTCTGGTTAAAGGGTATTTGGTTTTGTAAACAGGTTTATTGAATTTGTGCTTCTTCTCTTTAAATAAAAATAGTTTTTGACGATTAAAAAGTAAATAGGTAGCATGATTTTTTTTTCAATTTAAAATCATGATAATTTAAGCACTCTTGTTTAAAATAGGTTGATTTTGGTAAGCTTTTTGTTTGCCGTATTTTGCTCTGCTTTTATCTAAATTAAACAGCTGATGAACTATAATTTCATACTTCAGTATTAAAGTCGTTTTATTTTTCTAATTTTGTGCAAAATTTAGAATATTGTAGCATGAGCAATAATTTGATCCTAGATAAATTAGAAGGTGTCTTTATCAGATTTAAGGAGGTTGGTCAGTTGATCACCGATCCAGAAGTGATGGGAGACATGAAGCGCTTTGTAAAGCTTAGCAAGGAATATAAAGAATTGGAAGCAGTTACCGAGGCTGCTAAGCAATATAAGAATGCCGTTGATACAATTGCTGAGTCGAAAGATATCATTGCAAATGAATCAGATGAGGAATTGAGAGAAATGGCAAAGATGGAATTGGAAGATTTAGAAGTGAAACTTCCGGATATGGAGCAAAACATTAAGTTGTTGCTGGTTCCAGCCGATCCAGAGGATTCTAAAAATGCAATTCTTGAGATCAGAGCTGGTACTGGAGGTGATGAGGCAAGTATTTTTGCTGGTGACTTGGCGAGAATGTATACCAAATATTGTGAATCTAAAGGTTGGAAGGTTTCCATTTCAAGCTTTAGTGAAGGTACATCTGGTGGTTACAAGGAAATTGTAATGAATGTAAATGGTGATGGAGTTTATGGAGTATTGAAGTATGAGTCGGGAGTTCACCGTGTGCAGCGTGTTCCACAAACAGAAACTCAAGGACGAGTTCATACCAGTGCTGCTTCAGTAGCAGTATTGCCAGAAGCTGAAGAGTTTGATGTTGATATCAAAGAAAGCGATATCCGTAAAGATACTTACTGTTCTTCTGGTCCTGGTGGACAGTCGGTAAATACTACCTATTCTGCAATCCGATTGACTCACATTCCTACAAATATTGTAGTAACTTGTCAGGATCAGAAATCGCAGTTGAAGAACTTGGCAAAGGCAATGGTAGAGCTTCGTTCGCGTATTTATGCAATGGAGCATCAAAAATACTTGGATGAAATTTCATCGAAACGTAAAACTATGGTTTCTACAGGTGACCGTTCGGCTAAGATTAGAACTTACAACTATCCGCAAGGACGTGTTACTGATCACCGTATCAACCTTACGTTATATAATTTGTCGGCAGTTATGGATGGCGATGTTCAGGAAATTATCGACAAACTTCAAATTGAAGAAAACGCAGAGCGACTTAAAGAAAGTGGTTTATAAAGATATTGGCAGTGGTTTTTCCACTGCCTTTTTTTTGTTAAAATATTACTAAACAACCAATTTTATTCAATATGAATTATCAGGCATTATTTGAGCAAATCAAAAAGAAAAAAAGTTTCCTATGTGTAGGTTTAGATAGCGATATCAAAAAAATTCCTTCTCACCTATTAGATTCTGAGGATCCTGTATTTGAGTTTAACAAAGAAATTGTTGATGCAACTGCAGAATTTACCGTTGCTTACAAGCCAAACATTGCTTTTTATGAGTGCCGAGGAGCTCAAGGATGGAATAGTCTTGAAAAAACAGTAAACTATATCAAAGAAAAATATCCAGAGATTTTCTTGATTGCTGATGCGAAAAGAGGAGATATTGGAAATACATCGAAAATGTATGCAAGTGCATTTTTGGAAAATATGCCATTCGATTCAATTACAGTTGCACCATACATGGGAGAGGATTCTGTAACTCCATTTTTGGAGTATAAAAACAAATGGGTTATTCTATTGGCGTTAACTTCGAATAAAGGAGCTTTCGATCTTCAGTTTTTCCAGGAAGGAGAACAAAAGTTGTTCGAGAAAGTCCTTGAAAAATCTCAAGATTGGGGAACTAAAGAAAACATGATGTATGTTGTTGGAGCTACAAAAGCTGAAATGTTGGGTGATATTCGCAAGATTGCTCCTGATCATTTCTTGTTGGTTCCAGGGGTTGGTGCTCAAGGAGGAAGCCTTCAGGAAGTTGCAAAGTATGGAATGAACCAATCATGTGGCTTGCTTGTAAACTCTTCGAGAGGAGTTATTTTTGCTGATGCTTCTGAGAATTTTGCAAAAGTAGCTGGTGAAAAAGCTAAAGAGTTACAATTGGAAATGGAAGATCTATTGAAGGAGAAATCGGTATTGTAGTAAGCACTCCTTAAAGATATTGAAGCGACGTTTGATTAAACGTCGCTTTTTTATTGTCTTTTACTGAGCGAATTATTAAATTTCGAATACTTACTGTAAAAATATTATGGTATGAATGAGGAATTTCTGCAGTTTATTTGGAAGCACAAGCTTTTTGATGGTCAAAACCTGTTCTCTACTGGAGGAGATAAAATAGAAGTTATAAATATTGGGAAGCAAAATAAAGATGCTGGTCCGGACTTTTTTGATGCTCGGGTTAAGATTAATGATGTGATGTGGGCTGGAAATATAGAGGTTCATATCAAATCATCATTCTGGTATCAGCACAAGCATCAACAAGATTCAGCCTATAATAATGTGATTTTGCATGTAGTTTATGAAGATGATGCAGATGTATTTATAGATGAAACTAGAAAATTGCCTTGTTTGATTCTAAAATTCGATTCAGGTTTGCTGCAGAATTACAATCAACTTATGTATTCCACTCAGTGGATTCCTTGTTATGATGAAATCAGTTCGGTTGAAAAATTCTTTGTGCGAAACTGGTTGGATAGAATGATATTGGAGCGCTTGGAGAGAAAATCTGCTGATGTGAAGAAAATGCTGAAACTGAATAAGAATTCATGGGAAGAAACATTTTATCAGATTATTGCTAGATATTTTGGGATGAAGGTCAACGCTGATCCTTTTCAGCAGTTGGCGCAAGTGTTGCCATTAAAGATTTTGGCTCGACAAAAGAATTCACTATTACAATTGGAAGCTTTATTGTTTGGTCAGGCTGGATTGCTGAATGATTCTATTGATGATGCTTATTATAAAAACCTACAGCAGGAATACTTGTTTCTTGCAATTAAATATGAGTTAAAACCTTTGCCTTTGCATCGATGGAAATGGTTGAGGTTAAGGCCAGGTAATTTTCCAACAATCCGAATTGCACAGTTGGCAGCTCTTATTCATAAATCTTCCTCTTTATTTTCAAAAATTCTGGATTGTGGATCTTATAAAGATATTCAGCATTTGTTCGAAATTCAGGTTTCTAGCTATTGGGAGACTCATTATCAATTTGGGGGTGAATCAAAAAACAAAAGCAAGCAAATTGGAAAAATGACAATCAATTCAATTGTAATCAATTCGATTGTTCCCATCTTGTTTTGCTATGGTGATATTAATGGTGATGAGTTGATGAAAGAAAAAGCTTTAAAGTTTTTGGAAGAAATCCCGGAAGAAAAGAATTCTATAATTGATAGGTGGAAAGAATGTGGAGTAGAGGTAAAATCATCTTGGTATTCTCAAGCTTTATTGCAGTTGAAGGTGAACTATTGCGATGAGCACAGATGTTTGCAGTGTGAATTCGGTAATCGAATTATTCGAATAAAAAATTATCAGACACATACCAAATAAGTTTACACAGCTACATTCTATTTAAGGATATTGATTATCTTAGATTATTATTGACTTGCTCCTATGAATAGACAAAAAATTTGGGAAGAGAATATCCGAACTTTAAGTATTGCCATGTTTTTTCTTGTACTAACTGTTTTGGTTGGTACAGCTGGTTATATGTATATAAATGAGGCTTACAGCATTGTTGATGCCTTGTATATGACGGTTATAACCATTTCTACTGTTGGTTTTCAAGAAGTTCATCCTTTGTCTGAAACAGGAAAAATATTTACCGTATTTTTAATATTTATAAGCTTTGGAATTTTTGGTTATTTGGCTTCTGCAATAACCAGGTTTATTTTAGATGGCGTATTTCGTAGAAACTTAAAAGATTATAGGATTGTGAGGAAAATTGAAAAATTAAATGGTCATGTAATTGTTTGTGGTTTTGGCCGAAATGGTAAGCAAGCAAGCTTGGAGTTGATAGAGCATGGTGAGGATGTTGTTGTTGTAGATTCAAATGAATCTGCGATTGAGAGAGTCCGAGCTTTTTCTGATCTTCTTTTTATCCAAGGTGATGCTACCATGGAAGAGGTGCTTGATATGGCTAATATCTCTGAAGCTAAAGCATTGATTACTGCAATTCCCAATGATGCAGAAAATGTTTATGTGGTTTTAACCGCTCGTGAAATGAATCCTGGTTTAAAAATTATATCTCGTTCTTCCAATAGTCAATCTGACAGTAAGCTAAAAAGAGCTGGAGCTAATAATGTAATAATGCCTGATCGTTTGGGAGGTCAGCAAATGGCAAAGTTGGTTGCCCAACCTGATGTGGTTGAATTTTTGGATAATATCCTATTGCAATCTACCAAAGGTGTAAAGCTGGAAGAGGTAAGTTGTCAGGATTTGTCTGGTTGTTTTGTCGGAAAATCAATAAAGGAATTAAATGTACGAAATAGATCAGGTGCTAATATCATAGGATTGAAAGATGGAGAGGGGGGGTATATTTACAATCCATCTCCCGAATTGATGCTAGAGAAAAACTATCATTTGTTTGTTCTTGGGAATAAAGACCAGGTAAATAGTTTAAAGGAACTTTTATTGAATGGAATTTAGAAATTACATCATAGAATAAGCCTATTGTAAAATCACAATCTTATTGTGATTTTTTTGTATTTGTAAATCAGGCCTTTGTGATTTTTCTTTACTTTTTCTTTTAAAAATGTTTGGAACTTTGGACTTCTGTCTATTATATTTGCATCCACTTTCAACGGAGAGTGGATTTATAAAATGGTTGTTTAGTAGTATTTTATAGGCAGCGGTAGGGTGGTCGTAGGAATCTTTTTTTAATTGATTATTTACACCTACTAAGCATCCAATTTTAATTTTTTATTTTTTAATTTTTTTTCAAAAGCATTTGGAATTGTAGAAGTAATTTATTTATCTTTGCAGCCGCTTTTGACAGGGATAGCGATTCTTTGGAGCACTAGTATCTATGAGGCTTTCGAAAGGATTTAAATCTTAAAAAAGTTTTAAAAATGATTTGCAAAATTAAATAAAAAGTATTTATCTTTGCAGCCGCTTCTTCAACGGGAGGAGTTAGAAAGAGTTTTGGGAGTGTAGTTGATGATTTGATGGAAATCACGACTTGAAAAAAAACTTCAAAAATATTTCAAATTTTATTTGGAATTTGGATGTAGTTTTATTTATCTTTGCACTCGCTTTTCCGCCTGATTTTTTCGGGTGAATAACTAAGGAAAAACAGAACGATACGTTCTTTGAAAATATTGAAAACAAGAAGTTAGGTAAATACAAGAATAAAACCTTGTCAATTAAAAATTACCATTAAACTTTGATAATCTGAATGAGACAGAATTTATAAAAACTTTTATACAACGAAGAGTTTGATCCTGGCTCAGGATGAACGCTAGCGACAGGCCTAACACATGCAAGTCGAGGGGTAACGATGGTGCTTGCACCAGGCGACGACCGGCGCACGGGTGAGTAACGCGTATGCAACCTGCCTTGTACAGGGGGATAGCCCGGAGAAATCCGGATTAATACCGCATAACAATCATTTTTCGCATGGGAGATGATTTAAACCTTTGGGGGTACAAGATGGGCATGCGTAGCATTAGTTAGTTGGTGAGGTAACGGCTCACCAAGACGATGATGCTTAGGGGGTCTGAGAGGATAGTCCCCCACACTGGTACTGAGACACGGACCAGACTCCTACGGGAGGCAGCAGTGAGGAATATTGGTCAATGGGCGAAAGCCTGAACCAGCCATGTCGCGTGCAGGATGACGGCCCTATGGGTTGTAAACTGCTTTTTTACGGGAATAAACTTCTCTACGTGTAGGGAACTGAAGGTACCGTATGAATAAGGATCGGCTAACTCCGTGCCAGCAGCCGCGGTAATACGGAGGATTCGAGCGTTATCCGGATTTATTGGGTTTAAAGGGTCCGTAGGCGGGCGATTAAGTCAGTGGTGAAATCTCACAGCTCAACTGTGAAACTGCCATTGATACTGGTTGTCTTGAATTTAGTTGAGGTGGGCGGAATACGTTATGTAGCGGTGAAATGCATAGATATAACGTAGAACACCGATTGCGAAGGCAGCTCACTAAGCTACTATTGACGCTGATGGACGAAAGCGTGGGGAGCGAACAGGATTAGATACCCTGGTAGTCCACGCCGTAAACGATGATTACTCGTTGTGCGCGATACACAGTGCGCGACTGAGCGAAAGCATTAAGTAATCCACCTGGGGAGTACGTTGGCAACAATGAAACTCAAAGGAATTGACGGGGGCCCGCACAAGCGGAGGAACATGTGGTTTAATTCGATGATACGCGAGGAACCTTACCTGGGCTTAAATGCAGTTTGACCGATCTGGAAACGGATCTTCTCTTCGGAGCAAATTACAAGGTGCTGCATGGTTGTCGTCAGCTCGTGCCGTGAGGTGTCGGGTTAAGTCCCATAACGAGCGCAACCCCTATCGTTAGTTGCTAGCAGGTAATGCTGAGGACTCTAGCGAGACTGCCACCGTAAGGTGAGAGGAAGGTGGGGATGACGTCAAATCAGCACGGCCCTTACGTCCAGGGCTACACACGTGTTACAATGGCTAGTACAAAGGGCAGCTACCTGGTGACAGGATGCTAATCTCAAAAGCTAGTCTCAGTTCGGATCGGAGTCTGCAACTCGACTCCGTGAAGTTGGATTCGCTAGTAATCGTATATCAGCAATGATACGGTGAATACGTTCCCGGGCCTTGTACACACCGCCCGTCAAGCCATGGAAGCCGAGGGGACCTGAAGTTCGTAACCGCAAGGAGCGACCTAGGGTAAAATTGGTAACTGGGGCTAAGTCGTAACAAGGTAGCCGTACCGGAAGGTGTGGCTGGAACACCTCCTTTCTAGAGATTTAGAATATCGACAATAGGTTTATGGTAACAGACAGGTTTCATTACTGTTTTGCCTAACTTTTTACTTGTTTTCATTTAATATACCATAACCCATAGCGTTAGGGTGTTTAAGACCGCTAGCATATGGATTATTAATTTAGTCCTGTAGCTCAGTTGGTTAGAGCACTACACTGATAATGTAGGGGTCCGCAGTTCAAATCTGCGCAGGACTACAATAATGCTTATGGGGGATTAGCTCAGCTGGCTAGAGCGCTTGCCTTGCACGCAAGAGGTCATCGGTTCGACTCCGATATTCTCCACATAATACGATGGTGTATTAAAGTTCTTTGACATGTTGAAAGTAGTAAAGTAGAAGTAACCAAAAAGTAAAGAAACAACGATTGATTTCGTGATGAAAGTTTATACTTTTATTGGCACAAAAAGAAGTAATTAAGGGCGTATGGCGGATGCCTAGGCTCTCAGAGGCGATGAAGGACGTGATAAGCTGCGATAAGCTACGGTGAGGTGCAAATAACCATTAATCCGTAGATTTCCGAATGGGGCAACCCACTCAGCAATGAGTATCCGAAAGGAGGCAAACCCGGAGAACTGAAACATCTAAGTAACCGGAGGAGAAGAAAACAAAAGTGATTCCCCTAGTAGTGGCGATCGAACGGGGATTAGCCCAAACCATTATTGTTTCGGCAATGGTGGGGTTGTAGGACTATAATATGATGATCGGCGTGAAGTGGAAGTGTTTGGAAAGACATACCATAGAGAGTGATAGTCTCGTACACGTAAGCAAAGTGAATCTAGTAGTATCCTGAGTAGCGCGGAACACGAGGAATTCTGTGTGAATCTGCCAGGACCATCTGGTAAGGCTAAATACTCCTGAGAGACCGATAGTGAACAAGTACCGTGAGGGAAAGGTGAAAAGCACCTCGAACAGAGGAGTGAAAGAGTACCTGAAACCGTACGCCTACAAGCGGTAGGAGCACCTATATGGTGTGACTGCGTGCCTTTTGCATAATGAGCCTACGAGTTACTCCTCACTAGCGAGATTAAGCACTTCAGGTGCGTAGTCGAAGCGAAAGCGAGTCTGAATAGGGCGTAAAGTTAGTGGGGGTAGACGCGAAACTTGGTGATCTACCCATGGTCAGGCTGAAGCTCTGTTAAACCAGAGTGGAGGGCCCAACCGTCACACGTTGAAAAGTGTTCGGATGAACTGTGGGTAGGGGTGAAAGGCCAATCAAACTGAGAAATAGCTCGTACTCCCCGAAATGCATTTAGGTGCAGCGTCAGAGTCGAGAGTTATAGAGGTAGAGCTACTGATTGGATGCGAGGGCTTCGCCGCCTATCAAATCCAGACAAACTCCGAATGCTATAACTTATATCTGGCAGTGAGCCTGTGGGTGCTAAGGTCCACAGACGAGAGGGAAAGAACCCAGACCATCAGCTAAGGTCCCCAAGTGTATGTTAAGTTGAACAAACGAGGTGAGATTGCTTAGACAGCTAGGATGTTGGCTTGGAAGCAGCCATTCATTTAAAGAGTGCGTAACAGCTCACTAGTCGAGCGATCTTGCGTGGATGATAATCGGGCATAAATATACCACCGAAGCTATGGATTTAGAATTTATTCTAACTGGTAGGGGAGCATTCTAACGGCGCAGAAGCAGTATGGTAATGTATTGTGGAGCTTTTAGAAAAGCAAATGTAGGCATAAGTAACGATAATGCGGGCGAGAAACCCGCACGCCAATAGACTAAGGTTTCCTGATCAACGCTAATCGGATCAGGGTAAGTCGGGACCTAAGGGGTAGCCGAAGGGCGAACTCGATGGACAACCGGTTAATATTCCGGTACTTTCTATTACTGCGATGGGGTGACGAAGAGATGACAACGCCGCGAACTGACGGAATAGTTCGTTGAAGGACGTATGCTATGAGACTTGTAGGTAAATCCGCAAGTTGAGCTGAAATCTGATAGTACAGCAATGCTACGGCAGCGCTGATAGTGCGTGTAATTTTACTTCCAAGAAAAACCTCTAAGCTTCAGGTAATAGAGACCCGTACCACAAACGGACACACGTAGTCAAGTAGAGAATACTAAGGCGCTCGAGTGATTCATGGCTAAGGAACTCGGCAAAATGGTCCTGTAACTTCGGGAGAAAGGACGCCTCTTTCGGGAGGCCGCAGTGAAATGGCCCAGGCGACTGTTTACCAAAAACACATGGCTTTGCAAAATCGAAAGATGAAGTATAAGGCCTGACACCTGCCCGGTGCTGGAAGGTTAAGTGGAGGGCTTAGCGTAAGCGAAGGTCTGAAATGAAGCCCCAGTAAACGGCGGCCGTAACTATAACGGTCCTAAGGTAGCGAAATTCCTTGTCGGGTAAGTTCCGACCTGCACGAATGGTGTAACGATCTGGGCACTGTCTCAGCCATGAGCTCGGTGAAATTGTAGTATCGGTGAAGATGCCGATTACCCGCAACGGGACGGAAAGACCCCGTGAACCTTTACTGCAGCTTCACATTGATTTTGGGTAAGTGATGTGTAGGATAGGACGGAGACTATGAAGCGGTATCGCCAGGTATCGTGGAGTCATCCTTGAAATACGTCCCTTTGCTTATCTGAAGTCTAACGTCTAACGACGGACAGTGTGTGGTGGGTAGTTTGACTGGGGTGGTCGCCTCCAAAAGAGTAACGGAGGCTTCTAAAGGTACCCTCAAGACGTTTGGTAATCGTCTGAAGAGTGCAATGGCACAAGGGTGCTTGACTGTGAGACATACAGGTCGAGCAGGTACGAAAGTAGAGCATAGTGATCCGGTGGTTCCGTATGGAAGGGCCATCGCTCAAAGGATAAAAGGTACTCCGGGGATAACAGGCTGATCGCTCCCAAGAGCTCATATCGACGGAGCGGTTTGGCACCTCGATGTCGGCTCGTCACATCCTGGGGCTGGAGAAGGTCCCAAGGGTTGGGCTGTTCGCCCATTAAAGTGGCACGCGAGCTGGGTTCAGAACGTCGTGAGACAGTTCGGTCCCTATCTGTTGTGGGCGTTGGAAATTTGCGAGGATCTGACTCTAGTACGAGAGGACCGGGTTGGACTAACCTCTAGTGTATCTGTTGTGGCGCCAGCTGCATAGCAGAGTAGCTACGTTGGGCAGGGATAAGTGCTGAAAGCATCTAAGCACGAAGCCTACCTCAAGATGAGATTTCCTTTAAGGGTCGTTAGAGACGATAACGTTGATAGGTTGCAGATGTAAAGGCGGTAACGTCAAAGTCGAGCAATACTAATTACCCGAAAGCTTCTGAGTGGCGAGGTCAATCGCTGAATCTTACGTGATTTGGTTCTTTTATTTTACTTTTCAATGTGTCTATGATATTTAGTTGAGAGATCAACAAACGATTTTAGGTGTTTATAGCGACGGGGTTCCACCTCTTCCCATTCCGAACAGAGAAGTTAAGCCCGTTAGCGCCGATGGTACTGCAGAGATGTGGGAGAGTAGGTCGACGCCAACCTTTAAAGAGTCTTATTCCATTAAGGAGTGAGACTCTTTTTTTTTGCTGTAAACTCAACAAGTCAATGCCAAATTTTTATAATAAGAGGGCTAACTTTTCAGACAAAATATTGATATTTGAATTGAAGGAATACCAAACAAGATTTTAATAGTGTAGGAATTAAACTAATTCTTTATAGAAATATGATAAGGCGTACTTATCACACTAACTTTCAATAAAATTCCAATAATTCATTGGATGTTTTTTTCCTTAGAAATTGCTTTGTAGAAAATATTGCTTAATTTTGCAAATTGATTGTGAACAGCAATCTTTAGTAACAAATAAATTAAAAAAAAGAATTATGTATTTATCAGCAGAGAAAAAGCAAGAGCTTTTCGAAAAGTACGGGAAGTCTAACAAAGACACTGGGACTGCAGAATCTCAGATTGCCTTGTTTTCTTACCGTATCGCTCACTTAACTGAGCACTTGAAAAACAATAGAAAAGATTACAGTACCCAACGTGCACTGCAATTGCTAGTAGGTAAAAGAAGAAATCTTCTTGATTACCTAAAAGCAAAAGATATTGAAAGATACAGAGCTATTATTAAAGCTTTAAATATTCGTAAATAATATCATATTAAAGCAATCCCGAGCAATCGGGATTGCTTTTTATATATTGGCGACACCTTGTTGCTTATCCAAAAAGAAGTTTGAAATAAACTACAAAAGATGAAAGTGATCGAAAAAATAATTGAATTAGGTGATGGAAGGTCCATCACAATTGAAACAGGGAAATTAGCAAAACAAGCTGATGGATCTGTAGTAGTAAAAATGGGTAAGACCATGTTGTTGGCAACAGTAGTATCCGCTAAAGATGCAAAACCTGATGTTGACTTTATGCCTTTGTCTGTTGATTACAAAGAAAAATTTAGTGCATTAGGACGTTTCCCTGGTGGATTCATGAAACGTGAAGGAAGACCTTCAGATTATGAAATTCTAGTTTCTCGCCTTGTGGACCGTGCTCTTCGTCCACTATTCCCGGAAGATTATCATGCTGATACTTTTGTATCTATCAATTTGATTTCGGCAGATGCAGATACCATGCCTGATGCTTTGGCTGGTTTAGCAGCTTCGGCTGCACTTGCGGTTTCTGATATCCCATTTTTGGAGCCAATTTCAGAAGTACGCGTAGCAAGAGTTGATGGTGAATATAAGATTAACCCAACTCGTACAGAATTAGAAGCTGCAGATCTTGATATGATCGTTGCTGCTACTATGGAAAATATTATGATGGTGGAAGGTGAGATGGATGAAGTTTCAGAAGCTGAAATGCTTGAAGCTATCAAAATTGCTCACGAAGCTATTAAAGTTCAGTGCCAGGCTCAGATTGAATTAACTGAGGAAGTTGGTAAAACTGAAAAAAGAGAATATTGTCATGAAAATAATGACGAAGAATTACGTCAGTTAATCATCGACAAAACTTACGATAAAGTATTAGAGGTTGCTCGTCGTAAGAATGCAAACAAACACCAACGTGCTGAAGATTTTGCAGCGGTTAAAGAAGAGTTTGTTGCTGAATATTCAGAAGGAAAAGAGGAAGAAGAAATAAATATGACACTTATTGGCCGTTACTACCACGATGTGGAAAAAGAAGCGGTAAGAAATATGGTGTTAGAAGATAGATTGCGTTTAGATGGTCGTCAAACTGATGAGATTCGTCCTATTTGGTCTGAGATCGATTACCTTCCTGGCGCTCATGGTTCTGCAGTATTTACTCGTGGTGAAACTCAATCATTAACTTCTGTAACATTAGGAACTAAACTTGATGAGAAGATTGTTGATGATGTATTGTACCAGGGAAAAGAGAAGTTTGTTCTACATTATAACTTCCCTCCATTCTCAACTGGTGATGCTCGTCCAACACGTGGTATTAGCCGTCGTGAAGTTGGTCATGGTAACCTTGCATTCCGTGCTCTTAAAGGTATGATTCCAGCTGATTCTCCTTATGCTATTCGTGTAGTTTCTGATATCTTGGAATCAAACGGTTCATCATCTATGGCCACAGTTTGTGCTGGTACATTGGCTTTGATGGATGCAGGTATTCAGATTAAGAAGCCAGTAACCGGTATTGCAATGGGATTAATCTCAACTGCAGGGGCAGAAAAATATGCAGTTCTTTCTGATATCTTAGGTGATGAAGATCACTTGGGTGATATGGACTTTAAAGTAACTGGTACCAGAGATGGTATTACAGCTACTCAGATGGATATTAAAGTTGATGGTCTTCCATATGAAGTATTAGCACAGGCCCTAGAACAAGCTCGTCAAGGTCGTCTTCATATTTTAGATAAGATTGGTGAAACTATTGAGGAACCAAGAGAAGACTTGAAACCACATGCTCCACGCATCGTTTCTATAGATATTCCTAAGGATATGATTGGTGCTGTTATCGGTCCTGGTGGAAAAATCATTCAGGAGATTCAAGAAGTAACAGGAGCTGTTATTGTGATTGAGGAAGTTGATGGCAAAGGTGTAGTTGATATTTCAGCTGACAACAAAGAATCAATTGATGCTGCATTAGCTCGTATTAAAGGTATTGTTGCCGTTCCTGAAGTTGGAGAGATCTACAAAGGAAAGGTAAAATCAATTGTTACATTTGGAGCATTTGTTGAAGTTCTTCCAGGTAAGGATGGTCTACTTCATATTTCAGAAATTGAACACAGAAGACTACAAACTGTAGATGAAGTATTGAAAGAAGGTCAGGAAATAGAAGTGAAGTTGATTGATATTGATGCGAAATCAGGAAAATTAAAACTTTCAAGAAAAGTTCTTTTACCAAAGCCTGAAAGAAAGAAAAAAGAAGAAAATAAATAATCGAAATATTTTTATTCTTAATCCCGGGAAATTATTCCCGGGATTTTTTTTTGTATATGCTTTGTCTATTTTAGCAATGTAAATGAAAAGGAAAAGATGGAAAACAATTGGGTAGATCAGATATCTGAAAAAGTAGATGGACAAGTACAAGATTTTATTTCGATAAAAGATTTTCGATTTTATCAGATTGAGAAATTGAAACGTATTGCCAAACTTTTGGATAGTCAAACATCTTGCTTGGATTGTAAATATGCAAAGGCAGAGCTGGAAAATATCATTGATGATTTGGATCGTCTGATCAACAAATCGGGAGTAAATAGAAGTGAATATGAAAAGCGTGTAGAAAAGCTTTTAAAACACTTGAAAGATCAGCATGGAGTATATCAAATCCATCATTTCACTTATACCTACTCAGCCATATTTGCATTGGTAGGAGTTGTTTTTGGCTTGTTATTAACTTATGGAATGTTTTACCATTTTAATCCGACTATATTTTTCTTATGTGCTGGTGTTGGGATGATTGTGGGTAACATTTTAGGCAATAGAAAAGATCGGGAATGCAAACGAAAAGGAAAGCAATTATAAGAGATTTCTAACTTGCTCAAAAATAACAGACTATAGAATTAAGGAGTTGGTGTTGATTTTTTTTATCAAAATTGGCTCTTTCTTTTTTTAAAAAAGCCTGATATTTGCCCTTCATTTTCTATTTTTATGACTCCAAAAACGCAAATACATTTTTAATGGATTATAATTTTATCGTAATTGAAGGTAATATAGGTGCCGGGAAAACGACTCTTTCACATAAAATATCAGAGGAGCGGAATGCTAAACTGATACTAGAGCAGTTTGCTGAAAATCCTTTTTTGCCAAAATTTTATAAAGATCCTGATAAATACTCCTTTCCATTGGAAATGTCGTTTCTGGCAGATAGATACAATCAGCTGAAGAAAGAATTAAGCGAACGTGATTTGTTTAAATCTTTTACCATTTCGGATTACTATTTTATGAAATCCTTGATATTCTCAAAACAGACTCTTCAGGATGATGAATATACTTTGTATCGTCAGTTTTTTCATATCATTTATAATTCCTTGCCTAAACCCGATTTGTATGTCTATCTGCATTCCAATGTAGAGAAATTATTATCGAATATTAAAAAGAGAGGAAGAGAATATGAACAAGAGATTACTGCTGAATATCTATTAAAGATACAAGACAGTTATTTTGAGTTCTTTAAACAACAACAAGATCATAAGTTTTTGGTGATTGATACCAATGACATCGACTTTGTTAACCAAGAGGATGATTATGAGAAAATTACCAAGGCAATTTTCGAAACTGAATGTAAGCAAGGTTTAAATAGGATAATTCTCTGAAAGCCCTGAAAATCCAAATAAAAAGACGGAATAAATTTAATTTGCATAAAATTTTCTTAAATTTGTTTTTGAACTAGAATATAATTTTAAAAGTTAAAATAATTAAGTAGTTGTTATGAAAAGATCAAAGGTTATTTCCTTAGCTTCTTTGGCTTTAGCAGGATTGGTACTTACAAGCTGTGCTGGTCTTAATAAGATGAAGAAAGAAGCAAGTGATATCAAGTATCAGGTGACTCCTGAAGTTTTGGAAGCACATGCTGATATGGTTGATGTAAAAGTTGTTGTTAACATTCCTGGCGGATATTTTAATAAAAAAGCCGTTCTTGTTGCAACTCCTGTATTGAAGTTCGAAAATGGAGAAAAAGCTTTCCCATCAAAAACTTTACAAGGCGAGAAAGTTCAAGGAAACAATACTGTAGTTCCTTTTGAAACTGGAAAAACTATTACCTACACTGGTAAAGTTCCTTACGAGCAAGCAATGAGAATTTCTGACTTAGAAGTTAGAATGACTGCTAGCAAAGGTGAGCAATCAGTTGAATTCGATCCTTACAAAATTGCTGATGGTGTAGTTGCTACTGCTACTTTGGTGCAAAATAACCCAATGAACATTGTTGGTAAAGATGCATTCCAAAGAATTATTCCAGAAACACAAGAGGCAGATCTTCACTACCTAATCAACAGCTCACAAGTTCGTTGGTCAGAAATGAAAGCTGAAGACGTTAAAGCTCTTAAAGCATACTTAGACGCTGTTAAAGCTGACGAAAAGAAAGAATACAAAGGAGTTGAAGTTTCTGCTTATGCATCTCCAGATGGTAAGCAAGATTGGAACGAGAAATTAGCTGGTAAGCGTGAAGTTTCTTCTTCTAAGTACATCAAGAAAGAAATGAAGAGAGGTAAAATGGCTGAGTATGCAGCTGAAGATTTCTTCAAATCTAAAGTTACTCCAGAAGACTGGGAAGGTTTCCAAAAATTAATGAAAGCTTCTAACATCCAAGATAAAGAATTGATTCTACGTGTTCTTTCTATGTACTCAGATCCTGAAGTACGTGAAAAAGAAATCAGAAACATTTCTGCTGCTTTCGACGATGTTAAGAAAGAAGTACTTCCTAAATTAAGAAGAGCTAAATTCACTGTTAACGTTGATCTTATTGGTAAATCTGACGCTGAATTGAAAGATCTTGGTATGAACAAGCCATCTGAACTAAACGTTGAAGAATTATTATATTCTGCTACTTTAGTGAAGTCTGCTGACGATAAATTGAAAATTTACGAATCAGCTAAGAAGCAATTCTCTAAAGACTGGAGAGGTTATAACGATGCAGGTATGATCTTATTCGGTATGGGTAAAGTAGCTGACGCTAAATCTAACTTCGAAAAAGCTGATAAGCTTTCTGCAAACAACCCAGTTGTGAAAAACAACTTAGGTGCTGTTGAGTTAGTAAACGGTAATGTTGCTGAAGCAGAAGTTCTTTTTGGTGCTGCAACTGGTGCTGGTAAAGAAGTTAACTACAACCAAGGTATTGTTGCTATCATGAAGGCTGATTACGATACTGCTGTGAAGCACTTCGGTGATTGTCCTTCAGTAAACGCTGCTTTAGCTAACATTTTAGCTGGTAAAAACAATGTTGCTCTTGAAAAATTAAACGCTAACACTAGCGATGCTGCAATGGTATACTACCTAAAAGCTGTAGTAGGTGCGAGAACTGATAACAATAACTTAGTTTTCACTAACCTTGAAACTGCAGTAGCTAAAGATGCTTCTTTAAAATCAGTAGCGAAGTCTGATATGGAATTTGCTAAAGTATTTGAAGATGCTAAATTCAAAGCTATCGTTGAGTAATTAAAAATTACAAGATATATGAAAAGCGATCCTTTTTAGGATCGCTTTTTTTGTTTAGATACCTAAAATATTTATTCTATTTTTTTATCTTAGACGATTCTTATTTAGGAATTAAACAAGGATAAAAAGATGGAGATTACAATTCCTCAGAAGCTTGCAAATAACTTTCAGGGTGTAGTATTTTTTACCGATTTGTATCATCAAACAAAAAAATGCTATGGTGAAGAAATAGTATTCAATTTTGAGGAAACAAAAGTCATAGAATCTAACTTGTTCTCTATTTTAGGCTGTTTGATTTCTAGCTTAGAAAAGAAAAAAAACAAGCCTCGCTTAGTCGGTATTCAGGAATCAATTGACAATTTATTTAATACCAAGAAATTGGTAAATGGTGCTGCCAAAAAAAATTTATGGAAGCATTTAATCAAATGTCAGAATTTTACAAGTCCAGACGAAGGGGCATTATCGGAATATCTGGAAACCAAAATATTTCCTGAAAGACCAGATATTAGCTTAAATCAACACTTGAAAATGGCAATTGAGCTTTGTGTTGCCGAGGTTTTCAGAAATGCCTTTGTTCATAGTAAATGTCGTGAGGTTTTTATATCGCATTATTTTTCGGTATACAACAAGAAGTTGTTTGTTACCATTGTTAACAAAGGAAAGTCATTTGTTGATATATCTTCAAGTAATCATCCCATAGCAGCTGTTGAATGGGCTGTGCAAAATGGAACCACAACGTTTAAGAGGAATCACAAAGGAATTGGTTTGTTTACCATCAGGCAATTTGTTCAACAAAACCAAGGAAAGATTCAAATCTTGTCGGGAACAGCAGTTTGGAAACAGGTAAAACAACGAACCTTCTCAAAAGAGTATGAGAAGGCTTTTCCAGGAACGATTATTACTTTAGAATTTAATCTTTAGGCTATTTCTGATAGTTCATTTTAGAGAATAAATCCCAAAGAACAATACCACAACTTACCGAAATATTGAAGGAGTGTTTGGTTCCAAATTGAGGGATTTCAATACATCCGTCAGAGGCATCAACAATTTTTTGTTGTACTCCTTTTACTTCATTGCCGAAAATTAAAGCATATTTTTTACTAGGATTGGTTTCGAAATTTTCCAGAGACACGCTATTCTCAGCTTGCTCAACTGAGTAAATATCAAATCCATTTTCCTTTAATTTTGCAACAGCATCTTCGGTGTTCTTAAAATATTCCCACTGTACCGAATCTTCTGCCCCCAATGCTGTTTTGTGCAATTCTCTGTGTGGAGGAGTTGCGGTAATGCCACATAAATAAACAGCTTCAATTAAAAGTGCATCCGAAGTACGAAATACAGAACCAATGTTATTTAGGCTTCTTACATTATCCAATACAATAATAATTGGAGTTTTATCTGATGCTTTAAATTCATCTATGCTTTTGCGATCTAATTCGCTATTCTTTAATTTTCTCATTCTATTGTTCTGTATTCTTTATTGCGGAACAAAAATAAAAAAAGGAATCCGAATGGGATTCCTTTATATGGTATTTTGTGTAATTTCTTACCAATTAACTGGTTTACGACGAACTGGCATTGTCATGCATCGTGCACCACCACCACCACGAGGTAGTTCAGAACCTTCAATGGTAATTACATATTTTTCGTAATCTGAAAGTTCAACTTTATGGCGAATGATATCTTTCGCACGAAGAATCTCAAATCCATTCTTGTTCATTGCTTCCATCGTGTGGATATTTCTACCATAACCAATAACTTTACCAGGACCTACAGCAAAGAAGTTCGCACCACTGTGCCATTGTTCTCTTTCCTGATTCCATGGATCACCATTTCCACCACAGAAAATCGGCTTAAGATCCATACCTAATTTTTTCAATGCTTCAAGAAGGTTGTTTTCTCTTCTAATATCAAGCACTTTTCCATTTTGGATGGTAATGTGTACAGTTTGATATTTGTTTGGACGCATGATTAATGGTTCGTAAACCATACATTTATCAACATCTAACAGTGTAAATACCATGTCAAGGTGAATGAAAGATTCTGGTTGACTTGGTAATTCCTGTACCAAAATGTGACGTTGTTTTTCCTCTTTTTGCGATAATAACTGAGCAAGAATAAAATCAATACCTTGAGTTGTTGTTCTTGTTCCATTACCAATCACTAAGATGTCATCACGAGCGATAAGAACGTCGCCACCTTCGATCATACAATTTGGATCTACGGATGGATTATCGATTGGATTTACAGTTTTTGTATTAAAACCTGGAGTATAATCGAAAATTGATTGCATGATTAATGATTCGCGATCACGAACGCCATTAGCCATTTTACCAATCAAAACTTCGTTCAATACCGACATTGAAGCATCGCGAGTAAAGAAGAAATTGTGAAGCGGACGCATTGCATAACGTTCTTTACTTAAGAACTTGGTAAGGTTATCTGCTTTTAAAGGTACACCTTCAATTAAAAGTCTTGCCAATTCTGTAGGTGCTTGATCCAGCAAGTAATCCTTGATGCAATATGTATTGCCTTTAATGGCAATGTGAGGTTCCATTTTACACACTCTGTCGATTACAGCCTCTTTAGCTTTTTCATCCTTTAGGACATTAGCCAAAAGATCTTTAACCTGATAAGTTTGTGCTATTTTGCCCAGTACACCGCTCAACTGTTTGTATTCATCTCTTGCTACGTCAAGGTTTAAAATATCACTGTAAAGTGCACGTTCAGCATTCTCAGGAGTCATATTTTCGACTTCTGCACCCGGAGTATGAAGGATCACTCCCTCTAATTCACCAATCTCCGATCTAACATTTAATTCTACATACTTAGTCATGCCCGATCTGTTATGTCTTATTTAACTTGTTTGTTGTACTATATTGTGATTTGCAAAAGAAGTAAAAATTAAGTGCATCCCAAAAAATAGTCTTAAGTAAATTTCATGTTTTTTAAAATCTACACAAATACCTATTAATCTAGATAAATAGGGGATTTATGTGTATTTAGTTAAAAACATCACTTATGTAAATAATTGTTAATTAATCAAGCTTTAGTAACCAGCAGCCTGACCATCTTTTCTTGATTCAGAAGCACCATAATACACGCCGTTTTTTTCGTCGAACATTATGGCTTGATATCCACCAAATCCACCAGTGCTATATTTTATTTTATGGCCCTTTTGCATTAATTCTCTTATGCTTTGGTATGTAATACCCGATTCAAGGTTTATCCAACCACCATCTTTCATTTTTGAGCCTGTTGGTTGCGAGGAACCTTCGTGACGAATTCGAGGAGCATCACCTGCTTCCTGCAGATTCATTCCGAAATCAATTAGGTTAACTACTATCTGAGCATGTCCTTGTGGTTGCATGGCACCGCCCATTAAACCAAAACTGATAAATGGTTTTTCATCTTTTGTGATAAAGGCTGGAATGATGGTATGAAATGGTCTTTTCCCAGGAGCATAAACGTTCGCATGACCTTCATCCAGACTAAAAAGTTCCCCTCTGTCCTGAAGAACAAAACCAAGACCTTCAGGTGTCATTCCCGATCCCATTCCTCGATAATTACTTTGAATTAGTGATACCATATTGCCTTCTTTATCAGCAACAGTAAGATAAATGGTATTGCCTTGTTCCAATTCTCCAGCAGGATATTCTCTAGCAGCTTTATTAGGATCGATTAATTCTTTTCGCTCCAATGCATATTCATTAGATATCAATTCCTTTATTGGTATTTCTGAAAAATCAGGGTCGGTGTAAAACTTTGCACGATCTTCGAATGCCAACTTTTTTGCTTCAATAAAAGTGTGTAAGTAATCCGTTGAGCCAAATCCCATCTTGGCAATATCGTAATACTTTAAGATATTGAGAATTTGAAGGGCGGCAGTTCCCTGTCCGTTTGGCGGCAATTCCCATACCGTGTATCCTCTA
The DNA here is from genome assembly GCF_003610555.1 of Marinifilum flexuosum. Lineage (GTDB taxonomy): Bacteria > Bacteroidota > Bacteroidia > Bacteroidales > Marinifilaceae > Marinifilum > Marinifilum flexuosum. Next base: position 331,286 of record NZ_RAPQ01000010.1, on the reverse strand, counting down.
TAATTTACTGATATAGGATCAACCCATTCCGATTTGTGTGTAGCTAAATCTTCGTAAGAAAGAAATCCGCCTTGTTCTTTAATGTACTTTGCAATGCTTTTGGCAATATCGCCTTTGTAAAATGCATCCCGACCACCTTTGGCTATTTTTTCATAGGTGTTTGCCAGATATGGATTCTTAAAAATTTCTCCTTTTTGAGGCATTTTACCATTTGGCATATAGGTTTCTGCAAAGCCTGGATATTTTTTTAACCTCTTGGCTGAGCCATTCATATAATAAGCAATTAATTCGCTTACCGGAAAACCTTCCTTTGCATAAGTGATTGCAGGTTGCAGAATTTTTTCCATATCCAACTTACCAAACTTTTTGTGAATGGTAAACCAGCCATCAACACAACCTGGAACCGAAACAGGTAGCGGGCCATAAGCCGGTATTTTTCCATTGGTATTTTGCTTTAAATAATCTAGCGTAAGCGATTTTGGAGAACGTCCACTTCCATTTAATCCGTACAATTTCTTGGTTTTTGCATCCCAAAGAATCACGAAAATATCACCACCAATTCCACATCCGGTGGGTTCCATTAATCCGAGAGTTGCATTGGCGGCTATGGCTGCATCAACAGCATTTCCTCCCGATTTGAGAATGTCGAGTGCTACTTGTGTTGCCAATGGTTGACTGGTACAAGCCATTCCATTTTTAGCAATTACCTCTGATCGAGTTGCGAAATTGAATCCAGTTATTCGATCTTGAGCAAAACTATTTATCGAAAGAATCAGCAATAGAAATAGGGGAATAAATTTTTGCATGATGGTATGTTTTGATAATTTCTTTAAAGATAGAAAGATTAACTTTGAATTGTGATGCGGTTAGTTGGATTAGGCATATTAATAATGGGAAGTATCTTGATTTTGCTGTGTACAGAATCAAATGCAAAAACTCGTGCTGAAGATCGATACAATCTATTATTAGATACTGTGGTTTTTGCAGATACCAATTTGCATGTAAATCTGGATGAAATCAATGTTAAGAGATACAAGAAACGAAAAAGAAAACATTACCGCAGCACCCGAAAATATTGGCGTACGGTTCGTAATGTAAGAATCGTGTATCCATATGCCGAGGAAGCAAACAATACTATTATTCGTTTGAATGAACAATTGAAAAATGTTCATAGTAAAAAGGAACGCAGGAAATTAATCAGGAAAGAATACAAAGGCTTGATGAAAGAGTACAAAAAGCCATTAATGAAACTGAAGATCTCGCAGGGGAAACTATTAATGAAACTGATTGACCGAGAATCAGGGCATAGTAGTTATTACCATTTGAAGGAGTTAAAAGGATCGGTAACAGCCGTGTTTTGGCAATCAATTGCCGCAATGTTTGGTACTTCGTTAAAGGCAGAGTACGATCCTTTAGGAAAAGATTGGATGGTAGAAGAAATTTTAGATCGGATTAAAAACAGGGAGTTGCCACCGCCTTATCCACTTCGCACCAAAAGGAAGTTTCCGAGCACAAAAGAAATGCTTCCGCACACATAAATATCTTCTCTGCACGTTAAGGTAATGCTTCCGCACACTAAAAAATTTGTTTTGCACGCTCAGGTACCCTTTCCGCACATATGGGAAGTGCTTCCGCACGCAATTTTATTTGTTCAGCACGGCAAGGTGACCCTTCCGCACGGGAAGAAATCTGTTCCGAACGGTAAGGTGATTCTTCCGCACGCCGGGAAATTTATTCCGCACAGTTCGGAGATACTCAATCCGCGTGCAGAACCATCAATTTAGTGTGCGCAATTGGAATTATGGTGTTCGAAGCTTCTGATTTTTGTTGCGGACAGGTTGTTTATTGATTCGGAGATTCTTTTTATGTGTGCGCAATGCTTACTTTATGAAATAATCAGAACAGTTTTTCAATTTTATCATCGAACAGCTGCGATTTCTCAATGTATTCCTTAAACTTTTCGGGATTGGTATCAAAATGTGCTTTTACAATCTTAAAATTATCGTCTCGTTCTTGTTCAATACTCATTCTGTACTGATTCATCAGTTTTTCGGTTACCGATTCCCATGCAAAGTATTTGTATAAGCCAAACTTGAAAATAAAACTCAATAGTAGGGAAACCAATAAAAAGGTCCAATTAGAAACGGGGAATTCCAATATCAGTGATACCATTAATATAAAAACAGGAATTACCGATGAAACACAGAAAATGCCAATCATTAAATTGTTGTAGTACTCAGAAAAACGAGCAATTTTCTTTTTTGTAGAACTGTAAAATCCAAGCCAGTGAATAAACAGATTAAGCGACATGGAGTATAAAATAATAGCTACTTCGGGAGCTGAATTTAAGCTAAAAAATATCCCTACAAACACTAAAATGTTGGAAATAATAAAAGGGTAAATATGGTTTTCGCCGGGATCTTTGGTGTTTCTATTCTTCATTGTTTCAATAAATAAAGAAAGTACGCATTTCTATACTATGCGTACTTTCATTTTAATATTCTGAGTTTTTTAGTGTCAATTATTACAGATCCATTAATGTTTTTACAACATTTTCAGCTCCTTCACCAATTTGAGCAATGGTAGCATCAAGCATATAACATGGTGTGGTTACAATTTTATTTTCTTTATCGAAAACAATTTCACCATGACCTGTATTCATATGTGTTGCACCTAAAGATGTAATTGCCTCTGCAGTTACTGCATCTTGTCCGATGGTAACTTCAACTTTGCCAAGTACTTTTACAATTAGAGCAGGAGCAATACACAATGCACCAATTGGTTTTCCTGCATCATGCATGGCTTTCAATGCAGTCTCAACATCTGGATTTACATCACAATCAGGACCTTTAAAAGCAAATGTGCAAAGGTTTTTTGCAACACCAAATCCGCCAGGGAAAAGAATTGCATCGTAATTGTTGGCATCGAACTCCTTTAAATCTTTAATTTTACCTCTTGCAATACGAGCAGCTTCAACCAATACATTTCTTTTTTCAGCCATTTCCTCGCCAGTAATGTGGTTGATAACATGATATTGATCGATATTAGGAGCAAAGATTTCGTATTCGCCACCATTTTTCGAAATGGCATATAATGCTAAAGTAGCTTCGTGAATTTCAGACCCATCGTAAACGCCCGAACCAGCTAATACGACAGCAAATTTTTTCTTTGAGTTCATGTTGATATGATTTAAATATTTAGATGCAGATTATTTTGTATAATTTGTGGACTCGAAACTACAAATCATTAAACTCATAGATTCAAGTGGAAACCACACGTATTTTCATAGCAATAAAGATAAATAATACCGATCAAATTCGTGCGATTTTTCGACAAGTTCAGGTAGATTTAAAGGATGAGTGGATAAAGTGGGTTGATTTTAAAGGCTTACATATTACTCTTGGGTTTATTGGTGCAACTGATGTAAGAAAAATAGAATTGATAAAAAATCGATTGAGGATTTGTGCAGCAAAATTTCCCCCTTTTCGAATACAGTTAAGTTCTTTGGGTGCATTCCCATCTATTAACAGAGCAAGAGTGTTGTGGATAGGTGTTAATACTGATGATTTAATGTATCAGTTACGCGAGGAAATTTTGAAGCATTTGCAAAATATAGTTGAATTTCCTGATACCAGATTTTCACCACATCTAACCATTGGCAGAATAAAGTATGGTGTTAAAAATCCTGATAAAGTAAAATGTATCCTGGAATCTCATGAAAGTTGGAGAGATGATGAGTTATTGATTTCAGAATTTGTTTTAATGGAAAGTAAACTTACTCAACAGGGACCAGTTTATGAAGTAATGGATCACTTTGCTTTAAGTGGATCTACTCCTCATTAGATTTTCATCACAACATGTTTCTAGTTCGTTGAAATAAATGTAAATTTGGGCTACAAAAAAATAACAAATATGATTACGATAGAAACATTAGTGTTTAATCACTGGCAAGAAAATACATACATATTACACGATGAAACAGGAGAAGCAGTTTTAATAGATTGCGGAGTGTTTTTCGAAGACGAAGGAAAAAAATTAATCGATTTTGTTGAAAAAAATGGGCTAAAGTTGGTAAAACAATTAAATACTCACCTGCATATCGATCATGTTTTGGGTAATCAGTTTATGAAAGACACGTTTAATTTACTAACCTGTGCTCATAAAGATGATGAATTTTTGTTGGCAGAAGCTCCTAATTATGCGGTGCGTTTAGGACTTGAGAACGTTGTTGAACCACCTGCAATGGGTGAAGCGATTAAAGATGGTGATGTAATCAAATTTGGAAATTCTGAATTAAAAGTATTGCATGTACCAGGACATTCGCCGGGACATGTTGTGTTTTACAACGAAGAACAAAAATTTGTGATTGCTGGTGATGTTTTATTTCGCGAAAGTATTGGTAGAACAGATCTTCCTTACGGAAATTACGAACAATTAATCGGAGGAATTAAGGAAAAACTATTGGTTCTTGCTGATGATGTGGAGGTTTATCCTGGTCATGGTCCATCGACAACAATTGGTCACGAACGCAACAACAATGTGTTTCTGAAAGGATTATAATTTTAGTTTCATAGATATAAAGCCTCTTCTTTTTGAAGGGGCTTTTTCTTTTTTAATGATTGTTGATAGACTAAACAAAATTATTAACATGTTCGAGATTAAAAACCCAGGTTAAAATATGACAAAAGTCATCTTTGTATTAATCTAAAAAACAAAAGGTTAAGTTGATAGTTCTACTTGCGAAGGAATGTTAAAAAACAGCGTTTTAAAAGATTATTTTACTACTTGAAAATTTAAATCTTTTGCTACTTTTACAATCAAATTTATTTATAAACAACAACAACTAAATAAACAACAATATGGCAAGCGAAAAGTTTGTTTCTCGTCACATTGGTCCTCGCAACGGCGATATTAAGACCATGTTGGAAACTGTAGGTGCTCCATCATTGGAAGCCCTAATCGAAGAAACTATCCCTTCGGATATTAGATTGGGAAAAGATCTGGATTTACCAGAAGCTTTATCGGAGTATGAATATTTTGCGAAGATTAAAGGAATTGCTGCTAAGAATAAATTGTTCAGAACTTTTATTGGACAAGGTTACTACGATACAATTACTCCTGCTGTAATTCAAAGAAATATTTTAGAAAATCCAGGTTGGTATACTCCTTATACTCCATATCAGGCAGAGGTTTCTCAAGGTAGATTGGAAGCTCTTTTGAACTTCCAGACAATGGTGTTGGATTTGACCAAAATGGAATTGGCTAACTGTTCTCTTTTGGATGAAGCTACTGCTGTTGGTGAGTCGATGTACATGATGATGGGACTTCGTTCTCGCGCTAAGAAAAAAGCCGGAGCCAATAAAGTTTTTGTAGATCAAAACATCTATACTCAAACTCTTGATGTATTAAATACACGTGCAAACCCTCTTGGAATTGAGTTAATTGTCGGTGATTATAAATCATTCGAGTTTGATGAAACTGTTTTTGGTGCTATCGTACAGTATCCTGCTGCAAATGGTAGTATCGAAGATTATGCTGATTTTGTAGAGAAAGCTCACGCTGCTGAAGCTTTGGTTTCGGTTGCTGCAGATTTAATGAGTTTGGTATTGTTAACCCCTCCAGGTGAATGGGGAGCTGATATCGTTGTTGGTACAACTCAACGTTTCGGTATTCCAATGGGATACGGTGGACCTCATGCTGCTTTCCTTGCATGTCGCGAAGCGTACAAGCGTAATGTTCCAGGTCGTATTATTGGGGTTACCAAAGATGCTCAGGGAAATCATGCAGTTCGTATGGCATTGCAAACTCGCGAGCAACACATTAAGCGTGAAAAAGCTACATCTAATATTTGTACTGCTCAGGCTTTGTTGGCAACTATGGCAGGTTTCTACGGAGCTTACCATGGAGCTGAAGGCTTAACCAGAATTGCTAAGCACATCCATGCAGGAGCAGCTGAGTTATCTGAAGGAGTAAAAGCTTTAGGATACACACAAAATATAGAAAACTTCTTTGATACAATTGAGGTTGTGCTTCCTGAAGGAGTAGTAATGGAAGATATCAGAAATGCAGCTTTAGAGGCTGAAATGAACTTCCGTTATATTGATGAAAAAACAGTTGGTATCTCTTCTGATGAAAAAATCAGTAAAGAAGAGATCAATACCATTATAAATATTTTTGCTAAAGCTGCTGGTAAAGAAGTTGAGGCAAAAGAAGTAGAAGAGAAAGTTTACTTTGATGGTAAATTCTCAAGAACAAGTGATTTCTTAACTCTTGATGTTTTCAACCGCTATCGTTCAGAAACTGCAATGATGCGTTACATGAAAAACCTTGAGAAGAAAGATATCGGTTTGAATACTTCTATGATTTCATTGGGATCTTGTACGATGAAATTAAATTCTGCAGTTTCTATGTTGCCAATTAGCTGGCCTGAATTTGGTGGAATTCACCCATTTGTACCAATGAATCAGGTAGAAGGTTATACTGATATGATTTCTGAACTTGAAAAATGGTTGTCAGAAATTACAGGTTTTGCAGGATGTACTTTACAGCCTAACTCAGGTGCTGCTGGTGAGTACACAGGTTTGATGGTTATTCGTGAATACCACATCTCTCGTGGAGAAGGACACAGAAATGTAGTTTTGATCCCTTCTTCGGCCCATGGAACTAATCCGGCTTCAGTAACAGTTGCAGGAATGAAACCTGTTATTGTAAAATGTGATGAAAATGGTAATGTTGAGTTTGATGATTTGAAAGCAAAAGCTGAAAAGCATGCTGAAGATTTATGTGCTTACATGATTACTTACCCATCTACTCATGGTGTATTCGAAACCGGAATTAAGGAAATGATGAATCTTATTCATGAGAATGGTGGTCAGGTGTACATGGATGGTGCAAATATGAATGCTCAGGTTGGTTTAACTAACCCGGGATTGATTGGCGCTGATGTTTGTCACTTGAACTTACATAAGACCTTCTCAATTCCTCACGGTGGTGGAGGTCCTGGTGTTGGACCAATTGGTGTTGCTGAACATTTGGTACAATTCTTACCATCTCATAAATGTGTGGAAACTGGTGGCGAAAATGCAATTACAGCTGTAGCTGCTGCTCCGTTTGGTTCTGCAAGTGTATTGCCAATTACTTACGGTTACATTGCAATGTTGGGTACAGAAGGTTTAACCGAATCTACTAAAATGGCAATTTTAAATGCCAATTATTTGGCTTCGTCGTTCGAAAAATTAGGATTTAAAATTTTATATAAGGGTGAAAACGGACGTGTTGGTCACGAAATGATTTTCGATTGTCGTGAGTTCAACAAGTCAGTAGGAATTACCGATACTGATATCGCTAAGCGATTGATGGATTATGGATTCCATGCTCCAACTTTGTCATTCCCAGTGCACGGAACATTAATGGTTGAGCCAACTGAAAGTGAACCATTAGAAGAATTAGATCGTTTCATTGAAGCATTGGCTAAGATCAATGAAGAGATGAAGGAAATTGAAGATGGTGTTGCTGACACTGTTGATAATGTATTAAAAAATGCTCCTCACACACACAAAGTACTAACTGCAGATGAGTGGAATCACACTTATACTCGTCAGAAGGCAGTGTATCCGTTGAAGTGGGTTGCTGACAACAAATTCTGGCCAACAGTTGGTCGTGTAGATGATGCTTTCGGTGATCGTAACCTAATGTGTACATGTGCACCATTAGAAGTATACAACGAAGAGTACGTTGATGCAGACTAATTAGTCAATAAGAAAAATTTAGATATAAATCCGGTGAGTTTCTCATCGGATTTTTTTATTCGAAAAAGGGTAAAAAGAAACAAGGAGGCTGCCCCTGCCTCCTTGTTAATGTTCTATTACTAACCCTAAAATTTAACTATGAAATAATGAATTGAAAAATAATCCATTAAAATCTATATCATATTACGTATAAGTTTGTAAAAAGTTCGCGATGTTTTAATAGTTTTGGCTTAGTTTTCAGGTAGTTATTTTCATAAGAATGGAAAGAATCCTTAAAAATAAGGCCTTTCGTAAGAGTAAAAAAAAATGAAAAAAAATACATTTTTTTTTATTTTTCTATGAATATTTAAAACTTTCCTAATCAGTGGTTTAAGCTATTTTAAAAAGCTTTTTAGAATTCATTTTCGATAACTAAAGTTAAGATATCCTTTAATTCGCGATTCATTGCAGTAACCTGTTTAGGGATAAAACTGTTGGCGGTCATACCTGGGACAGTATTGGCTTCCAGAATAAAAATTTCATCTTCTTTGATCATATAATCTACGCGAACAATGCCTTTGCATTTTAGGGCATCGTAAACTTGGGACGATATATTTTGAATTCTATCTGATAATTCTTTAGAAATCCTTGCAGGAGTAATTTCCTCAGCCATATTTGGATCGTATTTGGCTTCAAAATCGAAAAATTCTTTCTTAGGGAGTACTTCTGTAACTGGAAACACTATACTCTCTTTCTTGGTTTTTACTAAACCACAAGTGAATTCTAATCCATCAATAAACTCTTCTATAATAACCTCTTTTCCCTCCTTAAATGCTTTTTCAATGGCTTCATTTAAGTCCTCAATTTGTTTTACCTTCGAAATTCCAAAGCTTGAACCATCAGCATTTGGTTTAACAAAGCAAGGCATTCCTAATTTTGCATGAATTTCTTCAATAGAATATTCTTCATCTTTCTTTAGGAGAACCGATTTTGCAAAATTGAAACCTAAGCTTTTTAAGTATGAATTGCACGCATGTTTGTTAAAACTTAGGGCACTACTTAAAACATCACAAGTTGAATGAGGAATTCTTAATAACTGCAAATATCCCTGAAGAATTCCATTTTCACCAGGAGTTCCATGAATTGCAATGTATGCAAAATCGAATGTTGTTTTAATTCCATCCTTGGTAAAACTAAAATCATTTTTATCGATAGGGTAGGATTCATTCTCAATTTTCACATTCCATTCTAATTCTTTTAATTCAATTAAGTATGGATTGTAAAGATCTTTATCAAGAGTATTGAAAATATGATCGGCCGTTTGAAGTGAAATTACAATCTCGGCTGAGTCTCCTCCTGCTATTACTGCAATGTTTCTTTTCATGGGTTGTATAGTGCTTTGTTATTCTTCTCGACTAGCTGTATAATCTCTCCATTTTTGAATTACACTGCTCATGTCTTCAGGAATCTCCGAATTGAAAGAAATGTATTCTCCAGTTGTAGGATGATCGAAACCTAAAGTTTTAGCGTGTAATGCTTGTCTTGGACAAATTTTAAAACAATTTTGAACAAACTGTTTGTACTTGGTAAAGGTAGTTCCTTTTAAGATTTGATCTCCACCATAATCAGAATCATTAAAAAGAGGATGGCCGATATGCTTGAAGTGAGCGCGAATTTGGTGAGTTCGTCCTGTTTCCAAAATACACTCCACTAAATTTACATATCCCAATCTTTCCAGTACTCGATAGTGAGTTACAGCATGCTTTCCATATTCTCCATCAGGAAAAACATCCATAACTTTTCTGTTTTTTAAATTTCTTCCAATATGACCAGTAATTGTTCCTTCGTCGTTTTCCAAATTTCCCCAAACCAAAGCGCGATATTTTCTATCACTGGTTTTGTTGAAGAATTGTAATGCAAGTTTGGTTTTGGCTTCTTCGGTTTTTGCAATTACCAAAATACCAGATGTGTCTTTATCGATACGATGTACCAAACCTGGTCTAGGATCCTTCGAATTGAAAAGTGGTAAAGCTTTTAGGTGGTGCGCAAGAGCATTTACTAAAGTTCCAGAATAATGCCCGTAAGATGGATGAACTACCATGCCTGGATTTTTATTTACAATTAGAAAGGCGTCATCTTCATAAACAATGTTTAGTGGGATATCTTGAGGTATGATTTCGATCTCTCTTGGAGGATAGCTCAAAACAATGGTGATAACATCGTTCGGTTTTACCTTGTAGTTACGCTTAACAGGTTTGTCGTTAACATTGATACATCCGGCATCAGCAGCTTCCTGAATTTTATTTCGTGAAGCATTCTGCATTCGGTCTACCAAATATTTGTCGATCCTAAGCATGCTTTGTCCAGGATCAACTTCAAAACGAAAATGTTCGAATACTTCCTGATTATTATCTAATTCCTCTTCCGGGTTGATATTATCTTTTGGTTCTTGTTTCATTACTTTTGCTGTGTTTTAATAAAGCAATTTGCCTAATCTTTGTTGAAGCAGCGAATCTGCATGTTGAAGCTTAAGAGTATCTTTTGTCAGCCAAAGATCAATATTGTTCCCTGGACGAATTTTTCGATTTTCGTTGTAAGCTGGATATTGTTTGAATACTTTTGCTTGTATAGAATCAATTTGACTTTTAACTGATTCATCGAATTGTATCTTGCCAACATTTAAATTTGACATGATTATTTTCTCCTTGGCTTGGGTATTGTTTTTTCCCATTAAATTGGGAGCCAAAACTCCGAATGTATTACCTCTTCCCAATACCAAATCAATGGTTGCACCTTTATCTATCATGCTTCCTGATCCAATTGAATCGCCTTTGTATTTAGGGTAAAGTACCAAGTTGAAAAATTGACTTTTTTCATATTCTAATCGACCAATTTTAAATCCATTGGTAATAAGTAACTCGTAAGCCTGACGGAACGAATTGTCAACTAAATTTGGGAAACGTACCTGTTCTGGTTGGTGCGCATTAATGGTTAAAAACAGATTTCGATTTCGTTTTACAATAGCTCCGGCCACAGGTCTTTGATCCAAAACAGTTCCCGGCTCATATTTCGGATTGTAAATTGAATCGTAAACAGTGAGTCGCAGATTTTCTTCATCTATTGTTTTGGCAGCATCTTCGAGGCTTGTTCCATACAAATTTGGAACGGTTAATTTTTCGCCATGATGTGTATACCATTTTAATCCTGAAAGAGTAATCCATACAATAGCAATTGTTATTAGTAAAGCAATGCCTAACTGAATTAAAAAGAATCTGCTTTTAAAAAAATTAGTTGATTTCATTCGAGTCTGTTTTCTTTTGGGTTGGCTATCGTCATTAAAAGTCAATAGTTCATTAACGACAAAAAATACTTATTATTTCAGTAGTTTTTGCGTTCTACAAAAATAGCAGAGATTTTTAGATTTAAGAAATGAGCTACTGGAATTGCAGCTTCATTCTTACAAAAAAAGGCAAAAAAAAAGAGCTCCCTTGGAACTCAATCAATTTTAGAAAGGTTGAAACCTTAAAATACAAAAAAGTAAAGAATTTGAATTCTTTACTTTCTGTATATCGGTTACTTAATTGTAAAATTAAGCTTTGTGTCTGCGCTCGCTTGAAACAGAAACTTTCTTTCTGCCTTTAGCTCTTCTACGAGATAGCACTGCTCTTCCGCTTACAGAAGACATTCTCTCTCTGAAACCGTGCTTATTTCTTCTCTTTCTATTTGATGGTTGAAATGTTCTTTTCATCGCGAAAAATTTTTATCGAATAAAGTTATTATATGCGTTGATTTTGGACTGCAAAAATAAGTTTTTTTTTAATCTAACAAAAGGATGATGCAAAATATTTTTCCTAAAGCTCAAGATGTACAACTTTTTTAGTCTCAAAGAACTCCTCTTCGAAGAAGTTGGTACAGTCGAAAAGCTGCACTTTATCGCCGTATCCAGCTATTTCTTCCTGAAAATCTCCACCTTTGATATAAAGAATACCATTGGCCAAACTATTTTTATCTTTTGGTGAAGAATTTTTGCGAACCATGTTCACAAATTTAGGAAATGCAGTAACGGCTCTACTTACAATAAAGTCGAATTTTTCTTTTACCTGTTGAACTCTAGTGTGTTCTGCTTTTACATTTTTTAATTTTAAGGCTGCAGCTACTTCGTTTACTACTTTTATCTTTTTTCCAATGGAATCTACCATGTAAAAATCGCATTCAGGAAAAAGAATAGCCAATGGAATTCCTGGAAAACCTCCTCCGCAGCCAACATCCATGATCTTTGTTCCAGGTTCAAACTTCATTACTTTGGCAATCGATAATGAATGCAAAACATGATGTAGGTATAAAGAATCAATGTCTTTACGCGAAATGACATTGATTTGATTGTTCCAGTGGGTATACAAATCTTTAAGCTGAGCAAAACGATCTTTTTGTTCCTCAGTTAAATCTGTAAAATATTTTTCGATGATTTCCATGCCAATTTTATTTTAGGTTGGCAAAGATAGAACTAATTCGCATTCATCGTTTTCCAACAAAAAAATTATTTCTTTTTCTTCTCGATTTTTACTTCAGAATCTTTAAGGTTGTTGAAAAGCAATTCACGAGCTCTAAACAATTGAGCTTTTACAGTTCCTATTGGCAACTTTAGCTCTTGAGCAATTTCTTCGTAAGAAAATTCTTCAAAATAGCGAAGTTCAATTAGTCGGCGATAACGTTCTTTTAACTTGCCAACCTCATTCCGCATAATTTTTGCTTTCTGTTTCTTAACAAATTCTTGTTCAGGATTAAGACCACTTGATTCAAGCGTTATGGTTCTTTCGTTTTCAGCATCGTCTTTTCCATCAATGGATATTGTGTTTCCTCTCTTTTTTCTTAGGAAATCAATACAATTGTTCGACGCAATTTTGAATAACCATGTGCTGAAAGCATATTTGGGAGAGTATTGTTTGATATTACGGAAAGCTTTACCGAAAGCCTCAAAGGTTAAATCTTCAGCGTCGTTTTTGTTATTAACCATTTTTAATAACATGAAAAATATGGCGTCCTTGTATCTTTTAAAAAGCTCTTCATATGCTTTTTGATCGCCATTAACTGAAGCTTTTACCAGCCTATAGTCGTATTGGGCTTTTTCTGAGAGATTCGGATTTATTTCCATTATGATCGTTTACTGTATATGTAACTTTGTATATAAAATAGCAATTTATACAGAGGTCTTAATAAGACATATACATACGAAGATAAAAATAAATTCTCTTCTCTCAAATGCCTTGTGGAAATTTTAAAACAGTATCCTTTTATAAAAATTTTGACTATGCATATTGCAAGTAATGAAAAATATAGTTGTGTTTTTATCAAAGCTAGAATAAGAAGAGTTACGAACAGAAAATGTGCTATTGGTTCTAAATCCAGCAATAGTTTTCTTTTAAATGGAATGTATTTCCTACTCTTGAAGTAATGCTTGTTAATTGTTTTCCAGGTTTTACAGTAGTTTTTTGCATCAATAGTGATTTTACTATCAGGATTTGTGGAGAAAGTATAATCCGACTTCTTAGCTAAATCCATGCATAAAATGTGATCGTAGCCTGCTTCGAAATGTGCATTTCCTGCATATCCTTTGTTTGCGAGAAAATCAGACTTCAAAAAACTCATGTTAAAAGAATTGCCTGCGTACAACTTATTTATATTTGTAAAAGCAGCTATCTTAATGGTTTGTTTGATAATATCATATCTAAAGAAGTTGTAGAAGAATCCTTTTCGATATTCGAAATTGCTATAGGCATTGTATAGCTTTCCTTGTGCATGTGCAACAGTAGTTCGTAACCATGTTTTTCTATTGGTAAAACCATTTGGATTTAGATGTATAATTTGGTCGTATTTTGCTGCTTTTACGCCAATTGTTATAGCAAGTTTTTTGTTGTGTTTGAATTTTTCGTCGATTGGAATTTGTGTTGATCTAAGGTGTGGATATATATTTTTCAACCTAATCAATACATCTTCAGTATCGTCAACACTTCCATTATCAACAACTATTATTTCATATTCAGGATAGTCTTGTGTTAATAATCCGGGAAGATTCTTTTCTAAATATTGTGCTTGATTTTTAGCACAAATAATTATTGAAACAGGAATTGTTTCGGAATGAATGTATGAATTGTTCTTAACTTTTAATTTTCTACAATAGAAAATTGAATAGATTAAATCTATAAGAAATGTAAGAACCAATCCGATAATTAAAAACCATTGAATTGGTGTGAGAGGGTGATAAAAATATGTTTCCAATTTTATATTTTTTTGTGCAGTCCAAATTTAAACGAATCTATGATAAATAGAGCCTATGAAGGCATTTTTTATTGAAAAAAACTGTTTTAAAGATTGTTGTTTTTGGTCTGTAGCGCCTATTATATTCATGATTAAGATTTATTAGTATCTTTGCTGCCGATTTTGCAAAAACCGATTCTTGGATTTTGCAGTTTTAAAACAGTCAATATGGATTTTAAATTACACAAAACCGATCCAAAGTCTTCTGCAAGAACAGGAGAGTTAACAACAGATCATGGAAAAATACAAACTCCGATATTTATGCCTGTGGGAACACTTGGCTCGGTAAAAGGAGTACACCAGCGTGAACTTCGTGATGATATCAATGCTGAAATTATTTTGGGAAATACTTATCACTTGTATTTGCGTCCTGGTTTGGATATTCTTGAAAAAGCAGGAGGATTGCATAAGTTTAATGGATGGGAAAGACCTATATTGACTGATAGTGGAGGATTTCAGGTGTTTTCTTTGGCTGACAATAGAAAATTGACAGAAGAGGGAGCAATGTTCCGCTCACATATTGATGGATCGAAACATTTCTTTACGCCGGAAAATGTAATGGATATTCAAAGAACCATTGGTGCCGATATTATTATGGCATTTGATGAATGTCCTCCAGGAACATCAACCTATGAATATGCTAAAAACTCCCTGGAACTTACCCAGCGTTGGTTGGAGAGATGTGTAAAACGTTTCGATGAAACTGATCCTAAATATGGTTACTCACAAACATTGTTTCCTATTGTACAAGGTTGTGTTTACGATGATTTAAGAATTAAAGCTGCTGAACATGCTGCTTCGCTTAATCGTGAAGGATACGCCATTGGAGGTTTGGCTGTAGGTGAGCCTGTTGAGGAAATGTATTCAATGATTGAAGTGGTGAATGATGTTCTGCCAGAAGATAAGCCTCGATATTTAATGGGAGTTGGAACTCCTGTAAATATTTTGGAAGCTATTTCACGAGGAGTAGATATGTTTGATTGTGTTATGCCAACCAGAAATGGTAGGAATGGTATGATCTTTACTAGTGAAGGTATCATCAATATTAAAAATAAGAAATGGGCTGATGATTTTTCTCCAATCGACCCAAATGGAACTTCTTTTGTTGATTCAGCTTATTCCAAAGCATATGTGCGCCATTTGATACATTCTGGCGAATTATTGGGATCTCAAATTTGTAGTATCCACAACTTAGCATTTTACTTATGGTTGGTTCGTGAGGCAAGAGAGCAAATTAATGCTGGAACTTTTGCAGCATGGAAAGATATCATGGTTAAAAAGTTGGCTACACGTTTATAAATGTTAAAAAATCTTACAATAAGTCAGTTGTAATTGATATTTGAAGAATAAGTTTTACTTTTAATTCGGCAAATTTAAATTCGGGTTTTCCGAGAGTATCAGAAAATAAAAATCAGGTTTTGAAGAAATTAGATCTATATATTATCCGAAAGTTTTTGGGTACATTCTTTTTTGCGATTGTTCTAATCATTAGTATCTCAGTTATTTTCGATTTTTCGGAGCATATCGATGAATTTATCGACAAGGAGGCCCCGCTTAAAGCGATTCTTTTTGATTATTACCTGAATTTCATACCCTACTTTGCTAACTTATTTAGTGCGTTATTTACCTTTATTGCAGTAATATTCTTTACTTCAAAAATGGCTTATAATACCGAAATTATTGCCATACTAAGTAGCGGAATTAGTTTTAGGAGAATGATGTTTCCTTATTTTATTGCAGCATTAATTATTGGTGTGTTTTCGTTTGCCTTAAGTAATTTTATTATTCCGCCGGCAAATGCAAAAAGAATTGAATTTAACGAAACATACATAAAGAAGAAGTATAGAAATAAGGAAAGAAATATTCATCGCCAGATAGAACCAGGTGTATTTATTTATATGCATAACTGGGATACAGGAAGTAATACAGGTTATCGATTTTCATTAGAGAATTTCGAAGGGAAAGAGTTGAAATCGAAACTTACGGCTAGAAATATTAAATGGAATAAGGAAAAAAATAAGTGGACTATTAATGATTACTTTATTAGGAACATTGATGGTGATAAAGAGAGTTTTGAACACGGTAAGAAAATAGATACAACCTTAAGTTTTGGTCCTAAGGAATTTGGGCGCAAAAAATATTTGGTTGAGGCAATGAACTATACAGAGCTGAACGATTATATCGACCAGCAGACCATGAGAGGAGACAGTAATATTAATGCTTATAAGATCGAGAAATATAAAAGAATGGCTAATCCATTTTCAACCTTCATACTTACTTTAATTGGTGCGTCACTTGCATCTCGTAAAATTCGAGGAGGAATGGGGCTTCATTTGGGAATTGGTTTGCTGTTAAGTTTCTCGTTTATACTTTTCTTACAAATTTCGGTTGTTTTTGCTACCAATGGTAGTATGAACCCGATGTTAGCCGTTTGGTTGCCAAATATTGTTTTTACATGTGTCGCTTTGTACTTATATCGAATTGCGCCTAAATAGAACTATTCTAAATAGTTTTTTAGGAAAAGTTTTGATAATCAATGTAAAGAGTTTATTTTATATAGCTAGAGCGAATGGGTATTTTACGCCAGAATTTTTTTCTAGCGTAAAAATTACTAACGTTGTAGCTTGGAATTTTGTGTGCTACACGGAATTCAACATATATAGAAATATATATTTTCTAACTAAATGTACAGATTATGTCATTGAAACGAAACATTCTTGATCTTAGAAAGAGAAAAGAAAAAGTGCTTCAAGGTGGTGGTGAGAAAGCCATTCAGAAGCAAGTTGCAATGGGGAAATTGACTGCTAGAGAAAGGGTAACATCTATTTTGGATGAGGATTCTTTCCATGAATACGATTTATTTGTTGAGCACGAAGCCCGCGACTTTGGCATGGAGAAGAAACAACTTCATGGTGATGGAGTTATCATTGGAACTGGTACTATTTACGGTGAGCCTGTTTGTATTTTTGCACAGGATTTTACTGTAGCTGGTGGTTCTCTTGGTCTTATGCATGCGAGAAAAATCACTAAAATCATGGATCATGCGTTAAAAATGCGTGTACCATTGATTGGTATTAACGACTCAGGGGGAGCTCGTATTCAAGAGGGTGTTAATTCACTTGCTGGATATGGAGAAATCTTCTTCCGTAACACCTTAGCATCTGGTGTTATTCCTCAGTTGTCTGTAATTCTTGGTCCTTGTGCTGGTGGAGCTGTTTATTCTCCTGCACTTACCGACTTTGTGTTTGTGGTTGAAAACATCTCAAAGATGTTCATTACCGGTCCAGAGGTAATTAAAACTGTTTTGGGTGAAGAAATTAGTATGGAAGAACTTGGTGGAGCTAGAGTACATAGCGAAATTACAGGTAATGCTCATTTCTATGCTCAAAGCGAGTACGAATGCTTCGAACAAATTAAGAAGCTCCTAACCTTCATTCCATGGCACAACGGTAAAAAAGCTAAAGCTTTCCCACCAAAGCCACCAAAGCCAGAATACAAAATTGAGGAAATTGTACCAGCTGATCCAACTCAGCCATATGATATCCGTAACGTAATCAAAGCAATTTCTGATGATTCTGATTTCTTTGAAATCATGGAGAATTTTGCAAAGAATATCGTTATTGGTTTCGGTAGGATGAATGGTGAAACTGTAGGTTTTGTAGCAAATCAGCCTATGGTATTGGCAGGTGTATTAGATTGTGATTCATCTGATAAAGCTGCTCGTTTTATCCGTTACTGTGATTCATTTAATATTCCAATTGTAACTCTTGAGGATATGCCAGGTTACTTACCGGGTGTTGATCAGGAGCACATGGGTGTTATTCGTCATGGTGCGAAAATTCTTTATGCGTACTCAGAAGCAACAGTGCCTAAGATTACAGTGATTATCCGTAAAGCATACGGTGGAGGTTATATTGCAATGAACTCTCGCCATATGAAGGCAGATTTCATGTTTGCATGGCCAACTGCTGAAATTGCGGTAATGGGACCTGAAGGAGCTGCAAATATTATTTTCCGTAAGGAGATTATGAATGCTGAAGATCCTGAAGCAATGCGTAAAGAAAAAGTTGCTGAATATAAAGAGAAGTTTGCTAATCCTTATGTTGCAGCGGCTAAAGGTTATATTGATACTGTTATCGAGCCAGAAGAGACTCGTAACATGTTGTTACACTCAATTGAGGTTTCGAACAATAAGGTTGATAGAAGACCTGCGAAAAAACACGGTATTCCTCCATTCTAAAAATTATTCGTTATGGAAAATTTAAAAGAATTCAACGTTGATGGTACGGTTTACAAAACACAAACCACCAAGAAGTTTGAAAACAGAAAAGCCTGGGAAAGACCAAATCCTAAGAATCTTCTGTCGTTCATTCCAGGAACAATTGTTGAAATTTTCGTAAAAGAAGGGCAGGAAGTAAAGGCTGGAGAAAGCTTAATGATTCTTGAAGCGATGAAGATGAAGAATCTGATCGAAATGCCTTTCGACGGTGTTATTAAAAAGATTCATGTTGAAGAAGGAGTAAAAGTCCCTAACAGAATGTTAATGGTAGAGATTGAGTAATCTTTCTGATATGAAAATATTAAGGGATTGTTGTAATGACAATCCCTTTTTATTTGTTTATAGTTTACTTTTCCAGGTAAAATACTTTTTCCAGTTCTCCAAAATCGTTGGCTCTTTTTCAAAGATGCCAAACATACTAGAACCACTTCCCGACATTGCAGCGTAAATGGCACCAGTTTCGTATAACTCCTCTTTTAAAATTCTCAATTCTGGATGATTCGGGAATATGCTTTTTTCAAAATCATTAAAGACATTTTCTTTCCATTCTGAAAGAGGAAGGTTAATAATTTCTCTTAATGATTCAGCTGTTTTTTTAGGAGAAACTCCAGAATAAGCTTCAGGAGTGCTGATGTGTATTTCTGGTTTTATTAAAACGATATGATACCCGCTTAAATCGAGCTGTATAGGCGAGAAAATTTCACCTTTACCTTCTGCGAAAACTGGTTGGTTTTTAATGAATACAGGGCAATCGCTACCAATTTGAACCGCATACTCTTCCATTTGTTGGAAGTTCATTCTCAGTTTGTAAAAATCGTTTAGCATTTTAATCATGTATGCAGCATCAGCTGAACCGCCACCTAATCCAGCACCAAATGGGATGTTCTTGTGTAAATGAATTGCTGTTGGAGGGATCTCGTATTCTGAAGCAATTAAATTAAAAGCTTTTATCACGATATTTTCTGAAGGATCGATATCAATAGGAATTCCAGATGATGTAAATTCATATTGTTTCAAAGAATCATTTTTAGCTATTTCCAATGCATCGCAAATAGGAATTGGATAAAAAACTGTTTCAATATTGTGAAATCCATCAGGCCTTTTTTCAATAATGTTAAGACCCAAATTTATTTTGGCATTTGGAAAGCAAAGCATATTTTGTGTTCTTGATAAATTTGGTTTAAAAATACTCGTTTTAAAGAGCAAAAAAAATCAAATTATGGCATTTTAATTTTCTATCTTTATCTTTGCATTCTCAAATTTTTCGACACAAATTTGAATGATTAAGTGAGAGAGGGAAAGTGTTGAAATCTGTTGAATTAATTATTTAAGAGTATATGGCTGGAGCAAACAATTATAAAAATCAATCGAAAAATAAAATTGATTTGGAATACGGAAAAGTACCACCACAAGCGGTAGAACTTGAAGAAGCTGTGCTTGGTGCTTTAATGTTGGAAAAAGATGCAATTATTTCGGTTGGAGACTTGTTGAAAGCCGATTCGTTTTACAAAGATGCTCATCAGAAGATTTATAAGGCAATTATGAATCTTTCTACCAAGGAGGAACCTATTGATATTTTAACAGTAACAGAAGAGTTAAAAAGAGAGGGAACCTTGGATGATGTTGGTGGGCCTTTCTATATTACACAGCTTACAAACCGTGTAGCTTCTGCCGCTCATATCGAGTTTCATGCTCGAATTATTGCTCAAAAGCATATTCAACGTGAGTTAATTCGTGTTTCTTCTGATATTCAAAATCAAGCTTTTGATGATAGTATTGATGTTGCCGATTTGTTGGATAAAGCACAGCAGGAAGTTTTTGATATAGCTGAAGGGAATATCAAAAAGGAATCTGCACATATTCGTCCCTTGGCCGATGAGGTAATCAACCAAATTGTAGAAGCTGGAAAACGTCCTG
The DNA here is from genome assembly GCF_003610555.1 of Marinifilum flexuosum. Taxonomy (GTDB): domain Bacteria; phylum Bacteroidota; class Bacteroidia; order Bacteroidales; family Marinifilaceae; genus Marinifilum; species Marinifilum flexuosum. The sequence continues at coordinate 311,048 of NZ_RAPQ01000010.1, read as the reverse complement.
ATGGATTAAGTGGGGTACCTTCCGGATTTACGGCTTTGGATAGAATCACTTCTGGATGGCAGAAATCTGACTTGGTAATTATTGCTGCTCGTCCTTCTATGGGGAAAACAGCTTTTGTACTTTCCATGACTAGAAATATGGCGGTTGAACACAAAGCTCCAATTGCGATATTTTCGCTGGAGATGGGGGGTGATCAGTTGGTAAAACGTATGATTTCCAGTGAAACAGAATTAGGTTCAGAGAAGTTGAGAAATGGTAAGCTGGAAGATTTTGAGTGGGAGCAATTGCACGTAAAGATTAAGGATTTGGTTGATGCACCAATTTATGTAGACGATACTCCTGGTTTGTCAATTTATGAATTGCGCTCAAAATGTCGTCGATTAAAAGCCAAATACGATATTGGTTGTGTGATTATTGACTACTTGCAGCTGATGACAGCAGGTTCCGACATGAGAGGTAATCGTGAGCAGGAGGTATCTTTGATTTCACGTCAGTTAAAGATCATTGCAAAAGAGTTGAATATTCCGGTAATTGCACTTTCTCAGTTGAACCGTGGTGTTGAACAGCGTACCGGAGATGCCAAAAAACCTATGCTTTCCGATCTTCGTGAATCTGGTGCGATTGAGCAGGATGCCGATATGGTACTATTTATTCACCGACCAGAACGTTACGGAATAACAGAAGATGCGGAAGGAAATTCATTAATTGGTATTGCTGATATCATTATCGCAAAACACCGTAATGGTGCGGTTGGTGAAATTCAATTAAGATTCCGTAATCAGTTGGCTCGATTTATGGATTTGGAAGGTGAGAGTTTGAATCCATTTGGAGATGAAGGTCCTGAAGAAGTCAAAACCTTTAGTTCTAGTATGAATCAGGATCCAGGAGGAGGATTAGAAGATCCTAATGCAGGACTTGTTGGCGGTAGTGATTTTGAAGATGCTGCACCATTTTAAAGTTTCCATAGATTTCCACATATCAATATTTTTTTATCCACAAATTGACACAAATGTACACGAATATTAATAGCATTTATTTGTGTTAATTCGAGAGTGTTCGTTCGTATTCATTTGTGGACCTGTTTAAGTTATTCTTTAATTGATTTTGATGGATTTTATTTATTCACAAATACTATCTAATCTATAATAAATACTTATTTGTGTGTATTCGTGGACTTACTTTTAAGAACTTAATTAGTGGATTGATTTTTCCTTTAGATTGTGATTTTGTACTTTCGAATTAAATCAATTTTCGATTGTACCTATGAAGAGTTTCTCAAGAATACCTCTGATTCTATTTTTTTTCCTTTTAGCCTATATTCAGGCTTTCTCGGCAAGTGTACTTATTCCTATGGATGATTCTCAAAAGAATCATTTAAAATCATACGGAATTGCTTATTGGACTTTACAAAACAATCATGAAATTCATTGGTTGTTGAATTATCGAGGAGGTTCTTTTCTATTGCCATTAAGCAAAAATATTGAGGATGAATGTAAAATTCGGGGCGTTAGTTATGCTGTAATTTCCGATGTCAATGTTTCGCAGATCATGAATGAGATTTCTTCTCCCGAAGCCAATATGGATGCGATTAAACTGGAGAAACCTCCAAAGATTGCCGTTTATACTCCCAAAGGAAAAAAGCCTTGGGATGATGCGGTAACTTTAGCACTAACTTATGCAGAAATTACCTACGACATTATCTACGACGATGAGGTTTTAAATGATAAGTTATCTGATTATGATTGGCTTCATTTGCATCATGAGGATTTTACAGGGCAGCACGGTAAGTTTTACGCGTCTTATCGAAATATGCAATGGTATAAGGATGAGGTGAAAGATAATTTGGCAAGAGCGCAAAAGTATGGATTTTCAAAAGTGTCAGATTTAAAAAAGGCAGTTTCGCAAAATATTCGAAAGTTTGTTGAGAATGGAGGCTTTTTGTTTGCCATGTGTTCGGCTACCGATACTTTCGATATTACCCTTGCTGCAGATAAAACAGATATCTGCAATCATGTTTTTGATGGTGATCCCATTGATGAGCACGCTCAGGAAAAGTTAGATTATAATAAAACATTTGCATTTACTGATTTTAAGTTGGAAACCAATCCATATGTGTATGAGTTTTCAGATATTGATGTAACCTTAACTCGAAAGGTAAATCGAGATGAGGATTATTTTATGCTTTTTGATTTTTCAGCCAAATGGGATCCTGTTCCTACAATGTTGTGTCAAAATCATAAAAACATGATTAAGGGATTCATGGGACAGACCACAGCTTTTAAAAAGGATTTGATTAAGCCCGGAGTTTTGATCATGGGAGAGAATAAATCCGCAGGAGAAGCTCGATATATACATGGCAAATTTGGAAAAGGGACTTGGACTTTTTACGGCGGGCACGACCCGGAAGATTATCAACATTTGGTAGGAGATCCACCAACCGATTTGAATTTGAAAAAGAATTCGGCAGGATATCGATTGATTCTGAATAATGTGCTATTTCCTGCAGCAAAGAAAAAGAAGCGAAAAACTTGATGTTGTCCACGAATGGACACAAAATTACTCAAATAATTCCTACTGATGTTCTTATCCGTGGATTAGTATAGACAGATGAAGGGTGAAAAAAAGTCCACAAATGAACTCAAATAAAAACTCAAATGATTTCTGAAGAATTCCCTTTCAAAGATGAATGTTATCAAATTATTGGCGCAGCAATGGAAGTCCACAATGAATTAGGATGTGGTTTTCTTGAGGCTGTTTACCAAGAAGCTTTGGCAATTTTACTTGACGAAAAACTCATCCTATTTGAAAAAGAAAAAATATTGGAAATTTCATTCAGAGGTAATATTTTGCAAAAGAAATTCATTGTTGATTTTTTGTGTTTTAATGAAGTAATCGTAGAACTAAAAGCTACAGATTCAATCCACTCAGAACACATTGCTCAGACTTTAAATTATTTGAAGGCCACAAAAAAGAAAATAGCATTACTCATTAATTTTGGTACAACTCGACTTCAGTATAAAAGAATTATCCTTTAAATAAAAGTCCACAAATTAACAAGGATAGACACAAATAAATCCCTGCAAATATTCGTGTGTATTTGAGTGTATTCGTGGATTTTAAAAAATATTCGTGGATAAGATAAAAAAGAAGAAGGCTGTGTCCCCTAAACACAGCCTTAAGTTCAACATCGTTTGTATAGTTTACTCTATATTTTATTAACCATTTGTATATCTATTAACCCTGTAACTTTTACTAACCCATTAGAATTTTTATGGAAGTTACATACAAACTTAATGATGTTGAAAGAACGGAAGGGTTACCAAGCCTGTCCGTCACAATTACCGCTGCAAATATAGGTTTTGTTTTATTGCAAAAAACATGCTCTTCGGCAGTTTTTGCTTATGAATTGTTAAAATATCTTAAAAAGTGATTTTAAATTGTAAGGTTTGAGCGTTTTTTACAGAATTTTTGTGATTTCTATCAATTCATTGACTTCGTAAGTTACATCATCACTGTGTTTGGTTTTATTCGAATTGAAATAGATCTGGTCTATATTTGATTTTCTTGCTCCTGCAATGTCAGTTTTCAAGTCATCACCAACCATAATGCTATTGTTTGTTGTGGCGCCGGTGTTTTGTAATGCATATTCGAATATCAAAGGTGAGGGTTTGTTTGCTCCGGCATCTTCAGATGTTATAATTTCTGTGAAATAGGATATGAGTTCACAGTTTGTGAGTTTCTTGTATTGAACCTCGTTAAATCCATTGGTGATAATGTGCAATTGATACCCTTTTTCTTTTAGTTGTTGCAACATTTCATGTGCCTTGGGAAAGGTTTTGGTTTGTAAAGGGCTTATTTCAATAAAATCCTGAGCAATTTCTTTCGCTAAATCTAAATCGTCTGCTCCCGATTCTTTCAAACATAGATAGAATCTTCTATACATTAAATCTTCCTTCTTGATTCTGTTTTGATAATAAGCATTCCAAAGTTTACCATTGTGATATTCAAATCGTGATTTAAAAAACAGGAAGCTTCCGAAAATGTTTTGCAATTGGTAATCTCGATACAATTGATTTAAGGTAATTTCAGAGTTCGCATTAAAATCCCATAAGGTTCTGTCAAGGTCGAAGAAGATGTGTTTGTATTTGTTCATTTACTAATATGTTTGAATTGTTGCAAAAATAACTTGATTAATGTAAAAAATACTTATGATTTGATTTAAATTCTAACAAATCAGTTATATTTGGTTCCCCCCTTAAAAAACATTAACTGTTAAACAGTAATTATGGATACTTTTTTCTCTAGGATAGTTTTATTCTTATTTTTTGGATTGTTGAGTGGTTTCGTTTCTGCACAAACATACTCTGAGACATTAACAAATCCAACATGCGCAAGCTGTTCTGATGGCAGAATTGATGTGGATTGGAATTATGGTGGCAGAACACTTAGAGTTAGATTATATAATTCTGCCGGGAATTTGGTTCATACAGAAAATTATGCGCCTTATAATTTTACGGGGCTTGGAGTGGGGATTTATACAATTTATTATCAATACTATAAAGATTGGGGGAGGAATAGAGGTTGGAGAGATTATACAACGAAAACTGTAAGTTTGATTTCTACAACAGTAACTGTACCTTTTGAACAAAGAACTTCTCAAAATACACCTACGCAAAAAATATATAGTGTAAAGGGGGATTTTACCATGATTGGAAATACCAATCTGACCTTGGAAAATTATTCTAATAATGGTAATAATTCTGGTGATATGGTTTATGTTGATGTTGACTCAGACCCTAATACATTAAACTCCTCTTCGGCAACTCTCGATTTTTCTACCGAAAATGATGCAAAGCCTCAATGTTCTAATGTCGTTTATGCAGGTTTGTACTGGACCGGGCGTTCTTCAACAACTAACAATATTTTTACCATTTCTAAGATGGGAACTGTTCTGCAGGCTGTGGATGAAAATTTTACTATAGAGCATAATGATTATGCTCCTTACTCAGATTGTTCGGTTACAGTTAATCGGTATGATGTTGGTAGAAATAGGACGAATTATTTAGTTTACTATACCTTTAAAACTAATGTAAATCCAGATGTCGTATTTTTGTTTTATAGCAGTGGTGAAGTTTATTATAGAGTAGGTAATGGTAGTTATATTGAAGTGACAGCGAATGTAAATACCGTATCAGGAATAATGACAGCCTCATTTAATCCCATAACTATATATTCAGAAGCTGGAGATATAATAATCACAATTAATGAGTTGAAAAGAGGAAGTAATCCCAACTCAAGTACCAGCTATTATCGAAATACATCAGAAGTAAGTGGAAATGTTAGCGGTTTTACGAGTGTAGAAACAGGTGTGGTTACCAAAACCTACAACAAGAGAGAAATATACATTAAACATTCAGGTGAATCCGCTTACCAGAAAATAACTGCCAGAGCTGATGATATTCATTATCCAACAAATTTAGAATCTTCCATTTTTGCTGCCTATGCCGAGGTGACCGACTATGTACAGGAACATGGTATTGGTGAGTATTTTGTAGCAGATATGGCTTTATTGGAAGGTGACGGAGGTGGAACTGGTTACTCTGGAGGCTGGGGCTTAGTTGTTGTTTATGAAAATTCTAAAATGAAATGGCGTGATGTAACGCTTTTTGATGGATATGCCTATGTTCAGCATTTAGGTGGAGCAAGTACTTCTTACGAATTGCCAATCTCAGGATTTAAGGCTGTACAGAGCGGAGATGTAAATGTTAAATTGGGTCTGATGGCTAGTGAAGGAGACGTTAATATTGCAGGCGATTTTATAGAAATACAAAATGCGGCTCAAACCAATTGGGCGAGGTTAAATCATGATGACAATAATACAGCTAACTTTTTTAATAGTTCAATTTCAACAGGAGGTAATTCCAGGAATCCAAATCTGGTAAATAATACGGGAGTTGATATTTCTATGTTTGATGTTCCGAATTCTGGTAATGTGAATATAGCTAATTCGCAAACCACTACGAAATTCAGATATGGAACTAATCAGGATACTTATGCAATTTTTGCTTTGGCCATGGCTGTGGATGCTTATGTGCCGGAAGCAGAAGCTACAAATATTATTACCCACATTGAAGGTGTTACAGGAGAAATTGTAGATGGTACAATAGTTGAACCGGGGAAAACAATTAGCTATAAAATGGAAATTCGTAATCGTGGAACAGAAGTCGTGAACGATGCGCGTTTGGTGTTACCGATTCCTTATACTACTGAATATGTTAGTTCGAGTGTTAATGTAGGTGCTGTAACTTATGATGTGGCAGAAGGTGCTACAGGTTCTATTGTGTGGGAAATTGGAAATCTGCCGGTTCCATCTGAAGGACCGGATCAGATTCTGGGAACACTAACCTATACTGTAAAAGTTACAGAGGATTGTTCCATATTAGGGAATTCGAATTGTGATCCATCTGTAGCTGTAGGTGGAGGTGGTGGTTCGACTGGTACTGGTGCAACTTCGGGAACAACTATCTCTGGTTTTAGCATTATTCAAGGATACGAAACAGATGGGGACTGTGTTGGGGAGCCGATTATGACTCCTGTAAAAATTATAATTGATGCAGAAGATTATGTAGCTGCTAATTGTACCGTAGAAGAAATTAACAGTGATCAGGAATTCTTTTTCTGTAACTTGGGACCATCAGCTTCTATTCCAATCACTGAGGTGAGCGGTAATTTTCCTTCTGGTAGTCGTTTTTACGACAATTATCCTATTGTTGAAGGGGTAACGGAAGAATTTACTATAAGTAATGAATTTCTTGCAGATATTGGGACTACTACTTATTACGCTGTTCCTCCAGGATATACCACTTGTTATTATACATTTAAAATCACTGTTAAAGATGTTAGTTCTATACCAACTGTTAACGATGTGACATATTGTAAGGATGCTACAGCAAATGTTATTCGGGCTACACCTAGTGATCCTTCGTATGAATTGTATTATTACATGACAGAAACAGACGATACTCCTTTAATCAATTTTATTCCTCCAACAGATAGAGCAGGAGTTACTACCTATTATGTGGCTGAAGGAGAATCAGCAACTTGTTTGAGCCCGAATCGTGTTCCTGTAGTTGTTACAGTAAACCCACAACCAAGTCCCATAGGGATATTTTTCTCAAATTAAACTAGGCTAATAAATAACTAAGGTATTGTCAAAGCGATGAGTTTGTACTTCTTAAGCAAATTTATCGCTTTTTCGTATATGTGATTTAATTTAACTAAATTAAGACGATGTAACTTTGTAAACCCCCTAGAGATATGAAAAAGATTTGTGTAATTATTACTCTAATCAGTACAGCGTTTTTTAATATAGCAGGTGTTGTCCCACCTCCAGGGCAGACTCCAATAACCATTTCTACCGAGGATGACCGTCGTTCAGATCCTAATCCAGATTTAAATTTGAATAAAAATTTACTTACCATTACCAGTACAGGAAAATTAATGGTAAGAAACTTGGTTGTTGATAATAACTCAGATGTGGTGATTCAAACCGATGGTGTATTGATTGTTGAGGGGGATTTGATTACCGAAAATAAAATGACGATTGAGGCTGGAGGTACTTTAATTGTATTGGGTGATTTTGTACATACAGGTTCCGATACAAATCATGGAGGTTTTACAAGTTCAGACCCTTCCAATGTATATATATTGGGATCAATTGATGGATCGGATGATGGTAATCATTTGAATCCAAATCTTTATCCTGTATTGCAATGTGATGGAGCTGCCAGTAACGATGGTTTGACTGATTATCAGAACAACTGTAATTTTGGAGGTGAAACAGACTTGATGACCAATCCAATTTACCAGGCAATTTGTGGAGAGAATTTTTCGGGAGGTGAAATATCAAGTGATCAGGAAGTTTGTGAAGGAAACGAATTGGATCCTTTTTTAAATGTTAGTCCTGCAACTACCTCAGGCAATGAAACCAGTTTTACCTACCAATGGTATTACACAACAAAATTAAATTCTGATCCTAAAACCGACTTGATGAGTTGGACTTTAATTGAAAATGCAGAGAGTTTGGATTACACTTCAAATATTGGTTCAATTACACAAACAACTTTTTTTGTTCGCCAAGCAAGTAAAGGAGCAGGTTGTGTTACCTACTCAAATATAGTTACTATTGATATGGTTGATGCTCCAAGCCCCATAGGCATATTTCACGAATAGTTAAGTATTTAAATAATAAGAAGAAATCCTGATGTACTTACGTCAGGTTTTTTTTGTCAATTAAAAATTAAACTTGACAAATGCATATTGTTGTTTAATAACTTTTAAATGTTGTTTAACCTAAAATGTGCCAGTTGTTAGGTTTTTGTTAAAGTGTGTGAACTATTTATGATTACCTTTAATGTAGCCCACAATATTGGAATTGAGATGTTAAGCGAAATAACCTAAGCTTACTAGTTCCTTTGGTAATTTTATTATCATCCTACAGTTGATTTGCTCAGAAATGATCAACCCAAAAATAAAATTTATACTATGACTATCGAAAATAGAATAAATCTGGTAGTAGATGACCCCAAACGAGAAGCCATTGAAACCAATCTTACGGGATTAAAAACAGAGTTAAGTACTTTATTAATCGCTCTGTCGCCGAAACAGAAAAAAGATCTGCCAAAGTTGGGAGAACACATGATGGATTTTGTGGAGCGTTCCTACGAAGGAGTCGGGAAAAATCCAACATTAGCACCTTCATACATTAAAATGGACGAGGTGAAGGTGGATATGGAGGCTTGGAAGCTATTGCATTCCATAGCCCGAGACCTTGAACAATTGGTGAGTATGCTTAATGATACGGCCACTTTATGTGGTAGTGAGGCTTACTCTTCCATGTTGAGTTTTTACAATTATATCAAGCAAGCATCAAAAGATGGAGTTCCTGGAGCAAAGCCTTTGTATGATGGCTTGAAGCACTATTTCCCAGGAACCGGAAATAGCAAGGACAAAACTAAAGATAACGAAGAATAATTATAACTTTGGGTTGTGAAATGTTGCGAGTGGCAAAAGACTTAGGTTTTTTGCCACTCTTTTTGTTGATGAAATAACCAACGCTTTGGTAATTTTAGCAAAGCTTTCGTTTTTTTACCAAACCTTTGGTTCCGGTCATCAATGCTTTGGTAATTTTATCAAAGCTTTAATAAAATTACCAAAGGCTTTAATGAATTAACCAAAGTTTTCAAAAAATCATGAAAGGCTTTAATGAAAAAACGAACGTTTTAATAAAGCCATCAAACGCTTATGTGATATTATGAAAGTTTGATGGAGTATTTATCAAATAGCAGGTGTTAATGCTATTATTACAGCTATTCAACTTGCTATTTTACGCTTTGTGTTTTTTTAGTGTAAAACAAGATGTGATTGGTAAGATTCTGGAATGTATTCCTAAATTTAAGATAATTTACTCTTCTTTTTTTACTTGTGTTGCGTATATTTGCCACCCCTTAAATAAATGACTCTGCGTATGGAGTCATTTTTTATTGTGTCAATATTTGGTTTTTGTTGATTAGTGATATTAACTTATAGATGAATGGTTTTGACTTATTGATGAGGGGTTGATATTACTTTATGAATGCTTGTTTAAGAATGGTTAATATTTGTCAATAACGGATAAAAAAATCCTTTAAGATGAAATTAATCAAAAAATAAGTAAACACTTTTTAACAATTGCCGTATAGATGTTTATAAATTGGAAAAAAATAGCTTATTTTAAGCGCTGTAAGTACTTAATTATACACTAAACAAGAGCATTTGATAAGATTTTTACGCCATATAATTCTACCCTTTTTGTTTTTCTCTATTCTTGGCCTTACAAGTGGCTTGGGGCAGGTAGTTCCTGTGTTTGTGCCAAATCAGTCTGTTTGTCAAGGAGATGTGGTTGAATATACAGCCTATGGTTTTGTAGATTCCCCTAAGATGTTCATGGATATTTTTGATGTTGATGGTAATCCTTTGTTGGATGCTGATAACAATCCAATACAGTATGAAATGGTTAGTCAAGGTACTGTGACATTTGATAGTGGTAATTATCAAAAATTTACTTTTTCAAAAGAATGGACAGCTCTAGGTGTATTTAAACTTCGAATAAGAGAGAAAAGCATAACCGATTGTGAGGGAGGAAATACAAATGAGCTTACCGTTACTGTAAATGGTGTACCGGGAGATGCTAGTGATATTACAGGGGATGCAATTGTTCAATCGGGACAGACTGGGGTTATTTACAGAATACCTGCTGTAGCAAATGCTACAAGTTATGAATGGGTATACTCAGGAACAGGTGCGGATATCACAAATAATGGTGATGAGATTATAGTAAACTTTGCTGCTGACGCAACTTCGGGAGAATTAAAAGTTAGAGGGATAAGTGCTTGTGGAAATGGTGAATATTCTAATTTATTTTCAATTTATGTGGTATCTCCTTGTGAAACTACCATTGAGAATTGGACCTTTAATGAACCTGTATTAACACAAGATTGGAAAGTTTATTCAACAGTAAATGGATGGAGTAGCACTCCTCATGGAATTGAGATCTGGAGATCGGGATTTTTAGGTGTTGATACACCAGATGGAGGCCAGTTTTGTGAATTGAATTCAAATGGGGCCAATACCATGTATCAGGATATTGATGTAAATCCAGGAGCAGAGATGGTTTGGGCTGTTACCTATAGATATAGAAATAGCAGCTCTGAAAAAGTGATGTTGCAAATTGGACCAGATGCAACAAGCTTAGTTGATGTTGCACTTATACAGAATAATCATGGTGATGCTTGGGTGGTTCATTCAGGATCTTATACAGTTCCAAGTTCATTGCCAGGAGGTAAAGTGCGTTTTCAAATAAAAACAGTCAGTCCATCATCTAGTTCAGGGAATTTAATTGATGGTATACAATTTTATTCGGTTAATTCAGATGTAGAACCTCCGCAATTTATCAAAGCTACCCTTCCTGCAAACACAATCGATTTGGGAGGTGCTTGCGAATTTACCTTGCCAGATTATACAGTAGGCGTTGATGCAATTGATAATTGTGATGCAGATCTTGTGATTACTCAAAATCCTGCTGCAGGCACAAAAGTGTTTGGAGGCGAAAAAGTGATACTTACAGCTACAGATGAAGCTGGTAATGAAGCTACGTATGAGATGAATGTGTTGGGTGATAATGTAGCTCCTACCGCTTCGAATCCTGCTCCTTTGGCAGTAAAGTGCATTGGTGGTGTACCAGGTCCAGATATTACTGTTGTAACTGACGAAGCAGATAATTGTACAGCTGTACCAACTGTTGCTTGGGTTTCTGATTCTGATAATGGAGGTTTAGGAACAATAGCATCTCCTTTTATTGTAACAAGAATATATTCTGTAACTGATGATGCAAATAACAGTATTAATGTAACTCAGACTATTACTGCGATAGATGATATAAAACCAACAATATCAGGGGGACCGACAGGAGATATTATCGTTGGCGCATGCTCTAATAATGTAACCTGGCCAGTTGTTACTGCAACTGACAACTGTTCGGCAACTCTAACAAGCACTCATGATTCGGGTGATGTATTTCCTGTGGGAACAACAAGTGTTACGTTTACCGCAACTGATGCTGTTGGCAATACTACTACTTTTAGCTTTAATGTTACTGTATTAAATGCAGTTACCATTAGTTTAGTTGAAACAAATCCAATTCTGTGTAATAAAGGTAGTGCTGATGTCACAATAACTGCAGGTGGAGGAGATGGATCCTATACCTATAGTAAGGATGGAACCAATTATCAAGGAACGAATGTGTTTGAATTGACAGCTGGAATGCATACTCTTTATGTGAAGGATGGAAAAGGATGTATTGCTCAAGATAATATTACAATTAATGAACCTGCTCCAATAAATCTTTCTCTTATAAGTAAAACAGATGTTGATTGTTCAGGTTCAGCTACAGGTGCAATTGATATAAATGTTACAGGTGGAGAAGCCAATGCTTTGAATTTTGATGGGACTACAGGAGGTGTTCAGATCAATTCTTGGAGCCCGCTTTACAATGCAAGTGAATTCACAGTGGAAGGATGGGTGAAACTTAAATCGGGGAATAATTACACTTCAGGACAGTATAGCTTTTTTGGACAGAACAATACCATAGAGTTCGGAATTGATGGAGGAAATCTTCACGGTTGGGTTCATACAAGGTTAGGGCAAAATTACTCTGTTCATTATCCTGTTGTTAATAACCTAGATGATGATGAATTTCATCATGTAGCTTTTTCTGGAAATAGAAGTCAATTAGTATTATATATTGATGGACAGGAAGTGGAAAGTTTATCGGTTTCTATTCCTATTAACGATTACTTTGGAGGAGACCCTTCGGATTACCTGCGTATTGGGACTGGTGTTTTTGATGGAGGCACTAACGATCCTTTTGATGGAGAGATTTCGCATGTGCGATTCTGGAACACTGCTCGTTCACAGAGTCAGATTTTTAATGGAATGACTCAAATTATGGATGGAAATGAGTCTGGTTTGTTGGGAGCTTACCCTTTAAATGAAGGAAGTGGAACTACCATTTCAGGAGTGGGAAGTTTTGCACATGATGGTAATATTGCCAGTGGTGTTTCTTGGACTACAGGTGCACCAATCTATCAATACAGTTGGACCAAGCAAGGTGATACAAGTTTTACTGCCACAACTCAAGATTTAAGTGATGTTACCGCAGGTAGCTATGATGTTACGGTTACTACAACAAATGGATGTGCGGTAAGTGAGACTCATACTATAGGTACTGATGTGGATACGGAAGATCCAATCATAGTGGGATGTCCATCAGATAAAATAGTAGGAGCATGTAATAACAATGTAAATTGGGTTGCTCCAACTGCAACAGATAATTGTACAGTCACCTTAACTAGCACTCATAATCCAGGAGATATCTTCCCTGTTGGAACATCTCCTGTTACTTATACAGCAACTGATGGTTCGGGTAATACTGCAAACTGCAGCTTTAATGTTACCGTTTTACCAGCTGTAACCATTAGTCTATCAGAAACAAGTCCGATTTTATGTAACGGAGGTAATGCCGATGTAACAATTACTGCTGGCGGAGGAGATGGATCTTACACCTACAGTAAGGATGATATAAATTATCAAGCTGCTACTAATGTATACAGTTTGCCTGCAGGAACGCATACTTTGTATGTGAAAGATGGAGATGGATGTGTGGCTCAAACTAATATTACAATTAATGAACCAACAGTATTGGATGTAAATATTGCAGCAGACAATAATACTATTTGTGAGGGAGAACCTGTAGTTGTTACAGCAACAGTTTCAGGAGGTGTGACAGCTTATACTTATGAGTTTTATTTAAACGGAACGCAATTAACAAGTGATGCAAACTATACAATTAGTGGCAATCAATTAACATCAAGTGCTTTTGCAAACGGAGACGAGATTACTGTAAAAGTGATAGATAATAATTCTTGTGAGAAGACAAGTAATAAAATTGAAATAAAAGTGAATGCATTGCCTTCACCTCAATTAATACAGCATAATTAATAAAGATAAACTTAAACTATACATACTATGAAAAAGCGATTAGTTAAAAATTTACTTTTCACATTATTAAGTGTAATGGCTATTAATGTTGCTTCAGCTCAGACTTGGACAAATGATAGTCAGACTTCTGCAGGAAATGAAGTATATGTAGGATCTGAATATAAATATCGTGTACCTGTTGTTGGTACAAATACATATGTTTGGTCTATTTCAGGAGGAGGAACATTGGCTGATAATGGGAGTTCGGGAGGTTTTGATCAGGCAACTGTGACCTGGACAACGGAAGGTACCTTTACAGTAACTGTAGTGGAGACAACTCCAGATTTATGTTCTACTACTAATACCTTTGAAGTTAAAGTAATAGCAAATAATTCAACTATTACGTTCGCATCGGTTGATCCTACTTGTGCTACAACAGATCCAAAAACTACACTTTCTCAAACACTTTCTTTTACTGGAGGAAAAGCTCCTTGGTTTGTTGATTATACAATTACAGAAACTGATGGTACAGAAACCGATTATACTAACGTGAATGTAGGTACATCGAATCTATTTAGTAAAGAATTTACGAATACACCAGGAGGTGCTGCTCAAGTTTATAAGGTGACTATTACTGGGGCTAGAGATAGTTATGGTGTTAAGCCAAGTAACCATGATTTTGGAACTGATGGAGATATTACTGTCACTTTGGTTGTGAACCAGAATCCTGCAACTACAACTATTCAGCATGATTAATAAATAAGAAAACAATATAATATGAAACGTTTAATTATAGCTTTAATAATGATATTGGGAACATCTAGTATGATGTTTGCTCAAACCAATACAGGTACTATGCCTTATGAAGGCTCTTATCACTACTATCAGGTAAATGGAGGAACTCGTGTTGGAACCAATACCTATGATTGGAAAGTCTTTTTAGATAACAAAACAGCAGAGGCAACATTAGGAACTCATTTTGTTTTTACAGATGCAAGTGGAGCAACATTAGGTGGAGCAACACCAACTACTCCTGCTAATACGGAAGCTAAAATTTATATTAAATGGTTGGTTGCAAACACAGGTGCAGAGAGTTATTATGTATCTATTGGAGAATCGAATGATCACTGTACAACTAATAGATTGCTACAAGTAACTGTTGTTGCAAATACATTTGATATTTATGCTGAGCTTACTGGAACAGAAGATGCTTGTGCTACCGTAGATAATCCAGTTGAAGATAAAGGAACAGTTGGAGATAATTCAGATGATAACTTTGGCTTAACAGCAAGAAATTATGTCGTAAAAGCTCATAACTTGGCAACGAATGCTGTTACAGCGAAGACTGTGGCTTGGAACTATACATTTACATTGGTAGATAAAAAAACAGGAACAACTACAGATGAAGGTATCGTATTAAATATTACTGTTGATGGTGTGGCAAAAACTTCAGGATCTAAAATTGATATTGCCGAAGGAACAGCAGAGAGTAATATCTCAGTATCCTATACAACCAACAGCAATAGACAAGATGAAGACCTAGATTTGATATTAACCATTACTTCAGGAGCAGATGCGTTAGGAACTGAAGATGCAGATGGTAAAGCAGATTCTAAAAATGAAGTGAAATATTTAGTTAGAGCTGTTCCTGCAACAACAGGTATTACAACTGATTAATAAAAAATGAATCAATCAAATAAAAATATAAGCCTTATGAAAAAACTATTAAAACTAAGCTTAGCCTTAATATTCGTTTTAGGATCTTATGGTGTTTTTGCACAGGGAGGAACTCCTGATAATGCAGCATCTCACTCTGTAGGTAGTTTTCACGGATTTCAAGTAGCTTTACATACAGGAAATCATTATGAATGGAATGTGTTTGAAGTAGATGCAAGTGGAACATTTGATGCTGTAGGAATAGCAGCAACTGATAAATACAAGTTTTATACCTACGATCCTACGAAAACTGATATTACTGAAAAGTATACAGGTCTTGGAGTTGATACCTATGAGGGAGAAGACTTTCATAAAGTTGGGATTCAGTGGTTAGACGTTAACACTACAGGCAAAGTTTATGCTGTTGAAGTAGCAGAATACAATGGAGCAAGTGGAGCATGTTCTACAAAAAGAAGATACTTTATTTCAGTATCAGCTGGACAGATCGATTTTGTGTTAGAAGCATTGAATGCAACTTCTTTTGCAGCAATTGATTTAACAGGTGTAGATCCTGCAGATGTTCCTACTATAAAGGCAGAAGCAATGTCAAAGTGTAATTCATTCTCTGGTGGAATTTTAGCAAACCCACCGGCTACAACAGATCTTGGAACATCTACATTCTTCTATAAAATAAGTATGAATACAGATGCTCAGCCATGGAATGGACAGTGGGGATTTGATTATACTTGGACAAAGGCAAACGATGCTGGCCTAGAAGTAAAAGTTGTTGAATCAACATCTTCGTCTACTACTATTGGATCTGTAACAGGAACCAGTATTAGTGTAAATGCCGGACATCCAGTTGCATACTTAAAGGTTACAATTGATAACGTTTTAGGAACACCTGCGGATGCAGATGTTACTATGAATTTAGGTGTAACTACTGATACTCCATTTATTAGAACGGTTGCTGATGTTGATGGTTCAAAACAATTCGAGCCAACAGCTAATAATGGTAATAATAGTGAGGCAACGAATTATGTGATAAAAGCTTCGCCAGCTACTTCTGTTTTCACAGTTGAATAAGAAAATATCATAAGGCTAAAAACAAAACCTTCCCGGCAAGGCCGGGAAGGTATTCAAAAGCCCAACTATTAGTAAAGAGTAAAATTTTAAATACAATTAATTGAAAAAATCTCTCATCCATAGAATTCTGCTTACACTCGTTTTGGGGGTGTTTGTGCTTGCATCTGCGAGTGCACAGGATGCTGTGTTTTTGGTTGGGAGTACCCATAAGGCAAATTTAGCCTTACATCCGGGTAATGAATGTGAATGGAAAATTTACAAAGTAGCTGATTTTGCAGATCAGAAGGATGAAAATCTGGCCCTTGCAGAAGATTTCTCGTTTAAAGATGGAGAGTATCAAAAAGCAGAGGTCGATATTACCTGGAATACACCAGGAAAGTATTATCTAATCGTTGAAGAATTCAACGGAGTAATTGGAGAATGTTCTTCCAGAAGAGCATTTGCAATTGAAGTGATCGGAAGTGCCACGATCGAATTTAAAGAATTGGCATCAAATGATTGTTCGAATGTAGGAAATACATTCGAAACGGAATTAATACTTGAAACAAGTGGGATTGTTGATAGTAAGTTTTATCCTATTCAAGTATACTACAGTATTGATGGTACACCAGTAACAACCCCAATAACTGTAACCGAAAGCAAGATGATGAAGTTTAATGATCTTGCCATTATACCAGAATATTCAGACAAAAATCAAATAATTACCATCACCTCTGCTAAGGACAAGTATGGAGGAGATATCAAGGTTAAATCAACTGGTGGCGAAAATGTTCATACAAGAACATTATACGGAATACCAGAAATTAGTCCAGTGACAATAAAATAAAAAAACTAAAATCGAACAATATGAAAAAGCTAATAGTATTAATAGCAGCAGTATTTAGTATTGCAAATGCGTTTGCTCAAATTACTGGTCCAGGGGAAGATGCAGGATCACAAAATGTTTATACTGGATCTAATTATGATTACAGTGTCCTTTTGGTACAACACGATAAGGGTGATGGTACAATGGAAGATGACGCCTATTTATGGGAAGTGTTTTCTGATGCTAACTGTACTACTCCTGCTGTTGCAGGTTACACAATTGGTGCTGGAACTGCAATAACTAATGAAGTTGATGTAACTTGGGATGCTATAGGAACTTATTATTTAAGAATTAAGCAAACAGGTGCTCATTCATGTTATAATCTTAAAACAATTACTGTGGTAGTAGCAGATCCAACAGATATGAATTTTGCTTATACAGATACACCTGCATCTTCAGAGGATTGTGCTGGTAACTTATCGGGAGGTGTTGATTTGGAGATCAATGTTACTCTTAGTGGAGCTAGTTTGGTTCATGAAACTGCTCGTCCAGCGCAAGTATTCTATGCTATTACTACAACAAATGGAACAGATGTAGCTGGTAAATATTTAAATGTAAATACTACAGCAGCGACAGGTGCTGGCAATTATACAATTACAATACCTAAAGCTGAATTATTCCTTGATGGAGGTAATTTAAATGCTGATGGCGTATTCTCTATTACAGTATCTAAGTTGAAAGATGGTGCGGGTACGGAAATTACCTTGCCTGTTGCTCAGACTTATACTTATACAGCTCAGGGATTACCAGTTATTTCGCCTATAACAATTAAATAAAATTGGCTAAACTAATATACTATGAAATCAATAAAACGACTTTTATTCTTTTTGACCTGTTTGGTAGGAATGAGTTTCTCTCTTTCTGCTCAACAAGAGGTGACGAATGGAGTGGCAAGACAATATTCAATTGATCTAACAAAAGTAACAGCTCCAGGAGGTGTTACAATGATTCACTGGACCGTTGAAACTAAAGATGCATCCGCTTTAGATCCTGGAATTGCTTTAGCTTATCCAGATGAGGCTACAACAAATGCAGATCATCATATCGTTGAAATAACTTGGGATGGAACTGTTGGGAAAACATACGTAATAAAAGCTACTTTGGAAGATGGAAATAATTGTATCAGTGAGGCCGTATCTCAAGAAGTAATAATTCTTCCTGCTGATGGTAATTTCATGTTTGCAGATGCTACTGATATTAAAGTATGTTCGTTTAACGGAGCTGCAGAGACTAAAACATTTGATGTTACCTATGAAGGTGTTAAACCTTGGAAATTGTATTATAGAATTACCGATAAGGATGGTGTTGTAAAAGATAATTTGGTTGTTCAAGAAGGTGGAGTTGATAAGGAGTTTACTACTGGAACAGGTACTATCAGTATTGATATAGACAACTTCTTTATTAATACAGAGGCAACAGATCAAGATTGGACTGTTGAGTTAATTAAAGCAGTGTCTGTTGCTGATAGTCATGAAACAATGCCTAAAGGTGCAAGTACTAAAACTATTACAGTTCATCCATTACCAGTTATTAATGGAACAATTGTGTTGAATTAATATTTAGAAGTTAATGTTTAAAACCTTACTACATAAAACACTGTTTACCGCACTGCTGATCCTCATGGGAGGATTAGCGGCTGTGGCGCAGCAGTATGTAGTAAAGGGAACAAAGCTTAATTTTAAAGTTGATGAAAATACTTCATACAAGTATCATTGGTCGGTAACCAATACCTCGAATGGATCAGTTGCTTATTTGGCTTCGACGACATTCGAATCGGGAGACTATCAGTTTAGCGATCCAGGTACTTACGAAGTAAAAGTTTATCCTGAAGATTTAGGCACACACTGTTTCGGAGAAGCACTTACTATGCTTGTTGTGGTAGACGATGCAACTCCAACAGCAGTATTTGAAGATCTTGAGGTGCCATATGTTTGTGCTAAAAACAATGGTGGGGACACAAATGGGAAGCTTAGCGTAACGGTTAATTATACTGGACCAAAACCTTGGACTTTTAAGTATTCTATTGATAGGGCTTCGGCAGAATTGCCAGAAGGGGCAAATGAAATTTATACCAATTCATTTACTTTTGATTTGGAGATTCCGAATACAACCGGTAAAACGCACAGGGCAGAAATATTGCTTGTTGAAGCAAAAACATTGAGCGGAATACCAGTCGAGGAAGATTTGGCGAATCAAACACTGGAGGTTGATGTAATGGCCTTGCCAAATACTGTGTTTGGCGATTACGAACCAGTAATTCAGTCTGGAACCATTCATGCATATACAGCAACCATAGAGAAGAGTGAAAAATATGAGATTTTTGTTCCGGCTGGAGCAACAGTACTCAACGAAAGTACAAGTCGTTTAAGCGACAACTTCCATAGTCAATTGAACTTCGATGTTCAATGGGCAGTAACTCCAGGAGATTATCAGGTGAAACTGATAGAAAGAAGTGCATTTGATTGTGCCGGTGATACCGTTTATGCGAATGTTACAGTTGTTGAATCCTTCTCAGTTGGATTAGGAGCAGATTTAAGTTTCTGTGAGGGTGAAAGCAGGGTGTTAACACCAGAAATTGATTTTGATGGAACCTACACTTATTTATGGTCCGATGGATCGGTTAATAACACATTGGAGGTGAATGAAACAGGTGTTTACTCTGTTACAGTTACTGATACCAAAACAGGCAAACAATCGTCGGCATTTGTTAATGTAACCGTTTGGAAAGCTCCAACAGTCGATTTGGGACCTGATTATCAATTGGCCGATGCAGAGGTCTTAACACTTGATGCTGGAAATGCCGGTGCAAATTACCTATGGTCTACTGGAGAAACGAGTCAAACCATTCAGGTAAACACAAGTAATACTTATGGTGTAACCGTTACAAATGCTAATGGCTGTTCGGCTTCAGATGAGATTATTATTACAAGTGTGAATGATGTATTTGCAATTGAATTAGGTGATGATCAGGATATTTGTGTGGGCGAAGAGATTGTTTTGAATCCTAATCCATCGATTTCTCAGAACTATACCTATTTATGGTCAAATGGTGCGATAACTTCCACATTAACAGTTAACGAATCTGGACTTTATACGGTAACAGTTCGCGATGATGCTGGAAATGAACAAACAGATCAAGTTACGATTACTGTTCATGCATTACCAATTGTTGATCTGGGCGATGATATCGTTCTGTTTGATGATGAAAGTGCAACGCTTGATGCTGGTGATGGTGGTGTAGGTGGATCATATGAGTGGTTGCCAAACGGTGAAACTACCCAAACCATTACCGTAACAGATGAAAATGTGTATTCTGTTCGAGTAACTAGTGCTCAAGGCTGTATTGGAGCAGATGAAATAAATGTTACCAAGCGCGAAGGTAAATTTGCCGTTGATTTAGGTGCTGATATCGATAATGTTTGTCTGGGAGAGAGAATCTACTTGACACCTGAAATAAAGACCAATAATGCAGACTTTACTCCAACTTATCGTTGGACTCCTTCGGAATCAACAGAGGAAGGAATATATGTTGAAAAGAGTAGTAAATATTGTGTTTATGTGACCGATCAGAACGGAAATACTGAGGAAGATTGTATTGAGGTTACCTTCAATCCAACTCCAGAAGTAGATTTAGGTGATGATATTGTATTGACAAACGGTCAGGTGGTTAACTTAGATGCTGGTGAAGATTTTGTATCATACATGTGGTATGTTAATTCAGGTGTTGAAATTAAGCCAAGCGAAATTGATCAGGTCATTCAAGTGAGTCAAGCTGGAGAATATCGTGTTGAGGTAACTAATGAGTTTGGTTGTATTGGTAGAGATACAATTAATGTATCTACTAATGGAAGTCAATTTAATGTGTATTTACCAACAGCATTCTCACCTAATGGCGATGGTAAGAATGATAGGTTAGAACTTGCAGGTGATGTGGAAGAGGTGCAAAGCATGAGTTTACTTATTGTAAATCGTCTTGGTCATACAGTATTCCAATCTGTTCATATGCATCGTGGCACAGGTGCTGGATGGGATGGCACCTATAAAGGACAAAATGTGGATATGGATGCTTATGTGTATTTCTTGAAAGTTACTTTTAAAGATGGAAGTCAAATTCAGGATTCAGGTAACATTACGATATTAAGATAGATTTGACCAATCGATTTTTATTAATGATAGTTTTAAAATTTGATTAGTTATATTTGGAGCGACAAAAATGATAGATATTTTGTCAAATTAGATGTTAAAAAACCTGGGTAATAAGGAAATATTACCCATTTTCATATTTTGTTTTTGGGGTTTTATGCCAATATTATGGTAGTTAATAGGGGTAGATGGCAAACCCAAATGAGTGTTTATGAGAAAGAGTATTCTTATTTTACTGTTGAGTATAATTTTGGGAGTTTCTAAACTCTCCGCTCAGCGTGTACACTCTTCTCAGTTCTATTCTATTCCATTATTGTTAAATCCTGCGCTTACTGGTAATTCGGATTATAATCTTCGTGGAGGTATAAATTATCGTAACCAGTGGAATAGTGTTACAATTCCTTTTGTTTCTCAGTCGGTTTTTGTTGATGGTAAATTGTCAACCCAATTGCTAAGTTCGTCGTGGATTGGAGTTGGTGGTATGATATTTAATGACAAAGCCGGTGATGGGGGATTAAAAACCACCCAGGTAATGTTCGCATCTTCTCTTAACAAGAGTTTGAATGCGGGAAATACACTCTTTTTACATGGTGGTGTTGGAGTTGAAATGATTAATAAATCAGTTGACTTAAGTAAGCTAACATTTGGTGAGCAATTGGAAGGTGGTGAGACCGGAGAGGACTTTATTTCTCAATCACTATTTTACATGGATTTTTCACTGGGTATGCAGGTAACTTATTTCCGTGGCAAGACGAAGTATTTCATGGGAACCTCAGTAAGTCATATCAACGAACCAAAGGAATCATTTTATCGATACGAAAGTCAGGATATCAACTATAGCACCAATAATCTTAAAAGACGATTTGCATTGCATGCAGGTGCTGAAAGTAGGATTAGTCCAAGAATGTATTTCAAACCTGAAATCATGTATACTACTGAAAAAAATGCCAATGAGTGGATTGCTGGGGCAAACTTTATGACTCTTTTCGGTAATAGGGGTACAATTTTTCATTATGGCTTGTGGTATCGATTTACTCAAGATATTATTCCTGCATTTGGTTATGAGAGAAAGCGATTAAAAATCATGCTAACCTATGATATCAATGTATCAGACTTACAGGTAGCATCATCTAGTAGAGGAGGTTTAGAGGTGTCCTTAACCTACAACTACAACTACTCAAATCCAAGAGAAATTCGAAAGCTAAAACGTCGCCAAAAAGTGAAAAAACTAGGCGATAAGGCCATCTCTTGTCCTAAGTTTTCTCACGAAGACTAAAAATCAATTGGCAATTAATAATGATTAATGAATAATTGGGATAAAATTGTAAACCCCAATTTAATTGTTTGTCATTTTTTAACTTGATAGCTTGAATGCTTTAGCTAAAAGAATATTATTAATTCTTAATTGAACATTGTTAATTGACTATACCCTGTCTTTCTTAATGTATTCTTTCTTTTTCTTTACGACAGTTTTTCCTTCAAGTACGATAACAATTTCGCCTTTTACTGTTTTGGAGCTGAAGTGAGCAATTAATTCGGCAAGTGTTCCTCTTGCATTTTCTTCGTGAAGTTTGGTCAACTCTCTCGAAACAGAAGCTTTTCTTTCTTCACCAAATGCTTCGGCGAATTGCTGTAGAGTTTTTACCAATCGATGAGGTGATTCGTAAAAAATCATGGTTCTGCTTTCCTCTGCCAGCTCATTTAGTTTGCTTTGTCTTCCTTTTTTTTGAGGAAGAAATCCTTCGAAGCAAAACCTGTCGTTAGGCAATCCAGAGTTTACCAAAGCAGGAACAAAAGCTGTTGCACCAGGCAAACACTCCACTTCAATACCTTGCTCAACACAATGTTTTACCAGAAAATAACCTGGATCAGATATTGCAGGAGTACCAGCATCAGAAATCAGGGCAACCGATTCGCCAGCCAAAATTCTGTTGGCAATATTTTCGGAGGTTTTGTGTTCGTTAAATTTATGATGAGACAAAAGAGGTTTGCTAATTTCGTAGTGTTTTAAAAGAAAACCAGAAGTTCTGGTATCTTCTGCCAAAATTAAATCGACACTTTTTAAAGTATTAATAGATCGTATGGTCATATCCTCCAAATTTCCGATTGGAGTAGGAATAAGGTATAATTTTGACATTTCTTAGAATTTTCTTTTAGTAAGTTCCATAAACTGAATTACCGTAGGATTTTCGAAATCCCAGTTGGTGTTGTTTTTAAAGTGTTCCTCAATAACACTAATATTGCCAGTTTCGTTAATGAATTTGATACTGGAATTGTAAGCTTCCAGATTGTTTTCAAACAGCTCGCGAATAAATAAAAAACGATCGTTAATACCAATTGCAGTTTGAATATCGCTAAGCTTGTTATTGATTAATTTTTCACCAATTACCTCTGTTGATTTCTTTTGCAGTTGGTCATTTAATATTTCGTCAGTATCAGTTTTTTCTTCTTTTGGTTTTTCTGAGCTAATTACAATGGATTCCACTTTTTCTTCTGTTGAATTTTCTGATACTGTTTCAGTTTTTATCTTCACAGTTTCTTTGGTTACCTCTGTAATTGGCTCTTTTTTTTCTTCATGATGAATCACTTTGGCTTCGCTACTTTCAGCATTTGACAAATCTAAATTTTCCTCTTTTGGAACAGAAGAATTTACTTTTGAAAAACCATCCTTCATAAATTCAAATTCTTTGGAAAGGCTTTCAATTCGATCTGCCAAAAGATTCAAACCTTTATTTAAATCATTAGGATTGTTCTTGAAATGACCCAAAAGGTTTTGAATTTCCTCTGTTTTATTTTGGAGCAGTTGAAGTAATAATTTATGATCCATGTTAATGAGCTTGTTATTGATTTAAATTAAATCTATACAAAGAAACGAGATTTTTTTGATTTGATTGTTTTCTCTCTGCTAAGATTCTTTTCCTATTTTTGTATATCGATGTAACAACCATTTGAATTTTTAAATAATCACATTACAATGTCGTTTACGCATTGAATGCTTTCCATGTGGATTGGAATTCAATGATAAGTGGCATAAAACTACCTAAACTATAATAGATGTTTCTTGAAAATGATATAAACAGAGCAGGTCGACAGGGATGGATTGAGGTGATTGTAGGTTCGATGTTTTCTGGTAAGACAGAAGAATTAATCCGTCGCTTGAATCGTGCTAAGATTGCGCAACAGAACGTAGAAATTTTTAAACCTCATATCGATGTTCGTTATTCCGAAGATGAGGTGGTATCGCACAACTCAAACTCTATTCGATCAACTCCTGTAGAAACTTCTGCTAATATTTTACTATTGGCCAGCAATGTTGATGTTGTTGGAATTGATGAAGCACAATTTTTCGATGAAGGCTTATCCGATGTTTGTAATGAATTGGCAAACCAAGGTGTAAGAGTAATTGTAGCTGGTTTGGATATGGACTTTAAAGGAAAACCATTTGGACCAATACCAAGCTTAATGGCTTGTGCTGAATATGTAACCAAAGTGCATGCAATTTGTATGCGTTGCGGAAATCTGGCCAATTACTCTCACAGATTATCAGAAGCCGAAAAATTGGTTTTATTGGGTGAGAGGGACGAGTACGAACCGCTTTGTCGTGAGTGCTATACCAAAGCCATTAATCATTCAGAAGCAAAATAGAATTTTAAATCATTAAGACATTTATTCAAAGCCTTATTAAATGAGATCTGAGCAATTGTACTCCATAGGATTGATAGCCCAAATTGTTGGTGGGGAACTAATTGGCAATGCCGATTATGAAATTCAGTCCATATCAATTGACAGCAGATCTTTATATCTGCCTGAGGAAGCTGTATTTTTTGCCATTGTAGGCGATCGCCACGACGGGCACAAATACATCTCGGACTTATACCAGAAAGGCGTTCGGGCTTTTGTAATTAGTAAGGATGATGTAAGCCTAAAAAAATATACAAATGCTTCTTTTGTTCGTGTCGAGGATACATTAAAAGCACTTCAGACACTTACAGCCAGGCATCGTGAGCATTTCAATTCTCCCGTTATCGGTATAACCGGAAGCAATGGAAAAACCATTGTAAAGGAGTGGTTGAATCAGGTTTTGCAAAATAGTTGCCGGGTGGTTCGTAGTCCCAAAAGTTACAATTCACAGGTTGGAGTACCATTATCGGTTTGGAATTTGAATTCCAATGCGAATTTGGGGATTTTCGAAGCGGGAATTTCTCAACCCGAAGAAATGCAACAATTGGCTGAAATTATTCAACCAAGCATCGGGGTATTTACACACCTTGGCCAAGCACATCGCGAAAATTTTGAGGACAAACAGCATTTATTATCCGAAAAGTTAAAGTTGTTTACAACTTGCAAAAAAGTGGTGTACTGTTCCGATGATGCTTTGGTGGTGAATTCTTTTGTGGTAAATCTTGAGCCAAATCAGAAGCAATATACATGGGCCAGAAACAAGCATGCCTATTGCAGAATTGTAAAGGAGCAACAAAAAGGCAACCGAACCAATATCACCATTCAGGTTGGGAAAAACACCAGCGAGTTTACAATTCCTTTTACCGATCGTGCATCTGTAGATAATGCCATTACTACCTATGTTACAGCATTGGTGCTGGGCATTGACGCATTGGATTTGAAACAGGAAATGCTAAAGCTCGAGCCAGTTGCCATGCGATTGGAAATTAAAGAAGGTTTTGGCAATTGCACTTTAATCAACGACTATTACAATTCCGATTTGGGATCGCTAGAGATTGCTATCGATTTAATGAACCGACAGCAAATCGATAAGAAAAAATGCATCATCCTATCGGATATTTACCAATCGGGATACACCGATAAGCGATTGTACAGGGCGGTGGCAAAATTGGTTGCCAAGCAAAAAATCGATCGCATCATTGGTATAGGCGAGCGCATATCCATGCAAGCCGATTTGTTTGGCGATAATGCAATATTCTACCAGGATACCAATTTGTTTTTGTTACAATTTAATCGAAGCAAGTTTCACGATGAGGTAATCCTGATAAAAGGAGCCAGAAATTTTCACTTCGAACGAATATCGAAAGCCTTGCAATTTAAGGCACACCGAACCGTTCTCGAGGTCGATTTAAATGCCATGGTGCATAACCTGAATTATTTCAGATCGCTGCTTAAACCCCAAACCAAGCTTACTGTAATGGTAAAGGCATTCTCATACGGTAGTGGATCGGTAGAAATTGCCAATCTGTTGCAATATCATAGGGTCGATTATCTGGCAGTTGCCATTGCCGACGAGGGAGTGGAGCTGCGCAATGCAGGAATCAACATCCCAATTATTGTGATGAATCCCGAGCCGCATAGTTTCGAAACCATGATTGAGTACAATCTGGAACCCGAAATCTATAACCTTAAAATATTGCACGAATTCCAGCAGGCTTTGCGTAAAAATGTGGTCAAAAATTATCCCATACACATAAAGCTCGATACCGGAATGCATCGCATGGGTTTTATGGAGGTGGAGCTCGACGATTTAATTGAACAAATTCGCAGCAACGATCATTTCTATATCCGATCAGTATTCTCGCATTTGGCTGGTGCCGACGAGGAGCAACACGACGATTATACCAGTCATCAAATACAATTGTTCAGGCAATGGAGCGATAAAATACGCCAGCATTTTCACTATGCCATCGATCGTCATGTGCTAAACTCGGCAGGAATTGAACGTTTTGCCGATGCGCAATTCGAAATGGTGCGACTGGGCATTGGTTTGTATGGCGTAAGTGCAGTGCATCAGCATAAGCTGATGAATGTAAGCACACTTAAAACCACCATCTCGCAAATTAAAACCGTATCGAAAGAAAATACCATTGGATACGGGCGCAAGGGCGTGCTCGAAAAAGATACCCGCATAGGCGTTATTCCAATTGGTTATGCCGATGGTTTCAGCCGCAAGCTAAGCAATGGCCATGGCAAGGTGTTGGTAAACGGCAAGCTTTGTCCTGTGGTGGGTAATGTGTGCATGGACATGAGTATGATAGACCTTAGCGGTGTGGAAGCCAAGGAAGGCGATACGGTTACCATTTTCGGCGACGATTATCCGGTAAGCCAAATGGCCGAGCAGCTCGATACTATTCCTTACGAAATACTTACCACCGTTTCGCGCCGTGTGAAACGCATATATCTTCAGGAGTAACTCCTGATATTCCCGCTCAAGTGGGATTATCAGTAATAATATACTATCCCATTGATAATCTCACTTGGAGCGAGAATATCAAAATCAACTTATTTGAGGGGGTTCCCCTTCGGGTCGGGCTATCCGCTACAAGTCCTCGCTTCGCTGTGGGCTTTCCGCTGCTATCCCTAACACAGCTGCAATATCATCGCCACTATTTGATAATTTGCTATGCAAATCAATCAAGTTCTGCCATTCTGTTAGATAATATACCTTTCTGCTTGACTTTCTTTGTCAACCAGTTATACATTTCCGCTGATCGCTTAAAGAAGAAATGTTTCTAAAAGTAATCTATTGATAAGATGTTGAAATTTAGCGGTATGTATATGTTGTTGTGATTTTATATTTTATTATGTAGCTACAACGGAAAGCTTTAACCGAGCAGCGGAAGATTACAACCGAGCGGCGGAAAGCTTCAACCGAGTGGCGGAAGATTACAACCGAGCAGTGGAATACTTCAACCGAGCAATGGAAAATTGTAACCTTTCGATGGAAAATTTCAACCGACTAGCGGAAGTGCACAACCGATGATCGGAATATTACAAGCAGATAGCGGAATGGCATAATCTTTCACCGGAAAATCATAAGCAGTTACCTCATGTAAATAACCAGTTGGTAGGGAATGTTAAAATGTAGTCGGAGCGATATATTATAGGAATAATTAGGAATAAAACTAGGTGGGATATCTATAAATGGTGAGGCAAAAAACGATTCCACAAAATCAGAATTCAGCGAAAATCATAAGCTTCATAAAAATCTGAGTCTAAAACTTTCCACAAAAAAAGAGGCGCTGTTTCCAACGCCTCCCCAATATTGTTCTTAAATGTTAACCTAATTTACTGATTCTATCAAGGCGCACCTTGTCTAGTATTTTAATTTTTCTTCCGTCAATAGCAATAACGCCTTCGCTGGCAAATGTCGATAATGTACGAATTGCATTCGAAGTTGTCATGTTCGATAGGTTTGCAATATCTTCTCTCGATAAGTAAACCTTAATGGTTGCTTCGTCTTCCTCAAATCCGTATGTGTCACGAAGGAACAATAACGATTCAGCCAATCTACCTCGAATGTGCTTTTGGGTAAGTGTTATGGTTCTGTTGTTCGAGAATCCAAGCTCGGTTGACAACGAACGAATAATACTTAATGCCAATTCAGCATTCGAACGAAGTAGTTTTAGAATTAAGTCGTAGCTAACTGTGCAGGTAATTGAATCCTCGATAGCAACTGCCGATGCAATGTTGTTCTCTTCGGCAAATAAAGCTCGGTATCCAATAAAACCAATTGGTTTAGCCATACGAACGATTTGTTCACGTCCGCCAACACCTTCTTTAAAAATTTTAACTTTCCCTTCCGATAAACAAATTAACCCAATAGGTCTTTCACCTTCTTTGTAAATGTATTCGCCTTTCTTGAAAAAAGAGCAAGTCATATTGGACTTTAGTTCTTCTTTCTCGGACGGAGCAAGAACATTAAATACAGAGTTAGGGTTATTAATTACTTCTCCACAAATCGTCTCTCTTGACTTTCTTTCATTCTCAATCATTACAATAATCGGATATGGTTATAAAAAATATACTTGCATGTTGTAAAACAGTTCAAATGTATATAAATGAATTTAAATGGGAAAACGAATAGAGAAAAATATCCTTATTTAGACGATGTTCGACAGCATACGTTTTTGTAGGTGTTTCTACCCATTTAACTGTGCTTTGCTACCAATGGAATTTTACGACCAAAGCCGAAAGCTTTAGATGAAACACGCAATATAGGTGGCGTTTGAAAACGTTTATATTCATTCATGTTTACCAATCGAATTGTTTTTTCAACTATTTGTTTTTCAAAACCATCTGCAATTATTTCTTTCGATGACATATTTTTTTCTATATATCGGTACAAAATACCGTCCAAAACATCGTAATCTGGCAATGAATCAGAATCTTTCTGATCAGGACGCAATTCTGCTGATGGTGGTTTAACAATTGTATTTACCGGAATAATTTCCTTGTCTTTATTCATAAACCAAGCCATTTTAAAAACGTCTGTTTTGTACACATCACCCAAAACTGATAAGCCTCCGTTCATATCTCCATAAAGAGTTCCATATCCTACAGCTGCTTCACTTTTATTTGATGTATTTAATAAAATATGTCCAAACTTATTGGATAATCCCATTACCAAAGTACCGCGAATTCTGGCTTGTATGTTTTCTTCGGCAACATTAAATGGTAAATCGCCAAAGCTAGGTTTTAGTGCTTTCTGAAATTCTGAGAAAATTTCCTGAATGTTTACAATTTCGTACTCAATACCTAAATTTTCCGCCAAATCGACTGCATCTTTAATCGAATGGTCCGAAGAAAACTCAGAAGGCATCAATAATACACGTACATTTTCTTTTCCCAAAGCTCTTTCGGCAAGCACTACGGTTACTGCAGAATCGATACCGCCAGAAAGACCCAATGTTGCTTGTTTAAAGCCCATTTTGCCAAAATAATCTTTCAAACCAAGAACCAATGCATCATGAATTTTTTCGATATAGTCGACTTCTGCAATTTCAATTGCATTGTCTTCTATCTCATTCATATCCACAACCTTATAATCTTCTTCGAAATATTTAAGTCTGCAAGCCACATCACCTTTCGAGTTCAAAACCATCGAATCTCCATCGAAAATCAATTCGGTGTGAGCTCCAATTTGGTTCACATAGACCACAGGCAAATTGTATCGTTCGATATTTGATTTTAGAATGTTGGTTCTTAAATCTTGTTGGTTGTATGAAAATGGCGAAGCTGCAATGTTTACAACAAAATCAGGATTCAGCTTGTTTAGTTCCTCCATAGGAGAAATGGTGTAAAGCTCCGATTTTGCGAAGTTGTTATCGGTAGGCTGTTTTTCCCACAAATCTTCACATACGGTAATTGCAATTTTCTTGCCTTTGTATTCTACCAACGAGAATTCTGTATTTGGCTCGAAATATCTGTATTCATCGAAGATATCGTAGTTTGGCAACAGGGTTTTATTGTGAATGCTTTCTACTTTTCCGTTTGAGATAAAGAAAGCCGAATTGTACAAATTCTTGCCCTTGGTATTTGGATTGATTGAAGGACCACCCACTACTGCCGCAATATCAGTACAAGCTTCAGCTACTTTTTGCAAAGCATCTTGTGTTCTTTCAATAAAATCTTTTCTTTCTAATAAATCTTTTGGAGGATATCCGCAGATTGCTAACTCCGAAAATACTACCAAATCAACATTCTCTTTTTTTGATTTCTCGATTGCAGAGATAATTTTCTCGGTATTGCTTTCGAAATTACCGATATGGTAGTTTAATTGGGCTAATGCTATTTTCATGTGTATATATATTGTCTCGAATAAACTTTTTGTTGCCTGATTGAGGCAATGGCAAATTTAGTTATAAAAAGGGAATGATTCCATTGAAAATTAAGATATCCATACCTCAAAACTGAAGAAATCTTTTTCTTTGAATTATGCTTTGTTTATTTTTGAGAATCTATAAATGTAAAATTCCTTAAACTGATAAAATATATGCAACACATACAAAGAATATCAACACTATTATTGTGTATGATGATTTTATTCTCTTGTAATTCGAAAAAAGTACCCAACGTATCACATATTTCTGTAGATCTTAAAATTAAAAGATTCGACAAAGACTTATTTGTATTAAAGGAAACGCAAGATTTTGCTCAGTTTAAAACCGAATATTCTGATTTTCTTTCCCTGTTTAGTTACAAAGTAATTGGTTTGGGAAATCCTGACGATCCCAACTATATGGATTACTTGAACAAATTTTTGGAAGATTCAACCATGAATGTAGTAGCCCAAAAAGTGGCTGAAGTATTTCCAGATCTTTCGAAAGATGAGAAGGAGTTGGAACAGGCATTTAAATATTTGAAATATTATTTTCCGAAAAGAAAAGTGCCGGATGTTTATGCACAAATATCTGGATTTAACCAATCGGTTGTAGTTGCTGAAGATTTAATAGGAATCAGTTTGGACAAGTATCTTGGTGAAGATTGTGAGTTTTATTCTTTGTTGGCAACTCCAATGTATGCAAGGAAAAATATGGTTCCCGAACGAGTTTCTCAAGATGTTATTTTGGCTTATGGATTAACCGAGTTTCCATTTAAACCTAAATCAGATGATCTAATTAGTAATATGATCTATCAAGGAAAAATCAGATATTTCCTAATGCAGTTGATGCCGGAAAAATCGGAAGCGGATGCTATGAAATATACACAAGAGCAATTGGATTGGTGTAAAGAAAGCGAGGACCTGATTTGGGGATACATTATAGAACAAAAGCACTTGTTTAATACAGAATATCGTACCATTATAAAGTATATTAACGATGGTCCTTTTACTCCCGGTATGCCACAAGACTCCCCATCGAAAACTGGAATTTGGGTTGGTTTGCAAATTGTAAAAGAGTTTATGGAGAAGAATAAGGAATATACTTTAAGTGATTTGATGCAGGAAAACGATTATGGAATGATTTTGCGTAATTCATCTTATCAGCCATAAAAAACGAATTTACCTTATTTGATATGAAACTTGCAATCATTCAGTTTGAACCTGAGTTTGGGGATGTACTTCAAACAATCGAGAAGTTAAAATTGCTGCTGAAAAAGGCAAAAAAAGCGGATTTAATTGTTTTGCCAGAGTTGGCAAATACAGGGTATAATTTTGATTCTAGAGAACAGGCTTTCAATTTATCCGAGACAATTAATGAGAGTGTTTTTCTAACATTTTTAAAAGATACCTGTAAGGAATATCAATTTGCTGTGGCAACAGGTTTTTCTGAAAAAGAGGGAGAAAAGTTATACAACTCCTCGGTGTTAATTGATGAAACTGGAGTAAAATCTGTTTACAGAAAGTTGCACCTTTTCATGAATGAGAAAAATATTTTTGAGCCAGGAAATATAGATTTATCGGTAATAGATTACAAAGGAATAAAATTGGGAATGCTGGTATGTTTCGACTGGATGTTCCCTGAAGCCTGGAGGAAATTGGCATTGTTAGGAGCCGAATTGATTCTGCATCCATCCAACTTGGTTTTGCCATATGCACAATCGGTAATTCCTTCCTACTCATTGGTAAATAGAGTATTTATCGCTACTGCCAATAGAATAGGAACGGAGAAAGAGCTTACCTTTACTGGACAATCGATTATTACAGGCACAAAAGGAGAGGTGATGGCAACAGCAGGACTTTCAGAAGAAATTCTTATGGTTGAAATTGACCCTAAAAAGGCAGAAGACAAAATGGTTACTCCCTTAAATGATGCATTTAAGGACAGAAGAACGGACATTTACGAATAATACAAATACATGGACACAACAAACATTGACGATCAAAAAAGAAGAATCAGGAAAGAGATAAAACTGATGAAGCAGGATTACTCTCCAAAACAGCGAAAGGAAATGTCGACTCCTATTCTTGATAAATTGGAGAAATTACCTGAGTTTAAAGAGGCAAAAACAGTGATGCTCTATTGGTCGATGAATGATGAAGTATTTTCACACGATTTTGTTTGTAAATGGGCCAGTAAAAAGAAAGTAATTTTACCTTGTGTAAAAGGGGAAACACTGGATTTAAAAGTATTTAAAGGAATTGAATACTTGGTAGAAGGGGAGAATTATGGAATTCCAGAACCAGATGGTCCGGTGTTTATGAATGAAGATGAGATTGATTTAATTCTGATTCCTGGTGTTGCTTTCGATAAGGAAAATAATAGAATGGGAAGAGGAAAAGCATATTACGATCGTCTTCTTCAGTCGTTAAGTGCATTTAAGGTTGGAATCTGTTTCGATTTTCAAGTTTTGGACCATGTCCCAATCGATGAGCATGATATAAAAATGAATTGTATCGTATATTAACAGAACTCAGGTTATTAGAAATAAAAAAGCCAGTGATCTGATCACTGGCTTTTAAATATCGGTTATTCTGCGATTATTCAGCGTGAATAGCTTCTACTGGACAAGCGTCAACACAAGTACCACAATCAGTACAAAGATCTGCGTCGATTACATAGCGCTCATCACCCATAGAGATAGCTTCAACAGGACATTCTCCTTCACAAGAACCGCATGAAATACAGTCGTCGTTAATTACGTAAGCCATTTTATTTTAATTTTAGTGTTAATACTAATGCAAATGTAATATCATATTTTTAATGGAGAAACAATTTTTTCAGGAATTGCTTTATTTTGAAACAGATTAAATAATGAACAATAACAAAATATCAAATCTAATTTACAGTATTAAAGATGATTGGGTCTTTTATTTTTACGATTAAATCAGAAAAATAAGCTATTTGTTTAAATAGGATATTGCCATCCAGGCCATTACGCTCATTGAAGTTTGTAAGGCTTTATCGTTTGCTTCAAAATTTGGTGTATGCAATGATCCTTCTTTATCGGATTTAACGCCAAATCGATAAAAAGTAACCGGATATTTTTGAGAATAAAAGCCAAAATCTTCAGTAGTCATTCTAATATCCATATTTACAACTTTATCTTCGCCAATTAGAGAAATAGCATCAGCTTTTGCTTGATCGGTGTATTTTTCGTGATTTACCAAAAATGGATAACCGTGTTTGATATCAACTTCACATTCAGCTCCCATTCCTTTTGCTGTACATTGTGCAATATCAGTAATTAACTGTTTGGCCTTAGCTCTCCACTCTTCATTCATGGTTCTGAATGTACCAGCAATTTTTACTTCTCCTGGTATAATATTAGTTGCTCCATTGGCTTCAATTTTCCCAAATGACAACACGGTTGGAATTCTGGCATCGCAATGTCGGCTAACAATTTGTTGAAGAGCTACAATAATATGTGAGGCAATTAATACATTGTCGGTACAGCGATGAGGCATGGCTGCATGTCCTCCTTTGCCTTTTACTGTAAGGTAAATTTCATCACCAGAAGCCATGTACATTCCAGACCTGAATCCTATGGTTCCTGCGGGCATATCTGGCAAAACGTGGGCTCCCAGAATCCACTCAGGTTCGGGTTGTAAGGCCCCTTCTTCCATCATTAGTCTGGCTCCGCCTGGCAATAATTCTTCCCCAGGTTGAAAAATCAATAGGATTGTGCCTTCCCATTCAGATTTAAATTGGTTTAAGATTTTTGCAGTACCTAACAAACTTGCCATGTGCATATCATGACCACAGGCATGCATTACTCCATTATTTTTAGAACAATATTTATTTTCAGGATTTTCACCAATTGGTAATGCATCCATATCAGAACGCAATGCAATTACCTTTTTCGATGGATTTTTTCCTTCAATCTTACCTACAATACCAGTTTTTACGAACCCTTTGGTATATGGAATTCCATATTCATCAAGCTTTACCTGTATGTATTCTGAAGTTTTAAATTCTTCGAAAGATAATTCGGGATTTTGATGCAAATGAGCACGAATGTTTATAATCTCAGCTTCGATTGATTGTGCAAATTCCTGTATCTGATTTTTTAAATTGGTCATAGTTGTGGTTAATGAATGTATTTTATTTCGAAAATAAACATTTTAATTGAGCTCAGCTTATTACTTTCATACAAAGCTAACAATACTTTATAATTTGCTACAAATATTACTGGAACTGGTATGGTTATTGAATGGTTGTGAGCGTTTGCGAGAGTAGAGTGTGCTTAACAAGTATTTAACTATATTTCGCATGGTAATCGATTAAAAATGTTTAATTTTGTATGATTTCTGAATTTTTCAGAAAAAAAATAAACCCTTTAGAGACTTTATCGTATTAAACAAAAGTTGATAAAAAATATTAGTAAGTTATGAATAGAAAAATAATTTTCTTGTTGGCAGTAATTCTTTGTGGATTTGTATCATTTGCTAATGCACAAAATACGAAGCCAGTAATGAAATTCGCTTCTAAAACACACGATTTTGGAACTTTTAAAGAAGAGTTGGGGAAACAAGTTTACTCTTTTGAATTTGTAAATGAAGGAAAACAGCCTATTATTATCAATCAGGTTCGTTCTTCTTGCGGTTGCACTTCTCCTGATTGGACCAAGAAGCCAGTTGCTCCAGGACAAAAAGGTTTTATTAAGGCTACTTTTGATCCTAAAAACCGTCCAGGGCCCTTTAATAAATCTATTACGATAACTGCGAATACGAATCCTTCAATTACCATACTAAGAATTAAAGGGAAGGTAACACCTAGGGTTAAAACTGTAGCTGATCTTTACCCGAGATTAATGGAAGGTTTGCGATTAAAGAATAATCATTTATCGCTGACTAAAGTTAAAAACACAGAGATTAAAGAGGGTACATTAGAGGTATACAATGATAGCAACGAAGATATTAGTATTGCTTTTAAAAGAATGCCAGCACATCTACAGTTAAAAATGGTTCCTGAAAAATTGGCTCCTAAACAAAAAGGTAAAATTGTGGCTTTATACGATGGAGCAAAGAAAAATGATTGGGGATTTGTTACAGATTATATGGATTTAGTCGTAAATCAAAAGCATAAGCCTGGTCAACGAATTATTGTAAGTGCAAATATTGTCGAAGATTTTGAAAGATTGACAGAAGCAGAGAAGCAAGTTGCTCCAAAGGTTGAGTTTACTGAAAGGGTCTTTGATTTTGGAGAACTAACTCAAGGACAGAATGCTGAGCATGTTTTTACCATGAAAAACAATGGTGCATCTGATCTAATTATACGTAAAACAAAAGCTTCGTGTGGTTGCACTGCCATTGCGCCTCAAGCAAAAATTATTAAAGCAGGTGAGGAAACAGAAATTAAAGTTGTCTTTAATTCAAGAGGAAAGAGAGGTCGTCAAAATAAATTGATTACTGTAATTACTAATGATCCTGTTCATTCAGCAGTTCAATTACGAGTGAGAGGTAATGTTATTATGCCAAAGAGCTAGGAAAAATATTTCATAAAAGAAGCCTTTCAGTTTTTGAAAGGCTTTTTTTATGCTCTGAATTTAGAGTTGCTAACAAACATATGCACTTTTCTTGATGTTTGCAGACAGCTTAGTTACTAAATTTATAACTTCGCATACAGAACAATTAGATCAATGAGTCATGTCAGATAAAAATAAAAAACAGGATCATATTGAGAATGATCCTTCATATAAGGGATTACAAGTAAATTCAGGAATAAGTCAACCACCTTCAATCAATCCTCGAATAGCTGAGCGTTTAAAGAAAAACAAGCGCAAAAAATATTCTGTTGACGATTTCGTAAAAGGAATTTTAGATGGCGATAGAGGGATATTGAGCCAGGCAATTACATTAATTGAGAGTTCTAAATTTGAACATCAGAAAATTGCCCAGGAAATCATTGAAAAGTGTTTGCCTTATTCAGGAAAATCGGTTCGAATTGGAATTACTGGTGTTCCAGGTGCAGGAAAGAGTACTTTTATCGAAGCCTTCGGGAAGCATGTAACTGGTCATGGACACAAGTTGGCTGTATTGGCTATCGACCCAAGTAGTGAAAGGAGTAAAGGTAGTATCCTGGGAGATAAAACCAGAATGGAAGAGCTTTCTGTAGATCAAAATGCTTACATTCGTCCTTCTCCATCGGCAGGATCCTTGGGAGGTGTTGCTCGTAAAACCCGCGAAAGTTTAATTTTGTGTGAAGCTGCAGGATTTGATACTATTCTTATTGAAACTGTTGGTGTTGGACAATCGGAAACTGCAGTTCATTCTATGGTAGATTTCTTCCTTTTGATAAAAATTGCAGGTGCTGGAGATGAGTTGCAAGGAATCAAGCGAGGTATTATGGAAATGGCAGATTTAATTTCGATTAATAAAGCTGATGGAAATAATGTGCATAAAGCACAATTGGCAAGAGTTCAATTCGAGAATGCGCTTCACTTGTTTCCACAATCGCCTTCAGGATGGACACCAAAAGTT
The DNA here is from genome assembly GCF_003610555.1 of Marinifilum flexuosum. GTDB lineage: Bacteria > Bacteroidota > Bacteroidia > Bacteroidales > Marinifilaceae > Marinifilum > Marinifilum flexuosum. The sequence goes on along the minus strand of NZ_RAPQ01000010.1, from coordinate 273,615 downwards.
TTAACCTGTTCAGCAATCGAAAAAACAGGTATTGATAATATTTGGGATGCCATTATGGATTATTGTAGTCATACACAGCAAAACGGCTATTTTGAGCAAAGAAGAAGTGAGCAAGCCAAATACTGGATGTATGAAACCATTAATGAGCAATTAAAAGATGGTTTTTATCAGAAACAGTTGATTAAAGAACAGATTCCTGAATTTGAAAATAAAGTTTTAAATGATGAGATGAGCTCTTTTGTTGCTGCATTTAAATTATTGGATGCTTATTTTCAGGATATCAAGAATAAAGAGTAAATCGATATGTATGTCGAAAATCGTTTCGATTACGCGTTTATTTTTGGTAGATTTAGGAATTCATAATTATTAACACACAAAATACCGTACACATGAAAAAGTTATTTATCGCCATATCAGCGATTGGTTTATTTTTTACTTCTTGTAATCAAGGTGAACAATTTAAGCTAACAGGAAATATATCAGGACAAACAGAAGGTAAAGTATATCTTTCAAAAGTTCAGGATAATGAATTGGTAAAAATTGATTCGGCAGAATTAAAGGAAGGCGTTTTTGAACTTGTTGGAACTGTTGCTTCTCCTCAGAGATATTTTATTCAATTGGATGGTAAAAAAGAAGCAATTCAATTTTTTGTAGAAAACTCAAATATTGAAATTAATGCTGATGTTGAGAAAATGGCTGAAGCTAAAGTGGTAGGTTCTGCAGAACAAGATGTGTACGCAGCATACAAAGAATCACAAAAAGTTTTTAATGAAAAAAACATGACCCTGCGTAAAGAGTATATGGCAGCCAGAAATGCTCAAGACCAGGTGAAAATGGATTCTATTCGCGACGTTGCAATGAAAATGCAAGAAGAAGTAGAAGCAGTAACCGATGAATTCTTAAAAAACAATTCAACTTCTGTTGTTTCTGGTTTTATTAAATACAGAATGACAGGTGGAATGGAGCTTGCTAAGATGGAAGAAATGTACAATGCGATGCCTGAAAATGTAAAAGCTTCTATTTATGGTGTTAAAATTAAAGATAAAATTGACTTGTTAAATAGTGTAGCTGTTGGTAAAACTGCTCCTGATTTTACTTTGAATACTCCTGAAGAAACTCCTTTTAGCCTTTCTTCATTGAAAGGAAAAGTAGTTGTTATTGACTTTTGGGCATCATGGTGTGGTCCTTGTAGAAGAGAAAATCCACATATGGTTGAGCTGTATAAGGAAGTTAACGAAAGAGGAGTGGAATTCTTAGGAGTTTCTTTAGATGAAAATAAAGAAAAATGGTTGAAAGCTATTGATGATGACGGTTTGGTTTGGAAACATGTATCTGATCTTCAAGGTTGGAATTCAAAAGCTGGTAAAAAATATGGAATTAATAGTATTCCTGCTACCGTACTTGTAGACCAAAATGGTGTAATCGTAGCTAAAAATTTAAGAAGTGCTGAATTGAAAGTAGAAATTGAAAAATTGCTTCAGTAGTTTATTTTAAGATATTAAGATTAGCCCGACAGATTCTTTCTGTCGGGCTTTTTGTTTGTAATAGGAATTTGACTAAATTCATTATTCTGAATTATGCAATGAAACAGCTGCTCTTTAAGTCATTTTTAAGGAAGATTTCAACTGTTGATTCGAAAAAATATTTACTTTTGTTATTTAAATCAGATCTAAATAAATTAATTCTATAGACAAATGAGATTTGTTAACATTCTTATTGTTTCCGTATTAATATTCGGAATATATTCTTGTCAACCAAAGCAAGGTAAAAAAGTAGAGAACCAGATTTCGGTAAGTATTCTACCTCAAAAATATTTTGTAGAACGAATTGCTGGAAATGACTTTCAGATAAATATTTTGATTCCTCTGGGAGGGAGTCCAGCAACTTATGAACCTACTCCAATGCAAATGGAGCAAGTAGCTAAATCGGTTGCCTATTTTAAAATAGGACATATTCCTTTTGAAAATACCTGGATGAATAATATGATTGAAGCAGCAGGAGAAATAAAGGTTTACAATCTATCCAAAGGCATTGAATTGGTTCGTGGTCCTGAAGTTCAGCATGGCGACCATTTTCATGAGGGAGGTATTGATCCGCATACTTGGTCTTCGCCAAAAGCTGTTATTCAGATTGCCAATAACCTATACAATAGTTTGGTAGAATTGGCTCCTGAGAAAAAGGAAACCTACAAGAAAAATTTAGATGCTTTTATAGCAGAGCTGGAAATGTTGGATCAAAAATCAGCAGAAGTTTTTACTGGAGCAGAGCACAAATCATTTATGATTTTCCATCCTGCATTAACATATTTGGCTCGCGATTATGGTTTAAATCAGATTCCAATTGAGTTGCACGGAAAAGAGCCATCACCAGCTCATATGCAGCATTTAATTGGTGAGGCTGAAAAACATGATATTAAAGTTGTTTTCATTCAAAAGCAATTCAATAAGGAAAATGCTGAAGCCATTGCAAAGGAGATTAAGGCTGAGGTAATTCAAATTGATCCTTTGAATGAAGATTGGATGGCTGAAATGAAAAGCATTATCAATCACTTAAAAGGAGAGGCTTAAACTCAAAACAAAGATGAACAAACTTCTGGAATTGAAATCCATAAATGCTGCCTATGATGACACGTTGGTATTGAAAGATGTCGATCTTGTGGTAAAGGAAAATGATTTTGTTGGAATCATTGGGCCAAATGGAGGAGGTAAAACTACCTTATTGAAAGTGATTCTCGGTATTTTGAAACCGATAAGTGGAGAAATCCACGTGAATGGAAGCACGATTGGTTATTTGCCTCAAATCAATCAAGTTGATAAAAAATTTCCGATTTCTGTTCGAGATGTGGTTTTATCTGGTTTGATGGGGGTGAAGAAATTATTTGGAAGATATAGTCCGGAGAATAGGAAGCGTGCGAATGAATTGATGGATCAAATGGGCATTCTTCATTTGAAAAATAAGAACATTGGCGAGCTTTCGGGAGGGCAGTTGCAAAGAGTATTCTTATGCAGAGCAATTATTTCTGATCCACAACTCTTGATTTTAGATGAACCAGATACCTATGTCGACAGTAATTTTGAAGGAGAATTGTATGATATTTTGGATCAATTGAATGATCACATTGCAATAGTAATTGTATCTCACGATGTTGGAACCATTTGTTCACACGTAAAAACCATTGCTTGTGTAAATCAAACATTGTGTTACCACGATTCCAATATCATATCGCAAGAGCAGTTAAAAGCATACAATTGTCCTATCGATTTAATCACTCACGGAGAAGTTCCACATCGCGTACTAAAGCATCATTAGTAATATGAACTCTATATTTGAATTGTTTCAATATCAATTTTTTAACAATGCAGTGTTTGCTGCAATAATGGCTAGCATTACTTGCGGAATTATTGGCTCATACATCGTTGCACGTCGCATTGTATTTATTAGTGGTGGAATTACCCACGCGTCTTTTGGAGGAATAGGAATTGCCTGGTATATGGGATTGAACCCAATTTTGGGAGCTGCATTATTTGGTGTTCTATCCGCTTTTGGGATTGAATGGTTATCGAAAAAAACAGATGTAAGACAAGACTCTGTTATAGGGATATTATGGGCATTGGGAATGGCATTAGGAATTATTTTTATTTACATGACTCCTGGATATGCACCCAATTTAATGAGTTTTCTGTTTGGGAATATACTTACTGTTAGCAGTTTGGATCTGTTCCTTCTGTTAGGCTTAAGCATTTTAACCATTCTTGTTTTTGCAATGTTTTTTAAGCCTATTTTGTATGTAGCCTTTGATGAAGAATTTGCTAAAACACAGCGTATTCCCGTTCAGTTTATCAGTTACCTGATGATTGCACTGGTTGCTCTGGCAATTGTGTTGAACATTCGTGTGGTAGGAATCATACTCGTGATTTCATTTTTAACCATACCACAAACCATTGCCAACATGTTTACCAAGGATTTTAAGAGAATGATTTTTGGTTCAATCGGTTTTGGTTTATTAGGTTCTTTCATTGGTTTGCTGGTGTCGTATAAAATTAATGCGCCTTCGGGAGCAACCATTATATTCTCTTTTGTAATGCTGTTTGTGATTGCCAAATTGGTTCAATTATCACTAATTGCTGTTAGAAGAAGAGAAGGAGTAAAAGAAGCAAAATAGGATAGAAGAATTTTTCTATCAATGAATTAATATATAAAGTATCTGTATTAAATTAGCAGAGCGAAATTTGTACTAACATAAACAACAAAATAAAAATGAGTTACGATTTAATAGTAGTAGGAAGTGGTCCTGGAGGATACGTGGCTGCCATTCGTGCTTCGCAATTGGGAATGAAAGTAGCAGTTGTAGAACGTGCTGAATTAGGTGGTATTTGTTTGAACTGGGGTTGTATCCCTACCAAATCTTTGTTGAAATCAGCACAAGTATTTGAATACATGAAGCATGCCGGAGATTACGGTTTGGCTGTTGATGGTGAAGTAAAAGCTGATTTTGAAAAGGTTGTTGCTCGTAGCCGCGGTGTGGCTGAAAAGATGAGCGGTGGTATTCAGTATCTTTTCAAAAAGAATAAAATTGAAGTTTTGAATGGTTTCGGGAAGCTAGTTGGCAACAAACAAGTTGAAGTTTCGGCTGAAGATGGAAGCAAAACTACTTACGAAGCAAAGCATATTATTTTGGCTACAGGAGCTCGTTCTCGTGAGTTGCCAAACCTTCCACAAGATGGAAAAAGAATCATCGGTTACAGAAAAGCATTAACGCTTGAGAAATTACCTAAGTCGATGATTGTTGTTGGATCTGGAGCTATCGGATCTGAGTTTGCTTACTTCTATTCAACTATGGGAACTAAGGTAACTTTGGTAGAGTTCATGCCAAATATCCTTCCTATTGAAGATGAAGAAGTATCGAAGCAAATGGGACGTTCTTTCAAAAAGAACAAAATTAAGGTGATGACCAAATCTACTGTAGAATCGGTAGAAGGTGAGGAAGGAAACCTTAAGGTGAATATCAAGAACAAGAAAGGTGAGATGGAAGTACACGAGTGCGAAATCGTTCTTTCGGCTGTAGGTATTGCTCCAAATACTGAAGGCATTGGTCTTGAAGAAGTAGGTGTAGCAACCGAAAACGGACGTGTTATTGTTGATGATTTCTACCGCACAAATGTTGAAGGTGTTTACGCGATTGGTGATATCGTGAAGGGGCCTGCTTTGGCACACGTTGCTTCGGCTGAAGGAATTACTTGTGTTGAGAAAATTGCAGGTATGAAGGTTGAACCTATCGACTATACTACCATTCCAGGATGTACTTACACAGTGCCTGAAGTAGCTTCAATGGGTATGACCGAGCAAGCTGCAAAGGATGCTGGTCATGAAGTGAAGATTGGTAAATTCCCATTCTCAGCTTCAGGTAAGGCAAGTGCTGCAGGTGCTAACGAAGGTTTCGTGAAGTTGGTATTCGATGCAAAATATGGCGAGTTACTAGGTGCTCATATGGTGGGTGCTAACGTAACCGAAATGATTGCAGAGTTGATCGTTGCTCGTAAATTAGAAACTACAGGTCACGAATTGATCAAAGCAATTCACCCTCACCCAACCATGTCAGAGGCGGTAATGGAAGCTGCAGCTGCTGCTTACGATGAGGTGATTCATATTTAAACTACAAGAAACAAGCATCAAGTTACAGAGACTTGAAGTTTAAAATAATATAGCCCGAGGTTTTGCCTCGGGTTTTTTGTTTGAAAAAAAATGAATTTTAGAAGACTTACCTGCTCTATAACGTTCTTGTTTCCTAATTAAATTTTTAAGTTTGCGTGGACAATTTATACAACCTACTAAAACAAACAGTACAGATGAGAAAGTTATTATTGGTTCCTGCAATGCTATTGGCATTAACAGGAGTATCACAAGCTCAGAAATCAGGAACTGTAGATGCAAAAACACTTGAAGAGATTCGTTCAAGCTTTAAGTTAGATGCAAATACACAAGCAATCCAAAACGCGATTACAAATACTGAAAGCATTAGAGAATTATCTTTAAACAGATCAAAAATTGGTAATACCGATCATTACTTTAAATACAGAGTGGATGTAAAAGGGATTACCGATCAGGAAAGTTCAGGAAGATGTTGGATGTTTACTTCTATGAATACCATTCGTCCAAATGCGATGAAGAAATTCAATTTAAATGCATTCGATTTTTCTCACAACTACAACTATTTCTGGGATATGTTTGAGAAATCGAACTTGTTCCTTGAAAATATTATTGCAACTGCCGATCGTGATATGGATGATCGTGAAGTAGTAACTTACTTTAAGTCGCCTGTTGGTGATGGTGGAGTATGGAACTCATTCTACAATGTGGCTAAAAAGTATGGAGTTGTTCCTGCTGAGGTGATGCCTGAAACAAAAGTGAGTAACAAAACACGTGAAATTGGTAGCTTGTTGAATGAGAAACTAAGAGGAGAAGGTTACAAGCTAAGAATGTTGGCTGCTGAAAAGGCTTCAGCAAAGAAATTGGAAGCTGCTAAAGTAGAAGCGTTAAAATCAATTTACAGAATGCTTGCTTTAGGTTTAGGTGAACCACCAGTAGAATTTGAATGGAGATTTAAGGATTCGAAAGGCAATATCAGCGAAAGCAAAACATACACTCCACTACAATTTTTAGAAGAGGTTGCTCCTGGATATGCTGATATCGAAATGGTAATGATCATGAACGATCCTACTCGTGAGTATTATAAAGTTTATGAAATAAAGAATTACAGAAACGTTTCAGAAGGTGTTAACTGGACATACTTGAACTTGCCAAATGAAGATATCAAGAAGTTTGCATTGGCTTCTATCAAGAATAACGAGGCAATGTATGCATCATGTGATGTGGGTAAGCAACACAATCGTAAGACTGGTGTAATGGATGTTAATACTTACGACTATGCTTCCTTGTTGGGAGTTGAGTTCGATATGGACAAAAAAGCTAGAGTCTTAACTCGTCAGTCTGGATCTTCACACGCTATGGCTTTAGTTGGTGTTGATGTTGATGCAAACGAAAAGCCGGTAAAATGGGAGTTCGAAAACTCATGGGGATCAGGTTCTGGTCATAATGGTTACATCACTTTCACTGACGCATGGTTTGATGCTTACATGTTCCGTGTTGTAATCAACAAGAAGTATTTAGATGATAAAGCTAAAAAGGCTTCAGAAAGCAAACCAGTACAATTGCCAGTTTGGGATTATATGTTCTAAATCTTAGCTGTAAGATATTTGATAAGGATGCTTTCATGGAAAGCATCCTTTTTTGTGCTGTATCAAGTATCGTAATTTGAATTCATAGGATATGAACACCTGAATTGGTTCAGCAGGTCATTTTCCCAAAGAAGAAGCACCTGAATTGGTTCAGCGAGTCATTTTTTCAAGAAAGAAGTTTCTGAATTGATTCAGGATGTCATTTTCCCAAAAAAGAAGTTCCTGAATTGGTTCAGCGAGTCATTTTTTCAAAAAAGAAGTTCCTGAATTGATTCAGGATGTCATTTTCCCAAAAAAGAGGTTCCTGAATTGATTCAGCAGATCGTTTTCCCAAAAAAGAAAAGCCCCGAACATTCGAGGCTTTTCTGTAAATATATCTTTGAAATTATTGCTTTAATTTCTTGAATATAAAACGAGTAATAAAGATACCTTTTCCATCGCCTTTACCGCTATCACTTTCTACACCACTGGTAACGAAAGCCAATTCATAACCTTGTTCAATCAAACTGTTGATTTTTGATGAAATTAATGCATCGTTAGAAGCAATATTTTGGAAATTGATACCTGCAATACTGTAGAAGTTCAATAGTTTTGTTTCTGCAAACAAACTTACTTTAGCATCAGATCTTTTTACATCTTTCTGCTTACTTTTTTTACCATCGGTTCTTTCTGTAGTAAATGCGTTAGCATCAATTGGAGACTTTTCTTCGATAATTCTAGAACGACCGATACCCATTGGAACGATAGATTCTACTGTAGTGATTACTTTATACTCATATGATTGAGCGTTAGCGTCGATAAAAAGCCCACAGGCAATAATGAAGAGTAATAATAATTTTTTCATGTTTGGAAAATAATTTACTGGTTTATAATTATAAGTAGGTTTTTAATAAAGAGCTTCTAAACTAAAAAATAGTTTTTAAAATCATGTTAATTAAACAAAACTTTTTGTTCAGATAAGCAAAATTATTTATTGAGGAGATGATTTTGCAATAATGGTGCCACAATTGAAAAGAGCAATTGATAAATTAAACTTATGGGACTATAAGATTCTCTTATTTCAAGTTATAGATATTTGTATCAAAGAAAATGACAAATCAATAATTAAAAAATAAGAATCATGAAAAATTTAAAAGAGAATCAAGTAAAAGTTGAGTTAACAGCAAACGAAAGAGAAGTAGAGCAATTGCAAATTTTATTGGCGAATTACCAGTTGTATTATCAAAACCTAAGAAATTTTCACTGGAATGTAAGAGGACGAGCTTTCTTCGAATTGCATGCAAAATTTGAAGAGTTGTATACCGATGCAAGTGACAAAGTTGATGAAATTGCTGAGCGTATCTTAACCTTGGATGGTCACCCATTAGGAAACTATTCTGATTATGTAGCAATTTCAACAATTCAGGAGGCAAACTCTAATACAAGTGGAGAGGAAATGGTTCAGCAAGTTGTTGATTCACACGAAGTGTTGATTGAAAAAGTTAGAAGTGTAATTGCTGAAGCAAATGAGAATGATGATGAGGGAACTTTGGATATATTACCAGCTTACATTTCGTATTTGGAGAAAATTAACTGGATGTTAAAAGCTTATTTAAAGTAATTCGAATTTATTGGGAATGAGAAAGCCTCCAAAACTTGGAGGCTTTTGTATTTTATTCACTTTTGATATCTAATATTGTTGGAAAGTTCATGTTCTCATCCATAAATTTATCCATTTGAACCGTGAATCTTTCACAGAAAACAATTCTTTGCGATTTTGGAATGTAAGGAGCTAACCTGTTGATTTCCGATAAAATCTGATCTCTCATAATCAATTCTCCATCGTCGATAATGAACATTTTTAAATTGTTCAGATTAATTCCGCTAAAAGAATATAACTCATTTATTTTTTTTGCTGTTGCAATCACCACATCAGAACCAGCATAGATTTTATCTCTTAAATCGTGCAGGTTTCCAGCATCGCCTTCACAAAAAACTCTTAAATCAGTGTTTTGTCCCAATTCCTGAAAAAGCTCTTTCATTTCGATAGATTTCTCTCTGCTCGACACAATAATTAAAGCTCTTGGAACATCTTCAAATTCATTTTTTAGTTGCTGAATTACGCTGATAACGATAGTTGATGACCTTCCGCTTTTTTCATCGCCACGAATCATTAAATCAACACCACTCTTTATTTTTGAAATACTCTGTTTTTGAACTTTGGTAGGTGTTTCAAAACCAAATTCTTCTAATGCATCTAGTAAGTGTTGATCTAATTTTTTCAGGAACATCGTTTTTTTCTTTAAAATTCTTAGCCGCAAATGTACAAATAATACTCATTGTTATAAATGTTTGGCAAGTTTCATCAATCGAATAAATTCACTTCTGTATCCTTCCATGTCTTGGCCTTTTGAATTTTGAGCCAAATCAATTAACATTTTATAATTGCAATTTCCTTTGTGTTTTGATTGGCGAAGAAGTAAACCAAAGCCTGCAACTGCAGCAGAGAACTGAAAGTTTTCAGAAATAGTTTGTGCAGAACTTACATCCATAGGAATTTCTTCAGTAATTAAGATGCTTTTTCTTCCTTTGGGATTTTTATATCTGAACTTCACACTTGCAATTTCATTTTTAGAAAGAGCTTTGGCATTTAATTTTGTATCCTGATACTTCAAATTCTGATCCTTCTTTTTCCTTTTTGCCAGTTTGATCTCGTAAAGTGCAGTTGCATTGTGCCCTGAACCAAGTTCTCCTGCATCCTTCTGGTCATCATCAAAATCTTCTTTGTTCAACATTCTGTTTTCGTATCCAATCAATCGGTACTCTTCTACAATTGCCGGGTTAAACTCAATCTGAATTTTTACATCTTTTGCAATGGTGTGAAGAGTTCCTCCAAACTCGTTTACCAAAACTTTTTTGGCTTCCAATATGTTGTCGATATAGGAATAATTGCCATTTCCTTTGTCAGCAATAATTTCCATTTTATCGTCTTTGTAATTGCCCATCCCAAATCCCAATACCGAGATAAATACACCATTGTTGCGTTCTTTTTCAATTAGTCTTTCCATTTCGGCATTACTCGAAATTCCTACATTAAAATCTCCATCGGTAGCAAGTATAATTCTATTGTTTCCACCATCGATAAAATTTTCACGAGCAGTTTGGTAAGCTAATTTTAATCCAGAGGCTCCCGCAGTTGAACCTCCTGCATTTAATTTATTTAAAGCATTTAAGATTTCTTCTTTTTCGGTTCCATTGGTGGATGGTAAAACCAAACCGGAACTTCCTGCATAAATCACGATGGCAACTTTATCTTCGGGGCGCAATTGGTTTACCAAGAGTTTAAAAGCTTTCTTTAGTAATGGCAGTTTGTTTTGTGAATTCATCGATCCGGATACATCTAGCAAGAATACCAGGTTTGATGCTGGAAGATTTTCTGTTTCAATTTTTTTTCCTTGCAGTCCAATGTGTAACAAAAGGTTTTCCTTGTTCCACGGACATTTAGCAATTTCGTGATGAATGGCAAAAGGATGTTCACCATTTGGTTGCTCGTAATTGTAATTGAAGTAATTAATCATTTCCTCAATTCGTACGGCATCGATTGGAGGCTTTTCTCCATTGGTTAAAAATCTACGAACATTGCTATAAGATGCAGCATCAACATCAATAGAAAAAGTTGAAACTGGACTTTCTACTGCATTTTTGTAGTTGTTTTCATTAATAGTGGAATAACCTTCAGTATTGTAATACCTATCTGGCATCATTTCATAATTACAGAAGGTCATCGCATTTCTTTTACCTCTTCTTGAACTTTTGCCTCGAATTCGAATACCAGCCACACTGCCAGAGAAGCTTTTCTGTGTCTTTTTACCATATCCAACAACAATTACTTCATCAACGCCAATTTGTTCTGCTTGCATGCTAATATTCATAATAGATTGATCTTTTACTTCAATTTCCTGAGTTATCATACCCACAAAAGAATAAATTAAAATATCACCTTTGTTCACTTCAATTGTATACTTTCCATCAATATTGGTGGAAGTTCCATTGGTTGTACCTTTAATTACAATACTTACTCCAGGTATTGCAAGATTTGATTCATCTGTAACAACACCATTTATTGTTTTTGCTGAAAGGGATGTAGAAATTAGTATTCCTAGCAATCCTAATAATAATGTTATCGCTCTCATAATTCTATTTTTTAATGATTTTTGTTCGTCTTTGTCATTAGGATGCAAGGCGAGAATAAATTCCATAAAAAATTTTCATCTTTTTTCTGAAATGTTTAACTAGCATAAGAATTAAACCTGATAATAAATCCAGAAAATTTAATGTTTCGGACTAAAAGAAATCCTGATAAACTTTCTGATCAAGAGTTGTTGGAATCATATATTGATTCTGGTGATTTGGAAGAATTAGGCGCGCTTTATTCTCGATATATGCATTTGGTTTATGGTGTGTGTTTAAAATATCTGCATGACAGAGAAAAAGCAAAGGATGCAGTAAACGCCATTTTTGAGCACTTGATATCAGAAATCCCTAAATTTGAGATAAATAACTTTAAACCGTGGCTGTATGTGGTTTGTAAGAACTATTGCCTGATGCAATTGAGAAAACAAAAATCTCAGAAAAATCAGGCAGACAAATTTTTACAATCTCATTTTGTGGAATCTACTCCATATTTGCATCCTATTGATGAGACACCAGATTTGAATTTGGAACAAAATCTGAAAAGGTGCATTGAGAGGTTAAAGGAAGAGCAGCAAATGTGTATTTTGTTGTTTTACTATGATGAGCTTTGTTATCAAGAGATATCGGATCAATTGGAGTATCCGGTTAAAAAAGTAAAAAGTTATATACAAAACGGGAAAAGGAACTTGAAGATATGTATGGAAGAATTTGCCAAACAAAATGAAGTCTAAGTTGAGATTGACATATGAACGATTTTTAGCCTATTTCGGTAGTAGAATGACCGGAAAGGAGAAGCATGCTTTTGAAAAATCTGTAATGATGGATGAATTTGAAAGTGATGCTTATGATGGTTTGTCGAAACTAAGTTCAATGGAGATCGAGCAAGACTTGAAAGAATTGAAGCTTGGTTTGGCAAGTAGGGTAAAATCGAAACAAAAGAAGAGGTTGACTTGGTTGCCTTATGCTGCTAGTATCGCAGTCATTATGGGTTTAAGTTTTGTTTTGTATTACATTGACCAGACTCCAAGCGTAAATGAATTTGTTAGCCAGGATATTGAACAAGCTAAACCGAAAAAGAAGTATGAAAGTATTCCGATAACAAAAGAAGATAGTTTGAAAGTTAAGAAAGATCAGAAAATAGAAAACTTAAAAGAAGTTGAGCTTGTAGAAGAGAAAGTAATTGATGATGCCAATAACGGAGTTCAAATTGTAGAGGAGGATGACGAGTTACAATTTGCGGAGGAAATAAAAGATAAGGAGATAGAAAAGAGTGAGCCAATTCTTAAAGCTATAAAAGTTAAAGAAAATCAACCTTCAAAAATTGTTAGTAGAAAAGTTGAAAAAGCACTATCTGGTAGAGTAGCGGGTGTTGCTACTAATAAAAGGGATACAGGAATTAGAATCAGAGGGTTTGCAACAATTGGTAATGATGAAAATGCAAGAAAAATTTCAGGCCTTGTAGTTGATAAAGAAAAAACTCCGATGCCTGGAGTAATGATTGTAGTAAATGGAACCAATAAAGGAACATTTACTGATTTGGATGGGAAGTTTGCGATGAGCCTTGCGGATACCAATTCCAACTATAAACTGACAGCTTCTTTTGTTGGTTTTGAAACCAAACAAGTAGACATTGCAGATTCATTGCTCGTTGTTTTGGAGCAGGATGCTGTAGAGATGAATGAAGTTGTTGTTACAGCCTATGGATCTGAAAAGAAGAAGGCTTTCGAAACAGGTTCAGTTACAGAAGTAGAAATGGATAAGCCAATTAAATCTTGGAATAAAGCATTGCCTTCTCAATCGAGAAATACATCGGATTACAAGAAGAAATTAATTGCTGCTTTACAATCAGAATTTAGAGATAATCTAACTGGAAAATATAAAATTAAAGTGTCATTTATGGTTCACAGTTCAGGAACTGTAAGTGATATCACGATTAAAGGGGGCAAGAGTCTGGAGTTATCCGAGAAAGTAAAAGAGTTTATTACTACTGGAGAAAAATGGATTCCTTCAGAATCCAATAATGCTCCTACAGATTCAAAAGTTCGATTTACGCTTCGCCTAAACTTTGACTAATTACTTTTTGTTGATTAGGTAAACTCCCAACAAAATTCCAGTCATACATGCAAGATGTAGAAGTGTAATGTTCTCTCCATCTACTACTCCCCAGAAAATTGCAAATATGGGAATGATATATGTAACAGAAGAAGCGTATACAGCAGAAATATGTCTGATTAAGCTATTCATTAATAGCATGGCCAGTGCAGTACCAATTATTCCCAATGCAGCTAAAGCAAGAAAATGAAGTGGCCAATTAGGAACAGCAAACACTGGTTGAAAATCGGTAGTTAAAAGATATATTAAAGCTGCTGGCCCCGTAAAGAAAAATGAAAGAGATGTAATTTGAACTCCCGATAAATGGGAAAGTTTGGCCTTAATTGTATTGATGTTGATACCATAAAATGTTGTAGCCAATACAATGAGTAAGGCGTAACTATTTATACTTCCAAAGTTTAATTCTTTTCCTGATGTGATCAAACCCAAAGCACCAACCAATCCCACTATCAATCCAATAGTTTGCAGCCATTTAAATTTGGTTTTAAAAAACAGAATTCCAACCAAAAGAGTAAAAAGTGGAGTTAGTGAATTTAGCATTCCGGCCAATGCACTATCAATTTGAGTTTGTGCCTTGGTAAATAAAAAGGCTGGAATGAAACTACCTATAAATCCAGCTACAAGTAAACTTGGTAAATCTTTTCTCTTTAGAAACTTTAAGTTCTTAATTGAATAAGGAAGTAGCACAAGTGAAGCCAATAACATTCGAATTCCAGCAGCTTGCTCGCTGCTAAAACTTTTTAAGCCTATTTTCATTAATATAAATGAACTTCCCCATACAAATGCCAAAAGAATAAGAATAGTAAGTTGAAACCAAGGTTTTTTCCAGTGCATATTAAGTGTGTTTTGAATGCGAATGTACTGGAAAATAAAAATCTAAGCAACCAAAAAGTGAACGGGTAATTAAAAAATAAACCCCCGGGAATAGTAATGCCGGGGGCCTTGTGTGTATAACAGACTGTTGTTGTTGTTTGCAGAAAATCAACTTCAATTGATAATCATTAGGGTGATTTTCGATCCTGTTTAATCGTTTATATATTTATTCCTCAAAAACAGAAAAGGTAACCCTGCTAATTAAAGTTTTTTTAATTGATTTACGGTTTGTTGTAAAATGCTTAAGCCTTTTGTTAACATAGATTTTGGACAGCCTATATTTAATCTCATATAGCCATTTCCTTCTTTACCAAAAGTAGTCCCCTTATTTAAAGCTAAACCAGCTTCATTAATCAGAATCTGATTTAATTTTTCTGAACTAATATTCAGATCTCTACAATCTAACCATAACAAATAAGTTGCTTCAGGGGTAACCAATTTAATTTCTGGAATATTTTCTTCAAGAAATTCTCGAACGTAATCTACATTAGATTGTAAATACTCCATAAGTTGATCTAACCAATCTGCTCCATGTTCATATCCTGCTTGCATGGCAATATGACCAAACAAATTGCCAGAATCCAAATGCATGGCACATAGTAGTTTTTCGTATGTTTTTTTCAATTTCTGGTTAGGAATAATAATAATCGAACTTGCTAAACCAGCTACATTAAAAGTTTTCGAAGGAGCAATGCAGGTAATTGTTCTTTGGGCCAAATCCTGCGATAAAGAAGCTAGAGCTATGTGTTTGTGATTCTTGTAAATTAAGTCCTGATGAATTTCATCGGAGATAATAAGGAAATCATATTTTTTTGCTATTTCTCCTAGTCGAAGGAGCTCATTTTTTGTCCATACTCTTCCTACCGGATTATGAGGATTGCTAATGATTATGGCTTTTAAACCATCTTTGGCAAGTTGTTCTAAATGTTCAAAATCCATTTGGTAAGAATCTTCTGTTCTAATCAACGGATTGTGAACCAAACTGCGTTCGGTATCATTTATCACATGAAAAAATGGATGATATACCGGTGGTTGAACAGCAATTTTATCTCCCTTTTCGGTAAGACTCATTAACAACAAGGATAGAGCAGTAACTACTCCAGGACTGGAAGAAATCCATTCTTCTTTTACTTCCCAACTGTGACGGTTTTTAAGCCAGTTTTGTACACTTAAAATACAATCTTTACCTCGAAATGAATATCCGTAAATTGCATGTTCAGCTCTTTTTATTATGGAATCTGAGATGCAGTCCGGAACATTAAAATCGGTATCTGCTACCCAAAAAGGAAGCAAATCATCTTTTCCAAAATATTGTTCAAGCTTATCGTATTTTACCGAGTTGGTATTTTTGCGATCTATAATTTTATCAAAATTGTATTTCATTATTATTGATTTTTAGGAAGAGTTAAAGTATAAAATTTTATAGAGTCTTTAAAGCAGCTTTTAAAATTTGCGAATAATGTTTGGGTTGATTTAATTCGTAGAAAACTTTTAAGACATGAAGATCAGAAAGAGTGGAGCTAAATATTCGGCGATTGTTGGAATTGGCGAACGAATCAGAAAAATGAGTCAAGAAACGGGGAATGAATTTTTGCTATTAAACCGGGGAGTAAATTCGGTTTGTAACATCGATTTAAACTCCGTGATTGATGAATTGGATTTTAATTCGAACGAAATGCAGGTTTACCCTCCATCGCAGGGGAGGTCTGAGTTGAGAAAAGCCATTAATCAGCATTATTTTGGCAATCAATCTTCGGTTGATAACATTGCCATAACCGGAGGTGGAATGTCGGCACTCGATTTGGTATTCCAAACCATAAATGTGGACAAAGTGTGTTTGCCTGATTACTATTGGGGTTCATACGTTCAGGTAATGACTGTGCGTGGTATGGAGTCTGAAACTTATGTCGATTTTAATAGTGTAAATGAAAATTTAGATTATTATAAGAACAGTGCAGTAATCATTTGCGACCCAAATAATCCCATTGGAAACAAGCAAGCTGACGAAAATATTTTTATGACCGCCAAAGCATTAAGCGATCATGGCGCAATTGTGATTATAGATTGTCCGTACAGAAGAATTTTTTGTGGGAAAGAAGACTTGTTTTTCCAGAACTTAAGTCAATTGGAAAATGTAATCATTGTTGAAAGTTTTAGCAAATCGGTAGGCTTAAGTGGGCAACGATTGGGTTTTGTGCATAGTACAAACAAAGAGTTTGTGAATGAATTGGGAATTCGTTTGATGTATGCTACAAATGGAATAAATGCTTTTTCTCAATTGATGGTTGCCAAATTGTTAAGCTCCGAGAATGGACAAGCTGTAATGAAAAGTTTTAAAGAGCGCACTTGCGAAGGAATAAAGAAGAATATAGAATTTTTGGAAAGCAAAGGCTTGTTGACAAAAGAGTTTTATAAGGATTCTGAACCTATTGGAATATTCGTGATTGTTAACAAATCGGAAGAGGAACTTCTTGAGGCTAGAATAGGGAGTGTATCATTAAGTTACTTTACAAGGGATAAGAAAGAATATGCATCTCGGTTTGCAAGAATTTGTGTTTCTGTTCCACACGAAAAATTCAAAACTTATTTCGAGAGATTGTAAATGTCGAATAAGCTAGTGATCTGATTTCGAGTAAAAATACTCCACTTATAAGAACTGAATGATATAGAAGAGTTGTAATGTTTAATTGTAGTAAATTAAGTATTGCAACTCTTTTTGTTTACCCATGAATCAGGAAGGTCTCATGGAGAAGCTTAGCTTAAGAAAATTAATAGCTTCTTTTAACCGAAAGTAGTTAAAAGGAATGTGTAAGTAGGAAGAATGAATGATTTTATAGAAGAAGGGAATTGAAATAATTTTTATTTCAAGCAGATTTACTTTATGGAAGTTCTTTGCCAGATTCAGAAAGCAATTCAATAACGCCTGATCCATAAATTCCAAGTTCCCAGTAGTGACGGTTGATACAACCCGATGGACAGTTGCCCCAGCCGTAGCTATATATCAGCTGAATGAAATCGGGATTAAAAAAAACAATCTCGATATGAGAGCCATCACCAATGCAATTTGCAGCTTTTCCTTTCTTAATAAATGGAAATTTTACCAATATTCTGGCTAAGGATTCCTGATTGATTCCTATCTCAGTATGAACTAAATATTGTTCTTCACTGATAGAATCCAATTGTAAATCATATTCATCAATTAGCAAATCCAACTTTAAATTATTGGTGAAACCATAAGTCTTCCAGGAATTAAAATTCTTATTAGTGGTGTCTATTGTGATACTTGTTTTGTGAAGTTGTTCAGGACATAAGGCGTGTACATCGTATTTTCTTAGATCCGAAGATGCTGTTAAAATTGAATCAAGGTAAACGATTTGAAGTGCCGCTAAAATTGGCGCAAAATGGTATTCTTTTAATTCTATTTCCGATAACTCTTCCATTTCTTGATTGGTATAAAAGTCCATGCAAATCAGCTTTGCATCATCTAATAAAATTTCAAAAATAGAATCTGATACTCGAGAATTTTGAATGATTTGCGTGGGGAAAATTTCAGTAGTCTCACTGTCACATGCATACAAAAGGTATACTCCGAATAGCAATATAGACAGCATGCGGTTTTTCATATGATTAAAATTAGGAGACTGGTTAGGTCATAAAATGTTGATGTTGGGTTGATGTTGAATAAATAACCCGACATTATTTAATCAACGAAACATCTTTCATTTTGTTGTTTCAAGTTACAACCTTCTGATGAGTAAGTAAAGAGCAAATTTTGAAATGTTTAGAAAAAATTAAATCCGAACTTGACGAACAGTTCAAATTTATTGGTGTAAAGATTTGTTAAAAGAAAACATTTCTTCTCTTAATCGAGTAGAATATTTTACATTTGACATTCTTAAAAATCAACAACCGTGAATATATATCGACCTTTAAAAAATATTTTAGCTTTAATTGCTGTTTCGGGCGCAGTTTACCTTACTGCCCAGTTATTTAACTATTCAACCATAACCGACCGAGATAAAGATCCTGAAAATAGTGAATACATGAGTCGCTATAATGTATATGCATTAAAAACACCCGATAAATTAACTTTTGGCGATGAAATTGTTCCAATGAACAGATGGGATGTAAAGGAATCGCTTGATAGGGAACTATTGGTAAATACCTATTGGCAATCTCAAACATTATTGTTCTTAAAGCGAGCTAATCGTTATTTTCCAATTATTGAACCCATTTTAAAAGAACAGGGTGTTCCTGGGGATTTCAAATATTTGGCTTTAATCGAAAGTGGGTTTGTGCCTACTATTAAATCACCAGCTGGAGCTGTTGGGGTTTGGCAGTTTATGAGTGGAACGGCTAAAGACTATGGTTTGGAAGTATCATCAGAAGTTGATGAACGATACAATATTGAAAAAGCAACTATTGCGGCTTGTAAATACCTTAAGGATTCATATAAAAAATACGGAAGCTGGACTTTGGTGGCTGCTTCGTATAATGCAGGAAGAAGATTTGTTGATAAGCAATTAAAGTTGCAGGATGCAGGTGATTACTACGATTTGCTTTTGGGAGAAGAAACAGGACGATATGTATTCAGGATTTTGGCAATTAAAATGATTATGGAGAATCCTTCGGCATATGGTTTTAAATACCGCGAGTCGGATTTGTATCCAGAAATTCCAACCCGAAAAGTAAAAATTAAAACTCCGATAAAGGATTTTGCTGTGTTTGCTAAGGAAAATGGGGTAAATTATAAGGTTTTAAAGTACTTTAATCCATGGTTGCGAAGAGCATACCTTACAAATAAATACAAAAAAGAGTACGAAATTACGCTTCCTGCCAAAGGATATATTAATTTTGCATTTTCTGATTATAAAAACCCTGATGGTTCAGTGTCAGAGAAATAGATTGTTGGATTTGCAAAAGGAGATTTAGATTTGAGTTCCAAAAGTAATAAAGAAGTAAACGGTGTAGAACAGCTCGAAACTGGTAGTGTTGATGTGTTTGGGGCACGCGTTCATAACCTTAAAAACATAGATGTAAGTATTCCTCGTAACCAACTTTCGGTGATTACCGGATTAAGTGGTAGTGGAAAATCATCATTGGCATTCGATACAATTTATGCTGAAGGTCAGCGTAGGTATATCGAAACATTTTCTGCTTATGCCAGACAATTTCTTGGCGGGATGGAACGTCCCGATGTGGATAAGATTACAGGCTTAAGTCCGGTAATTTCTATTGAGCAGAAAACCACCAACAAAAACCCACGCTCTACGGTAGGAACCATAACTGAGCTGTATGACTTTCTTCGATTGTTGTATGCAAGAGCCGGTGTTGCTTATTCGTATGAGACGGGTGAGAAAATGGTGAAGTATACTGATGAGCAGATTATTAGCTTGATTCACGAAAAATTTAGCGAGAAGAGAATTTATATACTAGCACCTGTTGTGAAAGGACGTAAAGGACACTATAAGGAACTGTTCGAGCAAATTCGCAGAAAAGGATTCTTGTATGCCAGGGTAGATGGAGAAATTGTTGAATTGTTGCATGGTTTTAAGGTCGATCGTTATAAAAATCACGATATAGAAATACTAGTTGATAAACTGGTTGTTGAAGAAGTTGGAGATAAGCGCCTAAAAGAATCTGTGCAAACAGCTATGAAACATGGTAAAGGGATTACCATGATTCTGGATAAGGATACCGATGAGGTAAAATATTACAGTCGTCTGTTAATGTGTCCATCTACCGGGATATCATACAATACTCCAGCACCACATAGTTTTTCTTTTAACTCTCCTCATGGAGCTTGCCCAAAATGTAAAGGGCTTGGCCGTGTAAATGCAATTGATTTAGAGAAAATTATTCCAGATCAGGCCTTAAGCATTCGTGAAGGTGGAATTGTGCCTTTGGGTAAATACAAGAATAGTTTGATTTTTTGGCAGATGGAGGCCATTGGGCGAAAGTATGGTTTTGATATGAATACCCCAATTGAAGAAATTCCTGAGGAAGCTCTAAGTGTAATTCTGGATGGTTCAAGCGAAACATTCAAACTTGAAAATACGCCATTGGGCACATCGTCAAATTACTTTTTGAGTTTTGATGGTGTGATAAAGTATATCACAAACCAGGAAAGCAATGGAACTTCAAAGAAAGCCAAGAAATGGGCTGAACAGTTTGTGAAAACAGATGCTTGTTCTGCTTGTGATGGAAAGCGATTGAAGAAAGAAGCATTGCACTTTAGAATTCATGATAAAAATATTGCTGAACTAGCCGAAATGGATCTTGGTTTATTGGGTGAGTGGTTTCAGGATTTGGAGCAGCACTTAAGCGATAAACAGAAAAAAATTGCCATTGAAGTTTTAAAGGAAATCAGATCTCGTTTGGGATTTCTTTTGGATGTAGGACTTGAATACCTTTCATTAAATAGGAGTTCAGTAACTCTTTCAGGTGGAGAATCGCAACGGATTCGTTTGGCAACGCAAATTGGTTCGCAACTGGTTAATGTGTTGTACATTTTGGATGAACCAAGTATTGGCCTGCATCAGCGTGATAATGAAAGATTGATTCAATCTTTACAGCAATTAAGAGATTCTGGAAATTCGGTAATTGTTGTTGAGCACGATAAGGACATGATAAAATCTGCCGATTATGTAGTGGACATGGGACCTTTTGCAGGAAAGCATGGAGGTGAAATTGTTGTTGCAGGTAATCCTGATGATATTGAAAAGGGAGATAGTTTAACAGCTCAATACCTGAATGGCGATCGAAAAATTGAAGTGCCAACAGAGCGAAGAAAAGGAAAAGGGAAGAGTGTCGATTTAAGAGGTTGTACCGGTAATAACCTAAAGAATGTTGATGTTAGTTTTCCGCTTGGAAAGTTCATTTGTGTAACTGGAGTTTCGGGAAGTGGAAAGTCGAGTTTGATTAATGGTACTTTGCAGCCTATTTTGTCGCAACATTTTTACCGATCAGTTAAAGATCCTCTTCCTTACGAAGATTTGGATGGAATTAAGAATATCGATAAGGTAGTGGAAGTAAACCAAGCTCCATTGGGTAAAACTCCTCGTTCGAATCCCGCTACCTATACCAACGTTTTTGGTGATATTAGAAAGTTGTATGAGAAATTGCCTGAATCGCAAATTAGAGGTTACAAAGCGGGTAGATTTTCTTTCAATGTAAAAGGAGGAAGATGTGAAACCTGCCAGGGAGCTGGAGTTCGTTCTATTGAAATGAATTTCTTGCCAGATGTTTATGTGCATTGCGATGAGTGTAATGGAAAGCGATACAATCGAGAAACTCTTGAGGTGCGTTACAAGGGAAAATCAATTGGCGATGTGCTTGATATGACCATTAACCAGGCTGTAGATTTCTTTGAAAATATACCTGCAATTCTAATAAAATTGAAAGTTTTGCAGGATGTCGGCTTAGGATACGTAACCCTTGGGCAGCCATCAACAACTTTGTCGGGTGGTGAATCACAACGAGTAAAACTGGCAACGGAATTGGCCAAAAGAGATACCGGAAAGACCATGTATATTCTGGATGAGCCAACAACGGGTCTGCACTTTGAGGATATTAGGGTGTTGTTGGACGTTTTAAATAGATTGGTTGATAAAGGCAATACCGTGATTGTAATTGAGCACAATATGGATGTGATCAAAGTTGCCGATCATGTTATTGATATCGGAAAAGAAGGTGGTCGAAATGGAGGTGAGATACTGTTCGAAGGAACGCCGGAAGAATTGGCAGAATGTAAGGAATCATTTACGGCTAGATTTCTAAAAGAAGAGCTACAATAAAATATATCAAATCCCCGCAAGGGGATTTTTTTTACCCTAATTTTTCATGATTAAGAAAATTTAAGATTTTCGAAGAAGACTGATATAGCATAATTATTATCTTTATACAACTGTCCTTAATGTATAGGATAGCCATTAAATCTACAGCTCATGGGGAAATTAATAGATATCTACTTCGAAGATCTTGATGAAAAAAGATCTTATGCCGTTGGAACCGACCTGCAAACCATTTTATCAGATATTGATATAAAATTGAATGGTCCGGTATTGGGTGCAATGGTAAATAATAAGGTGAAAGAACTTACCTACGAAATATACAAACCTAAAAATATTCGCTTTATTGATCTTGCACATCCTGCAGGAAGAAGAATGTACATACGCTCTTTGTGTTTTGTTTTGTACAAAGCGGTAAGGGATCTGTACCCGGGAACAGGTTTTAGGTTGGAGCATTCTATTTCGAATGGTTTGTATTGTAGATTGACAGATAAAAATATCGTATTAACCCCTGCAGATATTGATAAAATAAAGAGCAGAATGAAAGAGATTATTGCTGCTGATATGCCTTTTGTACGAGAGGAAATAGAAACGGAGAAAGCGATTGAAATTTTTGAAAATCAAGGTTTGAAAGAGAAAACCGGATTGTTTCGAACAAGAGGAAATTTGTATACTTCGGTATATCATTTAAGTAATTGTGCTGATTATTTCTATGGATTTCTTGTCCCTTCAACGGGTGTGTTAAAAGTTTTCGATTTGCAACATTTTTATCGTGGAATGCTTTTAATGAGTCCTAAAAGAGAAGAGCCAACTGTTGTTGAGGAACGAATTGAGCAAGAGAAAATGCTAAAAGTGTTTAGCGAGTACAAGCGATGGGGAAAAGTATTGAATATTTCGAATATTGGCGATTTGAATCGATACGTAGCTGAGGATAATATTTCTGAGATGATTAAAATTTCGGAGGCTTTACATGAAAAGAAGATTTCTCAGATTGCTGATAAAATTAGAAAACATAGAAAAAGAGTTAAGCTAATTTTAATATCTGGCCCATCATCATCGGGGAAAACAACATTTGGGAAACGATTGGCAATACAGCTTAAGGTTGCAGGCTTAAGTCCTGTAAATCTTTCTATGGACAATTATTTTGTGAACAGAGAACTTACGCCAAAAGACGAGAATGGTGATTATGATTTTGAGGTTCTTGAAGCATTGGATGTTGATTTGTTTAATCAAAATTTGGTGGATTTAATGGAAGGAAAAGAAATTGAACTGCCAAAATTCTCCTTTGAAACCGGTCAGAGATACTACGATGGAGAGAAATTAAAAATCAACGATAAGCAAGTACTGGTGGTTGAAGGGATTCATGCACTGAATCCAGGACTTACTCCACTGATTGCTGATGAGGCAAAGTATAGAATATACATTTCTGCTCTTACCTCAATTTCCATTGATGGTCATAACAGGATTCCTTCTACCGATAATCGACTAATAAGAAGAATTGTTCGTGATTACAAGTATCGAAATTATAGTGCATCGGATACCATTAGCAGATGGCCAAGTGTAAGAAGAGGCGAAATGCGAAATATATTTCCTTTTCAGGAAGAAGCAGATGTAATGTTCAATTCGGCATTGTCGTACGAGTTAGGTGTGTTAAAGAGGTTTGCTGAGCCAATTCTAAAAGAAGTGCAGCCAAATCAACCCGAATATTCCGAAGCAAACCGACTTCTGAAGTTTTTTAGTTACTTTTTACCAATTTCAGAGGAAGAGATTCCACCAACATCTTTGATGAGAGAGTTTTTAGGAGGAAGTACATTCGACTATTAGGTTGTTGATAACTTTTTTACCTGTTTATATCAGTCCTGTTTTTGCTGTTAATATCCCATTCGGCAGAGACAGGATTTTTTAGTTATTAACAACTGTACGTTAGTAGAATTAGGGTGTGTGAAGTTTATTAACAAATTGCCAACAATGTTGATAACTTGTTAATTTCGTGTTAATAAGCTAAGGTAAATAGAAAAGCCCGAATCTTGAGAAACGGGCTGCAAATATAGAAGAAAATATCTTTCGTTTGTAAGGTATGAGTGAGATTTTTTTGAGAAAAAATCAAAAAAATAGCTAACTATCTCTTCATCATGCGATCTATCTCACGTTTGTGATCTTTTTGTTTTAAGCTTTCGCGTTTGTCGTAGTGTTTCTTACCTCTGCAAAGTGCAATTTCCATCTTTGCAAAACCTCTTTCGTTAATAAAAAGGCGAACTGGAACTATGGTAAGGCCCGACTCTTTTGTTTTTCTGTCCAGCTTATTTAATTCTTTTCGGTTGAGAAGGAGTTTTCTTTCTCGTTTTTCTTCGTGATTGTAGTAGGAGCCAAATTTGTACTCCGAAATGTGCATTCCTACAACATACAATTCGTTGCGAGTAAAATAGCAGTATGAATCAACCAAACTGGCTTTTCCAGCACGAATTGATTTGATTTCGGTTCCAAAAAGTTGAATTCCGGCTACAAATTTCTCAATGAATTCGTATTCGAAACTGGCTCTTTTATTTCTGATGTTAATATTCTGCATCCTTATATCTTAAATTCCATGCAAATTTAGTATTTAAATTGTTAATGGAAGCCTGAAGAGAATTGAAAACATCCTTTCAAATATTAAAGGAAGAACAAGAATCAATAGACTTGCCATAACAGTAAAGCCTGGGCGCTTATTGCTGGCTATTGGTAAAATTGAACTTATTCCCAGCCACAATATTCTAATGAAGTATAGTTCCAACAGTAGACATATCTGGTTTAAGAATGAAAATGGGGTAAATAGCTGTGCTAATCCGTGAAAAATACAGAATGTTGAAGCACTGTAAATTACGAGCTTAAAAATCACAACTTCATCGATTTGGAGCTGGAAATTTGGTGCAAGTAAAATAATCAGTTTAGCTGCACAGTATAATCCTAAATTAAGTGCTAAAAAATCAACAAATAATTTTGAGCCAGCAATTAAAACATCCTTTGTATGAATATAGGAGCCTCCTGCGGCAATAATTGCGCATAGAGCAATCACAGGAAAGGAGAAGTTTCGAAATAACTCTTTAGTTGTTGAGTTTTCCGGAGCAATTCTTTCCCATTCTCTTTTGGGTGTAAGTAGTAGGTTACGTGTTCGAAAGAGCGAATTTAAAACACCTTTTGAATTGTATTCCATTTTTGAATCGTCTTGTTTGATACTGTCAAAATTAAACAAGTTTTTAAAAAAGTGAAGAAATTATGATTTTTTAGAATTGATTTATACTACGATTTAAAAGCCTAAAAAGTTAGCTGTACCTATAAATAGCGCACCCAACACTGCATAAATGGAAAGTAGACCGATTAGAATAAATGTAAAATAACCAGATCTTCTTCTGTCGGGAACATTTAAAATTGGGGTAATTCCTTTGTATAAAATATAGAAGCTGTATAATCCGAAAATAGTGAGGTAGTTAATGATAGGGAACAGGAATGCAATAGAATTAAAAATGAAGCCTGGAGTATAGGAAAATGCAACCAAAATATATGCTCTTTCGAACCTTTCCTTTTTTGTAGGAAGAACAGCAAAAGGTCTAACTACTATGGAAGAGATGTAGATAGATGCAATTGATAGAACAAATGTAGTTATGGAAGAAAACAAAAACATATCAATATGATCTGTTGAATCTTTTTCGAAAATAACAAAGCCTAAAAAGTTACATGCAGACATGATTAATGCTAAAGGAATAATCAGTATAAACAGAAGTTTCGAGCTTTTGATATTTACATGATCTAGAATTGAAATCCATTCCTTTTCGGGAGAAATTAACAATCGAAAAGTGTGTTTGTAGGTTGCAAGAATTGTCATATTGATTGTCTGGTTAGTGAAATCAAAAAACTTAAAGTAATTTTGTTGCCGAATTCTAAATTTTCGACCTATTTAAGATAGGCATTATCCTGAGAATGAAACGTCCATTATTAAATAATTATTTAATTCACGGTGAGTTTCATGTGATAACTAAAAGAAAATTTAAACATATGAAAAATCGGATTGTTATTTCGATTAAAATTTAATGAAGATGCGTTACAATTTATTGGTAGTTTTAGGTGCAACTGCAACGGGCAAGACAAGTTTGGCGGTTAATTTGGCTAAAGATTTCAATGGTGAAATTATTAGTGCTGATTCTCGTCAGATTTATCGTGGTATGGATTTGGGTACAGGAAAGGATATTGAGGAGTATGTTGTGGATGGAGTTGAAATACCATACCATTTAATTGATGTCGCCGATGCAGGATACAAATACAATGTGTTTGAATTTCAACAAGATTTCGTTAAAGCATTCGAGGATATTTCATCCAGGAAAAGACTGCCAGTTGTATGTGGAGGTACGGGAATGTATCTTGAAGCAGTTCTGAAAGGTTATAAATTAATAGCAGTTCCTAAAGATCAATTTTTTAGAGATGAGTTGGAAAGTAAATCGCTTGAAGAGCTTGAGGTAATACTTCGATCATATAAAGATTTACACAATAACAGCGATTTAGAAACAAAGAAAAGAGCAATCAGAGCCATTGAAATTGAAAGATACTATGCTGCAAACCCTCAAATTGACATGGAATATCCAGAAATGAAACCATTGTTGGTTGGAATAAAATTCGATAGAGAAAGCAGACGCGATAGAATTAGCCTAAGATTAAAAGAGCGCCTAAAGTCAGGAATGGTGGAAGAGGTTGAAGGTTTGTTAAAATCTGGTGTATCTGCAGAAGATTTAATTTACTATGGCTTGGAGTATAAGTTTCTTACCCAGTATGTAACAGGACAAATTACATACGATGAAATGTTCTCGGGATTAGAGATAGCAATTCACCAATTTGCCAAGCGACAGATGACTTGGTTCCGAAAAATGGAACGAAGTGGCAGCAATATTCATTGGTTGGATGGTTACATGCCACTTGATGAAAAAATTGCCAAGGTAAAAGAGTTGTTTAATGCTTAAGCTAAGCCAGATATTCAACAACTTTATCGTATGAAATGCGTGTAATGCCAAGTTCATCCCATTTTTCAAAAGGAAGTGGGATGTTCGGAAGTTCTTTAATGGCATCCTCAATTACATAAACTTTAAGTCCTCTTTCTGCAAGGCCAACAGCTGCGCAATCAACGCACACATTTGTGGTAACGCCATATACAAAAACAGTGGTTGGATTGATTTGTTTTAGCAAACCGTATGTGTTTGGGTTTCCTTCAAATACATCAAAAGCATCTTTTCTGATAATGATATTTCTGTGTTTAGCAGCTTCGCTTAATTCCGTTTCATTATAGATTTTATTCCAAAGAATTTCCGGGCAATTTTCTTTTGGCTTGGTTTCTGATATATATTCAGCTCCTAAAGAATTTGCCATACAATGTTCCGGAAAAGTATTTACAAAATCAGGGTTTGAAGATAGTTCGGCAGAATTGCTGTAATGATAATCTGCTGTGTTAATTACCTGAATGTTGTTAAATTCTGCCAATTTTGTAATTGCAGCAAGAGTAGGTTGAATTTCTTCAGCGTTTTGAGCATAAAGTTTTCCGTTCTTACTCATAAAGTCGATTTGTGTGTCAACATTCCAAAACAAGATATCTTTTGTAAACATATTTGTAAGTCTTTCTTTTTTATAAAAATACAACCGATTCCATCCTATTCAAAATAGATACGATCAATTAATCTAAAGATATCGGAAAATTAGGGCTTTTTGTCATGGATTTTGCAGTCGATAACGAATATATTTTAATGTAGTGACGAACTTTTCTAATTTAAATTTTGAAAATCGACACAAACACATTAAATGAACAACATAAGAACCATATCCCGTAGTAGGATAATTTATCATATACTTTTTTGGGTGGTTGCGACAGTATTTTGGTTGCTAACCATGTTTGTTGCCAGCAATTTTAAAAATATACTAAAGATAGAACCTGTGTTGATGACATTGGTTTTTAATCTTTGTTTTGCGGCAGCTGTATATGTTAATCTTTTGATTTTAATACCATTTTTATTTAAAAGACAGCGCTTTTTTCTTTACGTTGTTTCGGTATTTGCAATGATATCTATTGCAGCTTTTGTAATAGATTTTTTGTTGGTATATCCTTTGAATAGCTTTGTTCAAGGGGAACAGTATTTTGAGGAGTTAACCTTTGTGGTTTGGGTAAACTTTGCAATTTTCACCTTAATTTATGTTGGGATTACTTCAGTTTTATCAATGACACGTGAGTTAATTATTTTGCAAAAAGTTACTGCTAATTTTCAGGATATTGAGAGAGAGAAGTTGGAAGCAGAATTAAAAGCTCTGAAAGCTCAGATAAATCCTCATTTTCTATTTAATACCCTTAATAACCTTTACTCACTTACTTTAGATAAATCTGATAAAGCACCAAATTTGGTATTGAAATTGTCTGATATGATGAGGTATATTTTATATGAATGTAATGATAGATATGTATTTGTAGATAAAGAGTTGGACTTTATTAAAAATTACCTTGATCTGCAAAAAATCAGATTAGATGATACCATTCCTGTAAGTATAAATGTAAAAGGAAGTGCCTCTCAAAATAAAATTGCGCCTTTATTGTTCGAGCCATTAATTGAAAATGCATTCAAGCATGGATCATATGGCAAGAATAATAATGGATTTGTGAATATTCTATTTAACTTTGAAGAAAAGGATAGAATGGAATTGTCAATTGAAAATCGATTTGATGACAAATGGCAAGATGAGGAGCGAAAAGCAAAAGGGATTGGAATCAAGAATGTTACTCGTAGATTAGAATTATTGTATCCAGATAAACATGATTTGAACATTTCAAAACAAGATGATCTGTTCAAAGTGAACTTACAAATTGATTTATCGGAGCAAAATGCTTAGAGTAACATTTAAAACTCTGACAAAAAAACAAAACGCATGAAGTTGAAGTGTTTAATTATAGATGATGAGCCATTGGCACAAAGAGTACTGGAAAAGTATGTTTCAGAACTCTCGAGTCTGGAGTTAAAAGGCAAGTGTAGCGATGCCATTGAAGCTATGGAGGTTCTTCAGCAAGAACCGGTGGATCTGATTTTTTTAGATATTAATATGCCAAGATTGAGTGGAATAAACTTTTTAAAGTCCTATAAAAATCCACCAATGGTTATTATTACCACGGCATATACAGAATATGCATTGGAAAGCTATGAGTTGAATGTGTTGGATTATTTGAAAAAACCATTCTCGTTTGAGCGTTTTTTACAAGCAGTACAGAAGGCCGAAGAAAAGGTGAAAGCCCTTGCCGAACCTCAGGAAACCACCAAGGATGAATTGGAGTATATTTTTGTAAAAGCAAATAAAAAAACAATCAATATCAACCTGGATTCTATTCAATATGTTGAAGCTTTGGGGGATTACGTTAAGATCTTTACCAATGAAGGACATGTTGTTACTTATCAATCTTTGAAAGGAATTGAAAGATTGTTGCCATCTGCAAAGTTTTATCGCATTCACAAGTCATATATTGTGGCTTTGGCAAAAATAAAATCGATAGAGGGAAATATGGTACATATGGATAAAGGTACCATACCAATAGGAAATAATTACAAGCAGGGATTCTTCCAAAGGATTCATCCCGTGTAATTTTTTATAATCAAGTCTGTTTGAGTAAGTAAAAGAGTCGATTTTCAGCATCGGCTCTTTTTTTTGTGGTGAAAAAGAGATTGAATCAGGGGAGAACGCATTTTTTAGGTGTATGAACTAAAAAAGAAGTCAAATATAATGCTCAATTATGCTAGGAATTAGCTGCTATTTGTTAAATTTAGGCTTTGATAAATTGAATCCGATCAATATTAAATTTAAAAGACTATGAACAGACGTGCTATTTCTCGTTATACCTTTATTCTTTTTGCTTTGGCTTTAAGTGTTGTAGCTTGTAAGCCAGTTGATAAAAAGAAAAGTGGAGAACAAACAGTAAAACCATTATTGAAGAAAGCTATTGAAAGTGAAGTTAAAGATGTTGTTTATCCCTTACCAACTACTTTCGAACTGACTTCTATGTTGAATCGTATTGGAGCTGACTATATTCTAGGTTTATCAAATTCTACAGACAACGCTGATAAATATTTTACAGAAAAAGCAAGAGCTCTTAACCTTGGTGTTTACGGTGCTGATTTAAGTTATGCAAGTACTTACAATCGCAAGCAGGAAACAATGTTGTTCCTTAAAGCATCTAAAACATTAATCGATAACCTTGAAATTACTAGTGCATACAACAAAACTTTGGTTGATGATGTAGAAAAAAACCTTGATGATAAAGATCAGTTGGTTAAAGTAATTACTAACTCTTTCTATGATACTTATGAGTTTTTGAATAAGAATGGAAAAGCGAACCTATCTCTATTGGTTGTAAGTGGTAGCTTTATCGAAGGATTGTACATTGCAACTCATATTTCAGAGAATACTTATGCAAACCCTGAAATTGTAAAAGTAATTTTCGATCAGAAAGCTTCTTTAGAGAAATTATTGCAGGTTCTTGAACCAGAAAAGAAAGATCCTAATGTTGCAGCTTTAATTGCTGAATTTACAGGATTAAAAGCTAGCTACGACAAAGTTGTAGAAGGAAAAATGACTGAAGCACAATTGAATGAAATTATTGCTAGCGTTGCAAAATTAAGAAACAGTATTGTGGAGTAATCATATTCCATTAAAGATATTAAAACTGCCTTCCAATTTGGGAGGCAGTTTTTTTGTGTCAATTAAGCTGAAATTGCAATCTTTTGTAAAGAAATAAATTGTAATTTTAGAAACAGTGCAGATCTGCCAAAAAACCATAATTCATATTTGTACATGGGGGAATCGATACTAAATGCTCTAATGCACCTGTTTGCAATTGTTGCTAACACAAAACAAGAAGGTGTTTCTGGTAAAGGAAGAATTATTGTAGAAAGCTTTTTAAGTCGTTATGTGAATTCTGATATTCAGGATGAATACTTGCGATTGTTTGAGAACTATTCGGAATTTTATCGCCGTGAAATGGAGTATCAAGCAATAACTCATGCTCGTCAGGCGGATATTCTATCATTAACCGAGGCTTCTAAAGTTTGCAGTAAGGTAAAAGCGGAATTGGTACAGGACGAAAGGTTAATTGTCTTACTTCGCTTGATGGAATTCGTTTACGAAGATAAAATGGTAAGCGAAGGAGAGTTTGAGTTCATTAGTATTGTGGCTGAGAATTTCAAAATTCCACGATCAGAATTCATCAATTGTCTTGCATTTGTTTGGGGCGATACGGTTGATGATTTCGACAAAAGCAAGTTTCTGATTATCGATAATAAAGTTACCGAATGGTCGGATAATTTGTCTTGGTTCATGAAAAAGGAAGCCAAGAAAAGTGAGAATGAAACCAAGCACATGTACTGCGAAAATTTGTATGGACGAATTATCGTAATGTATATCGAAAGTGTGAACTTGTTGGTATTTAAATATGAGGGAGAGCTAAACCTTTACCTTGAAGGGAACAAGATTATTTCCGAAAAAACCTATCAATTGGGGAATGGTTCAATTATAAAAGGACCAAATATTCAATCAATATACTACTCAGATATTGCAGCGAAGTTTTTAAAGGAAGAATCGCAAGAGAAAATCATTTTTTCTGCCAAGGACATTGAGTTCAAATTTAGAAATTCGAACAACGGAATCCAGAAATTTAATTTGTCCGAAGAAAGTGGTCAGTTAATTGGAATAATGGGGGGTAGTGGAGTTGGAAAATCAACTTTGCTGAATGTTTTGAACGGTAATCTTACTCTTAATAATGGTGAAATTAGAATTAACGATTTTGATATTCACCGAAATAAGCTTGCCATTCAAGGTTTAATTGGTTTTGTGCCTCAAGATGACTTGTTGATTGAAGAGCTTACTGTTTTTCAGAATTTATACTATAATGCCAAGCTTTGTTTTAAAGATTTTACTGAGATTCAAATCCTGAAAACAGTTTTAAAAATGCTTCAGGATTTGGCTTTGTATGAAGCCAGAGATTTGAAAGTTGGAAACCCGCTAAACAAGTTTATTAGTGGAGGGCAGCGTAAACGCCTGAATATTGGTTTGGAGTTGATGCGTGAACCTGCTATCCTTTTGGTTGATGAGCCTACATCAGGGCTTTCGTCTACCGATTCGGAAATGGTAATGAAACTGCTAAAGCAGCAGACTTTAAAGGGGAAATTGGTAATTGCCAATATTCACCAACCATCCTCGGATATCTTTAAAATGTTCGATAAACTATGGATTCTTGATAAAGGTGGTTACCCAATTTATACGGGTAATCCTATTGATGCCATCGTTTATTTTAAGACACAGAATTCGCAGGTAAATGCTTCGGAAAGTGAGTGTGTAACTTGTGGGAATGTAAATCCTGATCAGATTTTACAAATTGTAGAGACCAAGTTGATAGATGATCAAGGGAAACCAACACGTGATAGAAGGATTTCGCCTGAGAAATGGTACGAAAAATATCAGGACAATATAGAGACAAATCATTTGCCATTAAGGGCAGAGAAGAAGTTGCCGCAAAGTGATTTTAAGATACCAGGAAAGGTGAAACAATTTTCCATTTTCTGGATCAGAAATGTTTTGTCGAAGCTTACCAATAAGCAATACCTAATTATTAACTTGTTTGAGGCACCATTACTTGCTGTTATTCTGGGTTACTTTACCAAATACACCACAAATGGGGCTTATGTGTTTGGCGAGAACAAAAATTTTCCTGTTTTCTTATTTATGGCCGTTGTGGTTTCCATGTTTTTAGGGCTCACGGTAAGTGCCGAAGAAATTATTAGGGATAAGAAAATATTGCAGCGCGAAAAGTTCCTGAATTTGTGCCGAATTAGTTATCTCACATCCAAAATCATGTTTTTGTTTGTATTATCGGCCATTCAGTCCATTTCTTTTGTACTGTTGGGAAATTTCATATTGGAAATTGAAGGGATGACTTTTGCCTATTGGCTGGTTTTGTTTACCACGGCCTGTTTCTCGAATTTGGTGGGGTTAAATATCTCTGCAGGATTAAATTCAGTAATTACCATTTACATTTTGATTCCGTTGATATTGGTTCCACAGCTTTTGCTTGGTGGAGCAATGATTAAGTTTGATGATCTTCATTATGGTGTTACCGATAAAGTATATGTGCCAATTGTGGGCGATATGATGACTACGCGTTGGACTTACGAGGCACTTGCGGTTACTCAGTTTAAGGATAACGAATTCGAAAAGCATTTTTTCGATCATGAAAAAGGCATTAGCGATGCTTCGTTTAATAGTTCATTCCTAATTCCTAAACTGGAATCGATTCTTTTGGATTGTGAGCGAAGTGTGGAGTTTGAAAAGGATACAACAGAAACACAAGCTCATTTTAAAATGCTGCGCGATGAAATTAAGCAATTGGCTGATAACTCAGGATTGGCAGTTTTTCCTGAAGTAAGCCAGTTAAATCTTAAAGATTTTAATTTGAATGTAGTTGAGCAAACCAAGAGCTTTTTAGATCAGGTTGAGCTCTATTATATGGGAATGAGTAGTGAATCGGGGTACAAGAAAGATTATGAGTATTCACGATTGGTAGATTCTTTGGGACGCGATGGAGTGTATGAGTTCAAACAAAACTATTACAACCAGGCTTTAGCCGATTTAGTTTTAAACAGGAACGAAGTGAACAAGATGATTGAGGTGAATTATGAGCTGATTCAAAAGAAAGATCCTGTATTTATGTCGCCTACTTCTAGATTTGGTCGTTCACATTTCTATTCCGCAGTAAAGCGAATTGGAAACTTTTATATCGATACCTATTGGTTCAATCTTGCAGTAGTTTGGTTGGGCACAGTACTGCTGTTCTTTACGCTTTGGGCTGATGTATTACGCAGGATGATGAACTACTTTGAGAGCATTAAACTGGTTCGCAGAGAGAAAAAAAGAAAATAGAATCAATTACGAGTTAAGAAAACGCGAAAGCGTTTATGATTGATATTTTAGAGACGTAGCACTGCTACGTCTTTTTATTTATTCCAAACACTCCCTTTATCTCCTTTCAAAAGGGGAATTAAAAAGCCAAACCATTGATTTAACTTAGAGCTGTTGCGTTTGGGAAAATCATTTTTGGATATATCTTTTGTTCATAGATATGTTTTTTATAATTTCGCCACCCAATTAGAAATCGAGATTCAAGTAATTTAATTTACTGAATGAATCATGACAAAATTGAGAAATCCTTAAGCTGATGTCATGCTTCACTCTTAAGACAAAAGGCGCCCTAACGCTACAACTTCCTTCTTGATTTTCCTTAAACCAGAATGAACTGTTTTTTAATTTGAAGATTGAATATGATCGTTTCATTTTAAGGAACAACTCCTATTATGTACACAAAAGGTCGATGAGCTAATACTAATGGTAGCAGCATTGAGCTTAATGCAATTTTCTTTTGGTATCTCCCGGATTCTGAAAGAAAAGATTTGGTGCATGTGTGGTATGATATTTTTGTATTCTTGATGCAAGTATTTGTGTGATGTTAAAGTGCTTGCGCTATTGATAATAGGATTAATTCTCGTGTAGTTAAAAGAATTCTAATTTCTAATTAAATTAAACAAGATGTTTGATTCGTTTATCGTGGTTTTGGTTTTCTCAGCTATTTTTAGTCTGATTAATACCAAATATTTAAAGCTTAGTTCAACAATAGGGATGATGATTCTTGCCCTGATGATGTCAGTCATTATTTTATTTGTTAAAGAATTTGCTCCTGGTTTATATCAATATATTCCAACATTTGAGAGGGATATTCATTTTCGGGAGTTTTTGCTGGAGATCATTCTGAGTTTTCTGCTGTTTGCAGGGGCAATGCACATCAATATTCAAGAGTTACAAAGGCAGCGTAAAGCCGTATTTGTGTTTGCCATCTTCGGAACCATCATATCTACCTTTCTGGTGGGGACCTTAACTTACTTTGCAGCACAAATGCTGTCCATAAATATTCCATTCATCTATTCACTTTTATTCGGCGCCTTAATTTCTCCAACCGACCCCATAGCAGTTCTAAGTATTCTTAAAAATTACAGTGTTCGAAAGGATTTGCAAATGAATATTGAGGGAGAATCTCTTTTTAATGATGGGGTAGGCATGGTGCTTTTTGTAGTCATACTACAGGTTATTAACCGAGGGTATCAGAATGTTGGTATCGATGAGGTAGTGCTTTTATTTCTGCGTGAAGCAGTCGGAGGAATAGGTTTTGGTCTGCTCATTGCATTTGTAGGATTTGAAATTTTGAAGCGAACAGAAAATAATGCAAAAACCCATTTGATGTTGACCATCTCAATGGCTTCCGGAGGATATGCACTGGCCGAAAATATTCATGTATCACCAGCATTGGCTATGGTTGCCGGCGGATTATATCTTGGTAAAAAGATTCATAGCAATGAGTACTCCAAGGAGAATTTGAATCAATTGGTAACCTTTTGGGATGTTTTAGATGAGATTTTGAATGGGGTTCTGTTTGTATTGTTGGGCTTCTTTGTTACTCTCATAAAGCCGGAAGCAGTAAATATTCCTTTGGCAATCATTACGATTGTAATTGTGTTGGTGGCAAGATACATTGCTGTTTTAGTACCCTTCCAGTTGATAAAACATTCAAACAGAAAGGTAAATAGAAAAACGATTTTGATACTCACCTGGGGAGGACTAAGAGGTGCTCTGGGAATTGCTCTGGCCTTGTCCATACCTACCGATCATTTTGGCGATTTGTTCGTGTTTTTAATGTATTCGGTAGCACTGTTTTCTATTATCATACAAGGTTTAACCATAGGAAAGCTTGTGAAAAAACTGGATTTGGTAAACCTGTCAAAAGAATAAATACACTTTCTAAAGTATTAATTTGATAGACAGGTCGTGTGAATTTTTCCTTACAATGGCACTAGCTTTCCATTATATAGATTCAGATCGAGGACGAAATGCTAAGCATGTTTTCCTTTGTTCAAAACACTCCCCTTTATCCCCTCTCAAGAGGGGAACCAAATAGCCAAGCAATCAATCAAAGTTCTCCCCTTTTTAGGGGAGATCCCGATAGGGAGAGGGGTGAAGACAATTAATTACAATTTCCTCAAACCGATTTTCGATTCAAATAATTCACAAAAAGCAAACTACAGGCAATTACCATCATCCCGATCAGAGAAATGGTGTCGGGATGTTCGTCGGGAAGAATCATCCAGCTTAGGAAAGCACCAAAAATGGGGATGATAAATTTCCAGGTGTTTAGGTTCGATACTTTTACGTTTGGACGTTGAAGCAGTCCGAACCAAATGGTAATGGCAAAGGCCGATACCATGGCCAGCCAGCCAAGTGAAATCCAATATTCGCCAGGCAAATTAAAATTCCACGATGGATTTTCTATGGGGATGGAAACCAGCATTAAAGCCAGACCACCAATAATCATGGAGAAGGAAGCCAGCACACGTGGTGGCATGTCCTTGGCATCGCGCGAAACGATAACATTTCCGGTGCTACCCACAATGTTATTCAGAATCAAAATCCCCACGCCAAGTGGTATGGTGGTGGAAAAAACAAAATCCGATCGGCCCAGACTAATGATGCAAACCCCCGTCATCCCAATGATAATGGCCAAAACTTTTTGCCAGCTCATCTTATCGTTGCTAAGCAGTAGGTGAGCCATGATGGCAGCAAACAGCGGTTGTGCCCCAATCAACATCGCGCCAAGCGCACCGGGCACATAGCTTATTCCCATGTAAAACAATCCGTAAAGGAAAGTGGTTTGCAAAAGGGCTACCCACAGTACAAATTTCCATCGACGTTTCGATTCAAGAATCTTGAATTTTAAATCTTTTATAAAAGGCAAAATGAATAAGCCGGAGATAAAGAATCTCAGGCCTGCAAATTGCAAGGGAGTGGTGTATTTTAATCCGATTTTAATGGCTGTAAATGGTGTGGCCCACAACAGACAGGCGAAAATGGCTAATACAGTGGTTGAAAGGAAGAACTTCTTCATAGGTGATTAAAAATTTTCTGCAAACTTAGGGATTTTTAGCTGATTGATCAGGAAAACTGTGTTTTAATGCTTAAAAGATTGGATGTACTTGTAGAAAAAGTAAAATCGATAAGAAAATGTAAATAATACAAAGTAGAAATTAATAAGTCGATAAGAAAAATTAAAAAATAAAACGTAAAAATTAAAATATCAATACGTTTATAAAATAATAAAATGTAAAAAATATGTTATCTTATAGATCAGAAGTTATTTACAAGAGAAGATGAATAAAAATCAGAAATTACTGACTCATGCCAAGGCAATAGATGTGGCAGTGGTGGCAAATGCCATTCTTGCTCATTGGAAAGAACATTCTTTTGAGTTGAATCAGGCTTTGCAAAAGAATTTAGAGGAGCTGGGGGTTCAGAATAAAAGCTTGCAATCGTCATTTGGGAATCTGCGTAAAGGAGCTTATACTGGCGATAAAATAAAGGCAAATAAGGAAATTGCTAATTTGTTTGTTGGCTTAAAGTATCTGGTTAAAGCTTATTTACATCATCCTAATGCGGAAATAAAAGCAAGTGCTAAAAAGGTTTGGAATCAAATTGTGGCAGTTGGGGTAGACAGACACAAGCAAAGTTTGGAGAAAAAGATATCTGGAATGGGGACCTTAACGGACCGTATGTTAGGAGAACTGAAGAAAGAAACGGATGATCTGCCAGAAGTAGATGCTTATGTTCTTGCTTTGAAGGAAGCGGTTGGTCGTTTGAATAATTATTACCGATTAAGAATTGATGAGCTGATTATTCGCAAACAAAATGTACAGACTACGGCTCAGGCTCATAAGGTGTACCGATTGTTGAATGAGGAAATCTTACCCATGCTATTTACCCTTTGTAAACTTGATCCGGATAATTACGGTAAATTGGCACGAATTGCCGATCTGGAACTGAAAGAAACCAATAAGAAGATAAGGGCACGCAGAACCATGTGGGCGAAGAGAAGAGAGGAAGCGAAAGGCTTATAATTTATTGCATTATTGCCTTTGAGATTCTCACTCGAAGTGAGGCTCTCAATGGATGTCATTGATACTATCAGTTTTAAGTGAGAGTACAAAAAATCCATGCTTAAATTGGTTCTTTATAGAACGGAAGTAATTAAATAACATATGAAATTCAATTTCAAAATGAAGATTCTCTTAATATTAGGATGTGTGATCACATTCATTTCATGCACAACAAGAACATTGAAAACAAAAGAAGGAACTATTAAGAAAATAGAGGCATTTAAAGAAAAGCAAAAGTTTGTAGAAGATAGTTTTTTGCATTATCCAGGAATTGGTGATGAATCCATGAGACCAATCTTATCAAGCAAAATAAATGCAATAGCTAATGATTTCAAGAAAATTGCTAGTTCTGATAAGCCATCCAAAAAGAAATATCAGGATGCCATAGGTGTTGGCTTGAAAAGATTTTCTGATGTTTACCTTAGTGTGGATACTGAAGATAGAGAAAGAATTTGTCTTTACGTTGAAGAGTTGATGGATATTGTAGGTTTAAAAAGTTCGAATGGTCAGCTTAATGATTTTATGTATGGATTTCAACCAGATGAGGTTGTAAGTCAATAAAGATCCTTTCTTTTACTTGTATGGATTTAGTTTATTGGTTTACCTCCTTCGGAGAAAATGAATTTCTGATGGTTTATCCACCCACTTCATGGGTGGTTATTCATGTTCAATCCCTTCGGGACAATCCCAATTGCCAAGTATGTTATGCCTCGAAGAGGCTAAATTTGAATAACCGTCCATACAATGGACGGTATGGGCTGTATGTTAAAAAATTCCCTGAAAGGGGATAACTCATATAATTATCGCCTTTGAGATTCTCACTTTCAGTGAGGCTCTCAATTAATTCTATTGATACTCTCAACTTAAAGTGAGAGCATCAAAAAAAATCCCCGCCATCAGGCAGGGATTTAATATTATATAGCTTTTAGCTTTCGCTTATTCTTTCAGCCACTTGTCTAACCAGCTTGCAAATTCGCGTTGCCAAAGAATACCATTCTGAACACCAAGTACCCAGTGATTTTCTTCCGGGAAGTAAAGGTATTTAGCAGGAATTCCTCTCAGGCGTGCAGCATTAAATGCTTGCATACCCTGCGAAGCAACAATACGGTAATCTTTTTCTCCGTGAATCACCATGATTGGAGTATCCCACTTGTCAACAAATTTGTGAGGAGAGTTCGCGTAAGAACGTTGAGCAATTTTGTTCTTTTTGTCCCAGTATGCACCACCAAGATCCCAGTTTACAAACCACATTTCTTCAGTTTCCAGGTACTGAGCCTCAAGGTTGAACATTCCGTCGTGTGCAATAAATGCCTTAAAGCGCTTGTTGTGGTGACCAGCCATCCAGAAAGTTGAGAATCCACCGTAGGATGCACCAACGCAAGCCAAACGATCTTCATCAACATACTTTTCAGCTTTTACATTATCGATTGCCGATAGGTAATCCTTCATGTTTTGTCCGCCATAATCTCCAGAAATCTGCTCGTTCCATTCCTGTCCAAAACCAGGTAAACCTCTACGGTTAGGAGCAACAATCACATAACCATTGGCCGACATCATTTGGAAATTCCAACGGTAGCTCCAGAACTGAGAAACTGTTCCTTGAGGACCACCCTGGCAATAAAGAACTGCAGGATATTTCTTGTTCTCGTCGAAGTGTGGAGGTTTGATTACCCATACCAACATCTGCTTGTTATCGGTAGTTTTTACCCAACGTTTTTCAACAGTAGCAAGGGTTAACTGATCCAAAATGTGCTTGTTTACGAATGAAATCTCTTTTGCTTCGCCAGTTTTGGCATCAACATTATAAATTTCTGCAGGCTTGCTCATCGATACACGCTTGGCAATCAACTTATCGCCTACCGGATGAACAGTTTGGTAGTTGTGAACCCCTTCGGTGATTTTGTGAATCTTTCCGTCGGCAATGTCCATGCGGTAAATCTCGTCGGTAGCATGCCAGTCGGAAATGAAATAAATCGACTTGCTGTCTTTTGTCCATGCAAGGTGACCCACGTTCTGATCGAAACCTTTGGTCATGTATTTTTTCTCGCCAGTTGCAAGATCCATCAGGAACAAACGAATCTGATCGGCTTCGTATCCATCACGCTCCATGCTTTCCCAAGCCATATATTTTCCGTCAGGCGAGAAGGCGATGTTCTGATCGTAACCCATCATGCCTTTGGTCATATTCTTGGTTTCGCCTGACTCTACATTGTAGAAA
Source organism: Marinifilum flexuosum (assembly GCF_003610555.1). Lineage (GTDB taxonomy): Bacteria > Bacteroidota > Bacteroidia > Bacteroidales > Marinifilaceae > Marinifilum > Marinifilum flexuosum. The sequence continues at coordinate 233,144 of NZ_RAPQ01000010.1, read as the reverse complement.
TAGATATCGGTGTTTGTTGAAAGAGAATATTCAACACCAAACTTTTTGCGAGAAGAATAAGCAATGTTTTTGCCATCAACGGTCCAGCCTACCTGTTCCATTCCACCCCAAGGGCGCACAGGAGCTTCCCATTGTTCACCTTCCATAATATCTTTACCACCTTTTAACATGCTTGCGCGATTAAAATCGGCAACAAAAAGGTGAGTGTAAGTTTCTACCCAATGATCCCAATGGCGATAAAACTCATCGGTAATTACCCTACCGTTTGTTTTTTTCAAATCAGGATGCTTGTCGTGTACATCTTTTCTTAGCTTAACCTCTTTCGAGTAAACAATTTTCGACTCGTCTGGCGAGAATTTAAAATCGTTAATTCCACCTTCAACATTGGTTAACTGTTTGCGATCTGTTCCGTCGGCATTCATTTCCCATACCTGAACCGCTCCACTTTCTGCAGAAAGGAAAGCAATTTTACCATCTTTGGTCCAACGCTCGCCCCACTCTTTGGCAGCAGTGTTGGTAATTTGAGTTGCCTCACCACCAGCTACAGGCACTGTGTATAAATCGCGGTACGATTTGTCTTCTTCTTTGTTGAAGTAAGTTACTCCGTAAAGAACGGTTTTTTCGTCAGGCGAGATACTTTCTCCACCCAATCGTCCGAAAGACCATAAAACCTCCGGAGTCATAACGTCTGAAGCCAGTTTGGTTTCAGGAGTTTTGTAGGATGAATCGTTTTTTGATTCTTCAGCTTTCTGCTCACAAGAAGTTAATCCTGCTACAAAAGCCAACCCTAACAAAAAGTACTTGTTTGTCATGATTGTAGATATTTGTTGTTTGTATAATTTTCAGCACCGTAAATGTAGTGAACAATGAACAATTATCAATTAAGAATTATCAATTTATAAAACAGTAGAGATGCATGCATTATCTATGACTTTAATTGGGAATTCAAAAACACTCCCCTTTTATTCCCCTCTCAAGAGGGGATTCATTACTTGCAAGATTTCACTGTCTAAATTCCCCCTTTCAAAGGGGAGTAAGGGGGATGTTCCTGAAGAAATAAGAAAGGCCCCCGCATTGCGAGAGCCTTTCCATATATAATTAGGTATCAGAATTTATTCTGCAGGAGCATTGATGGCTTCAATAATCTTGTTTTCCAATTCTTCAGCCAATTCTGGGTTATCGTTGATTAAGTTTTTAACAGCCTCACGACCTTGACCCAATTTGGTATCACCATACGAGAACCATGAACCAGACTTCTTGATGATGTTGTAGTCAACACCCAAGTCGATGATTTCACCAGTTTTAGAAATACCTTCTCCGTACATGATATCGAATTCAGCTTTACGGAACGGAGGTGCAACTTTGTTTTTAATTACTTTCACACGAGTGTGGTTCCCTTTTACTTCATCTCCATCTTTAATTTGACCAATTCTTCTGATATCCAAACGAACCGAAGCATAGAATTTTAGTGCGTTACCACCGGTTGTTGTTTCAGGATTTCCGAACATTACGCCAATTTTTTCACGCAACTGGTTAATGAAAATACAAGTTGTATTCGTTTTGTTGATGTTTGCAGTTAGCTTACGCAATGCTTGTGACATCAAACGAGCCTGAAGACCCATTTTCGAATCTCCCATTTCACCTTCAATCTCAGCTTTTGGTGTTAAAGCAGCAACCGAGTCAACTACTACCAGGTCAATAGCTGATGAGCGGATTAACTGATCAGCAATTTCAAGAGCTTGTTCACCATTGTCTGGTTGAGAAATCAATAGATTTTCAGTATCTACACCTAATTTTTCAGCATAAAAACGATCGAAAGCGTGTTCAGCATCGATAATTGCACAAATACCACCAGCTTTTTGAGCTTCAGCAATTGCATGAATTGCCAGAGTGGTTTTACCTGATGATTCAGGTCCGTAAATTTCAACGATTCTACCTTTAGGAAATCCACCAATTCCTAATGCCATATTCAAAGAAATTGAACCAGACGAAATAGCAGGTACATCCTCAATGGCTTCATCACCCATTTTCATGATAGCACCTTTTCCATAGGTCTTGTCAATTTTTTCCATGGTTAGCTGAAGGGCTTTCAGCTTTTCCTTGTTAATTTCTGCAATGTCTTTGCTCATAATATGTGTTTTTTAATATTTTCTATTTTAAAGCTTCAAGTCTCAAGCTTCAAGCTATTGTAGGTTCATTTCAGAAAGAATCTGATTGGTGTGGTCTTTGGTCTTTACTTTCTTAAAGATTTTTTCGATTACACCTTCTTCAGAAATCACAAAAGTAGTTCTAATTACTCCCATGTATTCTCTTCCGTAAAGTTTTTTCATCCCCCAGGCACCATATGCTTCCAAAATTTCTTTTTCGGTATCAGCAATTAAATTAAATGCCAAATTGTGTTTTGCAATGAATTTTTGATGTGATGCAATTTTGTCGGGGCTAACACCAACAACTTCAAAACCTAAATTTGTAAGGGCATCGTAATTTTCATTCAAATTACATGATTCCGCAGTACATCCAGGTGTGTTATCTTTAGGATAGAAGTAAAGAATTAGTTTTTTGCCTTTGAAATCAGCTAAGCTTAATTCTTTTTCATCTTGATTTAATCCCTTGAAATCTGGTGCTTTATCTCCTTCTTTTAAATGTGTCATTTTTCAGAAATTGTGAATTACAAATATACCTTAATCCGAATATCCGAACGAATTAATTCGACTAAAGTTATTAACCCATGAAGTTAAAAAAAATTGCGTCGGAAATAGATTCAATCGAGGATCTTTTTTTGAGGATTATACTTGGATATTTTGTTAATTCAATCTTTTTCTGGCTATTTCGTACTTACACTTTATATATTATCTTTGTTATAAATATTTACTATATTAATATTTTATAATTGTAAGCCTTGTATTAGGGGAGTTTAAGTGAAGAGGATATGGACGGGCTATAAATAAAATAATTAATATTTCGGATTATCTTTTAGCAAGAAATTAATTCTATGAACAAAACTATGAGATTACGCAGCACGTTGCTTTTAATCGCTCTGTTTATTGCCCAAATATCATTTGCCCAAAGCTTTAGCGGAGGAAAAACCGAACAGCAAATTGAAGAGGAAGCCTTTACTTTTTTTGATGATGAAAACTACAAAAGCGCGATGCCTTTGTATCAGGAGCTCATGAATGTATATCCTCAAGATCCGGAATACAATTATTATCTTGGAGTTTGCCAGGTGGAGTTGAATGAAAATGTTCCAGAAGCAATCAAACATCTTAAAATAGCTTCAACCAAGAATGTAAATGCATCGGTTCCATATTATTTGGGTCGTGCTTTTCATATGAATTATCAATTCAACTCGGCAATTCGTTACTACAGAAAGTTCCAGGAATACTATAAGAAAAAATCTACGGGAATTGATAAGTTGATCGTAATGTGTCAGAATGGGTTGCCTTTGGTGAATTCATATTATGTGGTTGATGTTAGAGATAAAACGGTAGTTAATAAGCAAGAGTTTTTCCGCTATTACAAAATTGAAGGTTTTGATGATAGATTGTCAAAGAAAACAAAAAGCATCAAATCAAGATATGATGGAACAGGTGATGTAGATGTAGCATGTTTGGCAAACAAAGGTCAATACATATATTTCTCTAGCTATGGAAAAAATAAGAAAAATGGAAGGGATTTGTATCGTGCCAAGCGTTTAAAAAACGGAGGTTGGGGCGAATGGGAAGCACTAACTGCTTTGAATACAGATTTAGATGAAATTTACCCTTATATGGCAGGTGATGGCAGAACATTATATTTCTGTTCTCAAGGGCATGCAAGTATGGGCGGATTTGATATTTTTAGATCGGTATATAATGAAATAACTGATACCTGGACTGAACCAGAGAGTTTAGGTTTTCCTATCAATTCAACTTCTAACGATTTCTTTTTTGCGACGGATGTAAACGATGAGTTTGCTTGTTTTGCTTCGAGTCGTGAGAATGGAAAAACGGATGTAACGATTTATAAAATTAAGCTGTCGGAATATCCAGAGCAAAAAGTGGTAATGAATGCGGAATCACTTCCTGAATTGGCTGTGCTAAAAAAAGGAGGAAATGTTATGCCAGAAAAACCTGCAGTTGAAATGGCTTCCTCTGAAATAAAGTATACAACTAAATTTACCAGCGCTAATTTACCATACTTCAACTTTCAAATTAGTGAAGAATTGACCTACCATTACCTAACGGAGTTTAAATCGAATGAGGCGAAGAATATTTTCATGCAATCGAAAAATGATAAATTCAATTCAGATAGCCTTTATAGTGTAACGGAAACCTTGAGAACAAAATTGGCAGATGCTAATGAAGCTACAAAAGCTGGCTTGAGCAAACAAATTTCGAAACTGGAAGAAAAATCGTACGAGTTGGGAAATCAAGCCCAGCAAAAAATGATGCAGGCAAGATCTATCGAATCAGATTATTTGAACAAGCATATTGTTGGAACCATAGAAACCGATGTTGTTGCACAATCGGACAAAAAAGAACATTTGGTAATGACATCGGAAAAGCTTCCTGAAAAATCAGAGAATGTGATTGCAGGCTATGTTTATCATTTACAAGTAGGAGTATTTTCAAGCAGAAGAGATCCTAAATTTTTTGAAGGCTTAAATCCGGTTAAGGAGGAATTGGCAGGAAATGGCAAGTTGTATAAATATATGGTTGGAAATTATCCAACTTTTGCTTCTGCTAAGTCAGCCATTCCTGAAATCAGACAGCTTTTTCCTAATGCATTTGTAGTTGCATATAAGGATGGTAAGAAAGCAAATCTTGCACAGGCAATAAAAATAACCGATCAGAATTATCAGCCTACCGTAGTGGCAAAATCAACATCAAAGCCAATTACAAAACCTAAGACAGTAAAAGCTGATGGTGGAGAAGTTGTATTCAAGGTTCAGGTGGGAGCTTTTTCAGAAGGTGTTCCGCAAGATGTGAAGGATAAACTTAGAGCATTTTCGAAATATAAAATTGAATATGCCAATGATTACAGAGGATATACAATTTGCACGATTGGAAACTTTGATTCTTATAGCAAAGTGAGTAAATTGAAAATGGAACTTAGAGAAGCTGGATTAAGCGATGCATTTACTGTGGCTTATTCCGGAAGCGATAAAATTACCATTCAGCAAGCATTGGAAATTCTTCGACAATAAAAATTTTGACGATATGAGTAATTACGATGAAGGATATTTGGGGGAGGAAAATGAGGTTTTGGATGATATCATTAATCGTAACACTTTGCTTTTGCATAACGATGATTATCACACCTTCGATTTTGTTGTAGATGCACTTGTTGATATCTGCAATCATGATCTTGAACAGGCAGAACAGTGTGCATATATTACGCATTACAAAGGCAAGTGTGATGTGAAAAAAGGAAAAATGAGTGTTATTAGACCAATGAGAGAAGGTTTGGCGAAGAAGGGATTAAAGGTCACAATTGTATAATTTTAGATTTAGAATTTAATGACAGCTTTAATTATTGTATTACTTATTCTATTAGGAGTTCTTCTTTTGTTATTAGAATTTTTGGTGATTCCAGGAATTACATTGGCCGCAATAGGTGGTGTTTTAATGATTGGTGGAGGTATTTACCTAGCCTATGATCATTATGGAAATACCATTGGACATTTAACGGTGTTGGCTACAATTATTTTCTGTGGAATATCTTTAGTGTTGGCATTAAAGTCTAATACTTGGAATAAAATAATGCTGAAAGCAGAGGTAGATTCGAAAGTAGAAAAGCTGGAAGATGAGAAAATAAATGTAGGTGATCAAGGAATCTGTTTATCCAGACTGGCACCTATGGGAAAAATAAAGATTAATAAAACAGTTGTCGAAGCAAAATCTACAGGTGCTTATATTGATGAGAAGAGCAAAGTAGAAGTTATTGGTTTAATGGATAAAATTGTAATTGTAAAACCTATATAAAACTATACAGATGGAAGGAATTGGAACTATAATTCTAATATTTGCTGCTGTAGGAGTCGGGATTTATATCCTGTTTTTCTTTATTCCTGTGGCACTTTGGTTTTCAGCTCTGTTGTCAGGAGTTAGAATATCTTTGATTCAATTGGTATTTATGCGTTGGAGAAAAGTACCGCCAAATGTAATTGTTCGTGCATTAATTGAAGGAACCAAGGCTGGATTAAAATTGAATCGAGATGAATTGGAAGCTCACTATTTGGCAGGAGGTCATGTTTCGCAAGTTACACATGCTTTAGTTTCAGCTTCTAAAGCAAATATTGATCTTCCATTTCAAATGGCAACTGCTATCGATTTGGCTGGTCGTGATGTTTACGAAGCAGTTCAAATGAGTGTGATTCCTAAGGTGATTAATACTCCTCCTGTAACAGCTGTTTCTAAAGATGGAATTCAGTTGATAGCAAAAGCAAGAGTTACCGTACGAGCAAACATCCGTCAATTGGTTGGTGGAGCTGGTGAGGAAACCGTTCTTGCACGTGTTGGTGAAGGTATTGTATCATCAATTGGTTCATCTGAAACTCATAAATCGGTTCTTGAGAATCCTGATAATATCTCGAGAGTTGTATTGGAGAAAGGTTTGGATGCTGGTACTGCATTTGAAATTTTATCAATTGATATCGCCGATATCGACATAGGTAAAAACATTGGTGCGGTTCTTCAAACCGATCAGGCTGACGCAGATTTGAAAATTGCACAAGCAAAAGCTGAGGAACGTAGAGCAATGGCTGTAGCTTCTGAACAAGAAAATAAAGCATTGGCTCAGGAAATGCGTGCTAAAGTAATCGAGGCGGAAGCTGAGGTGCCAAGAGCAATGGCTGAAGCTTTCAGAAATGGACAGCTTGGTATCATGGATTACTATCGTATGAAGAATATCGAAGCTGATACAAGCATGAGAGAGAATATTGCAAACCCTAAAGATAAAGGGAAGAAGAAATAAAATTCAGTGAATTTTGAGTAAAAGCCGAAAGGGATTGTTTCCTTTTCGGCTTTTTTTAAAAATATTTCAAAAAAAAATAAAATCTAATCTCATTGATTTATAATTTACTATAATCAGGCCTGAAGGAATCTTTGAATGATTGCGAAAAAAATATTTTGCACATCAGAAATTTTTACATACTTTTGCTTCCGCAATCAGGAGAGGTGGGTGAGTGGCTGAAACCACCAGTTTGCTAAACTGGCGTACTGAGCAATCGGTACCGGGGGTTCGAATCCCCCTCTCTCCGCTAAGTTTTCGGGGTGTAGCGTAGCCCGGTTATCGCGCCTGCTTTGGGAGCAGGAGGTCGCAGGTTCGAATCCTGCCACCCCGACCGAAAATTTTCAGAGGAGTTTAAAAGCTTCTCTTTTTTTATCGAAAAGAGTACCGAATTTTTCGGGGTGTAGCGTAGCCCGGTTATCGCGCCTGCTTTGGGAGCAGGAGGTCGCAGGTTCGAATCCTGCCACCCCGACAGAAAAATTTGAGGAGTTTAAAAACTTCTCGTTTTATCGAAATAAGTACCGGATTTTTTCGGGGTGTAGCGTAGCCCGGTTATCGCGCCTGCTTTGGGAGCAGGAGGTCGCAGGTTCGAATCCTGCCACCCCGACAGAGAAGAGAAGTTCAATAATGAACTTCTCTTTTTTTATGCCTGCCAAAATTGTAATTCCTTTCGTTGCATTTATTAAATTTGTACGCAACTAAACAACAACAGAAATGGAATCAATAAAAGAACTATATAGAATTGGCTATGGTCCTTCTAGTAGCCATACCATGGGACCTAGAAAAGCAGCAGAGGAATTTCTGCAAAGAAATTCTGGTCATGATAAATTTGAGGTAACTCTATTTGGAAGTCTTGCTGCAACGGGAAAAGGACACCTTACAGGTGTTGCTATCGAAGAGGTTTTTAAGAGCAAGGAGCTTGATTTAATATGGAAACCAAAGGAGTTTCTGGAAAAACATCCAAATGCATTAAGATTAAAGTCCTTTGACAAATCAGGGGAAGTTGTAGAAGAATGGACTGCTTATAGTATTGGAGGTGGTGCCATTGTTGATGATAAGACAGAACATTCTTCACAATCAATTTATGATTTAACTACTATGGATACTATTCTAGAGTGGTGTAAAGAGAATGATAAGCAACTTTGGGAATACGTTTTGTTAAGAGAGGGAGAAGAAATTTGGGGTTTTTTAGATGAGGTTTGGACTGCAATGAAGAATGCCATAAAAAAAGGAATGAACAATGAAGGTGAACTTCCAGGAGGTTTAAAATTACCTCGTAAGTCACATTTGTATCACTTAAAAGCAAAGACCTATAGTGGGCCAATGCGAAAGCGTTCGATGCTTTATTCATATGCATTGGCGGTATCAGAAGAGAATGCAGGAGGAGGAACTATTGTAACAGCGCCAACATGTGGAGCGTGTGGAGTCTTGCCGGCAATTCTATATTATCACAAAAAATTCTACAAGTTTAAAAAGAAGGATATTTTGAAAGCTTTAGCTACGGCAGGATTAATTGGAAATATCGTAAAATTCAATGCTTCAATTTCTGGAGCAGAAGTAGGATGTCAGGGAGAAGTTGGAGTTGCTTGTGCGATGGCTTCAGGAGCGGCAACTCAATTGCATGGAGGAACCATTTACCAGATTGAATATTCGGCTGAAATGGGTTTGGAGCATCATTTGGGATTGACTTGTGATCCGGTTTTGGGCTTGGTTCAAATTCCATGTATCGAGCGTAATGTGTTTGCTGCAGCTCGTGCATTAAATCACAATACTTACGCATTATTGTCTGATGGAAGACATAGAATTAGTTTTGATCAGGTGACCGAAACTATGATGAAAACAGGTTTAGATTTGTCTTTGTCTTATAAAGAAACTTCACTTGGAGGTTTGGCTAGTTTAAAAGGATTTACCTATCGATAAAAAGATATTGGCTTATTTGAATAAAAATCAAATGAGCCAATTATTTTTTCTATAATTTACCTTATCTAATAAATTAGGTGTTTTGCTAGTATTTTCTGCATTGTTTTCATACTAATAGGCTTGGATATAAAGTCATTACAGCCAGCTAGTTTGGCTTTTATTTTATCTTCGCTTGTTGAATAGGCTGTTTGCGCAATAATTTTCTGCTCAGGATTGATTTTAATAATTTCCATGCTTGCTTCATACCCATTCATTTCAGGCATCTTTATATCCATAAAAACAAGCTTAAACTCTTTCTGCTTGAAAAGTTCGATTGCTTCAAGTCCATTTTTTGCATGTTCTAAACGGCATTCAGGAGCAATTTCCTCCATTAAAGATTCAAAATATAAGTAATTTATTTCTTCATCTTCAACAACCAAAATATTGCAATTGTTACCCTTTTTGCATGGTTTTGTATTATTTTCTTGATTTGGGATAATACAGTTTTTCAATTCGATAATGAATTTACTTCCTTTATCAACTTTAGAAATCAGTTTAATTTCACCTTGAAGTAACTTTACGTTTTCTTTTACAATGGAAAGCCCTAGGCCTAAACCACCTTGCTTGTTGCTAATTTCACCTTCGGCTTGAGAAAACCTTTCAAATATTTGTGAATGTCGTGTAGTATCGATTCCAATACCTGTGTCTTTCACATATAGCTCTAATGTATTTTCATTAACGTGGTATCCAATCTCAATAGAACCTGAGTTTGTATACTTGAGTGAATTTTCAATAAGGTTAACAAGTACTTTCCTTAATTTGACTTCATCAGAATGAATGAAGCAACTTTCGTCATTTAAATCTTTGTGCAGGTATAGAGATAAATTTTGCTTTTTTGCCTGAGGTTGAAAAATAGTAAATAATTCCGTAAGAAGGTTGTTAAGATTGAATTCGCTTTCGTTTAGTTGAACGTGTTTTGTTTCCAAAGCTGAGATTTCTAGAATGTCATCGATGATTTTTAATAGCTGAAATCCACTGTTTTTTATAATGTTGATGTATTGTTTGCGCTTGGTTGGAGTAATGCTTTCCAACTCAAGGAAATCTGTAAAACCAAGTATTGCATTCATTGGTGTGCGAATTTCATGCGATAGGTTTTGTAGGAATTCCGATTTTAAACGATCGCTTCTTTCAGCAATTTCAATTGCTTTAATTAGTTCTTCGTTTTGATCTTTATATTCCTCTGCTAAAACTTCGTACTCTTTGTTGCTTTTTAAAAGTTCTTCTTCAGAGTATTTTCGATCAGTAATATCCTGTACATGAACAATTGTATAAAGAAATTTACTCTTGGAATTAAAAATTGGACTTACGCTGGTTAATCCCCATTTTAAATTTCCATTATGTGTAAGGTATCTTTTCTCAATAGTAAATGCTTGTTTGCTTTCTTTGCATTTTTGATAGTGTTGTTTGCTAAGTTCGATATCTTCAGGGTGGGTGATATCTATAAAATTATCTTTTATAAGATCCTCAGGTGTCGATTCCATCATCTTGCAGAATGCAGAATTTACTGAACGGAATTTTTTGTCCTCACCAACAATTGCCATTCCAACATCCGACGCTTCAAATGATGTTCGGAATTTTCTTTCGCTTTCAGCAAGTGCTGCATCTGCTTTTTTTCTGTCGGTGATATCGATTGTAGCAAGCATGGCTTTTGCATGATCTAGGGAATTGTAATCCACTGATAGTTTAAGATAAATTTGCTTGGCAACACCACTTAGAGTTTTAATTTCACCTTCGGTTTCAAATTCTTTTTGACCATTTGCAAGAGCAATAACTTCATTTTTAAAAACCTCGTAGGATCTTGGAGTGAAAATTTTGTCTAAATTTCCTAGTAGTTCTTCTTTTGATCCAGCATCATGCAGTTTTAATGTTGCTAGGTTTACATCTGTTACCTTAACTTTCTGCGAACATAAGGCAAGAGATTCGGGATGCTCATTAAAATAATCTTTAAAGTTTGTTATGCCATTTTGTTTTAATTCATCTAGATATTGATAGAGTTCAGAGAATTCTTCTTCCCATAAGGGTACAGGAGAGTAATTGAATAGTGTTTGATATCTTAGGTTATTAAGATATCTTTCTTCTTCGGTTTCTTTTATGGGGGTAATGTCTTTTAAAATGCCTCTAAGCTCTATTGGATCTCCTTTTAAATCGTACTCTATTTTGCAAGAGGCTTTTATCCAAACTGTAGAGTTGGTTTTTTCTGAAAGCCTAAAAGTTGATTCGCAATTTATTGATTTATTACTAAAACATTCAGAGAGTTTATCTACAAAACTTGCTGTATCCTCATGTTTAATACAATGTAAAAAGCTTTCTTTTGTATTTCCAAAAGTTGTGTTTTTTAAGCCAAATATGGTTTCAGCACAATCTGACCAATGAATTTTATTTTTACTGAATGACCAGTAGAAAGCCACAATCTTATCATTAGATAAAATATGACGATAATTACCAAAGAAATCTTGTTCTCTATTGTTTAGAAAGTCAATCTGTTTACGTAATTTTTTTATTTCTTTATGTAATTCAGCAGTATTGTTATTATGTGGCTGACTCATTGGATGTTTGATTAATAGTGTCGACTATTAAAGTAATAAATTTTAGTGAAGCTTACAAAACAGTTTCATATGTTGCTAAATCAAAAAAAAGAATGGTTCGGAAACCATTCTTTTAATTATTTAGTTTTTCATGTAGCTTTCCCGGATTGCTTTAAATTCTGATCCTTCTTTCCAATTTGGAAATTTATCTTCGTTAGCCAATTTCCATCCCACTCTAAACAATAGTTTGGCATCATCGACAACTCCTTCTAAATCCCACCAATCTTCATATTCGTCGAATGGTTTATGATAGTGGTTTGCTAGCCAATATTGCTCTTTTTCAGACATAAATTCTTTGCCTTTTTCCCAATGATCATTATTTCCTCTAACAAATAATGAAGGAACACCAACGCGTGCAAAGCTAAAATGATCTGAGCGGTAATACATTCCTGATTGCGCATTTGGGTCAGGCAAAATATAGCGATCTTGATTTTTAGCAGCTTCAACTACATAGTCTTCCAATTCAGATTGTCCATAACCTGTAATCATCACATCTCTCATTTTACCATATGGCAACATCAAATCATTATTGATATTGGCAACAGTTTTCTTCAAAGGAAAAATTGGATGATCGGCATAATATCCCGAACCATTTAATCCTGATTCTTCGGCAGAAGGGGCGAAAAACACAATAGATCTTCTTGGTTTTTGTGGCATTGCTTTAAATGCTTTTGCTATCTCAAACATCCACGCAAGTGAAGTGCCATTGTCAACGGCACCGTTGTAAATTGAATCTCCATTCATTTTAGGGCCGATTCCTAAATGATCCCAATGTGCAGAATAAAAAATGTACTCATCTGCCAAATCGGTTCCTCTTAAAACGCCAAGAACATTGTTGGTTTTATCGAAACGAGCTTTGTTGTGAAATTTAATCGATAATTTGGTATTGAAATCAAAACCTTTATAGTTTGGCTGTTTAGCTTTTTTTAACTCTTCATTTAAATTTTTACCACAAGAGTTGAATAAAGTTTCAGCAGTTTTCCATGTTAACCAGCCTTCTGCAGCACAGCGTGATTGATAATTGTCTTTTGGCTGCTGGTATAATTTAGGAACCGAAGCTGAGTTTAAAACTACAGACCAAGGATATCCTGCAGGTTTTGTTTGATGAATAATTAATAATCCGGCAGCGCCTTGTCTTGCGGCTTCTTCATATTTGTAGGTCCATCGTCCGTAATAGGTCATTTCATTTCCTTTAAAAAAGCTCTTGTCAGTAGAGCCAAATCCTGGATCATTAACCATTACCACTACAGTTTTACCTTTTACATCCAGATCTATGTAATCATCCCAACCATATTCAGGCGCAACAATTCCATAACCGGCAAAAACCATTTCAGAGTTTTTTAACTCAATATCATCTTGCAATCTTCTTGAGAATATCACGAAATCGTCGCGGTATTTTAATTCTGATTTGCCTTTATAGGATTGTAATTTTATATCTTCCGGAACATCAACTGTTACTTCTACCAATGGAACTTCCTGAAAGTAAGAATCTCCATTTATAGGTTCCAATCCCATTTCTTTATACAGCTTGGCAATGTAATTTATAGATTTTGTTTCTCCTTCTGAGAATGGTTTTCTCCCTTGGTAATCATCAGATCCCAATTCCTTAATATATTCTACCATTCTTTCGGTAGAAATAACCGATTCGGCTTTTTTAAGCTCCTTTTCAGGGGGGCTACAAGCAAAAATACTTCCACTAAGCAGAAATAGGAATGCCTTTCTTAGCTTATTAAAATTCATCTTTTAGGTTTAGTTTTAAAATTCAAATATACATTTTATGCTATTTATTATAAAACGAAGGCTATTTTCAAACCTTGGTAATAGAATGTTTTCCTTCGGGTTTTAAAGCTCTCCTTACGTAAAGTAAGCTTCCCTTCTGATTAGTACGTCGTCCTTCGCAAAAGTATGTAGTCTTCTCGGGGCTTTCAGAAGATTTTATGAAATTACGGATTTTGTAATTTGAATCACAATTTGTTAGTAACGATTGTTCTAACTTGCAATTGTAATCAAGATGAATTTCAAAGAATTCATTCATTTTTGTAGTTTTAAGTTGAATTTAAGTCGCATATCATGAAAGAGAAAAGAAAATATAGAACCATTGAAATGTTATTAAGAATTGTAACAGCAATAATTTTAATTCAGACCTTACATTTTAAATTTTCGGGTCACCCACAGGCTGTTCATATTTTTTCGACTATTGGAATGGAGCCTTGGGGAAGATATGGAATCGGAACAATTGAATTGATTACCGGTATTCTATTCTTTTTACCTAACTATTGGAAGATTGCATCTTTAATTACTGCAGGTTTAATGGTAGGAGCTATAGGTTTTCACCTTTTCACACCTTTGGGGATTGAGGTGGTTGTTGATGGAGTTTCGGATAACGGACAGTTGTTTGCAATGGCTATAGCAGCTTTAGTACTTAGTGTGATACTTATTTATAGTGCAAACTTACCTAAATTGTATAGAGAATTACTTAAAAAATAGGATTAGGTAAAATGAAAGGTTCGTTAAGCTACGATGAGAAATGTTCATGTGCAAAAAGTACTTTTGGTATCTATGTGAGCCAGTCACAAGATTTTGAAAAATTAGAAAAGGATTATCTGGTTAAAACCATTACTAATAATGGATTCTCTGGCATCCTTTATGTGAGTTCAGTTCTTGCGGGTTGGGCTATTGTAGCTGGTATTATTGATTCGGTATTGTTTCCAGGAATCATTGTATATGCCATTTTTCATGGAGTTGTGGATTATAAAGTATTGACACCGCCCATTCTTTTTTTATTGGGTAATATTTTGGCAAAGTTGGTGTATATAACGTATAATTTACGTGGAAAAGTAAAACTGTTAGATATACTAATAGCTGCATTGCCATATGCCGGATCAGCTTATCTCTTAAGAAAATTTCTTGTAAAGGATAAGCTGATGCGTAAGGCTGTGACTATGTATTTGACTTCTCGAAAAAATGATGTAAAAAAGAAAATATTAGACATGTTTTCTTTAAACTCACAATAGTTATTTCTTTTTAATTGCTTCTATGTGTCCATAGTAGGAGATATGGCTTTTATTATTAGAAGTAATGAATAAACTTGCATAACCTTGTTTAGAAATTTCCAATTTTATTTGATAGGTATCTTCTTTTCCTTTGGCTTTAAATCTTATTTCATAGCCTTTTTTATTAAGGTTTTTAATTTCTAAATCATCCGCAGTTGTTTCAAAAAGAATACCTCCTTCATCATTAATTTTAGCGATGTGGACTTTTCCCCAAAAGGGAAGATAAGCTTTTGTAGAATCCTGATTTAATTCCAATTCATACGAAAAGTTTAAATCTTTGGTGAAGCCAGAACTTGTTGTAAGCGAACGCGGAATAAATGTAAATTTTTGATTGCTTACCATTTGTTCAATTTCTTGCCTTTTAAATTCTTTTTTTTGTTGTCGTTTAGCTTTTCCACTAAGCTGAGCAAAACTATTTGCAGAGGCTAGGAGGCAAATTATAACAACAATTAATTTGATATTTTTCATGTTTTTACTTTTTAGTTCATTTGCATTTAAGCATGAACTATGCCAAACATTGTTCAATTTCGTTAAAAAATTTGAAATTGTGTTGAAATTAAATAGGTTTACGACCTATTACTAATAGATTAGATTTGAATAGAATGAAGAGAATTAATTTACTTACACTTTTGTTGGGGATATTTGTTTTTACATCTTTTTCACAAGAAAGAGATAGCCGTGGATATATCGTACAAGTGGGAGATATGGCTCCTGATTTTGAAATGAAATTAACAGATGGCTCCACAATTAAATTATCAGATTATAGAGGCAAAGTGGTGATGCTACAATTTACTGCTAGTTGGTGTGGGGTTTGCCGAAAAGAAATGCCGCATATTGAAAATGATATTTGGAAGGCTCATAAAAATAAGGATTTTGCTTTATTCGGTATCGACAGAGATGAACCTCTTGAAAAAGCCAATAAATTAATAAAAGCAACAGGGATTACATATCCTATTGGATTGGATGATGGAGCTAATATTTTTGCAAAATATGCAAATCTTAAAAGTGGAGTTACTCGCAATGTGATTATTGATAGGGATGGAAAAATAATTTTCCTAACGAGGCTATTTAACCCGGAAGAGTTTGAAGCCATGAAAAAAGTAATTGAAAAGGAATTGGATAAGGAATAAATAAGAAGCTGCAAGATGATTACTTGCAGCTTTTTAAAGTTCTTGAATGCCGGAGCACACTATTTCATTAAGTATTTGAAAAAATGCGAAATATCTTATTTTAGAGCACAAAAATGGGCGGTGACTAGCCGCCCAAAAACTACTACTTAAATTTACTTATGAAAAAGAACTTTCAATCACCCTATGTATTAAAAGTATCCATTCTGCATTAAAGATACTATTTGTTTTTAAATCCAACCCTATTGTAACTCCGATTTTTACGAATAAACTCATTTTGTCAACGAAAAGCTGTTAATTGATGAATAATAGGTGGAACTTATTTATACTGTTTTAGAACGATAATCATTTCTGTTGATATTTGATATGTATCACTGTTCTGTTAAAATATTGTTGGAAAAATTAAATCATTTACATGTTGTATTAGATTTACCACTCGAATTTTCTTAATTTTATGGCTATATTGAATTGAGGAATTGTGTTGGTGCAATTTTGAAGAATTTATAGGGATAAGTGTATATGGATAAGGAGTTTGTACAGGTTATAGAAAAAGTAAGAACTTTTCTGTTGAAGAACGGTTTAAAGGATTTTTCGTTTGAAAAAATTAAAGATTTTGGTGTAACACAAGAAGATATCTCAAAATTTGTTAATTCTAAAGAAGAATTGGTAGAGAAAATTTTGGAGTTTGAGAGAAAGAGTTTTGAGGCAATTTTTCTTGAGTACAACTTCGAAGGTCAGAATGCTATTGATATTTTATTTATTGTCAGTCAGGAGATTAATGATAAGTTTGAGCATGTTACGCCTTCGATAACAATGGAACTTGAGCAATATTTTCCAGAAATTTATGCAAAGCATATGGAAGATAGAATGGAGTTTATTTTTGATAAAATTCAGATCAACATTCAAAAGGGAATTGCACAAGGAATGTATAGAAGTGATTTAAGTGGCGAGATGGTTGGACGTATGTATCTTTCCCGTTTGGAGGATATGCATAATCCAGAGTTGTATCCGCCTGAGCGTTTTAAATTTGGAACGATATACGATACTATGATCGATGAGTTTGTAAAAAGTATTGCAACAGATGAGGGATTAAGCTATTATCGCCAACGCAAACAGTTGTTAGGAGTCTTAAGTTTTGGACGATAAAGAGGTTTTATGAAAATTTCGCTTGCTCCTTTACAAGGATATACAGACTGGGTTTTTAGACAAGCCTATCAAAAGAATATTGGGGGTATAGATGAGTTCTATACTCCTTTTCTCGTTTTACAGAATGATGGTATCGTAAAGACTGCCCATAAAAGAGAGGTTGAACCCTACAAAGATAGATGTACTGATTTGATTCCACAGTTTTTATGTGGGAGTTCTGAAGAATTAAGTTTTTTTGAGACGTACTTTGCAGAATTAGGTTATAACAAAATGAATTGGAATATGGGATGTCCATATCCAATGGTAACAAAAAAAGGAAAAGGATCGGGATTGTTGCCAAATCCGGATAAGGTGGAAGAAATTTTAAAATCGACATTTCATAATAAATTAGAGTTATCGGTAAAGTTGCGATTGGGTTTAGGCGATGATTCTGAAGTTGATTCAATACTTCCGATCCTAAAGGGTTATAATATTTCAGAAGTAATACTTCATCCTAGAATCGGAAAGCAGCTTTATAAAGGCAAGGTAAACTTAAATCGGTTTAATGATTTGTATGAGAAGTATGGATCTTACCTTGGGTACAATGGAGATGTCTGTTGTAAAGAGGATTTTGATAAGATTAAAAGCTTATTTCCAGACTTGCAACATGTAATGATAGGGCGTGGTTTGCTGAAAGATTATTGGTTGCCACATAAAATAAAAGGAATTGATTTGCCTGATTCTGATAAGAGAAGAAATCAACTTAAAAATATGCATAATGATATTTTTAAATTGTACTCCTCGTATTTGCAAGGAGATTCTCAAATCATGCAAAAAATGAAGCCATTTTGGGAGTACTTTTCGTCGCATTTCGAAAATGACAAAAAAGTATTTAAAGCAATTAAGAAATCGGCAGGGATTAAGAAGTACGAGCAAGCTGTTGAATTTGCTTTTTCGCAACAACTGAAATTAGATTAGGATGAAATACAATATAGAGCATAACCATCAATTTCTACATGTAGAATTTGATACTCCGACTAAAATACTTAGTTCTGCAATTTTAAATGGAGGATTTCAAAATGCAAAGCATTTTCTGAATACAAAGGTTGATGCAAATTTTAATGGAGAGAGAACTGAATTTGAAAAGCCACAAGTAAGCCTTGCCAGGATGGTTGAAACAAATTCATGGGGGGGTGTTTGTGTTGGCATGATGACAGCTGCTATAATGAAAACTTTTCGCAAAGTTCACATTGAAGAACAGGGGGTTTGGATTGATGCATTGGTAACTGCGGGTGTTTCAAATGCAAGAAGAGCAGGTGATCCAGCTGATTACAAGTTCATGAATGAGGAGTGTGAGAAGGTAGGTACCATTAATATACTAATCGTAACAAATGCTAGTTTATCGGATGCAGCTATGGTCGAATGCTTAATGATGGTTGCAGAAGCCAAAGCTGCGTGTATGCAAGATTTGAACATTAAAAGCCGGGTTTCTAACAATATAGCAACAGGAACAGGAACCGACTCTGCAGCAATTGCTTGTGGAGGTGGTCCCGAAGTTATTTATTGCGGCAAACATGTTTTGTTTGGAGAGTTATTGGCTAAGGCTGTAATCAAAGGGGTAACTCAGTCTTTGCAAGCTGATAAGTAATTTTCAATAAACTTTACTCTTTCTTTAATGGAAACTTTCGGAAGTTCAATGGTTTGAAAACCAAGTTCATTGTAGGTTTCTTTTAAAAATTGATAGATTTCCATTGAATCATCAAAGGATTCAGGGCGTTCGGCATCGTTTATAAATATCTCTTGCCAAGGTGGAGCAATAAATACAATTGGGTTGTACTGATTGCTTTTTTCATAGTATTTTTCTGGAACTTTCAGACTGCCGCGTCGCACATATGCAATGATATCAGGAATACCTCTGTCGTAAAAACAATAATTTGTTGAGTTGCAATCTCTCAATTGTTTACTCATTCTTTCAAAACAGATTTCAGCAAAAGCAGCAAGGTTTTTCCACGGAAGTTTATCACCATTTATTTCGTGTTGTTCCCGAATAACAATACGTGATATTTCTTCAAATCCTTTGTATTCTTTATTAATTAATGCGTTTAAAAGGCTTGATTTACCAGAGCCTGGGCCACCGGTAATTATATATCTGTTATTTACTTCCATATTTTACTCTTGCGATAAATGTTGGTAAAATAGCTTCATGTCAACACTTTCGCGAATTACATCGGCTAATTTATCGTACTGTTCTTCTTTGAACTTTTTATAATTGAATTCATCATTAGATATCGCTTCAAAACCTGATAGTAAATCATTGATAACAATTTGATTGTCTAAAATTCCGTGGATGTAAGAGCCCCAACAATTATCATCTAAAATATATCCTTCTTGCTTGCCATTCGATAATTTATTCAAACTATTACCTTGAACTAGTGATTTGCTCTGTCCCATGTGAATTTCATAACCTTCACAGGTATCTGTATAATTTTTAAAAGCAAATTCACATTGCTCAGTTAATTTTTCTTCTGTAATTACTGTTTCAATTGGCAATAATCCAAGTCCACTAATTTGCTTGATATTACCTTCGATGCCTTTGGGATCAGAGATTATACTTCCCATCATTTGATATCCTCCGCAAATGCCAATCACTTTTTTGCCATTTTTGCGAGCATTAATTATGGATTTGGCCACACCATTGTTTTTTAATTCTTGTAAATCAGAAATTGTGTTTTTGCTTCCAGGAATAATAACAATGTCAGCATTCTCAATTTCTTGAATATTATTGGTATAGTACAAATGCACTCTAGGATCATGTTCAAGTACTGAAAAATCGGTAAAGTTCGCCATTCTGGGAAGCAGGATAACAGCACAATTGATTTTTCCTTCTTGTGCATTGCTAAACTTCTTTTCTAAACTTACCGAATCTTCTTCTTCGATATGAATATCTCTAAAATAGGGAAGGACTCCAATTACAGGTTTGCCAGTAAGGTCTTCAATTATTTTTTTTCCTTCTTCAAAAAGCTTGATGTCTCCACGAAACTTGTTGATAAGAATTCCTTTGATTTGATTTCGTTCATTTTCATCCAAAAGAGCAATGCTGCCGTAAACACTGGCAAAAACACCACCTTTGTCTATGTCGGCAATAAGGTAAGTAACCGAATCGGTCTCCATTGCCATTTTCATGTTGGTAATGTCTCTGGATTTAAGGTTCAATTCAGAAATACTTCCTGCACCTTCCAAAACTATTGGATTGAACCTTTTTTCTAATCGATGAAATGCAGATTTGGCCTCCTCAAACAAAGCAGATTTATTATTTCCCATGAAATAATCATATGCACTTTGTGTGCCAACAGGCTTTCCGTTTAAAACTACCTGAGAACTTTTGTCGTTTGTTGGTTTTAAAAGAATGGGGTTCATATCAGTATGGCAATCGATGCCACATGCTTCTGCCTGAACCGCCTGAGCTCTTCCTATTTCAAACCCTTCGGGTGTAGCATAAGAGTTTAATGACATGTTTTGTGCTTTGTATGGAGCCGGATTGTATCCATCTTGTTTTAGAATTCTACAGAATCCGGTATTTACAATACTTTTTCCTACATCAGATCCTGTTCCAACGAACATTACAGGTTTTAGTTTTCTCATGTTTAAAATCTTAAGATCAATCTTATTACCCTAGTTTTTGGCAAAAATAACTTTTTATTGGTGAGTTGAATTGGTTTTTAAACATTCTATTTGAAATTACCTGTTGTCAAATTTTGATACTCTTGATTTAAAATCATGTAGAGTTTAATCATTCTAAATTTGTAATCAAAGGTGAATAGATTTTATATGGTTATAAATTATTATTAATTTTGCTATTATTGTAATGATTTGTAAGATGCTTGCAAGTTAATTGTATAGAATTCATCTAATGGATAATGATTATAAGCCATTTAGATTGACCCTAATTGTTAGAACATGAAGATTCAAATTGATGAAGTAGATCAGAAGATATTGTCTTATTTGATCAAAAACGCACGTATACCTTTTCTGGAAATTGCCAGAGAATGTGGAATTTCGGGAGCAGCAATTCATCAGCGTGTAAAAAAACTTGAAGACGCTGGCATTATTGATGGATCGCGTTTTATTGTGAAACCTCGAGCTTTAGGCTACGAAGTTTGTGCATTTGTAGGTATAATTTTAGATCATGCGCATCAATATAAAATGGTTGTTGATAGTATTGAGGCAATTCCGGAAATTGTGGAATGTCATTTTACTACAGGTAATTATACATTCTTGGTGAAAATGTTGTGTAGAGATAATCAACACCTTATGGATGTGTTGATTAATACACTTCAGAATATTGATGGAGTATCCAAAACGGAAACTCTAATTTCTTTGGATCAAACCGTAGATAGAGAAATAAAGTTATAGATAAACTGATATCAAAATTTGAAGGCTTCCGTTTTGGAGGCCTTTTTTTATGGATTAAACTGATAAATGACATAAAAAAGAATTTAAAAGCAAGCTATTTTTGTATCTTACAAAATCTTAAAATTTAAATACTATTAACATGTTTCCAAAAGAAGTTTATATAAACAGACGTGAGAAATTGCGTGCATCAATGAAAGATGGAATTGCGATTGTTCTTGGTAATCCAGACGCTCCAATGAACTATGCTGGTAATATTTACCATTATCGTCAGGATAGTACATTTTTATATTTTTTTGGTATAGATCACCCTGGTTTTGCTGGTGTTTTCGATATAGATAATAACAAAGACTATGTTTTTGGTAATGATGTAGATATTGATGATATCATTTGGATGGGGCCTCAGCCAAGTGTTGTGGATCAAGCTGCAGAGTTTGGATTGGAGAATACAGCTCCATTTGCCGAATTAAAAACTTTTGTTGCAAAAGCAGTGGAAGAAGGTCGTAAAATTCACTTTTTACCTGTTTATCGAGCAGAGAATAAGATATTAATTCACGAAATGTTAGGAACTCCTCTTGATTCTATTAAGGAGAATGCTTCAGTGGAATTTATTAAAGCTGTTGTTGCTTTACGTGAAATTAAGGATGAATACGAGATTAAAGAATTAGAAAGAGCTGCAGCAATTGGTTATGAAATTCACACTACAGCTATGAAAATGGCAAAGGATGGCGTTTATGAACGAGAAATTGCCGGTGAATGTGAAGCTATCGCATTGCGAGCAGGAGGTTTGCTATCTTTCCCCGCTATTGTTTCTAAAAGAGGTGAAACACTTCACAATCATGAACATGGGAATCTTTTAAAAGCAGGAGATTTGCTATTGGTTGATAGTGGTGCAGAAACAGATACTCATTATGCTTCTGATAATACAAGAACAATTCCTGTTGGAGGCAAGTTTAGCCAAAAGCAAAGAGAGATCTATGAAATCGTATTGGAAGGAATCAACAAAGGGAATGAATTGATTCGTCCAGGAGTTACATATCAGAGCATTCACCTTGAGGTTTGTAAAGTTTTGGCAACTGGTTTGAAAAAACTTGGTTTAATGAAAGGTGATGTAGATGGAGCTGTGAAGGCTGGTGCTCATGCTTTATTTATGCCGCATGGATTGGGACATATGATGGGGCTTGATGTACATGATATGGAAGATTTTGGTGAAAACTATGTAGGTTATGATGATGAAGTTCAGAGAATTGATCAGTTCGGGACAGCTTATTTGCGCTTAGGTAAGGAATTAAAACCAGGATTTGTTTTGACAAATGAACCAGGTATCTACTTTATTCCTGCTTTGATTGATAAGTTTCAAAACGAAGGTTTACATACAGAATTCATTAATTTCGATAAAGTGAATGAATATCGTGATTTTGGTGGTATTCGCTTAGAAGACGATGTTCTTGTGACAGAAACTGGAAATAGGTTAATTGGTAAAAGAATTCCTATTTCTGTTGAAGAAGTAGAAGCTATCATGAAATAATTGCAGGCTTAATATTTATAAGGCTTAACGGTCTCTCCTTGGAGAGACCGTTTTTTTTAACCTTGACCTCTTGTTTAATTTTTCTTAACTTTACTAAATATTTATACAAACATGTAACAAATAAACCCTTTTATCAGTTTAAAAGGTATATTTGTGGAATAAATTATAATATACGTACAATAACTTAATGGTATGTATTGAATACTTTAACTCTAACTCACTGAAATAGTCTTTGTTGGATTATTGCGAATTGATAGGAAAGAAGTGATTTGAAATGTTAGCAAAGAATTCTTTTAGACTTAACGAATATAACTTTGAATCTATAAATATGAGAAATGATAAAATCTTTACTCGTTTTCAAAAAATTTTAAAGTCAATTTCAATTTTTATACTATTAGCAATTCCTTTGTCTGGATTTGCTCAGTATGACTATGAGCACTATGTACCACCATTTTATTGTTCTTCTCAGGTTGGTAAGCAAGAGGTGTTTTTATCAACAAACTCAGAGAAAGATATCAATGTTTATATTGAAGATGGTCAAGGTAATAAAATAGCTGGACCATTCACAGTTAATAGAAACCATAGTGAGACTTATGTGTTTAGAACTCCATCGGGGGCTACATATAGTAAACACAGTAATTACTACTATCCTGATGGCTGCAGTTACTCATATGGAATTATTGGTCCGAAAGAATTAAATAAGCCACTTGATGGACATGGACTTAGGATTTTTTCGTACGATGGACCTTTTTTTGCAAATATTCGACATGGTTATAGTAATCGTGGTGAAGGCAGAGCTTTGACTCATGGATTTTCTTTGTCTGCAAAAGGAGCTTATGCAAAAGGGAAAGAGTTTTATTCAGGTCATTTGTATGGTCACACGATTTTAAATGGAGATCCTTTAGATTATTATTCTTATAGAGATACTAGACCTATTAGAAGTCATTCCATTTCGGTAATGGCAGTAGAAGATGGTGTTACTACGGTTACATTTTCTGGTATAAAGTGTAAGTATATTACCAAATATGAAGGAGGCAAAGTTGTTTTAAAGTCAATTACACCTAACGAAACAGTTACGGTTAATTTAAATAAAGGACAAACTTATACACTTGGAACAAATTTACACAGTGATCAATTTGGAAGTGAATCAATAGAGGTGCGTAATGGAATGAATGGTACGCACATTACTTCAACAAAAGATATTGTTGTGAATTCAGGCTCTTGGACTGCAGGAGCTAAACCTTCTCAGGATATAGGTTTTGATCAAATCGTTCCTGTTGATCAGGTTAGAGATAAGTATATAGTGATGAAAGGACAAGGTAGAGCTGAGCCTGATCCGACAGCTTATCATGCTGGTCAAGAAAGAACCATTGTAGTTGCTACTAAGGCAAATACAGAGATTTGGGTGAATGAAGTTTTTAAAGGAGAATTGGCAGAACCAGGAGATTTTATGATTCTGGATGATATTGTTAATCCAGATGATATTCCAACACTATTTATCAATTCAAAAGGAAAAGATATATATGTGTATCAGACTATGTGTGGTACGAATGAAGATTGGATAAATATTGGTTTGAATTTTATTCCACCATTAACTGCACTGGGAATGAAAGAGGTTGTAATCCCTAAAGCCAAACAAATTACCAGTGGAGATTATATTAGTCCAACTGTTACAGTTTTAGCACAAAAGAATGTTAATGTCAAGCATAATGGTACTACTTTAAACGATCCCAAAGATATTTTGGGCTCAACTGAGTGGGTTTACTATACGGTTTCTGGTATTTCAGGCGATTCTCGTTTCACAGGAGATAAGGCCATAAATGTTGCATGGACAGCAAGCTCAAATACATTAGGTGCAGCTGGATATTATTCTGGTTTTACAAAAGCGGTATCTCCAATTCATCCCGAGCTAAATATCGAAACAGATTTAAGTTTGATTTGTGAAAGTTACGATGATGATATAATTGTATCGATAAAAGATAATACAGGAAGAGATCCGGATTTTTACGAATGGTACAAGGAGGTTGTAAATATTGGAGGAGAAACAGAATGGGAAGGACCTAATTTTATAAATAGTTCATTAAAAATTCCTGCTCCAAATGAAAATACAACATGGCAAGTTAGAGCTTATTATAGAGATCCAAGTTTGGAAATTCTGTTTAATGGCGACTTTTTAGATGGATACAATGGATTTGATTCCTATTATGAGTTGGTTACGAATAATTTGGTAGATCCTGGTCAATTTGCGATTACTGGACGACCTAAAGATGAAAATCCGATACTAAATGATTTTAATCCTATTGGCGGGTGGAAGATGTTATTGGCATATTCTAAAAATCAGAATGATACCATCTATCGTTCAGCTGAAATGGAGGTGGAGAGTAAGTTTAATTACATTTTTAAGATGCATGGTCGACTAGCTAAAAGTGATGCTGCGGATATTCAATCTCTTAAAGTGTTAATTAACAACGAGACAATTGTTGAGAACTTTAGAATTGATCGCTCCGATCAGTGGCAGTCAGTATCAGCTTTATGGAGGCCAAATGGCGCAAGAAATGCCTCAATAAAAATATTAAATAACAACTTAAATGGAGAAGGAACCTTTTTTGCCATTGACAGTATTAGTTTTGTTCAAGCAGTAGAAGATACTGATTTATTTGAAGCGAAAGTAATTCCTAATTATAGCTATTCAAATAATGGTAAAACATTCCAATTTTGTGAAGGGGTACAAAATTCTTTAGATGTTTCAAATGGAGATACAAGTTGGTATAGTTATTCTTGGTCTAAAAAGGATGTAGCTGGAAATTATATTGACTTAGACGATGTAGCTGGTGAATTTTCAGGAACCAAAACACATGAATTAATTTTCTTGAATCCACAACAGGATAACGAAGGAGATTATAGATGTAAAATTAGTTTTAAAGAAGAATATAAAAACTGTGGAACATCGACAGATGATGTACATGTTGACCTTTCTGTTTTAGTAGATGAACCTGCAACAGTAAGTATTAGTGGTGCTTCTCATGCTTGTTTAAATGCACCCGTTACATTAGAAGCTTCTGTTAAGGGTGATCAGGAAATTCTTAAATGGTATATTGATGAAAGTGAGACTCCTGCACAAGCAGGGAAAGAACGAACATTCAAATTTACTTCAGATACTCCGGGGTTACATACTGTTGAATGTATAGCTGAAAATGGCTGTGGATTATCAGCCGCTCAAATTACAATTGAAGTATTTGCTTATCCAGAATTAACTAATTTAGTGATTGCAGATCATTTTTGTGAAGAAGCTGAAATATCAATGGAAGCTATTGCAAGTGTAGATGGTACAGGATTGATTAAATATTATTGGAGAAGAGGAGCGGAAAGTATTGACCATTTTGATGCAACCTACAGTTTCACTTCAAATATAACTGAACATCAAGGTGAAGTTTACAATGTAGGAGTTTCGAATGTGTATGTTATCGAAGGAGTGTCTTTTGAATGTAGGGCTGAGAAAACGATCAGTTCTGATCCTTTAAATATTATTCCAGATATTGAGTTGACTGATCTAAGTGATATTACACTTTGTGAAGGTGAACTTCTGCAATTAGAGGCTAATGTTAAAGTAAATGATGGGAACAACAAATTTAAATGGTATAAGAATGGTATTCCAACAGATAATGAAACGTCTACATATTTGATTTCACATGTTACTGAAGATGATGATGATGTAACTTACAAGGTAGAGGTTTGGAATGATTGTGATCGCAAGGTGACTTCAGCAAAATTAACAGTGGTGCCAAAGATGATTGTGAATGGCATAACAGCCAGTGCTACTGGACCATTCTGTAGTCCAACAAACGTAACCGTTACTTTTAATGATAATGATGCCGTTGCTGAGTACAAGGCTAAAAAACCAGACGGTTCTGAAATTGTAATTACAAATCCATATACATTCGAAGTGAATACAACAAGCGAAGGGACATGGGAATTTATTGCTGTACCAAATTGTGTTGGAGATAATTTCACTCATGAATTTACATGGAACCTGATTCCTGATTTTGGTGTTGTATCAATGGAGGACAAAGCGACCTGTATTGGAAAAGATGTTGACTTTGTGGTTGAAGTGAAGGATGTTTCACCTTTGTCGGAATTGACTTACGAATGGAAAGATAATACAAATACAACCATTGTAGGAGAAAATACGAACTTCTTGAGTCTAATGAATGTTCAGGATGCAGATTTAGGACAATATAAATGTATTGTAACAGATCAGTGTGGAAATTCAAAAACTGCAACAGCTAATTTAAGTATTGAAAAAGTAACTACTTCTACTATAGGAACTGCAATTGAAAAATGTGTTGGCGATACCGATTTCCGTATTGATATTGCTTATACTGGAACTCCAAACTTTGAGTGGAGTTTTGAAAATAAAGCAGGAGATGTAACAATCTTAAGCGAATCAACAGGTTCACTAACCGTTAATCCTGTAACAGTTAATGATGCAGGAATATATTATTGTGCAGTTACTTTAACTTGTGGAGATGTTGTTAATATTCAAAGAGAGCTTATTGTACACGAACATGTTTCTATAGTTTCTCCTGCCGATGAAACCATTCATATTTGTCAAGGAGAACAACCAGTTCTTAATATTGAAGTGAATGGAGATGCAGATATTTATACTGTAAGTTGGACCAATAATACTGATAATCCACTAGTTGGTTTTGGAGATGTAAATCAGGTACAATTAAGTAAACACGATATACCAGGAACCTATACTTA
Source organism: Marinifilum flexuosum (assembly GCF_003610555.1). Classification (GTDB taxonomy): domain Bacteria; phylum Bacteroidota; class Bacteroidia; order Bacteroidales; family Marinifilaceae; genus Marinifilum; species Marinifilum flexuosum. Next base: position 205,603 of record NZ_RAPQ01000010.1, on the reverse strand, counting down.
CAAAGCAAAAGTAACAAGCCTTGGAAATTGTGATAATTTAGAGAAAAAGTATATTATTCAAGTGCACGAGAAACCAATATTAACAGCTGATCGTAGTGTTATACAGCAATGCGCAGGTCTCCTTGAGTTAAAAATCACGGAAAGTGGCGAACATAATGGTATTTCATGGTGGAAACAGAACGGTGAAAATACAGATGAAATTGCCGATGGAAATTCAGAATCTACTGATTTTGTGATTAATCCTGCCACTAGTCAAGATGATGATGGAACTTATGTTGCGAAGGTAACTTCTGATTATTGTGGTAATAGTCAGGCTACAATTACTGTTGATATTACAAATAAGATGGTAACAAATGATCAATCTGATGCAGTAACTACAGTATGTGAAGGTGAAACAGTTTCATTATTTGTTGATGCAGATGATGCTGGAGATAATAAGATTCAATACAAATGGACTCAAAAAACTGATCCAACTAGGGTACTTCCAAATACACCAAGCATTGAATTGACGAATGTTAAAATTGGTGAAGATGATGGTGAGTATACCTGTGAATTGAGTAATGGTATAGTAGGATGTGGAGAACAAACTTTAACATTTAATGTAATTATAAATAAAAAACCTAAGATTACTAAAGATCCAGATGATCAAATAATTTGTGAAACAGAAGTTTCTGTTGATTTTACAGTTGAAGGAGAAGTTCAAGGTGATATACATTATCAGTGGTTTGATAAAGATGAGAATCCAGTTGGTAATGATAATCCAACATTAACAGTAGTGCCTGTTGATGGACAATCATATTATTGTGAAATTTCAGGAGATGCTTGTGGAATCGCAACATCTAAAAAAGCAACACTTACAATTATACCAAAAGTTGCAGTTACCAATCCTGATGATTTAACGATTAATGATGGAGCAGATGCAACCTTTAGCGTAATAGCTTCAGGAGAGAAGGATTATTCTTACCAATGGGAAATTTTGAATGGGTCTGATTGGGAACCAGTTACCGGTGCAAAATATTTAGGAATTAACTCTCCAGAACTTAAAATCACAAATGCACTAAAAGCTGAATTTGATGGAAACCAATACAGATGTGTAGTAACAAGTGATGGGGCAATTTGCGCATTGAATGCTACTGCAACTAGTGATAAAGCAAAACTTACAATAAATTCAGTTAATAAAATTGCAAATTCAGGGCAACCTGCAAACCAGGTAGTATGTGAGGGAGAAGATTTTACATTCTCAATTACTGGTACAAAGACAACAGGTTTGACTTACCAATGGCAATATCACACAGGAGATGATAATTTCAAGAATGCAAAAATAGATACTGATGTAAAAGTTTCTACTTATACAGTTACCGGCGCAACACAAGATATGGAAAACTGGGGATTTAGATGTCTTGTAAGTGATGGAGTAAGTACATCTCAATCATCAAGTGAAGTTACGGTTGATGTTTGGGATAATATTGTTGTGACTACACTGAATGATCCAAATCTTAAAGCTTGCGTAGATGCACCTTTCTCAATAACAGTTGAAGCTTCAGGTGAGAACTTAAAATACAAATGGTATAAGGTAGGAGATGAGTCAACTACTCTTTCCGATAAAGCAACTTTCAGTATTGCTAAAGTTACTACAGGAGATGAAGGGACTTATAAGGTTGAAGTCTTTAACAATCAGAATTGTAATAATGAGACTAGAACATTTGGAGTAGATGTATTAGAATTGCTTACACTTGATAATCCTGAGGATGTAGTAATGTGTATAGGTGATCCTAACCCAACATTTACAGTAACAGCAAATGGAGATGGACCATTTACTTATCAATGGTATGATAAAAATGATGTAGCTGTTGGTACTGGCCATGCAAATTTAATTGTAGATACTCCGCAGAATGGACAATCGTATTATTGCGTAGTGTCTACTGATTGTAATACAGTTACTTCAAAGAGTGCTTTGTTAACAGTTGTAGAGCCACTTGCAGTAACAGATCCATTGGATCAATCAATAGCTGATAATGGAACGGCTCATTTTAATGTAACAGCTTCTGGAGAACCAAATTACACGTATCAGTGGCAAGTTTGGAATGGTCCAAATCCTGATGATTGGATTGATCTGACCGAAGTAGATCCTTATTCTGGAGTTAATACTGAAGAATTAACTGTTACGAATGCAAGAATTGCTGACGGAATGGATGGTAAGCAATATCGTTGTATTGTAACAACAGATGGAGTGAAAGGTTGTGTTCCTTCTGTAGAAACTAATCTTGCCAAACTATTAATTGATCCTTTAGCTTTAATTACAGCTCATCCGTCAGATCAGAAACTATGTGAAGGTTTACCAGTTACATTTACAGTAGAAGTAGTGGCAGGTGTTAATGCATACAATTGGTTTTATAATGATGGAACAGATCATCCAGCAAAAGCAATTTGGGATATTTCTGTACCTGGTCAATTAACCATTGCCAATGTAACACCAGTTATGAATGATTGGCAGTTTTATTGTATCGTTTCAAAAGGGACAGGCTCTCCTATGACAACTAATAAAGCAAAATTAACAGTATGGGAAGAAGTGGCAATAACTACTCCTGTTGATGCTGATACGTCAGAAGAAGTTTGTAAAGGAGAATCCAGAAACCTATCTGTTACAGCAACAGGAGATGATAAAGAGTATAAATGGTATGTACAAGGTGCTCCTGCTAATATTATATCTACAACTGATTCTTATTTTGTTGATGAAATTAGTGCAAACATTGTTTATGTGTGTGAAGTTTCAAATGATTGTGTAACTGAAAGTAGAACATTTACTTTTACAGTTCGTCCGGAACTAGCTATTATAACTCCACCAGAAATAGAAGACATGTGTGAAGGAGGAGAGATTCCTGAATTTTCGGTTGTAGCTACAGGTTATGGAACGCTAAATTACCAATGGTTTGAGAATGGAGTAGCAGTAACAGCTTTGGTAGATAATAATAAATATACACCAACAACAGCTGTAGATGGTAATACCTATTATTGTGTTATTACCGATGGATGTGGAAATAGTTTAACTAGTGATGTTGCAGAATTGATAGTAAACCAAGGAGTGACGATTACTTCTGAACCAAGTGATATTACAATTTCAGATGGAGAAAATGCCACATTTGAATTAATTGCTACTGGTGAAGAACCAATCAATTATCAATGGCAAATTCTAAACGGTGGAACTTGGGATGATTTAACAGATGATGCAACAACTTATTCGGGAAGTAATACTGCAACTTTAACAATTACAAAAGCAAATCTATCGTTCAACGAAAATCAATACCGTTGTCTTGTTAGCAATACTTGTTCAGCTGATGTAGAAAGTGCTACAGTTAAAATAACTGTTAATGCTCTATTCAAAATCTTTACCCAACCAACAAACCTTCAGGCTTGTATTGGAGATGATATTGAGTTTGAGATTAAAGGAACAAGTGAAGGGTTAATTTATGAGTGGGAATATAGCACGAATGGAGTTGATTTCAATTCTATTGGTTCTGAACCTTCTTTAAGTTCGACAAGCGATTTGAATGGTTCCAAGCTTAAGATCACATCGGTAAGAGATCAAATGAAAGATTGGACATTCCATTGTCTTGTTAAAGATGGTTCAAGTGCTGATGATACATCAAATGAGGTAAAAGTTGATGTTTTTGCACCTGTTGCCTTTGATCCAATAGCCGATCAGCCTTTATGTTTTGGTGAAAGTAAGCAGATTACATTGAATGTAACATCAGGAACTACACCTCTAACCTATTCATGGACAAATACTGTAGGGACGGAAGTTTCTACTACCCCAACAGTTAATATTGCTGATACGGATAATGGAAATTACGAAGTAACAGTTGATAATGGTGTTTGTCCGGAGGAAAAAGACAAATTTATTGTTAGTCATTATTCTGACTTAAGTATTGAAGCATGGACAAATGTTGACGAGACCTGTTTGGGTAAAACTGAGACTTTAACTGCAACAGTAAATGTTGATGCTGCTAAGCTTGCAACAACTACATATGAGTGGTTTAAGGATGATGTGAGTTTAGGAGTTACACCAGACCCAAGCTATACTCTTGTTGTTATAGATAAGAATCAAGCAGGTCAATACAAGATAGTTGTAAACGACAATTGCTCAACTGAATCAGTATCGGGATATATAAATATTTATGAGCCAATTGTAGTAGGAACACCATGGAATCTTACAGATAAGATTTGTTTAGGAAATGAGTTAAATCTTGAAGTAGAAGTGACTGGTGATGTAAAATCTTACACATGGACGCATAATGGAAATTCAATAACAGCAACAACGAATTATTTGGTTGCTGCAGTTACTGACTTAGATGCAGGAAGCTATCAATGTATTGTTGAAGATCATTGTGGAAATACATTTACTTACACAACTAATATTACAATTATGCATGCGCCTTCAATTGATGGAGATGGCATAGAAAATCTAATAGCAGTTTGTGAAGGTGATCCTTTGGTATTAGGTACGGTAAGTGTAACTGGATCTTACGATGATATTGAGTGGACATTAAAAGATGGATCAACAAATTCTGTAGCTGGAGTTCAATTGAATTTAGGAGATGCAACAACAGCAATGGAAGGTAATTATAAGGTTGAAGTTTCAAATAAATGCGGATCTGATATTTCAGTAGGAGCTCAGGTTGTTAATCCTAAACCCACATTAGCCCCAATTGCAAATCAAACGGTTTGTGAAAATGAAGATGTTGTGTTTAGAGCAAAAGCTACAGGACGTGATTTAATTTACCAATGGAAAATTGATGGTGATGTTGTTGTTGTTGGCGGTGTTGAATTAAATACTCCTACACTGTTAATGAGTGGTACGGATGTACTTCCAGCAGATGAATTTACTCCAAAAGTGTATATCGTGGAATGTACTGTTACCAACGATAATGGTTGTGGAGAAATATTAATAGAGACTGCACAATTAACAGTGAATCCTTCAACAATAATTCTAGCTACTTTAAAGAATGTAGTGCGATTTGTTGGGCAAGATTACACGATGACAGTTGATGCTACAGGTCATAACCTGTCTTATACATGGACTCATGTAAAAGATGGTGTAACTACTAACTTATCTGAAAAAACAAATTCATTAACGCTAACAAACATTCAATTTGCTGATGAAGGGTATTACAATTGCGAAATTAATGGCACTTGTGCAACTCGATTGGCAACAGGTAAGATAACTGTTAAGGAACCGGTTGTTATTACTGATGGATTGGTTAGTTTGGAAGAAAAATGTGTTGGTGAACCATTAAGTTTGAGTATAAGTGCCACTGGTCAAATATCATCGGTTAAATGGTTTAAGGATGGATTTGAAATTCCTGGAGAAACTAATTTAACCCTTTATGTAGCTGAACTTAAAGCAGGTGATGCAGGTGTTTATACTTGTAAGGTTGAAGGAGAGGGAGCTCCAGTAGATGGTATTGTTGAGAAAACAACAGTTCGTGTTTATGAGAATACAACTCTTCTTGCAGCTCTTGGTGCTAAAACAATTTGTGAAGGCGAGGAATTAGAATGGATTCCAAATGTAAAAGGAGCAGCTAATATTAAGTACAAATGGTTTTTTGGAGGAGTTGAGGTTTCGGATCAAAAAATTCTGAATTATAATCCAACCCAATTAGCGCATGAGGGAAATTATGAAGTACAAGTAACAGGTTTATGTGGTAATGTAACAACAACAGGAAACCTAGAGGTGACTGAATTACCAGTAGTTATTTCAGTTAGTGACAATGTAGAAACTTGTGAAAACACATCCTTGATAGAATTTAGTGTTAGTGCTACCGGTGAAGAGCTGAAATATCAGTGGAGAAAAGATGGAATTGATATAGTTGGAAAAACTTCACCTGTATTGAGTTTAACATCCATTCAGCTTACTGATGAAGCCAATTATACTTGTAAAGTTTATAATTCATGTTCAGATGTTATTAGCGATGAAATGACGCTTAAGGTAATTCCTCAATTGAGAATTTTATCTGAGATGGCAGATATTGAGGTTTGTTCTGGTGAAGAAGTAATGCTTACAACAGATGTAGAGGGTAATGATGTAATTTACCAATGGAAGTTGGATGGAGTTGATTTAACTGGAGAAAATACATCGGTATTGAATTTAGGTAAAACAAGCCCAGATAATAGTGGATATTATACATGTATTGTTTCTGATAGATGTACAGATTCAAGATCAACAAAACCAACAGAATTAACCGTTCATGAATTACCAAACTCGAGAATTTTGGGTAGAATGGTACTTTGTGCTAAGGAAGATCGTGTTACATATACAACTGATGCAATACCAGAAATTGAGTATGGATGGGGAGTAGAAGGTGGTTTATTTGCTGGACCAGATAAAGGTTTACGTACTCGTGTTACCTGGGGTGAACTGGAGGATGGAGAACTTTCTATCATGATTACAGATGTTGCTACTGGTTGTGAGTCAAAAGTCGATTCATTGGTGAAATTAAATGCTCTACCTGATGTGAACTTGGCTCTATTTGAATCAAAAGGAGTATGTAATGAAAGCTTTACTCTTTCAGGAGGGTATCCTGAAGGTGGTATTTATTGGGTTGATGATATTTCTGAAGAAGTATTCAATCCAGCAGAGAAAGGAGCAGGAACCTATAATATTCATTATTCTTATACCGATGAAAATGGATGTTCTAATGTTACATCAAAAACAACTTTACAAGTAGATCCTTTGCCAACGGTAAATATTACAGATGATACTACCATTGGTAGCTGTAAGCCTTTTAAATTAAGTGCAGAAACGGATGAAAGTAATATTCAATGGTCACCAGCAGCAGATTTGGATGATGCGAATTCTATGACTCCAACATTTACTCCTGGAAAATCACAAGTATTGGTTGCCACGGTTATGGATGAGCATGGTTGTACAAATATGGATTTAGTTGAGCTTACAGTTGCTCCGCTGCCAATTGTAACTACCATTTCTGATACTATGGTAGGTCAGTGTAACCAATTACAATTACTAACGGATATTGTAGGTGATGCAGGTGAAATTACTTGGACGAATCCAGATCATTTAGATGACCCTAATACAAGAAGTCCGAGGATTGTAAATGCTCCTGAAGGAACTTATACTTACAAGATTAGTGTGACCGACCTTTATGGTTGTGATGCAGAGGGAGAAGTACTTGTAAATATGGTAGCTGATCCTGAATTGGAAGAAGATAAGTTTGCTTGTGAGGGTGAAAAATTCGAAGTGAATATTGCAGGAATGGAAAATCCTATTTGGGAAGATGGATACACGGATATTAATAGAACAATTGATCAACCAGGTAAATATCTGTTAACTGTAGAGAACAAATATGGTTGTGGCGATGATCAAAATTTTGTAATAAATCCAACACCAAAACCAGAATTGTTGAATAATTTGATTTTTAGTGGACCTAGAGAGATTGAGCTTGTTAAAGATCGACCAATAACAATTTTTGAAGGACAAACTGTAACATTGGTTCCAAATCTTCCATTGGAATATTCTCCATACTACTTTGAGTGGGAAGATGGTAAGGAAGGCAGTATTCTTCAGAGATACGAGGTATCGGAAACAGGTAAATATAAACTAACAGTAAGAGATAACTTAGGTTGTATTGCTAAGGATTCTGTGAATGTAGAGGTGAAACCGGTAGGTATAGAATCACCTAATGCATTTACTCCAAATTCTAGTAATGATAACGACAAATTTTATTTAAAAGATATCAATTACGATATTGAGCAATTTGAAATGTATGTATACAACCGCTGGGGAGAATTGCTTTATAAGACTGACGAAGTAGGTCGCAACGGTGGTTGGGATGGTAAATACAAAGGAAAACTTTGTCCGGCAGGAGCATATGTTTGGATGGTGTTTATTAATGGTGAACTTACCAATAAGGGAACCTTCATGTTGATCAGATAATCAAGAAAAGGTTTTATTTTATCAATAAAATAAATTTATTTTACAAGTGATTTCGGACTTACACACAAATGTCCGAATCACTTTTTTAACTAGAATAACTCTGTGGAGTTATAAATTGAGTATAGATGAAGAAAGCTCTGATTGTTTTTTGCTTATTATTTGTTGGATCGTTGGTGCAAAGCTTTGCTCAGGATATCCGGTTTTCTCAGTTTTATGCAAATAAACTATACCTGAATCCAGCTTTGGCAGGATCTACAAATAATTCAAATGTTAGCTTAAACTATCGTAACCAATGGCCAAATTTGGATCTTCCATACGTTACTTATAGTGTAGCATTCGATAACTTCTATGAGACTTTAAATGGAGGAATAGGTGTTATGGTAATTCAGGATGATCAGGGAGATGGAGCATTAAAAACAACCACCTTTGCTGGGATGTACTCATTCTACTTGAGAATAACAGATGATTTTGTGATTCGTCCAGCTATTCAGGCAGCTTTTATGCAAAAAAAAGTAGATTGGCAGAACCTTGTATTTCCCGATCAGGTTTCTCCTATTTATGGGAATATATTTCCACACAATCCTTCAGGTGATCCTGTAAATAGGAGAAAAGATGGATGGGATTTCTCATTGGGTTCGATAGCTTATTACGGAGATTTTTATTTCGGTATTGCTGCTCATCACTTGGCTAAGCCAGATTTAAGTTTTGATGACGAACAGGAAGACAAATTGCAAACCAAGTACACAGTTCACGCAGGTGCTGAATTTGTGTTGGGAGGAAGAAGTAGAAGATATGCTGATAATTGGATTCTTGCCCCAGCATTGCTTTATCAGCAACAAGGAGATTTTTCTCAGATGAACTATGGATTATATGCAAGTAAGAGTTCTGTGGTATTCGGATTGTGGTTTAACCAGAATTTTGAGCCAAATTACGACTCTTTTATTGCCATGGCAGGTTTCGTTACCGAACGCTTTAAAGTGGCTTACAGTTACGATTACGCCATATCTAAGTTAATTCATACGAATACTGGAGCACATGAAATATCATTCTCTTTTCCACTTGCGACTACCAAGAAAAGGAGGAAAAGAATTAAGGCAGTTCGATCACCAGTATTTTAAGGAAATATTGCATGAAAAAAGGAGGTTTTCAATTTTGAAAACCTCCTTTTTTGTTTTGTAAATCTATTTTATTCTTTCAATGTATTTAGCTCGAATTTTCTTCATTAAATCCAGATTTAAGTTTTCAGCATAAACTCTGATCATATCAATCGCTTTAAAATGGTCGTAAATAAAGCCCAGAGAAACATCGAAATGAATCATCTCCATATTGTACTTCACTTTCTTTGTTAATTGCTCAAATTGCTTCCAATTTAGCTTTTCAGGGATGGTAAAATATCCATGATTTGGTTCAATATGATCTTTAAAGTATCCGTCTTCGATGATATCCAATGCAAAAAACTTATTCAATTGAATCATTGCTTTAGAATTGTGAGGAATAGAACCATTTGTCTTAAATATGATTCCTTCAGATTGATAACATTCCTGTAATTCCTTCACTTGATCGTAAGTGTTAAGTCTTCTAATACGAATTACATAGTGAATATCATTATAAATGGTAATAGTACCTATTGCAGCGTGGAATTTGGCCTCGAAATAGTTCATTATTTTTTGAGTAGCTCGAGTAAATTCTTCTAAATCGTATCTTCTATCCAATACCAAATAAATATAATGAGGCTGAACATCTTTCTGAAAACCATCATAATACTCATAGTATCCCGGAAACGGATTTGTCGCTTCGAGAACAATGGTATTAGGTAATATTTTATCATCTATAACTTCAAGGGTTTCTTCTTTTAGAAGACTACCATACTTTACAACATAGTTTTCAGTGGTCATATGCAGAAGGATTATGGGGTTAATACTCGGATTGTCTTACACTTAAACATAGTAAAAAATGAGAGCAAAAACAAGACTTAAAACTCTTTTTAATAATGTAAATTTTCTTTAATGATCACGAGTGAAAACCGGAGCATTATCTTTTGATAAGTTAGGATTGTAGATATATCCATCTAAATCAAAAGCTTTTAGGTCATCAGGATTGCTTATTCCATTCTGAATAATGAAACGAGTCATTAATCCTCGTGCTTTTTTAGCGAAGAAGCTAATCATTTTGTATTGTCCATTCTTCAAATCTTTAAAAGCAGGAGTAATGATCTCGGCCTTTATTTGTTTTGCCTTTATCGATTTATAATACTCATTCGATGCCAGGTTAATTAAGTGCTGGTGATCGTATTCTTTTAAATCTTTATTAATGGATTTCGTGATTTTATCTCCCCAAAACTCATACAGGTCTTTCCCTTTTTTATTTTCCAGTTTTTTCCCCATCTCCAATCGATAAGTCTGAATTAAATCCATTGGCTTTAAAACCCCATACAAACCGGAAAGAATGCGCAATTGCGATTGTGCATTTTCAAAGTCAGTATCACTTAAGCTTTCTGCATCAATACCTGTATAAACATCGCCTTTAAAGGCCAATAGTGCTTGCTTGGCATTATCGGGAGTAAAAGGCAAGTTCCATTCATGAAAACGTTCAAAATTCAATTGAGCCAGTTTAGGGCTAATGCCCATGAAATCTCCAATTTCATCAACTTTAAGTTTGCGAAGAATTTTTATCAATTGTTCAGCATCTTTCGTAAAGTTTGCTTCAGAATGAATATCTGTTTTCGCTTGAGATTCAAAATCTAACGTTTTGGCAGGTGATATAACTATTAACATATTCTGTTCTTTTAATTTTTGATTCTTAAAAGTAAGTATTATTCAAATAAGCATCAATAGAGTTTATCATTATTGATATTGCATTAGTTTCTGTCTATGAGAAAATGAAGGGATTTAATTCACGTTATTTACATTTTTGGGAAAGCTCCTCTGAAAAAAAGAAGCCCTTCCCCAAGCTGGGAAAACGTGATTGTAGAAAAAAGGGCCTTTCCCCAAACTGGGAAAGGGTATTGTTTTTAAAAATGGCCATTCCCCAGCTTGGGGAAGCTTGTTTTAAAAAAAAAGAGACCCTCCCCAACTTGGGGAAGGCAATTCTAAAAAAAAATGACTTCCCCAAAATAGTTATGGATAAAAAAAGAGATTGACAATTGCCAATCTCTTTTGATATAAAGGTTTATAAATTTTTATCAGGATACAATTCATCCCACCATTTTGGTTGATCTTTCAAGTATTTTGCGAAGTATGCAAAGATCGTGTTGTTCCAAAGAATGCGCTTATTGTAGTTTTGAATCAAATGATCTTGACCTTTAACCTGCACAAACTCTACATCTTTGCCAAGTAGTTTCAATGCCTGGTACATTTGAATACTTTCCCCCAATGGAACATTAGTATCCTGGCTACCATGAAGCAATAACATTGGAGTGGTAATTTTATCGGCATTAAACAATGGACTTTGGTCTACATAAATGTCTTTTCTGTTCCAAGGGAATGATTTACCAGTAGCATTCATGCTGTAGGAATATCCCCAATATCCTTCGCCCCAATAGCTAGTAATATCACTAATGCCAGCATGAGAAATGGCTGCTGCAAAAATATTGGTTCTTGTTTGTAGCAACTGAGTGGTAAAACCACCATATGAAGCCCCAATACATCCAACTTTATCAGCATCGATGAATGAATGATCTTTGATAAATTTCTTGGTACCATCAATAATTTCATCGGCAGTAATAATACCCCAATTGTTTTGGTGTCGAGCCGAGAATTCTTGACCAAATCCGGTAGCACCGCTTGGTTGTAGTAAGTATACCACATAGCCCATTGCTGAATACATATTCAATGGATAACGACCACCAAAACTTCTTTCTACAGGAGATGTTCCGCCGTAATAGTTTACAATCAGAGGATATTTTTTATTGGAATCGAAATTAGGAGGATAGTAAACACGACCAATAATCGTAGTACCATCTTCTTTGGTAAAATTCCAATCTTCGGTTTTACCGAACATTACATTTTTCAAATGATCCTTTTCAGGGTTTGAAATTACATGATTTGTTTTCGAAGTAATATCGTAAATAAATGCTTTGTATGGACTTGAAATTCCACAAGCCACATAGCCAATTGTTTTTCCATTTTCCGACAAGTCAAAACCACGAACCACATCCGAATTCGAATTTAATTCTGTGAATTCTTTCGACCCAATATCATAGCTGAATAGTTTCACATAGTCTTTGTCTTGTGCTTTGATGTAAATCTTATGATCAGATTTGTTCCAAACCGATGCATCAATTGCAGGATCGAAGTTGTAGGTAATAGGATCTACTTTTTTCGAAGCCAAATCGTAAATGTAAAGTTGTCCATCGTAATTGTTCGCTATTGGATGATTGCCGATATTCTCACCAATCTTGCCAAAGCAAGAAGGACCACCTTGTACCAACAATTGCTTTCCATCAGGAGAATATTGAGCCTGACCTGATACCAATTTGTCTTCCCAAATGCTTTGCACTTTAAAAGTTTCAACATTCATTTGGTAAAGATTCTGTTTAAAATATGGATATCCACTGTAATCAGGACGCGAAGTTGTGAATAGGATGTTTTTTCCATCAGCACTAATATCAGCCAAGTTGGTACTTAAAGTTCCGTAAGTTAGTCGTTGTTTTACACCACTTGCAACATCTAGTTTGTAAAGGAACGATCTGTATCTGTACCATGGCAAACGATCTTCCATTCCTTGGAATTTTTTCATTTTCCAGTCTTCAGAATTGCTTTTACCTACACTGTAGATGATGAATTTTCCGTTTGGAGCCCAAGTATATGAAGAGAAATCAGCAATGTTTTCAGTAATTTGTTTTTCAGTATTCTTTTCGAAATTGAAAACAAAAATAGATGTTTTACCATTGTATTTCTTGGTATAAGAAATTTGATTTCCTGTTGGCAACCAGTTGATGTTCGAAAGTTGAGTTCCTCTAAAAGTATATAAGGTTTTGCCAGTTTCAATTTCTTGTATTTCTTTCCAGTTCTCACTTTTATCAGATGGAGGTAAGGTTCTGCTGTAAGAAATCAAAGCATATTTTCCGTCGAATGATAAAGCAGTACTTTTTACTTTTGTGCCATCTAAAACTTTGTTGATATTCATAAATTGTTTTGGAGAAAGACTCAATTCAAAAGCATTTGCATCAATTTTGGATTTCAAAGCAAGTTGAAACTGATTGTTTTTTGAACTGCTTAGCACTTTCACAACAATTTTGTGGTGTCCTTGTTCTAGTTTTAGACTTTTGCTGGACTCTTTGGCTTCATCCGCTTCATGCTTGTATTGCGATAATTGTTTTTTGCCATCCACATACACCTCAATCATAGGGTAGCTTTTTAATGATAGCTCAAACTCACCCCACTGATCAGTGTTTAAATATGAAACCAGATAGTATAATTTACTTTCCTTATTTGACAAAGAAAGAAAACCTTTAGAATTAGCACTTTTCTTTTTCCAGGTTAATTGCTCATTGTTCCAATTTAGTTTGTCTGATTCTTTAGGAGCAATCTTGCAAAGGTCTATTTGGTTTTCCTGCAAAAGATTTTTCAGTTCGAAAGTACTTCCGCTAAAATCTTCGGTTGTATTGAATGCAGGAAGGTGCAGTTCGATGGCATCAGTAATTAGCCAATTTTTAATTGTTTTTTCTTTGTTATCCTCGGCAGAGGAAGCAAAGCAAAGATTTACACTTAGTATTACAGCCAATGCTGATACAATGATCTTGTTCATTTTTTATTACGATTTATTTGGTTTGTTGCTAGACCTCAATACTACGGAAATTTCGGAGTATAAAAAAGAACATTTGTTAGCTTCAATTCAAATTTTCAGCTGGTATTCAGTTTGTAACAAGAAAATATTTTGTTGGGAATTAAATAAATTGATTTATATTTGTGATACTCACGCAAAAAACGGAGGAAAGCTATGAATAAATTTGTCACAAATACACCTTGTAATTATCTGAGCTAAACAGCTTAGGCTTTCCTTATTCTATAAATATTATTAATCAGAAGTAACGGAGGCGTAAGCCGCCCGATACAATTTTTGTACACCTAAAAATTTAATGGAGGAAAAATTATGAGTACACCTATGAATTATTGTGCCCCATTTGCGGAGCTCGTGAAAGTTGGAACAAACAATTGTTTCAAAATCGAAGGAAAAATAAAGAGTTTAATTCATCATCAAAAGCGAAAACGAAAATGCACTATAATAGCAATTTAAAAGAGAAGTTTTTACGAGTAAAGGCAATTGACCGAGGGAGGCAATTGTTTAATATGATTAAGGACTCCTTATCAGGAGAAGAAAAAGATTATACCAATGGAAGAATTGGGAAAGCCTTATTTATGCTGGCTATACCAATGGTATTGGAAATGATTTTTGAATCGGTTTTTGCTATAGCCGATATTTTATTTGTATCCCAACTTGGTAAAGATGCAGTTGCAACTGTAGGGATTACTGAAACAATTACCACAATTGTATATGCCATAGGATTTGGTTTATCAATGGCAACAACAGCTTTGGTTGCCAGAAGAGTTGGAGAAAAGAAATTCGAGAAAGCAGCAAAAGTTTCAGCACAGGCCATTGTAACCGGAGCGATTGCCTCAGTTTTTATCGCAATAGTTGGAGTTTTCTTTTCGAAGGACTTGCTGCGATTAATGGGAGCAAATTCTACCATTGTGAATGAAATGTTGGGTTATACAAGCATTATTCTGGGTAGTAACATGATTATCATGTTGCTATTTATTAATAATGCGATATTTCGATCAGCGGGAGATGCTGCACTTTCTATGCGCGTATTGATTATTGCCAACGGTTTAAACATTATTCTTGATCCATTATTGATTTTTGGACTAGGTCCAATCCCTGCTATGGGCGTTGAAGGCGCTGCGATTGCAACTAGTATTGGTAGAGGATTGGCGGTTGTATATCAGTTTGTTCTATTGTTTAAAGGAAGTGGTAAGATACATATCAAATTAGAACATTTTACTTTACGATGGAAAACCATAAAGAAACTGATTAAGCTGTCGGTTGGAGGAATAGGACAGAACATTATTGCAACATCAAGTTGGATTGGTTTGATGAGGATTATGGCTGAGTTTGGTAGTGCTGCCATTGCAGGTTATACCATTGCAATCCGTATTTTGATATTCATTTTATTACCATCCTGGGGATTGAGCAATGCCGCAGCTACTTTGGTTGGTCAAAACTTAGGTGCTAATCAGTCAGAACGTGCGGAAAAATCGGTGTGGGCTGCAGGAAGAATTAATGTTGTATTTCTTGGATTGATAGGAATAATATTCTTCTTGTTTCCAACTTATTTTATTGAATTGTTTACCGATGATCAGGGAATTGTGGTTAATGGAATTCAAGCACTTAAAATTATTAGTTGTGGATTTATTTTCTACGGAATGGGTATGGTATTGCTGAATTCGATTAATGGGGCAGGCGACACACAAACTCCAACCTTATTAAATTTGATTAGTTTTTGGATTGTGGAAATTCCTGTTGCTTATCTTTTGGCAATTCAATTTGGTTGGAATCAAAAAGGAGTGTTTTATGCCATAATTATTGCTGAGGCAGTACTAACGCTAATTGCTTTGTATTGGTTTAAAACCGGAAGATGGAAATTGAAGAAGGTATAGAAAATTCCGATTTACAAACCCCAAAAGTATAAATTCCAAAAGGGAATTGTTACCATAAGCTTCATCGGTTGTTTTTAACTTCAGATGAAGCTTTTTTGAATTTTTTAACTTGGGTTTTGACGCTTGGAAGCTTTAGTTTGCTTGCCAATCACCCGCTTGCTTTCCCGATATATCCTTGATATTTACCTTTAGAATCAATACTTTTTCAACTGCTCTTGGGTGATAGTAGTTGTCTGATTTGCCTGAATGGTTCATAATAACATCTAAACCTTGGCATTTTTGATCAAAATTCTCAATGATTTCAACTTCTCCTATTCCCATTAGCGACCTGTATTTTGTAGTCCATTGACAGGATTCTGTATGCTTAATTAATTCACTTCCAAGGTCAATTTGAAAACCAACTTTGTTGTTCTCTTTTAGAAGATCAACTTTCTTTCCCTCTTTTGCACAGTGAATGAATAAAGCATTATCAGCGTAGCCATAATTTAAAGCTACAATGTATGGATAAGGAGTGCCGTGTATTGCCAATCGGCAGGTATTCGATTTTTTTAGAATTTCATCAATGAGATTTCGATCTGTTATTTCTCGTTCTTTTCGTCGCATAAATAAGTGTGGTTTATTTGTGTTATAAACCTACAAAATAATATTCCCTGATCAATTAGTATGGCTTAAATGTTTTTGTATAATTTCAGAGAAAGCCTTAAAGGTGATTGGTTTCGCTAAATAATCATTGCATCCGGCATTGAGAGCTTGTCTTTTATCTTCCAACATGGCATAAGCGGTTTGAGCAATAACAGGAACTTTTTTATTTGTTTTACGGATTTCTCTGGTAGCCTGCAGTCCATTCATAACCGGCATTTTAATGTCCATTAGAATTAAATCAATGTTTATTTTGGTGTTAATGATATCAACAGCATCCTGGCCATTTTTGGCATGAATTATATTATAGTTAAATTCACTTAATAGGTCGCGTATATAAATATAATTGGATGGTTCATCTTCAACCACCAAAATGGTTTTTCCTTCGGTATGTAAAAAGAATTCGTCCGTTTTGATTTTTTTATCAACTTGCGATGAGGCAGTAGGAAGGTGGGGAATTTCAAAATAGAAACAAGCTCCTGTTCCTTCTTCTGATTCAACCCAAATGTCACCTCCAAACAATTCTACTATTCCTCTTGCAATGGATAACCCTAGGCCTGTTCCCGTATGCAGTTTTGATTCTTGTGTATCTGTTTGACGGAATCTTTCGAATATTAAATAATGAAACTCTTTTGGAATGCCAATACCAGAATCTCGAACATGGAATAGTAACTTGTTATTATTTACCTTATACCCAAATTCGATTGTTCCTTTTTCTGTGAATTTTATAGAGTTTTCCAATAGATTTGATATCACCTGCGAGAGTCTGGTAACATCGGTTGAAATAAAGCTTGAATAATCATCGAGAGATTTTACAGTTTTTAGTTCTATACCTTTTTTATTGGTAACTATTGTGAATTGACGTTCCAAATTATCCAGAATTTCGTTTAGCATAGTGATTTCATAACTAAGCGAGAATTGATTGGATTCAATTTTCGAAATGTCAACAATATCGGAGATGATGGTAAGTAGTCTTTGTCCTCCATTATCAATCATGTTCAAATACAATTCTTTTTTCTCTTTGGGAAGGTTGTCTTTTTTTAGGAATTCAGAAAATCCCAGTATGGAATTTAAAGGAGTTCTTATTTCGTGAGACATGTTTGCAAGAAAAGCGGATTTTAATTGCTCACTTTCTTCTGCCTTTTCTTTTGCTTCTTTTAACTCCGATGTGCGTTGTTCAATTTTTTGATCAAGCTCTTTGTTGAAATCATTTAATTTTTGATAGCCTGATCTCAGTTTCTTCGATGTAATTCCAAGAATTTCCTGTTCGCTTTTGTTTTGAATGTTATCTATTAAATCATCTTGATTTGTGAATATTGTACTTATTTCTTCTATGAAATTATGAATAGGCCTAGAAATACTTTTTGATAGCCAAACGGCTGTAATCAAACTGATCAGTAGTATTAAGGAGATACTGAAGATTAGAATGGCGATACTTTTTTCTTCTGATTCGACTGTGTTGTGGTAGAATTCATCAGCTTTGCTTTGTGCGAAATCAGTAAGGATTTTGGTTTTTTCGAACAAAAGATTTACTTGAAAAGCGCCACGACCTCTGGTAATATCAGCAGCTCGTTCATCGTGACCGCCTTTTTTTAACAAGATTACCTCATTTCTGATTTTTTCCCAATCGCGATATGCCGAGTAAGTATCATTTACAACCTCCTTATCACCAAGGAAACGTTCTTTTACAATTTTAAATGAGGCATAAACCTGGCGATCGTGTTTGTTGACCAATAAAATTGATTCGTATAATTCTTCAATATTCTTTGCCAAAACAACATCTTTCATGGATCGGTGAATGGCGTTAATGCTAATGTTTATATCACGAACAGAATTACTTACCGTTAGAGGGTGGTGATAGATAGACTCTGTGTTTTTACTAATGGTTTTAATTTCGATAAATGCAATGATACCAATTATGAAACTAAATAAAAGTATGGTTGAAAAGCCTAGTATGAGTCGTGTTTGAAATTTCAGTCCTTTCATGTGTAGGAGGTTGTTTGGTTAAATCTTCCTTGTAGTAGTTTAAAGTTAGAGATAGAATGTAATCTCAATATAATCAACAAAATATAAAATTGCAAGTTGAGCTTTTATAATAGAGTTAGCTGAATGCATTTTGTGAATGTGATATATATTTAATAAAGGTATTATGGCATATAGAAAGTAAATGATGAATAGATTTTATTTGTAATTTATGTTTGGGTTAAATGTATTTTTATTTAACTTTATGTATCTGTAGTTATTTTTAATGGTAAGAATATCATTTTGTTATTAATAGTCAGGGTTGCAATATGAGTCTGTGTTGATTTGTGTGTTTGCTGTAATTATTTTTAGTTGACTATTTATTCTACTATCGAATAGAATTGAAAATTATGTCAGAAGTTGTAAATTATAAGATTTCAAGTCGCATTTTAAGTAAATGGCAAGATGTATTGAATCTCATTTCAAGGACATTCAATATTTCGAATGTAATTATCGCTCATTTTAAAGAATCAAATATTGAGCTTTTATTAAAAAGTGATGGATGCAATAAAGCATTCATGTTAGAGATTCAAGAAAATTTGGATCATGTAAAAGAATTAGCTGCAAAAAAAGAAATTTGTTCTGATGATTTTGTACTTAACAATTTTAACAACCTCAATTATTTTGGATATCCTCTTAAGTTTTCGAATGGAGATTTGTTTGGAGTTTTATATGTTGTAAATGAGGAGGAAATAAAGTTCGATTCAGGTATAAAATGCTCGCTGGTAGAATTCCGAAAGATTATCGAGTCTGATTTAAAAGTATTGTATCAGGAAGAAATGAATAAGTTCTTTTTGGAAGAGTATAAGGTAGAAAATCAAAAACTTGTAGAGCAATTGTTGAAAAGTGAATTGAAGTACAAAACACTTTTTTCAACTTCAACTTCAGCTATAGCTATTTTTGAAACGATTAAGAATAAATCTGGAGAATTGGTGGATTTACTCTACAAGGATATGAATCCGGCGAACGAAAAATTTATAGAAATTTCAAGAGAAAAAGCGATTGGTAAGACTTTGTTGGAATTGTTTCCAAATACAGAACCCGAGTGGATTGATTATTTCAATTCGGTGACTAATGATTTCAAGAATACCAATTTTTACTCCTATCATTCGGATATTGGGAAGTTTATTTATGTAGATTCATTTCCGTTAAGTGAAAAGGAATTTGCAGTTTCAGCGGTAGATTTAACCGATAAGGTTAAATTAAAGAAGAAGTTAAGTGAGGTGGAGAATAGATACAAGAATATTTTTTACGGTAGTTCTTCCGTAATGATGCTTGTGTCGCCAGAAAATGGGTTGATAAAAGATGTGAACGAAAGTGCTTGTGAGTTCTATGGTTATTCTAAAAGAGAACTGTTAAATCTTAAAATTTGGGATTTAAATATTGCAGGAGAAGTTACGGTTTGGGATAATATTGAGAAAGCTAAAACTAACTCAAAAACGATATTTAAAGCGAAGCACCGCCTTGCATCGGGAGAAATTAAAGATGTTGAAATTTCGTCAGGTGTTGTTATGGTTGATGGCGTAGAACTTTTACACTCTGTAATTCGGGATGTGACCGAAAGAAATAAGAACTTGCTTAAAATAACTAAACTATCCAATGCGGTTGAGCAAAGTCCTGCATCAATAGTAATTACAAACACTAAGGGAGAAATAGAATATGTAAATCCGATATTCTGCAAGGTGACCGGGTACGATCTTAAAGAGCTGATAGGAGAAAATCCAAGGATTTTAAAATCGGGCAAACAATCCGCTATTGTTTACAAAGATTTGTGGCAGAAAATATCGTCTGGTGAAAAGTGGGAAGGAGAATTTTATAACAAGCGTAAAGATTCTAGTTATTATTGGGAGTCGGCTTCCATTTCACCTGTGGTTGACGATGAAAATAGTATCATAGGGTACTTAAAAGTTGGATTGGATATTACCGAAAAAAAACAAATTGAAGCTAAACTAACACATGCCCTGCTTAAGGCAGAAGAAAATGACAGGCTTAAAACGGCATTTCTTGCTAATCTGAGTCATGAAGTTAGAACCCCACTAAATGGTTTGCTTGGATTTACCGATTTTATTGGTGATGTTGATTTAACAGATGAAGAGCGAAAACAGTATGCTTCCATAATAAAAGATTGTGGAAATCAGCTAATGAGTATTATGGATGATATAATGGATGCTTCATTGTTGGAGGCAAAGAAATTACAAATAAATGTAGATCGTGTTTCTCTTGATCCATTTTTATCTGGTTTAAAAAATCTTCATACTGTTGAGGCTGAAAAAAAGAAGTTAAGTGTAAAATTGGATTACATGTTTAACCCAAATTTTGAAATACATACTGATAAAGGTAAACTGTTACAGGTTTTAAATAATTTGATTCGAAATGCCATTAAATTTACCAAAGAGGGTGAGATTATTATTGGTTGTGAAAGTTTAAAAGATACAGTTCTTTTTTATGTGCAGGATACAGGAATAGGAATATCTCCAGAGCATCAGAAGATTATTTTTAGTCGTTTCAGACAGATCGAAAATCACCTTATCAGACAACATGGAGGAATTGGTCTGGGACTATCCATATCGAAAGATATTGTAGAGCTATTGGGCGGTGAATTGTGGGTAGAATCGGATGTTGGGCGTGGTTCAAAATTTAGCTTTACAATTCCTAAAAGTATTGTTAAATAAAAACAAAAGCTCGCAAAGAATATCTCTGCGAGCTTTTTATATTTTAAGGCTGAAAAACTTAACGTTTCTCCAATTGCACAATATTTTCCACATGATGAGTGTGTGGGAACATGTCGACAGCTTGTACTTTGGTTACTTTGTAGGTTTCGTCCATTAGTGCTAAATCGCGAGCTTGAGTCGCCGAGTTACAGCTTACGTAAACAATGCGTTTTGGTGCTGCGTGCAGAATGGTTTCCACAACATCAACATGCATTCCGGCACGTGGTGGATCAACAATCATGGTATCAGGTTGACCGTGAAGTTCGATAAATTCTTTGGTCAATACATTTTTCATGTCGCCAGCAAAGAATTTTGTATTGTTGATTCCGTTGATTTCAGAGTTTACCTTAGCATCTTCAATGGCTTCGGGCACATATTCAATACCAATTACCTGTTTGGCTTGTTTGGCTACAAAATTCGCAATGGTTCCCGTTCCCGTGTACAAGTCGTAAACCACTTCGTCGCCTGTAAGTTCAGCAAATTCGCGTGTTTTGCAGTACAATTCGTAAGCTTGATCGGAATTGGTTTGGTAGAATGATTTTGGACCAATTTTAAACTTCAAATCTTCCATTTGTTCGAAGATATGATCGCGTCCTTTAAACAATACTACCTCCTGATCGGTAATGGTATCATTTGCCTTTTCGTTGATCACATACATTAAAGATGTGATTTCAGGGAATTTTTCAACCAAATGATTCAGTAATGCCTCTCTCTTTTCCACATCTTCGTGGTAGAAAGTAACAATTACCATATTCTCACCTGTGGACGCAGTTCTAATGATTAATGTTCTTAAAAACCCTTCATGATTGCGAATGTCGAAAAAGCTAAGATCGTTGGCAAAAGCGAAATCTTTAATTGCCAAGCGAATGGCATTCGATGGTTCAGGTTGTAGGTGACATTTGTTGATGTCAACAATTTTATCGAATAATCGAGGAACGTGGAAACCTACAGCTGGTGTACGATTTAAATCTTCGCCACTGGCAATTTCTTCGTTGGTTAAATATCTCTTGCTAGAGAAGGTATACTCCAATTTGTTACGATAGAATTCAGTTTTAGCTGATGCTAAAATGTCATTCACTTCAGGTAATTCAACTTTACCAATTCTTTCCAAATTGTCAATTACCTCTTGTTGCTTGAACTTTAATTGTTCTTCGTATGGCAGATTTTGCCATTTACATCCACCACAAACACCAAAGTGCTCACAAAAGGCATCTTTTTTTAATGGAGAATGTTCGTGAAAGAAAACAGGATTACCTTCCATATAACTTTTGCGTTTTTTGGTAACCTGTACATCCACTACATCGCCAGGAATTACGTTTGTTACAAACAATACTTTTTCATCCACTTTTGCGATGGCCTTTCCTTCGGCGGCTAACTTCTCAATTTTAATGTTTTGCAGAAGGGGTTTTCTGTTTCTTCTTCTTCCCACTTGTCGTATATTTTTAATTTGGGCACAAAGATATAAAAAGTCGAATAGTCGAAAAGCCGAATAGTCAAAAAGTCAAAAAGTTGAATGGTCAAAAAGTCGTATTACATTTCCTGATACTCTATCTAAATACTTCTTACTTTAATTTGCTATCTTTAGCAAGTATTCCAAAGCCACAAATCTTATTTATAATTTAACTATGAACAAGCTACTTGCTGTTATCAGTTTGTTGTTGTTGGTGTCGTGCGGTACACAACAGTCAACTAAAGTGCCATGTTTTGCATGGCTTGGCGGTCCGGGCGAAGCAAGCGATGCCCAAATTTTACAAAAATTTACTGATTTAAAGGAAAAAGGTATTGATGGTTTGATGTATAACGGAGGTCATGATCCTGCGGTATATCAACGTGTGGGAAAGATTGCCAAAGAGGTGGGGCTGGAATTTCATACCTGGATACCAACAATGGTTCAAGGCAGAGATAAAAATATTCCCAAAGAATTGTATGCCGTAAATGGAAACGGAGAATCGGCCTACGATAAACCGGCCTATGTTGATCATTATACTTTCTTGTGTCCGAATAAGGAGGAGGTATATAAATATCTGTCAAACTTATATGTAACTATCGCTAGATTACCAGAGGTTGATGGTGTGCATTTGGATTATATTCGTTTCCCTGATGTAATTCTTGCAAAAGGATTGTGGGATAAGTACGGATTGGTAATGGATAAGGAATATCCTGATTTTGATTATTGTTATTGCGATAAGTGTAAAGCTGATTTTAAGGAAAAAACAGGAATCGAAATCACTGATCAGGCTAAGGCAAGAGATTTGCAAGAGTGGAAAAAGTTTCGTCAGGATCTGATCACAAAAATTGTTAATCGATTGGTTGAAGATGTGCATGCTCAAGGTAAAGACATTACGGCAGCGGTATTTCCCGGGCCAAATTCACATGCGGTTAAAATGGTTCGCCAGGAATGGAATCAGTGGAATTTGGATGCCTTCTTACCAATGAATTATAATGATTTCTATTTGGAGGGAACCGAATGGATTGGCAAAATGTGTAAGGAGTCTGTTGAAAGTTTAAATGGAGAAAGACCGATTTATAGTGGTTTGTTTATTTGCCCAAGTCCAGATTCAAAAGCAAAAGAAGCAGATCCTGAGAATCATGGCCTACTGCCAGAAGAGATTGGAGAAGCAATTCGAGAATCGATGGTGAATGGTGCTACAGGAATTTGTTTGTTCACACCTGATAGGATGACTAACGAACATTGGATAGAATTCGAAAAGGCGATTTTTAAAGATTATTCGAAAGAGAAATAAAAAGTAAAGGAGAACAATTTAAAGTTCTCCTTTTTTATGATGCTTTTTTGTGTGTTAGCTTTGATAAAGCTTGATGGATTTGTAATTTCCTCTTGTGTTGACATTTTGAATTGATCCAATCTAAAGCAGTCTTTTCAGAATTAAATACTTTAATGGCAATACCTAAATGTTTTACTCCTTCGAAAAGTAGCATGCTTTGTACTACCTGAGAAGGAGTATCAGCTAAAACGGCAATTTTTTTGGCATTAACATGTATCTTTTCTTTCAGAAAAAAGTTGGTATAAAGCTTATTGTCTTCAATAGATGCTATTAAGTTAAGATCTTTAATGTCTATAAGAATATCAACAGGCGAATCAAGTTTCAAGCTTTCGAACATGGATTTAAATTCGGAAACTAAGATTTCTGGATCTACTTTCTTAGCATTACAAGCAATAACCAATTGCTTTTCTTTTTTCAAATATGAATATCTAATATTGCTCATTACCTTCCCCCCTCTAGAAACACATTTACCCTCTTATAGAGTTCATTGATGAAAAATAGTTCGCAAATGTAATTCTTTTGCAAAACTCTCAAAATGACCTTGCTTATGATTAAGGATAAAATACTAAGTTTGCAACATTAAATAAACAACAACAAAATACAGCAAACACAATATTTAAGCATGAATCACCTGTTTATACCCAACAACGGAAAAGTTGACATGAATGACGTTGTTTTTGACGAACAACTTTTTTCGCAGATTTCTCAGTTTTTAAGAGAATATGAACATGTTGAAATTCTTACAAAGTATGGATTGCCGGTTGTCAATAAGATATTGCTATACGGAAAATCGGGATGTGGTAAAACCATGACAGCAAAGGCAATTGCCAATAAATTGAATAAGAAAATCAAAACAATAAACCTGGGGAATATTATTTCTTCAAAATTAGGAGAGACCTCAAGAAATATTGCATCGGCTTTTAAAATGATTGAAACACAAGAGGCAGTTTTGTTTTTCGATGAGTTTGATTCTTTGGGAAAGGAACGAAACTATGACAACACGGATAGTAGCGAGATGAAACGTGTTGTGAATGGTATGATTCAAATGATGGATCACTTGCCAAAGAATTCTGTAATGATTGCAGCAACCAATCAAATTGATATGATTGATGAGGCTTTGATTCGCAGATTCGAATTGAAAATGGAGTTTCAAAATCCTAAAAAACAAGATCTTGATCGATTGTATGACAAACTATTGGCTCGTTTCCCTGAAGAGTATGCTAAAGTAAATCGTGTTTATGATATTTCTTTTGCTGAAGCTGAAAATATCGTAATGACTGAAGTAAAGGAGAATATCATTCAGTCAGAAATGTTGAAGAAAGCAGTGATCAGTGAAAAGATATCTGTGAACAGTGAGCAGTTATCGAATTAGAATTTCTGAAGAGCAATTAATAATTCTTCATTACTAATTGCTCATTCTTCATTATTTTTGTCGCCACATCTTAAAAACGGAATTAATATGATCTCTATAAATAATCTTACAGTTGAATTTGGTGGTTTTACTCTTTTTAAAGAGGTAAGTTTCCTTGTGAATTCGCGAGACAGAATTGGTCTTGTTGGAAAAAATGGAGCGGGAAAATCAACTTTGCTTAAGATTTTTGCGGGATTACAAGGAGCCACAAAGGGAAATGTTTCCATTCCTTCGGAGATTAAGATTGGTTACTTGCCACAGCAAATGAACCACTTTGATGGCAGAACGGTAATGGAAGAAGCTCTTACCGCTTTTGAAGAGGTTTTGGGCCTTGAAAAAGAGATTGCAAAAATTAATGCAGAAATCGCTGAGCGTACCGATTATGAATCGGAAGATTACATGAAGCTGATTAATCGCTTGAGCGATAAAAATGACCGTTACCACATGATGGGTGGTGAAAATGTTGATGCTGAGGCTGAGAAAACCTTATTGGGCCTTGGTTTTTTACGTAGCGATTTCACTCGTCAGACCAACGAATTTAGCGGTGGTTGGAGAATGCGTATCGAATTGGCTAAGATTCTTTTGCGTCGTCCGGATGTTTTTCTTTTGGATGAGCCTACCAACCATTTGGATATTGAGTCAATTCAATGGTTAGAAGATTTTTTGAAGGTGTATCCCGGAGCTGTGGTGTTGGTATCGCACGACCGTGCATTTTTGGATAATATCACCAACAGAACAGTTGAGATTTCGGTTGGGAAAATATATGATTACAAAGTTCCATATTCGGAATATGTTGTTTTGCATGCCGAGCGCAGAGAACAGCAGATGAAAGCCTATATCAATCAGCAAAAGATGATTAAGGATACCGAGGATTTTATTGAAAGGTTTAGGTATAAGGCAACTAAGGCTGTTCAGGTTCAGTCAAGAATCAAACAGCTTGAAAAGCTCGATAGAATTGAGGTGGATGAGGAAGATATGTCAAAATTGAATTTGAAATTTCCACCCGCACCTCGTTCTGGTGATTTGGTTTGCGAAGCTAAGAACTTGAGCAAAGCTTATGGCGATCATCTGGTTTTAAGTGAACTGGAGTTTGTAATTGAAAGAGGAGAGAAACTTGCTTTTGTAGGAAAGAATGGAGAAGGAAAATCAACTCTTGTAAAAGTTTTGATGGGCGAGTTAGAATACTCAGGTATTTGTAAGCTTGGGCATAATGTAAAAATTGGATACTTTGCTCAGAACCAGGCTCAACTTCTGGATGAAAACAAAACGGTTTTTGATACGATTGATGATGTTGCCGTTGGCGATGTACGAACTAAAATCAGGGATATTCTTGGAGCTTTCATGTTCCGTGGCGAAGATGTAGACAAGAAGGTTAAAGTGCTTTCGGGAGGAGAAAGATCTCGATTGGCAAT
Organism: Marinifilum flexuosum; assembly: GCF_003610555.1. Lineage (GTDB taxonomy): Bacteria > Bacteroidota > Bacteroidia > Bacteroidales > Marinifilaceae > Marinifilum > Marinifilum flexuosum. The sequence continues at coordinate 179,016 of NZ_RAPQ01000010.1, read as the reverse complement.
GATTCGCTTGCTTTTAGAACCAGTGAATTTATTGGTGCTCGATGAGCCTACCAACCATTTGGATATGAAATCGAAAGATGTGTTGAAAGAGGCCTTGTCACAGTTTGAAGGAACCGTTATTGTTGTTTCTCACGACCGAGAGTTCCTGGATGGTTTGGCTTCGAAAGTATATGAGTTTGGCAACAAAAAAATAAAAGAACACTTGGGAGGTATTTATGACTTCTTAAGAGCTAAACGAATGGAAACTCTTCAGGAGTTAGAAGTGAAAAAAGCGATTGTTCAAGAGAAAGCTGAAGAAGCTCCTTCGGAAAATAAGTTGAATTACCTGGAGAGAAAAGAGTTAAGTAAAAAAATCACCAAAATGGAGCGCAATGTTTCCAAGGCTGAAGAAAATATAGCCAAGTTTGAAGAGCAAATTGCTGAAATGGAGGACTTGCTTTCTAACCCTGAGAAAATGCAAGATCAATCTCTTTTTACCAAATATGAGGATGCTAAGCAAGATCTTGAAAATGAAATGATGGCCTGGGAAGAATACAATGAACAATTAGAGGAATTGATTTCTGAAAGAGGGGAGTAGTTTAAAGGATAAAGGATAAAGGATAAAGGAGTCATTACCTGAAAATAGGTTGACTGCAGGTCTTAAACTAAAAGTGAACATATTCTTTGTGGACTTTGTGCAATAACTTAGTGTGTCTTTGTGTTAAAGTTTTTGTGTAGGAAATCTTTGCGATCTTTTAAAATAAAAACCTCTGCATCCTTTACGTGAAATATTTTATTTCTTTAATCTTCTTATCTTAGAAAGAAAAAAATGCAAACCACACATGCTGCTCCAACTACCCTAAAAGAAAGAATCCATTCCCTTGATATTTTGAGAGGCTTCGCACTATTGGGCATTCTATTTATTAATATTCAGCTTTTTGCTTTGCCAAATGCATCATTTGCCAATCCTTTGGTGTTGGGAGAAATGAGTGAATTGGAAAGTTTTTCTTATTGGCTGGTTCATGTTTTTGCCGAGCTAAAGTTCATGAGTATTTTCTCTATTCTGTTTGGTGCAGGCATTCTATTATTTGTGAATCGTTTGGCAGATAAAGGGATTGATGGCTCAAAAATTCACATCAGAAGAATGATGTGGCTTCTACTTTTTGGGATGATTCACGCTTATTTAATTTGGTTTGGTGATATTCTGGTTGCCTACGCAATTATTGGTTTAATTGCTGTGCTGCTTCGTAAAATGAAGGATGTATGGAAGTTGGTTTTCGCTGTATTGCTTTACCTGGTTCCTATGCTTTTCTTTTATGCAATTGGAAGTATGTTTGATACCATGCCAGAAAAAATGATGGAAGAGTCAATGTCTGAATTTTTACCTTCTGCTGAGTCATTATCTGCTGAAATAAACTTATATCAACATGGCTCGTGGTTCGATATTTTTGTGAAAAGGGTTCAGTTAAACATGAATTATCAGGTAGGTGGCTTCTTTATGCTTTCTGTATGGCGAACTACAGGAATGATGTTGTTAGGGATGGTACTTTTAAATCAAGGAATTTTATCAGCAAAAAAATCCAAACTATTTTATGCTGGAATGGCAGTTTTTGGGATAGGAATTGGTGCATTAATTTCCAATTATGGCGTTCAGGAAATGGCTCAAAATAGATGGGAAGTAGTACATTATTTCAAATATGGATATCAGTACAATTATTTTTCCAGCATTTTTACTTCTCTAGGCTACATTGGCTTAATCATTTTGGTGTATCAATTAAATCTGTTGAAATTTTTAACGAAAGCTTTCGAAGCAGTTGGTCGATTGGCTTTTACAAACTACCTTTGCCAATCCGTAATTTGTTCCATCATTTTTTATAGTTACGGATTTGGATTGTTCGGTGAGTTCAGCAGGTTTGAGTTGCTATTTTGGATGCTAGGCATCTGGATTTTTCAAATAACTTCATCTTATATTTGGTTGAAGTATTACAGGATGGGACCATTGGAATGGTTGTGGCGATACCTAACCTATAAGGAAAAACCACAACTTGCATTAAAAGTAAAATCAAGGAATTAGATAGATGGCTAAACAGAAACAGGAAATGTTGTTCGGTATTAGAGCAACAATGGAAGCGATTAAAAGTGGTAAAGAAATTGAAAAAGTATTAATTCGTAAAGGATTAACTGGTCGTTTGTACCAAGATCTATTCGATTTAATTCGTGATGAATCAATCGAATATCAATTTGTTCCTGCTGAAAAAATCAATTCACTTAACCAGAAAAACAACCAAGGTGTTGTTACCTTAATTGTACCTATTGCTTACCAGGATGTTGAAGATGTTGTGCCACAAATTATGGCTGAAGGTAGAACTCCTTTAATCTTAATCTTGGACCAGATTACCGATGTTAGAAACTTTGGTGCCATTGCTCGTTCTGCAGAGTGTGCTGGGGTTGATGCGATAATTATCCCATTTAAGAATTCGGCTAAAATTACACCTGATTCAATTAAAACTTCAGCCGGAGCATTGTATCAAATTCCGGTTTGTCGTGTACAGAATCTAAAAACTCTAGTGCGAAATCTTAAAAAGGAAGGAATTCGAATTGTAGCTTCAACCGAGAAGGCTGAAAGTTATTATACCGATGCAGACTTAACTTTGGCAACGGCTATTATTATGGGATCGGAGGATACTGGTATTGATGAGGCATTGCTTCGCTTGGCTGATGAAAAGGTAAAAGTACCAATCTTGGGTCAGATTGAATCGCTGAATGTTTCGGTAGCTGCATCCTTAATGGTATACGAAGCTGTTCGACAGAGAAAATAATCTGTAAAGACTAAAAATATTGCAACGCAGAAAGAAGCTTTCTGCGTTTTTTTTATGGACAAATATGAAATAATACGTTTCTAATCAGGAAATTTATTTCTGCGCCTTTTTGCTGTTAGGAATCCAGTTCGGAAGATCTGCCGATTTTGGTTTCCTTCCATAAAAGAAATCATCCAAATGAACAGCCAAGATTCTGAATAGAGCAGAATTTTTAATTCCAAAACGAATAAAGTTGTGCAGTAAATTATTGGGATGCGAGTATGGACAACAGGCCATACAACGACCACAATCGGTACCAGCTTTGCACCAATAGGTAAAGCAAGATTCAGAATTGATCTGCCATCTTTTAATTCCATTCACAAGTTTTGGATCGTCGAACGATATGGATTTGCTTGGACAAACCTCGGCACATTTTTTACATTGTAAGCAGAAATCAAGCATCGAATTTTCCTTGGTTCTTTTGTCAGTATTCAATTCAAATTCTGTGGTAACCACTCCCAATCTAACTCGCGGACCTTCTTTTGGAGTCATTAGTAATCCCATTCTTCCAATTTCTCCTAAACCTGCGTCGCGAGCAACCAAAGGGCAAACAATTTGGTAATTCCCATCGATATGAGCTCTGGCTGAAAATCCCATGCTTCTTAAGAATTGTGCCAATTGAACAGCAATTCGTCCAGCTTCTAAATACTGTTGTGCCGATTCCATTACAATGGAGGATTGTGGTGCTGCGGCCACCATTTCCTGACTCATTTCAACAGTAAAGGCAATGGCATGTGAATGATAACTCTCGATAGGATCACCATATTCTTCACCTCTACCTTTATGCGAATAGAAATGATAATCTTTCAATTCAGCAATTCCTACATTTAAAACTCCAAGCTTTTTGCTCCAATCCTTTATAAAATTACTTAATTCGTCTTTTGAAATATCTGATTTTTTTGGATTGATATTACCATCTACAGCTTGATGAAATTGATCTACCGTAAAAAAGCTGGCATTGGCAGCTTTGTATGCCAATTCATTAAAGAAAATGGATTTATCAGCAGTTAATCCGGGTTCTTTTCTAAACTCATTATCCAGTTTTAATTTGTCTGGGTTTTTGGAATAATATTCATTGAACCTATCTGTGTTTTCTTTTAATTCGTTTCGTGAAAACATGATATCTCTTTCGTCAATCTGTGCTTGTGGAAAATCATCGGTAATGTTTTTCTTATTGCCGAAAGGAATAAGAAACAGGATTCCGGTAATCAAAAGATCGGCTGTAAGAATGAGAGCTACAATTTCCCAGTTGTAATACCATGTTATCAGGTAAATAGGAGGTAGGAGTAAAGCAAGTAAAATGGCTCTGAAACCAGCCCTTTTTTCTTTTTCCTGATAAAAAACAATGGATGCGTACAGTAAACCTGCCAACAGAATAATTGAAAAAATCAGGCAGGTAAGAAGTGAAATTTGGTTCATTTGATTAGGCTTAGAACCGAAAGATAAAGGATTTTTTTAGGGAATCCATTTTGCAAATCTAATTTGGATTCTTTCTCGGCATTTAAACCTTAAATTGATTAATTATATGTTTATGCATTTTAAATCACAATTTAAAAAAGAGCAAAAAATTACCCGAACCAACAAGTGTTAATTCGGGTAATATTGTATAGTAATTTTAGGGTTAGAATGCAATTCCAAAATCAAATCTGATAATATCTTATTCTCCTCAATCCCTTTTATTTTCTAGCCTCTATCAGATTCAGCCCTGCTAATTTAGAAAAATTATTTTTGAATCCAACACATTTGGATAAATCTTTATTAAAAAGATTAAAATTTTAACATTTCAAGTTCTATTTACACTTTATATACAAAAGAGTTAATGTTCATTCCCGCACCAACAGATGCAAAAATAACATAGTCGCCAGGATTTAAACTGTGACCATTTAGAGTTCCTTTTGCAATTTGATCGTAAAGAACAGGAACGGTAGCTACAGAATTGTTGCCCATTTTTTGAAGAATAATTGGCATGATATCTTCAGGTACTTCTCTTTCTTTGTACAGCCTAAATAGTCTTTTTCCAATGGCTTCGTCCATTTTTTCGTTTGCCTGGTGTATCAGGATTTTCTTAATGTCTTTGATATCCAAACCTGCTTTATCGATACTTTCCTTTACAACTCCAGGTACGTTGGTAATTGCGTATTCGTAAATTTTACGACCGTACATTTTAATGAAATGGCTGTTGCTGTTTCCTTCAAAATCAGCATTGTCCGAAATATCTGTTCTTAAAAAATATGCCTGATCTTTGGTGTCGGTTCTCATTGCATGAGATAGAATTCCAGTTTCTTCTTCCGATTCACAAGCTTCCAAAATAGTGGCGCCGGCTCCATCGGAATAAATCATACTATCTCTGTCATGTGGATCACAAACACGTGATAGAGTTTCTGCACCAATAACCAATACTCTGTTGGCATCTCCCGATTTAATGTAATAGTTGGCTTGAATCATTAACTGAACCCAACCTGGACATCCAAATAGAATATCGTAAGCAATACATTTTGGGTTTTCAATTTGCAGAAGGTTTTTCACTTTCGCAGCCAAACATGGAAGTTGACTTGTTAAAGTTGAATTTGGTTTTATATCACCATAGTTGTGCGCAACCAGAATATAATCAATACTTTCTTTATCGATTTTCGAAGAGTCTAGTGCATCTTTTGCAGCCAAATAAGCCAAATCCGATGCTTGCTGCTCATTCGTAGCATATTTTCTTTCCTCAATTCCGGTAATTTCACGGAATTTTTCAATTATTTCCTCGTTTGGAGTTTCAATTTTTTGTCCGTTCGGTTCAAAAAAATCATGGTTCAAAAAGTGTGAATTTTTAATTTCGATACTTGGCAGATAACTACCAGAACCTACAATTTTAGAAAATCTATTGGTACTCATTGTTATTGTTTTTGTTTCACAAAATGCACACAAAATTAAGGGTGCAAAATATCTTCTCAAGAAACAGATTCCTAAAGTCCGAAAGATTTGTTATAAAAGTATTTATCCCTAGGGATAATAAGTTTGGTGTGGGTGCTAAGATAAAGTTTTTTTTTGAACTGCATCTGCTAAACTTTTATTTAGAAAGCAATTTCAAATTTGATACAATAAAAAAAGGAGTGATCTAAAAATCACTCCTTTACTATTCTTTTCTGATTCTATTTAAGCAGATCTTCTTTTAAGTTTTTATCAGCAGGTTTATTACAAAGCCAAATGCCAAAAAGTGCTTTTTTAAAATCCAATCCATCAATTACCTTTTTAAGTTCTCCATTTTTGTATATCAAGCTTCCTTCAGTAGGATTGTAAACAAACTCAAAAATATCTTTCTTCTCAACACCGCTTAAAAAGACTGAGAGGAAATCATTTATTCTGGATTCAATTGGTTTAATATTGTTTTGGGTTGAATTTTTAAAACCATCTCTTGTGGCTTTCTCCATTTTTTCAGCAGTAATTAAACCCGAAATAATTTCAAGACGAATGCCCATGCTTTTGTTAGTATTAATGATTTGCGATGCATCACTGGTTTTATTTTCCAAATACAATCCCATTGCATACATATCCATCCAAAGTTTAACTCTGGTGCCAGCTCCTTGCAAGTTCAATTTTGTTTCTTTTACCATTATTTCCGATGGCAATTCAACTCCGCCTACTTTTGTTTGTGCAAATGAGCCAAAACAGCTAAGTATAAGTAAAAGGGTAAATAATTTCTTCATATCAATTTGGGGTTTTAAGAATAAATCAGTTTGGCATAGCAAAGATAAAAAGTTGCCACAATGTTAACCATATAGTTTAACCAAAGTGGATATTGTCTTTTATCAGCTTTTAAATCACCGTTTACAATATAGATAAAAGTAAACAGCACGCCAAAAGCCCACATCAGCAAAAAGGGCCAGTTAAAACTATCAACATCATGTGTTTTCCAAGTTTGAACAACTTGTGGAATCACTCCAATGCTGAGGATGATATTGCCAAACCAGCCCAAGGACTCGAAAAAATCGAGCTTTTTTAAGATACTCTTCATTTATAATTAGTTCATTAATTTTTGAAAATCATCACCAGTAGGATTCTGGAAGACTTTTAAATTGAATTCAGGTACAATCGCAAAAATATGATCGAAAATATCTGCCTGAATGGCTTCATAGTTTGCCCAGGCTTGATCATTTGAAAATACATATATCTCAATTGGTAGACCCTTTTCAGACGGCTGCAACTGACGCACAAGGAAAGTCATATCCTTATGAATCTTAGGGTGATTTTGAAGATATGCTTCAATATATTTCCGGAATGTTCCAACATTTGTGAGTCTTCTTTGGTTTACAGGAATCTCCCCTTCGGGATTAGATGATTGAATTTCTTCTTTCTTTTCTTTCATATAATCCTGAATCAAATTGATTTGTTCAAATTTATTGATGTCATCTTCAGAAAGAAAGTGAATGGATTTAACATCGATATTTAAATGCCTTTTAATTCTTCTACCTCCCGATTCTTCCATTCCTTTCCAGTTGTTAAATGATTCGGAAACCAAGGCATATGTTGGAATTGTACTGATTGTTTTATCCCAGTTTTGAACTTTTACCGTATTTAAGCTGATATCAATTACAGTTCCATCGGCTCCTTTAGAAGGCATCGTAATCCAATCGCCAATATTCACCATTTTATTGGCCGATAGTTGAATGGAAGCTACGAAACCTAAGATCGTATCTTTAAAAATCAACAGGATAACAGCCGCAAATGCTCCCATTCCGGCAATAATTGTTAACGGATTTCTATCGAATAAAACAGCGATTATTGCAATAATTCCCAATGCATAAAAGAAGATTTTTACAATTTGTATGTATCCTTTAATCGGTCGTGTTTTACTAACCGGCATTGTATTGTAAATATCGTTACTGGCATTTAGGAAAGTATCAAGAAGCATAATTGCAAGAACAACCATATAAACATATGCTCCATTTTCAATGATATTGCTCCATAATTGATGATCAATTAAACTTGCACTTGAATAGATAATTATTGCCGGTGCAAAATGTGAGATCTTATTAAAAACTTTGCGTTCTAGTAAGATATCGTCCCAATGTGTTTTGGTTTTTCTTACAACTCTGGTTATAAATGCAATTAAGATTTTTTTTGCAATATAATCAGATAACCAAGCTATAAGAATTACAACAACTGCTGCAATGACTGATTGTAGTAGAACAGCCCAATATTCTGAAATGCCTTCGTTGATTAGCCAGTTCTTTAATTGAACGCCTAATAGTTCTTTCATGGTCGAATTAAATTTGTGTGTGAATTAAAAATCTAAGATATCTATTTCGATGAGGAAAAGAAAAATGTGAATCTTTTATTATTAAAAATCTTGTAATTGGTGACTTATACCCATCTGTTAATTATTCGTATTTTTATCACTTCAACTTAAACAATCGTAAAATGAACCTAAAACCATTACTAGTTCTGATGTTTATTGCATTAAGTACTTTTTGCAATGCACAAAATAAATTTGAAAAATACTTCGAAAATAAAACCCTTCGAATTGATTATTTGATGGGAGGTGATGCAAATTCTCAAACCGTATTTTTAAAGGAGTTAAAAGAGGAACCTCATTGGGGAGGAAGTACCGTAAATTTGATAGACAAGTTTGGATATGGAACGTTTAGATTCAAATTGTATGATGCTGAATCAGGAGAATTGATTTATTCTAAAGGCTTTAATTCTCTTTTCCAGGAATGGCAAACTACGGAAGAAGCAAAGGAATTAAAAAAAGCATTTTACCAGGTGAATGTGATGCCATATCCTAAAAATGCTGCTCGTTTTGTGTTGGAGTCAAGAAAATGGGATGGAAGCATGGAGCAAATTTGGGAGTATACCATTGATCCTAAGAATTATTTTATTGGCAGAGAAAAGCCAATGGTAGTTCCTTATACAAAGCTTATGGGGAAGGGAAGTCCTGATAAAAGTGTGGATATCGCTTTTATTGCTGAAGGGTATACACTTGAAGAAATGGAAAAATTTAGGGCTGATGTAAAAAGAGTTGCAGGTTACCTATTGGATGTTCCTCCCTTTGATAAGTATGCAGAAAACTTCAATATTTATGCCTTGGAATCTGCATCGGAAGAATCAGGAACTGATGTTCCGGGAGAGAATATTTATAAGAATACAGCGGTAAATACTACATTTTATACCTTCGATGTACCTCGATACTTAACAACTTTTGATATTAAAGTACTACATGATATTAGTGCAAATGTACCTTACGATCAAATTTTTGTGTTGATTAATACCGATCGTTATGGAGGAGGTGGCTTCTACAATTATTATTCAAGTTGCTCGGCAGATCACCAGTTAAGCTATGAAGTATCAAGCCATGAATTTGGACATGGATTTGTTGGCTTGGGAGATGAGTATTACAACTCAAAGGTTGCTTACGATGGCTTTTACAACCTGGAGGTTGAGCCATGGGAACCAAACATCACAACTATGGTTGATTTTAACTCGAAATGGAAAGATATGTTGGATGAGTCAACACCAGTACCAACACCACGAACACCTGAATATGAAAAAACATTGGGAGTGTATGAAGGAGGAGGCTATATGTCTAAGGGAATTTATTCGCCAGTTCAAGATTGTAAAATGAAATCGAACAATGAGAAGCACTTTTGTCCTGTTTGTGAAAGAGCAGCCGAAAAAGTGATTCTATTCCATATTGGGAAATAATTTTAGAATTACGAAAGACAAGATTCTAGTTTGTGTAAAAACATATAAAAAAAATGCGCTTCGAATTGAGGCGCATTTTTTTGTTTGGGGTAAATTATTTCAAACTATTCAGTTTCTTGTTGTTTTTTAGCTATGCTGTAAAAAATTAACAGAGCCAATCCACCAAATAAGAAGATCATTGAAAAGTAAGAAACTTCTTCGTTTAATCTTGTGTAGGCATCAAGAATGTTACCAACAAGGATTCCTGCTGCCAATCCAATCAATAAAATTCCATACTTTAAACTTTCAAGTGTGCTACACTTTTTTTCTCCTTGCAATAAACTAATATCCATTCCTTTTTCGATTAATGCTTTTCTTTCTTTATGTCTGTGTACTAAAAAAATGATTAGTGGAACACATCCAAATACTGAAATTATTGCTACTACACCTGTGATATCCATATTATGTGATTTAAGGTTAAACTTTAAATTAATTCATTATTTATAAACTAAAATCGCTTATTGATTTTTGCTTTCAACTTTATGACGCCACCTTTTTTAAATCGGTTACAAAATATTTTAAGAAAGTTTTAACGTGATAAATTATTTAGATGAAAATCATTAGCTTAACTTGCATGTGTTGAGTGTGAAAAAAGAAATGTTGAACTTATTTTCTTTAGTCTGTAACCGAACCGAATACTTGTGCGTCTAAGTTACAGATGATTCAATAAAAAGTTTAAATTTTGATTTTGAAGCAACATTTTTCGACAAAGAACTGTCTTTTTAATTGATGAGATTTTGTTGAGAGTTGAAAGTTTGATTTAATATGGCATTGAAAAGAGATAGCTATTATATTGCGAAAATAAAGGAAGGTGATCCTGGTGCATATGCTGTTCTTGTTGATAAATACAAGAAAATGGCTTTTAATGTGGCTTTGCAGTTAATGGGAAGTAGAGAAGATGCCGAAGAGGTTGCTCAAGATGCTTTCTTGAAGGCTTATCAAGCACTGGATACCTATAAAGGAGATGCCAAATTTTCAACTTGGGTGTATAGAATCATCTACAATACAGCAATATCTAGATTGAGAAAAAAAAAGCTTGATGTAAGCTCGATTGATGAAGATTATTCAGCATCTGTAAATATTAAATCGACTCAATCGGCATTGCAAGAACTTCGTTCAGATGAAAGGAAAAAGTACCTAACGAAGGCTTTGCAACAAATGAATGCTGAAGACAGGACATTATTAACTCTATTTTATCTGGAAGAAAATTCGGTAGAAGAAGTTTGTGAAGTTACCGGATTAAGCCAGTCAAACGTGAAAGTAAAGCTGCATCGTGCGCGAAAAAAATTGTATTCGCAATTGGAAACAATTTTACACGGAGAGCTAAAAACAATATTATAGATCTTTGAAACAAGAAAACCATGAACAAGCAAGAAGATATCTATAAAGACGAATTCATTAAAAAATTAATGAAGGATGTGGAGTTGGAAGAACCATCAGAGAGTTTTACCAACAAGGTAATGGATGATGTGATGCAAGATTGGTTGGCAAAGCCAATTGAAGTAAAACAAACAAGATCAAGAAAGCAATGGTTAGGAATTATTGGCTTAATAGTAGTATTGGCAATAATATTACTGGGAACCGATGTAAGAACTTTGGTTAGTGATTTGGAGCATCCATTTTTTACACAACTGGATAAATTATTTTTAACGCCAATTAATCAATTGTTGAATGGAGTTTTTGTTAGCTTGTCGAAGGTTCCTGTAATTGTTTACATTGTTGTAGTTGCTATGGCTTCTTTGGCAGCCTTTGATAAAATTATGAATAAATATATTCACTTTAGATAAGTTCAAACACAGCCGGTGCCAACCGGTTTTTCAATAATTTTTTTGACGATAAGCTGCTCTTCATGCGAAGGGCAGTTTTTTTTATACAATAACAATTGCACAATGAAAAGACAATAAAAAACCCATTCCGATTGGAATGGGTTTGTATATTTTCAATTAAAAAGGAAGATCGTCCTCTTCTGGAGCAGGTGGTACATCATCTGCAGTAAATTCTGGCATTTCTGGAATTGCTGCTTCAGCTTGTACTTTTTCAATTCTCCAAGCTTCCAAATTAGAGAAGTAGTTTACTCTTCCATCTTTTTCCCATTTGCGACCGCGAATGTTAAAAGAAACTTTAATTTCTTCATTCAAAGAAATTGGTTCCAAAAGGTCACATCTGTCTTGAGTTAATTGGAATTTAATGAAATCGTTCCATTCAGAATTTCTTTCATTTTCTACTTCAATTACAAACTCTCTTTTTTTAAAGCGATCGCTAATTTGTTGAGTGTCATCTTTAACGATTACTTTTCCGTTGATTTCAAAATTCATCTGTATCTAATTATCTTTTAGGAATTACTCTTTAATGATTACAACTTTTTCGATTTTGTCGCCAGCACGGATGTCATCAATCACATCAAGACCTTCAACAACTTTACCAAAACAAGTATGGTTTCTGTCTAAGTGAGAAGTGTTGTCGCGGTTGTGGCAAATGAAAAACTGCGATCCACCTGTGTTTCTACCAGCGTGTGCCATAGAAAGAACTCCTCTGTCGTGATATTGGTTGTCTCCATCCAATTCACAGTCGATTGAATAACCTGGTCCGCCAGCACCAGTTCCATCAGGGCAACCACCTTGAATAACAAAGCTAGGAATTACACGGTGGAAATTTAGTCCGTCGTAAAATCCGGATTCCGATAGGTTTACAAAATTTTCAACAGTTTTTGGAGCGTCTTTTTCGTAGAATTCTACTTTCATCACTCCTTTTTCGGTATGAATTTCAGCGTACATGACTATTTATTTTATTGGTTATTATACAGTTTTATTAGTTTTCAAAAGGTGAAAACAAGATTTTAAATTTACAACATCGTCTTGGTAGTTGCAAAAGTATGCAAATCTAAAAAAAAGATATGGGCTTAAAAAATTGTCAACCTGCGATATGAATCCGCAGGCGGAAATGTAAGTCAAGTTTTTCTAGAAATCGTTGATACCGATTACTATTCAAAATAAGTCTTTAGAGCGTTTCACTTCTAATCCCGAACTTCGGGATTGAATATGTATCGGCATTATACCTGCGCACTTTAATATTTAAATGGTATAAGAGTCAAAAAACCCCTTTCGATTTTCATCAAAAGGGGTTCTGTTTTTAATGTATCGTCCTGAAACTACAGGTCAATTATTTTTTAGGTTCTGCTGGCGTTAAAATTTCCAAAAGTTCAACTTCGAAAATCAAAGTTTCGTTTGGACCAATAGCTCCACCTGCACCACGAGGACCATAAGCCAATTTAGCAGGAATGAACAATTCGTACTTAGAACCAACAGGCATCAACTGAAGTGCTTCAGTCCAACCTTTAATTACGCGGTTTGCAGCAAAAGTAGCAGGCTTGTTAGCTTTGTAAGAAGAATCAAACTCTTTACCGTCGATAGTTGTTCCACGGTAGTGAACTTTTACTTGATCAGTAGCCAATGGTTTTTCACCAGTTCCTTCTGAAATTACTCTGTATTGTAAGCCGCTAGCTGTAGTTATAACACCTTCTTTTTTAGCATTCTCAGATAAGAATTTTTCACCTTTAGCGATATTTTCTTCACCAACTTTTGCCTGAAGATCTCTCATGTAAGTATTGATTACAGATCCACTTTCACGCAATTCAATTTTCAAAGAATCTTCATCAATCACATCATAAATACCAGCAAGAATAGCTGCTTCGTTAAATTCAGTGATATTGCTTTTCTTAAGGTTTGTTCCGAAGTTAATACCAATAGCGTAACTAACAGAATCAATTTGATTATTTAAGGCAACATCCTTATTCCCGTTTTGGTTACAAGAAACAAGGGTCATAGCACCTAATCCAAGTGCAAGAGACAATGCTTTTAGTTTCATTTTGCGTTCTATTTTGGTTTATTATTATACGATTTCTAACAACTCAACTTCAAAAATAAGAGTTGTGTGAGGACCGATTAAGTTACCAGCACCTTGAGCACCGTAAGCCAAATCAGAAGGAACATATAATTTCCATTTCGATCCAACAGGCATTAATTGAAGAGCTTCAACCCATCCTGCAATTACACCATTCACTGGGAATGTAGCAGGCTCACCTCTGTTAACAGAGCTATCGAAAACTGTTCCATCAATCAAAGTACCATGGTAGTGACATTTTACGCTATCAGTACCTTTTGGTAAATCACCATTACCTTCTGTAATGATTTCATACTGAAGACCACTTTCAAGAGCAGTTACACCTTCTTTTTTAGCATTTTCAGCTAAGAATTTTTTTCCAGCTTCGATTGCAGCACCAGCTTGTTCTTCCTGAACTTTGGTAAAGAATTCTTGAAGGATTTGGTTTGCTTCTTCTGGAGAAAGTTCTGGCATTTTACCATTGAACGCAGCATCAAGTGCTTCCATGAATGGCTCAGTGCTAATGGTTTTTACTCCTGATGTAATTAGGTTGCTTGCGATGCTTAATCCAAGGCAATAAGATACCTTATCTTGTTCTTCTGTGTACTTCATTTTATATAATTATTTGTTATTTTCTTGTTTAATTTATGATTAATATGATCATAAAGATCGACTAAGGTAAGGCTTTTCCTTCACATATGCGAAACTGCACATGAATTTAAGTTTTTTTTACAGTTGTTCACTTGCTTTTGTCGAGTCAAAATCATCTATGCGAGTGGCACGTAACATTTGTCTTTTACCCGGAGGTCCTGGTAATCTTTTTACCTGAAAACCGGCAGCACGTAAGGCTCTTTTTACAATTCCCTTGGTACAATAGGTCGTCAATATGGCTTCTGAATTAGATGCATGATAGATTTTTTCAAATACATCTTGGCTCCATAAATCTGGTTGTACATCTGGTGCAAATGCATCGAAGTAAACCAAATCATATTTTGATGAAAACATGTATTCAATTAAATCTCCTTGCAGTTTGCGCAATGTAAAATTTTCATTGATTTGAATATCGGTATTCCACTCGCAGGAATGCAGCCTTTGAAACATTTCGCAAGATGCTTCATCCGATGGATCAGCATAATTCAGATCCTGAACCAATTCTTTTTCCAAGGGATAAAGTTCAATGGAATGGTAAATTACCTTTCTATTAAGCTTTTCTGTTTCCTTAACCGTTAAAAAACAATTTAATCCCGTTCCAAAACCAATTTCCAGAATGTGTAATGGATCCTGCAGTGAGAAATGAAATCCTGCGTTCAGGAAAATATGCATAGATTCCTGCCTGGCCCCATGGGTAGAGTGATAATGCTCATCCAAATCGGGCATGTAGAATGTATGAGAACCATCCTCAGTTACTTTAAGCTCCCTTTTTAATTTTTTCATCCGTTTAATTTTTCATCTTTTAACGGGTTAATTACAATTGATGTTTGACGTAATCTGCTTGGTAAAAGTCGAATCCAAAATTTTTGAAAAGGTAATGGATGCTTGTTTTCAGGATGTTTGTACAGTAGTAGTAAAAACCATAAGAACAATATACTTCCTTTCAAAATGCTTGATAAAGTTAATCCCCACCAAACTCCTGTAGCTATAATGGTATCAGAAGATATGTACTGATTAAATTCGGGTAGGAAATCTATTAAGGTATAACTTAAAAAGAATGCTAAAGGTATACGTAAAATATTCCCCGATATGCCAACAATTGCAGGGGGAACAGCTTTCCCTATTCCATTGAAAGCTCCTGTTGCGGTGATTTCAATGCACATAAAGATTTGAGAGTAACTTAAAATAATTAAATAAACAACTCCCATTTGAATCACTTTTTCATCTTTTTGATTCATGAATAAGCCAAAAATAGTTTCTCCAAAAAAGAAGAAAAGAACTGTACTAATAACTCCAATAAAAGCAGCAATTCCCAGTGTATAAAAAAAACCTTTTTGGATTCGATCCCATTTGCCCGCACCAAAATTCTGACCAGTGAATGTTCCTAAAGCTGTTGAAAAACCCAAGGCTGTCATCCAGGATAGGGCTTCAATTTGTCCCCCAATAGCTTGCACGGCAAAGGGGCCTTCATCACCTTCAACGATGTCGTTTAGAACTCTAGCCAAAATCATTGCTAGAAAAGCAAAACAAACCGACTGTAGTGCCACAGGCCCTCCAACTTTAAAAATCGGTTGCAAGTATTGACGCTGCAATTTGCCAATGTAGTTTTTAATGGATAATGGATTTTGCCTGATGTACAGGTTGTAAATGAATATTATAAACACTGTGAACTGAGAACCAACTGTAGCAATGGCAGCACCTTTGGCTCCCATAGCCGGAATATCGCCCCAGCCAAATATCAAAATCGGATCGAGAACGATGTTCATGATCAATCCAATTGTATTGACAATGAAAGGTGTTCTTGTATTTCCAATTCCATTGTAAATCCCCGAGATGCTTATATTCGAAAAGGTAAATGGCATTCCAAATGCAACAAACCTTAAATAGTCAACAGCTGTTTGATTTACAAAATCACTTTCGATATTGAAGGTGCTAATAATTGGATGGGCAAAAAACCATACAATGGCAGCAAATGCAGTTGAAATCAGCAAAGACAAACTAAACGCATTCTTTACAAATGATCTTGCATCATCAAAATTCTTTCTTCCAATAGATTGAGAGATCCCAACTTCGGCTCCAATTTTGGTAATGTACATCAATGAAGAACCGAACCAAACCAGGTAAAGAGCCATTCCAACTGCACTAACCGTTTCCTTTCCTACATGCCCCAGCCAGGCCATATCCGTCATGTTATAGGCCATTTGCACAAACGAAGTGGCAATAATTGGAATTGCCAACTTTACAATTTGTATAAATATATTTCCTGAGGTAAGATCTTTGATTTTATTCACTTTCTCGAATTGCTTTTAAATAGGGCGTAAAATTACAAAAATGGCAGCGATTATTTTTTGATTGCCTCATGATTATTCAAATATTTGCAGTGGAAATATGGACGAGATTCGAAAGATAATTCACATTGATATGGATGCCTTTTTTGCTTCGGTGGAGCAAAGGGATAATCCTGAATTGCGCAATAAGCCCATAGCCGTTGGAGGTGATGGAGATAGGGGAGTTGTTGCAGCTGCAAGTTACGAAGCACGTAGATTTGGAGTTCGCTCTGCAATGCCTTCGAAAATTGCAAAAAAGCGCTGTCCACACTTGATTTTTGTTCGCGGCCGTCACGATCGTTACAAGGAGGTTTCCAATCAAATTATGAGCATTTTTTACGAGTATACCGATTTGGTTGAACCGCTTTCTATCGATGAGGCGTTTTTAGATGTTACCCATAACAAGAAGAATCTGCCTTCGGCTACATTAATTGCACAGGAGATAAAGGCTCGCATTAAAGAAGAGACTGATTTGACCGCTTCTGCTGGGATATCGGTAAATAAATTCCTGGCTAAAATTGCTTCGGATGTAAACAAGCCCGATGGATTGTTTGTGATTCCTCCCAAGAATATCGAGAGTTTTATCAACGATTTGCAAATTGACAAATTTTATGGAGTTGGTAAGGTTACAGCAGATAAAATGCACAAACTTGGAATTTTTAGGGGAAAAGATTTAAAAGAGAGAAGTCTTTTGGATTTGAGCAGATTGTTTGGAAAGAATGGAGCCTATTATTACAATATTGCCAGGGGGATTGACGACAGACCTGTAAATCCAAATCGAATCAGGAAATCGGTTGGAACCGAACATACCTATCGAAATGATTTAATCGATACACAGGAGATTAAAAAAGACCTGAAGAAAACGACAGAATCATTGGTTCGCAGATTGGAAAAAAGTGGATTTAGAGGCAGAACCTTAACTTTGAAGTTAAAATATAGTAACTTCGAGCAGGAAACGAGAAGCAGAACGCTTTTGCAGGTGCTTGAAGGTGAAGAAATGATTCAAAAACTTGCAGAAGAGCTCTTGGATCAGGAACAGCTGAAAACAAGCATTCGTCTCATTGGATTATCTGTATCGAACAGAATAGACGAATCGGAACCTATGCAGCTTACAATTGATTTTTAATCAGGTCAATTCAATTGATTTTTATTGAAAATCATACCACAATAAACCATTTTATACCATTTAAATTTCAGAGTGAGCCTTGGCGAAACTGTGAAATATTAAATTGAAATGCCGATATATAATTAGTTAGTCATTTGGAGTAAAACGAACAAATGGCGCATATTAATTAATAATCGGTATTATAAATGTATCAGAGGATATTTATTCTGATTGATATTTAATACCATTCTTGCATGACATCATGTAAAGGGAGTATTATACCAATTGTAGTATTAAATGTGAACTGATATTGTCGATTATTTGCAGATGATAATTGAATATTTATAATTTTACCGGTCAATAAAAGACTAAAGTGTATTTTATTTTTAACATGAGAAGAAATTTAATCAAATCACTCTTTATTGTTTTGATTGCTGCAGGCTTAAGTTCCTGTGTGGGCAGTTCGAAGCAAACTACCAATAAGGTAGAATCACATTACACCATTAATGCTGATCTGGATCAGATATCAGCAAAGGATACCAGCTTAACCAACCTGATCAATCTGTATAAACACCAGTTGGATGGGGAAATGAATACCATTATTTCGGTGGCCGAAATGGATATGGTAACAGGTAAGCCAGAAGGTTTACTATCCAACTACCTTGCCGATGCCATGTTCGAAATTGGTAACGATTTTTGCAAAGAGAAGCAATTAAAGCATGGGGTTGATGTGGCTTTGTTGAATATGGGAGGAATTAGAACTTCACTATCGAAGGGAGAAATATCTACCGGAAGGGTATACGAGATGTTGCCTTTTAAAAACAAGTTGGTAATTGTTGGAATGGAAGGAAAACAGCTGATAGAATTGTTTCAACGCGTTGCTTACTTTGGTGGCGAAGGCATAAGTGGAGCAAAAATGGGCATTAAAGACAGAAAAGCGGTAAACATTCTTGTGGATGGAAAGCCAATTGAGCCTACGAAAATATATCATGTAATGAGTGTTGACTACCTGGTAAATGGTGGTGGCGGATTTACTGCCTTCGAAAAACGCAAAACATTTCGACACATGCACCGATTGTTGCGTTCGGAAATCATTAAACACATGAGCAAGAAGCACAAAAAAGGAGAAAAAGTATCGGCTAAACTAGATGGGAGGATTTACAATGTGGAATAGAAGAGAATTTATTACGAAATTGGGTTTAACCGGGGCATTTATAAGTAGTGGATTGTTTACCAAATCACTTTTTGCAGCTTCGAACAGCAAGCATAAAATTACCTTATTGCATACAAACGATTTGCATTCGCGCATTGAACCATTTCCAAAAAAAGATCCAAAATATGGTGGATTGGGAGGTTTTGCCCGACTAAATGCTTTGGTGAAAAAGGTAAGAAGAGAAGAGGAGCATGTCTTACTATTGGATTGTGGCGATGTTTATCAGGGAACGCCATATTTTAACTTCTTTAAAGGGGAAGCAGAATACAAATTGATGTCGAAAATTGGTTACGATGCCGGTAATATTGGAAACCACGAGTTCGACAATGGTATTAAGGGGATTACCTCGCAAATAAAGAATCGTAATTTTCCTTTGCTAAATGCCAATTACGATTTTAGCGGTACCGATTTGGAAGGCAAAATTCCTCCATACCAGATCTTCGAAAAGGGAGAACTTAAGATTGGTGTTTTTGGTCTTGGTGTTGATCTTACAGGCTATGTAGAACCTCACAATCGCGAAACCATTACCTATATCGATCCGGTGGATGTGGCTAAGGATATGGTTCGAATCCTGAAAGAGGAGAACAATTGCGATTTGGTAGTTTGTCTTTCGCACATGGGACACACCAGCAATATTGGTGAAGATTGCGATATGGAATTTGCCAAGCAAACCCGTGGTGTTGATGTAATTCTAGGCGGTCACTCTCATACCTTATTGGAAAAACCAGAACGAGTGAAAAACCTGGATGGGGAAGAGGTAATTATCAACCAGGTTGGTTGGGCCGGAATTGCTTTGGGAAGAATCGATTTTTATATCGATAAGAAAAAGAAAAGCAAATTGGCAGATTCACAATTGATGAAAGTAGAGGGGAATTTAGTCTAATCCCGATTGGTATTTAATGTTGAAAATATAGTATAAAAAGTAATAGGGGAGATCTATTTAGGAGTTCTTCCCTTTCAGGGAAGATGGCGACAGCCAGAAGGGTGTATTTTGATTATTTCACCCTTTTCCCTGTCGGGATTTTCCCTAGGAGGGAAAAACTCAATTTGAAAAGGTGAAAAAAATCAATATTGTCTAATCGGTACAGCTATTTTAAGCCTTGATTAGTATTTTAATTAATCCCTATTTTGATAGGGACGGCATTTTACCTTAATTAGATCGAATAATAAATGATATAAAATCATTATTTTAGATGCTTTGACTATCAGATCGTATGAAAAAATTTGAGTTAAATAAATCGAATTG
Source organism: Marinifilum flexuosum (assembly GCF_003610555.1). GTDB lineage: Bacteria > Bacteroidota > Bacteroidia > Bacteroidales > Marinifilaceae > Marinifilum > Marinifilum flexuosum. Next base: position 159,029 of record NZ_RAPQ01000010.1, on the reverse strand, counting down.
GGCCGAAACGGAAGGTTGGCTATCCATTGCAGGAAATATTGTACTCTTTATTTTGAAATATTGGGCCGGATTGGTTACAGGATCCATTGCCATTATTGCCGATGCCTGGCATACCTTGTCTGATAGTTTAAGCTCTGTTATTGTATTGATAGGAGCAAAAATTTCTAAAAAACCAGCCGACGAAGATCATCCTTTCGGACACGGCAGGGCCGATTTAATTAGTGCCTTTATCATTGGGATTCTGCTGCTGCTGGTTGCTTTCGACTTTGTAATAGAATCCTATCATACGTTAAGAGATGGTGAATCGTCGCAGTTTGGAACCATTGCCATTGTGGTAATGATTATTTCCATTGTGGTGAAGGAAGCCCTTGCGCAGTTTGCCTTTTACGGTGCTCGCAAAACCAATTCGAAAGTGCTAAAGGCCGATGGGTGGCACCATCGTAGCGATGCCATATCCTCATTTGTGATTTTGGCGGGTATTTTTGTTGGGAAATATTTCTGGTGGGTTGATGGTGCACTGGGGATGATTGTTGCCTTTATGATTGGCTATGCGGCCTACGAAATCATTAGAGATTCCATTCATTCCATATTGGGGGAAAGTCCCGATCAGAAACTATTAGACGACTTGAAGAAAACTTGCGAGGAGATCTATCCACATGCCATCAATCCGCATCATTTTCACGTCCACTCTTATGGCGACCATACCGAGGTTACCTTCCATATCAAGCTGCCACACGATATGTCCATAAAAACCGGGCACGATATTTCCACCGAAATCGAGAAGGAAATCAAAAGAAAATATGGATTTGCGGCTACCATTCATGTTGAGCCTCGGGATCATGTGTAGGGTGATTATGTGATGTTATTTTTGGGGATCGGGAGGAAGGCCCTCAAGGCCAAGATTAAACACCTCATCCCCCTGTCGGGACCTTCTCCTCTAGGAGAAGGAAAACAATCAATAGACCATATGCTAAGAATTCAGCAGCGGCTAGCTTTCTCTCCTCGGGAGAGGATTGAGGTGAGTTGAATAAGGAAAAACGGAGGTACTATCATTTATTAGTATAGCGTTCTTCCCAATAATTTCTTACTTTCATGTCCTTACTCTACAACACAAACTATGGAATTAAAGGAAGGACTAATAAAGGATTCCTACGAGCTAATTATTAAGGAACTGCAATCAATTGTAACTATTTTTTACCTCTTTTTGGTAGGAATGGGAATGCTGTTTAAGCATCAAAAATTTTCAGAATTTGGCATTAATATTTTTCAGTATGCCGATATATTCGATTTCTTGATTGCACCCTTTCAGGATTACGTTATTATCCTGTTTACCATGGCTTCGCTTACATTTATTTACCTGCTTTTTAAGCTTGATAGTTATTGGGAGAGAAAATGTCCCAGAATGTATTACCTATTTTCTCTCGGATTAAGCAGGAAATCGTGGCACAGAGCCTATAAACTGCTAACTTTTACAATAGCTTTAATTGCCTACCTGTATTTTGCTGCCGACTTTTACGGACGACTTTTCCGCTCCTCCATAAACGGGAAGGAAAAATATACCATTCATTACACCGATGACAAAACCATTAGCGGTAAGCTTATTGGCAAAACCAACAATGTTATTTTTATTTGGGTAGATAAAAAAGTGAAGATCCTTCCGATTACCGATTCGATTCGTGAGATGGAGATTGAGGATTGATTTTCCCCTCATCCCCCTGTCGGGACCTTCTCCTCGAGGAGAAGGAAAACAATCAATAGACCATATGCCAAGAATTCAGCAGCAGCCAGCTCCCTCTCCTTGAGGAGAGGGTTGGGGTGAGGAGTTATTTCAAGAGAAGGAGTGAGGTGATTTTGAAATTCAATATCAAATGTATTTCCCCTCATCCCCCTGTCGGGACAAGCTCTAGAGAAGAAGGAAAACAACAAACAGATCATATGTCAAGAATTCAGCAGCTGCCAGCTCCTTGAGGAGAGGGTTGGGGTGAGGTAAGTCTGCATAAAAAAAGCAACCCCAAAGGGCTGCTTCTCATGACAATAAATAATACAAACCTAAAACCTATGCAATATCTTCTTCCGGCTCTTTTTCCTTTTGACTTTCTTTTAAGGTTTGGCGAGCGCGGGCTTTTTCGTTATTAATTTCGATGCTTTCGCAGATGGCTTTATAAGTAGCCTCATATTTTTCAGGAAGTGCATCAACAGCGCCTTCCAAATAGGTCATTAACCTGTTGTTAATGATGCTGCGAATCTTGTTCTTTTGTGTCGAAGGAGCAGGCAAATCCATCTTTTCCGATTTAGTGGTAGCCATCTTCTTATAGGCTGCCTCCAGCGAAGCTGTGGATGCAGTAAATTTTTCCACTCTTTCAGGTACACCAATTAGCAAGTCAATTAAAGGCTTAAAAGTTGGACTTTTAAGGTTGGTGATAAATGAGTTGCTCAGTTCAATCTGACGGGCATAATTTTGCTGATCAAGCTTTGGATTATGACTTACCAGAAGCTTCCAGGCCTCTACTGCTGCCTCTCTAATGTTCGCTTCGGGAACAGAAAGGTTTGCTTTTATAAAATTCTTCAAGCAGATGTAATCTTTCCCCGCCTTCTCATCCTCGGCTCTCACATTGGCTTTTAAAGTGTTCCCGTGAACTGCTTCAATTGCCTGTTCAAGAATTGGATGCTCCACTGCAATATCTGCAAGAATTTTACTGAGAATTAAATCTGCCGACCAATCTTCTTCGGCAAATTTGGATCGAATTGCGCTGGTGGTATTACTAACCTCCGCGCTATCGCATGAATAATGGACTCTTACTTTTTCCATTTGACTAGTAATTTTTATTAGAAATAAATTTCCCCTGACAATACTCGAAAGCTGTGTGTTTGATTAGTTTGACTGAGTATCCGATTGGGAATAACAGAATCTAATTTAAAAAAGATTAATCAAACAATAAAAAATAATTGCATGAAATTAAGCTTTGGTATTTGATTTCTTTTCAAATATTGGTCATACCTTTTTTAGGTGATAAATGCTTGATGAAGGATGGATTTGTGATTAAAAATTAAGTTACATTCGATGTTTTGTTGGGCTGAAGGATTTGTTGTGGGGGAATTGACGAAAAGAAGCTCCCTAAAAAATTTTTTAGACCCATTCTTCGAATGAGAATGCAGCTTTCGAAGATAAAATATGATAATATTGAATTGGTAATGCCAATTGGGAAATTTTTAGGAGCGTTTTTTAAAATAAAAGAGGCCTTTTGAAGGTGAAAAGCCATTTTTTTTAAAAATGAACGTGCTTTTTGAATTTGAAAAGGTGTTTTAAATGAGTTGGAAAGGTGATTTTAAATTGAAAACTACCTTTCTAAAACTAAAAACGCTCCTTTTTAATTTAAAAACCCATTTTCTTCGATTGAAAACCTGCCTAACAGATTAAAAAGGCCTTTTTTAAGTCAAAGATCGTAGCTTTTTAAGTTCAAAAGCTTCATTCAAACTGAAAGAACGTGCCTTAGGAATTTCTACAGCCATTTTCCACGGCATTATTACTCCATTCCATTTTTGTTGGTTTGGCTATTAAAAATAATTCAGACTTTAAGGTGTGGTATTTTTGTTTTTTCTGTGAATTCGGAGGTTTTGAGTGGTTCAACTAGATTGAATTAAAAAGTGAATTTAAGTTGGGTGGTTTTGTTGATTATAATTTTGTAGATTTGGGTTTGCGATTAACTAATAGGTGCACAATACTGACCTATGGGGTATGTATTGTGTACCTTTTTACTCTGAGATATTAAAAGTGAGCGTACAAGTGCACAAATAAATAGTTACCTGCAAGGCTAAATATAAAACAAGACACAATGATAAAAGATACACTTTCTAGAGTTTGGATGATATTCCTGTTCCTTCTTCTTCTCGGATTTTTATTCTGGGGAATATTCTTCGTAGACGATTTACAATCTAAGATTTCAATTCTTGGAATTGTAGCAATTATTGTGGCTGCATTTACGTCAGTTTTGACAGTGAGTATAAATAATAAGAAAGCAAGAGAGAGAGAATATGAATTGCATATTTTGAAAGAGAAACAAAAAGTGTTTGAACATTTTTACAATTCATATTTTGAAATGCTTTTCAAAGTCAAAAAAGGGCAAAATGGACTTTCACGCAAAGCCGAAGAAGAAATGCTTCTATTCAAAAAAGGTCTTATGAATTGGGGCAGCGACAGACTAATAAAGAAATACATTGATTTTGACTCTAAACTTGTTGAAAGTGAAGGGAAGCAAGAAAAATTTAATTTGTTCAAAGACGGAGACAATTTTATCAAAGAATTAAGAAAAGAACTTGGTTATAATGACTCCAAGAACGTAAATATTATGAGTATTATCTTAACGGCGGAAGCGAGGAAAGAACTTGCAGACAAGGGATTAATCAAATAAAAAAAGATGAAAGCATCAAACTTAAAAGGAGCATTACTAGAATATATAATAAGAAATCTCCTTAAAAACTGTGGGTTTTCAAATGTCATTGCTGATGATGTGTATTCATTTGAACGTGGTGGACTTTTCTATATTAATGGGAAAGGTGCTGCACATGATGCAGATATAATAATGAACCCTCCAATTCAAATGCCCTTTTCTTATCCAACTCAATTAATATTTGAATGTAAAGCATATGGAGCAACTGTTGGATTACCTATTGTAAGAAATGCTCTGGGATTAAGAAATGACATTAATGATTTTGAAATTGTTACAGAAGATAGTTTGTTAGGTAGACAGAATAATCGAAGAGCCGATTACGCAATAGAAATAAGGAATAGGTATTTATTTCAAGTTGGTGTTGCTACCATCAACGAGTTTAGTAAACCAGCAATAGAATTTGCTACAAATAATAAAATACCACTTCTTTCATTGAGTTGGTTTTTAGGACCAAATACAATTAGGCATTTTAATGATATAGACCAAGCCCTGATTGATAGTTTTATTGAAGATGATATAAAAAACATTTATGATTTCTTTAAGGATAGAACAGGGAGACTTCAAGATGAAAAATATCATAGAGCTCATCTCTTTTTAAATTCGGGCAATATTATTGGAGCTATCGTTACTTCCGCTGATACAGCAATTCGATATTCATATGTTGGATTGCTTGAAACAGGAGATATGGTTTTTTTATTCAAAAGCAATTCTACACAAAATAATATTCTAAGTGATTTGGGTGATTTCTCCCCACTAAAAGCAGAAATTCATTGGTTTTCGACCAGACCAAATGTCTGGAGACTTACTGTGTTTAATTCAAGAAATAATACACAACGGACTGATTTTGATTTTTTCGTACCTAAGAGAATTTTCAATCACTGGAATAAGTTCAATCTCGACAAAGCCGTTGCTTTAGATATTAAGCAAGAGTTTTTTTCTAAAATATTTGTATTTAATCAAAGAAATAATGCTGAAATGCCTTTTTCGATAATAAATATTGATAGAGAATGGCTAGACCAAATTAGACAAGGGCAAGAAAATGAATAAAGCCCAGCAGGTAACAAGCGATCATATAACATAGGCGGGTCTCGGGTTTTCGAAGGTTTTGTGCTTTTTATAAAAATTGAAACATAAATCAACTAAGGCGCCTACGTTACATAGCGCCATCCGTTGTAGGGCATAAAAAAATAACATTGAGCAAGATTTTTAAATATGGGATTTTAGGAGTTGGAGTATTAATTCTAATAGGATTTGTAATTAGAGGAAATATCACTCACAAACGATTTGATTCTGAAAAATGGAAAAACTGGACAGAATCAGAAACTGAATGGTCTCTCCGTTGGGATATGATGAATAGTTTGAGAAATGATTACGAACTAAAGGGAATGACAAAAACTCAAATCATAGAATTATTAGGCGAACCTGAATCTAAAACAAATATCGAATTTGGGTATTATTTGGGATATTCAAAACGAGGAATAAATACAGGGCGATTAACAATCAAATTTGATAATTACAACACAGTTACTGAATATTCTGTTTGGGATGGATAAATTGAAAAGAGTTTTTTCAATCAAGAATATTTTAATCACTAACGGACTAGTTATCTTCGATTTAGTTGTTTACAAATTTCTTGGATTAATGCTAATGAATTATGACTATTTCTATAAAGCAAAGGGAAATATTGGAGCATAGAAAGTATGACCCCGCTAGTCCTGATTTGTAATCAGGGCTCATGGAGTCAAGAATTTTAAATTCGATTTGTAAGGATTAAAAATCCCAAACTCAAAACCTGTGAATTATTAATTCACAGGAGCTGCCAGTGTCAATTGCGTTCTTTGTGAAACACCTTCGTGTCCTTCGTGGTTTAACTTTTTACCCTTACTTCGCCACCTCTTTCTGTACAGCAAGCGCTTTTTCCTTCTTCGCTTTCGAGAAAAACACCGCAGTTACTGCACCACCAATTACCAATACTGCACCAATTAGCGAGTAAAGCGTCATGCTTTCGGGTTGTATCCAACTTACCTGCAAATAGGTAAGAACCGACATGGCAATTAGGGTAATAATTGGGTTAAGCGTTACAATAATGCTCACCTTGTAGGCCTCGGTATATTTAAATGCCAGGGCGATAGATCCGTAAGCAACCAAGGTGTTTACACCAAGAAATACCACAATGGCCCATGTTTTAAAATCCAATCCCTGGAAAGCAGAAAAATCGGCCATAGGTGTGTAAATCAAAGCCGGAATTCCATACAGTACCATATTCAGCACCTGTGCAGGATGTTGCTGCACCAGTTTCTTCTGCAAAACGGCATAAAGTACCCATGTTACGGCAGCCAGCTCCACCCAGAAAAAGCCAAGGTTAAAAGCATCGGTATCGTGAATGAAAGTTTGCAGTTGAGTGCGGTAGAACAGGAACAAACCAATGCCGGCAATTCCGAAGCCGACCATTTGTTTTAGATTCAGCTTTTCCTTAAAGAAAAGAACCCCTGCCAAGGCCAGCATTATTGGACCACTTTGTATAATAATTTGTGCATTACTCGGGCTGGTATAATTCAAGCCTTTTAAGAAACCAATGTAGTTTACCCCCAAGCCAATTGCTGCAATAATGAGCAAAAGGGGCGGACGTTTGATGATGTTCAACTGCTTTCGGTCCGTTATCAGGTAGTAGATGAACAGCACCAAAAAGGCAAAAGAGAATCGGAACCACACAATGCTGATGGGATCGATATCCTTAAGGGCCACTTTAAGGAAAATGGGAAGAAAACCCCATAAAAATGCAGTGACCATAGCGTAAAGTACGCCCTTGTAATTACTTGCAGAAGCAATTGAGTTCATTGTTATTCTTATTTAGAATGAATAAATCCGAACAAATGTAGGTAAAAAAACGATTTGAACCACCAAGGACACAAAGGTGTTTCACAAAGGTCACAAAGTTTTAATGTTTTATTGATGTAGGCCAATGGAAAACATTGATTTTGTGATGTTTTTTGAATTTCTTCGTGTTCTTTGTGAAACACCTTTGTGTATACTTTGTGGTTAAATATATTTTCGTGAAACTACGGCAATTGAAAGCTCACATACCCCAATGCCTTCCAAACCTCTACCACTTGATTCAGGCTTACCTCGAAGGATAGGTATTCTTTGTTGTCGGAGTTCAAAAGCAGTTGATTGTTGTCGAAATCCTTCACCACGCGTTTGTACACAATGCCATCGTCGGTAGTCACCACAATGTGGCTGGTGTTGTCCTTAATCAATTCCCAATCTTGCAAATACTCGCAAATGATGTACGATCCTGCAGGTACTGGCAGCATACTTTCTCCCTCAATTTGGAATGCACGGTAGGTTTTGTTTTCCGATAGCTCGGCAAAGGGCATTCTAAAGTTTGGCAGCTCGCTAATGAATTCGGCATCCGAGTGGCCATTTAAATATCCGGCTGCAGCTTTAACGGGAACCAGGGAAATCATTTCGTCGTTTTTCTCATCCACCAAAATCGGAAGAATTCTTAGGTTTTCTCCTTTTGTGTCTTGCTTCTTTTCTCTCTCTGCTTGCTCAATATCCGATTTCACCAACTCATCCAAATTGCGGTTGAAGTAATCGGAATATTTTAAAAGTGTAGATATTTTGGGGGTACTTCTTCTTTGTTCGTAAGAGCTGATTGATGAGGCTCCAATTCCTATGCGAGCAGAAAGTCTGCTTTGCGATAGTCTTTTTCTAATTCGTAAATGTTTGAGGTTCTTATTTAGATTTTTCATGAAATTTCTGTGTGTAATTTTTGAGAACAACAAAAGTAGTGCTTTGAAGCTTTCTTTCAGCGATTTTATGCCATTAAAGCATTTAAAAATTGATATGATGAGCTTTAATCAGGACAAAAACTTGTATTTTGTGTTGGCAAAAATTTAAACACACACTATGAACACAATAAAAGTAAATTCACCATTTGATGGCAGTTTGATCAAAGAGATTCCTTTGCTCAACAGTCAACAAGTGGAAGAGAAAATAGCAAATGCATACGCCCTTTTTCAGGATAAATCGAGATGGCTAAAACCTTATGAGCGTATCGCGATTTTGGAGAAAACCAAAGCCATTATGCAAACTCGTGTAGAGGAATTGACCAAAATTGCCGCTGCCGAGGGAGGTAAACCCTATCAGGATAGTAAGGTTGAAGTACTTCGTGCCATAAATGGGGTGCAGTTGGCCATTGAGCACATCGGCCAAATGAAAGGCGAGCAGATCCCTATGGGAACTACTGCGGCATCCATAAACCGTTGGGGATTTACCATGCGCGAACCCATTGGTGTGGTTTTGAGTATTAGTGCATTTAATCACCCTTTGAATCTTGCGGTTCACCAGGTAATTCCTGCTTTTGCAGTAGGTTGTCCTGTTCTGATTAAACCTGCTACAAGCACACCAATGTCGGCAATCGAATTGGTAAATATGATGAAGGAAGCAGGTTTGCCAGCCGATTGGGCTGAGGTCGTGGTATGCGACAGAACCAATGCAGAGAATTTGGTGAAGGATGAGCGAGTGAATTATTTGTCCTTTATTGGTTCTGCTGAGGTGGGTTGGAGCTTGCGTTCGAAATTGGCTGCAGGAACCCGATGTGCCTTGGAGCATGGAGGATCGGCACCAGTTATTGTAGAATCGGATGCCAATATGGAGGAGGCGATTCCAGCTTTGGCCAAAGGAGGATTTTACCATGCAGGCCAGGTTTGTGTATCGGTACAGCGCGTTTTTGTTCAGGAAAAAGTTGTGGATCAATTCTGCGTACAGTTGGTTAATATTGCTAAAACCTTGAAAGTAGGAGATCCATTAGATCCACAAACCGAAGTGGGGCCACTAATTGAAACCTATGAGGTTGATCGTGTTGACCAGTGGGTAAAAGAAGCGGTAGCTGATGGAGCCAAATTGTTATGCGGAGGGAATAAGATTTCCGATACCTGTTATGAACCAACGGTGTTGTTGAATGCTTGTCAAACTTCGAAAGTATCGCAATTGGAGGTGTTCGGACCTGTAATTTGTGTTTACAGCTATAAAGACATGCAAGAGGCAATTGATTTATCGAATTCATTGCCATTGGCATTTCAGTCGGCAGTATTTACCTCGGATATAGATAAAGCTTTGAATGCGGTAAATCAGTTCAATGCTGCAACGGTAACCGTTAATGATCATACTGCATTCCGTGTGGATTGGATGCCATTTGGAGGAAGAGATGCTTCAGGAATTGGGGTTGGTGGAATTCCCTATTCAATGCACGAAATGACAAGAGAAAAATTGATGGTAATCAAATCAAGTAAGATTTAGGAGTTTGGGTTAAATCGCATTTCGAACTTATTAAAGATTTAATGCGTTAATCTATTTTCCTACCAGTTCGTAATAGTTAGCGGATCGTATTATAATGATTGTTTTCATCATAAGATGTGCTATTGTGAGCTGGATGGTTTGAAAGTAATCTCTGAGAACCAAGATTAATAGGTGTTTCGGAGAAAATGAATTCTAAGGTTAAATTAGTGTTAATCCATCATTATATATTGAGTAATGAGTGAAAACACCTAGGTAAATTGGGTGAAAAAGTGCTTAAGCAAATACATCTCCTAATTAAATTATACTATCTTTGTGTGTTATTGGATAAACTGATAAAAGTCATTATATTAATGACACCTTATCTGATTTATTGAAATAAGATTAAAATTTGTACTATGGCAAATAAACCTGTAACCATTAAGGACATTGCAGAAAAATTAAACATTTCTGTTTCAACTGTATCCCGAGCTTTAAAAAACAATCCTGAAATCAGTTTACAAACAAGAGAGGCTGTTCAGAAATTGGCTAAAGAGTTAAAGTACCAACCAAACCCGTTGGCTGTTGCTTTAAAAACTCAAAAGTCGAATACTATTGGGGTTGTTGTTCCACAGATTGTAAGTTCTTTTTACGCATCGGTTGTAAAAGGGATTGAGCAGGTTGCTGACGAATTTGGATACCAGGTGTTCGTGAGTTCTTCGAATGAAAAAATGGAAAAAGAAGAGAAGAATGTAAACGGATTTCTTAATATGAGAATGGATGGAATTATCCTTTCTTTATCACGTGCAACAAGTACATACGATCACATTCATAAAATTCAGGATATGGGCGTACCAATGGTACTTTTCGATAGAACATCAAAAGAACTTGAGGTATCAAAAGTTGTAGCAGATGATGCAGCAGCAGCTCATGCAGCAGTAACTCACCTTATTGAAGGAGGAGCCAAGCGAATTGCATTCTTAACAGGTCCTGAGTACATGCTTTTTGGTAGAAACCGTATGAGAGGTTACAAAAAGGCTTTGAAAGAGAAGGGGATGGAAATAGATGAAACTTTAATTTCAAGATGTGATTTTACAGTTGAAGATGCTAAGAATGCTTCATTGGAGCTTTTAAAGCGTTCGAACCGACCAGATGCTTTCTTTGCAATTAACGATGAATTGGCAATTGGAGCAATGACTGCGGCAAAAGAATTGGGTCTTAAGATTCCGGAAGAAGTTGCTGTAGTAGGATTTTCAAATAGCCGTCGTTCACGTTACATGGAGCCATCTATGTCGACTATGGATCAAAATCCTAAGCAAGTTGGACGAGAAGCTGCAAAGCTTTTGTTTGACCAAATGGAAGATAAGCCAGGAGCTAAGGATGTGAAAGAAGTTGTTGTTCATGCTGACTTGTTGGTAAGAACATCCAGTGAGAGATAAAATACAGTATATGATATAAAAAAAATCCTGCCAATTGGCAGGATTTTTTGTTTTATATATTCTGAGGTTTTAAAAATCTTTCTCTTGTTGCTTTACCAACTCTTTGGTTGATAATAAACCACAGGCTGCGAAAATGTCCAAACCTCTTGATCTACGAATTGTAGTGGTAATTCCCTTTTTATTCAATTGATCTTTGAAATATTCAATGGTTTGATCATCGGATCCATCCAAAGGAGTGTTTGGAATAGGATGGAAGCGAATTAAGTTGATTCGGCATTTGATGCCATCCAAAATTCTACAAAGTTCCTTTACATGTTGCGCAGTATCGTTAATCCCCTTGAACATGATGTACTCGAAAGAAACTCTTCTTTGTCTTCCAAAATCAAAGTCCTTAATGATTTTCAATACATCTTTAATAGGATAAACATTTTGTACCGGCATTAATTTCTTTCTCTCATCGTCGAACGGAGAGTGCAAGCTAACCGCAAGGTGACATTCGCTATTGTCCAGAAACTCAACCATTCCTGGAATAATACCAATGGTGGATACGGTAATTCTTCTTGGGCTCATCGCCATTCCGTAATCCGATGTCAATATTTCAAGAGACTTTAGAACTTCAGGAACATTATCAAGAGGTTCGCCCATGCCCATATATACTATATTGGTAAGATTTTCTCTTTCCGGTAGGCTTCGAATTTGATTGATGATTTCACCACTCGACAATTGTCCTTGGAATCCTTGTTTTCCTGTCATGCAAAACAAACATCCCATTTTACATCCAACCTGTGATGATACACACAAGGTGTTTCTGTCGTTATCTGGAATATAAGCTGTTTCAATAAATTTGTTTTCGTGGTTGGTTGGGTAAAGGTATTTTTTTGTGCCATCAACCGACTCTTGTACTTTGGTTGATGCAGTTGTACCAAAGTCGTACTTTTCCTTTAAGGCAGTTCTTGCCTTTAAAGACAAGTTGGTCATCTGATCGATTTCCGTTACATCTTTTTTGTACAACCAATCGGCAATTTGTTTGGCAGTAAACTTTGGCAGTCCCAAATCTTTAACTACTTGAGTTAATTCATTCAAACTTTTTCCTAATAGAATCTCTTTCCCCATTCTTCAGTATTAATCAGATTAAAAGTAGATCTCAGCCACAATTTTATTGTATTCAACTCCTCGGTTGATTAGCAAATCGCGAACTTCAACTACCATTTCAGGGCTACCACACAAAAAGAATCTACAATTTTTTGGGAGCTCTGGAATATCCTGCAAATATCGGGTTAATCTTCCACTATACAAACCATCACCAGATTCTTGTGAGCAACAGCGAATATAATTTTCACCCATTTCTGGTAGGAATTCATTTTCAAAGTAGAATGAATGAGTATGTCTGCCACCATGAATAAGTGTTTTGTTTTCTTTTAATCCGGATCGGAACATAGATGAAAAGGGGGCAATTCCAGTTCCTGATGCAATCCACCATGCAGGAGATGAGTCATCATTAAAATCACCGTCAGGATCGGTAACAAATAGTTCTGTTCCAGGTTTAATTTCACTAAGTCTTGGAGTTAGCCATCCATCATCTTTTAGGTTATACAGGATGTTTACTTCATCATCCTGAATGCCACTTGCAATGGTGTATAACCTGGGAGTTACGCTTAAATCAGTTGTCAAACCAAGGTATTGTCCTGCTTTAAAATCTTTAATTTTCTTGAATTTTAATACATAAACGCCTGGCGATATTTCATTGTTTTCAAGAATACTAGTAGTGTGAAGTTTGTTCTTTTGATCTGTATTTGAATTCATATGTTACATTTTGAGAGGGCAAATATAGTAATTAATTTATAAAGATTCTAAATAGTGAAATTGATTTTACAAGTCATAGCTATTGACTGTAACTAAGCTTGCTTAATAAGCGTCATAATATAGTATTTGAATTTACGCATTCATCCTAAAAATATATAAGAAATGAAAACAAAAGTGAGATTTATACAATTGGTGGTATTGGGTTTATGTCTGCTTTCTTCAGCAAATTTATTTTCACAAACCATTTATGCAGAAGAACACAAGGTGTTCGATGGTATTGATAAACTTGAGGTAAAAGGTTCTTTTTGTGATGTTGAAATTATTGGTAGTGATAGGGCAGATGTAAAGTTTGATGGTGAAATTAAAGGGTCATCATTCAGAAATAAGAAGTTTGAGATAAAATATGATGTATCTGGAGATAAACTGATGGTTTGGATTGATTCACCATTTTCATTTAGTGGAAGAATTGAATCTAAATTGCAGTTTAAGGTTCCAGCTGATATTAAAGTGCAGGTGAAAAATTCATCGGGCGATGTTTATTGTGAAGGTCTTGTTGCTAAATACACTTCGATACATGCTAGTTCGGGAGATATTGGTATGCAAAATATAAAGGGCGATTTAGAATTGGAGACTTCTTCTGGTGAAATTTCCGTAAAAAATCACATTGGTAATTTGGACATGGAGTCTACTTCGGGTGATCAGGAAATTAAGGAGGTAGTTGGGAATATCTCAACGCAGGCATCTTCAGGAGACTTGGAATTTAAATACATTGAAGGAGATATTTCTTCAAGAACTACTTCAGGAGATATAGAAATTGATAATCTTGTTGGAAGATTAAAGAATGTATCGAGCTCAGGTAGTATGGAGATTGATAATTCAAAAGTGTACTTGCATTTGACTGCTAGTTCCGGGGATATTGAAGGGAATAATTTGTTGCTGGTTGGTGAAGCATTCTTTTATACTACTTCAGGTAATATTGATTTGAAGTTAAGAAATGATCCTGACCAATTGAGTTTTGATTTGGTGGCATCGTCGGGAAATTTAAGAGCTGGCAATAGAAAAGCAGATAAGAAGCTTTATTTGAGAAATGGGGAGATTTGGATACATGGAAAGAGTAGTTCGGGAGATCAGACTTATTATTAAAGTATTTAAAGAGGACAATTAGTCCTCTTTTTTTGTTCGTTTGCGAACATTAGATGTGATGCTATCGGACACTTTTGCTGTGAGGAATTTAATAGGTTTTTTCTTAAGTAACACATATACAGGGCAAAAGGATTTTTGGCCCGCAGCTTGTAATTATCTATGCGAAATCATTTATAATGGTTTCCCAAAAATTGGGAGTGGTGTCCCGGGATTTTGGTTTTAATAGCATAATTAATTGGTTTTCTTTGATTAAGGGTCCTTTTTAAGGCCCTTTTTCTTTTTTATATCCCTAATCGTTTATTTCCCTTGATTTTTTGAGAGTATTAGAATCAAAAACGAATACTTTTAAAAAAAATTATAAAAGAATTGTTTGTTTGTAAAAATAAATTGTAATTTTACCCTCAGATTACAAATCAATAATAGAAGGAAAACGTTTGAGACCACAATTTCTATATGAAAAGAACCTGCAAGGGGTAGCTAATTCTGTAAAAAGAAAACAGGAACAGTATCGTAAAATTGTTCGTCACCTATATTATAATGGTGCCGCATCAATTGCCGAAATTGTTAAAGCTGTTAAAATAAGTCAACCATTGGTAGCATCATTGGTAGATGATTTGATGAGCTATGGAATGTTATTGGATAAAGGTGTTGGAGAATCAATAGGAGGTCGTCGTCCAAATTTATTTTGTCTAAACTCCGAATATCAATATGTAATTGGTGTAGATATCAATTTGCATACTTTGAATTTGGCTGTGTTTGATTTATCGAACAAACAAATATTTAGGGAAGAGATAAAGTATTTTGATCTGGAGAATAGTAATGATTACTTAAATTCTTTAGTAGATAAGATTGAGTCAATGATTTCCCAATTGGGAATATCGAGAGAAAAATTTCTAGCTGTGGGAATTTCGATTCCAGGTTTGGTTGATGCCAAACAAGGATTAAGTCATACTCATCTGTCGGTAGCTGAAAATGGTTTGGCTCGTGTTTTAGGAGATAGGCTAGGTATAAATGTGTTGCTAGACAATGATGCCCGAACTATGGCCTTGGGAGAGAAAGCGTTTGGTAAAGCAATTGACAAGGAAAATGTACTGTGCTTAAATTTAAGTAATGGTATTGGTCTTGGAATGATTTTGAATGGTGAACTTCATTCTGGTAAAAACGGTTTTGCAGGGGAGTTTGGTCATATTTTAATTGATCCGGAAGGCAAGCTTTGTTATTGTGGCAAAATTGGATGCCTTGAGACTTTAACTTCAGGAAAGATATTGGTAAAAAATATCAGAGAAGCTGTTGATAAGGGACAGCCTACACTTTTAGCGAATTACAAAAAAGAAAATAAAAAAATTGATCTAAGAGCAGTGGTAGAAGCCATATTGCAGGGAGATCAGTTTGCAATAGATCAGTTGAACCAAATGTGTGAGTATTTGGGAAAAGGACTGGTTACTCTGATTCACTTGTTGAATCCGGAAATGGTAATTATTGGAGGAAAAATTGCACATGCTGGGAAGTTTGTGATTGATCCGGTTACCATGTCGATGAATAAATATGCCATGAGTAGAATTAGTTCTGAAACAGAATTGGTTTGTTCCGATTTGCTGGATGATTCAGCATTAATGGGAACAATGGCAAATGTGATGAGAAGTGTTTTAAGTTTAGATTAATAGAGAAATTATTGATTCCCGCATGGTTAAACTTTGGTTTAATATTCAATTGTAGTAGTAGTGTTCTGCGGGAATCAATTTCTTTTTATCAATGACTTAAGGATAAATATAAAAAATACAGATGGAACGAACTTGTAAGTTTTAATAGTAGCTATACGGATAGCTTACCAATTAAAATTACTTGAAGTTTTGTGTGATAATCGATACAAAAGAAAAAACTCATGAAACCAACATTATTAGTATTAGCAGCAGGAATGGGAAGTCGATATGGCGGATTGAAACAGATGGATCCGATTGGACCATCAAATGAGACCATTATAGATTATTCTATTCACGATGCAATAAAGGCAGGATTTGGAAAAATTGTATTTGTAATTCGCGAGAGTTTCGAAAAAGAATTTAAGGAATTATTCAATGCAAAGCTAGCTGGTAAGATTGATGTGGATTACGTGAATCAGGAATTATTCAAAGTTCCGGAAGGAGCAAGCTATAATCCTGAAAGAGAAAAGCCATGGGGAACCGGGCATGCTATTTTAATGGCAAGGGATTGTATTAAAGAACCTTTTGCTGTAATCAATGCCGATGATTATTATGGAGTGGAAGCTTTTCAAACCATTGCCGATTACTTGAGAAATTCAATTAGTGATCAGGAAAACTGCATGGTTGGTTATCAGTTGGCGAATACAATTTCTGAGAATGGTTCGGTATCAAGAGGAGTTTGTGCTACCAATGAAAACGATCATTTGGAAACAGTTGTAGAAAGAACTCATATCGAGAAACTACCGGAAAATATTGCTTACCTGGAAGATGAGAAATGGTATCCACTTCCTGAGGATGCAACTGTATCAATGAATTTCTGGGGATTTACTCCTAAGCTTTTCGATCATTTAGATAGTCAGTTTAAAACTTTCCTTCAAGAGAAAGGTGATCAGTTGAAGTCTGAATTCTTTATTCCTTCGGTTGTAGCTGAAATTATTGAAGAAGGAGATACTCAGATTAAAGTATTGAAGTCGAATGCTCAATGGTTTGGAGTGACTTATAAAGAAGACAAGGAAAAGGCACAGAATGCAATTAATAAGTTGATTGAGAAAGGTGTTTATCCTTCGAAACTTTGGGAATAGTATTGTAAGTACATGGTTTCTGCGATGTGAGATGTAACTAGTTGGAGAGAAACCATAAGCGTTAAATTATAGAAAATCATTAATTGAAAATAAATTTATTGTTATGGTGAGTACACAAACAACAGACTCTGGAACAAAGAAATTCATGATCCCACTGATTGTGGTTGGGGTGATGTTTTTTGCAATTGGTTTTGCCTTAGGAATTAATAGTTATATCGTTCCTTTATTGAATAAAACATTAGGAATCTCATCTGCAGAATCATACTTGGTTATTGCAGCAACTTTTTCTGCATTCTTAATATTTGGTTATCCAGCATCATTGGTAATCGGGAAAATCGGATATAAGAAAACAATGGCATTGTCCTTTCTGATGTTTGCTCTGGGATTCTATTTGTTTATTCCATCTGCACAAATGGAAAGTCTTCCATTGTTTTTGGTAGCTTCATTTATTAGTGGAATGGGAAATACTTTCTTGCAGGCATCTGTAAATCCGTACATCACCATTTTAGGCCCAATGGAAAGTGCTGCAAAAAGAATGAGTTATATGGGGGTTGCCAATAAATTGGCTTGGCCTATTGCTCCTTTATTCCTGGCATTGGTAATTGGTAAAGAAGTGAAGGATGTTGCTCTTACCGATATTAATGTTCCTTTCTATATCATTATTGCGATTTTCATTTTATTGGGTGTATTGGCCTTGGTAGCTAAACTTCCTGAGGTGAAAGCTGCTGGAGAAGATGAAGATTCTGCTGAAGAATGTCCATATGCTGCGAATAAAACATCAGTATGGCAATTTCCACACTTACTTTTAGGAGTATTTGCTTTGTTCCTATATGTTGGTGTTGAAACAGTATCTCTTGGAACCTTGGTAGATTATGCAGAGAGTTTAGGTTTAGCAAACCCTGAATATTATGCATGGATTGCTCCGGTAGGAATGGTGATTGGTTATATCTGTGGTATCATCTTTATTCCTAAATATCTTAGTCAGGCTGCTGCACTTAAAATTTGTGCGATTGCTGCTTTGTTTGGATCTCTAATGGTTGTGTTAGTACCAGCAGAATGGTCTATTTTCTTCATTGTATTTATGGCTTTGGGATGTTCGTTGATGTGGCCTGCTCTTTGGCCTTTAGCTATGACCGACTTGGGTAAGTTTACTAAGGCAGGATCATCTTTAATGGTAATTGCAATTGTTGGTGGTGCTATTATTCCTACTCTTTATGGATTCGTGAAAGATGCTGTAGGAGGACAAAATGCATATTGGATTTGTGTGCCATGTTTCCTATACATTTTATACTACGGGATAAAAGGACATAAGGTAAGAACGAAATAAATTGAAAATAGGTGTTGCATTAAGATACGCCATTTAAAGATAAATTATGAAGGATAAATTGTTTGATGTTGCTTCGAAATTCGTATTGGAAGGAAAGATCGAGGATATTAAGCCATTAGGTGAAGGATTTATTAATGATACTTTTCTGATCACTACAGAGGGAGAAGAATCACCAAATTATATACTACAAAGAAAGAATACCAACATTTTTAAGGATGTTCCCGGAATGATGGGGAATATTCAAAAAGTAACGGCTCATCTGAAAGCAAAAATTAAAGCTGCAGGAGGAGATACTAGTCGAGAAGCTATGACGATTAATGTTACTGAAGAAGGGCTTCCTTATTTTGCAGATGAGAATAATGATTATTGGACGATATGCATGTTCATTAAGGACAATATTACCTATGAAGCTGCTGATAGTCCCGAATTGGCATTCGCAGGTGGAAAAGGAATTGGAAAATTCCAGGCGATGTTGGCCGATATGAAAGAGCCTTTGGTTGATATTCTTCCAGGATTTCACAATATCAGATTCCGTTTTAAGCAATGGGATGAGGTATTGGCGAATGATCCTGTAGGTAGAAAAAAAGATTTACAGAAGGAAATTGAATGGGTTGAGTCGCGTCGTGAGGAGATGTTGAAGTTTTGGGAGTTGGTTGAAAATGGAACCATTCCTACCCGTGTAACTCACAACGATACTAAAATCAACAACATTCTTTTCGATCAGGATGGAAATGATTTATGCGTTATCGATTTGGATACTGTTTTGAATAGTACAGTATTGAATGATTATGGTGATGCAATGAGATCATATACAAACACTGGTTTGGAGGATGATGAGAACCTTGATAATGTAAGCATGGATATGGAAATTTTCACAGCTTATACAAAAGGTTATTTGGGAGAAACAATTTCGTTCCTAACGGAAAAAGAGTTGGAATATCTTGCTTTCTCGGCCAAGTACATTACTTACGAACAGGTGTTAAGATTCCTTATGGATTATATAGATGGAGACAATTATTACAAAGTGAAATCGCCGGAACACAATCTAATTCGAACTCATGCTCAGTATAAGTTGCTTACAAGCATGGAAGAACAGTTTGAAGAGATGAACCAGGTGGTGAATCAGTATTGTCAGGAATTGTCTGCCTAAAATTGTGTGTAATAAAAGCTAACTCATAGATAACAAGCCGTTTTCTCCTTGTGTGGTGGAGATTCAGCCGAAAAAGATTTATTAGAGAGAAATGGAAAAAAGATTTGAATCAAGAGTAGAGCAAGCATTCTATGAATTATCAGGAATGCAGGAAATGACAGCCCAAATTCCATATGTTACGGTTGATAATTTCCCAAAATTAGGATTGATGACCTCGCTGCGCTTTTTAGAATGGGCGGAGCAAAACCCTAATGGAGTAATTAGTTTACCTACGGGTAAAACTCCTGAATATTTTATCAAATACACGCAGTTTTTGTTGGAAAACTGGGACAATGAGAAAGGAATTGAAATTCGTTCTCAATACGGGTTAGGCGAAATGGCTAAGCCTGATTTGAGTGGATTACAATTTGTTCAAATCGATGAGTTTTATCCGATTGATCCTCGTCAGCACAATAGTTTTTACAACTATGTGATGAAATATTACATTGAAGGATTTGGATTGAAGAAAGAGAATGCTTTGTTAATTAATTCAGAGGAAATTCCTTTGGTTGATAATAAATCATTCCTTGAGGTATTCCCGGATTACAATATCGATTTGTCGCTTCGTTACCGTGAAGCAACAAGTGAAGTAGAGAAAATGCAGCAAGATTCAATCTTCATGATTGACAATTGGTGTACACAATACGAGCAGAAGATTCGTGAAAAAGGTGGAATTGGTTTCTTCCTGGGAGGAATTGGTCCTGATGGTCACATCGCATTTAATACGCGTGGTTCGGATCACTATTCAACTACACGATTAACCAAAACCAACTTTGAAACACAAGCAGTTGCTGCTGGTGATTTGGGAGGAATTGAAGTATCGAGAAACCGATTGGTGATTACCATTGGTTTGGATACAATTACTCACGATAAAGATGCTGTTTCAATTATTTTTGCAGCTGGTGAAGCTAAGGCAGATATTGTAAAAGGTTCATTGGAAAGTAAGCCTGATGCTGTTTATCCTGCTTCTGTACTTCAACGTCAGAAAAATGGTCGTTTTTACCTAACAACCGGAGCTGCATGTAAGCTTACCGATTCTGTAAATCAATACTACAAAGAGGGTGAGTGGACACAAACAAAAACTGAGAAAGCAGTAATTGATTTGTGTCAGAAACTTAATAAATATGGACATCACCTAACGCTTGAAGATTTAAAAGCTGATCCATATACCAGTCAAATACCTAATTTAAGTGAGGATACGGTACAGTTGGTTATCGATGCAATCCAAAATAAGCTTGAAAAAGGAATGAAAGCTGATAATGATGAGGTGGTTTATCATACAGGTCCGCATCATGATGATATCGCATTAGGTATTATGCCTTACATTAACCGTCAGGTACGTTCTGCTAGCAACGAAATTCACTTTTCGGTTTTGACTTCTGGTTTTACTGCAGTTACTAATGGATTTATCATTGGCGTTTTAAAAGAGTGTCAGAACTTTATTTCAAATGATGAAGTTCAAATGTTGGAATATCCTGACTTCTTTGAAGTAGGATATGATAAGAAATGGGACAAAGACGTTTCTCACTTTTTGAACTCAGTTGCTGAGCGTAACGAGAATGGCAAACGTAGAGGTTTGTGTCACCGTGTGATCAGATCGATCGTAGGAATTTGGAAAGTACAGGATAAGTTCCATTTAAATAAAGTAATTGCAAGTGTAATTGGCGAGCTGGAAAGTGCCTACGATGGTGGAAAGAACTCACCAGAGGTTCAGAAAATGAAGGGTATGGTTCGTGAGTTCGAAGAAGAATTGGTATGGGGACACTTCGGGGTTCCGGTAAACAATGTTCACCACTTGCGTTTAGGTTTCTATAAGGGAGATATTTTTACTGAACTTCCTGAAAAGAACAGAGATATGCTTCCGGTTTTGGAAGAATTTAGAAAATACAAGCCAACTACCATCAGTTTGGCTATGGATCCGGAAGGAAGTGGTCCTGATACTCACTACAAAGTATTGCAAGCAATTGCAGGAGCTGTTAAGGAGTGGGGAGAAGAAGAGGATCTTTCTAAATTAAGAATTATTGGATACAGAAATGTTTGGTTCAAGTATCATCCGGCAGATGCAGATTATATTGTGCCGGTATCCTTAAACTCTCTTGATGTATTGGAGAATTCATTTACCGAATGTTACATGAGTCAGGTAAATGCATCATTCCCAAGTTATGAGTACGATGGCAAGTTTAATGAGCTGACTCAAAAAGTTTGGGTACAGCAATTAAAGCAAATTCAACTCTTGTTGGGTAAAAACTTCTTCTACGAAAATGATCATCCATTGGTAAGAGCAACTCACGGATTGGTTTACATGAAAGAAATGACCGCCGAGGAGTTTGTTACAATGGCTAAAGATTTGGAAAAAGCTGTAGAAGAAAATCCGTTTTAGTACCACACACAAATACCATAGGATCGGAGGGTTTAGGCCCTTCGGTCCATTTTTTTTATTAGGAACCAATATCGAGCTTAGGTTAATAGGTTCTTAATCATTGAAAGGTGTTTTTGGGGTAAAAGAAAATTGAATCGAAACTGGATTGTATCGTGGATTTTGCACAAATTTACCAGACGAAAATATTGAAGCAGGTTTTAAGTGGATTTCTTGGATGAAACAATTTCAGAGTAGTTAGACTTTCACATTCCTTCATCTTTTGGAGTTCTTTGCCTGGAATAATTAATTGGCCTATTGGTCGAAAGAAAATATTAATAATACAATGACAGAAATAGCAATTGGAATCGACATTGGTGGAACAAATACCGTATTTGGATGCATTGACTCTAAGGGGAATACTATAGCTGAGGGAAATATTCCGACCCAAACAAAAGAGCACTTTGAGGATTATATTGAGGATTTGATTGCGGAGATAAACTCTTCGCTTGAGAACGTTGAAACCGAAGTTTGTATTGTTGGTGTTGGAATTGGGGCTCCGAATGGTAGTTATAGAACCGGAACAATCGAGAATGCTGCTAACCTAAGGTGGAAAGGTACACTGCCAATTGCTAAAATGGTAAATGAGAAATTAAATGTTCCGGTAAAAGTTACCAATGATGCCAATGCTGCTGCATTAGGAGAAAGAATTTTTGGTGGCGCCAAAAATATGTCTGATTTCATGGTTATTACTTTGGGAACAGGATTGGGTAGTGGAATTGTTGTTAATGGCGATTTACTATATGGATATGAAGGTTTCGCTGGAGAAGTAGGACATATCATTGTTCGCCCGGGAGGTAGAGATTGTGCTTGTGGTAGAAAAGGATGTTTGGAAACTTACGTATCAGCAACAGGTGTAAAAAGATCTGTATACAAATTATTGGCAAAGCATTTAGGGGAAAGTACCTTGCGTGATATTCCTTTTAATAACCTGAATGCAAAAATGGTTGCTGAAGCGGCTAGTGAGGGTGATTCTGTAGCATTGGAAACATTTAAATACACTGGAAAAATGCTTGGGGAAGCTTTGGCCAATGTGGCATCAGTAACAGCTCCAGAGGCTATTTTCTTGTTTGGAGGACTTGCTAAGGCAGGTGACTTGCTATTCGATCCCGTGAAAGAAGCTATGGATGAGAATATGTTGTTCCTATACAAGGACAAAGTGAAGTTGTTGCCTTCTCAATTGGGCGATGATGCTGCAATATTGGGAGCGGCAGCCTTAATTTGGAACGATGAGAAGATCGTATCATGATTTGAATCAACAAAAAACAATCAAAATACACAACGATGACTAAACTAAAACCTTTACTATTTGTACTTTTTATTGCTTTAGTATTCACATCTTGTAAAGAGCCGGTTCCAATGGATTTAGCGAAAGAAAATCTGATTCCGAAACCTGTAAAATTGGAAGCAACAGGAAGCTCTTTTGAGTGGAACAAGCATACTCAAATTCATATCCAAACAGGAAATGAGGAAGCTAAGAAAATTGCAAATCATTTGGTGGAACTGATTGCACCTGCAACAGGATTTCAACCCAAAATTAAAGAATTAAAAACGCCACTGGGCAGCCGAGGCATATCCTTAATTCTTGATGACAAATTTGAAAAGTTAGGCAAAGAAGGATACAATTTGACAATTGATCCTCGTAAAATTTCTTTACAAGCCTATAAAGCAGAAGGATTGTATAGAGGAATTCAGACCATACGTCAATTGTTGCCTGCTAAAATTGAATCTAAAAAGAAACAAGAAGGCCCTTGGTTAATTGCAAGCGGAAACATCGAAGATTATCCACAATATGGATATCGTGGTGCCATGTTGGATGTGGTTCGTCATTTTTTTGATGTTGATGAAGTGAAGCAATACATCGATTACCTGGCAGCTTATAAAATGAATGTTTTACACCTGCATTTGACAGATGATCAGGGCTGGAGATTGGAAATTAAATCATGGCCTAAGCTTACCGAAATTGGTGGAAAAACAGAAGTAGGTGGAGGCGAAGGTGGTTTCTATACGCAAGAGCAATACAAAGAGATTGTGCAGTATGCAGCTGATCGATTTATTACCATTGTACCTGAAATTGACATGCCTGGACATACCAATGCTGCTTTGGCTTCGTATGCAGAACTAAATGCTGACGGAAAGGCTCGCAAAGCATATACCGGAACACGTGTTGGTTTTAGTACTTTGGCAACCAATAAAGAAATTACTTACAAATTTATTGATGATGTAATTCGTGAATTGGCTGCTTTAACTCCTGGTGAGTACATCCATATTGGAGGTGATGAATCACATGCAACCAAGAAGAAAGATTACATCAAGTTTATCGAGAGAGTGCAAAAGATTGTACTTGCTCACAATAAAAAAGTAATGGGTTGGGCAGATATTGCCGCTGCTGAGCTTGATAAAAGTGCTGTTGCACAGTTCTGGCAAACCAAGCCTAAAAACGCTTTAAAAGCCGTTGAACAGGACGTTAAAATACTAATGTCGCCGGCAACTCGTGCGTATATGGATATGCAGTATGACTCAATCTCGCCACTAGGATTGCATTGGGCAGGCTATCTTGAGGTGGATAAAGCTTACAATTGGACCTTAGAAGGAAATGTGGAAGGAATCGATAAAGAGGATATTATCGGTATAGAAGCTCCTCTTTGGGCCGAAACCATCGAAACAATGGATGACATTGAATATCTAACTTTCCCTCGTTTATTGGGCTATGCTGAATTGGGTTGGTCACCTGATCAAAACAATTCCTGGGATGAATACAAAGTTCGATTGGGAAAACAAAAAACAAGATTCGAGTTTCAGGAGATCAATTACTATCAATCGAAATTGGTGCCTTGGGCCGAAGAGAAACAAGCGGAGATGAAAGAATAGTTTGTTTTAAATTATGATTTTTAAACCCAAAGTGAGGATGTTCAATCTGACCTTTGGGTTTTTTGTTATTCATGATTTACAACTTGAACATTTTTCTGTCTTCAGCAATGTCAGGCCTCTGATATCGGTAGTAACATGGTCAGGATAACGACCGTATCATACCCTTGATATCGGTAGTGACATGGTAAAGGTATCGAGCGTATCATACCCCTGATATACATCGTAACTTACAAAAGTTAAAAAATATTTACCTGCGATATTTCTAATTCGCAGGAGCCTTTCCCGGTTTAGGAACTTCTTTTGGGATATCTACTGAGCCAATGGTGTAGGTTTTTGGGCCCAAATACAAATCGGAATTCATCATCTCATCCCAGCTAACCTCTTTGCCTGTATATGCTGAAATTCTTCCCATGATTCCTGTTAGGGTAGATTCTGCAATTTGAAATGCTTCGTTAATTGCCTGGTTGGTTCGAATAGAAGTTACCAAATCGATATGCTCCTGATCGAAAGGATTGGTTTGCAATCGGCTGATGTTTTTGCCTGTTCCTTTCTTTGGATAATCGAATGTCCATTTTATGCTTCCATCCAAATCAAAAATGCTATTCTCGCAATTGGTATATCCCTTGGTGCCCTGAATTCTATCGGAAACCGAATTGGAACAATCGTTAATTTGACGACACATGCTGTGATAATGAATGTCTTTATCATACACGAAATCCACACTAAACATGTCGTACTGATCGCCTGTTATTCGTTGATGACGGGCACCAAAGCCAAGGGCTTTTTCAGGATGTTTGCCAACAAACCAATTTACGGTATCCAGGTTGTGAACATGCTGTTCCACGATATGATCGCCCGAAAGCCAGCACCAGTTTACCCAATTGCGAATCATATTTTCGAGTTCTGACCAATCGGCACGAGGATTTCGATGCCAAAGTTTTCCAACATTGTAGTAACTATTTGCCGATACAATTTCTCCAATTGCACCATTATTTACCTGCTTAAAGGTTTCTATATAATCTTGCTGATGACGCTTTATGGTTCCGGTTATTACCGATAATCCAAGCATTTTTGCTTTCTCTGCCGAAACCATTACCGATCGTACGCCAACCGGATCAACTGCGATAGGCTTTTCCATGAAAACATGTTTTTGTGCCTTAACACATGCCTCGAAATGTTGTGGTCTGAAGTGAGGCGGAGTTGCCAAAATCACGATATCCAAATCGCATTCCATCAGTTTTTCGAAAGAATCGATACCAATAAAGCATTTGTCAGGCGATACTTCAACACCCTTCTTTTCTTTTATTTGCTTTCTGCAAGCATCAACACGATCCTGAAAAACATCTGCCAAGGCTGCAATTTCCAGGTTTGGACCTGCATTTAAGAAATTAATGGCAGCACCGGTTCCACGATATCCACACCCAACCACTCCGGCTTTTAAAAGCGGACCGTCGGGGGCTGTAGGTAGCATAGGTGGAAAATCATACTCCCTTGGCTTGCCTCCCTTACAAGAAGTGAAAAGACTATTAAAACCAACAGCACCAATTATACCTGCAGCTGCTGCATTGCGGATAAATTTTCTGCGACTTTGTTCGTATGATTCATTCATGACTCTTGCTTTGTTTATTAGGAAATTCACAAACTACTCTGAATCCAACATCGGTACAATCTGAATACCACCAAATGCTTTTCGGAATTTGTGGATCTGTAATCATCCAGGCCTCATGCTGTGTGTGATCGATTTTATTGTATGGTAGATCTTCTGCTTTGCTATTGAATGATCCACCCATGATAACATGTTCTGTTTTGCCATTGATATTGATCTCATCAGAACAAAATTCTTTCACGTTGCCAAGCATGTTGACTAGTCCAAAAGGGTTAGGTTTTACCTGATTTGGCAAAGATGTTTTCTCATTGCTGTTCCCGGACCAAATTACATATTCATTGATTTTTTCATCGGGAGATCGGAATAGGTTCACAGGAAGCTTGCGTTCCTTATAGTCTTTTATCTTGCCTCCAAAGAAAAAATCTTCATTGCTATTTGCTTTACAGGCATGAATCCACTCTTCTTTTGTAGGCAAGCGATAAGTTTTGCCTGTTTTTTGCGAAAGCCATTTGCAATAGGTGTTAGCAGCATGCCATGTCATGGTAATGGCGGGCCTTTGTCCCATTCCCCAGCCTTGCGATGGATCGCCAAAAGGAGGAGTTGCACCGCTAATGGCATCAACATCTGCATTACTTTCAGTAAGCCTTCCTTCCGATTCTGTTTCCTCAAGGAATGTTTTGTACTCATTCCACGATACCTCAATTTTCCCCATAAAGAAAGTCGCAATCGTGTCTGGTTTGGGAATGGCAATCATTTCAAATGATACATCTGTACCAGGGATTTGTTCTGTAAAATTTTCAAACTTGGTAATGATTGTTGCCACTTTAAATGCCTCTGCTATTTTATCTTTTTGCAAGAATGCTTTGTTGGCTTTGTGCATTTTTTCGCCACCATGTCCAACGTCTAAATGGCAGTTGATGCAATCCAGTTTGTCTTTGTTGTTCTTGTAATATAAATGCGCCTTATCACCTTTTTTTGAAAGATGAAGAGGAAACAAGTTGTCATGACAGTTGATACAGGATTCATTGTAAGTGAATTTCTTGGCATGTTTTAATTTCGATTTTTCTTCCCAATCGATTTTTGAGTGATCGGTAAAGTAAAAAGAATACAAATCTTTAGATGCAGCTTTGATCTTCTGAGGCCAATAATTCATATGATCTTTTGGAGGAAGATGACAGTCAACACAGTGTACAACTACACCGCTTTTGTTATTGTAATGACTTGCTTGTTTCCAACTGTTATCGGCATGAGTATGAACATGACAGGAAACACAATACTCATCGGTTGATGTGTACTGATCTATTCCTTTTAGACTTGCCGTAAATGCAAATGCAAAAAGAAATGCTGCCAGAATAAATAAAGGGAATTTGTGTTTTTTTAATATGGTCATTGCTAATTTTCAATGATATTGTCAGTTGTTGAATGGTTTTGTTGCTTGTATTGCTTTGGAGTTACACCATACTCCTTTTTAAAGCACTTCGAAAAATATTTGGGATCATTAAAGCCAATCTGAAATGCAATTTCGGAAATGGTGAAGTTGTGTTTTACAAGCAAAGGAATAGCCTTCTTTAAACGGAAAGTTCGCATGAAGTCAACCAAAGTTTTATCGGTAAGTGCCTGAAATTTCCTGTAAATATTGGAGTAACTCATATTTAACGGTTCGGCCAAATCTTCAAGACGAAAATCTGGATTATCGAAGTTTCGTTCCATTTCCACGATTACGGATTCAATAAACTTCTCATCAGGTGATTGAACTTCAATCTCCTTACTTTCAGTTAATATTTCGGCTCTGTATTGCTCAATTAATCTTTGTTGAGCTTCCAAAATGTTATTCACTTTAAGCAATAGCTCTTTTACATTAAAAGGCTTGTTAAGGTATTCTATTGCACCAAATTGTAATCCTTCCAATTTCGATGCGGTTGCATTTTTAGTTGTAAGCAAAATAATTGGGATATGTCGAGTACCTCTTTTTTCTTTTAAATGCTTGCAAAGCGTAACACCATCCATAATTGGCATCATTACATCACTAAGAATAATGTCAATTTTAAGAGTAGTAGCTTTGTCTAATGCCTCCTGTCCATTTTGAGCAGTGATTACATTATAATAAGCTTTAAAACTATCCTCTAAAAATAGTAACATTTCAAAATTGTCTTCAACAATAAGCAATGTCTTTTTATTCTCATCTGTAATGGTTTCGGTATGCTCTGTATTTGAAGTCAGAATACTGGTTGTATTTTCAATTTTAGTTTCTACAATATCTTGTATAATGATTTCATCACTGCTGAAATGTTCTTTTCCCATTGGCAAAGCTATGGTAAAAGTGGTTCCTTTGTTAATTTCAGATTCAACCTTTATCTTACCTTTGTGCAGAAGAATTAGTTCTTTGGTAAGTGCCAAACCTATTCCTGTTCCTCCTACTCTTTTTCCATCTTTTGATTGATAGAACAGATTAAAAATATTCTCTAAATCATGCTTTGGAATTCCAATTCCAGTATCGGTAACTTTTATGAATATCTTATTGGTATCCGTTTCTTCTTTAATTGCTAATGTGATTTTTCCATCGCGTGGTGTGAACTTAAAAGCATTGGTCAGAAGATTATAAATAATGTGTTCCAGTTTTTGATGATCATACCATAGCATGATATTCTTTGATTCACATTCCAGGCTTAAATCAATTTGCTTAAAACGGGCCTGTTCCATAAAGGATAGTGCAACTTTATTCAAATGATTTACCACATTGTTTTCACTGGCACGAATCTTAAGTTTTCCCATTTCCTTGTTTCGAATGGTCATTAGTTCCATTGCAATTCTGGAAAGTCGTGTTGCATTGTTTTTAATCACCTGTAAACGTTGCGATAGTAATAGATTTCCTTCTGCTCGCTCAATCATATTATCAATAGGCGAAAGTATGAGAGTTAAAGGGGTTTGTATTTCGTGCGACATCTTTGCAAAGAAATTCATTTTCATTGCATAAAGTTCCTTGTTCTTTTCATTTTGAATCTCTTCCAACAATAGCTTTTGTTTTAGGCCTACCCACATAATGTAGTATCGGATAATGAAAAAACTAATTACGAAAAGAAGAAAAGCATAAATTGTATAGGCCCACCACCTTTTCCAGAGAGGAGGAAGAATTTTAATATCGATTGATTTAGCAGCAATGTTCCAGTCGTTGGGTTTTGTTCCAGCTTTTACTTCAAAGGTATAGTCTCCATAAGGAATATTAGTGTAAGTGGCTACTCTGTTTTCCCTTGTGGTGATCCAATTGTCGTTAAATCCCTTAAGACGATAAGCATAAGAATAGTTAGGGCCAAGGTGATCATTAATCACAGAAAACTGAAACGAGAATGAAGTTTGATTGTGATTAAGTTTCAATGTTTTGGTTTGCTCGATTCCGTTGGCAACTTGTTCAGGAATAATTTCATCAGCATGTTGGTTCACAATCTCTATATGATTGATAGACAGATTTAGGTCTTTTTTTTGCGTTTGCATGCTGTTGGGGTTAAAGTGGTTGACCCCCTCTATTCCCCCAAAGTAAATGATTCCGTCAGAATCTTGAAAAGCACTCCCTGTAAGGAATTTACCTTTAATAATGCCATTTTTCCAGGTGTAAAAGTATTCTTGGCTCGAATGTAAATCAAGGTGAGAAATTCCGTTGTTCTTGGAAAGCCAAATGTTATCCTTATCGCTTGAAATAATTGCAACGCAGCCATGTATTTGGTCAGAAGAGAAACCTTTTATTGGTACCACTTCTTTTTTGTGAATATCGAACTGCACTATTTTGGAGTACCCATTAATCAGGTATAAGAATCCATTTTGATCGGCTACGCCATGCAGTACACTACTTTCTGTAATATTGTTTGATGTTGATAATTTATAAGTAATGAATCTGGAATCTTGCAGACTGGATGACTCATCCATTAAACAAATACCACCATTAAACATTCCTATCCAGAATTGTCCGGTTTCATCTTCAATAAAGAATTCGGCAATACTTCCTTGTAAATCCTGATTGTTGTGCTGGAAATAAGCGATTTGTTTTTGTTTGTTATTAAAAACAAAGATTCCGATGTTACTACCTATCCAAACTCTATCTTTTTTATCGATGTAAATGGAGCGAACATCAGTTCCAACTTGACCATATTGGTTAGCAGTTTTTATTCGGATAAATCGATTGGTGTTTTTATCGAAAAAAGCCAGACCATTTAAATAGGTTCCTACCCATAAATTTCCATTTTTATCTTCCGCAATGGCTTGGATGTAGTTTCCTGGAATTCCTTTAGAAGAATTTGTGTTTGCAATGTATTGGTAAGTAGGGTTTCCCTGTGTATTAATTTTGCTTAAGCCTTCTCCATCCGTTCCTAGCCATAAGTTGCCATCTTTAGTTTTTAGTACTGATAAAATTCGGGTTGGCGATCCATCTACACTACCACAATGATAACCAACTGTATTCGATTCTGTTGGAATGATATTTATATTGCCGTAATTTGTAAACACCCAAATGTCTTTGTTATTGGTTTCACCAACTCCAATTACCGTTTTGCTTTGTAAGGAGAAAGGATTGGTTTTTTGTTGCGTATAGCGTTTAACCTGTTTGCTTTTTGGGTCAATTTTATAAAGTCCTCCACCATCAGTTCCCATCCAAATAAAACCATTACTATCCTTAAAAATACGAATAATCATATTGGAAGGAATAAAATTAAGTTTCAGGTCTTTTTCTTTGTAGTCTTCATATTTTTTGGTCTTGGTGTCGTAATGAAAGAAACCATATAATTCCGTACCAATCCAAAGGTTATTGTAGTTATCGGTACTAAGTACAATTGTATTAAATGGATTGCTAAAAGGTCCCTTTATTTCTTGCAAATTTTGGGTTTTAATGTTGCCTTTAAATATTCGTCCCTTGCCTGTTCCAAACCAAACATTATTTCTGTTATCCTGAGAAATAGAAGTAATATTCTCGTTCGATTGAATGTTGAATCTGATTACTTTTTTGCTTTTGGTTGATTGACCAATCACCATTCCATTGTTTGATCCCATCCAAATAATTGTATCTCCCACATTTGTTGATTCCAACTGATAATCTTCGTTGGGATTATTCACTGTTGAAGCATACTCCTGAAATTTACCTGATGGCAATAATTTTGAAACATCTCCTTTTCGAGATACGGCCCAAATGTTCTGGTTTTTCTGCTTTAACAATTTAAACAGAGAGCTTGAGTGAGCTTTTTTACTAAATATTTTAGATCGAGGAATTAATTTGAAATCATAGCCATCATATTTTAACAGGCCATCATATGATTCAATATAAAGATACCCTTTCGAATCTTCAACTACATTGGTGGCATTGGTTTGTTGTCCATTGTACTTTGCTTGAAGATGAATAAAGTTGGTAGTTTCGTTGGCGAATGATGTAATTGATGTTAGTAGTAACACCAATACTAAAATCATAGAATTGTATTTATTGATTAGGCACATAGTCAATCTTTCTCGTTCTTCAGGAATTATCAAAAATACGCATCATAGTATAGCCTGTCAAGCTATATTACACACTTTTTTTACAGACTTTATAAAAGCATTACAATGTACATCAAAAATAAAATTCTTGATGTTTTATGTGCTTAAATAATAGGTAAATGCTGAAAAATCACTCTCTATTGCTTAAAATATCCACTAAAGCATAGTCAGGGAGAAATATTAACCTTTTGTTTCTCGATTAAGGATTTCTCAAATGCTTCTGTATGGCCTTTAAATACTATTCATTCCTATCTATTAATGCTTAAAATCAAGGATGAAAAAAATTGGCAAATGGCCAGCTTTTTAAAATCTCCACCTTATCGCGGAATATTTACCCAAGAATCAAGTTAGTATTTTTCAAATTTGGGTTGATTCAATGTTGGAAGCATAATTAATAGCTAAAGACATTAAGCGAATGAATAACCCGATTACTAACTAATCTAGGAAAAAAATGCTAATGAAAAACATGAAGAAAACGTGCAAAAATCTTAGTCGCGTATTAAGTACTGCACTGGTTCTTGTTCTGTTGACAGCAACAGCAGTCGCACAAAGCGGCAAGAGAACTATTACAGGTGTTGTAACCGATGCTTCATCAGGGGAAACCATTATTGGTGCAAACCTGTGGATTAAGGGAACAACTGTTGGGACTACCACCGATTTTAATGGAAATTACAGTATCGACTCTGAAAATGAATCAAACATTTTAGTTGTTTCTTTTATCGGATACCAAACTCAGGAAATTCTAGTTGGAAGCCAAACTGTTATTGATTTTAAATTAGAATCAGATACTGAGAGTTTGGAAGAAGTAGTGGTGGTAGGATATGGAGTCCAGAAGAAATCAAACTTAACCGGATCGGTTACCAATGTAGATTCTAAGGATTTAAAAGGAATAACTACACCTAATGTTGCCAATTTGTTACAAGGGAAAGCAGCAGGGGTAATGGTTACTCAGAGTTCAGGGCAACCTGGTGCTGCACCTAAAATTCGTATCCGTGGTAAATCTACTTTAAGTGGTAGTGTTGACCCTCTTTGGGTAGTTGATGGTATTATACAAGCTGAAGCTCCTCACTTAAATCCTGAAGACATTGAGTCTACTTCGATTTTAAAGGATGCATCGGCAACAGCATTATATGGATCTCGTGCTGCAAATGGTGTAATATTGGTTACTACCAAAAGTGCCAAGGGTGGAGAAGATGTAATTAATGTATCTATAAAAACAGGTATTACAGATCTTTCACTTGGTAATTTTAGTATGATGAACGCAGCTGAAATGACTGAATATATTCAATCGTTTGGTAATGGATATGCTGACCTTGAGTGGTTTACTGAAGAAAATCAAGCAATAGATACAGATTGGTTTGATGAAGGTACGCAGCTTGGTTTTGTTCAGGATTATGGTGTTTCTTTCTCGGGAGGAACCGATAAAATAAGAACTTACATTTCTGGTAATTTGTATGATGAAGAAGGAGCTGTAAAAGGATATGATTATACTCGTTATGCTGGACGCATGAATATAGATTATAAGGTGAATGATTATTTGACCTTACATCCAAAAATGGCTTTCACTTATCGTGATGTTACTGATAAGCAACAGGGAGTTAGTGAAATGTTCCTGAATATGCCATACGATAAGCCAAGAGATGCTGAAGGAAATATCATCGATCCAACAGATCCAAGCTCAGGATGGATTGGTCGTGATAAAAGCAACTCAATCTACAATTTACAATGGAATTACACAGAATCAACTAATTTAAGATTGTCTCCATCTTTTGGTTTTGATGTGAAGTTGATGGAAGGATTAACTTTTGTTTCTTCCAATAGTTTCGATTATCAACATCATTCAGAAACAGGTTATACTGACCCACAATCTACATCAGGCAGAAACGATAATGGTGCAATTTCAAACTATCATTGGAAAAGTTTGAATCGTTTTACCAATCAATTGTTGCGTTATACAAAAACAGTTGACGAGCATTACTTTACGGTAATGGGAGCATACGAGTTCAATGATTATGAGTACTCAACTACTAAGGCAGAACAAATTGGAATCGTATCGGGATCTGAAATTTTAAATGCAGGTTCGGAAATGAAAAGAATTGAAGGGAAAAAAGACAACTATGCATTCAAATCATATCTATTCAATGCAAATTACTCCTATGCATCACGTTATATGGCTCAATTCTCATTCCGTCGCGATGGCTCATCCAAATTTGGTGAAGATACCAAATATGGAAACTTCTATTCGGTAAGTGGAGGATGGAATATTCATAATGAGGATTTCTTTGATATTAATGAAATCGATGTACTGAAGTTTCGTGCTAGTTATGGTGTATTGGGTAATACGCCAGATAATTATCATCCTAGTAAGGAGCTTTACTCTATCGCAAATCAATATAATGGTGCACCAACAGTTTCGGCAGAACAGTTGGGGAATGATGACCTCACTTGGGAAAAAACATATAGTACCAACTTTGCATTGGATGTTCGATTGTTCGACAGATTTGATATCAGTATGGAGTACTACATTAAGGATACCAAGGACTTATTGTATTATGTAGCTCTTCCTGCAACATCCGGTTTTAAAGGTTATTGGGAAAATATTGGTGCTGTAAAGAACAAAGGT
Source organism: Marinifilum flexuosum (assembly GCF_003610555.1). Classification (GTDB taxonomy): domain Bacteria; phylum Bacteroidota; class Bacteroidia; order Bacteroidales; family Marinifilaceae; genus Marinifilum; species Marinifilum flexuosum. The sequence goes on along the minus strand of NZ_RAPQ01000010.1, from coordinate 124,591 downwards.
TTCGAGTTGGTATTTGGAGCTGATATTTTTAAAGCACAAGACAATGGTTTCTCTTGGAGAGTTGATGCAAATGTAGGACTCAACCGCAATGAGATTACTGAACTTTACGAAGGTGAAGATATTATCAAAGATAATAAATTGCGTAGAGTTGGTGAAGATATCGACACATGGTATATGCGCAAATGGTCTGGTGTAAATTCTGAGAATGGTAAGCCAGAATGGGAAGTTGTTGGCGAAGATGGCGGAGTTACTATGACTAGCGATTGGAACAAAGCAACACTTCAAATGGTTGGTACATCAACCCCTGATTTCTTTGGTGGATTAACTTCTGTAATGAGCTATAAGAATTTCACATTGAGTATGAATCTTGATTTTGTTTCAGGTGTTGATATTTATCATGCAACAAGAGAGTTGTATGATAACGATGGTGCTTACTCAACTTTTAATGCCATGTCCTTACACAGTGGTTGGAGCAGATGGCAGAAGCCTGGTGATATTGCAACTCATCCTCAGGCCCTTAATGGAGGTAACAGCTTATCGAACAAAACATCATCTCGTTATATTGAAGATGCAAGTTATATTAAACTTAGAAATATAACTCTTAATTACTCATTAGCGAATATCGAAAAATTAAAGTTCCTGAAGAACTTAAGCCTTTTCGTTTCTGCAGAAAACTTAATTACTCTAACAGATTATTCAGGAATTGATCCTGAAGTAAGCGATGATGGAAAAGCTGAAACATATGGAGATTATGCTATTCCAAAACGATACATGTTTGGATTAAACTTCTCATTCTAAACTGAGAAAGTAAAAAGTTTATAATAGTAATTTAAAGAAGATACAAATGATTAAAAATATATATAAATGGTGTCTTGCATCGGTTCTACTTGTAGGTATTACTTCTTGTGAACTGGATCGTGAGCCTTATGAGACAATTGAGAAAGATGATGTTTATTCATCGAGTAACTCTTTGGAAGCATTAACTCTTGGGAACTACGCTATTCTAAAAGGAAAAGGAATTGCTGATGGATGGTCGTGGGTAAACAATTTTTACCGATTTGGAGAATACGCTGGTGATAATGTAGCTTTGAGTGGTTCCACTACCGATCCATTATACTATATCTACAATTATAAGCGTCAGACCACAGGATATAGAAAACAGGCTGTTTGGACTGCTTCTTACAAAGCAATTGTGGGTTGTAATACGGTTATTGCTCGTGCGGTTGAAGGAGAAAGTGCTGAGATCGATCATATGATTGGTCAGAACTACTATTTGCGTGCCATGTTGCATTTTCATTTGACCAATGTTTTTGGTCGTCCATACGTTCAAAGCCCAGAATCAAACTTAGGTGTTCCTTTGAAGTTAACCAATGATGTTAACGACCAACCTACAAGATCTACAGTGAAGGAATGTTACCAACAAGTAGTTACCGACCTAAAGAAAGCTGAGTCGTTATTGAGTTTAGAGCAGACTGCAAGTTATGTAACCAAGGAAGCTGCACAAGCTTTATTGTCCAGAGTGTATTTGTATATGGAGGATAACGATAATGCAATTGCTTATGCTGATAAAGTAATCAACTCAGGACGTTTCAACTTGTTGTCTAAGGATGATTTTAAGAAGTATCCAAAATATACTCCAGATGAGAACTCTGAAACCATTTTTGCTTTAAGATATGTTGATGGAGCTGATAATCCAGGACAGTGGGATAATTGGTATACTTTCTCGGGAATGTATGCTCAGGTTGATGCCCAGGGGAATCCTTCTTTGCAAGGTTCTGGTTGGGGTGAGCTTTATGCTTCTGTAACTTATCGTGATATTGTTGAGGAGTGGGCAGATGATGCCAGAGCTGCATTTGTAACTGCTATGGAAATCGATAAAAATGCTGATGATTTCTGGGGAGTATGGTATGGTTTAAATTCATATGGTTCCAATGATAGCGAAGAAATGAAAAAAATAAATGGATTGTTATTCCATCAGGATTCAGTAAGTGCTGATTTCTCAACTCTGTATCAGGTGTTATCTCATGACAATGGAAGCGTGAAGAAAGAGGTGCCAATTACAGCAGTTGTGGATGATAAGCGAGGAGTAACGAACTATACAGTAACTCCTTATCAAATCAACAAAACTACAGGTTCAACTGCATTGTTAGGCGATCCGGTAAAATTAAGAATTACCAAGAAGTTGGCTACTCGTCAAACTTATCCAAAGTACTTTATTACAAAATGTTCTGGTCAGGAGAATAGTGGTCATTTGTGGTCGCCTATTGTTTCTCGATTGGCAGAAATGTACTTGAACAAAGCTGAGGCATTAGCTAAGAAAGGTGATGTTGGAGGTGCACTTCTAAATGTAAATGTAATTCGTAAGCGTGCAATTGGAGCAGAAGCTGAGTATACAACTGCTGATGTAACAGCTGAAGTAAGTGTACTTGATTTGGTATTAAAAGAGCGCAGATTAGAGTTTGCTTATGAAGGACATAGAAAGTTTGATGTGTATAGAAATAACAGAGTATTGAATAGAACTTATCCTGGAACTCATCTTCGAGGAAATGATCCATTTTTCGAAGTTGATCCATTTTCAAATGTAATTATTGAATATTTGCCAGAAAGTGAAATTCTTGCTCAACCAGATTTACAACAAAATCCATAAACGTCATAGTTGGTGATTAGCAAAAGCAGGAGACGGCGGTTTTAAAAATATAATTAAACAGTCATTTATATACATTTGGTAGAAATGGATCTTCAGGTCCATGCCGTCTCCGCTTGTGGTAATCCTTATAACAAAAAGCCTTGAGTTTGAGAAGTGCAAATGGTAAAGAATTCAAGCAAAGGCAATATACTTTGTGTTCCTCATTAATAAGGGGAATGAGTAATGAGGGCACAAAGTTTAAACAAAAGCAAAATGTTGAAACAATTTTTAAGCCTACTGATCTTTGGAAGTTGTATTGTAGCTTCAATCAGTGCATGCGGTAAAAGTAGCGACGGCGAAGAAGCTAAACCTACTTCAGTGAATTATACCGTTAGTGTGCCGGTAGCCGGTAACTCATGGGTAATTAATCAAACTAATCTGAACAGTGAAATGATTACAGAGAATGGTGTGAGTAACTGGAATAATAAAGAATCAGTAATAAGAACTTGGTTTTGGGTAGAGCAAGCAGGGGAAATACAATTAGGAGTTAGAGCAAAAAACACAAATGGCGAATCAAAAGTTGAGTTTTCATTCAATAATGAAAGTAAAGAAATCAAACTTTCGAAATCGAACTTTTCAAAATTAGATGTTGGAAGCTTTACTGTTGCGGAACCAGGCTATTATCATGTGGATGTAAAAGGAGTTGAAAAATCAGGAACCACCTTTGGTACTTTTACAGATATTTTAATTGGAGGTGAAGTTAGCTCGAAGCCTGTAATTTGTGTGAAGGATGATTTTTACTGGGGCAGAAGAGGGCCTTCAGTGCATCTGGCCTATAAGGTTCCGAATACTGTGGAAAATGTTGAATGGTTTTATAATGAAGTTACTGTACCAGCTGGTCAGGATGTAGTGGGATCATATTTTATGGCCAATGGTTTCGCCGAAGGATACTTTGGCATACAGGTAAATTCAGAAACCGAAAGAAGAATACTATTTTCAGTTTGGAGTCCATACCAAACCGATGACCCAAACAGTATTCCTGAAGAATACAGAATTAAATTATTGAAAAAAGGTGATGGTGTAACTACTGGTAAATTTGGAAATGAAGGATCAGGTGGACAGAGTTACAAAGTATACAATTGGAAAGCCGATAATACCTATAAATTTTTATTGAAAGGTCTTCCTTCGGATAACAATTGTACCGACTATACAGCATGGTTTTATGCTCCTGAAAAAGGAGAGTGGGAATTGATTGCAAGTTTTAAAAGACCTAAAACAAGCACTTACTTAAAGAGGCCTCATTCATTTTTAGAGAACTTTATTACTGAAATGGGACCTTTCGACAGAAAAGCTTATTACACCAATCAATGGGTAGTTGATGAAAATGGTATATGGTATGAATTGAACGAGGCTAAATTTACTGCAGATGCTACTGCCAGAAAAGACGCAAGAAGAGATTATGCCGGTGGAGAAGAGAACGGAAAATTCTATTTGAGAAACTGTGGCTTTTTTAGCGATAGAGTGGCATTCGATACAGATTTTATCAGACAGAAAACACAAACACAACCAAATATAGATTTCACCAAATTACCTTAATTAAAAGGAGGATTATATTTCCTCTTTTTAATTAAGCTTTTGTTAATCAAAGTATAAGTAAAAAGATTAAATTTAGTCAAGAAAACTAAATTGATAAACAGACTATTAAAACATTCAATAATGGCAACGAACAGAAGATCATTTTTAAGTAACCTGGCTTTAGGAGCTGGAGTGATTGCGGCTGCACCTTTAGCATCGTGTGCAGGAACAAAAGAGGAAAGTAACTTACCGCATATTAAGGAACTGGCGGGAAAGCTACCAAAAATGAGTTTTAACATGTGTGGATATGCTGCACCTAAACTTGAAACGGTAAGAGTAGGTTTTGTTGGAATTGGAGATAGAGGTTCGGGAGCTGTAAAGCGAATGACATATATAGAGGGTGTTGAAATTACTGCAGTTTGTGACATTCGTCAAGCTGCTGTTGATGGAGCACAAAAAATACTTTCGGATGCGGGTTTACCAAAAGCCAAAGAGTATGTGAATGGTGATTTGGGCTTTAAAGAGCTTTGTGATAGTGGTGATGTTGATTTGGTATACATCGCAACTCCTTGGGAATGGCATGTGCCTGTTGCAATTGCTGCAATGGAAGGCGACAAGCATACAGCTGTTGAAGTATCTACGGCTAAAACTCTTGATGAGTGCTGGCAGATGGTAGAAACCTCAGAAAGAACACGCAAGCACTGTGTGATTTTGGAAAACTGTTGTTATGACTTTTTCGAAATGTTGACCATCAGCATGGCACAACAAGGAGTGTTTGGGGATTTGATTCATGGCGAAGGTGCTTATATTCATGATCTTGATTATTGGCACTTTAACAAGCCAAAGGATGATAAAATGAGTGATGGTGCCTACACTAAAATGTGGCGTTTACACGAAAATAAGCGTAAAGCAAATGTGTACCCAACTCATGGTTTAGGACCTATTTGCCAGGCTATGGATATCAATCGTGGAGATAAAATGGATTATCTTACAGCCATGATGTCGGATGATTTTACATTAAAGCACAGAATTAAAGAGATGGCTCAGGAAGATCCATTCTTCGAGCAATTTGTAGGATGGGAAATGCGTGGTAATATGGACATGCAAATGATTCGTACCAATAAGGGAAGAACCATCATGATTCAGCACGATATTAGTTCTCCTCGTCCTTACTCAAGAATTCACATGTTGAGTGGAACCAAATGCTTTGCACAAAAGTGGCCAAAACAACACATCGCATTTGGACACAATGTAATTGATCAGGCTCAGTTTAAAGAGTTGGAAGAGAAATTTACTCCTGAAATCATTCGCCGAGTAGGTGAAATGGCCAAGCAAGTTGGTGGTCATGGAGGAATGGATTTCGTGATGGATTGGAGACTGATTGATTGTCTGCGTAACGGATTACCGGTAGATATGGATGTTTACGATGCTGCTGCTTGGAGTTGTATCACACCATTAAGCGAGTGGTCTATTGCAAACAAATCGCGACCAATCGATATTCCTGATTTCACCCGTGGAGCATGGAAAACAAACAAACCAATTGATTTGAGCATGGAAGGTGCAGGAAGCACAAGTGTTCGAAATCTGAAAAAAGCAGATTCAAAAGGTCAGTTGAATGTTCATTAATTAAAAAAGAATAAGATGCGTAGAAAAACATTTTTGGGCTTATTTCTGTTGGTAACATCAACCTTAATTATACAAGCACAAGAAAGACAGAATATTTGGAATGATTTGGAGAATCCAAAAATGTTTGATCAGAATAAGGAGGCAGCTCATGCCTCCTTTATTCCGTTTAAGACCATTGGTGCTGCACTAAGCAAGAAAAAGCAGCAATCGGTTTTTTACAAAAGCTTGAATGGAGTTTGGAAATTTAATTGGGTTAGAAAACCAGCAGATCGTCCAGTAAACTTTTACCAAGCTTCATATGATGATTCTACATGGAAGGATATCAAAGTTCCTTCGAATTGGGAGTTAGAAGGCTATGGTTACCCAATTTATGTGAATCATCAATACGAATTTGCCGATTACAAAGCTCCTGTATCGGACGAATTGGAATTTACAGAAAAGATCTATCCAAAACATCCAGGGAAAGTTCCTCATGATTACAACCCGGTTGGATCTTATCGCAGAACATTTACCCTGCCTGAAAGTTGGGATGGAAGGCAAATCTTCATTCAGTTTGGAGCGGTAAAGTCGGCCATGTACCTATGGGTAAATGGCAAGAAAGTAGGCTATTCACAGGGCAGTAAAACGCCTGCCGAATGGGATATTACAAAATATTTAAAGAAAGGTGAAAATGTTCTGGCAGTGGAAGTATATCGCTGGTCAGATGGATCATATTTGGAGTGTCAGGATTTTTGGAGAATTAGTGGAATAGAGCGAGAGGTTTTCTTGTATTCAACTCCTAAAGTTCGCATTCGTGATTTCTTCGCCAAGGCAGATTTAGATTCCCAATATCAGAATGGATTGTTCTCTTTAGATGTAGATCTGCAAAACCATAAACATCAATTAAAATCAGGAAACTATTCGGTAGAGTACAGGCTGTTAGATGCAAACAAAAAATTAATTGCTACCGAAACACAAGCAGCTAAGGTTCATAAAAAGAAAGATTTGAAATTGAGCTTTACAACAGAGCTTCAAAATCCTAAGAAATGGACTGCAGAAACACCCAACTTATATACTTTGTTAATCCTCTTGAAGGATAAAAAGGATCGTGTTGATGAGGTACTTACCTGTAAAGTAGGATTTAGAAAGATCGAAATTAAAGATGCGGTATTCTATATCAACGGAAAGCCTGTTCTAATAAAAGGAGTCAATCGCCATGAGCACGATCAGCACAATGGACATGTAGTAAGTGAGGAAAACATGATAAAAGAAATTGCTTTGATGAAGCAATTTAATATCAATGCGGTTCGAAACAGCCACTATCCTTGCCATGAGCGTTTTTATGAGCTGTGCGATGAATACGGACTATACATTACCAACGAGGCCAATATAGAATCGCATGGAATGTACTATGGAAAGCATTCTTTGGCTAAAAATCCTGAATGGAAAGAGGCTCATCTCGATCGAAATATCCGAATGGTAGAACGAGATAAGAATCATCCTTCGGTAATTGTTTGGTCGATGGCCAATGAGGCAGGAGATGGTGAGAATTTTACTGCCGTTTACAAGTGGATAAAAGATCGTGATCCTTCCCGACCAATTCATTACGAACGTGCCATTATGGGTGAGAATACCGATTTGTATTGTCCGCAATATCCTGGAGTAAAGCATTTGAACTCTTATGCTTCGAAAAAGCAAACAAAGCCAATGATTATAAGTGAGTATTCGCATGCCATGGGTAATAGCAATGGCAATTTGGTTGACTTGTGGGAAGTAATTTACGATGAGAAAAACATACAATTGCAAGGCGGATACATCTGGGATTGGATTGATCAGGCATTGGTGAAAACAGATGAGAACGGGAAAGAGTTTTGGGCTTATGGTGGTGACTATGGTCCCAAAGGATTACCATCGGACAATAACTTTGTAGTGAATGGAATCATTTCTGCTGATTACACACCACACCCAGCCATGTGGGAGGTAAAATATGCCTACCAGAATGTAAGGTTTTATGCTGAAGATCTTGAAAAAGGCATTTTTAGAATCAAGAACTTCCATGACTTTATAGATTTAAAAGATTACCAAATTCATTGGAATATCTCAGCCAATGGTAAAGATGTAAAATCAGGCCAACTGGATCATTTTAATTTGGCTGCACAAGAAAGTGAATTGGTTCATATTCCGATTGGAAATATCGAAATAGAAGCAGGATGTGAGTACTTTATTGATTTTTCAGTTGTGCTGAAGAAAGATCAGCCATTTCGCCCCAAAGGATTTGAAGTGGCACACGATCAGTTTCAATTGCCTTTGTTTAAAGAAAAGGAAATTGTAAATGCAAAGCATTCTGATTTGGAATTGAAAGATCAATCGGAAAGCATTCGAGTGATAGGAGAGAATTTCGAAATCACTTTTAACAAGCAAACAGGTATTCTATCTTCTTATGAAATGGGAGGGATGGAACTCTTGCAGAAAGGATTTTTTATCAATTTCTGGAGAGCTCCTAATGACAATGACAAGGGAAGCAACATGATAAAGCGATTGGGCATTTGGAGAGAAGTCTCCAATTCCATCGAATTATCGAGCATTGAAAGTGAAAAGCAAGATGATAAAGTACTTGTAAAAGCAAGCTTCCTGCACCCTAAAATTGATTCGGAGCAGGTTGTTGAGTATGCAATTGATAAAGGAGGAGAGATTCAAATTACCACAAATATCAAGCTAGGAAAAGAGAAATTACCTGATATGCCTCGATTTGGTATGCGCATGGAATTGCCCGTAAACTTTGACAATCTATCTTATTTTGGTCGTGGTCCGCATGAGAATTATGCAGATAGAAATCGTGGTGCTTTTGTGGGTTTGTACAAGGGAAAAGTTGCCGACCAGTATTTCAAGTATGTGCGTCCACAGGAGAATGGTTACAAAACCGATGTTCGTTGGTTCGAACTGAGAAATCAAAATGGAGTGGGACTGAGAATCAGTTCTAAGGATAAACTGGGGTTTTCTGCTCACCACAATCCGTTGGAAGACTTCGATCAGATTTCTCATGAGGATTTTAGACATACCAATGATATTATGAAGAAAAATGGAGTATTCATTAATCTGGATCTGAAAATGATGGGAGTAGCAGGAGATAATTCGTGGGGAGCGACACCTTATGACAAATATTCTGTTCCTGCTAAAAATTATATGTTTACTTTTGTACTCAATCCTGTCTTTTAATATTGACAGTGATTTAAGGAATAAATCAAAAAAAACAAATGAATAAAAAAGTATTGGTAACCGGAGGAACTGGTTTTATTGGTTCTCACACGGTAGTAGAATTACAGAACAATGGATTTGATGTGGTGATTGTTGACAATCTGTCAAACTCTAAAGTTGAAGTTCTGGATCAGATTGAGAAGATAACAGGAACAAAACCAGAATTTGAGTGTTTTGATTTAACGGATAAACAAAAGACAAAAGCTTTCTTCGAAAAGCATACAAATCTTGAAGCCATTATTCATTTTGCAGCTTCGAAAGCAGTGGGCGAGTCGGTTGAAAAACCATTGATGTATTACCACAACAACCTAAACTCTTTAATGAACCTAATGGAGTGCATGCAGGAGTTTGAGGTGAAGAACCTGGTATTCTCATCATCGTGTACAGTGTACGGTCAACCGGATCAATTGCCGGTAACCGAGCAAACTCCACGAAAGGAAGCAGAATCGCCATACGGAAATACCAAGAGCATTTGTGAGGACATCATCCGTGATGTGTGCAAGGCAAACCCAAGTTTGAAAGGAATTGCTTTGAGATATTTTAATCCAATTGGAGCGCATGAGACTGCCTTAATTGGTGAGTTGCCATTGGGTGTTCCTAACAACTTAATTCCTTTCCTAACACAAACTGTAGCTGGTATTCGCAAAGAGCTAAGTGTATTTGGAAATGATTACAACACCCCTGACGGATCGGCAATTCGCGATTACATTCACGTGGTTGACTTGGCAAAAGCACATGTGGTTGCCATTGCACGATTACTGAATGATCAGAACAAAGCCAATTGTGAATTCTTTAATGTAGGAACAGGAAATGGGGTTTCGGTATTGGAGATTATCAACTCATTCGAGAGATCGACTGGAGAGAAGGTTCCACACAGAATTACCGACAGACGTGAAGGTGATATCGAGCAGATTTATGCAGATACCACTTTTGCAAACGAAGAACTAAAATGGAAGGCAGAAAGTACATTGGATGAAACCTTGCTTTCAGCCTGGAAATGGCAGGAGAATCTTAAAACAATGGAGTTTTAACACCTCAACCTATTCTTCTCCTTAATGAGAAGAGAACACCAAACGCACATTTGTTGCAGACGACTCCCCTTCACCTTTAGGAGAAGGGGTTGGGGGATGAGGTAATCGATATTACCAGATAGAACAAAGGGCTGTAAGTTGAAATACTTGCGGCCCTTTCTTTCTTACCTCATCCTATCCTTCTCCTTAAGGGGAAGAGAACACCCAACCCACATTTGTTGCAGACAATTCCCCTTCTCCTGGAGGAGACGGGCCCAGGTGATGAGGTAATCAGATGAAAAAAGGCGACCCCAAACTGGTCGCCCTTTTCTTTTTTATTTGCAATTAAGCAAAGGATATAAGCAAATCTCTATTTTCTTTTCTAATTTTTAAACAGTGTAAGATTGCCTATAGATGTGTATTAACCTAAAATTTAGATGTCCATACCAACGGTAAGGGTGAAATTTCTCTCCATTCCCGGGATATACTGATTAGAATATACAGTACTTGAGTAATAGTTCTGATCAAATAGGTTGTTTGCTTTTAACTTTCCATAAAAGTTCTTTTTACGATAATCAATTGATGCATCGAACAGGAAATAGCGTGGCAAACTGTATGAATTTGAACTGTTCACATACATTTTATCATTGTAATCCATACCAAATCCAAGACTTAAACCTTTTATCATGTTCTCTGGTAAGTTGTAATAAGCCCATGCAAATACATGGTTTTTAGGATTGTTTCTGATGTAATTGCCTTCTTTTGAGTTTTGATATGCATTATCAGAGAACTTGCGATACTTGGCAATGTTGAAACCATATCCTCCAATAAAGCTTAAATTATCGAAAGGTTTGTAGTTTAATTCCAAATCGAAGCCTTTGGAATCAATTACGCCTACTTGTCCGTAAATTCGTTTGTCTTCATCTGATTTACCTAGGTACTCAACAATATTGTTCTTTTTAATGTAGTAAACACTACCATTGATGTGCAGTTTGGCGTTGCTTTGATATTTAAAACCAGCTTCTAACTGGTAACCATCTTCAGGCTCAAAAACTTCTTTACCATTTGTTGGGGTAAACTCTTTACCATCCTTATCCAAATAGATGTAATTCTCGTTGAAGACAGTTCTTTTTGGCTTGAAGAAGTTGGCGTAAGAAGCATATAGCGATAAATTTTCAGAAGGCTGATAAACGGTTCCCAATCGGTAAGTGAGAGAGTGGTTGATAATGGATTTTTGTCCGGTTTTATCGCTGATGTTTCTGCCAGACATCACTTTGGCTGACTGATTTCCCATATCAAATCTGTCGTATCTTGCTCCCAAAAGTACTTTTACTTTAGAGCTAACACTTACCAAATCCTGAAAGAATAAGCCATGTACATTCTCATTGTAAATCTTAACTTTCGAAAACTTAGTTTCCAAATCACCTTGGTACAAAACTGGATTTACTACGGCGATCTTAGCAAACAATCCTTCTCCTGTTACATCAGTGCCAACAGAATAACCTGAATATGACTTTCTATCAATATACATGTAGAAATAACCAGCATTAAAATTGTGCTCCAAACCAGCTAAATCAAACTTGGTGCTGAAATCAATGGTGTTCTGGAAAGTCTTGGTTTCGTGCGAAAAGCGAAGTGGGAATGTTCTTTGAAGACTATCCAGGCAAATGTATTTCTTCGCATCTCCCTTCATGTAGTAAGAATCATAAATTGCATTGTCAGAAGTCAAATAGCTAAGCTCTTCAGTCGAGAAGTAGTCAATTAAATCATCAGAATAAGCGGTGTGAACCTGCAATTTAGAGTTTTCGCTCAGCTTTCTTGTATATTTAATAGAAGTATTCCAGTTTTCATGATCCAGAAAATCCGCAGGGTCGTTGTAGCGTTGCGAACGATCGAAGGTAGTTGGCAATTCACCTTGCTTGTACAACAAGTTATCATTTGTATCGAATACATCGTACTTTACCGAAGGCAAGCCTGTTTCAGTCCCATAAGTATCATTGTTTCCAGCTATACGGAATTCAAACAAATCGTTTTCGCTCATTTCGTAGTTCAGTGCCAGGTAGCCATTTAAAGTTTTGTCTTCTGCATCTCTCCAGCCATCGGTATTCGAAAAACCAGCATCGAAACGGTACGATAACTTGTCGCTAATTTTGTTACCAGCACCCAGCTCTACTCTTGTTGTATTCCAGCTTCCGTAGCTAGCTGAGAAGTTGGCATGAAAATCTTTGGTAGGTTGTTTGCGAACCACATTTAGGATACCACCAACTGCAGTGTGTCCGTATAGTACCGAAGCAGGACCTTTTAAAAATTCAATTCTTTCAACTGCAGCCAAAGAAGTGAAAGGAGCACTGTTCGAGAAGTTCATTCTTTCGTCGCGAACACCATCAAGCATGATTACAGGAGCACCAAATCCTCTCATGGTAAAGGTTTGGAAACCACCATAGTTTACCAATGGTTTTACCCCAGTAGTGTATTTTAAAGCTTCGTGAATGCTGTTTACCCCGGTTTGTTTGATCAAATCCTGTCCAACCGATGAAGTGGTAAGAGGAATATCTTTTAAAGGAGCAGCTAATTTTACCACCTGTTCGGTTTCTCTTACTGCTTGGGCCGAGATGTTTACACCATCCAAAATGGTAACATTTCTTTTGATTTCAATTTTAATTGCGTTAGATGCTTTACGTGTGTCAATAAGCAACTTACAATCTTCATATCCTACAAAACTTACGCTTAATAAGTACTCTTCTGCTTTGATATTAGGAAAGTGAAAGCTTCCATCTTTTAAGGAGCTTGTTCCTTGTTTTAACTCTTTAAGGTACAAGTTGGCACCTTCGATAGGTTTACCCGAATCTTTGTCGAGTACAAATCCTTTTAAACTTTGTTGAGCCCAAATAACGGCTGGCAAACACAATAGTGTAATTAATAATAAACTAACTCGTTTAAGCATGGTCTTGTTTTTTAGTAATAAATAAAATACAACACCTTACCTCCACACCATAGTACAATGGTACAAGAATATAAATATCGAACTCGCGCGTTTGTTCAATACATGTACTTCGATTCCCGGAAGCAAAATGTAATTAGTTGTTATTTGGCAGGTCTCCTGACTTTTCTCAAATGCGATGGCCTTCCCCCTTTCCTAAAGATCGGAGTGGCATAGAGGTATCGCACCTATGCTTCACCAGTTTGGTAAAACGAGAATTACAGTAGCGGGTACTGTTCCGGATTCTCACCGGATTCCCTTTTCATTCTATCATCCGAAAAAGATGAATCGAACACCAAAATCAGGGCAAATGTATTATATTTTTCTTTATGTAGATTGAAAAAGTTGAATTGAAGTGGGTGTGTTTTGTAACACGTTTGTTGCAGAATGGATGAGTTGTGTTCCAATTCTTTCTATCACTCTCCTCAATTCTTACATAGAAATACTTTTAGTAGAGACAGCATTAATGCTGTCTTTACGAATTTACTGCATGAAGAAAGAGCCTGAAGGGCTCAAATATTAATAGCCGGGGCAAGGCCCAGGGTTGAAGGGACAAGTAAATCGTCGCAACTGCTATCTTGCTTTGGAGTGAATCGTTTATTTGCGACGGAATATGCAATCTTCTATTTGATCACCTCATCCTATCCTTCTCCTCAAGGAGAAGGAAACAAATCCAATTTACTATGTTGCCCTCGGGGCATTGGAAGGACAAGCTGCTTATACGAAGAATAACTTATAGTAAGACGGAGAAGCTGAGAACTTGTTCGAAGATCACTCCGCCGCACTTGAAGTTTTCAAGTAGAAGCGGTTTGGTCTTACTCGCCCTAGATTTTTTGCTTTCTTTTTCATCAATGGAAAAAGAAAGAGCCCCAGCGGCTTAAGCTGTAGAAGTAACAAAAACGGCTGCAAGCGTAAAACTTACAACCGTTTATAAACCAATTACCAATGGCTAAAAGCCAATAGCCAATAGCTTATTTCGTGGTCTGATCAATAATCAATTTAATAGCTCTCTGGCAAGCCGGACAAAACTGATTGTGACGGGTAAACATGATACAGTTGGCAGCAGAACGATACAAACCTTTCGATTTGTACTGAGCACCTTCAAAAGCACCTACTTTACCACTGTGTTCCATATTCGATAGTAGCTTGTCATCCCATTCGCGCTTCTTGATAAAGAAATCTTCCATTACCTTTTCTTCTACCTTGGCCTTGCGCATTTCTACACGCTTTTTCTGTACCTCGATACTGTGCTTGTCGTATTTTTTCTTTTCCCAAGGCGTAGGAATTGGAGTGCCTGGTGTTACAATGTCTTTCCATTTAATGGTTTCAGGATCGGTGTTTGCGGTAACATTCAATTCCCAAGGCTCCAGGTGTTCAGCATCCATTTCATAGGCCGTTGCCGATGTGTAATATTCATCTGCCAAATCAGCAAAGTGATGACCAAATTCGTGAACAAATAAATACTCCTGGAAAGCATTGTCAACCGCAGCAGTAATGTACAAGTTGTAGATACCGCCACCACCATAAATCGAATCGTTCATTAGAATTGCGGTAAACTCGTAAGGAACAGCTGCCGAAGCATCTCTAATGGTTTTATTGTCGTAACCCAAAGCATAGCGTTCCGAACCGAAAGCACCGTAAGTAACCGATAGAGCCGAACGGGTATGAATGTCCTGATGAGGATGGTTTACACCAGAATCAGGAGAAGGAGTTTCTACCGCTCTAATGGAGAATTTGTTTTTGTACTTGGCAAAAGGCTCAGTGCTTAAAAGAACCTCAGCAAAACGTTCCGCATCTTTCTTGAATTTTGGCATGTCTTCCTTTGCATATCCTTCGCCCAATACCACAATATCCACTTGCTTTTCAGGATTTCCGTTTACCACAATATCGTGAGTGGTGTAATGATTTTTCACCTCGCCACGGAACGAACGGTGATGTTCAGGATTTACCATATAAGTCCAAACCGGATCGAAACCATTCTTGATATTTCTTTTCAGGATTGTTAATTCCACCTCTTGCTTAGGCCAGGGAAAACGTACCGATTCGTGGAATGATCCCCATTCCTTTTCAGCCTCAGGAGTCGTTTCCCACTCGCCGTAAATGCTCGAGAAACCTCGTGAGTATAGTAATTTACCAGTTTTAGGATCTTTAATCTCGAAGAAGTATTTGCCCAGGTTCAGTTCATCCAGCAAGGCAGTTTTACTTCCGGCCCACTCGCCATCGTTCACCATTTGGTCGAAAGCAAAGTGTTCTTCGTTGGCATTACCAATATGATTGTAATCCAAACGCATGGTAGCGTTCGTAAAATACTCAGCATATTGTGCTTGTGCTGCAAAGGTGATGCTCACCAATAGCAAAGCAAATGCAGTAAGTTTTTTCATGATATCGTAAATTATTAGTGTTTATTTTCATGCACAAGATAAAGAATATCGCTGATAGGAAAGATGTTGAATGTCATGATTGAGAAAAAACTCTTGCTAGCTTACTTGCCAGGCAAGTTTAGTTTGTGTTTTCTATAATGCATTGGCAATAAAAGTTGTATCGCATTGGTTTATCCCCTACAGGGATAATTAAAATCGTATCATTCTGATTACAATCCTTTAACCGCTGCGCGGTATGTTCACCACTTTAATTTGTCCGTAGAACATAAAGTATTGTAGCCTTCAATTCATCTAACAGGCTAATACTCCGTAGGAGTTGCACTTTAGTTTTATAGCTCTACACAAAGCTGCCGCACGAATCCTTTCGTGTGGCGAGTAAACAGTTAATACTTGTAAGTAATATGCGAGTACCTTTTTTTTTAGTGTCAAATTCAAAATGAGCTGATAATGCTTGCATTGAATTTAAAGCCACACGAAAGGATTCGTGCGGCAGCGGGGGAGACAGAACAAAGTCATTTACGGTAAGCCTTGAAAAGGCGCAAGCAATAGAGTAGGGCAACGCCCTATTTTTCAAATAAATTAATGAATAGCCCTGAAGGGGCGTGAGCTTTCGCCCCTTCAGGGCTTTGGGGTTTTATACAATTGTGATCAAAGAGCGTTGCCCTTTGCTGATGCTGCAAGACTTTCAGTCTTGATTAAAAGTATTCTGCTATTTATGAGTGATAGCATTTGGGTTTAAAGCCACAAGAATGGATTTTTTCGTAAGGATAGGCAAAGGGGTGGTGTACAGATAATATTTACAAAGCTAAAAGGGTTTAAATTTATGTTTGGATTCCTTTTTTTTATTATATTTATCAATAAAAATAATAACAGACCTTTAATCTATATAATGCAAAACGAAGCTTTTTTTGAAAAACAATCAGTTTTAACTTATCAGAAAACAAAGATTTACGAGGAGTATATAATAGAATATTTACCAAGGTTATTAATGACTTATGGAAGTTGTTTAATTGCAGATTTATTTTGTGGACCAGGTAAAAATGGGGATCATAATGGTAGTCCATTGATTCTTTTAAATAGGCTTAATTACATTCTTAAAAATCCTAAGTTTAATTCCAAAGAAAATCTAAAAGTCCATGTTTTATTCAATGATGAGGATCTTGGAAATATAGAAAATTTAAAAAAAGAAATATCAGCTTTTTCTTTCAATAGAGATATTATAAAAATCCATATCCGTAACCAAAAATACGAAGATTTATTGCCAGATTTGGTGAGGCGACCAGAGAAAAGTTCCATTCCTAAATTCTTTTTTCTAGATCCTTTTACCTATTCAAATGTTAAAATGGTTGATTTGCAGAATTTAATGTTGCTTTCACATTCTGAGGTATTACTTTTTCTACCTGTATTCTTCACATATAGATTCACGTCTGCAAAATTTAAAAAGGAACATAAAACTCGAATATTTATCGAAGAGTTTACTCAAAAGGGTATGGCAGACTATAACGATATTCATGAATTTATGACGGATATTAAGTCAAGGCTTCTTACAGAGATAAAGATTAATAGAATGAATCCTGTCCCGTATGTTCGTTATGTGTTATTGGATGGTGGAGGTAGTAAAAATTCTCTTTTTTTAATTACAGGACATCCTTCAGGAATGTTATGTATGAATAAAGTTGCCTTTAAAAATACAGATGATGGGAAATGTTTTAAGGTAAAGGAGTCTAGTCAAACATCTTTGTTTTCAAATCATGAAAATACCAGATTTCATTCTTTGTTTAGGAAGAAATTGATTAAATATCTTGAAAGTGAAGAGGTAGTTACTAATTCTGCTGCAATTGATTTTACTATCAGGGAAGGTTTCCGGCCAATGCATTTGAAGGAGGTGATAAAAGAATTATATGTATTGAAAAAGGTGCGTATCTTTGTCGAAAATAATAAGACTGTATCGGATAGTAGAAAGTGGGGTATATCAGAATCTCCAAAAAAGGAAACCATTATAAAATGGACTCAAGATGAAAAAAACAAAAATTGAATGGACAGAGGAAACTTGGAATCCAACAACGGGATGTAATAAAGTTTCTGCAGGATGTATCAATTGTTACGCAGAAGTAATGGCTAAAAGACTGAAAGCTATGCGGACTCCTGGGTATGAAAATGGTTTTCATTTTTCATTAATGCCTGAAAGATTAGATCAACCCTTAAAAAAGAAGAAACCTACTAAATATTTTGTGAATTCAATGAGCGATTTGTTTCATGAACAAATGCCAATTGAATATTTGGATAAAATTGTTGATGTAATAAATAGAACACCACATCATATCTATCAGCTTTTAACTAAGCGTGAAGATGCAATGTATACTTATTTTAAAGATCGAGAAATTCCTAAAAATGTATGGCTTGGAGTAACAGTTGAAGATAAAAAAAGTGGGTTGCGTAGAATTGACCGTTTGAGGGAACTAAATGCATCGATAAAATTCTTATCTGTTGAACCACTTTTGGAAGATCTTGGTCGAATAAATTTAGAGGGAATTGATTGGGTAATTGTTGGAGGAGAAAGCGGTCCAAAAGCACGACCAATGAAAAGGGAATGGGCAATAAACATCAAAGAGCAATGTGAAGAACAAAATGTTGCATTTTTCTTTAAACAATGGGGGACTTGGGGAGCAGATGGAGTAAAACGAAGTAAAAAAGATAATGGAAGATTGCTTGATGGAAAGGTCTTCGAAGATTACCCTTTAAATATATAAATGTACTTTAATAATTGTGGAAGCCCACTCATATTATGTGAGTGGTTTTTTTGTTATAAAAAACTTAGTATACTAAGTGTCCAAGAAGAAGCATACTAAGTCTCCGACCAGAAGCATACTTAGAGTCGGACCAGAAGCATACTAAGTCTTCGACCAGAAGCATACTTAGAGTCGGACCAGAAGTATACTAAGTTTTGAAAGAAGGACATTTTAAGAATAACGGGCATAAAAAAACTCCCCGAAAAAAGAGCTTCGGAGAGTTTCCTGAATAAATGGAAGCGATTAATCTACGGTCAATTCATAGTCTAACTGTCCAGTACGTAGTGTTTTCCCTTCCAAGTAAGTACGAATTTCTAAACGGTACTTTCCAGCCGTTAAGCCATCGGGAATGGAAAAGATCAGTTCAGAAGGCATGTTGCGCATGTAGGTTGTTACCTTGTGCTCGGTATCGTCGGCTGCAATAAAGAACAAACCTTCATCGGCTTTGTCCTTGTTCAATTTTAGCTTGGATCCTTTCACAATACCGCCCTTGCCTGGGGTAATCTTTTCATTTTTGCTTTCGCTTTCCGAATCTTCGAATCCATCAATTTTAGGCAGCACGTCGGAAGCTGTAATTTTCTTCAGCTTCACTTCCTGTGCTAAATTTCTAAAATCGATACCAGGAGTAAAGTTCAAATTTACTTTGTGATACTCCGGATCGAAATCCATATGGTCCGCATCAAAAACACCTGCAATGCTTAAACGAATGTTACACATGGGTGTAATAACATTGTTGCCTGCCAATAGCTCTTCATAAACCTGTTCGAACACAGCATTTACAGCTAAGGTGGCATCAACTTCGTTTAAGGAAGAGTGGCGTTTTACGGCTTTGGAAACAATGGCTTCGAATTCGGAAGTTTCGAAAACCAAAGTTTGCGCCGAAAAATCATCATCACGCTGTGTGAGAGGATTTCTACGCAAGTAAAAAGGTAATGTCATAATATTTGTATATTTACCTGTGAATACTAGCCCGCAGTCTGATGTCGTAAACCGTCCAAAGTTTGTTCAAAAGACTGCGAGGCTTCTTATCAATAATAAAGCTAGAAAAAATAATACTAGCTTCAAACCCTCTTTTAAAAATTAATCGTTGTTAACAGTAAAATACCTTTACTTCTTCCTGGTGTGATATTTATGCTGAGGTGTAATGTTTGTTTATGTTTTCAGCGGATTTTTAGTGATGATTGCCTCCTATTTAGCTTATAATTTATTTGCATTAATTTAGAATGAATTTAAAAAGTGAATATTGATCTTCACTTTATTCATTTGTATGGGATCTGCTTTCTTGAAAAACAGGAAAATAAAGTACTGCTTAAGTTCATTCTCTTTCGAAGGCTACAAAATGAATGATCCATGTAAAGGGGAAGTTTGCTTCTTTGTGTTTCCAATTGTTAAATTATCTAAAATGACTTGTTTGGTTAGAAAAACAAATCTACTTTTACACCCAGTAAACTAAAAACAGGTAAGTAGTATACTTTGTAATGAAAATTGGAGACGAAAATATTGAAAGAGTTGTTTATGAAAGTACTTTAAATCTACTAATTCGTTATGGAATTAAAGGATGGAACATGGACGATTTGGCCAGGGAGTGCGGTATGTCGAAAAGAACGCTTTATAAAATCATAGGAAATAAAGAAGACTTGCTGTACAAATGCTATGAGGATAATTTTAATAAGAAATTGGGCGGTGTGAAGAAATTCATCGAACAAGATGAAGATTATTACACGCTGCTTGATGGTTTATCGACTCAGATTGTGAATAGTGTGAATCAAATTGTACTTGTTACTTCGGAGAATGTCAGAACAGAGTATCCTCGGATATCTCAATTGGTGGAAGAGAGATTAAGTATTCATCACAAAGTATTGGTTGCCTTTTTCGAAAAAGGAATTCAACTGGGATTGTTAAGGGATAATGCAGATGCTACTATTATAAAGGACATGTTGTATGCATTAATGAATTTCAATGTGATTAAATATAGAGATGTAAGTGAATTTAGAAGAACAACAAAGCGTCAGTTAGACTTTTTCTTTAGCTCTATAAGAAAATAGAATCAATTCATAATAAATAAGATATAGGCTTCTTAGGAACCTTGAGTAACTATAGAAACCTATATTTTTTGAACAAAAGTAAACTAAAGAAACCAAAATAGTTTACATCAATCGAAAGTAATAATAAGAGAGTAAATCAGTAAATAATTCAATAAGTATTAAGCAATGAAGTATTTAAAGGGAATCAGCTATTTGTTGGTAGGGATGTTGATTTTTGTTGGCTGCAAAGAAAAGGTCAAAGAGAAGGAATATGTACGAGCGGTTAAAGTAGTTAAGATAGGTGTGGGTACAAGCAATAAGAACGCAACTACTGTACCTGCAAGCATTAACGAAAAACGTGAAACCAAACTGGCTTTTCGTGTAAAAGGTCCGTTGGTGAAGCTAAACGATGTAATTGGTGACTATGTGCAAAAAGGACAGGTGATTGCCAAAATCGATCCACGTGATTATAAAATCGCAGTAGAGTCTACGCAGGCAGCCTACAAATTGGCAAGTGCCGAATACAAGCGCTACAAAACTCTTTTGGAAAAAGAGAGTGTTTCTGCCAGTACATACGACCAGATGGAATCGAATTATACGGCTGCCAAAACAGCTTATGAATCGGCTAAGAATGCATTGGAAGATACCGAATTGAAAGCTCCATTCTCGGGTTATATCAGCGATGTTTTTGTAAACAATTACGAAGAGGTAAATCCAGGACAGGCAATTGTATCTTTTATTGATCTGTCGAAGTTTGAAGTAAAGGCCTGGATCTCTTTGGAGGATTTGTCGAAGATAAACGATAATACGCAATATGCCTGTTTAATCGATTTGGGCAATCAGAAAATTAGAGTTTCGGGTAATTTAAAAGAAGTAGGTCACAAAACCAGTATGTCGAAACAGTCTTATCCTATTTCCATCCTGATTGATGCTCCTGAAAATGTGAATTTGCGTGCCGGAATGACTACTCATTTGGAAATTATTGATACCGACAATACCTCGTCTAGTTTAGAAATTCCTATAAGCAGTATTTATAGCAAAGAGAATAAAACTTACGTGTGGCTTTTTAATGAAAGCACAAACACGGTTTCTTCAAAAGAAGTACTTAGAGGTAAAATTGTAGGAGATGATATGATCCAGATTAGGAAAGGATTAAGTGGAGGAGAAAACATTGTATGTTCTGGAGTGAATTTCTTATCGGAAGGAACTAAAGTGAAAAAGTACAAAGGTTTTTCAAAGACCAATGTAGGGAACAAATTGTAATGCTATCCAAGCTTTAAATTTAAATAGGATATAATAATGAGTTTAACAGAATATTCACTAAAGAACAAGGTAGTAATGTACTTCTTGTTGCTTCTTGTGTTGGTAGGTGGTATCTCATCTTACTTTACCATTGGTAAATTGGAAGATTCGGTGTTTACCATCAAAACAGCTTTGGTTATTACGCAATATCCGGGAGCTTCGCCACATGAAGTTGAGCAGGAAGTTACAGAAGTGATAGAGCGAGCGGCTCAAAGTATGGATAATATAGATGAAATATCTTCTAGCTCATACGCCGGTCTTTCTATTGTCGAAATAGATTATGAAGAAAAGCTCCGTAACAGTGCAATGCCACAGGTTTGGGACATTCTGCGTAAAAAGCTAAAAGATGCTGAAGGAGGATTGCCTTCGGGAGCTCATGCTCCTCAGGTGGTTGATGATTATGGTGATGTGTATGGAATGTTTTATGCCATAACCGGCGATGGTTTTACTTACGAAGAACTGAACGACTATGCGCAATACATCAAGCAAGAGCTGTTGCCTGTTGACCAGGTGGGGAAAATTTCACTCTTTGGAAATCGTACCGAAGTAGTTGATGTTATCATTAAGGAATCGAAGAAATCGGAATTGGGGATCAACCCGGGGATTATAGCACAAGCCTTTAATTCGCAGGCTCAAATTGCCGCTGCAGGAAATATTGAAATTAATGACAGATACATCAGGGTTTCAGGAAATGATGCCTTTAAGAATCTGGAAGAGATTAAGAATACCATTGTTCAGGTTGGCGATGAGCAGTTCCGCTTAAAAGATGTGGTTGAGATTAAGAAATCTTTTCTTGAGCCCGCTAGAGGTTTAATGAAAAGAAACACGCAAAATGCCATTGGTTTGGCCGTATCTACTACAAAAGGAGGGAATGTACTAACGCTAGCTGAGAACTTAAATGCCCAGTTGGATATCATACGACCTAATTTGCCTTTGGGAGTTGAAATATCATCCATTTACAACGAAGCCAAAGAGGTTGAAAATGCCAATGATGGTTTTATCGTAAACCTGATTACTTCGGTAGCCATTGTTGTGGTGGTATTGCTGTTGTTTATGGGGTGGCAATCGGGTTTGCTAATCGGAAGTGGATTGATATTCTCTATTTTGGGAACTCTGATTGTGATGAATTCCATGGATATTAGTCTTCACCGTACTTCACTGGCAGCAATTATTATTGCCATGGGGATGTTGGTTGACAATGCCATTGTTGTAACCGATGGAGCTTTGGTTTCTTTGCAGAAAGGGATGAATAGGAGAAAGGCAATTGTAAACATTTCCAGTTCAACGTCTCTTCCTTTATTGGGTGCTACCTTGATTGCCATATTAGCTTTTTTACCAGTGTTTTTGGCGCCTAATAATGCAGGGGAAATCTGTAGGGATTTATTTCTTGTGCTTGCCATTTCGCTTACCTTAAGTTGGTTTTTTGCAATGACTCAAACAGCCTTAACCAACGAAAGATTCCTGAAAGCACCTAAAGAAATCAAAGATCCTTACGAGAGTAAGTTTTACCAGGTATTTAAAGGCTTTCTGATTAAGGTTTTAAAATTAAGATGGTTGTCATTGGCTACTGTAATTCTGTTTATGGCCATATCGTTGTTTGCATTTTCAAACTTGAAGCAAGCATTCTTTATGGCAATGGAGAAATCCTATTTCGTAGTTGATTATTGGTTGCCCGAGGGGAGTTCGGTAAAGAGTGTAGAAGATGATTTGGCGAAGGCCGAAAAAGAGTTGTTTGAGAATTACCCTGAGGTAGTGAATGTGATTACCAGCATTAGCCAAACACCACCTCGTTATTTGCTGATGGCTCATGCCCAAAATTACAATACCAGTTTCGGACAATTAATGGTTGAAACCCACAGTCCGGAAGAAACAGATAATATGGTTCCTAAGCTTACAAAGCATTTTTTGGAGAATTATCCTCAGGCAAGAGTTAGGGTGAAAAAATACATTGCCGGACCACCTATTGCTTATAAAGTAGAGGGACGTTTTATTGGTCCTGATCCTGCGGTTCTAAGAAATTTGGCCGAACAAGCCAAAGGCATAATGTACAATACGCCTGATTGTGGAGATATTAGCGATGATTGGAGAAATAAAGCATTAACCTGGGCTCCTCATTATTCAGATGTAAAAGGATCGCGAGCAGGAATTTCAAGAAGCGACCTGGGAAATTCCATTCAGCAGCTAACCAGTACAGGTTTAGGAATTGGTTTGTATCGCGAGAATGAAGAGAAATTGCCTGTAATGCTAAAGGTTGATCAGGAATCGAAGAATAGTATCGATGCCATTGAAAATACCAGTGTATGGTCACAAACCGGATCTTATTCGGTGCCATTAAAAGAGGTGGTTGATAGCATTACACTAACATGGGAAAATAGTGTAATTAAGCGTTACAATCGTCAACGTGCCATCACCGTGCAGTGTGATCCTGTTGATCCGGATATGACTGGTGCTACTCTATTGAGCAAAGTAAAAGATCAGATTGAAGCCATTCCATTGCCAGCAGGTTATCGTTTTATGTGGGATGGGGAATACAAAACCTCTAAAGAATCACAGGAAGGTATGGGAAAATTCTTCCCTCTTGCCATGTTGATGATGGTGTTTATCATCGTTATGTTGTTTAATAGTGTACGCCAATCCTTAGTGGTTGTTGCCATTATTCCTTTGTCGATTATTGGCGTTGGAATTGGACTGTATGTAACCAATAATCCATTTGGTTTTATGGCCATTGTTGGATTTCTTGGACTTATTGGAATGGTTCTGAAAAATGCCATTGTGTTGATGGATCAGATTAATCTGAATCTGAATACCGAAGGAATGAAACCATTTCCAGCAGTGATTAGTGCTGCAATCAGCCGTTTGCGTCCGGTGGCTTTGGCTGCAGTTACAACCATACTGGGGATGCTACCAATTATTTCTGATGCCATGTATGGCTCAATGGCAATTACCATCATCTTCGGATTGTTGTTTGCCACGGTTCTTACTTTGGTTGTGGTGCCTCTGCTGTATGTTATCTTTTATGGAATTAAGGTTGAATAATTGAACTGTTGTCACAAGAAAGATTCTATGAAGCGCATGCTTAAAACTCATTGGTAGAATAAAACCTATGGTGGTTTCGATAACTATCGAACCACCTGACAACTCAAAAAAAATATAGACAGATGAATGTAAATTCTAAATATTTCTATTCCGAGCAAAACGAAAGAATAATGGTTCTCCACTTGGATTGCAATTTGATCCTGGAACAGGAAACCTTCGATCATAGAAGTCAATTATTGGAGTTTCTGGACGAAGTAAACGATAGTGAGGAGATCAAAACGCTGGTTATAAGTAATAATCATCCGAATTTTAGCTTAGAGAAATACAAGGAGAAGTGGAATGCTTTATATGAAGCGAATGGTTATGAGGGCAATATTTTACGAATATTCCGAACCTTTAATCAATTGTTGCTGAAAATTAAATCTATGCATATGGTTGTTTTTTCGGTTTACTCCAAGCCTGTAAATACAATGCTGTTTAGCTTGAGTATGGCTTCCGACCTAAGGATTGTTTCGCGCAATTTTTATATAGATAACGACAACTACAACTTTGTGAATATTCCCAAAGGAGGAGCAACATTTGTTGAGTCTAGTTTGATGTATGTAAATCCTATAAAAATACTTTTCCAGAACGATAAGGTGCACTCATCCGATTTACTTCAAAAACATATTGCAGATGAGGCTATTGACCAGGAAGATATTAAGGAAAGAGTATTTAATCTGGCTATGCGTTATAGCAAGTTCGACTACGTAGAGTTCGAGGCAGTTAAAATGATAGAACAATCCAGAATGAAGAAACTGGACATGTACCTTCAGAAGGAGAACGACTTTTTATTAAGCTGTATTCGAAAAAGGAAAAATTCAAACGACCAACACATATTTCGCATCAAGTAGTAACAATCCGATGAAAATAAACTTATGAATAATATCATATTAAAGATTTCAATGGTTCTTTTATTGGGATTATTGACGATTTTCAAAATAAATGCACAAGAAGTATTAACGCTTCAAGACTGCAAACAAAAAGCATTGGAACATAACCAATCAGTGAAAACTGCTTTGTCTGATTTGAAGTCAAGCGAGGCAGCTTTAACATTGAGTAAAAGATCAATGTTGCCAACATTTGACTTATCATCTTCATATACTTATTTGAAGGATCCAAATAAAATGGTAGTGCCTGGTTATGAATTGCCAACAGTTGATGGTAAGCCAAGTGGGGTATATTCGCCAGGAAGCTCTTCGAATCTTGCCTATAACAATTCCTACTCAGCAAGTATTGGAATGAATTTGCCAATTTACATGGGTGGAAAGTTAAGGCATGCCAATAAATTGTCATCATTAGGAAAGGCAATGGCTGAGGATAATGTTGATTTGACAAAATCTGAACTGATGGTTGATGTGGAAACCAAATACTGGGGAGTCGTATCGCTTCAGGAACAAAAGGATGTTGTGCAGAAATCTATTGTTCTTTTGACTGATGTGTTGAAGGAGGTTCGTAACAGGTATGAAACTGGAATTGTTACAAAAAATGAAGTTTTAAAAACACAAGTTGAACTAAACAATTCCAAACTGGCGTTGATTGAAGTTTCGAACAATTTAGAGTTGGCCAAGATGAGCTTAAACCAAAGAATTGGGAATGGTATTTTGTCATCAATACAAATTCAGGATTCTATTATCAACATTCCGGGTCGTTTGTCTGCCATTACTTTTAATGATACTCATTTGGGCAATAGACCTGAGATTAAGTTGCTAAACAATCAAGTCGAAATGTCGAAGGTTGAGAAGAAAATGGTGAATGCAGAGTATTTGCCACAGATTGTATCTTTTGCAAACTATGTATCTCAGAATCCAAATCGTTACGCTAAGCAAGAGAATGAATTTACTTTTAATGCGGGTGTTACTATGAGTATACCAGTATTTCATTGGGGAGAGAAAAAGCTAAAGAAAGTTCAAAATAAAATGGCAATTCAGAAAGCAGAATTAGAGCTTGATGAAAGTTCTGAAATGATCACTTTGGAAATCAGACAGGCCATTTTTAGGTTAAAAGAATCTTTGGTGAAATTGGATTTTACGTCAACTTCTTTGGAGCAAGCAAATGAAAACTTAAAGTTGGAATCCAATCGATTGATGGAAGGTGTATCTACAACAAGAGAATTGTTGGATGCTCAGTTGCAATGGCAAACATCGCATGCCGATTACATCAATGCAAAAGCTGAAGTAAAAACAAACGAAGCAAAATATTATAAAGCAATTGGAGATATACGATTGCAGTAATTCACAAATGGTTTTATGAAGCAAAGACAATTCTTAAAGGAATAAGAGTAATATTTTTTGTGTATGCCTTTGTGATAAAGATAGTGGGATTAGACAGGTTGGTTGCAATTGCCAATTATATAGTGTGAATGTATGATCTCTTTTAATGTCAAGAGTGGATTTGAGGATGGTTTGACTAGTGGGAATTAAACTATTTTCTAATGCTATATATGGCTTATAGTGGGATGTTTATGTAGCAACCAGCCTGTCTTAATATTATAGTTTAATGTAAAAACTGTAATTGCTCCTTATGTTGTGAATAATATGAAATAAAAACACCCTTAAAGCATTGCTTTAAGGGTGTTTTTATTGAGAGGAGTTGTAGTATAAATTGGATATTCCTATTTCTTGTCTGACGACTCTCGCTCAATTAAATTAACAGGAAGTACAATGGTTTCCTGCTTGTTGCCTGTTTTATTCTGGATAATATCCAATAAAAGTTCTGTTGCCTTGGTTCCCACATCAAAACCAGATTGTTCTACTGTGGTTAAAGAAGGGCTAAGGAATTCAGAGAAAGGTTCATTACTGAATCCAACTACCGCTACCTCTTCGGGTATCTTAATCCCTTTTTCTTTGGCATAAAGAATAATGCTTAGGGCAGTTGTATCATTCCCGGCAAATATAGCATCAGGCGGATTGTCTGATTCCAAAAGTGTTTTTGCACACCTCAAACCATCTTCCCGCGTTAATGGACTTTCAATTATTAATTCTTCATTAATATCGATATGGTGTTTACGCATTGCTTTTAAAAAGCCTTGAAGACGATTGATGTATATGTTCAAATGTTGCGGTCCGCTAATGTGTGCAATTCGTTTGCACCCTTTCGAAATAAGGTGTTCGGCAGCAATAAATCCACCCTTAAAATCATCCACTACTACCTTGCTTGTCTCTAATTCATCTACAACTCTATCGAAAAACACAAGCGGTATATTTCTGCTGGTGAAGGTTTTGTAGTGGTCGTAGTTTTCGGCTTTCAAAGCTACCGAAGAGATTACTCCATCTACTCTCGAAGCAAAAAGTGTTTGTACACAATCGGATTCTCTTTCTTCCAGATCATTGGATTGGCAAATGATAACGTTAAATCCTTTTTCGCGTGCAAGTTCCTCAATACCAGTAATTGCAGAAGAGAAGAAGTAACGGCTAATTCTGGGAATAATCACACCAATGGTATTTGTGCAACTTGTGCGCAAGTTAGATGCAAGTGCATTGGGTTGATAACCCAACTGTTTGGCCATGTCTTTTACTGCCTTTTTTGTCTTTTCGCTGATGCGCGCATTGTTATTAAGCGCTCTGGATACGGTCGATCCGGAGATGTTTAATGCTTTGGCAATATCGTGTATGGTAACGTTATTCTCGTTCTTCATTTTGATTATAGAGGTATTAATTCACGGTACAAAGATGCAATTAATTTTTATAAATAGCCTAAAAGTGACAAATAAAAGGTAATCGATTGCGCGGATTAAATTTAAATTAAAAAAAATATTACAGCATTTAAAAGCTTTAAAAAGCAGATGTTTATTGCTTTTGGATGTATTTCTATATCGATCGAAAAAAAGTAAAAGTGAAGAATAATAAGACAATCGATTGCACAATTCATTTGCATTTTCTTTCTTTGTATCCATCGAGAGGTGATAAAACAGGTCACATTACTCGATTAAAATTTTTCAAATTATAAAAATAGTTAGCAATGGGATTGAAATACGAAGAAAGATATGCTACCCATCCAGCGGATGCTAAAAACTACGATACCAATCGATTAAGAGATGAGTATTTGGTGCAGAATATCATGGAAGAAGGTAATGTGAATCTAACTTATTCACAGTACGATCGTTTGATTGTTGGTGGTGCAGTACCTGTAAATGAAACATTAAAGTTAGAAAGCATTGATCCATTAAAGGCGGAGTATTTCTTGGAAAGAAGAGAGCTTGGAATTGTTAATGTAGGTGGAAAAGGAACTGTATCGGTTGATGGTGAAGTGTACGAGCTAGACTATAAAGAAGCTTTGTATGTAGGAAAAGGAAAGAAGGAAATCTTATTCAGCAGTGAAAATGCTGAAGCACCTGCTCATTTCTACATGAACTCAGCTCCAGCTCACGAAATTTTCCCAACAGTGAAAATTGGACGTGAAGATGCAATTATCATTGAATTGGGAGAGCCGGAAAATTCGAACAGAAGAACATTAAACAAATTGATTGTTTCGGATACCATTAAAACCAATCAATTGCAAATGGGAATGACCGAGTTGCACCCAGGTAGTGTATGGAATACCATGCCAGCTCATACGCATAGCAGAAGAATGGAAGCTTACTTCTATTTCGAAGTACCAAAAGGTCAGGCAATCTGTCACTTTATGGGAGAGCCAAAAGAAACTCGTCACTTGTGGATGGGGAACGAAGAAGCTGTTTTCTCTCCAACATGGTCAATTCACTCGGCTGCCGGTACAAGTAATTATACTTTCATCTGGGGTATGGGGGGTGAAAACCTTGACTATGGTGATATGGATATCTGTCAACCAGATGAATTGCGCTAAGAAGTTGTTGTGTTATTAATTATATAGTAGTTGTTATGATTTTAGATTTATTTAGGTTAGAAGGGAAGGTTGCATTGGTTACTGGTGCTACTCATGGTATTGGTATGGCCATTGCAACCGCTTTAGCAGAAGCAGGTGCGAAAATTGTTGTAAACGATATTTCGCCAGATGCTTTGGAAAGAGGTAAAGCAGCTTACGCTGAAAAAGGCATCGAAATGCATGGTTATGTTTTCGATGTTACCGATGAAGATGCAGTAAAAGCTGGTGTTGCACAAATCGAAGATGAGGTTGGTCCTATTGGAATCCTTGTAAATAATGCTGGTATCATCAAGCGTGTTC
Source organism: Marinifilum flexuosum (assembly GCF_003610555.1). Taxonomy (GTDB): domain Bacteria; phylum Bacteroidota; class Bacteroidia; order Bacteroidales; family Marinifilaceae; genus Marinifilum; species Marinifilum flexuosum. Next base: position 94,827 of record NZ_RAPQ01000010.1, on the reverse strand, counting down.
CTATGCAGGATATGGAAGTAAAAGATTACCGTCAGGTAATTGATATTGACTTGGTAGGGCCTTTCATTATGGGTAAATACGTTGGTCGTAGAATGATTGAGCGTCGTGAAGGTAAAATCATTAACATTTGCTCAATGATGAGTGAATTGGGACGTAATGATGTTTGTGCTTATGCATCGGCAAAAGGTGGATTGAAAATGTTGACCAGAAATATGGCAACAGAATGGGCGAAATACGGAATCCAAACCAATGGAATTGGCCCTGGTTATTTTGCTACTGCTCAAACAGCACCAATTCGTGTTGATGGTCACCCATTTAACGAATTTATCATTAACCGCACGCCGGCAGCTCGCTGGGGGAATCCGGAAGATTTAGGTGGTACAGCTGTATTCCTTGCTTCAAAAGCATCAGACTTTGTTAATGGACATGTGGTGTATGTTGATGGTGGTATTCTTGCTACCATTGGAAAACCTTCGAACGAAGAATAGTTAGTAAAGTTGTGTACAATACGGAAAGGAAGAGTGAATATATAATGGCGTTGCTGGGGAGTGAACCCATAACTTTTCCTTTCCTTTTTTAGTTTACCAATTGGCTATAAATTCTCTTTTATAGAGCTAGTTAAATAAGCACTTTTGATAGAAAAGACCATGAAAAGATATTTTGTTGTTGCTGCCTTGGCTTTTGTTTTTCAGTCCTGTACAACTCCATCCTTAGAGTTGAAAAATGAATTGCTTGAAAATAGAACGGATGCACCTGTTGTAATCAGCAGGGCAGATGTAAAGAAATTAGTAGGTGAAATTCCTGCCGATAAGGTTCCTGTTGTATTAGGAGCCGATGGCAAATATATACCATCACAGGTTGATGATTTGGACCGTGATGGAAATTGGGATGAGTTGGTATTTGTTAGCAATTTTGCCTCAAATGAAACCAAACGTCCTCAAGTAAAATTGGTTTCGTTAAATGAAGTTCCACAATATACCATCCGTACCAATGTTCGTTTGGGTGAAGGTAGTATTGAAGAAGGATTTGAAGGTGTTGATCAGGCAGTTTCTCCAAAAGGATATACTGGTGTTCCTGTAAAATATCAGGCGGAAAGTGTAAGCTGGGAAAATGACATTATGGGATTCCGTAACTACTTCGACTGTCGTAATGCAAAAGATTTATTCGGTAAGCTGTCTTCTGAAATGGTGATGAATAAAATTGGAACCAAAACAAGTGGTTCTTACCACAAATTATCAGATTGGGGAATGGATGTATTGCACGTTGGTCCTTCGTTGGGAGCTGGTGGTTTAGCAATGTTTCACAAAGATTCTCTTTATCGATTGGGAAGCGTTGAGCGTTTCGAATTTCAGCTTGTATCACGAGGTCCTGTGCGTTCTATTTTTGATTTGAAATTATCAGGTTGGAATGTTGATGGTAAGATGTTAAGTGCTACCGAAAGAATCTCTATTTGGGCTGGAAAATATTGGTTCCAAAGTGATGTTACAGTTGAAGGTCTTGACGATGAAGCTGAATTGGCAACAGGTATTGTTACCAGTTATTTGAAAGAGGAAAAGCCATTTGAATTTGAAGCGAACAAAGAATTCACAGGTGTTGCTACTCACGATAAACAATCAATGAATGAGGATTTCCTTGGATTGGGAATTCTTGTGAAATCTGCTAAGAAAGTAAGAACAGGGGATGCTCCTTTATTGCCAAAAGAGGTAATAAAAGGCAGCCGATGGAATCAACCAGTTGGAGAAACTCACTTCGTAACTCAGAAGATTTCGAATAATAAAGCAGCTACACATTACTTTTTTGCAGTGTGGGAAAAAGAAAATGCAAACTGGGCAAAAAAGGAAAGTTTCAAAAGCCTTATGGCGAAGCAAGCTGAAGAGTTGAGTTCACCAATTGTGGTAAGTGTAAAATAGATAATAAGGAAAAGATAGATAGAGATGAGTAATAAGGTAATTACTTTTGGAGAGATCATGTTGCGATTGGCAACACCGGGATATGAAAGATTTTCACAGGCATCATCGTTTACTGCTACATATGGTGGAGGTGAAGCGAACGTGGCTGTTTCTTTGGCAAACTATGGTATTGAATCGAGCTTTGTGACTCGTTTACCAAAGAACGACATTGCACGTGCTTGTGAAATGGATTTGAAAAAATATGGTGTAAACACTGATGATATCATTTATGGTGGTGATCGTTTGGGAATCTACTTTTTGGAAACCGGAGCTGTAAGCCGTGGTAGTAAAGTGGTTTACGATCGCGCACACTCTGCAATTTCTCAAATCGAGAAAGGAATGATCGATTGGGGGAAAGTATTTGAAGGGGTAAGTTGGTTTCACTGGACAGGTATTACTCCTGCAATTTCGCAAGGCGCAGCTGATGTTTGTTTGGAGGCGATTAAAGCCGCAAACGAAAGAGGAATTACCGTTTCTTGTGATTTGAATTATCGTAAGAATCTTTGGAAGTATGGTAAATCAGCTGGTGAAGTAATGCCTGAGCTGGTTGCTGGTACCGATGTTGTTCTGGGTAATGAAGAAGATGCAGCCATGGTGTTGGGAATACACCCAGAAGGTGTTGATGTAACAGGAGGTCACGTAGAAGCTGATGCTTACCTTTCTGTTTCTCAGCAAATCATGAAGCAATTCCCTCGTTGTAAAAAGGTAATTACAACTTTACGTGGATCAATCAATGCAAACCATAACTCATGGTCGGGAGTTTTGTATGATGGAAAGGAATTGTTCAAAGCCAACAATACTTACCAGATTACACACATTGTAGACCGTGTTGGTGGTGGTGATTCATTCATGGGTGGATTGATTTACGGATTGCTTACATGGCCAAATGATGATCAGAAAGCCTTGAATTTTGCTGTAGCAGCTTCTTGTTTGAAACATACCATCTATGGTGATTACAACCAGGTAACTGTTGAAGAAGTTGAGAAACTAATGGACGGTGATGCTTCAGGACGTGTAGCTCGCTAGCTATTATTAATTGTTCATTATTAATTACTAATTGATTGGAATGGCAAGGTTTACTAGAATAGAAGTTGCTTTAAAGATGAAAGAGACAGGAATGATTCCTGTTTTCTTTCACAAAGATATAGAAGTGTGTAAGCAGGTGGTTAAGGCCTGCTACAATGGTGGTGCAAGATTATTTGAGTTCGTGAATCGTGGTGATTACGCTCATGAAATTTTTGCAGAGCTAAATAAATGGGCAGCTAAAGAATGTCCTGAAATGATGATGGGTGTTGGTTCTGTTATTGATGCAGGAACAACTTCATTGTACATTCAGTTGGGAGCTAACTTTGTAGTTTCTCCAATTCTGAATGCAGAAATGGCAAAAGTATGTAATCGCAGAAAGGTTGCCTGGTCTCCTGGTTGTGGTTCCCTTACTGAAATTTCATATGCAGAAGAGCTGGGAGCTGAAGTAGTGAAAATTTTCCCTGGTGCTCAGGTTGGTGGACCGGAATTCGTTAAGGCTGTTAAAGGTCCTTTCCCATGGTCATCAATTATGCCAACAGGAGGTGTGAAGCCTGATGAGGAGAATTTGAAAGCCTGGTTTGATGCAGGAGTTCATTGCGTAGGAATGGGATCACAGCTGATGATTAAAAAAGCAGATGGTTCGTTCGATTACGAAGCAATTGAAAAGGCTACAGCCAAAGCATTCGAAATTATTAAGAAATTGAGATAACCTGAGGAGAATAACCTCGTTAAAAGAAATTAATATGAGTGGAACAGGTTTAGAAAAGCCGGCAGGAAACTACAGATATAGAATTCTTGCCTTACTCTTTGCTGCAACAACCATTAACTATATGGATCGCAGTATTATGGGAGTATTAGGCCCAACTTTAATGGAGAAATTCCATTGGAGTAACGCCGATTATGGGTACATCAATATGGCATTTAAGGCTGCTTATGCAATTGGTATGGTATCAATGGGTGGTGTAATCGATCGATTTGGAACCAAGATTGGATATACATTATCTATTGCCATCTGGAGTATATTTGGTATGCTTCATGCAGCAGTGCGTCCTGCATTTGCATTGGTTGGCTTTATTGGTGCCAGATTTGGTTTAGGTATCGGTGAAGCTGGTAACTTTCCTGCAGCGGTGAAGACGGTTGCTGAGTGGTTCCCAAAGAAAGACCGTGCTTTTGCTACAGGTATTTTTAATGCAGGTTCTAATGTAGGAGCAGTATTGGCTCCTGCTATTATTCCTTTAGTAGTTGCTTCTAACGGTGACAACTGGCAGTTTGCCTTTTTAGTGACTGGTGCATTTAGTGCTATCTGGGTTACGCTATGGTTGAGAACTTATAAGAAACCTGAAGAGCATCCAAAAGTATCAAAAGAGGAGTTAGAGTATATTTTACAAGATAACGAAACCAAAGATGTTGAAAAAGAGGCTGAGAAATTATCATGGTCTCGTGTATTGCCACTAAGACAAACATGGGCTTTTGCTATAGGTAAAATTACCGATGCAGTTTGGTTCTTCTTTATGTTTTGGAGTGGAATTTTCTTCAAACAAAAATTTGGATTGGATAGCATTAAAGAATTAGGTGGAGCTTTAGTAGTTATTTATTTGGTAGCTGATTTTGGTAGTATCGGTGGTGGATACTTGTCCAAGTTCTTTATCAATCGAGGATGGAATTTGAACGCAGCACGTAAGGTTTCTTTATTGATTTGCGCATTGTGTATTGCTCCAGTTGCCTTTGCAGCATTAACCAGTAATGTTTGGATTGCAGTAAGTTTAATCGCTCTGGCTTCTGGAGGTCACCAAGCTTGGTCGGCAAACTTGTTTACCCTTGTGTCAGACGTAATGCCTAAAAAAGCGGTAGCTTCTGTAGTCGGTATAGGTGGAATGGTTGGTGCCATTGCAGGTATGTTGGTTGACTTTGCTTTAGGTACTGGATTGGATTCTTCAGGAAACTCATTCTATTTCTGGATGTTCCTGGTTGCAGGTTTACTATACCTTGTAATCCTAGGAATCATACATTTAATGTTACCTAAATTGAAACCATTGAACGAGGATTTGCAACTTAGCGAATAGCTTCACAATAATTTTATAATTGACGATTGAATAATTGTTAATCTGTTTGGTTAAAGGCAAAGTTGCATTCATTGGAATCGACTTTGCCTTTTTTTTAGATCTATTTAATAGAATTTATCAAGTAAAACTTGAGACTGTTAAATAGATAAAGTGAAAATTGTTGGTGGTAATGTTTAATAGCAGTATATCAGATAAGTATACCGGTCTATTTAATTTTTGAATGCGCTAGGAAATGATTTAATTTGTTGCAACAAGAAAGACTCAATCTTGTTGTCAAAAAACACCTGTAACCTATGAAAAAAACCTTTCTTCTATTCGTTTTTTTGCTGGAGATCTTGATTTGTCAGGCTCAGGATATCTATTTCGATCATATTGATTTGAAAGATGGTTTGTCGCAAATATCTGTAACTGCACTTGAGCAGGATCATCTGGGTACCATGTGGATTGGGACACGTGATGGATTGAATAGGTATAATGGTTACGAAATAGATGTGTTTCGTCATGAGAGAGAGAATCCCAATAGTATTTTGGGGAATAATATCCGGGATCTGCAATTTGATTCCAGAAATCGAATATGGATCTTAACAGAGGAAGGTTTATCAACTTATAACATTGAGACTGACGAGTTGATTAACTACCCTCATGAGGATGTAAATTGCTTTTTCATTGGCAAAAAAGACATTTGGGTGGGAACTAATATCGGATTGTTTCGATTAGATGAAACAAAATCTGAATTTACTCCTGTTAAGGATATACATACAGAAGAGAACAGTGTAGTTGAGATTTATGAGGACGATAATGGAGATCTTTTTTTGGGAATGAAGGACAAAGGACTCTTGATTAGTCAAGTGAACAATGGGAGCCTTAAGACCATATTAAAAGATGAAGTTTCCTGTATTTATAAAAGTAAAACAGATACCATTTGGGTAGGAACAAAGAACAATGGGGTATATGAAATCTATAAAGAAAAGGTATTACAACACCATACTCAAAATACAGGCTTAGCTCACAATGTAGTTCGTGATATTTCAGAAGATCGTGAGGGGAGAATCTGGATTGGAACTTTCCTTGGTGTTAGTGTTTTGGACACAAAAAGTCAGAAGTTCTCCAATTATTACCAGTCTGATAAAAACCCCAATGCCCTTAGTCATAATTCAATCTATACCATGTTTCGCGACCATGAGGGGAGTATTTGGATTGGAACCTATTTTGGTGGGGTGAATATCTATAATCCTAAAACCAATATATTCAGATATTTTGTTGCTGATCCCGAGTATAACAAGTCTATCAATTACCGTGTTGTGGGATCGATGTTAGAGGACGATGAAAAGAATCTGTGGATTGCAACAGAAGGGGGAGGTGTGAATTTCTACGATAGAAAGGAAAAACGTTTTACCTATATCACCAAAGGGGAAGGTGTTAAAAGTTTATCAAATAACAATGCCAAAAGTTTATATTTAGATAATGACAATAGCTTGTGGATAGGAACGCATATGGGAGGTCTTAATGTTCTGGATATTAAAACCGGCCGAATCAAAAAGTATTTAAAAAACGATCAGCAGTCATATTCCATCCCTAGTAACATCATTTCAGCTATTATCCCTTATAAAAAGAAACTAATACTTGGAACCAACCAGGGAGTGGTATTGTTCGATCCCATAACGGAAAGGTTTACTGATTTCTTCGAAGACGAGGAACAAAGGCAGCTGGTAGGGCAAAAAATCCTTGCTTTGCTACTCGATAAGAATGACAGATTATGGATTGGTTCAGAAACAAAAGGTTTAAGTGTTTTTGATGTAAAGTCAGGAGATCTTAAGAATTACAGAAGAGATAGTCAGCATGCCAATATAAGTAGTGATTTCGTTTATCAGATCTACCAGGATCATATGCGACGAATTTGGATTGCTACTTCTGGTGGAGGCTTGAATCGTTATCTGCCCGAAGATGATAGTTTCAAAGTATACTCTAGCAAGAATTATGACTTGCCGTCTGATTTTATTTATGGGATTACAGAATCGAGATACGGATTTCTTTGGGTTGCTACCAGTAAAGGGATTAGTAAGTTCGACGTTGAAGAGGAAGTATTCAGAGCTTACGACTACGAAAGTGGTTTCCCGCTTGGTGAAATCAATGAAAGAGGATTGTATATTACTTCAGATGGAGAAGTCTTTGTTGGCGGAATTCATGGTATGGTTTCCTTTTGGGAGAAGGAATTGCAAAGTCAAAGTATTAGCCATCCTCTCTACTTTACTGCCTTAAAAGTAAACAACAAAGTGGTACATGTGGGTGATGAGAGTGAGATTTTAAGCAAAACATTGCCTTTTACTGAGAAAATCAACCTAAATCACAGACATAGCGTAATCTCTTTCGATTTTACTTCATTCAATTATTTGAAAGCAAACAAATCGCAGTACCAGTATTTAATGGAAGGTTTTGATAAACACTGGGTAGATGCGGGATACCGAAGAACTGTGAGCTATACCAATTTGCCTCCGGGAGATTATGCCTTTATGGTAAGAGAGGTGTATCGAGACGGTACGCACGGGCCAATGGCACAAATGGATATTGAAATTGATCCTCCTTTTTACAATACATGGTGGGCTTACTTGCTGTATTTGGCATTTGTTGCCAGTATTTTAATTTATATCAACCGAGTATTAATTTCAAAAGCCATTTTGGAAGAAAATTTGAAAAAGGAGCAGGTTGACAAGGAAAGAATCAGAGAGTTGAATCAATCAAAATTGAGATTCTTTACCAATATATCTCACGAGTTTAGAACGCCCCTTACATTGATCCTGGGCCAATTGGAAGGACTGCTGGATGAATCGGGCATCGCTCCCAAAATTTACAATAAAATTTTGGTTGCATTTAAGAATTCCTATCGATTGAAGAACCTGGTTGATGAGTTGTTGGAGTTCAGAAAACAGGAGCTTGGATATGTGAAATTAAGGGTGAATGAGCATGATTTCGTAGAATTTACCAATAGTATATATGACTCTTTTAAAGAGTATGCACAACGAAGAGATATCAGTTTTAAACTGGTATGTCATCAGGACAGTATTCCCTTGTGGTTCGATGCAAGGCAGTTGGAGAAAGTACTTTTTAACTTGCTTTCCAATGCCTTTAAATTTACCGACGATGGAGGCTCTGTGTACCTGTTGCTGGATAACTTGGAAAAACAGGTGGTTGTGAAAGTAATGGACTCTGGAAAAGGAATGCCTGAGGAATATTTGGATAAGATTTTTGATCGATTCTACCAGGTTGACCATTTGAGCCAGCAAAAACATCAACACCTGGGATCAGGAATCGGATTGGCGCTAACAAAAGGGATTGTAGACCTTCATGGAGGCGAAATAAAGGTTGATAGCAAAGCCGACGAGGGTTCTTGTTTCGAAGTGTACTTGCCTAAGGGGAAAGAGCATTTCGATGACGAAAATGTTATTTGGGACGAAGAGTTCGAATTTGAACTTAGTTCCAATACAAAAATACTTGCCGATCAGATGGAGGAATCAGACAGTAAATTGCCTGAAACAACTGGCTTATCAACAAATCCGACTTTGTTAATCGTGGAAGATAATTTTGAAGTGCGCGATATGTTGTGCTCTTCCTTTGCCGAACATTACACGGTAATTGGGGTTGAAAACGGACAGAAAGGCTTGGAGAAAGCCATTGAAATACAGCCCGACCTAATTATTAGTGATGTGATGATGCCTGTATTAACGGGTACTGAGATGTGCGAAAAATTAAAGACGGATTTGAATACAAGTCATATTCCAATCATCCTTTTAACTGCTAAAGATGCCTTGGAATATAAAATTGAAGGAATGGAGATTGGTGCCGATGATTACATTACCAAGCCTTTCAATATGAAACTGCTTCAGGCGAGATGTAAAAACCTAATCAAATCAAGAGCCTTGCTGCAAGATAAGTTCAGAATAAATCCAGGTATTGGGGTGAGAAACATTACTTCCAATTCATTGGATGCTGAGCTTTTGGAGAAGGCCATGAAGGTGATTGAAGAGAATCTCGATAATTCTAAGTTTGATGTCAACCAGTTTGCACAGGAAATGTGCTTGGGACGTACAAGTTTATATGCCAAAATAAAAGGAATTACAGGGCAAACTCCGAATGAATTCATATTGAGTAGTCGATTGAAAAAGGCCGCTGTAATGCTCCGATCGGAAATGGGCGTGAGTGTTTCTGAGGTTGCCTATTCGGTAGGTTTTACAACGCCCCGATATTTTAGCAAATGCTTTAGCGATCATTTTAAGATTTCTCCATCGAGGTATGCCAAAGGAGAAGATCCTAAGTTAGAAAATGAATAGATTGAAATAGAATTCAAGGAAAATCCCGCACTCTTGTAGAGTATGGGATTTTCTTTTTACAGGTAAATCGGATTTCCTTTTAGTATTGCATCTGGTTTTCATCCGACTCAGTTTATCATCAGGAATTGAAATTTAATTTCAAAAAAAGCCTAACAGAACGGCAGGGAAGTAGTTAATGGTAATTTGGTGAACAACACCTTATGCGCATAAAGTGATCGCCAAATTCGCTTGGAGACGCTGTAATTTGAATAGAAGTAATTGCCAAGCCTTTAAAAATGCGGTTTTTCTTTTTCTGAAGTTTTGTTTGGTTATTTCAGACGATGTTCAGACTTGCTTTCAGCACCAACATAATTTTAACAGCTGTTTATCTTAAAAGAGGATTGTTGTTTTTTATGTGAAAAACAACATCCATTATTATCCAACCATATGCTCAAATCATCCAATAATCAGGCTGTAAGCGGTTTGTTTTTGCTTCTTGAATGATTTTGGAAATGTTTTGAACAAAATTATAAAGGCTCATTTTGTACTGATCATACATTTATGCATTCGTTTGCGAAACTATAAGTTATACAAATATTCTGAAATGAAGCAGACGGAAACGTTTTGATGGTTTCAAAAACTGTCTTTGGGAGTAGAATATTTGTGATGACTTGCTTTTACTAAACCTGGTTAGAGAAGTATTCAAATTATGTATTGATGATTTGGATGCCATCTACCGCTCTAAACAATTTATGATCTAATGAAAAAAACTATTGGACTGTTTGTATGCCTCTTTATTGTAGGGGTACAATTTCTACAAGCACAAGAACGATCCGTTACCGGAACCGTTACATTGGCTGAAGATGGATTAGGAGTGCCTGGAGCTTCCGTTATTGTGAAAGGAACTTCTATTGGTACTACCACCAATTTAGATGGAAAGTATGTATTGACTGTCCCTACTGCTGAGGATATTTTGATTTTCTCTTTTGTTGGGATGAAAACACAGGAGGTTAAAGTAGGAACTCAGCAAAGCATTAATGTTGAGTTGCAGGCTGATAATGTGGGATTGGATGAAGTGGTTGCCATTGGATATGGAACCATGCGCAAAAGTGACCTGACTGGGGCTACTTCTCGTGTTTCAGCGGAATCGATTGTGGACATCCAAACACCAAATGTAAGTCAGGCGCTGCAAGGGAAGCTATCTGGAGTTTCTGTTCAGTCGAACAGTGGCGCTCCTGGTGGAGATATTAAAATTAGAATTCGCGGAACAAATTCTATCAATGGTAGCAATGCTCCTTTGGTAATTGTGGATGGTTTTATTGGTCAATCTCTTTCTGATTTGAATCCGAATGATATTGAATCTTTGGAGGTGTTGAAAGATGCATCGGCAACTGCAATTTATGGTTCCAGAGGCGCCAATGGGGTAATTCTTGTAACCACAAAAGGGGGAAAAGATGGAAAAATGCAGGTGAGCTACAATGGTTACATGGGAGTTCAGCAATTAGCAAATAAAATGGATTTGTTGGATGCGGCTTCTTATGCTGAGGTAATCAACCAAAAACGTGTTCAAACAGGAGGCGCTGAAGAGTATTCTGCTGAGCAAATTGAGAATTTCAAAAGAAATGGTGGTACAGACTGGCAAGATGAGGTGTATCGTACAGCTTTGACTCACAATCATGATTTATCGGTAAGTGGGAAAAAGAATGGATTCAATTTCTTGTTTTCTGGTCAGTATTTGAATCAGGAAGGGATTCTTAAAAATTCAAACTATGAGAGATTTAGCTATCGTGCTAATGTTGATGTAGATCTTTCTGAGAAGTTGAAGATGGGGGTTCGTATCAATGGAATCCTTAGTAAGGACAGACCTCACAAGTTGAGCTGGCCAAACGGATCTATCTCTAATGATGCCATTACCATGGAGCCTACTCTTCCTATTTACGACGAGGAGGGAAATTATACACGTTCATCTTTTGCAACGGTATCGAATCCGGTAGCAGACTATAAGGAGCAAAACCATTACATCGATAACGTGAAGCAAAATATCAATGCATATTTCGATTATCAAATCAATGATAAATGGAATGTGAGAGTATCTGGAGGTTATAGCACCAGAGATTACGTTTCTAACATGTATTCAAGTGTGAATCTTTACGCTGGTGAAGGAGACAATGGTAGAGCCAATATTAATAACCGTAAGGAATTTGTTTGGCAGAATACCAATATCTTAACCTATAAGAATCAAGTTGGAAAACATAAAATCAACTTTACTTTTGTGAATGAGCAAACTGGTTCGAAGACACAAGCTTCAGCTTTGGGAGTGAAAAATTTTGATGTTGAAAATGGATTTTATGATGTGTCTTTGGGTAAAGAGCCATTGTCGCCATCTTCTTCTTTTGTTGATTGGCAGTTAATGTCATTTTTAGGACGTTTAAACTATGTATTCAATAACAAGTATTTGGTGACTCTTGCCATGAGAGCTGATGGTTCGTCGAAGTTTGCTGACAATCACAAATGGGGATATTTCCCAAGTGGATCTTTCGCATGGCGTCTGTCTGAGGAATCATTTATGAAAGATTTGGATTTCCTTGATAACCTGAAATTGCGTTCCAGCTTTGGTGTTACAGGTTCTCAGGCTACTGCTCCATATCAGTCTAAAGGTTTAATGAGCACAGGTGTAAATTATCCTATTGATGGTTCTGGAGTTAGTGTAGGAATTGCTCCTGCTCGTTCAAATAATCCATTCCTATCGTGGGAGAAAACCACTCAGGTAGACTTTGGTTTCGATATTGTATTATTCAACGGAAAGTTGTCATTAACTGCTGATTACTACTATAAGAAAACAAAAGATTTGTTGTTGGAAGTGGCTGTTCCTTACTACACAGGGTTCAAATCGGAATTCAAGAACCTGGGAGAGGTTGAGAATAAGGGTATTGAATTTGACCTGGGAACAAATCATTCGTTTGGCGAGTTGAAGTGGAGTAGTAATGTTACTGTGAGTATCAACCGAAACAAAGTGATGGATTTGGGAGATTCTGAAAAGATCATCATGGGAGAGAATAATGCACTTGCATTGATTCAGAAAGGGAAATCTTTAGGTTTGATTTATGGATATAAATTTGACGGTGTATGGCAGCAAGATCAAGCTGATCAGGCAGCGGTATATGGTAACAAGCCTGGTGATGCAAGATTTGTTGATGTGAATAATGACAAGTCTATTACTGCTGACGACCGTACGATTATTGGTTATGGATATCCAAAATGGAATATGGGCTGGTCAAACTCATTCACCTATAAAAATTTCGATATGGATATCTTGTTTACAGGTACATTCGGAAATGATATCAAGAATGAAGTGTATAGCCGCTCAATGGGTTGGGGAAATCAAGACCCTACAAATGTTGATATTCAGAACCGTTGGACTCCTGAAAATCCAAGCAATTCAATTCCTGCATTTAGCACGACTTATAAAACTTCTTATCTGGATAATTCATCTGCAACTGTAGAGGATGGATCTTATATCCGTTTAAGCAATATTTCATTGGGTTATACATTTAGTAAATCGGTACTAAAGCGTTATAACATTGAAAAGATGCGTGTGTTTGTAAGTGGACAGAATTTATGGACATCTACCGATTACAGAGGTTACGATCCTGAAGTGAATAACCCTGGAGGGGCAAATAATACTGACTACCTTGTAGGTTTTGACCGTGCTCCATATCCTTTGGCTAAAGTGTTTAATTTTGGTATTAACCTTACTTTTTAAATAAAACTCAGAAGCTATGGAGTTGAATATGGAAAATGCTTGCTCAATTTTCCTTTAGGCTTCCATTTGGCAATTGAAGATAAATGATAATCAAATGAAAAGATTTATAAATAAATTAAATATTGGCTTTGGCTTGGTAATTAGCTTGGGCCTGTTGGGGGGCTGTAATTTTCTGGAGGAAGAGGATGCATACCTTTTAAGTCCGGACAACTATTTTTCCACACAGCAGGAACTAGATGCTGCAATTTACCCTATTTACACCTACATCTATAAGGATAACAGTCGCTTGAGTGGTTTAAGTGGAAGAGGCTGGGGATTGAATTGTGGTGCTGATGATATTACTTCAACGCGAGGCTTGAACAAGCAAAGACTGCTTGAATTCGATGATTTCGAAGTTTCTACCGAGAACAATGATCTGGAAATGGTTTGGAAGGCTTTGTACCGAGGAATTGGTGCTGCCAACAATGTACTGAATAATCTGGATAGAATTCAGGAGATTCCAATGTCAGATGAGTTAAAAGAGGATCGTATTGCCGAAGTTCGATTTATGAGAGCTTTTGCCTATTTCAACCTGGTGCGTTACTGGGGTGAAGTGCCAATTGTAAAAGAGTTAATGAATGGCGGCGATGCACAAAATGTAACAAAATCGTCTGTTGAAGAGGTGTATGAGTTTATTTTGGCTGATGCTTTGGAAGCAGAAAAGACATTGCCAGCAACGCAGGCTGAAAAAGGACGTCCTACCTTGGGAGCTGTAAAGACTCTGATTTCCTATGTATATCTTCACATGGCAGGTTGGCCGTTGGAGAAAGGTGCTGAATACTACCAAAAGGCTGCTGTTAAGGCAAAAGAGGTGATTGACGCAGGAAATTACCAATTGGAAAATAATTTTTCTACCCTTTGGACTTATGAAGATCGACTTTCTGAAAGTGAACACATTTTTGCGTTTTATACTGATTTTGCTTCAAATCGAAACTATGGTAGTTTTGGAAACAAGGCTTTCCGTGGTAAGGATGAAGGCGGTTGGAGAGAAGTTCTTGTAGAAAAAGAGTTTGCTCGTAACTATCCTAATGATAACCGTAAGGAATGGACCATTTATGAAACCATTAAATATGACAAGAAGGGGAACCTGATGCCTGAGTCTAAATGGTTCTCGTGGGAGAACTCTGTGGAAGCACACCCTTTCATTGCTAAATTCAGAGATATTGGTGGTGCTACCTGGAAAGAAGCTACTTCGAACTGTTTGTTCCCGATTTTCCGTTATGCTGATGTATTATTAATTTATGCTGAAGCAGCCAACCTGGCAGAAGGATCTCCATCGGCTGAAGCTTATGCAGCTTTGTGGGAGGTTCAGGATCGTGCTTACCTGGGAAGTGAAGTAGAAAGTCAAAAGCTAGCTGCCGGTGCTGGCAAAGAAGAGTTCGATGCAGTGGTACTTCAGGAACGTGCCTGGGAGTTTGCGTTCGAAATGAAGCGTTGGCACGATTTGGTTCGTCGTAAAATGGTTAAAGAGGCAAATATGAATCATGCCGATGAGCGCAGTGATTTTGATCCGTCAACCATTACAGAGGATAAATACCTGTTCCCGATTCCGGCAAGGGATATTCTGATTAATCCTGATTTATAATATAAGAAAGTCGGTGCGCTAAGTGCCGACTTTTTATTTTCTATTCCCATTTCCAATACAGTTTGGAGATGGGATTCTTTTGTTTCCTGATTATGGTTTCGTGCAACAGGTGAAACCAACTGCTTAGAGCATTTCCTTCCTGCTTGTAATGATTCTTTTTTATAGTGCTCTGTCTATAAAAAGTTTGAGAAGATTTTAACTTTGATATTTTTGCATCCAAAATTATTCATATATGGGTGAAAAACGTGTGGTTAGTTGGATTATCGTACTTGAAAGGTGGTAGTTGAATGATATTGGACATGTTTTGAATAAAAATGTCACATTGTCCTTTACCAGCAAAGATACATTTACGCAGTCGTTTTCGGAACGATGTTGAAAATCTAATACTAATCTAATATCAAAACGTTAATTCAATGAATTATTCAAACGATTGTAAAAACAAATGGCGTTTTGGATCCAAATGGTTGGCAGTGGCATTGGCCTTGCTTTCAGTAATTGCATATTCTTGCGATGATGACAGTGAATCTGCAGAAGACGTTTTGGCTCCAAGTGGTTTACGTTATGCTTCAGTTACCGAAGTATATGAAGGAAAGGCAATGGAAACTGCACAACCTGTAGTTTTTTCAGATTCTCAACCAATTTTTGAAATTGTGGAAGGTACTGCCGAAGATGGTGGTATTTATGTGGAGGATGTATTTACCATTAAGGATTCAACTGGGGTAATTAGCTTAGCTATGGACAACGAGTTGGTAGCTGGTTTATACAAATTGAATGTGAAGGTAAGCAACAAAGTTGGTGAGAAAGTTTTTCCTGAAGCTGTTGAGTTCAGAATTCTTCCAAGTGCAATTGAGGGATTACAATATGCACCATATGTGCAAACCATTGTTCGTGGAGCTGAAGGTCAGAAAACAAGCAAGCCTTTATTTAAAGGAAGTCAACCTGCTACTTTTTCATTAGAAGGAGAAAGTGATTTTGCTATTAATGCTGAAACCGGTGAGATTTCATTGGCTTTGGATTCAGATATTGAAGCTGGAAACTATAAGCTGTCG
Organism: Marinifilum flexuosum; assembly: GCF_003610555.1. Taxonomy (GTDB): domain Bacteria; phylum Bacteroidota; class Bacteroidia; order Bacteroidales; family Marinifilaceae; genus Marinifilum; species Marinifilum flexuosum. Next base: position 79,049 of record NZ_RAPQ01000010.1, on the reverse strand, counting down.
GTGAATGTGTCAAATGCTGCAGGTGAAGCTAAGTTTAAAGAAGTTGTTATGGTGAAAGTTGAAACCAAAGCATACAATTTGGTTTACTCACCTCAAGAGTATTTGGATGTTCAGCAATTGCAGGCAAAGCAAAGTGCTCAACCTACTGTCGAGGGAACAGGTCCGTTTACCTTCTCTTTGAAAGATGATTTTGGAACATTTACTATTGATGAAAATACAGGAGTAATTTCATTGCCTGAAAATCATCCATTGGATATTAATACCTACAATCTTACTGTAGTGGCTACTAATGCTCACGGAAGTGCAGAGTTTGCAAATGCAGCTTCTTTCCAGATTGTGGAAATCAAAGCAGTATTGCCTTCTGACCTACAATATTCAAAGTCAGCATATGTGGTTAACGAATCTTTCGCATTCCAGTCAGTACAGCCAACAGTGGTAGGGACAACACCTATTACTTATGCACTTGTTGATGATAAAGGAGCATTTTCAATTGATCAGAACACTGGTGTGATTAGCCTTGCTGAAGGAAACAGTCTTGCAGTTGGAGAGTATACATTATCTGTGAAAGCTACGAACATTAAAGGTGAGGTTACTTTTACTGATGTAATTACTGTAACCATTCAGGTGCCAACTTTTGAGGTTGTATTTGAAGATGGTTGGGATGATGTTTCTCCTAAGGTTGGTGAAAAAGGATTAGGAAATATGACTACCGTTTCAATTGTAGGAGATCCTGTTCAGGCTAGTAATAATAAGTGGACTTATGGATGGGGTAATTGGACTGTTTTAGATCTTGATCAAGTAATTGGTTCGAGAGGAGCAATTATTATCCCTAAGAAATCAGAAAATGATGATTGGTTGCTAGCTGAGAATGTGGATTTAAGTAATTGTCTTAATTCAGAACTAACATTTGCTGGTTATTACAAGTATGGATTAGATGGACAGACTTTAAAATTGAAGGTGTCTGAAGATTTTACAGGTGATGTTACTACTGCTACTTGGGTAGAAGTTAGTTATGATGGTTTAGCAAATGGAAACTGTCAGGAAAGAATTGTTGATTTAAGTCAATTCGATGGTAAAGTAGTAACCATTGCTTTACATCATGAGACTCTTGCTTCTTCAGGAATCAATATTGATAGTGCAACTCGTAATCATTGCATATATAATTTCGAAGTAAAAGCATTGCGCAAATAATTCAGATTGACGTGAACATAGCATATAAAAATATCACAAGAAAGGTATCAGCAGTAATGCTGGTATCTCTTCTATTCTTTGGAGCGACTGCCATGGCAGGAGATAAAGCACCAAAGAATAAGAAAAAGGGAAAAGTAAGCATCTTTGAGGATGGCTGGCAAGAATTAAAAGCAGTAGAGGGTGAACACCAAACTGGTAATTTTACAGCCATTAGTGTAAAAGGAGAACCTGTTCAGTCCGATAATAAAAAGTGGACAAGTGGATGGGGAAACTGGAGTGTGAACGGTAAAGATGGAAACTCAAAGCGTGGTGTAATTATGGTTCCAAACCGATCGGTAAATGATGACTGGTTGGTGTCTGAGGAGATTGAGCTTGCCGATTGCAAAAAAGCAGATTTGGTGATAGAGGCTTATTCTAAGTATGGAACTGACAGTGCCAATGAACTGAAAGTATTGATTTCGGACAACTACAACGGAGATGTTGAAGCTGCACAGTGGGATGAGTTGTGGATGGAGAGTATTCACAAACAAAACCAGGCTGTGGAAAGAAAGATTAGTCTGAAAAAATACATGGGGAAAAGTGTTGTTATTGCTTTTCGTTCCATTCATAGTGGCAAATCCGTGAAGAATATGACAAGAACAACATTCTTGTCGAATGTTAAAGTTACAGCTATTCGCAAGTAGATTTAGCTGATTGAAGAATCTTAATTTGTAGAAATGAACTTCATTAATTCAAGAAATAGAATGAGAAATGTAGTACAATGCTTGTTGGTATTGGTGCTAACATTTACAAGCTCCCTGTCTTATGCGCAAGGGAAAAAAATTAGTGGGATTGTACTTGACGATACTGGACTGGAACTACCAGGTGTTAGTGTTCTGGAAAAGGGAACTGCCAATGGTACAGTAACATCAATTGATGGGAAATTTCAAATGTCTGTTGGTAAGAATGCAACCATTGTTGTTTCTTTTATTGGTTTTGCAACTCAGGAAATTACTGTTGGAAATCAAACGGATTTTAAAATTGAAATGGCTTCTGATGTTCAGCAATTGGAACAAGTAGTAGTTGTTGGATATGGAACCAAGAGTGTAAAGGATGTTACCGGATCAATCGTATCGGTTCGTCCTGATGAACTGGCAAAAGCTCCTGTAGCGAATTTCGACCAGGCATTGTCAGGTCGTATGGCAGGGGTACAGGTTACCAGTACCGATGGTCAGCCAGGTTCGGGAATGCAGATTGTTATTCGTGGTGCTAACTCGGTAACAGGAGATAATTCACCATTGTATGTGGTTGATGGAATTCCTATGGAGAGTTTTGATCCAGGTATGATTTCAACTCGCGATATTGAAAGCTATGATGTATTGAAAGATGCTTCTGCTTCAGCTATCTATGGTTCTCGTGGTGCCAATGGTGTAATCATCATTACAACAAAAGGTGGTAAGTCAGGCCCTTCAAAAGTAAGTGTTAATTCATCTGTAGGTGTACAGTGGATTCAGAAACGTTTGGATGTGATGAACCCTTATGACTTTGTTGTTCTTCAGCAGGAAGTTGCTAATGCCAAAGGTGGTGAGTCTATTGATAAATTTAAAGAACATTGGGTAGATCCTGAATTGTATCGAAATAAAAAAGGAACCAACTGGCAGGATGAAATTTTCCGTGAAGCAATCATGAAGAACCTCAATGTATCAATGAGTGGTGGTAACAGCAAAACAAAGCACTACGTTTCTTTTGATTTCCTTAACCAGCAGGGAACCATGATTGAAACTGGCTACGAAAAATACAACGGAAGATTAAAATTAGATCACAACTTAACTGACAAGATTAAGGTAGGTGTGAATATGAACTATTCTGTAATGAAGCAAACTGGTGATAAAGTTGCTGGTAACAACAGAGTAAGTATTTTGGCTGATGCGATTACTTTCCGTCCGGTAGAGCCTGTAAACGATGATGGCTTGCAGAATGGTATCGATTTGGAAGATCCAAATAACATGCGTTTCAATCCTGTTAAGACATTGAAAAATACCGATCGTCAGACTGACTGGAATGTTTTCCGTGCAAATGCTTATGCTGATTTTACGTTGGCAAAAGGTTTGAACTTAAAGCTTACAGGGGGATATGTATCTGACAACCGTCGTCAGGAATTGTTCTATGGACAAGAAACCCTGGAAGGATACAAAGGAGCCAATGGTATCAATGCTACGCTTACTGACAGAAGATACTACACTCTTTCTACTTCGAATGTATTGACTTATAAGACTAAAATTCAGGATCACAAATTCACTGGAATGTTAGGATATGAGTTCAGTTCAAGAGACAGTGATTGGTTTAGAGCAAAGAATACTCACATGCCTTTGGATAACCTGGGTGTTGATAATATTGGATTGGGTGAAGAACCAATCGTTCCTGAATCATATGCTGAGAAGTCAACTTTATTGTCATATTTCTCACGTGTTGATTACTCGTTCCGTGAAAAATACTTGTTGACTGCTTCATTCCGTATGGATGGATCTTCGAAGTTTTTAGGAAAGAACAAGTGGGGATACTTCCCATCATTCTCATTTGGTTGGAGAATGATTGAAGAGTCGTTTGTTAAAGACTTGAACCTGTTCTCGAATTTGAAATTTAGAGCTGGTTGGGGTGCTACGGGTAACAACAGAATCCCAACTTATTCAGCACACAGCCAGATGAATGCGGATACTGATAATGGTTACAACTTCGCAGGTCAGTATTCAAAAGGGATTTACATGACCAATCTTGCTGACAAGAACCTGAAGTGGGAAACTACTTACCAGTACAATGCAGGTTTGGATATGGGATTCTTCGACAACAGATTAAATGTGAATGTTGATGTGTACAAAAAGAATACTGTAGATCTATTATTAATGCGTTCAATGGCTCCTTCAACATCATTCAAAAGTGTTGTTTCCAACATCGGAGAGATTGAAAATAAAGGTCTGGAAGTTGCCATTACCTCAAGAAACATCGATACCGAGGATTTCAAATGGACAACCAACTTTAATATCTCTTTCAACCGAAACAAAACAGTTAAGTTGAATGATGGAGAGTCTTTCATGTTGACAAATCCTGAGTGGAACTACAAGTATACAGAATATCAGTATATCACTGAAGTTGGTAGCCCTGTGGGGCAGATTTACGGTTTGTTGTCTGATGGATTGTATCAGGTTGATGATTTCAACTATGTGAATGGTGAAGGATATGTATTAAAAGAAAATATTACAGATAACGGTGGAGCGGTTGTTCCAGGTTCTGTGAAATACAAGGATTTGAATAACGATAACACCATTGATGAGCGCGATAGAACTGTAATTGGTAATCCGGAACCTAAGCATTTCGGTGGTATCAATAACTCTTTCAAATATAAGAACTGGGATTTCTCATTCTTGTTCCAATGGTCTTATGGTAATGATATTTTAAATGCCAACAGAATTGTATTTGAAAGTCCTTCTATTAAAGAGAATCACAACTTTTATGCTTCTGTAGCGGATCGTTACACTCCTACAAACCCAACAAATGATATTCACATTATTCGTGGTGAGAAGGCTGTGTTAGGTTATGCTCCGGAAGGAAATAAAGTTTCTGATAGAGTAGTGGAAGATGGCTCTTACCTGAAATTGAAGACTGTTTCTTTGGGATACAACTTTAGCAAGAAACTATTGAAGAAAACTTGTTTCTCGAAAGCAAGAGTATATGCTTCTGCTCAAAACTTATGGACTTTAACCAACTATTCTGGTTATGATCCTGAGGTATCAGTAGGTAAGTATGGTGCTTTAACTCCAGGTCTGGACTACTCTGCTTATCCTGTAAGTTCAACAGTAACTTTTGGTGTTGACTTAACTTTTTAATTAAAAGCTTATGAACTGCCATTTCAAAGCAGAATCATTCTTTGAAATGGCATTTTAAAAAAATTAACAAATGCAAAGATCATTTTTAATCATATTCGCAGTTCTGTCTGTCCTTTTTACTTCTTGTGAATCGGAGTTAGACCAGACACCACTTTCAACAATAAGTCCTGATAATTTTTATCGCAATGAGGCGGATTGTAGATTAGCATTAAATGCTGTTTACAGTGATGTTGGAAACCGTTACACTTATGGAGAACAGTTGCCTATTCAATTTATGGTAGGAACAGACGAGGCTGTTTTCTCACGTTCTTATAACTCATGGACTGTAGGTTTGTATATTCACAATGCTTCTACTGTTGATTTAGAAAACACATGGAGAACCTTGTACAGAGGAATCAACAGTGCCAACTTGTTGTTGGAGAACTTGCCAGATGCAGAGTTTACTGAGGAAAGTAGAAAATTGAGATATGAAGCTGAAACTCGTTTCCTAAGAGCTTTCTTCTATTTCGACTTGGTTCGTTGGTGGGGTGGAGTTCCTTTGAGAACTGCTTCTGTTGGCGATGCGACTGCCAATGATATTGCACGTACTTCGGCTGAAGATATTTACGAGTTTATTATTACTGAACTGGAAGCTGTTGCGCCAAACTTGCCACTTCCTTCTGAGGAGATTGAATACGGAAGAGTTAGCAGAACTGCTGCTTGGGGATTGTTGGCAAGAGTGTATATGACAAAAGCTGGGGAGCCATTAAAGCACATGCCAGCAGAATCTTATGTCAAGGTGAATGAGTATTGCGACCTAATTATTAACAGTGGTGAGCACAATTTAATTGAGAACTATGAAGATATCTTCATGAACGAAATTAAAGGTGTTAATGATGATACCGAGGTTATTTTCGAAGTTCAGTTTGAGAACCAAAGAAGTGCAGGTATTCGTGAAGATGGTAAGCATGGTAACCTAAACGGAATCATGTGTCAGCAAAAAGATTCTCCATATGCTTATGCATTTACTTATGCAGGATTATCTTTAATTAATGCTTACGATCAGGATAATGATGAGCGTTACGACTGGAATGTTGCCAACTTTAAAGTGGATAAGAAAGGTGTTGTAAAGATTCAGAAAAACAGATACGAGTGGTTTCCAGGTAAGTTCCGTCGTATTCAAAAAGTGGACAATGCTGATGGATCATACAGCTGGTATGGTTTGGAACCTGGCGATTTGGATAAGAACTATACTGGAATTAATTTCCCAATTCTTCGTTACTCTGATATTCTATTGATGAAAGCTGAAGCTTTGAATGAGTTGGATAAAACTGCTGAAGCTGTTCCGTTTATGAATCAGGTTCGTAACCGTGCAGGATTAGGTAATGTGGAAGCTGATTTGGTAGCTACTGCTGCTGATTTCCATGAGGAGTTGATGACTGAAAGATTGAGAGAATTCTGTTTTGAAGGAATTCGTAAGCATGATTTAATTCGTTGGGGGGTGTTGGTTGAAAAATTGACAGAACTGAAAACAGAAATGGAAGCTGCTAATGTTGCTTCTTCGAGAGAGTGGTTGTACCGTTCATCGATTAATGTTGCTGAGAAGCACTATTTAATGCCAATTCCTTTGAAGGAAATGAACGAGAACAAGTTGATGGAACAAAATCCATTGTGGAAATAAAGATAAATTGAGCAGGGAGCTTCTCCCTGTTCTTTTACCAAGCTGTTTAAAAGAAAATAATGTTGCAAAAGATTATACTTTTTATCGCATTAGGATTACTGGTGGGGGTAAACTCCTCTTGCATGCAATCTGCTTCTTCAAAAGGAAAAGATACCAGCAAACAGGAAATGTCGCCAATTTTCCAGGAAGAGCTTAATGTGAACATAGAGCAGGAGATGAAATTTTGCGAAGGACAGTTGAAGAAATCGGTGGCTTTGCATACCGACTTTGAAACACATCCTCGCTTAATTGAGAGTGGAGAAGAGCATTGGAAAATGCCTGAAAATGGAGTCCTTGTTTGGACAGTTGGCTTTTATCCCGGCATTCTTTGGCAGATGTACGATGTAACCAAAAATGAGTACTGGAAAGAGGAGGCTCTGAAGAGAACTTTGCCTTTGGAACCGTATAAATACAACAAGGAACACCACGATGTTGGCTTTATGATGTATTGCTCTTACGGACAGGCTTATCGATTGACCGGAAAGAAAGAATACCGTGATGTATTGATAGAATCTGCAAACTCATTAATTACCAGGTACAATTCTAAGGTAGGAACCATTAAGTCATGGTCGAATGAGCTGCATCCACAATGGAAGCAACACATTACTATTATTGATAACATGCTGAATTTGGAGCTTTTGTTTTGGGCATCGAAAGAGACTGGGAATTCTGTTTACAGAGATATTGCGGTAAAGCATGCTGAGACTACCATGAAGCACCATTTTAGAAATGATTACAGTTGTTATCATGTGGTAGAGTACGATGAAAATACGGGAGCTGTTCGAAATAAAAACACTTCTCAAGGCTATGCTGACGAAAGTGTTTGGGCAAGAGGACAGGCTTGGGCCGTTTATGGTTACACCATGGTTTATCGTGAAACCAAAGATCCTAAGTTTTTAGACTTTGCCATGAAGATGTCAGAACGATTTATTGCTGGTTTACCAGAAGATCATATTCCTTACTGGGATTTTGATTTGACAGGTAAAAAAGGTGAACCACGTGATGCATCGGCTGCTGCTATTGCAGCTTCAGGTATGGTGGAACTTAGTTCATTGCTTACCAAACCGGAATTGAAAGAACGCTATTGCAAGGCTGCTGATGCCATTTTGAACTCTTTGGCATCACCAAACTATTCTGCAAAAGGTGTGAACGATGCTTTCCTATTGCATAGTACAGGAGCAAAACCACAGCGCCATGAAATTGATGTGGCCCTGGTTTATGCTGACTACTATTACCTGGAAGCATTAAGAAGAAGAAAAGCATTGACTATTGAGATGTAGGTACGATGGTACAAATATGAAATTATTATGAAATAAATGTGTGACACCTTCAGGTTGAATACATTCATTTGGTACAAAGCTCTCTTAGGTATTTTACTTTAGAGAGCTTTTTTTTTATAATAATAATGGTTTTGATTCTTTGTCAGAGATTGAAATATTATTTTTAGGCTGTTCTTAAATATAGTAATCGTTTAAATAGAGGAATGACATTGATAAAGTACATATTGGCTTTGGTTTTTGCTTGTTTGCTGTTTATGCATACAAATGCAAAGGGTAAGGAGATTCGTTTTCAAAAGTTTACCACTTCTGATGGTTTGCATTCGAACGTTGTGTACTCCATACTGCAAGATTCAAAAGGATTGATATGGCTGGGAACCAAAGAAGGCTTGAATCGTTGCGATGGTTATCAAATTGTCAATTACCCCTTACCTCAGGTTCCTTTTGCCAGAATTGCCGATCAAAGAATCAATGCTCTCATAGAGGATAAGGATCAGAATATTTGGATGGCTACTCAAATTGGGGTGGTTTTTCTGAACCGGGAAACGGGGAAGATGAAATACTATCTGATGCCCTATAAAGTTAATAAAGCACAAAGCCTTTATGTGAATGATTTGGCCGTTTCAGGAAGCGATGAAATATGGGCTGGTACACGTAATGGATTGTTTAAATTCAATAGAGAACAAGATCAGTTTGAACAATATAAGCACTTTCCCTTTAATAGTGAAACTGTAAGTTACTCGAAAGGAGAGCGCTTAATTAATGAGTTGTGTTTCGATAAGAATGGGCACCTGTGGATTGGTACGGCAGGAAATGGAATTACGGTTTTAGATATAAAGAAGAAAAAGAAACAGCACTTTCGTCGATCCAGAAAAAGAAAAGAGGGGGAGCTGATTTCTAACTATGTAGAGGATTTGTTTAAGGATAGAGAAGGCAACATGTGGATTGCTACAGCGGGAGGTTTGAACCTGTTTCAGGACGAAGATGAGAGTTTTGTTACTTATCGTCATTCGGAAGGAAATAAGTATTGCTTGTCTGACAACTACATCACTGCCATTAATAATGATGAAAAAGGAAACCTTTGGATAGGAACCAAAAAGGGATTGAATTTTTTTGATCGTAAGGAAGAAAGATTCTACAATTACCAGCATCACCCCCTGTTGAAAGAGAGTATCTCAAGCAATAACATTCTAGCAGTTATGAGTGAGAAATCTGGAAGTTTTTGGGTGGGAACCATGCAGGGAATCAATCACTTTTCTCCTAACAACCTGCCTTTCGAATTGTATCAGAATATTCCAAAAAATAAATATTCCTTACCCGACAATACCTTACGTACAGTAGTTTCAGATAAATTGGGTAATGTTTGGGTTGGCATGATGAGGGATGGCATAAGCCACTTTGATCCGCTTAAAAAAGAGTTTAAGACAGCCAAAGTAAGCGAAGCTACCAAGAGGAAGAAAAAACATAAGACGGTTAGAACGGCTTATGTAGATGGCAAAGGGCAGGTGTTCTTTGGTACCGATGCAGGAGTGTTAAAATACAACGCAAGGAGTAAGGTATTTGAAAACTTTACGGCAAAGGGAAAACTGATTTTCCAGAAGAGTGTATTTGAGATCCTGGAAGATGATGAAGGGAACTACTGGTTTTCCGAACTGGATAAGGGAATCTGGAAATGGAATCCCCAAAAGGGAAACGTAGAACTTCTGAACAAGGAGAAAAATGATCTGACAAATCAAAATGTAAAAGTGATCTCGCAAGTGACCAATGGTGACATCTGGGTGTCATGCCATATGGGAGGTCTCTGTCGATTAAAAAGAGGAGAGAGCAGGTTTCAGAGCTATAGAGCATCAAATCAAAAAGGAAGTTTGTCGAGCAACAGGGTGTACGATATTTTTGAAGACAGCAAAGGAAGCTTGTGGATTGCTACCAGCAATGGACTCAACCTCTACAACGAAAAAGAAGACACCTTTACCAGCTTTGATGAGAAGGACGGACTACCCGGAAACGTAGTGTTGAGTATATTGGAGGATGAAAAGAACCGTTTGTGGCTTGGCACCAATAAAGGATTAAGCTGCTTTGATGTGGAGAAAAAGCAGTTTGCCAATTTTTATCAGGAAGATGGCTTACAAGGGAATATTTTTGAATACAAAGTGGCTTGCATTGATACTAGTGGACAAATGTATTTCGGAGGAAATAATGGATTAAACTCTTTCTATCCTTCACACTTTAAAATGAATTCCTTCATTCCGGAGGCTGAGTTTGTCTCTTATTCAAATTCAGGGGAATCAGGAGATGTGTTGCAGCAGAAAGTTGAATTGTATCATACCGATCAGAACTTAAGTGTTACGGTAGCTTCCATGTCTTATTGGGAACCTGAAAAAAACAGAATTCGCTATCGTATTTCCTCATTAGATACCACTTGGACACTTTTGCCTTTGGGAGAACACAAAATTGTAATTCCTGAACTGGCTATTGGTGAACATCAGCTTGAAGTATTGGTGTCCAACAATCATATGAATTGGAGCTCAACTCCTGCAGTCTTAATGATTGTTGTGAACAGGAACTGGAAACAATATTCATGGTTGCTTTATCTCTTAGTGCTTGCATCCGTTTTATCGGCAGGAGCTTTAGTGTATGCAAATCGTAGGAAGAAAGAAGAAAGAAAATCCATAAAAGCTAAGGTGGTTACAAAAAAGGCAGCTCCAGCAAGTAAAAAGAAGGAGTGGGAGGAAAGTATTAAGATACTTAATCAATTTATGGAGGAAGAAAAGCCTTATCTCGATAAACGATTGACCAAGTCACAATTGGCCATTCAGCTTTCCTGGAGTGAAGTACAGCTTTCAAATACCCTGCGTGATGGTTTACAAATCAGTTTTAACGATTTTATTAATACTTATCGGGTAAATGAGGTAAAGAGCCGTTTACAGGATCCCCAGAATAAGGATTACACTCTGCTGGCAATTGCCGAAGATTGTGGTTTCAACTCGAAAACTTCCTTTTACAGGATTTTTAAGAAGTTCACCGATTTAACTCCTAGTGAATACCTTGAAAAGCAGGAGAAGTAGCTTGTCTGGTATATTTTAAATATCTCCATAAAACTGGAAGAGGGAGTCCGGAATGATATTTCAGACTCCTGAATAGAATTAATTCTAGTATTACTGAGTCATTACAACTATGCTTCTAATGTCTCAGTAACTATGCTTACGATGACCTAATAATAATGCAAACACTGAAAAAACTCTAAGCCTACCCCAAGGCTGATTGGCTTATTGTTTTGTAAAGTCTATGTTTGTCTGTGTAGTTTAGTTGTTGCAATCAATTGGAATGATGCCATTTGTACACCAAGCCTACAATAAGTCTTCTGGTATCCATATACCTTGAACTTCGTGAAACAAACTGTATGTTTTCTGCTTCGTTCCATTGCTTTTTGCTATCAAGTAAATTCACTCCTTTTACCGATATCTTTAGTTTCTTTTTGAAGAAGTCGCGACTAAATGCCATGTCCAGATTATAAAGTTCTCCTTTCAGTCCGTTTGCTTGTAAGGTTTTGGAATTGTAGGTGTAGTTCACATGCATGTTTATTCTTCGGGGCAATTTAAATTGTCCGGTAAGCTTGTAGCTGTAGCTCCACAAGTGTTTTTTTGGCAGAGAAATGCCTTTTCCTGAGAACTTTTGATGGAAGATGGTGCCACTTCCGTTTATTCTGCACCATTTGGCAGGCAGGTAGTTAAAAGTATACTCATTACCGATCACATACTGCTTGGCCAAATTGTCGAAAGTTCTAAAAAGGGTATCGCCACTGGTATAGTATTCTTGCATGATTACATCTTCGACAAAGCGGTGAAAGATGGCAATTCCCACTTGAAACTTCTCTTTGTGCAAAGCATAATCCACGGAAACAGAATGTTCTTTTTCTGGCTTTAGATCAGGATTGCCAAAATAGATATTCAGTGGGTTGGCATCGTTTTTATAAGAGTTCAACTGGCCTGAACGTGGTAGTTTTTGGCTTTTCTTGTAAGAGATACTTATATCGCTATGTTCCCAATTTCTGCCTGCATGAAAGGTTGGTAAAAGGCTCAGGTAAGAGTTGTGTTGTTGATTCACAATTTCATTTTGAGCATTGTTGGTCGACCTGTCAACATATCGTAATCTCGATCCGGCTGTAACGAACCATTTGTCGGTTTTAAAATCAATAATCCCGTAAAGGGCAGAACTGCTGTTTTCGTATTGGTAATTGAATGTTTTAGAAGGAACCATGATCCAATCCTGCTCGCTGTGATTGTACTTTTCCTGAATAGAGTTCTGTGTTTGCTTTTCCAGGCTCCAATCAGCTCCTCCTTCCAGTTTCATATTCTCATTCAATTCTCTTTCGTAGTCCAGCTTGCCTTGAAACTTTTCAACCGATAAATTAATATCATCTTTTTTCTCTGCCGGAAAGGTATTGATCGGCTTCCCTTCAGGATCAAAATTCAAGCTGCTCATCAGCCTGTCTTCATACTGTTTTTGTTTGCGATAGCTGCTACTTACTTTTAAAGTCTGTTTGTCCCATTTGCCGATGTATTGTGCACGATACTGCTGGGTAAATTTATCCTTCTCAAATACTTGCTCTTGTTCGGTGTATTTGGTCAGAATTTGTTCTTCATTTAATAGCTCTTTAAAGATGTTGATTTCAGGATCTACCAGGTTGTTTTGCCACAGCCCATCTATTTTAAAAAGGTGTTTTTCCGATGGTCGGTAGTTGATCCCGGTTCTGGCTTGTTGGCTGTTGCTTTTTTGCCATTGGTCTCTGGTTTGCCTGATATAAGGAGAGTTTCCTGGCAAAAGATTTTGGCGCAACTGGTTGATGGTAGTATTGAATTCGTTGATGTTGGAGTTGGCCTGAAAGAATCCGCCCCAGTTATTGTGTTTTTTGTTGGTTGAGAAGTTCTCCTGGTGATTTCCAAAGTGATCAACTGAAGCTCTGAATTTACTTGAAGAGCGTGATTGTATGGGCGATTTGAGCTGAATGTTAATTACACTTCCATCGGCATCGTATTTTGCCGAGGGGTTCTGAATCACCTCAATCTTAGCAATAGAGGAGGGAGAGATCTGATCTAATTCCGATTGATCGTCAATTCTGACACCATCGATTAAGATGCTGGCTTGTCGTCCTCGAATACTGACAGCCTCTTCCATATCAACCGAAACAGATGGAATGGAACTTAGCAATTCAATGGCAGAGTTGGTTCCCCCTTCAGGTAATTTATCGGGATACAACACCCAATTTCCATTTTCCTTACCGATTGACTTTTTCTCGGCGGTTACAAATACTTCCTGTAGGTTGTGAGCCGATGGGGAGAGAGGAATAACACCCAGGTCTATGCTTTCAGTTGTTACATTCAGGAGCTTCTCGTAGGTCTCATATCCCAGATATTGGATAATGATTTTATAGGTACTGTTCTGTTGTACGGTAATGGAAAAGCTTCCCTCGTCATCGGTGAGGGTTCCACTCATGCCACTCTCCGAATTAATATTGGAAATGGCAACCTGTGTAAAAGGTAAGGATTGATTTAGTTTTGTATCGAAAACTTGTCCTTTAATGCTTAGGTCCTGAGCTTGCATATTTGCAGAGAACAGACAAACGAAAAAAAGGAATAGGAGGCTTGAACGCATACTTTAATTTTTCCTGAATTAATATTTTGAAAATTAGCTTAGCACGAATAAATGGAAATAGAATGTGTTTCAGGTGGATTTAGAGTGCTGGGAAGTGCCAAAAATGGGATTTGGGATAGAATGGAAGCTTTTTCAGGCTCAATTAGCAAGGATACTGTAACTCTTTTATTAGAAGTGGTAGGAATAGTAGTTTTTTTGTTTTCCTGAAATCAGAAACGATTAATAGTTTAGGTGCTATATAGAATACGTTGGGTAATTGAATTCTAGAAAACTTTATCATTTCTACAAATAAGTTCTAATTAGATTAGGTATTCTATCATATAGCTTATGATTGCTTATTTTTATTTGCTCAAGCCGCAAGGCTCTTCTTTTCCCATTGCTGGAAAAGAAGCAAAAGATCTAGGGCGTGTAAGCTCAAACTACTTATACTTGAAAACATTAAGTTCGGCAGGGTGATCTTCTCAATTCTTCGAAGCTTCCCCTTCTCTCTAAATGTTTTCTGCGTCTAATCAGCTTGACCTTCCAATGCCCGCAAAGCCCGCTCGAATTGAGCAGTTTATTGTAGATTACTTCACGATCTCTTTTTATCTCTAACATTTTCACTTTAAGTACTGCAAGTATTCCAAATACTTTAGTCACTCATAATATTTACCCACTATAAATCATACAGAGCCATAGTTTACTTATGCACTTTTCTTTTTAAAAAGTGATACAAGGTATGAGTGCAAAAAAATCCCCTTTGCCGTAAGGGAAAAGGGGAAGGTACTTATGTGCTAAATTTCTATTTTAGTTCAAAGATTTGGTAGTTGTCGTAGTAGCCTCTTGCAGGAACCATCAATCGAATAGCTGTTTGACCAGCTCCCAGGGCAGCATCCGATTCTTTATCATGATACTGGAAAACCAATTGACCATCTATCCTGAATTCAATCTGGTCTTTCCATTTAATAACCTTTATGTGATGTTTTCCGGTAAGGTTTTTAAGCGTTAGATCCGGTCCTTTTGTTACCAATCTTCTGCCGGGACATTTGCGCATATTGGCAGTAGCGCGTTTGGGAGCCAAAAAGGAAATTCGGTAATTGTAAATGTCACCCTTTGTATACTGAGCGGCTACACCACAGCGCTTCTTTAGGGAAGGATGGAATACATTTTCCCCTTTTGTACCTGTTGCTGAAAACATGATCATGTGCAATGGGTAGGGAATTGGACTCTGAAAATCGAATTCGATCACGTAGTTTTCAGGAGTAATGGTTTTGTTCCAGTAAACCAGGTGTCCACCTCTAAAGGTATTGCCTAATTTGTAGGAAGGATACATGTGCGGTTCTGTTTTTAAAGCAAGGCCATCTACGTAGTTCTGATACCATTTGTCCGTGCCTTCTTCAAAAACAATATCACCCTTTTTCATCTTCCGATTCACTTTTTTGTGATAACGGGAATAAAGCTCCAGACGACCTTTATTGATTTTGGCAATTCCCGGGCCTTCCATCACCCAATCCTCCAGTGATGATTTTTGATTGAAGTCACATTCGTATACCAATTTCTTCTCTTTTCCCTTCTCCAGAGATTCTTGAGCCACTACTTGAAGCGTAAGAAAAGTGAGAACTATGGTGAGAAGATATAGATGAATTTTGTTCATTACTTTAAAGTTTAGAAAAAGGGCCAGTAGTAAACATCCAGTAAATATGAAGCGATAATTTCAATGAAACAATTGGATGGCACTTTTACGCAAAGTGCAAATTTACTACTCAGCCCTTTTTTGAATCAAGATATGCTAAGTCTTATTCCAATTATAATACTAAATGAGCCTAAAAGAAATTAATAGATTTTCTTTTGTAGCGAAAACTAAAAAATTAAGACATAGCAAGGTTACGTTGTATTTTTTAGTACAGCTACAGAAGAAAAGATGTGATTTATTAGGCGCATTTGGTGTGATAATTGGTATTATAAATAGGAAACAAACGGATCGTTTGTGCGGATTAAGATTTCACGAAGCTTTTCGGTTAAATCTTGTTCCAGTTCCGTATTCTCTCCATAAATGTTTTCCATTTGATATGGATCGTTTACATCATCATACAAGAAGTGATGTTTCTCTCCTTTGTTATCATATGCGATCACATAGGTGTGGGTATGTGTTTTCACACCTCTGCGTTTTTCAGTATCGTCTTCTGGTTTGGCAAAGAAATACAAGGCCGCTTCCGGACGATCTACTTTCTCATTTCTGAAAATTCCTGAGTAGTCTTTTCCTTCCACTTCCGAAGGGATATCATCCGACATACCCATCAAACCAAGTAGGGTAGGCATCACATCAGGTACACTCATCAACAAATCATCGGTGCCAGGTTTAATCTTCTTAGGCCAACGAATAATGAATGGAATATCATAGGCTTCGCTAAACCAAATATTCTTGTGCATCATCCCTTGGCTTCCCAGCATTTCTCCGTGATCAGAAGTAAAGATGACAATGGTATTTTCGTCTAAACCTTGTTCTTTCAAGGTTTTCAAAATCTTTCCAATTTGTAGGTCTACTCCTTCACACATAGAGAAGTAATCAATGGATTGATCGATTCGTTTTTCAACGAACATATCTCCAAAACCTTTGTCTCCCATCTCTCTGTTGTCCGTATACTGTACGTTTGGTCGGTTCAGTACATCTTTCTCTGTTTTGCCTTCGAAACGCTCCTTGTACTTTTCAGGTACCAGGTTAAAAGGATGATGAGGAGGGTTGATGGCCCAGAACATGGCAAATGGCTTGTCATCATTTCTAAATTTGTCACCAGCATTTTCCAGGTACTTCTCTACAACTTCAGCTTCATGCTCAGGAGACCATTGCTTAAAGTACTGTGCCTGATCTTCACCTGCATCGTTGATCCAATAGTGAGGAGTCAAGTGGTTGTCATCAGCACCATAAGAATACCAGAAATTAAATCCGTGGCGGTGTTTGCCAGGTTTGCAATAGGAATCCCATACTTTGGCTTCTCCCTTTTTGGTTGCAGTAGGTCCGTCAAGGTGCCACTTACCTACATAGGCAGCATCGTAACCGTTGTTCGACAATACATCTGAAAAACAAACATCATCTGGTTTTAGGAAGTTTCCAAATTCTGTTCTACCCGAGTGGCAGTTCGACAATACACCATTCGACAATGGATACTTTCCTGTTAGCATCATACCTCGATATGGGCTACACAATGGATGGTTACTAACAGCATTGCTAAATACAACACCATCGTTTGCCAGCTTGTCGATATTTGGTGTTAACACAGGATCTTGCTTCATAAATCCCATGGCTTGCTTTCTGTATTGATCCGGGAAGATGAAAAGCAAGTTTGGTTTTTTTACTTTTCTGGTACAAGAACTTAGTAAGCCCTGTGGAATCAGGGTCATACCTGCAGTAATTGCGGCGGTATTACGTATAAAGTTTCTTCTTGAAATATCTTTAGCCATGATCTATTTTTTTTGTAGTTCAACTTCTCTGGTCAAGCCATGCTGACAGCTGAATTCCAATACCGTATGATTGTCTTCGTTGCTAATCAATGTACAGTATTTGTTGTTTGGAACAGACCAGTTTCCTTCAATGGTTATTCTCACTTTCGAAATCTTACTTTCGTTGTCTTTCCATTCGCGAGAATATATACTTCTTTCCTTTCTTTTATCATTTTCAATGACCACATCAGCAGGACCTTGATACAGGTGCAGATCAGGATCACAAAGGCTAAGTACTTTGGTATCTTTTTTATCTTTCAGCATTACCAATGCCGGAGCATCAACAGCTTTCACTCCAGAGATGTTGATTTGTTCATTTGCTTCGAACAGAACAAAGGCAGTTGTTTTGCTTGTATTTTCACGAACAACGTGTGCTTTGCTGTCCTTTTGAAGAACGGTGTAAGGAGCTTTAGCCTTTTTCTTCATTTGCTTGGCAAACTTCTGTAACTCTTTGTGTCCTCTTTGAACCAATATGGCATATTCATATGATTCTCCTTTTGGAGCTTTGCCGTGGCGAATCACTGCTGTCGCAAAGTTTCCTTGGTTTGGAGTTTCCTTCTTCTGATCTTTTGAATGTTGCAACTGCTTGCCTACTTCCACAGTATAGGCTGAAGGAATGTAAAAGCTGTTCCCAACATTGTCGGTTAATAGATTCGCTTTTTTGCTTTTACCTACATAAGCAAACGGAAATTTAGAAATCTCCTTGCCATTCATTTGAACTGCATCAGACTCTTGCTTCAAATAGTTTTGGAATAGGGTGGTTTCCGTTTCAAAATCGGCATTGATGTTTTCAATATCACTACCCAGGCAGATGATTTTCTCGTCGAAAAAGAAAACTGATTTTAAAGCACGGTGAGATCCATTGTATTTGTCGTGCTCATGCAGTTTCATTCCCCACGCACCATTCTTTCCTTCCAAAGAAATGGCTCCTGCAAATGCTTCATCAGACATAAGCATTTCCTCATAGCCAGTTACCTGATCAACATTAAGAATGTTGGCACGCAATTGTTCTATTGGCAAGTGAATGGCAGTGGTTCCGGCAAATCGGCCCCAGTCCCAACCATTTACGTTAAACCCGGCAGTGAATACACTTGGCTTATCGGTTCCGGCCAAAATTTGAACTTGCCCGTGTTTCATATAACGGCCATAGTAATTGGCGCCTATATAGTGCTCGGCTGCCCACAGGTAACGACTGTGTCCTTGTGCTGTAACCGACCAGTTGTCTCTGCGGTGAATTCCCAGAGCAGCATAGTTCATGGTCCAGTTACCATTAGGATCAGCTTCAGCTTGAATTCCGGCTTTTTGGAATTTCTTAACACTTCCGCTTGCTTTCTTACCTTCCATTAATCTTAGGTAAGCAGCAGCCATATCCTTGTCAATTTTCTTCTTTCCATCAGGAGTTCCTGACAGGGCCATCAACTCATAATGAGTAGCAGATAGTTTTCCTTTCCCATTAGGATGGCGTCCCGACATTGAAGTTGGCCAGGTTTCTTTGTTACAGAAAAGGCGTGTCTTTAACAATGATTCTTTTAAGATTCTATGCCCTTCTTCTGAAACATGAAATGGAGTTTTACTAAAATAGTAAACCATTCTTGTTGCGCCATCATATCCTCCGGTAGCATAGGCAGGGTAATTGTTGGCGTGGTGGAAAACCGAACCATCTACTTTGAAACTGTCTTTCAAACCAGGAGCAATTGCCAATCCGTTGTCGATCCATGCTACATATGCTTTCAAGTAGCGTACTTTCTCAGGAGAATCTTCCAGCATCAGGATACTTGCCAATCTTCCCATTACAGAAGTATTGAAAGCATCAATGCTCATGCCTTTACCATGGAAAGGAGCAAACACCTCCTTTACGCCAGAGTACCATTCCATTGCTTTTTGGGCCTGGTCTGCTCTTTTGGTTCTGATTAATGATTCTCGCATTAGGAAATAGGCTGAGTAGTACGTTCTCATGCTATATCCCAGATGATGAAGGGTTCCGTTGGCGCTACCTTCTGCCCAACCCTGGTCAATAATATGATCAGATAGATTGAAGAACAATTCCTCCAATTCGTTTTTATACTCACTATTGTCAGTTTGATTGTAGGCACAGGCAACATCAAACATCAGTTTTGTATATTTCTTAAAGCCTTTGTTATGCTTGTTGAAATAGTTTTTCCAATCCTTAGAGTAAGGGCGGTATATTTCCGAGAAGCGACAGAACCAGATGTTCTCTCCAGTGATTTGGTTCCCATTTCTGGAAATCTTGTATTTGGCATAGTCTTTTCTGATTTGCTTCATCAACTTGTCAGTAACTTTTACTTTTTTGATGACAGACTTACTATACCTTTTGTTGATCATCTGAATCCCTTTGATCTGTTTGTCAGTCAAAGATTCAAGTTTTTGGCTTGGATTATTTAAGCTCGACTTGTAAAGAACCAGCCAGTGGTTTTCAGTTTTTGCATTCACAAAAGGAACCTGGTAGTCTGGAGTATTCCATCTGCTGTCGGCAGGGGTACACAACATGATGTGATCGAAATACAAGCTGCCAGAAGTATTTTCAGGAGCGATGATTCTCATCTTGTTCATGCTGGTTACTGGAGTACCTTTCATGTCGCGTTCGAAAGCTACCCAGGCAGCTCTCCATCCTTTGTAGTTTAATCCGAATTCAAACTCGCAGTTTACAGTTTCATTAGTAGCAAACTGAACAGTGATTTTTTCATCTTTAGGAGTTTCATTGTAAACCCAAAAGCAGAAGGTTGGAATTGACTTATCAACCGCTTCAGGATTAAAGGGAGTAAAATTTATATTTTCATCCAATTCCAGAAAACCTTTGCGTTCCCATGTCCATTTTAAACTTTGCTTGCCATGCTTAAAATGACGTTCGCTAACTTGTAATTCTGATTTTGAATCAGCATTCCATTGAGAGTTTACTTGCTCTCCTTCGAAGGAGATGATTTCAGGCACAAAAAGATCCTGAGCTGATAACTTGGCACTAATTAGAACACAGGCTATTAATAAAGTCTGTCTTAAACAGTGAAGTAATTTGGTATATTTTTTTGTATGCATTGTAATATGTATTGGCTTTTGCTGTTGCAAGAAAAGAATACCTGACGGATGCAAGATAATGATTGAGCAGTAAAGTGTACCAAAATCATTATTTGATACTTTTCCATTACAATAAATAAAAGTAAAGCTTGTCCCCGCTAATAAGTCGGGGACAATTTGAATTTATTTGGCTGCTAGTTTTTCCAATTCTCTTTTTCTGCAAAGAGCTTCCAGGAAGTAATAATCAGCATAGTTTAAAGGAACATCAATTTCTGCCCCATGAGGGATACTACCTACACTGTGCATCAATAAAAAGTTGTTATTCTCGCCCAATTTAGCACGATAAGCAGGTGAAGAAAGATTTACAACAATTTCATCGGCCAATTGCTTGTATTTAGCTGATTTTTCAGGGCTATAAGTGCTTAACTCATACAATGCAGAAGCAATTACACTAGCAGCTGAAGCATCTCTTGGGGTATTTGGAATGTCCTTACAATCGAAATCCCAGTAAGGAACAAGATCCTTAGGCATTCTTGGGTGTGAGAAAAGGAAGTTGGCAATAGCTTCCGCTTGTTTCAAAAACTTTGGATCTTTGGTTTCACGGTAACAAAGAGTATATCCGTAGATAGCCCAACCTTGTCCACGTGACCATGCAGAATGATCAGCATAACCTTGTGCAGTTACTTTATTGCGTACTTGGCCTGTGATGGTATCGTAGTCGATCACATGATACGAGCTGTAATCTTCACGAAAATGGTGATCCATAGTTGTTTCAGCATGCTTAATAGCAATATCTCTAAAGCTATTGTCTCCACTTAGTTTTGTAGCTTCGAACAACAGTTCCAGGTTCATCATATTGTCAATAATCACTGGACATTGCCATCCTCTTTTGGCTTGCCATCCGCGGTGAACATTCCAAGACTGGATTGCTCCCACATTTGGACGATATCTGGTACTTAGTGATTTTGCTGCCTGAACAATGACATCTTTATATTCAGGTTTTTTGGTTAGTCTGTAACCATTACCATAGCTACAGTATACCATGAAACCTACATCGTGATGCCAGGTTAGATACTGAACGGTGTCTAATGTTTCAGTGACTTTCTCAGCTTCAGTTTTCCATTTGTTATCGCCAGTTAATTCATACAAATACCATAAAGAACCAGGGAAAAATCCACTTGTCCAAAGCTCAGGAGTGTTGTATCTGGTTGTTCCATCTTTATGAATGGTTCTCGGATTCAAGATTTCTCCTTTTGCATTCATATTCTCTATTTCACGACCAATTTGCTGAGTCGCGAATTCTACATTTTCCTCTACAATATTGTTAGAAGAATGTTTTGGACTATTGCATGACCAAAGAAAGGCCACACAAGTCAAAAGAATCGTAAATTGAAGATTTTGCTTCATTTTTGAACTTTATTATTTAAGATTTAATTTTATTTCAGTTGATTTTCCAACATTGATTCCTTGTGGGAAGTCAATGTTTGATTCAAGAGTCTTATTACCTGTATTAATTTTTATCTTTCCATTCTTTTGCTGATGAAGAGGATCAGAAACTTGAAGTACAGCCTCCTCATTGTTCAAGGATAGCATGGCAATAACAGGTACATCACTTTCTAAGCTGATTCCATCTTTTAGGGATACTGATCCTTTCTTATAGAAGACCATCATATAAGTGTTGGTATCAATTTGAATAGCCTGCTGTTCATCATTGTTTTGAATGATAAGAGGTAATTTATCTTTACAGATTTCTTTTAGTACATTGAGTTCTATTCCCGGGATTACCATATAGGAATAGTCTGCCTGATCCGGATGCTTGCCATGTGATAGGGAAAGCTGAAAAATGGAGGTTTCTTCCAATTGATTTTCCTTGTTATTGGTGGCATAACGACCATCCAAATCAGCCCAGTTCCCAGTTCTCTCTTCAGCAAATAGTAGCAATGAACTTGCTTTTTTTGTTGGGAAAATCAGGTAAGCAGTGCCATCATGATAAACCCAAGAAGTTTTCTTGATGTCTTTGAACTTAAGATTTGAAGATTTACCTTCCTTAATCTTTCCTTTTTTGTCATTGATATTGTAAAAAATCGATCCGTTTCTGATACTTTGATTCAAAGTTGTCCATACATCGAAATCATCATTATTATTTTTCCTGATGCTATTTCCTAGAGCAAGAAGCACATTGTCATAAGTGAAATATGCTTTGTTGGCTTGCAGGTTCACATAGCTATTCTTGCGGTTGTACTGAAAGGCAGCAATCCCTTTTTTGTTGGCTGCTAATCCGCCGGCAAATTGATTTTTGCTTTTACTTTCACGTCCCCATGGACTCAATGGCAACTTCCCATTTTTTTGAAGAGCAGTGATACCAGGTATTGCGCGCCAGTTCCATCCAATACGTGCTTTGTCGTATTCTTTTCCATTTCGATATATTATGGTAGAGCCATCACCACTAAAGAAGTTATTTTTTCCGTGAGCCCTTTCACTTTCAGAGGTTTCGCATCCTGTGGTTCGGTTTGATAACATCTTGATTGAGAAGTAAGCATTAGGGGTGCTATGTATCAACAAATCTGTATTCCAGAAATACTTGGTAGAATCAAGTGTTGCTGTGTGTGTTGTTCTTTGTTTGTGAAGAAGAGTTTTTAATTCTGCTTCTTTTTCTAATGTGTAAGGAGAGACCGCCAACAGTTTAGAGATCTTTTTCTTCATGTCTCCATTGTCAGCTGGAGCTTTTTTCAATGCATTGTGTCTACCTGCTAAATTCAGGGCCGCACGATTTTTAAAATGATACCACTGTATGCCATCCAGGTAGTAGTCAGCAATGGTGTTCCATTCTTTTTCTGTAAGAGCCCATTGAGTTCCCTTTGTGGCTTCAGCATAGTTAAGAACATGATTGATCCAGTGAACTCCATATCCAACCCAGTAGTTTTGTGCACCTCCGGCGTTGTGTTGAATCCATGATCCATCAGTAGTAAAGCCAGTAGGGAGATCTGTTGGAGTATTTACAACTCGTGGAAACTGTTCTTTTACAATTTCGTGTACCCAATCCATCTCAGCCTCGTTTCCGGAACAAGAAGCTATAGCTGTCATACCCCACAAGCGGTAACCAACATTACCACCTCTGTTATGACCTTCATGTTTATCGAAGACTTTAGGGCTTTTGCCATTATACCAGCACCAGTGACTAAATTCACTAATGCTTTGAATCAGTGAGTCTATTGTTCCTGCCATGGCTGGGTTTGACTCTCGCTCTTTTATCATATCATTATAGATAACCAACTCAATGGCAGCCATAGCTCTAAGGGTTTCAAAAGGAACCCTTGGGAATTTATATTTTGGACGGTGATTGATCCAATATTGCAAGGAACTGTAAATGGCCTTTCGCAACTCCTCTTTGTTGGCTTGCTTTGCTTTTTTATAATCAATGGCTAATTGTGTGATGCGTCCTCTAATATGTTTTGTATGGGGAGTTTCATCCGAAAAACTACCGTCCTCCTGAAGTAAGGAGAGGATTTTTTCGGTGCTGATAGTTTCTCCCTTTGCTGATAACTTCTTTCCTTGATGCGCTGTTCTTATTTTTTGAATGTCAGCATTAACATTTTCTTGTGATGAGGCACTTGATGATAAAAGTAGACAGGCAAAAAATGTGATACAGATGGTGTGGATTCTGTTCATATGATTATTGTTTTCTCGTTACTAATCTCTGGTATTTCCCTACTATTTTGGTCTTCAAAATTTGTCTTCTAAAGATTGAAAATAGGGGTGAGCTTCCCAGTTTTTTCTCATTGCACTTCAAAGAGAGGCTTCTTCATTTTTGTTGTTTTCTCAATGACTTGCACTTAAAATTATTAATTGCTTATCGCGAGATGGAGGACTTTTTCATTTCTGGCACTTTTCTCGCGGTAAAGTTTTGTAAGTGTCAGTAGATTAAATGGTAAAAGCAGGTGTGTTGTGGGTTTCAAAAAATGCAACTGGTTTAATTTTCTTGTTGTTATGAGTGTTACAATTGTTCGGAAAATTATGGATGGTAGGAAAATCTATTATCTCCATATAAATCAAGTGGTTTGGTGTTTGGTGTTGGTAATGCACAGGAAATCAAAAGAAGAGCTGCATTAACGAGCGATTATTAATGGTGTTTTTACCGTGTGTAAAATCGTACGGAAGATATTGTACGGTTTTTTAAAGTGTAGTGTATCAATGCGTTTTAGGGCTTTTTGCTTTGCTGGTGTGCCGAAATGGATATTTGGGACAGGCTTGGTTTGTGTGAGGTGATGCTTTCAGGTATCTTGAAATCGTTTTCAGGAGCAGGCAAGTGCTCTGAATTGTTGTTTGTTGACCTCTTTTGAAGTGTGGGGTGTAATATATTTAAAATAGAAGAAAATGATGCGATTATTTGGACTGGTATTTCTTGTGCTTTCTTTATGTGCATGTAATGCAAAATCTGAAAAAGAAAATTGGTATGAAATATCAGAATTACTGTTTGAAGATTCCTTTAACGATGGTAGTTTGGACAATTGGATTAGCGAAATTCAGGAAGATTCATGTAGCTCAGTTTTGGTGAAAGACGGCAAAATGGATATTGATGTTTGCAAGGGAGCTTCCATTTGGCTGGATCAATATTTCGAGGGTGGAGTCCTAATTGAATATGATGCAACAGTAATAGGAAAAGGCGGTCCAAATGATCGGGTGAGTGATTTGAATTGCTTTTGGAATGCAACTGATCCTAGAAGCCCGAAGGATTTGTTTGACTCTCCCCGAAAGGCATCAGGCATGTTTCACGATTACGATACCTTGCAATTGTACTATGTGGGAATGGGAGGTCATAACAATACAAAGACTCGATTTCGCCGTTATGCAGGAGATGGAAACAAGCCTCTTCTTGCCAGACATGATTTGTCTGCTCCTGATGTGTTAATTGAAGCGAATAAGACTTACAGAATTCAACTAATCGCTTTAGATGGACGAGTACAGTTTATCCGTGATGGAGCAGTAATATATGACTTTAAGGATGCAGAAGCCTATGAAAAAGGATGGTTTGGTATACGAACCATTAATAATCATATGAGTGTTGATAATGTGAAGGTATATCAGATTAAAGGGAAAGATGAATAAGACATATAGAAGAAGTATAAGCTTGCTAGTCATTGCATGTCTATCGGTAGTAATGGTTTCTGCTCAGAAAGTGACCAGAGTGGGAGATCTGAAAGAATTGTTGTTAGCATTAGAATCGGGTAGTCAGGAGATAGAGTTAAAAGATGGAGATTATCAGGATCTTCATGCGGATGTAAAGTGGAGTGGGAGTAAAGAAAATCCGATTGTAATAAAGGCTGAGCATCCTGGGAAAGTAATTGTTAAGGGAAATACTTCCATTGTTCTTTCAGGAAACAACATCGTTCTATCAGGTATCGATTTTAATAAAGGAAAAAGAGATAAGGATGGATCTTTGATTCTTGTATCTGGAGAAAATAATAGACTTACAAATTGTCGCTTTCGAAATTACAATCAGGTTACAGGTGTTTGGGTGCAATTGAATGGTTGTTACAACCGAGTGGATCATTGTTGGTTCGAGGGAAAAACTTCAGGTGCGAGTTACATTAATGTAGATGTTCCTAAGTCTGGTGGTAATCACCATCTGGTGGACTATAATTATTTCTCACGTCCCCCTCTTGGAAAAAATGGGGGTTCAGCCATGCGTATTGGCCATGGTTCTATGGCAAAGCGTTATTGTTATACAACAGTAGAATTTAACCTGTTCGAAGATTGCAGTGGCGAAAGTGAAATCATGTCATCGAAGAGTTGTGGAAACATCTTTCGTTACAATACATTTTTGAATTGCAAGGGAGCACTGAGCCTTCGCCAGGGAGTGGAAGGAATTGTGGAAAGCAACTTTTTTATCTCCAATAAAGAGGGAAAAAACAGATGTGGCGGAGTTGCAGTTCGAAGCAGAAAGCATTTGGTGGTTAACAATTATTTCAGTGGACTGGCTCCCAAGTCAGGAGGAGTTGTCAGCTTTGGTTCTGCTTCTCCTTCCGATCCCAAAAGATTGGCATTGGGGTTGATTGGAGCTCATTTTCCAAAGACTGCAGAAAATACAATTGCCCATAATCTCTTTGTGAATAATAGATCCGTTTCAATTGATGTAATCAATGATTTAGGGCACAGAAACAAAGTGTTTCCACCCGATAGTATGTTCTTCTTGCATAACGTGATGGTAGGAGGAATGCCTCATATTAAAAAGCATACAGAGCCTCAATATTTGGTTTTTGAAGGGAATGTATTCCAGGGGAGTAGTGGAATCAAAACAAACAAAGGCTTGCAGAAGATGAAGGTAAAGTTGAAGGATGAGAAGCAAGTCTTCACAGTAAAGAACCAGAAGAGTTTACCAGCAGCTGATATTTCAACATGGGAAAAGAACTTGACCAAAGAGATGTTGCAACGCTTGGATTTTGATTTGGAAAAAGTGAAATCGTCAGGAGTTTATTACTCTCCTAAGGGGAAGCGTGGTGGATTACAACAAATACTTCAAAGAAACGATGTTGGTCCTAATTGGATGTAAATAGAAAATATACAATACAATAATGAAACGTCCATGAGTAAATAATTATTAACTCACATACGAGGATGATTATTTTCGAATGGTAAGTTCCATCTGACAAGTGGGTAAAATTATAAACAGATGAAAGAAAGATTGAAAATTAGATTGGGAGCTCTTGTGTTGGTGGTCTTGATGATTATTCTTTTTGCAGGAACCATCCGCAATTCACAGGCACAAAATGTGAAGAGCCATCCACGTGTATTTTTCCAGAAGGATGAATTAAAAGAGTTTGCCGATATGCGTTTAACAACGCATAAAAGTGAATGGGAGAGTTTACTCCTGATTTGCGAGAAGCTAAATAAAATGGAGCCTATAGAGCACCCAAAATCGAAATTGGTATTTTCATTTCCTGAAAAACTAGCAGCAATGGCATTGGTGCAATTGTTGGATCCGAAACAAAAATATCAGGAAATTTTCGAGAAGCATTTCTGGACTATCCTGAAATGGAAAGAATGGGACAAATGGATTGACGGAAAAGGCAAAGGTCCTGGCGGAGATTTGGGAATTGCTCAGGCCTTAATCGCTCTGACAGCTTCTTATGATTGGCAATATCAGAATTTTACGAAGAAAGAACGTAAATACATTAATCAGAGGCTTGTTCGTATCGCTCACCATTTTTATGAAGATTATTCAAGGTTCCACACAAACAATTTTGCGATCATGAATTGCAACCACGGAACCAATGTATATGCCGCTTTAAGTGCTGTTTTGTATGGTGTTGATGATGTGCCGAAAGAATATCAAAAAGAGTGGACGGACTGCTTGGAGCACAAATATGAAACGCTAACAAGTCAGATGAACTCCTTGATGAGTGATGGGTTTAGCGATGAAGGAGCAACATATTTCATGTTTCAGTTGAAAACCTATGTCCAGTGGATGGAATTGCGCAGAAATGCATTGGAGAAAGGCTATGGAGAACCTTACCAGAGTTTGGATTGGTTTAAAAATGCTTCAGCTTATTGCATGTATTCTATTTTACCTGGCGGAAAGGATAACTTTGGTGGCCTGGCAAGATATGCCGATGCAAATCCTAAGTTTTGGGGGAATCCATACTCAGTATTTCCGGCATTGGCTAAGAATTTAAAAGATCCATTTGCGCAATGGTTGTCTTCAGAGCTTGAATTAGGAGAGGTTGAGCTATGGCGTGCCGAGAAGAAAACAGAAAAAGATCAGGACCAGAAATCCAATTATGATGTGTGGAGATACATTTGGAAAGATGCATCAGTACCTGTTGTTGATTTGAACACATTACCAAACTGGCGCTTTTTCGAGGATGCCGGAATGTATGTTTGGCGTTCTTCCTGGAAAAATGATGCCAGCTACTTTACCATTAAATCGGGTCAGCATTATCAAGGGCATGGACATCCTGACGACGGACAATTCATGTTACACAGGGCTGGGGTTCCCTATATTATTGACATGGGATATTCCAATCCAAAATATACTCATGAGCACAATGTCCTGTTGGTAAATGGCGAAGGCCAGGTTGGTGATGGTGATGTTTGGTGTGAGTTTGGTGAATATCCAGGCAACAAAGCGATCTGGGGGAAAACGGATGTTATCATTAGTACCGGAAATCAAGGGGAGTATGATTACTTCAACCTGGTTTGTGATCCTTCAAATATGTACTCTTCCAAGGATTTGAACTTCTGGCATCGCGAAGTGCTTGCTTGCAATGGATTGTTTTTGATTCGCGATGAAATGCAAGCAAAAAAGGAAGTGGATTTTGAATTGCTCTTGCACTCTTATGCCAGTAGGAAAGGAAAGAAAGATGCTTATGAATATACCAAGGATAGAGAGCTAAATCCATTTCATTCAAAAGAGAATAAGGAATGGTTGATCGATCCAAGAAAAGGGAAAGCTCCTTTGTTATTGGTGAAAGATCTCTCTTCATCCAATTGGAGTGATTCTGTGGAAGAAGCTTGGTTTTACGACAATTATCTTCGTAAGAAAGATGGTATTGGGCATGTGCAGTTGGGGCATGTGCTAAAAAGAAGACAAAAGGCGAAAGAGGCTAGTTCCCTTTTACTATTAGGTTTTCAGGATCAATTGGAGGGCAAAAGAGTTGTGCGCTTGCCAGAAGGTGAAGGGCTTCAAATTCAGAATGAGAAAGGGGATATCCTAACAGAGATCTCCTGGAGTGAAAAAGCATCTCTTTCTCAGTTGAAATTTACCGGTGATATGGCAGGAATACGGTTTGACAAGCAGAAAGCAATTGAATGGTTCGGAAGAGATATCCGTAAAGTCAGCCATGGCGAGAATACATTGCTTGTGTCTGATAAACAGATTTCCGTGCATGCTTTTATCAAAGAGGAGAGCATGGTGATTGATTTTAATTCGAAAGAACAAGCACAGCTAAGTCTGGCTGTTCCATCTCAACCAACCCATGCAGAAATAAATGGTCGTATAATCGATTACAGTTTTGAGAATGGTGCAATGACATTCCACCTGGATGGAGGAAAAGCGCAAAAACTGGAAATTAAATTTGAAAAATAGAGTAAAATGAGGATGCTGTATGTAGATACGGACATCCTCTTTTATCTTATAAATAGCTAACAATGAAAAAGAATATTTTGTTTACACTGATGTTGATGTGTTGTACTTGCATGTTGAGTTACGCACAGTACATCGGTTTGGAAAATTCCGTTCCCGCGGGGTGGAGTACCAGCTCTGGTTCAAGCCTGACAATGAGTGATGCTCATTATAAGTTGGGATCTCAATCCGTAAAGTGGGATTGGAACCAGGGGGCAGAGTTGAATATTTCAAATCCTCCTAACATTAATACTGCAGTAACGACCTATAAAGGTGGATTGATATTGTGGGTCTACAATGAAACGCCCGTTGATCGTACCATCAGGTTTGAATTCGGAAAAGGAAGTAGTGTGGACTATTACTTCGATTATGGGATCAATTTTAAAGGATGGCGTGCCTGTTGGATTCGTTTTAAAGAAGACATGAGTGGTCCAAAGAGCAATCAGAGTTTGGATTATATGAAAATTATTGCCCCTTCTGATGTGGAAAGTGGTTCACTGTGCTTTGATAGAATGATGTTTCCAGGTACTCGCATTCACGACAGGGTAACACCAGATAAGCAGTTGCCTTACATTAATCCTTCCATGAACCACAATCATTGGGCTGCACTTTGGTATTGGTACGATAATTATACTCATGATATTGCATTGGCACCGAGTGTGAGTGCTGAGGTGCAGAAGGCTTTTGACGCTATCAAAGAGGAGATGGTGTTGGCTTACCAGGGAACCCAGCCAACTGCATCTAAGGTTACGAAGGTTAAGGATAAGTTCAGAAGTTTCGATATTCAAAGATTGGATGGTCAGATTACAGGACGTCCATACGTAAGCGATGATGAGTATGACCAGTCAATTGGTGACGTTAAGATGGATCAGGTTGGCCCGGTTTTAAAAGACTTGGCTCAGATATACTTTCACAACAGGGATGATGAGGCGAAACAAATGTTTTACGATCTTCTGGACTATGTGATGGATCAAGGATTGAATGTTGGTAGTGGTATGGGAACCAACCATCATTATGGGTATAACTTTAGAGAGTTTCCTCCTGCTGTTTTTCTGATGAGGGATGCTTTGAAGGCTGATGGCAGATTGGATGAGGCTGTCGCCATGCTGAATTACTGGACAGGTATTCAGGAGTACAGAATTGAACCGGAAGTTGGAACTTTGCAAGGGTTGATGGATAGCTGGAATACTACGGTTATTCCTCGTTTAATTGCGGTGATGACCATGGATGATTCTCCGGAAAAAGCCCGCGAAATGAAAGCCATCAAGCGTTGGATGGATATTTCATTGAAAATTGTGCCAGGTACAATGGGAGGTATCAAAGAGGATGGTTGCGGATTCCACCATGGTGGTTTGTATCCTGCCTATAGTAAGGGAGGATATGCCGGAGTAGGTACCTACCTTCGTTTTGTGAATGGTACTTGTTATGCGCTTTCCAATGAGGCCAGAAGAAATTTTGGGAAAGGAATAATGGCTATGCGCAACTACTCTAATCTTTTGGATTGGGGATTTGGGATTTGTGGTCGTCATCCTCTGGCTGGTACCATTAGCAGTGGAATGAAAAATGCCTATGCCTATTTGGCTAAATCAGGGAATCCGGACACGGGTGAAGATATTTGGACTGAGATGGCTCAGGCCTATATGAGATTAGAAAGCTCAAATACTGCTTTCAAGAAAGAGTTCGCAGGTATGGGAATTAGCGCGGAAGAGGCGCCAAGTGGGAACTTTACCTATAACTATGGAGCTTTAGGCATTCATCGTCGCGACAATTGGATGGTGAGTGTCAAAGGATACAACAAACATGTATGGGGATCTGAAATCTATTCGAAAGATAACAGGTATGGTCGTTACCAGAGTTATGGAACCGTACAGGTAATTGGAAGCGGTGATCCTGTAAAGTCTTCGAAAAGTGGTTTTGTTCAAAATGGTTGGGATTGGAATCGTTATCCAGGTGCTACCAGTATTCACCTTCCTTTGAATTTACTGAATAGCCCAAACAGCGGGACTTTGATGGAGAAGTCAAATGAAGGATTTACCGGTGCTTCGA
Organism: Marinifilum flexuosum; assembly: GCF_003610555.1. GTDB lineage: Bacteria > Bacteroidota > Bacteroidia > Bacteroidales > Marinifilaceae > Marinifilum > Marinifilum flexuosum. The sequence goes on along the minus strand of NZ_RAPQ01000010.1, from coordinate 47,696 downwards.
ACTTGAGTGGAGAGAATGGTATTTTTGGAATGAAGCTGAGAGAAAAGGATAGAACCAATTTCACTGCTGATCATCAGGCCAACAAGTCGGTGTTCTGTTTCGAAAACCGAATTATCTGTTTAGGCTCTGATATTTCAAACTCCAATTCGCAATATCATACGGAAACAACTTTGTTCCAGGTAAATCTTACAGATCAATCTACAGCCATGTATGTTGATGGGAGTAATGCCATCACAAGCTTTCCTTTACAGCAGGATTTCAATGCAGACAAGAACCATTGGTTGGTTGATCCTGTTGGGAATGCCTATTGGTTGAAATCAGGTGCAAACTTGAAAATTTCAAGAGCTACCCAGGATTCTCGTCACAATAAAACCAAGGCTGCTACTCAGGGGGATTTTGCCAGCGCCTGGATTGATCACGGAACCTCACCTTCGAATCAAACCTATGAATATGTTATTCTTCCGCAAGCTGATGTTGCAGCAATGCAGTCCTTTGCTGCAAATATGAATCAAGCGGAAACTGCTGCCTATAAGGTGTTAAAGCAAGATCAGAATGCTCACATTGTATGGGATCGTGCTACAAATACTACTGGCTACGTGTTCTTTGATGCAAGTTCAGAATTATCGGATGAGTTTGTAAAGCAAATTAGTGCTTCTGCTTTGGTAATGATAAAAGCCAATGGCGAACAGGATAAATTGAACATGAGTGTTTGCGATCCTGATCTTCATATTCCTGAAATTGCCTATACCACTGCTAAAGCTAGCCAGGAGTCTGTTATTGTGATTCGCTTGAAGGGGAACTGGGAGTTGGATGGACAATTTTCTGATGCCAGCATCCTGTCGAGAACCAATACGGAAACCAAAATTCAATTCAATGTGAAAGATGGGATTCCAAGAGAGGTTAAACTGACAAAAGGTGAAGAAATCACTGACGCTGTTGCACCGGTAATCAAGCACATCCAGGTAAAAGATATTCAGGCTACTTCTGCAGGTCTAGAGTTAACCAGTAATGAAAATGGAACACTTTACTGGTATGTGGATTTGGCAGCCAATGCAAAGCCACTTACTGAACAGGTGATGAGCGGGGCTGGTTCGGTACAATTCGGACAACATGCTTGTGTGGCCAATGAGATGTGGGAAGGACAGATGAATGATCTTCAGGAGAATGAATCTTATGTGCTTCATGCCGTGGCAGAGGATGAAGCGGGAAATGTTTCCGTTCTTTCTTCTACGGACTCCTTTAATACCGTAGTGACTGGTGTGGATGATATTGATGATAATAAAGACTTATTGGTATATGGCAAAGATGGAAAGATTGTGATTAAATCTTCTCGACCTTTTCCCAGTGATACCATGGTACAGGTTTATGACCTTGGAGGACGAGTGCTAAAATCTGTTTTTTATAGTGATTCAAAAGAATTAAGCGTTGATGTTCCCAATGCGATTGGCATATACATCGTTCGCTTGCAAATGGATGGACAGCTTCTGTCGAAAAAGCTCATATTAAAAAAATAGTAGACTAATAATTATTAGTATCGGGTAAGAAAGGAGCCGGCATAGACTGTATTTCATCAGTTTTCTGGCTCCTTTCATTGTTTAAAAATTCAGTATATAATTCTCATTTATCATTACTTTATGCGAAAAGTAAATCTACCTTTAGTCAACCTTCTTGTACTCATTTGTTTGGTACAATGCAAGGGGGTGTCAAATTCTTCAAATCCGTTAAAAAATGAAATGATAGCCGAGCAGGAGCTGAGCATTTCGAATCCTTTAAATAAAGATCGGATCATGGTTCCTGTGGAGATTAAGCTTTCAGGTTTAAAGGCCGAAATGCAGATTGATTCAGAATCCAGTCTCTTGGTTTGCCTGGCAGACTCCGTAATTCCTTCTCAGTTGGATGATTTAAATGGGGATGGTAATAAAGATGAACTTTCGTTTCAGCTTGACATCAAAAAAGATTCAAACTTGAAGGTGAAAATCTGTAAGGTGAGTAAGGAGGTTGCAAGTAAATATGTTTTCGAGAGTGGTGTTCATGCTCAAATGGGCTTAAAAAATGGGAAGAAACCCTTTATTATTAAGGATAGCATCTTTAGTGAGAGTGGCGATTTGTATAAGGAAACCATGCACCATGGTCCGGCATTGGAATCGGAGCACATTGCCTACCGTATGTATTTCGATGATAGAAGCAGTATTGATGTGTATGGTAAAATGCATTATCGTCTTGAGTTGGATACAACCAAGTGGTATTCCAACGATGAGTTTATTGCCAATGAGTATGGTGGTGATATTCTGTTTGTGAAGAACACCATGGGGGTAGGATCATTGAGAATGTGGGATGGCAAAGAATCTCAAAATATTAAAGCAACAAAGGGACGATATGCAGTGATCCGATCGCGTGGGCCTGTTCGTTCTGTTATTGATATGTGTACCATGGGTGTTGATGGCAATACAGAATTATTGTCAAGGATGATGATTTATGCCGGACATCGTGAGATGATTTACAGGGCTTACTTACCCAAAGAAATGAATGCTGAGTTCTGTACTGGTGTGCGAAAAATAATTGGTGCTGACGTAAGGATCAATAAAGAAGCAGGATACATTTCACTTTGGGGAACAGATTATCCAAGAATTAATCATGAGAAGTATCCTCAGGTTACAGTTGGTTTGGGGGTTGTAGTACCAAAGCAATGGCAATCCAATCTATTTATGGAGGATGAGCTGAACCATTTGATTGGTATACAGTCAAAAGATTCATTCATTGAATATTATATTGCAGCTTCATGGAATCAGGAAAGAAATGGAATTCAAACAGCAGATGAAATGGAGGAGTATATGAAAAATCTTTCTTTAAGAGCGAATGCTTCTTTGCAGATTTCATATTAAAAAGATTAGAAGATATAGGTTGAATTTATAAATGAATCTGTTTCTATAAAATCAAGCCCAAAGCACCGCAAGAATTAATTGTACTTATTGTAATTATGCTGGTTGCTTTGGGCTTGATTTTATTAATCTTTCCGCAAAAAGTTACGAAACTTATCGCAAAAAATTGCGGAAGGTTTCGCAAAAAGTTGCGGAAAGTGCAATTTTTCAGCTTTATAATTTAGGATACGCCAAATGCATGTCACTGTGCCTATCTACCGGAGTTTGTGCATCAACACTTTTTAAATATGATCGCAATTGTGTGCATAGTTTTTTAGCGATTTCAGGATGTTCATCAAGCAAATTGTGTTTCTCTGCGATGTCATTTTCCAAATCGAATAGTTCTGCCTTTTCGTCTTCATACCCGTAGCAAAGTTTCCATTTGCCCATTCTAATGGAGCTAAATGGTTTAATACTTGGATAGATATCTCTTAAGCCTTTCCATGCCCAATAGTGTGGATAGTGAAAACAAAGACCTTCAGGACGATCAAAGGATCCCTTGCCGGTAAGAAGAGGTGTCAAGTCTTTTCCGTCAATGGCTTCCAGGTAGGTTACAGGAGAAACTCCTGCCATTTGAAGAATGGTTGGGAAGAAATCGTCGCTGCATACAGGTTCGTCACACTGAGTACCAGGCTTCACTTTTCCAGCCCACTTTACCATCATAGGAACTCTGATTCCTCCCTCACGGCAAGTTCCCTTTCCATCGCTAAGGGGAGCATTGGTGGTTGGATGTCCCGCATGGGTTACAAGGCCTCCATTGTCCGACATGAATATGATGATGGTGTTGTCAGCAATTTTTAGCTCGTTCAGTTTGTTCATTACAGCGCCCAAACTGTTATCCATGCTGGCTACCATGGAAGCATATTTAGCTTCGGCTTCGGTTTTTCCTTCCTGAATAAATTGTTGAACCAGCTCTTTGTGCTCCTGAATCGGCGTATGAACGGCGTAGTGAGCAAAATTCAGGAAAAACGGTTTCTTCTCATTCGAAAGTTTTTCGATTAGCTGTGTTGCTTTCACCGTTAGGGCATCGGTAAGGTAGAGACTGTCTTTTGCAAACTCTTCCATGTCGGGAACCTTGTATCCGCTGTCTTCTTTTCCGTATGGATAATAGTAGGAAGCCGGATGACCCGCATGATGTCCTGCAATATTGTAATCGAAACCTAACTGTTTGGGATCAGCACCTGAAGTACCGGTTTTTCCGAAGTGAGCTTTCCCAATGTGAGCCGTAGTGTAGCCATGTTCTTGCAATATTTTTGGGAAGGTGATGTCTGCAGCTGTTAATCCGTTAATGTTCCAATCTGGAATGAATAATTTCTGTTCCGATTCAGGAACATCATTTTCCTGTCCGGGAATCCAGTTGGTGATTTGGCTTCTGGCCGGATTTTTTCCTGTAAGAATGCTGCATCGGGTAGGCGAGCAAACAGGGCTGGCTGCATAGGCACTGGTAAATTTGATGCCCTGCTGAGCCATCAATTCCATATTGGGTGTTTTCTGGTATTTATTATTTGGCGTTGTAGTTTTGCCAAAAGGAACCGAGGTGTCGGTCCAGCCCATGTCATCTACTAGAAATAATATGATATTAGGTTGAGTTTGTTGTTCAGAAGTTGTACATGCACTAAATAGTAAAGCACCTGCACATGCAATCAAGCTTATGTAACTTGATATGTTTATTGTTAGTTTTTTCATTCTTGGAATTAGGTTGATTTAGAACTAAAATTAGAAATTAAAGCTTATGATTAAAAATAAGATAAATAATTGGTAATGGTCCCAATATTTGAAACACTTGTAAATAAAGCAGATTAAGTAGAAGTGTACAATAGCGGTGTATGATATTGGAATTGATTTGTATGATTTTGCACAAGTAGGATTGAAGGATATAGCAACTTTGAGAAAAATCCATTAAAAACAAATCTCAAGTGAAATTAAACAAGATTATACATGCAATGTGGCCTTTGGTTTTAGGTGCTTGCGCAACAGGAACGAGTAAAACAGCAGATGAAAAATTGCAAAAACCAAATGTAATTTTGGTTGTGACCGATGATCAGGGATATGGTCAGCTGAACTTTGATTCCGAGTCCTACACGCATGATCAGTTAAAAAATACTAAGGTAACAAATCGATATACTACAGCGGTAGAAGCGGCTTATGAGGCTGCTCAATCAGCCATGCCGCAAACTTCGAGATTGGCCAATGAAGGAATAAAGTTTACCAATGCATTTGTTGCTTCAACAACATGTGCTCCATCAAGAGCCGCATTGCTTACCGGAAAGTATACTCAGCGTTTTGGAATTTATAACAATTACGATGCAGAAGCGGGAGTTCGTCCTGATGAGAAATTCTTGTCAGAAACTTTTCAGGAAAATGGTTACAAGACTGCTATGATTGGAAAATGGCACCTGGGAGAGTTGACCATAGATTCTTTGGTAGAAAAGACTCGGGATTATCATCGCGATGCCATTTATGGATGTGTGAAAAATCAGCACCCATTGAGTAAAGGTTTCGATTACTATTATGGATTCAACTACCATGGTAGCAACTACTACAATGCAACCAGCTTGTTCAGAAACTACGAACATGTAAAATCCCAGGGATATATTACAGATGAGTTTACCGATGAGGCTTTGAAGTACATTGAAGAAAACCAGAATGATCCTTTCTTCATGTTCTTGTCGTATAATGCTCCTCATATTCCATTGGAAGAACAGGCTCCAAGAAAATATCAAAGATTTGATACTGGTAATTCTGAGGTTGACAATTACTATGCAACTTTAGCTGCAGTTGATGATGGAATTGGGCAGATTGTATCAAAATTGAAAGAGCTGAATCTTGATCAAAATACAATGATTTTATTTGTGAGTGATAATGGTGCAGTGGTAGATTCACCACTACCACTTAATGGAGCATTTAAAGGCAATAAAGGGCTAATGTTCCAGGGAGGTATTCATGTTCCAATGTTTGTTTGGGCGCCAGGTTTGATCAAATCAGGGCAAGTAATTACCGAAAATGTATCAGCAATGGATCTTTTGCCAACAGCATTGGCTGCAGGCGGTATTGATGTTTCCAATTTGGTAGATGGGATTGATTTGCAGAACGTGATAAAAGGAGAGAAGGTAAACAAGCAAAAGAGACAATTGTTTTGGGCTGGTTGTCAGGCTTACCATTGGAGTGATAAAAATCTTGATTTTTGGTCTGGTTATGAGCAATATGTGAAAGGGAGCAAAGAAGTGACTGCATTTCCATCAAGTCAGTATCGTGAGTATTTGTCAGACCCGGCAGGAACAGTTTTGGAAGGTGATTACATGATGCATTATTACCCTGTGGGAGACAGATATGAATTGTTCAATATCAAACAAGATCCGGGAGAAGAGAACAATCTTGCTGATGAAAAACCAGAGTTGACTAGCAGGTTGAAAACGGCTTTCGACCAATGGATTATTGAAATGGAAAAACCAGTTGAGTGGAAAAAGGAGACTTGGGCGAAACTATTGCCAAAATCATAATTGGTGAATTAAAATATTGGAATTAAATTACTCGAACATCAGAAGAAGGAAATGATTCAAAAAATCACGAATACAATACTATTAGGAGTTGGTGCTTTGTTGCTACAATCTTGTGGAGGAGAAGCTACAAAAACTCAAGAAAAAACAGGTAAGCCCAACGTCTTGTTCATCTCGGTAGATGACTTGAATGACTGGACAGGAGTTTCTAAGGGACACCCTGATGTGAAGACTCCTAACCTGGAACGATTGGCACAAAGAGGAGTATACTTTACCAATGCCCACGCTTCAGTTGCAGTGTGTACACCATCGCGTTTGGCGGTACTTTCATCTTTGGCTCCAACTACAACAGGATGCTACACCAACAAGAGTGGAACCCGAAATATGAACATTTGGAATGAGGTGAACCTATTGCCTGTTCACATGCGTAAGAATGGATATCATACCATGGCTTGTGGAAAAATTGAAGGACATGCCTGTTGGGAGATAGAGGAGAAGTTTGAACATCAGAAGTTGTGGGATGAGAGAAAACCAAGAGCTTATGCTTTAACTGAGAAGTTGATTAAAGATGGAAACCGTTATGGTGCTCCCGATTTTTATCCTTTTCCTATGGGCGGATCAGGAACTGTAAAGTACAATAAAGAGCATCGTACAAATTTTCCTGGTTTTTCATTATGTGCTGGTCCTATTGATAGAGAATATTTGCCCGAAGGCAAAATGCCCGATGAGTTGAATGTAGAGTGGGCCATTGAAAAATTACAGAAGGATTACGACAAGCCATTCATGTTGGGAGTTGGATTTTTAAGACCGCACGTGCCATATACTGCACCTCGTGAATATTTCGAGATGTATCCATTGGATGAGATTGAAGTGCCAAAAGCGATTGATGGTGAGTTTGCAGATATTCCAATTTACGGAAAAGCTATGGCTGAAGGAATTACAGAACCAGGAGCTGAACACATTGTCAGAACTCTTGGCGAAGATTACAGAAAGCAATTGGTACAAGGATATTTGGCTTCCATCACTTTCATGGATGCTCAGTTGGGTAAACTATTGGATGCTTTAGACAAGAGTAAATATGGCAAGAATACCATTATTGTACTTTGGTCGGATCATGGACAGTGCTTTGGAGAAAAAATGAACTGGCGTAAAAATAACATATGGAACGAGGCCACAGTTGCTCCAATGTTATGGGTTGTTCCTGGAGTGACAGATGGAGGGCAGGTGAATAAAAATGCGGTTAGTTTGTTGGATATTTATCCTACTTTGTCTGGTTTGTGTGAACTAAAGGAGAGCAAACAACAGGATGGTGAGGATATTCTTCCTTTGCTACAGGATATGAATGTGAAGAGAAAAAATCCTGTAGTAAGTACATGGACTTATGGTAGCCATTCAATCCGTCGAGACAACTGGAGATACATTCGTTACAATGATGGTTCGGAAGAGTTGTATGATGAGCTTAAAGATTATGGAGAGCATACCAATTTGGCTGGAAATCCAGAATACAAAAATGTAATTGAAAACTTGAAAAAGTATCTTCCGAAAGACATTTACCAGCCAACAGATAAGAATAAGGAGTATCACATGATTAATGACAGAGTAGAAAGGTGGATCAGGAATCCGAAAAGTATGCCTGATTACTTGAATTAGTTATTGTAGGTTAATACGGGATGTATTTATTTGAATGTGACCATGTTCATTGATGATATTCCTGTGTTTGAAAAGAAATAAGAATCACATTATTTAAATAATGTTATGTAAATTATAAATGATGAAAACATATAAAGTAAATAAAATTAAGAACGATTGTCTGGTTATCACAGGCGGAGAAATGCACCCTGTATGGGAAATGGCTAATATAAATCAAGATTTTAATTATCCTTGGGAAGATAATGAATCTTCTTCAGTGATTTTTAGAGCTTTGTATGATGAAAAGAACTTTTATTTTAGGTTCGATGTTGAGGAAGAAAATGTACTTACATTCGTTGATCAAAATCATAAAATGGAGGTTGTTGATTCTGATCGAGTAGAGATTTTTTTTAGAAGAGATAAGGAATTAACTCCATATTACTGCCTGGAAATGGATGCTCACGCAAGAGTTCTTGACTATGTGGCTAATTATTACCGAAAATTTGATTTTGAATGGCAGTGGCCAGCAGATAAATTACAGGTAAAAGCTTCAAAGAACTCTAAAGGTTATGTGTTTGAGGGAGCCATTGATATATCATCATTAAAAGACTTAGGCTTATTAAATAATGATACTTTGGAAGCAGGATTGTATAGAGGTCATTGTATGGCATTACCTGCTGATGAGAAAGAAGCTGATTTAAGATGGATTTCGTGGGTGAAACCAGATGCTGAAGATCCGGACTTTCATATCCCATCTTCATTTGGTAAGTTGATTTTAAGATAATAAGAGGTAAAAGATAAGAAGAATGAAGAAGCAAATTCTTGTAACAGGAGGTACTGGTTTTATCGGTTCTCATACTGTTGTTGAGCTACAAAATAGTGGCTATGAAGTTGTAATTGTTGATAATTTATCAAATTCAAAAATTGAGGTTTTGGACCAGATTGAAGCAATTACAGGCATTCGACCTAAATTTGAAAATTTTGATTTAACGGATAAGCAAAAGGTAAAAGACTTTTTTAATGAATACACTAATTTAGAAGCGATTATTCATTTTGCAGCCTCTAAAGCAGTAGGTGAATCGGTAGAGAAACCATTGATGTATTACCATAACAACCTAAATTCACTTATGAATATCATGGGATGCATGAATGATTTTAAGGTGAATAATCTGGTATTCTCTTCATCATGTACTGTGTATGGTCAGCCTGATAAACTTCCCGTTACAGAGCAAACACCAAGGAAAGAAGCAGAATCGCCATATGGCAATACCAAAAGTATTTGTGAAGATATTATTCGCGATACTGTACATGCCAATTCTAGTTTAAAAGGAATTGCATTGAGATATTTTAATCCGATTGGGGCACACGAAACTGCAAAAATTGGAGAATTGCCATTGGGAGTACCTAATAACTTAATTCCCTTCTTAACGCAAACTGTAGCAGGTATTCGACCTGAATTGAGTGTTTTTGGTAATGATTACGATACTCCTGATGGGTCAGCAATTCGTGACTATATTCATGTTGTGGATTTAGCAAAAGCTCATGTTGTAGCAATAGAACGATTGTTGGAGAATAAGAATCAAAATGGCTATGAATATTTTAATGTGGGTACTGGAAACGGAGTATCTGTATTGGAGATTATAGAATCTTTTGAAAGAGCAACGGGAGAAAAAGTTCCTCATAAAATTGTTGATCGTAGAGCAGGAGATATTGAAAAGATTTATGCCGATACTACCTATGCAAATAATGAGTTAGGATGGAAGGCAGAAAGTACATTAGATGAAACTTTGCTGTCGGCTTGGAAATGGCAAGAAAATATTAAAGGATAAATTGGTGTTAATTTAAAACATAAAAACACTCTTAAGTCATCGATTTAAGAGTGTTTTTTATGCATGCTGAAGTAGCAGGAAATCAAATGTGAGGAGTAATCAATTCAAACAAGAATTAATTATTTGGTGTTTGAATAATGGTCAAAAAAAAATAACGGTTTTTTGGAAATGTTGGATCCGGTAGTTAATGCAATAAACTAATAGGTTAGTATAAAAACAGAACCAAGAGCAAATATTTATCTGAAATTTTCAAGAGTGTTTATTATCATTTTCTATCAGAATGCCTTATTTATTAGATATCTATACCAACAAGTAGATCTGTTTGTTTCTTTTCTTTTTTTACATTCAATGCATTTTCACTTTCTTTGTATTCTTACATCAAAAGCAGGTTTTAGTAATGGCGAATAAGGAAAGTGATCAAAGGATACCTTCATCTCTGGAAAAGTTTATTTTGCACCTTCATCCAAATAGAATTGATAGCAGAGCGATAAAATTCAATAGGACATTTGGATTGGGAGGAATACTTGCATTACTATTTGTTATTATATCATTAACAGGTTTAACTCTTAGGTTTTCTTATATCCCTACAGTAGAACATGCTTATGATTCTATTATAGGAATTAGAGATAATACAATACTTGGACAATTCATTAGAAATTTGCATCACCTGTCGGCAAAATTGATGGTTCTTGTCTCTTTTTTGCATTTGATTCGAGTATACTATTCTCAAAGTATCTTCCAAAAGAGAGCAGAAAATTGGACTTATGGCTTACTACTTTTTTTCTTGGTTTTGGCTTCCAGCTTTACAGGATACTTGTTGCCATGGGATCAATTGGCATATTGGGCAGTGACTGTAATTACTCAAATTGTAGAATATATCCCTTTAGTTGGTGATTCTTTGGCCTATCTACTTCGTGGAAGCGATACTGTTGATGGCAACACGTTAATCAATTTCTATACATTGCATACTGGTATTATTCCCTTACTTTTTGTGGTTTTGATGAGTGTGCATTTTTGGCTAGTTCGTAAAGCTGGCGGTGTAGCATTGCCAAAAACTGAAGAAAAAGAGAAGGTAGATGTTATTCCTAACCTTTTATGGAAAGAAATAATGGTTGCCAGTATTGTAATTGGTGGATTGTTTATCGTATCGGTATTTTATGAAGCACCCTTGTTGGATCAAGCCAATCCTTTAAAAAGTCCTAACCCAAGTAAGGCGCCTTGGTACTTTTTGGGCGCTCAAGAACTTCTATTGCATTTGCATCCTTTTTTTGGTGCTGTAATTATACCATTATCGGCAGCCTTGTTCTTTTTTGGCTTGCCTTATTTTCGATATAAGAATGTAAATGTTGGTGTTTGGTTTAATTCTTCACTTGGTAAAAAAATGAGTATTCAATCAAGTTCGATCAGCTTTGTATTTACTTTTATTTTAATCTATATTTTAGATCACTTTTTGCATTTTGATATCTGGTTTTCGGGTGTTCCTAGTGTAATTAGTACTGGTGTTATTCCATTTTTACTTTATACTTTACCACTTGCTGGATACCTATTGTTTTGGTATAAAAATCACAAGGCAAATAATACTGAAATTATTATGGCCTGTACAAGTATATTGCTATCGTCTTATGTATGCATGTTATTAATTTCGCTGCTATTAAGAGGCGAAGGAATGCAGTTGATATTTTAATTTTTGAATAGTGAGATTGATGAAACTGAACAGAAGGAAATTCATAAAGCGTATATTAATAGTTGCAGCATCAATAGAAGCAGTTTTTTTGCTGAAAGATAGTGTAAGCAAAATAGATACATTTTCTTCCAAAGAATTGTTTAATGCAGGAAAAGCTGATTCATTTGAAAAAAATAAACTATATCCATTTTCCACTGGTCAATTCTTTCTGAAGAGATTTGAGGATGGTGGTTTTCTTGCTATGTCGGTAAAATGTACACATTTAGGATGTGTGGTAAATGCAAATTCAAAAACTGGAGGATTCAACTGTCCATGCCATGCTTCGCAGTTTAATAAATTTGGAGAAGTATTATCGGCACCAGCTACACGACCTTTAGATATTTTCCCAATAAGAATTGAAAACGGGGAAATATTGGTAGATACCAGAAAGCCTGTGAAAAGATCAAGTTATAACAAATCGCAGTTAACCTACGCATAATGGAAAATCGAAAAAGAGCAGAACAAATCAGTTTTCTAGCTATACTGATAGCATTACTTTCGATTCCAATGTATATGCTCCTGAAAATCTATGGTGCCGAGCAAAGTGTTTCGCATGAAGCTACTTATGTGGGACGAGAAACTTGTATTGAGTGTCATCTAAACGAATATAACGATTGGGTAGGATCTGACCACGATAAGGCAATGGATCATGCTAATGACTCTACTGTGTTGGGAGATTTTAACAACAAAATAGTTGAGTACAATGAAATGACCCATAAGTTATACAAGAAGAACAATCGTTTTTTTGCTTTAACAGATGGAGAAGATGGTATACTGCAGGAATTTGAAATTAAATACGTATTTGGATATTATCCATTACAACAATATTTGGTTGAATTCGACAAAGGAAGATTTCAGTGTTTGCCATTAACATGGAACTCGAAGGATAGTGTTTGGTATCATATGGCCAATGCCGTGTACAAAGATGAAATCATCAAACATGATAATTGGTTGCATTGGACCAACCAGGCTCAAAACTGGAATGGGATGTGTGCAGATTGTCACTCTACCAACTTGGTAAAAGGATACGATTCTAAAACCGATACCTATCACACTACATGGAGTGAGATTGATGTGAGCTGCGAAGCCTGTCATGGTCCAGCTTCCAAGCACCTTGAATGGGCCAACAAAGCTGAATATGCCCGTGAAACGGATAATAATTTTGGATTGGTGGTAAAAACCAGTGGAATTGACAATAAGGAGTATGTTGATCTTTGTGTACGTTGTCATTCACGTCGAGGATCTTTATCCGATTACCATCACTCTGCAGATCTTTACAATCACACCATTCCGGATTTGCCTACAGGAGAAGACTACTTTATTGATGGTCAGATATTGGATGAAGATTATGTGTATGGATCATTCACACAGAGTAAAATGTACATGCGTGATGTAAAGTGTAACGATTGTCACAATGTGCACAGTACAAAACGTTTGTTTGAAGATAACAGGTTGTGTACTCAATGTCATCGAGCTGATGATTACGACACTTATAACCATCATTTTCACAAATCGAAAGGTGAAATTGGAAAGGCAGTAATTGCTGACGATGGCGTTAAATTCGAAGTTGGAGAAGGAACAAGATGTATCAATTGTCATATGCCAGCACGTTTTTACATGGGGCCTGATTATCGAAACGACCACAGTTTTAGAATTCCACGACCAGACCTAACAGAAAAGCTGGGAACTCCTAATGCATGTAATCAGTGCCATGCTGATGAGTCTACAAAATGGGCCATTGATTACGTAAACAAGTGGCACGGGATCAGTCGTCCGGCTCAATTTGGAACCGTTTTTAAAGAGGCACAAACTGGAAGTCAAGAAGGTTTCGATGGTTTGGTACACATATACAGTGATGAAGTATATCCGGAAATCGTCCGTGCCACAGCAATTCACTTGCTTGCGTTGAACTATCAATCTCAAAGCAAAGAGATTTTGTTCGAGGCCATAAATAACTTTAGTGGTCATATTCGATACAATGCCATTCAAAACCTTCAAATGGATGACGAGCAATCATTCAATAAGGTGTTGGAAATGCTTAGCGATCCTTCCAAAGCAATAAGAGTGTCATGCGCTACAAAACTTAACACCATTGACCAAAATAGAATTCCTCACAAATATAAAGAACAGCTAAAAAAAGCCACTAAAGAATATTTAGAAGTACTGGAATATAATGCCGATTTTCCTTCCGGTAAATTTAATCTGGCTAACTTTTATTACAATAGCAAGCAGATTGATAAAGCTGAAGAATTCTATAAAAGAGCCATTGAGCAAGATGAATTATTACATCCTGTAAAAATCAATTTGGCAATTTTATACAACAATAAAGGAGAGCACAAAAAGGTAGAGATTTTATTGAAAGATTATCTGAAGCATGTTCCCAATGATGGTGCAACCATGTTTACCTATGCCTTATTCTTATCAGAACGTCAGCGTTACGATGAGTCAATGGAATATTTACTGAAGGCAAGTAAGTTATCTCCTGATAATCCGCGAATTTTCTACAATGTAGCAATGATGTATGATTTCAGGAAAGATAAAAAGCAAGCTGTTAAATATTTGCAGTCTGCCATTGATATCAATCCGGAAGATCAAAATTATTATATAGCCTTGCTGAATTTACGTGTGAAATATGGACAAAGGAAGGAAGCTAAGGATTTAGCAATGAATATATTAAGAAAGTTTCCTAATGTTAACGACAGGGAAAATATTGAAGCTATTATTAACCAACAATGCGATTAAAACCTTAGAGAATTTTAATTTTTAATATTTCAAATGGCATTGGGCAGTTCTTGAAAAAGTTAAGAACCTTCTCTTATATCACATCTTTGGATATGTGATGTGTTTTTAGGATATAAGATTTTAGAAAAATCAAATTTGAATAGATATCTACTCGTTTAATTAAATTTAATTTGAAGATAAAAAATCCGCTAAAACTGAACGTTTTGAGCGGATTTGATTTGACTATTGTCTAGTGGAGCTGCAGGGAGTCAATTTAAGGTGATAATATACAGTAAATCAACAATAAGAGTTTTGTTGGTGTCCGAATAGGTGTCTTTTATTTTGATTGTAATTAGAATAATTTAGTGGTAAAGAGTGAGAATTAAAGATTGCATGAATTCCATATTATTCAAGTTTAAGTGAATTAACGGTCTACGCCCCAATTAATTTTTTGAATGCACTACCTAATTTGCATTTCCAATTTCTATTTATAATTTTGACTTTTAATGGAAAATCAGTTATTGTTAAGACAATTGTCGCAAGGGAATCGTGTAGTCTTCAAAAAGATTTTTGAGGAGTACTATCGTCCATTATGTGGATTTTCCAGAAAATTTATTGCAGATGCTGAAATTTGCGATGACCTTGTTCAGGAATCCTTTTTGGCTTTATGGAACAAAAGATCAGAATTAGAAAGTTACAAAGCCATTAAGAGTTACTTGTATTCTTCAGTACGAAATGCTTGCCTTAATTACTTACGTCATGAGAGCGTAAAACAAAAAAGCGAGGAGGAAATTAAAACCCTATCCTCCGACTGGTACTCCGAAAATTCCATTGTTGAAGAAGAGGTACATACCCAAATTTACGAGGCAATAAAAGAGCTTTCACCACAAGCACGTAAAGTAATTGTTATGACCATGAATGGATTAACTAATCCTGAAATGGCAGAAGAATTAGGTGTAAGTATCAATACAATTAAAACCCAAAAACAGCGAGGTTATACTTTCCTGCGTGATAAATTAAAGGGAATTCATTGGGTGTTGTTGTTGCTGTTAGCATAGTGCTATCAGCGGTCAGCTTTCAGCAATCAGCTGCAAGCTACGAGTATCAAATACCCACAGATCATTCTATTTTTCTACTTCTCCACTTTCTTTCTTAAATTGATAAAAAAAGTTTGGGTACTGTCACCCACTTTGTAAACATCCGTTTCTTAGAAGCAAATCAGGAAAGAATATGCATATTCCAGAGAAGAATATATCAGACTTAATTGTTCGTCATTTAAAGGGCCAATTGAATGAAGAACAAGAAAAGGAACTACAAGACCGGTTAAAACAGCCAGGCAAACAGGAGCTTTTCGATCGAATTGTATCAAAGGAGCGAATTTTACAGAAAAGTTTTGAGTACGATGAATTTAAGCAGGAAGCTGCTTGGGCGAAGCTAGAGAAGCAAATTAAACCAAGGCTAGACTACAAAAAATGGTTGGCATATGCTGCAGTTATCATGCTTCCATTGGCAATTGGTTTCTTATTGTTACAAGAAACACCAGAGTATGAACCAGGTTTGGCCGAAGTTCAGGAAATTCAACCAGGAAGCAGCAATGCAGTAATCTATTTTTCCAATGGTGAGATCGTTGATCTTTCAAAAGATACATCGGAAATAATTCGCTCAAAGGAAAACCTTTTGGTGGAAAGAGATAGCAATCAGTTGAAGATTAATGATGATGAGTTATTGGCTGGACAGCTGAACCAGATGAACCGTATCGTAACTCCTATTGGAGGAGAATATCAGGTTCAATTACCGGATGGAACAAAAGTGTGGATGAATGCCGATTCTTACCTGGAGTTCCCATCTAAATTCTCAAGCAAAGAAAGAAAGGTGATTGCAAAAGGAGAATTGTATTTCGATGTAGAGAGCAATAAAGATTGGCCTTTTGTAGTAGAAACAAAAGGAATGGAACTGAAAGTTTTGGGAACAGAATTTAATGTGCGTGCATACGAAGATGAGGCAGAAATTCATTCTACACTAATTGAAGGAAGTGTATTGGTTAATAATTCTCTAGGTAAAAATGTAATCTTAATTCCAGGACGTCAGGCAGTGATAAGCAAATCAAATAATTCAATTAAAGATTTGGAAGCAAATATTGAAGAAGTAACAGCCTGGAAGAATGGTCAGTTTATATTTGATAGTAGACGATTGGAAAATATTATGTACGATTTGGCCAGATGGTATAATGTAAAGATATTCTTTGCCAACGCTTCCGTAAAGGATAAGAAATTTTCTGTTGATGTTCAGCGATACGGACAAATAGAAGATATCTTAACTTTAATTGAAGGAACTGGAGATGCAAGTTTTACAATCAAAGGGAATGTAATTACAGTTCAATAGTCAAATAAATTTCCATCGACTTTAGTCGGTGGAACTAGATAAAAAAAAGGGATGCGCTAACATCCCCCAATTAATTAAATCAAGCGCAGTGCGAATGCGCTAAATAGTAACTAACAACCCAAATTTATGAAAAAAAATCATGATTTCGGGCATTGCTCTAGTAATGCCTGGAGAAAAACCTTAAGGGTTATGAAATTAACAACCATTTTATTCTTTCTGGCAATTTTTACCGTTGCGGCAGAAGGATATAGCCAAGGAACAAGGATCTCCATGAAAATGGAAGATGCCAGTTTGAAGGAAGTATTTAGAGAACTGAAATCACTTTCGGACTATACTTTCGTGTACAGCGAAGGCATGGTAGCAGATGTGAAAATAGATGAAATCGACCTGCAAGAAGTAAGCGTTGAGGATGCTTTAACTGAATGTTTGGAAGGAACTGATTTAGAATACTACATCGAAAACAATGTTGTAGTTATTCGTAAGAAAGCTATTGAATTTAAACAACCTATAGAGCAAGAAAAGAAAATCATCAATGGCAAAGTAACTGATGATTCAGGCTCGCCAATTCCCGGAGCAAGTATTTATATCAAAGGTTTGCAAAAACCTTTGGGGACCATTACTAATATTGATGGTGAATTTTCACTTGATCTTAGAGGAATGGAAGAAGCTACTTTAATAGTGTCTTTTATCGGTATGGAGACTCAGGAAATTGTTGTGACTTCTCAGGAATACATAAATATTACTTTACTTTCATCAACCGAAGGTCTGGATGAAGTGGTAGTTGTAGGATATGGAACTCAAAAAAGAAGTGAAGTTTCTTCGGCAATATCAACTGTTAGTAGTGAGAAACTTGAAGATAATATTGCATCAAATGCAAGTTTCGATCGTGCTTTAGGTGGTTTGGTGAAAGGAGTTCAGGTGGTTCAAAATGCTGGTGCTCCAGGTTCTGGGGTAGATATTAACATTAGAGGGATTACTTCTCCTTTTGGTGGTTCAGACAATAATCCACTATTTGTAATTGATGGTGTTCCTTTTCAAACTAATCCTGTAGGTTTGGCGACAGTTTCAAATCCCTTGCTATCAATTAACCCGAATGATATTGAAAGTATTGATGTGTTGAAAGATGCTTCGGCTACTGCAATATATGGTTCTCGTGGAGCAAATGGGGTGATTATGATTAAAACCAAAAAAGGAAGAAAGGGTGAAGACCTAAAAGTTTCTTTGTCTGCAAGTACAACATTTGGAGAACCAATCAATACTCTGGATTATGCCAATACAACGGAGTGGAAAGCTTTTGCAAATGACTTATTTAATGAATCATTTAAGGCTTTTGAAAAAGGTCAAATTAACAGTAGCGCATTAACACGATTTGGATTTATGGCCAATTTTGATACTGAACCTGATCCTTTACCATGGGATCCTACTAATACAAAAATAGTAGGATATAACAGTTTAAAAGAAGATTATTTTGGTACAGCCAATACCAATTGGGCTGACGAAATATATCGTAACAAAGCTTTAACACAACAATACAATGCAACTTTAACAGGAGGTACAGAAAAAACAAACATGTTATTGTCTTTGTCTTATACAGATCAGGAAGGTTTGATAAAAGAAGAGAACTTCGAACAATTTAATGTTCGTATGGGTATTGATGCTAATGTAAATGACATAACAAGCGTTGGAGCAAATATTACTATTGGTTCTTCTTCTAATGAAAGTGGCTATGCTTCCGCAAGTACCATAAATGCCAATTCGGTTATACCTACCTTAAATGCAAGACCTGATATTACTCCTTATAAGCAAGATGGAACTTTTAACAGATATCAAAGTGTAGATATTTTTGGACAATCAACTTCTGTTCCTAATCCAGTTGCTTTATTAAGTAGTCAGGACAATAATAGTACTGATTTTACGGCACTTGGGAATTTTTATGTAGAAGTTAGACCAATAAAAGACTTAAAGTTAAAGTCGGAGTTAAGTGCTTCCAGATTTGGAAACCGAACTCGTAATTTTGATCCAGCAAAATCGTTAACAGGTGTAATTACCGACGATGGTTTTGGAACCATTACAATTCCTAAATCAACACTTTTTGATGCACATACTGTAAATACGAATAAGATTTTAAACCTTACAGCTACCTATGGTAGAACTTTTAATGATCACAGTGTGTCTGGTATGATCGGATACTCATGGGATCGTTCTAAGGCAGTATCTACTAATAGTTTTTATCAGGGATTTCCTGATGATAAAGTGCTTACAGACCCTAAATCTGCTGAAGAGGTTGTGAAAACCAACTCTTCGGAGATTGAAATTGGTATGAACTCAATATTTGCAAGGTTAACCTATAGTTATGATTCAAGATACTACTTTACTGCAAATTTCAGAACGGATAAATCAGTAAGGTTTGCTCCAAGCAAACGTCGTGCTTATTTCCCGTCAGCATCGGCAAGTTGGGCTATTTCCAATGAGGAGTTTTTATCTTCGTCAGAAGTAATTAACAATTTAAGATTAAGAACTGGCTGGGGACGAACAGGATCTAACAATATTCCAAATTTTGCCTACTTACAGTTTTTTGGCATCAATAATGGTGCTGGTGACGTTGTTTACAATCAAAATCAAGCTGTTGGTTTAAATGGAACCTTACCAAACCCAGAAATAAAATGGGAATTAACAGAAGAAGTTAACCTTGGTGTTGATTTTGGATTATTTAATAACAGGTTGAGAGGTAGTGTTGATGTTTATAATAGAAAATCAAAAGATGCCTTAATGCCTTCACTTTACCCATTAGAATCTGGAGCAACTTCATTTACCAGTAACTTTGCAGACATAACCAATAAAGGTTTTGAATTCGAAGTAGGTGGAGATATTATTCGTAATGAGAATCTTGTTTGGTCTGCCAGCTTTAATATTTCAAAAAATAAAAATTCCCTTGACAAGTTTGCTGCTACTGCTTTAAATGATAATACCAGAGATAGGTTTGAGGTTGGCAGAGAAATCAACTTCATAAATGGTTATGTGACAGAAGGAATTATTCAGAATCAAGCAGAATTGGACGCTTTAAATGCAGGTGCTCCTGACAATACCTATCAGGAAGCTGGTACCGGTGTAGGTGATTACAAGTTTGCTGACCTTAATAACGATGGAGAAGTAACAAGTGAAGATCAAACCTACTTGGGTAGTGCACAAACTGATTTTTTTGGTGGATTTAATACAAATGTTGCTTATAAGGGATTTGAATTATCGGCTTACTTCAATTTTTCAGCAGGTGGAGAGTCTGTGGTTCCAAATAGTTTGTTCCCAGCTCCTGATAAAAATATTGAAAGAAGATTTTTAGACCGTTGGACAGAAAACAATACCAATGCACTATATCCACGAGCAATATTATCAGATCCTAATCAAAACTCCAGAATGTCTAGTGCGCATGTTTATAGCACATCATACATTCGATTGAAGAACGTACAATTAAAATACAACATTCCTGCAGACGTTCTAAGTAAGATTGGGGTGGAAAAGGGACATGTATTTGTTGCTGGCAACAATTTGTGGACAAAAACAGACTTTCCGGGTATCGACCCTGAGTTGGTTGGTGGATTTTCTTCGGGAGGAAATACTTCTAATCCATATCCATTAGCAAAAACTTGGTCAGTAGGTGTTAACCTTAATTTTTAAAGTCATGAAAATGAAATATAATATTTTAGCATTAATCATTTTATTAGGATTGTTTAATGCATGTGATGTAGATGACATCATCCCGATAAATGAGTTGACAGAAGATAATGTGGTGACTGATGCAGCATCAGCTAATGCATTACTAAACAGAGTTTATACCTTGCATCGAAATAGAGAATCAGGTAGTACGAATGCTGTTGATATGGCAATTGGCTTTTCGGTATCAGGTATCGATCAGGAGCAGAGGTTCCGTATTCTACCAGATTTAGCAGATTTCAATAGTAATAGTATAAAGGATGATAGTCCAACTTTAAAGGATTACTACATTGAGTTATATTCTATCATCAATCACGCGAACTTTTTAATTGAAAAGTTGGAAGAAGGTGTTGCTGTTGACCTTTCAAATGAAAGATCACTTGAAATGCAGGCCGAAGCACGTACCATGAGAGCTATGGCACATTTTCATGCTCTAAGAACCTGGGGACAGTTTTATGACAGAAATTCTGAGTTGGGGGTTGTAATAAGTACAAAACCTATACGTGGTGCACAGGATCTGCCTAGAAGCACGGTACAAGCTGTTTATGATGCAATTATTACAGATTTAGATTTCGCAGTAACTAATGGCCCGTCTAATAGAGAACGCTTTTATGTGAGTTCTACTTTTGCTCAAGCTTTGTTAGGAAAAGTACAACTGTATATGGGTGAATACGCTGCTGCTGCAAGCAATGCAAAAGCAGTTATAGATAATACCGCAGATAATTTCGAACTTTACACAGGTATTTACACCGATATTTGGGCAGAACAGTGGAACAATGCTGAAGTTTTGTTTGCTCCTTTTGCTAATGGTAGACTTAACAATGAAGATAGTGGAGAAGGGAAAAAAATTCTTTTTGGATGTAAACCATCAAGTGTATTACAAACAATAGCTAATAATTCTACAGGAGCAGATGATGCCAATATAGATCCAAGGTATTTTGCAAATTTCTTCGAGCCAACTATTAAGTATCCTAGGAATGATGCAGAAGAAGGTAATACTTATTATTACATGCGAATGGCAGAGTTGTATTTGATTCATGCAGAAGCTGAAATCAGAAAAGATGGTGGCAATTCAACTCTTGCACTTACAAGTTTAAACGCAGTAAGACAGCGACAAGCAATGCCTGATAAGTCATTTGTTGATAAAGCTACTATACTTAAGGATATTAAAGATGAAAAGAGCTTAGAGTTATTTTCGGAGACAGGAGAAAGCTGGTTTGATATGGTTAGATACCATTTTGAAGGAGATATTGATGCTTTAGTTCTAAAGCAATCATTAACTGATGTAAATCAGTTTATTTTCCCAATACCGGTTGAAGCAATAGGAGGGAATCCTGCATTAGTACAAAATCCGTAGATATTGAATACAGTCAGCCCCTATTTATTAGTAGGGGCTGATGTTTTTTCCTTGATTCATAAAGCATACCTACTAAGATTAGGGACAATTAACCATTAACAGATATGAAGAATTTAATAAGCGTATTCGCAATATTAATGCTCAGTTTTTCTGCCTATACACAGGGTATAAAGTTTGAGCATGGTGATTGGGCCAGTGTTAAGGCCAAAGCTCAACAGGAGAATAAAATTATTTTTATCGATTTTTATACATCTTGGTGTGGGCCATGTAAACAAATGGCAAAAAATATTTTTCCTTTAGAAAATGTGGGAGATTTCTATAATAAGAATTTTGTATGCTATAAGCTGGATGCTGAAAAAGGAGAAGGGGTAGCCTTGGCAAAAAAGTACGGAGTGAAGTCTTACCCTACCTACATTTTTACCGATTCTAAGGGGGAGTTTTTACATCAGGGAAATGGCTCTATGCCCGCAGGTAATTTTATAAATTTTGGAAAAGAAGCATTAGATCCAGAAAAACATTTAGCAAATCTTATTGGTGGTAAAAAAGAAATATCAAAGGAAGATATGCCTCGTCATTTGCAGGAGCTATTTGATAAAAAACTTCCCTATGACGAAAAGTTCCAGGCATATATTACTTCTTTATCACAGGAAGAATTAATCACACAGCAGTCCTTTGATTTACTTTTAAAATTTGGGGGAAGTGCTGCGAATGGTTTCGCTTATGAAACGGTTGTTAATAATAAAACTGCCTTTGAGGAGAAGCTTGGTAAGCAGATGATAGAAAATTATTTTTATCGCAGAATGCTTAGCCGCGTTTATGAGTACAAAGGGCGTAAGGAATCTTATGCGCCAGTGTTTGAAGAGGCAAGAGGCTTAGGGTATGAACTGGAGGATAAAATAGAACAAACTTTGGTAATTTATGGTTATTTAAAAAATAATCCACACGACTTTGAAGGATTTGTTACCAAGTGCAAAGCTTTTTTAAAAGCTTATGAATATGAAGATCCAGCATTAAAAGAATATCCGGTATTTACCATGTGTTCTGGGCGCTTGTTTAGAAATGAAGTGCTTGATGCTTATGTTTTTCAATTAGCAAGTGAGCTAGAAGCTTCTAAAAGTGAATACCTGCCAAGGGCTTATGGAACTATTGCGCAACACTATAATAAAGCCAACCTACTTGAAAAGGGATTGGAATATTATAATAAAGCGCTTGCATCAGCTAAAGAACTAGGACAGAATGCAGAAATGTTGGGTAAAGCAGTTGAATATGTTAAAACTCGCATCCAAATTATTGAGAAAGGTAATTATACATTCAACGGGAAAGGCTTTGAACGATACAATGGATTAGCGGTTAACTTATGGTACTACAGCCCTACGAAAATTGGTAAAATAGTAGAAACAGAAAAAGTAGCTATTAAAGACGGTGAATTTTCCTTATCAGGAAACACCCAAACACCATTAATGGGTGGTTTTGAAATTTATGATGGAAAGAAAAAGCTATTACAGGGCGATATGATAATTGAAGCCGGTACCTATCCTTTGACCTTAGGAGAAAATGGAAGCTTTGAAGTAGAACAATCCTTTTACAATTGGACCGTTTACAATGGTTGGAAAACATTTTATGCCTATAAGGACATCCTGAAGAAAATGTGGGCTTTAGAAGACAAAGGCAATGTAGACGAAGCTGCAAAGCAACAGATAGAGGCTTATAAACAACAGTTGGAGGTGATGAAGGCTGAATACATTTCTGCGATTTACAAAAAATCCGCAGACCCGGTAGCCAAGGCTTTATTAGCCCTTGAAGGAAAACTGTATGTAAACAAAAGCAAACAGAATACTTCTGGCGATAAAGTTATTAATGAACTTAAAAATCTAATCCCAAACCATTATCTGATAAAGACGATGCAAAAGAAACAATAATCATTAATATTTATGAATATGAAAGAATTGAATAAATTAAGATTGCTGATTTTTGTACTGTTCATTTCAGCTTTGGCATCTTGTCAACAAGAGGCAAGTAGCTATAAAATAAGCGGAAACTTTCCAGAAGAAATGATTGGTGATACCATCGTCTTAAAAGACTATAACAAACAGGTAGTTGCCAAAATTGCTGTGGAAGGAACAAGTGTTTCCGTAACAGGTTCGATACAGGAAGCTACTAAAGTACGGGTTGGAACTTCAAAAAGGGGACATGGCTCTTTTATTTTGGAAAATGCTAATTACAAGATTTCTTTAGAAAATGGTAGATTAAATTTTAAAGGTGGTGAATGTAATGACCTGGTTTATGCATATCGATACACTGATGCTTATAAAGAATCAGTTAAAAATCGACAAAAAGTGTTGGAGGAAGCATTCACCGGCATTAATTCCCAAAGTGCAGATGAACAGGATGTAAAAGCTTTAGAGGAAGCCAGACGAAAATCTGGTGAAGCATATGCTGCAGTATCAAAAATTGTATCAGATCACCAGATTACAATTGTTGAAGGTGATTATCCTGCTTATACAAAGTTACTGGCATTGGAGCCTTCCACATATGGTGTTAGAAATTTTGAAAAATACGTCTCTGTAGTTGAAGAGATTAAGAAAGAACTGGAAGAGGATAACGCTTATCTAAAAATGGTTGAGGCAAGTATTGCAAGAAGAAAGAGCAATATTGCCAAGTCTAAGAAATTTGCAGTAGGAAGGAAGTATACTGATGTTTCTGCTACAACGATTGATGGTAAAAAGATTTCGTTAAGCGACGTGGTTCCGAATTATAAATTTACTTTAATTGAGTTTTGGGCAAGCTGGTGTGGACCATGCAGAGCTTCATTTCCACATTTGAAAAAAGTTTATTCAAAATATCATGATAAGGGATTTGAAGTGTTTGGAGTTTCATTGGATACAAAAGAGAAGGCATACCTGAAAGCATCTAAACAGGAAGATATTCCTTGGATAAATGCTGTTGATTATAATGGTTATAAAGGAGATGCTGCAAAGGCTTATAATGTAAGTGGAATTCCTTTTACAGTTTTGATAGCAAAAGATGGAACTATTGTAGCTGCCGGAGACAATATCCGTGACGAAAAGCTGGATGAGAAGTTGAAAGAGTTATTTGGTGAATAATCAAATAAAAGGGAGTAGAGGTGCTATTCCTTTCTAAATAAATTTAAATGAATAAGGTCATAAGGTAGTGAAATGCCTTATGATCTTTTTTTGAAAAGTAAATTATGAGAACCCAACAACTATTATTACTATTTGTAACACTTGTATTATTTTCTTGTACGCAGAACCCAAAGAAAAATGTAGGTGGATTTGTTCTGAATGGTACCATTGAAGGTATGAAATCAGGATTGATTAAAATTCAGGATAAGAAAACAAAGAAAGATTACTCAGCCAAGGTAGTAGATGGGAAGTTTACTCTGAAGGGTGATTTTCCTGAACCAAATCTCATCTCTTTGTTCGATGAGGACAAGGGATACATCGGGCAGGTATTTGCTGAGAATGCTACTTTCACCCTAACAGCAAATGTAAATGATTTAAGAAATACGAAGATAATTGGTGGTTCAGCGCATATGGATATGCTTAAATTTCGTGAGCTAACAAGGTCAATAAAAGAAGACTCTGTTTATAAGAAGGCTCAGTCTGACAATTACAAACCTAACATTAGTAAAGAGAGACGTGCAGAGGTTGATAAAATAATGGAGGCTGCTGATAAGAGACGAAAAGCTATTGAGCTTGAATTCATTAAAAATAATCCTAAGTCATATTTCTCTGCACTTTTGGTGGTGGCACATGCAAGTGGTGCAAGCGTTGAGCTGAAAGAGAAGCTGATTGCTATGCTGAATCCATCACTTTATAATGAAACCTCCATTAAGGAAATCAGAGATAAACTGGCTCAAGAAAAAAACACTGAGGTTTCTTTGGAAGATTTTGTTGGTAGTGCATCCAATGTTGCTTACAAGGTGGATAATCAGTTCAAAGGTAAAGAATTAAGGGATGTAGTTTACTTGGGTGTTTTCCCAAATAACAATATTTGTGCTTTAACCAAAGATGGAAGAGTACAAACCATTTCTCCTACAGGTGTAAAAGTAAGTGAGTTCAAAGCAGAAATCAAAGGTGGTGCAGCTTCTTTAGCTGTTGATCAGAACAGCAATATCTATGTAATGGATGTTTTGGTGGAGATAGTGAAGAAGAAATACAGAGGAAGAGTTATGGAGCAGTTGAATCCTGTTGGCGTTGAATGTACCGTTTACAATGTCAAAGGAGACAAGCAAAATCATTATGCATGCGCAGATATTATTACAGCTTCAGGAGCAAAAGTAATGGATGGTAAATTACTATTATCAGACAACCGAAAAGGAATGATAGGTATTTTCGATGCCAAATCGGGTAAACTACTTTCAAAAATCAACGATATGCGTCCTTGTTGTGGAATCCTTGATTTTGCAGTAAATGACAACAAGCAATTGGTAGTTGCCAACCTGGGAGCTTTCAGAGTACAGACATTCG
Source organism: Marinifilum flexuosum (assembly GCF_003610555.1). Taxonomy (GTDB): domain Bacteria; phylum Bacteroidota; class Bacteroidia; order Bacteroidales; family Marinifilaceae; genus Marinifilum; species Marinifilum flexuosum. The sequence goes on along the minus strand of NZ_RAPQ01000010.1, from coordinate 21,442 downwards.
ACTTAACAGGTAAGAGTTTGATGTCATTCGGAAAAAGAGGACGTGAACTTACATCTTTCCACGGATGTTGTAACCCGGTATCGGTAACCAGCTTGAAAAATGGTGCAGTCGTTACGGTTGAAAAAGAACCTACACAGGTAAAGATCTTCTCAAAAGAAGGAGCTAAGCTAATTGCAGGAATTGAAGAATTGGTAAAAGGCTGTGCCTACATTCCAATGATAGTTGATGGCAAGGACAACTTGTATTTGGCATCGAAAGAAAAAGGATTGGTTAAGTGTGTGTCAGTTAAGTCTTTATAAGACTTTTTAGATTAGTTTATGACTGTTAGGAGTGAACACTGTAGGTTGTGCTTGCTCCTTTTTATATACTTGATGTGTACACCAATGCCAATTAGATAAATCGATACTTAAATTTATGAGCTGTTTTTCATGAAAAACGAAACCTATTTCCTCCAAAAATGGTATCCGAATAGGTGTCTACTTTTGACTCAGAATATGCAGCTAGATAAACAACAACACCCTCAAATCAAACGATTTGAGGGTGTTGTTGTATTGTGTGGAGCTGCAGGCTCCTATGGTACTGTTCCTAATTAGCCATAAATAAGCTATTTATAAATATTATGAGAGGGGTATTCACCTGAGCGTACACTGACGTTCTGGAATGCTTAAATTTACTGGATTTTTTGTGTGTTTATTCTTTTTTTTTTATCTGGATTTATTCTTTCAAATAGATGTTTTAAAGATATTTAGTTCTATTTGCATCCGCAGATCGAACTTTTGACCTTTATTGAGAGAAAAATATTGTATCAAAATTGTTAAAGGTAATTCCACATTTAAATATTAGTTTTTAGTAGTATCACTTGTAGTATCAATTTTAATACGTAACTGAGATTATAGCAATATCAGTTTAGAACTCAATTTTCCGATAGCCTCTTCTTAAATATGCGCTCAAAAATCCAAAATACCCCTATTTTGGTGTTGTTTGATGTCATTTGTATCGATTTGACTATTGATAAAGAGTCAGAAAATCAAGAAATTAATACTTATGTGTTCCCAGAGAATATCTGATTTTCTGACTCTCTTTTTACAATTAAAAAATTGTAAGATACTGTCCTTAATACATGCGAAAGCGAAGTTGAAAACGGCCATGCTTTCAACAAAAGAGTTCGGCATAAACGCGCCCAATCATTTCAAAGCGTTATTTTGAGATTAGTTGTTGTGAGATTGTGAGAGCAAAAAGCTGTACCAGTTTTAAAAGGAAACTGGTACAGCACTTTGCCTGTAGCAACACAAACACATTGAAATGATTTTCCCTCCGGCGCACCATTCATTTATTCCGCTTCCTTTTGCCGAAAGCATGACCTTTAATTGAAGGGATGCTTACGCATGTATGAAGGCCACATTATATGTAAGTAATATCATTTAAACTTTGATGATGGAAGAAGGAGAGGAGCATTCTGTTTCTGTTGGGATAATCCTTTAAAAGATGTACTTAGCAAGTTTATGTTTTGGTATGCCCAAAACCCTTGAAAACATCCCGTTGGTCTCAAATTAAAAGGTAAAATCCATGGAAAATAGTAAGAAAGGAGGACGTCCCAGGAAAAGCATTTCACAGAAGAGAAAATACAGGGTGAATGTGAAAATGAATACGGGAGAATATTACAGTTTGAAGTCAAAAGCCAATCATGCAAAACTAAGTCTTAGTGAGTACATGAGACAGTGTATTGCAGAAAGTACAGTTCGGGAGAGACTCACTCCAGAAGTTCAAACCTATATTCGAAAACTGTGTGGCATGGCCAATAATCTAAATCAGATTGCCAAAAGAGCAAATATACAAGGCTATACAAATGCTCGTAGAGAATACTTCTATTTGGCAGAAAAGATTGATAAAGTAATTGATCAGCTTTGATATGATTGCAAAGATCGTAAAGGGGAAAGGTTTTGCTGGAGTTGTGAATTACATACTCGACCAGAAGAAGGGAACTGAGTTGTTGAATAGTGAAGGTCTGCGTTTGAAAAACAAGGGGGCGATTGTTGAAAGTTTCAAGCAACAAGCAGAACTAAATAGTAAAATTAGCAAGCCTGGGTACCATATTTCCCTTTCCTTCTCTGCAAAAGACAAGGAATTTTTGTCCAATGAACTGATGGCAGATATTGCCAAACAGTACATGAGTAGAATGAAGATTTTTAATACTCAGTTTCTGATAGCTCGCCATTTCGACAAAGAACATCCACATATTCATTTGATTATTAATAGGGTGGATTATCATGGGAAAACAATCTCGGATAAAAATGATAGGATAAGAAGTGAGAAGATCTGTAAAGAATTAACCAGAAAGCATTGTCTTTATTTTGCCAAAGGAAAAGAGCAGGTGAAAGTGAATCGACTTCATGAACCGGATAAAACCAAATATGAAATTTACGATGCCTTGAAAATGCATATAAGCAAGTGTTCTGATTGGTCAGAATTGATTGAGAATTTGAGGCAAGTAGGAATACAGGTAGATTTTAAGACCAAAGGGAACACAATGGAAATACAGGGAGTAAGGTTTACGAAAGGAGGATTGACTTTTAACGGCTCGAAAGTTGACCGTCAATTTAGTTTTTCAAAGATTGATGCACGTTTACAGAAAAATCAGCAAGAGATTTCAAGAGATGGAACAAAAGCGTTGATGAGTACTCGGGATTTGCTTCGGGAGATTCTTATTCAGTCAGAATTGACCAATCAGTATAGTAAAGAAGAAAATAGAAAGAAGCCTAAGGTGAAAAGGAAATCTGCCAAAAGAGGATTCAGGATTTAATTGAAATGGACATGAGAAAGAATGATTTTATTACCGCAATATTTGAAGAGATCAAAGAATCGTTACTTGTCATTGATGGGAAGTTGGAGAATGGTCAATCTGGAGATGAAAAACGCAAAATTGTAATTCCCAAGGAGCTTGTTGAGTTTCTTAATCGATCAATTGATCAATCAGTTCGTGAGAATATTTCGCGTTTGAATCTTTCAAGCCAGGATCAATTCAGGGATCTAAATCAAAAATTAGGAGGATTGATTCATAGTGTAAAGGAGTTGACAAAAGTACGGAGAAAGCGTAAGTTGATATTCCGGAAATTGGTAGTATGGCAATCAATTTCTGCTTTATTATTAATGATTGGACTTACTTTGTTTATACACAATAGACAGTTGAGCGACAATGCTTTGAAGTTTAGGTATATTGAGGCTTGTGGTGGGATTGACTCTAAAAAACTACTAAAACTCGATACAGTTTTTCATGTGAATAGGGATGAACTTGTGATTGAGAAGATGAAAAATAAAGATCAATGAGTTGAATATTTTCAAGTGCTTCGATTATCTGATTTTAACATTCCAGTAATATCCAGTTACTTCTGATCGTATTTATTTTTATAATATCATGAGTTTATAATTTAATTCTGTGTTAAGCGTGTTTTATCTAATGAAAATTTAGTAATATAAAAAACTCACATTCCCTATTGGACTTATCCTACTATAATTTAAAATGGTCAATATTCGAAGAATTGTATAGCACTTTTTTTGGATGCTGTTAAATAAAAAGAATGGTAATTTGATTTAAGTGATTATCCCATGAAACTTTTTGAGATATAAGGAGTAAAAGCTTTAAGATTTTGCTTGGTTAAGTTTTTTATGAATAGATAAAGCTTAACTCAAGAAGCAGCAATGATATTTAACATTTTAAATAATATAAAATTGCTAATTATCTCATCTAATTCTATACTAAAGATAAAATGCGCAACTTTCTGGTTGTGCAAATTTCTTCTGAACTATAATTGGTTGCAATGAAGAAATAATAATTCGAGCATTATTACCCCTATCTCAGAAACCCACTTATAAATTTTATATGGCAACAAATTTACCTCTAAATTTATCTCAGAATAGTTTTTTTTATAGAAAAATTAAATTGGTATTCATTATTTTATTATTTGGAATTGGTTTTTCTAATAATCTGTATTCGCAAGACGCCTTCATAGAAAATAAAGGTCCTTCAAATATTTGTTCTGGTGAAAGTACTAGCTTACATGTTATTATTGGAGCCAGTGTTGGTCCATATACGATTGTATATAAAGAAGGTGTAAACTCTATAGAAATTACTGACTATAATAGTGATGGAGATCCGGAAAGTCCAAGTTACGGAGGAGATGCAATTTCAATTAATCCTAACACGACCACTGTTTATGCGCTTGAAAGTGTACGAGACCGGTTTGGAACATATCTTCCGGTTGATGCAACAACTCAAACCATAACAGTTCATCCGCTTCCAACAAATTTGAATTTGACTAATCCATTGTCATCGGTTTGTTCGGGAGTTGATTTTACAATAACAGCCACCGCATCGGGACAGGAGTATATTGAAATTTGGGATAGTCCTAAAACAAATAAAATTGCCAATTTGCCATATGTTGACAATATTAACGCAAATACCCAATATACTTTAGTTGCCGTTAGCGACCAGGGATGTGCAATTAATCAGCAAATTGAGATCTTGATTGATAATGAGAACCCGATTGCTAACTGCAAGGATATTGATATTTATCTTGATGAGACAGGGAGTGCAAATATTGTACCTGCCGATGTCGACAATTTATCTTCGGATAATTGTGGTATCACAAGTAGAACCTTAAGCAAATCATCTTTTACTTGTGCCAATTTAGGAGAAAATAATGTTACATTAACAGTTTTTGATGCCCAAGGGAATTCTAGTTCTTGTGTGGCTGTTGTTACTGTATTTGATAATATTAACCCTAATATTAATGGAACTGTTGTTAGTTCAACAGTTGCTACTTCTAGTTCTGATTGTAAATATACAATATCAGATAATAGTTATAATCCTACAGTATTAACAGATAACTGTGAAGTTACATTGCTTACATACTCAGTTAATGGAGGGGCAGCAATAGGCACGGATAATACAACATCATTGAATGGTGTGGCACTTGATAAGGGAATTAATAATATTGTTTGGACAGCTAAGGATGCAAGCAATAATTCTGCTCAATGGTCATATACAATTACTGTTAATGATGAAACAGATCCTGTATTTACCAACTGTCCTGCAGATCAGGATTTGGAGATGAGTAATGCTTCTTGCGATGCTTCGTTGCCAAATTACAAAAGTTTATTAAGTGTTGTTGCCACAGATAATTGTAGTCTTGATGGAGATATTAATTATAGTCAATCTCCTGTTGCAGGTACTTTAATAAGTGGTGGACACGGAGCAATACAGAATGTAACAATTACTGCCGAAGATGAAAGTGGAAATCAGGCTACATGTAGCTTTGATGTTACTTTAGTCGATTTGCAAGATCCGGTAATTAATAATTTGCCTGAGAATATTTCAGTTATTAATGATGTTGATGTTTGTGGAGCCATAGTTACTTGGGTTGAACCAACATCTAACGATAATTGTACTGGACATTCAATATCTAGAATTGCAGGCTTGGCAAGTGGGTCTACATTTCCAGTAGGAGAAACTACAATAACTTATACTGCAACCGATGCGGCAGGAAGAACAAAAGAAGAAAGCTTTATAGTTACGGTTACGGATAATCAAAATCCAACAATTGTTGATTTGCCATCGAATATTACTCAATCTAATGATTTGGATGAATGTGGAGCTGTAATTACATGGATAGCTCCTACTTCAAATGATAATTGCGTAGGTCACAGTATTAGTCAAACAGGTGGCTTGGCCAGTGGTTCATTATTTCCTATAGGAGAGTCAACAGTTACGTACACTGCAACCGATGCAGTTGGTTTAACCAAAGAGGAAAGCTTTACAGTTACGGTTACTGATAATCAGAACCCAAGCATTGTTGACTTACCAAGTAATATCGAAGTTAATAACGATTCTGGAGTTTGTGGAGCAACAGTTACTTGGAATGCTCCAACTTCGAATGATAATTGTTCTGGCCATAGCATTAGCCAAACTGCAGGATTAACAAGTGGATCGCAATTTCCAATTGGGCTAAGTACGGTTAGTTATACTGCCACAGATGCTTCTGGTAATAGTGTAGTTGAAAGTTTTACCATTAATGTTGTAGATCATGAAAAACCAATTATAAGTAATTGCCCATCAGGTATTACGAGGACAAGTGATGCTGGAGTTTGTTCTGCCAATGTTTCTTGGACCGAACCAACAGCTACAGATAATTGTACATTAGCTTCGAACTTGGTTTGGACCAAATCACACAATCCTGGCGAAGAGTTTTCTGTAGGAGAAACTACCGTTACTTATACAGCTACTGATGAAAAAGGAAATGTAAGTGAGATTTGTAGTTTTACTGTAACTGTTACCGATAATCAAAAGCCAATTATTTATAATTGTCCTGAAGATATTAGTTTAAATACTGATGATGGATCATGCACTGCAGTTGCAAACTGGATAGAACCCTCAGGAAATGATAATTGTTCAGGAATTTTAACATGGAATAAATCTCATACACCAGGTTTAAGTTTTCCAACAGGAAATACAACAGTAACTTATACTTTAACCGATGAATCGGGAAATACAAGTGCTATTTGTTCATTTGTTGTAAGTGTGAGCGATAATGAGGCTCCTGTAGCAGCTTGTAAATCAGCTACAATTTATTTAAACGAGTCTGGTATAGCTACTTTATTGCCATCCGACGTTAATAATAACTCATCAGATAATTGTACTGCTGATGAAAATTTAATTTTAACACTGAGTAAAACCTCATTTAGTTGCGCTGAGATTGGCGTAAATGAAGTTACATTAACTGTGAAGGACGCACAAGGAAATGTCAACACGTGTACAGCGAATGTTACAGTTTCCGATAATGCAGCCCCAATAATTACTGCAACTTCTGGAACTGTTTCAAAATCAGTTAATACAAATTCTAATGACTGTTTTTATACTGTAAATGGAGCGGAATTTGATCCAATTGTTTCAGATAATTGTGGAGGTGAAATTCTTTCGTATGTAGTAAGTGGTGCAACAGATTTAAGTGGAGATGGAAGTTTAGCATCGCAGCAATTAAATAAAGGAGCTAACCTAATTTCTTGGACATCAAAAGATGCAAGTAACAATGTAACATCAAGTCCATTAACTTTTACAATAACTGTTGTTGATAATCAAGCACCTATTATTTCTGCAACTACCAATAAAAACAGGGGAACTGATACCGATTGTGGATACACAGCGAAAAATGGAGAATTTGATGTAACAATTACAGACAACTGTGCCGTAAGTTCACAAACTTACTCTATTAACGGAGGTTTGGAAGTAAACGCATTAAGCCTTGATGGTGTTGTGTTTCCAACAGGAACAAACCGAGTTGTGTGGAAAGCAAGCGATGGTACTAATAATAGTACAAGAACTTTTCAGGTTACTGTAGTTGATGATGATGCTCCTGTTATTGTACAAATAGCAGATATAGTACAAAATGTTGATCCAGGGAAATGCGATGCAGTAGTAACTTGGACAGAGCCTACTTATTCAGATAATTGTTCTGGTGTTAGTATGTCACGAATTCAAGGTCTTTCTAGTGGAAGTACATTCGATCCAGGAACATATAAAATTATATATCGTGCTATCGATGCAGTTGGTTTAGTTACTGATATGTCTTTTAATATAACAGTAGAAGATCAAACTCCACCAGTGGTAAGTTGTCCGGAAAGTAGTGAAGCTTCACCTTTTGTAAGAATAGCAGATAATGGTGTGTGTTTCTACACAGTTCAAGGTTTAGAATTTAATCCAACTGTTACTGACGAATGTAACCAGTTGGTGACAAATAGTTTCGATGGAACTTCTACATTGGAAGGAAAGCAAATTCCTTCGGGAGTTCACGAAATTGTATGGACTGCAACTGATGGAGTTAATTCATCTACTTGCTCAGTTTTTGTTACTGTTCAAGATAATCAAGATCCAACATTTACTCAACCAACTGGTAATCCTGTAGGTACCTACACTTATAATTTTGATACCGATCCAGGACAGTGTTACTATACCATTTCAGGAACTGATTTTGATTTAGGAAGTGTTTCAGATAATTGTAATACCCAAACTCCAACTTATGTAATTACTAAAAATGGAGTTGAAGAGTTTATAGGTAGTAATACACTTGCAAATTTAAAGTTGCCAAAGGATAATGATCATCCGTATGTTGTAGTATGGACTATTTCTGATGTTCATGGAAATACTGTAGTTTCTACTCCATTTAATATTTCAATCTCTGATAATCAAGCCCCATCGTTTGTTTGTTATGGTAACGAAATTAGAGAAGTGCCAAATAATGCATGTGAATATATTGTTGTTGGAACTGAGTTTGATCCTACGGAATTGGTTGACAACTGCGATAATGCCAATGAGTTAACTGTTGAATATACATTGAATAGTATATCAGGAGGAACTGCTACTAGTTTAGCAGGAGTTACTTTATCAAAAGGTGTTCATGATGTTGTTTGGACTGTTACTGATAAAAGTGGAAACAGCGAAATATGTAATTTTGAAGTTACAGTTTCCGATGTTACTGCTCCGGTTATAACTACTGTTGAAAATCAATCGAAAGATGCACCAGTTGATAAATGTTCGTACCTAACAGTAGGTGCTGAATTTGATCCAACAGCGTCTGATAACTGTACAAGTTTAACTTTGGTTAATAACCAAAACAATACTTCTACATTAGCAGGGTTTGAATTTCCGGTTGGTGTAACTATTGTAGTTTGGAAAGCTACCGATGCAGCAGGTAATATTTCAACTATGCAGTATCAAGTTGCAGTAAATGATGTCGCAAAACCATCATATAATTTGCCTACAAGTGTATTAAAATCAGCTTCAACTAGTAATTGTTACTACTCAGTAGTAGGAGATGAATTTGATCCAAAAGAAATTGTAGACAACTGTACGCCGGATAACTTCTCTATTACAAATGATTGGAATGGATATAAAACTTTAGCCTATGAGCAGTTTCCTGTTGGAGTAACTAATGTGGAGTGGACTGTTACTGATTATTTTGGTAATGAGGAGAAAAAAACAATTCAGATTACAGTTGTTGATGATACAGACCCTGTAATTAATTGCCCTACAGATACCTACTTAAGAGTCGTAGACCAAGGTCAAACATATTATACCATTGGTAATGGTGAGTTCAAGCCAGTTGTTTCTGACAATTGTAACTATACATACACTAATAATTTAACAGGAACATCAAGCGTTACAGGAGAGCATTTAAATCCTGGGAATCATACAATTGTTTGGACTGCCGAAGATGCTTCAGGAAATTCAACAACATGTAATGTAAATATTGAAATTGTTGATGATTTGTATCCAGCTATTACTTGTGTTGGTGATCAATCGGTATCAAACACCACTGGTGATTGTAGTTATACAACTTCAGGGACTGAGTTCGATGCAAGTTCTACAACCACTGGCGCTACATTAAAAAATAATTATAACAATTTATCATCTCTTGCAGGAACTGTATTTCCGCAAGGAACCACATTGGTAACTTGGACAGCATCAAGAACTATTGATGGTGAAGAGTATTCCAATTCATGTAGCTTTTATATAACTGTTAGAGATGATGAAGATCCTGTAATTACTGCTCCTGCAAATATTACCGTGAATACAAATTCGGGATGTTATGCTGCAAGTGTAGATTTAGGATTACCAACCATTTCTGACAATTGTGGAATTGATTGGACTGATAATAATGCATCTTCTTCTTATTATATCGGAGAACATACAATAACTTGGAGAGTTCGTGATATTCATGGAAATATCTCAACTGCAAATCAAACCGTTACAGTTCTTGATGATGATGCTCCTTATATTGATTGTCCATCACCTGCAAATCTTTGTCGTCAGGTTGATGAAGGACAGACATTTTATACTGTAAATGGTCATGAATTTGGACCATATTATAATTCTGATTGTTCTGGTATTAAGAGTGTTATTAATGATTTTAATGGGACTTCTTCCTTAAGTGGCGAACAAATTCCTGCAGGAATTACTCCAATTATATGGACAGTTACCGATAATGCCGATAACGTATCAACTTGTACAGTTACGATAACTGTAAATAACGATGATCCGCCATCAGTAACTTGTAGAGGAGATGAACGTGTAAATACTGATCTTGGTGTATGTACTTATACAGTTAGTGGAACAGGTTTGGATGTAGCATCAACAGCTACTTTAACGCATAATATTCAAACTACAGATTCAGAAGCTACACCATATGCACCAAATGCCAATACACTAAATGGGGCAATATTCCCTAAAGGTGTTACCGATATTATATGGACAGCTACTAATGGTGCTGATGTGAATAATTGTTGTGCTTTTACCATTACAGTAGTCGATAATCAAGCACCTTCTATAACATGGCAAGCGGATGTAACTGCTACTGTTGATGTAGGTTCTTGTACTGCAACAGGAGTAGATTTGGGTACTCCAACAGGTACAGATAATTGTGATGAACCACTTGATATTGTTTATTCAAGAACTCCATCAGAAAATAATTTCGCAGCAGGAGTAACAAATGTATATTGGACCGCTCGAGATTCAAGAGGCTTTGTTGTTCATCATACTCAAAAGGTAACTGTTGTTGATGATATTTCACCAGTTATTGATTGTCCAACTGAAACATATTACAGAGAATTTAATAATTCGCAAGTTACATACTATACCGCTGTTGGTAATGAGTTTAGACCTTCTGTTACTGATAATTGTGATATTACTTCTTATACGAATGATAAAAATGCTGCTGGTAATTTAAATGGTGTTCAATTTACCATTGGAGATCATGAAATAATATGGACAGCAACTGACATTTCAGGAAATACAGATAATTGTACGGTTAATTTAACAATTGTTGATTCTTTTGATCCAATTTTAGATTGTCCGGCAAATTTATATGAAAGTACAGCTGGTGATGCTTGTTCATATACTCATACTGGAAGTTCGATTGATGCTCAATTTGCAAACCTATCTATTATAGCAGGAAGAACACTTGTGCATAATATCCAAACTACTGATTCGGGTACTTTACCTTATGCACCAAGTAATACGAGTCTTAATGGAGCAGTATTCCCTAAAGGAACTTCTACTGTAACTTGGACAGCTAGACAAACTATTGGTGGAACTGAATACACGAATACTTGTACTCATCAGGTTATTATTTCTGATAATGTTGCTCCGGTTTTAGATCCAACACCAGCAAATGTAACCGTAAATATAGATCCGGGAACTTGTATAAGCACCATGGTGTTGCCAAATCCGAACGCAACAGATAACTGCACTGCTACAGTGGATTTAGTGATAAACAATGATGCTCCAACACCATTCTTAATTGGTGAAACAAAAGTACGTTGGACCATAACTGATGAGGCAGGTAATACAACCATTCATAATCAAACGGTTACAGTGGTAGATAATGAAGGACCTGTAATTACAAATTGCCCTTCAACCATAACTGAGCAAGCTTCAGGAGAAAATTGCCAAGCAATTGCTAATTGGCCTGCACTTTTGGCTGCCGACGATTGTAGTGGGGTAAAGAGCTTTACTTCAACTCATTCTCCTGGTAGTTTATTTGATGTTGGAACAACTACTGTTACCTATACAGCTGTCGATAATAATAATAATGAATCAACTTGTTCTTTCAATGTTGTAATTACGGATGTTAATCCGACTATTTCATGTATCGAAAATCAAACTAGAAATACCAATTCTGGAAGTTGTTCTTATCGTGTGTTGGGGAATGAATTCGATCCAACAGCTTTTAGTGATAACTGTACAATTGCTTCTGTAGTTTGGAGTTTTACTGATGCAGAAACTGGGGCGGAGCGTACAGGAGCAAATTCTTTATCTGGTGTTGAAATTCCTCGGGGATTTGGAGCTGGATCTACAGGCGAAACGCTAATTACCTGGACCGCTACAGATGCAAATGGTAACGAAACATCATGTTCATTCCTATTAACCATTGAAGATCATGAAGCTCCAGTAATTTCTGTTCCTGGTAATCAGACCAGAAGTACTGATTTTAGAAAAAATTATTATACAGTTCAGGGCAATGAATTTGATGATGTAACTTCTAATGATAATTGTGGTATTGTAACTAAACTGGTAAATGAATTTGATGTTTCGACTTTGGCAGGAACCCAATTACAAATGGGAGAGAATACTATTACCTGGTATGCCGAAGATGATAAAGGCAATAGAAGTGAAGCTAAATTTTATGCTTATGTTGTAGATATAGAGATGCCATATTTGAATACTGATCCAGCAGATACTGTTGCTCAAACATCAGGAACCTGTAGTGCAGTTGTAAATTATACAGCGCCAACATTTCTTGATAATGTTACCGATGAAGGAGATATTGTACAGACGGTAAGTCCTGCATATGCTGTTCCTGGTGGAACTTTTGAAGTTGGAATTACCGAAGTTACCTATATGGCAGTTGATGAAAAAGGGAATCAGTTTGTTTATACTTTTAATATTACTGTTGAAGATAAGGAAGCCCCAACAATTGTTTGTCCATCAGGTTCTCCATTTAATAGAAATACAACTCCAGGAGAATCGTATTATTTAGCACAGAATGACGAATTCAATCCTACTTTTAGTGATAATTGTACAGCTACTATTAGTAACAATTATAATAACAGCAATACACTTGCAAATGCAACTTTCCCGGTTGGAACAACCAATGTTGTTTGGACGGCTACTGATAAGGCTGGAAACTTTTCAACTTGCACAATACAAGTTATTGTAAGTGATAATGAAGCACCAGTAATTGCAAGTTGTCCGGATGCCACTATCGCTAAAAACGCAGATATTGGAGCCTGTTCATTTGAGGTTCCAGGTGCTGAAGATGATCCTTACGGATTCTCAGATAATCATGGTCTTAAAAAATTGACCTATCAAATTGGTTCAAACCCAGAAGTTGGAACAGATTTAACAACGACTTTGGCAGGTGTTCACATCCCGGTAGGAACAATTTCTGAACCTACAACTACCGTAGTTTGGAGACTATATGATATAAGTGATAATGTTGGAGCAACATGTACTACAGTTTTCACCATTTCCGATGTTGAAGCTCCTACTGTAACTACAGTTGCTAATCAAACCAGAAATACTGATGCAGGCCAATCATATTATACAGCGCTTGCTGGTGATAACTGGAATCCTGTTGTAACAGATAATTGTGATGTCGAGAAAATCACCTACAATATTGGTGGAACTGGTGAAGTTGGAACTGATTTAACAACTAGTATTGAGGGGGTACAATTTGCTATTGGTACTCATGAAGTAGTTTGGACTGCAACCGACATTCATGGTAATACTAATACAGGAAGATATTTGGTTAATGTACTTGATGAAGAGGATCCAACGGCTATTTGCAATACGATAACAGTGCAGTTAGATGCAGATGGAAATTATACTTTAGATACTGATGATATTAATGCTTTGGCGAGTGGTTCTTCTGATCCATCAGGTATTGCTTCGATAGAAGTGACACCAAATAGTTTTTCATGTAATGATGTTGGTAGCAATACAGTATTGGTTACGGTTACTGATATGCATGGAAATATATCAACTTGTAATACAGCAGTTGTAATTCTGCAAGATGCAACACCTCCAAATGTAGTTTGTAATAACATTACAATCCAATTAGATGTGCTAGGACAAGCTAGTATTTTGGCAAGCCAGTTAGATGGAGGTTCTACTGATGCTTGTGGAATACAAAGTGTTTCAGCAGCTAAAACTGCTTTTGATTGTTCTGATGTTGGGACGAATACCGTTACTCTAACCGTAACGGATATCAATGGAAATTCATCTACTTGTGATGCAATAGTTACTGTTCAAGATAATATCAATCCTAATGCAGTTTGTAACCCAATTACAGTTTATTTAGATGGAACAGGAAACTATGCTTTATCTGCTACTGATATTGATAACTTATCTCTTGGTTCATCCGATAATTGTATTTTAACCAAAACGGTAACACCAAACACTTTTAATTGTACAAATACTGGTACAAATACAGTTACATTAAGAGTTACCGATCCGCAAGGAAATTACGATGAATGTACAACAACAATAACAGTGGTTGATAATGTCGATCCGCTTGCAATATGCAAGGACCTAACAGTTCAGTTAGATGCCGATGGTAATGCAAGTATTACACCGTCTCAAATAAATAATGGATCAACTGATAATTGTACTGTTATTGGAGCTTCAAACTTAAGTTTAGATGTTACAAGTTTTGATTGTTCTAATATTGGTTTTAATACTGTAAGCTTAACTGTTACTGATGAATATGGTAATAGTTCAACTTGTACTTCAATAGTAACGGTTGAAGATAAATTAGCGCCAAATGTACTTTGTCAGGATATAACAATACAACTTGAAGCTAGCGGTAATGCAACAATTACCCCAAGTCAAATAGATAATGGATCTTCAGACAACTGCACAAGTATTATGGCTTCTCACTTGAGTTTGGATAAATCAAGTTTTACTTGTGCCGACGTTGGTGTGCAAACTGTAACTTTAACAGTAATAGATGATCAATCAAATTCAGCAACTTGTACAGCTAATGTAACAGTTCAAGATAATACAGACCCAGTTGCGATTTGTCAGAATATAACAGTTCAGTTAGATGCAAGTGGTAATGTAAGTATTACAGCAAATGATGTTGATAACGGTTCAAACGACGCTTGTGGAATCTCATCAACTTCAATTGATGTATCAAGCTTCGATTGCTCAAGTGTTGGAAATAATACTGTTGTACTAACAGTTACAGATAATAATGGAAATACTTCTACTTGTAATTCTATTGTAACGGTTGAAGACCCAATTGACCCTGTAGCTTCATGTACTCCAATTACGGTATACTTGGATAATGCAGGAAATTATTCTTTGACTTCAACAGATATTGATAATATCTCTTTAGGATCTACAGATAACTGTACACTAACAAAAACTGTTACCCCTAACTCGTTTGACTGTACAAATCTTGGTGCAAACACTGTTACGCTAAGAGTTGAAGGTCCAAATGGAAAAATCGATGAATGTACAACAACTGTAACTGTTGTTGATAATATTGATCCTATAGCAAAATGTCAGGATATAACGGTTCAGTTAGACGCTAGTGGAAATGCAAGCATTACAGCTGCTCAAATTAATAATGAATCTACCGACAATTGTACTAGCTCATTGGCACTTAGCCTTGATGAAACGAGTTTCGATTGTTCAAATCTTGGTGCCAATACAGTTACTTTAACCGTTACTGATGATTCAGGAAACAGTTCAACATGTACCGCAACAGTTACTGTAGAGGACAATATTGATCCAACAGCAGTTTGCCAAGATATTACAATACAACTTGATACGGATGGAAATGCAAGCATCACACCAGCCCAAATTAACAATGGGTCAACCGATAATTGTACAGCGCCAGCAAGTTTAGGATTAAGTTTAAGCAAAACAAGTTTTGCTTGTTCAGATCTTGGTACCCAAACAGTTACTTTAACTGTTACGGATGCACAAGGCAATTCATCAACTTGCGATGCAACTGTTACAGTTCAAGATATAATTGATCCAATTGCAATGTGTAAAGATTTAACTGTATCCTTAAATCGACAAGGAAATGTAGCAGTTTCAGCTTCACAAATCGATAATGGATCTAGTGATAACTGTTCATTCTCAATTGAGATTTCTAAATTGGAATTGTCTGGGTATGTTCCGTTTGTTACTTTCACTTGTGCAGATCCTTCTTCGCAAACAGTTTATTTGAAAGTAACTGATGCTACAGGAAATTCAACAACTTGTTCTTCTAATTTAACTATTTTAGATGATCAAGGACCTACTTTAGATGATTTAACAGATAGAGAAGTTACAACAGACAATAACCTGTGTGCATATACTCATAATGATGACTTATGGAACCCAACAGATAATTGTGGAACTGTTACATCAATGACATATGTTTTAACAGGAGCAACTACTGGTACGGGAAGTACTCTTAACGGAGTGGTGTTCAATAAAGGTACAACTACAGTTACTTGGACGGCTTCTGATGATCATGGCAATAATGATAGAGTAACCGCATTTGATGTTGTAGTTTCTGATGATCAGAACCCAGAATTTACATCTTGTCCATCAAATATGTCGAAGCTTGCAGGTAGCGGAATAAGCTTTGTTACTGTTTCCGATATTCCTGCATCTACTTTTGACGATAACTGTGCTGTAACTCAATTTACTTGGTTGTTAACAGGTGCAACAACTGGATCGGGAACCGATAATAGTCCTGTAAGTGGAACCACAAATCCAGTTAATGGAGGAGATTATAATATTGGTACAACAACTGTAACGTACACTGCTTTTGATGATGCTGGAAATTCAGAACAATGTGCATTCACTATTACTGTTAATGCAAGTGGTGGTTCTATTTTAGCAAGTAAAACAAATATTACAACCACTGAAGATTTTGATTATGAAGAGTTTACTGTAACATTAAAATCAGCTCCAACAGGTACCGTAGTTATTGATGTTGCAAGCGATGATACAGGCGAAGGAACTCCTGATAAATCTCAATTGACATTTGATGCATCTAACTGGAATCAACCTCAAACAATTAAAGTAACTGGTGTTAATGATGATGTTGATGATGATGATATCAATTACAATATAAACTTATCGATCAACAAAGCTGGAACAGATGATTATTCGGGATACGAGCAAGCTGAATCTACCTTTGTAAATGCAGTTAATCAGGACAATGATACTGCTGGAGTAACTGTTACCGTTAATGATAATAGTACGAATGAGGATGGTAGTATAGCGGAATTTGAAGTAGTACTTGATACAGAACCAACACAAAGTGTAACAATTTCTCTTTCTAGCAACGATACTACAGAAGGAAGTATTTCAGGTTCTAATGTTTTAACATTTACACCTTCTGATTGGGATACTCCTCAAACAGTTACTATAGAAGGTGCTGATGACTTTATAGATGATGGTGATGTAAGTTATAATATAGTTACCAGTAATTCTAATTCAACTGATCCAAAGTATTTCAATTTACTTGTTGATAATGTTGCACTGATCAATGTTGATGATGATACCGCAGATATTATCGTAACGCCATTAACACTAACGACTAACGAAACAACGCCAAGTTCAAAAACTTTCACAGTAGTCCTTGCTACTAAACCAGCTACTGACGATATTAATTACATTGTGGTAGTGAATTTGGTAAGTAGTGATGAAACAGAAGGTACAATTGATAGATCAGTTCTGACTTTCGATCATTTAGATTGGGATATCCCTCAAACAGTAACTGTTAACAGTGTAGAAGATGATTTGGTTGATGGAGATATTGCCTATACAATCAACTTGTCTTTAGATAGGACGAGTACAAGTGATCCTATTTATAAGGATATTGCAAAAGTAGATGATCCAGAAAGTGTAAA
This sequence comes from Marinifilum flexuosum, assembly GCF_003610555.1. Classification (GTDB taxonomy): domain Bacteria; phylum Bacteroidota; class Bacteroidia; order Bacteroidales; family Marinifilaceae; genus Marinifilum; species Marinifilum flexuosum. The sequence goes on along the minus strand of NZ_RAPQ01000010.1, from coordinate 3,973 downwards.
TGTGATCAATTATGACAATGATTCTGCAAGCCTTTCAATTAATGATGTAACAGCATTTGAAACAAATAGTGGTACTACTGAATTCGTATTTACTGTTACTCATTCAGGAGCAGAAGTGGTAGGTGCTTATCAGGTTTCGTATTACACACAGAATGGTACGGCAAAATCTCCTTCCGATTATACTGCTATTGGTGGTTTGTTAACCTTTGATGGTGATCAGCTAAACGAGACTCAAACATTAACATTACAAGTAAATGGAGATCTTGCTCTGGAGCCTGATGAGCAATTTGAACTTGTATTGGGCAATGTAAATCATTCAGGTAGGAATATTTCAATTGATCCAGCAGGGAAAGTTGGAACAGGAACTATTCAAAATGATGATACTTCAGAATTATCTATTTCCGATCCTGCAATTATAGAGGGTGATTCTGGTGATAAGCAGCTGGTATTTAATGTAATACTTAGTAATCCGGTTGAATTGGGAGTAACAGTTGATTATGATACAGCTGATGGAACTGCTAATGCGAATGATGGAGATTATACTTCTCAGTCAGGAACCTTAACATTTGTAGGTACGGCAGGAGAAATTCGAACCATTAATATAACAATAAATGGTGATGAGATTGTTGAGTTAGACGAAACTTTATCAATTAATTTGAGCAATCCAAAAGTGAATGGTAATACTGATCCTTCTATAAGCATTTCTGCAACAGAAGGAGTTGGAACAGGGACTATTATCAATGATGACGCCGCAGTTCTTTCAATAGCAGGATTTACGGTAGATGAATCGATTGGAACAGCAAATTATACCATAACAATGGATAAAGCGGTTCAAGATGAATTTACAATTGATTTTGCGACTTCTGATAATTCAGCAGAAAATGGGTCTGATTACACAGCAGTTTCAAATTCAGGAATGACATTTGGAGCTGGCAATAGCTTAGTTCAAACTGTTTCAGTTGATATTTTGGATGGTAACATTGTTGAACCAACAGAAATATTAAAAGGAACAATTAATAATAAAGTTGATGCCAAAAATCAGGCAGTAACATTCTCTGGAGGAGGTTCTTCAGCGCAGGCTGATGGAACAATTCTTGATAATGACGCAGCTACTTTAGCTATTAATGATATGAGTGTTGCCGAATCGGCAGGTACAGCAACCTTTACAGTTACACTTACAGGTACAGTTCAAAATAACTTTACTGTAAATTATTCAAGTGCTGATGATACTGCTGAATCACCATCTGATTTTACAGCTGTTGGTTCAACACAATTAACCTTTGGAGGTTCAAATAGTAATATTCAGACTTTTACCGTAGATATTATTGAGAACTCAATTGCCGAGGCTACTGAGACATATCACATTAATTTAACCGGGCTTAATAAGAATGGTCAGTCAGGAGTAAGTATTTCTGATGATCAAGGAGAAGGAACAATTACTGATAATGATATTGTAAACTTGGTTCTACATGGATTTACTGTAACGGAAACCGATGGTTCACAAACTCAGAACTTCCAAGTAAGTAGAGATATTGCCTCACAATCTCCTATTGGATTATTGTTTACAACTTCTGAGAATACAGCTAAAGGTGGTAGTGATTATACAGCACAATCTAATGCAGATGTAATACTTATTGCTGGTTCAACAGCAAATACAAATATTCCTGTTACTGTATTAGGTGATATAATTGCAGAGCCAACTGAGGATTTCTCTGGTACAATTTCGTTGAATACCTTAAATGGGCAGCAAGTAACAATCACAACAGCTACAGCTACAAGCATTATCAATGATAATGATGAAATGCAAGTTAGTTTGGAAGATAAAACAGTTACAGAAACCAATGGAACTCAAACTGTAAATTATATTGTAAGTACTAATATAGTTGCTGAAAATGATGTTGTTCTTGAGTTTAATACCTCTGATGGAATAGCAAAAACAACAACGGATTACACAGCCCAAGCTGGAACTGTGGTAACAATTCCAGCAGGAAGCAATTCAGTTAATATTCCTATTGATATTCTGGGTGATTTGATATTAGAGCCTCAAGAAAAATTTAGTGGAGCAATCTCAATAACAAATAACAATAGTCAGCAAGTATCCCTTGCTAAGCCAAATGCTGAATATACCATTAATGATAACGATGCAGCAAGTATAGCTATTGCTGATGTAAGTGTTGATGAGGATGTTGTTGGTGGATTGGCTACATTCACTGTTGTATTGACAGGAAATGTACAAGATGAATTTACTGTTGATTATGCAACAAGTGATAATGCAAGTGCTCTTGCAGGATCTGATTATACTTTGTCAACAGGAACATTAACATTCCCTGCAGGTTCTGTAAGTGGTACAAGTAAATCGTTTACCGTAGCTATTAATAATGATAATTTAATTGAACCTACCGAAACTTATACAGTGACTTTAAGTAACATTTCAGGTGGTTTAGTTACGATATCAGATGCTATTGCTACAGGAACCATAGTAGATAACGATAGTGGATCAATATCTATCGATGATGTTACAGTAGCGGAGGATATAGCGAGTGGAGAGGCCGTATTTACAGTAAGTTTAACGGGAACAATTCAAGATGAATTAACTGTTGATTTCACAACGAATGATGGAACAGCTCATGCACCAAGTGATTATACCGCAGTTTCCAATACATTAACTTTTGCTGCTGGTTCATCCAATGCGACGCAAAGTATTACGATTCCTATTATTAATAATTCAGTTGCCGAATCAACAGAGAATTATTATATAGACTTAAGCAATATTGTAAGTACTGGAAATGTAAGTTTTGCAGATAATCAAGGAGAAGGTACTATTACTGATGATGATGAGGTAACTGCAATTAACCTTAGCGGATTTACCAAATCAGAAACCAATTCTAATGTTGATTATAATTTTGTGGCAAGTATGAATATTACTGCCCAATATCCTGTTATAATTAGCTTTACTACAAGCGAAGGAACAGCAAAAGAAGGAAGTGATTTTACAGCTCAATCAGCAGTTGAATATACAATTTTACCAGGTGATTTAAGTGTAAATATTCCAGTTCAAGTAATTGGTGATTTGGTGAATGAACCTCAAGAATCATTTACAGGTAAAATTACGATAGTTGAAAAAAATGGACAGCAAATTACATTAGGAACTGATACTTCTACAGGTATTATTAATGATGATGATAATGCAATTATATCTGTTACTGGATTTACTGTGGATGAGTCATCTGGAACTGCAGATTTTACAATCGAGTCAAATCTTGCAATTCAAAATGCCATTTCAGTAGATTTTGAAACTGTAAACGGTAATGCTTTGGCAGGATCTGATTATACAGCAGTTTCTACAACTACGCTTAACTTTGGTGCTGCAAATGCTCAAAGTCAGACGGTAACGGTTAGCATAGATAATGATGATGTTGTAGAACCTTCTGAAAACTTAATTGGTAGACTTAGCAATTTAGTTGCGAATAGTCAAGATGTAACATTAGTTGGAGGTGGAGCAACTGCAGAAGCTTATGGTACGATTACAGATAATGATGTAGCAACTTTATCTATTGATGATGTAGAAATAAATGAATCTGCTGGAACGGCAACATTTACTGTAAGTCAAACTGGTACAGTGCAGAATATTTATACTGTAGATTATGCATCGGCAAATTCAACAGCTATCGAGCCTTCAGATTATACTGCTATTCCAACAAGTACACTAACATTTGGAGGATCAAATAGTTCTTCTCAAAGCATTACTGTTAATATTATCGAGAATAATATTGCAGAGCCAACAGAAGAGTATCAGATCAATTTGTCCAACCTCCTTGTAAATGGTCAATTGGGAATTTCTATTGCAAAACCGCAAGGAATTGGTACAATTACAGACAATGATGCTTATACAATCAGCCTGGCAGGCTTTACGGTAAGTGAAACAGATGCAAATTCGGATCACAATTTTGTAGCTACCATGAGTGGAGAAGCA
>NZ_RAPQ01000009.1 GCF_003610555.1 Marinifilum flexuosum | reverse complement strand
TTGGATGCCGGCAATGCAGGAGCTACCTATTTGTGGTCAAATGGTGCAACCACTCAGACCATCACAGTAAATACAAGCGGTAATTATTCAGTAGTTGTTACAGACGCCAATGGCTGTTCAGCAACGGATGATGTGAATGTAAGTGTTCATCCTAATCCTGTTGTGGATCTTGGTTTAGACCAGGAAACCTGTGCTGGTGGAACCATTACTTTGGATGCCGGCAATGCAGGAGCTACCTATTTGTGGTCAAATGGTGCAACCACTCAGACCATCACAGTAAATACAAGCGGTAATTATTCAGTAGTTGTTACAGACGCTAATGGCTGTTCAGCAACGGATGATGTGAATGTCACGGTTCACCCTAATCCTGTTGTGGATCTTGGAACAGACCAGGAAACCTGTGCTGGTGGAACCATTACTTTGGATGCCGGCAATGCAGGAGCTACTTATTTGTGGTCAAATGGTGCAACGACTCAGACCATCACAGTAAATACAAGTGGGAATTATTCAGTAGTTGTTACAGACGCTAATGGCTGTTCAGCAACGGATGATGTGAATGTCACGGTTCACCCTAATCCTGTTGTGGATCTTGGTTTAGACCAGGAAACCTGTGCTGGTGGAACCATTACTTTGGATGCCGGCAATGCAGGAGCTACCTATTTGTGGTCAAATGGTGCAACGACTCAGACCATCACAGTAAATACAAGTGGGAATTATTCAGTGGTTGTTACAGACGGCAATGGCTGTTCAGCTACGGATGATGTGAATGTCACGGTTCACCCTAATCCTGTTGTGGATCTTGGTTTAGACCAGGAAACCTGTGCTGGTGGAACCATTACTTTGGATGCCGGCAATGCAGGAGCTACCTATTTGTGGTCAAATGGTGCAACGACTCAGACCATCACAGTAAATACAAGCGGTAATTATTCAGTAGTGGTAACAGACGGCAATGGCTGTTCAGCAACGGATGATGTGAATGTTACTATTTTACCATCTTTTGAATTTGATTTGACTTACACGACCAATTTAGTTTGTCATGGTGATTCAACTTATATAGAAGGTCCTGATGTTCCTGGTTATAGATATCAATGGAGTAAAGATGGAATTGATATTGCTGGAGCAAACGAATATTCAATTACCATTGGAGAATCTGGTAGATACAACTTGCACATAGAAAACTTAGAAGGGTGTATTGCTGAAGATGGGGTGGATGTAGAAATTATTCAATTGCCAAACTCACCATTACCAGATCGAGTAGATATGTGTTATGGAGAATCTGTAAAATTAGATATTGGTGACGGAGTTGATTTTTTATGGAGTGATGGTGTTACGACACAGACTAGAGAAGTTTCTAAAGCAGGAATTTATCATGTGAGAATTCAGGATATTAATGGCTGTATTGGAAACGATTCGGTTGAAGTTGTTGTGCATGATTTACCAATCGTTGATCTAGGACCTGATTTGTATATCTGTGAAGGAGAGGAATTAATTTTGGAAGCTCCAGAGGGATATTATACGGAATGGATTCCTGGAGGAGAAACAAGGGCAATTTATGTATATGAGGAAGGTAATTTTATTCTTCGAACAACAGATGAGTTTGGTTGTACCGGAGAAGATGATATCAACATTTTCGTGCATAAAAATCCGGATGTTTACTTGGGTAGAGATACTGTGATTGCTGAGGGAACATCTATTCTTCTTGATGCAGGAAGCGGATATGTAGAATATGAATGGAGCAATCAGGAAGATTCACAATATCTAAAAGTGGAAAAGGACGGAGAATATGCAGTAAACGTTGTAGATGTTAATGGATGTAGAGGAAATGGAAAAGTTAAAGTAGCTGTTAATCCAAGACCGTCGATTAATTTAGGTGGAAGTGCTGGTATTTGTGAAGGAACTTCATTGATGTTGGATGCAGGAAATTGGGAAAGGTACTTATGGAGTACTGGAGATACAACAAGGACAATTACCGTAAACAAAACTGGTGATTATACCGTACAAGTTTGGGATATGTATGGTATAATGGGAACAGATATTATTAGTGTTGAGGTATTTCCAGTGCCAGAGGTTAATATTGCCTCTGATACTTTAAGAATGTATAAAGGTCAGACTTTGACCTTAGATGCAGGATCTGGTTATTCTTCTTATTACTGGAATACTGGATCTGATTGGAGAAGTATAGAAGTTGATGATGCAGGAGATTATAGCGTACAGGTTGAGAATGAATTTGGTTGTATTGCTCAAGCTTCAATTGCAGTTAAATTATTGGAGCCTAAAATGGTTGTGCCAAATGTATTTACACCAAATGGTAAAGGTCCAAATGAAATATTTTATCCGGTTTTTAAAGGAATCGTAACCGATTTTGAAATGTATATTTATACTCGTTGGGGAGAGCAGGTGTTTAAGCTTGAAAAGGATATAGTTGCCAATAATGAGTTGAAACATGAAGGGTGGAATGGAACTTATAAAGGTAAAGAAGCAGAAATTGGAGTATATGTTTGGATCATTTTTTATGGAGGAAAAGAGAGAGGACATGGAACAGTAACACTGTTTAGATAATGATTAAGAAAGAACTGAAAATATTAGTTTGCTTAATAAGCATGATGAGTGCTCTCAATGTTTATTCACAGGATGTTGAGTTCTCACAGTTCTATGCAAATAAGGTTTATTTAAATCCAGCATTTGCAGGTTCTGATTTTGATGCTCGTGTTTCTATGAATTATAGAAATCAATGGCCTGAAATAAGTTCTGCATATGTGACTTATAGTGTTGCTTACGATCAGTATGTAAATCCACTAGGAGGAGGAGTAGGACTGCAGGTGATGCAAGATGAACAGGGTGACGGAACGATTAGTACTACCACAATAAGTGGAATGTATGCTTATACGTTGAGAATCTCAAGAAATTTGGCAATTAAAGCAGGTTTTCAAACCTCTTTTATTCAAAGGAAATTGAATGATTCAAACTTTACCTTTCCTGATCAAACAGATGAATTCTATATTAATGGTTTAATTAGTCCATTTACTGGTGAGAGTGCAATTGATCATCTGAATCGCAATTATATTGATTTTTCATCGGGTTTAATAGCATCTTATAAAAATTGGTTTATTGGTTTTGCAGCTCACCATTTAACTGAGCCTGATGAAGCATACAAAGAGGAGAGTGATTATTCTAAACTACCAAGAAAATATACTTTTCATTGTGGTGTTAATGTACCTGTTTTTAGAAGAGGCTTGCATCAGACTGATATTGGGTTAGCACCTAATTTTCTTTATCAGCAGCAAGGAACAAATAAGCAATTAAATTATGGACTATATCTGTCGAAAGGATCTTTTATTGTAGGTATGTGGTATCGCGATAACTTAGAATTGGAATATGATGCTGTTATTCTGCAATTAGGTGTAATGAGAGATTGGTGGCAAGTGGCTTATAGTTACGATAAGACCATCTCAAAATTGATTCATACAAATACCGGTGCTCATGAGATCTCATTTTTAATGAGGTTTAAAAATAGCAGACGAAACAAAAACAGTTGTAAGGAAATTGCTTTAAGAAGACGAAGACAAGTAGGAAGAATTAAATGTCCTCATTTTTAAATCATTTCGTTTATTAAGCTTAATAATTTTTTCTTGATAATTGGTTTCGCAATATAACCGTCAAATCCTGAGTCCATTATTAGTTCTTTCTCATTTGCCAATGCATAAGCTGTTTGTGCTACAATTTTAATTTCAGGATTTTCTTTTTTAATCAATTTTAAAGTATCATATCCATTTAATTCTGGCATTTGCAGATCCAACAAAACCAAATCAAAATGCTCAGAACCACATTCTTTAATAGCAGTGCGCCCATTGTCTGCTGACGACATGCTTACACCAGTGGATTGAAGCATTTGTTTTATCAATGTGATGTTCACATTGTAATCATCAACAATTAATATTTTTTTACCAGTTAAATCCTTATTTACACCGTTTTTGTATATTTTCTTAATCGGAGAGATGTTTGATTTATCATCAATTAAGTATGGAATGCTAACAAAGAAACTGCTCCCAACATTCTCAGTTGATTCTACCCACATATCACCATTTAGCAATTCTGCTAATTTTTTAGAAATTGATAATCCTAATCCTGTTCCACCATACCTTCTTGCATGAGAATCATCTGCTTGACGGAACCTACTGAAAATTATCTTCTGCTTTTCGGGAGAGATTCCAATTCCTGTATCTTCAACAGCAAAAATTAGCTTACTTTCATTTAATTGATACGAGACATGAATGCTTCCTTTTTCAGTAAATTTTAAAGCATTTTCCACCAAGTTTGTGATGATTTGCTTCAGTCGTAAAGGATCCGTGTAAATAATCGATTCTGATTCCTCCAGGCCTTTCGTAAATTTTAGTTCAATATGATCTCTACCCTTGCTGGTTTTTATCTTTTCAAAAGTGTGATAAAGTTCGTCAAATAGTTGATTAAGGTTGTAATAAGTTTTGGAAATTTTTAGCTTACCAGACTCAATTTTAGAGAAATCAATAATATCATTTATAAGATTCAATAGTGAATTCCCACTATTTCTAATATGAGTGAAAAATTGTTGTCGGGTTTCAAAAGGCAAATCATCTTCTTGTAATAATTCTGAAAATCCAATGATTGCATTCATTGGAGTACGAATTTCGTGTGACATATTCGCTAAAAAAGATGACTTCAAGCGATCAGATTCTTCGGCTTTTTCTCTTGCAATTTGAAGTTCTTTTTCTTTCTGGGTTCTAATATCAATCATACGATTAATGGTTGTTCCCATATCTTGAAATTCAGAAAAATGAAGTTCATCAATATTTACTTGATACAATTGAGTTGATGCCTTTCTAAAAAAATTATTGATCGAAGTGAAATTCTGTTTCATTTTAACAGAAATGGTCTTCGATGTAATGTAGATAATCACAATTGCGATTACAATTAATAATACAATTTGTAGAATATATTTTCGAACATTATTTCTTAATTCAGCTCTGGCAATTTCAATGTTTTTATCTAGCTCTCCTGTGTATAAACCAGCACCAATAATCCAATCCCACTCTTTAATAAACTTTACGTATGAAATTTTTTCAGCATTTTCCGCATCTGGTATTTTGTAATTTACAAAGCCTGATTCATCAAGTTGGGCGGCATTGATTAAGCGTTTTACATTTTCACGACGTATCTTGTTGCTGTAATCTTTAAAATTTTTTCCAATGCTGGCAGAATCGGCATGAAGCAAGCATGTTCCATCTTTTTTATAAACAAAAAAGTAGTTGTCTTGAGTCATGTTAATTTGGCTTATACGAATCAATGCCTCCTTCTGAATTTCAGGTTGAAGATCATCTAAGTAAGCAAAACTTCCAAAATACCAGTTGTACGGAGTAAATTTCTTGATATAAGAAATTTTGGTGTATGCATTAAACTTATTTTTTACCTCTTTGCTGTTCACATATTTTGTAAAACCACTATCCTTGTATTTCATCAACTCCACTTCATTTTTAACAATGTAATTGCCATTGATATCTTTGAAATTGATTAAGCTTTTGTTTTCATTTTCTTTCGAGAACGGATAAAGAATACCTTTACCACTTAAATTGTTGATAAAAATATAGCCTCTGTCGTTGGTAAAACGTAAAGGTGAAATGGCTTCTTTAATGCGTTTTTTTATTTCGGTATCGCTAAGTTTCCCTTTGTTTTGATTGTAAATGTATATGGCTACAGAGTGTGCCTGATCCACAAAATTCTGAAGTCTACTTTTTAATTTTGATTCAGACCTTGTGTTTTGGTAATTAATGAAATCAACACATTCATTTGCCTTACTTACCAAAATATCCTTCTGTTCTTCAATGTAATCTTTCTTAAGGTTATTGGATTCCGTGTTGAATTCGTTAAACTTGGTATAGATCCAAATTCCACCAAATCCGACAAGAAATGTAATAGTCAGAATTAAGAAAAGCATAAAATAGGCTCTACTTATGCTTGTTTTATTTTTGATAGTTTTGTTTGGGGTTGAATTCATATAGCTATTACGAAATCAAATTTGGAATTGGCTAAGTATCTGATTAAAAATAGGATTAAAAAATCGAAATCCAAGATCAATTTCATTCTTTATATTGTCGTCTAAAGGTATTCCGTCAAAATCACTATTGTTCTGTATTTTATTAAGAATTCCAGTATTGTATCGCTTTGTTTTTTGATTGATAACGAAATGTGGAATGGTGTGATATTCAGCTTTTAATCTGAATTGATTTTCATTAATTAGTCCATTTGATAATAAGAAATTGTATAAGTCGAGGAAATGAATTGATGATTTTGCAAGAAACACACGCAATTCAAAATTAATTGAAAGAGGAATTTCATAGTAGAATGAAAAATCTTCACTTTTATCCTGTCGGTATTCAATGATAACTCTGTTCTTGTTGATATTAACATGATCAAACTCAAATTTCCAATCCAATTCTGGAATTTGTTTAAACTCTTTTTTTATGGCGTAAAGAGTTTTTAACCTTGGATATGCTGTGTATGTGAAGTTTTGATTATGAGCAAACAATTCAAAGGCTTTTTCGATGTTTACTTTTTCTAAGTTCAATAGCATGTTTAATGTTGTTATAGTTATCAGATTGGCAAAGTTAGTTTATTGTTTAAATCTATTATTCTAGTTTATACTGTTTTTGTTATCGAATAACAATTCTTTTTACGGTACATATGTTAATTTGTTTGTTTAGGTGTTGAATTATAGTGATTTAAGCTTATCTTTTTTAAAGATCGACGTCTGTTAATGAAACTTGACACATTTGACACCTTAATTTTCCTAGTATAATTATTATCATTGTACTATGAACCTTATTATCAAAACACAACTAACCATTCTACTTCTTTTTTTAGCTGCTTTTAAAGGAATTGCTGCTTATAGTTCAACAGGTGATTTTACTCAACTGGATGGATTGCCTTGTAATAGTGTAAATCACATTTTTGAGGATTCCAGGGGGATGATTTGGTTAGCAACAGATGCTGGATTATGCGAATTTAATGGTTTTGAGGTAAAATATAGAAAAGAACTCAATCGCTTGCAGGGCGAAAAGGTAACCAGTATTACGGAGAATAAAAATGGAAACTTAATAATATCTGCGACGGGGGTTGGAGTATGTGAATTTGATGGAGAACATTTGGAGGTCATTTCTACTCAGGAAAATAATGAATTATACGATATTCGTTCGGTTAAGGTATTGGATAATAAACTTATTGTAGGAACTTCAGATGGAATTTATTTGTCTGATGTACTAGATAAACTTGGTGAGTTTTCTTTGGTAAAAGGGACGAAAGAATTAAATGTTTTAGAGGCTGTATCAAATAATAATGCAGTGATCATTTTTCCTAAATTGGAGCAAAAGACTTATAAATTTGAATCAGGTAGTTTTTCAAAAATAGTTAATGGAAAATCTCAGATTCTGGAATTTGGGAAAAAATTTTACGGAGAAATTGGTGTGGGACAACAGGCTTTTCTAGTTGTAGATAGTCAAAGAGTTAGATGTGATGTATTAAATGTTTTGTCTAATCAGAACGAAAGAGTTATTTTGCTGCGTTACATTAAAAATGGATTGCAGTTTAGAAAGTTAATTTCTATAAGAAATAATATTTGTGTAGATCTTCTTGCGGAGAACGATTTAGATGATGTTTTTGTTCAATGTGTGTTTAAGCATAGTCTAATGGGGGATATTTGGTTAGGGACTAAAAATCATGGACTAATCAGTTTGAAGCAATCAATATTTGAATTGTATGATGTATCATCTTTAATACCAGATTGTAATGAGATTGTAGATTTACTTTCTTATTCAGATGGTTCAATAGTTGTAGCAGGAAGAAATGGTATTGCGAAAATTAAGAATGAAAAAGTAATTAAATCCATAAACCAGAAAGAGTTTATCAAATTACTACCAAAATCGAAGAAGAAAAAAGAGCTTATTATTAATGATATTGAGTTAAAAGGCAATACGATTTGGGTTGCCACTAATTGTGGTTTTTATACTTGGAATTGTATGTCTTTTTTGCTCACTTATAAAAATATATCTGTGGCGACGAATTTCATAATTACATCAAATGGAAATTTGTTTTGTTATAACGGATCTCAGTTTTATACCTGTGGGATAAGAGATAATTCTGTAGATACCAAGTGGAATTTATCAAAAGGAGAGGAAGTTGAACTAACCAAGATAATTGAGTTTGATTCCTACATTTGGGTAGCAACAGAAACTCATGGGATTTATCGATTTGGAGAGAATAAAGTCAAGAAATTTGGTCGAAATAATATTGGAATTCATAATGTTGTTAATGATATGCTTGTTTTACCTGATTCAAGTATAATTGTAGGTGGTAATAACGGCATTATTTACAAGTTAAAAAGTGAAGGAGATGAATTAATGATTTTAGATTCTCTTGATCAAAGCGATGGCTTGGAAGGGATTTCTGTTCATGGATTTCAATACCATAAAGATGGTTCTATTTGGTGCGGAACCAATATAGGAGTACATAGGTTTGAATATAAAACGTGGCAGCCAGATTCTGTTGTGAAATATAGATTTTGGAATGCAAACAAAAAAGTAGAGTTTAGAGGAAAGGAATCAGTTGTTGATAAATACGATAATATATGGGTGAAGTCAAATTATGCCTTAATGAAAATTGAAGCTAATGATTTCATTAATGACAATGCGGCTTATAAACCAACGTTGTTGGAAGTAAAGGTGAAAGATAGCAACTGGAGATTGAAAAAATCAGAATTTGATAAATGGACAAAAACACCTAACAATCCTATTCATTTAAGTTATAATGAGAATTATTATAGACTGCATTATGGTATGTTGTATTGTGATGCATTGGAAAATATCAGATATCGATATCGATTGGTAGGTTTTGATAATCGTTGGTCAGATTGGGTAAAGTCGGATGAAGTGGTTTATTCAAATTTGAGAGGAGGAGAATATACCTTTGAGATTGAAGCCAGAAAATTGAGTTCTGGAAAGCTTGGACAATATTCAATTGATATAATACTTGAATCCGCTTGGTGGAAAACAGTTTGGTTTTGGTTTATAGTTATTAGTATTCTTGGTGTATTAACTTATTATGCAATTCAGCTTTTTAAATCAAGGATTAAATTTGAAGAGAAGCAAAGGACTAAGCAGTTTAATCGAGTTATTGGTTTAAAGATCCGAGCATTACAATATCAGCTTGATCCACATTTTATCTTTAACTCGCTTAATTCTATTCAAAGTTATATTCTAGAGGATGATGAAGATAAAGCTTTGGAATACTTGTCAGATTTTTCAATGGTTCTAAGAAATAACATTAATAACGCCAATAAAAACCTGATATCATTAAGCGAGGAGGTAGCTTATTTAAAATTGTATCTGAAGTTGGAGCAAATGCGATTTGAAGAGAAATTTACATTTCAAATTAACTTGGATGACAAAATAAATTCATTGGATATTAAGATTCCACCTATGTTAATTCAACCATTTTTAGAGCATGCCATAAGAAATGGAATTACTAAGCTTGATAAAATTGGGAAGATAGTTATTCGTTTTATACTAGAAGAAGATGGCTATTTAAAGTGCGAAATCACAGACGACGGCTTGGGTAATCGAAAAATCGATGTGACAAATGCTAAACCAGAATTGGTAAAAGGTAATTCTTTGCAGATAACTTGCGATAGAATGAAATTACTAAATAAGGTTTTAACTAATGGTAAAACTTATTCTTATCAGATAAATGAATGTGTTGATTCTAAAACAAATTTTTCAGGTGTAAAAACAGTTTTGGGATTCCCAAGGTTGGAATTGTAATTATGCCTTAGCAAATTTGATTTTTCTGAACCATCTTGTCATAAGCCTCAAAAATATCGAAAAGCAATTGGTGTTCTACCGAAAAACTTATTGAATTGATCCTATTTATTGGTAAAACCATAGGCGATGTACCAGTTAAAAAAGCAGCTTCGTATTGTGGGATTTCCTCATATGGTATCGATCTGTAATGGATTGGAATATTAAGTTGCTCTGCAATTTTTAAAACCTTACTTCGAACAATGCCATTAAGCACTTCATTGTCTGGTGAAGTATATAGGGAATTATCTTTAATGAAAAATAAATTGGAACGACTTCCTTCCGTAATATTACCAAGTTTGTTTAGAAGAATTACTTCAAAAATATCCGCTTCAGCAATAAGATTATTGGTTTTTGAGCGTAATTTGTGATTGTAAACTTTAGCTGTTGGAGTTGGTCTTTCTGCCTGGTGGATTAGAGTTCTAACTCCATTTTTATATTGAGATGCAGTTGGATAGGAATGTTTAACGAAATAGGCATAGAAATTTTTGTCTTTACCATCAAAATTAAATACCAACTTAATATTTCCTTCTTTGTAGTCATTTTTTTCTACCAAGGTTTTTATACAATCTTGCACTTGATTAAAGCTGAACATGATTTTAAAACCTACTTTTTTCGCTGATTTTGTAAGTCGGGAATAATGTTCGCAAAGAAAAACTGCTTTGCCAGATATAATTCTTACCACTTCATACAATGATGTACCTCTTAAAAGATAGGTATCTTTAAAGCTTTCTGATGCTTTAAGTTTATTGTTGTGTAAGTATATATATCGGAAACATTCGCTCATAATCGTATCGCCTCTTATCAGATCTGTTATATTGCAAAATAAGTGTTATTTACCAGTATATCCAATTCCAAACAAATAATTTAAACAAGTCATTCGGATAGTAGTTTGTTCAGTTTAATTCGTATTTTAGCATATATCAAATAAAAAACATCATATATGGCAAGTAAAAAAGAGTTCAAAAAAGATGTGAATTTTCTTACTAATGAAATAGTAATGAGAGGAATGATTCATCTTGAATTTTTTGGAGACAAAAATTCTGATCAGATATTTAAAATAATGAATAGCGCAGTAAGTTCAAGAAATGATTATATCACAAGAATTAATGATAGGTTGACAGGAAAAAATGCAAAGGAAATTAAATCGCATTTTAGATCGATCTACGATGATTTATTGAAATCAACCCATGATTTGCTCGAAAAAATTGATGGACTTGATATTCAGGTTAAATAAAAACAAAAAGGAGTTTGAATATTCAAACTCCTTTTTGTTTTAACCAATATTTTAGCTTAGGGTTTTCTGAAAGTTCCTACACCAGTAAGAATAGCTTTCGCCATCTGTTCTTCTTCGCCTCCTTCACTTTGCGATAAATGCCACATGGTATGAATAACAGGTCCCATTTCATCAAGTTCAAATCGTCCCGTCCAGCAAGCCAAAGATCCATACTTTCCGAAGTCTACCATAAAAGCAATTACATTGTTATTGATTTTTCCACTAATTTCAAATTTTTCTTCAAAACTAGGTTGGCCAATGGCAGTTTGAAAGGTTCCACTTACACGATTATCCACTACAGCTAAATCCATTTCCGAATTGTACTGATTTTTCCATTTTCCGTTCAAATTAATTGTCATGTTGTTAAGGTTTAAAGGTGACGTAATTTCTTTTGTATACTGAAGTTAATTCGAAATAATTAATCAGCAAAATTAAATCGAATTACTTGTACATATATTTTTCCTTAATACCTTTAGAATTTACATAGCCTCGGTACATTCCTGAGGTATTCATTTTCATGGCTGGCTTACCATATTTATCCAGTGCAATAAAACCACCTAAACCATTAATTTGATTTAATTTCTCTAACACGATATTTGTAGCATCATCTAAGCTTAAGTTTTGATATTCCATTAATGAAGCAATATCTCTTGCAATTCCTAGTCTAATAAAATATTCTCCGTGACCAGTACAGGATACTGCACAAGTTTTATTATTTGCATAGGTACCAGCTCCTATTATTGGAGAATCGCCAATTCTTCCGAAGCGCTTATTTGTCATACCTCCTGTTGATGTTCCTGCTGCCAAATTTCCCTCTTTGTCTATGGCTACACAACCAACAGTTCCATGCCTATCTGTTCTTTTCATTTCACGTTCTTTATTCAAGATTTGTTGTAAATAATTCCATCTGCTTTCTGTGAAAAAATATGAGCTATCTACTATTGTAAGGCCTTCTTGTTCGGCAAATATCGACGCTCCTTTGCCACTTAGCATTACATGTTCAGAATTTTCCATCACTTTTCGGGCAGCACTAATTGGGTTTTTGATATTGCCAACTCCAGCAACGGCTCCTGCATTCAGGTCTTTACCCCACATTATCGAAGCATCGAGTTCATTTTTACCAGAATGGGTAAATACCGAACCTTTACCGGCATTAAAAAGTGGAGAATTTTCAAGTACATGTATGGTAAGCTCAACGGCATCAAGTGCAGATCCTCCATTTTTCAGGACAGAATCTCCTACAGTTAAGGCTTCATCCAACTTGTCGAAGTATTCTTTTTCTCGCTCAGGACTCATGTTTTTCTTAAGAATAGTACCGGCACCACCATGAATACACAATGCATATTCCAATTTCTCAGGTTCTTTGGTTGAGTTATCACATGAAATGATTAGAAATAAAAGTAGTGCTGATAATAGTAGGGGTAAGTTTTTCATGATTGGTTTCTTTTGGGTAAAAAAATAGTGTCAAAAAAGCTTTGACACTAAATTAGTTTTTTGTGTGGGATTATCTGTTTACATCTGAAGAAACTTAATTTTTCCTAGGCATATTCTTTTTAATAATGGCCAATAATTCTTCCTCCGTATACGGTTTTGCAATAAAGGCATCACAACCTGCTTCTGTCATTTTATTACTTTCATCTCTAAAAACGTACGCAGATTGAGCTACAACAGGAACCGATGGGTTTTTCTTTTTAATTTCTCTTGTAGCTTGATATCCATTAATCTTAGGTAATTGGATATCCATAAGTACCAAATCGAAATGATCATCCTGAAATTTCTCAAC
This sequence comes from Marinifilum flexuosum, assembly GCF_003610555.1. Lineage (GTDB taxonomy): Bacteria > Bacteroidota > Bacteroidia > Bacteroidales > Marinifilaceae > Marinifilum > Marinifilum flexuosum. Next base: position 857,637 of record NZ_RAPQ01000009.1, on the reverse strand, counting down.
GGCTTCTATTCCATCTTGCGTCCATGTAACATTGGCATTTACTTTTTTAAGGACCTCATTAATATATAAGAAATTCGATTCCACATCTTCAGCAACAAGAATATTTTTACCTGAAAAATCAAGCGGATTGTTCTCTTGGCTTACAGATTTGTTTTGTACAATGGTTTCGTCATCAATTACAAATTGCACATAAAATTCACTTCCTTTATCAGGATCAGAGGTAAACCATATTTTACCTCCAAGCAATTCTGTTAGGCTTTTCGATATGGTTAAGCCCAAGCCTGTTCCACCATGCTCAACTCCATTATTGCTTGCTTGTCTGAATCGATCATATATTAAAGCCTGATCTTTATAAGGTATTCCAATACCAGTGTCTTTTACAAAAAATCTTAAATGATTCTCAATAACTTCAATACCGAAATCAATTCTTCCTTTTTCAGTAAACTTTATGGAATTACGAAGCAAGTTAATCAGGATTTGTTTTAGCCTAATTTGATCAGAGTGAATAGAGATATTCTCAATTTTTTCAGGAATGTGCAAATTGATTTTTACATCAGTTTTGCCATTTTTTATTTTTTGTTCATCGAACACTTGTCGAAGTTCTTCAAGAACAGGATATACATAGAAGTTAGACTTCTTAATTTTAAGCTGTTTCGATTCAATCATAGAAATATCAATGATATCGTTGACCAGAGTAAGAAGGATTTGTCCATTATCATTGATAATATTTGTGTAATACTGATGTTTCTCTTTAGAATTAGTAAATGCCATTAATTTCGAGAAGCCAATGATTGCATTCATCGGCGTTCTAATTTCGTGCGACATATTAGCCAAAAATGAGGTCTTTAATCTATCGGCTTGTTCAGCTTTTTCCTTTGCTTTTAATAATTCAAGCGTTCGAATTTTAACCAAACTTTCAAGGTTTCTTTGATGATCAGCTAAAAGAGATTCGGCTTTTTTTCGTTCCTCGATTTCAAGATTTAAATTTTTGTTCGATTTTTTAGCAATGATATAAAATCGGTAAACGACTCCTGAAAAAAGAATGATTAAGCCAACAATTACAATGAGAAACGTATTTGTGAGTCTTTCTTTTTTTAGTTTTTCTTCTTTTAAGAATTGTTCTTTGGCGTGTAGTTGAACAAGATTTTCTCGCTTCTCCTTTTCATTTTGCATTTGAATCCAACCAATTCTATTTTCTGCCTGTGCGTTATACAGTTGATTGTAAACTTTTACATATTCTTTATAATATTTGAGGGATTGATTGTAATCATTCTTTTCCTCGAAGATATCAGAAAGATTACGATAGTTTTCAGCAATTAAGGTTTTACGATTTGTCTTTTGAGCTAAATTCAAACTGTTCTTTAAATAATGAATGGCTTGATTGGTATCTTTTTTTTCTCGGTAAAGAGCAGCTAGGTTATTATAAACAGATCCCAATCCTCCTAAGTTACCTGTGCTCTTATTAATATTAACCGATAAGTTTAAATACTCTTCAGCTTTTTTAAAATTGTGTTTCTTTATATAAATGAGTCCAATGTTCGTATAACAAGATGCTATGCCTTTTAGATTGTCAATTGATTTTTGAATTTGAAGTGATCTTTCGTAATTGGAAAGAGCCAAATCAAAATCTTTTAGTTGAAGATGTGCATTTCCAATTAGTCGAAAGGTGTTAGCTGTTCCCTTGGCATATCCTATTTGATTGTTTAAAGTAATGGCCTTATTGTAGTTTTCTATAGCAAGCTTATAATCACGCATAGAATAGGAAATCAAGCCTAAATTTTCATAGCACTTTGCGATGTTCTTTTTCGATTCTAACTCTTTAAAAAGTTTTAATGCTTTGTGTTGATATTCAATTGCCTTGTCATTTTGATTCATTGATTGGAATACTTCTCCCATCCCCATGTACGAACTTGCCATTCCACTTTTTGATTCAAGTTCAAAACTTAAATTCAACGACTTGGTAAATAATTCAATAGCTGTGTTCCGGTTGCCCAAAGAATTTTGTAATGCAGCCAGTTGATTTAAACTATAGGCAATATTTTTAATCAGGTTATTCTCTTCTCCAAGTTGTAAAGCTTTCTTAAAATATTCAATTGCCAGTTCTGTTTTATTGATTTCCTTATAGCTTGCTCCAAGCGCATTTAAAGAGTAGCAAATTCCAGAAATGTTCTTGTATTTTCGATTTAAGTTGAGAGCTTTAAGGTAGAATGTTAAGGCTTCGGTATAATGACAGGTTTCAAACTGCACATTGCCCAGTGCATTATAACTGTAGGCATATGACAGTGTGTCGCGATGTTTCTTTTTTAATTCTAAGCTTTTGTTGTAAAAACTATCAGCTTTAGCGTAATCACATTTTCTAAAATTTAGCTCTCCATAGTAGCTGTATAGGAAACTAATTCTAGTTGTATTACTTACACTCTCCCAGTAATCAAATGATGAGTCAAAGCAATTCTGTGCTTTTCCCATGTCTCCTTGGAAAAGATAAATTCGCCCCATTAACTCATTTGCAAATGCAAATTTATCCATTTGTTCTGCTGCCAGAGATTTATCAGCTAATAGCTTTGCTGTTGATAATGCTTTAGGATTGTTTTTGTAGTAGTATGATTCAGCTTCAAGATGTAATTTATTTAAATCTGAGGTTACTGACTTCTTACTAAAGGGTTCAGAATCGGGGGAAGAGTAGCTGTGAGTTGCAATTACAACGCATACAAACAGTAAGAGTAAGTTCTTCATTCGTTGGGGCATAAGAATGTTCAGATACTTTTAAATTAATCACCAAATATGGTGTTTCAGAGAATTAGAGTTCATATTATTCATGCAATTAAACGTTTTAATAAATTAATTATTGCAACCTTTCAAAGGTAAATAATGCCTGTTAGATTGATGTTAAATAAACTGTTTTTTTTGAGAGACAGAATAATGTGGGGCATGAATGACTTTTTTTAATTTGCGGATAGCAATTCATTTTATTCCTATTATCTTTGCGAATTCAGATTGAGGGACTTAATATGAGTTGTTTTTGTTTAAAAAGAGCAAATAAATGGCAAGTCCAGTTTTAAGGATGAAATTTAAGTAGAATTCGAAATACAGAATTTCCAAATGAGTATTGAAAGTATTATTAAAAGCAAAGTAGTTGAGGCCGTAAATTCATGTTACGGACAAGGTATTGAGGAGAAAACCGTTCAGATTCAGAAAACTCGAAGAGAGTTCGAAGGTGATTTAACTGTAGTTGTTTTTCCATTCCTGCGCTTTTCTAAAAAGTCACCAGAGGAAACAGCAAATGATCTTGGACAGTTTTTAACTGAAAATATCGAGGCGGTATCAGCATTTAATGTTGTGAAAGGGTTCTTGAATTTGGTAATTGATAATTCACACTGGATTTCTGTACTGAATGAAGCTGTAAAGGCTGAAGACTACGGATTTACTCCATTGACAGAAGGTGCTAAAAAGGTGATGATTGAGTATTCATCTCCAAATACAAATAAACCACTTCACTTGGGACACATTCGTAACAACCTGTTAGGTTATTCGGTTGCCCAAATATTAAAAGCCAACGGATACGAAGTAATTAAGGTGAACTTGGTAAACGACCGTGGTATCCATATCTGTAAGTCGATGTTGGCTTGGTTGCGTTTTGGCGAAGGGGAAACTCCAGAGTCAACTGGTATTAAAGGTGACCACTTGGTAGGTAAATACTACGTAAAGTTCGATCAGGAATACAAGAAAGAAATTGAAGCTCTTGTGGCTGACGGAATGGAAGCTGATGAAGCTAAAAAGCAAGCTCCATTGTTGTTAGAAGCTCAGGAAATGTTGCGTAAATGGGAGGCAGGAGATGAAGAAACTGTTGCTCTTTGGCGCAAAATGAACGACTGGGTTTTGGATGGTTTCGATATCACATATAAGAAAATGGGTGTTGATTTCGATAAGGTTTATTTCGAATCTGATACTTATAAGAAAGGTAAAGCGATTGTTGAAAAAGGTTTAGCTGACGGTGTATTGTATCAAAAAGATACTGGTTCAGTTTGGGCGAACCTTGAAGCAGATGGCTTAGATCATAAATTATTGCTTCGTGATGACGGAACATCAGTGTACATGACTCAGGATATTGGAACGGCTTACGAACGTTTCGATGAATTTAATATCGACGAACACATTTATGTTGTAGGGAATGAGCAAAATTACCACTTCCAAGTATTGTCATTAATCATGGGTAAACTGGGTTATGAGTGGCATGATAAAATTCAACACTTGTCGTACGGAATGGTTGAGTTGCCAGAAGGTAAAATGAAATCGCGTGAAGGTACTGTGGTTGATGCCGATGACTTGATGCAGGAAATGGTTAATACTGCGCGTGATACTTCAAGAGAACTTGGAAAACTGGAAGGATACTCTGAAGAAGAAGCTCAAGATGTATTCGAAAAAGTGGCAATGGGTGCATTAAAATACTTTATCCTTAAAGTTGATCCTAAGAAAAATATGATGTTTAATCCTAAGGAATCTATCGACTTTAACGGGAATACAGGTCCATTTATCCAGTACACTTATGCTCGTATTCAATCAGTAGTAAGAAAAGCAATTGATGCAGGATTTGAAGTTCCAGAAGTAGCTTCATCTAATTTGAATATTTCTGAAAAGGAATCCTTCCTAATTCAGATGGTTGCAAATTACCCAACAGTTATTAAGGAAGCTGGAAAAGAAACCAGCCCTGCTCAAATCTCGAACTATGTATACGACTTAGTGAAAGAGTACAACCAATTCTATCACGATCACCCAATCGCAAAAGAAGAAAATACCGACCTAAGAGCTTTCCGTTTAGTGCTTTCTAAGCAAATCGGAGAGATCATCAAATCAGGTATGAGCCTATTGGGAATTGGTGTTCCGGAAAGAATGTAGAAAAAGCGATTAGCTGTCAGCTGACAGCAATCAGACACATATAAAAAGGCGAAGTTGACTGCGGTTAACTTCGCTTTTTTTATCTCTTACCTCACCTTAACCCTCTCCTTTAGAATCTACTCGTTATACACAAATCTGAAATAATCCTTCTGATTTAGCAATGCTGAATCATTTAAAGTATTTTCAAATTGAGTGTTTCCCTTTTAGGGAAACTGTCGACAGACTAAAGGGTGAAATAATAAGTGTTGTATGCTAGAGGCACCCCTCTGGCTGTCGCCATCTCCCCTAGAAGGGGAGAATCTAGAAATTAAACGATTGCATACCTAATTCTTTGTTGAATTATATTCAAGTATAGAAATGTGTATAAAGAATAGCTCAAGGAGAAGGGGCAGGGGGATGAGGTGCTTGATAGAACTGAATAAGACAATATCTTCAATTTATCACCATTTGTTTTGTTTTAGTAGAGAAGGCATTTATGCCGTCTTTTAGCCATGTATATTCTAAATGTATATCAGGTGTTAAAAGTTCATTCGTGAATTGCATATGCCAGCTTCTCAACCCACATTTCAATTTGTTTACATTTTTCGTGACTTTTCTTCCTGATTCACTTTAGCTCTACGCATATTTTTTTATTTTTGCAGGGAAATATAAATACGTAGAATAATGTTTGAAAATCTTAACGAAAGACTTGAGCGATCATTCCAGATATTAAAGGGACAGGGAAAAATTACTGAAATCAATGTGGCAGAAACATTGAAGGATGTAAGACGTGCTTTATTGGATGCCGATGTTAACTTTAAAATTGCCAAGTCGTTTACAAATACCGTAAAAGAAAAAGCATTAGGACAAGACGTACTTACTGCCTTGAAACCAAACCAGGTAATGGTGAAAATTGTTCACGATGAGCTGGCTGAGTTAATGGGTGGAACTCATGTTGATATCAACACTCAGGGAAAACCTGCCGTAATATTAATTGCCGGATTGCAAGGTTCTGGTAAAACCACATTCTCAGGAAAATTAGCGAATTTGTTAAAAACAAAACGCTCTATGAATCCTTTGTTGGTAGCCTGTGATGTTTATCGTCCTGCTGCGATTGATCAGTTGCATGTATTGGGAGAGCAAATTGGTGTTCCAGTATACTCTGATAAAGAAAATAAAAACCCGGTAAAAATTGCTAAAGCAGCTATTAAGGAAGCTAAAGCAAATGGTAACGATCTTGTAATCGTCGATACTGCTGGTCGTTTGGCTATCGATGAGGAGATGATGAACGAGATTGAAGCTGTTAAAAAGTCTATCGATCCAACCGAAACTCTTTTTGTTGTTGACTCGATGACTGGTCAGGATGCTGTGAATACAGCGAAAGAGTTTAACGACAGATTGAATTTTGATGGTGTTGTTCTTACCAAGTTAGATGGTGATACTCGTGGTGGTGCTGCATTATCAATTCGTTCGGTAGTTAACAAGCCAATTAAATTTGTTGGTACAGGCGAGAAAATGGAAGCTCTTGATGTTTTCCACCCTGAACGTATGGCCGATCGTATTTTGGGTATGGGTGATATCGTATCACTTGTAGAGCGTGCTCAGGAACAATTCGATGCTGAAGAAGCGAAGAAACTTCAGAAGAAGATTGCCAAGAACCAATTCAACTTTAACGATTTCTTGTCTCAGATTTCTCAGATCAAGAAAATGGGGAACCTTAAAGATTTGGCTTCTATGATTCCGGGTGTTGGAAAAGCATTGAAGAATATCGATATCGATGATGATGCCTTTAAAGGTGTTGAAGCGATTATCTTCTCAATGACTCCTGCAGAACGTGAAGATCCAAAATTGATTAATGGTTCGAGAAGAAAAAGAATTGCCGATGGTTCTGGTTCTACCATTCAGGATGTGAACAGGCTGATTAAGCAATTCGACGAGACCAGGAAATTAATGAAAATGATGTCGAAAGGCGGAAACATGTCCAGAATGATGGGCAATATGGGACGCAGAAAATAAGAAAAACCAAATACGAAATGCTTGACTCTGCGGTCAGGCATTTTTTTTAATAACAAAGCTAACAAACCATGGAATTAATCGACGGAAAAAAGATTTCTAACGAGGTGAAGCAGGAAATTGCTGCCGAAGTTGAACAAATTAAAAAAGCAGGTGGAAAAACTCCACATCTTGCTGCTATGATTGTTGGACACGATGGTGCCAGCGAAACTTATGTTGCTGCTAAAGTGAAAGCTTGTCATGCTGTAGGTTTTGCGTCTTCAGAATTTCGTTTCGAAGATGACATTACCGAAGAGCAACTTTTGGCAGAAATCCGTAAGGTAAACGAGAATGATGACATCGACGGATTAATTGTTCAGTTGCCACTTCCTAAGCACATTTCTGAGACCAAGGTAATCGAAACCATTCGTCCGGAAAAAGATGTTGATGGATTCCACCCAATGAACGTAGGTAAAATGGTTGCAAGTTTACCAACTTATCTTCCTGCAACTCCGGCTGGTATTGTTGAGTTGTTGAAGCGTTACAAAGTTGAAACATCAGGTAAAAACTGTGTGGTAATTGGTCGTTCAAACATTGTTGGTACACCAATGAGTGTTTTAATGTCGCGTAAAGCTGCTTATGGCGATTGTACCGTTACATTGTGTCACAGTAGAACCAAAAATATTGCAGAAATTACCCGTCAGGCGGATATCGTAATCGTAGCATTGGGAATGAAAGAATTCCTTACTGGAGATATGGTGAAAGAAGGAGCTGTAATTATTGATGTGGGTATTCACCGTGTGAAATCTGACAAAACCAAGTCGGGATGGAAATTACTAGGAGATGTAAAATTCGATGAGGTTGCACCTAAAGCATCATTCATTACTCCGGTTCCAGGTGGTGTTGGACCAATGACTATCGTTTCATTACTTCAAAACACACTATTGGCAAGTAAAAAAGAGATCTACAAATAGATTTCTGATTCAAAATATTCAAGCAGGCTTCTAATTATAGGAGCCTGTTTTTTATGCACCTCAGATTTATAATCTGAGGTGATGGAGTAAGAGATTTTTAATCTCGTTTATCATTATTGAGATAAATATCTCATACTCCTAACCTGTGAATTTCAAATTCACAGGAGCGATGGGCTCTTATTTTTTATCTGTAGAGACGGCATTAATGCCGTCTTTACCACTAATGAAGGAATTATGGATAAATCTTATTCCATCTATTTTAAATTTTTCCAATGTCCTCGTTCTACCTACCATCTACATCGTTCCGATCACCATCTACACCGTTCGACTTGCTGTCGGAGCCGTTCGTTCTGTCAATGGTGTCGTTCTACATGCCGCCTGCATCGTTCCGATTACCATCTGCACTGTTCGACCTGCCGTTGGAGCCGTTTGTTCTGCCAATGGAGCCGTTCTACCTGCCAATATGAGCCTCTTTGTTAATAAATGCACCGTATGACCTGCCAACCGCATGCTCCCACCTGCCATCTGCATCGTGAGACCTGCCAACTGCACGCTCATACCTGCCATCTGCATCGTGAGACCTGCCAACTGCACGCTCATACCTGCCATCTGCACCCTCAATGTTGATATCTGCACGCTCATTGTTAATAAGTGCAATGCATTTGGTAGGTGTAAGCTTGTATTTATCAGGTCGTAAGATGCAGATGGCAGGAAAAAGGATAATAATGGCAGGTAGGAGCATGCAAATGCTCACTCGCAGTGTACCAATAACAGGATTGACTTTACCATTAGGCATTAGGAGATGACCAATGTTAACTATGAGTATGACATTGTTAATGGCTATGGAAATGATTCGAATCGGATTTTATGTAGAGACGTAGCACGGCTGCGTCTTCACAAATCATATAGGCTAGATTTTGAAAATCATTTCTCTCTGATTAGATTTGCATCATTCAAAACAACAATTATGGCACAAGATTTTAAGGACTTAGTCGATTTTTATCACGCAAAGAAGATTGAGGGGATGGATTTCTCTCAAATCAGAAAAGAAATGAAAGACAAAGGTATTGATGAGAATACCATTAAAAATGTGGTTAGAGAAATTGACAATAAAATTCTTTCAGGCGAGGTAAAGAAATCAGGAAAGCTAAAGGCAAGAGAATTAAGAATGATTGGGTGGACTTTAATGATTCTTGGTGGAATTGCAACATTAGGGACCTATTTTCAATGGTTCGATGTTAAAGGATATTACATTGTAGCATACGGACCAGTTATTGCTGGATATTTAATGATTGTTGCAGCAAGAAGAGCACAGAAAAAGATCTCATAATTTGCATCAGGTAATTATGTGAATTAGTCTTGAATTGATGATTTTTGATCATGATTTAAGGTCATTTAATCCACAAAAACATAGGTAATTTTAGGACAAATTTACGTTTGTCAATAAAATCATAACATTCCTAAATTTCAGAGGCATTTTTAAAACAAATTTGCCTCTTTTTTTGTAACTTATATAGAACGAGTCTTAATAAGGGGAATCCTTCTTATTGTCGTTAATGTTCTTGTTGTTTCTTTTAAAATTGGGGTGTTATGAGGAGATTGTATTTGTGGACGGAAATGTTATTCTTATTTATTGGGCTACCATTATTGTATTATTTTGAAATGATCCCGGTCCATAAAGCAATACCCCTTGTGCTTGTGTTCTTCTATTGTCTTTTTATTATCATTAAAGACAAGAATTTTGATCGTGAAATATTTAGAATTAAACGTGATTACCCTTGGCAGGATTTTGTACTTAAAGGATCAATTCTTTTAATCATTACTTCAATCTGGGTTTATGTGTTTAGAGCAGATGTGTTTTTTCATTTGCCACGTAATAATTTCTGGATTTGGGTTGCCGTAATTGTGAGTTATCCCATATGGTCGGCTTACACACAGGAATTTATTTTTCGAGCCTTTTATTATCACCGATACAAGTTATTATTTAACAATCCTGTTGTGATGCTTCTGGTAAATGCGGTTTGTTTTGCCATGGCTCACATCATATTCCGCAATTGGATGGCATTAATCTTCACTTTTATTGGCAGTATCATATTCTCTTACACATATTTGCGCAATAAATCGCTAAATGCAGTATTTCTTGAGCATTCACTCTATGGGAATATTTTATTTACCAATGGATTGGGGATCTATTTTTACTTGCCGATGTAGATTCTTGAATAAACTTATTTTCCGACGATTTAAGCATGTTTTGCTTGACCATTTAATCGTAAAATGCCCAAGCAGGCAACAACTACTAATGATGAACCAATGATTTCCTGTGTAGTAAATACCTCATTAAAAACAAATACTCCTATTATTACATTTACAATCGGAATGAGCATGTGGAAAGGAGAGCCTGTTGCTATGGAAACATGTCGGTAGCCTTCGGTATTCAACAGTTGTGCACATGCCGATGCCAGACCTATAAATATTAATATATAACTACTGGTAATCGGTCCGGTTAGTTCAGGAAGGTTGGCGGGAACGAGAAATATCCAGAATCCAACTATGGATTGAGCAAAAAAGATGGCATATGAATTATCGGTGCCATGTAACTTCTTCACGATTAAAATAGATACAGCATTGGTAATGGCACTAAGCATGGCAAGGAAATCGAACCAACCAAAACTCCACGATTTGCCAGTTTCGGTAAACTGAAATGAAACCAGCACAATGCCAATAAGAGCTACAAACATCATCAACCATTTGCTGGCTTGTATTTTCTCTTTCAGTACAATTGCACTAAGTAGGGATGCAAACAAAGGATAGGAGTAGGAGTAAACCGAAGCTTTTCCCATACCAATTTTTACAATAGCCAAATAGAATAAAGCAACCGATGCTGTACCGGTAATTCCTCTTAGAAGAAGTAAAGGACTGCGAACAAATTTGAGATCTATTTTTCGCATCATGGCCAGTATGCCAATAATGCCAACGCCAATTGCAAAGCGTACAAATACAGTAATGTAAGTACTAACATGGGACATGCTTCGTACCAGAGTAGCCATTATGCCAAATGCTATTACAGATAGTATCATCAGGAAAATGCCATAGGCCGTACCTTCCCTTTTCATGTGGTTTTGTTTTGTGTGGATTTGATTCCGCAAAGGTAGAAGCTTTATGGTACTTACATTACAAAAATGTTGAAAATGTTACTGAAGTTGATCCGTAATATCTTTTGTGATATCAGATTTAATATCGCCTGTATGTGCTGTTGATTTGTTTTCAATTAACATGATTTTGCATTCATTAGCCGATGATACCCTATGTTGAAGTCCTTTCTTAACGATAAATAAATCGCCTTCATTCATAACAAAAGGTTCTGTTCCTTCTACTTCCATTAGCAGACTTCCTTCGATAATCAAAAACATTTCATCTTCGTTTTTGTGGTCGTGCCATGGCAGTTCGTCACCTTTGATTTTGGCAATTTTTACATATACATCATTTACTTCGCCAAGTACTTTGGGTGAAAAGTAATTTTTAATATTGTCAAAGTTCTCTTTTAAGTTGATCTTCATGCTATCGGTTTTTAATAATAGAGCCTAATATAATTAAAGATTGGTGATTGATATGGCTTTTTTGATGGGTGATACTACAAAGTATATGTATATTGATTAATTTATATAAAAAGACTGGTGATCTTTTGTAACTTTAGTCTATGCCTAATCTAATTCATATCGTATATGTTAGCTTTTCGAGGAACCAACTTTCGGAGTTGGAGCTCGATGAGTTATTGTCTGAAATCAGACCAAAGAACTTGGCAAACGGAGTTACAGGTTTACTTCTTTATAATGATGAGATTTTTATTCAGGTGATAGAAGGAGAAAAAGACAAGATTAGTACTCTTTACAATCGCTTGCAGAATGATAATCGCCACACCAATATTGTAAAGATATTAGAAGAGGATATCGATCAAAGATCTTTCCCGGAGTGGAGTATGGGGTATCAGAAATTAAGCAAAGAAGATTCGAAAGATTTACCAGGCTTTACCGATGTAATGTCCTCCGACGACATAAGAGAAGCACTTAAGCAAAGTTCACAAGCCATTGTTGATTTAATTGTGAAATTCATGAAGTATACCTGATGCTTACATCAAAGCAATCCATTTGATTTTCAATTGAAATTCCTCAGCTTTTTTATTGCCGATTAAAAATGCCACCTCCGACAATTGATCGGCATTAAAATTCGGATAACTCAAGCGTCTGCCACGAAAACTGGCATAGAAATCTTTGAATGGGATCTCAATAACCTGCCAATCACCTGTAGTGGTGAAGTAATTGATGTGTGAGTGAGACTGGGAAGTTTGTGATTTTAATCGTACTTGATATCGCTTGCCATCTCCCTTTATTTTCATCACTATTTTGGAATGAGAATCAATTTCAATGGGATCAAAAATGTGCTTTACCATGGCAAAACCTCCATTGTTTTCCAATGAAACATAGCCCTTAAATACGGCACAGTTTTCACCGTTCAGGAAAATTCCTGAATCCGATCTGCCACCCATCACCACATCGTTTACAATGTACCAATCCGATAGATTTGTATCACTGGTGAAATCGGCCAATACTTTTGTGTCCGCATTAGTTAACATCTGTAATAGAATTAATAGTGTTCCCATGTATTGAAAACAAGTATGGTGCCGAATTGTTTAAAATAGCTTTTATAAGTAGCTAGCTTTATCTTATATGTTAATGTTTTAACTTTCTTTTTTAATAATTTTATTTGATAAAACTGGAAGTGGAGGAGGTGGTGGTTTAATTTTTCCCATTGTCCAATTTGGGTAAATAATGATATAAACTGGATTTAGTTTCCTAATGGCATTCTTTTGTTCTGGATTAAGTTTTGAGTATTCCGATTCAAAATATTTAAGAGAAGACAACTTTCTTAATTGATAATTTACAGAAAGGATTATATCAATGTATTTCTTAGTTATCAACCAACTTGATTGATTATTATTTTTATCAGGTATGAGTTGGGTATGAAGAATAAATCCTCCTTTGCTAACTTCAACTTCTCCTAATATAGGTATGTTTTTTAATGTATTGTCGGATAATGTATTGGTGTCTTTTTTGTTTTGAAGAAAATCAACAATCATATCATTTATGGGAAGTATGTCAGAGTAATTGTTTCCATTTAATGTGATTTTATTCTTCTTGTCAATATCTATAACGAAAGCATTTCGTCGTTTAATGTTGTATTCAATGTCGCTAGTGCATAAATGAAAATAAAGATTTAATTGCTTCTTGGTAGAATCATATTTCTCAAATGTGAAAAAATGGTCATAAGGATACTCCACAATTGAGTCATCCAAAAAATGAATAAGCTTTTGTTCTTCAAGACTATCAGTAGAGTTCATGAAACAATTGAACAGTTCAGCTAATTTCAATTCTTCATATCGGACTTGTTCTTTTTGTTCAGTGCACTTTAAGAATAAAAAAGAGGTAATAATTGCAATGAGTATAAGATGGTGTGATTTCATGTTTTATTTCGAGTAGATGAAAAGCAGCAGTAAGTTAATGAAAAAGCATAGATTATGTGTGGTTGTGACATAAGTTTGTTAAGATCATTTATAGATAACAAGAATTTAATTGAGATTTGTATCTCAGATGATAATATTTCGTAAATTTGGTTCAGTCAAAAGATGTTGATATGTACGTGAATCATACTTTAACATACAGTTACCGCAGACTTTTTAGTTGTTTAATAATCTATTCTTAAACAATTGTCCTTCCAATGGCAATGTGTTAATGCACTTTGCTGTCACAAGCTACATTTTATTTTTAAGTACTGATATTCCTAGCTGGAATGCATATGCAGTACCCAAAAACATCGATTCGAATAGATTAATAGAAAAACAATGACCATAGATAAAACCATTCCGCAAAGAGCGGCAAAGTCGGGAAGTAACTTCGATAAAAACAATGGACAAGGTCCGGGCATGAATGAAAGAATTAAGCAGCTTAGAAAAGTAAGTGTTGATACTGAACCATCACTTTCTATTGAGCGTGCTTTAATCGAAACTGAGTTTTACAAGGAAAATTACGGCAAATACTCAATTCCAGTATTGCGTGCCAAAACTTTCTACGAAATATGTAAGCACAAAACCATTTACATTGGCGATGGCGAATTGATCGTTGGGGAGCGTGGGCCTTCACCAAAGTCGGTTCCAACCTTTCCTGAGTTAACTTGCCACAGTGTTGATGACTTAAATGTTTTAAATACTCGTGAGTTGCAGCGATACACCATTTCACAGGAAGATATTGATACTTATTCCAAGGAAGTGATTCCTTATTGGGAAGGACGTACCCAAAGAGAAAGAATTTTTAATCATGTACCAGAGGAGTGGAAGGCAGCATACGAGGCAGGTTTGTTCACCGAGTTTATGGAACAGCGTGCACCAGGCCACACTACTTTAGATGGTAAGATTTATAAAAAAGGCTTACTGGAATTTAAGAAAGATATTCAGGATCATATCGATCGTTTGGATTACATGAACGATGATGAAGCTACAGATAAATTAGAGGAGCTTCAGGCAATGGCCATTTCTTGTGATGCAGCAATTCTATTATCAGAACGTCATGCAGATATGGCTGAAGAATTGGCGGCAAAGGAAAATGATGAAAGCAGAAAAGCTGAATTGTTGAATATTGCAGAGGTTTGTCGTTGGGTTCCTGCCAATGCACCAAGAACATTCTGGGAAGCCATTCAGATGTACTGGTGGATGCACTTGGGAACCATTACAGAATTGAATGGTTGGGATGCCATGAATCCAGGTCATTTCGATCAGCACCTTGAACCTTTTTACAATAGAGAATCGGCTGAAGGAACATTAAGCAGAGATGAGGCCAAAGAATTGCTTTCTTGTTTCTGGATTAAGGTGAATAATCAGCCTGCACCTCCAAAGGTTGGAATTACAGCTCGCGAGAGTGGAACTTATAACGATTTTACCAACATTAACATTGGTGGTGTAAGAAAAGATGGATCTGACGGGGTAAGTGAGGTTTCCTATATCATGCTTGACATTATTGAAGACCTTCACATTTTGCAGCCAGGTAGTTCTATTCATATTAGTTCGAGAACTCCTGAAAGATTTTTAAAAGCAGGATGTAATGTAATTCGTCAGGGACATGGTTATCCTTCGGTATTCAATCCGGATGTTTACATCATGGAGATGTTGGGACATGGAAAAAGCATTGAAGATGCTCGCGAAGGTGGATGTAGTGGTTGTATTGAAGTTGGAGCCTTTGGTAAGGAAGCTTACGTGTTGACTGGATATTTGAATGTTCCTAAAATTCTTGAGGTAACCTTAAATAACGGAATCGATCCGGTAACTGGCAAAAAAGCAGGTATCGAAACAGGAGATCCAAGAACATTTACTTCTTACAACGAGTTATACGAGGCATTTTTGAAGCAACTGAATTTTGTTGTCGATCAGAAAATCAGGGTGAGCAATTACATTGATAGAATGTTTGCCAAATATGCGCCAGCTCCTTTGTTGTCTGTATTAACTGATGATTGTATTGCTCGAGGCAGAGATTATTATAATGCAGGTCCGCGCTACAATACCAACTATATTCAGTGTACTGGATTGGGAACGGTAACCGATAGTTTATCAACCCTAAAGAAACATGTTTTCGAGGATAAGAATTTTGGTATTGATACCGTATTGGATGCTGTAGCAATCAATTTTGAAGGAGAAGAAGTATTGCGTCAAACCATTCTGAACAATACGCCATTCTTTGGAAATGATGATGATTATGCTGATGATATCGCCTTAAAGGTATACAATGATTTGTTTGCAGCAATTGATGGAAAACCAAATACCAAAGGAGAAACTTTCCATTTGAATATGCTTTCAACTACTTGTCATGTTTATTTTGGCAAAGTTATGGGAGCCACTCCAAATGGTAGACTGGCAGGTAAATCCATTTCTGATGGAACTTCACCATCTCACGGATGCGATACGCATGGACCATCAGCGGTAATCCGATCGCTTACCAAGCTGGATCATACCAAATCAGGAGGAACTTTGTTGAATCAGCGTTTCTTGCCAAGTTTGTTAAAGCGTGATGAAGACATTGCCAAATTATCAAAATTGATCAGATCTTACTTTTCATTGGGAGGACACCACATTCAGTTTAATATTGTGGATACAGCAACTTTGTTGGCTGCACAAAAAACACCTGAAGATTATAAGGATTTATTGGTAAGAATGGCAGGGTATAGCGATTACTTTAATGATATGAATGCAGATTTACAGCAGGAAGTAATCGACAGAACAGAAAATGAATCGTTTTAATGAGTAAAGCATTAATTTTTGATATAAAAAGATATGCAATCAATGACGGACCCGGAATTAGAGTGACAATCTTTTATAAAGGTTGTCCTTTGTCCTGTGTCTGGTGTCATAACCCAGAAAGCATATCGCCCTATGCACAAAAAATGTATACCGAATCGAAATGCATTGGTTCGGTAAAGTGTGTTGAAATTTGTCCGGAATCGGCATTGGAATTAACGGGGCAAGGTATTGTAACTGATATCGAAAAGTGTACTTTGTGTGGTAAATGTGCCATGGTTTGTCCTACCAAGGCTATCGAAATGTCTGGGAAAGTATACTCGAGCGATGAGTTGATGAAGATTATTGAAAGGGAAACCATATTCTTTGATCACTCGGAAGGTGGCGTTACTTTTTCGGGAGGCGAACCTTTAATGCACTACAAGAGTTTAATTGAAATTCTGGATAAATGTGCTGAAAAAGACATTCACCGAGTTGTGGATACCACCTTGTTTGCCAAACCAGAAGTAGTATTGGAAGTGGCCAAGCGAACCAATTTATTTTTGGTTGACTTTAAAGCTTTCGAGTCGGAGGTGCACAGGAAATATACAGGAGTAAATAATGAATTGATATTGAAAAATATCCAGTTGCTGGCGGAAAACAATGCTGACTTTATCATCAGAGTGCCCTTTATAAAAGGCGTGAATGCAGATGAGGAAACAGTTGAGAGAATGGCGGACTTCTTGTCTACAATTCCCTGGAAGCGCAAGGAAGTGAATTTGTTGCCTTATCACGATGTGGGAAAACACAAGCATACAAAATTGGGATCGGAATATTTGGTGGAAAATATGGAGGTTCCAAGTGAGGATGAATTGACAAGAGCACAAGATATATTTGCGGAGTATGGAATTTCAGCAAGTGTTGGTGGATAGGAAGTAATAAAATAATATTGGTTTGGAGAGCAGTGGTACCATTATGGTATTGCTGCTTTTTTATTTAGAATCATTTAAAATAAATTATATCTTTAATGAATGTTACACCTTCTTGAGAGATATAGGTTTATGGTAGCACTGATCGTGCTGATTGGGATGTTTCCAATCGAATCTTGCTCTCAGAATAATAAGAAAGCAATGAAAGTTCAACATACAAACCGATTGTCTCAGGAAAATAGTCCATACTTGTTGCAACATGCACATAATCCAGTTGATTGGTATCCATGGGGAGAAGAAGCCTTGCAAAAGGCAAAGAATGAGAATAAAGTAATACTGGTTAGTATTGGCTATGCTGCCTGTCATTGGTGTCATGTAATGGAACGCGAGAGTTTCGAGAATGAAGAGATTGCTAAAATTATGAACGAATTTTTCGTTTGTATTAAAGTAGATAGAGAGGAGCGACCTGACATTGATAGGATCTACATGGATGCTGTGCAATTGATGACGGGTAGTGGTGGTTGGCCACTCAATTGTTTTGCCATGCCCGATGGAAAACCATTTTTTGGAGGAACCTATTTTCGACCGAATGATTGGGTAAGAGTATTACAAGGTATTCAAAGTGCATGGCTAAGCGAGAAAGATAAAGTTGAAAAAGTGGCTGGTCAGATTTCAGAAGGAGTAAGGAGCAATGAACTGATTGAAGTAAAATCGGAACTCAAACCATTTGATTTGGATGATATGAAATCGGGTTATGAAAATTGGCAGAAGGATTTCGATAAACTTGAAGGTGGTAATAATCGCGCCCCTAAATTTCCATTGCCAGGTTCTCTTCAGTTTTTGCTTCGATATTATCATGCCAGCAAAGATCGATCAGCTTTAGATCATGTGGTGCTTACACTGGATAAAATGGCGGCAGGAGGAATTTATGATCAAATTGGTAGCGGCTTTGCCAGATATTCGGTGGATGCAATTTGGAAAGTCCCTCATTTTGAAAAGATGCTATATGATAATGCTCAATTGGTAAGTTTATATGCCGAGGCATATAGCTTGACGAAAATTCCAGAGTACAAAAGGGTAATGGAGGAGACATTGGATTTTATTGATCGTGAATTGAGTTTGCCAAATGGAGGATTTTATTCTTCTTTGGATGCCGATAGCGAAGGTGTTGAAGGCAAATTCTATGTTTGGGAAAAATCAGAAATAGAAAGTGTTTTAAAAGAAGATGCCGAATGGTTTTGCGAGTATTTTGGTGTTAGCGAAAAAGCGAATTGGGAAGAAGGAAACATTTTAATGATTTCGGCCGATAAAAATGAGATCGCTAAGAGATTGGGAATTAGTATAAAACAATTTGATGAGAAAGTGAAGGAAGCTTCGAATAAATTGTTGTCAAAGCGTGAAGAAAGGATTCGTCCTGGTTTGGATGACAAAGCTTTAACCAGTTGGAATGCTTTGATGATTAAAGGATATGTGGATGCTTACAAGGCATTGGGAAAACAAGAATATCTGGAAAGAGCTGAGAAAGCAATGCATTTTATCGAGACAAACTTGATGAAAGGAGAAGGCCATTTGTTCCGAAATTACAAGGATGGAGTTTCGAAAATCAATGCTTTTCTTGATGATTATTCTTTTACCATTGAAGCTTACGTTGCCTTATATCAGGCCAGTTTTAAAGAAGATTATTTAATTAAAGCTGATCGATTGATGAAAGTGGTAATGGCACATTTTTCAGACGAAAAATCAGGAATGTTTTTCTATACATCTAATGAGGATCCTGATTTAATAGCGAGAAAAATGGAACTGCTGGACAATGTAATTCCATCATCAAATTCTTCTATTTCAAAATCTCTTTTCGTATTGGGAATCTACCTGGAGAAGGAAACTTTCAAGGAAAGATCGAAACAAATGTTGGCCAATGTTTACGAACGAATGTTAAAAGTACCATCCTATCATTTTAATTGGGGACAATTGTTTTTTTACTTGGCTAATTCAACCTACGAATTGGTGATAATGGGTGATTTAGCAATGGATGAGAAACAAAAAATAGAATCTTTGTTTTTGCCTAATGTACTTATTGCAGGAAGTTTAACCGAGAGTGAATTGCCTTTGTTGAAAAATCGTTATGTTGCTAACCAAACAACTTTTTATCTTTGTAAAAATAGAAGCTGTAAAATTCCCGTTACTAGTGTAGAGGAATTATTGGATCAGTTACATGAAGAATTCAAGTATATATAAAGTGGATGCAAATAATCAGCCATTTAAGAGCAGAAAGTACATTGTTCAGGCTTTGCGATCTTAAAAATGAGAAATTTGCGACCTCTGCGTGAAAATAGATAAACTAAAAACCAAATAATAATGACAAGCAAAACAACCCGTAACTTACTATTAGCAGGATTGGTATTTATATTAGCAGCCTGTGCTACTGTTCCAATCACCGGACGTAAACAAATGAATCTTTTCCCTGAGCGTGAAATGATTTCTACAAGTCTTACGCAATATGATGCTTTTTTAAAGGAAAATAAACTATCGAAAGACAAAGCGAAAGTAGCCATGGTTAAATCATGTGGCGATCGTATAGCCAAGGCAGTAGAAGAATTCATGAATGCCAATGGTATGGGAGATAGAGTTGCCAATTTCCAATGGGAATTTAATTTGGTTGAAGATGATACACCAAATGCATGGTGTATGCCTGGAGGAAAAGTGGTTTTCTATACAGGGATTTTACCATACACTCAAACTGAAACAGGATTGGCAGTAGTTATGGGACACGAAATTGCTCATGCTGTAGCGCGTCATGGTAATGAGCGTATGAGTCAGCAAATGGGAATTCAAGCTTTGGGGCAAGGTTTAGCAATTGCTTTAAATGAAAAACCTGCAGAAACTCAAAAGATCTGGATGACTGCCTTTGGAGTTGGTGCCAATGTTGGTGTTATGCTGCCTTTCTCTCGTTCTCATGAAAACGAAGCTGATAAAATGGGATTGATTTTTATGGCAATGGCTGGTTACGATCCATCTGAAGCTGTTGAATTTTGGAAGCGTATGGGAGAAAGTGGTGGACAAAAGCCACCGGAATTCCTTTCAACTCACCCGGCAGACGATACACGTGTGGCAAATCTAAAAGCATTCCTTCCGGAAGCAATGAAATATTACAAAAAGAGATAAACAGGCACGTGAAAATATCTAAGAGTATCAAATTTAGGTCCTCGGGTACCAAAATTAGGTCCTGAAGGACCAAAAATACATCCTTCAAGACCTCCAAAACATCTTAAAGGATCTCCAAGACATCCTGAAGGACCAAAATTAGGTACTGAAAGACCTTCAAAACATCTTAAAGGCACTAAAAAACATCCTCGAGGACCAAATTTACATCTTCGAGGATGTTTTTTAGGTACTCATTGGGGGTAAAAACATCCTACTTGGGGGTCGAGAGGTACCCTTTGGGGGTTGAAAGGTACCCTTTTAAAGAGCAAATATCATTTTCGAAATTCTTCCTTGTTTTCCAGATGTTCTGAATTCCAAATTTCTTCTGGAATGCTGTCATCATCTTCAGGAAGGATTACCTGAGGTTTTTGCGGTCCTTCATTTCGATAAGCCAAAGCGTAAGTTAAGCCAGAAATGGCTCCGAAAAGATGTCCTTCCCAGGAAACATCCTTTAGGATTGGAAATACACCCCAAAATAATCCACCATAAAGAAAAACCACAACAAATGAAATGGCTATTAGCCTGTAGTAATTGCGGAAAATACCACTAAAAAACAGGAAAGAAGCGAATGAGTACACCAATCCGCTGGCACCAATATGATAGGCTTCTCGTGCTCCTACCCAAACCAGTATGTTGGTAGTTAGATAACAAAGAATAAAAATTCGGTAAGACAGAGGTCGATAGAAATAAAAGATTCCCCAACTCAATACAAGAAAAGGAACCGAATTGGCCATTAAATGTTGAAAATCTCCGTGAATTAAAGGACTTGTGATAATTCCCAATAAACCTTTTACATGTAATGGAAAAACACCCAGTTGTGTGAAGTTTAAACCCAATCCCCATTCAAAAATCTTAATCGCCCAAATGAGAATCAAAAAAGCGAGTGGAAAAATTAAACTGTGTTTCAGTTTTAATTGTTCAAATTCCTTGTTGTATGGTTCAGGTCTTCTCAAATAGATTACTGGTTGATTTCACTTTCATTGTTGGCAACTTCCGGAATAAATTCAGGAGCTGATTTGTCCACCAATTTACCATCGATACACTCTACGGTTCTGGCAGGGAATTTTTTTAGTAAATCGTGTTGGTGAGTTGCCATGATTACAGTTCGCCCGTTTTTACTGATGTCCATCATCAATTGCGCCAGTTCATCCGAAGTTTCAGGATCTAAATTACCAGTTGGCTCGTCAGCAAGAATAATATCAGGAGAATTCAATAGAGCACGAGCAATCACAACACGCTGCTGCTCACCTCCCGATAGTTCGTGAGGCATTTTATAACCTTTATTACCCATGTGAACCTTTTCCAGAACCTCAACAATTCTGTTTTCGATTTCTTTTTTGTTTTTCCAACCCGTTGCTTTTAAAACAAATTCCAGATTATCTTTTACCGATCGGTCGGTAAGTAGCTGAAAATCCTGAAATATAATTCCTATTTTTCTTCGTAGAAAAGGAACTTGCTTGCGCTTGATAATTGGAAGGTAATATCCAGCTACCGAACCACCTCCATCTCTTAATGGCAAATCTGCATATAAAGTTTTTAGTAGACTCGATTTTCCACTTCCTACTTTACCAATTAAATAAACAAATTCGTTTTTCTCGATTTTCAGATTAACATCGGTAAGAATAATGTTATCCGCTTGACGGATAGTAGCATTTTTCAATTCTATTATTGCAGATTCTGACATGTGTGTTCGTTTTGCGAGTTGTAATAAATACGTCGATTTACAAATCTAAAAAATTATTTCTCGTATCACTTTTTTCTTCCTCATTAATTCTTAACAAAAGAGACAATTTTTCTGAAGAAGCTTCGTTTGAAAGTACTATAAAGAAGTATATTATTTTTACCTTTAAGGCTGGTTTTAAAAATTACGAAATACTGCAAGTTTAGTACTTTTCGGAATCATTAATTCACACAATAATACCTACACACAAAAGCATGAGAAGCAGATATTTATTATGGTTTTTTTTGTCGCTACTTTTGATAAGTATCAACAATCCATCGCAAGCTCAAAAATCTTTAAATCATTATTCCGATTCTCAAATTTGGCAATCGGCCAATGAAAAGTTTCAAAACAAGAATTTTGGAGCTGCTCGCAAAGAGTTTCAAGAGTTCATAAATAGAAATAGCACCGAGTTTTCCGAAAAAAGGTCTCAAGCAGAGTTTTATATGGCGCTTTGTTCTATTGAATTGTTTCGCCCTGGTGCTGAGGAGGAGATGAAAACATTCATCAGGAATTATCCTGAAAGTAATAAAATTCAATTGGCCTATTTTCAATTGGGACGCCAGCAATATCGCAATAAAAAATACAAAGCAGCATTGTTGTGGTTCAAGCAGGTTGATCCTTATTTGTTAAAAAATGATGATTTAACTGAATATCGATTCAAGATTGCTTATTCGTATTTCCGAAAAGCGGATTATGAGAATGCCAGAAAGAATTTTTACGAGATTATTGAGGTGTCGGGTGATTACAATGCTCCGGCAAATTACTACTATTCGCACATTGCTTATTTAAATAAGAATTACCAAACCGCTTTAAGCGGATTTGAAAAGTTGGAGTCCAATAAAACTTTTGCTCCAATTGTACCTTATTACATTTGCCAGATTTACTTTTTGCAAGAACGATATCAGGATCTTTTAAGTTATGCACCTAAATACTTGGATGATGCAAGTGTGAAGCGACAAGATGAAATTGCCAAAATGATTGGGTTGGCTTATTATCAGGAAAAGGAATATGCCAAAGCCATACCATATCTTGAAAAAGGAAAGAAGAGCTTGGTTCGCGAAGAAAAATTTGCTTACGGATATTGTCTTTACAAGCAAAAAAGATATGAAGAGGCCATTCCACAGTTCGAAAAAGTGGGAGGTGAAGATGATGAAATGCTTCAGGTGGCGACTTTCTGTTTGGCAGATTCTTACTTAAAATCGGGAAATAAAAATGGAGCCAAAGCGGCATTTGCCAGTGCAGCAAGAATGGATTTCGATAAGAGTATGCAGCAAGATGCTTTATTTAACTATGCCAAGCTAACTTACGAACTATCTTATTCTCCTTTTAACGAAACCATTAAGGCCTTCGATGAATATTTGCAAAAATATCCCGATTCGGACCGAAATGATGAGGCCTACGATTATTTGGTGAAGGTGTATATGACCACCAAAAATTATTCGGATGCCATTGCTTCCATGGATAAAATCAAGAACAAAACGCCTGAGATTGAGAAGGCGTATCAGCGTGTTTCTTTCCTGCGTGGATTAGAGTTGATGAAACAGCTGAAGTACGAAGAAGCCATTCAAGCTTTCGATTTGTCTTGGAAATACCGCATGTACAATTCGAATATTTCAGCCGAAAGATTATATTGGAAAGCGGAAGCGAATTATCGTTTGGGCAATTTGAAAGAGGCAATTACACAGTTTAAAACTTTCTTGGTTTCGCCAGGATCGGGAACTTCTGAATATTTTGGACAAGCTTATTACAATATTGCTTATGCCAATTTCGATTTGGATAAATATGATGAGGCATCGGATTGGTTCAGAAAGTTTGTAAATCAGGCCAACGAAAAGAACGAGTTTGTTTCGGATGCATACAATCGTATTGGTGATTGTTTCTTCTTGAATAGAGAATACAATAAAGCAGCTGAATTTTATGCAAAAGCAGCTGATACAACAGGTTGGGATGCTGATTATGCCTTGTATCAACAAGCTTTTTGTATGGGATTATTAAATCAACCGAACGAAAAAGCCAGATTGCTTGAACAAGTGAAAACGAAATACCCAACATCACAATATTCTGATGATGCTTTGTATGAGTTGGCCAGAGCTAAAGTGAAGATGAATAAGCAACGTGAAGCTGCCGGTTTATATCAAGAATTGGTTAAAAATCACTCCAATAGTAGTTTTGCTGCAAAATCATTGGTGCAATTGGGTTTAATGAATTACAACCTGAAAGAATATAAAAAAGCCATTATAAATTATAAAGCAGTAATTACTGAATATCCGCAAAGTCAAGAAAAGCAAAGTGCATTAATTGGTCTTAAGAACGTTTATGTCGATTTAAATAAAGTAAATGAATATTTTGCATTTGTTGAATCGGTAGGAAATGGTTCAATGGTAAGGAGTTCCGAGAAGGATTCATTAACCTATATTTCTGCAGAAAGATTATATATGTCTGGTGAGACAGACCAGGGAATTAGAGCTTTTGAAAATTATCTTTCTAATTTTCCATCAGGAATGTTCAGCTTGAATGCTCAATATTACAAGGCTGATGCTGCTTTAAATAGTCAGGATTATGAAAGTGCTCTTGTTGGATTTGAAGAGGTGATTAATCAACCGGATAATTTATTTACGGAAAAAGCTTTATTGGCGGCTTCTCAATTAAATTTTAGGAATAAAAGTTTTGATAAATCTAAAAATCAATATCAGCGATTAATAAAAACTGCAGAGATTCCAGAAAATATTAATGTTGCTAGGGTTGGTTTGATGCGCTCAGTATACAATTTGGGTGAGTTCGATTTGGCCATTGATGCTGCAAGTAATGTGTTGGAAATGCCCAAAATTCAAGAAGAGATGATTCGTGAAGCGACTTTTAAAAGAGCTAAGTCTCATTTGAATCTGAATAGAAAAGCACATGCTTTAAAAGACTTCAAAAACTTATCGAAGGAAGTTCAAAGTGTGGAAGGAGCTGAAGCAAAATTCAGGATTGCAGAAATCTACTTTGCTCAAAACAAATTTAATGAAGCCGAAAAAGAAATTAATAGCTTTATTGAAATGAATTCGCCGCATCATTATTGGTTGGCGGAAAGTTTCTTGCTGCTTTCGGACGTTTTCCTAAAAAAGAATGATGAATTTCAGGCCAAATATACGCTACAAAGTATTGTTGACAATTATGGCTCGAAAGAAGATGGTATTTTAGAACGCGCTCATGAAAAACTGAATGTTTTATTGGAAGCTGAAAAGCTTAAAGAGAAGGAAGTTGCCAGCCAATCGGTGGAACTACAGTTTGAAGGAACAGATAGCATTCAGAATAAAAAACTATTCGAAGGAAACTCTGCAAAAAGTGATTCCTTAGGATTAGATGAGGAACGGTTGATGTTGCAGGAAATGTTAGAAGAAGAAAAAGAAGTTGAGTAGCATGATAATTAGAGAAACAATGTTGAAAAAGATTTTATTAGCAATTGTAGTTATCGGATTTTCCTACTCAATTGCATTGTCACAAGAACAAAGAGAGTTAGATAAAGAAGTTAAGGTAAGAACAACTTATCAGCCAAAAATAAATAAGGCTTTAAGATTAGGGAAACTTCCGGTAATTAAAGATACAAGCACATTTACACCAAGCTTTGATTATTTTATTCAGGCAAAACCTTTAAGTGTTGGCTTTTCGCCTGCTGAGATTCCAGCTGCTAAAATTGTGGGAGAACCATTAAAAAAATTGAATTCCCATACTTTAACTTTAGCAGGAGGAAATTACTCTACTCTTTTTGGAGATTATCGATTTAATAATCAGCGATCAAAAACTGCAGATATAGGTTTTCATTTACGACATTACTCAACCAATGGAAAATTGAAATTGGAGGATGATGATAAAGTAAAACCGGATTTTACAGAGCAATTGGCAGAAGTATATGGAACTGCATACCTTGATGAAGGAAAGGTATCAGGAAAATTGTTTTACAAGCATACAGGATTCAATTACTTTGGCTTTCCACAATTAGATGATATTGAGGGAACAACTACCAATTTATTTCCTTACAATGAGCAAAAACTAAACAATTTTGGTTTAAATGCTTTGTATCAATCTAACTTTAAAAATGAGGAACAATTGAATTTCGGTTTGGGATTAAAGTATGAGCACTTTTCGGATGATATTGATGCAAAAGAAAATGATATTTTAATTTCAGGAAATGCCAGAATTAGAAGAGGAGATGCATTTTTGAGCTTAAAGTCAGAGTTTGATTATTTTGCCATTGATGGTTTAAACTATTGGGAAGATTCAAACTGGCTTACTGAAAGAAAAACTTTAAAATGGAGTTTAAACCCTCAATACCTATTGCAAACCGGAAACTTTAACCTTCAGTTGGGAGTGAATGCAGTTTTGGCAACTGGCGATGATTCTGAAACCAAACTTTACCCAGATGTAAAGGTAGATTTCGAGGCAATTGAAGGAATAATGAGCTTGTTTGCAGGATTAAATGGTGATTTGAAGATGAATCGTTATAAAGATATTGTAGAAGAAAATCGATTCATTTATTCGGGATTGAATGTTTTGCCAAGCAATGTAAAGTATAAATTATTTGGTGGAATTAGAGGAAGTATATCGTCCAACTCATCATTTACCTTAAAAGCAGAATATTCAGCTATCGATAATCAATATTTCTTCGTTCAAAACAATATCTTAATTCCCCAGGAAATGACCATTTCAGGTGTTCCATATTCCAATAAATTTGGAGTTGTTTATGATGATGTAAGTGTACTTCGATTGGGAGCTGAATTAACCATTGGGAGGACTGAGAAGTTGGAATTAAACTCATCTGTTTGGTACAATAACTATTCAATGGATGAATTAGGAGAAGCTTGGCACATGCCGGAATTCGAGATGCAAGTCAGTGCAAAATATTCTTTTACTGATGATTTAACTTTTAATGCAGGTGTTAATATGATTGGAGAGCGTTCTGCTTTATTGGTAAGATATGATTTAACCAGAGTAAAAAAGTTAGAGGCGGTTTATGATTTGAATGTTGGAGCGACTTATAGTGTGAATGAGTATTTTTCAGCTTTTGCACAAGTGAATAACCTTTTTGCTGATAAATATTATCAGTGGGATGGATATCCTTCTCAAGGGCTTAATTTCTTGCTCGGAATAAAAGTTAATCTATAGGAATTAAAAAATAACAATACATGAAGGGATGTCATTACTGGCATCCCTTTTGTTATTACTGACGATAATATATTGTAGATTGAATAGTTTTTACTAGCTTTATTTTAATTAAACATTCTCAAGCACATGAATTTAAATTGTATTTCACGATATAAGAGCGTTATTATCTCATTAGTTGCTTTGTTATTGATATCGGGTTCGGTGTTTGCTCAAGAGGCAGAACGCTGGAAATTATCAGTTAATAACGACAGGAAACCCTTAGAGATTTTAATGGATATTGGGGAAAGCGATCTTGGAGTTACCTACTTGTTTGATATCACCAGAGATACTTTAAACATGTCATTTGTAGCAGAAGAAGCGCTTAGCTGGAAAAAACACGGTGTTAGTGTATATGCTATGCCCAAAGGCAAGGAGGTTTTAAAATTAAAATTAGACGATGAAGACCTGGAAAATGTCCAGGTTGTATTTTATAGAATGTGGAAGGCTATGCCCAAAGGCTTTAAAAATGTAACAACCTTGTTTGAGTTGCGCGAATATGGTGTTACAGAATCAGGGAAGAAAGTAGATAATTTCATCATCAAATTTAAAATGAAAAAACCACGAAGAGGACAATCGATTTCTTTTTAAGATGGTGATTTTCAAATAAACATAAACTTAATTTGGGTTTTGCTAGTTTTTGCGATTAAATTGCCTTCGTCAAAAACCACTATATAGCATTATTTTTAATGATTTTCCTACCTTTAGATTCATCATTTTTATTATCTTTGTTTAACTTTTGTTTCTTGGCTTTGGTTGATTGGTAAGATGTTGGTATTTAAGAGTTTTGATCTTGTGTATGAATGGTTCATTTTCCAATTTTTGAGAATTAAAATCCAAGCCATTAAACTTTCTGAAATTTGCACAAAAAATATTAGAGTTTGGTATCGATAATCAGAGTTTACTTTTCGATTGTCTACTAAATTCTATTTCGAAAAACTAAAGATCTGTTAGATGAGTGATTTAGAAAATAAACCAAATGGAAATGCCGAATATTCCGCGGATAGTATTCAGGTATTAGAAGGTTTGGAAGCGGTTCGTAAACGCCCTTCCATGTACATTGGAGATGTTAATGTTAAAGGTTTACACCATTTGGTGTACGAGGTGGTAGATAACTCTATTGATGAAGCTTTAGCAGGATATTGTAATAATATTGAAGTTTTTATTAACGAGGATAACTCCATTACCGTTAAGGATGATGGTCGTGGGATTCCAACAGAAATGCACCAGAAAGAGAATAAATCTGCTCTTGAGGTTGTAATGACTGTTCTTCATGCTGGTGGTAAATTTAACAAGGACTCATATAAAGTTTCTGGTGGTTTGCATGGTGTAGGGGTTTCTTGTGTGAATGCTTTGTCTACTTTGCTAAGGGCAGAGGTTCATCGTGATGGGAATGTTTACCTTCAGGAATATAGTCAAGGAAAGGCAAAAGAAGATATTAAAATTATCGGTAAAACTGATGTTACTGGTACTATCATCTCGTTTAAGCCTGATGAGTCTATATTCTTAACTACAGAATATAAGTATGATATTCTTGCTGCAAGAATGAGAGAATTGGCTTTCTTGAATAAGAATATTCGATTAGATATTACTGACAAACGTGAAAAGAACGAAGAAGGAGAGTATCGTCATGATTCTTTCTATTCTGAAGAAGGATTGAAAGAGTTTGTTGAATACCTAGATACAACTCGTGAGCGTTTAATTGAAGATACAATTCATGTATCAACAGAAAAGAATGAGGTTCCTGTTGAGATTGCACTTCAATACAATACTTCTTTCTCTGAAAATATTCATTCGTACGTTAATAATATTAACACTATCGAAGGTGGTACTCACCTTACAGGTTTCCGTAGAGGTTTAACTCGTACTTTAAAGAACTTTGCTGAGAAATCAGGAATGTTGGCTAAGCTGAAATTCGATATTAGTGGTGATGACTTCCGTGAAGGTTTAACTGCGGTTGTTTCTGTAAAAGTTGCAGAACCTCAATTCGAAGGACAGACAAAAACCAAATTAGGTAACTCTGAAGTTTCTGCGGCAGTTGATCAAGCTGTTAGTGCTTCTTTATCGAACTATTTGGAAGAACATCCAAAGGATGCTAAAACTATTGTTCAGAAGGTGATTATGGCGGCTACGGCACGTCATGCAGCTCGTAAAGCAAGAGAATTAGTACAAAGAAAAACAGTTCTTGGTGGTTCAGGTCTTCCTGGTAAATTATCTGACTGTTCTGATAAGGATCCTGCAAACTGTGAGATTTTCCTTGTCGAGGGAGATTCGGCAGGTGGTACTGCTAAGCAAGGTCGTGATCGTAAATTTCAGGCTATTCTTCCTTTGAAAGGTAAGATTTTGAATGTTGAAAAAGCGATGCAACATAAGGTGTTCGAAAGTGATGAGATTAAAAATATCTTTACAGCTTTAGGAATTACTTTTGGAACTGAAGATGACAGCAAGGCTGTTAATATGGAGAAGTTACGTTATCACAAGATTGTAATCATGTGTGATGCCGACGTCGACGGTAGCCACATTGCAACTTTGATTATGACATTCTTCTTCCGTTACATGAAGCCGCTTATCGAAAATGGATACTTGTATATTGCAACTCCTCCATTGTATTTGGTGAAAAAAGGAAAGAATGCAGAATATTGCTGGAACGAAGATCAAAGACTTCGCTTGATTGAAGAGTGGGGTGGCGGAAAAGAAAGTTCTATGCACATCCAGCGTTACAAAGGTCTTGGAGAGATGAGTGCGGAACAATTATGGGAAACTACAATGAATCCGGAATTCAGAACTTTACGCCAGGTAACTATCGAAAATGCAGCAGAAGCTGATCATGTATTCTCAATGTTGATGGGAGATGAAGTTCCACCACGTAGAGAATTTATTGAGAAAAATGCAACTTACGCTAATATTGATGCATAAGTTTTAAATAAAAAATCTGAAGCCCTTGAGAATTTCTCAAGGGCTTTTTTGATAATTGTTCAAATCAATTTTCGGTTTTTATCAAATGATAATTGCTTAGATGTATCTTTTGGCTTTCATTAAATGATAATTGTTCGAAAAACATTTTTTTGGCCTTTTATTAAATGATAAAGGATCAAAAAATCAATATTTTACCCTTTCATTAAATAATAACAAGCCGAAGTATATTTTATATTGGAGTAATCACTACTAAATCAAGATTAAAAATGAATATCTGTGTATTTTGTTCTTCAAGTAACTCTTTGGATGAAGTGTATTTTAACGAAGCTACTGAACTCGGTAAATTAATTGGTTCAAATCATCATGGATTGGTTTATGGAGGAACCAATGTTGGCCTAATGAATGAGGTGGCTGAATCTGTGAAAACATCAGGAGGAAAAGTGTTAGGTGTAATTCCTAAGCTGATAAATGATTATGGAATTTCTGCCGACTTTTTGGATGAATTAATTATAACGCCAGACATGGCAGAAAGAAAAAAGCTATTACGCGATAAATCTGATGCTTTTATTGCTCTCCCTGGTGGTTTTGGAACATTGGAGGAAATATTAGAGGTAATTACATTAAAGCAATTGGGCTATCACAATAAACCTATTGTATTTATTAATACAAATGACTTTTACGAGAATTTAAAAGCTCAATTTGAACTATCTTATCAAGAAAAGTTTGCTAAACCTGAATACAGTAAATTGTTCTACTTTGCTACTGATTTTAAAAATGCAATGTCCTATATCGAGAACTACAAACAAGAAGATAGGGGTACAAAATGGGATTAATTAATTGAGAATTGCTTATTGATAGAATCCAATAAAGTTTTTGTTTTAACAGGTTTCACGATGTAATCATCACAGCCAGCAGCAATGGCTTTGGTTTTGTTTTCTGTTTCAACAAAAGCTGTTTGTCCAATAATTGGGATTGCGGCATTTCGATGCTTTATTCTTTTGGTAGCCTCGTAGCCATTCATTACTGGCATTTGAATGTCCATTAAAACAATATCAACCTTAACCGATTCGCACAATGAAATAGCTTCAATGCCATTTTTAGCCCAAAATATTTGGGCTTGAGTGTGCTCTAATGCAGTTTTAAAATAAGTGAAGTTATTTCTTTGATCATCAACTATCAGAATTTTCTTACCGCTCCAATTATAGTGGTTTTCTTTTTGCAATTCATCCTCTTTTTCCAAACTAAAAGGGAATTGTATATAAAAACAAGTTCCCATATTTTCCTTTGATTCTACTCTAATTTTTCCACCAAGAACCTCAGTTAGTCTGTGGGTAATTGTAAGACCTAAGCCGGTTCCACCATATTGTCTGGTGTCTGACCCATCAATTTGTCTGAACGACATAAAGATATCCTTTAAAGCATTTTCAGGAATACCAATACCAGTATCTTTTACATATATTTCAATTGCAGATTCATTTTCTATGGTTTGATATCCAAATTCTATTGAACCTTCATTTGTAAATTTTATAGCATTATCTAATAAGTTGTGTAAAAGTTGTTCTAATCTTTTTGCATCGGTAAACAAAAGAGCATCTTTATCACTTAATGCTTTTTGTACTTGTAATGTGATATGAGATTTATTGATACTATTTTTTAGACCATAAAATTTCTCAAAAAGAACAGTAAGAATACCATTAAGATTATAATTTGCCCAATTCAAATTGATTTGTCTCGATTCAATTTTAGACAAATCAATTATGTTATTGATGAGCTGCAATAGATTATTACTACTTTGTTTAATTAATTCTCCATATTCAAGTCTTTCGTTGTCATTGATGTGTTGAGAGGTCATAATATCAGTAAATCCGATAATATGATTCATTGGAGTTCTAATTTCATGAGACATGTTTGCCAAGAATGCCGATTTCAAAAGATCTGATTCTTCGGCTTTATTTTTTGCCTCAGTTAGATGTTTTTCATATAGTTTTCGTTGTGTTATGTCACGATAAATACCAAAAATTGCAATAGGTTTATCATCAATTATAATAGGGTTTCCTACAATTGACACATCAATTAATTCTCCGGTTTTGCACTTTCGTTTTGTTTCTATTTCAACAAGTCGCCCATTGGTAGTTAAGGTATTTAATTTATTTGCCTCTCCTTGTCTTTTTTCATCGGCAAGTAAGTTATCAATAACCACTCCTTTTATATCTTCCGAAGTGTAACCAAAAAGTTCAGTGAATTTCTTATTGATTTTAATTCCTTTACTTTCAATATCGGTAATGGCAATTGCTTCTGGTGAATTTTCAAATAACTGCTCAAAATAAGCGGTTTCAATATTTAACTGTCGCTCAATATTGTCGCGTTTTGAAATCATTTGGTTGGCTAGTTCACCTAACTCTTTGTATTCCTTAAATTGTAATGTAGAAGTATTTATTCTTAGTGACTCAGATGCTGCTTTTTCAAAGAATCTAGTGAAAACATGTAAGCCATTTTTTGTAATTCTAACTACATATCTTGAGAAAATGATAATACAAATAACAACCAACACAACCAGAATTACCCCATTCAGAATATAATTGTTTACGTTTGCTTTTAATTCATTATTTCTTTTTTTAATGGTTTGATTCAACTCTTCTAAATGAATGCCTGAACCAATCACCCATTGCCAATCTTTGTATGCTTTTGCATAAGTTAATTTAGGCAAGGGTAGTTCGTTAGAGTTGGCAAATGGGTCTAGATACTCTATAAAGCCACCTTCAGAATCAGTGCCTCTCGAAATGAATTCTTTAACAATCTGGTTGCCATTTCCATCATATGTAGTCCATAAATTTTTTCCAATTAACGCTTTATTGGTGTGGGCAAGACATGTTCCATCGAAGCTTATAACAGCAATCGTGAAACTATCATCAAATCGTAAATCGGTAATTTTATCCAGAATTTTCTCCTGAATTTCAAGTTTGTAATTATTTACGTATTGAGTGCAGCCAATATACCAATCGAACTCTTTAAATAGTTTAACAAAGGAAATTTTTGGATGAATTTTCTGATTGTTTTCAACTTGCCAGGAATAGTCGGTATAACCTTCTCCTGCTGACTTTGCAGTTTCAATTTCATTTTGAATAATCGGAACACCATAAACATCTTTTACCTGAAGTTTGTTTCGTCCAATCCATTCAGGATTTTTAGGGTCCATAACCACGGTCCCATTTAATTTGTTGATGTAGAAATAACCATCACCATTATTAAAACGAACCGGGTTTAATGCATTGATTATTAATTTTTGAAGCTCTTTTTTTGACAGTTTGTCTTTATAGCTTTTGTATAGGTTAGTTGCTATGCTGTGTGCTTCGTAAACTCTACTGCTTATATCTTTCTTTAAAAGGTTTCTGGTTTGTAACCTTTCATTTTCAATGTAATTGATGAGAGTTTGTGTTTCCTGTTGTAAGGTCTTTTTCTGGTTTTTTAAGAAATCTTGCCTTATTTGAAGTGACTCACGTTTAAACTTTTGTTTTTCTTGTTGAATGACAAATAAACCAAATACAAGAATTAATCCCATTGAAATGGAGAGCAATGAAAAAAGAAAAACTTTTGAAATGCTTTTGTTGTTTAAGAGTTTAGTGAGAGTGAACTTCATACAATCGAAACAGCGATTTTAAATATTTACAGTACCCGAAAATACTTTTGTTGCAGGCCCAATAAGCCAGACATTATTAATATTTTGTGTGTTTAATCTTTCAAATCTAACTTCCAGATTTCCACCTTTGGTTGTTATTTTGAAATGTTCTTTGTTTTTTTCAAACCCGGAACCAATTGCCGAAGCAACTACACCAGTGCCACATGAATAGGTTTCATCTTCTACTCCTCGTTCGTAGGTACTTACTTGTATACCTTCATCATTAAAGGAAACAAAATTTACGTTCGTACCTTCTATTGCAAATCTTTTGTTGTATCGGATGGCTTTTCCATTTTTGTAGGTATCAAAGTTTGCATGGGAATCAATGAATTCAACATAGTGCGGAGAACCAGTATTCATATAATAATAATTTTCTCCCTTTTCGATCCCAGATACATTGATCATTTTTAGACTAACCTGCACGAAATCTTTTTCATCTTTTACCAAGGCTTCATGTTCTCCATCCACGGCAATAAATAATGTTTTATCTTTGATAATCCCCAGATGATATGCAAAAGCAACAATACATCTGCCACCATTTCCACACATGCTCGCTTCACCACCATCCGAATTGAAGTATCTCATTCGAAAATCATAACCTTTAGCATTCTCTAATAGCATTAAACCATCTGCACCAATACCAAATCTTCTATGGCATAAGTGTTCAATCAACTTTTTGTTATCCGGAGATATAATATTATTACGGTTATCAATTAGAACAAAATCATTTCCAGTTCCCTGATATTTCCAAAATTTTATCTGCATTCTTGTGTAATCCTGTTAATAAGTGTTAAATACGTTAAAATTCAAAACACTTCTAAACTTATATCGTTAAAATTGTAGCATAAAAGTAAGAATCTTATTGGTTTTACCCTTATTTCCAAAAGTGAAAAGTGTAAGAATTTGATGAATGTTAATTCAATGATAAATATCTATTGATTATATGAATCTGATTTCGTAACTTTTTATGTTCGAAACGGGATGTGTAAATTGCCGATAAGAAGGATCCTAAGTTTCACTCTTAAAATTTTTATTGCATTATGAAAGCTAAAATGTTTTTCGGAAGAGTTTTAACTGCATTATTTGGTGGTGGTATTGCCATTATTTTATTTGTATTATTTGTTGATAAAGAAGAGAAAATTATCACGGTAAAGGAGCCAAATGCGATACAATTAACAAGTCTTCCACAAAATGTAACGGGTCAGGTTGATTTAACGCTGGCTGCAGAATCATCGGTAAAATCTGTAGTACACGTTAAAACTTTATATACGAATGAAGAGTATCAATCCAATCCATTTTACGACTTTCTATTTGGAAATAGTAAAAGAGACTATAAACCACAGCCAAGCTTGGGCTCAGGTTCAGGTGTAATTATTTCTGATGATGGTTACATCGTGACCAATAATCATGTTGTGAGAGGTTCAAATTTAATTAATGTAGTTTTACAAGATAAGAGATCCTATGAGGCTAAGCTAGTGGGACAGGATCCTTACACCGATTTGGCATTGATTAAAATTGAAGAAGAAGATTTACCTGCCATGAGTTTTGGAAATTCTGATGAATTAAAATTAGGAGAATGGGTTTTAGCAGTAGGAAATCCATTTAATCTGACTTCTACAGTTACAGCGGGTATTATAAGTGCTAAAGCTAGAAATATAGGAATCATGAGAGAAGGTAGTATGAGTATTGAATCATTCCTTCAGACTGATGCTGCTGTAAATCCTGGAAATAGTGGGGGAGCTTTGGTTGATACAAAAGGAAAGTTGGTTGGAATCAATACGGCAATTGAATCGAGGACAGGTTCTTATTCAGGTTACTCTTTTGCGATACCTGTAACCATTGTTCAAAAGGTTATAACAGATTTAAAAGAATTTGGTAAGGTACAAAGAGCTGTTATTGGAGTTGTTATTCAAACTGTCGATGCAAGATTAGCTGAAAATAATGGTTTGGAGAAGATTGAAGGTGTATTCATTAATGGAATAACTGAAGATGGAGCTGCGGAAGAAGTTGGTATGAAAAAAGGAGATGTTATCCTTGAGATTAATAATACAGAGGTCAATTCAAATGCTGAGTTGCAAGAGCAAGTAAGCAAGTATCGCCCTGGAGATGAAATAGAAGTTTTAATAAAAAGAGATGGCAAAAAGAAACAATTTGATGTCGTTTTACGTAATAGGTTAGGAAATACGGAAGTGATAAAATCAAGTGATTTAGCTTTCCTAGGTGCTGAATTCGAGCCAATTTCTGCTAAAGAGAAGTATCGACTTCAAATTAATAGGGGAGTTAAAGTGAAGAATCTGCGTAGTGGGAAGTTGAAAGAGGAGAATATTAGAGAAGGTTTTATTATTTACAAAATTAACAATACACCAATTTATAAAATAAAAGATATTGAAGAGGCTTTGCAGAGCGTTAGGGATGGTGGAGTGTTTATTTCAGGTATATATCCTAATGGTAGCGTGAAGTACTATGCCTTTTCTCTTAAGGGAGATGAATAAGAATCAAACGAGAAAAATATAAATATTCGAATAAAATGGCAATTAATTTTGACTTTTTTTATTAAAAAGTCTAATTTTGCGAAATATTTTCGATGAAAAGGGACTATGAGACAATTAAAGATAACTAAATCAATTACCAATCGTGAGAGTGCGTCATTAGACAAGTACTTGCAAGAGATTGGTAAAGAAGATCTTATTACAGTTGAGGAAGAGGTTGAATTGGCGCAGCGAATCAAAAAAGGCGACCAAAGAGCTTTGGAAAAATTAACCAGAGCAAATTTGCGTTTCGTTGTTTCTGTGGCTAAGCAATACCAAAATCAGGGATTGAGTCTACCTGACTTGATCAATGAAGGAAACTTGGGATTGATTAAAGCAGCAGAAAAGTTTGATGAAACTCGTGGATTTAAATTCATTTCTTATGCTGTATGGTGGATTCGTCAGTCTATCCTTCAGGCTTTGGCAGAGCAGTCTCGAATCGTTCGATTACCATTGAACCAGGTTGGTTCGTTGAACAAGATCAACAAAGCATTTTCGAAATTCGAGCAAGAACATGAAAGAAAGCCATCTCCTGAAGAATTAGCAGAGTCCTTGGAGTTACCTGCAGATAAAGTTGCAGATACACTACGTGTTTCAGGTCGTCACATTTCTGTCGATGCTCCGTTTGTTGACGGAGAGGACAACAGTTTGTTGGATGTATTGGTGAATGATGATTCTCCAATCGCAGACAGAAGTCTCTTGAATGAGTCCTTAACCAGAGAAATTGATAGAGCTTTAGCTACTCTAACCGAGAGAGAAAGTGATATTATTAAGTTATTCTTCGGTATTGGAATTCAAGAAATGACCTTGGAAGAAATTGGCGAAAAATTTGGATTGACACGTGAACGTGTTCGTCAGATTAAAGAAAAAGCGATTCGTCGTTTGCGTCATACTTCCAGAAGCAAATTATTGAAATCATATTTGGGATAACAGTTCCCGCGAGATAACTAAAGCAGTTTCGAAAGAAACTGCTTTTTTATTTTCCCTTATTTTGAGTTTTTCTCTTTCAATTGTTCCTGCAGTTTGTACATCTCATCTCGATATTGAGCAGCTTGTAAGAAATCCATATCTTTTGCAGCTTTCTGCATTAATTTCTTCGTTTTCTCAATACTCTTTTCCAAACTTTCTTTGCTCATGTATTGCACTACAGGATCTGCTGCAATTTCAACAGTTTCAGGTCCTGCATATGCATTTGGTTCGGCTTTCTGACTTTGTTCAATAATACTTTTCTTTGATTTTACAATTTGCTGTGGTGTAATGCCATGCTTCTCATTGTAAGCCAATTGTTTCTCACGACGTCGATTGGTAGAATCAATTGTCTCCTTCATCGATTTGGTAATCTTATCTGCATACATGATTACCTTTCCATTAACATTACGCGCAGCTCTACCTGAAGTCTGAATCAAAGATCTTGTAGATCGAAGAAAACCTTCCTTATCGGCATCAAGAATTGCAACCAATGAAACTTCCGGTAAATCCAAACCTTCACGAAGTAAGTTCACTCCAATCAAAACATCAAACTCTCCATTTCTAAGGTCTTCCATTATTTTAATGCGATCTAATGTGTCAACATCAGAGTGAATGTAGCGACATCGAATACTTAAATTGGTAAAGTAATCTGATAACTCTTCTGCCATTCGTTTGGTAAGAGTTGTAACCAGTGTGCGTTCATCTTTTTCTGTCCTTTCGTTGATTTCCGCTATCAAATCATCAATTTGATTTAAGCTTGGGCGAACATCAATTTGAGGATCTAGCAGTCCGGTAGGGCGAATTACCTGTTCAACCACAACACCTTCACATTTTTCCAGTTCGTAATCAGCAGGAGTTGCACTTACATATATGGTTTGACTCGTTACTTCTTCGAATTCTTCAAATTTTAATGGTCTGTTATCCAGTGCAGCAGGTAGCCTGAAGCCATATTCCACCAAGTTTATTTTTCTGGAATGGTCGCCACCATACATGGCACGAATTTGAGGAATGGTAACATGACTTTCGTCGATTACCATTAAGAAATCATCTGGGAAATAATCAATTAAGCAGAAGGGACGTGTTCCTGCAGGTCTTCCATCAAAATATCTTGAATAATTCTCGATACCCGAACAGTGACCAAGTTCCCTGATCATCTCCAGATCGAAGCTTACTTTTTCTTCCAATCGTTTTGCTTCCAAATGTTTCCCGATTTCTTTGAGGAAAGCAACATGTGCAACCATATCATCTTGTATTTGATGAATGGCCGATTGAACTCGATCTTTACTGGTAACAAATATATTGGCTGGGTAAATGGTAATTCGGTCGTAATCTTCAATTTTTAATCCATTGATAGGATCGAAAGAATAAATTTCATCAATTTCATCATCCCAGAAAATAATTCTGTAGGCAAAATCAGCGTAAGCAGGATAGATATCAACAGTGTCACCTTTTACACGAAAATGTCCACGATCGAATTCCACTTCGTTTCTTGAGTATAGAGCATCTACAAATGCGAAGAGAAGCTTGTTGCGCGAAATAACCTGGCCTTTTTCCAAAACCGTAACATTGTTGTGGAAATCTTCCGGGTTACCAATACCGTACAAGCAGGAAACCGATGAAACTACAATAACATCTTTTCTTCCTGAAAGTAGAGCTGAAGTTGCACTAAGCCTTAATTTTTCAATCTCATCATTAATGGAAAGATCTTTCTCTATATATGTATCGGTTACAGGGAGGTAAGCTTCTGGTTGATAATAGTCGTAATACGAAACAAAATACTCAACGGAATTATTGGGGAAGAAATTTTTGAACTCACCATAAAGCTGTGCTGCAAGGGTTTTGTTATGACTTAAAACCAAAGTAGGTCTTTGAACTTCCTGAATTACATTTGCCACAGTAAATGTTTTACCCGATCCAGTAACCCCAAGAAGAGTTTGAAATGGAGAACCATCGTTCAGTCCATTACGAAGTTCTTCAATCGCCTCAGGCTGATCGCCTGTTGGTTTAAATTTCGATACAATTTTAAAATCCATAACCCTCTTTTTTAATCTTATACCATTTATTAGTAATCGAGAGCTATTTATGACTCTCCGAGTATTTGGTATAATGCCGATATATAATTTACAAGTCATTGTACATGGAGTGTACAATGACTTGTAAATTATATATCGGTGCTGCAAAGCAACGCTAAAATAGAGAAACAATGTGAAACGAGCATGATTAAATACAAATTGTTATAATTATTTAAATCTTGCGGCTTCATCCCGATAATTATTGGGATGGCAAAACCATGTAAAATATAAACAGATGAACTTGAAAATGTTTTTGGTACAAAAAATGCCGACTATTTTAAATAGCCGGCAGTACTTTATATTGAGATAAGTCTATTCGGAAATTTTAAAGTAAACCGGAAAGTGGTCGCTGTATCCTCCGTAGTAATTCGGACCGCCATAGGTTCTACTAGGAACAAGTATACCTTTCTTGTTTTTGTAACAAATCCACTCTTCTTTAAATATCTTTCCAGCATCGAAAGAGGTGTGAATTCCGTTTTTCTCATTCAACAATGAGTTTGAAACAATTAAATTATCAAGCATGTTCCAATTGCCTCGATAGTTGTAGGTACCTTCTCCTTTGGTATCCATATTATAAACAAGATTGTACAAATATGAAGGGTTTGATGAGTTTTGATTGTTACCTGCATTTAATGTTTGACTAACCGATTTATTAGTTGGTTCATCGTTAAAGTCACCCATGATGATGATGTTTGCAGCAGGATTTTTAGTTTGAATCCCATCAACAGCACTTTTCAATTGTTCGGCAACAAATACTCTGTTCTTTTCCGATTTTTCCAAACCGCCTCGTCTCGAAGGCCAATGGTTTACAAAAACATGAACCGTATCTGTTCCAATAATACCTTCTACATGTAAAATATCACGCGTTTTGTAATTCGGTTCCCAAGGAAATTGGATGTTAATTGCTTTATGCTTTAGGTATTTAAAATCTTCTTTCTTGTAGATTAGAGCACAATCAATACCTCTTTTATCAGGACTTTCGCTATGTGCAATTCCATAATTTCCTTCAAATAAAGTCTCTTGTTTGCAAAGATCTTCAATTACTTTTTTGTTTTCAATTTCGCATAAACCGATGATGCTAGGTAAACGTAATGTATCAATTGAAGAAAGAACACGAGCTAATTTTTCCAATTTATCCTGGTATCGTTCACCATTGAACTTTAATTTTCCTTCAGGAGTAAAATCATCATCCCATTTTTCCGGGTGGTTAATGGTGTCGAATAAGTTCTCAACATTGTAAAAAGCAATAGTGTATTCCTTTGTTTGTTGGCTACATGATGCAATTACAAATGCAGCAGAAATTAGTAAGAGTAATTTTCTGAACATGATTTAGTGTTATTGATTTAGTAATATGGAGTAACATCAGTAACCATCATACCTGCTTTTTCTGCAGCTTGTATTCCTAATAGTCCATCCTCAAATACCTGGCAGAATTTAGGATCTACTCCCATTAACTCGGCACATTTCAAAAAGGTTTCTGGCTCTGGCTTATGATTGTTTACATCATCAGCACTAACCAAAATAGGAATGTACTTATCCAAGCCAAGAATCTCCATTGTTTCTTGAGCAATATTCCTTTTTCCTCCTGTGCCCACTGCCATTGGAATTTGTTTGTGGTATTTATAAACCAAGTCAGTTACAGGTTTAATTTCAGTTATCTTATGCATCTCCTTTGCAAAAAAATCTTCTTTAATAACGGAGAACTCTTGCGGATCAATAGAATGGTTGTATTCTCTATTTAGTTTTTCAATAATTTTAGATGATGGCATTCCTGCACAAGCAGATAACCATTCGAACGAGTATTCAACTCCCATTATTTCTGCGGCTTTTTTCCATGCTTCAAAATGCAATGGCATTGTATCCGCTAAAGTTCCATCTAAATCAAAAATTAAGGCTTTTGTATCGGTATATAGATTTATCGATTTCATATTCATTCTCTTAATAGGTTCAACTTCACAATTTATTCGATTTATTATATCTCCTGATTTAATAATTAACAATATTAGTTCAGATCCGATATAAAAGAAAGCGCAAATTATTAATTATTTCTTAATTAATGCCAAGCTTAACTTTATAATTTATAAATGCTTTGAGGAATTCCAAGAGACTTGCTTAAGATGTGAATTATATTGATTTTCGGTTTGTTGAATTCTGTATTTTTTTTTAATTTTCTATCGATTTGTAAAACATTTCGTGAAAGCATACGTTTGAAGTAATGTCTACATTATTAGAATTAAAGGTGAGGTTTATGAAGATTGTACAAAGAAGTTTGATTCTATTATTCGTTCTATTTAGTGTTTCAGTAAGCGCAAAAAAAATGTCGGAAGCTGAAAAGAGAGCTGACGTTATTACCAAGTGGATGACCCAGAAACTGGAATTAAGTGCTAATCAGGTTTTAAAAATTCAAGTATTAAATTTGGAGTGTGAGCAAGAAATTGATCGGCTTACAAACGAAAAGGCAGGATTTTCCTGTATGCAAGCAGTGCGCGATAGTTTGCTTCAAAAAGAGCTTAGCTTCAAAGAAATTTTAACGGATACTCAATTGGCTAGTTATAAAAAGTCGAAGTGTGAGTTAAAAGAGAAGCTCAAAAAAATGTTTAAAAGACTCTAACGTTTAAATAATATACCCCCATTCCCAATCGAAGTTCGATTGGGTTTTTTTATCTCAAAACTCTTGTAAAAGAAAAAAAGATAAAAAAATCTGAAATATTTTAGTGTTTGTAACATCCGTTACACTTTTTACATACTCGATGTCGGATATTTGTAATGTCAAAAGGAGATAAAGCATGGCGAAAATAAATTCTTTTACTCCCTTTTGATTTTGTAAATTGAATAAACCAAAAATAAATAACACTAAAAAAATACTATTATGAGCATGTTTTGTTATCAATGTCAGGAAGCAGCAAAGGGAACAGGCTGTACAATTAAAGGTGTTTGTGGTAAGACCGACGAGGTTGCAAACATTCAGGATCTATTGATGTATGTAATGAAAGGAATTTCATTGTACAGTGTAAAAGCTCGCGAAGCTGGCGTTGAAAATGAGAAAGTAAACAACTTCATCATGAATGGATTGTTTATGACGATCACTAACGCAAACTTCGATAAAGTAAAATTCGTT
Source organism: Marinifilum flexuosum (assembly GCF_003610555.1). Taxonomy (GTDB): domain Bacteria; phylum Bacteroidota; class Bacteroidia; order Bacteroidales; family Marinifilaceae; genus Marinifilum; species Marinifilum flexuosum. Next base: position 815,172 of record NZ_RAPQ01000009.1, on the reverse strand, counting down.
GAAGCAATTCGCAACGGATTAAAATTAAGAGAAGAAATTAAAAAGCAAGCTGAAGAAGCAGGAGTTTCTTTTGGCGATCTTCATCACTCTGCAACATGGTTTGCTGATTCGGAAAATGATTTTGATGCAAAAGCTCGTGTAGTTGGTATTTTGGCTACAGAAAACGAAGATGTACGTTCATTGCGTGAGCTTTTAACTTACGGTTTAAAAGGATTAGCTGCTTATGCTGAGCATGCTTATAACCTTGGATTCGAAAAGGCAGAATTGTACGCTTTCATGCAAGAAGCTTTGGTAGCAACTACTGATGATACTCTTTCTGCTGACGATTTAGTAGGATTGGTAATGAAGTGTGGTGCTAATGGTGTTACTGCAATGGCTACTTTGGACGAAGCAAATACATCTGCTTATGGTAACCCTGAAGTTACAGAAGTTAACATTGGTGTTAGCAATAAGCCTGGTATCTTGATTTCAGGTCACGACTTGAAAGATATGGAAGAGTTGTTGAAGCAGACTGAAGGAACAGGTGTTGATGTATACACTCACTCAGAAATGTTGCCAGCAAACTACTACCCGGCATTTAAAAAGTATGAACACTTTGTAGGTAACTACGGTAATGCATGGTGGAAGCAGAACGAAGAGTTCGAAACTTTCAACGGACCAATCTTATTCACTACAAACTGTATTGTTCCTCCTAAGGCGAACTCAACTTACCAAGATAAAGTGTACACTACTGGTGCATCAGGTTTCCCAGGATTCAAGCACATTGCTGCTGACGAAAACGGAAAGAAAGATTTCTCAGAAATTATTGAATTAGCTAAAACTTGTGCTGCTCCAACCGAGATTGAAAAAGGTAAGATTGTTGGTGGATTCGCTCACAACCAGGTAATGCAAGTTGCTGATAAAGTTGTTGACGCTGTAAAATCAGGTGCTATTCGTAAGTTCTTCGTAATGGCTGGTTGCGACGGTAGAATGAAAGGTCGTGATTACTACACGGAATTTGCTGCTAAGTTGCCACAAGATACAGTAATCCTAACTGCAGGTTGTGCCAAGTATCGTTACAACAAGCTTGAGCTTGGCGATATCGGAGGTATTCCTCGTGTATTGGATGCTGGTCAGTGTAACGACTCATACTCGTTGGCAGTTATCGCATTAAAATTGAAAGAAGTATTTGAATTGAACGATATCAACGAACTTCCAATTGCTTACAACATTGCATGGTACGAACAAAAAGCGGTTATCGTATTGTTAGCTCTTCTTCACCTGGGTGTTAAGAATATCCACTTAGGACCTACATTGCCAGCATTCTTATCTCCAAACGTAGCAAACGTATTGGTAGAAACATTCGGAATTGGTGGAATTGGTACTGTAGACGAAGACATGAAAATGTTCTTGAACTAGTATATAACTGAAAATATTGCGCCCTGAGTGAAGTATGATGAGAGGGAGTTTGTACAGGGCGCAATTTTACTTACTTGTAAAGGGGTATTTTATTTTTAGGGTTAAAAGAAAAACACTGTCTGATAGAAACACTTGCCGTTCTTTCAGGCAGTTTTTTTATGATGTTATCTTTATGATATGGCAAAAAACAAAACAATACAGTTTCTAAAAAAATATCACAAGTGGCCATCATTGCTGCTTACTCTGTTTATTATCCTGTTTTCCATTTCAGGGATTATCATGAATCACCGGTCTTTGTTTTCTTCTTGCGATATCAATCGTAAGTATCTGGGATCGGAATATCAGTATAAAAACTGGAACAAAGCTGCTGTAAAATCAGCAATTCATTTAAGTGATGAGGCATCCTTGATATATGGAAATATTGGTGTTTGGAAAAGTTCTGACAATTTTAAATCCTTTTCTGATTTTAATTCTGGCTTTCCAGAAGGAATTGATAATCGAAAGATTGAGAAAATCATTCAAACCAAATCAGGAGAACTGTTGGCAGGAACACTTTTTGGCCTTTATCAACACAAGGATAATGAATGGAATAAACTTGAACTTCCGGTGAAGGAGGAGAGAGTTGTTGATTTTATGGAAATTGGCGAAGAGCTCTATATCTTAACCCGAAGTAATCTGCTAAAGAAAGTTGATGATACCTTCGAAATTGTAAAGATTCCAGCCAGTAAGGATTACGATGGAAAAACAAGCCTGTTTAAATCCCTATGGGAGATTCATAGTGGAGAGGCTTTTGGCATACTGGGAAAGTTGTTTGTTGATTTTATTGGCTTGATATTTCTTTTCCTGTGCTTTAGTGGTTTAATTTACTTCTTTTTTCCCAATTGGATCAAAAGAGTCAAGAAAAGAGGAGGGATTACCAAAAGAAAAATCAGCTTTCTAAAGTTCAACTTAAAGTGGCACAACCATTTTGGGAATTGGTTAATTGTGTTTCTCATTTTAACCACCATTACCGGAATGTTTCTTCGCCCTCCACTCTTAATTGCCATTGCCCATAGTCGTGTGGATAAGATTCCATTTACTCACCTCGATAATCCAAACCCCTGGTACGATCAGTTGCGAAGAGTTCTTTACGATGAGGACTTGAATAGGGTGATGCTGGCAACCAACGAAGGCATTTATTATAGCGATAACCTGTTTGAAACAGCTCCCGAAAGATTTGAGCATCAACCTCCGGTTTCGGTAATGGGCGTAAATGTGCTCGAAAAGGCAGGTGAAGACCAATATTTGGTAGGTTCGTTTAGTGGTATTTTTTATTGGATGCCCGAAAGAAATATGATCTTCGATTACATTACCAAACGCCCGCATGTGCCAGTTCGCAGAATGGGACCACCCATTGCTGCACATCCTATTGCAGGCTATTTAAAAGATAAAGATGGAAGAGAGATTCTTTTCGATTACAATTTGGGTGCAGGCAACTTAAGTGATGATACCGGATTTACCAACATGCCAGCAGAGATACAGGAGAGTGCCATGTCCTTGTGGAACCTTTGCCTGGAAGTGCATACCGGCCGTATCTACCAATACATTTTTGGGAAAATGTACATCCTTTTTATTCCAATTGCCGGACTTACAATTTTATGGATTCTAATTGTGGGATACCTGTTGTTTAGAAAGCAAAGAAAAGTTCAGACTTCGAAAACGAAATAGAAGTCAAGTGCCTTATGCACTAATAATGAAGTATAAATAGAAAGTAATAAGTTGTTGGCTACGCACTCAATGCAATTCCATTTTGCCACTAATTTATCCATAAATGCCTTTTTTATGGACAATATTTAAAGTGTAAAAACTCAATTTCATCGCAATAAAAAGGTCTTTGTCGAATTTTTATGAATCATTAGACAGAAGAAGAATGTTCTCGCTTAACATTATATATATTTGTCTTCACTCAGATGGTATCATAATACAATTACTTAAATTTTAGATGAATGGAATTAACTATTGAGAATTTAACAAAGACATACAGCAATGGCGTTAAGGCATTGAATAATGTTAATATTAAAATTGGTACAGGAATGTTCGGTCTGTTAGGACCTAACGGAGCCGGAAAGTCAACTTTGATGCGTACAATTGCCACTCTTCAGGAAGGTGATAGTGGTTGTATTTTGTTTGATGGCGCAAATATCATGGAAAACAAAATGGTATTGCGTAATGCATTGGGATATTTGCCACAAAGCTTTGGAGTTTATCCTAAAATGTCGGCCGAAGATTTATTGATGCACTTTGCCGAATTGAAAGGCATTTCGAACAAGCAAGAGCGCAAAGAGATTGTTGATGCTGTGCTTGAACAAACCAACCTGACTGAAGCAAGAAAGAAAAATGTTGCTGGTTATTCAGGAGGTATGAAACAACGTTTCGGTATTGCTCAACTTTTGCTTAACAATCCGAAACTGATTATTGTTGATGAGCCAACCGCGGGACTTGATCCGGCTGAGCGCAGTCGATTCCTGAACGTATTGCGTGAGATTGGTACCAACCATATTGTTATTTTTTCAACACACATTGTAGAGGATGTAAAGGAGTTGTGTACCGATATGGCCATAATGAATGGCGGAACCATTCTAACCCATAAAACCCCAAAACAATCGGTAGAAGAGTTGCAAGGTAAAATGTGGACCAAATGTATTGAACGTTCTGCTTTAAACGAGCACAAGGAGAAATTTGATATTCTTTCCAGTCGATTTAACGATGACAACAGCATGAATATAAATGTATATTCAGAAACGCAGCCCGACGAGTTGTTTACACCAAAGGAAGCAGATCTTGAAGATGTATATTTTGTTACACTTAAAGCATCGAATTAATCATGGGCAAGTTTAATACATTATTTAAGTTTGAGCTAAAATACTGGCTCAAAAACCCAGCTACATACATCTATTCAGCGGTTCTTTTGGTTATATCAACTTTGGTTATGGCCGGTAGTTTAGGGGTATTCGATTCTAGTACAGCTACTGTAGCATCGGTTCGTTTGGCCAATTCGCCTATTGCCTTGTTCAATAGTTTTGGCATCCTTACTTTGGGGTATTTTCTATTGCCTTCCATTGTTGGAGGTTCTGTGAATAGAGATTTTAGTTCCGAAATGCACTCTATTTTATATTCTTATCCATTTAAGAAATCGGAATACATTCCTGCCAAATTTCTAAGTTCTATTGTGGTTACTTTGGCCATATTCTTAATATTTGGTTTGGGTTTTATGATTGCGCCATTATTTCCCGGCGTTAATCCGGAATTACTTGGACCATTCAGACCATTGGCATTTTTGCAGATATATGGCATGGTAATTTTGCCGAACATACTTCTGTTTGGAGCCATAGTGTTTAGCGTAATTACTTTCACAAGAAACTTAGGTGCAGGTTTCATTACCATGATTGTACTGTTTTTTGTGCAGGGTATATCAGATAATTACATGAGCCAGTTGGATAGTAAAACATTGGCAGCACTATTAGATCCTTTCGGAGCATCAGCCATTCAGAATGCAACAGAATATTGGAATGTGGCAGAGCGTAATACGAACCTGTTACCAATGGATGGATTGGTTCTAATCAACAGAATCATTTGGATATCGGTATCATTATTGATTTTCTCGCTTACCTACTACAAGTTTCAGTTTACTCAGAATGCCTTGAGTTTCCGTTGGTTCTCTAAAAAAAGCGAGGTAGTTACAAAAGATAATTTCAATAATTTAAGGGATATCAACCTTCCAAAGGTAAACATTGACAATAGTTTCAACTGGAACATCAAGCTGATGTGGAGCATTTCGAAATTGAATTTTAAATTCATCATTAAATCGGTTCCATTTATGGTTATGGTGGCAGTGGGAATATTGTTCATGGTAATAGGTCACAATACCACCATGAATCTATTTGGTACAACCACCTATTCTACCACTTGGAAAATGCTGTTGATTCCAAGCTCAATGTTCAAATTGTTCATTCTGTTGATTACCTTTTTGTATTCGGGAATGTTAGTGCAGCGCGAGCGCAGAGCAAAGATGTTTGAACTGGTAGATGTTACACATACACCAAACTGGGTTCAGTATTTCTCTAAGTTTATTGCCTTAATCAAGATGCAGGTGGTGTTGCTATTCGTAGTGATGGTAACTTGTATTGTAATTCAGCTTTCTGAGGGGTACTACGACATTGAGCCGATACATTACCTTATTGAGCTCTTCCTGTTTATGCTTCCATCTTATATTGTTTGGGCAGGATTATCCTTATTTGTTCAGTCGCTGTTTGCAAACTTCTACATTGGCTTTTTTGTTCTATTCATCTTTTCAATTATCAGTCCTTTTGTATCGAAAATTGGAATTGAGCAAAACATATTCAAATTCAATGCAGGACCATCTGTCAACTATTCCGATATGGATGGATATGGCAGAGGAGTAGCGGCCTTTATGTTTTACCGACTTTACTGGCTATTGTTCTCTTCATCTTTATTGATTTTAGGTTTGGCCATTTGGCGCCGAGGAGTTAGAGAAACCATTAAGATTCGTTTCCGAAGAGCAAAGGAAAACTTAAGTCGTGGGCTCTATGTTTCATTGGCAGTTTGTGTTATAGGTTTCATTGCCATTGGTTCGTACATTTACTGGTTCGATAATGTTTTTAACGAATACAAATCGGCAAAACAAAGCGAGTTGGATAGAGTAGAATATGAGAAAACTTATTCGAAGTATTACAACATTCCTCAACCTCGTATTGTGGATGCCAAGATTGATGTTGATTTATTCCCTGAAACCAAAGATTTAAAAGTTAAAGGGGATTATATCTTGAAGAATAAGAGCAACGAAGCTATTGACTCTATTCATATCAATTATCAATACAAGAATACTGCTGTTAGCTTTTCACGTAAGGCTGAGTTGATGAGTAAGGATACCGTATTCCAGTACAATATCTACAAGTTAGAGAAGCCTTTAATGCCGGGAGATTCTATGCAAATGCATTTTACATTGAGCAATCAGGAAAATCACTTCTTAGAGTACAATTCTCCTGTAATTGCTAACGGAACCTTCTTTAATAATGGTAGTTTCCCAAGCTTTGGTTATTCTCGCTCGGGTGAGTTAACCGATAACACGGTGCGTAAGAAATACGACTTGCCAAAACGTGATAGAATGGCAGCTCCTACCGATACTTCGGCATTAGGAAACACTTACATTTCGGAATGTGCCGATTGGGTGAATTTTGAAACCACAGTAAGTACTTCTGCCGATCAGATTGCAATTGCTCCAGGGTATTTGCAAGACAAGAGAGTAGAAGGCGATAGAGCTTATTACCATTACAAGATGGATGCTCCAATTCTGAATTTCTATTCATGGGTATCAGGAAAATATGAAGTGTATACCGATAAGTATAAGGATATCAATATTGAAATCTATTATCACAAAGGTCACGATTACAATATTGCCGATATGGTTGAAGCGGTGAAAGCTTCGCTTAAATATTATGGCGAAAACTATTCTCCTTACCAGCACAAACAGGTTCGCATTATCGAATTCCCTAGAACTTACGGAACATTTGCTCAGTCGTTCCCAAATACAATTCCATTCTCCGAAGCCATTGGTTTCATTGCAAAAGAGGATAAGTCGAAAGAGGGAGCCGTGAACTATGCATACCATGTTACCGCTCACGAAATGGCACATCAATGGTGGGCACACCAGGTAATTGGTGCAAATGTTCAGGGAGCAACTTTAATGTCGGAAAGTTTGTCGGAATACTCGGCAATTAAGGTCTTAGAGCAGAAATATCCTAAGAATAAAATCCGCAAGTTCATGAAAGAAGAGTTGAATGGATATTTAAGAGGAAGAGGTTCTGAGCAGGTAAAAGAACAGCCTTTAATGTATAACGAAAATCAACAATACATTCACTACAATAAGGGTGCAATTGCCATGTATGCCATTTCCGATTATATGGGAGAAAACAACTTGAACCAAGCGCTTAGCGAGTATGTTAGCGATGTTGCTTTCCAGGAGCCTCCATACACTACATCTTTAGAGTTTATTGATGTAATGAAGCAACACATGCCTGATAGTATGGACTATGTGATTACCGATATGCTTGAAACCATTACTCTTTTCGATAATAAGGTGGATAGTGCTTACGTATCGAAAACCGAGGATGGAAAGTATAAGGTTGATTTTGTTGTTGAGGCTCAGAAGTACAGAGTGATCAATACCAAGAACGAAGAAAATAAAGAGCTTTCGAGTGACGATTCATCGGTTACCATCTCTATAAATACAAAGAAAAGAGAGGATGATAAGCAATACATCGATATGAATGATTGGATCGATTTGGCCATTTTTCTTGAAGACGAAAACAAGGAAGAACAAGAGATTCTATTCAAGAAAGTTCACATTACTGCGAAAGAAAACAAGTTCTCGTTTGTTGTAGATAAGAAGCCACATAGTGTTGGGATTGATCCTTATCACAAATTAATCGACAGAAAAACAGCAGATAATACTGAGAAGTTTAAGGAGAAGAAAGAGAATTCTACTGCCAAAGACAAGTCGGTATCATAGGCAGAAAAAAATAAAGTGCTTAAAAGCTATTCCGTAAAGGGATAGCTTTTTTTTTGAAAGTTATATAAATGTAACTAAAGTAGGTAACGGTACTCTTTACCTTTACGTTCGTTAGATCAACTGGCCTACAAATATTGTGGTGCTCCGCACCGTAGCTAATGGTCAATTTTGATGCATGAACAAGGCAGCAGAGCTGCTTTATATTTGTAGCTTTATCATGTAATTGCATACGCGGGAGCAGGGCACCATAACTTTCATTTTTGTTGGTAATTTATGAGGCATTATACCTATAACTGATTGGAGTAATTAATTTCTACAGCCTCTGCTTTAAGAAATCATTCAATATTTAACGAAAGTGCGTATCTTTGTCAGGTTCTTAAAATAGTACCATATGTTTAACTTTGAAGAGATAAATCTTGACCGCATTGTAGTGCACAATGTTGGAAATAAACACCTTGAGGAGGATCTAAAGCTTTCTAAATCGGAAATCGATATTGATGATGATGATGTTAGAGATGTATTGCTAAAGTATTTTCTTTCAGCCTTTAACAAGGAGGAATTTTACCATTTCCAAAACGAGGCTGACTTAAACATGAACGAAGTGTATTGCTATGCTTCAGAGTTTTTTGAGAACAACGAAAGCTTTTACGATCAATCAACCAATATTGCGGTTCACTTGTACGAAAAATCGAACCACCCAAATATTAAAGGAGGTGAGTTTTACCTGGTTGCCTTTTCGGGATGTGTAGTCGATGGTGAAGTTTGCAATGCATTGGGGATTTTCAAATCGGAAAACAAAGACACTTTTTTAAAGGTGTACCAAAAGAATGAAAACTTTGAGCTGGGCTGTGAAAATGGCATTAACATCAAGAAGTTGGATAAAGGCTGCCTGGTTTTTAATACCGAAAAAGAGAAAGGTTATAAGGTTTGTATTGTCGATAAGACCAATCCAAACAAAGATGCTCTGTACTGGAAGGAAGATTTTCTGGATTTGAAACTTCGTGAGGATAATTTTTACCATACTCAGAATTACCTTGATATGTGTAAAGGCTTTATTGGCGATGTTTACAACGATGAGAATGAAGTTGCCAAGGCCGATCAGATTGATTTGATGAACAAGTCGATCAACTTTTTTAAGGACAAGAAAGAGTTTAACGAAGACCTGTTTAAGCAAGAAGTAATTGAAGAACCTGAGGTTGCCTCTGCTTTCGATGAGTACAAGGAATATTATCAGAACGAGCGAGGAACTTCTGTTGAATCGGATTTTGACATTAGTAATGATGCCGTTAAAGGAGAGCAGCGCCACTTTAAGCATGTGCTAAAGCTGGACAAGAACTTCCATGTATATATTCACGGACAGCGCAAGTTTATTGAGAAGGGTTACGATGCAGCTCGTGATTTAAGCTACTATAAACTCTTCTTCCGCGAAGAGAACTAGTTAAAGGGGCAAATCCCAATTTCCAAATCCCAAACCTCATTTTATAGAATTCTTCCCTTTAGGGGAGATGCCGACAGGCAGAGGGGTGTTTGGAGCAATTCAAAAATGAAATAAAAGTATTAATAGATTTAATTAAAAGCTTTCTCCTGCGGGGGAAAGCTTTTTTCAGTTCTGTATAATTAATAGGGGTGTAGTACCTAAAATTATATAGCTGGTAAGTTGAAGAATGATCGTAATTTGTTTGCGTGGGTTTTTGGACATTGGAAGGACAAGCTGCTTATCCGTAGAAAACATATAGAGAGACGGGGAAGCTTCGAAGAATTGAGAAGATCACCCCGCCGAACTTAATGTTTTCAAGTAGAAGAAGTTTGTGCTTACACGCCCTAGATTTTTTTTGCATCCTTTTTCATCGATGGAAAAAGGATGAGCCATGCGGCTTGAGCAAGTAACCGAAACTAAAGAATTATCCCATAATTCTTTTTATATAGTTACTCACTATATGCCATATGGAGTTCTTTGTTTTCTCACTATATGAAATAGAACACCAAATCGGATAGATATCGGTACGCTGTACCTCTACCTTTGTGTCATTACGAAATGATCTACAAATATTACGGTACTCCGTACCTTTGTAATGTTCAATTCTATTAATGTGTATAGCAGCAGAGCTGCGTAAGCTTTATAGGTAAATAGTCTAAAAGATTAGAAAGGTGCGGAGCACCGTAACTTTAATATTTGTTGTTAAAATTCTAAAGTTCGTCGATCTACGTCAATGATCTTCCTATGCACCTTTACCTATTGTAGTTGCAAGTTTAAGCAATGCTGACACTAGTTTATGCCTAGTTGCTGGTGCTTTAAGGCATTCCGAAGGCGCGGAATGATAGAATAAGGGTGACAAGTCATTGGCTAAAGCCGGAACGTCATTGGCTAAGGCCGACAAGTGATTGGCTAAGGCCGACAATTCATTGGCTATGGCCGACAAGTGATTGGCTAAGGCCGACAAGTGATTGGCTAAGAACGACAAGCCTTTGGCTAATGCCAACAAGAGATAGAAAATGAAATACTTACTTCACACGTACCTTGTACCCTAGGGCTGGCACTCCATTAAAGTAAATTACCAGTTCATCTCTTCCTTTTGAATTTGGATAAATGGTAAAGCCTAAGGTGTCAGTTTTGGAAACAGACTTTACTTTTTGTCCGTACTTCTCTTTCTTAAAATGGTAGGCCACTTGGGTATTGGGTGGTACATTTTGCAAAAGAAATTGAAGACCAGAAGATTTTACAATGCTTACCATTCCTTTTTGTGGGGAAATCAGCTTAATATTTCTGCCCAAAAAGGCTTTAAAAGGCATGGCTTGAGCCGCAAATTCGGCATTGCTTTTTATCTTACTGGCAAGAAGCCATTTGTTGTCGTCGGGCAGATGTTTCATGGCAAACTCATCGGGATCAGAGGCGAAGTAAGCCGATGAAAATTCCTTGTTGAATTTCATTTTTGAATAATCCACCCATCCGGCAGCCCAGGTGGCATCAATCAATTGCCAGTTTCCATTTATTTTTACTGCATTCCATGCGTGATTCGATGGTAAGTTTTCTCGACCTATCTCGGAAATCATTCTACGAGCAGTACCCGAAACAATTTCACATTCCATATTCATGTGGCGACACAAGTTCTGAAATAGGGTAGAGTAACCCTCGCACAAAGCCTTGCGCCTTTTTAAAGTTTTTAGGGCCAAATCTGCTCGGAACTGTTTCTTTTTGGCTTCCAGCTCTTCTTGTGAGCGATAGGAAAAACGCACTCTTTGAGGCTTTCCCAAAGCTTTGGTATCATAAGCAACATGCAATGCAATCCAGGTGTAGGCGGCTCTTGCTTTTTCCAAATCCGTTGAAAAATCGCGTGTAATTTTAAGAGCAAGCTCCTCGGTAGAAGAAAAGTTGGCAGGATATCCTCCCACTACCTGATCGACTCTGCTTAGGTCTTGCGCATTTGCCGAAGCAAGGGAAAAGAATAGGATTAAGCCGAGTATGTATTTGTATAATCTCATATTTTTCTGCTTTCTGTTTAAAAATATGAAAAAAGTGAACAAGAATCGGGCCTGAAGACATGAAGGTGTTAATTTTTTATTTCAGGAGGATATATATCCTAAATCTCAAATGAAATCAAACAGATATTCTTCTTTAAAAGGAACATTAAATTTCCTTAATATCTCCAAATACTCGTCCTTAAAGGACTTTTTCATATGATGTTCTTCTTGATTTAACACATATTGGGCAACGGAATCAATTTGAGAATGTGCATAAGAGAATGCACCATATCCTTTTTGCCAATTAAATTTAAAGGGGGTAAATCTTTTTTCTTTAATCCAAACATTGCTTGATGTCTTAACGATTTCCACCAACTCCGGAATTTTCTGATTAAGATTGTATCCTATAAAAATATGAATGTGATCTGGCATTGATCCTATGGCAATAAGTTTGTGACCATGATTTTGAATGATCCCTGTAATATATTTTTCAAGTTCTTGTTTCCAGTCTTTATGTATGAGTGCCATCCTATTTTGAACAGCAAAAATCAAATGGAAATAAGATTGTGAGTATGTATCGCCCATAATGAATTAATATTGATTGTATTGAAATTATTGATCATTGATTTAAAATCAAAATAATAAGAGACAAAAATTATATAACGGTGCGCTGCACCTTAGGCGGAACAAACAATATCATTCTATAAATATTCAGGTACTCCGTACCATACTCATGCAATCATGTAAATCAAGCAACAGAGTTGCGTAATATTTATAGAAAAGAATGTTTATAAGAAATTAGGTGCAGAGCACCGATATATGCCAAAGCTCGTTATCCTAGAACAAATTATAGGAGGAACAAACAATATCATTCTATAAATATTCAGGTACTCCGTACCAGATTCATGCAATCATGTAAATCAAGCAACAGAGTTGCGTAATATTTATAGAAAAGAATGTTAATAAGAAATTAGGTGCAGCGCACCGATATATACCAAAGCTCGTTATCCTAGAACAAATTATAGGCGGAGCAAACAATATCATTCTATAAATATTCAGGTACTCCGTACCATATTCATGCAATCATGTAAATCAAGCAACAGAGTTGCGTAATATTTATAGAAAAAGATGTTTACATGAAATTAAGGTGCAACGCACCGATATATACCAAAGCTCGTTATCCTAGAACAAATTATAGGAGGAACAAACAATATCATTCATAAATATTCAGGTACTTACCATATTCATGCAATCAAGTAAATCAAGCAACAGAGTTGCGTAATATTTATAGAAAAGAATCTTTATAAGAAATTAGGTGCAGCGCACCGATATATACTAAAGCTCGTTATCCTAGAACAAATTATAGGAGGAACAAACAATATCGTTCATAAATATTCAGGTACTCCGTACCAGATTCATGCAATCATGTAAATCAAGCAACAGAGTTGCATAATATTTATAGAGAAAAAATGTTTATAAGAAATTAGGTGCAGAGCACCGATATATACCAAAGCTCTTTATCCCAAAGCAAATCATAGGAGGAACAAACAATATTATTCTGAAAGAGTTTAAAATATCAATTTCCATTTATGATAATCAATGATAGAATTATTAAATTTAGGATTTTGTTACATGTAAAAAAGAAAGTAACATTTAGGATTCTCCAAGATTTTAAATGGTTTGTTTCATAATGTATTTATAAATTAATGTATGGTTAAAAACTATAGAGAAGGTGTAATGCCAAATAGATTTCTAATCCTATTTGAGGTGATTTTTACAATTTTGATAGCATACATTATTGATCAATATTGGATTTTAGCATTTGTTGTGTTGTTTTTTTTCTCACCAAGAAAGATTGATTTAATTAAATTAGAAAACGAGAAAAAAGTGATTGTTCATTACATTTTTAGATGGATGAAAAAAAGAGAAGTTTCTAGATCAAATGTACCAATTGATGTGAAAAATATTCTCGTAATAACTTATTATTCAAATATTCGTTACTCTAGTGGCAGAAGTTCTATACCTTCTTATAAAAGAATTATTTCTTATTGTAAGGTGTACTTTTTTATGAAGGACAAAACAATAGTTGAGACAAACATCGAAAAAATTAAAAAATACGAAGATGCAATCTTGATAGCTCAATATCTATCTGATGAGTTAAAATTGCCATTGTATGAAAAAGAAGAAGAACACATAGATCTGTATAAAATTGATAAGGAGATTTATGAAAAAACAGGAAAAGATGCTTGGAATAGATTGAATTTTTGAAAATTAATGAATTCAAAATTACTTCTCTAGACGTTGTGCCAACGTATGCCACAACCTCACAAAATAAAGGAAAATAAAAAAGCCCACGCTCACGGAAGCTTGAGTATGGGCCTTTCGAGTAATATACTTAGAAGTATAATCTTTAATATCTTATCTTAAGTGATCTACTACCTTCATAATTGGCTGAAGAACTGATTCTCCTAGTAAAATACTACGGTCTGGTGACCAACCACATTCAGGTTCTGGTAAATCATTATTGTCCTTAAATGGCATTTCGATTGTCAAAGATAAACATTTAAATCGTTCCCCAATGTGTTTTGAGCAGATTGCTAGGTTTCCTTTGCCAGGTTCGTTCTTAGGATAGCCGTGAGTGTCTTGAAAATCAGGACAGGTAGCCATCCAAGTGTCGATGAAATTTTCTGTTAAATTTTTTAATCTTTCATCAAATGAAGGAATTCCTTCAATACCAGAAATAAAGTTGTAAGGCAATGCTTCATCTCCATGAATGTCTAGGTTCAAATCGCAACCATACTCATCCATTAGGTTACGAACATGGAATACTTCTGGACTGTCTTCGATGCTAGGCTCTGCCCACTCGCGGTTGTAGTTGAATCCTTTGGTGTTTACACGAAGGTTACCGGCAATACTACCGTCGATATTCATGTTAGGAACAATGTAGAAAACAGCTTTGTTTAGCAATGTTCTGGCAACAGGATCATCTTCATCTAATAGTTTGCCCAATAAGCCTTGCATGAACCATTCTGCCATACTTTCACCAGGATGCTGACGAGCAATAACCCAAATCTTCTTTTTGTTTTCATCAGGCTCACCAACAATTAGCATATCGATGTCTTTGCCTTCAACGGTTTTACCAATTGATACCAATTCACATTCCTGCGACATTTGAGCATTGTGAACCAAATCCAAATGCTGCTCATAAGTGTAAGGAGCGAAGTAAGCATAGTAAACCGAGTTGAATTCTGGTGTATGCTCAATGCTTAACTCTTTGCCATCGAAAAAGGTTGGAACTCTAAACCAGTACTCACGATCGTAAGAAGCAACCGCATAATACTCCTGGTATCCTTCAGGATAAGAAGCTTCGCTTGCATTCTGAATGGTCATTTTTACAGCTTGTTCCTGCATTCCTGTTAAGCGGAAATGGAACCACTGGAAGTGTTCTGAGTTTGTATCGTTTGGAATTCGCAATTGAATGTTTTGTGGATCAAGAGCTTCAATCACCTCTATTTTACCACTATCGAAATTCGATGAAATGTTCATGTGTGTAAGTTTAAAATTGTGTGATTCAAATATAACAATTATCAATTAGCAGTGAACAATGAGCAATTAACAATTATCAGTGAACAATTAACAATTAACAATTAACAATGAGCAGTAAACAGAGAACTGTATCTAAATGAAGTATAAAGGTGATTTACATGCTATCAAAGATGGCATTGTTCGTACTCCGAACTTTAAATCATAGTACAAAAACAGAAGAATTCATCGAAGTTGTGTTCTTTTCTCCTTGAGGAGAAAGATAGAATGAGGTGGTTTAACCTGGAAATGAAGTATCAAGATGATTTACATGATACTAAAGATAAGTTGTTAGAATTATAACTTCTCCCAATTGTGTATTTAAGGTGTGAAATGTAGATCCAAGGCAATGCTTTGGGTTTACCACTATTGTATGTTTGGGGTAGAGACAGCATTAAGGTTGTTTTTACGAAATGCCATAAAAAGATCTAACAATAGAAACTTTTAAAATGATTCATTTTTCTTTTATTTTTGCGAACTTAGCATGTATAATCAAACCCTAAGCAATGATAAATTTTTTGCGATTGAATAACATTCGTTCTAAAACATTAAGAATATTCCTGATTTCAGTAATGTTGATCTTGATAGTGGCAGGAGTCATTCTCTTTAATCTTTATACCAGAATCTTCTCCTCAAATATAGACTTAAAAGGAGAGCCAACTGCGTATTTGTATATCCCGAGTTCAGCAAATCAAGAACAGGTAATTGCTTTATTGGAAGAGCAGGAGTGGTTGAAAAATTCCAACTCTTTGAAATGGGTGATGGACAAGAAGAATTTTTCACATCACATTCATGCTGGTCGATTTTTGATTAAGGATAAAATGAGCAATAACGACTTGGTAAATTTGCTAAGATCAGGAGTGCAGGTGCCTATTCAGTTGACCTTTAATAACACCAGAACCCTTGAGGATTTTGCCGGGAAAATTGCCAGGCAAATAGAAGCTGATTCCGTTAGCTTGTTGACCGCTTTGCGCGATGAGAAGCTGATTGCAAAATATGGCTTTAAACCGGAAACCGTAATTGGTATGTTTATTCCTAATACTTACCAGTTATACTGGAATACCAATAGTCGTGCTTTTATGGACAGGATGTATAAAGAGTATTCAAGATTCTGGAATGCCGATAGATTAAAGAAGGCTGAAAAGATTGGGTTATCGCCTGTAGAAGTCAGTACTTTGGCTTCCATTGTTGATGAGGAAACCATTAAGAGCGATGAGAAAGCCCGCGTAGCTGGGGTTTACATGAATCGATTGAATCGTAGAATAAAGCTGGATGCCGATCCGACGTTGAAATTTGCTTTGGGCAATTTTAGCATCAAAAGAGTACTGAACAAGCACAAAAGAATAGATTCTCCTTACAATACCTACAAGTACAGAGGATTGCCTCCGGGACCAATCCGTCAAGCTTCCATTTCGGGATTAAATGCGGTGCTGAACTACGAAAAGCACAGGTATATTTATTTCTGTGCCAACCCTGATTTTTCGGGTTATCATGTTTTTGCACGCACACTCCGCGAACACAATCGCAACGCCCGAAAATATCAGAATGAGTTGAATCGAAGAAGGATTATGAAGTAGAGGAATAAATAAAGTCTACAAGTCAAGGGGTGACTAATTTGCATCTTGTACATAGTCACCCCCTGACTTATAAAAAGGACTAATGAAGTATCGTACTTTGCGTTCTTTTCGTGAAGCCTTTATATTGCATTTACTTTCATCTCCAACTTCATATATGGAAAATAAAATCTACAAGTCAAGGGGTGACTAATTTACATCTTGTACATAGTCACCCCCTGACTTATAAAATAAAAGATCTTAGCGCTCTTTGCGTGAACCCTTTATATGGCATTAACCTCCATCTCCAGCTTCACACCAAATTTAAACATTACCGATTTGCGAATGTCATTGGCTAGCTTCAAAATGTCGTTGCCATTGGCATTGCCATAGTTTACCAATACCAAAGCCTGATCTTTGTGAACTCCCGCATCGCCAAAGCGTTTGCCTTTCCAATCGCATTGTTCAATTAACCAACCGGCAGCCAGTTTGGTTTCCGAATCATTTACTTCGTAGCTTGGCATGTTTTCGAATTGCGCTTTTAGTTTGTCGGCTTTCTCCTTATCCACAATCGGATTTTTGAAGAAACTACCAGCATTCCCCAACTCCTCAGGATCGGGCAACTTGCTTTCTCGGATTTTAATAATTGCCTTGCGAATGTTCTTCAGGTTGATTTCATCGTATGCTTCCAGTTCTTTGCTGATTGCACCGTACTGAAGTTTAAGATCAGATTTCTTTTTCAATCGGAACTGTACATGAGTAATGATGAAAAGATTCTTGTATTCGTTCTTGAAAACGGAATTACGGTAATCGAACTCACAGCGTGCATTGCTAAAAATCACAGCATCTTTGGATTCGATAGAGATGGCTTCCACATTCTCGATTACTTCTCTTACCTCAACACCATAAGCCCCGATGTTTTGTACTGGAGAAGCACCAATTTTACCTGGAATTAAGGATAGATTCTCGATGCCATATAGGTCATTGTTAACTGCCCATTCAACAAATTCATCCCACTCTTCGTTACAACCTACGCGCAACAAGACAGAGTCTTCATCTTCATCAAGAAGTTCAATGCCCGTGATGTTTGGATGAAGCACCAAGCCATCAAAATCTTCTGTAAAGAGAAGGTTGCTACCACCTCCTAAAATAATGTATTGGGTATCTATGATATCATTCTTCTTAAGGAAATCCTGTATTTCTGCTTCGGTTTCGAATTCGAAGAAATATTTGGCCTTTGCCTCAATGCCGAATGTATTGTGTTTTTTTAGAGAATAATTTTCTAATAGTTGTGCCATTTAAAAGCAATTAATAATTAGTAATTAATAATTAACAATGGGCAGAATTGTAAATTATATTATCGCTTGATGTTTTCTTGCTAAGAATGGTGGTTTATGCCAATTCTTGTTTTAAAAGATCCACAAAGCCTAGAATGTCTTCTTTGGTGGTATCAAAAGAACATAACCAACGTACTTCACCTGTATGTTCATCCCAAATCCAGAAGAAATATTCTTCCTGAAGTTTTTCAATTTTATCTTTAGGAATCAAGGCCCAAATCCCATTGGTCTGTACCTCTTGAGTAATGGTAACCTGTGGGATTTTTTCCACTTCATCTTTAAGAAGTTTGGCCATTGCATTGGCATGGCGAGCTGTCTTTAACCAAAGCTCATTGGTAAGCATTGCATCGAACTGCGCTCCGATGTATCTCATTTTTGAGCAAAGTTGCATGCTTTGTTTGCGAATGTATTTGGCATTCTTCGATAAGTCAGGATTAAAGAAGATCACTGCTTCACCAAGCATCATTCCGTTTTTGGTTCCTCCAAAACTTAGTACATCAATTCCTGCATTGGTAGTAATTTCTTTTGCATCAACATCCAAACTAACCACGGCATTTGCCAGTCGAGCACCATCCATATGTACATACATATCATGCTCGTGGGCCAAATCGCAAATGGCTTTCACCTCTTCAGGAGTGTAAACAGTTCCCAACTCGGTACATTGAGTAATCGAAATTACTTTTGGCTGAGAATGGTGTTCAAAACCAAAACCATGCAATTGAGGTTTGATTAACTCCGGAGTCAATTTTCCGTTTGGCGTATCGATAGGAATTACTTTACAGCCTGTGAATTTATCAGGAGCACCACACTCATCAACCTGAATGTGTGCAGTTGCCGGACAAAGAATAGAGTTGTAGGATTGCGTTAAAACCGATAAACCAATTACATTGGCTCCTGTGCCATTAAATGCAAAATAAACATCAATATTCTCACCGAATAAGTGTTTGAATTTCTCAATGGCCGATGCAGTATAGTGATCGCCACCATATGCCATTACATGTCCTTGGTTCGCTTCGTTTATTGCTTCTAAAACTTCAGGCAGAACACCAGAAAAGTTATCGCTTGCAAATCCTCTCTTGTTCATTTTGTTTGACTTTTAATTGAAAACGTAAAAGTAAGTTTTCTTATCAAGAACATCATTCAAAAAAGATAAAAAGTGGGACTAATTATTTAGAAGGTTTTTAATTTTATCAATGAGTAGTTTGCTTTTGTGAGACTGACTTTCCCCTTGATCCATAAATTGTATTTTGCCTTCTTTGTCTAGCAAGAATACATGGCACAATTTTTTGTTTTCTACTCCAAAGTAGGAGTAATAATCGGAAAGAGGCCCATAGTATGTCATCACATTTTTATGCATTGAGGGAACAATTCCTTTTCTCATTCCAGTATTAATGTAATTGGATATCCATGAATAAAAGTTGCTAATCATTGGAATTTCAATGAATCGGAATTCATCGTACATGCTGAACTCCTTCATAACTGGTTTGGTCCAGGTGTCGATTTGTGGTTGAGTTCCTCTTTTAAAAGCAACAATCAGTAAAGAAACTTTACCCTTGCAATGATCTGGCAAACTGATTTCCTTGGACGAAAGCAATTCTCCATTCATGGTAGGGAATTTATCTCCAATTTCAAGTTTCTTCACCGTTTGAGCACCCAGGTTTGAGCACAAAAAAGCAAAGAGGAATAAAGTTGATAATGTGAATTTTAGCATGAAATCGTTTTAGCTATAATAATCCTGTAATAGTTTCATGGTGTTGTTGAGGCATTTTTCATGATCTATTTTAGGATCATCTTTTAAATAGGTTTTAACTGCCTTAACCAGATTTATAATTAATTCATATTCGTTACTTTTCTTCAAGAAGTTTTCAGGTTTACCAATGTAATTCCCGGGACTATCTTCTACAATAGGAGCAATATTGACCCATTTTTTAGTAATTGTAAAAGTAATTTTTGCTTTTGGCTCGATATCAGAACTACCAAGAACAACATCTCCATCACGATTTAGTCTCCAAAAATAATCTTTGGTATTTTTAAGTAATTTTTCAAGCATAAAAAAAAGTTTTAAGAGATTCTACATAAAAATAGTTGAGACTTTTTTAATTTATAAAAATTATAGAACTTTTGCCCCTCAATTGGTATTTAATTTTTCAATAAATGATTCGAGATATTTCAAGCGGGAAGCTAATGATTGTGTCTGATTTGCATGGTAATGGCTATGATTTTAGACAAGTTTTGAAGACCTATCAGCAACTAAAGAAGAAAGGGAAGGCTGATTATTTGGTTTTTCTGGGTGATTTGATACATGCTTATCCTGGCAAACAGAAAGATGAATCGCTTGAAATGATCGAAGAGTTGATGGACTTAAAAGCCAATCAACCAGATAGTGATGTAATATGCCTGCTTGGGAACCATGAGTTTGTTCACATTTACCAGATTCCTTTGGCGAAAGGTCCTTTGGAGTTTACTTCCTGGTTCGAATATCGAATTCAAAAATGTAGAGAGGTGGTGATTGAATTCTTTATGAATATGCCGCTGATGTTGCGAACAAAGGGAGGAGTTTTAATCAATCATACGGGAGCTTCGAATCGTTATGGAGCAGATGAGAAATTCGATTTGAATTACTTGAAGAATTTCAATCATCGAGATGAATTTACCAAGCATATTGAGAACATTAAAAAGTATGATCCTCAAATTGGTTCGGAATTTATGCACACCGAAGAAGGAGATTATTTATGGGATATCTTAATGAATGGAAATGAGAAACAGTACAAAGAGGAGTATGATGTGATGGTGTCTCAAATGCTCGATTTACTGAGCGAGGATAGAAAAGAGAATCCCTTGAAAAGCTTGGTGGCGGGTCATATCGGTGTGGATTATGGGGCTGAAATGGTAGGGGAGAAACAGTTGAGGATTTGTTCAAGTGCAGGTTGTTTGCGCGATTTGGAGAAAAAAATCCTATTGATCTCAGCTGATAAGGAGTATAGCGATTCGGAAGCGCTTTTGAATCGATGCTTCGATTTGTTTTAAAAGAAAATCCCCATCTCAAAAAGAGGAGGGGATTCCAGTGGTGAGTTGTCTACCTTTCGATTTGGTATTATTCACCTTTTGCAATAAAGTGGATTGCAAGTCCTCCACCGGCTGCTAGCCAAGCAGTTAATTTATCTTCACTTGTTACTTCTTTTTCAGATATTTTTATGGAGTAAGGATTTGTTTTCCAATCGGCATTTTGCCCATCCTGATAGCTTACTGCCAGATATTTTTTACCTGCTTCCAGAAAGCTTAGTGGAATGGATACCTCTCTTGCAGTTTCATTGCTGATGCTACCCAAAAACCAATCGCTGCTATGTCGGTCCTTTCGTGCTATGGAGATGAATTCACCAGGACCTCCCTCCAGTGCAATGGATTTTTCCCAGTCCACAGGAACATCTTTTAGGAATTGAAAAGCAGGTTGATTTTTGTAATTCTCTATCAAATCGGCAGCCATTTGCACCGGGCTGTAGATTACCACATACAAGGCCAGCTGTTTGGCCAGTGTAGTATTTACCCTTTTGTCTCTAATGCCATACTTCTCGTAGGTTAGGCCGAAAATTCCCGGGGTAAAATCCATGGGACCAGCCAATAATCGGGTGAAAGGAAGTATGGTAGTGTGTGCCGGACTGTTGTTTACTGCTGACCATGGAGCATTGAACTCTTGTCCCAGGGCACCCTCTCTCGATAAAAAGTTTGGATAGGTACGGCGCAAACCTGTTGGTTTTACTGGCTCGTGTGCGATGATGCAGATCTCATGTTCGGCAGCTTTTTCCACTACTTTCTGGTAATGGTTCACCATCCATTGTCCCTGGTGATACTGCCCGTTTTTAATTGGACCCACATAACCGGTTTTGATATTTTTTACATTGTGCTTGCTATAGAATTGCAGGGCAGAATCGAGTTGAGATTCGTAGTTTTCCACATGACCAGAGGTTTCGTGATGGCCAATGATCTGTACCTTTTTCGATTTTCCATATTGAGAAAGCTGTGGCAGATCAAAATCGGGATATGTTTGGGTATAGGTCCATTCCCCAAATTTTTTCCAATCGGGATTCCAGCCTTCCACCAATACTCCTTCGAACTGGTTGGCCGCAGCAAAGTCGATAAGTTCTTTGGTGTTTTTGGTAGTGGCCCCATGTTGCGGACCTGTGAACCAGGTTTGCTGGCCCAGGTGCATGCCCCACCATATGCCCATGTATTTTATGGGTTTTATCCAGCTTGTGTTTGTTAATTTGTTAGGTTCATTCAGGTTGACAATGAGATGAGAATTGATTAGGTCTACTGCCTTTTCTCCAACCTGAATGCTTCGCCAAGGCGATTGCAAGGTTTTGTCGGCTTTTACCTTTATGCCGTCGGGCCAGGGAACCAAGTTGCATTCCAGTGAGAGCATTTTGTCTTTATTGCGCTTTAAAGTCATGGATGCATAGTCGACCAGGCCTGCTTCATGAATGCTCAGGTAGTAGCCCTTATCTGTCTTCATGGTGAAAGGAGTCTGTACCGAGTCTACTTCACTAACTTGTGAAGTTTGGTAAGCTTTCTCGTAGCTGTCGTAATCCACCGGAGTCCACCAGGATTGATGGTTTCCGGTAAGGTTGAACTCTGTAATTTCATCTACAAGGAAAAGGCTGTCTATTCCTTCCTGAGGAGGAATTTGATAGCGGAATCCCAGGCCATCATCAAACAAACGGAATTGGATTTTCATTTGCAGATGAGGAGCTTGAGTTTGTCGAAAGCTCAGGCACACATTGTTTGATTGCTCCTTAATGAATTGATCTTCTCCCCATACCGTTTCCCATAGGGTGTCGGTTTTACTGGTTTCAACAGCTTCAAGGGTGTAGTTGTTGGTTTGCTTTAGAATGTTTTGAAAGATCAGACCCAGGTGCGAGTTGTGGATCAGTGTATCGCGATTGGCGATCAACTTGTAGAAGGGCTGGCCTTCGTGTTGCCCTGCACTTACCATTAGTTTTTGATTGGGCGAAGTGAGAAGAACTTCCTGTTTGGGATGACATCCATATCCCAGAAATGCAAGTAAGATCAGGGAGGTGAGTAGTTGTTGTAGCTTCGGACTTTTCATGAAGGATTTTGTTTGAAATAAAACAGGGGGAATTGCTTCCCCCTTTGTCGATTTTTATTTCTCCGCGATGGGAGCAGTTTGGGTTAATGTGAATTGTGATTCTTGTACCTCTTGAGAGCTGGTCCCAATGAATACTTTGAAATCACCTTTTTCTACCCCATAGGACATGTCTTTTCTGTAGAAAGCCAGATCTTCAGCAGTAATGGTGAATTCTACTTCTACACTTTCTCCTTTCGGGATAAATACTTTTTTGAATCCTTTCAATTCTTTCACAGGGCGTGTTACACTACCAACCAAATCCTGGATGTATAGCTGAACAACCTCTTCACCGTCATATTTGCCAGTGTTGCTTACTTTCACTTTGGCAATAATCTGATCGTTGGCTCCCATTGTTGTTTTGTTAAGTTCCACAGCCGAATAGTCAAATGTGGTATAACTCAATCCGAAACCAAATGGATAAAGAGGAGTGTTCGGACAATCAAGATATTTGGAAGTAAACTTTTGGTTAGGATCCATAGGACGACCGGTGTGCTTCATGTTGTAATAGATTGGAATCTGGCCTACGTTTCTTGGGAAAGTAACCGTTAGTTTTGCTGAAGGATTGTAATCTCCGAACAAAACATCAGCTACAGCAGGACCTGCCTGAACACCAAGATGCCATGCTTCCACAATTGCCGGAACATTAGCAGCTTCCCAGTCGATGGTTAAAGGACGACCATTCATCATCACCATCACAACAGGTTTACCAGTTTTCACGATTTCCTTTACCAATTCAGGTTGAACACCAGGTAATTCAAGGTCGGTACGACTGGCAGCTTCACCACTCCAATCATGAGGTTCACCAACCATAAGCACAACAACATCAGCTTCCTTGGCAGTAGCTACCGCATTGTCGAATCCGCTACGGTCATCACCAAACAGTTTACACCCTTCGGCATATAAAATTTCAGTTTTTCTTGAAACCGCTTTTTCAATACCTTCCATTACAGTAACCGCTTTTTCCCATTTTCCGGCACCAGACCAGGTTCCTACCAAATCGCGTCTGTTCTTAACGTATGGTCCAATAAGAGCCAGTTTCTTGATGTTCTTGTCAAGAGGAAGAATTTGATCTTCGTTTTTCAACAGAACGATACTTCTCTTTGCCAATTCACGAGATGCCTTAATGAATTCAGGCTTCATTAAGGTTTTCTTCGCTCTTTTTACATCGCTGTATTTGTAAGGATCTTCGAATAATCCCAGGCGATATTTCATTTTCAGGATCTGACGAACGGCTTCGTTGATACGAGAAGTAAGAACTTTACCTTCTTCAACAGAAGTTGGTAAGTAGTCGTTGAAAATACCACTTTGCATGTCCATATCAACACCCGCATTAATGGCTACTTCACCAGCTTCTTTTTCGTCTTTCACATTACCATGTTCTGTCATTTCCATGATAGATGTGTAATCGGTTACCACGAATCCGTCGAAATGCCACTTCTTTCTTAATACATCATCAAGCAGGTATTCGTTACCCGTACATGGAGTTCCATCCAATTCATTGAAAGAGGTCATGAAAGTGGCTACACCAGCATTTAAAGCGGCCTTGAAAGGAGGCATGTAAGTGCCCCAAAGCTCACGGTTTGAAATGTCCACAGTGTGGTAATCGCGCCCTGCCTGCGCTACACCATAAGCAGCATAATGCTTGGCACAGGCCAGCATTGTGTTGGTTTTGCTTAGGTCATCGCCCTGGAATCCGTGAACACGTGCTTTGGCAATTTCACATCCCAGGAAGATATCTTCCCCGGCACCTTCAGCAATTCGTCCCCAACGAGGGTCGCGTGCAATATCTACCATAGGAGCAAAAGTCCAGTGTAAACCTTCCGAAGTGGCTTCGATAGCTGCAATTCGAGCACTCTTTTCAATCCATTCAAGATCCCATGAACAGGCTTCAGCCAATGGGATAGGAAAGGTTGTCCAGTGACCGTGAATCACGTCGTATCCGAAAAGCAAAGGAATACTTAAACGGGTATTCTCCATGTTTTCCTTTTGCAAGCGGTAGGTAAAGTCCGCGCTATAGGCATTAAAGATGGCGCCTACTTTTCCTTTTTTTACATCCTCAACGTAATTGTTGTTGGTGATTGGACCCGTAATATCCCAGCTACTTGAGAACAGGGTAAGCTGTCCCAGTTTTTCCTCCAGTGTCATCTTTTGTAAAAGAGAATCCACAAAGGCTTCCATTTTAGTTTCTCTCTCCCAGGGAGCCGGTTTTTTGTTGACCTTCGCTGAAAGGGTCAAGGCTCCACTCATCACTAATCCTACTAGAAGTAATAAAGATTTTAGTCGCATTTAATTAATAGTTTAATAAATTATTTCATGATTGAATAAAAGGGGCTTCATGCCCCTTTTATTCGGGTTTTAATGTTGTTTGTCCGGTTGTTATTCCCAGCGGATGTTATCCAGGTAATACTTGTCTGTTGCACCTCCGTCATCTTTTCCTGCATTGAAGAAGAGAACTACTTTGTTATGGTTTTCATTTGCCTGTGAGCTAAAATCAACGGTATACTCAACCCATTCTCCGGTTGTGGTAATATCCATCCAGATTTCATGGGCAGCAGAGGTTCCACCTTCCAGCTTGGCAAGGAATTGAACTGCCTTATCGGAGTGAATCATCAGTTTCAATTTGTTCTTGGTAGAAAGGTCTATGGCTTTTTCATAGTCAACCAAAAGGAAATCCCAGGCATTTGTTCCATCATCGGTAAATTCACCAATTTTCTCGCTTTGGTTGATTCCTGCTTTGTATAGATTGTCTATTCCAGCCTCCAGTCTTCCAGTGAATGTATAGTTGTGCTGACATTCAAAATCAGAGATGATGCTCATGTCTTTATCAACACCATTACATGGGTTATCATCTACAGGTATATTATTCTCTACAAACTTGATGTCGTCCACATAATAAACTTCTTCTTCCTGGCCATCTTCGGCTCCTGCATTGAAGAACAGGATTAGTTTGGTGTTGTTCATGTCAACTGCTTCTCTGAAATTGAAAGAGTATTCAACCCATTGACCAGTTGTCTCCATTTGAACCTGTTGCTCAACGACCACGTCACCACCTTCTAACTTTGCTATTAGAATACCTGTATTTTCTGTATAGACTTTCATCTTTAAAAGACTACGGTTGGTTAAGTCGTAGGCCGTAGAAAAATCGATAAGCATATTGTCCCAAGCCTGTGTTCCGTTGTCAATGAATTTTCCAACTTTTTCAGATGTGTTGTCACCTGACTGATCAGGATTGTTGGTTACAGGAGCTTGAGTATCCAGAGTAGGATCTCCACCAATGAAATAGTTTTGCTGGCATTCAAAATCAGAGATGATGTTCATGTCTTTTTCTACGCCTTCACAAGGATCAACAATTTCTGGGAAATCATTTTCCACAAATCGGATATCATCAATCAGGTAGGTTTCTTCGCTGGCACCATCATCAGCACCTGCGTTAAAGAAAAGAACCAGTTTGGTGTTATCCATGTCGATGGCTTCTCTAAAGTTGAATGAGCATTCCACCCATTCATTGATTTTTTCGATCTGAACGCTTTGTTCTATAGTCAAGCTTCCGCCTTCCAATTTAGCAATCAGGATTCCTGCTTTGGGAGCAAGTACTTTGATTTTAAGTTGGCTTCTGTCCGTTAGGTTGTATGCAGAACCAAAGTCAATTAAGAGGTTGTCCCAAGCTTGGTTTCCATCATCGATGAATTTACCGACCTTATTGGAGGTATTAATTCCTGATTTGTTGGTGTTATCAATTGCAGGGGCCTGAGTTTCCTTGCTTGCATCGGCACCAATAAAAAAGTTTTGCTGGCATTCAAAATCAGAAATTATACTGTTGTCTTTTACTACATCTGCACAAGGATCAACAGGTTCAATTATTTCCTCTTCATCAGAAGAACTACATGCTATTGTAAATGTGGAAAATATTGCAATGATTAAGCTTAACTGTTTTGTTTTTAGATTCATAAGTTAAAATTTTAGGTTATGAATTGGGTTAGGGAGTCCCTGAACAAGAGCATTAAGCTCTTGTTCTAAGGAATTTACTAACTAATTGAATTGTGTTATTTTGTTAGGCTAAGACCTGCTTTATCCAAGGCTACACCTATTTCGGGGGTTTTCATAAAAGTATCCCATATGATACCGGAACGGTAATTTTCTATCATTACAACAATTGGTCCCTGATCAATGGCCAGGTATGATTTGGCCACCCATCCTTTACTAATGTTGAATGCATCTTTGAAGCCATACTGACCAAAAAGATTGTATTCATCCATTTTTTCATAGAAGAACCTCATGGCATCCAGAGTATATTCAGGTGTATAAACAATAGATGAGATGGCTGCTGTAGGTGTGATGGTTCCATTGTCATTATTTGGAGCATGTGCCATATAACCACCCGGAGTATCACTTGCGGTTAATCCCCAGCAACTCTCTCCATAATAACTGTAAGTGCTGTGATTACTGATACACCACTGACGGTTCAAAAGTGTCTGCTTTTTATTTCTTTCGAAGTAAGACGAATAGCCGGCCAATGACATGTGTTGATCAGTGATGTGAGGAGTTAATCCCAAATACGAATAATGTGTAAAGAATAAAGGTCCTCCATAATCATTACGTTTTGTTGGATCTAATTCTCTAACGTAGTTGTTTCCAATCCATCCTTTTTCATAGACACTCTTATCTATTGGATGAGTAGGTGATGCCAAAGCCAGAATATAAGCAATGTGAGTTTCATTAAATGAACGCAAAGGCAGGTTCATTTCAAATTGATAGTTAGGAGACCAATGCCATAGCAAGTATTCTCCTGATTGGGCAAACCAGTCCCACTCAACCTCTTCCCACAATCTGGTAATGGTAGCTCTAAGCTTTTGCTCCTTTTCAGTTTCTGCATCAAAATACTCTCTGGCAGTCAACATTCCTTGTACCAGGAAGGCTGTTTCAACAAGATCTGCACCATTGTCCTTGTGTGAAAAAGGGATGGTCTTTCCTGTTGTACCACTTAACCAATGAGACCATGCACCATGGTAACGAGTCGCTTTATTCTCCAAGAAATCTGTCATTTTTAATAGGCGATCAACAGCTTGCTGGCGGGTGATATAGTTGCGTTCTACACCTGCAACGATAGCCATGATACCGAAACCGCTTCCTCCGCTTGTTACTGTATCTGGTTTCTCATTACTTCGCTCACGAGCTAATCCAGAAATCGGGTGTCCGAAATCCCAAAAGTAGGCAAAGGTTTTCTCTTGAACGATGTCAATAAGTTCGGCATCGGTAAGCTTAGCTTCTGGCTCAGCGTCCTTTTCAGGAATATATTCATCAGAGCTACTGCTCGAACAGCCAATGATCAGGCAAAGTGAGAGTGATAGGTATATTTTGATTAAATGTGACATTGCTTATTTGTTTTAATAGGTAGTTGTCTGCAGGAGCTTTAAGACTCCTGCAGAATTTGACCATGAAATTTAGTAACCGTTGTTTTGCTTTAGCATTCCTTCACTTAATTCTATCTGACGTTGAGGAATTGGGAATACTTCGTGTTTTCCATCTACAAAGTTTTTACCGTGAGCACGTAGGACTTCACCAGCTCTTCCTTGGCGAACCAAATCGAAGAAACGGTCGTGTTCCATCCCAAATTCAACTCTTCTCTCATGCCAGATTTTATTTTTTAGATCATCACCAGTTGCATTAGGTAATCCTACTCTTGAACGAACTTTGTTCAAAGACTCTAAAGCTTGACTTGTTTGTCCCAATTCGTTAGCGGCTTCAGCATTAATTAACAGGACTTCTGCGTAACGGAAAATTCGAAGGTTTTTACTAGTTTCCCAGTCATTACCATTGAAAGTTTCCTGAGTCTTACTGAAGTATGCTTTTTCGTTATAGCGAGGGTTTGGAGTTTCTGAGTTAATAACAACTCCGTCCCACATGGTTTCACCTGGGAAAATGATTGTTGCCTCTTTTCTAGGGTCTCCATCTTCATAGACTTTCTCTAGTGATTCAGAAGGAGTGTTGAATCCCCATCCTAATTGACCGCGAACACCCTGACAAACAGCATACCCTTGAATCCCTTTATTTGGGGTTACACCAGAAGCCTGAACTTCAAAAATCGACTCGGAACTGTTTTCTCCGGACTCTCTCCATATGGTTGCATAATCACTTACCAAAGCATATTCTCCTGAAAGCATTACTTCATTGGTTAAGCGTAATGCTTCACCCCAGTTTTTCTTGTACATGTATACTTTTGCTAGGAAGGTTTTTGCAGCTCCTTTGGTAGCACGCCCTAAATCGTCCATGCTCATTTGGCTTCTTTCCAGAAGGTGTGTTACCCCAAATTGCAAATCGGAAATAATCAACTCATAAATTTCCTCCTTACTTGCTCTGGTTCTTCCATTAGCAAGATCCTCTGGATTACCAGCATCAGGTAACTTGTCAATTTTCGGAACTCCTCCAAAGCATCTTACCAAAGTCCAGTAATAATAGGCTCTTAAAAATCTTGCTTCACCTTCTAGACGATTTCTTAAGTTTTCATCGATTTCCAGGTTTGGGATTACATTAAGCGCTTGATTTGCGAAAGAGATACCTCTGTAATTAGATCCCCAAATTTCATTAAATGAGATACTGGAAGCTGTGAAATTAAAATCATCCAATTCGTGCTTATCAGCTCCTGTATCCCCGGGATCACTTCCTTTGTCGGCATCATCAGAGGTAATGCTCGATACTCCAATCCATGAAAATGTGTGTTGATCCCATTCATGCAAATTGCTGTATACTGCATTTACAAGTTCGGTAGCTGTATTTTCTGAACTTGAGAAATAATCTTCAGGAGTTTGATTCACCTGTGGATCTATCTCAAGAAATTCATCGCTGCACGCTGCGGTCATTAGTAACAAAATGCTCAGTAGGCATGCAATAGTTATATCTAAAATTTTGTTGTTCATTTTTTTAGTTTTTCAATGGTTTGACCTTTGTGACGCATTAAAATGTAACATTAATTCCAAACAGATAAGTAGCTGCAGTTGGATAAGCATTTAGCTCGATACCAGCATCAAGTGCTCCTCCTGGCAATTCAGGAGTATAACCACTGTATTTTTGCCAGATAACTGGATTAGTTGCACTCATGTAACATCTCACGTTTTTAATTCCTACCGAGTTAACCCATGATTTAGGTAAGGTGTAACCTAGTGTGATATTGTTGATTTTGAAATATGAACCAGACTCAACATAGTAAGATGAGGCAATTGGAACTCCATTGGAAGCTCTTGGTGTTGTGTTGGATGGATTATCAACAGTCCATCTGTCAGCCAAGGATGCTTCTATATTTTCGTTCCCCCATCTTTGGGCTTTTTTCCCGTTGTAAACCTTGTTGCCTGAATTTCCATAGAAATCGATTTGGAAATCAAAGTTTTTATAGTTGATTCCAGCATTGAAACCATAATATAGTTTAGGCTGATATGATCCCATATAAACACGGTCATCATCATTTAAAACACCGTCGTTATTAGTGTCTTTGTAGCGGAAATCACCTGGTTTTGCATCAGGTTGAATTTTACCACCATCTTTGTTTACGTATGAATCAACATCACTTTGCGACAGGAAGATTCCATCGGTTTGGTACACCCAGAAACTACCGATTTCTTCACCTTCTTCGGTTCTGGTTGTTACCTGTCCGTTTCCTAAGCCTCCGGCAACAATAGGAAGACCGCTGGCAACATTTTCAATGGTATTTTTGTTGTGGGTAAGGTTTACTCCAAAAGTGAAAGTAAGATCTTCATTTACTTTTTCTCTCCAGTTTACTGATAATTCGAAACCTTCGTTACGAATGTCAGCCATATTGGTCAAGTAGCTGTTAGCTCCGAAAATCTGATCTAATGGAGCATCGATTAAAGCATCCGAAGTTAATTTGTTGTAGTAATCCAACTCACCAGTAATCTTATTGAAGAATGAGAACTCTAATCCAAGGTCGTATTCAGTGGTAACCTCCCATTTCAATCCAAGGTCTTTGATTCCTTCAATTGTAGTACCGTTAACTACGGTTTGAGTTTCTCCGAAAACATATTGCTTGGTAGCCATTGTGTAAAGAAATGCATTGGATCCGATGTTGTCATTTCCAAGCTTACCCCAGCTGGCTCTTAGCTTTAAATTATCCAACCAGTTAATGTCCTGCATGAAATTTTCTTCTGAAATTCTCCAACCTAAACCTACTGAAGGAGAGTTTCCCCAACGTTGTGTTTTAGAGATTTTTGAAGAACCATCACGACGCATGGTAGCAGTCAACAAATACTTATTGTCATAGGCATAGTTGAAACGACCGATATATGAGTTTCTGGTATACTTGTCACCTCCGTTTCCGTTGGTTGCAGAGGTAACATCTCCTGCATCCAGATACCAGTATTGACTTTGTTCCGGAATACCTTGTCTTGATCCGCCTAACCAACTTGTTTCTGTTTTCTCAGCAGTGGTTCCTGCCATCAGTTTGAAATCGTGCTTGTCACCCAACTTGAATTGATAGGTTAGAATGTTATCCCAAATCCATGTTGAATATTCGCCTCGACCAGTAGAAAGTGATGAGTGTTCACTTTTTTGGTTAGGAGATACTTCGTATTTAGGAGTATAGCTTCTATCCTTAGAGTAAGATGCATCAACACTAAATGTAGATTTGAAGCTTAAGTTTTTCATCAATTCCAGCTCTGCGAACAAGGATCCTTGAATACGGGTTCCCCAGTTGCGGCTATTGTTGTAATGCAGGGTGGCTGCCGGGTTGGCTACATTGTTTTTGATTGTGTAACCAAAGTCACCATTTTCATCTTTAACAGGAACTGTTGGTGACTGGCGATAAGCATCGGTAAATGTTCCAAAAGGAGCATTGTTTGATTTGTATCGGCTAATGCTAAGGTTGTTTCCCAGTTTGATTTTATCGGTAAGCTGGTAAGTATTATTCAATCGCATTGATAGCCTGCTGTAATCATTGGTTTTCAGGATTCCCTGATCCTCCATATATCCCAAAGAGAAAAAGTAAGTGTTTTTTTCACCTCCTCCGTTAACCGACAGGTTGTGCTCTTGAGTAAATGCCTCGCGAGTAATGGCATCCAACCAGTTTGTGTTGTATTTGATTTTCGATAAATCGTAAGGAGCTTCCTGGTTATCGTAAGCTGCTGCTTCGTTTGAATATTCCGCGAACAGTTTGCTGTCAGCCATTTCAACTTCGTTAATGATTTTGTGTACCCCAACTTTAGAGCTAAAGTTCACTTCCATTTTACCTTTAGAACCAGATTTTGTAGTGATAAGAATCACACCATTTGCGGCTCTTACACCATAAATTGCAGCAGAAGAAGCATCTTTAAGGATATCTACCGAAACAATATCTTCCTGATTAATGTTTCGCACATCACCGGTTACAATTCCGTCAACCACGTATAATGGGTCAACACCGGCCTTCATACTACCAATTCCTCGGATACGAACCATTGGAGCTGAACCAGGAGCACTTGAGTTGACAATTTGTACCCCGGCTAATTTTCCCTGAATCGATTGCATTGGAGAAAGAGAGCTAACATTTTTTAGTTCATCTCCTTTTACTCCAACGATAGATCCGGTGATGTCCTTTTTGGTTTGTACCCCGTAACCAACAACCATGACTTCTTCAAGTCCTGTTGCAGAAGCTTCCAATATCACGTTGAGCTTAGTCTGGTTGTTTACAGCAACCTCTTTACTGAGCATACCAACGAAGCTGAAAATTAAGTTTGCATTAGGAGCAACAGAAATGGTGTAGTTTCCATCAATATCGGTTGTTGTTCCTGTGGTAGTACCTTTTACGACAATACTTACACCAGGTATTCCCATTTCATAATCTTGGGATGTTACTTTTCCTGTTACTGTAAGATTTTGTGCCCAAATGGCGCTAGAAAACAGCGTCATAAGGATAATGAGAAGATTTTTT
Source organism: Marinifilum flexuosum (assembly GCF_003610555.1). GTDB lineage: Bacteria > Bacteroidota > Bacteroidia > Bacteroidales > Marinifilaceae > Marinifilum > Marinifilum flexuosum. The sequence goes on along the minus strand of NZ_RAPQ01000009.1, from coordinate 782,219 downwards.
TTCATTAGGAAATGTTATTTAGTTTGGTTATACTATAACTGATTCGTTTTTGTTTTAAATGTATAGGGTAATTGGGCTTTCAACTTGAGCGGCCACATCAATCACATTCACATCTAACTTGGTTTTGGTTATATCCATTTTGATTTCGAAAGTGTATTTATGGTTGGCTGTTAGTTCAGCTGTTGTAAATGTTTTATTAATCGTAGGGAGTACTCCTTCTGCATCGACTAAATTGACAACTACTGTGTAAGTGTCAGTTCCATAATCAGCAATGGAGGTTGCTGGGGGAGTTGTCATTTTTAGATCAGCAATAAAATGCCCTGTGCGCGTTTCTGCAGGAGTATATTTTAAATGTTTATCAGCCCATGATGCTGTTACTTCCGCTTCGATTGTTTCATAATCAGCAGGAATTCCGTCGTCGCCTGTCTGAATAAATTCCACGTCAATTAATACTGTTGTTTGCAGAATAGCAAAAGATAAAGTCGTTACATTGTTTTGTGTAACTGAGAAAGGATTGTAAGCACCTTTATAGAAGGGAGTATCCCATCCGGCACCTCGGTAGTCAGAGTTTCCATCTCCATCGATAACACCAATCCATCCAGAGTCAATGGTAAGGTTAAAGTTGTCTCCCGCTGGCATTAAAATTCCTTCAGCAGGAAAAGTTCCTAGTTTATAAGAACTATTGTTATAGTCAGTGCCGGTAATAAATACTCCAAAATCGTTGGTTTCCATTCCATATACAGTGTTTGCCTTCGTGCCATTAGACTCTGGGACAACATCCATGGAAACTTGGGGAGTGATTTGTAATGTTCCTGTTTCACTTTCTTCTGTTATATCATGTTCCGAGCAAGACGAGAATAATAGTACAGAAGCTGTAAAAAGACTTGCTATTAATAAACGGGTTTGTGGTAAGGTTTGCATAAATGAAAAAATTTAGTTGAAATGAAAAATGGGTTAATTCGATTCATTGCTTTGTTTTTTACAGCAACAAATATTGGAGGAATAGAAGGTGAAAAAAAAAAAACGACCCAAACTTGAGCCAAACAGGTTTTAAGAGAAGTGCGTTGTGGTTGTTAAGTATCAGTTAGTAAGTGTAGTTGTGTGTTTTTATTGGTTGGTAAAAAATGCACGTAAAATCTCCAATGTTGTGGTAATGTTGTAGTGAGTTTTTGCGATTGAAAACCTTTTCAGAGTATATTTGACACTATAAAAAGAAGAAACCATATTTTCTGTTTGCGTAGAAGGATATATCAACTGTAAAAAGTGATAATGAAAAAATATATTGGTTATTCTTAGTACTCCAACATTAAGTATATGTATATGAAAACTCGATATCATCAAATTATTGTACCATTACTATTTTTCATATGTTTTTTATGTGTGAACATTGGACAGGCAAGAACCAAGCAATTGCTTATGCCTTTTGTGAAGAATTTCTCGAAATTAGAATATAATGGTGCCAATCAGAATTGGGATGTTTGCCAAGGAGTTAATGGAGTAATGTACTTTGCCAATTCAGATGGGTTATTAGAGTATGATGGTGCAAGCTGGAAGTTATATCCCTTACCGGCAGAGCAAATTGTCCGATCTGTTGCTGTAGATTCTGCCGGAAGAGTTTATGTTGGAGCGCATGAAGAGTTTGGGTATTGGGAAAAAAATAAAAATGGACAACTCGAGTATTTTTCTTTGATTAAGTTCGTAGAGGATCATCAAATTAAAAATCAGGATATTTGGAAAATATGTATTTGGGACAATAAGGTGTATTTTCAATCATTTGCAGAAATATTTGTGTATGATGGAGAAAAATTAACCATTATTAATACTCCAGCTAATGTCTTTTCACTCTTTAAAATTAGAGATCGTTTGTTGGTTAGTATCCAGAATATGGGCTTATATGAATTTAAGCAAGACTCATTAGTTGCCTTAAAAGGTACAGACCAGCTATCTCCAAAAACGATTAATATTGCTATACCATATGGAGAAAAGGGTATTCTACTGGGATCAGAACTTGGAGGCCTTTATAAATACGAAAATGAAAAGATGACTCCATGGAAAAATGATGCAGATGATTTCTTGAAGAATTTTCAGCTCAATAAAGCTGCTACGGTTTCCATAAATGATAAGGAGTATTATCTGTTTGGAACTATAACTCAGGGCTTGGTTGTTCTTGATAAGAATGGTGGGATATATAGCCATATTACTAAAAGTCAAGGTTTACAGAATAATACGATTCTTGGAATTAAGGTAGATCAGTATAATAATTTATGGCTGAGTTTGGATAATGGAATAGATTTTATCAACCTGAATTCTTCATTTCGTTATTATCATGATAGGAGTGGGGAGTTGGGTACTGTGTATAGTGCTGCTATTTTTAATGGCAAATTGTATCTGGGAACCAATCATGGATTATATAGTGCTGTTTGGAATGCAAAATTGTTGCAACTTGAGACAGATTTTACTCTCATAAAAGATACGCAAGGACAAGTTTGGAACTTGAAAGTAGTGGATGATGTACTTTTTTGTGGACACAATAATGGAACATTTCTAATTTCTGAAAAAGGCATTGGGCGCATTTCAAATGTTTCGGGAGGTTGGATTCTTAAAGAGGTTCCTGGTAATCCAGATTTGTTAATTCAGGGAACGTATATAGGTTTGGTTGTTTATAAGAAGAGTGGAGGGCAATGGAGAATGTTTCATATGGTAAAAAGCTATCATGAGCCAACAGAGTTTCTTGAGTTCGACTACAAGGGAAACCTATGGACCAGTCATGCTTATAGAGGATTGTATAAGCTCAAATTGAATTCGGATTTTAGCTCTGTATTAAAAAGTGAATTCTATAACAAAGAGAATGGACTTCCCGATGATTCAAATGTGAATGTTTTTAAAGTTGATCAACAAGTGGTTTTTACAACTAAGGAGAAACTGTTTTCCTATGACTACAATCAAGAGAAGTTAGCTCCATTTAAAAAGTTAAATACGGGACTGAAAGATTTTAAAGATGCTTATAAAATTATCTCTATTGATAGTAGAAATTATTGGTTCTTTAAAAAGGGTAAGTGTGCTCGTGTATTAATGAATCATGGAGAGATAAAAAGTATAGATGCCTTGTCTTTTCAGTTACTAAGAGGAAGTACTCTAGATGGGTATGAGAATATTATAGCATTGGGAAGAGGTGATTACTTGATCTGTCAGGATGCTGGTTTTTCCATTTTTTCATCGCATCAAATGGATAAATCATTATCACTGCAAAATCATCAGGTGATTTTACGCGAAATTTCCTGTAATTCTCAAACCTCAAAGTTACATCAGGCCTTAGATTTGGAGAATCCCGGAGAAATAGCAAATTCAAAAAATAACATGAACTTTGAATTTTCTCTTCCGGTATACCGTTTTGGAAAATTAAAATACCAATGGAAATTGGAAGGCTATGATGTATTTTGGTCTGATCCCTCTGATCGTACTTTGGTAAACTATTCAAAATTGCCTCATGGTGATTATAAATTTACAGTGAGAGCGACAGACAATTATGGGAGTATGTCTAAAATAGCTTCCTATTCGTTCACAATATTGCCCCCATGGTATTTATCCAAGTTGGCTAAAATCATTTATTGGCTTCTGTTTTTTGCTCTTATTGGAGGTTTTCGGGTAGTTTACTACTATAAACTTGATAAGCAAAAAAGAAAGTACTATTTAAAACTTCAGGAGGAGAATGAAGAGAAAATCATTAAGCTAAAGAATGAGCATTTAAGAGAGGAAATTGAGAATAAATCGAAGGAGTTGGCCAATTATACCATGCTGGTTACTAAGAAGAATGACCTGTTAAACCAATTAAAAGAACAGCTGGAGAAGCTGGAAATACATGTAATTGCTGCTACCGCCAAGAAGAGGTTGAAAGACATAAATAAGTTGATTCAATCAGGAATTAGTAGTGAAGAAGACTGGAAGCTATTCAATGAAAATTTTGATAAGGCCAACGAAACATTTCTACAGAATTTAAGAAAGAGATATATCGACTTAACACCGAACGATCTTCGTTTTTGTGCTCTTTTACGCATGAATATGACTTCAAAAGAAATTGCATCATTACTCAATATATCACCTCGTAGTGTGGAGGTGAAGCGATACCGTCTTCGAAAAAAATTAAATTTGGAGCATGAGAAGAATCTAGTGGAGTTTTTAATGGAAGTAAATGAGCAAAATTGATTACCTATTTGTAAACAAGTTGAAATCTCGGTTTAATCGGGTATTAGTATGAATGCTCCTTTTTCTGCAATGGAGTTTTGCCTGTATTTGCCTTAAACTGCTTGTTAAAATAGGATGGACTATTAAATCCACACTCATAGGCAATTTGTGCTACGGTTAGCTTGCCTTCGGCAAGAAGTTTTTGTGCGTAATTGATACGCATCTCATTCAGAAATTCAGAAAATGTTTTTTGTGTTTTGCTCTTAAAAAACCTGCAAAAGGCTGTTTTGCTCATATTCGCTACTTTTGCAGCTTCATCTAGGTCAATCTTTTGTTGAAAGTTCTCACTAACGTATTCGTATATCTTATATAGTTTTTGATTGCTACTTTGCTTAAAGGATTCTACAAAACTATCCGACGCCAAATATTCCAGATCTTCTGATTGAGCTATTAATTGAAGGATTTGTAATAGAATAATTATCCTTTGTGAATAATCTGAGTTATGTAGATTTTGTAGGAGCTGGATAATTTTGTATTTGGTACTTCCATCAATACGAATTCCTTTAAATGAATTGATTAGCATTTCTTTGATTCTTTTCATCTCAGGCAATAAAAAGAATTCTTTACCAAAACTATCTTCTTTGAAATGAACCACCCAGGCAATCACTCTTTCTTCTGATTCTTTGCTATAAAACAAATCATCATTTTTCATGATATGAGGTGTATTGGGACCAATAAAGATCATGTCACCATCATTAAAATGATCGATACAATCGCCCACCACCAGGGTTCCATGACTTTTTTCAATGAATATCAATTCATACTCTGGATGGTAATGCCAAGGTACCTCAATGTGTGGTAGTACATCAATTTTTGAACGGAATGAATGTTCCCTTTTGACCGAAATTTCTTCTAAAATTAATGACATGATTGTATTATTTTATCAGTTAAAGCCAGCTGTATTTATAAAAACTGCTAATATGTTTTTATTTTGGGTGTTGAATTCCCAATTGATACGTATTTCCTTAATGGTAATAATGTATTAGCTTATGTAGTGGCTTAGTATAGTGATGATGCAAATATAGTACAATTAAATGATAAAATAGTAAAATGCATTTACTGGAAAATCAAAGAGATTTGTCTTGCAATAACTCAAACGATTGAAATAATAAGATATGGTATCAATAAGTACAAATATCAGCTCGGAAAAAACCGGTGCTAAAGGCGGAATGAATTATAAGGGTGCATTGGCATTGCTAACTTCATTATTTTTCATGTGGGGATTTTTAACCTGTATGAACGATATTCTAATTCCTCACTTAAAAGGATTATTCGATTTATCAATTACGCAGGCAATGCTTGTGCAGTTCACATTTTTTGGGGCTTACTTTCTAATGTCTTTGCCAGCTGGTTGGATTATTGGCAAGATTGGATATAAAATGGGAATTGTAACAGGATTAACAATAGCAGGTATTGGGGCAGCAATGTTTTTTCCTGCAGCCAATTTCTTATCCTACGGATTCTTCTTGTTTGCATTATTTGTTCTTGCATCTGGAATTGTTGTATTGCAGGTGGCTGCAAATCCGTATGTAGCGGAATTGGGTACACCTGAAACTGCATCGAGTAGATTGAATCTTACTCAGGGATTTAATTCACTAGGAACAACGGTAGCTCCAATTTTTGGTGCTTGGTTAATTCTTGATAATACTGCAACTGATAGTGTAGGAAAGGCAGAAGCAGTTCAGATGCCTTACGTAGGTTTGGCGTTAGCTTTAATTGTAATTGCAGTAATTTTTGCATTTGTAAAGCTTCCTAAAATTCAGGATGCCGAAGAAGAAAAAGCTGAAGGATCAGCTTGGAAGTTTCGTCATTTGGTTTTAGGAGCAATAGGAATATTCACATATGTTGGAGCCGAGGTTGCAATCGGTAGTGCTTTGGTGATGTACTTTGGTGATGAGGGCTTACATTTATTTGGTGAAGCCGAAGCAGCCACATATGTTTCTGTATTTTGGGGAGGTGCCATGGTAGGCCGATTTATTGGTTCTGCAGTTATGCAAAAAATGTCGGCAGCCAAAGTATTGGCATTTAATTCGGTTATGGTTGTAGCCCTAATTTTAATTAGTATGATGACAACTGGATATGTTGCACTATGGAGTATTGTATTGGTTGGATTATTCAACTCAATCATGTTCCCAACCATTTTTACCTTGGCAATTGATGGACTAGGAAAGCATACCAGCCAGGGATCAGGGATCTTGTGTCTTGCCATTGTAGGAGGAGCAGTTGTTCCTATGATTATGGGTATTTTGGCTGATAGTTTTGGTCTTGCTAATTCTTTTGTTGTTGCAATTTTGTGTTATGCATATATATTGTATTACGCATTAAAAGGACACAAACATTAGGACATTTATTAATAGAAGAAAAGTATTGAAATGAAGGAAGTTGCTTTAGGAATAGATATAGGAGGAACCAATACTGTTTTTGGATGTATTGATCGTGAAGGGAATTGTTTGGTTACAGGCAGCATACCAACACAAAATCATGATGACATTAATAAATACCTTGATGATTTATTCGAACTTGTTCAGATTAAGTTGAAGGAGTATGAAGGTGTTTTAAATATCATTGGAGTAGGAATTGGTGCACCCAATGCAAGTTATTATACGGGTACGATTGAAAATGCTCCGAATTTAAAGTGGAAGGGAAGTGTTCCTTTGGTTGATTTGGTTAAAGAGCGTTTGGACGTTCCGGTAATGATTACCAATGATGCCAATGCTGCTGCAATGGGAGAAAAAGTATTTGGTGCAGCAAAAGACATGAACAACTTCATGGTAATAACACTTGGTACCGGATTGGGAAGTGGTATTGTGGTAAACGGAGATTTGCTATACGGGCACGATGGCTTTGCAGGAGAAGTTGGACATATGATTGTTCGCAAGAGTGGACGCGAATGTGGATGTGGAAGAAAAGGTTGTTTGGAAACCTATGTTTCAGCTACAGGAGTAAAACGATCGGTATATAAATTATTGGCAAGACATTTAGGTGATAGTGAACTGAGAGATATTCCTTTTAGTGAATTAACTGCCAAAATGGTTGCTGAAGCTGCTGGTAGAGGAGATCTTGTTGCAAACGAGACTTTTGCTTATACCGCTCAAATGTTGGGTGAAGTTTTGGCAAATGTAGTAGCGGTTACCAGTCCAAAAGCAATTTTCTTATTTGGAGGTCTTGCCAAAGCTGGAGATATCTTGTTTGAACCAGTAAGAGAAACTCTAGAGAAAAATTTAATGCCTATATATAAAGGTAAAATTCAAGTTCTGCCTTCAGGAATTAAGGATAATGCTGCCGTATTGGGAGCTGCTGCCTTAATATGGAATAAGAATTAAAAGATAATCGATTGCCTTCGGAGTTTTTCGAGGGTACACCCTCCAGCCTGCCTTGTGCAGGCTTTTTTTGTAGAATCCTTTTCTACAAAGTGTGGAATCTTTACCACAGGTTTTTGTCCGAACCATCCTCCATATTTTAATGTGCCAAAAAATAAAAAAGAGCTAAAGTGTAAGATTATCAATGTTTAAGTGGGTTTTGTGATTTTCTTTTGGCATGAAAAATATTTACGGCACAGTATTCTCATATAGTATTTGTGAATTTGAATTGATGTAAACCTGTTTAAAAAATTAAGAATTATGAGAAAGTTAGTATTTGCATTATTAGTGTTACCATTTTTTACAGCTTGTAACCAAAAAGAATTAAAACAACTTCGTGAGCAGAATCAACAGTTAACTGTAATGGCTCAAGAGAAAGATTCTACTATCGATGAGTTTGTTGAGTCGTTTGATGTTATTGCAGCAAACCTGAACATCATTAAGGAGAAAGAACAGATCATTTCTGTTAGTGCCAATGAGAATCCTTCAGTTGGACAGAAAGAACAAATGGTAAATGATTTGAACCTGGTTCGTGAGTTGTTGGAAGAAAACAGAGCTAAAATTGAAAACCTGGACAAGAAGTTGAAGAACAGCTGGTACCAAAACTCGAAACTAAAGAAATTGGTTGCTGGTTTAAAATCACAAGTTGAAGAAAAAGATGCTTCTATCGCAGCATTATCTGATCAAGTTGCTCAATTGAACGTTGAAGTTGAAAACTTGAATGGACAAGTAACTGAGTTAAATGGTACTGTTGTAGCATTGAACACCGAGAACGAAAACAAGGCAAAAATTATTGAAGAGCAAACTACTGACTTGAATACAGCACACTATGTGATTGGCGATATCAAGGAATTGAAAATGAAACAAGTGGTTACTAGCCAAGGTGGATTATTGGGAATTGGTGCTACAAACAAATTGAACCAAAAAATCAATCCAGAAAACTTTAACCAAATTGACATTACCCAAACTACAACTATTCCAGTTTCAGGTAAAAAAGTTAGCCTGGTAACTTCACACCCAAGTGATTCTTACAGATTAGAAGGAACAGAAAAAGAGATTGAAGCAATTACAATCTTAAACCCTGAAGAATTCTGGAAAGCTTCAAAATACTTAGTTGTTGCAGTGAAATAATATAATACAAACAGAGCTTGTATTCAAAAGCATCCCACTTAGGGATGCTTTTTTGTTTTGCATCGTTTTGACTTTTACTACTCAAGGCGTTTGGGTAATGCTACCCAAGTTGCTTGAGTAAGCTGCCCAAGTTGTTTGAGTAGACTGCTCAATGTGTTTGGGTAAGCTGCTCAAGTTGTTTGAGCAAATAATTTGTCATCGTACGATCTTTGGCTCCTGTGAATTTGTAGATCACAGGATTGGAGTATAGGATTTATAATCCGATTTATTGAATTGAAAATTCAGAACTCTACGGTCCCTGATTACAAATCAGGGACAGCGATAGATGTCTTTGTTTTACCTGAACACTTTGTTATCATATATTCTCGAAACTACTAATAATATGATTGCCACGAGTGCCGGAGCGAATTCTCCATCTTGCGCAATAATGTGGGCAAAAAAGGCAAGTACAAAATCGAAGAAAAATCCGGCGTAAGCCCATTCCTTTAATAATTGCGATTTTTTAGATAGTATGGCAATTAATCCTAACAGTTTGGCTACAGCTAAAGGATAAATTACAAAAGTTGGGAATCCTAATTTTAGAAAAGTTGCACTCACCATTTCGTAATTCATAAAATACATGCCTGCCGACATTAACATTAAGGCAGTAAGTAATCCGGTTGTGGTCCAATAAATAATTTTATTTCGCTTTTCCATTGTGCTTTTATTTATACCATTAATATTAAAAAGTTATTTAAAGATAATGCCGATAGATATTTAAGAGGAATAACAAATGGAATGAAGTTATTGATCTTCCGATAATTATCGGGATTAAATACTAATCGGTATTAAAATGATTTCAGTTAACATGAAGATATAATTATTGTATTAGATAAAGTGTTAAGCAATTGCTAAACTGTAGTAAATGTAAGATTGCCGACAAATAAATTTGGTTAATAGGTTCTGTTTCATGATAAGCAAATAAGCTATTTAATAGCGAATCTGTCTGATTTTTCGTAAATTAAAGAGACTCCCTTTATCTATTAAAATGCAGTAATGCATACTTCTGTTTTGGATTTTGTTACGGTTTAAAGTTGTTGGATATGTCCATTTTAAGAAATGAAATTAAGAATAACCTCACTCAATTAAAGGATGAAATAGATCAGATTTTTGCAGGAGGAAGAGATACTGTTCTTTCCGAAGTTACGGTAGGACAAGTGTATGGTGGAATGAGAGGATTAACAGCATTGGTTTGTAATACTTCCTTTGTTGATCCGTATTCAGGTCTTCACATTGGTGAATATACGGTTGAGGAACTTGCCGATAGGTTTCCCGAAGAGATATTCTTTTTGTTGTGTACAGGAAAATTACCGGGGCCAGATTTTTTGTCGGAGTTTCGGAATGAATTGAATGAAAGATCCGGTGTACCTCAATATACTTGGGACATGTTAAGGGTATTGCCAAAGGATACTCACCCTATGAGCATGTTAAGTTTGGGAATTTTATCGATGGAGCAAGAATCGATATTCAAGAAGAATTATTTAAAAGGCATTGCTAAGGCTGATTATTGGAAATATACTTTAGAGGATGCTTTAAATGTAATCGCCAAATTACCTGAATTGGCAGCAGGAATTTATAGAATCAGGTTTTGTGATGGTAAACTAATTGCCAGAGATCCAGAATTGGATTGGGCGGCAAACCTGGCATTAATGCTTGGTTTACCCGGTTCAGGTAAAGAATTCGCGAATTTGATGAGACTCTACCTGGTTTTGCATTGCGATCATGAAGGTGGTAATGTGAGTGCTTTTACTTCAAGAGTTGTGAATTCAGCATTGTCTGATTTGTACTATGCGATTTCAGCAGGATTAAATGGCTTGGCTGGTCCGCTTCATGGTTTGGCAAATCAGGAATGTTTACGATTTATATTGGCGATAAAAGAAAAGTGTGGCGATGATGTGGATGAAAATCAGGTGAAACAATTTGTATTGGATACTTTGGATGCAGGAAAGGTAATCCCAGGTTATGGTCATGCAGTTTTAAGGGTAACCGATCCGAGATTTAAGGAGTTCATGAATTTTGGGAAGCAGTATTGTGCAGATGATGCTTGTTACCAGATTGCTGAAAAGCTGTTCCATGTAGTTCCTGACATTTTAAAAACCTATAAAGGTGGAAAGGTAGCTAATCCATGGCCAAATGTGGATGCGGCTTCAGGATCCTTATTGTATAAGTTTGGCTTAAATCAGTTCGATTTTTATACTGTTTTATTTGGTGTTTCAAGAGTTTTAGGCTTTTGTGCACAGAATATTCTAGCCCAAGGTCTGGGGCAACCCATCATTCGTCCCAAAAGTGTTACCAACAAATGGGTGGCAGAAAAACTAATGGAAAACAAGGTGAATTCTTGAATTGATTTCTGTTTATCGATTTAAGCAGAGGCATGCTACCGCCGAGAGCAGGGGTATGCTCCCATCGAGAGCAGAGGTGTGCTCCTACCGAGAGCAAGGGTATGCTCAAATTGAAGATGTTTTGATATGTAAATGGTATAATTATCTTTGCGGCTTAAATTAAACCAAAAAGATGATTACTGTAGATTCATTAGCTGTTGAGTTTGGCGGAACAAGCTTGTTTAAAGATATTTCATTTGTAATTAATGAGAAGGATAGAATTGCTCTAATGGGAAAAAATGGAGCGGGAAAATCTACACTTCTTAAAATTATTGCAGGAGTTGATACACCAACTCGTGGTCGTATTTCGACACCAAAGGATAAGACCATTGCATACCTTCCTCAGCACTTAATGACAACGAATACCAGAACTGTTTTTGAAGAAACTGCTCAGGCTTTTGCTCATATTTTCGAAATGGAGAAGCAGATTGAAGAGATGAATGCTGAGTTGGCTTCAAGAACTGATTTCGAATCGGAGAGCTATTACAAGCTGATTGAAGATGTATCTACTTTAAGTGAGAAATTCTATTCCATCGAAGAAACCAATTACGATTCGGAGGTAGAAAAAACACTAATCGGACTAGGTTTTGAGCGAGATGATTTTACTCGCCCAACCAGTGAGTTTAGTGGCGGTTGGAGAATGAGAATTGAATTGGCAAAGATTCTTCTGAAAAAGCCTGATTTGATTCTTTTGGATGAGCCTACCAACCACCTGGATATTGAATCGATTCAATGGTTGGAAGATTTTCTGATTAACTCGGGAAAAGCGGTTATGGTAATTTCTCACGACCGTGCTTTTGTCGATCGAATTACTTCGAGAACCATTGAAATTACAATGGGGCGTATTTACGATTACAAGGCTTCTTATTCGGAGTACCTGGAATTAAGAAAGGATAGAAGAGCACATCAGCAAAAGGCTTACGATGAGCAACAGAAAATGATTGCTGAGAACAAAGCTTTTATTGAACGATTCAAGGGAACTTATTCTAAAACCTTGCAGGTGCAATCGCGAGTTAAGATGTTGGAAAAACTTGAGATTGTAGAAGTGGATGAGGAAGATACTTCCGCATTGAGATTGAAATTTCCACCTTCGCCTCGTTCAGGAAACTATCCGGTAATTATGGAAGAGGTTAGCAAAGTCTACGATGAGCATTTGGTATTTGAAAATGTGAATTTTACATTGGAAAGAGGTGAGAAGGTTGCTTTTGTTGGTAGAAATGGTGAAGGGAAATCAACGTTGGTTAAAGCCATTATGCAGGAGATTGATCATGGAGGAACCTTAACTTTAGGGCACAATGCTATGATTGGATATTTTGCTCAGAATCAGGCATCATTAATGGATGAGGATTTAACTGTTTTTCAAACTATTGATCATGTAGCCGTAGGAGATATCAGAACAAAAATTAAGGATTTATTGGGTGCGTTCATGTTTGGTGGCGATAATTCAACCAAAAAGGTAAAAGTACTTTCGGGGGGAGAAAAAACTCGTTTGGCAATGATTAAACTGTTGCTTGAGCCAGTGAACTTGTTAATTCTGGATGAGCCTACCAACCATTTAGATATGAAGACCAAAGATATTCTAAAATCGGCATTGAAAGATTTTGATGGGACCTTAATTGTTGTATCTCACGATCGTGATTTCCTTGATTGCTTGGTGGATAAGGTATATGAATTTGGCAACCAAAAAGTAAAAGAGCACTTGGGAGATATCAACTCTTACTTATCGACTAAGAAAATGGAGAATTTAAGAGAGTTGGAGCGTAAGAATTAATTCAACTCTTTTGACTTGCTCACCTTTACTTGAATAACACCTGTGAATGGAATGGTGAAAAAGAATGTAGAGCCTTGATCTATTTCAGATTTTAGGCTCATTGTTCCACCAAGTAGGTGCACCAAACCTTTGGTAATACTTAAACCAAGACCATTACCTTCGCGGTATTCATTACGAGTAACCTGAGCGAACCTTTCAAATATCAAGTTGAGTTGATCTTTTGGAATTCCGCAGCCCGTGTCCTTAACGTAGAATTCTAATTCGTCGTATTTTGTTTTGTAACCGAATTCTATCTGTCCTTCATCGGTAAATTTTAATGCATTACCTAATAAATTGTTACAGATTTGAGTAAATCTTAGTGTATCCGTTTCGATAATATAATCTTTTGATTCATCCGGAATATATATATGTGATTCAACCGAATTTTCAGGCTTTGAATCTAGTGTGTTTCTGAATACACTTGCTATTTCTTTGATTAGGTCATTTACTGATACACTTTCAAACGATACCTTTAACTGATTGGATTCGATGTGTGAAATATCGATAATATCATCAATGATTCTTAGTAATTGTTCCCCCGAGCTATTTATAATTTTTGAATAAAGTTCTTGTTGTTTTGCACTAATATCTGGAGTTGAAATTAAATCTGTAAAACCAAGAATGGAATTCAAAGGAGTTCTTATTTCATGGCTCATATTCGCAAGAAAGGCTGTTTTTAGTTGATCACTTTCTTCCGCTTTTTTTCGGGCAATTACCAGTTCCTGTTTGGTTTTACGTAGTTCTGATATGTCATGAATAATTGAAAAGAGAAGTTTCTTTTCTTCAAATACCATTGCTTCAGAATATACTTCAACATCCCTAATTTCGCCGCTTGCCAGTTTGTGTTTAAAAATATATACAGAACTTGTTTTCGCAGTTGATTGGATTGCTTTACTTAGATATTCAGTAGGCAAAGTATTAATTTTGCCAATTGACATTGATGTTAGTGTTTTGTAATCATAGCCATAAAATTTTACTGCAGCAGAATTAGCATCAGTAATCTGTCCGTTTGTTGGATCGATAAGCATCATAATAGATTGATTGTTTCTAAAGATGGCTTTGTATCTTTTTTCGCTTTCGGATAACTGATAGGTTCTTTTTGCTATAACTTGCTCAAGAGAGTCATTAATTTCTTGTAGTTTGTTTTCTCTTTTTTCAACCTCACTTGTATAAAAACGAAAGGTTTTGGTTAGATGTTTTTTATAAAAAAGAGCAATTAATAATGTAATCAGAAGGGTAAGACCAATTAAAACAAGAGTTAAGTTATTTCTTTTATGTCCAAGGAGCTCATCATGTTTTAACTCATTTTCAATTAGTGTATCAATATCATTTAAATAGATTCCTGTAGCAACAATCCAATCATACTTCTTATATAGCTTGGCGTAGCTTAGTTTTTGCGAAATTTGGTCTGTTTTGAATTCTTTAAACCAGTATGTAAAAAACAATTCTCCATACTTTTTTACACCTTGTAATTCTGTTAAGTAAGGTGTATTTCCTTTAATATCGGTAGTATGGGTTGAAAGAAATTGACCTTCGGTTTCAGGCAGGTTTGGGTGAACCTCTCGAATAGCATAATCATCACCACCTTCGTAGTTAATTATTTTATTGATCCAAATGTATCCGGAATCAACCAAGGTATTTTGCCTGATGTGATTTTTGATGTATTTTTTTACCTGGCTTCTGACATAGGCTGAATCACTAGGAAATTTATTACTGAAAAACTCTTCTATTTGTTTGATTTCAACAATGGTTCTGTCTACAGCAGTTTTTAAATAATCTTTTTTAGCTTGTATTATTTGACTCTCTATTTGCTCTAAATGTTCTTGATTGATCTGATTAATTTGGCGATTATAGATGAACCAAAAAGAAGTTGTAAAAATTACAATGATGATAATAAGAGAAACGAAAAAGCTCTTGGTAATATCTTTAGGGGCAATATCTGATTTTTTTTTCTGATTCAATTTATTGTGCAAAAAGTTTGAAGTAAGAGGTCATAAAAATGAATATTAAGTAAATTTAGTAAATGAATAGTTATTTAACAAATTAATTTAAAAGTAAAGGCCTTGATAGATTATTACCAAGGCCTTTTTTATTTTATACTAATAGGGATTATTAGAATTTTTCATCGTATTTGGTCCAAAGTCCATCGCCTATTTCCCATGCTTTGTCTACCACTTCGTTACCCAATTGGATACTTCTTTTGGTTAAAAACTCCTTGCGTTTTTTCTTACTCATTTTAGCTACCTCTTTGTCGATATTAGCTTGTTCTTCGAAATATTGTTTCTGTAGAGGAACAAAAACTGTATCAACATCATGTCTCATATCTCCCCAGCGTTGAGCGGTTAATGTACCTAAACGATTAAAGGCCCACCATGCCGATTTTCGAGTGTACCCTGTTCTGCGAGCTTTTACTTTGTAGGATTCAGCCAAATCTGTAGTTCCAGCATAAACAGGAATGTAAATGGATGTTGCAACATTATCTTGTGCCAACCAAACAATTCCCCCAACTTCATCAGGTAACCAATCTCTACACTGAATAATGGTTGCATACATGGTATACCAGCGAGCAATGGTTCTTTCGCCAAGTTCGCCCCAACCACCGTTAACTCTGAATAAACGGTTCATATCATAAGGCATAAAAGGATTCGCAAATGGAGAAAGTTCTTCTTTGCCATCCTTATCTGCTTGCTTAATGTTTTTCACAAAGTTGTATGGAGTTCCTTCGTAGTAATCCTTAAATATTTCTACCAACTTATCCATTGTAATTTTTTCATCTGGTTGAACAGAGAATGGATAATCTTTATCGTTGGCATCTAGCTTTAAAGAAGGAGCAGCCATTGAAAGTACTCTCCACTCTCTTCTGCGAGAAGCTAATGATAGGCGGCTTTTAGGAGCGTAAGCATAGTTCCATTTGAAAACGTCACCCTCTTTCCACCAACCATTTTCTTTGGCAACCGAATAAATGTTTTTCGATGCCATAAAATGCTCTTTATCTTCTAGATTGATTTCTTTAATGGTACTTGCATTTGCATTTACAGAAATGTGATTGTCAGGTACGCGCTGAGCAACCCAAACTGCACCTACTTTTCCTTTACCAGGACCTACAACTTCAAAATGCCAAACTTCTTTTTTATCGGCAATGGTCAAACATTCTCCGTAATCTCTCCAACCATATTTTATTAATAGTTCATCAGCTAATTGAATTGCTTCTCTTGCAGTTGTGCATCTCTCAAGCATTAATTGTTGTAAGCGCTGACAATCGATTAAACACTCTTTCGAGAACAATTCTTCACGCCCACCAAAGGTAGATTCGCCAATTGCCAATTGCTTTTCGTTGATACAAGGGTATGCAGTATTAAAAAACTGGTAAGTTTTTTCAACTTGGTCGATTTCTCCTATCTTTTTGTGCTGGTATGTTGGCATTGCTAAACTATCGTATGCCGATCTTTCATACAAAGCAAACTTACTTCCTTTATTGTACTTCTTCGAAGGTGTAACATCCATCCAAGCACGTGTTCGGTGGCTATCATCTGTGTGAGAAGTGATAACTGATCCGTCAATTGTGGCTAGTTTTCCAACAGTTACTGTGGTACAACCTTCTGGCACCCCGTTTTGCCAATCCGATTTGTCCTGTGCCATTGTATTTGTCGAAACCAGCAATACAATAGCTAGAAATAAATTTCTTATATAATAATTCATGTTTAGTTAGTTGTGTTTTAGTGATCTTGTATTAAAGGATTTAGCAGTTGTGCTAATTGCTTACTGAACCAGGTAAATTCCTGTATCCTCAATGGTAATTAGCTTTTGTTTGTACAAGAGACCAATTGCCTTTTTAAAATTTTTCTTACTCATTTTAAGCGAGTAGTAAATGTCTTCTGGAGAACTCTTATCATTCAAAGGAATGAATCCTTCTTCTTCTTTTAATAAATCAAGTATTTGCTGTCCCGATTTAGGAACCTCGTTTGCATATCCTTGTTGTTGAAGGCTAACATCAATCTTGCCATCGGGACGGATTTTCTTAATATATGCCTTTCTTTGATCTCCAATTTTCAGGTGTCCAAAAACTTCATTCTTGTACACCATACCTAAGGCATCATCATTAATCAACACCTGGAAACCCAATTCACTTCTTTTTCCAACTAAAATATCTACTTCATCACCTTCTTTATATGATACTTCATTTTCTCGAAGGATTCTTTCAATTTTAGCTGTAGCAACAATTCTACCTGTGGCATTATCCAGATAGATGTATACCAGGTACGAAAGATCAACCTGCATTTTATCTCTTTGCTCGCTAAACGGAACAAGCAGATCTTTGGCCAATCCCCAATCTAAAAATGCACCTACATTGGTTACCGATTTTACTTTTAGAACAGCAAATTCCCCAACAATGGCTTTAGGTTTTAGCGTTGTGGCTATAATTCGATCTTCCGAATCTCTGTAGATAAACACTTTTATCTTATCATCAATTTGAGTTTTTGGCGGAACATATTGATTAGGAAGCAAGATTAAAGCTTCATCTTCACCCTCTAAAAACACTCCAAAGTCAACCAATTTGGCGACTTTTAATTCTGCATATTGTCCTATAATACTCACAAGCTATATTTTAATCAGTTTCCAATTGATATGGAAAGTTTTGGTTTATCAATTAATGCGTAAAAGTAAGCAACTTTTTACGAATATGCTCGGACTATATCTAAAAGAGAAGATTGAGATAGATTTATTAACTGTAAACCTTTGTTTAAGCTTCTTTCTATTATTCAGAATAGAAAGAAGTGTATGTTGTAGAGCATGTTTACTGAAATCGATAAAAACGGAATGGGTATTTTTCACCTGCTTTAGAAATGAGTTAAAATAAGAGCTTGATTTGTTGCGTGCTGCTCTCGAAATTACCAAGCTATGCGTTATTATTAGGTTTTAATAAAAAAATCAAAGTTAAGATTGCAATTTTCGTTATCGATTGCGAATTCTGGCTGGTATTATTAAGGAAAAATATCAGTATTTAACATGAGTGTTTATACCCATAAAATCAGCTATTGTAGAACATGCATGACTTAATAGAGAAATAATTCCTTATTTAAGAATAGTTTTTATTTTTGATGAGTGATCAAGAAATCGTGGATTTTGAGATTGATAAAATAACTCTCTCTCGAGTTAATTTGATATAAGAATTCAATAAATCAGGGTATGAAAAAGAGGAAATTATTAGTTAGAGATCTAACATTAAGAGATGGTCAGCAATCTCTTTTTGCAACCAGAATGCCTCAGGCAGAGATAGAGAAAGTTTTGCACTTGTATAAAAAGGCGAACTTTTATGCGATGGAAGTATGGGGTGGCGCAGTACCTGATTCTGTAATGCGTTATTTGAATGAGGATCCTTGGTACCGTTTAGAGTCCATTAAGAAAGAGATTGGCGATGTTTCCAAACTTACGGCCTTATCTCGCGGACGCAATCTATTCGGATACAGTCCATATCCTGAATCAGTAATTGAAAAGTTTAATACACAAGCTGTAAAATCAGGATTGGGTATTATGCGTATTTTCGATTGTTTGAACGATATTGAAAATATGAAGTCGACCATTAAGTATGTGAAAGCTGCTGGAGGTATGGCCGATTGTGCAGTATGTTATACTGTAGACTCTAAATTTCCTGAGAAAAAAGAGGATAGAGACAGACTTACCATTAAGAATCTTCCGGATCAGATCTTTGACCTGGAATATTTTGTGAACCTGGCGAAAAAATTGGAGGCTCTTGGAGCTGATATGATTTCTTTGAAAGATATGGCCGGCCTGGCTTCACCTTCTCGTGCGGGTCAAATTATTCGTCGATTTAAAGAAGAGTTAAGTATTCCTGTTGATTTCCATTCTCACTCTACACCAGGTTATGGTTTGGCTTCGGCTTTAACTGCCATTATTAATGGTGTGGATGTTATCGATACCAACATCATGAACTTTGCTGGTGGATCCGCAGCTCCTGCGTACGAGTTGATTTACCTGTTCTGTCAGAAGTTGGGCATTGAATTGGATGGAAATCCTGAGGTAGTGGTTGAAATCAACAAAATTTTGAAAGAGATTCGTGCGAATGCTTTGGCTGAGGTGGATAGCTACAAGCAGTTCCCAATTGAATTTGATATTACAAAAGATAAGCTTCCTGCTGAGATCGATCAACTATTCGATGAGGCAATAGAATATGCTAAAGCTGATAAAGAGGCTGAGCTTCTGGATGCTTGTCATGCAATTGAAAAATATTTTAATTTCCCGGCTCCTAACGAAATGGTTAAGAAGGCGGAAATTCCTGGTGGTATGTACACAAATATGCTGAACCAGTTGAAGGCTTTAGGTTTGGAAACCCTGCTTGAGAGAGTGTTAGAAGTGGTGCCAGTGGTTCGTTTGGACGCAGGTTGTCCGCCATTGGTAACCCCTTCTTCACAAATTGTAGGCGTACAGGCGGTAAACTGTGTTATCGATGAGAACTCGGGTCGTCCGTTCTATACAAATGTATCCAACCAGTTTTTTAGCTTGGTAAAAGGAGAGTACGGTACTACTCCAATCGAAATTGCTCCTGAGTTTCGTGAAAAGATCACTGGAAAGCCAGAGAGAGAAGATTATGATGTGAGCAATTACCAGGCACCTGAAAATCCAAATCTGCCACAATACGGAAATGTGAAATTGGCTGTTGACGATAAAGAATACATGCTTTTGGAACTGTTCCCATTGGTAGCAAAAGGATATTTGGAAGGGAAGCGCAAGGATGAATTTGAAGCCCAAAGAGTAGAAAATCGCAAGAAAATTACTGCTGAAAGAGCTGCAATTAAGAGAACCCGCAAACTGAAGATTCGTGATTTGACATTGCGTGATGGTCAGCAATCACTGTTTGCAACTCGTGTGCCACAACACGAAATAGAAAAGGTTCTTCCTTTGTATAAAGATGCCAATTTCTACGCATTAGAAGTTTGGGGAGGTGCAATTCCCGATTCGGTAATACGTTACCTGAACGAAGATCCATGGCATCGATTGGAATCCATCAAGGAGGTAATTGGTGATGTTTCACATCTAACAGCATTGTCGCGCGGAAGAAACTTATTTGGTTACTCGCCTTATCCAGAGTCGGTAATCGAAGGTTTTAACAAGAATGCTGTGAAATCAGGTTTGGGTATCATGCGTATTTTCGATTGTTTGAACGATGTGAAGAACATGGAAACTACCATCAAGTATATGAAAGAGGCAGGAGGTATTGCCGACTGTGCGGTTTGTTATACGGTAGATCCAAAGTTCACCAATAAACAAAGATGGAAGGCCCTTTTATCAGGAAAGAAATTGCCTAAGAAGATTTTCGATGTAAATTATTTCGTGAACAAGGCCAAGCAAATGGAAGTGCTTGGCGCGGATATGATCACTGTGAAGGATATGGCAGGATTGATTCCTCCATCATTATCGGGTAAGATCGTGAAGCGATTGAAACAAGAGCTTAATGTTCCGATTGATTTCCACACCCACTGTACTCCAGGTTATGGTCTGGGAGCTGTACTAATGGCCATAGTGAACGGTGTGGATGTGGTAGATACCTGTATGCTGAACTTTGCAGGAGGTCCTGCTGCTCCATCATTCGAAATAATTCAGCTTTTCGCTGATAAATTAGGTTTGGATACTGGAGTGAATCTCGATTCTGTTGTTGCCATTAACAAGGAATTGAAGGGAATCCGTGAAAGAATTGCTGAGTTCGATTCTTATAAAATGTTCCCATTAGAGTTCGATATTACTGCTGATTATCTTCCGAAAGAGATTGATGCATTATTCGATAAAGCTATTGAATTGGCTAAAGCCGATAAAGAAGAAGAGTTGTTGGCAACCTGTCATGCAATCGAGAAGTACTTTAATTTCCCTGAACCAAATGAGAAAGTGAAAGCTGCTGAGATTCCTGGAGGTATGTATACTAACATGCTGGCTCAGTTAAAAGCACTTGGTTTGGAAGATTTATTGCCAACCGTATTGGAGAAGGTGCCAGAGGTTCGTGTAGCTGCAGGTTGTCCTCCTTTGGTAACGCCATCCTCACAAATTGTAGGAGTTCAGGCAGTAAACTACGTATTGGATGTGAACAGCGGAAAAGCTCCATACACTAATGTAAATAACCAATTCTTTAATTTGGTAAAAGGAGAATATGGCGAAACACCAATAGAAATCGATCCGGAATTCCGTCATAAAATTTGTGGACAAAGTGAGGCTACAGATTATGATGTAAACAAGTATCAGGCTCCTGAGAATCCTGTCTTGCATGAGTTGGGAGGAGTAAAGCTTGCCGAAAACGAGAAAGAAATGTTGTTGTTGGAGTTGTTTCCAACTGTAGCGACTCCATTCCTGAAGAACAGAAAAGCGGATGCTTATTACGAAAAAGTAGCTGTAGAAGAGAATGAAAAGCAAAGGATTATTGAGGAGAAGAAAGCTGCTTATGCTGCAATTCCAATAGAAGAAAAATATGAAATGTTACTTCGTGGATTGTACAGCTTGGCTGGGGATTCTAAACAGGCAACTGGGGATATTACTCAACCGGAGGAGAAAGAGTCGAAACTTGATATTAAAACCAAAGAAATACTAACGGCACAAAAGCCAAAAAGCAGATTAGTAGGGTAAAGTTTTCTATTATATTTTTTATACACAACTTAAAAGTGCTATTCCTTATGGAGTAGCACTTTTTGATTTGTCTTAAATTCTGTTTCGGATAATGCTTTTTTACTGCAATTCTTCTGTTTTAGTAATGTGGTAATGATAATATAAATAAGTTCTTACTATCACAATTAAAAGTAGTACCTAGCATATTTAAAAGTTCTACCTATCACTTTGTAAAGTTATAGTAAGAACATTAAGAAGTTCTAGTAAGCACTTTGCAAAGTTGTAGTAAGCACTTTGACAAGTTGTAGTAACAAGAATTTGAAGTGATAGTTAAAACAAAAAAAGACTGTACCTTGCTTGGGTACAGTCCTTTGTAATATCATCAAGTTTGTATTGCTTGGCTATTCATATTTCAATGCATAAACAGGATCTTTTCTGGCTGCATTATAGGTTTGCCAACTTACGGTGATGATCGCAATAAGAATTGCAATTATTCCTGCGAAGGCAAATATCCACCAGCTTAGATCAATTCGATAAGCAAAGCTTTTTAACCAGTCATCGGCGGCGTAAAATGCAATTGGAGATGCAATTACGAAAGCCATAGCTACCCATACAACATACTCGGTGATTAATTGCAGCATGATTTCCAAGGAACTTGCACCATTTGCTTTTCTGATTCCTATTTCTTTTGTTTTGTGTTGTATGCTATAGGATGACAAGGCATACATTCCAAGTATTGAGAGTAGAATAGAAAGAATAGAAAATAGGGTCAAGGCTTTCATTTCATTGTACTGGTTTCGGTAAATTTTGAAATAGCTATCACTCAGAAATTCATATTTCATTGGGTGATCTGGATACATCTGACTCCAAGTTTCTTGCAAATTCTTAAGCGCTTTAGAGGTGTTGTTTTTATCAATTTTAACCAGAAAAGTACTGTTGAAAATACGTTTTAAACCAATAACTTCTGCTTTTTCTTCCGAGAACATGTCGGCATAATGCAAGTCCTTGATTACGGCAACAATCTCACCTTGTTTAAAATAGGTTTGAGATATGAAATTGTATTTGAACTGTTTTCCTATGGCATCTTGAGGATTTGTAAAGCCCAACTTTTTGGAAGCGGATTCATTTAAAATGTATTGTTCTTTAAAATTACGATAGGATGGATCAAGATTATTGATGTTTTTGATAGCGGCTTCTTTATTGGGAGAAATGGCCGCACTTTCCCATATAAAACTTGAACCACTTTTAAGATTTAAATCACCCGCCAATGCTTGAATATCAAATAGCTTAAAAAACTCCTGATCAACGGAGTTAATCGAGATTGTATTGTTTTCACTTCTATCAATTCCTTCCATTTCAAAAGGGTAAACGAAATCGGGTGTTGTACCTGGAGGCATCATGGTTGACGAAATCATTAGTATTTCGGGATGTTTTAAAGCCTTTTCTTTGAAAAGATCAAATGTACTGATAGCCGCATATGGAAATTCAGTAATTGTAATAATGGATTCTTTGTCTTTTCCGGGGTGAAAATTCTTGATCTTTGAAATCTGTTGATTTAAAACAATGGTTAAAACCAAGGCTACAATGGATAGCGTAAATTGGCAAACCAAGGAGATAATGAATTTCTTCGAACCTTCTTCTTTCTGATTGCTTAAATTTGAAGAGATCTTCCTGGTGTATAAAGGGAGTAGTGAAATTGCTCCAAATACAACAATAAAGCACATAACAAGAAGTGTAAACAATACTCCTTCGTTTTTAATGATAAACTTAAATTCTATAAAACGATTAAAAATAAAAGAGAGTATGCTTCCTATGATGATGGCTAGAGAGATCTGTATAGATGATTTCTTAATTTGTGATAGAGAAAGATCTAAGAGGTTTGCACCGTTGATAACTTTAATTTTGAGATTGTTTAAATCGCTATTTAGCTGAACCGTAGTCAGGTTGAAATAGTTAATCATTGTGATTAAAAGGATAATAAGAGCACCTGACATTATTACCCAAATGGTTTTAATTGTACCATTTGAACCAAGCTCATCCTTTTTATGACTTTTTAGATGAATGTCACGAAGATTCATCAGTTTAAAAGTAGGAGAGACCTCTTCTTCAGCAACATTTTCTTTCCAATGTTTGTTTAAAGAAAGCTCCAATTGATCAGGTTTTACATCCGGATGCAATAACAAGTATGTAAAAGCATGTCCGTAGGGATTACGAAGTGTTTCCAGATTGCTTGAGAGCAACATATCTGGTTGCATGTGCGAATTGGATGGATAATCATCAAATACACCTTTAACGGTATAAATTGTGCCTCCATTGCGATCAAATTCTCCCTTTAGAGTTAATTCTTTTCCAATCACATCAATGCTACCAAAATATTTTAATGCAGATTTTTTACTGATTGCGATTTCATTTGGATTATGAAAGAGGCCTTCCTTATTGCCTTTTATCAGTTTAAAATCAAATAAGGTAAAGAATGAATGATCGGTGTAGTAAGAGTTATCCAATCGAAAGATCTCTTCTTCTACCTTTACAGTATAATTGAATGGTTTTACCATTAGAACAATCTGCTCTATTCCTGGGAATTTATCGTATAAATCCTTGATGTAATGAGCATTTAAGCTAGCAGTACTTACATTGTCAGGGCTTTGCATAAAGCCAACTTTTCCAGGCTTGTCTATGTTAAGACGGTAAATCTGATCTGCTTTTGCATGAAACTTGTCGAACGACAACTCATGTTTTATATAGGATGAGGCAAAAAATACACCTGCAAAAGCAATTGCAATTCCAATGATATTAATCGCAGCCCATTTATTTTTTTTCGTTAAAATATTCATAGCTATCTGATTAATATTCAATTTGTGTAAGTTCTTTTTTCGTACTTTCCATGGTTACTTCACCATCAAACAATCTGATTACTCGATGTGCAAACTCAGCATCACGCTCCGAGTGGGTTACCATTACAATGGTGGTTCCCTCGGCATTCAGTTCGCTTAATAAGTTCATTACCTCAAGGCCGGTTTTTGAATCGAGGTTACCAGTTGGCTCATCGGCCAATAAAAGTTTTGGGTTGGGTGCAATGGCGCGCGCAATGGCAACTCTTTGTTGTTGTCCTCCTGATAATTGTTGTGGATAGTGATTTCTTCTGTGACCTATTTTCATTCTGTCCAGCATTTCCAGGACACGTTTTTTCTTCTTGCCTAAATCGTATCGTAAATACTTTAATGGCAATTCCACATTTTTATACACACTCAATTCATCAATCAGGTTGAACGATTGAAAAACAAAATTGATATTCCCTTTGCGAAATGTATTGCGCAGTTTTTCCTTAAGGCTACTTACCTCATTGTCGCAGAAATGATACTTGCCATGGGTAGGACTATCTAACATTCCCAGGATATTTAAAAGGGTAGATTTGCCACAACCCGATGGCCCCATAATGGCTACAAATTCACCTTCTTTTATTTCCAGGTTTACATTATTCAAGGCAGTGGTTTCTACCTCTTCGGTACGAAATACTTTGCTTAGGTTTTCTACTTTGATCATTTTGTTTTATTAAAGATTCGTAAGTTATATAATTATTATTGTCATGCATAAAAGAATAGAAGTTCTTCCTGCTACAATAGCACTACTATAGTTGTGCCATTGGTTCTAATTACTATGTGTAGAGGTGTTTGTGTGAATAAAGCATATTGGACAGGATCTTCCAGCTGTAAAAAATCTTTATTCTTATTGTATAGTTTTTTTACATTCTGTTGAGTTGTTGATTGCATTTCTCTACTTTTGGTAGACTAAACCCGAAGAAGTATGCCAATAGGAAATATTTTAATTATAGACGATCACAAACGTGTAAGAATTTCTCTTCAAATGCTATTGCAAGATGAGTTCGATACGGTTAACGTACTTTCTAATCCTAAAAGTTTACTTAGCGAGTTGCAGGACAATTCATATGACATTGTTCTTTTGGATATGAACTTTTCTGCTGGAGTGAATACGGGAAACGAGGGTTTGTTTTGGATGAATGAAATCCTTAAATATGATCCTGATTTGGCAGTGGTGCTGCTAACAGCATACGGAGATGTAGAATTGGCTGTAACAGCCATTAAAAAGGGAGCTACAGATTTTGTGCTGAAGCCATGGGACAACAATAAGTTGAGCTCTACTTTGAAATCGGCTTTAAGCTTGAGGCAATCGAAAAAGAAGATACAAAAGCTGGAAACCGATAAGCAAGACTTAACCAGAGAGTTGAACCAGAACAAGTCTGAAATGATTGGTAGATCAACCGTAATGATGAATCTGCGAAAGCTCCTGCAAAAAGTAGCTGTTACAGATGCAAATGTCTTGGTATTGGGTGAACATGGAACAGGAAAGGAGTTGATTGCACGAGAAATACATCAGCAATCCAATAGGAGCAATAAACCAATGGTTTCGGTAGATATGGGTGCCATGAGTGAATCGCTTTTCGAAAGCGAATTGTTTGGTCATGTGAAGGGAGCCTTTACCGATGCCAGGGAAGACAGGCAGGGAAGATTTGAATTGGCTTCGGGTGGAACCATTTTTCTGGATGAGATTGGAAATCTATCATTGGCCATGCAGGCTAAATTATTGTCGGTATTACAAAATCGAGAGGTAACTCGTGTTGGCGATCATCAAACAAGGAGTATAGACATTCGTTTGGTGTGCGCTACCAATAAAAATCTTCAGGAAATGGTTGCCGAAGGAACTTTTCGTGAAGACCTGCTTTATCGCATTAATACCATTCAGGTTGATGTGCCAGCTTTACGCGATCGTACTAGTGATATTGCTCTTTTGGCAGAGTATTTTCTAATGAAGTATGCAACGAAATACGATAAAAGGCCATTGAACTATACCGATGAAGCTTTGGTTAAGCTGCAAAATTACCCATGGCCGGGAAATGTTCGCGAGTTGCAGCATACTGTTGAAAAGGCGGTAATACTTTCGGAGGGAAGTAGGATTACCAAAGAAGATTTTCTATTAAAGCAAAATGGAACTCAAGCAAGCAATGTAGCACCTCAAAGCTTTGTAGATATGGAAAAGCAAATGATTCTTGCTGCTATGGAACGTCACGAAGGAAATCTAACACATATGGCTCGTGAGCTTGGCGTTACCCGCCCAACTCTTTATCACAAAATTAAGAAGTATGATTTATAAAAGCCTTTTTATTCAGGTTATAGTTAGTCTCAGTAGTATTTTGTTGTTGAGTTTTCTTATGGGATGGATATTTTGGGCTACGGCTTATCCATACATGGCCTTATTGGTTTTAATGCTCATTTTTTGGTTAAGTTACCGTTTGGTTCATTATCTGAATACAACCAATCGCTTGTTATCGCAATTCTTCCTTTCGGTAAAGAATGAGGATTCTGCATTAAGCTTTCCTAAAAATATTTCAGGCAAGTCCTTCGATGAATTACGCCTGGGAATGCAGGAAGTAAATCTCATCATTAGAGATTTACGCCTAAAGGCACAAAAAAAAGAGATGATAAGCGATGCCATTATTGAGCATGCAGCAGTAGGTTTGCTATCCTTTGATGAGAATGGTTTGGTGGAGTGTATAAACCACAGAGGGCGTGAATTATTGGGTATACATAACCTCTACAACATTAAGGCATTGAAAAAAAACGATGCAGACTTGTTTGATCTGTTTGAGATAATGAAGGCTGGCGATACTCGTGTCTATCATTTGCAAGGGAATGGTGTAAGTAAATACCTGCTAATTTCTTGCACTACAATTAAGCAAGAGGGAAAGGAACTAAAACTATTATCCTTTACGGATATTAAAAATGAGATGGATGCGCAGGAGTTGGAGTCTTGGCAGAAGTTGATTAATGTGCTTACCCATGAGATTATGAATTCTGTATCTCCTCTTACCTGTTTATCTGAAAAACTGGAAAGCAATTACCAGCAAATTGAAACCGGTACGATTCTTACCGAATCGGTTCTTAGCAAAACACGCAACGGACTTCAAGTGATAAAGGAGCAAGGGCAGGGACTCATGTATTTTGTTGAGGCTTATCGTGAGCTATCGAGAATTCCAAAGCCTAATCCACAAGTCATTAGCGTATCTCAACTGTTTATACATTTGCAAGATTTGTTGCACATGTATTCCAATGATCAAGAGCAGTATTATTTCAGCATCAGTCCAAAAGATCTACAGTTCTATGCTGATGAGGCTCTTGTGAAACAGGTTTTAATTAACCTGGTAAAGAATGCGCGTCAGGCCATTCTCAGAAGTGGGGAAATACATCTGAAAGCAGAAGAAAAACAAAATGGCCATGTAGAAATCAGTATTACCGATAATGGAGGAGGTATCTCTGCAGAGGATATGAAAAATATATTCATTCCATTTTTTACTACTAAAGAGGAAGGATCAGGAATTGGCTTAAGCCTTGCGCGCCAGATTATGCGTTTGCACCATGGTCATATTTCGGTGGAATCGGAAGAGGGAAAGGGTACAAAGGTTAAGCTGGTTTTTCAGCATAGCTGTTGATAGTTGAACCTTAATAAATGACTATCATATTATTTAGAATATGATTACTTTAGTAGAAGAACCCAAAACTACTTAAATATGAGTATGAAGGAAATAAGTCTCTTGCTTTATCCCAACAATATCAGCAATCAGAAAAACGATTATTACGCTCAAGTAAGGTATGTAGGTACCATCACCAATAAGGATATTGCCGATTTGATGATTGCCGAAGGATCGGAATATCACAAAGAGAGTATTATAGACATTCTCACCCGATGTGATAGAATCAAAATGGAGAAGTTGGCTGAGGGGTATAAAATCAATACTGAATTATTCCAATTTCACTTAAGTGTTAAAGGGCACTTTAATGCTGCTAGCAATGGAATTGATCCGGAAGAACACCAAATAAAACTTAAATTTTCGGCAAGTAAAAGGATGCGAGAGCTGCTTGCAAAATCGAAAGTGCGAATCCTGGGTTTGGCCAATACCAAACCTAAAATAGGAAGAGTTACCGATTTAACAACCAAATCGGAAAATAAGCTGATTACACCAGGACAAGTGCTGCAAATTGAGGGTAAACGTCTTAAAATTAGAGGCGATGATTCGAGTGTAGGGGTATATTTGCTTGACAAAAAAAGCAATGAAAGAATTAAATGCAAGCAGGTAATTGGTAACGAACCGCAAAAGTTATTGATATTATTGCCCGATTTGCAGGGAGGGGAATATTTGCTTGAAGTATACACCCAGTTTGCAATGAATCGAAAATTGATAAATACTACTGTAAGCACAAGCTTTCACCTTCCCCTATATGTGAAATAGCAATGAACCATGCTTAGCCACATGCCCGAAGGTATGGTGCACACCCTTAGAAGGGTGCGTATATATGCCCTTAATAGGGTGCGATCACACACCCTCTTAAGGGTGTGCATACCATATACGTAGCAAGGGGATTGTGGCATTAGTGAATAGGGGAGCTGTTATTGAAAGGAGTAGGATGGGGAATTGATCCAAAGCAGGCGAGCTTTATCACTTTGCAATTAAGATCCCTTAAGGATTTTTAACCAATTTTATACCTTATTTCGTCAAACTATTGGTTTGAAGCTAAAACATATACACTATTTAAACCGTATTTAAATAGACAGCAATCCTTTTTATTCAGCTTTAAACCAAATACCATGTTATACAAAAAATTAAAATGTATTATTGGTAGGTGTTATTTGATACTTGCCATATTGGTTGGCACAGCCATAATTACAAGTGCGCAGGAACAATTTATACAAGATTCCATCCCATATGATGATGTACGTGTTGATGAACCAGATCAAATTCAGAAGCAGGAAAAACAGAAAAAGAACAGTATTCCCATTGGTTTGTTTGCCTATAACAAATGGGTGGATTTAAACGAAAATGAAATCGTTGAAAAGAATGAGTTTTTTGGACTGGGGAAACAATCTTATGCCAAAGGAGAGTCCATTAGTGCTTCTTTGTACGATCCGGCGATAAAAGAAGGTACAAACCTAAAACTTAGAATTTGGGATACCAGCGGAAACTTAATTCGAACGGTTCGTAAAAATTATACTACAAAACCTTTGTTTACCTACTCAAATTTCGATGCTTTTCTGCCAGTAGGAGAGTATATCATGACCATTAATCCAGCAGAATCAGGAAAAACATATCAAATTGACTTTCTGATAAAGGAACCAAATGGCAATGCTTTTGCAAAGATCAGGAAAAAATTACTTCCCGAGAGTTTTCATCTATTTAAGGAATGGATTGATGAGGATGGAGATATGAAGCTGGATAGTGCAGAGGTAATTGGTTTGGATCAAAAACAGTTTGAGCTTGGGAAAGTTGATTTTCAAGTTGGATTGAATCTTCCAATGAATGATAAACGAGTGGTTTATCAGATATGGAATTCTACCTATGATATGATTGCAATGAATATTTCCCGACTGGATAGTTTGCAACACTATACCATGAAAGAAGATACGATTCATCCTGGCAATCAGTTCTTGCGAGTTTTAAAGAATGCACCCGAAGGAGAATATATGATTACTGCATCCTTGGATATGAAAGATCCTATACAATATAGAATATTAGTACAAATTGGCGATTCTACGGCCAATATTGTTAAGACTGATGAGGCTATGGCAGCCCAAGCTGATGAAACACCAGAATTGGAAGAGGTAAGCGAAGGAATTCCGGAAACTCCTGCTATGGCAATGAATATTAGTGAGAATGTTGAGAATTTAGCTCCGGAGTTTACCAAAGGCCAGGAAGGGTTCTTCTTTTTTACAGGTTTTATTGATTTGAATGAAAACAACAAGCAGGAGAGAGAAGAATTTATGGGAGCCGATCAGGAGTATTATTATTCAGAATCGGAGAATGTGTTTGTTC
The DNA here is from genome assembly GCF_003610555.1 of Marinifilum flexuosum. Classification (GTDB taxonomy): domain Bacteria; phylum Bacteroidota; class Bacteroidia; order Bacteroidales; family Marinifilaceae; genus Marinifilum; species Marinifilum flexuosum. The sequence goes on along the minus strand of NZ_RAPQ01000009.1, from coordinate 751,769 downwards.
AGTTTCATTTAAAGCAATTCGTTAATAGTGAATTGAATCTGAAACTATTTAATACAGAAGATCAGCTGGTTCGTGAACAAATTGGGAATTATACCGAGTCTCCTTTTGTATTTAAAGTATCAATGCCTGATGAGCCTTTAATTCCTGGCGAATACAAATTAATTATGCAACCAGGTGGTTCGGAAATCAAATACCGATTGGAGCTTACAATTAAATAAGCTTACATTATATAAAATATAAAAACTCCCACTTGGCATTGTAGCTAAGCGGGAGTTTTACTTGATCTATAAACTATAAAGAAAACTAATTACTTTTTTATCACTTTTTTTGTTAGTCTCGAACCATCTTCCATTTCGAAAATGAATAAATACATGCCACTGGCTAAGTTGCTAAGATTTATTTCTTCCGATCTATTTGGAGTACCAATTGTTCTTACCATACGACCACTTAAACTATAAATCTTAATCTGATCGACCCCTTTTAAATTCGATAGGTATAGAATATCTTTAACAGGATTAGGATACAGCTTAAGCTCTTTTTCCAATATATCATCTATGCCTGTAGTAAAAGCGATTACATCAGTATAATTACTATATGCCTTATTTCCTGTAAGTAGTTCGCCAGTTTGGGCAACCGGTGTAACTGCAAATCGGATGTATTTTCCACCATCGGCATTAAGAAGCGTGTAACTTAAGCTTGTAGCACCCGAAATTTCACTTTCATTGGTACCTTGCGTATCGTCTGATCTGTACCATTGGAATATTGATGTTCCTTCTGCATCATTTTCAGGATCGCTATATACATAGCTTGCAGTTAGAATTTCACCTTCCGTAAGAGTTCCCGTAATTTCTACATTACTTGCAACAGGAGCATTTACCAATGAAACAATTTGATCAGTATAAGAAGAATAAACTGTATTACCCTGAAGTAATTCACCGGTTTGTGCAACAGGAGTTACTGAGAACCTAATGTATTTGTCTCGGTCGTCGCCAGTAAGCTGATAAGTTTTATTGGTAGCACCACTAATACTCATTTCATTCTTACCATTGGTATCCTCAGCTCTATACCATCTGTAAACAGATGCACCCTCTGTATCTCCATTTACATCAGAGTAGTTGTATGATGCAGTAAGCGTTTCATTCTCTTTCGCAGTACCGGCAATGGTTACATTACTAGCAACAGGTGCTGAAATAACATTAGGTTGAGTCAATTGCTTTGTGGTGTAGATGTGATATTCACCAGGCTTAAGAGTAATGTTGGCATTGGCATCCGTTACATTAAGTTCCTGACCTGAGAAATAATCATACCATGTTCCTGTTTTACTAAAATTAGCAGAAATACTACCTTCCTTGATATCAAAATTACCGATGATACGAACATCCATATCAGCATGATTAATTTCGATACGCTTTAAGGCTTGTGAAGTAATTAAATTAAAATTGTCTGATTCAAATGCAGGCTCTTCCTTTTTAATCTTTGCCAAGGCAGAAAATACCTGATATACTTTTTTACGATAAGGATCATCCTGATATTCCCATTTTACTGGTTTTTTACTAGTTCTTCCACCTTCATTAATAGAGATATCATAGCCTAGCTCACCGAATTGCCAAATCATTTTTGGTCCGGGAATGGTTAGGAAGAAAGCTGCTGCGGTTTCAACTCTTGAAAGGCCAGTATTCAGACTTCTTACATTGTAACCATCTAAAGATTTACCTTCAGTAAGGTTACTATACATCATTCGTTCTTCATCGTGGCTTTCCATATAGCTAACTAATTTAGGGCCATCCCATCCTCTGTTTTTCCATGAAGTCCCATGAAAATTAGAACTGTTCCCTATGGTTGCTGCACGATAGTCATGATTGGCATTCCCCCAAAGCAGGATCCCATGAGCAGCAAGTTCTTTCTCCTCTTGATTATCCGAAAGATGTTCAAAGATAACAACAGCATCAGATTTTATATTCCAGATTTCTGTTGCCATTCGCGTCAAATTGGCAATTCTGGCTGCATCGTACTGACTACCCCATGGGTCAGAAGATTCAGGGTGAATTTTGTTTGAGAACCCTTTGGTGAAATCGAAACGGAAACCATCGATGTGATATTCTTCCATCCAATAGGAGTTAATTCTATCGACCAAATCTTTTGTTTCCTGTTTGTCATGATTTAAATCATATCCCCAATGTGCAGCACCAATCTCAAAATTGTGCTCCTGATTGTACCATGGATTATTAGCTGTTGGTTTGCTACCATCAAAATACATGCGTAAGAATGGCGACTGTCCATAGGTATGATTCAATACCATATCCATCAACACAGCAATTCCACGTTTGTGACATTCATTGATGAAGGCTTTGTAATCGTTTTTAGTACCATATGCTTTATCTGGAGCAAAATAGAATGATGGATTGTAACCCCATGAGTCATTTCCTTCAAATTCGTTAAAAGGCATCAGTTCAATTGCATTTACACCTAATCTTTCTAAATAATCTAGAGTATCAGTTACTGTTTTGATATTACCAGCTGCAGTAAAATCTCTTACATGAAGTTCATAAACAACCAAGTCTTCCTTTTTAGGCATGGTAAATCCATCATCAGTCCAGCTAAATGCTGTTTGTGCTGTTTGGAATACACTGGCAATTTCGCTTGTTTTTCCTTCCGGATAATCAATTAGATTAGGGTAGGTTTCGTCAGTAATGTATTTGTCATTCCAAGGATCTGATATTTTATCGGCATATGGATCTGCAATTTTAATGTCTCCATCAATAAGATATTGGAAAATGTATTCTTTACCAGCTTGAAGGTTATTAATGGTCACCCAAAAGTTGTCTCCATCCTTTTTCATTTGGTACATGTTATCAAGTTTCCAATCAGAAAAATCTCCAATGGCATATACATATTCCTTGTTGGGAGCATACAGAACAAGTGTTACTGAGGTATCATCAATATAATTGATACCAGCAACAACATTGGCAGGCATGCTTTCATTTACAACATCATCGCGAACGAAGAAATTAACTGTAGCTCTAACTTCTTCAGAACCATCAGTAGCAACAGCTACCAACCCATGATTACCGGCAACGCCAGTATTAATGGTTTTACTAATTTCAGTTTCCGTGGTAGTTTCATTTTCAACACCATCCAAAAACAGGCTTAGGTTTGTACTGGCATTGGACTGTACTGTAACCTGTAAATCTTCATTTTTTTGAATGACTTTGTTGTTGGCAGGAGCAGAGAAGCTAACATTTAAGCCACCTTCGCTCACATCTACAAATATATCAGTTCCGCCATCACCTTTTCCTTCTTTTGAGTTATCGGAAGCACGAAACACGAAAGCCATTTTTAATATTTTTTCTCCATCAGCAACAGCATAGTATTCACGAATGCTTGGAGTAATCTTCAATTCCCACTTGTTGTTTTCAAGTGAGGTCAATTTGTACTTGGCACTATTATCTCCCCAGGTAGGAGCATATTTCCAGTCGGTATCAGAAGTACTTTTGTCGGTAATTACACCTGTGTGAGCATAAACATCTCCAGTGTAATCCTTTAATCCTCCAGTTCCCAAAGTAGCGTCAAAAGTAATGGTCACTTCATCACTTTCGGTAGGAAAGGCGGGAGAGGTTGTTATGATTTGTGCCTGACTAATGAATGATATTAGCAGGAATATAAAGGTGAGATATGTATAAAGTTTCTTCATAATCAGAACTTTGTATTGATTGAATTCCGTTTGGTTTCAGTATAAAAAAATGCAATCAGCAACCAGAATAGTTACCAATTGCATTTAATTATTTGAAGCAGGGTAGCCTCATGACTACCCTACATGCTTATAGTTTTATTAAGGTGTTGTGATCGAACCAGCTCCGGTTAAGAAGTTAAGAGAGATATTGTCACCTGCAGTAACATTTACTCTATCCTGGTCACCACCAGTTCCTCTGAATTCAATTTTGTCATTAAGAACGATGAATTCAGCTTGCCACCAATCACAGTTCAATGTAGGTGCATCAACATACATTCTTAATTCGCCATCGTTAGGAACTCCATCAAATTTAATTACTTTATTGGTATTGTCAACAGTGAAAAGATCAGCAGGATCTCCACCATCCCATCCACCAAACACATTACCCATACCGTAAACTTTAGGCTCGGCAATTTCGATCGTGTTATTTGCTAAGTCAACAACAACCATGTAATATCCAGCTATTGCAGGAACAGGAATGTCTGTACCACCTTTGGCGTAAACTCCATTGGTTGCATCACCATCTCTACCAAAATCGTTTGACCATGCAGCTTGAGGAGCACATTTGAAGCTTCCTGAACCTTTCATCCAAACAATTTTCCAGAACAATTCAGGATGACTGTTAACAGGAACAAATTGAAGTTCGTTTTTCCAATCCCAGTTTTCATCATCAGGACCAACTCCATTACCAGTCATGTAAAGTTCAGTTGGAAATACAGGCTTAGCAACAATTGTAAAAGTACCTGCGTTTAGATCTACAGTAATGTCATATTCAGCATCACCACCATCGAAAGTAATGTTTCCATTAGCAGTTTTTGGACCTAAGATACCAGTGTTACCATTTTCTTGAATGTTCCCCCAATCAAGGTCACCCCAGCTTTGTTGGCCTATAAATTTGAACTGAGCACCATCTTTCAATGCTTTCTCAATAGTATAAACACCTTCGCTTACTTTAGTAAATGCAACAGCATTTCCAGCATCCCAAGTAGGATCGGTAGAATTGTAATCACCTACCATATAAAGGTTATCGTAATCAAAACCATAAGTAGCTGAACCTACTACATGCGAAGTAATGTTTAGTGAGCTCGATACAAAGTCAGCTTCAACTTTATACCATCCAGTTTCACCAGTGAATTTGAAGTTTCCAGCATCGTCACCAGCAGCTTCGATATTATCAGATTTTGTTGCGAATTTACCAAAGTTGTAATCATATCCATCATTACCTTGCTTTTCAGCAAATTTGAATAAACCATCTTTAGTAAGCTTCAAGTATTTGGTGTAAATATCATTAGCACCATAAGCTTTTAAAGCTTTTGTTACATCTGATTCAGAAGTAGCCGTTCCATAGATGTAGAATTCTGATGGAATTGGTACATCAAGGTATGGAGTTACTTTCATAGAAACTGCATTCGAGTACAAGCTATTTAAATCTTCATTTGCAAAAGCTCTAATTCTTGCTTCTAACTCTACCTGCTTTGCAGGAGGATATCTTCCTGAAATCAACTCATTAAGACCTCCTACTGTGATTGTAGTTGTTGTTGCTGCAATTCTATCAAATTCCAAAGGATTGGCAAATTCATTACCTACAGTATCAATCTGAACGTAATATCTCACTCCAATAGGATCTGCGAAAGTAGTTTCAGACCAGGTAAGTTCAACAATGGTTTCACCTTCGTTCTTTTTCATAAGAACCAGGTCGATTTCTTCTGTTAGTTCATTAAGTACAGGTGCTGTACCTTGAACTGGTTCTGTTACATCTGGCGTGTCAAAATCATCGTCGCAGGCAACGAATAGAACTGCCAAAAGTGATATAAATAAATATTTTAAATTTTTCATGTTTATTCAATTTTACCAGTTTGATTAATAAAGTCAAGCTCTATGGTCTGTTCGCCTGCGTTAACATTAACTCTTTCCTGATCATCACCAGCTTCTCTGTAAACAATCTTACCATCAAAGAATAAGAATTCAGCATGCCACCAGTCTCCAATATATGGGTGGGTAACGTGTAATCTAAGTTCTCCAGCTTGTAAGGATTTTGTTAAGAACATTTTCTTGTTCTCAGCATCTAACTTAAACTTGTTATCATCTACAACAGAACTAGTAGGCCACACATTACCAATGGTAGGACCTGTAATGTATATGTTAGCAGGTTCTATTAGTAACTTGTTTGTTGCTAAATTAACACCAACGGTATAATAGCCAGCAGTTCCTGGAACAGGAATATCTTCACCTCTATTGTCAGTAGTACCTAATGTGTACTCACCAGTAGCAGGATCAGCATCTCCAATTTTACCGATTACTCCTTTATAGTTTTCATCAGAGCAAAGTTTGAAAGTACCATTAGCTTCCATCCAAACAATAGTCCAAGAATCATCTGGTTCACTATGAACTTTATTGAATTTAAGCTTGTTGTTTTGTGCAACACGTCCAACACCATTACCAAATAGATAGAATGTTTCAGGAGCAAAAAGAATATCCAGATATGGAGTAGTTGAAAAGCTAACTGATTCAGAATAAAGAGTGTCAACTCCTGATAAAGAGTAAGTCATAACTCTTGCAGAAACATTTGCTTCTACATCTACTGGCAATAAAAGAGATTCTGTAAGAAGCTCATTTAATGCTCCTACTGTAAAAGTAAAAGAATCGTCTGCAGCGCTAATATCAAAAGTAACAGGATTTGCAAAATCGTTTGATGTAGCAAATTGAAGCTGATGGGTTGTAACAATATCTACACCATATGATGCAGGAGTATATGTTATTTTAATTGATTCAGCTTTAATATCCTTAGAAATGTTCAAAGTAGAACCAAAACCTGTGATGTTACTTGCAGGCTCATAATTTGAATCATTTAATTTGATAATATCATCGTCCTCGCAAGAAAAAAGGCTTACTGCAAGAAGTAATATTAGTATGTATTTTATATTCTTCATAACGTATTTTTAAATCTATTAATAACCTGAGATATTCGACAGATTCGGATTCGCATTGATATCTGATGACGGAATTGGAAATACATTATATTTTGCATCAGTTGATGTACCACCAGCAACAGCGCCTTTCCATGGCCAATTATAAGTTCCGCCTGTTAATTTTTCAAATCTAATCAAGTCGGTTCTTCTATGGCACTCCCAATATAGTTCTCGTCCTCTTTCGTCAAGGATAAAATCTAGGTTCAAATCACCTTCGGTGATGTTACCAGATGTATCGCCATATGCTCTTTCTCTAAGTTCGTTGATATAATCTACTGCAGCAGATGTAGTACCACCAGTACCTCCACGAAGTACAGCTTCAGCATATACCAGATAGAAATCAGCTAGTCGGTACAATGGGAAATCAGTATCAGGAAATGATAAATTTGACCCTACGGCTCCTGTTGAAGTAATATTTCTAAACTTACGCAATGCATATCCATCTCTAAAGTTAAAAATGTCTCCGATTTCAAGGTTTTGTCCTTCGGTAAAGAACAAGCCACGAGCATCGGTGCCAGTTACATCAGGAAAAAGATTTACAAAAGCTGAAGTAGTTCGGTTACCACCCCAACCACCATCGATACCAGACTCGCTTGCAGGCATGTCGCCTCCAACGGTAGAGTGAATGATGAAAGTCATACCACCCCAGGTTTGAGTGTTGTTACCATCCGATGTGATAGGGAAGATAATTTCATTAGTTCTTAAATGATTATCAGCTAAGAATAAATTCTCATAATCAGCTTCTAATGAATAGCTATCTATAATTTTATTACTATAGGTAATTGCTTCAGTATACTTAGGAGTATTAATGTAAACTTCTGCATTCAAATACATTTTTGCTAGAATTGCCCACGCTAAACCTTTATCCGCTCTACCATACTCATTGGTTCCTGGATCCATTAGGTCATTTTCAATAGTAGTAAGTTCTGTTTCTACATAATCAAAAAGTTGTTGTTGCGTTGCCATTTCCGGGAAGAAAAATGATCCAATACGATCTTTTTCGGTTACAAAAGGACCACGACCAAACATATCTAACATATGGTAGTAGCTTAGAGCTCTTAATACTCTTGCTTCGTTTCTAAATGCATCGAATTCTGATTTTCCTTCAGTTAGTTGAATCAGATTGTTACAATACGCAATCTCAAGATTGATACGGTAATACATTGCCGTAACAAATTCATTGTTGTTATCCCAGTCTTGATCATGTAAATCTCTCAAATTACCATCGTTCCAGGCACAAATAGCTTCGTCTGTTGGTAGCTCCTGATGATTCCATAATAATCTTAAATATGATGAAAAACTACCATTAATGCTACCAATATCCTGATTATCATCAACACCATTTTGTCCACCTAAAATAAGACCTGCATAGCATTTAGCTAAAAGTTGTTTGTACGATTCAGCATCGGTTAACACCTTATCAGAAGTTGCCAGGTCCTCACTAAGAGGAGTAGTGTTCAAATCATCCTCACACGACACACATGCAAATAATAATGCAAATGCTATCATGATATAATTTGTTTTAAAATATTTTTTATTCATAACTAATAACATTTATCAATTAAAATTTCAGATTCAATCCAAACAAGAATGTTCTTGGTCTTGGATATACGTCGTTGTCAATCCCACCGTTAACCTCAGGATCTAATCCGCTATAGTCTGTAATAACAAATGCATTCTGAACAGAAGCATATGCTCTGGCATTAATATCGAAACCTAGAAGAGGTTTTAATAGTTTAGTGAAGTTATAGCCAAGAGTGATATTATCAATTCTTAAGAAAGAAGCATCTTCTAGGAAATAGTCAGAGTATTGTTGTGCAGTTTCGAATTGTGACTTGTTAATTTCTGTAGGTAAGTTGGTTAAGTATTCATTTACTGTCATTTCTTGGTATCTACCACCTACAATTACATTATTGTAAATTTGTCCGCCAATTCCAATTCTACCATTAAAGCCAAAATCAAAATCTTTGTATTTCAAATATGAAGAGAATCCCATATTGTAATCCTGAGCTGGATCTTCAGCGTAATATCTGTCATCAGAATTAATTTGACCATCATTGTTGCGGTCTACATAAAGTCCTTCAATAGGTTTTCCGTTTGCATCATAAACTTGTTCGTAAACGTAGAAAGTGTTCAATGCATGACCAACTGCATTTTTCTGAATTGTATTTCCAACACCTACTCCACTAATTCCACCAACATCAATACCTCGGTAGTTTGGATCATCATAGTTTGTTAAACGAGTAACTTCGTTTTTGTTGTAAGCCAGGTTAAATCCAACTTCCCAGAATAAATCGTCTTTGTTTATAGCAATACCATTAATCGAGAATTCGAAACCATTATTTTCCAAATTACCAACATTTGTTGTTAACAGGTCAGTAAAGTTTGTTCCAGCTGGTACAGGAATTCTATTTAGAAGGTCTTTGGTTTTACGCTTGTAAACATCGATTGTACCATTAATTCTGTTATTGAAGAATCCAAAGTCGATACCAGCATTATATGTTGTAGTTTCCTCCCACTTAATTGCTTCATCGTATCCGTTAGGCCTAATCAAATTATAATATTGACCTCCAAATTGGTATCTCGTTTGAGAATCACTGATTTGGTAAACACCTAAATATGGAAAGTCATTTTCAGAGATATCTTGTTGTCCGGTAACTCCGTAACCTAAACGAACTTTGATACTACTTATGGCCTCAATGTTTTTAATAAATTCTTCTTCACTCATTCTCCAAGCGAATGCTGCTGAAGGGAAGGTACCCCAACGATTATCTTCATGGAATCTTGAAGAACCATCTCTACGAACAGTAGCAGTAAGAATATACTTGTCCATAAAGTTGTAGTTAACTCTACCAAAGTATGAAATTAAGTTGTTTTGTGGTTCTCTAATAGGGTCTACTCTGTTAGTATCATCGGTTAGATCTTCTATACCTCCTGATCTAGCCCAGAATTCCTGCCACTCGTAACCAGCCATCACATCAATTTTACTATTAATAGATGGCAAGTCTTTATTGTAAGTTAAATAAAGATCTAAAAGCTTATTCTTCTTTTCCTGTGTATAATTTCTTTCAATAACATCCTGAGTTCCTCTTACCCATGATGCTTCACCATCTGTAATTGTGAATCCTTTACTATCTGAATAATCATATCCTAATTTTACACTGGCTTGTAGATCAGGAAAGAAATGTAATTTATAATCAGCCTGGAAATCTGCAATGTATCTTGATACATCTGATTCGTCGCGTCTTTGTTGTAGCTGAGCAACCGGGTTACGTGTTGCGTTTACATTTCTTGAACCATCGCTCATCAACCAGGTTGTATAACCTCCGTAAATTCCAGTGTTGTTGAAAACAGGTTTGGTAGGATCAAAACGTAATGCACTTCCAATAGCTCCTTTGTCTGCAAAACGGTTATCTATAGACATGTATTTCAATCCAGCATTAATTTTTAAGTGATCATCAAAAAACTTTGGATTAAGGTTTAATGTTCCTGTTGTTCTTTGCATTTCTGAAGTCTGCAAAATACCATTCTGATCGGTATAACCAACTGATACACGGAAAGGAATGCTTTTGTATGAACCCGAAACACTTAGATTGTGTTCATGACCTGACGCGTTTCTGTAGATCTCATCTTGCCAGTCGGTTGATGCATTGCCCAATAAGTCTGGATTAACAGATGAATTTGTTAGCGCTCTTTCATTTACTAATGCTCTGTATTGGTCAGCATTTAAAACATCAATGGTTTCTTTAATTTTACCAATAGAGAATTTATTGTCATAAGTAATTTGTAAATTTTGTCCGGCTTTTCCTTTTTTAGTTGTAATCAGAATAACACCATTGGATGCTCTTGAACCATAAATGGCAGTCGCGGATGCATCTTTTAACACAGTAAATGTTTCAATGTCATTAGGATTTAGAGAGCTTAAAACATTGCTCATTCCATCAATTCCTCTATTGTCTAATGGCATTCCGTCAATAACTATTAAAGGGTCATTACTTGCGGTCATTGAAGAACCTCCACGAATACGAATTGTAGAAGCCGAACCAGGTGCACCTCCATCACTTACAATTTGTACACCAGCAACTTTACCTACAATTAGGTCTTGTGGAGAACTTGTTGAACCTTGGTTGAAATCATCAGAATTTACTGAAAAAACAGCTCCTGTTGCATCATCTTTTCTAACCTGACCATAACCAATGACTACAACTTCGGAAAGGTTTTCGGTTTCAACACCAAGAACTACATTAATTTGAGATTGCTCTCCAACCAAAATTTCTTGAGTTTTATATCCTACAAATGAATATACAAGTGTAGAATTAGCATCGACATTAAGCATATATTTTCCGTCAATGTCAGTTGTAGTACCTACAGTGGTACCTTTAACTACAACGGAAACACCAGGTATACCCATGCCATCGTTTGCATCGGTAACAGTACCACTAACTGCTTTTTCTTGTGCTTGCAAAACGGTAAATGAAAAAACCGTAACAAGCATGAGAAGCAGTTTTCTTAGCATACTAATGTTAAGTTCCATAAATAGAAATTTAAGATAAATTAGAATTTAGTTAATAGATATAGATATATTTTAAATACCAAAAGAAATATGAACTCAAGTTTCCGACTCTTTAGCTTCCGTCTTTAGCATTCAAAAATTATCTAAATCTTAAGTTAGCCTTAATTTTTTCTATTACCAAAGATACGTAATGACAAAATCAAGTTTTTAAGCCATTGATATTTAAGTGCAAATAAATCATCGCAATCGTTGCCGCAAACGTTTGATATGTAATTATATCAATATATGAATTCGAATATGAAATAATGAAGGATAAGCAAACTGTTTTGTTTAAATTTTTCTATATTTACGGATGCTACAGCAATTTTGATTGGATTAATTCTAATGGCTTTATAATGCATTGATAACATTAGTGTTGTGCAATCAATCAAATTTATAAAATTTCTATTAAATATCTATGAGAAGCGGACAAGTAACGATTAAAGATATTGCAAAAGAATTAGGCATCTCTGCCTCTACTGTATCAAGAGCCTTAAAAGATCATCCTGATATTAGCGCAAAAACCAAGGAAGCTGTAAATGAATTGGCAAAGAAATGGCATTATAAGCCTAATGCAGTTGCTCTTAGTTTGAGGCATAGTAAATCGAATGTTATTGGAGTTATTATTCCCGAGATTGTTCATCACTTCTTCTCATCAGTAATTAGTGGGATTGAAAAAATTGCACACGAAGCAGGATATAATGTTATGATGTTTCAATCTAACGAGTCTTACGAGAGAGAAATGGCTAATGTGCAGGCCTTGTTGTCGAGTAGAGTGGATGGTGTGTTGGTATCCATGTCAAAGGAAACAAGCGACTTTAGTCATTTTAAAGAATTAAGAAATAATGGAATACCTGTAGTTTTCTTTGATAGAGTTTGTAATGAGCTCTCTTCTGATAACGTAATTGTTGATGACTTTGCAGGTGCTTTTACAGCAGTAGAACATCTTATTAATACAGGATGTAAAAGAATAGCTCATTTGTCTGCACCACAACATATGCTTTTGGGACAAAATCGCCAGAAGGGTTATAGACAGGCTTTGTTAAAACATAAACTTCCAATTGATGACGAATTAATTATTAAATGTGATAGTTTTGAGGAGGCATTGGAGAAAACTCCTGATTTATTGAGATTACCGCAGCCGCCTGATGCCATATTTGCCGTTAATGAGCTTACAGCAGCAGGAGCATTATCAGTTGTAAAGAAAGCAGGATTTAAAGTTCCAGAAGAGATATCTATTATAGGATTTACAGATGGTGTTGTTTCGAGAACATCAGATCCTGCTTTAACCACATTGGAACAACATGGATATGAGGTTGGATTAAGAGCAAGTGAATTGCTTGTAGGAAGAATTAAAGAAGGAGATATGGATTATGAACCTGTAACCAAGGTTGTAAAGACCAATTTGATTGTTCGAGGCTCTACTAAAAACTGATAATAGATGTTATCTATATTAAAAAGAGTTGAAAAGGTTCAACTCTTTTTTTTGTTTCAACAAGTTAGAGTATTGGCTTTTAATCGAATAAAATGTAAAAAAAATAAAACTTGTTGCAATCGTTTGAAATAGGTTTTTAGGCCTGTTTTTACTGACTTGTAGAGAGGTGGAGGTGCAAAACTTTTTGACAGATTGCATACTTTTCCGTACTTTTGTCCCAGAGGGAAACCTCTTTTCCGACTTTATAAAATATACTTCCTTATATAATATGATCTCATTTCTGGATAATAGAAGGAGATGAATAAGATCAAATCCATTTTTCTAATTGTGATGTAAAAGTTAGTTGGTCTTAAACTGTATTGCACTTGCAATATTGTGGGACATGATTAATTCCTTTTGTTTCTTTTATCCTGGTGTGGTGATATAAGCTGTGGTTTAAAAAACAGTTTAAATTGAAATCAAACTTCTAAAAAGTAAGAAGAATTAATATCGATCAAATGAAGAAACAACCTCGTTTAAGCTTTTGGCAAATCTGGAACCTGAGCTTTGGATTTTTAGGTGTTCAGTTTGGTTTTGCATTACAAAATGCAAATGCCAGTAGAATATTAACAAGTTTAGGTGCCGATCCACATGAATTATCATTTTTCTGGTTAGTAGCCCCAATTATGGGATTGGTAGTTCAGCCAGTAGTTGGTGCAGCAAGTGATAAAACTTGGAACCGATTGGGAAGAAGATCTCCATATATTTTGTTTGGAGCAATCGTTTCAATGTTGGCAATGTTCTTAATGCCTAATGCACCAATGTTTGTAAAAGCAGGTGGAGCTTTGGTGTTTGGAGTTGTTATGCTTGCATTAATGGATGGATCTTTTAATGTTACTTTTCAGCCATTTAGAGCATTGGTAGCAGATATGACACCTGAAGAACAACGAAATGTTGGATATTCGGTACAAAGCTTTTTAATTAACGTAGGTGCTGTAATTGGTTCTGCATTGCCTTTTATTATGACTGCTTCTGGAATTTCCAATGAATCAGCAGGAGGTAATGTTGCTCCTTCGGTAATTTGGTCATTTTATATTGGTGGTTCCCTTCTTTTAATAAGTGTGCTGGTTACAGTATTTAAAACAAAGGAATATCCACCAGAAGAATTTGAGGCTTATAATAATATTACAGAAGAAGATAAGGAAACGAAAGAAAGTTTTTGGAATTTGTTGATGAATATGCCAAAAACAATGAAACAATTATCAATTGTGCAGATGTTTTCGTGGTTTCCATTGTTTCTTTTATGGGTTTACTCTACAACTGCAATTTCTCAGCATTATTTCGGTGTACCTATCGATTTTAATGCAAAAACCGAAACGAATAAGCAAATTTTAGATGCTTTTAATGAAGCTGGGAATTGGGTAGGTATTTGTTTTGCAGTGTACAGTTTGGTAGCGGCATTGTTTTCTATTGTAATGCCTAAGCTAATTAGCTTGACCAGTAGAAAAACAGTTTATGCAGGTGCTTTAGCTATGGGAGGTATTGGTTTTATATCTACCATGATGTTTAGCAATCATTACTTGCTATTGATTTCTATGATAGGTGTAGGTATTGCATGGGCTGGTATTTTGGCTATGCCTTATACCATTTTATCAGGAGTACTTCCAGCTAAACGAATGGGAGTTTATATGGGACTGTTCAACCTTACTGTAGTTGTACCTCAGATTTTAAGTGGTGTATTTGGAGGACCAATACTTCGTACTTTTTTTGGCGGCGATGGAATTTGCATTCTAGTTCTAGCCGGTATTATCATGATTTTAGGAGCGATATCTGTATTCTTTGTTAAAGAATCAGATAAATAATAAAAACAATTTATAAAAACTGATGGGAAAGATTAGTGCATGCATCTTCGATTTAGATGGTGTGGTTGTTGATACCGCAAAGTATCATTATATCGCATGGAAGAGTTTAGCAAATGAATTGGGATTCGACTTTACCGAAGAGGATAATGAAAGATTGAAAGGCGTGAGCCGTATGCGATCATTAGATATCCTTTTGGAAATTGGTGGAGTTGAGTTGGATGAAAAAACAAAACTGGAACTGGCTGATAAGAAAAACAAAAACTATGTGGAGTACATATTAAAAATGACTCCGGATGAAATACTTCCAGGTGTTAAAGATTTCTTTAATAAACTTAAAGCTAAGGGAATCAAAATTGCTTTAGGTTCAGCTAGTAAAAACGCTATGACCATTTTAAATCAGTTAGAACTTACTGATTATTTCGATGCAGTTGTTGATGGAACACATGTTAGCAATGCAAAACCAGATCCTGAAGTATTTTTAAAGGGTGCTGAGTTGTTAGGTGTTTCTCCATCAGAATGTATTGTTTTTGAAGATGCAGAAGCTGGTGTTGAAGCTGCTATAAATGGTAATATGAAATGTGTCGGTATCGGATCGCCTGATGTATTGGGGAAAGCAAATATTGTTGTTCCTGGATTCGTGGGTTTTTCAATGACTCAATTAAACTTTTAACGGAAAACAATTAACGCTTAGCAGTAATTGTTTGAAAAGTTAACTGCTAATAGCTAATTAAAAGAAAATCAAACATGAATGAGTATTTAAAGCATGATGAGTGGTGTATAATTGAGGAAGGCTTTAATCCTGAAAACCACCGTGCATCAGAAAGTATATTTAGTTTGGGTAATGGAAACATGGGACAAAGAGCCATGTTCGAAGAACATTATTCAGGCGAAACTTTACAAGGAACTTACGTAGCTGGAGTTTACTATCCGGATAAAACCAGAGTAGGATGGTGGAAAAACGGTTATCCTGAATATTTTGCAAAGGTATTAAATGCGCCAAATTGGATTGGTATCGATGTGAAAATTAATGGTGAAATGCTTGACCTTGCCAAATGTGAAGTGAGTGATTTTGTACGCACTTTGAACATGAAAGAGGGAGTTTTAGAGCGTAGTTTTGTAGCTACACTTTCTAACGGAAACAAGGTGAAAGTTGAAGCCAAAAGATTTTTAAGCATTGTTACATCTGAAGTTGGTGCCATTCGTTACTCTGTAACACCATTAAATTTTGATGGGAAGATTGGTTTCACTCCATATGTGGATGCTGATGTTACAAACGAAGATTCAAACTACGACGAACAATTTTGGAATGTTTTGCATGCTAAGTCAATGAAAGGTGAAGCATACATTACTGCTGCAACTAAAAAACTTGACTTTCACGTTTGTATGAGCATGAAATATGAGGTGTTAAAGGATGGTCAGAAAGTTGATTTAAATCCTGCTTTAACCGAGGATGCCAAATATGTTGCCAATACGGTAGAGGTTGATGCTGAGCAAGATCAAGAGATTTCAATCTATAAATATGCAGCCGTATTAAGCTCATTAAATCACAGTAAAACTGATATTGCATCAGACGCATTTTCTGTTGTAGAGGCTGCTCAAGCTAAAGGATATGGTGCACTATTGGAAGAGCATGTTAATGCATGGGCTGACAAATGGGACCATAGTGATATTGTTATTGAAGGTGATATTGCTGCTCAGCAAGCCATTCGATTCAATATTTTCCAAATGAATCAAACTTATACTGGTGAAGATGAAAGACTAAATATTGGTCCTAAAGGTTTCACCGGAGAAAAATATGGTGGATCTACCTACTGGGATACTGAAGCTTACTGTGTTCCATTCTATTTGAGTACTTCTAAACCTGAAGTAACTCGAAACCTATTGATCTATCGTCATAAGCAATTACAAAAAGCCATTGAAAATGCAGAGAAATTGGGTTTCACTAATGGTGCTGCATTGTACCCAATGGTAACAATGAATGGTGAGGAATGTCACAACGAGTGGGAGATTACTTTCGAAGAAATTCACCGTAATGGAGCAATTGCTTTTGCCATTTATAACTATATCCGCCACACAGACGATAAAAAATACTTAGAAGAATATGGATTAGATGTATTGATCGGAATTTCAAGATTCTGGAGTCAGCGTGTATCTTATTCTCAAGCAAAGAAGAAATATGTAATGTTAGGAGTTACAGGTCCTAACGAATACGAAAATAATATCAACAACAACTGGTACACGAATACCATTGCAAACTGGTGTATGAAATATACTCAGGAAGCTATGGCTCATGTGAAAGAAACCAATCCAGCACGTTTTGAAGAAATTTTAAAGAATTTGAACTTCGATTTCGATAAGGAAACTGCTAAATGGAGCGATATTATTGAAAACATGTACTATCCTGTTGATGAGGAAACAGGTGTTTACCTGCAACAAGATGGCTTTATGGACAAAGAGCAAATCCTGGCTGCTGACCTGGATCCGGCAATTCGTCCGATTAACCAGCACTGGTCATGGGATAGAATTTTACGTTCTTGTTTCATTAAGCAAGCAGATGTATTGCAAGGAATTTACTTGTTCGAAGATCAATATGATTTGGAAACAATTCGTAAGAACTATGATTTCTACGAGCCAAGAACTGTTCATGAGTCATCATTGTCGCCATGTATTCACTCTATTTTGGCAGCAAAAATTGGCGATGAAGAAAGAGCTTACAATTTGTACCTAAGAACTTCTCGTTTGGATTTGGATGATTACAACAAAGAGGTGCACGAAGGACTTCACATTACAAGTATGGCAGGAACATGGATGTCGGTTGTAGAAGGTTTCGGTGGTATGCGTGTTGTAAACGGTCAGTTGGTATTGAACCCAATGCTGCCTAAAGTATGGAAATCATACTCATTCAAAGTTAGATTCCGTGGCAACTTGTTAAATGTTACAGTTTCGCAAGATGGTGTTGGTGTCATCAATGAAGAAGGGGAAGATATTTCAATTTTCATTCAGGATGATGAATATCAAATTGGAAAAGAAAGTAGTGTGGTAATCGAACACGCTTAGTTTTAAATACAAATTAATTCAGGGTAAAAGTGTCTGCTTTTATCCTGAATTTTTATCGAATATATTAGGGTATGAGAGGCTTTTGGATTTCTTTGGTTATTGTTTTTTTATTTGGCTCACAAGCAGAAGCTAAGAAAGTGGATATAGATAAGGTTGAGCCAATGTTCTGGTGGGTGAATATGAAGAATCCCAACCTGCAGCTTATGGTTCATGGTGAAAATATTGCACATTACGATGTGGAATTGAACTACTCAGGAGTTAGCCTTTCAAGGACAATTAAAACAGACAATCCCAACTATCTCTTTATCGACTTAGTAATCGAAAAGGGAACAAAGGCAGGGAAGTTCAACTTGAACTTTACCGATAAAGGGAAAACAAAAGCTCACTATCAGTACGAATTAAAGAAAAGAAGAACTTCTTCAGCAGAGCGCAAAGGTTTTAATGAATCAGATGTGGTTTATTTGCTGATGCCAGATCGTTTTGCAAATGGCAATGCTGACAATGATTCTGTAGCTGAATTGGCTGAAAAAGCAGATCGTAATAATCCTGATGGAAGACATGGTGGAGATATTCAGGGGATCATTGATCACTTGGATTACTTGCAGGACTTGGGAGTTACCGCCCTTTGGAATACGCCACTCCTGGAAGATAATGAAGCCAGAGGTTCTTACCACACCTATGCCATTTCGGACTACTACAATGTTGATGCTCGATTTGGAGGAAACGAAGCTTACCTGGAGCTTTCCAAGGAGTGTAAGAAAAGAGGAATAAAGCTGATCATGGACATGGTTTTCAACCATTGTGCCAGCGCTCATTGGTGGATGAAAGATTGGCCTCAGAAAGACTGGGTACATCTGCACGATGAGTACACCAATTCCAACCACAGAAAATCAACCATTCTGGACCCTTATGCATCTGAAACAGATCAAATTCAGTTTTCTGACGGATGGTTTGATCGTAGTATGGCTGATTTAAATCAGAAAAATGAATTGTTGATGACCTACCTGATTCAAAACAGTATTTGGTGGGTAGAATATGCAGACTTGGACGGAATAAGGATGGATACTCATCCCTATAATGATCCTCAAGGAATGTCCAAATGGGGAAAAGCGGTTTTAAACGAATACCCCCATTTGAATATTGTCGGAGAGACATGGTACAAGTCTGCGGCCGATATTGCCTACTGGCAAAAGGATGCATTAAATGCAAATGGCTACAACTCTTACATGCCATGTGTAATGGATTTTCAGTTGTTTTTCTCCTTGGAGAAAGCATTCCTGGAAAAGCAGGAATGGGAGAACGGTCTTGTAAGATTGTACAAGAGTCTTGCTGCCGATTACCTGTACAAGGATACCGGAAATTTATTCATATTCATTGAGAATCATGATACCGATAGAATCATGTCTACCTTGAAAGGGGATTTGAATAAGTTCAAGTCGATGATGACCTTTTTGTTGACAACCAGGGGAATTCCTCAAATCTATACGGGTGTTGAGATCTTGATGGAAGGCAAGAAGAGTTACGGCGATGGAAAGATGCGCATCGATTTTCCTGGAGGATGGGAAGATGACGCAAGAAATGCTTTTACAGCCCAGGGAAGAACAGATAAGGAAAATGAAGCTTTCAACTTCCTGAAAAAATTACTCAATTGGAGAAAGAATAACTCTGTAATCCATACAGGAAAGCTGAAGCACTATATTCCCGAACAGGATACTTACGTTTATTTTAGAAGCAATACCGAGAAAACTGTGATGGTTGTGGTTAATCAAGATAAAAGCGCAAAGGACTTGAGTCTGGAAAGATTTACCGAAAGCATTAAGGGTTTCAAATCTGGAAAGGATGTTATCAGTGGGAAGACATTTGATTTTACAAAAGGAAAAATCAGCCTGGCACCCAATACGTCCTTAATTTTAGAGTTAGAGTAAACATCAAATTTTTAGCATAGTGATCGGGGGATCACACACATTATCTCTGAATATGATTAGAATTAATCTATTAGTAGTAAAATTAACTGTTTTAATGGCCTTTGCAGTTGGCTCGCTAACTGCAATGGCTCAAAACAGTCAGCGTGTATATCAATCACATTCATTAGGAACAAATGGATTGATAGTTGAAACGGATCAAGGGAAATACCAAATACGGTTTTACAATCAAAATATTGTAGAAACGGCATTTATCCCTAATGGAGAGGAATTTGAAAAAGATTCCCACGCAGTTGTTCTACAACCTGAAAAGAAAGGTGCCAAATTAGCCGATCGCCAGAATGACTTGCTTTATAGTTCTAAAGGCATGTCAGTAAAGGTGAGCAAGAAGCCTTTTGGTATCAGCTACAGCTACAAGGGAAAGAATTTGCTTTCCGAAAAAGAGGGCTACATTAAAACCGATAGTACCCAGAATATTGACTTCCAAATTGAGAAAGAGGAAGTACTATTTGGTGGGGGAGCTCGTGTGTTGGGGATGAACAGACGAGGATACCGTTTGAATCTCTACAATCGTGCACATTACGGATATGGAACTCATTCTGAATTGATGAATTACACCATGCCTGTGGTTATCTCATCAAAGAAATATGCGGTTCATTTCGATAATGCTCCTATCGGACATCTGGATTTAGACAGCAAAAAGACAAATACTTTGCGTTATGAGACTATCAGTGGACGTAAGGTTTACCAGGTAATTGCTGCTGATTCGTGGGAAGATTTCACCTATGAGTTTACGAACCTGACGGGAAGACAACCGCTATTGCCTCGATGGGCTTTAGGGAACTTTTCAAGTCGTTTTGGTTACCATTCTCAGAAGGAGACCATGGAAACCATCGATCAGTTTGTAAAAGATTCCATTCCTGTAGATGCGATTATTCTGGACCTGTTCTGGTTTGGAAAGGAGATGAAAGGAGAAATGGGGAACCTGGCCTTCCATCGCGACTCTTTCCCAAATCCTGAGAAGATGATTTCTGATTTGGATAAAAAGGGAGTGAAGACCATTCTGATTACAGAACCTTTTATCCTGACCACCTCGAAAAGATGGCAGGAAGCAGTGGATAACAAAGTATTGGGAACTGATACGGAGGGGAAACCTTTCACCTTTGACTTCTACTTTGGAAACACAGGATTGGTTGATGTATTTAAACCAGAGGCACAAGATTGGTTCTGGAATATCTATAAAGGTTTGGCCAATATGGGCGTTGGTGGCTGGTGGGGCGACCTTGGAGAGCCAGAAGTACACCCTTCAGCTTTGCAGCATATCAATGGTTCAGCCGATGAAGTACACAATATTTACGGACATTATTGGGCCAAATTGGTCTATGAAGGATACGAGAAGGACCTTTCCAACCAGCGACCTTTTATTTTGATGAGAGCTGGAGCTGTGGGATCTCAAAGATATGGAATGATTCCATGGACCGGAGATGTGAGCCGTAGCTGGGATGGTTTGAAACCTCAAACTGAGATTTCCCTTCAGATGGGGCTACAGGGAATTTCCTACATGCACTCCGACTTGGGAGGTTTTGCCGGGGACAACCTTGATGACGAACTTTACACCCGTTGGTTGCAGTATGGCGTATTCCAGCCTATTTATCGTCCGCATGCGCAGGAAGCTGTGCCATCGGAGCCGATATTCAGAGAGCCTAAAACAAAGGCACTGGCAAAGAAATCTATCGAGCTGAGATATCAGTTGATGCCATATAACTACAGCCTGGCATTTGAAAACAACCAAACAGGATTGCCATTGATGCGACCTCTGTTTTTTGAAGAGCAGGATAACAAAGCATTGCTGAATGTTTCCGATACCTACATGTGGGGAGATGCATTTCTAGTGTCTACCATTACTGATGCCGGAGCCAAGCAAAAAGAGGTGTACTTGCCGAAAGGAAACGTATGGTTCGATTTTGTAAAGGAGCAAAAATATTTCGGTGGATCATCGTACACGGTTCAGGTTGAAGAGGATCATATTCCTGTATTTGTGCGTGCAGGTTCTTTCATTCCAATGAAAAAGGGAATGCACAATTCAGGTGAATACTCTTTAGAGAATTTTGAATTGCACTACTATCATGACTCTTCGGTGAAGCATGGTACTGGACAGCTTTACAACGATAATGGAGAAACTCCTAAAGCATATGAAAAAGGAGAATATGAGTTGTTGAAGTTTACTTCTGCCCATTCAGGTTCCAAATTAAAATTGGATATTGCAACTGAGAAAGGATCGAACTACTCAATTGAAGACAAGAAAGTAAATTGGGTGATTCATCATATCGAAAAGCAACCTAAGAAGGTGAAGTGGGGAAAGAAAAACCTTGATTTCACCTGGGATAAAAACTCAAGAGTTCTTCAGTTTACTGAGGAGTTACAAAAAGGAAAAAATCAATCAATCACTATAAAACTTGCCAAATAATGAAGAACATTGGATTCAGCATTTTAGCAGTATTGTTTCTGTTTTTGTCATCTTGTTCAACGGTTGAGAAGAAAGCAGAACAGAAAGAGAAGCCTTTTGTGTGGGAGGGTGCAAACCTGTACTTCCTGCTGACTGACCGTTTCAATAATGGAACAACAGATAATGATGTCAACTTTGAGAGAGAGTTACCAACAGGTAAATTGAGAGGATTCGAGGGGGGAGACATCAAAGGAATCACGCAAAAGATTAAAGAAGGATATTTTACCAAACTGGGTATTAATGCCATTTGGTTTACGCCGATCACAGAACAGATTCACGGATCTGTTGATGAGGGAACAGGAAATACCTACGGTTTTCACGGCTACTGGGCCAAGGACTGGACTGCTTTAGATCCTAACTTTGGAACCATGGACGATTTGGCTGAATTGGTTCAAACAGCTCATGCCAATGGAATTCGTATCGTAATGGATGCCGTAATCAACCATACCGGACCAGCTACTGAGAAAGATCCTGCATGGGAAAATGAGTGGGTGCGTGTGGAACCAACCTGTACTTATAAGAATTACAAAACTACCATTGAGTGTACCTTAACCGATAATCTTCCTGATATCAAAACAGAAAGCACTCAGGAGGTTGGAATTCCAGCTAACCTGGCGCAAAAGTGGAAAGACGAAGGTCGCTACGATCAGGAGATGAAGGAACTGGACGAGTTCTTTGCTCGCACAGGTCATCCTCGTACTCCGAAGTTCTACCTGATTAAGTGGTTGTGCGATTACATCATTCAGTTTGGTATCGACGGTTATAGAGTAGATACAGTAAAACATACCGAAGAATCGGTTTGGGCTGACTTCCGCAAAGAGTGTGAATATGCTTTTGAATTGTGGAAGAAGAACAATCCTGAAAAGGTATTGGATGATAACAAATTCTACACAGTAGGAGAGGTTTATGGATATAGCATCAGTCACAAGTTTGCCTACGATTTTGGCGACAAAAAGGTGAATTACTATGCCAACGGATTTACCGATTTAATCAACTTCGAATTTAAATACAACGCTCAATCAGCTTATGAAGAGTTGTTTTCGAGATATTCAGACATTCTTCATGGCGATTTAAAAGGATATGGTGTATTGAACTACCTGACCTCACATGATGACGGTACTCCTTTCGATCAGAAAAGAGAAAGAAGTATTGAATCTGCTACCAAGCTATTGCTTTGCCCGGGAACTTCACAGGTTTACTATGGCGACGAAACGGCGAGACCTTTGCTTATTGAGGGGACTCAGGGCGATGCTACCTTACGTTCATTCATGAACTGGGAAGATGTAAAAACAGATGCCAAGGTACAGGCTACCTTAAAGCACTGGCAGTTGTTGGGACAGTTCAGAAGCAACCACCCGGCTGTTGGAGCAGGTGTTCACAAAATGATTTCGGAAAACCCATATGTATTCCGCAGAACATTCGAAAAAGGAGAATATCAAGATCAGGTATTTGTTGCTTTAGATTTGGATAAGGGATTAAAAGAAATTCCTGTTGCTGAATTGGAAAATGGAACAAAGCTTAGAGATGCATACTCTGGCAAGGAAGCAGAAGTTAAGGATGGAAAAGTAAGCATTGATACTGAGTTTGACATTTTATTACTAGAGTTGATTTAGAAAAGAACATCATACTAACAAATCAAATTATTGAGATGAGAAGAGTATTTCAAACAGTTTTAAGTTTATTGTTGCTTGCTGGAATTTTGGTTTCATGCCAGAATAAACCTGCAGCAAATAAAGTAGCAGAGGAAAAGAAGGCGGAAAAGCCTGTTGAGTGGAGTAGAAATGCTAACATTTACGAGGTAAACATTCGTCAGTACACTCCCGAAGGAACCATTAATGCTTTTGTTGAGCACATGCCACGATTGAAAGAAATGGGCGTTGATATTCTTTGGTTAATGCCAGTTTATCCTATTTCTGAAAAGAATCGTAAGGGAAGTATGGGTAGCTATTATGCGGTTAAGGATTACCGTGCAGTTAACCCTGAGTTTGGTACATTGGAAGATCTACAGAACCTTGTGAATAAAGCTCACGAAATGGGAATGAAAGTAATTCTTGACTGGGTTGCAAATCACACAGGTTGGGATAATGTAATCATGGAAGAGCATAAAGATTGGTATACTCAGAATGAGAAAGGTGAAATTGTAATTCCTGAAGGAACAGATTGGAGCGATACTGCTGATTTGAACTACGATAATGAAGATATGCGTAAGTACATGATCGGATCGTTGAAGTTTTGGATTGAAAATGCAAATGTAGATGGATTCCGTTGTGATGTTGCAGGTATGGTTCCAACTGAATTTTGGGAAAAAGCACGTGTTGAATTAGATGCAGTAAAGCCTGTGTTTATGTTGGCTGAAGATGGTGGGCATGAGCTTTTAGAGAACGCATTTGATATGGGTTATGGATGGGATTTCCACCATATTATGAATGACGTTGCCAAAGGTGAAAAGAACGCCAATGATATGGAAGCATACTTCCACAAGATTGATACTGTTTTTCCTGCAGACTCTTACATAATGAACTTTACTACCAACCACGATGAAAACTCATGGAATGGTACTACAGAAGAGAGAATGGGAGAAGGAGCGAAGACTTTTGCTGTATTAACTTTCACTATGCCAGGAATGCCATTGATTTATAGTGGTCAGGAAGCAGGTTTGAACCACCGATTGAAATTCTTCGAGAAAGATGAGATCAATTGGTCTAATCTTGAAATGACAACGTTCTATAAAGAATTAATTGCTCTAAAGAAAAATAATAAGGCACTTCAGAATGGAGTGAAAGGTGGCAAATTGGTTCGCATTCCTTCTGATCAGAACGAGAAAGTTTTTGCTTTCTCGCGTGAAGCTGAAGGAAACAAAGTACTTGTGATTTTGAATTTGAGCAAGGAAGCTACCAAAGCGACTCTTGATATGGGTGCAAATGCAGGAAACTATGCTTGCTACAAAGATGGTAACAAGCACGATTTAGCTGCTAAACTTGAGGTTGAATTAAAACCTTGGGAATACAGAGTATATGTAAAGTAAACTAGATTTCCGAATTTCGGAAACCGATATCCCAATGATAGCCGCTCTTTTTAGGGCGGCTTTCTTATTTTAAAAAAGAGGAAGGCTAAGTCATAAGGTTTTTAATTAGTAATGGTTTTATCTAATAAAAATGCAGACAAGTCCAGTTTTATTATACAAACTGTATGGTTTCGAAATAGGTTCAATATTATCTGCCTATTTTCCATTCAGTCGGCATTCTGAGGAGGTAAATTGCTTGTACGATCTGCCAATTTGATGTTACGATCTCACACTTTTATCATTCCAATTGATAATTCATGCTTACGATCTGCCAGCCCATCACTATAATAAGCGATTCCCGCACTATTTCCTGATAAGCCTACCATACGATCTATTCATCCCGACTTATTTTCTAAGATATTAAGCTTACGATTTGTTAAGTCAGGCTTATTAGTTGCCAAACCCTTCGGGTTTGTTAATATCTAAGGCGGGAATGGCAGGTCGTAAGGCGGGTTTTCCAGAAAATAGCACGGGGTTGGCAGATCGTAAGGCAAGATTGACAACTCGTAAGCCTGAGTTGTCAGGAAATAGCACGGGGGCGGCAGGTTCTAAGGGTGGATCAGCAACTAATAAGGTAGGGCTGGCAGATCCTAAGGCAGGAATGTCAACTCGTAAGCCTGAGTTATCAGAAAATAAGCATGGCTTGGCAGATCGTAAGCGATGCACTTTGGTTCATAGTTTATTTATAGCACATTAGCAGACATAGCAAATGAAAATTTATAGAATAGATTTCTGCTCAAGTACATTAATAACCATATTTTTGTAGTTGCGACCAATGGGAATCAATTTATCTCCAATTTCAATATTACTTGAAGTATAGCTTTGTATTTTATGAATTGATGCAATAAACGATCGGTGTATTCTTAAAAAGGATGATTCCGGCAGTTTCTCCTCAATATTACTGATGGTATTTAGCGTTACAATTTCTTGCCCATTTTCCATGTAAATGGAAACATAGTTACGCAAACTTTCGATGTATTGTATTTCGTGCAGAAAAACTTTTACCATTCGCTTCTCCGATTTCACAAAAATAAAAGGTTGTTCAGAGGTTATTTCCTCCTTTTTTTCAGGAATCAGGAACTGGGGTTGATTGATTTTGAAATATCTATTGATGGCTTTAATAAACCTTTCGAAGGGAATTGGTTTGATCAGGTAGTCTAGTGCTTCCAATTCGTAGCTCTCCAAAGCAAATTCCGAATAGGCAGTAGTGAAAATTACAGTAGGCGGGTTCGACAGGTTCCTAAGAAGCTGAATGCCCGTTAATCCTGGCATCTGTATGTCCAGAAACAGCAGATCGATTTGCTTGCTGTTTAGAATAGACAGAGCTTCCACGGCGCTTTTGCATTTGCCTTCCAGCTGCAAATAATCAATGCGATTGATGTACTCTTCAATCACATCAAGAGCCAAATCTTCATCATCAACAATTAAGCACTTTACCTTCATTACAGTTCTAAATTTAAGTGAACACTATAGGATTCCTCCGTTACCTCTATTTTTAATTCATGACGCTCGGGGTAGATTAATGATAACCTTCTTTTTACATTTTGCAAGCCTATGCCACCCACTATAGAATCCTGATCGGAACTGGATGAGGGCAGGCTGTTTTCAATTTTTAAAATCAGGTTGTTTTGTTTGATCCCCAATTCTATGGTAATCCAGGCGGTGCCATCGAAACCTTTGGTGCTGTGTTTGCATGCATTCTCAATAAAGGGAAGAATCAACATGGGTGCAACGCGGTTGCCTCCCAAATCGCCCCAAATGTTAAGGCTAAGATCAATTCTATTGCCATATCTGATTTTTTCCAGATCGAGATAGCTTTTTATGCTGTTGATTTCCTTTTGCAGATCTACCCTGGCCGAATTGGTTTCGTAGAGCATGTACCGCAGTAGGTCCGATAGTTTCAGCACCACATCAAGCGATTGGTCCGACTTTTTAAGGATCAAAGAATACAGGCTGTTCAGGGTGTTGAAAAGAAAATGAGGTTGAACCTGATTTTTCAGAAAGGACAGCTCAGCTTCCAATTTCTCCTTGGCCAGTATCTGCTCGTTTTGCTGCACTTTCCCGATGTATTCCATCAGCTTTACCGTCATGGGAAGGGCCAGTACTGCTCCCAGGTTAACGGCACTTCTGACCAATTGCGAGAAGGAAAAAGTAGGTGCCTTTTCCCACATGGGAAAAAAGTAATCGATAATAATCAGATTGTCGGTAATCCTTTGCAGGGACGCCGAGATGGCAATTAAGAGGATAAAAAAGAAAAGAAAATGCCAGATTTTCCCCTTGTAGAGGAAAGTGGGATACAGGAGGTAGATAACCGAATAAACCAGTAAAATCTTTACAGGCAGGTTGACCAGTTCTACATAGATGGTCTTCAAATAGTTGGCATCGTAACTTCCCCAGGCATAGGCAAAGAACAAGATGAACACCACCCAGAAGGTGAGGTGCTGCACCCAGCGATTGTTTACAATCCTGGCCAGTATACTGTTTTCTGTAGCAATGATTTGCATAATCGATAAGCTGAATTCTCTAAACTACATATGTAAGGGAATTTACATCCATTTGCAAGCATTTTAATCTGCAATTGGCTCGGGCAGGACAGAAAACCGTTTTCCAGGGACAAAAAGCCGATGTGGAAATATTTGTTTGCCTTGGCGGGATATTTTGCAGAGTGTAGCTGTCATCCTGCCGTCGGTCAATATTATTAGTAGCTCTTATTTGGTGATTATAATTTGGCCGAAAAGATTACTAACTGTTCATGCATTCATTTTTGCTTCATCTGCTGAAGAGGAGATTTTTCCGGAGAATGGGAATCATTAAAAAAATGAATGCATAAGCTCTGAATACTTGTTTTGATATGTACCTAAAGCGAATTGTTTTATTAACACACCTTTTATGTGTCTTTTTCTTTGCAGAGGCACAAGCCACTCGAAAAACCTTTGTGACGGCTCGTTGCGAACAGGCTCCCCGAATTGATGCCCGTTTAAACGATGAAGCCTGGAAAAATGCACCTTTTGTGGAGGACTTTATTCAGCAAAGCCCTGTGAACGGGGGAAAACCCAGCGAGCGTAGCCATGTAAAAGTGCTTTACGATGACAATGCTCTCTATGTGGGCGCCATGCTCTACGACTCGGCTCCCGACAGCATACTTACCGAATACGGACCACGAGATTCTGGCGATCAGCTCAATGCCGACCTGTTTTCCATTGAGATCAACCCCTGGAATGACGGGCGCACGGCCATGGAGTTCATGGTTTCTGCTTCGGGCATACAGATGGACTCGCACAATACCATCTCGGCGATGAATAAAAGCTGGAATGCCGTTTGGGACAGCCACATCAGAATCACCGAAGAGGGGTGGATTGTGGAGATGCGAATTCCTTACTCGGCTCTTCGTTTTCCCAAAACAGAAGTGCAGGTGTGGGAAATGAATTTCTTTCGCCTGATTAAAAGGAAGAATGAAGGAATCACCTGGAATTTTGTAGACAAAGACATTGTGGGATGGCTGAACCAGGCAGGAGAACTGCATGGAATCAAAGGAGTGGAACCCAAAACAAGGCTTTCCTTCAGCCCCTATGTATCGTCCTATGTAAGCAGAAATAGCGATACCCACGAGAATTCATGGTCGGTAAAAGGGGGAATGGATGTAAAGTACGGGATCAACGAAAGTTTCACACTCGACATGATGTTGATTCCTGACTTTGGACAGGTGCAATCCGACGATCAGGAGCTGAACCTAACCCCTTTCGAAACCTTCTACGACGAGAAACGCTCTTTCTTTACCGAGGGAACCGAAATCTTTAATAAGGGCGATATCTTTTACTCTCGCCGTTTGGGAGGAGAGCCAGTCAACCGAGGAAAGGTTGCTGAATCACTGGAAGAGAATGAAGTGATCACGGAAAATCCCAATGATACCCGTTTGATTAATGCCGTAAAATTATCGGGAAGAACCAACAAAGGGCTGGGAATTGGCTTTATCAATGCCGTGAACTCAAAGACCTATGCGCACATTAAGGATACGCTTAAGCAAACCACCAGAAATTACCTAACTCAGGGTGTTGCCAACTACAACATGATTGTATTGGATCAGTCCCTGGGCAATCAGTCCTATGTGAGTTTTGCCAATACGCACATGATTCACCCTCACGATGATTACAGATCGATGGTGAGTGCCACAGAGTTTAAGCTTACCAATTCATCGGGGAGTTATGCCGTTTCGGGGAATGCAGCTCTAAGTCAGAACAAAGAGTTGGGATCCAGTAATAACGGCCTTCGTTACAAGGTACAGTTGTCGCGCATCAAGGGGAAATTTCAGTTCGATTTGATTCATTCGGCAATCGATCATCGTTTCGATCCCAATGCCATGGGATATCTCGAAAAGAATAACGAACAAAGCAATGTGGCAGTCTTTAAATACAACAATTATAAGCCTTTCGGCAATATCAATGAGTTTACCAACCAGATGAGTATTACCCACAACAGTTTGTATCATCCCAATCGTTTTTCGAAGTTGGAGATCTACTGGCAAAGCAGGTTGGTGTTTCAGAACTATTCAGCCCTGGCATTGGAGTGGAGTTTGACCCCTGTTCCCAAATACGATTTTTACGAGCCACGTGTGGAGGGTAGAAAGTATAAAGAGCCTACCGATTACTGGCTTCGTTTGACACATGATACCGACCACCGAAAGGCTTTGGCCCTGAACACGCGAGTGGCCTTTTGGAAGGGAAGAACCTTTGGGAAAGCCAGCTATTGGTTGGAGTTGACTCCGCAGCTACGAATCAGCGACAAGCTCTTGCTGAAACACTATTTCTATTATGAGCTGAACAAGAACAGCCTGGGCTTTGCCAGTTACCAGCAGGAAACGGGGAATGTTTATTTCGTGAACCGCGATATCAATACACTTGCCAACACCTTTGAGGCCAGGTGGATCTTTACTCAAAAGTCGTCCTTGAGTTTAAGGGCTAGACATTACTGGTCGGAAGTGGAATACAAAGAGAGTTACCTGTTGGAGAAGGATGGATCTATGGGCGACCAGTCGGAGTATGAAAATCACAACCATATTAATTACAATGCCCTGAATGTAGATATGATTTACACCTGGGAGTTTGCCCCTGGCAGTGAATTGTCTTTGGCCTGGAAGAACAATGTGCAGGCCAACGATTCCCGAATCGACAGGAATTACTGGGAGAACTTCTCAAATATGCTTGGCAAGAATCAAATCAACAGTCTTTCGCTACGCTTGAGATACTATATCGATTATCACAAATTGAAGAAGGTTTTGTAGCTCAAATGCCACAAGTGTCGTTTTATGAGTACAAAATGCAGAATATCAAGGACAGATAACTTTGGACAAAATGCTGTGTTATATGTACTTTTGAAATAGCCATTTACGGAAATAATTTGTTTTAAATCACCAGGCTTTGTTACTTGAACATTGAATTCAAAAAAGATTAGCATGAGAAATATACTTTTACTGTGTATCGTATCCTTTGCTTTCGTTGCACAATCGCAGAATATGAATAAAGAAATTACGACCATTCATAAGTATCTCGATTTTGAATCGAAGAATGTTAGCGTCAGAACCATTGAGGTTTTGCTGCCTGCTAACTATGATGCGAACAAGAAGTATCCAGTGCTCTACATGCACGACGGACAAATGCTTTTCGATGCCACCATTACCTGGAACAAGCAGGAGTGGGGTGT
This sequence comes from Marinifilum flexuosum, assembly GCF_003610555.1. GTDB lineage: Bacteria > Bacteroidota > Bacteroidia > Bacteroidales > Marinifilaceae > Marinifilum > Marinifilum flexuosum. The sequence goes on along the minus strand of NZ_RAPQ01000009.1, from coordinate 720,996 downwards.
TGATGAGGTAGTAAAGCAGTTGATTAAGGAGAACAGAATAAGGCCTGTAATTGTTGTGGGTGTTTGGTTTGGCGACAGGTATGCCGAGTACATGCCCAACAAACCACGAGAGATTGAAACGGTGGAACGTACCGACGATAGATTCAAAGGTGAGATTGTTTCGGACCAATACCTGAAGTTTTTGGTTGAAGAGCTGAAGCCTTTCATCGATGACAAGTACAATACTCTAAAAGGAGTTGAAGATACTTTTATTCTGGGCTCGAGCATGGGAGGACTGATAAGCTGTTATGCCATTTCGGAGTATCCACATGTGTTTGGTGGAGCTGCCTGCATGTCGACACACTGGCCTGCCCTGGAAGGAGTATTCCTGGGATATGTGGAGAAGAACTTACCTGATCCGGCATCTCACAAAATCTACTTTGACTATGGGACGGAAACCTTGGATTCACTGTATCAGCCTTACCAGGAAAAGGTAGATGTGATGATGAAAAAGAGAGGATACAGACAGGATAAAAACTGGATGACCCGAAAGTTTGAAGGTGCCAAGCACGATGAAAATGCCTGGAGAGACAGGTTGCATATTCCATTGGAGTTTATGCTTGGGAAGAAAGAATAATGTAAAACATCAAATTTATATAGATATGAAAAGAATACTATTGGCTCTAATCACAGTATTGTTTTTAGGGAACATTGCAGAGGCTGCAAAATACAAGATTGATCACCTGGAACCTGCGTTTTGGTGGGCAGGAATGAAAAATCCGAAACTACAGCTTTTGGTGCATGGGGAAAATATTGCAGACCTTAAACCTGAATTGAATTACGAAGGGGTAAGCATCGCAAAGGTTAGCTTTGTGGAGAATCCGAACTATCTATTCGTAGACCTTAACTTGAGTGAAGAGGTGAAAGCAGGAAGTTTTGATATCCTTTTCAAAAGAGGCAAGAAGACCGTTTTGAAATACAACTACCAGTTGTTGCAACGTCAGGAAGGTTCAGCAGAGCGAGCAAGTTTTACTCCTGCCGATGTCATGTACCTGATTACTCCAGACCGCTTTGCCAATGGAAATCCTGTTAATGATAACGTGAAGGGCTTAAGTGAGCAAGCTAACAGAAGCAACTCCAATGGTCGTCATGGTGGCGATATCCAGGGAATGATTGATCATTTGGATTACATCTCAGATATGGGCTTTACAGCCATCTGGATCAATCCTTTGTTGGAAAACAACCAGCCTGAATATTCATATCATGGTTACTCAACTACCGATTACTACAAGATTGACGGACGTTACGGAACCAACGAAGAGTATCGCAAGCTGTCGCAAATGGGTAAAGAAAAAGGGGTTGGCATCATTATGGATGTGATTTTGAACCACTGCGGATCGGAGCACTGGTGGATGAAAGATGTACCTTCAAAAGACTGGATCAATAACGGAGGAGAATTTACAAGCTGTTCTCACAAGCGAACTACCGTTCAGGACAGATATGCATCAAAAGAGGACTTGAAACAATTTGCCGATGGTTGGTTTGTGCAAAGCATGCCTGATTTGAACCAGCGCAATGAATTCATGGCAAACTACCTGATTCAAAATTCAATTTGGTGGGTTGAGTATGCCGAGCTTTATGGTATTCGTGTAGATACCTATCCATATTCCGATGCAGCCTTTTTGAGTGAGTGGACTGAAAGATTGTTGGAAGAATATCCAAACCTGAACATCGTAGGTGAGGAGTGGAGTACCAATCCGGCTATCGTTTCGTACTGGCAAAAAGGAAAGGTAAATCACGATGGTTATGTGTCGAACTTGCCAAGTTTAATGGATTTCCCATTGCAGAATGCCCTTAAGGAAGGTTTGGTACAGGAAGATACCTGGGGAACAGGTCTGATTAAGTTGTACGAGATGTTGTCGAATGACTTCTTGTATGCTGATCCGGGTAATCTGGTAATATTCCCAGACAATCATGATATGGCTCGAATTTTTGATCAATTAGAGAGAGATTACGATTTGTATAAAATGGCAATGATATATACACTTACCATGCGTGGAATACCTCAAATTTATTATGGAACTGAAATTTTAGCCAAGAGTGATGCAGGAGGCGATCATGGAAAGCTACGAACTGATTTTCCAGGCGGATGGAAAGGCGATAAGGTAAATGCCTTTACCGGAGAAGGTTTGAGTACTAAGGAGAAGGATGCACAGGATTTCATGAAGAAATTGATGAATTGGAGAAAGAACAATGAAATCATTCACAATGGGAAATTGATGCACTTTGCACCTGAAAATGGAGTGTACACCTACTTTAGATATTCCGATGAGGGAAAAGTGATGGTAATTCTGAATAAGGGTAAAGAAAAAGCACATTTGTTTACCGGTAGATTCCATGAGATGATCAGCAAAGAATCCAAAGCAAAAGATATTTTTACAGGAAAGTCTTTTGAGTTGAAGGATGGCATTGACTTGCCGGCACGCTCAGTGATGGTTTTGGAGATAAATTAGAAATAGAAGTTAGAATAGAGGAATCCCCCAGCATGAATTTGTTGGGGGATTTTTTTTAGATTCCAATGTATAATATTTTTTAATTTTGGCTGTTTAATACAACAAACCTTCATAAAATACTGCTTGTATGCATCATTCATTTCAATTGGAACTCAATTTTTTTTCTTTAATAGATATTCTGACTGCATCAATGACTTTTATGTTGGGAGTATTGTTTTTATTGTCAAAATCTGAGAATAAAAAAGCAAATGTATACCTGGCGGCAATGCTTTGCTGTTTGGGTTGTGAGGTGCTGGATGTACTAACAGAATCCATAGTCAACGAGAATATCATTCTATTGCAAACTTCCTTATTTACCATTCCTTTTTTACTGCTCTACATTCACCAGACCATGAACAGTGCCATTAAGCTTTGGTATGTATTTCTATTTGGAGCAGGAATCATTCAGAATATTATATTTTATCTGGGAGTAGACGTGCATGAATTCATTTATATCGAGTACCTGTTTAATCTTAGCATTTTAGTGCTGATTTTATTCGTTATCCGAAAACACCGCGAAATGGTTAACAATTTTTATTCAGATTTGGAGTACAAATCCTTGCATTGGATAAAGGCTATTGTTTATGTCTTTTTTACTTTTCATGTGCTATGGATTTTGGAAGATATTGTAGCAATTCAAAATGATTTGATTCCAGATTACTTTGCAACCATATCCAGTATTTTAACTTTTTTCATGGTGTTTTGGATTGGACACAATGGATTTTCACAATCAGAAACTTTTAAGCAGCGATTGTTTTTCAGGAATGAAAAAGAGGTGAAAATTGAGAATGCAGAAAAGTTAAAAACAGCCCAAACGGATTATGAGAATTTGTGTCAACATATCAAGGAGCAAAAGCTGTTTGCCAATCCCAAACTAAATTTAAGAGTGTTGTCAGAATCGGTAAAAATGAACGAAAAAGAGATCTCACGTTTGATAAATCAGCAGTCCAATCAGAATTTTTACCAGTTGATAAACCATTTTAGGATAGAAGAGTTCAAAATCCTTCTGAACTCTCCAAAAGCATCTCAGTTGACCTTGTTAGGACTTGCTGAAGAAGCTGGATTTAACTCAAAATCTACCTTTTATAAAACATTTAAATCGCAAGAAGGAATAACTCCCAAGCAGTACGAAATGCTTCTAAAAAAGTCCGAATAGACGCAGCGGGATACTTTTGATTTCATAAAAATTAAAAATGAGCGTTCATTTGATAACCGATTTTTTCAGATCGGTGTGAAGTTTAATTTAAAAATGAAATTTATGAAGCAGTTAATTTCGATGGTAGTATTAGGATCTATTTTATTGGTAACGGCATGTATATCCTGTTCAAGTGATGATGACGATATCAAGACCAATACAGTTGATGAAGGAAATGATAGCAACTTTAAAATTGTAGCGAACAATGATAAAGGGTTTTCTGGACTTAATCGAAAAGTTGAGGTTTTTGGCATACCTATTTATGCTGTGCCTAATGTGAAAGATTCGAAACTATTGCACGCGGCAAATGTAATGGCTCAATATTTAGATAACGATGAGGATGGAAAGGTTGACAATCAATTGGTGCTTGATAAAATGAAAGAAAACAAAGCATTTCTATTCATGTGGGCTTCAGAATCGGATATGGAAACCGTAAAGATGCCTGACGACGCGGCAGGACAAGATTTGGGTAATGATGAAACCAATCCTGATTTTGTAAAAAATGGCAGAAAGGGAGAGTTTGATGCTTCATTGGAAGAGGTATGGCACTTGATCAATTTTGCTGGTCACTGTAAGGTTTATCCTGAGGTTTTTGGTTTGGAAGAAGGTACTGCATTAGCAGAAGCTATGGATGTTGCACGTGGAGGGAAGTTTCTGGAAATTCCTCAAAACTATCCGGAAGGAGCTTGGTATACTTACGATGATAAAACCTGTAGTTATGCCGATTGCCAAACCGTAGAGTATTTTTATTGGGCAATGTCATCTATTTTAGGAGCACAGGAAAATAGAGCCGCAGAAATTGGACACGAATGGAAATTGCATACCAAAAAATTGGTAGAAGAAAAAGATCCTGATATTTATTCATTGCTTACCGATACGAAATACAAATTCCCTACAGTTTTACCTGACGGAACTTATATGCATTAATACTTCTGAGCTTGAAGTTAATTTCATCAATAGTAGTTGGCCTCTGTATTAATTTACAGAGGCTTGTTGTTTGCGAACATACCTTTATGTAAATTGACATTCGAAATAAGAATGATGAATTCGAAAAGTAAAAAATATATTTATGGATTCTACCAATTTAAGGGAGGCATTAAGAGACTATATTAAAAAGTTTATTCACTTATCGGAAGAGGAGTTTGAATTGCTTTGCGATTTATTTAGTTATCGCAAATTGGAAAAGAGAGAGCATTTGATAAAAGCTCAAGAACGCTGTGATAGAATTATATTTACAGCCAATGGGTATTTTAGGTTTTATCATTGGAATGATAAAGGAATCGAAATAACAAGTGATTTTTATTTTGTTCCTTCATACACAAGCTTTTTGACAGGAGATCCATCATTAGTAAATGTGCAGGCTATGGAGTCGATGGAGGTTTTGGAAATCTCCAAATCAGATTTGGAAAAGTTGTATGTAAAATCAAGAAATATTGAAACTCTGGCGAGAAAATTAGCAGAGATGATTGCCATAAATTCCGAAAGGCACCTTTTTCTTTTGCTTGGGCAAACAGCAGAAACACGGTACAAGGAATTAATGGAGAAATATCCACAATATATCCAATCCATCCCTTTGCAGTATATTGCTTCATATCTTGGAATTACCAAAGAGTCATTAAGTCGCATCAGAAAATCCATTCATTGATTTTTTTAACAATTGTCAAATATATTCGATTTTCATCGCGCTAGTTTTGCTTCCAAAATGTAAATGGTAAAACTTACGATGATGAAACGAATTGCTTTATTTATTGGCTTACTTTTGGCAGTGGGAGCATTGAATCAATTGGCTGCCCAAAAAACGTCCTCAAAAAACAAATGTACCATTGGTACCGAACTAGATCTATTCCCATATGTTTCGAACGGTTATTATGCCTCTGCATGGCTTGGTTTGGATGATCAGCAAGTGCGCTTTAGATCTATTGTAGCAAAATCGGAATTGCCGGATTTCATGCTTGATGATGAGTTCAATCGCAATACCCTGAAGGCTTATGCTGTAGTTGTCGACTACTTTTTTAAACCAAATTACAAAGGAGCCTGGCTTGGAAGTGGTTTTGAATACTGGGATGGAGAGCTTGAAGACCAGTTGAAAAATAAATCGGGATACCATGCCTGGGTATATACATTAGGAGCAGGCTATGTATGGAAAATTTGGGACAATCTGTATGTTAATCCATGGATAGCTGGTCATCTTCGAATTGCAGGCAGCAAGGAAGTTCGGGTGGGAAAGGAATTGTACAAGCCAGATCGTTTCACGCCTGAAATATCTATCAAGTTAGGCTATCATTTTTAAAGAAAGGGAGAATATACTCTCCCTACTTCTTATCCTTTTTTCCTTTTGTTTTTTCTTCTTTCGAATCGGTTTTTAGCTTTTTGGTATTCCTTGGCAATACCTCTTCAGGGAATGGGAACAGAATGGTTGAGTTCTTCTCTGATGCAATATTAGCCAGAGTTTGATAAAGTCTAAGTTTGATTGCAGAAGGGGATTTATCAATTAACTTACCAGCCGATAATAGGTTTTGGGCAGCTTCCTCTTCAGCCAGGGCAAGAATAACACGAGCCCTGCGTGAACGCTCAGCTTCAGCCTGGTTGGCCATCATTCTTCGCATATTCTCAGGCAACTGAATGTCTTTAATCTTCACATCAATAATCACAATTCCCCATTCCTGGGTTTCCTTTTCAACAATGGTTTTGATGTTTTTGCCCATCTCTTCCCTTTTGGATAGGATGGTATCCAGTTCCACCTTACCGCAAACATCGCGCAAAGCTGCCTGAGCCAATTGCATAATGGCAAATTTGTATTCTTCCACTTCCAGAACCGCCTTCTCGGGATCATCAATTTTAAAGAAAACCACTCCATCGATGCTACAAGGAACATTATCCTCGGTCATTACCTCCTGCGAATCGATATTGATGGTGATCACACGTATATCAACAATATTAACCGTTTCTACAATGGGAATGATCCATCGGAATCCTGGATTAAGGATCTTAATGTACTTTCCGAATCGGAATTTTAAGGCTCTTTTGTATTCGAAAATAATTCTGACGCCTGCAAAAAAGAATACTACAACTGCCGAAAATAAAATCAGTAAAATGTCCATGAGAAATGTTTTTAAAGTTGAATGGGTGAGTAGAAGCATGGTTCAGAAGTGCTCTAAAGAATGGTATTATTCAATGCGGATCGGCCTTTTAATAAATTTACGAAATAACTAAGCTTGACACAAAAGTTTATGAGAATCATAAGATTACATTTGGTAAGCTGTTTTTTGTTTCGTAGCTTCAGTTTAAAATATTGTTATACAGGATCATGAAAAATCTACAAAAAGTAATAGAACATTACATTCAGGCCTATAATCAGTTCGATATTGAAGGAATGCTTATGGATTTACACGAAGATGTAGTTTTTGAGAACATTTCAGAAGGGATTTTGACTTTGCGAACAGAAGGAATCGATGAATTTCATACTCAGGCTGAAAAAGCCATGAATTGTTTTAACCAGCGAGAACAAGTTATCAAGAATTGGGACATTCAACTGGATAAAGTGGTGATTGATATCGAGTATAAGGCCACTTTAGCCACCGATCTTCCCAATGGAATGAAGCAAGGTGATATCCTACAGATTTCTGGAAAATCTGAGTTTGTTTTCGAAGAGGATAAAATTATTCGGATCGTAGATGAAGCATAAAGAGTTGGATCAAAACGAGTAGATTTGTAGCCTGCTTATTTCAAATTATTCAAATCAATGACTTCCTATTCATATCGTCCTAATTCTCCATTGAATCAATATGTTGATTTAATTTGGGTGGGTAAAGCTTCCAATCTTCAATTGGAGGCCAGTCATCATGCGGCAATGTTTACCGAATTGATCTTCAACTATGGAGATACTTTCCAGGTGGAAGGACAGAATATTGAGAATTATGTAGGTACGAATAATCATCAAATTATATCAGGCTTAAAAACAGAACCTTTTCAGACCAAAGTATCGGGTGTTTACGGAAATGTAGGATTAATTCTGAAGCCATTTTGTTACGGAATGCTCATCGAGAAGTTTGGAAGCAAGGCCATGGAGCAGATTTCTGAAATTCTGTACAACCATTTGTTTGCAGTAAATGAACCCAACTATCAACTTGTAGAACAAAAACTCTTGCCTCTTTTTCGAAACAAAGCAATTGATGCTGATTTGGTGAAGTTTGAAAACTATCTGTCAAGTAATGTTTTGAGCAAAGGATCACTCGGCGATTTTAATCTCTCCATTTCCATCTCACAGAAAAGTTTTATTCAAAAGTTCAAAAAGAATTACCTGTTAACACCCGGCGAATATGTGAAATTAAAGCAGGTGAATCATGCTATTCATTTGTTGCAGAACAACAATGCCGAAAAGTTGATTCAGATTGGTTTAGATGCTGGTTTCTACGATCAGTCACATTTTATTAGGGTATTCAAAAAGTTCTGTGGCTTAAGCCCAAAGCAATTCGTAAAATCCTTGAAAAAGGAATAGGGTAAATTTTGTACAATTTTTTCATTTAGATTAGTGAGACTTTTGCAGTGAATTTTAATACAAATACAAAATGAAGCAGAACCTGGTTTTTATAGCGCAGAGTTTAGATGGATACATTGCAGATCGCAACGGAGGTTTAGGATGGTTAGAGATGGTACCAAATCCTGAGAAATTGGATATGGGGTATATGCCTACCATAGAAAGGATAGATGCCCTAGTTATGGGGCGAAACACATTCGATACGGTTTGTAGTTTTGGCATTGATTGGCCTTACACAAAGCCGGTTTTTGTAATCTCTAACTCGATGATCGAAGTGCCGAAAAAGTACAAAGGTAAAATTGAATTGGTAATAGGAAGCCTGAATGAAATTCTGGAAAGCATTCATGCAAAAGGCTACGAAAGCTTATATATAGATGGAGGAAAAACCATTCAATCTTTCTTAAAAGAGGATTTAATTGATGAGCTGATTGTAACAACGATCCCAATTCTCTTAGGCGAGGGAGCTTCTCTGTTTGGAAACCTGCCAAAGGAACAAGAGTATGAGCTTGTGGAATCGAAAGTTTACCTCGATCAGCTTGTACAAAGTGCTTACAAACGCAAAAAATAATTTATCATTTTCCAATTGCATCTTTTGTCTATCCATTCCGACATATATCATAGGATATGAGAATAAACTCCTATCAAAATCATTAAAATGGATAGACGAAAAGCATTAAAAATGGCGGCAGGAGCTGCATTGGGAGGTAGTGTTGGTTTTTGGGGAATTCAGAAACTATCGGAACCCGATTATTTAAGTGAGCAAGAGGCCAAACCACTAACTCCTGTTGCCAATGAATTGGATTGGAAATACCACAGCTTGGATCCTCAAGTTACTGCAGAATTGGCTTATCAGAAATACAAAGATGGTGGCTGTATGTACTCCTGTTTTTTGAGTATTATCAAGCAATTGGCTGACGCTTATGGCGAACCGTACGCATCTTTTCCCTTGCATAGCATGAGATACGGACATGGAGGAATTAGTGGTTATGGTAGCATTTGCGGAACGCTAAATGGAGCAGCGGCGGCAATATCTTTATTTGTTCCCGAAAAGGAGAATCGAGATAAAATGATTACTGGCCTGTTTCGATGGTACGAGGAGCAATTTCTACCCGTGTTTATTCCCAAAGCACCCCTTGTAGATGCGGATATTGTATTGTCGCAAGCCAATTCTGTATTGTGCCATGCTTCGGTTACCAACTGGACAAAGGTTTCGGGGATTAAGGTAAGCGACAAAGTGAGAATTGAAAGGTGCAGAAGGCTAACGGCCGATGTGGCAGAAAAAACGGTAGACATATTGAACCAGTTTTTCGAGGGAGATTATATGGCTGCCGATCCTCATAATGCAACTACAAGAACTTGCTTAACTTGTCATGGTAGCCATGGGAAGCTCGATAATACCAGTGGCGATATGAACTGTACCTCATGTCATAGCAAATCCGTTGCTCATAGTGTTTTTGCGAAGCCGCATTATAAGGTGATGAAATAAAACTTAATTCGTGCTTTTAAAGCCGAAAAAAAGAAGCTTCGCCACCTATTTTCAGGTTGGCGGAGCTTTGTGCTTATTTATTAATGGCAAAGTCTGCACAAAAGCTTGATATCTAAATTTTAGCTTGGTATCTTACAGATTAATTAACAAAAGTAAGACTATGCCTTTATTTAAATCATCACTTGAAAAAAGATTGTGGCTATACGTACTGTTGGTATGGCTAGCCATTTTAACCAGTTTGATATTCGGATATCCATTGCTGCAAAAGCTAGGCGCCGAAAATATGGAGGCTCTTATTTTTATTCTGTGCATGATTATTATTGGTACTACAGTTATTTTGCACACCTTTCGTCGAGCCAAAGAAAAGAACGATACCGTTACCGTACTAGGCATATTGGCAGTATTCATGATGCTATTTCTACGCCTCGGATTGGCCGAGCGTTCTCACCTGATAGAATATTCGGTGCTTACCGTTTTTATTCACCGTGCCATGCTCGAACGATACAAGAACAAGTACAAAGGTTTTACAATTGCCCTATTAACATTGCTGCTTTCTTTTTTAATTGGAGTGTTCGACGAATGTGTGCAGGTGTTTATTCCACGCCGAGTGTTCGATATGGCCGACTTTCTTTTTAATGGTTTGGCTGCAGGTATGGCCATTGGTGCCAGCTTGCTGTGGCAATGGATCCGAAAGAAAACGGCTTTGCGTCAATCTCGACCGAAACGTTAACAGGATTTCTCCATCTTATTTCCTAAACAATTCTTTTGTTAAGCTGAGTTTGTTTTGTAATTTGTAGATTCAAAATCATCATAGACAAAAACTTACAAAATGAAAACTTTAAGAATCATCATTACAAGCATCTTGTTGCTGAGCCTATTGGGATGTGATAAAAGTGGGTCAGAGGATTTAAATAATGTAGACGTTGATAGATATGTGGAACTTTTAAAAGAAGGCAAATACGATGCACTTAAATTGCCTGAATTCACGAATAATGATATTCCCGCTCTTTTAGCATATCGAAATGATACTCAAATGATCAAAGACTTCCCTGTAAACATCATTTCATCATATTATCATGAAGAATGTAAATTGGGAATATACATTTTGTGGACTATTGAATCAATTCGTGCTATTGCCATAGATAGTTATTATCTTATTGATGGTTTTCCATCACAAAATCCAATTTTACAAGTAACGGAGGAGAATTCTGATATTCCACGTATGGTTTTTGATGCTGAATCGCATGAGATTGCAGCAAAGGCATATTTTGATTGGTGGGAAGAGAATAAAGAAAAAGACTTCGATGAATTTAAAGATATTAATCCATTGTTGGAGACAGAATACCTTTGGCATTAGAAAAATACAGTTGAAATAGAGTAATTCAAATTTATGAGTCACTCTTTTGTTTTATAGTTTCATAAGTGGAAAAATCTGAATGAAATTTATTTCTATGTTGAGCTTTATTATGACCAATAAATAACCAATGATAAAATTCTTTAGAACAATTAGACAAAAACTACTTTCTGAAAATAAATTCAGTAAGTATTTGATTTATGCAATTGGAGAAATTGTACTTGTTGTTATAGGTATCTTGATTGCCCTACAGATAAACAAGTGGAATGAAAACAAGAAAAATAAAAAAGTAGAAATAGTATATCTAAAGGGCATTGAAAACAATATCGGAACTGATATTAGTGAACTAAAATTGCACTTTGCAAATGATACCTTAAAATTAAATGCCTATACATATTTAATAAAAGCACTTAATTCTGGAGTCAAAAAATCACAGTATCGAAACATTATATCAAATGCATATATTGTTGGTAAGGATAATTGGTTTGAAGGACAAAATGTTGTATTTGAAGATATGAAATCTTCAGGTAAACTTGGCTTAATACAAAATGATTCTATAAAATATGCCATTCAAGATTACTATAGATTTTTTGGAGAAGTTATAAAGCAAGAAGATGTAAGCAATTACAATATCCGTAAAATTAGAGATAGAAATTCTCAATTCGTGAATATTAGTTCCTATTTGGAACCTCTCTTTCCCAAACAATGGAATGGAAAAACAGGACCTCCAAATGTTTCTTTTATGGAAAAATCTAATTTTAGTGAGGTAGGGCCAAAAATGATGGACAACTTTAGTGAAATGAAAGTAAATCAGTTTAATTCCCATAGATCAAGAATAAAGTTGTATGAAAAAGCTAAGGTGTTAAAAATCATGCTTGAAAACTATTTAATAGTGAATGAGAATTCATAAAATCTTACGCACGAAATAGAATTAAAAACATCTTTATATAAAAACAAAGTTATGAAACAGCTAAAGTTAGTTTTGATTCTGCTTTTAGTTACATTCTTAGGATGTAATGATGAGGATATGTCTCAATTAGAAACGAATATTGATTACATTGAAATTGCAAAAAGTGCATTATATGGCAATGGAGAGGAAGGAATTTCTCAATCAAATATGGTAATTCGTAATGAAACCGATTGGGAAAAATTAAAGAATCAAATGGATTCATATAATGATGTCACTGATAATTTCAATGAAACAGATATTGATTTCGATGCCAATATATTAATTGCGGTGTTTTTAGAAATCAAAAGGAATGGTTATGAAGTAAATATTAAAAAGGTTACTCAAACAGAAAATATAGTAAGTGTTTCTACAACAGAAAATGCTTTTATGTCTTCAGTTATCTGTCAGCCATTCTGCATTATAAAAATACCGAAAACAGAAAAAAATATAACTTTTGAATAAAACTACAAACTGCATATTACAGTAAAGGTGCAGTAGTATACCAACCGCTACATTTCATAAAAACCTACAATCATGAAACCAACCATCAAAATATTCGGAATCCTATTAATATTGGCAGGAGTATCGCTGATTTTTGTTCCTGAAATCATCTTTGACTTTTTGGATAGCAATAAGGAGGAGTTTTGGGTTTATATAGTAGCCATAGTAGTTCGCTTGGTGTTGGGTGCCATACTAATTCTATCGGCCAAGCAGTCAAGACATCCGTTAGCCATTAAAATAATAGGCGGTATGTTTGTGCTTGCTGCGCTCATCTTTTTGTTTATGGGCCAGCAAAACTTGCAGGAGTTCATTGCCACTGTGCTTACTGTATTTACGCCTTACGCTCCATTTGTAGGATTGGTGAGCATTGCCTTTGGCAGCTTTTTTATTTATTCCTTTTCTGGGCGTATCCGTAAAAAGTAATTTCCTTAAACCAATATCTTGTATTTGGCTCGTAAAGCCATCTGGCCGACAAAATGTAACGTACGAGTCTGGTATGCTCTGTCTGGTCAAAAAATCGGTTGTACGAAGCTCGTACAGCATTTCCGGCTAACCAAATGTAGTGTGCGAGTTGGATACGTTCCATTTTGTGAAACAAATTGCTTGTACGAATCTGGTATGCTTTGTCCGGTCAAAAAAAAGTGTTATACGAAGCTCATACAGCACTTCCGGCTAACCAAATGTAGTGTACGAGTTTAATACGTTCCATTTTGTGAACCAAATTGTATGTACGAGTCTGGTACGCTTTGTCCGGTCAAAAAAACTGTTGTACGAAGCTCGTACAGCACTTCCGGCCAACCAAATGTAGCAAGCGACTGTTGTGCATACGTTCTTCGGAGAAGTTGCTTGTTTTTAGAAAAGATAAATAGAAGTATAGCTTAATTGAGATCGAATATTTTAGTGATTTCTGTAGTTTTAAATTTTATGTGTTAATTTTAAATGTTTCTAAAAATAGCGTATTTGTTGAGGTTGAAGTTGTTTTAATAGTGTCTTTAGTGCTTAAAATCAATGCTTAAATAAAAATAAATTTGGTCGTGTTGATTATTATTGATAATTTTCTTTTGACTTTATAAATAAAAACACATTTAAGTTATGAAAAAGATTACATCTAGTTCCAATACTAGTGAAACTACAGAAGCTTGTACAGGTGTTGTAAATTTAAGTAAAAAACAAGCGATTGCTGATGATGCTTACCTAACGGTAATTTTCGACAAACTATCAGGAAGGACCGATCTGTTAATTGATAAAATTAACGATGCAGGTATACAAAGTGAATTAAAAGAAAAAGATGACCTTCGTGATACTGATGTTCGGGCCATATACTATGAGGTAGAGGCCAAGTGCAATCGCCGTCAAAGTTCTGAACAAGAGGCTGCATTAAGAGTTTATGAGGAATTGAATCGTTACGGAATCCAAATTACTGATGCGAATTACACCCTGGAGAGTACTAAAATTAGAGCCATGTTGAGTGATTTGAAAGCTCCAGAATTGGTTACGGATATAAGTTCAATTCCTGATTTGCCTGCTTTGATCACCAATTTAGAGCAATCGCAAGGAGCATTTGATGATTCGAATTCAGAATGGCTTGATAAAAAGCGGGTACGAAAATCTTCCAAATCCGCATCTAAATTGGCCATTGAGTGCAAGAGTATTGTTAACAACGAATTGGTCGGATATATAGAGGCTATGAGCGCAGCCAATCCAGAAAAATACAAGGACTTTGCCGACAAAATGGAGACTATCATTACTGATATCAATGATAAAGTACGCGATCGAATTGCTGCATTCAAAAGAAAAAAAGAAACTGAGGAGGAAGCTGAGGCTTAGTGTTAAAATTTAGTTGATTAAAAGACCTGTCATGTTTTGAAAACCTGACAGGTCTTTAATTTTAGAAGCACTGGAAGCAATGAAAATCGAACAATATTACCACATCTACAGCCGAGGAATTAATGAGTGTAATCAATATCAACTTCATTTAAAATACAAAGGTGTATATGCTTTCGAGATTGAAGGAAAGGCGGTCATTGAAAAATCAGGGAGGGAAGCTCGTAGAATTCATTATTTTTGCAACAAAAGAAAAAGCTATGAGATATTTCCTGATGATTTTGATTTTGCTGGTGGGTTGTTTAATGCCGATACAAGCCAGTGTAAATGCCAAACTGGGTTCTTTCCTGAAAGCTCCTTTATTGGCTGCTTTGGTAAACTTTATTGTTGGAGGAAGTATTTTGCTTTTTGTGGTGCTGGGGATGCGAACACCGAATAATTTGTTGCAAACCATTAAAGAGGCTCCTTTTCATGCCTGGATAGGAGGAGCTATTGGTGCTGTGTATGTATCATCAGTAATCTTTTTGGTACCACGTTTGGGAGCAGCCTTAAGCTTTGCATTAATTGTTTGTGGGCAGTTGGTGTTTTCTTTGGTAATCGATCATTTTGGATTGTTTGGAGTTCCTGTTCAGCCAGTGAATTGGGGAAGATCGATTGGTGTGTTGTTGATATTGGCTGGAGTTTTTGTGATACAGAAATTCTAGTCAATTACGATTTAATAATTAGGAATTACGATATCTCTGTTTATGGTTTCTGGTGCAATAAAAGGTTCTGGGATAAGGGTAGCAATTTGGTAATCGATTTGAGTTCCTCAGTGACAAACTTCATGTTTCTTGCGCTTATAACAAAAATGACCCTCCCAAATTCGGAAGAGCCACTTTTTATACTTTCTCCTTTATACTTTTTACTTCTTAAGTACAACATCCGATGCCTGCAGGATTTTTAGTTTTAAATTTTCGGGATAATCAGGTCTTTCCTCTAAAAACTTACGTGTGATATCACCCGCTTTTTTTGACTGGTGGCCGCTATAGCTTACACTTAGCCAATTGTAAGGGAAGAAAATATCTCCGGTAATCTGTATTTCTTTAAGAAGTTCTAATGCATCAGGTAAATAAGTTAATGCTTCTGTTTCTCTCAAAGGATGATTCAAATATCGCAAAGCTTCCAAAGTCCAACGTTCAATTTGCCTGTTCTCTTCCTTCTTTAAACTTTCAAAGAATTTGTTACGAACTTCAGCATCTGCAGAAAGAGCAGGAGCAACAAAGTGCATTTTCTTTTTACGATCAGGATTTTGGATTCTTTCTGTTTGTGTTTTGATCAGCTCATTAGCTTTTTTAGGCATTTTAATTGCCAGATTACATGCCAATGCAGTTGCTTTGGTTTCCGAAAGGCTAAATCCACCAATGGCAATTTCTTCTTTCCAAACTTTGAACAGCTGAGATAATCTTTCAGGAGTTTCGGCAATACTGCTCAAAGCAGAATACAAGCTCGATTTTTTACTCATGTCATTTTCATTGCTCAATCTTATCCATAGAGTATCTTCTAATTGTTTTCCAATTTTCTTTCTCTCATCAGGCGTCAGGTCTATCCAATATACTGATTTTAGGTAAGATAACATGCGTTCCAGGATCAAGCTATTCTCTTCTTTGGCAATTTGCTTTTCAATTGCTGTCACAAATTCATTTCCACTTACAAATCCTTCTCTTAGGTTTTCATATAGATTGATTAGAGCAATACCTCTTACCAAATCATCTTTAATGCCATCAAGATTTTCCAAAAGGTATTGTTTGCTTTGTTCATCTAGTTTGAAAAATCCGTAAGCATCGCCTTTGGCATTTGGAATGATATATTCAGGTACATCCATCCCTTTGGCATTCTCAACAAAAACTTCAGGAACATTCATATTTACTTTGATCCTCTTACTTTCATTTTTGTATCCAAAAATCAAGTGTAGGTCTTGAGTCCAATCACCAGGATTTCCTTTGGCATCTTTTTGAACCATTTTTAATTCGGTAATCTTACCATTTCTTGAGCTGATATTGGTAGTTAAATGAGGTCTTCCTGCCTTGTTGAACCATACCTCGCTCCAATGTTTCAAATCAAAAGGTGTTGAAGCATCCAATATGGCAATTAAATCTTCCCAACTGGCATTGTCATAGGCGTAGTTTTTCATGTAGGTCTGCAATCCTTTTTTCAAAGATTCTTTTCCAATAATATTTTCCAGCATGTTCATCACAATTGGTGATTTGTGATAGATAATGGCACCATACATGGTTCCTGCATCCTTTAGGTTAGGCAATACCTGGTTGATAGGATTCGGACCTGTAGTTCTGTCAACACTGTATGAACTTGGGAAATGAGCCATCTGGAATTTTAAATCGTGGTTCATATCCTTAAAGCTTGGGTTGGTGATTTTATCAGCAAGGAAATTGGCAAATATCTCTTTCAACCAAACCTGATCGAACCATTTCATTGTTACCAAATCGCCAAACCACATATGTGCAGTTTCGTGTGCTATTAAATTCGCACGTGCCAACAGGCGGTTTTGAGTAGCATTTTTATCTAAAAACATTCTTGATGCATTATAAAGGGTAGCACCAGTATGCTCCATCCCTCCATATTGGAATGATGGAATTACTACAATATCATATTTTGCAAAAGGATAGGGTACATCAGTATATTCTTCCAGCCAATCCAATGATTCAAATAGCATTCGGAAGATCTCATCGGTATTATTTGCTAGTTTTTCCGGGTCGGTCTCTCTATGATACATTGTGTGCTTTCTGCCATTGTGCTCACGAGTGATGGTTTCAAACTTACCTGCTACAAATGAGAATAGGTAAGTTGGCAGCGGCTTTGTTTTGGCAAATTCGTAAGTGGTTCTATTACCATTCTCTTTTGTTTGTACCAGCTTTCCGTTACCCATGGCTTTCCAGTGCGATGGAACGCTCATGTTTAGCTGAAATTTTCCTTTCAAGTTAGGTTGATCGAAACATGGAAATGCAGTTCTTGCTCTATCTGGAACAAAAAGAGTATACAAGAATTCATCATTTCTATTTAAAGATGTATTTCCTGCAATAAATTCAAGTTCGATTTCATTAGTTCCTACTTTTAATTCTTCTTTTGGAATGATTACGTGTTCCAATTCAAAGCGGTAAGCAGAGTTGTTTCCGTTTGTCTTTACAGACTTTATTAGACTGGCATCTTCACGGAAATCAATTTGTAAATCCTGGTTAACTGATTTTAATTCAAAAATCATTTTGTTCTTTCCAGATATTTGAGTTGTCTTTTCTTCCGGGATATCGAACTGTAATTGATATTCCAGATTGGTAATGTTCGCTTTTCTGTAATCGGCTAGTTTTTTGGCAACGCCTGATTCAATAGCTAGTGGTTGCACCTTATTGCAAGCTGAAAAAAGTAGGCAGATGAGGGTCAGAAATGTTAGTTGTTTGTTCATTTTTGGTGTGTTAGATTTTGTGCATAAAGATAATTTTTTCAAAGAATTTACCTGCTTTTGGCATAAATTTCCTCAAATCACCTCGAAATATCCCGATATTCCTTCGGAAATTTGAGAAAATTTCTACTCAAAACCAGTGTAAACTGTGACAATATTTTAAATCGAACTCAGGTTAATATTATCGAAATGTAAATAGAGTGACATTTGTTGGTTTGCACAAAAAAAAGCAAAATCCAGTTCATGAATTTTGCTTTTTGAATGATGTTTTATCTGCTTAAGCTTCCCTGTAATTTGTGCTATCGAAAATTTTGTTGGCATTGGCAGCTATAAAGCCAGAGAATAGTTCTCCCGTATCATCAGGATAACGAATAGCAAACTCATAAAAGCATGCAGGAATATCATAAACACCTTCCTCAAATTCTACCTTAATAATATCCGATAGGGTTGAAGATTGTTGCAGGTAAACCTCAGGAGAGCCTTTAATTTCACCTCCAGAAGTATTCATTGGATATCCATTATCTTTTAAAAACTGATTTACCTTTTCTATTGTATCAAACTTTGTCAAAGCATTAATGCTAACAGTAAAATGATTTACAGTGAATCCATGTACATATAGCCAGGCTCCGTATTCCGATTCTTCTCTTAGCCTTTGGTAGGTTTCATATGAAGGTTTGCTCCAAACACTACCTTTAAATATAAGATCAGGATCTGAATAGTAAGCATTACCTACGGAATTAAGTCTATTTTTAATAATTTTTTGAAACTCTTCCGAAAACTCAGATAGAATCAATTCAGATATAAAAACTCTTGGAGCTTTTTCGCTTGGATGTTCCAGGTGAACCGCATTTAGGTGCTTGTCTTCGAATTTATATTCACCAACATATTCGTATCCAGCTTTCAGGAATTTCTTGGCTAAAACTTGTATGTTCATTCTTGGATCATCAAAAGTACGAAATGCTACATGATCGTTGATGACTAATTCTCCTTCATTCGAGAAAAGATCATGAATGGCTTGTGCAGAAGGATTTTGTGTTGTGTATCCTTTCCAAAGATCATTAAAAAGTTGTTGTTGCATAAGTGTGATTTTTATTTTGACTTAATTAAGATACGAATAAAAATCGACGCCTAACAAGATTTTTTAGTGCAACAAAAAAGCCTCCAACTCAAAAGAATCGAAGGCTTTGTTTTTTTTCAGCGGTCCGGACGAGACTCGAACTCGTCCCGATTCTCGGGATGACCAGTATGTATTCTAATTAGAAGAGAATATGAGCTCTTCGATGAACACTCGGCTTTTTTGTTTTTTTAAGAACTTTTCTCGAATTAAAGCATCTCTTTTGGAATTGTACTTTTCTGAGTACATCAGTAACCACGGTATTTTTTTGCGGGTATATCTTGATCTGCCTTGATTGTGATAAGTCAATCTATTTTCAATGTTAGATGTGTAACCAATGTAGTATGATTGATCCATTTGACTCTGTAAAATATATACGCAGTACATGGTGGTAAATGTATTTTAAGAAAGTAGAAGATACAAAAAAGCCTCCGACTCAAATGAATCGAAGGCTTTATTTTTTTTCAGCGGTCCGGACGAGACTCGAACTCGCGACCCCATGCGTGACAGGCATGTATTCTAACCAACTGAACTACCGGACCAAAATGTTATTAAATAACGTTATTTATTTTGGCGGTCTGGACGAGACTCGAACTCGCGACCCCATGCGTGACAGGCATGTATTCTAACCAACTGAACTACCAGACCAAAATTTTCAAGAATAATCTTTAGCGGTCTGGACGAGACTCGAACTCGCGACCCCATGCGTGACAGGCATGTATTCTAACCAACTGAACTACCAGACCAGAATTTTTAAGAACAAATTTTGGCGGTCTGGACGAGACTCGAACTCGCGACCCCATGCGTGACAGGCATGTATTCTAACCAACTGAACTACCAGACCAAATTGGTATTGTTCTTAAATAATCCTAAACTTCGATTATTCTTGTTTCAATATTTTAAAGAACTTTCTCTTCTTAGCGGTCTGGACGAGACTCGAACTCGCGACCCCATGCGTGACAGGCATGTATTCTAACCAACTGAACTACCAGACCGTTTTTTTTGATAGCGATGCAAAGATAATGCAAGTTTTTTTACTTGCAATATCTAGTGGTGTTTTTTTTGCGATAAAAACTGGGTAATCTCAGTAATATAGCGGTTTTGAGTGTGTTACACTTTAATAAAAATATGCTTATTTTTTTGTTCGTTGGTAACGGTTGATTATTTGTATTCGAAAAAACTAAAGTTAACACTTCCGTAGGTTCTTTTTTCTGTGAAATTCGGATGAGAAGAGAAATCATTTTTAGATCCATGCTCAACTATTAAAGTACCTTTTTCATTCAATAATTCTTTTTCGAATATCAAATCAGGAATGGTATTTAAGGTTTTTAAATCAAATGGAGGATCTGCAAATATCATATCAAACTTTTGGCGACATGATTTCACAAAACGAAAAACATCCGATTTAATCGGAAGAATTTGATCTAATCCCAACTCCTGAACTGTTTTTTGAATAAAAGCAAAATGGCGGTGATTTAATTCAACGCATATCACTTTCTCAGCTCCTCTTGAGGCAAATTCATAACTAATACCACCTGTGCCGCCAAATAGGTCAAGAACACTTAACTCTTCAATGTCTACGATGTTATTTAAAACATTAAACAAGTTCTCTTTTGCAAAATCGGTTGTAGGGCGAGCTTTAAAGCTTTTATCTGGTGTTATTCTTCTTCCTTTGTGAGTTCCACTAACTATTCGCACTCGGTTAAATTTAAAAGATTAATGAATTGATTGTATTCCTTGTGTGGAATCTCATTTTTAATTCTAAGTTTAGCTGGTAAAAGTTTTACCTCAACATTTGCAAGGTATTTTTTTAGCAACTGAATAGATTTACTTTCTTCTTGCACTAAACCATCAACTATTAACTTACTTCTTTCGTTATTGAGTTTGTGCTGCTTGTATACATTTAAAATGTGATAAGTAAGGTCAGCATCCTCTTTGTAAGCGAAGCTATTTATAAAATGTTTGCCGTTTCTATCAGGAATTATAATATGAAAATATTCCCTTTGTAAATTCACATAAACACTAGGGTGATTATCAGAAATTTCATCCTTTATGGCAGTTTTATAAAAAGGAGTAGAGTGGTGGAAGAATTTTATTGTCGAAAATTGTTTTATAAGAATCTCTTTAAAAGACAAAGGCAAAGCAAAAACATTCTTCGAATTCAATTGATCTAAATCGTTCCAATGCAACTCTGTATCACTACTTAAATTATGACACAGTTGGTAGCTCTCAAAAGCAAATTTTTCACTAAAAAAATCATTCGGTATGATTACAGCTTTATTAGAAACCCAAAGAACAGCAACTGAATTGTATTCTAAATTGAGTAATTCATTGTTTCTAATTAATTCTTTAAATGAATTTAATGTGTCAGCTTCGGTGTTTCGATTGAATGCTTTAAATCGTTCTAGAGCTACACAGTGCTTATTTGCATTGAGTATAGAAAAAGAAAATCCATCCGAGCTAACTCGGATGGATAATTTATATTCTATCGATTTGTCTTTATCAAATGTTGAATCAACAAATACAAGGTCGTTCATAAACAGTTTGTGTTTGTTTACTCCCAGTTACCAGCGTTGTTGTTCGCTTCTTCAAGTGAACCAACCATCATACCAGGATATTTGTTCAAACGAATACGGTTTCCGTTGTCTTCTTTAATTTCTTCGCTGTACTCTTCGTAAATATCTTCGAAGATAATCATGTTAGAAACTTTAGCTTCGAAAACTTGTACTTTAACCTGAGAACCAGTAACGAATACACCAGCACCCATTTTAAATTGATGTTTGCCTTTAGTAAAAGGAACAAATCTTAAGTTTTCGATTGGATATTCTTTTCCAAAAAGAGTATCAAGAGCTGAAATCATGATGGTATCACGAATAATGAAACCTTTCTTTACAGCTTCTTTCTCAGTCATTCCAGCTTCATATTGCTCATCAGTTAGAGTACCTTCTGACTTAACCAATGGCATTGAATCAGTCTTGATAAAACTGATCAATGTATCGAAACTTCCTGTATACTTACCATTAACATCTTTATAGGCAACTTGCGCTTTACGAATGTCTTTTAATTGTTGCTTAATTCTCTCGTAACGTTGCTTCTTAATTTTACCATATTCAAGTGGCTTGTTAATGCTTTGGTAGCTTAAATAAGCTAGTGCAACAATTGCTATGGCAAGTAAGATTTGAAAGACTTTTTTCATTTTTATTCTTATTAGTTTGTGTAAGTTTGTCTGCAAATTTAAAAAAAAAATCTATTTGGCTATTTTTATATCCATAAAATTTAACGGAAATGCTAAAAAATCATGTGGCTGAGAAGATTGAGGAACACCTTAATTTTGCTCCAACAAGCGATCAAACTAAGGCTATAGTTGGTTTAGCGGATTTTGTGACCCGAGTTCAAAATCAAAGTATATTTTTGTTAAAAGGATATGCCGGAACTGGAAAAACAACTTTGGTAAGTGCGCTAACTTCAACTTTGAGTGATTTTAAAATAAAATCGGTGTTGTTGGCACCTACTGGTCGAGCGGCAAAAGTGTTAAGTCAGTATGCAAAAAAGCCTGCTTTCACAATCCACAAAAAAATTTACCGACAAAAATCACTTGCAGATGCGGAGGCTGTTTTTGTAAAAGATAGAAACCTAAATGCCAACACTGTATTTATTGTTGATGAAGCCTCTATGATTTCAAATTATTCGCCAGAAGCATCTTTCTTTGGTTCGGGGTGTTTGTTGGATGATTTGATTGAATATGTTTACTCTGGGAAAAATTGTAGATTAATATTGATTGGTGATTCAGCGCAGTTGCCTCCTGTTGGATTGGATATTAGTCCAGCACTTGATCCTGAAGAATTGCGTGCATGTTATCATTTTGATATTGAAGAATTGACTTTAAGACAGGTGGTTAGGCAAAACGAGGAGTCTGGGATTTTGATGAATGCTACTGAGTTAAGAAACATGTTAAATGACGAGCGAGAAGGATTTCCAGTGCTGAGTACTCAGAATTATCCAGATATTCATAAAATAGGAGGAGGTGAACTGATTGAAGAGTTGTCTTCAGCTCATTATAAGTATGGTGTTGAGGACACTATTGTAATAAGCAGATCGAATAAAAGGGCAAATCGTTTTAATCAGGGGATTAGAAACACCGTGATGTATCGTGAAGAAGAAATATCTGCAGGTGATTTGTTAATGGTTGTGAAGAATAATTATTTCTGGGCTCATGATATCGAAAACATGGATTTTATAGCCAATGGAGATATTGTTGAGATTGTTAAGATTCGCAAGCATATTGAATTGTATGGCTACCGTTATGCTGATGTCACTGTTCGTTTTCCTGATTACAATGATGTGGAGTTGGATACCATGATATTACTGGATACTTTAGATATTGAAACCGCTTCGTTGGGATATGAGGAAAGCAAAAAGCTATTTTTCACCATTGCAGAAGATTATTCGGATATCAGAGTCAAGAAAAAACGTTACGAGAAAGTTAGAAACAATAAATTCTTTAATGCTTTGCAAGTTAAGTTTGCCTATGCAGTAACATGTCACAAAGCACAGGGAGGACAGTGGAAAGCAGTGTTTGTTGATCAGGGGTATCTGACTGATGAATTGCTGAACAGAGAATACTACAGATGGTTGTATACAGCTTTAACACGTGCTACGGAGAAATTGTATCTTGTAAACTTTAAGAAGGAATTTTTTCCCGATGAACCAGAATTTTAAAGTTCAATCCCTACAACAAGGATATCATCGGTTTGTTCATTGTTACTTTTCCATTTCTCTAACCAAGTAAATATATCTGATTTCTGAAGATTGATAGATTTGGTTTGGATTTCGAGCAATTTTTCAAAAAACTGTTTTCTTTTTAGTCTTTTTTGCTGATCTCCACCCAACTGATCAGTAATTCCATCGCTATACAAGAATATTCTATCTCCAGATGAAAATTTAATTTTATTGACTGTAAATTCAACAAACTCAGACTCCTTTCCAATGGAGTTTCTATCTCCAGCAATTTCAAACAAAGAGAATTGCTCGTTGCTCAATTTGGCCTCTGTGTCTTCGTTGTTTACAATTAGTTGAGAATTATTTTCTCTGATTAAAACCAATGATCTTTTGGCACCGACAAATTCAATTAATTGTTCTTGTGGATAAATAGAACAGAAAATACCATCCATTCCATCATATTGAGTATATGTGTCTGCCGATGTATTTAATAACTTACTAAATTTTCTACTTAGTAAGGGGAAAATCTGTTCAGCTTGAATTTCGTTGCCGTTTTGAGACAAGGTGTGTAATTCCATTTGTCCCATTACAGTTAACATAGCCGCAGGAACACCATGACCAGTGCAATCGAAAACACCAATGCTATTTTTGTGGAAATTTTGCTGAATCCAATAAAAATCTCCTCCTACTACATGTTTAGGCAAATTAATGATGAATGATTTAGGATATAATCTTCTAAAATGTTCTGCATCGGGAAGAATTGATCGTTGAATGCGTTGAGCATGAATCATTCCCTGATGAATGTCGTAATAGGATTTGTATTTGGAGATTTCCTGTTTTTGCTCATTAATTTGGAATGCAATCAGAACCTTTGTTTGTAATTCGGTAAAATCGATCGGCTTTTTTACGTAGTCTTGAGCTCCAAGGTTCAGTGTAGCTTTAATGCTTTCCATCTCGGTTTTCGCCGTAACCATAATTACGGGAATTTCTTTTAGCCTATCGTTTGCTTGAATTCGTTCAAGAACTTCAATTCCATCCATAATGGGCATCATGATATCCAGCAAAATCACATCAGGTATATTATCTTCCAACCAGGCAAGGGCTTGTTGGCCACTTTCTTTTGATATTACTTCATAATCACGTCTAAAATATGCCTCGATCAACTTGTTGTTGATAGGTGAGTCGTCAACAGAAAGAATTGTTTTCTTGGTGTCCATAAATAAAATAAGTGTAGGGTAGCAGTAACGCTACCCTAAAAATATTAGTTTAAATTCAAAGAATCTATTATTCTTTCAATTTTTTTATTTGCTTTTTCTTCAGTAGCATAGAAATTCTCTAATGAAGGCAATTCTTCACGTACTTCGAAATAGTATTTAATTTTTGGTTCAGTACCAGAAGGACGAACAGAAATTTTAGATCCATCCTCTAAGTAAATTTGAAGAACATCTGCCGTTGTTTCAAAATCAAGATCAGTAGCCTCTCCGGTAATTGGATTTGTGGCTTTTCTTGTAGTGTAATCTTTAATTAGTACAACTGGCGATTCGTTAATTTCTTTTGGAGTATTAAACCTGTAATCGTGCATCATTTGTGCAATTTCCTGAGATCCTTGTAAACCTTCACGAACGATGTAAATCATTTTTTCTTTAGAGAATCCGTACTCTAAATAGATTTCTTTTAGGATGTCAAAAAGGTTTTTACCTTGATCTTTTGCCCATGCTGCAATTTCAGCCATAATACTACAAGCAGATACTGCATCTTTGTCGCGAGTAAAATCTCCTGGCATGTAACCGAACGATTCCTCACCACCTCCTACATAATTTTTTTCAGGATTTTTGCGCATTACATCCGCAATCCATTTAAATCCGGTGTATGCATCGAAACATTCTACATTGTTTTTTTCTGCTACATCCTTGAATAATTCTGTAGTTACAATGGTTTTTACAACGTAGTCATTACCGGTAAGTAACCCTAACTCACGTCTTCTTTTGATCAAGTAATATGTGAAAATTAAAGCAGTTTGATTACCGTTGATAATTTCCCATTCACCCTTGTCATTTTTAACCGAAATTCCCAATCTGTCTCCATCAGGGTCGCAAGCCATTACCAAATCAGCATCAACTTCATCAGCTTTATCTACAGCCATTTTTAATGCTTCTGGTTCTTCTGGATTTGCAGACCAAACCGTAGGGAAGTTTCCATCAATAACATCTTGTTCAGGAATGTGAATTACATTTTCGAAACCGTAATTTGCCAATGAATCAGGAACCAATTTTACAGTTGTTCCATGCAAAGGGGTAAATACAATTTTCAAGTCTTTTTGGTTCTGAATTGCTTCAGGTGATAGACTTAGAGTCTTGACGGTATCAAGGTAAAGCTTGTCCATTTCAGCACCTAAAACTTCAATCAAATCAGGATTTCCTTCAAATTTGATTTCTTCTACCTTTACTGCCTTTACTTCGTTAATTACATTTTTATCGTGTGGAGGCACCAATTGAGATCCATCTTCCCAATATGCCTTGTATCCATTGTATTCTTTTGGATTGTGTGATGCTGTGATGATAACACCTGACTGACATCCCAAATGACGAATTGCAAAGGACATTTCTGGAGTAGGACGCAAGTCTTCGAAAATGTAGGCTTTGATTCCATTAGCTGAAAAGATATTTGCTACGGTATCAGAGAACAATTTACTGTTGTTTCGACAATCATATCCAATGCAAATCGAAATTTGCTCTTTGTCAGGAAATGATTTGTTTAAATAGTTTGCCAATCCTTGAGTTGCAGCACCTACAGTATAAATATTCATACGGTTGGTTCCAGGTCCCATTTTTCCTCTTAATCCACCTGTTCCAAACTCTAAATCTTTATAAAATGAATCTATTAAAGCCGTTTTATCTTCCTGATCAAGAAGTTCTTTTACAGCATCTTTTGTCGCTTGATCATAATTCCCCTCTAGCCATTTGTTGGCTGTTTCAATTACACTGTCTAAAATTTCCGTTTTGTCCATTTTCGAAAAATTTCTTGGTTAACTTTTTATACGATTGATACAATGCGATATCCTTCCCCTCCAGTGTGGAATATCAAGCTCAAAAATATGTTTAATTTTTGATTTATTCAAGACGCTATAGTGAGGTCTTTTTGCTAAAGTTTTAAAGCTCTCGCTATCAGTGCTGTTGATTTTGCAATTGTTGTTGGCAACAATTTGTATTTCGGTTGCAAAATCGAACCAGCTGCAAATACCTTCATTTGAATAGTGGTAAATGCCAAAATCTTCGAATAGGTTGTCTTTTTCCAATCTTTCGATGATTTGCATTATACATGAGGCTAGATCATATGCATAGGTTGGTGTACCAACTTGGTCGGTGACAACTTGCAATTCATCTCTTTCTTTTCCAAGATTCAACATGGTTTTCAAAAAGTTTTTCCCGAATGGAGAATACAACCAGGAAGTTCTAATTGTGATATGATTTGGACAAATTTCCTGAAGGTAATTTTCACCTTTTAATTTGGTATCCCCATAAACACTTTGTGGCTCAGTTTGCTCTTCTTCGCTATAAGGTTTGAATCCTTTGCCAGAAAACACATAGTCGGTTGAGATGTGAATTGGAATAATGTTGTTTTGCTTTGAAATGGTAGCAAGGTTCTTTGTAGCCTCAGCATTTAATAGCTCTGCCATTTCTTTGTTTTCTTCCGCTCCGTCTACATTGGTATAGGCAGCACAGTTTATCAGATAACTAAATTTTTTACCAGCAACGAAGTTTTCAATGTCGGCAAAAGAAGTGATATCTAGTTCTTCGATATCTGTAAAAACAAAATGGATATTTGGGTAATTCTTTGATAACTCTTTGATCTCAGATCCCAATTGCCCTTTGCTTCCTGTTACTAAAATGTTTGTCATGGGTGACTATTATTTTCCAAATTTGAAATTCTTTTCAGCATCGTTAAAGTTTGGTAAAACCTTATCCTTTGGTGAAACTATCGCATTTTCAGGATCTATTCTCCAATCGATATTTAAACTTGGATCGTTAAAATTAAGACCTCTTTCAGCTTCAGGATTGTATAAGTTGTCACACTTATAAACAAAAGTTGCTGTTTCGCTTAGTACTGAGAATCCATGAGCAAAACCTCGTGGAACTAAAAACTGTACTTTATTTTCAGCTGATAATTCAATGCCTCTCCATTTGCCATATGTAGGTGAGCCTTCTCTTAAATCAACGGCCACATCGAATACTCTTCCTTCAATTACGCGAACCAGTTTGGTTTGAGAGTATGGAGCAAGTTGGTAATGCAATCCTCTTATTACACCATAGCTTGATTTTGACTCGTTGTCTTGAATAAAATTCAAGTTTAGATTGTGTTTAAGGAATTCGTTTTCGTTATAGCTTTCGAAGAAATACCCTCTTTCATCTTCAAATACTCTGGGCTGTATAATTAATAAATCGGGAATTTCGGTTTTAATAATTTCCATTTCTTAGTTTGTTATTCTTGACTGATTCGAACCAAATATTGTCCGTATTGATTTTTTAGCAATGGCTCAGCTAATTTTAAAAGTTGCTCTTTGTCGATAAATCCATTGCGATAAGCTATCTCTTCGATACATGCAACTTTTAAACCTTGTCGCTGCTCAATAGTAGCAATAAAATTCGAAGCTTGTAGCATGCTTTCATGCGTTCCTGTATCTAACCATGCCATACCACGACCTAACACCTTTAAGCTAAGTTTATTTTCTTCCAAATAAATTTTGTTCAGATCGGTAATTTCAAGTTCGCCACGTTTCGATGGTTTTAATGATTTTGCTTTCTCAACCACCGTATTATCGTAAAAATACAAACCGGTTACTGCATAGTTCGATTTTGGATTTTCAGGTTTTTCTTCCAGGCTTTTTACCAAACCATTCTCATCAAATTCAGCAACACCATATCTTTCAGGGTCATTCACATGATATCCAAATACGTACGCACCTTCATTTAATTTAGCTGATTCTTCCAATTGCTTGCTAAATTCATATCCATAGTAAAGGTTATCTCCAAGAATCATACAAACAGGACTGTCGCCAATAAACTCTTCGCCAATAATGAAAGCTTGAGCTAATCCATCAGGTGATGGTTGTTCAGCATAAGAAATATCCAGACCATATTGACTACCATCATCAAATAAATTTTTATAAAGAGGGAGATCTTTTGGAGTTGAAATGATAAGAATCTCCTTGATGCCGGCAAGCATTAAAACCGATAATGGATAATAAATCATCGGCTTGTCGTAAATTGGTATAATTTGTTTTGAAATACTTTTTGTGATTGGGTAAAGTCTTGTGCCCGATCCTCCGGCTAATATAATTCCTTTCATATATATTATTTTGAATTTCAGTGTAAGTGTTTGGCTTGGAATAAATGCTTAGGCATTCTTTATTTTTGGCCGTTCTATTTAATTGTATTATTGATCTTTTAAAAGAGTATCAAAATAAGTGATGGTTTTTTGCAATCCTTCTCTTAATTGAATCTTTGGTTCCCAATTGTCTAATTCCTTTTTGGCAAGACTAATGTCTGGTTGTCTTTGCGTAGGGTCATCCTGTGGCAAAGGTAGGTTAATGATTTTAGATTTTGAATTGGTTAATTCGATTACATTTTGAGCCAATTCCAGAATGGTAAACTCATTTGGATTTCCAATGTTAACTGGTCCAGTAAAGTTATGACGGGTTTGCATCATTCTCGACATGCCTTCTACCAAATCATCAACATACTGGAAGCTTCTGGTTTGCGATCCATCCCCAAAAATGGTAATGTCTTCGTTTTGCAAAGCCTGCACAATAAAGTTCGATACCACACGTCCATCATCAGGATTCATATTTGGACCATAAGTATTGAAAATACGTATGATTTTAATGTCAACATTATTTTGGTTGTGATAATCCATAAATAAAGTTTCGGCACAACGTTTTCCTTCATCGTAGCACGAACGAATACCTATTGGATTTACATTACCCCAATAATCTTCTGTTTGTGGGTGAATTTCAGGATCACCGTAAACTTCACTGGTAGATGCCTGCAGAATTCTTGCCTTAACACGCTTGGCCAATCCCAGCATGTTAATGGCGCCCATAACCGAAGTTTTAATGGTTTTTATTGGGTTGTATTGGTAATGAACTGGTGATGCCGGACAAGCCAAATTGTAAATTTCATCGACCTCGGCAAAGTAGGGAGCCGTTACGTCGTGACGTACCAATTCAAAGTAAGGATTATCAAGAAGATGAGCAATGTTTTTTTTCGAGCCGGTAAAGTAGTTGTCAAGGCAAATTACATCATTTCCTTCCTTAAGAAGGCGCTCGCATAGGTGAGATCCAATGAATCCTGCACCTCCGGTAACTAGTACTCGTTTCATGTGTGTATAGTTAAATTCCTCCCAAGAATTTGGGAGGAATTGATGTTGTAAAATTAATGATTAATTTAATTATTTAGCAAGAACTTTATCTTCCACGCCAATAACTTCTCTACCGATAGAGTAGTAGGTGTATTCATTGTCCTTCATTTCCTCGATGTCGTAAATGTTACGTCCGTCGAAAATGATCTTGTTCTTTAATAATTTCTCCATTACGCGGAAGTTAGGAACTTTAAATTCGTTCCACTCGGTGATTACAATAAGAGCATCAGCATCAATTAATGCTTCGTACTGATCTTTTGCATATTGAACTGAATCGCCAATTCTTCTTTCGCACTCTTCCATTGCAACAGGGTCGTAGGCAACAATTTCAGCACCTTCTTTAAGAAGCTTATCTATAACTACCAATGCAGGAGCTTCGCGCATATCATCGGTGTTTGGTTTAAAGGATAATCCCCAAATACCAAATCTTTTGCCTTTAATATCTCCATTGAAATGAGACATTATCTTCTTGTAAAGTACGCTTTTTTGACGGTTGTTAACCAATTCAACCGATTTAAGGATTTCAAGTGGATGCCCCATCTGTTCAGATGTTTTAACCAGTGCCTGGACATCTTTAGGAAAACAAGATCCACCGTAACCGGTTCCCGGGTAAATAAATTTATTTCCAATACGAGAATCCGAACCAATACCCTTACGAACATTGTTTACATCGGCGCCAACAATTTCGCATAGGTTTGCGATATCATTCATGAATGAGATTTTTGTAGCCAGCATCGAATTGGCTGCATATTTGGTCATCTCGGCAGATGGAATATCCATAAAAATTACAGGGTGATTGTTCATTAAGAATGGCTTGTACAATCGCTTCATTGCCTTCTGTGCTTTCTCCGATTCTGTGCCAATTACTACGCGATCAGGCTTCAAGAAATCATCTATTGCAGCACCTTCTTTCAAGAATTCAGGATTCGAAGCTACGTCAAAAGTTAAATCCGAATTTCTTTTGTCTAGTTCATCCTGAACGGCTGCTTTAACTTTTTTAGCAGTGCCAATTGGTACAGTACTTTTGGTTACCACTACCATATAGTGTTGTGCATGCTTACCAATTTCTCGGGCAACTCCAAGTACGTATTGCAAATCAGCACTACCATCTTCGTCAGGAGGTGTACCTACAGCAATAAACACCGCATCGGCTTCAGTGATACTATCTTTTAAACTGGTTGAGAAAGACAACCTGCCTTTTTCCATATTTCGAGTAACCATAGGAGTTAATCCCGGTTCGTATATTGGAATAATGCCTTTGTTTAGGTTGTCAATTTTCTTTTGATCAACATCAACACAAGTAACGGTAATACCAGTTTCTGCAAAACAGGTTCCCGAAACAAGACCAACGTAACCTGTACCAACAATAGTAATGTTCATATAGATAGTTTTTTAAGTGATTGCTTACGGATTTAGTTTTCTACCCGTAAATTAAAACAAAATAAATTAAAGTAATAGTCTCTTAGAAGCAGCATTTTTGCCTCTTTAGCGGCTAATGTTATTTTATTACGGAAGATCTGTAGAATAGTTTCTTGTAAAAAGTTAAAATTTATATTGTTGAGAATGTTTACGAGTTTTTAGAGATGAGGTGCTAGGGTGATTAATAAAAAGAAGCTGAAGTTTGTTGTCGATATGAAATAAGACAACTGTTTTTATTCTTTTTCACAGAAAAAGAATAATTAAGTATGGATTTAATCGTCATGAGGATTATATTGAAAAATTGTTGTTAAGTAAAATGCTTACTACCTTTAAAAATCTAAATCAAATCATTAATAATGAAAATCACTCTAAAACGTCCTGCTGAAAGGATAAACAGGAATTTACCTTATCGGATTTACTTAAATGGTAAAAAGCTTACTGAGTTAAAAAATGGAGAAGAAAAAGAACTTGAAGTTGATTCGTCAGGAAAGCTTTGTGCTAAAATTAGCTGGTGTGGTAGTGAAAATATATCTAACCTGAAAGAGGGTGATGAAATTGAATTGAGTGGGAGAGTTTTTTATAATAGGGTATTGCCTTTTTTACCTGCAATTTTACCATTGCTGAGTGTTTTTGTTTTTATGGATGAAGTTGGCGATTTTTGGAAGAATGTCTTGTTAATATTTATGGCTTTATTACTAATGATACTTGTTGTAGCAATAAGTGTTTTTAGAACAAGATGGATTAGGATAGAGTGTAGGTAATATGATATAAAAAACAGGAACCCAATAAGAGTTCCTGTTTTTTGTTAATCGCTAAAAGCCGATTATTACATTTTCTTCAGATACTTGGTTAGAATGTAGATTTGTTGTCCTTCTACGCGTCCTTCGATATGAGTTGGGTCGTCGGCAACCAAAGAGATACGGCGTACTGCAGTACCACGTTTTGCTGTAAATCCTGCACCTGATACTTTAAGATCTTTAATCAATACCACGCTATCGCCAGCTTGCAATTCTACACCATTGCTGTCAACGTGTTTTACTTTGTCTTCATCCTCTTCGCCTTCGCCTGTTGCTTGTGCCCAAGTCATTGTTTCTTCATCCAAGTATAGCATATCCAACAAATCTTGAGGCCAGCCTTCAGCTTTCAATCGGTTCAACATTCTCCAAGCCATTACCTGTACAGCAGGAACTGTGCTCCACATGCTATCGTTTAAGCAACGCCAGTGGTTGGCATCCATTTTATCTTTGTCTTCCATTTGCTCGTGGCAAGTTCCGCAAACCAAAATGTGTTGGTCGGAAGATCCGTTTGATGGAGCAACTTCGTATGGCTTTAAACCTTCGCTGGCACCACACAATTCGCAAACCGAAGAGCGTGACTGTAATTCTTTTTCTAAGCTCATTATTATTTGATTATTCTTCGAAATTTGCTGCAAAGGTAAGGGAGAAATGAAATTATGCCAGTTTAAATTAGAAAAATTGTTTTAATAAACAGATAGTGTTGCAATGTAAATTCCCAACTTATCATTTATAATTCATAATTTAAATGCCGCATTCTAAATAGGCCAACTCCCCTCTAAGAGCATGTTTTATTACAAGATTTTGCAAAAAAAATGTTGTAACTTGTATATTCTTCCGGAATAATTTAATACTTTTGCACGGAATTTTATATATAATGTCTAATTTATTAGTAAATCAGTAGTTTAACACATGGTTGAAGAAAACAAAAAAGTTGACAATTCTGCACCAGATGCAGAATTTGATTGGGATGCTTTCACCAATGCAGATGGTTTTGCAGGTGAAAAGAGAACCGAATTAGAAGCAATGTATGATAAAACTTTATCTACAGTTGCTGAAAAAGAAGTAATTGATGGTACAGTTATTTCTTTGAACAAAAGAGAAGTTGTAATCAATATTGGTTACAAATCAGACGGTATTGTAAGCTTAAACGAATTCAGATATAATCCTGAATTAACAGTTGGTGATACTGTTGAAGTTTACGTTGAGTCTCAAGAAGACAAAAAAGGACAGTTAGTTCTTTCTCACAAAAAAGCTCGCGCTTTACGTTCATGGGATAGAGTTAATTCGGCTCTTGAAAATGACGAAATTATCAAAGGTTACATCAAATGTCGTACAAAAGGTGGTATGATCGTTGACGTATTCGGAATCGAGGCTTTCTTGCCAGGTTCACAGATCGACGTTAAGCCAATTCGCGACTACGATGTTTACGTTGGTAAAACTATGGAGTTCAAAGTTGTTAAAATCAACCACGAATTCAAAAACGTTGTTGTTTCTCACAAAGCTCTTATCGAAGCTGAACTTGAACAACAGAAGAAAGAAATTATTGCTAAGCTTGAAAAAGGTCAGGTTCTTGAAGGAACTGTTAAGAACATCACTTCGTACGGTGTATTCATCGACTTGGGTGGAGTTGACGGTTTGATTCACATTACAGACCTATCTTGGGGTAGAGTAACTCACCCAAGCGAAATTGTTGAGCTTGATCAGAAATTGAACGTTGTAATCCTTGACTTCGATGACGATAAGAAACGTATCGCTCTAGGTCTTAAGCAACTTACTCCACATCCATGGGATGCTCTTGATGCAGAGTTGAAAGTAGGTGATACTGTTAAAGGTAAGGTAGTTGTTATGGCTGACTACGGTGCATTCGTTGAGATCGCTACTGGTGTTGAAGGTTTGATTCACGTTTCTGAAATGTCTTGGTCACAGCACCTAAGATCTGCTCAGGATTTCATGAAAGTTGGAGACGAAGTAGAAGCTCAAATCTTAACTTTGGATCGTGAAGAGAGAAAAATGTCTCTTGGTATCAAGCAATTGAAAGCTGATCCATGGGCTGAGGTTGACACTAAATATGCTGTTAACTCTAAGCATACTGCTAAAGTTCGTAACTTCACTAACTTCGGTGTATTCGTAGAAATCGAAGAAGGTGTTGACGGATTGATCCACATCTCAGATCTTTCTTGGACTAAGAAAGTGAAGCACCCAGCTGAGTTCACTCAAATTGGTGCTGAAATCGAAGTTAAAGTTCTTGAAATCGACAAGGACAACAGAAGATTAAGCTTAGGTCACAAGCAATTGGAAGAAAATCCATGGGATGTATTCGAAACAATCTTTACAACTGATTCTATCCACGAAGGTACTATCGTAGAAGTATTCGAAAAAGGAGCTGTTATCGCTCTTCCTTACGGTGTTGAAGGATTCGCTACTCCTCGTCACCTTGTGAAAGAAGATGGTGCTCAAGCTAAAGTTGATGAGAAATTACAATTCAAAGTAATTGAATTCTCAAAAGCTGCTAAGAGAATTATCCTTTCACACTCAAGAACTTTCGAAGATGTGAAGAAAGCTGAAGAAACTGCTGCGAAAAAAGAAGCTGCTAAATCAACGAAAAAAGGTGTTAAAAAGGTGAAAGATTCACTAGAAAAGACTACCTTAGGTGATATATCAGAATTAGCTGCTCTTAAATCGCAATTAGAAAGCGGTAAAGACGAAAAATAAAAAATAAGGTAACTATGGACTTCAAGATTGACAAGAAAGATGGATACACTTTAGTACAGGTATTGAAAGACAAGTTGGATACTCATATCGCTCCTGCTTTAAAATCGGAATTGGTTTTAATTTCTGGAAATGGTGAGAAAAATATCCTTTTGGATTTAACTCCATGTACATATTGTGATTCTTCTGGTCTTAGTGCAATTCTTGTAGCGAATAGGTTGTGTAAAAATGCAAACGGAACATTTGTTCTGTATGGCTTGCAGCCTGCTGTTGAAAGATTAGTTTCTATTTCACAGTTAGATTCGGTTCTAAATATTGCTTACAATATGGATGAGGCTGTTTCTACTATGAAAGCTCAAATTGAATTAAACAAGTAATTGGTGAAATTTGAAGTAACTATTCTAGGCAGTAACTCTGCTTTACCAACAACCAAAAGATATCCAACCGCTCAAGTGCTCAATGTACTTGAGCGGTTCTTTTTAATTGACTGTGGTGAAGGTACACAGATTCAAATGAAGCGATTCCGTGTTCCAATGAGTCGCATCAACCATATCTTCATATCGCATACTCATGGCGATCATATATTTGGCCTAATCGGATTACTCTCTACTTATGCTCTTCAAGGGCGAAAATCCGACTTGCATATATATGGACATAGTAAGCTTGAGAGGTTGATTACATTCCAGTTGGAGCTTCTTGAAACCAAGAAGCAATACAATATTTACTTCCACACCATTTATGGAAAAGAAACGCAAACTCTTTTCGAAGATGACAAAGTAATTGTTCAATCTTTCCCATTAAAGCATGGAGCAATGCCTTGTGCCGGATTTTTATTTAAGGAGAAGGATAGACCTCGTACATTGATTGCAGATTTGTTAGATTTCTACAATATTCCAATTCGTTGTCGCCAATCTTTAAAAATGGGAGAAGATTTTGTAACCGAAGAAGGCGAAGTAATTCCGAATAAAAAATTAACCAAAGATCCTTTTCCAACACGATCTTATGCTTTTTGTACTGATACAGCTCCATACAAGAAGATTATCCTTATTCTTGAAAATGTGGATTTGTTGTATCATGAGGCAACTTTTCTTAAAACAGAGGCAAAGCTCGCAAAGGCTACCTATCATTCTACAGCAGAACAGGCTGCTAAAATGGCTGAAGAAGCCAATGCTAAAAAGTTAATCATTGGGCATTTCTCATCTCGATTTAAAACATTGGATGCTCACTTGAAAGAGGCAAAATCCGTTTTCGAAAATACTCACTTGGCTGAAGATGGTAAAAAGTTCTCTATAGAACTTAATCGTTAAAGGAGAAAGCAATCAACTTTTTTTATAATTTAGCATCTCGAAAGAATTAATACGGTTTCTTTAAATAGAAAACCTTAAGTTCTATTGTTAAATTTGACACTAAAACCAACAAACATGAAAAAGATTTTAATCGTGCTTATGGCTGTAGCTGTAAGTTCATCTGTTTTTGCTCAACAAAAACAAGATAAATCTAAATTTAAAGAGTATGAACCAGGTTATTATCAAAATTCTATCTTAAAAGATATTAGAATGGTTGATGCTCAGCTTGAAAAGAAAGCTGTTGATAAAAGATTCTTTATGGATCAGAGTTCGTACGATCTTCCAAATAAAATTGAATTGTATAAGGATCATACAGAATGGGCATATCCAACCATTTCTCAAGGAAATACCGGAACATGCTGGTGTTTTTCTACTACTTCTTTTTATGAATCAGAAGTGTATCGTTTACACAAAAAGAAAGTAGATATTTCGGAACTTTACACAGTTTACTGTGAGTATATTGAAAAAGCTCGTCGCTTTGTACAAGAACGTGGTGATTCTCAATTTGGACAAGGAGCTGAAGGTAACTCTGTAGCAAGAATGTGGAAGATTTATGGGGCTTGTCCTCAATCGGCTTACACAGGATTGTTGAATGGAAGAAAGTTCCATACTCATGAGAAAATGTATACTGAAATGATGGCATTCTTGAATGGTTTGAAAAAAAGCAATGCATGGAACGAAGAAGAAGCATTGGCTACAATCAAATCGATCATGAATCATTATTTGGGAACTCCTCCAACAAAATTTACTGTAGAAGGTAAGGAGTATACACCTAAAACTTATTTGAAAGATTATTTGAAAATTAATCCTGATGATTATGTAGAAATTCTGTCTTATAAGCAAGAGCCATACTGGAAGCAAGTTGAATACAAAGTGCCAGATAACTGGTGGCATTCTGAAGAGTATTATAATGTTCCTCTTGACGAATACATGGAGTCAATTAAGAAAGCAATTCGTAAAGGATACACCATGAGTATTGGTGGAGATGTTTCGGAAGCTGGTTTCTTAAGAACAACAAATTGTGCAATGGTACCTAGTTTTGATATTCCATCAGCATATATTAACGAAGATGCTCGCCAGTTCCGTTTTTCTAACGGATCTACTACTGATGATCATGGTATGCACTTGGTAGGTTACTATGTTGACAAAGAAGGAAAAGATTGGTATTTGATTAAGGATTCAAGTTCTGGTTCTCGTAATATTGATGAAAACTCAGCTGAGTTTGGATATTATTTCTTCCATGAAGACTATGTGAAGCTGAAAATGATGGGATATACCATTCACAAAGATGCAGTAAAAGATTTACTTAAGAAATTCAAATAATGAGCAGCCCCTGAGGAATTCCTCGGGGGTTCTTTTTTTATTGCAGACTTGTTTTTTGAATTCTTAATAAAGGCGTTTTAAAGTCACAAATTTGTGTATCTTTGTACGCCAAATAAGATTACTGAACAACCCTCAATTTGTAAGTTTATGCAGGAAAAAATTCTGATTTTAGATTTTGGCTCACAGTACACTCAGTTAATTGCAAGACGTGTTCGTGAATTAAACGTGTATTGTGAAATTCATCCTTATAATAATCCACCGGCAATCGATGAGTCGATTAAGGGGGTGATTTTATCAGGAAGTCCGTTCTCAGTTAGAGACGAAAAAGCTCCAATTCCAGATTTATCAGAAATAAAAGGCAAGTTACCACTTCTTGGAGTTTGTTATGGTGCTCAGCATTTGGCTCATTGCTTTGGTGGTGAAGTAATGGCATCAAACAAAAGAGAATATGGTCGTGCTAACTTAACTTCGGTTGATAATAGCTGTGCTCTTTTAAAAGGAATTAGCTTGAATTCTCAGGTTTGGATGTCGCATGGTGATACCATTGAAAGAATGCCTGCAAATTATAAAGTAACAGCAAGTACCGCTGATGTGGAAAATGCTGCTTTTGCAATTGAAGGTGAAACGACTTATGGTATTCAATTCCATCCGGAGGTTTATCACAGTACAGAAGGTATTGTTTTATTAGAGAACTTTATTGTTGGCATTTGTGGATGTTCACAGGATTGGACTCCAGATGCATTTGTTGAAACTACAGTTGCAGAGTTAAAAGCTCAATTGGGTGACGAGCGTGTAATTCTAGGATTATCAGGTGGTGTTGACTCAACTGTTGCAGCTATGTTGTTGCATAAGGCGATTGGTAAAAACCTTTATTGTATTTTCGTTGACAATGGACTTTTGCGTAAGAATGAGTTTACTGATGTATTGAAGAAATACGAATCTCTAGGTTTAAATGTAACTGGTGTTGATGCAGGAGAGAAGTTTATTTCTGCTTTGGCTGGTGTTACTGATCCAGAAAAGAAGCGTAAGATTATTGGTAATGCATTTGTGGAAGTATTCGATGAAGAATCACATAAAATAGAAAATGCAAAATGGTTAGGTCAGGGAACAATTTACCCTGATGTAATCGAATCAGTTTCTGTTACAGGAGGTCCTTCTCAAACCATTAAGTCACACCATAATGTAGGTGGTTTACCAGATTATATGAAGCTTAAGGTAGTTGAGCCTTTAAAACTTTTGTTTAAAGATGAGGTTCGAAGAGTAGGTCGTAGCATGGGATTAGAAGATAAGTTTATTAATCGTCATCCATTCCCAGGACCAGGATTAGGTATTCGTATTCTTGGTGATATTACCGCTGAAAAAGTGAGAATTCTTCAAGAAGTTGATGACATTTTCATTTCAGGTTTGAAAGAAGATGGATTGTATGACGAAGTTTGGCAAGCAGGTGCTATGTTATTGCCTGTTCAATCGGTTGGTGTAATGGGAGATGAGCGTACCTATGAAAGCGTTGTTGCTCTTCGTGCTGTTGGTTCTACTGATGGTATGACAGCAGACTGGTCACATTTACCATATGAGTTTCTTGCAAAAACTTCTAACAAAATCATCAATAATGTGAAAGGTGTTAATAGAGTTGTTTACGATGTAAGCTCTAAGCCACCTGCAACTATTGAGTGGGAATAAATTTGTTGAAAACAAGATATAGCGGTGGTACTTTAAAAGTGCTACCGTTTTTTTATGTGGTTTCGAATTGATCCTGATTTGACAAATAGAACTCTTTTGCAAGATCAATTTTATCATTTAATTCCTTCAATTTGTTTAGTGATTTCACCAAGTCTTCAGAGAGTATTATTTGTTCCAATTCAATAATCGTTGCTTTTGCCTCTAGCATTGAGAAGTTGGCTAAAACTCCTTTTAATTTGTGAGCAGAATCTTTTGCTTTTTTATAATCTCCATTTTCCAGGGGAACCAAAATTTCTGATATCCTGGATTCTTTGATGCTAAAGAATTTTTCAATAACCTCTTTAATAAAGGCTCTATTGTTATCAACCCGGATAAAAAGTTCATTGAAATCGATAATGGCAAGATCTTTGTCTGTCTTTTTTGGTTCGCGAGGTAAATCAATTAATTTAAGGATTAACGATTTTAGATTCATTTCCTCTGGGAAATACAAAAGTTTATTTACCTTACAAATATTATCCTCTTCTTCGGTTGAGGTTAAAACAAGTAATTTGAATGAATTTGCTGTTGAATCAGCAAAATAAGTTTTTAAAGACTCTAAAGTTTCATTTAGATCTAAGGCAGTTTTATCGCCAAGTTTAAATTTAGAGATAATTAGTTTGTATTCATTTGAGAGAAGTAGTTCGGTTAACTCATCAAGTGAATTACATTTAGAAAAATTAATTCCAGGCAGCGATTCAATACTTAATGAATAAGTAAATCCAAGCAGTAATATATTGGCTTTATGTTTCATGTTTGTAGAATTCAATGCCCGTATTTCTTAAAAAGATTGTATCTTTCGTCAAGTTCTGTAAAGTACAATCAATTTGCGGAAAATTTATTAAAAAGCATAATTTATATGAGTAGTTTGAAAAAAAAATTGAGGAATGGCTTTACACTTTTATTCTTAAGTGTTTTTGCAATTTGTGGAACGCTTAATGCTCAATCGGTAAAACATCAAGCAATTAAATATCAGAATTTATTGGCCTTGGTGGATGCATTTTATGTGGATACTGTAAATGTTGAGAAATTAACTGAGGATGCAATTGTAAAGGTTTTGGCTGAACTTGATCCTCACTCTATCTATATTAGCAAGGATGAGATTAAAGAAATGAATGAAGCCTTGCAAGGAAGTTTTAGTGGTATTGGAATTCAATTTAACTTGTTGCGTGATACCCTAATGGTAGTAGCAACCATTCCTGGTGGACCATCAGAAAAGGTTGGACTTCGTGCTGGTGATAGAATTATAGAGATTGATAATGAAAATGTTGCCGCAATTGGTATGAAAAATACTGATGTACATAAGCGTTTGAGAGGTGAGAAGGGAACCATTGTAAATTTGAAAGTAAAGAGAAAGAAAGAAAAGGAGTTACTTGAGTTTGTGATTACTCGTGATAAAATTCCAATTCATAGTTTGGATGCGGCATATATGATTAACAAACAAATTGGTTACATGAAATTAAACCGATTTGCCCTCACAACTTCCGATGAATTTTTAGAGGCTTTAAGCAAGTTAAAAGCTCAAAAAATGAAAGATCTGATTCTCGATTTACGAGGCAATGGAGGAGGATTTATGACCGCTGCCATTGAAATGGTTGATCAGTTTATGGATGCAGAAAAGCTTATTGTATATACCAAAGGTTTATCAACCCCTAGAAGAGAGAATATTTCTACCCAGAAAGGGATTTTCAAAGAAGGAAGAATTGTAATTCTTTTGGATGAAGGATCTGCTTCGGCTTCTGAAATTGTGTCTGGAGCTGTTCAAGATTGGGATAGAGGAGTGATTATTGGTCGTAGAACTTTTGGAAAAGGATTGGTACAAAGACAATTTCCTCTTTCTGATGGTTCGATGATTCGATTAACAACTGCACATTATTATACTCCAACAGGAAGATGTATTCAAAAACCATATGAAAATGGTTTAGAAGATTATCATTTGGATATCCTGAAGCGATACAAATCTGGAGAAATGATTAATGCTGATAGTATTCATTTTCCTGATTCTTTAAAATACAATACTCTTGTTAATAAAAGAACAGTGTATGGTGGTGGTGGTATAATGCCTGATATTTTTGTTCCTATTGACACTACTGCAAACTATAAATATTTCAACTTATTGGTTCGCAAGAATGTTATTTACCCATATGTGGTGAATTATATGGATAAAAACCTGGAATCTTTACGAAAGAAGTATCCAAAATTTGATTCTTTCTCGAAAAATTTCGAAGTAAGTGATGAAATGATGAAAGAAATTGTTGCTTTGGGAGAAAAAGAAGGAATTGAAAAAAATGAAGAGGATTACAATGCGGTAGTGGACGATATAAAGTTGCATGTAAAGGCATTGCTAGCAAGAGATTTATGGGAAAGTGCAGAGTACTATAAAATAGTGAATAGTGAGAATGAATTTGTTCAAAAAGCCATAGAGGTACTCAAAAATCCTAAATTATACGATACTGAATTGATTAGTGAGTAATTGCTGATTATGAGCCGAAAGCATTGCTTTCGGCTTTTTTTTTGAATATCTGATTAAAAGCCTATGTTTTTAGGTGTTAAAGATTAATTTTGTAGCCGAAAATCGAATCAAAGACAAGTTCTTTAAATTTGTTAAGAAGAGACGTTTTCGTTGATTTGATAATTGAAATAGTTTAGACGTAGATTTAAAAAGATGGTTGTGAAAACAGACTCGGGTAAATTCAGATTAATTGCAAAAACCTTTCATG
Source organism: Marinifilum flexuosum (assembly GCF_003610555.1). Lineage (GTDB taxonomy): Bacteria > Bacteroidota > Bacteroidia > Bacteroidales > Marinifilaceae > Marinifilum > Marinifilum flexuosum. The sequence continues at coordinate 678,885 of NZ_RAPQ01000009.1, read as the reverse complement.
GTTTAGAGGAAGTATTGTCTAATGAATTGGAAAAATTAGGCGCAGAGGAGATTAGAATTTTAAAACGTGCGGTGAGCTTTGTGGGTGATAAAACTTTGCTATATAAAGCAAACTTGCATTTGAGAACAGCAACCCGAGTTATTAAGCCAATTCACAAATTTACAGCTCACGATACCGACGAATTGTATAAAGGAATTCAGGAAGTTGACTGGAGTGAGTATATTGGTAATAAAGATACCATTGCGATTGATAGCACAATTAGTTCGGATGACTTTAAACACTCAAAATTTGTTACTTACCGTGTAAAAGATGCTATTGTAGATCAATTCTTTTATGCTACAGGTGATCGCCCTTCGGTAAGAATGATGAATCCAACATTACGTATTAACATTCATATTGATAGAAATACTTGTACAGTTTCATTAGATAGTTCGGGAGAATCTCTACACAAAAGAGGATACCGTGTAGGAGAAACTGCGGCTCCACTTAATGAAGTGTTGGCAGCTGGTTTAATTTTACTTTCTGATTGGGATAAGAAATCTAATTTCATTGACCCAATGTGTGGATCGGGAACCATTTTGATAGAAGCTGCACTGATCGCGTACAATATTCCTCCAGGATTGTATCGTAAAGAGTTTGGATTCCAAAAATGGAAAGATTTCGATGAGGATTTGTGGGATGATATCTACAATGAAGAAACTGAAGTTGATTACGAAGGCAAAATTATAGGAGCTGATATTTCTGATAAAGCAATGGAAATTGCAGAAGAAAATATCCGTAATGCAGGTTTGAGAAGAAAAATTAAATTGAATGTTACTCCATTCCAACAGTTTGTACCACCCGTTGAAAAAGGACTTTTGATTACTAACCCACCTTACGGTGAGCGTTTAAGACCAAAAGATTTAGAAGGATTGTATGCAATGATTGGAGAAAGATTAAAGCACAATTTTCCGGGTTATGATGCTTGGATTTTAAGCTATGGTAAAGAATGTTTCGATAGTGTGGGATTGCGTCCTTCAAGAAAAATTACTCTTTATAATGGTGCACTAGAATGTAAATTCCAGAAATATTCTATGTTCGAAGGTAAAAAGAAGGATAATTATAAAAAAGATAAATAAGAGCTAAGCAGGAAATTTGATCCTGCTTCACTTTTAACTCTGAGATAATTTGCTAATTTTGTTATTGAGTAACCCTAACCCTAATATTTATGAGTTTTGACCTTAACCAATGGTATGAAGAAAAAATAGATGAAGATGCTATTTTTGATTACAAAGGCAGAATTGATGATGAGGATGTTACTCGAATTCTAAATTCGATTGAGAGAATTCTTAAGGCAAAGGATGAATCTCCAAAGATATTCAAGAAAATTTTTAATGTCTTAATAGAACTGGTGCAAAATCTTCATCATCATGGGGAGGTTCCAGCTAATTTGAATGTCGATTACAATAAATTCGGGGTACTTATTTTAAGAGACGAAGGAATGCAGTATCGCATTAGCGTAGGTAATTTCATAAAAATTGAAGGCCTTAAATTAATTCGAGATAGAATTGACCAGATCAATACTTTGTCGTCGGAGGAAACTCGAAATTTATATAGAATCATATTAAATAATGAGCAATTCTCCGAAAAAGGAGGAGGCGGTTTAGGAATGGTAGAGATTGCTCGGAAGAGTGGTAATAATATGGAATATCAATTTATTGATTATAATACCGACTATTTATTCCTTTCTATTGATGTTGTAATATAAAACTTAAAGTATAACTTCCATGAATTCACTAGTTTTAGAAGGTAGCCCAAAAACTCCGAGTATTAATTTTGATGGAGAAAAAGGAGCTTTTTTAATTGAAGGTCGTTCAATTCCAGAAAACTCGCTTGATTTTTATAAGCCTGTAATGGAGTGGCTGGATTCGTATGTAAACGAGCCACAGGAAGAAACTAAAGTTTCTATTAGGTTAGAGTATTTTAACACCAGTTCGTCGAAATGTATATTGGATATATTTAAGAAATTGGAAACCATTTTTAAACGAGGGAAAAGAGTGATCATTAACTGGCATTACGAAGTGGATGATGAGGACATGTTGGAAGCTGGTGAAGATTATCAGTCAATTGTGAAGATTCCTTTCAATATGGTTGAGGAGGATGAATAAATCGTTATATAACTAGATAATAAAAAACTGCAATCTAATAGGTTGCAGTTTTTTTGTGTTATCCAATTCAGGTGTCTATGAATTGTAACTCCTTTTCTTAATGCGTTGTTCGAAAATACCTAAAGCTTTTTTAAGCAGCCCAAAATACAATACAAGGTAAAGACCTATACTTGAACACCAAATTACAATAATGTTCACCCAATAAGTATCGTAGTACTTACCAAATAGGCACTTTTGTGGTGCATAAAAATGTGCTTTTAGAAATTTGCACTCAGGATCTCGATAAATCGGATCTATTTTTTGGTACAATCTATCGTTATATTCTATGATCCTTTCAATATCATTACTGTTACGTACAAATTCGGTTAACCTTTCATTTGAGTATTCCTTTTTCATTTTAACAAACTCTTGTTTGTTATCGTATTGTTTCTGAATTTCAACCAAATGTTCATCCTTTTTTTGGTTCGAAACATTATACAAATTAATGTAGTATCGATTCAGTTTGTCGAAATAGGTACGTAAATTTTTAATCGTCAAATCATCTAATTTGATTGGGGATAGGTAATCCATTCTTTCAAAATCGAAGGCCAATTTTTCTAAATCCTCCAGAGATAATTCATTTCTCAATAAAACCAAATTAGATTCTAATTTTTCAAGCTTATCGGGTTGGTTTAAATATCTTTCACACTCGTTTAATTTGTTTTTAAGGATAGGTAGCCAATAATTTTTACGATAGTCAGCTTTGCTCATTAACTTCTCGTAAACGTAGAAATTGGCATTAAATTGATTATCCTTAAACTGTTTTACAGCCAATGCTTCATAAGCCCAACGAGCTGTAATTATTTCTCCATACCATGGAATAGAGTTTGGAGCAGAAATGTTGGGGTTTAATTTATCGAATTTCACAATTATACCACTAAGTATCAGCTGAGGAATCAGTATAAATGGAATTAGGATATAAATTGTAATTACAGTTTTAAAGCTATCAGATATAATTAAACCTAGCATGTTTGCAAAACACCAGGCACTGAATAAGGCAAGCCAATATTCAAAAAACATTCCTTTGATTTCCAGTATAGAATTGCCTATAAAGGTGAATAAGAATGCTTGAAAAGCAGAAATTGTAAATAGAATGACAATTTTCGATATCAAATATCCAGATTTACTGAGATTTAAGAAGCGTTCTCTTTTCAGTATTTTTCTATCCTTTATGATTTCCTCGGCACTTAAGGTTAAGCCAATAAATAGAGCTACAATAACTGCCATGAACAGGTAAACTGGCATGTTGCTATTGTTGCTAAAAGTGTAACCAAGCTCATTTCCTGCATCTACATTATAATATTTGATAATGTACGATAGAATTAATGCCAAAAGAGGCGTCTCGAACAGGTTAATAAACAGATATTGGCGATTGGCAAATTTTGAAATTATATCTCGCTTGGTAAATACCCAAAATTGTTTTAGTGCAGAAGGGATTTTAAAGCTAACAGGCGGCAACTCTTTTGTGTCCTCTATGTCTTTGCCATTCTTATTGTGGTCTTTAAATCTTTGATACCATTGAATGGGTGAAACTTTTCTTATTTGAGTAGGATTGCCATATTCATCGAGAACTTCCGATTCAACAATGTTAAAAATCTGATCTGCATCAACATTACCGCAAGAATTACATTCACTTTCAGTACGATTTGCTCTTAAAGTTTGTGATTTAAAATAGGTAATGGCATCTAAAGGATTTCCATTAAAAATAAGGTATCCACCAGTATCCAAGATCAATAAACGATCGAACATTTTAAAAATATCCGAAGCTGGTTGATGAATTACAACAAAGATTAATTTGCCTTTTAATGCTAGATTTTTCAGCAAATCCATAATTTTAGCTGAATCTCTTGATGATAAACCAGATGTTGGTTCATCAAGAAATAAAACGGAAGGCTCACGAATTAGTTCCAGAGCAATGTTCAATCTTTTGCGTTGTCCACCACTAATTTTTTTATCTAAAGGATTTCCTACTTTTAAATTACGAGCCTCATATAAGCCCAAATCTTTTAGAAGTTTTAAAACCAGTCTTATTAATTGAAAACTGCTGTATTTGTCGAAACAAAGTTTAGCATTAAAGTATAGGTTTTCGAAAACGGTAAGCGATTCAATAAGTAAGTCATCCTGTGATACATGCCCAATAACACCTTCAAGTTTCGATTTATCTGGAGTAATATCATAACCGTTGATTACAACATTTCCTTTACTTGGTTGGGCAGATCCGTTTAAAACGTTTAACAGTGTAGTTTTACCAGCACCACTCGATCCGATAATTCCAACCATTTTGCCTGACTCTTCTTTGAACGAAAGATCATGCACACCAATATTATCCTCTTTGAATCGATATTCGATATTTTGAGCTTCAAAAACTACTCTTTTTTGTTTGTTGTCACGATAAAATGTACTTACAATATCGCCAAAGTAAATGGGATCGATTTTAGGATTACGAATGGATGATCCTTGACTTAATACATGAACTCGTTCTGGGTTTAACGATTGTCCATTCATGAATAATTCATCGATTCCTTTGAATCGCATTACAAACATATCCACTGTTTGTAATCTAAGAATCTTGATTTTACCAATTAACCCAGCCGAATAGTAATGTTCCCCAATTTCATGGTTCGATTCAGAGTTACTTATTGTAAGTAACCTACTGGATGGGTTAATCTCCGAAAAATCATTAAGTACAAAGTTGCGAAGTCTTTCATAACCTTCCCTAGGTAGATTAAATGTATCAGCTACAGTTTCGATAAAAGCAAACTCCTGTGCACTAATTTCATCTTCAAAATTTAAAAATTCAAGAAGTTGAATGAGTACAACAACCTTTTGTCTGATTATTAATTCTTCGTTAATTTCAGTACAAATGCGTAAAACACGAACTGAACTTGCCGAAGTGTATTTTTTAATTTTTGATTTTCTGGTTGTTCTTCTTTGATTTTCTTCGTAGTGCTGATCGTAAAGAACTAAATATTCTTCTGCCGTTTCCTGATCAAGATGTTGCTTCAAATATTTAGATACCATTCTACGCCTATCGGTTGCGGAACTTTGTGGGTGCGCAATGATAGCAAAGAGTTGCATTAAAGCTTTTAGTATTCGTTCGCTCATGGAATGGTAGGGTTATAATGTTAGGTTGTCAACCTTATTAAGAGTAGCTTTTTATTATTGTTTAAATCCAATTAACATTAAAACGAAACCTGAACTTACATTCTTTTGGTTTAATTTGGCTTCGATTGTACAATTCATTGAATTTTCAAATTTAAAATCCCAGTAAGGAGAATTTTTATGTTCGCGATTGGTGAAAATCAAATGGTTTTCCTGATCGTAAATGGAGAAAATCACATTGCCTTCATCTTTGCCTGTAGCACCAACAATTCTGTAATGATTGCCAGCATAAAAAGTAGTATGAAATTCGGCAATTTCGCCTCCTGATAATAAAGCTTTATATTGTTGACCATCAGATATAAATTCGGTTCCCAAGTGCTTGGTACAATTCTTAAGAGTTACATCAGATTGAGCCTTCGCACTCAGCGCAAAAACAGATAATAAGGAAAATAGTATAATGGTATATTTAAGTCTCATAGGTAAAGATTTTCTCAGTTTATTTAATAATGTGCTCACGGATTATAGAAACTTTTTCTGTGATTTTAGCTAACTGTTCCTTTTTCATTATCAATTCAGATTTACTTTTCACAATGGTAAGTTTTTTATGAGAATCGGTAATTGGTGCTACGTATTTGTATTGTTCTTCAATTTCATCAAATGTGTAGGCTAGATCAATTAGTTTATCTACCAAGAAATAATAATCTTTTGATTCGTTAGAGTAAGGAACAAGCAATTTAATAAGGTTTTCAAGCGGACGTTTCTGCTCCGAAATACGATCTATTAAATCCTTGTTAGGTTTTTCTTTAATTTGCTGAGTTAGTAAATAAACAGATTCAATCCATCCACCAGCTAAGATAAGTGCGCCTGTATTTTCACGTTTATTTGCCTTTAAGTAGTTATCTATTTTGCGATATGTATTACTAACAATTACCAAAAGTGAATCCCGGTTTTCGATATTGTTTTCAATTCTTTCAACGGTTGGTTTATCCATGGCATTGTATAAGCCTATTTCTTGCGATAAAATTTTAAGAACGGCAAAATAACTTGCAGCATCCTGAGTTTGTTTGTAAATGTTGATATATCCTAAATCGGAACCATAAACACCAAAGTTGATTGCTTTGCTAAAATTATCGACGTAATCGCCTGACTTTTTAGTCGAATTAAGCAAGTCTTTGTTGTATGAAATTCCTGATTTTTCAAGCAATAAGGAAATCTGATACGGCGATGGTAAACTAAACAAGATATTGTTGTACTTAAAAATATTTCCTGTTTTTTCAGCATCAGCCATGATTTCAGCCTCCGTATCTTGTTCGATGGCTACTTCTTTGTTTATGGTTTCAGAAGGTTGCAATATTAAAAAGGTAGCAATTGCTGCAATTGCTATTAAAAATAGAAATTTAACACTGTTTGGGATTCTTTTCTTTGGCATTTCTTTTTTCTTTAATTATTTGGACCAATTATGAAGAAAAAACACGATTTGCATAGCTGTTTTCAAACTGTTTGAAAACGATTCGTATTTTAATCTAGTATTTTTTCAACTTGATTTTAACAAATATCAAATCAATTGGTAGTCGTCCTGATTAATTTATTCTAACATTATTACTGTATTTATACTAAAAAGGATACATTTGAATGCAAAAAAAATTAAAAAGATATTTAACAACAAACGAAACAAGATGAAAAGAATATTCCTTTTAGTCTATTTATTAATTAATTGTGGAGTTTTCCTAAGCTTGGAGGCACAGCCAAAAAATTTGTCTATGGAAGATGCTATTTTAGGGCAATGGAGACAATTTTATCCGGAGACCTTGTCACAATTATCTTGGAGGGGAGATTTAAGTGAATACACTTATGTGAAAGAGAATAAAATAATGCTTGCAAAACCTGGAGATGATCCAACGGTATTATTAAGTTTGGAAGAACTGAATTCAGGTTTAAAAGAGAATGAAATCGAATCATTAAGGAGAATACCTCGTTTTTCATGGCAATCAGCAAATGTAATGGAATTCAACTTGCGTGGAGCTTTGATTCATTATGATTTTGTAGTCAAAAAAGTATTGCTTAACCTGAATGTAAATTCAAAAGCAGAAAACCAGAATTTTTGTAATGCATCGAATACAGTAGCTTATACCATTGAAAACAATTTGTACATTGCTGGTAAAGATGGACAAGAGCTTGCAGTTACTACTGATACAGATAAAGATATTGTAAATGGTCAGGCAGTTAGTAGAAGCGAATATGGCATTAGCAGAGGAATTTTCTGGTCTCCTAATGGAAATCAATTGGCATTTTATAGAAAAGATGAAAGCAATGTAACTTCTTTTCCTTTGGTTGATATCAACACTAGAGTAGGTGATTTAAGAGAAATCAAATACCCTATGGCAGGAATGGGTAGCGAAGTGGTTAGCTTAGGTGTTTACAATCTGCATACCAAGAAAACTTCATGGATTAAATCAAATGATTTTGGATCAGATCAATATTTAACCAATATTTCTTGGGGAGCTGATAACAAATATATTTACATTCAGGTATTGAATCGTGCTTCGAATCATGCCAAATTGAACAAATATGAAGCTGAAACAGGTAAGTTTGTAACTACTTTATTTGAAGAGAAAGATGATCGTTGGGTTGAACCATCGCATAAATTGGTGTTTTTGAAGAACAAGCCAAATCTGTTCATCTACCAAACCAACAACCGTCATGGCTTTAATCATGCTTACCTGTATAATACCGAAGGAAAGTTGATTAAACAATTAACTTCTGGGGATTGGGAAATTACTGAAATATTAGGTTTCGATAAAGACGAAAAGTACATGTTCTATGTATCTACCGAAGTTAGCCCGATAGATAGACATGCTTACAAGTTGAATTTGAAAACTGGTAAAAGATACAGATTAACCAATGATGAAGGATATCACAGCGTACAGGTAAGTGCCGATGGAAAATACATTTTGGACAATTACAGTAGTCTAAAAGTACCAAGAATTATAAATGTAGCTGATACCAGAGGGAAATTCGTAAAAGAATTGGTGAAAGCAGAAGACAAATTGAAGGATTACAATTTGGGCGAAATTTCATTGGGAACAATTAAATCTGCTGATGGAGTTACCGACCTTCACTATAGAATGGTTAAACCAGCTGATTTCGATCCAAATAAAAAATATCCAGTTGTAGTATATGTTTATGGAGGTCCACATGCTCAGTTGGTAACCAACAGATACTTGGGAGGTTCTCGTTTGTGGGAACAGTATATGGCTCAAAGTGGATACTTGCTTTATATCTTGGACAATAGAGGATCCGCAAACAGAGGTAAAGAATTTGAGGCCGTAATTCACCGTCAGTGTGGACAACCAGAAATGGATGATCAAATGAAAGGTGTTGAGTTTTTGAAATCGCTGCCATATGTTGATGCCGATAAAATTGGAGTTCATGGATGGAGTTATGGTGGTTTCATGACCATTTCTTTAATTACGAATTATCCAGACGTATTTAAAGTTGCTGTTGCAGGAGGACCGGTAATTGATTGGAAATGGTACGAGGCGATGTATGGAGAACGTTATATGGATACTCCTGACGAAAACCCTGAAGGATATGCTAAAACTTCATTAATCGCGAAAGCGAAAGATTTAAAAGGAAAACTTTTAATTTGCCAGGGAGCTATTGATCCAACGGTTTTATGGCAGCATAGCTTGAATTTCATTCGCGAATGTATCAAGAATAATGTTCAGGTTGATTACTTCCCATACCCAAGAGCAGAACACAATGTTCGAGGTCGAGATCGAATTCACTTAAAGCAGAAAGTCAGCAATTATTTTGATGATTATCTGAAATAAAAGAACTAATTTTCGCCGGCTTCAATTTAAGGAGCCGGTTTTTTATTTTATAGAATTTTAGTGTGAGAATAAAAACTGATTATAGAAATATTTGGAAGATTGCCTATCCCATTATATTGGGTTCTGTGGCGCAGAACATCATTGCCTTAACCGATACTGCTTTTTTAGGACACCTAAGCGAAGTAGCATTAGGAGCTGCAGCCATTGCCACAATCTTTTACTTTGCTGTGGTTATGCTTGGTTGGGGATTTGGATTAGGGACCCAAATTGTAATTGCGCGTCGATTTGGCGAAGGCAATTATGAAAGAGTTGGAAAAACCTTTGATCATGCCTTGTATTTTTTATTGATTCTGGCAATACTTTTATTAGGTTTTATGCAGATTCAAGCTCCTCCAATTCTGAAGGGGATCGTTCAATCGGATGCTATTTTTCAAGCCAGTACCGATTACATTTCTGTGCGCGCATGGGGAATTTTATTTGCTTGCGTAAACCTGTTGTTTAGGGCATTTTATATAGGAATTGCCAAAACCAAAGTGATAAGTTGGAGTACAGCTTTTATGGCAATCATTAATATCTTTTTCGATTATGCTTTGATATTTGGCGAATTCGGTTTTCCAGAAATGGGTATTAAAGGAGCAGCATTGGCATCGGTAATTGCAGAAGCTTGTGTGCTAGTGTTTTTTCTGGTTTATACTTTTAGAAAAACTCCAATAAAAAAATACCAACTGTTTGCTTTTCCAAAAGTAGATAGGGAACTGTATTCGCGATTGTTAAAAGTTTCTTTTCCAATGATGATACAAAATTTTCTGGCACTTTCATGTTGGTTTGTGTTCTTTTTACTGGTTGAGAAAATGGGAGAGAGGGAGTTAGCCATCTCCAATATTATCCGTAGTATTTATGTCTTGATAATGGTTCCGGTTTGGGCATTTGCTTCTGCTGCAAATACTTTGGTTAGTCAAGTGTTAGGCGAGGGAGAACCTAAGGAGGTAATGCCGGTTATTTTCAGAACCATAAAATTATCGTTTTTAGCTGTATTGGCTTTGGTTGGGATTAGTTTAATAAGCCCGGAATTGGTGATATCGATTTATACCGATGAGCCAAGTTTGATTGTAGAAACCAAACCTGTTTTGTATGTGATTTTTGGTGCAGCTTTATTATTTCCCATTGCCATTACATTGTTTCAAGGCGTTTCAGGAACTGGCAATACTTTTCATGCCATGCTCATTGAAATAGTTGTGCTTGCATGTTACCTGGGAGGAGTTTATTTACTGATTGAAGTCTTTCAATTATCTATTTCAGGAGTTTGGGTGTCGGAGTATTTTTATGCAGGCTTTTTGGCTTTTGGATCTTGGTTGTATTTGAAATTTGCCAACTGGAAGGATAGTAAGGTGTAGATTTGAAGAGTGAAAAGTTGAATATTGAAGTTATCTGAAATTTCTATTAAAAGTTGAACTTTTAACATTAAAAATTGAGTTCTCTATGTAGAATGTAGAACTTTCCCTATTGAAACTTATGATGTTAACGTTGTTCATTCACACATCAACATGAAAAACTGAGCTTCCAACATTATTTCTTGTTCTGTTAATGTTGAAAACTGAGCATTCAACATTTGCAGCTGAGGTTTTTATATTGAAAGCTCGGCTTTTCATTTATAACGATCATTTTTTTGTATAAAAACACAACAAAAAACATCGAAACTTCATCTCACAACATTAAAATATCAACTATCAACATTGCAACTTCAGCTCACAATATTAAACTATCAACTTTCAACGTTGAGAGCACAGCTTGCGATATTAAAAAATCAGCTTATAATATTAAAACCTTAAATATCAACATTGAATTGTCAGCTTTTAAGATGAAAAGTTCATGTTGAAACGAATTATTCATATGGAACAACATCAGGTTGTCCTACCTTAAAGTCGTTGAATCTAGGCCTTTCTTCACCTGATAAACGGAATGCTACAGATTGAAAATCGCTTGGAGCCTTTGGATAAAATGCCAAACGTAACTGTATGGTTTTGAATACAAGGTTTTCGTTGTGTAATCGCACACCAAAACCTAATCCGTAGTAATAATCACCTTTAAAAATGTGTTTCTGATTACTGCCTATAATTCCAACATCGCCAAAAGTATAAAAGGCAAATTTAAAACCGCCAAGCATGTAAGGTGTAAAGGCTACGCTTTCCAAATTTAAACTTAGTTTTTGCTTTCCGATAACCTCTTCGCTTTTAAATCCACGAATACCATGTTTGTTATTAATCGTGATAAATTCTTCAGGAAATCTTCGGATACCCAAAGTGTATTTTAAATCTCCAAAATTACGGAACCTTAATGCACCTAATTTTCGTATCCGACTGAAGAATTTCGATTGGGCGATTAAGGTTCCCTGTTCAAAGCGTTTTGAATTGAAAAATCCACCAATGGCTACGCGATTAAAAAAGTAACTTCTTGTTTTACGAATATAGCTTGCTTTTTGAAAATCAAAACCCAAATACAATCGGTGTGAGTACTCTCGATCTTCGTAACCAAAATTCATTTGCGCCAAAAATCCATAAGGAATATCCTCGGTTCTACCAAAATTATAGATCAGGTTACTTTTGTAATATTGTGTTTGGCTGATACTGATTCCTCCAAGGTACAGGATGTTATTGTGGAAAAATTGATTTAGATCAGGACCCGTTTCTGGCCTTTCAAAAAACTTTCTACTGGATATCCTTCCGGTAAAAAACATCTTTCGTCTGGCAAATAAATTTTTAGAGTCTAGCTTTATAGAAGTTCCATACCAAAGATTCCCATAATTAAAATCCAGAGGGATTTCGTTCCGAATCGGATCATCGTCCATGATTTTATCCGATCGCATTGTTTTCGATAAGCTAAACCCACCTGCCCTTTTGGTGTTATAGGTATTAAAATCTCTTTCAAAATCAATTCCAATCACTGATTTTTCATATGTGTTTTCGTAAATTAAACTGGCGTCAATAAAGCTTCTTTTGATATTGCGAACCTTGTATCTCCCTGAATAACCAAACTTTTGATCTTCATCTCTATCGTAATGAAATTTGTTGCTGAACTCATGGCCAATGCCGTATAGGTTTCGGCTGTAAATTTCGAATTCAGTAGATAAGTTTGAACCAAGATCTACGTCAATCCCCCAGGAAAACTGATCTTTTACCCATAGTTGCAAATCAACAAACTTATTTGAGCCTTTTACAGGTATAACCCTAAAAAATGCATCTTTAATATAGTTTAGTTGTCTAATTAACCTTTCATTGTCAGCAAGTGTATAAGCATCCAGTTTATCTCCTTCGTTTAGATGTAACATTTTTCTTAAATGTCCACGTCTACTGGTATGATGTAGGTTGTTTCCAGCTCTTTCAATCCAGCTATTGGCAACTTTAGTGGTATCGTGCAGGCTAGAACCGAAAGGCTCAAGAACTCTTACCTCAATATTTCTGATTGTTTTTCCCTGATAAATAACAAAGGCGGTTTCACTGCGCTCTGTTTTTATCGTATCGGTAGGCGAAATTTTATCGGGAGCTACAAAAAATAATTTGTAAAGTTCTTTTGTAAATTTGCGTTTATAAGCTCCACGTTGTATTGCATGGTAGAATTTACTTCCGCTTTTATGGGAATCCTTTTTTCGTTCGTTTACGGTATCCATTAAAAATACGATAGTATCGCGTGAAATAATTATTGTACTATCTGGTAAATCTATATTTTTAATGGGGTTTACAAGGCTGTCTTTTTGAATATTCTGCTGTGCATTTGCAGAAGAAAAATAGCTTATAAGTATTACTATTAACAAACAATATGTTGCTGAACTTCGAATAGTATTTTAGTTTCAATGGTTATACTCTATTATCAAAGATAAATAAATTGAGATTCTATCGAAGGATCTATCAAGAATTATACCTTAAAAGATATTAATCCTGTTTTGAATTCTGAATTGTTGACACTTTATCGCAGATGGCACTTGTTTTTTCTTCGGGCCAACTCCATTTTCCATCTTTTCTGAGTTCAGCAGATAGAATTTTCCCTTTAAATATTTCTAGAGTTTGGGTTGCAGCGCCAAAACCAAACCGTTTCATACTCAATTTATAATTTAGCTTGGAGTAGGAAATTCTTTCTTTTCCTTTAACGAAAATGAAATAGTAATAATTTATATGCAATTCTTGTTGTTGGTCATCAAAAGATATGGATGTAACAATTCTATTGCGTTTGAGCAATAATAAAAGTGAATACATTACAATTATAGCTGTGAAGTATACAAACTTAAATCCTACAAAGAATAGAAGTATAGCCACTAGTAGAATCAAGAGTGACAATTCTTTTCTAATTCGGTCCCATAGGGTGTATGATTCTTTAGATAATTCAAAGGTTTCCATGCTCAATTTTTTTGCATAGTTAGCAAAATAGCTTGCATTTATCAACACTTGAAGTTTAAAAATAAATTTATCTACTAAGTTTTTAGTAAATAAATTTGTCTACTAAAAATTTAGTACTAAGTTTGTAGTAGATTAATCTAAAAGTAAATGTTAAAATGAAAGAGTTGACCAAAGCTGAAGAACAAGTGATGCAGATATTGTGGGAGTTAAAAGAAGCCAATGTTAGGGAAGTAGTTTCTAACTTTCCTGATCCAAAGCCAGCATATACAACTGTTGCAACAGTGATGAATGCCTTGGAGAAGAAGGGCTTTGTAGATAAAATCCCTGCGGGAAAGTCACATTTGTTCGCGGTTAAAATTTCGAAAGAAGATTATTCAGGTTTTAAAGCAGGGGCTTTGGTGAAAAACTATTTTAATGGCTCATTTTCCCGAATGGCATCCTTTTTTGCAAAGGATAATAAACTAAGCATTCAGGAGTTGGAAGAAATGATAAAGATTGCAAAAGCACAAATTGAGAAGGAGAAATAGATATGAATGAATTCTTCTATTATTTAATACAGTCCTCGGGAATTTTGGCAGCATTTTATGTCTTGTATTTCCTGTTTTTAAGAAACGAAAGGTTTTTTGCCGAAATTAGGTGGTTTCTAATGATGAGTATTGTGCTGGCTGTTTTTCTGCCTCTCGTAAAAATACCATATACAGTTCTTGTTGAAGCATCACAAGTAAATGTTTCAAGTGATTTATCTGTTGGTGATTGGATAGCAGGATCAATTCCTGAGGTAATGTCAGATAATAAAACGTTTTACAGTATTCCTGTGCTTTTAATGGGAATTTATTTAATGGTTTCATTGGTACTGTTGATAAGAAGCGGCATTAAGGTTTGGCAGATATGGAGTATGATTGTAGGGAAGGAGTTTGTAGAGAAGGATAACTGTAAAGTAATACTCCTTGATGAGAAAATACCTGCTTTTAGCTTCTTTGGGTATGTTGTGATCAACAGGGGAGAGTTCGAAAATGAAGAGTTGAGAAATATATTTATACACGAAAAAGTTCATGCACTTCAAAAGCACTGGATCGATCTGCTTTTGGTGGAAATATTAAGCATAGTATTTTGGTTTAATCCATTTGTATGGCTTTTTCAAATCGCAATAAAACAAACGCATGAATTATTGGCTGATGACGGGGTAATAGCGCGCGGTTTCGGCATTGGACAGTATCAGGCAATTTTAATTAACCAATTAATGGGAGCAGAAGTGGTTGGTTTAGCCAACAACTTTAATCACTCCATAAACAAAAAAAGAATGATTATGATGTCAAAAGAAAAAGGTCCAAAAATAAGGCGCTATAAATTACTGTTCATGATTCCGGTTGTAGCTGCTGTATTGGTTTTTAATATGAAAGCTATTAAAGTACATGCTCAAGAGGTTGAAATCGTGGAAATTCAAAATAGCGAAAAGGTTAAAATATCAGGTTTAATTTTGGCAGAAAATAATAAACCTACTGCAGGTGCTGCGATATTGGTTGAGAATAGCGCAGTTGGAACTGTAAGTGATTCGGATGGTAAGTTTGAACTTGAGGTAGCCAAAGATGCCAATATCAGAATATCTTTTATTGGTTTCCAGACCAGAAAAATGGCTGTTGAAGATTTTATTTTAAATGGCAATAAAGAGAACAATTACTTTTTAAAAATTAAATTGAAATCTCAAAAAGGAGAGGTTTTACCTTCTGAAGGGAATGATTGGAGTTCTAATGAAAAAGTAAAAAAGAATAAGTTTGATGAGAATGAGATTTTTGTGGTGGTTGAAGATATGCCTCAGTTTCCAGGAGGTAATAAAGCCAAGCTAGAACATATTGCCAAAGCCATTAAATATCCTAAAGAAGCCATTGATAAAGGAATAAAAGGAGTTGTTTTTGTAAGATTTATTGTATCAAAGAGTGGAAGTATAAAGGATGTAAAAGTAATACGAGGTGTACATCCTCTTATAGATAAAGAAGCATTACGAGTAATAGAAGAAATGCCAAATTGGATTCCAGGTAAACAAAATGGTAAAAAGGTGAATGTAGCTTATACTTTGCCTGTTAGATTTGGTACTAATGACAAAGGTGGCGTTGAGAAAGTAGCAGTTACTAAAAAGGATAATATTGTCTTCATCAATGGCAAGAAAGCTTATAATATGGTTGATAATATGCCTAAGTTTCCGGGAGGTCATTTAGAGATTCAAAAGTTTCTTGCAAGAACTCTCGTTTACCCTAAAGTGGCTCAGGATAATGGAATTCAGGGAAGAGTATTCGTTTCTTTTATTGTGAATAAGGATGGAAAGGTGAGTGATCCTAAAATTGTAAGAGGTGTTGATCCTTCATTGGACAAAGAGGCAATTCGAGTTGTGAACTCAATGCCTCAATGGGAAGCGGGAAAACAAGATGGCAAACCTGTTAATGTTATCTATACAGTTCCAATCAACTTTAAATTAGGGAAGGGCAATGATGCTTCAATCCAAATAGAAAAGGTGAAGAGTGAATAGCATATCAAACTTAAGTTTGAATCTTTAATTCAGCAATGAATGCCTTTGTATAAGCAAAGGCATTTTTTATTTCGCATTGTATCTAAAGCAGTCTGTTGTGTGATCATTAACCATGCCTGTTGCTTGCATAAAAGCATAGCAAATGGTTGGTCCAACAAAATTGAAACCTCGCTTTTTTAAATCTTTGCTCATAGCAGTTGCTTCATCGGTAAGAGCAGGAACTTCAGATAGGTTTTTCCATGCATTTTTAATGGTTTTACCACCTGTAAAGCTCCAAATGTATTTGTCGAAACTACCGAACTCTGCTTGAACTTTAAGAAAAGCCTTGGCATTTTTAATGGCCGAATTTATTTTCAGTTTATTCCGGATGATGCCTTCATTTTGAAGCAATTCATCCACTTTTCCTTGATCGTAATTGGCCACAATATTCGGATCGAAATTATCAAAAGCCTTGCGATAGTTTTCTCGTTTTCGAAGTACCGTAATCCAACTTAAACCTGCCTGTGCACCTTCCAAAATCAAAAACTCGAATAACATCTGATCATCATGAAGTGGCACACCCCACTCATTATCGTGATAATCGCAGTATAGTGGATCGTTACCTGCCCACTCGCATCTTATTTTTTCCATTTCTGTTAATTTTAAGAATTAGCTAAAGATAGAAAGAGATTTTAAGGATCAAATTAGGCGAAAGGGAATAATTGGCAAGCCTTCGGGAATAATTAACAATGAACGAAGCGTAAAGTTTTAGCATATTTGTACACAGACTTATAGGATTAGTAACATTTAAGATTGAAATGATGAAAGCAATAGAAAATGCAAAGGAATTAGAGAATTTACTCAAAAAGGATCATGCGATATTAATAGATTTTTACGCCGAAACTTGTCCTCCATGCCAGGCAATAATGCCAATTGTAGATAAGTTAGCAGGAGATTACGAAGGAAGGGTTGAGTTTCACAAGGTAGATGTGCATAAGTTTCCCGATTTAAGAACCAAGTATCAAATTGGTAGTATTCCTGCATTACTTTTTGTAAAGAATTCCAAAATTCTGGATAAATCGGTTGGCGTAGTACCCGAATCAGCATTGGTAGATAAGTTGGAGAGCTTAATAAAGGCATAATATATATGCAATTGGAATGATATAAAAAGTGCTGTTAACACTATGCAAATCGTATATAACAGCACTTTTTTAGAATAATATCGAAATTGTTTTTTGTTTAGAACTCTAGTGACATTGCAAAATCAACAGCTACTTTTTTACCACGTTGAGAACCAGGTTTCCAATCCTTCATTTTGGAAGTAATTATTTTCGCTGCTTCGGCAGCCACTTTATTTGATTTTTTCAAAATCTGAATATTGCTCACGTTTCCCTTAGGAGTTACAGTAAAGCCAACAGTAGCATTACCTTCTAACTTTTTACCTTCGAAGAAAAAGCTCTCCTTGATATTCGCAGATTGTTTTTTTACATGTTGTGCCAATCCGTAAAATCCTTGTGGATATTGCGGCATTTCCTCTACAATATAGAATACAGGTTCATCCGATTTTTTCATTTCTGGAGCTGGTGGTGGCGGTGGAGGAGGAAGCATTTCGCCTGCTTTTTTCAACTCTTTGGCATTAATTTCAATCACTTCTCGTTTCATAATGAAATTCACCTCCATTGGCTTATTGGTTTCTGGAAGGGTTGCCCTGGTAGCATCTGTTTGGTATCCAACAAAAGAAGCTACAAATGCAACTTTAGATCCTGCAGGTATTTCAATTTCATACTTTCCATGTCTGTCTGTAACCGTGCCTAAAGTACTGCCTTTTAATACCACAGAAGTTCCCGGCATAGGATTTCCATTCACATCTTTTACCGTACCTGTTACTTTAATTGCTTTTTGCTGGTCTTTTTTATCATCAGAATCAATTGCTTCCATGATAAAATCTTGCTTAAAATAACCAGAACCTGTTTCAGTGGATAAAGTGTTGGATTTTTGTTCATACCCAGGATGTATGGCAATTAAACCTCCACTTTCACCTACTGGCTTTTCAAATTCATATTTACCATCTGCATCAGTAATGGTTCCATGCGTACTTCCTTTTAGTATGATGGAGGCACCCTGAATAGGATTTCCATGCTCATCTTTAACTGTACCTTTAATTTTAGCAGGAACTTTTTTGCTTGTTTTAGGCTTTTCAACATTAGAAATCGTAATGGTATTTTCTTTCTTGTTTTTCACCTTAAACGGAACCTTAGAATCACTTATATCAAAGTTTGATTCATCATTCTTTTTTACTTCTCCTTTGTTCTTGTTAGATTTTACAGGATAAGTAAGAGTTGTTCCTCCTGGAATTGTAACTACAGTACCATCAGTTAAATTGTGTTCCAACTCCTTGTTGTCAGGAACTATAACCGTTTTGGTTTCTTTCTTTTTCTGTTCCTGTGCTTGCACTTTGTACTCAGGCTGAGCAAACGAGTACATCAATAATGTCAATACCGGCAGAAGCCAAATCATTCGGTACAATTTTCGTTTCGAACATTTTTCTTTCGTCATCATTTTAAATCGGGTTGGGCCGAGGGCAAAATTCAGGTGATTGGCCATGCCAATTACCTTTGTGCCCATTAGCTGGTTAATTAATATAGCCTGATACCTGACAGGTGATTGGCCCCGGGATAATACACCTTTGTCGGCCAGGTATTCATGGTTTTGTTTAATTGCACGTTCAAACAGCCAAATAAATGGGTTGAACCAAAAAAACACTGTTAACAGCTCTATAATGAACAAATCGATCCAATGACGCTCTTGAATGTGCACCTTTTCATGAGTTAAAATGTCATTTATCTCGTTTTGTTTAAAATATTCGGGATGAATTAAGATCCTGTTAAAGAATGAGAAAGGCATTTTATAAACCGTATTCTCATGCAACAGGTAATCGTCTATTTTCTTAGGAGTAGTTCTAAAAATAATCTGTATGGGTTTCCACGATTGAATCAGCAATCGAAGAAGAACCAAGGCAAAACCTATACTGTATACTGCCAATAGAATTCCCCAAATACTGATTGAGGAATCTTCAGGCTGCTGAACGATGGTGTTTGCAACATCACGCTGAAACTGATCCGCATATTCAGAGCTTTGCATTACTGCTGGAGCTTGCATTAACACTTCATACTTAAGGGGAAATGCTGCACAGATTATGGCCAGAACCACACTTGCCAGTAGAAAATATCGATTGGCCTTAAAGTGGGTTAAATTGCGTAACAACAACCAGTACAGAACATACATGATGCCTATGCTGACCGATGCTTTTATCAGAAAGTCAAAATAAACATTCATACTATTCGTTTTTGTTGTTGTCTTGTTTCATTTCCTCTTCGGCTTGTTTCATGATATTTTCCAAGTCCGAGATGTCCAAGTCGTTTTCCCGGGCAAAAAAGCTTGCCATTTTCGGAAACGAACCATTAAAGTAATTACGTAAGAGCGACGAGAATTGTACTTTGGTATAATCAGTTTTACTTACCATGGGGGTAAACAATTTTGTGTTGCCCACTTTGCGGTGTTTTACAAATCCTTTCTTTTCCAACACACTTAATACGGTTGCCACAGTGGTGTATGCAGGTTTCGAATCTTTAAAGTTTTCGATTACTTCTTTCACAGTTCCATCATGTAACTGCCATAAAATCTGCATGATTTGCTCTTCTGCTTTGGTAAGTGATTTGATATCCATATACAATTTCGATTATAATTCTACTACAAATATAGTAGAATGATTTTTAAATCCTACTATTTTTATAGTAAAAGTTCTATTTTAATAGTAATAAAAAGTCAAACACTTTAATAGTTGAACAGTCAAAACGTCCAATTAGCTACTTTCTTTTCCTGTGTAACTTGGCTTTAGCCAGTGACTTGAAAGGTGGAAAAGTAGAATGGTAGAAAAGTGGAAAAGTAGAAAAGTGGAAAAGTAGAAAGGTGGAAAAGTAGAAAGGTTTAATGGTGTATAGGGGGATTAGAGAATTTTGCTCTGTAGGAGCAATATCTTTGTAATCCAGGGTGAATGAGTGAAACGAATGCCACTCCAGGTAATGATTAGTTTAATTGTCGCGACTTTGTACTTTATTATGTTTTTTTGCTTCCTCGCGAGGGGTAAAGTCCAACAGTTGCATAGTCGAAGTATGTGTGTTGAATGGAAGGGGGGAGAGGCGATTCAAATCAAAACCATTATTCATTACACATTGTTAATTGTTAATTGTTAATTGTTAATTGAGAAAGGGACACCAATTGGTATCCCTTTCATCAATATCTATAATTGTAAATCTTATTTTTTCTTTTCAAGCACCTCTACCAGGTTGATATCGAAAATTAAGGTTTCGTTTGGACCAATTTTTTGGTTTCCATTTTCACCGTAAGCCAGCTTGGCAGGTACGAACAATTTCCATTCCGATCCTTCAGGCATTAGCTGTAATGCTTCGGTCCAACCTTTAATTACACGGTTTACACCAAAAGCAGTAGTATCGCCACGCTCTTTCGAGCTATCGAAAACAGTACCATCAATTAAAGTTCCGTGGTAAACACATTTAACACGATCGGTTAGTTGGGCAACTTTACCAGTGCCTTCTTTAATAATTTCGTATTGCAATCCGCTTTCGGTTTCTATTACTCCTTTGCGAGCTTTATTTTCTTCCAAGAACTTTTTTCCTTTGTTCAGGTTGGCCAATCCTTCCTCTTTTTTAAGAGAGTCTTTTTTTGCCTTTTGCTTTTCAAAAATCGTTCTTAAATAGATATCGGCACTCATTTTTGTAAAATACGATTTGCCATATGCCAACTCGTTTAGAAAGCCTTTGTAGAAAATATCCTCGTTTAAATCTTCGAACTGATTCTTTCTAAACTCCACATATCTTTCCGACAGTTTTGTTTTGGCAACAGCTTTGGCAAACTCAACCATAGCGGCAGTATCCATTTGGAAAGGCATGCGCTCGAAACTTTTCTTGTAGTTATCCGCTTCGATATAACCCAATGCATAGCTAACACTATCCACACTATTTTTAAACTTTAATTTACCCGATCGAGGTACTTTGTTACATGCACTAAAACATACAATAACAGCTAAAAAAGCAAGAATGATACTACTTCTTTTCATGTGTTTAAATTTTATTTAGGGATTAAAACTTGAATTTTTATTGCCTGTTATCTGCTAAGTGAATCCATTAAATACTCAGTTTATTACAGGCGTAGCGAATTTACAATTTTGAGCGAAAATTTAAAAATTCATATACAAAGCTCTTTGTGTGAAAATTATATTTTAAGATTTTTTAACATTATGGTGTTAATTAAAATGCTTAGCTTTAATTATACTATTGTAAATCAATAGTTGTAAATAAAATTCTTTACTCTTTAGTCTTAAGCGCGCTAGCAATATTGCCTGCGGACAATATTGCATACAGACTACCCTCTCATTACTTCTTTACACAGAAGTTACTACCCAAATTTTATTTAAAACTTTAACTTGTTATAAAATGGACGAAGAAAAGGCTTTGGAAGTATTAAAGCCAACAATTTTGGCAATACCCAACGATAGGGTGATTGCAATTACCGTTCCTGTAAATGTTTTGGTTCGTGAAACCTACGACACGGTAAGATGTGCTCGCGTTGATGCCGATGCTTTGGCAACCATTAATTATACGTCGGAAAAAACGGATAATTTGGAGCAAAGAGCAGGTGCATGTCAGGAGACCGAGTCGCTTTGGTTGGAAGAAAACCACTGTGTCAATAATGCCGAGGAAGATTGGGCAGCTTTAAGAGAGCAGGCCACCGAGGCAAAGTTCGATACCATTCATACTTTTAAGTATGCCTATCGAAACGTTGACAATGTAATGGATGCCATTTCGGATATTGACGATGGAAGTACGCATGCCGATACTTTGCAAGACATCAGCGATTTGGTTGTGTTGGGAAGAAAGCATCCTGAACCATTGCAAGCCATTAACTACAACCTAACTAAATTGGATGATTTGGAGAAGTTGGGTGTTGATGCCTCAAATGCACTGGCCATTGCCAACGAGAATCGTTTAAGTGGTAGCGAGGCCAAATTGTTACGCGATAAATCCTACACCTATCTTAAAGAAGGGCTGGATGAGTTACGCGCAGCAGGCAAATATCTTTTCAGAAAAGATGAAAAGAGGCTGAAACGCTACCAGAGTAAGTATTGGAAAAAAAGAAATGATGCTTACAAGAAGGAAACTAGCGAAGCGCCAGTAAATTAGCGAATGAATAGTATCATGATTAGAGTCCTGTTGTTAAACGGGACTCTTTATTTTGCAAAATTTCTATTTAAAACTTAAATACCGCGGTACGCTGTACCTTGATTTATCACATTGATTGCATCCTATAAATACTTCGGTGCGATGCACCTTTCTCAGGACAAAAGTATTGGTTAGGACTTTAAATCTACTGAAGCAGCAGAGCTGCGTAGTCTTTATAGCCTTAGTATTTGCCTATGAAAAAAGGTGCAGCGCACCGTGGCATATAATGCATTGAATGATCCTTCTTTTTTTGTAATTAATTTCTGAAAAATTGAAGAGGTATAATATTTAGTTAATTAAAATCCTCTGTAGCCCAGTATTTACCGATCGGAGTTAAGAAAATAGCATCTGAGTAGCTCAATTCCCCTTCGGAGTAAGCAAAATACCCTTTTGAGTAGCCCCAATACCCGTCTGAGTTAACAAATACCCCTTCTGAGTAGCTAAAATACCCATTTGAGTAAGCTGTTACCCCGTCTGAGTAGCCAAGATACCTATCGGAGTTACCAAAATTGGTGTCTGAGTTAACTCATATTAGGAAAGATTAAACTCAGAAAGGTAAAATCCTAACTCAAATTGGAAAAAAGATTACTCAGAAGTTAAAAGTTGGTACTCAAAAAGCAAAAGCCATAACTCATTAAGCAAGAATATTAACATGACAATAATCGTATTAGAACAAGAGAGTAGTTATTTATAATAATTCTAGCAAAAGTTTCATAAAATGATGAGGAATGGATAAGGGGGAATTGTTAAATTTAGTGCTTGGGTCTTGGGCTAAAAGAAAAATATGAATAAACTAACATTAGTAATTTCAATTTTTACATTATTGGTTTTTAATGTTTATGGACAACAAAAATCGATAAAGGGAATTGTAATTGATGAGAACTTAGAATTAATACCTAGTGTTACAATCTTTAATACAGATACGGTTGAAATAGGACAAACTAACATTGATGGGGAGTTTAATATAACCATCCCAAAAGATACCAATCAGTTAATATTTGCTTTTGTGGGAATGGAATGGTTAACTATTCAATTCGAGAGTAATTGTAATCAACTGGAGGTAATCATGATGTTTGATGCAATATATGACTTTATGACATTAAGAAGAGTAGATAGACTTAGAAAGAAGCGGTTCGATAAATTATCTGAAGTTCGTAAAAAGGCTTTTGGGAAAGGAATATTTAAAACGGACACGGTGAACTATAAGCAGGAATTTGTAAGGTATAGAGATTGAATAGTACATGAAAAAAGTAATATTAATAATAGGGTTGTTCTTATTGTTTTCCTGTAGAAATAATGACTGTTACATTGAAGAATCTTTGATATTTCTAAATCAAATAAAAAAAGAATTTAATGATAAATCTGGTCTGTTTTTAATTCATTCATATGGGGCATATCTTCCACCAATTATCACAAGTCAGGATTTGGAATCAGAGTTA
Source organism: Marinifilum flexuosum (assembly GCF_003610555.1). Classification (GTDB taxonomy): domain Bacteria; phylum Bacteroidota; class Bacteroidia; order Bacteroidales; family Marinifilaceae; genus Marinifilum; species Marinifilum flexuosum. Next base: position 655,138 of record NZ_RAPQ01000009.1, on the reverse strand, counting down.
GCCATGTATTTGGGAAAAGATGTTCGGAAAATAATAAAAGAGCAGAAAAAATTGTGTGAGAATTTTGAAAATCAAATGCTAATCGCAGAAAACCAAATTCCAATAAAAGAGTTTCATTTTTTTATGGAGGAGATGAAAAGTAAAAATCTTCCCTTTTGGGAGAATTTGGTTGAAAAATATAATTGTGTTTCCGGTATTTCTATCCCGATTTTTTCAGAGGATTACAAATATGCCTTTGTATATGAATATTCAATGTATGGCAGAGTAAATGGTGGAGGTTTATGCAGATTATATCAAAGAGAAGGGGAAAAATGGTTGTTGGAGAAGACTTTTAATGAATGGATAAGCTAGGGAGATTCCACTTTTAATTGGAGTTTTTCTGATTATGAATAATCACAAGAAGAATAAAATAAATAACTACTGATAAATGAGAAACCTATTACTACTAATTGCCCTATTAACTTCATGCAATGTTTTTGCGCAGAATAAACAAGCTACACTATATCTTAGAAATGGAGAAGTATTGAAAGGTTTGGCCAGAATGAAGGCAGATCAAACCGTAAAGTTCAGAAAGGATAAGGAAAGCGAACCAGTAATTTATAATTTTCGAACTCTGAGGGGCTTGAAAATAAACAAAACTCTGTCCAAAAGGGAGGATGTAATTTTACTTGGGAGTTTTACCACTTATAATAAGGATTTCTACACTTTTCATTACAAAATGATTAAAAAGAAAAGGTATACGACAAAACCCAAGTTGTTGCGATTACTTGTTGATGGTAAAATGGCATTGTATAGCGAAGTTTCTGCAGGAGCACCGCGGATGAGTTCATCAGGAACGGCTATGGGTGGAACTGCAGGTGCACCAGTTGAACGATTTTACATCTGTAATGAGAACCAAGACTTTGTTACTTACTTTTTGAGTGATGGTGGTGGAATTGGAAAAAGCTTTAAGAAGGCAGCTTTGGCCGTATTTAAAGATTATCCGAAAATAGCTGATCGGATTAAAGACAAAACCTACAAGAGACGTGATATTGTTGAAATGTTAGAGGATTTTAATCGAATTTATGGAAGTAGGAAATAAAAGTACTTATAAGCTACTAACTGCCACAAACCTGTAACTTGTGTTTATAACGAGATGGATAGAACAAAAATTATAGAAAACTTGGTTGTTGCCCTAGTATTAATTCTAATGTTAATGAAATTGGGAGTGGGAATTTACGAACAGGTAAATTATGTGCGAGCTTTTTATTCGGTGAATTATCTGTTTGAAAACCCTATGATCATCTTGAGATCAAATTTACTTTTCGATCCTATTATTTGCATGCTTGCCATAACAGGTGTATTCATACGCAAACCTATTGGTTTTGTGTTGATGCTAATACTGCCATCATTGATATTGTTTTACAGAACAATCCCGCTTTTATCTCCCAATTCTCAGTTTAGTTTTTGGGCATTAGTACTGCCTGTAATACTATTTGTGTTGATAAATTTGGGTGTAATGCAAAAAAGATATCATATAGCATCCACAACCAAACAGATGAAACTGAATGGAATTGCTTTGGTTATTGGTTTCTCTATTGCCTTGTTGATGTTCTATTTTAAGGGGAATTTAATGTGGTTTTTAGAGAATGCTTTAAACAAATAAAATTCAGAATGTCAGGTTTAAAAGAACTAGATGCTTTAAATTAGTAGGATCAACAAAACCTTTGAGTATGATACCGAAAGAATATACCAGAAAAAATCCTTTTGCACATGTAGTGATCCTTATTGGTATACTTTACCTTACGATTGCTTGTACCGATGAAAAACCGGAAGATGATTTTTTAGGTGAGGCATATAAATCGCTGCAAGGAGAATGGCAATGGATAAAAACCGAAAGTCCACGCACACGAAGCGAATTTACGCCAGAATCAGAAGGATACCAGGAAAGTATTGTGTTCAAAACAAACGATACGGTGGAGTATTATAGGGATGAGGAATTGAGTCACAAGTATCCATACAAACTAAAATACAGGATAGATAACTCGATGGATGCCAATAGTGATTCTACATTGGTTTTGGTCATCAATAATGGAACAGAGTCATTCTTTTCTACCGAAAATGATAGCTTAATCATCAACCAATCTTATGTGGATGGGCCTGTTACTTATTATGAACGAAAAAAGTAAATGTGACTTATTTTTAAATCTAATCCTAAATAAACCCTAAACCATATTCTTAATTCGATGAAAAATCTATTTGTAATCCTACTTGTGCTTTTTAATGCAAGTTATCTAAAGGCGCAGCGTACCCATAAAGAATTCAAATTAATAGATCCGGAACAAAAAATAGAAGGAAGCTTGTACAGTAAAATAGATTGGATTGATTCAAGAGTGGATACTACCAATCTAGGTTTCGTTCAACTTGGAATGTTTAATAATAAAGTGAAGGTAATTTGGGAAAAGCCTTTTACTAACCAGCTTAATGACATTCTAGATTCGTCAACAGTTGATAATTCTGGAAATGGAGAACTTCTACTTCAACTAAGAAAAATATCTTTTGCCGAGTTAACAAAAGCCACAAGCGAAAAAGGATATTTCTATATAAGAGCGATCCTTTATGCAAAAGAAGGTAATTCATACAGAAAATTAGCTTCTATTGATTCTTTGTCGCAAGTAAAAGGAATGGATGTAACCAAGAAGCTTTTAAGATTAGGAAGTAAAACCATCACGGATTTTATACAGGACAATTTAAAGAATGACAAGAAGGAGGAAATATTGTATTCTTACAATGATATTGTAGAGTTGGATAGCTATGAAAAAAAGGATTTGAAGCTTTATTGTACCAAAGAATACAAGGATGGACTTTACTATACATATGCAGCATTTAGAGATCAAATGCCTGATGAGCAGCCTACGATTAAAAGAAGAAAAGACAATAGTATTGCTTGGGTTAAAATTGAGGATGAAATAAAGGGACAGGTTAAAGTTAAATCAAAAGATGTTTATGCATTGGTAATTGATGGAAAACCACTTATTGCAACCAGGTATGGTTATTATCCACTGTATAAAAGCAAAGACTATTTTTATTTTGTAGGTGATATTCAATCTACAGCAAATGCCGGTGATGTAGTTGGAGCCAGTATGTTTTTTGGCGTTTTGGGAGCAATTATTGCAGCCGAATCGTCCAGATCGAACTATTTTATTGTCATTGACCACATCAATGGAGGTTTTGTTTTATATAAAGAATTAAAGGGATAAATGCAGTGTTTGATTAACATGCAAACAAGAAAAAATGAATTTACTATGGATAAGGATAACGCACCAATAATCACAGAACAAAGCTTTCTTGTAAATAGAGAACAAGTTTGGAAAGCCATTACCGATCCAATTGAAATGAGGCAATGGTTTTTTGCTGAAATGCCGGATCATAAGGCTGAAGTTGGTTTTAAAACCCAGTTTAATGTGGATGCTGGTGAAAGAGAGTTTATGCATTTGTGGAAAATTACTGAAGTTATTCCATTCGAGAAATTGGTTTGCCAATGGGAATATGAAGGATACGACGGGATTGCCATGGTGAGTTACGAACTGTTCGAAGAAAATGAAGTCTGCAAAATAAGAGTTACAGCAAGTGGAATAGATACCTTCTCAGATGATGTTCCTGAATTCAGAAGAGAGAGTTGTGAAGGTGGCTGGAAATATTTTATCAACCAGAGATTAAAGGAGTATTTGGAGGAATAATGAAGGTACTGATACAAAATCTTGGTAGATTGATATTATTTGTTCTTCTAACCATTATAACGCAAATAGGCGGATTGATCTACTTAATTGGCATTGTTTTAAGTAACAGAATTAAGTTTGCCTTTTGGGGTAAAAAACTAGTGGTTTTTATAGTTTTATATGTCACAGCAAGTTTTCTGATTGTTCCTATTGTTGCTCCATGGTTTGGAAGGGAGAAGATTAGAAATAATGATAATTTGCAAGCTGCAAGCTTTGCAACAGTATTATTGAATCGCAACTATGTTACTCCCGAAACCCATGAGTTTTTGCAAAATATTTCACGCAACCTGGCTGAAAAGAAACCAGAAGTAAAAGCTCGGTATTTGGATGCTTGTTTTCCATTTTTTGATGGTTTTCCTTTGTTACCACATTTGAGTCATAATGATGGCTGTAAGGTTGATTTTAGTTTGGTATATGAAGATATCAATGGACAAATCGTCAATAAAAGCAAGTCAATAAGTGGGTATGGAGTATTTGAAAATCCGTTAAGGAATGAGGTTGATCAATGTAAAGATTGTTTGCAAAAAGGATATTTTCAATATGATTATCCAAAATATTTAATTTTTGGAAGAATTAATGATGATTTAAAGTTTTCTAAAAGTGGAACCAATGCTTTAATTGAAGCAATTTTAAGTCAAAGAAAACTCACTAAAATGTTTATTGAGCCGCATTTGGAGCAGAGACTCAAATTAGAGGATAAAAGAGTTAGGTTTCATGGCTGCCGATCGGTAAGACATGACGATCATATTCATGTTCAGATAAATTAAAAAATCCGGGTCCCCACCCGGATTTCAAATCTAACCACTAAATTTAACCTAAATCTAATCTATGAAAAAAAACTTTTAAGGCTTTTTACAATACAAATATATGATTGCTTACAGCGAACTGGATTAAGCTGATGTTAAGTAATTATAACCTTATCGTTTGATACCATTATAACAACGAAAAATCCCGAACGGGCGTCCGGGATTCTCTCTAACCACTAATTACTAACCTAAATCTTTAATCTATGAAAATACTATCTTTTGTAGTACATTACAAAGGTATGGCAAGAATCGGTTAAGACCTGAGAATAAGTGTTAAAAAACCTTAAAGGAGTTTGATCTTCAGGTTGATAGTAATGGAAAGAGGAGCTGTAAGTCTTTATTTCTGTGATGTTCAAAGAATTTCTATTTAAAAATATTTTTTAATTGAAACATAGAACTTTAAAAGATTTCTTAAGACAATCCTAAATTTCTCTTTAAAACAGTAGTTTCCATAGCTCATTTTATTTATCTAAATTAGGCCTTGTTAAAACCAAAAACCAATTCCAAACCTAGACTATGAATGAATCGTTACTGAAAGCCTTAATGAGACTTTTTGCCATTATTGTGGATGAGCAAAAGTTGGGATTCGAAACAGCAGCACGTGATGTTGTTGAAGTATGGCTTCAGAAACAGTTTAGTAAGGAGTGGACCGAGAAATATCTACAGGATTTTGAGCGATACTTAAGAGACTCACATTGTGATGAAAAGGGTGAGGTTTCCTCTGTAAACAAGCATCCACAGGTAAAAGATGTTTGTGAAAAATTAGTAGAGGAAGTAGAGCAGGAGCAGAAGGTTTGGATCATGCTTCAATTGCTTGAGTTTATTGATGAAACAGAATACACAGGTCATGATGAATTGGATTTGGTAAAAACCGTTTCAAAAACCTTTAATATTCCCAAAAAAGAGTTCGAATTAAGTCGACAATTTCTGATTGGCGATGAATTTTCTATACCGTTCAACGAGCATCTTTTATTAATTGATAATAATGAGGAGTGGTCGCATGAGGTGGTGAAACATATCCAGAGTGAGAAGCTTCGAGGAAGGATTTTTGTTCTGCATTTGGAAAGCACCAATACCTTCCTGATGAAATATTTTGGAGAGTACAACCTTTTCTTGAACGGACACAATATTAAAGTTGATAGGGCTTACATTCTATCCTATGGCTCGGTTATTCGAAGTCATAGAATTGATCCGATCTATTATTCCCAGATTTCTTCCATTTTTATCGAGAAGAAAAACCTATCCGATCTTCAGTTTATTGCAAAAAATATAGAGTTTAAGTTCCCTGGTTCCAATAATGGGATTCATCCGGTTAGTCTGGAAATGAATTCAGGACAATTGGTAGGCGTGATGGGAGGTAGTGGTACCGGAAAATCAACCTTACTAAATGTATTGAATGGGAATTTATCCCTGCGTCAGGGGAATATCTATATCAATGGTTATGATCTTCATTCGGATAAAGAGAAACTCGAAGGGGTTATTGGATATGTTCCTCAGGATGACTTATTGGTTGAGGAGCTAACGGTTTACGAGAACTTGTATTTTAATGCCAAGCTTTGTTTTGATGGCACTTCGGATGAAAAAATTGAGGAAATCATTGACAAAACCATTGAGGATTTTGATTTGGTTGAAGCCAGGGATTTAAAGGTTGGTGATCCGATTAATAAGGTTCTTAGTGGGGGACAAAGAAAACGATTAAATATCGCATTGGAGTTAATGCGTGAACCTTCGGTGCTTTTTGTTGATGAACCTACTTCAGGTTTATCGAGTATGGATTCCGAGAAAGTAATGCTTCTTCTGAAACGTCAGGTTTTAAAAGGCAAATTGGTGATTTGTAACATTCATCAACCGTCGTCTGATATTTTCAAGCTTTTGGATAAGCTAATCATGATGGACCAGGGAGGGAAGGTAATTTACTTTGGAAACCCCATTGATGCAGTTGTTTATTTTAAAACTCAATCGCACTACGTAAAGGCCGATGAAAGTGAATGCTTGACATGTGGTAACGTGAACTCCGAACAGATTTTGCGAATTGTTGAAGCCAGGATGATGAATGAATATGGCAAGCAAATTCGTAAGCGTAAAAGAAATTCTGATGATTGGTATGAACTCTATAAAGAGAATATTGAGAAGAAAAACAGCGTACATAAGCCAGGTAGAAAAAAACTGATTCCCAAGAACTTTTTTAACATTCCAAAGCGTTGGGAGCAATTGAAAATTTACCTTTCAAGAGATTTTAAGGCCAAACTGAGTAACAGGCAGTATATGCTGATTACTTTGTTGGAGGCACCTCTTTTAGCCATTATTTTGGGATACTTTACCAAGTACATTAGTGGTTCTGAATCTCATCATTTGGACTATGTATTTGCCAAGAATGAAAATATTCCCTCTTTTATTTTTATGGCAGTGGTTGTTGCCTTATTCCTCGGCTTGATTATTTCGGCAGAAGAAATTCTTCACGACCGAAGAATGATGAAGCGTGAAAAGTTTTTGAATTTGAGTCGATTGAGCTATCTAAACTCCAAGGTCATTATCTTGTTGATCATTTCGGCCATTCAGAGTTTTCTATTTGTTATTCTCGCCACCTATATTTTGGAAATTAAAGGCTTAACCTGGGAGTATTGGTTAATCTTGTATACAGCTTCGGCATGTGCCAATTTAATCGGTTTAAACCTGTCAGCAGGATTAAATTCTGTAGTGGCTGTTTATGTATCCATACCTTTTATTTTGGTTCCACAATTGTTGTTCTCGGGAGTTATTGTAAGCTTTAATAAATTGCATCCTGCCATTACAACGCAAAAGTATGTTCCAATTGTTGGAGATTTAATGACTTCGCGTTGGGCTTACGAGGCTTTGGTAGTTGAGCAATTTAAAAATAATCAATTTGAGAAGCAGTTTTTCCCATATGAGAAGGCAATGAGTGAATCGTCGTTTCGTTCATCTTTCTTGATTCCTGCTATGCAGCAAAGTTATAAGTCATGGTTAAAGGAAAACAACGATAAACACTATCGGGTATTTAAAAACGAACTGATAAAACTTTCCGATATCTATTCCTTTCCAACAGAATTGGAAGTTTCAAAGCAAGTTTTGCGAGATTCTTCGGCAAGAGTACAAACCTGGCTTGAGCATGTAAAGCAAGCGGGTTGGAAGGAATACAAAGAACAATCGATGCATAGAGATCAGGTTTATGAAGAGATTATTGATGAACTTGGCGATATACAGAAAATCGTTGAATATAAAAATACCCATCACAACGAGGCGATCGAGCAAATTGTAACCAACAGAAGAGAAATTAATAAGTTGATAAGGTATGAAGACGAATTTATTCAACTAAAAGATCCTGTTTTTCAAACTCCGATTAGTCAGAATGGACGAGCTCACTTATTTGCCTCGCAAAAGCGACTAGGCAATTATTTGGTTGATACATTTTGGTTCAATGTGACAATAATTTGGTTGACGAGCATCATTTTCTATTTCTCCTTGTACTTTGATGTGCTACGTAGATTCCTACTGCTGATTGAAATTTTATGGGTGACCATATTGCCTGAAGGAGATATTAGAATTAGAAGAAAACGTCAGAAATAATGAAATATATAGAGGATTAATCATGAATTAATCAAAATCTTAACCATGCAGGATTTTATTTGCAGGATATATATAGGTATTGTATCCTAAAGCAATTTATTCATGAAGAAATTAATTCAAATATTCCTTTTGTTGTTTATTACATCTAGTCTTTTTGCGGATAATAAGCAACTGATTCAGTATGTCGATCCCATGATCGGGACCGATGGTCATGCTCATACATTTCCAGGGGCAACTTTGCCTTTTGGTATGGTGCAGCTAAGTCCCAGTAATGATTTTAAAGCCTGGGATTGGTGTTCGGGTTATCACTATAGCGATTCCATTTTAAAAGGATTTGCACATACCCATATTAGTGGAGCTGGTTTGGCAGGATTGGGTGATATTTTACTGATGCCAACTTTAGGAGAAATAAAGGTAAAAGCGGGTACGGAAGAAAATACGGACAATGGATTTCGTTCCAGATTTTCACACGATAGAGAAGAAGCCTCGGCAGGATATTATGCTGTTGTTTTAGATGATTACAATGTAAAAGTGGAGTTGACTTGTACGCCGAGAGTTGGATTTCACAGGTATACTTTCAATACTGCCGGGCAAGGAAATGTAATTCTTGATCCTACCCACAATATCATGGAGAATGTTCAGGAAACAGAAATTGAAATCTTATCGGATAGTGAAATCAGAGGATGGAAGCATTGCAATGGAGAAGGAGGAGATCGGAAAGTGTATTTCTATGCGAAATTTTCCAAATCATTCGAACAAAGTGGTGTTGCGATAGATGATAAAATTCAGGCTGATACAAAGAAAGCAAGTGCTAAACGAGTGAAAGCTTTCGTTAGTTTTGATGTGAGTTCGGGTGAAACAGTGGATGTTAAAGTAGCACTTTCGCATGTGAGTTATGAAGGAGCCAAAGCCAATTTCGATGCTGAAGCAAAAGGAGTATCATTTAAAAAGGTGCTTAGAAAAGCTCAGAATCTTTGGGAAGAAAAAATGAATAAGTTTCATATCGAAACGGATCAACTATCAGACAAAAGAAACTTCTATACGGCCCTTTATCATTCCATGATATCACCAAATTTGATTTCGGATGTTAGCGGAGAATATATGGTGGAAGGGAAAAAGTACCATTCCGATTTCGATCAGTACAGTAACTTTTCTACTTGGGATACCTACCGTGCTGTTCATCCTTTAATGGCAATTGTAGAGCAGGAGAAAACAGTTGACTTTGTGAACTCACTTTCATCAAGATATACCGATTCAAAAGTTGGTTTACCAGTATGGGAATGTTTGGGACATGATAATGTTTGTATGATTGGATACAGCACCGTTTCGGTAATGACTGATGCCATTTTGAAAGATATTGAAGGGATTGACAATCAGGCTGCCTATGATGCGATGAAAGCGGCAGCTTTTAATCTGGAAAAACATAGCAATAGTTACGATGTAAATGGAATGAACTTTTATATCGATATGGATTTTGTTCCGGGTGAAATTGGCAGTTCTGTTTCGAAAACGACCGAGTACAATTACTACGATTGGTGCTTGAGTCAGGTGGCACATAAACTTGGAAAAAACGATGATGCCTCCCTATTCCTGAAAAGGTCGAAAGGATACCGCAACTTATTTGATGTAGAATCGGGATACTTATTGCCTAAACTTCAAAATGGTAAACTGGTGAATGTGGATAAGAGCAAGTGGGATGGATTGGTGAAGAACTATGTGTCAGGAAATATTTGGGGATACTCGTCTTACGTGCCTCACGATATGGCTTACCTAATGCAGTTGCATGGAGGCAAGGAGAAATTTGCTTCCTGGCTGGATGCAATTTTTGCTGATGATTCTGAAATTGGAGGCTCACAGCATGTGGATATTTCCGGTTTCATTGGAAAATATGGTCATGGCGATGAGCCATCTCATCAAATGCCTTACTTGTATGTTTATGCCGGTCAGCCATGGAAAACTCAGAAGTTGGTAAGGGAAATTCTTCCTCGCTTTTATCATGATCATCCTGCAGGCTTGGATAATAATGATGATTTGGGTCAAATGTCATCCTGGTATATTTTTGGGGCTTTGGGATTTTATCCTGTTTGTCCGGGTAGCAACCAGTATCAAATTGGATCTCCCGCCTATCAAAAAGCAAGTATCAATCTTGAAAATGGTAAGGTGTTTACGGTTGTGGCTAATAACAATTCCCCAAAGAACATTTACATCCAATCTGCAAAACTAAATAATAAGGAATTTACCAAACCATTTATTACTTACGATCAAATTAAACATGGAGGTAAGCTGGTTTTCGAAATGGGCAGTAAACCAAATAAAAAGTGGGGTAACACTAAGGCTGATTTGGCAGACTTAAATGGTATAAAGCCATCAGAAGCTTACAAACTGCATGAGGAAAAACAGGTTCTAATGCCTTACGTCAATGATATTACTTTTAGTTTTGAGAAGCGAAAAACGGTGGAATTGCTTTGTGGCACAAAAGGAGCAGAAATCAGATATACAATAGATGGTTCTGAACCTGAAGTGAATTCTAAAAAATATCAGAATCCAATCGTGATCAACGAGGATGCTACTATTAAGGCCAAAGCATTTAAGCCAGGACTAAAAGAGAGTGGAAGTTTGCTTTTACATTATTTAAAAGGAATTCCATTTAATACTCAAACTGGTTATCCAAAAGTTAAGGTGGAAGGCAATGGTATTGGTTACGGTGAAAAATCTGGAGCTCAACTCGTAGATGGAGGTTTTGGCTCAATAACCTTTAATGATGGATTTTGGACAGGAGTTGATTTGAAAGATCTACATGTTGATATTGACCTTGGAGAAGTAAGAGGCATTTGTGAGGTGAAACCTGGAATTCTAATTTATCCAGGAGCATGGATCTTTAATCCTGATGAAATTGAAGTGTATGTTTCAAATGATCAAAAGAACTATCAACTGGTAAAAACTATAAGTATGGAATCTCCAGGAGATGAACGCAGATATGTAAGCAGACCTGTAATTGAATTTCCATCGGTTAATTGTCGATACCTAAGAGTAACATTTAAGAATGGACCAATACCAGATTGGCACATGGCTGGAGGCAGAAAGCATTGGATTTTTGTTGATGAAATTCTGATTAATTAAATTTTAAAATGGGACTGTTTTGGATATACAGTCCCATTTTTGTTTACAAATGCTGTAATATATCTTTAGCATTCGATCTGCTTTTGTAATCAGGATCATATTGTATGTACTTCACTTTACCGTCTTTTCCTATGATATAGGTAGCCGGAACAGGCAATAATTGATCATTATTACCATTGGTAATACTAAGGTCTACACCATAGTTCTTGTATCTTTTTTGTAAGTGTTCCGGTAGCATGAATTCAACCCCATATTTTTTCATGATTTTGCTGTTTTCATCAAACAATACTGGATATTCTGCATTTGTCTTTTCAATGGTTTTATCCACATTAACCGGAATTTCTGGTGAAACCGCAACCAACTGTGCTCCCGCTTTCTTGAATTTACCAAGATTTTCCTGTAAGTGAGAAAGGTGTTTGTTGCAGTACGGACACCACTCTCCACGGTAAAATACAACGATCAGTTGTTCATTTTTCAAGATGTCGGAACTTTTAACAAGATTCCCATTCTGATCTTTGGCTTCAAACATAGGTGCTTTATCGCCAACTTTTATAGAGCTTGCTTCTCTTTGAGCATAGCTTGTAAGGCTAATTAGTAATATTAATAATCCAAATATTCTTTTCATGATATAGAATGTTAAAATAAAACACAAAATAGTCTTTTATTTTTGTTCTGTTCAAATATTACTAATCATGTAGGAGTTAATGATTTGTTAATGATAAAAAAATCCCTCACCAAAGGCGAGGGATTTAAGTGTTGTGGTACAGCTTGCTTAAGCCTTCTGCATTTTTTCAATCTTATAAGTAGTGTTTACACCTGCTTGGTGGAATAGAACTCCTACAGGACACATTTTTAAAGTTTGCTGAAGGCATTTTTCGATTTTTTCATCACTAGCTTCAGAATCAATTTTTAACTCAACTTCAACATCAGTGAAAGTTGGAGCTCCATCTTTTTGAGATCCTACAGTATCAACAACCAATGCTTCGAACTCAATACGCATTTTCTTTGCTACAATGTTAAAAATTGTGTTTACACAACCAGAGTAGCTCATTAAACACACTTCAAATGCTGTTGCACCAAGATCTTCTCCACCTTTTGCTTCTGGTAAATCTATTGTGATTTCATGACCTCTGTTGTCTGTAATTACCGATGACATTCCTTTTGTCCAGATAGTTGTTGCTTTCATATAATAATATTTTCGAATTGTTTTTAGAATTTTAGTTGGCAAATATATATAAATATCCAGATGTATCAGGTTAATTTCTATTGACATTTATTTGAGAAAAATGAAATACTGTCCGAAAACATTACAGACAATCAAAAAATAATGGTGGATGTAGAGGGTGAAAACCTTGTATTTAAGAATGTTTAGAGACTTTTTAGATTGAGGGAACTTATAGAACTAGAAGCTCATCCTTGTGGTGAGCTTTTTTGTTTTTAGTATAACATGTAAAAAAACAGGTTTCACGGTGTAAAAATTGTCTTAATCGAAAACGAACATAAAAATAATAGATCTTTCAGTTATAAATTATACTTTGGTCCTTGAATTAGAAAATCAATTAAACCAAATTAATTTATGATTGTATTAGGAGTTATTATTGTATTAGCAGGATTGGCAATGCTATTGTTAAAGCCATTGTTAGTTAGCAAAGCGCAAGCTTTTTCGAAACTCACTTCCAGATTTTCTCTTGGCGTAATAGGTTCGGGAGTTATTATGATTATTTTGCCATTTATGTTTTTCTGGGCAGAACCAGGATATCAGTATTTTGTTGTTTATCCTAATGGTGGAAAGGATGCTGTGATGACAGAAGGTATTAAATGGAGAGGTTTCGCTAAAATTATCCCTTGGCAGAAATATATTGATGTTAAGGTAGTAAGTAAGGGAGAGAATAATGATGATATAGAAGGTGTTATGAATCCAATTCCTATTCGTTTTATCGATCAGGTGACTGCATCGGCAAAATTATCTACTCGTTTCCAATTGCCCACAGATAAAGAATCATTCATTGAAATGGCAATTGAGTTTAGGTCACTTCAAAACTTAGCGCAAAATACTTTGATTCCAACAGTTCGTGAGGTTGTGTCAAATACTGGTTACATGTTTGCAGCACAAGATTATATTTCTGGATCTGCATCCGACTTTAGGGTTGCTATTGAAGACCAGTTAAAGGATGGAGCCTATAGTGTAGAAAAATTGGAGTATCGTGATACCATAATTTCCTCGATTGAAGATAGTAGTCGTGAGATCAAGGAAATTCAAACACGTTATGAGGTGAAGAAAAGAAAAGATAAAAATGGAAAATTCATTCGTATCCCTCATGATATTAACGAGAATAATATTATTGTAGCTCAGGTGATTGTAGATGATGTTATCTTGGAAGCAGTATTTAAAAAGCGATTGGAAGCACAGCGTGATGAATCTGCAAAAAGACAGTTAGAGCAACAGAAGATTAAAACAGCAAAAGATGCTCAGGCACGTATCGTAGCAGAGGGGGAAAGAGATAAAGCAGCAGAACGTGTTGCTCAGGAAAAGGAACAGGTAAAGGCTTTGATTTCCATTGAAACAAAATTGAAGCAAGAGGAAACAAACAAAAGACTTGCAGCGATTGCATTAGAAACCGAAAAGCTTAAATCAGCTGCAAAAAAAGTAGCTGCTGATGCAGAATCTTATCAAAATGCGAAGTTGGTTTCGGCTGGTTTAACGCCTCAGGAAAGAGCTCAAATTGAAAAAGAAATTGCAATTGGTGTTGCTAAAGAGATTGCCAAAATTAAATTCCCGGATGTAATGATTACTGGTAATGATGGCAAAAATGGAAAAACACCACTTGAATCATTAATTGGTGCTGCTATGGCAAATCAGTTAATGGATACGAAATTGAAAAAATAGTCCTTTTAATTTTCGAAATTCAGTTATGGCCTTTGCAAAGAAATTTGCGAAGGCTTTTTTTGTGATTGTTCTGCAAACCATTGCAGTAAAATTTTGAATAAAAATCACTTCGATATTAAGTTTTTGATCGATAATTGCATTAATTTGCTAGTTAAACTTGTGGTTATAATTGAATAATAAAATAAAACATCTCAAATGTCAAAAAGTGAATTAAAAGCTGCCTGGCTTAAGAATTATAGTACAGCGCCTGAGCAATTGGAGAAAATGGGAGAGATTAAAGGTTTAATTAGTGCCTTTAATGCAAATGTAGATGCTGTGATCAAGGTGAGTGGAAAAGATGTAGAGAAGTTGATTGAAAACAATAAGCTTGACACAAATTTAATTATATCTGAAGAAGAGAAAGCAATTAGAAAAAATGAGGATGCAATTAGAGGTATTCTTCACTGCTTTAAAGGTGGTATTGCTGAGGAATGGTTAATTGAAGATGTTGAAGTTTTTTATTGGTTGAATAAGAATGTTGGCTACGATAAGTTACAAATGGGAGGCCAGGGAGGAATCGTTGCTAATGCAATGGCTGTATGTGGTGTGCAAAATGTTTATGTGCATTGTGCATCTTCTCCTAAAGAGCAATCTCAATTGTTTTTGGATTTACCAAACTTATTAACAACTGATGAGAATGGTGAGCTGCAACAAGCCTTTAATGTAGATCGTAAAGATGATAATGCATTAATTCACTGGATTATCGAGTTTGATAAAGGAGATTCTTTAACCATTGGAGGAGAAACTTACACTTGTCCTAAAGCAAATCGATTCATTGCTACTTATGATCCATTGAATTTCAAGCTTCATATTGATGATAACTTTAATAAAAGAATGGCGAAGGATGATGTAAATCCTGAATACATTATTTTATCTGGATATCAGATGTTGCATGAAACTTTAGCCGATGGAACTAAAGGAGCTGAACGAATTGAGCTTTCAAAAGAGATGATTGCCGAATGGAGAAAATCTTGTCCGGATAACCTTCTTCACCTTGAAGTTGCTTCAACTCAGGATAAAGTGGTAAGAAAACATTTGATTGATAGCCTGGTTCAGGATGTTGATAGCCTTGGATTTAATGAGCGAGAATTAATAGATATTCTTGAAGTTATTGGTGAGGAGGAATTGGCACAAGAGTGTGATCAGAATACCAATGCATCAAATCTATTTAAAGGGATGTTAAAGGTATATGATTATACCAAATGTCCAAGAATGCAGTTGCACATGTTTGGTTTGTATGTAACTCTTCAGCAAAAAGGATTTAAGGTTACTCCATTGCAAAACAGAAACGGAATGCAGTTGGCAGCAACGGTTGCGGCAGCTAAAGCTGGAACTGGTGCAATTAACAGCAAAGATGTATTAATGTGGGCCAAAGATCATAAGGTATCGGATGTGGGTTTGAATGAACTTGAGGGCTTAAGCAATACTGTTAAAAATATACTTGGCGAAAATGAATTATTAACTTCTGGGATTTATTCTAATGAAGAAATTGAAGTAATTGCTGTTCCAACCATTTTAATTGAAAAACCTGTTACACTGGTAGGAATGGGTGATACAATTTCATCAGTATCATTGGTTGGCGCTGTGTAAATAAAAATATAATTGTCAATGAAAAGGAGTTTTTGGGTTGAAACCTAATTGCTCCTTTTTTTTGTAAAAATAGCCCATGTTGTGGTACAGGGCTATTCTCACTTTCAATCGAAACTGTTTGTGTGGAACAGTTTAAGCTAACTCTAAACTAACTATACTAATCTAATCTTTAAACGATCAATTAATTTATTCTTACAATACGAAATTAGTTTGAGCCTCTTAATTTTTGGCTTAATTGTGGATTAATGACATGGTAAAAGAATTAATCCACAATTAAATTTTATGGATTGAATGAAACGAGAATGATTAAACACACGACATGATTATTTTGATCTTGCGGCTTCCATCTGACCTTAACAAGAAAATTATAAACAGATGAAAAATATGATGTGCAGTTTTTTTTGAAAATGTTAGAATTAGAAGTATTAACGGAAATATTTCTTTAATAGATACTTAAAAACTGACAACTAATTTTTTGAGTTAAAGAATAAATAAAAATAAAAAATGCAGTGAATAATTTTTCAGAAAACGTTTGCGTAAATAGAAAAATTAAACTTATATTGTGGCGTATTTAAAAAGTAAACACAATTACCATTTGTAACTTTACTAATCACACAATTGATTTTCTTGTTGTTAGACAAGTAAAATCTAACCACTAACTAATCACTAACAATTAAGGCTTCGCATTCGCGAAGCCTTTGTTGTTTTGTTCGGATGTATAATATTTCCAGCTTAAATTGATAAGTAACATACATTTATGAAGGATAAATAATGATTTTTCATGTTTAATCGAAAAAATAATTACCTGTTTAATTATGCGAATAGTAAGAAATGTAAATACTTACAAAGAATAGGCTGTTAATAACAGGCTGATATGCAATCGTTTCCTGATTGTGTTTTATAACAGTAGGTAATTAACTACAAAAATCTTTAAAAGTGCTTTGATTTCTATCGAAAGACATTAAAATTTGCAAAATCAATTATTATAATTCTTACGGAATAATTAAACTAATATCATTAACAATGACACCTAAGTTTAAAGCGCAAGCCGGAACTTTCGAATCAAGCGATATCATGGTCTTGATCGAACCTGTATCAGAGGAAGCCGGTCGCCAAATTGATATCTCATCTACTGTGATGTTGCAGTTCGAAGATGATATCAAAAATACAATTAATCAGGTTTTGGATGATTTGGATATCCAGAATGTACACCTGATTGCAAAAGATAAGGGAGCTCTAACGCCAACAATTAAGGCTAGAGTTGAAGCTGCTGTTAAACGTTCTTTAGGTATTCAGGAGGGTACAATGTAATGGCTAGAAAGAAAAGAAGATCAATGTTGTACATTCCGGGAAATAATCCTGCAATGATTCAACAAGCCGGAGTTTATGGTTGTGATGCAGTATTGTTGGATTTGGAAGATGCCGTGGCATTGAACCAAAAAGATGCTGCAAGAATCTTGGTTCGTAACATGTTACAAACCGTTGAATTTTACGATACAGAAGTTTGCGTGCGTGTAAACAACATGCATACTCCTTTTGGATTGGCAGACTTAGAAGAAATCGTGCCATTGCAACCTGATAATATCAGATTCCCAAAAACTGAGTCTGTTCAGGATGTGAAAGATTTCATGAAAGAGGTTCGCAGAATCGAAAAAGAACATGGAATTAAGAAGCCAACCATGACGATCCATGTAATGATCGAAACAGCTAAAGGTGTTGCAAATGTATACGAAATTGCAGGTGCTGATCCACGAATTGATGCAATTACAATTGGAGGTCAGGATTTAACTGCGGATATGGGTATCGTAAAAACTCCTGATGGAGTAGGTATTGATTATGCTCGTAAGCGTATTGTAATGGCAGGTAAAGCACATGGTTTAGATGTTTTGGATACCGTATTTGCTGATGTTAACGATGAGGAAGGTCTTCGTGAAGAAACGGAGTACATTAAAAAGATTGGTTTCGCTGGAAAAGCATTGATTAATCCTCGTCAGGTAGATGGTGTACACGAAGTGTTTAACCCAACCGAAAATGAGGTAAGAAAAGCTTACCGTGTTTATTCAGAATTTATTCGAAATAAAAACGCTGGTATTGGAGTATTTGCAATTGACGGAAAAATGGTAGATGCTCCTGTTGTTCAGAGAGCAATTACCGTTCTTGAATATGCCAATATCGATTTAAAAGAAATCGAAGAGTCGGTTGCAAGTTAACAGTTATTCCTGTTTACAAAATTGATACTAATAAAGAAACAAAATGAAGAATGCATTAGGAGTTGAAATTCCTGAATATATAGAAGGTCTTGGTGAGTTAAAACCTTTCCAGGGCGTATGGGAAAGCATTATTGGTGATGAGATTCCATCAACTAATATTGTTCGAACATTAAAAGCAAAAAAAGCTCATACTTCAAAATTGTGTGGCGATTTAAAAGAAGCGATCCAAAAATGTAATCCTTTCGATGGAATGACTGTTACATTTCATCACCACCTTCGTGGAGGAGATGGAGTTTTGATGCAAACAATCGAAATTTTAGATGAAATGGGAATCAAAGACATTACTTTGGCTTCTTCTTCATTAACATCTGCACACGATGGGTTGGTTCCATATGTTGAGAAAGGAATGATTACCAGAATTTTCTCTTCAGGTATTCGTGGTCGTTTGGGTGAAATTATCTCAATGGGTAAATTAAAGCATCCTGCAATTATTCACTCTCATGGTGGTCGTGTTAGAGATATCTTGACCGGACGTATCAAACCAGATTTGTCTGTTTTGGCTGCTTCTGCTGCCGATGAGGAAGGTAATGCTACCGGAGCTCACGGACCATCTGCTTTTGGCTCTATGGGATACGCTGATATTGATGCTCGTTACTCTAAAAATGTAATTATTGTAACAGATAACCTTGTAGATTATCCATGTGTTCCAGGTTCAATTCGTCAGCATTTTGTTGATCATATTGTAAAGGTTGACAGCATTGGTGATGCTACCAAGATTGCATCAGGTACTACTCGTATCACAAAATCTCCAATGGATTTACGTATTGCTCGTATTGCTGCAACAGTTATCGAGCATTCTGGCTTGTTCAAAGATGGTATGTCGTTCCAGGTAGGAGCGGGTGGTGCTTCTTTGGCTGTAGCTAAATTCCTTCGCGAGGATATGAAACGCAAAGACATTAAAGGTAGTTTCATGATTGGTGGTGTTACTTCTTACGGTGTTGACATGCTTAACGAAGGATTGTTCCAGGCAATTTTTGATGTGCAGTCTTTCGATGCTGCAGTAAGTACTTCTGTATTGAATAATCCACAGCATATCGAAATTACTTGTGATCAATATGCAAATCCAAATAACTGTGGAGCAATGACCAACAAATTGGATGTCGTTGTGCTAGGTGCTTTGGAAGTAGATGTTGATTTTAATGTAAATGTAATCACTGGTTCATCGGGTGAGATTCGTGGAGCTTCAGGAGGTCACTCTGATACAGCTTCAGGTGCTAACCTAAGTGTGATTGTTTGTCCTTCTTTCCGTGGTCGTTTGCCAATCGTGAAAGATCGTGTTCATACAATTGTTACTCCGGGTGAAAGTGTTGATGTGATTGTTACAGAACGTGGAGTTTGTGTAAATCCTTCTAAGCCAAATCTTGCAGCTGCATTGAAGAAAGCAGGTGTAAAAGTTGTCGATATTAATGATTTGAAGAAAGAAGTTGATACAATGACTGGTGTTCCGGCGGAAAAACAATTGGGCGAAAAAATTGTTGCCTTGGTTGAATATCGCGATGGTACCATTATTGACGTAATTCGTAATGTTGAAAATCTATCTTAACAGATAGTTGATATAAAGAAAAGTACACCCTAATTGTAATTTTACTTTTAGGGTGTAATTTTATAAGATATAGAGAGATTTACAGGAATGAGTGATGTGTTAGGGAAAATATTAAAGGCAAGGGATCAAAGATCTGTTTTGCGAAAAGGAATTTCAGAGTCTGGACAGGCATCTTTAAGCTTGAACATGAATATTCCAGGGTTTCCAAAGTCTGATGATAGAATTCATTCTTGTTTTAGGCAGGTGTTGACAGAACTAAAGCGACATCTGTTATCGCATAGGGTATTGATTGATTCAAAGCAAGAGTACTGTGCTGTTGATGCAGCTGGCGATTTCTACTTGGTTCCTCTTCTTGAAAATACCTATTCAATTGATGAAATAAAACAAATCACTGAAAAGTTCGAGGAAACACATTCTTTGGGTCGTTTGCTGGATGTGGACATAACCAATGCTGAAGGAGGCCCGGTATCTTCGGGTAAGGCAAAGTTGTGTTATTACTGCAATGAAAAGCCTGCTTTGGTATGTATGCGAGAGCAGAGTCATTCTTATGCTGATATTCGTCAGAAGATTAATGATGATATCGATCAATATCTATCCGAGATAAGGAAAGATGAGGTTTGCAAAAAATTAGCATCGAATGCTTTGAAATCTTTATTGCACGAAGTGGCATTGTCACCTAAACCAGGTTTGGTGGATCGGAATTCCAATGGTTCGCATGACGATATGGACTTTTCTACCTTTATTGATTCCGCATCGGTATTGTCGGTTTACTTTAAGGAGATTGCTGAATATGGTTTTTCCTATACAAATGATGATTTAAAAAAAGCTCTTCCTGAATTGCGCCGAATTGGTTTGCTCATGGAGGAAGATATGTTTCGTGAAACCAATGGAATAAATACACACAAAGGAGCAATTTTTTTATTGGGATTTTCTCTGTTTGTGAGTGCGTATCTAATCGCAAAAAGAAGTTTTTCCTATCAAGCTTTTGTTGATCTGATTAAAGATTTAAATGGAAATTTGGTAGAGCGAGAGTTGGGCAGGAAATTGTATAATGGGAGCCTAACGCATGGTGAAGTTTGTTTCGAGAAATATGGAAATAAAGGACAAGGCATTCGTGGTGAAATACAGGCTGGTTTACCAAGTGTATTTCAGCATGCAATTCCGGTTTTGGAATACCATTTGCAGAACAAGAAGCGCACCGATGATAAAATCCTGCACAAATCTTTAACCCACGCCTTGTTGTCTTTGATTGCCAATAACGACGATAGTAATATTCTGTATCGAAAAGGTGTTGAGGTATTAGATGGATTAAAGCAAAAAGCCAACGAAGCATTTTTGAATTTCGAGAATGAAAAATTCGAAATTTTATACAAGGATTTAATTCATTACTGTGAAAAGAATCACATATCTCCGGGAGGTTCGGCTGATTTGTTAGCGGTTTCATATTTTATCTTTACCGCAAATAAACAACATGCCTAATTTTCATTTATAACAAAACATTCAGATAAAACAAATAACATATATCATGATTTTGGATTCTTCTTATATCTCTGAAACATATTATAAAAGCATTGATATTTGACAAAATCCAATAATATTGACTGTTGATTTAAAAACTATCACACACACCTAACAAAACTAAACTAACGGAAAATATGGGAGTTGAAAATACTGATTACAGAGAAGAATCTTTGGATCTGAGGAACCCCTTCGATATAAAACTGGTTTCTGAGTTTTTGGAACCATTGGGATTTGATTTCAATAAGCATGATGTTGATTATACTATGATTTTGTATAATCTAAACGATGAGGTTATTGGAACAGGATCGTATAAGGGGAGAGTTTTAAAGTATGTTGCTGTAGCGCCAAAATTTAGAGAAGGAGCTGCTTTTGCACAAATTGTAACTCATCTTATCGATATTGTAATTCAAGAACACAAGCATATTTTTGTATACACAAAGCCTAGAAACCTTGAGGTTTTTAAAGGACTTGGTTTTACTGAGATTGCAACTGCAGAACCATTGTTTTCTGTTTTAGAATTTGGTTACGAAAACATCAAAACTTACCAGGATTATTTGCGTTCGGTAAAAAAGGATGTGAGCGTTGGCGATATTGCAGCTGTTGTTGTGAACTGTAATCCTTTTACCAATGGACACAAGTATTTAATCGAGAAAGCATGCAAAGAGAATAGATTGGTCTATCTTTTTGTTGTTGAGGAAGATCGATCTTCTTTTACTTTCGATATTAGATGGAGGTTAATAAAGGAAGAATTAGGACATGTAGATAATCTTGTGATGGTAAAAGGTGGGAATTACGTGGTTTCTGGAACCATTTTTCCATGTTATTTCTTAAAACAAGAAAAAGAATGTGATATTTCTGCAAAACAAGCCGAGTTGGATGTAATTACTTTCTTAAGTTATATTGTTCCGGTTTTGAATATCAACAAGCGTTATGTAGGAACCGAGATGTACTCTCCGGTAACTGCAGCTTACAACGAAGCGATGATAAAATACCTTCCGACCAACGGTGTTGATTTATTGGAAATACCAAGAATTACTTGCGGAGGAGATGATAATTATATTTCAGCTTCGAAAGTTAGACAGGCAATACGAGAAGATAGATTGGAGGATGTTCTGGAATTCCTTCCTGATTCTACAAAAAACTTCTTGCTTTCCGATGAGTCATTAGAAGTAAGAACAAAAATTAAAAATACAATCTCAAGGCATTAATAAGAGCTCTTTTAGAGAGTATTAAAAATATGGAAGCTTGGTATTATTTAAAATACCAGGCTTTTTTTATGTGCAGAATATTTATATTACATCAAACATTCTTATTTTCAGAATAATAATCAAACTAAATGAAATCTTATAAATGGATGTATTGTAGTGTAATAGTTTTACTAGTTGCCTGCAAAAACAATAAACTTAAACGTGATCAGGTGCAAAGTAGTCAGATAAGTTTGTTATCGCATAGTGATTTAGATTCTATGATCATAGAGTATGAAAAACATGCCAATATTAATATTCGAATTGCAAATAATCTTTACACCACAATTAATGAACAGCCAAGTTGGAATGCCGATCAATATCGAACCTATTGTATTGATCCAATAATGTATTTAAATATTATTGATTCTATTTTCTATTTCGATGATGATTTAAATAGTAAAAAAGGAAAAATTCAAATGAATGCTGAACAATACATCAAGCATGTTAGAAATTCTGTGAAGCAGGAGTTTGAAGAATATGGATATGCCGGTGGACAAGATTATGGCTTTCTATTTGATATCAAGGATCATTATTTAAAAGAGTTAATTCTGCAGTATGTTAATAATGAGGCGTTGTCTGCGGAGCAAAAAGATAAACTTAAAAAGGATCTAAACTTGATAGAGTCTATAGAGCAATAAGTTCTTTAATGTTGGCGATTGGTGTGAGGGGTTTTGGCATAGATATTTATAAGTAGCTAAAAGTAATCGGATAGTTGCAAAAGGGAATGTGTAAGTAAGAAGAAGGAACGAGAAAGTAGAAAGAAGTAATGTGTAAGTAAGCAATGGGAATGTTTATGTCGATGAAACGACCGATATAAAAACAAAAAGGAATCGATATGCAACAGTAAGTGCTGTGAAAGTAGAAGGAATGAACGAAAATGTAAGAAGAAGTAATGTGTAAGTAGAAAGAATGAGTGGGAAAGTAAGAAGAATGAATGAGAAAGTAGGAGAAATGAATGCTTTTATATCCATAAGGAATGGGTAAGTAACCAGAAGTAATATAAAAGCATTGTAAATAGTCCTACTATTTGAGATGTACACTAATCCAAAGTATTATTTTCTTATTTTTTGAAAGAGTAATGCCAAGCCAGTAGGTTTACTGTTGTATGTATATTTGGCATATATCAAGTAAAATAAAAGTACCAGATTGAATAAATAATTAAAATAGAGGGGGATGTGGTAATTTTTACTGGCAATATCATCCACTAAAATGTAGGTAAATGTAAATACCTCACCCCAAAACCAAAGCCAAAGAAATATTTCGCTTACATCATCTGTTTTTCTGGTTTTAAAAGTGTGTATTACCTGTGGCAAAGCACAAATGGCAAATAATAAGCTTCCAACCCAGCCAACTACTTCATTCATTTTAATCCGTTTTTTTGATATTTAGGGCAAATGTGCTAAAAAAAACTCGAATTTTGGATAAGAAAAAACTAATAACCTGAGTTCGATTTAAAATATCCGACACAGAAAATCAAATTTATTCAAGATTTGTTTTAAAAAATCTGAAAGAATATCGGGATATTTTGAAGAGTTTTTAAAGTAAAGATTGGATGAAGATGATTTTTTCAAAGAATTTACCTGCTTTTGGCATAAATTTCCTCAAATCACCTCGAAATATCCCGATATTCCTTCGGAAATTTGAGAATATTTCTACTCAAAACCAGTGTAAACTGTGACAATATTTTAAATTGAACTCAGGTTAATTTCTTTGAACCAAAAGAAGCGTGCGGTCGTCGTCGAATTTAGAGACATTGTAAGTTTTTATGAGTTCTTCTTCTATGCTTTGAGGTTGTAGTTCGCTATCAAGTTTAAACTTATTTAATGATTGGAATAAAGCATCATCTCCAATCATTTCATTGTTTTTGTCGTTAACCGCTTCGGTATAACCATCGGTGTAGAATAAAACCTTATCTCCTTTGTTAAAATCATGAACCAAACTTTGATATTTGGTTGTTTTTATAACGCCTAATAATGTTCCTACAATGTTTAATTGCGACATGGTATCCTCCGATTTGTTGTAGTAATACGGACGCAAAGCACCAGCTGAAGCAACACTAATTTTGTTTTGCTTGGTGCAAATAGAGATTACACTTAAAGTAGTGAACACCTCGGTAAGTTGCATGTCTTTAAATATGTATTGATTGATGATATCCAGAAATTTTCCTGGCGACTCTACAAAATCAAATTCCTGACGGTTCAGGAAGAAGTTAATTGTACTCCTGATATATGCAATATATGCGGGAACAAAGAACCAGGCGTCCCATTTCTTTCCCATTACATCACCTAATACAAAAATCTTACGGTGTTCATCCACATTAATGATTTCATAATAATCGCCACCCGGTAATTTGTCGTATGGTTCATGTAATATGCGGATTTGAAAATCATTTAATTGATCAGAAAATTCGTTTTCAAATCGGATGGGCGATCTTTTGGCTGCCGTATTTAAAGCATTAAGATATTTGTTCTTAAGTTCGTGCTCTCTCTGGATATTCGAATTGATTTGATGGACAATTAGTTTGGTATCCAGGTTTTTGTACAAAAAGGTGCTGATTTTTAACTTTAAAAACTCATCCATCTTTGCAGAATCTTTCGGATCTGAAATGAGTAAACTTAAAGGTACATGAGCCGATGTGATTTCAACAATTTTATCGAGTATGGACATAGCCCAAGTAGCGGCATCGTCGATAATTATTCCCCAATTATTTGTTCCTTGGAGAGCCATAAAAAAATCGGAATCAGTATAAACAACCTTGATGTTGGTTTTTACAAGTTTACGTGGGATTGGAAAAGGTCTGGTTCTGTTGGCACAATAAATTATTGTACCTTTTTCGTAGCTAATGTCTGACTTTTCTTTTCCTGCAATGATTTCCTTTCTGAGAAATGCCTTTTTTAAGTGAGAATTAATTTTTGAGACAAATACCTTTTGCTTGATTGGTTTTGTTATAAAATCATCAGCACCATCATTTAGGTTTTTTATCCAGGTTTCTTCTTCGTTGTTACCAGATAAAAATATGAAAGGAGTGTGTTTATATTCGGGAGTGTTTCTAAAATGACGCACCAATTCATTACCATCCATAAGAGGCATGTAAAGATCCGAAATTATTAAATCAAAATGCTCAGTTTTTGCTTTATCAATGGCCTCAATACCATTCTTTGCCAATGTTGTTTTGTAGCTTAAGCCTTTTAGTGTAAACTCTATAAACTTAAGCACAACAACATCGTCATCTACAACGAGTATATGCGGTGAGGCCTTGGCCATATTGGCTAATTATTCTGCCGAGAAGCTGTTTACACAAGCGGTAGGATCCTGTAATATTTCAAAAATAGAATCCAATTGCATTAATTCAATCAATTCCATTACATCTTTATTGATATTACAAAGCTTTATTTTACTTTGATGTTCCTTGGAGGTTTTTAAAGCAGAAATAAGTGCTCCAAATCCAGAACTGTCAATAAAATTAATGTCTTCAAAATCAACAACAAGTCTTGATTGTGGTTGAGTTAAAACTTCGTTCATTTTATCTTTTGCAATGCTTGCATTTAAAGCATACAAACGATTGGTTTCGCAAAGTTTCATTATTGTAACAGAGTCAATGTTTTTGGTTTCAATATTCATGGCTCAAAGTATGGTTTAAAGTTTTTTTAGGTTTGATTTAAGTTCGTCAACGGCTAGCGGACACTTTGAAAGAAAACACTCAACCAAGTCAGGAATGTGTTTCATTTCAACATCATTAGTCGTTTCGTGCATCACATTACTCCAATTCTTTTCATCTTTAGGACTTAACTCAATACCCTTTTCTTTTTTTATCTGTAACTCAAATTTAAGGTTTCCTTTTGAGAAATGCTCTAATTGTTCCAAACAATCTCCAATACTATCCATTCCCATTGTTCGAACCGATGATTTTGCTTTGTGGGCAACAGCTCCTAATCCTTCCCAGTTTTG
Source organism: Marinifilum flexuosum (assembly GCF_003610555.1). Classification (GTDB taxonomy): domain Bacteria; phylum Bacteroidota; class Bacteroidia; order Bacteroidales; family Marinifilaceae; genus Marinifilum; species Marinifilum flexuosum. The sequence goes on along the minus strand of NZ_RAPQ01000009.1, from coordinate 628,824 downwards.
AGTTTCAAAATAGTTTGTAACCTCTTCTGTAAATTCCGGAATCTGTTCGATAAATATTTCGATCATTTCTTCGATAATGCTATTGTCGTTTCCAGACATTTCCTTTAAATAGGATAAATCGGTGAGTTGTTCTCCTTGAGTCATTCTGCAGGATAAAATAATAATCACAAATTAGCAGGAGTATTTTAAAAGCCCTGTAAATCTGTATGGTTTTTACTTCATATAATATTGCAATGATACTAATTTATTTTCAAATTACCTATCTGTTAAAGGTTTCAGTAGAGGTGTAAAATTCTGTTATTTAATGGATGTTTTATTCGACTTTTCTCTTTTTGGGAAACATTTTGTTTTATAATCAGTAATAGTATATAGAAAATTTAAATTTGCAACTATTACCTAGAATACACGAATTGTTAACAAACTACTAATCTCTATGAATTGGAAATTTACTATCCTATCTATTTTTCTGCTTACTTTTTATGTCTCTATTCAGGCTCAGGATTTATTGAATGTTAAAAAATCAGAGTATCTCGAAGGAGATAAGGAAAGAAAACCTGCCTATAAGAATATTCTACATGCCATAGGACTGGAACAAAAAGGTGAAGGTTTTGTGAGGCAGGCCATCCCATTACTAAAAGAGGCATATCAATTGAATTCAAAAAATGCAGAATTAAATTATAATTTAGGCGTTTGTTATTTGATTGCAGGACCAAGAAATGAGGCTTTGACATATTTAAAATCTGCACAAAAACTAAATGCAGATATTAGCGAAGACATTCACTTTTTACTTGGAATAGCATATCAATATTGTAATGATTTTGATAAGGCAATTGTGCAATTTAAAATCAATATTGAATTAATACAGCAGAACAATTACAAAGACAAAAAAGAGTTAATAGCATTAAGCGAAAAGCGAATTAGTGAGTGTAAAAATGGAAAGCAACTTTTAAATAATACTTCTGATTTGAAAGTTGAGTTGATGATAGGTGTGAATTCAGCATATGATGAATATAAGCCTGTATGGGGTGGAAGTGATTTCTATTTTAGTTCAAGAAGGGGAGGTGTGAAGAAATCTAGATCATTGGAAGACCAAAAGTTTTATGAGAAAATTTTTGCACAAGATACCACTGGAAAAATTTACAGTGTATCGGTAAATACTCCAAGTAAATCCAACCTTGCTTTAATGTCTTTTACAAATGAGGTTCCTATAATATATCTTGGAGGAGAAGGAAATGGAGATGTGTATTTTGCAGAATCTTTAAATAACAAATGGGGAAAAGGCAAAGCTTTAAAGTTTATAAATGAGAATAAATCCAGAGAAAGTTCGGTGTGTATAGGCGGTAATGACAATGAAATCTACTTTATAAGTAATAGAAAAGGTGGATTTGGGAATTGTGATATTTATTACTGCATAAAAGAGGAGAATGGAAAATGGTCGAAACCAATGAATATTGGAGGAGATATTAATACCGAATTCGATGAAAGTGATATTTTCCTTACTAAGGATGGAAAAAGTTTGTATTTCAGTTCTAAAGGACATAATTCCATTGGAGGTTATGATATTTTCAAGAGTGAAAGAAAGGAGTCTGGACAGTGGGGGCGACCTCAAAATTTAGGATTTCCAATAAACAGTACCGATAACGATATTACATATTTTGAAGATGAAACTGGTCGATTCTATTTTGCTTCGGAAAGATATGGGGGAGTAGGAGGTTTTGATATCTACAGGGAAAAGGAGGCTCTTGAAAAAATTGAAGAACCTGTTATCCTTGCAGAGCAAGTAAGCATTCAAGAGGTTCCAAATGAACTGAAGAACGAAAAAATGAGTGTTCCTGTAATGACTAAACCTGCAGTGGTTCCGGATATTCCAGTAAAGAAGCAGCCTGAAGTAATTGAAGAAATAAGAATGAAAGAAGAACTGGTGCAAGAAGATTTTGTTTATAGAGTTCAAATTGCTGCCTGCAAAAAGGAAATGGGACCAAAAGATTTATTTCAGAGATATAGAGGTGGAGATGTTATAGAACACTTGTTTGTGGAAGGTTGGCACAAGTATACCATTGGAGGTTTTGAAACCTTTGACGAAGCTGCCGAATATCGTGATTCATGTGGCGTTCACGATGCTTTTGTCGTGATATTTAAAGGTGGATACCGCCTAGGAATTGCAAAGAAAACAGGAGGGGTAAAGTAATGTAAGGATTCGGCTGTTATCTAAGAAAATTTTTTACATTTGCACTAACAATAACACATACATAATTCACAATTTTTCTTAGGTATTCGATAAGCTAAAAAAAATAGTACCGACTGCCTTAAATACAAAATACAATGAAAAGAACAGCTTTCACTAGTTTTCATGAAGAACTAGGTGCAAAAATGGCACCATTTGCAGGCTATAACATGCCAATTGAATACACTGGAGTTAAAGATGAACACGTTTGTGTTCGCGAAAAACTAGGTGTTTTTGATGTATCTCACATGGGAGAGTTTTGGGTAAAAGGACCAAAGGCTTTCAGTTTTGTTCAAAAGCTTACAACAAATGATGTTGCTGCTTTATCTGATGGAAAAGTACAGTATAGTTGTTTTCCAAATGGAGATGGCGGTATCGTAGATGATTTGTTGGTTTACAGAATTGATGAAGAAACTTATCTTTTGGTAGTTAATGCTGCAAACATTGAGAAAGACTGGAACTGGTGTTGTAAGAATGCAGAAGAAATGGGTATGGAAGTTGGCAAGGAGTTGTACAATGCCTCTGATGAAATTTGTCAGCTTGCAGTTCAAGGCCCATTAGCTCTTAAAGCAATGCAGAAAATTGTTGATGTTCCTGTTGAAGACATGGAATATTACACTTTCAAGAAAGCTACTGTAGCTGGAATCGAAAATGCTATTTTCTCTACAACTGGTTATACTGGTTCTGGTGGATGCGAAATCTACGTAGCAAACGAAGATGGTGAGAAACTTTGGAATGCTGTTATGGAAGCAGGAAAAGAGTTCGGTATTCAGCCAATTGGTTTAGCTGCTCGCGATACTTTAAGACTTGAAGTTGGTTTCTGCCTATATGGAAATGATATCGATGACAATCACACGCCAATTGAAGCAGGTTTAGGTTGGATTACTAAATTTGTTGATGGTAACGATTTTATCGATCGTGAATTCTTCGAAAAACAAAAAGAAGAAAAACCTAAGCGTAGACTAAAAGGTTTTGAAATGATTGACAGAGGTATTCCTCGTCAAGGATACAAGATTGAAGATGCTGAAGGAAACGAAATTGGAGAGGTTACCTCTGGTACAATGGCTCCAATGGTAAACAAAGCAATTGGTATGGGATATGTAAAAGAAGGATTTTACAAAGCAGATACTGAAATCTTCATCCGTGTACGTAAAAAAGCACTTAAAGCAAAAATTGTTAAAATCCCTTTCTATAAAGGATAATTTTCAATTTCGAGATATATTAAAAGCAGGTACTTGTAAAAGTATCTGCTTTTTTTGTGAAAATAGAAAGAGAGTTATAACATAAATTCTTACATTTGTTCCTCTCTTTTGAGCAGGTGAAGAGGTAAATCTGACAGTTTATGAGCTTTCTTGGAGTGATAAATCTCATGTTGTCCTATCAGAAAGTATCAATAATTCGAAATATTGCCATCAACTTGACAAAAAGGAGAACAAAAACAAAATATTTTCTGTGGGTTAAATTACTGTTTTTCAGGCTGTAAATATTAATCTATATGAAGGGGGTGGAAATGATTATTTTTTTGTTGAAAAACATAGAAATTAAGAACTAAAATCATTTCTAAATAAATTTTTATTTGCAAATTTGCCTCAGGATATGGAATAATACAAAAATTTAAAACGTTTGAAAAAATGAAAGTACACAACTTTTCTGCAGGCCCTTCAATCCTTCCAGATTTTACAGTAGAAAAAACTGCTGAAGCTATCAAAAATTTTGCTGGTACAGGTCTTTCTGTTATGGAAGTATCTCACCGTAGCAAAGAATTCGTAGCTGTTATGGATGAAGCTATTGCATTGTTCAAAGAATTATTGAACATTCCTGAAGGATATTCAGTATTGTTCGTAGGTGGTGGTGCATCTACTCAGTTCTGCATGATTCCTTACAACTTGATGGGAAAAAAAGCTGCTTACCTTAATACAGGTGCATGGGCAAACAAAGCTCAAAAAGAAGCTAACCTTTTTGGTGAGGTTGTAGAAGTAGCATCTTCGAAAGAAGCTGTTTACAATTACATTCCAAAAGGATATGAAATTCCTGCTGATGCGGATTATTTCCACATTACTACTAACAATACCATTTACGGTACTGAGATTAAAGAGGATATGGATATCAATGTTCCATTGGTAGCTGATATGTCATCAGACATCTTCTCTCGTCCGGTTGATGTATCAAAATATGCATTGATTTATGGTGGTGCTCAAAAGAACCTTGCTCCTGCAGGTGTTACTTTTGTGATTGTTAAAGATGAAATTTTAGGTAAGGTTGACCGTCAGATTCCTACAATGTTAGATTACAGAACTCACATTAAAGGAGAATCAATGTTCAATACTCCGCCTGTAGTTCCTGTATTTGCTGCTCTTCAAACTTTGAAGTGGATCAAAGAACAAGGTGGTGTTGCTGCAATGCAGAAGATGAATGAAGAAAAAGCGGCAGTTCTTTACAATGAGATTGATCGTAACCCAATGTTCAAAGGTACTGTTGTTAACGAAGAAGATCGTTCATTAATGAACATTTGCTTCATAATGGCTGATGAGTACAAAGAACTTGAAAAAGAATTCTTCACATTCGCAACTGAAAGAGGTATGTCTGGTATTAAAGGACACCGTTCTGTTGGTGGTTTCCGTGCTTCTACATACAATGCATTACCAAAAGCAAGTGTACAAGCTTTAGTTGACTGCATGAAAGAATTTGAAGCGTTACACGTAAAATAATTAAATCTAGATGAGCAGGATTTATTTCCTGCTTTTCGTCATTCAGATGCATGAGGAACGACTAAAGTAATTCGTTTGAATTACTTCGATTTGGCTGGCAATGACATTTTATTTTTTTAATTCTAATTTTCAAATAAAATGACAAAAGTATTAATTGCAACCGAAAAGCCTTTTGCTCCTGCCGCCGTTAATGGTATCAGAGAAGTTGTGGAAGGCGCAGGTTACGAGTTGGCTTTGTTGGAATCTTATACTGATAAGGCTGATCTATTGGCTGCTGTAGCTGACGTAGATGCTATGATTATCCGAAGTGATAAGGCTACACGTGAAGTTATTGAGGCTGCTAAAAATCTTAAAGTTATCGTTCGTGCTGGTGCAGGGTACGATAACATTGACCTAGAAGCTTGTACTGAAAAAGGAATTGTAGCTATGAATACTCCAGGACAGAATTCAAACGCTGTTGCTGAGTTGGTGTTAGGAATGATGGTATTCTTGGCAAGAAATGGTTACAACGGAAAAGCTGGTGTTGAGCTTAGAGGTAAGAAAATTGGTATCCATGCTTATGGTAACGTTGGTCGTTACGTTGGCGAAATTGCGAAAGGCTTTGGAATGGAAGTTTTGGCTTTCGATCCATTTGTAGCTAAAGAAGCAATCGAAGCTGATGGAGTTAAGGTTGTTGAATCTGTAGAAGAATTGTATAGTACTTGTAACTATATTTCTTTGCATATTCCTGCTAACGACAAGACTAAAAAATCAATTAACTACGACTTGTTGAACAAGATGCCAGAAGGGGGAATCTTGGTAAATACTGCTCGTAAAGAAGTAATTGATGAAGAAGGATTAATGAAATTGATGGAAGATCGTAAAGACTTCGCATACATTTCTGATATCGCTCCTGATTGTAAAGATGAGATTGCTGCTAAATTTGAAGGCCGTTTCTTCTTTACTCCTAAAAAGATGGGTGCACAAACTGCTGAAGCAAATATCAATGCAGGTATTGCTGGTGCAAATCAAATTGTGAACTGTATCGAAAAGGGAGATACTACTTATAAAGTAAACTAGATAATATAAAAAGGAAGCAGGGGACAAGAACAGTTTACCTTGTTTCCTTTTTTATGAAATTGTAAGCAAACGATTTCATCAAGATAATTAACAACACAACAAAAACATATTAACGATGGCTATAGTAAAACCATTCAGAGGCTTGCGCCCTACTCAAGATATCGCTAAGGATTTGGCATGTCTTCCATATGACGTAATGAATTCAGAAGAGGCTGCTCAAATGGCTGAAGGTAAAGAGTGTTCTTTACTACACATTACAAGAGCAGAGATTGATTGTCCTGCAGGAACTGATGTTCACTCTGAAGAAGTATATGAAAAATCAGTATCTAACTTTAACTTGTGGCAAGAAAAAGGTTGGTTGAAGCAAGATGAAGAAGCTAAATTCTATATCTATGCTCAAACAATGGACGGACGTACTCAGTACGGTATCGTTGCTAACGCTGCATGTGAAGATTACAAAACTGGTGTAATTAAAAAGCACGAGTTAACTCGTCCGGATAAGGAGGAAGATCGTATGATTTTAACTCGTTATGTTGAGGCTAATCTTGAACCTGTATTTTTCTCATACAAAGCTGTACCTGAAATCGATGCTATCGTAGAAAATATCGTTAAAAACGAAGAAGCTACTTACGATTTCGTTGCTGAAGATGGTTTCGGTCACCATTTCTGGCCAGTAAACGATCCTGCTACTAACAAAGAGTTGGAAGAGTTGTTTGCAACTAAAGTTCCTGCAACTTACGTAGCTGATGGTCACCACAGAACAGCTGCTGCTGCTCGTATTGGTGATGAGTTTGCTGCTAAAAATCCAAATCACACAGGTGATGAGGAGTACAACTATTTCATGGCAGTACACTTCCCAGATAACCAATTGAAGATTATTGACTACAATCGTGTAGTTAAGGATTTAAATGGTATGACTGCTGAAGAGTTCTTGGCTAAATTGGAAGCTACTTTTGAAGTAGAGTGCATGGGTGAAGAAATCTACAAGCCAGCTAAATTACACGAATTCTCTATGTATTTAGAAGGCAAGTGGTACAAAATGAACGCTAAGGAAGGTACTTACGATGATAAGGATCCGATTGGTGTTCTTGATGTAACGATCTTATCTAACCATGTTCTTGATAACCTTCTTGATATCAAAGATCTTCGTACGACTACACGTGCAGAATTTGTTGGTGGTATCCGTGGATTAGGTGAGTTGAAGAAACGTGTAGATAGCGGTAATATGAAAGCTGCTTTTGCATTGTACGCAGTATCTATGCAGCAATTAATTGATATTGCTGATACTGGTAACATCATGCCTCCTAAAACAACTTGGTTCGAGCCTAAGCTTCGTTCAGGTTTATTGATTCACAAATTAGACTAATTTGAATCACATTATATTAGAAGAAGGAATGCATTTGCATTCCTTCTTTTTTTGTCCATAATCGAAAATTAAATGTGCGTATACGAACACAGTGAGGAATGAGAGGTTGGAAGCATCGGTCAGTAAGTAAGCTTGTTACATTAGGTGGCATATTGATTGATAATCGAAAGACATAACCTTAATCTACGTGTGATGATTTTGAATTTTTTTAAGGTTGCATTTCGCAATATGAAGAAATATAAGGGATATTCCTTTATAAATGTTGTTGGTTTAGCCATTGGACTAGCTTGTGTGTTTTTGATTTACCTGTTTGTTCAGGATGAATTGAGTTATGATAAGTTTTATTCTCAATCGGAGAATATATATCGTGTTGCAACCAGAGCTAAAATGGGTGAAAGAAAAACAGATTATAACTCCATATGTGCTCCTTTTTCACCTGCTGCACAATCCGATTTTCCAGAAGTCAAATATGCGGTTAGAACACATTTTAGGAGTAATGTTCTTTTTTCATATGAAGATAAGCAGTTTGTAGAAAATAAATTGTTAAGGACAGATTCCACCTTTTTCGAAGTGTTCGATCGACCGTTTATTTATGGTGACCCTAAGACTGCATTGCATGGTTCTGGGAATATAGTCATTACAGAAACTACAGCTAAAAAATATTTTGGCAATTCCAATCCATTAGGTAAGCTTATTCGGATGGGAGAAAAGACTCTTTACACGGTGACAGGTGTAGTAGAGGATATACCTGAAAATTCTCACTTTCATTACAATTTGGTTTGCAATTTGAAATTGAGTGCTGAAGAAGCAGATGATTGGTTTAGTGATTATATGCAAGCCTATTTTTTATTGGAACCAGGAACAGATTATAAGGAACTGGAAGCGAAATTCAGAGATTTTACCTTAAAATATATGGGACCAAGGCTAAAAAGCATACTTGGTATTGATATTTATGAATGGGAAAAATCAGGAAATGAATTTAACTATTACTTAGAGCCACTTGAAAAGATTTATCTTTATTCTACTACAGATGGTCAAATAGAGCCAATAAGTGATATCAAATACATTTATATTTTTTCGGCAATTGCTTTTTTTATATTGTTATTGGCTTGTGTAAACTTTCTCAATCTTACTACAGCAAGATCATTTACAAGGGCCAATGAAGTTGGTGTTCGAAAGGTTTTTGGTAGCAGTAGAGAGATGTTAATGTTGCAGTTTTATGCTGAAACATTAATAATGACGGTGTTTGCAGGCATATTGTCCTATTTTCTAATTGAATTGATGTTGCCATCGTTTAATATGATTGCCAAGAAAAATATTTCCTCTTCTTTATTGTGGCAACCTGATTACTTGTTGTTTGTGTTGGGAGTAATATTGTTTGTTGTCCTTTTTGCTGGAACATATACGGCACTTTCCTTATCGGGATTTAGGGTGATGAGTATTCTGAGAGGAGAAGTCAGGAAAGGAAAGATTGGGCAGAGGATTAGAGCTTCCTTAGTGGTGTTCCAATTTACAGTTGCCATTGGAATATTAATTTCTGCCTTTGTAATGAAAGAGCAGGTTGATTTCATGCAAAACAAGAAGTTGGGATTTGAGAAGGAAAGAATCATGGTGGTTGATCGTGCTTATACCTTTGATGCAGAAGAAAAGGAAACCATAAAGGAAATGCTCTTTAAATATTCAGGAGTTGAAAATGTTTCTTTTTCAGGAATGGTGCCTGGACGTGGAACAAATGGGTGGTCGATGTATAGAGAGGGAGCCAGTAATGAGGAGATGATCAATTTCCGCTTGATGCATGTAGATGAAAACTTTGTTGATTTGTTGGATTTAAAACTGAAGGATGGAAGAAAATTCGACAAAGATAGATTGGCCGACACTTCTGTTTTTATTGCCAATGAGGCGGCAATACATGCCTTAGGCTATACCGATTGTCCTGTAGGAAGGAATGTGTATCGACCTAACATCTCTGATGCCGGACGTACACCAATCGAAATAGTTGGGGTGGTGAAAAATTTCCATTTTGAATCGATGAGAGATAAAATTCTGCCAATGTTTTTGACTTATACACCTCAATATCATCAAAGATATATGTTGGTGAAACTGAAGCAGCATAATATTATGGGAGGTATGAAAATGGTGAAGAAAATTTGGATGAAAATGACCAAAGGAGAACCATTTGAGTATTTCTTTTTAGATGCTGATTTCAATACGTTGTTCAAAGGAGAGGTAAGAGTTGCCAATATCTTAACATCCTTTACCATCTTAGCATTTATTATTGCCTTATTGGGCTTGTTGGGATTGGTTTCTTTTGAAATGCAACAACGTGTAAAGGAAATAGGAATTAGGAAAGTACTTGGTGGTACCGAGATGAATCTAATTGTATTATTGAGTAAAAATTTATGTGTGAGTGTAATTATTGCAAATGTGATTGCTTGGCCATTAAGTTATTATGCAATGCAAAATTGGCTGTCGAACTTTGTGTATAGAATAGATTTTCCTTGGTATTATTTCTTGATTGCACTAAGTATTTCCTTACTATTGGCAATTTTAACGGTAAGCGGACATTCAGTAAAAGTAGCCAATGCAAATCCCATAAAATCACTTCGATACGAATAATACAGAACTATAATTAAGAAAGGACTCTAAACAGATAGAGTTCTTTTTTTTGTTTTTTAACCATTTGGTTAAAAAAAGTATAAATTGTTTTGATCTTTATTTAAATGTTCTACATTTGCATTAACCAAACGGTTAAACCGAATGGTTTATTTTTGATAATTGAATTAACCAAATGGTTAAAAAAGTATGAAAGAGAATAAAAAGTCAGAAGAAACGCAGGAGTTAATATTGAAAACAGCAAAGGATATTTTTGCCCAAAAAGGTTATGCGGGTGCTCGTATGCAAGAAATTGCTGATGCCGCTGGTATTAATAAAGCACTCTTGCATTATTATTATCGAAATAAGGAAAAATTATTCGAGCAGGTTTTTGAAGGGGCAATTCGCAAATTGTTGGGGCCTATGGCTTCTTTCTTAGCTGATGATTCGGAGTTGTTTGCAAAAATCAGGAATCTGTGTCACCATTACTATGGAGTCTTAATTGAATATCCATTTATTCCAATTTTTGTTTTGAATGAGGCCAGTGCCAATCCTGACCGCTTTTTACGTTTGATGAAGTTCGAAGGAGTGGTGGAAGCCAAGGAAAAAACCAGGATGCAAATCCAGCAGTATATTAGAGAAGGTAAAATAAGGCCAATCGACCCCAGGGAGTTGTTATGGAATATCATGAGTTTGTGCATATTTCCAATTGTCAGCCGACCAGTTGCCGGGGAAATCCTGTACCCTGATGAGGATGTGACAGAAGTCTTAAAGAAAAGAGCCGATCATGTTGCTGATTTTGTAATTCAATCCATAAAAATCCAATCAGTATGAAAATGAAATCGTATAAAAAATGTGCTTTATTCCTGATGTGCTTTGTATATATGAATATAGGCTTTGGACAGAATAGCATATTAAGTTTGGAGCAAATTCAGGAAATAGTACAGCAAAATTATCCTTTGGTAAAAGGAAAAGATTTGTTACGTGAACAATCGGGATTAAGTGTTGAGAATTTAAAAACTGCCTTTTTGCCCCAATTGTATGCCAATGGAAAAATGAGTTACCAGTCTGATGTAACCAGCAGTCCGCTTGCAGGACCAAATTCTTTTGGTGCACCCAAGGAACAAATTTCCCTGAATCTGGATGTTGAGCAGTTGATTTACAATGGTGGTAGGATCAAAAGTCAGGTGAAACTGGAGCAATTGTCTGCAGAGCTTGAAGTGATTGATTTGGAAGTCAGAATGTATGAGCTTAGAGAGCGTGTGAACGATGCATACTTTAGCATTCTGCTGCTAAGGCAAAGCAAACAGGTTTTAGAGGAGAAAAGAAAAAGTATTGCAGCACGTTTGCAACAGGTGCAATCGGTTGTGAAAAATGGTGTAATGCCTGCTTTTAATTCCAAAGTGCTGGAATCGGAACTGTTGCTCATTCAACAGCAGGAAAAAGAAATAGAATTTGCCGAAAGAACAAGCCTGGAAAGCCTGGCCGAGTTGATGAATAGGATTGAAAAGTTCGATATTGAAGCCATTGGTGTGAAAGAAGAGATCGGACAATTTAAACTGGGTAATGAACTTTCAGAAGAGAGGCCAGAGTACAAATTGTTCGAAGGGCAAAACTTATTGCTGGATGAGAAGATGGAAATCACCAGAAAAGACAGGCTTCCAGTAATCAGCGCTTTTGGTCAGTTGGGATATGGTCAGCCAGGATACAATCAATTAAATGATGATTTTGACAGCTACTATATGCTTGGCGCAAAATTGAGCTGGAACATTTTTGACTGGAAATCGAGCAAAAGAAATCAAAGAAAGTATCAATTGCAAAAGGAAATTGTGTCAACTCAACGATCAAGTTTTCAGAAGAATCAAATGGTTGAATTGCGCACGGAGGTCAATAACATATCTAAGTTCAAAATATTACTGGAACAGGATGATGCAATTGTGTGCCTTCAGGAAGAGGTGACCAAAACTTCTTCTTCTCAACTTGACAATGGTGTGATCACATCCAGTGATTACCTGGAAGATTTAAACAAGGAAATACAGGCCAAACTGAACAGGGAATATCATCAAATTCAACTGAGCCAGTCCATTGCTGAATACAAAAGAATATTAGGGAAAACTGAAATTAGATAGAAAATGAGACAAATAAAATTATATATCGGATTGATAATTGCGATGTTGGTTAGCGCATGTAATAATGGAGATCAGCTATCGGATGCATATGGTAATTTCGAAGCTGTAGATTACATGATCTCTGCAGAAAATTCAGGGAAAATAATGGGCTTGAATCTTAAAGAAGGAGATGTATTTAACGAACCAACTTTAGTAGGATATATCGATACCGCTCAACTGTTTCTGAAAAAAGAGCAGTTAAAGGCACAGCGCAAGTCAATAGCATCTGGAATTCAAAATATCATATCCAGAATTGATGTTTACAAGGAGCAGTTGGTTCTATTGCAAAAAGACAAACAACGAATTGATAAAATGTATGCCGATGAAGCAGTTTCGGTTAAAGAAGTAGATGATATTAACGGAAACATTCAGGTTGTTGAAAAGCAAATAAAATCAGTACAAAGCGAAAATGCCAAAGTGTTGGGAAATATTGAAAGCTTAGACAGACAAATAGAGTCCATTAATGATCTGATTGCGAAGAGTAAAATTATGGTTCCAGAGGCTGCTACAGTACTTGAAAAATATAAGGAACCATTCGAAATGGTGAATGCAGGAACTCCACTGTTCAAATTGGCAGATCTAAGATCCTTGGATTTGAGAGCATACATTTCGGGAGATCAGCTTTCAAGCGTGAGAATCGGTCAAAAAGTGAAGGTGATCATTGATAAAAATGCTGATGAGAATGAAAGTTTGGAAGGAGAAATTACCTGGATATCATCTCAATCGGAATTTACACCTAAAATTATTCAAACAAAACAAGAGCGGGTAAAATTGGTTTATGCATTAAAAGTAAGAGTTGTAAACGATGGGCGACTAAAGATTGGTATGCCAGGTGAAATTAGATTCTAATTGATTATGAATGCAGGTATTAGCATAGAAAACCTATCTAAAACATACGGAAGTGTTCAGGCACTTAAGGGTATTAATTTAGATATAAATTCGGGGGAACTATTCGGTTTAATTGGGCCTGATGGAGCCGGAAAAACAACTCTCTTTAGATTACTTGCTACATTACTATTGCCAGATATAGGAAGTGCTCGCTTGTGTGATATTGATATAGTGGAAGGCTATAAGCAAATCAGAAACTTATTGGGATATATGCCAGGGAAATTTTCTTTGTATCAGGATTTAAGTGTAATCGAAAACCTTGAGTTCTTTGCCACGGTATTTGATACGAGAATCGAAGACAATATGGACATGATTCATGATATCTGGGTGCAAATAGAGCCATTCAAAGATCGCCTTGCAGGCAACCTTTCGGGAGGAATGAAACAGAAACTCGCCTTGTGTTGTGCATTAATTCATCAGCCTAAAGTACTGTTGTTGGATGAACCAACCACTGGGGTTGATGCGGTATCGAGAAGTGAATTCTGGCAAATGCTAAAGAATTTAAAATCAAAAGGAATTACAATTGTAGTTGCAACCCCATATATGGATGAAGCAAACTTGTGTGAAAGAGTTGCCTTGATTAAAGATGGCGAAATTCTGCAAGTGAATACACCACAGGAAATAGTGGATCAGTTCGAACGAAAACTGTATGCAATTAAAAGTGATGATAACTACCAATGCTTACTCGATTTAAGAGAATTTGAATTTACAAACTCGGTTTTTCTATTCGGTCAAACTTTGCATTATACCGATGTACGAAAAGAATTTTCATTGGAAGAAGTCAACTCCTACCTAAAAAGTAAAGGTCATTTGCACTTGGAAATAGAGCATGTAAAGCCAGGAATTGAAGATTGTTTCATGGCATTGAGCACAAAAGCAGACGGATATGAATAAGGATGTTAAGGTGATAAAGGTTAAAAATCTTTGTAAGAAATTTGGCGATTTTACTGCAAACAACAATTTGTCGTTCGAGGTTTCTAAAGGTGAGATTTTTGGTTTTCTAGGAGCAAACGGAGCAGGAAAAACCACAGCCATTAAAATATTATGCGGATTGTCTTATCCTACTTCAGGTGAAATTAGTGTTGCTGGCTTCGATGTATACAAGCAGCGTGAGCAATTGAAGAGAAATATTGGTTACATGAGCCAAAAGTTTTCCTTGTACGAAGACTTAACAGTGTTTGAAAATATCAGATTCTATGGTGGTATTTATGGATTATCAAAGGAGGTGATTCATCGTAAAGCTGATGATTTGTTAAAGAAACTGGATTTGCAGCACGCACGAAATAAACGCATCAGTTCTTTGCCCCTTGGATGGAAGCAAAAGTTAGCATTTTCGGTTGCCATTTTTCATGATCCCGAAATTGTATTTCTGGATGAACCAACAGGAGGGGTTGATCCGGTTACAAGAAGACAGTTTTGGGATTTAATTTATGAGGCATCGCGAGAGGGAATTACAATTTTTGTGACCACCCATTATATGGATGAAGCGGAATATTGCGATAGGGTATCGATAATGGTGGATGGAAAAATAGAAGCATTGGATACACCAGCCAAATTGAAGGAAGATTTTAATGCTGTAGATATGGATCAGGTGTTTTTGGCTTTGGCTCGAACGGCTACAAATGTAGAGTAGATTAAAAATTAGAAGTAATGAATCGATTTATCGGATTTTTAAAGAAAGAATTCTATCATATTTTCCGCGATAAGCGGTCTATGCTTATTTTGTTTGGAATGCCTATCGTGCAGATCATGCTTTTTGGATATGTAATTAATACAGACTTAAAGGATGTGAAAATGGCAGTTCTCGATCATTCCAAGGATGAATATACAGCTGAAATAATCAACAAAATTACATCCTCGGGCTATTTTCAGCTAAGCAATAACTTAAAGAGTATTGAGCAGGCCGATGTTATTTTTAGAAAAGGAGATGTAAAGTTAATTTTAGTATTCGAACCCGATTTTGGAAAGAAATTAGTCAAGAATTCCAAAGCTAATGTACAGATACTAACCGATGCTTCAGATCCGAATACTGCAAATTTAGAGGTGAGTTATTTGCAAGGGATTTTGCAAAACTACAATGTGGAAATCAATCAGGACAAACAATTACCAAGTTCGATTCAAGCAAATTCCAGAATGTATTTTAATGCCAACCTCGAAAGTGTTTTCATGTTTATTCCAGGTATAATGGCTACCATTTTAATGTTGGTATCTGCCATGATGACTTCCATTTCCATTGCTCGGGAAAAAGAGCTAGGTACAATGGAAATATTATTGGTTTCTCCTTTGAATCCATTACAAATTATACTTGGAAAAGTAACTCCTTACCTGGCTTTGTCATTTATTAATGCCCTGGTGATTGTGGGTATGGGGTACTTTGTGTTTGGAGTACCAGTTCTTGGTAGTTTTACCTTATTAATGGCCGAAAGTGTGCTGTTTATATTTTTAGCCTTGTCAATTGGGATATTTATATCCACAGTCGCCAAAAGTCAACAGGTTGCAATGATGCTTTCGATGTTTGTGCTTATGTTGCCAACCATAATTCTTTCTGGTTTTATATTCCCAATTAGAAATATGCCGGTTCCCCTGCAAGTGATCAGTTATATCATTCCACCCAAATACTTTATCGTGATTTTAAAAAATATCATGCTAAAAGGAGTAGGATTGGAATATGTATGGAAGGAAACCTTGATACTACTTGCAATGACCTTTGGGTTTATTGGTTTAAGTCTTAAGAAGTTTAAAATCAGATTACAGTAATGGTGAAATAAAAAGTTATGCGAGTATTAAAATATCTATTACAGAAAGAGTTTTTACAGATTTTTCGCAACAAAAGCATGTTGCCAATCATCTTTGTGATGCCAATATTACAGCTTTGTGTTTTGTCTTTTGCTGCAACTTACGACATGAAAAATACGAATCTTTATATTGTCGATAAAGACCTTTCAAGTCATTCTCGTGAGTTGATCTCCAAGTTTAATGGGTCCCCTTTTTTCACGGTAAAGGAAATTGGGTTTTCGGTTGAAGAAGCCGAAAAGGAAATCTATAAAGATAAGATTGATGCCATTCTGGTTTTTAATAATGATTTTGGGAAATCAGTTGATTTGAAAAAGGGAGCGTCTGTTCAGGTACTGATCAATGCGATTAATGCAAGCTCTGCTGGTTTGTACAATGCATATATTTCCTCGGTAATTCAGGACTATAATCGTAAAGTAAGCGCAAGCGTTAGAGAAGTAGGCACAGGAACACCTGTACATTTTGTGCAATCAAGCTACCTGCATCAGTTTAACCCTGAAATGAAATACATTCCATACATGTTGCCCGGGTTGCTTGTGTTATTGGTTACGGTTATTGGTTTGTTCTTATCGGCAATGAATGTGGTAAGAGAGAAAGAAATCGGAACAATCGAACAAATCAATGTAACTCCAATTCGAAAGTCACAATTTCTACTGGCCAAATTGATACCATTTTTGGTAATCGGATTTTTTGAATTGGGAATTGGTTTAAGCATAGCTGCTTTCCTGTTTAAGATTCCTTTTTTAGGATCCGTATGGCTCATTTATTTGGTTGCTTTTGTTTATTTGATTGCCATTTTGGGCTTTGGACTGCTGATATCTACACAGACCAATACGCAGCAACAGGCAATGTTTATTGCATGGTTTTTTATGGTGATATTCTTATTGATGAGCGGTTTGTTTACGCCGGTGGAAAGTATGCCGGAATGGGGGCAGACCTTAAACATCTTAAATCCGATTGCCTATTTTATTAAGGTAATTCGAATGATACTCTTGAAAGGATCCGGATTTTTTGACATTGTTAATGAAATTGCAATTTTAACGGTATTTGCGGTATCAGTTGTAAGTATTGCGGTGAACATGCATCGAAAAGTTGCCTGACTTCAAATAGAAACTCAATGCCATTTACCGATTAATAGTTCTCTTTTATCTATTTTTACTGGAGCAATCCATAAGATTCAATTTATTTTGAAGAACTCTAATCCAAATATCTGTGAACTACTTTAAGTCAATTTATAATTCTGCCTGGAGAATCTTGATCATTGTAGCCGTTTTGCTGCAAGTGAGTTTAATGCCTTTAGATTTCCTCTTTAATTTGAGAGGATTAGAATGGTACAAGACTCTCGATTTGATTATATCTGTGCTCTATTTCCTAGACTTGATCGTAAACATTCTGCGATATCGAGGTATAAAAAGTCATGCCTTTTTAAAAGATGTTTATTGGGATACTTATTCATCCAGTAAATTCTTTGTTACTGATTTACTGGCAATATTGCCATATGCAGTAATGTTCTCGAACCCTGTATTTCAGTTGTTCAGATTGTTCAAGTGGGTTAGAGTAATTCGAACAACTCGCTATTTTCAAATCAGGAATTTAAGATACAGTACCGGAATTTCTGTTGGCTTGCTTTGGATTGGAGCTTTTTTATTTTCACACTGGTTTGCTTGTATTTGGATACAGATACATGGAATGGAAGCTAGCCTGACTAAAGTTGACAATTATGTAAGGGCACTTTATTATACGGTAACCACTTTAACTTCTGTTGGCTATGGCGATGTGGTTCCGCATGGAAATGCCGAGATGCTCTACAATATCTTTCTTCAGTTTATAGGAGTTGGTTTTTTGGCTCTTCTTGTGGGGAATGTGGTTAGTATTTTTACCAGGAAAGATCCTGCCGAACAGCGCTTTTTAGAAAATATGGAAAAGCTAAGAGCACTAATTCACTATCAACACATTTCAAAAGATTTAGAGCACAGAATTAGCGATTACTTTACCTACGAAAGGAAACAAAAATTGGGTTACGATGAAACCGAATTGATGGAAGCACTTCCTTTTGGACTTAGAAATGAGTTGCAGTTAGAGTTCAAAAAGAACATTATAAAAGATATTCCCTTGTTCGAATCTGTGGATGATCATTTCGTTAGAGATATCGCTCAATATCTTAGTCCAAAAATCCTAACTCCTGGAAATTATTTGTTTCGAATAGGAGATTCTGCAAGTTCAATGTTTTTTGTACAAAAAGGAAGTCTGAAAGTTTTGTCGGCGGATGAATCAAAACAGTTGACACTTTTGAAGAAAGGTGATTTTATGGGAGAGATCGCCTTGTTTAAAAAGACAACAAGAACCGCAACCGTAAAATCAGTAGGATATTCAGATTTGTATGAACTTCAAAAGAAAGAGTTCGATAAGGTATTGAAAATGTACCCTGAAATTGCTGAGAAAATAAGACTGAAATCCAAGTCAAGACAAGAAAGGTATATGTAATGAATAAATTATAGCACCATGTTTCATCATCATGATCATTTTAATGAGTTGTTGCATCCCGAATTTTTAAGGATAGAGCGAAAAAGAGTAGGAATCATTTTAGGCCTTTTTATTATTGGTACTTTGATTCTTCCGGTTCTTCATTATTTGGCTCCAAGCCTGTTGCGTAACTTCTTAAATCAAGAACAATTCATTGGAAGCTTGGTGTTTTGGTGGGTGTTGTTCTGTGTATTCGAATTGGGGGTTTATTTCCGATTGGGTTACGCCATTAAGAATAATATTCAGATTCCTAAAAGAATATTGATTATCAATATACTGGTGGAGTTTGGTTTGCCTGCCATTGTGTTGTATAACGCAGTAAAGTTCGATTACTCTCTTTTAATATTGGAATATGACGGGCTGCTGTTTTATTTCCTGTTACTCATGCTTTCGGCAATGCATCTTGATTTTAAAGTTTCGGTAGGAGCTGGTTTTCTAGCTGGGATAGGATATTTTTCAGTTGCATTTTGGGGCATTAATTATCTTCAAACCGAACAGGATGTGGCTCAACTAAAGGAAATTTATACAATGAGAAGTGTTGGTCTGGTTGTGGGAGGCCTGGTGGCAGGGGTAGTGGCACATGAAATTAAAAAGAGGGTTAACAATTACCTGAACAGCATGGAAGAGCAGAAAGAAATTGAGTCCTTGCTTGGTCAGCAGTTATCGAAAGGGGTTGCCAATGAGTTGATTGTTCACAGAAATGAAACCATCGGGCACAAAGTGGTTGGCTCAATCATGTTCCTGGATATTCGAAACTTTACGGTTATGGCCGATCATCAAAGTCCGGAAGAAACCATAGAATTTCAGAATGCCATATTCGATCCTCTTATTCGAATCATAGAAAAGAACAATGGGATTATTCACCAGATTTTGGGTGATGGATTTATGGCCTCCTTTGGGATAGCGGTAAAAAATGAAAATCATGCCAAAGACTCTTTGAATGCAGGTTTGGAGATTATGGAAGCCATTAATCACCTAAGAACAGACCAGAATGGTAGTACCACAAAGGTGGGAATCGGTTTGCATTCGGGCGAGGTGATTACAGGAAATATTGGGAACGAGATCAGAAAGCAGTTTTCCATTGCCGGTAAGAATGTGATTCTGGCTTCCAGAATAGAGCAATTGAATAAAACTTTTAAAACACAATTCCTGGTAAGTCGTCAGTTTGTGGATATGCTGAATTGCAAAGGTTGCTTTACCGATTTGGGTGAGGTACAGGTAAAAGGATTCGACGATCAGGTCCATATCTACCAGGTAGGAGAGAACTGTTCTTGCAAGGAAAATTAAAAAATACTATTGGAAGTAAAATAATATATAAAGGCCATCGTTATTACATTTTCGATGGCCTTTGTTTGTGATTTTAACCGTAATTGATTGCTGATATTGATTCTAAATTAGGCTAATGTCTTATAGTCTCTTGGTATAAAGAGAAACTTTTTAATGATTAAATGAATTGATTTTAGGATTAATGAATAAATTATTGCTATTTTTAAAATGGTTCTAATTTAGAATTGAATTTCGAAAAAATATAAACATTTTTGTAGCGAATTGAGTAGAAAAGAACAAGTTAACTTGTTGTTGGAATAAGTTGTGATGTTGGAAGTGCATGTTGAACGAATTTTTTTTGAATGGTAATAAGAAGAATATTTTCTTTCCTTATAGTATTATTTCTGGTCTTTTGTAACCGGAATTTTAGTTTCTCAAAACAAGGAACAAATGTCCTGGCCTTCGATAGTAGCATCGAGGCAGTATCTCACAGAATCTCAAATAATCTTTCAGAAAGTGTAGAAACAGCTCGCGCTGACCGCCTAATTAAGCGATTCCTAAGAAAATGGGAAGTAGCTGGTGCAACGGTAGCGGTGGTGAAAGATCAAAAGCTTTTGTTTGCCAAAGGCTATGGATACGCTGATATTGAAAATGAAGTAAAAGTTGAACCTTCTCACATTTTTAGAATTGCCAGTGTATCAAAACTGATTACTGCCACGGCAATTATGAAATTGCAGGAAGAGGGAAAACTTAAATTGGATGATTATGTGTTTGGAGAGCATGGAATTTTAAATGACTCCATCTATACCAATATTAGAGACAAGAGAACCAAGCGAATTACGGTAGAGCACTTGTTGAGACATTCGGCAGGTTATTCCAGTAGGTATGGCGATCCAATGTTTTTGCCATTGTCTATTGCTAAAAAAATGAAGGTGAAACCGCCTATTTCGGCTGAAACAACCATTCAGTTTGCCCTATCAAGAAGATTGCATTTTACCCCGGGAAGTAGAGGAGGCTATTCCAACCTGGGATATGTAATGCTTGAAAAGGTGGTTGAAAAAGCATCTGGTGAAAATTACGAAGACTATGTAAAAGCTCATGTGTTGAATCCAGCAGGAGTTTTCGATATGCATTTGGGTAAAAACCTGGAAGAGGATCATTACCCGAATGAGGTGAAATATTACGAACAATCCAATGCCATTAAGATTTCAGCATTCGATGGATCAGGAAAAACCGTTTTCAGATCGAATGGTGGAAACAATATCGAAGAGCTTGGTGGCGCAGGAGGTTGGGTTGCTTCAGCAGCCGAACTGATGAAGCTCCTATTGGCTATTGATGGGGATGACGCTCATCCGGATATTCTATCGAGCAAAAGCATTGCTTACATGACTACTCCAAATAAAAATGGACAAAGTCCGATTGGTTGGAAGGGCACAAGATCCAAAACATGGTGGAGAACCGGTACGTTGGCTGGATCTTCGGCATTGATGAAACACCAGGTTGGTGGATATAGCTTTGTGATCGTTACCAACTCATCTACCTGGCGTGGATCAGACTTTACAAGAGATTTGAGTGTTCTAATGAATAGAGTATTGAGATCGGTAAAAGAGTGGCCTGATCAAGACCTGTTCAATCATTTCGAGGCAAGGCAAGAACGAATGGCATTAGATAACTTACCAAAATATAAAGGGTGGAGCTGATTTTTATAATCAGCTTTTTTTTTGCACTTCATTCTATCTTTCTCCTCTAGGAGAAATGAACGCGTCTCCGGGACTCGTACTTGTGGCATTAGTGCTGTGTTTAAAATAGGATAGATTCTGAATATCAATTGCTCTCTATTCCATCTGGGATACTTCCTCTCCTGAAGCTATTCTTTATACACAAATTTGGAATCATTATTTTAATTAGATAATGGTGAATCATCTATACATTTGCAAGTTGAGTTTTTCCCTTTTAGGGAAAATGTCGACAGACAAAAGGGTGAAATAATAAGTGTTGTATGCTAAAGGCACCCCTCTGGCTGTCGCCATCTCCCCTATAAGGGGAGAATCTAGAAATTAAACGATTGCATACCTTTTTCTTTGTTGAATTATATTCGAGAATAGAATTGTGTATAAAGAGTAGCTTCAGGATAGGATTGAGGTGAGGTGATTAAAAAGATCAATCACAAAGGTCCTTCTACATTAAAGCTTCATCCGACTAAGTCAAAAAAAGAGCCTGTAGGGCTCAAATCTTAATAGCCTGTGGCAAGGCCCCAGGTATGATTAGGTTTTGCAATTCGTCGCAACTGCCATGCTGATATGAAATGACTCGCTTAATTGCGAGGGAATATTTTGCTCTATTAATTTTCATGTGTTAAAAGACCGCTTTGCAAATAAAAACACAGGCTTTATTTTATCTACGACTATTTCCTCTCCTTCAGGAGAGGATTGAGGTGAGGTAATCAACTAATCGGTATTAAACGATTTGCTCAAAATGGTATTAAATTGTAACTTAAAATCAATTTTAATTGTAAATTTGCATGTAAATACTGTGTAAATCCTATTAAATTCTAATTTGGTTTGATATTTTTGCACTCAATAATTACAACTTAAACACAAACATACTTTTATAACTAATGGAAACTCGTAGAATCTTAGCAATTAATCCCGGATCAACATCTACTAAAATTGCTGTATTTCAAGGTGATAAATCAGTTTTCTTGAAAAATATCAAGCATACCGCGGAAGAATTGGCAGAATTCAATCAGATAACAGAGCAATTCGAATTTCGCAAGAACATCATCATGAAAGAAATGGTGGATGCAGAAATTCAAATTGACCTAATTGAAGCTGTAGTTGGTCGTGGAGGATTGGTTAAGCCAATCGAATCTGGAATTTATGAAGTGAACGATCGTTTGAAGGAAGACCTAAGAGTGGGTATTCTTGGAGAGCACGCTAGTAACTTAGGAGGATTGATTGCAGACAATATTGCACAATCTTTGCCTAAAGCAAAAGCTTACATTGCCGATCCTGTAGTGGTTGACGAAATGATTGATGTAGCTAGAGTTTCAGGTCACCCTGAATTCCAAAGAGTATCTATTTTCCATGCTTTGAACCAAAAAGCAATCGGACGTGCATTTGCTCAATCTATCGATAAAAAATACGAAGACATCAACGTAATTGTAGCACACTTGGGTGGTGGTATTTCTGTTGGTGCTCACTTGAAAGGAAAAGTAGTTGACGTAAACAATGCATTGGACGGAGAAGGACCTTTCTCACCAGAACGTTCAGGTTCATTGCCAACAGGAGCTTTGGCAAAGATGTGTTTCAGCGGAGAATACACCCTTGAAGAGATCAAGAAGATGATCAAAGGAGAAGGTGGATTGGTAGCGCACATGGGAACAAACGATGCTTACGAGATCGAGTTGAAAGCCAAAGATGGTGATGCAAAAGCAAAATTGATTCAGGATGCAATGTCATACCAGGTTGCTAAATCAATTGGTGAAATGGCTGCAGTATTGAAAGGTGAAGTAGAAGGAATCCTTTTGACAGGTGGTATTGCTCACAACCCTGATTTGGTGAACTACATCAAAGAGATGGTTTCATTTATTGCACCAGTAGTGGTTTATCCTGGAGAGGATGAAATGAAAGCTCTTGCAATGAACGGTTACATGGTTCTTAGAAACGAAATTGAGCCTAAAGTATACGTATAATCGAAAAGATATACCTTAATATAGAAAGCCTTCGGTAATCCCGAGGGCTTTTTTTGTGTTTCACCACAAAAGCAAACGAAGGGATTTCACAAAGAACACAAAAGAAGAGCCTGTAGGGCTCAAATCATTATAGCCTGGGGCAAGGCCCCAGGTATGATTATCTACAGCAACTCGTCGCAACTGCCATGTTGATTTGGAGTAATTCGCTTTTTGCGACGAAATCAGCTACACTGAGGGTGCCTGACCAATTAAAAGCACAGACTTTACTTCATCTACTGGCTACTTCCTCTCCTTCAGGAGAGGACTGAGGTGAGGTGATTAGAAATACCTCATTCTATCTTTCTTCCCGATTCATCGGGATAGGCTCTTAAGGAGAAAGAAACACTGCTTCACCAATAACAAATACCGACTTTATTTCATCCAGTGACTACTTCCTCTCCTTCAGGAGCAATGTCATTAAGTTAAGGGTGAATCCTTTTGATAAACATTGCCAAAATTACCCCAAACCCCTAAAGGGGCTTTGTCCTGTGCGCGGTTCCCTTTAGGGTACAAAGCGAAGCGTCTCATGACTAAAAGGAATAATTAAAGGGTGAGTGTGGGGCGAAAACCTGCTAACTTAATGACATTGCCTTCAGGAGAGGACCGATGTGAGGAAATTAAAAAGAGCGCCATTTGAAAAAGGTAAACCAAAATAAACACAAAGGAAGAGCCTGTAGGGCTCAAATCATTATAGCCTGGAGCAGCGCCCCAGGTATGATTGGGTACAACAATTCGTCGCAACTACAATGCAGATAAGGAATGGTTCGTTTTTTTGCGACGAAATCTGTTGCCTTTCCTCAAAAAGAGGACCAAAGTGAAGTGCTCAAGTGTGATATATTTCACATCAAAAACCAGTTTAAAATAAATTAAACTATTGACTTATAAAGATTAATGGCATAAATTAGTACTTGTTCAATAGAGAAGGTGAAGATCGAAAGAGGAGCAGAGCATAAAGCTTGAACACAGAACTAAAATTCCTTCTGATGAAAACAAAACAGAAACTACAGAAAACCGCTGACCACGGTGACTTAAAAATTTCAATCATCCCAATTTGCGCATCCCTTCTGGTGCCTAGGTGAGCCAATTCTATACCACAGAATTAGACTCACAATCTTCCCAAAAATCGTTTCAGATTCCAAAATCACTCCTAAAAGCAGGATACCAACGTTCGTGCGCCATGTGCAATTGGGCTACCAGCAGGAGGAAACGATTCAGAAGCACCCAATTCTCTTCCAGGAACTCCCGAAATCAATCAATACTACAAAACAAATAGGGAGAAGCATTACAGAAATTGCTGAACAGAGCTGACAAAAGAGTGGACTTACCACCCACAAAGAAGTTTAAACTCCTTGACAGTGGGTTAAGGGGCTAGAACAATTGATCTAATGAGGTACAACAATCGGGTTAAAGGTGTAGAACAATTGACCTGATAGGGTACAACAATTGAGTTAAGAAGGTACAACAATTGAGTTAAGAAGGTAGAACAATTGGGTTAAGAAGATAGAACAATTGGGTTAAGGAGGTAGAACAATTGACCTAATGAGGTACAACAATTGAGTTAAGAGGGTAGAACAATTGACCTGATAGGGTACAACAATTGGGTTAAGAAGGTAGAACAATTGACTTAAGGAGATACAACAATTGGGTTAAGAATTTACAAATATGGAACAATGCCCGCTATTGGGTCAAAACAATAAATAATTGAAATATGAATTCAAGTGAGAAATTAAATTTTGGACAACTACAAAAGCTAGTTGCCTTTAAGAAAGCAAATGAAGAAGCTTTGAAACTGAATCCTCTATTGTGGCTGATGTTGGAAGATGCTGAAAGTTTTTACAATCGAATTGCTGATTTAATGGTTAAAGATGAAAAAAGCAGTAAGGCACTCACACAGGAAAAAGAGGTGATTTTTGAAAGTTTGACTGCTGATAGCGTGGTGACAAATGACATGCTAATTAGTTATGGGAACTACAAAAAGTTTATTCCTTTTATGAGTATCCAAGGTTGTTCGAAGACAGATTTGAACCGGGCACGCGATGAAGATGTGATCTCCAATGTTCAGAGCATGATAGCGGAAATTGAGGCTCACCCTGCAGAAAGTGTTGAGGCTGGTGTTAGCGAAGAGCGAAAGCTTGCATTAATTGCCAAGGTAGATGAAGCCATTACGATTGTACATGGGCCTGAAAAGTTCCGCTTGGAACAGCATGATGTGAATGTACAAATTGATGCAGAAATGGAAGGGTATAGAAAATTGTTGAACGATTCGATTAAGCCGAATATGAGAGCCAATTATGCGGATAGCAATCCTGACTTGTATAATGCCTTCCGGAATGCCATACACACCGATGCCTTGCCAAAGAAAACCAAGGTGATTACAGGCAGCTTTAAAAATGAAAAAGGCGAACCTGTAAGCGATGTGTGGATACAGTTGGATGAGGAGAAACCCGTGAAGAAAGGCGGTAAAAAAGGCCAGTTCTACTTTTACAATGTAGCAGCCGGACAGCACAGCCTGGTGTTTACCAAAGAATCCTACAAGCAAGAGAAAAGAGTGTTCATGTTAGAAGCCGACCATTGCATGCATTTCGACATTACCTTCATACTGGAAGAATTGCAGGTGGAAAGCGAAACGGAAGTTTGAATCACTCAATTCTAATCTCTCTGAAAGCCCCAGTAAATGGGGCTTTTTTTATATGTACAACGGTAGTTTAATAATAGATTTTAAAAAGTTAAATAAATTTAGATTGATTCTAAGGGAAATAAGCTAGAATATGTAAATGATATTTGAGGGAATAGTTTTAAATTTATTGGCCGGTTGAGAAGAATAATAACTCTTTAAGAGGAGAACAATATAGATTTTTGTTTCGGGAGTTCTGCATCAAAATGTAATTGCATGTATGTCTTCTAAAGTTGATAAATGCTTTCGCCTTATTGTTATAATTTTATGTTGTTTTTGTGAATTGCGTTAATAGTTTTCGTTTTTTGTATGGAAAAATGTAAGTTGACAATAGTTGGATGGTTATCAATTGACTATTTAAAAACAGCTACGGATTCAATGTATTCCCCAGGAGGTTCTGCATTGTATTCTTCTTTTGCGGCAGCGAAGAATTCTTATGTTGATCTAATTTCAATTATAGGTGAAGATTTTCCATTTACAGTCTTTAAGAATCTAGAAAAAGGATTGATAACAACAAATAATCTAAAAAGGATAAAGGGGAAATCTACAAGTTTTACTGTTACATACAATGATCAATGGGAGCCTTATTATGAATGCATAGAACAAGGAGTAGGTAATAGGTTGCAGCCGTCAATATTAGTTAATGACATAGACTCAAAATGGATTTATATTTCACCAATGATTCCTGATATACAGCTGCAATGGGTAGAGTTTGCAAAAAGTAAAAAATTAAAAATTGCATTAGGAACGAATAATATTCATACTTCTATTCCTGAAAAGAGAGAAATTCTATTAAGGATGCTATCTAGTATTGATGTATTTATGTGTAATAGAAACGAGGCTGCTCAACTTTTTGGAGGATTGAATGAGGAAGATTCAATTAATATGATGGGAGCGAAGGTTAAAATAGGTCTCATTACACTTGATAAGGATGGTTGTATTGCATCATTTAAGAATACTATAATTAGATATCCATCAAAAGAAACAAATATTGTAGATCCATCTGGTGCAGGAGATGTTTTTGCAGGTACATTTTTAAGTATTTGGATTTCTTCAAAAGATTTTACATTGGCAATAGATGAAGCAATGAAAGAATCGGCTAAAGTGATTTCTAATATGGGAATTTCTAGTTTTATGAATAAACCTTTAAATCTATTTTATTAGATGGAAGTATTTGGTATTGTTATAGGGATAATTGGAGGGCTATTTACAATAATTGTTGGCTCTATAGAAATACATAAGTTTATAAAAGATAAAAAAAATAGAATTTCGTCAAAAGGAACAAATCAAAGTACACCAATAGAGAAGCTGATTCCAAATATAAATGATCAGATAAGATTTCAAGGAGAGATTACCATAAACTCTAATCTTCCGAGAAGAGAGTTGTTTGTTGGTCGAAAGCAAGAAATTAATAATATTTATAAGGCATTTAATTCTCATTTTCCTATTATATCTATTACGGGAATTGGAGGAATCGGCAAGACATCAATTGCAAAAGAGGTATGTTATAAATTTTTAAACGAAAAAATATTTGACGGGGTAATTTGGATTACTGCAATGGATTCCAAACTGGAATTTGAAGAAGTAATTGACATTATTTTAAAATCTTCAGATTTGAATTTCGCTCTAAAGCTTCCCTTGAAAGAAAAGAAAAAACAAGTTAATAATTTACTTAATTCATACAAAATCCTACTTGTTTTAGACAGTTTTGAAGAGTTTGTAAATGATAAAGATTTAATTAAGTTTCTTGAGAATATCCCTTCAAACTCTAGAATTTTTTTAACAACTCGTTTTGTTGAAAATATTGATGCATTTCAGGTGCCATTAGAAGGGTTTGAAGAAGATGAATCATTGGAGTTTGTAATTGAACATGCTAAGTTAATAGGGTTAGAACTAAAGAGCGATGAAGAAAAGATTCTTTGGAAGTTATTTTCACTGATCGGATTTGCTCCTTTAGCAATGAAATGGGCACTTGGACAAATAAAACAAAGGGGACAATCTATAGAAACTGTTTCCAAATGGATAAAGTCCGCCAAGGGGGATATATTTGAATCAATATTTAACTATTCATGGAGTATTCTAAATGAAAATGATAAACTTGTATTAATGACCTCTAGTATATTGCATTCCTCAATTAATATTGATGTATACAATAGAGTTACAGAATTAGAGGAATCAACTTTGGAAGATGCTATTACAACCTTAGTGGAATTATCGCTTTTAAGTGCATCTAACTCAATGCAGAAAAAAGACAAGAAATATAAATTGCATCCATTAACGCGCTTCTTCACAAAATCTCATTTAAGAAAAAATAAACCGCTTGAAACTAAATTAATACAAAGATCTATATCTTATTATTTAGATTTTATTAATTCACACGGAGGGAAAAAATGGAAGTGGGGTAGTTTTGATGCATTAGATAGAGAATATGATAATATTGTTCAAACCATAAATTGGTTATACGATCAAAAAGAATGGCTCTCTATTAAAGAAATAAGAAATCAGTTGACATTATTTTTAAGTATTAGAGGTCATTGGAATAAAAGAAAAGAATTAGCCTATAAAGTTATTGAGGCATGTAGAGAAACGAATGATAACATAACAATGGCATGGTGCCTGGTTTATGATTTAGCATATATAGATTTGAAGTATAAAAAATACGATTCTGCTAGATTGAAGGTTAAAGAAGGAATTGAGTATTTTCAACTTCATGAAGATACACTAGGAGTAGCTACTGCTACTAGGCATCTAGGAAGAATCGCCCAAATGAAAGGAGACTATCAAAAGGCTAAGGAGCTATATGAGAAAAGTTATGCGATTTATAAATCGCAAGATCCTGATTATGGAGCATTTTTATTATGGGATTTAGGAGATTTATATAGAGAGCAAAAACAATATTCAAAGGCAAAAGAATACTTTAATAGGTCATTAAACGAGAGTTCTGGGAAGGAAGGAAAAAGTGAAGCTGTTAATTCAATGGCTCATGGATGTATGGGGGAAATTGCTCAAATGGAAAAGGAGTATGATCTTGCACTTTTTCATTATAAAGAAGGATTAAAAATAGCTAATCGAATAGGTCGTTCTGATGAAATGGCTTTAGCAAATAAACGTTTGGCTCTATTTATGTATAATATAGTAAAAGATGATGGACAGGCTTTAAAATACGCTAAGGATGCTCATGTTGTTTATTTTCAATTAGCAGATTATGAGTCTGTTAATGAGTTGATTTTATTGGTTCAGCGTATTGAAAAGAAGTCAAATATATGTAGTTCAGAATTAAAGTAAAATGAATATTTAGTAAGGCTATTAAATGTTAGAAACTTATAATAGTGAGTATCATTTTTAATTCATGATACATAAGAGTCATATAGTTGTAATGTTGATTTCCGTGTTTGTGAAAACTATTGACGTCAAGTAAATATTCTACTAATCTAAGAAAATCTTTAAATGAAAGTATTACTAATAAACCCTCCTTATTCTGCATATTCTCCTAAAGAATCAGCAATACCACCATTAGGGCTAGCAAGAATTGCATCAACTATAAGAAAAAAAGCAAATGTTCAAGTTCTTGATATGGCATGTAAGGAAGTGTTAGGGAAAGATCCATGGGGTGAACTATTACATACAATAAATTTATTAAAACCAAATATTATTGGAATTGGGCCATTAGTTACTTCTAATGTTAATAAAGGTTTAAGAATTGCGAAAATAATAAAATCAATATTGCCAGAATCAAAAGTTACGTTGGGAGGTCCAGATCCTACATTTACTTATAATAAGCTCTTACAGAATACCAATGTTGATACAGTATTTATTGGTGAATCAGAAAAGAGTTTTCTAGCTTACGTTCAATCATATAATGATGCATCATTATTAAAAAATATCAATGGAATAGCGTTTAAGTTAAAAGGCAAGATAATTTCTAATGGAAGAAACTACTTAACTAATAAAGAATTCGACTCTCTTCCAATGCCTGCTTGGGATTTGTTTCCTATTGAGGAATACTCCGAAATTGCGAAAAAAAACAATTTTGAACCTTATCTACCACTTGAGTCAAGTCGTGGTTGCCCTTTAGATTGTATATTTTGCTCATGCACAAATATTTTCAGCTCAAAAATAAGACTAAGAACTAGTCAATCTATTGTGAATGAAATTACGCATAATATAAATAAATATCACATCAAAAGATATGTTTTTAATGATGACAATGTTGGAATTCATATCAATCACCTATTAGCTATAGCTGATAAAATTATTAAATCCCAATTAGATGAAGTCAAATTTGCTATCTCATCTACCTTAGATTCAAAACTTTTTTCTGATTTAAACCACTTACTAAAAATCAAAGCAGCAGGTTTTGATGAAATCTTTATGGGGTGTGAGACAATCCATGAAGATGCTATAAAAAAAGTTAGAAAAACATCAAACCCAAATTTATGGGCGAAAAATATAAAAAATGCAGTAGAACTATGTAGAAGAGCAGGTATTGCCAGCAGAACTAATTGGATTATAGGCTTGCCTACAGATACAAAAGATAAACTTCTACAGACTATCGAATTTATAAAGGAATTAAAACCAGATACTGCATTAATGTCATTGCTGCAATCATACCCAGGCACATATATTGACCATGAAATTAATAAAGATGAGAATAAAATAGGTATTCATAAGCTGACTGAAAATCCATCTGATGTTGTTGCTTCAAAATTCGACCCTACTCTTTATACTCAATGGTTATCTAGTGATGAAATGATTGAGATTGCTTACAAATTTATTTATACACTTTCTCCATATTTTGAAGCAAATATATCAGGATCACCTTATTATATTTTTGAATTATGGAGAGAGCAGAATAATTAAATCAGAGTTATGGAAAAAGTTAAAATAATTGACAAAGCTAAAGAGTTTGTCTATAGTGAAGTGCTTAATGATAATGTTAATTCTGCGGTAATATGGGGTTCTGTATCTGAATCAGAAAAGGAAATAATTGATGAAAAGTTCGATGTTGATATACTTATTATAAATAAAAAAATTGAGTTTATTAACAAAGCGGAGATGCTTTATGGAATTCCTTCAAAAGCCTTTTGGGTGGATGGAATAAAGTATGATTTAATATTTGTTGATGTCCCTTATCTTGAGAATGCCTTATCACAAGGGCATTGGACTGTTTTTAGTGCGATTAAATCAGGTATAGTTTTGTATGATAATGGAATATTTGCCAATTTAAAACTAAATGCACCAAATTTTAAGGCATTTAGTATTCAGAAGTATAATGAGTGGTCTAATCAAGCAAAGAATTTACTGAATAAATCACAAATACTTATTGAACAAGGTGATTTTGAATCAGCAATAATTTTAGCAAGGCATTCTGCTGATGCAATGGTACAGGCATTTCTATTACAATGTTTAGGTAAACCATCAAGTCCTAAATCATTCCTAACTGATTTGAAACATAATGCCCCTAAAGAAGTTTTTTTTCAGTATTTAAGTATTCATGGTCTTCTTGAAAAACAAACAATTGATTCAATAAAAACGAATCTTCACACTATTGAATTCATCACATATTTAACATCTTTAATTGACAATAAATGAAAATAGGACTCTTATTACTAGATTCAAATCCATGGGATACTGTAGATGCTGCAATAAAAAATGGTTTTTCATCAGTTGAAATAGTATTGGACAACTATCTAGATGCACTAAAACTTGAAGATATTAAACTATTGAAAAAGTTATGTATAAAAAATGGTGTTCGTTTTGCAGTACATGCTCCTTCTGTAGATATAAAACTTGGTAGTTTAAATTCAGGTATTAGACGAGAATCATTGAATCAGCTATTAACAACAATATCATTGGTCGGAAATTATGCAGAATATATGACAATTCATACAGGATTCATACCGAAGTTTAAAAAAAAAGGTAGTCTTGAACAGGTAATTAACGGATTAAAAACTCTTGTTTGCGAAGCCGAGAAAGATAATATTGAAATTTGTATTGAAAATATTCATGAAAATTCAATAAACGAATTGTTGGACTACAGTTTATTGATTGAACCACGGAAAATACAATATACTATTGATATAGCACATATTGTATTGTACTCAAATTTTGACCCAATAGTCGGTCTAGAAATATTGTATGATAATGTTCGGAATATTCATGTAAGTGATAACGATGGAGTGAATGACCTTCATTTAACGCTTGGAAGCGGGATAATAAACTATGAAAATATCATCAATTATTTAGTTGCTAAATGCTATAGCAACACAATCACTATCGAAGCTATAAATTTGGAAAGTGCAATCAGAAGTAAGGAGTATATCCAAAACAAAATAAATATGACTAAGAATTATAAATGCAATTAGAACTTAATAAATAATGTAATCATGATGAACGCCAAGCAAAGAAAAACCATCTTTAGAGTTTTTATTTTTATTATCATAGTTTTAATATTAGGGCTAATAGCATCTTTAATTTTATCCTTTCAAGGAAAAGTTAACGCTGTTCCAACACTTCTAACCAGTGGATTCCTTGCGACAGGTGGCGTTTATTTCTATAAAATAATAAAAAAAGAGTTCGTTGATAATGAGATTTTACCATTTGGAGTTATTAAAGAGCACT
Source organism: Marinifilum flexuosum (assembly GCF_003610555.1). Taxonomy (GTDB): domain Bacteria; phylum Bacteroidota; class Bacteroidia; order Bacteroidales; family Marinifilaceae; genus Marinifilum; species Marinifilum flexuosum. Next base: position 596,209 of record NZ_RAPQ01000009.1, on the reverse strand, counting down.
ATGAACAGCGTAAAACGGGCTTAGAGACCACTACCTGTGAATCATGTTCAAAAAGACTGGTGGATACGTCTTTGAAATATGCTGATACTATTTTAAAAAGAAAATACGGTAAAGAAGTCCAATTTGAAATTGCAATATTTACAAATATGGAAGAGCCTGATATTGAGTATTATTATAGTTCTACAGGTTCAAAAGTTCCTACTCATTCACATCTTCGAAAAATAAATCCCAAGTATTATGAAGAAAATAACTATGCTGCAGTAAAATATATGAAAAACCCAATTGAACCTATAGTAATGTTCTCAGATACTTGGCATCAAGTGGACTATTCACACGTAAGTGATGAGCAAAAGAAACGTGTACGAAGTCAGGCAATGTTTAATTTATGCAGTGATACTCCTTATGTGTTAGTAATAACTGGGAATAAGAAAGATATGTTTAACCAAGATGATAATGAGTGTATGGAATTAATCCAAGCTATTGGTAATTGTATTAGAGCGGATATTGAGCTAAAGAAAACACTGTCAGTTTGTCCCAAGGAGAATGTTAATATGAATTAATCAAATATCAGTAATGAAATCAAAATATCAAAGCTGTTAACAATGTAAAAAGATAATTGTTGATTTGCTACTAATTAGTTCGCTTCAATTTTTCTGTGACTTGACAGGAAATGATATAGAATCGGCCATTACTCATATGATTTACCGTTAACATTCAAAGCAATGAATAATCAAGTATTAATTATAATAGCTGCCTTCCTTTTTGCAGTGGTGTTATTTTCATGTAACACTAATAAAGAAAATAAGAACAAGGCGGAATTTAAGCAGTTGACAAAGCAGGATATTAAGAACAAAAAGCTTAAGAATTATAAGTTTTTAAATGGAATGCGTCAGGATAAATATTTTCCTGGTTTTTTAGTAGACAAATGTGAACGTATTTTGATAGAGCTATGTTTGAATATTGAAGAACAAAAACCTAAAAGCTTAAATGAACTATATAAACTAACTCATGGGGCTACCAATGAAATAAATGAATTACAAGATGAGTTTTATAAAAATGACAGCGAAATAGAGACGGCTGCTAGAGAAATCATTGCAATGGACTTTTATTTCATTGCCCAAGCATACTCGTTTAGTGCGGCTGACGTTGAAGAATTAATTGCAACAAGAGATTGGTAGAGAAAAACCGCTAATTATAATCTATAGCTTCTAAAGCGGTTCATAAAGAATTTAGAACTGATGAGCAGATCAAATCAAACTTTAATCCTATTGGGAATCATCCTTCTGATTTTCGCATCTTGTCGCCAATATATAAAGAGAGAAAGTACGCATTACAAGTACTACAATGCAAGCGAGGTGGATAGTTTATCAAAGGAATTCTTAATTGCAGTTACTGATGAGGAGTATCTAGAGTATGGTTCAAGTGTTGCCTATGTAGACAGCAAAGGGGATACCATTATTCCATTGGGAAGGTATGCTTATTTTGGAACGGATACTTTGGTTCATTTTGCCAATGTGATGTTATTGCCCACGGATACTTGTGCAGTAAGGCAAGTAGCGATAGATAAAAGCCAAAGAATATTATATGATATTGTACTATTCGACAATGGTCCTGATCCTTTTAGTGAAGACTATGTAAGGGTATTGCGCAATGGTAAAATGGGCTACGCAAATGAGTATGGACAAGTTGTGATCCCTTGTATTTATGCTTTTGCCAAGCAGTTTGTAAATGGAGAGGCTGAGGTTGCCTTCCATGCGAAGGAATATATGGATTTGGAAGAGCATAGGCGTGTTGAAAGTGATGAGTGGTTTAAGATTGATAGAAAAGGGAATAGGGTTGATTAAAACCTAACATTAAAGGTGCACTCTCTTCGTTTGTAATACCATTTATTAAAAATAGAGAGCTATTTTACGCTCTCGAATAGTTTAGGTATAATGCCGATATATAATTTGTTAGGCATTAGAAGTGAAGCGTACTAATGGCTTATACAAATTAATAATCGGTATAAAAATCAATCCATGTAAATGGTAAGTAAAAAGAATGCTAATCGATTAAGAATAGAAGAATGTCAGAAGATAAAACAAATGCCACTTGGCCATTGCCTAAGTTCTACTTTGAAGTAAAGCTGGAGTCAGGTATTGAAGCAAAATTTCAAGAAGTTGCAGGATTAGATCTTGCTAGTGAAGGAGGTTTGCAATCTGTGAATGTAAGCTTGAAAAAAGGGATTTTTACAAAAACTGATAACTATTTTAAATGGTACGATTCAATTAAAATGAATGCCATGAATAAATGTACTGTGCTCATTCGTTTGTTGGATGAAAGTGGTAAACCGGCAATGAGTTGGAAATTGCATAATGCCTGGCCAACTAGGATTTTGAGTCCTGATTTTAAGGAAGAGGGAGATGAAGTTGCTATAGAATTGTTGGAGATGGCTTATGAAGGGATGGAGACTGATGGTTCGGGAGCTAACTAAGGATATCGCTTAAAGTAATGGGTACTACAAAATCATTTGCAAGAATTAATAAGAAGATCATTTCATGAGAATATTATTGTTGACAATAACTGGCTTATTGTTACTGGGTAATCAACTTTTTGGGCAGGATAAAATTGATTCCAAATTGTTACAGGAAGAGCTGGAAATACTGGGAGATATTGTTATTGGAATTTCTCCAAAATTGAGTAAGGAGGAGAGAAACCAAATTTCTAAGCTGATAGAAGAAAAGAAAAATACCATTGAGGGTAAGGCTATGACTAGCTTGGAGTATTTTAATTTCCTGGCTGAATTGGATCTGCCCACACAATTTGATGAACATGCGAGTATTCAGATTGATGAAGATGTTTTGACCCCTCTACTTAAAAGAGCAAAACTATTTCCCATGCCTATAAAAATCTTGAAAGATCGTGTTGTGGTGAATGGTAAAAGTGGAATGTTGCCCTATGCGAGTATCATCCATTCCATTAATGGTCAAGCCATCGATTCGGTTTTAAGAATGATCTCTTCTGATTCAGATAATCTTTCGAAGAGGAATATGGAAAACCAATTTTCCTTTGACTATTGTATAAAAAAGCCTTTCACGCAATCTTATTCTGTTGCCTATTCAGAACCATCGGCCCCGGAAATAAACTTAAAAAAGAAGATTGATGGGTTAGATCTAAGCGAATGTGTGAAGGAGCTAAATGAGGTGCGTGTTTATCCATTGAATAGAGATTCTTTGAAAAACTTCATTAATACCAAATATTATCCCAAGCACAAAGTATATTACTTTCAGTTGAATAGCTTTAGTTGGGATGAGAATTCTAACTTGGGACGGTTTGAAAGGTTTAGTAATAAGAAGGCTAAGTTTGATAAATGCTTCAAAAAAATATTTAAAGAAGTTGGTAAGCTTGGAGCCGAGAACCTTATAATTGATCTAAGGCATAATGGAGGAGGGGAAATCCATAATCCCGGACTTTTATACTCTTATATCGCTAAAAATAAGTTTGTACAGCATGCTCAACTTGAAATTCCAGACTTCTTATTGCCCCAAGAGAAATATATTATAAAGTTGGATGATAAAGAATGTAAGGGAGAAGAAGATATTGCGGATTTTATGAATGCTTATCGATCAAATTTTGAAAAGGGCGAATCCAGTTATATCTCTGAAGCTATTAAAGAGCAAGAAATGTTTCCAAACAGACATGCTTTTCGGGGCAATGTATATTTGTTGGTAGGCGGTTATACTTGTTCCGCATCATCTTACTTTACGGCTATGTTTAAGGGGGAGAAGCGTGGTGTCATCATCGGAGAACAAATTGGAGGATCTCATCATTCAATTACGGCTGGTACCGATATTACCTATCAAATGCCTCATACGGGATTTAAAGTGAAAGTTCCGTTAATGGTGGTGAACTTTTCCGATGAGCTTTATGAAAAAGTACCTGAGTTAAAAGTCAATCCCGACATAGAACTTGGGGGTGAAAAATATTATCAATACTTTCTAAATAAGCAGGATCCGGAACTTGAGACCGTTTTTCAACTGATTACTGAAGGTGATATAAATTGAAGTGCGAATCAGAAGTAGAAAGTAATACCAGCTCAGTAAAATACAAACGGAAAGATGGCATCAGCTTGTATTTGATCACAAATCAAATTAATAACAAGTTTTCAGAAGCTAAAAACTTTAAAGTATTCATAGAGAAAGCCTTCGGATAATTACTGAAGGCTTTCTTTATGACTTTTGTCACGTTTATCATAGTTTAAAAGGAGTCTAAATACAAATTACGTATGTTTTGCGACATTTTATGTTGAACGTATTGGAAAATTATTATAGGTGTAAACCTTCCAGAGACCTTTTGTTTGCTGATGTTGGAGAGTTATGGATTTCTTAAGTTAAGCTTTAGTATTGTTTGTTTTGGTAATAGATTGACTGTTAAGGTTTTTTAAATAAATAGAGAAATATTTCTTTAATTTTTTTATATTCATATAGAAACTCTATTAGTATTAACCCTTAAACCTACAGTGTATGGATTTTCAAGAAAAATTAGTGCATGATTTAGTTGCCAAGCATGGTACTGATCGCGAAAATTTGCTTCCAATTCTTCAGGGAGTGATTGATCAGGAAAGATACCTATCGGAAGAGGCAATATTGAAGATTGCCAAAGAGATGAGCATACCTGCTGCTGATGTTTACGGAACGGCTACCTTCTATTCCTTCCTCGACACAGATCCAAGAGGCAAGTATGTAATTCGAGTATGCAAAACAATTACCTGTGCCATGAAAGGCAAAAACCAAATCATCCAGGCAATTGAGAACTTCTTAAAGATTAAGGTTGGTGAAACCACCATAGATAAAAAGTTTACCATTCTTCAGACCAACTGTTTGGGATGGTGTCATAAGGCGCCTGCCATGCTGGTGAACGATGATGTTTATACAGAGCTTACGCCAGAATCGGTGGTGGATATTTTAAGAGAATATCGCGAAGAAAACTAAGCTAGTATTAGATAAAGCAAAACTAACAATCTAAATACCCTTTGGTATGACAACAACTAAAAAACAACTTCATAGAATCGATCTTATCTTTAAAAATGAGCAGGATTGTAAAGAGATTCTTAGAAATGCATTGGCAAGGTCCAATCAGGAAGTAATCAATGAGATGGTGAATTCCGGTCTCAAGGGTAGAGGGGGAGCAGGATTTCCAACCGGCTTGAAATGGAAATTGACTGCCGAGCAAAAAGTAGATGAAAAATTTGTGATTTGTAATGCCGACGAAGGCGAACCGGGAACCTTTAAGGACAGGGAAATTTTAACCCGAGTGCCTCATAAAGTTCTATCCGGTATGGCGGTTTGTGCTAAAATTATTGGTGCAAGAAAAGGCTACATTTATTTAAGAGGAGAATATAAATTCTTGGTTCCAAATCTGAAAAAGGAATTGAGAAGATTTCACGATATATTAGACGAATTGGGATTGGATTTTCGTGTTGAAATTTTCATGGGAAGTGGAGCATACATCTGTGGAGAGGAGAGTGCTCTGTTTGAATCGATGGAAGGCAAGCGCGGGGAGCCTAGAAATAAGCCTCCTTTCCCAACCGAGATTGGTTATATGGACAAGCCAACGGTAATCAACAATGTGGAGACATTGGCACATTCCTATACCATTTTAAAGTATGGTGCGAAGAAATTTCGCGAACTGGGTGTGAAAGATTCTCGCGGATCGAAGGTATTTTCGGTTTCGGGTGATACGCCAATTCCAGGCATTTATGAATTAGAGCTTGGTATGTCGGTACAGGATTTCGTTGACGACTTTGGTGATGGTGACACCAAAGCTGTTCAGGTGGGAGGAGCCTCTGGTTTCTTGGTTCCACGTAAACGATTTGGAAAGACTTCCATTGGTTATCAAGGAAAATTAACGGGTATTTCATTGCCTACAGGAGGATCGATGATGATCTTCAACTCTTCTCGCTCCATGTACAATGTATTGAACAACTACCTGGATTTCTTCGAGGAGGAATCATGCGGACAATGTACTCCATGTAGAGTGGGCTGTCAGCAACTACTAAAAGGCATCAAAGCCGTGAAGCGCGGTGAAAAGCCAGCCTCTTATTTGGACCAATTGCTTAAACTTACCGATACGATGAAGTTGACAGCTAAATGTGGTTTGGGCCAGTCTGTGGCTAATTCATTCTCTTCTATTGTAGAAAATTTCCGTGAGGAAATGATTTACTAAGAAAGAGCTAATTCCTATTTATTTAAACCATTAAAAAGAAATTTGATATGTCAAACATGGTAAATTTAACAATCAATGGAATAGCTGTAAGTGTAGAAGAGGGACAAACCATTCTCGAAGCAGCTGAAAAACTCCATATCAAAATACCAACTTTATGCTACCACAAAGACCTTTGCGTTGCAGGGAACTGTCGTGTTTGTGTAGTAGAACAGGTTGGAAACAATAAACTTGTAGCTTCATGTGCCATGCCTGTTTCAGAAGGTATGGAAATTAATACCAATACACTGAAAGTTCGTAATTGTCGCAAGCACATCATCGAATTGTTGCTTACCGAGCACAACGAGGAATGTACCAAGTGTTATCGCAATGGGCATTGTGAATTGCAGGAATTGGCGGCAGAATATCAGATTACCAACCAGGATTTTATTGATTTGGTTCCTGATAAGAACTATACGGTTGACAGAATTTCTCCTGCCATTGAAAAGGATGATTCGAAATGTATTCGTTGTCAGCGTTGTGTTCGTACTTGTGCCGAAATTCAGAGTGTTGGTGCCATTGCGGTAGCTCACAAAGGTTCTGAGATGAAGATCTCAACGGTATTCGATCGTGCATTGGACGAGGTCGTTTGTACCAATTGTGGTCAGTGTATTGTTCACTGTCCTACGGGTGCTTTAACTGAGAAATCGTATGTAGAGAAAGTTTGGGATGCCATTGCTGATCCTGAATCTCATGTTGTGGTGCAAACGGCTCCTGCTGTTCGTATCGGTTTGGGTGAAGAACTGGGATTTGAGCCGGGTACTCGTGTTACCGGTAAAATGGTTTCTGCTCTTCGTCGTTTGGGTTTTGATTCGGTATTGGATACTGATTTTACTGCCGACCTTACCATTATGGAGGAAGGAACTGAGTTGTTGACAAGATTGAAGCGTGCATTGGTAGAGGATGATCCTGATGTTGCATTGCCTATGGCGACCTCTTGTTCTCCAGGATGGGTGAAGTACATCGAGCACAAATACCCAGAGTATCTTCCTAACCTGTCTACTTGTAAATCACCTCAGCAGATGTTTGGTGCTTTGGCAAAGACCTATTATGCGAAGAACGTTAAAGTAGATCCTCAAAATATTATTTCTGTTTCCATCATGCCGTGTACGGCCAAGAAATATGAGGCCAACCGTCCAGAAATGAAGGATAGCGGTTACAAGGATGTTGATTTTGTATTGACTACCCGAGAGCTTGCAGTAATGATTCGTCAGGCTGGTATTGAGTTTGAAAAATTAAATGATGAATCCTTTGATTCCATTATGGGAACGGGTTCTGGTGCTGCAGTCATCTTCGGTGCAACAGGAGGTGTAATGGAAGCGGCTCTTCGTACAGCTTACGAAATTGTAACTGGACGTGAGGTACCATTTGAGAATCTTGAAATTCTTCCTGTTCGTGGTCTGGAAGGTGTGAAAGAAGCGAGCATTAAGATTGAGGGAACTGTTGATGATTGGAAATTCCTTGAGGGAGTTGAGCTGAAGTGTGCAATTACCAATGGTCTTGAAAATGCACATCAATTAATGGACAACATCAAGAATGGAGAAAGTTTCTATCACTTTATAGAAATTATGGCATGTCCAGGTGGTTGCCTGGGAGGTGGTGGTCAGCCATATCCAGTAGATGATGAAGTTCGTATGAAGCGAATGCAAGCGATTTACAATGAGGATAGTGATCTTCCGATCAGAAAGTCACACGAAAATCCTGAAATCGTTCAAATTTATAAGGAATTCTTAGAAGAACCTTTAAGCCATAAATCTCACAAATTACTTCATACCACATATGTGAAGCGTGAGCAATATTAGTAATAGGTAATTTTGTGTAAAAAGAAAGATCCGGCCTTGGTCGGATCTTTTGTTTTGTATGTTTTCTGTGTTAGAATGTATTTTGATGCTCTCTCTTAAGATCTTCTATTTATGTGTAAATATGAAATAACGTTATTGATTAAATGCATATGAATATTAGAGAACATTTTCATGTTGAACTTTTCCCTTTTAGGGAAAATCCCGACAGGGAAAAGGGTGAGATAAGAGATTCAATTAAAAATACACCCCTCTGGCTGTCGCCATCTCCCCTAGAAGGGGAGAATTTAGAAATTAAACAATTAGATATCTGATTGTTTGTCGAATTATATTCAAGAAAATAAATGTGTATAAAGAGAAGAGTTCAAGATGATGGGTATCAATCATTAATACCCTGTATAAAACAACTGAGAGCATCACTTGAAGTGACACTCTCAGAACCCTATGGGAATTTCTTAATGATTTCGATATTAGAATTGATTGATCGTTTTTCGAATTGCAACCAATTTTGTAAGTAGATCTTCCAAATAATCCAAGTGTAGCATGTTTGCACCATCCGACTTTGCATTTGCAGGGTCAGGATGCGTTTCGATGAAGATACCATCAGCACCAATTGCAATACCTGCCTTGGCAACTGTTTCGATTAGTTCAGGGCGTCCACCAGTTACACCACCAGCCTGGTTTGGCTGCTGCAAAGAGTGAGTGATATCCAAAACAACAGGACAATTGTTTTCTTGCATTACTGGAATACCTCTGTAATCAACAATCATATCTTGGTATCCAAACATGTTTCCTCTATCGGTAAGCACCACTTGATCGTTACCTGATTCACGAACTTTGTTTACAGCAAACTTCATAGATTCAGCAGCCAAAAATTGTCCTTTTTTGATGTTGACAACCTTACCTGTTTTTGCAGCAGCTACCAAAAGATCTGTCTGACGACATAGGAATGCTGGAATCTGCAATACATCTACATACTCAGCAGCAATGGCAGCTTCTTCAGGATTGTGGATGTCAGTAACGGTTGGAACTCCGAAAGTATCGCTTACTTTCTTAAGGATTTTTAGTGCTTTTTCGTCACCAATACCTGCAAAAGAATCCAATCTTGAACGGTTGGCTTTGCGGTATGATCCCTTAAAGATGTAAGGAATTTCAAGTTTGTTGGTGATTTCAACAACTCTTTCGGCAATTCTCATGGCAATCTCTTCGCCCTCAATTGCGCAAGGACCAGCTAAAAGAAAGAAGTTACCACTATCGGTATGTTTAATATTTGGAATATTTTTAATCATGATTTTCGGTTTTATTTAATGGCAAAAGTAAGCAATTTTAGAATCTATTCTTCCACCAATTTTTTAATCTCTCCCAAATTTTTGCTTCTTGAGCATTTTGTTGTGGGATATACAAGCGTTGATTTTTAATTTCTTTGGGTAAATAATCCTGTTCTACAAAGTTACCCGGATAATCGTGTGAGTATTTGTAGTTCTTTCCGTAGTCCAAATTCTTCATCAATTTGGTAGGAGCATTTCTCAAATGTAAAGGTACAGACAAGTTACCTGTTTCTCTCACCAATGCTTGCGCTTTGCCTATTGCAAGGTAGGAAGCATTACTTTTTGGCGATGTAGCAAGGTAAATAGCAGTTTCCGACAAAATGATTCTGGATTCTGGCATTCCAACCAGGTTAACGGCCTGAAAGCATGCATTGGCAAGCAATAAGGCATTGGGATTGGCCAATCCAATGTCTTCACTGGATGAAATTACCAGTCGGCGTGCAATAAATTTTGGATCCTCACCACCTTCCAGCATTCGGGCCAACCAATACACAGCAGCATCCGGATCGCTACCTCTGATGGATTTGATCATTGCTGAAGCAATGTCGTAATGTTGCTCTCCATCTTTGTCGTACATCGATGGATTTTCCTGAAGCTCCTTGGTCACCAATTCATTGGTGATGATGATCTCATCACTGGTTTGTGAATTGATTACGAGTTCAAGAATGTTTAAGAGTTTTCTTGCATCACCACCCGAAAACTTTAGCAGCGCATCCTTTTCTTTGACGCTGATGTTTCTTTCTTTTAGGTAGCTATCGTTCTCAATCGCATGATCGATCAAGTGTTCCAACTCTTCTTTTTCCTGTGCTTTAAGCACGTAAACCTGGCATCTTGAAAGAAGTGGAGAAATTACCTCGAAGGAAGGGTTTTCGGTAGTAGCACCAATTAAGGTTACGGTTCCATTCTCAACCGCTCCCAATAATGAATCTTGTTGCGATTTGCTAAATCGATGAATCTCATCGATAAACAGAATCGGGTTGGGAGAAGAGAAAAACCTTTGGCTTTCGGCTTTGGCAATCACTTCTCGAACATCCTTAACACCAGAGTTAACTGCCGATAAAGTATAGAACGGACGATTCAGCTGATTCGCAATGATTTTTGCCAGAGTGGTTTTACCAACTCCAGGAGGTCCCCACAAAATGAAAGAGGAGATGTTTCCTGATTCTATCATTTTACGCAGTACGGCTTTTTCGCCAACCAAATGTTTTTGTCCAAGATAATTGCTTAAATCTTTTGGACGCAGGCGTTCAGCTAAAGGTTGATTTGGTGTCATTTATTTTATCGTTCTATCCTGATATCAGGACAATTTTTAATAGGAGACTTTGAATAACCCAAAATATGTGCCGAGTTCAAGGCTAGATAAAGTTTAAACCCGGAGCAACCTTTTGGTTGTGAGGACTTAAAATTTTTGATAACGAAGAAATCGTCCATAGTTTGGAGGTTTTAACTAAAATCACAAAATTAAAATACTTATTCAAAGTCTTCTAATCTTGTTTGTTACAATATCGTTTGATTACATTGTATGCATCAATTAATCCAAGCTCACCAGCCTTACTTAAATCTTCGTATGCCAATGTTTTATCGTTAAGGAACAGATAAATTAGCCCACGATTGTAGTATGCTTCTTTAAAGTTAGGATCCAATTGTAAAGCCCAATCATAATCGGCAATGGCTTTCTTGAATTGTTTTGACTTGGCGTAGGCGTTAGCCCTGTTGAAAATTGCAAAACCAAAGGATGGATCCAATTGAATTACCCTGGTGTAATCCTTAATTGCGCTGGAGTAATCAACAATCACTTCGTTTTTATCCTTTTTATCATCAGGTCTTAAGCTAACCACCGATTCATTTCCTGTTCCAATGGATTGGATGTAATCGGTCATGGCTACCAATGCGTTGGCGCGATTGAAATAGGCAAAAATCTGGTTCTTATCTTTCGCCAAAGCTTTGTTAAAGTCATCAATGGCATTGTTGTATTTCTTGTCCATCAGCTGATAGGTTCCTCTGTGGAAATAAGCTTTGGCCGGATCGGATTGAATTTGATTCTGTGCAGCGGCAATCTGCTTTTCAACCAATGATTTTGGATACCTTCTTAAGTGATTGGAAATGGTAAATGCAGGACTGTAATTGTGCTGCTGGTTGTATTTCATGATTGTTTGATCGTAATACTGAATCTTTCCTGCACGCAAGCTATCCATGCTCAAGTGTGTAATGTGAAAGTTGTCTTCCAATTCGATGTTTACGCGTTTATCCTGAACTCGTCCTTTAATAATCTCTTCGGTAAATGATTCTCTGGAATTTAAGTCAATCAAACGTTGAAAGTTTTCTGTTGTATCAACAAACGCAGACATTTTGCCTTCGTTTTTCATTTTCTTGTATCTGTCGATAATCTGTAATGCCTGATGTCTATCTTTCATGGCACCTTGTTCATCATTTAAATCACGCTTTACCGATGCTCTGGCAAGGTAGGCTTTGGCAAAATCAGGATAGATTCGAATGGCAGTGCTAAAATCGGCCATGGCACCATACAGGTCTCCAATGTCAGTCTTTACAAATCCTCGGTTGAAATAGATTAGCATGTTGTCAGGATTCATTTCCAAAACATTGTTGAAATCATCAATTGCTGAATTATAGTCTCCAATTTCTGATTTTAACAAGGCTCTGTTGTAGTAACAGTGAGCATTATTGGGATCAATTTCAAGCACTTTGTTGTAATCATCCATGGTGCCCTTTAAGTCTTTTAGACGGTAATTTGCGAAAGCTCTTGCCATAAGAACCCTCGCATTTTCCGGTTCAAGTTTTAAAGCACGGTTGTAATCCTTTATGGCTTCGTGGTAATCTTCTTTTTTGAATTTTAGATATCCTCGATTTCCAAAGGCATGGGCCGAGAAGTTATTCAATTGAATGGCTTTGTTACAATCTTTTATTGCACCATCGATATCATCCAGATTTTCACGTGCAATGGATCGATTTAAATAAACGCCTAATATTTCCGGATCAATTTGAATGGCTTTTGTATAATTTTCTTCTGCACTTTTGTATTGTTTTAAGGATAGCAAACTATTCCCCTTGCTAAAATAAATATCTGCCATATTGGGTTTTAGCAGCATGGCCTTATCAAAATCAATGATTGCATCCTGGAATCTATTAAGTGCATTTTTGGCAATTCCCCTGTACAGAAAAGCAAAAGTGTAATTGGGATTCATTTCAATGGCTTTGGTATAATCAACAATTGCACCATTGTAATCCTCAAGGTGAGATTTTGCCAGTCCCCGAAAGAAATAAGGTTCAGGTAAATATGGTTTTACCCTGATGATGTCGTTGAATTTGTTGATTGCCTCGGTGTAATCATCAAAATAAATTGCACTTCTACCTTTATCGAAAATATTGTTGGTGTTTAATTGTGCCTTTAAAACTATAGGACAGGATAATATAATCAGAGTGATAATAAGCTGAACAAATCTATTGCGCATTGTATTCTTTTTTGGTGAGCTTGAGTTATGAATTACAAATTTATAAAAATAAAAAAACCTTCTTTTAAATAATCACTCTATATAACAAGAACCAAGCCATTTCATTTTTATATGTTCTTAAAAAATCTTAAATTATAAAGAGATAAACTAACTAATTTGGAGGTGGATATGGACAATATTTTGTTAAAGTACATGGAAAAAAGGTATGAATCAAAAATTATCGATCCTAAAAAGGAGATGTTTTGTGAAGGACCTGTTGTTACCATCTCTCGTGAGTGCGGATGTACAGCAATTAACATTGCAAACAGCTTGGCGGCAAAGCTAAGTGTAAAGACCGGAAAGAGATGGACTGTTTTGACCAAGGAAATTCTTGAGCGATCGGCAAAGGAATTAAATTTGGATCCCGCTAAAATTGAATATGTTTTTAATTCTATGGAAAAATCAACATGGGATGAAATTCTGGCAGCTCTGTCGAGTAAGTATTATCAAAGCGATAGAAAAATTAAAAAGACAATTGCCGAAGTGGTAAGGTCGTTTGCATGCAAAGGCAACTGTATTATTATAGGTAGAGGAGGCGTAGTACTAACCAATGATATTGAAAGATCGTTTCATGTAAAATTGCATGCTCCTTTGGAATGGAGGGCTTCCCAACTGCAGAAAATTTACAAGCTAAGCATGGAAGAAATGCGTAAGTATGCAGAAGAAATTGATAAGAAAAGAGAAATTCTGAGAAATTACTTTAACAAAGAACCATTGCCAGCAACTGTTTTTGATGTCATATACAATTCAAAGAATTTACGAGAAGAAGATATTGTAGATTCCTGTATGGACCTGATGTCAAAAAAAGGAGTGTTGGGCAAACAAATTGTAATGGGTTAAATCAGCTTATTAATTCAAGAAATAAAATGAGAGTACTGCTTATGCATGCTCTCTTTTTTTATAGGGAAAACCAGAAAAATAAAGGGTTTGTCTAAAACATGTGTTAAACTGACAATAGTCCTTGTTTAAGGATTTGCTTTTGCTAATTTTGCAAGCGTTTGAATACATTATAACAAAATACATAAATGTTTATTACCGATTGATAAATAGTATAATAGGGAGTTGGTCGGTGTTGGAATCTTATTCCAAATGAACACTATAAAATTATTGACACATGAAACTAAAATTCTTAAGCGTTGGACTTTTAGCAGCAGGATTGGCTTTTTCGGCTTCTGCTGGAGTGAAAAAAGATGAGAAGAAAAAAGAAGCTTATCAGTTTTCTGATATCAAAAGATTACCTGCAACATCTGTAAAAGATCAGCACAGATCAGGAACATGTTGGTCATTCTCAGGTTTGTCATTCATCGAATCAGAAATGATTAGAATGGGTAAGCCAGAAGTAGATTTGTCTGAAATGTTCGTAGTATACAACTGCTATTCAGATAAAGCGAAAAGACATGTTAGAATGCATGGTAATTTCAACTTTGGTGGCGGTGGAGCCTTCCACGATGTTACTTATGTGTTGAAAAACTACGGTATCGTACCTGAAGGAGTTTACGAAGGATTAAATTACGGTGAAGAAGGACATACTCATGGTGAGTTGGATGCTGTTTTGAATGACTACGTTACTGCTGTAATCAAGAACAGAAATAAAAAATTAACTCCAGTTTGGCACAAAGGTTTCGATGGAATTCTAGATTCTTATTTGGGTGAGAAGCCAGAGAAATTCGAGTACGAAGGAAAAGAGTATACTCCAAAGTCATTTGCTAAGGATTTTGTTGGTGTGAATGCTGATGATTATATCGAGATTTCATCATACACTCACCACCCATTCTATGAAAAATTCATTATAGAAGTGCCAGATAACTGGTTGTGGGATGAGGTTTACAACGTGCCATTGAATGAAATGATGGAAATTATGGAGAAAGCAATCATGGATGGTTATACCATTGGTTGGGCTTCTGACGTAAGTGAAAAAGGTTTCATGTACAGAAAAGGTATCGCTATTGTTCCTGAAACTGAAACTAAAAACATGACAGATTCTGAAATTTCAAAATGGGAATCTCTTTCAAAAACTGAGAAAGCTGCCAAATTAAGTGGTGATGCTGGTCCTGTTAAAGAGAAAGAAATTACTCAGGAATTGCGTCAAATTGCATACGATAACTACACAACTACTGATGATCACGGTATGCACATTGTAGGTATTGCAAAAGATCAAAAAGATAACAAATACTTTATTGTGAAGAACTCATGGGCTGATGATAGCAACAAGTACGACGGATACTTCTATGCTTCATTCCCATTCGTAGCATACAAAACCATGTCTTTCATGATTCACAAGGATGCTTTGTCGAAAGAAATGAAAAAGAAATTGGGATTATAATTCCATCATAACAAAATATTAAACCCGGCTTTGAGTCGGGTTTTTTTGTGCTCGTTCGGTTTATTTAGTAGTATATATTATATTTTATAACATTAATCATTTTAAATTAACGATTAATGTTAAAAAAACTATTAAATTAGTATTTCTAAAAATTGAAAATTATTTAACTATGAAGAAATTAATCTTATTAGCAGTGATCTGTTTGTTCAGTTCTGCATTATTCGCTCAATTGTCATCTCCTATAAATTTTGGTGTACATGCTGGTTTGGTAAGTACAAAAATGGATACGAAAATGCCATCAGTATCAGAAGTTAAAGATAAGGCTGATAATGGAATGATGTTAGGTGCCTTTTTAAGAATTAATTTGAACAAATGGTATCTACAACCAGAATTAAACTATGTATCTAGAAAAAGTGAAGTTGTTGTTAATGGAGTTAGTGGAGACGTTAAAACTAAGAGCATGGATATTCCTATGTTATTAGGTTACAAGCTTGTAAAACTTCCTGCTTTTAAATTAAGAGCATTTGCTGGACCTGTTGCATCATTTAATATTGATGATAGCTTTTCTTCAGCTTTGAAGCAACGATTTGAAGATGAAGATTTAAAAGGTGCGGTTTGGAATGCTAAAGTAGGAGCAGGTGTTGACGTTTGGAAACTTACTTTGGATGTGGATTATGAATTTGGATTAAGCGATGTTTCATCTGAGTTCTTGAAGAAGAACAAAATGTTTAATGTAACATTAGGATTTAAATTGTTCTAATCAGATCGTATAATGAATTGAAACTGCTGATAATTTCAGCAGTTTTTTTTTGTCTTTATTTTTTAGATTTTATTTATTTGAATGATAAATAGATAAATTTGTAGTCGACCAAACCACGACCTAAAATGATTTTACCTTCTGAGACCAAGATTTCATTGTTAAGGAAATTAGATTTCCTGGCGGAGCAGGATGAAAAAGTTTTTGCTTACCTGTCTGAAATTGTAGAAATTAAGAATGTACCCGCAGGTGACTGCATTTTTACCTTCGGTGATCCGGGAGGAGCAGTATATGTAATTGCAGAAGGATGTATACAAATTCATGATGAGGATCACATTTTTATTGAATTAGATGAGTCCAGAAGTTTTGGGGAATACGCATTAATTGATACTGATACTCGTTCTGCATCGGCTAGAGCTAAAGTCGATAGTGTTTTGTTGCAATGTACACAGGACAATTTGAGAGAAGTTGAGATCAAATTCAATATTAAAATTATTGATACGGTTTTGATTCCTTTACAGAATATCAGAAAGCGTATGATGGTGAAGGATCAGTTGGAGGAAGAATTGACTCGCCAGAAGGTGATGATCGAAAGACAAAGAAAAGAGTTGGAACGTTTGAATGCGACTAAGGATAAATTCTTTTCCATTATTGCACATGATTTAAAAAATCCTTTTGCTTCATTAATTGGAGCTTCAGATTTTCTGGTAAATAGTTCTAAAGAGCTTGATAAGGAACAACTTCATAATTTTCATGAAATCATTAATCAATCAGCCAGAAGGGGATACAAATTGTTGGAAAACCTTTTGGAATGGGCCCGAATGCAGACTGGCAATATCAAATTTAAACCAAAAGAGGTTGATTTATGGAATTTGGTAAACGAAGTAGTCAATTTACTAACCGGAAGTGCAGAGCACAAAGAAATTTGTTTATCAGCAGAGATTGATGAAAACCTTAAGGCTTTTGTTGATGAGAACATGATTGATACGGTAGTGCGAAACCTGGTGAGCAATGCAATAAAATTCACACCTCGAGGGGGTGTAATTAAAGTTAGTTCGCGGGTGCTAGATCAATTTATTGAAATTACAGTAGCTGATAATGGAATAGGAATTACACCAGAAAACATTAGCAAATTGTTTAAGATTGATGAGAAGGTAACTAAGAATGGAACTGAAAATGAGACAGGAACCGGGCTTGGTTTAATTCTTTGTAAAGAGTTTGTGGAAAGGCATGGTGGAGAGATGAGAGTTGAAAGTGAATTGGGCAAAGGAAGTAAATTTATTTTTACGATTGCTGTTTGATAACCTCTTTAAAACTTCTGCGTAACATCTTAGCATCTGCCTAAAATGTTGATATTTCACTTATATTGGGCAAGTGTTTCTTATCAATTCAAAGACGATATGAGGTGTTTACGCAATTTATTAATCATTTTTTTTCTGTTTACTTCAATTGTTGCTTATTCCAATGGCAGGAAAAAAATACTCGTTCTTCATTCCTATCATCAAGGTTTGCGTTGGACCGATAATGTAAACTTGGGTATTCAATCTGTTATGGATTCCGTTGGGAATAAATATGAGCTTGATTACGAATATCTTGATACCAAAAGAAACCCATCACCCGAATACCTTGAGAAGCTAATTGAATTGTATGATTTGAAGCTGATGAAGGAAAATTACGATGCAATTATTGTGTCTGACAATAATGCACTCTCCTTTGTTCGCAATCATGGGGACAAATACTTTAAGAATACTCCTATTGTTTTTTGTGGGATCAATCATTTTAAAGATGAAATGATTGAAGGAATGCAAAATATAACCGGTGTTGCCGAAGAGGTTGACTGGGATGGAGTAATTGACCTAATCCTAACAACAAGACCCAATACCAAACAACTTGTTGTAATCAATGATAATATAACTACAACGGGAAAGCTCAACAAGTTATCCATGGTTGATATACAAAAAAAGTATAAAGATCAATTGGAGTTTATCTATTACGAAGATAAAACCATAGACGAATTGGTGACCGATGTAAAAAAAGTGAAAGGTGATACATCCATTTTGTTACTTACTTTTAACAAAGATAAACAAGGCAAGTTTATAAGCTTTCAAGATAATTTGGATCTTTTGATTCCAGCCAGCAAAGTTCCTGTTTATATTGTATGGTCATTCTATGTTAACGATGGTGTAATTGGAGGGAAAATTGTAAAAGGAAGTTTTCATGGCGAGATGGCTGCAAAAATGGTAGATAATATTCTAAGTGGAACACCTATTGATTCAATTCCTATTCATAGAAAACCTTTGGATCAATATGTTGTAAACTACAATGAAATAAAGCGATTTAATATTGACGATGGCGTTTTGCCAAAGGGAACATTTCTTCGAAATTCACCTCGATCTTTTTATAGTGAACATAGGGAGTGGGTGCATATTGTTCTGGGAATTATATCTATTTCTACCCTTATTATTGTAGTTCTATCTAGAGCAATCATCAGGAGAATAAGAGCGGAACGAGCTTTAATCAAAGAGAAAGAAAGGTTGAAAATATCAGTTAAACATGAGCGTTTACTTGGTATAATTGGGCGTTTGCTGAATGCTTCTGCTGATTTTAAGCATGTTTTGGATGATGTTTTAAAATTGATGACAGAGGAATTGAATGTAGCCAGAATAAGTCTTTATTCGATTCAATCATCTGATGACTTTGCTGTAAAAATTAAAAGTAGAATATCTACCAAAGGGAAAAATATTAAAGATGTTGATCAGTTCTATTTTTCGGAACTAGAGGATGTTATTGCGCGTTTGCAAAAGCACAGGAGTATTGTATCGAATGATCTTTCTAATTTAGGTGATAAGGCAAGAGAATTCTATCGCAAAAGAAATATCAAATCTGTGGTAATATTGCCTGTGGTTGTTGAGAAAAAGGTACTTGGCCTAATGGGGTTTTCTCAAAATCAACAATACAAATGGACAAGAGATGAAATATCCATCTTTTTCAGTACAGTCAATATGATTGCCAATGCATGGGAGCGAAATTCGTTGATGGAGGCAAGAATTGAGGCAGAACAAAAAAATTTGGATGCCATTCGATTATTGGAAGAATCGTCTCGATTGGCCTCCATTGGAGTTATGGCTGCAGGAATTACCCATGAAATTAATCAACCATTAAATGCCATAAAAATTACCGCAGATAGCGTATTGTTCTGGCAAAAAAGAAATCCAGGGGAGCTGCCTGAGATGTTTACCCGAAAAATCAAAACCATATCTGAAGGAACAGAGCGTATTGACTCCATTATTAAACATATGCGTAAATTTTGGGAGAAACCAAGAGATATCGGAAGCGAGACGGTTGACATGTTAAGCGCTGTTAATAGTGCTTTATCATTAGTGGAAAGACAAGTTTATGACCACAGTATTGAGTTGCAAAGTGATTTGCCTACAGAGGAGATTTTAGTACATTCCAATTTTATACAGTTTGAGCAAATTGTTGTTAATTTGATTGTAAATTCGATTCATTCGCTGGATAAGGTGAAAAAGGAATCCAAACGAATTTTAATCAGATTGAGCAAGGACAAGCAATATGGAATTTTTGAAATCCATGACAATGGAACAGGTATAGATGAAGAAATTCAAGAAAAAATCTATGATCCATTGTTTACAACCAAAGGACCTGAATCGGGAAGTGGATTAGGAATGGCCATCGTAAAATCTTTTATCGATCGATTTCAAGGAGACATTTCCAACTATAACAATGCCGATGGAGGAGCTAGCTTTATCGTTAAATTTAAATTACAAGAGTAAGTTTTCTTTATAAAACCTATTAATCATGAGGATATTAATTGTTGATGATGATATTTCCAGTGGGGCTGCAGTTGCCGAATTCATTGAGGAGCAATTGGGACATCAGATTAGTTTATGCCATAATGGAGAAGAAGCATTAAGATTAATGCAAACGGAAGATTATCGAATGGTAATATCCGACATGAGAATGCCTGGTATTTCAGGTTTGGAATTATTAAAAAGAATTAAAAGTACACAAGAAGGTAAAGTTATTGAGGTTGTTATTATGACTGGCTTTGGCGATATGGAAACTTCCATTGAAGCTTTACGGGGAGGTGCTTATGATTATTTACTTAAGCCTGTAAATATTGAGGAATTGGCAATACTAATTGAAAGGGTTGCCGAGAATATTCGATTGAAGACTGAAAATCGGGATTTAAAGGAAAATTTCGAAAGAGAGATTACTTCCGCTAAAAAAGATGAGGCAGAGAGAATTAATTATTACGAAACTACCATTAGAGAAATTACTTCGGTAGGTAAAATTGGTGTGTTTTCGGATGCCATGCGTGGAGTAGTTCGTATGGCAGAGCAATTTCATGAAGATCGATCGGTTCCTGTATTGATTGAAGGCGAAACAGGTACTGGTAAGGAGGTAATGGCAAGATTGGTTCATTTCGGTCAGGAGTCAGATACCTTGAAACCTTTCATCTCGATAAACTGTTCGGCAATTTCGCCAACCTTATTCGAGAGTGAGTTATTTGGTTATGCCGACGGAGCATTTACTGGTGCAAAAAAGGAAGGTAAGCCAGGTAAATTGGAGTTGGCACAAGGCGGAACATTATTCCTCGACGAAATTGGAGAAATGCCTCTGGACATGCAACCAAAGCTGTTGAGAGTATTGCAGCAAAAAGAGATGTATCGTGTTGGTGGTAGCCAGGCAATTGATTTGGATGTACGTATTATTTGTGCAACCAATCGGAATTTAAAGGAAATGGTTTCGGAGAAGACCTTCCGAAGCGATTTGTATTACCGATTGAATACTGGTCGTTTATACATTCCATCTTTAAAGGAACGAAAAGAAGCTATTCTGTCTTTTTCACAGATATTTTTGGATCAATATGCCAAGAAGAGAGGACGTAAATTTAAGTTCATCAGCAAAGAAGCTCAATCGATATTGAAGGATTACGATTGGCCAGGAAATATTCGTGAACTAAAAAATACCATCGAAAGAGCGACACTCTTGTATAATGATATCGAATTAAAACCCGAGCACATTAGATTTCTTCAGGCAGAAAATGAGGAGATAGCAGCAGGTGATCAGCCACTTATTCCAGGACGAATTATACTGCCTGAAAATGAACTTCATATTGAGCAATTGGAATTGGAGATTGTAAGGAAGGCTCTAAAAAAGTTCGATAACAACAAATCTAAAACTGCAGAATATTTAGGAATAACCAGAAGTGCACTTCGTAGCAGAATGAATAAATTATAGTGTTTTTAAACTTTCTTAAAATGTGAAAAAAATCCACAGTCGTGGAGAAAATTCACACTTTTAAATCAGCAGTAAATGTGCGATTTGGCCCGATTGTGCGAATTTGCCACAAGCTTAGAGTTAAATGTGCAGAATTGAACACTTTTGATGTAAAATGGTAGAGTCTGTATTGGTTGTTAATGTGCAGTATATCAGTGGTGTAACAAAACTTGAGTTTTCTTAACTTTTAGAATCACTCTTTGGCATTCCTTTTGCCTTTTAGATGCTAGTTTTAATTAAAATCTAAAAGGTATGGAAGTCAGAACATTTACACAGAAGCAAAATTTATTTTCGACAGAAAACAGGAGAGACCTTTTGGATTCATTTTTAGCGAATTCAAACCAATTGGGAAATGACTCTCTTAAAGTAGATCAGGAATTATTTATTGAAGCGGCAAGCAAGGAAAACGTTCAGTTTGAATTTATTCGCTTGAATAGTATTGACCTGCACAAAAAGTCATTTGAGATTAGTAATGCTAAAAATGCAATAATTGAAGCAGAATATGCTATTGCGGATTCAGGAAAATTGATTATTGATACTCAAGATTCAGATCAATTGTTGACCATATTCTTGGCAGAGACCTTACACATTATTGTTCCTTCAAGTAAAATATTACTCTCAATGGATGATTTGGAATTGATTAAAGGGCAAAAAGCCATTGATGTTGGCAGAGGCATTGCTAGTTTAACAAGTTCTGGCAGCAACAAGGGCTTAAGTTTTTCATCCAAATTAATTAAGACTTTGGTTTATGTAATAGAAGATTTATAAAATATGGGGCGAATGATTATTCGTCCTTTTTTTTATTTTCCACCTTCTCTTTTTCCATCTGCGCGCGCCCCCAAGCACCAATATGCTCTATAAATGGAATCAATTCTTTTCCCGTTTCGGTAAGCGAGTACTCTACTTTGGGTGGAACAACAGGATAAACCTTACGATTAAGCAGGTTATCTTCCTCCAACTCGCGCAAAGTTTGGGTTAACATCTTTGATGTAATATTCTGAACCATTTTTTTTAGTTCTCCATACCTCAATACATTATTTTGCTGATAGATGTACCAAAGAATACGAGCTTTGTGTTTACCACCTATTCTTCTAAACGCATAATCTAAAGCACAAATTGGAGCATCTGATTTTTTTTTAGTCATATTTAAATTTCTTGTGGTTGATAATAGGTTGATATTCAATAAAAGTATCTAAAAATATACTATGTATGAAAAAAGTATGTACTTGACACGAAAGTATATATAAGATATTTTTGAAGCAAGAAAAATTAATGCCGTATGAAAGAAAAAAAAGAAGAAATATTGAAAGCGCATGCATATCGTCGCGCAATAAAAGTTTTTGAAGAGGATCAGAAAATCTCAGATGATGATTTCGAATTTATTCTTGAGGTTGGAAGACGTTCTCCAAGTTCATTTGGATGGGAGCCTTGGAAATTTATTGTAGTACAAAATAAAGAACTACGTGAGAAATTGTCAGAACCTAGTTGGGGAGCACAAAAGCAATTGGCTTCGGCAAGTCACTTTGTTATTCTTTTGGCTCGTAAAGGAGATGAAATGCGTGTTGGATCGGAATATCTAAAATACAAATCGCAAGAGGTGGATAAACTTCCAGCTGATATTGAAGAGATGAAGTTAAAATTCTTTGGCAACTTTATGGATAATGAGTTCGACTTAACAGATGATCGTAAAATTTTTGACTGGGCTTGTAAACAGGTGTATTTGCCATTTGCAAATATGATGACAGCCGCGGCTCAAATTGGAATTGATTCTTGTCCAATTGAAGGTTTCGACAGAACCAAGGTTGAAGAAATTTTAGTTGACGAAGGAATTGTAGATATGAATAAACTTGGTGTTGCAGCAATGGTAGCATTTGGCTATAGAAAAGAGGATTCTCCCTTTCCTCAATCACGTTTTCCGATGGAAGAAATTGTTGAGTGGGTGAAGTAAATTATTAGAAGGGAGATGCGCTAACATCTCCTTTCTATAATCATTTTGTTTCTTGTGGATTATATGTTCCAGTTTTGAATTATCTGATCAATTTCTTGTTTTGCATTTGCGAATTCAGATTCGATGTTGTCAGGATTTCCGCTACTGGCATGAACAAAGCCGTAATCTTTAATGCCCATAAAGTCGAGTTCTATTTTTAGAAGGGTTTTTACATTATCTAAAAATTCATAATCCCCCAGGTATTTACCTGCACTGGTGTAAAGTGTTACAAATTTCATTTTATCCATTAATCCAAGGGGAGTTCCATTTTCATATTTGAATACTTTACCGCTTTGCATGATCGCATCTAAATATACTTTTACGATTCCCGGCAATGAAAAATTGTGCATAGGAAGAGCTAGAACTACCAAATCAGCATTTATAAATTGTTCATTTAGTTCATCAAGTGGTTTTATGGCTTCTGATTCTTTTGAATCAAGTTCAATTCCACCAAAGTTTCTTTTGGCATAAGCACCTAATGTAAGCTCGTCGAAATATTTTGGAGGCGATTTAAGCAAGTCAACTTCCGTAATATTGTGTTTTGTACTTAAATTTTCTGTAAAGTGGTTTAATAAACCAAGAGTATTTGATTTACTACCTGATGGTAGGTATTTTACGATTAAAATATTCATGATATTTTGCTTTTTTATTAGAATCGCATGGGATAAATCCCATGCTTGCCGTGATGAGGAATTAAATGATAAGTGAAATGTCAAGAGTGAAAATATCGCCAATCACTTTATCGCCTAAGTTGTCAAAGAATGAGTTTGAGCCATAACGAACATCAAATTTTGAACGGTCAACTTTAATTTGTGCAGTATAGCTGTTTCCATCTTTAAAAACATCAAAGCTTAAGCTTTCCGTTTTGCCTTTAATGGTAAGTTGTCCGGTAACTTTTGCCTTGCCATCTGCAAATTCTGTTGCTTTGCTGATCACAAACTTCGAGTTTGAAAATTTTTCAACTCCAAAGAAATCATCTGACTTTAAATGGCCAACTAATTTTTGATTGTATCCCTGGTCTTCAATATCAGTAACGGTAATGCTGTTCATGTCCATAACGATTTCACCGCCAATAATTTGATCACTCTTTAAAGAAAGGAACCCATGTTCAATTTTGATTTCTCCCTTATGAGATCCGCCTATTTTTGTTCCAGTCCATTTAACTTGAGATTCATTAATCTTAACTTGGTTTTTTTGTGCAAAAACATAGATGCCAGTTACAAATAATAGCACCAATAATAAACTTAACTTTTTCATGACTTTTAATTTATTTGTTGTATTAAAATTGTATTCTTCTGTTTTGAATATCTTTTAATACAAATGTAAAAGCATGAAAACTTGAAGTACTTGACCTGTGTTAAGAAATAAAATTGACCTATGTCAAGTGAAGTTTGAAAAAAAATAGATAATAGGGTATTGTAAAATCAGGAAGTCTATTGATTATTTTTCTTTCTGATTCTACTAAGACTTTCTGGTGTTATACCAAGATATGAAGCAATATAGGTAAGTGGAACCCTTTGAAACATATCGGGATGCTCCTTTAGCATGTCCTTGTATCTGTCGATAGCCGGTTCCCACATATTAGCATTTAAACGCTTTAGGGTGTTTACATAGGCCTTTTGAAAAAGAATTCTAAAGTAACGATCAAAAGCAGGAACTTCATCATACAATTGATCCAATCGATCTTTTGAAATGCGAATGTATTGAGTGTCCTCGAGCGCTTCTATATAGTATTTCGAAGGTTTCTGACTGAAAAAACTTTCCAAATCACCAACCCAATTGTTATCAAATCGAATGTGGTAGATATGTTCTACTCCCTTGTCATCTATATAGTAGGTGCGTATGCATCCTTTTATAATGAAATAATTGTACTTGCAAATTTCTCCCGGAACTAAAAGGTCTTTTTTCTTTCTGATACTGGCTTGTTCGAATGCAGATAAAATAGCGGATTCATCATCCTTGGTGATGTTCACCCATTTCTTAACGTAGTATATCAGTTTGTTTTCTTCAGGAGTAGTCATTGCAATTGATTTCTTTCTTGAACTTTAAAAATATATGTGAGAGTTGAATTATGCAAGAAGGCAACTACCATAATTGGAAATTGCCTTCTTATTTATTTTTTTATTTGGAGTTTACTCTTCGTCTTTGAAAACATGCTTGGCGTAATTCAAACCCAATTCGTCATACTTTTTTCTAAAAGTTGATAATCTCACTTTAAAATCATCCCAGTTTTTCATTTTTTTCTGCGACCACAATGATTCCGAAAGGGCTGTTAGTCGTGGTAAGAGCATATACTCGGCATACTCTTCAGTTCCGATGTATTCTGTCCATAAATTTGCTTGTCCTCCCAAAATGTATTTGTGTTTGCTTGCTTCCAATTCATCCGGAGTAGGATCGAAAGAATACACCTTTTCTACAGGAAGAAAACCACCTATTGCAATGGGTTCATTTGTTCTGTCTTTGGCTTGATAATGATCAAAGTAGCAATGAGAGTTTGGCGACATGATCACATTGTGATCTGCATTAGCTGCCTCAATTCCTCCTTTATTGCCTCTCCACGACATTACCGTAGCATTTGGAGCCAAACCCCCTTCCAGAATTTCATCCCATCCAATGATATTTTTTCCTTTGCTGTTTACAAACTTTTCTATTCGTTGGATGAAATAGCTTTGTAGTTCATGCTCATCCTTTAAGCCGTGCTCTTTTTTTCTTTTCTGACAAAGAGAACACCTTTTCCAGTTTCCTTTTGGACATTCATCGCCACCAATGTGGATGTATTTTGAAGGGAACAATTCAATTACTTCACTTAAGATATTCTCCAGAACTTCAAAGGTTTCTTCTTTTCCAGCGCAATAAACATCATCATATACGCCCCATGATTCCTGTACGATTTTAGGCTTGCCATTTCTTTGAGCTTTTTTTGATCCTTCGGAAATCATACCTTTTGGAACGATGCTATTTTCTTTCGGAAAACAGCTCAGAAATGGATAAGCTGCAATAGCAGCACTACTGTGACCAGGAAGTTCAATTTCAGGAATTACAGTAATGTGATTTTTTGCTGCATAAGCAATTACTTCCTTCACTTCTTCCTGAGTATAATATCCACCATATTTTAGGTTGTCATTTTCACTTCCGGGGTAATTGCCCACAATGGTTCCGTTTCTCAAGGCACCTACCTCAGTTAGTTTTGGATATTTCTTGATTTCGATTCGCCAGCCTTGATCTTCGGTCAAATGCCAATGAAATGAATTCATTTTGTGCATTGCCAAAATATCAATATATCGTTTGATAAAATCTACTGAAAAGAAATGTCGGGCTACATCCAAATGCATGCCTCTGTATGCATATCTGGGAGCATCAGTAATAAGAGTAGCGGGAATACTGGCAATTTCAGATTCACTTTCGCAGCGTGCTTTCTTTTGAATAAGTTGACGTAAACTTTGTATACCATAGAATATACCTTTAGCAGTTTTACCACTAATTTTAACTTTATTGTAATCAACCGATAATATATAAGCTTCGTCGGATTCCAATGAAGAATCGATGATCAAATTGATATTACCTTTAGTATTCTTATCTGTAAATTGGATTTCCTTTCCTGTTGAAAGAGATAAAATCTCTGCAAGATATTGAGCTTCGACTTCCAGATCTTTATCAGCTGTTACTTTTGTGTTTTGATCGATAATAAACCGACCATTTTTAACTTGGATATCAATTGGCTTTGGAATAATGGTATAATCCTGATCAGAATTTACGTAATCCTTCATTTTATTATTGCAGGATGCTAAAGTAAAAAAGCATGCCAATGTTAAGAGTAGATTCTTCATGGTTATCATCTATAAGATTGAATAGTAAAATATGATCCTTAAAACTTCCTTCCCCAAATTTTAACAGCACCACCCATACCAATATTCATTAATCGTTTGCCGGCATGTCCAAGTACAATACCACAGATTAATGCGATAGTACCACAAATCAATAACAAAATCTTTGATTGTAAATCTTCAATCCCTTTCCATGCTAAAAATGGTGTGAAAAAGGAAGCAATAAGCATTATGGTACTGTAAATGATTTTCTTTTTAAGAATAGGAGTGGTTACCGATTTAAAACGCAATTTACCATCGATCATTCCACTTAAAAAGGCACCAAAAACAGTAAATGGAAAGATTACTGCCGAGAATTTTGCTGTACCCAATAAAATTTCAGGGTAGAAGTTTGGGAAGAATAGATTGATTAGCAATGCCTGAAGTGCAAAAACCAATGTAGTTTGGGGGAAATGAACTGCAATAGGATGCAAATCGAGGTGTAAAATTCTACTTCGCCCTGGAGACATTCTTTCTTTGTATTGTTCGAATACTTTTTTTGGTAAACCACAAGCAGGGCATACATCCTGTAGTTCGCTTTCTTTCATTACATAGCCACAAGGTTTACAGATATACAGTTTGTCCTCTTGTTTTTCTTTCATAGTTGGTTAATTTTTTAGGTTATAGAACGCATAAATTTACCAAATCATGCAAAACAATATGTCAAAATAGATATTGGACTAAATTTAAATTAAGAATCAACAAAGTTTATCTATTAATTTATTCAATGAAAAATTTACTGTGTTCCAAGAGGTTTGGGCAAGAATTAAACTTATAGGTTGATATGATTGTTAAATCTTCGATTTTCGAATCTACCGAATTCGAATCTCATTTGCTTTTTTGATATTGTCTTCAGTCTTGGTTAAAATTCGAGCAATTTGAATATCTCCTATTTGCTTATGCATTGACTCTACTTCCAATTTTAAAATGTATTTTTCATCAATAAAGAATTCACTATAATCTAACTTTATAAAATCATTGTTTAACATGAAAATGGTTGGAGTATTAACACTTTTTATGTACTTCCTTTTTAAGTCATTTAAAGATATCCATTTAGGAGAGTATCCTTTTTTGAGAAAGATATTTATTTGTCCATAGTATGATTTTGTGTCGATTGTGAAGTCTTCCTTAAATACTGTTATGCTATCAATATTATTTGGAGCAATTGTGGCTGGATTAAAACCTTTAATATGTTTACCATTTATGAAATAGGCAGGATCTTTCTTTTGTGATTTCTTACTTTTATAAACAACCTTAAGAATGGTGTCATTTTTATAATTCAGATTAGAATTTTTCATTTGAGCATGGCATGCAAAATAGGCTATGCAAAATGCCAGAGTAACAAATATCTTCATCATAGATTATTTATTTAGTGTTACTAAATCTTCTTTCAACTTGCTGCCCTAAAAAATAGGCTACTAAAATAGGAACTAAAGCATAGCCAATAAAATTCTCCAGCAATTCAAAGTAATTCAATCCTGTTAGAATAATTGCTGTCAGAACAATAAACAGCACATCAATTACTATCTTATTTCTTCTCATGTTTCTATAATTTAAACTTGCAAACTCAATTGCTTTTTGGTTTTACTAATTCCATATGCGATAAACCCAAGCCCAACAATAATGTAGGGAATACTCAACAATTGTCCCATGTTGAATTGCATACCCGATTCGAATGCTACCTGATTTTCTTTAACAAACTCAATAAAAAAACGAGCTGTAAATATCAGAAACAGTACAGTTCCAAAGAGTACTCCATTTTTGAATTGCGCTCTCTTGGTTTTATACAAAAACAGCATAAAAGCAAAAATCAGGAAGTAACAGATGGCTTCGTACAATTGAGCTGGATGACGGGGAATGGTATCGATTCTCTCGAATACAAAAGCCCATGCTTTGTTGCTTGGCATACCAACAATCTCCGAGTTCATTAAATTGGCCAAGCGGATAAAACCAGCTCCCAATCCGGTAACTACGGCAATTAAATCGATGGTATCAAGCATAGAATGTTTGGTCTTGCGTGAATAAAGAAACAGGGCAATGATTAAACCAAGCGCACCTCCATGACTGGCCAATCCTCTATAACCTGTAAACTCAATTCCACTGCTGGATGTGAACTGAATTGGCAATAATATTTCCAAAGGATGATTTAAGTAATAGCCAGGTTCGTAAAACAAACAATGTCCTAGTCGGGCACCAAGCAGAATACCAATTATCCCATACATGGATAGTTTTTCTAAATTGGCTTCTGGTAGCTTTTCCTGTTTAAAGATCCATTTCAAAACAGTAATCGACAATAGGATACCACTAAGAAATAGTAAGCTGTAATATCGTATGGATATGCCTAAAATATTGAATATTTCAGGATCTGGGTTCCAGTTGATTTGAGTTAAAATCATTTTTCTTTAAAGTGTTATTCATGTATTTTATTTATTGGCAGACTTTTGAAATCAAACTTTTAAAAATTTCAAGTATGATTTCAAATTCTTCAGCTTCATCTATATGGCGATCTCCTAAAATAAAAAGTTCACCCTTAGCCAGATGAAAGTTGGAAATACTATTCTTTAGTAGAAGGTTCTTCAATTTGTTATCAGACAAGATATTTTTCATCTTTCTCTCATTGTTTGTAGTAATCAGGTATCTGTCGTCAAATTCTTTGTCACCAATTTCAATTTCCTGGTTATAAAACGATTTTATAATCTTTTCAATTACATCTTCAAATGTGATATAGAAGCGAAAATCCTTTATTCCTAAATTGCAGGTAACTCTTAAGAGGTTTATATCTGATTCCTCAAACCGAACCATGTAATTTTTAATTGGAACCTCCATGATTAAACGACTAAAAGTATTGCTGCCAGTTCTTTTTATTTGCAATGTTCCATTGTTTTTATCGGAAAACTTTTCCCAAGTTTTAAGTTTTTTCTCAATATCTATATATGGTGTTGCAGCAGGAATAAAAGCACGCATCACTTTTTCTATTTTCTTGATCAAATCAGGCATATCTATGTTTAGTTTTTGAATTTTCTAAATTACAAATTCAATTAAACATTAAAAATGATTTGGTAAAATTATTTACTGCTATAAAATAGTAAGTTGTTATACTTTGGTAAAGAATGGCGGCTAATTTGCTTTTTTAATATATCGTTTCATGAAAGCTATGATTCCAATATCAATGATGGAGCACAAGTACATCAATATTCTTGACTTGGCTATAGTAATATTGATCAAGTGATTTTATATTATCAATTAATTTACGTTACAAGTTTTTATCATTAAT
Organism: Marinifilum flexuosum; assembly: GCF_003610555.1. Classification (GTDB taxonomy): domain Bacteria; phylum Bacteroidota; class Bacteroidia; order Bacteroidales; family Marinifilaceae; genus Marinifilum; species Marinifilum flexuosum. The sequence continues at coordinate 565,825 of NZ_RAPQ01000009.1, read as the reverse complement.
CGTATTGTTTTCATCTTATTTCAATTTTATCACCAAGAAATTTTGGCTCTTTACCAATTACCAAATCAATTACCATTTTAACTCTGGCAAGCTTTTCTCTAAGCTGAGTTTTAAAACCATAATGCACGCTTACATCTTTAGCATTAAAACCAATCGCATGAATATCTTTGCAATTGGCAATATAAATGGCTCTTTCATTATGAAATTGTTGAGAGATAATGGTGATGCTATTCTGACCAAAAATTTCTTTACAGCGAACAACAGAATCTAGAGTTCTAAATCCTGCATAATCAAGGTAAATTTTATTGGCAGGGATACCTTTACTTATCAAGTCTTTTTTTATAGTTGATGGCTCATCATACTCCTTGGTTGAATTGTCTCCACTTACAAGGATAAACTTAATTTTACCAGCTTTGAATAATGCTACAGCAGCATCAATTCTGTACTTGTAATAGAGATTAATCTGGCCATTTGATACATACTTGGCCGTACCAAGAAATAGGCCTACTTTATTATGAGGGATTTTCGTTGTGCTATTGTAGATTTTATCTGCGGCAGCTTTTTCAACCAATTTATTAGATCCATAGATACCAATCAAAAATAGAATACCTATGAAAAACAAAGTTTTAAATATCTTTTTAATATATATCATTTATCTATAAAATAAAAAATTACTAAAGTGTTGCAGAAATAGCATTATTGAATTTAAAGCGGGAGACCTATGAATTTCACCTTCCTAAGTTACCAAAACAATTAAACATTAAAAATGTGTCGCTAAAATTATTTATAAACAGAATCCCCTAGTTAACACCAGTTGCGATTCTGTGTTAGCTAGGGGATATATTTAATTTGCTGAATTAAAATAGAATCACTTTCTGCTGTCGTACATATAGAAACCAACCACATTTTTGTCCTTGTCGATTCTGATCTTTTTAAATACTCTCTGAAAATGATGCTCAGAAGTCAAAGCAGCCGATGGAATTGTATTTTTATTGGTATCCTCAACCAAATAGGACACTACAATCTCCCAAATGTCATCCTCTTTTAGTAATTCTGCTTGCTCTAATCTAAAATCAGGAGTATCCAGGTCGGTTAAATCCTGGAGTTGCAATTTTGCGATGTCGAATAATTCTTTTAGAGTCATGTTGTGGTGTTTTATGGGTATTTATTATCAAATTAAAGAGGCCTAACCCTTTGTCTTTCGTAGTACAAAAGATATGAATTAATTGGGGCGTTAGCCCTAAAATCTTCGTAGAAAAATAAGATACCATATTAATCTGGGGGCGTAGCCCTGATTTCTGATTAGTTCTTGCTTATTCCCCAGTTGTAAAATCCAACTCAAAATTTTCTTGCAGAGGAAAGCCTTGTTTGTCCTCGTTAAAAACAGAACGAAAATCAAGCAAATACTTGGTGTTAGGTTCTAGTTCAACATGAATACACAGAATGGTTCTTTCTTTGTTTTGCCATTCCAAATCCATTTTGGGCTGTTTGCCTTTATCACTTATTCCGTAGCTAGCCATTGGTTTATCATACTCTACAATAATCTCCTTTAAAGAAGTGCTTACATTGTTAGTTCCCTGTTTCAATGATGTACGAATAATCTTTGGGCAATTGCTTCTAAATTCGCTTAACAAATCATCTGCTATTAAATTGTTCTGCACCTTTACAATTTCGGGCATAAAATCATTTAGGGTAGGGTATTTCGATCGGTTAGATGAATATCGCTCTAATGCTTTATACAATTCATCTATCCACAGAAAACCTTTAGCTTTTTCAGCATTAAGTAATTTCTCCACTGCATTTTTACTAGCTCCATTGTCTTCAAAATACCTTATGGTCGAAGCTCTCACCAATATTTCATAAATCATGGTTTTGGCCGATCCATAGGCTTGTCTTTTCATTAAAGTTGAAACCGAAGCAAATAAATCCGTTGCTTTCGACTCCATATCCGAATAATATTTTTCACCTAATGGATTACAAAACGAGTGGCAGAATTCATGAACCAATGTGCTCTTTTGGTGCTTCTTAAAAACTGGATATCCAGTACTATCAACCTTATAGGCACTTAAAATGGAGTATATGTTTTCTTCACCCGAATTTGTTACATACTTTGGACCATAGTTTCCACGGTGTAGCAAACCTACAACAATATGGTATTTACCTTTGGGTTTGTAGCCAAAAAACTTTTCGAACCATTCAATCTTAATTTCATTGGAAACGATTTGAAAGCGCTCACAGGCCAAATCATACATTTTTTGATTGGCTTTAAAGAATGTATTAAACTTACTTTCCTGGTAAAAATTTCGAAGTGCCAGAACAAATTCATCGGCATAATTTCCCCAACGATCATCCAAACCATCTTTATTCAATTGTGGATTAAAATAGACCGAGTTGTTTTTAATTTCCAGCTGAATGGCCATCGACATTACAGCATCATAGCCAACACCTCGTTTCTTTTTAAGTTTTTGGGCTAGCTTCACTACTTCATGATTGCTATACTTGTTAAAGTATTCATCAGCAGCATCAGCATGTAGCTTAACTGCATTATTAATATATTCCGGCGATTGTGCCAAACGGAACACTACACTTAGCAATTCAACTCGCTCATCGTATTTCGGACTTAAATTGTCTTGAGCAAAAGAGCTGATACTTGTTGTCAGTAGTAGCAATAATGTTAATAATCTTGTTTTGGGTTTCATGGTAAGGTGTTTGTTGGTTAGTTGTTTTGTATCTGCTTTTACTGGCAGTATTTTAATTTATTCTTGCGTGTACTTCTTTATAATCATTGGATTGTCAAATATTTGTTCAGCTGATTGTGCAGTATTCATGTTGTTTATTCCATTGGCAATTACACATGCCATGAATTCATGTTGTGTTGGAAAAGGCAAACTACCTAGAATAATTCCCGATGAAGAAATGAGCAAGTATGTAGGAAATTCTTTAATCTTCTTAAAATAAAATTCATTTGCATTTGTGTCCGAATTTTCATCAAGAAATAATTGAGTACCACTTAATTTATATTTGTCAAGCATATCTTTCCAGCGTTGTTTATCTGTATCTATACAAATGCCAATAAACTGAATGTTTGTAGAATCTTTCAATATGCCTTTTACCTTTTCTAGATCTGGAAAATCTTGAATACAAGGTTTACAGTGTGTTGACCAAAAATCAATCACAAGCACTTTATTTTTAAACTTTTCTAACTTTACCTCTTCCCCAAATTTATTTGAAAGACAAAAGTTTGGAGCTTTTTTGTTTTGTAGATATTTAAGTTGTTTTAAATACTGCTTTTTTGCCTTTTCTTGCGATGAATTTTGCGAATATCCATAACTGCAAATTAAAAGTAGAAGGATAAGGAATTTTAGGTTTTTAAGTTTCATTTTTTTAAGATCATTTATTTCAAAACTAACGCCCCAAGTTACTTTGTCAAGGGGCGTAGCCCTAACATTTATACATTATCATACCATTCGAATAGATATTTTGAATTATAATCGACTTCAAACTTTTTCAAAAACGATAAATATTCAACTTTAAATGTCTGTTTTTTATGATGTTCTTTTTGGTTTAAAACATACTTAACTACCATGTCTATATGCGATTTTGAATAAGTAAAAGCACCATAACCATCCTGCCAAGAAAACTTTCCGGGGATATATTTTTTGTCATTCAACCAATTTGAAGAACCAGATTTTACCTGTTCCATCAATTTAGCAGGAAAGATGGTTGGATGCATTCCCACAAAAACATGTGTATGGTCGGGATTGCAATAGATAGCGTAGGTTTTACAATTGTGATTGCTAATAATGTCACACATCATTTTTTCCAGCTCATCCTTAAAATGATTTTTGATTAGGTTTTCTCGACCTTTTACAGAAAAAATGTATTGAATGTACAATTGAGTGTATGTGTTTGCCATGGTTTATAAATTAGATGTCAGGGCTATGCCCCTTTCGTTATTTACATGAACTGATGTTGCTACGAAGATTTTAGGGCTAACGCCCCATAGCTGTTTTGTTAAGGGACGTAGTCCTGCACTCTTCGTAGAATATGCAATGCGAATTAAGCTTAGGGGCGTAGCCCTGATATCTAAATATCCTTATATCTTCAAAAGAATGTTGCGAACCTACACCTTTAAATTTTCAATGTGTTTTTTCAATTTCTCCTCCAAATGTCCTTTGCTGTACCCCATCCATTTGTCGATTATCTTACCATCAGGATCAATTAAAATATAGGTTGGAAAAGCTGTTATGCCATATACCGAAGAAATTCCAGAGAAAGTAGATTTACCATCCGATAGGTTAACCCACGAAATGTTTTTCTTTATAGAGACATCTTTCCATGTTTCTTCGCTACTTGCCATATTAAGGCCAATAATGCATAGTTGATCTCTATTTAGCGAATCTAATTTTTTTGTTTCAGGCATGGCCATCATGCAAGGGCCACATCCCATACTCCAAAAATCAAGTAAAAGGTATTTTCCCTTGTACTCGCTTAGCGAGTGATTTTTTCCATCGGTATCATGAGCAACAAAATCAATCATGTTATCCCCAATTTCAGGAGCTTTACGATCCTCTAAGCATGTTAAAATTCCCTGAGCATGTAATGTGTTTTTATATTCTTCATCAATTCTATTGTAAATTTCTTGTACTTCCTCTTTTGGAGTGCTTTTATCGAATTTTATTTTGTAGTACAATTTGTTTAAAGCAGTTCGACTGTTTGGATTCTCCTTGATCAGATCATACTCAATATTTTGTTTTCTCTTGTATAATGAATCTATCTCACGCATCATTTCCGATGCAATTTCTCTATTATTTATGCTTTTAATTCGTGCAATACTCAAACTATCTATTGTTGCATCCAATGTTCTAGTAGCCTCAACAAACTTATTCAACACAATTTGTTCTTTAATATTGCTGACAACCTGCCATGTAGCCAAATACTTACCGTCTCCATTTACCGTAATTTTTTCATGTTCAACCCACAGATCGCATTGTCCATAAAAATTTTGCCAATCTTTCATTCTTAGGTTCATCTTACTTGGTTGTTTTACCAGAGAATCCGAGAATTCGAAATATCCATTAATAACGGTATCGGTAGCAATACGTTTTCCCATATCACCATAGTCAATGTATAGGTTTATTATGGAACTATCGGGGATGTTTGTAAGATTACCCGTTATAAGATAAGTGTCACGTTTTTGCTGACATGACATTAATAGTGCAACGAAGGCAATTAATAGAATTTGTTTCATGTTTTTGGTTCTTTATAATTAGGGATATAAAAATTCCTTTTGTAATTGTAGGCGAATTAGATCTCAGGGCTAACGCCCCTCAGCTTGCTTCAAAACTTTTTTTTCTACTATGATTTTAGCGCTAACGCGCCTATGTTTTTTATTTTAAGTTTGATGTTCCAATTTTTTCAATCAAGGGACGTTAGTCCTGTACTCTTCGTAGAGTATGAAATAAGAATTGTGTATTAGGGGCGTAGCCCTGATATCTAAATTACTTCTGTTTTACAAGTAGTATGTCGTCGGATGATTTTCTAATAATAATGTTAAAATTATGCACTTTCTTAATCATTAAGTTTAAAGCAAATGTACAATTTTTAAGATCCATTCTATTTAGATGACCTTTAAGTTTTTGGATTACATACTGATCTGTTATTTGAACATACTCTATTGTGTTGATTTCTTTTTCTAGTTTAGTTGTGTCTGAAAATGAATCATTGAGATCATTTGATTTTTTAAGGTTTTCAGTTAGATCTACATATATATTAACCAATTGGTGGTCATTTGAATACTCTATTTTAAAATTGACTCCACATAAATCTTTAGTAGGGCCAGTTTTCATTTGAATATATAACAGCGAAGAGCCTTTTTTCAATGAATGTATCATAAATTGAATATATTGATATCTACTATGCAAAAACTTGATGTCTGTTTTAGCATGAATTTATTTTATTTTTCTTAGGCGTGATAATTCTACTCTAAACTCAGCATTTTCATTATTCTTATTTTTAGATAGGTTTAAAGGAGGATTTAATTGATTTATTAATTCCACTTCTTTTTCTTTTGGAGTTGGATTAGCTAAAAAGTAGAGATCTAAATTCTGCTTCATCCATTTACTTAACCTATCTTCATCTTCTTTGTTAAATTTAGTTTTTCCGTTATTTATTTTATCTCTTGGTATTTTTTTCCAACCAAATAAAGAGCCAATACTTTTTCTTAATGTTGAGTTTCCAGCATTTCCATTAAAGTGTTGTTTATAATCTCTACACCTTAAACTTTTGTTAGAAATTCCAGTGTAAATAATTTTCTTGTTATCAATTGTTTTGCATGTGAAGGTTATTCCTAATTCTGGAAGTTTTTTATTGGGTTTAAGAACTATAATATAGTTTCCCTCGGAGTCTGGAATGTCTAAAGGTGAATCATTCAAAGGGTCAAATTTTTTAAAATTATTAAGCTGTATCATTGTTGGTTTAAATATATTGTTCTATGTCTTTTACTGTAAGTAGGGTGTAAACTATTTTTTTCGCTAGTTTGCTATAACACTCTTCTTCTGAAAAAGGAACGCTTGGATCATATAATAACCTCTTTCCTTCAGGTAGGTTTACTGGGTTACCTTTTGCAAATTGAATATAGGGTGTATAATATTCTTTGTTGGAGTTTTCAATAAACAAGGTTTGAGTTCCAAAAATTCCGCCAATTTTGGAATAAAAGCTGTCAAATATGTCGTAAAAAGTCTTGTGGTGTGGGTATTGTTGTTTTAACTTCAATATAATTTTTGCAGCATCGGATTCAGGTTGTTCTTGCAAAAAACGTTCTATTCTTTTTTCAAAGGATGTATTCATTGAATCACTATTGTTAATTATTGGATAAAGGGAATGTGCTCAAATAAAACACCCCACACCAAAGCGTGGGATGTTTCGACCGTTAGTTATTTATAGAGTGCTAATGAGAAGCAAGGCCTCTCATGGGGTAGAATGCTAGTCTGTAGCAGAATTCAATACTTCTGTAGTGAATTTTATACGCCTGTAGTCAAATAGAGTACTTCTGTAGCGAAAAAAGAGCTCCTGTAGCCAAATTTTATATGTCTGTAGCCTAAAATACCCTTCTGTAGCGAAAATTACTGGCCTGTAGCCAAAATTACCCTCCTGTAGCAAAACAGCCTAACAGATTTAGGGTGTTCAGCTAGTTTTCAATTTCTTCTTCTTTTTTATTTCGCTCGTTTTTTTGTCTTGCGTACTCACTCGCATACCTTCTTTGTTTTTCTTCATCGTTCCAAAATGCATACTTACCGTATGCTCTAATTTCATCAACCAATTGTTTCAAGTAGGTATATGCTCTATCGCGCATATCCTTTTCAGGTCTGTCGCCACTATTTTTTACACCATCTACCTTTTCACGAAGTACCTGCAATTCTTCAGAAAGAAGTGTTGCTCTTACCAATTTGTTTTGATCAAACTTAATGGCTTCCATTTCTTCAGGATATTGTTTGGCAATTTTTGGATAATTACTAAGATCCTGCATTAAATCACTACTTCCTTCACCATCCAGTGTTATTTTCAAAACTTGCAATGCCTTGGTATTCTTTCTAAAGGCAAACTGAAAGTCATGTTCTAATTCTCGGTCTAAAAGCTTAGCTTCTTCCAGTTTTTCGTTCCACTCCTTGGTGTTGCTTAATGAGGATTGGTATACAGCAACCCAATCTCCTTGCTTTTCTTTCAAGAACCTCGACCTTAAACCAAGATCGGTAAGCATTTCTTCAGTAAGACCTTTGGCTATCAATGCTTCTTTATCATTTGTAGCATAGCCTAATAAATCAGCAGCTTCACCAATTGTGATTTTTACAGGGATAGTAGGCTGTACAATCTGCTCAACAGGAATTTCCATTACCAATTCTTCCATGCTTTTGGTTGTAGTTGTATCTGTCATTTTTTGGGTTTTATGGCCGAATAATACGACCGGTTAGTATTAAAAATCATTTTTTCGACATTTGAATTTATGAAATATATGTTAATGTGCAAAAAGGTTCTTAAAAAATTTTCTGTTAAAAATTATAAAACACCCCATTTTACTGAGGATTCGAATACTGATAAATAAAATAAGACTTAATGATCTTAAATTATTTGAGAATTCTCTCTTAATTATTTCTATCTAGTCTATTTTGATCACTTTTTAAATAGGGATGAATATTAGCGTTCAAAACTGCACAACTGTTCAAAATGGCACAGCTTATAAACGATACTTGTTCAATGTTGAACACTTTCGAAATCGATTGAAATCAGACTTTTTAAAACCTTTTCGATCGCATAAAGTGCAGAAAATCAAGAATAAATATTTTGAATGATTCTGAATAGTCTTGTGCTGATTTTTTTGGCATCAGGCTTGGTTAGAGAGTTGGCAACAATATTTCGAACCTAACGATTTATTCAAACAATAACTTAATCCTATGAATGATTTAGAAAGATTTATAGAAAAGTCAGAACTAGTAGGTAGCGAGAATTTGGTTCTATCGAACGATGAGTTTTCAATGTTACTTAAGAAGGAGAGATTTGACTATGTTGATGTCCCAAGTTTTAATCTTAAAAAAGACGTTAGAGCTGGTGAGGAAGGAATAGGAACTGCACTGGTAGAAGTTGATTATGGTATAGCAGAAACGGGAACAGTTGTACTTGATAGTTGCGAGGAAAATAAAAGGTTGGCTACCTGTCTTGCCGAAAAACTTTTGGTGGTTATGCCACTAAGCAAATTGGTAAGCACACTAAATCATGTGGCCGATTTTTTGGAAGAAAGAACATCAGATAAGGGCGGATACGTTGCATTCATTACCGGAGCGAGTAGAACCGCCGATATTGAGCGTGTACTAACAGTAGGTGTACACGGGCCAAAGGAGATGACAGTTTATATTTTGAATGATTTATAAGGAGCAGCTATGAAGATACACGATCAGATAAACGAAAAATTGAAAGATGAGGTTTTGTACAAAAACCTTAAAAACTTTGCTACTGCTTATAAGGCATCAAAGGAAAATGCATATAAAGGATTGGATTTTGAATCGTTAAGAACTCGTGTTCACGATTTAAAGGACAGAGATTTAAATAAAGTAATGCAGCAATTCAACCAGTTTCGCGAAAATGTAGAGAAACATGGTTGTAAGGTATTTCAAGCGAAAACAGGCGAGGACGCTTGCAAATACATTGCTGATGTAATGAAAAAACACAATGCCAAATACATGGTGAAGTCAAAATCGATGACTTCGGAAGAGATTCTGTTGAACCATTATTTGGAAAAAGAAGGATTGCAGCCTATCGAGACTGATTTGGGAGAGTGGATTCTGCAGTTGGCCAACGAGCATCCTTCGCATATGGTAATGCCTGCCATTCATAAAACCCGCCAGCAAGTGGCTAAAATCTTTGCCGATTACACAGGCGAAGAGGTTGATCCGGATGATATTAAAGCAATGGTTGAAATCGCTCGTCGTTTCTTGCGTGATTCTTATTTCAAATCAGGAGTTGGTATGACTGGAGCTAATGTTGCTGTAGCCAGTACAGGAACCATCGGTTTGGTTACCAACGAAGGTAACGCACGTTTGTCGTCAACCGTTCCTCCGGTACACATTGTATTGGTTGGTTACGAAAAATTGTGTGACGATTTTAATCAGGCATTGGATATTGTACGTGTATTGCCAAAGAGTGCAACCGGACAAACCATTACCTCATATACTACATGGATTAAGGGACGTACTCCATCATATAAAAACGAAGAAGGTATTAAGGAAACGCACTATGTATTCTTAGATAACGGACGTTTGGCATTTTTCGAGCATCCAAAATTTAAAGAAGCATTAAAGTGTGTACGTTGTGGTAGTTGTGCCAACATTTGTCCGGCCTACGAAATGGTAGGTGGTCATGTTTATGGCGATCGTTATATCGGTTCTATTGGATTGATTTTAACGGCTCTTTACCAGGGCGACGAAGCAGCAAAAGATATCCTGAAAATGTGTATTGGTTGTAGAGCTTGTTCTTTCAACTGTCCATCGGGTATCGATTTGCAAACTTTGATTTCAGATTTGAAATTGGTAGTAGGGAAGAAGTATGGAATCAATCCTATAAAGAAGAAAGTATTTAAGAACTTGGTAGCGAAGCCGGATAGAATGAAATCTGTTCTTTCGATGGGGGCAAATTTCCAATTTCCATTAACAAAGACTTGTAAAACCAATGATGAAAAAATTATTGGTACTGTGCCAATGTTACCGAAGGAAATGGATTTCAGAAAATTCCCGGCTTTGGCTTCTAAAACATTTAGCAAGCGATTCTACAAAGATGGTTTCGATCAATTTACCTCAGACCGAAAAGTATTCTTTTACCCAGGTTGTGCGGTAGAGTATTTCTATCCTGAAATGGGATTGGCCATGGTAAAACTATTGCAGAAGAGCGGTGTTCAGGTCGATATTCCTAAAAAAGCAGCTTGCTGTGGTATTCCTGCAATTGCTTCGGGTGATCCGGATAATGCCAAAACAATGATTTACAATACTATTGATAATCTGCAGGAACCTAAGGATTACGAAGCATTGCTAGTACTTTGTCCTACTTGTGGTGGCGCTATTAAGCATGAGTTTTTAGATTTCACGAAAGAAGATCCAAATAGATATAAGAAAGCTTCGATGTTAGGCGATATGGTAACTCCAATTGGTAAGTTCTTGGAGGAAAATAACATCAAATTCAAAGTGAAAGGAAACAAAAAAGTGACTTACCATACACCTTGTCATGATTCTCGTTCATTAGGTTATTCTGCGGAATCATTCCTTTCAAATTTAATAGGAAAACAATTTGTTCCACTTACCGATAGCAATGTGTGTTGTGGATTTGGTGGTACTTATTCTCTTGATTTTGCAAGCATTTCCAATGGAATATTAAACAAGAAAATTGAGAACATTCAGGCTAGCCAAGCTGAATTATTGGTTACCGATTGTCCTGGTTGTGTGATGCAAATTAATGGTGGTTTGATGCACAAGAAAGTACCTGTAAAAGTACTTCACTTGACAGAGTTTATTGAGAACTACCTGGAAATTGTTTAAATGTTAAAAATATTCGAATTATGGATTTAAAAAGCAATAGAATACATCTTGAGGAGAGTTTGAAAGACTTGAAACAAAAGTTAGTGGCTCTTGATATGCTAATGCATAATACCACTATTGTAGGAGATCCGCTTCGAAATCGCAATTCATTATTAAAAAACTATAGTAAATCTAACCCATTTGCTACAGATAATAAATCTAGTAACCTGATTTTGAATAAAAATATTTGACACAGAAAGTCAGATTTGTTCAAGATTTGATTTGAAAATTATGAAAGAATATCGGGATATTTTGAAAAATTTTTAAAGTAAAGATTGTATGAATATGACTTTTTTAAGAGTTTGTTTGCTTTTGGCATAAATTCTCTCAAATCGCCTTGAAATAGCCCGATATTCCTTTGGAAATTTGAGAAAATTTCTACTCAAAATCAATTCAAACTGTGACTATATTTTAATCAAATTCAGGTTAGTACAAATCAATGTCATTGAAAAGATTATCGTTTTTATAACACCTTTGTTAGCAGTTATTGACATAACTATTGAGTTTTAAAAGGAGCCTGCCAAGGGCAGGCCCTTTTTTAAATCAAATGCTAAAAAAGGTTTACTGGAAATTTCTTATCAAGGCAAACTAAAACCTAAATTATTTTATTATGAATGCATTATTAGCTTTTTCGCCAATTCTTTTAACCATAGTGTTAATGGTTGGCTTTAACTGGGGAGCCAAGAAGGCTTTGCCACTTTCTTTACTAGTGGCAATAGCAGTGGCGTTTGGAGTATGGAAAATTGATATTCACCACATTCTTGGATATTCGGTATTTGGCTTCCTAAAAGCTTTCGATATCCTGATTATTATTTTTGGAGCGATTTTAATTTTGAATACCATGAAACTGTCGGGGGCAATGACCACCATCAACAATGGTTTTAATGGGATTACAAACGATAGACGTATACAAGCAATTATTATTGGTTTCATGTTCGGTGCTTTTATCGAAGGTGCTGCCGGTTTTGGTACTCCAGCCGCTTTGGCGGGACCACTTTTGGTAGGATTAGGATTCCCGCCTTTGGCTGCTGCCATGGTTGCTCTTATTTTTAACTCGGTTCCTGTTCCTTACGGTGCGGTTGGTACGCCTATTAGTGGTGGTGCTATGGTTACCCTGGAACAAAATCTTGCCGATGTGGCTGCTAATCCTGAGGTATTTAAACTGGCCTTAACCAAGTGGATTGCTATCCCTAATGCTTTGGTTGGTATTTTTATTCCTTTATTGGGTATTGCCATTATGACCAAATTCTTTGGTAAGGAAAGATCGATTAAGCCAGCTTTGGCTGCAGCTCCTTTCGCAATTTTTGCAGGTTTAGCATTTGGTATTCCTTACGTATTGATTGCATCTACTTTAGGTCCTGATCTTCCTTCACTATTGGGAGCATTTATCGGATTGGGTATTGTTGTATTTGCTGCAAAGCGTGGATTCTTAATTCCTAAAAAAACTTGGGATTTCCCTCCAAAATCAGAGTGGGAAGCAAGCTGGAAATCGAATGATAATGGCGGAGATACTGGTGAGGCTAAAATGGGCTTGGTTAAAGCATGGATGCCATATGTACTAATTGCTGTTATTTTGGTTGTGACTCGTATTCCTTCTTTAGGCTTAAAAGGATGGTTGGCAGCGCAAACGATTACTTTGTCAAACGTATTGGGTATTGAAGGATTAACCTACGTATTAAAGTGGGCTTATCTTCCAGGTACCATTCCATTCATATTGGTTGCATTAATTACGAATGTAATGCACGGAATGAATAAGAAACAAATTGTAACATCCTGGAAAACTACTTTCAAGCAATTAAGTGGTGCTGCTATAGCCTTACTAGCGGGTGTTGCAATGGTTCAGTTAATGTTAAAATCAGGTACAAACGGAGCAGGTTTAGACAGTATGCTAACTACCATGGCAACTGCCATTGCAGATTTATCAGGTAATGCGTATCCGGTTATTTCACCAATTGTAGGGGTATTAGGTTCTTTTATGTCAGGTTCAGCGACTGTATCCAATTTGTTGTTTGCTTCCCTTCAATTCGAAACAGCTACTATTTTGGGAATTCCTCAGGTATTGATTGTAGCAGTTCAAACGATTGGTGCTGCATTGGGTAATATGATTTGTGTAAATAATGTTGTGGCAGTTTGTGCTACGGTAGGATGTATAGGTGCAGAAGGAACAATTATCAGACGTAACGCAATTCCTGCATTTGTATATTATTTAATGGTAATGATTGTAGTGGTAGTACTAATTTCTACTGGATTTAATCCATTGCCATTATAATAATTTAGAGCTTATCCAGAAAGTAATCTTAGGGTGTGATTATCGCGTTGAAGAAGCCTTGAAGTGTTTGTTGTTTTGTGGTTAGGGTTCAAAAGGTTTCACCAGCAAGAGTGAGAGGAAGGTCAAACTTTTTGGATAAGCTCAATTATTAAATTAAGAAAAAACGTACATTTGTCATACTAGTTACCAATTGAGGTTGTATGACTTGAATTGAAAAATATAAAGGCTATGTTGGAAGAAAATTATAAAAAGTTTTACGAGGAGATTCAGTCAGACATTGAAAAATCAAGGCTATATACAGATGAAATTAGAAATTTGGCCTATGGTACAGATGCTGGTTTCTATCGTTTGACTCCTAAAATTATTGTTAGGGCTCAGAATGAGAAAGAGGTTACAAAAGCTCTTACTTTAGCCAATAAATATAGTTTACCTGTTACTTTTAGAGCAGCAGGAACCAGTTTAGCGGGGCAGGCAATTACTGATTCTATTTTAATTATTGCTGGGAAACACTGGGAAGGATATGAAATCTTGAAAGGTGGCGAAGAGATACGTATGCAACCAGGTTTGGTAGGTGCTCGCATTAACCAGGTTTTGGCTCCTTATGGAAAGAAATTAGGGCCCGATCCTGCTTCAATCAATTCTGCAATGATTGGTGGTATTGTGATGAATAATGCTTCGGGGATGAATTGTGGTACACACGAAAATGCTTACAAAACAATTCGTTCAGCTCGTTTGGTTTTTGCCGATGGAACGGTTTTGGACACTGGTGATGAGACAAGTAGAAAAGAGTTTATGAATTCTCATGGTGATTTTATTCGAAAAATCGAGGAAATTCGCGATTGTGTAAGAGCCAACAAAACATTGGCTGATAGAATCCGTCATAAATACAGCATTAAAAATACTACTGGTTTAAGTATTAATCCGTTTATCGATTATGATGATCCTTTCCAAATTATAGTAAATTTAATGGTAGGTTCGGAAGGAACATTGGCTTTCATGTCTGAATTAACCATGAAAACTGTAACAAATCATAAGCACAAAGCTAGTGCGATGATCTATTTTCCTGATATTGTTACAGCTTGTCAGTCGGTGGTTACAATGAAACCAGGACCGGTACATGGAGCCGAAATGCTTGATCGTGTTGCTTTGCGTGCTGTTGAGGATTCTGATGGAATTCCAGCCTTTATAAAAGATTTTCCTGATGGTGTTACCGCAATTTTGGTCGAAACTTTGGCCAATAGTCAGGAAGAATTGGATAATAATATTAAAGAAATTAAAAACCTGCTTTCTGCTTATGAAACGGTTAAGCCAATTGAGTTTACCGATAAGCCTGAGGAATATTCAAAATATTGGAACATTAGAAAAGGTGTTTTTCCTGCAGTAGGTGGTTTACGCGAAACAGGTACAACTTGTATTATTGAAGATGTTGCTTTTCATATTGAGGATTTACCTAAGGCAACAGCTGAATTGCAAGAATTAATTGCAAAATATGGATATAAGGATGGTGTGATTTACGGTCATGCTTTGGAAGGTAATTTCCATTTTATTTTTAACCAAAATTTTGATAAACCAGAAGAATTGGAACAGTATGTGAGCTTCATGAAGGAAGTTGATTATCTGGTTGTGGATAAGTATGATGGTTCGTTAAAGGCAGAACATGGTACTGGTCGTAATATGGCTCCTTTTGTAAAGCATGAATGGGGTGAAGAGGCTTATGAACTGATGAAAGAGGTGAAGCAACTTTTTGATCCTAAGAGTTTATTGAATCCGGGAGTGATTATCAATGAAGATCCTGATTGCTACATTAAAGATTTTAAAACATTAAAGCCTGTTCACGATATTGTAGACAAATGTATTGAATGTGGTTTTTGTGAGGTAAATTGTTTGACAGCAGGTTTTTCTCTTTCTGCACGTCAGCGTACGGTTGTACAGCGTGAAATAAAACGTTTGGAAAATACAGGTGAAAATCCTGATATGCTAAAGAAGCTGAAAAAAGGATTTGCTTACCTGGGCGAACAAACTTGTGCAGGAGATGGTTTGTGTGCTACTTCTTGTCCTGTAGGAATCGATACAGGTAAATACATTAAATACCTTCGCTCATTGAATGTTGATACTGCCAGAGCTCAAAAAATTAGTGGAATTGTTGCCAATAACTTCTCGACTGTTGGTTCTACTATTCGTACCGGCTTAAAATTCGTGAATGGTGTACATACTGTAATGGGGTCGACTTTGCTTGGTGGAATTGCCGGTGGATTCAGAAAGCTAAGTGGTAATAGTATTCCAGCGTGGACTCCTGCTATGCCTAAGGGTGTTAGTGGACCAAAACCAAAGGAAATTAATCAGGAAAACCCATTAAAAGTAGTTTATTTCCCATCTTGTATTGCTCAAACAATGGGGCCAGCTAAAGGTGATCCATACAAAGAGCCTTTACACAAGGTAACTCAAAAATTATTGGAAAAGGCTGGTTACGAAGTAATCTTCCCTGACAAAATGAGTTCACTTTGTTGTGGTACTCCTTGGGAAAGTAAAGGCTTGATAGAGCATGCTGATCAGAAATCATCTGAATTGGAAGCTGCATTGTTAAAAGCTTCGGAAAATGGAAAATATCCTGTTTTATGTGATACTTCGCCTTGTTTGTATCGCATGAGAAATGTGATGGATAAATCATTGAAATTGTACGAACCAGTAGAATTTATTCATGAATTCATGATGGATAAGTTGAAGTTTAACAAGGTTGACGAAGTTGTAGCTGTTCATCCAACATGTACAACAACGAAAATGGGTTTAACTGCTAAATTAAAAGCTGTTGCTGAAGCTTGTGCTTCTCATGTTGTTCTTCCTGAAGAAGTAGGATGCTGTGGTTTTGCAGGTGACAGAGGTTTTAATTATCCAGAAGTAAACAAGTATGCACTTCGTAAACTTCATCCTGTTATTGAGAAAGAGAAAGTTGTAGCAGGTTATTCAAATAGCCGAACTTGTGAAATTGGATTAACTACCAATGCAGGGGTGCCTTACATGTCTATTATTTATTTGGTTAATAGAGTAACTGAAGGAATCAAAGCAACTCCTAATTATAAGAAAAAACCAGCTAAAAAGGAGAGAGCAGCCATTTAACTGGTGGTGATAAAATATGAATTATTTAATACTTAAGTTATTATTGGCTAATCTATGTATTATGCCCATATAATAAATTTAAAAATATTGAAACAGGCGTATTCCACTGAAAGATATTAACTTGCATGCCGAATCGGGGTGCGTCCTGTTTCAAGCTTTAACCTATGAAAACACTATGAAAAAATTATTAGCAATAGTATTGAGTTTGTTGCCATTGGCATCTTTTGCTCAAAAAAAAGAAGATATCAAAGTTAAACTTAGTGGATTTGTATCTGCGGAAGCTATTTTTGATACAAGAAAAACAGTTAATGCTCGCGAAGGAGAAGTACTTCTTTATCCTGCAGCAAAAGATTACGATATCAATGGTGAGGATTTAAATGACCGTTCTGAACTATTTATGACTTCTATACACTCTCGATTAAACGTTGGAGTTACAGGATTCAATGCATTTGGAGCTAAAGGATCTGCTACTATCCAGGGAGATTTTGTTGGAACATCAAACGATAAATCAGGTTTGTTCCGTCTAAGACACGCATTTGTGAAACTTGATTGGGGAAAGGATGAATTATTGGTTGGTAAGTACTGGCATCCTATGTTTGTGACATCTTGCTTCCCTAAAGTACAGCATTGGGGTGGAGGTATTCCATTTAATGTTTTGGGAAGAGCTCCTCAGTTTCGTTACACTCGAAAATTTGATAAAGGGTATGCACTTATTGCTGCCTTGTCAGAATTGGATTTTAAATCTCCAGGACCTGATGGTGCAAATGTAAAGTATATACAGCAAGCTAGTATTCCAGAATTATCAGCTCAGGTGAAATACGATTTTGCAAAAGGATTTACTTTGGGAGCAACCGCTGGAGTTAAGTTCTTAAAACCAATGATTGAAAATCCATTGGGTGCAAAAACAGATGAAATGTTATCAAGTCTTCAAATGAATGCCTGGATGACT
This sequence comes from Marinifilum flexuosum, assembly GCF_003610555.1. Lineage (GTDB taxonomy): Bacteria > Bacteroidota > Bacteroidia > Bacteroidales > Marinifilaceae > Marinifilum > Marinifilum flexuosum. The sequence goes on along the minus strand of NZ_RAPQ01000009.1, from coordinate 548,376 downwards.
GTTAAATCTGATAAGGTAGTTTGGAATCTTCATACCATTTATGGTCAAAACATGTACAATTTTGTAATGTTAGGAGGTTATGGTGTGAAGAACGTAAAAGCAAATGGAGATTACGAATACACAAATATTACTACACAATCTATTTGGTCTGATGTTTACACGACAACAGGTAATGTTCGTTATGGCTTATTTGCAGGATATACTAAGAATCTTGGTGCAAGCGACGATTTAGCTACAGATGTTAATGGCTTTGTTGGATTGTATAGTAGAGGTTCTAATGTTGATTACGTATATCAGTTTGGTCCAAGAGTGGAGTGGTATTCTGGTAAGTTCATGATTGGTACACAAGCTTTATATACAGCAGCTGCTTACGGAACTACTCAGGTAAATGGTAAGGTTGCAGATTCATCGGAAGTAGGAAGTGCTCGTTTTATGGTACACCTAAAATATTCTTTCTAAAAAAATAAGACTAAGAAAGCCTGTTTTCAATTTTTGTACGTTTAGCTAGTATAAGTATATACTGGTGGTTTTTTACAAAGCCTCAAGCTTAATGCTTGAGGCTTTTATGTTGTGTATATTTCAATTATAGTGTAGAAACTGTTATTATAATAAGAAAAGATGTTGTATTAAGTTGTTGTATTAAGCTGTTAGGAAAATCAATTTATTCATTATGGTTTGTATAGAATAAATTTAAAAGCTTAAATAATTGTTTAAAAATGTTAAAATTTGAAAAAATCTTATATCTTTAGAGTCTAATTCCTACCGAGAGGTAGTAATGAGTTAAAGGTTCAACCGTAAGGTTGGTTAGTAGGTTAATTAACCCTTTAGAATTGTTGCCCGTGATTCCCCTATGTCACGGGCTTTTTCTTTTTTATAGTCCAATAGTATTTTGTCGAATAAAAAATAACTAAAGCTGATATTTTTTGGTTATTATTAGTAATTATAAAATAAAAGGGCAACCCATAATGAAATGAGTCGCCCTTTTGTTTATTATCGAAGGTTTAATTATTCAGCTTTTCTGCACAAAGGATCAGCACCAATTGTACCTACTAAACTTTCAAGATATTCAGCAGATTTAACGTGTTCTAAATCCTTCTTAGCTTTTGCATATCGATCTGCAAGGCTTAGGTCTTCGCTCCATTCAGCATTCAACTTCTTAGCCATGAATGATTCAATATAAGCAATTTGCTTTTCGTAGAATTCAATATCGATTTGCTGCTTGCGTTTCAATCTTTCTTTGTACCAATCAGAATTGATTACTACATCACGATCGAATTGTTTACGCAATTCAGGATCAGAGATCTCTTTCCCTTCATATTCTCCGTAAGCCATAATGCTTAATAGAATCTTTAATGGAGGAATAGCAGCCTCAACACTATTATCGTTAAAGTAGTTGATAGCAACTTTTTCCTGAGCTTCACAGATGTTCTTAATGCCATCAATATATGATTCCATATCCTGAATCTCTGGTTTCAACATTCTTTCGTTGAATACATTTTGAGGTTCATCAAAGATGCGATTCATATAGCGGAACAAGAACTCTTCTGTAATGCGATATCCTAAACGAGATGCATAGATTTTTTCTCCTTCATATTCGAAGTCATCCAGTTTTTCCAATGACCCTTCATTAATCAACAATTTAGGATCACGGTTCTCTTCTTTCAAACGACACCACAACTCAGGAATCAACAATGAAACATCATGGTCGAATCTGTTTTCATTTCCAACGTGACCTGCTGCCGATGAGAATCCTTGATATCCGGTAAGAATATAAGAAAGAAGAGCATTGTTCAAGTCAGTAGTTGGCGACAACATGTTGAAAGGTCCCTTTGTTAATGCTCCTTCAGTACCCGCTCCGGTTGTTGATGGAGATTTACCAGTTAAACTACAAATAAAGTCCATGAACAATTCAGGCAACTCCTGGTAGTGAATTGGGTTGTAAACACTCAATGCACGGATACCAACTTCTTTCTCTGCTGGATTGTTTCTGCGCCCAGGTAGAACTGCATTTACTGGATGGTAAACTGCCTGGTCTAATGGAATTCTTCTTGCCAAACGAATACCTACGTCAGCCAATCTATCATCAATTGGATTTACCAAATCAGGTCTGATTTGCAGATATCTTGGATTCTTGGTAGGAGTTCCGTTTACAATTCTAGGATGTGATGGAGAAATAAAATAGTTAGATTTCTTACTATCGGCTCCACGTTTAATTACTTCCTGAATTGGCTTGGTATACATGTCAAAACCAATTGCATCAGCAATTAACTCCTTACCATCTTCCGTAGTCAATGGTTCGTAGTTCGATGTAAAGTTATTTCTCATTGATAGATCTGCTTCAGCTTCTTTGTCATATCCTCGGTGAATTGCTTCATCGGGACGCTGGAAGAATCTTTTCTCACAGTTGGTTGTAATCTTAACACTCTTGTTATCGTAAGCTTCGTTAAGATTTTTCAATTGATTTGCAGGAAGTACTACAGAAGCAGTAATATCATCTTCCATTTGAATCTTAGCCGCAGCAATAAAATCTTGACGCAATTTGTTCAAGTACCATGAATTATCATCAGCGAATCCTACACGTAGGTAACTAGCAACAATTTTACGGTTGTTGAATAACAATTCGTGTCCTTTTCTACCGTTGATTACATCCACAGAAAAGTAATCTCTCCAGTTGCTATCGGTACGTTCCGGACGATAGAATCTCTTAACGAATAACACCAATGCCTTAACGTGATCTGGAATTGTGTCCAAAAATGCATTGTATTCAGCAGTATAATATTTCGATGGAGTTAATAACTTAACTACAGATCCTAAAGAACGATCAGAGCTTAATAAAGATCTTGATGGTTCAGTTCTATCTGGATGATCTTTCCAACGTTTAGTATAATCGTGATTAATTACTTCATCAGCCAGGTTAAAGTCTTTTTCCATGTCTTGAACATAGAATGAACTATAAATAATAGCATTCAGAAGTGATTTGGAAATTTCAGATTTACCACCACCAGATACAGTACATGGTTTGTGGCAGAAAGTCCCTTCAGAAGCAGTACTTACTAATCTCCATGATGGAGCAGTTGGGTGTTTCTCCATGTGCATTTTGTATCCAGATGGATGCACATAGTAATGGTCAGGTAACAATCTAATGCTTTCTTCTTTTCCATCTTTTTCCCAGCTTACCTTGCTTTGGTAAAGATCAATGTTTGCATTTTCATTGATGTAGTAAATGTTTGAATACTCCTTATCAACGGCAAATCCTTCAGGATATACATCCATGGTAGCTCCGAACTCTTTTACCACTTCATCGTAGCTGTATTGCTTTTTCAATACGTTCTTCATGAACAATGATCCGCTAAAACTATCTCCTAAATTCTTTCTTGGGAAAGCAATAGCACCACCAGCATGTTCTTCTTCAGCCAGACCATAAAGGTTAGCAGAGAAACTGATTTGTGTTTTGATCTCTTTTTTTGAGTATCCGAAATAGTTATCAGCAATTAAAGTAACTACAACACCATTCTCGCTGCGGCAAGTCAGTTTAAATGCAGTACCATTGTTGTAAAGTTCGTCTTCTTTAATCCAGCAAACACCATCTCTTTTCTGACGCTCTGTTGCATCATCGTAATGTGGTAAGCCTAACTCTTTTTTGGTAAGCTTGGTTAATTGAGGAGCCAAAATAATACATCCAGAGTGTCCTGTCCAGTGCTCAATATCCAAACCAGAATCATTAGCAGGGATATTTGGATCACCAGCATTACCGAAAATTGATTCTACAAAGTCCAGGTTACTTACAAGACTACCTGGAGCAAAGAATCTAACTTCCATAGATTTTTGGCTAATTACATCTTTTACTTCAGGACAAACAATTGGACGAAGTAAAAGAGATACCATCAATTCAGCTTTGTCTTCCTGTGCAGATGTGAAAGGCAGTAATTTGGTTTCTGCAGATGGAGTAAGTGCTGCTTTTAAGAATCTTGAAAATGCTATTTTAGGTACTTCAATTTTATCCAATGGTACAGGAAGACTACCTTCTACAATATGGAATGAACCTTTAGTAGTCCTTCTGTCGTGTTTTGGGTTGTGAAGTACACCTTGTTTTATTCTATACGAACTTAAAAGTTCTGTAATGTGTTCATCCTTGTTTGGAGGCAAACTTAATTCTCTTGCTATTCCAGGTTGGTCAAGAATAAATGTATCAGTAGGAAGTTGAGCAACTTCATCATCTACATCTTTTAAATAATCATTCAGAAAGTTCTGTATACGTTGGTCGGCAGGGCAAAGATGATCTGCTAATAGACGAGATTTAGCTCGATAGTTTTGGATTAAACTATCCGTCAATTCGATAAATTTAGGATCAGATAATTGCTTTTTCCCCTCTTGGGAATCTCCTTTGTAAATAGGTTGCCCCATAGAAGCCAATTGAAGGTTGATATAACGGATTAAGTCTTTTTGACTACCCTTAACCTTCTTTTTAATTTCGCTTGGTTTTTTACTTTGCATATGTCTCCAATTTTTGTTTGCTTAGGGAATGACGGAATCAAAAATACTTTATTTTTTCACTTGGCAAAAATTCCTGCATTCCACACTATAGCCCCAATCCCTCCAATTTAACCTTGCTATTTTTAGTTAGATAAAATTGCATGAATCGAAAACGATTTAATCTTGATAGTTTGCATTTAATCTAGACTCAGTCTAAATTATAGATTTTTAAGAGATTTATTAAAAACTGGCTTGCGAGAATCGATTTTATACAAAAATAGATCAATTTTTTCACATGGACTTAGAAAAAAAAGGGTCCAAATTGATGATTTTAGCATTTCGTTGGACATTTTCTAATAATTTTGAAGCGTTGGTTTTAATTGAATATGTAATGAGAAAGGTATATACCATAGGAGATTGCGTTTTGGATCTGTTTTTTGAAGATGATAAACCTGTAGAGGCGAGACCTGGAGGATCATTTTTAAACTCTGCGGTTAGTTTGGGGCGATTAGGAATTAAGGTTTCCTTGATTAGTGAGTTGGGAGAGGATCGAGTAGGAATGCAAATTATTAAGTTTCTTGAGCAGAATGCAGTCGATACTCAGAACATATCCAGGTTTACTGATACCAACTCTAGCTTAGCACTGGCTTTTCTCGATGAACACAGAAATGCGGATTATGCGTTTTATAAAACTCGTGCAGGAAAGAAGTCATATATTATATTTCCTGATGATGTAAATAAAGATGATGTAATACTTTTCGGTTCGTTTTTGGCAATAAAGGAAGAATTTAGATCTACTTTGGTTAGCTTTCTAAAATCCTGTAAAGAAAAAGGAGCTATAATCATTTACGATCCTAATTTTAGAGCACAACACTTGCCATTATTAAAAGATGTACTTCCATACATTAAGGAAAATATGGCCTTAGCCGATATTGTAAAGGCTTCTAATGAAGATTTTGAGTTGATATGTGGAGTAAAAAAGGCAACAGAGGCTAAGCATTGGTTAAAAGGGGTTTCGTCAGCAGTGTTGATTTATACGGCTAATAAAAATGGAGTATTTGTATATACAGACAAATTACATTCATTTGTAGTGCCACAAATTCAGCCTGTAAGTACAGTGGGAGCTGGGGATACCTTTAATGCTTCCATTGCCCACTTTATTGTTACTGCCAATATTGGTAAAAAGAATATTAGATTATTAAAATCAGAACAAATACAGGAAATGGTGGAGTTTGCAGTTTGCTGTTCACAACACGTATGCATGAGTTTTGATAATTTTGTTTCGCCTGAGTTTGTGCGTAAACTGAAGAAATAAAAACACCCCTCCTGGACAGGGAAGGGTGAATTTACTACATACAATTTACTGAGTGAGAAAAATTCGTTTAGGTAATTAATCTCATTATTTTATTCTCGAAATAAGGAATAGGTAACCCTAGGAAAGTTGCTTTTTTTGATTTATTGTATCAATGGATTAATAGTGGTGACGAATGTTTATTTTTATGGGGCAAGTCTTCGGTAAATCCAAGAGTTTTTCTCAAGTTTGTACTCAATTCTATCGTTTAATCTATTTTTTCTTCCTTGCCAGAATTCAAATAAATCAGGAATCAATTTGTAGCCTCCCCAAAAAAATGGTCTTTTCAAATTTTCTCCATGCTTTTCTGAGAATTCAAAAAACATTTTCTCCAATTCATCACGGTTCTCAATTGTTTTGCTTTGCGGAGATACAGCTGCTGCGGTTCTGCTACCAATTGGTCTTTCATTGAAATAAGCATCGGATTTTTTAGTATCCAGCTTTTCAATTTTTCCTTCAATTCTGATCTGACGTTCTAATTTGGGCCAAAAGAAAACCATGCTGACAAAAGGATTGCTCTCTATTTCTTTACCTTTTTTACTATCGTAATTTGTAAAAAAACAAAATCCATCCTCATCAAAGTCTTTTAGTAATAATATTCTTGATGATGGTCTGCCATTATTCGATACTGTTGACAAGCACATTGCATTAGCATCAGGTAAATTTTGATCTACTGCCTCGGAAAACCAAACATTAAACTGTTCGAATGGATTTGAACTAATATCTGATTCTAGTAGCTCTTTTTTTCCATATTCATGCCTGATGCGTTTAAATTCTTCCTTCATTGTCATAAGTTCGATCTTAGTTACTGGTTGGGTCAAGCAAAATGTTTGGTTCTATGGTTAATCCCGTGTAATTGATATAATAATGACCATCTTTTTCTGGGAATTGCATCCCCGATTCATCTTTGGCATCTGCGTTTGCTACACCAACATGTGCAAATAGAATTTTAGCCTTGTGTTTATCGGCGTGTTTGATAATTTCTTCTGCAGCCACAGAAGTCAACGATCCAACATCAGGATAAGTGCTAGTCTTAACAACGATAAAATGCATTTCATCGTCCTTTTTGGCTAAAATTTGTGGATTCTTATCAAATTCAATATTTACCGATAGGACTTCAAACTCATCTTTTATGTGTTTGTAGACCCACTTGATTCCCAATTCGTGAAGTTCTTCTCCTGTCAATCTTCTCTTACTCATATTCCGATTTGTTCTTGTTTAATGCGAATATCTTCTTTAATTAAAACAAATCCAAATAGAATAAGTTTAATCCTTTACTTAAGGATACAAATATGCATGGCAATCGGTACAGTTGTAATCTTTCCAATCGCTACCAATATCAATAGGGTGTTTAAATTCTAATTGTTCACCATAAACAGCATGTTGCAAAGAGTCTGGTTTTCCTTGTTCGGTAATAATATGACACAAATTACAATCTTTGGAAATGACTCTGCCATCTTTGGTGCTGTGGTAATTATCATGACATCTAAAGCAACCATTTGATTCTAAATGCCCCTTGTGATTAGGATAAACATCCCATTTTACACGCATTTCAGGAAATGAATTTTGATGATAGGCTTCTTGTATTTTTTCAATTGAAGCCATGATGTCATCAGCTTTGTTTTTCGCAATATCTGGATGATTCTCAGTATAGTATTCTTTCACTTTCTGTGCTATCATTAGGTCTGCACTATCCTTGGTGAAGTAGGAATCTTTAAGAGCTTCCATTGCAGCCATTTTTATAAATGGTATGTTCTTGTCAATTTTTCCAGCTGCTAAATATTCATCAATAAAATCAGGAGGAGACAGGTATACATGGGATGGGCGATTGTGGCAATCCATACAGTCCATTGTTCTGAGTTTGGCATCTGCATAAAAAGCTGAATCAGGCTCCATCATCATGTCTTCGTAAATGTGAACTTCACCTGTTTTTGTGTTGGTATATTTTACCCATTGTATAAATTCATTTTTAGCATCAGCTGACATGAATTCTATTTTGATGTTTGGATTAATATGCCAGTGGATTCCTTCTGATAATTGTTGTGTATGATGATCTGGTCCAATTTTCATGAGTTGGGTAATGTTCCATTCAGTATTGTTTTTATCGGTTAGGAAATTCCTTTGAAACTTGGTTCGCTTTGAATAGAATTTCTCTGGCCAATGACAATGCTCACAAGTTTCTTGAGCCGGTCGTAAATTTGCAATTGGAGTAGGAATAGGTTTTGGATAATTATTGGTAGTTACAGCATAAACTTGATATAAACCACTAAGTTTTGATCTTACAAACCAATCGGCGCCTTCGCCAACATGACATTCAACACAGCCCACTCTGGCATGAGCCGATTTTTGATAGGTGGTATATTCGGGCTCCATAACAGAGTGACAAAGTGTACCACAGAATTGATTGGATTCACTATAAACGAATGCCTCGTAACTTCCTATTGACGATAAAAATAGGAAGATAAAACTTACGATAACAAAAATGGTAAAAGCGTTTCTGTGCTTTTGATCATTCAAATCTACTTTGGGCCATTTCATTCCTTCTGAAATGAACATTTGCTTGTTTCTTCTTCTGATTTGAATAAGCATACCTATTGGAATTAGTATCATTCCAATGACCATTAATATTGGTAACACAATGTATATTACTAAACCTAAATAGGAGCCACCTTGATTGAAAAGAACCGATACACAAAAAAAGAAAACAATTAAAAAGAATGCGGTTATTGCAATGCTGGTTCCAACTATTGATGTCCAATTGTAAAATGACTTAGGAAGTTTCATAGTTTTCGTTATTGGTTGATACAATAATTTATGGAAAAGTCTGAATATTATCTACTTAGTGTAGTAGTTTAAAATTATTCTTAGTATTCATGATTTACAATTTAAAAACCATCAAACATGCAGTAGATCAGGTTCTTATGGTTTGTTGTGTTTTAATGATAAGGAGATAAATCGATAATTATCGATTTGAAATCGACGAGTTCGCACGGTTTAGATATTCTTTTAGGCAATCAAGTTATTACCAATAGTATAAAAAGCTCTTGAACTTAAGCTATATATGTGCTACATTGTATTGTAAATTGACAAATTCTAACGGTTTAAATTCATGCCTATGCTAAACATTGCTTTATTCGGTCCTCCTGGTGCGGGAAAAGGAACACAATCCGAATTTTTGATTAAGAAATACAATCTGTTCTATATTTCAACGGGTGACCTATTGAGAAAAGAAATAAAGGAAAGGAGTAAGTTAGGCTTAGAAGCCCAAAATATAATTGCTTCCGGTGGTTTGGTTTCTGATGAGATTATTGTACAGATTATTGAAAAAACCATTACCGAGAACCCAGATGCAAATGGATTCTTGTTCGATGGATTTCCCAGAACTTACATTCAAACTTATATTCTGGAAGGTTTGATGATCAAACTAAACACATCTTTAAATTGCTTGATAAGTTTGGAGGTGGAAGAAGAAATATCGGTTTCGAGATTATTGAATAGGGGTAAAACTTCCGGAAGATCGGACGATAATGAGGCTGTGATAAGAAACCGATTAAGAGAGTATAGAGATAAGACTTTGCCAATTTTGCAATTTTACAAAGACAAAGGGATCTATCATGGAATTAATGGAAATCAATCCATTGATAAAGTAAATCTGGAAATCCAGAAAGTAATAAATGAAGAACTAGCCAAGAGTTTGTACAATGTTGTGTTGTTCGGATATCCAGGATCGGGAAGAGGATCGCAAGGAATCGCTTTGGCAAATGAGTTTGGCTTAGAGTATGTTGCTACCGGACAAATGCTGGATCATGAAATTAAAAGTGGTTCTGAAATTGGCATGCATATTATTCAGTTGTATGAGAATGGAGAGTTGGTGCCAGATGAAATAGTTGTTCAATTGATTGAAAAGAAAATAGAAAACTCGAATGGTGTTAAAGGTTTTATTTTTAAAGGCTTTCCAAGAACTCTAGTGCAATCCTATATTCTGGATGGTTTATTAAAAAAACACAATTCATCGATTAGTAAGATTATAGAAATTGAGGTGCCTACTCTGGAACTAATAAATAGGCTAGATGCAAGAAGTAAAACAGATAGATGTATGCCTTATGATACTGAAACCTCGAAAATTGTGAAGCGCTTGCAAGAACATGAACACAAAACAGTTCCTGTGATTGAGAAGTACAATCAGCTTCATGGAGTAATGAAAGTGGATGGAGTAGGAGAGTTCGATGAGGTTTTTGATCGGATTGCAAATGAAATTAAGGATGATATTCAATAACTCTAATAATCCTGAATGATGAATGATAAAAAATGTGATTGTGAAAGAAAAAGCTCAAAAGTTGTATTTGCCTGCTCTGGAGCTGCGGACGTTGGCGAATTAACAGATTTGGTTGCTAGAAAGATGAACGAGAACAAGATTGCACAGATGAAATGTTTGGCTTTTGTTGGTGCTGGAATCCCTAAAATGATTGATTCGGTTAAAAATTCAGACTGTTTGGTAATTGATGGATGTAATTTGGATTGTGGTAAATTAACAATGGAGCGCAATGGCCTGAAAAACTTTACTCATTTGCGCTTGAGTGATTTGGGTTATGTGAAAGGAAGTTCACTCGCAGAAGAACATAGAATTCATGCCATTTATAAAGTTGCCTGTGATTTGTAGTAGGATAAAAACTCCCGAAGAAATATGATTCTTGGGAGTTTTTATTTGGAATTAACTATTCATATCGTAATGCCTCTACAGGATCTTTCCTTGTAGCCAACCATGCCTGCCAACTGATGGTTGCCATTGCCAGTATCATGGCAGCTGCACCGGAAATAATAAAGATATACCATTCAATTGTCGTACGATATGCAAAGGCTTCCAGCCAGTTGTTCATGATATACCATGCAATTGGACTGGCAATAATAATGGCAAACAACATCCATTTTAAAATGTCCTTGTTTAGCATGTGCAGAATGCTAAAATCGCTTGCGCCCAAAACTTTTCTTACGCCAATCTCTTTGGTTCTCTGCTCGGTTGTAAATGAGCTCAATCCCAATAAGCCCAAACACGTAATCAGAATGGATAGAATGGAAAATATGGAGAAAAGCTGCATGGTATTGTTCTCGTTTTTATGAAGATTGGCAAATTGGTCACCCATAAAAAAGTAATCCAAAGGAGATCCTGATCCTTGTTGACTCCAGTTGTTTTTTAATAGGTTAAGCACCTCTTTCTTTTGACCTTTTCGATATTTAATTGCCAGGTACGATTGTGGTAATCCTTCAGGATGTAAAAATACCAGGGGACCTATTTTCATGTGTAGAGACACAAAATGGAAGTCTTTTACTACACCAATAATGGTTTTGTTTCCCATATGTGTTTTAACAACTGTTCCAACAGGATTGTTTAAGTTCATATCTTTCATCAAGGCTTCATTTACTACCAAACCATCTTTGTCAGAGGAATGATCTTTAGAAAAATATCTTCCTCTTGCCATCTCCATGCCCATCGTTTTTGCAAAATCAAAATCAGCTGTCGTAAATCTAGTTGAATATGGATTTTGATCATCCCCAGTGGTTTTCCACATGGAGAAGCCATCGTAAAAACCTCCTGGAATATTATTGGTTAAAGAGGCATCAATCACATTGCTATTTTTAAGGAATGCTTCTTTGAATGCTTCCTTTGCACTCAGGCTTTGTACATTTCTAACGATTAAAAGATCTTCTTTATCGAATCCCAAATCCTTTTGCTTGATGAAGTCCATTTGTTGGTAAGCAATCAGAGTACTAACAAATAAAAATATGGTGATACAGAACTGGAAACTTACCAGGGTTTGACGAAGAGGTGATTTGCCTTGTCCCGATTTTAATTCTCCTTTTAATACTTTGGCAGGATCGAATTTTGATAGGTAAAAAGCAGAATAACTACCTGCGAATAATCCTGTAAATAGCGCAATTCCAAGGAAAAGTAGAATCAGTTCAGGAGTTGAGTAATAAAGCTCGCCCAATTGTTTGTCAAGTAAGGAATTTACCACAGGAATCATTAGTTCCACCAATAAAAGTGCAACCAGTAAAGCCACAAAGCTTAAAAGTATCGATTCAGACAAGAATTGCATGATCAATCTTTTTCTGGTTGATCCTAAACTCTTTCGAACGCCAATTTCCTTGGCTCTTTGAGCTGATTTTGCCGTGCTCAGGTTGGTGAAATTGATACAGGCAATCAGTAGTATCAGAATTGAACTGAACAGGAATATGTACACATTGTTGATATCTCCATTCTTTTCCAACTCATATATGGAAGTAGAGTGCAGGTGGATATCTGCTAAAGGCATGGCAAACATTCGGTAATAATCACCATTGGATTCCAACTCTTTTAGACTCATGTTTCTGGTACTCTTCAATGCCGGTTCAATATATTTTTTTACCAAGCCCGGTACTTTTTTCATAAAAGCGTCTCCGTTTGCCTTTTTATCTAAAAGAACATAGGTGTAGGCTCCATCGTTATAATGACTGGTTACTTCATTTTTAAAACTGGTTTTGAAAGAGGTTAAAAAATGGAAATGAAAGTGTGAATTGTAAGGCAAATCTTTTGCTACAGCCGATACTGTGTAAGCCTGATCTTTACCGAAATCTTCCATTTTCACTTGCTTGCCAATTACATCAATTGTCCCAAAATATTTTAAAGCGGTCTTTTCAGAAATAATTACTTGATAAGGATTTGCAAGTGTTTGTTCTCCATTTCCTTTCAGGATTTGAAGGTCAAAAATTTCGATGATGGAAGGATCGGTCCAATAAAAATTCTTCTCCGTAAAACCTTTTTCTTCCGATTTAATGACAGTTGGTTCAAAGAGCTCAACAATTCTACAGGCATCAATTACTTCCGGAAAATCCTCTATTAAGGTTGCAGCCAAAACCGGTGACGAAGTTGGATGAGTCAATTCGAATTCATTCATTTTAATTGAGGTGTTCATCCTGTAAATTCGACTGTGATTTTTGTTGTGCTTGTCGTAACTGTATTCGTCTATAACATATAATGATAGTACTATGCAACCAGCTAAACCAATGGCCAGTCCAAAAAGATTTATAAAAGAGTATATTTTATTTCGCCAAAGGTTTCTAAAGGCAATTTTAAGGTTGTTCCAGATCATATTTATAGTTGTTGGTGGTTAGTATTTAGTTTGATTTTGTAAATCATTACCCTATTCGTAACGTAAAGATTCAACAGGATTTTGATTGGCTGCTTTCCAGGTTTGAACTGAAACTGTTAGTAGTGCAAACAGAGTAGTAATAATTCCGGAAATAAGAAATGGAAGTACTCCTATTTGAACTTTATAAGCAAAATTTTCAAGCCAAACATGCATGATAAACCATACAGAAGGAATTGAGATAACAAAGGCAATCAATAACCATTTGGCATAAGTTGAAAATAGCAAACGAATGATTTGTAGAATGCTTGCTCCTGCAACTTTTCGAATTCCTATTTCTTTGGTTCTTCGTTGAATAATGAATAAGGTTAGAGCATACAATCCAAGTAGAGCAAGAAGAATTGACAAAATTGAAGAGGAAATGGCTAAGGATTCTTCCTGTTCTTCCTTTTGATAGCGGTTGCGACAAATATCATCTATCAACTCATAGTTTATGGCTCTTCCTTCATCAAATTGAGTAATGGTTCTTTTTATATCATCTAACACACTTGAATATTGATGATGTTTTGCTTTAATTAGGATGTTGTCAACTCTTTTGGAATAACTGAACATTAATGGTTGTATTTCTTCTGACATGGAAGCATAATGGAAATCTTTAACGACTCCTTTAATGGAATATATGGTATCATGAAAAATTACATCTTTACCAACTGCATCTTTAATATTCAATAATTCTAAAGCTTTATCGTTTAGAATTATGCTTTTTTCATCAGCCTTACTAAAATCATCAAAAGCACTTCCTGCAATAAACTGTATGCCTAAAAGTTCAAAATAGCCAGGAGCAACACGATATTCATTTATCAATTTAGTTGCTTCGTCGCTGGTATTAGCCATTTTTAAACCTTGTCCGCTACAGCCACCTCCAGGTAAATGCGAACTTGCACTAACATCTGCGATATTAGGATTGTTTAGAAGTTCTTGTTTAATTGACTCGTATGATTGAGCCTGTTTTCCACTCAAATTGTTAATGGCAATTACTTTATCAGGTTCAAAACCCAAATTGCTTTCTTTCATGAATTTAATCTGCATTTGAACTATGATAACGGATGCAATCAGTATCATGGATATGGTAAATTGGAATACTACTAAGGCTTGTGATAACTTGTTAGTTTTATGATTTGACTTAGTATTCCCTTTGATAATGCTCGCAGGTGAATATTTACTAATGATAAAAGAAGGGTACAAACCTGAAAGTACTCCTACTAATATGGCGAGTGTTGGAATTCCCAAGTATAGGATTGGATTACCAAAATAATTAATATTAAGGCTTCTATTCATTAAATCTGAAAAGAAAGGCAGTAGTATTTCTGAAATAATAATTCCAAGTAAAATGGCAAAAAGTACCATTATAAGAGTTAAAACAAAGATTCTTTTTATCACACTAAAGCGTGTTGCACCAATGGCTTTTTGTAAGCCGATTTCACTTAGTTTGCTATCATATTGAACAACAAGAATATTAATGAAGTTGATAATTGCAATTACCAAGATTAATGCTGCAAGGATAATTTGAATGTAAATAGAATTGATTTTACCTTGTGGTTTAAGGTGCGTTTCATAATTTGATTTAAGATGGATATCAGTTAGTTTTTGAGTAAGAGATTCTACCTTAAGATTGTAAACTCCAAATCGATCGTTTAATTTTTTGTTATATAATCGATTAATTTTATCAAGTGCCTTTTGTGTGTTTATTTCTGTTTTTAACAAAGTATAACATAAATATTCCAGAGATTTCATGTTATTCATATATTCTGAAGCTGTAAATGGAATAAGCACATCAAAATCGTAATGAGAAGTAAGAGGAATATCTTCTACTACAGAAGCAATGGTAAATGTTTTTCCCATACTCTCAAACTCTTTTCCAACAGCATCAGTTGTATTGAATAATTTTTTGGCAGTACTCCTATTTATTACTGCACTATTTGGTGTCGAAAATAGCTTATTCGGATTAGCAGAAGAAAGCTTTTTTAAAGTAAAAACTTTGTGAAAATTAGTGTCAACACACAATGCTTGAATCCCTCTAAATTTTTTATCAGCTATTTTAATATTTAGATAATTCAAATTATAAACCTCAGTGATTTCCGCAATTTCTGGAATATGTCTGGCAAAATTATCTTCTGTTAAACGAAGACAATTTGGTAGAATTTCCTCCTTTTCTTCTTGTATAACTTTGGTTAGTATTCGGAAAATTCTATCATGTTTCTCATTGTGTTTATCATAGCTCAATTCGTGTTGAACGTAGATAGAAATTAATAGTACTGCTGCCATGCCTATTGCTAAACCGACAATGTTAATTGTTGAATTTAATTTTTCTTTCAACAAGCCTCTAAAGGATAATTTTATATTGTGCCAAAGCATATTTTGATAATTTATTCGTAACGTAATGATTCAATTGGATTCTGATTTGCAGATTTCCAGGTATGATAGAAAACTGTTAAAAGAGCAATGAGCAAGGTTGCACTACCAGAAATTAGGAATGGTAAAACTCCGATGTCAATTTTTCGCGCAAAGCCATTAAGCCATTGATTCATACAGATCCATGAAATGGGGATTGCAATGACAAAAGCAATTAAGATCCACTTGCTAAATAATCCTAGAAATAGCTTTGAAATTTGAGTTATAGACGCCCCTGTTATTTTACGTATGCCAATTTCTTTCGTACGTTTTTGAATCATAAATAAGCTTAGCGAGTATAAACCAACTAAAGCAATGATGATGGATAAAATAGAAGTGTACATTGCTATTTTCATTGTTCGTCTCTCCTGATGGTAGCGACTTCGGTTTCTTTTTTCAACATTGATAGCATTTAGATTGTAACTAGGATCGAACTTGCGTAATGCATTTTCAATTTTTATTTCTAATTCTTTATAATTCTTTGTATTGTGTTTTATTAATATGGTATATAATCCAAAACATCGATTACTAAATAGAAGAGGAGTAATCTTACTTCGAAGTGATCGGAAATGAAAATTTTTAACAATTCCCTGAATTGTGTAAATCGTATCTGCATAATTAATCTTAGAACCTAAAACATGTTTTGTGTTAATCATGTTCGCAGCGGCTTCATTAATAATTATGCCATAGCGATCTGACTTATTGCCTTCCTTAAAAGAATGACCTTCTTTAAACTCTATTCCTAACGTTTCAAAATAATCAGCTTGTACTCTATACTCAGCACAATCCATTGAACTGCTTTGTTCTTGCCCAAGCAAATAAAAGCCTTGTCCACTTGCTCCACCACCAGGAAAGTGATCACTAGCACTTATGAATTGAATTTCTGGAATATTAGATAATTCTTCTTTAATGGCAGGAAAAGACCTTCTAATCGGTTGGCTTAAGGATATGATTCCCATTACATTATTAGGCTGAAAGCCCAAGTCGGCACTTTCTAAATAATTGGTTTGCTGACGAATTATTAACAGATTGGAAATTAAGCTGATTGAAATGGTAAATTGCACAATAACCAGAATCTTTGTAAAAGATAAGCTGCCTTTTCGTTTTGTTAAATCACCTTTAATTATTTCAGCAGCATCAAATTTAGTTAGGTAGAGTGCAGGGTATACTCCTGAAAGAAAACCGGTGAAGACAAATATTCCAATTAAGCCAAATAATAGTGACGGATTATGGAAATATTCAGGTGTAATGTTTCTGTGAATTAGGTTGTTAAATTTATTTAGGAAAATTTCAGATAGAATAATGCCTAATATTAATGAAACAAAAGAGTACAGGAACGAGCTACCAAGAAATTGTTTGATTAATTCGATTCGATTTGCGCCTATAGCTTTACGTAAACCAATTTCACCCATTTTTGCCTCGTATTGAACCGTCATTATATTGATGAAATTAATTAGTGCAATTGTTAGTACCAGCAGGGCAAGAGTACTTAGTACAAGAATTGATACAATATCTCCTTGATCTCCAAGATAGTTGCCAATTTCAGAATGTAAGTGAATATCTGTAAGAGGTTCAAGATTTCCATATGATTCGTACCCATATTTATTAAACCAATTTTGTATGATTTGATTATAAACAGCTAATGATTTGTTAATTGCTAATTCCGTATTGATATTTTTATTGAACAATACGTAGGTAATGAATTCTAAACTAGCTAAATCTTTCAGCCAAGGATTTGATTCCATTGTTGTTAAAATATCAAATTCATAATGCGATGTTACAGGTAATTTCTTTATAATTCCTTCAACAGTATAAGTTGATTCATTAATGGTAACCTGCTTTCCTATGGAGTTGATCTCACCGAAAATGATTTTAGAACATTCATCTGTTAGCACTAATCCATTTAATTTTGAAAGTGCTTTTTGTGGATGACCATATAAAAATTCTAAATCAAATACTTTATAGAAGTTAGAATCAACATACAAATGAGTAAATTCTGTAAATCTATTTTTCCCATAGTTTATAGGTTGATCGAAACCATATACTTGAGTAACTTCTTCAACTTCTGGTATTTTTGAGGAGAAATTTTCAGAAGTTAGTCTCATACAACGAGGTCCGGAGTTTCCATTATACGTTGAATACATTCTGTGTATTCTCTCATGTTTTGAGTTGAATAAATCATAACTCAATTCGTTTTGAACGTAAAGCATGATGAGAATAACCGTTGCCATTCCAACAGAAAGGCCTAATATGTTAATGGTGGAATTCGTAAGGTTTTTATATAGATTTCGTAATGTAAGCTTTATATTGTGCCAAAACATATTGTAAAGTTTGTTTGGATTAAAAGTAAGAATTATAATTTTTCTTTGATAAGTTCTCTCTTAATCTGCTTGTGTTTGTTTTCAGACACCACTTTGCCGTCAAACAAATGAATGACTCTATCAGCATATTCAGAATCTCTTACCGAGTGAGTTACCATTACAACAGTGGTTCCAGATTGGTTTAGTTCCTTTAGCAATTCCATTACTTCCGTACCATTGCTCGAATCAAGGTTACCAGTAGGCTCATCTGCCAATATTAATTTTGGACTGGTAACAACAGCTCTTGCAATGGCAACACGTTGCTGCTGTCCACCCGATAATTGTTGGGGATAATGTTTTGCTCTATGCGAAATATTCATTCTCTCAAGAACTTCGTTCACTTTGGCTTTTCTTTTTGATGTTGTCAACCCCATATAGATTAAAGGAAGCTCTACATTTTCAAAAACGGTTAATTCATCAATCAGGTTGAAACTCTGGAAAATAAAACCAATATTGCCTTTTCTGAAATGGGTTCTTTGCTTTTCTGATTTTTTAGAGACGTCAGTATTGTTAAAAATGTAGTTTCCATTGCTGGGATTATCTAATAATCCGATAATATTTAAAAGGGTTGATTTACCACATCCCGATGGTCCCATAATGGCTGCAAACTCTCCTCTCTCAATATGAAGGTTAACATCATGTAATGCTGAGGTTTCTACTTCTTCAGTTCTAAAAACTTTGCAAAGGTCTTTTGTAATTATCATTATTTTCAATTTAAAGGTTCGCTTTTGTAATGCCAATTGGCGTGCCAAATAAAATTGCTTCAGAAAATCAAACAGTTAGTATTTTGGTGAAATATTTTGTGTTGGAATTTCCAACACCTCATGTTGTGAATTACAACAATCTGTTAACTTTGAAAATAAAACCAATCGATACATCTTGTTATGCCACAAAAAGGACGACTTCTAATTGTAGATGATAATGAAGAGTTACTGTTTGCTTTTCAACTATTTTTAAAATCACACTTTGAATCGATTGATACCATAAAGAATCCT
This sequence comes from Marinifilum flexuosum, assembly GCF_003610555.1. Classification (GTDB taxonomy): domain Bacteria; phylum Bacteroidota; class Bacteroidia; order Bacteroidales; family Marinifilaceae; genus Marinifilum; species Marinifilum flexuosum. The sequence goes on along the minus strand of NZ_RAPQ01000009.1, from coordinate 529,622 downwards.
AATGTTCTTGTATCAAAACTAAGAGAGAAGGAATATGATGTCATTTTGCTGGATATGAATTTTAAAGCAGGAATTAATTCTGGAAATGAAGGTCTTTATTGGTTAAAACAAATACTGGATTTTGATAAAAATGCCTGTGTTGTATTTATTACGGCATATGGAGATATCGAATTGGCAGTGAGAGCTATGAAGGAGGGAGCTGTTGATTTTGTTCAAAAGTCCTGGGATGAGAAGCATATTCTATCAACGCTTTTGGCTGCTTATCAACTTCGTTGTTCTAAAATGGAAATAAAGAGTTTGAAGTCGAAGCAGAAGAGGTTAAATCAGGAAATCAACAAAAATAAAAGTTTTGTAATCGGAAAATCTGCCAGAATGAAGGAGGTTTTTCGCACAGTGGATAAAGTTGCTGCTACCGATGCCAATGTTCTGATTACAGGAGAGAATGGAACAGGGAAGGAGGTAGTTGCACGTGAAGTTCATTTGCGTTCGACCAGGAGTGATCAAATTTTTGTTCATGTTGATTTGGGTGCAATTACGGAATCATTGTTCGAAAGTGAATTGTTTGGACACAAGAAAGGAGCTTTTACCGATGCTAAAGAGGACCGAATGGGAAGATTTGAATTGGCATCAGGAGGAACCTTGTTTTTAGATGAAATTGGAAATGTTCCCTTGCATTTACAGACGAAGTTGTTGACTGTGATTCAACGAAAAGAAGTAATTCCTGTAGGCGGTAGTACTCCTGTACAAATTGATGTTAGAATTGTTGCAGCAACCAATTGCAATTTGCATAAAATGGTTGCAGATGGATTATTTCGCGAGGATTTGTTGTATCGAATAAATACCATATCATTGGAATTACCATCTTTAAAAGAACGATCAGAAGATATTGCAGAGCTATCGCAATTTTACCTTGAAAAATTTACAAAGCAATATGCTAAGGAAAGCATGCAGATGAATAAATCAGCCATAGTAAAGCTGGAGAAACATGCATGGCCAGGAAATATTAGAGAGTTACAACATATCATTGAGAAGACTGTAATCTTAAATGATTCGGCAAAGCTGAATGCTGAGGACATAATGATTGGGGAATCGCTTAAAAAAACTGAAGTAATGCCTGATAGTTTTAACCTAATAGAAAATGAACGGGTGTTGATAAAAAAAGCCATTCAGTTTACGGGAGGAAATATGAGTATGGCAGCAAAAGAGTTAGGAATTAATCGTTCAACCTTGTACGACAAAATCAAAAAGTATGATTTATAGGCAATTCTATATTGGAATAATAATACAGGTGATTTTAATATCGCTTACCCCGGTGTTGTTTTTATATGTTCATTCGAAAGAATATATGGTGGTTACAACCTATAGTTTGGTTGTACTATGGGTGTTGCAAATTGTTTATTTATTGCACTATGTGAATAAAACCAATAGAGATTTGTCTCGCTTTTTTGACGCCTTTCAATATCAGGATGCAACACTGGTTTTTAATGAGCAAAAAAAAGACAAGGCCTTTAAAAATCTACACCAAAGTTTTAACCATATTATCAATGCGTTTGGAAAGGTTAAAATAGAGAAGGAAAAGGATTTTATTTTTTTTCAGCATACTTTGGAATTGGTTGGGATCGGACTTCTAGCCTTTGATAAAGAAGGGAATGTGAAGTTGTGCAATCCTGCTTTTAAAGAGTTGTTTTTGGTGGAGGATTTTTTGAATATATCCGAATTGGAATGTATCGATAAGGAGTTTCCTGATTTTTTGGAAAGAACAAAATCGGGCAAGCAAAAGTTAAGGAATTACTTGGTTAAAAACAGAATTTTAAAATTGGCAGTTAAAGCCACAAGTTTTAGACTGGAAGATGAACAGTTGAAAGTGGTTGCTTTCCAGGATATTAAAAATGCAGTTGACAAAGGAGAAATGGATGCCATGCACAAGTTGATTCGTGTTTTTGCACATGAAATTACCAATTCGGTTAGTCCAATTTCTATGTTATCAGCAAGTTTGATTGAATTGTATCAGAACAATGAGGAAAAATCAAAAGATGATTTTATTGATGAGGGAACGATTTCCAATACCATTATGGGCTTAACCACCATTCGAAAACGAAGCAAGGGACTTTTGGCGTTTGTTGATGAATACAAAAATCTAACCCATTTGCCTAAGCCATATTTTGAGTTGATTCGGATGGAGAAACTTTTCATGCAAATTGAAATGCTTTTTAAAGAAGAATTCAAAGCTGAGAAAATAGAGTTTACATATCATCTTCAGGATAAGGATCAGGAATTAATTGCCGATGAGAAATTGATTACTCAAGTATTGATTAATTTGGTTCGAAACGCGATTGATGCACTGAAAGAAACTGAAAATAAAACTTTGTTCATTTCCACGGGAGAAGCGAATCCAGTTAATTTTATCATTATTCGAGATAATGGAGCAGGAATTCCAGAAGATGTAATTGACAATGTTTTTACTCCATTTTTTACCACCAAGGAAAAAGGTTCTGGAATTGGATTAAACTTGTCGAGACAAATAATGAGATTGCATAGCGGTACTATTGCCGTTCGTTCCAAGCCCAATTGCCTTACTGAATTTACCTTACAGTTTTGATTGAACTTGCTTAATGAGAACAGTGGAAGAATAGACTCTACATCCTTATGCTAATGCAGTGTCTATCCTTAAGCTAATGTACAATCCATAGTTAGGCTTATAGAGTGTGAGGTATTATAATACCCTGTACAACAGTACCCCATTGTCTACAGATATTTGTAACTTGAGGGTATATGATGCAGATCAAGTCCCCATTCGAGATAACTAAATTATTGCTTTCTATGGATCCGGCAGAAAGGGAGAGAGGTTACAATGCCTTTCTGGGGAGAACGCATTGGGTAAAAGGAAATACCACGGCAAATTTGTGCAAGTTGGCAAGTGTGCAGTTTCAATTGAAACCTGAGCATATTAAAATTTTACCACCTAAAATTATGAATCCAAAAGTATTGTGGGCTAGTCAAGTTCGTTTAGAGCAAGAAAAACTGCACATGGTTGATGCGGCTCATGAATATATTGCTGAAAAAGGAGAGGAGTTTCCTCCTATTATCGTTTGGGATCTGTACCTGGAAAAGAGAATACGTTACATTGTTCACGATGGGCATCATCGATCCTGGTATTTCAATAATAAAAATCAGAATGTGGAGACAGTAATTCTGCAACCAATGGAAAATTATCGAGCTGTTGAAAAATGTCTTTCTCTGGCTTTTCAAATTCGGAGATTGGCCATTAACTTGCCAATATTCTAAAAAAAAAGCTGGAATTAACCAGCTTTATTGTTTTGTCTTAAGTCATCTAAATTAATTCTGGCAATTTTCTTATCCAGAGTGTGATGTAAATCTACTAGTTTGTTACAAGGATATTCATCACATTCAGCGCAAGTGTTATACAGTTTTTGTCTTGCACATTCTCTTACGGCACACTCGGTGCAATGGCGAAACTTTTTACCCCAAGGTTCATGACATCCTTTGCAAGAAATCTCGCAGGCTTCGTATTTGTGATCTTCATCAGACCATAGTTTAGCAATTCTAACCTTTACCTTCTCCTGTTGCCTTTGCGTAGCAACATAAGCCGGACATGTTGAGCAATTAACTCCACAATAGGCAATCCGATCTTTGTCTTGAATTCTGTTCATAGGTCGCTAGGTTTTTATGATACTTATGCATGCCGTATTCTTATGCAAAATGCATCATGAATTGTTTAAATATAGCTAAGAAAATCAGAGATTTCAAGATGTTTTATAATACAAAAAAACCTCGAAGAAAAACTCTTCGAGGTTCATTTTTGGCACGAATTTTTTTATTCTTTTTCTGGTTTAAGCTTGCATGTGTTAATTCCCATTAATGTATATGGTGGACAATTGCCAATTATACTTGTAAGAAACATTACACAGGCAAAAATGAATACAATTAAACCAAAGGTTCCGGTTAGGATATCTGTAAAATAAAGAATCGCAAGGGTTATTGATACAATTACTCTTAAGATGCGATCTAAAGTTCCCATATTTTTCTTCATAGCTGTTTATTTTTCGATGTAAGCTTTAAACTTCGCCAGTCCTTTTTCAAAATCAGGACCAATGGCTTTATCCATATCTATAAAAAACATCATCACAGTGCTAGGGAAAGTGTTTTTGCCTTTAAAGCCCCAGGTAACTTCAGTTCCTTCGGCAACAGGTTTAATTTCAAAAAAGCCAGTGCTCGTAGATTCCCATGGTTCCAGAAATCGCAGTTCAGTTTCGATGTAAGAATTTGGTTCAATCTTTTTAATTTCTTGTTTACCTTCACCTACATCCTTATTTCCTGTCCAATGTGTAAATGAACCAATGGTACCATCATTACCACTATAAGTTATTTTCATCTCTGGATCTTTTTCAGCCCAAGGAGACCAAATTTGTTGTTCTTTTAACGAACATAGGCTTTTGAAAACTGTATCAACATCTTTTGAAACAACAATTTTTCTATCTACCTGATAAGTTTTTGGAGCCATAAAGTGGAGTATGCCAACAACTAGGGCAAGAACTCCGATAATGTATAGTAAGATTTTCATAGGGAGTATTTTGATGATTAAGTCTAAATATAAGCAGAAAGAAATGATAAGAAAAATAATTAACGAGACTAAGGTGCGAAATATCAATCTGTTGTGTTTTGTGTGGTAATTTTTTTGAAAAAAAACTTCATTTTTTGGGTTACCTTTTTGGAAAAAGGAGAATATATAGGTGTATATCAAATTTACAATGCACTTGACAATGTAAAACAAGCATTTTGTGTAAGGGTATTGTAATTAACCACTTAATCACTAACTAATAAAAATTTAATTTTTATGAAGAATTTTTTAAATTCTATGAAAGCCATGCTATTATTAGCGCTAATTGGTTCTGTAGTAACATCCTGTGACAATTCTATTGAGGATGAAATGTTGAATGAAAGCTCAGAAGCTACCTTAAATGTGAAATCGGGATTTGCTGATAATAAAGGCGGTAAGAGTACCTATGTTGTTCAATTTAATGATGATGTTGTTTTAAAGAGTGAATTGAAAGGATTAAAAGGCTACGAAAAGAAAGCAGTTCGCATGAAGTCGCACGTAGTTAAGTTCCTAAAAGGCAATGGAATCTCAGAAGAAAATGTTGAGCATACTTACAGTACTGCAATTCAAGGTTTCTCTGTAAAACTAAATGAAAATCAGGTAGCAAAATTGTTACTTGATCCAAGAGTAAAGCGTGTAGAGAAGGATATTCAAATCTCATTGGGAAAACCAGGAGGTGGAAGTACTCAACCTGCACAAGAAACTCCATGGGGAATTACACGCGTAGGTGGTGCTGGTGATGGTACTGGAAAAACTGCTTGGATTATTGATTCAGGTATTGATATGGATCACCCAGACTTGAACGTTGATGTTGCAAGAAGTAAAACTTTCATTACTCAAGGTAAAACTACTCCAGACGATCAGCATGGACATGGTACTCACGTAGCAGGTACAGTTGCTGCTTTGGATAATTCAATTGGTGTAATTGGAGTTGCTCCTAATGCTAAAGTTGTTTCTTGTCGTGTTCTTGACAGAAGAGGTAATGGTAACATGTCTTGGTCAATGGCTGCATTGGATTATATTGCTGCTGAAGGTCAGCCTGGTGATGCTGTTAATATGAGTTTAGGACCAAAATCTCGTTATACTTACGATGCTTACGATGAGACTGTGAAATCTGTTGCTGATTTAGGAATTTTGATTTCAATTGCAGCAGGTAATTCATCTGATGATGCTTTGTATTATTCTCCAGCTAGAGCTAACCATCCAAATGTTTATACTGTATCAGCTTCTGATATCAATGACAATTTTGCTTCATTCTCAAATTATGGAACACCTGTTGATGTTTGTGCTCCAGGAGTAAATGTTAAGTCATGTTATTTGAATGGAGGATATGGTACTATGAGTGGAACATCAATGGCTGCACCTCACGTTTGTGGATTGTTGCTATTGGGCCCAATTAATACAGATGGATATGTGAATAATGATCCTGACGGAAATGCAGATCCTATCGCTCACAGATAGATTTTTTTTCATAAGTTTTAAGAGGCTGTCAGTTAGACAGCCTCTTTTTTTGTAGGGGGACTACAATCATTACAAGAATATAATTCCTGCTTTTTTACAAGTATCTCTCAGTTCATCTGGCCAGATACTTGATTGAACTTCACCAATGTGAGCCTTACGTAGTAAAAACATACACAAACGTGATTGACCAATTCCTCCACCCACTGAATAAGGCAATTCACCAGCAAGCAACTTTTTGTGGAACATTAACTCTTTGCGTTTTTCTTCTCCTTTTAATTCAAGCTGTTCCTGCAATGCTTTTTCATCTACTCGAACTCCCATTGATGAGATCTCAAAAGCTTGTTCAAGAACAGGGTTCCAAAGAATAATATCTCCGTTTAAGCCTTTATATCCGTTAACCGAAGGAGTAGTCCAATCATCATAGTCAGGAGCGCGACCATCATGTGGTTCTCCGTTTTTCAATTCTCCTCCAATACCAATAATAAAGATTGCTCCAAATTCTTTCACAGCTTCAGTTTCTCTTTCTTTAGGAGTTAAGTCAGGATACTTTTCCAATAATTCTTCCGAGTGAATGAAAGTAATTTTCTCAGGCAATTGAGGACTTAAAGCTGGGTAGTATTCACTTAAAATGTACTCTGTTCTTTTAATGGATGCATAAACTTGCTTTACGGTTCTAATCAAGTAGTCAATGCTTCGCTCTTCTTTACTGATTGATTTTTCCCAATCCCATTGATCTACATAAATTGAATGAAGGTTGGTGAAATCTTCATCAGGACGAAGGGCGTTCATATCGGTATAAAGTCCTTTACCTACAGGAATTTGAAGTTCACCAAGCATGTATCTTTTCCATTTTGCCAAGGAGTGAACTACCTCTGCAGTTTGTTCTCCCAAGCCTTTAATTGGAAATGCTACAGGTCGCTCAATACCGTTCAAATCATCGTTCAAACCAGTACCCTTCAATACAATCATTGGTGCTGTAACTCTACGTAGTTTCAGTTCCGATGAGAGTTGAAGTTGAAACTGATCTTTAATAAATTTAATTGCTTTTTCAGTTGCATCAGGACATAAGATGCTTTTGTAAGCCTTAGGAATAATTAAGTTTTTCATGATTTTTTAAAATTTTAGTTAATAGAAATAAGTTGATAATAAAAAAGCCTTTCTCTGTGGTGAGAAAGGCTTGTAATATGGTATAACAATGCTACTTCCTCACCTTGGGGGAGAATTATTATTGTTATTATTATTGTTGAAAAATTGTACCATTTGTTATAAATAAAAAAGCCTTCCCAATTTGGGAAGGCTCGTGTAAAATATTTTTTCGATAACAACTATAGCCTTCCCAGTTCTGATGAATTATTCATCAAATTATTAAAGAAGTTATTATTGTTGTTGAATTGTCTCATTTTTTTGTCTTTCTTGCTTACAAATGTAGGATTAAAATTTAAACTACCAAAAGTCATTTTTACAGATTGAGATTTTCTGTTCATTAGATTAAACTTTTCTTGTTTAAGCATTTTATTTATATCAATCTGAATATCAGTCAATGTAAGTGGTGTGCTAATTCTTTGTCAAGAAATGTGAAAATAATTAGATATTTGTGTACTTATTAAATCAAATTACGTACATTTACTACGTAATAATTTTAAAATTTTTAAGTAATGCCTACAGGTACAGTAAAATTCTTTAATGAAACTAAAGGTTTTGGTTTTATTAAAAACAATGAAACACAAGAAGACATTTTTGTTCATGTTACAGGTTTGATCGACAAAGTTGACCAAGGTGATAACGTAACTTACGATGTTGTAGAAGGAAAAAAAGGATTAAATGCAGTTAATGTAAAAATTGACTAATTTTTATTAAGATATTTTTCCTAAAGGTAAAGCTCAATTTAATTGAGCTTTTTTTGGCTCCATAAGCAAGTAATGAATGTAGTCTTAACGAAAACATTATTTTTGTAGAATGATTAAAAATACTGAGGCATTAGAAAGTTTGAATAAGATGTGCTCCGAAACTTTAATGGAGCATTTGGGAATTATATATACAGAAGTAGGTGAGGATTATTTGGTGGCTGAGATGGAGGTGACTTCAAACCATTGGCAACCCATGAAGATATTGCATGGAGGAGCTACTCTGGCATTGGCGGAATCTGTTGGAAGTGCACTTTCAGTAATTCATACAGATTTGAAAAACTACGATGTAAAGGGGATGGAGATTAATGCCAATCATATCAGAAGCCTGCGAAAGGGAAAAATTATTGCCAAAGCCAAGTTTGTTCACAAAGGCAAAATGACTCATATTGTTGAGGTGAATGTGCTAAATGAACAAGAAAAACTGGTGTCGATTTGTCGAATAACCAATGTGATCATTAAAAAATAGAGAATGAGCCAATTGGAGGACAAAGAAAAATCAACACAATATTTTCTTGAGCAGTGCATAAAAAAACGACTTTCGTTTTACGCATATTCTTTGCCAGGAGATCAAGAAATCAAAATCGGAATTCAAACAAGTCCATCTAAGTTTACCAATTTATTGGATTTGAAAGGGAAGGAAGGTTTTTTATTTGCACCTTTTGATATAGACACAGAACAAGCTTCTTATTTCATAGATCCAGAATTCGAGTTTAGCTCAAATTCAACAGAGTTTTTTGATTTTTCAGGCTTACCTGATCAGATTGATGAGGATTCGGAAGTTTATGAAAGTTCGAAAGAGGATTATCTGGAACAAATCAATGAAATGCTTGCCGATTTAAAGAGTAAAAAGCTTGATAAAGTGATTCTTTCCAGAGTGCATGTGTTGAATGGCAAAGGACGTAAAGATGCAACATCAATTTTTCTTCGATTGAAAGAAACTTATCCTAATGCATTTGTTTCCATGGTAGATATACCAGGAGTAGGGTTGTGGATTGGTGCTAGCCCGGAGAAATTCCTGAATTCTGATGGGAAAACAATAGAAACAGTAGCCTTAGCGGGAACACAGCAACTAGGTGATAGAGCGGTTCAATCTGTTGAATGGGAGAAAAAAGAGATAGAAGAGCAAGCATACGTGAGTAAATATATCGAAGAGCTTCTTTCCAATTATCAGATTGATGATTATCAGAAGCAAGGTCCTTTTACAGTACAAGCGGGTAATGTTGTTCATTTAAAAACTACCTATAAAGCAAACACAGCATTAAGTTTCGATCAGATCTCCAGTTTTGCCCAAGCCTTGCACCCAACACCAGCGGTTTGTGGCTTGCCAAAAAATAAGGCAATGGATTTAATCCGAAAAGTGGAGAAACATAAGAGAGAGTATTATGCTGGATTTTTAGGCCCTATTCATGCTGATGGCGGTTTGGCTTTGTTTGTGAATTTGAGAAGTATGAAGGTGCTTCAGGAAAGTATGGCACTATTTGTAGGTGGAGGAATCACTGCTGATTCTGATCCTGAAAAAGAATGGATGGAAACCTGTTTTAAAGCGCAAACTTTGCTTAAAGTGATTAAATAAGCGAATTTGTTTTAAATTTGGATTGCGAAAGGCAAAACTTTCAAGTACAAAGTATCAAGGAGAAAGTACAAAGTATTTTGTCTGAAAGCTAAAAGCTTAAATATGAATTCAGAATTTACTTCTACAATAGAAAAAGAAAATACAAAATACATGGAGCGCAATTATTCAGATATCAAAGGAGTGAAAGAATTGATTGATATCTGTTGGGCCAAAGGAATGGAATATGTTATCGTATCGCCAGGTTCCAGAAATGCTCCGCTAAGCATCTCTTTTGCAAAAGATCAGCGAATTAAAAGTTTGGTGATTGTGGATGAGCGCAGTGCCGCTTATTTTGCCTTGGGGATTGCACAACAAACCAGAAAACCCGTGGGTTTGGTTTGTACATCGGGAACGGCGCTGTTGAATTACGGACCTGCTGTTGCCGAGGCTTTCTATCAACGATTGCCTTTGGTGGTAATCTCGGCCGATCGCCCTACGGAATGGATCGGTCAGGATGATAGCCAGGCCATTCCACAGCCTGATGTTTTCAAAGGTTTTGTGAAAGACAGCTACCAATTGCCATTAGATGCCAATAATCCTGATGATTGCTGGTATTTGAATCGCATGGCTAACGAGGCCTTAACGAAAGCGCAATCGGGTAGAATGGGACCGGTTCATATCAATTTCCCTTTGCGTGAACCTTTGTATGGGGTAAAACAATATCCTGATACCGATGAAAGGGTAATCCGTAAAGTGAGTTCGGTGGATGAATTGAGCAAAGAAAGTGTTGAAGACTTGGCTCAGGCTTTTAATTCGAACAAAAAGATATTGATATTGGCAGGCTTGCTGCACCAACAGCCAGAACTGAATGAATTGCTGATGCAATTGGCCCAAAAGCCAAATGTGGCGGTAATGACCGAATCGGTTGCCAATTTGCATGGAGAAGAGTTCTTGCCTTGTATCGACAGGGTAATCTGCTCGGTGAAAGAGGAGGAGAAAAAGGAGTTTCAGCCTGATTTGTTGATCAATTTTGGTGGGCCATTGGTGTCCAAAATGATCAAATCTTTCTTGCGTGATTATCGTCCAAAGGAGCATTGGTTTGTAGGCAAAGAGGATCATTTTATTGATACGTTCAAGAATCTGACTTCTCACATTGATGTGTCTCCACTGGCATTTTTCCGTCAGTTGTTGCCAGCATTGAATCATACCCAAAGTGGATATGCAAATCTTTGGAAAGAGAGGGATGCAGCAGTAGGCAAAATTCATGAGACATACCTGGATAAACTGCAATGGAGTGATATGAAAGCTTTCGAGAAGATTTTGGAAGCTATCCCGGAAGGGGGAAACCTACAGTTGGCAAACTCATCGGTGGTGCGATATGCTCAATTGTTCAAGACATCCGATCAAATTACTTATAACTCAAACCGAGGAACCAGTGGAATAGATGGCTGTACATCAACAGCGGCAGGAGCTGCCTTGGTGAATGGCAGAACTACTACGCTGATTACAGGAGATATCAGCTTTTTCTATGATTCGAATGGATTGTGGAACAAATACCTGCAGCCAAATCTGAAAATCATTCTCATCAACAATGGAGGAGGAGGAATTTTCCGATTCATATCCGGTCCATCGGGTGTGGATGAGTTGGAAGAATATTTTGAGACAGTACAGGAATACCGTGCCGATAAACTGGCAGAAACCTACGGATTGGATTACTTTTACGCCGAAAATGAAACAGAGGTAGAAAACGTACTGCCTGAATTCTATGCAGCAAACGAAAGAGCTGCCGTTCTGGAGATTAAAACCCCACGAACGATAAACGATCAAGTGCTAATAAATTATTTTAAAACTATAAAAGAGAAGGTATGACAACTAGAAACTGGACTACCATTAAGGAATACGAAGATATTAAATTCGAATTTTTCGAAGGAATCGCAAAAATCACCATCAATCGTCCTGAGGTGTACAATGCATTCCGTCCGCAAACCAACTTCGATATGTTGGATGCTATGGATATCTGCCGCGAGCGCAGCGATATTGGTGTAATTGTGTTGACAGGAACTGGCGACAAGGCTTTCTGTTCAGGTGGTGATCAGAATGTAAAAGGTGTTGGTGGATACATCGATGAGCACGGTGTGCCTCGTTTGAATGTATTGGATTTGCACAAGGCAATCCGTTCTATGCCGAAGCCTGTAATTGCCATGGTGAACGGTTATGCTATTGGTGGCGGACACGTACTTCACGTGGTTTGTGACTTGACTATCGCTTCTGAAAATGCAAAATTCGGTCAGACTGGTCCTAAGGTTGGTAGTTTCGATGCTGGTTTTGGTTCGAACTATTTGGCTCGCCACGTAGGCCAGAAGAAAGCTCGTGAGATCTGGTTCCTTTGTAAGCAGTACACTGCCAAAGAAGCTGAAGACATGGGTATGGTAAACACCGTAGTGCCTTTGGAAAGATTGGAAGACGAAACTGTAGAGTGGTGTAAGACCATCATGATGCGCAGCCCTATGGCTATTCGTATGATCAAGCGTGGTTTGAACGCAGAGTTAGACGGACAGCGCGGATTAATGGAGTTTGCAGGTGATGCTACCATGATGTATTACCTAATGGAAGAAGCGCAGGAAGGAAAGAATGCATTCTTGGAGAAGCGCGACCCTGAATTCCAAAAGTTCCCGAAATTCCCGGGATAGTTTAATTACGAAAATATAAATTGATGCTCTCACTTTTGGTGAGGGTATCAATGATAATGAACAAACACTCCCCTTTATCCCCTCTCAAGAGGGGAATCTAAGCAAGATGGTTAAATTCCCCCTTTCAAGGGGGATTAAGGGGGATGTTTCAGATAATTAGCAAGTTTTCCTTCGTGTTACTTCGTGAACCCCTTCATTTACCTTTGTGGTTTAATTCTACGACATGAACATCAGACCAGCCACCCAATCCGACCTAATCACCATAAACGAGATCTACAACCAAGCCGTGCGCAAGCGTTTTTGCACTGCCGATTTGGAAGAAATCTCCATGCAGGAACGTGAAAAATGGTTTGCCTCTCACAATCCCGATACCCATCCCGTATTTGTGGCAGAGGAAAACAATGAAATCATTGGCTGGATGTGTTACTCGCCCTACCGACAAGGAAGAAGAGCCCTGCAAACCGCAGTAGAAGTAAGCTACTACTTGCACGATGATCACCAGGGCAAAGGCATTGGTAGCAAGCTATTGGATTTTGCCATCAAAAAAGCTCCTCAATACCATATCAAAAATCTTTTTGCAATTTTGTTGGAACCCAACACTGCAAGCATTAAACTACTGGAAAAGTTCGGTTTCGAACGCTGGGCATGCCTTCCCAATATTGCCAATATTGATGGGGAGTGGTGTAGCCATGTGTATTATGGGAGGGAGATTTAATTAACAATTAGTAATTAAAGAATTATCAATTGATATTGTAAGAAGATTCTGTATGAAATGTACAATTAATGAAAGGGGTGAAAAGAGTTTGTATCGAATGATGAAGCACCAAATAAAAGGTTTTATCGTTGTGCTTTTGATCAGCTCTTTATTTATGAAGGCAGCTTCCATACGTTTTCATGATGTCGAAGGGATGTTCATTTTTTCATCGATATTCTTTTCAGCATTGTTTGTGTTATTGGGACTAATAATACCTATAAGAACCATTTTTTTTCTTGGAAGAACAATTGAATCTATAGAGTTCGTAGGTAATGACCTTTTAATATCAACTCCACAAGTTTTATGGGTGAAATCAAAAAGTATTGTGTTGTCCTTAGATCAGGTTCGTCATACAAAACAAAAATTCCCAATTTATGAGAATAAACAATTGGCAGGTCTTGTTTTGAAAGATAGATCTACAAATAAAAGATATCATTTGGTTGAGGTTTTTGTTGATGATTTTGATGAGGTGTTAAGCAAGTTGCAAGGATCTAATTTTAAATAGAATCATGCTTACAGTTTCGGAACCCAATGTGGGTGGAGTAAAGGCCTACCAAAGAGCTGGTTTTAAATTGGAAGGCAAATTACGTGAAGCCTGTTATCGTGATGGAGAATTTCACGACAAATTGGTGATGTCGGTTTTGAAAAAGGAGTTAGGCTAAATAAATTTGATGCTCTTACTTTTGTTGAGGGGATCAATGATATTGAACAAACACTCCCCTTTATCCCCTCTCAAGAGGGGAATCTTGGCAAGATCCAAATTCCCCCTTTCAAGGGGGATTAAGGGGGATGTTCTGAATTCAAGAGTTTTGATGATAAAAAAGAGACAAGACCCTAAAGCCTTGTCTCTGCCCAAATACACAAATTTATAATATGACTTATTCCACTTCGCTACTAACCTCTTCTTCGGTGGTAGCTCTGCTTCTACGAGTCCTGATTTTTTGATTGATTAAATCGATGTAATGATTAATTTTTGCATATGCATCGGCATAAGTTTCAGGCTGATTGTCTGCCAAAACTCCCATGTAGGGAAGCAATTTTTCATTGATAATTTCCACTACTTCTTTTTTAAATACGCTTGAAGGAACGGTTTGCTTTTTTAAAGCTTTTACTTCCTGTCCTTTTCGATACATGCTTTGCAAATTGGTATATGCCGTTTTGCACAATGTATAGCTCTCTTTTACGCCAAACAGGTCAGTCATCATGCTCTGATACTCTTCCTGATCCAATTCGGTAAACAAAGACAAGGCTTGAGTCATTTGGTCTTCGTAGCCCAATTTGTACAGATAACGGTCGTTGGCATCTACCTGAGCCCAAACTTTACTGGCCTTGTTAACCAATAAAGGATCTGCCCAATGCATGTTGGCTTCCACAAACATTTTAAAACAGATTACCCTGTCATCAAAAACACCATCCAAAGCCGAAATTTCAGCCGTAAATTCCGACTTGGTTTCTACTCCAGTTGAATTGAGAAGCTTGTTTTCTGACGATTCTAGTTTGGTAACAATCGCAGTTAGGTTGGTATCTGCGCTAAAATCGATTTTAGAAAGTACAGATCGAGTGTTACTACTGGCGTCGTGTGCCTCGCCGCCTGTGCACGATCTTAATAATTTTGAATCCATTATAAGATAAGTTTAAATTAAAAGATTTCGTTGGGCAATATGAACTTAATAAAAGCGTATCTATTTAAAAAAGAAAAAGTGAGAAAATTCTTGACAGTGTAAACTTTTGTTATTCAGTGTTTATTTTTTGATGAATAATGGTTAAATTAAATGTTTTTTGAATTAACAAAATAGATTTCAGCGAAGAAAGCCAGGGGATAGAAATGGAGATTGAAAATGGATCTGCGATAGCCAGATAGGTGAAAAATACAAGTGATTTTTGGCTCAGAAAGTCAGATCAGGGAATTTACAAGTGAAATTGGTGCGAGAAAGCTGGAGGAATGAAATTTTACTTGAAAATGGGCTGCGATAGCCAGATAGGTGAAAAATACAAGTGATTTTTGGCTCAGAAAGCCAGATCAGGGAATTTACAAGTGAATTTGTAGTGGGAAACCCAGGGGAATGAAATTTTACTTGTAAAAGGGAGTGCGATAGTTAGATTACTGAAAAATCAATGTAATTTTTGGCTCAGAAAGCCAGATCAGGAATTTTACAAGTGAATTTGTAGTGAGAAATCCAGAGAAATGAAAACAAAATGAAAAATGGGAGTGCGACGCTTCGATTTTTAAAATTTCAAAGGAAAAACGCTTTCAGAAATCCAGCGAAATCAATTTTGAATAAAAAATGGCTTTCAGAAAGCCAGATTTCACGAAAATGATTTGTAAAAAGACTGATCGAGACAGATTACTCCCAAATGCAATTGAAATTTTGCCCAGAAACTCAGGGAACTACCATTTTCCGATTTTGAAACGCTCAGAAACTCAGATTTGGTGAAAAACAGCATTGTGATTGATGCTCTCACTCCAAGTGAGGGTATCAATGGAAACAGAACCTTTGTGAATCCCCTTCGTGTTCTTCGTGGTTAGTTTATTTGTATTGATTTGGGGTAAAAAAAATCCCGGTAACCGAAGTTACCAGGATCTATTATTTCGTCTCTAATATGAGCTTTGAATCTATTTGTAATCCTTCACATTTTCTTTTAGCGAGGTAGAAATCAGATTTTTCAAACGCAAGGTTTGTTGCTCTAATTTTCCCTGCTTTTCAGGATTGTAAAGATGTTTGTACTTACATGGTACCAGCTTGTAATCCAAATCCTCAAGTGTGCCGCTTACATTCAATCCCAATCGAACCGGTAAAGGCGTATCGGTTACCGAAATGTGATAGTTAAAATGATTATCCAGGTTATGACGTCCCGATAATACTGCCTTGTAATTGTCCATTTCAATCAAGAAAGGGTAGAGGTCTATTTCATCCTTGTAAAGCGTCATCTCAACACTTAATCGATCGATCACGTTCTCTGTTTTTTTCTTAAACATTAGTTTGCTGGCAATCATGTCGAAGGTTTCGCTATCCATTAGTGTTAGCTCCTCACCTTGAAATGCCGCCGCACCTCTAATGGTTGAATTTTTAAGAGAGTAATCGCTCTTTAGGTAGGTTTCGCCTGCCAGGTGGAATTCACCTTTTCCTTTAAAGGATTTAAGCATTGGAATCATGGTATCAACCGTAGGAATCAAATCAATCAATTCGGCGATATCAATATCTAAAAGATGAAAATCGATACCGGTAAAGAGGTGATTTTTTCTATCCGAACGGTAAATTGCTGTTAGCTGCATATTGGCTGCCTTGCTTGTAAAACCCATCTGATCCAGAACCAAGGTACCATCCTTTACGGTTAGCCCTCCTTTTATATTTTCAATCACATTGTTGCTTACAATGGTCTTGTCAATATTTGTATTCAATTGAATTTCCACTCCCTTGGGTACCATAAATGGATCGTCTTCTGCTTCTTTATTATCAGAGGCAGTTTCTTCGCTTCCCATGCCATTAAAAATATCCATCAGTTGGTAAACATCGGTATTTTTTGAAGCCAGGTTAAATTTCCCTTTCAGCAATGCTTCCTTCTTCAGGTACTTACTGATATCGGTAAGTTCACCATCAAGGCTAAAGTCGGAATCTCCTAAAATTAAACTTGCCTTCTCAATTTTCATGTTATCCCTGTTAAGGGCAAATGAAATATTCGGAATTTGTCCCTTCAGCTTTTCATTCAAATTAAACATTGCCTGAGAGAAACGAATGTCCACTTCGGGCTGCCATTTTAGCATCACATTTTCCTGCGATTCGTCGTACTTCAGATTGGTTTTGGCATGTAGCGTTTGGGTATCAAAAAGAACAGTATCCTTGCCCGAAACAGCTAGCTTTTCACTATTCATTGTAGAATTGATAAGGGCAACCTCCTGTTTTCCCTTAAGGCTTGGAACGTATGCAAGTTCTCCATTCGCATTGCCGGCATAAACCGATAAGGTATCGCTTTTAGCACGCAGGCTGGCAAATGCAAAGGCACAGGAGCTGATTGGTGCCGATAAGCCTTTTGCAGGATTGTTAACCTTCACAGAAAGCTGCAAGTTTTCAGTTGCCGCATTCATATCGGGTGACAACTGCACATCCATATTTGCTGCATCAAGTTCAATATTTGCAAACAAAAGATCCTTGTCGGCCTTGTTGTGTCCCGGCAATTTCAGCTTAATATTAGCTGTGTCCAGATTCAGGTTTATGCTATCATTATAGATGGTATGAAAATCCTGAGCCTTAAAATCCCCACTTAATTTAATTCGATGATACTTCTCTTTGAGCACATCGTCTTGCGAGAACTGTGCATGTGCATTTCCCTGCAGCGATCCCTTTAGAACTACATTCTGATCTTTTGGAATGAAGGGTTTTAAATCTACCAAAGTAAAATCGCCTTTGGTATACAAATCATACACCGGACTTTCGAGTATATTCGAAATGTTTCCTTTCACAGAAACCGAGCTGTTCGCAATACGAGCATAGCTGTTGCTGATACTGATATCGGAAGGCTGTTTTCCATTTAAATCCACATTGGTGACCAAGGAGCATTGAAGATCTTTCACTCTAGGATAACCTGTGTATTTCACCTCTCCCTTGGAGTAGTCTATCTTGGCTTTTACCAGTGGCATACTGGTATCGGATAACTGACCTTTTACCGATCCTGATATTTTAGCAAGCCCCTTTGCCTTGATGTCCTGTAGCGGTTCGGCATATGCTTTGGGAACAAGGGCCAACATCTTTTCAACATCCAATTCATTGGTAGCATATTGCAAATCTGTTGCCAGCGATTCATCTTTCAGCATGCTAACCGTACCACTGCAAGTGATTTCCTGCTCGTCCTTAATTGTGAGTTTTGCCTTCTGTAAATCGAAAGAATTTTTCGAAAGGTTCAAATCAAAAGGCAGGCGGGTATCGATTTTCATCTGCGATAAAAGTTCATCACCAGCCATGGCAAGAGAAATTTCCTCGCACGCAAGCTTGATATCGGAATGGTATAGGTTTTTGTCCTTTCCATTGGTTTTGATTTTTAGATCGCAGCCTTGAGCATCCACATGAAGAGCCATGGAGTCGGCAGTTTCAAAAAGCAGGCTGTTTGCTTGCATGTCCAAATCGACCAACTGTTTCTTTCCGGTGTATATCAATGCCAGTTTGGCATTCAGGTTCTCAACTTTAGCCTTTCTCTTTGCAGAATCATCGGTAAATGTCGCATTGAAATTCTTCAGTTCCACATTGCTGATATCCATATCGCCAAGAGACATAGGTTCAGAATCTGTTTCTTTTGAATCGGAGCTGGCTTTGTAAACATCCAGATTCATCCGCCCCTGAGCGTCTATTTTCACATTCACATTACCTCCATCCACAAGAAAGGGGCTAAGAATGATTTTGTCGTCGAACAAGTAGGACATTACATCTACCGAGGCAAAGCATTTGCCAGAGTACAAGATGGTATCCTTAGGGCTCTCACTCAAACAAAGATTTGTAAGCTCGAGTCCAAAAAACGGATAGGTACTAAAAAAAGTTGGCTCAACTTTTTCGATAGTAGTAGTACACGTCAAATAATTTTTTGCCTGCTTATTGGCTAATGGGGTTATTTTTTCCGGTGTAAAAAGATACCACAGCGATATAGCCGCAGCTATTGTCAATACAACAACCAATACCAGAAAAGCCAGTCCAACTTTTTTCAATACTCGCATTGTATTATATTTTGCTGAATGATTTCGATTTTCTGTAAGCATCTTCGTACTCTAAAGTAGTTGCTGTTAGATTGGTAATGGTGTATACTTTAGGAACTTTTCCACCATTTTCGATGATATGAATTTGTTCCAACTGATCTTTGGTAATTGTCCAGGTAAAATTCTGTGCTTCTGCCTCTGTTACATCATCGGCGGTATCCCAGGTGGCTCCTGAATAATCAAGGTCGTATCTTTCATACAGTGTACCACTTTTCCACTTTCCAATAATTAAGCTTTCATCAAAATTTGGATTAACATCATCGTCATCACTCGAACATGAAGTCATGGATAGTACTGTTGCAGCAATGCTTACAAAAATAAGTGCAAATCTTTTCATCTGTTTAATTTCTTTCTATTTGTCATATGGAAACCGCAAGCTTAAAAGAATCATGCTTGTTTCATATGTTTCATTTGTATTTGAGAATTGTTTGATTTTTGATGTCAAAATCAGTACAAAAATAGTAGTATTTCCTGTCAAATTGTTGACAAAAGTCAAAAACTATTGATAAACTGTATTGGTCGTTTGTGTTTGTACTGTCAGAAGGCTTTGATTTGGAGGTTTGAGGTGCGAAAAAGAAGGTGCTGATTGATTTGACAGGTTAAGATCGTCAAGTTTGATCTATATCTACCTTCTTCCATGTTAAAGGGTCAATTTCATTTACTCGTATTTCTTTGTTCCATTCAACGTAGGGGAGAATTCTCATTCGGTCGATTGTTCTTGATTTAGTACCAAAAATGCCCAAATCCATTCTTTGAAATTCAATGGTTCGGTTTTGAAGATGAAGATTTTTGTAGAGGATTGTTTCAGTTTTCCATTCCAATCGCCAAGTTAGCACATAGGCAATGGCGAAAAGCAATGCTACACTCATTGAGAATGACAAGACCAATGTTTCTCCTTTTATTTTTAGCCAGAATCTTAGGATGATGATTGCCAATAAGGCAAAGGAAGTAATCAAGAGAGAATAATAGATTTTGATACTGGTAATTATCAATGGGGTGGTTTTGTCCAGAATGACGATTCCTGTGGAAAGTATCCAAAGTATAAGGGTTAGACTTAATATGATTCTGGGTGTTTTCATTTAATTGAAATATATCTGTATAATCTATGGTTTCTTATTTCGATTTTCTCTACTTGGGCATTTCCCTGCGGGGCGGGCTATTCACTTATACTCCTCGCTCGTACCTCGCTGTGGGGTAACCGTTTCTATCCCTAATGCAATCAAAGCTGTCATTCCAAGGAGGTACGACGAAGGAATCTGCTTAAAATTACTCCCTGCGTTTTTTAACAGATCGCCACGTCCTCATTCTTCGTCCTCGCGAAGACAGCCATTATTCATATGTTGTAGGGATAAATCGTGTATCGAGCTAATCTTTTGAGCTTACAAATTGCCTTTTAACTCAATTTCTTCAGCCACCTCTTTCATGGCCTCAATGCAGTCATGAATCAGGTCGGGGATTTCCATACCCAGCATTTCGGCACCTCGTTCAATAACCGTTCGATCAACGCCAGCTGCAAATCGTTTGTTTTTCCAATTGCGCTTTACCGATTTCACCTTCACATCTAAAACAGATTTGGAAGGGCGAATCAGGGCAGTGGTTCTGATGAGGCCTGTTAGCTCGTCAACGGCATAAATGGTTTTCTCCATTAGGCTTTCAGGAACAACCTCGGTACAGGTGAGGTAGGCATGGCTTTCCACCGCACGAATGTATTCCTCGGGCCAGTTGGCTGCTTTCAGAATTTCACGAGTCTTTTGGGTATGTTCTTCAGGAAATTGTTCCCAATCCATATCGTGAACCAGACCAATAATTCCCCATTTTTCTTCATCCTCGCCATGTTTGCGTGCGTAGTATCGCATGCAGGCTTCAACTGCTTTGGCATGAATAATTAAACTTGGGTTCTTGGTATAAGTGGTAAGTAGTTCCAGCGCTTCTTCTCTTTTGGGAATATGTGACATGAATTACGAATTATTAATTACGAATTCCAAATTTATAAAAAATAGGTCCGCAAATGCACCAAAATGAAAAACTAGGTCCACGAATGGACACAAATTAGCACAAATGAAAAGAACGGTGACATTATCATTTGAGTTCATTTGTGTGTATTTGTGGATAAAAATATTAATCTGCGTTTGCCTATTGTTTAAACTGAATTTAAATAGTAGTTTTAAGACCCGAAAGTCTTTTATTGGATTCTTGAAGTTTTTAAGGGTAGAAATCAAAAGATGTTGTTGGAATTAAAATTGCACTTATGAGTAATCAAAATAGTACACGAAGAGGTTTTTTACAGAAATTAGGATTGACGGTTGGAGCTGCAGCTTTGATTGATACTGAGGTGTTGGCTGAGGTTAATCCGAATAAATATTCGAATATCGAAGATCGAGAAGCTTTCCTTACACGATACGAAAAATGGGTAGATCAGTACATTGATGTTGTTGAGGAGGAGAAGAAAAACAAAGAGAATATTGCCAACAAGAAAAGAATAATGGAGCTATCGGAAGAGGCCAACGGATGGCAAGAAGAGATTAAAGAATACATCAAGCATGATGATTTTAAATCGAAATATATTGAAGTATCGAAAAGATTTGCCAATTCCATAACTCCCGAATTAGAAGCATAACCTTTCATATCAATTATGTAGTGACGTAGCATGCTACGTCTGTACAACAATCAGCGGTGCATTGCATCGCTTTTTTTATGAAAGTCTTGAATGCTTAGAATCGTGAAAAAGCTCAAGGAATTAAGAATGATAAGGCAATTCTAATTGTACTTCAGCGGTCATGGTAATGCCTTGTCTTTGCAAAATTATTAAATTTACAGCCTGATCAATTCTATAACACCGATGAGTAAAACCAAAGCATGGATTCATGCATTTAGACTAAGGACTTTGCCTTTAGCACTTTCTAATATCTTTCTTGGCAGTTTGCTGGCTGCCTCCGATCACAAGTTTAGCCTAAAAATATTCTTGCTGGCAACCTTAACAACCTTGTTTTTACAGATATTGTCGAATTTGGCCAACGATTTGGGAGATTCCATTTCGGGTGCTGATAATGAGAATAGAGTTGGTCCGGAAAGAGCCGTTCAGAGTGGTGTGATTACCAAGAAAGAGATGACCAGAATGGTGGTTGTATTTGTTTTGTTATCGCTGGTATCAGGGCTTTGGTTGTTGTGGGAAGCATTGCAATTGTTGAATTACACCCAGGCGTTAATCATGTTAGGAGTTGGTTTGTTGGCCATAGGAGCGGCCATAAATTATACAGTGGGAAAGAATCCTTATGGATATAGTGGCTTTGGAGATTTGTTTGTATTCCTGTTTTTTGGCTTGGCCGGAGTTATGGGAACCTATTTTTTGCATACCGGTGATTTAAACTGGACCATTTTCTTGCCGGCAACTTCGGTTGGATTGCTAAGTGTGGGTGTTTTGAATTTGAATAACATGCGCGATATCGAAAATGATTCTCTTTCTGGAAAACGAACTTTGGTGGTGAAAATTGGTTCTGAAACAGCTAAGAAATACCATTTGTTCTTGATTGGTTTTGCAGTGCTTTCGGCTTGTGCATATATATATGTCCACTGGAATTCATTTTACCAGCTTCTATTTGTGATTAGCTTACCCTTGTTGATTAAACATACAGCGGTGGTAATAAAAAACAAGGTAGCAAGAGAATTAGATCCTGAATTGAAAAAACTGGCCTTGTCAACTCTCTTGTTTAGTTTGAGTTTTGGAATAGGCTTATTACTTTAGATTACTGATAACTGTTTACTGATAACTGATCATTGAAAAAGATGCTTAAAGCAGATTACGTACATTACCCTCTAAATTTTAAACGTCCGAGTGGTACATCTCGTGGGGTTTTAACTGAAAAAGATTCTTGGTTTATTCGTTTGTGGGACGATAAGGAACCCGAAATAATTGGAATAGGAGAGTGCTCTATCATAAAAGGCTTAAGTCCGGATGATCGAGAAGGGTATGAAGAGAAACTGCAAGAGCTTTGCGATCAGATTGGAGATTACTGGTACTATTTGGAAGGAGGCCTAAGAGAATGGCCATCCATTTATTTTGGATTGGAAACTGCATTTTTAGATTTTAAGGCCAAAGGTTCCAAAATCTTGTTTCCTTCTGATTTTGGCAATGGTACCGATAAAATTCCTATTAATGGATTGATATGGATGGGCGATCCTGTTTTTATGAAAGAGCAGATTGAACAAAAGTTAGAGACTGGTTTTGATTGCATCAAAATGAAAATTGGAGCCATCGATTTTAGGGAAGAGTTAAGACTGCTGGAATCTATCCGAAAAGACTTCGACAAAGATAAAATTGAATTGCGTGTGGATGCCAATGGTGCTTTTTCTCCTGATTCTGCTTTGGAAAAATTGAAGGCTTTAGCTCAATTCGATTTGCATTCAATTGAGCAACCCATAAAGCAAGGTCAGGTAAAAGAAATGGCTGATCTGTGTGCCAATACTCCTCTGCCAATTGCTTTGGATGAGGAGTTAATAGGAGTTTACGATACACCTGCTAAAGCTGAATTGTTGGATGAAATAGCTCCTCAGTATATCATTTTAAAACCAAGTTTGGTGGGAGGGATTAAAGGATCTCAGGAATGGATCGATCTTGCGAATGATAGAAATATTCCTTGGTGGATCACATCTGCTTTGGAATCGAATATTGGATTGAATGCAATTGCCCAATGGACATATACTTTGAATAACCCTATGCCTCAAGGCTTGGGAACAGGACAGCTGTATACCAATAATATTGCTTCTCCATTGATTATCGATAATGGATTTTTGAAATACGATAATCAATTAAATTGGGATAAGATTTAAGACGAGTCAGTATCAATTTTTCGGGATACAAACTTGGTGAATGTTAATAGTTTGAAATAATTTTGAGCGGGAGTTGCCGATCGGACGCGATTCGGGATAATCTGTTGCTATGGAATGGCGAGCAGTATCCGATTGGCTTGATTCTTTTGCTTACTTTTCTCATCTAAGGAGAAAAGTAAGAGCCAATCCGGCTTGAGGATAAAAGATTGATAAGTATTAAACGATACAATCAGAGTAAGGCAATTGAAATTTTCAATATCAGATTTAAATGACAAGAGAACTCTCAATAAATGGTATACATTACAATGAAAAGGCGCTGTTAAGCTATTGTAGAAATAAAATGTCCCATTCGGATTACGAATGGGAAAAAGACTATTGTAAGTTTATTTTGGAGTGGCTGGATGATGCAGAACAGGTAAAAGCGAAAACTTCTGGCTCTACCGGTGTACCAAAGCCAATGTACTTATCAAAGCAAAAAATGAGAAACTCGGCCAAACTTACTGGAGAGTTTTTCAATTTTAAAGCAGGACAGAATGCGCTTTTTTGTTTGTCTGCTAATTTTATTGCTGGCAAAATGATGATTGTGCGTGCTTTTGAGTGGCAATTGAACTTGTTGCCAGTTGCCCCTGATGGACACCCTTTAGAAAATATCTGTTCTGATATTGATTTTGCAGCTATGATTCCTCTGCAGGTAAAGAACAGTTTGAAATTAGAGAAAGGCATTCAACAAATCAAGAAGTTGCTAATAGGTGGTGGAGCTGTCGATCAGGTTCTTGAGAATGATTTACAGGATTTATCTGCCGAATGTTTTATTGGCTATGGAATGACTGAAACCGTTTCACATGTTGCCATTCGTGCATTGAATGGTAATACTAAATCTCAAGCCTATCATGCGATGGGAAATGCGAAGTTTTCTATCGACACAAGAAATTGTTTAAGTATAAATGCACCAGCCATTCTGGATGAGCCTTTGCTTACCAATGATGTTGTAGAATTGCTTGATGAAACCCAATTTGAGTGGAAAGGAAGGTTTGATAATGTGATTAATTCTGGTGGAATAAAATTGTTCCCGGAGCAAATCGAAAAGAAGCTTGAAACAATAATCAATCAGCCTTTTTTCATTTCCGGATTACCAGATGAGCATTTGGGACAAAAAGTGGTTCTTCTGATTGAATGGGATGTGGCTGATGAAGATCAGAAAAAGGAATTGGAATGTAAAATAAAAAGCCTGCTCAATAAATATGAACAGGCTCGTGAAATATTTTATATCGCCGAATTTAAACGAACATCAACGGGTAAGGTTCAACGTGATGCTACACTAGATGCAGTAAGTTTTTCCAGGTAATTAACCAGCTGAACTAATGCTTTTGAATCATTCCATTGGTAGTTATTACTCTTCATAAACGAATTAGCATAGCTCGCTTGATTTTTATAAATACTTAGAATTTCTGCTTTTAAAGAACGTACCTTTTGAGGAAAACCGTCAGCTTTTTCTACATAAAATACATTTCTAATATTGCATTTAGAGTATGGATATTTAGCTTCGTTTAAATAGTATTTTACATACAGATTTTTTTGTCCTGAATGAATCATTTGCAAATAACCACTAACAGAGTCACCTTTATGGATATGTTTCTTATAAACGTATTGATTTCCATTAATTTCTACTTCGTTGATTTTATGTGGTGATGAAATTCTGCTGTATTGTGTATTAATTTGACATTCAATTTCATCTTCTGCAATATTGTATCGTATGCCGTTGGGAGTGATGATATTCTTATTACAAGTAATGATCTTTCCAGGTAGGAATTTTTCGCTTAAGTATAAAGAAGGTTTTAGATTGAAACTTGTTACATTTTGAGATGGAACGAAATATTGCAATACGCCATAATTAGGAAAGTTTGCTTTTTGTGTAGATTTATCTGTACAAAATCCAGTTGTAATAGTGATAATACAGATAAATAAAAGAGGTAAAAATTTCTTCATATAAGTGTGTTTTAGGAAATAGAAACATAAAAATACAAGAAATACAATTAACAGTGTGTTACAATTCTTTAAGAAATTTTAACTTTTGATAGAGGGGTAATTTTGCAGTAGCGCAAACGTATGCATAAATAATGAGGAAAAATGCACCCCTAAAGGTGCACCTAATTTATTTCAATTTATTTTTAAAAACTTGTTTAAACTTTTCCATCTTGGGCTTGATTACAAAACTACAATATGGCTGGTTAGAATTGTTATTGAAATAATCCTGGTGGTAGTTTTCTGCAATATAAAACTTTGAAGCAGGAGTAATTTCTGTAACAATAGGATCATCCCAGGCTCCAGAATCACTTAGTTTTTCTTTATACTGCAAAGCAAGTTCTTTTTGTTCGTCAGAATGGTAAAATACTGCCGATCTGTATTGCGTCCCAACATCTGCTCCTTGTCGGTTTAAAGTTGTTGGATTATGTGTTTGCCAAAATACTTCAAGGAGGTCTTCAAAGCTAATTACATTTGCATCATAGGTGATTTGGCAAATCTCGGCATGTCCGGTTTCACCAGTACAAATCTCTTTATAAGTTGGATTTTTTGTATCTCCACCCATATATCCCGATTCTACTTTCTCAACTCCATTTAGCTCTTGAAAAATAGCTTCCACACACCAAAAACATCCTGCACCAAAACTTGCTACCTCCATTTTTTTTGATTGATTTTCCGTATTCATATTTGTTTTACCGAATATTACTCCGGAAACCAACATGAAAATTAAAACTATTGATTTTTTCATACTTTCCGGTTTTATTATTTATAATCATTCTAAAGATAGTATTTGGTTTTTTCATATAAAAGTTAAAAGTTCTTAAAGTGGTGATCTTTCCTAATCTTCTCTATATTTGGATATGATTCAGGAAAAAAAATCAATAGGTATAGTTCTTTCTGGTGGCAAGAGCTCAAGAATGGGAACAGAGAAGGGATTGGTAAAGTGGCAAAGTAAAGCTTTAATAGAATACTCTGTAAAATGTCTAAATTCCATTTGCAATAATATTGTGATTAGTTCTAATAATGAGGATTACAACTATTTGAATCTTCCTGTTATTAAAGATGAAATTGCCAATTGTGGTCCAATAGGAGGAATATATTCATGCATGAAGAATATTAGTGCGGATTATTATTATGTAATTTCTTGCGATGTTCCTAATGTTCCGACTGAACTTTTTAAAGATCTTTTTAAAAATATACGTGAGGCCGATTTAATTTATGCAGTTGACAGTAAGGGTAAAAAGCAACCTCTGGTGGCAATCTATAAAAGATCATGTTTTTTAACCATAGAGAGTGAATTGCTTAATGGAAATTACAAGATGATGAAATTGCTTGAAAAAATTAAGGCTAAGGAGTACTTGGTGACTCAAGATTTAAAATATTACCGTGATAATATTTTATCAAATGCGAATAGCCCAGAAGACTTAAACAACCTGTAGTATTTTTGCAGATTTTTATCGCTATAAACATAGGAGGATAAATCTTCAATGCTCTTGGTATATCTTTAAATAAAGGATGTAAAACTCTCTTATTAAAGAAATAATACATCAAATGTAATTTAGTAAAGATCTAAATAGTTGCATATGTGTTTAAATCAGAGGATTTCGACATTTTGCTTTGTTTAGACCAATTACAAATCCCAAAAATATGTTGTAGAGCATATTGTCTATTCCTCATTTAATATATGTTTACATCCATAGATATAGTTTTCTATATGTGTTCATGTGTTAAAGCATAAAGAAGTCACAAGATGAAGAGCAGAAGACAATTTATTAAAATTAGTTCCTTAAGTACCGCCGGATTAATTTTTGGAGGAGGATTATTAGAATCCTTTGCAAATAGTTTGGTGAAAGATAATAAATCATACTTTAAGGGACCATATGATTTTACTCGGACTCCGACCTATTGCGAGGTATGTTTTTGGAAATGTGCAGGCTGGGTTTATAAGGATGAGAATGGAAGAATTAAGAAGATCATAGGAAATGATTTAGATCCAAACTGTAATGGTCGCTTTTGTCCGAGAGGAACAGGCGGGGTTGGAATGTATTACGATGAGGATCGCTTAAAAACTCCTTTAATTCGTAAAGAAATAGACGGAAATCAAACCTATGTTGAGGCCAGTTGGGATGAAGCTTTCGAGTTTATTGCAACTAAAATGAAGCAGATCAAAAAGGAGCATGGGCCTGAGAGTACAGCTTTATTTACACATGGTTCAGGTGGGAAATACTTCGGAAAACTTTTAAAAGCATTTGGATCAAACAATATTGCAGCTCCTTCATATGCTCAGTGTCGTGGACCAAGAGAAGTTGCATTTATTTCAACTTTTGGACAAGGAATTAATTCTCCAGAGAATACCGATATTAGAGATACCAAATGTTTGGTGTTAATAGGTTCGCATTTGGGTGAAAATATGCACAATGGTCAGGTACAGGAAATGTCAGATGCCATTGATAAAGGAGCTAATATTATTACTGTTGATCCAAGATTTTCAACAGTTGCAGGAAAATCTAAACATTGGTTGCCAATTAAACCTGCTACTGATAATGCTCTTTTACTTGCATGGATGAATGTAATCATCAATGAAGGATTATACGACAAAGAATACGTTGAAAAATATACTTTTGGATTTGATCAATTAAAAGATCACATTCAACGATATACACCAGAGTGGGCCTATGGTGTAACTACCATTAAGCCACAGCAAATTAGAGAAACAGCCAGAGAAATGGCTAATGCAGCTCCTGCTGTAATTGTACATCCAGGTCGTCATGTAACCTGGTACGGAGATGATACGCAAAGATTACGTGCTGTTGCTATTTTGAATGCATTACTAGGAAGTTGGGGAAGACGTGGTGGATTCTACAATCCTGAAAAGGCAGAAGTACCACATTATAAATTACCAGCATTTCCAAAACCAAAGAAAAACTGGCGTGATGCAATGGATGGTAAATACAATTTGGCGGACTTAGCTTTAGCTTCTGGTGTTTGTGATGCATCCATTCCTGGTCCAGATATGGATTATGCCATAAAAGCTTGGATCGTAAATGGAACCAACCTAATTAACACTTTGCCTGATCAAAAAAAGACTATTCAAGCTATTCAAGAGCTAGACTTAATTGCGGTTGTGGATACCATGCCTATGGAAATTACCGGATATGCTGA
Organism: Marinifilum flexuosum; assembly: GCF_003610555.1. Classification (GTDB taxonomy): domain Bacteria; phylum Bacteroidota; class Bacteroidia; order Bacteroidales; family Marinifilaceae; genus Marinifilum; species Marinifilum flexuosum. Next base: position 500,889 of record NZ_RAPQ01000009.1, on the reverse strand, counting down.
TGTGGTTTTACCAGAGTGTACTTACTTGGAAAGATATGATGCACTTAGAATATCGCAAGGAAGAGAGCCTAGTATTGCCTTGAGAATGCCAGCTGTTGATCCACTTTACAATACTAAGCCTGCATATTGGATGGCTAGAGAATTAGCAAAAAAACTTGATCTGCTTGATTATTTTCCATTTGAAAATATAGAAGAAGAGATTGATTGGGAATTGAAGCAAGTTGGAACTTCGTTAGAGGAAATGCAACGCGTTGGTGTGAAGAAATTGGAACGAGAATTCGATGATTTGTACTTTGCTGATGGAGAAGATGTGGAGTTCAATACTAATACAGGAAAAATAGAGTTGTATTCTACTGCCCTAGAAGAAGAAGGATTCGATCCAATGCCGGTTTATACTCCACATCCAGAACCAGAAGAAGGATTTTATAGACTAATATACGGAAGAGCTCCTATGCACACTTTCAGTAGAACTGCCAATAATCCAAATTTGACAGATTTAATGGATGAGAATACTTGTTGGGTGAATCCAAAAGTTGCCAAAGAATGGGATTTAAGTAGCGGACAGTATGTTTACCTGGAAAATCAAGATGGAGTTATTTCTGAGTTTCCAATAAAAGTAAGAGTAACCGAAAGAATAAGATTCGATTCGATATATATGGTACACGGTTTCGGACATGCAGATAAGAGAATGAAAAGATGCTTTGGTAAAGGAGTTAGTGATACTCAACTAATTACCAATGTAATGACAGATCCTATTATGGGAGGTACCGGAATGAGAGGAAACTTTGTAACATTTAGAACTGATATTAAAAAATCGGAGGTGTAAGCTATGAGATATGCAATGGCTATTGATACTAAAAAGTGTGTAGGTTGCAGCGACTGTGTAGTAGCTTGCCAAACTGAAAACGATGTGCCAATCGGGTATTGCCGCGATTGGGTTGTAGAAGTAATGGATGGAACTTATCCTCAATTGGAAATGGAACTGCGTTCAGAACGATGCAATCACTGTGAGAATTCTCCTTGTGTGCGTTGTTGTCCAACGGGTGCAAGTCATTACTCAGAAGGAGGAACTGTACTTGTAACTAAGAATGAGTGTATTGGTTGTAGTGCCTGTATAACTTCTTGTCCATACGATGCGCGTTTTGTTCACCCAGAAGGATATGTAGACAAGTGTACATTCTGCTTGCATAGAGTGAAAAAAGGAATGCAGCCAGCTTGTGTAGCAGTTTGTCCAACCAAATGTATGTACTTTGGTGATTTGGACGATCCAAGAAGTGAAGTTTCACAAATCTTAAAAAAGAGAAAATATAAAACCTTAATTCCTGAAGCAGGAACAAAACCTCATTTGTATTTCCTAATCTAAAACTGTTAAAAAATGAGAGAAGAAATTATTGTAAGCGGGAGAAACAATCCTCTAATCGACCCTCAATTACATGTTTGGCATTGGGAAATTCCAACCTATTTGTTTTTGGGAGGTTTGGCTGCTGGTTTAATGTTTTTTGCAGCCCTTTATACCATTCGTAATAAAGAGAATGAATACAAAACCGCAGTTAAAATAGCCCCAATTATAGCCCCAATAGCTTTGGTTCTGGGCCTTATTGCTTTGTTTTTAGATTTGCACCACAAATTGTATTTCTGGAGATTGTATACCACCATTCGCTTGGAATCACCTATGTCTTGGGGAGCATGGACCTTAATGGTAGTGACACCATTGTCAATCATTTGGACGGCGATACACATGAAGGACATATTCCCAAAATGGAATTGGAAATTTGATGTAATCGAAGAATTGATTGAATTTTTCAAGAAGCATAAAAAAACACTTGCGTGGATCATGCTGATTTCATCAGCGATTTTAGGAATTTATACAGGAATATTATTTTCTGCATTTAATGCTCGTCCACTTTGGAATACTTCAATACTTGGCCCTTTGTTCCTTGCATCGGGATTATCTGCAGGTGCAGCGGTTGTAATTTGGATGTCGAAAAACCATTTAGAACGTAAGAGATTTGCACAATTGGATCTAATGATTATTGGAATTGAATTGTTCTTGATCATCCATATGTTTATGGGATTCTTGGCAAGTACTCAGGTGCAGATTGATGCTGCCAATTTATTTTTAGGAGGAGCATATACTGCACCATTCTGGATTTTCGTTGTGTTCTTGGGAATGATTGTTCCTGCAATCCTTGAAGGAATGGAGTTGAAAGGATTTAAAATTCCTGTTGCAATACCTGTTGTGTTGGTGCTTTTTGGAAGTGTTATGCTTCGATTTATTATTGCTTACGCAGGACAGGCAAGCAGATGGCTTTACTAATCTAATTATTGAAAAACTTTAAAACACTATAAAATGAGCGAAGTGAAAAAAACAAAATACTTTAATCCGTATATCGGAGGAGTATTGTTAGGACTTGTTCTTTTGGCTGCAAATTTTGTTTCTGGTCGTGGATTGGGAGCAAGTGGAGCAATTAAAAGTGCAGTGGTATCTACAGTAAATACTGTTGCTCCTAGCCATGCTGAAAATTCAGCATTTTATAAAAACTATAATGAGAGCCATGAAAACCCGATGAAATCGTGGTTAGTATTTCAAATGATGGGAGTTTTGGTAGGTGGATTTTTATCGGGAGCTTTTGCGAAACGTTTAAAATTTAAGGTTGAACATTCACCAAAAATTACATCTAAAAGAAGAATTATTTTTGCCATCCTTGGTGGGATGTTTTTCGGATTTGGCTCACAACTGGGGCGCGGATGTACCAGTGGTTCTGCACTAAGCGGAATGGCAGTTTTATCAGTTGGAGGTTTTCTAACCATGGCTTGTATATTTGGAACTGCTTTTGCGTTGGCTTACTTTTTTAGAAAGAATTGGATTTAATTTTAAATGTATAAACAAATAAATTATGGCACCATTAATTGTTAATGAAATAATTTCACCGGATACCAATTTGTTAATTGCATTTTTAATTGGAATCGGATTTGGATTTGTGTTGGAAGGAAGTGGTTTTTCTTCAAGTTGTAAATTGGCAGGAATGTTCTATGGATACGACACAACAGTATTAAAAGTATTCTTTACTGCTGCAATTACAGCAATGGTTGGAATGTTATTTTTTAGTCTTTTTGGTTGGATGGATTTAGATTTCGTATATATCAACCCAACTTATGTAACTTCAGCAATTGTTGGTGGAGTAGTTATGGGTGTTGGTTTTATTATGGGAGGATTTTGTCCGGGTACTGCATTTTGTGCAATATCAATTGGAAAACTTGATGCTCTTGCTTTTATCGGTGGATTAACTTTAGGTATTGTATTTTTTACGGAAGGATATCCATTGTTTGAAGAAATGTATAAAGCTAATTTTATTGGTACTCCAACAATGAATGAATTGCTTGATATTCCACGAGGTGTATTTGCTCTTGGCCTTATTCTGATGGCATTTGCAATGTTTTGGGTTGGCGAATGGGCTGAAAAGAAATTCCCACGTGAAGAGTACTAATTATTAATGACCAAAAATCACGATAATGAAAATGAGATTAATATTAGCTTCTGTATTTATTCCTTTAGGGATAATTATTGCAGCGATACCCGAAAATACAACTAAACCATTTAAACTAACGGCAGAAGAATTGCTTGATGAAGTGAAGGATGGAACACAATTTGTTAGTACTGATGAGCTTGCCGATATGTTGGTTCAAAAAGACCCTAGTCTTCAGCTTATAGATGTTCGTAGCCAGGCAGAGTTTGAAAAATATAGCTTGCCAGGAGCAATCAATATTCCTTTAACCCAGATTCTATCTGATGAATATGAGGAGTATATCGATCAAGGCGTGAAGATGAATGTTTTTTATTCGAATGGGAACCTAAAGGCAAATGAAGCCTGGATGTTGACTAGACAATTGGGATACGAAAACAATTTTGTTATGCAAGGCGGATTAAACTATTGGGCAGAAACCATTTTAAATCCTCAGGCACCAAAATCTGTTATGGCGGATGATGAAATTGCAAAATATGACTTTAGAAAAGGTGCAAGTGCTGCCTTGGGAGGTGGAAATGCTGTGGTAACGAATACCAATACTGTGAAAAAAACAAAGCCTACTATTAAAAAGCGCAAAAAGAAAAAACGTGCTGCAGGAGGTTGTTAGTATAACAATTAATATAAAAAGAAGCCTTTTCGATAAATTTCGAAAAGGCTTTTTTGATACCTGTTGTGAATTAGATAGATAAAAATCGGAAACATCAATGATATATATCTTCTTGAATTTTTAATTATGCAAGTAGTTGATAATCTGTTTATTTACATTAAATAAAAATTAGCCGATTGTGTAAAAAATCAAAAAAATAAAGTATTAAAATATAGATAGTTAAAAATGTCATAGGATTAATATGTAGATATATGATATACAACATATGTGGATGTGATTAGACTTTCTATTTTGTGTTCAAATCCTAATTAATTAAAACTAATTCATTAAGAATATGAAACAAACTATTAAAATTATTATTGCAGCGGTTGTGGTGCTTTCTGGAATGTTTGTAACAAATCAGGCAATGGCAACCGATGGATATTTTAGTTGTGGGTACGGTACTCAAAGTAAAGGTATGGGTGGTGTTGGTATCGCATGGTATAAAAATTCTTTAATCAACGGAAACCCAGCAGGTTTGGTTTCTTTAGGAAAGCAATATTCTATTAGTGTTGGATTGTTTAATCCGAATAGAGAATATACTGTTACGGGTAACCCTTCTATGATGCCTGGTACTTTTGGTTTGCTTCCAGGGACTGTTAAAAGTGATAGCAAAATGTTTGTTATTCCTTCAATTGGTGCAAACTGGATGTTAAATGATAAAAGTAGTTTCTCTATTGCTTTGTTTGGAAATGGTGGAATGAACACGGATTATCCGCCTACAACATTACCGGATGGAAGTAAGATGGGAACTTTTGGTAGTACTGGGTCTACTGGAGTAAATCTAATGCAGATGTTTCTTGGAGTATCTTATTCTAGAAATATTGCTAAAAACCATAGCTTTGGTATAACAGGTTTAATAGCATACCAGATGTTTGAAGCTAAAGGCCTGGGAGCTTTTGCACCATTTTCAAGTGCTCCTGATAAGTTAACTGATAATGGTATGGATAATGCTACTGGTTTTGGATTCAAACTTGGTTACATGGGTAAATTGGCCAAAGGTCTAACTCTTGGAGCTAGTTATCAGACCATGTTATATATGAGTGAATTTGATGATTATGCTGGATTGTTTGCTGAGCAAGGTGACTTTAATATTCCTTCAACTTGGACCATTGGTTTGGCTTATGAAATTAATGAAGACTGGGCTGTGATGGCAGATTTCAAGAGAATTAATTATACTGATGTTGCTTCTGTTTCAAATCCAATGGATCCAATGGCATTGCCACCTGCATTTTTGAATCCAGGTGGAAATCCAAATAATCCAGCAGATTATACTCCAAATCCAAATCATGTACCACTTGGAGCGGACAATGGAGCTGGTTTTGGTTGGGAAGATATCAACATATTGAAATTTGGTATGGAATATTCAGGTATTAAAGACTGGACATTGCGTGCAGGATATTCTCATACTGAACAACCAATTCAAAGCTCAGAAGTATTGTTTAATATTCTTGCTCCTGGTGTGATTGAAGATCATGTTACATTTGGATTTAGTAAGAATATTGGAAATTCTGGAAAAGCAGTACATGTAGCCTTCTGTTATGCATTACCAGCATCAGTTAAAGGATATAATCCAATGGATTATGAGTTTGATACAAATACAGGTATGCCTACCGGTCATAATCAAACCATTAATTTGGATATGAATCAGTTGGAAATTGATATAGCATTCACATTTTAACAGAACTTTATTATAAAAAAGAGAGGATTTTACTGATAAATCCTCTCTTTTTTTATGCTTTTTTGGTAAAAGTTCGCTTGTATAAAGCTCTCATAATTTCTTTAAATGAATCAGGTTCGTAACCAAGTTTCCTGTTTTCCATGCTGATTTCATATACCAATCTCATGTGTTGTATTATCACTTTATAAGCTTTTAGTAAAGGAAAATCAGGATCATAGATATGTGCTGGTTCAGAATTGGTACCATTTAATTCTATAATTTTGATATTTCTTCCTTTGTACAAGTCTTCAATGCTGTTTACCTTCATATCAAAACGACCGTAATAATACCCATCTAATGGTTTTGATATTTCTCTGAAAACAGATACCAATTGTTCATTTATTAGATCATTACCATTTAAAAACTTGGTTCCTCTATTATGATTTCCTATGGGTTCTAGTTTATAGTTTATACCACTTGGTATGATTTGATTCCATTTAGAATTATATTTGTTTTTTAGGTAAGATATTCTGCTCGAAGCCCTGATATTTGCCTTTACCAATTCCGAAAACTTTAATCTTCCATTACCTGTGATTGTGAGAAACTCTTTTCTTACAATCGAAGTTATTCCATCTTTTTTTGAAATAGGGAAGCGATGATAGAATACACCCAATTCTATAGGGTAGTCGATAAAATCTTGAAAAAGAATGTCTTCGTGCTTGTCTTTTAAAAAAGGAAGAAGATCAGATTCGGAATCAATTTTTTCGACCCCAACACCTCTTTCCCCAATATTAGGTTTGCACACTATTGGAAAATCTATTTCGTGTTTATTCATTAATCCCTTTATTTCAGATATTGGTAGGGAGGAGTTTACTACAAAACCTTGAGGTATATACTTCCTGTCAAGGTGACTAAGAATTTTCATTTTATCCATACCAAATGCACCTCCAAATTTCATTGCAGGATTGGTTGGGGTGAAATAAGCAAATGCTTTAGCTTTAATTGCAAGGTAAAATCCGTAAAAAAACATTGGGATGTAGAAAAACCAAAATGGCCAAAACTCGAAATGAAACCACTTAGAAATCATGAATGGGATTTTTATTTTTCTACTCATAGCTGTTCTGAATAATGATTAAAATGATGTTTTAAGGTAGTAATTTCTCTTTTATTAAAAGTTGATTTGAATAAAATCAGATAAGTATTTGTTAAAACTGCTAAGAGCTATGATATATATTGATAATTTGATATCTTGTACTTATAACCATTTGTATCATTCCTATGCAGAATCAAATTTTATTAGCTAATAGAGAAATTTTAAACCAACTAATTCATTTGTGTGAAAATATAAATCCTGTACTATATTGTAAGGAATTAAGCCTCTTGTCCCAAAATACGATAGGCAAACATATGCGCCATATTATTGAGTTTTATGATATTTTAATTGAAGCTTACAAAGAGAATAAGCCATTAAGCTATGATCATAGGGTACATTGTAGTGAAACTGAAGCTAGTTTGGTGTTGGCTTTGCAAAGGTTAAGGAAAGCTCTTAATTGGGTGGAAAGTGAACAGCCTACTAAGGAATTAATATTGGTTGTTAGTTACGATAGCGAAGGAAAAAATAGTGTTTCAATTCCTTCAAGTATAGACCGAGAGTTGATATACAATATTGAACATGCAATTCATCATATGGCCATTATTCGTATTGCAATTGAAAAAGAGTTTCCAGATATTAAATTGCATAAAAATTTTGGGATAGCATACTCGACAATCAGGTATAGAGACGACTTATGTGCACATTAACATACATACCAACAGAGGAAAAGAATTTCATTTTCACTACCAATAGAGATGAAGATCCGAATAGAGTAGCATTACCGCCAAGTAAGTATATCAATAATAATATTGAAAGCCTGTACCCCAAAGATCCTGAAGGAAATGGAACTTGGATGTTGTGTAATAAATATTTTAGTGTTTGTTTATTAAATGGGGCTTTTGTTAAGCATAAACATGAACCACCCTATAAAAAGAGTAGAGGACTTGTTGTATTGGAATATGAACGATTTCAAAATTCAATCGATTTTATATTGAATTTTGATTTCATGGATATTGAACCATTTACAATGATTGTTGTAAGATATGAAAACAAAGTTTCGTTAGAGGAAATTAGATGGGATGGTAGTTCTGTTCATTATAAGCAACTTGATCCCAAAAGAGCTGAGATCTGGTCATCATCAACTTTGTATGATGAAACTGCAAGAGAAATGAGAAAAGATTGGTTTGCAGATTGGAAAATTATGGATGAATTATCATGCTCAAATGTTCTTAATTTTCATAAAAATGCTGGTTGTGATGATTTGTATAATGGATTGTTAATGAATAGAAAAGAGATGGTGGAAACCACTAGTATTACTCAAATTGTACATGATAGATTAGGAGTGAGAATGAGATATGAAGATCTTCGTTCGGAAGAAGTGACAGAAAGATATTTGACAAAAGAAAAGAGTCTCGATTGAGACTCTTTTTTTTTGAATAAGAATAAAATAACAAGTAGAGTTAATTATTTTCCAGGACATTGTGAAAGGATATCCTGTGGAATATTTTGATTACCATATGATTTGTCAAAATCAACGGAGAATTTTTTAGCTAGTTTTTCTGCTGTTTTGTTGTAATCTTCCTTGTTTTCCCAAGTATTAATTGGATTTAAGATTTCAGTTGGAACATTTTCACAAACAGCAGGAATATTTACATGAAACAATTTGTCTTCAGTATATTCTACATCATTTAATTTTCCATTTAAAGCTGCATCTACCATTGCTCTTGTATACTTTAACTTTATACGAGAGCCAGTTCCGTATGAACCACCACTCCAGCCAGTGTTAATCAAGAAAACATTGGTATTGTGTTTTTCCATTTTTTCACCTAACATCTCTGCATAGATATTTGGATTACAAGGCATAAATGGTTGTCCAAAGAAACGTGAGAAAGTTGCCTGTGGCTCAGTTACTCCGGTTTCAGTACCAGCTAATTTCGAAGTGTATCCCATGAGGAACCAAAGCATTGCTTGTTCTTTAGTCAATTTTGAGATTGGAGGCAATACGCCATACGCATCAGCTGTAAGGAATAAAATAGTATTTGGATTTCCAGAGGTTGAACTTTCTTTGATATTTTTTAAGAAATTAAGAGGATAACTTGCTCTTGAGTTAGGTGTAAATCTATCATCAAAGAAATCTAATTCTCCATTTGGATAAATCATTGCATTTTCAATAATTGCGCCATGTTTGGTGTAATCATCTTCGTGCATTACAGCCTCGTAAATTTCCGGTTCGTTTTCTGGTTTGATATCGATCATTTTAGCGTAACAACCATTTTCAAAGTTGAAAATACCATCATCACTCCATCCGTGTTCGTCATCACCTAAAAGAGCTCTGTTTGGATCTGCCGACAAAGTTGTTTTGCCAGTGCCAGAAAGTCCTAATAGAAGAGCAGAATCACCATTTTTACCTTCGTTAGCAGAGCAGTGTAAAGGAAGAACACCTTTAAATGGTAAATAGTAATTCATTACTGTAAACATCAATTTCTTCATTGCACCCATGTAAGATGAGCCAATAACAATACCGATTTTTTGATCGAAATCAACAACAACACAAATGTCAGATGTTTCTCCATTAGGAAGTTCTCTTACCAAGCCTTTGTAGCGCTCTTTATTCAACTTGTTGTTTGGTAAAGCGATCAAATGAAATTCATCATTTGCAAAAATCGATTTGTGAAGATCATTAGGTACTGGTCTAAACATGTTGTCAATAAAAACCTGACTTAAACTTTTATCAGTAATGGTTTTTACTGGTAATGCATATTTAGAATCTGCACCAATTACTCTATCTGTGGTATAAACTGTTTCTTTTTCATCAATCATCTTTAAAGCGTCTTCAAAAATCATCGAAAACGTTTGCGGATTCATAGCAATATTATTGGCTGATGACCAGTCTATATTTAATTCACTTTCAGGATTTCTTACAATATAAGTATCCTTAGGACTTCTACCTGTAGAATGAGGAGGTGTCCATGTTGCAAGTGAGCCGTTCTTTGTTAAAACAGCTTCTTTGTTTTCTACTGCTTGAGTAATTAGAGATTCTCGTGAAAGATTCTCTTGAATGTTAGAATGCTTTTTTAATGATTCTTGTAATTCTGTAATCATATTAACTTCAATAGCGTTCATGTGACATTTAATATTTGGTTTGGAGCTCCAAAAGTATGACTATATATGCATAAATCCTACTATGTATATATTTTTTTGTAATTTTTAATGTATTATTTCTCAGTAAGTTTTACTACTTTTACCGTGGGGAAAATTGATCTAGGGACGTTGAAAACGCTTCTTTTTTTCAATTTTCCCTTCTTTTTTTGTTTAAAATAATCCCATCTTTTCTTTGAAATACAAACGTTTGCGTAAAAATTACGAGTTCTAAATAATTAAAAATTATGATTAAGTACAGGGTGCGCTTGAGAGGTAGAGTAGCAGGAAGAATTCTAACTATAAGTTATAAAAAAACCTCCAAAGCAACCGCCTTGGAGGTGTAAAAAGTGACATTTATTTCAAAATTCCATTATAAAATGGAAAGAAAATTCAATTAGTCTTTAGATCTTGGATGGAAATTTTTGATTGTTTCTTTCAAATATTCTCTATCCAAATGAGTGTAAATTTCAGTTGTTAAAATTGACTCGTGACCTAACATTTCTTGTACAGCTCTTAAATCAGCACCACCTTCTACCAAGTGAGATGCAAAAGAGTGACGGAAAGTGTGAGGAGAAACATTTTTCTTCAAACCAACTTTCTTAGATAAGTTCTTAATGATAGTAAAGATCATTACACGTGATAACTTACGACCTCTTCTGTTCAAGAACAAGATATCTTCACTATCCTTATCGATATTTAATTTACCGCGATAGTTTTTAAGGTATAATTTGATTTCTTTTTTAGCTTTCTTTCCAATTGGAATTAAACGCTCTTTGTTTCCTTTTCCATGAATTTTAATAAATCCCATACGGAAGTGAAGGTTAGAAACTCTTAAGTCGATTAATTCAGACACTCTTAATCCACAAGAATATAAAGTTTCAAGAATTGCACGGTTTCTTTGTCCTTCTGACTTGTTCATGTCAACAGCCTTTACTAAAACGTCAATTTCGTCTGTTGTTAAAGTGTCAGGAAGTTTACGTCCAATTTTTGGAGCTTCTAATAAAGCAGTTGGATTTTTTTCGATAATTTCTTCCAGTAATAAATACTTAAAGAAAGCTTTAATACCAGAAATTACACGTGCTTGTGTGCGAGGGCTAGTACCTGCATCATTAATCCAAGCTACAAAATCCTTCAAATGTTGAAGCACTACTTCTTCAGGAGTTACCTCAATATTCTTTTCTCTAAAGAAAGTAGTTAACTTAGTAATGTCATTAATGTAAGCATCTACCGAGTTCTTAGAGAGCGACTTCTCTAAGGTGAGGTAGGTCTTAAAATTTTCAATTGTTGTTGTCCATTTCATTTTTATCCAGTTTTTAGTATGTAGTTATAGTTGTAAATAATTTGCTTTATAATTTGTAGCTTTACTCAGTCGTTTAAATATACGAAATGTTTATGATAATTCTTGTGTGCAATTTAAAAAAATATTACGTAAGCCGACAAATTTTTCATATAGTATTTATGTTTAACCTTAATTTTTTTTGATAAGATGAATTTTTTGATAATAAATGGACCCAACCTAAATCTTCTTGGAGTGCGCGAAAAATCTATATATGGAGAGGTTTCGTTTGAAACTTATTTTGAGGAGTTAAAGAAGATGTACGGAAAAATTCAACTCGAATATTATCAATCTAATATAGAGGGTGAATTAATTGACGAAATACACCGTGTAGGTTTCGATTATGATGGTATTATTCTAAATGCCGGCGCTTATACTCATACCTCTGTAGCTCTTGGTGATGCTATTGCTGCTGTGAATGCGCCTGTTATTGAGGTACATATATCAAATGTACATAAGAGAGAATCTTTCAGAGGAAAAACAATGATTGGAAAGGATTGTATCGGCACAATTGCAGGATTTGGATTGGATTCTTATCGTCTAGGGATAGAGGCTCTTTTGTCTCGTTTGGATTAAAGTTTACTTTTTTGTGATAAAAGTTTTTTTTACATCGTTTGCAATTTATGCTATAGAATATTTGCCTATAGCCTTGTGGTAATATTGCCTATCTTTGTATTGCCAAAACTAATAATGAAAGAGTTTTTCTATGAAGAAGCATACGAAAATTATTGCAACGATTTCTGACAAGAGATGTGATGTTGAATTTCTTACACAACTTTTTGAAGAGGGTATGAACGTTGTAAGGCTAAACACAGCACATCAAACACATGCCGATGCACAAAAAGTGATTGACAATGTAAGAGCTGTTTCAGACAGAATAGCATTACTTGTGGATACAAAAGGTCCTGAGATCAGGACAGTAGATGTTGAAGATGATTTATTCCTTAATAGTGGTGATAAGATTAAAATTAAGGGAAAGAAGGAGGATGAAGAGGCAGGTGACTGCTTGTTGGTTAGCTACGAAGATTTTGTAAATGATGTAGAAGTAGGTAAGAAGATCTTGATTGATGATGGAGAACTTGAGTTATTAGTTATTGAAAAGCATGATGACTTCTTGCTTGTAGAGGCTAGAAACGAAGGTCCAATTAAAAATCGAAAGAGTGTAAATGTACCTGGAGTTTCTATCAAACTACCTTCACTTACTAAAAAAGATAGAACTTTTATCGACTTTGCTATCGAACAGGATATTGATTTTATCGCTCATTCCTTTGTTAGAAACAAAGAGGATGTTATTGAAATTCAAAAAATCCTGGATAAATATGATTCCAAAGTTAAAATCATAGCAAAAATAGAAAATCAGGAAGGTGTTGATAATATTGACGAAATTCTTGATCATGCGTATGGTATAATGGTTGCAAGAGGCGATTTGGCTATTGAAATACCTGCACAAAAATTACCTGTTATTCAACGAAAAATCATTAGAAAATGTATGGAGCGTAAAAAACCTGTGATTATTGCAACGCAGATGCTCCATTCAATGATTAAAAGTCCTAGACCAACACGTGCAGAGGTTAGTGATATTGCAAATGCAATATATAATAGAACTGATGCTATCATGCTAAGTGGAGAAACTGCTTATGGTGATTATCCGGTTGAGTCGGTTCGTACAATGAAAGAGGTTGCCATTGAGGTTGAGAAAGAATTGTATCCTGATACAAGAAAGAATTTTGTGCCTAGTAACCAGGAGTTAACAGCAATTTTGGCTCGATCAGCAGTAAAATCATCTCAATTACTTCCTGTAAAAGCAATTGTAACCGATACCTTAACAGGAAGAACAGGCCGTTATCTTTCAGCTTATAGAGGAACTTCTCCGGTTTATGCATTGTGTTATTCAAAAAGAGTTATGCGAGAATTGGCTCTTTCATATGGAGTTGAAGCTGGTTATAGAAAATTATTAGCTAGTAGAGATGAGTACGTGAAACAATCGATGTATACTTTAATGGAAAAGAAATACTTCACAGGTGATGATATGGTGATTATCATTGGAGGTAGTTTTGGTCCATCTAAGGGTGTTTCTTTTATGGAGATCAGTAAAGTAGATCAGTTGACACATAAAGTGTAACAAGATAATATTGAAGCAAAAAAAAATGCGAATCATCTCGATTCGCATATTTTATTTAATATCTCAAATAAATAAGAACCAAGGCTATTCCAATGCCAATTCCCGAAATGCAAAGCTTAAAGCTTTTCCTATCGGTTTTGAATACTGCAATGATTAAGGTAGAAGTCAACAATCCTGCTAAAATAACTATTAGGTATGAAGCCAATACTCCTAGGCTGTAACCCGATAAGTGAATGAATTTAAAGTTGCTCCCAAATGCTTTCAGGTAGTGTAAGCTAATACTCGTGCCAACTACTAATCCTATTAATGCGAAAAAATTGTATCGAATGGCATTTGCCGATAAGTTGTTTGAAATCACATGATGAACTCCAACTGCCAATAATGAAATTGCTGTTGCCAACCTGATGGTTGAATAGGAGAAATGTGTGATTTTAAAACATGCTAACAGTAATCCCACAAGAGAACCAATACCAAGGGCAAGAAAAAGTGAAAATAAATTTTTCCATTCTTTTAGCTGCAAAACAATCCCGAAAAGCAATAGAATCAAAAAATGATCAAAAAGAGATAATGAGATTAGATATGAAAAAGCGGATTCGAATCCGGATAAAAATTGTTGCATATTGTTCTTAAGTTATTTCCATTTAAGGGGATGAAAACGAATTGTACAAATTGATAATTGATTTTTAATTGATTATTAACGCTTTACGTTTTTGCCGTTTAAAACGAATTGTGCGGTTTGCTTTAATTGGCTTGAATTGAGGTTTAATTTTAAAGCGGTTTTTAAGCGGCATTTAAACGACAATTAAAACGATGCGAACAAATATACTAAGATTTGATTAAAACACGCTAGAATCAGGCGTTTATACGTACAGATTAAAGGATAATATACGAAGCGATTTCCATATTTTTGGAGGTCGCTTTTTAAATGCCTTTAAGTTTGTGACAATTTGATTCAAATTTAGATGGGGTTACAATTGGGGTTACAAATGGGGTTACAAAACACACAAAAAACAACCCAATGAAACGATAGAAACTAGCCTTTTGAATAACAAAATTTAAACAAAACGACATTTAAAAAGGGGTATAATACCACAAAATTAAACAGGTTAAAACATGAGAAATCAACTCAACTAAAAGAATATCAATCGATTGAGGTTGAGAATGTGAAAATGTAGCCGTAAAACGTGTGTGTTACTTGCCTTTTTTGAGTTGGGCCGCCAAATCGTCGAAGCGATCTTCGAGGCGTTGGAGCCTTGAATAATACTGATCGTGGATGTTTGGCATTTTTGCAGAAAAGTACCATTCGGCATGCCAAATAGTGTGTATTTCCTCGATTTGTAGATTGAAGTTTGGATAACTGGATTTATCGGGATTATCGGACATTAGAGTGATAAAGCCGCGTTCGATTCGGTTCTTTACCCTCTTTAAATATGCCTTACCCTCTTTATCGGATACTACATATATGTGCTCATCGCGCATGTGCTGCCACTCCTCTATTTCCAATAAGCGAATAACAACATAGCCGCTATCCTGTAGTGTTGGCGACATGCTATCGCCTTTTACACGTACGCATATATGGTAACCTTGCCCCAACATTTGGTCGGGCAATTGTATTGTATCTTCTTTGGTAATGTAATCTTGGTTAGCAAAACCACCGTTACCCGCTGCCACACTAATGTCGGTAACTGCAACGGCTTTGCCGCTTATTCCATGGTAAGCCCCTTTTGCATCTTGCACCAAATCAACTGATTCGCTTGGCTCTTTGTAAGAATTCTTTTTGAATGGTTGGCCCTCGCCAGTGATGAGCCAATTTAGATTAAGATCGTCGCATTTTGCGAATATTAGATCATAGTTAATGGTGTTTCTACTCTTCCAACTTGATATAGTATTGCGCTTAACCCCTAAAAACTCGGCTAAGACGCTATCTGTATCTAGCTGATAGGCAGATTTTAAGCGTTCTATTATTTCAATAGTCGCGATTTGTGACTCTTTTTCTTGTTTGTTCGCAGATTGTGACATATATTTGTACCAGTAACGGTACAAACATACGACAGAAAAATGGATTTAGAAGAATTATTAGCAAAAAAACGAAGGGGAGATGTTGCGTTAGTGGCTGAAATGATAGGCGAAAGCCTGAATAACACTGGCAAAATTCTACGCAGCGAAGAAAAGAAGAAACACAAAGAAGCTGTCGCCGCCCTTGGGAAGATAATCGCAAATCGCGAATATCTGATAAAAGGAACTGAAAACTCTGAGGAAGAAACTACCGAAAAGTAAATTTTAATTATCACAACTCACTCGTGGAATACTATAATAACATACTATGTGTTGAATCTGGCTGGCTGATTAGCGAGGGCATTGTAACTGAAAGTAATTACAAGGCTCTTAAAAAACGCGGTTGGTTAAAGTCTGAGCGCCGTGCTTGTAAAGGTACACCCGGACTTATTGCCTTTGATAGTATTCCCGAGCGTTTTAAAAAGGTAATAATTGCCAAGGTTGGCGATCCTCATAAAACTACGAAGCACTCACAATTTAAGGCAATGATTTCGCCCGATGCTGAGGCCCTTGAGTTTTATAGTTCGTACCGATTGGAGGATGGGCGAAGCTTACCCGAAAAAGCAATACAAGAATATTGTACAAATGCCAACATATTAAATGCGTTAATAAGGTTCGATAGTGATAAGGTTGCAAAGCGTAGAGCTTTAGGTGGAAGTGCAAGGGGTGTTTGGGATAAAATGGCTCAGGTGGTTGAGAGCCTAAAAGACGAATACCCCCACACTCTTCCGGCAAACAGCCGACGACTAAAAGACCGTTTGAAGAAATACAAAGACGAGGGATATATGGCCCTTGTGCATAAGAACTACTGCAACGACAATAGCCGTAAGGTTTCGGCAGATATGGAGCGCTTGATTTTATCGCTTTATACATTACCAAATAAACCATACTCGAAAAGTGTTCATGATTTGTACTTACAATTTTTAGGTGGTGCAATTGATGTGGTTGATATGCAAAGTGGTGAGGTGTTTGATCGCGATGCATTTGTAGATAAGAATGGTGTTCCTGTATTTGTGAGTGATTCTACTATATGGAATTACCTGAACAATCCGAAAAACCGTGCAATTGTTGACATGGCAAGAAATGACAGCCACGCTTATAATAATATGCACCGCCCTCACCACCACCGTACCGCTCCTGTTTACTCATTGAGTAAGATATCAATGGATGACCGCGACATACCGCACAAATTATCGGACGGTACACGTGTGAAAGCTTACTATGCTTACGATGTTGCCAGTGGTTGTGTAGTTGGTGCAAGTTACAGCCGATTGAAAGATAAGAGCTTATTTATTGACTGTATGCGAGACATGTTCCGCAATATTTATAACTGGGGTTTTGGCATGCCTATGGAAGTTGAGGTTGAGCACCACTTGGTAAATCAGTACAAAGATGACTTTATGAAAGCGGGCGTTTTATTCCCATTTGTACGTTGGTGTAATCCTGGTAACTCGCAAGAAAAAAGAGCTGAGCATTTTAACCGCGCCAAGAAGTACGGGTATGAAAAGAAATATCAGGAAGGAATAGGCCGTTTTTACTCGAAATTAGAGGCCAACCGACCACCACAAGAAAAGATATTTGATGCGGAAAACAACAACTACAAAACCAAGCACAAATCGTTTGACGAGGTTGTTGCCGACGATCTATTTACAATAGAGAAATACAACAACGATTTGCACCCTAAGCAAAAGTTATATCCGGGTAAAACCCGCATGCAAGTAATGCAGGAAAATCTTAATCCTGATTTGGCGAATATTGACAAGCCAGTACTTGCAAAAGCAATTGGCGAAAAGGTGAAAACAAGTGTACGTCGTAATCAATATGTACAGGTGCAATATGAGTTTTACCAATTACCAAGCGTTGAGACTTTAAACTTGCTAGAACCTAACAATTACAATGTAGTTGCCTACTACATCCCTAATCAAGATCAGACGATTGGTGAGGTTTACATTTACCAAGATGGTGAGTTTATCGCACAATGTAATAAGATACAGCGATACAACGAAGCAACTGCCGAACAGACCCACAAAGATTTAGAAGCTTATCAACAGCAATCGAAATATGTATCGGAATTTGATGCAATGACCAAAGGTGGCAAGAAATCACTTGCTAAGGTTGAGATAATTGAGAACAACGAAGAATATGCCGAGGAGAAAATTGAAACTGTAGCGATTACTCCCGACTTGAATGACTTCGACGATATAGAGGAAGAATTTGAAAATGATTATAGCGAAGAATTCTATACGCGTGATGCGATAGGAGATTTATAATAATTAACACACATATATCATGATTACAACAGAAGTTAAGAAAAGAATTATTGAGGCGATGCACGCCGCTCGTAAGAATTACTCATCTAATGCCAAGTTTGCAACGTCTATTGGAATTGCATCGGCACAACTTAGCCGTGTATTTAATGGCGAATTAAATGGTGTTTTATCCGATCCTAAATGGTTAACCATTGCACGCCGTTTAGATGTTCATATCGGTAACACCACCGAAATGATAACGGCTGCCACTCCTGTATTTAAATACATAACAGGTCAGCTTTCTACTTGCCAACAGTTCTCGTTAAGCGGGATGCTTTGCGATGATGCTGATATAGGTAAAACTTACGCAGCAAAATGCTTTGTAAAAACTGCTAAAAATGCGGTTTATGTGGATTGTTCGCAGGTTAAAACCAAGCAAAAGCTTGTGCGACATATTGCGAAAGAATTGGGATTAACTCATACTGGTAGATATCAGGACATATACGAAGATGTTGTTTACTATCTGTGCTCTATTTCTTACCCGATTATTATTCTTGACGAGGCTGGCGATTTAGACTATGGTGCATGGTTGGAGCTTAAAGCACTTTGGAATGCTACCGAACGCCGTTGCGGTTGGTACATGATGGGAGCCGATGGTTTGAAGGACAAAATTGAGCGTAATATGGGCCGCAAAAAGGTCGGATACGTTGAGATTTTTAGCCGTTACGGTGGCAAGTTTGAGAAAGACGGACGCATTAAGCTGCAAAAGGTTACTCCTGATGGTGGCGAGGAAAAGAAAAAGTTTATTCGCCAACAGGTGCAAATGATTGCCAAGGCTAATGGTCTTAATAACACGCAAGAAATTTACGCACAAACTGGCGGCTCTCTTCGCCGAATTTACACAGAAATTCAGAAACGTAAAGCACAGGAGGCACAGGCATGATTAAGGTACACTTTGAAGATAAAGGGCAAGATTTCCTTTGGTGGAAAATAACAGCTCAAGGCGCAGTTGTAGATTGTGGCCCATTTCAAAAAAGCGTTTGGTGCGGAAGCTTCGTTTATTTAGAGACAGTAGTAGTAGGGCAAAAGCTAGAGTTTGTTTCCAAAACAGGAAATCCCTTAATGCTTAGTTATGAAACCATAAAAATTGAGGAGGTTGAGGCATGATACTACCATTTATGACAAAGTTTCCAAGTGGAACTCCCACCTATTTTGTAGAAAAGATTCTTGCTTGTACTGGTTGTGAGGATTTGCCTGACTCAACTTTAGAACGATTGGCGGAAATGATTGCTCCTGAGGTTGAAAACGGTGACTGGATGATACCTGAAATGGTTGAACAATTTAGACCAAAAATACACACCATTCGTGTTGATGCCAAAAACAGGTGGAAGCCCGGCAATAAAATCCATTTCGTAATCAATAACCGAACTAAGAACTACCTACAGTTTGCCCCGGTAATGACTTGTGTTTCGGTTCAGGATATCGAAATCATTTACCCTACTGAATATGTCAACGATTTGATTGTGATTATAGATGGTAGACGACTTAGCCGAAATGAAATGTATGAACTTGCTTGGAATGATGGTTTTTCATACTTGGCTCAGTTCGACCAATATTTTATGGAAGGATTTAAAGGAAAATTAATTCACTGGACGAACCTAAAATACTAATGACTACTACGACCCTAAAAAGAAAACGAGCTGTAACTGTATCTGAGATATACACCAAGAAATACAACACTTTGCCATTTGATGGTGCGTGGAAAGCATTTGTTGGAGAACCCGAATTAACTGGCGCTTGGATTGTGTGGGGAGAATCGGGAAATGGAAAAACCAGTTTTGCACTACAGCTGACAAAATATTTTGCGACACTAGGTAAAAAAGTGGCTTACGATTCATTAGAGGAAGGCGCATCGCTGAGTATGAAAAACGCCTTTATGAGAACAGGAATGGAGGAAGTAAAGCGAAGAGTAATACTACTTGATGCCGAGCCAATAGATCAACTGATTGAACGATTACAGAAAAGAAAAAGTCCTGATGTGGTAATTATTGATTCGCTTCAATATACAGGAATGAAATACCAGGACACACTTGATTTAAGATCGATGTTTCCAAAGAAACTATTCGTTTACATCTCTCATGCGGACGGTAAAAAACCCGCTTCAAGGGTTGCCGTTTCGGTTAAGTTCGACGCTTTCGTGAAAATACGAGTTGAAGGATACAAGGCATTCCCGATTAGCCGTTACGGCGGTGGCGAGCCTTACGTGATTTGGGAAGAGGGCGCAGCTGATTATCATTTACAATAAACAAGTCATGAGTACTGATACATTAAAAAAGCAATTATTAAGAAAGTTTCACAGCACATGTGCAAAGGCAGGTATGAGCGGCGAAGAAAAGACCGCTTTACTCTCAAGTTTTGATGTTGAAAGCTCTGCCGATT
The DNA here is from genome assembly GCF_003610555.1 of Marinifilum flexuosum. GTDB lineage: Bacteria > Bacteroidota > Bacteroidia > Bacteroidales > Marinifilaceae > Marinifilum > Marinifilum flexuosum. Next base: position 480,621 of record NZ_RAPQ01000009.1, on the reverse strand, counting down.
TAAGCGAATCGCAGTTGAAATACATCATTCGCATTTTGGAAAAGCAAGCCAATCCTGAAGGTGATCGACAAAGAAAGCGAGTAATTGCATCGATTGGCGGGTGGCTTAGAAAGTGTTCAATCGAGCATGATATCAATACCATTAAGTCGATTGCTTGTAGAGCTGCGGGAACCAAAAGTTTTAATCAAATCCCTCTATCGAAATTGAGAGCTATTTACTACGAGTTTAGAAACAAACAACAGGTAAATGCAGCATCGAATGAAGCTAAAGAAGAAATTTTAAATACTCTAATACTCTGTAACTAATGGCATCAACCGAAAACAAAATTTGCAAGGCACTAGGCATTAGCTCCGACACTTATAACGAAATGATGTACGAGTATGGATGTGCCTATTTGGCTAAGCGCACACAACAAATGATACAGGATAGCGGATGCATTGAGGAGCAAGCGCAAAAGTTTACCAATGTATTTCGACACTCTAAAATTTGGTGGAACTGGTGGCGACGCGAGTGGCAAGTGGTAGATCGTAAGTTTTTGCGATTGCCTAAGCACAGCATGGAAGCCTACACCATTTTACAGGAAGGCGCTAAAAAAATACCAAGCCAAACCGAAGTAGATTTTGTAATGGATAACCATGTTATCACCATGGATTTGGTTGAAGATGCACTAACAATACTAACCAATAAACAAACAACAAAGAATGATGATACTAAAAGTATTTTTTACGCCCGACGAGATAAAAAAGTTCTTCCGGGATAATGGATTTCAAGTAGTCACTCGAGAGTTCGGACGATTTGAAAAAGGATATCACAACCGGGACGAATGGGTAAAAGTTGACGAGGATGCTGTTGTGATTGATGGCAAATATGTAAAAGCCTCTGAATTATTCGAGAAAGTAACCGAGGCCAAAATAAAGAAAATGATTGCTCCTGAAAGCCTCGAAACCAAGCGAGTTATCGAAAGAACATTTAAGCAAATCAAAAACAAGCACCTATGCAATTAACAGTTAGTAAAGACACAGCAAAAGCCATTAGAAATGTGATTGGAATTATCGGAGGTGTTGCTACCTCAACCAAGAATAAAGATGGCTCTGTTAATCTTGAGCAATGCAAAGCAGACCTTAAGAAAATGGGCATTACTCCAAAACAGTTTAATGGCCTTGCAAAAGTAGCCGATCAAATACAAAATAAATTGAATCAAAAACCAAATAAAAAGAAGTAACAATGGATGTAAAAGAATTAAGCAAAGAAGAGTTAAAAGCTGAACTTGAAAGAAGAGAAGCTAAAGAAAAGAAAGATGCTGAAAAAGCCAAGCAAAAGTACGAAGGCAATCGTGACGATTTGGTGAAAAAGATGTGCAGCGCTGCCCTATACATTCATCAAATGATGAAAGAGTTTAAAAGCGAAAGCATTCAAAAGCTTGATGCTTTTTACGAACAAGCAAAAGCTTATGGCGATGTTCGTTCAACCAGTAAAGGCGGTTTTTCCTTACGCACTAGCGATGGTGAATACAAAGTAAGTTACGACCGCAATACTCAGGCCGATTACGACGAAAGGGCTGACATTGCTGAACAACAATTGCGTGAATTTCTTAAGCACATGGTTAAGAAACGTGATAAAGATAGTTATGAGTTGATTACACTTCTATTAGAACGTGGTAAATCTGGAAAATTTAACCCTGCAAATATTAATCAGTTAATAAAGGAAGAGAATCGTTTTAATGATCCGCGTTGGGTTAAAGCCATTCAGTTGTTTAAAGAATCGCATGAGGTGAGGTTGATTGCTTACTCAGTGAGCTTTTACACCAAAAACGCAGATACAGGGAAAGACGAGGTAATTAAGTTGAGTTTACCGAGTATTCCAACCATTAATGAACAAGACGATGGGGAAAGCAACGCAGACGCAACAGATTAAGCAATATTTAGAGAGTGGCGGCACATTAACCGCCCTCTCAGCTTTAGAAAAATTCGGGTGTATGCGATTAGCCGCCCGAATTAACGACCTCCGCAAGGATAAACTACCCATTGCCTCTCGCACCATTACAAAAGGTGACAAACGATTTGCCGAATACTATATAAATACCCTTTAAACAACAATTAAATGAAAGCAAAATGCTATTTAAGTGGCCCTGTAAGTAACCAACCTACTGGAAAGGTAAGAGCACAGTTTATGGCTGCGCAAATATTAGTAAAGGATGCCTTTCAGGCAGTAAATCCAACCGAAAACGTTAAGCCCGATGAAGATTGGGGCAAAGCTATGATTAAGTGTCTTAATGATCTGTTAGACTGCCAAGCCATTTTAATGTTACCGGGTTGGCAAGAAAGCCCCGGAGCAAGAATTGAGAGAGATTTTGCTGAGCGTATTGGCATGCGAATTCTTACCATTGAGGATGTTAACCCAAGATTACACGATTGCGAATGCGACGAGACACTTGTGGTTGTAAAAGGTTACGAGGCTTGTGTTATGTGTGGGCGTGTTCGTGAGGCTGAACTTAAAAAAGAAGTAGCATGAAACGAACTTTTCCGACAGAATTTCAATTTTTAGGCAATACCGATAGTAAATATATTATACGCGTGATTGCTGACGTATTTAAGGTTGATTTTAATGCAATTTTCACCCGCACAAAATACCGTCCTGTTGCTGATGCTCGTCAGGTATCGGCGGTTCTTTTGAACAAACTGAAAGGTTTTACTCATCAGGATATTGCTTGGTTGCTAGAACGTGACGTTAGTATTGTTTCTTATTCTAAGAAGGCTGTAAAAGATAAATTCGAATCAGACAAGGAATTTGCTGCAAAGTTTAATAAGGCTTTATCGCTTTTGATGGTTGGTAGAAATGGAGGAACACCAAAAGTCTTTGAAAACTTACAAGATTGTCTTGATCAATTGGAATTGTGCAACTATAAAGATGAGTATGGGCAATGCTTGGAAATGAACGTTGCATTTATTCAACTTAAGCATTACGCCAGCAAGAACAATATTACTCTTAAAAAAGTGTGTCCGCATTGTGGAAGTACAAAAGTAATCATGTTCACATCTGATTCGGATATGTGTCAGAACTGTAAAAAAGAGATCCTACCATGAGAGCAGTAAAACGAGCATTAGAACTGACAGGGAATTACGAGTTTCGCTCAAACTTTTGGGGTTCATTGGTACTGTATGTCGAAAGGGAGTTTGAATATGTTGACACCATAGACTCAACAGTTTCACCATCCTTTACACTTTGGCAAAAAGCCACCCCAAAAGATTTAAAAGAACTGGATTTGAGATAATTAATTACAACTCTAAAAGAAATGTTTAAAAGATTAAAACTAACAAATACAAAAAAACTTAAGAGTACTGCTAGTAAGTACAATCGTAAGAAGTTTAAAAAGCATGTGTTTGCTCTTATTCGAAGAATGAATAAAAACATTAAGGATACGGCAAACAAAGGTGAATTTATCTATCGCTTTAAGATAAGCGACGATTATAACACCAATTTCGACGAGGCACGTGTAGCCTTTAGGTGGTTTCGAAGGTACTCAGGGCTTACCATTTCCCATTATAAAGAAGAGTCTAATCAATATGAGTCGAAAAAAAAATTAACACATAAATGGGTAAGTGCTGTTAGTATGGATGTATCCTGGGCTTAAAAATTCATAACTCTAAAAGTTAGAAAAGCATGACACGAACTGAAAAAGAAGCAAAAGAAATCAAAGAGCTTAGAAACGGTCTGAAGAGGCAAGTTTCAGAGCTTGCCAGACTTGTGTTTGAAGATTCACTTGAGGACTTTAATAGAAAGTTCTGTATGACACTTGAGGTGTGCCATACTCATGTAGGATTACGCATTCATGATACTAACACATGTGATGGAATTGAAAATGTTGAAATGTATGGCTTAGATGACATCTTCGAGCCAGTAAACTTCATACACCCACTGGAAGGAATTAGACGAAATGTTAAGAAGGCTGATATTAAACTAAAAGACATGAAAGCCTTATTTCTTAAATACAAAAAACTTAACAACAAATAAAATGACAAGAAAACACGATAGACTAAGAAAGAAAGTAGGAAAAAACCAAATGCGTTATCCACAGGAAGCCTTTGCCGAGGTTGATGTAAAAGCCTTGGGGGATGCTCCTGAGTGGATGACACGAGCGTTTAGAAACAATTGGTACACGGTAATGATTAACGACAATGCCCAAACCGATAAAGGCACGGCAATTCGTGCCATGGTACAAAATCATTCTGATACTCCAATTCGAAACCATTGGGCCGAAATGCAGAATATCAAAAACAAGATATTTGGAGAGGAAGCCGTGGCGGTTGAGTACTACCCTGCCGAGAGTGAAATGGTAGACGATTTTAATATTTATTGGATGTGGGTTTTCCCGGAAGGCACGCTTCCGGTGCCAATTAATAATTAACAATTAGTAATTAATAATGAAAAAGGCGAAAAAGTTAATGGAGGAATGCAAGGCAAGGAACCTGAATTGCTCAATTACTTACCAACGAATGACCGATTACTCAGTTGAGGTTTACACTGGCTACGGTAAGAGCTACAAAAAGGTGTTTTATACAGATGGTCATATTAAGCCTAAAAAGGCAATTAAAAAGGGGCTTTTGTTTCTTCAACGATTAAGTGATTGATATGAGGAATAAAAAGAAGAGTGAGCCGAGCGCTTGGCACGTAATCAGGTTTGTAATTATTACCGCTACAATAACAGCAATTGTATGTAGAATTGTTCCTGAAGGGTTTAAAGTAAGCGTAGCTTTTTGCCTCGGCAGCTTTCAAATGATAATCTATTTTGAACGGTATATAATAAAGAAGTAAGATGGCAAACAAAGAGATAATAGATCCTGAAAGACTAAAAGAAATGTTTGCAGATCAACAGCAAGAACGAAAAGCATTCGTGCTGTTGCCAAGCATTGAAGGGTTTACGGTTTTTGAAGTAGAAATAGGCTGTGCAAAGTTAGCTTTAACGGCACAGGCATTAAAAGAAAACAATGATGCATCAACCAAAAAAAGACAGAACGACAAGCCCGCCCAAAGGTAAAAGTGTTCACTTGGGTAAATGTAGAGTTTCGGGCCAATTTTACGCCATGATAGTTCATATGAGTATTCAATTGGTGGCTGATAAAACCTATGGAATTGTTGGTTTAGAAAATCCTGATAAGGTTTTACAGCAACTTAGTGAACTTGGAGTTAATGTAAAGGCTGAGCCTATGTATGCAAGTAGTCCGAAAGTAATTGGTTATTGCAACACAGGTGATGAAATTGACTTTATAAAAGAATTGAGAAAGCCAAAGCAGATCGGTTATGTTTTTTCATTAATTAAAAATCAAAACAACAAGGAAATGGCAAAAATAGGAACAATTGAAGTTTATAAACTATCCAACGGAACAAACGAATTTATCACTCATGATTTGGATGGAATAGTACACGAATTAGAGAACATGGAGGCAGGCGAAAAGTTTACGGTTTCGTTTGAAGAAATGAACAATGATGAATTTGTTAATTTACCTGAATTTGAAGGGTGGTGAAAAAAGAAAATCGATAAAAGAGACGCATTGCCATGCGTCTCTACACAAAACAAATTATTATATTTACAAAAAGACCCTAAGAAATGGCGTACAACCGACGAAACTACTTAATTACTGTTTTGGAAATACAGGAAGTTTATTTAAAGCATCGTGATAACCACACGCAAAAGTGGATATACGAGAATTTAATTTATCCGAACTGGCGAATTTCACAACGTACGCTTACCAATTATTTAAGTATTAACGCCCGCAAAGAATTGAAGGAACTTGATGCGGAGTTAGTAAAGGTTTAAAATATTTAATATCACAACTCATGAAAAAGCTATTACTATTAATCGCAATTTTTGCCCTTTCTTTTGGGGCAAATGCTCAACAAAAAGCCTTTGGCGATTACTATTTTGGAATGACTAAAAAAGAGGCTAAAACGGCCTTTAAAGCCAATAAGGAAAACCACAGAATTGAAATAGGTGGTTGGGAATTTATTGCTACTCCTTTTAATTGTGAATTTGGTGCCGATGGTTTGTGTCAGGTATCTATGTATCCACAAGCTCAGCCAATGAAAATGTATTTGGATAGAGGGAATACTGAGTTATTGCTGAAGGAAATTAAAGACATTTTTACGGCAGCCGGATACGAAACCGAAAAGGAACATGTTTTTTGGCCTAAACCTAGCCTTATGGATGGTGATTCGTATTGTATTATAATGCGTAGTAAGGCAACACAAAAGTTTGTGATTGTGCGTATGCCTAATGTTATGAAATCGATTCGTGACAACTACGATGTTTGGATTGACATTGTGCCACAAAGTCACGCCGATAAACTGGCAGAGATGAAAAATAAGCGTGTGAATGATAAGGCTGATGAATTAAAAAGTAAGTTGTAGTATGGAAATCCTTGATTTTTTAACAACAAACTGGAAATACTTAATGTCCGCAGTTATACCTGTGGGCATTTTTATTGCGGGTATGTATTTTCAAAATAGAACTAGAATTAAAGCTAATCTTGAAATAAGATTGATTACAATGGATGGTGTGATACAAAATTCAGTCGATCTTATAGCTGTAAATTTAGGTTCAAAGAAAACCTATATAAAATCATTTGGATTCATATTTAACGGCAAGCAAATACCTGTTAAAATGCTTGATCTTAATGAAGATATACCAAATCATGTTTTTGACGTAGAAAAGAATTATCCAATATTAGGAGCCTTTGCACCTTTAAATGAGGCTCCAAGATTGCTTTTAAAGAATTGTAATAGTTTGGAAGGTGGCCAGATGGCTGTGGCTTTTTTTGAGGCATTCGACTTAGAGGATACAATATTTGAACAAAAGACTAGAAACGTTAAGGGGTTTATTGAACTTCAAAATGGGAAAAAGAAAACTGTATCCATAGATATTGAAAAGCTCATAGAAATAAATAAAAGTTTAGACTAAAACAAAAGGCTACCAAAACGGTAGCCTTTTTTAGTATCTTTCGGATATGAACAATTATAAAAGAAACCTATCAAAACGAATTCACAGCAATGTACTTTATGGCCTTGTGTTGATTGCTATACTTGCCGCTTTGTATTTCTTAGGAATTTTATAATAACTTCTTACATTCAAAATCGAGCATCGTAATCATCCAACCTTTGTAGCGGTGCCAATGTTGCCAACCCCTTAAAATCAACTTGTCGGTTAAGTTTTCGCCCTCGCGTTGTGGGATGTGTTGGTCTAACATATCTTGAACCTCAGAGGCAACAGCTTCGTGAGCATCTACCTCGGCATCGGGAATGCCTTCACCATTTTTAAGAATGTTTTGTGTGTACACATGTACGCGAATTCTGACAGGAGCTCGGCGTTTCATTTTACTGATATCGTCGAATTGTAATTTATCGGGAAATTCGATAAAAAATCCAACTCGGAAAGGCCAACCCGCTTCCTCGTATTGTACATTGTACCATTGGCAATCTTCACCTGCTGAAATGGTGTTTAATTGGCCTTTAATGTCTTTGTAAATGTTGTTTAACATTGGTTTGTGTGTTGCGTAAAGACGCACGACAGTGCGTCTCTACAGATTATTTGAATATGTCGTCGGCTAGTTTGTCTAGCTTGTTTCCTATGCGAGAGTCTATGGCTGCACTTGGGCCTATCATTTCGCGCTCGGGCATTTTAAAGCCCGGAGGTCTACCTGCTTTTAATCCTTCGTTGTGAACGGCTGCGTAAGGCAATGAACTTGTAAAGGCTACCTGCGTGGCTGTTGATGTGGTTTCGTTATCCCATGAGCGGCGAAGCTTGCCAGTTTTTTGCAACATGCCGTGCTGTTTGCCTCGCCTTTTGCCTTTGGTGTAATTGCGCAAAGTGGAGCGTTTACGGCTTTTCCACTTTTTGTATTTACCCGGCGATGTTTCGAAGCCACGATGTTTAAAATTATCGTGAATGAAATCAAGCCCCTCAACTTTGGCAATATTGGGCAAGCGCCTTACCATTTGAGGTATGCGTGTTTCAATTTGCCTTAGTTTTCGTTGAAAGCTGTTATTCATTGCAATGAGTAATTAATAATGAGTAATTAACAATAGCACCCCTCTGCCTGTCGGCATCTCCCCTAAAAGGGGAGAAATGTTTATTGTAGTTTCTTCTCAAGTCCACACTTAGTACATCTTTTATGAGTGTAACATCCAAGCATTTTAATCCTCCTTTAGATATTGAGTTAAAAATTTATTTGCCTGATCCGTGATTTGTTTAGACTCTTTTTTGTCAACATCGGCTTGATATCCGTTGCTATCTGCAAAGAGTTTTTTGTCGATACCCGGATTGAAATCAAAGCCTTTGTCTGGCTTATCTGCCTCGGGTTCCTTGGTTGGTTCCTTGTCGGTTTGTGTAACTGAACAACGGCAGCCCCAACCGTTTGGCGGATAATATTTGTTCCAAAACTTGTCGGTAATTGGCAAAACGGTGCCGTCGAGCTTGGCATGTTCAGGGCGTGTTTTGCTATCGCCAACCGCTCGGTATTCCAAATTTGGATACAAGTCGGCATTTTCGGCAAATCCTTCCCATTTTACAGCCATTTGAGCATTAGCCACCGCCTGATCGTATTCAGTCTTTAGCCACCTTTTGTTGTATTGCTCGGTAATTGGCTGAGCTGCCTTTTTAAATTCGTTCCAACTTACTGGCTTGCCATCCTTGTCTGTTAGTAAATCGCGTAAGGCCGCCTGTTCGTTGTGGTTTTTAAATGCTGCAAAGCTTGCTGCATTTGCCCTTAGTTCCTCAGCCAGTTGGACATATTGGTAATCGGTGGTAAATTCAAGGCCCGCCTCTTCAATCGATTTTACCAAGCTTTCGAAATTGAGTAGCCACATTTCGTAATCGACACCTGCAATACCTTTAAAGAATCTTTTTAACCAGGATTCGAGCGGGTTGCTTTCGGCCTTTACGTTTGCCAAGGATACTGATCTACCGGGCTTTTTTTTTTACCACCCTCGTCTGGATCATCTACCACTGCATCGTCTTTTTCCTTTGCGGTTTTTGGGTCGAGCTGTGGAAAGCGGAACTCAGCATTATCAGGAATTGGATAACCGTGGTAGCGCAAGAATGGGAATAACTCAAAGTTGATGACATTGGAAATACGGCGCAATCTACTGGCGTGGTAATCATCCAGTATGCCTTCGTGAACCTCGGCAGCACCAACATAAGCCTTTTCGTCGGATGTTCCTGTTTGTCCGTTGATCATTTTGGCAATTTCCTGATTGCACACTTCAACATTATCCTTGTAAATCAAATGTCCGCTCCCGGCGCTCGAATCTTCCAAGGTTTCAATCACGTCATCGGAGTCAACAATCATGTATCCATTACGCGAAAAGTTAGCAGCCGCACGTTCCTTTTTATCCAACTCGGTTTCGTCGTCGGAATCGGTTTTGTAAATAACGCGAGGTGCTCCCCATTTTTCGGAATGCTGTGCCCAATCGCCACGAGAAAACCCTTTTAAAATTACCTCTCTGCTGATTGCTTCAAGTAAACCAATGTCGTCGGTTTCTCCCATTTCGAAAAGAAAAAGCGCCTCAGGATCATCGCCAAGAGGAATGCCGGAAGTATCGGTACTCTCAATTATAATATTGCGATTGAATGGGTAAATGTTGGTGCGCGGGAAAACCTTGCAGCCAAGGAACTCGCCATTCTCATCTTGTTGTCCAAACTCAACAACTGTGTAGCCCCACTTTTCGGCTTCAAAGCAAATCTTAATCCATTGAGCAAACCAAGGTTTACAAAATAGCTTGGTAAGATCTTCAACCTCTTTTTTATCAATTTCCACAACAAAAGGAGCTGCCTGTAATTTGTTAACAGCGGTTTGAGATTGAGTAATAACCTGCCCATCCTTAACCGCTTTTTTGTAAATCAAATACAACTTTTCCCACGATGGGTTACTTGTATCTTGAGCCTCGTCAACAGCATCGTTTAAATTGCCAATTTCCATAACAACACGATCGGGCTGTGGCTTGTTTACCTCATTACTCATGCGTTTGCTATTTTTAGCTGGCGCAGTCTGCTTTGAATCTGTTGACTTGTTTAATAATCTATCTAATAATCCCATGCTTAACCAATTTTAGAATATGCTATTATTGCGTGGAGCATCGCCACCGCTTCGAAATTTGCTTTTGTTTGTGCCATCGCTGGATTTTAATGGCTTAAGGGTTGTGTGCATTTTACCTGAGGAAATGGCACGAATGTCTTTTACCTCTTTGGTATAGTTTGAATCCACTCGCTCGGGTATTTCATCATCAATAACCGTGTTGTAGAGATAGAAAACTGTAATGGTAACCATCATGCGCTTTATTTCTTCATTGCGCTGTGCTCCTACTTTCCCCAATTCAGCATCTATATCAAATCGCCCGCGTAAGGTGGCAAGTTCACTAATAGCCAATTGCTCGGCTTCATTCAGATTTTCATCATTCTCGCCGCGAAGCCTATTCAAAACCGTTGTTGAAATAGTGCCTTTAAAATCCTGTTCAGTTAAAAAATCCATCAATATGAGGTGTTAAACATTAATAATAAATTACATTGCTGATCTGCTATGCTGACGGGCTGATTTACCCATCCTTGCGCTTTTCCCACTTCCGTTGCCTTTGTTTTTTCCTTTGAACTTGTCGAGTTTAAAAATTCCACCTTCAACACTATCGGGGCCGTCGTCGTGTTCAGCACTTGGAAAACCTAAAAATTGATTTCTCAATTCTTGCATATCAATACTATGTTTTAATGCTTGATTGAACCTGATAAATCCCTGTTCGGTTAAGGCTGTAAGGTCTTCGATTCGTGCGGTTTTATCGGGCTTTTTGCGTCGGTCGGGCCTGATGCGTAGTGTTTCGCCGCGCTCTTCACCCAATCGCCAATACTCTTCCAACATTAAGTCTTGAATAAAATTGGCCTCCATATAATGACGACAAACCCGATTACCTGGTATCAGGTCGCCAATGTTGTAATGTCCCCTTACCATTTCGGGTGTGGAGCACTGACGGCAGAATACCGCAATGATATCGTAGTATCGGCCTGTTTTGCCGATTAATACAATACTTTTGAAATCTGATTTTTTTGAACCCTTGTAAGATGGGTCGTTGTAAGTAATCAGTTTGTCGTATTGAGATATTGGTAACACTTTAACCCATGGCAAATGCTCCTCGCGGAATATCTTACCAACCACAATATGCTCATGAAAAAACTCACGCAAACCGATTCGATACCCTTGGCGATTCATCTTTTTAATGATTTGATCGCGGGTGTATCTTTCCTTCCAAGCGGGAACCCCTTTTTCGGATAAATCCTTTTTGCGTGTTTTCGGATTTTCGAGAGCGAACACTTTAGAGTGGTAAAGGTCTTTTCGTTTAGGATCATCAGGCTCGATATCACCCACAACTTTAGCCACCACACTCTTTTTATGAATACGGTTACCCAAACCAATTAGGCGGGAGCCTGTATTTGGCATGGCTCCATAAAAGTCTCCTAAAATCCAATCGAGGGTTTCGTCAACACGTTCCTCGTTCTTTACCAAAACAGCATCGTCGATATCATCGAATACACCATAATTGGGACGCTTTTCGGCATTTCTTGTACCACGTGGCGACTGCCCACGACCAAAGGCCCAAAAGCCAATACCATCGGCAGTAATAAAGTAACCATCTTGCCAGTTACCAAGTGAGAACTGTTCGCCAAAATCGTTTATGTATCGCTTGTTATATACCAATTCGGCCTGAACATCGCCCAATAAGATTTTAGCTTTTTTTTCGTTGGCACTTGCCAGCATCATACCAGTAAGCTCGCCATTTGCTTTAAGGAAAAGCGGCAATATTACATCATAAATAACTGACTTTGCATGCTCACGCGGATACTCAAGCATTGCAAATATATCGGGGTTTTCGATAATCTTTTTGGTATCTCGCTTGTGGAAGTAGGCAAAATCAGAATCGATAAAATGTCCAAAGTAGTACTTGGCGAATTTATCAAAGCTCTTTAATAAACCCTTGATTCGCTTTTTCTTTTGGCTCTCGGTTTCCCGATCCATTGGAGTGGCTCGCTGAATGCTTTCTTTCTCCCTTTGCCATGCTTCAAATTCTTTGCGAGCTTTCGCATTCCATTTTGTATCCATAGTTAAAGAGATTTGCGTTTTTCATTTAAATACTTGTCGATAGGTTCAACAATATTTTGAGCCATTACAAGATTTTCCTCTTTAAGCCACACAGAAAATTCACGAAGAATCCGCACAATAGCCGACCAATCCAATTCCTTACCCTTTACCGTTGTAAACAACTTTTGAACAGCATCGATTTCCCCTTTAGGGATTAATAGTTTACCAAGTTCCTCGGTGTTTAGGCTGTCGTTAAGCTGTTCGCCTAACTTTTCGGATATCATTCGAATAACCGTGGTTTGGTGTGCCAATGCGGTAAGGGCATTTTCTTCGGAGGTAGTTCTTTTAATTGAATGGTCTAAACGCTTTTTTCGGAGGTCGCCCTTGGTAACATGTTTTGAAATTGTTGCCTCGCTCAACCTCAAGATTCTAGCTATATCTTTTTGCTCATACCCCTCTTTAAACAGGAGTGCTATTGCCGCTTCTTTTGTTAGTTCCATTCTCTTTTTTGTGGTAAAATTCGCAATTCGCGAACTGAATAACGAAAAAGATGGAAAGGCTTGCTGCAATTGGCGCAAGCTATGCGCAATTAATTGATAAACCCACCAAAACTATTGAATTTTGAGAACTGAAACGAGTACGCAAATTGCGACACAATCAGATGAATTACCATTTATCAACAAAACTAACAGACCTATAATGGAGCTAGAATTTACCAAGATTAAAAACAAGGAAACCAGTGTGGCAACCATTTCCCTTTTTGGAGAATTGGGAGATCAGGAAGGTGAGATTAACGGACACCATTGGGCACACGAATTCAATTGGCTTGATAGAAATTTCGATAATATTAATGCACACATTAATGGTTTTGGTGGCAGTATTGGAATGGGTTTAAGTGTGGTGGCTAATATTATGGGGGCCACTTCGTTTGTAAGTACCATTAATGTTGGTGTGGCTGCCAGTATGGCTGGTATTATAGCTTTGCTTGGCGATAAGCCTAAGATGTACGACTATGCAAAGCTGATGTTACACTCCCCTTACTACGCCGATGAGAATGGCGAAAAAGTAAAGAATCTATCCGCGAAAGATCAAAAAGCACTTAAGGCCCTTAAGGATATTCTTGTGCGCTTGCTAATGAAGCGTGGGAAATCTGAGGAAGAAATCAATAAGATTTTGAAGACCGATACCTGGTATTCGGCAGAGGAAGCACTTGCCGAGGGCTTTATTGATGAAATCATAGTTACAGGAAGAAAAAAAGAGTTAGCGGCACTTGAGCCAATGGCACTTGTGGCAAAACTCAACGATGAATACAAACCTAAAAAAGAACGCAAAATGAAAACTGTAATTGCAGCGTTGGGCTTGCCAGAAGACAGTAATGAGCAGGCCGTATTGGAAGCGGTTAACAACTTGCAAAAGGATGGCGGGCAATCGCCTGATTTAAGCCAAGCTGTTGACAAGCTTATTGACCTTGGAAAAGCCAAGGGCAAAGTGACTGAAAAAAACGAGAAGTCGATAAGAAAATTGGCTGACACCGATTTTAACTTGTTTGTTGACTTCTTAGACCTTGAAGGAACACCAACAGGTGGCGAAGGTGGTCAAACACGCATTACTGATGTGTTGGCAGAGTTAAGAGGCCAAGGTGGAACTGGTGGTGAAGGTAAAAACAAGGAAAAGACTTTTGCTTGGTTTGAGCAAAACGATCCTGATGCTTTGGCAAGAATGGAGATTTCTGAGCCTGAGAAGTTCAGAAAACTTAAAGAAGCGGACGACGCTCTTTACAAGTAATTGATTTGTAAATCTTAATTCTAAATAAAAAATGGACGAACAAATTGTAAGATATCCGTTTGGTGAAGCTTCACAGCTTAGCCTTTCAGCATCCGGCGCACAGGATCTGGAAATTGTAAACTCGGTTACCGTTGTAGACGGTGCTACGGTTGAAGCGACCGCAGATCGTACCATCAATTTAACAATTGATGAAAATGCAAAAGTAGGCGACCGCATCCTCTTTAAGGTGAAAACCAATGCAACTGAAAAAACCATTTTCGGCTCTGGTATTACTGGTGTTACTATTGATGGTGTTGCGGGTAAAACCAAAACTATTGAATTCGTTTTTGACGGTGCTGGCTTTGTTCCTGCAGGCGCGCCTGTTCAGATTGACTAACCTTATAAAATTGTGAAAGATGGCACAAATTAATCCTATTAAATATTCGAAGGAATTGCAAAAGCAAATCTTCCCAAACAATTCTTTCTATAAGAAATCTGTTGGGGAGTCAGGTGTAGCGGATAATGTTACATCTGTTGAGAGACCTGTTCAGGGGTCAATTGGAAAAGCTAAAAAAGGCACTCCAAAAACTTTGCCTTTGCCAGTTAAAACCGCATTGGATAGCTCCGACAGTTATGCTGTTGATTTGGTTTATGCAGATCCGTTGTTGATTAACAATCCAACCGACTTTGCTTTGAATTACAATAAGCGTACTACCAAACAAGCGCAGCAAGCTTCTGTTATTGAAACAAAGTGTGCTGATATTGCTGTAGTAGGTTGGGCACCAACTGTAGCGGCTCAAATTATTAAATCAACAGGTGCAGGCCGTGCTTCGAATGTTGTTGGTTTAACTGGTAACCGTAAGGCAATCACCAAAGATGATATGCTTAAAGTGAAAAACCTTTTAATGCGTATGAATGTTGATGGTCAAGGTGGTGAAATGTGCATGTTGGCAACACCTGACGCATATACTGATCTTTTGAAAATCGACGAGTTTGTTGATTATGAAAAAACGGGTAACACTTCCAAGTTAGCGGAAGGAATTATCGGGCGTGTATTAGGTATCAATATCTATTACAGAAGCACTGAGGAAGGCCATACAGGTTTATTATATACCAATGCAGGTACTCCTGTGAAGAAAAGCACTGAGGCAGTAATTGCCACAACCGATCGCCCAGGTAACTTGTTTTGGAACTCTAACATGGTGTGCCGTGCAGAGGGTAAATTAACAACTATTGTGAACGAGAAGGCTCCTGGTTACATGGGTGGAACCATTATCGAAGCACAAGTTCGTTTTGGAGCTTCAACGGCTCGCGAAGATCAAAAAGGTGTTATCGCTTTAATTGAGGATAACGCTGCATAAACTTAAAAACCTTTAGAGTTGTGATAGGTCGCCCTGCTTTCTCCCTTCGAAAAAGGGGCGACCACTTTCCAAATTAACCCAATACCCCCAACCCTCTAAAGGGGGCTTTAAAAACCACTTTGTATGTCAAGAGATATTCAAGATTTACACCCAGTAACAGCGCAAAAAGCTTTAAAGGTTATCGCCATTTGTGAAGCTAAAGGCGTTGATATTTTAGTTTATAACACCCTGCGAACATTGGAGGAACAAGCCAAGTTTTACCGCCAAGGCAGATCGTGGAGCGTGATTAGAGTTAAATGTCTAAACCTTAGAAATGCTGGTTACGGATACCTTGCCGATATTATTGAAAGGGTTGGGCCACAAATGGGAACCAAAAAACTGACTAATGCAGCACCGGGCGAAAGTTGGCACAATTTGGCTTATGCTTTCGATGGTGTTCCGTTGATTGGTAAAAACCCGGCTTGGAGCTATAAAGGCAACGAGGAATTGTGGGAAACTTACGGTAATGTTTGTAAAGAAGTTGGTTTAACATGGGGCGGAGATTGGAATTTTAAAGACTACCCACACGCTCAGGAACACAGCGAAACCAATCCTTTAAATGTGTATGGCCCTGAGGCTTTGCGCAAGCTTTTGGAAGAAAGGGGGCTTTTATGACAATGCAATGGCTCACCATCGCTGTTATAACAGGCGCATCAGCACTTATTTTCTTTGGTTTTAAAATGATGGTTACAAGGTTCGACCGACTAATACAGGAGGTACAAGGATTAAAAGAGGTAACTGTTAATCAAGATGGAAAAATTAGAGAGAATAGACGAAGGATCGACAAGCATGATGAAGATATAAAAGATCATGACCGAAGAATTCGTGAAGTTGAATTAATACAAGCAAGAACTGGCAAATAAACATCATTTAAACATGGCTAAAAAGGCATTTAAAGATACAAAGGTTGGCAAGTGGCTAAGTAAAAAAGCCCCGGGCATTGTTAATGCGGTTGGTGATGTTTTTCCACCTGCAAAACTTTTGAGTCAGTTGGTAAAGAACGAACCCGAAATAAGTCCTGAGGACAAACTTGAGTTTGAGAAATTACTGGCAGACACCTACGCTGATGAGTTGGCCTATCATCAACAAAACACAGCTAGTGCTCGCGGCATGTATCCACATAGTAAAGAAATGACCGATTGGCTTGCTAAAAGAATTATGAACTGGAATTTACCAATGTTGGCGCTTTTGATTGGGGCTAACATTGCTTGTGTTTATTATTTCGATTCGGTGGCTTTGGCTTTAATCTCAAATGTAATTGGTCAGGTTATGCAAATGTTGATTAATGAACGCACAACGGTAGCCAATTTTTTTCTTGGAAGCTCTAAAGGAAGTAAGGAAAAAACTCGTGAATTATTAAGTAAAAACGAAAGTACAAACCAATAAAAAAAGGAAAAATGAAAAAATTGATTTGCTTTTTAATGATTGCATTCGTGGCTTTTGTAATAAGCCCAATGGTTGCCATGGCTGAGACTGTGGCAAGTGCAGCGGTTGAAAACTCAACGAGTATCGATATCGCATCCTACTTTGCAACGGTACCAGGATTAGTAAGCTTGGTGATAATTGTTACCCAATTCTTAAAAAAACTGCTTAAAACTGAGGGGGTAAAGACTCAGATTTTATCGTGGATAATCGCTTTGGCTTTGTCGTGTGTTGGGTATTTTCTACAGCTTGGAATATTTGTGGGGGCTGCATGGTACTGGATTATAATTTATGCAGCGGCTGCGGGACTTATAGCTAATGGTATTGCAACAAAACATGTGGTTGAGGCAGTGCTGAATTTGATAAAACCTAAACTTACTTAATCATGTCAAACACCGGAATTATTGACGGTGGCGATATTCTCGTGTATGTAGAGACCGCCGCCGACACTTGGACAGCAATAGGACACGCTACCAGTTGTAAACTTGGGGGTTCCACTTCGTTTCGCGAACGCAGAACCAAGGATACAAATGGGAAAGAAAGCGCGCCTGATGAAACTGAAACTCAAATCTCTGTTGAGGCATTAGCCTTATATGATGGTTATAGCTTTTTCGACATGTACGAAAAAATGCTAGCTAAAGAGATGCTTAAAATTAAGTATGCTCCAAAGGATTCAGTAGCCCAAACTGGGGATAAATATGTAGAGGGTAATTTTTGGATTGAGAGCTGTGAAAGAAACGATAATGTGGCTGAGGATTCAGTTGTTTCTATTGCTTTCAAACAGAAAGAAACCCCAACAGTAAAAACAGTTCCTGTTTAAAAATTAATTGATAATAGAAAAAGGCAGACGGCTCTGTCTGCCTTTTTTTTAACAACTCTAAATCATGGCAGAAAAGAAATCACAACCAAAAACACAGGTAGAATATAACGGCAAAACATACCCTTATTATCAAACCAATCGCGGGATGTTTGATTTTGAAAACTCAGAGTTTACCGCGGAAGATCTTAAAACAAGATCGAGAAGTGCAATGTTGGCACAGATCTATTATCAATTAAGGGATTGTGCAAAACGAGCGGGAATGGTATTCGAAGATAGTTTCGATGATTTTGTTGATAAATCCGAGCCTGAAATTATTCAGGTTTTTGAACGCTTACTAGAAGAGGCTGCAAAACTAACAAAAGGCGAAGAGGGAAAAAATTAAAAAGTACTCCCGCACGGGAGCTTAGCTTGACAGAAATGATGGGCATCGCTGTCGGTGAGATGGGGTTAAGTCTTGAAACATTTCTAAGCTTAACCCCTTTCGAGTTTCAAGAATGCTACTCGGCTTATTTGAAAAAGCTGAATAACGACAGGGAGTGGGAGTACTTAAAATCGATGAGAGTAGCAAGGAGGCAAGTGTTTAGAACGCTTTGTCCTCCACCCGGAAAGCAAATTAGTGAATTTGATTTGTGGGAATTGCCGGGTGATAATGAAATAAAAGACCATCAGAACGAAAAGACTGGTGGTAGCACCAAAGAACGATATGAGGAATTAAAAGAAAAGTGGAATAATGAGTGATAAAACCTATAAATATGTACTTGACTTTGCAGCCAAAACCGACAAGTTTAGGCGCGAAGTTAGCGGCATTGATGGCATGTTAAAGAGTGCTGCTGTTGCTGCTGGGGCTTTGTTTGCTGCTGACAAGATATTTGATACTGCCGGGGCTGCGGCTGAGTACGCAGGTGAAATTTCCACTATTCGACAAAGTATTGTGAAATTACAAGACATTCAGGGTGCTGCCTTAAACGAGGCTGCGGGTGGAGCTATGGCTTTAGCCAATACTTATGATGCTGATGTAAACGAATCGATTGAGGCCAGTAATGTATTGATGAAGGTCTTTAAAGAAAATTCACAAGAGGCGTTCGATGTTTTGAATAAAGGTTTGTCGACGGCAGCCAATAGCAATGGCGATTTGTTGAATCAAATAAAAGAATATTCTACACATTTCGAAGAGGCTGAAATATCGGCATCGCAAATGGTTGCCATTATTGCCGAGGCTAATAAAATGGGCGTTTGGGATGACAAGGCAGCCGATGCGATAAAAGAAGGAACCATACGTTTGCGCGAAATGACAAAGGCAACACGTGAGGCCCTTGATGGTATTGGTTTAAGCTCTTCGAAAATTCAACAGGATATTGCGAGTGGCTCGACGAGCATGTTTGAAGTATTACAACAAGTTAGTGCTAAGCTTGGTAATATGGAAAAGAACAGCCCGGCTGTTGGTGCGGCATTGGCTGATATTTTTGCGGGACCAGGTGAAGACGGTATACAATTCATTCGTACGCTTGCCAATATCAATACCAACTTAGATCAGGTTGTTGAAAATTCGGGAGAATCGAGTGCGGCACAGCAGGCATGGGCGGAACAATTAAAAGAGTTTCACACCTTAGGTGCTAAGGTTTTTGCAGATTGGAACAAATGGATATTAGATATTAAATCGAAAGCTTTGGCTTTGGCTAGTGGTATTGTAAATAATATGGATAGCATTACCAAAGTGGTTAAAATTGGGGCTGTTGGTTTCGGAGCTTACAAAGCGGCAACTATAGCGGCAAGTGTTGGAACCGTAAATTACTCGCGCGTATTGGTAAGAGCTAGAAAAGCTCAGCAAGCACTTAATCTTGCAATGAAATCGAACCCGGTTGGTTTGATTGCAGGCTTGTTAGCAACAGCCGCAGCCGCTTACCTTACTTATAGTATTGATATTGATACGGCAACGGCATCGCAACGCAAGTTTAATGAAGCACAGGAACGAGGCGCATCATTGCTTTCGGATGTAAGTGCCATTGAGGATACTTACAAAGTTATAAATCATTTGAACAAGCGACAGTTAGAGGATTTTAAAGTTCGTGCTCAACAACAGTTGCAAACATGGGAAGATGTTCAAAAGAAAGTAACCGAAACGGTTTATCAGGAATATAGAAAGCGTAAATCTGCCATTTCGAAAGAAACTGACGAAATAACCAAAAAGCTAATGGCCACGCAAGGCTTACAGGAATCTGCCGCACGCAGAGAAGCTGAAAAAACAACGGCATGGAAAGTTAACCAGTTGCGTCGATGGTTTAACGATTCGGTTGAGAAGCAAGAAGGTGTTACCAGTAAGGAAATAGTTGAGAATCAAACTCGCCTTAAGAACTATATCAGCACAGTAAATGAAATGCTGAATGCAAACACTAAGGCATCTAAAAACACCGCTCCTATTCTTTTGGATTTCAAATTGAATATTGATGATGGCGACGATGAAGTAATTGGCGATGATTTGGAGATTGACGACAGTTACGACAAACTGATGGAGCGATATGGTAAACAGGTTAAGGCAGCCCAAAAATGGAACGAAATGTTTGGGAATAGCTTTAATGCAAATCGTGAAGAAATTGAACTAACCAAACAAGCTATTGAGGCTTTGATTGATGAAGGTTTTGCCCCGGGTGATGCTTCAATTCAATCCTTAATTGAAAAGCTTGATTTGTTAGAAAAGAAGTTTACCGGGCCACAAAAGGCAATGGCTCAATTTGCTGCCCGAATGGAAGATATGAAAACCACAGGAGCGGAAAGCTTTGGCGATTTGGCAAAGGCGGCTGTTAATGCTGCTCGCGAAATTATTAGGGCCTATATAGCCGAAGGTGTGGCTTCGATTATTAAAGATGCTTTAAAGTATTATGGTTGGACAGGCCCGGGAGCAATTGCTTTAGCTGGTGGTTTGGGTGCTGCCGCTTCGACCTTGTTTAATACGATGATTCCCGCTTTTGCTGATGGTGCGATTGTAAGCGGCCCAACCGTGGCACTTACTGGTGAGTATCCAAATGCGGTAAATAATCCTGAGTGGATTGGTAAGCGATCGGATATGTTGGGCGATATGAAAGCAGCTGTGCGCGAAACTGGTGGCGGTGGTGGTAATTTCATTTTCAGGTTTGAAAATGGTGCTCTTGTGGCTTACCTCGAACATGAAAACCGTAAAGTTGGAGGGTTTGCATAATGGCTACACACTTACTAAGATTCCAGGGAGAATGGCAAGATAAAAACGGCGGTATGTCGCGTTTCGAAATTTACGAGCGCGACTATGTTGGTGCTCATGAGGAAATGATTGTGCAAGAAGATCCGCTTACGCTTGAGCGTGCCAGCCTAAATAATAAGTTTCACCCGACAATTGGTTCGGGTATTGAATTGAAATTAGAGGCTGCATACGATGGTCAGTATGCAAATTTATACACCAACGATAAGCAAAAGTATAAAGGGCATTTTTACAAGAATGATAAGATAGTTTGGAAAGGCTTTTTGAATTCGGAAATATATAACGAGCAATACGACCGAAATGAGAATTACCCAGTGAGTCTTCAGTTTAATGATGGGTTTAAAGTTATGGAGAGAATTTCTTTTCTCGATGATAATGGACTGCGTTACGAAGGATTAAAAACCGCTTGGGAGGTGTTGTGGATTATCTTGAATAAGCTAGATGTTGGTTACAAGTATGTATATGTTGCTTGTGATGTTTACGCGGAAGGAATGGACACGCTTAGCAGTCCGTATCATCAAATGAAGGTGGATTGTTCCAACTATTACGATGAGAAAGGCGTGCCTATGAATTGCCGCGAGGTGTTAGACTATTTGGTAAAACTACAAAGGGCCATTTGTTTCCAAAACGAAGGCTGTTTAAATATTGTAAGTACTCCTTTGTTTACCGGGAGCTTTGAGCGCAGAAGATATACAAGCGAGGCATCAGCTCAGGTATTGCAAACTGTTAATCCTGTTATTACAATTCCTACTCAAGCGGATTGGTATGCCGCGGATCAGAATATCGATGTTGTATCCGGATTTAATAAAGCAACATTACAGTATTCGCCTTATGCAGACGAGGTAGTTATTGAAAGTTCTAATTTTTCGGAAATTAAAGCATTGCAAGGCGATCCTGATTGGGTTGATGTTGGCGACTATTACGAATTGCAAGGTGTTACAGGTGTTGATGGTTGGAAGTTCCTAAATGGTGCAAGCTTTTCGGGAACCAAAGAGGAAGAAATTGACGACAACGAGGTGTACTTTAAACTTCCGTTTGCTAATGATGACGACAGCGAGGTTTCGTTGGTCGAAAATAACATTAGCGGGGCTTTGGTTACTGGTGTGGTGAACCAAGGATTCAAAGTAAAATTTAAGGTTTATGCAGCTACCAAAAACAACGAGTTTGATAGTTCGGAGGAATCGAAAAAAGTTTTGCGAATTGAGGGGGGCATTGTATTCGAGATTGACAATAAGCGCTTGAAGTATCATAAAAAACCATGGCAAACGGGTGATTTTGACAGTACAAATGTTCGACCAATTGTTTGGAGTTTGTTATTCCATATCGAAAAGCCTGTTAATATTGCCGATACCTGGCAAGAAGTAGAAATTAAGGTGCCAGATAATTGCCCACACGGACGAATTAAGTTGCAAATTCTGAAGCGTTGGCAAGGATATAAGGATGATAGAGGAACTCGTGTTGATAGTGGCGACATTAAGCATATCAGAGTTAAAGATATTGAGGTTAGTCTTGCCAATATTGAAACATACACCGCACAAAGTGGGCGTATTGCTTACAACTATACAGAAACAAGCTTTCCTGACCTCGAATTCGTAGCCAATATGGACGAGAATTGGCTAAACGAGGCTGAAGATATTGAAATGATTCACGGCGATTCGAAGCACAACAACTGTACTGATCGTGGTGGGCTGCATTTGTTGGACAATAGTTTTACAGGTGCTTGGCGTGCTACTGGCGACACTCAAGGCTACGACATTGCTGCGATTATATTAAGATCGCTACAAAGTAATTACCGCAATAGTTTAAAGTGGTTGGGCGGCACTTTGGAAGCTCCTAATTTCTTTAATGGTGATGGTGAAAATATTGATGGAATACTCAGTTTTCACTCAGTACTTACCTATCCGGGAACATCTTTAGGAGATAGAAAATTAATGTGCTTGGGTGGCACCTATAACGATAAGCGACAAACTCTAAAAGGCAGTTGGCTAGAAGTGTTAGCCGATGATTTAACGATTAATATGATTGAGTAATGACGGCAGTTAATATAGAAAAACGAAAGATATTCAAGCGTAGGCGCGATGGTCAGGTGCCGCAAGGTGGTTCTGTTTCGGTTTCGGTTAGTTCAAGTCCATCCAGTTCGGAGGGCGAATTTAATCCGGCTATATTACAAGACTATGCCAAAAAGGTTGATGTACATATGCCAAGCCAAAAGGCATTACTCGATGCTTTAAGTGTTGAAGCTGGCTATATTAAATATCAGGCAGCCGCTCTTTCTGTTGACAATGCCGACAAGTTGGGCGGTGTTGTTGCTGCCAGTTATGCCCGCCGCGATGCTGTTAACACCTACGAATACGACCAAACCATTAACGCCGACCTATATGTAAACGGCAACATCATCCAAAACGGATCGGCTTACGAAACCCATGCCGAGCATTTAAATGTTGAAAATAATTTGATGCAATTAAATGTAGGTGAACCGGGCAGTCAAATAACAGGAGTTATTCCAGGTACCGCAATTGCTTTTAGTGGTATTGAAATCAACCGAGGTGCAGGTGAAGCCTATTATATGGGAGTGGTTGAAGGTGTAAAGCCTCTTTTAAAATTGGGTAAGAAGGATTCTTTGGAAGCCATTGCCACACGCGCTGATGATATCAGTGATGATTGGTTGCTTTCTTGGGATTTGACCAATAAGCGAATTGTAGGTAAAAGACTTGCATCGGATTATTGGCATAAGGATAATTCAAATAAATCTGATTTTGATTGGAATTCCAGAAACCTAAGAGCATACGGTAACCTTACAGTTAACGGATTAGCTAATTTTGCTACTACTGTACAATTAGGGCATAACAAATCTATTCAAGGATTAATTGCAGGCGGTGGTAGTTATGGTAATCTGCTTTCTATGGGTGCTGATAATTATGCACACATTGGTAATAGTTCGGTTACAGAGGGGGTAAAATTATACTCTAAGGGTAATCATTTAAAGTTTGAAACTACCTCAGCAGGTGTTAAAGTTTCAGGTCAAGCATACATCTTAAGAAGTGGAACTATCGCAAATCTTGGCTCTGTAGATGATAATTCTAGTATAAAATTTGGATTGGTTGCCAATAACTATGGTTATGGTATTAGTACGAACCAAAACGGTGGGTTGGATATTATGGCAAATCAAGCTAGTCAACCAATTAGACTATGGTCAGGTACTAAAAACGAAACTCCTACTATGTCTGCCTCATTCTATGGCAATGCAGGAGTTAAGTTGTATTATAATAGTAATAAAAGATTTGAGACTACTAGCACAGGAACAAAAACAGTAGGAAATCATGAGATTACAGGTGTTATAAATGCAGGTGCTAATACTAGCGGTGGCGGTTTGTGGCTTAGTAATTCATCCTATAAAATAGAGGGGGGTAATTATTTTGGTGATATCAGAATAAAAGCACCTGATAGAATCAGAAATTACATAAACGATTCTGTTATTCTAGAATTGACAGGTTTGGGGGCAACAATAAACGGCTATATAGGGTCACCTTCTTATGAATCAGGAATAACTGGTACAGGTTGGAGAATTAGCCAAGCAGCCCACGGAGAATTAACTAATCTGGACATAAGAGAGAGTTTAACTTGCAACACGTTTACAAATAATCAAATCAATATTTCAAATGGTGATTTAATTGTTTCTGACCACGATGAAATTGAAAAAGTATTAGCATCTGGCACTACACACACAAATTTCTATTTCAGTAAAGAACAGCCATTTCAAGCGGGGGACGTTCTTAGATGTCAAGGAAGCAAGCAAGCAGGTAATATTAAATCTTACTATGTAACAGTTGCATCTGTAGGTACTTCAACATCATATAAAGATGATGATGGTGAATTTATGAAGTATGTTAGATGGGAGAACAACAGTAAAACAGGCTCAGGAATACCAGAAGTGGGTGACGTTTTGGTTCGTTGGAATTCATCTGATGCAGCTAGAAAAGGACTTTTATATCTTAGTTCAAGTACTACCTATTCGCCTTTTTATGATGTTGTTTACGACGGGATTACAGTTTCCAGATTTGGAAAGCTTGACGGCATCACGTCTCCGACTTTTGGGGACTTATCGGGATATGGATTTTGGTCTCAAAAAGGATATCTAGAGGGTGGTATAAATGCAAGCTTTGGTAAAATTGCCGATTGGAATATTAAGAGCGATAGAATAACAAAAAGATTCGGGAATATTGATACAACAATAGGAACGCAGGACAGTACATCTATTAAAGGCTTTCACGTTTATCAACACAATTCTACAACAGGGGGCAATCGTGTCTCTATGGGTTATCTTAGCGATGATAACTGGGGTATATGGGGGACTAAAGACGGCTCTAATGTTTTTAGACTTGGTTCGCACAATACAATTGCAGGTTGGGAGTTTACAAGTACTTATTTAAAGAAAGACAATATTTGTATAACAACAGGTGCAAGTGGTATTTATTCACAATCTGACAAAGTTTATTGGATATTGAGACAGAACGGAAGTGGTCATTTAGCTAATGGAAATATTACGTGGGACACTTCAGGTAATGTAACCTTTGGAAGTTCGGTCAAATTACAGTGGGAATCTGGAATAAATTCCGCACAACAAACAGCAAATAACGCTTACGATTTAGCTGACGAAGCTAATGATTTAGCTGTAACAAAAATAACCAGTGAACAAGCTACTGCAATTACTCAAAACACAGTAACAAGTGAGTTTATCAATGGTCAAAACTGTCAATTTACACAGGGCAAGATTGGAAACTTTGATATTAAAAGCTCATCTCTTTATAGTGGTATAAGTGGCAAATATTTAACTCTTCAAAATAGTGAGACTGATTCGGTTCACGGAGGAGCGAGAAGAGGTTTAAGTCTATATAGTGATAATAGTACCTTATCGAGCAGTGGAGCTGTTAAGATTGTACAATTTGGCATGTTGTGTAATAAAGACACTGTTAATCAGTGGGGAGAAACTCCAAACTATGGTTTTCGAATCTTAAGAGGTAATTCTTCATCAACCTACAAAGATATTTTCAGAGCTGATGCGGAAGGTGCTTTTATTGCAGGATGTAATTTTAATGATTCACAAATTTGGGTGGATGATAAATGGAGTTTAAAATCTGATGGATCAGGTTATTTTGCAAAAGGTAATATTGCATGGGATACAGCGGGGAATATCAATTTCAAAGGAAGGTTAACAACTAATAATTCTACAGAAGTTGGAAAAGAAACTCATCATCTATTAATTGATGGAGACGAAATAAATGCCGTTAATGGATCTATTGTGCTTAACCGAAATGCTGACGAAGATCAAAGCATGGTTTGGATTCATGATGGTGGAGCTGGTCTTGTAGCTCACTTCTCAGGGCCTTCAACATCTAATTTCGATGATATTAAATTCTACAGAAAGGTACACATGACAGCCTCTGTAATCGTATCGAGCGATTTGTTTTGTTATGGTATTGATGTGGGTATTGGTGGTATCACTTCTGATGGAAATGCAACCATTAACGGAATACTTGATGCCACTACCATTATGGAAGGCAACCAGTATTTAAGCGATAAATATGCACTTAAAACCGAGCTTGATAGCTATCTGTTAAAAACAGGTGGTACAATATCAAATGGATTAATAATTGGAGGATCAATTACCACAAAAGGAGCTGTAACCGTTAAAACAAGAATTATAACTTACACAACTACATTAACTAACACAGACTATTACGTAACTGCTTCTATGAGTAGTAGTAGCAGTAGAACTGTTTACTTGCCTAGCAACCCAACAGCAGGCCGTGTAATAAAAGTTAAACGCAGAGGAGGAAGTCAACACCCAATAATAAATGGTAATGGTAAATCAATTTATTGGATGGATGCCACACCCGTGAGTAGTATAACTATTGATTGGCGACATGGAGCCGCTTTAGAGTTTATTTACGATGGTGTTTACTGGTGTGTCATTTGTGAAAACTATTAATAGCAACAGGTTAAATATTAAGCAATTATAAATTTTTAAAAATCAAATACATGAAAAAGGGAGAAGTATTACAATTAGAACAGGCATTACAGGCAGTTGGTAATTTAAGAGGTGTGAAGTTTGCTTATGCAGTAAGCAAAAACATGCGCACCGTTAAGAACGAATGCGATGATATTCGCAAATCGATTGAGCCTAGCAAGGAGTGGCAAGAGGTTGAAAAGCAGCAACGCGAAATCAACCTGGAATACTGCAAAAAAGATAATGAAGGGAGTCCAGTACCATCGGCACAAGGTCAGTTCATCATTCTTCCTGAGCACAAGGATGCACACAAAAAGAAAATGGATGCATTAAAGGAAGAGAAAAAGGAGTTGTTTGAGATCCGCGAAAAGCAAATTGAGGATTACAACAAATCTCTCGATGATGAAGTGGAGATTAAACTACACAAAATTAATCAGGATGATATTCCGGAGGATATTACAGCAAGTCAATTGGAAGGAATTTTTGATATGGTTGAGTAATGCAATTGGGGGCAAGGGTGCCCCCGCCTCTTTTCGGCTAAAGCTCTCACACAATTAGTCGAAAAATAAAGGTGCCACAACACCACGGCGAGGACATGTAGTCTTCCCGGTGTTGTGGCACCTTTTTATTTTGTGTGAGAGGAGCAAATATAACAATACATTAATATTAAAACATAGTGTTTATGGGAAATTTTATTTTAAAAAGAACATCAAGTTTGGGAAATTTAATAATCAAAGAAGTTCCAAAAAAGCTTGCTAAGAAAATGATAATTGAAAACCACTATTCCCACAAGTGGAATGATGGAGGTTTTGGGAAGTACAATTTTGGAATATTTAAAGAGGATGATATTGAAACATGTCTGGGCGTTGCTGTATATGGGTATATGAAAAATTCTAAAGCCCGAATTTTCACACATCCAAACCCTGATGCTTGGATGTGTGAATTAAACAGGATGTGGATTGATGATATCTTAGGGCATAATTCTGAGAGTATTTTGATAGCAGCATCTATTAAATTATTACGGAGGTTGGATATTAACTGTGTAGCAGTTCAAAGCTTTGCTGATGGTAGATTGGGGTGCGGGACTATATACAAAGCAGCTAATTTTAAATACTATGGTTTTCACTACACTAAATTTTTAAGAAATAAAAGAACAGGAGAATATGTACATGAGCAATTGTTTACAAATACAACTTCACCCACAGGTTATTTAAGAAATAATATCTCCTTTCTGATAGGAGATTTAGAAATATATAGAGTCCGTACATATCGCTATATATTCCCATTGTGTAAAAAATTTAAATTTAATAGACAGGAGTTGTCATATCCGGATTATAACAAAGGAATCGATTTGTGTGAATGGAAAAGAGATAAGGGGAAGATAAAAGAGAATATTATTCACTTACTTGACAAGGTGGCAGCTTGATTTTAAATGATGTTTAAAGGGGCTTTAAAGCCCCTTTATTATTTTATTCTTATGCGTGTAGTTTTTCTTGTACAATTTGATTTAAATTTGTGTACAAATTGTTTTGGCGGTTATACATTTAATAATTGACCTGCAATTTTCTACATTGCTTTTGTTGTTTCTAATTACAAAATGAGATTCGCGGTCATTATTGTTATTGCAATTATTATAAATGTTTAATTGATCGCTGTACTTGGCCTCGTGCAGAAAATTAACTTTTAATTCATCAATCAGCCCCGAACGTAATTTTTCGATAGGACACGAATCTATAATCCATTTGATGTATTTCACATTATTAACATGCTGGTTAATGTCAATATCGCTGAAATGTACATCAATACTTAAGGTTGGATTTTCAGGAACATCAGTATTTAATTTTTGCAATGGCGTTTCAAATACTTTTTCAGCATTGCCATACTTGTCACCATCGATAATGGAGTGGGGACGAGTTGGTCTTTTACTCTTGATATTAATGATTAACCATGACGAACTTGCCAGAATGATTGTATTGCCATGCTTATCTAGAATTCTAAAATCTCGATTCCCAAACAATCCTTCAATTCCGGTAGGCCAGGTTTCAACAGTAATCTCATCCGTCCATTTTGGATAATCGATTACTTTAACTTTTAATCGTGTTAAAACCCACGATAAATTTTGTTGCATTAATTTATCGATTCCCCAATTTAAGGCATCGGCATGCATACCCGCAATTTCTTGCAGGTAATTGCATATGGATGTAAGTTTAACTCTTCCATTAAAATCGGTATCGAAAGAGCCAATTCTGAATGTTTTTGTAAATTTTGTTTGATTAATTTCTAAAGTATCCATTAAATCAACTTAAGTTTTAATTTTTTAACGATATAGATTGATCGTATAAATAATAAGGCCACAATTGGTAAAATTTCATTCGGCAATGATTGTGGAATGATAGACCATGCGGACAAAACAATTAATAATAGTAGCGAGCTTGCAAAGAAGAAAAAGTATGATGCTTTATTTTTCATGCTCAGCAAGATGTTTGCTACAGGAAAATAAAATGGCAAGGCCCAAATTATATTCCAGTTTGGTCCTGTTGCCTGATGATCGGTGAAAAACCAAAGGAAAATAATTACCCAACCAACTAAACCTGTTACTCCGAATAAAATATGATCGATAATAAAATAATTGCGCTTGCTTTTTAATGAGCGAATGCTTATCAATAAAAATATTAGTGAAAGTACTCCGAATATAAAACTAGGACGTTTATACCATTCTGTCATCTTGTAATCTAAAGTAGGTTTTAATACCTCCTTCGTATGGCTAACAAGTGGAACTCTTTCGCCGTTATTTAATACTGTAGCATTGGTAAAGGCAAACATCATGTTATCAGGTAAAAACATATACTGGTATGGTGTGGCTTCAACATCACATGGAGAACCTAGAATTAAATGAATGCCTAGGTAAACCCATCGGCTTCGCTCCATAAATTGATCCAGTAAATTCCAGAAACTTTTAGACTCATTCGTATTTTCCTTATAGATGATTTTTCCTTCTACATTGTCCTCAATAATATCCCGTATTCGAGTTGAACAGTTATCAAACAAGAAATCGTAATGATAATACCTATTTTCGGGCTTGTAATTTTCTATTACAGCAGCAAATAGCTTTCTTTTTGTTTCCAGATCTAAATTCAATTTCTGTTCAGTTACACCTTGACCAGATCTCATATATTCAGGTAAAAAATCGCGATAAGATTCATATGCCAATCGATACATTAATTTTCCTTTAATAAACTTCGTGTAAAAGTTTGGTGTGTTAAAATTGAATGTTCCATAATTAAAAACCAGGTCAATTTTATTTAGTGGATCATGAAATCTCAATGCTGAGTGTCCCCAATGTCGGTAAATATCTTCACCAGGCGAACAGGTTAGAAGACTTACTTCTGATTGTTCTGAAAATTGCTTTGCATATGTGTTAGAGAATGATAGAATGCCAATTAAGATTAGGCTTGCCAAGAATTTGAATCTTTTCATAAGTATGAATATTTATCTGATCGAAGATATACAAAATACCAATATTTTGTATGGTGTTGATCTTATAAAACGTTCATATTTCAGATATATTAAAGGAAATGACAGCATTAATGAATAAAGGCATAGCTCTCTTTTAAACAGTTTGCTTTGGAAGATGGAAAAACTACTTTGTGTCAAAAATTTTACTCTATTTTCTTTTTGCAAATAGTCAACTTTTTTAAAAAAAATGGGTGTGGAATTCCGATATTTCTTAGGTGCAAAAAAAATCCCCTGCGAAAACAGAGGATTGTAATATAGATTTTAGAACTATCTTATCTCATATCGTTAACATCCACATCGGGATTGGCAGCAGTATCAAATACAAAATCCTTATCGGTTAAGCTAACATTAGGAGTTAACTTTTTAAGAACAATGCTAACATCGTTTCCATCTTTACCTACTGATTTAAGAGCACTGATTTGGTTTGTAGCCTGATCGATTTTTAATCGTATGTGAGTGAAACCACGTTCTTCATCAGTAGGAAATAAATCAATTACATGAAGCTTTTTCCCATTTTCACTTACTTCGTTTACATACTTATAAGTAAAACCATTTTCGTAAATCGAAAATATTTTAGCAGGATTTAATGCTTCATCTTCGTCTTCATCTGGTTCTTTAATGCTTACTTCTTCGGCATCAATAATGTGAGAATATTGAGTTGTTCCATCAAAATAGGTGTCAACACCCATTAACTGTAGTTTGTATTTGTTTTCTTTTAAAAGAATACTTCCATCAGATATTTCGTGAATGTCCTCTTCCTCGTTGTCCATAGAAAAGGTAAATTTAGCTTTAATGCTTTTGTATTGTTTGTTAATTTCTGATACTTTATCTAGAATAGCTTTTGCTTTAGCATCTTGTGCCGATACATTTAGACTAATAAGTCCAAGTAAAAGGAAACAAAAAAAGTTTTTCATTTGTTATGATTTTATAATTTGTTCGATTTTTAGTTCAATTATTGTGCCAGACCTAATTCGCAATGTTGTTTAATAGTTGTTCCAGCGAATATTCGTCTTGAATAAGTACCTGACGGGCCTTACTTCCTTCAAAAGGTCCTACAATTCCCGCAGCTTCCAACTGATCTACAATTCTACCAGCACGGTTATAACCAATAGAAAAACGGCGTTGAATTCCTGATGTTGATCCTTGTTGAGAAGTAACTACCAGGCGAGCAGCTTCTTCGAATAAAGCATCACGTTTTTGCAAATCAATTTCTCCAGCACCACTTTCCGATGATTCTCCAACATATTCAGGTAACATCAGTGCAGAAGGGTAGGATTGTTGCTCCATAATATAATCTGTAATTGCTTCAACCTCTGGCGTATCAACAAATGCACATTGTACACGAACCAAATCGCTACTGGTTGATATCAGCATATCACCTCGCCCAATTAGCTGATTGGCTCCGGGACTGTCTAAAATGGTTCTCGAGTCAATCATAGATGCTACTTTAAATGCAATTCGGGCAGGGAAGTTTGCCTTAATTACACCGGTAATGATATTTGTTGAAGGTCTTTGTGTTGCAATAATCATGTGAATCCCAATTGCACGAGCCAGTTGGGCAATTCTGGCAATTGGAGCTTCAACCTCCTTACCTGCAGTCATAATCAAATCGGCAAACTCATCAATTATTACCACAATGTATGGCAAGTATCTGTGTCCATTTTCCGGATTTAATTTACGTTTTACAAATTTGGTATTGTATTCTTTTATATTTCTTGCATGCGCTTTTTTTAACAAATCGTAACGAGAATCCATTTCGATACACAAGGAATTCAACGTAGCAATTACCTTATGGATATCGGTAATAATAGGCTCTTCTTCGTCGGGAAGTTTTGCTAGAAAGTGTTTTTCGATGGTAGAATAAATACTTAACTCTACCTTTTTAGGGTCAATCAAAACGAACTTTAGTTGCGATGGATGCTTTTTATACAAAAGAGATGTAATAATGGCGTTCAATCCAACCGATTTACCTTGACCAGTAGCTCCAGCCACCAAAAGGTGAGGCATTTTGGTTAAGTCAAGTGTGTATGTTTCATTGGAAATGGTTCTACCCAATGCAACAGGTAAAGCAAATTTTGATTCCTGAAACTTCTTGGATGCGATAATGTTTTTCATCGAAACAATTTCAGGAGTACGGTTTGGAACTTCAATTCCAATTGTACCTTTTCCTGGAATAGGAGCAATGATACGAATTCCTAAAGCTGACAAACTTAGTGCAATGTCATCTTCCAGATTTTTAATCTTGGAAATTCTAACACCTGGAGCGGGAACAATTTCGTAAAGAGTAACCGTAGGTCCGATGGTTGCTTTAATTTGTACAATTTCAATTTTATAATGACGAAGAGTTTCAACAATCTTATTCTTATTGCTCTCTAATTCCTCTTTGCTAACAACAGAATTATTTATCTGGTGATCTTCCAACAAGTCGATGGTAGGGAATTTATATCTAGATAAATCCAAGGTTGGATCAAAATCCTCTAAAGGCTCTTGATTAATCGGAACCGTCTCTTCCTGTTCTCTTACAGTTTCAATTTTCAACTCTACGCCATCTTCACTTTCAGCTTGCTTTGCTATAGGTTCTTCTGCTGTGGAGATAGGATTTTCCGACTCTTCTGTTAATAGAATTTCAGATTCAAAGCTTGGAGTTTTTTGTTCTATTTCTTCAATGGCTTCTGATTGTTCTGTAACGTCTTCATCAAGTTCTTCTTCAAAAATATCATCTTCTAAAGTAGTATCTGCGGCTTTTTCTTTTTTCTTTACCAATCCTTTAAAGAATCCTACAGTGTTTTGAAAACCGAATGTTAAAAGGCAAAGAAGACTTAATATTAGTAGGAATAAGGTTCCTACGTTACCAATAATGGAAATTAGCCATTCGCTAATAAAGAATCCATGAATACCACCCAAAAATAGAAACGAGTCGCTGGTTGAATCCACAAAAATAAAAGCCATTCCTATTGACAACCAAATGCTAAATAGTAAAGTGTAAAGAATACTTTTTTTGATGGATTGAATCTTTAATCCCCAAGAACGTAAAGATAGAACCACCATTACATACAGAAAAGAAAATGATGCAATTCCAAATCCTTTGTTGATGAATAAATTTGAAAGATAAGCTCCGGTTTTACCCGTCCAGTTTTCTACTCTTATTTCTGAATCCGTAATTAATTCGAGCCATTTAATATCCAGTTTGCTTTGATCTGCACCTCCTGTAAAAAAGAAAGACACAAATGCCAGACATGTATATATGGTAAAAAGCGAAAGAGTAACTCCCAAAATAAAACGAGCTCTTTCGTCATTTAAAAATTTGGGTTTTGTGAATATCTTTCTTCTGGATTTAGGTTTTGATTTTTTTTTTGTAGCCATTCGATTATTTTTCAGTGTGTTGCTGATGTCACGCTGTTGCGAAATTTATGTAAAAGTAATAAAAATGGCTTGGAAATCCACAGTTTTACTAGTGTTCGGAAGATTAATTTTTGCCTAAAATCTTTAACTAGTTGAAACCTAAAATATATTTCTTCAAAGTTGCCTTATCAGAAAGAACGTAGTCTGCAGGAACTGTAAATTCATCTGGAGCTATTTTTTCTAAGCTTACACTTTTTGCCGTAAATTTTGTTCTTATTTTATTCATTGTAGTTTCAAACTCCATAAGAACACCTTCAATTTCATTTAATGGTGTGTTTCTGTTTGGATTTGCAAGACCAATTTCTTCTGTATACGCAACCTTAATAGGATTTATTGTCTCATCTTCGAAAAAAAGCTGGGCAATTTTACATTTGTACCCCGCTATTATTTTACTTTCATCTAAGTATTTTATTTTTCTGGGAGATAGTTGGTTGTAGATAAAAGCAATCTCACCTTTCGGAAATTCATAGTTGAACTTGTTGTTTAGTACTTTTAGGAGAATATGGCTTTTGTCGCAGTTGAAATTTGAAATAAATTTTGTACTGAAAAAACCAAGATATCCTTCAGAAGTTAAACAGATGTTATTTTCTTTAAATCTTAATTCTACTTTGTTTGGAAGTAGTGCTACAATGGGATTCTCTTTCTCTGAAGCGTAATAACTAACATCGTATATAATAATTCCTTCGTCGGCCTCGGTCTTATTTCTTGATTTTTTACCACAAGAACTTAAGATTATTGCAAATAACAGAAGGAGTATTGGTAGCCTCATAAAATTCGAGTTAGTTGATAAATTTTGTTGCGCATGGTAGTTTTAAAATCTTCTTAAATTTATAAAACATCCTAGAATAATTGATAAAACTAATCTTCTTTCTTGAAGAATCTAAAGTTTCTACGAATAATTTGTTTATTGGTTTTAAATTATGCTGATGTGGGAAATAAAATCAATTTGAGTATGAAATCCAATAATATAAACATAACTGCATTGTTTAGTTCGACCCGTGCAAACGAGTGATATGAAGTTTTCAGTTTGCTTTGAATTTCATTATTTTACAAGTTAAACTACTAAACAGTAAAAAATAAATCTCTGTAATGTGTTGAAAAACAGTGTGTGAAAAAGTTTTTAAAAAAAAGCAAAATTTCTTGTTTTGTAATTTATTTTTTTAGTTTTGCAAAACTAACAAGAAAAACATAAAGCGAAAAGTAATGAATAAATTAGCAGTTGTAGCCTTAGGAGGTAATGCGTTGCTTCGAGGCAATCAGAAAGGTACTGTTGAAGAGCAAAATGCGAACACAACAGATACTTTGGAAAATTTAATTTTCCTTATTAAGGAAGGATACGATATAATCATCGCTCATGGTAATGGCCCTCAGGTTGGTAATATCTTAATGAGAAATGATGCCGGTGAGCAATTGTATAATATTCCTCAAATGCCTTTGGATATTGATGTGGCCGATTCTCAAGGGGGTATTGGTTACATGATTGAGCGTAACTTGAGAAATATTTTAAAGAAGCATGGCATTAAGAAGGATGTTATTACTTTGGTTACTCAGGTTGTTGTTGATAAGGATGATCCAGCATTTGAAAATCCAACGAAACGCGTAGGTAAGATTTATACTAAGGAAGAAGCTGATGCATTGGCTGCAGATAAAGGCTGGATTTTTAAAGAAGAAGTAAAAGCTGATGGTGGATGGAGAAGAGTAGTTCCTTCGCCAAGACCAATGAGAGTTATGAACGAAGAAATCGTTTCAAAATTGGCTCGTGAAGGAAATATTGTTATCACTGTTGGTGGTGGTGGTGTTCCTGTATACGAGGATGCTGATGGTCAGATTTGCCCGGTAGAAGGTGTTATCGATAAAGATTTAGCTTCTGCGTTAATTGGTGCTAGAATTAAAGCTGATGAATTCTATATCTTAACTGATGTTCCATACATTTACAAGAACTTTAAACAACCAAACGAAGAGATTTTGGAATTCTTGGACTATAAGGATACTATGGAATTGATGAACGATGGTCAGTTTGCAGAAGGTAGTATGGCTCCAAAAATCCGTGCTTGTCTTGAATTTGTTCAAAATGGTGGTAAGAAATCGGTAATTACCGAGGCTACAAAACTTGAGGACAGAAAGTATGGTAGTAAAATTACTATGGAATACGAGAACTAAAATTAAATAAGAATCTTGTGCCTTCGTTTTGTTATGTTGGTACAAGACTCTATTTTTGACAAATATTTGTTTATCCTATTAAAATTATAACAATGGCTTTCAATCTTAGAAACAGAAGTTTTTTGAAGCTTTTGGATTTTTCTCCAAAAGAAATTCAGTACATGTTAGATCTTGCAAGAGATTTAAAAAGAGCTAAATATGCTGGTAACGAAGTTCAAACTCTTAAAGGTAAGAACATCGCTTTAATTTTCGAGAAGTCTTCTACTCGTACACGTTGTGCTTTTGAAACAGCTGCTTACGATCAGGGAGCTCACGTAACTTATTTGGGACCTTCAGGATCTCAGATTGGTGTTAAGGAATCTATGGCTGATACTGCACGTGTACTAGGTCGTATGTATGATGGTATTGAGTATCGTGGTTTTGGTCAGACTGTTGTTGAGGAATTGGCTAAGCATGCTGGTGTACCTGTATGGAATGGCTTAACTGATGAGTTCCACCCAACTCAAATTTTGGCTGATTTCCTTACTATGATGGAACACTGTGATAAGCCATTACACCAAGTTTCTTTTGCTTACTTAGGAGATGCAAGAAACAACATGGCTAATTCATTAATGGTAGGTGCTGCTAAAATGGGTATGGATGTAAGAATCGTTGGTCCTAAGAATCTTCAGCCAGAAGAAGAGTTGGTAGCTCAATGTCTTGAAATTGCTAAAGAAACAGGTGCTAAGGTAACTGTTACCGATAACACTGAAGAAGGTGTTAAAGGTTGTGATTTCCTTTATACTGATGTTTGGGTATCAATGGGTGAGCCAGATGAGGTATGGAAAGAAAGAATTGACTTGTTGAAGCCATTCCAAGTGAACAAGGAAACTATGGCAATGACTGGTAATGACAAGTGTAAATTCATGCACTGTCTTCCTGCTTACCACAACAGAGAAACTAAAGTAGGTGAGGAAGTTTACCAGAAGTTTGGTTTAGATGGAATCGAAGTTACTGAAGATGTATTCGAATCTCCAGCATCTATC
Organism: Marinifilum flexuosum; assembly: GCF_003610555.1. Classification (GTDB taxonomy): domain Bacteria; phylum Bacteroidota; class Bacteroidia; order Bacteroidales; family Marinifilaceae; genus Marinifilum; species Marinifilum flexuosum. The sequence goes on along the minus strand of NZ_RAPQ01000009.1, from coordinate 443,763 downwards.
GTATTTGATGAAGCTGAAAACCGTCTTCATACTATTAAAGCTGTAATGGTTGCTACTTTAGGAGCATAATTAGGCTTTAAGCATAAGATAAATAAAAAGGGATAGCAATTGTTATCCCTTTTTTTATTTTAGTTATGATTAGATTGTGTAATATAAGGTGCTTGTATTTAAAAGTGTGAGGTTTGATTAGTTTTTAAGATATGTAAACTTTTCCTCCTTATCAATTGAAATTGTATGAATCCCCTTGCTTAAGTTCGTTCTTGAAATCGCAACCGCTACATCCGCCACCACAAGCAGATTCTTTTTGTTTTTTTATCATTTGAATTAGTTGGTAGAATGTATATCCAACTGCATAAATGATAATCAGGTATGTTAGTGCAAGTTGTATGTTCATGATTTAAATTATTAAGTTCCCCACTTGGTATACAATGAATGAAACCAGCCAAGCAAGTCCAGTTGTATAAAATACAATAAATGCAGCCCACTTCCAATTTGCTTCTTTAACTAATGCTGCAACTACAGCTACACAAGGAAAATAAATCAAAGTAAAAATCAAGAATGATAAGGCAGTTAAGGCGCTAAATACCTTTTCTCCTGTTCTGTGGCTACCTGTGAATTCCTGTTCTCTTAATTTGCTTCTTAAGCTCTCGCTAGATTCATCGCTACCTTCTCCTTCTTGATACAAGACACCCATTGTACTTACAACTACTTCTTTTGCTGCAATACCTGTAAGCATACTTACTGACATTTTCCAGTCGAAACCCAAAGGATGCATTGCAGGAGCAATAAAATGTCCAATTCTACCGATGTATGAATTTTCCTGTTTTTCTTCAAGCATATCATTGCGTAAGTTAGCTATTTCAGCATCGCTTTGTTCTTGAATGAAACCTTTATCAGCTTCATTTGCATTTTCTAGTTTTTCTTTAGTGCTAGCTTCGTTTTGTGCGATTAAGTTGTTATAATCCTTAGAGTAATCCACTTCTAATGGGAAATATCCCAAGGCCCATATTATTACAGAGGCAACCAAAATAACACCACCCATTTTCTTTAGATACTGTACTCCCTTGCTCCACATGTGTCTTGTAGTTGCTTTTAGAGTTGGAATTCGATATGGAGGCAATTCCATTACAAATGGCGCATCTTTTGATTTAAAAAAGCTGGCTTTAAAAATTTTGGCAAATAAAACAGCTAATACAATGCCAAGCATGTATATGCCAAATAGCATTACACTGGCGTTGTCAGGGAAAAAAGTGCCAATGATTAGAATGTACACAGGTAATCGAGCACTGCACGACATGAATGGAATAATCATCATGGTAAGTATTCTATCGCTTCTGTTTTCCAGTGTTCTGGTAGCCATCATTGCAGGTACATTACATCCAAATCCCATAACCAAAGGAATAAATGACTTTCCATGTAGGCCTATTTTGTGCATTAATTTATCCATGATGAAAGCAGCACGTGCCATATAACCCGTATCCTCCATAAATGAAATAAAGAAGAATAGGATAAGAATGTTAGGGAGAAATACAATTACTCCACCAACACCTCCAATAATTCCATCTATTAGCAGATCTTTTAATGGACCTTCTGCCATTAAGTTGTCAATTAGATTGCTTAAACCTTCTACGCCCATTTCTATCCAACTCATTGGGTATTCTCCCAAATTAAATGTGGCATAGAATGTTAAAAACATAAAGCTTAGGAAGATTGGAAAACCAAATAATTTATGAGTGATAAATGTATCAATCAATGTGGTATTTCTCCTTCTCTTAATAGGACTTTCCTTGTAGGTTTCTTTTAAGGCCCCATCGATAAAACCATATTTGGCATCTGTTATAACCGTCTCACAGACTTCACTAAACTCTTTTTCAATCTTTGCAATTTGTTCTTTTGCTACCGATTTTATCTCAAAATGAAGATCGCTTTCGTGAATAATATGACGAGCACTCTCATCATCTTCCAAAAGCTTTATCGATAGATATCTAGGCGACATGCTAGAAGATAGTTTTCGATCTTTCTTGATTACAGTTTGTATTTTTGAAATAGCACTTTCTACAATTTTACCGTAATTGATATGAATGTGTCTAACTATTGGATCTCTATCCTCATAAACTTCAATCGCCTTGTTGAATAATTCTTTTACTCCTTTACCTTTTGAACTAACCGTTGGAACAATAGGAATTCCCAACATTTTTGATAGTTCTTTAAAGTTGAAAGTAGCTCCTTTCTTTTCCAGTTCATCGTACATATTTAAGGCTAATATTACCTTAATATCCATGTCGATAAGCTGAGTTGTCAGATAAAGGTTTCTTTCTAAGTTTGAAGCATCCACAACGTTGATAACAACATCTGGACTTTCGTTCATTATGTATTTTCTAACGAATAATTCCTCTGGAGTATATGCAGTAAGTGAATAAGTTCCTGGCAGATCCGTTACATCAAACTGATAACCATTTTGTTTTACCTGAGCTTGCTTAGAGTCAACGGTAACACCACTGTAGTTTCCTACGTGTTCTTTCGATCCAGATGCGTAGTTGAATAATGTTGTTTTTCCGGCATTAGGGTTTCCTACAAGAGCTACATTTATTTTTTTGCCTTTTTCTTTAGCTGAGGTTTTTAGTATTTCATCACTAATTGTTCCTTCGAAATCAGATAATTTTATGTGATTCGCTTCTTTTTGAGTAATTACTTCAATTAATGCTGCTTCGCTTCTTCGCAGAGAAACTTCGTACCCCATAATTTCATACTCTACAGGATCTTTTAAAGGAGCATTTTTAATAACAGTAACTTTTTTCCCTTTAACAAAGCCCATTTCGGTAATTCTCTTTCGAAATGCACCATGTCCTAAAACTTTGGTTATTATTCCTTCTTGATTATCTGTTAACTCAGATAGTTTCATTCGTTCTAAATTTCCTTGTTGTGTGTTGTTGCCTGATTTGCCAGGTAGTTTAGTATTCATCATGTGAAGTTATTTCTTACAATGAACACCACAAATTTTCCTAAAAGTTGGTCAAACGTATAGGAAAATTTCAATAATTACAATCCCTATTAGTAGGGATTTTTATTACTAAAAATAAACGGGGCGATATATTTGGACTTAATAAAAATATGCCCAATGCAAATGTAACAGTTTTGCGTTACTTTTTGACACTAGTGTGCAAGAAACAAAAAAAGCTGCTCGTTAAAAGCAGCTTTAAGTTTTATAAAATGATATTTATTCCGATAAATCTTCAAATTCAACGTTTGAATAGGTCTCTGCTTCTAATCCTTCAATTAGTTCTGAGTTTGTATTTTGTTCTTCGGTTACGAACATTTCTTCTACTTCGTTGGTTTCTTGATTCGATGATTTAATAAAATCCAAAGCTTCTAATAATCCTTCAGAAAATTTGTCAAAATCTTCTTTGTATAAAAATACTTTGTGTTTCTCGAAAGAATAATTTCCTTCTTTGTCGTAGCGTTTTTTACTTTCAGTAATTGTTAGATAGTAGTCGTTTTTCCTTGTTGCTTTTACATCAAAGAAGTACGTCCTTTTTCCCGCCCTAACCGCGTTCGAAAAAATTTCATCGCGATTCTTTTTTCCATATCCATCTTTATTGTCGTAACCTTCCATTTCAAATAAAGTTTAATTTATTCTGTTTATTGTCTTCAAAAATAAAAAAATCTGCGTACTAATTGCTATGACTTAGTAATTTATTATCGTAAAAAAGTAATTTAAATTCAGTATGCAAACCTTTTCAATTGGCTTTGATTGACTTACATGATTTTGTTATATGTAAAGTATAGGATAGTCTGATCTTTAATTCTTTTTACTGTTTTTTTCAAAAATACTTGTCGGGTTATAAAAAAAGTCTAATTTTGCAGCCACAATAACAAATTTGTAAAAGTTCTTTAAGGATATGATTAGTAGAAGATTACTTCGAGTGAAAGTATTGCAATTGCTGTATGCGTACTATAAAAACCAGGATCGCACAATTGCAAAAGCTGAAAAAGAATTATTTTTCAGCATTGGAAAAGCTTACGATTTGTACCATTATTTGCTTCTGCTGATTGTAGAGTTGGCTTTTGTTTCAGAAAAAAAGATTGAAACAGCAAAAGCTAAAATTATCCCTACTCAAGAGGACCTTAATCCTAACACCAGATTCATAGACAACAAAGTAATTAGACAATTGGCTGAAAATATTCAGTTGAATAGTTATGCTGAATCCAATACAATTACTTGGATGGATCAGGAAGACTACATTCGATTGTTATTTGATAAGTTGGTGAATTCAGATTTGTATATCGAATATATGAATGCTGAGAATAATTCTTATCAAGATGACAAAAAGTTTGTGGAGAAGTTTTTCTTGACTCTTGTTGCTGCTGATGAAGATTTTTATTCATTAATGGAAGAAAAAAGCATTTATTGGAACGATGAGATCGAGTTTATCATTAGCATGGTAATTAAAACGGTTAAAGGATTAAAAGAGAATGATGATCAGCACACTTCAATTATGTCTTTGTTTAAAGATGACGAAGATGAAGATTACGTGAAAACATTGTTCCGTAAAGCTATAGTGAATCACACTGAACATGTTGAGATGATTCAGAAAAATACCAAAAACTGGGATTTGGAGCGAATTGCTTTTATGGATATCCTTATCATGGAATTAGCTCTTACTGAGTTGAAAGAGTTTCCGAATGTTCCGGTAAAAGTAAGTTTTAATGAGTATCTTGAAATTGCGAAATTTTATAGTACTTCGAACTCAAGCAACTTTATTAATGGTATACTTGATAAGTTGGTTAAAGAGTTAAAAGAAAATGGAAAAGTTAAGAAAGTAGGTAGAGGACTTGTGGGAGAAGTATAGTCTTAACTTTTAATATAAAACAAAAATGCGCTAATCAATGGATTAAGCGCATTTTTGTTTTATATGTACTGATGTGAATGGATTCATTGAAATTTTTGTACTTTCGAAATCCGAAAATTAAAGTATGAGTGCATTAAAAATTAAATATAAAAAGTGGCTGGTTTTAGTTCAACTGTTGATGTTTGTGTTAGGCTGTACAGGTGGGGCATCTAAAGAAAATAAGACTGTTGGTGCAGATAGATTAGAATCAGTGAAATCAGGCAAGTATCCTAAGTTTGAGTTTAGTAAAGAAATACATAAATTTGGGAAGATTTCAGAGGGAGAAATAGGAGTTTGTGATTTCTACTTTAAAAATGTCGGCGAAGACAATCTAATCATTAAAAGTGTAGAAAGTGATTGTGGTTGTGCAAACTTTAAATGGACCAAGAAACCCATTAAAGTGGGAGAAGAGTCGAAAATTACCATCGAGTTCAATTCCAAAGGGCGACATGGTAAGCAATACAAAGTAATTACCATTTTTAGTAATACTTTGCAGAAAAAGAAAAAGCTGATTATTACAGCTAATGTGGAATAGTTATTAAATGATTTGTAATTTTATAATAAATCGGTCGAGAGACCATTAAATTTGGATTGAAATGAATATGCTAAACATCTTATTGATGACTCAGCCTGCAGAAGGTCAGGGAGGTTTAACTTCTTTTATTCCTTTGATTTTAATTGTCGTAGTTTTCTATTTCTTCATGATTCGTCCTCAGATGAAAAAGCAGAAGGAATTAAGAAAGTTCCGTGATGAATTGAAGAAAGGTGATAAAGTTGTAACTACTGGTGGTATTTACGGAAAAGTACTGGAAATTCAGGAGCGTGCAATTATTATGGAAGTAGAAGGACAAAACCGTTTGAAAATTGATAAAGCTGCGGTTGTTAAAGACATGAGTGACGTTGCTCAAAAATAATTTATCAGGCTGTGCCTTAGTAGGCACAGCTTTTCTAAATACTAAGTACCTTGAATAATCTCGATCTTCAGAAACTAAAAGGATATTTTAACAAAGAAAAAATAACATCGAATAAAAAACTATTGGTTTATTTATTCTTTGTTGGTTTATCAACAATTTTTTGGTTTTTGAATGCACTGAGTAAGGAATATACAACGAGTATCAATTACCCTGTATATTACATGAATTTTCCGGAAGATAAGGTGCTTACCAATGATCTTCCCAAGAAGTTAAACTTACGAGTAAAAGCTTATGGCTTCGATTTGCTTCGTTACAAATTGAGTACAGCTTTTTTATCAAATCCATTTGATGTAAATAAGTATACCAATAATAGAATAACAGGTAGTTCGCTTAATAGCTACAATCTACTTACCTCAAGCATAGCAGAGAGAATTGAGAAAGAATTGTCGACAGGTATTCGTTTGGAGGCCATTAGTCCAGACACCATTCGTTTTCAATTTTCACCTATTTTGGAGAAGAAGGTACCGGTAGTATTGGATTTGAAACTGAATTTTGAGCAGCAGTTTATGAAGGGAGGAGCAATTCTTCCTGAATTAGATAGTGTTTTGGTAAAAGGACCTCAATCTTTGCTTGATTCTGTGAAATTTGCAAAAACAGAATTGTTGGAGTTGTCGGGGTTGAAAAAAAGCACAGAGGAGGAGATTGATTTTGAGAAGATTGAAGGAGTTAGTTTCTCACCTAAAAAGTTAACAGTTAATATTCCTGTTGAGCGATTTACTGAGGCTAATAAAAATGTATCGATAAAGGTTGATAATTTACCTGATTCGGTTTTACTGCGTTTATTTCCTGGTGATGTGAAGCTTTCGTATTTCGTAGGAATGAATAAATATGAAAATATTACAGAAGATCATTTCGATGTAAGAGTTGATTATTTAGAAGCTGCACAAGGCGATGGAAACAAATTAAAGGTTGAGTTGAAGCGCAGTCCTGATTTTGTTTCAAATGTTCGTTTTTATCCTCAAACAGTTACTTTCCTAATTGAGAAACGTAAGCCGATTCAATAACAAATTATCATGCTAAAAATAGGATTAACAGGAGGGATTGGTACAGGGAAATCGATTGTCGCCGAAGTATTTAAATTACTGGGAATTCCAGTGTATGTTTCCGATAAGGAAGCAAAACGCTTAATGATAGAAAGTGATGAAATCAGGACTAAGCTAATGGATAGATTTGGTCTTGATGTGTATACTGAGAATAAAACTCTTAATAGAAAATACCTTTCTGATATTATTTTTAATAATCCTGAGGCTTTACAGGATGTAAACACTATTGTTCATCCTGTTGTTCGAAATGATTTTCAAACTTGGAGCGAGAAACAGCAATCGCCATATGTAATACAAGAATCTGCAATATTATTTGACACTGGCTTGTATAAGAATTTTGATAAGATTATTTGTGTTACAGCAGATGAGAAGCTTAGAGTTAAACGTGTTATGAGCCGCGATGGAGTCGATGCTAATGCCGTTAAGGAGCGCATGAAAAATCAACTTGACGAAAGCTTGAAAATCGAAAAGTCAGATTTCGTGATTTATAACAATTCGGATTTAATTCTGCCTCAAATCATGAAAATTCATGAGTCACTTTTGGGTGTTAAACTTTGTTAAGGTTTTGCGATAAATCTGAGAAAAAACCTTAATTATACTATCTTTAAAGCTTTCTGGTGTTTTCTGCCAGATATTATAAAACATTAAAAATTGATTGCCACATATGGGTAGATATGGAAAATGGATAGCCGGAGGCTTAGGTTGGGCTTTTCTTGGACCGATTGGAGGTATATTGGGATACCTGGTTGGTTCTGCTTTTGATACAATTGAAATAGAAGGAGGGAAGGTAGCAGGCCAAACTCGCCAGGGAGATTTCGTTATGAGTTTACTGGTGCTGGTTGCAGCCGTAATGAAAGCTGATGGTAAGGTGCTTCGTTCGGAACTGGATTACGTAAAGGCCAATTTGGTGAAAAGTTTCGGTGCCGCGCGTGCTACTGAAGCAGTTGGAATGCTCAAAGACATTTTAAAGCAAAATATTCCTGTTGAAGAAGTTTGCAGACAGGTTCAGGCTAACCTTGATTATTCTTCGAGATTGCAGTTGATGCACTTCTTGTTTGGAATAGCTCAGGCCGATGGATCGATTTCAAGTTCAGAGCAGGCAATTATCGATAAGATATCATACTATTTGGGAATTCAAGGAAATGATTATTCCTCTATCAAGTCCATGTTTGTGCAGGATACTGACTCGAGTTATAAGATTCTTGGCTTAACTAAAGAAGCTACTGACGAAGAAGTGAAAAAAGCCTATAAAAAAATGGCTGTAAAATATCATCCCGATAAGGTAAGTTACCTTGGTGAAGATGTTCAAGAAGCTGCAAAAGAGAAGTTTCAGAAAGTAAATGAAGCTTTCGAGAAGATTAAGAAAGAGCGCGGCTTTGCATAAAACAAAAGCTTTTAAACTATTTTTTGCCAAATAGTTTTGTATAATACTATGGAATTATAAATTTGTGCTTCCAAAATTAAAATTTGAAAATATGTTGAAAGGAATATTAGCTATATCAGGACATTCGGGTCTTTTTAAAATGGTATCGAATGCAAAAAATGCTTTGATTGTTGAATCGTTGGTTGATAAGAAACGCATGCCAGCTTATGCAACTTCAAAAATTAGCGCATTGGAAGATATCGCAATTTTTACAGATGAAGGAGATGTGCCATTGGCTGACGTTTTCAAAAATATTAAAGAGAAAGAAAACGGAGGAAAGGCAATTAGCCATAAAGCTTCAGGAAATGAATTGAAAGGATATATGGGTGAAGTATTGCCTAACTACGACGAAGATAGAGTGTATGTGTCGGATATGAAGAAAATATTCCAGTGGTATAATTTGCTACAAGAGTACAATCTTCTTGAAGATCTTGATAAAGAGGAAGAAGTTGAAAATACTGAAGAGTAATTTTCAATTCTAAATAATTTGCAAACCGCCTTAGTTTTAAGGCGGTTTTTTTGTGCGAATTGGAATTGTGTGTGTTAAGTTTTATTTATGGAAGAGCTCACCCGTTGGCGGAAGCGATCAATTAATTTTTTGAGAAGCTCGTCCGTTGGTGGAAGTAATCAATTATTTTTTTGAGAAGCTCGTCCGTTGGCGGAAGTGATCAATTATTTTTTTGAGAAGCTCGTCCGTTGGCGGAAGTGATCAATTATTTTTTTGAGAAGCTCGTCCGTTGGCGGAAGTAATCAATTATTTTTTTGGGAAGCTCGTCCGTTGGCGGAAGTGATCAATTATTTTTTTGAGAAGCTCGTCCGTTGGCGGAAGTGATCAATTATTTTTTTGAGAAGCTCGTCCGTTGGCGGAAGTGATCAATTATTTTTTTGGGAAGCTCGTCCGTTGGCGGAAGTGATCAATTAATTTTTTGGGAAGCTCGTCCGTTGGCGGAAGTAATCAATTATTTTTTTGAGAAGCTCGTCCGTTGGCGGAAGAATCCTTATTGAATGAAGAGGAATGGTTTAATCTGCCTTGTTTTAAAGTCTTTTCAACTAGTAATGCATTTTCTAATACATATATCGTGTTAAAATATTGCGCCGAAACGATATTTTCAAGAACTTGTTTGTAAGTAATCGATTGATGTTCAATTTTAAATACACGTGTTATGGAATCAGTAAAGCTTGAAGTACAAAATGTGGTGCTAAGGAAATGGCAAAAAGGTGACGAAGATAGCTTGGTGAAATATGCTGACAATGATGCTGTAGCTAAATTTTTAAAAGATAGCTTTCCAAAACCATATACTTACTCGGATGCCGTTAATTGGGTGCGTTTTGCGAACAGAACCATTGATTCTTATAACCTGGCAATAACTCTTAACGAGGAAGTAATTGGTGCAATTGGTGTAGAAAGACAAAAGGATGTTTATAGAAAATCTGCTGAATTGGGTTATTGGCTAGGCGAGGAATACTGGAACAAGGGTATAATGACCAATGTGGTGAAAGAGATGGTTGAATTGGCATTTCAGAACTTTCCAATTGTTCGATTGTATGCATATGTCTTCTCTGGGAATAAAGCCTCGACGATAGTTTTGGAAAAGGCTGGTTTTGAATTGGAATCAATCCAAAAATCAGCAATCTATAAGAATGGGCAATTTATGGATCAATTGGTTTATGTCATTGTAAGAATATGATTCTGTAGAGACGTAGCATCGCTACGTCTTTGTAATGTGTTTCATGTTAGAAAAAAAAAAAGAGGCTTTCGCCTCTTTCTCTATTCTCCATCAAATATAATATTGTAGGAATCCCAGAACTTCTTATCGAAAGGCATATTTTCGTAGTATGCTCTTTTTTCAATAATCTCCGGATTTTCAGTGTTAATTTTTGTGATAAGCATTTCCGTATTGATGTCAAGTGATTTTGGAATACCAGTTTCTTTTTCTTTCAATTCGTGATGACGCTTATAAGTTACGTAACTTAGGTAATATCTACCTGAGTGTTGTTTGTAAGTCACGCTAAAATCATATTCGATTTTTAAAGGTTGCCATTTTTGTCTGTTCTCATTCACATAGAAACTTCTTCCTTGAGGCGAGTAATTCGTAGCAACAACATGTGTTTCATTCTTAATTACTGCGTAATCTTTGGTTTTAATGTACAATTTACCAGAATAACTTTTTGCATAGTAATCACCTGTATTACTTAGCATCGGACGTTTGCTTTTATAGCTAATTACCCAAATTGAATCATTCTCATATTCGGTGATTTGATCCAATTTTAAATCGTAGAAGCTGATGTGGTTTCCGTTTAAAACATTTCCACGACTTCTTACGATATCCATTTCAAGCAATTCGTCTAAAAAGGTTGAACCATCAGCCAATGAGGCAGGTTCGAAGTTTTTGCGTACCTGCAGGAACCTGTATCCACGCTCTTTGAAAACCTGGTAGGCATCTGCGCGTTGATAACCTTTGTCGTCATAAATTCTAACAGCAGCTTCTCGAAGTCTGTTTAATTTGTCATTTTCAAACTTTTCCGATCGGTAATAAACATCGTAGTTGAAAGGAGTTTGAAGGTAGTTTTCAGGGATTTTTTCAAGTGCAGTTTTAATTCTTTTTTGTAGAACTAGCGATTCGGCCATTACTTCAACTTCACCAATATTGTAGTTTTTTGGTGTCAATATTATCTCAAGGGTATCTACTTGAGTACATTCAGAAACCTTTGCTGTAAAAGTTGAAAAACCAACAGCAGAAGCTTGAATCATTCTTTCATTATATTTCCCAGGAATTTTAAATTCAAAAATTCCATCCAAATTAGATGCAGCACCAATATAAGATCCAATAACACCAACATTGGCAAATGGTATTGGCTCGTTATTTTGTTTGTTGGTTAGTTTACCAACAATTCTGATGATATCTGAATTATCTTCTTTGCTTTCGTTTTCTTGAGAAAAAACTGTAAGTGAGAATGCACATAGCATTACAAGCAATAATCTAAATTTTTGCATGATATGTAGGATTGTTTCTTTTTCTGTTATTCAAATTCTTTGCCAATTTGCATTTGGCAATCATGATATACAAAGATATGTTAATATAAGTGCTAGAAAAGCGATTCTTACGAGAATCCATTTAAAAAATGTTAATTTTAGTCAGAAATATTTATTTTTTGTTGAATAAAAAATATCTTCGCTTGTAATTCAGTTATAGATATAAAATTATCAATTACGAAATTAAAATATAAGTCCTATGAAACGAACATGATTTTTAGCATACTACACTATTCAAAAGTGTGACTAAAATTCATCGAGAGTTCCATCTGACCTAAAAACTAAAATTATAACAGATGAAAATTAAATTGCTTGTTCTGTCTTTGGCATCCTTAATGCTAACATCATGTGTTGTTTCAAAGAAAAAATACGAAGAACTTGAATATGCAAAGCGAAGAAGCGATGCAAAAGTATCTGCCTTAGATAAGGAGAACTCAAAAAAGAAAAAGCAAATCACTCAGTTAAACTCTAAGCTGGATAAGACTTTGGCAGAATATAACGAGATGAAAAATAGTATGGCTGAAAGCAATGCCAAAAAGAATACAGAAATTGATGAGTTAAGTACCGAACTGATGGGATTGGCATCGGATACAACAGCTTTAAAATCACGATTGCATGAAACGCTTACCAAATATAACGACCTGATTAATCAGAATAGCAATAATGAAGGAGCAATAGCTGATTTGAAAAGACAAATCCAAACTTTAAAGACAGATTCTACAAAGCTGGCTCAAGAATTGAAAACAGCAAGTGTTGAGGCTGAGTGGGACAAGAAAAAGTTAGAAACGGAGAAACAAAAATCAATTGAAGCTATTGCAGTAAAAGATAATCAGATCAAAGAAAAAGATGGTAAGCTAGGATGGCTTCGTAAAGAGATAAATAGATTGGAAGGAGAGAAGAAGGAATTGGAAGAAAAACTTGAGTTCATGACCAATCAAAGAAATCTTTTCAAAAAACAATACGAAAAGGCTACCGGAAAAAAATAGTTTGGAAATCCTTAAAAACAAACCATGAATTACTGGATTTGATCTTGTAATTCATGGTTTTGTTTTTTTATGGATTGAGATAGGAGAGCCTTGTGTTAAAAAGTATATCTAGATATCTTGATTTAATAGATCTTAATTTTTAGTTTTGCACTCATGAAAGTTTTATTGATATCACTTGTAGTGATTGCCGCAATTGCATTCCTTTCTACTTGGATTGGACAAAAGCTGAGAGCGCGTAAAGGGGAGATAGAAGAAGAGCCAGAGGTTGCGGAACCAATGGAAGAATGTTGTGGTGCACATGAAATTTGTGAAACCGATATTTTGAATAAAATGTCTGAGGAGATCATCTATTATGAAGATGAGGAATTGGATGTTTATAAAAACTTCGAAGAAAATGATTACAACGACGATCAGATTGATGAATTTCGCGAAGTACTATACAGTTTGAAAGAAAAAGAAATTGCAGGCTGGATGAGAAGTTTGGAACTTCGTAAAATTGAATTGCCATCAGCAATAAAATCAGAAGTGGTTTTTATGCTGGTAAAATAAAGAAATCAACAAAAATAGATACAAGCCGTTTCGTATTGCGAGGCGGCTTTTTTGTGTAAATTATTTCCCAACACTATATTAGACTCTATTTTTGAACATTAATATGAAGTGATGAAATGTTGCATTGTAGCAAGAATTACTACCGTTATAATACATCATATTAATTAAAGAAAAAATAGAGTAGTTGACAGATAAATGATCTGATTCTTTCTCTTTAAAAATCAGAAAATTAACTATTGAAATTTAATTTGTATCATTCTATTCAAAATACGCTTTACTTCCTATTTTAATTGCTACCTTTGCGGCTCATAAAAATTATAGAATGAATTCATTTGAAAATCTTGGTCTATCAAAGGCCATACTAGAAGCTATTTCTGAATTAGGCTTCGAAACCCCAACTCCTATCCAAGAACAAGCTATCCCAGTTCTTCTCGACGGAAGATCTGATTTTGTGGGATTGGCTCAGACCGGAACAGGAAAAACGGCGGCTTTCGGTTTACCTTTGCTTGAGCTTATCGAGCCACAGGTAAAAATACCGCAAGCTTTGATTCTATCTCCAACAAGAGAATTGGGAATCCAAATTGCAGACGATCTTAAGACATTCTCAAAGAATATCTTAAACCTGAACGTTGTGAATGTGTACGGGGGTGCAAGTATCGAAGAGCAAATTCGAAAACTGAAAAGAGGAGCACACGTAATTGTGGCTACCCCAGGGCGTCTTCTTGATTTAATTAGAAGGAAGGCTGTTAATTTATCTGCTGTTGAATATTTAATTCTTGATGAGGCAGATGAAATGTTGAACATGGGATTTAAAGAAGACATTGATGCCATCTTGTCTGCTACTTCCGAAGAAAAAGTGACTTGGTTGTTCTCAGCAACTATGCCACCAGAAGTTCGACGAATCTCTAAAAACTATATGACAGATCCTACTGAGGTAACTGTAGGAAAAGCAAATACAACCAACAAGAATATTTCTCATCAATATTACATGTTGAATAATCGCGACCGTTACAATGTTTTGAAACGTGTTGTAGATTTCTTCCCAGACATTTACGGTATTATTTTCTGTAGAACCCGAAAGGAAACTCAGGAAGTTGCCGAATTATTAATGAAAGATGGTTACAATGCCGATGCTTTACATGGAGATTTAACCCAGGTACAGCGCGACAGAGTAATGCGTAATTTTAAAAATCGTTCATTGCAATTATTGGTTGCTACCGATGTTGCTGCTCGTGGTATAGATGTGGATGATCTTTCTCACGTAATTCATTACAACTTGCCTGATGAGTTGGAATTCTATACTCACCGAAGCGGTCGTACGGCTCGTGCAGGAAAGAAAGGTATCTCCATTGCTTTGGTAACTCCAAGAGAGGAGCGCAAGGTAAAAGATCTTTCAAGAAGATTAAAAACTGATTTCGAACAGGTAAAAATTCCTGTCGGAAAAGAGGTTTGCGAAAGACAATTGATGAATTTTATGCAACGCGTAAACCAAGTTGAGGTTGAAGAGGAAGAAATTGCACCATTTATCGATGGAATTAACGAGGAACTGGAAGCTTTGAGTCGTGAAGATTTAATTAAGCGTTTTGTTTCATTGGAATTCAGCCGTTTTTGGGAATATTACAAGAATGCAGATGATTTGAATCTAAAATCAACTACTCAGCGTAGAAATAAAAAAGAAGGCAACAAGGGCGAGGACCGTATGTTTATCAATATTGGTAAGAAAGATGGGATTGATGTACCTCGTTTGTTGAATTTGATTCACAAACAATGTGGTGTTCGTGGTAAAAACGTTGGTAGAGTTGATTTGAAAGGTGTTTTCTCATTCTTTGATGTTGAAAAAGGATTTACCGATGATATAATTAAAGGATTTGCTGGCGCTGTAATTGGTGGTAGAAAAATCAGAATCGAAGTATCAGGTGATCGACCAAGTGAGAGTGGAAGTCCTCGTAAAGGGCGTTCACGAGGAGATCGTGACAGAGGAGACCGAAGAGATCGCAGAGACCGTGGCGATAGAGGATACAGAAAAGATTCCTCAAAAGATCGCAGAGGAAAAGGCGATGGAAAAAGATATTCTGATAGAAGGAGAAAAGAGGCATAAGCCTCTTTTTTTTTGCACATGTTTTTAATCTTCAAGTGCAAAAAATCATTCCTGTTCAACAGGAGATTATTTCTTTAATTATGAATGTATTATGTGATTAATTTCTTTGTTGTATTATATTGTTTAAGAAAAGCTAAATAAAATTTACATTTATTGTTTCTAACAATTCACAATTAATTAAAGATATATAGGTTTTAATTTACGCTAATTTTTATTTAAATTTAATCTATGAAATTCCATTTGGAATTTTTTTTATGCTTAGCCGTTATAGTTTGGCTACTATTAAGAGATTATTTATACAAAAAAACTATTAATTATGGATTTGAATAAAATGTTTGAGAAATCGGATCAATTGTGGACAATGGCTTTGGAATATGCGCCAAAATTATTGTTGGCTATTCTTACGTTGATAATCGGTTTATGGATTGTTAAAATGATAACCAAGGGAATTGCGAAATTGATGGATAAGAATGAATTGGATCCTACTTTAAAACCATTCATTGTTAGTATGCTTTCCATTTTGCTAAAGATTATGCTTTTCATTGCTGTTGTAGGAATGGTTGGTGTACAGATGACTTCCTTTATTGCAATTTTAGGTGCTGCAGGTTTGGCAGTGGGAATGGCTTTATCGGGAACATTGCAAAACTTTGCAGGAGGAGTTATGATCCTTATATTTAAGCCATTTAAGGTTGGAGATTTGTTAGAAGCGCAAGGCTACCTTGGTGTAGTTAAGGAAATTCAGCTATTCAACACCATTTTACTTTCGCTCGATAATAAAACCATTATTATTCCTAATGGAGGTTTGTCTACCGGATCAATGATTAATTATTCAACTCAATCTACTCGAAGAGTCGATATGACATTTGGAATTGGTTATTCTGATGATATTGACAAAGCAAAAGGAATTCTTGAAGGATTATTAGCCAATCATCCCAAGGTGTTAAAAGATCCTGTGCATTTTATTGCAGTTTTAGAGTTAGCTGATAGTTCGGTGAATTTCACAGTAAGAGCATGGGTGAATGCGGCAGATTACTGGGAAGTATTCTTTTACATGCAAGAAACTGTGAAGAAGGAGTTTGATAAGAACGATATTGGAATTCCTTTCCCGCAAAGAGATATTCACGTTTATAATCATTAATAATCTGGTTTAAAAAATGAGGAGGAGGCAAAAGCCTCCTTTTTTTATCGAAAATTTGAAGGAGGCTTAATAAATCATAAACTAATTGTTAGTTTTGATATATCAAATTAAATAAGAAGTATGAAACGATTATCCAAAAAGAAGATCATATTATTGTCGATACTTACGGTAATTATATTGTTATTCTTTTTCCTATCAACAATAGTGAAAAACTACCTTGTTAATCATTCTGAAGAACTTATCGGAAGAAAGCTAGAAATTGCAGAATTACACTTTAATTATGCGGAAGTATCGGTTCGGGTGAATGGATTATGTTTGTATGAAAGTAATGATGCCGATCAATTTGTATCATTCAACGAATTGTATGTTAATATTTCGCCCTGGAAGTTGATTTCTGGTGAATATTCGGTTTCGCAAATTTACTTGGATGGATTAAATGTGTCAATTATTCAAGATAGTGTTGGATTCAATTTTGATGATTTGTTGGTTAGCGAAGAAGAAATACCTGACACAGTTCAGGCTAATCAAGAGAGCAAAACCACTAAATTTTCTATATATGATATTGAAATAAAAAATGGCTACATCGCATACTTTGATAAGCAGAAGGACAATTTACTTGATTTAAAAAATATAAATCTGGACCTACCATTGATTGCTTGGGACAATCAGAAGTCGGAAATGGGAGTAGATTTTTCCATAGGAGGAGAAGGTAATGTTGGTATAAATGCAAATGTAGATCATGCTACCGAAAGGTATATGATTGACTTAAAGGTTACAGATATCAATATTAAACCTTTTATGGCTTATATTAAGGATTATATAAAGATCTCAAGTATGGAGGGGAAAATGAATACGTCTCTAAAAATTAATGGAAGCATGATCGATTTTATGGATGTATTTGTTAAAGGAAGTACCAGCTTGCAGGATTTTTCATTAAATGATTTGGAAGGCAAAAGATTTCTTGCTGCAAAATCAACAAATGTAAATCTCGATTCATTAAACATTGGTACATCACAATACGAAATTGGAAAGATTGTAATGGAAGAGCCTGAAATTTATGCTACTCTTTTTAAAGAGAATACCAATTTTGAAAGGATATTCGAACCTGTAATGATTGTTGATACAGCTGAATTAGCCAAAGTTGAGCAAGATTCTTTAAAGCAGGATCAGGCCTTATTTTATGCTATTGATAGCGTAATTGTTAAAGGTGGTTTGTTGCAATTTTCCGATAAAACTTTAAATCGTGACTTTGTTTACGATATTAAAGACATTGCTCTGAATCTTGGTAGACTAACGGAAACTTCAGATAATGTGCCTTTAAGTTATTCGATGAACTTAAATGGAGGAGGAAAGTTGAAAGGAAGCTTGAATTTCAATTTGCAGGAAGTTCACGATTTTAATTTAAGAGCAAGACTTACCGGATTGGAATTGATGAGTTTTTCTCCATATACAGAATTCTACATCGCAAGACCTATAACCCAAGGAACCTTTAATTACCATTGTAGTATTGATATGAAGCCAGATCATATGGATAATCAAAATAATATTAAAATTTCTGAGTTTGATTTTGGTAAGAAGACAAAGGATCCAAACACAATAAAGGCGCCGGTTAGATTAGCACTGTATCTACTAAAAGATCAAAATGATATCATTCAATTCGATTTACCAGTATCAGGTAACCCAAATGAACCAGATTTTAAGCTGGGTAGGATTATTTGGAAAACTTTAATGAATTTCCTGGTAAAGACTGCAGCTAAACCATTTGGTATTCTTGGAAGTATCACTGGTACAAACCCTGAAGATATTGAAACAATTCAATTAAATTATACGAGTGTTTCACTTGATGATAAAGAAAAATCAACTTTAAAAGATATTTCAGAGATCTTACAGAAGAAGAATGAATTGGTCTTCTCTTTTACACAAGAAACAGATACCAAACAAGAACGGAATTATTTGATTCTTGAAGATTGTGTTAATGATTACTTTAAATCAAGGTCTGAAGAAATGCCAAATTTGAAAAGTAAGAAATTAGAAAATTGGGCAAATCAATCTTCAGAGTTTAGAAATTATCTTGTTAAGGATAGTACAGAAGTGTCAAAAAGTTTGGTAGAACTTTGTTTTGAAAAAATAGGTAATGTGAAAGCTAATCAAATGCTTGATTCACTGATTAAAGAGAGGAATAAAGAAATAACGAGTTACTTATTGGATAGTTTGCAAGTTCCTCAGGATAATTTTATTGTAAAAACTGCAGATTTAAGAAATCTTTCTGATCAACAAAAAAAGCCAAAATTCAGAGTAGAGGTATCTATTAAGTAGTTAGCATATATTTTGGAAAATCCTTGTACACCTTAAGACTATACTCTTGCAAGATATCTTGTAAAACTATGTATTTTTTTATATGTTTGTTACACCATGAATCACGAAATCAACGAATACTTTATAACAAAATGGAAGTCTCAATTTAAAAAGGGACTGTTGGAATACATTATCCTCCTGTTGCTAAGATCGAAACCATGTTATGGTTACGAATTAATTAGTGAAATGAATCAATTTACTTCCCTGGAAATTGCGGAAGGTACAATTTATCCGCTATTGAATCGACTTAAGAAAGAGAAGTTGGTTACTTCAGAGTGGGCGGAAATGGATACAGGTATTCCAAGAAAATACTACAAACTTACTAAAGAAGGTGCTTCGCACTTGGAAATTATGCGAGAGTATGTGGATTCCTTAAATCTATCTATCACAAGGATAAAGGAGAATGCGTAAAACTGTTAAATGCAATTAATTACCAGAGGAATGAGAGATTATATTTTATCCTTAGATCAAGGGACGTCAATTTCAAAAGCTATTTTATTTAATAAGAAAGGCGAAATAATTGCTCAAGTTCAGAAAGAATATGAGCAATATTATCCTAAGCCAGGTTGGATTGAGCAAGATGCCAAGGAAATTTGGTATTCACAGGCATCAGTGGCTGAGGAGGTATTGACAAAAACCGGACTGACAGGAAAAGATATTGCAGGTATTGGGATCACCAACCAAAGAGAAACAACAATTATTTGGGATAGAGAAACAGGAGAACCAATTAACAATGCAATAGTTTGGCAGGATAGAAGAACATCACACCTTTGTGATAAATTAAAGGAGCAAGGATATTCACAAAAGATCAAAGAGAAGACAGGACTGATTTTAGATGCCTTCTTTTCTGCAACTAAAATACAGTGGTTACTAAATAATATTGAAGGAGCCAGAGAAAAAGCAGAGCAGGGTAAGCTTGCATTTGGAACTGTTGATAGCTGGTTGATTTGGAAGTTGACCAAAGGAGAGCTTCATATTACAGATGTTTCGAATGCCAGTCGTACAATGCTTTATAATATCTATGACTTGTGTTGGGATAAAGAATTGTTGGAACTACTTGATATTCCGGAATCAATTCTTCCAAAAGTTTGCTCATCTAGTGAGATTTATGGACATACACGCAGGTCAATGTTTGGTGAGGAGATTCCAATTTCCGGGATTTGTGGTGATCAGCAGGCAGCACTTTTTGGACAAGCGTGTTTCGAAAAAGGGATGGTGAAAAACACCTACAATACAGGATGTTTTATGTTGATGAATACAGGTGATGAGCCTGTAGAGTCAAAAAACGATTTGATTACGACAATAGCCTGGGGAATTGGTGATAAACCTACCTATGCATTGGAAGGGAGTGTTTTTATTGGAGGAGCTGTAGTGCAATGGTTACGCGATAGTTTAAACCTAATACACTCCATTGAGGAAATTGAATTACTTGCACTAACGGAAAAAGATAATGGAGGAGTTTACATTGTTCCTTCTTTTACTGGATTAGGCGCACCTTACTGGGATCAATATGCAAGAGGTACTTTCTGGGGATTAAATATGGGCACTAGCATTGGACATATTGCGCGTGCATCGTTAGAATGTATCGCTCATCGATCATCTGATGTTTTGAAAACCATGGAGGCTGACTCTGGTATAAAAGTAGAGCAATTAAGGGGTGGAGGATTAATGGCAAACGATACCTTGCTTCAATATCAAGCCGATTTTTTAGGTATACCAATTGTACGACCGGAAATTAAAGAAATTACCGCTGTTGGAGCAGCTTATTTGGCTGGTTTAGGTGTAGGGTTTTGGAATAGTGTAGAAGAGATCCAAGATCATTGGAAACTGGACAAAGAATATGAAGTGAAAATGGATGAAGAAATAGTGAAGCATCATAAAAAATATTGGGAGAAGGCTGTTAGCAGATCTCAAAATTGGATAGATGCGGATGAATAAAAAAGTATAATTAAAAATAAAAAGGGTTATTTCATATTTGAAATGACCCTTTTTATTTTTTTTTAGATATATGTATTGATTTGTAGTATAGGTTGTTATGATGGTAAGGTATTTTGGAATAGTTATAAATAGTATCTTTTTTAACTATGCACATTGCATTGCTAAGTATTTTATTTAGTTTTGTCGCATTCACCTAGTGTTAAATTAACATACGGGTAATAAAAGTTAATTTAGAGATTTGGAGTGAACATTTTTTTTACACTATATACATAGTTAAGCAATGTGCTTTGTATTAGGATTTATTTTTCAATGCTACTATGAAAGATGTCAAATTTGATGAACAACTAGAGGATTGTTTATATACATTTTTTTCAGAGATAATTGACTCGAATAAAAGTATATCAATAAAACATGAAAATGCTGTTTATAAAAGTATTTGGGATTTCTGGGAGTGTGAGTTATAAAATAATACACGTGTAGGAAATAATAATATTCAAAATTACAATAACCATAAATTTATTTTAAAATGATTGGATTTTTAAAGCCAGCTGCTCATAAAGAGATGCTGCCTGAGAACAAAATTGACCCAGTTTACAAACGATTGCGTCTGCAAGTGTTTTTAGGGATATTCTTGGGGTATGCAGGTTATTACCTTGTTAGAAAGGTATTCTCATTAGCAATGCCTGATTTGGTGAATTTGGGATATTCTAAAACTGAGTTAGGATTTGCATTATCAGGAGTATCTATTGCATATGGATTGAGTAAGTTCATAATGGGTAATGTTTCGGATAGAAGTAATGCTCGTCGTTTCTTAACTCTTGGGTTGGTATTGTCAGCAATTACAATGATTGCTATGGGGATACTGCCAGTTGCAACATCGTCAATAGCCATCATGTTTGTTCTTTTATTATTGAACGGATGGTTTCAGGGAATGGGATGGCCTCCTTGTGGCCGTGTAATGGTGCATTGGTTCTCTATTCGAGAGCGTGGAACAAAAATGTCTGTTTGGAATGTAGCTCATAATGTTGGTGGAGGTATTATTGGTCCTTTGGCAATTTTAGGTGTAGCAATTTTTGTTGACTGGCAGGCCAAATTGTATTTCCCTGGCTTGGTAGCATTGCTTGTTGCATTTATAGCCTGGCTATTAATAAGAGATACACCTCAATCATGTGGTTTACCAAACATCGAAAAATATAAAGATGATTATCCTGATTCATATTCAGAAAAGTTTGAAGAAGAAATGTCTGCAAAGCAAATTTTTCTTGAATACATTCTTAAGAACAGACTTTTGTGGATGATTGCAATCGCAAATGCTTTTGTTTATCTGGTACGTTACGGTGTTTTAGATTGGGCTCCATTATACCTTGAAGAGGCTAAAGGCTTCTCTATTGAAGAAACTGGTTGGGCATATTTTGCTTACGAATGGGCAGGAATACCTGGAACTCTTTTGTGTGGATATTTAAGTGATAGTGTATTTAAGGGGAAACGTGCTCCTGTAAGTATTATTTATATGGTGCTTGTAACTGTCTCAGTATTCATGTACTGGACTAGTGACTCTATTGTAGCAAATTCAATCGCATTAGTATGTATTGGTTTCTTAATCTATGGTCCGGTAATGCTTATTGGTGTTCATGCTCTTGATTTGGTACCTAAAAAAGCTGCTGGTACAGCTGCTGGTTTAACTGGCTTGTTTGGATATATGGGAGGTGCTCTTTTTGCAAATATTGCAATGGGCGCGGTTGTTGACAAATGGAGTTGGACAGGTGGATTTATGGTTCTTCTTGGAGCTTGTGTGTTATCGATTCTTTTTATTGCCGTTTCGTGGATACAAGAAATAAGAGGACACAATGGAATTCATCATTAAAATTCGGAAGTAAAGATTTAATCATAAATAGAAATTAACCTTCAAAATTTAAATAATATGGAAAAATTTAATCTTAAGAACCTATTATTAGGTGCGATGGCCTTATGTTCTATAGGCTTAGCAGGGTGTGAAGATGATACACCAGATTACAATGAATTTAACTACTACAAAACTTATCCACTTAAAGAATTAAGTGCAGAAGCTAAGATAGTTAGAGATTACGTTAAGAAAGATATCGTGATTGCACACAGAGGGTCAACTTTCTGGGCTCCGGAAGAAACAGAAGCAGCTTTCCGTTGGGCAAGAAATATGGGTGCAGATTATCTTGAAATTGATTTACAAAGAACAAAAGATGGTGTTTTGTTAGCTCTTCATGATAATAACTTAAGAAGAACATCAAATATTGAGAGTGTTTTCCCAGGTAAAGAAGATTATCCAGTAAGTTACTTTACATTGGCTGAATTGAGAAAACTTGATGCAGGTGCTTGGTTTAATGTTGATGTACCAGAAAATGCAAGAGAGGCATTTGTAGGAGAGAAAATTTCTACTCTTGAAGAAGTAATGAAAATTGCAGAAGGATTCAGAATCAAAAGAGATGTAAATGGTGAGCCTGTAAAAGATATGACCAGACTTAATGAAGCTGGTGAATGGGTAGGATATTATGAATTTGAAGTGGACCCACAAGACAATGGTAACCGCCCAGGTGTTTATGCAGAAACCAAAGAGCCTTACCTGTTCTCAGGAATGGAAGGTGACTTGGCAAAATTCTTAACTGCTGAAGGATGGAATGTTACTGCTTCTCCAAAAACAATTCCTACAACCCCAGGAAAAGTTGATGTAGCGAACACAAATGGACGATTCATTTTACAGTCTTTTTCAAGACAATCAATCGTTAATCTTGAAAAAGAATTACCAGGTGTACCAAAATGTATGTTATTATGGGAAGATGAAAGTGCTTCATATGTAAGACCATCTAATACAATTGAGTCTTTAGCTGAATTCATTAATTTCTCAGTAGAGTACAATTGTCATATTGCAGGTCCTTCAATCGAAGGTAAG
This sequence comes from Marinifilum flexuosum, assembly GCF_003610555.1. Lineage (GTDB taxonomy): Bacteria > Bacteroidota > Bacteroidia > Bacteroidales > Marinifilaceae > Marinifilum > Marinifilum flexuosum. Next base: position 420,413 of record NZ_RAPQ01000009.1, on the reverse strand, counting down.
CCTAATAAATATCCAGACCTTACAGAACCATGGATGTGTGAAATGTATCACAGAGCTGGAATGCTTGTTCATGCATACTCATTCGATACTGAAGATCAATTAAGAAAGTATAATGGAGATTACTTTTACGGTGGAGTATCACGTTTCGAAGACCCAAATAGAACTGTACAAGGAAACTTTAATTACGATGTAAACTCAAACATGTTTATCGATGGTGGATTTACGAACTTAACAGACCTTTCTATGAATTACCAGAAGCGTGAAGTAGTTGGTACTGCTCAAGAAGTATTAGACGCTTTAGGATACTAATCAATTTCTATTTACAAATTATTAAGCAAAAGTAATATGTTTAAAAAATTATATATAGCTGCCTTATTAACGGGAGTGTTAGCTTCAGGAGCAAATGCTCAGGAAAATAAAATTTCAGTAGATAATTCGAATGGAGGAATTAAATTGACTTCTGCTGATAAAGAATACCAGGTAAGTATTAATGGTAGAATTTACATGGATGGTGTACATTATTTCGATGATGTTACTGATTTAAGTTCTGATGTTTCAGTAAGTGATATTCGCTTCGGAACAAGCGTAAGATGGGGAAAGTGGAGCGCTAAAGTGAATGTTGGTTTTGGTAATGATGAAGTGAAAATTAAGGATGCATTTTTAAGATATCACCACAAAAAGAACAGTACTTTTACCGTGGGTAACTTCTTTGAGCCATTCGGAATTGAGGCTGCTGAATCAAGCAAAAACCTTAGATTTATTGGTGCTTCCAATACAACTCAAGCTATGGGTATTGGTCGTGGAGTAGGTTTGGGATATACTTACTATACTCAGAAATTCTATGGTTCAACTGGTATTTTTGCTGGTTCTGTTGATAATAACAGTAAAGGTGATCAAGGTTTTTCTACGACTTCTAAAGTTGCTTATACTCCAATTCAAAACGATGATTTCGTATTCCAGGTAGGAGGATCATTTACCTATAGAAAGCCTGAAGCTAATGGTTTTAACGAAAGTTTTAACGATGATGATTACAATCGTGTAGTTGAATTTGCAGCTGGTCCTGAACACAAATTTTTAAATGCTACAATGAATGGAGCACAGTCTGATATGAGATTTAACTTCCAAACTTTGGCATTAAAAGGCCCTTTCATGTTACAAGCTGAATATACTCAAGCAAAAGTAACTCGTGATGATGATTATGTGTCAAGATTAATGAAAGACGGTCCATTGTATTACGTTACTTATGCATGGCCTGTAAAACCTCAGGATTATCCTGATTGGTATGGTGAGCTTCGTGATATCGAAACCAAAGCATACTATGTACAAGCTGGGTTCTTATTAGGAGACAACTACAAGTACAACTCATCAACTGCATACATTAAAAGACCTAAAGCTGGTGCTTTTGAATTCCTTGTTCGTTACGATCATACAGATTTGAACGATATTGATGGTACTTATTTTAACGGAGCTTATGGTCCTGCAGATTTAAATGCTGCTTTGGGTGGAGCTGGTAACATGAGTATTCAAGGTGGAAAAGCTGATACTTATAGCTTGGCTGTAAATTACTACGTAAGTTCTAATGTAATGTTCCGCTTGAATTATGACTATATGGATGTTGATAATCAGAAACACCCATTAGATAAAAACATTGGAGTTCTTAAAGGAAGAATTCAAGTTAATTTTTAAGAGATTACATATTATATAGGAAAAACTTGCTTGCTATAATTAAGCAAGTTTTTCTGTATAAAATCTAAGGGAAATATCAGACCTGTTTAAATAGATTTTTTTAATTAAAAGAGACCATTTCTAAGTGAAATAGGTCTCTTTTTTTATTTTTTTTTCTTTGATCTTTCAAAAATACTGATACTCTCCTTTATCAGTAAAAATAGTCTTTGTGTGAGGTTTTTGTATTTTAGACTAAATTAAAACAGACTATTTCTTTGCAAAACACCTTGCAATACTAAGTATTTTATTTAGCTTTGTAAGTATCAAGTTTGAAACAACTTTATTAAACTTGGTAATTGATAGGAAGAATGCTTCCGTTTTTTTTGATAAAGGTACATAGCAAAGCAATGTACTGTGTATTCAGATTTATATTTTAATACTACTATGGAAGATGTAAGATTTGATATGCAAATGGGAAATCGCCTTTATTCTTTTTTCTTAGACATTTTGTCTGGACAAAAAGAATTGGCTACTCAGGATGAAGAAGAAGCGAAAGGAAGTATTTGGGAGTATTGGGAAAAAGAATTGTAGAAGAATCAATAGGTTGTGCAGTCATGGATAGAGGAAAGATGCTTAGAGAAGTTAAGAGTGCAAAACAGAAATGGGATGTGATTATTGTTGGTGGTGGTGCATCGGGGTTGGGCGCAGCCATTGAGTCTTCGACACGTGGTTACAAAACCCTTCTTCTTGAACAGGATGATTTCGCTAAAGGTACTTCAAGCAGAAGTACAAAATTGGTTCATGGTGGCGTAAGATATCTTGCTCAAGGAAATATCTCATTGGTTCTTGAAGCTTTACGTGAGAGAGGCTTATTAAAAAAGAATGCTCCTCACTTGGTAAAAGATCAATCCTTTATTATTCCAAATTATACTTGGTGGGGAACTCCATATTATACTTTAGGATTAACTCTCTATGATTTAATGGCAGGAAAGTTAGGTTATGGAAGATCTTTACCATTTTCAAAGAAAAGAACACTTAAATACATACCAACTCTTAAAAGTGAAAAGCTTAGTGGTGGAGTAGTTTATCATGATGGACAGTTTGATGACTCCCGATTGGCAATAAACATGTGTCAAACATTTGTAGAAAATGGAGGAGTGGCTATCAATTATATGAAAGTTACTGGAGTGGTTAAAAATAATGGCAAAATCACTGCAGTAAAGGCTACTGACCTTGAAAATAATGAAACTTATACCATTGAAGGAGAGGCTGTTTTAAATGCCACAGGCGTTTTTGTTGATGAAATTATCAAAATGGACGAACCTAAAGCGAAAGATATCGTAAGGGTGAGTCAGGGTGTTCACTTGGTATTGGATAAGGAATTTGTTCCTGGCGACTATGCTGTAATGATTCCTAAAACAAGTGATGGCCGTGTGTTATTTGCAGTACCATGGCACAACAAAGTAGTGGTTGGTACTACTGATGTACACAAAGATAAAGCAGAACTAGAACCGAAGGCGTTGGAAGAGGAAGTTGATTTTATATTGGAAACTGCAGGTAGGTTCCTTGAAAAACCACCTAAAAGATCAGATGTAAGAAGTGTATTTGCTGGATTAAGACCTTTAGCAGCTCCAACTCAAGATGGGGCGAAGACCAAAGAGATTTCAAGAGGACATAAGATTGTTGTATCTGAATCAGGTATGGTGACTTTAACAGGTGGAAAATGGACAACCTATCGCCAAATGGCTGAAGATGTAATGAATACTGTTGCTAAGACTGCCGGTTTGGAACAAAAAAAATCAGTAACAAGAAACTTACGAATTCACGGATATAAAGAAAATCCGGATTTAAGCAATCCGATGTATTTCTATGGCTCGGATGAGGAGAAGATTTTGGATTTGGCAAAGCAAGAAAATGGCTTAAACGAATATTTAAGTGAAGAGCTTCAAGTATTGAACGCACAGGTTGTTTGGGCAGTCAGAAATGAAATGGCCAGGACGGTAGAAGATTTTTTATCGCGTAGAACCAGGGCTTTACTTCTTGATGCAAAAGAAAGTGTTAGAATGGCTCCAAAAGTTGCTGAATTAATGGCAAAAGAGCTTAAATACGATAAACAATGGGAGGATGATCAGATAAATAAATTTAATGATTTGGCAGCCCAGTACATATTGAAATAAAGAAATGTAGGACAAATTGAGCAAGAGTTTTATTAAAGGTAGTTCTTAGTCTGTTATTTATAACTACTGATTTTATTAATTGTTACAATATTATTAATCAATTTGTTAGTTTTGGCACGATATTGCCTTGCTCGCATAGTCCTACATTTTCTATTTAATGTGATGTGTTAAATACTACCTAAAACCCTAATCAAATCTGTATAAATATGGATTTGTGCGTTTAATCCGAAGGATTAAAAATTTTTTATCGCAAAATTGCAATCGTTTACAATTTGTAAATAATAGCAATTGAGTACTCGGAAAGACTATAATTTTAATAACACAATAACCCAAATTAATTGAATTATGGAAGACAAGTTTATTTTAGCTTTAGACCAGGGAACTACAAGTTCGAGAGCAATCGTTTTCAACAAAAAAGGCGAGATGGTGAGCGTGGCACAGAAGGAATTTACCCAAATATTCCCTCAGCCAGGATGGGTAGAGCATGATGCGAACGAGATTTGGTCTACACAAGCAGGTGTAGCAGCTGAAGCGATTACTCAGGCTGGAGCTAACGGTAAAAACATCGCGGGGATTGGTATCACTAACCAGAGAGAGACAACAGTTGTTTGGGACCGCGAAACCAACGAACCAATTTACAACGCAATCGTTTGGCAAGATCGTCGTACATCTAAATACTGCGATGAATTAAAAGCACAAGGTCATGCTGATATGATTCAGGATAAGACTGGTTTGATTATCGATTCTTACTTCTCGGGAACTAAAGTAAAGTGGATTCTCGATAATGTTGAAGGAGCTCGCGAAAAAGCAGAAGCAGGTAAATTGGCATTTGGTACTATCGATAGCTGGTTAATCTGGAAATTGACTCAAGGAAAAGTACACGTAACAGATGTTACCAACGCAAGTAGAACTTTACTATACAACATCAAAACTTTGGAGTGGGATAAGGATATGTTGGAACTTCTTGACATTCCTGCCAGTATTCTTCCTGAGGTTAAATCTTCTTCAGAAGTATATGGACATACGGTAACTACTCTTTTCGCTCACGAGGTACCTATCGCGGGTATTGCAGGTGACCAGCAAGCTGCTACTTTCGGCCAGATGTGTATTAAGCCAGGTTCGGTGAAGAACACATATGGAACAGGATGTTTCATGCTTTGTAATACCGGAACTACGCCAGTAAAATCAAACAACAACTTATTAACTACCATTGGATGGCAAATTAATGGTGAAACTACTTACTGTTTGGAAGGAAGTATTTTCATGGGAGGAGCTATTGTACAATGGTTACGCGATGGATTAGGAATTATCAAGTCGTCTCCGGAAGTAGAAGAATTGGCTGGTTCGGTAGAAGATAATGGGGGTGTATTCCTTGTGCCTGCATTAACAGGTTTAGGAGCTCCACATTGGGATCAGTATGCAAGAGGTACAATTGTTGGTTTAACAAGAGGATCAACTTCTGCTCATATCGCAAGAGCTGCTTTAGAAGGTATCGCTTTCCAAACCAGAGACGTATTGAAAGCTATGGAAGCTGATGCTGGAATAGAAATTAACGAATTACGTGTTGATGGTGGTGCTGCAATTAACAACTTATTAATGCAATTCCAGTCGGATGTATTAGATGCACCAGTTTATCGCCCGAAAACTCTTGAAACTACTGCACTAGGTGCTGCATACTTGGCAGGTTTAGCAGTTGGATATTGGGATAGTGTTGATGAAATTAAAAGCCAGTGGGCAATGGATCGCAAGTTCGAGCCAGAAATGCCTAAAGAAAAATCTGAGAAGATGATTAAAGGTTGGGATAAAGCCCTTGGTCGTTCGAAAGATTGGGATACAGAAGCTTAATTTTCAATATCTAACAACCTGAGATTGGTTGGTAGGATTGATCTCGGGTTTAATATTTTTAAACCAATGCCGGAAATGAGATGAAGGAACGGAAGGAGAATGGATTCCGGCATTCTTTTATTAACAATTACTAAATAAACCATAAAGTCATGAGTGAATTTATTGCAGAATTTATAGGAACAATGTTACTAATCCTTTTAGGTAATGGAGTAGTTGCAAACGTTGTATTGAATAATACCAAAGGAAATAACAGTGGTTGGATCGTAATCACAATGGGATGGGGATTAGCAGTATTTACAGCAGTAGCTGTTGCAGGCCCAATTTCTGGAGCTCATATTAACCCCGCTGTAACCGTAGGATTGGCGTTAGCAGGTATGTTTGCATGGTCAAAGGTAGGTCTTTTTATCGTTGCTCAAATGGCAGGAGCTGCATTCGGAGCATTCCTTGTGTGGTTAATGTATCGCGATCACTTTAATTCTACTGAAGATGGTGGAGCGAAATTAGCATGTTTCTCTACTGGTCCTGCTATCCGTAACTTTGGAAGCAATGTAATCAGCGAAGTTATCGGAACATTTGTATTGATGTTTGTAATCTTCTATTTGGCAGGTCCTTCTTTCGAAGCTGCTGGTGTTGAGGGTGCCAAGGTTGGATTGGGTACTTTAGGTGCTTTGCCAGTTGCTCTGTTAGTAGTTGCTATTGGACTTTCTTTAGGAGGAACTACTGGTTATGCGATTAACCCAGCAAGAGATCTTGGTCCAAGAATTATGCATGCTATTCTTCCTATGAACAACAAAGGTGGTAGCGACTGGGGATACTCTTTGGTTCCGGTTATTGCACCTATCGTAGGAGCAGCAGTTGCAGCCTTCTTGTTTATGAGCTTATAAATAAACCTAAAGCTATCTGCCAATAACAAGTTTATGCTTGAAAGGTTTTCGATAGTAGATCTAAGCTACGCTTAGAATTAAATAACACGACTACATTTTTAAACCCTGTGGAGATCTTGAAATTGAGACCTTCAGGATCTCTACAGCCCATAAAATATTAATCTAATGAAAAAATCAGTTTTAAAACTATCAGTATTATTTACTCTTATAATATTATTTGCGTCGAATATGAACGTAAATGCACAAGGAAAAGTAACAGTTAGTCCATCGGTAACCACTCGCCATTACTGGAGAGGTATCATGGTAAGTAACACTGCCAATTTCGAAATGGACCTTGCTTATACCAATAACAACTTTACTTTTGGTGCATGGGGTGGATATGCATTCGATAATACATATTCAGAGTTCGATTTTCATGTAGGATATAAGTTTAACGATCATTTTAACATAGCAGTTTGGGACTTATTTGCAAACCGCGATAGAGCTTCAATTGATGATTACAACTATCTTGATTTAGATAGAGCTACAACGAATCACTTGATTGATGCAAGTTTTAACTTCTATTTTACTGAGAAATTTCCTTTAAGTCTTTCGGTAAGCACTATGCTTTATGGTCGCGATTTAGATGAGAATGGTGACCAAAACTATTCAACTTACGTTGAGTTTGGATATCCAGTAACCATTGGTGGAGAAAAGATTTCTTTATTCGCAGGCTTAAATGCTTTCGAAGATCAGGTTTATGGTGAGAGTTTTGGTTTTGTAAATATCGGAGCTACAGCTACCAGAGAGATTAAAATTACAGAGAGTTTTTCTTTAAATGCTTGGGCTAAAGTTGCGATTAACCCACAAGCAGAAACTGCGAACCTAATTTTAGGTATTGGTTTTTAATCATCAATGTTTGATTAAACCTTTGCATTAATTTCCATAAAAGCAGAACATCTAGTTCTATTATTAGCGATTAAACTCGCTCTTCGAAAGAAGAGCGAGTTTTTTCGTTGAAAATTGTTCTGTAGCTATCTGCCAGATAGTAAGTTTTCAGCATTAATAATGCTTGTATCTTAATCATTTAATAAACAACTTTAATTACCATTCAATCTCGCGGTACTCAACCGATTCACAGTTGATATCGTAGCCAGATGTTGCGGAAGGAAGTTCAAATTTGTAGGCATAAACCCCAACAACATAAGTTGCACCTTCTTCAGTATCAAAATCAGACCAGTTGTTAGTACCATCTTCAATTACTTTATGATTTGATGAAAGCATTCTATCGGAAACATAAATGATTTCTCCATCCATTTCATTGTGAATTTTTACTACATAAACATCTTTGTCATCTACATCATCCCAGTCAATATCGATAGAGTGTGTTGTTTTATCGTAGTTAAATTCTGTAATTTTAACTGGCTCAAGTCTAGCTTCTAGTAATTTATCGCTTACTGTGTAGGTTTCAAGATCTTCGGCAGTAATGTCAAATTGATAAATTCCATTCTCTATGTCCTCTGTTGTAAAATCATCTTCGGAAGGAATTGCTCTAAAAGCCATTTTATCATTATAATCGCTTAAGTCCTTTTCAATATTGCTATCGGTTGGGCCTTCTACATCAACTTTGCTCATCGAGAAATTTGAATAGGTGTAAAATACCGGTGCATAAACTGTATCATCACCACTTTTTTTCACCCTTACATAAACATCACCAATTGCTTGTAAATTTGGTGTGTTGTCAACACTACTATCACATGCCACAATACTTACTGCTAAAATTAGCAATGCCCCTATGCTTTTTAAATTCTTCATTTGTTTTTAGTTTTTATCAGTAATACTGATTTTTCTGTTTTAATAAATTGTAGAGACAAAATCCCGGGTATGTCTCTTTAAAAGTTTTACAATTGCTTGATGATGAAACTTTGAAATGGTTGCTTTAATTTTATAAATTTTTAATAATGAATTTTCTATTTGTCTTAGAATCAGTGTATTTTAAATGTCAAATAAAAAAGTTGTAATTTTAGCGCAACCTTATCGCACTTTGTACAACTATTTAATAAATCAGGATCGTAAAAGACGTTAACCACTTTGGAAAACCGAGAATTAGAACAAATAGTAAAAGACTGCTCGAAAGGTAAATCTAAAGCGCAAGAATTGCTTTATCGGGAGTTTGCACCCAAAATGTTAGGGGTGTGCTTGAGGTATTCCAATGATTTAAATGAGGCCGAGGATAATTTGCAGGATGGATTTATTAAGGTTTTTCAAAGTATTAAATCTTATCAGTTCAAAGGATCATTCGAAGGTTGGATACGTAGAATAATGGTTAATACGGCTTTGGAAAAGTTCCGCAAATCGAAAAATATGCAAGTGGTTGATGAGGTTTGGGAACCTGATCCTGATTCAGAACCCGATGAATCAATTCAAAACTCAGACATCCCATTGGAAGTTCTTTTGCAGATGATTCAGGGTTTGCCCGATAGGTACCAAATGGTGTTTAGTTTATATGTTTTAGATGGATACACCCATAACGAGATTTCTGAGGTAATGGATATTTCCGTAGGAACTTCAAAATCGAATCTGGCTCGGGGAAGAGCAATTTTAAAACAAAAAGTGAATGATTATTTAAGTGAAAAAGAGAACAAGCTGAAAATATGCTAGACGAGAACAAACATATCGATAGTCTGTTTGCCGATGGGTTGAAAGGAATGAGTGTTGAACCAAATCCTGAAGTCTGGAATGCAATTAATGGAAAGATGGCAGCTGCTCGTAGAAAAAGGAGAGGAGTAATCATTTTTGTTTCTACTGCATTAGCGGCTTCGGTGCTGTTATTTTTTGGAATTGCAAATCGTAGCTTGTTTAATTCTGAACCCGGAAGTGTTCATATCGAACAATTGAGCGATAATACTTCATCAGTTAATCGATTGAATCAGACAGAAACATTGGGTGATATTAGGGAAAACAATGCCACTGAAAATAAAATAATTAGCGAGAAGAAGGGGAATGGTGTATTTATTGCTGAAAATGCATCAAATTTTGCAAAGAATATCGTTCAACCAGTAATAACCAGCAAAGAGATCAAGTTTGAGAAAGAATCTTTATTGAATAGCATACCAGAAGGAATTAAACTATTACTTAACGGGGCCAATCAAGTTCCTGAGAGATTGCAATATCAACAGGCTGAAAAATCAAAAGCCATCCAACTAAGTGCTGAAGATTTGATTGTTATGAATAATCTTCTGGCAATGGAACAATCTAAAAAGGATGAGTTAAGAAAGAATCGTTGGGCTATAATTGGGCAAATCTCTTCAGCTTACTCTAACGAAGAATCGGCATCAAGTGCAAATAGCGGAATTGTAAGTTTTGGAGGAGGAGTAAAAGTGAACTATGCTTTGGGTGAGAAGTTGGCTTTGCAAACCGGATTCATGTATAATCGGGTTGGTCAGGACATGGGTGGTTCAAGTATGAACATGGCATTTGCAGATCCTATAGGAGAAGGTGAAACAAATGACATTAACAGACAAGAGAGAACATTTCTACCATCGCATACATCTGCCGGTAACATTAGGTATACAGTAGGGAATATAGAAGATAAAACCAATGCTGAATATATGGTTGCTTCTACCTACAGTTCATCGGATGATTTAATGCAAAGCTTCGAAACCATAGAGGTACCAATTTTACTACGATACAATTTAACACAAAAGAGATTGGGCGTTTATTTTAGTGGAGGTATTGGTGCCAACTGGATTGTTGAGAATGGTGTTTATCGCACTTCAGGGTCTAGACAAAAAATTGGTGAAATAGAGAATTTAAGAACTACCAATTTTAGCTCCTTATTTGGTTTGGGATTCGAATATCAGTTAAGTCCTAAAGTAAGAATTGGTCTTGAACCTAGTTTTAAATATTACCTGAATTCCATTAACAAGAGTGGACGATTTGATTATAAACCATACTCAATTGGTTTACACACTGGGATTCGCTATAATTTTTAGGTGCATTTTATGGAATCTTTCATCTTGTAGTGCTTCGTACAAAACAATCATTCCTTTTAAGGCATCATATTATTATTTAGAGTGGGGTGTTAACTTGGTTAAGTGCCTTAAGTAGGTCTACTAACTTGCTTTAGGTAGTTAGATAAGTGTCTCGAGTAAGTTCCACAAACATGTGTGTTTTTTGTATAATATGCTGTTAAAACAAAAACAGAACCTCTTTAAGGTCCTGTTTTAAGGTATTTATATTTTTTTCAATTACTACATAGACATTCGATTGTATTTCTATTTCAATAATTCCTCAATCTTATTTACCAATTCGTTTAATTTTTCATCCGAGTAACCAACCGAGGTATACACCACTTTCCCATTTTGATCGATCAAGAAGTTGCGAGGAATTAAGTTGGTAGCATATAGCTTGTAAATTTCTTCCTTTGGATCTAATCCAGCATTAAACTCAACGCCTCTACTTTTTAGCTTATCCATTTTTTTACGAACTACATCTTCTTTTTCCCCTCGAGAGATTGCCAGCAAAACAAAATCCTTGTCAGCAAATGGTTCGATAATTCTTTCTGGAAATTCATAAAGTTCTTTCATGCAAGGAGCACACCAGGTTGCCCAAAAGTTGATTAAAACTACTTTACCTTTAAAATCGGATAATTTAACCTTTGATCCATCAAGCATTTCTAAGGAGAAATCTTTAGACATATCGCCGCTATTTACCAAGGTAGATTCTTTTATTTTTTTAGCACGCTCTTCAGCATTTTTGCGATTTATTTCTGCCGCCTCTTCAGGTGTTATTGTTTTGGAGTCATTGGTGTTTTTGATTTCCTTCTCTGTTTTCATTACAAAAACAATAATTTGGTTATCCTCTATTGATTCGCCATACTTTTTTATAAGTGCTTCTTTTTCTTTACCTGATACTCCCATTTTCATTTCCTTAATGTGAGAAGTATTTAGTTTTTTTACAAACTCTAGGCTTACGATCTCGTTATCTACGATATAAATGGTTTCAGGCTTGATTACTTTTTTTTGTTGAGCAAAAGTTCCAAATACTGTTAGAAAAGAAAGGATTAATAGGATTGTAATTTTGAATTTCATTTCTGGATTTTTAAAGGTTCATATTTATAATTGAATTGTTGTTATAAGTTAAAGTCTGGGTTCGATTCTGGAATATAATTATCTGGCAATGTATTAGCTAAGGATCTTTGCCCCATTGAACCATGTATTTCAAAGTTCAAATTGGTTGATGTGCCATTAGGACGTATTTCAAACTCGTGACCCAAAGAAATAAAAGTGGTTGGCCAAGTTGCATAGCTTCCTTGAATTTGTTCCGGATGTACTGGGCGATGCGCAAAATCTTCATGATAAGTTACCTTTACCTTCTCTGCCATGAATTTATATCGCTTCAATTGATCATTTCCCGATGTTAGAGTGAATGCATCTTTACCAGAATTTGGAATACTTTGTAGGCTAAATCCGTTTTTCCCAAGTTCGTTAGAGTAAAGAGAACCAAGGAAATGTCTTAATGAACCATAATAATGTTTACGACGATTCTTTTTAATTAAAGTTCGTTCAATTGTATCTCTTGTATTTATATCCTGATAGTAATAAAAGGCTTGTAGTTTAAAAAGAGCATTCTCGGTAAATTTATTTAAACTAATTTTTTTGCCTCCAACCTTATCTTTTTTACAAACATGAAAATCTTTAATTAGTATTTTAATCTGATAGCCCAAATGTTTGTTTTCGATAATAAGTGGTGAGTTGCAGAAAGCATGAAAATCATATTCATCTTTTTTAAACCGAAGAACACTATCGTTTAAAATCTTTACTTGCGATTTTTCGGCATGGTACAAGAAGTACTTATTAAATATCCTAAGGTTTGCTCGTCGCTTGTTTTTTGCCTTTACCTGAACTTCATGAATATTTCTTGTTTTTTTAGAGAGTTCAATATTTAAAAACGAATTATCTGAAATGGTTAAGACTAATGGTTGATAGGCAACATGTAACAAGCCGATATGACATGGAACTACAGGTGAATTCAGTTTAAATTCTCCTTTATCGTTCGTTGTAGTTCCAATGGTAGTTCCCGAAACAAAAACTTCGACATTTATTAGTGGTGTTTTTGTTTTTGAGTCGACCACTTTTCCTGATATTTGTTGTTGTTTATTTTGAGCATGAATGCTTGTGGTAATTACTAATAAGCAGGATATGATACAGATAAGATTCTTCATGATGAATAGGTGGCAATTGGTAATTTATTCTTTTTGAATATGAATCCTATCAAATTTAAATAATACTTATGATATATTTATATGAAGTACGATTTATTTCGTAAAATATAATGAATGTAAATAGAGGGATAAAATAAACCACCTTATAATGAAGGTGGTTTTGAAGTAATATTTGGTACATCCTATGCCATTTCTAACCAAGAGCTTCCGTCCTGATAATCTTCAATGCTTGATACTCTTTTGTTGATTTGAAAGGAGTTAATCAGGTTGCTGATATCATGTTGTAAAGACTTGATGCAGTTGCTTATCAAATCTTTTCTAAAACCTTTTTCTTCCAGGTTTAGAACGAAACCAGCCGATACAATTCTACTTAAAGCTTTTCCCAAATCAACTTGTTTGCGCTGCGGAAGATTAAAATCAATTGAGAAATTAATTTCCTTCTTGAAATATTCAGATGCTTTTTCTGTTAGATTAAAATCTTTCAAAAATTGAAAAAGGTTGCTTTCTTTTTTCTTCTTCATCAACTTCAGAATCATATCCGAAATTTGAGTATAAAGCATTTCATTTGCTCCTTCGAATATCTGGAATGGACGACTATCCACGATTCCGCGCCCTCCAATATGACTTAATCGGTAACCTTTGGCTCCGGATAGTTGAACCAGGGTTTGAGCCGACTCCTGCATTAAATCGGTAACCACAGTTTTTATGCTGTTGGCCTCAACACCATCGCTTGCCAAATTGTTTTCCAATCCACTTTTATCGCTACTTCTCACGCAAAGAGCAGAACATATGGTGTAAGCACTTTGCATTTTTGAGATTTGGTGCTGAACCTGATCAAACGAGAGTAAACTTTTTCCTCCTACAATTCTGCTTTTACATTGGTCAATAGCTTCATCCATCAGTCTTTTAATAAATCCCAACCCCATGCCTGGGAACTGCATTCTGCTACGGTGAAGAATGTCAAGCATCATTTTAACCCCGGTACTTTCAGGAGTTAATTTATATTCCTTTGGTATTTGCACATCAAGTTTGTTGGTGCCATAAGGAATCATGTATAGGCCTAGATTATCGAAATACTCTTCGACCACAACTTTTTGGTTTTTTTGAGTTACATCGCAAATAAAAAAATCGATATCACGATCCAATTTGCCTTGCTCATGTTTCTGTCTTGAGGTGATCAACCAAAAATCTGCCAATCCTGTTAAACCTTGCCAATGCTTAGTCCCTTTAATATGGTATAGGTCATCTTTTTGGGTATAATGAGTTTGCATGTTTAAAGCATCGCTACCAAAATCAGGTTCGGTAATCATTAAACCACCCATTTGTTGTTTTTCCAAAAAGCGCTTGAAGATACCTCCTTTAACAGTGTTGTTCGCATATTTGGCCACAGGTTCAAGGAATAGTGCGATATTAATACCCAATGTTAATGCCAGTGGCAATGATTCATATGCAGCAGAAGAGAGTATGCCTAAACATTCCTTCACTTTAGCTCCTCTTCCTCCATAGTTCTCAGGAATGGCAACCGATAAAGGAGCACCGGCCATTATCTCACGCATTACCAATGGAGGGAATCCTCTATTCAGGCTGAATTTGTTAATGTCGTCTCGTTCGTAAAATACTGACTTAAGGGTTTGCTCAAACTCTTTCAGGTACTCAGAAAAATTCTTAATCATCTTATTCAATCTTCTTTTTATAGGTCTAATTTAATTTAGACGTGATAAAAATAGCTCTTAAATAAGACAAATGAGTCTTTATTTGTGTTTTATTCCTTATTTAGAATGCTAAACCTGAATATAGAATTTTATTATTTTTAATAGAATACCTCAGCAGCAGGTAGTAATTCATTATTAAAATCGAATAACGCTTGGTTTTCCCAACTTGATCCATTTTTTGATTCATTACCATCAAATGCCACATATTCTGCACCCCAGTAGCAAAATCCTAAAGCATCTACTTCATCACAAATATCTTTTATTTTGAGTAGAAAACTCTTTTGTCCTCCGGGTGTTGCAGGATAATCAGGCAGAATTAGTTGATTATCCTGACCCACAATATTATTGGTCCAATCGTTCCAATCAAGAGTAAAAGGATAGGCTGTTTCGGCAATAACAACTGGCTTTGAAAATTGAGTTTGTAAATGGTTTATACTTGATTTTAATTCTGAAAGATTTTTACCGTGCCAAATTGGATAGTAAGAGAGTGCCATAATATCAAAGTCAATTTGTTTTAAATCATTAAAAAAAGATAAGGCATTGGAATAACCTGCATGATGAATCATAATTTTGCAATTGGGATCAGTATCACGTACAGCGTTAATTCCTATACTTAATAATTCTTTAAATTGCTCTATTTGTTCGAATCGATCTCCAACAGGAAGTAAAAAACCAGGATTAATTTCATTTCCAATTTGCACGTATTTAGGTTCTATTTCGCTAACTATTTTTGAAGTGTAATTATATACACTATCCTTAAGTTTCTCGAAGCTTAAGTTTTTCCAAGCTTCTGGTATTTGTTGATGTGCAGGATCTGCCCAAGTATTGGAGTAATGAATGCTTAACCAAACATTGAGATTTTGTTTGTTAATTTGTTCGGCAAACTTCTTAACCTCATTAAAGGAAGAGCTTTGGGTATTAGGAGTATGCCATAATCTTATTCGAACTGTATTCATACCATGTTTTTTAAGGATGCTCACAACGTCTGATTGTATTCCTTCATCATAGAATGGAATAGATAGACCTTCCAATTGTGGTAAAAAAGACAAATCTGCTCCTTTTATAAAATCATCTTCCTGTATTGGAAAATTTGTTTCATTCTCATTTTTGCTGCAGGATGAGAAAAGCATGATTAAAAAAATTATTTGGAATGTTACCTGTTTCATCGAAGTTGAAATTTGATCTGTACAAATCTATAAAGAATTGCTTTTCATCTTTAATATCAGTTAGATTAATACCAAATGATAGTGGGAACCAAAGTTTTTATTAAATGTTTGTTTTTCTTGGAGAGCCATATATGTGGTATAAAAAAAGCCGCTGAATGTTCAGCGGCTTTACTTTTATCTTATATTGCTTATTCAGTACATTCTTCCATTAAGGCTTTAACAGCTGCTTCCAGCTGTTCGTCTTCACCTTTGGTAATGGTTTTAGGCATGTTTTTAACCTGAATATCAGGAACAGTCTGATTGTTTTCCAACCATTCTCCTGCTTTGTTCTTCGCACTTACAGGAATTGATCCCCATAGTACGCGATCGTTCTGAAGCATTTCCCAACCAGCAAAACTACAAGTTCCAGGAACAGGCATACCAATTAGTTTACCAATACCTAAGTCTTTGTAAGCGCATGAGAAACAGTGACCATCACTGTAGTTTGATTCATTGATCATCGCTACAGAAGGCTTGGTCCAACGGTAACCAGGTTCGTAACCAACTGTACGATCTTCAATGGCATATTCCATAAAAGTTTCACCAGTCAGGAACATGGTAATGTCACCAACCAAATCACCACCACCATTAAAACGAGTATCGATAATGATACCATCGCGGTCGTAGTATTTACCCATTACTTTTTCGTAAGTGTTACGGTAAGCACCATCGTTCATTCCAGGAATGTGAACATAGGCAAGTTTACCATTACTCAAACGGTCAACTTCCTCCTCATTCTTTTTCACCCAACGCTTGTAGATCAAGTCTGACTCGGTACCTAATGAAACAGGTTTTACCGTTATGTCTTGATATTTTTTTGCAGAAGGATCGAAAATGTGAAGAGCAGTAAATTTACCAGCTTTACGATTTAAGAATTTCGCAAAATCAACATCTTTACCAATTTTGATTCCATCAATTTGCTCGATAATCATACCTGCTTTTACATTGAATTTTTTCTTATCCAATGGACCATTCTTAATGATTTCAGCAATCTTGATACCATCTCCTTTGTGTTTGTAATCGATAAAGATTCCCAAAGAAGCGGTTTTGTCACCATTGTAAATTCCTCCGTAGTAACGTGCACCAGAGTGTGAAACATTCAATTCACCTAACATTTCAGAAAGCAATTGAGCAAATTCAAAATCGTTACTAAGCGATTTTAGTTTAGGCTCATAGTTATCTCTTAAAGCATCCCAATCAACTCCGTGGTAATCCGAAATGTAGAACATGCCTTTGTTTCGAGCATAAACATGATCGAACATCTGCTGACGTTCTGCAGCAACATCCAAAATCATTTCGCTATTCACAGAAATTGCTTTTGTAGATTTTCCTGCCAAGTCAACTTTCGACATTGTTCCCCCTGATAACAAGAACAACTTTTTCATCTCTTTATCCCAAAGCAAGCTTCCACCTCTGGATCCGATAGGAATTAATTTCTTGGTTTCTTTTGTACGTAGTTTGGTACTCCAAATGCTATATCCTTTATCGAATTTTGCAATGTAATATAAAGTCTCACCATCTTTAGAAAGAACAGCATCACTCAATCTGGAAGAGTGAATGGTCAATCTTTTCTTGCGATCTTTCATGCCATCCCAATCAAAAATCAGCAAGCTGTCTTTTTTAGCTTCTTCCTTTTTAGATTTGTCCTTCTTCGATTTTTTCTTGTCTTTCTTATCGGCTTCTTTTTTAGCTTTTTCTTTCTCTTCTTTTTCCTTCTTTTCAATTTCCTTCAGAAGAGCGTAGTCATCTTTGCTCATGTTGAAACGATCCCATGAATCTTTTGTGAAGAACATGGTATATACATCCATCTGGCGAGAACCGCTGTTGGCATATGAACGTAATCCATGACGATCACTAAACCACAACATTTGCTTCCCTTTGTTTACCCATTTGGCGTAGCTGTCGCCATAACCACTTTCGGTAAGGTTAATCATTTTCTGTTTGCCATCAGCCGAAATCATTACAACTTCGCCATTTGCCAATACAGGAGAGTAATCAACCAACAACCATTTGCTATCAGGACTCCAGGTAAAATACTGATCTCCTTCACCCATATAAAACAATTGATCGCCATTCATAATGGTACGGATCTTTTTGCTTTTGATATTGAAAATCTTCAATGAACTTCTGTTTTCAATAAAAGCAATCTCTTTTCCGTCAGGAGAATATTCAGGCTCGTAGTTGTCGTTGTTATTAACAATTACTGGCTCTTCTTTAATTAGAGTTGAAGCATAGAAATAAGGTTCTGTATCGCTTACTTTTTTACTTGCGTAGATTCCCCATTTTGCATTTCTTTCGCTTGCATAAAGAATGCTTTTTCCGTCAGGCGAGAAGCTTACAAATCTTTCCTGAGCAGGAGTTGTTGTAATTCTTTTGGTCATTTTACCTTCAACCGAAGAAACAAAAACCTCACCTCTAACAATATAGGCAACTTCTTTTCCGTCAGGCGAGATAGCCATTTCTTTTACATTACCACGAACCGAAATAATTTGCTCGTTATTGGCTTTGTCTTCAGTACGAACATTTACATTCACTTTTTCTTGTTTGCCATTGGTCATGGTAAACAATTCTCCATTGTGAGTATAGCAAAGTGTTCCATTCTTAGCCATGCTTAGGTAACGAACCGGGTGCATTTTGAAGCTTGTAACCTGAGTGTTTTTCTTAGGTGTAGCAAGGTCCATTTTGTGCACATTAAAACACCCACTTTCTTCGCTTAGGTAGTAAATGCTTTTTTCATCAGTACTGTAAACAGGATTTCTGTCTTCACCTTTAAATGAGCTAATCATTTGGTGTTTGTCACTTACCACATCATAGGTCCAGATATCTCTTGTTACTGATGAAACATGGTGCTTGCGAAATTCATCTTCGCCACCTTTAACATCATGATAAATCATCTGTTTTCCATCTTTGCTGATTTTTATATCTTCAGCAGGAATTGTAAAAACTTGATCAACACGACCTCCATTTACAGGAACCTGGTACAATTCTGTTTGCGAACGATGTGGATACTGTCTGTGATTTGCATCATCCAAACGAATACCTCCAAATAAGATATTTTTATTGTCGCGGGTAAATGTGTAAGGCACTTCGTTGTTCGAATGATAAGTCAAACGGATTGCAGCACCTCCTTTGGCATCCATGATGTACACATCGAAATTGCCAAAACGATTCGACGCGAAAGCAATTTTGCTTCCATCGTGGCTCCAAACAGGCATATAATCGTGAGCCTTATGAAAGGTTAATGGGCGAGCTTCGCCACCTTTACTCGATACCAGATACAAATCTCCTCTGTTGGTGAAAACAATTTGTTCTCCATCTGGTGAAATTGCTGCGTAACGAATCCATTCAGAATTGCCATTGGCAAATGCATAAGCATTACATAACACAGCCATTAAGAAAATAAATAATTTCTTCATTAGTTAATGTACTTGTTGTTTAAAAAATGATGCAAAAGCACCGGTATTGTTAAATTTTCTTAGGGGTGGTAAAAATAGGTAAAAAATTATACCTAAGATTTGATCTTAACAGAAATATTAGAGGTTTCCTTTGGTGTAAAAGTTGTGCTGGTGTATGCACATCACAAACATAAGTATAATTGTTGATATTGAGAGTGGAATTTGTGCTTTTTTGAAAGAACAAGTATAATGTGATTTAAAACAACATAATGAAAAAACTTATGCTTCTGTATTTTAAGGATAGTTTAGATACCTAATATTTTTTTTAATAAAAAAAACTGCATTTCATCAGGAAGGCGTGTATTCATTCTTAGACAATTCATTAAAATTTTTATCTTCGCACATTCCACTTCAATAATTTTAAAAGGTAGCGAAGAAAGGTGCAAAGAATCAATGAAAAAATATTACTAAAGGGGATTGAAGATAGAAATCAATCTAGCTTTAGGTTATTGTATGAGACCTATCATGCCCCTTTATTTCGTTTTGCGGAATCATATGTATGTTGCCCCGGAATAGCTGAAGATATCGTACAGGATGTTTTCATTAAAATGTGGGAAGAACGTATTGGTTCTATTAACAGATCTTTGAAAGCTTACTTGTTTTCTATGGTTCGTAATAGGTGTATTGATTATTTGCGAACGGTAAAAGTGGAGGATAAGAGAAAATTGAAGCTCATGGAGGCTCTGGTTTTATCAGATTCAGTAGATCTTAGCTTAGATGAAGGTATTACGCGCCAAATTAAGAAAGCCATAGAGGAATTGCCGGATCAATGTAAAGAGGTCTATAAAATGTCGGTGTATGATGGGCTGAAGCATGCAGAGATTGCAGAAGAATTAGATATTTCAATTGATTCGGTCAAAGTACAGGTGTTTAGAGCAAAAAAAGGATTAAGAAAAAAACTGATGCATCTTCGTGAATTATTACTTCTTTTCTCCAGTATCTATAAATGGAGAAAAAACTAGGCACTTCATATTTTATCACCCTAAAAAGTTGAAATTTATTTGTTGTTGTAATGTTAAGGCTAATAGGTTGTTATTTTCTTTTGCTTGTATCTGATATGTTTTTTTTTCAAAAAAAAGTAGAAATCTTGTTAACCTTATTTTTTAAACTCCGTCTTAGGGGCACTTTCCTGTATCAGGTAGGAGAGGTTGATGAATATAAATTACTTTTTATAAGGGAATGCAAAAAATAGACTGGGAAATAATCTATCGAAAAGTGAATGGTAGTATTTCCAAGCAAGATGAAATAAAACTAGAGAATTGGTTACAGGGTTCTGAGTCACATCGCGATTATTATCAGAAGGTGATTCAATTCTATGAGAAAAGTGAGGAGGAACTTCAAGAGGTTCCTGATCATTTGGATCAATTCATATCAAGACTACAAACCAAAAGGAGAAGACTATTTATTGACCGTGTACAAAGCTATGCTGCAGTAATCATGCTTCCTTTATTAGTGGCGACTGGTGTGTTTCTAAAGTCAACTATCGAGAAGAATGAGCAGCTGGCTAAATTGACCAAAAGTCAGCTTGAGATGCCCGTAATAAAAAACCAGGCAGTTCTGATTACATCAAATGGGGAGACTCATGAATTGAAAGCCGATGAGTTTTTACAAATAAACGACCAGTCGGGTGTTGTGATCAGAAGAAACAATGAATCGGGTTTGAAATATGAAAATATTGCATCAGTAGCAAATGAGCAGTTAGCTTACAATACACTAAAAACAGCAAAGGGAGGAGAGTATCAGCTTGAACTGGCAGATGGAACCATGGTTCATTTGAATTGTGATTCGGAATTGAAATACCCGGTTGCTTTTGGTGCCGATGAGAGAAGAGTGCAGTTGAAAGGTGAAGCCTATTTTGATGTCAGAAAAAATGGAAAGCCATTCATTGTTCAGGTTGATGATATGGCAGTGAAGGTATTGGGTACAAAGTTTAATGTTATGGCTTACCAGGATGAAGAAAGCGTTCAGACCACATTGGTTAGCGGTAAGGTAAGAGTATTTGTAAATGCTGAAGGAAAAAGTGAAAGTTTGGACCTGTCGCCGGGCAAGCAATCAGGTTGGAACAAAAGCTTGGGCATTCTTAGTTCCAGAGAAGTTGATGTGAATTTATATACGAGCTGGGTTGATGGTTATTTTAGGTTTGAGAATCAAAAATTGGAAGATTTAATGAAAACAATTTCCCGTTGGTACGATGTGAAAATACTCTATCAGCAATCAGCATTGAAAGGCAAACGCTTGACAGGTAAGCTATATCGTTTTGATAACTTTTCTGTTATTACTGAGATGATAGAAAAAATATCAGGTGTGAAAATTGAACACACTGAACAAACTATTTTAATATCGAATAAATAAAAAAATCGAAAAATGTTGGCGCATTTTTCGATTCTAAATAGATAATGAATACCTGGCGTGGTATTCAATGTTTTACTATCCACATACAAATTTATGAAAAAAATCTTTTTTCGGGACTCATCTGCCGCTTTTATTCGGTGGGTAAGAATGTTACGAACTATGAGAAATGTTATCGTTTTAATATTGTTGTTTGGCATTCAGGCTAATGCAACGATTCTTTCGCAAAGTAGAATAAATGTTGATTTGGAAAATTCCAGTCTGGAAGATTTGATTCAACAGATAGAATTGCAAACTGATTTGGGTTTTCTATATAATGCCAATGATTTAAAAGATATCAATGATATTACGGTGAGTCATGAAAACGAATCTGTAGAGGTAATTCTTGAGCAAGTATTAATGAATACGGGAATTGAATATGAGTTGGCAAACAATACGATTCTTTTAAAGCCATTACCTACTTCAGCTCTCGTACAAAATAAGAAAAAATTAACAGGGGTTGTACTTGATGATCAAAAGTTACCAATACCTGGTGTATCGGTCGTGTTCAAAGGCACAACCGTGGGGGTTTCTACCAATTTCGATGGACAATTTGAACTTTCTTATACACCAACGGATAATGATATTTTGCAAGTGTCGTTTATTGGAATGGAAACCCAAGAGATACTTGTGACTGATCAAACACATCTTGACATTGTTCTTAAATCTTCGGCAGAACAGTTGAGTGAAGTTATTGTAACAACAGGTTATCAGAAAATTGATAGAAAGTTATTTGCTGGATCAGCTACCAAGCTAAAGGCTGAAGATGCCAAAGTAGCAGGTATTACTGATGTTGGTAGAATGATGGAAGGTAAGGTTGCCGGTGTAAGCGTTCAGAATGTGTCTGGAACTTTTGGTGCAGCACCAAAAATTCGTGTGCGTGGTGCATCTTCTATCTATGGTGATACCAAACCTCTTTGGGTTGTTGATGGTGTTGTATTGGAAGACGTTGTTGATGTTAGCCCTGATCAATTGTCTTCTGGTGATGTAGCTACACTTATTAGTAGTTCGGTTGCTGGTATTAATGCAGAAGATATTGCAGATTTCCAGATTTTGAAAGATGCTTCAGCCACTGCTTTGTATGGCGCAAGAGCCATGAATGGTGTGATTGTAATCAATACCAAGAAAGGTAAGAAGGGGAAATCCAAAGTGAATGTAACTTCAGAATTTACAGTAAAGTCTAAACCAAATTACGCACAATATGACATAATGAACTCCCAGGATCAAATGTCGGTATTCCGTGAAATGGAAAGAAAAGGCTGGCTTGGACATGCTGAGATGATGCGAAGTAAGGATGGCGGTGTGTACTACCAAATGTATGATGCCATTAATACTTATGAGAACGGAAAATATGGCTTGGAAAATACACCAAAGGCCAGAGCTGAATATTTGAGCAAGTACGAGAAGGCAAATACAGATTGGTTTGATCTTCTTTTTCGAAACAGTTTAATGCAAAATCATTCAGTAAGTTTGAGCGGTGGATCTGAAACAGCTAGTTTCTATGTTTCTTCAAGTTTTTTGCATGATGATGGTTGGACCATTGCCGATAAGGTTGATCGTTATACCATTAATATGAAGGGAGATTTTAAATTAACTGACAAATTATCGGTTGGGATGTCAACAAAAGGTAGCTTTCGTGATCAGCAAGCACCTGGAACTTTCAGCAGAACTTCAGATGCTGTAAATGGTGATTACAGTCGAGAATTTGACATTAATCCATTCTCTTATGCCTTAAATACAAGTAGAACCATTGTTCCTTATGAAGAAGATGGATCACATCGTTACAACCGCATGAATTATGCTCCATTCAACATTTTTGAGGAATTCAAGAACAATTACATTGATTTGAATGTGCTGGATTTAAATATTCAGGCAAATCTTGATTATAAGTTCAACAATCACTTGTCCTATAATTTTGTAGGTAATATCCGATATGTAAAGTCCACTTCGGAACACAAAATGACGGAGCATTCAAATGTTGCAAATGCATATCGCGCTGCAGATGATGCTACCATTGAGGATGCAAACAAATATCTGTGGAGTGATCCTGAAAATCCAAATCAGAGACCAATGGTTGTTTTACCAAAAGGAGGATTTTACAACAGGGAAGATAATATGTTGAGAAACTTTTATTTCCGTAATGTAATTAACTACAACAATACATTTAACGATAAACACTTGGTGAATGTAATGCTTGGTCAGGACATGAAATCGTCAGATCGCGAAGCTACAGGCTTTGATGGTTACGGTATTCAGTATGACAAAGGAAATACTGTTTTCACAGATCCTAATATGATCAAGAAATTAACTCAGGCTGGTTTCCCTTATTTTGGAACCGCTACTTCAAAAGATCGATCAGTAGCATTTTTTGCCAATATGGCTTACAGCTTGTCAGGTAAGTATACCTTAAACACTACTGTTCGTGTTGATGGAAGTAACCGTTTGGGAGATTCAAAAGATGCCAGATGGTTGCCAACTTGGAATGTGAGTGCTAAGTGGAATGCTACAGAAGAGCCTTTCCTTATGGATGTTAAATGGTTATCACATCTAAGCTTTAGAGGAACATATGGTTTAACTGCAAGTATGGGACCGGCAACTAATAGCCGAGCTGTTTTTAGGTCAGGATTATCTGTTGCACCTTTTCCAAATGAAGTTCAGAATGGATTGAAAGTTTCTAGTTTGATGAATTCAGAATTGACTTGGGAGAAACAATACGAAACCAACTTTGGTTTTGACCTTGGTCTTTGGAACAACAGAGTGAGCATTAGTGCTGATATGTATAAAAGAGATGGTTTTGATTTAATTGCAGCCATTAAAACATCAGGTATTGGTGGTGAGTTATGGAAGTTAGCTAACTATGCAGATATGGAGTCAAAAGGTTTTGAGTTTAGTTTAAATACGAAGAACATCAAAATGAATGACTTTAGCTGGGATACAAACCTGACTTTTGCCTACAATAAGAATGAAATTACAAAATTGTATGGACAGCCTAACATCCTAAGTCTGACCAAAGCTGAAGGAGCAGCTACTCTTGGAGGTGCCGTTAGAGGTTTGTTCTCGATTCCCTTTGCAGGATTGGATAACAGAGGTTTGCCAACTTACTATGACAAGGAAGGAAATGTAACCAAGAACATCTATTTCCAGGATACCGATGTTGCTCACCTGAAATACGAAGGTAGTATCGATCCAAAGGTAACAGGTGGTATTTCAAACAGATTCAAATACAAGAATTTGTCGGTGAATCTATTCTGTACCTATCAATTCGGGAATGTTATTCGTTTGTATCCAAGTTTCCATGCTAAATACAGTGATTTGGATGCTATGCCTCAGGACATGAAGAACAGGTGGATGAAATCGGGCGATGAGCAGATTACCAATATTCCGGCAATTGCCAGTAAGAGAATCTATGAGGAATTTGGTTCTGGTCTTGAAGCAACCTATAACGCTTTCAACTACTCTGATCAACGTGTAGCTAAAGGTGATTTTGTCAGATTAAAAGAATTGTCAATTTCTTATTCACTTCCAAAAAAACTGACAAGTAAGTTTGGAATTGGCAATGTTTCTATTAAAGCGCAGGGAACCAATCTGTTCCTGTTGTATTCAGACAAAGCTTTAAACGGTCAGGATCCTGAATTCTTCGGTAACGGTGGAGTTGCACTTCCGGTATCTCGCCAATATACCCTAAGCTTAAGATTGAACCTATAATGAAAAACCTAATGAGAAATAATATTAACATCTTACTGGCGGCCTTATTGCTTGCATTTACTTCATGCAGCAGTTTTCTTGACGAAATGCCAGATGATAGAACTGTAATTGATTCTCCTGAAAAAATAGGAGAGTTGCTAACATTCGCTTATCCTGAACAGAACCACCAGATGTTTTGCTACGCGATGAGTGACAATGCAACTGAGAAACCAAAAAGTTCAAGAAAAAATGAAATCAACAGCGATGCCTACAATTGGCTTGATTTTAGATTGACGACTCAGGATTCGCCTGATTCATACTGGACAGGTTGTTATTCAGCCATAAAGCAGGCAAATCATGCTTTGGATGCCATTGAGAAAAGCAAACGCAATGGTGAGATGAGTGATGATGTGAAACCGTTTTATGGGGAAGCATTGATTGCAAGAGCTTATTGTCATTTCATGTTGGTGAACCTATGGAGTCCGACTTATGATCCTGCAACAGCAGATAGCGATCTTGGGATACCATATGTTACTAAGCCGGAAACTAACGTGTTAACCCAGTACCACAGAGGGACTGTAGCTGATGTGTATGAAAATCTTGAAAAGGATATTGTTGAAGGATTAAAATACATTGATGATAATGCTTACGGCAATAAAATTCTTCATTGGAATTTTAAAGCCGCACATACATTTGCAGCTCGTTTTTACAGCTGGAAAGGCAATTTTCAGAAAGTGCTGGAACACACAGATCTTGTACTTGCAAGCGATCCTGCAGAGCAGTTAAGAGATCTTAACGGTGAATACAGCAAAATGGATATCAACGAAGCCATTATTCAATGGGGAAAGACAGATGAGAAAGCAAATTTGTTGGTTACACCTCAGTACAGTAGCTGGTTCGTATATTTCCATGGAAGTTACCAATATGCCATGAGCAAGGAATTCTACGATTTTGTTTACAGAAAAAGTTTTGTTGGTGGGGATTGGATTTGGGATTTATACGGTGGTGATCCTGATATTTTCTTCGTGAAGTGGGGATATCATACCAAAAAAACGGGTCTGAACAGCGATATTGGTTACTACATGATTATGAATGTACTGGTTGATGTGGAAGAGGCACTGTTACTTCGTATGGAAGCCAATGCCATGTTGAAAAACTATACTGCAGTTCATACTGATATGGATTCTTATATGAGCAGAAGATTACGTGCTTACAATGGTACAACTCACAAGGTGGATTTCACGAAAATGGAAAAAGAGTACAAGGAGTCAAACTATGAGTATGGCTTGAGTCCATTTTACGAATTAGATGAAACCCAACGTGTGTATATGAATTGCCTTTATGATTTGCGTAGAAAAGAGTATTACTACACAGGAAACAGATGGTTCGATCACAAAAGATTCAACACAAAGGTGAGACACTATTTTGTAAATGGCGATGTTGCTTACCTGTCTGAAAAAGATCCGAGAAAACAATTGCAGATACCACTAAATGCGCAGGCACAAGGTATTGAAGCTAACCCTAGATAAGTTGAAGACGATGAAAAATATACTAATAAAATTCTGTTGTGTTCTTTCTCTGTTTGCTTTTTATTCTTGTGATAATGAGGATGATTTGAGAGAAGAATCAGTTATTTATGTAGATGAAGTTCACGAGAGTGAATTCGATAAGTGGTTGTACGAAACCTTTACCGTTCCATATAATATGGAAATAAAATGGAAATGGGAAGATGGTGAGGTAGATAACAATTTTCATGTAACCCCTCCTCGTAAGGAGAAGGCTGAGCAATTCATGAAGGCACTGCATAAAATTTGGATTAAGCCTTATGAAGAAGTCGGAGGAGAAGAGTTCATTAAAACCTATGTTCCTAAATTGATCTATTTGGTGGGAACTCCTCAGTACAACGATGATGGAACCATGACCTTAGGTTTAGCTGAAGGCGGAAGAAAGGTGACTGTGTTCGATGTGGATGCATTTGATCATCTTGATCTTCAGGGAATGGCTAAAGCCTTTCATACCATGCATCATGAGTTTTCTCACATTTTACACCAGAAAATTCACTATCCGGTAGCATTTAAGGAATTGTCTAAAGGAAATTATACAGGAGCTTGGTACAACTTTAGTGATATAAAAGCCAATACCTTAGGTTTTATTACACCATATGGTATGTCCAATGATCATGAAGATTTCGTTGAGATTGTAGCAACCATATTATCCACAGTTCAAAACAGTAATATGCCAATTGAAAGAGTAGTTCCTGAAAAAGATCAATATGGTATGGTTACCGGAAATTTGACTCAAAAGGTATTATCAGATTTCCAGATGAAGCTGTACATGTTTGGAATTGGTATTGTTCAAAATAAAGACGGATCATTAACACTTCAGCAGGATCAAGCCGGACCTATTGGTTTATCTATCATGCTTAAGAAGATTGATATTATTACTGAATATTATAAAACTGAGTGGGGAATTGATTTGTTTGAATTGCAAGGCAAAATAGAGATTGCAACCAATGAATTAATTCTTGAAAACAGCGAGGAATAATCTTTAATTTATTAAAAGGAAATCCAAATGAAATTTAAATATATCATATTGTTCATCTTTCTTGCATTAGGCATGACTTCTTGCGATAAGAATGATTTTGAGAATAAGTTTGATGAGCTTCCAGATGCAAGAATGCAATCTACCATTAAGGAATACAAGAAAATTCTGACTGATTCAGAGTTTGGCTGGAAATTTACCTGCTCTGTAAATGGAGAGTTTGAATACGTGCTTTACAATGTGGCACATTTTAATGAAGACAATACTTTAAGTCTTAAATCCAATACTTTGGAAGATCCGGCAGTTAGTGAGTACAAAATCATGTCTGAAGCGGATATGGAATTGGTATTCAATACCTACAATGATAATTTTACGCCTTTGAGCTACCCGGGGGAAACTGCTCCTGATGGAATGGGTGGAGACATTGAATACAATTTCGTTTCCATTTCTGAAGACAAAACAGAAATTATTCTGGAAGGGAAAGTGTACAAAGGAAAATTGAAATTACAGAAGGCGGACCGTGACCTTTCGGATTTTGCTCCTGTCCAAAAATTTGTAAACCTGCTGGGTGAGCAACGCACTAAAAGACACATGAACCTGGCCATTACTTCAGGCTTGGGTGCTAGTGAAGAAAATCCGGTTGTATTGGGAATGGATTTGAGTTCGATGGCTAGTGCTTGCGATTACAATTACAATTATAAAGGAGAATTCTATTCAGGTAGAAAGATGTTGTATTTCGACCATGATGGAATGGGATTAAGCACTCCAATTACAGTTGAGGAATCTGAAATTCAGTATTTCACCTATAATGAGGAGAAGAAAAGATACGAATTGGCAAACTCTGATTTGGAAGGTTATTTGTATTGTACTGACTTGCCAATGTATTATGTGCCTGGTGTATATGATGAATTTATGAATCATTACAGTCTGAAATTGAGAAGTAGTTTCGGGCAGGCATGGGACAAGTATATTGCTATGAAAAAAGCCAATCCTGTAATTAAGAGTATGGTAGTGGTAACTGATTACAAACAGAGAATTCCTTTGTTTGATGAAGATGGAAACCCTGTGCTTGATGAGGTATACAATCATGACTATGAATTTGGAAAACATCTCGGAGAAGGTTTGTTGTTCTCTTTTGAAAGATACAACCAGTTCTACTTTTATTTTGTGCCTTTGGAAATGGTAAAATTGCAGGAAGATCGTATTAAAATGAAGCGATTGACAGGTGAGTTTTGTACCAAAGACAATGAAGACCCAAGTGTTGGAGAAGCCATTAAAAACAACAAAGAGTTCAACGAATTGGTGGACTACTTGTGTAATGATGGAGGATGGTACATTAAAAGAACTGTTGAATATGGTTTAATTGATTGGGATTTTATTTCCCAAGATAATCCAAAGGACTTTTTTATTACAAGATTAGAATAACTGATTATTAAAGGGTGCTCCTAACCAAATCACAGCAAGAAGGATTTACCCTGAAAATTTCTTAGAATTAATTTGTATGCAAGGTGTTACATTGCTTTGTACCAGGGATTGTACACCTTGCTCTAACCCTTTAAAATATATTAACAATGAAAAATTTTTTTAAAATTGCACTCATCTCTTTGGGGCTTTTATCAATGTTTTCGTGCGAGGATGATGATGAAAACAGTTTGCCATCAGCAGCGAAATTAACGACTCCTGTTAATGAGGCTAAAGATATGGAAGTAAAACCTGCTTTCAATTGGGAGAAAAGCCTTGATCCGGACAACGACATGGTAAAATATGATTTGTATGTTTCGGAAACAAAGGAGTTTATAGCTGATGATAAAGTAGCAAAAGGCATTTCGGAAAATACATTTACTCTTAAAACAGCCTTAAAGCCACATACTGAATATTTTTGGAAAGTGGTTGCCGACGATGATAATGGAGGTAGCGCTGAATCGGAAGTTTGGTCATTCACAACCAAAAACTCTGCACCAACAGTTTCAGGTCTGGAATTTCCATTAAACGAAGCTGTGGATGTTGAGAAGAACATCACAATGAAATGGACAGCAGAAGATTTGGATGGAGATGAATTGAAGTACAATATCTACCTTGGAAAATCTGAAGAATTAACTGAAAGTGATATTGTTGCAAAAGATATTACAGCAACAGAGTATGCTGTAGAGTTGGATGGACATACTCAGTATTTCTGGAAAGTGGTTGTAGTAGATACTGAAGGCGAAAGTGTAGCCAGTGATGTAGCAAGCTTTACTACCTTGAACTCATTGCCATCAAAAGTTGATCTTAAAACTCCTGCAAATGAGCATACCGGTGTTGTTAAGACAGTTAAAATTAGCTGGTCGGAAGCAACTGATGCTGATAATGATGCCGTAACTTATACCATTTACTACGGAACCAATAAGGAAATCAATGAGAATTTCCCATACAAGAAAGATTTGACAGTAACTGAGTTTACTTTAAATAACCTTAGAGGAAATGCAACTTACTTCTGGAAGATTGTTGCTGTAGATAGTGAAGGTGGAAAAACATCAAGTGATGTATTCTCATTTAGCACCGACAACACACCTCCAACAGCTGCAGTTTTAAACGATGAAATTACAGAATCGATTAAGGATGACAAGTTGAATGTAGAGCTATCGTGGGAGGCTTCAACCGATCCTGACAAGAAAAAAGATAGTGAAGGAAAATTGCAGCCTGAAAAATTGGTTTACGACCTTTACGTAAGCACAGATGATTCTTTTGATGCTGCAGATTTAAAGCAGGCAGATATTGAAGAATTGACGTTTGTTGTGGAAGGTTTGGAGTTCGAGACTGCTTACTACGCAATGCTTAAAACCAAGGATGAAACTGGTGCAGTTGTAGAAAGTAATGTAATTAACTTCACAACCAGAGGCAGCGAAACAGGTATTGCTGAAGGTACATGGACCGATACAAGAGATGGTAAGGTTTATAAGACAGTAACCATTAATGGCAAGACCTGGTTGGCTGAGAACTATGCATACCTTCCTTTCTTTGTAGATCCTGATAACGATGAGAACAAATGTTCGGTTTATGGATTGCCAATTGTTGCTGGATTCGGACAAAGCGATTTTGTTATGCCAACAGTAGCAGAAGCTAAGGCTCACGAAAACTACGGCAAGTATGGTGTAATGTACAGTGCATACTATCTTGATGATGTTGCTCCTGAAGGATGGCACGTAGCAACCGACGAGGAGTGGAAAGAGCTGGAAAGATTTAGTGGTATGGATGAGAATGATGTTGATTATACAGGATACCGCGGAAACACAACTCACAAGTTCTTAAGTACTACCTGGAATAGCACACCTGAAGCAACAAACGAATTGAAATTTAACGCCCTTCCTGGTGGATACAATAAAACTGTTGAAGACAAAGGTGAAGGTTCATATACTTATTTCTGGACCAACTCTTACAAGACAAATATTTTTACTGGAGGTAAGTCGTACTGGAACAGAGCACTTTCAGGTTCAAAAGCTGGTGTAAACAGAGGAAGTACCAAACCAAGTACATACAGAATGTACATTCGTCTTGTAAAAGACAATTAGAAAGTATTTTATTCAGTTTCCTCACTAGAGGATAATATATTAGTTAGTGGCTCAGTAAACTGTGTCTTCAGGTATTGAAGGCACAGTTTTTTTGTTTCAAGTAGAGGAAGAAATTCTTTCTCTTTTGAGTTGATTAGCTTTAAATTAATATTTAATCTTCCATGAAAGGATGATATGAGTTGGAAAAATAAATTGAAAATTGTGTTCATTGGAGGAGGACTACTGACTCTTCTAATTTTAAACTTAGTAATGGAACCAATGGAGCCATATGAGAAATATTTTGAAAGCCATTTCTCTCTTGGAAGGACAAAGTTTGATGTTTATGGTATTGTTGAGGATAAATATGTTGATTCTGTTTTTCGCCTTAATCCAACCTTTGTTTTGAAGGATTCTAATGATGATTTATATAAGTTTTATTTTCATTCTAATGATTATGAGTTTTATGATTTTATAGAGATAGGAGATACAATCATTAGTGAAAAGAATAGCATTAAAGCTGAGGTGCGAAATAATGAGAAGAACAGGTTGTTTAATTTTCCGATATATAGATAATTGATTAGTAGTAATATCCCGCTTTAAAATTAACGCCCCTCCAATGTAACATTGGAGGGGCGTTTTTTGTTACAGTTTTGCTGCTTGTTCTTTTATTTTGGTTTTCGGAAACTCCACCTATTTTACAGCCTCTTTCAAGCTTAAGCAGGTCTAAACTTTATAAATATCTATTTATCTCGGTACTGTAATCTAATATTATCCATATTCATTTTGGACCAATTATTTACCATTGCAAACTAGTTACTTTTGTTTGTTAATTGATCTTTTTTAGTGACTAAAGCGAAAAAACATGACGTTTTGTTCTAAAATGAAATCAATTTTTAAGCTCATAAAAATAGAAGTTGACTGAAAAATGATTAACAATAAAATAGTTCAAATGAAACTTCGCGGAAATTAGGGCAAGAGTATTTGTATACCTTATATATGTATAGAGGGCAAGTTTTAGGGGGGTGCAAAAACAGTTTTGAGAGTAAGAATTACAAGAAAGCCCGAAATTAAAGGGTTTGAGAGTGATTCTCACATTATTTTGGTGAATTCTCACACTTAAAAATGCTCAGATTAGAGTGTGAGACTCATTCTCACATGTGTGAGAGTGAGTCTCACACGTGAAAATCCTCAGTTCAGCTATTTTTTGACGATTCTCACATTTGAAAATTGCGATTTTCATGTTCAAAGTGGGTATTTATATGTTTTTTGATGATTCTCACATTTGAAAATCGTCAGAATATAGTGTGAGAATTGCTCTCACATGTTTTTTGTGGACATTTTCACCCGAAAATTGCCACAAAACACTCCAAAAAATCACTCTCACAGTTCAAGAAATGACCACATAAGGAAATAATTGAGCCTGATATTCTTAAGATGAATTAACATAAATTGGATCTTATCTTAGAATGTAAAATTTTTTTTTGATGGATTGAATGAGTGAAATGATTTTGTGATGATAAGTTATATCAATGAAAAGTTTTGAGGCTGTCTTGTACTGTTTGTAAGGAATTGGAGTGCTATTCTTTTTTTGAAAATATCTTGTTGTTTTATGTTTCTGTTTGAGAAAATGAATGTTTTCGAATTTGAAAAATGAGATTCTCAAATTTCCGCATTTCTTCTAGTAGTCATAAAAATGTATTATCAATTGTATAGAATGGTTGATAAAAGGAAGGAGAGTAAATCATAATAATTGAATGAAATTTTTTGTTGATTTGTGATTATTTTTTTGTGCTTCTCTTTTAACTTTAATAATGAAAAGTTTATTCTCGTTGAATTGATGGAATTGGATTGGTTGTTATATTCTTGAATCGTTCTGGCTTTTCGCAAAACCAATTCT
Source organism: Marinifilum flexuosum (assembly GCF_003610555.1). Classification (GTDB taxonomy): domain Bacteria; phylum Bacteroidota; class Bacteroidia; order Bacteroidales; family Marinifilaceae; genus Marinifilum; species Marinifilum flexuosum. The sequence goes on along the minus strand of NZ_RAPQ01000009.1, from coordinate 387,228 downwards.
CTTCTTAGTAAGTTGTGCTAACAATAAGAATTGTAGCTCATTGCAATTTGGTTCAACCATTGGGATGGAAGTTTTTTCCGTTCTGAATATGTAAATCGATATAAATTTTTAGAGATTTATTTTATACGATGGATTTTAAGGGGGTAAGCTCAAAAAAGAAATGACTAATCTAAATGGTTTATGATCTTGCCCCAATGTTGAATTAATATCTTACAGTTATGACTATACTTAAAAAACGGCACGACTTTATCGCAGGGCCTGAGAATATTTATGTTGATAAAGCCGCTGTCTACAAAAAGAAACTTCCACTCTATAAAGACATTTTAGGTTTAACAGATGAGGAAATTGCTGCGGATATTGCAATTATGGATGATGTTATTGCAAAAAAAGAGGCCAAAGATATTGCAGTAGCCAATGCCAGTGCAAAAATTGAGGAACTCAATGAGTCCAGAGGTGTATTGACTCCTTATATGCGTGACAGAAGAGTTGAACTAATGGCTAAGCCCAATTATACCAAGGCAATTGGTGTCGATTTGGGAATTGAAATTACCTATACCAATCAGGATACCGCAGATATGAAGCCGGAAGTAAAAGTGAAAATGCAAGGTGGATATCCAACCATTAGGATTTCAAAACAAGGAACTGATGGAGTTCGCATTTACAGTCGAATTAATGGGGAAGGCCATTTTAAGTATTTGGATACCTGCAATGGATCCAAATACATCGATGTTCGCGCGAAGAGAGATGAGCAGTCTTATGAGTTAAGAGAATATACCTTCTTTTACATTGTTAAGGATACCAAAGTTGGGAAGGAATCGAATGTTTACAAGCTCAGCTTTTAAGGGTAAGACTGATTGATAGAAATTGAAAAAGGCTAACTCGTTTGTTTGAGTTGGCCTTTCTTTTTTACTTCACAACATATCCAATGAGATGTTATCCTGACTTAGGTATCCCTGAAAATGTAGTAATTTAAGTTTATCATATATAAAGATTGAATTGGTATTTTTGAATTTTCTCCACTCCGTAGGCTTTTTGTATTTTCCACAAGCTTTTTTACTTTTACCACGGTTAATATGGAGCAATACGAACAAGATATCATTCAAAAATTCAAGAATGGAGATCAAACAGGTCTTCGCATGTTGTTCGATTTGTATTATACACCCCTTTGTGTATTTGCCTATAAATATTTCGATTCCTACGAGAAAGCAGAAGACATTGTGCAGGAAGCTTTCATTACCCTATGGGAGAAAAATAGAATGATTAATTTTACTGGTTCTATTAAATCTTACCTTTTTAGTATTGTTCGCAACAATTCCATCAATCAGATAAAAAAAGATCAAAAATTTCGATTCGAAGAAATGGAGAATAAGGCCTACAATATCATCGAAGACAACTACGAAAGTCAGCAATTGGAAGAAAGAAAAGAAAGCCTATATAAAGAGATTGCTCTTTTGCCCGCCCAATGCAAAGCCGTTTTTGAAGCCATAGCTTTCGAGAAAATGAAATATGCCGAAGTTGCTGAAGATATGGACATATCCATCAATACAGTAAAAACACATTACTCCAGAGCTTTAAAGCAGTTGCGAAGTAATTTGGATGTATTGGTGATGATCTTGCTACCTTGATCAGTTTTCAGTTATCAACTGTACATTCTAAGTTTGCAGTCATCCCGAAGAATTGAGGGATCTCATGCTTAAAAATAATGCTTTCCCAAAATTAACCGAATACTCCGGTGCGCTGCACCTTACATCAAAATTGAACCTCTTGCTATAAATACTGCGCCACACTGTGGCTTGTTTTGAGTTTAAAATAAAGGTGCATAGCACCGAAGCATTTGCAGATTGCAAGCATGTGGAAACCAAAGGTGCAGTGCACCGTGGTATTGCTTATCGGAAACGCCGCAGATATCATTCAGCTTCAAGCTACTCTTCCCTTTAATTATTCATTATTAATTACTCATTGCTAATTACCCTTTGTTCACTACCTTAAAAGATATTTTTAAAAAAGTTGAAAAAACTTGTCACCCGTTTTCAAAAAACACACTTATAGCTATAAACAATGGGGAAAATGAACATTTCGCAAGAACATATTATAGAACTAATTCAAGAATATCAACAAGGGAGAATTTCTGAAGAGGGATTTCAGAAACTTCAGAAGTGGCTGAAAGAAGATGAGGCCAATGCTGATGAGTTTGCCCAATACCTGGCTCTTTTTAAAGAGAGTGGAGCTTTGAGCAATTTGGATCAAATTCAAAAAGAAGATGCATGGTTGAACATTAGCAAATCTCTGTCGAAGCCTGAAAAGAAATCGAAAGTAAGAAGATTACATACTTGGTTGCCTTATGCTGCAGCAGTTGTGGTTTTATTTACAGTTGGCTATTTCATGATTGAGCAGGTAAGAACTGATTATGATTTTGGAAAGGATTATAATTTTGCGGAAATATCGAGCATTGGTTCAAAAAAGGCTGTACTTACGCTTGAAAATGGACAAAAAGTGAACCTTGAGGAAAATGACAAGGAGTTGATTACTGAGGCAGATGGAACTTTGATTCAAAAGAATGCTGACAGCGAATTGATATATGATAATGCTTCTTCCGCTAAAGACAGAGTGATTTACAATCAAATTGAAATTCCAAGAGGAGGAGAGTATTCGCTGGTATTAGCCGATGGAACAAAAGTGTGGTTGAATTCGGAATCGAGCCTTAGATATCCTGTGCAGTTTGTGGGAAACAAAAGGAAAGTGGAATTAACTGGAGAAGCTTATTTCGAAGTAAGTCATAATCCAGATATGCCATTTATTATAGCATCGCACGATACCGAAATAAAGGTGCTGGGAACAAGTTTTAATGTATCAGCTTACCATGATGAGGAGCACATTTCAACTACTTTGGTTGAGGGTAGTGTAGAGCTAAGCTGTTTGGGGAATAAGGAGTTGTTGAAGCCAGGATTTCAGGCAACTGTAAAAAAAGGAGACAATCGATTTAAGGTAGAAAGGGTAAATACTAATTTGTATACCTCCTGGAAAGATGGAGTGTTCCGTTATAAAGATCAGTCATTGGAAGAAATTTGCCATCAGTTAAGCCGATGGTACAATGTTGAATTCTTCTTTACCGATCACAGATATCGTGAGTACCGATTTACGGGTGCAGCCAAGAAAAACAAAAGCTTGAACTTTACACTCGAAATGATAGAAAAGATGGCAGATGTACAGTTTGCCATTAAAGATGATAAAATTATTGTAGGGAAACCTGAATAAAGATATTGTGCTTTTGTGGCGGCCACCCCAAAGCACATAAAAAAAACAGGAAATGCGGCCACATTCCCTGTTTTACAAATAACAAACCATTGAGAATTGTGTCAATGGTAGTATTAATCTAGACCATAAAGTTATGAAAAAAAACCTTATGTGGAGGTGTATGTCACCTACCATTCGAAAAACCCTGCTTGTTATGAAGCTAAGTTTTATTTTAATTCTTGTTGGCAGCTTGCAGCTTTCTGCATCTGTTCTTCTCGGACAACAAGTTAGTGTTCAGGCTAAAACATCATTGGTTGATGTGTTGGAAGATCTGAATAATCAAACTGGTACTTATTTCATGTACAATGTAAATGAAATAGATGATGAGATTGAAGTTCAGCTGGATATGGAAGATGCCAGTCTGGAAGAAGTGTTGAATGAAATTTGTCAGCAAGCACCGGTAAAGTACGAAATTGTTGAGGATTTTGTAATCATTACCAAACAGGATCCTGTTCCCGTTATAGAGGAAGTGCAGGAAAAGAAAGAACTAAAAGGAAGAGTAACCGATAAATATGGGGAGCCTTTACCGGGTGTATCTGTTGTAATTAAGGGGAGCACAACGGGTGTTGCTACCGACATTAATGGGAACTATACTTTGGAATTGGAAGATAAAAATGCAGTATTGATTTTCTCTTTTGTTGGAATGTTGCCACAAGAAATTAAGTATACTGGACAAGTTGTGCAAGATATTACTTTAACCGCAGATACAGAGCAAATGGAAGAAGTTGTTGTTGTAGGGTATGGAACAACAGCAGTTAGAGATTTTACAGGTTCGGTAGCTCGTGTTTCTGAGAAAGAGTTGGAAATGAAAAACGTTCCGTCTTCTATTTCTTTGTTGCAGAATATGGCTGCAGGGGTAATGGTAAGTGGAAACACAGGACGTCCGGGTGAAACGGTAAGAGTAAGAGTTCGTGGTGCTACTTCCCTTACTGGTAGTAATGAGCCATTGTACGTGATTGATGGTGTACCTACAGATGATGCGGAGATTTTAAATTCCATTCCTCCGTCTGATATAGCTTCGGTTGATGTGTTGAAAGATGCTTCTGCTTCAGCTATTTACGGATCAAGGGCTGCAAATGGTGTGTTGATGATCACTACCAAAAGAGGTAGATTGAATGAGAAAGCTAAATTTTCTGTATCCTACAATTACTCTACGGATTCTCAGATTAAAAATTTTTCGATGCTTAACGGAGATGAGTTCCGTTCTTTTTTAACTGATTTGGCCAACCAAACATTGGTAGTAGATCCGGGAAACAGAACGGCAGAGAACATTCTTGATCCGGATGGTGGATATGTTGGTGACGCAGACACCGATTGGTTTGATTTGGTAAAACAAACAGCAAACAGACAGAATGTAGACCTGTCAGTGCGCGGAGGAAGTAAGGATATCTCTTATTTTATTTCCGGTTCTTTAATGGATCACAAGGGGATGGTGGTTCATGATGATCTGACAAGATATTCAGGTCGTGTGAATTTGGATATTGATATCAATCCTAAATTTAAGATCGGGACAAGAATCAACTTGTCTTACACAGATCAGAGCCGATCTGGTACCTCTATGTTCTCAGCTCAGGGACATCGTCCTGATTTACCTGTATATGGTGAGGATGGAGTTTCTTATTACGATGTGAATCCAGTAGCAGAATCAAACGAGATCAACAACTCAGATGAATACAGGCTATCCGGTAATCTTTACGGAGAACTAACAGTATTGAAAGACCTGAAGTTTAAAACCAGTTTCTCGGTGAATCAATACATGAATTACAATTATCAATTTTCACCAAGTTATTTGAGCTGGTACAATGAAGCATCGGCAAGCAAGGCTGAAAGCAGAGGTTTTAATACTGTGCTTGATAATACTTTGAGCTATGCAAAAACATTTAATGAAGTTCATGATATTGATTTTGTTGGTGGTGTTTCTTACGAGGATTCTGAAAGCCAGTCTGGTTATCTTGCAAAGAGCGGTTTTGCAATGGATGAGATCTATACGAATGTTTCTGCAGGAACTGAGTTTGATCGTTCATCAGATAGTAAGAGAGGAAGGTCTCTGTTTTCTTCATTTGCTCGTTTAAATTACAAGTATAAGGATAAGTATCTTTTCACTGTTACTGCTCGTTACGATGGTTCTTCTATGTTTGGAAAGAACAATCGTTACGGATTCTTTCCATCGGGAGCAATTGCCTGGAGAATTAACAAAGAGGAGTTTTTAAATGATCTTGACTTTATAAATGACCTAAAATTAAAGGTGTCAGCTGGTAAGACCGGTATTCAGAATTTAGATAGTTATTCTAACAGAGATTTGTACAGGGCTACCAAATATAACGATCAGCCTGGTATTGAGCATTCACAGATTGGTAACAAAGACATCCAATGGGAGCTTTCAACTCAATACGATGCTGGATTGGATTTTGCATTGTTCAATTATCGATTGACAGGATCCATAGGCTATTACAGAAAAGATACGGAAGACTTGATTCGTGAGTTTTCTTTCCCATCGAGTATGGCTGTTAACGATATGTATTACAATATTGGTAGTGTAAGAAATCAGGGATTTGAATTCAATATCAAAGCAAAGCTTATTGACAGGAAGGATTTTGTGTTGGATTTGGGACTAAACCTGGCAACCAATAAGAATGAGATTCGAAAACTGGAAGAAGAGGGGGCAGTAGAGAATTCTAGTGGAACCATTGTTCAGGGAACAGGATCACAGGTGTTGGCAGTTGGACATGCCATGGGTTCTTTCTTTGGATATGAATACAATGGTATCATTCAAAATCAGGATAGAATTGATGAGTTGAATGCAAATGCAGTAGACAATGGACACTCTTCCTATTATGGAACATTATACCCAGGTAATCTTGAATTAACAGATTTAAACGGTGATGGGAAGGTAGATAGTAAAGACAAGACCATTATCGGAAATCCTGATCCTGATTTGTTTGGAGGAATGTATGCCAACATGAAATACAAGCGTTTGTCATTAACAGCTAATTTTGGTTTTCAGATTGGAGGCTTGAAGTATTATGGTAAAACACTACAGAATGTGCCAAGCCAATTGGCCGGACTGGTTGATTATAACCTTTACAATCGTTGGTCACCAGAGAATACTGATGCTAATATTCCGGCAATTTATCTGGGACAGGGAGTTCCTGCATTGACTAAAATGAGTTTACATGATGCTTCTTATTTTAGATTACAGGACTTGAGGATTTCGTATGATATACCAGAGATTAAAGGTTTACCGATAAGTGGACAAGTCTATGTGTCGGGAACGAATGTATTCACAATTACTTCCTATCCGGGAACCGACCCGGCAACTGTTAACGCTTATGGTAATTTTGGAGGAAATTATGAAACCAGTTATCCTGGAATTAGAACTTATTCAGTTGGATTGAAGTTAAACTTATAAAAAGCAAATTCTATGAAACGATATATAAATATACTACTAATCAGTATTTTGCTGTTTGGTTGTTCAACAGATGATTTTTTAGAAAAGTTACCTCCGTATGAGGCTGATTTGGATGGAGCCATCACCAATGCTAATACAGTAGAATTGGCATTAATTGGTGTATATGCAAATTTATCTGCAGATGCCTATTATTCAAGAGATATAATGGTTGAAGGTAGTTTTAAAGCAGGTACCATGAGAAAACCGGAATGGTGGACAAGAGGAAATGCTGTTTGGTATTATGAACGCTACTGGCCGGTATTGTATGGTAATGGAGGTAATGAGTGGTCATTTGATTATGGATTAATAAAGAATGCCAATTTTTTGTTGTCTGCTATTGAAGGAATTGATGATTTTGAAGGAAACAGAAAAGAAGAAATTGTTGGAGAATTACATTTCTTAAAAGCCTTGGCCTACGAGCGATTACTATTACGATTTACACAGCATTGGGATATGAACAGTAAGTTGGGTTTAATTATTCGTAACGAATTGCCGTCAATTGAAAATGTGAAGAAAGACCGATCTACGGTTGCTGAGAGTTATGAAATGATCTTGGAAGAGTTGGAGATTGCAATAGATAAATGTCCTGAATATTCAGAATGTTCGCAAGCTTCAAAAGTAGCTGCCAAAGCTTTAAAAGCAAGAGTGCTTTTTCAGATGGAAAGATATTCCGACTGTATAAACATGGCAAATGAAGTATTGGCTCATACAGAAAATGCATTAGCACCTGATTATTCTACAATTTTCTCTGATTGGGAAAGTACTGGCGAAATACTTTTTGGTAGAGTATTTGGAGATTCAGATGCTTCCAGTCTTGAAACGCGAATTACCTCTTTTAGTTCTGGAAAATGGGGACCATCATCAAACTATATCAGTTTATTGGGAGATGATCCAAGGTACAATGCAATTATTGGTGATACTGTAGTGGTTGATTATCGTTACGGATCATCGGGAACGGTTTATAAAAATCCAACCGTTAAAAAGCTTGTTAATTCATCCAATAATTTGCCATTAATGTATTTGCGTACAGCAGAAATTTATTTAATGAAAGCCGAGGCTATCTATCGTAGTGGAGGTTCTTATGAAGATGCTTACGCACCAATTGCAGCAATTAGAGCTCGTGCTGGGGCCAATCCTGTTCCTCATGCAACTCAAGAGGAAATAGAAACAGCCATTTGTAATGAGTGGTTAATCGAAATGTCATTTGAAAACTGGCATGAATATTTCGCTTTAAGACGTTTTGGAGCAGAAAAATTGTTGGAAAGAAATGATATTCTAAGAGAATCATTAGATAAAGCCATTGCGCAGGGAAGCGATGCTGAAGCGCAATACCGTCAGCGTATTGAAGATTTCAGAATTTCTTCAATTCCATCCAGTGAAACGAATGGTAATCCGGTAGAGCAAAATCCTGGTTATTAAGAATTCAAACAGTTATAAGGTATGCAGTTTAAGTAGAGTACTGCATACCTTATCCTTATTTTAGACTGGAGATGGACTGTATTTATTAGTTAATTTCCTGGTGGAGATATTGCTAAAAATAGGGAGAATCATTGCAATAAAACAGAGAGATAATGGTGAAAATAAAAATATTGCAAATATCCTTGATGCTATTTGTAAGTACTAGTTTATTTGCTGAAAAAACAGATGGAATTGAGTTTTTTCATGGCAATTGGGAAGAGGCCAAGATAAAAGCACAAAAAGAAGATAAATTACTGTTCATAGATTTTTACACTCAATGGTGCGGACCGTGTTTGAATATGGCTAAAACGGTGTTTGTATTGCCCGAAGTGGGGGAATTCTACAATCGTAAATTTGTTTGTCTGAAGATAGATGCAGAAACAGGAGAAGGTAAGTTGCTGGCAAAGAAATATGCAGTTAGATCTTACCCAACTTATGCATTTGTTAATCCGGTAAACGAAAAAATTGTGCACAGAAGTGGAGGAAGAAAATCTTCAGAGGAATTTATTACCGTGGGAAAAGCAGCCTTGCAACCTCAAACAACATCGGAGTACATCCTATCGCAATATGATGAGGGGAATAGAGATCAGGATTTTATGATTTCTTACGTAAGGTATATGTCATCAATTTACAAAAGGGATGCGCTTAGGGCAGGTTTCGATGAAATCATTAAAAATGGTGGAAAATTAACCGAACTTGTTATATGGAAACTGTATAATGATTGCATTTCAGGATATGACAATCCATATTTGAAGGAGGTTTCCGATAATTACAACAAGTTTGTTGAACTATTCGGGAAAGAAGAGGTAGATAAGAAATTGGCAAAAGAAACACAATATTGCAGTGCAGAAGTAATGAGCACCTTATGTGATTTTGAAGGAAAAGAGTTTAATATTCGATTGAAGAAAATCTCTGATAACATTTATTTCAAAAAAGACTATACGCAGGCTATAAAATCGATTGATGCATTGTTAGTCGATTCCACGCTTAACAAACAAAAGGTGATTGATCGATTAAAGTTCATGGTAAGGCTTAACAAACGTTACGGAACAGATTATCCTGATGAGTGGTTTTACAAGTGTGTAGAGTATTTGCGTTATATTGCATATAATGATACAACAAGGGATGATGTCAGAATACATTACGATTATGCATTGGCTCTGGAAATGATGCTTGAGAGAAGCGCCAAAACTGGGGTAGAGGTTCCTGAAAATTTCAAAGCAGCTCCTGAGCTTGGCAAAAAGGAATACTCAAGTCGTCCTTTAGAGTTAAAGATGAAGCCGAAGTATCGAAAAAGATAGATACATAACAAAAGGAGCAAGCCGCTTGTGGCTTGCTCCTTTTTTATTTTGAAAAGACTTTAGATTACTAGAATTACTTTTTTATAATCTCAATCATTTTATCCAATTACAATTTTACCTATCACAAAGGAAAGAAGGGTTTGATTTGTTCTTTTATTTCCTTTATTCAATCTCTTTGCCTTTCAGAAGAAAGTATAAGAAGTAATACTAGAATTTTTTGCTCAAGCTAAAACTTAAACCACTCGCCGCAGGAACCATTCTACAAACTCCTCCAACACAAAGCAATCCGGCTTTTTGTCTGCCATAGCTAACGGAAAAGCGAGTTGAATTCTTTACATAGCTGCCTCCAAAATTGATGTAATGGATCTTTGTTTTTCCTGAATTGTACATGTCTGAAAAAAAGAAAGACCAACGGCTGCCAATATTATATTCCAGGCTACCAGCAATCCAGTCTTTCATATCTTGTCTGGTATTTAAATACTGAATTTCGCCACGAAGAGCTTTTCCTTTTTTGAACTTGTATAACAGGTCTGCGACAAATACTTTTGCCTGCACGATACCCTTGTTGTCGCCTTCAATAATTCCTTTGTTGTATTCAAGATTCATAAAAGTGAAGTATGATTTTATACGCCTGGACCACTTCTTTTGGATTTCCACATTAAAATCGCGGTATAATTTAGCTCCATCGAGGCTTAAAAAATCACTGCTGCTATAAAATACACCATCAACTAATGTTCCATCTAGCTTATTGTAGTGGGAATAGTTAAAAGAGATTCGTGTTCCGTACTTTCCGCCTAAAGCAGTTTTCTTTTTAATCGTGTATACAAGGTCAATTTGTCCTCCTATTTCGCCCATCGCCTGGGTAGAGTATGGATACAAATTGGGCAGACTATACTTGTGTTGCTTAGTATTGGCGGGTAAGTAGTTAATGAATAATTCGTTGTCAACAGCATTTCTTTCCGACCTGAATGTCATATTCTCCAACCTTCGAAATGAAGCATTAATACCTAGTCCATTTTGAGTGTAGCTATAATTAGTCAGTAAGGCGCTCCCTTCCGGAATAATCTGAGATGGGAGAGAACTACCATCTTTTCCCTTGTTAACGTATTCAATTTGAAAAGCACTATTCCCGCTTGTAAAATCTACCCTGGCAGACCACGCATTTACACTCTTGGGATAGTTTTCTAAAGGTCCTGTGTACTCCTGATACCTGTTTATGTATCCACCTCCAAGAATAAACACAGTGTTCCCTTCGATGTTTAATCCCTCTAATATATTTACCTCGCCATCAATGCCTCTTATTTTGCCATCTCCAGTATCAAAATATTTGCGCTGTTTACCATACACGGCTTTTAAACTCATATATTTGGTTGGGCGAAATTTAATACTAACACCTTCCAAGGCATTGTTTAAGCCTAATTGCCTGTCTTCCCAAGCCCTGAAAAGGAGTCCACTTCCAAACTGTTCGTAGAAATTACCAACCGTAATGGCTAAATTTTTATCTTCATAGGAAACATATTTGTGAACGATTCCTTCATCTTCCAGCTTGTAGCTGTATCCTAATAAGGGTGGAAAATATGCCTCGTATTGAATGCCTGCCCGAAAATTTCCATATGAATAATTTAGGTTCAGATAATTATTGGATCCAAATTTATCTTTAGGTGCCTTAGCACCAATTTTACTATCGTCTCGATATATCTGATTGTTACTTTCTATGCTTCCCGATAAGCGACCTTTTTCCTGCGCAAATAAATCACCATAACAAAAGCTGAAAAGTAGCGTTAGGATAATGAATACTTTTTTCATCCGATAAAGTGTTAATGATTATTTACTAAGTGACGAACCTGAGTGATCACTTCCTCTTCACTTCCTGGATTATAGGTTGAATGTTCCCATACAACTTCACCTTTTCCATTCAAAACTAGGGTGTGAGGAACATTAACAATATTTAATGCCCTCTTAAAATCCTGATTAGGATCAAGATAAACTTCAAAGGGCCAGTCATTGCCCAATACCATACTTTTAACCCTTGCATTTGTTCTTGCATCATCAATGGATATTGCAATTATTTTCACCTCGGTTTCTTCAACCCAATCTTCATACTCATCGTTAAAGGCCGATAATTCGCTCAAGCAGGGTTTGCACCATGTTGCCCAAAAGCTAATAATCATTGGCTTACCATCATTGCTCAAGTCTGAGGTTAGGACCTCTTTCCCATGTAAGCTTTTGAGTGTAACATTCGGTAGTTTTTTTTGTGATTGTACCCCTAATGAAACTGTGAGTGCAAGTAGGAGAGTGATAAGTTTTTCTTTCATATTCAAAAATGTATTTATACTAAGTGGATGAATGATATTATTTCAATATTGGACTAATCGAAATCTTTGTTAGAACCAACTTTTGCCATTTGCACATTTAATACATTGTTGCCATCTTTTTCAACAACAAAAGCGATGATATAGCAATTCTCAGACTTGTATCCATCTAGTTTAAACTCGAAATCAGCTTGGCAAACTTTACCTTTTTTGGTGTACTCTTCAGGTACAATATCTCCAAAAATGTCAGTGGCTGATTTCCGAAGTACATTTACATGCTGAAAGTTTTCAATAACTTCTCCCTTTTGGTAAAATGGCGAGTCCTTGTCCTCGTTATAATAGTTTTTTTGAGCAGCAACAACTTTATCTTCAACTAATAAAATTGCATAGTTAATGCTTTTGGATAGGTTTGAATTAAACCCAATTTTAAGCTTTCCCTTCACCTGGTCACCTGTTAAGGAAGATTGAATTGCAATACCCGTTGATGAAGTCTGCGATAACTTTTTCTGCAATGGGGTGTAAGACTCTGACCATACCGTTGATCGGTTCAACATGGCAGTTGGGAAACCACCAATATTAAACTTCTTCATCAGACTCTCCACTTTTGAGAATCCCATTTCTTTATCGTCATGAACTCCTATGCCGATAATTTTATTATTCTTTTTCATAGCCTCTTCTATGGCATGACCTACCCTTGGACAATAACCACACCAGGTAGCGGTGTAATCTTCTAACAATATTTTTGTACTAAAAGAGCTTGGAGCAGCTTCCTTACTTAGGCTTACGTTTGGATTTTTCCTTGTATTGGAAGAATCGGGATTAGAAGGGGTTATATCTTCAGTTTCTCCTTTGCCACATGATGTAGCACTTAAAATTACTGTTAGCAATAAGTAAAACGACCAGGATTTAATAGTTTTTGTACTTTTCATATGATGATATTTTGATTTTACTTGTGAGTACTCTTAATTCTCAAATACTATCTTTTCAAGATATTCGTTGATTTGTTTCAGTTCTTTTGGAATGTCCTGGTTGTGGAATTCCATTTTTCTATGATCAAACCTAAAGACAGTAACAGGAAGATCTCTGATTCTTTTGAATTTTTTAGAGCTACTGTTTTGAGTGTGAATGACTTGCAGTGGATTGTTAATTTTCTTTAGCTGTTGGATGTTAGCGTTGAAAGTGAATTTTCCTTTTTTCTCGACATGATCTATGCCTACAAATAACACCTTGCCATTTTCATAGAGATACAGGTCATAAACAGGACATTTACCCAAACATCTTTTTTTTGTTATTTGTAAAAGAAGTCCATTGTTGTTTTTTTGTGAACTACAGGAAAAAGACACAACCAATACCGTTATAACAATTCCTAGTATTGCTTTCATACTTTGAATGATTGTTGTGCTTGTTTCCTTTTTAAAAGAAACAAGCACAAGTGAAAATTACCTTCTGATATTGTGTGATTTTGTTGGATCTCCTATCTTATTGGCTTGTTTCCAGGATCCTGGCTCTGGCAACATCAATCTTCGACTCTTCGTTCTTGATTTGGTATTGTTTCTAATGAAGTTTCGTAGTTCAACAAGTTCATCGTGTTCATATAAAAGAAGAATTTTCTTTTCTGCAATGGTCTTACCTTCTGGTTTGTTTTCCTGAGTAATGAAAGTGGCGAATACTTCAGCAATGTCTTCACCAGGATTTGTTGAAGCATATTTGGTTACGAAACGATCTTTATATTTTTCATAGAACTTATTTTGAGCTTCTTCATTATCGCTTGCCTTTTCAAATTCACTGTAAATGTCGGCCCAAAAGTTTTTATACAATTTATAGATGTATGAGTTGGAACGTGCACATCCTTCTCCTGTAAAATATGTCTGGCAGTTTTCTTTAGATATGCTTGCGTCAATTTGAGATTTATTGAGGGTTAAAATGTGGCCGAACTCATGAATGATTGTATAGGCAAACTCTCCACCACTGTTAAATCCTCCTTCGTAAGCAAAATCAATTGCTAGTCCCATTTTCCATTTCGATAAATCACTACTTGTTTCAACAACAAAACCAGCAGTCCCACTTTCTTCTCCTGCAAAAATCAGAAATTCACTCATCATGACTCTATATTTTGGAGGGACTATTTTTAGCACTAAATCCCACATTTCATAATGTTTCTTGGTGTCTTTTTGCAGTTCTAAATGGTTTCCTGTAACGGTGTAATCCTTGAGTTTTTTTAGTTTAGATTCAGTTATTTCATAAAGGGTTAACTCGCCTTCTGATCCTTCATTATTCTGATCCTTATCCTCATTGTTATTTTTTTCTTCCTTTTTTGGTTCATCAGGAATTAGGTCATCGTCTTTGCTACATGATATGATTGTTGTTGTAAGTATGCATAATAACACTACCCATTTTAAAATTGAAATTGCTCTCATAACTGTTTGCTTTAATTAATATATTTGTTTTAGTTTGTCAGTGAAACAGTTTGATTTTAGATTACCCTACCCAAGGATTAATTTTTTTTATAATGTCTATTTGTGAATCCAATACTTTTAAAAGAGTCTTCGATAAGTATTCTGAAACAATCAGGAATTTTATTTATTACAAGTGTGGAGATTTGGAAAAAGCAGAAGATTTAACTCAAGAAGCCTTCATAAAACTTTGGAACAATTGTGCTAAAGTGTTACTCGATAAAGCAAAATCATTTCTTTTTACGGTTGCGAATAATTTGTTCTTAAATGATTATGCGCATGAAAAAGTCATTTTACAGCATCGAAAATTGATAACTATTGATCAGAATACCGAAACTCCACAGTTTATAATAGAGGAAGAGGAGTTCAAACAAAAGCTCAAAAATGCAATAGCAAATTTGACATCCGCACAAAGGGAAGTTTTTCTATTGAATAGAATCGATAAAAAAACATACAAGGAGATTGCTGTGATTGTTGGAATCTCTGAAAAGGCTGTTGAAAAAAGAATGCACAATGCATTGGTGAATCTAAGAAAAGAAATAAAAAATCATATTTAAGGTAGGTTAAAAGCGTAACATCCTGTTATAATAGAAAAAGATGTGATGGAAGACAATAAGAAAGACAATACATTTTTAGCACGCTGGATAGATGGGAAATTGAACCCTAAGGAACTTGCTGATTTTGAAAAGTCGGATGAATATCATGAATATAAAAAGATTGCTGAAGCATCTGATAGCCTGGTAATGCCAAAGTATGATAAGGAGAAGGCTTACAGGAAATTACTTGGTGAAATTAAATCAGCAAGAAAAACAAAACAGCTTGTGCCAAGTTGGTTGACTGGGCTAGCAGCATCTGTTTTAATAATTTTCGGCATATACTTTATGTTCCGATCGACAACTGTAACTACCGATTCTGGAGAAACCCTGGTTCACATTTTACCTGATAGCTCCGAAGTTGTCTTAAATTCTAAATCTAAGATTACATACAATAAAAGAAGTTGGGATAAACAGCGAAGTATAAAACTTGAAGGGGAAGCTTTTTTTAAAGTAAGGAGAGGGGCTAAATTTGAAGTCCTTAGTAACGAAAATACAGTTCAGGTTTTAGGTACCGAGTTTAATATTCGATCTTATAATAACTTTTTTGAGGTCACATGTTTTAAAGGTAAAGTAAAAGCAATGGCTGAAGGTGGTCAGGCGATACTTCTGCCTGGTCAAGCTTTTCGATCAATTCATTCAAGAATAGAAGAATATACTTTTGAGAAAGAAATCCCTGATTGGATAAATGGCGAAAGTAGTTTTGTTAGAGTTCCTATCTTGCATGTTATTAGGGCGCTTGAAGATAACTACAAGCTTACCATAGAGTATGGAAATATTGATTTATCTCAGGAATTTACAGGGAGCTTTAGTTTGACAGATTTAAATTTGGCACTGGAAACGGTGTTTTCAGCTATGAATATTACTTATAGTATGAAAGACAGTAATACTATTATTTTGTCAGGTAAATAGATGAAAAGAATTTTGCCACTCTTGTTGTGTGTGATTCATTTTTCCACTTTTGCACAGGGAAAGAAAATTGATATCGTATTTGAAAACGTAGGTTTTACTCAAGTTCTAATGCATCTGGAAAAAGAGTTTGATCTGAAATTTTCTTACAATGTTCAATTGGTGGAAAATAAGAAGATTACAATTAGTGGGCGAAAGCTTGATAAAAATGAAGTGTTTCGAATTATTGAGCAGCAAGTACCGATTGTCTTCAAAAAAATTAGTAAGCGTTACTACATAGTTAAGCAGAAACCAATTACAGATTTCACAATTTCTGTTTCGGGATATGTTAAAGTTAAGGGAAGCGGGGAAAGTTTGCCTGGAGCCGAAGTGATTGAGCGGACCAAATACATTGGAACAAGTACCGACACAAGTGGTTATTTTAAATTGGATAATTTACATGTTTGGGATACGGTTCAGATCCGCTATCTCGGTTTTGTAACTCGCCTGATTCCTGTAAAAGAGTTTTCTGAGAATTTGCTTATTCTTATGGAGGAAGATGTGCATAGCTTGGGTGAAGTGTTTGTGTGCGAATATCTTACCAGTGGTATTGGGCGAAGTGAAAATGGTTCGTTTTCTATAAAGCCTAAAATATTGGGTATTCTGCCAGGTTTAACTGAGCCCGATGTATTTGAAAGTTTACAAATGCTACCTGGCATTCAAAGCCCTAATGAAAATGCTTCTGGATTGCACATTAGAGGAGGATCTCCTGATCAGAATTTAATACTTTGGGATGGGATTAAAGTATATCATAGTGGACATTTATTTGGAGCGATATCTGCTATTAATCCATATGTGACTAATGAAATACAAGTTTTAAAAAGTGGAGTCAATGCACGTTTTGGAAATTGTATTTCCGGAGTTATTGATTTGGACTCTGGAAAGGATATTCCTCAGAAAGTAGAAGGAGGATTTGGTTTTAATATGACTCATTCGGATCTTTTTCTAAAAACTCCACTTGCTAATAAAAAGTTAGGTGTTGTAGTGTCCTTTAGACGGTCATATAATGATATACTTGGTACATTTACAGAGAGAAGTTTAACCAAAAAAACTTTTCAGGATACTCGAAAAATGTACAATGAGGATGGCTCTGATAATGTGCCCTTAACCAATGATGTGTCTTTTTATTATACTGACTTTAGTATAAAAACAATTGCCCAATTGTCGTCCAGGGATCAATTGACCTTTAGTAACCTAACTTTGCAAAACAAGTTAAATTACAAAACAAACGATACTATCCTTGATGATTCATCGAAAGATTACTTAAAAATTACTAACCTGGGTTTTCATGTAACATGGCAAAGGAAATGGTCTGAAAGGTTTAATCATCAATTAAAACTGAGCAGTTCTAAATATGACTTTGATTATAATGGAGGACTTCGTTTTGAAGGTGAACAGTATGCGAGTACATTAAAAAAGAACAATATTAAGGATGTAAATGCTGAGTTATTTTCTAATTATAAAATATCAAATGAGCAGAATTTATTCTTTGGATATCAATATGGATATTACAATACATCTTTTCATATAATTGCTAATGAATACCTGTATCCCGAAAATTCTTATAATATTTCTGATGAAACTTATGACCATATACACTCCTTTTTTATAGAATATCAAATTAATAAATCTGAAAAGTTTTTCTTTAATGGGGGAGTTCGATTAAATCACCTTAATAAAAGAGGAGAGTTGTTTTTGGAGCCCCGATTACATGCAGAGCTTACTCTTTCTCGAGACTTAAGATTTAAATTATCGGGAGATATTAAAAATCAATCCATAAGTCAGATCATTGAATATGATACTTCAGATTTTGGTTTGGAGAATCAGTTATGGACTTTGTCAGATGGAGATGTGTACCCTTTTCTTCGAAGCAAACAAATTAGTGTCGGGCTGATTTACAATCGTAATGGGTGGCAGTTTGATATAGAGTCCTATTACAAAAAGGTGAAAGGCTTAACTTCGTTAACAAGAGGCTTCTCTAATGATTATAACAATTTTTCATACGGTGAAAATGCAATTTATGGTCTCGATTTTTTAGTGAAAAAGAGGATAAGAAATTATAGAACATGGCTAAGTTACTCTATAGCCAAATCCGATTTTAAGTTTCCTGATATCAAAGGTGAAAATTGGTTTCCAGGAAATTTCGATATTAGGCATAACCTTACAATAGCCAATACTTACCGCTATCAAAACTTTGAATTTTCTTTGGGATGGAGGTTTCATACAGGAAAGCCGTATTCGAAATTCGAATTAAATCAGTCGGGTATTGAATCTAATCAAATCAATAATAAAAAGTTGTCGGCCTACCATAGACTGGATTTTTCTTCGACATATGAGTTCAGCTTTTCAAAATCAAATCAGTCCAAGGCAAAAATTGGATTTTCTTTGTTAAATATCTACAACAGAAAAAATGTATTGAATACTTCTTATTTTATTATTGGAAATCCTGATTCTTCTGATGAAAAGCTGGTAGAAAATAAGACCATCTCACTTAGGTTTACTCCAAATTTCTCTTTCCGATATAGTTTTTAAATCCAGTAGTACATTAGTATTGGTTGTATAAGAAGAGAGTATCTGAAGAATAGATTTCTTGTATTTGATTCGAGGAACTATGGAACTCAGTTTTATGCTTTAATTCCGGGTACAGCTTACTTGTATCAATTAGGTTAAAATGTTTCCCCGATTATTTGTAATCTATATGAATAAGCCGTGTTTTCCCATTAAAATTCATCTTATGGTTCATAAAGGTTGTTTTGTTAGTGTATCAAGGAAATTTTGAGATTGTTCAATATTTAAAAGAAATAAATATTTGGCTTAATATCAGATAAATTCAAGAGACATTAAATAATCATACAAAAATCAGAAAAATGAGTTTAAGACTAAAACTTTCAGTAATGTGTTTGCTGATGATTGGTATCCTTGTAGGATGCGGAACAAAAAAGCAGGAAGAATCGAAATTTGCTTTAACTGGCAAAATAGAGGGAGTTGTAAATAGTAAGGCAGTTTTGATTAGTCATTTTGAAACAGGTGTTGTTCAGGATACTGTTGAAGTTAAAGAAGGGGCATTTACATTTAAAGGAAATTATGCAGAACCAACACATGCATATTTAACCATTGAGGGGGTTGATAATTTGCTATCCTTATATGTGGAAAATGGTAATATGATCGTAACAGGAACGGCAAAGGATTTTCGTCATTCAAAAGTTACAGGAGGTAAAACCCAAGATGATATTAATGCTTACAATGAGCAAAAACAAGCTGTTTTAGAAAAGTACAAACCTATAATTTCTGAGTACTATAATAAGGAGACAACAAAAGAGAGAAAGGAAGAATTAGAAGGAAAACTGGAAAGTAGAAAAGTTGAAATTGAAGGGTTCGATTCAAAATTTATTAAGGAAAATCCTACATCCAATTACTCTGCAATACTAATAAGTTATCAAATATCAGGTAAAAAGGCTACTGAGGTAGACAAGATTTTAAGTGGCTTAGATCCACAATTACAGAAAAATCCATTAATCGTTAAACTTAAAGCGAAAAACGATGAAATGAAATCGCTTGAAGTGGGTATGGATAAATTAATGGCCAATGCAAGCAATGTATCCTATAAAGTTGATACCAAATTTAAAGGTGCTGATTACGGAAATGTTGTTTATTTAGGTGTGTTAACAAACAATAACATTTGTGTTTTGCAAAAAGATGGAAGCATTAAAATAGTAAAACCAAATGGTAGCGAGGTAAGAAACTTGAAACCTGAATTTGAAGGAGCTGCTTCAGCTATAGCAGTAGGTGAGTCGAACACAATATACTTGTTGGCTACACTACAGAAAAAAGTTCGTAAAAAGTACAGGGGAAAATCATACGATAGAATGGTTGCCGTTGGAGTAGAGTGTACTGTATTAAACGACAAAGGCGAAGAGATTAATAAATATCGTTTAGAAGGACTAAAAACAGCTACCGGAGCAAGAGTATGCGATGGTACTTTAATGGTTGCTGACTGTCAAAATAAAAACATTGTAATGTTTGATGCAAAAAATGGTAAGAAAACGGCTTCGCTTGAAAGATTGAGAACATGCTGTGGAATTTTGGATTTTTCGGTGAATAAGAAAAAAGAAATATTAGTTGCCAACCTGGGAGCATTTAGAGTGGAAGGATTCAATTTTGAAGGCAAACAATTATTGGCATTTGGACAACGTGGAAAAGAACTAAACGATTTTCATGGATGTTGTAATCCTGTAAGTGTAAATAGTCTTTCGAACGGTGCCATTGTAACTGTAGAGAAAGATCCTACAAGAATAAAGATTTATAGCAAAGAAGGAGCAAAACAAATTGAGGGAATAGAAGAGTTGGTAACAGGATGTACATACATTCCTATGACTGTTGACGCTAATGATAATTTGTATTTGGCATCACAAAAAAAAGGTATTGTGAAATGTGTGTCGGTAAAATCTTGAGAGATTAGTTGGTTTAATTTGTGATTGGATAGGAGTGAGCACTTTAGATAGTGTTTGCTCCTTTTCAATATTATAAGGTTTGAGAGAAATTAAAATTATTTAATTGATTTTTGTAGTGACAGTTTCAATGTTTATAAATAATAATAGGTTTGTTTTTTATCATCACCTTCGGGTTAATTGGCCATTGCTAAGTTTTCCTTTCATCCTTTTGGTAAGTATTTTTTCTACTTATTTATTTGATATTCGATTTAACTGGCAAATTTGATTTGTTGGAATCAATTTCTATTTTTGAATCCGAAGAACCACCAACTATGACCACTACTCAACTATTTAATCAAATCAAATTAGGAGATGTAAAAGCCTTCGAAGAGCTTTTTAATCAACTGTATCCTTCGATGTGTGTAGTCGCACGAGAATACGTAAAAGACAATGGTCTTGCCGAGGATATTGCACAGGAAGCTTTTATAAAACTTTGGAACTCTCGAGATAAGTATGACACCATTTCTTCTTTAAAATCTTTCCTTTATGTAGTGGTAAAGAATTTAAGCTTAAATCATTTAAAAAGAAATAAACTGGGAAACCAGTATACCGAAAGTTTGATCAAAGAGGATTTTTTGAACTTTAACAATCAGATTGTAGAAGAAGAGACCTACAGAATTCTTCAACAAGCAATAGAGGAATTGCCCAAGAAAAGTGCAAGGGTAATGTTGTTAAGTCTACAGGGAATACAAAACCAGGAAATTGCAGAAAGACTGGATGTTTCGGTTAATACGGTAAAAACATTAAAATACAACTCTCTTAAAACATTAAGAACTAAATTGAAGGATTATTACTTTTTGTTGCTATTGTTTATCGGAGAAATATAGTCTTAATCATTTGGAACTTGCATGTTTGATATACAATTAAAATCATTTAGTTTTTCCAAAGAATTAATAGATCTCATCACAAAGGCAGTAAATGCAATCCAAAAGTTTAAGACTGCCAATTATTCAAACTATTGGTTTTAAATATTTGATAGCTGGAAGTTAAATATTTACCCTTCTACTATCTTACCGCTTTAGTTTATATTTTTCTTACCTTCAGTAAATCAGTTAAAAAGGATAAGATTGTGTGTGATTGTTAAAAAATGTAATTTTTTTTCACCTTTTGTTCATCTACTACATTTTTTTAATTGTTTTAATAATAGAAAACCAAAAATTCTAAATGGAAAATCTAAATACGGAATATAAAATTGCTCAATTAATTTCAAGGGAACTGATTGATGAATTGACAACTGAAGAGGTGCAATTGCTTGAGAATTGGAAGGAGAGTTCTGTTGACAATAAAAATTTGTACGAGCAAATAAAGCGAGGGGAGAAACGAAAAATAAGAAATGCCTATGTGCAATCTTTGGATAAAAAAACTGCCTGGATAAAGATTAAGGAGGAGATAAAACCAGAAAGAAAAGTAATTCGTTTGAAAGAATGGAGTCTTAGGATTGCCGCAGTGCTAATTATTGGAGTACTGATAGCAAGCCTGTATCATATTTCTACCAGGGATATTGAGATAGGACAGGAGTTGGCAGAAATTAAAATAGAACCAGGTTCATCAAAAGCGGTACTTCAACTTCACAACGGAAGAACCATTCAATTGGAAAATGTGAAAAGCGATAGTATTTTAGAAAAGGATGGAACTTTAATTAGCAACCAGAAAGGGAAATTGGCTTATGCTTCTGGTCAAGCAAATCATGAGAGGATACTATACAATCAGGTAAAAGTTCCTGTAGGTGGCGAGTACCAGCTAACTCTTGCAGATGGCACCAGGGTTTGGTTAAATTCTGATTCTGAAATTAAATATCCAGTTCAGTTTAGCGAAGATAAAAGAAAAGTTTGGGTTGCTGGTGAAGTATATTTCGATGTGGCTCATAATAAGCAAAAGCCTTTCATTGTAGATGTAAAAGATGTTGAAATAGAGGTTTTGGGAACGGAGTTTAATGTTGAGGCTTATCACGATCAGAATACGGTTACCACAAGTTTGGTTGAAGGAAGTGTGAAATTGAGTAAAAACAATGAAAGTGTTATTATTAAACCAAACCAACAGGCCATTATTTCCAAGCATGAAATTCAGTTTGCTGTTCGAGATGTGGATGCCAGAAAATATGCTTTATGGAAGGATGGTGTTTTCTATTTTAAAGAAGCCAGTTTGGGAACCATTATGGAAAAACTAGAGAGATGGTATGATGTTAAAGTTTTCTTCATGAATCAATCTGTAATAAATAAAAGATTTTCAGTTGAGGTAAAAAGATATGAGGATATTAATGAGATATTGGATATTATATCGAGAACAGGTAAAGTGAATTTTGAGATTAAATCCAATATAATAACTGTAAAAAACTAAGAAATAAAAAAAGCAGAGTTTGCTGCAACAATCTCTGCTTCATGAATAAAAACCCAATTCCCTGCAAGGAATTGAATTGTTAAACCCTAAATACAAATTTATGCAAAAAAATGGAAACCGGAGTTTCTGTCGTAAGAAACTTTACAAACCTTTATTAGCTATGAAAATTACTTTTATGCTATTATTAGTAAGTGTTTTTCAACTTTCAGCCAGTGTTTATTCTCAGAACACGAGATTCGATATGAAGTTGGCAAACAAGACTTTAATAGAGGTTTTCGAGGAAATTCGTAACAATAGTGAATTCTCATTTGTTTACGATTTGGATGATGTTGAGAGTATTACAGACATAAATGTGTCGGAACACGAGGCTACTGTGGAAGAAATACTTAATTCATGTTTGGAAGATACAAATCTTACTTATGAAGTAATTGATAAGGTTGTAGTTGTTAAGCAAAAGCCTTATGTTGCTCCAAAATCAGAGCAGCAGGAAAAGAAAGAAATTAAAGGTAAAGTAACAGACAGGGATGGCATTCCTTTACCAGGTGTGTCTGTTGTAATTAAAGGAACTAATGTTGGTGTGGCAACCAACATCGATGGGGAATATGTTCTGGAAATGGAAAAGGACAATGCCATTTTGATCTTCTCATTTGTGGGAATGCTACCTCAGGAGGTGGTTTATAATGGGCAATCGGTTCAAAATATCACATTAAGCGATGATTCTAAGCAGATGGCAGAGGTGGTTGTTACGGGATATGCTACAATATCAAGAGAAAGAGCAACCGGATCATATTCAAAAATAGCTTCTGAAGATTTAGAAATTAGACCATCGGAAAGTATAGGTGAAGTAATTGGTAGTACGGTTGCTGGTGTTCAGCAAGGAGAGAATGGTAATATTGTTATCAGAGGTGTAGGGTCGTTTAAGGCAGAAACAGCTCCTCTTGTAGTGGTTGATGGTTTTGCAATTTTAACCCCAGATCCGTTTGAATCTGTCAATCCGACTGAAGTAGCAAGTGTTACATTTCTAAAAGATGCAGCAGCCACTTCAATTTATGGAGCAAGAGCAGCAAATGGAGTTATTGTTATAACAACCAAAACGCCAGAAAAAGGTAAATTTAATGTTGAAGTTAACTCATTTGTTAATGTATCTGAACGTATTGATTTGGATCATGCTTTAAATATGGCTGGCACCGAAGCTACCATTAAATATATGGAAGATATTGAGAAATTTGTTCCAAGTCCGGGTATCTCATATTGGAGAGATCCATATACAAATCCATCACGTTATTCTTGGGATGTAGCTCCACATGTTGCCATGATGTTTGAAAGAAGAAACGGCAATATCTCACAGGAAGAATACAATGCACAAAGAGCAAAGTTGATTGCACAGGATGGTATATGGAAAAAGCAATATGAAGATCATTTGCTAAGGAATAGAGTATATCAAAATCACAACCTTACAATTACAAGTGCCACTGATAAGAGCTCTTCGAAATTTAGCTTGTCTTATGCCAAAGACTTAACACACTATAAGTATAATAATTCAGATAGATATCAAGCCAATTTTACGAATGTGTATAATGTGAATCCTAATATTAAGGTAGGAATAACTTTTAATGGGATTTATGGAAAAAACCAAATGAATGGTACTAATATTAGTGAAATAAGTAGTGTTACATCTCCATATACAAGATTGTTGGAAGAAAATGGCGATTATGCATATATGGCTAAGGGAATATATTTGCCATATCTTGAAAATGGTACGATTGATGAGTCAATATTTCCTTATTCCTGGAGGTATAATATTTTAGAAGAGGCAAAAGCCAGAGATAATAATAGTTCTAATTACAATCTGCGCTTCAATGGTTTTTTAGATGTTAAAATAATTAAAGGTTTATCGGCAAATTTCTCCTTTCAATATGAAATGGCTGGAAATAAAACCGAAAATTATTTAAGGGAAAACTCCTACTACTACAGAAGTGCGGCGAATCGTTTTTCTGTTTTGGATCCTGCTACTGGTATAAGAAATATTCCTAACGAGTTTATTGAGGGCGATGCAATACAAACATCATCTAATAAAACAGAAGCATATAATTTTAGATCACAATTAAATTTCGATAGGGAATTTAATGGCAAGCACAGAATTACTGCATTGGCAGGTTTCGAAGCGATTTCTACAGATGTAGAGGTGAATTCCACAACCACACGACCAGGTTTTAATGAAAGAACTTACACAACAGATCGTTATGTGAATTATGAATTAAGACTTCCAACGTTTGAAGGTAGTAATAGTTATATGCCATGGTCTTTAGGAGGGTATTCAGCAAACTTCGACAGATATGTATCAGGTTATTTTAATGCGTCTTATACTCTTGATAGTAAATATACGCTAACCAGTAGTGCTCGTATCGATGGATCAAACTTTGTTGCAGATGATGTAAATAGTAAGATTTCACCATTTTGGTCTGTTGGTGCTTTATGGAATATGAACAAGGAAGATTTTATTAAAGATAATTTAAGCTTTGTAGACCTTTTGCGATTAAAAGTTACTTATGGTGTTGGTGGTATAGCTGCAGGTAAAAGAAGTGTTTCAACTGTTTCAACACTTTCAACATATCAATTAAATCAATTTGTGGGAGCAGGAGAAAATGCTTCATACATCTATAATCGTGCCATTCCTGATTTAACCTGGGAAAAAGCCTATACTTTAAACATTTCCACAGATTTTTCGATGTTTGAAGGAAAATTGTATGGTTCCTTAGGGTATTATAATAAAGATTCTCGTGATGTATTAATGAACACACCGGTATCATATGTGGTTGGAGGAACCAACTCTCTAACTTTGAATAGTGGAAACATAAACAATAAAGGTGTTGAAATTGAGTTAGGATCTCGATTAAATATTACCAAAGATATTTCGTGGACAGGTAATTTAAACTTTACCTATAATAAAAATACAGTTGTTGAATGGGATTTGGATAGACCATATGTAAACACATATGTAGGAGGAGGGTTTCCTGTTAAAGGACAGTCCTTAAATACTGTTTATGCCTTTAAATTGAAAGGATACTCCGATGAAGGTCTAGCCATTGTACAGTTAAATGATGGTACTGAAGTTGTAGCCGATTCAAGAAATAATACCATGTATTACTCAAGGTTTGATGAATCAAAGGGTGAAAGTATTACAAATAATAACAACTATACAAAAAAAATAGGAACATTAACAGCACCTATGTTTGGCGGCTTTAGAAGTAGCTTAAAAGCTTATGGTTTTACCTTGTCGGCAATGTTATCCGGAGAATTTGGTCATATATTTAAAAGAAATGATGATTATGGCTATTCTGCAACAAATAGTAAATACCCAAAATCCTTGGAGAAAGCTTGGCATTTAGGTGATGATGCTTCGAAATTTACTTACAGACCATATCCTAATGCTGCAAATGCATCTTATTTAAATTCAGGGTATACAAATTTATATTACTCCAATATAATAAATGCAGCTGAATCAAATTATGAGAATGCCTCGCATATCAGGTTAAAAGAAATTTATCTTGGTTATGAAATACCTGTGAAAAAAATAGCAGGTGAGAATTCGAAAATCACTAGAGCAAATGTTTATTTCCAGGTTAAAAATCTGGGTGTAGTTTGGACAGCAAACGATAAAGGATTGGATCCTTATTATCTGCCTGGTACAATGAAAACTCCAACGCAATTTACTTTTGGTTTAAAATTGAATTTATAGAACTATGAAAATAAAAGATATTATAATACTTATATGTATGCCTGTAATGTTATTCTCGTGTGCTGATTTTCTTGATGAGAATCCAAACAGAGCAGGTAACGATCCAATTGAGGATTTAGAGCAATTGGATAATATGATGAATGAAATGGCATATCAGACCAAAGGATCTACATGGGGACCTGGCGCTTCTGCTAATTTTGCCAATGCTATTGCCAGTGATGATTATGAGCTACATCCTGAAATTCAGGAAAAAATTGGTGCTCAGGATGTAGGTTTAATTTCTATTTTAGATAGGGAATATCTTACTTATCAATTTTCAAATTCTTATGAAATGGGGAATTTGTTTAAATCAATATATCATTTGAATACTGTTTTGGTTAATATTGATAATGTAAATGGTAATAATGAGACTTTAAGGAAAAAGATTAAAGCTGAGGCATTAAGTTATCGTGCTTATTATCATTTCAATTTACTGGTAAATTATTCTTTACATCCAGCACTAAATGAAGGAAATAATTTAGGAATGGGATATAGGACTGATATTAGTTTTGACTCAGAAGGGATCTCATCCAGAAATACGGTTTCTTATACCATGAGTAAAATTTACGAGGACATTTCGGAGGCTCAGATTTTATTTGAGGAGATTGGTGCTGACGATTTTGAAGTTGAATATAACTGGAGGTTAAACAAGATAAGTCTAATGGCAATAAAAGCCCGTATAGATTTGTATAATGGAAAGTATAGCGAAGCATTGGCAGCAGCCAATTATGTATTGTCAAAATACAATTATCTTGAAGATCTGAATAATGATGTTAATCCTAGTGATCCCTATTATATTTACACTTCGCAACATTCTTATACGCCTAAGGATGGTGCTGTAGAACAGATTTTAGATGTTCATTATACTGAAATGAACAAACAAGTAGAACTTCAGATGAATAATCCGGAAATGATTGTGCCTGTAATAATTTCTAGCCCATTCGGTGGGAATTTCCCAATGTCAGAATCATTATATGCTTCATTTGATATTAAATCTGATTTAAGACTTGTTAAGTTTTTTACTAATAATGCTTATTTAAAGAATGCCGGTGCTTCAAATTTTACGGTAGCTGAAATTAGTGCCTTAAGCGCTGAGAAAAGTCATAATTTTCAGGGAGTAAGTAATAGTACATCTAGTATATCTCTTTTACAAGGACCTAATGTTCCGGAGATGAT
Organism: Marinifilum flexuosum; assembly: GCF_003610555.1. Lineage (GTDB taxonomy): Bacteria > Bacteroidota > Bacteroidia > Bacteroidales > Marinifilaceae > Marinifilum > Marinifilum flexuosum. The sequence goes on along the minus strand of NZ_RAPQ01000009.1, from coordinate 359,640 downwards.
GCTGATTAAGGCTGAATGTTTAGCTAGAGGTGAAGATGGAATTACTAAAGATGAAGCTGCAGTTCAGTCAATTCTTCAATCATTAAGAGCTAAAAGATTTGAATTGGCAAGCGATGCCAATAATATTTCCGGAAATCTTCAAGATGTACTTACAGAAAGAAGAAGAGAAAGGCCTTATGTGATTAGATGGTATGATATTAAACGACTTAATGCTTTGGATGATGCAGGTATAGTATTATCTAAAAAATATTTTACTGATCGTAATAATTCCAATTCAGGAATTAGTGTTTATTCTATTCAACCAAATGCAAATGCTTTTGCATTACCGATTCCTGATGAGGAATTAAGCTTGTTGAATGGGTGGGAACAAAATCCAGAGTAGTTTGGACTAAATGAGGTCTCACTATACTGTAAATAAGTAAAAAATAGATTTGTTTTAAAAGTTTGGCCTGTTTCAGCATGTATGTAATTACTTCTCTGAAGCAGGCCTTCTTTATTAGCAATACTATAAGCTGGTAAAGCTAAATATTCCCAGAGGAACTTCCCCTATAGCGAGCATAAAAGCATGTGATATTGATTATGATAAAAAAGCAGAGTGGTTTTTATCAAAAGCAAAGATAAAAAGTAGCCCTACTTTGATATATAGTACAGACTATAAACACAACACTAGTTTAATTTAATATTAATAACGAGATGATTAAAATTGTAAAGAAAGTTGTACAGCTACTAATGCTTTGTACATTCGGCTTATTTGTAACACAAAGTCAGGCAGCAAGCCAGAAACCTCAAAACCACGAAAAAGAGTTTAAGATAAAAGGAAAGATAAAGGGCTTAACGAACGAAGAGGGTGGATACGCTTTATTTGGCGATCAGTATCCAAATGGATATAAGAGAGTAAAAGTTAACATGAATAAAGGAAAACTTTCTTATAAAGGAACAACAGAAACATCAACCGTTATAAAATTAAGTTTTAGAAATAAGAACCTTTCAAAAACAACAACAGGCGGTGGATATATACCAACCAACGCAACAACATTAATGTGTGTAATTTACCCAGGAGCCAAAATTAAGGTATCAGGTAAAATCACCGACTTTATAGATGCTTACCCTAGCGATGGAGGAGAAAACGATATACTTAAAGGGCTAACCAGTAAATTGCATCCGGTCTTAAATCAATCGGTAAATATTAGTTTAGAACTAGATAAGAATAAAAAATTAACAGCAAAGGAGGTTGCTGCTCTTAAAAAAACACAAGAAGAATTAGGAACGCAAGCACAAAACATTAGAGTAGAGTTTTTAAAAAAACATGCATCATCGGTAGCAGGATTGTGGTTAATGGAAGATATGCTAGTGCGTTCGCAAATTAAAATAGAAGAAGTAGAAGAATTCTTAAAAGGAGTAGATGCAAAAAAATACGGAGAGTTGTCATACCATAAAGCGCTAGAGGATAGAGTAAAGGGATACAACTCAACCAAAATTGGAAATGTACTTAACTTTAAAACAAAAGCAACACTTAGTGGCGAAACATTCGATATAAAAGATCTAAGAGGTAAGTATGTAATTCTTGATTTTTGGGGAACATGGTGCGGAGCGTGTGTAAAAGGAATGCCAGGATTAATGGAATTTAGAAATGCACACAAAGATAAAGTAGAAGTAATTGCAGTTAACTGTGGGGATAGCGATGAGAGATGGAGAAAATCTAAATTTACCACAGGATATAATTGGATACATGTAAAATCGGATAAGGGTGATAATAACCTGGCAAATAAGTTTAATGTACAGGGATATCCAACAAAAATAATAGTAGATCCAAACGGAAAAATTATTAAAAGACATGTAGGCGAAACACCAGGCTTTTACGAAGAGTTAAAGGAGCTTATGGGCTTGGAAACTGAAGCAAAAGGCGAAGAATTTACCATTACAGCAAATATTGAAGATATAAACTCGACCGAAGGATCTTACTATTTTCAAGAAAAGGGAAAGCCTAAAGGACGATGGATTAAATTCCCCATGCAAGGCGGTACAGTAAAGTATACTGGGAAGGTAAGCGAGCCAACAATAATTTATATCAACTTTACCGACAATAAAGTAAGAAAATACTCGAACCCATATAAAGCAGGTTACTTTATGTCGAATGTATCTTTATTAGGCTTTGTAGCCATACCCAATAAAGAAATTACAGCTCAAGGAAAAGCAAGCGATTATATTGAGGCTTATGCTATCGGCGATCGTGAAAACGATTTAATGGCAAAACTTAATAAACAAGTGCACCCTTTGCTTAATAAAGTCATGAACAACTACTGTACACTTGGTGACAAATCCTTAAGCGAAGAAGAAAAAAAGCCTGTTGGCGAAGAATGCAATAAGCTTAACGAGAAAATATCGGCAATTAAGTTGGCCTTTGTACAAGAAAATATTTCATCAATAATAGGCCTGTCAACGGCACGAAGCTTATTAAACAATCAGATCTCTTTAGAAGAAGCACCAAGTTACTTTGCTAAAATTGATGAGAAGTACAAAAACTCCATGTATTACACCCAATTAATGGATAGGTACAAACAGTTAATCGAAGAAAAAGAGAGTAAAGAAAAAACAGCAGAAGGAAAAGAAGCTCCGGAAATTGTAACAAGCGAAAGCTATACGGGAAAAGCGTTTGCCTTAAAAAGTTTAAGAGGTAAATATGTATTAATCGATTTTTGGGGAACATGGTGTGGTGCTTGCATTAAGGGAATGCCAGAGATGAAAGCATTTCACGAAAAGCATGCTGATAAATTAGAGCTTTTAGGGATTGCCGCTGAAAAAGGAGGTAACGATCGTTGGAAGTCAATGATTAAGAATAGAGGCTTTAATTGGCATCAAATTCTTAATGGGAAAGATGATAAAGACTTTGTTAAAAAGTTTGGAGTAAGTGCATTTCCAACAAAAATACTAGTGTCACCTGAAGGGAAAATTTTATTAAGATATGTTGGAGAAGATGCAGAATTCTACAACAAGTTAGAAGAGCTTATCAATTAACCATTGTAAGGATTAAAAAGAGAACAATGAAGTTATTCATTGTTCTCTTGTAAAATTATTATTGCATTTTCTCCTGTAAAAATGGAGAAGGTGATTCAAAAAATGCAATGAAGAAGCATATTCCTGTATTTTTCTTTTTCGTAATTGTTGTTCTTGTTCTTTTAAGTGTGGAGGCATATAATAGCAAACAATTTTATAAAGAGTCGGAGATGCTTCCTGATCTAAGCTTGAAAAAAATAAATGGTAAGATTGTTTCTCTTAGTGATTATCAGGGAAAAAAGTTGTTTATCACTGTTTGGGCAACATGGTGCGGTCCTTGTTGTGGAGAAATACCATATTTGCAAAAAATAGAAAAAGAATATCATGACAAAAACATTGTATTCTTTAGTGTATCGGTAGATCGAGATATAGAAAAATGGAAGAAAAAGGTTAATGATGATAAGTTAGGAGGAATACAAATAAATGTAGGGCAAAGAAATAGCATTAGTAAAGATTATATGATTACCGGAATACCAAGATTTATGCTTTTCGATAATGAGGGGAAAATAGTAAGTGTAAATGCACCACGCCCTTCCCAAAAAGAAAAAATAGAGAAACTTTTTAATTCGTTAAGCGGATTTTAATAATTTGTATGTAAAATTATAGCTTCAATTACTCTGTTAATTGAAGCTATATTCTTTGATATGAGTTTACGGTATTATATAATTATTGATACTTGGCAATCATAGCATCTATTTTCTCCATTTCAGATTTTACCCATTTAACTGGGTAAAAGGGTTTGCAAAGTTCTTTTATCTCCTGGTTAAGTTTTTTCATTTGGCGAATGTTTTCAGGATTTGGAGATTGAGTTTGCATTTTGTCGTACATACGAATCATTTGTCTCTTTGCCCAAAAATAATCAGAAGGAGTGTTGTGTGCATTTTTTAGCATTTCCAAAATAGATTGTATAGCCTTTTCATAATCTTTAGATAGTCGGTTTATTGTAAATTGTGTTATGTAGGCAGAACCAAATGTTGGCATTTCAGCAACGTATTTACTTGCGTATTCAATAGCCTTTTCTTTATTTTCAACATTAATATAGCATCTCGAAAGCAGATTGTATTTGTATGCTGGCTGTAATTCTAATTCATTTACTTTTTCAATCATCTTAAGGTAGTCTTCTTCTTCCAATTTCTTTTTTCTGGAATAATTTTCCCGATACCATTTTTTAAAGACCAATCTGTTTTTTAGGTAATCTCCATCGGGGATCGTTTGCTTCTCTCTGTAAACGGAAACATCTTGTGTGGCAATTTCATATTCTAAAAATTGATTGCATCCGGCAAGCATTTCACCATAGGCAAAATAGATTTTTTGCCTGGTATTGTCCATGATACATGATTTTACTGTGATATCATTGTTTATGGAGCATCCCCATGAAGTGTCATGTGGCAATTCGTAGTAGGCAGTAGAGGAAACCATTTGATATGCCTTGTCTACCAAATTGTTGTTAGAGATGTTTTGATTTAGTTCTTTTAATTTGTCTTCGCGTGTAATATTGCTTTCTCCATGCATGTTAATCGAGCTGTATTCATATCTTCCTTTTTCGGATACAGCAAGGTTGGTTACGCCAACATAATTATCCTGCATTCTATTTTTGATGCATTCTCCTCTGGTCAATTCATACATTGCACCCGATTGATCCTTACTACTGCCAACCGTGATAAACCAACCATGTGTACTGTAATTGTTGAGCATTTCATCTACCTCGCTCAATTCATCGGCATTTTCCATTACATAGCGCAACTCAAAAGGCATGGGCATGCTAGTCACATAATCACTTTCTTCTTTGCCTTCGGGTATTGGACAGCCATTCATATTAATCGACATGCTTAAGCCATTGTGATTCATTCCTGTGTAAGCACCAGGATAATTTACAAAAGTCAATATTGTAGTAGGAATCTTGCCTTTTCTGTGATAATTTACAATTAAAGGAAACTTGGTGAAAATTTCAATTCCGGGCCAGTCAAGGTTTCTACCGTGCACAATTCCATTCTCATTTTTTAAAACAAAGGAGGTACAGCTGATTTCAAAAAAGATTTGAGGAAAATAGGCCATCGTTTTTACCTCTCTTAAGTTTAGTTCGCAGCCTTCAGCTATACCTTCCAATTCTTTAATGAATTCTTCTGGCATCCTTTTTTCTATTTTCCTGATTTTGGATTTTAAGACCATATTGGCAATCCATTTTTTCAAGAAAAACTTTCCAACATAGGTTTCTACTACGCTGTCAACTTTTACCTGCATTTTCATGATTTGATCATTCATTAAAACGCCATACTGCAAACCCATTTCGTAAGAGTCGCCTTTAACGCTTAGGAAAGGAACACCTTCCTTCACAAACATACTTCCCTGGTGAAAGATTCTGATTCCATTTTTTTCATTGTATTGGTAATCTTTTGCGAAAAGCAGCAAAGAGGATAGAAGAAGAGCGGTTAAAATGCTCAGATGTTTTAATTTCATGGCAGTGATACTTAGCTTAACAATTAGTTTTTGTTTTGTAATTTATAAAACTGGTAATTGCAAATCAAGTATTGTGCCAAAATAACTTTATGTTGATTTACAGAATGTTTTGCATTTGTATTTGATATTTCTGTTGGATTATCCAACAGGAAGTGTATGGATTTCGCACAAATTCACGAATTACAAGTTGTAATTTTCTTACCGTTTATTTCCAATTGTTCATTGAAAATTTACCTTGGTCAACTCTTCTGACAAATCCCAAAGTTTTTTGGCAATCTCTTCATCATGCGAAAGTTTATTCGATTTTACTTTAACCGGATATCCCTGCATTTCGAAAAATTTGTCTGGGCCGTAATAAACACCTGCTTTGGCGTTGGGATCGAAACCCGCACGAAGCGATGGTAAAATTCCCATGGCAGGGGCTTGAGAAAAGAAATTGTTCAGGAATCGAATTCCTCCTGAGTGTCTTTGCAATTCTGTTCTGGTCCATCCAGGATGAGCTGCTGTAACCATGGGAGCATCAGGATCGTTCTTGAGCTTGCGTACCAATTCATAAGCAAAATAAAGGTTGGCAAGTTTGCTGTCGCCATAAGCATTATTAGTATTGTATTTTCTGTTTTCCCAATTGATATCCTCCAGGTTGATTTTTCCAAATTTATGAGCAACACTCGAAGTGACCACAATTCTTGAATTTTTGGTGCTTTTAAGCAGAGGCATTAAATGTCCTGTAAGCGCAAAATGTCCCAAATGATTGGTTCCCATTTGTACTTCAAAACCATCTTCTGTTTTGGCAAAAGGGCACATCATAATACCAGCATTGTTGATGAGAACATCCAAGCTGTTGAAAGACTTGTTAAAGTTCTCCGAAAAACGTTTAATTGACTGTAAACTCGTTAAATCAAGTTGCATTACCTTGATGTTTGCTGCAGGATTCACAGTTTGAATTTCAGATGCTACCTTGTAGCCTTTTTGAGTATTTCGAACTGCCATAACAAGAATAGCTTCTTTTTTAGACAGAATTCTCACAGCTTCTTTTCCAATTCCACTTGTTGATCCGCTTACAATTACAACTCTTCCTTTTTGATTTGGAATATGTGATTCACCCCACTTTGATTTTGTAATGCTATTTTTCTTTTAAATTATTTAATTTGTTGATAGAGACAAAATTATAGGAGTGTTGTTTGGGGTAATTATAATAATTACTGAAGCTTGTATTCTTTTTATAGTTTAATGCATGACTTTTAGTGTTTAAGTTATAATTGTATCACGTCAAACTCTTTGGCATTGATAATTTGCATTAGATCTTGTGGCTTTAGTTTTACCCTGAAGTTTACTTTTCCGCCGCTAACAATAATCTGTTCCATTGATAGAGAACTAGCTTCTAAAAAGCTTTTGTATTGTTTTTTCATGCCAATGGGTGAGCATCCTCCTTTTATGTAGCCAGTGTTTGGCAACAATTCCTTTTCTGCTAGCATTAAGATTTTCTTTTCGCCTGCAGCTTTAGCAGCTTTTTTCAAATCCAATTCACTCGACAAGGGAATGATAAAAACATAAAGTTCATTGCTAATGCCACGTGTAACAAGAGTTTTATGAATAAGTGAAGCATCAGGATCACTCATATCTCCAGCTTTTAGATTAGTGGAATCTTTTGCTTCATAGTTTACTCTATGCTTATCTAGTAGTCGTAATGCGTTTGTTTTAATCTTTTTTGCCATAATATTTAATTATTCGAGGCGAAATTAAGAAAAAAGGATTAGTCGGAAAACAACAATATCTATTACTAAGAAAGTTTGCAAGAAGAGGGGATGTTGCGTTAAAATTAGCATATAAAAAAAGGACTCATCATTACTGATAAGTCCTGTAGTGAACACGGAGGGAGTCGAACCCCCAACCTCCACAGCCGTAATGTGGTGCACTATCCAGTTATGCTACGCGTCCGTTTCCTTAAAAAGGCGGTGCAAATATAGGGAAAATTACCTGTTAATTGCAAGCCTTTCCAGTAAAAAATACGAAAAAAATCCTTTTTTGTTTTACAATCAGGCATTTAAATTTTCAGTATTTGTTTCATAATGGAATATGATTCAATTTCTGATTTTTTAGGCCTGTTTTGACCAAAATGTATGGCATAAAAAAAGACTCATCTTTGTTTGATGAGTCTCTCCTGGTGAACACGGAGGGAGTCGAACCCCCAACCTCCACAGCCGTAATGTGGTGCACTATCCAGTTATGCTACGCGTCCGTTTTTCCTTAAAGGCGCTGCAAATATAGGGAAAATTAGAATTGTAATGCAAGTGATTTTAATCTTTTTTTTAGAAAAAATATCTTCCAGAGAGCTTGTTAAACCTTAAAAAACTATAAATCTTTCAGATAGATGAAAGAGATCAATCGAAAAAAATTAATTTTACATTTATAGAAATTTAAAATCTTTAGTTGATGTAATTCTCTAAGTATTTTTCTATTTTTGTTATGTAAAACCAAATTGACTTTTAAACAATGAAGAAGTTTCTTAAAATTTTTGGAGGGATTGTAGTTTTCCTTTTAGCGCTATTGATTATTCTGCCTTACGTTTTTAAAGATCAGATATTTGAAAAGGTAAAAACAGAAATTGATAACACAGTTGATGCAAAAGTAGAAATTGGAGATATGTCTCTATCTATGCTTAAAAACTTCCCAAACCTTTATATTGAATTGCAAAATGTAAGTGTGGTGGGTAAAAATGAATTTGCATCGGATACATTGGCTTTTGTGGGCAGACTTTATACTGCTGTCGATTTGTCTTCAGCCATATCAGGATCTCAGATCAAAGTTGGAGCCATTGTGTTGGCAGATTCTAAAGTGAATGCGAAAGTTTTGGAAACAGGTAAGGCCAATTGGGACATTGTAAAGTCAACAGGCGAAGAAGTTGTGGAAGAGGAATCGGGAGAAGCTTCTGACTTTAAAGTAATTTTTGATGAGGTTAGAATAGAGAATTTTGGATTGTTATATGATGATGCCGCTATGAAGGCTGTTTTTGCGGTGGAAGATTTGGACTTAAACCTAAGTGGTGATTTTTCGGCCAAAGAAACCAACCTAAATGTTGCAAGCACTTTAACAGGTATTAGCTTTGATTATGAGGGAGCTAGATACCTGAACAATGCAAATATGAATTTAACTGCTGATCTTGCAGCTGATCTTGAAAACATGATCTTTAAATTCATGGAAAACCAATTAGGTATTAATGATCTGCACTTTGGGATTGATGGTCAGGTAGGAATGCTTGACAACGGATATAGCATGGACCTTAAATTGAATGCTGAGAAGACAGATTTTAAATCATTGCTGGCTATGGTTCCTGATGTATTCAAATCTGATTTGGAAGGTCTGGAAACTTCTGGCGAATTTGAATTAAATGCTTTTGCAAAAGGTGAATTCAAAGAAGAATCGTATCCTGCTTTTGGAGCTAAATTAAAAGTGGGCAAAGCAAGTTTAAAATATGCTGATTTGCCAGAATCAGTTCAGAATATTCAAATTGATGCTCAAGTAAATCACCCGGGAGGTGAATTGGATTTGCTTACAACGGATGTCAACAAATTTCATTTTGAAGTAGCCAACAATCCTTTTGATGCAGAATTACATGTGAAAAATCCAATGACGGATCCTCTTTTAAGTGGTTTCTTTAAAGGAATTGTTGATTTTGAAAAGATTAAGCATGCCATTCCTATGGACAGCATAAAAATTGCTGGTATGGTTCATTCTGATGTGGTTTTTAAAGGACGCTACTCGGTAATTGAGAAAGAGGAGTTTGAGAAATTTATGGCAAAAGGAAGTGTGGTTTTGAATGATTTTGTATTCACAACACCAGATTTCCCTCAAGGGGTTAAAATCATAAAATCAGTTCTTGATTTTACTCCACGTTATATTAGCCTTAATTCGTTCGATTCCAGAATTGGAAAATCAGATGTTCAACTGAAAGGAAAAATTGAGAACTATATTCCTTATGCAATGAAGGGGAAGGTTCTTAAAGGCAACTTTAATATGAGTTCGAAGATGATGGATCTGAACGAATTCATGACTGAAGAAGAGGAAGTAGAAAATTCAGCAGATACAGTACCGTTATCGGTTATCGAGGTTCCTGCTAACCTGGATTTAAGATTAAGCTCAAACTTTAATACCATTCGTTTTGATAAAATGGACATTAAAGATGTGAAAGGATTAATCGTTGTAAAGAATGCAACAGCAAAGCTTACCAACCTTTCTATGAATATGCTTAAAGGGAATATGATCATGAATGGGATGTACAAAACCATTGATGTAAGCAAGCCGGAAATCGATTTTGGTTTGGACATCAATAATTTTGATATCAATAATGCATACCATTCACTTAGTATGATTAAGCAAATGATGCCAATAGCCATGAACTGTGAAGGAAAGGTTTCGTCGGATATGAACATTACTGGTTTGCTTGATGCAGAAATGAATCCAATTCCAGAGAGCTTAAATGGTAAAGGATCTTTACATTCTCGTAAAATCTTGATTAAGGAAAATAAAGCTTTTGATGCATTGGCTGCAGCTTTAAAGAATGATGAGTACAAAAGAATTTCGGTTACTCAATTCGATATGGAATTTGAAATCACAAATGGAAATGTGCTTGTGAAGCCATTTACGACTAATGTAGCAGGGAATCCGGCAACCATATATGGAACACAATCGGTAGATGGAAAGCTTGATTTTACCATGGATATGAAATTGCCAAAAGAAGATTTGGGTAGTGATATTAATAAAATGTTTGCGCAAGTGCCAGGTCTTGAAAATGTGCCTGTATTTGATGTTGCAGTTAAAATTACAGGAACAGTTGATAATCCTGTGGTAAAGCCTGATTTAAGCAAGGCAATTAAGCAGGCTCAGAAAGCAATTGCAAAAGAATTGGAAAGAAAAGCCAAGAAGGAGTTAGAGAAAAAAGGAAAAGACCTGCTGAAGAAATTATTTAAGTAGACTTTTGAAATACATAATATTAAAGCGGATAGGCATTTTGTTTATTCGCTTTTTTTAATTTTGGTGCAATAAAAAAGGACGGCAACCACTCCGTCCTTCTTCATATTCACTTTAAAACCTGAACTTTCCATGGAAAATTCATTGACAATATATGAATAAAATTAAAACGGAACAATAAAAAGATTAAAAATAATTAAACAAACTGTTGTCGAACAGATTAAATATCATATCAATAAGAATCGGAAAAAGGTAAAGAAACAGGAGGGGATTAAATACAAAAGAGGATGGTAACCACTCCATCCTCTTCTATCTATTCACTTTAAACCTTAAAAACGGAAATCGTTTTGCATGTTCTACGCCGTAGGTTTCCAAAAGGTTCTAAAAAAAGCGGTATTTTAATTCATTCCAAATAATATTACAAACGAAATTTCAATAATTCTGAAATGGTTTTGTAGTATTCATGCTCAATTTCAAGGTAAGTGCCAACACTTTCGTAATAGTAAATGTTTTCTGTAAGATACTCAATACTTGATATTTCGCCGTGTGTTAAAGCCTTTCTTAAAAGAGTGTCGTAACGTTTTTCTGTAAAAACTCCTGCATACTCTTTCAGACTTTTCTCAAGACTCAAAAAGTTTCGAAAAAGTTTCAAAAATTTATTTTCCAGCTCCATTTTGCCAATTAGATGCTCTTCTCTGCTAAATTGTTCTAACAACCTGGCTCTTTTAACCTTGTTCTTATTTTCCCAAAGTGGAATACTAAGTCCAAGTTTTATTCCATTGGCTTGCTTCATGATATCCGAATTCAAATAGCGATATCCAATGCTAAATTTTGGTAGCGAGTTTGTTTTTACAAGAGAAGTTTCTTTTGCAGAAATTTCCTCTTTAGTGCTTAAGAGCTTCAGTTGTGGATCTGCATTTAAGGATTGGGAAAGCAAATTCTTCATCTCCTGGTCAATACTCATTAAAGGATATTTAAGCAATTTAAATTCAATTTGCTTGCCTCCATTTAGTTTAATGAGGTCATCAGTAAGGTTTGCAATCTTACTATTTGTCATTTTTAGCTGATTTGCCGTATTCAAACGGAGCATTTTAATTTTATTGGCTTCAAGAATTGTTGCATCACCTTCTGTCAATCTTTTTTGAAACAAGTCATTTAATTTTTCTGCACTGCTTAAACGATTATTCAACTCAGCTTTTTGTTTGTTGTAATAAATCAGCTTAATGCAAAGCAGTTTTGCTTCCAACAAAATGTCTTGTCTCGATTTTGCTTTGTAGTTTTCCGTATTGGCAATTTTTGCTTTTTTAAGCTGATTCTTATATAGGTAACTGGTTGGGAAATCAAAGCTTTGACTTATCAATATTTCATATGGCTTTCCTTCCTCAGACGAAAAGCTTTTTTCCCATTCCAGTTCAGGATTAGCCAAATTGTTTTGCGCTTTGAACCCTAGATTCTGCGCTTCAAAAAACTGTTCATTTGCTTTTAATACAGGATTGTTTTTTTCAATGGCAGAAAGTACATCCTGAACAGTATTCTGAGCCTTTACGGAAAGGCCCAGAATTGATATCATGATTACGAATATAATTTTATTCATCTTCTTGTTTTTTCTTGTTTAACACCAAATAAACGATTGGAATAACATAGATATTAAGCAGGGTAGAGGTAAGTAAACCACCCAATATCACAACCGCCATTGGACTTTGAATTTCATTACCAGGTTGATCACTTGCCAAGGCCATTGGAATTAATGCCAAGGCTGCTGTTAATGCGGTCATTAAAATTGGACTTAATCGATTAACAGATCCATTTAAAATGATCTCTTTTAGCTGTAAGCCTTTTTCTTTTAAACTCTGGTAGTTCGATATCAGAAGAATTCCATTTCTGGTTGCAATACCAAATAAAGTAATGAAACCAATAATGGCAGGAATACTTAGCATACCTGAAGTGAAGAAAATGGTAAACACACCACCAATTAGAGCCAAAGGAAGATTTAGCATGATAATTCCAGCCAATTGCGAACTTCTAAACTCCTGAAATAACAGCAGAAAGATGATTAGCAAACTGAAAATTGAAGCGATCATTAAAACTCTTGATGCTTTTGCTTCACTTTCGAATTGTCCTCCATATTCAATTCTATACCCTTCTGGTAGTTTGATATTTTCATCAACACTTTTTTGAATGTCTGCTACAATACCACTCAAATCTCTATCGGCTACATTAGCTGAGACAACCAACTTACGTTGTACATTTTCCCTGCTGATGGTATTAGGCCCTGACAAAGATTGAATGTCTGCTACGTAACTGAATGGTATTTTTTTTCCATCCCAGGTATCGATTAGTGCATTTCTTATGGCTTCAATACTGCCACGATTCTCTTCGTTGTATTTCACTACCAGGTCGAAAGCTCTGATACCTTCAAATACATCAGAAACCTTAGCGCCGCCAAAAGCCACATGAATAAATTCCGAAAATTGAGTGATGGAAATGCCATATTTTGCCAACATATCTCTTCTTGGTTTAATTCTTACCTGGGGAATTTCTACCTGCTGTTCAACGTTTACATCCACTACACCTTCGATAGGTGAAATAGATGTTTTAATTTGATTCGCAGTTTGAAACATGAGATTCAAATCATCGCCAAAAATTTTGATTGCAATATTGGCTTTGGTACCCGAAAGAATGTGATCAATTCTATGACTTAAAGGCTGACCAATGGCAAAGTTTACTCCTTGAATTTGATTTAACTTCTCACGTACCTCCTGCAGAAATTCTGATTTACTACGATCGGTTAAGGTAAATGGAACTTCTATTTCAGAGGTGTTTACGCCGAAAGAGTGTTCATCCAATTCTGAACGACCTGTTCTTCTGGCTGTCAATCGAACTTCAGGAATGGTAAGAAGTGCTTCCTCCGCCAGAACTTTAACTTTATTTGATTCTTCGAGAGCAATTCCAGGTTTGGTAATGGCAGTAATCGTTAATGATCCTTCATTAAAATCAGGCAGGAAATTACGCCCAAGATTTGTTAAAGTAATAATGGATGCAATAAATAAAATACCAGCACCAGCCAAAATCAATTTCTTATGATTTAGTGCTCTTTGAAGCGAGTTCTCATATCCTTTATTTAAACGAGATACCAACCAACTTTCTTTACTTTTTTTGTCTAACATTTTATCGCTTGTAAGCATAAAACTACATAGAACAGGAGTCAGTGTAATGGCTACGATTAATGATGCAAACAAGGCAACGATAAATGCAATACCAAGTGGTTGTAGCATTCGTCCTTCCATTCCGGTAAGGAAGAAAAGAGGTAAAAATGCTGCAATAATAATAAAGGTTGCATTAATAATTGACGAACGAATCTCGCAAGAAGCATCGTAAACCACTAGCAATGTTTTTTTTCGCTCTTCTTTTGGCAGAAGGTGATTTTGCCTCAATCGCTTGTAAACATTTTCCACATCGATAATGGCATCATCTACCAAGTCACCAATGGCAATTGCCATACCTCCAAGGGTCATGGTATTAATGGTAATCCCTAGAAATTTAAGGGTAATTACTGTTACCAATAAGGAAATTGGAATCGCCAAGAGTGAAATCAGAGTAGTCCTGTAATTCATTAAAAACAGGAACAGAATTACAATTACAAAAACCGATCCTTCCAGTAAAGCCTTTTGTACATTGCCAATGGATGAATTAATAAAATCCGATTGACGGAAGATGTGTGTATTTACATTTACTCCCTCGGGCAATGATTTTGCGAGCTCTTCAATCGAAGCATCAAGTTTTTCTGTCAATTTTAGAGTGTTAACGCCAGGTTGCTTTTTAACGGTTAGTAAAACCGATTGTTGAGCATTAATGGTTCCCAAACCAATTTTTGGAGCGGCTGCCGCTTTCACTTCAGCAATGTCGCTAATTCGGATGGGTACATTATTGTACATTTTTACAACCGAATTGCCTAGCTCCTCAAAATCGGAAGTTCGGGCTATTCCTCTAATGTTGTACTGATTTCCATATTCGTTAATGAATCCACCAGCCGAGTTTTGATTCGTTGCTTCAGCTGCTTTCATCAACTCATCGATACTTACATTGTAGTATCTCATTTTTTGCGGATTGGCAAGAATCTGATATTGTTTGTATTCACCGCCAATCACAACAACCTGGGCAACCCCATTAATGGCAAGCAATTGCGGTCTGATGGTCCAATCGGCAATGGTTCTTAACTCCATTGGGTCAACATTATCCGATTGAAGCCCAATCATTAATACTTCGCCCATAATTGAGGATTGAGGTGCGAGGGTAGGATTACCAGCACCTTCGGGTAACATCTCCGACAATGGCATTAGTTTCTCACTAACAATTTGTCTGGCTTTGTAAATATCGGTTCCCCATTCAAACTCAATCCAAACAATCGAGAATCCTGCCGATGAGGATGAACGTAATCTTCTAACATCAGTAGCTCCATTTACGGCTGTTTCTATAGGAAAAGTAACAAGTTTTTCCACTTCTTCCGGCGCCATACCGTGAGCTTCGGTCATAACAACCACTGTT
Source organism: Marinifilum flexuosum (assembly GCF_003610555.1). Lineage (GTDB taxonomy): Bacteria > Bacteroidota > Bacteroidia > Bacteroidales > Marinifilaceae > Marinifilum > Marinifilum flexuosum. The sequence goes on along the minus strand of NZ_RAPQ01000009.1, from coordinate 344,616 downwards.
GGAGCTGTTAAATCCGGAAACACATCCACATCCATGTTTAATGTAGTGTAACTACCGCCAATAATTAGTAAGGCAGAAACAAACATCACAAGAATGCGGTTGTGCAATGCATATTGTATGATTTTATTTAGCACAATGTATCTTTTTAAATTCTTAAATCGATTAATTGATCCAGGCTCTTAATGTTCGTGAGAATGAGCTGGCAATGATCCTGCAAGGGAAGCAAGTTTCACAAAATAAGCACCTTCGCTAACCACTCTTTCTCCTGCACGAAGACCTTTAATGATTTCTACCTCACGACCGTTGTCGGCGCCTATTGTAATAAATCTTTTCTCAAAGCTTTCTCCTCCGGTTTGCACAAACACATACTTTAAGCCCTGATCTTCAAGAATTGCCGACTTTTCGATGTGCAAAATATTCCTGGCATTTTCAGATTTCAGATAAACCTCCACAAACGATCCTGAGTATAGTTCAGGTGTTAGATCCAATTCGAAAAACAATGGAGTAGTGTAATCATCCTCATGAATGTCTTTTCCATAGGCAATCATTCTTCCATTTAACTCTTCTGTGCTAAATACCTTATTGCGATAAGGAAGTTTAAAGTTTGCCGATTTGATATTAGCAAGTTCTTTTAAATGCTTTTGGTAAACATCAGCTTTCAGCATCAATTTTGAACCTTGATCTACTTTGGCAAGTACGCTGCCTTTTTCAACATACTGACCTTCGTTCACAAATACCTCGCAAACAAATCCGTTTACCGGAGAAAGAATGGAAAGTCCTCTGTTATTATAGTGTTTGTTGATACTGTTGAATTTAACCTTGGCATTTTCGTAAGCCGATTTAGCTTCTAAAAATGTTTTTTCCGTTACAATTTTATCTTCTCGCAAAGTGCTTGCTCTATCGAACTCAGCCTTGGCTTTTTCAAGTTCCAGTTTTGCTTCGGTATATAGAGTAGACAGGTTGTCACCAGCCAATCCTTTCCCGGTAATGATAAATAATGAAGTGTTCTTGTCAACTGTTTTACCTGCAACAATATCGGTAGAACTAAAATGAACTACACCACTGGTTTTGGCAACTACTTGCTTTTCCATATTAACAGCAGGTTGCAGAGTACCGGTTGTTTTGATAATGTTTTGGAAGTTTGAATTTTTAACTTTAGCAGTTGCAAAATCAATTTTCCAGGCTTGTTCTTTTAAAAAGCTAATTTCATGATTGCTTAATGTTTCCTGATCAGCTGCTTTATCTGCTTCTTCATGATCTTTGTAAACAGGGATGTTTTTAGCAACGAACTTTTCTTTGCCATACTTCGAATTTACCTCAAATACCAAGGTTGCTGAACCAGCCTTTTTAGGCATTAGTGCAGGTATGAAAATACCATCTCTGGCAGGCTTATTTACCGTGTTCGAGTAACCTTTTCCTGCAACCATTAAAATAACTTTAACGCTTCCTTCGGTGTAAGGTTTGTAGGTTTTAAGATTGGTTAAATGTGTAGTAAACTTCGAAACATGATCCAGCATGAGTTTAGGAAACTCCACGAATAACTCTGTATTTTCGTTGTACAAGGTTAAACTCATTGTTGAATGATCCTCTTCATCATGTGCTGCGTGAGTATCGGGGCCATGTGCGTGTCCGCCATGATCGTGCCCATGCGAATTGTTATTAGGTTTACATGCTATTAAAAATGATAAGGCTAAGCTTATCCAGATATATCGTTTCATCTGTTTATAATTTTCTTGTTAAGGTGAGATGGAACTTACCATTCCTAAATAATCATCCTCGTGCGTGAGTTAATAATTATTTACTCATGGACGTTTCATTTTTTTCTCTTTCTTGTATTTATAACTCAAAATTTCATTAGCTGAGTCGGAGTTAAATTTCTCCAACTCAGCTTTAATGATCAATGTTTGTGTCCGTGGTCGTGATCGTGATCATGTCCATGCTCATGATCGTGACCTTCTTCGTGCTTGGTACTGTCTACATCAAACTCTTCTTGGTCATGTGCATCCTTATCATGAGAATGTGAATGAGCTCCATCCCCGTGGTCATGATCGTGATCATGTCCTTCATGAGAATGGATTTCTTCTTTTTTCTCTGATTTTTTACCTGCATTACCACACGAGGTAAGTACTAGTCCACAAATGGATAGGACAAATAATAATTTTTTCATTGGATTGAAATTTGAGTTAGGTTATAGGTGTCGCATGGCAATTCATTATAGAATACCAAGCGAAATATCTACAACTTTTGTTATAAATAATTTGAATACTTTGTGTATTTGTGCATGATTTTATTGTACTATAATATATGAAAATATGATACAACAATATCAAGACAACTTAAATAAGTTGTTGAATTTCAGTCTTAGGCTAAGAATGAATTGGGCGGACCTCTCCTGTAAGTAATGAACCTGAGTGGTTCAGGAGTTAATTTTTGATTGCGTAATTTAAAACTTTGAAGCCTTAGAGTTTCTTCACAATCCAACTGAATGTTATCCGACTGCAAAAATACCTTGTAGGCATTATCTTTCTGTACTCTATTATGAGTTAGAATACAACATGTTTCAGCATTTGCTTCATGAGAATGGTTCCAATGAATACCATTGTGTTGATGTGCATTGTTATGCGCATGTCCATGATGATGGATTTGAATAACCGAAACATGATGGTGATCATCAATCTGATGTAGGTGATGATTATGAGGAATAATATCATGAGCCAACAATACCAGCATTGGTATTATCATCGTTAAGCACAAAATATAATTTTTCAAATTCCTCATTTACAAAAATGTTTGTGACAAATATAAATTTTCAAAAATAGAAATACAATACCTATATCATATGATTATAATTTCGTTAACAAAAAATCCATGAAAAACACTTCATGGATTTAGTTGAAATAAAATTATTTAGCTCTTAGTATAACTCGTGGCTAATTTTACCTTCGAGCTTTTTAGCAGGATTTCCTACATAAACTCCCCACTCTTCGGTTTTTTGTTTTGTTAAGCTTGCACCCATAGCAAGTAAAGTACCTTGTGCCAAATGCGAATAATCGCGGATGGTTGCATTAACGCCAAAAAAGCAATGCGATTCTATGGTGCAGTGTCCCGACATTACAACATGTGATGTAAAAAATACATGATCTTTTATCTCGCCATGATGACCAATGTGATTGCCACTCCAAAGAACTACGTTATTACCAATTTTCGTGAAAGGCTGTAAAGTGTTATCCTCAAGAATAAAACAGTTTTCGCCTATTTCGTTACCACATACCGTCGCCTTGGAGCTGATGTATGAAATGTATTCATAGCCTTTTTCTTTTCCCGCAAGGTATACTTTCTCTCTTAGCTGATTCATGTTTCGACCTGTCATTGGTGCGAATAATTTAAATTGGCTTGGCGGATATTTATCTTCCAAATTCTCAAAAGCAACCACTGGCAGTCCTTTAAAGGTATCTTCTTTTAGGTATTCTTGATTTACTGTGAAGGCAACTACATTGTGCTCACTATCGTTCTCCAGATACCAATGAGCCAATTCGGCGGTATCCAATATTCCGAAAATAATAACTTTAGCCATGTTGAAATTTGTTTTAGGTGAATGATTCAGAATTTTGTGATAATCTACAATAGTTGTGAATATTGTAGATTATTTTGTTATCCTATTTAAATTACTGAATATCACAATGCAAAACAAATTTGATTTTGCATGATTAGGAATAGGTACTTGGAAAAACGTACATAAAAAAAAGGTCGCAGATTTATCTGCGACCTTTTACTTTTTCTTGTATGTAAGCTTACGATTCTTTGCTACATTCTTTTTTGCAATCACTTTTACATTCTGTTTTTGCTTCAGCTTTGTGATGATCACACTCTCCAGAGCATTTCTTTTCTGTAGTTTCAGCAGTGGCTTCAGTTTTTGTACCATGCGCACAACCTGTACATTCACCTTTGCATTCTTCTTTTTTCTCAGCAACTACTTCAGTTTTTTCTTTTGAACAACAAGATTTTTCTGATGTAGCTTCTTTTTTAGTCTTGTTTCCACAAGAGCTTAACACGAATCCGCAGATTGCGATTGCAAATAATAGTTTTTTCATCTAATTAAATTTTAAATAGTGGTATTGTCTTTCTTTTTTTAAGACGAGCATGAAGATATTGTTTCTGATGAATAAATACAAATGGAGTGGATATCCTTTTGGTATAAAATTGAAAAAATAATTGAGTAGATATGAACTTAAAAATTGGAATAGAAGATTAATTTCTTTCGAAAAAAAATATGATGAAAGACTAATAAATGCTGATAATGAAGAAAAAAACTCATGGTGAATTGTAAAAAAAACTTCGATAGAATGTTGACATATTCATATAAACTATTAATTTAGTAGGAGGAAATAAGAAATTTACGGTTAAACTCGTAAAAAATATTTTTTTGAAATAAATTTCTCTAATAACTCAGGACAGATTTTTGAAACTCAAATAAAGAATTTATTCTTAACAATTCATATGTGAAACAAAGCGATATATAAATCATTAAAGTAATAGAAAAAACTGAATAAGAACCGGAAGAAAAGAATAAAAGCAAAAAATAGATTAGATAAAAAGCTAGAAAATGGTCAATTGGAAAGAAAAGTTGACAATCCGAGGCCGAAAAAAAGGTGGAGGAATGAGAAAGTAAGTAATCCGACCTTGAATATAGACGATGGAATGAAAAAGCAGACAATCCGACTCAGAAAAAAGGCGGGGGAAACAGAAAGTAAACATTCCGACCTTGAAAGAGTATAGAAGAATGAAAAAGTAAGCATTCCGACCTTGTAAATGCAAGGGGGAATCAGAAAGTAGATTTCCCGACCCAAAAGGGAGGTAGCAAATAATAAAAACAGGAAAATAGAAATAAACCAGAAGAAGGAAAATAGGAAGAGGGGATGGTTTAATAGAAGATAAACTTGAGTATCAGATATCAATTTTATTAATATTAACATTAAATCTTTTAAAAATGAGTGCTAAGTATTACAAGTTCAGACAAGAAGAATTACCAGTTGTAGGAAACTTTTTATTGAATCGTTTCAAGCGTGATCGAGTTCTATTTGAAGGTTTTTCACCTGAATACAACGATGAGTATGAGGCCAGCTGGCTTAGTCAAATTCAGAAAGTAGAGCACCTTAACTTGGCAAGTCATCTCACGGCAGATATGAAACAGATAACTGAGGAAATGTATCAGTTGATGAGCGAAATTGTTGATAAATTGGATTTTACATCGGCCTATGCACAACGTGCAAACAAAACCCTGTCTATTAAATTTTCTGATTTTGGTATAAAGGAAGCTAAAAAGGAATTGCGAAAGAAGAATGTTGAAGGTTATTTACTTAGAATTAAACTTGTTCAGCAGAATGTGACTGACAACCTGGAAGCGTTGAAGGCAAAAGGTTACAAGGAAGAGATCGGTAGCGATATTGTAAGCATGACTCAAAAAGTGAAAGAACTGAACGAGCAGCAGGATGAAAAAATGAGCGAAAGAAAGCAATTGGTCGCGAATAACAATGGTGAGTTCGAAAAGCTATGGGCCATACTAAGTGATGTATCCAGAACCGGTAAGCTTTTAATGAAGAAAGACAAACTAAAAGCCGAAGAGTATATGTTCTCTCATATCCTTAAAAAAGTAAGAAACATTGCGGGTAAGAAAAAAGAAGTAGCAATTGATTCTCCAACTGTTACTGAGCCAATAAAAGAAACTGAAGAGCCTCAAATGGAAAATGTTGAGTCGTAAATAAATTCAAAATATATGTAAGAGACTTTAATTTGGTTTAAGGTCTCTTTCTTATTCTGTTTCAGAAAGCAGAGTCAATCATTTAACTAAATCACAAAACAAATGAGAGAATTAAAAAAATTAAGTTTGATTTCAATTTGCCTGTTAATAGGTTTTATTGCAAATGGGCAAATTCATTGGATGAGTTCATATGCCGAAGCAAAGAAAATTGCTAAAGAACAAAACAAACTAATAGTGGTAGATTGTTGGGCCAACTGGTGCGGACCTTGCAAAAAAATGGATGAGGATGTTTGGGAAAAAGATAATATGGGAATTTACGCTGCAAAATATGTTTTTGTGAAATTGGATTTAAGTAGCGGTTTTTCAAATCCTGATTTTCTGGTAAAAGCAATACCAAAAATTTTTATTACTGACGCATGGAATAATCAGTTTGAGTCCATCACCGGTTACCAATCGCTTAGGCGAATGGAAAATTTACTTACTGCTTACAGTTTTTCTTTGGAAGATATTTATAAATCTACAGTTGAACTTGAGAAAGACGATGAAAATGTTGATAAAGCATTACAGCTTGCGATGTGTTATCAAGAGCAGAGCACTGTAGTAGAACGTGAGGCGGTAAAATCTCTTTCTTATAAAAGCCGAATGTGTTTTAAGCAGGCTGAGAAATTATTAAAGAAATCGAAGAACAAAGATTTATCGCAAAAAGTACAGATACTATCTTGCTTAAATAAAAGTGGTAAGAAAGCTTTAAAAGTTTTAGCTTCTTGTAAGCCGAGCAATGAAGAGAATGAAAATTTGAAAGCAGCCTTGTTGGCGAGAATTTATTTGTCTCTCGAACAAGTTGAGAATGCTAAAGAGCAATATGCAAAAATAAAAGACTTGCAACTTCCGTATTATGATTTTATTGCATCGGAAAGAAAACAGTTGCAGTAAGCCAATAGATATTGAGCTTTGAGATTTTAGGGAATAAAAAAATAAGTGTATCTCTAACATGAATGGGATACACTTATTAAAAAATTGTGATTCATTGGAATCATCTGGTCACACGACCCACATTGCTCATTACTTTCTGAAGGCATAATTGTATTCTTTGTTATTCGAAACTAAACGTACTTTGTACTCTCCTTCAGGTAATGCAGTAACATTAAACTTCTTTGAAAAAGTTGGAGCTGAAGTATATGACTCTTCGAAAACTTCATTGCCTAATTCATCGGTAATAGAAAGGTTGAAAGTATTATTTTCAAAAGAAAGGTAGCTCACAAACAAGTTGTTGTCTTGAGATCTGAATAAAGTTTTCTCAGCAACTTCTTTGGTATCTGTAACTTTTAGTTTATTACCTTCAATAATGAATTCTTTTTCAACATTCTCATCTGCACCACTTAGTACAATCTTGTAAATACCGTCTTCCAAATAAGAAAAGTCAAATAGTTTCTGATCGGTAGTTGCACTATTTACTTTTTTAGAATAGTATAGGTTTCCTTCTCTATCGTAAATCTTCATTTTTAGTGCCGATTCAGAAGGGTTAATGATAGAAACGATAGATAAATCTGTATCCAAATATGGATTGATTTTGATGTTACCAGTGGCAAAAGCTGAACTTGCGCCTAAGAATAGTAATGCTCCCAATACGATTCCTTTTAAATTTACATTTTTTGTTCTCATTGTAATTAAAATTTATAATTAAAAGTTAAATAAATCAGCTATTGTTTTTTCTCTCATGCTGACATTGTAAATCTATAGATTATTGATAGAAATGATCTAAATAAAATTCTCGAAAAGTAGAGAAATAACAAAAAAATGAACTTATAACGGTTTCGGAAACTCCCGAAATTGTTTGCGTTACACAGATTTAATAAAGAATTTTGTCATTATTAACATGATTTGACCATTTGGAATGTTTATGATAACGTTTACGGAATTTTCGAAAAAGGGGCAAAACGTCATTTTTGGACTGTGCTTCTAAAAAAGTGATCAAAATTGATAGAAAACCTAGCTTTAAAAATGCTCATTTAAACCATTAAAATTTCATTCTCGATTCTTTTTGAAGAAATTTTATTTAGCGCCAATATGTACTCACAGATTAATATATTTCATCAATCTTTTTGATTGCTGATTGGTATTGAACTATTTTTGGAGCAAAATTTTAGACAATGAGCTACCAAAACTTAATAGACTTTTCAGTTCATCCTTCTGATGTGGATCGATTCGATAACAAATGGGAGGGATTAAAAGAATATATCAATACACAGGAGTTAGATGGAGTAGAATTATTAATAGGATACGATCATCCGTCTGATGAAATCCCCAAAGAAGTGGTAAAATCAATTCATTTGCCTTTTTGGGTAACATGGTTGGATGTTTGGCGAAAAGGAGAAGAAGCTGCAAAATATTATTTCCCGGATGTAAATAATGATTACCTGCAATTTTGTTGTGGAGGTAAGAATGCATCAGAAATGGTGCAAACGCAAAAGAAGTTGTGGGAGCATGCAAGTCTATTTAATCCAGCACATGCAGTAATACATGCTGCTCATGTTGAGTTAGATCATGCCTTTTCTCGCGATTTTACTTATAAGAACACCGAGGTTAGTGCTAACTTGGCAGAGATGTTAAATCGTACAGCTCAGAAATTCACCGATGGCGAACCTCCGGTTACATTGGCAATCGAAAACTTGTGGTGGCCAGGTTTAGACCTACTATTCCCAGCAGAGGTAGATGATTTTGCAGGAAGGTTAGAGTTCAGCAATTGGAATGTTTTGTTGGATACAGGACATTTAATGAATACCAATCCAGCGCTGCGTTGTGAGGATGAAGCCATCGATTTTGTTTTGGATAGAATATCAAGATTATCGAAAGATGTGCAAGACAAAATTAAAAGTCTGCATCTAAATTGCAGTTTGTCGGGAGAATATCAGTTAAAGCAATTGCAAAATGGTTTTCCTCAGGATTGGGAACAACTAACCCATCGTGAAAAATATTCAGCAGCCCGTAATCATGTTTTGCAAATCGATCAGCATTTGCCTTTTCGAACCGAACGTGTGAACGAAATTATAGCAGAAGTTCAACCAGAGATTGTGGTTCATGAGTTCATTACAAAAGATATGGATGAATTTACAAGCAAATTGGAAGTACAGCGAAGCAATTTGAAATAAATAAAGGATTGAATTTGTCCTGCTATCCATAAAATAGTTCAAATCGAAGTTCCTTTTGATTGGATGTAGTTTGCTTCTATGCTAATTAATACAGTAAGAAAAAGCTTTGATAAAGGATTTACCTGTAGCATGTTTTCATTGTTATTTAGATTGTAAATGTGTTGTTGTGATTGATATTCAGCGGGTTTAGCTTGTTTAATTAATTGACATTGCAGCTAATTCTCCGTAAATTCTTGTTTATTTTATAATTAGGAGGATTTAGAAATGGAGTTATCACTTTACGAAAGACTTGGAGGTAGTGAAGGAATTACAAAAATAGCTAGTGATGCCTTAGATTTACATCTAAAACATCCTGCTATTGCACCGCGTTATTCAAAGAGCAACATCCCTGAACTAAAAAAAGCAGCAGCTAACTTTTTTATTATGGGAACCGGAGGCCCTAACGTTTATGAGGGCAAGGATATGTTAACAACTCACAAAGGAATGAATATTAGCGATGTGGAATTTAATGCTGTTATTGATGACATATTGCAAGCGCTCGAAATGAACAATGTTGGGCAAAAAGAGAAAGAAGAAGTTCTTTTTGTTCTTTATAGCATGAAGAAAGAAATTGTGGCAGTATGACACCATACTGATTGTATTTTAAGTAAGAGATTAGATCCACCTTGGTTTGATCTCTTTTTTTTTCTGAAAGTCTTGAAAAGTTTGAATCGTGAAAAAGTAGAAAAGTTGTGAAATTCCAAAGTCAATTCAAGCACTGCTGAGTAGTTTTTATTCCACAATTTTACACAATAATAAAATAACGAAAAGCTTTCATTTCTGTTGGCGATTCTCATTTTATCTTAAAAGTTTTTGTGAATTGTAGTAGTATTCTATTGTTCTGTAAGGTATTTTTATTTCCAAAATATTGCATAGCTTTGCAGCAATTGGGTTTCTTGTTTCAAGAATGAAAAGGGAATTTGGTGAAAATCCAAAGCTGTCCCCGCAGCCGTAATACTCTCCTAAGATAGTTAAGTCGGAATACCTGCCTAATTAATGAAACTATTTCGTGACTTCGGGGAACTGAGTAACGAGAGTATAATTTTGAGAATTGTATTTTCTTATCATCCTTCCCCACAATAATTTGTGGAAGAAATGAACTTATTAAAAACGATCGGCCTAAACTTGTTGCTTCTGACTGTTTTAGGTTTTGTTGCATGTCAATCAGGAGAGCAAAAAAAGCAGACTTCACAGAAATCGGAACCTGGCGTTGCTGATAAGGCTTTTTATCATCACACAAAACTGAAGTATGCAAAAGGATTCGAAATCAACATTCTGGATAATAATTTAAAGGAGTTAATTGTTTGGGACCCTTGGAATGAAGGCAAGGTTTTTCAGAAGTATTACCTTAAAAACAGAGGAGATCAATTTAAAGGAAAACTTCCTGATGATGGTTTGCTGGTAGATGTTCCCGTTAAAAGTATTGCTGCACTTTCGAATACTCAAATCGGAATTTTAAAATTTTTAGGCGTTGAGGATAAAATTGTAGCTGTTTCTTTGCCGAATAGAATTTACGATGAGGAAATTGACAAGAGAGCTAAGTCTGGTGAAATTCAGGCAGTAGGTCATTCTGAAACACTAAATTTTGAAAAGATTGTTGAAATCGATCCGGATTTGGTAATGGTGGCTGGTTTTATGAAGATTACCGATAGAGAAACCAAGTTGATGCAAGCAGGATTACCTGTTGCCTATAATATAGAATGGATGGAATCTTCGCCTTTGGCTCGTGCCGAATGGGCCAAGTTTATTGCGGCCTTTTTTAATAAGGAAGCAGAGGCCGAGCAGCATTTCGATGAGGTTGAAAAAAGATACCATGATTTAAAATCAATTGTAACTACCGTTAAAAATAAGCCAACAATTCTTTCAGGATATAACTTTAAAGGCACTTGGTACATGCCAGGAGGACAATCATACTTGGCTCAATTTCTTAGGGATGGAAAGGCAGATTATTGCTGGTTTTCGGATAGTACCAGCGGAAGTATGCCTTTAAGTTTTGAAACGGTGTTCGACAAACAACATGATGCCGATATTTGGTTTGGTCCGGGGCAATGCCGTACCATAAAAGATCTGGAAAATCTGGATGATAGGTATACTTTGTTTAAGTCGTACAAAACAAAGCAGGTATTTTGTTACACCAAAAGAATGAAAGAGAGTGGTGCCAATGATTGGTTTGAATCTGGAGTAATGCAGCCTGATGTGGTATTTAAGGATATTATTAAAATTTTACATCCGGAATTGTTGCCGGATTATGAATTGCATTTTTATCAGAAATTGAATTAACAGAACTATGATTTCTCAAAAAGGTAAAATTGTTTCTATTTTATTTGGAGGTTTAGGCCTTATTATCATTGCTTTATTACTGCTTGATCTGATTTTCGGATCGGTAAATATTCCTTTTGAGAAGGTGTTTGCAATATTGTCGGGCAGCGAGGTGAAAACTTCATGGAATTATATTGTGCTTAATTTTAGATTACCCAAAGCTTTAACAGCCATTTTGGTTGGAGCTGGATTATCGGTAACAGGATTAATGATGCAAACATTGTTTAGAAATCCTTTAGCAGGACCTTTTGTTTTGGGAATTAGTTCGGGAGCTAGCTTAGGTGTTGCTTTAATGGTAATGGCCTCGGCAATTGTTCCAGCCTTTTTCGGAGCAGTTTCTGCTTTGCTAGGAAACTGGGCTTTGGTGGTGGCGGCCGTTGCAGGTGCGTCGCTAGTGTTTTTGCTGGTAGCGTTAGCCTCAATTCGTATATCCGATAGTGTCTCTTTATTGATTATAGGAATCATGTTTGGTAGTATTACCGGGGCAATCGTAAATATATTACAATACTTTAGTGAACCCGAACAAATACAGAGTTTCATTGTTTGGACATTTGGTTCTTTGGCTGGTGTAACATGGACAGAGATGCAGGTAATGGGGCCAATTGTATTTACAGGTTTAGTTTTGGCATTTTTCCTGATAAAACCTATGGATGCACTGCTGTTGGGAGAAAACTATGCCCGAGGGGTAGGAATATCGGTAAATAAAACCAGAATCGCTGTAATCATTAGCACGGCTTTAATCGCAGGAACATTAACGGCATTTACTGGACCGATTGCTTTTGTGGGCGTTGCAGTTCCGCATATTGCACGATCTATTTTTAGAACAGCAAGTCATAAAGTGTTAATGCCAGCTGTGGTTCTCATTGGTGCAGCAATCATGTTAATTTGTGATATATTTTCTCAATTGCCAGGGAATCAAAATACATTGCCTATTAATTCTGTAACAGCATTATTTGGAGGACCAGTAGTGATATGGGTAATTATGAGGAGTAGAAATGTAAAAGCATCCTTTGGTGGATAATGGAACTATGAAAGAGGAGAGAGAGCATCAAAATATATTGGTTACCAAAGATCTTGCTATAGGTTACAAGCAATCGAAGAAAGATACTTTGTGTCTGTTGTCTGATATCAATCTAACGATTCGTAAAGGTGAAATGGTTTGTTTGCTTGGCCCTAATGGAGCAGGTAAATCTACTTTGATGAGAACCATTGCCGGTATACAATCTCCATTAGATGGTTGTACGTTGGTTGAGGGCATTCCAATTCGAGATAGAAACTTTAAAGAAATTGCACAGCTCTTAAGTATCGTTCTAACGGAAAGGATTAATGTTGGTAATCTTACCGTATATCACATAGTTTCTTTGGGACGTCATCCGTATACCTCCTGGATGGGGAAATTATCTGATGCTGATAATGAAAAAATAAAATGGGCTCTCGAGCAGGTTGGATTACTGCATTACGCGAATCACTACATCAATCAATTGAGTGATGGTGAACGTCAGCGAGTAATGATAGCAAAGGCTTTGGCACAAGATACGCCGTTAATCATGTTGGATGAACCTACAGCGCATCTCGATCTGCCGAACCGTGTTGAAATTATGCGTCTCTTACATCGTTTGGCAAGAGAAACCAATAAAGCCATTTTGATGTCTACTCATGAGTTGGATTTGGCTTTACAAGCAGCCGATTTAATCTGGTTGATGGCAAGAAATCAACCCGTAAAGGTAGGTGCTCCTGAAGATTTGGTATTGAATGGTAGCATTGAAGATACTTTCCAGAATAAATCTTTCAATTTCGATAGAAAGACCGGTAATTTTATCATGAATTACCAGAAAAAACAGACCATTCAACTTTTGGGTAATGATGTAATGGGATTTTGGACACAGCGTGCCTTGTCTCGTGAAGGATACCAGGTTACCTGTGAGCAAGTGGGGGATTGTTGCGTGAAATTAATAGAAGAAACCATGAAATGGGAAATCCACCAGAATGGAAGCGTTACCTGCTGCAACAGTATTCAAGAGTTAATTGCCTGCCTAAAAGAAACTTTACACACGAATTAATTGAGCTTGAAAAAGATGTTGAATAAACGATCTTTTTAAGAAAGTTGTAGCGAAAATTTGTATACATTTGCGCTGCATTTGGTTTTTTACTTCTCTATTATCAGAAGTAGAAATGAAAAGGGAATCCGGTGAAAATCCGGAACTATACCCGTAGCTGTAAGTTCTATATAGCTTTTTGAAATACTCCTTGCCACTGTCCCGATACATAGGGATGGGAAGGCCTCAAAAAGTAGAACAAGTCAGAAGACCTGCCACTGCAAACATTTAAGTCATTGCTTTCGGGAAAAAGAGCAAGCGAACGAAATAGTAATCAATAACTAAATAAGGATTTTTCTGCCAAAACTGGTCCTTTACGGTATGTTGTGAAATTTCTTTTAAGCTCCCTGTCTGCATTGCATTAGTTAATCTTATTTTCATTTTATTCTTTAAAGACATGAAAAGAACGTTTTTAACTGCTTTTGCATTGCTGTCATTATTTAACGCTACTGTAAAAGCTGATGAAGTGCCAAATTCAACTGATGACAAAAAGGTTGTAAAGCATTTGAACCTGGAGGAAGTAGAAATTAATGCTTCCAGAGTGAATGCAAAACTTAAGGATTTACCGCAAAAAATTGAAGTGATTACTCAAAGAATCATTGAAGCATCACCAGCTGTTGATGTGGCAGGTTTATTAAAAAGATCAGCATCGATTGATATTTTGCAATATCCAGGTGTGCAGGCAACGGTTAGTATGCGTGGTTTTACTCCTTCGCCAAGTGTAAAGTATACTGTGATTTTAGTGGATGGAAAACCAGCTGGTACTGAAAATATTGCAAGTATTAACTTGCAGAATGTAGAACGAGTAGAAATATTGAAAGGTCCTTTTTCTGCCCAATATGGATCGGCAGCTATGGCTGGGGTTGTGAATATTGTAACCAAAAATAGCACAGGAGATTTACGAGGTAGGGTTACCGTTGAAAATGGAAGTTTTAATACTTCAAAGATAAATGTAGGATTAGGTGGCTCTGTTTCAGAAACAGTAGATTTTGATTTGGGATACTCCTACTATAATCAAGGGAAAGATTACAAAACTGGTGATCGAAACTTGTATGACGAGAAGTATGCAAAATCGATTCTGGACGAAAGTACTTATGGAGAAAGAATGGAGAATACGAAATTCACTACCTACAATTTGAATACTCGATTGGGAATAAAACTAGCAGCAGGTTGGAAGATTAACCTGAACGGAGGATACTACAGAGGTGATGATGTCGAAACTCCAGGTAACTTCTGGCATACCGAAGGAATGGACTCTAAAGATATCGAACGTTTTACAACGGGTTTTGATGTAGTGGGTAAAATCAAAAATCATAGCATCAAGTTTTCTCCTTTCTATTCAAACGAGGAGAATAAAACGATTGATGTTGGATCTGATGGCTATGGTGATTTTGAAAGTGTTTACAAAAACTATGGATTCCAATTGACAGATTCCTACCAAATAGGAAAACACAACCTTGCCTTTGGTTTGGATAATAAAACCGAAAAATACGAAAGTGCCAACTTCGATACCAGCGGCAATGTTGAAGCTCCTTACCAACCAGATTATAAGAATATCGCTACAGGGCTTTATGCGCAATTGCAATTCAAATTATTAAATGACAAGTTGAACTTGATGCTTGGAGCAAGAGGAGATCACATCAAGTTTAAATTGGAAGCTGATGATTTGTTAGGAAATGAAAAGAAGAATGAGGATTACCGAGTGTTTACTAAAAATATTGGTGTAAAATATAATTTAATTGGTGGCCTATCGGCTCATGCAAGTTGGGGAGATGCTTTTTTGGCACCTAAAGCATATCAAGTAGCAGGGGAGTATACCAGAGGGACTTCAAAAACAGTAGGAAACCCAGATTTGAATCCTGAAAAATCGAATACAACAGACTTTGGTTTGGCTTATAATAATTACAGAAAAGGAATCAATTTCGACCTTACCTACTTTAATACACATCACAAAGATAAAATCATCAGAAGTTCTTTACCTGATTATAGCAGAACCTATGTAAATGCGTTAAGTTCTGATATGGATGGATTGGAATTAAGCGCTTCTTATGATTTTGGTGCATTAAGAGACTATGATTATTCCTTGCGATTGTATGTAAACTATACTCATTTGATTGATGCTACAGTAAAATATAAGGATGCCCAAGGCAACCAGTTGGAAGGAGAGATGAGGTACGTGCGTGATAACACAGCTTCATTTGGTATCGAATTCGATAACTTAAAAGGATTTTCGACAAGATTGAATGGAAGATATATTGGTCACAGATATGAGAATAACTACATGTACCTTGCGGATTATTCCAATTGGCCAAACATTACGAAGGAACCAATTGTATATAATGAAAAAGAGGTGCGTCCTGATTTAGTTAATGATGAATTGTTGCGTCACCCAGTTTCTTATGTGTTTGATTATTCAGCCAGCTATTCTTTTAACGAGAACTATACTGTTGGATTTTCAATTTCAAATTTACTAGATGAAAACTATACAGAGAAAGATGGATATAATATGCCAGGTAGAGCATTTATGGCAAAATTCTCATATCAGTTTTAAGATATAACATTTATGACAAAACAAGGGGAATCTATCTTAATAGATTCCCTTTTTAGTATAAGTGAATTTTTTGTTAATAGCTGATAAACAGCATGTTTTAAAATGGTTTGTTAGTAATGGATTTATTGGTCTTTTTTCATACATTTGCAACGCATTTGGTTCTCGTACATTTGTTTCTTAACAAATTGAGATGAAAAGGGAATCCGGTTCAAGTCCGGAGCTGTTCCCGTAGCTGTAAGCTCAAATAAAAAGCTTTTATACTGCGATACCACTGTTCCTAATAGGGATGGGAAGGTTGATAAAAGTTGAGCAAGCCAGAAGACCTGCCAATCTGCATACAATTTTTCAAAACATTCGGAGAAGGTGTTTGGAAAACGATAGGTTTTAGTAGCTCAAACTGTTGTTATCCCAATGTTTTCTTCGTTATCAAACCAATAAGATGAAGTGGAAATTTATTATTGTGCTGGTGATATGTTGTTTTAGGATTAGTGTGATGGCACAATCGAGTAGTATGGATACGGTTCATATTAATGCCATTGATATTATAGCACCACGATTAAAACATTTTACACAAACCGAAAAGATAGTCAAGCTAGATACAACGGTTCTTCAGAATTATGACAGTAAGGATTTGGGTTCTGTATTGGAGAAAATATCATTGGTAACGGTATCATCAAATGGCGCATTTGGGGCCCTATCTAATGCAAGTGTGCGTGGAGCTTCGGCAGCAAGTACATCTGTTAATTGGAATGGAGTTCCGGTAAACTCACTTACAACAGGCTCTGCTGATTTGTCGCTGATTGGTGCTGGAAGTTTTGATAATGTTGAAATTGTTTACGGCGCAGTATCTTCTTTATATGGAAGTGGTACCATGGGAGGGGCAATTGAACTTTCCAATACTCCAAACTGGAAAAATGAGTCTTTAGTAGGAGTACAATCGGAAGTAGGGAGCTTTTCGAATTACAAAACAAAACTTTACGGGAAATATTCCAATAGCTGGATTTCTTATACAGCACAGGCATTTTTTCAATATGGTAAAAATGATTTTAAATACACAGATAAGTATGATTTTGATTCGCCTACAGAAAGATTAACCAATAATGAAAACAGGGTTTATGGTACGATTCACGATTTACATCTGAAATTGAATAAGCATTACTTAGATATGGGGGCTTGGTATCAGGCTAAAAGAAAAAAGATTCCTGGAATAATGGGAATCGGAACACCCAAAAGTAATCAGCAACAGAGAGATTCGTCATTAAAAGTATATCTGGGATGGAAAACTTTAGTAGGAAAGTTCCGAATTGAAGCAAAGACAGCTTATTTGTTTGACTATTTAAAATATACCGATGATTATGTGTCGGTTATTCAATCCAGAAGAGTGTTGAATGATGCCAATGTACGCTACTATGCAAATAGCAAGTTCAGTATGGATGTTAATGTGAAATACTCGTGGTTGAAAGGGGAGACGAATAATTACGAAAAGGAGGAGAATGAATCTAGAGTAACATTAGCGACTAAATATTCGCCTGACTTTGGAACCTTTATTGTCACAATTGGGAAAGAATGGAATTCAGAGGTTAATCCACCTGAAATGTATTCATTTAGCTCTTTATTTCATGTATTACCAAATGTTTTGAATTTTAGAGCAAAAGCAGGAACGCATTATCGAAGACCTACTTTTAACGATAGGTATTGGATGCCAGGAGGAAATCCGGATCTTAAAGCAGAAGAAGGTTGGAATGCAGAAATAGGATTGTCCTTACTTTCTTTTACAAGTAAAATTGGGAATTTTTCGTCGGATTTAAGTTTGTATCAGTCTAAAAATAAAAATTCGATTGGATGGCGTCCTGATGGAGGGCACTGGAGCTCTACTAATACTGGTAAAATGATAAGTAAAGGTTTAGAGGTAGAATTGAATCATACTTTAAATGTTGCCAATAATGTAGTTAGAACAGTTGTAAAATATGCTTATAACGATGCCTACAATAATGATAAAAACAGTGATGACTATAAACAAACTTTGGCGTATCGTCCACATCATATTACCAAGCTTTTGAGTGATTTTATTCACAAAAACTGGAATGCTGGAATTATTACAACTTTTAGATCACATACTAAAAATTGGGAAGAACAAAAGGTCGATGGAAGTTTTCTTCTTGATGTAAATGCCGGATATCGACTAAAAACTGATTTTGCAAAAATTAAACTTAGTGGAAGGGTTG
Organism: Marinifilum flexuosum; assembly: GCF_003610555.1. Classification (GTDB taxonomy): domain Bacteria; phylum Bacteroidota; class Bacteroidia; order Bacteroidales; family Marinifilaceae; genus Marinifilum; species Marinifilum flexuosum. The sequence continues at coordinate 326,479 of NZ_RAPQ01000009.1, read as the reverse complement.
AAAACCTTCTTGATAAATCATATGAGCTGGTTAAGTATTACCCCATGCCGGGCCGAGCTTATTATTTAGGGGTTAATGTAATTTTTTAATACAATGAAAAAGTTTTTGAAATTTAGCTTAGGCTTGTTAATTGCAAGTTCTTTATTCGTATCCTGTTCGGATGATGATAATGAAATGCCGAGTCTATCAGTGAACCAAGGCGTAACGCTTGAGAATGGTGCAACTGTTACGATTACTCCTGAAGAGTTAAATGTTGTAGATACTGATACAGAAGATATTGAAATTGTATATACAGTAACCACGGCAACAGAAAATGGTATTTTGGCTCATGCTGATGAATTAGAAACTGCTATTGAAAGCTTTACTCAAGCAGATGTTGCAGCTTCAAAAATCGTTTATGTTCATAATGGAAGTCAAACTCTTACAGATGAGTTTTCTTTCTCAGTAACTGACGGTGACAATTTATTGACTGGTACTTTTAATATTAGCATTGGAGAAAAACAGATCAGCTACTTTTATGTGTTGAATGAAGGTAGTTCGAATGGTGCTATTACAATGATCAACCGTAACGATGAGGTTACTAACAATTACTTCTCTACTGCTAATGGAGGTGTTGCATTAGGACAATATCCGCAATCAATGGCTATGAATGAGGATTATGCGTTTGTTGTAGTTACTACAGGAAATGGCTCAGGTTATGTTGAAGTTGCAAATAAATCTGACTTTACACATTACAAAACAATTGAAGGGTTCTCTTATCCACGAGAAATTACTTTAGTAGGAGATAAGGCTTATGTTTCAAATGGAAAGGGGCAGGATGCAAGCTATGCTAAAGAAAACAATGAAATTTATGTGATCGACCTAAAAACCATGACTAAGACGGGACAAATTTCTGTAGGAGCAGGACCTGAAAAAATGGTGGTTTCAAATGGTAAATTATATGTTTCGAACAGTGGAGGATGGTCGAATGATGATAATACTGTGACTGTTATAGATACTGAAACTGACCAAGTTTTGGAAACCATAACTATAAAATCTTGTCCTAAAGATATGGTGGTTGATGTTAATGGTGATGTTTGGGTGTATTGTTCTGGAAAACCAGATTATAGTAATTACCCTGATGTTACTTATACTGATTCAGGAATTTCTGTGATTACAGAATCAACAAGTACAGTTACATCTTATGATTTAACAAATTTATCAACAAATGGTATTAAGAATATTGCAATTAACAAGGCAAAAGATGTAGTTTATTTCATGTCGGATGCTGTATATGCAATGAGTATTACAGCTACTGAATTGCCAACTACTAAATTTATCGATGCAACATTTTACGGAATTGATGTAAACCCTGTAAATGATAACTTATGGGTGTGTGTAGCTGATTATGCAATTACTGAAGGTGAAGTTCATGTTTATTCCTCAGATGCAGAAAAACTAAAAGAATTTACAGTTGGTTATATGCCAAACTCAACCACTTTTAGTTATTAAAAAAAGAATTGATCATTCAGATCACAAAGAATACATTAAAAAAGCTTGACTCAGTATTGGGTCAAGCTTTTTATTTTGAATGATATCCTGCAAAAAGAAACAGATTTGTGTGTAAATCCACTCATTTTCGATGAAGTTTGATCACATTTACCGATAAATCCTATTGTCAACGCCGATTGAGAAGCGGATTTATGGGTAAATCTTATCAATTGCAGAAAAAAGTAATTCATCTATTCGTAAATCCTATCTTTAACAATGAACGATGATTGCATTTACCAGTAAATCCTATTGTCAGTGTGCAAAAGTACCTCCTGAATTGGTTCAGGTACTCGTTTTCCAAAAAAAGAAACTCCTCAATTGATTGAGGAGCTTTTCGAATTAGTTTAAATTCTTTTTCATGATGGATTTGTTATCCTTTTTGTCTGCTTCAAATCCCATTTTTTCCATGTATTTCAGCATTTGTGTAGAATAACAGTATACCGATTTGATATCGTGATCGCTTAAGCTTTGTTTTAAGCTTTTGTACAAATAATCGCCAACTTTAAAATCTCTGTATTGAGGAAGAGCGTAATCCAAATCTATTTTTAATTCATTTTCTTCTTGTGTGCCGATAAAAATCCCTGCCACAGCCATATTTCTCAATACGAAAATTCCCAACTGTTTCTCTTTCTTTTCAAAATTAGGATAGAAATTCCCAATGTCTTTTTTGTAGTAGTCTAAAAGGTGTATTAGCAATTCATCGTTATCTTTTATCTCAATTACTTTAAAATCTTCTTTTTGTCCATACATCTTTTTCAGATTGTAAATATTGGCACACACAATTAAAAAGTTCATGATTCCAACAGGCAATGAGCCAATTAAAAATCCATAAGTTGAGAAGAGAATAGCTCCTGCCAAATTGTACCATCGAAGTTTTATAATCGATGTCATTGTTAATGATACCAGTACAAGAACAGATGCAGCGTATCCAATCCATTCCAATACAGAAATACCTAAAATGTTAAATTCTAACATAAGAGTTAAGTTTAAATAAATAATAAATTAAAATGGGAATGGTTGTGAAAGTAGAAACCTCTCAACACAATGTTGAAAGGCTTCCCAAATGTACAAAATTATGTGGAACTACAAACCTGTCATTAAAAACAATGGCTGAAGTTCAAAACTATTATACTTTGGTCTTAGTCGTTCTATATTATAATATCGATCAACATCTACCAATTTTTTCGAACTGGTAACGATGTCAATAGGTGCATTGTCGTATCTTCCGTTGCGCAAGGTGATTAGTCGTCCATGAATTCCTTTAATGATTAAATCCAGAGCCAAATTGCCAAAGGCCATTGGAACAATAGAGTCAATTGCATCCGGATCGCCACATCGTACCATATAGCCTAGCTTTTGATTGATGACATTAATGGGTTTAGAGTTATTGAACTTAGGAGATAGAATCTTCATCTGCTCTGATACTTGATCTCCAATACCACCGAGTTTTTTGTGACCATAGTCATCCATTACATGATCCTGGAAAATCATCTCTTCACCTGAAAAGGCTGCTCCTTCTGAAATGAGTACTACAGAATACCTACTTGGATTGGAAAATCGATCCTGAATCATTAATTCAGTAAGACGTTCGATATCGAAATCGTGTTCAGGGATTACACAACGGTTGGCAGCACCAGCTAAAGTAGGCAGAATAGCTGTAAATCCAGCATAGCGCCCAAATACTTCAAGAACCAATAAGCGCTCGTGCGAACCTGCCGAAGTTCTTAAGCTGTGAGTAAGTGAAATGGTTCGGGTAATGCATGTACTAAATCCAATACAATAATCGGTTCCAGGAACATCATTATCCATGGTTTTAGGAATGGCAATTACTTTAAAACCTTCCTGGTATAGGCGAACACCATAACTTAGAGTATCATCACCACCAATTGGAATTAAATAATCGATGTTCAAAAAGTCAAGATTGGCTAAAACCTCTTCAGTTAAATCATTTACATCCTGATCGTACTTGTCTTTCAAGTGTGTAGGAACTCTTTCTCTGGATGTTTTGGAAGGATTTACTCTTGAAGTGTGAAGAAATGTACCTCCTGTACGACCTACTTTATTTACCAACTCTTCGGTTAAAACTTCAAAGTTTTCACTATTATCCGCCTTTTCATCTCTTACGATATCAATCAGACCCCTCCAGCCTTTTCTAATACCGATTACTTTATAGCCTTCTCTTAATGCTCTAATGGTAACGGCACGAATTGCAGGATTCAATCCGGGAACATCACCGCCACCTGTTAAGATGCCTATTATCCCTCTACAAGAATTATTATTTTTCATAGCAAAAACTTTAGTGATTGATATCAAATACTAATCGGTATTATACGACAAATACACAATTAAGTGTATAAGTTATCATTTTGTTAATGAAAATTCAAAATGAGCATGAAATATTAAGGTAGAAGTAATAGAGAATTAAGTAATTAAGAATAAATCTAATTACTGAAAGCAAAAGAGATGATGTTAGCACCCATTTTTAAGGCTTTTAAATGTTTTTCTTTGGTATCATTATGAACTGAAGTATCTTCCCATCCATCCCCTAAATCGGTCTCGTAGGTATAGAAGCAAACTAATCTTCCTTTGTAAAAAAGTCCAAAACCTTGTGGCGACTTTCCATCATGTTCGTGGATCTTGGGCAGTCCGGTTGAAAATTCATAGACCTGATGATATATGGGATGAGAAAATGGCAGTTCAACTAGCTCTTCGTTTGGGAACACTTTTTTTATTTCTCTTCTGAAATAGGCATTCAATCCGTAATTGTCATCAACGTGTAAGAATCCACCTGCCATTAAATATTTTCTAAGATTAATAACTTCCTGATTGCTTAGTACAATGTTACCATGTCCCGTTAAATGGATAAAAGGCAAAGAAAATATTTCCGGGCTACCCACTTCAACAGTTATGGGTTCTGCCTGAATATTTGCAATTTGATTTTTATTGCAATACTGAATAAGGTTTGGCAATGAGCCCGGGTTTGCATACCAATCACCACCACCATTATACTTCAGCAAACCAATACGTACCGTTGTATTTTGCGATCGACCGCTAAAGCTCAAAAGTATGAGGAATGTGAGGAGTATGTAGTGTTGAATTCTCATTTTAATAGTTTGCAAGACTTACGATATTGCAAGCAACAACTCCTGCTGTTTCGGTTCTCAACCGACTTTCGCCAAGGGATATTTCCTGAAATCCATTTGCCTTGGCCAATTCAACTTCTTCGGGACTAAAATCGCCTTCAGGGCCAATTAATACCAAACATTTTGCTTTGGGCTTGCATAGTTGTTTAAGATGCGTTTTTTCTCCAGGATTACAATGAGCTATGAATTTATCACCATCGAAATCAGAAGTTACCAAATCAGCAAATTTGGTCAAGTTGTTTAGTTTTGGATGATATGCTTTTAATGATTGTTTCACAGCAGAGGTAATTACTTTAAAAAGTCTATCGTGTTTTACCACTTTGCGTTCCGAGTGTGAGCACAATAGTGGAGTAAACTCACTTGTTCCAATTTCAGTACATTTTTCAAGAAACCATTCGGTTCTGTCGATGTTTTTTGTTGGAGCCAAAGCCAGATGTAGCTCATAATCCAACTTGCCAAACTCTTCTTTTTTCTCAATGCATTCAACAGTACATCGTTTGGGATGTGCGTCGATTATTTTAGCCGTGAATAGTGTTCCTTTTCCATCAATCAAATGAATTTCATCTTCTTCTTTCAACCTTAAAACACGAACACAATGCTTCGACTCAACTTCATCAAGTTGATAATACTGATCTTTTATATCTGGAGTGTAAAATAAATTCATATTAATCTGCGCTTGTTAATTGGGCTGCAAATTTAGGCTTTGTTCAGTTATTTACCACATTAATGGCTGATATATTGCAGCCAAAATAAAGGCAGCCACAGATAATATTAACCCGTACATGAAAATGGTATAGGAAATTCTTAAAAAGCGATACTTTTTACCCAACACTTTCCCCAAGTAGTACTGATCTTTAATCAAACTGTCATACAATTCATCGTAGTCAGTCATCATTCCTTTTAAGGCTTTTGAATAAATTCCCAAATCCATGTCGTGGAAATTTCCGAAGAAAAGAAGGTTTACTCTTTTCTTTTTTACATCTTCCTCAGAGAATTTACCATCGGTAACAATAGGACGTGTTGCCATAACAGAATAGGTGATGGTAACCAAACAAACAATCAGCAAAATAATACAAGGAATAATGAAATGAGGAACATCCATTATATTCTTAAAAATAAAGAAGATTGCCGATATAATGATGGAGTTAACGGAGATCATTAAGTTGGCCTTGCTGTCGGCAATCGAACTAAGGTTAATTTGATTTCTTGCAGTAACCTTAAACATGGTTTCAATACCTCGTTGAGGCATTTTCAGTTTCATGTTCTGACTTTCTAATTTCTCAACTTTCTCATTTAGTTTTCTCAGTTCTTTCTCGTGATATCCCTTGATTTTGGCAACTACTTTTTGGTAATTCTGTTCCTTCTTTTTGGCAAAAAGCTTTTTACCACACTTGGTTTTGTATTTGTGGTTTTGCAAGAATACTAAAGTACCTTCCCAATACTCTTTTGGAGGAATTTCACGTTTGTATAAGGCTTGTTTCTCTTCACGCAATTGCTCAGAGCTTTTCATGTAACTCTTCGAAGCCAAATGATACAAATCAGCATCACATAGTGCATTGCAAACTGGGTTATCGCACGGAGGATGAGGTATTTTTGTGTGAAGAATGGCTTGAGTGACCTGATCAATTTTTTCTTCCGGGTAATTACGAGCTTCTAAAAAAACTCTCGCATTACGCGCACTTAGTTCCTCATGATTTGAATAATCTTCATAATATCCTGAATCGTGAAACCAAGCTGCCAAAATGAGAATTTCTTTTTGCTCCTCGCTAAATTCTAATCCTTCACTAATTTTAATAGAATGCTTAACTACATTCTGAGTATGCTCCAAGTTGTGATAAGTGTATATGGGTTTAATTGCATCTTCAATTAGCTTAGTAACGTATTTTTCAGCCTCCTGGATCATATTCATAATTTGAATTTTTCAGTTCTTGAGATATATTTTTTGACTGAATAAATATAATCATTAAACATGAAATCCTTTTGTCAAATGAATATAAATGCCTCAATCGCCCTTTTTTTATTGGTATTTGAGGCTTATTTGTTAATTTTATGATTCCAATAATTAAAAGTTAGATCTTTCGTATGACAAAAATATTTCACACACTAATTTGCTTGGTTGCTCTTGTGTTTTTTCTTGAGGCATGTGCCCAAAAGAAAGATCAGAAAATGATTTATTTATCGGAAGACTATGAAAAGTTTCCTTATGATATTTATGAACCCGATAAGAAATATGAATTAAAAGATCATTTGAGGGAAATATCAGCCTTAAGTTATTTTACGGAACATTCTCTTTTGTGTGTGAACGATGAAAAAGGAATTATCTATAAATTCAATCACAAGAAGAAAGAGGTAACCAAAAAATATGAATTTGATAAGTCTGGGGATTACGAAGGGGTTGAAATGGTAGATTCATTGGTTTACGTCTTAAGATCGGATGGGAGAATTTTTAAGGTTGATCACTTAAAGGATAAAAACATTCATTCGGTAAAGCGAACCACTCACTTGAATGCTGGTAATGATACGGAAGGATTGGGATATGATCCTTCAACAAATTCATTGTTGGTAGCCTGTAAAGGAAGTCCGGCACATTCCAATAAATACAGAGGAAAGAGAGCTATCTATGAATTCTCGATAGATAAAAATGAATTGTCGAAAGAACCAAAGTACCTGATTGACCAAGATCAAATTCGTAAGATATTGGAATTTGATGCCTATTCGAGATTTTCGGTAAGGCTAATGGAAAATATTAATCCGTCACAGGGTGATATTACTTTTCAGCCATCAGCTGTAGCAGTTCATCCTATTACAAAGAACTTGTATGTTGTAGGTTCTGTAGGTAAGCTTTTAGTGGTGCTTAATCCTAAGGGAGATATTCAAGCAATCGTGAAGTTAAAGCGTAAAATTTTCCGTCAGCCTGAGGGAATTTGCTTTACACCCGATGGAACCATGTTTATTTCAAACGAAGGGAAGGGAAGTAAAGCAAATATTTTAAAATATAGCTTCAAACAATAATTGAAATCCACTTTTCGTAATTGATTTTATAAAATCAAAAATTTATGAGAAAGATATATTCACTTTTAAGTCTGTTGGTTTTTGCTTTTGCGGTTTGCGGGCAAAACAATGAAACTCCAAATTCAAATTTACTAAAGCACTCTATATTTTTTATTGGAGACCTTGGTGAGGCAAACATTGTAGATGCCAATTTAGATATGCTAAGGGAGCAATTGAATCAGGCAAATGAAAAGGCTACTCTTGTTTTTCTAGGGAATAGCATATCAAAAGAATATGCCAAGCAAGAAGTTGAAGATATCAGTATTGGAGATCAAAACTTAATTAAGCTTTTGGATTTGGCCAAAAGTTTTAAAGGAGAAAGCATATTTATTCCTGGTGAGAAAGAGTGGAACCAAGGTCACAAAAGAGGTTGGGAAGCCATTATGAATTTGGAAACCTATATTGAAGATTATATTGGCAAGGGAGACGTGTTTTTACCAACAGGAGGATGTCCGGGACCGGTTGAAATTGAGATAGGTAATGATGTTGTTTTACTTGTGATTGATTCTCAGTGGTGGCTACACGTGGCAGATAAGCCCGAGGCTGAATGTGGATTTGAAAGTTCATCAGATTTTTTAATTCAATTAAGTGATGCACTAAAAAGAAATAAAGACAAGAAAATTGTATTGGCGGCACATCATCCAATCTATAGTGGAGGAAAACATGCTGGTAATTTTCCATTTGTAGGACCAGTGGAGTTGTATCGTAAAATATTTGGAACTCCTCAAGATTTTGCATACCCATTTTATAAACAGATGAGATATATGGGGAGAAAGTTTTCCAGGGTATATGAGAACCTTATTACAGTGTCGGCGCATGATAATAGTTTACAGTTTATCGAGAAGGATAACTCATTTTTTGTAGTTTCAGGATCGGGGAGTAAGGCTGAATATGTGTCTGATAAAAAGATGGATATTGCTTTAAGGGAAATAGGTTTTACTCGACTCAACTTTTATTCTAATGGTGAAGCTTGGTTTGAAATGTGGTCGGTAGGAAAGGATGGTACTGAAAATGCTCGTCTTGCCTTTCAGCGCAAATTGTTTACGAAAACTTTACCTACCAGAGAAGACTTAGAAAAAAAATATAAGGATTTAAATTTTGCAGATAGTACAGTTACCGTTGCAGCGAGTGATTTGTATTCTACTGATAGCAAGTCGAAAAGGAATTGGTTAGGAAACAATTATCGTGAGGAATGGGAAACGCCAATTGAGGTTCCTGTTTTTGACATTGGAACCGAAAAAGGAGGATTAAAAATTCTGAAACGAGGAGGTGGTCAGCAAACTCGCTCCTTAAGATTGGAAGCTAAAGATGGTAAGCAATATGTGTTGAGATCGGTTGAGAAGTATACTGAAAAAGCAATACCGGCAGCTTTAAGAGGAACTTTTGCTGCTAAAATTGTTCAGGATGGTATCTCAGAATCCTATCCTTATGCAGCCATTGCAGTGCCTAAACTGGCAGATGCAGCAGGTGTTTATCATAGCAATCCAACAATTGTTTATGTGCCAGATGATCCAAGATTTGGGATCTACCAGGAAGATTTTAAGAATGAATTGTACCTTTTCGAAGAACGTCCGAATGATGACATGTCGGATGCTGATAGCTTTGGCAATACCAAGGATGTATTGGGAACAGATAAGTTAATCGAAAAAAGATTCAAGAATGCAGACTTGGTAATTGATGAAACATCTGTTTTACGAGCACGATTGTTTGATATTTTTCTAAATGACTGGGACAGGCATGACGATCAGTGGCGTTGGGCTACTTTCGAGAAAGATGGTAAAACCATTGCAAGACCCATTCCTCGCGATCGAGACCAGGTTTTCTTTTACAGCGATGGTAAAATTCCATGGTTGATTCGAAGAAAATGGGCAATGCCAAAATTTCAGATTTTCGATTCGATTCCTGAAAATGTGGTTGGTCTTGGGTTTAATGCTCGTTATTTCGATCGCAATTTCCTTCAGTCGAAACACAAACAGGACTGGGTGGATATGGCCAATGAACTAAAGTTGAAATTGACCAATGAAATTATAGAAAGTGCAATAAAAGATCTGCCCAAAGAGGTTTATGCTATTTCTGCAGATGATATTGTGGCAAAATTGAAATCGCGGAGAGATCTTTTGCCAGAATTGGCTGTTGAGTTTTACAATTATTTGGCACAAAAGGTTGATATCGTTGGTACAAACGGGACAGAGGATTTTGATGCAGAGTGGGATGATGATGGAAACCTACATGTTAAAGTTCGTCGTTTGAGTAAAAAAGGAAATAAGAAAGAAAAACTTTACGACCGTAAATTCCTGAAGGACGAAACCAAAGAGGTGCGCATTTATGGTTTAGGTGGTAAAGACGAATTTGATATCGATGGAAAATATTCGAAAGGTGTTAAGCTAAGAATTGTTGGAGGAACCGGAAAAGATAAAATTAAGATTGACAGCACACGAAAGTCCAATGTGGCAGTTTACGATAAATCCAAAACCAAAATAAAAGGGAATGGTGCTTTCCAAAATCGTCTATCGAAAAATAAGAGTGTGAATGTTTATAATCGTAAATCTTTTAAATATGATATTGTTAGTCCTGCAGCAAATTTAAATTTTGTAAGTGATGATGGATTAATATTGGGAGCTGGATTTAATATCAAGAAACAGAGTTTTAGAAAAGAACCTTATGGATCGATGCATAAATTTTTGGTGAATTATGCATTCATGTACCCATCGGCCCAAATTAAATATTCAGGGGAAATGATTGGTGTATTTAAATCTTTGGATCTCTTGGCCAAAATAGATTACAATACTCCAAATTTTCAAGGTTATTATTTTGGGCTTGGAAATGAAACAGAAAACCCTGATTTGGATGATAAGGAGTACAACCGCATTCGTATGGGTAGAACGGAGTTGGTTTTGCAATTAAGGAAAAAAATTGGAGCAAATCAGAGTATTTCTTTTGGCCCATTCTTCGAGCAGTTGGAATTAAAAGCAACTCCTGATAGATTTGTAACCGATTTTAGCAATTCGGATAATGATTTGGATCTGCTAAGCGATTTTGATACCAGAAAATATTTGGGAATAAATATCAAACATGAGTGGGATACACGAGACAGTAAGGTGATACCTTCTCGGGGAATGTATTGGACCAATTCATGGAGTTTTTATCGTGGTTTAGAGAAAAATGACCATAATTTCCAGAAAATGGAAACCGATATGCGTTTCTATACAAGCTTAGGAAGACCACAACGTAGTATTTTTGCACTACGCATAGGAGCAGCTCACAATACAAGTGGCTATTCATTTTATCAGGCCAATAAGCTGGGAATGAAATCAAACTTAAGAGGATATCGACAGGATCGATTTGCAGGTGATGACATGGTATATCAGAATACCGATTTTAGATTTCGCCTGGCAAGGTTTAAATCTTATTTCCTTGGGGGAGAAATTGGGGTGTTAGCTTTTAACGATTTTGGTCGTGTATGGCTTGATGGTGAAAGCTCTAGCAAATGGCATCATGGATATGGTGGAGGTTTTTGGGTTTCGCCTTATAAATTAATGGTATTAACTGCTAATTTTGGCATGTCGGAAGAAGAAAATATTTTCTCTCTCGAGTTTAAATATATGTTTTAGAAATTGAAAATACTTGGAGTACTTAAAGTGCCTAAAGTACTTGTAAGTTTGTCATTTGAAACTCTTAAATTTAAAGAAGTTTGAAGTACAGCTTGAGTAAAACTATGGTGGCTGTTGATTTTATTCAACTTTAGGCTCTTGTAACTTTAAGTACTTTTAACTTAAAATTTAATCATTAACTACTTTATAAGAATATGAAAGTTTGTATTGCGGAGAAACCAAGTGTAGCGCGCGAAATCGCCTTAATTTTAGGGGCAAAATCGAAAAGAGATGGTTATTACGAAGGCAATGGATATCAAATATCCTGGACTTTTGGACATCTGTGCACCTTGAAGGAACCGCATGAATACGACTTGAATTGGAAATACTGGCACATGAACGATTTGCCTTTAATTCCTCCGCGCTTTGGAATTAGGGTAATTCCCGATACTGGCGTTCAAAAACAGTTCGACATTCTGGAGAAATTAATTGCCAATGCCGAAGAGGTGATAAATTGCGGTGATGCCGGCCAAGAAGGAGAGGTAATTCAGCGTTGGGTTTTGCACAAAGCAAAATGTAATGTTCCCGTTAAACGTTTATGGATTTCTTCTCTAACAGAGGAAGCTATTCGGGAGGGATTTGAGAATTTGAGAGAGGGATGTGATTTCGATCGTTTGTATGCTGCAGGTTCTTCGAGAGCCATTGGAGATTGGCTGCTTGGTATAAATGCTACACGATTGTATACATTGAAGTATGCTGGAGGCAAGTCTGTCTTATCCATTGGTAGGGTACAAACTCCTACTTTGGCTTTGATTGTAAATCGCCAAAAGGAAATAGAGAACTTTGTTCCGCAAACATATTGGGAACTAAAAACCGTTTATCGCGATGTAAGTTTTGCAGCAACCAGAGGCCGATTTGATAAAAAAGAGGAAGGTGTAGCATTTCTGGATAAAATTAAATCAGAGGCTTTCGAAATTGTATCAGTTGAAAAAAAGAGTGGTAAGGAACAGCCACCACGATTGTACGATTTGACCTCTTTGCAGGTTGACTGTAACCGAAAATTTAACCTGTCGGCAGAAGATACATTAAGGATTATCCAAACCCTATATGAGAAGAAATTGACAACCTATCCTAGGGTGGATACGACTTACCTTTCGGATGATATTTACAAAAAGATTCCTGGAATTTTAAAGAAGTTAACGCCTTATAAAGAATTTGTTGATCCGCTTTTGAAGGAGAAAATCAGAAAATCGAAAAAGGTATTCGATGATAAAAAAGTAACCGATCACCATGCTATTATTCCTACTGGGGTTATTCCTTCAGGTTTGCGCTACGAGGAAAAGCAGGTGTATGATTTGGTTACCAAACGATTCATTTCTGTATTTTATCCGGATTGTAAGGTGAGTAATACCACGGTTATGGGTAAGGTTACCGATATTGATTTTAAGGCAACAGGAAAGCAGATTGTAGAGCCAGGATGGAGAGTTTTATATGCCAAGGATAGCAATGTGGGAGAGGGCGTAATTTTGCCAGCTTTTGTGAAAGGGGAAACAGGAGAACATCAGCCCGATTTGGCTGAGAAACAGACCCAACCTCCAAAGTATTATTCTGAGGCAACCTTACTGCGTGCCATGGAAACGGCAGGAAAGCAGGTGGACGATGATGAACTGCGAGAATTGATGAAGGAGAATGGAATTGGTCGACCATCAACTCGTGCGAATATTATCGAAACCCTTTTTAAGCGCAGATATATTAAGAAGGAAAAGAAACGATTGGTAGCTACCGTTACCGGTGTGCAGTTGATTGATACCATACAGAATGAGTTGTTGAAGTCGGCAGAATTAACAGGACAATGGGAGAAAAAGCTAAGAGAGATAGAATTGGGGAATTTTGAAGTGAACCAATTTATGGCAGAGCTGAAGAATATGGTTGTTGGCATTGTTTGGGATGTAAAATCCAGAAAGAATATCAATGCCATTGAGGTGATTGATGAGGAGAAAGAAAAAGAGAAAAAGAAAGCTGAGGCTAAAAAGAAAAAAGCTGCTCCTGCTGAATTGGCTTGTCCTAAATGTAAAGAAGGTAAGATTGTTAAAGGAAAATCGGTTTGGGGCTGTTCCAATTGGAAGAATGGATGTGAAATTAGAATTCCTTTCGAGTTTAGTGGCAAGAAATTAACCGATAAGCAAGTTGAAGCATTGGTGTTAAAAGGCAAAACGCCTAAAATTAAGGGATTTGTTGTTGATGGTAATAAGATCACGGGAAACTTGGTTTTAGATCCCGATTTTAGCTTGAGTATTCTTGAAGAGGAAAAAGAAGTACTGACTTGTCCTGTTTGTAAATCGGGTACTTTACTAAAAGGGAATGCTGCATTTGGATGTTCAAATTATAAGAATGGTTGTAAGTTTATCGTGCCATTTGTATTTATGGAGAAGACACTGAGCGAAGCACAAATTAAATCTTTGGTAAAACAGCAAAAAACCGGATTAATCAAAGGATTTATCGATCCTCAATCGAAAGAGAAAGTGAATGGGAAATTGATTTTGGATAATCAGGGGAAGATAATATTCGGAAAACAGTAATACAGTTAGCAGTAATTAGCAAACAGCTTTCAGCCTACAGCTACAAGCAATAAGCTGAAAGTTGTAGCTTATCATTTATAATTCATAATTGTTCAACCTTTGTATTTTTTCGGGAATTCGTAAAGGCAAACCTTACCCGATCGTGCTTCAATGTCTTTCCAGTCGTTGACATCGAATTCAATGCCTATAACGGTGCAAGTGGGTACATATTCGTAGAACTCAACACTTAAATTAAAGGCCAGGTATTCAATGCTTGGGTTGTGGCCAAAAATCATTACCGATTCGTTCTCATTACCATACTGGTCAAGCATTCCTAAAAACTCGTGGGTGGTAAAACCATCGTATAGTTCATCCAACTGCACGATAGATTCTTGCTGATAATTTAAAATGTCGGCAAACAAACGGGCAGTTTGAATTGCCCTGTTTGCTGTACTCGATATTATTAAATTAGGAATGGCATCTTTAAGCAGCAACTTATTTGCAATTAAGTTTGAATCGTTAATTCCACGTTCCTTCAAATTTCTTTGAAAGTCAGTAATATCATATCTAAGTACTTCTGTTTTGGCATGTCGTACCAGAAATAAACGTTTCATAGTATTGGGCTTTAAGTTACTGTGTTTTTGTTCTATTCTTTTACCGATTCTTTTTCCTTCTGCGATTTTTCCTTTTCTTTTAGGAATTCAGCAATGGCAATTTGTGATCTCACTTCAGGTTCACCATCCAATCTTTCTATCGGAACATTATCAAGCTTACCATTCAGGTAACGTGCACTTACGTTATCAGATAGCTGTAGCTTTAAAATGTGAATGATTTCTTTTTTAATATCTGCATCATGAATTGGGAATGCACACTCAATTCTACGTTGCAAATTACGGTTCATCCAATCTGCTGAAGAAAGGTATAGTAACTCTTCTCCATTATTGTGGAAATAGAATACCCTTGCATGTTCCAAAAACTGATCAACAATTCGAATAATTCTGATGTTTTTAGAATATGGCTGCTCTGGCTTTAGGCAGCAGATACCACGAAGAAGCAAGTCAATTTTCACACCTTGTTCGCTTGCTTCGTATAGCTTGGTAATCATTTCTCTTTCCTGAAGGCCATTCATTTTTAAAAGAATATAACCTTTTTTGCCATTCTTTACATTTTCAATTTCCTGATCGATTAGTCGAATCAACTCGCTTTTTAAATTGAATTTTCCTACCAGTAATTTGTTGAATGTATAACCAGGAGTTTTATTTTCAAGGTAATCGAAAAGCTGCTTCATTTCCTGAATCATGATTTTGTCAGAAGTCAAGAATCCATGATCGGCATATATTTTGGCAGTTTTCTCATTGAAATTACCTGTGCTTAAGAAGGCATAATCTCTCTTGTCATCTTTACGGATTACCAAGGCAATTTTTGCATGAACTTTAAGCCCTGGTATGCTGTAAATAATCTTGATCCCTGCTTTTCGCATTTCGCGTGCTGAACGTAGGTTGGCCTCTTCATCGAAACGTGCTTTCACTTCAACAAAAACAGTTACTTTCTTGCCATTGTGAGCCGCATTGATCAGAGCATTAACCACAGCCGAATTATCGGCAACACGATACTGTGTTGCCTTAATTTCTTCCACTTTAGGATCTAAGGCAGCCTCGTTCAAGAAACGGATAACGTACTTGTACGATTGATATGGAAAATGAAGAATTCGATCTTTCTTGCGAATGGTTCTAAAGATGGATTTGGTTTCCCCTTTTAATTCCTCAACATTCAGCGGATGATAGGGCTCCAATTCCAATTCAGGATACAGAGGGTTTGGAAAGCCAAAGAAATCCTGGAAGTTGTGATACCTTCCACCTTTTACCATATCATTTGGTTGCAGGTCGAAAGAATCTTTTAGGAATCGAAGAAATCCGTTTGGTATCGATTCATCATAAAGGAATCGAGAAGGAGAACCTGTTTCTCTTTTTTTCAGGCTTCGCTCTATCATATCAATCAAATCGCCCGAATATTCATCCTCAATCAACAAATCGGCATCACGACTCAGTTTAAAACTAAAGCTTGAATCAATTTTATATCCCGGGAACAGTACCTTCATTCTTAGCTTAACAATATCGTCGAGAAACATGATGTAATGCTTTCCATCTACTTCCGGTAATTCAATAAAGCGAGGGAAGTGGTGACATGGAACTTTAATGATTGCATAACGAGCTCTGCGTTTTTTACTGCTTCCATTTTCATCATCCTTTTTGTGTCCTCTCTTAAACAGTTTAACTGCCAGGTAAATGGAGTTGTTCTGAAGGAATGGTTTAATCTGCTGCTTCAGCAACAACATTGGTTGCGCATGTGGAAGAATATTCTCCAAAAAGAAATCCTTAACAAACTGGTGATGCTCGTCGCACAACATTTCATCCTGCACCAGAATAATGTTATTCTCACGAAGTTCAGGAATAATATTACCTCTGAATATCTTTCCAAATTGAATTTGCTGACGATCTACCTCGGCATTAATTTTTTTGAGAATTGTATCTGGATTTTCTCTTAAGTTTTTTTTGTCTTCCGGTGGAAGTTCGGTAAACCTCTTGTAAGTTCCTACTCGTACACGATAAAACTCATCGAGATTTGAAGAGTAAATAGCGAGGAATTTTATCCTCTCATACAAGGGTAAATCTGGATTTGTTGCCACTTCTAACACCCGATTGTTAAAAGATAACCAACTTAAATCCCGGTTAAGGAATTGATATTTTGACATGTATTGATGTTGCTAATTGTGAAAATCTATGTCATTAAAAATAGTCAATTTTTTGGTTCTTTGTGTTACGAATTTGCGATGGATGTGGGGAATTTTTCCTTGCGTGATAAAATTAATTTTTGGCTAGAGACACGGCATTGCCCTGTCTCTACTTCAAGTAAGAAAAAGGATAATAGAGATTATTCGAAATATTTATCCTCTTTCCAGTTCTTTGGATTGTATTTGATGTAATTGCGAATACGCTGCAATGCTTTCTGATCTTTTATGATGTGATCGTAAAAGCGTGTATGCCATTCAAATTTTGGATTGATTTTGTGGGCATGAAATGTAACGCGACCTTTATACCAGCGGATTATTTTTGAAATATTATTTGATTTTTACTTTCACAGACGGCATGAATGCCGTCTCTACCAATACACTTAGAATCCTTTTTAGTGTATAATTGATCATTATCCGTACAGACAGCATTTATGCTGTCTCTATTATCTTTTCTTTTGCAGCCATTATACGGATCATCAATTACCAAAACGCCATGAATATGATTGGGCATCACAATGAATTCATCTAAATGCACATAGGGAAAATGATTAGGTATTTCATGCCAATATCGATTAGCCAATTCTCCTATTTTATTCTGGAGCATTTTTTCATTAGCAACTTTGCCGAAGAAGTGTTCCATTTCGCAGGTGCAAATCGTAATAAAATACTTGCCATTGCTGCTATAATTCCAATTTTGCAATCGGGTAGAATCGATTCTGTATTTGTTTTGGAATTTGGCAGACATTTTAGGTTAAAGGTAGATCAAATTTACATCAGCATCCTTTAAAGTCTGAACCAACTTGCCGGAATAACGATCTTTAGCACAACTGATTTTGTGGGTGGTATTGTCATTTAAGTGAATGCTGATTCGTAAAGAGTCTGCCATTTCTCTAATGGCAACTTCCTTAATGTCTTGTGGTGCAAACTCGATGAGGTTAATTTTGCGGGCTGCTAAATATTTGATTACGGAAAGTGTTCCAAGAAGAATTGCTATGCCTCCAATTATAACCGAAGCAATGCTAATGCTAGATTCACCAGTGGTATCATAAATATTGAAAGCACTACTAATTGTTACCAAGGCCATTGCAATGGTACTTAATAATGCAGCCTTTGGATTGGTATAAAAAGTAATTTTTTTATGATCGAACAGCAAATCACCATCTAGGATTCGCTGTCCGTAAATTTTTGTCATTAGCGAGTTCATTTTCTACTCGGTTTTGTTTTCAAGAAACTCCTCGATAATGGGTTTTGCGCTTTCTAAATCGCCACTCGATATGCAAAGCTTTACTGCACCAGCAGTACCTCCAGAGTGGTGAGGAGCAATTATTCCTGTATAACCATCTTTAATAAAACTATTGATTTTATGATCTTCCAAAATTGTCTTTAGCATTTCAACTTCCCATGAAAGTCCTGTGTATACTTCCATCAATGTATTTTCTGTGTTGCTCATATATGTTTTGTTTTTTATGTGGTCTTATAAAGATAGTTTTAATGATAGAATATACAAGCGAATTAAATGCAAAACACAAGCGATTTGTAAGGGTGGAATTGAGTTGTGTTATCTGGCTTTTTAAAATATAGGTTTGATTATGTGGCGCTTGTGTTTTTTAAGCTAATCGATATAAAAGCAAGTGTTAATTAATGTTAAAAACGATAAAATACATAATGAGGATTGAGATTATTGAGTTTATGTTTTGTAAGTTTAATGGTGGTAATCGATTATAGTAACTTAACTAATCAAAAAGAAAAAAATGGAAAACAAAGTTTCATTCGTGTTAAGCGAAGAAGAAAACACACAAATAATGAATGCATTATCTGTGTTGACTTCAGTTTTAGAACCTAAACTGACCCATTTATCGGCTGATGATAAAAAGGAGTTGCCGAAAATGGGAAATAAAACGGTAGCCTTTGTTGAAAAATCATTGGAATATGCAGATCAGTACCCTGATTATATTCCAAATTTTATTGATGTTAACGAGGCTAAAATTGATTTGCAAAGTGTAAGACAGTTGCGCCAATTGTTCCTGCCCCTGGAAAGAATTACAAATGGAGTTGATTCTACCATAACATTGGCAGGTAGCGAGGCGTTTACTTCCTCTCTTTCTATTTATAAAGTGCTTAAAAATGCTGCAGTAATGGGTCAATCCGGAGCAAGCGAAGCAGCTGCTGATTTAGGAAGTCGTTTTCCTGGTAAGAAGAAAACGAATGCCGAAACAGCAGAATAAGTAGAATTAATTACCCTTTTCGATTACCGCAATTTTACTAACCCGGACCTTATGGTTCGGGTTTATTCGTTAATAATGAGATCTTATTCTTGCTTTAGAGTCTAAGTTAACTGAACAGATAATTTTCCTATTCAGAGAGGGAAACTTCCTTGTTCAAGACGCATTAATCCTTCTTAAACAAGGAATGGTGCTATTAAAAGAAGCAAGTGTGCTGGTTATTCTTGGGAACATGCTTCCCTGACAAGCAAGGGTCCGTCCCTAATAAGGAAACTTGCCTTTTTGATACGCACTAATCCCTATTTTATAGGCAAGCTTCCCGCTTTTTACTCCATGTTCCTTATAAAAAGAGGGAATATTGCTTCTTCGGTAGGCAAGTTTCCTTTTTCAACAGGCATCATCGCAATCTGAAATGGCATGTTTGCCTGTTTTATAAGGATGCTGCTTGTTTGGTTTTGGATAGATCCAAGGCATTAGGGTTTAATAATAGAAGTGATAGGGTAGAGACGGCATTCATGCCGTCTTTACTTTGTGAATCAATTAATGGTGTTAGTGGTATTTAAAAAGAAACCAGCTATACAGATATCAATTACTACCAACATAATATGATAATCTCCCAAAATCGCATTACATTTGTATAAGGGACTATCAAAAACCAAAATTATGAACGAAGGAGATAAAAGAGAAAACATTAAACCTGGTTTGAAGGTAAAGATTGTTTTAAAAGAAGATCAGCGCAGCGGAAAACTAACCGAAGGCATTGTGAAAGATTTGCTGACCAATTCGGCTATACATCCACATGGCATTAAGGTGCGATTGGAGAACGGACAAGTAGGACGTGTGAAGGAGATTGTGAAATAATTTCACCACTAAGACCACTAAGCTTTTTCACAAAGGAACACAAAGAGAAAACACATTTACGAAATGAAAACCTTAACTACAAAGGATGTTTAAAGGTGTTCACAAAGAATAAAAAGATTTAGATTAATATTGATTGTAGAGCCAGTATTTATGCTGGCTTTTTACATTCCCGAATTAAATGAGTTATCGCTTGATCCAAGGCATTGCCTTGGATTTACTATGATGATATAATGAAAAAACGCCAGACTATAAGATAGTGTGGCGTTTTATACATTGAGTTCCTTTGTGGTTTATCTTTTTAATCTTAACAGATCATCTGCGTCTAAATTCTATTTAAAATTCATACGTTTCAAGAACTTCGTCTTTTTAGAGCGTTGCGTAATGATGTAAGAGTAAGGATTCTTTTTCAACGGATCTTTAAATTCACGTTTGTCTTCTTTGGTTTCGGTAACAATGGTGTTGAACTCACCATTCGACGATCGCACAAACATTACCCCATGATGGTATTGGAAGAAATACCAGGTTGATTTATCGATTTCAAGATAAATGGTAAGTTTATTTCCGCTTCGTTTTTTGTCGAGCTCTACCTTTCCTTTAACACTCTTGTTGATTTGCTTGCCATTGATGTTTCCAATTCCAATATCACCAATCGATTGATAGGCTTTGGTTTCCTTATCCCAAATAAAATCGAGGTTGTTAAAGTAAATGGTGTGCTTTAATTCCTTAGGGAGTTCCTTGTATAAACCATTGGCATCGCGTGCAAGCATTGCCTTTTCGGCTTTGGCTTTGCCCATGATTTCGGCAATTTTTTTTGTGTAATTCTTTTTGTTGAGCTTACTGATTGCCACAGTGGCATTGGCGAAGTCGTTCTCCATGATTTTCATGGCCTGATCGTTCATAAAGAAATCAATTCCATAAATAAGATCCAGCGTAACGATATTACTGCTTAAATCGTGCTCGATATTACCCGAAGCCACCTGCTTGATTTGTCCCAATTCTGCACCTAAATCTACTTTACCTTCTCCTTTGATATTGCAGTTGTTTTGGTAGAAAGAAATCATGCTTCCTTGTACATTTGGATCTCTTAGTTTCTCTTTTTCTGCAATTTGGTAGGCTTGTAGCTTTTCGTTGTAGGTAAGATATCCCTTGGCATCAAGCAAAACATTATCGGTATAGAAAATTCTTCGCGATAAGAATGATGAATAAATGTGAATTGAATCGTTGGTCAGGAAGAAGGAGTTGTATAGTTTCAACCTGTCATCGTCTATGGCATGAAGATCTACAGGGATCAATATCTCATTTGGATCGATCTTCGATTTAAAATCCAACCAATTGTCTTTAATCTGTCCGCATTTGTTGTGTATGTGTGCCTGACCATCAAAAAATAGGGCAGAATCTCTGGCTTCCAGCTTCACTTTTCCTTTGTAATCAAAATGAGGACTTAGGGTAAAAGCTTTTTCTTCCGTGATATTTCCCATGGCAATGGTTTGGCCTGTGGAATCAACATCAATTACATCGAAAGAGAGTAGCTGCTCTTTGCCATCCGCAGTTTTGTAGGTATACGATCCCGATCCCGAATAGGAATTTTTACCATGCACATTAATGGTAGCATCGTAAATTCTGTGGAATTGGTTGATGGTATCGGCAATCACTTCAGCATTTCTGAAGGTCTCCATTCTACCCCCTTTTGCAATGGCTACATTACCACTATCCGGATAAAGTTTGGCATCGGCAACGTTTATGCTTTTTACAAATTTGGCCGAAATGGTATTATCCATGGCATCGTAACGGGCAAGTGGAGTTACAAAACTCAGCGAGTCTTGTTTCGGATCGATGGAAATAAATGTATTGAGTGATTTTTCATCCAAATCATCAATTTTTTCTGTTTGCCAAAGCGCTGCAAGTGTTGCTTCATCCTCTTTCCCAAAATCGATCATCTGCTCATCCATATACCATTTAAAATTGTTGATATAACTCATGTAGCGATTATCGGGGAATATACTTTTCTTGTCGGCCTTAGTATTTTCGAAAGCTCCCGTTCGGCTCACAAAATCGATGTTTGCATTAACTGATTCGGTTTTGAAAGAGTACCCGGTTGAATCGGCATTTAAGATTTTAAAACTTGCCGAATCGGCTAAAATGTTTTTACGATTGTAGGTAAAATAATCCGATTTAATTTCGGCATTCACCAACTCCATATTTCCCATTCCGGTGATACCGTTTGGTGTTATTTTAAGTGTTCCCGATAAGGTGGCCAGTTTTTGATACATGTCAAGTGGCAAGGCGCTACTCTTCACATACATTTCATCTTTGTATGGGAACCATTGAACGTAAATCTGCTTTCCGTTTATTTCAGGATTGTTCATTTTGGTATCGTGCTCCTTCAATTCGAAACTTTCTGCATTGGTATGCATTTCTTCAGGTAGGAAGATGAAATCATACGATTTGGTTTCGGATACCAAATAGTTCACTGTTCCACTACCTCTTAAACCTTGGTTCGAAAGGAAAACCGTATCGGTAAAAACACCTTTGTTGTAGGCAGAGAATCCATTTGCTGGTGTGATGTGTTCGAAACCAAGCGAGTTGTCTTTTCGAATGGTTAAAGGCTCTCTAAAGGTTGGGAAAATGCTGTCGGAAACAAAAGTTCCTGCCAGTTCGATATCAGAACGATCGAAATTATTAATGTTCGTGATGGTGTAAGGATCTACCTTAAAGTAGAATTCCTCGCGTTTGTATACGCCATCCTGAATATGTGGTTTGTCGTAGAAAACGTAACTGGAATCAACGCTATTGAAAATAGGGTAGTCGGCAAATTTCTTGTTTCCTGATTTGTTGTTCGGATCATCGATCAGCAAGTCACCCGAAATGTTTTCGACAACACTACCCAGCAAATTGGTGTATCTCTTCCCAAATCTACTTAAGGAATCCACTACCACATTCATTTGCAAGGAATCGATAGATTTTAGATCTACCTTAAAGTTATCGTAAGAAAAATCGAAGCCTTTACCATGAAGATCGATTAAGCCGGCCATTAATCGGCCATCAAACTCAAAGTCGCGGTTCTTTTTCAGTACAATTTTGCGATGCTTTGGGAAAATTACCACGTTCTGTGAATCACTCACTGCAATTTGGCGAACTCCATTAATCTGAAGATTCGAACTACCTATAAAATAGATGGCATCTGCTTCTTTGTCTTTGGTCTGTGTGGTAAACTGGATTACATCGTAATCCTGGCGTCCCATTCCACTCTTGATGTAGTCGTTTAATCGCTTTTGTAGTGTTACTTCATCGGTGTTCATGTTGTAGCTCACAAAGCCTTGGAACGAAAGAGAAAACAGTTGCTGACGAACCTGATTTACTGGTTTTTTAATGTAATTGGCATATTCTTCGGCAGTGAAAGTTTCCACATAAATGTAGTCGGCAAATTTTCTAAGCAGCACCAGTGGATTTTGCTCATCCATTCCCTGGATTCGCATGAATCGGTTCATTCTAAAATAGTTTGACGATTCGAAGTGTGCCTGACGCTTGGTAGCACCTTTCATCTTGGTAAAGTGCATCATGTTTTCATCCAAACGCCAAACCAACATACCAAAATCCATAATTAGGTTGTGGTAGTTGTTAAAATAGGGACTTTTTGAAATGCCTTCGCCATCGCGGAACAGGTTCAATTCTTTCTTTTCAGGGAAATATTTAAACAATAAACCTGGATGATAGATTCTACATGTATCAATTAAAATTTCAATTTTGGTATCCTTCCCTGCAATTTGATTGTTTTGAAATGCAAAGTGTTCCGACTGTGCTACCAGAAACAGAGTGTCATTTCTGGATATCTGAATTTCGGAAGGGTGTTCAGGGCTTCCTTTCCCGATAAATTTTGCACCATGAATTGCAACTCCGCCTTTGTAATTTACATGTTTGTATATCTCATCGATTTTAATTTCATGTTCAAAGGATTCAAATCGCGGATACAGTGCTCTTTTAGGATTTTTGGTTCTGATCGCTTTTTCAATCAGACTGCCGTTAAGTGCTTGGTCCGATAAATCAGGGTTGAAATATTGTACAGTATCGATGCTAAATGTCGATTTTGAGGCATCGATATGATAGGAATCGAATATGGCATATTCTGTATTGATATCTTTACCTGCTCTTTCCCAGCTGATTTTTCCATTGCTTCCTTTCCAAGCCTTTTCAAATGGGAAGTAGGTTCCCCTGGTATTGTAGATGCTTGAAGTATCTCTTTGTGCGATGCAAAGCAAATCGGCTTTCTCAAATTCAATACTTAGTTTCTCATCGAATGTATATTTGAATTGAGCATTTTCTGCTTTCCACTCAACAGCGTACGATTTGTTTATGATACTGTCGTTCAGTAGGTGCTGAGTTTGAATCAAAAAATCTTTGCTTTTGCTCAGTTTTACTTTTTTATTGCTTACATGCTGTAAAAAACCAGTATGCCAGTTTGTAAAGTCACTTGCACTTCTGTTTTGCTGTTGAAACAGCATTAAGGTTTGAAAGTAGTTGTAAAAATCAGGAAAAGATCTTGCTCTTTTTTGTAAGAGGATATCGCTAATTTGATATATTTTTTGTCTTTCTTCTGGCCTTAGATTTGGAGATAGCCAGAAGGTTGGGAATTGTTCAGCAAATGCTTTGCTTTCCTTTTTTTTGCTTGGGTGATCCATAAACTTCAGGAATTCTTCCTGGAATTGAATGGAATCGTGTGGAAATGACTTTATAGACTGTCCAAATACGTTGCCTGAACAGAAAAAGATAATTATAAGTAGTAAAGAACGAAGATTTAGAGTCATAGGTTTTGTTTTTGCCCAATCAGGAATTGTGATAAGGCAATTTAACAAGAAATAAGGAGAAAGTTATAAGTGAAAAAGTATAAAAATAAATTAGAATAAATGTTTATAGAAAGGAAAAAGTATTAGTCGCTTATA
The DNA here is from genome assembly GCF_003610555.1 of Marinifilum flexuosum. Classification (GTDB taxonomy): domain Bacteria; phylum Bacteroidota; class Bacteroidia; order Bacteroidales; family Marinifilaceae; genus Marinifilum; species Marinifilum flexuosum. The sequence continues at coordinate 301,796 of NZ_RAPQ01000009.1, read as the reverse complement.
CTTTTTCCTTTACTACTTTATACTTAGGACTTGGTGTATTTTACTGCCACCCAATTGTTATCTACTTTGTGGCTAATGTATTTTAATCCATTGTTTTCGGCTTCGGCTTGAATGTGTGGCAAATCTTCAGTGTAAAAACCACTCATAATCAACTCACCGTTTTCAGGTAAACAAGCTACGTAATGCTTCATGTCGTTCACCAAGATGTTTCGGTTGATGTTTGCCAATACCACATCGTAGGTTTTGCCTTCCAATAATGCTGCATCACCCAGGAATACAGAAATGTTCTTGGCTTTGTTGTTCTTGATATTTTCCAACGAGTTTTTGTATGGCCACTCATCAATGTCAATGGCATCAATTCTAACTGCATTTCTTTTCGATGCTAAAATGGCCAATAAGCTTGTTCCACATCCCATATCCAACACTCTTTTGCCTTCAATTTCAGTTTCAAGGATGGTTTGTACCATTAATGAAGTAGTAGAGTGATGACCCGTACCGAAGGACATTTTAGGATCAATTACAATATCGTAAGGAACCTTAGGTGTATCGGTATGGAATGATGCACGAATAACCACTTGATCGGAGATGATTACTGGTTGAAAATTTGATTCCCAAACAGCATTCCAATCTTGCGATTCAATGGTTTGATGTGAATAAGAAATGCTATGATTTGGAAGAAGGTTTACCGTTAATTCTTCCACTCTTTGCATATCGAAAAGAGGAGCTTGTATGAATGCTTCAACAGTATCGTCGGTTTGGGTAAAACTTTCGAAGTCGATCTCGCCAAGTTCTGCAATTAGAATGTCGGCAATGTCTTCATCAAAAGGAGTTATCTGGCATTTTAGTTCAATATAGTCCATCTGTTTTATTAGTTTGTTTTTGTTGTTGCAAGGTATGCTATAAGTGCAGAAAAAACAAAAGCCGACACTGTTTGTATCGGCCTTTATTTTGTACTATTCTGTTCTTAGAATGCAGTAATAATTCCCATGAAGTCTTCAGCTTTCAAAGAAGCACCACCAATTAAACCACCATCTACATCTGCGTTCTCGAATAATTCTTTTGCGTTAGAAGGCTTACAGCTACCACCGTAAAGAATAGAAGTGTTGTTTGCAACTTCTTCACCGTATTGCTCTACTAAAGTTTTACGGATGAAAGCGTGCATTTCCTGAGCTTGATCAGAAGAAGCAGTTACACCTGTACCGATTGCCCAAACTGGTTCGTATGCCAATACAACTTTTCCGAATTCTTCAGCTGACAAGTGGAACAAACCTTCTGCGATTTGGCTTTTTACAACCTCGAAGTGCTTTTCAGCTTCGCGTTCTTCCAAAACCTCACCAATACAGAAAATTGGAGCAAGACCATTTTCAAGAGTTAGGTTTACTTTTTTAACCAAAATCTCGTTGGTTTCTCCGTAATATGTTCTTCTTTCCGAGTGACCAAGGATTACATACTTGCTACCTGTTGATTTAATCATTGAAGCTGAGATTTCACCAGTGTAAGCACCGCTTTTTTCATCAGCACAGTTTTGTGCAGCAACCCCAATTTTTTCACCTACAACTTTATTCACTTCAGTAAGGTGAATAAAAGGAGTACCGATAACAACATCTACATCATTGATCTCAGTGTTTTCTACTAGATCGTTGATTTGTCCAGCCAACTCAATACCTTCTTCAAGAGTATTGTTCATTTTCCAGTTTCCTGCAACAATTTTTCTTCTCATAATTGTAATCATTTTCGTGCTCTTGAATTTCTGCTCACTATAAAGAATAAACAGATTAACAACAGCAAAGTTGAAGTAATACTAATAAATACTAGTTTGATATTTAATTTTTGATGTTTTGAAATTGAATATGCTGCCAAATCACCTTTTAGTTCTTCAACAGCTGGGAAATCATTATAATGCCATTTGTCCAGAATGGTTCCGTTTTTAATCAGAATTAATCCCGGATTTGATCTGACAATTGTTTTCAACTGAATTTCATCTGTATTGTAAAATTCAATTGGCAATTCATGACTTGCTTTAAAATCTTCACATTCCTGAGTTCCTGATGCTGTTAAGGCAATAAAGGAGTAGCCTTTTTCCAGAGCATACATCCACAGGTCCTTAATTTTAGGAAGACTTTCCTCATTCAGTTTATCAATTTCTTTTGATACCAAAATGAAGGTGTAATTCTCATCATGCAATACCTGATCGGTAATATCTCCCTCAGTTTCATTTGATATCGAAAAATCGTGAATAGGTGGTGTATAGCCTTCTTTAATTTTGATCTGTTCCGAGTCAACAAATACCCAAGTGCTATCTTGCCATGGGTAATTGGTTTCGTCGAACTCTTTTACCACACCATCTTTCTCATACTTTAGAATGCTTTTGTATTCGTCAGCAGGAGCTCCATCAGGTATAATCATTCCATCATTGATATTTGCCCCAATGTGATAGGGCCTAAAATCAATAATTGGCAAATGTTTGTATGAGTAAACCGAAATCCAAATTGAGAATACAATAGAGAAAACAACAAGTAAGTTTTGTTCCCATAAAGGATATGATTTTTCTTTTTGTTTTCTGCCAAAAAATAAAATCAGTGTAAGTAAAAGGATAATTACATTCTTGCCAAATGTTTCCCAGTTACTAAGAATTAAAGCATCACCAAAGCACCCGCAATCAGTAACTGGATTGGCGATTGCCAAAACCAAAGTTAATGGCGTAAAAATGCCCATGAATATCAAAGCTCCCCATGCAGAAAGTTGTTTTCTTGCGTTGAATACAAGTGCCATACCAACCGCAAATTCCAAGGTTGACAAAAGAATTGCTAAAGGGAATGCAAGAGAAGTAAGTGCATCTAATCCAAATGCTGTAAAATAATCGGTGAATTTATAGTTCGATCCCATTGGATCAACTGCTTTTACAAATCCGCTGAAAATGAAAATTAAACCAACAATCAGACGGCTGAAAAATCGAATTAAACTCATTTGATTTTGGATTTATTTAGGCGTTTTCGAATTCAATTTTAATCAGACCAAAAACAGAATAATTAATCATATCAAAGTAATTGGCATCAATTCCTTCAGAAATGATGGTCTTTCCCTGATTATCCTCAATTTGTTTTGTGCGATTAATCTTCATTAGAATCAAATCGGTGAAAGAACTTACCCTCATACTTCTCCAAGCTTCATCGTAATCGTGGTTTTTGGCTTCCATCAATTCTTTTGCTTCCTTAAAGTATTTCTGATACAATTCCAATGCTTTCTCATGGTTCATTTCTTCATCAGAAGTTCCTAGCTCTAACTGGATGATTCCCATGATTGCATAATTCACAATACCAATAAATTCTGAACGGATATCATCTTCTATTTTGCTAGTTCCTTTGGTTTCAATGCTCCTGATACGTTGCGCTTTGATATAAATTTGGTCAGTCATAGAACTTGGACGAAGAATTCTCCAGGCAGTTCCATAATCTTGCATTTTTTTAGTGAAGATATCTGTACAGATGTCAATAATATGATTGTACTGTTGGTCTGTGTTATTCATAGTTTATTTAGAAATTTTCCCGTAAAAGTACTAAATAAGGCAAAGCCATGGTATTTTATTTTACTTTTGCTTGGGTATTTGATCCGTCAAATTGCTTATGCAAAATTAAAAAACTAATTGTTTTAACAGCGATATTCCTATGATTAAGTGTGGTAATCATTCAATAAATTTCGAAACTCCTTTGGTAATGGGGATTTTGAATATCACTCCAGACTCATTTTATGATGGTGGAAGTTATACCGAGGAGAAAACCATTTTGAACCGAGCGGAGAAAATTCTATCTGAAGGTGCAGATGTTATTGACATTGGAGCCTTTTCTACAAGACCTGGTGCTGATGATGTTAGCGAAGCTGAAGAGCACAAAAGAATGGTTCCTGCTGTAAAGGCAATTAGAAATGAGTTTCCTCAGGCAATATTATCTATTGATACTTTTAGGGCAAACATTGCAAAGAGAATTGTAAATGAATTTGGAGCATGCCTTATCAATGATATTTCTGGAGGTACTATGGATGATAAGATGTTTGAAACCATCGGTGAACTTCAGGTTCCATACATCATGATGCACATAAAAGGAACACCGCAAACCATGCAGAAGAATCCATATTACAATGATTTGATGGGTGATATTAAAACTTTTTTTAAGGATAGGATCTTGAAACTTAACAATTATGGGGTGAAGGATGTGATTCTTGATCCTGGTTTTGGTTTTGGAAAAACATTGGAACACAATTACGAAATTGTAGCTCGATTGAATGAGTTTTCGGATTTTAAACTTCCTGTTTTAGCTGGTTTGTCACGAAAATCGATGATTTATAAATATCTTGGAGGTACGCCAAATTCAAGTTTAAATGGAACTACAGCATTAAATATGATGTGTTTGGAGAAGGGTGCAAATATTCTGCGTGTACATGATGTAAATGAGGCTGTTGAATGCGTAAAACTACATCATATGATCAAATCACAATTGAAATAATAAATATTGATATAAAATTGTAATTTTGTTAATAGACCGAATTTAAATATATAATGATCACTGCTTTTATCACTCTTGGGCTTTTCGATATTCTGGATATTCTTTTGGTAGCTTTTCTTTTGTATCAAGTTTATCTTCTGATTCGCGGAACAGTTGCTATTAATATTTTCGTAGGATTATTCTTGTTTTATCTCATGTGGCTTCTTGTACGTGCTCTAAATATGGAATTGCTGAGTAGTATTCTCGGACAATTTATTGGAGTTGGAGTGATTGCATTGATTATTGTTTTTCAGCAGGAAATCAGGAAATTTTTGCTGATATTAGGCTCACGATATAATGTAAATCAGAAATTTAGTTTAGAGAATTGGTTTACAAAGGATGAGGTTGGTTTTCAAGAACAGGAAATTGCCTCTATTGTTACAGCATGCGAACACATGTCTAAATCGAAAACAGGTGCTTTAATTGTAATTGCGAAAAATTCCGACTTACAGGCTTACGCTGATACAGGAAAGATTGTAAATTCAAGAGTTTCTGGAACCTTGTTAGAGTCAATATTCTTTAAAAACTCTCCTTTGCATGATGGAGCAGTAATTATTGCCAATAATAGAATTCTTGCAGCTCGCTGTATTTTGCCGGTTACAGATAGTACTAATATTCCTGGAAGTTTAGGTTTACGACATCGTGCAGCCATTGGAATGAGTCAGGCAACAGATTCACATGTGATAACAGTTTCTGAGGAAACAGGGAATATCTCATATATTATGGGAGGAAATATTAAAGTACGAATTACAGGTGCCGATTTGAAGAAATTTTTAGCAGGAGATTATTCTGGATTTATCGTTTGAATCAATTCATCTAAATCCTGATGATTACCTGAAATCATTTGAAATCAAAGCAGATGAAAATTGCAATATCAGGAAGTAATGGATTGGTAGGCTCACATTTGTGTGATTTTTTACAAACTGAATTTAGAGCCGAGATTGTAAAGATTCCCAGAGAGAGATTGTATGGAGATGTGAAATCTTTGGCTAATCTTCTTGATGGTGCAAATGTAATTATTCATCTCTCAGGTGCCTCAATACTTTCTAGGTGGACTAACAATAGAAAAAAAATAATTCGTGATAGTCGGGTGGAAACGACTAAAAATCTGTGTAAAGCAGTTGCCTTGTTAAAAAATAAGCCAGAGCAATTTATTTGTACATCTGCTGTTGGAATATATTCGAGTCTCAATGAGCATTCAGAGGAAAGTGAAGAATATTTTCATGATTTCTTAGGTAAAGTTTGTATTGAATGGGAACAGGCAGCAATGCAAATGCAAAAACTGGATGTAGCAACAGTAATTTTTAGACTAGGAGTGGTTTTAAGTAAACATGGAGGAATCATTCAAAAATCATTGCCGTTTTTTAAACTAGGTATTGGTGGTCGTTTGGGATCTGGTAAGCAACAGTTTCCGTTTATTCATGTTGATGATTTGATAAAGGTGTATGGTTTTGTGATTAATGAAAAAACCAAAGGAATATACAACTTGGTTGCACCAGAAAGAGTCAATAATGCTTACTTCACAAAAATGATGGCAAAAACATTAAATCGTCCGGCGTTTTGTCATATTCCATCCTTCATTTTGAGATTATTACTTGGTGAAGCTTCTACCGTTCTGTTAAATGGACAAACTATTCTTCCGAATCGCCTGAAAAAAGAGGGGTTCGAGTATAAATACTTAACACTTGAGGGAGCTCTTTGTGCTCTTATTTAGGGATTTAGTTGAAAAACTTAATAGCCATTTTCGGATAGTTGACCAAGATTTTTGTACTTCTCAAGGAGTTTTAAGCATGGTTAATCACAATAGCATTGATTTTTAGGTGTATTCGTTTTAATTTTGATTAAACAAAGAATTATGGAATAACTAAAGAAATGCCCAGTTTAGGGTCTTTTTTTTCTATAAATGGTTTTAGTTAAGATTAATCAGTAGCGTATGGGATTTAATTTTACTCCGGAAGTATTGGTTGTGGATGATAGATTGGAGAATTTGGATCTAATAGGTGCCGTATTGGGAAAATTAGATACAAAATTAGAGTTGATTCAATCTCCGTTAGATGCTATCCGAAAAATAGAAGAGAAAGAATATGCCTTAATTCTTCTTGATATTCAAATGCCACAAATTGATGGTTTTGCTCTTGCTGAGAAAATCAGATCTGGAATAAAGAATGCAGAAACTCCAATTATTTATATAACCGCTTTTTATCTTGATAAAGAAAGTGAACAAAGAGGTTACGATTGTGGTTGTGTTGATTTTATCATGAAGCCTTTCAATTCAACAATTTTAAAAAACAAGGTAAATATCTTTTTGGATCTGTATAATAATAGAAAACAGAAGGAAGATCAAAATGTGAAGTTGAACCTTGCATTAAGAGATAAAGAGCTTTTTGAAAACCGGCTTAAAAACCTTGCAAGCAATTACAGAACCATTATTGAAGGACAGAGTGAGTTGATTCTTAAAATTAACGATTCACTTAAGATAGAGTTTGCAAATAAGGCATTTACAGATTTTTTTAGTTACTCTTTAGATGGGGTATCGGTTAATTCCGTTGCAGATATCAATAGTGAACTTTCAGATCAAATATCAGTAGCCATTAAACAAATGAATGGCAAGAGTCAGTCGATTATTTTAGAAAAGCCGATAAAGAATCACCTGTTGGAACAAAAATGGATAGAATGGACCGTTTTTAAGCAAATGGAATTTAATGAAATGTACTATCATATTGTTGGTAGAGATGTTTCAGATAAAAAACTCTTGAAGGATTCGTTGATAAAGAAGGAGTTGATGATTCGTAAGATTCAGAAACTAGCACGAGTAGGGAGTTTTGAATGGGATTCTTATACAAATATACTTCGAGGATCGACAGAATTTTATCGTATTTATGAAATTTCTGATAAGGAGATTGATAATGTATTAGAGTGTATAAAAGAAAAGTTTCATCCTGAGGATTTATTGACCTTTGATAAGGTGTTAAATATTAGGGTAAAAGAAAATCAAAAGCTTGAGCTAAAGCATAGAATAATTACAAAGGATAAGAAAATAAGACATATCCATCTTGAAATGAATACTGAGTATAACTCGAAATTGGATGTGCTCATTTATACGGGAGTTGCTTGGGATGTGACAGAAGATGTTGAGATGGAAACAACTCTAAAAAATAGTCTCGCTTTTGATAGAGAAGAGTATCAAGATAAAGCTTTTGTTGAATTGAATGAAAATAATGAGATCGTTTATATCAATGATTTTGGTTGCAAGTTGTTGGAATGTAGTGAACTGGAAAAAACGACTAATGTAAGTTTCTTTAATTTTATTCCTAAGCCTTTTATGGATAAAGCGGAAGAGCTATTGAATTTTAGAGAAAAAAAGAGAGATTTTGTTTTTGATGTTATTAATCTTCAATCCAAGAATGGGAATTTGAAGAAGGTAATTCTAATTGCTTTTTTATACAATGGACGAGGAATTCGTTTGTTGATGAATGAATTGCCTAAACCTAATGGAGAAGGGATTATCGAGAATAAATATCAATCTGTTATTTCAGATTTAAAAGTACATGAAAAAGAACTTGAGCGGAATGCATCAGAAATGCAGAAAAAGATTAATCATGAACTATTGGTTAATGAGTATCAAAATCAACTGCTAACTCAAAAATCCGAACTCGAATCTTTAGGGAAAATGGCAAGTAGTGTGGTCAATGAAATCAATCAGCCACTTTCTGGAATATCAATGATTATAGATAATGTTTTGCTGAGGTTATCTAAAGATATAATTGATAAGAAATATATTGAAGAGAAGTGCCAGCAGGTATTTAAGGATATTGATAGAATAAAAATTTACCTATCTCAGATTAGTATTTTTAATTCATCGCAAAATGAAAGTTGTAATGCATCGGTGAATGTAAATAATGTTGTTCACGATGCTGTTAACTTAATGAAAAAGCAATACAAAAACTCTAATGTTGATATTCAATTAAAAGTTGATCCTGATTCGCTTTATATATGTGGAAACAAGTACAAACTGCAGAAAGTTATTGTCGATATTTTGAATAATTCATATGAATCGATAGGTGAAAAGCTGAAAAGAAGTCATTCCAATGAAAGTATGGAAGATAAAATTCAAGTAAAGACAAAACTTGTAGAAAATGAGGTGGTTGTGTCGATTAAGGATTTTGGAGAAGGAATAGATCCAAAGAATTTGAATTCCATTTTTGAACCTTTCTATTCTACAAAACAAGAGAAAACGAATTCAGGATTGAGTTTGTATGTAAGTAAGAATATTGTGCAGAAAATGAATGGAGAAATTAAAGTTCGTAGTAAGAAAAATCAGTACACAGAAATGAAATTAATTTTTCCATTTGAGCAAATGATAGAGAAAAAATAGGTATATTTTAAGGAAAGTTAACACTATACAACCACTATGATTTCAGTAAGTAATCTTAGAATTCTGATTTTAGATGATGAGCAATTGGTTCGTGATGAGCTGAGCGAGTTTCTTATTGATCCAAATTTTCAAATTTTTAAAGCCAGTACGCCTTCTGAAGCTTTTGAGATTATGAACCGTAATGAGGTACATATTGCTATAGTTGATGTTAATTTGCCTGAAATGAGTGGTTTGGATGTTCTTGAGAGGATAAAGAAGGAGCATTCAGATATCGAAGTAATCATGATTAGTGGTTATAGTGAAATGGATTCGGTGATTCATTCTATGAGACTTGGTGCTTCTGATTTTTTCACGAAACCGTTCCGTTTGAGAGATGTTGAACATTCCATTGAGCGAACAAAGAAATTTGTGAATCTGAATAAGAGTTTGCAGGAAGTAAAAAGAAACTATTCAATCATATCGAAAGAATTTTACGAGGCGATGGGCTACGAAATTGTAGGTGAAAGTCGCCATATGAAAAATCTCATAAATTTAATTGGTAAGGTTGCTAAAACAGAGAATACATCAGTCTTAATAACAGGAGAGAGTGGTACCGGTAAGGAGTTGGTTGCTAGGGCGATTCATTATTTGAGCAGTAGAAAAGAAAATTGTTTCTATGCGGTGAATTGTAGTGCAATTCCTGAAACTTTGTTTGAAAGTGAATTTTTTGGACATACCAAAGGAGCTTTTACGGGAGCTTCTGATACCAAAACAGGGTGGTTTGAGGCAGCAAATAAAGGAACACTTTTTTTGGATGAGATTGGAGATATGCAGTTAAATCTACAAACAAAGTTTTTGCGTGTTCTTGAAGACCGAAAGATTAGAAAAGTAGGTTCTAATATTGAAATTCCATTTGATACACGAATTATCGCTGCAACCAACCAAAATTTAGAAGAACTAAGTACTGAAAAGGGTTTTCGTTTAGATTTGTATCACAGGATAAGTTCTTTTGTAATTCATTTAGAGCCATTACGTAATAGAAAGGAAGATATTCCTTTGTTATTGGATTATTTTGTGAAGTATTTTAATAGGATAATGGCTAAAAATATTAATGAAGTAGATGAAGTAGTGGTTAGAAAGTTATTGGCCTATGAATTTCCTGGAAATGTGAGAGAGTTGAAAAATATGGTTGAAAGAGCAGTTATTATTTGCGATACCAATAAACTTGGATTGTCCCATTTTCAGCTTAATGAGATTAAGGAAAATTATTCTGATCATTACCATTATCCTTCTGAAGAAATTTTAGATTTGGAACTGGTAGAGAAGAACTGTATTCTAAAGGCTTTAGAGCGTTCGAATTATAATAAATCTAAGGCTGCAGATTTATTAAATATCACCTGGCAGTCATTGGATCGGCGAATCAAAAAATACAAAATAGAAAAGTGAAAATCTGGATTATTCCAGATTTTTTTTACATCCATTTTCGGATATATCCACTTTTTGAAGACCTTCTTAAATTGTAAAATCAATAAAATCAAGCTATTCATAAAACTACTGGTATTAACCAAAAAATGATGTCCGAAATTGGATAAAACTATTGAGAAAAATGTATGTGCTAGAATAGCAGGCTTTTAGTATTCTGTTTTACTATTCTTAAACATTTATATCCGAATGTGGATATTTGCTAATACCTTAAAAAGAAGTTGTGAGAATATTAACGTGCACATAATCAACGCAGTAGGTCTTTTGGTATTTTAATTGAATGTAAAAATACGTTCTAATATCTAATTGATATGGGTGTTTTAATATTGGAAGGTGATAGTTTTAAAATTCTTCCTTCATCAGGAATGGCAATGAATATTTTATTTATAAAAGAGAACAGATCGCTAATAGGTGAATTGAAAGAATATATTCACAGTTTGGATGCGCAGGCTTATTTTGCTGATGATCCATTGGAAACTGAAGTTATTCTTAATCATACATCTATTGATCTGGTAATTATTCCTCTTAAAGCACTATCTAATTTAGAAATGCTAAAATACATTAATGATAATTTTAAGAAAACAAAAGTTGTTATTACTGTTGATCGAGAGGAACAGAGTTCAAAAATTGGAAACCGTAAAACTTTATATACAAATTACGATCTGTTGCAAAAGCAATTAAGATTGTTTGACCTTAAAAAAGCTATTGGTTCCGGATTGGATTATAGTCCGAACTAATTGCTCTATTCACTTTAAAACCTAACCATGATTTGGTTAAAATTTGCAGAAAATTAGCTAGGTGTGGGAGTAGGCAGTTTGCCTACTTCTCATCCGGTTAATCGAAAAGAAAGAAACAAACCTTATTACTCAATTCTATTCATTTTAAAACAACAGTTATGACACAAGAAGTTCAAGACGATTTGGTAAGAATTAAAGAGAGACTTAGAATTCTTGATGACAAGAAGAAAAAAGTAGCCAAAATTATTGGAATAACAGATGTTTACTTGTCATACATTCTTAACGGAAAGAGACCTCTAACTGCTAATGTTAAATCAAAACTATTTGATTATTTAGGACTAAGCTAATTTTTTTAGTCGTAGTCGTTTAACTAATATTAAAAATCAGGAATAGCTTCGAAATATTGAAATTATTACCTGATTTTTTTAATTGGTTTTTGTTGTGTTATGAACATTATTATTTTGTAAATTGAGTGTAAGTGAAAGATAATCAAAGTTTAAGTAAAGGTAAACAAGCTTTTAAATTTGTTCTATGAAGCTAAAGGCATACATAGTAGTTGTAGTTTTAGTACTTTCTTCTTTTTCTGAAATATTTGCCCAAGGACGTGCCGGGGTATGGTATTTTGGCGAAAATGCAGGTTTGAATTTTAATGTTGACCCTGCGGCACCATTAACTGATGGAGCATTAGATACGGAAGAGGGATGTGCAACTGTTTGCAATGCTCAGGGCGATCTTTTATTTTATACTGATGGAATAACGGTGTATAATAAAAATCACGCTGTAATGGCAAATGGAGATGGATTGGATGGAAATGTATCTGCAACTCAATCTTCTATTATTGTGCAGCAACCAGGTAGCAGTGTGTTGTATTACATTTTTACTGTTGATGCTCATCAAAATGTTTTAAGAAATGGTTTGAGATATTCAATTGTGGATATGTCAATGAATGGTGGTTTAGGACAAGTTACGACCAAAAACGTTGTAGTGTTTAGGAATGAAGTTTGTGAAAAGGTTACAGCAGTAAAACATGCAAATGGTACTGATTTTTGGGTGCTGACTCATGAGTGGGGGAATAGACGATTTTTAGCTTATCAATTAAGTGCAGCAGGTTTGGCCGCTGCCGTTACTAGTTCCGTAGGTATAGTGCATAATTCTGACAGAAGATCTTCTATTGGTTATATGAAAACTTCACCCAATGGGAACAAGCTTGCTGTTGCAATATATACAGAAAATATGGTGGAATTATTTGATTTTAATTCTTCTACCGGACAGGTGTCAAATCCAATACAGATCAGTAGTTATACTTCACCTTATGGTGTGGAATTTTCTCCATCAGGTGAATTTTTGTATGTAAGTTTGTATACTCTTGGCGAACTGTATCAGTTCAATATTTCATCCAATAATCAGGCTACTATTAATAGTTCTGCACAACTAATTGGAAGTGGTGCCTGGTATTATGGTGCACTGCAATTGGCACCGGATAATAGAATATATTTAGCCAAAACAAATAATTCAGCAACAGGTGGGAGTTTAAATTTGGATGTGATTAACAATCCGGATGTTGCTGGAGCAGGAAGTAATTTTGCGGCAGACTCGAAAAATTTGTCAGGAAGAAGGTGCTGGTTAGGTTTACCCAATTTTGTTACCAGTATTTTTAGTCTGGAATTTGCGTATCAATTCGACTGTGAGGGCGATGGTACAGAATTTAACATTACTTCCGATTTAACCAACATTGCAAGTGCAACCTGGGATTTTGGAGATGGAACCTCACAAACAAGTAATGTAAATCCGTTTACGGTGACACATGTTTTTCCTGCTTCGGGTACTTACGATGTTAATTTAGAGGTAAATTTAATTTCGGGAGGCACCGATAATGTAACACAGTCTATTATTATAAATGCATTGCCAAGGGCTAATGATCAAACTATTTCGGTGTGGGAAGATGTGATTGGTGGTGGTGTAGCTTCAGGAATTGATCTTACCGCACTTGAAACAGCAACAAATGGAGGTGCAGGTATTACTTATGCATGGTACTCTGATGGTGCTTTAGCAACTGTTGTTCCTGATCCTACTAATGTAAGTGCCACAAATGGTCAGCAATTTTGGGTACAAGTAGTTGATGGAAATTGTACTAATGTAGCGGTAGTAACCGTAACTGTGAATGCTTTGCCCCAGGCTGTAGATCAAAACCCTGTAGTTTGTGAGGATAATTATAATTCCGGAATTGCTTCGAATATTGATTTAACTCAGCTAGATAATTTAATTACAAATGGAAATGCATTGCCTGTTACCTGGTTCCATGATGTTGGGTTGACCAAGCCAGTTACCAATCCATCTAATAGAACGGTTTCCAATGGAGAAGTGTTTTATGCTGAGGTGTCTACTTCAACAGGTTCAAGTGTTGCGACAGTAACGTATACAATTGAAAATTTGCCCGAAGGCAATGACATAACAATTCAGTTGTGGGAGGATACTTTTGGAAGTGGAACAGCATCAGGTGTTGATCTAACTTCTTATGATAATGCTGTTTCTAGTGGAGATCCAGTTGTTTGGTATGAAGATGCAGCATTTGTAAATTTGGTTTCAGGTCCTGAAAATATTACAGTAAGTGATGGAGATGTTTTTTATGCATTTATCGATAATGGTAACTGTACAAATCGTGGAAGTGTTGAGTTTGTTGTGCGTTCATCTCCTATAGCGAATGATCAGAATATTAGTGTTTGTGAGGATGTAGTTGGCAGTGGACTTGCTTCAAATATCGATTTAACTGCATTGAACGGAGCCATTAATGGTGCAACAACAAGTGCCGTTACTTGGTATGATGATGCAGGGCTTACGGTTTTGGTAACAGATCCTACAAATGCTACTGTTAGTGATGGGCAACAGTTTCATGTTTTAGTTGAGAGTGGAGGTGAGTCTAACACTGCTATTGTTACCTACTCGGTATTGCCATTGCCCATTGCAAATAACCAAAACATTACGGAGTTTGAAGATGTTCCGGGATCAATGATGGCGACGGCGGTTGATTTAACAACGCATAATAATGCCATAACTGGAGGTCAGCCTGTAAATGTGGAATGGTACTTCGATTCTGGATTAAGCAATTTGGTTCCGAATCCTAGTTCACAGGACGTGATGGATGGAGATATCTTTTACGTTCTGGTTTTCAATGCAAGTTGTTCAAATATTGCTACAGTTCAATTTTCAGTTTTAAACACTCCTGTTGCCAGAGGTGTTTTTCCTGAAGTATGTGAAGATGTTGCTGCAAGTGGTAGTGCATCTGTAGATTTAAGTTTGCTTGAAAATCAAATTAATGAGGGGAATGGCGATACATTTACATGGTTTTTTGATTGGCCAACCGAGCCCAATGGGTTACCAACAAATTCTATTCCTGACCCAACAAGTGTGAATGCTACAAATGGTGTTAGATTTTTTGCCGCTGTTGATGATGGTTTAAATACAAATGTTGCAGTAGTAACCTATACGGTAAATGCTTTACCTACAGCATTAGATATTGTTGTTGATGTTTGGGAAGATAGCTTCGGAACGGGCTTGACAACAGGAATAAATCTTTTGAACTATAATTCGAGTGTAAATGGAGGAAGTACCTCCTCCGTCACTTGGTTTACAGACATAGGTCTGACAAATGCAGTTTTGACACCTGATAATGTTAGTGCTGCTGATAATGATGTTTTTTATGCTTTAGTGCAAGATGCTAATTGTTCAGATAATGGAAGTGTTACATTTAATGTAAGACAGTTACCGGAAGCTAATGACCTGCAAATTCAACTTTGTGAAGATACTCAAGGATCAGGAACAGTTATAGGTTATAACTTAACTCAATTGGAACCTGCTGTGAATAATGACCCCGGAACCGTAAAAGAATGGTTTTTCGATTCTGGTTTAACTCTTCCCGTATCAAATCCAGCAAATATAAGTGTTAGTAATGCTGATGATTTCTTTGTAAGAGTAAGTTTTGGAGTGGAAAGTAATGTGGGGCAGATAAATTTTACAATTAACTCCCTTCCTCAGGCTCAGAATTATTCTGTAGCTCTTTGTGAAGATAATTTTAATACAGGAGTTGTTAATGGTGAAGACCTAAGAATTTATGAGAGTAACATCAGTACAAGTCCAGATATATCTTTAGTTTGGTATTCTGATGCATTACATACAAATGCGATATTGAATCCAAGCAATGTGCAGGTTTCCGATGGGGATATTTTCTATGCCCGTGTTTGGGATGGAACCTGTGAAAGTTTTGGAGAACTTGATTTTACAATTACAGCTTTGCCTGAAACCACAACGGTAACAGAAAATCTATGTGAGGAAATATTTGGCAGTTCTACTATTGGTAATATTAATCTTACAGATTTTGAAGGTTCATTAAGTCAGGATCCTAATGCTACAATTCAGTGGTATGAGGATGACCGCTTAACTATACCTGTAAATGATCCAGCTAACCAAATTGTTAATAATCAAAGTGCTTATTACGCATTGGTAACTAATAGTAATAGTTGTGAAAATACTGCAAGATTAAACTTTTTTGTAAATCCTTTGCCAGTTGCGAATGATCTAAACATTGAGCTTTGCGAAAATGAAGCTGGAGGAGGTGTGGTAAACAATTATAATTTGTCAGATTTAGATGTAAGGGTATCTAGTTTGGGTTCAATTATATCATGGTTTCAGGATGTAGATTTATCTGATGCGGTAAATAATCCTTTATCATATCAGATAGGCAATAATTTGGATTTGTATACTCAGGTTACTGATGGTATGTGTGAAAATACTTCAACGGTTAATTTTACTGTTCATGATAGACCTACTTTTGATTTAGGTGCGGATACAACCATTTTTTATACAGAGAGCAAAGTTTTAGCTCCAGCAATTGAAATAAGATTTTTACCCGGTACTTACTTGTGGCAAGATGGAGTCACATCATCCACTTATACAGTAACTGAAGAAGGAAACTACACATTAATATTTACTGATTTCAATGGATGTGTGGGTGAAGATGACATTATGGTATATGTTGATCGATATAGAATTTTTGTCCCCAATGCATTTACACCTAATGGCGATGGGTTGAATGATACATTTGGTCCGGTAATTACTGGCGATATAGTAGGAGAAGAAATTGAAATGTATATCTACAACCGTTGGGGGGAAATGATTTATGAATTTACTGATTTAGGAGTGGGGTGGGATGGAACCTATAAAGGGAAACTTGTAAACACTGGAGTTTATGTATGGACTCTTATTATTAATGGGAAGTCAAAGCAAGATGGCTCTGTATCTTTAATAAGGTAAGATGAAAAAATGGAGAATTGTTCATATCATCATTTTGATTGTGCTTTCGCAGAATGTCAAAGCGCAGGATATTGAATTCTCTCAATTCTATGCCAATCGTTTGTACTTAAATCCGGCTTTAGCAGGATCAGAATTTGCTCCAGTTGCTTCATTGTCCTATCGAAATCAATGGCCGCAAAACAATAAGCCTTTTATAACTTATACGGCTTCTTACGATCAGTATGTTGATATTATGCATGGTGGATTAGGACTTTTGCTAATTCAGGATAATCAAGGAGATGGAGCAATTAAAACTACTATGGCTTCAGGTATGTATTCGTACTCCCTTAATATAAATAGAAATTTTTCAGTGAATACTGGTCTTAAAGCTACATATGTACAAAGAAAGTTGGATTGGGAATCTCTGGTTTTTTCAGATATGATTGATCCTTTGTATGGAGTAATATATCCAGGAAGAGAAATACAGCCAGGTAGTTTATCTCATTCTTATATTGATTTTTCACTTGGGATAGTGGCAAATTATAAAAACTTTTACCTGGGAGCAGTTGCTGATCATTTATCTGAACCCGATGAAGCATTTGATAGTGATAACAATTCAGCTGTTTTGCCAAGGAAGTATACTGTTCATGCAGGAGCAGCAATTCCCATTGGATACTCAAGAGGTTTAATGAAAAGTGATTTTATGATTTCACCAAATATTTTGTATCAAAAGCAGCAAGATTTTGAGCAAATTAACTATGGATTGTATTTTTCCAGAACTAATTGGGTTGTTGGTACTTGGTTTAGACAAAATTTATCGTTTGATTTTGATGCGTTTATTGTGCTTTTAGGATATCAAACAGACAGATTAAGAATAGGCTATTCATATGACTATGTAGTATCAAAATTGGTTAAAACCAACTCAGGAGCTCATGAGATTTCCCTAACATATTTATTAGGAAAATCTCGCACATCTTGTTCAGGATCACACTATTTTAGAAAGAAGAGAAGGATTAGGGCAATTCGATGTCCGAAATTTTAATGGATGAAAAATGACCAATTGTCAAAGAATTATATTTATCTGTTTAAGTTTAATTAACTGGTTAACAAAAGTTAAGATTTCTTAAGAGTGGTGTAATGTGGTGTAAAACTTTATGAATTTAAAATTAGAAACTATATATTTATATATTGTGAAGAAGGCTGATTATATAGTGTTTAGAATGTTAGGTTCGTTACGAAGAATTACTTTTTTGATATTGGTTGCTTTGCTATTTTGTTGTTCGTTTTCGGTTCATGCACAGCAAACTAATAAAGAGAGAGATTCTTTGCGAACTTTAAAAATATTAAAGGATGCTTTAAATAGTGCTGTACAAAATAATTCAAGTACAGAGTCAGCAGAACTTGATATGGAAATCGATGGGTTAATTATGGATGAGACCATATCAAAAGTAGGTCGGGATTTTTTTGATATGTTTTATGCAACCTGGAATGCACCCAAAAATGCGAAAAACTTTACAATTACCATAAAGGAAATGGTATTGCCTGGATTGGCAACTCAAATTACAATATTAGTTAATGATGAAGAGGTGTTTAAGCAGAGGGTGCAGCCGCGTAACGATATTATGGAACAAATGTCAAACTATGCAATATATAAAACCACTAGATATTTAAGCAATTACGAAAGAATGAAATCTCAACTTGATGGAGATGATCAATCAGGTTCGGGTATTTTTTAACCTTAAAATAAATACACCATGAAATATTTAAAAGCAATAATCATAGTCGCTGTATTTTCTCTGGCCCAACCTATTGGAGTAATGGCGCAGGATTTTGTTTATACTCCAATAAATTCAAATTTTGGTGGTAATCCATACAATTACAATTGGTTGATAAACTCGGCAAAGCAGCAAGATAGAATCGAGGATCCTACTGCGCAGGATGGTTATCAGACTGATCCCCTTGATGATTTTGAAACTAATTTAAATAGACAGATATTGAATCAGTTATCAAGTAGGTTGGTGAATCAAATTTTTGGTGAAGGAGGAGATTTAGAGACAGGAAGTTATAATTTGGGGAGCTATAAAGTAGATATTATGGAAGATGCGAGTGGTGTTACCGTTAATATTCAGGATATACGGAATGGAAACTACACCAATGTCGTCATTCCTAGTTATTAAAAATTACCACTAATCATTATACCTCTTTAAATCTCTCTATATGAAAAGATTTATACCATTTTATCTGCTGGCAACTTTTATTTTCAGTGGATGTGTACCTTACTTTAATCAACCATTAACGGAACAGCGAGCAGAAATTGGAGCAGAGACTCCTGTTAGAAAGAATTTGGTCGGTTTACCAGAGCCACGTGAGAAAATTGTTGCAGCAGTATATAAGTTCCGAGATCAAACCGGGCAATATAAACCTTCTGAGACGGGAGCAAATTGGTCTACAGCTGTAACTCAGGGTACAACTTCAATTTTATTAAAGGCAATTGAAGAATCCGGCTGGTTTATACCTCTTGAAAGGGAAGGGCTAAATAACTTGTTGAATGAGAGAAAGATTATTCGATCAAGTAGAGCAAACTATGCTGGTAAGGATGATAAATCACAATTGTTACCACCTTTATTGTTTGCGGGAATTGTTTTAGAAGGTGGAGTTATTAGTTATGATGCCAATGTAATTACCGGAGGTGCTGGTTTAATGTATTTTGCAGCTGGAGGTTCAGGCCAATACCGTCAGGATAGGGTTACCGTATATTTGAGAGCAATTTCTACGAGTAATGGTAGAATACTTAAAACAGTTTATACTTCAAAAATGATTTTGTCTCAAAAGGTGGATGCAAGCCTGTTTAGATATGTGAAATTTAAGAGACTTTTAGAGGCTGAAACTGGGTTTACTTACAATGAACCATCCGAAATGGCGGTGAAGGAAGCAATTGAAAAGGCTGTTGAATCTCTTATTATAGAAGGTGTTATAGAGGGGTTGTGGGATCTAAAGAATCCAGAAGAGGTGAATTCTGATGTAATTACCAGGTATGTAGAAGAAAAGGAAGAAAATCAAGAGTCAGATTTCTTTGATCAATTGATAAGCAAGAGACGTCATAAATTCGGAATTGGTATTGAAGGAGGTTCATGGCTGTATATGGGAGATTATAGTCATACAGAAATGGAAGCCTGTGGAGGAGTTTCTTTATTGTACGATACTCAATCTTTTATGCAGTTTAAGGCAAGTATAACAAGAGGGGATTTGGCTACGACAGAACATTTTCAAAAAACCTTTAATTCTCTTGATGTAACAGCAAAATATAGACTCTTGCCATATAAAGATTGGACACCATATGTTGAAGGTGGTGTTGGTTTATTTTCAGAACATGATAAATCAGCATTTACATTTGATCTGTCAAATTCCATACATGCCCAAGCAATTTATGGAGCTGGCATTGAATTTTTATTCAACGATAGATTTGGATTAAATTTTTCCATCTTGAACCATTATATTTTCAATGATGAAGTTGATGGGTTAAAGCAAGGACATTACAATGATTATTATTGGGAAGGCAAAATAGGACTTAATTTTTACTTTGATAAGCTCTGGAGTAAGAATAATAAAAAAAGAGTAAGGAAGCAGAAAGTTAGGAAAAAACCTAAAAAAGAGCAGAGTCCTACTGAATAAAATATTAACAAGTTATGAACAGGTTAGAAGAAATTCTAACCTGTTTTTTTATGTGTTGATTATTTGAAATAGATGCTGGTAATATATTGATTGTGTCTTGCTTGTGGGGTTTTGTTTAATTTAAATTAATAAAACAGCTTGATTTTAAAAGCTTTGTAATATTTGATCAATATCTTTCAATAATTCATCATATAAATTTACTATTTGATGTAAACTAACATTTTATTTCCAATATTACTTTCTAATTTAGTTTTTGAATTAAAAACATAAATCATCAAATCGCACTTTAATGGTGCATTAAATTAATTAAAACAATTCACTCAGGGAAACCTGAATTTCACTTTAAACCAAAAATTTCAAACCATGAAAAAATTTTTATTTGTCCTTGCGACAGTTTTATTAACAGGAGCTTATTCTTTTGCTCAGGTTAACGTTTCAAATGTTGAACAATACGGTTGGATTAATGGAGCAACTGTAACTCAAACTGGAATCTTTAATATTAGTGATTTGTATCAGGATGGTATTTTCAATAATGCTATGGTAACTCAAAATGGATTCTTGAATATTTCTGATGGAACTCAAATAGGTCTTGGAAATGGTCTTTATGTAGATCAAGCAATGTCTAACTTTTCTTACGCATATCAACTAGGATGGTTTAACTATGCACAAGTTGAACAATTGGGTTATAATGCTTCGTATGTAAATCAACTTTTCGGAGATTACAACTGGGCATTCGTTGATCAAGTAGGAGTTTGGAATCTTTCTAGCATTAACCAGATATTTAGTTTTGCAGAATATGCTGACGTGTATCAAAATGGATGGTTAAACAATGCTTCAATTACTCAATTTGGTGGTATGTACGATGATGCAATCATCAGCCAGTGGGGAACTTGGAACCGTGCGAACATTTTGCAGGAAGCTACATATGCAAACTATGCATTAGTTGCTCAATATGGCTTTGGTAACTTTGCAAGTGTAGACCAGTGGATGGGTGCTTTCAATTCAGTTGAAATTCTTCAACATGGTGCTTTCCATACTGCTTTCGCTGATCAGTGGGGGGGAGAATCAAATTCTACAATGATTCACCAAGGTGGTTTTGCTAACTTTGCTTATACCGGACAATATGGTGGTTATATGAATAATATTGATGTTAATCAGCATGGAAAATATAATGAAGCTTACGCTGCTCAGTATGATGGTATGTTCAATAACTCAATCATCATGCAAAGAGGTAAGGGGAATGTTGCTGTTACAACTCAAGAAGGTGGTCTTGCTAACTTAGCATACGTGAACCAAAGAGGAAAACGTAACTATGCAGAAGTTTACCAAATGGAAGGTGCTTTGAACTGGGCATTAATTAACCAAAGAGGTAAGAAAAATGAAGCATTAGTTGAGCAATATTTCGGTGTATTCAATACTGCTGATATTTACCAGCATGGTAAGGAAAATGAAGCTTACGTAGGACAACTAGGTGGATTCTTTAATGATGCTGAAATTGAACAATATGGTAAGGAGAATGTTGCTGAAATAGCTCAGGTTGAAGGTGCATTTAACGAAGCTTATATCGGACAAGATGGAAAATATAATGATGCTGAGATTTACCAAGAATTTGGTGTAGGTTCTTTCGCAGGTATCGCACAAATTGGAGAATCTAACGAAGCTTATATTGAACAATCATATACTGACTATTCTTTTGCAGGAATCATTCAATTAGGAAATGATAATGCAGCTGCTATTGGACAGTTTGACTCAGATAATAGTTATGCTTTAATCAACCAGGAAGGTGATGATAACTTTGCTATGACAATTCAGGCATTTGGACAAGGTAATGTTGCAGTTACTAATCAACTTGGTGATTATAATAGTGCAGTTACTCTTCAGGTAGGAAGTAACAATTATGCAGATGTTTACCAAAATGGATTTGGACATTCGTCAACAGTAACTCAATTTGGTAATGGAAATACTGCTGTTGTATCTCAATATAATGCTGGTGTAACTCCATAATTTTTATGAATTGATTTGATTGATTTATAATAAAAGTAACCGCCAAATTGCTGAAATAATGCAGTTTGGTGGTTTTTTTTTATCGTTTATTTTAAGACAATTTAAACATTTGTTTAAGTTTTCTTATGCTTTTTTAGACTCTTTAAAAATTAGCATGTGGAGAATACGGTTTAATCAATGGTAATAATTCGTTCATGTAAAAATAAAGGTGTTTGGAAAGGCTTTTTTTTAATTTAGATAAAAGATCTAGGAAGGCTATAAGTGGTCTTCATTTGGTCGAATCAGAGCTCTTTATACTATACTAGATTTTATTTCACTTTTAAACCTTTAAAAAATCAACCATGAAAAAATTATTATTTCTGGTAGTTGCTGTGGTTTTTGCAGTTTCTTCTGCATTTGCACAGGTTAACTACTCAACAGTAGACCAATTGGGTTTCGGTAATAACGCCGGTGTAACTCAAGTTGGATGGTTCAACATGAGTGATGTTGACCAAGTTGGACTATGGAATATGGCAGACGTTGACCAAGACGGACTGTGGAATATTTCATATATCGATCAATTGGGTATATTAAATTCAGCAGGTGTAACTCAAGCTGGGATATTAAATGTATCATATATTGATCAAGTTTTATTCTTCAATGATGCAGTTGTAAATCAACTTGGATTGCATAATATTTCAAGAATTATGCAATTTGGTATGATGAATAGTGCTGCTGTGGAGCAATTAGGATTTTTCAATATGTCTTATATCTCTCAATTGGGAGCTTTCCATGACGCGATGGTATGGCAAATGGGCATTTTAAATATGTCTTCAATTGCGCAGTTTGGATTAGGAAATTCTGCTTATGTTGCTCAATTTGGATTAGGAAATAATTCTACTGTAACACAAGGATTTTTCGGTAACATGGCAGGAGTACTGCAAATTGGTATTGGAAATTCAAGTTCAGTACTTCAAATGGGTATGCTAAGTAATGCACTTGTTAATCAATTTGGTTACATGAATAAGGCATCTGTTTCGCAGTGGTATACTAAATTTGCAAATGCTGAAATTATTCAGAGTGGTGTAATGAATATGGCACAAACGCTTCAAATGTTTGGTAAATTTAATTCGGCTCATATTGATCAAACAGGATGGTTTAATATGGCGAAATCTGCCCAGTATGGTGGATATGGTAATGTTACAAATATTTCACAACATGGAGCGTTTAATAAAGCTTTTGCATTGCAAAAGAAAGGCGTAGGAAATAAGGCATTTATCCATCAAAATGGTGTAGCAAATATGGCTTCTACTTTCCAGTATAAAGGAGTTAATAATACAGCAAACATTAATCAAGATGGATGGTTTAATAAGGCAAGAACTGTTCAGATTAAGGGTGCTGATAATGTAGCTACTACTACTCAAATTGGGGTTAAAAATTATGCTTTTGTAGAGCAAATTTATGAGTATGGAGGTGTTGTAAATGTACACCAAAAGGGATACAAGCATTTTGCTGACGTAACTCAGAAGTTTGGTGCTGGTGACAAAGCCAAAGTTATTCAAAGAGGTGACCATCAAACAGCTTATATTTCTCAACTTTATGGTACAAAGAATAAGGCTAAGATTAAACAATTAGATCATGGAAATACTGCTATTATTGACCAGATTGGTGGTAAGAAGAATAGTGCAGATATCTTCCAAAAAGGTGAACACAACTTCTCATTTATTGGGCAATTTGGAGGTAAAAAATCAGATGCTTTTGTTGAGCAAAGAGGTGATGACAACAGAGGTTGGGTATTCCAGTTTGATCAAGAAGAAAGTTTAGCTGATATCTTGCAAGATGGAGACCGTAATGTTGCTGTAATTGCACAAATGGACGGTATGTACAATAGTGCTACCATTCTTCAGACAGGTGATGATAATACTGGTTTGACTTATCAGTGGGGTGACAGTAATACTTCATTCCTAGAGCAAATTGGTAATGGTCACTTCGGTCAGGTTATTCAAAATGGTAATGAAAATTTCGCTGTTACTCAACAAGGTAATGCAGGTGTTGTATTCTCACCATGATCCTATGAGCTTATAAAGTGAAATTCCCACACTAGTGGGAATTTCCTTCTTAAAATCTTCACTAAATCGCTTATGCTTTATTTAAAAAAATACATTTGGTGCGCTCTGTTCTTATGTTTTAATAATTTTGTAATTGGGCAGAATTATAATCAGGAAGACCAACTTCTAAATCAATTGAATTATGGTCTTGCCAAAGCCATCGAAGGAGAAAATATTATCTCTGCTATTCAATTTGGAAATGAGAATGGATTAATGATTTCTCAATTCAGTAAAGAACAGGTGGCAATCATCCAACAGGTTGGTGTTGAGAACATATTAGAGGCAGTTCAGAAGGGAAATCGCCAAATTATTGAGATTTTTCAGCGAGGAGATTTAAATTTTGTGGAATCTGCCTTGAATGGGAACAACATTTCCTCTAGCATTCACCAATATGGTGATAACAATTCATTGCAACAAGAAGTTATTGGGAATAATAAGAGCTTTGAAATTACACAAGTTGGAAATGACAATGAATTAATTCAAATAGATACCGGAAATACTACCAGTGGCTATAGTGTAAGCCAGGTAGGAAATGGTATGACTGTTATAATACAAAGTGGTTTGTGAATACAGAGCAGGTTTAAATGGTTGGGGTATCCTTTGGGATACCCCTTCTTATTTTAAGATATTTTATGGAAATTAAATATTTTTTTTATCAATTTATAGTATTTTAACGCTTTCCTTATTGATTTTATATTAACTATTAGATATTTTTAATATTCGTAATCAACTACTATAAGATGATGCTAAGAACTTTTATGTTGGAAATATATTGTTTTTGATAATTAGTGCCTCTGCTGCCCAATCTGAAAAGGATAAAATGAAAGCTTGGATTGAAATAGAAGACGAGATTAAGAATCTTACGCTTAGTGCCAAATTCCAAGATGAAGGTATTAAAGCAATTGCTATTAACTACGTTTTAAAGACTAAAAAAGAAGGTC
Source organism: Marinifilum flexuosum (assembly GCF_003610555.1). Taxonomy (GTDB): domain Bacteria; phylum Bacteroidota; class Bacteroidia; order Bacteroidales; family Marinifilaceae; genus Marinifilum; species Marinifilum flexuosum. The sequence continues at coordinate 276,695 of NZ_RAPQ01000009.1, read as the reverse complement.
GATCAGGGAGTTCAATATCAACACAACAGGGAAAATTTATCTCTCCAATAAATAAGCAATATACATTATTTGAAGTAAGAATGAATTTATCCAAGAAGGATGATTTGTCTGTTAAGTTGTTCGTTTATCACAATAAGCAGTTGGTTGCTCAAGATTAGGTTGTTTTACATGGAGATAATGAGTAAATTAAGAAAAATTAAAATAGCTACCAGAATATGAAAAAATTCTACACACTCTTTGGACTGTTGATTGTCTTCGGATTGTCCATGTTTGTAATGTCATGTAATGAAAGTACAGTGGAACCTGATCTGTATGGTTCAATAAGTGGTACAGTAAAGTCTTCGGCTAGCAATTTACCGATGGAAGGCGTAACAATTACCACTAATCCTGGAACTACTTCAGTAACTACAAATGCTGAAGGGGAATTTAGTATTGAGAAAGTGCTAGTTGGTGATTATTCTGTTACTGCAACTAAGGAAGATTATTCTTCGCAAAGCATAAATATTAAAGTAACAGAAAATCAAAATAACTCAATGAGCTTTTTACTTACAGTAGCTCCGCTTGATAGTAAAATTCCAGATGATATTACTTATGTTTCTCCAGTTGACATTGAGGATGATCAAAGTAAATTACCAACAGAAGTTGAATTGAAATGGAGAAATGGTGAAACGGAAAAGGGAGATACTTTGCGTTTCGATGTGATACTGTATCAAGGAGCAGATGATGCTGAAGGAACAAAAGTTGTGTCGAATATTTTGGATACCACCTACACAGTAAAGAACCTGAAATTTGAAACAACTTACCTATGGAAAATTGTGGCTAGAAACAAACAATTGGATGAAGTAGAAGGCAAAAAGTGGAGGTTTGCGACAGAGGATTTTCCTACAAATCCTTATTTGTTTGTGAAAGACACATTGGATTCGAGAGATATTTATTCTTGGGATTTGAAAGATAACCATTTGGTACAATTAACTGATGGAGGAGGAGATGAATTGCACCCTAAAATTATGCCTGGACAACATTCGAGAATTGCATATTCAGCTATGGATGATGGAGTATTCCATATTTATACAATGGATTTAAAAGGAAAGGATGTTTTTAAAGTGACAAGTGACCGACCTGTTGTTGGTAATCACAATGATGGTGGAGGTTTTGTTTGGTCTCCAACAGGAGATCAGCTTATGTATGGATATTATAATGAATTAATTGTTATAAACAGAGATGGGACAGGTTGGGAAAAAATTGCAAATTCTCCGGTGAATCGAGAATTTACACAAATGGATTGGACATATCAGTTTAACAACCATAGTGAGGAAAAAATTGTGGCTTTGGCGCAAGGTGATAAACCTTATGATAATGAAATCTATTTGATGGATCCTGATGGTGGTAATATGACTTTGCTTGTGGATAATTTAGAAGGAACTCTATCTAATCCACAATTTTCATTTGGTGGAGATAAGGTTATTTTTTCTTTGGATTCATTGTATGAGGATGATAGAGGAATTCAAAAAGATGCCAGAATTTATAGCATAAATATTGACGGTACAGATTGGACCGATCTATCGGGAGATGATAAAACTGGTAATGATTTACAAGCTAAATTTTCAGAGACAGGTGAGAAAATTATATTTATGAATGTATCGAATTCAGGAACAGAGAAAAAAACAGTTTGGACAATGGATCCTGATGGCAGTAATAGAGAACAATTGATTTTTAATGGGGAGATGCCAGATTGGTATAATCCGTGATATTAGTCCTGTTTAAATAATTTTAGCATCTGGGAAATACTCAGGTGCTTTTTTTGTCCATAAAAAAAGCCTTCCAACTGGAAGGCTTTTGTATTTTTTCGAAGTAAGATTAGAATCTTCTTTCTTTGATTCTTGCTTTCTTACCAGTAAGTTCGCGTAGATAGTAGATACGAGCTCTTCTAACACGACCTCTTTTGTTTACTTCAATTTTTTCAATGAATGGAGAAGTGAAAGGAATAATTCTTTCCACACCTACGTTACCAGACATTTTTCTGATGGTAAAAGTTTTAGTAGATCCTGATCCTTTAACTTGGATTACAACACCTCTAAATACCTGAGTTCTTTCTTTGTTTCCCTCTTTAATTTTGTAAGAAACGCTAATAGTATCACCTGCTTGGAATTCAGGAGTTTCAATACCACTTTTGAAAGCTTCTTCTGCAACTTTAATTAAATCCATTGTTTTAATTTATTAAGGTTTAACGAGCGCAATATTCACAATTTATCTGTAGATCTGCCAGAGATTACGCACGATTTCGCCGCAAAATTAATAAAAATTTCAAAGTTAAAAAGGTAAATGTTAGATTTTTTGGAGGAAAAAGTAATTATATCAATACAATATTAAACTTGAGTTCGAGGTAAAATTGTTATAAATAAAATGAGGAAAGATTGTCGGAGAAAATGGCTGTAGAAATTTCCCAAGGCCATTGTTCGATTGGTAATGCTGTTTCTGAACTTAAATAGACACATAAACCGAAAGGAAAAAGGGCTTTTAAAATTTCTAAGTGCATTGCCGGCAAGAAAATGAGGGTTTGAAAATCAATAGAGAGATTGCCAATTGAAAAATGAGGATATTGAATTTCAAAACGACTATGTCACTCATACAAAATGGCATTTTGAATTCAAAAATAGCATTGTCAGTCGAAAAAAGTGTATTTTGAACTTTAAAAGGTCTTTTTCCAGTTGAACAATGCCGCTAGAAATTTTTCTGCGGACATTGCCATTCGATTTTTACCATATTGATCTTCCAAATTTGCATTGCCAATCGAACAATGGCCCTAGAAAATTTTTTAGACCGCTTGACTTTGACAATTCGCACCCAAAGGCTCATGCTATTTAATAATCGGTATGAAAATGATACTTTTTGATATCAGATGTGATATATGGAACAAAAAAAAGGAGCCGTTAAGCTCCTTTAAAAATCAAAATTGTATTTTTTTAGTGTGAATCACCTGACATTTTAAGTTTGTCTCCAGTGGTTTTCACAATAGTTTCGTAAAATTCTTTGCTGTAACCAGGTTGCTTCATTTTAGGATTCTGGTTGTTACCATCTTTTTCTTTGATGTTTCCGTCCATGAATTTAGCAAACAAGTAACCATAGAATTCTCTCCACTCATCTGTTAAGTTATCACCTTGGTTACATGAGAAATCAGTTAAGAATTCAACCGCAGCAGCCTCGTCTGTTTTGAACATGCCTTCTGCAGCAAGGTCGATAATTTTAGTGAATGAAAGGTATTTCTTTTCAAGAGCTTTTTGCTTTTTAGCAATTTCTGGGTGGATTGCGTTATAGCGAGTATAAGCAAAGTTGGTTACCTGGTTGAATACCCAGAATGCAGATTTATTGGTGAATTCCATCATTTTACCGTTACCAACAGCGAATGATTTAGGAACTCTTGTGCTACCACAATACATTGGGAAATATACCGATGAAGCTGCATCATCTACTCCAAACCAGTTAATTCCACCTACTGCATCAGGTAACCAATTTCTTGATTGAGCAACAAAAGAGAAACCAGTTTGCTGAGTTGCAGTTGCACGTTCGTTACAATATGTTACACCATCAACTTTCCAGGTTAGAGGTCTCCAACGGTAAGGATTTCCGTAAGGACCAGCACCCATATCTTTAGCCATATCCAATTCAGTTCCTTCCAAATGATTTCTCATGAAATCCATCACTTCAAGAACGTTGATTTTGTTGTCTGGCTTAATCCATAAAGGCATACGATTGGTTGCATAACCTTTATCATCATGCTCAACTTTACCTTTACAGTAATCGAAATATTTATCCATTCCTTCTTTTACATCGTTAAAGAAAGACCAAACACGAATTTCACAGAATCTTGCAGCACCAAAATCTACTGGAGCATAAGTATCCGAGAAACTAAATTCTTTGTTCTTACCATCTTTTGGATAGTAACCTTTTTCTTTTGCAAATGAGATAACGTCTTTTGCATAAACGTTAGTTACTTCTGGATTAAAGATTTTATCCATTTTATCTGAAGAGATAGAATTTTTTCCTTCTAATGGGAAAGTAGTGATTCTAGCTTGGTTTGCGTGACCACTAACATATCCGTCAGGAATCATTCTTGCTACCCAAACAGCACCTTTTTCTCCGTTACCTTTACCGATCATTTCAAGAATCCAGATTTCATTCTTATCAGAAATAGAGAAAGATTCACCTGAACTGTAATAACCATGGTTTTCTACTAATTCAGTCATTACTTTGATAGCTTCACGAGCATTTTTTGCACGTTGAAGAGTAAGGTAAATCAAGCTACCATAGTCAATTAAAGCTCCTTCTTGTTTTCCAGTTCCTAGCTCTGATCTTCCACCATAAGTAGTTTCACCAATTGCCAACTGGAATTCATTCATGTTACCAACTACTGAGTAAGTATGTGGAACTTGTGGAATTTTACCAAGGTATTTTCCAGTATCCCATTCGTAAACATCAATCATTGTTCCTTCAGCCCAATCAGCAGCAGGACGGAAATAAAGCTCTCCGTATAATACGTGCGAATCAGCAGCGTAAGTAATCATGTTAGAACCATCAGTACTTGCACCTCTTGTTACAAGATAGTTGGTACAAGCTTGCGAAGTTGTTGTCGAAAAGACGATAATTGCCAATAGAAGAGAGGCAATTGCATAAATCTTCTTCATGTTTAAATATTTAAGTGAATTTAATTGCGATAAAATTTTCACGATTCCTACAAAAATAGGAAAAAAATGCAAAGTTAAAGCTGATAAAAGTCTTTATCGGTAAAGTCAATGTAGCTTTGCATTTTACGTGTTTATCTGATTTTACTACCAGAAAAATTTGGTTTGAAACTTGGTTTTATTACCAAGCTTATCGGTAACTTCCAAATTCAAATCATGCTTGCGATTGGGTAATAATCTTTTCTTATCGAATTTATAAAACAGGTGATTGTTTTTAGCGTCAAACTCGAAAAGTACCCATTTTCCATCTATTGTTCCTTTGTAATTTTTAATGCCAGATAACTCATCTTTAATGGTAAAGGAAATTTTATCTCTAACAGATAAGTTTTTTAATTTAAAGTTAGTTCTCGACTTAAGAGTAGGAGGAACTGTGTCCTGAACAATTGCAAAGTCTCCGAAAACTCGGGTTTTTGATTTTACCCATCCATTGATGTATACACCTCCAACATTTGAAATTTTACCAGGCTTTTCTATTGCTGCAATAAATAACTTGTTTTCATTTTTGAATGTACGGTTTGGTTTTATTGCAATGGTGTAATATTTGTGAACAGGAGTCGTTCTTTCATGTATTGAATGAATATCCGATAAATAAGTAGAATCAACTTTCCTTGAATATTTAAATTTGATATCCGAATAAAACGAATTGGTTGGGAATTTTAGCTCTAGTTCATCTTGTTCGAAAGTATTTTCATCAGTACATGATAATAATTGGTTGAAATCAGATTGTTTAAAAGCCTGAGATGGATTTTTAGCTTGTGCATACATTCTCAATTTGGCCAGGTTGTTTTTTGTATCATATGCCAAGAAATCAATTTTGTATTTCATTCCTGCTTTGAAGTTGTAAATTCCCCTATTGCTGAAGTGATTGTAGATAGAAAGTTTGTTGTTTGGTTCCTTAAAACATTTATGAATTCTTCTTTTTTCTTTAATGTTTAGGTCGTAATCCATGTGAGAATTGATGTAACGAGATTCATCGAACGAAAATTCTTTAAAAGTATAATCGGTTATTAAAGAATCATTCACTTTTACTTTCATGTTATAAATTCCACATTTTCCCCAAGTATTGTCCAAATAGTCGTTTACCTGAATTCCAAAACCAATATTTCCTGATAGAATTACTTTAGGATCTCCCTTTAGGTGATAAGAGTTGTTGTAATAGGTAACCGGAAATTTTTGTCTGGTATTCTTTCCATTTACGCTACTTAATGAATCCATTGGATATATATACAAGTTAAAAATTTTAGGAGGTGTGGTATCCTTAATTCTAAATCCCAAAAGAAGGGGATTTAACGGGTGTTCTGATTTTGTATCTCTAATCTCGAAATGTAAATGAGGTCCGGCCGATGATCCCGTATTTCCTGAAATTGCAATTACCTCACCTTTTTTTACAGGAAATCGATCTTTCTTAAAATTCAGGTCGAACTCGAAAGTGTTTTTACTGTATTGATGTGCTTTTACAAACTCATTAATCTTTTTATTGAAACCATCCAAGTGTGCATAAACTGAGGTGTAACCATTTGGGTGATCGATGTAAATCGCTTTTCCATAACCTCCTGCAGAAATTTTGATTCTGCTAACAAATCCGTCCGCGATGGCATATACTTTTTTACCTGTGGTAAAAGTTCTGATATCAATGCCTGAATGGAAATGATTGTTTCTAAGTTCAGCAAAATTACCTGATAGGGTAATGGTAAAATCAACAGGTGATCTAAAGTAATTTTTAGGATGATTTTTTTGCTGAGCCGAAACTGAAATTGGAGAAAGAAAGAATAAGATTGATAAAAAGGTGATTATGTTTGTTTTAATATGCTTCATTTTCTTGTTGTATTACTCTTGTATTGTTCGTCAAAACTACAAAAAAAGCTTTTTTTTCGGAAGCTTAAGCCAAAATACAAACCAATAAATTTGATAATCTTCTCAGCAATGTTAATTTTGTAAAAGAAATTTAGAATGATGGATCAAGAATCTAACGAAATAATAATAAGTTTAAGACAACGCATTGACGAACTTATTTCGTTGTACAAGAAATCTAAGGAAGAAAAAGAGACTTTAATTCATGAGAAAATGGAACTTATGGAAAAAGTAGAAACTCTTTCGAGGGAAAAAAGTGAACTTGAACATCATTACGATACATTAAAGTTGGCCAAAACTTTATCTTCTAATAGTGAAGATTCTCATGAGGCCAAACTTAAGATAAACCGAATTGTGCGGGAGATTGATAAATGTATTGCTCTTTTGAACAGATAGAATTTGTTTATGGATAATAAACTTTCAATTAAAGTTAATGTTGCGGATAGAACCTATCCCTTGAATATTGATCGCAAACAAGAAGAGGTGATCAGAAAGGCCGCAAAAATGATTAACGAGAAAGTTATGCAATACAAACAAAGATATAAAGATAAAGATACTCAGGATTTTCTGGCGATGGCTTCTTTGCAGTATGTAATTAAAGTAATTGAATTGGAAAATAAAACAGATGTTGCACCAGTGTACAATGAATTAAAGGCAATGGAGCGCGAGCTGAGTGAATTTTTAGAAAAAGAGTAAGAAAACGTTCTTTAAATAGTAAAAGTAATAACCCGCATTATTTCTTGGACCTGTAACTTGTTAATTATTATGTGATTCTCTTTAGAGTTGGGAGTCATTTAATACCATGAGTTTATTGGTTTAAGTGATGGTGCGGGTTATTTTTGTATATAAACTAGTATTGACTTAATATTCTATAATATGATTGAAATAATAATAGGAATTCTTGCCTTTGTTGTAGGTGGGATACTTGCATATTTTATATTGCAAAGAGCTCTTAAATCGAAGAGTGAAAAAATAATACAGGAAGCTCAGACTGAGGCTGAAGTGATTAAGAAGGACAAAATTCTTCAGGCAAAGGAGAAGTTTTTCCAATTGAAGACAGAGCATGAGAAACAAATTAACTCTAAAAACAACAAGCTTTTAGCTGCTGAAAATAAAATCAAACAAAAGGAAAATACATTAAATCAAAGAATTGATGATTTTCAACGTAAGAAGAAAGAAACTGATGCAATTCGTGAGAATTTGAATCATCAGATTGATTTGGTTGAGAAAAAATCAGCGGAGCTTGAAAAAGCTAAAAAGCAACAAATTGAGCAACTGGAAGAGATTTCAGGGATGTCGGCGGAGGAAGCTAAAAACCAGCTGATTGGTTCGTTGAAAGAGGAGGCGAAAACTGAAGCCATGTCTTATGTGAATGAGATCATGGAAGAAGCGAAAATGTCTGCTAATATGGAAGCTAAAAAAGTTGTTGTAAAAACAATTCAAAGAGTAGCTACAGAAACTGCAATTGAAAATTCGGTAACTATCTTCCATATTGAATCTGACGAAATTAAAGGTAGAATTATTGGTCGTGAAGGTCGTAATATTCGTGCTCTGGAGGCCGCTACAGGTATTGAAATTATTGTAGATGATACTCCTGAAGCAATTGTTCTTTCTGGTTTCGATCCAGTTCGTAGAGAGATTGCAAGACTTGCATTGCACCAATTGGTTACCGATGGTCGTATTCACCCAGCAAGAATTGAGGAAGTTGTTAATAAAGTACGTAAGCAAATTGAAGAGGAGATTATTGAGACAGGTAAGCGTACTGCAATTGACTTGGGAATTCACGGTTTACACCCAGAATTGATTCGTTTGGTTGGTAAAATGAAGTATCGTTCATCTTACGGTCAGAACTTGTTGCAACATGCCAGAGAAACTGCAAACTTGTGTGCGATAATGGCTACAGAACTTGGATTAAATGCTAAACGTGCCAAAAGAGCTGGTCTGCTTCACGATATAGGTAAGGTGCCAGATGATGAGCCAGAATTGCCACACGCAATTTTAGGTATGAAGTTGGCTGAGAAGTATAAAGAGAAGCCTGATGTATGTAATGCTATTGGAGCTCACCATGATGAAATTGAAATGACATCAATGATTTCTCCTATTATTCAGGCTTGTGATGCTATTTCAGGAGCTCGTCCAGGAGCTCGTCGTGAGATTGTTGAATCTTATATCAAGCGATTGAAAGATCTTGAAAACTTAGCTTTGTCGCACCCTGGAGTACTTAAAACGTATGCTATTCAAGCAGGTCGTGAGTTAAGAGTTATTGTTGGTAGTGATAAAGTTTCCGATAAAGAAGCTGAAACATTATCATTGGATATTGCACAAAAAATTCAGGATGAAATGACTTATCCTGGTCAGGTTAAGATTACGGTAATTCGTGAAACTCGTGCAATCAATTACGCTAAATAATAAAGCAACAATATAGAAAAAGAAACCCGCTTCAATTTGAAGCGGGTTTTTTAATTATATAGACTTATACAATTCCTTAAAATTTGGTACGTGAGTGGTTAATTTGAGTTTTTTGTACACACTGATATTGTGTTTTACCAGCCGTTTTATCAGACTTGAGTTATTGGTCGCTTTATAATACTTGGGACGATTTACAATTTTTTTAGATTCGATTACAAATTGCAATTCTGATCTACCAAAAACTTTACCTCTGTCAATTGGGTTGATGTAGAAAAGAATCTCGTCTTTATTAGAGGCGTTTTTATCGATATAGCATAGAAGTACGCTATCAGTTAGGTTTATTCCATAAACTGGTATTCCTAACTCCTGTGCGATACCTGCATAAATTATGGATATAATAATGTAATTGCCTTGTTTTTGTGACAATACCGTACCAATATCACCATCCCAATTTGTTGGTTGATTAGGCGACAATGCCTGATAATTGTAGATATTGTAGAAAAAATGATTGAGAATTTTGATTTTCTCCAGTGCAGTGAGTTGATCATTCAATTCTAGCCACACATCCTTTTTAATTTTTTCGATTTCCTTCCTAATTGGATCGGTAATTAAGTTTGGATTGTAGCTTTTATTGACCAGAATAGCACCTTCAATCAAATCCTGTGAATCAGTTTTACCCCAGGAGATTAGCTCGTTTTTTACATGAGTAAATTGAATTTTATTGATGACTTGTTCAAGTCTTTCCTGAAGTAATGTGCTTTTGGAATCCAACCAATAATCTTCGAGTTGAGGAATAGCAGAAACTGGCAAGTTAATCAACTCATTTTCGATTCTTTTATAGATTTCCGGAGTTGGATCATCCAGTAAAGATAATAGAGCGGTGAGTTTATTCTCGTTCATAACTTAAGGTTTTGGCCCAATTAAATATAAGAAAACCCGTAAGTAAAAACAATCTTACGGGTTATTTATTTGAAAATTAGGCCAAAACCAACTTAGCTCAGTCTGTCAAGAACAGTATTGATTAAGCGTTTTACGGTTGGTTTGTAATCTTTGCTGGCATCTTTGGTGATGCGATTGGCAATAATGGCGCAAACCGCAGCAGCATTGTGTCCTAGCATTTTCGACAATCCAAAAATAGCCGAACTTTCCATTTCATAATTGGTGATTTTTTCACCTTTAAAATCGAACTTTTCAATCTTATCATTTAAATCAGGATCTAGAGTTTGTAAGCGTAAAACTCTACCTTGTGGTCCATAAAATCCGTTTGCGGAGATGGTAACACCTTGAATCATATCGTCCCCATCAAGTTGGTCGATTAATTTTTCTGATGCAGGAACCACATATGGAGAAGCCAATTTAGCATCCCAATTGACAAACTCTTTAAAAGATTTTTCAAAATCAAGATCCGAAACATCGTCACGATCAGCATAAAAGTTTAGCATGCCGTCGAATCCAATTGATTTATTGGATAACAAGAATGAATCTACTGGTATGTTACCTTGAAGAGCTCCTGATGTTCCAATTCTTATTAAATTAAGACTTTTGTGTTCTGCTTTAGGTGTTCTGGTTTCTAAGTCAATATTAACCAAAGCATCTAACTCATTTACTACGATATCGATGTTATCGGTTCCAATACCAGTTGATAGTGCAGAGAATCTTTTTCCCTTATAAGTTCCGGTTGTAGTAACAAATTCACGATTAGAAATTGTGCATTCTACTTCGTCAAAGAAGCTTGCAACCAATTCTACTCTTCCCGGATCTCCAACTAAAATAACCGTATCGGCTAAATGTTCAGGACGAAGGTGTAAGTGAAATACACTTCCGTCAGGATTAATAATTAGTTCTGATGATTTAATTTTTTCCATATTCAAAAAATTTGATAGCAAGGAGCCGAAACTATAGAAAATTTTTTAATCTACAAACTATCAAAATGTAATCTTTCGATTTCTTTCCTGTAATTAGCATGAACAAGTGTTTAAAATCAATTTTTATTATATTATTGTGCTATATTTAAATGAAAATAGAATCATAAATAAAAATTATAAATACAAAATCATGAAGAAGCAACCCTATTTTTTAATTGTATTGGCAATTTTTGCTGTTATCCTAATTTTATCAGGATCAAGTATGTTTTTAACATTACAACCTGGTGAGAGAGGTGTAATATTTAGAAAATTCTCTGGAGGATTGGATAAAGAAAATGTATTTTTACCTGGTTTTCATATTATTGCTCCATGGAATGATATGCATGTTTACGATGTAAGAGAGCAAAAGAGTGAAGAAACAATGGATGTTTTGGATAAGAATGGTTTGTCTGTAAACATTGATGTTTCGGTTCGTTTTAATCCTGTTTATAACAAAATTGGGTTTTTGCACGAGATATTTGGTAAGGATTACATCAGTCAATTGGTAATTCCTGAGGTTCGTTCTTCAGTTCGACAAGTTGCAGGTAGATATACAGCTGAAGAGATTTATTCAACCAAAAGAAAAGAGGTTGAGGAAGCCATTATCACAGAAACTTCTGAAATTCTTAAAAATAATAACATTCAGATGCGAGCTCTTTTGATTCGTTCGATCAATCTACCTGAGAAAATTAAAGTTGCGATTGAAAGCAAACTTCAGCAAGAGCAGGAAGCACTGGCTTATCAGTTTAAATTGGAAAAAGAAAAAAGTGAGGCGGAAAGAAAAAGAATTGCTGCGGAAGGGGAAGCCAGAGCAAATAAGATTATCAATAGCAGTTTGACTCCAGCACTTTTGAAAATGAGAGGAATTGAAGCAACCATTAAGTTGTCGGAATCTCCAAATTCGAAAGTTATTGTTATTGGAAGTGGAAAAGATGGAATGCCGTTGATTTTAGGAAATAATTAATAGTTATAATTGAATAACGCTAAGCCGCTTGATGTATCAAGCGGCTTTTTTGTGTTCACTATCGAACAAGGCAGTACCGAATTCGTTCAGTTACAGTAATTGATGTTTTGGGGTAATTGTTCTGGTAGTCAGTTGATAAATCTTATTGGCATGCTGTATGTTTAAGAAAGTGCAGACAACCAAATTAGTATACCAACTAAAACCATTATTACCTAAAATCAACCATGTATAAATTATCCTTATTTATAGTTCTATTATTAATTATGGCATTGCCTGGATACGGTGTAAATCTTGAAAAGAAGGAAATTCGAGCAGTTCGTGTTACGAAGAAGCCGGTTATCGATGGAAATCTCGATGATGCAATTTGGAAAGGTGTGCCTATTGCTACTGATTTTATTCAGAATGAGCCTAATAATGGAAGTCCATCTAATTATAAAACCGAAGTAAAGTTTGTTTATACTGATGATGCCCTTATTGTAGGAGTGATGATGTATGATTCGGATTCCAAAAACATTTATAGTGAGCTAAGCAAAAGAGATGAGATGAAGAACACTGATTTCTTATTGCTGCTGATAGATCCGTTCAACAACGGCCTGGATGCATTTGAATTTGCAGTAACCCCTGCTGGTGTGCAATGGGATGCTAAAGTGGTGAATAACCGTGAAGATTCAAGTTGGGATGGGGTTTGGAATAGTGCTACTGAAATTAATGGTGTTGGGTGGAGTGCGGAGTTGGAAATTCCCTACTCTGCATTGCGTTTTCCTAAAAAAGAAGTACAGCTATGGGGCGTGAATGTTATAAGAAATGTACAAAAAGTACGTGAGAAGGTGACCTGGAATTTTGTAGATAAGGAAGAAGATGGATGGATCAATCAAAGTGGTGTCTTAAAGGGGATTGAGAATGTAAATCCTCCGGTTCGTTTGTCATTTACACCTTATTTTTCAACTTATTTGGATAAATCTTCCGATGATTCAAAATGGGAGAATAACTATCGTGGTGGGATGGATTTGAAATATGGAATCAACGAAAGTTATACACTGGATATGATGTTGATTCCTGATTTTGGTCAGGTGCAATCGGATGATGAGGTTTTGAACCTTTCTCCTTATGAAACCAAATTTGACGAAAAAAGACAGTTTTTTACCGAAGCCAAGGAGCTTTTTAATCGCGGAGATATTTTTTACTCCCGTAGAATTGGTGGCAGACCTATGAATAAATCAGCAGCCTGGGATGATGTGGGAGATCATGAGACTGTAAGTGAAAACCCGATTGAATCCAAGATCATTAATGCAACAAAAGTTTCAGGTAGAAATGCAAAAGGTTTGGGAATTGGTATTTTAAATGCAATGACAAAAAATACTTATGCAACAATTACGGATACCATAAGCGGGGATAGCAGAAAGTTTAAAACTCAACCGTTTTCCAATTATAATATGCTCGTTGTAGATAAAAGCTTAAAGAATGAGTCCTATGTGAGTTTCTTTAATACCAATAGGTATGTGCCCGAAATTGATTATATGGCTAATGTAGCTGGAACTGAGTTTGTGTTCAAAAACGCAAAAAGATCCCATAGGTTGAAGGCAAAGGGAATTATTTCCAAAAGAATGATTGATGATGATTCCGATCAGAATGGTCATTATCATGAAGTGTCGTTTGGGAAAATTAGTGGGAAATTTAATTGGAACTTTTATCATCGAATGATATCTGATGATTATAATCCCAATGATATGGGCTTCTTGTTTCGCAACAACCAAATCAATAATAACCTGAATTTTTTCTATGCCAATCATGAGCCTAAGGGGAGCTTGCTGACACGTTCTGCAAATATTCGTTTTCATCACGAAACCAGGTATGAACCTAAACGATTTGCTCGTTTTACCATATTTTACAATACTCGTTTAAAGTTTAAGGATCATACTGCGTTAGGAGTTTATGGTAATTTCAGACCTCTTCATCAATATGATTATAATGAACCAAGAGTGGAAGGAATGAAACTTAGAAAAGGCTCTTCTGCATTTATTGGCGCATGGGTGTCGTCGGATTATAGAAAGGCATTTGCTATTGATATTAGAGGTGATTTTGGCAAACGACTTTCTACGGACAATTTAAAAACCTTTTCACTGGAAATAGAACCAAGATATCGCTTTAGCGATCGATTTACCATGAATTATAAGCTGGAGTGGGATAGGCAGCTAAATGAACAGGGGTATGCAAGTAGTGAGGAAAACAATGGCTTAACTACAGTATATATTGGTGAAAGAAATACTTCCTATTTGGAAAATAGGTTAAGTGCCAATTTTATTTTCAATAAAAAAAGTTCCTTAAGCTTCAGGGCAAGGCACTATTGGGCCAAGGCTGAGTATGAAAACTTTTATACGCTTAAGGATAATGGTAGACTTGCCGAATCCAATTATAACGAAAATCACGATATCAACTTCAATAGTTTTAATATTGATATGGTTTATTCATGGAGGTTTGCTCCGGGTAGTGAATTGGCAGTGGTTTGGAAAAATTCAATTTTTGATAGTGGCGATCAGGTAGCACATCGCTTTGTGAATAATTTAAAAGAGACATTTGATGCGACTCAGTTTAATAGTTTGTCGCTGAAAGTAATATATTATATCGACTACATGTCGTTAAAGAGAAAAGGTTAATGGTAAACCTACTTAAATTTTACGGGCCTTAACTTACCGTGAAAGCTTAAGGGTTTAGTTTTGAAGAGTTTTAGGGGAATTCATTCAAAAGCAATTTTTAAGTGTGATTAGTTAGTGTTAAGTAATGATGGTTAAAAGCAGCAAATGAAAGTTTGCTGCTTTTTAATTTAAAATTAAATTTGTACAAAAATTAATAACTATGATACAAAGAATACAATCTTTATACTTGTTGGGAAGCTTTATTTTAATTGGGATCATGTTCTTTTTCCCATTGGCTGAACTTATTGATACTGCAGGTCAAACTTATGAGTTTTTGTACAGGGGAATTCCTGCAATTGCCGAAGGTGCTCCTGCAATATTTATTGCATACCCAGTAGCAATTTTACTATCGGTTATTGCGCTGGTTAGTTTAATTACCATTTTCTTGTTTAAAAAGAGAATGATTCAAATTCGCCTTACCATTTTTAATATGGTTTGTATGTTGGGTGCAATGGGATTAATTTATTACAGCATCAACAGTCAGGCAGGTGAATTGAATGCAATTGCCAATTATAGTATTATCAATGCATTTCCATTGGTAGCTTTAATCCTAAGTTACTTGGCATTAAGAAGCATTGGAAAAGACGAAGCAATGATTCGCTCAATGGATAGAATCAGATAATTCGAAACGATATAAACTAAAAATACCGGCTCAAAAGGCCGGTATTTTTTGTATATCATGTTTATAGATCATTATGCTGTTGGACTAGCATAATACTCCGGGGGATAGATCCATGGCACAGCCTCGGATTTACAACTTGTAATTGTTGTAGAGACAGCATTAATGCTGTCTTTACAAGATATAGATAAAATAAAGATCTGTATTTTATACTTTCTCCTTAGGCCTTTCTAGCCTTTCCCTTTTTGCCTTTTATTTCTCTGGTTTTCTTTTTCATTACTGAGTGTCCGAATTGTCCAATCAGTTTACCCAGCTCAAAGTAATAACCATGCGAGTAGGCAATAGGACGAGCTTTGCTAAGCAAGAACTTTCCGGTTTTCTCGTTTATGTATTTTTCATCGGCCTGCACATTTACCACCTCGGCAATAAACATATCGTGTGAACCCAATTCTACAATGTTTTTCACTTTACACTCAATGCTCAATGGCGATTCTTCAATAATAGGTGCCGATATTTCTTTTGATGGAGCAGGAGTAAGATTCATTTCTTTAAACTTATTGAAATCCTTTCCCGATTTAACTCCGCACCAATCGGTAGCATAGGCCAGGTTTTTGGTTGTTAAATTGATTACAAATTCTCCCGATTCTTTAATGATATCGTAAGAGTGTCTGTTCTTACGCACCGAAATGTAACACATTGCAGGATCGCTGCAAATGGTTCCTGTCCAGGCAATTGTTATGATATTGTAATCTTCAGGTTTCGATCCGCAACTAACCATTACAGCTGGTATAGGATAAACCATGGTTCCCGGTTTCCAATGTTGTTTTGCCATTATTATTTTGCTTGATTTAATTCAACGTACAAACTTACAAAATAGACTCGATAGTACAATTTATGGACATGGAGATGTGATGATTTTAATGAGAGTTCGGTTCGGAATGCATCGAGAAGTAATCAACAGCTTTGAAGATACAATCAACAGATGGTAAGTTTTATTCAGAGCACGCGTTGTTCTTTTCAGTAGACTGAAAGAATCGTTCAATTCACACGTTGGGTGATTCAGTATGCTCTGAGTTTGGTTCAAAAGGGCTTGTGATTAATTCATTGCGTGGAGAGTTTCATTCATAGGGCGCTGACTTCACTTCAGTAGACTGTGATTTTAATTCAGTAGATAGTGATGACGTTTCAATAGGATGTGTGTTTGATTCATTAGGTGCTGAGAATAATTCATCGACCAGTGAGATCCATTCAATGGCCTTTAATCCTTATTCAATAGATGGTGAGATTGTTTCAGTAGCCTTGAAACATCATTCAGTGGGTGCTAAGATTAATTCAGTAGACTTGAAGATCAATTCAATGCATTTGGGAGATTGAAGAATATCCTGTAATGTTTAATAAACTGCACATACTTCTTGCTCCATGCTTTGATTGGTAAAGGCTAATGCTTACATTTGCTCAAAATTAAATTGAGATTTTATCCATTAGGTAAAGGATTACATCATGAGTAAGGAAGTGGAAAAATTAATGGTGGAAGCTGCAGAATTGGCCAAAGCAGAAAAGATTGAAGCAGCAATAGAAATGTACAAATCTGTACTGAAGCTTGATGCGAAGAATATTGAGGCTCAGTTTCAAATTGGTGAATTGTACCATCAAATGGGTAACCTGCCAGAAGCACTAAGTGCATACCTACACACTACCGACTTGGATTCCGAACACAAAAAGGCCAATGTTAAAATCGAGATGATCAAATCGATTATGGATTTCTTTAATCCGGATTTGTATAATCCTTGATTCATGTTAATCAGTAAGCCAGAAATTTTATAAAAAGGCAAGTGGTTATTGTCTTTAGCTTTACGAATCTTATATCTATTACAGAATTGAATTATTTCTGATAATTTTCAGGAAATCAATTCTCATGAACTATGATTTCCTTTTGTTTAGGTAGACCATTATGAGATTCATTTTGCTTTAGCAGTACATCTATCTTTTTTTCCAAATTGTCAATTTTCTTCTCTAGTTCGTCGTTATTATCGCTCACCATTGCATCTACAAAAATGGAGTTTACTAAGGACAGACCAAAAATCCCTCCTGTAAGAAGAATAAATATAAAGTAGAAATAAGTGAAAAAGGCTGCCGTAGGAGAGTAGCCTTGAGTTATTTCTTCGGGTATTTCAAACCATCCTTCTACGGTAAAAATCTTAAATATAGAGTAAAGAGATATCAATGGATTCTTAAAGTATTGCGGTGCGCTTGATTCAAACAGGTAAAAGGAAAATACGCCAATAATGAAAATATAAATGGCAAATCCTATTAGTACAATAACTGAGGCCTTTAAGGCTCGCTTGATGTCTTTGAATAATTGATCGACACCAGGAATAAACTTTAAAAATCGGAATGATTTAAAAACCCTCATTAATCGAAATACCAACAAGAAACTGATGTCAGAATCATGCGCATGAAAAATGAAGGTTACAAATGCGGGAATTGACAGAACCACCAAGACAAAATCTAACTTGTTCCAATTGGAAGCAAAATAGCCTTTTAGGCCAAACTCGTTGAGTTTAATGCCCAATTCGATTAAAAACAAGCCTGTAATTACATTATCCAGAGTGTGAATAAAAAATGTACTAAACTCGGAAAGGGAAAAACCGCTTATAAATAACAGGATCGCATTAAAAAGGATCAGACTAAGAATTATTTTATCGTTTAGGAACAGTTTTTTTATCATGAGGTGCTTAATAGGTTTTCAATTGAGTTTATGGGCCAGCAGCGCAAATTTTAAGTGTTTATTTGTGAAAGATCAAATTTACAAAGCTTATGCAAATATTCAAATTTTTGTTAAATCAGAACTTGTGCAACGAACTGTTGTTTGATATAAATCCCATAACAACAAAAGAGGCTGTCCCTAATAGGAACAGCCTCAATCAAATTGTAAAATCAAAGTTTACTTGCCTGTTATTTTTACCCACCACTCGGTAGATTGTGTATGTTCTTGCTGGTTCAAATTAATATTTTCTCCAATTCGAGGAGTTAAAATAGTAGCATCAAGCTCTTTAGCTTTGGCCTTAAATCTTTCCACAGGCTCTGTCCAGGCATGGTTTGCCAAGCGATACGATCCCCAATGAATTGGGATGATTCTTTTTGCTTTTACATCCATACCTGCTTGCACCGATTCTTCAGGCATCATATGTACATCAGCCCAAAGTTTATTGTACTGTCCGCATTCCATTAAGCCAATATCGAAGGGGCCATATTTTTCACCAATCTCTTTAAAATGTTCGCCATATCCGCCATCTCCACTAAAATAGATGCTCTTGTCTTTTCCTTTTAGTACCCATGACCCCCAAAGCGTTGATGATTGGTCGGCCAAGCCTCTACCAGACATGTGGCGAGTAGGAGTAAAGGCAAATTGGATTTCATCGAAAGCACCTTCATCCCACCAATTGAATTCTTGAATTTTGTTTTCATCAACTTTCCAAGACTTAAGATGATTGCCAACTCCAATAGGAACAAGAAATCTATCGGTTTTGTCCTTTAAGTTTACTATGCTGTAATAATCCAAATGATCGTAGTGATCATGAGAGATGAAAACTGCATCAACATGTGGTATGTCGATTAAGTCGATTGGCATCTGATTGTTGTATTTCTTTCTTCCAAAGAAGGAATGTGGGCCGGTTTTCTCGCTAAATACCGGATCCAGCAAAATGGTTTTGCCATTTAGCCTGATTAGGAAAGAAGAGTGTCCCAACCAAATTACTTCGTTTATAGAATCTGCTTTGACTTCTAAATCATCTGAATTTAAATTGACTACCTCAATATTCGATTTTGGATTTACATTGGGATCGGGACTCAACATTTCGCGAAACATCTTAGAAAAAGAGCGCATGCTCATTTCCATTTCAATTTTTTCACGATTAATGAATTTTCCATCCTTATAGTTTGGTAGCAAGGCATAAGCCTTTTTCTGATTGGCGTTGGCTCTTCTCCCAAATTGTGGACTGATATAAATAAATGAAACTCCAATAATACAGGTAACCAACAATAATATTCCTAATCCTATCCCCATCTTTTTCAATCTTCTCATTCTTCTTCGTATCCTTCTAGTTCAAATTGCGGTATTCTACTGGTGATAAACCAGTTTTCGATTTAAAAATTTTACTAAAATATTGTGGGTATTCAAAGCCCAATTCATTGGCTATTTCGCTAATTGAGTTTGTAGTGCTTAGTAATTTTGTTTTGGCTTTCTCTATCAATCTATAATGAATATGTTCCTGAACGCTTTTGCCACTTTCTTTCTTAATTAGATCGCTCAAATAATTTGGTGAGAAATTCAATTGTTCGGCACAATACTTCACGGTTGGAATGCCGAATTGTTCAGCCTTATCGGTGTTAAAGTAATCTTTTAACAAGCTTTCCAGTTGGCTTAAAATGTCTTTATTGTAAGAACTTCTGGTAATAAACTGTCTGCCGTAATACCTGTTGCAATAGTTTAAGAACAATTCCAGACTCGATAGGATTACATCATTGCTAAAATTATCAAGATTGGCACAGTATTCATCTTTAATTCGTCCCAACAGTTCCGAAAGGTTTTTCTTTTCCAGATCGGATAAATGAAGGGCTTCATCCACCTCGTAAGTGAAGAAAGTAAACTCCTGAATCTTTTTTGAAAGAGCACTTTTACGGATTAAATCAGGATGAAAAAACAATCCCCATCCCGAATATTCATCAGGTTCATCAACACCCTCAGTTGTGATTACCTGGTTAGGAGCCATACAGAATAGTGTTCCTTCCTGAAAATCGTATGTTTTTCGCCCATATCTTACATGTCCACAATTGGCACTTTTCAGCATGACAGAATACAAGAAGGAGACAATTTTAATATTACTTCCCAAATGTATTGGTTCAACCTTCGAAAAATCTACTATAGAAATTAATGGGTGCTGTGGTTTTTCAAACCCCATTATATCGTGAAGTTCCGTTATGGTTTTGATATTTATAATATCGCTCATTTCTCAAATATTTTGTCTTAATATAGTTAGATATTTGTAAATAATTCACCATCGATTTGCTAATTCCTATTGATAATTGATGGTGAATTCTACCCACTACAAAATTTGCTAATTATTGTAATTTTAAAGTTACGCATTGCAATGTTTGAAGATTTATACGAATTACTGAGGCTTGTATACAAATTACTGATTGTATATAAGTATGGAAAAATGGATACAAAAAAAAGGAACTCTTTTGGAGTTCCATAGCATTTGTTAAAAACGAATATTGTAATTAGTGTAACAATTCTTGCTTTGCTACCTGCAGAGTTTTTAATTCAGTAATGTCATCGATTATGGCTACAATATAAATTTCATCTCGATATTTAAATAAACGTGTAGAGAGCTGAAGGTGTTTGTCTTCTCTGTTTCCTTCAAAGTCTACAAAAGATTTAATAAGGCTTTCGTTGTACACAGGTCTGTTTTCAACATACGATAGAAGAGCTGATATTCTTATTTCGCAAGTATTACATTTTGAGGTAGAACCACAAGGACTATCTTCTTCGATTTGATATGCACAGCCCAATACTTCACCACATTTACGATAAAGTAGTTCCTGATTTTTCTTATTTGAAAAAATAGTAGTTAATGGATCGTTAAATGCTCTAAGTTTAAGTTCATTGTCTAAAAGCATAACACATGAACTGATATTATTCAAGATGATATTTAAAAAATCACTTGAATTACTTAAAATGCTAAACCTTTCGTTGGTGTGGGTTAAATCATTATTCATATTTCCTACGCTTTAAAGTTCTATCAATAAGTTAAGGGATATACAATTTACGGTATTTTAATGATCATGTCAATAAAATTATTGTATAGTTTTTGGTTTGGCTTGTAGGTTAGTGGTAGAAATGATTATGTTTTTATATGTCGTTGTTTCATGTTTAAGGCATTTAGAGAGGTGAAATCTTGTTGTTTTATTAATTGACTAAAAATTCGACTCAATGGATAGTATTTGTCGATTATTAACTCTTGAATGAATGATTTTTAAATCAAATTTTTTGTGGGATATTTTTGTTTATAATCATTCTTAATATTCTATTGTTCGATAGGAGAATCGTATTCTATGGGCTGAAAAAGAAACAAAATTAGACTGTGTGCGTAAATCGGTACTGATAGTTTACACTTTAAGTGTGAATGCCCAAAGACTATACTATTTGAATCGATTATTGCTCTATTATATGAGCGCATTAAATTTATTTATGAAAAAAATTCTAGTTGTAGACGATAAACCTTCGATGAGCCAGCTAATGGTTCGTTTCTTACAAACCTCGTTCGAGGTAACTACTAAAAATGACGGATTACAGGCTATCTCATGGTTGCAGTCTGGTAATATTCCTGACATTATTTTAACCGATCTTCAGATGCCTAATATGGATGGTATCGAATTAATCAAGCGTATTAAAGAGAGTGGATATTTTAATGATATTCCAATTATTGTTCTTAGTAGTCAGGAGAGTAGTAATGTTCGTGTTGAGTGTTTAAAACTAGGGGCAGAAGACTACATCATGAAGCCTTTTAATCCTGAAGAATTAATGATAAGAATAGAACGTTTGATTAAATAACATTACCATGAATGCTACAAACCGACAAATGAAACTGATGTACATTGGTTCCGACGAGTCTGTTCTGTCCAGTTTTAAGGAGTTGAACGGGAAGGTTAAGCTAATACATCATGCAAATCCATTGCAAGCATCGGAGTGGATTGAAAATAATGAAAGAGTAGATGGCGTAATTAGCGAATTAGATTTGCCAGGAAGAAATGGTTTGGATTTTCATACTGTATTTATTGAGAAGTATGATGAAAAAAGATCCATTCCATATTTGTTGCTTGTTGCCGAGAAAGAACCTGAAATTATAAAGCGTGCAATTGAGCAAAAAATCAGCGATGTTTATGCAAAACCGGTTGAGGCAGAAACGATTTTGAATCGTGTGAATTTTCTCAAGGTGCTACAGGTGCACATGAAGTTTAATAAGATTCAAGAGAATAAAGATGTAAAAGTTTACACAACACCATTCTTTAAAAGGTGTTTTGATATTGTTTTTGCAAGCTTGGCATTAATAGCACTTTCGCCATTGTTGCTTGTGTTTGTTGCTGCTATTCGTTTGGAATCCAGTGGAAAGGTTTATTACATATCTAAAAGAGTAGGTACTGGTTATAGAATATTTAATTTCTTAAAATTACGTTCGATGTATCCTGATGCAGATAAGCGATTAAAGGAGTTGGAGCATTTGAATCAGTATCAATCAGAGGAAACTGAACCAGAGCTTGCAGAGGTTATTGAAGAAAACAGTGTTGCTGAGGGATCGACAATTTTGTTTGGTGATGAAGAAGAGGTGGAAGAGAATACTCACATCCAGCGCCAAAAACAAAAGCAGGATAAAGCTTTTGTAAAATTCGAAAATGACCCAAGGATTACCAAAGTAGGGCATATCATTAGAAAATTAAGTATTGATGAATTGCCACAGTTAATCAATGTGATTCGTGGAGATATGTCGATTGTAGGTAACCGACCTTTGCCATTGTACGAAGCAGAAATGCTAACAACCGACGAATGGACGGATCGATTTAACGGTCCTGCTGGAATTACTGGTTTGTGGCAGGTTGAAGCTCGTGGTAAAACTTCAAAGATGTCACCGGAAGAGAGAAAAGGTCTGGATAATAAATACGTTGAAATTGCTAACAGTAAATATTCTTTCTGGAAGGATATGTGGATCATTCTAAGAACCATTCCTGCAGTATTTCAGAAAGAGAATGTCTAAAATTTATCTTAATGAGAGGATATATTACAAGAATATCATTTTCACTTTTGATTATGAGTTTATCAATTATTAGTAATGCTCAGGTTTCTGAGGTAATTGATAAAGAATTGAACTTGCATAATTTAAAAACTAAGATTATTCCATTAGGTCAATTGCTTGATTCAGCAGTAATACATTCTCCATTACTCAAAATGATAGATGCTGATATTTTAATTCAGGATTTGAAAATAAAATCGGAAAAGAAAGATTGGCTGTCTTACTTTAGTGTTACAGGTTCTGCTAAATATGGGATGTTTGATAATCTTATAATTAATGAATCATTGGGAGATGAATCAACTGGAACTACCAATGCAAAACAACAGAGGTACAGTGTTGGATTGTCTTTAAAAATACCTTTCAGCTCACTTTTTGATAATGTTGATCGTGAGGTGGCTTTAAGTGAGAAAATGAAACTGCAGTATCAGAAGGATAAAGTTGTTTCCGAACTAAGAAAACTGGTAGTTACTCAATATGGGAATTTGCTTAGATCGCATGCCAAATTGATAATTAAAACATCAGAGTTGGAAACAATGAAGATGCAGATGGCAGATACTGAAGTCAATTATGGGAATGGAAAAATTCCATTGGCTGACTATTCAAAACAGAAAAGTCAGTTGTTAAATCTGCGTTTGGAATGTGAGGAAATCAGAATCGAATTTACTGTAGCCATTCACCTGTTGCAAGAATCCATAGGTATTAAATTGAATTTAAATTAGATATTTTGAATATAATATACTTCATACGATTGCTGTTAAAACATTACTTGATTCTAATTTTAGGTCCGGTAATGTTATTTTCTTTGATATTTCATTTAACAAAGGATGAGCCTAAGGTTTATACATCTCGTACCAAAATATACACAGGAATAGCAACAGGTGCCAATTTAACCTCATTGGAAAGTTCAAAGGTGGACAGGCAATCTACGATAACTGCTTTCGATAATCTTATCAATGTCATCAACTCAAGGGGAACTGCAGAAGAAGTTGGTCTTCGTTTGTTTGTGCATCACATGCTTCTTGAAAAACCAACAAAGGAAATTATATCCAGAGAATCGTATTCGAATCTTAAACGAATTGTACCTGATGAAGTGTCTCAATTGGTGGTTGAAGGAAATTATGAAGAAACCTACAAGAATTTCTTAAGCTATAAGAATAAAGATTTTGAGAATTTTATTTACGAATTATCTTATTTGAATCATCCGGTTTATAGCTTTGAAAAAATTCTTTCGAAACTAAAGGTGAGACGCCTTTACTCGAGTGACATGATTGAGATCACCTACAAATCCAATGATCCTGGAATTTGTAAACAAACATTACAGATTTTTAATGAAGTTTTTGTCGAAAAATACTCTGCCATCAAGCTAGTTCAATCGGATGCAATCTTAAAATATTTTCAAAATCAACTAGATGATGCACAAGTTAAGTTAGATAAGTCAGAAGATCAATTGCTGAAATTTAATAAACAGAATAATATTATCAACTACTACGAGCAATCAGAACATATTACTATTCAGAAAGAGCGATTTTCTGCCTATTATAATGAGTTGAAAATGGAGTTGAAGGCTTCAGAGGCTGTTTTGAAAGTACTGGAAGACAAATTAACAGTGCAACAAAAGAAAGAGTTGAATAATGCTGAAATTATCAAACTTCGTAATCAAATAGCTGAGCTTAATATCGAAATTTCAGTAAAGGATTATCAGGCGGAGTTCGACACCATAACGGATACGCACTATCAGGATGAAATTGCTGTAATGAGAGCAAAGTCGTTTGAGCTTCAGGAAAAATTAAGAAATTCAATCAATCAAGCATACTTTATCGATAATTCAGTTGGTGGAATTAATTCCACATCAGTTCTTGATCAATGGTTGGTTAATGTGGTTGCTTATGAATCGACTCGTGCAAAAATGTTGGTGGGCGATGAAAAAAACAAGGAATTTGAAAGATTGGTGAAGGAATATGCTCCCAAAGGAGCAACAATGAAGAGGTTAGAGCGAAAAATTGATATTGCTGAGAAAGAGTACCTTTCCATTTTGCATAGTTTGAACGTTGCGAAATTGAAACAACAAAATTTGGAGTTGAACACCAACTTAAAGGTTTCTGAAGAACCAAACTTTCCATTGAAATCAGAACCGAGCAAACGTAAAATACTATTGTTGATAGGTATGGTGATTGGATTTATCATTCCTGCTTTTGTGATAATAGCTCTTGATTTCTTAAATCCAAATATTCGCAATGTTGCCAATGCACAGAAGTTAACCAAGCTTAGTGTAATTTCTACTTTTCCTAATATGCTTAAGAAAGCCCGTAGACGTGATTATGCGGAATTAAAGCGATTGTCAGTAAACAAACTTTTTCAGGGAATTTTTAATCTGGTAAACGGTATTGAAAGTAAAGGGCCAATAAAAGCAATTATTTATAGTACTCAAGATGGTGAAGGGAAGACCTGTTTAGGTAATTTTTTATTGGAACACATGAAAACTAAAGGGTTCAAGTGTTTGTTGATAAATCATAAGGAAAATAACGAAGATTCTGAGATAGAACAGCTTATTTTTGATGCAGATGGTGAAACTTTAAAATGTACTTCGGTTAGTAATCTTGTAAAAAATAAAAATGTGGAATTGTCTACATATGATCTTGTATTGGTTGAAATTCCATCAATAAATTTAAATAACTATCCAGTAAAATTATTCTCGGACGCAGACCTTGCATTGCTTACCGTTAGAGCTAATCGCAGTTGGAGTAGTGCCGATAAAAATGCATTGGTAAAATTAGAAAAACAGACACAGCACTTAAAACAAGGAGTAATTCTGAATGGAGTAGAGTTGGATGAGATGGAGAAAATGATAGGTGAAATTCCAGGAGAAAGATCTTTAATTAGAAGGTTCATAAAGAAAGTGATCTCTTTTCAGATTTATTCAAAAAAATTAAAATAATTAAGGCTATGCAGGTAAATCAGTTAAAAGCAGGAGCGCTACTTTCCTATGGAATACTTGGTTTGAGTAATCTGGTTGCATTGTTCTATACTCCATACATGTTGCGCATGATGGGGCAGAGCGAGTATGGTTTGTATGCAATTGTGGCTTCAATAATGGCTTATTTAACTGTGCTGGATTTTGGATTGGGAAATACCATTGTAAGATATACTGCCAAATTTAGAGCTGAAGGAAAACTCAAGGAATTAAATTCCATGTATGGAATGTTTGTTTTGGTTTATTCGGCAATTGGGCTAATAGCTGTAGCATTAGGTATTGCCCTTTATTTTAATGTCGATTTTTTTTATGGAGATAGCCTAACTTCGGAAGAGTTATACAAGGTTGAAGTGATGATTTTGTTGATGACCTTTAATTTAGGAATTACTTTTCCGTTAACCATTTTTAATTCAATTATTACTGCATACGAAAAGTTTGTTTTTCAACGAGTTTTACGAATAGGATACATTGTTTTTAACACATCAATAATGATATTGTTATTGATGATGGGCTATAGAGCAATTGGTATGGTTGCTTTGATGACTGTATTAAATGTAATTATCCAGGTTTCCAATTTCTGCTACTGTAGATATGGAATTAAAATTAAAGTACGCTTTAAAGGCTTTCAAAAAGATTTGTTTAAAGAAATTGCCGGGTATTCATTTTTTATTTTCCTGGGTGTAATTGTAGATCGCTTGTATTGGAGCTCAGGACAATTGATTTTGGGAGCCAAAGTAGGTACGGCGGCAGTTGCAGTTTTCGCTGTAGCCATTCAATTACAGCAAATGTATCGTAACTTCTCAACAGCTATTCCTGGAGTATTTTTGCCTAAGGTAACAGCTATGGCTACCAAGCAATCATCCGAAAAGGAAATATCCGATTTGTTCATTCGTACTGGTCGCATTCAGTTTATAATATTGTCCTTAATTCTGTGTGGATTTGTTTTATTTGGTCAGCAGTTTGTGATTATTTGGGCCGGTGCCGATTATGCTCAAACCTATATTATTGCACTTCTTCTAATTGTTCCGTTAACTGTTCCTTTAATCCAAAATATTGGAATTACCATTCTATTGGCACGCAACAAAGTAAAATTTCGATCACTTTTTTATTTGGGATTAGCTTCGTTTAGTGTGGTGTTACAATTGATTCTTGTTGACAAGTTCCAAGGAATTGGTAGTGCTGTTGCAATTGCTATTGGAATGATATTAGGTCAATGGATTGGGATGAATATCTACTACTATAAAAAAGAGAAAATTGATATCCCACGTTTTTGGAAAGAAATTGGTAGAATGGCTCTCGTTCCCTTTATTCTTAGTCTGCTAGTCTTTGTAATATTAAGATGGGTTGAGTTAGATTCATTGCTAAAACTTGCAGTTGGAATAGTTTGTTTTGTAGCTGTTTATCTGCCTGTTTTTTGGAAAATGTCGATGAATGAATACGAAAGGAATTTGATTTATAGTCCAGTACAAAAAGTGTTGGCAAAACTTAAAGGTAAAATGCCTGCTAAATTGGTTTAGACTTATAAGTAGTTAAGAATTTAATTAATCAATAATAACATGAAGATAGGAATCGTAACATTACCATTTAATTCCAATTATGGAGGTATTTTGCAAGCCTACGCAATGCAATCTGTCTTGAAGAAAATGGGACACAAGGTGCTAACGGTAAATAGAACCTCGAAAGGAGAGTCCTGGATGTTTAAAACCCTATCATTCGGAAAGAGATTTGTGCAAAGATATTGTTTTGGGAAGAAAGTTGTTGTGAGAACTTGGCCTACAAAGAAGGAGGCTACCCTCATTGCGCAACATACCCGTAAATTTATTGATGAGCATATTGAATTAACCAATTACTTAAATTCAGAGAAGGATTTTAAGACTTTGCAAGAGCAAAAGTTTGATGCATGGGTAGTTGGAAGTGATCAGGTGTGGAGACCAAAGTATTCTCCGGACATAGCAAATCATTATTTAGGTTTTTTACCCCAAAATGAAGGTTCCAAGAAAATCTCTTATGCTGCCTCATTTGGTGTTGATTCTTGGGAATATTCGAATAAAGAAACAGCAGCCTGTAAAAAATTAATTGAACAATTTGATGCTGTTGGGGTTCGTGAGTTATCTGGCATCGATTTGTGCGAAAAGTACTTCAATATCAAAGCCGATCAATTTTTGGATCCAACCATGTTGGTTGAGAAAGAGGAATATATACAATTGGTTGAAAACGATAATTTACCAATGCATAATAAAAAGCTTCTTACCTATATTCTTGATAGAAACCCAAGGGTTCTTAAGATGGTTGAAATGGTTGAAAAACAATTGGGATTTGAGTCTTTTTCTACCATGCCAAAGAATTTGTTTAGAAATGTCGGAAAAAAAGAACTGGATCAATGTATATGTCCAAAAGTAACAGAATGGATAAAAGGCTTTATGGATGCTGAGTTTGTTATCACAGATTCGTTTCATGGTACTGTATTTTGTGTCATTTTCAATAAACCATTCTTTGCCTTGGGAAACAAGAAAAGAGGAATGTCACGTTTTACCACATTGCTTAAGATTTTTGGTTTGGAGGATCGATTGATTACTGAGATTGATGATTCGATAGAGCTAAAGCTACAGGAAAAAATTGACTTTGGTAGAGTTAATAAAATACTCGATACAGAAAAGAAAAGATCGATTGCTTATTTAAGATCTTCTTTAAATTCTTAATGAGATAAATAGTCTATGAGTAAAACAATGAAATATCACCCATTTATGGAGGAAAAAGGGGCTAGTTTATTAGCTAAGCCGATTCCTTTTTTCTTGATGATAATTTCATTATTAGGAATGGGATATTTGGCAAGTGGGGGTATAGTGAACGGAGTTGGCATAATTGTAATGCCACTGGTTTTAACTTATATCTATTTCATCTGCTTAAATCCCAAAATAGCACTTATTGGGATGTTTATTCTCAATTATTTCATTCTTGGATTTGCTCGTTACGTAAAAGGAATTCCTTATGGAATGATAATTGATTTTCATTTGTTTCTTGCTTTACTTGTCCTCTTTTTTCAATCCTTTTTCAAGGATGTTCATTGGGAAAAAGCAAAGAACCCATTGTTTACTTTAGCCATTATTTGGTTTGGTTGGATTGTTTTTCAATTATTTAATCCAATGGCAACGGCTCGTCCACTTTGGTTTCAATCCATGCGTGGAATAGGTCTTTATATGTTTTTAATTATTCCACTGGTTTTTATCTTATTTGATAAAATTAAAGACTTGGATCGTTTTTTTAAGATTTGGGCAGTGTTGGCCATTTTTGCCTCGATTAAAGGAATAGTACAAAAGAACATTGGTCTGGATCCTTGGGAACAAGCGTGGTTAAATGGACCGGGAAGTGATACCCATCTTTTATTTGGCAAGTTGCGGGTATTCTCCTTTTTTACAGATGCAGGTCAGTTTGGAGGCTCGCAAGGACATGCTGGTGTTATCTTTTCAATTTTGGCATTAAATGAAAAGAAATCAAAGAAAACCAGATTGTTGTATGCTGTAGCAGGAGGTTTGGCTTTGTTTGGTATGATGATTTCCGGAACCAGAGGTGCAATTGCGGTACCAATTATGGGATTCGGCCTGTATACTGTTTTGCGGAAAAATGTAAAGGTGATGGTAGCAGGTGCTATCCTTGGAATTTCGGTTTTGGTGTTTTTTAAGTACACCACAATTGGGAATGGAAATTATACCATAAACCGCATGCGAACGGCTTTTAATCCGGAAGATAAATCATTGCAGGTTCGTTTAGAAAATCAGCGTAAATTAAAGAATTATATGGCTTCTCGTCCTATTGGTACAGGACTAGGGTCCACAACTGGCGCAGCAAAAAAATATGCTCCGGGATCATTGGCAGCTCAAGTTCCAACCGATAGCTGGTACGTTATGATATGGGTGGAACAAGGAATTGTAGGTTTGTTTTTGCACCTGTTTATTCTCTTGTTTATTGTCCTGAAAAGTTCATATGTCATTTTCTTTAGGTTGAAAGACCCTTGGGTCAAGGCACAGATGAGTGCATTGGTTGCAGGAATTTGGGGAATTATGGTTGCCTCGTATGGAAATGCAGTGTTGGGACAATTGCCAACAGGACCACTTGTGTATGCATCAATGGCTTTTTTATTTATGTCAGAAAAATTCGATAAGGAAGTAGAAAATTCATCTGAATGTCAACAATTATGAAAGAATATCCAAAAGTTTCTATAATCACCGTAAATTATAATCAGGCACAAGTTACCTGTGACTTTTTACAAAGCCTAAAGGAGGTGACTTATCCTAATTATGAAGTAATTGTTGTGGATAATGCTTCACCTACTGAGGATCCTGCACCTATTGTGAATAATTATCCAGAGATTATTTTTATCAAATCGGAGAAAAACCTTGGTTTTGCAGGAGGTAACAATTTAGGAGTTAGAAAATCAACAGGAGAGTATTTGTTGTTTATTAATAATGATACAGAAGTAGAACCTGACTTTCTAGAACCTATGATTGAGAAATTTCAGGAAGATAAAAGTATTGGGATGATGAGCCCCAAAATTCGATTTCACCATACGCCAGATACCATTCAATATGCAGGTTATACTCCTATGAATCCATTTACCATGCGTCAGCATTTAATTGGTTTTAGAAAAGTGGACAATGGACAGTTTGATGATCCGGGATTTACCTATAGTATTCACGGTGCTGCGATGATAGTACCTAGAAAAGTGATTGAGGAAGTTGGCATGATGACAGAAGTGTTTTTTCTTTATTATGAGGAACATGATTGGTGTGCCAGGGTAAAAAAAGCAGGTTATAAAGTTTACTATCAGCCAAAATCATTGGTATTTCATAAGGAATCGATATCTACAGGAAAAGAAAGTCCTTTAAAGATTTACTATATCTCAAGAAATAGAATTGTTTATGCACGAAGAAATTCAAAAGGATGGATTTTACTTTTCAATTTAATCTATCTGACTTTAATTACTGTTCCCAAGAATACTTTAAAGTATCTACTTGCCACTCGATTTGATTTGTTAAGGTCATTTTACAAAGCCATGTTTTGGAATGTCTATCATTATAAAGGAATACATGATAATCCAGCGTTATAATGATTTGAACTACTAATTTAAAATTATTACTCATATGACTATACTTACTGATATTATACACATCATTGAATACATTCTTTTAATCTATTTTGGATTTGGAGCAATCTATATTCTAATTTTTGTTCTAGCTTCATTGATAAAGTACAAACCAAATAGGAAAAAAGATATCAGGCAAAGAAAAACAGCAGTTTTGATTCCTGGATATAAAGAAGATGCTGTGATTGTAGATGTAGCAAAACAGGCTTTGCTTCAATCTTATAAACAGGAACAATTCGATGTTGTGGTGATTGCCGATTCTTTTCAATCAGAAACTTTACAGAAACTGAATAATTTACCAATAAAAGTAATTGAGGTTAGTTTTGAAAAAAGTACAAAATCAAAGGCTTTAAATAAAGCTATGGAAGTATTGGGTGACAATTATGAAATTGCTTGCATTTTAGATGCAGATAATATCATGGCAGAAGATGTTTTGGAAAGAATCAATGAGGCTTTCGAAAATGGATACAAAGTAGTGCAAGGTCATAGAGTTGCCAAAAATTTAAATACTTCCTTTGCCATATTAGATGCAGTTAGTGAAGAGCTAAATAACAATATTTTCCGCAATGGACATCGTGTACTTGGCTTGTCATCAGCTTTAATCGGATCGGGAATGGCTTTCGATTATGCTTTTTTTAAGAGTACTATGAAGCAGGTAAATGCTGTTGGAGGTTTTGATAAAGAATTAGAGTTGCGTTTGCTGAAAGACAAGCAGAAAATAGAGTACTTGCCAGATGCAATTGTGTATGATGAGAAAATCCAGAAATCAGATGCTTTTGCCAACCAAAGAAAGAGATGGCTTTCTGCACAGTTCATTTATTTTCGCAGATATGTACTATCAGGTTTATTCCATTTAATTTTTAAAGGAAATGTTGACTTTTTCGATAAAGTTTACCAAATGATTTCTCCACCACGCATTCTACTTTTGGGCTTGGTAGGAATCATGACAGTTGCATATTGGATGATTGAATTGCTTGTTCCAAATGCTGTTCAGCTTGCTGTAACTCCATTATACTGGACGATTGTTTGTGGAATTACCATTGCTGCATTCGCTTTTGGTATACCACGTAAATTCTACAATAAAGAAACTCTACTGGCTATTCTTTCCTTGCCTAAGGCTTTTCTTATCATGTTTGCTTCTCTTTTCAAGTTAAAAGGAGCGAACAAAAAGTTTATACATACCCAACATGGGCAACAAGTTTAATGATTAAAAACTGACTACTAACATAAATTGCGTATGAAAATTGCGATAGAAGGACAAAGATTGTTTCGAACCAAAAAGCACGGTATGGATATGGTGGCTTTGGAGTTGATTCGAAATCTACAGAAAATAGATAAGAAAAATGAATACATCGTATTTGTAAAACCCGATGAGGACAAATGCCTACAGGATACAGAAAACTTTAAGATTGTAGAGTTAAAAGGAGGACCTTATCCGGTTTGGGAGCAATGGGCTTTGCCGAGGGCTGTAGAAAAATATGGTTGTGATGTGTTGCACTGTACAAGTAACACAGCGCCTATCTTTGGCAAAACACCTTTGGTAGTTATATTGCATGATATCATTTACCTTGAGAGTATCAGTATCCTAAAAAAAGCAGGAAGTTGGTATCAAAAGTTTGGAAACATGTATCGTAGGTGGGTTGTACCTCATGTTGTAAAAAGAAGCAAAAAAGTAGTTACGGTATCCAATTATGAGAAAGAAAGGATTGGGAAATTCTTCGGTTTTGGTAAGGAAAAATTAACTGCGATATACAATGGAGTAGGAGAGCATTTTAAGAAAGTTACCGATGAGGCATATCTAAAATCCATAAAGGAGAAATACAATTTGCCTGATGATTTTTTCTTCTTTCTTGGCAACACTGATCCTAAGAAGAATACAAAGGGCGTTTTGCAGGCTTTTGCTGATTTTAATACTCAATCATCAAAAACTTACAAGTTGGTAATGTTGGATTACGACAAGGCAGAATTAAAACGCTTGCTTGACGAAATTGGTCATCCAGAGCAGTTTGAAAATATATTTTTAACAGGATATGTTCCCAACATAGAAATGCCAGCAATTATAAATCAATGTAAATTGTTTTTGTATCCATCCTTGCGTGAAAGTTTTGGAATTCCAATTTTGGAAGGAATGGCTTGTGGAGTTCCTGTTATTACATCAAATACATCGTCGATGCCGGAAGTGGCAGGAGATGCGGCTTGTATTGTAGATCCTCATAACCCAGAGGAGATCACACAAGCCATGCAACGAATTCTTATTGACGATGATTATCGCAATGAGCTTTGCAGAAAAGGTATGGAACGAGCGAGTCATTTTTCTTGGAAGCGTATGGCTGAAGAAAATCTTAAGTTGTATAAGGAATTAACCTTAAAAGAGGAAGCTTATGCTTAAAGGAGAAACCATTGTTTGTATTTCCAATACTACTTGGTATGGCGAGTATACTAAATCTACCGTGCAATTGATGAGTCTTTTAGCTAAGGATAACAATGTGCTTTTTGTAGAGTATCCGTTTACCTGGAAAGATATTGTAAATACTTGGCGTAAAAAGCAGAAGGCTCCGATAATGAGAATGCTGGGTTTGAAACCAACATGTGAACAGATATCTACCAATGGCAATGAAAATGTATACCATTTGGTTTCGCCGCCGGTTTTGCCTGTTGACTTTATAAAAATTGATAGTCTTTTCAAGATTCTGTTTGGGTTTAATACCTTCCTCTATCGCAAAAGATTAAAGAGAAAATTGAAGAATCTGGGTTTAAAGGATCCAATTGTTGTAACTGCCTATAATCCGTTTTACGGATTATCTATGGTGGGTAAACTTGATGAGAAGCTTAATGTTTACTACTGTTATGATGGAATGGGTACTCGCCGTCATGGGAAAAGAATTTTCCCAATGGATCGCAAGTTTTCTACTGTTGTTGACGGAATTGTTGTTACATCGGATTATTTAAAAGAAGATAAAAAGGAATTTAACTCCAATAGTTTTGTGGTTAAAAATGGAGTGGATTTTTCTCTTTTCAATCAATTTGCCAAACAAGTAGTATCCAATGATAAGGAACGCAAAGTTGTTGGATATATTGGAAGTATGGATCATCGATTTGATATTGATACGGTGGAATATGCAGTTCGGAATCTAAAGGATTTTGATTTTGAATTTACTGGAAATCTGAGAAATCAAGAGATAAAGGAGAGATTGGAAAAATATCAGAATGTAAAGTTTTTTCCTGCAGTTCAACCAGATGAAGTTCCAGCATTACTGGCAAAATCGGATGTGGGAATTATTCCATACTTGATGAATGATATCAACAAAAATATTTACCCTTTGAAGATCAATGAATATCTATCAGTGGGAGTGCCAGTTGTGATGAATGCATTTGCTCATTTACCAGAGTTTGAGGCGCAAGTCTCTGTTGCAAAAAATAAGGAAGACTTTGTGAAGTGTTTGCTATCGGAGATTAATAATGATAGCGATGAACGTATTCAAAATCGCATACAGATGGCCTCTCAAAACTCTTGGGAAGCAAAGGCTGTTGAATTTGCTGATGTTGTAGAAACTTTGATGAATAAGAAGCTATGATTGAAAAGATAAAAAGTAATCCCAGGCTCAAAGCATTTGTTCTTTGGAGCATTGCTCCCAAACGAAATCCAAAACCTAGGTTGTGGGTGAAATGGTTTGTAAATCCTTTCATTCACAAAAAAGGAAAGGGATCTACAATCAGAAGGCGTAGCCGAATTGACGTGTTTCCATGGAATAGATTTGAAATTGGCAAATTAACTACCATTGAAGACTTTTGCACCGTAAACAACGGTTCTGGACCTGTACTGTTGGGTGATCGAGTTAGAGTTGGAATAGGTTCGGTTATTATTGGTCCGGTTAGAATGGGAAGCGGATCGGGCTTAGGCCAGCATGTTTTCGTGGCAGGATTTAATCATGGATATAGCGATGGAGGTAGAAACTCTAGTCAACAGCCTTTAGACATTAAGCCAACTATTATTGAAGAAGAAGCACATATAGGTGCAAACTCGGTTGTTGTTGCTGGTGTAACCATTGGTAAAAGAAGCCAGGTTGGGGCAGGCAGTGTGGTAACAAAAGATATTCCGCCATTTTGTGTTGCTGTTGGCAATCCCGCGAAGGTTGTGAAACGATTCAACCATGAGAAAGAAATTTGGGAAAGAGTTAGCGAAAATTAAAGACTTATGACTACTACTTTAAAGAAAGATACTTCGATTGAAACCTTAAGAGGTTTGGCCATCATTTTGGTGGTAATCGGTCATGTAATAGGTTCAGATTCTGACGGAGGAATGAAGGTGGAAGATGACTCGTTTTTGAGACATTTTTATTTTACTTTTCAATACTTACGCATGCCGCTTTTTACTGTAATTTCTGGTTGGGTTTATGCACTTCGTCCAGCAAATTCAGGAAATCTGATAGGTTTTAACCTAAAGAAAATTAGACGATTATTTTTGCCACTTATATTTGTTGGTGGAGCTTACTACATATTACAAGCAATTATACCAGGAACCAATTTTTCCTATGAACTTACTGATATTTGGAGAATATTAATTTTCCCATATACATTTTATTGGTACCTACAGGCTTTGTTTATCGTATTTTTGGTAATGTCGATGATAGACTCTTTTAAACTTGCGAATTCAGTTAAATCTTGGTTGGTATTGTTACTGTTTAGCATTGCCGCCTTATATGTAAGAAATAGCTTTATTCCGGAAACATTGTCTAACTATTTTGGCTTTAAAGGAGGATTGTATTTAATGCCATTCTTTGTTTTAGGAGTAGGTATTCAGAGATTCAAGAATATTTTTCAGAATAAAGTATTTAATTGGCTATGTGCTATATTATTAATTGCAGGATTGGTGTTTCAGCAATTGGTATGGTACGGCATTTTTGATTACGAATTAAAAGCAAGTAGTGGAATTGCATTGCTAATTGGTCTAATTGGAGTAATTGTTTGTCTGAGAATTCACTTTACATTTAAATGGTTGGTTTGGATAGGAAGTTATGCTTATACCATTTATTTGTTCCACTCATTTGGTACATCAGGCACAAGAATATTGCTTCATAAAATAGGCATTTATCATACAGTTCCAGTCTTTTTATTTTCCCTGTTGGTTGGGATATTATTACCTGTTATTGTTGAAGAAATTTGCGATAGATTTTCTTTGAGTCGCTTATTGTTTCTCGGCAGAAGTTTTAAAAATCCGAAATCAACACCATTAAAATTAAAAACCACTTCAAACTAAATACTATGAAAACAATAGAGATATTATTTTGGGTAGCCTTATTTATTATTTTTTATTCCTATTTGGGATATGGAATTTTATTGTTCCTGGTTATTAAATTAAGAAGGCTGTTTGGCATAAAGAAAAAGTTTATAGGAAATGAAGATTATGAGCCTGAGGTTACCTTGTTTGTAGCAGCATATAACGAAAAAGATTATGTGGATGAAAAAGTGAAAAATTCTTTCAGTTTGAATTATCCTAAAGAGAAAGTGAAGCATGTGTGGGTAACCGATGGATCGGATGATGGAACGCCAGATTTGCTGAGAAAATATGATGGAGTAGAGGTGTATCATGAAGATGCCAGAGGAGGTAAAATTGGCGCGATGAACCGTGGTATGAAGTTTGTGAAAACGCCAATTGTTATTTTCTCTGATGGGAATACCAATCTTGGAGAAGATTCAATTCAGGAAATTGTAAACTTGTTTAAAGATCCTAAAGTAGGTTGTGTTTCTGGAGAGAAGCGTATTTACCAAAAAGGTGCAGATGCAGCTGCAGGTGCAGGAGAAGGCTTGTATTGGAAATATGAATCGACTCTAAAAAAATGGGATGCCGAATGGTATTCGGTGGTTGGTGCAGCAGGCGAATTGTTTGCTATCAGAACTGAGCTTTGGCAAGAGGTTGAGAAAGATACTTTACTTGATGATTTTATCATTTCATTGCGTGTTGCGATGTCGGGATATACCATTCAGTATAATCCAAATGCTTATGCAATTGAAACAGCTTCAGCGAATGTAAAAGAAGAATTAAAAAGAAAAGTTAGAATATCAGCTGGTGGAATACAATCTGTAGTTAGACTTTCTCCATTACTAAATCCATTTAAATATGGAACTTTATCATTCCAATATATTTCCCATAGAGTTTTAAGGTGGACATTGACACCTTTGCTGCTATTATTTATACTGCCCTTAAATTTTACATTGGCTTATAATGCGGGAATGAATTCAGAAAATATATATACACTATTATTCTTTGGTCAAGTAGCATTTTATTCGGCAGCCTTAATTGGTTGGTTTCTGGAAAACAGAGAAATAAAGGTCAAAGTACTTTTCATACCATATTACTTCTTTATTATGAATTTGTCAGTATATCTTGGATTCAGGAGATATATGAAAGGCAATCAATCTGTAAAATGGGAGCGAGCAAAACGAGGCTAATGGAGTAGCAGTTCTTTAAATCAGTTTAAGAAACAGGACAACTGAAAAGTTTGTCCTGTTTTTTCTTTTAAGAACATTTTATATCAATCTACTCTAGTGGAACGGTGTAAAATGTTTTGTTTATACCAATTGTTTTTAGCAGAAACACCTTCTTATGAACATCCTTCTCCGTGTCAGGCTTACTTTACCTTTCTGGCCTTAGCATGACATTTAAGCAGTATGCGTACGGATTTAAAATGACTGGCAAATTAATGGATATGCAAAAAAAAAAAATCTTTTGTCACCCATTATTTAATTGTAACTGTTATAGGTATAATTCAAGAGAAAAATTGTTTATCCAGTTAGGCCACAGGCCTGTTTTTTCATAGATAAAAAGCCCCGAGATGTAGCTCGGGGCTTTTTGATATTTGTTTTATTTTACCGGTAATTGTAAGGTGATTTTACTTCCTTCACCAAGTTTACTATCAATTAGTAGTTTTCCATTCATTTTTGTTGCAAAGCTATTGGCTACCTTTAATCCAAGGCCACTGCCTGCTTCACCATTTGTGCCATATGTGGATAAGTGTTCTTTTTCATTAAATAGTTTAGCGATGTCTTCTGTTGGAATACCAACTCCATTGTCACTTATAGATATTTTAATGTCGCCATTAACAGATTCGGCACTAATATTTATATTTCCACCTTCATGAGTAAATTTAATGGCATTCGATATTACATTCTTAATTATCATTTTAAGCATGTAAGAATCAGTATTGACCGTTAGCTTATCCTGTACTTTTGGTTCAAAGCTAATGTTCTTGTGGGTCAGGTTTCCTTTAAACATGAAATAAGTACTTTCAAGTAAGCTATCCATGGAAATCTCTTCTGGATGATACTTTAAAATACCACTTTGTGATTTAGCCCAGCCCAATAAATTCTCAAGCAATTCTGAAACTTCTTCGCTGGATTGAACGAGAGTGGACATGGTTTCCTTATAATCATCACTATTGTATTCAAACAACCCTTTTGATAATAATTCTAAAGTCATTTTAATATTGCCCAGAGGCCCCCGTAAGTCATGACCAATCACGGAAAACATACGATCTTTAAGTTCATTCAAATCGCTAAGGTGATCTGTTGTGGTTTGAAGTTCATCTCTGGTAAACTTAAGTTCCAGATGAGTCTTAATTCGTATAATTAATTCTTCCTTATTAAAAGGTTTTGTAATATAATCTACGCCACCCAATTCAAATCCTTTAACAATTTTCGATTTTTCGCCAACAGCGGTTAGAAATATAATTGGGAGGTTTTTATTTTTTTCTTCAGATTTTAAGATTTCACATACTTCGAAACCATCCATTTCTGGCATCATCACATCCAATAATATCAGATCTGGATTGGTTCGTTCAACCAGATCTAATGCATCTTTTCCATTTGTAGCAATAACAATTTTAAAGTTTAATTCACGCAAAGTAAGCGCAACAATCTTAAGGTTATTAGGGTTGTCATCAACAACCAAAACTGTCGGGGTTTTTCCCGGAATATTAAATTCCATAGGCTATTAAGTAAATTTTTATTTTCAGTAGTCAATTATGAATTCTTCAAATTGAGGTGACAGCTTTTATTACGAAATCTTTTGGAATAAGGTTTAATTTAATCTAACTTTTTTTTATTAAAAACAAGCATATATTATAACCATGTTTATGTTCTTACGTATCATTTTTATTATTACTAAAAAGTAGATTTTTTGGTAATACATTTAACTACTTAAATTGATTAACTGCATATGAAAGGATTAGTTTTTTGTGAGTTTTTGGAAATGGTAGAGAAACAGTTTGGATATGAAACTGTTGATCAGATAATTGAAAATACAAACTTGCCTAGTAATGGCATTTACACATCGGTTGGAACTTATTCACATGAAGAAATGTTTGCTTTGGTAGGGGAATTAAGTGCTAAAACTAAACTTCCCGTTTCAAAACTATTTTATGCTTATGGGGTTTATATTTTTGGGGTTTTTGGCAAGATATATAAAGATTTAATAAAAGAACATAATAATGCATTTGATTTTTTGTGTCGAGTAGAAGATACGATTCATGTGCAGGTTTTGAAACTTTATCCTGAAGCCGAACTTCCTAAAATAGAAGTCAGAGGTAGATCTAAGGATTGTTTGGAATTGGTTTATACATCTCAACGTAAAATGTCGGATTTTGCAGAAGGATTGATTCAGGGATGTTTGGATTATTTTAGCGAAAAAGCCAGTATAAATACTCAATTGTTGGCTGAAGATAGAAGTGAAGTATTATTTACTATTCAGAAAGAAGCATGAGCAAGGAAACTGATCTTTTGATACGGAAAATAGAACGGGAGAAACAAGCTAGAAAACAAGCAGAAAAATTGTTGGAAGAGAAGTCTCTTGAGCTCTATGAATCAAATCAAAAATTAAAGAAACTCAATAATAATTTGGAGTATTTAGTTGAGGAGAGGACCCGAAAACTAAGAGAAACAGAGCAGGAATACTTTACTTTAGTTGAAAGTATAACTGATATTATTTGTAAGGTCAATTTAAGAGGAGAGGTCGTTTTTGTAAATCAGATTGCCAGTACTATAATGGGGCAATCAAAAGAAGAACTTATTGGACAGAATGTTTTAAGTTTTATTCCAAGTGAATATAGGTCTAAAGTATTTAAATATTTTGCCAGGCAATTTTTTCAAAATAAGTGTATTAGTTACTATGATTTGCCAATTAAAACCAATCAAAATAATGTTCTTTGGGTTAGAGTAAATGTGCAGTTTACCGAAGATAAGTGTCAAGAATGTGATTTAAAGAGATGCTTTCTTGCAGGTCTTACCGAAGAAGTAGTTTCAAGTAATAATTGTCATTTTAATGAAATAATTGTAGTCGCTCATAACATAACTGAGCGTCGCAATAATGAGTTGGAAATTGCCAGAAATTTAAGACAGCAGGAAATTCTGACAGAAATATCAGTTAATTATAATTCTATTGCAGATTTTGAATCGAATACAAAGGAAGCTGTCAGGATAATTGGTCAACATACAGGAGTGAGTCGAGTGTATGTGTTTGAAGACAGTACTGATGGATTATTAACCAGTAATACCTACGAGTGGTGTAATGATGGTATAGCACCTCAAATTAAGGACCTTCAGAATATTCCATATGAAATGATTCCTTCATGGAAAAGATTATTAAATGAAGAAGGCATTGTTTATTCAGAAAAAATTGAGGAATTACCAGAGGATATTAGGGCTATTTTGGAGCCACAAGCAATAAAGTCAATAATTGTTTTACCATTAATAGAATCTGGAAATATATTTGGCTTTATCGGTTTTGATGAGTGTGACTCTAATCATAAATGGTCAAAATCTGAATTAGAATTGTTAAGAACGGTAAGTAGTACTATCTCAACTGCTTTTCTTCGAAATAGAATCCAAACCGATTTGGTATTAAGTGAGAAGGAAAATCGAGGAATTATTGATTCGATTCCAGATGAAATTTTAAGGCTGAATAGAGAGGGGCAGGTAATATCTTTTAAATCTAGATGTGAGGATAGCATTTTTGCCAAATTGAATAGACCAGATGTTAATTCAATAGTTGATGTCTTATCGGAAGATTTGAGTAACTCGTTTATTTCTTCCATTGAAGAGTGTATTGTAAAAGGAGATTTTGAATTTAATTTTAGCAGTTTCCATCATCATGAAATGCAGTATTTCGAAGCACGATTTGCGAAGCTTAAATCATCTGAAGTTCTTGTTATTGTTAGAAATGTGACAGAGCTAAAAGCGAAGGAAAAGCAATTAAATATTGCTAAAAATAAGGCAGAGCAGGCTTCAAAGGCAAAATCGGAATTCCTTGCTAATGTATCTCATGAAATTCGTACACCAATGAATGCCATTTTGGGATTTAGTGAATGGCTGCATACGAATGTAGAGAATCAACAGCATAAGAATTATCTACATACCATAATGACGAGTGGTAGAAATCTTTTGGCTCTAATCAATGATATTCTTGATTTATCTAAAATCGAATCGGGAAAGATGAATATTGAGTTGGAACCCATGCAGTGTAAGATTGTAATAAACCAAATAAAGCAAGTGTTTAAGCAAAAGTTGGAAGCAAATAATTTGGCGTTCAATATAAGTGTAGATCATTCTGTTCCACATTACATTTACATGGATGAAGTGAGGTTTTATCAGATCCTATTTAATTTGGTAGGCAATGCCATCAAATTTACTTCAAAAGGATACATACATGTTTCTGCTTCGGCTGTAAAGACATCTGACCCAAATTCAATAAATCTAATCTTAAATGTAGAAGATACGGGAATTGGTATAAAAGAAGATCAGCAAGAGAATGTATTTAAAGCTTTTACTCAACAAAGTGGACAAAGCAACAGGTATTATGAAGGAACTGGTTTAGGTCTAACAATTGTTGGTGGCCTTTTAAAGAAATTAAATGGAGAAATTAGCTTAAAGAGTGAGGTAGGAAGAGGATCAAAATTTACTATTAAATTTAAGGATGTAAAAATCGCTGAGGTTTCTGCAGAAGAAGATCAAAAAGCTAAAGAGCTGAACGATTTTGTTCTTGAACCTTGTAAGATATTAATTGTTGATGATTTGAAATTCAATATTTTGGTATTGAAGAGAATCATTGAATTTGATAATGTGACATTTTTAGAAGCAGAAAGCGGAGAAAAAGCCATTGAGATCATGGAAATGGAACCACCAGATATCGTTTTTATGGATATCAGGATGCCAGGTATGAATGGTTATGATGCTACTGAAGTAATACGTAATAATCCAGACTGGAATCATATCCCTGTGGTAGCATTTACGGCTTCAATAATGAATGATGAGTTGGAACGTATTTATAAGCTCTTTGATGAATATTTACAAAAACCTGTATTTAGAAAAGATGTTTTTGCGGTATTGAAGAAATTTTTAAAAATTAAATATCTTAATGCTGAAAATGCTCAGGTGATTGAAAATGAGGTGAAACTTTCAGGAGATTGTATCGCCAATTTACCTGAAATTATAGATGGATTAGAGAATGGATTTCTTGATGATTGGAAGAAGATCAAAAACGATTTGATAATCTATGAAATTGAAGATTTTAGTAAAAAATTATCAGATTTTGCCTTTAAAAAATCGTGTGTTATACTCGATAATTATTGTAAAGAACTTGATTTGGCAATTCAATCATTCGATATAGAATTAATTGAAAAGCATATCGGAGAATTTGAAACTGTTATTGCTAAACTGAAAGTATATTTGGAATAAGAAATAAAATAATAGATTTTGTCTTATGCGGATGGATTCGAAAGAGATTCTATCCGCATTTTAGTATCTTAGAATGGAAGATGTTAAAAATAGCTTAATTGTTGGCAGAATGACCTTATTATCTTTTGCAGATGTTTAAAAAGAACTACATTAGTAGTTTGAAAATCGGGGAAAAATTTAAATATTATGAAGCTGGATCGGTTAAAGCTTAGCATTGAGGAAGTTCCATTTAAGAAATCACTTAGTTTTGTTCCATTAATTAATAAGTTAAAGGAGCAAAAAAAAATAAATGGTAGCCTTGATATCCAAGGTGAGTCTATTCTAAAACTAGTAGAGGAGAAGCCTGAGTTAGCAAGTGCAGATTTTGATGTAAATGATGTGAACAGATTTAAAGATGAAATCCACATTTTGATGGGGTATTTCTTTACTCCTGTTCAGTATCGTGAAGAAATTGGAGTGGCTGCTACACCTTTTGATGACCAGAACTTTTATTTTACCCCCAAATATCTGGAATTATACGGAAATGAAAATTTAGTGGTTGAAATGGTTGAGCAAAAAGAGCAGGATAAGTGTTTTAAGACATTTAGTATGCTGTTTTATGCTTATTCAATGATTCTGAAGAGATATTATAATTTTGAGTTAGGCATTGGATATCTTTTTATGTATAAAGTGACAGATAAGCTTAACGAATTGGTAAAGTATTATAAGCTTGAAGTTGAGAAGTCATGCATTGATATAACCTATACTGGTAATTTACCTGAGCTAAGT
Source organism: Marinifilum flexuosum (assembly GCF_003610555.1). Lineage (GTDB taxonomy): Bacteria > Bacteroidota > Bacteroidia > Bacteroidales > Marinifilaceae > Marinifilum > Marinifilum flexuosum. The sequence continues at coordinate 233,060 of NZ_RAPQ01000009.1, read as the reverse complement.
GAAGATCAGTTGCATAAGATGATAAATAATCCTTTAGATATGGATTTTTGGCTGGAAACTTTACCGATTGATAAGTTCAAATTTTCTGGGTTTTTGTCATTTAGATATGTTGATGTGAGTCAAATAGAGGTGATTTCCTCACTGAAATCTCAATTGTTGGAAAAATCTTCAATCATCAAAAGGAATAATTTTAATCAATTAGAACAAAATATCAGATCTCTTCTTGAATTGCCCAACCTAAAATTAGGGATAATTGCATTTGGAATGAACGAGGGGAATGTTGAAAATCCATCAGACTTTTGGCATGGGTTTTTAAGTGCAGACCGTTTTAGCTGCGAAGATTATAGGGGAACCATTTATGAAGAAGTTGGAATACAAGGTATGCCAGTTTTAATTAATGATCTTTCCAAAAGAGAAAATCCAAATCAAGTAGAGAAGGCCTTGCTTGATGAAGGGATTAGAAATATAGCTGTTGTACCACTTTATAATGAAGATGAGTTGGTGGGGGTAATGGAATTAGGATCGAATAAAGCCTATGATATTACATTTTCAAATCTGCGTGTGATTAAAGATATTATTCCTGTTTTCTCTATTGCGATTCAGAGAACAAGTGAAGAACTTCAAAATAAAATAGAGGCTATAATTAAAGAAGAATGTACAGCTATTCACCCAAGTGTTGAGTGGCGTTTTGCAAGGGCTGCATCTAATTTATTGTTGAAAAAAGAAAGTGGCGAGCCATCTCAGATGGAGGAAATTGTATTCCCCCATGTTTATCCTTTGTATGGTGCAATTGATGTACGACACTCATCAGTTATCAGAAATCAAACCATTCAGGATGATTTATTAGAGCAGTTGGACTTGGTTCGTAATGTAGTCCTAAGTGTTAACGAAGTTAAGGAAATGCCAATTTATGATCAGTTAATTTATAAAATTGATTATTTCAAGGATGGAATTAAGAAAGGACTATCTTCGGGAGATGAAATGAATGTACTTAATTTTATTCGACACGATATAGAACCTCTTTTTCCGCATTTCGAGGAGAATGGGCAAATGGTGAAAATAGCTATCCAAAATTATAAGAACAATATAGATCCTGATCTAAATATTGTATATAAAAGAAGAAAGGATTTCGAGGATAGTTTGGGTATTATTAACGATTGTGTTACAACTTACCTTGAAAAAGAAGAGGAAAAAGCTCAAACAATGTTTCCTCACTATTTTGAAAAATATAGAACCGATGGGGTTGAGCACAATATTTATATTGGTGAAAGCATAGCTAATAATTTAAATTTCGATAGAATTTACCTTAAAAACTTGAGATTGTGGCAACTTATCGTAAGTGCTGAACTGGCCAGAAAAGCTGAAAATTTAAAGAAGTCTCTGCCAATACCAATGGATACTACGGGATTGATTTTGGTTCATAGTCAACCTTTGGCAATTCGATTCCGTCAGGATGAGAAAAAGTTTGATGTAGATGGAGCCTACAATATTAGATATGAAATTGTAAAGAAGAGAATTGATAAGGCCAAAATTAAAGGAACCAATGAGCGATTAACTCAACCAGGCATGCTGGCTATAATTTTTAGTCAGGAAAAAGAAATAGCTGAATACCAGAGGTATTTGGAGTATTTAATATCTGCGGGCTATTTTGAAGACCAAATTGAGTATCATACCTTGGAAGATTTACAGGGGGTATATGGTTTAAGAGCAATTCGAGTAAAAGTGAAAGATGGGAAAGAGAAGGATGTATTGAAACTTGCAGAAGATTTAAAAATTGAAAATTAAATTGAACAAAAATATCAGAATGAAACATTCATTATTACTAATTCTTCTTATATCTCTGAGTTCTATATCATCAGCTAAACTAAAATCTGATACTCTTAAAAATAAAAAAAGACCAAAAATAGGTTTGGTACTAAGCGGTGGTGGTGCCAAAGGATTTGCCCATGTTGGTGTACTAAAAATTATCGATGAATTAGAAATTCCTATTGATTATATTGCTGGAACAAGTATGGGAAGTATTATTGGAGGTTTCTATGCAATAGGATACTCGGCCAATCAGATTGAAGAGATGATTCTAAGTCAAAATTGGGATAAACTGTTGGCTGATGAAATTTCCAGAAAATACGTACCATTTCATGAGAAGCAAAATTATGAGCGTCATGTGTTGTCTTTTCCTATAAAACCAAAAGGAATTCAATTGCCAAGTGGAATTGTTAATGGGCAAAATGTAATCAATTTGTTTGAAAGATTATCTATAGATTATCATGATGTAAGTAATTTTAAAAATCTGCCCATACCATTTGTGTGTGTAGCTACTGATATTGAAACAGGAGAAGCTGTAATTCTTGATAAAGGTTATCTTCCAGAAGCCATGAGAGCCAGTATGGCTATACCAACAGTATTTTCACCGATTGAAATTGATGGACGATTACTGGTTGATGGAGGAATGGTAAATAATTTTCCTGTAAAGGAAGTTGTTGATATGGGAGCCGATATTGTAATTGGCGTTGATGTGCAATCGGGACCGAAATCAAAGGAGGAATTAAATTCGTTTCTTGACATTATCAATCAAACTGTTTCTTTAATGGCTTTGAACGAATTCAAGAAGAATATTGATTTTGTGGATGTGTACATCAAGCCTGATTTAAATAATTACTCTGTAGGGAGTTTTAATGATGCTGATTCTTTAATTCGCAAAGGGGAAGAAATTGGAAGAAAGTATATTTCTGAACTGAAAGAATTGAAAGAGAAATATCAACTCAAAAAGAAGAAAATAAAAAAATACAAACCTCCTGTTGATAGCACAACCTATTACGTTAAAAATATAGAATTTGAAGGTTTAAACGAGGTAAGCAAATCTTTGCTTTCTGGTAAATTGAATTTGGATACCCCAGGAGAAGTTTCATTACATCAGCTAAAGAAAGGAATAAACCGAAGTTTTGGAAGTAGATACTTCGATAATGTAGATTTTAAATTAGTTGGGAATAAAACCAAATCGCTTCAGGTTAGGGTAAAAGAGAGAACTACCAAAAGGTTTAATGTAGGGTTAAGATATGATTCTGATAATAAAGCGGGAGTTTTATTAAATACTACTTTTAGAAATAAACTGAGAAGCGGGTCTCATTTGTCTTTTGATTTAAAATTGGCCGAGAATCCAAGGTTTGTAACAACTTATGCAATCGACAATGGCTTAAAACCAGGTATTACTATACAAGCTGAATATAACGATTGGCAGGTTGATGGTTTCGAGGATGGCAAAAAAGTTGGAAACTATGATTTAGATTATTATAAATTAGATGTGAATACTCATTCCATTTTAAGGGAATCGTATTCGGTTGGTGTTGGAGCCAAAGCAGAATATTATAATCTAAAATCAAATTATAGCTTACCCGATGTTGAACTGGAGGGTACTGATGATTACTTTTTCTCGTATTATGCCTTTTTAAGGATTGACTCGCACGAAAAGGCTTATTATCCCAAAAAAGGAATTAGTTTGTATGGGGAATATAAACTGGTGACAAATAATGGAGCCAGACTTGATGGAATGGAAAGACCAGCTTCTATCGCCTACTTAAAATTTCAAAAAGCCATTAGCATAAGTCCTTCATTTACGGTTTATCCAAAAGCTTATGGTAGAGTTGTTTGGGGGAAGAGTATTCCGGATTTCTTTAAAAGCTATACGGGGGGTATTGATCAGACCGATTATTTTGACACTCAAATGCCATTTGTAGGTTTGGAAAGAATGGAGATGAATTCAAGCAATTCAGTTATTTTTAGAACTGACTTCCAGTATGAATTATTTCGAAATAATTATTTAATATTTAAGGCAAACTTTGGTAGGTTAAGTGACGATATTAATCGATCGTTTGAGAAAGGAGAATGGATTAGAGGAGTTGCTTTAACTTATTCTTACAATAGTTTAATTGGTCCAATGGAATTTTCATTAATGTATTCCAACAAAAAAGACAAGGTGTTGAATTATGTGAGTCTGGGTTATTGGTTTTAAGCTAACTAGAATTGCAATAAATCAAAAACTATTTCGTTTTGTATCAATTAATCAATCATGTTTTTTATTAGGAAAAACTGCACTTCATGGATATAAGGAATCTATTAATATTGTTTTTGTTTCTGGTATCATGTCATTTAGCTGTTGCACAGTTTAGTTCTGATACTACCAAATATGATTGGAATCCTAGTGTTGTAGGAAGTGGTCCTGTTCGGGGCTATGAGGCATCTTATACTGGAATTACAGGCTTTGGAGTGGGATCTAAATCAGAAATTTATGGAGATGGAAAAGGAAAAATTGATTACAATCGAATATTTAAAACTAAACTACGTTTCCCGATATCAATAAAAAAGAATCTGAAAATTGCCGGGAGTATAGAGTATAGTGATGAAGAAATTCACTTTCAGGATAGTAAAAATATAAGTTATCCTTTTTATAGGCAGTTGCATGATAAAAATATGAAGAGTTTGGGTGGAAGTTTTTACTTGATGACCCAATGGAAAAGAAATAGATATTTTATGCTTCGTTTTAATGCGAAATTAAAAGGAGATTACTGGAAAGATCATATTCGTGATGTAAGCAAATATACTTTTTTAAAAATGGAAATTTCTCCAGTTATAGGCTGGAAAATAAATAAATATAAATCCTGGGGACTAGGTGTTGCATTCTCTTATACATTTGGTGATCCACTGGTTTTTCCAACTTTTGTGTACAAACATACTTTTGCGGATAAATGGGGAGTAGATGCCTTTCTTCCTGCAAAAGTGAAATTGCGCTATCAACCATCGGAACTTTGTTTTATCAGTGCTAAAGCCTATTTAAAAGGAGGAAGTTATAGTATTCATTTCGACGAACAACTGGGTGATGATAACACAAAATCGAATGGTCCGGCATTAAGTGATTTTAAAACCTTAGAATTTAGAAGATCGGATGTTAATTTTTCACTTGAGATAGAAAAGGGAATAACTGATTGGCTTTGGTTATCACTAGAAAGTGGATATAGAAGCAATATTAATTTTGATGTAACCAATAAGAAACACGTTCTTAGTTTATCGGGGAGTAAATTAACCAGCGAGAACAATATCATTGATTCTTATGCCAAGGGAGGGATGTTTTATAATCTTACCTTGTTTGTTGTACCATCAAAATCATTGCTAAGAAAAGTTGGGATTAAATAAAGAAGGCAATACTCCGTAGAATATTGCCTTTGTATCCAAACTAATAATTCACACTACAATTCGTTAGAGAAAACAGAATCTGCTATATCTCTAAGATTGTATCTTGAAGCCATTGCTTCGCCATAAGCTCCTGCTGTACGGAGCGCAATAAAATCGTTTCGTTTTGTAGAGGGTAAACTAACTGCCTTACCAAAACAATCGGATGATTCGCAGATAGGACCAACTACATCATAAATATCTTCTTCGCCATTGGAACTGATGTTTTCAATTTTATGATATGCCTGATACAGTGCTGGACGCAATAGCTCAGTCATTCCAGCATCGAGTATGGCAAATTTTGTATTTACACCGTTTTTTACATACAAGACTTTGGAAATTAAACTACCACATTGTGCAACTACTGATCTACCCAATTCGAAATGCAATTCCTGGTTAGGATTAAGGTTTAAAAACTCATTAAAGATTCCGAAAAAAGTAACAAAATCAGGAATAGGATTTTCATCAGGATCTTTGTAATCTACACCAAATCCGCCTCCAACATTAATATGATTAACCAATATCTGACGTTCTTTGAACCACTCTTGAATCTCATTAATTCTAAGACAAAGACCTTTAAAAACACTTAAATCAGTAATCTGAGAACCGATATGAAAATGCAAACCAATCAATTCAATATTTTTTGATTGTTCAAGTGTTTCCAGAACCGATTCGAATTCCCAACGGTTAATTCCAAACTTATTTTCCTCAATTCCTGTGGTAATGTAATGATGTGTATTGGCGTTAACATTAGGATTGATTCGTATGGCAATTTTTGCAGTTTTATTTGTTTGCGCTGCCAATTCATTGATTAATTCGATTTCCGGAATCGATTCACAGTTGAAGCAGAAAATGCCAGCTTCAAGAGCCGTTAGAATTTCCCGATCTGATTTTCCTACACCCGCATAAACAATCTTGTCAGCTGTATAACCGGTTTCCAGCGATCTTGTAATTTCGTTTCCACTTACGCAATCAGCACCAAATCCGTAGGTTTGAATTAGTTTCATGATTTTAGGATTGGCATTTGCCTTAACTGCATAATGAATATGATATCCATACCTTGAAGTTTCGGTTTTGATAAGATTCAAGGTGTTTTCTAATAACTCCATATTGTAATAATAAAATGGAGTGGGAATATTTTTGAATTGATCTATTCTTGTACTGTTGAACATGATTCAATTAAATTTTGAATGTAAAAATCTAAAACAAATTTCTGCTTAAAGCTTGTAATGCCGACACTTTATCTTCTTGATTAACAAGAACAGATATATTGTGCTTGCTACCTCCGTAAGAAATCATTCTGAGAGGAATGTTTTCCAATGCTTCCAGTACTTTTTTAGCACTTCCTGTCGACTCTGAAATAAAATCACCAACAATACAAATGATCGATTGGTTTTCATCAATTTCGACATTTCCGAATTTTACCAATTCCGATTCAATTTCTTTAAGTCTACTTTCATCATCAATGGTTAAAGAAATAGCCACCTCCGATGTTGTAATCATATCGATAGGTGTTTTATAGATTTCAAATATTTCAAACACTTTTCTTAAAAAACCATAGGCCAAAAGCATTCGACCAGATTTGATTTTCACAGCGGTAATTCCATCTTTTGCAGCAATGGCTTTAATTCCTTTACCGGTTTCATCGTCGGTAATTAAGGTACCTTCTTCCTCAGGACTCAGCGTATTTTTTAATCTCACCGGAACACTCTTTAACTTACATGGCATAATGCTGGATGGGTGCATGATTTTTGCACCGAAATATGCCAGCTCGGCCGCTTCATCAAAAGACAATTGCTTTAAGGCAGATGTGTTCTCAACATATCTTGGATCGTTATTGTGGAAACCATCAATGTCAGTCCATATTTGAACTTCATCAACCTGCAAAACAGAACCGATTAATGAGGCTGTGTAATCGCTTCCACCTCTTTTTAAATTGTCTACTTCTCCATAGGCATTTCTACAAATAAATCCTTGAGTAATAAATAATTTGTGTTCCGATTCTTCAGCAAGAATTCGTTCCAGATTCTCCTGTATATAGAAATAATCAGGTTCACCATCTTTATCGATTCTCATAAAGTTTAAAGCTGGTAAAAACGCAGAATCAACACCAATTTCCGATAAATAATAATGGAACATGGCAGTAGAAATTAACTCACCTTGAGCCAATATGGCCTTTTCCTGCAATGCAGTAAAACTTCTGTTTACAAAGTTTTTGATGTAATTAAAATGCGAAGTAATTAACTCGTTTCCTTTGCTTCTGAAATCTTCTGTGGTAAATAATTCTTCGATTCGTTTTCGATACTGTTCCTCCAGCTTACTGATTTGCTCACTTGCTTTTTCCATCTCCTTTCGATAAAGGAGTTCAGTGATCTCAACCAGGGCATTTGTGGTTCCTGCCATAGCTGATAAAACGATGATAACTGGTTCGTCGCACTGAACCAATTGAGCCAAATTCTGAATTCTTTCAGGAGATCCGACTGAAGTACCGCCAAACTTTAAAACTTTCATTGGTTAATAGTTTAATTTGTTATCCCAATTGAATGGGAGTTTATTTGTTTCGCTTTTATTGATATTTTATAATTGAATTGATGAGTTTAAAAAAAGCCTGCAGAATTTCTGCAGGCTTCTATATTTTTAAGCTTTACATTATTCTACAAGATTACACAAACAACAACTGTTTATTGCGTTTATTCTGCTTCTTGTATTTAAATGTAAATCTCATCTGTACCGTCAATTTTTATTTCGGATGTAAAGGTGTATAAATTTTTTATAAAAACAATAAAAATTTATCTAATTGTTAAAATATTAACTGAAATTTTATTTTTGCACGAAATAGGCATTGATATTTTTAAAACAAAATACCATTCCATCCCCAGAAACCTCTGGGTACATCCATAAATTCAATGTAAACACGATCTTTAGGAATTTTAAGCTGTTCCTCAACCAAACTGGCAAATTTGCTTGATAAATCTTTGGTTTTTGTATCTGGTAAACCAATGCTTTTTAACTGGAGAAATACAACAGGTTCTTCTGAGCCTCCTAGTGTCATCTCGATTTTGGACTCGAAAGCTGTCATTACATACTTTTCAGGTTTCCCCAGTTCAAATGAGATTAATGCGGAGCTTTCTTTTAAAAAACTTTGTTGTTTCTTGCTAGAGAAACTTTGGTTGGTCTGAACTTTTAAATATGGCATAAGTAAAAGTTTTAAGGTTACCGATAGAACGAAAAAAGATGCAAATTGCACCTTATTTAATTTTTATGCACTGCATAAGTTATTACTAAATCAGAAAAATACAAAATAGATTCCTCTGTCGTTTTACTACTTGACCAATGCTTTTTTGGCATTCTCAACCGTTTTTTTTGCGTTGCCGACAAATATTTCTCCATCAATCAAAAGTACCGGACGTTTTAAAAATGTGTACTCTGATAGGATATAATCTCTGTAATCATCCTCACTTAAAACCTTTTCTTTTAAGCCAAGTTCTTTATACTTCATGGCTCGTCTGCTAAATAAACTTTCATACGATCCACTTAGATCTTTCATTTCCTCCAACTGCACCTCAGTTATTTTTTGCGTTTTAATATCCTGCAGTTCAAAATTTGAATCAATATCCAATTCTTTTATAATTCTCTGGCAAGTTGAGCAACTGCTTAAATGATAAATTTTCTTCATATTAATGAGTTTTACATGTATTGTTATTAATAATGATTTCTATGATTTCTTCTGCCTGTTTCAGGTTCTTGCTTTGTGTATTTAGAGCAAAATATTTATTGTAGTATGTGGTTTCTATACCTTGCCAAACTTCAATAATTTCTTTTTCATCCAATAATTCCTGGCATAAACTCGAAGGCAATATACAAATCCCCTTGTTCAACTGAATTGATTGTAGCATCCCACTTAAATTGGGAATCACATAACGAGGTTTAAAATAAGGCTTTTTCTTAAAGTTCTGCATCCAAAACGATTTAATGGTTTCCATTTTGTAAGTGTAGGAATACCAATTTTGCTGGCTTAGCCACTTTTCAGCTTCATCTAATTTTTTCTCGTAAATGTATCGGTTAAATGGAATGGTGTCCAAATGCTTGCTGCTTACCAATAGTAATGCCTCCTGGCAAAAGTGTTTGTATTCGATATTTTGGTAGTTGTGGTGCAGTGTGGTGATGGTTAAATCCAATTTTTTGGCAAATAGTTTGGCTTGAAGATCTTCATATTCCCCAAAGGTAAACTCAACATTCATTTCCAGATCATCCAGAATATTGGCGAAAGCATGGTTAAACATTTCGATCGACATGCCTACCCTGGCGGTAGGACGATTGATTAAGCTTTTTCGCTTGAAATTTTCTTCGGTTTTTTCCAATTGCAATATGGCTTCTTCAACTTGGTTGTAAAGTTGTATTCCATGAGGAGTAGGTAACATTTTTCTGGGTTTTCGCTCGAATAGCTTAACTCCCATATAAGTTTCAAGTGCGGTGAGTTGTTGACTTACACCTGGTTGGGTGATGAGTAGGATTTCTGCCGCTCCTGTTAATGTTCCCTGTTCATATATCGCTTTAAATGTCCTGTACCATTCCAGATTTACCATATATCTATAAATTTATTTATACAAATGTATAAAAAGAATAAGTTTATTAATACAAAAATGAGGCATACCTTTGTTGTGAAAATAATTTAAAAGTATGGCCAAAGTTTTATTTGCATTAACAAGTCATTTTAAAGATGAAAAAGGATGGGAGTCGGGATGTTACGTTCTTGAGGTAGCCCTTCCATATTTTCATTTGATAAAAAATGGAATTGAAATTGATTTTGTATCACCCAAAGGAGGAGAAGTTCCTGTTAAACAATTGGATTTGGATGATGCGAAAGTAAAATCCTTTTTTAAAGACAAAGATGCCAGGCATAAGTTTTTGAACTCCTATCATCCCAAAGATATTTCTGCAAAAAACTACGATGCCATTTATTTTCCAGGAGGTCATGGAGCTGTATTCGACATCCCTTTTGATGAAGATATCGCAAAAATAGCTTCAGAAATTTATGAGAATGAAGGGGTGGTTTGTGCCGTTTGTCATGGTGGGGCAGGATTACTAAATGTAAAACTAAATGATGGAAGTTATTTGGTAAATGGCAAACAACTTACAGCATTCAGCAACCAGGAAGAAGTAGCAATAGGAACAGATCAAAAAGTGCCTTACTTGTTGGAAACGGCATTAATAGAAAAAGGTGCAATATACTCTTGTAAGGCGAATTGGCAGGAATATGTAGTAGTGGATGGAAGGTTAATTACCGGACAAAATCCAGCTTCTGATTTATTAATGGCCAAAGAGCTTGTAAAAGCATTGAAAAAGAAATAGTAATAATTAAACTTAATAAGATGGAAAATTTTGATTTTTTTAATCCAGTAAAAATTCTGTTTGGAAAAGGTAAAATTGCAGAACTAGGAAATCATATTCCTAAAGGGGCAAAAATTCTAATGACCTATGGTGGTGGTAGCATCAAGAAAAATGGTGTTTACGATCAGGTTATGGAAGCTTTGAAAGATTATGACATCACAGAATTTGGTGGAATTGAGCCAAACCCACATTTCGAAACCTTAATGAAAGCAGTTGAGATTGTAAGAAATGAAGGTATAGATTTTCTTTTGCCTGTAGGTGGAGGTTCTGTTCTTGATGGAACAAAATTTATTGCAGCAGCTACTTACTATGAGGGAGAAGATGAGTGGGATATCTTGGCAAGAAGAGCTGAAATTACAAAAGCAGTAGACTTAGGAGCTGTTTTAACTCTAGCAGCTACAGGATCTGAAATGAACAGTGGTGGTGTGATTACCAAAGCTGCAACCAAAGAGAAATTGGCTTTCGGAAATCCATTGTTATTCCCAAAATTCTCAGTTCTTGATCCGGAAACAACCTACTCATTGCCAATGCGCCAGATTACCAATGGTATTGTTGATGCTTATGTACATGTAATGGAGCAGTACTTGACATACCCAGTGAACTCTCCTGTTCAGGATCGATTTGCTGAAGGATTATTGTTGACATTAATTGAGGAAGGGCCAAAAGCAATGGCTAGCGAAACTCCTGACTATGAAAACAGAGCCAATTTAATGTGGGCAGCTACAATGGCTTTAAATGGATTGATTGGAATGGGTGTTAAGAGTGACTGGGCAACTCATATGATTGGTCATGAATTGACAGCTTTCCATGGAATTGATCATGGCGTAACATTGGCAATTGTACTTCCTGGACTATTGACCAAATTAAAAGAGCAACGTGGCGAAAAACTATTGCAGTATGCTGAGCGAATTTGGAATATCACGGAAGGGACTGATGAAGAAAGAAAAACTTTGGCAATTCAGAAAACCGAAGAATTTTTCCAAAGTGTTGGCATTGCAACTCGTTTAGGAGATCACAAGGTAGGACAAGACAGCATTGATATCATTTCTAAAAGGTTTATTGAGCGTGGCTATGTTGGAATGTTACCGGATGTTGCAGCGGCAGATGTTGCAGAAATATTAGAGTCAAGATTGTAAGCAATCAAGATAATTTACAGAAAAGGTCCTTCTCATTGCGAGAAGGACCTTTTTTTTTGTTTGTCTGTGTGATTTTCAATCTGTTAAAGATTGAGGAGTGAGTGGTATTATACTTGATCCGATGTTAACAAATTGTAAATTTTTAAGAATCGGTTTGCACTTTTAGATTAATGACGTATGTTTGCGACATTAGAAATAAGCAATGGAGAACTATGAAGAAATTAGAATTATTTGATGATAAGCAGCAGGAAATTGCCTCATTGGCAAAGGCACTGTCTCATCCTGCGAGAATTGCCATATTGCAGTTTTTAGCTTCGACTCCAACTTGTATTTCCGGTGATATCTCGGATTATTTACCTCTTAGCAGAACAACAGTTTCTCAGCATTTAAAGGAATTGAAGTCTATTGGATTAATTCAGGGAGATGTGGAAGGGTTGAAAATTAAGTATTGTTTGAATAAAGAAGGAATCGAAAAACTAAACCATGTTTTTGGCAATTTATTCGACGAAATAACTCCTAGTGATAATAAAATTTGTTAATAAATTCTCAGCTATTTAGCTGATTTAAATGAATTAAGAATGAAAGTATTGGTGTTGTGTACAGGAAACTCATGTAGAAGTCAGATGGGTGAAGCAATTTTGAGAGATATTAATCCGGAACTGGAAGTTGTATCTGCAGGAACAAATATTGCAGATCAAGTGCATCCTTTAGCGATTAAAGCGATGGCTGAAATAGGAATAGATATCAGTTCTCATCGTCCGAAAATGGTAGATGAATTCCTGGATGAGGGTGTTGATTTTTTGATTTCGGTATGTGGTGGTGCTAAAGATGCATGTCCGGCATTCCTGGGACCAGTAGGAACCCGTCTTCATATTGGTTTTGATGATCCTGCTTATGCAGAAGGAACTGAAGAAGAAATTTTTGATGTATTCCGTCGTGTTCGTGATGAGATCAGAAGAGATTTTGCAAAATTCAATGAAGAATACATTTTAAAGAAAGCATAAGGTAAAGGGGAATGAATAATTGGTAATTAATAATTATTCAATTCCGAATACTTTAAACTTAAATATTATGGGATCTTTAAATAAAAAATTGTCCTTTTTGGATAGATACCTAACCTTGTGGATTTTTGCTGCAATGGCAATAGGTGTGGGAGCAGGTTATTTTTTTCCTGCCATGGCTGGATTTTGGAATAAACTATCGGTTGGAACAACAAATGTTCCGATTGCCATAGGATTGGTGATCATGATGTATCCTCCATTGGCAAAGGTAAAATATGAAGAGTTAAAGGATGTGTTTAAAAACCGTAAGATTTTAATCTTATCCTTGGTGCAGAACTGGTTGTTGGGTCCAACTTTAATGTTCGCTTTGGCAATTGTTTTCTTACAGGATTATCCTGAATACATGACTGGTTTGATTTTGATTGGTTTGGCAAGGTGCATTGCCATGGTAATTGTATGGAACGATTTGGCCAAAGGAGATCCTGAATATGCTGCAGGATTGGTAGCTTTTAACAGCATATTCCAGGTACTGTTCTTCTCGGTATATGCTTATGTGTTTATTACGGTATTGCCTGAGTATTTTGGTCTTGAAGGTTCGGTAGTGGATGTAACAATGGGCGATATTGCCGAGAGTGTATTAATATATCTTGGAATTCCATTCTTTGCAGGAATGCTTACTCGTTACTTCGGAATCAAAGCAAAAGGAAAAGACTGGTATCAGAAGAAATTCATTCCAAAAATTAGTCCGCTTACCTTGTTTGCATTGTTATTTACCATTTTTGTAATGTTTTCCCTGAAAGGAGAATACATTGTGCAGTTGCCATTCGATGTGGTGCGTATTGCCATTCCATTGGTGATCTACTTTGTGGTAATGTTCCTGATCTCATTCTTTATGGGACACAAATTCAAGGCAGGATATTCGAAAACAACAAGTTTGTCGTTTACTGCAGCAAGTAACAATTTCGAATTGGCCATTGCAGTAGCCATTGCGGTATTTGGAATTAATTCGGGGGTAGCTTTTGCAGCGGTAATCGGACCATTGGTAGAAGTACCTGTATTAATCGCATTGGTAAATGTAGCTTTACGATTTAAAAATAAATATTTTGGTGGCAAGGTAGATGTCGTTAAATGTGCCAATAATTCTGAAAATAAGTAAGATAAAATGTAATTCGAAAAATCAAAGCCATGATTCATTTTGAGTCATGGCTTGTTTTTTTTCAGAAAGTCTGGAAAAGTGGAAAAGTTGTCAAATTCTAATTCCTTATTCACTTACTTGAGGTAAGCTTTGAATTCTGTTCTTGATTTTCATTTTCCAAAGCCTCTTCAAATGGCAATGTAAAAATGAATTTTGAACCTCTGTTCAATTCTGATTCAACTCTAATTTCACCGCCCATCAATTCCACTATTGATTTTGAGATGGCAAGCCCCAATCCACTTCCTTCTTCGGTTTTTGTTGATTTGTTTTCGGCATGCCTGAATCGCTTAAAAATGATTTGATGCATGCTTTCATCAATACCAACTCCGGTATCTGAAACTGAAAAAGTCAGGAGATTATTTGCCATTTTACAGGCAAGTTCAATTTCACCATATTGAGTGAATTTGATTGCGTTAATTAGCAAGTTGGAAATAACCTGTTCAAGTTTGGTTTGGTCGGTATTTATCAGAGGGAATTCTTGTGAAAAATCAATGCTATATCGAAGATTTAAATTCTTTTTCTGAGCAATAGGCAAGAAGAAGTGATACATGTTTTGCATTACCTCACTGAGATTGGTACCACTCTTTATAATCTCAATCTGATTTGTTTCTATTCTAGAGATATCAACCAAATTATTGATTAGCTCGAGCATTCGTTGACTGCTCAATTTAATCATATTGATATATTTTCTCTGTTTTTCAGCGCTTATATTTTTAAACTCCAAAAGCTCTGTAAATCCTACAATACCATTCATGGGTGTTCTAATCTCATGACTCAAATTGGCCAGAAAACTGGTTTTTAAACGATCGCTTTCCTCTGCCTTGTCTTTGGCGATTTCCAATTCGTGATTTGCAAGTGTGAGCTTTTTACTGGTTGCGCTTATTTTCTTAAGCAAATGAGATAGCCCAAGGATAATAGACATGAGCACTGAAATAATGATTGCAGTTGTCCAGATCAGGCTTTTGTATTGCTCGTAAATAGAATCATCTTTGTTAATAATGATACGATTGGAAGGAAGATCATCTTCTGAAATATCATACTTTTTTAGCATGCTATGATCGAACTTGTAAATCATTGGACTTCCTGAAATTTCCATCTTCGAAATGTCTTTTCCTGCTAGAATTTGCATAACCGATTTTGAAGCTTTTTCTCCCTGATAAAAAGGACTGGTAATTTTGCCTCCAATAACTCCTGATCCAACCACATCCCAAATGCAATAAACAGGAAGTTTGGTTGATTGCTTCACCAAATTGATACTTTCCTTATGGGTTAAAACCTTTCCCGATGGAGTCTTTATATAAATCCCCCAAATCACAGCGCAACCTTTTGGCAATTGACTCAAACGGATCTGCAAACTATCCCTTGAAAGATTCGACAAGTGTTCAATTAGTAAAGAGTCTTTCAGACTTTGTTCTACTCGATTGACTCTGTTTAGAAATGCCTGACCCGAAATGCTGGCATCATTAATCACAGCAATGGATGAAAGATTGGGATGCAGTTTTCGAATAAGATGAATTGTTCCAAACACATCATAGGTTTCGAATGTTCCTGTAATGTTTTTATGATTCTTGATTTGTTCTGGTTGGAAATCATTAATTCCACAAAAAACAAGTGGTACATCTGGGAAGAGATCCTCTTTGTAGTGAAGCAAAAAATTTAAAGCATGATCATCAGTGGATAAAATGGCATCAAACTGTACCTGGGCATACTTTTGTTTGTATATCTGATAGAGCAGAGAGAAGTAATCTTCGTTAACACAGCGTTTTGTATCCATGTAATTCACAAACAATTCAACATTTTCTTGCTTAAATACCGAATTGATTCCTTCCATTATTCTATCGGTCCAATTATACCCTTCATGATAGGAATGCAGAATGAGAATTTTTTTGTTTTCAGCTTGTGGATCATTAGATGGCGAAGAATATACCGTATTTGTAGAGAAGAAATAAATGATGAACAAACAAAGTTTCAAAGGGGCAAATAATTGTAAGTTTTTAGTCATGGTATAAATATCCAATATTATCGCTCAGCTCAAAATCAATACATCACTTAGGTTAAAAATAGGGATTATCTCAGGTCTACGCAAAAAATGGCATAAAGGTTTACAGTATAGAGAACAATATTAATTAAACAATTACATAAGCTGAATAAATCTAAAAGTTTCCAATTGGCCAATTTGATAATTCAATTGGTATAAGTTTTATGGGCACAGAAAAGCTTCACCTGTTTTATCGTCATCATTAATGCTTATATTTGGGTAAACAAAAGCAAAGCGAATGATAAAACCCGGATTGAAAATCGGTATTGTTTTAACCCTGATATTGGTGCTGCCATCCCTGTTCTTTTCTGCTTACGAAATCAGTAACTTAAGTAAGAACGAAGCGGTTATCGATTCCATTTACACAGGACAACTGGAGTCGGTTTTATTTTCCCTGAATCAATATTCGGATGATGTGCTGAGTGGTTGGGCAAACCGTTTGGAGCGTGAAACGGAAGACATCAATACTTTATTATTAAAAAATTACTCGATAGATGCTGTAGGAATCAGAGATGATGATTTTAAGCTGTTCACAAAAGAGAAAATCCCGGAAGATAGTTTAGCCAATTTAATCTCAACTCTTGAACTTGATTTTGCGGCCAACCTGAATAAGATTGAGCTTTTACAGCGATATGTGAAAAGTGGTTATCGAAAAATTGAAGCTTTGCCCAATTCATTGGCAGGCAAAAGTTTGTTTGCATTTGCCTTGCAAAAGGATAGTTTATCTGCGAAAACAGTATTGCTACTGGTTGATACCGATAAATTTATTAGCGAAAATATGGGGCCAAAGATTCAGTCGGTGGCCCAGGAGCGTTTCTACATTTCTGTGTTTAAGAATGAAACAGAAGAAGTGTATGCCAACCAGATTCAGTCCGATGAGGACAAAAACATCACCCAGAAGAAAGACATCTGGTTGTTTCCCGCTTACCAGTTGGGTATTCAGATGCGCGGAAATACTATTGAAGATTTGGTAAGGGAAAGAACACGCACCAATATTGTTCTTTTGGTTGTGATGGATCTTATTTTGCTCTTGGCAGCCTGGTTTGTCTACAAAAATATCAGGAAACAGATTAGATTGAATCAAATGAAAACAGAATTCATTTCCAATGTTTCTCACGAGATCAGAACGCCATTGGCTTTAATTAATATGTACTCGGAAACTCTTGAAATGGGACGCATTCCCACCGAAGAGAAGAAGATGGAGTATTATAAGGTAATCAATACCGAAGCCAACCGTTTGTCGCGCATGGTGAATAAGATTCTGAATTTTAGTAGAATTGAGCGTGGGAAAAGAGAATATCACTTTACCAATACGAATTTGAATGCCGAAATCGAGAACATCCTGGCAAATTACCAGGACCATTTCGATCAGAATGGTTTTGAGATTGAATTGCAATTGGCAGATCAGGTTCCTGATATCAAGCTGGACAAAGAAGCCGTTGCCGAAGCCATCATCAATTTAATCGACAATGGAATGAAATACAGTGCTGATATCAAAAAGATTGAGCTGATTACCTACTTGGATGCAGATTTTGTTCGTGTGGATGTGAAGGATTACGGCATTGGAATTGAAAAGAAAGATCAGCCAATGGTATTCGATAAGTTTTACAGGGTAACAACAGGCAATTTGGCACATAAGGCAAAAGGATCTGGTATTGGCTTGAGCATTGTAAAACACATTATGGAAGCACATCATGGCAAGGTTGAACTGACAAGTGAGTTTGGAAAAGGATCCTGCTTTAGTTTGTTGTTTCCGGTAAAATAAACATTGAATCATTTCAAATCATATAGAAAATGTATCCCATTTTAATAGTAGAAGACGAGCCCAGCATGTTAATGGGTTTAAAAGACAATTTAGAATTTGAATCGTACGAGGTGGATACGGCCGAAGATGGAGAAACTGGCTTGAACAAGATTATGGAGAACCATTACAGCCTGGTATTGCTGGATGTAATGCTTCCAAAAATTTCGGGATTCGACATCTGTAAAAAAGCAAGAGCCAAAGGCATTCAAACCCCAATTATCCTGCTTACAGCAAAGGGAGAGGAGATTGATAAGGTTTTGGGTTTGGAGCTTGGCGCCGATGATTACATTACCAAACCATTTGGTTTGAGAGAGTTGTTGGCCAGAATTCGTGCGGTTTTGCGCCGAACTCAGAATGTACCGGCTAACAATGAGGTGGAAAAAATAGAACTTGGACGATTAAGCGTGGATTTTAAATCCTTCGAAGGCTTTGTTGAGGGAGAAGAGGTGAAAATGTCGCATAAGGAAGTGGAAATTCTTCACTACCTGTGGAATCACAAGAACAAAACCGTTAGCAGAGATGATTTGTTGGATGAGGTTTGGGGAACCGAATATCAACCCACCTCAAGAACCATCGACAATTTTATATTGAAGCTGAGACAAAAAATAGAAGACGATCCAAATCATGCCAAGATCATATTAACGGTGCATGGAGTAGGATATAGGCTGGTGAGCAATTAGCA
This sequence comes from Marinifilum flexuosum, assembly GCF_003610555.1. GTDB lineage: Bacteria > Bacteroidota > Bacteroidia > Bacteroidales > Marinifilaceae > Marinifilum > Marinifilum flexuosum. The sequence goes on along the minus strand of NZ_RAPQ01000009.1, from coordinate 214,590 downwards.
ATGTACAATTAACAATGATCAATTAATGCCAATTAAGGGTTAAAATAAATGTATTGATTAGACAATTAAAAAGCACCCTTTTGGCTGTCGCCTCCACGATCCCGATTAATTCGGGACGGGATCCCCTAAAAGGGGAGAAAATGAAATTTTAGAGTATTAGATAAAAAAAACAGGCATGTATAGTAAGTAATAGATAGTCAATAGGATAAGTGTTAATTAATCTTTGTTAATTGATAATTGTTCATTGTCTGTGACAATTTATGACAATTGCTGATTTTGATGTGACACTTATGATTTAAAGTAGCCCTAATTTTACATTAGAAATTTAAGATTAGAAAAGAACGGAAGGCGCGCGATTCCGATCTTCTAAAAATTTCTAACCAAAATGTAAACTATAAAAAAATTAGGGTCATGAAAAGCTTAAAAATTACAATGATTGTTTTAGCATGTTTGTTAACTGTTAATTTAGGAATGGCAATTACGCCTGAAACCAAAAAAATAGAAAAAGAGAAAAGCGCAGTTTTAAAGAAGATTCAAAAAGTTGCCAGCCATGTTAATTTTACCGACTATGTAAGAAGTGGCGAATCGGAAATGATCGTATTGCGATGCACTGTAAATGAAAACAACGAAGTGGTGCTTAGCAAGGTGATCGGTTTTGACGAAGAGCTAAAAATGGCGATCCGTAAGAAGTTTGAAAACAAGAAGATTAAAACAAGTGCAGCATTAAGTGGAGAAGAATTGGCATTGCGTTTGAAGTTTGCAATCCAGGAGAAAAAATAACAGAATTCAGGTTAATAGATATAAAAGTGAATAGCAATATAAAAATATTGGGTTTGAATAAGATTCTGCTACTTGTCATTATCACAGCATTCTCGGCGGGTAATGTACATGCTAAGGATTTAGAATCCTTGGTAAATCTGAAAGGATACTGGAAATTTACAATCGGGGATGATCCCCAGTGGGCCAGCCCCGATTACAACGATTCAAAATGGACCAAAGTATTTGTCCCTCAATCGTGGGAGCAGAATGGATTTCAGAATTACAATGGATATGCATGGTATCGCAGAACTTTTACCATTGCACCTCCCAAATCGGCTCAGTATGTTTATTTAAACATGGGATATATTGATGATGCCGACCAGGTGTATGTAAATGGAAAACTGGTAGGTGCAAGCGGGCAGATGGGGCCTAAATCAGAAACGGCCTTTGGCATTCCAAGAATGTATCCTATCCCTAAGAGTATTTTAAATAAAGAAGGCGCCAACCTGATTGCCGTTCGGGTTTACGACGATTACAACGATGGTGGCATAACGGGAGGAGAGATTAACATTTCTTTCGATTCCGATCAGTTTAAAATGAATGTGGACCTTTCGGGATATTGGGATTTTGAAACCAGTATCGAGGCGGATGAAAGCAATCGAAAAGTGATTACCTACCGCGAAGGAAAGATTTTTGTTCCAGGCTTTTGGGAAGCCAGGGGGTACAATCAGCTCGACGGAAGAGCGGTTTACACCAAAAGCTTTACCTATCCTGCCAATTTAAGTACCAGGGATCAGGTATTGTTTGCCGGGCGAATTGATGACGTGGATGAGGTATATCTGAATGGTGAAAAAATCGGATCGTCCAGTCAGCTGCGAAGAAAACACAGAAGGTATTCATACAGCTCTGATCATCTTATACTCAGAGCATACGATATTCCCGATAATTTATTGAACAAGGGAGGGGAGAATACCATTGAAATAATGGTGAGAGATCATACAGGACCAGGAGGGATTTATGATGGACCTATTGGAATTACCGATCGTGAAACGGCGAGTCCAATCATTGATAAATCCTTAAAGGACAATAAAAGTTCATTCCAAAAGTTTTTGGATTACTGGTTCGACTAATTATTAAATTATCTGAATAATGATTCATACTTCAAACATATCATACCTACTAAGCAAGTTAAGCCTGATTCTGTTCCTTATAATGGGTTGTGCAAGCATCAGTTTTGCCCAGGATTTAAAAAAGGTAATGGATTTAAGCCATCGCTGGAAATTTTCCATTGGCGATAAGCAGGAGTGGGCCAATCCTGAATTTAACGATTCAGACTGGGAGTGGATTGATGTTCCATCGGCGTGGGAAAACAAGGGTTTCCATGGTTACGATGGCTTTGCCTGGTATCGAACTACTTTTAGTGCCAGACAATTGCACGACAAACATGCTTTGTATTTGCAGTTGGGATATATCGATGATGTGCATGAGGTGTTTGTAAATGGAGTAAGAATAGGATTGTCAGGTAAATTTCCGCCTCGATTCTCAACGGCATACAATGTTTTCAGGAGTTATAAACTGCCTCCCGATTTGTTACAAGAGACCAATACCATTGCGGTGCGTGTGTACGACGATGGAGGAGAAGGTGGGATTATTCATGGAAATATTGGCGTAATGATGGATGTTGATGCAGTTCCCCTGGATGTTGATTTGAGCGGAAGCTGGAAATTTAAAACAGGGCAGTATGCACACGAAAGTATCGACCAAATGGAAAGTTGGGATGACATTATTGTTCCGGGCAACTGGGAAGATCAGGGCTATAAAAACTACGATGGATACGCCTGTTATGCCTTGGAATTTAAACTGAAAGAGGAGTTTGTAAAAGACAGAATGGTGCTGGTTTTGGGAAAGATTGACGACATCGACCAGGTGTTTGTAAATGGCGTTCTGGTAGGACAGTCGGGCGAATTTAAACCACAAACCGTTCACGAACGCTCCAATTCGTGGCAGCAATTAAGAGGCTATTACCTGCCAACAAACCTACTAAGTGCCAGCGAAAAAAATACCATTGTGGTGCGTGTTTACGATGGCATGCATGGAGGAGGAATCTACTCGGGTTCCATAGGTCTGATTTCTCAGGATCACTACATTAAATATTGGAACAAGAGAAGGAATAAATGATGTTGGTGAAAATATGTCTAGCATCTCGAAGATGCTTGACATTCAAGAATATTGCCGATAGGCAAAATTCCTACCCACAATGTTTATGGGGATCGGCATCAGCTGCGCAAGTGGGGCCCCATAGGCAGAGAAAGCGGCAAATAGAAATGCTGTCGAACGAAGAATGAGTGAGACTATCTATTTCTATTCGCTTTTGAGCCGCGATGGGTCACTGAGGAGCTGCGCCGTAGATTCTTTGCTAACTTTCTCATCAATGGAGAAAGTTTGAGCCCATCCGGCTTGAGGATAAGAACAGCCCGTCTGGCTTGACGACAAAACAAACCATCTAATTTCGTCGCAATAAACAACCCACATCAATCAACAAAGCCAGTTGCGACGATTACCCATTGAACCCATTAACCCAAGGCGGCAGTCGTTTTTACTCCCTTGTTCTGGGCTAGAATACTCTTTACTCTTCAGGCAAATGATAGTTTTAATGTATTTTTCTTTTTACGTCACGTGTTCTTTTCTTCTTAAGAGCCCGTCCCGATTAATTGGGAAGAAAGATAGAATGAGGTGTTTGTCATTCATCTCAGCAAATTGTCATTATTCAATACAAATCACCTCACCTCACCTCAATCCTCTCCTTAAGGAGAGGAAGTAGTGCAGAGAATATGAGGATGCAGGATATTTGTGGAGCTTTCTACGACAAAACAAACCATTCATTTCCGTCGCAGAAATCCCCACGCTCACCCTTTAATCCCTAAAGGGAAGCACGCACAGGATAAGCCCCTTTAGAGCCTGTTCCGAGAATCCGAAGGTTTGGGGTAATATTTATGCGGTATCGCTACATCAAATATTGAAACAAACGAAGAAACATATGATGTTGGTATAAAAATGTTTGACATCTCGAAGATGCTTGAGATGCAGGGCAATGGTAAAAGCTGTACAATCTGAATTAATCCCAATACTTACATCTTATAGACACTCCACACGTAAGAGAGCCATCAATCTCATCAATTTTTCGTACTTTCACCTCCAATAGTAAATGGTATAATATTTCAATAAGGTTTTTGTGTGTGGTACTTTAAAAACTCTTGTTGAAACAGTAAGGTATTGACAAGGGTAATTTATTTAAGTTTTTAAATCAATTATCAATGCTTACTAAAAACGTACTTAAAGTAATTTATGGAGTTGGAATGGCAGGTTTGTTGCTGTCTTGCGCTTCCGAAAAAACAGAGGTAAAACCCAATATCGTAGTCATCTACCTCGACGATTTGGGTTATGGAGATGTTGGCGCTTATGGCGCTACGGAACTAAAAACTCCCAATATGGACAAGTTGGCTGAGGGAGGAGTAAGATTTACCAATGGCTATGCATCTTCGGCAACCTGTACCCCTAGTAGATATGCTTTGTTAACCGGCACTTATCCCTGGAGAAATAAGGATGCAAAAATACTTCCCGGAACGGCTCCCTTGTTGATCAAGACCAATCAGCTCACCCTTCCTAAAATCTTAAAAGAACAGGGCTATCATACAGGAATAGTTGGAAAATGGCACCTTGGATTAGGAGAAGGTCATGTAGATTGGAATCAGAGAGTATCACCTGGTCCTAATGAGGTGGGCTTTGATTACAGCTATATTATGGCTGCTACGCAAGATCGCGTTCCTACCGTTTACATTCAAAATGGCAATGTAGCAGGTCTCGACCCTGCAGATCCAATTGAGGTGAGTTATAAAGAGAACTTCGAAGGAGAACCTACTGCCATTGATCATCCTGAAATGTTGAAGATGAATTGGAATGATGGCCACAACAACAGCATTGTGAACGGAATTCCACGCATTGGATATATGAAAGGTGGCAAGTCTGCTCACTGGGTTGATGAAGATATGGCTGATCATTTCCTGGAAAAGGCAAAAGCATATGTGAAAGATCATAAAAATGAACCTTTCTTTTTGTACTATGCCATGCAGCAACCACATGTTCCTCGTACACCGCACCCGCGATTTGTTGGAAAATCGGGCTTAGGTCCTCGTGGTGATGTGATTATGGAAGCCGATTGGTGTATTGGTGAATTCCTAAAAACCCTTGAAGAAGAAGCTTTGTTGGAGAATACCTTAATTGTTTTTTCTAGTGATAATGGTCCGGTTCTGGATGATGGTTATGACGATTATGCCGTTGAGAAATTGGGCAAGCATACTCCTTGGGGGCCATTAAGAGGCGGAAAGTATAGTTTGTTCGAAGCCGGAACGCGCGTGCCATTTGTTACCTATTGGAAAGGAAAAATTGAGCCTAAGGTTTCTGATGCTATGGTTTGTCAAATGGATTTATTGTCTTCCTTAGCCAAATTTACAGGCAGTGAACTTAGCACACAGGACAGTGAACAATTGTTGGATGTTTTCATGGGCAAGAGCGAAAAAGGTCGCGCCAAATTGATTATTGAGGCAGCAGGCCGAACAGCTCTGCATCATGGTGATTGGTTGATGATTCCACCATATGATGGCCCTGCAGTTTCGGTTAATGTAAATATTGAGCTGGGTAACTCAAAAGATTATCAGCTTTACAATCTGAAAGAAGATATAGGCCAGCAAAACAATTTGGCAAAGAGCAATCCTGAAAAACTAGAGGAGATGGTAAAAGTTTTCAAGGAAATAAGAGGAGAGAACTACAAATAATACCGTTAGCAAAATCACATAAATACAGCCTGGCAGCAATGTCAGGCTTTTTTTTTTGAATTTAGGTAAGAGGAACAGGAAAGAATAATTTAATCCAGATTGCTAATTACTTGCAGCGTATTCCCCTTCTCATAAAGGAGAAGGGGCTAGGGGATGAGGTAATTCAAATTGCAAAATGGTGTAACAAAACTCACCTTACCTCAATCCTCTTCTTGAGGAGCAATGTCATTAAGTTAGCAGGTTTTCGCCCCACGCTCACCCTTTAATCCCTAAAGGGAACCGCGCACAGGACAAAGCCCCTTTAGGGGTTTGGGGTAATTTTGGCAACGTATAACAAAAGGATTCACCCTTAACTTAATGACATTGCCTTGAGGAGAGGAAGTAGTGCAAAGAATATGAGGGTGTAGGATATTTTTGGAGTTTTCTACGACAAAACACACCATCCATTTCCGTCGCAATAAACAACCCACACCAGTCAACAAAGCCAGTTGCGATGATTACCCATTGAACTCATTAACCCAGGGTGGCAGTCGTTTTCACTCCTTTCCCCTGGGCTAGAATGATCTTTGCCTTTCAGGTAAAATATTGGAACAAGAGAAGGAATAAATGATGTTGGTGAAAATATGTCTAGCATCTCGAAGATGCTTGACATTCAAGAATATTGCCGATAGGCAAAATTCCTACCCACAATGTTTATGAGGATCGGCATCAGCTGCGCAAGTGGGGCCCCATAGGCAGAGAAAGCGGCAAATAGAAATGCTGTCGAACGAAGAATGAGTGAGACTATCTATTTCTATTCGCTTTTGAGCCGTAATGGGTCACTGAGGAGCTGCGCCGTAGATTGTTATTCGCGAAATATTATTTCGGGTGCTCATTGTCTCACTTTGTTCGGCAGTCTACTTTCTCATCAATGGAAAAGTAAAAGCCCGTCTGGCTTTAAGACAAAACAAACCATCTAATTTCGTCGCAATAAACAACCCACACCAGTCAACAAAGCCAGTTGCGACGATTACCCATTGAACCCATTAACCCAGGGTGGCAGTCGTTTTCACTCCTTTCCCCTGGGCTAGAATGATCTTTACCTTTCAGGCAAAGTATTGGTACAAACAAATGATATTAGTATAAATATGTGTGGTATAGCCGATAGGCAAAATTCCTGCCCACAATGTTTATGGGGATCGGCATCAGCTGCGCAAGAGGGGCCCCATAGGCAGAGAAAGCGGCAAATAGAAATGCTGTCGAACGAAGAATGAGTGAGACTATCTATTTCTATTCGCTTTTGAGCCGTAATGGGTCACTGAGGAGCTGCGCCGTAGATTCTTTGCTAACTTTCTCATCAATGGAGAAAGTTTGAGCCCATCCGGCTTGAGGATAAAGAGCAGCCTGTCTGGCTTTAAGACAAAACACACCATCCATTTCCGTCGCAGTAATCCCTACACTCACCCTTTAATCCCTAAAGGGAAGCACGCACAGGATAAGCTCCATTAGAGCCTGTTCCGAGAATCCGAAGGTTTGGGGTAATATTTATGAGAACTTATAAAGAAAAGAAGCTCAAAATATTGATACTAAATGCACTTGTATAAAATCAAGTTCAATAAAAATAATCATAATACTTGTGCAAAATCAAGTAATTTTCAGGATTTTTGATCTTGATTTAAGCCTAAAAACAAAAGCCTCCTTTTGCTTTTTGTATTTGTTGAATAAAAGACCCAGTTATCTCTATCTGGCCGAAAGTCATACCCAGTAAGCTTTGTGGGAATATTAAAGACTTTCATGATGAGCTTATTCTTCGAGTTTAATTAACAATAATCATCGTGAGAGCTCGTCAAACGCGCGTTTGAGCATCTCTCCCGCGAGATTGAGTGTCTCTTCCGCGCGAATGAGCATGATTTTCGCACGAAAAAAGTGCTCAACACGCCGAAATTTATCCATAAACGCACGAATATGATCAATTTTCTTGCGAATGAGGAGCTCCACCGCGCGAATGAGGAGCTTCAACGCGAATTTGAGCCTGATTTTCGGGCGAATGAAGCCGTCAAACGCGCGGAAAAAGTGCTCAAACTACCGAGTGAGCATAATAAAATGGCCTAATAGGAGTCTAATTGCAATAATTTTCTGTACTTCCGAAAAGTAAACAATAAATAGTTTACTGAAATTTTTCACTTGGAATCGAAAAAAAATAAAGAAAGCAAGCCGAAAAAGCCTCATTTTTTTACCGAATGTGATTTTGTTTTGAACAAAAGTTCGGAAATGTCAATGAATTAAGGATAAATAGGAATTCTTTAAGGAATTGATGTGTAATGAAAATATATGTTTTGAATGCGAAAGAGGTCATTTTCGCGATAATATAAAAGTGATGATTAGCTGTATTTTACATTATGGGAGAGGTTAGAGATAAATTGTAATTTTTTAAAAGTTTCTTAAAGTACAGGAAATCAGGATTTAAATATTAAACAAAATGATGTAAATTAAAAATATTCTATTTTACATGGATTTTTAAAATAGAGCTGCTAACTTAGATATTGTCTTTTTGTATGAACATCATATGATGCAATTTATAAGAGTTTAATGTTAATATGAAATGTGATCATTGGCTCTTTGTTTTGACTTTAATGGTATCATATTAAAAGGGAAGTAATAAAGAATAAAATATGTTTAAATAAAATTTACAGTTATGGTATTAATAAAAAGACGTTATGATTTTATTAAAGGGAATGTAAAAGAGTTTAGACAAGCTTGTTTAAACTATATTGCGAAAATTCAGATTCATGGGCCAACATTGGGCATGACTGAGGAAGAGATTGCTGCAGAAATAGCACGTATCAACAAGCTTTTGGCTTTGATGGATGCAAGGGATCAGCTTGAAGTGCAATTGAAGGCTGCAGTGAAAGAAGTACATGTAGAGAAAGATGATTTCGTAACATACATGCGTGACCGTAGAGAAACTGTTCGTGAAAATCCGGCCTGTACTGATGCCATGTGGATTGATCTTGGTTTTAACACTACCTATACGAGCGAGGATTCGAGCAATTTGGTTCCAGTGCTTAGTGCTGGTATTGAAGCTGATTACCCTGTGTTAAAATGCCAAAAGCAATCTACTGATGGGTGGAGAGTTTATTCTCGTACAAATGGGATTGGACAGTTTCAACTGATTGGGGTGTCGACCATTGGGAAGTTTATTGATGCCAGACCAAAGACCGATCCCGAAAAGAGCGAAAGCCGCGAGTATTACCTCTTTTTTGTAATGAAAGACGAGGTGGTTGGCCAAAAATCAAATATCGTGGAATTGGTACTATAGCCCTTTAATACTTCCATGCAGAGGAAGAGGGTGTCCAAAAAGTTCAATAGTATTGTCATTCTGACTTAGCGAAGAATCTGTCCCTTTGATGAACAGATGTTTCATTTCATTCAACATGACATTGTATTCGATTGAACTTACTTTTTGGACACCCTCTTTTTTTGTGCAACAAACCCATAAATACCAGCACAGGAATAAAGGATGTTTATTTCCCTTAAATTTTATTACTGTAAAACTTTCCGATTGAAGATAATTGTTTATAAATTTGAGTTTATCACCAATGAAAATGGTGTGTTGGATTGGAACAAGGAACAGATTTACCTTACATACAAAATATTTTAGGCATGGTTCGAGTAAAACAAGAGAAATTTATACTCATTTTGCAAAAAGCGAGATTTCTAAGTTTAAAAATCCAATAGGGGATATTTTTAATAACTCTACCTAAAGGTTGGGTTAGCCAACTATATTAGTGGAGTAAACAAACTTATATAATCAAAATAAACCAACTAGGTTGGGTTAGCCCAACGTTACCAACAATAAAAGAAACCTCAGATGCATATATCAAATGTTTATATAAACAACTATAAAAGTTTAAAGAGTGTCTCTTTTGATTTAAAAAAGGGTAAAAACGTTATTGTAGGTAAAAACAATAGCGGTAAATCAAATATTATTACAGCGCTTGATATCTTGTTCGGAAGTAAAAACCCGACTTACAGGGAGCATAACATTAATGACTTTTATACATATAATTCTGTTAATACTGATACTGGTGAGATTAATGAAAATATTTCTGATTACTATTATATTCAAGCAGAATTGATTGGTAAAGATTTTAATGTTGGTGAATTAGATAAAATTAAAAAAAGCACATCATTTTCAAAGATTAAAGATCCTCAAACTATTATAAATAAAGATAGTGGCTATGTTGATTATGATTTTTTTGCAAACCTTGATGATCTTGCTGAAAGTGATAAAATAGATATAGTACCAAACACTACTTATAAAATAAAATGGTTTAAAAAAGACGAGCTAATTAGTTTGTTATCTACCTCGAAAAGAATAATTGTATTCTATTGTAGGGAAAGAGAATCTGAAAATTCTGGATTTGGTATAATAGTTATAGATTCTAACAATGACTGTTGGATATCTCATTTTTTACGAAATGAACTTAAAAATTCAATAATTACAACTGCAATTATACCAGCTTTTAGAAATCCCAAAGACGAATTGCGCTTAGTAAACTATTCGTGGTATGGAAAATTAATAAAAGCTTTATGGGATAAAGGTAAAGATGGAGTCGAGGAAAAGATAGAAGAAAAAAGTAATCAAATAAAAGAGCTTGCTGATAAAGTCTTTAATAATTCAACGACTGAATTAAGAGAACTTTTAAGAAAGGCAATTTCTCATAAGTCAGTTTCATTTAAATTATTACCAAATCAAAAAAATGACATCTATAAAAATGTAAAAATTTATGTTGATGATGGAATAGATCGACCATTAGATAATAAAGGTTCGGGTATTCAAAGTGCAATAATAATATCCTTATTTACTACATATTGTAGAACCTTCCATAATTCTAGTTCTTTATTAGTTACCGAAGAACCTGAATTATTTTTGCACCCGCAAGCAAGAAGGGTGGTTTCTGCGGAACTTGAAAATTATCTTGGTGATAAAGAAACTAATCAACTTATTGTAAGTACTCATTCAACAGAATTTGTAAAAAATGTTCCAGTTCATAATATAATAATTGCCACCAAAGCTTCTACTACAAATGAAACTTTAACAACTCAAATATCATATGATGATTCTTTAACAAAAGAAGATGTCAATAAAATTATTCGTTTTATATGGTCTAAGAATACCGAAATATTTTTCTCAGATAAAGTTCTGCTAGTTGAAGGAGGCGAAGAATTCTTATTGCCTTCTATATTTTATAAAATTGAGAATAAAAAACAAATCCTAGATTATAATAATGTCTCTATTGCGAGGGTTGATGGTAAAGGTAATTTTTTAACGTATGTGAAGATACTTGATAAATTTAATATCCCTTGGGTAATATTAGGAGATTTAGATTGTTATGATGATGTATTAAGAGATTTGATGATATATAATGAACTTAAAGTAGATTTACTAGATACCTTAAAAGCTTCTATAACTAAAGAAGTTTCGTTTAAAAAAATAAAAAAAGAAGTGGTTAAGAATTCATCGAGTAAAGATGGGTATAATCTTGCTGAATTATTTAGTAGAATAAAACTAGGAGAAATAAAATTAGACGATTCTGAATTAATTTCTTTTATCCAATATTTAGAAACACGATTTGCTAAAAGTAACTTCTTCGATGAAATCACAAATAATGAGGGGTTAAAAAAACAATTTCAAGATATTCAATCGGAGCTTCAGAAAAACAATATTTACATACTTGAGAAAGGTGCAATTGAAGCATATTACACAACGAAAGCCAAACAACTTGAGGCAAAAGGGAAAGACAATAGGGCATTGGAAATTGCAAGTAAGCTTTATTTAGAAGAAAATGAATTATCTGATTATATAAATGAAACGAGTATTTTTAAAAGCATATACGATAAATTATTAGAAGAAAGTGAAAATTATATAATAGAAGAAAATAAGACAGAATAAATTAAAGTTGGTAACAATGGCTCATACGCAATATGCCTGCCGCAGGCGCAACACGGGCCCCGCTACCGCACGAATCCGTTCGTGTGGTATTGTAAAAAGAAGTACGATTTGATTAGTAAGTAATAAAAAGTTAAAAGCAAATTATAGGCTGGTATGAGTCGTAATTATAAATTTCATAATCCTGAAGGAGTTTATTTTGTCAGCTTTGCAGTAGTTGAGTGGATGGATGTGTTTACCAGATTAGAATGTAAAGAAATGTAGAAGCTGCACCCCCGCTACCGCACGAATCCTTTCGTGTGGTATTGTAAAAAGAAGTTGGATTTGATTAGTAAGTAATAAAAAGTTAAAAGCAAATTATAGGCTGGTATGAGTCGTAATTATAAATTTCATAATCCTGAAGGAGTTTATTTTGTAAGTTTTGCAGTAGTTGAGTGGATCGATGTATTTACCAGATTAGAATATAAAGAAATTTTACTTGATTGTTTACGTTATTGTCAACAACATAAAGGAATGGAGATTTTTGCTTGGTGCATTATGACCAATCATCTTCATTTAATATTCAGAAGTGTAAATGCTAGAAATCCAGAACTTTTACTAGGGGATTTTAAGCGATTTACAAGTAATGCTATCGTTCAGTCAATAAAGGAAAATCCACTAGAGAGTAGAAAAGAATGGTTGATAGAAAAGTTTAAAATGGCGGCTCAGAAATCCTCTAATGTGAAGCATCATCAGTTTTGGAGGCATGATAATAAACCAATAGAATTGTGGAGCAATAAAGTGTTGGATGAAAAAATTAATTACATTCATAATAATCCGGTAGAGGAGGGTTTAGTATCTTATTCTGAGGATTATTTGTTTAGTAGTGCAAAGGATTATAGAGGGGATAAAGGTATTTTGGAAGGGATTATTGTACTTCTGTAGAAGCTACACGATAGGATTAGTTTATAAACCACACGAAAGGATTCGTGCGGTAGCGAGGGAGACAGAAAACTTCGACAAATGGCTATAGAAATTCATGGCGTTAGATGTATGGTTCCTAATTGTAGTTTTGACTTTGAGGAACACTATGGATTACATGGAAAAGATTACATAGAAGTTCATCACATTAAACCACTTAGTTCTATAAAAGAAGAAACAAAAGTTAATCCTAAAACTGATATGGTTGTGGTTTGTTCTAATTGTCACAGGATGATACATCGAAAAAAAAATGAAGTTTTAAGTATCGAAAAATTGAATGAATTATTAAGTAATAAAATAAATACGACAGCCAACAGCGGGTCATAGCGCATGCCGCGGTTGGGCTTGGCTGGATACAGATGTGAGAATTTGAACGACAGAACTACAAACAACAAACCTGTCCCGATGTATCGGGAGCACGACGCCATACCCGCGGAACGTTGTGCACTATTAACCACAGAGAATAAATTAACATTAAATAAAGTATAACAGAAATGAAAAATCTTAAATTTTTAGGTATAATCTTTTTTATTCTTCTTTTAGGTTGCGAGAAAGACAAAGATGAACCTTTCGTTTCCACAGAAGGAGATGTTTATGTAACAGTAAAGTATAACGACGGTACTTTTGCTGAAAATGCTATTGTATATACTAAACCAGATTCAGTTCAAGGTGTTACAGATAATTTTGGGACTGTGCTATTAAAAGGTCTTGAAAAAGGAAATACTGAAATTATAGCGAATGTTGGAAATATTGGGGCAGGCAAAACCATTGCAGAAGTAATTCCTAACGATTTAGTAGAAGTTAATATTGAAATCATAAAAGGAATTAGCGATGGGAAATCTCCGCAAATTTCAATAACATCACCTGCTGCAGAACTAGACTTTTCATATGGAGATGCTATTGAATTTAGTGCAATTGTTTCGGATGAAGCTACTCCTTCTGAGGACATAATTATCATTTGGGAAAGTGATATAGATGGTATATTAAATACAGAATCGCCAAACGAAAGCGGAGTAGTTTCTTTTACTAGTGCAACTCTTTCAAAAGGGCAACATACAATAACTCTTACTGCAGAGGATTTAGATGGTTTCAAATCAATAGCAACATTAAATATTAGCACTCTTAATCCGCAAAAGGTTGAACTTGGTCAACTTTCGAAAGAAAATGGTAATGTTAAAATTAGCTGGACAAAATATAAAGGTGATGACTTTGCTAAGTACGAAGTCTATCGCTCTACTCAAGGCTGTTATGAAGAATATCTAGAATTAATTGGAGAGATTAATGACATATCCGACACAATCTTCTATGATGCAACACCTCCATTAGAATATCAGGCATGTTATGCAATTAAGGTAACCAACAACAGCAGTTTATCTTGTTTAAGTAATTTCTCAACGATAGATTACCCAGGAGGAGTAGTATTTAATTTTGTTCCTGATGATATGCTGAAGCACCCGACAGAGAAATATGTATACTTAATCTCAAAAAGCAATCAAAAAATGGTTAAGTACGATTATACTAACAATACAATCATAAAAGAAACTTCACTTCAAGGAACAGTTGGGTTTTGTGATATTAATAATAATGGATTTGGTGTAGAATTGTATGTGCCAAGTAGAGATGGAAATGTATATGTGTACAATGCAGATGATTTAAGTTTGTCAAAAATGATATCAACTGAACTGCCAGCCACATGTGCAGTTGCTGATGGTCATGGAAATATAATTGTCAGTGTAGTTCCTTCTCCTTGGTGGGAACAACCAGTTCGTACCTACCAAAGAAGTAACGGAATGAATATAGATGGAGCTGGAGATCAAGATTTAGAAAGACTAAGAAAAATACCAGGTAAAGATGAGTACATTTCAATAAATCAAGGATCAAGTCCTACGGATATGCAGCATTATAAATTTGATGATCAAGCAAAATTTCTTGAAGAAAATGATGATAGTTATCATGGAGATTACGCTTTAGATGCTGAGATTTATAGAATTTCGGAAGATGGCTCTTATGTAATTACTGCTTATAATGGCTCCGTTTATCTGGCTAACTCTGGTATGTCCTATCAGGGTAATTTGGAAAATGGTAATTTAAAGTATTCCGATTTTGCATTTAGCTCTGATGGAAAGGTGATTTATGCAGCTACGAGCAATAGAAAATCCATTCAGATTGGAAAATATCCTTCCTTAATCAGGGATAATGAAATAGCTTTAAGTGGATATCCTCATTTTATTCAAAGAGATGGAGATAAATTGATTGCTGCTGTTACATCAGAACAAGAAAATTCAATTAAATCTGGAATAGAGATTGTTGATATACCTTAACAGTGCACAATAGTATATAAATGTAATGGGGTAAGGTGTTAAAAATAAACGGATTACCATTTAATCAGTGATGTGCTAAATTGATAGTAAATAGCCCCCGCTAGCGCGAGCTTGTAGCTCGTGTTTTGCGCAAGCAAAATAAGTCATTTGTAAAGAAAACTTAAGTGGGATTGTTTGGTTTTCATGAATTACTACTAAAGCAGAGAACGAACTCGCACTAGCATTGGGTAATAAAGTCATACGAGTGGATTGATTTTATAGAACCACGTTTTGTACATCCCCCGCTACCGCGCGAATACTTTCGCGTAGTAATGCAATAAAGTCACAGGAAGGGATTAATTTATCGAACTTCGTTTCGTGCGACAGTGGGGTGCACCAGAGTACATTTTAGAAGTTAGCGGTCAGGCAAAAACAGGCTTACAGAAAATATAGAGATTTAAAAAAAAGATATAGACATGTCAATTACAAATGAGTCCGAACTGATTGGAATGAAAAGAATTAGTGAAATTGTTGGAACAACACTAAAACAGATGAGAGAATATGCCAAGCCTGGTATGTCAACCAAAGAATTGGATGAGTTCGGGGGAAATATTTTAAAAAGTTATGGAGCCAAATCGGCACCTTATGAGACCTATGGGTTTCCTGGCTATACTTGCATAAGTATAAATAAGGAAGCTGCCCATGGAATCCCTTCAGAGAAAAAAATATTAAAAGAGGGGGATTTAATTAATATTGATGTTTCAGCAGAACTCAATGGCTTTTGGTCAGACAATGGTGGTTCTTTTGTACTGGGAAAAGACATTCACAATCATCAACCTCTTGTAGACGCATCAAAGCAAATTTTGTATAAAGCGATTAAAAGCATCAGAGGAGGTGTGAAAATCTCTGAAGTTGGATACTTAATAGAAACAGAAGCTAAAAAATCTGGATTTAAAGTAATTAGAAATTTGGCTGGTCATGGCGTTGGTAGAAGTTTACACGAAGAACCAGAGAATATTTTAAATTATAGGGTAAAGACAAATCGAGAAAGATTTAAGAAAAACACAACGGTTGCAATTGAAACTTTTATTTCAAACAAATCGACAATCGCAGTTGAATTAAATGATGGCTGGACACTTGTTGGAAATAGAGGAGGTTATGTGACACAGCATGAGCAGACAATTCTTATAACTGATAAATCTCCAATTATTCTAACAGATTCTAATGAGATTTGGAATTAGAAAACAAAGCTGAATCGTCTTCGCTAATGCAAGTTTGTAGCTCATGTTTTACGAATGAAAAATAGCTCATTTGTTAATGAAAAAGCTCGCACAAAACAAACATTTCCCTGCTGGGAATCATCAAGAATTAAAAGAACGTAAAGTGAATAATTATAGAATTAAAAAAGAGCATCTCACAAGCAAGTGGGCTGGAGGAGAAACTACCGAATTGTTTATTTTTCCTGAGGGCTCTGAGTACAAAAAAGGCGATTTCCTTTTTAGGATATCAAGTGCTACGGTAGAAATCGAGGAATCTAGCTTTACTCCATTGCCGGGAGTGGAGCGCATACTAATGGTGCTTGATGGGCAAATGAAACTGGAGCATGAAAATCATCACAGCAAGCTTTTGGAGGCCTTGGATTCGGATCATTTTAGTGGTGAGTGGAACACTCTATCGAAAGGAAAATGTACCGATTTTAACCTGATGTGCAAATCGGGCACAAAAGGCAAAGTAAAAGGCTTTAAGGCTTCGGAAAATACCGAACAGCAAATTGATATGGATGGTAAAATCAATTTCATTTTCCTTTACAAAGGATGCATTGAAATTAATGGGGCCACCCTAAATGATGGTGATTTGCTCATTGTGGATTCTCCAGCTTTAAATCGTACAGTTAAAGCTTTGCAGGAGAGTAAATTTGTGATGGTGAATATGATACAAGTGTAATTTCCTCCGCTAGTACAATCTTTTAGTTTGTGTTTTGCGAATGCAAATTAGGTCATTCGTGAAGGAGTAGATCCTTGATTGATGTTATACTGCTTATGAAATAGATTAAACCAATATAGAAATGAGAAGAATTTTAATTTTCCTTATCGCATACTTTTGTTTGCTAATAACAGCAAAAGCTCAAATTAACTGGGATGATACATTTACGCCTTTTGTTTCAGAATTATTATCAACCGAAGCAAATTGGGAGAACAATTCTGACCTGTCTGCAATTGACAATTTGATTCAGGACAAAAAGATCATAGCACTTGGAGAGGCAACCCATGGAACCAGGGAGTTTTTTACCACCAAACATCGATTGATTCAATATTTGGTAAAAGAACATGATTTTAGGGTATTTGTAATTGAAGATGACTATGTAGATACGCATTTGGTTAATGAGTTTGTAGCCGGAAACAGCGAGCACTCTATTGAAACCGTTTTATCAAGAAGTTGGATGGGGGTTTGGATAACTCAGGAAGTGCGTGATATGTTGTTGTGGATGAAATCATTCAATGAAAATAGAAGTGATAGCGATAAAGTAAAAGTTTATGGATGTGATATGCAATGGGCTTCCAGTCCTTCCAAATTTATTCGTTCCGAATTAAAAAAATCAAATCTACTGGATGATGGTACCGAAAAGACTCTGGAGTATTTGATTAATTGCAACATAAGAAAGAAAATGAGCAAGCATGAGAAAAAAGAGGTGAAGCACTTACTTGCTCATTTGAATGAGATTGCCCTGAACTCTTCTAATGATCGGTTGAAGTTCACCATCCGGGTGTTGGAACAGTGTATGGATGTTACGTGGACAAGTAAAATTATGGCTTCATTTTCAGGGAAGCGTGATCGGTATATGGCCGAAAACTGTAGAAGAATTCAGGAGCTGGAAGGAAGAAAAATGATTGTGTGGGCTCACAACCAACACATAGCCGAGCATTCTGATAACAGTAAGCAAAAGCCCATGGGAGCACATTTAAAGGATTATTTTGCGGATAATTATTATACGTTTGGCTTTGGATTCTATACAGGAGAATATTTTGCATATGATCTTGAAAAAAAGAAAGTCTGTCCTTGCGATGCTGGTATACCTAAAAGTGATTGCATTGATCGCACTTTTGCAGGTGCTCCTTATGAAAACTTTGTATTAAATCTTAAAAATAAAGAACTACCCGAAGAACTGGCAGCATTGGTTAATAACACAAGCTGGTCTCGAAGGGCAGGAGCTGCATATGTAAAAGATAACAATTCAGACCTGAACTATTGCAAGCGAAAGCTTTCTGAGGGTTATGATGCGCTCATATTTATTAGAAATACCAAGTCGGTAAATGCATTGCCTTATACGCCTTAAAATAACTATAAACGATATGACAAAGAGAGACTTATTTATTCTGTTAATTAAATTGTTCGGACTTTTTTCACTTATTACTTCACTTTTTGCTTTTTTGCCGAACAACATTTCATTTGTAATGATGCAAATTGACTTATTTTCGATTGTATGGCTTATCGTTGCAATTGCTGTAGTTGTCGCACTATTTACTGTTTTAATATTTAAAGCTGATAAAGTGGTTCGACTATTAAAACTAGATCAAGGATTTGATGATGATAAAATCGAATTGGGAAATCTAAAAGCGAACGATATAGTTAAGCTTGGAGCTTTCATTATTGGTGGATTTATGATTTTGGATAATATCCCAGCCTTTCTGAGTCATACTCTTTTTGCATTCAAAGGTGATCTTGTTGGATTTGAATACAGTGCCCGGGATAAATTCAATTGGGCGGTGAGTGGCTTGAATTTAATAATTGGTTTCTTACTATTCACCAATTATGACTTTGTGGCTAAATTGTTGAAAGTTAAGAAAACGGAAAATGAATGAAATAAGTTTGCCATATCATTTAATCATTCCAGGTTTAATATCCATTTTGATTTTGGGCATAATAATTTTTAAACGGAAAGCGTTATTTGCCAATAGAAAAAGGAAATGCTTTTGGATAAGTGTGACTGTATTTTTTGGAATTTACCTTTTGATTGTTGGAGGAGCAACTTTTGTTGATATTTCATTAGAATTGGATCTGCAAAAATATGACTTGAATGGAGACGGTTTTTTTAGCGGAGAAGAAATCACGCCTGAACAGGAAGAAGCCATGCACAAAGTGATTTCTGATACAGCCAGGAATTTCTCATTGATAAGCGGACTGATCTTTTCTGGAATCATAGCATTTTTTGTTTTCATTTTCGGAAGAACAATTGAATATATAAATGGGAAGAGAATAAAAACCAAACAGGCTAATGTATAAGCCTTGTGGTTCACTGCTGGTATGCGATCTATCGCACTCATTTAAACTCAATAGGAATTCGGATTTCGCAAAAAATAGCAAGACCTAAACAAAACAACAAAATATGAAGAGTTTAATTTTGATTCTATTATCCTTGTCTTTCTTAACTTCTTGTACAAATAAAAAATCGGAAAAGAATCATCATAGGGTAGTTGAAAGTTACGTGCAATTGGATGGGAAACAGGTGTTAAGTGAGAACGAGAGTGTTTCAATTCCTCTTTCCAAACAGGGGTATACTCTTCATCTGCCCGATTCGAGTTCTGTTGCAACTCTTGTGTTTTTTAGTGGTTCGGCATTAGATACAACAGCCATAATCCCAGAGTTCTCCATAATTGAACCTGCTTTGAAAAAACAAATGGCTGTTATTTTTGTCAGCACAGGAAAACCAATTGATTTTTTCTTTACGGATAAGGATATTAGTATAGCTGACAAAATACTGGGGCATGCACTAAATAAGCATAAGCTTTCCGATAAGCCTGTATTTCTTGGGGGGATGTCGCTTGCAGGAACCATGGCTTTGAGGTATTGTGAATATTGTTTCTCAAATAAATCGGAATTTAATGTTTGGCCCAAGGCTGTTGCAATTTGTGACTCCCCATTGGATATGGTTAGAATGTGGCACGAACAAGAGCAAGCATTACTAAATAATTTTCATCCCAATGCGGTTGGAGAAGCTCGTTGGGTTTTGCATTTTCTTCAAGAAAATTTAGGCGGCAGTCCAAAAGAAGCAATGGAAAGTTATATTGAATATTCACCATTTGTTTATAATGATAAAAACAGAACGAAAATAGAGCTATTTAAAAAGTTGGCTATTAGAATGTATCATGAGCCTGATATTGAATGGTGGATTAAAAACAGAGCTAAAGATTATAATACCATAAACAGCATTGATCTTGCAGGCTTTTATAACCACTTAAGACAAGCCGGTAATATGGAGGCAGAATTAATCACTTCTTATAATAAAAGAGAAGGGTATGAAAAAAATTCTTCTCCCCACACTTGGACAATTGTAGATAATGCTGAATTGATTAATTGGTATTTAGAGAAAATGAAAAAAATCATAAACAGATGAAATAATAAATCCCTTGCAGGTGTGTGTGTTTATTGCTTTCCATTAGTAAAACTTAAGCACATGAGGGGCTGTGGTAGCAGGGTGTTAAAATACAAGTTGTAGTGCATAAAGAATAAAATAGCAAGCATGAAATATTTCTATTTATTATTGATAGTTATTAGTTTAATCAGTTGTTCAGAGGAACCAAAGTCAGAATACAATCCCAAGGCGATAGAGCTAAATGAAAAAGCTTTAAACTTATCTCTAAATTGTAAATATGATAGTGCATTGCTTCTTTATGACAAAGCAATTGAGATAGATGAAAGGTACCATGTGCCACATTCCAATAAAGTTACTATTTATCTGCATCAAAAAGAATACGACAAGGCTCTTTACGAAAGTGAGATTGTAATTAAGAAAAAGCCAGATTTGGCTGAGGCTTGGTTTTTTTCCGGACTTTTAAACGAACAACAAGGTAATAGTAAGAAAGCAATGACCTATTATCGGAAAAGCATTGCCATTTACACGGCAAGAATTAATAATCCGGAAAAGAAAAAATACATTAATGCCAATAAGCTAAATCGAGCATTGGCTAAGAAATTTGTCAACGATCGGAGCTATATGAAAGATTTTGAAGAATTAAGAGATGATGAGAATTATTCAATGCTTATTGATCAGTTTAAGGATAAATCAAAAGCTGAGATCATCAAAGAATTGACAAAATAGACTCTGCTGTTGTGCTATTCTAAGCGTTCCATTATTAAAACAGTGAACGAGTCTTATACTTGCTCTTGAAAGGTTAATTTGGATGAGATAGAAATTTAAATTCTAGTCATTAATTTTTGATAAAAGAATTGAATTAAACAAGAGTTTAAAAGATGTATTTGTCGATGCTCTGAATTGTGGATTGAAACCAAACAAAACCAGTTGACCTTTGCCTTTCTTAAGCCATACCAAACAAGTTTTGTTACTTAATACTTCTTCTTTTTCGCAATATCCACTAAGCAAAATATTCTTTTCTGGAAATTTGCCAATTACACGACGATCCATATCAAAATTTGGTATTGAAGTTGCAAAAACCGGACCTCCATTATAGAAAATCCCTGTTTCACTTTTCATTCCCAGTGTAATAGGATGGTCATTTAATAAATCTATTTTTAATATCGAACCGGGGCAGTATAATCCAGAGGTTTTCAAGATTTTTGAAATGTTTTTATAAGGCAATTGAAATTCTTCTTTGGTATTATTTTCTTGTTTGATTTCCAATATCCCTTGAAACAGATTTGAAGAGTTTCCCCAAGAGATAATGATACCTCCATTTTCGGCAAAGGACATTAATTTTGTCATGCCTTTTTTTCCAATCCCTTTGGTATATTCAGGCGGGAAATTGGGAATAATGAGCTCTCCGCTACGGGTTTTTATTTTGCCGCTCATAAGCACTGATTTCCGATTGTTTGGAAATACTACAACATCAAAGTCCTTTGTAAAATCAGTTTTTTCAAAATCTCCGGGTCTTACTGTTTTGAATGGCAAGTGATAAGAATCGAAGATAAAGCGAGTCCAACCAGCATCCATATCATGCAACCAGCTTTCAACAAGTGCTATTTTGGGGATTTTCATTGTCGATGATTCAACCTTTGAAAGATTCGATATATAAATCGGAGGGACATTTATTTCATCGATTAATGTTTTGAAACTGGATATTTTATCAGCATTATTATAAATAATAAAACTGCCTTTTGCTAAGGTTCTGGAACTGATATTAGCAGCCTTTGTCAGGCGAGCAACCTTCAAACCGAGTTGTAAGCCCAAAAAGGCAGCTTTGAAACTTTCGTTATTCTGAACTGTAAATACAGCTGCTTCAAAATCATGGGGGATATCTTCCGTTACTAACTTGAAAATCTCCTTAATTTCAACATATGCCGAATCCAATACTTCTGAGTAAGGATTTTTTATTTCATCGACTTTTACCCCCATATGCAGAGGCAGCGACCAACTGGTAGCATCGTAAGGTTTAATTACCTTACCTCCCGGGGTGTAATGTCTGACAGGGAATTTTTGCCTTTCCAATACTTCTTTAATAAAAGGACGAAACGGCTGCGATAGAGGAATAATAATATCACCTTTTTGATATGTTTTTTCATCCAAAACAACAGGTTTGTTTAATTGATAAATATGCACACCATGTTGTTTGAGCAGATGAACCAGATTTACAAATTCGCTTTCATCATGTTGTTTTAGTGGGATGATATAATAATAGGGTGGAATAGTTTTGCCATTTGACACTTCTTTAATGCATAGGTCATTGCGAAATTTCAATATCTCATGTCGATGTAATGATGCTGTTTTAAGGACAGACATGATCGAAGCTTTTTCATAGCTTACAATATCAGAGAGTCTCCACCATCCACCGGGCCAGGGTGATGGCATATTAATACTCTTCTTGTATTCCGATAAGCCTTTCCCGTATCCTTTAAGTTCGGTGGGCTCAATAAAAATTGGTGTAGCATATTTAACACTGGCAGCTTCAGTCAAAAAACTCGTTACATTTTTCCATGTGCTGGATGAAGAGAAAAATGGAGCATATTCGTCATAGAAATAATTTTGAGATATACCATGTAATCCCTGTTTGGTAAGGTCTGTGGCAATATTTGCGCCGATAATTTTACTCCAGTTCCAAATGCCTGCATCGATATTTTCAGCAATAGGATCGTGCGCAGGAGGTACTGAATATCGTACTGAGTTTGAGAACATTTGATGTTTTTCTACCATTATTTGCGGAAACCAATCTTTATTGTATATCCGGGCAATATTTCTATTGTCCTCTTGTGTAAGAGTAATAAAGTCGCGGTTATTGTCATGGCCTGTATATTTATGATATATTCCAGGCATCTGTGTGCCTTCATATTTGGTTCCTTTATACTTTTTGTAGTTGTTAACAACCATATTCATACCATCTGGATTATGACAGGGGACCATCATGAGAACAACATTATCCAACCATTCCCTTTTTTGTGAATCTTCGGTAGTTACTAAATCATAAGCAACTAGTGGAGCGGATTGAGATGGCCCAATTTCATCTGAATGCATAGAGAGGGTAGCGAGGAAAAATACTTTGCCTTTATTCAATAGGGAATCTCTATTGGGCTCGGGGATGTTGGGATTCAGAGCGAGTTTCCTATTAATATCCTTTAGTTTATTAAGGCTTTTAATGTTTTTTTCAGAAGAGATAAATGCAATATACATCTTCTTTCCCATAGGAGAATTCCCTATTTCAGTAAGCTTTAATCGAGTCGATGCATTATCTAGCTTTTGCAGATAATCAATGAGCTCTTCATAATCAAATAACATTCTATCAGCTCCAGGCTCAAAACCAAAGTGTTCTGCAGGAGTTTCAATTTTTCCAATATTCTGAGCTTTAAGCTTTTGGGCTTTGTTTTCAGCATTCAAATGACTAAATATTAGCAAGAATAGTAAAATGGAAAGCATATCGGTCCTCATTATTCATCCTCCATTTGTTTTTTTTACATAAAATGTATGTGTTTTTATCATTCTATAGTATCAGACAGATAAAATACCGTGTGATTGTAGATAAAATCAAAGTTAGACCTGTTTTAAGCGAAAGTCAAGTAATTGCAATATCATTTCCGGTAATTACAGAAATTAATATGGTATAATATAGGGGCTTAAAGCATGGTTTGGTTTTGTTGTGGTTTGACTTATATCACCAAATTCTACTTATCTCGGTAATTCCCTTATTTGGGTTTTTGTCGTCCTTTGAAAAATATCACCATACCACCTATAGATACGAAAATAAATAAATACAAAGCGCTAATTCCAACGAAGAAAAATAGTGCTTCTTCCGTTCCTGACATTCCTGATAGCACATTGTGCATAATTATAGCTACTATCGCTATAGGGAAGAGTATCAAGGAAATTATTAGGAATGCTTTCAATATTTTCATTTGTTTTTCAGCTAATCCTGGGGGTATTTCATTTTTAAAAATACCTCAGTATCAGGGGAGTTGACAATGCAAGAGAATGAAACGAACATGAATTGGAACGAAGTGGAAATCGTGAAATCAATTTTAGTATTTTGAAATACACACACAAGAATGATTAAATTCATCGAGAGTTCCATCTAGCCAAAAAATAAAATTTAAACAGATGAAATTTTAAATGGATAATTTATTTAATCATCTGAAATACATTATCTTTAATGATATTCATAGCCCAAAATATGAGAATACATGCTCACATTTTAATAAACCAGTGACGAGACATGTTGCCAACCCCTTACATAAAAGCATATTAAAGACAAATTCTTGGAGTAAAATATTTATTAATAAAAGCGAGATGTTATGAAATTAAATGATTTGATTTTGGGTTTAGTTGTTTTACTAGTATTCACTTCCTGCAGTATAAGCAATGATGAAACTCCGGAACCTATAACGAAAGCGAATATCATTGGCTCTGTCAATTTGTATGACGAAGGAGTAAGCCAAATTGATAACTCAAATATGACAGTAAAAATTGAAGGTAGCTCACCTCTTATTTCTACAACTACAGATGTCAATGGGGATTTCATTTTAGCAGATGTTCCTTTTGGAACCTACACGCTTGTTTATATGAAAACAGGTTTTGGAACGTTTAAAAAGTTTGGCCTCGTACACGCAAACACAGGTTCTTCAACAATAATTACAGGAGCACCATCATTGGGAGAAGTTTCTAGTACGCAAATTACAGATCTGGAAGCAAACGCAAGTGGAGATGACATTACACTTGCCATCACAACAAACCCTGCAGGAAGTAATGGCAATAGTCGATATGTTCGGTATTTTCTAGGTACCGATTCAAATGTTAGTAATGAAAACTATATCTATCATTCTCAGGGACTTATTTCGCAAATAAATCCTTTTGAAACCACTCTTACTCGAATTGATTTAATTGGTGCTGGTTTTTCATCTGGTGAAACCGTTTATGTGAAAGCATATGGTGATTCATTTTGGAGCAATGAATATGATGATCCTGATTTGAACAGGAAAGTTTTTCCGAATTTGAATGCTACTTCAGCTAATGCTGTATCTTTTGTGGTACCATAAAATATCAGGATCATATAACTGCCTGCTGCTGCAGTAGCGGGCTGTAATTTCAACATCCACCATATCCTTAATGCTTATTAAAAATAGCTTAAGCAAATCTAAAATATATTGTATTATGTCTTGATTTTTAATCTATTAATTGTTAATTTTATAATGTTCAATTTTTAATTTTGAGTAATTATATAAAAGACACAAATGTTTAAATCATTCAATTTAGCATTTGGGTTATTGTGTTAAAAGGTCGCTGGGGAGCGACCTTTTATTTTTTGCCTCTAAGTTCATGCTGCTTTGCAATTCGATAGCATTCCCTTTTTAAAACTGCATTTGACAGGATTCCAGGAATATACAAACAGCGGAACAATAATTTACAAAAGCAAACAGATAGGTAAACTTACATCATATTGGTATTGTTGAAACATTATGCTGTCTTAGGTGTAACTGTGTAGATGGTTTATGCGTCATAATATGGAACTTAAATAACAATAAATATGAGAAAAAAGATATCTATTTTTCTGTTTCTATTCTGTTTGATCTATTTGCAGGGAAATGCTCAAACAGACTCTATTACCATTTCCGGAATGGTAAGCGATTTTGAAGGTCAGCCTGTTGACGGCGCTCTTGTAGAAATCAAACACTCGAATTTTAAAACTGCCTACGAAACCCTAACCGATAAGAAAGGACATTACCGTTTAAGAGTTTCGAAAGGGAAGTACCTTGCTTTGGCTTCATTAAAAATGTCGGAGTATCCGGTTGCAGGATCCATTTTACCAAAAGATGATCAAAGATTGGAGTTTTGGGCGTGGAATCTTATTGCCGAGGAAGATATGCTTTTAAATATTAAATATCATAGACTTGAAGTTTATGGTGTAAATGTTTTCAGAGTTCAAGGGGCGCATCCTGGCTATACCATTTACTGCAGACCTATGAGCTTAACAAGAGGCTTTTCTGAACCAGATAAAGATTTGGACTTCGTGGATCTTTGTCCACCTCCAGAGGAGTTAGAGGTAACTGTTAAGATAAATGGAAGTCCTGTTAAAGTTAATATGAAAGAAAAAGTGAAAGAGTATGTTTCTAATGGAATTTGTTATGCTTATTTATTACATGTAGATCTGCCATCAGAACCAGTTAATAAGAATTACAATATCTTCCATATAGAGATGACCGATTTAAAAAATGGAGACAAAGGAGAAGCGGTGTGTTTTAAAAAGAAACCTGATTATCAATAAATCAGATAAGGTTTTGTGTGAGTTATGGCAGGGAACTATTACGCTCCCAATAACTGTAGGGAGTGCCATAACTCATACAATCTTTAGTTGGATATCTTTTTTTGATACTTAATATAGCTTAAGAAAATAATATACATGAAATGAACTTTGGTCTAGTAAACTTTATTTGCTTGTAGCTTTCTTCGCTTTTTTTCTTCTCGCAATTTTTTTTTTTCTTCTTTACGGAGCTTTCGCTTGATTTGCCTTTTCTCTTTTGCCAATATCGATTCACGAATGGCATCTCCTGTATCAATGGCAGAGGTTGTATTGCTTCGACTCGAATTGTAGTCTTGTGCTCGTGTAGCTCCCTGATTTGGATCACCTCCAACAGCATTTACATTATTACTTCTGCTGGAATTGTAATCCTGTGTATCTACCGTTTTTTTGTCATCCTCCTCTTTCTTGTCTTCTTTGGCGGAAGTAGTATTGCTACGGCTCGAATTGTAGTCCTGCGCTCGTGTAGCTCCCTGATTTGGATCACCTCCAACAGCATTTATATTATTGCTTCTGCTGGAATTGTAATCCTGAGCATCTACTGTTTTTTGGTCATCCTCCTCTTTCTTGTCTTCTTTGGCGGAAGTTGTATTGCTACGGCTCGAATTGTAGTCTTGTGCTTTGCTTCCCGATGTTTGCCCAACATGACCACCGCCACCACTTATTCCCCCTTCATACATGGGATTATTTCCCTGCTGTCCCGATTGCTCATGCAAAGGGTTGTTGTTGTGTCCTCTTTCCTGGTACATGGGATTTTCTCCTTTGTTTTGATTGCCTTGGTACAAAGGATTAGAGCTTCTTAGATTGGGATGATTGCCCAGTTTTCCAATGCTAATGCTTACACCAAAATTCACATTCAGGCTGTTGAAATTAAAACTGTTGCTTGTGGTTGGAATTTCGTTTGCCAAATCAGGATCAATTCTTCCATTGGCACCCATGGCTTTCGAAATGTCTTTGGTGTGGTAGCTTACATCTCCATTTAATGCAGTGGCATATTCACCGCTCACAAATAATTGTATTCCTTTACAAAGTTCGGTATTCACTTTTGCGCCAATTCGTGCACTTAAAGCTTTAATGCTTTGTTGCTTCAAACTCCAGGTAGTGATATCGGTATTGGGATATTGTTGTGCAATTTCAGGTGTGCTGTTTACACTTAAACCCGTTCGCCCATATAATATTACCGATAGTTTATTGCTACCAAAACTAAACTGAGGTCCCAGGTCGAAACCCAGGCTTCTGAATTGTTTGCGATTGCCTTGTGTCTGTCCAAACTCTTCTCTAACATTAAAAGAGGAATGTTTTACACCCATTGCCAATGAGAGTTTGGGACAAAAGCTCTTGCTAACGGACAATTCGTTATTGAATCCATCTTCAACGAGATCTTTAAAATCGCCATTGGGCAAACTGATTCCATTTACAATTTCTAAAGAAAGATTTTGGTTTTGTCCATAAGAGAAATGAATGGCAATAAGGCATAGGAAACAAATGATGGTTTTTTTCATGTCGAATACAATTGGTGGATAGTTGATTGACTGGTATCAAAAAGATACGAAAATTTTAATAAAAGATAAACTGGTCTTTTATTGATGATTTTAATTTCATGATGCGCCTTCAAATTCATGCTGAATTACTCCTTGTTTGGCACAATATGTGATATGTAAGCCATGTTGAAAAATAAAAAATCACATAAAATACAACGCACATGAAACGTATTATTGTTATTGTTTTTGCCATGTTTATTGGCTTTAATTTAAGTGCACAGGCCCAAAAGAATTTTATCGATCAGAACTACATAGAGGTAAAAGGCGTAGCTAAGTTGGAAATTGCTCCCAATGAGATATTTGTAAATATTGTTTTGGATGAAAAGGATACCAAAAACAAGGAGAGCATTGAACAATTGGAACAGAAAATGTTTATAGCTCTGGAAAAAGCAGGTGTAAACCTTGAAAAACAACTTTCGGTTTCAGATTTCAGCAGCAATTTAAAATTTCACTTTTTTAAAGGTTCGAATGTGCTTAAAGCTAAAAAGTATGAGCTTTTGCTTCACGATTCTCATACACTTGCTCAGGTATATGTAGAATTGGAGAAGATTAAAATTTCTAATATCAATATTCTGAGAGTAGATCATTCTGAGATTGAAAAGTACCGCCAGCAAGTAAAAGTGAATGCCATTAAGGCCGGAAAAGAAAAGGCCGAAGAATTAACGGAAGCCATAGGACAGAAAGTGGGGAAGGCCATTTACATCAATGAAAATGCTACTCATTACAGAAATGATTATGCCAATACAGCCATAAGAATTAGAGGAACTTCTTCTTTGGCAAAAATGAAAACTCCTGATTTGGATTTCCAGAAAATAAAATTGGAATACTCGGTACAGTTGCGTTTCGAGCTGTTGTAAGATTTATCTAACACGATATTTAACCATGGATTCAACAGGTTTAGAGAGAGAATGGAGGACTCAATCTAAATCTTGTATTCCATGGTTTTTTGTTTTCATGCATTGACTTTTTCCTAACATTTCTTCAATAAATGATTTTTTTGTTCTTTTGTGGTGAATTTTAATCAACACAGAACAATGACCAAGATTTTATCATATATCCTAACTACAATATTCTACATCTTATTTTTCTTACTGCTTGTTATTTTTCACCCAATTCAGGTGATTAGTTTAAAGCTGTTTGGCTACAAAGCGCACAAGAATTCTGTGGATGTTCTTAACTTTTTCCTGATGCGATTGGTTGGTATTCTGGGGGTAAGAATTACCTACGAAGGACGTGTAGATCTGCCTACTGATCGTCCCTTGATCATTGTATCAAACCACCAGGGAACCTACGATATTCCTCCCATTGTATGGATTTTTAGAAAGTACCACCCAAAGTTCATATCCAAAAAAGAGCTGGCTAAAAATATTCCAAGTGTATCTTACAACTTGCGTCATAGTGGTGCAGCCTTAATCGATAGAACGAACAGGGCACAGGCAATTCCTGAGATTCACAAATTGGGAAAATTGATTGCCAGGAACAATTATGCAGCTTGTATTTTTCCGGAAGGAACCAGAAGCAAAACCGGGAAGATGAGAAAATTTAAATCGGGAGGGATCGAAACACTTCTTGATGCTGCTCCGAATGCGCTGATCGTACCTTTTGCCGTTGATGGAAATTACAAGATAGAGCGCAGGGGAATGTTTCCCCTTTGCATTGGGCAGAGAGTAAAATACAGCATTTTGACTCCGATTGAAACGGAAGGGAAATCGGCTGCTGAGATTACAGATGAGGCAGAAAAAGTGATTCGTGAGAAGTTAAATCAGCTGTAGTATGCAAAAAGACTCAGGTAAAACAGCTTTGGTAGTTGAAGGAGGAGCCATGCGAGGCATTTTTGCCGCTGGTGTATTGGATGCTTTCATGGAGCAGTCCTTTCTTCCTTTCGATATGGTGATTGGCGTATCGGCAGGTTCGATTAATGCAGCTGCCTATCTGGCAAATCAGCATGGCAGAAACTATAAGGTTTTTACCGATTACTCTTTGCGACCGGAATACATTAGCTGGAAGAAATTCTTGCGTGGTGGACATTTAATGGATCTGGATTGGTCCTGGGATATCACCGGAAGGGAATTGCCCATAAATGCAGATTCACTTTTCAAGAAAAACATTGACTTCGAAATAGGAATTACCCGTAATAGTGATGGCAGTTCCAAGTTTATTCAAGCAAGCCCAGAGAATTTGAGTGATGTGATGAAGGCCAGTTGTTCTGTACCTTTGTTCTATCGAAATTTTCTGAAAGTAGATGGTGAAATTGTTGCGGATGGTGGAGTATCAGCACCCATTCCTGTTGAGCGCGCCATTGAAAAGGGTGCCACCAAGGTTATGGTCATCCGATCGAGAAAGAGTGATTATCGCATGAAGAATGGAAATGAAAATAAGTTGTCACGATTTCTGTTCAGAAAACATCCGGGTTTGGCAAAAGCCATTCAAAAACGCCCTGATACCTACAATCAAACCATTGAGTTGATCAACCATCCTCCCGCAGGAGTGGAAATTATTGATATTTGTCCGGCAGATTCTTTTTCTACCAAGCGATTCTCACAAGACAAAGAGATTCTGGATAGGGATTATAAACTTGGCAAAGAGCAAGGAATTGAAGCCATTGAAAGGTGGTAAGCTTCAGTTATCCGTTGCGTTTGAATATTGAACTCAAAAAAAATCTCATTATTTTAAAAAGTAGATTAAACCTTTTGGTAGTTTGTGTGTCTATACTTCGACATAAGGTCGAAACAGGCATTTGTTTCATCGGGTAAATGTTAATAAATATCTAAAAAACTAGATGGGTATATGTTTATCCAATAAGGAATCGTAAGTTTGTTTGGACACAAAAAAAACTTAACCTACTAACATGAATAGATTATTACTATTGTTAAGCTTTGTTTGCTTGGCAATGTTTTCAAAAGCAGTTGAACCTGCTGTAAAACCAGAAATTCAAGGGGGAATTATCAAAGGAGTTGTGAAAGATCAGGCATTGGAAATTCCGGTCGAATATGCAACAGTATCGGTTTACTCCATGGCAGATTCAACTTTAATTGATGGTACCATTACCGATGCAAAAGGAGCTTTCTCCTTAAAAAAATTAAAACCAGGTAGCTATTTTGTTGAAGTATCTTTCATTGGTTACAACAAAGCTGCGGTTCGAAATATCCCCATTAGCAAAAAACGCAAAGTGATCGATCTTAAAACGGTTTCTCTACGTCAGTCCACCGAGTCGCTGGATGAGGTTACTGTTACTACAGAAAGAATTCCGGTTCAATATCAAATCGATAAGAAGGTAATTCCAGTGAGTCGACAAATTACTGCAGCAAGTGGTAATGCTGTTGATGTGTTGGAGAATGTTCCATCGGTTAGTGTAGATATAGAGGGAAATGTAAGCTTGCGTGGAAGTTCGAACTTTACCGTATTGGTGGATGGCAAACCTTCTATTTTGGATGCTGCGGATATTTTAGAACAAATGCCTGCCAGCATGATTGAAAATATTGAGATCATTACCAATCCTTCTGCCAAGTACGATCCGGAAGGAACAGCGGGTATTATAAATGTAATCACCAAGAAGAATAAATCCAATGGAATTGCCGGAGTAGCCAATTTAAATTTAGGGACCCAGAACAATTATGGTGGAGACGTTTTACTTACATACCGAAAGAAAAAGCTAAATCTTAATTTTGGTATTGATTATGGAAAACGAGGTTTTAAAGGATCAACTGAGTCAGTAAGAAGAAATACTCTTAATGGAATTACGAATCATATTTTGTCGGATGGTGATACGCAGCGAGATAGATTGTCATATGGAATTCGTACAGGCTTTGATTATGACATTAATGAGAAGAATCAAGTTTCTTTTGGATTTAGATTGGGTAACAGAGAAATGGAACGAAAATCTATTTTAGATTATGAAGAATTTGTAGAAGGTGAAGATTCGGAATTTTATGACAGTAAAGATTTTTGGAGTCGTGATATGAGTTTTATCAATTCCAATTTATCGTATACTAAGAAGTTTAAAGGCAAGGGACACCAATGGGCAAATCAAATAACTTTTTCTCGCAGAGGAAGTGGTGATGAAATATCTACAAATGAATTAAAGTCAGGGACCGAGTTAAAAAGTGGACAAATTTCTACTGAAGAGGGGCCCGGAGAACGTTGGGAATTTCGTTCTGACTATACTTTACCATTAGGAGAAGACAGTAAGTTTGAAATCGGATATCAAGGTCAGGTAAGATCTAGTGACGCCATAACGATGCAAGAAAACTATAACCCAGATAATGGTTTATATGAATTGATTAACAATCATGATGTAACATACAAGAGAAGAGTTCATGGGGTTTATTCTACTTATGCTTCTAAAGTTGGTAAGTTTGGATATCAACTGGGATTTAGAACAGAATACACTGATCGTGAAATTACTTTTGATAACAATCCTGATAAATTCACAATTAAACGTTGGGATTTCTTCCCTACCATCCATACTCAGTTTGATTTGGGCTCAAAGAATCAAATCATGGCTAGTTATACAAGACGAATTCAAAGACCAAGAGGATGGTACCTGGAGCCTTTTAGAACAAATACAGATGCATTTAATGCAAGATTAGGTAATCCGGACTTGAAGCCTGAATACATAGATTCATATGAGTTAGGATACATGAAGAGATTTGGTGATCAAGCTATTTCCTTTGAGGTATATCATAAACGTACTGATAATAAATTGGAAAGGGTAAAAGCATTGGATAAGGATGGTATAATGGTTAGCACTCCTGAAAATGTTGGTAAAGATTATTCTACCGGTTTAGAAGCAACACTTAATTTATCCTTCGCCAAATGGTTTAAAAACGATTTAATAGGTACTGTCTATTATTACAAAGAAGAAGGTGACTTTACTACAGAAAATACTCAGGGAGAGATGGTGATTCAAGATTTCTCAACAGATAGTTACAACTGGAGTTTAAGGAATAATATGACTTTTATTATTAATCCAAAAACAAGATTTCAGTTAAATGTTAACTACCGTTCTCCAACTGATTGGGCTCAAGGAAAGCGTGAAGGGTTTGTAATGGCAACAGCTGCAATCAAAAGAGATTTTTTCAAACGTAAACTTTCGGCAACTTTAACAATGAGAGATTTGTTTGGAACATTTAAGCATGAAAGCGAAGTGTTTGGACCTGATTTCTATACATCTTCTCAGTTCAAAATGGATTACCCATCATTCCGTTTTAACTTGAGTTACAAGATTAATAATTACAAGAAAAAGAGAGGTTCAAGAGGTAGCAACGGAGGAGTTGATACCGAAGATTTTGAGATGTAGTATAAACTGATATAAAAGAAACTCACGGATTAATTTTCGTGAGTTTTTTGTTTTATGCTATTTTGTGGTGATTTACGAAAGTATGATGAAAGGGAAAGAGATGAAATATATAGGAGCACACGTAAGTACAGCAGGAGGTGTTGAGAATGCACCTATTAACGCAAATAAAATAGGTGCAAAGGCATTTGCTTTGTTCACAAAGAACCAAAGACAGTGGAATGCTAAACCATTCACAGAGAAGAATATTCAGGAATTCAAAGCAAACTGTGAAAAGTATGCTTATGGTCCTGAGCAGATTCTTCCGCATGATAGTTATCTTATTAATTTGGGGCACCCGGATCCTATGGCACTGGAGAAATCACGAGCTGCCTTTTTGGATGAGATGCAAAGGTGTGAGCAATTGGGATTGAATCGCCTGAACTTTCATCCCGGAAGTCATTTAAAGAAAGTATCGGTTGGTGAATGTTTGGCTACCATTGCAGAATCGATAAATGTTAGCTTGAATCAAACCAATGGTGTTTGTGCTGTAATTGAAAACACTGCAGGACAAGGAAGCAATTTGGGATTTACCTTCGAGCAAATTGCAGAAATCATCCATCAAGTGGAAGACAAAGAAAGGGTAGGCGTATGTATCGATACCTGTCATGCTTTTACGGCAGGTTATGATATTTCTTCGGCAGAAGGTTTTCAAAAAGTCTTTGATGATTTTGAAAGAATCATCGGCTTTAACTACTTAAAAGGAATGCACCTGAATGATTCTAAAAAGGAATTGGCAACTCGAGTGGATCGTCACGAAGTAATAGGAAAAGGTTTTATTGGTTTGGATGCCTTTAAATGCTTAATGAACGATAGTAGATTTGATGAGATTCCAATGGTTTTGGAAACACCGGATTCAGACAATTGGGCAGAGGAAATCAAATTGCTTTACTCGCTTGCAGAATAGTTTGTCAGCTTTGGATTGTTATACCATTTATAAAAAACAGAGAGCTATTTTAAGCTATCGAATAGTTTAGGTATAATGCCGATATATAATTTGTTAGGCATTAGTAGTGAAGTGCACTAATGGCTTATGCAAATTAATAATCGGTATTAGTGGTGAATTAATGTTGAAACCACAATAAATACTCCTGTAACGATATTGATTCCAATTACCATTTTTCGAAATTTTTCGGGCTCTACCTTACCCGAAAATTTTGAGCCCAAATGCGATCCAAAGAATAGAATCGGTAAGCAAAACAAAGCCAGGTTTACCGATTCTGTTTCAATCATTCCTTTCATTACAAAAGCAGCAGTAGTAAAGAAAGAAGAGAATGTGCTGAACCAGGCAAAAACACCACGGAAGTGATCTTTGGAGTATCCTTTTCGATTCATGGCAATTACCAGCGGAGGCCCACCAACCGAAATACAAGAGCCTAGAATTCCACTGATGAAACCCGCGAAAACAATTGGATATTTGCGAAAGCGTTTGGCTAAGCGTACTTTGCCCAACATTCTAATTGAGAAAATGATGACCAAAATTCCAGTAATCAGGCGCAGGTTCTCGCTGCTTACAAATTCCAAGGCATAAACGCCCAGCGGAATTCCACCCAAACTTGCCAGAAACATTGGAATAAACAGCTTTGCCTTTATTCTTTCCTGTAGCTTGAATAGAATGACCAGACTGGTTATCAGATTGAACAAACTCATTGCCGGAACCAAAACTTGCATTGGAAATATCAACGAAAGAAAAGGAATGGCAAGCAGTGCAAATCCAAAACCAGTCATTCCTTTAATGAATGCTGCCGATAGAATTACAATGCTGCAAAGTACAATTTGAATAAGTGTTATATCATGCATGGTTTCGCAGGTTATACCAATTGTTAATCAAAATGATTGATAAGATCGTTTTGCTTATTACAATGGTTAATGCCGATACAGAATCACAGATTGATTTTATATCAATAGTTTTGATTCGTAAATCGGTATTATTCAGTCATTACTACTTGCAAAGTTAGCAGAAGAACATTATTAATAAAACTTGTTTATGGATGTTGTATAGCTTCTTTTAGAAATGGGAATAAGGTGTGAATTTGAATGGCAATGTTCGTCATAAATAGTTTTACAGAAATTGCTAAAAGAATAATACCAAACACTTTACGAAGGATGTGAATTCCACCATCGCCAAGAACTCTTTCAACCAGGTTGGTTGATTTTAGTACTAGGTAAACAAAGGCTAGATTCAGAATAATGGCTGCAACAATGTTTTCCACAGCATACTCGGCACGCAATGCCAAAACCGTTGTAAACGATCCTGCACCTGCAACCAAAGGAAAAGCAATAGGAACAATTGAAACACCACTTGGACCATCGTATTTTATAATTTCAATTCCCATTACCATCTCAGCTCCCATAATAAATAGAATAATAGAACCTGCAATGGCGAAACTTGAAATATCGACACCGAAAATTCCCAAAAGCTTCTCACCAAGGAATGTGAAAATGATCAAGACGATTAAGGCTACCAGGGTTGCTTTTAAAGCTTCAATTCTTCCACCTTTTTTCTTTAAATCTAATATAATTGGGATAGATCCGATAATATCGATAACTGCAAAAAGTACCATAGAGGCGGAAACGATCTCAAGAAAATTTAGATTCATCGCAATAGAGTTTAATTGGTTAATAGTAAAATGTTAATGGTAAACTTACAATATTTTTATTATCAAGCTAGACTGAAAATTGGAAAATATGTATGAATACCGACAATTAAAAGTTAAAAATTTCACAATAAACAGATGGTGATGTGAAATATTATTTCATTTCGCGAAGATATGTTTTTTTTACATTAATCAGATACAAAAAAAAGAGTTTTCCGAAGAAAACTCTTTCCATGTAATTGTTCCGTATGTTTTATTTCTCTTTTAATTCTTCTTTGGGAATGAAATTCAATGAAATACTGTTTACACAATGGCGAGTATTCTTTTCTGTAAATCCTTCGTTAAGAAAAACATGCCCCAAATGGCCGTCGCAGTTGGCGCAAACAATTTCGGTTCTCCTACCATCGGCATCAGGAATTCTTTTTACTGCACCTTCAATTTCATCGTCGAAACTTGGCCAGCCACAGTGCGACTCAAACTTATCAGAGGAATTGTATAATGCCGCGTTGCATTGCTTACAGGTATAAACCCCTTCTGCTTTATTCTTTAAATATTTTCCCGTACCAGGATATTCCGTTCCTTTATGAATGATTACCCTTTTCTCTGCTTCGGTAAGGGTGTTGTATTTGTCTTTTGTCATTGCTTTTTGTGCGTTTAGGTTATGAGCTGTAAAAATGAATATACCAATTAATATTATTGCTTGCTTCATATCTTTTCAGTTTGATTACTATTTTGTTTGCTGATTCACATTTTGAATGGTTTCAACAATTAGATCGGGTCGTGACCAAGGTACGAAGTGATCCAAATCGTCCAATAAAATGGAATTGACATTGCTATGATATTTCTGATAATAATCTAAAGTTCTAAAGGGAACCAAAATGTCTTTCTTGCCCTGTATATAAGTTGTTGGAACATCAATCGCTGAAATGCGAGATTCATTTTTCATCAGGCATACTGATAGATCCATCATTTCTTTGTTGCTGTTTTTCAATTCGTGAGGTAATATTCTTTGTGGAATTCCTCCCGCAGCCAAAATATTATACCATTTGGCTTCCTGGTATTCAGGAGACAAACATGGTGCTACGTAAATAGCGTGTTTTATTTTATCTGGATAATCAATTAAAAGTTGTTCTAATACAGCACCTCCAAACGAATGCCCCAATACAATTATCTTTTCATCTTTTTGCGCGTAATGTTCCAGGATTTTTGCAGCAACTCTGGCTTGGTTTGACAAACTTCTCATGGCAGGAACACTTGTTTTGCCATAACCCGGTCTATCGAAAGAGATTAGACAGAATTGCTCACGCAGTTCCGCATCAGCAAATACTTTTTTAAAATCAAACCAATATCCTGGAGAGCCGTGAATAAATAATACTTTGGGAAAAGATAAATCACCAATGTGTTTGGTGTGGATGGAGTAATTTCCAAAACTTACAAATTCTGTTTTTGGAACAACATTGTAAGTCAGTAATTCGTCGATTACGTTTTGATCATTAAAGGTAGATCGCATTTTTTGGAGAAGGAAGATTGATGCACCTGCAATAATCACAATTGCTATGCTCAACACTATAAATACGCTTTTAATCTTTCTTCTCATATCACCCTTAACTCTTAAAATTCAGACAGTAAATAAATAAAATACTTTTTTGTCTGAATTACAAGAGTAAGAATGTTATAAAACCTTAAATAATTGTAGATTTTGTGTTTTTACTGAAGATGTTTGTTAATCAATTTAATTAGAACATCTTTTTTTACTGGTTTAGCAACGTAGTCATCGCAACCATTGTCTAATGATTTCTTTTTATCACCCAACAAAGCAAATGCAGTTTGAGCAATAATTGG
Organism: Marinifilum flexuosum; assembly: GCF_003610555.1. GTDB lineage: Bacteria > Bacteroidota > Bacteroidia > Bacteroidales > Marinifilaceae > Marinifilum > Marinifilum flexuosum. Next base: position 176,760 of record NZ_RAPQ01000009.1, on the reverse strand, counting down.
AAGATTTGGTCTTATTTTTTTGATTTCTTTTGTTGCTTCGTAACCATTCATCAATGGCATTTTAATGTCCATCAACACCAAATCTATTTTTGCATTCTTTTGGCACAGTTCAATTGCCTCCACACCATTGCTAGCAACAATTACCTTACAATTAATTTGATGCAGTAATTCTTCGAAGTAGATGCGGTTAAATTCTTCATCCTCTACAACCAGGATTGTTTTGTTTTTGAGTTTACTCATTTTGGAGTTGTTTATTCACCCTCTAAAATAGTTTTTCTGATTGATGTAAAGAAATATTAATCAAAAATTCTTCAAGAATTTGAACAGTTCGTGTTTTTGGGATTTAAAAGATGCTTTATGCTTGATCATTGTATTTTTTTTATCGACAAATATCTTTTTTACATATAATAAAATCATAATAAATTAGGAAGTAAAGAATCGCTCCTATAAACTTACAATCCTTTAATTGAAGCAAACATTATAAAAATAGAATATGTATGTCTTGTATTGGTTCAAAAAGTTGAATTTTCAATTGATCTAATGTTTCCATTAGAGATACTCATAATAATGATAGGTAATAATTAGAACTTTTGGTGTTAACATGTTCAGGATATGATGAGGATCAGATTCAAAAATGCAATTTGTTTATAAGTTTTTGATCCTATTAAAATAGGATCATATTGGGAATTTCTCTATCTTAGAAAGAAACATAACAATTAAACCTTAGCTTATGACTGATGGAAATAATTTAATTTGTGTATTTACCGGATCATTAGTAGATGTAAAATATTACAAGGAGAGGTTGGAGGAATTAGGGATTCCTTCTTTGTGGAAAGATGAATTTAGTTCCGGTACATTGGTAGGAATGGGTGGAACGCCTGATAATGTGGATCTTTATGTGGATGAAGAGTATGAAGCAAAAGCTCGGAATTGCATCGCAAGTTTTCAGGATCAATAAAGGTATTGGCCAATTGTAATTCTATTTAAATGAGGAAAATATTTGTATTGACATTATTCGTAATGTTGAGTGGGGTGATAATTGCCCAGGAAAAAGATCCTATGGTGACTGATAGGCCAAGTCAGGCTGAGTCGGCGAGTATTATGGACATAAGAGGATTTCAGATAGAATCGGGATTTGCTTTCGAAAAGGTGAGTTCCGATATTGATTTTGTAACTTTTAACAGTACTCTGTTGCGATATGGACTGGTTGAAAATATTGAATTAAGACTAGGGGTTCAATATTTAGGCTTTTATTATTCCATGGATGGCCTGGATATTGACGAAACAGGCTTTGGTCCTTTAACACTGGGTGCAAAGTTTTTATTACTTGAAGAGAGTGAGGGGAATCATCCTCAATTGGCGCTTCTTTCTACTTTTTCGGTTCCCAAATCGGGAGCTTCGGCCTTCGAGAATGAAAACCTGGGAGCAGATATTCGATTGAATGCAGATTATACCATAAGTGATGCCATGACTTTAGGAGGTAACCTTGGTGTAATATGGAGTGGAATAGAAGGACAAGACTATGCAGTTTGGATGTATGCGGCAGCTATCGGCTTGACTTTATCGGATAAGCTTGGAGCATATGCAGAATTGTATGGCTTTTTGCCAGGAGAAGGTAAGAATGATCACAGATGGGATGGAGGACTTACTTATGCAGTTACAGAGGATTTACAATTGGATTTTTCCACAGGAGTTGGCTTGAGTAAGGTTTCTCCGGATTTTTTTATTAGTTTAGGCTTATCAATAAGAATGCCTTAACAGGTAGTTCATTACATCAATTCAAAATAAGGCTTGATCAGTTTACTGGTCAGGCTTTTTTTTTGAAAGTCTTAAAAAGTTTGAATAGTGAAAAAGTAGAAAAGGTTCGAAAATCAAAACTTAAAGTGTTTCTTAGTTCCTGTTTTGATTTCTTTACTTCAGAATATTTCATATTGATTTTAATCCTGTCTAAAGAGAAAGCTTTCTTGGATTTGACAGGGAGAGGGGAATAGTAGAGTTGTTTTGTCTTATTTTGCCTGAAGGGCAAGTATCATTTAGCCCAGGGAAAGGGCGCGAAGCAACTGCCGCCCTGGGTTAATGGATTCTATAATAAATTGTCGCAACTGGAGGTGTTGTTTTGTGTGGATTGCCTATTGCGACAGATGTGAATTATTTGTTTTGTCTTCAAGCCAGAGGGGTGCTTTTATTTAATGCTCCCTGGGTGTATGAATTACTCTTCCGGTAAGGTTCTGGAAATTAAAAATTTTGAATCTTCTTCAGCTGTAAGTCCATGCATTTGTCCTTTCTCGAAAGAGAAGAAGTCGTCTTCTTCAATGGCATAAATTGTACCTTCAATATCGAAGGTTAGTTTTCCTTTAATCAGGTAAAGACCAGCATTGGCAGGAGCAGGTTGTGGAGGGATTTCCATTCCTTTTTCAACACTTACAATAAGACTTTCGAATTGAGAGTTGGAATAAACCTGTTCTTTCTGAATTTTAGAGATTTCGATTGTTGAGGATAGCTTTTTTACTAACATAGCTTTTGTGATTAGGATTTATTGCTTGAAAATAAGTATTTTCCTTTATTGAAACTAAAACAATACTAAAATATGAAATTGACGATAGGAAAAGCAATCTATCTTCTTTTGATTGGTGTAACGATAACAGCTTGTAATCCAAAAGTTGATGTGGAGGCATGCAAGCAGGCCATGCTTAAGACAGATCGGGAATTCTCAGATTACTCGGTAAAACATGGAATGAAAAAGGCCTTCTTTGTTTTTGCGCATGACTCGGCCGTAATCTTGAGAGAAAATTCTTATCCCATTATGGGAAGAGAAGCCATAAAAAAGCGATTCTCGAATACAAATGATTCTTTGTTTAGTTTGAGCTGGAAACCTTCTTTTGCAGATGTTGCCCAATCGGGTGATTTGGGTTATACCTACGGAATCTATCAATTCACTACTCCTGATACCATTACGAAAGGCACTTATGTATCCATTTGGAAAAAAGGAGCGGATGAAAAATGGAAATATGTTTTCGATTCAGGAAATCAAGGTTTGGGCAAAGATTAGTTGATCTGTTGCTTTTGTCTGGTTCCTCTGATCATGGAAATGGTATAAAGAATCAAAGCAAACCAAATCAATGAAAATGCAATGATTTGTTCTCTTTTAAAAGCTTCGTCGTACACAAATACCCCGATTAAAAGCATTAGGGTAGGACCAATGTATTGCATGAAACCAATGGCCGATAATGGAATGCGTTGTGCTCCTTTGGCAAACCAATACAATGGTAAGGTTGTTACAATACCAGTGAGTATTAGGTAAGTATCGGTAGAGATATTGCCAGAGAACAAAGCTCCACTATGATCGAAGATTTTCCAAAAAATAAAACCTGCAGCGATAGGAGCCAAAATAAAAGTCTCGACAGTAAGGGCTGGAATGGCTTCGATGCCTGCCGTTTTTTTCACCAGTCCGTAAAAGCCAAATGACAGGGCCAGAATGATGGCAATCCAAGGAAAACGACCATAGTCAATGGTTAGGTAAATTACCGAAATGGAGGCAATGATTAGTGCAATTGTCTTAAGGGTATTCAAGCGTTCTTTCAGAATGATCATGCCCAAAAGTACATTTACAATAGGGTTGATGTAATAACCCAAACTGGCCTCTACAATTTGATTGATGTTTACCGCATAGATGAACAATCCCCAGTTGCCGCCAATTAACAGGGAGGAGACAATTAGGCTGTTGCGTGTTTTTTTCTGCTTGAGCAGTGCAATGATGTTCTTCTGTTTCTTAATCAGGATGAATAGCAAGAGGAAAACGAAAGACCAAAAAATACGATGGGCCAATACTTCCATTGCAGGGATATCGCTCAACAGCTTCCAAAACAAAGGCAATATGCCCCATGCAAAAAAGGCTTGCAATGCATAAATGTATCCTACCGTGTTGTTCTTGCTGTTTTCCATGCGAATGGTCTTGACTTTGGATTGCCGCAAAAGTAAGGAAATTATGCATCGGATTTTGCCATGATCAAAATTTGATATATAGAAAGATTGGGAATGTTGCCTGAAAGGCAAATATCATTCTAGCCCAGGGGAAGGGAGTGAAGCGACTGCCGCCCTGGGTTAAAGGATTCTATAATAAATCGTCGCAATTGGGTAAGTTGTTTTGTAAGGGGATGTTTATTGCGACGGAAATGGATTGTTCTATAAAGAAATTAGATAGCGCGAAAATGAAAATAGACTCTCCAGAAAAGGAAATAGATCCTCCAGACATGAAAATAGATCCATCAGAAAAGGAAATAGACTCTCCAGAAAAGTGAATAAATCCTCCAGAAAAGGAAATAGGCTCTCCAGAAAAGTAAATAAATCCTCCAGAAAAGTAAATAAATCCTCCAGAAAGAGAAATAGATCCATCAGAAATGCAAATAGATCCTCCAGAAATGAAAATAGATGCTCCAGAAAAGGAAATAGACTGTACGGAAATGTAAATAGATAGTGCGGAAAAGAAAATAGATAGCGCGGGAATGTAAATAGATAGTGCGGAAAAGAAAATAAATCAATTCAGAATGGAAGAAAATTGATTCAGAATGAAGGAAAATTAATTCAGAATGGAAGAAAATCCATTGGGATTAGAAGAAAATCGAGAAATAATCTAGGTAAATTGAACCATGATGAAAGTAATTCCATTCGGTTTGTTCAAGTTCAAAAGAGTATTCCTAAAAGCAAGAGGGATTATTCAATAAACTGTGTCATCCTAAATGGAGGAATACAAAAAAATGTGAGAAGGAGAAGGGAAAATAGTGATGACAAGATGGTGGTAAAGGCTTTCGATTATCTGGAAAATGAAACGGAAAAGGAGTGTGTACTGAAGTAATTTTGTAAACAAGTTTTAAAACCTGGTTGAATGCCTAAGTGTTATAATAAGAGGAATGGTTTAAAGCCAGGATTAGTAGGAAGGCCCCCAAGTAATTGGGGGCTTTGTATTTTCAATCAATAAGTATAAGGCTTTGATAAATACTATTGTGGTTTATAGGATATGTGTTTTGTTTGGAGATACTTGTTGTTAAATTCGGACTTGTGGATTAAAGGATAAATGACAATTAAATAAAAAGACAATGACAGAAAAGAAAACAAACAAACTACAGGAAAAGAAAATTAAGGTGATCTCTTACTTTATTGCAAGCATTGTTATAGCATATTTTGTTTACCCTGAAGCAGCAAAAGAATACACTGGGTTTAATGGTTTTTTTATGGGAGCCATTCATGGAAATTTTATTTGGATAAATAAAATTTATAGTATGATATTGTCTTCAGAACCAGAGCGCCTTGTAAAGGCCGCTAAGTATAGTACAGGTTACAATATTACCTACTGGTTTGGTATCATTACCATGGCATATTATTTCTTTTCGGCTTTTGCTATAACGGTTCTTGTTCCACTTGGTAGAAAAGCACAAGCAAAATTAAATTCTTAATAAAAGATTTACAGGTAGCATTTATAATACTACTATCTAATTGTATGAAGCCCCCAAGTAATTGGGGGCTTTTGTGTTTTCAATCAAGATATAAATTGTATTGATAAATTCTATTGATCTTTATTGGGATAAATATTTTGTTTGGTAATAATTGTTGTTAAATTCGGAATTGTATTTTGATTACAAGAGATATGAACTTGTATGGGGGAAATATCTCATTCAAAAATTAGAACTTTTTCAGTTAGGATTTTGAGAAAATAGTATGATAAACGGTAGTTTGCAAGGGTAAGTGAATGAATAATATAACATAGGTGTGATGGTATTCAATCTATTGTGGTTAATTTAAATAATACCAGTATGTTTGATGAAAAAACATGTGAAATTTTGAGTTTTTATGTCTACCTATTGGTAGACCCAGAAACAAATGAACCTTTTTATGTTGGGAAAGGTAAAGAGAATAGAGTATTTGCTCATATAAACCTTGATATAAAAGAAAATACTGAGAATCTTAAGTATCAAGAAATTCAACGTATTGGTTCAGATAAAGTAAAACATGTTATTGTAAGGCATGGGTTAAGTGAGTCTGCCGCATTTGCAGTAGAAGCTAGCTTAATTGATACGTTTAGATATATTCCTTCATTTAATACCTTTGTCAAAGGTAATATTCAAGGTGGAGTTAATTCAATAGAAAATGGATTAATGACTTCCGATGAAATTATATCTATCTATAATGCGGAGCCATTAAAGGTTATTGATGACAACTGCTTAATAATAAACATCAATAAGAATTATAAAAAAGGTGCAGGTGTTGAAGCTATTTATAATGCTACAAAAGAAACTTGGAAAATGGCAGAATGGAGGCCCCCAAAATATTGTTATGTATTAAGTGAATATAGAGGTCTTATAAGGGAGGTGTTTAAAATAAAAGAATGGTATACCAAAGAGCGCCTAGATAAGTATGGTAATGTTTATTTAGGGTATGGTTTTAATGGAGAAGTGGCAGATATTGATACAAGAAATAAGTATATCAATAAAACAATACAAGGGATAAAACCTCAAGGATATGGTTATCCTACTGTTTATCCTGAAACTCTGAGGGAATGGGTAAGTAAAATTGAAAATTAAACAGAGCACAAAACGAATTACATATCTTAAATAAATTTAATGGAGTTTTTTTTATCTAAACTAAATGATAGAGAATTTGAATCTTTATCTGCAGATATTATTTCAGATGAATTAGATCTCACTGTTGAGAAGTTTAAAGCAGGTAGAGATGGTGGTGTTGATGGTCGTTTTTGGATTGGTAAAAGGGAAGGAATAATACAATGCAAACACTATTGGAAAACAGGATATAAAGGTTTAATCAGTAAATTAAAAAAAGAGGAGGTCGATAAGGTAAAGAAACTTAATCCAATTAAGTATGTTTTTTTTACATCCATTCCATTATCTAGAGAGAACAAAAAAGAAATAGTAGAGATATTCTCACCTTTTATAAAATCTGAATCAGATGTTTGGGGAGAAGATGATATAAATGATTTCCTTTCAAAGAAAGAGAATCAAAATATTGTCGAAAAGAATTATAAACTATGGATAACAAGTACACAAATATTAGATATAGTATATAATAATGCAATAAAAGGAAGAAGTGAGAGTACTTTAAGTGAGATTAAATCAAATAATGAGAGGTATGTAATTACAAATAATCATACCAAAGGAACGGAAATTTTAAAGAATAGTAATGTTATCATTATTTCTGGCGAACCAGGTATAGGTAAAACGACATTAGCTAATAATCTTGCACTGTACTATACAGCAAATGGATTTGAATTTTGTGATATAGAAGAATCAATTAGTGAAGCAGAGGCCATCCTTAGGCAAAAAGAAAAAAAGAAGATAGTATTTTATTGTGACGATTTCCTTGGAAGTAATGTATATGATGCTATAAGTAATAAAAGAGATTCTCATATAGTAAAGTTTATAAATAGGATTAAAAAGGATGATTCGAAAAAGTTCATCCTTACTTCCAGAACAAATATTCTAGCAATGGCTGTAAGTTCAAGTCATCGGTTCCAAAATGAGGATCTTAGGGAGGATGAATTCTTGTTGAAAATTGAAGATCTATCTGATTTGGATAAAGCAAAAATTCTTTATAATCACATTTATCATTCAAATCTCGACAATGTTTATATTGATGAAATTTATAAGCAAAAAAGATATAAACAGATAATTCAACACAAGAACTTTAATCCCAGAATTATTGAATTTATCACTAACAATAAGAGAATCTCTAGAATTAAATCAAGTGAATATTGGAACTATATAGTTGATAAACTTGATAACCCTAAAGAGATTTGGAGTAATTTCTTTCAATATCAAATAGATGATCCGGTTAGAGTTTTGACTTTCCTAACTGTTTTTAACTCAGGGGTAATTGGCGAAAGTGTGTTGAGTAAGTCTTATTCATTCTATAAACAAAATTTTAAAATGAATACAGGCAGTACTGATAGCAGCTTTGATGCAGTTAGAAAATTAGCAATTAAATCATTGCTAAATAGAAGAAAAATAGGGGACAGAATTTATGAGTATACACTATTTAATCCTTCGGTTAGTGATTTCGTTTTAAATGCATATTTAGAAGATGTTGATCTAGTTGAATCTGTTTTAAAAGCTTTAGGTACAAGATCTTCGATTGACTTTTTAAACAGTTTAAAACAAAATAATAGAATCTCCCGTAGCATAATTCGAGAAATACAATCTGAGTTATTTAGACACTTTTGCGATATTAAACTTATAGATCGCGATTGGGATTATTTGGTACAACTTTCATGTCTTGATATTTTAAATACTAGAGTCGTAAACTCAATAGAAAAATTTATTATAGAAATATCAAGTTATAAAGAAGCAAGAGGGGAAAGATTATATGAACTTTTGGAATTGCTAATTGATTTTAATGGAAATGTTGAAATTAAGGATTTTTCTTTTGTTGCTGGATATATACAATATGGTTCCTTAGACAGAGAAGATATTAATAAGGTGGTGGAATTAATAAGGAAGTATGATATTAAAGATGAAATACTTTTCGAAAATTTGAGTGATGAAGTAGATTCATATATTAGAGAAGTGTTTGCTGACAATAAAAGTTCCGCGAATCTAGAGCCTTATATTCATAGTAGTTATGATCATGAGCATGGTGAATTTGTATTGGATTTTGATTCTGGAGGGATAGAACATGAAATGGAATCCATCCTTGATACTATTATATCCGAATTAGATGAAAAACTTTTGGATTATATAGAAATTGACGGTGCTGATATTATTGAAAGTATTGAAATAGACCAGTTAGTAGATGATTTTATAAGTTCATATGGGGAGGGATATGAAGAGGAGTTTAGAGGAGGTTATTCTTCTGGTGGAAATTCAAGTTGTGATATAGAGGCAATTTTTGAAAGGAATTAGAATATAATGATTGGGATATTGAAGAGAGTTATCTCTTTTTAGTAGAGATCACACGAAAGTATTCTTGCGGGAATATATAACTGTTTTGAGTAAAATGAAAGATGAAGTAAAAAGAATGATAGAGGATATCCCTTTGGCAATAAAACCTTCAATTACTATGGATGAACCAAACCAATCAATTTTAATCCATGAAGGAAACTTTAAGCTGGTACAAAGAACTATGGAAATTAACTTAACAGGAACAGTTAAGTTGTTATGGTTTCCAAACTTGAAAGTGAAATTTATTGGGATAGTAGATTTCTGTTCAGAAAAGGAGATCAATTTAATTTCGTCAGATGGAAAATTTGATCTATTTATAAATGAGGAAAAATTGGGGAGTTTCTATTTGATGAATAAAACCTTCTCTGACCAAGTAGAGCTATCTGGAATATTAAAAGGTAGAGCAATCCTTGGTGATGGAACAATAAAGGTCGATAAGTTGAAATTTGTGATTCCTAACTTAAGAGATTTCTTCGGAGAATCTATTCGTGATGAAACAGAGAATTATTTAGGGAGAGATAGGTTAGTTTTCGAGAATGAATACTTTACAATCAGAATCGATAGAGAAAGGAATTTTAAAGATAAGGTTAATAGATTAAAAGATACAGGAGGCTATGTGTTTCTTTATAATGGAGAAATGATATGTCATAAAAATCCAGTTTCTACCGAAGATATATCAGATACTATTCATTCATTTTCCACATTTTTAAGTTTTTTGAATGGAAGAAGAACGACACCTTTAATCATACAAGGAATGGATGATGGTAAAACTATTTGGACTGATTATACAGATTATACTGTAGATCAATATCAATATGTGACGACATGGCCTGCAAAACATGATATTAACGGGTTAAATGAATTGTGGCAGGAATTTTATAAACTGTGGAGAAATAAATCAGATAAGAATTTATTAATATCAGCTGTTCATTGGTACGTTGAAGCTAATGCGTATAGTGGATATGTAGAAGGATCTATAACCTGGACCCAGACTGCATTGGAGTTGATGTATAATTGGTTTGTAGTTGAGAAGAATCAATTAATTAGAGGAAGAGATTGTGAAAATTTATCAGCGGCAAATAAGGTTCGCTTATTGTTATCACAGGTTAATGGAATGAATAATGATAATATCAATTTAGAAAATCTAAAGCAGTTTGTGAGAGATAATAATAGTATTCATGATGAAATTGATGCGTTTGTAGAGATTCGTAATGCAATTGTACATTCTCAAAAGGAAAAGAGACTGAAGCTAGAGAATATTTCAACTATAGTTAAATATGAGGCATTAGAATTTGGGATATGGTGTTTAGAAATATCATTACTAAATATCTTAAAGTTTAAGGGGGTATTCTATAATAGATGTTCGAGGAAATTATGGGCTGGTGAAGGAGAGGAGAGATCTCCGCTAGCTAGCACAAAACAAAATCATTAATTTTACCACCAATTATAACAGTTTAGTTTTAGTAGGGTTGTAATATATTACAGAAGAAAACAGATACCACATGAACGAAATAATTTGCCCCAATTGTAAGAAAGCCTTTAAGGTAGATGAAGCTGGATTTGCGGATATTCTAAATCAAGTTCGAGACAGTCAGTTTGAGGAGGAGTTGAAGAAGAGGTTGTTGCTGGCAGATCAGGAAAAAGAGAATGCCATAAAGTTGGCTGAGGCAAACATTAAAAATGTCTTGCAAAAGGAGCTGTCCGAAAAGGACAGAAAGTTAGCCGAATTGAAGGCGCAAAGCGATACGCAACTTTCGGAGAAGTTGGCTGAGAAGGAGAGTGAAATTTCTGCAATGAAATCGAAGATTGAAAAGGCAGAAAGTGAGAAGATGTTGGCGGTATCGGAGGCTACCAAACAAATTGAAAGGGAACGCGATGATTTGGCTGGCAGTCTAAAAAGCAAGGAAGCTGAAAAGGAAAATGCGGTGAAACTGGCAGAGGCCAATGTGAAAAGTCTGTTGGAAAAGGAGTTGGCCGAAAAGGACAGAAAACTGACAGAGCAAAAGGCCCAAAGTGAAACGGAATTATTGCAGAAATTGGCTGCCAAAGAAGGCGAAATTGCTGAAATGAAATCGAGGATAGAGCAGGCGGAGACGGAGAAGAAATTAGCCGTATCGGAGGCCACCAAGCTAATTGAAAAGCAGAGAGATGATTTGGTGAATGATCTGAAAATAAAAGAGACAGAGAAGGAGTTGCTTGAAAAATCGATAAAGGAACAATTTACCAACCAGTTGATTGCCAAAGATGAAACCATTAAAATGAAGGATGATGAGATTGTTCGTTTGAAGGACTTTAAGCAGAAACTTTCTACCAAGATGGTGGGGGAAACTTTGGAGCAGCATTGCGAATCGGAATTTAACAAGCTGCGTGCAACGGCATTCCAGAGAGCCTATTTCGAAAAGGATAACGATGCCCGAGGGGGAAGTAAAGGTGACTTTATTTACCGCGAAACGGATGAGGCAGGAAATGAGGTGATCTCTATCATGTTCGAAATGAAGAACGAGAACGATGAAACGGCTACGAAAAAGAGAAACGAGGATTTCTTTGCCAAGTTGGATAAGGATCGAAAAGACAAGGAGTGTGAATATGCTGTACTGGTCTCGCTTTTAGAATCGGATAATGAGTTCTACAATACGGGTATTGTTGATGTATCGCACAAGTATGAAAAAATGTATGTGGTGCGTCCGCAATTTTTCATTCCGATGATTACCCTGCTTCGAAATGCTGCCATGAATTCAATGCAATACAAGGCTGAGCTGAACATGATGAGGAATCAGAATGTGGATATCACCAGGTTCGAAGAAAAGATTGATGCTTTTAGAAAAGGTTTTGCCTACAATTACGAACTGGCCAGCAGAAAATTTAAAACGGCCATTGACGAGATCGATAAAACCATTACTCATCTTCAGAAAACAAAGGATGCGCTTTTGTCATCGGAGAATAATTTGCGTTTGGCCAATAACAAGGCCGATGATTTGACCATTAAAAAATTGACCTATGGTAATCCTACCATGAAGGCGAAGTTTGATGGGCTGAAGTAGAATTAATAGGTTTTGTCATGCGAAGTGAGTCTTAAAAAATTACATCTTTTCTTTAGTAGATTTTGTACTGCCATACGAGTCTTCTCTTGTGGCTTTGTGACATTATAAAGTAAGAATTTAAAATTAGCAAAGTGGTAAAGGTTTCAGATATAAGATACTGGTTAAGTTACTGGAAGAAAACATTGGCAGATGTTGATAGGAAAAAGATTGAAGTTACAACACATCCTATACTGGTGGAATCATACTTTATCGATAAGGTTCCACAGAGGCATGCAAATTTCTTGTGGAACATTTCTCAAACCAAGGAGGAAACTCAGTTTATCAATGTCGATGTTTGTTCTTGCTCCATTCAAACGGCATTTGAACATGCAAAATCGAAAGAGTTGGTGGAGGAAGTTCATTATCCGTTTTGGATACCAGCTATAATGTATAAGGATGGTACACTGGCACCACAAAAAAACAACAAGGGATTGACTAAACCTTTTTTTGTAAGGGAGTATCTGGTTCCGAATCCTAAAGGTACATACAGTATTGCATCCATTCAGGATGTTGATAGTGGTTTGCAAAAAATCGAATTTAAAGAGGAGACATGGAGTGAATTTTGGAGAAAGTGTGAATCTTTTTTCAAGTTGATAACGGGGAAAAGCTTTGAGGAATACAATATAAAACAGGAGAAGCACATTTTTGTTCAAAAAGGAGAATTGCGAGGCCTAAGTGAGAATATTAGAAAGTTGTACACCAGGTTGGAAGAATCGCTTCCGACTGAAGGGTTGCTTCAAAAACTTATTGATAGGGAAGGTGTAAATTCTATTGCTATACCAGAGCAATCAAAGATTGTTAGAAATAAAATGCATGTGGGACAAATGAGTGGAGAATTTCCCTTGTCTGTTTCGCAAAGGGAGAGCATTACTTGTTTTAACCTTCTTGAAGAATCGAATGTTCTGGCGGTAAATGGTCCTCCGGGTACGGGTAAAACTACATTTTTACAGTCGGTGGTAGCCAATAGTGTGGTTTCTACTGTGGCAAATCAGCAAAAACCAGAACTAATTGTTGCCTGTTCTGCAAATAACCAGGCAATTACAAATATACTTGATAGTTTTGTTCTGGATTCGAAAGACAAGTTAACCAACAGGTGGTTGCCCGAGGTGTCTTCTTTGGGTTTGTATTTGTCGACCAATGATAACAAAAAGTATCAAACTTGTACTTCGGAATATGGGAATGGCTTTTTGAATGATTTTGAAAGCGGCGATGTAGAGGATAAAAAGGAGTTCTTTTTAAAAGAGTTCGCTGAGAATATCAAGGCATGTACTGATATTGAAGAGTGTAAAGATGAATTATTGTCCATTGTACAGTCGAAAGTAAGACAGATAAAAGAGCATATTGATATTGCTGAAGGATATGAAAGTATTGGGCAATTGTTGAAAACTGCTAACTTCTCACATCTTGATGATCTAAAAGAAAATATTTCTTCTACTTATGAGAATATTGAAAAGTATGGTGTTGAAATTCAACAAATTTCTGATGTGGAAGAGCAGTTGACAAGAGCCAAAGAGCAACAGCCTTTTCTGCAAAAGCTATTCTGTTTTCTGCCAAAATTTAAAAAGCGCAGAGCTGCTCTGTTTCAAAGAATTATGCTGAATGTGGATGTTAATGGAATTTCGGATTATAGCAATTACAATGCTCTGCTTCATTTGCTAAACGAAGCAATAATATCAAAGACCAATTCGCTTAAGCAACTCAATGAACGATTGAATGAATTACTGGCATTGCAATGCAAAATTGAAGAGTTGACTTCAAGTTATCATCAATGTATTCGCGAATGGAATAAGAATTATGGCGATGTTCTTGAAAGCCTTCAGGCTATGACAGGTAAAGAGTACACAGGTTTACAAGCTTTGGAGGATATGCAAGTTAAAATGGATGTATCGTACCGTTACGAAGCCTTTTGGTATGCGATACATTTTCGCGAAGCTGAATATTTGCTAAATCTGGAGCTGAAGCAAGAGCAAGACAGCAATGATAGAGAACGAGGCGAGGATACTTATAAAGAAAAATTGCAAAGATTTGCAGGTGTAACGCCAATTTATATTTCTACTTTTCATTCTATCCCTCGCTTTAGTACATTTTACGACAGGGCTGAAGGTGAAAAAGCATATTACGATTTATTTGATTTGCTGATTGTTGATGAGGCAGGTCAGGTAGCTCCTGAAATTGCCATTCCTTCCTTTTCCTTGGCAAAAAAAGCAATTGTAGTGGGTGATATTTTTCAAATTCCGCCCGTTAGTTCGGTAGAAGATAAGCTGGATGTTGTAAATCTTAAAATGAACAATCTTTTACCTGAAACTGCACTCGATGATATCTTCAACACCTATAAAAATTACGGCTTACTTTGCTCGCTGGGTAATATAATGAGAATGGCTCAACAAGCCTGTTTTGTAAAAGATGGTGAGGATGGAGGAACTCTGCTAAAAGAACACAGAAGATGCCCCGACAAGATCATATCTTACAGCAATAAGCATGTATATCATAACAAATTGATATTAACAAAAGGGAACAAGAGGAAGGTCGAAACAGGACTTCCTTTAAAAGGGTTTATGCATATTGAAAGTACTAGTGAGCAAATTGGAAGTAGCAAGCGAAATGTGCAGGATGCAGCAATCATTGCCAAATGGATTGATAGTAAACGACTAGAGCTTGAAAAAGCGTTTGGAAATAAACCCATAACAGATATTCTTGCAGTTGTAACACCATATAAATCGCAGGCCTCTTTAATTAAAGATGAATTGTTAAATATTGATAAGAAAATCTATCAGAAATTGATATCAGGAACGGTTCATGCATTGCAAGGCGCCGAAATTGATATTGTGATTTTTTCTACGGTGATTACTCCTGGTAACAGTACTTCTTTTGCAGGTAATATTAACATGCTTAATGTAGCCATATCAAGAGCAAAGTCGAGCTTTCTTGTTTTTGGGAATCTGAACGCCATTGATGCAACAAAGAAAAATCCGTTAGGTTATTTAAAACAATGGCTACAGGAAGATGAAGGTTGTGAGCTATCGAATAAAATTGTTTACGACAATAAAAATGCAGACAAGAATGTCGTTCGTGTGAGTGATTTAAATAAGCATGTTGGAACTTTAAATCGAGCATTTGAAATTGCAAAATCAGAATTAATCATTGTTTCTCCTTTTATTTCTTCCAATGCCATAGAATGTGATACGATTAAGTATTATGATGGAAACGAGAAAGAAGCGTTGAAATCAAAAGGGATTAATTCTATCAAGGAACAATTAAGGAGTACGGTAAATAGAGGAGTAAAGGTTTTGGTTATTACAGATTCAACACTTGATGTTTCAAATAATCAATTAAAACTTCCAGCCAAAAAGGGGCGTGAGATCATCAAGCAAAGTGGTGCAAAATTAAAGCTTGTAAATGGGATTCATAGTAAAACAATAATTATTGATAATGATATCATTGTTGATGGATCGTTTAATTGGTTTTCGGCTCTGCGTGACGAGCAAAGCAAATACTTTAGGGAAGAATCATCTATTGTTGTAAAAGGAGAGCCAGCACAAGATATGATACAGAAAGCAAAATCATTTTTAGAAAGTGTGGTGAAATAGCATTAGTCTACGATTCGTGAGGCAAGGGGACACTCCATATACCCAAACGATTAGCTATAATCTGACTAAACAATCAAAAAAATGGGAATATTTGATTTTTTCAAAAAGAACAATAAAAGGAATGAAAAAAGAAAAGAGGAAATCCGAATTTTGGAAAAACCAGATTTCGCAGAGATTGAATTGAATAAATTAACCGATTATTATGATTGGACATTAAAGTATGGAGAGGGAAAACTCAATTTAGATTTGAATTTTGAGACTGAAATGTCGAGCCAATCTGAATTAAATCAGGTAATAGAGTTTGTGAATGAGATACCTGTATTTGATAATCAAAATCAGAACTACATAAAAGCGGACTTTGAACAAGCCGTTAGTATGACATCCGACTATCTAAATTTCTATCTTGATGAACTTAGCGAGAATGAATTAGCTGGAATAATAGATTTAAAAAGTCGAAAAAAATCAAGAAGTAGTCTCTTAATGGAAAAACTGAAATTAATAAGAGTTGGGATTTATCCACAGGAATCTTATTTCGGAACATTTGACTACTCGATTGACATTGATGGAGAACCTTGTAATCAGCTTTTAGTAGTGCAAATTAATATGGACGGATCTTTGAATTATATAACTTGGGAAAGTTGATAAAGACTACATTTCTAAATCAATATTATAATTTGGGAATGAAAAGAATAAGTGATAATATTAAATACTAGTTAATTTTTCCATTTTCTCAAAGTGCTGATAATGTGTGGATTGATTTTGAGTGTCGTGTAAATGTCGTGCTTTTGTAGTTGGAAAGTTACCCTAATCAGTCAGACATTTGACTCAAAATCAAAAACGAAATGAAAATGGAAACAGGAAAACTTATCAAAGAACTAAGGGTAAAAAAAGGTTTAACTCAGGAAGACTTGGCTGAGAGGACTGAGCTTAGTGCAAGAACCATACAGCGGATTGAGAATGGAGAGGTTGATCCACGGGCTTATACACTTCAGATGATTGCAAAGGCATTGGATGTTGATTTCAGCTTATTTGTAGAGGAGACGAATGATGATAAGAAGGATCAGGAAGTGAATCACAACACTTGGCTTGGATTTTTGCATTTAAGTGGATTGTTGCCTCTTTTCTTTCCAAGCTTGATTCTTTGGCGTCAGAGAAAAAATAAAACAAAAGATATGATACATCATTTTCATGCTGTTCTTAGTATGCAGGTGTGTATTTTGGGAATCAGTTTGGGAGGCTTGTGGGTTTATTGGAAAGTGAATCAGTTGACTCCCTTTATGATAGGATTACTCATTGGTGCTTTGGTGTCAATCTTTAATGCAATTAATGTAATGAATGGAAAAGCCTTTATCAATCCATTTGTTAAGAGCGAAGAAAAATCGCTTAAAAGATAGTGAAGTACTTTGTCTAAGAAAGTGTATAAAACATTGTAGGTACAGTGTAAGCTCATTCTGTCTGCCATTTAATACATGGCTCATTAAATATTACATTTGGTATTATTGGAAAGCTGCATATTTGAATGATCCTGATTGTGAGGAGAAATTTTTTATGCACAGAGGTCATAGAGATGAGAAATGCTTGTTCCTCTGTGTGTCTTCTTGTTCTCTGTGCTTAGATCATATCATTTGGGAAGCAATACACCGGAGGATTTAAGAATCTTTTCATATAATAGTGTCTGTTTAAAGCATAGAATTGTTCCAAATAGATATCTGAAAACTAAATCTTTAAGGAAAGTGTAAGGGAAAGGGAAAATATATCATAAATTTATAAGACGGTAAAATACTACTTGGTGTAAGGGAAAGTATATAGTTTGTAGGACGTGTAGAAGGAATAGGGGGTGAATGTATTTATCCGTATTGGGCCTGAATACTAACTACAAATTCTATAAGAATGAAGAAAAGATTATTCCTAAGCATTTTTCTAATGGTAGCTGTGTTTCTCTCAGCTCATGCACAATCCGACAACCTTCCTTTTTTTAAGGCAGCCAAAACCAATGACATTGGCACTCTTGCCAAGTTGATTGAAGAGGGCACCGATGTAAATACAAAATCGAAATATGGAGCCACGGCCTTAACTTTTGCAGTGGAGAAAAATAGCCTTGAGGCAGTAAAGTTCTTGTTGGAACATGGTGCTGATCCAAACAACAGGGATCGTTTTTATCAATCTACTCCCTTTGAATGGGCTTTTTATGAAACCAACTTCGAAATGATAAAGCTGATGGTGGAGCATGGTGCTGATTTGAGTACCAAATGGTTGTTGCCTTTTAGTGTAAGAGAGGGGAAGCTTGATATCGTGAAGCTATTGCTGGATAAAAACGTAGCTGGGGCCAATGATGCCATTGTGCTTGCCGTGCGCAATGAACATGTTGAGATAGTAAAACTACTGTTGGATCATACGAAAATTGAAAGTGATAAATTAAATGCTGCCCTGATAACTGCAACAGGGATGAACAATACAGACCTATGCAAATTGTTGAAGGATGCAGGAGCTGTACTTCCAAAAGTGAATAATCACGATAAAAACGTGAAGTTTGCTGGTTTGTATTCAGAAAAAGACGGGCAATTGAGAATCAAAAATGAAGACAATAAGATATTTGCAAGTTTTGATGATGTCAAGTATTACGAATTGAAATATGACTCATTAAACATTTTTTCTGTAGCAGAATTTCCAAGCATTACACTCTCGTTTAAAACCGTTGAGAACATAGCTGTAGCGGTAAAGTTTCGCAATGGTGAAAACCAGAGAGATTTTGTTCGAACGGAAGAAGTAGCGAAAAAGGAAGTAAAGTCTGAGTACAAGGATGAGGTAGGAGAAGTGAAAGAGGTATTGAACTGGACTGCCTTCAGGGGAGAAAATTGCCAGGGAAACGGTGATGGTCAGTATCCACCGGTTAGATGGGATGCCGAAAAGGGTTTAAACCTGAAATGGAAAACCAGGATTCCGGGGCTTTCTCATGCATGTCCGGTAGTTTGGGAGGACAAAATATATGTGATTACGGCCATAGGTGAAGATCCAACGGCAGAATATCGCGTGGGTTTATATGGTGATGTAAAACCTGTAAATGACAATTCGAATCATGTATGGAAGATCTTTTGTTTGGACAAGAGCAAGGGAGATATTCTTTGGGAACATACCGCCTATAAAGGTGTGCCTAAGGTGAAGCGCCATCCAAAGGCAACACAGGCCAATTCCACTCCGGTTACCAACGGGAAATACCTGGTAGCACTTTATGGATCTGAGGGATTGGTGTGTTACGATATGGATGGTAATGAGATTTGGAGAAAAGATATGGGAATTCTTGACGCGGGTTGGTTTTTCGAGTCGGAAACCCAGTGGGGACATGCTGCTTCTCCATTGATCTACAAGAATACCGTGATCATTCAGGCTGACAGATCGAAGGATTCTTATGTTGCTGCTTTTGATTTGGCAACGGGCAAGGAGGTTTGGAAAAACAATCGGGAAGAGATCTCTTCCTGGGGAACTCCGGTTGTGTATTACGGCAAAGATCATAATGAGCTGATTACAAATGGAACCGAATACATAAAGGCCTATAATCCGGATACTGGTGAGGAGCTGTGGAAACTGGGACCAAATTCGGAGGTTACCGTGGGTACACCTGTTGTGTATAATGATTTGATTTACGTAACGGGAGGATATCCACCTGTTCGTCCGGTTTATGCCATCATCCCCGGAGGGCGTGGGGATATCTCTATTCCGGATAGTTTGTCTTCAGGAGAATTTATCAAGTGGCGATACCTAAAAGGAGGGACTTATATGCCATCACCAATTGCCTATGATGGTTATTTGTATACCATGGCCAATAACGGATTGCTCACTTGTTACCATGCAGAAACAGGAGAGAAAATCTATCGAAAAAACTTAAAATGTAGTGCAGTAACCGCATCGTTGGTAGCGGCTGATGGCAAGTTGTACTGTACCAGTGAAAGCAAAGGTGTGGTTGTGGTGAAGGCAGGACCTGAATTTGAAATCATTGCAAGAAACCCGGTGGGTGAAACCTGCATGGCTACTCCTGCCATTTCTGACAAGTTGTTCATCATCCGTGCCCAGGATTACATCTATGGTTTTGGAAAAAACTAGTGTGAGTAATTCTAATGGATGATTCTGCATAAGAGCAGAAGAATTGTTTTGGGAACCATCATGATAATAAATTAATAATCCATAAGCTATGTTTAAGAATTGTATAATGTTTATGTTCCTGCTTGGAATGGTATCTGCAGGGCTTGCACAAAATGATAATAAATTAAAAGGCATTGAAAAAGAGTTCGAAAAAATACTGGAAGTAACACAGGCACCTGGTTTTGCTGTAGCGGTTGTGCATGGAGATAAAACCATTTATGCCAAAGGCTTTGGATATCAGGATTTGGAAAATAAAATTCCCATGAATGAAAATACACTCTTGGCCATTGGTTCTACATCAAAGGCTTTTACCTGTGCACTTTTAGGACAATTAAAAGATGAGGGGAAGTTATCGTTCGAAGATAGTCCCATTAAGCATGTTAAGGAACTAAAATTCTTTAGCAATGAATTGGATCATGGGATTAATATACGTGACCTCATGAGTCATCAAACAGGAATTCCAAGGCATGATGTTTCATGGTATTTATTTCCAAGCTATAGCAAGGATAGTTTAATTCAAAGAATTCAGTATCACGAACCTTTTACTGGTTTACGACAGAAATGGCATTACAACAATTTCATGTTTCTTCTTCAAGGGGTGATTGCCGAGCGCATTACAGGAAAAAGCTGGGAAGAGAATATTAGAGAGCGCTTTTTTAATCACTTGGGAATGGAACGATCCAATTTATCGATTGAGGAACTGGAGCAAAGTACAAATAAAGCAATTGGTTATGAACTTTATAAGGATAGTATAAATCGTAAAATGGATTATTATCGTATTGCTGGTATGGCTCCTGCAGGAAGCATTAACAGTAGCGTAGGTGAGATGGCAAACTGGTTGAAGCTTTGGATAAATAATGGAAAATTTAATGGAGAACAAATTTTACCAGAGTCATATGCTAAGGCAGCAATGAGTTCACAGGCAGTAATTTCCGGTGGTTTACCCGATAAGGAAAATCCTGATCTTCATATGTCTAATTATGGGTATGGCTGGATGATATCTTCCTATAGAGGTCATTACAGGGTAGAGCATGGAGGGAATATTGATGGTTTTTCGGCCAATGTAGCATTTTTCCCTTCGGATAGCATTGGAATTGTTGTACTGGCAAATCAAAATGCTTCATTTGTTCCAAGAATGGTTCGAAATATGATTTCGGATTATTTGTTGGTTGAGAAAAAGTTTGACTGGCTTGCTTACTACTCCGAAATAAAAGAGAAACGAAAAGAAGCCAGGGAAAAAAAGGAATCGAACTCGCAAAGAGCACAAAACACCAAGCCATCGCATAAGAACATTTCTTACAAGGGAGATTACTTTCATCCTGGCTACGGAACAATCAATGTATCGGTAAAAGGAGATTCACTCTTCGCCAATGTTAAAAGGAATAGTTATTACCTAAAACATCATCACTATGATGTATTTAATCCAATTGAAGTAACAGAGCATGGTATTGATACAAGCGAAACTGGACCCTTGAAGTTTAATTTTAGTACGAATGATGCTGGTGAAATCTCAGCCTTGAATTTAAAGCTAGAAGCAAGCCTGGACCCTATTGAGTTCATTCATAAACCGGAAGTCATAGATGTGGATATATCGAAACTTAAGGGATATGAAGGAGAATATGAAGTTGCCGGTATGCTTATAAAGGTTTATACCAAAGATGATAAGGGACTGTATCTATTTGTTGCGGGGCAACCGGAATATCAATTGTTAGCATCAGATAAGAATTTGTTTCTTCTGAAGGGATTGGATGGTTATAAGGTGAAATTTGCTGAAGACAATACAGAGCTTAGCCTGATTCAACCCAATGGAACTTTTAAAGCAATAAAGAAATAGTTGTAAACCTCAGCTAGCCATGTAGAGGCCATTCTTAATGTGAGCTCTTCATGTGGAAAATTATACTTTAAATGGTAAAATAGAAAGTCTCCGAGTAATTGGGGACTTTTTTTCTGAAAGTCTTGAAGAGTTGGAATGGTGAAAAGTAGGAAAGTTGTCAGAATCTATGTCAATTTATTAGGGTAAAGATTTTGTTTAAAATGTATTCTTGTTAAATTGGAGGGCGCTAATGCAATAGGAACTTTTCCAATCGATAAATAAGGCATTAATGAAATTTATATATGTTATTTATATTATAGTCTTAATTTCTGCAATATTGAGACCAATAACAATTGCATTGCATGAAATAGGTCATGCCATTCCAGCTTTAATATTCACAAAAGGTAATGTTAATGTTTATATCGGTTCATTTAGGGATGTGAAAAATTGTATAAAATTAAGAATGGGGAGGTTGCATATTTTCATTAAATATAGTCCTATGCAATTTACAGGTGGATTATGTGACTCATTTAGTTCTGAATTATCGATATTCAAACAAGTTGTGATATTAGCTTCAGGCCCATTATTTGTTTTTGTGTTTTCATTTGTTTTAACGTATTTATCAATTGTATATGAATGGCCGGATATCCCTAAGGCTTTGGTTATGATATTATTAATTTCATCGGTGTATGACCTCTTTATTGATTTTATTCCCAAAAAGAAACCAGTTGTAAATCTTGATGGTAGAGATGTTTATAATGATGGTCAGGCCATTATAAATTTGATTAAAAACAGGAAGAGTATTTCAGTTGATTATTCTTCTAAATTGGGAGAGCATATTATTGACTTATCACAGCAGTTCGCTCAAGCTGGATATGATCGGTTTTTGCAAGGTGATCATATAGGTGCTATTAAGGAATATTCAAAGGCTATAGAAATTAATGATAAGAGTTCTGTCTATTATAACAATAGAGGATATTCGTATCAACTATTGGAAAAATATGAAAGGTCAATATTTGATTTTAGCAGAGCTATTGATTTGGATAATAAATGTGCTTACGCTCTTAATAATAGAGGTTTTTCATTGTTGATGCTTGATCGATTTGATGAGGGTATGGATGAGATATTAAAATCGATTAGCATTGATAAAGACAATGTATATGCAGTAAGGAATTTGGGGATCTGTTATTATAAGAAAAAAGATTACCAAATGGCCAGGGAATTATTAAATAAGGCAATTGAGAAGGATAGTTCAATACCATTGGTGCATGATTATCTTGAAAAGCTCGAATGTAAATGAATATACTATTTGTAGTATAAAGTTTAAATAATGTAAATCTATAGGATTTTATTATTCACACTAAAATCGATTGAGCTTTTAAGACGAAGTGGTCCTGAAATGTTAGAAAACAGGGAGAATATAAACAAAGAAACACTTCACCATTTACTTGATGAATACAATTGGGATGAAGGATTTGATTTTCCAAAAGCAATTGTAGAAGATGATAATTGTGATATGGGAACAGCAATAATGTGTTTTCATTTAGCAGATGGATATACATATCTAACAGATTATGAGGAATTGCAATTGTTAAGACCATCATCAGAATGGTTTGTTTTTGTGGACAAACTATTTAATCGGATTAGAGAAAATAATTTTAAAACCAGACAAATTAGTTTTGATCCTGATTTAACTAAAGTTCAAAAATATAAGATCAAAAAGATGAAATTAGATATGCCAATTGAAATATTGGATGGCATTAGGAAAGGTGAAAGTTAAATAACAATATTTTAAATCAAGAAAAGGAAACAACATGAAAAGAGTAATACCATTGTTCTTGCTAATTGTAATTTTTAATACTTGCTGTTTTGGACAAAAAAAGCAAAGCAAAATTCCCAGAACAAGGGTTTCGATTTCTATACCTGATGGGTATTCGTTAATGCCAGCAACTACCGGACTTCAAAAGGATGATAAACAAGGAATCATTATTATGGATCTTGTTGGAGGTAATTATTATACCAATGCCAAGGATTTTAATAAAAGAACGTTCGAACTTCAGGGGATAAACGTTTTTTCATGTGAAGAAACAAAAGTAGATGGATATCCAGCAAAGGTAATGGTTGGTAGCACGGATGATAAGAATTATAATTCTATAAGCTTGGTTTTTGGGGATACTACTTTTTCAACAATGATATCTTCTATTCACAAGGCAAATGATAAAGCGCTTGAAAACAGTTTAAAAGAGACTATTTTATCGGTAAAATATAACAAGGAGATTGTTATTGATCCGTTTGAAGGAGTTGGTTTTACAGTCGATACCTTGTCAACAAAGTTTAAGTTTGGTGGTTTTTCATCAAATATGTATGTGTTTACACCAATTGGTAAAAACGGATCGACAGCAAAATCAATGGTCATATTGACTCCCACACCTTTTGATGGGAGTTTGACACAGGAACAGGTATCTCAAATGGCTATCAATGGATTAAAAAAGCATGGCATGTATGGATTTAAAACAGATAGTACTGAGAACTGTCAGATGGATGGTGCGAATGCATTGACTAAGATTGGTGATTGTTATGCAGGAGTAAATCACATGCATCATCATCAATTGATACTTCTAAAAAATGATTTAGCATTAATTATTTATGGGATGTGTGATCATAAAAATGAAGAAATGAAAGCTGAGATTTCGGAGTTTTGTGAGAAGATTAGAATAAAAGATTAGAGAATAGAAGAGCAGTTTGTTTGGTAGAATTAATTTGTAATGGATAAAGTAACAGTTCGAAACATTATACTTTCAAAGACAAGAATACCTATGTCCACTTTTAGGACTATTAGATATTTTTCGATGCAAATAGGAATGCTTGCATTTGCCATATTTATATTCATAATAACATGGACAAAATATTCTGCTTCCGAAATGCCAAAAGCAAGTATTATTTTTTTATTTATTCTTGTTTGTTTTTCATTGTTAACAGCTTTACTTCAATTTATAGATTTAAAATTTACAAAAATAGCTACTGATAATTCGGATAGTGTTAATTTCAAAATCCTTAAAAGAATTTTTGAAGAGAATGGATTTGAAATGGATATACAAAATCGACATTGTTTTAAAGTAAGCAAGAAATACAGGACTTGTGTTTTCTACTTCTTTTTAATTGATGGTAAGATCTGTTTTGCATATACTTTTGATTTAGAAATGGATTGGGCAGTAAGAGATCATCCAATACCTTATTTGCTGATAAATCCGTTTAAAAGAAGATTTTGGAAAGATAAAATTACAAGTGCTACCCATAGAAAGATTAATTCAATAGAAAATAAATGAATCACTAAAACCTAAAACCCAAAACCCAAAACCCAAAACCCAAAATCATGAATCTATTTAAATCTAAAACCATCTTATTCGCCTTTGAAGCCCCGGAAGGATCAAAAGTTGAAATAGCGGGCGATTTCACCAATTGGTTAGAGGCTCCTTTGAAGCTACACGATAAGGGCGATGGAGTTTACGAGCGAAAAATTAGTTTTAAGCGATCGGGTACATTTCAGTACAAGTATCGGATAAATGAGGAGTGGGTGGAAATAATGGAGGAGTTGCAACCTCAAAGCAATAGCATACCCAATGCTTTTGGCACAAGGAATTTTTTCATTGATATTGACTTATCGAAACGAGAAGGTGCTGAAATGCCTGCAGCAAAAAAAGATAAAATTGATGCCAAAGTAGATAAGAAAGCCTACGAATTGCTGATTGCTTGTAGCGATAAGGGTGATTTTGGAGAATGGGATAGATGGAGAGAGCAGAATCATTACGAGAGAATTTATTTACAGGGCGTTAATTTTAGCAGCAGGAACTTTGAAAAGGTAAACTTGAGTAATATAAATTTTCATTGTGCTGATTTTAGTTATGCTTTTCTTTCGCTGGTAAATTTTGATGCTTGTGATTTACGCGATACGGATTTTCGAAAGGCATGGTTTAGCAATGGATCAGCAAAAAAGACAAACTTTACTATGGCCGACATGAGAGGTGCTACCATTAATGGTACAGAATTTTTGAAAAGCCGAATGATTGGTACCGATTTGAGAGGGGCAAGTGCAAAATATGTACACATTGAGGGAACTGACCTGCATCACGCGAAAATTGAAAGTGCCAATTTTTCCTTTGCAATTGTAGATGGTGAAACCTTGATTGATACCATTGATGTAGACAAGCGTACGCTTTTTACAAGTGTAGGTTTGAGCTCGGCACGATTACGATCGGGTCTTATGGATACCTTAAATTACAACATCAGAAGAAACCGATGGGAAGAGTGGTTTAAAACAGGCAGCTTCATGAAAAGGTTGTATAAGAATATGTTTATTCATCTGTTTTGGAAGATTTCGGATTATGGACGCTCTACAAGGAGAATCTTGTACATTTTTACGACACTTGCTTTGGTATTTGGTTGTATTTATTGGTTCAACCCAGAAATTATTACCAACATGAACAGCAATGATACCATTATTAAAGCATTACATACCGTTTCGTTCTCGGTGGTTACCATGATTACCTTGGGCTTTGGATCGATGAATGCTGCCCCTGCCAGTTTATTGGGGCACATTACGGTTGCTTTGCAGATTATTGCCGGATATATGATATTGGCCGCATTGGTATCTCGTATTGCCATCATGTTTGATTCCGAAGGTCCGGATGTGGAGCACAAACCCTTGTATCGACCTTATAAGGATGATTCAAAGAAGTAATTAATTTTGGTCACTCAGGTAAGGAAATACTTGATCATCTTAAAAAATCCCGATCTAATTAAAGACCGGGATTTTTTATAGTTGAAAGTACAATATTTTATTCTTGTATCACAATCAGAGTTGATTCCGATTCCTCAAGAGCTTCGTTGTCAATCCATTTTATTAAAACGGTGAAGCTTAAACTGACATCTGGATTCTCTTTTAAGAAAGGACTGTAATCTAAAACCAAAGAATGATCACCACCAAGTTCAATCACTTTTGAAGGATCGATGTACTGTCCTCGCTCCATCTTAACCCCGTCAATATTCCAAAATATACGGATTTCTTTCATCGAAGAAACCTTTCCCATTTTTGACCAACGCGGACCAACCTGTTTCACATTTGTTTCGATAGCTGCCATGATGTTAAAAACCTCCTTGGCATCAACAGCAGTTTTAAACTGGATGGTATTGCTGCGGCCTACTTTTCCTTTAGGATCCTTTGCTTCAATATAAAAGCTGTAGTCTGTATCCGACTCCAGGTGTGTCAATAAAATTTCATTATCATTTGTATTTACACCACTCTCAATCTGACCAGTACCTCTAGTGTTTCCACCATAATTAATATTCATCTGAAGAGGAGTTCCATTCACGTAGTAGGTATAAACCAAATCCGAATTTTCAGCATCAGTAGCAAAATTATTCTCCAATTCTAAGAAACTGAAGCCTGTTTGCTTTATTTTCAAATCGCTATTCCAAACAGGAGCCTGATTTTCGGGTGTTGTAAAATCAGCTCTTTTTTCCAGGGCAATGCTTCCATCAGCATATTTTATAATTAGTTGAAAATTGTAATGCGTTTGTTCCTCCAAATTCCTTACAATTTTAGATGTTATCCCCTCTCCCCATGATTCTTTGGCACCATTCCAATAGGCTTCGTAGGTCATTTCACTGAAATCCTCAAATCGATCTCTATTCTTATCTTGAAAATCATTTAAATTGATCTCAACCTGATTGTAGGATTTCGGGTTAATTACCAAATCGAAATCCAAGGCTTCAGGATAGGCTAAAGTTTTTACTTCGATTTCTTTCTGATAGGTTTTGCCCGCACGTTTGCCAAGAACTTTTAGCTTATAGCTGGTGTTCGATTGCAGATCGCTGAAGGTATAAGTTAGAAAATACCCCGCCTTTATTGACTTGCCATCCAGAAAAAGTTCATAGCTGTCGTAAGATGGACTTTCCGTTAGCTTCCAGTTTAATTCAAAGGATCGAATTCCAACATTTGCTACACTAAGTTGTACTTCTGGAACTGCTTCCGCTTTTGTTGTAAAACGAATCGTCTGTTCATGTGTTGTATTGTTTTGAGATTTAGCTACAATTCTGGCTGTGTAATTGGTCTCGGCTTTTAAATTCTTAAAAATAAAAGCATTTCCACTTGCGTTGTATGTATAAGCTATGTCATTCAAATAAGCCTCATAGGTAATTGCACCTCCTGATGGCAATTCTGAATTTGTCCAGCTTACTTTTGCCTGGGTTTCTGTAATATCCTGAACCTTTAATTCAAACTCACCAGGTACTTCATATGCCTTGGTCGTAAATGATATGGTTTGAGTACGTGGCAATAATACTTTCTCACTACGGGCTTCAATCTTGTAGGTATACTCCTGACCAGCACGAAGTCCTGTGGCCTTGTACTGCCTTTCCTCCAATCCTCTTTTGGCGATGGATCCGCTTCCATAATATACATCATAGGTCACCTTACTGCCATCGCTGGCCACACATTCGGTCCAGCTCAAAAGTGCCGAAGTCTGTTCTATATCTTGCGAACTGATAGTAAAATCAGACAAGCTGACTGCTTCAAGAGTCGAGAACTCGGAGGTCTTTTCCAATGTTTTATTGTAGGCATTTTTGGCTTCTATTTTAAGTTGGTGAAGTTTTCCTGCTTCCAATCTTTCTAATAAAATCTGATTGACGTTAAAAGCTTCGCCTTTAAAAAATCCATTGACGAATACTTTATAACTAATCACCTCCTCTTTATCACCTGTTGTTTCCCAACGAATAAGTGCCGATTCCTGACTGATATTTTCAATAAAGATCATAAAATCAGCAGGTACTCCAGCTTCTAAAGTTGTAAATTCAATTTGTTTACTTTTGGTTTTGCCATGCTCATTTGTAGCCTCAACTGTTGCAGTATATTGCGTATTGTAAGTCAAAGATGTGAATTCATATTCCAAAACCTCAATGCCTTTAGCATGTTCAACTGTATTCAAGAGAACTCGGTAAGTCAACTTTTCAGATTCCGAAGATCCCCAGACTATTTTTGCTCCATTACCTGTCACACTTTCTACTGAAAGGGTAAAATCACTGGGCTCTGCATAGTCATTTGTAGTAATATCAAGTTTACTTTCAACTGTTTTATTAAACTCATTTCTTCCAATCAGCTTAATATGATACAACTTGTTTCCTTCCAACTCGGAAAAGGTAAAAGTCGACACAGTTAAATTTTCGGCTCTTAAGACATCGTCCAGGTAGATTGCATAAGACAAATTTTGAGTTGGATCAGAGTTAACCCATGATACTTTTATTTGATCGGTAGATAATTCATCTATTTTCATTGCTATTGCTCCTGGATTTGGGGTATCCTTTGTCGTTAAAGCATACGAAACAACAACTTGAGTTTCATAAGTACTTTTTGCAATTACCTCTATATCGTAAGTAGTTACCGCTTCCAATTCTTCAAATTGATAGCTTAAATTCTCCAAATCCTTAGCTTTCAGCTCATCATTTAGGTAAACATCGTACACAATTTTTGATTCATCTGCAATTAACGAAGCTGTCCACTGAATTTCAGCAGAATTGTAGGTAAGATCCTTTACTGAGATATTAAAGTTCGATGGATTTAATTTGATTTCTACTTCAGGATTTGTCTCATCCTTACTACAACTTAAAACCAAAATCAAGGCCATTACCATTAGCCATGAAAACATCAATTTTACTCGCATAATTCAATTTTTTTATTCTATAGTATACAGGACAAGTCAACTTGTACAAACACGTACAAATACATGGTTTTAATAAAGCATTGTTTGATTAAGATGACTTCTGTTTAACAATTCTCTCGAATTATTTTTTTAAAAAAGGGGGATGCAAAGGAAGGTAAATTTCGATTAATAGCAAAGTGTTAAATGTAATGTTGGCGTATTTTTTATAAAAAACTTAAAGTAGAATTAGTCTAAATAAAAGGTTTTTTAATATATTTGAATTAATATTTAAGTATGCTTAAATCTTTTATTTAAATGTCGGCATCAACAGAGAATTTTTTAAAAACCATTTACTGCTTTCAGAAGTTAGAGGCAAGGGATACCAAACCTGGCTCTATAGCAAAGGCTTTGGGCATCAGTAATGCTGCTGCTACCGACATGGCTCGTAAGTTATCGGAGAAGGATTTGCTTGAATATCGAAAGTACCAGGCTTTACAATTAACACCAAAAGGAGAAAGGTTGGCACTTCAGGTTATTCGAAAGCATCGTTTGTGGGAGACATTTCTGTATCGAACTTTTGACATGAGTTTGTTAGAGATACATAACGAAGCTGAATTGTTAGAGCATGCTACATCGGATAGAATGTCCGAGATTTTATGGAATTATTTGGAGAAACCAAGTTTTGATCCTCATGGAGATCCCATTCCCAATGTATATGGCTTTGTTGATTTTGAAAAAGATAGCAAAGTGCTTTTTAAGGCAGAGGAAGGACAGGAGTATAGAATCATTAGGTTGGTGAGCAATGATGAAGAATTTTACAATTTCTGTTGTGATAACAAGATTGAAATTGACAATGAAATAAAAGTGGCAAAACAGTATAGCAAAAATCAATTGACTGAAATTTCAATTCTTGGAAGACAAATTGTCATTCCGAAAGAATTTTCGAACAATATATATGTGACAAGGATCAGTGATCAATGAACAGTAAACAGTGATCAGGAAATAATGAATAACAAAGAAAATAATAGTATATGAAAATGATAAGACACTTATTTGTAATTCTCTGTTTGTTGGGGATTAGCGAAGCTCTTTGGGCGCAGAAAACGGATGCGAATGTTTTTGGAGATGTAAAATCGGAGCAGAGTGGTGAACACATTCCTTTTGTAAGTATTTATTTGGAGGGTACTACCTTAGGAATCACTACCGATCATACGGGACACTATTTATTGGTGAATTTGCCGGTAGGGGAACATACCCTTGTAGCCAAATCGATGGGTTATGAAATTGCCAGGCAAAAGATAAAAGTAGAAAGTGGCAAAACCATTGAAGTAAATTTTGTATTGAAGGAGCAGGTAATGTCGCTTGATGATGTGGTGGTTACCGGTACAAAAACATTCAAGAGAAAGACCGAATCGCCGGTAATTGTGAATGTTTTGGAGAGTAAGGCCTTGGATCAGGTACAGGCTTGTAATATCTCTGAGGGATTGCGTTTTCAGCCAGGATTGCGAGTGGAAACCGATTGCCAGACTTGTAATTATACACAGCTTAGAATGAATGGTCTGGGTGGTGGATACTCACAAATCTTGATTAATGGTCGTCCTATTTTTAGTCCATTAACAGGCTTGTATGGAATGGAGCAGATTCCTGCCAATATGGTAGAAAGAATAGAGGTAGTTCGTGGTGGTGGTTCAGCACTGTATGGCTCGAGTGCCATTGGTGGAACCGTGAACGTGATTACCAAGATTCCAAGTCAGCCAAGTTACGATTTTGGTGTGACTACCCAGTTTATTGATGGAAAAGAATCGGATGTGATTATGAATGGAAACATCAGCATGCTGAATCAGAAAAGAAATGCAGGTGCGTCTATTTATGTGAATCGTAGAACGCGTAGTGCTTTTGATGCCAATGGTGATAATTATTCTGAACTGCCTGAATTAAAAAACAATTCATTTGGTGCCAACCTGTTTTATAAGCCTAGCGAGAATCAGAAGTTGGAATTGAGCTTTACCAGCTTGCATGAGTATCGATATGGAGGTGAAATTGTTGATAGAGCAGCTCATTTGGCAAAACAATCAGAAGAAAGAACGCACGATGTATTGATGGCTGGTTTAGATTATCAAATAAATTTTAATGAAGACAATTCGTCCTTTATTGCTTATGCGGCAGGCCAGTATACTGAAAGAGATCATTATACCGGTATATATCCTGATGATCAGGACGAAATTGATTTGCATTTGAGTAATCCTCCTTATGGGGATACAGAGAATACGACCTTACAGTTTGGAACTCAATTGAATCATAGGTTGAATGATTTCTTAGGTGGCAAAAATGTATTGACTGTTGGAACAGAGTATGTGTATGATGATGTGTTGGACTCGATTCCTCGCTACAGTTATGGCACAGATCAGACCACAAAGAACTTTGGTGGGTTTTTCCAGTCGGATTGGGAAGTACGTAAAAATTTAAATTTCCTTGCTGGTTTGCGTGTAGATAAGCACAATTTAGTTGATAAAGCCATTTTAAGTCCACGTTTGTCATTGCTGTACAAGTACAAAACCAATACACAATTGCGATTGACATGGGGTACTGGCTTTAGAGCTCCTCAGGCTTTCGATTCTGATATGCATATTGCATTCGCAGGAGGAGGAATTTCCAGAATTATTTTGGCTGATGGTTTGAAAGAAGAGAGATCGAACTCTTTGAGTGGATCGATCAATTACGACAAGGCAACAGAAAAGTGGATTGCAGGATTTACCTTGGAAGGATTCTATACCAAGTTGGATGATGCTTTTTATTTGGAACCATTGGAAGCTGATGAATTTGGCGATAGATTCGAAAAGAGAAATGGATCGGGTGCAAAAGTACAAGGAGTCACTTTGGAGTTAAGAGCTAATTACAATAGAAAAGCGCAATTCGAAGCTGGTTTTACCTTGCAGTCGAGCAAGTTCGATGAGGCGGTAGAGAACATAGATGGTTTGGAAGCCAAGCGTGAGTTTTTGAGAACTCCGGAAAAGTATGGATATGCGAGCTTGTCGTTTACGCCATCTTCAAAATTCAATGCTACACTTAGCAGCGTTTACACAGGACCTATGCTATTGGCTCATTTTGGAGGAGCACCAGAACAATCCATTGATGAGTATAAAAAATCAGATTCATTTACCGAGTTGAACCTTAAGCTATCGTATACCTTTAAATTGAAGCAGGTAGATTCCGGTTTGGAGCTATTCGGGGGAATTAAAAATATTACCAATGCTTATCAGGATGATTTTGACAGTGGAAAGAATCGTGATAGCAACTATGTTTATGGGCCAGGATCGCCAAGAACATTTTATATTGGAGTAAGACTGAAAAGCTGGTAAGAGCAGAAATTTATAAGAGAAATGGCAATGATTCCTGGTGTATCATTGCCATTTCTTTTTTAGCCGTAATTATGCTAGCAATTGTATAATTATTATTAATTTTGATTATACCTATCTAAATAAACTAAAACTCCTATGAAACAGAAACTGGATCAGCACATATTGGATGAAATGCATAAAGATCTGGGAAATTGGCATGGTCCATTTTATTGTAACCGAAAGGATCCCAGATTGTTTGTTCCCAAGTATGATCCAATGTTAGGATATACTATTAATTTTGCCAGTAAGTATTCTTTGCTGGCGGCAGTGTTCATTGTACTTTTGATTATAGGGTACAAATTTTTCCTTTAGTAAAATATTGAGTGCGATACATCAAAGCTTGAATAAAAATTAAATTCAAATTCTAATTTTGTATTGGGTATCATTCATTTTGATCTGACTCAAATGAAATTCTTAATCGTTATGCCATATGCTGTATAAACGACTGATTGTTGCGTGCGTGTTATTCTTCTCAACCATCCTGATCTGTTTTAGTCAGTCGGATGGTAAAACTGTGGATCAATTGTTCACAGAAAAGAGTGTTGTGGAAGAAATACAACGCTTGGCTGATGAATGTTGGCGGCTAAGAGTAAGTGATTCCGATTCCGCATTGGTTTTGGGAAAACGCGCTTTAGAACTTTCTATTCAATATGATATTAAGGAAGCATTGCCTAAGGTGTATGGCTTTATTGGAGTGATAGAGCTTCATTACCTTTACCGGACCAAGGAATCGATTCCTAATTTACATAACTCTCTGAGACATAGTTTGATTCAGAAAGATTCTGTGCAAATAGCTTATTCCTATAACAATTTAGGGGATTTGTATTTGATAACGGGCAACTTACCTCTTTCCATGAGATACTCGGAATATGCCGTTAATATGTTTGAAAAGTTAAGTCATCCATCAGGAAGATCTTATTCGTATGTTAATATCGGTTTGGTGTATCGGGAGCAGGAGCAATTTGATCTTGCCTTGCAATATTTTCATAAGGCAATAGAAATATGGAGGAAATTGGGAAATGAAGTTGGTATTGGTGCGATTTACAGGGAAATTGCTCGTACTTATGAGGTAAAGGGGGACAAGGATTCTGCAATGAAATATTATCAGAGATCCTATGCCATGAGTGTTGGAGTGGAAAGAGTGAGATATGCTGCTTTTTGTTTGAATGGGATGGCAAATATTTACTATCAAAGGGGCCAGTTTGATAAGGCTTTTGAATATTATCAAAATGCATTGGACTTAAACCTTAAGCAGGATCATGACTTTGGCGTTGTAGATAATTATATAGGGATGGCTCTGGTTTATGCCCAAAAAAAGAAGAGGGTTGAAGGTGAAAAATCACTGGAGCTTGCAATG
Source organism: Marinifilum flexuosum (assembly GCF_003610555.1). Lineage (GTDB taxonomy): Bacteria > Bacteroidota > Bacteroidia > Bacteroidales > Marinifilaceae > Marinifilum > Marinifilum flexuosum. The sequence goes on along the minus strand of NZ_RAPQ01000009.1, from coordinate 142,749 downwards.
AAAATTGCCTTAAAACTTGGTATCAATGCAAAAATTATTGAGGCATCGCATTCGTATATTGATTTCTATAAAATTTTAGGAGATTATAAGTATGCGACTTTGAGTTTTGAAAAATTTAATGTGCAATATGATTCTGTACTATCGGTTCAACAGTTCGAGATTATGAATGAAATGGACCGAAATTTTGATATGCAGAATGATTTGCTTCTTACAGAGCAGAAGTTGAAAACCAATGAGTTGATGGAGCAAAATTTGGTCATGGTCATTTTCTTCATGATAGTGGTTATTGCTATTTTAATTTGGCGATTTAGGACTAACCAAAGGATGAATAAGAAACTTGAAGAGATGAACCAAACCAAAGACAAATTGTTTTCGGTGATCTCTCATGACTTAAGAAATCCATTTAATTCATTAATCGGTTTTAGTGAGCTTCTGATCACTGAGATAGAGCGTAAAGATTGCGATAAGTCCAGAAAATATGCAAGGTTTATTAACCAGTCGGCTGTTGAAGGCTTGAAGCTACTAACAAGTTTGTTGCATTGGTCCATGTCGCAGTCTGGAAAAATTCATTTTCAACCAGAAGATGTAAAGTTTGATGAAATTATTAACGAATTGAAAGAGTTTTACACTACGGATTTGAATAAAAATCAAATTGATTTTAAAATAGAAAATGAAATAGATGAGGTTTTTATTGATCCAAATATTGTAAGGATTGTACTGATGAATCTCATTTCAAATGCATTGAAATATACAGAAAGCAATGGTACTATATTTTTAAGCGCTTTCAAGAATTTTTCTGCGATTCATATTAAGGTAAAAGATTCAGGAATAGGAATGTCTGAATCGTTAATTAACAAGTTGTTTAAAGAGAAGAGCTTTACGCAAAGTAAAGCAGGATTGCGCGGAGAAAGAGGGACAGGACTAGGTCTGAGTGTAGTTCAAGAGCTGGTTCAGATTCACAAAGGCAAGATTAAAGTGGAAAGCCATGAAGGACAGGGAACCACTTTTGAATTAGAGTTTCCCTGTAATCATTTGGTCGAATAGAATCTCTATTGCATAATTGTTGAATAGAACTCCGGAGCTCTTCTGTGCATGGTGTTTTGTTCGTAAGAGTATGCCAGTTGAATCAATTTTTCTTCGGAGAAGGCTTCAGCAAAAAATGATACTCCAATAGGAAGACTGTGTACAAATCCGGCGGGAATAGTAATGTTTGGATAACCAGAAACTGCTGCAGGTTGACTGCTTCCTCCGCCGTAGTGATCACCATTTACAAGATCGATATTCCAGGCAGGACCATTGGTAGGAGCCATTAGCGCATCTACATTGTATTTTTTTAGTGTGTAATCAATTCCTAATTCACCCGATAACTTTTTACTTTTTGTCAATGCTTCCAAATATTCTTTTTCATTCAAATCACCCTTTTTGTTGGCCATTTCCAGTATTTCCTGACCAAACCAAGGCATTTCACGATCCTTATATTGCTCATTGAATTTGATAATGTCATCCAGGCTTTTTACAATAGGGAATTTACATTTGCTCAGGTATTCGTTTAAGTCATGTTTGAATTCGTAGAGCAATACTTCATATTCCTCATTGCCATATTGGTTCAGGTTTTCCAGTTCAACATCAATTACTTCAGCTCCTGCTGATTTGATGTCTTCAATGGCTTGTTCTATGATTTTATCTACTTCTGAGTGGAATCCCATCATTGCTCGAACAATCCCGATTCGTTTTCCTTTTAAGGCATCCTTTTTCAGGTTTGCAATGTAATTAAATGCTTTGTTCTTCTTGTTTAGTGTGATATTGTCATTTTGATCTGCTCCACTCATAACTTCCAGTAGAATAGCTGCATCGCTAACAGATTTCGCCATTGGTCCGGCGGTATCTTGCGAATGAGCAATAGGAATAATGCCAGTTCTGCTTACCATTCCTAAGGTGGGTTTGATACCAACAATGCCATTATGTCCGGATGGACATACAACAGAACCATCGGTTTCTGTTCCTACTGCTGCAACACATAAGTTGGCAGCAACGGCAACTCCCGATCCAGAGCTTGAACCACAAGGTGATCGATCAATGACATAAGGATTGTGAGTTTGTCCGCCTCGTCCACTCCATCCACTCGACGAACGTGTGCTTCTAAAGTTGGCCCATTCGCTTAAATTGGTTTTGCCCAATATTAAAGCACCTGATTTTCTTAGTTGTTTTACAATGAAGGCATCTTGGTCAGCAAAATTCCCCTCTAAAGCAAAGGAACCTGCAGTTGTCATCATTTTATCTGCTGTGTCTATATTATCTTTTAATAGAATTGGGATTCCATGTAATGCACCACGTAAAAGACCGCTTTTTCTTTCTTCATCAAGTTGTCTGGCTAGAGGTAAAGCATCATGATTGATATCGATAACTGAATTTAAGCCGGGACCATTTTTATCTATTTTTTCAATCCTATCTAGATATTCTATCACCAATTCTTCACAAGTTAATTTTCCAGCATCCATCAGCTGTTGAAGTTCTGAGATGCTTTTCTCATTGTATTTAAAATCGTTAAAATTAGGGTGTTCCTCAACTTCATTACTCGAAGTGGTAGTATTGCAGGAAGAAATTCCTAGTCCCGCTAGCATTGGTGCGGCTAATGCTGATAGTGATATAAAGTGACGACGTTTCATAGTTAAATAGGTCTTAGGTGCTTACAAGTATAAAGAATCATCAATGGGTGAAAAGGATCATTCAATTTGTTGCTTGCTTGGTGTGTTGTTTCTTGATTAGAACAATAAATGTATTAAAAAAAGAATAATTTCAAGATTTGTGAGGTTAAAATCTTTATGAATAAAAATGAATGTTTGACATGTGATTATTGCCCTATTATTAGGTCGTTAAGAGGGTGCTTTGGATAAACAGAACAAAAGAATATTTAATTCATAGAAGTGCTAAAAGCCTAAAAAAGATAGCTCGAATGATATTTTTTATAACTTGCATGGGAGCAAATCATTTAAAAAGCCTATACACAGTGCTTGAAATTGCTCAAACCTTAAGACCAGAAAAATGGAAAATAACAATAAATTTACATTCCCTTCTCTCTTTGAAAATTCAGTTCAAAAGTTTGGTGATTGTAATGCAATGGCTTTAGTCGGACAAAAACCATTTACTTATAAAGAGGTTGATGCTACGATTAAATCATTAATGGCATTTTATGAGAAACTCGGAATAAAGCCGGGAGATAAAGTAGCACTTTTAAGTACCAATATGCCCAATTGGGGAATGGCCTATTATGCAACGGTTTTTATGGGAGCTGTTGTAGTGCCTATGTTGCCTGATTTTAGTATTGGTGAAATTGAAAATATCCTTAAGCACTCTGAAGCAAAAGTCGTATTGGTTTCCAAAGGACTACTTCCAAAATTGGGGAAAATAGAAGCAGAGAATCTACAATATAAAATTGCAATTGAGGATTACTCATTGATTGGGGAAGATGCAGCAGATTTTAAATTTGATGCTAATATTCAAATTGAAAGAAAATACGCAGTTGAAGAAAATGATTTGGCTGCTATTATATATACTTCGGGAACCACAGGTAATTCTAAAGGAGTAATGTTATCGCATAAGAACATCTGTTCGAATGCCGCTCGATCTAAAACTATTCATCCAATTGATGAAACAGATCGATTTTTGTCAATACTTCCTTTATCGCATACCTATGAAAATACTTTGGGCTATGTAATTCCAATGATTGCTGGAGCATGTATCTATTATTTGGGAAAAACTCCGGTTCCTTCTTTGTTAATTTCTGCACTTAAGGAAGTTAAGCCTACTGTGATGTTTTCAGTTCCGCTGATTATTGAGAAGATCTACCAGGGGAAAGTACTTCCGTCTATCAATTCGAAAGCCATTACAAGATTCTTGTATAAGGTACCTTTCTTCCGCAAAAGATTAAATGCCATAGCAGGTAAAAAGCTAATGCAAACCTTTGGTGGAGAATTAACCTTCTTTGGAATTGGTGGAGCCAAGTTGAATTCGAATGTGGAAAGATTTTTGCGCGAAGCTAAATTTCCTTATGCAATAGGTTATGGTTTAACGGAAACTGCACCTTTGTTGGCGGGGATTGGTCCGTCGAAGACCAAATATCAATCTACAGGACCAGCATTAATGGGGGTAGAGTTGAAAATTCACAATCCTGATCCTGTAACTCAAATTGGTGAAGTTTGGGCCAAAGGTGATAATGTGATGATGGGATATTACAAAGAGCCAGAGAAAACCAAAGAGGTTCTAACCGAAGATGGTTGGTTTAAAACTGGAGACTTGGCCAAAATGGACAAGGACAACTACTTGTACATAGAAGGTAGATTAAAGAATATGATTGTTGGCGCAAGTGGGGAAAACATTTACCCGGAAGAGATTGAATCAGTAATCAACAACTTTAAGCATGTTGTTGAATCGATTGTAGTGGAGAAAAAAGGCAAGTTGGTGGCAATGGTTCACTTTAACTACGAAGAGCTTGAGCAACAATACAAATATCTGAAAAAAGAGGTGGAAGACTATGTAGATCATACTGTTGACGAACTGATAGAAGAATTGCAGGTTTATGTGAATTCTCGAGTTAACAAGTTCTCTCAGGTTCAGATGGTGGTTGCACATGTTGATCCATTTCAAAAAACAGCAACGCATAAGATAAAACGATTTTTATACTACTAATAACAAAAGGCTGATCAACTGATCGGCCTTTTGTATTTTATGCAATTCTCTTTTAAGAAAGAGTAGATATGATTGATTTAGAAAATTAATTTCTCTTGAGTTGATTGTAAATGTTCAGAAGGCTTTGGGTTTGATTCACGATGTTGAATTCATTTTCCACACCAATTCTACAATCTAAGGAGAGTTGTTTCAGTTGATTCTGATCTCTTAATAAGATTTTTAAAGCATCGCAAAGATTTTCTTTGCTATTGTGCCCGTAAATGATTCCACCTTTCGATTTATCAACGATTTCAGGGAATGCCCCCAGTTTGGGTTGCACCACTGGTACACCTGATGCCATACTTTCCAGGAGATATAAGCCAAAAGCTTCACCATTGCGTACCGGTACAGAAATCATTTGTACTTTGCTAAAGAAATTGTGGCGTCCGCTTCCATCGAAATCTTCATGGAATTCTACATCATTCCAAAGCTTAGCATTTTTAAGCTTTTTCTCTGTTTCGTTCAATATGCCTTTGTCATCGCCGGTAGATCCACCCGTTAAAATGAGTTGAACATCTTCAAACTCTTTGTCTTGTTTCAGAAGAATGAATGCATCTATCATGATGTCGAAGCCATTGGCTTCACACATTCTTGAGATGTATCCTATGTTTCTTTGTTTTTCTTCAAATGCTTTTACCTGGTACTCGCTTGGTTCAACTCCCAAGTGATTAATGAAAACTTTGCTTTCAGGGATGTCCATCTTCTCCAATGAAACTTTTGCGTAAAAATCGGAAACTGCAATAAAACCATCAACCGCTTCAGCTTTCTCGCTCATTAATTTCCAGATTTTGTTTCTGAACGAATCGTTCATGGCATCCACCCAAACATCTTCATCTTGCAAGGAACAAACAATTACAGCATCGGGAAATACTTCTCGAAGCTTTGGAGCCAAACCTAACAACAAAGCATTTGATAAATGCAGTACATCTGGATGTAGGTGTTCTGCCATCCAACTTACCATTCGGTGTAGCTCTTCTTTCTGCTTGCCTTCTTCACCCATTAGCATGGATATGGTCATCTCTTCCAATCCTTTCGCGCTGGTGGAGCCTGCCATACTCGCAGCCAATTTAAGCATGGGTTTCGAGTTGAGAAGTTTGTCTACCCAGGCAGGAGCTTTCTGGAAAATAGGGTAGAGTTGCTTCAAATAAATGCTGATGGCTCCATAAAAAACAGGAATTTCATTCAGATCATGTTCATCCGAAAACAGGGGAAGGTACATGGGCAATTTGGTTACCTGATGTCCTTGTTTTTTCATTGCTAAATAGAATTTGTCATCGCGTAAGCAATTGCCGCAATAAAAGCTGCCGCCCGAACCCGGTATGATTTGAAGAATGTTCATAGAGAAAGTTAAAAGTGTTGAAGTCTAAAGTTAAAAGTTTTAAAACAAAAAACAGCGCTAAATTGTTAATTCAATTTAGCGCTGTTTTCTTGTAGTATGAATCTTGCAACTCTTACTTATCAAATTGCTTTGCCTCTTCCCAAATCTCATCCATTTCTTCCAAATTCATCTCTTTTAGGTTTAGTCCCTGTTTAAGGGTTTTGCTTTCAAGGTAATTGAATCGTTTCATGAACTTCTGATTGGTTCTTTCCAAAGCATTCTCGGGATTAACGCCATACAAACGCGCTGCATTGATTAAAGAGAAGAACAAATCGCCAAATTCTTGCTCCATCTTATCCTGATCGCCTTTACGGATTTCGCTTTCCACCTCGTTTACTTCCTCTTTCACCTTTTCCCAAACCTGTTCTTTTTCGTCCCAATCGAAACCAACACCACGTACTTTATCCTGAATACGGTTTGCTTTTACCAAGGCAGGCAGAGACTGAGGAACTCCTTCGAGTACCGATTTGTTACCACCTTTTTCTTTTAGTTTCAACTGTTCCCAGTTTTCTTCCACTTCTTTGGCATCGGCAACTTTGGTGTCGCTAAAAATGTGTGGATGACGATAAATCAGCTTTTCGCTAATGCCATCGCAAACATCGGCAATGTCGAAATCTTTGGTTTCCGAGCCAATTTTTGCGTAAAACACAATGTGTAGCAAAATGTCGCCCAATTCCTTTTTAATTTCTTGCTTGTCTCCTTTAAGAATGGAGTCGGCTAACTCGTAGGTTTCTTCAATGGTAAGGGTTCTAAGGCTTTCGAATGTTTGTTTTTTATCCCAGGGACAACCTTCGCGAAGTTGATCCATTATATCCAATAAGCGCTCAAAGGCTTTTAGTTTTCTGTCCATACTTGTGTATTTGATAATCGAAGATCAAATGTACAAATTCCAAATCCCAAAACCCAAAGTCCAAAGTCCAAAAAAATCAGGCTGGTTTGGAGATTGGAATTTAATTCTTCGGAAACTTCAATTCCAGCCCCAATTCCGTTGCAATTTCTTTTGCCATAGGTTCCAATTTTTCATGTGTATCCGATAACAGAACAATTCTTTCATGTGGCATCATGAGGAGAAGTTTTTGTACCACGTTGGTTTCGTTTCGGGCTATGGAAAGTACTGCCATTCCTTTGGTTTCACGTGTGTGAATAATTTGCAGATGTGTGACTCTCGATAAATCGCACCAAGAACCAAGACGAAGCCCCAATAAGCCTGTGTATTTTTTGAATCGCTTGTTTTCTGCATCTATCAATAAACCCGAATGGGTAAATAAGAAAGGGATGGACAGAGTGATGGCTGGTATTCCTTGATAACCTTCGCTAATACTTAAGGCAATCCCAATTAAAAGTAAACTAATGCCCAGCATAAAAAAGTTAAGGGGAAGGCGTTCGGTTTTGTAGGATAGGATCATTAGGACTATATGATTGATGAAAGTTGAAGATAGTGAAATTGTTCGTTATTATTTAAACCCTATTTTTTGAACAATGGATTTAATACAGGCTTTCTTCTGTATTTTCAACCTGTTCATATTTTATATGGGCTTGTAATTGTTTTAATAATTCTGTTACCTTGTATTTTTCTTTAGCGAGCTTTATTTTAAGGCTTTCATTTTCCTTTTCAATAAATTTATAATTTTCAGTTAGTTTATTTAGTCTGTTGATTTCCTTATTGCACTTGGTAATTGTAGCATCTCGTTTATTTAATCTACATGCTTCTTTATTATCAGTACTTACCAGGTTTTTATTCAATTGTTCCAATAATATTACTTTATTGTTGAGGGATTCTAATTTTGAAATTAACTTTTGATTTGCTTCATTTTGAAGATTGTATTCTTTCAGCTCTTTTACTTTTCGTTTTTCCTTATCTAACTTTACTTTAAGATCTGTATGCTTAATGCTTAATCTCAGGATGTTTTCTTTATGTCGTTTCGATAATAGTTGTAGCTTGTCAATTCTCTTTTTTTGTTCACTAACTTTGTTTTCAAGAGTTTTTATTCGTGAAAAATTAGGTTGGCTGTGGTTTATTAAGTTGTGGTTTAATTGTTCGAGTAAAGATGCTTTAATATTTAGTTCCTCAAAATTAGCTATCAATTCTTTATTTTGCTCGGTAAGTAAACTGTTTTCAGTTTCCAGGTTATCAATTGATTTTGCAGAATCCATATCCAAGCTATCTACCAATTGAAGTCTTACTTTCACATATTCTTTCCCATCAATTTCGATTTTATCGCCATCTTTTAGATTTTTGTAATGAACCGACTTCTTGTCTCTTTTTAAGAATAGAAAAGGCCTTATTTTTTCATAAATCTTCATTGGAGTAAAATTAATGTGTTGTAAAGTGTTTGGTATTAAATTAACTTATGTGTTGCGATTGGTTAATTTTACAGATTCAACCAAAAACTACCCCTCTCGGGGTAGTTCCAAATTGCATGTAAGTAATTATTACTAATCTACGGAAGTTGACTCTTCAGGAACTTCAGTTTCGTCTTTTTTGCTAATTCTGGTTTTGATTACCAGGTTGTATTTTTCAATCGTCTGGTTGATGCTCTTGTTTACTTCAGTATATGGTTCCACACCGTTTAACAAGGCATTGGCTTCCATATATTTTAATACTGCTTTGTAAGCTTCGTAACTTTGTTTGCGATATTCAACCATGGTAATGTCAGGCGATTTGGCATCCAATTCGTTTCGCTCCATGTATTGAGCGTCGAATTGAGTGTTGAATTCTTCTAATTTATTGGTCCACGCTGTTAGGTTTAGTTTTGTTAGTGCCTGTGTAAGTTCATCAACGTTTTTCCAACGGGTACACATACTTCTAATTGTACCAGTTTCTTTAATGTAATTGTAATTGCCAATCTGATCGCCATAATTGTCAATAGAATGAAGCAAACTTTCGGCAGCCAATTTTGTGGCAGGGTCGTAATGTTTTAGGTAAGCCTCTAATACATCAATAATACCAGACAGTGCTTGGTCTCTTTTACCATCTAACTCTTGAATCAACTTGGTTAGCTTGTTGGCCAGTTCTGGGTTATAGAATGTATCCATTTCAGTGAAAATGGCTAGCAAAGCATCGTATTGGGCTTTTACTTTAAGAAGCTCAGGATCGGCTTTGGCAATTATCTCAATAAATGATTTAATGAACAGAATCAACTCCATGTTCTGGAGATTGTGAAAATTGATCTTTTGATACATAAAATAAGGTTTTGGGTTTGTAGGTTGTTTTTTATGTCAAAACTAATGTATGAAAAAATATTGTAAAGGAATCATAAAATCAAATAAAATTTTAAAAGGAAATTCCTTTTATCAGTTAAAATGTAGCTTTAGTGGGGTTAATTGTGTGATTTAATATAAGAGGTAATAGGGGAGGTAAGAAGAGAATAAGATGGATGTATTGGAGGGTTAAATGATTATAGTCAATTAAAAATATATACGAAATGAGAATTTGGGGAAGCCAGTTTTGAAAAAAAACGCCTTCCCCAAACTGGGAAAGTTCGAAATGAGAAAAAGGGCCTCTCCCCAATATGGGAAAACTCGAAATAAAAATAAGAGGTGCTTCCCCAATCTGGGAAAATTCGAAATGAAAATAAGAGGTGCTTCCCCAAGATGGGAAAGCTCGAAATGAGAAAAAGAGGTGCTTCCCTAGCTTGGGAAAATCCCATTCTGAAAAATAAAGCCTTCCCCAACTTGGGAAAACGTAAAATGAAAAAATAAAGTGCTTTCCCAGCTTGGGGAAGCACTTCAAAAAATAGGATGGGGTTTCCCCAAGCTGGGGAGGTATATTTTGCGAAGAGTATATAAGGTCAAGAGTGACCATTATTCAGTAATTCTTAAGGATTCACCTTTTGACTATTGGATTTTGTGACTGTTAGAGTTTGCAACTGTTACATTGTGTTTACACTTCAAACTGCAATTTTTGTTGTTGGCCTTGTTCTGAATCAGCATTTTGTAGTGGGATGTAGAAGGTGAATTTACTGCCTTTATTCTCTTCTGATTCAACATCTATTTGTCCGTTTAAAAGACGTAGAATTCCTTTTACAATGGATAAACCCAGGCCTGTTCCATCGTGAGTGCGTGTGGTTTCCTGTTCTACCTGGGTGAAACGGTTGAACACATTCTCTAATTCTTTTCCAGGGATTCCAATGCCCGTGTCTTCAACTTGAAAGTAAATTTTATTTGCTGAAAGGTAATAGCCAATAGTAATGCTTCCTTCTTGTGTAAATTTAAAGGCATTGCTAATTAAATTGGCAAACACCTGCTTTAGTCTTCCTTTATCACTGCAAAGAACAATGTTTTCGTTATCGAAGTTTATTGGAAATATTACATTAATATGGTATTTCTCGTACCTGCTTTGCAGGGCTAAAGCAACAGATTGTACTTCAATTAATAGAGAGTTTAAATCAAACTGTTCGATATGTAATTCTACTTTTTCTGATTCAATTTTTGAAATGTCAAGCAAATCGTTAATAATACGAAGTAAATCTTTTCCTCTTTGATTAATGATACTGGTGTATTCAATTAGTTTGTTTCTATTATCAAATTCGTCGGGAAGCAATGATGAAAAACCAAGAATGGCATTCATTGGAGTCCTGATTTCGTGACTCATATTTTGAAGGAAAATTGTTTTTAAGCGATCGCTTTCTTCAGCTTTATCTTTTGCAGTGATAAGCTCTCTGTTTTTTTCTCTTAACAAGGCTTCGTTAACAGCTATTTTGTGTTGTGATTCGTTTTTCTCTCTTACCGAATGTAAAGTTCTTCGATAGGCTAGCCATCCTAAAAATAATCCCATTAGGGCAATTAAAACATGCGAATAGGCATAATCTTGTATTTTAGAATTTAATATGGCATCATACCTTTCCATAGGAATGGCTACGCTAATTCCACCGTGAATGTCTCCCAACTGATACTTCCCCTCAGTATGACATTTCAAACATCCTTTTTCTACATAAAGAGGTTTTATATAACGCAAGTACTCTTTATTGTCTATGGTTTCAACGCTGCTGTATTCCTTAGCTCCGTTTTCGAACAATTTTAATGCTTTAATTTCCCACTCATCTGGTTTGTTTTTAGGATGTATTGGATTTAAACTGGTTATGTGTCCTTTTTCTCCAGATTCAGCTTCACTAATTTCAAATGCAAGCCTGGTCATATAGGCCGGGTTGATTAAAGTTAGTTTTTTGCCAGTTGTGCTTGTAATGTCTCTATCGGGAACAAAATTTAAGTATTTGTTCGGAGTAATTTTCTCGGTAATTGGAATATAAACACCACCATGCGTTGCAGCCCATCGTCGAAAAGATAGATCTTTATTATGATTTCCTTTTGCTTCAACCTTTGCTAACTCATATGTTGTCTTTTTTTCTTCTTGTATGTTCCAGATAAGGGAACTTGCAAGTAGAAATATAAATCCTATACTAGTTGCGAAAAAGAATTGTTTGATGTGGTTAATGTCTTTAGTCATAAGTAATATAAATTAGTTTTGTAGTTGTGGTGCTAATTGTAGATATTGTTTTTCTATAGCTAAATAATAACAATCTTATGATTTCTGCAAATTACTTTACGTATTTTTTTTGTTAAAAGTTGTGGAGAAGCGCTTAAATTTATTGTACAGTAATTGCTGTGGGTGTAAATTTAAGTTGTAGTGAAAATAGGATTGAAAAATGGTTTTGATAAGAGAAGAAGCCTGTAATTAGGCAAGGCTCCAAGCTTGTGGTTTGTTGGCAAACCATTGTTTTACCTGGCTCCAGTTGCCACGGAAAAAATCTGATTCTCGATAAATGTTTAATGCTGATTCGGATTCCCAATGACTCACAGTAAAAAAGATGGAAGAATTGTTTTGATCCTGTAAAACTTGTAGGTAAGAACATCCTTCGAAGGCCAAAATATCAGCTTTTTCATTCTTTGTCAGGATTTTGAAATCCTCAATATGCTCCTTTCGGATTTCAAGTTTTACAAATCGGATAATCATTGGAATTTTATTTAATAATTTTCACTAGTAAGGAGTTTACAAATCAGAATTAATAACTAATTTGTGAGCTCAAATGTAATGAATATTGAAAAAACTATATGATAGAAAAGAGTATATCTTTAGGGGTAATTGACCCTCTTGAATTTTATGGAATTAACAATGCAAAACTTGAAGTGGTAAAGGAGTTGTTTCCGAAGCTAAGAATTGTGGGCAGAGGAAATGAAATTATCGCAAGCGGAGAGGAGAAAATACTTGAGGTATTCGAGGATAAAATCAATTTGTTGATTCAACACTACAACCAGTACAATGTTCTTACTCTTGCCAATATCAAAAGAATCATTCTTGAAAATACGCCAGGCATTCAAGACCCTGATGATCCTGAAAGTGTAATTATTTTTGGGAACAATGGGAAAATTATTCGTGCCAAAACAGCCAATCAGCGTAAGCTGGTAGAAAAATCAGCTAAAAACGATATGGTGTTTGCTGTAGGACCTGCAGGATCGGGTAAAACCTATACGGCAATTGCTTTGGCGGTTAAAGCTCTGCGCAATCAGGAGGTAAAGCGTATTATATTGAGTCGTCCAGCGGTTGAGGCTGGAGAGAATCTTGGTTTTCTTCCTGGCGATTTAAAGGAAAAGATTGATCCGTATTTGCAACCGCTTTACGATGCTTTGTTGGATATGATTCCGCCAAGAAAACTGGCTGATTATTTGGAAGCTGAGGTCATTCAAATTGCACCTTTGGCCTATATGCGAGGTAGAACCTTAAATGATGCTTTTGTAATATTAGATGAGGCACAAAATACAACTACCAAACAGTTGAAAATGTTCTTAACTCGTATGGGAACCAGTGGTAAGTTTATGATTACCGGTGATATTACCCAAATTGATTTGCCTCGCAAACAACAATCAGGTTTGATTCAGGCATTCCGAATTCTTCGAAAGATTAAGGGAATTGCAATGGTGGAGTTCGATAGTTCGGATATTATTCGCCACCGTTTGGTAAAGGAAATTGTTGCAGCTTACGAGAAAGAAGACGAGAGGGTAGAGCAAAGGATAAAAGAGAAAAAGCTGGAGGAGAAGAAGAAGGACAATGATCAGTAAATAATGAACAATTATCAATTCAGATTGGGGTGTATTTTTGCATCAACTTATTGAATAATTAGGGTTTTCCCTATAGGATAAATTCAAGGTGAATTTTCTGTAACAAATTCCATATTTGTTCTTTTTTACAATTTTACTTTTATCTATCTTCGCAACTAATTGAAATATCTATTGGCTAATGGCTAACAACTTTTGGCTTTTAGCTTAATTTAAACCGTTTTATAAATTATTTGAATTTTTTGGAGCAATGAAAGAAGCTATTGTTAAAACAGATTTTAATTTTCCGAATCAGAAAAATGTTTACAAGGGTAAGGTAAGAGACGTTTATAATATCAACGACGAATATCTTGCAATGGTTGTTTCTGATCGTATTTCGGCATTTGATGTTGTATTGCCTAAGGGAATTCCTTTCAAAGGTCAGGTTTTGAACCAAATTGCAGAGCGCTTCTTGGATGCAACTGCAGATATTGTTCCAAACTGGAAAATTGCTACTCCAGATCCAATGGTAACTGTTGGTCATTTGGCTGAGCCATTCATGGTTGAAATGGTAATTCGTGGATACCTAACAGGACACGCATGGAGAGAATACAAAGCTGGAAAAAGAACATTATGTGGTGTACCACTTCCTGAGGGAATGGTTGAAAACCAAAAGTTCGAAAAACCAATTATTACACCTACAACCAAAGCTTTAGAAGGTCACGATGAGGATATCTCAAGAGAAGAGATCTTAGAACAAGGTATCGTGAGTAAAGAAGATTACGAAGCTCTTGAAAAGTACACAATGGAATTGTTCCAGAGAGGTACTGAAATTGCTGCTGAAAAAGGTTTGATTTTGGTGGATACAAAATATGAGTTCGGTAAGAAAGATGGTAAGATTTACTTGATCGACGAAATTCATACTCCTGATTCATCTCGTTATTTCTACATTGAAGGTTACGAAGAGCGCTTGGCAAATGGCGAAGCTCAAAAGCAATTGTCGAAAGAGTTTGTTCGTGAGTGGTTAATGGAAAATGGATTCCAGGGTAAGGAAGGACAAGAAGTTCCTGAAATGGATGAGGCAAGAATTAACCAAATTTCTGAGCGTTACATTGAGTTGTACGAGCAAATTATTGGTGAGAAATTCGTTAAAGCTGAAGCTACTAGCGTTAAAGAAAGAATTGAAAAGAACATTGAAGCTTGTTTGAAAGAAATGTAAGCTTTGTAAGATGATATAAGAAAACCCCGAAATCCAAGGATTTCGGGGTTTTTATATTTGTATGATGTACAGACACACGGTCGTGTGTCTCTATAACAATCATTGAAATCATCCACCAACACGTTTCACCTGGTAACCTTCTGCTTTTAGGATATCCATAATCTTATCTCGGTGATCGCCTTGAATCAAAATCTCTCCATCTTTAGCAGATCCTCCGCCACCACATTTCGATTTTAGCATTTTTCCTAAATCCTTTAAATCATCAGGACTGCCAACAAAACCTTCAATTAAAGTAACTACTTTACCCTTGCGCTGTTTTTTATCTAGTAAAACCTTTAGTTTTTGCTGATTAGGGGGAAGTGTTTCTTCTACAAAATCTTCTTCGTATTCGTAGTTGTAATCTGGATTGGTTGAGTATACGATATTTTTTTTCTTTTTAGCCATAACAAAAAGGATAAAGTTTAAAGTAATAAGTATAAAGTTGGTAGGAGGTTGATTATCTCCGAACTTTGTAACTGCTAACTGCTAACTGCTAACTGCTAACTGCTAACTGCTAACTGCAAAGATACCTATTTTCTCTTTCGATGTTTTATGCGGTCGTAAAAATAGATAATGGAGCCAATAATCGGAATGAAGATTACCAGTAGAATCCAAATTAATTTGTCGATTCCCAGTAATTTTCTTTTGAGGATATCTACTATTGCAACAATAGGCAGAAGAATGGCTACTATTTTAAGTAGTAGCCAAATATTAAATAGAATTGAGGTAATCATACTTTATTTTCTAATTTTTTGTTTCAGTCCAAATATAAAATAAAGAATTGGACCAAAAAATGGGAACAGCAATACTACCAGAACCCAAATTAGTTTGTTCGAGTTTGTAAATTCATTTCTAACAATATCTATTAAAGCGATCAATGGCAAAAGGAAAATTAAAATCGAGAAAACGATCATGATGATCATGCCAACTCCGGAAAAACAGCAACTGTCGCACATTTTTAAAAAGTTTGAGTTAGATGAAAGAGTTTGTCACTATTAAAGTTACGGAATAATTACCTGCTTGCACAGCGAACACACTTTTTACTTTCGGGCATGATCATGATTCTTCCGATAGGAATTTCGGCACCACACTTCATGCATTTTCCAAAATTAGGGTCATCCAGGTTTTTCACTGTTTCTTTTAAAGCAATTAATTGGGATTTCTTCTTGCGTAATGCGGCCTCGTTTACACTTTTGTTATTAATGGCATCCATTCGGCTAACTCGTCCAATGGCAGAATCCGGAGAAATGGGTTGGGTTAAATCTTTTAGTGTAACAATTTCAACTTCCAGTTTTTCAATCTTTTCTTTTATCTGGTTTTCAATATGGTCTCTGTTCTCTTGTATCATTTTGAGTTGCTTAAAGTTTGGGTTATTCAAAGATAGCATAAAATGTAGATTGCACTTTATTGTTGAATACTTATGAGAAAATGAATTACTTTTGTCTCAGATTCTTTATTTAATCGAGTTAGCATGTCGGTAGCAAATATTCCAGAAATATATATTCAATCGGATAGTCGAGAGCAAGATTTATTTGTTTATGATTTTAAAATGACCAGTGATGTAGTTAAAAGCAAGGTCAATTTAAGCATGAACATGTTTAGTTTTTTGCAGATAGGTAAAAAACAGGTTCATTTTGCCGATGCATCAGTAATGGTGAATAAGGAACAATCCTTATTAATACGTGAGGGAAATTGGCTATGGACAGAGCTTTTGGACAATGATGATATCTATTATTGTAAGCTATTTTTCTTTTCTGAAGATAGATTAAAGGAATTCTTGGAGAAATATCCTATTCAAGAAGGGAAGTTAAAAGAGGAAGTGCCATTTTTTGTGATAGAGAATGATGAATATATCGCTTCGTATATCGGTACGCTCTCCAGAATGGCAGCCATGCCTTCAACTTTTAACGAAAACCTGCTTTCCATTAAGTTCGAAGAAATCATGTTGTATCTTATTGGAAAATATGGAGAGAAGTTTGAATTGTACCTTCATTCATTGATATCTAAAGAACATTCCCCATTTAAAAAGGTGATAGAGAGCAATGCATATTCGAATCTAAAGTTAGAGGAAATTGCCTTTTTGTGTAATATGAGTCTGTCAACATTCAAACGCAATTTTATTGCAGAATATGAAATGTCACCAGGAAAGTGGCTTCAGGATAAAAGGCTGCAAAGAGCAAAAGAGTTATTACAACAAGGTGATGTTACAGCTTCGGACATCTATCTGGACTTTGGATATTCTAATCTTCCTAATTTTAGTATTGCCTTTAAAAATAAATTTGGAATTAGTCCAACGGAAATTACTAAGTAATTCATAGCTATATAAAATCCTTATTTTATAGGGTGTCTGTAGGGTGTGTTAGGATAAAAGATTCATTTTAAAATCAACTTGACCTTTTTTAATAATAGAATGAACTTTTTCAGTAAGCATGCTGAAGGGGACTTGCCATACTTTTGTCAGCGTAATCATTAACAATGGTTCAAGACTGAAATGAGCATTCAGTAGAACAATTGTTTTGAATTGATAAAAACCAAATTAAATAAAAAGTTATGGCAAAATTTATCGTACCAAAAGAGATCTTCCACGGATTGGGAAGTCTTGAAAATTTAAAAGAATTAAAAGGTAAAAAAGCAGTTATCGTAATTGGAGGTAACTCGGTAAGAGCAAATGGTTCATTAAAAAGAACTGAAGACTTTTTGAAAGAAGCAGGAATTTCTTCAGTAGTATTCTCAGGTGTTGAAGCTGATCCATCTATTGATACTGTGAAAAGAGGAGCTGATTTCTTCACACAAGAGCAACCAGATGTTATTGTTGGTTTAGGTGGTTGTTCAGCTATTGATGCGGCAAAAGCAATGTGGGTATACTATGAGTATCCAGAGTCAACTCTAGAAGAGTTAGCAGCTCCTTTTGCAGTTAAGAAAATGCGTAGCAAAGCTTATTTTGTAGCAATTCCTTCAACAAGTGGTACTGGTACCGAAATCACAGGTCTTTCTGTAATCACAGACAAAGAAAAAGGAACCAAGTATCCAATTGTTTCTCACGAGTTAACTCCTGATGTATCAATTGTTGATGGTGAACTTTGTGAAAGTATGCCGGCTCATGTAACTGCAAACACTGGTTTAGATGCTTTAAGTCACGGTGTTGAAGCTTACGTATCAAATATTGCTGATCGTTACAACGATTCTTTGGCAAAAGGTGCTATTGAATTGGTATTCGAAAACTTACCAACAGCTTACACTGAACCAAACAACAAAGAAGCTCGTCAGGCAATGCACGATGCATCATGTATGGCAGGTATGGCTTTTACCAATGTATGGTTGGGAATTGTTCACTCTATGTCTCATCAAATTGGAGGTACTTTTGGTATTCCTCACGGATGTGGTAATGCTATTCTAATGCCTAATGTAGCTCGTTTCAACTCTAAAGTTACCGACAAATATGAAGATTTAGCTGCTTTGTTTGGAAAATCAACTGCTGAAGATTTTGCACAAGAAATTGAAGCTTTACGCTTAAAAGTAGGTGTAGTTGGTTCTATTAAAGAATATGGTATTAGCCAGGAAGAATGGGATGCTAAATTGGATACATTAACTGAGAATGCAATGAAAGATCCATGTACCTTATTCAATCCTCGTAAACCAAAGTTTGAAGAGATTAAGGCAATCTATCAGGCATGTTACGAAGGAACAAAGATTGATTTCTAATCACAGTTATATCGTAATAGAACGAAGGGTATCCTGAATTATGGATGCCCTTTTGTGTTATTTTAGATAGTATATACATCTAGTAAATATGGATTCAGTAAATTGTTACAGTTTCTCCTTTATTTGTTTCAGGTCAAAGCCAGATGTATAAGTTAAGTTTGTCATATAACCATTCAGCAAGTGAAATGATGAAAAGAAGTGTTTGTACAAGTTTCTAATCTCGATTTATTCTTGATAGGATTGTAGGGAGAGAAATATTTCTGTATTTTTTGCATAAGTAGTTGTAATGCTATATTTTACAAACTCGTTATTTGCAGGAAGAGGTGATTGTTCAAAAACGCTGAGAATCTAAGGGTTTAATTAGATTTATCCTAAACTAAAAAACTGTTTAAAAATACTTTTTTAGTTGTAGGTAGGTATGCCACTTCTTTTTACATTTGGAATAGAAACAAGTGCTGAAATTCAGATATGGAAACGATTGCGAATTAGCATGTTCCAAAGATGAATAAGTCAGTTTTTATTCTGTTTTTTCATTCATTTATAAAAAAAGTAATGAACAAGATCGTTGAAAAAGAAAATTTTTCAGAAAAAGTAGTAAAAATTGTAGTTGAAGCTCCTTTAATTGCTAAAGCACGCAAACCAGGTAACTTTGTTATTGTAAGAGTTGGCGAAAAAGGAGAAAGAATTCCTCTAACCATTGCAGGTGCAGATGTTAAGAAAGGAACCATTACCATGATTGTACAAAAAATGGGGGTTTCTTCTCAAAAACTATGTGCTTTAGAAGCAGGTGATTACGTTACCGATTTAGTTGGGCCGTTAGGTAAGCCGACCGAAATTCATAATGTAGGTACTGTTCTTTGTTGCGGTGGTGGTGTTGGAGTTGCGCCACTATTACCAATTGTAGAAGGATATAAGAAAGCGGGGAATAAGGTAATAACTGTTCTTGCAGCGCGAAATAAAGATCTTTTGATTTTAGAAGATGAAATGCGCAAACATTCCGATGAGGTGATCATTATGACTGATGATGGATCGTACGGTAAAAAAGGTTTGGTTACAGAGGGTATGGAAGAAGTAATACAACGTGAAAAAATTGACGAGTGTATTACTATTGGTCCTGCTATCATGATGAAATTCTGTTCTCTGCTAACCAAGAAGTACGAAATTCCAACCATGGCAAGTTTGAATAGTATTATGGTTGATGGTACTGGTATGTGTGGAGCATGTCGTGTTACTGTTGATGGTAAAACTAAATTTACTTGTGTTGATGGACCTGAATTCGATGCTCATAAAATCGATTTTGATGAGATGATGTCGAGACTAGGTGGATACAAGTCAGAGGAACAAGATAAAATGGATCATTTTCAGGAATAATCAACTAATAACAAAATCAGGACAATGGAAAGGTCTGAAGAGTATATAAAAAACGAGCGCAAAAAAGAGTGGAGAGTTGAGCTCCAAAAGAAAACAAAGGCCAAAGATCGTATGGCTATTGAAAGGGTCGAAATGTCAGAACAAGACCCTAATGAGCGTATCAAATCACAAAGAATTGAAGTAAATAATGGACTGACTAAGGAACAGGCAGTTAAGGAAGCTATGCGTTGTATGGACTGTGTAAATCCTACATGTATGGAAGGTTGTCCGGTAAGCATTAACATTCCTAAGTTCATTAAAAATATTGAAAGAGGCGAGTTTGGAAAGGCCGCTTCTGTATTAAAAGAAACAAGTGCATTGCCTGCAGTTTGTGGTCGTGTTTGTCCACAGGAAGTTCAGTGTGAGCAGAAATGTTTCTATGTTGAGAAATTAAACCAACCATCGGTTGCCATTGGATACCTTGAGCGTTTCGCTGCTGACTGGGAGAGAGAATCGGGTGAGATTGCTGTTCCGGAATGTGCAGAGTCTAATGGAGTGAAGGTTGCAGTAATCGGATCAGGTCCTTCGGGATTGTCTTTTGCTGGTGACATGGCTAAGTTGGGTTACGACGTAACTGTATTCGAAGCTCTTCACGAGATTGGTGGTGTATTGAAATATGGTATTCCTGAATTCCGTTTGCCAAATGCTGTTGTTGACGTTGAAATTGACAACCTACGCAACATGGGTGTGAAGTTCATCACAAACTTTATTGTAGGACAGACTGCTTCATTGGAAGACCTAAAAGAAGAAGGCTACAAAGCATTCTATGTAGGCTCAGGAGCTGGATTGCCAAGATTCATGAACATCCCTGGAGAGAATGCCAATGGTATCCTTTCATCAAACGAATACTTAACTCGTGTGAACTTGATGGGAGCAGATGCTGAGGATTCAGATACTCCGGTTCTACGTGGTAAAAACGTAGTAGTAGTAGGTGGTGGTAACACTGCAATGGACTCGGTACGTACTGCAAAACGTTTAGGAGCTGAAAGAGCAATGATCGTATATCGTCGTTCTGAAGAGGAGATGCCTGCACGTGTTGAAGAGGTTCACCACGCAAAACAAGAAGGTGTTGAGTTCTTGACTCTGACAAATCCTATTGAATACATTGCTGACGATAACGGTCGTGTGAAGCAAGTAAGAGTTCAGAAAATGGAATTGGGAGAGCCTGATGCATCAGGACGTAGAAGACCTATTCCTATGGAAGGATCGGAATACAATATCGATGCAACTGTAGTAGTTGTTGCTGTTGGTGTATCTCCAAACCCATTGATTCCAAACTCGGTTGAAGGATTGGAAGTATCGAAGTGGGGAACCATTGAGGTAGTGAAGGATAAGATGCAGTCTTCCATTCCGGAAGTATTTGCAGGTGGTGACATCGTGCGCGGTGGTGCTACAGTAATCCTTGCAATGGGTGACGGTCGTAAGGCTGCTGCCAATATGGATGTATATTTGAAAGAAAAATATTTGTCTCAAAAAGTAGAACAATAGGTATTGGCAAACAGCTTTTAGCGGACAGTTAAAAGCTTAAAAGATGCTGTCTGCTATATGCTGAAAACCGATAACTATATCAAATTATTCATTATCTTTCATTAAAAAGGATTTTGAAATAATAAGATTGCGATACTTTAAAATTGAAATAAGATATGAAGGAATTTAATTCACTTGAGGATATTCTAGATTTTGCTATCAACGAAGAGCAAATGGCTGCTGATTTCTATACTGCTTTGGCAGCGAAAATGGATCACCAGGAAATGAAAGATACTTTTGAGCAATACGCTTTGGAAGAGATCGGACACCGTGCGAAGTTGGAGTCTATTAAAAATGGTAAGGAGTATAAGGTATCAGAAGAAAAGGTAGCTGATTTAAAGATTGGTGATTACCTTGTTGATGTTGATACTGAAAAAACAAACATTACCTACCAGGAAGCTTTAACCATTGCGATGAAAAAAGAGAAAGCTGCATTTAAATTGTATAACGATTTGGCTGCTGCTGCATCTGATGAAGTTTCACGTGATATGTTTTTGATGTTAGCTCAGGAAGAAGCAAAACACAAATTGAGATTCGAAGTAGAATATGACAACAACATCTTAACTGAGAACTAGAATTTGTTTGATAATACTGAAGAGCCGTAGCATTGCTACGGCTTTTTTATTGCTTGAAATTCAATTGATCTTAATTGAAAAGACAAAATAAAAATCCCTAAAGCTCAGGAAACATTAGGGATTTTAAATGTCAAATATTATTTTGTAATTAGCCTTAGTTTTTGTGTTGGTTGCTAACCACATCAGCTCCAACCATAGCTTCCATCATTTTTCCTTTCATACCTAGGTCGGAAGTCATAAAAATCACATTTTTATTCTTTTCTCCCATACTGATTAGTGTCTCTTGGTCGATTAGTTTTATCACTAATTCGGTAGCGTCTTTAATTTCCATGTTGGTTCCTACAGTTAAATCTTTAATGGCTTTTTCACGTCCTTTTAAAACGGCCATTTGTTGTAAAGCAACACCTTCACCCTGTAATTTTTTACTTTCTTTCTCTGCTTCAGCTGCTTTGATAATCAGAATTTTTTCAGCTTCTCCTTTTTCTTCAGCAGCTTGACGAAGTCTTTTCTGTTCGTTAATCGCATTCATTGCATCTACAACTTTAGCATCGGGTAAAATGTCTACTACCAATGTCTTTTTAATGTCAAAACCATAGCTAGACAATAATGAATTCAGACCTTCCATAACCGTATTAGCAATGTTGTCTTTATTCTCATAAACCATATCCAACTCCATTTTTGGTACCTCTGCTCTTACGGCATCGAAAACAAATGATTCTATCTGTGCAGTTGAATCTGCAAGCTCGTAAAATGAGTTTTTAATGCTCTCCATGTCAGCCTTAATAAGATATTGTATCGCAACTTCAATCTTTAAAGTAACCTTATCCTGAGTAATGGTTTCAACTGGAACGCGCAATTCCTGAATTTGTAAATTTTGAACACCAACTACCTGATCTATAATCGGAATTCTTAAACTAATACCTGCCTTTCGCACCGATTGAAATTTACCCAATCGTTGAATGATTTTGGCTTGTTTTTGATTAACGATAACAATTGAGAAGAGCAATAATATTACTGCAAGTACACTAAAAATAATGATAGCTAAATTTTCCATTGTTTAGTTTTTTTATGAATTAATATTGATTTTGTTAATGATATGTTTTGTGACTAACTTTTAATTTTTGTTTTATTGGATTACATTGAGAATATCATATAGTTATCCTTGTCTTCAGAAGAATTAGAACAGCCTAAAAACTTAGCTGTTATTTTCCAGGAGGCGTGCCCCAATAATTGGGAAATCCATCTTTTTGCATCAGCCGAGAAGTTCTTAGTTTCCAAAAATTTTATGCAAAAAGTCTTTAAAAAACTATCTGAGGATAAATTCTGATAAGGTATTTCGTATTTGGTAAAAAGCAATTTGATTTGCTTGTTAACATACTGCGAGGATAAAACTTGTTTACCACTATTGTTTAAAAATATATGCTGTTCTATATCTGGAGTCTCCATTTTGCAATAGATTCTACGAATCAGGTTATTAATATCATCAATGATATAAATGGTTCTTAATTTGTTTTTATCCATAATTTCAAAAGAAGTTTTATTTAAAACATCTTCCCATCTAATTGTTAAAATGTTTTTTAATCTAAGACCAAAAAAACATCCAAAAGCAACAATTAAAGCAATTTTATACTGTTTGTTCAACTCAAGTTTTTGAATGGTAAGAGGAATGAATTTCCATTCAATATGTTCAGATTTTGATATGTCTCCTTGTATTGCCATTTCGATTGGTAATTGTGAATTCTTAAGTGAAAATAGATAAAAAGTTTCAAAAAACAAATTAAATGTGCAAAAATGAAACTAAAAAGAGGGTGTTGTTTTAATAATTATTCAACAGAGATTATATTTTACCTATTATAACGACTTAATTGAAATAGAGTTATGTATTGTTTTTATGAGTAAAATAGAGAGTGTGAATAGATCAACAAAAGTTTGTTGAAAGTGTATAATACTGCTGATATTCGGTTTTTGAATACATATGTTTCATCTAAATACAATTTCAATTAAGGAATAAATAAGTGTAGAATGATAGATTTTCGGTTCATGGTTTCTTAAAAGCAAATAATCTTTTTGACATCGAATCAATTATTTTGTAACTTATTGATTTGATACTTTTTAAAGTAATGTGCTTGGTTGAGTTAATGTGGTTGTAAACGTCAAAATAGTAGGTTAGATGAAAATTTTTAGAACTTTTGAGGAAATTATCGATTATGCGATTGATAGTGAAATGAGCGAAATTGAGTTTTACTCAGATTTGGCAGAGCGGATGGATAGGAAGAATGTGAAGCAATTATTCATGAATATTGCTCTTGAGAAAACTGCGAGAATGTTAAGACTAGAAAAGATGAAGGATCTTAAGGTAGAGTTCGATGTTGATGAAGTACAGGATATGAAAATTGCAGGTTCGCTAGAGGATATTGATTGTACAAAAACAGATCTATCATATCAGGAGGCTTTGATTCTTGCCATGAAAAAAGAGAAAGAGAAGTTCAAATTCTATTCTGAGATGTCAGAGGTGGCAGTAAATAATGAGTGCAGAGATATATTTATAGCTTTGGCAAAAGAAGAGGCTCGACAAAAGCTGAAGTTTGAGATTGAATATGATGAATTTGTTCTGGTAGAAAACTAATTTATAGATACTTTATGTGTTGACTTTATAATCGGAGCTGAGCTGTTCAACTCCGATTTTATTTTTTCTATGGCGCAATTCTTGTATATATTTTGTTTTCAAAGCATACTTTAGTATTTTTGTTTGCAATTTGAATAAACTATAAACGTTTGAAAAACAAATATTTAATGAATTGTTTTCTTCGCATTTTTCTCTTGATTGGTCTTTCTTTAGGGACTGTTAATTTTGCTCATTCTCAGAATGCTACAATTGAAATATCTAAAAATAAGGTAGTTGTTGGTGGTAAAACCTATCTTTTGCATGTAGTAAAAGAAAAACAAACTTTATTTTCCATTTCAAAAGCCTATGGAGTGGCACTTAATGATCTTATGAAAGTTAATGGCAAAAGTCAGGCTACAGTAAGTATTAATGAAGTGTTGCGAATTCCTTTTGTTGAAGGGCAAAAGGCGATTTCGCCTATTATTGTCAAAAAAGAGGATGGTAGATACATCTATCATGTTGTAAAGGAAGCTGATACAGTTTATTCGCTTTCGAAAAAGTATAGTGTGTCAATGGCATCTATCGAGAAGGAAAATCCAGGAAGCAATCAGTCTTTGCCATTGAATTCTGTGGTAAAAATCCCCAAAAATCAACAGCAAAAAGAAGTAAAGGAATTAAGCGTTCCAAAGCACGATAAAAAATATTACTACTACGTAATTAAAGCTGGTGATACGCAGTATTCAATTGCAAACGAGTTTATGATGAAGCAAAAAAAGCTTCGAAAATTAAATCCGAAATTAAAGAATAAAATTTTACAACCTGGTGATTGGGTGAGAATTCCACGCTATTTGGTACCACTTGAGTATTTTGAGATAAAAGAAACACCAAAGGATACAATTAAAGAAGAGTTGGTTGTTCTGGATACCATACAACAGGTTGATGAAGTGGTAGCGGAGGTTGCCAAGAAAAAGGTGAGTGTTGGTTTATTTTTACCATTGTATCTGGAAGCCAACGATACTATTAATCAGATCGTAACTTATAAAGATACCATTGAAATTGTTACAGAAAGAGAATCACGTGTAATTTATCGCAAGTCGCGCGAATTTATTCGTTTTTATCAAGGAGTATTGCTGGCTGTTGATTCTTTGCAAAAGGAAGGATTGTCGGTAGATTTGCATGTTTTTGATACTGAGCGAAATCCTGAGAAATTACAAAGAACTTTATCGCAAATTCAATTTATTGATTTCGATTATTGGATTGGTCCTGTGTATCCACGAACATTCGCAGTAGCTGCTGATTTTGCCAGAACAAAGAAAATTCCAATCATTTCGCCTTTGTCAGCAAAGAATCCTCAAATCGATTCTAATCCTTTTGTGATACAATTGAATACTTCATTAAACTCAATTTGTCGACAAATTTCAAACTATGTAAGTGAAGATTTTGAGTACAAGAATATTGTTGTTGTGCATCCTGAAAGATACAAGCATTTAAATGAAGCAAAATTGATTAAGGATATCGAACATCAGCTGTTCGAAAAAGGATTGTATTGGCAAACCGATGAAGTATCATATAAGAAAATTTCGTTTGATGAATATGGTAGATATGGTTTAGAGGCTACCATGTGCGATTCATGTGAAAACATAGTGATTTTGCCATCGAATGATCAACCTTTGGTGGAGAATATCATTACCAATTTAAATGTCTTGAGCCAAAGATATGCGATACGTTTGGTGGGATTCTCGAAATGGCAAAGATATACCAGTTTGGAAGCTGACTATTATTACAATTTAAATTTCTCATTGTTTAGTCCTTATTTTGTTGATTATAAAGAAGAAAAAGTCAATAAGTTTGTGAATGAATTTAGAAATAGGTTTATGAGTGAACCAAGTGACTTTAGCTTTAGAGCATATGATATTTGTAGGTTCTTTTCGTTGGCAGCAAGTAAGTTTGGAACCGATTTTCCAGAAAAGATGAATGAAATGGAGGTGGAGCTATTACAATCTGCTTATCATTTTGAGCGAATGTCAGCATTTGGAGGGTTGGAGAATAGAGGGACTCATTTGATAAACTATTCTAGAGATTTCAAAATCAGACACAAAGAAATGAAGTTGAAAGAAGAAGAAAAAGAGCAGGAATTGGATTTATTGCAAAAATCATTTGAATATTAAATAGCGTAAATTCAATTTATAATTTAGATAGGCTTCTCTTGCTTTATAGCAAAGAAGCCTCTTTTGTTTGTGTATTAGTATTAACCGAATTTTATTAAAAAAGTAGACACGAAGTGTGGAGCAAGCTACTTCTCAATTGAAAATATTGAGCTATACCGTGTATCGAAGCACACTTGGTTCAAAAAGTTTTACCTTAATCGTGGTTCGAACTATACTTGAGCTTAAAAAAGATACGATCCTGATTAAAAATTTTAACATGAAGTGTGGCTTACCCCACCTCCTTTATTAAAAATTTTGACGCAAACCGTGTATCGAGACACACTTCCTCTTAAAAAGTTTAACAAGAACCGTGGTTCCAACTACGATCTATCCTAAAAATTTTGACTTCCAGCTTAAAGAATTATTGTTAACTATATCTTTGTTTATGGCTGAAAGTAGGCTTGGTTTAACGCTTTTTCTTATCCAAAATCGGATAATTCTTCCAAAAAGGGAATTTGTTAAGAAATGTTAAAAGAAAATAGAGAATTCAATGCTTTCAGGATTAATGCATCCTATTTTCTCCAAAAACGTAGATGAAACGTATGACTGAGTAAAATCACTTAAGTGACATGAGAATAGTGATATAGGAGGTTTGGTATGTGCTTTGGTTTATTCAAGCTGTTAGTTATCAAAAGTCCTATGCTATGAAAAAATATTTACTCCTGGGATACCTATGGGTATTCACTTCGTTTATTCTTTTGGCTCAAACTACTCCACCAGCTTTAACACCTGCCTCAGGTGCAACCGTTGACAATGCATTTGTTGTTTCATATGTTGACGAGACGACTTGGGAAGCTAGTATTGATTCTATTTTTTACAATAGTGTCAAGCTAGATGCTATAGGTGTATACACTGTGGATACAGATGCCAATACGATTACTTTCGATCCTTCTCTTCAGGCTATATTGCAAACACCTGCTACTGCAGATTTGATTATTTATGTAACCGGTTATAACAACGCAACAGTTTCACAAACCATTGGTCATGGAGCGGCCACAAAATTCACCATTACCACTCAGCCAGCGGCGCCTGCTACAAATGGTGCAGCACTGGCAGCACAGCCTGTTCTTCAACTGAAAGATCAGTACGATAACAATTGCGATTCTGATGGTGCAACACAGGTAGATGCTTCAGCTACGGGAAATGGAACATGGACCTTGGGTGGAAGTTTACCTCAAACTGCAGTTGGTGGTGTGGTAAGCTACTCAGGCTTAACTGCAAGTAGTAACGTGGAAGTTACAGCAGCTAGCATTACTTTTGATTTGGGTGGCGGAAGTTTTACTCTTGAATCCAACTCATTTGCTTTAAGTCTAAATTCTGCACCATCGCTAAACGCTGCCGGTTCGGCAACTGTAGATGCCAATTTTACGGTTTCATTTGATGACAATTCAGATTGGGAATCCAAGATTTCAGAAGTATCTTATAATAGTACAGTACTAATTTCGGGAACTGATTACGATATCGATGGAACAGCCAATACCATAACACTGAAGCCAGGTGGAGGAAATTCAGTTCTTCAAACAGCGGGAACGGCCAATTTGGTGGTAAAATCAGATACTTATGCTGATGCGACTGTTTCACAAACCATTGGTCATGGAGCGGCCACAAAATTCACCATTACCACTCAGCCAGCGGCGCCTGCTACAAATGGTGCAGCACTGGCAGCACAGCCTGTTCTTCAACTGAAAGATCAGTACGATAACAATTGCGATTCTGATGGTGCAACACAGGTAGATGCCTCTGCTACAGGAAATGGAACATGGACCTTGGGTGGAAGTTTACCTCAAACTGCAGTTGGTGGTGTGGTAAGCTACTCAGGCTTAAGCGCAAGTAGTAACGTGGAAGTTACAGCAGCTAGCATTACTTTTGATTTGGGTGGCGGAAGTTTTACTCTTGAATCCAACTCATTTGCTTTAAGTCTAAATTCTGCACCATCGCTAAACGCTGCCGGTTCGGCAACTGTAGATGCCAACTTTACGGTTTCATTTGATGACAATTCAGATTGGGAATCCAAGATATCAGAAGTATCTTACAATAGTACAGTACTAAGTTCGGGAACTGATTACGATATCGATGGAACAGCCAATACCATAACACTGAAGCCAGGTGGAGGAAATTCAGCTCTTCAAACAGCGGGAACGGCCAATTTGGTGGTAAAATCAGATACTTATGCTGATGCGACTGTTTCACAAACCATTGGTCATGGATCAGCCACACAAATTATTGTGGTAACTCAACCTGCGGCTCCATCTGTAAACGGGGGACAATTGGCAACACAACCATCAGTTAAATTGCAAGATCAATACAATAACGATTGTTCAACAGATAATGCCACAAATGTATCAGTAGCGAAAGGAGATACGGGAAACTGGACTCTTGGTGGAGATCTTTCATCCAGCGTTAGTTCAGGATCATTATCATTTACCAACTTAACAGCAAGTAGTAACGAAGCAATTACTGGTGCTTACTTAAGCTTTAGTAGTTCTGGTTTAACTGGTGCAGATTCAGATACATTTAACTTGGGACTGAATTCATCACCTTCTGATTTAACGGCTGCCAGTAATGCAGATGTTGACGGAGATTTTACCATTACATTTACAGATGTTGACGGTTGGCAATCAAAAATATCAAGTATTACTTATAATGGAAATGGTGTCGATGCTGGTGCATATAATACCTCTACGTCAGGACAAATAACTTTTACGCCATCTTTGTCAATTGCTTTACAAACAACAGGAACTGCTGATTTTGTATTTGTTTCAGATGGCTTTAATAATTCCAGCTTATCTCAAATCATTAATCATGGAGCTGCAAACAAGCTTTCGGTTTCTACTCAACCAGGATCTCCAACATCTAATGGTGGAGAGTTGAATCCTCAACCTGTAGTTGAAGTGCTTGATCAATACGATAATTTGTGTAGTACCGATGGTGCGAGAACCATTACCGCAGCAAAAGGTGATGCAGGAAACTGGACCTTGGGAGGAACATTGGACCAAAGTGCAAATTCGGGTACGCTTACTTTTGCTGGCTTGACAGCAAGTAGTAATGAGGAAATAACTGATGCAAATATTAGCTTTAGTTCAGCAGGCTTAACTGGTATTACTTCGGCAAACTTTAACCTGGGATTAAATACGCCACCAGCTTTAACAGCGGCTTCCGGAGCTACAGTTGATGCTGCATTTGAAATTTCCTATGTAGATAATGTGGATTGGGAATCAAATATCAGTTCAATTACTTTTGATGGAAATACAGTACCTACTGCTGCTTATACTGTGAATTCAACAACCAACAAAATTACTTTTGATCCTGCTGATGACCCTGTTTTACAAACTGCAAAAACAGGAGATATCGTAATTTCGGTTGATGGGTATAGTCCTGCAACAGTATCACAAGCCATAGGACATGGAGGGGAGACCAAATTAATTGTGGCAACAGAACCTGTGGCTCCAGCCAATAATGGTGATACATTCCAAATTCAACCGATAGTTGAGGTGCAAGATCAGTACGGTAATGTTTGTATTTCAAACAACTCTTTAGCTGTTACTGCAGCAGAAAACGATCCTGCTGCATGGGATTTGCAAGGAACTTTAAGTGTAACTGCATCTTCAGGTGTGATAACATTTACAGATTTAACGGCATCAAGTACTGATGTTGTAAATGCTGCCTTTATTGCATTTAGCGCCACCGGAGTGACAGGAATTAATTCAACAACATTTGATTTAGGACTGAACTCACCTCCTGATTTAACTGCAGCAAGCAATGCAACGGTTGATAATGGTTTTACCATTACCTTTACGGATTCTAATTCATGGCAATCTAAGATTTCATCGATAACTTATGGTGGAAATACGGTTGATTCAGAGGCTTATGACACTAATGTAGGAGATCAGATAACTTTTGATCCATCGAAATCTACGGCTCTTCAAACTGCTGGAACAGCAGATTTTGTTTTTTCTTCTGATGGTTTTAACGATAAAACATTGTCGCAGGAGATAGGACACGGTGCTCCAACTTCCATTTATATCGAAATACAGCCAAGTGCGCCAACTCAAAATGGTGGATTATTGGCTACCCAACCAAAAGTTGGAAGCAAAGATCAATATGGAAACAATTGTACAGGAGACAATGCCACTGCAATATCTGTTGCTAAAGGAGATAGTGGAGATTGGTCTTTAGGAGGTTCTCCAAATCAAACATTGGTTTCTGGAGAATTTACATACACCGATTTAACAGCTGCAAGTGATGAAGCGGTAACAGGAGCTTACCTTACTTTTTCTTCTGGTAGTTTTGCTTCGGTTAATTCCGATACTTTTGACATTCCTGTAAATGCAACGCCTACTCTTTCTGCAGCAGAAGGAGCAACGGTTGATAATGATTTTTTCATCAACTTTGCTGAAGACGTAAGTTGGAGAGGAAGTATTAGTTCAATTCAATATGGTGATGAAACATTGCCGAGCGCTTCGTATGATACTAGTGCGGCAGGAAGAATAACATTTACACCTTCTCAATCCTCAATATTACAAGCTGCGGGAACCAAAACAATTACAGTTATAGCAAGTGGTTATGCCAATGCTACGGTTGAGCAGGAAATAGGTCATGGTTTGGCC
Organism: Marinifilum flexuosum; assembly: GCF_003610555.1. GTDB lineage: Bacteria > Bacteroidota > Bacteroidia > Bacteroidales > Marinifilaceae > Marinifilum > Marinifilum flexuosum. Next base: position 111,723 of record NZ_RAPQ01000009.1, on the reverse strand, counting down.
AGTGCATTTTTTATTTCAACACAGCCAGTTGGACCTGGATCTAATGGTGCAAGTTTGGCCACTCAGCCTGTCGTTCAAATTCACGATCAATATGCAAATGTTGTAACATCTGATAACACAACAAATCTTACTGCTGCATCTTCAGGTGGAGTATGGACTATTGGAGGAACGCTGGAATTAACTGCAACAGCAGGTGAAATTTCATTTACTGATTTAACAGCGAGTAGCGATAATGAAGTGACCGATGCAACCATCACATTTTCTTCATTCTCCTTGAGTGATGTAATTTCAGATGCTTTCACGATTCCTGCTTTAGATGCTTCTCCTAGTTTGTTGGCTTCTTCAAATGCTACTGTTGATGCTACTTTTGAAATAACATTCGTAGCAAATCCTACCTGGCAATTGTCTATAGATTCAATTCATTATGGAGGAAATCTGATCTCAGAATCAGCTTATGACAAAACACAAGGAGAGAAAATTATTTTCGATCCATCACAGGATACTGATTTGCAGCTTGCAGGAACCAAGGATATAGAGGTTTTTGCGCAGGGATATGAAACTGCAAGTGTTTCTCAGGAAATAAAACATGGTGCTGCTGCCGAGATGATTATCGCTCTTCAACCAGCTGCGCCAGCAGAGAATGGTGATGAATTGGCTACGCAACCAGGTATTACTTTGCGAGATCAATATGGAAATGACTGTACCAGTGAAAACTCCATAGAAGTTATCGCATCAGAAGGAGATACCAATGATTGGACACTTGGTGGAACAGTTAGCAAAACCGTGGCCAGTGGTTCGGTTAGTTATACTGATTTAACAGCCTCAAGTCCGGGGCCAGTAACAGGTGCTTTTATTAGCTTTTCTGCAACAGATTTAACAACTGTTAATTCTAATACATTTGATATCCCTGATTTAAATGCAGGTCCCGTATTAACCGCTGCTACGAATGCAACAGTTGATAATGATTTTGAAATTACTTTTACAGATAATGCTGACTGGCGAACAAATATTACAGAAGTTAGGTATGGTACAAATGTTCTTCCAGCTACTGCCTACGATGCAAGTGTAGCGGGTAAAATTATATTTAAGCCTGCTGAGTCGGCCAATTTACAGCTGGTAGCAAATGAATATATTTACATTACATCAACCTCGTATCTATTGGATTCAGTCCAGCAAGAAATAGGACATGGTGTAGCAACAAATATTGTAATCACTACTCAGCCTTTTGGTCCTGAGAATAATGGTGATTTATTACAAACTCAGCCTGTAGTAAAACTGCAGGATCAATATCAAAATGATTGTACAAATGATAATTCTACAACAGTAGAAGCAAATGCAAGTGGAGGAAGTTGGACTCTTGAAGGATCAGTTTCTCTGATGGTAACAAACGGTGTTGCATCTTATACCGATCTTACTGCCGGAAGTACTGATATGGTTAGTGATGCAACAATTACATTTTCCGGCACAGGACTAACAAACGCGGAATCTGATTCATTCTTGATTCCAGCTCCTCTGATTGCACCATCATTAATTGCTTCTACTACCGCTACGGTAGATTCTCTCTTTGATGTTACTTTTGCTGATAATGCAGAATGGCAAGGCAAGATTGATTCAATTTCATATGGAGGTAGCATGTTGCCTGAAACAGCCTATGATAAGAGTCAGGCTGGTAAAATTGTATTCGATCCTTCACAAGATGCAGCTTTACAAGAGGCGGCCACCAAACAAGTGCTTGTGTATTCACGAGGATATCAAGATGCCTCGGTTGATCAGGAAATTAAACATGGAGTACCTGATTCATTAATTATCGAAACACAACCAACAGCTCCTTTGGTGAATGGGGGAGAGCTTGATTTACAACCTAAAATTTCATTGCTGGACCAATACAACAATAGTTGTGATTCAGAGAGTACTTATGAAGTAGTGGTAAGAAGAGGTGATGAAAATGATTGGACATTAGGAGGAGATACTTTGCAAGCAGTAAGTAATGGGGTTATCAATTATCGTGCATTAACGGCATCTAGTGTTAATGCTGTTACAGGAGCATATTTAACATTCTCAGGAGATGGGATTACTTCGGTAGATTCAGATCCGTTTGATATTCCAATGTTAAAGAATCCTCCAAATTTAACGGCTCAGTTTGATGCAACGGTTGATGCTGATTTTACAATTGATTTTTTTGATTTTGATGACGATTGGAGAACTGAAATTACAATGATTACGTATCAAGGAGATACATTGCCTGTTTCTGCTTATACCATAAATACTGATAATATTGTATTTCGTGTTTCTGAAGAGGAGTTACTTCAAAAGGCAGGCACTTTCGAAATTGTAGTTAAAGCTCTTGGTTTTAGTGATGCTAAGGTAGAGCAGACGGTTGGGCATGGTGTAGCAACAATTATGCAGATAACACAACAACCATTAGCGCCTCTTTCAAATGGAGATTTGTTGGAGCAACAACCAATTTTAGAGTTCTATGACCAGTATTCGAATTTATGTGATTCTGATAGTGATAGAACGATACAAGCTTCGGGAAGTGACGAAGGCGAGTGGGATTTGGCAGGTACTGTCGAAAAAACCTCCGAAAATGGTGTTGTAACTTACGATGATTTATCGGCTTATTCAACAGGGCCAATTGAGGGGGCTATCATTCAGTTTAGTTCAGAAGGACTTGATGCTGTTACAGCAGATCCATTTGATATTCCGGATGTTGCAACTCCACCAGTATTAACTGCTGCAGTTGATGCAAGTGTTGATAATCCATTTAAAATTACCTTTACGGAGGATTCTGTTTGGAGAAATAGAATTAACGTAGTAACAGTTAATGATAGTGTGTTGGTAGCGGAGAGTTATAATTTTACTCAGCCAGGCGAATTGGAATTGATTCCTTCTACTTCTAAATTCCTTCAAAAGAATGGATCATTCCAAATCATTGTTCAATCACGTGGATTTGCTCATGATACGGTTCAGCAAGATATTCAGCATGGTGTTGCCGATAGTATTTTGGTATTGACTCAACCTGTTGGTCCGGATGTGAACGGAGAACTGTTTGCACAACAACCAGAACTGAAACTAGCAGATCAATATTTGAATGATTGTACTACAGATAATTCTACACAGGTAAGCGTTGAAAAGTATGACAACAAGGCTTGGGAATTAAGCGGAACGCTGGAAGTTCAATCTTCGGAAGGGAAAGTTCTATTTACAGATTTGATTGCGACAAGCGAAATTGCTATTGATTCAGCTTATCTGCAATTCACGTTTACCGGAGATTCAGTGGTTTCTAATTTATTTACGATTCCTGTTCCAATTATTGAGCTAATAGCTGCTGAAAACGCAACGGTTGACAATGAATTTGTAATTCAGGCAAGTGACAATGCAAGCTGGAGAGATTCCATTTCCTCCATTAGTTTTGCAGGAAAAGCTTTGGTTGATACCTCTTATCTGATTGAAGCTGGATCGATAACATTCTATCCGGAAAAAGACTCTACTTTGTATATCGCCAGGACCGATACCATTGTTGTGATTGCTAATGGTTATGCCGATGCAAAAGTCGAACAAAAAATCGGACATGGTGTAACAACCGAGATGTTATTGGTAGATCAGCCAATTGGACCTGAAAACAATGGGGATACTTTGGTTCAGCAGCCAAAAATACAATTGCGGGATAAGTATGAAAACAACTGTACAACCGATAATAATACAGAGGTTTTGGTAGATAAATATGCCGATGCGGATCATGATAATTCTGCATTGTGGAATTTGGGAGGAATAAAAACAATCACAGCATTGGAAGGAGTAGTTGAGTATACGAATTTAAGTGCTACCAGCGAAGATGAAGTTATTGGTGCAAGATTATTATTTACTTCTGATGGACTTCCAAATGTAGTTTCGGATAGCTTTGATATTGTAAGGCCACCGGCGCCAATAATAACACCTGCTGCCAATGCTAATGTTGATGAAATGTTTACGGTTACATTTACGGAAAATACAACCTGGCGCGAAAAGATATTTGATATTCGCTATGGTATTCGAAGTTTAGAAGGAAAATATGACAAATCTGTTCCCGGTCAAATTACTTTTGATCCGGAGGTAACTTCTGTTCTTCAGAAATATGGAGTTGATTCAATGTATATTTATTCCGGCTTGTACGATACAACCCGATTTGAGCAGTCAATTCACCATGGCAAATCAAAATATCTGGTTATCGGGAAAGAACCTTCAGCGCCTGCAAATAATGGTGAAGCACTAATCAGGCAGCCTCAATTAAATTTACAGGATCAGTATAGAAATATTTGTGATACCGATAGTGAGACAATGATTACGGTGCGAAAGGCTGATACTCAGGAATGGACTTTAGGAGGTACATTAACTCAAATGGCTGTTGAGGGGCTTGTAAAATTCACCGACTTAACTGCAAGCAGTGATATGGAGGTGCAAGGTGCAAGGCTGGAATTTGAAGGTCCTGGTATGATTTCAAAAATATCAAGTACGTTCACAATACCTGAACCAAAAACCAATAGGGCAGGTGAGGCCAGTGCCAATCCTGAATTGGTTTGTTACGGATCTAAATCCAATATTACATTAACTGGATTTGATGGAAGCATTCAGTGGCAGGTTTACAATGAGCTAAATGATGTTTATGAAGATCTGGATGGCGAAAATGCCGAGTTACTGGTAACACCGGAGGTGGTAGAAAATAAGATATATCGTGCTAAGGTTTCAAAAGAAGGATTTTCAGTTCAGTATTCAAATGCTGTGTCGGTAAGTCCAATGGAACCTCCGCTTGCTGATTTTACTTTCGAAATAGATCGTAATGAGGTTCATTTTACCAATTTGAGTGAAAATGCAACTTCCGTTTTGTGGGATTTTGGAGATGGAATCATAAGTAGTGAATTTGAACCTTCGCATTCCTTCGTGTTGGATAATGCAAATGGATCTGGCTACGTAGTCACATTAACGGTATCGAACGAAGCTTGTGGAGATAGTCAAAAAGCACAGCAGGTATTTATTACCACAGGAATTGATGATTTGATTGCTGATAAGGGAATTGTAGTATATCCTAATCCTAACAGGGGGCAGTTCTTTGTTGAGCTTTCGGCTACGAATGATGATGGTTTGTTGAGGATATTCAATTCATCGGGCAGTATTGTTCTAAGCAAGCAAATTAAGCGCAGCTTTAATGCTGACCGATTGGAGTTCGATTTACAGAATCTTCCCGGAGGCATCTACTTCCTGGTGATTCAGTATCCTGATAAAGTGATTAGGACAAAACTTATTATTACAAAATAGATATTTTAAAAATGAAAAAGGGTGATTCCGATATGGAGTCACCCTTAATTGTATTTTATGGAGTTCTGTTTATTCGAACTCAGCCATTGTTTTCTTAATGATTTCAATCGCTTCACGCAATTGAGTTTCGTTAATGGTCAATGGAGGAGCAAAACGGATGATGTGTCCGTGAGTTGGCTTAGCCAATAATCCGTTGTCGCGTAAACGCATACAAACATCCCAGGCAGTTTTGCCACCTTTAGGCTTAATAACAACTGCATTTAGAAGACCTTTACCGCGAACCAATTCAATCATATCCGATTTAACTGATTTCAATTCATCACGGAAAATCTTACCCATAGCTTCTGCATTTTCAGCAAGATTTTCATCTTTAATCACATTAAGAGCAGCCATTGCAACTTCACAAGCAAGTGGATTACCACCAAAAGTAGAACCATGCTCACCTGGCTTAATGCAAAGCATTACATCGTCGTCAGCTAAAACAGCAGATACTGGTACAACACCACCAGAAATAGCTTTACCTAGAATCAATACATCCGGACGAACACCTTCGTGATCAACAGCTAATAATTTACCAGTTCTTGCAATACCGGTTTGTACCTCGTCGGCAACGAACAATACGTTATTTGCTTTACACAAATCGTAAGCTTTCTTCAAGAAACCATCTTCCGGAACGTAAACACCTGCTTCACCTTGAATTGGTTCAACCAGGAATGCACATACATTAGGGTCTTTCAATTCTTTCTCTAAAGCTTCTGTGTCGTTGTAAGGAATTACAACAAAACCAGGAGTGTAAGGTCCAAATCCTTTGTATGAATCCGGATCGGTAGACATAGAAATAATCGTAATTGTACGACCATGGAAGTTACCATCACAAACAATAATTTTTGCTTCGTTTTCCGGAATACCTTTCACATCGTAACCCCAGCGACGAACCAATTTAAGTGCTGTTTCATCAGCTTCGGCACCTGTGTTCATTGGCAATACTTTATCGTAACCAAAGTAGTTGGTAACAAATTCTTCGTATTTTCCTAGGTTGTTGCTGTAGAAAGCACGTGAGGTTAGGGTTAGTTTTTGTGCTTGCTCTACTAATGCATTAATAATTTTTGGGTGACAGTGTCCTTGATTAACAGCAGAATAAGCTGATAAGAAATCGAAATATTGCTTTCCGTCAGTATCCCAAACATAAACGCCTTCTCCGCGCTCTAAAACTACTGGAAGTGGATGATAGTTGTGTGCTCCAAACTTAGATTCCTTATCCATATAGTCCTGAGCAGTCATTGTTGCTGTATTTGTCATAACTAGAACATTTATAAGATTTTTAAAATAGGATTAAATTCTGAAAATTCAGTACGCCAATTTTATAACTATTTTTTTGATTTTCCAATGCTTTTGGCAGAAAAAGTGTAGAAAAAATCGAAAAAAATATTAATCATGACTATTATCATAAATGCAATTGTTAATTCTTGTTGAATTTATGATTATAGCTAATGTTCTATAAATTTGATGTTAACAGCTGATTTAAGGTAAATATCTGGACATGCAAAGCAGCAAATCAGATTTATTAAATGGTTTTGATAAGTGTTCGGAACATCCGGCCTTTAATGATTTTTCTCTGTCACCTTCCAGCGCATAGGCTGTTTGAGCTATAATGGTTAAGTCCGGACGCTTTTTCTTGATTAGTTTCGTTGCCTCCAGTCCATTGGTATGTGGCATGTTTATATCCATTAAGATCAGGTTTACCTCAGGGTTCTGAAGGCTTGCAGTCATGGCTTCTTTGCCTGTTTTGGCCCAAATGATATTGATATTGGTTGGTTGCAGATAAGCTTCAAGTATTTTGTAATTGGTGAATTGATCTTCGGCTACCACAACCGTATAATTCTCCCAATTGTATAGGTTGGCAGTCGAATCTGCTTCATTAATCAACTCCTGATCGATAACATTAGGAAGGCTGAATTTTACTGTTGTTCCTATTTTCTCTTCTGAAGCTATCCAAATTTTTCCACCTAGAAGCTCAATTTCCAATCTCGAGATATATAAACCTAATCCTGTGCCGCCAAAGTTGTTAATGCTATTTTCGTTAGCTTGTCTAAAGCGTTGAAAAACATTTGACTGAGATTTGGCTGGAATGCCCTTTCCTGTATCACTAATTGTAAATTCAATGGTTTGATTAATGAAGCGATAGGAGCAAGTTATACTTCCTTTTTCAGTAAACTTAACAGCATTGTGCAACAAGTTGCTTAGGATTCCTATTATTTTATTCTGATCGGATTTGATGACTTGATTTACATCAATGTTTGGAAATTTTAATTGTAAATGTTCCTTTTTGTTGTTTGATAAAAGCTTGTGTGTGAGGGATTCTACATCCTTCATCATATTATGAAGGTTAAAATTCCTTTTTACAGGTTTTGCAGTTCTACTCTCCAGCATAGATACTTTTAGCAGGTCTTCAATGATTTTTAAAAGTTGCAGTCCGGAATCTTTAATAGAGCTGGCAAACTTGGGGATATCTTCTTTTATGTTTCCAGATTCAAGTAATTCTGAAAAGCCTATGATTGAGTTAAGTGGAGTTCTTAATTCATGGCTCATGTTGGCCAGGAAAGCATTTTTTAAGTTCTCGGCTTCCAGTGCTTTGTTCCAGGCTTTTGCAATTTCAAACTCTTTTATTTTGATGTCAGTAATATCCTGAAAAAGAACTTCTTCAATAATATCTTCTTTCTTGTAAACTTCTCCGGTAATTTTCCCCAATCTTAATTCTCCATTCTTATAGAACCGGAATTCTATTTCCATTGGTTGCAATTGCATCTGCTTTAATGATTCTTCAAAAAAAACAAGGTCTTCGGGGTGAATATGTTTTTTAAGGATATCTCTGGTAGGAATAACATTTCCATCCTGATAGCCAAGAATTGAATGAGTCACATCTGACCACCAAAAATCTTTTGTTGAATAATTGTATACCCAATAACCAATACCAGCTATGCTGTGTATTTTTTTTAATTGTCTGATTTCAGTTGTAGTTTTTAGTTTAATCATGTTGGTTTGGGTATATGTTAAGGTGTCGTAGTCTAAGATATTTTATTAGAGATTTTATGGAGGATTATAAAATGTTTGATTATGTTTTTAATGTTTTAAGTATCCCTTCAGTCAAAAAGAAGGTTAAAGCCAACAAAATAAATATTCTCCAATACTGTCTTCCTTCTCTTTTTTCGTTATAAAGCTCAGATAGTTTCATTTTTTCAGAAGAAATTACAGAATAGTTCTCCTCTAATGCCTTAATTTTAGTTTCAATTTCTTGTTTTTCGTAATACGAAATCTCTGATTCATTTTTGGGATAATTGAACGAACAAGTTTGAAGAATAGAGTCGTTTAGTACAACTACATAATTTTCTGAAACCCTTAATTGATCTACAACTCTAAGCTGTGTTGAATGGTTTGAACTGGCTACTCTTAAAGGAATGATATCAATACCAATTTGATCGTTTTTAATATGGAATTGATCGTCACCATTCAAATTAAAAGAGCTTATTAATTCAATTGTATTATTTTTTCCAATTTGATGATATATTTTGCCTGAGTTTGTGCTTGTTTTACTCAAATTGATTAAAGTAGGTACTAAAATCGGGTGTGTTATCAGGTTTGTCCATTCTCCATTTAAATTCATACTGAATTGGTACAGTTGACCTTTTCCATATTGAATTTTTGTGAATAATTTTTCTGAACCTGCAGTTAGCCAAATACATTCTAATGTAGGATTACTTGGTGCTGATAATTTATAGTATTTATAGATATCAGGCAAACGTGCGTTATCTTTCAAATCTTGAAAAACATCCTGATAAATATTTGCTTTCGTTTCAATTCTTGAAATTCGCTGTTGAGTAGAGTCGATTTCTAAATAATTTGGAGCCAAAACATCAGATAAGAATAAATTTACACTTGCTTTAATTTGTTCGTTGGGTATCAAAAGAATACTTCCGCCATTTTGCAAATACATTTGTAAGCTTTGTTTAAAACCACTTTCAATATCCTCAATTTCATTTAATACAATTAGCTGAAATTGGCTAAAGGTTTCATTGTGCAATTGGGTTTTGCTAATATTCTTAATCTTAAAGTTTTTATCCGAAGAAAAAAGTTTGTTAATGTATTGGTTTTCCGATTCTTGGTTGATGGATAAAATACGATTAACATTATTGGTTCTGTAGGAAAAATACAGATTATTATCGTAAATAATTGGATAATCTTCAATGCTTAGTTTGGCTTGTACAAATCCGGATTGCCTATCGCTATAGCGTAATGTGGTTATCTGGGATGAGTTTTTATTAATATCGATACTGCCTACCGTTTTCAAACTATCATTTACCGTCAATTGTATGGGAATCTTTTTTAAATCTTTATTGGAATGATTTGAAATTTTAACAGACAATTCCTTTTGAGGACCAGTAAAATGTATAGGCTTTTCGAACCAACATGAGTCAAGAACCAGGTTGTTTGTTGCTTGCAACTGAAAATGAACAAAATCCACACTTAGAAGACTGTCTTTTTGTAGTTTTTCTAAATCAGCTTGAGATTTTTGAAAATCAGATAGTATATAAACTTGTGATTTTTCAAAAGGTGAATCTAGTCGAATATTAGCTAGTGTTGTTGATAATTTTAACGAATTGGGAGAGGGGGCTATTTCCTGTATTCTTGCAATGGCTTGATTTTTATTTAAACTGGTAGAGTAGTGCTGTATGTCGTTGCTGTAAATTCTGATTTTGGCATAATCAGGCAATGATTTAATTAGTTCGAATGCATGATTTTTAGCAACCTCCAGAGCGTTTCCTTTTTCAGTTTTACCATTCATGCTAAACGAATTGTCAAGGTAAATATTAGTTAATTCGTTGCTTTTATTGGATAAATTTTCTCCTGAAATGGGAATGTAAGGTTGCGAAAACGCAATGATAATACATGCCAATGCCAGCATTCTTAGTAATAGAACAAGTAGGTTTTTAAGTTTCGATTTTCTCTTGTTCTCGGTATTTAAATTTTGAAGAAAGCGAAGATTACTAAAATAGATTTTTTTGTAACGCTTAAAATTAAACAGATGTATAATAATTGGAATCAATAATATAAAAAGAAACCAAAGATAATTTGGATGCAAAAAATGTAGCGACATATTTCCTTAACTTAAAAGTACTGGCAAAATAGCTAAAAACTAACTTGAATTAAAGAATTTCTTTAGAATTTCGCACTTAGCTTTACATTCAATTTTCGTCCTGTAAGATAATTTGGAATTGCATACTGATTCCCCGAAATATCGTTAATCCAAAGATAGGAAACCGTGTTGTTGATATCTAAAACATTAAACACTTCCAAACCAATCCACATGGATTTAAAATGACGTAGTAATCCTTTGTTTTTAGATTTTTCGTCTACCAGGACTTTCGAGAAACCCAAATCAATTCTACGATAGTTTGGCATTCTAAAGCTTCCTCCATCTTTCCCTCGTTTAGGAGTCCAAACAGGAAGTTTGCCTGCATAGAATAAAGCAAGATGCATTTTATAAGAAGGATTGTTTGGTAAATAATCCTGGAAAAACATAGAGAAATTAAACCTTTGATCGGTAGGTCGCGGGATAAAAGACATTTCATCTCCTTTTATGTTTTCCTCTGATTTCATGATGGATAAGCTAGCCCAGGATTCTGTTCCGGGAACAAATTCACCATTGATTCTCAAATCCAATCCAGTTGTGTATCCTTCTGCCTCCTGATCGCCATAATATCGAATGCGAACATTTTCGATATCATAAGGAGTAACTGATAGAAGATCCTTATAGTACAATTCGCTTGAAAATTTAAATGGACGGTTCCATGCTTTAAAGTAATACTCCTGACCTAAAACATAGTGAATTGCCTTTTGGATATTGACTTTAGGGCTAATGTTTCCATCAATCATTAACATTTCCCGATATGATGGAATTTGCTGATAAAGACCTGCGGCTAGTTTAAATTTCACTTTATTTTTCCAGTTTGGAATATAATGAATGGATCCTCTTGGTGAAAAATATCCTTTTTTATTGTAATCCCAGTAATGGTAACGAAGTCCTCCAGTTAGTTGTAGCTCTCCATTTTTCGTTTCCAGCATTTGAGTTGCCTGTACAAATGATTTGTAGTGCTTGGAACTAATTTTATTGTTGGCATTGCGATTGTATGCCAGCAAAACTTTACTGTCGGAAACCGGAACTGAGTAACCAGCAGAATCTTGATATTGCCATTCATTAATTCGATTGCTAATATCCTCCTTTTTAACTCCAACTCCCCATTGTAAAAACAAATCATCAAAAGAGTGATCTCCCTTGATGTCCATATTATAAACCTCCTGATCGAGTTTGTTTCTGGCATGATCAATAAAAGTTCCGATACCCAGATTTTCCACACTTTCTGATTGAGATCCTCCTTGCGATACAAAAAGGTCACTCAGATAGTATTGTCCCATAATATCATACTTCTCTTCTTCAATGCTTTCGTATCTGCTTCCAATTAATCGAATGAAAGAATTCGAATTGGGATGATATTTAAAAGTAACTGCCTGAATGTTCGAATTGAATTCATCTTTTTCGTTCCCGTCAAAATAGATATCAAGATTTAATGCATCACTAATGGTTCCAAATGATGTGCTTCTGTTTTCAGGCTCAAAATTGTACTTATTTTGACTAAAACTGGTCCATATGTGCATGCTAAATGCCGAATTGAATTTGTAGTTAACCAGCGCCTGAAAATCTGTATAATTGGGCTCATATTCACCTTTTGTATCCAATGAATTTAACAAGTAGCGATTGGTTTTGTATCTCAATCCAGCCATGTAGGATAGCTTCCCATTTTTTGATGCATTGGCAAAATGTGTGGATGCCCCCATTAAACTCAACTCGGCTGAAGCTTCGAATTTAGTTGGAGTTTTGTACTTGATATCAAGAACAGAAGATAATTTGTCACCGTATTTTGTATCAAAACCACCTGATGAGAATTGAACTGATGAAACCAAATCAGGATTGATTACACTTAATCCTTCTTGTTGACCAGAACGTATTAAATTTGGCCTGTAAATTTCTATTTCGTTGATATATACCAGGTTTTCGTCGAAATTACCACCTCTAACTGAATATTGAGAACTCAATTCATTATTGGAATTCACTCCTGGTAGTGTTTTAATAATTTGTTCAACAGCTCCACTACTGCTAACAGGAATTTGTTTCAAATGCTTTTTATCAATCGAAATATTTTTGTCTCTTATGATTTTATCTGTTTCAACAGTAACTTCAGATATTTCCTGTTCTTTTATTTTTAGCTTGATATTTAATACTTTATTTTCCGATTTTTTAAGTCTGATTGGCAATTCATAATCTTGAAAAGAGACATGTGTAACTTTTAAAGTGTAGTTTTTATCAGAATCAATTGTTAAATCAAAATTTCCACTGCTGCTTGTGCTGGTTGCAATATTTGTTTCAACTATTTTTATGTGAGCGCCTTTAATCGGATTGTTTTTTGTATCGCTTACTTTACCAGTTATTTTGCCGGTGTTTTGTGCAATACTATAAAAAGGGATCAGGAGTATAAAGAAAATAATTGATCTGTAAATAGTTGGATGCATGTGTTTTTTCGTTTAACAAGATTTAGATTTCGAATGAATCAGAAATCCCAATATACAAAGGAAAGACAGAAATAGGAAACTTTGCATAAAAATTTAATCAGCCAATTGATATCATTAAAATTTCAGTCCCAATAACTATCGGAAGAGTACAAGCCAAACTATGAAATATTAAGTTGAAATGCCGATATATACATCATACTTTGTTATTTGAAGTTATGCCCTCATGATTCTAGCTGTGTTTTTATTCCAGATGTTATACTCGTAGTTGATGTTTCGATTGGTTATATTAAGCAAGTTGAGGATTTGGCAGAGAAAGTAAAAGCGTAAATCTTTTAAAAAATTGACTGAATAATTTTTTACTTTTGCTTCAATTGATAAAATTAGAAAACTGTGAAGAAAGTTTTAGTAATAAGCGAGAAGAACGAAGCCCGTTCGCAAATGGCCGAAAAATGGTTGAATTACTATGGTAAAAAACATTTAAAAGTTTGGAGTGCCGGATTAGAGAAAGGAAAAATTAGTGTTTTGGCGCAGAAAGCAATGGCCGAAGCTGTTATGGATATTCCTGAATACAAATCGAAAGCTTTGAGCGAAATAAAAGAGGAAAATTTCGATTACGTATTGTGTTTCGATAAAGAGCTTTCAAATAGATTGCCAGAGTTAAAAGGAAATCCAGAAGTGAAAGTATTTGATGTGCCAAATCCTGCTAGAATAGAAGGAGAGGAGAAGGTAAAATTGCAAGCTTACAATGCGGTTTGCAATGCAGTTGACGACGCTTGCTTTGTATTTGTGCAGGAACGCTTCCAGATTGTATCATAAATTAACAGATTTATTGATAATATATTTTATTTACATAGCACTTTACTTTGATAAAGTGCATTGTGTTAAATTTACCAAGAGGTTCATGTAATGGATCTCTTTTTTTGTGCCGATTCATTTGATTTTAGATGAATTAACATGCTAAGTAATATTCGGAATTATTAATTTCCTATTTGAAATTGAGTTTCAAACATTTTTATTTTCATCATATTTATTTTGTCTGAATAAGCTTTGTTTTTTACCAACTTGCTTGACATGGCTGTGATTTATTCGTAATTTTAAAATAGATCCGATTGGGCTTCTAATGCATGTAAAATCAATATTTTATGACCTTTGTAATGTTTCATATTATTATAGACATATTTCTGGAAACCGATCGGAGTAAACCTTCTCTAAATCCCGAAAAGAATTAAGCAGTTCAATTTATTTTTTAGAATCTATTCATACAAAAGGAGGCGAAGATGAAAAAAAACATTGGAGTTTGGTTAGATACCGAAAAAGCCTACATTATTACACTTGAAAATGGCAATAGTCAGATTGAAACTATTGAATCGGAAGTAGAAACAAGAGTGCGTTTTAAAGGAGAAACAAAAGCTTATTCCCGAATGGGGAATCAGTTTATTAATCCGGCAAAGAGAACGACTCACCGACGCAGACATCAGTTTAAACAGTACTTCGAAAATATAAGTTCTAAACTGGAGAATGCAGAGGAGATATACTTGTTTGGACCTGCTGAAACAAAAGTGCATTTGGCAAAGCACATTAATAAGAATACCAATCTTAATGATAGAGTAAGAAAAATTGAATCGGAAGATAATATGACCGAGAATCAAATGATTGCTCGTGTTAAAGAGATATTTAGTTCCGATCCTATAAAAATTAAAGCAAGAATCAGGCATTGAAATATAGTAAATTAGCATATCAATAGGTAAGTAAGGCGGTTCCCGGTTTTGAATATTTTGCAAGATTGCCATCGAAGCAGAATTCAAATCCGGGAATTTCTTTTTGCAGTTATCAATAAACAGTGATTGGTTACCAGAAAACTAACAGATAAAAGTTTTAGAGATTCTTGTACCAGGCCTAAAACTGATCGTTGAATGCTTGCTATTACTTACACGAATTTTTACATTAGCATACATATAAACCTGAGTTCGATTATAAATCTGACTTTTTGTGGCATATGTTTTTTCGAACTCAGGTTATTAAATTATTAAAGAAACCTAAACAAATAATGATTCAACAAATAGAAATCACTCTATCCGCTTATTCGAGAGGATATCACTTAATTGACTCAGAAATAAGAAGACATTTACCTGATTTACCAGAAACAGGAATGATGCATCTGTTTATCAAACACACATCGGCAGCACTAACGATTAACGAAAATGCTGATCCTTCGGTTCGGGATGATTTTGAGTCAATCATGAACCATTTGGTGCCTGAAAATGAACCTTACTACACTCATGTGTTCGAAGGAGCAGATGATATGCCTGCACATGTAAAAGCTTCTATGATGGGAACAGAATTGACCATTCCCATTACAAATCACCAATTAAATATGGGAATTTGGCAGGGAATTTATTTGTGTGAATTTAGAAATAGAGGAGGACGTCGTAAAATTGTTGCTACCATATATTCATAAAAAAAGCCTCAAAAATGAGGCGTTTTTTTTATATAGATTGAGTTTTTTCTCGTAACCATGCTTTGTGTTTCTCATCCAGATCTAGAGAAAGAATATCGTATACTTTTTGATGATAATTGTTCAGCCAGTATCTTTCTTCTTGCGTTAATAATTCTACAATGATGCCTTTGGTTTCGAAATGACAAAGTGTTATGGTTTCAAACTCCAAATAATCACCAAATTCTGACGATCCAGCATCTTTACAAAGAATTAGATTTTCGTGGCGAATTCCATATTTCCCATCTCGGTACAATGCTGGTTCATTCGACGTAATCATACCTTTTAGAATGGCTTGATCTTTCAGTTCCTGACGAATGCTTTGTGGTCCTTCGTGTACATTCATAAAGCACCCAACTCCATGGCCTGTTCCATGACCATAGTTGCGTAAGTTTTTCCACAAATCCATACGTGCTAAAGCATCAATATTGCAACCACGTGTTCCTACAGGAAAAACAGCCATTGACAATTGCATCATTCCTTTTAACACCAAGGTATAATCTATTTTTTGCTCTTCGCTTAAGTCGCCAAGAGGAATAGTTCTGGTAATATCCGTTGTTCCATCGAGATATTGAGCACCAGAATCAATTAAAAGAATGCTTTCTTTTTCAATCTCAACATTACTTTCTTCTGTTGTATGATAATGTGGTTGTGCTCCATGAGCTTTATAACCACAAATGGTTCCAAAACTTTCACCTACAAATCCTTCTTGTTGAGAGCGGAATTCCTTTAACTTTTCCATTACCGTAAATTCGGTAATTTTTGTATTCCCAAGATTTTCTTCCAACCAATAGTAGAAATGTGTTAAGGCAACACCATCTTTTTTCATGGCATTTTTCATTCCTTCAATTTCTACATCATTCTTCGTGCTTTTAAAAAGTTGTGTTGGGTTTTCTCTTTCAATGATGTTTGCCGATATGGAATTGAAGATTTTTAAGTTTGTTCTGTTGATATCCAATAGAACATTAGCAGAACCAGGAACTTCTTCTAAATCAGAAAAAATTCTTCCGTAGCCAGCAATCTCAATTTCATCTTCGAGCAAAGTTTTAGTAAGGCTATCAGGTACTTTTTCTTCGTTCAAATATATGGTAGCCTTTTCTTTTTCAATGAGTGCGTATGCCAATGCCAGAGGATTATAATCAACATCGCTTCCACGTAAATTGAAGATCCATGCAACATCATCCATACTTCCTACAAAATGATAGTTGCAATCCAATTCAGTCATTTTCTTGCGAACCTTGGTTAGCTTGGCAAATCTGGTTTTGCCAGAATATTTTAAATCATGGTCAAAGATTTCTCCATTAGGCAAAGCAGGGCGATCTTCCCAAATTTCATTGATTAAATCAAACTCTTCAACAATATGAATTCCTAAATCGCCTAAGTTATTCTTTAAATTGCGAGTTTCGGCAACTGAAAAGCAAGTTCCATCGAATCCAACATTTGCATCTACATCCAGTTCGGAAGTTAACCACTTATATGGAGTAGGAGTATTCTCTGTTCCCGTTTTAAACAGCTCGATACCGCTGTCAGTTAACTCTTTTTCGGCTTGTAGGAAATATCTGGAATCTGTCCAAAGACCTGCTTTTTTTTCGGTGATAACAACAGTTCCTGCCGATCCGGTAAATCCTGAAATCCATTGACGATTGGTCCATCTATCAGGAACGTATTCGCTCATATGTGGGTCTGAGCTGGTAATGATGTAAGCGTTAATTTCTTTTTCATTCATTAGAAAACGCAATGCGTTCACTCTTTCGGCAATAGTCATTTTTAGGTTTGTTATTGTTTAGGCCATAAAATTACAATAATAACCTGAGTTTGACTAAAAATATGGTCACAGTTTGAATTGAATTTGAGTAGAAATTTCCTCAAATTTTCGAAGGAATTGAGACGATTCCTTTCTTAAAAAAAACAATGAAAATATGATTTTATACAAAAAAACCTCTTTCTCATAAGAAAAAGAGGTTTCTGCAAATTGTATTTTTTTATCTTAAACTAACATTTCCATATTGGCTGTTAATTTTTACTTTTCCTTTAGGTTCAGTTGAATTTCCTACGATTACTTTCAAATAAGTCTCCGAATTATCAACGATCTTTTGTATAATTTGTGAATTATCCGGATAATTGATACCACAATACTTGGTTTCAGCTTCAAGCGAATAGGAAGCTCCTTCTTCAATTGCAATTCTACTTGCTACGTATTGATTATCTACTTTAATGCTTTCAAAATCTTTAGAAACATTATCGATTTTACAATTCCCATATTTAAGAGTCAACTCCAATGTTTTGTTTACATTTTCGATTCTAAAATCGGAATATTGGCCCATATTAACTCTAAATACATCTGTATTCACAATGTTGAAAGCATCATATTTCGAATCAGCAAAAACAGTTTCATTATTATCTAAATGTAGTTTAGAATAACGACTCACAACAATTAATGCCTTACTTGTTCCAATATTCATTTTCGAATATTTTAAAGTAAGTTTAGTTCTGTTACATTCTTCAATGGTTGCTTTTGCATAAGCCAGGTTAATGGCACTAAGAGGTTTTTCTTCTGAATACAGAAGTTTTCCTGCTTTTAAATTTCCATAACTCAGGTTGATGTTTGCTTTCTCTTTGATCGATTGAATGAATATATTCCCAAACTTATTGACTACATCAAGTTTAATATACTCTGGCATAAAAATTTTATAATCGATACTAAATTTCTTACCAGTTTTAAACTTGGTTGACATTCTGGTTTCTGCTTTAATTATATCACCAATTTTATCCATATTGATATCTATATTGGTGAAAAGTAATTTTGCTTTTTCCTCGCTGGTGGTTTCAATGGTAATTAAAACCTTTACTGAAACGGAATCTTTTTCCCAATTATGGATGTCAACATCACCATATTTGTTGCTAATTTTTAATTCAGTTCCTTGCTTAGCGGAGAATACTTCGATAATTTCTTTCTCATATTCATCTGTGGCAAAGGAGTTGAATCCAAATCCCATAACTAAAATCAGTAGGATAGCCGAAAATTTAAATTTAAATGCTTTCATCGTTGTTCTATTTTTATGCTTTTAAATTCTTGTTACTAGTGGTTGTTTTTTGAATTATGCCGAGACATTCAGGTTTGTTTTTGTTTGCTTTCTTACCTGGTATAATTGCTCAATAATTCTGTTTAAAACATTGGTTTTTACCTGGTAATATTCAATCATTGCCTGAATTACTCTGTCATCATCAGGATGCAATTTTAATTCTTGTTTCAGTTGATGGTAGCGTTTGTCCATTTCTTTCAGTTCTTCTGATAAAATGTTTTGATGCTCTTTCTTATCAAAGCTTCCCATTCGCTCAATCATCCTCAACTGGCTGTCGATATTTGATGTGTAAAACAATTCAACTTCCTGATATTCCGGAGATATAGCTCCGAGTCCCAATTCTACAGGAGATTGTATTTTACGAATCTGATATCCAGTAATCCCCGAAATGACCACAAAAATAGCTATTGTTGCCACTTTTAAAAGTCTTGACATCCCAAATAGAGATTTCTTTTTTTGTTCGTTGTTCAATTTTCCAAGAAAGTTTTCAAAATGATCGTTCCCAGGATCATGATCATTGAATGCTTCCTTGTGTTCCCTAAGTACTTTTTCCAATTCTTTCATACAAACAAGTTTTATTCGAATTGTTGTACGTAACCTTCTTTTTTTAATGTTAATACTTCCTGTTGGTGTAGTCATTTGGTATTAACGGCAATAAGAGAACGGTTTACAGCAATTTTTTGGTTTTCTCTTTTTCTAATATTTGAATCAGTTTCTTTTTGGCTCTCAAAAATTGTGATCTTGATGTTGAAGCATTTACATTCATAACTTTTGCTATCTCTTCATGATCGTATCCTTCCAATAAGTACAGGTTCAATATAATACGGTAACCTGTTGGTAGCAGGTTTATCCCTTTTTTAATGATATCAATTTGCTCTTTGGTATCCTCAATCTCATAATTGCTTTCCTCTTCTTTTAGCTTGTATAACTCATCTTCCAATGGGAAAAGTTCAAGCTTTCTCTTTTTTAAGCTATCCAAAGAACGATTAATTACGATTCGTTTTAACCAGGCACCAAAGCTAACTTCACCTTTATACTTTCTGATATTTTTAAATGCAGACAGAAATGCTTCCTGCATAATATCTTCGGCTTCCGATTCGTCTTTTACGATTCGTAAAGACGAATTATACATTGCCTTGTAGTATAATTTATAAATCTTAAATTGTGCTTTGGGGTCGTTCTTTCCGCAAAGCTCAATTAAATCTTGGTGAATGTTTTGGTACAATGAGCTCATTAATCAATTTCTATTCTAATGACGATTGCGGAAATCATGCGTTGCATGTCTTTTTAATTATTTAAGAGAATAAATATAATTAAAAAGAAATACCAAGATAGTATTGAGGAAAAAATATTTTGTAAATAACAGATATTGATGCGATTGGAGGTTAAAAAAGTGAGCTTGCACGTGAAAGAATAATTTTTGCAAATTCTTTTATTGTTGATCTAAAAATTTTTAGGCTGCGTTTAAAATGGTATTCAAGCTCATTTCTTTCCAGTTTTTGGTCCTTGATATTTTCAATTTTCGAGATGAGTCCATTGGCCATATGTTCATACACCGACCTTTTGTAGTGTCTGATGCTATGATTAATATCTACTTCAGTAATAAATTCTCTTACATCAAGAATGTAGATGTTCTTGTGTAAACTGCAGAATTGTTCCAAGACTTTGTTCATTCTTTCGTGACGAACTCTGGCCTTACCATACTCGGATTGATTGGTAAGCGGAGTATCAACTTCGGCTCCATTAATAAATATGATTGGCTTTTTTACCTTCTTTCGAATGATTTCGAGGTTCTTGATTAATTGATCTTCCGTAATCTGTCCAATAAAATCATATTCAGTGCTGAAAAAATCATAAAAGGCTTCATTCATATTTTTGAATTCGTGCTTTTTGCAGCGAGCAACAAATTCAGCTTTCTTTTCATTTACAAAATCGGAATAGGATTCATATGGAATTTTAATCCCTGTAGATTTCGATTGGTACAAATCCATTGTATAATCAATCAGAAGGCTATATACTAAAATATCGTAATTGTTGGAGAACAATTTAGTGTCAAAAACCTGCTGATCTAAAAAAGGAATGGAAGCAATTAGTTCTTTTTTACTCTCTTTGTCCAGACTTTCTGACTGTAGAAGAATTTCGGTATGCGCCTTTGGAATAGGGTGGTTGTTCTGGTTTACGTTATTGTATTCGGTATCCACTTCCAAATCTTTATACGATAGGTAGTGCGCCATTTGCCTTAAATCACATGCACCTTTTAAAAGTATTTTGGTTGATGAAGAACTATGCTTCTGATTATCGTTTGTCCAATCATTAACTTCCATGATCCAGTGTGGCTGATCTTTCGAATTCAATTCCACAGTAACATCACCCACTCTTTTTAATCCTGGGAAATTGAGTTTGGCATACATGTATTGCTCCACACCAATATTCATCGAACGGCAAGAAAATAGAAAATGCTCCAGCTGGTTTTTACTTTTATGCAAGGCATAGAAACCTACAATACCATATTCTCCAAATCGATCTTTTACTTTTACAGCTTTGCATTCATAATCAGTGCTTTTTAGCAATTGCTCAAGTTCATTTTTATCAATTCTTTTCTTTGTGTAATTGATTTGGTTGGTTCGATTAATGAGTTCGTGAATTCTATCAATTATAGGTTCTAAATTTTCTATAATTGCCAAGTGAATATTCGATGATTCCAGAAAATGAATATTGTCTGAAAAATGTTCTTTTTCTTTCTCTTTTTCTTCAAGAATTTTATACTGCTGCAATCTGCTCAGTGCGGTATCATCCTTTCCCGAAAAAGCTTTGTGTTTGCTAATTTCTTGAATGAAATCAGGTTCTTTGGTATGAATTCCTTGATTGTAAAATTCTACTTCGGCCAGATTTAAATGGTTATCGTCGAGAAATAAAACATTTGCAGGACGAAGCTGTGCCGAACTGATAATTTGCTTGATGTTGTTGCCTTTGGGATTCCAGTTGATCTGCGGAAATACAAAATATTCCCAAATCTTTAATTCAATTAGTTTGGCTTTAGCCGTTTCAAAATCGTTTTTAGAAGCAATTGAATTGATAATTCCTCTTGAGCTTAGATCTTTAATTAGTTGAATGTTATCATTGTTAGGAATAATCCCTTCTTCCGATAAAGTTCCTTTCCAAAATGTATCATCTAAATCCCAAATTATCAGTTTAATTGATTCCATATTTTGTAGTTAATTGTTAGGCTACGTTAAATTTATATAGAATAAATAAAAATAACAATCAATTAACGTGTTGTTCATGAGGAGAATAGGAGGGTTGATCAAAATTGATAAAGTTTAGTTTTTAAGAACAAGGACATCTGATTAGAGTGATGCTTGCTTTCCCAGTGAATATTTTAACCAATACATTTACCGAATTATATTTTATCTCAAAAAGAAAGTTACGGTGCTCTGCACCTTAAAAATATTTAGTAGTTAGATAATTAGTAATTATAAAGGTACAGCGTACCGTAATATTTACTGATAAAAAAAAGAGTCACCGATATTCTCGATAACTCAATTTTCTTTAGTGATCCCTCTGGGGTTTCCCGATGATCCGCTATCGCTTCTATCGGGATAGACTTCTCACCCTAAGGAAATTTCAGGCATAAAAAAAGAGTCACCAAGATATTGGCAACTCTTCATTTTTTAGTGATCCCTCTGGGGTTCGAACCCAGGACCCCAACATTAAAAGTGTTGTGCTCTACCAGCTGAGCTAAGGAATCGGGATTCCTAAATTACAGAAAAAAATGAATTTTTGAAAATAAATCAAAAGCAAATGAATTTTAGAAGGATTGATTAATAATTGATTGTTTTGTGCTTATGATTTTCTTTGTTTTCACTTTTGACAAAAAATATATAATAATGGTTTTGAATAATTGGATTGCGTACCTTTACGTTTACTTACAAGTGAAATTATAAATAATAAGCAATTTTGTTATATGTATAGAAAACTACTTACAATCCTGTTTTTTCTAATACCGCTACTAGCGATTGGACAAGATAAAATGAGTTTGAAAGGTGAAATGTTGGACTATAAAGGAGAAAATTTCATTCTTTTAACTGGTGATGATGGAGGAGTTTTTATTGTAGATAGTGCCAAGGTTGATTATAATGGTGTAATTCGATTTGATTGGGAGGGAAATCCTGGTTTTTATCGAATTGCCAATAAGAGTAATAAGATTGATATTAAAATTGATAGAAAAGATTTCTGGTTCTCCTTGTCTGGATTAATGGAAGATGGTGAACTGCAGTTTCCAGATAATGATGAAAACTATCAATACCAATACTATCTATCTGAATTTTCAATATTAAATGAATCGATAGAGGATTTGCGAGAAGATTTGCTGAATTTAAATGAGAAGGATTCTTTATTTAAAGAGAAGTATTCGGAATTTAAAAAACTAAAAAAATCGAAACGCAATCTGCTTAAAGATTTATGGGGATCACACATTGATGCATGGTCGGCACGTTTTGCGCTGGCTCAGCAAGAATTGGTTCCAGATGTAAAATTAAAAGGACAAAAGGCAGATGATTATTACCTGAAACACTTCTTCGATTATTTTGCCTTTTCTGATTCACTCCTAACTGGAACTCCTGTTTACTACGAAAAAGTAGCGAAATACCTGAAAGCACAGAAAATTACAGACTTGATAAGTAATGGCAATTACAAAGAGATAAAGGAGCTAATTGGCAATTTATTCTGGTTGACAGAACTAAATCCAGGATCGCAAAAATACATGGCCAACTACCTGATGAATCGTTTTCCTGAAGAAGAGTATTTCGAAGTATATCATATTGTAAGTGATGCCTACCGTATTTTAAATACCTGCGAATATGTATTGAATACCAGAATAATAAAGCGCAGGATCAATAATTATAAAGCCATCACAAAAGGTTGGCAAGTGCCTGACATTCCTTTATATCATACCAATGATGGTAGAATGCAGAATTTAAGCAATGTGAATAGTGAGGTGACTTTACTAATTGTGTGGTCGGGGAGTTGTGAGCATAGTGTGAATATGCTTTCGCAAATTTCGGAGATATACTATACTTATAAGGAACTAGGTTTGGAAGTTGTAGCGGTTTCTTTGGATAGCAACCTTAATTATTGGAAATCTGCAGTAATGAATGGAGCTTATCCGTGGATTAATTCCTGCGATACTGATGGATTACATGGAACAGTGGCCAGCCAGTTAAATACATTTGTTACGCCAAGTATGTTTTTAATCGATTCTTCATTGAAGACCATTGCATTACCACAAACTTTTTTCCAGTTGGAGCAGAAGTTGATTGAGATTTTTATGTGATTTCAATTCACAAATAATAGATGGAAGTGTGTGATGTACTTTCTTTAATGGTTATGGATTTCGGTGATGTTTTGACCCAAGTTCAAAGCAAGCATTAATCCATTTCCTGATATTATGCTTATATTTAGCATTAAAACTAATTACGAACCTGTATCATGAACTTTAGTAGCTTTAATTGGCTCAATCAGAAATATTCTCAAAATTACATTATTCGTAAACCACTTATTGGAACCCTAATCGTTGCAGTGTTCTGCTATCTGTTTACCATTTTGTATAGACCACAAAATACCAATAGTTCCGATCCTTTTAGCTATGAAGTTACCATCGCCATTTATTTGTTGGCTTTAATGCCTCCTTTATATTTCATGATAAAAGTGTTGAAATTACTTCCAAACTTTAAGAGCAAAGAGAATTGGACACTTTTAAAAGAAGTTGAATTTGGCGTGATACTTTTCTTAATATTGGGAGTATGGAATTATTTTGTAGGATTTATAATGGAAAATCCAGAGGGGAGATGGAATATTTACACTTTTCTCGATTCGGTAAAAAGTACATTAACTGTGGGGATTCTGCCATATTCTATTATTAGCATACAGAATAGCAGATTTTTATTTGCCTCAAATTCTCAGCAGGTTGTTGTGGATCTAAATGCTCATGCAAATGAGAACGAAGTAATCCACATCAACTCCAAGTTAAAAAAAGGAGACATTAGTTTTGATCCGGAATCATTTCTATATGCAGAATCGAATGGGAATTATGTGATTTTCCATTTTCTTAAGAATGACATGATCCAAAAAGAAATGCTTCGAAACTCGATTGGGGATGTTGAGAAGCAATTGAGTGAGATTCCTTACCTCATGCGAATCCACAGGGCATTTATTGTGAATGTAAATAAGGTAAGTCAAAAGAAAGGAAATAGCTCAGGTTATAGATTAAGTATTGATGGGCTTGATGTCGATTTGCCTGTTTCGCGACAGAATGTTGCCAACTACGATCAGGTGGAACTTAATCTGAAAAAATCTCAGGTTGCTATTCATCCCAATTAATTACCACTTGTAACAACTTTCAAAATAAGCCAGGAGCGGATTTGTCATCTGTCACAAATTCATGATGTCTGTACCATACATTTGTCTCTTCTGCCCGTATTTACTGACTTTGCAATGAATATCAATTGTAAAATTAAACCAGTCAGGAAACATGAATTGTTACAATCAAACCGATGTAAAAAGATCTGCACTATTCGCATTTATTCTTTTATTCATCCATATAAACATACTATGTGCAGAAGGAAAACAAGTAATGTATGGAGTAATTATCGATCAAAATGATAATGGACCCATTGCCTTTGCCACCATCTCCTTGCATCATCAAGCAGATAGTTCATTGCTGACAGGTACAACAAGCAATCAGGATGGATATTTCGAAATCAGTAAAGTAAAAAGAGGAAATTACTTGCTTCGAATCAGTTTTATTGGATATCAAACGCGCATGTTACAAGTTCAGTTTGACAATCAAAACAATTGTGATTTGGGAACTTTTCCTTTGAAGGAGGAAAGTATTCACATGCAAGAGGCATTGATAGTGGCGGAACGCAAGAAAGCACAGACATCTGATAGGGGTACAACCTTTTTTATGAATAAGAAAATTTACAACAGCTCTAATTCGGGTGTTGATATCCTAACACACCTTCCGGGCGTTCAGGTAGATTTGATGAAGAATATCAGCCTGGAAAGCAGTACAAATATTAAAATTTTGGTGGATGGAAAGGAACGTGATGTGCAATACCTGGAGCAATTGGATGCCAAACAAATTGACCGGGTAGAAATCATACGAAATCCTGGAGCCAGATACGATGCACATATTACCGGGGTAATCAATGTATCATTAAAGAAAAGAGAGGAAGGAATGAGCGGACATATTTTCTCCGAAATTCCTACCAATGCACAGGAAATATTCCTGGACCCAACTTTTGGATTGAATTACAACAATAAGAAATTAAATGTATACACTTCCTATAGTGGAAAACTCAGATATTTCGACAATTCAGAAGAGAATGTCAAAATGATAAATACCGATAATGGATTACAAACTTTCAATTCTGTTTTGGATTTAAGACAAAAAAATTGGAAGCACAATATTCATATGGGAGCCGATTATTATCTCGATTCTCAAAATCAGTTTAGTTTGTATGCCTTTGTTTGTCCGGAGACTCAAAGTTTTGAAGGTACAGCCAATATGGAATTAAATACCGATGGGAGTAATGATGTAAGAGAGATAAGGGATAGATTGGAGAAAAATGACTACACCTTGTCGCATTATTCCATCTTTTACAAGCATCTGTTTGCCAAGGAAGGAAGTGAGATCACTTTTGATTTGAATTACTTTCGACTGCGAGGAGAGAATTCCATTTTGTATGATAGTCAGGAAAGCACAAGCTTTAACGGTGTAAAGCCACATAATCAGTTCATTGGTTTTCGCATTGATTATACCTCTCAGCTTGCATCAAAAATAAAGATGGACGCAGGATGGAAAAGCCAGTTGCGTGACATGAAGGACAGAAATTCCTCGGAATTCAGCTATCAGGAAGATATTCATGCGGCTTACCTGGCGTTTTCATATGCCAATAAGAAGTGGAATGCGAGCGTTGGATTACGAGGTGAGTATGCATACACAGGCCTAGACTTTGGTGAGAAAAAAGAAGAAACCTCTTTCCTTCCTAATGTACAAATGGGCTGGCAAGTTTCTAAAAAACAAAACTTACAGCTGAACTACAGAAGAAGTTTGAGGCGTCCGCATGTTTACCAGTTGTCGCCGGTTGCAACAAGCATTGATCCTGTAAGTGTCAAACGAGGAAATTACGATTTGATTCCCGCTTCTAATCATCAATTTAGCCTGAAACATTCAGTTTCTATTGGAAAGAGTCACCTTTCCACACAGCTTTACCATGATTTATTCAATGATGTGATTCAAAACCATGCTTTTGTGAATCAAGACGACTTGTTGGAATATAATATTGCCAATTTGGCTGAAAGAAAAGAGTTCGGATTCAAAATTAGCGCAGCTCTTAGTTTGAGTAAATCCATTGGTCTTACTCCCTATTTAAAAGGATACAGGAGGTACGATAGCCCGAATCAACAGGCCCGACAGTTGGGGATTGTAAAAAAGAATAGTTCGGGATATGAATTTGGATGCTCTTCGAGAGTGAATTTAAATGATAATTTGTCGGCCTCTGTAATTTTTCAGTACAACAGTCCCACATACGATTTGCAGAACAAACGCTTTAGCGATGCCATTTATATTTTAGCCCTCAATCAGTCGTTTAAAAGTGGGATAAAAGTTGGGATTTCTTCAGCCATTCCATTGAAAAAAGATTTTACTTTTTCAGGAGTGAGAAGCAAGGGGGAGGATTATTATTCCTATATAAATGGACAGGTACATGTGTCCACCTTCTTTATTCGCCTTCAGGCTAGCTATCAATTTAAATGGGGAAAACAGAGAGCCAAAATTGAAAGACAGAATAGAGTAGAGGAGGGAAGCCAAGGGAAAGGATTTTAGTTATGGCAGTAGCATTACATCCATGGTAGATCATTTGATAAATGTGTATGCGCAATTGTAGATGTTTTGATATATTTGGTGTAGGGACGTAGCAGTGCTACGTCCTTACGGTATGATATCTTTCAGGATTTTTTCGAATGTATTCTTCAATTCTATCAAATTCTGATTGATCACGAATTATTCTATCATGGAAACGAGGCAGCCAATCGAATAAAAAATATCCATTCTGTCTGCACCATTTGGTTAATGCCGATTTATAGGATCGGATCACCACCGATAAACTACCCGATTTGGGTGCTATGGAGGACATGTGTTGGTTTTTGATTGTATCGTAGGGACGTTGCAATGCAACGTCCTTATAATCCCCAACTGCAACGTCCTTACGATTACCAGGTGCTAGGTCACTACGATTCGCAACAATACCAATTATACCATGTATATGATCGGGCATAATAACAAATTCACCCAATTCTACATGTTTATTGTATATGGCAATATTTCTCCAAAACTTTTCAGCCTGTTTTCCTATGGCTGATAATTGCACTTCACCATCAACAATATTCCCAAAGAAAGGTTCTTTTTCTTTGGTGCTGATGGTTATAAAATACCATCCCGGCTCCGAGTAATCATGATTAGGTTTGCGAACGGATTTGCGATTTTTCATTCCAATGGGATATTGTAGATGTTTTGATGTATTTGGTGTATGGACTGCCGTAGGGACGTAGCATTGCTACGTCCTTACTGTGTGACCTGACTATACCCAATTACTGCTATTGGGCGGCGCTATGTAATTTAGGCGTCTGTGTTGATTTTTGTTTCAATTTATAAAATGGTTAGCTTGACATTGCTCATCCGCTGTCGCACGAATTCCTTCGTGTGACTTTATTACTGTTCCACGCCAAAGGTTTCGCGAGGTAGCTGGGTGCACCAGTGCACCTCTTTACAATCAATCTTGTGAATTTATAAAACAATAATTGCTAAACAAAATAAACAACAGGTATTACTCAATAAAGTACTTCCACAATTGGCTGAGGAGCTTGTTTTCTCAAAAAAGTACCTCCTGAATTGGTTCAGAATCTCGTTTTCTCGAAAAAGTACCTCCTGAATTGGTTCAGGTACTTGTTTTCTCAAAAAAGTATCTCCTGAATTGGTTCAGGTACTTGTTTTCTCAAAAAAGTACCTCCTGAATTGGTTCAGGATCTCGTTTTCTCAAAAAAGTATCTCCTGAATTGGTTCAGGTACTTGTTTTCTCAAAAAAGTGCCTCCTGAATTGGTTCAGGTGCTTGTTTTCTCAAAAAAGTACTTCCTGAATTGGTTCAGGATCTCGTTTTCTCAAAATAGTATCTCCTGAGTTGGTTCAGGAACTCATTTTTATAAACAACAATCTCTTCAATGAGGTGAAGCGATTGTTGTTTCAAAAGCTTATTTCTTGGCTTTCTTTTAGCAAAGGAATGATTCAAAATTCGGGAGATTCTATTCTAAGAGCTTGTGCTTGTATTTTACGATAGGTAAGAATAGTGGTGTTTTTAAGTAAATTAAATTTTGAATGGTAAAATTATGAGAGTTTGTATTGTTCCTTATATATAAAAGGATTAGGTGCTTTGGTAAAAAATGTTAAAAAAGTTTTTTTTGATTTACAAAATAAATTAAATTTATAATGGTTTAATAATAATGCTGTTGGTTCACATCATAAAAAATAGAATATGATAGAACAAATGAATTTTTCGAAGTTGCACTTAAACGAGTTTTTAAGTTATTGCGGTGAAATTTCGACTTACCTAAAATCGATCGATAAGGAAGGATTGCAAATTGTACCTGTTATTGATCAGTTTGCTGCCAGGTACGAGGTGGCTGTTGAGGTATCGAACCGTTCTCGTTCAAGTAAGTTTACACATTTACTCAAGGGAAAAGATCATCGTCGTGATGAGTCTTTCCTTGCATTTCGTAATCTGGTTGAAGCATGTTCTCATCGTAAGGATGCGACATTTGCTGAGAAAGCAGAAAGTCTGTTGAGAATAATCAGGTCTCATGGCTGGTCGTTGCATACAAAGGGTAGAGCAAATCAATCGGCTAAAATGGCCAGTTTGGTTAAAGAACTCAGCTCTGCTGAAAATACCAGTTTAATAGCAGGCTTGTCTGCTACCGATTGGTATCAGGATATGGTTGATGATAATGCAGAATATTTGAAACTGCAGGAAGATAAAACCGTTGCTGAATCATCGGAAGACGATTACGACACTTTAGAAGTGTACAAAGATTTAAGAATTAGTTGCGAGCAATTGTTCGAGGGCATTGAGGTCTTGAATCGAATTGCTCCTAACGAAAAGTACGATCAGATGGAAGCTTTCATTAACGATTGTACTCAGCGTTATCAAACCATAGTGAAAACACGCACTACCAAAAACGAAAACGCTAAAGAAGAACAAACAGAAGAACAAGAGGCATAAATAAAAAAAGCAGAGGCTCCACAAATTCTCGAGTTAAACCGACGAAAGTTTCAAAAGGGAATTAAGGGCCTCGCTTATGACAAAAATAAAACCATTTTGTCAGTATTTATCTATCCTCTATAATTTTTATACCAACAGCATTTATTTTAAGACTAAACCTCCTTTTTAACGAAAGGAGGTTTTTATACCATTTGTATTTCGATAACTATGGGGAGTGCCAAAAAGGAATTGTACAGCGTTAAATTAAAATGCCAGGTATTTAATTAGATAGGCATTAGTAGCAAAATGAACCAACTAATTCATAATCGATAATATCCTAAATCTATTACTGAAAATGGCAAAGAATAGAAAACCAAAAAATAAAGTTATAAAGCCAGTAAAGAATGCAGCTTTTGCAAGCTTCGATAAAGCTTGTAGGATTTTCTTTAATAAGTTGGGCTTATTGAAGCAGTACAATTTGCTTAGTAAAAGTGAGAAACGAATCATGTTTGATCATCGATTTATAATGCGGACACCTGTTTCGGCTAGTGGTACTCGATTACCATCGAAGGAACTTAAAAAAATAGGAAATTGTGTGCAGAAAAAAATGAGGGCATACTCTCTTGAATCAGATGGGCAATGGTATTCGAATTATGAGATGCAGATTTTTTATTTGTTGGGTAGATTGAAGACCTGTAAACTCATTTCTGAAAAAAGAAGAGAAGAACTTGTTCAAATCTTTGGCCCCAAAAATGTAGAGCTTGATGGTTATTTTTATCGGTACTATATAACTTTGCTTAAGGCAACGCTTTCACTTAGTTCAATTGAAAGCAAATATTACAGTTTTTATCCAAGAAGTGCCAAAGTTATCGAAGACAAATTAGAGATTGAGATTTCATTGCAGGTTTTTGACCATAGGGCAAGAAAAAAATACATCAAAAGAAATGGGGTTCACCGCCCAGCTTATGCCATTGGATTACCCAATTCAAACCTGAAAACAAATTGGTTAAAAGCAGATGTGTCTTTTTTAAAAGGCAAATATAAAGGTGATCAAGAGGAGTTAGAAGTTTATATACAAGCTCATGCATTAAAAAGAATGAAGGAAAGACTGGATGTGCTTGACCCTTCTTCCTTTTATTATATCATTTGGAGTAGTACTATTGATATGGATAATTTTGTGTTGTATGGCGATTTAATACTATACCCGATTAAAGTACATGATAGTAAAGTTGGATATTTTGTTGCTGAAGTTATAGATGATTGCTTGATCCTGAAAACATTCTTGTTTGTAACTCATTCTTCTACACCAGAAGGAGATAAGTTAAAAGAAATTAGTGGATTGGGGTGGAAGGATATTTCTTATTGGAAAATTGATCGTTTGAGTACGTTTATGAAAACAGATACAGAGAAATATCCTCGTTTAACTGCCATGTTCAAGGAAGTAGGGCTTGGCGATTTGTATGAATTGAAAGGAAAAGAATTTGATTTGGATACTATGCAGGATGCCAATCTGGATGCATTGCGAGACTATATTAGTAAAGGTAAGGAAGAAGTAAGTATGCTGGTATGAGTATAATTTAGGACAATCAGCATTTAAAAGGTTTTTGGTCTTTGTATGATTTATAAACGGTAGATTTTAACAACTTTTCTATTTTTCACTTTTCAAGACTTTCATAAAAAAAGAGTCACCGATATTCTCGATAACTCTTTGTTCTTAAGTGATCCCTCTGGGGTTCGAACCCAGGACCCCAACATTAAAAGTGTTGTGCTCTACCAGCTGAGCTAAGGAATCGTCCTGATTTTATTTGAAAGACTTTGGTTGTCTTTAGTGATCCCTCTGGGGTTCGAACCCAGGACCCCAACATTAAAAGTGTTGTGCTCTACCAGCTGAGCTAAGGAATCATCCTGATTTTATTTGAAAGACTTTGGTTGTCTTTAGTGATCCCTCTGGGGTTCGAACCCAGGACCCCAACATTAAAAGTGTTGTGCTCTACCAGCTGAGCTAAGGAATCATCCTGATTTTTTTTATGAAAGACTTTGGTTGTCTTTAAGTGATCCCTCTGGGGTTCGAA
This sequence comes from Marinifilum flexuosum, assembly GCF_003610555.1. Classification (GTDB taxonomy): domain Bacteria; phylum Bacteroidota; class Bacteroidia; order Bacteroidales; family Marinifilaceae; genus Marinifilum; species Marinifilum flexuosum. The sequence continues at coordinate 79,846 of NZ_RAPQ01000009.1, read as the reverse complement.
CCCAGGACCCCAACATTAAAAGTGTTGTGCTCTACCAGCTGAGCTAAGGAATCATCCTGATTTTATTTGAAAGACTTTGGTTGTCTTTAGTGATCCCTCTGGGGTTCGAACCCAGGACCCCAACATTAAAAGTGTTGTGCTCTACCAGCTGAGCTAAGGAATCATTGTGTAGCCTTTGTTTTCAAAAGCGATGCAAATATAGAGCGATTAAATTTAAATCGCAAACTCAATTTTGTGGAAATTGTAGGTTTTTGCCCCCAGAAACAGGCGCAATTTAATTTATATCCTTGGTTCGTAATTTGATATAAAACCGAAAAGAAATTGAAAAAAAAATACAAACTTTTAAAAACTGCTTTGTTCGCTTATGATAATGGCCATTTTTATTGAATAAATGAGCAAAATTTGTTCTTCTTTTTAATCTCAAAAAATCGAAGAAGCATCTAAAATCCGTGAAAAATAATTCTAATTTTGTGATTCATTATCTAAGTTCATGCAAATGGACACAAAAATTGCAAAATAAATCTTCCTTATGAATGATAAAATCGTAGTGATTACCGGAGCATCATCTGGTATTGGTAAAGCATTGGCATTCGAATATGCTTCCCGTGGATCAAAAATTGTACTTGCAGCAAGAAATACTGAAAAGTTAAAAGAGGTAGAAGAGGAAATCCTTGCCAAAGGAATTGAAGTGTTATCGGTAAAAACCGATGTTAGCATTGAGGAAGATTGTAAGAACTTAATTGATAAAACAGTTGAAAGGTTCGGAGGAATTGATGTATTGATTAACAATGCTGGAATTTCGATGAGAGCCATGTTTGCCGATTTGGAATTGTCGGTACTTAAACAATTGATGGATGTGAACTTTTGGGGAACGGTATATTGTACAAAGTATGCCATGCCTTATATTACCAAAGCAAAAGGTTCGGTTGTGGGTGTAATTTCCATTGCTGGATATATTGGCCTACCTGCTCGTACTGGATATTCGGCATCGAAATATGCCATTCGAGGCTTTTTGGATACTTTAAGAGTTGAAAACCTAAAAACAGGTGTGCATGTATTGGTAGCAGCTCCTGGTTTTACAGCTTCTAATGTAAGAAATGTAGCATTAACTGCCGATGGTTCATCACAAGGCGAAACTCCACGTGATGAAAGTAAGATGATGAGCGCCGAAGAATGTGCACGTTTAATTGCCAATGCAGTTGTAAAGCGAAAAAGAGAATTGATTATGACTTTTATGGAGGGGAAACTAACCGTATGGTTGAAAAAATGGTTCCCAAGTTTGTTAGAGAAGCTTACCTATAACCATATGGCTAAAGAACCTAATTCACCTTTGAAATAAAAAAATGTAATTTGAAGCGAGTTTAAATACTCGCTTTTTTCTTGCGTTTTGTAACATTTACAAGCCCTGTAAGTATATCTATTTTTTTAAACTGGTATCAAGCGATACAACTACTACTTGACTAATGGACAAATCTCACTTCAATACGTTCATCTTTTCCAATGCGAACAAGATATACTACTATGTGTTTTGTATTCTTAAGAATTCTGATCAAACCATTCAAATCGTTGAACAAACATTTGAAGAGTGTTGGAACAAAAGGAAAGAACTATCTCATTCCGATTTGACTCCTGTTTTTAGAATTGCCAGAGATTTGGCAAAAAATGAAATGCAAGGTAAAGCTGCAAGGAGAGCAGTTCTTCATCAAAATGCTGAGGTGAATCCTGTGTTATTGCATTTTTGCGAGTTGTTGAAAGACTTGGCTCCAATTCAAGCTGAAATCTTGTGTTTGCGCTCTTTGTCAAGAATGAGCGTTGATGAGATATCCAAAATTGTTGGACTTGGCTTAAATAATGTACAGTCGATGTTGGCTGAAGTACGAAAGTTAGTTCGAGCACAGGTTGACCCTAAAGGAATCCTAAAGGAATTTTCTTATCACGAATTGCTTACCAAATACTATGCAGGTAGTACAAGTATAGAAGAGGAGGAGCAACTTCGCTTATTTGTATCTCGAATGGACTTATCTGAAATTCCCGAATCAGATCGGGAGGTATTCAGCATGTTTTTAAAAATTGGTAATGCAGAGATTCCAATTACCGGATCAGACATTTTACGCGATAAAATGAAAGAACTACAGACCACAAAATTTCAAAGAGTATTGGCTAAAATAAAAAAGCAATCCAAATGAGGATTGCTTTTTGTGTTTTATAAGGAACTGCATTATTTACATTTGAATTCACCTTAATCATGCAGGTTTATCATCTAAAGATTTAAATCCTTTTCCCAAAATTTCGTTGGTTTCCATAACTGTAACAAAGGCTTCAGGATCAATCGAGTGGATGTAATCCTGAAGCATCGATAATTCGCGACGGTTTACCACCATGAAAATCATATTTTTTTCACTTCCATCATACATACCGGTTCCTTTTAAAAAGGTACCGCCTCTGTTCATATCTCCAATTACCTTGTTTTTGATTTCTTCGTATTTATCAGATACGATAAATAAGGCCTTTTCGTAGGATGAGCCTTGCAAGGTAATATCGGTAACCTTACCTATAATAAATAGTACTACCAGTGAATACAGAGGAATTTGCCAATCAAGTTGGATGTATAAACAACTCAAAACGATTAGGAAATCGATATAAATTACGGTTTGCCCAAGCGGTGTTTTTGCGAATTTAGCAACAATCATTGCCAAAATATCCGAACCTGCCGAAGTGGCTCTTGCTTTTAGAATTAAGCCTAAGCCAAATCCAATAAAAATACCTCCGAAAATACAGGAAAGCAATACATCATCAACCAAAGGAACTAAGCCCCACCAAGCTGTTATTGTATCCAAAAATAAAGCACACAAAACAAAAGACAGTATGGTTTTTATACCAAATCGAGGTCCTAGAACTTTAATTCCAAGAAGGCTTAAAGGAATGTTTATTGCCAAACTTGCAATCCCAACTGGAATTCCTCCTCCAAACTTTCGAAACAAATCGTTCGAATAATCCATGAAGTGGTACAGGATATTCGAGAAGAATCCGGTATAATCAGTAGGATTTAATGCACCAAACAAACCTTGAGGAAACAGACCTTGAGTCAGTTTGTTGATTACAATCCCGATTCCATAAATACTTCCTGGAACCAAATCGTGCGGAACTATAAAGAATACAAAGCCAGCAGCCATAATAAATGCCCCGGCAATAACCAGTGAGTAATTATAAAACCATTTTCCGGAGAAAATTGCGTCTTTTTGTATAAAAGCCAAAGTGAATATGTTTTTAGTGTGTAAGCTTTAATTTAATTGTAAGAATAGTAAGATTTTGCAAAAATAAATAATTTTTAGAGGAATACTTGGCCCAATCTGCGCTATTTTCAGAGATTTTCTTTGAGGAAAGGTTGTTTTACCGATAAAGAATTGATTGTTTTGCATTAGATTCAATAAAAAAATATGAGAGCAAGTATCAGTAGGCTGATCATGAGAATGTTCGGTTGGAAATATATAGGAGAGATTCCTGAAGTAAAAAAAGCAGTAATTATTGCAGTTCCTCACACCTCTAATTGGGATTTTGTTTGGGGAAAGTTGGCTTTTCTGTCGCACAATGTGAAAACTACGATTTTAATGAAGAAAGAACTTTACATTTTTCCATTAAAATACCTTCTAAAATCATGGGGTGTAATTCCAGTTGATCGATCGAAAAAAGGAAATATGACAGACCAATTGGCTGAAGAGTTTTCGAAAAGAGAATCCTTATACATTTCAATAGCGCCGGAAGGCAGCAGGAGTTTGAGACCAGAGTGGAAGAAAGGGTTTTATTTTATCGCTTTAAAAGCAAATGTTCCCATTTACCTGGCGGAAATCAATTATGAGGATAAAACCTTAACTTGTGGAGAACCTTTTTATCCAACAGGTAATGTTGATGAGGATATGAAAGTTATTAAGAGTAATTATATAAACTCAAAGCCAAAACATCCTGAGAAATTTTCTACTGGCTTGTAAATCTTGTTTGTTATGTCCGATCTGTTAAAAGTTAGCTTGGTTCAATCCGAATTGATTTGGGGAGATGTACAAGGCAATTTGAATCATTTTTCTGATCTTTTTGGGAAGATTGAGGAGGAAAGTGATCTAATCATCTTACCTGAGATGTTTACCTCTGGATTTTTGATGAAGGATAAAGACAAGGTTTCGCCATTTGCTGAGCTGACAATTAATTGGATGCAGAAATGGGCATCGCAGCTTCAAGCAGTAATACTGGGAAGCATTATTGTTGAAGAAAATTCTGAGTATTACAACAGGTTATATGCTGTAAATGCAGAAGGAGTTTTAGCTCAATACGATAAAAGACACTTGTTTCGAATGGGAGAGGAACAAATGCATTTTCAGGCAGGAAACGAGCGTGTGATTTTTAATATTGGAAAATGGCGAATTTGCCCATTGGTATGTTACGATTTGCGTTTTCCCGTTTGGAGCCGAGGGGTTGATGATTACGATTTATTGCTGTATGTTGCCAACTGGCCTCAGCCTAGAAGAGAGGTTTGGAATATCCTGTTAAAAGCAAGAGCAATTGAAAATCAAAGCTATGTGATGGGTGTGAATCGGGTAGGTGAAGATGGAATGAATTTATCATACTCGGGTGATTCATCCTTGTTCGATGCCAAAGGAAAGCTTCTTGCAAAATGTGAAGATTATAAAACAAATATTCAGACTTACAGCATAAGTTTGAGTCAATTGAATGATTTTAGAGCCAAATTTCCGGTGTATCTTGATGCAGATTCATTTCAAATAAGCAAATAATAATACGATTACATAAAGCTAATTAGAGGCTTATTGATTTTATTGCTGATTTTTATTCATCAGTATTGGAAAACTAAATATATAGTTCTATATTTAAGTCAGAAGTCAAAAAATAGATTTAAGAAACAAAAACGAATTGTCCCACTTTAAATAATACAAATAATAATGAAAGAATTAACTAGGGCTGAAGAGCAGGTGATGCAAATCCTTTGGGAACTTGAAAGTGCCTTTGTAAAGGAAGTAATCGAGCTTATTCCTGAACCAAAACCAGCTTACAATACAGTTTCAACAATTGTTCGAATTCTTGAGAAAAAAGGATTTGTTGGACATGTTGCATTCGGTAAAAGTCATAGATACCACCCATTAATTACCAAAAAAGAGTACACTCGCAAATTCATGAAAGGATTTGTAAGAAATTATTTCTCGAACTCATACCGTGATATGGTATCCTTCTTCGCAAAGGAAGAACAGGTAAGCTTATCGGAATTGGAAGAGGTTAAAAGAATGGTTGAAGAGCAAATTAAAAAGCAAAGCTCTTAAATATATCGGTGAATGGTAACAGGCGTAATTCTATATTTTTTACAATCAGCAATTTGCATGGCATTCTTTTATGCCTTGTATTGGTTGTTTCTGAAAAGGGATACCTTTTTCAGGATCAACCGTGTGTTCTTGATGCTGACTCTGGCCGCCTCGTTACTAATCCCATCTCTTAAAATACCTTTTCAGTTAGAATCAAATCCGGTAACATCAGACTATGCAATGCTTGATGCGGTGGTATTAACTTCTCAACAATATTTAAGTGCAAATATGTTGGAGGAAGTTGTGGTTACTGCTGATAATCATATTAATTGGTATCAATATATTGGATTTGTATACCTGATTGGATTATTACTACTAACTCTTCGTTTTCTTAAGAACCTGATTCAATTATTTATTTGGACCAGAACAAATAAAAGAATTCGTGAGAATGGAGTTCAGTTGGTAGTAATGAAGGATGATTATCCGCCATTCTCATTTTTAAATGCAATTTTTGTAAGCAATCAGGACTATAAAAAGCCAGGATTTGCTTCCATATTGGCACATGAAAGAGTGCATGTGGATCAATTGCATACATTTGACCTTTTAGTGTTGGAGGTGCTTACAGTAGTTTTTTGGATTAATCCATTTGTTTGGATGTACAAAAGTTCTATTCAGGAAGTACATGAGTATTTAGCTGACGATAAGGTGGTGAATGGTTCGGTTAATCCGAATGAATACAAAATGCATATTGTCAATCAATTTGCAGGAGGAGATTTGTTCCGATTGGCAAATAACTTTGGTCAATCAACATTGAAGAAAAGAATTTCGATGTTAGGTAAAATTAAAACTCCAAAGATTGCATTGGTTAAGCTTTTATTGTTGCTTCCAATTGTTTTGGTATTACTATCAGCATTCGCTTTTACGATTGAAGAAGAGAAAAAAAATTCCCAAAACTTTTCATTTAAAGAATTTATTCCTGATGGATTAAAACAATTTTATTCTTTTTCAGACAGACAATATTCAACATACGATGATGAATTGCACTTTATTCAAGGATCAGCTACAAGTGGTATTTCAGCATTAAAGCATAAGGAAGAAGTAAGTCCTAATCAAATATATAGAATTGCTGATGAAATGCCTGAATACCCTGGTGGTATTAATGTATTGAAAAAGTATATCACCAATGAAATGAGATATCCTAAAAAGGCAGAGAAAAACAAAACGGAAGGAAAGGTGTTTGTAAGTTTTGTTGTTGGGAAATCAGGAGAAGTTAAAAATGTATATGTAAATAAAGGTGTTTCTCCTGAATTGGATAAGGAAGCGTTGAGAGTGGTAAAGGGATTACCTAAATGGACACCAGGTAAGCACAAAGGCAATTTGGTAAATGTAGCTTATACATTGCCAGTTGATTTTAAATTGAAAGATTTTGCAATTGAACAACCTATATTAATTAGAAAACCAGTTCTTGCAAGAATTAAAAATGCTTCGGATTATCATACTGATAATTTAGCGAAATTAGAAAATTGCAATCAAGAATATACTGTTGTTGAGAAAATGCCAGAATTCCCTGGAGGAAATGGAAGCTTAAGAAAGTGGGTTGCCAGAAATTTGAGATATCCGATTTTAGCTGCTGAGCAAGGTTATGAAGGGAAGGTATATGTAAAATTCAATGTAAATAAAGATGGCAGTGTTTCAGATGCAAAAATTATAAAAGGTGCGAATGTGGAATTAAATGAAGAGGCTCTTCGTGTTATAAATAGTATGCCTTATTGGATTCCTGGAGAGCAACAAGGAATTAAAGTTAAGGTGAGTTATACAATTCCTATCCGTTTTGCTTTGAATAAATAAAATTTTTTACGTATATTAACTAAGAAATTAGTTCTTATGACTAATTCTTTAGGAATAACACCCAAAACCAATTTATTGTCTAACCAAAATTCAATGTTATGGAAGTAAAAAAGAACCCCCGTTACGATTTAGAAAAGAAAAGAGGAATGTTCTTACAAATCGGTTTTCTACTCAGTTTTTTAATTGTTTTGGCTGCTTTTGAGTACAAAACACCAGTTGCCGAAACAGAGGAGTTGACCATGGATATCCTTGAAGAAACGGATGAAATTATCCCTGTTACTGTTCAGGATAAGCCAAAACCCAAAGAACAGCCAAAAGTAAAGTTGATGGAATTAGCAGAACTTTTATTGGCAGATGATGACGAAGAAATTGAAGATCTTGAGATCGAAGATGCAAGCTTATCAGAAGATGATGAATTTGATATTGTTGCTGTGAATGAAGATGAAGAAGAAGTTGATGAAGATACGCCATTTGTGAAAGTAGAACAGATGCCAATTTTTAATCCTAAAAAGAACAAAACATACGAACAAGGACAACGTGATTTGTTCATTACCATGCAGAAAATGACTCGTTACCCTACAATTGCTCAAGAAAATGGTATACAAGGAAAAGTGTTTGTACGATTCGTTGTGACCAAAACAGGTGAAATTGCTAATATTAAAGTAGTTCGTTCTGTTGACCCATCTTTGGATAAGGAAGCGATTAGAGTAGTAAGTAATCTGCCTAAGTTTAAACCTGGAAAACAAAGAAATAAACCAGTAAGTGTTTGGTTTAGTGGATATATTTCGTTTGTGCTACAATAATTTTTTTATAGATATTAACTAAGAAGTTAGTTGTAGAATATTGTTGAACCTTTAGTTCAAAGAGCTATGAAAGAGAAAAAGAATGCTAAATATAATTTGGAGAAGAAAAGAATCATGTTTCTGCAGTTTGGATTGATTTTCAGTTTTGTGTTGGTTTTAACTGCCTTCGAATACGAGGTTCCATTTGATGAACCTAAAGATATTGTTGTCGAGGTATTGGACGATGTGGATATGTTGATACCGATTACATATCGTGAGCCAGAAAGGCCTAAAGAACCACCAAAAATTAAAAAGATAGAGTTGCTTACACCTTTATTGGTAGATAATGAAGAAGAAGGAATAGATTATGAACCTGAGGATTCATTTGATAATCCTGATGATGAGGTACCATTAGTAGTTAAGGAAGATATTGAAGAGTACGTTGAAGAAACTCCATTTGCAGTAGTGGAGCACATGCCAGTTTTTAATCCAGATAAAAATGACAATTACAAACAGGGTAATATGGATCTGTTTCGAACTTTACAAACATCAGTAAAATATCCTATTGTTGCACAAGAATCATGTATTCAGGGTAAAGTATATGTTCGATTTGTAGTTACCAAAAGTGGCGATATTTCTAATATCGAAATCACTCGTTCGGTTGATCCAATTTTAGACAATGAAGTAATTCGAGTACTTAAAAGCTTGCCAAAATTTAAACCAGGTTTGCAACGATTAAAACCTGTTCCGGTTTATTATTCTGCTTTTGTGAATTTCAGATTACAATAGATTGAAAATCAAAATATAAACGATTTATTTTTCCGAAACAATAAAGATCAAAATTCGTACTATTAATAAGTAAAACGTTCTTTGAACTCATCCTCTCTTGAGGTCAGTATTTTAGCATGATTCGTAGAGAATCATGCTAGAAATGTTCCTATTATTGATTGTAATTTGTTACCATTAAAAAGAACAGCTATGATTCCTAAAAAGAATCCAAATGTTGATTTGGAAAAACGGAAATCCTTATTCTTTGAAATTGGATTGGTCGTGGCTCTGGCTGTAACCTTTGTTTCGTTTGAATGGAGATCAAATGTAAAACAAGCTACCCAATTTACTTCGGAAGCAGAATTTACAATTGATGAGGAAATGGTTCCGATTACCAGGCAGGAAGAAATAAAGGCTCCACCCAAACTACCTCCTAAAATCAAGGTTGCGGATGTTATTACCATTGTTGAAGATGATGTTGAAATTGAAGAAGAATTAGAAATTGTTGAGGAAGAAATCAATCAGGAAACAGAAGTGGATATTCAGCCTATTCGAGAAGTTATAGCGGAAGAAGAGGAAGAGGATGAAGCTCAAATCTTTGTTATTGTTGAAGAAATGCCAATTTTTCGACCTGATATTTGTAAAACCAGGAAGGAGGGCGATGCAGAACTGTACCGGCACATATACAAAAGCCTAAGATACCCTGTATTGGCTCAGGAAAATGGAATTACAGGCAGGGTATTTGTAAAATTTATCGTGGGTAAAGATGGTGGCATTTATGATGTTGAGGTATTGCGAGGTGTGGATCCTTCTTTGGATCAGGAGGCAATTCGTGTGATTAAGAATTTACCAAAGTTTTCGCCAGGAAAACAGCGTGGTAAACCTGTTAATGTATCCTATACTTCAGTGATTAAATTTGTATTACAATGAATTAACGTGAGTGTTACGTTAAATTACTACTCAGACTTGAAAACGAAAGTCCGCATTTGATGTGCGGACTTTTCTACTTTATATGATTCGTGTTTCAACCTTGTCTCCTTTGGCATGTTTTTGCAGTAATGAAACGGCAAAGTCCATTGCTTTTTGTAATTCGTGATTTCCTTGAAAGCTTAAAATTATCATTAAAAATTGTGAGCATTCATTGGTAATCGATGTGCGAACAGAATCGCTGGTAGGGCTTCCAAAAGCTCCCAATTCATCTCTGAAAATCGGTAAGAACTCAATATTTAATTCACCACGTCCTATTCCTTTATAAGGTTCATCTTTTCTTCCGATTCCTAACTGAATATCACCATTTATTTTTGCTGCATTGTATCCACCAATGGAAAATCCACTATCAATAGAGACCAAATTTAAAAGGTCTACAACATTATTGATTTTATACAAGCCTTTGCCACTTGCAACTCTTCTTAGTAAAGCCTCGGCAGAAGGTCTGTATCTGCTTGGATCCTTACCAATTTTGCGATATCCCAATTTTGTACTTTTTACACTCGGTAATTGTCTTATTTTTTCAGGATCTAATTCTTTTTCCTTTCTCTCAATGAATTCATTGATTTCCTTCCAAAGTTCCGGACAATCCTCTTGTGTTTCAACATCACATTGAATAGCTCCTAGCTTAAGATCAGGCCATGTGCTTTTAAGTTTCTCCTCAATTAGAATATTTATCATTTGTTACCTGTTAAATTTAAGAATAGTTAAATCCAAAAATCAAAAATAGGAATTAAATAATGATATTTTCTGTGAATCTTTAAATTATCTTATCATAAATTTCTTAAAAGCTTGAATATTTTTTAATTTTAATGGAAAGCGATAAAATAATTTGGAATGACAAGAAGAAATGCCCTAATAACAGGAGCTATAAAACGAATAGGAAAAGAGGTGGCTGAACATTTGGCAGCTAAAGGATATAATATTGCACTGCACTACAACTCATCTAAAAAAGAAGCTCTCGAATTGCAAGCAAAATTGATCAATACTTATCCTGTACAAAAATTCAAAATCTTTCAATGTGATTTGAGCAATGAATTGGAATTGGAACAATTGATAGACAAGGTGATGAAGCACTTTAAGCAATTGGATTTATTGGTAAATAATGCGTCGGTTTTTGATCCTGGTGTTATTCGGGAAACAGATGTGAAACTTTTTAACCTGCAGATGGACGTGAATTTAAAAGCTCCATTTATTGTATCAAGAGATTTTGTTTTAAATAACAACAGAGGCTTAATTATTAATTTTTTAGATACCCGAATTTCTGGGTATTCGAATTCTCATGCTGCTTATAGCATTTCCAAAGTGGGATTGGCACATCTTACAAAAATGATGGCTTTAGAATGTGGACCAGATGTACGAGTAAATGGAATTGCACCAGGTGCAACATTACCACCAGAGGGAAAAGGTGAGGAATATTTAATGAATTTGGCCAATAAAACTCCGATGAAAGTACCGGGAGGTGTACAGCCAATTCTTCAATCTATAGATTACATTTTGGAAAACGAAAACTTAACCGGGCAGATATTGTACTGCGATGGTGGAGAACAACTCTTATAAAGTAAGATTATGGCAATTATTCGCGTTAAAAATTTACTGATTAGAACATACATTGGATTTAATCCTGAAGAACTACGAAACAAACAGGATGTGGTAATTAACATGAGCATCAAAGCCGATGTTAGTAGGGCCATTAAGAATGATGATGTTGACAACTCCTACAATTACAAGGTGATTACGAAAAAGGTAATTGCTTTGGTACAGGAAGGCAAATTTAAAATGCTTGAAAATTTGACTCAGCAGGTTCTAGATTTGATCATGAAAAATCCCAATGTAGAATGGGCTAAAGTAGAAGTTGATAAGCCTCATGCATTGCGATTCGCTGAGTCAGTATCCATAGAACTTGAAGCAAACCGGAAAATCTAATTTAAAGAATATGAACTCGTGCATTATTGGAATAGGATCAAATATAAATCCCAATGAAAATATCAAAAGGATGTTATGTTTGCTTGCAAAAGACCATAGGGTGGGAAAGCATTCATCATGGGTTAAAACTGCACCTATAGGAATAACGGATCAGGATGATTTTATTAATGGAGCTGTCAAGGTTGAAACACAACATGATATTGATGAATTTCGAAATTATTTAAAGCGACTTGAAGATAGAATGGGAAGGGATAGGAGCTTGCCTAAATTTGGTCCGAGAGTAATTGACCTTGATATTGTAGTGTGGAATGGAGATATTGTTGATGAAGATTACCATACCAGGGATTTTTTGCGTGATTCGGTAAATCAATTGCTTGACTGAAGATACTCAAGAAGTAAATCGACCAGCTTGATATCGGCAGGAGCCCAATCCATATCTTTTAAATCATCGACATGTACCCACTTGATGTTTTGGTGTACTCGTTTTTGAAATTCTCCCGATACATGTTCAACAAAAAATGCTTTTAGGCAAACGATTTTACTGCCATAGTTGTGAGTGTTTTCACCCAGAAAACCTAGTACTTTTGATTGAATGCCAAATTCTTCATGAAGTTCTCGCACCATGCAAACCTCAGCAGTTTCGTTTGCTTCGATTTTTCCACCTGGAAATTCCCATTTTAATCCTAAATCATCGTGATGATTTCTTTGCGCGACCAAAATAGAATCTTCTTTCCGAATAATTGCTGCGGTTACTTGAATGGGTTTCATTCAGAATCTTTTTTTTCTGAATCAATTTCGTTCAGTAGGTTGGCAGCAAGTTTTACTAGGTTTTTACATGACATTGTGTAATTAAACCTGATATCGAAACAAGTTAAATGATCTGATTTTTCTTGAAATCTCTTGGTGAATTCATCTTTCAATTCAGGTTTGTCTTTAATTAGTTCCAAAGCAGCAAAGTAAGCGCCACAGTATCCATTAGGTGCTTTGCCATTGCCATATTTGGACAATTCCACAATCTGATCGTTTGTGATTTGGTATTCCTCCTGAAATGCTTTAAAAATTGCTTGGGCGCAATTGTAATACCCTGGAGGTTTATGAAAATATTTTAAAGCAGTATCTGCTTTTGTTCTCTTATGAAAAAAACTCATTGTAAAGGTTCAAGTTGGTTAACAACAAATGTAGCAGTTTCCTAAATGAAACACCAATTAAATTAGGTCTTTTAGAACATGAAATTTGTCATATTCGTGTGATAATCACGAAAAAATATTATATTTAACTTCATTTAATATATTGTTTGAATTATAGTTTAGGTGTATTTTAATATTTAATCGTATGAATAAAATTAACCCATGGGTTTTTGGAATTGTATTTCTATCTTTTTTTGCTTTTTATGCATGGAATGGTTTTAAGTTGCCGATCATCTTTTGGGGTAAAACAAATAAACAAGATGCATTAATCTATGATACAAAAATTCATACCGTTTCTTTTGGAGGACAGGTGAATTGGAAACAAACAGTAAGATATTTTTATCAGGTTGATAATAGCTGGTATGATGGTTCTTATACATTAAAAGGAGCGCAATCAAAACAAAAGGTTGGAAATCTGATTTCTCTTGAAGTTTCGAAATTGCGACCAGCAAAGCATAGGGTTAGAGCTTTTTATAAATCCGATCGGAATATTTACCATATGGAAAGGCATTTTGAAACCAGGCAAATTTCAGGCTATAAAAAACTTAATCTTGCCAATGATGTCTTTAGTTTAATTGATTTTAGTGTGCAGGAAGATTCAATATCAAAGTATTATGGGATTCTGAATGTGAAAAATGACTCGATTAAAGAATTGGTCCCAGTTATTCATTATTACAAATCAAAAACTTACCTGGAATATCAACTTGTTGATGATGACCTTAGGAATCAATTCTATAACAAGTACAAACAAATGGAATTTGAAAAGAAAGATAATTCAATTCGAATTGATCCACTTAAGGAAATTTTTTATCAATCCTATCGAAATGCTTACAATCATTAGTTTATCTTCTTTTCAAGCAAATTAATTCTCTGTTCCAATCTGATGGAAAAATTTGTTGAATTTTCGACAACAAAACGAAATAGAATTAAAGATTTCTCGTAATATTCGCTTGCGAGTGCTTTTTGTTCTTTTGTGTTTTGAATTTCGGCTTCAGCATAAAATAATTCTGCTAATACTTGTAGGTGTTCATCGGTATAGTTGTGCTCCTGCAATAAACTGTTGGTTAGTTTTTCTTTTGACAAACTCCTAAAGAATGAAGCATCTTCCTTCAAAAAATCGCGATATGCATTTTCAAGAATCTGAGATGCTTTTTTTGTGTTCTTTTTATTCAATAAGCCTAAAATTTGAGCGATCAATTCACCAATCATCTCAATCATTCTTAATACATAGTCTTTTTGATACATATTTCTTTTTTAAATTTTAACCAATGGAGCCCAAGCTGAGGCAAAACTCTTCTCTCCAAATTTACCAAAATCACAAACAACATCCTGTTCATTGCAGGATTTGATTTCGCCGGTTCCATATTTTGGATGTTTTACTTTTGTTCCAACTTTCCATTTTGAATCATCATTCGATTCTACTTTCTGAGTGGTTTCTATCGCAGAATTCTTGGCAGGAGCGGTATCCACTTTCTCAACCAAAGCACTTGGAATTGAATTCAAGAAATAGGAAGGTCCATCTTGTGCATTCCATGCGCTTGATTTTGTATGCCAGGATATTTCCATGTGATTTTTTGCACGTGTAAGTGCTACAAACAACAACCTTTTTTCTTCTTTCAAATGATCATATCCTGCTTTTTTGCGTTCCAAAGGAATAATTCCGCTATTGGCTCCGCTTAAGTATACATGATCAAATTCCAAACCTTTTGCTGCATGAATGGTTAGTAGACGTACGCCCTTAGTTTCCGTTTGAATGCCTGAATTGATTTGAAAATGTCCTTCTAAGCTAACCTGACTCAAGGCTGCCCGGTAGATTTCCAACCAATCACCAAAATAGTTTTTCGATGTATAATGATCCAACTCGTTTAAGGCATTCTTAATATCTGCAACATCATCCTGATAGTTGATGGATGTTGGTTTTAAAAAGAAATCGAGAGATAAATATTGATACAGGTTTACATCCCTTTTTCGAGATTGCAAATAATCAGCCAATCCCATTAGGCGTTGGCAAAGATCAATGTATTCTGCATGCTTTTTATATTTCTCAGATAAAAAGCAAGAAAAAGCTTCCAGCTTTGAGGCAAACTCTTTTCCTTCTGTGAACTTACTGTAGGCCGATAGTAGTTTTTTACCAGCTTTTAAGCAACCAAAATCAGTAGATGTAAACACACGCAGAATGCTATCCATATCGTTGGGATGTAATCCGGAAAGGAGAATATTCTGCAACCAGAAAAGGGCAGCTTGTTCACGCAATTTGGTTTTGCTAACCACTTCGCAAGGGATGCCTTCCAATTGAAATACCGATTCGAATATGGCAATTTGCTGTCGGGTACGAAACAAAACGGCAATTTCCGTCCAAGGCGTTCCTTTCTGGTGTACCTCTTTAAACTTTTGCACATAGTAATAGGCTTCCTGATGATCATCGAAATGGTTTCTGATAATCAGTTTTTTCCCTTGGTCGCGAGTGGCTTGCAAAGCATCATTATTCTGTTGTAGCAGACAAGAAGCGGCATTAAGCAACTGTCCTGATGTTCTGTAATTCAAAGGCAATCGCATAATTACAAAGGATTGATCTTCTATGTAATTCTGGAAAATCACATTCGTACTTCCTCGCCATGCATAAATACTCTGGTTTGGATCGCCAACGGCAAAGAAATGATTTTGGTCATCGCTTAAGTTTTGAATCAGTTCAATTTGTTCCTGGTTGCAATCCTGAAACTCATCCACAATAATCCATTCAGGAATAAATGTTTTTTTCAGTTTTAACAGCCAGTTGATCACCGAAATCAAATCATCAAAATCCATTAGGTTGTTGGCTTGTTTCTCCTTGCGCGAAATATTTAAAAGCTGCACCAAATCATCCGGATTTTTCATGTTCCCATAGATGATCTGCTTTTCGTTTCGGTACAATTTTAAGCGTTTGTCCAGTTTGTTGCGATATTTTACATCCAACTCGTGACTCACAATCAAGCGTTGTAAGAAATCTTCTTTTGCCTCCTGATCCATAATGGAAAAATCAGGAGTGAAGCCCAGTTCCTGTAATTTGGGATGTTCTTTAATCAATTGGCGAGCAACCGAATGAAAAGTGCCAAAGTACCTCAGTTCATCGCTATTGGGTGGTGTTGAATTTTCGTAAAAAGACAGTATCCTCTCTTTGATTTCGCGCGCAGCCTTATTTGTAAAAGTCAACACAGCCATTTGCGATAGGGGAATTCCTTTAATAAAGTGCAGATAGAGCACCTTGTGAGTCAGCACCGTGGTTTTTCCACTTCCTACCATCGCCGAGAGCAATAATTTCTGATCCTCAGAAAATACAGCTTGTTGCTGATACAAATTGAGTTTTTTTAAAGCAGAAGCCAATTGTGGCTTTTTCGCTTCCACTTTCGTGATAATATCGCTGTAATCTTCCTTCGGTTCAGTGTATCGATCCGGAGGAATAATATTACTTATTACTGGGGTTTCAAAAGATTCGAATGCAGATATTGGATCGAATTCTTCACTTGGTAAGTCAGTGTTTCTTAATTTTCTATGTAAGTGTTTTAAGCTCAATCTTAAATGTTTGTAAGTGATGGTTATAACAACATACTAATGACTATCTTGATCTTTGATAAAATCACCAAAGCTTTAGTAAATTCTTGAAAGCTTTGATAAAATCATCAAAGCTTTAGTAAATTCTTGAAAGGTTTTGGTAAAATCACCAAAGCTTTAATAAATTCTTGAAAGGTTTTGATAAAATCACCAAAGCTTTAGTAAATTCTTGAAAGGTTTTGATAAAATCATCAAAGCTTTAGTAAAACCTTGAAAGCTTTGATAAAATTACCAAAGCTTTAATAAAATCATCAAAACTTTTACTCGAATTACTTCTTTAATTGTTCAAATACCCTTTACCATTGCTCATCATGCGTTGCAGCTTCAGCTGATTTTTTAGATTTGCTTCTCCATTGTCGGGGCGTAAATGCAATTCAAAATGTTCCGGTAAAAGAATTACTTTCGATAACTCGGATTTGATTCCTTCTATTACTTCGGGTTTTTGAGCCAATTTTAAGCTGCTATCAGCATAGTATAGGATCAATTGAGAACCTTTAATTTCCAATGCACTGCTTTGTTGTAAGAATCGAGAACCAAATAAATTTTCTTTTTCAAATCGACTTAAAACAATTTGCCAGTTTTCTTTCAAATTGTTCCAGTCAATTTTTGGGATTGGAGCATTTGTGTAGTTTGTTAAACCTTCAACCTTAATGTCTTTTGGTAAATCAACTTCCTTATAAAAAGAGCGCAGTGCCCACAGAATTAAATGCTTATTAATTCTATGATCTCCCACACAAGCCGGGCATCCATCCTGGCAAGCACAGTTCTTAACTAGTTGGCCAGCACTTTTGATGATTTCATCGATATATTCGAATGCTTTTTCAGAAAATCCCAAGCCGCCAGGATACTCATCGTACAAAATAATGGCATGCTTGTGTTTGTGCGATTTAGGGTGTGCAAAACCAAAAATCGTACCACCCAAATCAGAATGGGTAGCCATAACTCGCATGGCTGCTGCAGCATTTATGCAATGCACCAATCCTTCGGTATAATCGAATCGAGGAATGCTTTTGTCCTCTTCCAAAGGTTTTTGAGGCTCCAAACTTGGTGCTTTTCCTGTTGCAACAAATACTTTTACTACATTATCGGGAATTTGAATCCAACAAGCTTCGGTTTCCATTTGGGTTTGTAAAATCTGTGAAAGCCCCTCGTAACCCAAGTTTTGATGCGTGTTGAACTGAATCATTTTATAGCCCGATACCAAAACACTTACCCGAACATCGCCAAAGCAGGAATAAATTCGGTGCTTCTCGTTTTGGTCATGTTCCATTAAAATGTCTATGGTTCCCGGTTTGTGAGGTTCGGTATAATAGTTCGAATCCACCTCTTTTACCCAGGCAGTTTTGCTTTCCAAATCCAAATCAAGACTCTTGTATTGTATGCTATCGTGAAGATAAATGGCTCCCGGATAAAATTCCTTTTTCGCCTGGACCAAATCAACGGTAGTGATGGTCTTTTCCTTTTCGCGATCAACCACTTTAATGGTATCGCTGGTAATGTTTCTCAAGCTGATTTCGTGAGCAGGAGATACCTGTCCGCTCCACTGATACTGCGCATTGTGCTCGCTAATTTCACCCTCTTTTTGTAATAAAGGGATAATCTCTCCCAAATCAGGGAATGTAGCAATGTCATCGATACTAAGAGGCAATTCGGCCGAAGCAGCGCGAATGTGTGCCAACTGTATGTATAAATTGTTCTTGTCGATTACAGCATTTTCCGATTCCGATTGCAACAACCAATTCGGATTCATTCCTACATACTGATCCATAGGTTTTTCTTTGAGCATCAGAACCGCATAGGCTTTGTTGCCCTTCCTACCTGCTCGTCCCAATTGCTGCCAAAAACTAGCTCGAGTTCCCGGAAATCCACCCATTACTACCATATCCAAAGCACCAATATCGATTCCCAACTCCAATGCTGAAGTTGATACAACACCGTAAATATTGCCTTCTACCAAATCCTTTTCAATCTTGGCTCTTTCCAAAGGTGTATATCCACCACGGTAAGCCGATATTTTATCCGAGAAATCCGGACCTAGTTTTAAAGGATCTTGTGCCAAAATATCACGGCACTCTTTGGTTACCACCTCGGTTTCTCTGCGCGACATGCAAAAGGTGATTACACGAGTGCAATTTTCTATTAAATCGGGTAGTAGACCTTTCAACTCTTCCGTTACCGATCTTTTTCTTTGTGCCTCTTTAATGAATTCGGGTTGCCAAAAAAGAATTTCTTTCTCAGGTGCTGGCGATCCATCTTTTTCAATTAATTCGAAAGGCTGGTGACAGATGTTCTCAGCCAGTTCAGCCGGATTGGCAATGGTAGCTGAACTGCATAAAAACTTGGGTGTGTTGCCATGATAATTGCAAATTCGAAGCAAACGGCGCATTACATTTGAAACATGTGAACCAAAGGCGCCACGATAGGCATGTAGCTCATCAATTACAATAAAATCGAGATTGGCAAACAAATGCGGGAAACCATATCGATTGTGGTTGGGAAGAAAAGTGGCGTTAATCATATCCGGATTGGTAAGAATGATATTTGCTTCCTCACGAATTCTGGATCGTTCGTTGGCAGGAGTGTCTCCATCGTAAATGCCTGCTTGTATGCGATGTTTGCCAAAATACTCTACAAACTCAACAATATTGCGGAGTTGATCTTTGGTTAAAGCTTTGGTAGGATAGATAAAAAGAGCTCTTCGGCTAGGATTCTCAAGTATTCTCTCAATCACCGGAAGGTAAAAGGATAAAGATTTTCCACTGGCTGTTCCGGTAGTAATTACTACTGATTTCCCTTGCATGGCCTTCTTGTACATTTCAGCCTGGTGAGAATACAATTGTTTGTAGCCCATTTGCTGTATGCAATCTTTCAATTCTTGATTCATTTCATCAGGAATGGATGAGAAGCTGGCTTTACGGGCTGGCAATATTTTTTTTGATAGAATTCGATTGGCGTATGTTGCCAATATTTCTTGTATTGTATGCATAATCTAATGAGTGAAGCTCCAAAGTTAATCTAAAACAAAGGATTTTTATATTGGAGAATTGATTTCAATAGAAATCGTTTGATGATGAGAGAACAATATTTTATTATTGTGTTTTAATTTATGGGTAATTATAAGTTGATGAAGAAAGTAGGAATTATACGTTGCCAGCAAACTGAGGACATGTGTCCGGGTAGTGCAGATTTTAAGGTGGCTAGCTCCGGAAAATTAGCATTTAAGGAATATGGACCTTGTGAAATTACAGGCTTTGTTACTTGTGGAGGCTGCCCGGGAAAAAAAGCTGTAACAAGAGCAAAAATGATGATAGAAAGAGGAGCAGAAATTATAGCCATGGCTTCATGTATCAAGAGAGGAAATCCGATTGGCTATCCTTGTCCGCATTTCGAAACAATGAAAAAGGCCATTGAGAAACAAGTTGGTGCTAAGGCAATTCTCCTGGATTGGACTCATTGAGCCATTCACTTGTTTTTTAGTAATGATAAGCTTAAATTTAAATCATAATCAAATCACAATGTTATGAAGTCAATAAGTGCACTATTAGTTCTTTTGTTGATTGCTTTGTCCATATCTGCGCAATCAACAAATGAAGATGAATACCTGAACAAATGGCAAGAATACAAGGAACAGAAAGCTCCTTTTAATTTTGATGTAAAAAAGGACGTGATCGTATTAGAGGATCATATGGAATTTAAGAGGCCAAATTTGGGTAATTTAAGTTACCAGAAAGAATCGTTTACTGTTGGACAGGAAGTTTTAGGAGTTGCATTACATCTTACAGAAGCATTTTATGAAAGTGTTCGATATCACGAACGAATAGCCCAGGATCCAGCCAAATATTTTATTCCGGGTTATTATACAAATACAAGAGATTTCATGAAATAATTTTACCTTTGTCGAAACGTTAGGGGTGCTTGAATCATGTATTCAGGCTGAGATTTTACCCTTTTACCTGATCTGCATAATAGTAGCGTAGGGAAACGATTTGTCTGATATAATTTTTAAGATATAGATACAACCGTTTCACTTTCGTGGAGCGGTTTTTTTGTTTCCTGCTGTTGTGCAAAATACTTAAAACAAAAGCATAAAATGGGATCAAAATTTAATCAATATGCATCGGATTATGATGCATGGTTTTTGGAAAATGAAAATGTTCTTTATTCGGAAGTAAAATTGGTGGCACATTTCTTAGAAAATGCAGGAGAAGTATTCTCGGTAGGATGTGGCAGTGGTTTGTTCGAAACCATTTTGGACAAAGAATTCGGTATTAGCATTAAGAATGGTATTGAACCTTCAGAAGGAATGGCAGCTATTGCCAAAGAACGAGGTTTAAATGTTGAAATTACCACGGCCGAAGAAATGGAATTGGGTAAAGAAAAGTTCGATACAATTCTGTTTAATGGTACTCCAAGTTATATTACCGATTTACAGAAGGCTGTTGAGAAAGCTTATGAAGCATTGCGTCCTGGTGGTAAAATTGTAATGATTGATGTTCCCAAAGAGAGTTCTTATGGTGTTCTTTACAACTTGGCCAAATCAGTGGGCACCTGGGATCATGAATTATTAGGAGGAGTTCATCCAAGAGATCCATATCCAATAGAATTGGTTAAAGTTGCCAAGTGGAGAACCACTTCAGAGAAAATCGATATCATAAAAAATGCTAACTTTAAGAATCTTCAATTTGCACAAACACTAACCAAGCATCCTCTGTATTCAAATCAGGTGGCCGAAGAACCAATTGAAGGATATGATTGTGGTGATTATGTAGCGATTTGTGCTGTGAAAAACCAGATGCTATGAACCCAAAAATGATTACAGAAAACCTGGAAGCAATCAGGAAAAATTCTCCCTTAGTACACAATATCACCAATTATGTGGTGATGAATAATACTGCCAATGCACTTCTTGCCATTGGGGCATCGCCGGTTATGGCACATGCCCAGGAAGAGGTAAAGGACATGGTTGGAATTGCTTCTGCTTTGGTGTTAAATATGGGAACCCTATCAAAAGAATGGGTTGAGTCGATGATTATTGCAGGCTTAAGGGCCAATGAAAGAAAAATTCCAATTGTCTTCGATCCTGTAGGCGCTGGAGCTACAGCTTACCGAAACGAAATAGCAACGAGAATAATCAACAATTGCAATCCGGAAATTATTAGAGGCAATGCATCTGAAATCATGGCCTTGGTGAATCAGGAAATGAAAACCAAGGGTGTTGATAGTGTTGTATCTACAAAATCAGCTCTTGATTCTGCCAAATATCTGGCTCAATTGCATGAGTGTATTGTTGTAATCAGTGGAGAGGTAGACTATATCACCGATGGGAATCGAGTTGAAAGGGTTGCTTTTGGAAATTCGATGATGGAAAAGGTAACTGGAATGGGATGTACGGCAACAGCTTTATTGGGAGCTTTTGTTGCTACCAACGATAATTTGTTTGAAGCAGCCGTTAATGGAATGACAGTAATGGGAATTACCGGAGAACTGGCAAGTGCAAAAGCAAATGGACCTGGAAGTATGCAAATGCATTTTCTGGATTGTTTGTATAAGCTGAGCGAAGTTGAAATTGAACAAGCATTTTGTACGGTAGAATGAACAGAGAAGATTTAAATTTATATCTGGTAACAGATAAGGAATTGGCCAATGGTAAAGCGCTTGAAGATATTGTTGAAGAGGCAGTAAAAGGAGGTGTTAGCATGGTGCAAATCCGAGAGAAGGAGGCAAACTCAAAAGATTTTTACCAGTTGGCTGACACAGTCAAGAAAGTGCTTGAAAAATATAAAGTGCCTTTAATTATTAATGATCGATTAGATATTGCTTTGGCGGTAGATGCTGATGGTTTGCACATTGGTCAGAGCGATTTGCCATATCATGTGGCTCGTAAAATATTAGGGCCAAATAAAATTATCGGACTTTCGGTTGAGAATATTGAACAAGCAAGGCAAGCAAACCAACTTGATGTTGATTACATTGGTTTATCTCCGGTATTTTCTACTCAAACCAAGAATGATATTGCCAAGCCTTTGGAATTGGATGGTGTGAAGGAAATTATGAGTTTTTCAAAGCATCCGGCTGTGGCTATTGGAGGAATCAATTCGACAAATACAGCAGATATCATTAAGGCTGGAGCAGATGGAATTGCAGTTGTTTCGGCGATTGTTTGTGCTGAAGATCCTTGCAATGCAGCAAAAGAATTGAAGGAAATCGTTAATACGAGTTTATCACTTAAATCAATTGATTCATGAAATGGTCTGACGAAGCTTGGAGAAGAATAGAAGGAATTTATACGCAAATACTCGAACATCCTTTTATTATTGAACTGATGAGTGGCGAACTGGACAGAGAAAAATTCAAATTTTATTTGACTCAGGATTCTCTTTATTTGGCTGAGTTTGGCAAGGTGTTGGCAGGAATCGCTGTTAAACTGGAAGATTCGGAGCAAAGAAAAGACTTTTTAAACTTTGCCAGTGATACAGTTGCGGTTGAACAAGCCTTGCATCAATTTTATTTGAAAGATCAAAAGCAGAATGGCAGCGTGTCGCCTTCTTGTCTTCTATACACCTCTTTTATTCATAAACAATTGGCTACCGCCTCGGTTGAAGAAGCTGCAGCGGCTGTCTTGCCTTGTTTTTGGATCTACAAAAAAGTGGGTGATTATATTCTGAAGCATCAGGATCAAGAAGACAATCAATACCAAAATTGGATTGATACCTATGGAGGCGAAGAGTTTGCACTAGCGGTAGAAAAAGCCATAAGAATTTGTGATCATCTGGCAGTGAATACTTCCATTGAGAAAAGAAAGCAGATGTGGAATGCCTTTGTTAAAGCATCAAAAATGGAGTGGATGTTTTGGGATAGTGCTTACAAAAAGGAAACGTGGCCAGTTTAAAAAAGTAAATTTAATGAAATACAATAAAGTTTTAAGTATTGCCGGAAGCGATTCTGGCGGAGGAGCAGGAATACAGGCTGATATTAAAGCCATTTCGGCATGTGGCTCATATGCCGCTACGGCTATCACTGCAATCACGGTACAAAATACAATAGGGGTAAGTAATGTGCATGCTGTTCCCAATCAGATATTAGCAGAGCAAATAGATGCGGTTTTGAGTGATATTGGTGCTGATGCCATTAAAATTGGAATGTTGCATTCATCGGAAACCATTCATGTGGTGGCTGATGCTTTGAATAAATATCAAATTAAAAATGTGGTTCTCGACCCAGTAATGGTGGCAACCTCAGGAGATAAGTTGTTGTTGGACGAGGCCATTACAACACTAAAAGAGGTGTTGATACCTATGGTGAAGGTAATTACTCCTAATATTCCTGAAGCAGAAATTCTGTTGGGCAGACAAATCCCAACACAGGAAGATGTGTTTGAGTGTGCTGCTGAATTGGCAAATCACTATAAGGTTTCGGTATTGCTAAAAGCTGGGCATTTGAATGAAGATGAGTTGATTGATGTGTTTTACGATTTTGAAAAGCAGGAGAGCGTAGAGATGAAATCGAATCGATTAACAACGAAAAACACCCATGGCACAGGATGCACCATGTCATCGGCATTTGCTGCTTTCCTATCGCAGGGAAATGATCTTCAGCAATCTGCAAAAAAGGCCAAGGATTACATTAATAATGCAATTGTTGCTGGAGCAGATTACGAGATAGGAGAAGGACACGGTCCTGTAAATCATTTTTATCAGCTTTTGGAAACATGCAAGCAGTAGGAACTTTTACAAAAGAACTTTGGGAAGCTGCTTTCCCCATATATCAAAAATTAATTTCCTGTCGCTTTGTTACCGAATTGGCGGCAGGAACTTTAAGCAAGAAGAGTTTTTCGCATTACTTAACTCAAGATATTCTTTATTTGAAAAAGGATGCTGAAGCACTTGGAAAGGTAGCTGAAAGAAGTAGGAATGAAGAGGATAAAGACTTCTTTAAAAGTCTGGAAAAGGATGGTTTAGAAGTTGAGTTTGTGTTGAGAGATGAATATCTATGGCACTTTAACTTACAAGAGGCAAGAGTTCAATCTAAGGCTTTCGCCGATTATTCTAACTTCTTACTGAATCATGCAAAAAACTCACCTCTGGAAGTAGCTTATGCTGCATTATTGCCTTGTTTTTGGATTTATGGCGCTGTTGCAGATGTCATTATTCAAAGGAATGTTAGCTACAATCCGTACCAGAAATTTATCGATACCTATGCTGGTGATGAGTATCAACATTACACTCAAAAATTTATTGAAATTGTTGAGTGTAATTCTGTTGAATCGGAATGTAAAAAACAAGTGAAAGAAGCTTTTGTTGAAGCCTGTAGGCATGAATTGGCTGTTTTCGAAGAACCTTATGAACTTTCAGTCAAAGGGTAACTAATTCTCAAAAATATTATGAGTCACCCTTTGACTTGTTAAAGGAACTGGTAATGCAAAAGTTTTTTCTCAACTTTAGGTGTTTTTAACCCTTGATTCGTTATAGTAGAAAAGATATTAAAAGATGAAAATAGACCATAAAACAGCATTGCTATTAATCGATCTTCAAAAAGGATTTGAAGATATTGAGTATTGGGGTGGAGGAAGAAACAATCCGGATGCAGAACTGAAAGCCTCAAAAATTTTAAAAGTCTGGCGCGATAAAGGCTTGCCTTTATATCATGTTCAGCACTGTTCTACTACTAAGGGCTCACCTTTGGAACCCAATATGCCTGGCAACGAGTTCATGGATTTAACAAAACCAATTAAAAGTGAACCCATCATTCAGAAGAGTGTAAATTCTGCCTTTATTGGCACTGATTTGAAAAAGCAACTCTATGAAAAAGGGATCTCAAAATTGGTGATTGTTGGTTTAACTACCGACCATTGTATTTCTACCACAAGCAGAATGGCGGGGAACTTTGGTTTCGAAACCTATTTAATCGAAGATGCGCTTGCCACCTTCGATAAAATAGGAGTGAATGGAGAAAAATATCCTGCTCAGCTGATTCATGATACTGCATTGGCCAGTTTGCATGAGGAGTTTGCAATGGTAATTCAAACTTCAGATCTAATGAAATTGCTTTAAAATTTTCAGTATATAAAGCAACTACCTTTACATAGACAATGTAATTACCTATACATGGTCAAGGGAACTACCTTTACAGGGGCATGTTATCGACTTATACAGGGTATTGTAAAATATCATCAACTTTTATTCTTTATATTCTAAATAATTCTTTACAAAATATACCCAATCATCAAGTCTGTCAAATAATTGTAATGTTGGTTCCAATGGGATATGAATATCTGGTGCAATTCCAATATTATCAATTGGATGATCAGGTAACCTTCTTGAACGTGTAGCTGGCAACCATAGTTTGTATTTTCCTGAGGGTAATTCTTTGGGTGTTATATTGGAATAATCTAAAACTCCAGCTGTATTTTCATTTCCAAACAAAATGACTTTTGAACTGTTCTTGGCAGTTAAAAGAAATTGCTCGGCGGAAGATGCATTTCCGCTATTTATTATTATGCCTACATTTTTAGGATAACTATAAACCGTATCACGTTCAATTTTTGTGTCACCTTCGTGAAAAGGATGGATTACAAATCCACCAACCTTTTCTTTCATTTTTTTTAGCAGAACATTAGCCCATTCCTCACCGCCTTTTTTTATATGACCTTTCTTTATTGCGTCTTCCCAATCTTCAATAATTCCTTTTGTGGAATACCATTCAACACCTTTACTTTCATATGGATTGGTGTAAATCAATTCTGCTAATTTTCTATAATAATTGTCTTGGCCTCCACCATTGTTTCTAATATCTACGATTAAATTTGGCCTGGTAGTAATCTCATTCCAATGTTTCTCTACTAAATCATTGGCAGTATTTGTAGAAAAACCAGGGACTCTCAAATAAAAAGTACTATCGTTAAGACTCAGAGCTACAGGATAGGTATTTAAACCATTTGGGTGTATTGGAATGTATGATAGCAAAAATGCCATATCGGCTTTCTTATTTGCAGTTTTTCTAACGAACCTGGTATCATTGTGAATTTCAAGAACCGAATTGTTTAATAATAAGGATGCTTCCTCCTGGCGAGGTTTAAAGCCTCTGTTATTTCGGTATGTGATTAAATCAAATTCGTTGTTCTTTTTTTCAATAGCCTCAAATATGATTTGATTTTTCTCATAACCACGCAGATCTATTGAAATGGCAATGTATTTATGAAGCTCTTTTTTTACGGCAAAACTTCCTCGGTATCCAATCCAAATGCCTTCAATTGTTTGGGATGTTTTCTGCAATGAATCCAAATTAAAATTTGAATATTTTCTCTCATGAGATTCTCTTTTACTGGACTTTCGAATTTTCGATACTCGTAAATGATGATCTTTAAACCAAGCTGTATAATCTTTTAAATATTTATAACAAGAATCAGGATATTGGATCATCATTTTTCTTGTTTTCTTTTCCAGTTTTTTTAATTCTTGAATATTCTCATCATTTACTTTATCAGAATATCCGGGGTAGTCATTCTTAATTTTGTTGATAATGAAATCAAAATCGGACAATTGTTTTTTATCCTGTGCGTTACTATAAATGAACCCGAGAAGAAGGGAGATTGTTATTATGAATTGTTTCATATGTGTTTAATTGCTTTAGATGAGGTGAGTAAATTAGAAATTCATTAAACTCTTAATTTTATCGTGATAATTCTTTCCACTTGAGATTTTGGTTTGCCTTACATCATTAAGTTGAAGAATGTACCGCCCTCCCAGGTATCGTTTTATTTCTTTTATATACATGGTATTTACGATACAGGATCTATGAACACGTAAAAAGTTTTCATCTAACTTTTGTTCAAGGTAGTTCAAGCTATGATCAATAATGAATTCTTTTCCTTCATTATTATTGATGCTTACGTATTTATCTTCAGCTTTAAAATGAGTGATGTCTTCTATGGCGACAAAGGCTACTCGATCTCCTAGTTTTACTGGTATTGAGCTCAACTCTTTTTTTGTAATTGTACTGAACTGTTTTGCAAGAATTTCTTCCAGTTTACTTAGATTATTTTCCCTTTCGATGAGCCCTAGTTTTGCAATGGTTTTTTCCAAACGCTCTTTTTTGATTGGCTTTAAAAGGTAGTCAATGCTTGCAGTTTCGAAAGCCAAAAGAGCATATTCATCGTGTGCAGTACAAAAAATTACAAGAGGTTGATGATGCAGTTCCTTTAGTATATCAAAACCTGATTTTTCTGGCATTTGAATATCTAAGAAAATTAAATCAGGTTTCAATTGATTAATCATTTCAATTGCCTGCTTGCCATTGCCTGCCTCTCCAATAATTTCAACTCTGTCATTATGTGGAGCTAATAAGTTGATCAAACGCCGTCTTGCCAGTTGTTCGTCATCAATCACAATTGATTTGTATTTAGTTTTCATGCGGTAAAGGTTTTTGTGAAAGTGGCAGGCTTATGCAAATGTGTTTGTTGGGCTGGTTCTGCCATGTGATTCTTGCTGATTTTTCATAAATAATATCTAATTTCTCATACAGACTTCTTAGGCCATAACCAGAAATTGGAGTGTCAGGGAAATCCGGACCATTATCATGAATTATAATTGTCAATTCATCAGCTTTCTTTTTGATTTCTAATTTAATTTTACCTGTATCCTGAATCTTCGAAATACCGTGTTTTATGGAGTTCTCAATAAGTGGTTGTATTAAGAAGCGTGGAACCAAACTGGTTTCAATTTCTTCATCTATATCAATCTGAAAATCTAATTTTTCACCAAAACGAACTTTCTCTATTTGCAAATAAGTTCTAGTGATTTCAACCTCCTTTTTTATTTCAATCATATCCTGATTGTTGTGGTTTATTGCATATCTGAAAAAATCAGATAGTTCAAGAGCCATATCTTCAGTTTTTTCTGGGCTGATATGGGCAAGTGTTGCAATCGAGTTTAATGAATTGTATAAGAAATGCGGATTAATTCTTGAATGTAATGATTGAAGTTCAGCCTTGGTTTTTAATAGCTTCAACTTTGACAACTCCATATCGCGAAGTCTGATTTCTTGTATGTTTTGAAAATTGGTGAAGTTAAAAATCAGCCTAAAGCAAACTACCATGATTACAATTGTCATTTGCTCAAAGCTCAATTCCCAATTCCAATAAACTTTATACGATAAACTTAAAGGCAAAATATAAGAATATCCAATAAAGAATAAATAGGTAAAAACGGATGTTGTTACCGATTGTTTGATGAGCTTGGTTGAAATCTTTTGAACTTTGAATCTTTTCTCGATTAGATAAATGAATAATAATTCAAAAAATAACAATACTTGCGTTAGCAAAACGATTTTTAGAATATCTGGCCAGACAATGAATTTATATTCAGTAAATCGTTGTGAAAGCAGGTAAAAGAAAAGTATACAATTGATGATCAGAAAGCCTTGTTTTACAAATTCTTTCCAGTTTTTCGATTCGGTTTTAATTAAATGGAATTTTAGCAGTAAGAGCAGAGAAACAAATGCTAGTATAATTGCGATTGCCTCACTGGTAAATTGAATTCTATCTCCAAACCGATAATAATAATAATCAATAAGCGAACCATTAAAATTGGATTTAAATTGACTGTAAAAATCTTTTGAATATAGTTTCTGTATCAAAAATTGATCTACTTCGGTAAAATTAGTTTTGATGGGATCATCTTCATGAAAAATACTTTGCGCAATGCCTGTATCTCCAGTAGGATTGTGTTGCTTTGCAGTTAAACTACTAATCAAATAATATTCTAAATATGGTTTTCGTAAAGTTTGCTCCATATCATCAAATGAGAATTGATGCTCTTGAGATGTAATGGTTCCATACTTTTTTAGACCATAAAAATTATGGATTTCTCTAGCTCCCGTCCCATTTCTTATCCATAAAGTAATATTAGGAAGAGAATCATTGAGTTCAATGTTTACATTATTGATAAGAGGTTTTACTTTTTCGATTAATTGTTGAATACAAACAGAATCTTGTTTGTTAAAACCTCCTTTAAGATGAACGCGAATATCTTTTTCGAATCGATAAGCTTTGGCATTAGGTGGTAAAATTTTAGCACGTATAAAATTCCAATAGGTATGTTCCATATTTGGGTGAATTTTATTTGATTGCCCAAATAGTAAAACTGGAGCCAAGTTGCTTAATAAAAATATAGCTACTAATATTTGCCTCATAGTTTATTGTTTTAAAGATTTCAAGATTAAAGAAACCTTCAGAAGCATAAAACTACAAGATAAATCGGATAAAGTATGTTAATATTCCGATAAACAGATTATTTTTTGTTGTTAAATCGTAACAGGTAAATAAGTACTTATTTTTTCGAAGCCTCCCATAAAATCTCAACCGGATGTTGTGCTTCCCGCTCAGTTTCATCTTTAATCTGATGACGACAAGAAGTTCCTGAAGCTGCAATTAAAACAGACTGTGGTGTTCTTCGAACTTCCGGGAGTAAAATTAACTCGCCTACCTTTTTGCTTAAATTGTAATGCTCTTTTTCGTAACCAAAAGAGCCAGCCATACCACAACAACCTGATTTTATTTCAATGGCAGAGTAGTTTACAGGGAAACTCAATATCTCTTTAATTGGAAGGGAAGAGGCCAATGATTTTTGATAGCAATGAGCATGGAATTTAATTTCTTTTGCTTCTGTGGTAAATTGATTTGGACTAATGTTTCCTTTCTGCATTTCATTGTACAGAAATTCTTCAATCATGAATACATGATTCGCCAATTGTTTTGCCGATTCACGCATGTTTTCAGGAACCAAATCGATATATTCATCTCTGAATGTAAGAATAGCTGATGGTTCTATCCCAATTAGAGGAGTTTCTTCGCTAATGATATCTTGCAAGAGGTTTACATTTTTAATGGCAAGGAATTTGGCTTTTTTCACCAATCCTTTAGAAAGATAAGTTCTCCCACTTTCCTCATGTTTAGGTATAATTACATCATATCCAAGTTTTTGAAGCAACTCAATGGTTTTGATCCCAATTGGGGTGTCATTGTACTCGGTAAATTCATCGGCAAACAGATAAACCTTTCTATTTGATTCAATATTTCCATTATTGGAATGCCATTTTTTGAGTGTTGTATGATGCAGCTTCGGTATGCTTCTCTCTTCTGCAAATCCCAAATTTCGTTTTACCAACTTTCCGATTATTGGATGCTGATTCACAAAATTGAAAAGGGAAGGAGCATGGCTACCCAATTTATTTATTCTGCTGATATTTGCAATGAGTTTGCTTCTTAAGGGAACAGGATTCGAATCGTAATACTGTTGCAAAAACTCGGCTTTCAGCTTGGCCATGTCAACATTCGACGGACATTCCGATTTACAAGCTTTGCACGAAAGACACAAATCTAAAATGTCGTACAATTCTTTATGGTCGAATGGATTCTTTTGTTCAGAATTGCTAATGAATTCTCTAAAAAGGTTTGCCCTGGCTCGGGTGCTTAGCTTTTCATCCAAACTGGCCTGGTAACTTGGACACAAAGCTTTTCCCGTTAAATGAGTGTTTCTGCAATCTCCAGAACCATTACAGCGCTCTGTTGCACGAACAATTCCCATATCGGACGAGAAATCAAAATAGGTATTTATTTCTTTGGTTTCCTGATTGGGTTCATAGCGCAAATGCGTATTCATTTTTGGTGTATCAACAATCTTTCCAGGATTGAAAATGTGATTGGGGTCCCAGGCATTTTTGATATCCCGAAGAAGTTCATAATTCTTTTCGCCAATCATTATAGGAATAAACTCTCCTCGCAAACGTCCATCGCCATGTTCTCCACTTAAGGATCCTTTGTATTTCTTCACAAGTTTGGCAGAATCCAGGCCAATGGCATGGAACTTTTCCTGATCGCCTTGATCTTTTAGGTTTAATACCGGTCGTAAGTGAATTTCTCCACTACCAATATGAGCATGAAATACACAGCTGATATCGTGTTTTTTCATCAGCTCCTTAAATTCTGCAATGTAATCATACAAAACCTCTGGCATTACCGATGTGTCCTCAATCAAGGAAACCGGTTTGGCATCACCTGGCATATTGGAAAGTACTCCCAATGCAGATTTTCGCAAATCCCAAACTCTTGCAATGTTCTCGGTTCCTGTAACCATAGGGAAATGATATCCTAACGAGCTGGCTTTGAATTCATCTTCCATTTTGTTGGCAATCTCTTCGATTTCAGCTGTTGTTTCTCGTGCGAATTCTATAATCAGTAAAGCTCCGGGATTTCCTTTTAGGAAAAATCTGTTTTTTGCCTGTAGAATGTTTCCTTCTGTAAGTTTAAGGATTTGATCATCCATAAGTTCTACGGCACCAGGTTTGTATTTTAGGGCAATAAGATTACCTTGAATTGCTTCTTCAAGTCTTTCGAAGTGAGCACATATTAAAGCTTTTTCTTTTGGAGGAGCTGGAACGAGGTTCAGCTTTATTTCAGTCGTAAAAGCCAAAGTTCCTTCTGAACCGGCTAGCAGTTTACTAAAATTAAATTGGTCGCCGCCCTTCGTATACAAATTAGACTCAAGCAAAAGGTCAATTGCATAACCAGTGTTACGCCTTTTAATATTTATATCGGGATATTCTTGTCGAATACCTTTCTGATTTTCCTGATCAGATAGGATGGAGTGTATATTATTATATAGTTTAGACTCTAAATTGGAGCCTGCACACTTTTGCTCAAATTCATTTTTGTTCAGATCTCCAAATACAGCTTTGCTTCCATCACTTAAAATGGCACTTACTTCCAGGGTATGGTCTCGAGTGCTTCCATATATAATAGAGTGGGAACCACATGAGTTGTTTCCAAGCATACCGCCCATCATGCATCGACCTGAGGTAGAAGTTTCCGGACCAAAAAACAAATTGTAATCTTTTAAATACAGATTCAGTTCATCTAGAATGACGCCTGGTTGAACTTTTACCCACTTTTCTTCGGTATTTAGCTCTAATATTTTCGTAAGATGTTTTGATATATCTACCACAATTCCATTTCCAACAACTTGCCCGGCTAGGGATGTTCCAGCTGCTCTGGGGATTAATGATAATGATTCCTGATTGGCGAATTGAACCAATGTTTTGATATCCTCTTCATTTTTCGGGTAAACAACTGCCAAAGGCATTACTTTATATGCCGATGCATCTGTAGCATATAAAATTCGTGTTGTATTATCGGTAAAAACCTCTCCTGAAATTTGTTTTTGTAATTGGATAAATCGATTCGAATAATTATCGGTGTTCATAGTAAATAAGCCAGTTTTAAGCAATTCTAGTGCCTGTGTGATTCTCAAAAATTGAAGTTACATTTTTATTTTTGAACCGCGCCTTATCAAGAATGATTATTTATTAAAAAAATGAAGCCAAAACTGACAAAAATTATGAATTTAGAAATCTACAGTTTACTTTTTATTCCTAAATTTGCAATGTCGAGATTACAAAACTGATTAATATATTGATCTACAATGGACTTATTGCAAAAGATTAAAGAAAACGCCAAACTACACAACAAGAGAATTGTTCTTCCGGAAGGAACTGAGGAGAGAACTTTGCAAGCAACAGATATCTTATTGGAGGAAGGTATCGCACAAATTATTTTGATTGGTGCTCCTGAAGAAATCAAAGGAGAAGCTGATCGTTTGGGATTGAAAAACATCGATAAGGCAATTATCGTTGATCCTAAAAGTCATGACAAAATGGAAGCTTATGCTGAAATTTTGGTTGAATTAAGAAAGAAAAAGGGGATGACCATGGAACAAGCTATGGAATTGGTTCAAGATCCTCTTTATTTGGCTACTTTAATGATAAAGGCTGGTGATGCTGATGGAGAAGTTGCAGGAGCATTAAATGCAACAGGAGATGTATTGCGTCCAGCATTCCAGATTGTTAAAACTATGCCAGGTATTTCGGTTGTTTCTGGTGCTTTCATTATGATTTTGAAAGACAAGAACTACGGAGATGATGGTATGATGGTATTTGCTGATTGTGCTGTTCATCCGAACCCAACAGCTAGCGAATTGGCGGAAATTGCAGTTGCAACAGCTAAAACTACAAAAGCAATTGCTGAAATGGAACCTCGTGTTGCAATGTTGAGCTTCTCAACTATGGGATCAGCAAAACACGAAATGGTTGATAAAGTTGCAGAAGCAACTCGATTGGCTAAAGAAATGGCTCCGGAATTCCAAATTGATGGTGAAATGCAAGCTGATGCTGCAATCGTAGAAGCTATTGGTGCGAAAAAAGCTCCGGGTAGCAAGGTTGCTGGTAAGGCAAACGTATTGGTATTCCCAACTTTGGAAGTAGGAAATATTGGATACAAATTGGTACAACGTTTAGCAGGTGCTGAAGCAGTTGGTCCTGTTCTTCAAGGTATGGCAGCTCCGATTAATGACCTATCAAGAGGTTGTTCGGTAAGCGATATCGTAAATCTTGTTGCGATTACTGCAAACCAGGCAGCAGGAATGTAAATGAATATTAAGTAGTAAAATCCAAACTTAACAAATAAACAAAAAAATCTAATGAACGTTTTAGTTTTTAATTGCGGTAGTTCTTCTTTGAAATATCAATTGCTTCACATGGGTGATGAGGCTACATTGTTAGCTAAAGGTCTTGTAGAGAGAATTGGTTTAAAAGAGGGAGTATTAACTCACAAGCCAGAAGGAAAAGATAAATTTGAGTTGGTACAGGATATTCCAAATCATAGCGTAGGTATTGATTTGGTATTGAAGGCGTTGGTAAGTCCAGAGCATGGTGTGATTTCTGATTTGAAAGAAATTAACGCAGCGGGTCACCGTGTTGCTCATGGTGGTGAGTTCTTTAAAGACAGTGCATTAATCGACGAAAAAGCTAAAGAAAACATAGCAGCTTGTTGTGAATTGGCTCCACTTCACAATCCAGCTAACCTTGAAGGAATTCTTTCAATGGAAAAATTACTTCCAGGTTTACCACAGGTTGCTGTATTCGATACATCATTCCACCAAACTCTTCCTGCTGAAGCATTTATGTATGGATTGCCATACGAGTGCTACGACAAGTACAGAGTTCGTAAGTATGGTTTCCACGGAACAAGTCACAAGTATGTTGCAAGCAAAGCTTGTGATATCTTAGGGTGGAACATTGAAGACAAGAAGATTGTTAGTTGTCACTTAGGTAACGGTGCTTCTGTATGTGCAATTGATGGTGGTAAATCTATTGAAACTTCAATGGGATTCACTCCAAATGAAGGTTTATTGATGGGTACTCGTACAGGTAACCTTGATTTGGGTGCACTACTTTATATTGCAGAGAAGAAAAATCTTTCTATCGAAGAAACGAATAAGTTAATTAACAAACAGTCAGGTTTGGCTGGTGTTTCAGGAATTTCATCTGATATGAGAGACCTTGAAATTGCTGCTGAAGGTGGAAACGAAAGAGCTCAATTGGCTTTAGATATGTTCGCATATCGTGTGAAGAGATTTGTAGGTTCTTATTCTGCATCAATGGGTGGTGTTGATTTGGTTCTTTTCACTGGTGGTATTGGTGAAAACGATTCTGTTTCTCGTGAGAAAATCATTAAAGATTTCGGTTATTTAGGACTTGATTTCGATGCTGAAAAGAATGACGGTTTAAGAGGTAAAGATGCTGTGATTTCTAAAGAAGGATCAAAAGTAGCTGCTATGGTGATAACTACTAACGAGGAGTTGGTAATTGCATCTGATACTCAGAGAATCTTGAACGGATTGAAATAAGATATCCTTAAGATATATTTTGGAAGCCTGGTGAATAGCCAGGCTTTTTTTATACCATTCTTTGAAAAGCATAGTATTTACAGAGCTTAGAGAAGTTTTTTGTAGTAAGTTTCATCCTATCAATTGTTTTTGAAAATCAAAAAGTATGAGATGAAGTGTTCGATTCATGATTAATTGCTTTTAATCACGTGTGAAGTTGATATTTAATTTGATGAATAGTCGATTTTGCCGTATTTTATTGTAACAAATCAGAAGGATTGCCGTTTAGTGCATTGATGACACACTTAATTGGCTGGGATTCTTTAAAAATGACTATATGACCAAGCTGCTACCTTTTTATAAACTTTTGATTACAGCACTATTGATGATGGTGTTCTGTGAGGTTTTTGCTCAAAGAACTGATTTTCGATTCCATGAATACAATAAGCAGAATAAATTAAACGAAGAGCTTGTTAAATATACAGTTCAAGATTCATTGGGGATCTATTATTTTGCCACAGATGCTGGCGTATATTCTTTGATTAATGACAACTTTTATTTATACGAAGTACCTGATGGTAAATCAAACTATTTTAAAGAGTTAATTAAGCTTCAGAGTGGCAACTTATTAGCATTATCTGATGATGCAATTTACAAGATCACACCTTCTTTTGAATCCAATGGTTTGGAATTGATACTCGAATGTAACTTGGATCCTGTATCTCCAAAATACCCCAAGCATGTTTTTGAGGATAAGAAGCAACAGGTTTGGATTTCAGATTACAATCATTTGTATAGGTTAAATAATGGCACGGTTGAGAAGTATCATATGGATGAAAAAAACTTAACGAGTTCTTATGCCAGATCTTTTCAGTTTTTGGAGTGTGATAATGGCAATCTTATCGTTGTCTCTCAAAAGGGATGGTTTTACAATTTTAATCAGAAAAGCAATTCATTTGATAAATCAGCATATCAGCCTGGTTTTTTGGTTCATTCTTCCTTTAAGATTGGTTCCAATGAATTTTTATTGGGTACATCATTGGGAATCATAAAAATCATTTTCGATTTTAAAGGCAGAGTAGTTCATACCGAGACTATATCGAAGGATATAATTGCTTCTTGCTTTGAACAGATTAATAAAAATAGGGTAATTGCAGGAACATGGTTTCAGGGCTTGGTTGAAATTGAATTGAATGATGAACACAAATTTTATCCTGTTGGAGGATTTCCATATTTTACTGTAAATGACTTATACAAAGATCATTTTGGTAAGTTATGGGTTTCCACAAATTCAGGGGTAATTGTTATGGAGAAGAAGTTCTTTACTTCTCAATTTCTCACTGCCAACTCAGAATATGTAGCTAGCATAAGAAAGTCACCTGATGGTCAATTGATTTGTGCTGGAAGAAGTCATTTCTTTAAAGTTGTCGATGAACAACATATTGATGTGATCGACATAGAGTTTGAAGGATCTTTGAATGTATTTCAGCAATTTGAGGAATATACTTTAATAGGAACAGAACAAGGACAACTCTTATTGTATTTAAGAAATGAATTACTAAAAACCATACAAGTTAGTACACAAACTATATCGGAAATCGAATTTGACAATGCTGATATTGTTTGGGTTGTGGCAGACAAGGAGTTGTTCCAGGTAAACTTGAGTGAAGGTACAATTAAAAGCTATTTTAAAGATTTTAACGAAAGAAGAATTGTTCAGGATATCTTTATAGATCAAAATAATACGCTGTTCGTTGGAGGGGAATATCAACATTCGTATTTGTATCGATACAATCGGAATAAAGATAAGTTTGAAAATATTAGCATCGATATTCCTGATGTTGGTAACATGGATTTTTGGATTCGAGACATGTGGTCGGTGAAGGATACATTATACATCGGTAGTTCTTCAGGACTATTTAAATATTTTGATTCTAATATTAATCAAGTTAATCTTGGTGATTATACTAATAGCGAAATTAATGCAGTGGTAATCGACCAGTATAATGCAATATGGCTTACTACTAGTCATGGAATAATTCGAAAACGCAAAGAAGAGATCTCCTTATTTACTCCTGACCAAGGTTTACCATCAAAAACTTTTACTGTTGGAAATCTATTAATCGACGATAAGGGGTTTCTTTGGGTTGGTACGTCCAATGGTTTGGCTTTTGCACACATTACAGATACGATTCCCAATACACCCAAACCAATTGTGCATATCGCTAAGGAAGAGTCTTGGTTTATTCAACCGAATAGTTCTCTTGAAGTAACTAAAGGCTCAATGTTATTAATGGATGTAACAGCTATTATCTATCCTCAAAAGCAAAATCAGTTTCAATATTGTGTGATGAGAGGAAAAGATAAAATAAAGGATTGGAAAGCCCTATCTGACAAAAATCAAGTGATTGTATCAGGTTTAGAACCTGGTGGTTATGAGATTTGTATTCGCTGTAAACATGAAGGAAACTACTCCTGGAGCGAAAATAGGATTATTCCTCTGCGAGTAAACCAGGTTTGGTATTTACGTTGGTACACCATTCTTACCGAATTGGTTCTAATTCTATTGATTGTGTATATGTCAAGTCAATACAGTAAACGAAGAGCGCAGCAGCATATGATAGAGTTGGAGAAAATAGTTTCCGAACGTACTGTTCAGCTTCAAGATGCCAATCAGAGTCTACTATTGGCCAATAAGGCAAAAGATAGATTCTTGTCAATTATAGGTCATGACTTAAGAAATCCATTTAATGCCATTCGTGGATTTTCTAAAATGCTGATACGCGATGAAGATATGTTATCGGAAGAGGAGAAAAAAGAGCTTACCGAGATGATCTACAAAAGTTCAGATGATACCTTCAAGCTTTTGGAAAGTTTATTGGAATGGGCAAATGTTCAGAAAGGGAAGTTCAAACTTAATAGAGTAGAGTTCGATCTGGCCGAGGTATTGCAAACAAACCTAGAGCTTCATAAGAGTCAGGCTTCGCTAAAGGATATTCATGTAGAGGGAGATTTTAAGAGCTTGCAAGTAAATGCTGACAAGTCCATGGTAGATACTGTTATCAGAAACCTGATGTCGAATGCAATTAAGTTCTCTCACGCCAACCAAAACATTTTACTAAGAGCGATTAAGAAAGAAAATTTTGCCATTGTTCAGGTGAAGGACGAAGGTGTCGGAATGACAGAAACGCAAGTTAAAAACCTGTTTAAAATTGATAAAATGGTTACTAGCGAAGGAACTGCCAATGAAACAGGAACTGGTTTCGGACTGATGTTGAGTAAGGAGTTTGTTGAATTGAATGGTGGACAAATTCGGGTTAGCAGTGTCAAAGGAAAAGGTACATCCTTCTATTTTTCTATTCCGCTTAAGCAAGACTAAATCAGTTATCAGTTGCGCTCAATATTTGAACGTTTCTAATTGCTCATTGCTTTCTGTTATTGAAATTTCACATTGTTAGAATAATTCTAATATTTGTAATTAATCGTAAGTTTTATTTGTAGTATTAGATATGATTCGTAATTATTTCATATTTTTGCCTTACAACTAAATCAAACGGGATTAATTCCGAAAAACAAACACTAAAATAGATAAAGAAGATGATTACACGTTTGGAGCAAATCATTGACGTTCTGAAAAGTAACGAGAAAAAGCGTTTGGTAGCTGCTTATGCTAACGATGCTCATACAATTGAAGCTGTAAACAATGCTGTAGAGAAAGGCATTGTTGATGCTACATTAGTAGGTGATGAGGAAACCATTAAGAAGACTTGTGCTGAGCACAATATTGATGTTACTAAATTCACTGTAGTGCATGAGCCAGTTGAAATAAAAGCTGCTCAAAAAGCAGTTGAGTTGATTCGCAATGGTGAAGGTGATATGATTATGAAAGGATTGGTAAGTACCGATAAGTACATGAAAGCAATCTTGAACAAAGAAACTGGATTGATGCCTCCAAAAGCTGTTTTGAGTCATGTTACAGTAATGGAGAATCCAAACTATCACAAACTATTGGTGTGTAGTGATGTTGCTGTTATTCCTCAGCCAGATCTAAACCAAAAAGTTGCTTTAACAAACTACGTAATCAATGTAGCAAGAGCTTTAGGTATCGATACTCCAAAAGTTGCATTGGTTGCTGCTTCGGAGCAAGTTTTACCAAAAATGGAAGCTTGTGTTGATGCGACAATTATCTCTAAAATGGCTGATCGAGGTCAGATTAAAAATGCTTATGTTGATGGACCTTTGGCAATTGATGTTGCTATCGATAAGGAATCAGTAGAGATTAAGAAGTTAGAATCGAAAGTTGCTGGTGATGCTGACTGTTTGGTGTTCCCAAATATCGAATCGGGTAATGTTTTCTACAAAACAAATACCAAATTAGCTAAAGCTGAACTTGGTGCATTTGTAGTTGGTGCAAAATGTCCAGCTATTCTTTCATCTCGTGGAGATAGTGTTCTTACAAAATTATATTCGATTGCTTTAGCAGCTTTAGTTGCTTCAAAATAATATATTTCATGTAGAGACGTACGACCGTACGTCTCTAATTATATAAACTTAAAATATATGTCCCCAATTCGTTCCCTTGACCAAATGGTCGACCATCTTCGCGAAAGCGGAAAGAAAAAGAAAATTGCTGTTGCTTACGCACAGGATCCAAACACTATTGGAGCTATTGCAAAAGCCATTAACGAAGGTTTTGTAGAAGCTGTAATGATTGGTGATGAGAAGGAAATTCGTTCAAAGGCTGAAGCGGAAGGAATCAATCCAGAAATCTTTACCATTGTTCATATTCCAAATGATGTTGAAGCAACAACAGAGGCTGTACGTATGGCTCGAGAAGATGAGGCGGATGTTGTAATGAAAGGTTTGGTAGGAACAGATAAATTCCTTAAAGCAGTTTTAAACAAAGAAAAGGGCTTATTGCCTCCAAAAGCCGTGATGAGCTATGTTTGTGCTCTTGATTTACCAAAGTATGACAAGCTTCTATTTGTATCTGATACAGCAGTTTTACCTTATCCTGATTTGAATCAGAAGATTGCAATGGTGAACTATTCGGTAAAGATGGCGAAGCGATTCGGAATTGAGAAACCAAAAGTAGCTTTGATTTCAGCTACTGAAAAACCAAATCCTGCTTTCCAGGGGTCAGTGGATGATTCAATTATCTGTAAAATGGCTGATCGTGGTCAGATTAAAGATTGTATTGTTGATGGACCATTGGATGTATTCCTTGCTTGCGATCCTGCATCGGTGGAAATCAAGGGAATCCCAACACCAATTAATGGAGAAGCAGATTGTTTGATTTTCCCATCTTTGGAAGCATGTAATTCATTCTACAAAGGATTGATGTTGTTTGGAGGAGGAGAACTTGGAGGATTGATTCAAGGAACAACGAAACCTGTTGTAGTAATGTCGAGGAGCGAGAGCGAAAAGTCGAAATTCTACTGTATCGCATTATCCGTTTTAATGGCAGACTGATATAAATTATAATTATCAATTAAGAGAGGTGCGAACATACCTCTCTTTTTTTGTTATAAGCGTTTATTTTCCAGGTAAATTTTTAAGGCTTCCCGGTAGCTCGATCCAACAGGAATTTGATTCGTATTGATAAGAATCACCCGACCATTGAATTGGGTAATCTTCTCGAGTGGCACGATGTGAGATTTATGTACACGCATGAAACCATAAGGAGCTAATGTTTCTTCCAATGATTTTAAGGTTTTAAGTGCCAGGTAGTAATTCTTTCCACAATAGATCTTGGCATAATCTTTCATGCCTTCAATGTAGTCGATGTCTTTCACCCAAACTTTTACATATTCATCTCCCTCTTTAATGAAAAAGGAAGGAGAGGTGGTTTTATTTGTCTCTGTAGTCTCTAAGTCCAGGCTCAGGAAACGGTCGATGGTTTTTGCAAACCGATCGAAGGGAACAGGCTTTAGCAGGTAGTCTATCACATCCAGCTCAAAGCTCTCAATGGCATAATCGGAATAGGAGGTGACCATCACAAATTTTGTATTTGATGTTGTCAGCTTCACCAGTTCGGTTCCTGAAATGTTAGGCATGGCAATATCGGTAAATGCCAAATCTACCTTATGCGAATTCAGGTAGGCAAATGCCTCCTCAGGATTTGTAAAACACGCCAATAGTTTGAACTGTGGATACCTGGCCAGGTAGTTTTTTATAACATCAATAGCCAGTTGTTCGTCGTCTATAATGATTGTTGTATAGCTTTTCATCCGTATATAATTTTCTTATAGTTGTCAGATGGAACTTACCATGATTAAATAACCATTACCATATGTGAGTTAATAATGATTTAATCATGGACGTTTCATACCTCCAATTTAAGTTCCAGTTCTGCCAGGTAAATCTTGTTTTGTTCTGTTAGCGATAGTTTAGAAGTCTTAGGATAGCTCAACTGTAGCCTGTTTTTTAAGTTGTCAAGCCCTTTGCCTTCTCTTTCTTCATATTTTTCCGGCTTGCTGGTCAATATACTGTTTTGAACCGTAAACTTCATCACCTTATCTTCAAGTTTCAAGTTAATGTGGACAAAGGCTGATGTGTTGTTGGTATAAAAGCCATGTTTAAATGCATTTTCAACCAAAGGAATTAGCAGTAAAGGCTCTATGAATTTCCCTTTGCTTTCTCCTTCAATCTCGAAAATGATATTCGCTTTTTCTCCAAACCTGATTTTCTCAATGGCAATGTATTCTTTTAAGAATTTAAGCTCCCTATCAATCGGGATTCTGCTAATATTTACTTCGTCGGTAAGGTAGCGCATCATTCCCGATAGTTTCAAGATGGTATCTGGAGTAGAGGGGTGATTGTTCAGTGACATGCTGTACACCGAATTCAAAGCATTGAAAAGAAAATGGGGATGAAACTGTTGACGAAGCAATTGGTTGCGTGTTGCATCCAGTGCCTCTTTTACTTTGTAATATCTGCTTGTGAAAATATAGTCGAGATGATCAATTGCAAGGAACGTAAGGAAGAGTACACCTCCAAAACCAATGTATTGCATCATGTCATCAAATATCGATGTAAATGTAGGGCCTGACAGATGTGCTTGAGAATTCTTAAAATACGCTATCGAGATAAGAGAAATAAGCATGATACTTATT
This sequence comes from Marinifilum flexuosum, assembly GCF_003610555.1. Lineage (GTDB taxonomy): Bacteria > Bacteroidota > Bacteroidia > Bacteroidales > Marinifilaceae > Marinifilum > Marinifilum flexuosum. The sequence goes on along the minus strand of NZ_RAPQ01000009.1, from coordinate 37,629 downwards.
ATTCCAGCTAGTAAATGGTGTTTTTTATTCAGTTCCCATTTCCCCTTACAAAAGTAGAGGATGTAAACGAATAAACTTGTCAACCCATATTCAAATACATCGCGGTAAAAGAAGTCCGGGAATTCCAGAGGCCAATTGATATTAAAAGCGGGAACATATATAAACAGGAAGGCCAATATATAAAGACTATGAAAAAATATCCGAATGCGATTTTTGATTTTCGGGTGTTTTAAGTGTTCCAAAAACTTCTGGTAAGTGATCATTTTTACTTGAATTGGTTCGAAAGTAAAAGTAGATAATTTGATTCAAAACAAGTCGATGAACTCTCTCGTCAAATCGATTGAGAACTGCCCTACGTCGATTTGGTTTTTCTTTCCATGACTGCTCCAATATATTCGCTCGAAAGAAATGAAAATTAGAAATCAGCTTAAGCTTTGTGTGGTCAGCAAGGCGAGAGTATTAAAATTGATATGAATGAAAAAGTTAAGTTTTTTAATAATCGCCCTGCTAATGCTTGCTGGGGTGGTGGTGGGCAGGGAAAAAAAGGACAAACGAACACCTTTCCCAAAAGTCGAATATCGTGAGAACCTTCCCTATGTAGAGTATCAGCAGGATTGGGTGAAGTTGATAAGTATAGAGGGAAAGCCCGTTGGTGAGTATATTGAGTATGCTCAGGATATGGAACCCAGCGATTGGAAGTTTTGTTTTACCCGATACCTTCATTATATCATGGATGATATGAAGATGGAGCGTGGCAAGACCGTGAAGGTAACTTTTGAGCAAAATGGAATCATCATTACCAAAGATTTTGAGCTGAAGAAGGAAAATCGTGATTTGGCAACCGGTTATATGGAGAAGTTGATAGGGGAGAATAGAATTCAACGAAAGCATTCCTCTGTGGTTCCGGCTGACCTGAAATACCTTCAGCACAGGTTGGATGGTTATGCTCCAGCACAAGAGGATTGGATTGGTGCGGAAGAGGCAATTCATGATCTGGAGCACCTGGAGTGGCAAATTGTGAACAACTACTCCTATGCCGATTTGCGTCACTTCGATTACAAGACAGCCCTGGATGTGATTCGTATGGATTTGAGAGATGGTATTTCGAAAAGGGACTTCGCACTTCAGCTAAAAATGTTCATGGCCAATTTCGGTGATGGACACAGCCGGGTTAGCATGCGATATATTTTTGCCGAGAAATCGGAACTGCTCTCTTTTCCTTTTCAGGTGATAAAAGAAGAGGAAGGCTTTGTTGCTGTAAATGTTGGTGAGAAAACCTTCTACAATAAAGACTATCCGCAGCTTCTTTCGGTTAATGGAATCCCAACCGAGGAGTTCTATGATATTGCAGAGAGGTTCATACCCAAAACCACATCTAAATTTGTTGAGCGCAATGCTTTGGATTATCTTTCTTTTAGTGGTTTGATGTTGAAGCTTGCAGGCAAAGAGATCAATAAGAGTGTCACATTGTGCTTTGGTAATGGTGAAAAGCAGATCACAGAAGAGGTGGATCTTCAGAAATACAATCCTCAGGGGGCTATGGAAAGAAGCCATTTTAAGAAGGAGATTATGGATGGAAACCTGGGGTATTTGGCATTTCAGGAACATATGGATGATGAGGATGAATTTATCGAGTCTTTGCACAAAGCCATGGGGGAATTTAAGAATACCAATGGCCTGATTATCGACATCCGTGGTAATGGTGGAGGTAGCAGAGCTCCTTTAAAAGCTTTGTTGCCTTACTTTATTAAAGAGCCAAAAGTTACCAATGTGGCGCGTTACCGAATCGATGCAGAAAAGGATATTCATCCTAAAAATGGCTATTTGCCTGCACGTTATGCCTATCCTTTCAATTATGAGGCATACACCAAGGCCGAGAGAAAGGCAATCAAAAAAGTCAAAAGATCTTTTAAGCCTGTCCGTTCGGTTAGCGATGATAAATTCACAGAATATCACTACATGGTTGTGAGTCCTACAAAGGAGCATGGCATCTACTACTACAATAAGCCGGTAATCGTGTTGGTGGACGAAGGCTGTTTTAGTGCATCAGATATTTTTGCAGCAGGGATTCGCCAGGGCGATAACGTGCGTTTGCTGGGAAATACAACCGGAGGGGGTAGTGGCTTTTCGAAAAGCAGACGCCTGCCAAATTCCAGAATCAAGGTGAAAATGTCGAGAATCTATTCTTATCAACCCGATGGTAACATGTACGATGGACATGGTGTAATCCCTGATATTAAAAAGGATTATACCTTAACGGATAGATTTGGGCTAACCGATACCCAGCTCTCGAAAGCCAAATTATTGCTTACGAAATAGCATATCCATGATTGGGGCAACAGGGAGGAAAGCCTCCTTTTTTGCTTTTGTAGCGACCATGCATGCATGGTCGCTACTGTTTAAATCTTATCTTTGCCCCATGACAAAACAAACCCCATACTGCTTAATGCCTTGGATTCACTACCATGTAGGAAATGCAGGAAAAGTAAAGGCCTGTTGCGTGGCTAATATCCCTTATGGCGATTGCAATATGCAAAGCTTTAATGAAATCTGGAATGGAGATGAAATTAAAGCGATTCGTGAGAAATTCAAGAAAGGTGAAGGGGATAACAGATGCGGTGTTTGTCAAAGATTGGAAGCAACAGGAGGGAAGAGCATCCGACAAGAAACCCATGAGAAGTTCGGGGATCTGTTTGAAAAAGAACCGCCTCAATTACCCATTTACTTCGACATTCGTTTTTCCAATGCCTGTAATTTCGCTTGCCGCACTTGTTGGCATGGAGCTAGTTCTGCATGGTTTACCGAAGGCAAACAATTAAAACGTAATCTGGGAGAAATAGCTTTACTACAAAATATTACTGATTTCGAAAACTTTATTGCTGAAACTGGAGAGGCCTTGTTGCAAGCAAGGGAGATTTATTTTGCAGGAGGTGAGCCTTTGGTTACCAAAGAACATTATCAATTGTTGGATTGGTTGGTAAAGAATAAGACAACACAAATGAAATTGCGCTACAACACTAACTTTTCGGTTTTGAAGTTTGGTGAATATGATGTGCTTGATTATTGGAAGCACTTTCCTGAGGTGGAAATTCTTGCGAGCATAGATGCACATGGAAAATTAGGCGAATACATCCGTAAAGGTTTCAATTGGCAGAAGTTTCAGGAGAATAGAGAGGCAATTCGATCTTTGAAACAGCTTCGTTTTGTAATTGCTCCAACCATTTCGGTATTATCCATTAAGAATTTACCTGAATTGTACCGTACTTGCCTGATGGAACAGATTATTGAACCTGATGGACTTTACATTAACATACTGGACAGACCACTGTACTACAACACCAAAGTAATGCCTGAAGACTTGAAACAAACTGTTGTTGCAGAATACCAGAAGTTTTACAGCTGGGCAGAAAAAAAACAAATTCCAGAATTGGTAATTAGCCAACTAAAAGAGTGTGAAGCATACATGCTAAGCGAAGATCTTTCGAAACATTGGCCTCAGTTCTTAAAGGAAACCAAACTGTTGGATGAGATGAGGGGAGAAAACTTTATTCAATCGGGAATACAAATAAATAATAAAATGTAGAGAAGAATTGAATGTTACTTGTTCTACAAAAAACTAAAGCCTGAATTGTAAGTCCGTACTTTAGTTTTTTATAGAAATCTCTTGTGGATTACTTAAATTAAGCAGTTGAGAATTGCCAATGGGTTTATTTCGTTTTTAACTCCTTATTTTTTAATGGTTTCAATATGTTTATGCAATTTGCTGTTATCAATTGTGTAAACCCAAACGGTATCTGTGTATTTGTATGATTTCACAATGCTGTTTAAATTAGGAAATATAGCTGGTTTTGAATACCCATTTTTAGAATAGAACAATCCATCTTTGTAATAGATACCATGATTAATCCTGTCTTGCTCTTGTAGAGCTAGCAATGCCTCTTTTGGCATATTGTGTTTGTTCTTTTTGAACTCTTTCCATGAAATTGCCTTACTTTCCAAATTGATAGCGTCCAATACAAGAAGGTAAGTTTTGGAACCAATTAAGCTTTCAGAATCAAAGTAAGGATGAGGATTAATATTGTTATTCTTGAAGAAGTTCTCCAAGGCAAAAGAAAAACAAGTTTGTCCATCAAATTTACATGACTGAAAATAGAATGCTGAATCAGCCTCAATTTGTGGCATATGCTTTCTATCTTTCAACTTTTCCATCATTGCTTTAAGTTCCTTAAAACGTTCTTGAGGATCTCTAATAAACTGATGAATTTCAAGTACAGTATCGAGAATGTGATAATTGAAAATACTATCAGACTTTTTAACTTTTACAAGCTCCTTGTCTTTGTTTTGTTTGAATTGGTATTGATAAGCAATGTCATGTCTTGTTAAATTGTCGACATATTGGATTTGTGATTGTGGAGAACAAGCCAACACAAATAACATAAGCGTTACTTGAAGGAATTGGGTTACATGTTTTTTCATTATTGGGTGCTTTGGTTAGGAAATATATTATTTATTCATCGTATATCTTTAAACTCTCTTCTTCAACTTTTTTCCATAGAGCTTGATTATCAGGATCGGCCCAGGCTTTCTTAACGGCTTCTACATATTCTGGATGTTTTCTGTGTCTGATTTCTAAAATGCTTTCTTTGGGAGTGATGGTGAAAAGAAACCCGAATACTCCAACAAGGATAATTCGTTTTAAAATATCAAGGTAGAACTTGTCTTTACCTGTTGAATATTTAATTATAGAAATTATGGCAGCAATTAATAGTCCTAATATGCCTGTAAGCAAATTTATGTCTGCCATTGGATACAATTGCAATTTGAATAGCATTCCAATAAGGCTTAATGATAAAAACATTCCGGTAAGAACTGTTCCCAAAATTCGTAATTTACTAACATTCAGGTAAGCTTTTTTCTTTAATATTCTTGTGAAAGGAATTTTGTTGAATAAAGCAAAACTTAAATACATGTATAAAAGTGCTAAAACGGAAAAGCTCAATGCCGATATAGCTCCACCAAAAGGCACATGATTCATGCTAAGTATTATAGAGGTAAAGGCAATTACAGCTAGTATTTTTTCGGTTTTTTTCATGTAAGTTTTATATTTTGGTAAACATGCTTAGCATCTCCAAGATGCTTAGCAAGTGATGCAAATAAATTACTCCATCAACTTCAATCTTTCCTCTCGGCGGAAAATGATTTTTGCAGAAGGAGTGAGGCCAATTTCCAATTCAATTTCTTCCAGGTTCATGCTGTCAATCTTTACTTCTCCTTTTATTTCAACAGCTTTAAACAGGCCCATTAGTATGAAGTTTAGAAACTTGTTCTTTTTGGTTTTGGTAAGAATGGCTTCTTTCTCTTCGTCGCTAATTTGATGCACTTGCTTAAATCGAGCAAACAAACGGGGCAGAAGAGCGATGTCAACATCCAAACGAACCAAAACAAAACCTGCTTTCTCAATATCGGGAAGAGCATCATTTAGTTTTTGTATGCCAATTTTTAGTTTATCCTTCCCAGAGCTTTTGATATTGCTCCAAAGTTCAGAGCCTTTCTTTTTAGCATCTCCTAATAAGTCATCCAGTCCGTTTGCCATTTGTAACTATTTTAATGTTTTTGATTTAAATAAATATAGGTGATAGAATTGTGTTGTCGTTTTATAAATTGATCAATATTGCAATAAAGCTTAGGACTCCAATAATTGTGGTAAATATTCCAGTTTTCCTTGATTTTGTCCAGCCAGAAAGAGCTATTAAAACTGAAAGGGCAATTATTCCCAATATAAAAGCTATAAAACCAATGATCTTTGGAAGTGCAAGATCAGCATTCTCAACTTTGAAAGGGAAGCCATTGGTTGTCATCAATAGAATTTTAGTCATGGCAAACAAAGTGATTAAAAAGCAGGCTGCAGCAACGGTCGTAACTTTTAAAATATGATTTGATATTCTTTTTTCGGTATTACTAACCAAGATATTCGCCATTACTGCAATCGAAAAGCCGCTCAATAATGAACTAATTACAATTAACTGATTGGCGATTTTGTTTAAATACTCAGGTTCTAGTTCTAACATGTGTTTATGAGTTTATGTGGTATTTGTAACAATTTGAGTAGTAATCGGTGCAATTTCTATTGCATAATGTCATTCACTTTTTTAATATTTCTTTTTAGCCTAAAAACATCAAAATTAATTCTGATTAAAAGATACAAGCTAATTGCAAATACAGCTACCGGAAATTTATCCCACAGCGGATTCAAGTCCATTACTTGAAAAAAGGCAGCCAGCATGATTACGATCAAGGGAATTCCTGTAAGGTATATGTATTTCGTACGATCGTTCAGTTTAGAGATCATGAATTCTAAATCCATGTTTACTTTTTCGTTAAAGCTGATGTTCGAATCTTTAATTTCCTTCGCATGTTTCTTTAGCAAAACTTCCAGGTAAGCAAAAGGAGCCTTAAATGCAAACAACATGGTAAACTGAACCAGCAATGCTGCATTATCCCACTTTTTCGATACAAAATCATACTCCAGGTAGGCAAACAAGCTAGCATATATTACCAGGCAAAGCAATATCATTACAAATCCATAATCAAGAAAAGCATACTGCCTAAGTTTTTTATCTTTTTTCTCCTGGCTTTTGCCTTTCCATTGGTATGCAGGTTTGAACCCTTCGATAACTTCTATTCGTTTCTCTATTGATTGTGTCATCTTCAATCTTTTCCTTTGAGTTTACAGATTTTGCTTTGCGTATAAACTGATTGCCTTTTTTACTTCCTGCACCGAGCCATAATCTAATTTCGATAAAGCCATTTCAATACTTTCTTTATCAGTTGATATACGAATGCAATTGTTGTTGTAATCTATTGATCTAATGTCTTCCCATTTTACCAATTGCTCCTTTTTATAAACTTCCAATTTAATTCTCATGCATGTTTCATCTATCTCAATAAAGGCACTTCCAAAAAGTTTTTGAATCGGTATACCAAGTCCTCCCAGTATATGAAACAGAGCATTAAGTGCAAATATTCCAGAATAAAACCAATCAAATGCCTCAATGGTATCTTGCTCCATTAGTTTCATGCCAATCCATGCAATTGCTACAAGTAAAAAGGCTAATCCAATTCCTATCCTAAGTTTCGATTTGTGTTGTTCCTTTATGAAATCTTTATGGTAATTCATTGGTTAAGATTTAATGCTTGTTTATTATTCATGCCCAAGATCGAAGTAGCACATGTCAGGCACCTCAACGATGCCAGACATGTTTAGATCTATTCAATGTTTTAGCTTAACTTTCAGCCTTAACAGCAGCCTCAGGATTGAAATATCCTTCCAATTCACCCAAAGTATCATCAGAGGTTAATAGGTCCTTAACCACTTCACCTTTTTCCAAAATTACGATGCGCTCACTTACTTCGGCAATATGATTCAGGTCGTGACTGGAGATGAGCATGGTCAAGTTCTTTTTCTGATGTAAATCCTTCAACAACATCTTCAGACGTATCTGAGAGGAGGGATCCAGGTTGGCAAAAGGTTCATCCAAAATTAAAACTTCAGGTTGACTAATGATAGCACCAAAAATGCCAATCTTCTTTTGATTCCCTTTCGAGAAATCACGAACATACTTGTTCTTATTCAGGATTTCATCACCAAAGAAATCTGCAAAATCATTGTAAAATGCTTGCAGTTCTTCTTTGGTAACCCCATTAATATCAGCAATAAACTTAAAGTACTCTTCAGGTTTTAAGAAGTCAATTAAAAAGCCTTCGTCAAGAAACGAACCCGTATAGTTTTTCCATTGACTGTCGGCGTGTACAGCAATATTTTTACTCAATACCTGTCCTTTGTCTGCCTTAATCAAATCGAGTATCAGTCGAAACAATGTAGTTTTTCCTGCTCCATTATTCCCAACCAAACCAAACGATTCACCTTGTGGAATCTCCAATTGTTCTATGTCTAGAACCTTAACTGTGTTATATGCTTTGCTTAAATTATCGATATGTATCATGATATTAATCTCTTTTTTAATTACTTATTTCTAAATCCTTCTGACATTTGGTATCGCTTCTCAATAAAACGTTGGGTAATGATATCCAGCAACTTTTCGCGGAACAGTAAACCCAATACGCCTAGTATGCCGATAACAGCAAAACCCAAATTGGCCTGATCGAACAAACCAAAAGGCAGGTAAATGAACAATGGAATCACCAACAAAGGAATCATTAAAACAAAATGTCTTCCGCCAACCCCTTGATAATTAAATGCTGAACCTTTCGAAAGATCCATGTGTTGATTGTTGTTGGTTGCAAAATAGAGAAGCAACAGGCTATTAACACCTATGTTAAACAAGAAGCACATGCTGTTTATAATCAGGATTTCGATACCATAAAAAACATAGAATGTCGATAAAAGGTAAATCACCGTACTGGTCGACATCATCAAATAGTATTTGGCTTTGATGTAATCCTTATAAGTATTATTGGCGGTCAGCACCAAATCAAAATGTCCCGATTCCCAGGCAAAGAAGTACAAGCCAAAGCTCATCATAAACCCACCTGATATGAATAAGCCTACAAAAATCAGAAAACCATTCATTTCGAGATATTTCGGATCATTGTAAAAGAACAATCCATACAGCAGGAACAAAGGCGCCATAAACAGCATGGTTCTGGTTCGCTTATTTCTTACGCACATTTTAAGTTCCAGCAGGGCAAATGTTCCAATTTTTCCGAAACGATCCAGGTAGTTCAGGTTCTCCAAACTGCTTCTCTGGTTGGTATCGCCCTTTCCAAAGTCTTCCAACGAAAAGTGATTGTATAGCAATTGGAAATTCAGGTAATAAGCCATTGCAAAAAGCAACAATCCAATCAGTAAGTACAATGGCTGTTCTATTACTTGCATAAACACAAGGGAAGAAAAGGCCTGCAGATCGATAATACCAAACTGATCCAGAAAAAGCAGAGCCGCAACACTGGCCAGGAACAGGTAAAAGACATATTCATGCTTTATCTGTACTCTTTTGATGTAGATAGACAGGTAGTTCACAAATAAATCGCCAGTCATAACAGTACCAACAATCACCCAAAAGCTATATGCATCCATCTGCTTGTGTAAACCAAGGGTAATAGCCAAAACAAAACTAAGCGGCAGGATGTTAAGACTGTTAAACAAGGGTTTGGTCAACATGAAATTCACCAATTTGCTTTTTTTTATGGGCAGAACCAAATAAGGTTTTACCATAAAAGTTGGCAGTTTCTGAAGCATGTAGCGGAACAGAAGAATAGCCAAAAAGAAATACAATCCATAGCGCATTAAATCGGCAATAGGATTTGCAGAGCTTTCGGCAAGTTTTGAACCCACGTAAAAGCCTCCTCCCAGTAACTCAAGGAATAAAATAAAAAAGACAAAGCCCATAAAGACTTTGATGCCAGCACTCTTGGAGGCCGATGCCGATCGGGTGGCCGCCTTCCATTGATGGCTTAGTAATGTGAATTTTTGCATATCTGTAGTTATAAAATATTCTTGTTTTGATTCATGTTTAGTTATTCTATTCGCATTATCTATAAGAATAAACTTTACTCAAAAATTTTTTCTTCTTCTTTTCGTGATTCCACTTCTTTATGCACTAACTTCACCAAATCGATGCCTTTAAAGTCTGATGAGCATGCATTTTTAAATGATAATTTTAATCCAGCGTGTTTTGCGGCAACTAATCCATTAATAACATTTGCAGTATTGCCTCCAGCTAGTGCATGAGCTTCCAATTCAGTTCTGTTTATTGGAATACCACCTTTGCTTGCTGTAATCAAACCCATTACAATATCCTGAACAGGAGATTTTCTCAGTCGCATAAATATTAATTCCATTAATGTGAGATTTACCCCTGATAGTAGTGCAGAAAACCAGAGTGCAACTGGGACCAAATAGAAAAATACGGGTATCCCAATTAATATGAATACGATTAATAGAATAATTGTGCTTATGTCGTTCATTGTTTAGTTTGATTAATAGTGAGTGTTTTTATTTATTTACTGTCAATATTCTGAGCTTTCAGCTCCCTTCGCTACCGCATGAGTCCTCTCGTGTGGTCATAGTTTGGTTTTTAATGTGCCTTTGTAATATATTTTCTCTTTATTTCCTTGTCAATTACATAAAGTAGGAATAAGACTATCCCAATAGGTCTGTAAAACACAGTTAATAGTATTGAATATTTACATTCAAGATTTTCTTTTTTACTATCAGAAAACACAAATGCAGCTGTTATGGCATTCAATAAAAAAGGAAAGAGGTTGCTTGCAACTACTAAATAAGTTTCGAATTCAGTATCCATTGAATTCTTTATTAATTGGGAAACAAGGTGATTTGTTAGAATTTGTATTCCAGATAATATACAAAGTAATAAGGCATATTTGCCTATTAATTTTATCGCTCTATTTTCCATGATTGTAAACTTTCTGATTTAAATACTTTTCAAGTAATACAAAGCAAACACCAAACACAGGCATTAAAAAACCAAGTAACGAAATCCAATACTTATTCTGGGCATACTTAAAGGCATCAAAAACAATGAAAATGCCAACAATTGCATTTGAAGAGTATCTTAAAATATGGGTGTAAAAAAAGTTGATATCTTCTAGCTGTAAAGAATTAATGCCATCAAAATAGTAAGGCTGACCAGCAATCAATAGGAAATTAAATAGACCAACTCCTATGCCAATTAAAAAATATTTAATCACCAACCTGTTAAATTCTTTCATACTTCTAATAAATTATTTTTAATATGTCCTTATACTTTTCAACGAGTCCTTTTGTACGATTCTATCATTCAAAAGAAGGACATAAGCATATAAAACCAATTTTATGCCTACCAAATCTAATAAATCTATTACACAATAACATTTATTTTATAATAAAAAAGTATCATGCTTATGTAATTTTAGTTGATACTAAATAATAATGGCTCTGTATGATTCATAGTGGATAAATCCTTAGAATTATCATTGCTGACCTTTATTTTTCTCCAGAGCCCACAGTGGGCATTGGAAGGTCAAGCTGCTTAGACGTAGAAAAATTTTTAGTAAGACGGGGAAGCTAAGAACTTGTTCGAAGATCACCCCGCCGCACTTAAATTTTTCAAGTATAAGAAGTTTGATCTTACGCGCCCTAGATTTTTTGCTGACTTTTTGATCAATGCAAAAAGTCAGAGCCATGCGGCTTGAGCAAATTCAAAGCTTAGGTAATAATAATATTCTAATTAAATGAATTTGCTTTCTACGATATTTCATATGGTATTGTAATGCTAATGTCTTTATAAGTCTTGTGCCTTCACAGGCATAGCGAGTTTTGAAGTGTAATTCTAAGTTTAGAATAAGAAAAACTGCATTTTAAGAGCTATTACAATCTGTTAGTTAGAAAGATTAAGAAGGGAGGGAGAAGAGAAGTCTATTTAAAGACATGCCCAATAAAAATCACAGTTTTCCATGTATTGTGCATTCCATTTTTGTGGCAAATAACTCACTGATAGAGCAAAACCTTTCAATGAAAATTTTTTATGTAATCATTTATTCTTAAATTGATTGGGTGTTTGCTTAAACTCTGCATTCAAACCTAAACAGCGTAAGCAAAGAAGCACAATACGAGAGATTTTGAGGGGAGAGAGTTTATTCATCTTTTAAAGAATCAACTATGTCAGACCAACAAACTTTATTCGAATATCCGGTAGAAAACATTGTACTACCCGAAATCACAGACGAACAATTGTATGAACTCCTTAGCACCATTGCCTAATGGGCTTACAATAGCATTTTGTAAGCAAAAACTACAAACAAGAATATTTACATTTCTTAGGCAGCCATTAACAATGCCGATTCGTTAAACAACACACATGTTTTATCCAATGACATAGCTGTTTTATACAAAGACATTGCTGTTTTACGTAAAGACATGCCTGATTTATGAAACGACACGCATGATTTGCCAAAAGACATAGATGATTTGTAGAACGACATACATGATAAGCACAAAGACATTGCTGTTTTACGCAAAGACATGCCTGATTTATGAAACGACACGCATGATTTGCCAAAAGACATAGATGATTTGTAGAACGACATACATGATAAGCACAAAGACATTGCTGTTTTACGCAAAGACATGCCTGATTTATGAAACGACACGCATGATTTGCCAAAAGACATAGATGATTTGTAGAACGACATACATGATAAGCACAAAGACATTGCTGTTTTATGCAAAGACATGCCAGATAAATGAAGAGACACGCATGATATGCCAAGAGACATAGCTGATTTACAGAACGACATGCATGTTTGGTACAGCAATATTATCGTTTTATAAAAGAACACAAGAAACAAGAAAGCAAACATTGTATACCATAGGACTACATTTAATGATTGGTCCATTAAATTAAATAATACAACTACTAACTTAAGAAATCATTAAAACAAACACTTATGCACAAAAGAATCAGAGCCAAAATCGAAAGCTACATTTCTATTCAGAACATTTTAAACCAGAACTTGAATCCTTTTGAATCCGATCCTTCAGCCAAATCGCAAGTTCAAAGTTTTTTACAGAATTGCAAAAGGCTAGAGAAAATGTTCGTAAAGCTGAATCAGCCTACAGAGTGGATTACAGCTGAAAATAACAAGTTATTTAAGCAGCTTGTAAAGAATGCACAAGTATTGGAGATTGCCATCAATCGTTTGGTGGCGGATACCAATGATTTTGAACTGCTAATCAATCTGAACATACATCTTCGAAACATCAAAAGGGGAATACAGCTAAGGAGAATCAACTCGGGCTATTTACTGCATAATTTGTGCGAGAAATACCAAAGTCAATTGGAACAATATGGCACAAGCGAAGAGTTTTTGCAGGCCTATCGCCAAATCCTTCTGGATATAGAAGGCAATATTCTTAATAGGAAAAAAATAAAAGATCAGAACGAAAGAAACAGAAAGGAATTTAACGATTTGGTTGCTGGCATTAATCAATTTTTAAAGGACAAACTCGACTGGACCATCAATTCTTACCAGGAAACCCATCCCGAATTGTACTTCAAGTATTATTCAGCGCGTAAGCTGAAGAAATCCAACTCACGACATTACAGTATACGCGGATCTATTGTAAACAAAGACACTGGACAGCCCATTTCATATGGCACCGTTAGCGTTTTGGAGAACAATTTGCAAGCAAAAATTACCAAAAACGGCAACTTCAATTTCATGAACTTCCCCGAAGGCGAATTCACACTTAAAATAGAAAATATCCGCTACCACACTAGCCAACAAATCATAAAACGATACAGCAACGAACACCTAAACCTCAAAATCGAATTGCAAGCATTACCCGTTGCTCATCCTGGCTAATATGGCAAGCCTAATGTTATCCCTGATTTGTAATCAGGGATTATGGAGTATTGAATTTTAAATTCCATTAAAAGAATTTCTGTGAATTAAGGCACGACCGCAACTATCATTTCTTTTCATCATCAAGCCAATATGGGGCACTGAGTGCTTACTCCTAGTCCCGATCACTATCGGGATTGGTTCTTTTAGAACAATGATAACCGATCTTTTCGAGTTTCTGAATACCCACTAAAATTATAAATGAATAAAAGTAAGAGTTCGCCTGGCTTAGAGACTAAGAATTAAAATACTATCATCGCAACAAGCCCACTTAATCATATATCATTACCTGTTACAAGAATATCAATTCCAAATCATAAACCCAGGGAGACGGTCGCTAATGCTTCCTTCCCCTGGGCTATATGATCTGTGCCTTGCAGGCAAACCCCTACTTAAAACGATAAGTAACACCATTAATGGTCGCACTTTGAATGGTATCACCCAATCCCCATGCATTCGAAAAGCTGTTGATTTCCCCTATACCAGCAGCAAATACTATGGTATGCTCTTCATCAACAATCAACATTGCATTGTAAAAGAATCTTTTGCAGTTTTCCAATTCGGTATCATCAAATTCAAAAGTAATCTCAGGAAGAGATGTAACTGTCCACTCATCATCACTACCAAACGAGTTGTTAGTGTATGTCCAGCTATCATCAGCATTTAAGTTAAAGTCGGCAAATAAATACTCTCCTGATTGATCACCGTTTAGTTGGTATACCTTATTGTTGCCTGTTGTTCTGAAGTAGGTTTTGTAGGTATAATATAAAGTATCCGCACGATAAGTTTCGTGCGTAATCACCCTGTATTCTTTGTTGTTAATCATTTCCGATCCGCTAACTTTTCGAATATGATTCTTATACTCCCAAGTATCGCCAATGTGTATAGGAAAATAATCTGTCGATTCAATTACCGGAATATTGGTATCATCATCACATGCACTGAACAATGCGATAAGGACAAATACGAATGGAACAAGTCTTTTGGCTTTCATTGGGCATCTATTTTTGAATTGTTTCTATGAAACTTACATGAGTAAGATGCAGAAAGCACAATTGGTTGCGTGAGCGGCAATAAAAATTCTTTACTAGTTTTTTATGCTGCTCTCTGATAGGTGTTTACTGATAACTGTTCCCTGTAAACTGTCTAACCGCCTCATAAACTTCCTCAGCGTTTCTGGTGTTCATCAAATCATTTCGCAGGGAAGAAGCACCACGAAATTCATTGGTATAGATTTTAAAGAAACGACGCAGAATGGCAAAGTTTTTCGAATTGTCCCATGTCTTGTCGAACAAACGCGTATGTTCCAACATCATCTCAAGCTTTTCTTCCATTCCAACCTCTTCCTTTTCAGGATGAAAGAACCATGGATTCTTAAAAATCCCTCTCCCTATCATCACACCATCAACACCATAAGTCTCACACTTGTCCAATCCTTCCTGGTACGATTCCACATCTCCATTGCCAATCAGTTTGATGTGTGGCGCCAATTCATTTCGCAATTGCACCGCTTTCGCGATTTCGTTCCAATCGGCCATGCCTTCCGACATTTGTTTCTGAATTCTACCATGAATGGTCAGTGCATCAATAGGTGTTTGCAACAAATGTGAAATCCACGATTCGGTAACCACCTCCTTAAAACCAATCCTGGTTTTTACGCTCAATGGTAAATTGGTAGCATCCTTGGTTGCCAGAATAATCTCTTTGGCCAAATCTGGTTGAGCAATTAAAGCAGAACAACAACCATTTTTCACCACATTCTTTACGGGACAACCCATATTGATATCTATGCCATCAAAATCGGTCTCGTTTGCAATGTATTGTGCCGTTTTGTAATACTTATCAGGATCCTTTCCCCAGATCTGCGCAATCAGCTTTACATTCTTTTCTTTTAGCAGTTTCTTTTCCGATTCATTAATCTGCAGGCGATGCTTCACCTTCTCGTGTCCAATAGGGTGACACATGCCTTCAACCGAAGTAAACTCTGAAAACAGAAGATTGAGCTTGCCATTTGCTGCACTTTTTAAAACAACCTCACGAAAGGATGTATCCGTAACATCTTCCATGGGAGCAAGCGAAAAGTTTGGTGTTTGTATGTTGTGCCAGAAATTCATTTTATTCAGTTATCAGTTAACAATGAGCAGTAAACAGTTATTAGTAATCAGATGATTTTTGATTCTTCCCCTTTTAGGGGAAGTGCCGACAGGCGAAGGGGTGCTTGTTATACTTTATTCTTATTACTTTGCACTTCTTTTTAGCTTTGGCCTAATCCTCTGTCTATAAATTTGGCTCTTGCTATACTTATCGTGGAACTTTGAGCGCAGCTTTACTCTTTCTTCCTCTGGCAGTTCAATAATCTCCTTGCACTCATCGGTACAACATCCATTGTAATGATCTCTACATTCATCGCACTGAATAAACAAAAGGTGACAATCATCGTTGGCACAATTGGTGTGCGTATCGCATGCTTTTCCACACTGGTGACATTTGGCTATTACTTCATTATTGATGCTTTCTCCCAATCGTTCGTCAAAAACAAAGTTCTTTCCCTTGAATTTCGATTTCAATCCAAGCTGATTTATCTCTTGTGCATAGGCAATGATACCACCATGTAACTGGTTCACATCTTCAAATCCATGATGCTTTAAATATGCACTGGCTTTTTCACAGCGTACACCACCAGTACAATACAATAAAAACTTCTTGTTTTTATCCTTGGCATAGTCACGCACTACTAGATCAATTTCTTCACGGAAAGTATCCACATCGGGACAAACGGCATTCTCAAAATGGCCCACTTCACTTTCGTAATGATTTCTCATATCGATAACAACGTTGTCTGGATTGCTTAGCTCCTCATGAAATTCAACTGGCGTTAGGTGTGTACCTACATTGGAAGTGTCGAATGTATTGTCATCCAAGCCATCGGCAACAATTTTAGCACGCACTTTAATGGTAAGCTTGTAAAATGATTTGCCATCATCTTCAACAGCCCATTTAATCGGCATATCGGCCAATTCTTTTCGGCTGTTCATATCGGTAAAAAAGGCATCTAAGTTATGCTCAGGTACACTCATTTGTGCATTAATCCCTTCTTTGGCAATATAGATTCTTCCTTTACAGTTCAAAAGGAACCATTTCTTGAACAACTCGTCGCGGTACGCCTTCGGATCCTCAAAATTCACATATCGGTAAAATGAAATGGTTTTGCGCGCAAAATCCTCGGCTTCCATTTCCTTCATTAGCTCTTCTTTACTCAGTTTATTATACAGTTGCATGTTGTTAAGTAATATGTAATAAGTATAAAGTGTCAAGTATCAATTAACAAGTACATCTGTCCTTAATGTTAATTTCTTCCCTTCAGGGGAGATGCCTACAGGCTGAGGGGTGTTTAAACCCAAACATTAATTAAAAATACAATCATCTTATAGCTTACAACTTGATACTAGAAGCTTTTGTTATCGCTATTTAGAATAAATAAATATTGCAAAAGTAGTTCATTTGGATAAATCACAAAGCAATTGGGGATAAAAAAGGAGTTTTAAGTCTTTATTTAATGGAAAATGTTTAGGTTTACTCATGAAATTCTTAACTTTTATATCAAAAAGTACCAATCATCAATCTACAGAATCAAATGAACAAACAGTTTTTAATCGTCGGACAAGGAATTGCTGGCTCATTGTTGGCTTACAACATGTACAAGGCAGGTTTAAGCTTTAAAATCATATCGAGCCTTGAGCTTCGTAAAGCTTCTGATGTTGCAGCAGGTTTATTCAATCCGCTTGTGTTTAAACGATTAACCAAAAGTTGGATGGTGGATGATTGTTTGCCCGTAATGTTTGAAACCTACCGTGAGTTGGAAGAGCTGTTAGGACACAAGTTTCTGTACGAGAAGGATATTCTAAAGCCATTATCTGAACATGAAAGTGTGATGTGGAAGGAGAGAAGAGCTCAGGACAATTTTGGAGATTTTATTTCTGATATATTGGTTAATAATGTAAGCAAAGGCATCAAAGGAATGCATGCGTATGGGAAAGTAACTCAGGCGGGCTATGTTGATTTGCCCAAGATGTTAAAGAAACTGCGTAAGTTCTTTAAGCGTGAGGGATTAATTATTGATTCTTATTTCGACTACAAGGATTTGGGCTTTATCGACAATCAAATCTCATGGCATGGATTAATGGCCGAAACCATTGTCTTTTGTGAAGGATATCGGGCCACCGAGAATCCATACTTTGGTGATCTGGCTTTTAAACCAACAAAGGGAGAGCTACTTGAAATACATTGTGATGAATTGCTGGAGGATTACATCCTGAACAAGAAGTTGTTTGTTATGCCTGTTGGTAATCATCGTTTCAAGGTAGGAGCCACCTACGATTGGACACAGCTGGATGAGGAAACAACCGAAGAAGCAAAAATGGATATCATATCTAGGCTGGACGATTTAATTGATTTGCCTTACAAGGTGATTAATCAGTGGGCAGGAGTCCGACCAACAGTTTCTGATCGTCGTCCTATTTTAGGAATACATCCTTTGCATGAACACATTGCCATTTTTAATGGTTTGGGTACGAAAGGTGTAATGCTGGCACCTTATTTTGCACGTGAAATGACACGTTTTCTTTCAGTTAGCGATTATCCTTTGGCTCCTGAAATTGATATTCGACGATTTTTGAAGTAGTTGGCATCCATTGTTTTTTGTTTGTCTTTGCTGCGAAACAGTAACATTTTGTTAGATGCAGCGTACATAAAAAACAATTGACTTAAACTACAAATTCCTATGGATAATCAATTCCTGATTGTTGGGCAAGGCATTGCCGGCTCTCTTCTTGCTTACGATATGTACAAAGCAGGTCATAAATTTAAGATTGTTTCATGTCCCGAAGGAAGTTTGACTTCGGATGTTGCAACCAGAAGATATAATCCCGCCATTTTCGATAAACTTGCCAAGAATTGGAATGTTGATGAATTGCTGCCCGTAATGACCAATCTTTATCAAGATATAGAGAATGAACTTGGTCAACAGTTTTTACATCCAGTAGATTTTACCCAGCCACTAAACGAGAACGAAATTCGAGTTTGGAACGAACGAATATTCGATGGAGACTTTTCAGATTATATGGAAAGTGCCGACACAGGTTGGATCAAACGGGGAATGGACAACTTTAACCTGTTCAATCGAGTAGGGAAGTCGGGTTATCTTGATTTGGCAAAGCTTTTATCAGAGTTGAAACAGTTTTTTAAAGAAAACGGCAATCTAATCGAAGCTAATTTTAAATATCAAGACATTGGATTTATAAACGGGCATATTACTTGGCGTGGTGTAAGCGCTAAGACCATTGTGTTTTGCGAAGGTCATCATGCAACGAAGAATCCTTATTTTAAAAGTATCCCATTTATTCCTACAAAAGGTGAACTGATTGAAATAGAATGCAAAAAACTACCTGATGATTACATCATAGACGAGAATTTATTTGTGATGCCAATGGGTAATTCTTGCTTTAAAGTGGGTGCAACCTATGATTATTCAAAACAAAATGGCAAAACGGTTATCGATACCAAAGCAGACCTTGTAAATAGATTGGACAAACTGATTTCCTTGCCTTACAAGATTATTAGTCATTGGTCAGGCATTCGTCCTGCAGTGAGCGATCGCCGTCCTGTTTTAGGCGTACATCCCAATAATCAACACATAGCAGTTTTTAATGGCTTGGGTACAAAAGGAGTGATATTAGCACCTTATTTTGCTCGTGAAATGATGTATTCATTGGTAAATAGAAACTACATCCTCGATAAAAAGATTGATATTCGAAGGTTTTCAGCTAATTGCGTGGGTGTAGTTTAAATGATTCCCAAATAAGATACAAACCAATAAGAATTACTACCCAATTCCAAATTGTACCATCTTTCGTTTTTTTATTATAACCTGGTAAACTTAAATACACTCTTTCCTTATCCTATAAAGGCTCTTTGTATAATTTAGATACTTGGATAATTATGAATGTAAATTATAATAGGTGTTATAACTCTTATACAAGAGTGGGTTTAAGTTGAGTTAGACTAAAGTCTTGACATATATACTAGTTACGTTCGGTTTTTTTTCCTAATTAAAGATGAAAATCTTTAATTAGGAGGGGTTTATATCTTGTGTTTGAGGGTTTTAGGTGTTGCCATAATAAAAAGAACATTTTATCATGTTATTTTGATTATTAGTCAATGAGTTTCACTAGATGGGTTTAAGAAAAAATTAACTTTTTACTTTTGCATGCCTTTAAAAAAATAAGGTGTAAAAACTACAAAATTAAAAGCCCCACAATTAAATCTATTTATGAGAAGACATCTGCTATTGTTATCATTTCATGTAAAACCAGTAAAAATCTAGTTTACTTAAATAATACTCAGGATGATGAGTTACTTGTCGATATGCCTGAAAGTACTGATGAATACAAAATAAAGGTTAATGATAATCTATTTGTGGATATAAAATCTCTTAGCCCTGAAGTTAATGCAATCTTTAATCCGGCACAGGGTATGGGAACTCAAGGTGGAACACAACAGAACTATGGGCAGGTTTCAGGCCAATACCTAAATGGTTTTTTAGTTGATTTAAGAGGAAATATCAATTTACCTATTATAGGATTTGTTAATGTATTAGATAAAACTCTTGAAGAAGCTAGAATTGAAATACAAAGCAAAGCCGATGAATATATTAAAGAAGCTACAGTGAAGGTAAAACTTTTAAGTTTTAAAATCACAGTGATGGGAGAAGTAAAGAATCCTGGGGTTTACTACAACTACACCAATAGTTTAACAGTTCTGGAGGGAATTAGTATGGCGAATGGCGTGACAGATTATGCACGAATCAAAAAGGTACTAGTTTTAAGACCAACTCCTAAGGGTAGTAAGACACATAGGCTCGACTTAACGGATAAAAGTTTCCTTAATTCAAAAGCCTTCTTTCTACAACCAAATGATGTAGTGTATGTGGAACCTGACAAATACAAAAATGTGAAATTGAATTCTCCAATGTATTCGTTGTTCTTATCAACCATTTCTACATTGATTTTGGTGTTTAACGTTCTTTAATCTCTCTGTTTAAAACTACATAATTTACTATGCAATCAAATAGTGTTCAGGATATTTCAGTAGGCGAAGATGAAATCGATTTGAAAGAACTTTTCTATAAGCTTCTTTCGCAATGGCATTGGTTTGTCATTTTTGGAATTTTGGGTATTGTGTTAGGATTTCTATTTAGTAGAGTTTCTCAGCCAGTTTATGATGCCAAATCGGTAATCCTTGTGGATGAGAATAAAAAGGGAATGGGTGTTGAAAACCTATTTGAAGGAATGGAACTTGGAAATGGTCCTAACATGCAGAATCATGTAGGAATTTTGAATTCTTATACCCTAAACCTGCAGGCGCTTAATAATCTTAATTGGAGAACTAGCCTCTACAAGAAAAACTTCATGAAAAAAACAGACTTGTACAAAGCAAGTCCGTTTAAACTTACTGAAAATGGGAATAAAAATTTGGAAGGAGTAGAGCTTGTAATCACTCCAATGGAAGGTAACTCTTATACCATTGAGGTTGACGATAAGTTCGTAGATGGAAGTACTGAATATGATGTGGAATTTGAAGCCACAGGTGAGTTTGGTGTTCCGTTTAAAAACGAATATTTTGATTTTACCATTGAAAAATTAGCAGAACTTCATACAGAAAAATATTCCATCAATTTTAATAATTTGGAAGTATTAGCACTTGATTATGTGGAAAAAGTAGGTGTTAATTTAGTTGATAAGAATTCAGAATTAATTCAATTGGCTTTACAAGGAAGTAATTCTCAAAGAATTGTAGATTATTTGAATGAACTTAGTAATGTATATCTTCAGTTTGGTTTAAGGAAAAAGAACCAGATTTCTTTAAATACGGTAAAGTTTATTGATAATCAGCTTGATGGGATTGTAGATTCGCTTAAGATAGCAGGCCAGGAGTTTTCAGATTTTAGATCAAAGAACAAATCGATCGATTTGAGTCATGAGGCAGAATTGGTTCTTGATAAAGTTGCAGATATCGAAAAAGAACAATCTACATTAGATTTTAGAATTGCCTATTTTAAGGATCTTCTTAATTATATGGGAAATGCTGAGCAGATGGAAAAAATTGCTGCTCCATCTTTTGTAGGAATTGCTGATGCTGGATTAAATGCTCAAGTAGTGAAACTAGCAGAACTTTACGGGGAACAAACCAAACTTTCATTTGTTGCAAAAGATAAGAATCCAACCTTGATCATTTTAAATAAGGAAATAAAGAATGTAATTAAGTCTTTGGAAGAAAATGTTAGAAACTTATTGACTCACGCAGAAACAGAGTCTAGAACGTTAAAAAAAAGGAAGGATAATATTACCATTAGATTAGCTGGATTGCCTGAAACTAAACAAGAAATGATTAATATCAAGCGTAGGTTTGATCTGAACAATGAAATTTACACTTTCTTATTGAAGAAGAGAGCAGAAGCTTCGATTCAAACGGCATCGAATATCTCAGATGTTCAAATTATTGATCCGGCAAGAGTTCGAACGACAAAGAAAATAGGGCCAAAAACAATGCTTCTAATGGTAATTGGTGGGTTTTTAGGTGGTCTATTACCATTGGTTATTATCCTGTTGAAAGACTTTTTCAATGACTCAATCAAATCTAAGGATGATTTAGAGAGGGGAACAACTTTGCCAATAATGGGAGAGATTGCACGTAATAATTATAAGCAGGAAATGGCAATTGTTAGCCATCCAAGATCAGGTTTAGCAGAATCATATCGAGGACTGAGAACCAATTTGCATTATAAGTTCAAGGGGGATTTGAAGAAAGTCATAGGTGTTCACTCTATGATACCAGGAGAGGGAAAAACTTTTACAGCCTCTAATTTAGCTACTATCATTGCAATGGATAATAAAAAAGTTCTTCTGGTTGCCTGTGACTTGAGAAAACCACGATTGCATGATGTATTTGAAGTTCCTAATAGAGCAGGTTTATCAACCTATTTAGTTGGACAAAGTTCATTTAATGAGATTATTAACAGGACTCAATTAGAATGTCTTCAGTTTGTAAATTCTGGAGCAATTCCACCTAATCCTGCGGAGCTGCTAGGAGGAAAAGAATTTGAAGAATTTTTAATAGAAGCTAAAAAACAGTATGACTATATTGTATTAGATAATGCTCCGGTTACTTTGGTAACTGATGGAGTATTAACAAGCAAATTTGCGGACTCTAATTTATTTGTTCTGAGGCAAGGCTATAGTAAGCAGAATCAGATAAAATTCATAAACCAACTGTCGCAAAAAGGTGATATGGATGAAGTTGGTATCATTTTAAATGATACAGTTCACAAAGGATATGGCAACTCCTATGGCAGTTATGGATATGGAAATGGCTATTATGATGAAGATCACACTCAGAGATCTTTTAAAGAGAAATTATTGGGGATTTTCTCCAGGAATTAGAAATCTACTTATTACCAAATTTTAGAAAAATGATTATTGCAGTTGATTTTGACGGAACTATTGTTGAGCAGAAATACCCTAAGTTGGGCAAGGAGATTCCTTTTGCAACACAAACTTTAAAGATGTTACAAAACCAAGGACATAGATTGATCTTGTGGACCTATCGATCAGGAAAAGAACTTGGTGATGCCATTGAATTTTGTAAATCGAAGGGAGTCGAGTTTTATGCGGTCAATAAAAATTATCCTGAGGAGGTTTTTGATGGAAATATAAGTCGAAAAATTAAAGCGGATATGTATATTGATGATATGAATTTTGGTGGTTTACCTGATTGGGGACAAATCTTTGATAGTATTTGTAATGGAAACGAAATAAAGTATCACAATAATCGCCGAAAGGGAATTTTAAGTAGAATTTTTGGTTAGATAAAAAGATTAGAACAAAGGGCTTAGATTTATAATCTGAGCCCTTTGTTTTTAATAACGATTAACTTTTATAACCCGATTTCTTCATATTCTTAATGATTTTGGAAAGCTTTTTTCCTTTCTGTTTTCGATCTTGTAAACTGCTTTCATAATGTTCCATTTCTCGATTCAAACGCATAAAGTTTTCATATTCATCTTCTGAAATATCTCCAGTCTTTACAGCCTTTAAAACTTTACAGCCTTTTTCGTTGGTATGTGTACAGTTATGAAACTTACAGCCTTTTGCAAGCTCATCGATTCCATGAAAGCCAGATAATCCGGATTCTGAATTTGGAGCTGTTAATCCAAATTCTCGAGTGCCAGGCGTGTCTATTACAACCCCACCATTTTGTAGGATATACAATTCTCTCGAAGTGGTGGTATGTGCTCCTTTCATCGTAGACTGACTGATTGTTCCGGTTTTTAAATCATTTCCTTCTTGCAAAGAATTGATGATTGAGGATTTTCCGACTCCCGATGCTCCAATAAAAACATAGGATTTACCGGTTATAATCTTATCCTTTAATAAATTCAAGTTGCTTCCATGACTTGCGCTAATTGGAATTGCCTGATAAGTGTCAATCATGAAATTCATTATTTCTTGTTGTTCATCGTCAATAGGTAAATCTGTTTTGTTAATTAAAACAATTGGTTCAATATTACAGTTTTGCAATTGAACTAATGTGCGTTCTAATCGTCTTAGATTTAAACCAATTTCAAGACATTGAACGATAACAGCATAATCGATATTTATAGCTATAATTTGTTCCACAATTTCTTTTCCTGATTTTTGTCTGGAAAGACAATTGTATCTGGGCAATACTTTCGATATGATCCCCAAATCGCCATAATCAAGAAACAATACCCAGTCGCCTGTTTTGGGCTTTTCATTTTCATCTAGCCCAAACATTAAATTTCCTGCTAACTCGCAGGTTTTACTTCCATTTTCATGGATTACGATACAATTCGACTTATTTACAGTTGAAACACGACCAATGGTCATGTTTTGTTTTTCTTCAAAACTAAGAGATGATTCAAAAAAATGAGACCATCCCAATTTATTTAATGTATTCATTACATTCGGTTTAACTTTCAGCTTAGCAAGTGATAGCTGAAATTAATTCACTAAAATTTACGGCATAAAAAAACAGGCATCAAATAAAAATGATGCTAAAAGTGAAGTGGCGGCAAGTTGATTCGAGACAAATCCAATGACTTGCCTATAATGCGGACTCCGAATGATATGTAGAAGTTGTTCTTTTAATCATGAAGTGCAAAAATAGGAAAAATATGCATTGGTGCCTAATTCAAAAATTTAATCGTTTTTGTTAAAACGAGCATCAAATCAAATATTCTTCGTGCTATATTTTTCATTCACTAAAAAATAAAAACTAAATTCGGATCGAATCAGGAAACATCTGTATTCATTAACTATATTGACCAATTAGAATACCCCTATGGTAGATCCAAGAATTGAAAATTTAAATGTAAGTGTAGAACAACCTATATTAACTCCCATAGCTTTAAAAGAGCTGTACCCTTTAACTGAAAAATGTATCAATACAGTTCACAAGGGGCAAAGTACCATTAAAAATATACTAAGTGGGAGAGATAAGAGAATATTGGCTATTGTCGGTCCTTGTTCCATTCACGATGTTAAGGCGGCAAAAGAATACGCTCAAAAAATTAAACAATTGGCTGATGAGTTAAAGGATAAAATCTTCATTGTGATGAGAGTTTATTTCGAGAAGCCAAGAACTACTGTAGGATGGAAAGGTTTAATCAATGATCCGCATATGGATAATTCTTGTCAGATCCAGGAAGGATTAAAACAGGCAAGAGAACTTTTGGTATACATTGCAGAATTGGGTTTGCCGGCAGCAGGAGAGGCATTGGATATTGTTACTCCACAATACATTCAGGATTTATTTTCTTGGACAGCAATTGGTGCCAGAACAACTGAATCGCAAAGCCATAGAAATATGGCAAGTGGATTGTCTTCGGTTGTAGGCTTTAAAAATGGCACTGATGGAAATATTGATATCGCCTTAAATGCTATGCAAGCTGTTGGAGCTCCACAAAATTTTGTAAGTATCAATCCAGATGGAAATGTATCGGTGATAAGAACATTGGGAAATCCCAATACTCACATTATACTTCGTGGAGGAAAGGAATCAAACTATGAAAGCAAATTTGTTCAGGAAATAGAAGACAAATTAAATGGAGTGGGAATTGATCCTAAAATCATGATTGACTGCAGTCATGCCAATTCAGGAAAGCTTGCCAAAAATCAAAAGATTGTACTTCAGGATATTGCTGAGCAAATACAAAATGGTAATCAATCTATTATGGGCTTTATGCTTGAAAGTAACTTGGCTTTTGGAAAGCAGTCCATTCCTGATAATAAAGCAGAATTGAAATATGGAGTTTCCGTTACGGATGAATGCATAGGCTGGGAAACAACGGAGAAGATATTAAGAGAATTTTGTAGTACTATTAAATAGTAACTTTTCTCATAATTCTATTTAAATTGAAAAATATGTCAATAATGTTTCATTTTAAATAAGAGTAATTCCTCTTTATTTTTTATCAAAAACAAGGGGTTTTTCGAGAAAAATTAATTGTGATATTTCATATATTACATTCAATAAAAGGATGTAAATCGATCATTGTGGTAATCATAAGATAGATGGAGGATAAGTTTTTTATTTTGCTTTGTTAAAAATTACACTTCTGTAATGTTCATTATATCAGGTGTATGTGCAATTGAGTGTTCTTGCTGTGAAAAATTATTTGGTGGTTTAGATATAATATTCTTAAATTGAGGGATCATTAACCATTTAAACTAATTTTTTATGAAAAAATTATTTTTCCCCTTACTTGTTTTAGGGTTGTTTTTGGCTTCATGTCAAAAAGAATCTAATGATCTAAAAGTTCAACAGACAAATGACATTGCTGTTGATATGAGTGACTTTTATGTGTACACTTCAGAAACAGTTGAAGAATCCACAGGTGTAAAAGCTGGTCATGTTCATGGTCCTGCATGTAAATGCGGCTCGATGAAAGTTCTAAACCAAAAATTAAAAGAAAATCCAGGTTTGGAAAAGCGTATGTATGCGATTGAAAAACATACGAGACAATTAATTGCTGCGAAGTCGGCTAATACTAACAAGGGTAAACCTGTTAAGCCAGATCCAGACCCAGATCCAGTTCCATACCAAGGAAACATTACAATCCCTGTGATTGTAAATATTTTGGAAGATCCTGCACATCCGATAACTCAGGCTCATATCGATTCACAAATTGATATTTTGAATGAAGATTTCAACGATTTGAATCCTAATACTGGTGGAGTTCCTACAGAATTTAATGATGATATTGCTGATTGTAACATTACATTTGTATTGGCAGGTGTTAATCGAAAAGCTTCAACAAAATCTTCTTGGGGAACCAATGATGCAATGAAGTATGCAAGCCAAGGTGGTATCGATGCTACTGACCCAACAAGTTTCTTGAACTTTTGGGTTTGTGAAATTGGTGGAGGTATTCTAGGATATGCTCAATTCCCTGGTGGAGCACTAGAAACTGATGGTGTAGTTATTGGTAGCGACTTCTTCGGTGAAAACTCAAGAGGTGGTGATTATGGTTACGGTCGTACAGCTACTCACGAAGTAGGTCACTGGTTGAATCTTCGTCACATTTGGGGTGATGGTAGATGTCGTCAGGATGACTTTGTAACTGATACTCCAAGCTCAGATAGAGCAAACTACGGGTGTCCTTCATATCCAACAGTACATTGTCGTACCAATGATATGACTATGAACTTCATGGATTACGTGAATGATAACTGCATGTACATGTTTACAAATGGTCAGAATGACCGAATGAGAGCTTTATTCGCTGCTGGCGGAGCAAGAGAAGGTTTTGTTCAGTAATTTATAAATGTGATTGAATATTTAAGGCACTCTAGTGGTGCCTTTTTTATTGTTTGGGTTCTATAAGATGTTTTCCATTTTTTAGGAATGTAACTTTTGGAATTTGTCTTGTTTTGTTGAAAGAATCGTAGGCAATTTTTAAATCTTTCCAAACTGTTGTTTTATCCTGATCGTCCCTGTATTTAGAAAGAAGCACTTCAAAGTTTTTATCTGATAGTTTGGCAGGGAAAATATGAACCGGAATTTGTTGCTGACCATTGTTTTTCGCCTCTACACAAAAGATGTACAATTCCTTAATTTGATCGTCAGTAATTGGCAAACATCCAACGGTTACACATGAACCATGAATGAAGATATCTCCGCCAGGATCGGTTTTATCTGCCCAAAATAAATCTGATTGGTTTGGATAGTTAATGCCCAAAGAGAGGTGGAAATTGCTGGCAGGATTAAATCGGTCGATGTAATAGAATCCTTCAGGAACTTGTAAATCTCCTTGTTTTCTTTTGGGGCCAAGCGTGCCGGATTTTCTACAGACTTTATATTCTTTGATCAATTTGAACTTTTGATCTGATTTGTTTTTACCCCACAGCTGAATTTTTTGTCCGAATTTAAAAGCACGCAAATACACTTCTAATTCATCACTTTTAATGTTTTTGCTGTTGAGAAGCTTCTGGATGCCATTTTCCTTTTCAGCATATGCATTACGAACACGAGGGTATTTAAGTTGTTCCGATTTGAATGAACTTGAATTGGTCACAATAAAAGATGTTAGTATAAGGGTAAGGATTAGTTTCATTTTGCAAGATAACATTTTGTAATGCATATATGGAATGATTTGATGTTTTCAGCAAAGCTATCGCATTGTCAGATTTCGGTTATCGGATGTCAGGGAAAAAATGCTAACTGATTACTAGTCACTTTTGAATAAAGCTCCAGAGGAGCGTGATCTTTATAGCCCAGGGCGAATGAGCTACGCGAATGTTGCCCTGGGTTAGTAAGTTTTATAAATAATCGTCGCAACTACATGCCTTTATGAATATGGAATCTTAACATGCGACGGAAGAGATCTTAAGTAAAATTAACCACAAAGGAAAACGAAGGGTATTCACCAAGGACACAAAGGTGTGGACGCAGATGCTGATTATGATTTTCGCGATTGGGTAGTTAGTGGTTATTGGGTTTCGGTTAGCTGCAAGTCACAAGGTTCATGTAATTTGGGGGGATGATGGCTATGGTTGTCAGTTTTTGGTTATCAAATTGGAATTAAATTAGTGAGAATCTCACTTTGGAGTGAGAGCCTCACAAAAAATCCCGATTTGCACTGCAAATCGGGATGAATATTATCTGACAAATGAATTACCAGGTTTTAGGTGTTTCATTTTGCATTTCAATGAAATCAGCTCCTTCACGGTAATCACCCAATAGGTGCTTACAGAAATATTCACTTCTTAACCAGAAAGAGTATTCGCTCATGTTACCAAAGCCATGACGCTGACCTGGGTAAATGAAGAAATCGAATCGTTTATTCGCTTTAATCAATGCGTTTGCAACTCTTACAGTATTTGCAGGATGCACATTGTTATCAATATCACCTGTTACCAGTAATAGTTTACCTTTTAGATTCTTAGCCAGGCTTGGGTTGGTTGCAATCTTGTACTGGAATGTAGTATCTTTTTCAGTAACAACTTCTTTTACTCCATGGTGAGTTTCACTCCACCAGCGGTTGTAAATGTTGTTATCGTGGTTACCTGCAGCCGATACAGCAACTTTAAAGAAATCAGGATATACAAACATTGCAGCTGTTGACATGAATCCACCACCTGAGTGACCGAAAATACCAACTCTGTTGATGTCAATGAAATCATGGCGGTTAGCCAAACGTTCCAAAGCCACTTTCTTGTCAAGAAGAGGATAATCTCTCATGTTTTGATATCCGTAATTGTGGTACCATTTGGAACGATCAGGGTGACCACCTCTGTGACCCATGGTAACAACAATAAATCCGAATTGGGCCATACGATCAGCACGATCCATGCGAGTTGAGAAACTCTTATAAACCGCTTCGGTTTGTGGACCAGGATATACGTAAGTTAAGATTGGGTATTTCTTGTTCTCATCAAAATCAAATGGCTTGTACATTACACCGTAAAGGTCAGTTACACCGTCACCAGCTTTCACAGTAAAGATTTCCGGAAACTTGTAGCCAGCTTCGAATAGTAATGAAAGGTCAGCTGTTTCCAAATCCATAATCTTGTTGCCACGTGTATCGTATAATTTCGATTCAGGAGTGGTGTTTACTCTTGAAGAGTTGTTTACAAAGTAATGGTTTTGATCATTCAGGCTTACCTGATGGTCGAAATCTCCTTTATTCAGTAATTTCAAACCAGTACCATCAAAGTTTACTCTGTACAAGTGAGAATAGTAAGGATCTTCGCCTTTTTCATGACCATTGGCAGTGAAATAAAGTACTCTGTTCTTTTCATCAACACCTTGTACTCCGTCTGCATGCCAAGGACCTGATGTAATTTGGTTTTTCACCTTTCCTTCTGCATCGTATAGGTAGAAGTGAGCCCAACCATCACGTTCCGACCAGTGAATGAACTCCTTGCCATTGTTAATGGTAACCAGGTTACGTGTTTCGATATATGTATTTAATCTTTCCTCGATAATTACTTTTACTTCACCTGTTGTAGTATTTGCCGAGCAGATATCAACTCGTTTCATATCACGACTTTGGCGTTGGAAGTAAATCAAAACGCTGTTTTTCGAAAGCCATTTGGAGTATTTCAAATCATCATCAGCATTTACCTTTTTGCGAGGAGCTCTTAAGATACGAAGCGTTTGATCTTTCCATGCATCAGCTTTTATAACAACTGATTCTTTGCTTTCCCAGTCGAAAACTTGCATTTCATATTGAGGAGCTTCTTTTTCTCCTGCCATATGATACTTGTATGTTTCCAAAGTAGGACGACCTTTTGCAACCGAGTTCAATACCCAAAGGTCTTTCACTTTTCTTTCGTCTTCGCGGGTAATTGCAAACTTTTTTGAATCATGCGAGAAAGTTACGTAAGCAGCTTTTCTGTCATCTTTTTCTTTCTCTTTTTCGGTATTGGTTTTACCATATCCGGTATCGCCATAAGCATAATCCTTAACACCATCGGTTGTTAGTTGGTGTTCAACAATGGTAGTGTCTTTTTCATTTTTCTGAGCTTTCTTGTAGTTCTCAGCATCCATCCAATAAAGGTTGTGATGTTTGGCAAAAATTACATACTCCTGGTTAGGAGCAACCGAAGCCCATTTCTTTTGTTCCAATGGCTTTTCAAAATCATCTAAAAGACGTAGTTTACGGCTTGCCAGTTCGTATTCGAAATGCCAAACTTTAGCAACCATTTTTTTCTTTTTGTCTTTTTTCTTGTCGTCTTTTTCTTCTTCCTGCTTGTCGCCGTTTTCTTCATCTTTTTCCTCTTCTTCGGCCAATTTACTTTTCACTTCGAACTGCACAATTTTTTCGTTCTTAATGAATTTCATTTTTTTAATGTCCATGTGTTTTGCATCGAAGGGATCGCCAGTTAAACGGCTCATATCAGCAGCCATTTTTACAGGATCAAAAAGCTTGCTTTTCATGTTTCTTGCCGGATCAACCAAATAATAGTTTAATCCTTCGGAAGTTTGGTAGGCATACCAAAACTTTTCACCGTTTTTAAGCCAGTGTGGACGCACTCTGGTTGAGAATACCATAGATCTCAATTTGGTAGGAGAGAACCTTGCAGGTAATTCATAATTTGCCTTTGTAACAGGTGTTTTCTGTGCAAAAACACCAATTCCTATTAAAAGAAATAGGAATGTTAGTAAATGTTTTTTCATTTGGTTGTAATTTTTGGTTGTGTCATCCCGATCGTTATCGGGAGGAACTTTTGATGAATTTTTATATACTGCTATGAAAAATTTAGTATGCTAAAATTCATCTTTGTTTCATGATTGGTTGTTGTTTTTATGCAATAATGCAATTAGGACAATAAAAGTAGGGAAGAGGATGGTAAAAAAGGAGGAAATTTTCACAATTTCGATAATGATGGGAATTTTCGCGATGTAAAATCAAGGAAAACACTAAAGAACTGACATTAGTCATATGAAACAAGACATAAGGCCAGTTCGGTTTGTTAAAAACAGTACCTGTTTTAAGAATTACAGATAATTAATTCGGATGAGTTTTTACTTTTTGCTAAAATGTCCAGTTGCATCAGATTTAAAATGAACATCCATTTGAGGAAATGGAATGGAAATGTTATTCTCGATAAATTTTTTATTTATCAACATTCTGATGTCTGATTTAAGATTTTCAATCCTGAAAATATTCCTACTGAAAAACAACAATTCGAAATCGAGAGAAGAGCTTCCAAAATTCACAAATCTTACAAGAATAGAGTCTTTATCAGTAATATCCCTGCTTTCCAGAGCGCTTTCTTTTAGTACTTTGGTTACCAATTCTACATCGCTTCCATAAGCAACACCAACACAAATTTTAAATCTTGTTTTGTCTGATTGATGACTCCAATTGATCACCTTGTTGCTTGTGATTAGTGAATTGGGTATGATAATGATGATGTCGTCGCGATTTTTTGCCGATGAAGTTCTTAAGCCAATTCTTTCCATTTTAACCACATCTCCATCTATTTCTAAAATATCTCCAACTTTTATCGACCTTTCGAATAGCAATATGATCCCTGAAACAAAATTATTGAACGTATTCTGTAAGCCTAATCCAACCCCAACAAGTAAGGCAGCCGATCCAGCCAAAAGTACATTTAGTTTAAATCCCAATGTCTCCAGAATGATCAATGAGGAAATGATCCATACCAGGTATTTGATAATTTGAAACAAGGAGTATAGGTTTCCTTTATCAATACTTAGAAATGATTTTTTACGGAATATTGCTTTTTTAATTAGCCAGAGTAAAAAAATGGTGATTAATATGGTAATGAGAGTACTGGTTATTTTTCCAAATGTGAAGGAAAAGCTTCCAATTTTAAAAATTTCGTATTCTAAAAACTCAATTACTTTATTCATAATTATTTTTCCCAATCAAGTGTTTACGATTTATTGCACCTGTTAAATTTTCTATATGTAATCAGATGATAATTGCCAGATCAAAGTAAACATTTTCGTGTGGATTTATAATTATCAATTTATGGACTTTTTTCATTTTTTTTCTACCTGTAAACAATACATTTAAAGAGTTTGCACCAAAGTATTCTTATAATCAATTTTGAATCTATTGTTTTGTAGGAAACCAAACGCTAACATCAGTGCCTTTTCCCAATTCACTAATTACTGTTATTTTACCACCATGTTTTTTTACAAAATCACTAACCAGTAATAAACCTAAGCCAGTACCGGGTTCATCATTTGTACCTTTTTTAGAAGTACTCTTATCTATTTTAAATAAATTATCCTTGGTGGCATTGTCCATTCCTATGCCATTATCGCTGATACAAAGCTGTAAATAATCGGTGTATGAATTTGTGTAAACCTTAATTTGTCCGCCTTCTGGTGTAAATTTAATGGCATTGGAGATTAGGTTTCGGGTAATGGTTTGTAGCATGTTAACATCTAAACATACCTCTGGGTTTTCCGTTTTTTCAAAAATTAAATTAATATTTTTTGCCTTGGCCATGCCACTCATAAGTTTGATTGCGGATTGCAAATCATCACAAATATTTGTCTTTTGTGGGAGAAACTTTATGGTGCCGGTTTGTGCTCTTGACCACTCGAGTAGGTTTAATAAAAGGTCGTAAGCATTTTTTATTGCCGGATTAAGCAATTCAATCATTTCTTGAACGCCTTGCATATCGTTCTCATTAACGCTCTCAGCTAACATTTCACCAGAATTAAGCATTACGTTAAAAGGGTTTATTAAGTCGTGAGCAATGATTGAAAAGAACTTATCTTTAGTGGCATTTAGAGCTTTAAGTTCCTCTTGTTTGTTTTGCAATTCAGTTTCAAATTTTATTCTATCGGTAATGTCGAGCAATACACCAATTAAACCTTCAACTTGCTCATCTTGATTTTTAAATAGAGCGTTGTAGCAGGTAAAATTTCTTAAATTCTGTCCTTCTTTATGGTATTCAAGATCATATTGTTGATAATTGCCCTTAAATACTTCTAAATTTTTTTCATGGTAAACATTAGCTAAATCTTCGGTGTATAAATCAAAAACTCCTTTACCAATTACTTCTTCGGGGTCCATCTCAATTAAATTAAAGAATGCCCTATTGCCTCCTAAATATATTCCATCCGTATTTTTATAAAATATAGGTGATGGTATACTCTCTAATAATGTATCTAAAAAATTTCTACTCTTTTTTAATTCTTTCTCAGTGTTTTTTAATTCTGTGACATCACTTCCCACCCAAATCAATAGATCTTCAGATACTCTAAAAGATGCCCAGTATTGGTAGGCAAGTTTGCCATTTTTAAGATTTATTGGAAAAAGCTTAAATTCAGGATCATTTTCAAGTATTTTATTTTGAACTCTTTCTTTTTGGTCTCCTGTAAATACTTTATCAATTGGCACTTTTTGATTCATTACCTCCTTTTTGCTTAAATCGAAAAAGGATTCACATTGCTTGTTCCAAATTTGAATGGTTCCATTATTGTCAAGTCCTAAAATTGTTAATGGAGCATACTCAACTAAGATTCGAAATTTTTCTTCACTTTCCTTGAGAGCATTTATGTTTTTAAAATGCTGATTTAATAGTTTGTTGATATTGTCAGAAAGTTGATGAAATTCTTTTGTTTGGAATTCAGTGTTTGTAATTTTCTTGTCTTTAAATACTGCAGATTCTATTTGATTGAAGAGCATGCTTAACTCAGATTTAAATTTGCCTGTGGTTCTTCTGAATTGACCTAATATTATAAACATTAAAGGAATTGAGAGGATAATGAGTAATATGATTCTCAGCCAGGACATTTGATAGAATGATTGCATTCGTTGGAGCTCTATATCGTTAAATTGTTTTAAGCTCGAAGATGCTCCAATCATCCATTGCCATTTTTCAAACCCATCAATACATGCCAATTTTGCTGTAAATTCGGTTTCGTTAATGGGCCAATTGTAATATAAGTAATCAGCATTACCCGATTGAGCAATTTTCAATTCCTCCTTAAATATTTTTAAACCATTATCGCTGGAAATATCCTTAATATTTACGCCAGCCTTATATTTATCTGAATTAATAATAATAGAAGTACCATCGTAATGATTAATAAATAAATTCCAATCTTTGGGCGAATAGGAGCTTTTTAGATAATTAATTGCATGTTCCTTAGTGGCTATATTGTGATCGTCGATGTACTCGCCACAACCAATAAGCCAATCGAATTGCTTAAACCTTTTAACAAACGAAGTTTTCGGATAAAGAATGCTGTCTTTTAACCAAGGTTTGTGCCAAAGATAGGTATGAAAAGTTTCTTCTTTGTTTTTAATAGCTTTGATTTGTTCTGAAATGATACTTTCGCCGGAGGGGGATTCGACGCCCAATATATTAGATCCTTCAGCCGATGTGCAAAAAGGATACATTATTAAGTTGCCTTGTAAATCAATGATATAAATATAGCCCCTGTTGTCAAAATGTCGTATTCCGCTCAGAGCACTTTTGATTAAAGCTTTTATTTCTGTATTGGTTTTTCTTCCCTTGTTCTGGGTGTAGATGCTATTAGCTTGGTTAATAGCATTGTTCACTGCGTTTTGCAGTTTGAGTTTCATTTTATTCTCCGAGGAGGTTTCCTCATGATCCAAGTATGCCTTAACATTTTTGACTGCACTTTTAAGAAACAGCTTTTTTTCATCTTCGATCAATTGTTTTTCATCTTCGTAATTTTTTTGAAATAGGTAATACTCAGTAACTATAATAATAGAGATGAAACTGAATAATATGGTGGATATTATAATTAAGGTAGATCTTTTAAGTATGGAATTAATGCTTTTTTTACTCATATGGGGAAGATAAGTTAAAATGATTGATTCAATTTCATTATACCGTTAAACTGTGAATGATGTTACGCTATTTACAAGCTTTTCGCGATTAAAATTGATGTGTTGTGATTTTTTTAAGTGATTTAATTCGATAGAAATTTTGTATTTTTTACTCATTAAATATAATCCACAATTAGAATTTATGGAAATACTTGGAATTGATATTGGAGGGTCGGGAATTAAGGGAGCTCCGGTTAATGTAGAAACGGGAAAGCAGTTGGAGGAAAGATTTCGCATTCCAACCCCTCAGCCATCTACGCCGGAAGCCGTTGCAAATGTGATAAAGGAAATTGTTGATCATTTCAATTGGCAAGGACCTGTAGGCTGTGGATTTCCTACCATTATATCTCATGGAAAGGCCATGGCACATGGTAATTTGGATAAGTCTTGGTTAGGTGTTCAGGTGGATCAACTTTTCAGTGATAAAACCGGATTGGATGTTACTGTTGTGAATGATGCAGATGCGGCTGGTTTGGCAGAAATGAAATATGGAGTAGGGAAAGATAAGTCAGGCCTGGTGGTAATGATAACCATAGGCACAGGAATCGGGTCGGGAGTTTTCTATAATGGACAATTGTTACCCAATTTTGAATTGGGCCAATTGAAATACAAGAATGGCAAGAAAATTGAAAAATATGCTGCCGATTCGGTTCGAAAAAAGCAAGACTTGAGTTTTTCCGCCTGGGGAAAAAGATTCAATGAGTTTCTTCATCATGTGAATGTAATCTGTGCCCCCGATTACTTTATCATTGGAGGAGGAATCAGCAAGAAATTAGATAAGTTCGAAAGCGAAATTGATGTGGAAGTGCCCGTATTGCTTGCACAGTTTCAAAATGGAGCCGGAATTATTGGGGCTGCGGTTAGTGCCAATGGGATAAAATAAAAAGCTTCAATACTTTTTTATATAACAAAGGGATGGTAGATTGTTTTCTACCATCCCTTTGTTGTGTGGAATTGCTTATTACTAAACCGTTTCTTCCACTTTTTTCTTGCTTACTTCATCGATAGTAAAGCCCCATGCACCAAGTTTTTTTGTGTCGTTTGGGAAATGAGCTTTCAACAAATCACGAATTTGCTTGATATCATTAATGATTTCTTTAGCCATTTTCGCTTTTTGCTCGTTTAACTCTTCTTTTAATCGATTTGCATCATTTGCTTTTTCCTGATAATCGATCATGTTGTTAACCTTTCCTTCAATTGCGGCTATGTCGATTACAGAATTTAATAAGCTAGCTTCGCCATCCGCATCATTTTTTCGTTTAATGTCAGCGAACAAACCAGCTAAATAATTAGCATTGCCTTTGATTTTGATTTGTGCCATCTTATTTGAATTTAAAAATTAATTTTTGGAACAATTAAATTTAACAAAAATGCGCTTGGTGAAATGCTAATCATATTATTTAATTGGTATTTATAATAAATTTAAATAGTGATTGTGTGAATGTTTATATGTCTCTGGGGTTGCAATTATAACTGTGATGTAGGAGTGGTGAGGGTTTTGTGAAGTGGTGGATTAATAAGTTTATTGTGAAATTCTAATTAAGATAAGAGAAAAATGCAGGGTAAATGTCAAATGATTCGCGTTGAAAGTTGAAGATTTAACGTAAAAACATGAAGATTTAACGTTGAAAGCTGACATAACAAAGTTGAAAGTTGATGTTTTAACGTACGGAAGAGAGTGTGCAACTTAAAAACCTCAGCTTTCAATATTAAAAGCAGAGGTTTCAATGTTGAAAGCTTATCTTCCAATGTTTTTTGTTGTCTTTCCATGCCTGCAGGACATGTTTTTTGATTGAAAAGACAGCCTTTTGCGTTGAAAGAAGAACTTTTAATGTTGAAACTTCAGCTGGCAATGTTGCCCACTCAGCTTACAATATTGAAACCACAGCTAGTAATGTTGCCGGCACAGCTTTTAACATTGAAAACACAAGTATTAATGTTAAAAGAACAGGATTTAATGTTGAAAGCTCAGGAAATAACATTAAAAGTTCAGCTTTTAATGGGAGCATAGCTGTACGTTACGAAGAAAAACGATCCTAATATAATGCCTGTAAATTAATCATAGGAATACTTTGTTGAGGGATTATTGTTTTGTACTTTCATTGGCGAAAAACAAATTAGTGCACCTTATACATCCAATTGGGAGGGATAAAGTGCATTAATGCACTTTATATAGAAGTTGAACAAAAACCGCCTACAGCGGTAGCTTACAAATAAGGTTGTAACTTGCTTAAGTATTTATTCATTAAAATATTAAGTCATGAAAAAAAAGC
>NZ_RAPQ01000008.1:426489-2432619 GCF_003610555.1 Marinifilum flexuosum | reverse complement strand
ATCCTTTATTTGGAATTATTCTGCGAAGAAAATTCAACTCTCTTAATAATGTTTTGTTAATTTTATCAAACGAAAGGATAAAACACTTTTACGTTGTGCCCAATTATAAAAAATATGAACATGAAATGGATAAATTTTATAATGATAGCCTTTATTTTTTTGTTAATTGGCTGCAATAATTTGTCAAATGATGAAACTAATATGCGAAAGTTTGTAGCTAGCAAATTTCCTAGTCATAATATTTCTGAGATCAAAATGGATTCATCATTGAAAAGTAGTTGGATTATTAAATTTAATTCAGATTCCAGTAGAATATTAATACAGAACAAAGACACTTTAATAAACAACCAAATTATACCCCGAAAATCAATACAAATTGCCAACGAAGTGATTGTGAAATTGAGAAGTGAATTTAAATTAATTGATTTTAGAAATATTATAGATGAAAAAAAATTCTATAACAATGAGATCAGTATTATTGATAGCATACCAAAAACAAAAATATTCAGATTAAGAATAGCAAATAGTCGTGTAGTTAATCATCATGAGGTAATTAAAGAATTGAAAAGCCTTAATTTATTTGATATTGTTGAGCCAAATTATATAGTAACACAAGAAACCAATCAATACTTAGTAAACTATTCACCTAAGCAGTGGTATTTATATAATTCAGGCACTACCGTTCTTAATAGTAAAATTGACGCAGATATTGATGGTATAGAGGTTTTGTCTAGATGTGACCCAAAAAAACTAAAAGAAGTTATTGTTGCTGTAATTGATTGTGGTATTGACATAAATCACCCATCACTAAAAGATAATATATGGATTAATAAGCAAGAAATTGAAGGTAATAACATTGATGATGATGGGAATGGGTATGTTGATGATGTATTTGGTTGGAATTTTCAATCAAATAATAATTCAGTCTATGATTATAATGGACATGGAACTCATATAGCCGGAATAATTTGCTCTAAAGAGAATAGGCATGGTTGTCCTGTTGGGATTTCAGCAAACTCAAAGCTTCTTGTTGCGAAGTATACAAATGGTAGCATTGGTAGTACTTTTAATATTACTAAAGCAATTAATTATTGTATAGAAAAAAAAGTAGATATAATTAACATGTCATTTGGGGGATATGATAAATCTGATATTTTATATGATGCTGTTAAATCTGCCTATTATACAAATAAGATCGTATTAGTTGCTGCAGCAGGAAATGATGCAATAGATATATATGAAATACCATACTATCCAGCATCTTTTGTTTTCGTAAATACTGTTGCATCAACTAATTGTTTTGACGAATTATCAAGTTTTTCAAATTATCAAGGTTATAATTCATCTTGGAATTATGCTGTGATAGATATAGCTGCTCCTGGGACTGATATATACTCAACTATCCCAGGAGGTGGCTTTAAGTTGATGAGTGGCACCTCCATGGCTTGCCCTCAAGTGACTGCAACCTTTGCGTTATTAAAAGGAATATACTGGGATGAAAGTCCAAACGAATTAAGGTTAAGAATACTAAACTCTGCTGATATTGTAAGTTCACTACACAATAAAGTTCCTCAAAGTAGAAGACTAAATATATATAGAGCGATTTATCAACCAAAAGTTACAGCT
Organism: Marinifilum flexuosum; assembly: GCF_003610555.1. GTDB lineage: Bacteria > Bacteroidota > Bacteroidia > Bacteroidales > Marinifilaceae > Marinifilum > Marinifilum flexuosum. The sequence goes on along the minus strand of NZ_RAPQ01000008.1, from coordinate 2,430,993 downwards.
GATTTTTGTAATGAATTAGTTTCAGGTCAACCTCGTTGTAATAGATATCCATATGCTAATTATGGAGATGAAGGCATAGACGGAGATTCATATGAAACTGCTTATGAAATTTGTACAATTGAGCAACTATTAAACATTAGAAAAGTTGATATGAATAAACATTTTAGACTTGTGAAAAATCTTGTATGGCATGGTAATCTTTCTTCAGAAACTAATATGATTGGGTTTAATTCAAACATTCCTTTTAATGGCATAATTTGGGGTGATGGCTATACCATATTTGGCTTCTCATTGAAAAGTGAAAAGGAAATTGGGTTAATAAAACATATTGGTAAGCAGGGACGTGTAATCAATTTAAAAATGGAAGGAGTTTATCTTCAAGGAAAAGGTAATGTAGGTTCAATTGCTGCTATATGTGAGGGGGGAATTAATAATGTACAAGTAACAGGGGTCGTTAAAGGTAATCGAAATGTTGGTGGTTTGGTAGGAGATCTAAAAGGAGGATGGGTATATAACGGTTACTATGAAGGACAATTATTAGCAAATAGTTTTGTTGGAGGTGTATCTGGTAAATGTTCAAGAGGGGCTAAGATCAAACGCTGTCATACGCGTGTAGATTTGATAGGAGATATCTCTGGAGGTATTTCTGGTGAGCTTTCTGGCGATTGTGAAATAAATGAAGCTTATTCCTTTGTGAAAATTAAAAGTAATTTCAAAACAGGAGGTTTAGTTGGATCATTACAATGCATGTCAAGTATTAAAAATTCTTACACTGAGGGGAGGGTTTATTCTTCAAATACAGGTGGTGGATTAGTTGGTGAAATAAGCAATGCATCTGTTGATAATTCCTATTCATTATGTCATGTGGTTGGAGATAAAGATTTAGGTGGTCTAATTGGCGTAAAGAATGATGATATTATATACAACATTGGTGGAGATTATCAAAAATGGAAGTACAAGTGTACTAATTCTCAAATTCCACCTATTCCTACTTCAATTACTAATTCATATTTTTTAAGGGATAATAACAAGTTAGGAGCTGGAGGTGTACCTAAATCATTAATAGAACTAAAGGATAAAAATACTTTTAATAATTGGTTTTCAACTTTTAATTGGACAATTCCTAAGGGGTTTACTCCAGCCTCTCCTGCTTTACCAAGAACAAATATTAGTCTTTACTAGTAATAACAGGGCACAACACGCTATAATAAATAATTTGGCGGTCAGTGGTTTGCAAAGGTTTTAGCTTTTAAGTAAGTTAGTCGCAAACTGATACGAAAGAGCTATGAAATGCCAAACTATTCATATAGCCATCCGTTAGGTACAAGCTTGAAACCTGATATGAACAATTTATCACAAAATAAAATTCTTAGATAAATAAAGATGCAATCTAAAAAGACCACATATTCTGTTCTTACTTTAATAATAGCAATTCTTACGATTTTCGCTAGTTACCATATAGGCAATAAAGCATCAAAAACATCTTATAATATTGCTGAGAAATCTGGTGTATTTAAGAAAGCAGAAATTGATTTAGCTCTTGGTTTATGGAAAATTAAATCAGACACAATTAATAATATTGTTGTGGGACTTCCTTATAACTCAAAACAAATATACATGGGGGCTATTCCTTTTTCAATAATAAACAATGGTGATGAATCTGTTTCATCTCTTCAAGTAACTTATACGTACCCAGAGTATACATTGAAGCTCTACAAATTGGATTCTATTTCAGAGCTTAGACATAATACAATGATAAATATTAAGAGAAAATATACTCATATTCCACCATTTGAATATTCGTCATTCTTATTTAGCAAGCTTTATTCTAAAAGCAAGATTGTTTCTAGTGATTTAATAGAGTTTAGTTTTACATCTACAGATATATACACAAAAAGTAAAGGAGATGAAATGATTGTTTTTATAAACAATGAAGCGACTGAAGAGAAGAATATTAAAGGTGAAAATTTACATATTAGAAAAAGGATAAATTGTATAAGAAATTTTGATGTAGATATTTCAGGAGACAACATCAAATCAGAAAAATATCAATTTTCGTACACGGCCTATAAAGCAAAAAACCTGAGTGATTTATTTGAACAACTGATTATTTCATATAAATATGACACAACTAATCTCCAATACTATGGAAGTACTTTAATATGTGTACCATATTTAAAGAGAAAAAATTATTATACTATGAAAGATGATAGCATTTTCCATGCATTTTTTGATGAAAAAACAAAAACGGCAAAGCTACTTAATAGTAGTAATGAAATTTTATTAGAAAAGGAACTGTAAAAAAGCCAGTACCTAACAAAAGTAACCGTTGCACAACCAAGTAATATTTCAAAAAAATAAGATAAAAGCCTTAAAAGTATGTGAGTTCACAAGCTTTTAAGGCTTTGTTTTTACAGTTGGTTTTGTTTGTGTTTTAAATTTTCAAGACCTTAAAACAAGCTCAAGAGAGTCAAGATAACTTCTCAAAGAAGAAAATAAGACAATGGCCTGTCTGGTCATTGTTTCAGCTGTTTTGCTCATGAATTTCATTAGTTTTTTTAGATTGTAGGCCGTAGCAGACATGTGCATTACCTTGTTGGCCTGAGCAATTCCAATGGTGTTGATTTTGCGAAGTCCCATAAACTGGGTTAAGGTTCCGAAAACAGGCTCGACTGTTGATTGCCGTTTGCCTTTCATGTATTTACCGAACTTGCTCCGCACTCTTTTGTTATTGCGTTGATACTGCTCAACGTAAACGGTTATTGCGATGCGTTTTTCATGGCTTTTGCCCAGGCATTTTTTCTTGATAGGGCAATTTTTACAATCGCTTCGTTTGGTTAAGTAATGATCCTGCAAAGAGTTGGTTACCATTTTCCGCTTTCGAAAAGTAACTTTCTTTCCCCTGGGACAAAGCCAATAATTTTCTTCCTTGCAAAATGTAAATCCTTCGGGACCGCCCTTATATGTCCCATGTGGAGGAATGTAGCTGATAATGTTTTCCTTTTCCAGAAAAGCATAGTTCTCTCCGCTGCTGTAGCCAGCATCAGCTAACAGGTTGGTAAACAAAAGGCCTTGTTTTTTCAGTCTGTGTTTTAATCGCTTGGTGGCATCCTGCAGGTATTGATTGTCTTTTTTATCGGCATGGTAAGCTTTTACATCTGTTATTACATGATTGGCTGTATCAACACTGATATTGTTTAGGTAATTCAGTTTTCTGGCTTTGCCAGGCTTTACACTGATTCTGGCATCGGGATCGGTTGGACTGTAATGGGTCTTGTTACTGGTGTACTTGGCACCTTTGTTGGCAGCTCCCGGACGTTGATCCTGATTCCTTTGCCAGTTTCGGTTGCGAGATTTTATCTCTTGCAGTTCTCTTTTATCGGCTGTTATGATTTGCTGATCGTAAGAAGCCTTATTCTTTTTAGGCTTCCTGTCTTCCCTACTCTGGTAACGAGCTTTTTGAAGATAGGCCTCCAGTTGCTCTTCAGGAACTTTCAGTTCCAAGCTATCCATACTGGCATTGGCTTTTATTGGTGCAGAATCCATAGCCTGGGTATGACCGGCAACCATTCCCTTGTCTACACACATGCTTAAAATATGCGTAAAAACCTCTTCAAATATCTTTTCAGGAAACAATTGCCTGGTACGACTTAATGTACTGTGCCAAGGCAATTGCTCATCGATATCAAATCCCAGAAAAAACAGAATATCCAAGCGCATGGAACAATGCTCAATTAATTTTCTGTCGCTAATGATATTTTCTAAGTAACCAACCAAACACAATTTGTAAAAAACAACAGGATCAATGCTTTTTTGTCCGCAATTCCCATAGTAAGATTGTGTTTTTTTGTAAAGGAAGGATAAGTTTAAAGTCTCTTTTAATCGGCGATAGAAGTTATTCTCCGGAACTCGATTGGAGAGCTGAAAGCTGGAAAACAACTTCTCTTGATAAAGCTTCTTTCCTTGCATTTTTATTTTCAAGTTAAGCCATTATTATTGCTAAGTAAAGTTTTTATTGTTAGATTTATGAACAAGTTATCAAGAGTTGTGCAACAGGCACAAAAGCTAAATTTCATGGGCGGTGGCGAGTCGCTTGAGAGTTAGCTCATTTAGGAAACACCAGCAAGCTACCAAAATTGGTTTGCTAAAAAATATAAACAAATTTAAGCGGCTTGCTTTTGTGCGGTTTGAAAGGTTGGTTCTTTAAATCGCCCACGAAACTTAGCAAGACCGTTATACGCAATTCGACTAACGTCTCGCCTATTTCTTATAAAAGATTTAAGTTGATTTTAGATGCGATCATGGTTACCGTGTCCCCAAAAGGCAATAATGAATATAAAAAGGATTGCATATGTTCTACGTCCTTAAAAAAAGCCTTCATGTATAGATTATATTCTCCCATAACACTTCGAACCTCTTTAATCTCCTTATAATTAACAACATTCTTAGTGAATGATTTAAGTTTCCCTCTATGTGCCTTAAATAAAATTAAAGCCTCAATTTCGTTATCAAGTTTTTTATAATTAATTACAGTTGTATATGCTTCAATAACTCCTGTCTCTTCAAGCCTGATCACTCGTTCCCTAACAGTAGAAGTTGATAAATTTACTTTCCTACCTATTTCAGCAAAAGAAAGTCTGGAGTTAAATTCCAAAATCTTAATTATTTCCTTATCTATTTGATCCACCATACATCTTTTGAATTTTATTGCAAAATAAAAACAATTTCACGAAAAGGACACATTAAATCCATTAATTCTATTTCTTGCACTCTATACTATATTCTAATTTTGAAAAGAATTTAATAAAGTATTTAAAAATGAAAAGATCTTTTGCAAGTGACAACTATTCAGGCATTCATTCTGAAATATTAAAAACTATTGCACAAACAAATAATGATCATTCCATTGCTTATGGTAATGACGAATATACAAAAAGGGCAATTATTAAGATAAAAGAGCATTTTGGTAATAATATTGCCACATATTTTGTATTTAATGGTACCGCAGCTAACGTTTTAGCCTTAAAAGCTATTACAAATTCTTTTAACTCCATAATATGTGCTAATTCATCACATATTAATGTTGATGAATGTGGAGCTCCTGAAAACTATACCAGATGCAAATTACTTCCTATTGAAACTGTAGATGGAAAAGTTACAAAGAGACAAGTAGAACAAAAAATTGTTGGCATAGGTGATCAACACCATGCTCAACCCAAAGTGATTTCAATTACACAGCCGACTGAATTAGGAGTTCTTTATTCTGGAGAAGAAATTAAAGAACTTGCTAAATTGGCGCATGATAACAATATGTATTTACATATGGATGGTGCACGTCTTTCAAATGCGGCGGCTAGTTTAAACCAATCTCTTAAACAGGCTTCTTTTGATTTGGGAGTAGATGTTCTTTCCTTTGGAGGTACTAAAAATGGGTTGATGTTTGGTGAAGCAATCTTGTTTCGAAACTCTGAATTATCAAAGAACTTCCAATACATTAGAAAGCAAGGTATGCAACTGTACTCTAAAATGCGCTTTATTTCAGCACAATTTGAAGCCATCTTAAATAATGATTTGTGGTTAGAAAATGCTAAACATTCAAATCAAATGGCTTCATTCTTGGCCAATGAGTTAGCTGAAATCCCATCCATTAAAATAACCCAGAAAGTAGAAACTAACAGCGTATTTGCCATTGTGCCAAAAAAAATTATTGCTGAATTGCAAAAACAATATTCTTTTTACCTGTGGAATGAAGATAAATCTGAAGTAAGGTGGATGTGTACATTCGACACACGCAAAGAAGATATATTGAGCTTTGTTTCTTTTATAAAAGAACTCCTTAATAACTTTTATTGTACAAGTGTCACATAGTATAGTTAAAACCAAGATTAATCATATAATATAAAGTAAGTATGACAAAATTAAATTATTTAGACGACTCATATTTGTTAGAGTCAAGTGCTACTGTTCAAAAGATAATAACTAATGAAAAAGGTGTGGCTGTTATATTAGATCAAACAATATTTTATCCTCAAGGTGGTGGTCAACCAACTGATATTGGTAGTATAACATTTGAAAATAACCTATTCTTAGTTACAAGTGTCAGAATGGATGAAAATGGACAAGTTTGGCATTTTGGGGAATTTCAGCAAGGAGAGTTTCAACAAGAAGAGAATGTTATTTTAAAAGTAGATGCAAAACAACGCTTGTTAAATACAAGATTACATTCAGCTGGTCATTTATTAGATTGTGCCGTTCTCGAAATGGGGTTAACCAACATCAAACCGACTAAAGGTTATCACTTCCCAAATGGCTCATATGTAGAATATAATGGTGTAATTGATGAGTCTGCCTCTTTGATACCTGGACTAGAAGAAAAAGTGAATGAATTGGTTGATAAAAACCTAGCTATTGAAAAGCAAATGTTATCACCAGAGGAAGCCAAGCAGCAAGGAGTTTGGGCCCCAGAAGGTAAATCGGCTAGAATTGTAAACTTTTTTGGATTTCCATATTGTGGCTGTGGAGGTACTCATATTAATTCGTCCAAGGAGATTGGAGAAATAACCATTCGAAAAATTAAATCTAAAAAAGGTATAACCAGAATTTCATACTGTTTAAAATAAAAACAATGATTAGTGATATTCAAAAATAAATGCTCATTGTATCCGATTATAAACACAGTTTAAATAATGATAATGTTGATTCGTTCAACTAAAATAAAAGCGTATAACATGCGCTCATATAACATAGGCGAGTAGCGGTTTTTCAAAGGTTTTGTGTTTTTAAAGAGCAACGGCAAGGTAGTCATTTTAGAATAGTTGTAATTAAATATAATTCTAAAATAGCTACCTTTCCTTTTTATGAAATTTAAAACATAAATCAACTAAGGCGCCTACGTTACATAGCGCCATCCGTTAGCAAACGTTCGAAAAGTACCCTTTTAACTCTACAATTGGGGGCTATCCTTGCTGTGCTCTAATAACAATAAATCGACTTTACATTCTCTGCAATTAAGAGATTTAGAAGATCAGGAATTTAATTAAAGAATATCTGACACACTTTATATGTTTGAAAGAGTATAAAGGGTATTTTTGCTTACTTTGGGAAATTGTTGACTAGCATTAGGGGTTCGTAGTATTATGCTCTAAACCCCAAATTCAGTATTAATTTTTTTAAATAAAATTTCATTATGCGCCGTAAAATACCAGAATCTGAAACTATAAAGTTGACTAATCGCACTCTAATGATTACACCTGAAGGTTTCGAGAAACTGAAGGAAGAGTTGAATCATATATGGAAAGTAGAACGGCCAGAGGTTACAGCTAAAGTATCATGGGCGGCAAGTTTAGGTGACCGTTCTGAGAATGCCGATTATCATTATAATAAGAAACGCTTAAGGGAGCTTGATAGGCGTATACGATACTTACGTGTATGCTTAGATGAATTTAAAGTAGTAGAATATCATCCATCACAGGAAGGAAAGGTGATGTTTGGTGCATGGGTAGAAATTGAAAACCTGCAAAAAGGGATTAAGAAAAAGCTACGAATTGTTGGATATGAAGAACTTATTGGCAATTCTGATTATATCTCAATGGATTCCCCTGTGGCAAAGTCTTTAATGAATAAGAGCATTGGTGATGAAGTTGTCGTAAAAACGAAGATTGGAGATATGGTCTGGAGAATTAACAGTATTCAGTATCAGAAGTAGGCCTTCCTGACAAATCAAAATAAAAAGCCAAAACGCTAACAAAAGTTAAAATTTAAAGGCCGTGACGCTCCCCCGAAAGCTTTCGGGGTTGATAATAAAACAAAACTTTAAACGGTGGCGGGTTACTCACTACGTATCGTGATCTCCCGTTGGTCGGTAGATAAGGCGGTAGTTGTAAATAGCCCTCAAAATTTAGCAAGATCGTTATATAATCATGAAAATTAGAAAAGCAACAAAGGAAGATTCCAGTATTATTTCAGAGCACTTATTTCTTGCTATGGAAGATATTTTATATGAATTTATTGGGATAAAAGATGCTAAAGTGGCAAAGGAATTTTTACATTACTTTGTAGAGAGAGAAGGCAATCAGTACTCCTATCAGAATTGTTTGGTAGCAGAAAGCGCGGATGGAATTGAAGGCTCTATCAATATTTACGATGGAGGCAAACTGGATGAATTGAGAAATCCAGTTGCGCAATACATTAAAGAACATTTCGATGCAGAATTTACTCCTAATGATGAAACTCAACAAGGAGAATATTATATTGATTCTTTTGGGATAAGCGCAAATAAACAAGGAAAAGGAATAGGAACAAAATTATTACAACATGTAATTCATAAGTATGATTCCAAGCAACAAACACTGGGTTTACTGGTTGATGAAGACAACCCAAAAGCTGAAAAACTATATTTAAATTTGGGCTTTAAACTTGTTGGAAGAAAAGTATTGGCAGGAAAGAAAATGAAACATCTACAACGAAAACCAATCGGGATCAGATAACTAAAAATTATTACAACAAAAGTAATAAACGCAAGCATTTTGGAAGAAACCAGCAGATCATCGGTCACTACCCATTACAATTTATTTTTGTTTGACATCAAAAACAAGCTGACCAATGACTTGCCAATTGAATTAGAATATGACAAAATCTATCATTGAAAATATTAAAATCGGAAGTAAGAATTTAAAGAAAAAAATGAATGTTTCGGTTTACTTACCAAGTGATTACAATGAGAAAGATAGTTTTCCAACACTATACTTTCATCATGGGAGAAATGGAAATGAGAACATTTTAATAGAAGCTGAATTAAATACAGTTGCCGATAAATTAATTGCAAAACAAAAGATAAACTCAATGATTATTGTCTGCCCGAATTTAGACAATGCCAGAGGTTTAAATTCATCACTTGAATACAAAGAAGTGAAAGACCCATTGGGTAGAATAATAAATAATGGGATGTATGAAGATTATTTTATAAATGAAGTAATCAAAGAGATTGATAATAAATATAAAACCATAAAAAATAGAAATGGAAGGTATATTGGAGGAGCATCTGTTGGTGGGTACATTGCACTTCACAACGCTTTTCGTCATCCCCATTTATTTTCTAAAGTTGGAGGACATATGCCAGCCATAGAATTGCAACTCGAGGAAGAAGATAAAGCATATTTTCAAAAAAAGGAGAATTGGGATAAATATGACCCGATTAAAATTGCAGAAGAGATGAAATGTTGTGATTTTAAAGTTTATCTTGATGCCGGAAGCCAGGATGAAGGAGATTTTTATAAGGGCTGTTCTATTCTATATAAAATATTAAAATCAAGAGGTGTTGAATCTCAAAATCATATTTGCGAAGGACATCACAATGTTGAGTACATTAAATCTAATATGGAAAAATATATGATGTTTTATGGAAATTAAAGAAGAATAAAAAAGCTAAAGCATTCACAAGTGGATTATCGAGATACTGTATTTATTGCCGTTGCTGAGAACTTGAGTTTTTCTAAGGCTGCCAATGATTTAAACATTAGTCAGCCTGCAGTAACCAAACATATCAAGGAATTAGAGATCAAATTCAATACGAATTTATTTGAGCGTAAGGGGAATAAAATTTTCCTTACCCGCAAAGGAAAGATTGTATACAATTCGTACAAACAGATTGAACAGCAATATCGGGAGCTTGAATTTGAAATCAGTCAATTGAACCATGATATCTCGGGTGATTTTATCATTGGGGCCAGTTCAACCATATCGCAGTATCTTATTCCCAAAACCATTGCTTCCTTTCACAAACGCTATCCTAAAGTGAATATTCACCTTATAAATGGCAATTCTTTTGACATGGAGCAGCTTTTACTAAACAATAAGGTTGATATTGCCTTGGTTGAAAATCACTCCTCTCAGTCAGGGATACGATATAAAAGCTTTCTTGATGATGAACTGATTTTGGTAACTGGTGGCAATAGCATCTATTCAAAACGTAAAACCATAAGCAAAAATGATTTGCTTCAGTTTCCTATTGTACTGAGAGAAAAAGGATCGGGTACGCTTGAAGTGATTAAAGAAGCTTTGTTGAAACAGAACCTGGATTTTGAAGATCTTAATGTGCCCATTCATTTAGGAAGTACCGAATCAATTAAGAACTTCCTGCTTGATTTTGATGGACTGGCAATTGTTTCCGAACAAGCAGTTAAAACAGAATTGTATCTGAAAACACTCGTAGAAATAAAGGTTACAGGTGTACATATTCCTCGTCAATTTCGAATTGCATATAAAATGGGTCACAAAAGCAGACAAGTTGAATTGTTTGAAAACTTCCTACTGGGATATAATTTGTAGTTATACCTGATAACTAATTAGTATTTGCTTTGGTTATAGCTCGATGATACTTTTGTAAACAAAAAAGTATTCGTATGATCGTATTGAAAGCTGTAAAAAGTAGCATTGGCTTTGGAAATCAATCAAAGTATTTCAATTGGCCTTATTTAACTATTGTTTGTTTGTGCTTTATGCCCTTTATGTCTCCGGCTATAGCACTATGTGTTGGCCTGATGTTTTCATTTTTGGGAATTAAGCATGAAAGCATACATTGCTACACCTCAAAAATACTCCAGGCATCTATCGTTTTAATGGGCTTTGGAATGAGCTTGACTGCTGTTATCTCAGCATCGAAAAATGGTTTTCTCGAAACAGCAATTTCGGTAACGGTTGTAATGCTACTGGGTATTTTTCTGGGAAAACTGCTTAAGGTTGAAAAAAACATTAGTCTGCTTATTGCTTGTGGAACCGCTATTTGTGGAGGTAGTGCCATAGCGGCCGTTGCCCCTATTCTTAATAGTAAAAATTACCAAAATTCTTTTGCGCTTATTGTGGTTTTTGTGTTAAACGCAATCGCATTGTTATTATTTCCTTTTCTTGGGCATCAGTTGGGCTTAAGCCAGGAAACTTTTGGCAATTGGGCTGCTATAGCCATTCACGATACCAGCTCGGTAGTTGGCGCAGGTGCAATTTACGGCGAAAAAGCCTTACAAGTTGCCACCACAGTTAAACTTATCCGTGCTTTATGGATTATCCCTTTATCGTTGATTGTTGCATTTATGAATCGAAGTGGGGAAAAGAAATCGATCCATTTTCCATGGTTCATCCTGCTATTCGTACTTGCTATTGTATTTGCCAATATATTTCCCACTTACCAGGCAAGCTACGAACACTTTAGCTGGTTGGGAAAACGTGGAATGTTGATTGCTTTGTTCCTAATCGGTTCGAATATCAGTGTTGGTGAAATTAGAAAATCGGGCGTTAAAAGTTTTGCGCTTGGCATTATTCTTTGGGGTGTGATAGCTGTAGGTTCATTGTTCTTTTTAATTTATTAAGTCATGCCAAATATCTATATCTTTCTTACCGTAATAATTTCGAGTTTGATTAAGGGAGTAAGCGGCTTTGGTTTTGCACTAATTTCTTTACCGATTTTATTGACATGGTACGCACCCAAAGAAATTATCCCAGTTCTCATGATTTGCAATCTTGTTGCCTCAGTATTTATCATCTTACAGAAGAAAAACCAACCGTTAATTGATAAGGCATCCATATCCTTAATCGTATCAGGAGGAATTTTTACGCTTATTGGAGTTTTGGTTTTAAAGCATGTTAATGCCAATCGTTTGGTTCACTTTTCGGGAGTGGTGTTTTTGGTGATCACCTTCTTGTCTTTTATCAAAGGCAATAAAAGACATGCTGTTTTGCCTGCTTATGTGTATCCAATTGTTGGGGCTATTATTGGAACAATAACCGGAATTATCTCGATTAGTGGACCTCCTTTGGCCCTTTTTCTGAACAGGGCAAATGTTGACAACAAACAATTTAGAGAGATATTTGCATGGTTTAGTGTTGTAACAGCAGTAATTGCAATTGCAGGTTACTACCATGTTGGCTGGCTTACTCCTCAGGCCTTAAAATTATCTTTGCTCTTCTCTCCCATCTTGTTAGCAGGAACCATAGTTGGCAAATATTTTAATGGGATCATTCCAATTAAGAGTTTTCGTACCATCAATATCCTACTTACGTTGATTTCTTGTTTCCTCTTGTTAATTCGTTAATTATTCAAACTGCAAACATTTACATCGAACTCACGTTAATTAATCCTTTTGCTGATTCTTGTACTTATTTCAGAGTTAAGAAAAATTCTTTGTAACAAATCTTGAATTGTTATATATTTAGGTATCCAAAATGATTCTGCTATTTACCATCATTCAAACTTCACCAATTATTTTACTCATCCTAAAAAGTCAAAAAAATGAAAAAAGTATTGTTTTTGTTAGTAGCAGTAGTGCTAAGCTCAGGAGTTTTTGCTAAAGATTTGAAAAAAGAAAAAGAAGCAATTAAAAATGTAATTCAAACCGCTTATGTTGATGGTCTTCAGAATGAAGGTGATTTAGAGAAGATTGATTCAGGAATCCATCCTGACTTCCGTTTAATTGGAATTGGTAAAGAAAATAGCATGTGGAGCCTTCCTATCGATCAATGGAAAGAGAAAACCAAAAAGAAAAAAGCTGATGGCAAGTTTCCTCGAACAGGTGACAAAAAGGTAAGTGTCAAATTCGAGAACATCGACATTACCGGTAATGCCGCAATAGCTAAAATCCAGTTTTTTGTTGGCACAAAACTTACTTACGTTGATTATATTTCATTGTATAAGTTTCCGAATGGCTGGAAAATGGTAAATAAAATCTACTACAAGATTCCAGAGAAGAAATAAAGATTAAAAGAAGGAGAAAGGCGTAAACTTTCTCCTTTTTTATTTCATGTTCGATACTGGCGAGTTTTTTCTATCAATAAAACTACCAGAGAAAATTAAACCTCCAATAATTCCCATAAATATGTACAAGATTTGTTCACCCATATTGCTGTAGGTATTTCCTGCATTTAAAAACACACTACTCAAGCCTATAAATGCCTTACTCCCTGGCACCAGCATAACTATTCCCGGAACCAAATAAACCAATTCTGGCGATTTTGTAATCTTGCTAAATAGTTTGCTACAGCTTACTGCTACTAGTGTTCCAATAAAAATGCTAATCAGAATACCTGTAAAATCGAATAATGTTGTGGTGTAGTAACTTGCAAATCCTGCTATCACACAAAACAACAAGTCTTTGGGACGTACTTTAAATACTGGTAGTAAACTTAAGGCAAGTAAGATTATCGCAAAATAATCTATCCAATTGGGCACATCGTTTACAACATCATTAGGTTTCAGATCTACAAAGCTGGAAAGTACTGCAAGTCCAAGAACAACTCCAAAGAATTGCTTGAATAAGGAAACCAATGCATCAAACAGTTTTGCCGTTCCGGAAACCAAACTGCGGGAAGTAATTTCCTCTAATGCAGTGGTGATGGATAATCCTGGGATAAAAACAATAATTGAAGCCAAAATTGTCATAGAGATATTAATCTGCTCGAATTTTAAGGCCAATAAACCCGTAATAATGGTAACAGTAAATGCTACAAGCGATTCCAATGTACTACGCACATAACTTGATTTTTGTGCTAATAATGTAATTCCATATACCACTGCTCCAAGTAAAAATGCAAGAAGAGAAGAAACCCAACTTGTATCCAGAATAATACTAAAAGCTCCAGCAGATGTCATAAAAGCAAACAGTTCGGTTAGTTTGCCATAGCCCAGAGGAGCGGTTTTTATATTCTCAATGGCCTGTTTGGCTTCTGCGAAGCTAATTTTATTGGACAATACATTATTGGTAATCTCCACAATTTTGGATAATGCTCCCAAATTTAGTTCGCCTGGTGGCACACATTCCACATAGTTGTAGGTATGATCATCTTCCTCGTAAAATACGTAGTTGATCCAGGTAGGCGTATCCATAAAACTGCCTTTGATCCCCTTCTTTTCGGCAATTTCGTTTAAATATACCTGGGATTTATACGATGGAACACCATAAGTATGTAGCGCTTTTCCAAGCTGAACAATGAATTTGTATTTCTGAGGTATATGCATTATTCTCTTACAATTAAAAAACAGTTATACTGCTATTGGAACCTAAAATCGCACAAAAATACAATTTATCTATCTCATTTGGGTATCTTATTTTACACTTGCTTTTATTTATAAGAATTCACCTTTCTACACTCTAATTTACAATAGATCAAACGGCTAAAACCTTTACCTAATAATCAAACAATTACAGACAATTTTGTCCTTAAATAAAATATAAGTAGGAATCCAAAAATTTATCAATAACAGAGAACAACGAGAGCCGTTTAGCATTACTTTTGCAGCTTAATTATACCATGTAAAATTCTGAATGATTGAAATAGAAATTTCTGGATTTTCTTTTGTGGCGAAATCTAAAAAATTAAAACATAGCAGAGTTACGTTGTATTTTTTAGTACAGCTACAGAAGAAAAGATGAGATTTATATCAATCATTTGGAGTTTTACTTGGTAACTAAATCAAATTTCAATGAAATCTATCTTCAAGCCTAAACTGTTCTCAGTTTTAAAAGGCTATAATTCTCAATCTTTTCAAAAAGATTTATTCGCAGGTATAATTGTAGGTATTGTTGCACTTCCTTTGGCAATTGCTTTCGCTGTTGCTTCGGGTGTTTCGCCCGAAAAAGGTTTGATTACTGCAATTATTGCCGGATTTTTAATATCGTTTATAGGTGGTAGTAGGGTTCAAATTGGAGGACCTACAGGAGCCTTTATCGTTATTGTTTATGGTATTGTGAATCAGTATGGATTAGATGGCTTAATGATATCTACCTTTCTAGCAGGTATTATTCTCGTTCTCTTTGGATTACTGCGCTTGGGTGCAATCCTTAAATTTATTCCGCATCCCTTAATTGTTGGTTTTACATCTGGTATTGCCTTGGTAATTTTTTCTACTCAAATCAAGTCTGCATTTGGTTTGGATATTGATTCTGTTCCTTCTGAATTTATTGAGAAATGGATGTGTTATTTCACGAATTTGGATAGTCTTAATGTTTATGCCATTGCCATTAGTGTTGGAACCATTTTAATCAGTTTATATGCAGGAAAACTAATTCCAAAAATTCCTGGATCGTTTATTGCCATTATTACAATGACTGTATTGGTTCAAGTTTTAGAATTGCCTGTAAATACAATAGAATCGATATATGGAGAAATACCTAACTCCATTTCATTTGACATGCCCAATATCGATTGGAGTTTGGTGCATAACTATTTTCAACCTGCTTTAACCATTGCCATTTTGGGTGCAATTGAGTCATTGCTTTCAGCTGTAGTAGCCGATGGTATGATTGGTGGTAATCATCGCTCCAACACTGAATTGATTGCTCAAGGTATTGCCAATATCTTCTCTCCTATTTTTGGTGGGATTCCTGCAACCGGTGCAATTGCCAGAACTGCTACCAATGTAAAAAATGGTGGACGTACTCCTGTTGCCGGAATTGTTCATGCATTAACACTTCTGTTAATCATGTTGGTATTTGGTAAGTGGGCCAAACTGATTCCGATGTCGTGTTTAGCAGGTATTCTGATTGTTGTTTCCTACAATATGAGCGAATGGCGTTCGTTCCGATCTATATTAAAAGGATCGCGCTTCGACATCATCGTTTTGCTAACTACATTCTTCCTAACCGTATTGGTTGACCTTACTGTAGCAATTGAATTTGGAATTGTTTTGGCTGCGCTAATTTTCATGTATCGCATGTCAAAAATAAATGGTGTAATGCCTGTTGAAACTGAAACCGATGAAATTCAGAATTACAATCTTATCCCAAAAGAGATAGAGATTTATGAAATTAGTGGTCCTTTCTTTTTTGCTGCTGCCAAAAGATATCAGGAAACTTTACGAGAACTTAAGCATTCTACCTCAGTTTTAATCATCAGAATGCGACACGTTCCTTTTATAGATGCTACGGGAATTAGAAATTTTACAGAAATAATTAAAAATCTTTCCAACCGTAAAACAAAGGTCATATTGTCTGGCGTAAATAAAGAAGTAAGACTTGAGCTGAAAAGATGTGAAATTGCCGACTTTATTTCTGAGAAGGACATTTGTGACAATTTTGAAGAAGCACTAAAGCGTGCTAAAGAAAAAATATAATGCCAATTTGGTATCTAATGTAAAAAGCAGGATCAATTGATCCTGCTTTTTTAATCATGTCTATAAGCCAAATATTAAGGACATGATCACGCTACTACTTGTTATTTTAAATTGCGTTAGCATCAATACATATTTAAATAGTATATCCTTTGCTATTTAACTTGAGATTGATGTTTATGCATTCTTTTCTCAATTTGATAATGTTTATTTCCTCTTGCTTGCTCCGATACTTGAGGATTAATGAAAAATGGCAATAGAATAAAAGACAAGCAAATTAGCAAGAAAACACTTATTCCAGCCAAAGCACCTCCTGATAAGCCCATAAACTTTGCAAACATTGATTTTATCAGATTCCAATGATAAACTACATGTAAAACCAATAGAAATATCATAATTACCCCACAAATCAAGTGAATATTACCCCATTCATGTCTGTTCATCCCTAAAAATTCCAAATTCACCTGTGTACCATACTTAGCCCATATTTCCTGGCCTGAAATTAACACATACTTAATCAAAAAGCCGATTCCAACTACAAGCGAAAAGCATAATAGCAGCAGTAAATCAATCCAAATATTTAATTTCATTTTGCTCATACTAAGTATTTTTAGGAATTATAAAACACCTCTTACATTACAAAGGCTTCTTTTAAACTATTTAATACCATTTCAGGTACTTTTATTGGTTTACGACTATCACTTTTAACGAAAGCCAGAGTTGAATTTGCCTTGCAAACCAATTCGTTTTTTTGATTTCTAAACTCAAAATTAAACTTAAATCGAGTTAAAGGCATTTCTGGAATTCTTGTAATCACCAATAATTCTTCATCGTAGGCAGTTGGTTTTTTATACTTCAGATTCATTTCGATTACCGGCATCATAATTCCATTCTCTTCCAACACTTTATCATTTATCCCAAATGATCGCATCAACTCGGTTCGTGCAAAATGACAATAATCTACATAATTGGCATGGTACACATAACCCATCTGATCTACCTCTCCATATCTTGGTCTTATCCGACACTCTCCTTCTATCATTTTAATTCTTTAATTGGTTCAGTTACTTTATTCCACATTTCCTCAATCTTCCCGGCAATTTCCGAATCTGGTCGATATTCAATGATTGATTTCTGATTTACAATGGCATGCACCATCTCTTCGTTAAATGGAATTTTTCCTAAAAGTTGAATGCCCTGTGTAAGAAAGAAGCTTTCCATTTGCTTCGCTATCTCCGTATTGATATCACATTTGTTTATCACGGCATACAATGGGATATTAAACTTCTGAACCAATTCAATTAGTCTTACTGCATCATGAAAACCAGACTTACTAGGTTCAGTTACTAATATCACCTTATCTACTCCGGTAAGTGAAGCAATTGCAGAGCAACCAACTCCAGGAGGACCATCATTCAGAAGAAAAGCAGCATTTTGTTCACGTGCTATTTCCTTGGCATTTTTTCTTACCGTGGTAACCAGCTTTCCTGAGTTCTCCTCTCCCGGCCCCATTTTAGCATGTAACATGCTTCCAAATCGAGTATTGGAAACGAACCAATAATTGTTGGTACTGTGTTCTGAACTGATTGCCTGAACAGGACAAATCCTCTCACAAAGGCGACATCCTTCACATTCGAAAGGATTTACCTCCAAACCTCCTTCTGCTCTATAGTGAATTGCATCGAATCTACATTCCTTTTTACACAAACCACAATTGGTACATACTTGTCTATCGATTGTGGCAATTCTTGCGCCCAAAAATTGATTCTCTTCCTTAACTTCCGGCTTCAAAATCAGATGTAAATCTGGTGCATCAACATCGATATCAGCAAAAACAGTATTCTTTGCCAAACTTGCAAAAGCCGCTGTAATGCCAGTTTTACCTGTTCCACCCTTCCCACTTAGTATTGTTATTTCAATCATGATTCATTCTGTTTTTCAGATAAATTGCCAGTTTTAGGTATTCCTGTTCAATCAGAGGTGGAACATCAGAAAGAAGTTTACCCTGTGCATATTGACCAGCATACTCACGATTAAATGGAATTTCAGCCAATAGCTCAATGTCTTCCTCTTTAATGTAAGCATACACCTCTCTATCGCCTAATCCTGCTTTGTTTACAACAATCCCAAAATCTTTCTGCATTTCTTTTATCAAATTAACAGTCAGGCGCAAATCGTATAGTCCAAAAGGTGTAGGCTCAGTTACCAAAATGACAAAGTCTGCAGCGGAAACAGTTTCTACTACCGGACAACTTGTTCCAGGAGGTGCATCGTAAATTAAAATATCCGATTCATCACTTGCATTTGCCTTTAATTCCTTTATGATTTTTGTCTGCATAGGAGAGCCAATTTTCAGACTTCCTTCAAGAATATCTATTTGATTTCCTCTGGAATAATTGGTTAACTCTCCAATCGGATGCTGATGTTCCTGAATTGCACCAAACTTGCAAGCATGCAAGCAGGCACCACAAGAATGGCACATGTTGGGATCAACTGATGCATACTTTACCGATGGAATAATTGATATGGCATTAAACTCACAATACTCTTCACATTTGCGGCAAAAAGTACATTGCGATTCATCAATTACAGGAACAGGCTGATTTACTGTTGAGCGGTTAATTATTTTGGCATCCTTAAAGAACAGCAAATCGTTAGGCTCTTCCACATCACAATCGATTAACTGTACACTTTTTGTCCACTTCGTTTGTATGGTAGAAAAAAGATTAACCGCAAGGGTTGTTTTACCCGTTCCTCCTTTTCCACTACAAACGGCTATTTTATAGCTCATAATCTTATACCATTTTTTTTAGATAGAGAGCTGTTAAATGCTCTCAAATTATTTAGGTATAATGCCGATATATAATCTGTCAGCCTTTTAAAATAAAAGACTCTTACTTATTTCGTAATCGGTATTATTTCTTGTTTTGCTTAATCACTAAATCTCTTTTCTTAACTCCAAGCCTACCCGCTATTAAATCACATTTTGCCATTAGCATGAAAAACAAGTTGTCCCTTTTTTCATCCAAAAGACCTTCCAAATTTCCTTGTCCTTTGGATATCACCACATCAGCATTTTTGTATAAGTTTTGGAGTTCGCTTGAACAATTTTCCAACAGCGTTGAAGGGGCATCATGACCATTGGAGATCACCTTGCACACCTCCTCCATTTTTACAAACTGAGAGTCTTCGAAAGTAACATCATTGATAATTGGTTCACCTCTTACCACAAAGATTAAGTTGGGAT
The DNA here is from genome assembly GCF_003610555.1 of Marinifilum flexuosum. GTDB lineage: Bacteria > Bacteroidota > Bacteroidia > Bacteroidales > Marinifilaceae > Marinifilum > Marinifilum flexuosum. The sequence continues at coordinate 2,411,653 of NZ_RAPQ01000008.1, read as the reverse complement.
GATTTAAAGTCTCAATAAAGAGTTTATCAAAAACAATTTCTCCTGCATTATCGCCTAAGTAAAGAACAGTTTTGGCATTTTTTATTGCCTCAAACATCTCTTCGCTCTCATTTAATGCGAATTCCTTTTTCAAAAGATGCTTAATTTCTGAATCAATATCATCGGGAACCGAATGAGCTCCATAATCAATAATATTGCCAATTACAGCTAACTTAGCCGCTACATACAAAGGGTTTTCAGATTTTGAAACAAGAGATTTCCAATGCGAATAATTCAGTTGAAGAAGTTTATTTGCCTTCAGTTTTTCATTGGCATATAAATTCTCGGTTTTAAAAATTCTCTTTGCCAGACGATGTAGTAATAAACCAGAATAAGGAGTAGGAAGCGACTGGCTATTGGCAACAATGTAATTTGCTTCCTCTTTGAATTTAGCAGTCGCTTTTTGATCTGATCCGAATTTATTTGCAATATGATTTATTGTTTTAGCCTGACAAGCTAAACATTCTGAATTCATATTAAACTAAGGTAATTAGTGATTGCAACAGTTAGCATTAAATTCAATGGTTTCATTTAAGAAACCAGTAACCAACTCTTTAGCTTGTAATGCTGGAGCACCTACAAATACATTCACATTATTGGCATTAAATATTTCAATGGCTCTCGCTCCCATTCCTCCTGCAAGAACATCAGTTACTCCAAGATTAGCCAAAAATGGAGGCAATTTTCCTGGTACATGTGGCGGTGCTTCTACCAATTCCTCTGCAATTATTTCTTTTCCTTCAACTTCAATTAATGCAAAATGGCTACAATGTCCAAAATGCGAATCTAATACGCCTTCCTTTACTGGTATTGCGATTTTCTTATTCATTGTTTATGATTTTAGTTCTTTTAGAGATTATCTATTCTCCGCTTTTATTCCTTCTTTGCTTACCTAATCCACCGCCACTCTTTCTTTTCAAGCCTAAACCTGTGCCTAGCTTATCTAGTAATGTTCGGTCATCTTTACTTCGGCATTTTCCTAATCCGCGACCCGTTCTACAACCTTTTCCTTCGGGGCCGGTTCGATCCATTCGTGGCATAACAAATTGTTTTATGATTTAAAATTCTCTACGATCTCTTTAATGGTTTTACAATCATCTTTCAGGATCACCATTTGTATATCGAACTTTTCCAATAAGTCTTTCGCTTTAGGTCCAAAATCACCTGAAATTACTCTTGATACTCCCCACTCTACAACTTCTTCTACTACTTTACCTCCTGCACCTGATGGAGCATCTACATGTTTGTTTTCGAAGAATTCCATATTGTCTGTTTCATCGTCGTAAATGCAGAACCAAGCTGCACGTCCAAAACGTAAATCAAATAGTTTCTCTTCTCCTTTTCCTGTTGCTGTTATTATTGTTTTCATCTATCTTATTTATTTAAAGATTCTATATCATTGGAATTGCATGCAGGACATTTGTCACTTGTCATTGTTTTAGGGATATTAAAACGAGCGTGACATTTATTACAAACAAACCAATCTTTATCCATTATGGCATTGCCGTATACTGTTTTGATATTTTTTGCTTCCACTAAAGCCTGGGCAATTTTTCTTCTTGCAGCTTCATAAATTCTGGCAAAAGTAGGACGTGAAATTCCCATAATTTCTGCCGCTTCCTTATGATTCATCAAATCGTAATCCGCCAACTTAATGGCTTCATATTCTTCATAAAGCAATTCAATAGATTCTCGTCTTTTAGAATTTACACCATAAGGCCTATATCCTTTAAATCGTGGAGGTTCTACAACCTTTCTTAATCTTGTACGTCGTGGCATATCAATAATTTTAAAACAAACATATTGAGAATATTCTCATTTCGCAAATTTTTTAACACAAAAAAAGAGATCAATACTGATCTCTCCTTTAACATCATATACTCTTGATTAGACTTCTTGCTCTTCTGAAACAAAGTGAGCAAACTGCTTTTCTACTGTAATTGGTTCAGTAAGGTACAATTCACCAACCTGTTTCGACATCATATCTGGGAATACATACTCCTGTCCCTTCTTTAATCCTGTTATGATATTCTTTGCCACATTCTGAGGAGAATCTTTATCCATATCAAGATCTCTGGTCATATCCGTATCAATCGGACCTGGATATACACCCATTACCAGTACATTCGAATTTAGAAGCTCTCCTCGCATTCCTTGGGTAATACTATGAACTGCCGCTTTTGAAGCAGAATAAGTGCCAGCTACGGGCATGCTTGCCAAACCTAACACCGAAGCAACATTTACTATTGCCGAAAATGGTTTATTCAACAAATGATCAATTAAGGAAGTACTGAGTTTTACCAATCCCCAAACATTCACTTCAAAATTATCAGATAAACTATCTAATGTATCATCTGAAAAAAAACCTCCTGCATCATATACTCCTGCATTATTAATTAAAATTTCAACATCTTTTACTTGCCTTGCCGCTCTAATAATCGTCTTATCATTTTTAAGATCTAATAAAATTGGTACCAATCTCTCTCCATATTCTGGTTTTAAATCATCGAGAGACTTGATATTTCTAACACCTGCATAAACTTTTTTTGCTCCGGCTTCTAACAATTCAATGGTTATTGCCCTTCCAATTCCTCTATTTGCCCCACTTACAAAAGCAACTCGCCCATTTGGGGATACTTTTAATTCACTCATCGCAACCTCCGTTTTTATTTAAATTGAATCTATACAAATTACAAATATCGCTATCCAATTGCAATGTAAATAAGCAGTTAAATACTATTTAGAAAATTCAGTTAAAATCAATACTACAAGATAAATGTGATGAATCGTTATTTTTTTACCTTTGTCAACAATGCAATGTTTCTGCGATTTCTTATCCGGGTGCGAGTAGTCTATAATCTTTTCCAATGGCATTCCGGGCTGGAAGTTTTTAAGGGACATTGCATTTTTGTTATACAACAATCAGCAACGATAAACAAAACCAATTCCGATTGCTATATTTGAGCTGATAATTAAAAACCACAAAAGATTATTAACCAAATTTTAATACATGTCGAGCAATTATTTTAAGACATATCCTGACGAGAAAGGGTATTTTGGTGAGTATGGAGGAAGTTATATTCCAGAAGAGTTAAATGCAGAAATGCAGAAAATTAATGATGCCTATTATTCCATCAGTAAATCTCATGAATTCATTTCTGAGTTAAGAAGTATTCGCAAGCATTTTCAAGGTAGACCAACACCTGTATACTACTGTAACAGATTATCCAATAAATATGGAGGAAGAATCTATCTTAAAAGAGAAGATTTAAATCACTCTGGTGCCCATAAATTGAACCACTGTATGGGAGAAGCCTTACTTGCTAAATACATGGGCAAAAAGAAATTGATTGCAGAAACAGGTGCTGGCCAGCATGGAGTTGCTTTGGCAACAGCAGCTGCTTATTTTGGTTTAGAATGTGAAATCCATATGGGTGAAGTGGATATTGCCAAAGAGCATCCCAATGTGATGCGCATGAAAATCTTGGGTGCCACTGTGATTCCTGTTACGCATGGTTTAAAAACGCTAAAAGAAGCTGTTGATTCTGCTTTTCAATCCTACCTTAAAGATCCTGTTAATACGATTTATTGTATTGGTTCTGTTGTTGGTCCTCACCCATTTCCTATGATGGTAAGAGAGTTCCAAAGAGTTATAGGGATTGAAGCAAGAGATCAATTTCAGGAAATGACAGGTGAACTTCCCGATAATGTTGTTGCCTGTGTTGGCGGTGGTAGTAATGCAATGGGAATTTTCTCTGCATTTTTAGAGGATAAGGAATGTAAATTACATGGTGTTGAACCTGCAGGTAGATCATTCGATAAAGGAGAACATGCTGCAACTTTAACATTTGGGAAACCAGGAGTGATTCATGGCTTTAAATGTTATCTTTTGCAAGATGAAGAAGGTCAACCAGATCCTGTCTACTCTGTTGCAAGTGGATTGGATTATCCTGGAGTTGGACCAGAACACTCTATGCTTAAAGATTGGAATAAAGTAGAATACCATTCTGTCACAGACAAAGAATGTATTGATGCATTCTTTGAGCTTAGCCGTTCGGAAGGTATTATTCCTGCTTTGGAAAGCTCGCATGCAGTTGCTTATGCATTGAAATTGGCCCAGAAAAATCCTCGTCAATCCATCCTATTGAATTTGAGCGGTCGTGGCGACAAAGATCTTGACTTTGTTGTTGAAAAATATGGATTACCTGAATAAAGAACATTAAATATGTCAAAATGCTGCGCAAATGGGCAGCATTTTTCATGCTATCCCTTTCTATTTCAAATATTGAATATATCTTTACTTACTATGAAAGATGACTATAAATTTTCAAAAGATCTGAGCAAAGAATTTGAATTTATCACTTCACGAAGCAGTGGTCCGGGAGGACAAAATGTAAACAAGGTGAATTCAAAAGTTGAATTGCGTTTTTCCGTGTTTGATTCAAACATTCTTTCACAGGAAGAAAAAGAAACCATTTTCAAAAAACTATATCACCATATCAATAGTCAAGGAATATTGTCTGTAACTGCTCAAACCGAACGCTCACAAGTTCTGAATAAAGAAATTGCAATTCAGAAATTTTATCAATGGATTGAATTGGCTTTAAAACCAGTAAAACCAAGGAAGAAAACTCGTCCAACAAGAGCTTCTATTGAAAAACGAAAGACTGATAAACAAGAGCTTTCGAAAAAGAAGGAAAGTAGAAGAAAACCTGATTTACAATGATCAGTGAACAATGAACAGTTAGCAATAAACCATATACTTTCATAAAAAAAGCTTGCACCAAATGATGCAAGCTTTCATTTTTATATTGATTCTCTTTTTACATATCTGCAAAGAAATCATTTCCTTTATCGTCAACAATAATAAATGCCGGGAAGTTTTCTACACGAATCTTACGAACCGCTTCCATTCCCAATTCAGGGAAATCGATCACTTCGATTGATTTAATGCTGTTCTTAGCCAATACTGCAGCTGGTCCACCAATTGATCCCAAATAGAATCCACCATTTGCTTTACAAGCATCGGTTACTGATTGGTAACGGTTACCTTTTGCCACCATAACCATTGAACCACCAACTTTTTGGAACACGTCAACATATGGGTCCATACGACCTGCAGTAGTTGGTCCGAAACTACCTGAAGCCATTCCTTCCGGAGTTTTAGCTGGTCCTGCATAATATACCGGGTGATTCTTGAAGTATTCAGGCATCTCTTTACCTTCATCCAAGATTTCCTGAATTTTCATATGTGCCATATCTCTGGCAACAATCATAGTTCCTGAAAGATTCAAACGAGTTTTGATTGGATACTTGGTCAACTCCTTCAAGATGTCTTCCATTGGTTGATCCAAATCGATATCAACAGCTTCCTTCATTGCAGGAGCTTCTTCTGGCAAGTATTTTACCGGATCTTTCTCCAATTGCTCTAGGAAGATACCATCCTCGTTGATTTTAGCTTTGATATTTCTATCTGCACTACAGCTTACACCTATGCCAACCGGACAAGAAGCAGCGTGACGAGGCAAACGAATTACTTTCACATCGTGAACGAAATATTTACCACCAAACTGAGCTCCAATTTCACTTTCACGACAGATTTGCTCTACTTTCTTTTCCCACTCTAAATCGCGGAAAGCCTGACCACCTTCATTACCTTCTGTTGGCAAATGATCGAAATAACCGGTAGATGCTTTTTTAACTGTAGCAAGGTTTGCTTCAGCAGAAGTACCACCAATTACCAAAGCCAAATGGTATGGAGGACATGCAGAAGTACCCAGATCTTTAATTTTTTCCTTGATAAACTTGGTCAAGTTCTCTTCGTTCAAAAGAGCCTTGGTTTGCTGGTACAAGAAAGTTTTGTTTCCTGATCCACCACCTTTGGTTAAGAACAAGAATTCATATTCGCTTCCTTGATTTGCATAGATATCAATTTGTGCTGGCAAGTTATTTCCTGTGTTCTTTTCTTCGAACATGCTGAAAGGAACAACTTGAGAATATCTTAAGTTTCTTTCCTGATAAGTTTCGTAAACACCTCTTGAAAGATGCTCAGCATCATTTGCACCAGTGTAAACATCTTCACCTTTTTTTGCTACCACAATTGCAGTACCAGTATCCTGACAAGTTGGCAACTGTCCATCAGCCGAAACTACCTGGTTCATCAACATGGTATGAGCAACGAATTTATCGTTATCTGAAGCTTCTTCATCTTTTAAGATGTTCTGCAACTTTTCAAGGTGTGCAGGACGTAAATAAAAAGAAACATCAGAGAATGCAGCTTTCGACAACATCTCTAATCCCTTAGGATCAACCTTAAGAATTTTTCTTCCATCAACATCAATTGTTGATACATAATCCTTAGTCAACAAACGATATTCTGTAGTATCCTTTGTTATCGGAAATGGTTTCTGATATTTAAATTCGGACATGATATGATAATTTAAATTTTGTGTGTTATTTCTATTTAATGAAGTATACAGACAAAGATAAAACAAAATGATTTCCTCAATCTATTAAAAAGGCTATTCTAAAACATTGCCCTTAAACATACGATTAAGTCTGTTTCATCTTTGCAGCTCATCCAACCAGACTGATAATTTAAAACTAAGCCTCTTGTTAGTAAAGCTATTAGCTTTTGGCTTTACAAATTAATCGTTTTGTAAGGACTCAATGATATTCTGTCTGCGAATTACCTTTAAAGGGATATAAATCCATGCCAAGCCACTAATGGTAATGGCCAATATAAGCAACAACACATACAAGTATGGCATCTGGAAGGCATTCGTAAACAAAGAAGGCAGCACGCCAATTAATGCTGATAAAATTCCTCCAAGCAAACCAAGTACCAATAAAAACAAATTCTCACTAAACAAGAGTTTAAAGATATTGCTCTCGGTATAACCGATAGCCCTTAGCACAGCCAACTCCTTTTTGCGTTCCCAAACATTTCGCAACAAAACAATGCCTAAACCAATTGTTCCTATAATTACACCCAAACCTCCCAGTATCATAAACATACTTAAATAGGTATTCTCAACAGAATAGAAGGCAGCCATTCTTTCCGAACTTTTACTTCCTCTTACACCGAAGTCCTGAAGGTTATCTTCAAAATTGATCATAAACAAAGAATCCTTTTTTGGACATTCTGCCAAAATAATTTTAGAGCCACTAACCGATGGGAAGTTCTTTTGGAACAAGCTATCAGATATCAATATATTGCCTTGAAAAATAGAATTTGCCATACCTCCAACAAGCAACAGCTTCACATCTTTTCCATATTCGTTCTGGTAAACCAAAGTATCTCCTACTGCTTTTTTCAAGCCCCACAATATCACAGTCTGATCTGCAACGGCAGGTATCACATCTTCACCAAAGTTTTGATTTAATGCACTCCAAGGATTCTCTTTATCAACCTCAGGAAGTAACTTTGCAAAACTAAAGGACTTTCTATCTTCAAAATCCGCAGTATTAAATCCCAATATTCTTGGTTTACTTACCTGATTCAAATTCAAGCAACTCGCATCATCTCCTTCCAATGCTCTAAACTGCACAAAGCTTACTGATTCATCCAAATCTCCTTCCCAGAATCCAACTTTTTCCTGGCCCTCACTTGTATTTAAATCATTTAGAATAGGAAGCGTAGCCTCAATCCAATATTCATATCCACCTGTTCCCGATTGATTGGAATTTTCCGAATCCTGAAATGTTTTGCGATTCGCTCCGGTGATTAAAACCGAAAATGTCCCCAATGCCAACAAAACAACTATTGCCAGACTGCGCTTTACATTTCGCGCAGCATTTTTAACCGATAAGTCTTTTATACTTGGAGTTTGCTTGCTGAATTTTGTACTGAACCTATTCAAATAATAATGCACAAATGCAGAAAAAGATACTAAAAACAGACCTCCTGCTGATAACAATAACTCGGCATTCTGTTCCAGCGAAGATGAGAATGCATATGCTATAATGGTAATACTCACCAATAATGAAAACAAAGCGATACAAATGGAGTAAGTTGACCTTTTATCTGCAAGATTCTCTTGATGAACATCTTTGATCAGCTCAACAACCGATTGCTTCACCTTTTTTCGGGTTACAAATACAATGCATATGATAGCAATGATCACACCTGAAGCAAAACCAATTGTCAATGTACTCCTATCCAAATGAACTCCCAGCATATTGGTTCGTACCACGTCTTGCCAAACAGAATTCAATGCGGATAAGATCAACTTGTTGTAAATGATGCCCAACAATACACCTAAAATGCCACCAAGAATTACGGTAATGATAGATTCGTAAATTCGAATGGCAATGATTTTCGACTTGCTAAAACCTATACCAAGAAGAATCCCTGTTTCTTCATTCCTGTTATCCAGGTTCAAAGAATAGATTAAAACAGTAAGCAAAATTGCTGCCGCGATAATAAAGAAGCTTAAACTTAGGAATAGACCTCCAAAATCTACCATGTTACTGGCTGCTCTTTTTCCTTCATTTCTAACATCTTCAAATCCAACATTCAATACATCTGGTGTAACCAGCTCCTGAACTTTCGATCTGATATCATCTTTTGTATCAAACCTTACAGCAGTATAAGTCCCGTATTTGTTACTCCATAAGTTAATGGCTGTATTCGATGAAATATAAGCCTTAGGAGTTCCTTTGTACTTTTTCCAGTAATCTTCATCCTTCGGTCTGATTTTTGAAAAATCAACCGGAACACCTGCCTCCCATTCACTACATGAGCCAGCATCTGTTAAACCTGGAAATGATGGCATCATGGATTGATCCCAATGCGAATCAGTAATTGGAAGAATATCCTTGATGATAAATGCTCTGGACTCCTCAACCAATTGCCTTAAAGCTCCAATTCTGTAGTATTTAATTTGAAGTGTATCGCTAAGTTTAGCATTTAAATCATCGGCCAACCAAGAGTTAATAATAATTTCATTTTCTTTAATTTGACATGTATCAACTGAAGTAATAAAAGAATATGGCGTTTCCTTATCATTTACACCTAAGTTATTCACAAAATAGCTCAACACATATTCTTTCTTACCCGAAATTTCATGAACCAAATCAGTAATTGGAGTATCAATAAAAACTCGATCGGATATCAATTCTATTTGCGAGCTTCCTTTTACATCTTGAATTTTCAAGCTGGCATCTTCCAGTTTCCAGTTTGTGGATAAGCTTTCCTGCAATTGTTGTAAATCCAGCTCTTTTACACCTTTAGAAGCAACTAAAATCAAATTGGCTACCGATTCCAATTCCAACTCTTTCGCTAAGTATTTTCTTGAAAGAAATATGTTGTAAGGCGCAACCTGATTGCTCTTTAAGCTAAACCTACCCAATTGTAAATCATCACAAATGGCCTTTACCTTTAGTCTTAAGGCAACATTCTGATCTTCATCGGATACAAAAGGCGCATTGGCAGGAATTACACTGGCCTTCTTTAAGCGCAACAAGAAAGTATCACCTTGCTTTACATTCATTCTTTCAGCAAGATTTGCACTCAAACAGGCTTCATCTGCTTTTAAATTGTAAAGCTGCGTATCGGATAAATTGTTGAAAGAAGCATCAACACCATAAACTTGAATGTTATTGATTCTCGTGTTGCTCTCTGGCTGAACAGCTATGCCATCAGTCTGTATAAGAGGAACCACATATGCATCCAGATCATTTGCAATTTCATTTGCCAATTCGGCACGCACAAAACGATCGCCAGTTGTCATGGCATATTCTACTTTGCCCAAACGTAGGTTCACCAATTCATGCAGGCTGTTTCTTACAGAATCGCCTACAATTAGCGCTCCGGTTAATACGGCTGTACTAACAATTGTTCCTAGCAAAACAGCCAAATGCTGCTTGCGATAATACCACAAACTTTTAAGGATGTATTTCGTTTTGTTCATGCAGAGAAGGGTTCAAATTGAGATTTATTGCCTGAATTTACTTAAAAACCCAATGCATCCAATATTTTTTCGTTCAACTTGCGATTCTCCCCTTGGTATGGATAACAATGAATATGAATTGCCGGATTGAAATTCATTTCAATAATGGCATAGTTGTCTTTTGTTGCTGGTTTTGTGATGTCTTCAATCATCATATCCAAACCTGTAATTCTAACACCCAAAGCCTTTGCTGATTTTGCCGCAATTTCCTTATAGGAAAGATGAATATCATCTGTAAAATCGATGCTATCGCCTCCTGTGCTGATATTGGAATTCTCTCTCAGGTATACCATTTCATCTTTTGCAGGAACGCTATCAAAATCCAAGCTCTGATCCTGTAAAAACATTGCTTCTGCTTCCTCCAGTCTGATTTTTTCCAAAGGTGTTCGGTATCCTCTACCACGCAATGAATCCTTATTCTTTTCCTCAACCAATTGTTTTATTGAACTACTCCCATCGCCTCTAACATTGGCTGGTACACGATGAAGAATACCTGTAACTTGTTCGTTAATTACAAAGAATCGATATTCCTTTCCGGAAACGAATTCCTCTATCAAAATACTATTGTCATGCTCGAAAGCGATCTCAACAGCGCGTTTGTATACCTCTTCGCTATTATTTTCTTTCAAGATTGTAATTCCCAAGCCAAAATTGGTTGATTTGGGTTTGATCACAATTCCTTTTCCTTCAAACAAATCAAAATCCGATTGTGCTTCTCTCACGTCACGATAATCCAAACCACCAGGAACACGAATATCCGATTTTTCCAGAATCTTCTTTGTAACCAACTTGTTTTCCATCATCAGAACACTTGAATAATTGTCTAATGATGTTCGTGTGGCCTGCATTACATATTCGGTTTTATCCCCTCTGTGCAGGCTGATAAAATTCTCGCTTCGATCTAAAATTTTAAATTCCACACCACGGCGCAATGCAGCTTTCATTAACAGCTGAGAAGACAATTCCAAGTCTTCAAATCCGTGAAAACGGAAGCCACTCATCTCACTTTCGGTTTTGTATTTTTTTGCAAGCTTTAAATGGAAATTAATAAAGCCTTCCTCTTCTATTTGCTGCTTTACCTTTAGCGAAGAACGGGTGTCTGGATCAAGGATTAAACCTTCGGTTTCCTCCAAAGCCAGTCGATAACATTCATTATCAATAATTCCTGATGCTTTTGCAAAATCTTTGACCTCAAACAGGATATTTTGAAGCATTTCCTCAATCTTCAGCATATTTCCATCGAAATCTTTCAACAAAAGATCAGGATTCATACCACTGCAAGCCACCCAATCGTGATTTTTTGCAGCTATTTTTTGCTCTGCTTCGCTGTAAGTATTCTCTTCCTCTTTGAACAAACAATACAGCATAAACAGATGAATAAAGTACAACCTGTTTTTTGATACACCCGACTTTTCGAAAGGATCCAAATCAAGAATTCGAACTTCAAGATGCGAGATACTCTTGCCATCGTTCGCAAATTTCAAACGGATTGGCAGGTACAATTCCTCATCTAAAAGTAGTTTACCAGAACCAACAAGGTTCTTCATCGATTCTTTAAACAACAGCAGACTGTTGAAATCAACAAAATACTCCTCTGCATTTCTATAGCCCGTTGAGCTGGTACGAATTGATACCGCTTTTCTACAGCCCATTCTCATTTTTTCGCCGGTACGCAAGGATTTCATCTTTAATGATGGGTCAGCTTCCGGGCTTTCGCCAAACAACCAAACCAAAAGCCAACGGTAACGCATAAAGTTGCGAACCATTTTCAAATACACTACCTCTCGAAAATTAGTTTGATTTCCTTGCCAATTAATGGCTTTACAAAGCTTTCGTTCCAATCGATCTGATAAAGAAAAATTGAAATGAATTCCAGTCAACATCTGTCTTTCTTTTCCATACCTAATAGCCAGTTCTTCTCTGTATTTTTCCTTATGCACTCCTTCTTCTCCAAACTTTGCAATCGGAATTTCTTCCTCATCAGGCAATAATGGAGGCAAACTTTGCGGCCATAACAATTCCTCTCCTAAATTCTCCGAAATCACATCGTTTAGTGTTTCCAGGAAACCATGTACCTCTGCAATACTCTTCAATGGTGGGGTAATCATTTCCACCTGACTCTCAGAAAAATCAGTAGTAATAAATGGATGACGAAACTTATCGCCTAAAATCCCGGGATGTGGCGTATTGGCCATTTTCCCCATCTCATCAACACGAACGTTCTCTTTTTCGATTCCAAATAAACCATCCGTAATACTTGCTTTAATACCTGGGCAAGTCAATGTTTTTGTAATATTATTGATTAAATGATTCATACCATTAAATTTTTCCAAAAGTATCTTTTTTCATATATGCCCTAAGCAGCAAATACATTACAATTCCCTTCAATATACTACTTCCTGTAATACTCCACCATACACCATTTAAGCTTAAGAATGTATAGAAACCCAGGAAGTATGCTCCCGGCAAACGTAAAGTTGTAAAAACAACGCTTACGGCTGCCGATATATTTGTTTTTCCCAAACCATTAAACACCCCAGCATTAATCATCTCCAGGCACATAAACAGCTGAGAAACTGCTAAAATCATTAAATATTCCTTACCCATTAATATACTTTCCTGTTCAGGAACAAATATGGAGAATAAGGTTTCAGGCAACAATAGAAAAATAATTGTAGTTACCGATCCCACAGCAAATGACATTCTCCAACCAGCCCTGTAAATATTGGGAACTTTGGTCAGATTTTTAGCACCATAGCTCTGTCCTACCATAATGGTAACTGCCTGCATAAAGCCTCCTACAATCATAAAGGTAATGGATTCTATCTGCACTCCAATCTTTTGCACGGCAATGGCATTAGGTCCCCATTCTGCAATAATTCTTGCCAAAAAGATATAGATAATGGAAAATGATATTCTCTGAATGGCAGCTGGTGTTCCAACAGCAAATATGGTTTTAAACTTGTCCAGGTTAGGCAATAGTCCTCTGAAATTAATATTTGCAGTTTTCTTGTATATCACAAAGAAATAAATCAAGCTTAAGCTGCGACCTATAATGGTTGCATATGCTGCTCCATCAACACCAAGCGACAAAGCAAAAATCAATATGGGATCGAGTACGATATTGGCCGCAGTTCCAATTAAACTGGCTTTAAAAGAAATTTTGGTTTCCGAATGAGCATTAAACATGCTAATAAATAAGAGATTGGCATAACTTAATATCACGCCAAATGTACTAATCACCAAATAAGAGGTGGCCATTTCGTTCACCTCTGGATCCTGCATCTGAAAGAAATTGATAAATTTATCGGGAAATGCCCAGAAAATGATTGAAAATATGGCGGCAATAATTCCAATTCCCCAAAGTGCCGAGGTAGCAAACCTACCTGCTCCCTCCTCATCCTTTGCTCCTACCGAATGTGAAATCTTAATATTGGCTCCAACCGTAACTATGGAAGCCATTGCCCAGCCCAGGTGCAGAAAGAAACCTGCCGATCCTACCGCCGCTACAGCATTACTTCCCAATGATCCTACCCATATCATATCGGTAAGATTATAAGCTGTATGCAATAAATAAGATCCAATAATTGGAATGGCCAATTTAAATAGATCTTTTCCTACTGCTGAATATTGTTGTTCTCGCTGAAAAAAGCGAGTAAAATGTCTGATCATAAAAAAAACTCGAAGTACAAGTACAAATGTACAATGTATTTCGAGTTCTATTTCTTAATCTATTGTTAATTTCTATGATTACCCCCTAAATCCAAAAAAGAAGTAATCAATAATTTATTCTCGTCGCAACAATAAAATCTCAATAATTAAGGACATTAAGTGCGACGATTTGTGCTATAAACAATTAAGCCAGGGTAGCAGTCCCTTCACTTCTTTACCCTGGGCTATTCATATTTTTGCCCTTCAGGCAAACTTCTTTGTTTTCAAATTATCTGTTAATAAGCTAAAATACTCATATCACTATATTTCTCAGCAAGATAAAAATAATATCAAATCAACACCGATAACCGATAACTGCTAACTGCTAACTGATCACTATTCTTTCCAGAATCCTCTCTGATTTCCCAATCGGAATTTACCTGGTCCGATAAGTGCTACAGCCAGTGCGGCAAATATATAAAGTGCATTTAACTCTATAACCAAGCCACCATACTCGGTAAATTTAAATATTTCGTGAGCATGAGCCGCCGCAGTAGCTACCAATATGGTAAATGAAATCAATAGTCCTGAAACTCTGGTGTACAAACCCAATATCATTAAAATTGGAGCTACAATTTCACCAATATAAACTCCATAGGACAAAAACTGTGGCATACCAGCCTGTCCCAACAAATATTTTACACCACCAATTCCGTTCATTAATTTGTGAATACCGTGAGGCAACATTAAACCTGCAACACTTACTCTAAGTAGTAATTTTCCTAAATTTTCCATTTTAATTGGTTTTTAATTTTCGCGGATCAAAATAGAGAGTAATTCTTTTGTGAACTGTTAATAATCTGTTATTTAATTTTAATTAACAAGATAAACAAAATCGACTACCTTTGCAGGTCAATAGCTATCAACCAAAACTTGAATGAAAAGAAATCCGAATTTTCCTTTTGCACCTGCAAAAATCCCATTTTTCTACGGATGGATAAGTATGGCTGCCGGTACCATTGGTGTACTTTGCAGCATTCCCGGACAAACCATTGGTGTTTCTGTCTTTACCGATTATTTAATTGACGAATTACAATTAAACAGAGATGCATTAAGTACTGCTTATTTAATCGGAACCGTGGCAAGCTCGACCATATTGACCTATGCTGGTAAAATATACGACAAATTCGGAGCAAGATTTACTGCCATTATCGCAGCATTAACCCTTGCCATTACACTCATGCTGTTTTCAGCTTCAACAGGTATAGCAAGCGGCTTGTCAAAAACCTTCAGCATTAAATACTCTGTGGTTTCATTCGCAATGGTATCCATCTTCTTCTTTCTATTGCGCTTTTCGGGACAAGGGGTATTAACCCTTGCTTCGCGCAACCTTATTATGAAATGGTTCGACAAACGCAGAGGGTTGGCCAATAGCATTTCCAGTGCCATACAATCCTTTGGTTTTGCAGTAGCACCTTTGTTTATCGCCATGTTAATTGGTGAATTCGATTGGAGAACCGCATACCAGATATTGGCAATCTTAACACTTTTGTTCGTGGTTTTTGCCTTTATCGTTTACCGAGATAATCCTGAAGAATGTGGTTTAATTCCCGATGGAAAAGTACTTGAAGCAAAATCGAAAAACAACACTTCTTTTACCCCCAAAAGAGACTATACCTTACCCGAAGCTCGCAGCACATGGGTATTCTGGATTTTTGCCCTTGCCTTATGCTTTAGCGCTTTCTTTGTTACAGGTTTTACATTTAATGTGATCTCTATTTTCGATTCATGTGGTTATTCCGAACAAAAAGCCCTAAGCGTATTTATACCAACATCTATCGTATCTATCATCACAGCCTTTGTTGGCAACATTCTTAGCGATTATACTCGATTGCAAAAGCTTTTATTGGTGTATTTACTTGGATGTTTGCTATCGGCACTTGGTGTGGCAATTCTAAATTATCCTATGGGATATTACATTTTAATATTCGGCAATGGTGTTATGGGAGGCTTATTTGCAGTATTGGCATCGCTAACCTGGCCTCGATTTTTTGGCCGAAAGCATTTGGGTGCCATTAGCGGATTATCCATGTCGCTTATTGTTTTTGCCAGCGCAATTGCTCCTTTGTTCTTTAGCAGAATTTATACGCTTACCGGCAATTATTTCCTTGCGGGATACATTGGTGTGGCAATCGTAGTGCTTCTTCTTCTTTTATCAGGAAAAGCAAAGAACCCGCAGTTGAATTAACTGCCTGTATTTTCAAGTTATTTGTATAATAAGCTGAGTTCTTTTCGTGAAAGGCTCAAGCTACCTCAGATTTGTAATTTGAGGTTTGTCAAACTTGAAATTTCTAATTTCACTTTAGAATGGAAAAAAATCCTTAGCTCATAACCCATAAATACAACACCCTCTGAATCCCCCTAAGATGGGGACTTTGGCTGCTGCATATTTGAACCTGAATATTAAAAACAAAAAAGCGCATAGATCAAATGTTTAATCTTAGCGCTCTTTGCGCGAAACTTTTCTTTAAACCCCTTTATTTCTTCAAATCCGCTACCAATCGATTAACAGGAATCAAATCAAACTCTCCGAATTGTTCGGCCTCGTAATGCTTGATAAACTCTTGATTAATCATGAAGATTTTGCTATTGTAGGTATCCTGAGGATAGGTATTCTCTGCATGAAAGTCATCAAAATCAGTAAAGTTTAGCGGACAAGCCGATAACTCCCAGGCATCGCCTTCCTGATTCATAAACAATAGCGGAAGCCCATGAGTTCGACAAATAAACGGACGAGATGCATAAATCTGACACAAATCATTAATCTGGAAATTACATTCCTCTGCCTCATCGTCAAGTTCCCGGCATTGTGCAGGAGGATTCTGCTTCAATTCATCCAAAATTGCAAAATACTCCACTGGCAAAACCTGAAAATTCATACAACACTCCGAACAAGCTTTTTTACATGCCATCTGATCTTTATGCAGATTGGCCAGTTTCTCACTCAATTCACTTACCTCATCTCTTAATTGGCGGTACTTTGCCAATCCTTCTCTTGCCATTTCGTTCATTTCCTTTGCTATTTTTTGCAAATGTAGAAAAAATGTCAAAACACCTCCCTAAATCCCCCCTGAAAGGGGGACTTTAGTATGTGCAAACTTTCATATGCTCACTGATAACTGAAAAGGAAGAATTTCTGCCAATTCAATTTTCTCAGGACTTACAGCAGCACGAATCGGATACACCTCTACTCCGCTCTCGTAAGCTTTTTTTAGTGTCGCTGCATAATCAGGATCGATATCAAAGGCCGGGGTGAAGATTTCTACATTGCTGCGTTGAATTACATACACCATTACAGCGCGTTTGCCTTCTGCTTTTACTCTCATTAAAGTTTCCAGATGTTTCTTGCCTCTAGTGGTTACGGCATCAGGGAAACGAGCATATTTTCCATCCTTTAAGCTCACGTTCTTCACCTCTATAAAACATTCTTCATCCTCATTGCTGGCAAATACATCAAAACGGCTATCCTCGAATTTTACTTCTCGCTTTACGATAGTATACCCCTTTAATGCTTCTATCTCCTGATTCAGCACAGCTTCGTACACCAACACATTGGGAACCGCAGTATTGATACCCACCCAAGCTCCATTGATCCTGATCATCTCCCAGGTATACTTGGTTTTGCGTTTGGGATCATTAACATGAGTGAGGTATACCTCTGCTCCTTCCTCGAGGCAAGATTTCATACTGCCGGAATTTGAGGTATGTGCAATCACAACTTCTCCATTATCCAGTTCCATATCTGTTAAAAATCTTTTGTATCGGCGAAGGAATTTGCCATGAACAAGAGGCTTAGGAAATATCATAAATTAATGTTTGTAAAAATTCTACTCGAATGACAAATATATGTTGATTTGCGCTACTTTTGCCTCATCAAAACCAAGAATCTAAACATGAGCAGCGAAATACTTCCTAAAATATTTATCTACAACCCAACATGCGAAATTGCCATTGCCAATGGTACAGCAAGCTATATGCCCAATAAAACGCTTTCGCGATTTGAGAAGGATTTGGATGTTTTGCCCATGCATTTTGCCGATGAAAAAGATGTGGTTTTGATCAATCAGTTGCCTGATCAGGAATTTATAACTGTTATGAAGGAAGCTGGTATTTCTTTGCCAGAATTCAAACTGTTCGAATCATCAATACAGGATAAAGAGTTTGTAAAATCTGCCAAAGAGAGTTTGGAACCTTGGGGATGGAGTCCAAGAATTCATCACATTTTCAAACACCTGAAAGATTCTTGTCAGCAAGAGTTTAAGAATCGCCCCAATGCTGAATGGCAAGCGAATCACAAAGATTTGTACAGTCGTAAAAAGGCATTGGAAGTTTTGAACTTTTTTCTGGATCATACCAACAATTCTCTCTATATCGAAAAAGAACAAATTGCAACAATATGTACTTCTGTTTCTGAGATAGAAAAGTTGATTAATCAGTGGAAGCAAATTGTAATTAAAGCTCCCTGGAGTTCTTCGGGTAGAGGTCTGCAGGTACTTCGTCAATCTCATTTAAATGATTCCATCATACAGTGGATCAATGGAACCTTGGGTATTCAGGGCTATGTTATGGTTGAACCCTTGTTGGATAAAAAATATGATTTCTCTCTTCAATTTTACATTGATGCCAAAGGTGAGGTGAATTATATCGGTAATGGTTTCTTTGCTACCAACAGCAATGGTCAGTACGATGGTAATATAATAGGTGGAATGCCTACAGAAATAAAAGAATTTCTTTCTGATGATAAGATGCAACAGCTATCGGAAGACTTGAAGGAAGCTTTGATTACCTGTGGTGTTGCGCAAAACTACTATGGCTATTTGGGTATTGATTGTATGCTCTTTAGAGATCAGTATGGAGAAATGAAACTTCAACCCTGTCTTGAAATCAATTTGAGATACAATATGGGTATTCTTGCCCTTAAACTTGACGAGCATTTACACGCTGAGACCAAAGGAATATTCAAAGTACATTTTCAACCAAAATCTACTTTTGACCAGTTCCATAAAGAAATGGCAAAGAATCATCCATTGAAATGGAAAGATGGCAAATGGTTTGAAGGGTATTTGCCTTTGGTGAGTTTTAATCAGAATAAGGTGTTTGGTGCTTACTTACAACTTGAATGCAAAGAAAAACAATAAGCCCCAATCGAGCTTATTGTTTTTATAGTTGCTTTAATCTGAAATATTATCCAGCTTAATCAGTCTTTTTTATCTTGTTACGTTTCCTGTAGGATTTGTTGCTTGTGAGTTATTGCTCATGTCGTAAAGTGTATGATCATCAGCATCTGCTGGTACCATACCTACTAATGGCTTTAGTAAAAATGGAGCTGCACTGTTATCTGGCTCTGGCTCTACTGAAATAACAACTGTTTTGCCTGCCAAATCTGTTGGAAATATCACTCCTGTTGGCGCATTCATAAGAAAATCTTCGCCTGGGAATGGAGGTCCCGCTTGATTTCCGCTAAATGGAGCACTATCATCAGCACCAGAAACGGAAGTAAATTTACCTGTGGTAACAGGAACACCATCAATTACTGCCCAACCTTCGTATTTCCAACCCGATGGCAAAGTTGGTAAAGATAAACCTGCTCCTGGTCCGCCCGAAGGATCAAGCCACCAAACTCCACTCTTCTCATTACTATCAGCTCCATCGGTAGGAGTTGCTAAAATGTAACTTCCTGTCGAGCTTGAAAAATCTGAACCTAGTGCTGAGGAATGTCCAACCGATAATGTCGCTTTTGAACCTGAAAAATCACCCGCAAGAATATGAATATTCGATGGTGCCGGATCATTATCTGGACTTGGTTCAATCGTTAATACATAGGCTGCTGCATTACTTAAATCAGCCGAATTAATGGGAAATGATGTTTGTGATAGGGCTCCTGATTCATTCACATTAAAGATACCAGCCGAAATTGCTTTCCCGTTAACAATAAGCCATCCTTCGTAGGCATAGTCATCTCCTAAATCTTCTAATCCTGTAATATTAAGATTTAGTTTATCCTGAACCATCACATCATTATCGTCGTCGTCGCAAGCTGAAAATAGAAATAGACTTGCAGCTGCAAATAATAGTAAATTTCTCATATCGAACAATTTTTGGATTAATACTTTAATTCAAAAGTACTTCCTTCGCAATCCAAAAAATGTAAGCTGCATCACATAAAGGACAGAAAGTTGGTTTTTTATAGATTTTCTACACCTCGTATACGAATTTCTTTTCTGGTATAATCTATTATCCCATCCTGTTTCAATTCATTAAACAATCTGGTTACTGTTTCTCTTTTTGTTCCAATTAAATCTGCAAAGTCTTTTTGTGTCAGAAAATGATTCACAATTACCTCTGAACCACTCTCAATTCCATTCTCATTTGCCATTTCTTTAAGGAATTCACACAAACGAGTCTTTACATCTTTATGCAAAAGGGCTTCGAACCTGCGTTCCATCTTCTTAATTCTATACCCTATTAACTTATAAATCGACAAACCAAACTTTTCATTCTGACGCATCAATTCATACATATCGGGAAGTCTCATTGGGCAAAGCTCGGTAGGTTCAGTACAAGCCAATGCATAGTCATCTCTTTTCTCTTCTCCCAATAAAGCTTTCTCTCCAAAAATCTCTCCTTTACCTAAAATCGCTTTCACAATTTCTTCACCTTCATCACTATAGGAAACAATTTTAACTTTCCCTTTACTCACCATAAAAATGGATTTGGAAGAATCATCAGGGAAGTAAATAACATCTCCTTTTTTAAATCCCTCAAAATGATCTTTTTGATATTGCTTTAATTTATGTGGACATAGAATTTGAAATAGATTTACATTCTCGAAACACCAAATTGAGTTATTCATTTTATAAATTGCTTTTTGATTTTGTAATTGAATTCAGCCCTCTCATTCCTTATGAAAGGGCTGCAATATTTTTGATTCTTAATGATGATGGTGGTGATGTTTTCCTGGACCGAAATACAAGTGTGAAAAGTCATGAACCGAATTGTTCAATTTCTTAATCACATTTAAATCGGTAGTCTGTTTCGCTTTCATCGCATAAACACAAATTTCATGAAGTTTCGCCAATAATTTCTGATTCTTTTTCATTTTTTCAGCATCATCAGTAAGCTTTACACGCTGAAACATGAAGTATTGAGTAGCAATCTCCTGTAATTTCTTAGCATGCTCTTCTTTGTTATTTACCCAGCGAACCAATTGATTGTAATTCACGTTCTCTTCAGCTGATAATGCTACAATTTTCTTCATACTCTTCTCGATGGTAGTTATATGCTCACTCATCAATACAACACGAACTGAATCGGCATAAATACCACATGGCACCTCGCAATGTGCAAAAGTATTTTTCTGATTTCCAACAATTAAAAACAATACAAATACAAGTCCTAAACCTGCAGTTCTAATTAATTTTCTCATAACAACTAATATTATTTATTAATATTAAATTCTTATTTAAAATTAATCTAATTAATGAATATTACAAATACCATTTAGCATTGTATAGTACTTGTAAAATGCTATAATGTCATTCTGCTGACATTTTAATCATTAGCCTTATCGTAATTTAGGATTGATAAATAAATATCACCATGAATGTAAACACAATAACAACTTTGTCATTACTTCTTATCAGTCTGATAATCGTACAAAACAAATCTTTTTCTCAAGCTTGTTGTACAGGTGGCGCTCCATTATCAAGTAGTTTAGGTATAAAATCCTATTCAGAAAATACATTAATAGTTGATTTTTCATACGACTACAACAAAATGGATAAACTTTATGCCGGCAGTTCCAAATTGGATGATGCAAATAGAGAAAGAATAACAAGAAGTACTTTACTTAGATTGAGCTATCCAATTACAAATAAATGGACAGTTACCAGCATACTTCCATATGTATGGCAAGAACAAACTGTGTTTTCAAATTTTGGCAATACAACACAGTCGGCAAGTGGTATTGGTGATATCGTACTTCTTGGCCAGTATACACTCCATCAAAGTAAGAAGCATCAAGTTTTAATAGCAGCCGGACCAAAATTTCCAACAGGGACAGTATACAAACGCGATAATGAATTTGACATACTACTTCCCCCTGATTTGCAAGTTGGGACGGGTTCATGGGACGGTATAGGGGCTATTTCATACTCATATTATGGATTGCTTCGTCCCACCCTAAGCTTATATTCCCTATTGAGCTATCGTTACAGCTTCGAAGTTGGAAGATACGATGGTGGTCAGAAATATAGGTTTGGAAACGAAATGGTTCTAAACGTTGGACTTTCGGATAGTTTTTTAATTGGAAATACCATTCTAAATGGTGGAATTCAATACAAACTACGGCACACTCAAAAAGATGAAAATAACGGAAGTGACTTTCCTAATACCGGAGGCACTTGGATGTATTTGGTGCCAAACCTTGAAATACAAGTCTCTCCTAAGGTAAAATTGCACTCTAAGTTTGAAATCCCTATTCGTAATAATGTTGAAGGCACTCAACTGGTTACAAGCTACCGTGCAAACATCGGCATTAACTATGTAATAAATGTAAAATAGCAATTCTAAACAAATACATATCATGAAAGCTCTTTTTAAAAATTTAAGCCTGATTCTTATATTGACAATAATATCATGCAGTAATTCAAGCGATGACATAGGCGCAGATAATCCTCCAAATAATGATAACAATCCTCCTACTAATCCAACATCTTATGCTATCAACCTGATAAACGATAGTTTTGAGGAGGAAAACTTTGTTGTAATCGGATCTGAAGGTTGGAATTTTATGGTCGCCTATAAAACTGAACTTGACGGCAATGAAATGAATTTTGAAGTTATAGATGGTGAATTACCAACAATTATGCAAGATGATGAAGGTAGTAGATACAATATATTTGGCACCGCCTTAAGTGGGCCAAATCAAGGGAAGCAACTTACACCTATGAATGCATACATTGGATATTGGTTCTCTTGGGGAACTTTCTTTCCTGGCCTGGAGATTTTCGAAAGCAATCTTCCTGTTCAAAATGAAGGAGAATCAGTTACTGGTAGTGACGGTTGGTTAATTCCCAGAGAAAAAGTGTACGTAGGAGCCTTACGTGATGCAATTCCTGCTATTGATTCTCCTGAATTTAATGAACCCAAAGATGATACTTTCCTTAATGTAATTGGAGAAAAAGGATTGATAATTGGTGTTTGTATGGATAATACCTATAGAGCTTATCCCCATGCCATATTGAATTGGCATGAGATTGTAAATGATGAAATTGGTGACAATTATTTCTCTGTAGTATTTTGTCCCCTTACCGGAACTGCCACTGTTTGGAACAGACTTATCAATGGCTCAATTACTACCTATGGTGTATCAGGTTTTTTGTACAATAGCAATGTAGTACCTTACGATAGACAAACTTCTTCCAATTGGAGTCAAATGCTTCAAACATGTGTACAAGGTGATCTTATCGAATCAAAAACTGACAATCTGTTTGTATTGGAAACTTCTTTAGAGACATGGTCACTAATATCCTCAGCCGGGAGAATTCTTTCTACAAATACAGGCCATAACCGAAGCTACGATATTAATCCTTATGGAAGTTATCCAACTAACTCTACCATTAATTTCCCAATCAACTTTGCCGATGATAGATTACATCCCAAAGAGCGTGTTTTAGGAATAATCGTAAATGGAAAGGCAAAGGCCTATCGATTTGAATCTTTTAAATAATGAAAAAGAAAACAATACGCATAATAATTGGAGGAGCTCTAGCAAGTATTACTCTAACGAGTCTTCTATATGGATTTGTATTTACCAGTTACCTCGCCGAGGAACTTGCAATACCATGGACTAGTTTCCGTAATAAAATACTCATGATAGATTGGACCTGTTTATTCATCTTTTCAATGGCTGCAGCACTGCTTATAGGATTTCGAATCACCAACTTTAATGCCACCAAAGGCATAATAGTTGGTGGCATCATTGGTCTACTGCTCTTATTACTTGGCTTTTTTACTGGAGTAAAATTTTCTGGAAGCGGGTATTATCTATTGTGTTATTTAATTTGGGGGTGGATGTTGGGAATAATCATTCACAAAAAAAAGCAACTAATTATCAAACAACTTTAATCAACTACCGCTAAACCAATTTTTAAAACTACCTACCTTTTCTCTACTAACGATTAGCTCTTTATCGCACTCTGCGTTTAAAACCACTTTTAAGCGAGAATTTGAATGCACCAATACATCATTTATTGCATTAATATTTACAATAAAAGAGCGACTGATGCGATAAAATTGCTTCGGATCCAAAAGATCTTGTAGTTCTTCCATTTTATAATCGATAATGTACCTTTTTCCTTCATTCAATAAAATGAAAACATCTCTTCCTTCTGAGTAAAAAAGTTCTATACTTTCGGCTCTGAAAGATTTCAACTTCTCTCCGACCTTTACCATGAACCTAGTCTTGTAATCTTTTTGAATATTTGCCAATGCAGCACTTAGTTCCTCAATGCTTTTTATAGATTGTTTACCAAAAGATTCTTTCATGCTTTCATACTTCTTAAGCGCATCATAAAGACTATCAAAAGTAACTGGCTTCAAAAGGTAATCCACACTGTTTAATTTAAAGGCATTTAGTGCATACTCATTATAAGCTGTGGTAAAAATTATAGGAGTTTTAACCTGAACTCTATTGAAAATTTCAAAGCTTAAACCATCCACCAAGTGGATATCCAAAAATATTAGGTCCGCTGTATTTTCAGGGTTTCCAAGCCAAATTGAAGATTCTGTAATGGATTCAAATCTATCAATTATCTTAATTTTCGGATCATATTTATGCAATAGTCGCTCCAGTTTATCCGCAGCTAACCCTTCATCTTCAATTATAATAACATTCATTTTTAGGCGTAGTGTATTTAGTGTCTGTTAGTCTTCAATGTTAATTTTAGGTATAGATATCTGAATATAATTATCAACTCTTTCCCATAAAAACTGAGCATCTGTATAAAAAGCTAAAGTCTTTTGTATCGCCTCCTTCAAATTCTTAAATTTTGGCAATGGTGTTAATCGCTCCGATGACAAAAATCGAAAGAGAATAGTATCGTCAGAGTCCTTAATTGAAATTTCTAACTTCGTATTCAAATCAACTTGTTGACTATATTCAATCAATTGAATGGTTTGTAAAATCATGTTTGGAACAACATGTACATTCTTTATGTCATCCAGAGCCCAATTTACAATTAAATTATCTGAGTAATTGTAATTTCTAAGTCTTAAATATTCATCTATTTTTAATTTCTCTTCTTCAAGTGTTATGATCTCGGAATATCTGTTGCCCAGTATTCTTCTATAGAATAGTGCCAAATGATCGATATACTCCTCTGCTCCTTCAACTTGGTCTCTTCTTATCAAACTGATTACACTTTCTAAAGATTCATACAAGAAATCAGGGTTCAGTTTATTTTTAAACACTTCTAATTCAAATTCGATATTCTTTCTATTCAGTTCCTCTTTCTCAAGCAAAAGTGAATTTTGTCTGTCCAGGAATCGAATACTCAAATAAAAAAGGTGAAACAGAATGCCAACCAGAATAAAGATAATTAGGAATGAAACGAGTTCTGAAGAAAATTCACTAATCCCAATTACAAACCTATAATAAACAGCAAATAAGACATACACCAAACCTGCAGTAATTAAAAAGCTTCCTGTATAAATCACAGAAAATTTTAACAACTTATTTCTGTTTAGAATTGGAATCTTATCAGTTTTCAATAACCAGAATCTGTAAGATTCGAATAAAATTGCAGTTACTGCAATTAGGAATATTAATTCTTCGGGGCTAAAATTATTGCTGATCTCGGTTAAGCGATCAAAAATTAACAGCATTAAAAGATATACCAATATCGCAACACACGGAGGTGTAATCAAACGGTATATATTATTATTTAAATAACTGGTTTTCATAAGGCAAAGTATTGTTTCACGATTGAAGTATTAAAGGCAGTCTTACCTTAAAGTGCTCATTCTTATCCAGCAAAATGCTGTCATTGGTAAAGTATGAATATCTCTTTTTAATATTCTCTATTCCAATTTGAAATGATTCTGGTTGCTCTCTTAATGGATTAATATTGTTCTTTACGCACAAATAATTATTGTCGATTTCAATATCTACCAACAAAGGTGATGTTTGCGAAATTAAGTTGTGCTTAATGGCATTTTCAACCAACATTTGAATCGAAAGTGGTGGCACATATGATTCCTTAGCATTTTCAGGTATATTAATCTTTAATTCATAAGCCTCCTGAAACCTTACTTGCAACAAATAATTGTATGATTGTACAAAATCCAATTCCTTTTGAAGGGGTATTAATGGGCTATTGTTTTGCTTAAATATAAAACGATAACTTTCAGCAAACATTCGAATAAACTTCTCCGCCACTTTCTTATCCTTATAAAGCAGAGATGATATGGTATTTAAAGAATTAAATAAGAAATGTGGATTCAATTGAGATTTTAATGCTTCGAATTGTAGATTAAGCTGATTGTTCATTAGCTCCACCGACTTAATTTCCTCTTCTCGCATCTGGTTGAATGAGTAAATCATGAAATCAATAATGCAATACACAAGAACTACCAAAAACAAAATCAAAAGCGTCTTAAATATTTCATCATTGTAAATCAACCAAAATTGAGAATAACTTAAATTACCTCTTAACGAGATCAAAAACATTTCAGAATAAATGGCAATTAGAATCAAACCAATAAGGTACAAAACTGAGCTTTGTATTAAAAAACGTATGGCATGTCTCTGTTTCCAACTCACCAACTTGTTAAGATATTTACCCACAAATAAGGTAGATAAACCTGCCCATAAACCAAATACAGCGCTAGGCAAATATCCGGTCAACTGGTATTCAAAACCAGGCAATTCGCCTACATAGCTATAAAATGCCAGAATGTAACAAAGCATTCCAAGAATAGGACTGATGATAATAAAGCGGAGATTTTTATTCACGGTTATGGTTTTTCTCTGATTTTACATTTAAACCTGTGCTCGATTTAAAGATACGGCAATGATTTTGTCGAATTACAATCTTTCATTAAGAATTCGATCTATCGAGTTTTTTACCCGATAAATCGATCTTCTTACATTTTCGTTAATTTCATCTGTTTATAATTTTCTTGTCAAGGTCAGATGGAACTTACCATTCCTAAATAATCATCCTCGTGTGTGAGTTAATAATTATTTACTCATGGACGTTTCATTTTGAATAAATGGCTTTCATTACTTTGCCATACTCGTACTCTGAGCTTATCTCCTGTGTTGCCTTAATCAACGCATCTTTAATTTCTTTATCTTCCAAATCCATTTGATGGGTTGCTGTTAAAAGAAAACTTGCCAATTCGTAATTAGAAGATATGTTTTCTGATTTGGAAATAAGAGTTAATTGCTGCTTTTTAGTCAAATTCCCTTTCACCAAAAGGGTTTTATAAAACTTGCTTAATTCATAGCTTGATGAAATATCATCAGAAGCTTTCAATAAAAAGTCAAATCGATCCTCTCCCAATTGCTCATATTCAATCAATTGATCTAGAATTCCCTTATAAGTATAATCAGATGATATATTTCCCAATAATTCTGTAAATTCATTTAAATTCGAATTACTGATCATCTCTTCTCGAATCATAGAATTGATAATTTGACCCATCTCATAATCTGAAGATACAGATTCGGTCAATTCAATAATTTTATTCACATTACCAGATGACAATCCTTCATCCTTAATAATCGATTTGATAATCTGTGATTTCTCATAGCTCGACGAAAGTTCTTCAACTTCACTCAATACTTTATTCAATTGAGCTTCTGTCAGTTTATCATCAGCAAGAGCCATCTTCATTAGGTTTGATTTCTCGTAAGATGAACTAATATCCCCCATTGCCTCAATAAAATGGGTAAAGTTTTCTTCGTTAAGTTCATTCAATTTATAAACCGATTTTAAAACTTGTGAAAGCTCATAATTTGATGAGATCTCATCTAGACTATTAAAAAATTCTGCTGAAATTTCAGGATCCTGAATAAATACCGGATTGTACTTCTTATAAATCTGCGACAATTCATAATCCGAACTAATTCGATATGGAAACTCTCTTAGTAAATTTTGAAGTTCGCTCTTATCTAGTTTATTGTTCTTTAATAAATATTTTACCATGCGCGAACGATAATAATCACTATCCGTTTCCTGCAATTCATTCAAAAAGCCTGTAACGCCAGATTTTTTGTAGATTTTATTTACTCTATTTTCAAGATCAAGGCCCGAATTTCTAACAATATCCGGAAGCATCTTCTTCATCCAGGCACGACCTTTAGGTTCAAAATCAACTTCTCTGCTCCCCTCATAGTATCGATAGTTAATTCTTCCTTCGTCCGATCTGATGTACAGCTTGCGTTTCATACCGAAACTCACCATGCTTATTTTAATGTAAGCATCATCCGACATGGCTTTTACATCGGTATAGTCTTCATTAAACTCAATATCGCCATTGGTAGAGATTTTAATATTTTCAACTCTCCAATTGTTATTCTTGGTTATCACAATATCCCAATCTCCATTTCCTGCATTGGCTGGCAATGTAGATAGCATAAATACTGCTATCAAAGCGAAGGTTAAGTGTAAAAGTTTTTTCATGTTTTTATATTTTGTTCTCATGTCTTAATTTTTTATCCTACGATACAATATTCCGAATAAAGAGTACAAGAAAAAAACAAATTGACATCAACTGTAGTTTCGATGTAGTGAATTGTAAGAAGTATGTATTAAGAGGAATGTGACTTATTGGGTAAATAAGGAAAAACATGTAATTAGACGCAGATGATCATGATTGTTTATGATTGGGATACCCTAACTTTCAGCGAAGTTCAATCATCCAACGAACCATATCATAAACAATCATCTAAAATCCTAAAAATCTGCGTCTATTAACAAAAAAAGCCACCTCAAACGAGATGGCTCATATCTTTATATGTGATATTTCTTACATGTTCATACCACCACAAACGTGAAGTGTTTGACCTGTTACGTATGAAGACAAATCTGATCCCAAGTAAACACATGTTTGAGCAATTTCTTCTGGTGTACCACCACGTTTCAATGGAATTTTTCCTGCCCACTCTTTTACTACATCTTCTGGTAATTTACCAGTCATTTCAGTAATGATGAAACCTGGAGCAATTGCATTAGAACGGATACCTCTGGAACCTAACTCTTTAGCTACAGACTTTGTGAATCCGATGATACCAGCTTTAGAAGCTGAGTAGTTTGACTGACCAGCGTTACCGCTAACACCAACTACAGAACTCATGTTGATGATAGAACCGCTACGCTGCTTCAACATTGTTCTTTGAGCTGCTTTGGTAAAGTTGAAAACAGATTTCAAGTTCACGTTGATTACTGCATCCCACTGCTCTTCAGTCATACGCATTAATAAAGTATCTTTAGTAATACCAGCATTGTTTACCAAGATGTCAATAGCACCAAATTCTTTTACGATTTCAGCAACTACCTTATCAGTATCAGCAAAGTTACTTGCGTCAGAAGCATATCCTTTTGCTTTTACACCGTAAGAAGCAATTTCTTTTTCAGTTTCGATAGCTTGCTCATTGTAGAACAAGTCAGTAAAAGCAACATTACAACCTTGTTTTGCAAATTCAATTGCAACCGCTTTACCAATACCGCGAGAAGCACCGGTAACAATCGCTGTTTTTCCTTCTAATAACTTCATGTGAAATTCTATTTTTATTAAAAATATATTCTTGATTAAGGATGGCGTTCCTACTCGCAAATGAGCCCAAACACCAAAATCGCTAACAAATATAAAATATTTTCGCCTATAATGCCTTCTTAAATGACATAAGAAAGTCCGTTCTGCAACAAATACAAACCCGTCAAAATCACAAATCTTAGTTCACAAACCAATATATCAAATAAATACAAGCTCGTTTTTAAACTTACTTGCTTCTTGGTAAATCACAATTTTAAAGTCTATCTCTTGAAGAAAAATTTCTTTATTATTCTTGTGATTCTCAATTTTAGATGCCAAAATATAGAACAACAGCTTGCGAGAACATATTTGGGAGCCAAAAAATAGAACAACAGCCTGCGAGAACAAAAAAATGAGGCCATTTTACTTCTCGCAGGCTGTTGTTGTCGTTTTTATGTCATGATTTTGCTCTCGCAGGTCGCGAGAAGCAAATTTTGAGGCCGATTGGGCTCTCGCAGCGTGTTGTTGCCATTTTTTTGTCAGGATTTTGTTCTCGCAGACTGTTGTTGGGTTATTCTTTTACTCTTACAATCTCATTTCACCATTCCATAAATCTTTTCCAAGATCTCACTCGCCTTTCCTTGCAAAAAGTAATCCGTAACTCCATCTGTATAGTTCGATTCTTCGGTATTGATTTCGATTACCACCGCTCCATTTCGTTTGGCCTCGGTAGGAATCATGGCAGCAGGCATTACTTCACCAGTAGTTCCTATTACCAATACTACATCAGCATCTCTGGCTGCCTGCAATGATTTTCGATAGGCTGCTTCAGGAATCCCTTCTCCAAAAAAGACAAAGTCGGGTTTCAGAATTTTCTTGTCATGCTCACATTTGGGAGGCAATTTATTCAAATTTACCTCAGATGGAACATAGCTTTTGCCACATTGCAAACAAACCAACTTCTGAGAATTGCCATGAAATTCATAAACCGTTTTTGAACCTGCCTCTTGATGTAAATTGTCGATATTTTGGGTTACCACAGCTTTAAGTAATCCTTTCTCCTCAAGTTGTGCTAATACTTTGTGAGCGCCATTGTAGCTTGCTTCTCCAAAAAAATCATAAAAGATCGACTTTATGGCCTTCCACGATTCAACAGGATTCAAATGAAAATAATCCAGATCCAGACATTTGGGATCATATTTACTCCACAATCCATCTGGTCCTCTGAAAGGAGGTATTCCACTTTCAACAGATATTCCTGCTCCTGTAAAAGCAATCATACCTTTTGAGTTTGAAATAATATCAGCGACTTCTTGCAAATCTTTTTTCATACTTTCTACATTATTTTAACTGTAACAAAGAGAGATAATTTTAATAAAAAATCTATTTAAAATGATTCCACACAACTACAAAAACTCTCTTTACTATTGATTTTGCGACACTTACAACTAGTAACGATTTATTAACATTGCTGTAATATTCCTGTAACATTAGTGTTCTAACATTGTAGTGTGAAAAGATACAAGTTAATTCTTTTTACACTATGTAAATGTATCAAACAAGATTTTAAAATATTAAAAAATCTAAGAACAATCGTTTTTTAAACTAAAATTTAAACCAAGATGAAAAAATTTCAATTGCTTTTTACTGCTGTTATTGCAGTTGCTTTAATGGCAAGTTGCGGGAATGCAGGCAAAGATAAAACTGCAAGCAACAAAAAGGCTAAAACAATAACAGGTGCCGGAGCTACCTTCCCACAGCCATTTTACAACAAAATTTTCAAGAGCTACACCAAAGAAAAAGGTTTATTGGTAACCTATGGTGGAATTGGTTCAGGTGGAGGTATCCGAAGCTTGAAAGATAAAATTGTTGACTTTGGAGCAAGTGATGCATTCCTGAATGACAAGAAGCTAGCCGACATGCCAGCAGAAGTACTTCACGTTCCTACATGTTTGGGTGCTGTAGTTGCTGCTTACAACCTACCGGGAAAACCAGAATTAAAATTCACTCCTGAATTGATGGAAGGTGTTTTCATGGGTAAAATCAATAAATGGAACGATGCTAAAATTGCAGCAGTAAACCCAGGTGTAAAACTTCCTGATATGGAAATCACTGTTGTTTATCGTTCTGACGGATCAGGTACCACTTTTATCTTCAGCGATTATATGAGCAAAGTAAGTGCGGATTGGAAAGAGCAAATTGGTGCCGGTAAAGCTTTAAAATGGCCTGTTGGTATTGGCGCTAAAGGTAACCCTGGTGTTGCTGGTACAATTAGCCAAACTGAAGGTGCCATTGGTTACATCGGGTCTGAATATGCTTTTGCAATGGGTATTCCTGTAGCAAGTATCCAGAACAAAGCAGGTAACTTTATTCTTCCTTCAGTTGAGTCGGTAAGTGCATCTGCAAAAGGTGAAATGCCAGCTGATACTCGTGTAAGCTTAACCAATACCGATGCTGCTGATGGATATCCTATCTCCAGCTTTACATGGTTAATTCTTTACAAAGAACAAAACTACAACGACAGAAGTGCCGATCAAGCTGCTCAAACCATCAAGCTAATTGAATGGGTTGTTAGTCCTGAAGCTCAAAAAGAAACTACAAAGGTACACTATGCTCCACTTCCAGAAGCTGCAGTAGCTAAAGCCAAAGCAGTTCTTGGTAAAGTAACTTATAACGGAAAAGCACTTTAGTACATACATTGTCCTCTAGTCATAAAAAGCGTATTTCCTTTCTATTCTATATTTTTAAATAGAAATAAGAATATGCAAAAGCTTAACTTGAGGATTCTCCCCTTTTAGGGGAGATGGCGACAGCCAGAAGGGTGTTTTTTGAGGATAATATTTTTATTTCACCCTTTTGCCTGTCGGCATTTTCCCTTTAAAGGGAAAAACTCAACTTGAAAATTATAGATGTTATTCATCATTGTCTGCTCTACATTGTAAAAGTAAAGAGTAACCATTGAATTTCATTATTATTTATAGAATCGTTCAAATCTTATGAACAGCGAAAAAATCTTCAAATATTTATTAGTTAGCAGTGGTGTTCTTATGGTGCTGATTGCCCTGGGAATTGTTGCTACACTATTTGTTGGCTCCATCCCTTCTTTTAAAGAGTTTGGGTTTGGATTTTTATTTTCTACAGAATGGGATCCAACAGAAGGACGTGAATCTTATGGTGCTTTGCCATTTATTATCGGTACACTCCTAACCTCCATTCTGGCACTAATCATTACATTTCCTTTCGCCTTTTCCATTTCCTTGTTCTTAGGCGAATATTTTAAAGATGGTGCCTTGCCTTCCTTTTTGAGATCGGTAGTTGATCTGTTGGCTGGTATTCCATCGGTTGTATACGGATTGTGGGGATTTTACGCATTAAAACCTTTGGTTGCAGAACTGGGTCTTAATGCACAAGGATTCGGAATATTCACATCATCGGTAATTCTGGCGATCATGATTATTCCTTATGCTTCTTCTCTTGGTGCCGAAGTTATTTCAATGGTTCCAGGTAGTTTAAAAGAAGCTGCTTACTCACTTGGAGCAACTCGCTTCGAAGTGGTTAGAAACGTAATTGTTCCCAATGCAGGTTCGGGAATATTTGCAGGTTACATACTTGCCTTAGGTAGAGCTATTGGTGAAACCATGGCAGTTACCATGCTGATTGGTAATTCCAATAATATGCCGACGGGAATTTTCGATTTGGGAAATACCATGGCCAGTTTAATTGCCAACCAGTTTGGCGAAGCAGAAGGTTTAAAATACACTGCTCTTATCGAGATTGGATTGATCCTCTTCGTCATCACTGGTATCGTGAATTATATCGGAAAGTTAATCATGAAAAAATTATCGGCTTAGCCTTTATAATACCGATATACATTTGAAAAATGCATATCGGAACTAAACCAAAAAATTTAATAAAAAAAAAGGTTTTTATACAAGAAATGAATATCTCTACAGAAATATCAGACAGGAAGATGAAGCAACGCTTGTTGAAAGACAAGATCTTTACCAATGGAATGATTTTCCTTGCTTTCCTTTCAGGTGTGCCTTTGTTCCTGATTTTATACCAATTGGCAATAAAGGGATATCGTCAGTTAAACATCAGTTTTATCTTCGAGGAGGCTCCGGATACCATGGAAGCAATGATTGCAGTAGCCAACAATGAGATTATACCTGGTGGTATTGCCAATGGTATTGTTGGTACGCTTATTATTGTTGGCTTGGCTTCATTAATTGCTATCCCGCTGGGAATTATATGCGGTACATACCTTGCCGAAAATGCCAAAGGAAAATTCGCAGGCTTGGTTCGATTTATTGTGGATATGCTTCAAGGTGTACCATCCATCGTATTGGGTGTAATCGGCTACATCTGGATCGTAAAACCAGTTACCAGCGGCTTCTCTGCGTTGGCTGGTAGTGTTGCCTTATCGATTATGATGTTGCCATCTATTGTCCGTTCAACTGAAGAAACCTTAAAAATGATTCCAGGAACATTAAAGGAAGCTGCCTTATCTCTAGGTGTTCCTTATCACAAGGTAATCCTTAAAGTGATTTTACCAACAGGAATTTCAGGTATCCTTACCGGAGTAATCCTTGGAATATCACGTATTGCAGGAGAAACAGCTCCTCTTATGCTTACAGCTTTGGGAAGTACGGTTATCAACACCAATATTACAGAACCTTCGAGTGCTGTACCTCTTTTGGTTTGGGAATTTTACAACGATCCCAACCTGGTAAATATGATATGGAGTGCCTCCTTATTCCTATTACTATTAATCTTAGGTCTGAATTTATCAGCCAAAGCAATCGCAAGAAAATGGAAAGTACAATACTAAAACAAGAGCAAATGCCTACAGAGCAAAAATATAAAGAGAAGGTCGTGATAAAGAATCCTATTGAAAAGATTGAATCTCCTGTTTTAAAAATCGATGACTTATCGGTTTCGTACGGAGGTGATAAGTATGCAATACAAAATGTATCTGCTGGCATCGCAAAAAACAAAATTACAGCAATTATGGGTCCTTCAGGATGCGGAAAAAGTACGCTTTTAAGAGCCATTAACCGCATGCACGAATTGTATCCTAATACTCACAATAAAGGTGGAGTTTACCTGGGTGATGAAAACATCTACGAACTGAATCCTATTCAATTGAGAAGAAAGATTGGCATGGTGTTTCAACGTCCAAACCCATTTCCAACCATGAGCATTTACGACAATGTAATTGCAGGTTTTAACCTGAATGGAATTAAGCTAAAAAGATCGGAAAAAGATGAGATTGTAGAGAGGTCTCTTCGCGAAGTTGGCTTGTGGGACGAGGTAAAAGATACACTTCACAACCGAGGAACTTTCTTATCTGGCGGACAGCAGCAAAGGTTGTGCATTGCACGTGCCTTGGCTTATACTCCTGACATTATTTTGCTGGATGAACCTACTTCGGCACTTGACCCTATTGCAACTTCTAAAATTGAAGACTTGCTGGTAAAATTGAAGAAAGACTTTACCATCGTATTGGTAACACACAACATGTCGCAGGCAGCACGTATCTCCGACTACTCAATGTTTATGTACCTGGGAGAGTTGGTAGAATATGGCAAGACCAAGCAAATGTTTACCACACCTAAAGACAAGCGCACCGAAGAATATCTAACCGGTAAATTTGGTTGATCCATCATTTACATGACTCGTAATTCCTAATTATTAATTCGTAATTAATTTAAAATGTCAATCAAAAAAGATAAAAAATTCGATAAGCTACATTCCGATTTCAGTAAAATGAAGCTAATCCTTCAGGAACAATTTGAAATTATGGATGAGGTAGTATCATATGGCCTTGATATCATCAATGCCAAAAGGATTGAAAAGTTCAAATCCAACGAAGATAAACTGGACAATCTGGAGATTAAAATGAGTGATAATATCATTATAACCATGGGATTACAACAGCCTATGGCAAGTGAATTGCGTTTGCTTGTCTCCTACTTCAGGATGATTGGATTTATGGAGCGCATTGGAGACCAACTCAATAATGTATTGCGATACATCGAACATATGGAACCACCATTTATTCCTGAAAAACATCGCGATTCATTACTAAACATGCTATCGATAAGTGAAAAAATGGTACGTAAAGCATTAATATCATTCGAAGACAATGATATGGAATATGCCATTTGGACCATTAAAAATGATGAGTTTGTAGATGAAATGAGATCTGATTTAATGAAGAGAATGGTAAGAAAGGAAACTCCTGAAGGCGTGGACCAGAATGACATGTACAACTTACTGAACTTTGGAAATATCTTAAGCAGTATTGAAAGAGTTGCAGACAATGCAACCAATATTGCCGAAGCTTCCATCTATTATCAGCAAGGAATCGACTTGCGTCACAAAGACATCTCTGATGAAGATTAATCGGTGAACAATTACCTGTGATCAGTAAGCAATAAACCATAAAATCTCTCTGGGAACTTTTAATATCTGAATACTATACACTTTACTAAAATAAATAAGCTCAAAAAACTCAGAAAGATTTCCAAAAAATGAAGGATTTAAAGATATTAGTAGTCGATGATGAAGAGGATTTGTGTGAAATCCTGCAATACAATCTCGAACAAGAAGGTTTTAAAGCAGATATAGCTTTTTCATCGGAACAGGCATTACAATTGGACTTGAGCAAATATGATTTCTTCCTCTTAGATATTATGATGGGAGAAATCTCAGGTCTGGAATTGGCTAAAATTATTCGTCGCAATCCCGATTTGGAGGATAAACCCATACTGTTTATCACTGCCAAAGGGAGTGAAACCGACAAACTGCTAGGATTTAAAGCAGGAGCTGATGATTATGTTGCAAAACCTTTTTCTGTAAAGGAAGTTATTGCTCGAATTCATGTAATTTGCAAACGTGTTTTCTCTGAATCGAAAAAGGAATCTGGTTTCGAATATGAAAATTTGAGATTGATTCCAGAATCGAAACAAGTTACGATCAACAATATTGATGTAGGTTTGACCAAAACGGAGTTTGAAATTTTACACCTGCTTTTAAACCATGCAGGAAGAATTTACTCTCGTGATGAAATCATGAATAAAATTTGGGAGGGCGACACCTTTGTAGGCGATCGAACGGTTGATGTAAATGTACGACGAATCAGAAAGAAAATTGGAGAATATCACAATTTAATTAAAACCAAATCGGGGTATGGATATTATTTTGATCCTCGTTTAAAATAGATTAATTCGTTTTTACACATGACAACAAACTTTCCTAACTCCGGATCAAAATACAAGAAGCGCTTATTTGTTTACTTCTTTTTGATTGTATTGGTTTTTTCAATGCTAATTGGTGGTTTCCAATACAACCAGGAGATTGCCTACCGAAGAGAAAAGTTAGAGTATGCGCTGAATATTTACACCGAACAGGTTCAAGAGTTAATCAGACAGAAAGACTTAATTCCCAAAAAGGAATTTTTTGAGATTGATTCATTAAGAAGCTTGATGCCAGACCACAATATACGATTGACCGTTATTTTGCGAGATGGTAATGTTGTTTATGATTCTGATATTGACAATATAGATCGACTTGACGATCACAGCAATCGACCTGAAGTTCAAAAGTCGATTCATGCGAACAAAGGAAGTAACATCCGATTATCAGGATCAACAGGACAAACCTATTATTATTATTCAAAGCATTACTACACCCACTTTGTAAGGGCTGCACTACCCTACAACGAAAGTGTAGTCTCTTTTTTAAAGGCCAACAAGCTGTTTTTCTATTTCCTAATCGCATTATTTGGCGTAACCATTCTGTTCTTGCTTTATGCAACAGAGCATTTTGGTAACTCCATTGCCAAGCTTCGCAAATTTGCCATTAATGCTGCCAAAAACCGACCTATTGATCCACATGAGAATTTTGGAAAAACAGAATTAGGAGAAATTAGCCATCAAATTGTAAAGATTTACAA
This sequence comes from Marinifilum flexuosum, assembly GCF_003610555.1. Lineage (GTDB taxonomy): Bacteria > Bacteroidota > Bacteroidia > Bacteroidales > Marinifilaceae > Marinifilum > Marinifilum flexuosum. The sequence goes on along the minus strand of NZ_RAPQ01000008.1, from coordinate 2,374,228 downwards.
CAAGTTGAGCAAAACCAAGGAAGACCTGGTAAAAGAAAAGGAAAAGCTAATTATGCACCTTCAGATTGCTCAGGAAGGTGTAGCGATTTTTGATAAAGACAGGAACTTAATTTTGTGGAACAGTCATTTTATCGATTATATCAATTACCTGTCCAACATTTCAACGCATAACTACGAGGAAATATTCGAGTTGCCCGAACTGAAAGAGATTAATGATTTTATTAAATCAAACATTAAAAAACTGGAGAAAAACTACATCCCTAATGTTGATATCATTAGCTCGAAAAATGTAGTTACCGTGGGCCATAAAATGTTTTTATACCAGGTTGTGGTTTTCCCCGATTGCAATTTCGAAATCTCGATTAACGATATTACCAAATCGGAAAACGAGAAAACCATAAAGCAAGAAATGACGCTGAACATTGCGCATGAGCTTAAAACTCCTGTTACTGCTGTTTCTGGTTTTTTAGAAACCATTAAGGACAATCCGGATATGCCCGAGGATAAAAAGATTCTGTTCATTGAACGATCCTGCGTGCAAATCAACCGCTTATCGAATTTAATTCAGGACATTTCGGTGCTTACCAAAATGGAAGAAACTCAACAACTGTTTACTATTGGTGATGTTAGTATTGGCAAGCTGTTGAATGAAATGTTGGATGATTTTGAGTTAAAATTGGAACATGCTAAAATGGACATCCAGCTTCATATACCTGAAGATTTAAACATCAAAGGCAATTCTGAATTGTTGGATTCTGTTTTTAGAAACCTGATCGATAACTCAATTAAATATGCTGGCGAAGGAGCAAGCATCGTGGTAGAAAATTACTTTGAGGATAACAACTACCATTACTTCTCCTATCATGACAATGGAATTGGCATTTCGGAGGATCATTTGCCAAGAATTTTTGAACGTTTCTACCGTGCCGATAACGGAAGATCAAGAAAAATGGGCGGCACCGGACTGGGCTTATCCATTGTTAAAAATGCTGTAGGCTTTCACAAGGGACGCATTTTTGTTAAAGCAAGAAAAGAAGGTGGTACAGAGTTTTTCTTCTCTTTGAAGAAACAGTTATCTTAAAGTCAAACTGTTCAACAGTCCAACAGTTCGACAGTTCGACTATGGGACGGTTCGACTGTTCTACTTTTAGACAGTTTAACTGTTGTACTATTAGACTTTATCCTTATCTTCAAGCTTCATCAAACTACAAAAAAATGCACAAAGCAAGTGAAGATAGGTATGAAAATATGCCTTACCGAAGATGTGGAAGAAGTGGATTATTGCTGCCAGCCATTTCATTAGGATTATGGCACAATTTCGGACATGTCGATTTATACGATAATTTCAAACAAATACTATTCAGAGCATTCGATAGAGGAATTACTCATTTCGATTTGGCAAACAATTACGGACCACCTCCTGGTTCGGCAGAAGAAAACTTTGGTAAGATTCTTCGTGAACACATGAATCATTACCGCGATGAGATGATCATTTCTACCAAGGCTGGTTATCACATGTGGCCAGGACCTTATGGTGAATGGGGATCGCGAAAATATTTAATTGCAAGTCTCGATCAAAGTTTAAAGCGAATGGGTTTGGATTATGTGGATATCTTCTACTCGCACCGACCAGATCCCAATACGCCACTTGAGGAGACCATGATGGCTTTGGATCATGTGGTACGCCAGGGCAAAGCATTATACGCAGGAATTTCATCCTATTCTCCTGATCAAACCCGCGAAGCAGCGAGAATTTTGCGTGAATTGGGAACACCATGCCTGATTCATCAACCAAGGTATTCGATGTTCGATCGTTGGGTGGAAGATGGCTTGCTGGATCAGATCGAAAAAGATGGAATTGGTTCAATCGTCTTCTCGCCTCTTGCACAAGGCTTGCTCACCAACAAATACATAAAAGGAATTCCGGAAAACTCACGAGCAGCCAAATCTCACGGATTCTTACAAAAAGAGCAGATTACCGATAAGGCAATTGATAAGGTAAAAGCCTTAAACCAAATGGCAGAAAGAAGAGGTCAAAGTCTGGCACAAATGGCCATTGCATGGCTATTGAAAGATGAACGTGTAAGCTCTGTTCTGATTGGAGCTAGTTCGGTTGCTCAACTCGATCAGAATATCGATAGTGTAAACAACCTACACTTTGAAATTTTCGAATTGAAAGAAATAGAAGAAATCTTAAAAAGTTAGGTTAGCTAGAATATTGAGCTTCAAAAAAATCATTATCATGAAATAAATTTATGTATGAAATTTATTGGTTGATTGGTACTTTTTTGCTAATTTCAAAATTGATTTATTGTACAATTAAAATAATTGCCATATGAAATTACTAAAACCCTATGTGAATTTGATCAAGTCTGCATCAAATGGAGTTTACACACTAAATTCGGTCGTATCGGTACCAAAAGGCTATGCTTTAAATACGCTTAGCCAAGGAGAAATTGAAAAAGATGGCCAAAAGCTTTGGGCAGTTACGGCAACCATTACTTCTAATGGTGGTGTTGGAACCGAAATCGCTGAATTCTCAGTGCCATTGGAACAAGGCCCAACCGATGAAGTTAAAACCGTTAGCATGGTAATGGTAGATACCGCATTGATGGCCAATCCTGAAGAAGACAACAGAACCGATGTGGATTATGATGATGCTCAAGTTGATGTCCCATAACATTTGATGTTTTCTTCATAAGAACTTTTAGGGTTGTTTCAAATTAGTTGAAACAGCCCTTTTTTTTTAATCTGTATACAATCTAATTTTTTTTTAGTATTAAATTGACAGTGAATTAAGCAGATTTATAATACAGTTTTATTCGATTATTGTTATAACATTTATACATACAAGCTTATTCAATTTTGTAAAACACTGCTATATATATATAGGCTTTGCTTAATTAAAATTGAAATTTTATGAATTTTTACGAAGAACAATTGACCAATGAAGAACTAAACAAAGTATTAGGCGGATTAGATCCTGAAGAAGACAATAGTACAAATTTGGACTATGATGATGCTGAAGAAGAAATTCTTTAAGTAATTTTTTCATTAAAAATAGAACGGACATTGACTAATCAATGTCCGTTTTTATTTATACTCCTCCAAAAGTTGGTTAAATTTTGTAAAGCACTGCTATATATATATTTAGGCTTTGTTTAATTAAAATTAAAATTTTATGAATTTTTTCGAAGAACAGTTGACCAATGAAGAACTAAACAAAGTATTCGGCGGTAATCCTGAAGAAGACAACAGAACGGATGTGGATTATGATGATGCTGAAGAAGAAATTCTTTAAGTAATTTTTTCATTAAAAATAGAACGGACATTGACTAATCAATGTCCGTTTTTATTTATACTCCTCCAAAAGTTGGTTAAATTTTGTAAAGCACTGCTATATATATATATATATTTAGGCTTTATTTAATTAAAATTAAAATTTTATGAATTTTTTCGAAGAACAATTGACCAATGAAGAACTAAACAAAGTATTCGGTGGTAATCCTGAAGAAGACAACAGAACGGATGTGGATTATGATGATGCTATAGGAGAAGTTCCTTAACAATTAGAAATCTTACTTGTAAAAATTTATGGACATTAGGAATAAACTAATGTCCATTTTTATTTTCATTTCTTTTTGCTGATATAATTACAGTTTTTCATATCTTAGTTTTTGCTAATCATTTTAATACTATGCAAAAACTACTTCTTTTTACATTCATACTTGCATTCACCATACAATCATTTGGTCAAAACAATTCGTTTGTAGATAGACAATTGGATTCCATACAAGATGTTCATGAACAGATCAAATTCTTAAACGATTGGACCGGAAAAAACTACAGAAAACACCTTAATGAAGCATTGTTTTATTCAGAAAAATGTCTTGAACTTGCGAATCAAGTTAATAACCATTCTGGTGCCGGAGATGCCTTAATAAGAATTGGATTAGTTCATAAAAGAAGAGGAAACAATAAGAAAGTTTTAAAATATTACACAGAGGCACTAGATCATTATAAAACAAGTAAAGATTCTGCTGGTATTAATAAAGCTCTGTTTAACAGAGGAAATATTTACAATAATCTTGAAAAATATGATTTGGCCTTAATAGATTATTTTAAATGTATTCATTATTTTAATAATGAGAAACAAATGAAGATGCTCGCAAGCGTTTATAACAATTTGGGCCTTGTATATAAAAACTTAAAAGATTATAAAAATGCATTAAATTATTATATAAAATCTATTGACGTAAGTTCAAGAAATAATATAACTTCTACTCTTTACCATTCAAATACAAATATCGCCAATATCTATTCCATCCAAAATAAATTTCAGGAAGCCTTAAACTACCACAAGAAAAACTTAGATGTACTTAAAGCAAAACCCAACAAATATCGTCTGGCGCAAACCTATCACAACATTGGTGCATGTTTTCTGGAAATGAAGCAATACGCCATGGCTATCGATTACCAAAAACAGAGTTTACAATTAAAGGAAAAAATAGGGAACAAGAATTTAATCATCACCTCTTTAAATGGACTATCTCAAGCCCATTATGTAATGGGAAATTTAGATGATGCATTAAACTATAGCAAAAGAGCTTATGAATTAGGAAAAGAAATTGGACATATTGATTATCAAAAAAATAGTGCATCCAGAATATTTCATATCCTAACCCATCAACACCAGGCGGATAGCGCCCTGCGTTATTGGGAAATATACGATCAGCTTAAAGATAGTTTGATTAACAAAGAGAGTTTAAAACAGGTAACCGAGATTCAGGCCAAATACGAAGCAGAAAAGAAAGAAGCGCAAATTGCTTTGCTAAAGAAAGAGAACAATAATAAGGCTATGCAACGTAATGGCCTAGTTGTTATATTGATACTAATTGCAGCTTATGCCGGATTTATAGTCTATTCGTATTACAGTAACAAAAAACTAACAAGATTACTTAGCCTACAAAAATCACGAATTGAGTGGTCGAAAGAACTTCTTGATTGCAGGAACAAAGAATTAAAAGTGTCGAACCAAACCAAAAATAAACTGTTCCAAATCATCTCTCATGATTTGCGTTCCCCTTTGGCTTCGGTATCGGGCATATCCCATTTAATACAAATTCTTTTGAGGCAAGGAAGATATCACGAATTAGATGAAACCAGCCAAGATTTGAACGAATGCGTAACAAGAGTTCTTAACCTCACCGATAACCTTTTGTCTTGGTCATTGAATCAATCTGGCAAATTGCCTTTTACACCTGTAGTTATCCCTGTCAAGAAACTTTTGTCTGGCATTTTGGAAATCTATAAAACTGGTGCTCAACAAAAAAACATTTTGTTGGAATTATCACTATCGCAAAATCTTTTTGTATATGCCGACCGACCAATGTTGGAAACCGTAGTACGTAACCTTTTAAACAATGCCTTAAAATTTACGCCCGAAGGTGGCTTAATTGTACTTGGGGCAGAAATGAAAGAAGATCACACCGAGATTTATATAGAAGACAGTGGTGTTGGAATATCCGATGAAGCAATTTCCCACATTTTTGAGTTGGATACTACAAGTAGTGGAACGCGCGGAGAAAAAGGAAATGGCTTGGGCTTGATACTATGTAAGGATTTTATCGAGAGAAATCATGGTAAAATTTGGGTAGAAAGTGAAGAAGGGCACGGAACAACATTTAGGTTTACAGTGCCAAATGCCGAAAAAATCTATGTAGAGGAATCGATATCTCATCAATAAAATAGTATTCATTTATAACTAGTAGAGACGTAGCGTGCTACGTCTTTACTTTTATGCGAACCATTTATTTACAAAAACTTCATGGCTTATATGTTTTATTAAAGAGAATAATTACTAATTTTGCGCCCTGAATTAATAAATGGTCTAGATAAAATGATTTCAGTTTCAAACTTATCAATTCAATTCGGGAAAAAACCCCTTTTCCAGGATGTTAATATAAAATTTACTCCAGGCAACTGTTATGGAGTTATTGGTGCTAATGGTGCTGGTAAATCAACTTTCCTTAAAATCCTTTCGGGAGAATTAGATTCTACTACAGGAAAAGTAATGATGGAACCAGGTGAAAGAATGGCTGTTCTTAAGCAGAACCACTTCGAATTCGACGAATTTACGGTTCTGGATACAGTAGTGATGGGACATGCTGAGCTTTGGGCCATCATGCAGGAAAAAAATGCCATTTACGCCAAGCCTGATTTTTCGGAAGAAGATGGTATTAAAGCATCTGAGTTGGAAGAAAAATTTGCCGAAATGGATGGTTGGAATGCTGAAAGCGATGCTGCCGAACTTTTAAGTGGTCTTGGCATTAAGGAAGCATTTCACTACAAAAGCATGAAGGAATTAAGTGGTAAGGAGAAAGTACGTGTGTTGCTTGCACAGGCACTTTTCGGTAACCCTGATAACTTGCTTCTGGATGAGCCTACCAATGATCTTGACCTTGAAACTGTAATGTGGTTGGAAAATTATTTGGCCAACTTTAACAATACTGTGATTGTTGTATCTCACGACCGTCACTTCTTGGATTCGGTATGTACGGATATTGTAGATATCGACTTCGGAAAAATTAAGATGTTCTCTGGTAACTACTCGTTCTGGTACGAGTCTAGTCAGTTGGCAGCTCGTCAGCAGGCACAGCAGAACAAAAAAGCTGAAGAGAAGAAGAAAGAGCTTCAAGAGTTTATTTCTCGATTTAGTGCCAATGTTGCAAAATCGAAACAAACAACTTCTCGTAAGAAGATGTTAGAGAAACTAAACATTGAAGACATTCAGCCATCAACTCGTCGTTACCCAGGTATTATTTTCCAACAGGAACGCGAAGCTGGTGATAAGATTTTCTCATGTATGGGATTGAGCAAAAGCATCGAAGGCGAAACCTTATTTAAAGATGTAGAGTTCACCATCGAAAAAGGAGAAAAAGTGGTATTCCTTTCAAAAGATCCACGTGCTATGTCTTCTCTTTTTGATATCATCAACGGAGATACTAAAGCGGATAGCGGATCATACGAATGGGGAGTTACCATTACTCCAGCCTACTTGCCATTGGATAACTCAAGCTTCTTCCAGGAACCACTTACTTTGATTGATTGGTTGGCACAATATTCTAATGATACCAGCGAAATTTACTTGCGTGGATATTTGGGTAAAATGTTGTTCTCTGGTGAGGATATCTACAAAAAAGCGGACGTTCTTTCAGGAGGTGAAAAAGTTCGTTGTATGGTATCTAGAATGATGCTAAAAGACGCCAACTTGTTGATTTTGGATACTCCAACCAACCACTTGGATTTGGAGTCGATTCAATCGTTCAACAATGCGCTTATCAACTTTGGTGGAACTGTATTGATGTCGTCTCATGACCACGAGTTTATTCAAACCGTAAGTACACGTATTATCGAATTAACTCCTAATGGAATTATCGATAAGTTGATGGATTACGATGATTACATTACAAGCGAGAAGATTAAAGAGCAACGTGAGAAAATGTATCAGGTATAAGTCTATATAAACCTTCAATATTTCATCCCCCGGGCGTTCGCGTTTGGGGGATCTTTTTTTCAATGAGCAATGAGCAATGAACAGTAAACAATGAATAATGAACAATTAGTAATTAGCATTAACTGGGATTTGAATTCATTTCGCTTGTTACTTGTTACCTGAAGCTGACTGCTGACCGCCTTGCTCTAATATTATTCAATATTAATTGTTAATTACTAATTGATCCCCTATCTTTGCAGCACTACAAAAACAACCCATCATCTGTATTTTTCGAAATACATAAAAACATTATACTTTATGATTCCAAAAATTGAACGTGCTACAATCGTAGTATTGGATAGCGCAGGTGTTGGTTATTTGCCAGATGCTGAAGAATTTGGTGATGTTGGATCGAACACCATCGGAAATATTGCAAAACATTGCGGAGGTATCAAGCTGCCAAACATGCAAAAACTTGGTTTAGGTAACATCATCGATATTGAAGGTGTTAAGCCTGAAAATAATGCCAATGGAGCTTATGGAAAAGCAGCTGAAGCATCGAAAGGTAAAGATACAACTACTGGCCACTGGGAAATTGCTGGTGTGAAATTAGAAAAAGCGTTCCCTACTTATACCAATGGATTTTCTGAGGAAACCATCAAATTATTCGAAGAACGAACCGGTAGAAAAGTAATGGCAAACAAGCCAGCTTCGGGAACAGCAATTCTTGATGAATATGGCGATGAGCAAATGAAAACAGGAAATTGGATTGTTTATACCTCTGCGGATCCTGTATTTCAAATTGCAGCACACGAAGAAGTAATTCCTTTGGAAGAGTTATACAAAGCTTGTGAAATTGCTTTAGAGATTTGTTCTGAGCATGAACCAGTAGCTCGTGTAATTGCTCGTCCATACCTGGGAAGCGGAAAAGGCAACTTTACTCGTACTGCCAACCGTCATGATTATTCGGTTACGCCTCCAAAACCAACCGTTCTTGATCGCTTAAAAGAGAACAATTTGGATGTAATTGGAATTGGTAAAACCAAAGATATTTTTGCAGGACAAGGAATCACCGATTCAAGAGGTACCAACAAAGACAATGTTGATGGTATTGAAAAAACACTTGTTGCTCTTGAAGAGGATTCAAAAGGATTAATCTTTACCAACCTTGTTGATTTTGACATGGTTTACGGGCACAGAAGAAATCCTGAAGGATACAAAGATGCCTTGGAAGAATTCGACAAGTACCTGCCACAAATTCAGGAAAAACTAAAAGAAGACGAAATTTTAATTTTAACAGCAGACCACGGTTGTGATCCAACCTATAAAGGAACCGATCATACAAGGGAATACATTCCCGTAATGGTATATGGTAAAAACATCAAACAGAATGTTAATCTGGGTACCAGAGCTACTTTTGCCGATATTGCAGCTACAGTTGAAGAATTGTTACTAGGCAATAAAGGGGAAGGAAGTTTTGCCAAAGACCTGTACTAAAATACTGAATTCAACTAAAAGTTTTCAAACCAATAAAAAGAGCTGTTTCATGATTGAAACAGCTCTTTTTATTCTGAAAGTCTTGAAAAGTTTGAATAGTGGAAAGGTAGAAAAGTTGTAAAATTCAATGGACAACACAATAATGCACTGACGCATAGTTCTAATTCCACAATCACACAATAAGAAAATTACACTCCCGATAGCTATCGCGACACGCAAAGTTTCATTTCTGTTGGTGATTCGCATTTCATCATGAAAGTTTTTATTATACTTGAAGCTTGCTTAAAACCTTCTTTATTTTCTCAGAATCTGCTTCGTAATATTCAAATTCGGGAATACTTCCCTCTCCTCCCATATTGATATTCGGATTCTGATATTCCATTTTACTCTTTACCAGCCTTTTGGCAGAACAATGAAACTCCCTGGCTCCTGTTACATCTCGAAGTTTGCCTATATTATCTTCGTTTACCCCGCTACCAAGCATTATGATGATTCTATTCTTTGCTTTTTCTACCAATTCTGCCAATAAGTCGATTCCTTCTTCTGCAGTTTGCATCCCACCCGAAGTAAGGATTCTGTCGACACCCATTTCCATTAATTCCTGCAATGCCTCAGTATGATTTTCAACCATATCGAATGCCCTGTGAAAGGTAAAACTCATTGGTTTTGCCAAATCAACCAGTTCTTTGGTTCGCTCGATGTCAATTTTTCCATCGGCAAGCAAAATACCTGATACAACACCTTCTACACCTTCTTTTTTACAAGATAGGATATCCTTCTTCATGCATTCAAATTCAACATCCGAATAACAAAAGTCGGCGCCTCTAGGTCTAATAATAACATGTACGGGGATGTCTACTTTTTCTTTTACCAATTGTATTGTAGCCAAACTTGGTGTTGTACCACCTTCATAAACACCAGCACACAATTCAATACGGTTGGCACCAGATTGTTCAGCAATTATTGCCGATTGCACAGAATAACAACAAATTTCTAACATTCTCTCTCAGGTTCTTTTCTAACATTAAGATTTAAAAAGGTAAAAGTAATTTTCTCTTCTCACAAAACACAATAAATTTTGAATCTGGAACGGTATTTTATACCAAATAGCTGATTTAACAATCTTTAATTTTATAAATTACGTAAAAAGAACTTTTTTCATTAATTTGTTGTGGATTGATTAACCCAGATTTACCCAACATGAACCACCAAAAAACATTTTTGCTGCTCCTTATTATTTTGTTGTCATTTGGCAATGTTTTCGCTCAACAAAATAACATTCGATTTAAACGTATTACAATTAATGATGGTCTGTCACTAAGTTCCGTTTACTGCATTTTTCAGGACTCTAAAGGCTTCATGTGGTTTGGAACCGAAGATGGTTTAAACCGATACGATGGCAAAAACTTTGTGATTTATCGAAGCAATCCCGATGATTTAAACACCATAACTCACAAATGGATAGAGCATATTTATGAAGATAGCAAAGGAAAATTATGGCTTGGCTCTCAAGGCGGACTCACTCAATTTGATCCTGTTCATGAACAATTTACACAATTTAGAGGCTTAGGAGTCAATAAAGCTTTAACAAACGACACCATTACACATTTGTATGAAGATTCTCATAAGCGTTTGTGGATTGGCACTTTAAATGGTATCAATTGCATTGATATTGAAAAGTTAAGTTCCATCAGTATTAAAAATTCACCAATCATTTCATCAAGGATTAATGGTATTCTCCAGATCAATTCCAATATCATCTTAATCGCAACAGATGTCGGATTGTACTCATACAGTCAAAAATCCAATCAAATCACAAAAGAGAAACTTTCTGATGGTCAGGATAGCATTCAAATCACGACCTTAGTTCAAACCCCTAAATCCATTTTGGTTGGGACCAACAATGGTTTTTATCTTCTCGATAAAAATCTAAAAGCCAAACACCAACATTTCCTTAAAGATATTGAAGTGGAAAGAATCATATTCGATAAAGACTCCACGATATGGATTTCTACCAATAACGCACTGCTCTATAAACCTAAAGATGCTGCACATTTTAAAAAGTCAGTAAAATCATTCGAATCAACAAATAGTCTTTCCATTAATACGGAAAAACCACTAATAATTGATAACAACAACAATTTATGGTTTGGCACATTTGGTTCAGGATTGTTTCGATTGGATACCAGGGAACAGAAAAAATACCACTACAAAAACAACTCTGCAGATTCTCAAAGTTTATCTGAAAACTCCATCAATTGCATTTACGAAGATAAAAATGGAGTTATTTGGATTGGAACCTTTGGAGCGGGTATTAGCATCTACGATCCTCAATTGCACAAATTCGATTTATTAAAACACGATCCTTTAGATTTAAATAGTTTACCAGGTAATTTTATTTGGTCTATTTGCGAAGATAAAGACGCTAATGTTTGGATAGGAACAAACAACCAAGGTCTTACACAATATCAGGTAAGTCAAGATACCTTTATCAGATATGATTTTAGACAATCCAGAAAGCTTCCGCATAAAGCCATTCGTAAAGTTTATGAAGATCGAAAAGGCCTGATTTGGATAGGTACTGATGGCGACGGTCTGATCCGTTATAATCCTTCAAATGGGAAAAGAAAATACTATACCAATAATTCAAACAACAAGCAATCGATTAGCAACAATTCCGTTCGTGTGATTTTTGAGGACAGCGAAGGTTTACTGTGGGTTGGCACACAAAATGGCTTAAATCTGCTTGATCCAAAAACAGAGAAATTCTCACAATTCAAACATTCGGATAATGATCCCAACAGCATTTCCCACAATTTTGTTTATTCAGTAATATTCGAGGATACCAAAGGAAACATTTGGGTAGGAACCTATGGCGGAGGTTTAAATGTATACAACAAAGAGTCAAAATCATTCAAAAGCTATACCTACACCAACAATTCTCAAAACACAATTTCAGACGATGTGGTATTCTCAATTTACGAAGAGAAAAATGGAACTTTGTGGATTGGCACGAACAACAAATTAAACAAGTTCAATCCCAACACTCAGCAATTTGAACATTTTGGAACAGAACACGGCTTACCAAATAATGTAATTTATGGAGTTCTTCCCGACAACAAAAACAATTTGTGGCTCAGCACCAATTCCGGAATATGTAAGTTCTCATTAAACAACCATTCTTGTAACAATTTTGATGTTCATGACGGATTGCAAAGCAATGAATTTAATGGAGGTGCATTCCACAAAGGAAAAAGTGGCTTGTTCTATTTTGGTGGAGTTTATGGATTAAATATTATCAATCCTGATAAAGAAATTACAGAAGATGCATTGTATGATGCTGTGCTCACAAAATTCGAGATTCATGGTCAGCCAGTAAATGTTCTTCCAGCAATTTCAAAAGGCAATAAAATATCCTATAACAAAGAAAACGACAGCTATGGTTTTTCAAAAAGCATTGCCTTTACTGATTCAATCGAATTGGATTATGAGCATCGATTCATTTCATTTGAATTCTCAACCTTGTCAAACTTTTCTCCCGACAAGGTTAATTATGCCTATCGACTTAAAGGCCTGGAAAAAAAATGGGTGTATTCTGAGAAAAGAAATTTTGCATCCTACTCTAACCTTTCGCCTGGCAAATATAGTTTCCAGGTAATTGCACAAAACCCTTACGGAAAATGGAGCGAAACTCCCAAAGAGTTGCAAATCATCATTCATCCCCCATTTTACATGACCTGGTGGTTTATTCTTCTTTTGGTAATGATTGCTAGTGGTATCATCGTTTTTGTATATGGTTATCTTTTAAACATTAAGACCAATAAACTACTCAGTGCACAAAACGAGAAAATTAAAACTGCCAATAAAAATCTTAAAGAATCGGAACAAAACCTTAAAGAGCTGGTTGCCACCAAAGACAAGTTTTTTAGAATTATATCTCATGACTTAAAAAATCCATTTACCAGCTTACTTTCGATTAGTGAGATGATTCATGAAAATTACGAACATGTTGAAGAGGAAGAAAAACAAATTGGCATTCGAAAAATTCATGAATCTGTAAAGCATATTTTCAATTTATTAGAAAATCTTCTTACCTGGTCACGTTCACAAACCGGAAAAATTGATTTTGAACCAAGTGAATTTGATTTGTGTGAATTGATATCAGACACATTAAGTCTATACGAAGCTTCAGCAGATAAAAAACAGATCAATCTCACTAAATTTTGCCCTGAAGAAATAAGGGTGAAAGCAGATCGGAACATGTGTAGTTCTGTTTTAAGAAACCTGATTAATAATGCAATCAAATTTTCTCATAATACCAGCGAGGTTTCGATCAGGGTTATTCCACACACCGATTTTCATGAAATTCAAATCATAGATCAAGGCATTGGAATTGATAAAGAGAACATAGACAAACTATTCAGAATTGACCTGAAATATAAATCATCGGGTACAGCAGGAGAAAAAGGTACAGGATTGGGATTACTCCTTTGCAAAGAATTTGTAGAAAATAACGGAGGACAGATAAAAGTGGAAAGCAAATTAGGTGAAGGAAGTACATTTCTATTTACTCTGCCCTCTGCTTAATTTTTAAGAACCTGTTAAAATAATCTGACTCCTCTTGGATTTCTCAAGAATTTAAAGATATTTGCATCTGTATTTATACAACTTTATAGCAAAGAAAAATTTGATGAGAGAGAAAGTTCTTCAACTGGCAAAAGAAAAGAATGCAGTTATTTTAGCACACTATTACCAAACTCCGGATATTCAGGAAATTGCGGATTTTAAAGGTGATAGCCTGGCACTTGCACAAAAGGCAACTGAAGTAGATGCAGATATTATTTTATTTGCGGGGGTTCATTTTATGGCCGAAACTGCAAAAATACTTAATCCTAATACCAAAGTTCTTCTTCCTGATTTGGAAGCTGGATGCTCATTGGCAGAATCATGCCCTGCAAGTGATTTTGCAAAATTCAAAGCAAAATATCCCGATCACATGGTGATCTCTTATATTAATTGTAGTGCAGAAATAAAGACCCTTTCTGATTTAATTTGCACATCAGGAAATGCTGTACAATTGGTTGAGTCATTGCCTAAAGATCAGAAAATAATATTCGCACCAGATAAAAACCTAGGTCGTTACATTAATGAAGTAACTGGTAGAGATATGGTTTTATGGGATGGAACTTGCGAGGTACACGATATTCTTTCAGCAGAAAAAATCATGAAAATGAAAGTTGAAAACCCTGATGCAACTTTAATCGCTCATCCAGAATGTCCTCAGCCTGTTTTAATGCTTGCTGATTTTGTTGGATCTACAACGGCTATGTTGAAATATACCAAAAACAGCGATGCTCAGAAATTTATTGTTGCTACCGAAACAGGAATTCTTCATCAAATGAAAAAAGATTCACCTGAAAAGGAATTTTTAATTGTTCCTGCTGATGAAACTTGCTCATGCAACGATTGTGCATACATGAAGTTAAATACCATGGAGAAAATTTATTTGGCTCTTAAAAATGAACAACCAGAAATCATCCTTCCCGATGATATCATGGAGAATGCCAAAGCTCCAATAGTTAAAATGCTTGAAATGTCGAAACAGTTAAATCTGTAATTGTATAAGAAAAGCCATCAAATGTGATGGCTTTTTTATTATTCCTTTATTTTTACTCCAGCTAATTCACAAGCTTCTTTGAAATGTAATTCATCAACTGCCCTGTATAAAACCGCAAAGGCTGAGTGTACCCAAACCAATGAAACAAACACACCTACAACAAGGCAAATAACACCCAGAATTATAATAAAGAACGATAGAATACCCATTCCCAGAATGGTCCAGAAGTAACCTTTGGTAAGATAATAACTTAGCTTTACAGCTTGAATTGGATCAACGTTTTTATCCATAACCAGATAAGGCACAAAAACCAATTTACACAATAGATATATACCTGGTATAATCAGCAAAATAAACCCAAAGCCGGTAATACCGATCACCAACAAATGACTCAAAATAACTACCAGGTATTTTTTAAAGCCTGAAAGTATTTCTTCGAATTGCGGCTCTTTCTTTCTGGCTGCATTTAAATATATCCAATCAAAACCATAATTAAATGGTGTAATGATCATCACATAGTAAATGAATCCAATTAAATTGAAAAAAGAAATCCCCACTGAATAAGAATCATCAACATTTTCCATGTATTGCTTATACCCCATTGGAATATCGAGTAACGCTGCAAGAATAACTGCCAGCAACAGAATCAAAAAATGATTCTTCAAAACATTCCATCCTTCTTGAAAACACCCTCCAATAGTCGGGTAAACTTTTAAAACCAGTTCCTCTTTACAGAAATCTACTTTCATATTAATTTAAATAATTATTTGCTTAATGAATCAAACTAAAATTACTTATAAAATCCGAAATGTCTATGCATTACTTATTATTAATAACCTACATGTATGAACTGAAGTTAATTACTCACAAATTAAAAAAAATAGAAGTTTTTAATAGGGTAAACTCAAACTCATGCATCATAGTAATAGAAACAGGAAATTGAACGATCGTAATTCCATATAAACAACAATAATATAAACAGATAAAAACATTTTGCCATGAGAACAAATTTTATTTCAAAAATTACCATTCTACTTTCGGCATTTTTATTATTGTCATCCATTTCTGTATCAGCAGGAGAATGGAAGAAAAAAAAGAAGAAAGAAAAGAATAAGGTACAGCATGTAATTGATACCTTAAAATACAATGTGTATAAAGGTAAAATACAAGATAAGGATTCTAAAGATCCTCTAATTTTTGCAACAATTGCTGTAAAAGGTGTTAATGTAGCCACTGTGTCAAACAATGAAGGCGAATTCTTACTAAAAATTGCTAAAGGCTTACCTGTTAGTAAAATTGAGATCAGCCATGTTGGATACAAAAATCTAGAAGTTGATATCAAATCATTAAAACCTAAGAAAAATGTATTACAACTTCAAATGGCCGTTGTTCCTCTAAATGAAATCAATATTTATCCTTTGGATCCTGAGCAATTGGTCAGAAGAATTTTAAAGAAGGTAGGTGAAAACTACTCAACAACGCCCAATATGATGGAAGGATTCTACAGAGAAACTGTTCGTAAAAACAGAAACTATGTAGCAATATCTGAAGCGATTGTTAACATTCACAAATCAGGCTATAAGCAAGCCAAATCAGACCAGGTACAGGTTTTTAAAGGAAGAAAAAGCCAAGATGTTAAGAAAATGGACACTCTTCTTTTTAAACTACAAGGTGGACCTGCAACAGCACTCTTACTTGATGTAATTAAAAATCCTTACAACTTGCTTTCCGAAGACTTTAGCCAAAGCTATAAGTTCAATTTAAAATCAATCACACAGATTAATGGGAAATTACATTACGTAATTGATTTTATTCAAAAGGAAGATGTTGACATTCCTCTATACTATGGATTACTTTATGTGGAAACTGAAAACCTGGCATTGACTAGTGCAAAATTCAGCTTAAATCTTGATAATCCAGAAGAAGCAAGCAGGTTATTTATTCGAAGAAAACCAATAGGTGTTAAAATAACTCCAACCTCTGCTGATTATATCGTGAATTATCATGAAAATGGAGGCAAATGGTATTTCAACTATGCTCGAGGAGAAATCAATTTCAAATGTAATTGGAAAAGAAAATTATTCAATACCAACTACAAAGCAATGACTGAAATTGCAATTACTGACAGAGATGATTCCAATGTTATTAAATTCAATCGACATGAAAAATTCAAACGAAATCAAGTAATGGTTGATGAAATTGGAAACTTTGCTGATAAGAATTTCTGGGGCGCCCATAACACAATTGAACCAGATCAATCTATTGAGGCAGCAATTCGAAAATTAAAAAGAAAAGCTCGTTAAATAAATAGCTTAACCTACTATTAACTGATAAAGCACTAATAATGGAAAGAATTACAAACTCTTTATTTGGGGATAACAAAGAGTAAATGTGGTTCTTTCCATTAATTCCTTAAGAAAACATCAAAAAAACACACTTTTAAATTAAACATATCTTAAGGAATTAATAACTAAATATCCTATATTAGAAAATTATTAAACTAATATATCAGGAATACGAAAACAAGAATGTCGGAAGATACAAACACCATATTATTAAGCATCCAAAAAGGCAATATTGAAGAGTTTGAAAAATTATTTAAGTTTTATTATCCACTATTATGTCATTATGCGGTAAAATTTGTCAAAAATCCAGATCAAGCAGAAGAAGTTGTTCAAAATCTATTTTGCCAAGTCTGGGAAGATAGAAAGAAACTAAAAATTCATACCTCTTTCAAAGCTTATTTGTACAAAGCAACCTACTTAAATAGCTTGCAATACTTAAGAAAAAAAGGAATTAGAAACCAATACGAAGATCATTTAAAAAACACCAGAATTAACGATTCAGCCACAAATCATAGCTTGGAGGAAAAGGAAATTCAAACCATTATACAAAACACACTATCAAATCTTCCAGAAAGATGCAGTAAAATATTTAAAATGAGTAGATTTGAAGGATTAAAATATCATGAAATAGCTGACAAACTTTCCATATCGGTAAAAACTGTTGAAGCCAATATGGGAAAAGCATTAAAGGCATTTCGCAAAAATTTAAAAGATTACGTTAGTATTATTGTGCTTTAAAATAAAATGAAGAACGAAACATCACATAACATTGAATGGGAAATCATTTCGAAGTATTTAAGCGGAGAAATGAGTGAGGAAGAAAAGGCAGCCTTTAAAAAGGTGATTGATTCGAACCCCGAATATGCTCAAATTATTGCAGCATCAGAAAAGGATTTGGGTTTGGTTGAAGATGTAATGCACATCAGAGAGCAATACAATGCTGATATTGCCTGGAACAAAGTAAACGACCAAATTACGAATAAGAAGAGTGGCAAAAAGATAATTCTTAATGCCAAGAGAGTTCTTCAGTTTGCAGCAATGATTATTGTAGTAATTGGCTTAGGTCTGATTTCTAACAAAGTTTACAATGAATACCTATCGCCTTATCAAACTTTTATTTCGAAAGCCCATGAAAGCAATAAATCCATTGTGCTTGCAGATGGTTCAACCATTACTCTAAACGGAGAAGCCAAACTGGTTTATCCAAGAAATTTTAATGATGACACCAGAAATGTAAGCCTGGAAGGTGAAGCTTTTTTTAATATTGCTAAAAACCCAAACAAAGCCTTTATTATTACAGCAAAAGATGCCGAAATTAAAGTATTGGGAACATCTTTTAATGTAATTGCCAAGGATGACAAAGTTGAAGTTCTGGTTAAATCTGGTAAAGTTAAATTTTCCGAGATCAACAATAAAGAATCGGTTATACTTGAAAAAGGTGATTTTGCGATTTTGAAAGAAAGCTTACTAAGCAAAAGCTTAATGAACGATGACAATTACTTATCGTGGAAAACGCAAAAGATGGTTTTTAGAAGAATGGAACTAAAAGAAGTTGCCAAAGTAATTGAAAGAACTTATCACGTTCAAATTCAATTTGAAAGCGATGAAATTGCAAAAGAGAAAATTAATACCACTTTCAATCAGGAATCGCTTAGTCATGTTTTAAATAATATCTGTATGTCATTTAATTTGACATATGAGAAAAAAGGTCAAACCATCATATTGAAAAAAGGAATTTAATTACTTATGGACAGTATTAAAACATATCAAAAGTACTCAATGAAAAAAAATACAATACTTTTCATTCTGCTATTTCTATGCTTTAATACCAAAGCTCAAATTCATTTATTGGATAAAAAGATAAACCTAAATTTATCTAAAACAACCATTGAAAATGCACTAGATAGCATTGAACAAAAAGCACAATGCTATTTCACCTACAACGCCAACCTTTTTAAAGATCGCAAGCCTCTGAACGTTAATATCAAAAATGAAAAACTTTCAAGTGTACTAAGAAAATTAATCCCTGACAAAGACCTTAATTTTCATGTTACCAAAAAACACATTGTTATTGTTCCGGTTAAAGAAGCATTAAATATTCCACCTCCTAAGGAAATTATACCATACATTTCTTACCGAAAATTAACTGGTATTGTTAAAGATTTGAATTCAAAGAAAGCATTACCATATGCCAGTATTGGAATAAGAGGAAAGCACGTGGGTACCATAAGCAACCAAGATGGTGAATTCTCACTAAGCATATCTTCAGAGAACTTAAATGATACCTTGGTATTTTCATATGTTGGATATCAGAATAATGAAATTGTTGTTTCTAATTTGAAGAAAAATCAAATTGAAGTGGAACTCAAAGAAGATTTTATTTCCCTTCAAGAAGTAATTATTCGTAATAATGATCCTTTGGCTTTGGTTCGTGCAGCCGTGCATAACATACACAAAAACTATCCTCAAAAATCAACGAACTTAACATCTTTTTACCGAGAATCTGTGATGAAAAATAACAAATACATGATTTATCTGGAATCGGTATTGGATATTTACAAAAGTTCCTATTCTAACCAAAATGCGCTGGAAAGAGTAAAAGTTTTTAAGAGCCGTAAAATTTACGATGTTACCAGATTAGATACCATTTCGTTTCGACTAAAGGGTGGAATTCAAGGATGTTTACAATTAGATATTGTAAAGAATCTACCAGAATTTCTTAGCGAAGATTATACTCATTTGTACAATTATCGTTTAGTGGATATCAGTACATACAACAATCGTTCGGTATACATTATTGAGTTTGAACCAAGACCCAAACTGAGTGAACCTTTATTGGAAGGAAGGTTGTTTATTGAAACTAATAACCTGGCCATCATTCGAGCCGAATTTGGTTACGAAAAGTATAGACTGAATGAGTTAAAAAACCGATTCATTGTAAAAGGCAGTTCAAAAACCAAGGCAAAACCAACCATGGTAAATTATGCTGTTAGCTATCGCGACATCAACGGAAAATATTATTTGAATCACGCTTTGGGGAGTCTAAAATTCAAAGTGAAAAATAAAAAGAAATTGTTCTCTAGTTATTTCTCCACTTCATTCGAGATGGCAACCACAAATATAAAATCAGAGGATGTTGTTCGATTTAAATACAGAGAATCCATAACACCAACAACCATTTTCTCCAATCACCGAACAATCTATGATCCTACTTTTTGGGGAAAAAGCAACGTTATAAAGCCCGAAGAGAGCATTCAAGATGCTTTAAAAAGGATCAACAATAGCATGCAACAAATTGCTTTGGGTAGGTCAGATCTAAATTAATCTGAGTTCGACCTTAAATTAAGATTTGTTGTATCTTTCCAAAAATTATTGAATTGTAAGTATGCCTTGGACTTGCCCCAATTGTAAACGAATTCTTCCCGGACCCAATCAATATCATTCGTGTTATATCACCGATAAAGAAACTCATACCAATAAAATGAATGATTGTGTAGTGGCTACCTTTGTTCAATTGGAAGAGTATGTAAAAACATTTGAAAACATTGAGGTTTTGTACCTAAAAACCTGCATTCAGTTTAAAATTGGCGCAAATTTCTTATCGGTTTACCCTAAAAAAGATCGACTCGTATTGGAATATCAACTCCATCAGGATGAAGATGTTTTCCCTGTAATCTTTTGCAAGCGAATATCTAAAAACAGAGTGCTTCATAGGCTTGTAATAGCGGAGCCAGAAGATTTCGATACACAAATAAAGGATTGGATAAAGGCTGCCTATTGGACCGTGAGGAAAAAATAATTTATATTTTTGCTTCTCCTCTAATTACAATTGAAATTTTAATAGATGATAAATAATATAAAAAGCATATTTAAAAACCTATCTGGTGTAATTATCGGAGCAGTATTCCTTTTTCTTACCCTACACGAAAAGCCATTAGGGCCTGTATGGGAGAGTTTGGCAGGAGCCGATTATTTTTTCATCTTTCTGAGTTTTCTATGCCTGTTTTTAGTCTTTTACTTAAGAGCATTGCGTTGGAAACTATTAATTGAAGAGGCAGGCGAAACTCCTAAATCCGATAAAGTATTTACCTCACTCCTTTTGGGATATTTCGTAAATAGTTTCACGCCTAAACTTGGCGAAATCATCCGTTGTACATCACTTCAAAAAAACTCGAAAGTTCCGGTGGCTGTTTCCATGGGAAGTGTAATGGCTGAACGTGCATATGACTTATTAATACTGGGGTTGGGAATTTTATGCATTTTCTTTATCGAATTGGAAAGACTTCAAGGAATTATTGATTCAACCATTGGTGGCATTTCACACATTTACGGATATCGTTACATCTATGTCTTGCCAATCTTTTTAATTCTCTTTGTTATTTTGTTTTTGGTTAGTCTTAAAAGACTTAAAAAATCAGAGAAACCAATTATCAAGAAAGTTGTGGGATTTTTGCAAAGCATGTTTGAATCACTAAAACAAGGTTTGTTGTTAAAAAAGAGATTCAAGTTTATCCTACTTACTCTCTTAATTTGGATGACACTGGTAATTCTAAATTACATTTACTTGCTATGTTTGCCTGAAACATCGGAATATTCGATCTTCTTTGCCGTGGTAATTTTATTTATTGGCGGATTAGGATGGGCACTACCAAGTCCGGGCGGAATAGGAACCACGCATTTCTTTTTGCTACAATTATTTTTGGCCTATCAGCTCGATGCCAATGCAGGAATTAGTTTTGGAATTTTATCCAACGGGCTAACTTTTATCGGAACCCTTGTGCTGGGTGGATATGGTTATTTTAGATATTGGGTAGAAATGAAGCGGGCATAAATAGCACATGGAGTAGTATTGGTATTACATACTGCGGTGCCCTGCACCTTAGGTTTTATTCAACTCATTTATTCTATAGAGACTTTAGTGCTACGCACTTTATCAATTTGTTTTTAATTAAAATCAATACGAAACAAGCCACAGAGTGGCGAAGTAATTATAGCAGAAAAGATGGTTAACAAAGAAAGCTGCAGCGCAGCGTGGCATAAGTATCTTTTACTAGCATTTAGACATTCTAAATCGGATCATCAATTAATAATTCATTGCATTATTGTAGATATTGCTTGCATGAAACAGAATTAATTGTGAAAATCAGAAAATGGATATGCCTGCAAACTCAGTTTTTACAACTATCTTTGTCGCAAATTTGAAGACAAAGAAGAATGAAGTTTAGTCAATATAACTTTTCTCCAGATATTAAGAAGAATCTGGAAACACTTGGTTTTAAAAGACCCACCGATATTCAGTACAAAGCCATTCCACCCATTGTAAAAGGTGAGGATGTTTTGGCTATTGCACAAACCGGTACCGGTAAAACGGCAGCCTTTGCCATTCCTATTATCGATAAAATTCACAAATCGAAGAAAAACAAAAGCAGTAAAGACATTAAATGTGTTGTAATGGTTCCTACTCGCGAGCTGGCAATACAAATTACCGAAGTGTTTCAGGAA
Organism: Marinifilum flexuosum; assembly: GCF_003610555.1. GTDB lineage: Bacteria > Bacteroidota > Bacteroidia > Bacteroidales > Marinifilaceae > Marinifilum > Marinifilum flexuosum. The sequence goes on along the minus strand of NZ_RAPQ01000008.1, from coordinate 2,351,772 downwards.
GTTGGCAAGTACACCAAAGTAAAGAGCTTTTGCGTTTTTGGTGGCGTTGAACAAGATCCGCAAATTGCAAAATTGCAGAAAGGAATCGACATCTTAATTTCGACTCCAGGCAGAATGTTCGACCTTACAAGCCAAGGCTATATCAATTTGAGAAACATTGACACCCTGGTATTGGATGAAGCCGATCACATGTTGGATTTGGGCTTTATTAAAGACATTCAAGACCTAATTAAATTTTTGCCAAGAAACAGACAAACCTTATTCTTTTCGGCAACCATTACACCAAAAATTAAGAAGTTGGCCTATTCATTGGTTCGAAAAGCCATTCGCATTCAAATTTCACCGAAAGATCCGGTATCAAGAAATGTGGAGCATTCATTGGCATATGTAAAAATGGATGACAAGCGTTTCTTCCTGGAGCGCATTGCCAAAGAGCATGAGGAAAGTAAAATTTTGGTTTTTGTAAGAACCAAAGTTCGTGCAGAACGTGTACACAAAGCAATGGATCGTGTGGGCGTAAAAACTCAATTGATTCATGGCGATAGAGAACAAAAAGATCGATTGGCAGCTTTAAATGAATTTAAATCTGGCAAAGTAAAAATCTTAATTGCTACCGATGTAAGTGCTCGTGGAATTGACATTCCTAACGTAGATTACGTGGTAAACTACGACCTTCCTGATGTTTCTGAGAACTACGTACACCGTGTTGGACGTACAGGACGTGGCGTACAAAAAGGGACTGCCATTTCGTTTTGCTGCCCTGATACAGAAAAGGAACTTTTAAACGAAATTGAAGATTATCTTGGAGGGGAAATTCAAGTGATGGATATCTCACACCAGGAATACTCTGCAACCATCGACTTTTCGGAAGATTATTCAAAAAGTTTGAAAGAACTTATGGATGAAGCAGATGAATACTTCGAAAATCCAAAAAAGAAAAAAAGAAAGAAAAAGTAAAATACTTCGAGCTCAAACCAATATAGTTTGAGCTTTTCTTTTGAATATTTTAAGAGTCCAGGATTGTGATATTTCCTTTAAAAAGGTTTAGTATAACATCATGTCTTTGGGGCATTGGAAGGTCAAGCTGATTATACGCAGTAAACTTTTAGAAAGACGGAGAAGCTGAGAACTTGTTCGAAGATCACTCCGCCGCACTTAAAGTTTTCAAGTAGAAGCAGTTTTAGCTTACACGCCCTAGATTTTTTGTTTACTTTTTCATCAATGGAAAAAGTAAAAGCCTTCCGGCTTGAGGATATAGGGAAATTTTCAATCCTTGATTCAAATTATTTATTAAATTCGGTAAGCCATTTTGTTTGAACTCAAGCAAAATGGTCTAATACACTAATTTCAATATCTTATACATGCAATCACTTATCTCTCCCGAAAGCAACATGGTGTTGTTTTTCGTTGTGGCAGGTGCTGCCGCCTTTGGAATCTATTCAGAACACAAAAAATGGTTTGGAAAACTATCAGGTATCTTGGTTACCATGATTTCCATGTCCTTATTGGCAATGGCTGGAGTTGTTCCGGTAGCATCGAACCCAAACATTAAGGTAGATGTTTACGAATTGGTATTTTCGTACTTCATTCCCATTTCCATTCCTATGCTCCTGTTTAGTTCTAACATTGTAAAAATTGTAAAGGAAAGTGGCAAATTGCTTGTTGCTTACATTTTAGGAGCCATTGGGATTGTTTTGGGTTGTTTTTTAGCCTTCAACATTATCAATTTAGGTCCTGATTCGGGAAAAACTGCCGGGGTTATTGCGGCAACGCTTGTTGGTGGAAGTGTAAATTTTATAGCTGCTGCCGAAGCGCTTAATTTTAGTACAAACCCATTGTTTACAGCTACCATTGCTGTTGATAACTTTGTTTCCAACCTGTACACCCTATTCCTGTTTTTAACTCCTTCTCTCCTATTTTTGGCTCGCTTTTTTGTAAAGCCTAAGGCCGAAAATCGCGTAGAAGAAAGCTCAGCAAAAAAAGCAGAATATCCTATCACCATGGAGCGAATTGCCGTTTCGGTATTTATTGCAGCTTTCATTGCAGGTGCAGGTAGCTTTGTATCGCCTTATTTGCAAAGTCTTTTAAATACAGATATCAATTTAAGCATCCTAATCATTACGGTTTTTGCCGTGCTGGCAGCCAACCTGTTTCCTAAACTCTTACAACCTCTCGAAAACACCGCATTCTCGGTTGGTTTATGGATGATGTATGTGTTTTTGGCAGTAATTGGTGCCGCTACCAATATTCAGCAGATATTCAGTATCGGACCAGCAGTATTGGCTTTCTACCTAACCATTATGGTTTTCCACTTCTTGTTTCTACTGTCATTGGCCAAACTGTTCAAACTTGATGTTTACGAAGTGGTAATCTCTTCGGCTGCCAATATCATGGGCCCGTCGGTTGCTGCTCCTATGGCTGCATCCATGGGACAAAAGAAACTGGTTACACCTGGTATTTTAGTCGGAATTCTAGGCTATGTAATTGGTACTTTTATTGGCGTATCCATTGCCATCTATCTGAGTTAGATATATTTATAACCACACATTGGAGAAAGGCTTTGCAGGATTGTAAGGCCTTTTTTATTGACTAACGCCAATGACAATTTCCTGCTTCTGTGAATTTGTAATTCACAGGTTTCAAGTTTGGGATTTCCAATCCTCAAAATCGAATTTAAATTCTAAACGCCATGAGCCCTGATTGCAAATCAGGGCTAGCAAGGGTATGAACATTGTCCATAGTAATAAGATACTTTCATGCGTCACCCTCTCCCCTACGCGCATAGATGAGTTCCATTCCTAGGTAGATGTGACGCTGACCTAGGTTTACTTGATCTGAACGCATGTTTGCCTGAGACAAACGTAGGAAAAGATGAGCCTGACGCGCGTCGGAATCACATCAACGCATTTTTTGGTCCATTTTGGGTAAGTTCACATCATATTTTTGTAAGAATATGACATCCATTTCCACAAAAATATCTCAAAAATTAGGGTCAAGTTCATATTTTCCTATGTTCAGATGAGCTTTTCCTACGTCAGCTTCATATATTTCCGTGTTCAGCTCATCTTTTCCTACATTTATGTCATACACACCCTAGGTATGACCTCACTTACTTCGCATTAAAAGTTCATCATTTAACGGTAAATCATCCCCCTTCTCAAACTTACTATAAAACTATATACTCCTGTGCACTCAGGCAATACAAGAGATTTCAATACCCATGTTTATAAGCTCATTAATACTACACAGAACTATTTTAAACATCAATATCTCTTAACATACTATTTAAAACGATTATAAATTTTAAAATTCAACAGCTAACCTGTTCTTACGACAAGCAAGTTTTATTAACTTAACAATTGTTAAATAATTATTTTTAAAACACAAAGTATGTCAAGAGTTAAAGTTTCATCGAAAGTGCATGAACTTGCTGATTTGGCAAGCAAGATCATCGCTAAAAACACCACAGATGGTGAATCAAGTCTTCTGAAAGATTTTCCAAACTTTGCTTCTTTACAAACACGATTGGCTAAAATGCAGGAATATGAGCAAAAAGCTGATGATGCGAATCGTTTAAAAGAAGAAATGAATGAGCAGAAAAACAAAGAAGCAAAAGCGGTAAGAAAAGATATTATTCAAATCCGTAACCTTCTAAAGGCTCATTACCCGGAAGATTTAAAGAAATTGGGTGGCTGGGGTTTCACAGTTGACGAAACGACTAAAGCGAAAATTGAAGAGCCTGCTTAAACCACCACACTTATGAAAAAAGGATCATTGCAAACGCAATGATCTTTTTTTTTATTATGAGTACGTGTAGTACAATAATTAATTGTCTAATAACTGAGGGTAGGTAATATTGCTATAAAAACATTAAATTCATCACCAATATATACCTACTTGATATATGAATTGAAAATAAAGGGAATAACAAGCGCGATATCGATGACACAAAGCTCTACCAACTATTCTATAGAATTACTTACTGAAAAAAGAATTGAGGAACTGTTTAAGGAACACTATGCGGTTTTGACGGCCTATGCCCATAAATTTCTTTCCGATTTGGATGATGCCCGGGAAATTGTCCAAAATGTATTTGTTCAGTTAATTGACCACAAAGACACTGTTAAAATTCACACCTCGGCAAAAGCACATTTGTATACCTCTGTTCGGAATGCATGTTTAAATGCAATCAAACAAAAAAACACGCATGCCAAGCATCATGAGAATATCAAGTACTTGAACTCGGATATTGGAACTGGTGTTGACAAAATTTTGGAGCAAACCGAATTAGAGTATGAATTGTATCAAGCCATTGATGAATTGCCTGAACAATGCCAGCGTATTTTTAAAATGAATCGTTTTGATGGTTTTACCAATCAGGAAATTGCCGATCAGTTAGGCATATCGAAGAGAACCGTAGAAACACAAATCAGTAAAGCATTAAAAATCCTACGAAACAAGATAGGACCAATGCTAGCTAGCCTGCTGATTTTATGGCTTATGGAAAAAATGTGATTTTTTTTCAAATTTAAATACGTGTGAGGATATTCTTACTTGTCTTACTATTAGAAAAGGGAAAATGAACGAGAACAAACAACATATCGACGAGCAAATATTATTAAGCATTTTAAATCAAAAGGCTTCGGAAAAAGATGTAGAAACATTCGAAAAATGGATGGCATCAAATCCAGAAAACAAAGCTATTTTTGATAAGATGCGTAAGATTTGGGAAAAGAGTTCTGAAATTGAGGTATTCGATAAAATTGATGTAGCAGCGGACTGGAAACTGGTAAAATCAAAAAGTGGTGCATCGGTTAAATCAAGAAAACTTAGGGTTTTCATGCGATATGCAGCTTCAGTTGTGCTTTTAATCGGATTGAGTTTTGTGTTGCTTTATGAAACCACTCCTGGATTTGGAAAATTGGCTCAGCAAAAGACAGAAATAAACAAAGATCAGGTTCTTTTGGCTGATGGAACACAAGTTTATTTGAATCAGAATAGCCGATTGGTATATCCAAACCAATTTGGTAGTAAAAAACGAAATGTAAAATTGGAAGGTGAAGCTTACTTTCAGGTAAAATCAGATCCATCCAAACCATTTATAATCACTTCTGGAAATGCGATAATTGAAGTACTTGGTACCGCCTTTAATGTTCGCAACGATGAGTATGGAAGAACCATAGTAACCGTTCAATCTGGAAAAGTAAGTTTAACAGATCAGAAATCTAAAAAAGTTGTTTACCTGACCAAAGGTGAAAAGGGAATTTTGCACAATTCCAATCTTAGCGAGTCGGAAAATGATGAACCAAATTTTGATGCCTGGAAAACTGGAATTCTAAGATTTAACAAGACACCAATACCTGTAGTTTTTAAATACATAGAAGACTACTATGGTGTGAAAATTACCAACAGATGCGAAAGAATAGATACGCTGACATTTAACAGCATATTCAATAATGATGATATCAAAGATGTGATATCAGAACTGGAATTGCATCTGAATGTAAAAACAGTGAAAAGGGGCAAGCATCTCATTATTTCAGAAAAGCATAATTAAATCTAAAAGTAAGAACCAATGAAAAATAAAATTACACTTATATCATTCATTCTATTGTTAAGCGTTTCATTTGCAAAGGCACAGAAAACAGTAGTAAAAGCCAATATGCTTAGTCCATTGGTACGAACAGGATCATTCTTTGTAGAACATCAATTAAACGATAATAGCAGTATACAGTTGGGCTTACTGTATACCGGAAAAACCTGGGATGATACACAAATTAGAGGCTGGGGTGTAACTCCTGAATACAGATTCTATCTTTCAGACTCACCTGCTCCAAAAGGTTTTTTTGTTGCTCCTTACGCCAGGTATTTACATTTTGAATTGGAAAATGAAGCCAATAACGAAGCAAAAATGAATGGATTGGGAGCTGGTTTAATTATTGGTCAGCAATACATTTTCAAAGAAAGAGTTAGCTTCGAATGGTTCTTTGGTCCGGGGTATACCAATATTGATTTGGATGTAGAATCAGGTGCTGAAGATGACTTTGATACCGGTAGCTGGGATGGCTTTACCTTGCGTGCAGGAATCACCTTGGGGATTGCATTTTAAAAATCAAAAAACGTTTTAAAGAAAAAAATATTTACTCGAGAATTTGAGTGAAAGGCCCAACTTGTGTCTAAAAATTAATTAAACAAATAAATAAACATGAAAAGATTATTAATTATTGCAGCAATTGCATTCGGATTTTTCTCAACATCAAATGCACAAAAAGTAGAATATAAAGTGATTACTTCAGTAGAGTCAATCGTTCCTATGGGAATTGGTCGTTCAAGAATCATTGAAGAGAAAGATCCAATTGAAGCTGCAAATTTCACCACTGAAAGAACCGATGGTAAGAAAAGCAAACAAAAAGCGGTGAAAAGATCGGATGCAAAAGTGAACCTTTTCTCAGAGACCAAATTGCTAAACTTCTATAGTATTGCAGGTATTAACTTCCAGAATATTGCTTCTAACGATGCATTGTTATCGTCGAAAATTAACAAACTTACCAACGAAGGATGGGAATTGGCATTTGTTGCCAGTGGTGTTGAAAGTGATAGTGGTAAAGGTGATGGTAAAGGGATATTCATTACCAGATATATCTTTAAGAGGTTGAATAATAATTAATATCCCTTCTAACCAAATGAAATTATAAAAGATTCAAATAAAATGCATTAAATTGGAAGCCTTATGGGCTTCCTTTTGTTGTTTATAATGACAATAATTATTTTTACGGCCTTAACCAATCACATCCTTTAATTCATGGTAAAATTTATTTTTACTTTTTCATTATTGCTCTGTTTTCTATCGGCCTATTGTCAGAATGTCAATCTGCAACAAGAAATTAGCCTTCCAAAAAGTCGTTATCAATTATCCGAACTACTGGAAGAAATTACAGACCAAACCAAGGCCCAGTTTAGTTTTACCAGTGAACTAAACACCAATAAAAGGGTTCAACTATCTGATTCAGTTTCATCCATTAGAGATATCCTAAATCAGTCCATTAACCTGAAAAATTTTAAGATACAGGCAAGAGGCAATAAAATCTTCATTATCTCTATTCCACCCTACGATAGAAAATACAGAATTAGTGGATACATTAGTGATGCCAAATCTGGTGAAGTATTAATCAATGCAACTGTAGCAAACCTGAGCAACTTCACAGGAACAGTTAGTAATAATTTTGGTTTTTACAGCCTGAGCTTAAAAAACAAAACACACCTTTTGCAGTTTTCTTTTGTGGGTTACAAAGAGGTACTTCTAGATGTTGAGCTGGAGAGAGATACTACCATTAACATATCCTTGCAACCCAAAACCATTCTTCAGGAAGTTAAAGTAACCGCAGACGAGAGAACAAACAACATTAATCATTTGTTTGTTAGTTCGAATAGTTTCCAGGCCAAAAACATGCAACAAACGGGTGTTTTTGGTGAAAATGATTTATTCCAAAACTTAAGACATTTGCCGGGTGTGCAAAACAGCAACGAAGGTTTAGGTGGCTTAAATATCAGGAATGGCTCACCCGATCAAAACCTTATCCTACTAGATGATGTTCCTGTTTATTATTCTTCGCACTTAATGGGCCTATATTCTGTTTTTAATCAGGATGCCATCAACCAGGTGAAGCTGGTTAAAGGAGGTTTTCCTGCTCATTATGGAGGAAGAGTATCTTCAGTTTTAGACATTCGCATGAAAGATGGAAATACCAAGAAATTGGAGGGAGGCTATAGTTTGGGATTACTTACTGCAAAATTCAATCTAAATGGGCCAATCAAAAAAGATAAAACTACATTCAACTTATCTATCCGAAGGACCTATCTTGATCTTTTGATTAATGGGATTCTGGACCTTTCAGGTAGCAATGTTAATGCCGGCTACTATTTTGGTGATTTAAACTGGAAAATTGTGCACCGATTTTCTCAACGAGATAAATTATACTTCAGTACGTACTGGGGAGGTGATTTGTACAGTATAAAAAGCTCAGAAGATATTTCTACAAACATCAGAGAAAAAGTTCGATATAAACTAGGCTGGGGAAATTTCACCAACTCACTGCGCTGGAATCATGTGTACAACAATCACTTATTTGGTAACACAACTCTGATATTAAGCAGGTATACCTTCTTGTTGAAAGAAAAGAGAAGTGAAAAAAACAATGATTCAGACTATATTGAAAACTATAATCATGAATTTAAATCCGGTATTCGTGATTTCTCATTTAAGACAGAGTTTGACTTTATCCCCGATTATAAACATTATTTAAAATTTGGACTGGAAGCTTCGCTTCATCATACCAAACCGGGTAGTGATTTTCTCAAAAACACCAGAGATAATAACCCTGGAATTTCAACTGATGAACTGATCAAATCAAAAGAGGTTAATTTATATGGTGAAGCACAAATTAGATTTGGTAAGAAATTACTGGTTAATATGGGAACTCGCTGGAGCAGTTTCTTTGTGGATAATACCTACTACTCTACAATTGAACCTAGATTAAATTCGCAATATTTCCTAACCCCTAAATGGTCACTTACTGGTAGTTTTTCTCAAATGACACAATACCTTCATTTGGTAAGAACCAGCACCTTAAGTTTGCCAACTGATTTATGGTTTCCGGTAACCAAAAAAATTAAACCAATCGATTCTTTCCAATATACAGCTGGAACACATTATTCATTTAACAAATCAGTAAAATTAAACATCGAAATTTATCACAAACTAAGTCGAAACCTATTGGATTTAAAAGAAACATCATACTTTCAAGATGTTAGTTCTGATTGGGAATATATGGTTGAAAATGGCAAAGGATGGAGTAAAGGATTGGAAATAGAGTTGAGTAAAAGTAAGGGAAAAACAAATGGAAACATTGCTTATACTCTATCTCGATCAAGAGTAAAATTTGAAAGCATTAATAATGGCAAGGCCTATGCTTCTCCTTATGATCGTCGACACAATTTTTCCATTCAAGTCAATCAGTTCATTAGCAATAAAACTAAGTTTTCTGCTTTCTGGACTTATGGAACCGGACTTCCCGCAACCTTATCGACTTCCAACATTTCAGCCATATCTCCATATGATCCTTCCTCCTTTGAAACGAAAACCGTCTTTACAGAAAGAAATTCCTACAGACTTCCAGACTATCATCGTTTGGATTTGTCAATTAGCTTTACAAAGAAAAAGAAACATGGAACCAGATCCTGGGATATAAGCATCTATAATTTTTACAATAGAAAAAACACTAGCTTTATGTATGTATCTACTGATAATAATACATATACTGACCCTAAATTAAAAAAAATCCACCTGTTCTCATTTATACCAAGTGTAAGCTATTCCTATAAATTTTAATCCTTTAATCATGAATTATTTTAAACTATTAACCAGCTTAATTTTATTCTTACTACTTGTTTCATGCGAAGAGGAAGAAGAGCTTCCTGAAGCAAAATCCCATCAGATCATTTCTGTCAATTCATTAATTGGTGTAGATAGTTTAATTCAGGTAAAATTATCAAAGAGTACTGGAACATCTGTTGAAATCAAATATATTTCTGACGCAAGAATTACAGCCCAAAAAAACGATAAAGAATTAGGCGAATTCATTTATCGACAAAATGGTATTTATGAACTCCCAGGTCAATACCTGGCGAGTGAATCCAAGTATCAAATTACAGTAACACATCCAAGTTTCAAAAAAATCACAACAAACACCTTTGCGCCAGAAAAAGTATCGATCAATGACATCAAACTTGTGAATGATGAATCAGAAGGCAAAACCACTTTTCATTTAAAATTTACTGATGATGCCTCACAAAACAATTACTATATGCTGCTAGTAAAAGGCATCGCAAATAATAAGTCGAATGTGATTCAATATTATAGCAACGATATTGTATTTGAAGGAAATTTGAATGTAAATGATAATGACTTTGATCAAAATATGCTTCGTGGTAGCCGAAGCTTTTCTGATAAAAACTTTGAAAGTTCACAAGTTGAGATTTCATTTTATATTTTGAATAATGATTTTTTTGTAGATTATCCAAAATATAAAATTGAATTGTATCACCTAAACGAAGATTATTTCAATTACGAAAGATCCTTTGTATCTCTCCAAAACAAAGACGACATCCTATTTTCTAATAAAACAAATCTCTATTCCAATGTTGAAGAAGCTTTTGGCATTTTCTCAAGTTATGCTTTGGATTATAAAATTGTATCCAAACAATAATTAAATGACCTTGAGGGTTATATTAAAAATTGATCTATTTTTATTGAACCAAAATTAAACGCTTTTCAATGTCAAAATACCTTCCTCTCTTAATAATATTTATACTAAGCCTAAGCAATCCAATATTTTCACAAGAAAATTTCAAATGGGTAACTGTAAAAAAAGGTGAAGGATTCAATGCTTTTTTATACAGAAACCAACTCACTCCAGCCAAACATACCACACAATTCAAAGCCTTAAACCCAGGTCGTTTTACAAAAAGTGGTCATTTAATTGCTGGTAGAAAATACAAAATTCCATTGCGATATTCCGTTCATTCCATTCCCCTGCTAGGAAAAGAACACGCAAGCGTAAAGCAAGTCAACAATTCATTGGAAGGTGCAGTAATTCATTTGGTAGCCGGTCATGGAGGTCCTGATCCTGGTGCTGTAGGTAAAGTATCAGGCAATAAAATTTGTGAAGATGAGTATGCTTATGATATTGTGTTAAGATTGGGCAAAGAACTCATATCACGTGGCGCAAAAGTGCATTTCATTATTAGAGATGCCAATGATGGAATTCGAAATGCGGCTTTTCTAAAGCCCGATAAAGATGAAAAATGCTATCCTTCTCAGGTAATTCCGAGAAAACAAACACCGCGCTTAAGACAAAGAGCAGCTGCCGTAAACATATTAGCCAGAAAAGAAAAACCAGGAAGCTATCAACGCTTAATTGTATTGCATCTCGATTCAAGAAGTAAAAGAAACAGAACCGATGTATACTTTTATCACCATGCCAATAGTACGAAAGGGAAAAAGCTTGCATTAACACTTCAAAAAAAGATGAAAGTCAAATATGCAAAATACCAACCCAACAGAAAATATACAGGAACCGTTGGTTCAAGAAGGTTGTACATGCTAAAAACCACTACACCTCCATCGGTATTCGTAGAGCTTGGAAATATTAACAATTACAGGGATCAGATTAGATTTACCAAAACTGATAACAGACAAGCTTTGGCAAAATGGCTATGCGAAGGAATTATTGATGATTATAAGGGACAAAAGAAAAAGTAAGAAAAGAAAAGTGTTTTATTTTTAATCATTTATATAAATTCTAAGCGTAACACTTATGTGTAAATTTCAAAACTACTGGTTCAACACTGTTGTGGAAATCTTCATACGATAACATGATTAATTCGGTATGAGTTCCTGCGTTGAATACGATATCATCATCTTCTACTAAACTTTCTGACACATAAACTTCCAGGTTATAAAGATTTCCAAAAGGAGGCATTGCTCCTACTTCACACTGAGGGAATATATCTTTAAACTCCTGTTCGTGGGCTAATTCAACTTTTTTACAACCTAACATTTGCTTTAACAAATCAAAATCGATCAAATAAGATGCTGGTAATATAGCCATTGCCATTCTACCATCAATTTTAATCATTACGGTTTTTGCAAGCATTTTCCCGGGTATGTGGGCCGATGCCGCAATCTGTTGAGCTGTATAAGCTGAAGAATGCCGAATCGTAACATATTTTATCTGTCGTTCATCTAAATATTGCTTTAACTTTCGGATAGGCATAGCGTTCTAGTTCTATGGTTTAAAATTTGCAATCCGCATAAGGCTCTATCGCCTTTAATCGGTCATGCCGATTGAGTTTTATTCCTTTTCTTTTCTCACTTCGATCCCACTTTAACAACTAAGAGGGGGAACTATTAAAATACGAAAAAAAAAGATGGAAGTAAAGGGTAAAAAGTTTTAAATAAAGAATCTATAGAAATTATCCAAATGTTAAAAAAACGAAAAAACAGGGCTTTCTACGAAATTTATCGTACTAATATTTTGTATTACGAAATCTTTCGTATAATTTTATCTACGAAATTAATCGTATAACGGAATTCACCACAAAATGCCAAAGAAGATTAAGCCAACCGAAGCAGAACTAGAAATTTTGCAAGTATTATGGACTTATGGTCCGTCGACAGTACGTTTTGTAAACGAAAAATTAAAAACCGGTAGAGATGTTGGGTACACAACAACTCTAAAGGTGATGCAAATCATGACGGAAAAAAATATGCTTCGAAGAGAAAAAAACTCTCGAACTCATATTTATGAGGCTATTGTGGAAGAAAAAGAAACCAAAAATCTTCTCATTGATAAATTCATATCTACCCTATTCAACGGATCAACATCGGGAATGGTGTTGCAAGCCCTTGGCAATAAAAAATGTAGCGCCGAGGAACTGAATAAAATTCGCAATTTAATTGATGATATTGAATCGTCACAAAAGTCTGAACCCCATGAATAATTTTAGTATATACGAGTTGGTTGATGCCGTAGGCTGGGCTTTACTGCATTCGGTATGGCAAATCGTAATTTTTGGCCTTATCACTTGGCTTCTGTTTCGATTTATATCAAAAGACAATGCTAAACTAAGATATGGTGTAGCAAGCTTGGCTTTGGCATTTATATTTGTGAGTTTCGCCATTACCTTTTTTCATTATCTCCCATTATCAGGTCATGGTAATGGTTCCGCTTTAAATTTAAGCCCTGAGCTATTATTATACCTTCTTAATAGTCCTGAAACTCTAAATCAGTTTAGCTTTGAATATTTACAGATCGACAGGTATTTTCCAATAATGGTGAACTTCTGGATTATTGGCGTTTGTATTCTTTCTTGTCACATGACATTCAATTATCTGCAATCCATTAAATTGCGCAAACACCTCACCTATCCTGTATCGAAACAAACGCAAAACATTGCTGATAAGCTCATTCAAAAGATCAACTTAAAACAAAAAATTACAATATTAGAGTCTGGCTATGTTCAAACTCCATCCCTGGTAGGATATTTTAAACCAGTGGTTTTATTACCGGTAAGCATGCTAAGCGGAATACCGGAAAATCAATTGGAAATTATTATAGCACACGAGTTGGCGCACATCAAGCGTCACGATTATTTATTTCAATTTATTCAAGGCATAATAGAGTTGTTATTTTTCTATCATCCTGTTGTTTGGTGGCTATCTTCTGTGGTTAATACCGAAAGAGAACACATATGTGATGATCTGGCGGTAAAGGTTTGTGGTGAATCCTTAACCCTAATTAAAGCATTAAATAATATGGAAGCAATTAGAAAAAAGAGATTCGAATTGGTATTGGGATTATCAGGTAAAAAGGATAATCTTTTTAATCGAGTACAACGAATTGTAAGACCAAAAGTATCAGCTAAAAAGACAAACAAAATAGTTTTTAGTGGTTTATTTGTTTTTCTACTTAGCGGATTAATCTTGATTTCGAATTTTGCCATTTCAGGCAATGCATTAACCGGCAAACAGTTCTTTTCGAAGATTAATGTTTTAGATCAAAATCAACAAAATGGATCTGATGCCATGATGCTTGCTCCTATTAAGCAGAAAAAGAAATCTAAAAAGAGTAAAAAAGCGAATGAGAAACTTGAATTAAAAGAAATTGTTGAAGTAGAATCAGAAGTTGAAGATGTAGTTGAAGTGGCTCCTGAAGTAGAACTGGAAGATGTAATGGAAGTGGCTCCTGAAGTGGAAGCAGAACCTGTTGCTGAAGTGGATCATGATGTGGAAGCACCAATGGATTTTGATGTTGATTTTGACTTTCCTCAAGATTCTTTAAAATCAAAAAAATGGTTGCAAAAAAAGGTAAATGAAATAATTAAGGAGCAAAAAATTGAATTAGAAAAAGCAGCTAAGGAATTAGAAGAAGTCAAAGTAGAAATGAACTTTGATGAAATGCGACTGAAGATGGAAAATGCTCTGAAAGATTTGGATGTTGAGCAGATTAAGAAAGAAATGCAAGAGCAACAGTCCGAACTAAGACAAGAGCTTAAAGAGTTAACGAACCAGAATTTAATCAAGCAGCTTGAATTGGAAAAAGAACTTCAGAAAGAAGAACTGAGTAAAGAGCTGAAAGAAATTGAGTCTGACAAGAAGCTTAGTGAAAAAGAAAAAGCTGAAATTAAGAAAAGGATTCAGGAAACAATTGAAAGAGTTAATTCCAAAGAATTTAAAGAGCAATTGAAGCAAAACATCGAAAGATCGCAAAAATCGCTTCAAGAGCATCTAAAAAAAATGGAATCAGGAGAATTTGAAAAACAACTTCAAAAACAAAGAGAATCCTTAAAAAAGCAAATCGAAAAATTCAACTCTCAAAAATACCAGAAAGAACTTCAAGAGAAACTTGAAAGAAGCAAGGAAAGCATTCAAAAGCATTTGGAAAAGCTAAATACTCCTCAGTATAGAAAAGAACTTGAAGAGCAAATTGAAGGAGAGAAAAACAAGAAGAATCATTCCGTTCGAATTAAGGGTTTTCCTGAATCTGATAATTTACTTATTATTCTTGACGGAAAAACAATTGACAAAAACACATTTAGTTCTTTAGACCCAAATACCATTAATTCTATTAAGGTAATAAAAGAAAAAACTGCAACCGAATTATATGGTGAAAAGGCATCAAACGGAGTCATAATTATTAATAGCATCGAAAGCAAAAGAAAATCAGCGCATTTGGTTCAAGTAAAAGGAGTTTCAAACAATAAAAATCCCCTCATCATTTTGGATGGAAAATCAATGGAATATGAGAAATTTAAAAAGTTGGATTCAAACAGTTTTAAAAGCATAACAATATTAAAAGACGCATCTGCAACTGATCTTTATGGAAAAGCTGCTGAAAATGGAGTTATTGTTATTACAAGTAAAGATGAAGCGAAAGAGATGTCAAACCAGTTTCGTTTAGAAAACTTTTCTGGAAAAGATGCACCATTATTCATAATTGATGGAAAAAGAACAAATGCTAAAGCTGTAAATAAAATATCGTCAGATGATATTGAAAGTATAACCGTTTTGAAAGATACAACAGCATTGGAAAAATATGGAAGAAAAGCCAAAAATGGTGTTGTTGAAATTCATTTAAAAAAGTAACAACTATCATAGTAATAGTATAAAGATGGGTCACTTTAAAGTGATCCTTCCTTTTTTATAATACACTCTGATTTGCAAGCAGAACAACAAATTCGTAACTTAATGATGGGAATATAAAAATTTGCAATCATGCTTCTAATTCTGGTGATATTATCATCCTATATCCTTATTAGAATAATTTCAATATTCAGCAATTATCTAAAGGCTTTTTCCAGAAACGAGCACTTTCGTTTTGCTTTTGGTATTGCTGCAATTGTAGTAGGTGCATTACATATTATGTTTCCAACATTTTTCAGTCACCTATTCTCAACCATTTTTAAATCGACCTATACGGCTACCAGCGTTTCAGGATTTATCCAAATCATTTGTGGAGTTGGCTTATTAATCAGACGAGTATACAAGGAAGCTGCCATATTGCTAATGATTCTTCTCGCCTTATTTATACCATTAAGCATTTTTATGATGATGGATTACATTCCCGGACCATTGGGACCGGAATATGAACCCATTCTTGGATATGTTAGAATACTATCATTCCCCTTATTGATATGGACTTTATTTAAAGTTTGTGATTTGTCTCCAAGAAAGGGACTTCAAACCAATCGATTTAAGCATGATATTTAAACAATTACAAACCTAAAATTTATAATATGAGCTACTATATTAAACGAAGTACAAACTTTGGATTCGATGAAGCCATTGAACGGGTTATCAAAGCTGTGCAAACGGAAGGTTTTGGTATTCTTACCGATATTGATGTAAAATCAACCTTAAAAGAGAAAATTAATGTTGACTTCAAAAAATATCGAATACTGGGAGCCTGTAATCCAACATTTGCTTATGAAGCATTACAGGTTGAAGATCAAATTGGAATAATGATGCCATGTAATATTACTGTAATAGAACAAGATAATGGTCATGTTGACATTTCAATTATGGATCCTACTGCAGCTTTTAATGTAATTGAAAACGAAGAGTTGCAACCTTTTGCCATCGAGCTAAAAATGAAACTTGAGCGTTGTCTTACCTATCTTGATGATTAATCAACAAAGCCCCTTAACTATGAAATCATTTCTGATCCTAACTATTGCAGTAGTGTGCATTCCCAACTCTATATTGGCGCAAGAAGAAAAGAAAACTATTGATCCAACTCGACAGTTTGACTTTTGGGTTGGAGAGTGGGATGTTTATACCGAAGAAAATTTAGTGGGTAAGAATACAATTGTCTTTCTGCAAAACAAAAATGTAATTCAGGAGAATTGGGTTTCTGAGAAGGAAAACTTCACTGGTACCAGCTACAGTTTCTACAATCCAAAAACAGCCAAATGGCATCAAATATGGATCGATAAGAATGGTAACAACCTGCTTCTTGAAGGAACATTTTCTGATGGCAAAATGATTCTTTCAAGTGATTTGGACTCTAATATGGGTGAACCAAACTCTATACACAGAATAACATGGACACATCTAACCAATGGCAATGTAAAACAAGTTTGGGAATCAACTACCGATAATGGGAAAAGTTGGAATATTCAATTTCAAGGGATCTATAAAAAATCAAATCCTTAAGTAAAGTTCGTTCAATACAGATTTCCATCTATGTCAACCATTGGCACAAACCTTACGGGTATAACATTGTGTTGTACCACTTTGCCTTTCTTTTTTTCCAAAAGAACCAATTTCTTTACATATTTTAAACCAACAGGAATTACAAGTTTACCTCCTTCAGCCAACTGATCAATTAAAGCTTGGGGTATTTTTGTTGGCGAACAGGTTACAATAATGCCATCGAAAGGTGCTTTTTCCGGCCAGCCTATATATCCATCTCCATATCGGGTATTAACATTTTTATAGTTTAAAGAATCCAGAACAAAAGCTGCTCTTTTCTGCAATGGCTTCACAATTTCTATGCTATAAACCTCTCCTCCCAACTCTCCAAGAACTGCAGCCTGATAACCTGATCCTGTCCCTATTTCCAATAGCTTCTCTCCTTCTTCCACCTCTAGAAGTTGAGACATTAAGCCAACAATATAGGGTTGTGAAATGGTTTGTCCATGCCCAATTGGAAGTGGACGATCCTGATAAGCATACTTCTTCAAATAGTTAGGTACAAACAAATGTCGTTCTACTATTTGCATGGCTTTAATAACATCCGAGTCATTTATTCCCCTGGATTTTATCTGCTCAGCCACCATTTTAAACCTTTTCTCTTTAAAATCCATATCCTGAACATTTTGCCTCACAGGAACAACAATACCAATAATCAGTAATCCTAAACCATATATTAAACCAAAGTTCATATTATACCTTTTTGATATTGAAACAAACCGTAATGATTGTATACTATAAATTTACGACTTTATAAGTGCTCTGCGAAATATCTAGCTATACATCTTTTTATTGCTGATATACCAAAAAGGAGATTTATTTTATTAAATTCACAATTGACCTTTATCTCTTTACTAAAACACCATAATATGAAGAAGTTTACAATCCTATCTATCTGTTTTCTTGTTTCATTAAAACTAATTGCGCAACAATTCAATCTTGTAGATTTTTCTCAAAATATATCGGCAGAAAACATTAAAAATGATGTTTATGAATTGGCATCGAAAAAAATGCAAGGCAGAGAAACAGCTAAGGAAGGTCAAAAATTGGCAGCTGTATACATCTACAAACAGTTCAAAAAAGCTGGACTAATTGGCTACCAAATGCAATCAGACAGTTTAAGTTATTTTCAAAACTTTTCAATATACTCCAAAACAGTTCCCGATTTAAATCTTTCTGTGAACGGAAAAAAACTTAATCCGTATGACGATTTTGCATTATTTGGATATAAAAGCTATAAAGCTGATGGCCTTGATTTAATTTATTTGGGTACTGCTCCTGATAGTTCATATATTAATAAAGACCTTTCCAATAAAGCGGTATGCTTTCTTACCTCCAATTTATTTGCTGGCCCCGTAAAGGCTCTCGATATCATTAATAAAACTAATTGTAATATCGTTTTTTATAGTAACCCGCTGAATCCTCATCAAATTCAAACAGTTATGCAAAGACAAAAACGGATGTTTAGTAAAAGGCAGATTCTTCACCCACAAAAATTTCCTTTAAGTATTCCTTTTGACTCTCTAACTCAACCTGAACGATATAAGAAGTACAATAGAATGTTGAGTACCTATCAAGGTCCTATCAGTGCTAAATCTCTTACTAAAATCCTAAAAGTGAAAGTAAAAGATCTTAAAAAATGTATCAACGATAATCCTTTGAAAATAAAAAATGATGGAAACCTGAAAATTGATGTAGAACTTAAAAATGAATACAATTCGCAATCAACCGAAAATGTAATTGCCTGTTTACCGGGTACCGACAAAAAAGAGGAGTACATTATTTTATCTGCTCATTACGACCATGTTGGAATGAATGGGCAAAAAATATATTATGGAGCAAATGACAATGCCTCAGGAACTGCGGCTTTGTTGGAGATTGCCCGAAAGCTAAAAAAAGCTGTGGATGCTGGTTTAAAACTAAAACGAAGTATTGTGTTTGCTGCATTTACAGGTGAAGAAAAAGGCCTGCTGGGATCAAAATATTTTGTCGAAAATAAAACGTTTCCACATGACAACATTAAAACGAATTTAAATATTGATATGCTTGGTAGAAAGGACAATCGTCATGATGACCTTAATTTTGTGTATCTACTGGGTACAAACGATCTGAACCCAAAGCTTAAAACAATTACGGATAGTATCAACAATCAATATCCAAAACTAGAATTGGATTATTCCTACGATACTGCTGATAGTTTTCTATATTCTGCATCAGATCAAGCGTCATTTGTAAAAAGAAACATCCCTGCAATCTTTTATTTTAACGGATTACACAATGACTATCACAAAACCACCGATACTCCGGATAAAATAGATTATGACGCCATAAAAAAAGTAAGTAGCTTAATTTTTCTTACTGCCATAGAATTAGCTAATCAATAGTAAATTAGAAGCATTCACACGAAGTTCGTAATCGTATTTTTTGAGGAAGATTATTAAAACTTAAACAAAAAGAAAACATAAATTCATTTTTTACGTAAGTTTGTATTGTTCATTATGAATTCTATAAGCATACAATTATGAATATCAAAAAATCATGCCAATACCTTAGTATTGCGCTATTATTCATGGGAATGATATCTTGTTCGGAAAATGACAAGCACACTGGTTTTATCGATCCGAATGAAGAATTATTAGTTGGTTTAAGCGAAGTTGAAGGTTACGATCACACTTACAATTACGATTTTAACATATTGAAAGAAAGGGAAAGTGTTGATTATTATATTCCTGTAAGTATTGGTCAGGCTTTAAATAGAATTCCTGCCGAAATGAGAAATAAAATCAATCTTATTTCTACATCAGAATTGCCTTTTGATGTAAATACTCAAAAAGCAAATATTGTTACCTCTTGGAATGACAAAAATCAACTCGTATTTCAAATTCAAATCTCATATTTGGAGAATGCTGAAAGTTATGCGACAAATTTCAAAGATTTCTTTACAATTTCAGTAACTCAATATCCAAACAATCCATTTGATGAAATGAGTGAAAAGGAATTGGAAACTTTGAAAGAAGATCTGGGAAAAAGAAGATACCAGAACTTAAAATTGACCGATACAGATACTTTATACTATTTGCCTAAGTCGGATGATAACATGTGGCCACGAATGTTTGACTATTACAAATATGTAGAAGCAGACAAAAGAATTTATAAAGAATCTACAGGCTCTTACCAATATTACGCCTGGTACAATGGTTTGATCTATAAAATCGGTTTCAATATGGATATTAGTACTGTTGATGCTGAAGCTTTGGTTAGAAAAATTATACTTGCCAGCTAGAGATATTATATTCCCAATAATAAAAAAAAAGGACGGTTAACTGTCCTTTTTTTATTTGCTTAAATCTTTCCTGCAATTGGCAGCTAATGCCATATCTTCAATTGCCAATTGAAGTAGCAAAGGATCTTTATCTGCTTGATAAAGCAATCGATATACTTCACGGATTGATAAACTTTGTTCGTTTCGTTCTTTCAGTATCAGTTCATCTCCTTTATTTATGGTTCCTTCACGTAAAATGCGAATGTATACGCCAGGAAATCCTGCTGTAATAAACTCTTTTACCATAGTATCGCAAGAAAATCGATAATTCAGCTTAAAACATGGTTGTCTGGGCTGTGTAACTTGAACCAAACATTCACCAATCTCATAAACATCACCAATTTTAACCTCTCCTTCATCCAATTCCGAAATGCTTAAATTTTCACCAAACATTCCATAATCCCATTCCAAATCAGGAAATCTGTTTTTCCAAAATTCATAATGCTTTGCAGAATACCAATAGCACGCCTTGTCCACTCCTCCATGATACCTTCTGTCAATTACAGAATCATCTTTAACATCCTCTTTGCCTAAATAAATTCCTTCATCAACCGGAAATTTATACATGCCGGTATTCACTACCTTTCCATGATAATTGATTTCTACCGATGTTCCTTTATTAGTCGACACTACTTTCATAGCAACTATTTTTTAATGGATCTTAAAATATATACTACCTCTTTTTTTAGACTCTCATAGTCCTCTTGTCTGATATCAAGAATCATTTCGACGCCAATTCCATTTTGAATTGTATGAAAAACTACAACGGTATTTTTCTTCTTATTATCATCAATATAAGAACCCAAATACCCCATTGAATTCTCTAATGAAAATAACTCTTGCTCTTTTGCAATTACTTTATGAATATCAACGCTTAATCTTCTTCTTTTAAAGGAAGAGTAGTCTAGCAGAGTATTCTCTTTACCAATATATTCCAAAGTCAAAATACAAGATGGGACTACTCCACTTTTTAGTGTTTTACCATCTCCTGTTCTGGAAAAAACAAAATTCATCAGCTTACCTTCTTTATATTGATCTTCCAGACACCAATTTCCTTTTGGAAAACCGATATTGATACCTGGCCCTTCAATAAAAAAACTATTCCGATAGGTTTCTATTCCAATTACATCTCCATTCTCTGCCCAGTAAGTCCACTTCCCAAGTTTTTTACCATTTTTAAAACTACCTTTTTGTGATAATGCACCATTTGAATAATAATAGGCTGCTGGTCCATTTAAAGTATCATTTTTAAAGTTTACCGATAAACTAGCCTTGCCATTCGGATAATACTCAAGATACAAACCATTGGCGAGCTTATTTTGTGCAATAAAATCACGTAATAATTTACCATCTTGCGTCCATAGACGAATATTTCCTTCCTGAACTCCTTTTGTATAGGAAAACTGCTTCTTTTTATTTCCATTGGGAAAATACTCAATACACTTGCCATCCTCTATTGCTGAATCCTGAAAACCTTCTTCATACAATCTTTCCCACTCAATAAAATCGGCTTTAGGCAGGTAATCTGTTTCAGATAGCAAAGTACCCGAAATGGTATAGTCTTTAACCTGGTATTTGCCTCCTGAAATAGGGTAAATAACACTATAGTATTTGGCTTCAGCTTTTTCTATAGAAAGCCAATTATCATCGAAATAAACTGTTTTTTGCCCATAACTTATGGAGGAAAAAATCATCAAACTAAAGAATAAAAGTAGATGTGGTCTCATAGTAATTTGTTTTGAATGGATGCAGCAATATTCATTCCTAAAGTTACTTCTTTAAAAGTTTTCTGGCATTCTCATGAAATTTTAAATGCCGCAAACCATTAATCAATCCTTCATCGGTATAATAATGCC
Source organism: Marinifilum flexuosum (assembly GCF_003610555.1). Taxonomy (GTDB): domain Bacteria; phylum Bacteroidota; class Bacteroidia; order Bacteroidales; family Marinifilaceae; genus Marinifilum; species Marinifilum flexuosum. The sequence continues at coordinate 2,329,781 of NZ_RAPQ01000008.1, read as the reverse complement.
AAAAGTAATCGAACCTATGCTCTACTCCATGTAGGACTTCAAATTCATGATTCAATTCCAATTCATTCATATAATCATGCAGATCATAAATGCATCTGCGATTCTTGGTAAGCACAAAACTATCTTCTGTGCCAATCTCCAATCGCAAAGGAATTTGTAACTCTTTTAATGATTCCAGATTTTGTGCTGCTAACTTTTTATTTGATGGTAATGTATAATCACTTACATATCCCATACCTACAATGGAAGCAAACTTTCCTGGATACTTCAGGTAATAATGAATGGCTCCTGCTGCTCCACGCGAATGCCCTTCTATTGAAATATCATTCCTTTCAACACCGGCATTAAAGTTGTCCTGACAATATTGGATAAACTCTCCCAGACTATATCCTGCAATTAGACTTTCATTCTCTGGGGTAAACCATTGCACATTCTCTCTATCATTATCACCCCGAATTCCAGCAATTACAACTGGTTCAATTTCACCACCCAGTATCCATTTGTTAAGCTGCTCTTCTTTTACGTATTTATTAAAAGTTGTTTCATCACCTCCTTGTCCATGCATAAAAAGTACCAATGGATAGTTCTTAGCTTTAGAAAAATTGGGTGGCAAATAAACAAAGTATGGTACCCAGCAACGTGAACTACTATTAAAAACAAAAAAACTAATTTTTCCATCCTTAGTTAATGTATCTTTTATTTCATTATAGCTTTCGAAACAGTATTTAGAGGCATTCATATTCAATATATTATCTTTCTTTTAAAATGTACTTTAAGTGCAAGTAATTATCAGAATAATGTTGTAACTTCTACAAAACTAAAAATTATCACTCAATAAAAAATTATTCGAAGCACATGAACTCTCCAAATTTTGGTTTTGCCTGAAACACTGCATATTTAAATGCTTTCAGTTCCCCATTATTAATTCTCTCTATATAGGTATAAAAATTACTGATTAATATAATTTGTGCGTTATTCAAATCAATTCTACATTTGTGTCAGTTACAAAAACAAAGAAAAATAAACTTTAAAATAAATCTAAGATGCAAACTTTAATCGGAAAAAAAGCTCCATCATTTCAGGCTAGCGCTGTAGTAAACGGAAATCAAATTGTTGAAGGATTTTCTTTAGATCAATTCGTGGGAAAACAAGAAGTAGTATTCTTCTTCTACCCTCTTGATTTTACTTTTGTTTGTCCAACTGAGTTAATCGCTTTCCAGGACAAATTAGCAGAATTTGAAAAAAGAAATGTAGCAGTAGTAGGTTGTTCTGTTGATTCAGAATTCTCTCACTTTGCTTGGTTAAATACTCCAAGAAACAAAGGTGGTATCGAAGGTGTTACTTACCCACTTGTTGCTGACTTGTCTAAAACAATTTCAGAAAACTTTGGTGTATTGGCTTCTGAGTATGATTATGATGCTGAAGGAAATGCAGTTTCGACTGGTGCTCCTGTTGCTTACCGTGGATTATTCCTTATCGACAAGCAAGGTGTTGTTCGTCACTCTGTAATTAACGACCTTCCATTGGGACGTAACGTTGATGAAGCAATCCGTATGGTTGATGCACTACACCACTTCGAAGAAAATGGTGAAGTATGTCCAGCTAACTGGAGCAAAGGTGAAGAAGCTATGCAAGCTACTGCTGAAGGTGTTGCAGAATACTTAAGCAAGAACTAAGAATAAGAAACAAATTAATCTCTATACCACTTAGGTGGTTAAAATCAAAAAAATACAATATCATGAAAATTAATACATATCAAGATATCACTACTATCGAAGGCGAAGCAAAAAAAGATTATATCGATAGACATTCAGCTTTTATTCACTGTGATGAATCAGCAAAGAAAGGTGAAAAATTCAAGGTTAAAGTGAAAATAGGTGATGCTTATGCACATCCAGATGATTTCGATCACTATGTAGCATGGGTACAACTTTGGGACGGTGAAAAAATGTTAACCCAGGCTAACTTCTCAACAGGAGTTCTTGGTGGAGTAGCAAACCAAACCGAAGTTGATTTTTACGTGGTTCCTTCTCGTAAAATGAAATTAACTGCTACAGCATTCTGTACTAAGCACGGATTGTGGCACTCAGATGAGAAACTAGTTGAAGTTTCAGAATAACAATTTCATAGATTTGTAAAAAAAGGGAAACCAAATGGTTTCCCTTTTCTTTTTTATTCTTTTTGATCTTTCTTCTCTTTTAAATATTTATCCAAGAAATTTACAATTTGTCCATATCCCTTGATTTCATTTTCCTTCTTACGGAAACCATGACCTTCATCCGGGAAAACGATATATTCTACAGGAACATTATTTTTCTTAACAGCTTCAACAATTTCGTCCGATTCAACCTGAAGAACACGAACATCATTTGCTCCCTGAAGTACCATTAAGGGTTTAGTTACCTTATCAGCGAAAAACAATGGAGATTTATTATATAATGCTACAGAATCCTGAGTTGTAGGATCACCCATTTCAGCATATAAAGCTTTTCTAAACGACTCCCAATACGGAGGAATTGATTTTAGAGTTCTCAACCAATTGGTTACTCCAAAAATATTTACACCCACTTTAAACTCATCTGGTGTATAGGTAAGTGCAGCCATGGTCATATATCCACCATACGATCCACCAATAATACCAATCTTATCAGGATCAACAACACCTGTATTAATCAGGAATTTCTTTCCCCAGATACAATCTTTCAAATCTACATCGCCATGCTTTTTATCGTCCATAGCAAAGAATTTCTTACCATAACCGCTACTTCCTCGGTTGTTTACAGCCAAAACTGCATAGCCTTGGTTCACCATATATTGAATTAGTGAGAAGTAACCAACACGCGATTGCCCACCCGGACCACCATGTACCCAAACCAAAGCAGGTACTTTGTTATCGGTGCTTGCCACTTTTGGTTGATAATAAATGGCAGGAATTGGAAGACCATCAAACGATTCATAACGAACCACTTCAGCTTCAACAAGGTTTGCAGGATCAATTTTAGGATTTAACGTATTGGTAAGCTTTCTGGCTTCTGTATCTCCCATATCAAACACATAAATATTATTTGGCGATACAGATGTTCCAACAACCAATCTTCCTCTTTGCTCATCTTTCGTTATGCGAATCGATTTGATATCAGCACTAGGAATCTTAGGCAATTGAACCTCTTTTCCACTTGCAATCTCAACTACTTTAATATTGGTTTTTCCATCTTCATTGATACCAATAATCCTATAGGTTTCATTGTAGCTGTGATATGCATACCAAACATCCCAATTGGTTTTATAAACCAAACTTTTCTCTCCTGTTTCAATATCATACTTGTTTAGATAAACAAAATCAGAATCTTCATTACACAAATAATACAAGTATTTGTTATCTAAACTGAAGAATTGTGGATTATAGCTTGCATCACCAAAATGCTCCGAGATGTGTGTACGTTTGCCTGTTCTTCTATCGTACAAATACATCTCATTATTAGTAGTAGTCAGACTTTGTGTTAACGCCAGATATCTGTTATTCTTACTTTTAGCTTCAACATCAAAACCATCATTGTTGGTGTAAATTAACTTAGGATTTGGCTTGCCATTAAGAACCGACTCAACACTTACCTGGTACAAATCCATAAACTTAGGATTGCGCTTGTTCGATTGATAAAAGAAAGATTTTTCATCACGATCCCATCCCCAGAAACTTGCTTTTGCATTTTCGAATGGAGTTAAATCAGTAATATTCCCTTCTTCGTCTCTCATGTAGATGTGATTGTTTTCATTTCCACCCTGATCAGCCGAGAACAAGACCTTATCGCTATTTGGAAAATAGGAAATGGCAAAATAGGACTCTTTTTCGGAGGAAGTTAATTGTTTCTGACCTGAGCCATCAACAGGAATCTCGAACAGGTTATAGATACCTGTTTCGTTACTGCTTACCAATAACTTCGATTTATCAGAAGAAAATGATCCTCCGCTTACACTAATGTTCTTGTAGAATTGCTCGATACTGTACGATGGTACCGTAATCTTTTCTTTTGCTGGCTCACAAGACACAAGAGCAACAACAAAAATCAATAAAATCAGATAATTACGTTTCATATTTTTAAAATGAAGGTTAGAAATACTTTTTGAATTAAGTATTGAGAGTGGTGTCGGATATAAATTTATAACATTGTTTCGGCTTTACAAAATATTTATATGTGGTTCAAATCATTTAATTCTGCACAAGAATTAGCTTTTGCAATCAATCAATTCAATTCAAAAGCTCTATATTTGCCCAATCTTTTTAAAAATGATATTTGAGACTAAATAGTATGAAAGAATCTGTTGTTATTTTGTGTGGTGGAGGTCCAGCACCAGGAATTAATACTGTAATTAGTAGCGTTGGTAAAGTATTTTTAAGAAATGGTTACCGAGTTATTGGTTTACACGAAGGTTATAAAGGTCTTTTCTCTGAAGATCGTAAAATGGAGGAATTAGACTTTGTAACTCTTGATGCAATTTTCACCAAAGGTGGTTCACACCTAAAGATGAGTCGTTTTAAGCCAAAAGACAGCGATTTTACAACCAAATTCTTTATTGATAACAACGTAAAACTATTGGTTACCGTTGGTGGCGACGATACTGCATCTACTGCAAACAGAATCAGCAAATATTTGGCTGATAACAATGTGAACATTTCAAACATTCACGTACCAAAAACCATCGATAACGATCTTCCATTGCCAGAAGGAACCCCAACATTCGGATTCCACTCGGCAAAAGACGAAGGGGTTAAGATTGCAACAACGGTTTACGAAGATGCTAGAACTTCTCAGAACTGGTTCGTATTGGCTGCCATGGGTCGTGAAGCGGGTCACCTGGCATTCGGAATTGGTGCTGCATGTCATTTCCCAATGATTATCATCCCTGAGATGTTCAACAAAACTGATATCTCGGCAGAGAAGATTGCACAATTGGTGATCTCATCTATCATCAAACGTAGAATTTTAGGATTGAACTATGGTGCTGCTGTAATTAGTGAAGGTGTTTTCCACTTTATGAGCGACGAAGAAATTGAAAGTACCGGTGTGAACTTTACCTACGATGCTCACGGTCATCCTGAGTTGTTCAACGTTAGTAAATCTCACGTATTTAACATGCTGATTCAGCGCAAAATCAAATCTTACGGACTAAACATTGGAACTCGTCCGGTAGAATTAGGTTTCGGTTTGCGTTGTTGTCGTCCTATCGGATTCGACTTGAGCCTTTGTACTCTTCTTGGCGATGGTGTTTACACTTTATTCAAGCAAGGCCATTCGAAATGTATGGTGACTGTTGATCCTAAAGGTGATGTAGCTCCACTTTTCTTAAAAGATGTTGAAGATGAAAATGGAAAAGTAAAACCTCGTTTGGTAGATGTAAACAGCGATAAAGTTCAAAATGTAGTGAATTACAACTTACATTATCTAACTGAGGAAGATATGGAAGCAGCTAAGGAGTACCTTCCGGATCCAGAAAATTATATCTTCAAAAATATTTTGAATTGGAATTAAAATTAATGTACGATTAGTAATGAGTAATTAATAATTGAAAGTTGTTCCACGCCAAGTGCGCAAAAAATTTATATGGGAAGAACGCAAAGAGGATATCATTGTATATTTAATCTTTGCGTTCTTTTGCTAATGTTTTTAGTACTATTTACTAAATAAAGTAAAGGCAATTGAAATGATTCAACTGCCTTTATTTTTATCGTATAATTAAATGTATTAATACAATTTCAAGTATTAAATGATTTGTTCTGGCCTCAGAGATTCTTTGCGTTCTTTCCGTATAAATTCTTTGCGGACTCTGCGTGAAATATTTTACTGCTCACGAATCTGATAGAACACACCTCTCTCCTGTTCCACTTTTTCGAATCCTTTCAGGCTGGCCAGATTTCCCAGGCATCTATCAATTTCTTCTTCACACAGTCCCAGCATTGTAATTAGATCTTCAACCGTACAAGGTCTGCGCGATATGGTTTCTTTGATTGCCGTTTCGGTATCCGAACGAAATTGCGTTTGTGTCGACTGCTTGGCTTTGGCAATGATTCTCACATTATCCAATTGCCATAAATCCATTACCGCTTGCAACTCTTCTTGTGTTGCACCACAAAGATTGGCAACAGTTCCCGGACGATCCAGGGTATTCAACTGAACGATATCAGGATTAATTTTTAAGATGATTTCCTTTAGGGCTAATAACTCTTCCTTGCTGTCGTTATAATTTGGCAAGATGAATACTTCCAGCCAAATTTCACCCTTAAACTCGGCACTAAAATCGATCATTCCCTGAATGTAAGCTTCAAAATTGATCTCCTTGTGCGGACGGTTTATCTTTCGGAATACAGGCTCTGTTGCCGCATCTAATGATGGCAGAATCAAATCTGCTTTATTTAGCGCTTCTCTTACCTTCTTATCATGTAAAAGGGTTCCGTTGGTGATAACACAGACTGGAATATTTGCCTCATTCTGCTTTACAAAAGCAATGATCTCTTCCAAATTGGCATTTAAGGTTGGCTCACCCGATGCCGTTATGGTCACATAATCGGGAGCCTGATTGTGCTGCAAATAGTGGTTCAACTCTTCCTTAATCATATCTGCAGCAATATAATCTTCTGGTTGTACCGACAATTGCGTTGTTCTTCCAACTTCGCAATACACACAATCAATGGAGCACACTTTTTTGGGCACCAAATCTACCCCCAACGACATGCCTAAACGTCTCGATGGGATTGGCCCAAACAAATATTTATACATTCTTTCCTTTGTCATCTTTTACTAAACTTACAGTTCTCTTTCAAACCGTGATTTTACATAGCAAACCTAATGAAATATATTAGAAACTGATTAAAATTATCCTTCAGAATTTAAACAGTGTCTTAGGATTTTCTCTCTTTCAACAAAATTTCTATTTTTGCATGACACACCTATCAAATTCTAACGGACAATTCGTAAATTTTAAGTAATTAACCATCGGGAATATCCGATTAAACGCACGAATATGTCTGAAAATAATGTAAATGCTTATTTGCTTCTTACTTGTCCCGATCAGAACGGGATTGTAGCTAAAATCACACAGTTTATCTACCAAAGTGGTGGCAATATTATTGCACTAGATGAGCATGTAAATCAAAACCAGGAATTCTTTTCATTTCGTGTGGTTTGGAACATGAAAAACTCTAATATTCCGGCCTCAGAATTGCATGCTGCCTTCGAGCCGCTTGCCAAAGAGTTTATGGCACATTGGAGAATCGAGTTTTCGGGACAGAAACAACGTGTGGCCATTTTTGTATCCAAATACGATCATTGCTTGCAAGAGATTTTATGGCGCTACAACATGAACGAGTACGAGATTGAAATTCCTCTGATCATCTCCAATCATCCCGATTTGAAACACATTGCCGATGCTCATAACATTCCTTATCATGTTTTCCCAATTACCAAGGAAAACAAACAGGAACAGGAAGCTAAAGAAATTGCTCTTTTGAAGGAACATGATATCGATTTGGTGGTGTTGGCTCGCTATATGCAGGTATTATCACCGAGTTTCATCGAAGCCTATCGCAATAAAATCATCAACATTCACCACTCTTTCCTTCCGGGATTTGTGGGCGGAAACCCATACAAGCAGGCCTACGAACGCGGTGTAAAAATGATTGGCGCAACCAGCCATTTTGTTACCGAAGATCTAGACGAGGGACCTATTATCGAGCAGGATATCATGCGCATTACCCACAAGGATACCATTCCCGATTTAATCCGTAAAGGTCGTGATTTAGAACGTATTGTTCTGGCTCGTGCACTTAGCTACAAGGCAGAGCATCGTATTATTGTGGATGGTACGAGGACGATTGTTTTTGATTAATATTACCTCACCCCACCCCTCTCCTCAAGGAGAGGGAATTTGAACTACCAAGTTTTTTGGATGGTAAATTACTTGTGGTTACACTTGCTGGTTCGAATTTGCAACTCGGACCTTATGCAAATTTCTGCTCCTGTGAATTTGAAATTCACAGGTTTCGAGTTTTGGATTTCCAATCCTCGAATATAGAATTGTAAATTCTTAACACCATGAGCCCTGATTACAATTCAGGGCTAGGAGATTTTTAAAGATTATACCGAATCCAAATATTCCATCTAATAACAAAGAATAAAATCCCAGCAAGAAAAAAGCCAAGAGCAATATATAGAGAAGACCTGTCTTTTTCTTTTTGAATGGTGTTTCGGGTGCTTAGAACATTAAATTCCTCCACACTTACATGGTAGACGCATATCTTTTCATCTGCTTGAAGTTCGTTCAATTCCGATTTAGGAACAAGTACTCTTACATTACAGCCCGGATAAACCATACCTACGAACTCACCAATTCCAAAATAATCCAGATGATTTGCTGCAACTTGAAAAGTGCATGCGTATTCCTGTAACTTGAAATAGTACATTCTTGTACTTTTTGCACCATGAATAAAGGAATGCGAGCTATAGCTACCTTCTATCGTTTCCAATTCCTTTATCGACTCAATTCTTTGTGTAGTAAAATGTGTATGAATGAATAAAATGGAACCCATACAAAATATTGTAGTGACTAAGAAGTATTTTCGATCAAAGAAAAGAGAAAGTAATTTCCATAAACTCATTAAATTAATTTTTTACAGGTCTATTCTTCCAGCACAAAAGTCTTACTACACATCACCTCACCTTCATGGATGATCTCAAAAATCCATTCGCCCAGTTGCATTTCCCAGTCGAATTCGAAGGTGTAGAAGTCGAAGCCTAGCTCGTCGCTGTATTCGTCTTTTTCCTCGATGGTTTCTATAAATGCTTCATTGCTTTCAGGATTAACCAATTTAGGATGCTTGATTCTACACACAAAATCAACACGCTCTGCAATTTCTGAACCTGTTTCAAAACGATAGCTGATTCCGAAGCTCAAACCTTTCTCAGGATTAATGATATGGGTTCTTTCCTGAAATTCCATATCGTCGGAATGCAAAAAGTAGCCTGTTGAACTGCCAGGTACATATTCCTTCTTCGTTTTCCCTATGGCTTTACAAATTCCGTAATCAACTATTTTTATTTTCATGCTTAATGTCTTTATTGATACCCTCAATTGAAATGAGAGCGTCAAAATTACAGCTTTTTAGTGGTTGAAAAAATAACAAACCTTATTAAATACAGTATCAAAATCGTTGGTGAGTTCCTGTGATGGCTTGCCATTTGAAGGAAATGGATTTTCATGGGTATATTCTCTGTCAAAATCCAACTCATCAACTTTTATATCAATATCATGGTAGGCTCCTTTCAAAGTATTCATTACTTCGTAGGAAGGAATTACAACATCTTTTTTTAGTGTGATTGCATAAATTTGATCTTCATATTTTTTAAACAACTCCTCTCTAAAGCATCTCATTTTCTGGTAATCCAACATCGCATAAAATATTTTTCCTTCCAAATGATCTTCCTCTATATAATGATGTAGCAAGTTGTCTTTTTGTAACATTTTCTCAAAATGCTCAACCAAAAATGAATACAGGGCAACATTAGCTTCACTATCAAGAATAAATTTAGAAACCGGGGATAAACGATTAAAGGTAGCACCACTGCAAAACAGACATACCTTTGTATTGGAGAAATAATTCTTGTAATTGCTAAATTTTAAGATTTGAGCCAGAAAGCCTCCTATTGAATAGGCAAAAATATCAAACTCAAAATCCTTGCTGATAAAATCATGCTTGCCTTCTTTGCACTCTTCAACAAACTGGATGATATCATAATAAGTCTGCAAGCCTGACCAAATAAAACGTTGTGGCATTGAGTGCAATCGCATACTTATGGCAACATTCGACAGCGTAGAATTCACAACATTAGGATATCTCTTTTTTCGCTCCTCGCTTAACTTGTACATGCCTCTTTTGTTACTCCAATGTTTTGGTGCTCGCTGCATGTGAAAAGCAATTGGAAATAATATTACGCTGCTTCCTGTACCTTCACAAATCGATTCGGCCCAAGGCAGATATTTATCCCAGTCTTTCTCGTTAAAACCATGAAAAAGAAACACTACTTTTTTGGTAGATTCTACTCCTGCAGGCTTTATAATATGATACTTGAAAAATCGATTTTCTTCAATAGAAATATCCTTAACATGAACATTGTGGTTAATGGTTCCTACCTCTGTATAAAAAGGCGATTCATGTTTTAAATCCATATGATGAGATACACAATGGTAGTCGATAACTCCAGGAAGTATTTTATAGGATAAGGATTCAAATTCACACTCTTTCAACTCTGTTCTATTATTCATAACTCCTTAATTTTAGAATACTAACTCATTTTAACGCTTCTTTATTGCCATTTATGTAAGATATTTTAGATATGGAGAAGACACTCACACTTCGTAGACGAATCAAAACACACAGAACACTAACAGAATTCTCTCATTGTCAAAAGATACTATGGTTTCATATCCATTATAGTTGTAAGTTTATTCATTCAAAAATTCTAACATGATGCCGTTTAAAGAACCTATGTCCTTCTCTTTTTTAATGTATTTATCAATTTTAGTGTTTCCCATATTTTGAATTGTATATTCAGGCAGCTCCTCTTTAAACATCAGATAAACAAATGTATCTACCAACCTTTCTTTTAAAGCATGCGAAAGCTTGTGCTTTTGTACAATAGAATATTCCATTCCAATGTGGGTGATTTCGTGAATTATTGTATTCGCAGGTTCTTCATAATTCATAAATCCCCCCTCTTCATTAGTCAGCAAAGTTATTGTCCCTTCATCAGGAGAATAACTACCTCCCGTTCCATATAGTGTGAATATAAGTTTGTATTTATCAAACATTTTGAATTTCCAATCCCATTGATCTTTCTTAGAATCTATCTCATTAATCAGATTGTTCATAAGGTCAATCTGACTTTCAACTTTTTCTATCGCTTGCTTATAATTGTTCTGGTTGAAGACTTTGCTCTCTACAAACGTATAAATGCCAGGAAAATCTTCATTTCCAAAAACTCCCTTTTTAGATTTCACGATTAACGAGTCGATTAATGAATCTTTTGGAAGATGAATGGCATACCCTTGCTTCTCAAAAAAGGCAATATCGTTTATTGTTCTCCAAATTGAAGTTGCTTCTTGTCCTACGCTGGCTTGTGTAATTTCAATTCGAGATTTTGATGTTTGTGATATACATATTATACTGCTTATCGAAATAAGAAAGACAAGTAATAATTTGAATGGTTTCATTTTGTTCTAATTTGTTGCAAGTTTAGGATACCCTACACTTGCTTTATTTCACTAATAAAAAATTTCAACAAGCTACACGCAAGAATTCATGAAGCTGCGAAGGCTATTTCTCCTTTTCAATTGATACCCTCAACTAAAATGAGAGCCTCAAAATTACAGCTTTTTTTGGGTATAAATAAAAAGCCATCAGCTAAAGCAGTGGACATATGGAAAAGGCTTGTGTAAAATGAATCCTCTTGCCTTGGGTTTTAACCCAAGGATTTGAAAAGTTTATCCTCTACGAGGAATCATTTTTTATCATACATATCAGGCTACAATCATATAACCGCTACGCGGTATTCTCTCTGCAAATATAGTCCGTAGGACATAAATGATTGTAGCAATATGTTCTTATTAGCATCAATACTCCGTAGGAGTTAAACCAACAATTCTGTTGCTAACAGCAAAACACGAACAAAATGCTTACCAACTGAGCTGTTCTGCTCCTGTGAATTTTCAATTTACAGGTTTCGGGTTTGGGATTTTTAATCCTCAAAAATCGAATTGTAAATTCTTTACACCATGAGTCCTGATTACAAATCAGGACTAGCGAGATTCTTGTGTGTTAATTGACTGTATCAACTCTTTAGATGAGTATATTTAAGACAAATACGCTATTAATTTTATTTTAAATATCAAAAGCAGCGCTAAAAGAGGCGTTGAATTATTTTAAGTCCTTGTATTCGCACAAATACAAGCTTTTCACCTCTTTCAAAAGCCATATTTGTACAAATATGAGCGTTTCACCTCTGGAAAAGGCCGTATTTGTGCAAATATGATGATTTACTCATTTGAAATACTCGTTTTTGTTGGAAAATCACTCATTTCTTGTCTTTCAATTCATGTTTTTGCACAAAAACATCAATTTATTTTATTTCAATGCAGGTATTTGCACAAATATGCAGATTTCCTCTCTTGAAACATTCATATTTGCACAAAAACGATCATTTCATGAGTATTTTCTCTGCTATTGCAATTCATTTGAGTCTTTCATGAGTTTTCTTGGCAATTGAGTCAGGCTTTTTTATTCACATTCACCAATTCATGTGCCAAACGATGACAGAAATCTTGCTTCTCATTTCCTGAGTGTCCTTTTATCCAGTTGAACTCCATGAATTTTCCCTTGCATAGCTCGTTCACCTCTTGCCAGTATTCAGAAAATTGAACATCGCGACCAAAGGCGGTTTGCCAGTTATTGTGTTGCCAAAAATGCACCCATTGTACCAAGCCTCGAATTACAAAACGGCTATCGGTATTAATCTGTATTTTCTCGACCGATTGTAAGCGCTGTAACCCATCTAATACGGCAAGTAGCTCCATCATATTGCTGCTTCCTCCTTCAATCATCCGGGAGTAGATCTGCTGTGTACCATCCGGATCTTCGGTAAATCCGCCATAGGCTGATTGATTAAATTCCGTGGAGTGCGATCCATCGGCATAAATTTTATGAATGTCTTTGGTTTCGGTCTTGCAGGTAGTAATTTGTAGCTCATCCGTTCGCCTGTCAACCCTGATGTAGGTATTAAAATCGGCCTCCTCTAAAAATCGAAAATCTTCTATAAACACACAGTTGATGGTTTGGTTGGGTTCTAAGTTTCCTTTAATGGCAGAGCGCATCACCTTTTCAAACTGAAACTTCAGCTTACAAATCGTTGCAGCTAAATTTGATTCTTCATCAATTTCTATTTTCCCATTTGTAGAATTATATATCAGGTGAATTTTTTCATCCTCATCTGAGAGGAAACATTCTACCTGATCTCCATTTATGGATTTTATTTGTAGCATGACTTTGATTACATCCATTCTGCAATTTAAGCTTTAGGATTGATATAGCTTGTGTTTTGGTTGGCAAAATTACCTCAACCATGAAAACACCTCACCCTTGCCCTCTCCTGAAGGAGAGGGAATATCTACGAATTAAATTAGTAGAGAATTATAACAAATACACTCGCGGCGATGATCTGGAGAACTTCCCTTCTCCTTAAGGAGAAGGGACCGAGGGATGAGGTGATTTCCAGCTAAAGCAGAGAATAAAGGGACGTAGTCCTGTTTTCTTCGTAGGAATATAATGTTTCATATACATATTAGGGACGTAGTGCTGATATCAAAATATCATTACCTGATTCTTAAATATATTATTGATTTTATATGCCAGGGCTATGCCCCCTCTGGCAATTCCAATGTTTATTTTTCTACGAAGATTTTAGGGCTAAAGCCCCTTACCTAATTTATGAATCACAAAAAAAAGCCATCTCCACAATGGAGATGGCTATATTTTAAAACGCTGGCAGGTCTATAGACGCTGGCAGGTGTATTTTACCAGATTACTGCACGTTGTTCTTCGGTACGGTACAATGGATCTGTTTCAGCAATTTCGAATGCTTCGTAGAATTCAGGAATGTTGAACAATCCACCATTTACACGGTATTTACCTGGTGAGTGAACATCTTCCTTGATCAATTTTCTTAGGTACTTGTCGCGAGTGTTTCCTCTCCAAACTTTCGAGTAAGCCAGGAAGAAACGCTGCATGTTGGTGAAACCTTCGATATCTGCTGGCTGATCACCGTTTAAAGCCATTTTGTAAGCTTCCAAAGCAACAGTTAATCCACCGTAATCAGCAATATTTTCACCAAGCGTTAGTTTACCATCAACATGAAGGTCTTCGAATGCGTAGAATCCGTTGAATTGCTCAACCAACTTCTCTGATCTTGCATTAAACTTCTCTGTATCTTCAGCTGTCCACCAGTCTCTCATGTTACCATCTTTGTCGAATCTACGACCAGAATCATCGAAACCGTGAGTCATTTCGTGACCAATTACTACACCAATTGCACCGTAGTTTACAGCATCATCACCATCTAAATAGAAGAATGGAGGCTGCAGAATTGCAGCTGGGAATACCACTTCGTTCAACAATGGGTGGTAGTATGCATTAACAGTTTGTGGAGTCATACCCCATTTCTCTGTATCAACTGGCTGTCCTAATTTTGCAATGTTTTTAGCATCATAGAATTTAGCTGATCTCCACAAGTTTTGGATGTAAGAATCAGTACCTACTTCTAATTTTGAGTAATCTTCCCATTTGCTTGGGTAACCAATCTTCACACCAAAAGCATCTAACTTAGCCAATGCTTGTGTTCTTGTTGAATCGCTCATCCAATCCAATTTCTCAATTCTTCCGCGCAAAGCAATTTTCAAGTTGCTTACCAACTTGTCCATTCTTTCTTTCGCTTCAGGTGGGAAATATTTTGCAACGTACAATTGACCAACTGCTTCGCCCAATACGCTACCTGTAGCACTAGACATGCGTCTCCAACGTGGCTTTTGTTCTGTAGCTCCAGTTAAGGTTGTTCCGTAAAAAGCAAAGTTTTGCTTCTCCAATTCAGTTCCAACAGAACCTGCTGCATCATCTAAAACTTTCCATTTTAGGTACAATTTGATATCATCCATTTTCTCATCAACCAACATCTGGTTCAATTCAGCCATATATCTTGGATGAGTTGTAATAACATACTCTTTGATATCAGCGCCTCTTTCCTTGAAATATGTTGCCCAATCGAAGTTTGGATATTCTTTCATCAATGTTTCAACCGGCTTAGGGTTGTACATTGCTGGATAATTTCTATTCTCTAAACGAGTGTTGAATTTAGCTGCCATGCGAGTTTCAAACTTCATGATTCTCTCTGCATTTTTTGCAGCAACATCAGCATTTTCGCCAATCAATTCAAACATTTTGGCAACGTGCTTCACAAACTCTTTACGGATGTTCAGGTTGGTTTCGTTATCAACCACGTAGTAATCACGATCGGATAATGAAAGACCATCTTCTGACAAATACATGCGGTTTACCTCAGTATTTTTCATATCCTGCTCAACACCAGCACCAAATAAAGCACTAATTCCCAATTGGTGTATGTGAACTAATTCCTTACGAAGATCTGTTGCATTCTTTAGGTTTGCAATTCTTTCAAACTCTGGCAACAATGGTTTGATACCAACTTCGTCAATTTTCTTTACATCCATTGCAGTTGCATAGAAATCTTTAATCTTTTTCAGATTACTTCCTTCTTCTGCATTTTCAGCTTTCGCTGCATCTTCCAACAAAGTGTGAACTGCTTCGTTGGCTTTTTCACCAAGGATATCAAAAGCGCCGTAACGACTTCTATCTGCAGGAATTGGAGTATTTTTCATCCAGGTTCCGTTAGCGTATTCAAAGAAATCCTCACCTGGTTTAACAGATAAGTTCATGTCCTCTTTTTTGATCACACCAATGCCTTTTTGTGCTTGCTGTGAACATGCAACTGTAATAGCAAGAGCGGCTCCAAGGCCTAATGCTCCCCATGCTAGTTTTTTCATGTTTACTGTTTTTATAGTTTAGTTTTGATTCTTGGTTTTCTTAAAGCTGTCGAATTTATAAAAATTCCGAACAAAACGCCTATTTTTTCGACAAGCAGGACAAATCTCGGGATAAGACTCATTGCGAATTTTAAGTAAAAAGATAAAAACATGAATTACCTAAAATTGTTCATTTGATTTTTACCAACTCAAGTCGCAAATCTCATACTGTCTGCATTAAGTATCCTGTAATTGTTCAAATACAGCGAATAAAAAAACAGATCGCTATTTTTGGTTGTCAAAATTATAAGTCAACTTTAACATTACCGATGGTTTATTTCGATAATGATTCTCGAAAATAAAATTATCGCCCTTGGTGGTGCTCTTGTATTTAATACTATTAAATACATTGTTTACTGATAGCAAAATCTGCCACTGATCATCCTTAATGGATTTCTTTAAGGCCATGTTTGAAAAAATATAAGCTTCACGTTTCGATTGTGCTGAAATGTGAGGACTCTTGTATTTCACATCCCACTTAAAGGTAAAATTCTTCGGTAGGCTAATAATATTATTCAACCTCGAATCAACTTTGAATTGCTCCTCACTTGAATCTTGATTTTCATAGTCAACATTCAATCGGTAATGATACATATTTGTGGATAGGTTTATATTCCACCAGGAAAACAGATCTATACCTCCCATAAATTCACAACCTACACTCAAGGAACTACCAATATTATCTTGTGAAGAAACACTCACAGTTTCTGATTCTAATCGATAATAATCCTGTATCACATCAGAGGATTCATGCACAAATAGTTCTAGTCCAATAAAATCTTTGTTCCAAGATTTTTTATAATTCACTTCATACGAATTGGAATAAGAAGGCTTTAAATTTGCATTTCCTTCCACATAGGAGTAACTATCTTCGTAAGTCCTAAAAGGAGATAAAGGCCAGTAGTTAGGTCTCCTGATTCGACGCGAATAACTGGCTCCAATTTGATGCTTGTCGGTAAAATTATATAAGAAATGAGCACTTGGAAAAAAATCCCAAAAATCTTTGCTAGATGGTTGTTTGATTCTTTCCCCTTGTTGATTGGTATATTCATAATCCGATTGTCGGTCGGTCCATTCCACTCGAGCTCCCAATTTATATTCAAACTTGCCAATTTTACTCTTAAGTGTTACGAATCCAGCATAAATATCTCTCTTATACACCACCTCCTGATCTATCGGATCATTTGGGATAGGAGTAAACACATCATTGGAATCGTATGTACCATTTATAACCGTCATTTTAGGAATGTGGTCGGTATCTACCTGTCCGCCTATTTCAAAGGAAGAGTTTTCACTTAGTTTATTGGCGTAAGTCAGTTTCAGGCTTACAAAAGTTTCGTTGCTTTCCGTATCTCTTGAGCCTATTCTTTCAACTCTATCGGCGTATGTTTTTGTATCAATCGCTTCCCCAATGTATTGATGTAAGTAGGTAGAATAATCGGCATAAAAAGATAACAAATGATCTTTATCTTTTGTGAAACTGTGTTCATATTCAAATGTTGCTCCAAGGTATTGATATTCACTTTTGTTTCTGTTCTTCAAATCGTAACCTTCATATTTTAATACATTTCCATCCTGTATGGTTCGCTCCTCAAAATGTCCGCTTGCTTCATGATCATTACCCAATAGTATTGGGTTTACATTGATATTAAAATCGATACAGTCTTTATCCGTAAGATCATAATTGAAACCAAACTCTACATATCCATTGGTTCCTGATTGTTTTCGATCCAATTGGTAATCTACAAGGAATTGTTGGTTCGCATAATTATTGATCTTACTGCCATTAATCTCAACATCACTCCAATAATTTTTACTGTCATTACCATTAATATACCATCCCCCTTTTTCCGATTGCTTATCGATTGATAAAGAAAAACGTCTGGTTCCATTGGTAGAAAACTGAGCACTTGAAGTAATTGCATATCCCTCCAAGCGGTTCTTTTTCAAGATAATTTGAATAATACCAGCAGTTCCTTCAGCATCATACTTTGCAGATGGATTTGTAATTACCTCAATTTTATCAATTTTCGATGCATCCAGTTGTTGCATTTTCTCTACCCCATTTCTCACAGGATGTCCGTTAATAAACACTTTAAAGGTTCCATCTCCTCTATAGGTCAACTCTCCTCCAAAGCTAACTTCCAATGATGGAACATTCTCCAAAAGATCTAAAGCCATACTTGCTTCAGGAAAACTGGAAGCATTAATCACTTTACGATCAACCTTATAACTCACGGGAGACCTAACTGCTTTTACGCTTATCTCATTTAAATTTTCACTTAATACCTTTAGTTTCACATCTCCAAAGTTTCGTGTTCCCTTAAATACATTAACATCCTTAAATTCCACTGATTGATAGCCAATAAAACTTAACATCAAGTTATATTTACCCTTCTTTATTTTTTCAATCTCAAAAACTCC
The DNA here is from genome assembly GCF_003610555.1 of Marinifilum flexuosum. Taxonomy (GTDB): domain Bacteria; phylum Bacteroidota; class Bacteroidia; order Bacteroidales; family Marinifilaceae; genus Marinifilum; species Marinifilum flexuosum. The sequence continues at coordinate 2,311,661 of NZ_RAPQ01000008.1, read as the reverse complement.
ATCATCATTCGAAATTGCTCCCAATAAAATGGTAGAATCACTTAAAGAAGTTAAAATGGCATTGGCATATGGAAGTGGAGTTGAATTCTGTTCATCAATTATTTTTCCTGTGATTTTACAGTTTTGGGCGTAGACATTTTGTAATAACAGGAGGAAAACTATTGGTAAAATCTTGTTTTTCATTTCAATTCTATTGAGTTAATGAATTTTAAGGATTGTAACCCTTACACATTGTCTATTTCTTATCTTTTTCTCATATTTGGCAAAACTTAGGCCGAATATTTTATGTAATATTAAAGACAAGACGAACAAGTATTTTAAAAAGTTACAGGCCAAATTTTAAAAACATAATTACATTCACGATATGAGTGATGCAGATAAGGCAAGAGGAAGAGTGATTTTGGGAATGAGTGGTGGAACCGACTCTTCGGTTACTGCAATGATGTTACAAGATCAGGGATATGAAGTAATTGGTGTATCGCTTTGGTTTTATACCAACAATCATTCTTATGATGAAAATGATAATTATCCTGATTTTATTTTGGATGCTCAAAAACTTGCAAATAAACTTGGCTTAGAACATCATGTTATCGATGCGCGAAAAGAGTTTAGGGATATAATCATCCAATTCTTTTTAGATGAATACTTGGCTGGTCGTACACCTAGTCCGTGTATCCAATGCAATCCTAATTTGAAATGGAAATTATTGCTCGAAAAAGCCGATGAACTGAATTGTGATCACATTGCAACAGGTCATTACATTACCATTGAGGATGAGAACGGATTGTTCTACATCAATAAAGGGAAAGATCCTGCCAAAGATCAATCCTACTTTCTTTGGAATCTTCAACAAAACATTCTTTCCAGAACACTAACTCCTCTTGGAAAATACACAAAACCTGAAGTTCGGGAAATTGCAAAATCTTACGGATTCGAAGAAGTTGCCAAGAAAAAGGAAAGCATGGGTGTTTGCTTTATGGATCGAAAAGATTACCGTGATTTTCTTCAGGAAATGATCCCGGATTTGAATGAAAAAATTGGACAAGGTAAGGCTGTGAATGTAAATGGTGAAGTGTTGGGAACACACGATGGTTATCCTTACTACACCGTAGGCCAAAAGCGTGGTATTGAGCTAGAAGAAAAAACGGGTTTAATGGTCAGTCGAATTGATGCCAAGAACAACACCCTAATTCTGGAGAAAAAAGCCGATTTAAATAAGCTACAGCTTAGAATCTCTGGCTACTATTTCCATAACATTGAGGATATCAAGCAAAACAATATTACAACAGTGGTAAGAGGTCTTGGTTTAAATCCTGATGGCTATTCAAAGATTACAATTTTGGACGATAATGAACTATTGGTGGATTTGGAAAACCCAGCTTGGGCAATGGCGCCTGGTCAACCAGTAGCTTTTTACATTGGCAACAAACTTATTGGCGGTGGCTTTGCCGAATATAACGATTAATCACACTTTGTAAAGACATATGGCCATGCGTCTCTACAGTACTAACGATAGTATAAATGACTGACGAAATCAATAAAACAGAACTAAACGAAGAATTGATCAAATTGATTCAAATGCGAATGCCTTTTGGCAAATACAAAGGTCGATACCTTATTGACTTACCAGAGCCTTATTTGGTTTGGTTTCGTGAGAAAGGATTTCCTCCTGGAAAATTAGGCGAAATGCTAGCATCTATGTACGAAATTAAATTGAATGGACTGGAGGGAATGTTGCGTCCGTTGTGCAAAAAACACCAATAGAATTATACCGTTAGAGACGCAAGACCTTGCGTCTCTACAATTATACATTTAAATGTTAATTTGTAAGGCCATAGATTTAAACAAACAATACACCTCGGTTCCGACAGCCAGATTCATTTTTTGTTGAGAAGCCTGTGTAATGGACACAATTAAAAGAAATCCAACATCTACAAGACAATAGGTTCTGTTTTCCTTTTTGATGATTTTAGTAATATTTCCTTTCAATTGGTTGCGAATAGAAATATCGCTTATTTCATTCAAAGTAATCGCTATATCTTCTGGACGTAAAGAGACATTCAACTCATCTCCCACTTTGCAGCAATCGTTAATTAATTCGCGTTCTACATGAATTTCATGACTGGCATCACGATTAATTAAATGCGTTAATCCATTCTCCACATCATGCAATTCCACTTTAAAAGGAATTACATTCATTAAACCAGCACCGCGCATGATTTCCAGCGATTTTTCAGACTGTATCAAATCAAAATAATTGCCATGCCCTTCTACCCTGCCATTTCGTAGTAAAAACAACTCCTGTGTCAAACTAAGCAAATCAGGCAAATCATGACTCACTACCAGCATTGGAATACCAAGTTTTTTATTGATACGGATCAGGTAGGGAATAATTTGTCTTCTTAAGGCAACATCCAAAGAAGAGAATGGCTCATCCATAAGGAGTAATTTGGGAGCGCTTAACAAAGCTCTTCCAATGGCTACGCGTTGCTTTTCACCTCCCGATAAACTCTTTGGTCTTTTCTCCAATAATCCACGTATTTCCAATAGATCCACTACCTCATCAAAATGAATGTTTTGTTGATCTTTATCGGCATAAATACTTCCAAACAAGAGATTCTTTTGCACTGTCATGTGAGGAAACAATCTTCCTTCCTGAAATACGTATCCAATCTTTCTTTTACGGGATTTTAAATTCCAATTTTTAGAGGTATCCAATATCAAGCTATCATCAATCTCGATATGCCCTTCATCTGGTTTTTCCAGGCCTGAAATCAAATGCATTAAAGTTGTTTTTCCCGATCCTGAAGGACCAAAAATCCCAGTAATTTCCTTCAAAAAATTAACCTCTACATCAAGAGAAAAATTTCCTTTTTGAACTTTTAATCTGGCCGATAATGCATGCATATTAAGTGATATATCTTGATTAATTATTTACGATGATGAAGTTTTTTTACCAAAATCTCGGAAAAAGACATGGCTGCAAATGAAAATACCACAGCTACCAAAAGTAATCGAAAAGCTGCTGTTTCATGTCCAGGAACCTGAATTTCATTAAAAAGTGCCAAGGGTATGGTTTGGGTTTCACCAGATATATTTCCAGCAAAAATTATGGTGGCACCAAACTCTCCTAATGATCTGGCAAAAGCCAATACAAAACCACTTATAATTCCAGGAAGGGCCAATGGTAAAGTAACACGAATAAAAGTCTGTAATGAATTTGCTCCAAGGGTTTTTGCTGCTTCCTCGTAACCTGGATCCACCATTTCGATTGACAGGCGAATGGCTCGAATTGCCAAAGGAAACGAAACTACCATTGAAGCAATTACAGCTGCATAAAAACTAAATGCCAACTTTATTCCAAACCATTCATCCAAATACTTGCCAATTAATCCGTTTGTTCCCAGCAACAGCAAAAGGATAAATCCGGTAGCAACAGGCGGCAGAACCAAAGGCAAATTCAAAAAACCTTCTACAATTGATTTTCCTCTGAATTGTTTGCGAGCCAACCACCAAGCCAAGAAAACCGATGGAGGAAGAATGAAAATAGCACACCAAAAGGCAACACGAAACGAAAGTCCGATTGCCAGCAATTCATCTTCACTAAAGTTTAGCAATTCATTCATACTCTTCCAGATTGAAACCGTTTGTTCTCCATATACTTTTCACCTCTTCCGATTGAAGGTACAACAAAAATGAATTTAAACTTTCAGACCTTTCCTTTTTTGCTGCTCCCACATATGCAATGGATTCACATACAATAAGAGGGAATCGATAAACAATATTGACCTTTTCAGATTTCATTGCATCTGTTTCATAAACGATACCCATTTCGGCTTCACCCATTTCAACCATCAACAATGCATCTCTAACATTCTTTGCTGGCAAATATCTATCAACAAGATCTTCTTTCCATCCATAAAACTTAATGGCCTGCATAGCATATTTACCTGCTGGAACATGCTTCGGATCACCAATAGATAAACGACCAGTAAATAAATTCGAAAAATTGTTTTCAATCTCATCTGTATTTGGCTTTTTATCCTTTCCTAAAGGAACAATAGCAACCAATCGGTTCGTGGCCAAATTCTTTATTGTGCTCTCTTCAACCATGTTTAAACTGTCTATGTAATCCATCCATTTCTTATTGGCAGAGATGTAGTAATCAAAATCAGCTCCACTTTCAATCTGTCTGGCCAGTATTCCTGACGATGCAATATTGAGTTTGACCTTAATACCTGTTTCCCTTTCAAAGCTTTCAGCAATTTCTTGAGCAACATTTGTCACACTGGAAGCTGCAAATAAGGTGACTACACTATTTTTATTCTTTCTACTCGAGCAAGAAAGAACAAACATCGATAGTATGATTACAATTACGGTTTTATTCATGCAGAAATACTTAGCAAAACTTGAAAATAGTAATTTTTGAAGAATATGAACCACTCAAAACAATATGATTCCTAATTCATCTTCACTAACTTATAATTAACAAATAATTAGCAAGCCTTATTTTAATTCATTTTAGATAAATTTCGTATCTTGATTACACCTATTAATCCAACAAATCAACCAGTTATGCAGGACAGAATCCTATGGTATTTCGAAAACTTCAATTTTTTAGGATCATTATCTATTCTTGAAAAAATGGATTTAAGAAAAAAAGTGAAAATGCTAGAGGCTACAAAAAACCAAACCATTTATCTACCAAATGATGAAGCAAACTCAGTATACTTTCTTAAAAAAGGGAAGGTTAAAATTTCGTCTTTTTCGGATGATGGAAAAGAGTTAATTTATGCCATTCTTGGTCCTGGTGAAATATTTGGAGAATTGGCAATTACAGGGCAGAGCAAACGAGAACAAATTGCAGCAACAACAGAATATGCTGAAATTTGCTATGTGAATATTCAAGATTTTGAGCATTTCCTGGCAACGCATCCTCGCCTTAGTTTAAAGGTTACCAAGCTAATTGGTTTCAGGCTAAAGAAAGTTCGAAGCAGATTGGAGCGAATGTGGTTTAAATCGGCTCCCGAAAGAGTAAAATGCTTATTACTCGATTTGATTGAAGAGCATGGAATTAAAATTGGTGATGAAAGAGAAATTCGCTTAAACCTAACTCATCAAGACATAGCTAACTTGGCTGCCACAACTCGTCAAACAGTAACAACAACGCTAAATGAATTAGAACGAGATGGCGTGATTACCTATGACAGGCGACGAATCTTGGTAAGAAAACCAGCTGCCTTAAATTGATTCAACAATACAACTTTTAGGTTTTGTGTTTGAAAAAATTGACGCACTGGACCAAATCTAACAATTAAGCCTATACAGAACAAGCTTGAATACAATTCCCAATCTTTATTTAGAAGAACAACATGGGCTATAGTCAAAATAGCAGCAAAATAAACCAATCGGTGTAATGTTTTCCAATGTCTCTTCAAAAACTTCATTGATCGACGATTTGAAGTAATTGTTAGTGCCAATATTATTATCGCAGAAATTCCAGAAAAGATTAAAGGTAAATCCGAAAAAATCGAAAAGAACCCTTCGTGATACATAAAGAAGAAAGCATGCAAAAATACATAAACACCACATGATATTCCCATTGCTTGTCGTACAAATAGATTACTTTTTGTGCCAAATACAATCTTAAATGGTGTAATCATTAAAACAGCTATTAGCCATCGTATAGCCCATTGACCAGTTTGTTCAATTGCTATCTCAATTCCAGGAATAATGTCTCTTCCTGTTTTTAGGGCAACTTGTTCCGATAATTCAATATCATCAAAAAGAATAAAGTCAAATTCAGGGTATTCTAAGTTAAAACTAACCAATGAAAAAATCTCAATTAAAGGAAATAATGCTAACACACACACAATCAACCACGACCAATTCTTCTGCAATAAACTCATAATACGAACTATACTTGTAAAATCTTTCTGATTTATTTAGAATAGTTCAAAATTGGGATTTATTATTGAGGATGTAAATACCTAGATGTTGGTATTTATTGCCTTAAAAAATGTAGTATTCTATCCCACCTTACTAATATTCTGCAAACGGTTCATATCAAGAATTTTTATATTTCTATCATCAACTGATATGATTTTATCTTTTACAAACACACTTATTTGCTTGGAAACACTTTCTCTACTTGTGCCAATTAAGTATGCAAGTTCTTTACGGCTTAATGGCAAATCGAATTTATTTTTTCCAAAAATAACGATCGCAAAATAGAGTATTGCATCTGCTAGTTTTCCGTTAATTTTCTTCTGGTGCTGATCTATAAATCGATGGTAATTGTTCAAACTATCATTACATACCGAAGAAAGTATTTCATATCCAAAACGCCCATTCTCTTTTATAAATTGAGAAAATACATTCAAATCAATATAACAAACACGCACTGGAGTTAATGCTGCATAAGAATAATGATTGTTGGTGTCGCTATAAATAGAATGTAACCCCAAATAAGAATGTGGCTTAACAACCTGTAAAATATACTCTTCCTGCAATCCGCTCTTTCCATATTCTTTTACCAAACCTTCTCTTAAATAAATAATATGAGAAGTTCTTGAACCTTCAGCCAGAATAGTTTCTCCTTGTTCAAACTTAGCTTCGTTACAATTTTTGCTTAGCAATTCCAACTCAGATACTGATAAAGTTTGTGAAGCACACGAGCGATCGTCACAGGTTTGACAATTAGAAAAGATCTTATAATCTGGCTGATAAAACATGCTAAATGGTAATGTGATATATATCACAAAGATAAGATAAAACAATCACATTCCTTATTGAATATATGCATAACAGCCTATCGTAACTTTGTATTGGGAACTATTCATTTTGATTCAGAAATCTAATAATTAGAAAAATGAAAAAATTGTTATTTACAACATCTCTGTTAGCTTGTATTCTTTTTATAGATTACCTGATTTTAATAGCTGTAGGATGTTCTGCATTTAAATGTGGAGCTCAAGAAGGCTTTTACTGCGGTTTTTACTGCAAGTTTGCATTAAGTCTAATTACTTTATCTGTAATTGGAGGTTTTTATTGCGCCAAGAAACTTGTGAATAACGCTTTATAAAGTCAGGCATATCACAAAACACTTTAAAAAAAACGAGGCTGCACCAAATGGTGTACAGCCTCGTTTTTTCTATTTTTTAAGGAGTGTATTTACAATCCTAAATTTTTATTTTTTATTACCTCATCCTGAAGACGACGAGCTAACTTTTGCTCTCTTACCAAGGCGTTTTTTCTGTGAGTATCAAATTCTTCTCTAACCTCTTCCAAAGTTTGCTTGGTTTCAACAGTCACAACATTGCTACGTTTAAACATCATAAAGCAAACACCAGCAACTACCAGAGAACCTAAAATAAGTACCCACATTAAAGTATTGTAAGTAGATTTAGGCAACTCCATGCCCAAAAACTTCATACTATCCTTCATACGTATGGTTTCATCCAACTGCTTTTTTAAATTCTGAATTTCTGTATTAAGATTATCGATTTCACCTCCTTGATTACCGACTTTCGCTTCAGATTTTTTAAGAATTGATTTTAACTGGTTTAAAGAATCTTGAACATTTGACTGATATTTATTCAACATCTCAACCTTAATCACTTCATGACCTTGCCAATTACTCGATTTTTTTGTCAAATATTGGAATTGGCTACTTATGGTACCATGATCCAATGATGGCTTCGCTTCCGCTTTAGTCGGTTCAGTTTCCTGTGCCGATAATGTTAACGAAAATAAAAACAGTAAACAGTACGTAAGAATTGATTTGTGCATTTTAATTGGGTTTCTATTATTAATTTAAGCTCTGATTACAATTAAACGATCAACATGTCTTAAAATTGCCAACTGTTCATTTTTTCTTAAACAATTTTTTAAGCAGAATTTCGACTTGCATTTATGTTACCATAAAGAGATCTGATGACCAACTTTTGCAATATACTGTATTTTGTAGCGTTTGTTACATTTTTTTTCTCTAATTCTCGAATTTTTATAAGAGCATACTGTTGAATTGTAATCAATGGCAATACCATTTCTTCTCTAAGATTAATCGAATCTTTTAAGAATAAAGCGGTTTGCATCAACTCATCCTGATCAGATACCTTCAGTAACATTTCTATGCTTAATTGATATTCATCATGAATCCAACACCAAAATTCGCCGAACTCTTCGTCATTCTTCATGTACTCGGTTAAATTAAAGTACGACTTACATATGGATTGCATACTATTTGCCACCAAAGTTTTAAAAAATAGCGATGATTGGTACAACTTCCTGGCATCTTCAAACAAGCCTTCTTCTTCAAGTTTCTTTAAAGATGAACCTACACCAAAAAATCCTGGTACATTTTGCTTCATCTGGCTCCAGGCTCCAACAAATGGAATCGCTCTCAGGTCTTCGAAATTCAACTTCTCCGATTGCTTTCTTTTGCCAGGTCGACTTCCAATATTTGCCTTTCCGTAATAATTAAGCGCACTCATTTTTTCCAGGTACGGCACAAATTTATCCGAAGACTTGAACCTCTGGTATTCTGCCAAACTATACTCCGAAAGCTTTTCCATTATCACACGATCCGTATCAGAAAGTAATTTCTCAGGATCATCGAACAAGCTGTTTTCAAGTGCAGCCGATAGTAATCTTTCCTGGTAAAATCTTGCAGAGTCATGCGTACCAAATTTTGAACTAATGGTTTGTCCCTGTATGGTCACTTGGATCTCTCGATTCTCTATCGTATTTCCTAATGATGAATAAAACTTATGGGTATTTCCACCTCCACGAGCAGGAGGTCCTCCACGACCATCGAAAAATGCAACTGTAATTCCCATCTCGCGCGACAGTTTGGTAATATTCTCCTTGGCCTTGTAAATGTTCCAGTTGGCCGAAAAATATCCTCCATCTTTTGTTCCATCAGAGAATCCCAACATAATGGTCTGCTTCTTGCCTCTGAATTCAAGATGCTCTGCATACTCTTCATTCTCATACAGCTTTCGCATGGTAAGTGCAGCTTTCTCTAAATCATCAATGGTTTCAAAAAGTGGAATAATATCCAAAGGAATTTCATTCTGCCAAGCACACATTCTAGCCATAGCAAAAACTCTTGCTACATCATCCTCCCCTCTACAATTGCTGATAATTATTCGATTACAAGCTTTCTCTCCATTTCTATTCTGAATTTCCTTAATCGTTCCAAAAAGGCTTAAAGTATCTTTTACAACTTCATCATCAGACTGAAATAAAGAAACCGGAGTATTTAGTTTTGTTAGATCTTCAAATGTCAAGCTATAATTTTGATCCTTCAATTCCGGAGCTGTGGAGCAAAGTACATCAAATGCTTGTTTTATAATTCTACTATCCTGCCTGATATCTATTCCTGCAAAATGAGTCCCAAATAACAAAACCTTATTCCTAAATTCATGCAATAGTTCCACGAAGAAACCATCGTGCTCCTCTATCAATTGTTTTTCGATCACTGCTAAAGATTGTAGAATCTCTGCCTGCTGAATCCTGGAAGAAGTATCTTCTCCATTAACCGCCTGAAGTATTCTCTCTTCCAAGGCTACTACTTTCTCATAAACTCCTTTAAAACTTAATCTTCTTCGTAGTTTTCTAATATCCTTGTAATAATTTGCAAGCAGAATGCTTCTCAATCTGTCAGCAACAGCAATGGTTGTATCCACCTTCACAAATGGGTTCCCATCACGATCACCCCCAGGCCAAAATCCAAAAGCAAGTATATTCCCATCCTGCTCTTCCGGATTACTCACTTCTTTCATAAGATCGCCATACAGTTCCGAAGCTGATTGATAGAATATATTTTCGAGATACCAACTTAAACTTTTTGCCTCATCATAAGGAGTTGGTCGTTCCTTTTTAAAGAAAGGTGTTTTACCCAATTGGGTGAGCAACATTTTAATCTGTAATAGATCATTTTTCTGAATGGCATCAATTAAATCATTAATAATTGCCAATACTGTACTTGGATAAAACTGAGTTGGATGTGCTGTTAAAACAATACGAACTGCCAAATCTTTTAGCGCTTCTCCAATCTTCTCTTTTCTTTCATCACTTGATAATCGACTCTTAATAGACTCTATTTTGCCAACTCGTCGAGCATCATGTAAATCCAGGAAAGCTGCATCTTCCAATGCATCCAGTAATACTACCTGGCGCTCAATGTAGCTAATCACCCGAAACATGAAGTCCAGTTGTTCCGTTTCGCTCTTAAAGTTGGTTTGCTTTTCGAAAAAATGATCTAAAATCTCAACAGGAGATTTTCCTTCTTCTAATCCCTTACGACACTCATCCTTCATAAGGGGAATAAGAATACCTGTTCCATGAATTCCATCTAACGGAAGCGTTAGAAAGATACTATTGTACAATTTGTACCGAAGTTCAACTTCGTTTTGAAATGTTTCTGATTGCATAGGCTTTTTATTATTATCCTCCCCCTCTTAATTATTGATTCAAGATAAGAAAAAGAGTGAATTGGACTAAAGGATACAATCAGAAACTTTCAAATTTATTTTTGTATTTCAATCATTACTGGCAAATGATCCGAAGGATACCTACCCTCTACTTTAAGATCAATAATTTTGTAATTGAGGATCTTGGTTGATTTATCCACAAAGATATAATCGATTCTATCTGTCACAGCTTCGTTGTGCTTGAAGGCGTTAAAGGTTCCAAGGTTTGATTTTTTTTCTGCCGTAAGGTGAGAATCAATCATATTTTCTGCCAAATACTTTATGGCTTCACTCTCTGGTTTTAGGTTTAAATCACCCATTAATACAACCGGTAAATTATTTTGATTCAATTTTTGAATTTGCTTCAAAATTAACTTAGCACTTTTATATTGAGCTTTTTTTCCAATATGATCGAAGTGAGCATTAAACACCCAAAATTGCTTTCCTGATTTTTTATCCTCAAATAAAACATATGTGCATATTCTTTCAAGTACAGCATCCCAGCCAACCGATATTTTTTTCGGACTTGTTGACAACCAAAATGTTGATTCTTTTATAATTTTATAAGTCGAATGTTTATAAAAAATAGCGCAATATTCACCTTTCTTTTTCCCATCGTCTCTTCCAATACCAAGGTAAGAATAGTCTGGTAAATTTTCATCTAAAAACTCCAGCTGGTGACACAGGCCTTCCTGTGTGCCAAACACATCAGGAGAATATCCATTAATTAGATTAATGATATTTTCTTTTCGAAGTTCCCATTTGTTAATCCCATCATTTGGATTATCGTATCGGAGGTTATAAGTCATTAATTTTTGAGCATGCAAACTATAGCAGAATGCAAAAAGTATGGTGCTTATGATTATTTTTTTCATGATATACATTAAAAGAAAGGCTGTACAATTGCACGGCCTTATATAATTTTATTTAGATGAGCTAAGTACAAAATGCAATTCTCCTCCTTGCATGATCTGCTGATGAGTAATGGTTAATTCCTTGTACTCTTCACCATTTAGCAATACCTTTTCGATGTAGTGGTTTTCTTTTCCTTGATTTTCGGTAGAAATGGCAAAACTTTTTCCATTTGGCAAATGAAGTACAGCCTTGTCAACCCAAGGTGAAGTAATATCATAAACTCCATTTGCCGGATTTACCGGATATATTCCTAAAGATGAAAATACCATCCATGCAGACATCTGTCCGCAATCCTCATTCCCACAGTATCCATCGGGTTGAGTAGTGTATTGGGTATTGATAATTCTACGAACCATTTCCTGTGTTTTCTCTGCCTGATTGATATAATTGTACAAATAGGCAACATGATGACTAGGTTCGTTTCCATGGGCATATTGACCAATCATTCCCGTGCTGAAAATAGGCAGTTTATCATCTGCTGTAGGATAATAGCTAAACATGGAATCAAGCTTGGCTGAAAACTTTTCCTCGCCTACTGTTTTTATAAACTCTGGCACATCTTGTGGTACATACCAGAAATACTGCCAGGCATTACTCTCACAAAAGTAATTGGTATACTCCTTAGGTACGAATGGAGAAACAAAGTTCCCTTTAGGATCTTTAGGTCGGAAAAAAGTTGATTTTGGATCATACAGGTTTTTCCAATTTTCTCCTCGTTTTAAGAAATATTTGTAGTCTGCTTCTTTGTTTAAAGCTTTTGCAAACTGTGCAATACACCAATCATCATAAGCATACTCCAATGTCTTTGAAACAGACCAATTTTCTCCTTCCTCATCAGTAGGAACATAGCCCAAATGCATATACTCATCAATCTGTCGGCCTTTCTCCATTGCTGACTCTTTACAAGCTTTGTAAGCTTTTTCAACATCCATTTCAATGCCTTTAAAATAGGCATCAACAATTACCGGAACCGCATGATATCCAATCATCATATTGGTTTCGTTTCCTGCCATTGACCACACTGGCAACAAACCTGTTTCATCGTAATGAATTAGAAAAGATTTGATAAAATCTTCCACTTTATCAGGACATAGAATGGTGTATAATGGATGTGCTGCTCTGTATGTATCCCACAATGAAAAGGTATCATAGCGATCAAAACCCTCTGCTTTGTGATATTTTCCATCTGCACCTTTGTGCATTCCATCAATATCTGAGTGCAAACTAGGAGTAAGATATAAATGATACAAATTGGTATAAAACAATTCCTTTTGCTCTTCGCTGGCTTCAATCTCAATTTGAGATAATAAGTTCTCCCAATCCCGATCGGCTTGCTTTACTACACCATCAAAATCCCAATGAGTTAGCTCTGCCTCCATATTCTTTTTTGCTCCTTCAATTGAAGCAGAAGATAAGGCAACTTTCACCAAAATTTCTTCTGGTTTTTCTGTTTCAAAATTTGCAATCAATTTGGTTTTAGGAGAGTTAACCATCATATTTGCTGACTTATTATCTCCTTCGAACAATTCTACAGATTTAAAAGATTTTGAAAATTGTGCCGTAAAATACAGATGTTGATCTCTTGCCCAACCATTTGATTTTCTGTACCCCGATATGGTCGAATCATTTTCAATAATTATTTTAGTATCGTACGGATTATCCCAATTCAATTTGTATCCCAAATCTAGTATGATTTTAGAATCCGAATCTTCAGGAAAACTGTATCTATGGAAACCTACACGTTTTGTAGCGGTAAGCTCAGCAGTAATTCCAGAACTCAATAATTCCACTTTATAATAGCCCGGTGAAGCTTCCTCCTTTTCATGAGAAAATTTAGAGTATGGACGGTAATCTCCTTCTGGTGTTAAATTATCAGTAAAACGACTATTTAAAGGCATCAAAAGAATATCATACATATCCCCAGCTCCAGTTCCCGATAAATGTGTATGACTAAATCCTGCAATGGTTGAATCAGGCCAAAAATACCCTGCAATTCTGTCCCAACCCGGCAAACCGTTATCGGGACTCAGCTGTACCATACCAAAAGGCATTACTGCTCCAGGGTAAGTATTACCAGGTCCATCGGTACCAACGAAAGTATTTACATAGCTAGTTAATTTCCGAGGCTCTGCCTGCTCATTACTGCACGCAAAAAGACCAATCATTGCCAAACAGAAGGCTAATAATCTCATAATAAGTAAAGTTTATCTTCCAAGATTAATCAGAAGATGTAAATAGTAAATTGGCTTTTGGAAATATGCTCCAAATATAAACAAAACGAGCATTCATATCCTACAATTCACACAAAAGCTGTATCATTTTTTTCAGATTTAATCTAAAATAATGGATCTCTAAAACCAATTAATGACTTCAACATTATCAGAGCATCTTTTTTAAGATACAAATGAATAATATTTTAGTATTTTAGATATCTACCAACTTTAACCTAAAACTCAATGAAAAAATTAATTTACACAGTAGTACTTCTTGTAATTGTTTGCTCATGCACTCAACAAAAACAATCAGATCTTAAAAATATCCGTAAAGGAAAATATTTGGGAGAAATAAAACCTGACAGCACCGCCAGGTTATTTGCACCCAACTTTGTATCCAGCCATCTGCATGAGAGAGATTTTACCATGAGTCCCGACGGAAAAGAAATATATTATACCATCAGAAACGGCGCCGACTATTATATTGCCACTTCAAAAATGGTAAATGATGTTTGGACCGAGCCTGAATTTGCTTCCTTTTCGGGGAATCCGGATTACAAAGATCTTGAACCATTTATTACTCGTGATGGAAAGAAATTGTTCTTCATGTCAACAAGACCACCCAAAGGAAAGGAAGCAAAAGATGGATGGTTCTATCAAAACATTTGGGTAATGGATCAAACAGTTGAGGGGTGGTCGGAACCATATGAATTAGAAGGACCAATAAATACTGACTCAGGGCAATATTACCCTACATTAACCAATGATGGTACCATTTACTATACTCACGAAGAAAGTAAAAATGTACAAGTCATATATCGATCGAAATTAATTGATGGGAAATACCAAAAACCAGAGCGATTGCCCAAAGAAGTAAATCCTACCAATATGCAATACAATTCGATGATTGCTCCTGATGAAAGTTATCTTATTGTTTGTACTTTGATTGAAGGGAATAGCATTGGTCGAGCAGATTACTATATCAGCTTTAATTTAGGAAATGACAATTGGACTTCACTAATGAATATGGGGAATAAAGTAAATTTCCAAAACACATTTGCATTGTCACCTTCCTTGTCTCCTGATGGAAAATATTTTATCTTTTCTAATAACAAGCAAATACGTCAGGAAAAACCAAATCTTAAGGTGATGAAGCAAAATGCTATTTCTCCTCAAAATGGTAATCTTGATTTGTATTGGATAAAAACCGATTTTATAGAGGATCTTAAGAAAGAAGCATTAGCAAAACAGAACTAACAGTAGGCATATGAAGATTTTATTGACCGGCGCCAATGGTTATATAGGTAAACGATTACTTCCTGTTCTTTTGGAACAAGGTCATATTGTATATTGCTGTGTTCGAAACAAGCAACGTTTTACGCATAAAGAATACTTACACCCAAACATTAGAATTTTGGAAGTAGATCTTCTACATCCAAAATCATTAGAGAAAATCCCAAAAGATATTCAAGTAAGCTACTACCTGATTCATTCAATGCTTCATGGTACTGAAGGATTTGATGTTCTCGAAAAAAAATGTGCACAAAACTTTGTAAACTACCTTAAGAAAACGGAAAATCGACAGATTATTTACCTAAGTGGTATTGCCAATGAAGAGAAACTATCCAAACATTTACAATCGAGAAAAGAAGTTGAAGAAATCCTAAAAGAGAGTCGCAGTTATGTGACCATTTTAAGAGCCGGAATAATTGTTGGATCTGGCAGTGCATCATTTGAAATTATTCGCGACCTGGTAGAAAAACTTCCCATCATGATAACTCCGCAGTGGCTATTAACGAAATGTCAACCCATAGCCATTCGTAATGTAATTGAGTATTTGCACAAGGTAATATACAATAAACACTGCCTGAACCAGACCTTTGATATTGGCGGAACCGAGGTGCTAAGTTATAAAGAAATGCTGCTGCAATATGCTCAGGTTCGTAAACTCAACAGGAAGCTAATCACTTTACCCATAATGACACCTCGCCTTTCTTCCTACTGGCTATTTTTCATTACTTCAACATCCTATAACCTAGCGGTAAACCTGGTTAATAGTATGAAAGTTGAAGTCGTTTGCCGACCTAATGATTTTGCCCAAAAGCTTGACATCAATCCACTCTCATACAAAGAAGCGATTGAAAAAGCCATGGGTAAAATAAAACAGCAAATGGTAATCTCATCCTGGAAAGATGCCTTAAGTAGCGGAAGGTTATCCAACAAGAATTTTAAGTATGTAGAACCTCCTAGTTTTGGCTGTTATTTCGATACTAAAATTCTTCCTGTGGACAACAAGCCATTGGTTTTGGAAAATGTTTGGGCTTTAGGTGGAGATCGTGGCTGGTATTATGCAAATTGGCTATGGCAATTTCGTGGCTTTTTGGATAAACTATTTGGGGGTGTTGGCCTAAACCGTGGACGAAGACATCCTTCGGAGATAGAGATTGGTGATTCGCTGGATTTTTGGAGAGTATTATTGGCCGATAAGGAAAATAAAAGGTTACTGCTCTATGCTGAAATGAAATTACCGGGAGAAGCATGGCTCGAGTTCTCAATGAATCAAAACCTCCTGCAGCAAAAAGCCATTTTTAGACCCAAAGGCCTGGCTGGAAGACTGTATTGGTATTTGAGTTATCCTTTCCATGTTTTTATATTTAAAGGAATGATTAATGGCATTATAAATTACAATAAATGATTTCAAACTTTACATTCTAGCTTTAATCTTAAAAATATCCAAGCTTAACTTTACAATTTCGTTATACTAAACTTGACACACTTGACAGGTAAATTGTTCCATAGTAATAATTATCTTTACCGAACAAATCTTAACTAAATAATGTTTATGACGGAAAGAATATTACTAATTTTAATTTTAGCTTTTTCTTTATTTTCATGTTCTGATAGTGAAAGCCTTAAAGGCAACTGGATCAAATCATCTAGTTTTGAAGGAGAAAGACGTAGTGGAGCCGTGAGCTTTGTTATTGGCGATTACGCTTATGTGGGAACAGGTTGTACTGGAACCAAAGAAGGTGATTCCAATGATTCTCCTTGGTTTGTTGAGTACAAGTGCTTAAAATCTTTTTACAAATACAGTTTAGAGGACGGATGGACAAAGATAATGAGTGAATTCCCAGGAGAAGCCAGAACAGAAGCTGTTGCATTTATTGCCAATGGGAAAGCTTATGTTGGATCAGGTGTAAATATCAATGATGAACGACTAGCCGATTTTTATGAATTTGATCCAACAACTGGAATCTGGAATCCAAATCCAATTGACATGACCAATGGCCCTTCAGCAAGACAAGGTGCTGTTGCTTTTTCAATAAATGACATTGGCTATGTTGGAACTGGCTATGGATTCATAGAAGATGATGACAGATGCAACCTTAAAGATTTCTACAAATTCGAAAATGGAATTTGGAGCAAAGTCAATTTTGATAATGAAGATGGAGAAAGGACAAGAAATTCGACTGCCTTTGTAATTAACAACAAAGCATACATTGTTTCTGGTGAAAATAATATGCGTCAGGTATGGGAGTATGATCCTGCATCTATAACAAATACATTTAACGGATGGTCTAGAAAAAAAAATTTACATAAAGATAATCGATGGGAAAATGTTATGCGTACACAAGCCGTTTCATTTGTAATCAATGACAAAGGCTACATTACAACCGGACACATCGGAAAATTATTAAGAGATGTATGGGAATACGATCCAATACTGGATCATTGGGAAGAGAAAACACCTTTAGAATTGGAAATTAATTCAAGAACAGATGCAGTTGCGTTTAGCCTGGATAATAGAGGTTTTATCACTACAGGTACTCTTCCCGGTTCTGGTTATTACTTTGACGATACTTGGGAATTCAATCCCGTTATGGATCAAGATGACAATGACAATTAAAATTGTAGCTTTCAAAAAGATAAAGTCCTTTGGGTTTAAACTCAAAGGACTTTTTTATTTATCTTTAAAAGAATCAGAAATCTTAGAAAATCTTTACTCTATGCAAAAACGCGTAACAGGAATAGGCGGTATCTTTTTCAAAACCAAAGATCCCAAAAGCACAAGAGAATGGTATAACAAACATTTGGGCATTCAATGCCCTGATGAATATGGTGGCGTATTTGAATGGCAGAAAACCAGTAAGCCTGAAGAGAGTGGATTTACCATTTGGGGACCGTTTGATGAGAACACTGAATATTTTCAGCCTTCGAAGAAAGATTTCATGTTCAATTATCGTGTTGAGAACCTTGAGGAATTGCTCAAAGTGTTGAAAGAAGAAGGTGTTGAGATTGTTGGTGAGATGCAAGTATTCGAATATGGAAAATTTGGCTGGATTCTTGATCCGGAAGGAAATAAAGTAGAACTTTGGGAACCCATTGAAGGTCCATTTAGTGAGATGTACAAAGGAAAATCAACCTCTGAATAATATACATACATGACAAAACCAATCGTTAATTTTTTAGATCCCTTAAGCATACCGGAAGAAAATTTAAAGTATTCTATCGTTTGTTCGAAATACCAAAACACATGGGTGTTTGTGCGTCATAGAATGCGTGAGAGCTGGGAAATGCCTGCAGGTCACATTGAAGCGAATGAAACCGCACTACAGGCAGCCAGAAGAGAGCTGTACGAAGAAACCGGAGCCAAAGAATTTAGCCTAAAACTGATTGCAGACTATTCATGTGATTGGAAAGGTGAAATCAATTATGGAAGAATCTTCTTTGCCAATATTACTTATTTGGGAGAATTACCGAAATCTGAGATTGCCGAAATTCGTTTCTTTAAGGACTTGCCTGAGGATTTAACCTATCCTGATATACAAAACCTGGTTTTTGCAGAAGTAAACAATCGTTTAAACAAAAATATAGAAGTGAATACCATATAGCTCCATTCCGAAAGTACTAAAGAAATACTACAGCGCAAAGATTTCAAATGATTCTTTGCGCTTTCTTTTTTTACCTTTGCAATCTTTGCGTGAAACCAACAATTTAATACATGTCCCAAATCCATTTCCATTCCGATTTTTATGAGGCCATTAAAAACGGAAACAAAATACAAACTGCAAGAGTTGATGAACCTGTTCCTGAATTGGGAAAAGGCGAAGCCATATTTGATGACAAGCCTTCAATTGAAATACAAATCACGAAAGTGATACACAAGAGCTTTGATGAACTCACAATAGAAGAAATCAAGAAGGATGGTTTTGATTCTAAAGAAGAATTATGGTCTGTTTTGCTTGGCTTTTATCCTGACCTAAAACAAACAGACCATTTAATGTTGATTGAATTCTCTGCAATTGAAACGGATTAAAAATCCTTTTCTCACAAGCTGTAAATTCCAAATTTACAGGAGCAGGTTTACTTTTGGAATAATACACAAACAGGTTTAGCTGCTTTTGTCTCATCAACGAAAGTGAGTAAACCTGTTTTTTTATTGCGCTTAAAGCAAACCAAATTATTGGTATTCTGATTGGCCACAATCAAAAACTTCCCATCAGGACTCAGGCTAAAATTACGAGGATGATCACCACGCGTTGATTCATGTCCTATCAATTCCAATCCTCCATCTTCCAATACTGCATATATCACAATGCTGTTGTGCCCGCGATTAGAACCGTACAGAAACTTTCCATCGGATGAAATGTGAATATCTGCAGTAAAACTACTTCCTTCAAAAGCTTTTGACAAGGTATTCACATTGTCAATAATTTGTAGGCTTTCTCCCTTTAGAATGGTGATTGTATTGCTTAGTTCATTAATCACATAAATAAACTTGCCACTGGGATGGAAGGTCAAATGTCGTGGCCCTGCCCCTTCAGGCATTGCAATGCGCTCTGCATTGTTAAATTTATCATCCGAAATGGTAGAAATCCACAATTCGTTGCTGCCCAAATCCACAGCAATCGCTCTATTTTTATTGGGTTGAAACCAGATGCTATGAGCATGCGGTGCATCTTGTCTGCCCTCAACGCTTCCTGATCCTTCGTGCTGATTTACATCCAATAATTCAGAAAGATTTCCTTTTTCATCAACTCGCAGTAAACCCGTATTTCCACCTGTATAGTTTGCTGTTAGAACAATTCCATCCTTTTCTGTAACAAAACAAGGATGTGCTCCTCCACTCGATTTTCTGCTGATTAACTCAAGCTGATCACCTATCTTATAGCTTTCAACACTCCCTACTCCATCCAATGAATTGATCTCATTAATGGCAAGTAAATTTTCACCCTTATTGGCAAAACACAAGAAAGATGGATTCTTTGTTTCAGCTTGTAAACTCAGTTCGCCAAACTTTCCCGATTTGTTCATCGTGATTTTATAGATTCCCTTAGAGTCGGTATCGGTGTAGGTGTAGGTACCTACATAAATAGAATAGGCTGCCTGAGTCATTTTCTTCTCTTTTGATTGATTGCATGATAGTGCAAAAATTGATATCAGCGCCAATAGGATTGTAGATTTATTCATGAGATTTGAATTTATTCACTCAAAGATAAGAGAAAATTATGGGCATTGACGAACTTCCTACTCATACAACTGATTTTGGTTGATTACAAATCATCGAGAGATCTTTTTTGCAGCAAATTTGCCTTTACATTTCTGCGAGAGCATTATCATATCTTTTCCAACAGTTTAAATCGTGTTGAATACATTGGGAACATTTATTCAAAACTTAGCAAACCTGTTAAACTACTTTTTATTCTTTTGTGAATGATATAAAGCCTGTTTGGCGAATTTTAATCGATCAAAACTTCATTTCAATCGTGTTGAGGCTATCATAAGCTCGATGTCATCAATATCAGACAATTTATAATCGTTTTTTATTTAATCAACAAGCACAATCTTTCGCTTCACCTGCTTATCGAGATATCGTATGAGTATATAGTAGACACCAGAAGAAAGTCCATTCAGGTTCAAATCAGCACGATTTCCCGAATTTAAATATTCCATGATCTTCCTCCCTGCAGAATCGAATGCACTCAAGTGAAATTCATTCACCTCATCGTGTTCAATCAATACGGTAAAAATACCATCACTTGGATTTGGATATACCTTCACCTCTCCTTCTGCCTCATCGCCTGGTTCGGGTGTAGGATCTGGCTCAGGATCGGTACCAGGATTGGGATCTCCAGCAATGGTATCACGAACCACCAAATTGTACACTCCTTCAGCCAGATCAACCGTAATCTCAAAAATACCATCCTCGTTGGAATCTCCTGTTCTGGCCAAATCATCATTTATAAACACACCATAAGAGGTATTGGCCTGCATATCCAAAGCAAAAATCTTTATGGTTCGGTTTCCGTCAAGCGGATTTACCGAGTAGGTAGAATTTAATGTATCTCCTTTAGAATGGAACAAGTACAGGTGGTTCTCCCAATCAACACCAATGGTACTACCGTTTTCAAACAGTTCACCACCTGCATTCGACGGATTTTGATTGTCTCCAATTTTAATGGTATGCAGATAAACCAAATCCTCGCTTACTTGCGTTGGCTCAACCTCTATTCTCCACGTTCCGGGATGTGCCAATTCAAAATCAGGACTGTTATTTGGCGGATAGTTGGTTCCATTTACCCAATATTCATAAGCACTTCCTCCAATTAAGGTTGTGGTGGTAGATTCCGGCAGCAAAGTGCGAATGGCTACATTTCCATTTCCATGTGATGCCTTATAATCCTTGCCATTGTAGGTGATAATTTTATTGGCAACCGCAGTATTCACCACCTGACCATTTATATCAGGACGATTGGCAAAGTGATTGATGTACTTAGCCTTTCGCTCTTTCGACGACACATTTCGCAAATGCAAATGATCCAACACAATTACCCTATCAGGCTTATGATACAACAACCTACGTTCAAACCGATCCAATTTATCGGATGCATAAGAATCTGCCGCATCGCTGATATAATAGGCATACTCATCGCCAGCTGCAAACTTGAGCCATTCTCCTCTTCTGTGATTACTATTTGTAACCTCACCTACATTCTCCAATCGATCGGTCCATATCTGTCCGCCATCATTCGAAACAGATCGTCCAAAGGCACGGTAAGACTCTGATCCATCGAATACACAAATGGAATTGTGTGCAATGGTGCGCGAATAGTAATTGTTATAATGATTTGTGGCATAAGAGTCGTAATGACCAGCATCCAATATTTGGGGTTTGTCTCTTATAATTACAAAATGGTTGTTATCTCTGTGCTCATGATCGGCTCGTTTGGCTGGAGCACAGTAATACCAAAGCATGGTGGCATCCTCATCCCACGAAGTTCGGCTAACGGCCAATCCGGTTTTGTCGGCCCACCAATCTAAAGGAGGTTCGGGATGCGAAATCGTTGCAGCTTCAAAATCCTTAAACAGAAGTTTCTGGAATACCAGGTTCGAATTGTTCAGGTATTGAGTGGCTCCATATTTTTGAACCAAATACTGACTTCTTTCGTCGCCAAACTCAGCTGCATGACGATACATTACCCTGTTGGCCTGATCTAAATCAATTACAGCATCACCCAAATGAATGGTATAGTTATCCGGACGATAGAAATACCAGTATTGATTGATGGATTCTCTTATCCAGGCTTGTTCCTGGTAGTAATCAGTTCCGGTAGCGATTTTCATGTCATCAAAAAACTGGTACTGACGAGGTAATCCAAACATGGAATAAGCAGCGCCCCAATTCCAACCTCCATCATCATCACGAAAGTGAGCAAAGGCTGGTAGAATGCCATTTTCCCATTTGCCAACCAAGGTTTTGTACCAGGAATTTACATCCGACATCTGGCCTGACGATAAACCATCAGCTCCGTGCAAAGCCAAGGCTGCATGCATGGTAATTCCACAATTGTATATGTTGTGACTGGTTACGTAGCTATTGCCTGAAGGAGTCAGGACATAATTGTCCATAAAGTATTCCAACACCCGGAACAAAGCTCTTGAAAGTTGTTGTCTCTTCCGCTGAGGAACATCATTGTAAGTCCAATCGAGAAGAATTCCTCCATAATTACAATTGTTCCTAAGAAGGTTCTCTTTGGTATCTCCTGAGTAATTGTCGAAGTTTAAAGAGTTCAGGTATTCTACATATCTCGAAATGATGAATTCACAACGCTTCAAAGCCAATCCATCTGTTCCCATTTTCAACAAAAAAGCAGTCATACGCGACATTTGGAATGCATCGCTCGAGCCAAACTCATAATTCCATTGTGTAGAATCCGATCCAACCATATAGGTTTTTGAACTGGTAACCCAATTTCTATCGTAAGCACTTTTAAATCGCTGGTAAGTTTCCTGACACTCTCCACTGGATATATTCGCTTTTAACCAGTCAAAGCGCTCCTGGCTCAACTCTATCCTTGGATGTTGTTCATTAACAAGTGGAACATCCTGGGAATAACAACCAAACAGTAAAAAGAAAAACAGAAATACCAATACACTTCTCATCTTGTCCCTTCATTTGACATATCGAAGTATAAAATACAAAAATTCAAGGGATTGAGCAGATTAATATTTCATAAGTCTGCTTATTTAGAATGATGAATCTGTTCTATCTGAAAATATGGGGACTAAGCAATTTGATTATTCAGCTTTCTGAACTCTCTGATGATAAAGATTCCTGCCACCATAGCTGAACCAACATCTGAAATTGGTCCTGCAAACCAAACTCCATCAAGTCCTAAATAATTGGGTAGTATAAAAAGAATAGGAATCAACAGAATTACTTGTCGCATTAAGGTAAGCAATGCTGAAACTCCTGCTTTTCCTATGGATTGAAAGTAATTTCCTACAATAATTTGAAATCCAACCACCGGAAGAGCGATTAGAAAGGTTTGAAGTCCTTTGGCACCCACCTCCAATAATTCCTTGTCGGTGCTATTAAAAGCTAGTACCATGGTTTCAGGAAATATTTGAACCATTATCCACCCAAATACAGCAATACCTGTTGCAGCAATCATACAAATTTTTAAAGTCTCTTTAACTCTATCGAAATGTTTGGCTCCATGACTAAATCCGAAAATTGGTTGTGCCGCCATATTAATGGCAACAATAGTCATCACAATTAGCATGGCAACCGAATTGATTACTCCCATGGCTGCTATGGCAACATCATTGCTAAATTTAATCAACTGTACATTATACAATCCTTGCACAAAACTACCTGCAATTTGCATAGAGAACGGTGCAAATCCAATGGAAATGATATACCAAATAATTTGAGGATTCAACTTAAAATTAGTGGCACTCAATCTAATTACAGATCGATTACTTCTAAAGTGTTTGATCACCCAAATACACAAGATTAGTTGAGATATAATGGTCGCATAAGCTGCTCCAGCAACTCCCATATCCAAAAGAAAGATGAATATTGGATCGAGAACTATATTGGTTCCTGCACTAATTAACATGGAGTACATGGCAATTTTTGCATTCCCTTCAGAACGAATCAAATTGTTCAAAGAAAAACCAACCACGTTAAAAACAGCACCATATAAAATGATATTCAAGTATTCATTTGCTATATCCTTGGTGTCTACAGAAACTCCAAACAATTGCAAAAGTGGATCTTTAATGGCAAAACCCAAAATGGTAATTATGGCTGACACAATAAGCATTAGGATAAAAGAGTTACCCAAAACCCATTCTGCTCTTTTAAAGTCTTTCTTACCAAGGTTTATTGAGATTCGAACACCTGCTCCCAACCCTATTAGCATGCCAAATGCCATAAGAATAAGCATGATAGGATATACCGCACTTAATCCCGAAAGTGCAATTGATCCAACACCTTGGCCTATAAATATACGATCAACCACATTATACAGTGAGTTAATTACAACTCCTGTAAATGCAGGCCAAAAATATTTCCACAGCAAGCTGCTTACTTTGGCATTCTCTAATTCGTATACGTTTTGGCTGTTTTTATCCATAGAAAGTGGGACAAATGTACCAAGAATGCCTGGCAACAAAGACTAATTCCAAGTAAAATTTATCAAAAGTCGATAAGTGGTATTTGTTTACAGGCAAAAAGCCCCTGATTGCCTGTAAACTTATGCGAGAAAAGTTAAATCAAAAAAAATATCAAGCTTTAAAGAATTATTTCAGCTTATATCGATCGCTTTCCGCGAAATAGTCCATTACAATGGTTCTTCGATTAAATTTAGCTGAATGTAAAACCCCATCTGGTATAAAATAATGATCGCCTTTTCTATATTTTTTGGTTTCACCATCAATCGTTAGATCCATATCTCCATCAATCATCATTCCCCACTGTGCTCCATGCGAATGGCGAGGCACTTCTCCAATTGGTTCAATATCAAAAAATACAATCTGATGGTTTTCTCCTTGCGCTACCCAACCGCGAACTCCATTAAAAGGAATATCAGCTTCAGGCAAATTTTTAATCATTTCCGGATAGATGTCTTGCATTTGAAATAAGTTTTAAATTTGCCGGAAATTTACAAATATTTACTGCCTTCGCGAATACTTAACGGCGACAAAGGATACCTGGAGATAAATTCTTTGACCCAATCGGGATTAAATTTTGAATACTGTCGCAATGCCCAACCTATGGCTTTGTTCACAAAGAACTCATTACTCAGGTTATTTGCTATAATTGTCTTTGAAAGAAATTCTGTATCTACATCATTCTTGTATTTTAATTGAAATAGAATGGATACACGTTTCAACCAAATATTCGAACTAATGATCCAATCATCCAGAACCTCAGTCTTTAATTCAGGATATTTTTTACACAATACACCTACCAGCGGAGCCAAGACATCAACCGAGTCCCACCACGATTTTGTAACAATCAATTGCTCCAAGTTCGAAATATCTGATTTTTCAAGCTGCTTCTTTAATTTCGCAAGATATTCCAAAGCCAGGTATTGAAATTCTCGTTCAGAAAGTTCCCACAAGTAGTTGACCAAATTCCAATCAATCATTTTCTCTTTGGTAATTTCTCTCAAAAAATCTTTACTCAATTCAACTCTTTGTGGTTTTGGCAAACCCAGAAAAGGGAAATGATTTTTCATATATGCCGACATTTTTCTGGCATTGACCTCGTTAGAATTCTTTCTAAACTGTTCTACTATTAGGATGGTTTTTGTTTGCATGATAAACTTATTTTCGCAAAAGCTTAATTATTCTACTAGCATCTAGCTGTTTTTTTCTTCTTTCCTACCCTTCCTTTATCAATTATTTTCTGCAGGTATTCCGGAGCAAAAGGTACTTTGCATGATGTTTTTCCCATGTATACATCTACTTTGCCAATCTTCTCGGCATGCTTCATCGCCAAATTCGTTAATGCAGAAACATAAGCACCTACTGAGATTACAAAACCATTCATGGTATATTTTACCCGATTCGATGAAGTATGAATCTCCCTTTCAACTCTCCCAATCAAATTTTTAAGCAAAATTACATCTAATTCTTCATCGTTTTTTATAGCCACTAAACTCGATAATGTAGCCCAACCTGCAGCTGCAGTATTTTCTTCCTTGGATTCAATCCAATCCAAAGCCAACTCAAAACCAAATTCAGACTCTGCCGCAATCCAAGGCACAGTGTATTCACTAATCATGTACCAATATGCTCCTTTTACCCACTTTTGAAGATCCTCTTTGCTCATCATTTTCTCATCCGCAATTAATCCTGCCAAATACATGGCATCAGAATTTCCTGAATCATACAATTCCAATGAGAGCTGATAATCTTTTTTAATCTTCTTTACAATTTTCTTCAAATCCTGAACTTTTACACCATAAAATGGCTCACGAGCTCCATGTTTTATGAGAACATTTTTGGTTCCTTCGTTTCCGAAAGATTCCAACTCTTTGAAAACTTCTTCTTTGGTCATTGTATTGTTAATTTTATTTCTTGAGGTATACGTTTGATCGAGGTTTATTGATGGCAATTACCAATTTATCAAGCCTCCAGCAATCAGCTTCAAGCCGCAAGCTTATTCCTCCCAATTGATAACTGTTAATTGTCGATTGATTTATTCGGTGCGTTTATTTTAAACACATCCGCATAAACCAATCGTGCTTGATTTTCTTCATTTACTCCACTTGCAATACTTCTTATATTTCTACTGACTGGAGGTGCTCCTTCAAATTCTTGTACAATTACCTGCAAAGGCTGGTCTTTATACTTTCTGCTCAACTTAAATTCACGAACAATGGTGAAATAGTTGTTTTTCACCACACTGCCTGATATTGCAATTCTCACTCCCTCATCCTCCAAACTCTCCTCATTTCTACCATCACTCACACTTCCGTAAACAGGCTGAACCAATTCCGGATCTAGGAAGCTAATGTCTAAATAGTTTCCCGTACTCCCATTTCGATCCAATGCATTGGATATTACTCCTTCAACCTGAAGGGTAAATCGGGAATTCATATTGTCCTTTTTAAAGGTAAGCGTTGCAATTCGCTCTGGTACCAATTGAATGTAATCGGCCATCACAATGGACGACAAGCACACATCACGCCCCGCCTTACGAACCGAGTGTTCTTGATATCTGGCCAAAGCCAATTTTACGAATGGAAAATACATCTTGCCATGATTAAGGGCAAAATCGGCATACCATAACTTTCTTTCCTTGTCAAACGCTACAGGATAACAAATTGCATTTACTTTTACATTCTCCTTGCCGGGATATACCAATCCCTTGTCAATACTTGGATTGTGCCTAAAATCATTGATGCCCGGATAATTCATACTTCCAGGTTTCGATGGACGTATAGGATCTTGTGCCCAATGGGTAAACATGGTATTGAACCCCGGCGTTCCCAATGCTGCAATGGTCTGCGATATCTTCGATGGATCTGATCCCGGCAATACTACCGCCAACATCTCATCTTCACCCGTTGAAAACCAAGGACGTTTCAAGTATACACGCAATCCGCCACCCAAACGATGCTGACGCATGACCATAGCTGTTTTTGTCTTTCTCCACTCAAATGTTGGAATCACATAATCAACAAATGGTAATTTCGGACGATCGGAACTTAAGATATTCACCTTTTCGAACCTTTCTCCATCCCTGGTAATTTCCAATCCTTCCGATTTGATTAGCTTGTCGAAATGCTCAGCATATCTTGTTGTAGCTTCAGGATGATAATCCACATATCGATGCTTGGTATCTCCAAACTTGTGCTTTAGTGCTCCACTGAACTCACTTGCCAAACTCACCTTTAATTGTGGCTTTACCTGATTGGCCTGTCCCTGAATGGCAATTTGTTTGGAAGGATCTTTCTTCTCAGGAAGACTTCCTTTGTCTACAGTTTTATCGTGATATTGTATGTCAATTTCTTCTACACTATCCGAATGATCAACCCAATCCGGCTCAACCGCTCTTGGATCATCTCTTCTGTCCTTCCATCGCGCTTTATACTCAACTTTGTGGGTAGAGAATCCGTGTACCGAAAACCTGGTGTGTAGCCATGCATGCGTATTGCCGTAATTCTTATCAGGATTAATGATTTCGATTTGAGGAGCATCCACAGGTTGTTGAACTGCATGAGTCAATTCTATTTCTCGTGCCGGACTAATCATCCAATGTCTTCCGGTTTTTGCCAGCTCTTTAAGCTTTGTAATATTCCCTGGATTGTCCTCCTGAAGCAGTTGCCACATGCCAGAAAGTTCCTCCATATCCTTCTCTTTCCAAAAAGTAGAAAACCTCAGCTTAATTCTTTCTCCCTTTGGCAGCGATACAATTAAAACTCGGGCAGAAGCATTCCAATTAAAGGCTGTATTTCCTTCTACCAACTGAACACGCAAAGATTTTGCTTTGAACCATTCATCATCAGAGAGATTGATATGAGTATTATTCGGACTTAATTCATCATTGCCAAAGAAACTAAACAATCTAGGTTCAAAAGTTTGTGAATGCGTATCATCATATCCATCAGCTAAGAAGAGAGCCAAACCTGCTGCTGCTGGATCAGGCAAGTAAATCAAATCCACCTGATCTCCCTTGTACACTTTTTCCTTTCCATTCTTACCCTTTTCCAGTTGTACTTCCTTCGAGCTAATCAGTTCATACAACGCCTTGGCCACTTCAGGATTGTTCCCAAAAGCCTTATCAAACTTGGCATGTTGCTCAGCAATCAATTGGGAATTTCTTGGTGGTAGAAAATGTCTTGTTGCTTCTGTATTCTCACTTGAATCTACATTCCCATATCTTTTCTGAAACTCCTCGGTGCTCATATTGTAATTGCTGCGAACTACCAATTCTTCCAAGGCCTCTCCATCTTTCAATTCCGATCCCAATAGCAATACCGGATTCATTAAAGCATCATACCTGTAATATCTAAATCCACGAATAACTGCTTCAGAAACTTTCTCTGGTTGAGAGTCAAGAGGCACACTATTGCCTGCCAAATCCACCGTTCTCACACGAAGCATATAATCCTTTCCAAAACGTAATCGTGGCAATGTTCCCTTCACCGTTTTTGTTTTGGTATGCAACCTGAACTCCCTGGTGGTATCAAACTGGTACTTCTTCACCTCAACATTCTTTGATTTGTTCACATAGTCCACTTGTTTTGATGGATCAACATTATCATCTTCGGCTTCATTAATGGCGAATCCAGGCTTAGGAACCGATAAACTCCATCCTTCCCAACGAATCATATTTTCTCCAACGAATAGCTCATTGGCATTCTCT
This sequence comes from Marinifilum flexuosum, assembly GCF_003610555.1. Lineage (GTDB taxonomy): Bacteria > Bacteroidota > Bacteroidia > Bacteroidales > Marinifilaceae > Marinifilum > Marinifilum flexuosum. The sequence continues at coordinate 2,282,385 of NZ_RAPQ01000008.1, read as the reverse complement.
GTATCCTCGGCAGCTGCGGTTTGTATGAATCCCTCATCAGTCTTAATATCATCTATGAATTCTTCTACATTACCAGAATCGAAGTAGGAATAGGATTCCTTTCTCATGTGCAAAGAAAGCCACTTCTCAGGTTCTGTTGAATAAGCCACATCCATTCTGTAGCCTTGCACCAAATCCTCGGCATATAGTTTTTCATCGGAAAGAATGAGCTGTAAACTGTCATCCATTTTCGATGAATCGATGATCTTGGCTTGCAATTGTTTTGCTTTAACAAACCTGGCATTTAAATGCTGCCCCATTCCATTACGGGCAATTCCAATACCTGCCGATCGCAAACTTGGCAGTCCTTCCTTTTCAGGTTCATCAGCCGGGATGACTCCATTCTTAAATCGTTTACTTTTACCCAGATCCAGTTCCACAATTTTTAGCTTTACCTCTTCCTGTATCTTATTATCCACCATCTGGTTTACCTTCATGGCCACCCCATCGGCATCTATCTGAAAAGCAGTAAACTTATCGGTATTGATTTTCACAAATCCCAAATTGACATCAGACCCTTCCTTTGATTTTGCATAGAATCCTTTTTCGGTGTAGCGGTAAGCCGTCAAAGGAACCAAGACTTCCGTATCTGTTGTAAAATCAATGTTCTGAATAATCAATCGCATAGAATGATCAGCAGGAAATCCATTGGGGATATCCATAGAAAAATCCAATACCACACCCAGTTTTCTCTGTATTTGCGGATAAGTGCTGACCACCGCCAGAATATCATGAAACTCGAATTCAGGCTTCTTGATTTTAGCCAAAGGTTCGTAACGCGTTGGACGATCAGTCTTGTGAAAATCCCTAAACTGTGCGAAATCCATTTTAGGATTGGCCTGTTGCTGGAAAGGAACAAATCCATTCTTTCTTCTTAGCTCTTCCAATCGTTTGGAAGTCGATTCATCCACATCTAAAAAATCAGATTCCTTAACCACCCTTCTTCCTGCAGCTGTTGTGTTACTTTCTGGGGACTTTGGGGTATCTCGTTTCTTAAATTTTGAAATCTGTCCCAAACTTTTCGGATCACTCAAATCCTTTGGATCTATTAAACGATCAGGATTCTGCACACCAAGCCTTTTATAGGTATCTAACACAAAAGTCTGTACATGTTTGATTGGATAGGAATGAATTCTGCTATGCGTTAAATCTTCCTGCTGAAATCCATCCACCCGTATATCATTATGCATTAACTTCCCCCACAAATCCTCATCCATCACACTTGAATTCAGATCAATATCATATTCTTTTCCATTCTTTAGCCTTAGTTGAAAACTAGAGTTTTTTAACTTTTCAGGCCAATTCTCCATGTCCGGAAAACTCACTAAAGTAGTTGAACTCGCATTTTCGAGACGCAAACTTACCTGCACCGAAAATCGAAGTTTTTCTTCCTCAATTCGATGTGGCAAACAGGTGAATATGATTTTTTGTTTCATTGTTTAAGTAGTTATGATATTAATTAGCTCTAGTTCTTCTAAGCCAATATTTTTAATTACTCATTATTAATTGTTAACTGTTAATTATCCCTTTTCAGATATCAGGGCTAAAGCCCCTATTTTTTCCCATTAAACATTTCGCTACGAAGATAACGGGGCTAACGCCCCTAGATATACCCAACTTACTTTCATCCTTAGCCTCTCTTAATTCGCATTATTTATTATTAATTACTCATTATTAATTGATAACTGTTAATTGATAACTGTTATCATGCGTATGCTTGACAGTATTCCAACCAATCGTTTTCTTCCATAATCATTTGGAAGGTTGGATCCGCATCGGCTCCCTTTAATTCTCTTCGAGCTGTTAAAGTCACAGTTTTGCTGAAGAATAACACTTCAATCTTCACTTTTACAATGGCTTCACCATATAATTTTTCAACCTTTCCATTCTGGAACATGGCGACAAAAGCCAAATAAATTTCCAAGGAAAGACTTATGATTCCAAGTATCGATAAATATCCGTTAAAACGGATGTAACCTGTTAGTATGGTTTCGGTATGATCATCCACGATTTCCATACTGAAATAGAAACCTCCCATTACAGATACACCTCCACTTGCTACTCCAAAATTCATGGATAAGGCTGCACCAAACTCGAAAGCCGCCTCCATTCCAACAAATCCTTTTACGCTGGTTTTCATCAAGAAATAACCTCCACCACCAAATGCAGAAACCGTTAATAGGAATGGTGATTCACGCTTACAGAAATTAAAGGAAAGGGTAAGTGGAGCTCCTGTAAATGGCAGATGAACTCCAGCTCCCAGTGTCATATTTGCAATGGTACAAACACCGACCTCTACACTCGGTATAGCCAAATCGAAGCCAGCTTTAACTCCTGCAGGTGATAATTTCATATATGGTCCATCAGCAAATCCATTGGAAGGAATCAAATTCTGCAATTGATTTACAAAACTCAATGGACCCAGAAAGAGAATTGAATCGTCTTCCGCCATTTCCACTTTCACATCGGCTTTCTTACCCGATCCTCCTCCAAACTTCAGAGATTTAAAACTTACCCGAATCAATTCTTTGATCTCAACCGAAAAATCAGTGAAAGATGCATTTACACCAAACTGTGTTTTTTGCGAAGTGTCGAAAGGCCTACTCAATTTACTTAGAACCTGTAATGCTTCATTTGGTTTTTGAACATTCACCGTTAGAAATCCTCCAAATAAAGACTTACTGGCTTCCATTTCCGGTATCCAACGATATTCTACCACAAATGCCTTATCGGTTTTGTATGCATTAAAGTTTGGGATTCGAGGAATCTGACTGGTCAATTGCTGTTCCAATTCATTGACTTTCGACTCCAATTGATTTCTCAAATTCTGAATCTCCTGTTCAATCGCTGTCTGGGCATCCTCAGCCGCGGTTTCCAAAATGGCTTGTTGTTCCAGAATATCTTCCTTTAGGGATTCCATTTGCTGACTGATTCCACTTAAGGCTTCAGACTGCTGATTTCCTTGATCCCCAAAGTTCAAATTGCCCAATAGTAAATCGAAAATGGACACCACACCAAACAACTTGGCTACCGGCATATCGCCCGAAGAGGCAAAGAACTCTGATGGATCGAATTCCAGATTTTGCAATTTATCCACTGCTCCACCCAATGGTCCTTTCAACTTCGAAAGTGAAGTAACCTGGGTATTGGGGCTCATGAAACCTCCTGACTTATCTGATTCACTTGAAAAATCGGCTTTCAGATTGTCCAACACCTTGGCAAATACCTTGGCCGCATTTTCATCATCCTGTAATTCAATATTCACAGGATCAGGATTTCCTGTTAATTCCTCTATTGCCTTCACTTTAACCGAAGCAGTCTTCACCTTGGGATGAAACTTCAGTACTGTAGCAGCTTTATTTTCAAGAGACAATGCTCCGAAATCAATCAAAGAGGTCTCGAAAGTTGTATCATCTTCAATCAATGATGGAGAATAGGCCACCATTTGCAAATTAAAATCAGCCTTGAATCGATTCATCTCAGCATTGTAAACATTCACCAATTGCTCTGATTTGGCTTCATCATAGGCAGCCGATTTTCCTATAAATATCAAAGGCAGTTTTATCTTTTGCTCACGCCCTTCCTGATCCACCAATAGTAAATCAAAGATCAAATCCGTGCCACCACTTCGAATCAAGAAGTTGTAATCTCCACCCATATTCACCAGATCAACGGGGGCATCCAAATCTGGCGTTCGTGTAGCTGGCATTTCAACGGTTTGGAAAGGAAACGGAATATACCCATTTTGTTGATCCCTCATCTCATAATATACAACAGGCTCAAGAATCACAATGTAGATTCTTTGGCGATTCACGGCAGCTCTTGTTGTCTTATCAGGTTTTCGTTCTGTAATCTTCACCAATGCCGCCGTATGTCCGAAGGGAAACAGAAATCCTGCTTCAACTACTTTTACATAGTGATCTCTACCTAAAGTTGATAGGTGTTCCCATTCCAAAAGTTCCAAATCAGGTTGTGCATGAAAATCCGGATAATTAAAGTTTGCATTAAAATCAATCCATGCTCCTAAGGAAGACATCATGAATCGTTTGGCCTGCACAGCTCTTGGTGTGTAGGACTTAATTGTAAAATTCGAAGTTTGATGAACGATATTGTGTCGATCTCTTCCATCTAAGGCGGTTCGAAACGGCTTATTTCTTGGTGGCTTAGGAGTTAATTTTTTGAATGCATCCCTAGCCCAAAGTGCACGAATGCTTCTAAATCCTTCCATCCCCTCTTCATCAATTTCTCCATTTTTTAAACGAACTCCCATACGTGAATGCCACAATTCCGATAACTTCCCTTTATTGGTAATTAATGGATTATTATATTGCAGGTTCTGAATATTTCCCTTTGGCGTTTCCTTATGATCCTTTAAGTGAATCTTCTGTTGATGAGCAAAACCTGCCAATTGATTCGGTGAAATGAATAGCCTAGTCGGTGCCTCAATAGAGGTTTCCAATAGATTCGGTTTTCTCATCTCCAACAAATTGGCTTTCAAAGCTGCATAGTTGATCTTTACATACAGCTGTCCGCTTACTTCAGCAGGTAAATTCTTCGATAACTGATCTTTATTGTAAAGGGATCTGCTACTTAAACGATTCTTTGAATATTTCGCAATACTTAAACTTTGTCTACTAATGGTTTTGGGTTGACTGGTACTTTTCTTATTGATAAAAGAACCCAGATTCTGAAATTTATTAACTACTACTTTAACTGGCTCCAAAACCCTGGCACGATAATTTACCCTCAACTTAAAACGTGACCAGTTTAACAATTCCTCCATAATAATTGGCATTCCCTTAAAACTGGAAGGAACCGAATACACCAATCTGCTTTTTCCACTACGAATGTATTTTGCAGGTAGAATTACATTTTCATTCCCCTCACCTCCTGGCAATGAATTGTTTTCCCAAAAGGCTTGCTCCAATGTATGTTGAGGTGGAAACACAACCACCATAGTTGCCGGCTTCTTGGTATTGTTAATTTCTAAATAGCTTAGTTGATCTTTTTTTATGTATTTGAAATTGTAGAACTCAAACTGAAGAAATAACATGTCCTCAGGTCTAAGCACACTCAATCTTATAATTTCCTTCTCCTTAATTTTAATCTTTCCCAATCGGGAATCAATTACAAGCTTCTTCTTAGATTGCAATTTCTGATCCTGATATTCAATTTCAATGGCAGGTTTCTCAGGATACTCAACTGCCAAACTAATGGCATCGGGTAACAGGTATTTGGTAGCAGCAACCTGTGCCAATCCGTTTACAGAATTTATTCTACCATTTGTACCATGCATTTCAAAAGCGGCATTTTTCTTTGAATTGATTAACTGGTATGAAACTTCGGAAGAATTTGTCCAAATACCATTACTTGCAATACTGGCAATAAAAATAAACTTTTCTGATTGCTGATTTAGCTCAATTGCAAGTTGTGAACGATAAAGCTTAAGTGTTTCTTCCAGATCTTCATTAATTTTCTTATGAAATAAAAAGCCTTTTCTATCCTTAACATCCTTTTCATCAACCAATACTACCGATGAACACATCCCTGAGAGTCTCTCAGATTTTAATATTTGAACCTGATGCTGTACCTCACTACAACTATTCAATTCTGAACCGTTCATAATTTTCCAATTTGAAAGGAATGGTTCTACATTTTGAGTTGTGATACTCAATTTTAGTTTTGGTTCAAAATTGGAGTTACAAAATGTAAGATCTTTCTCAACAGGAAAGCTGAAACAAATTTGTTCAGCAAGCCCAGAAATATTATTCAATTTGTAATTAGCAAGATCTTTTCCTTGTAAAGTTATTTTCCAAAATTTATCAATGATAAAATGATAATGATCTTCAATATCCAATGAATACCGATTATTCAATTCTATTCCCTCCTGCAAATAAACAAATGAGTTCAGCTGAGCATTACCATTAATCCAATCTGCCAGATTAAGATCTTTCGATATATCCAGCTTGGTAAAAGTGATTTTTATTCTCCAGGATAAATCATTGTAGAGAATGGCTTTAAAATCCATTGGCAAAGTAGTTCCAGGATAAAAAGCATTTCGCAGAATTAGATGATAATCTTCCTGTTTTTTACGAAAAATTAATTTTGGACTACCATCAAAGGAATTCAAATTGATATTCCATGAATTTCCTTCCTGAGAGTAAAACGTAATGTTTTTTCCCCTCTTTCTATATTGAATATCATTTCCAAAAGCTTTTCCCAAAGCCTTTAAAGAAGGCTGAAAAGCAAGAAATCCAAACCCCAATCCTTTTAGAAAATTTCTTCTACTTCCTGACCTGGGTTTATTGTTACTGCCAATACTTCTAGCTTTTTTCAGCTTCTTAATATCCAATATTTTCAAGCTCATATCCCTCCGATTTATCCAATAGAATAGAAATTAAGAAAGACAGAGCTGAATGTCAAGTAGAAAGTAAGTTTATTTTTATTGAGTATAAATAAATTTTGATTAAAGGTATTTATAAAAAAAGCTTCACCTTATGATGAAGCTTTTTTAATTGAATTTTAATCGTATTAAATATCATTTTCGGAATGTCGGATTCCTGATTTTTTAGGTTTAGCTCTCATGATTCTATATCGCTTACCAAAAAAGTATCGAAAACTTAATTTGGCAATTTGAGTTTCTCTGTATTTAATTTCCTTATTATAGAACTCAGGATCTGAAGTATGAATCTTAAATCTGAAAGTATTGAATATGTCATTAGCAGTAAAAGACAAACTACCTCTTCCTTTTAATACTTTTCTACTTAATCCTAAATCTACATAGTACAAGTTCTGATACTTTCCTTGTGCAACCAATATTTCCGATTGATAACGGAAGCTTGCCTGAAGTTTAAACCACTTTTTGAAGTTCATAACTGAAGTGACTTTTCCAGTAACTTCCCACATATCTCGTGTCCCAAACTTATATCCTTCTCCAGGTTTTGTTTCCTCATAAATACCTGCTATATATCCACTCAAACTCCACCATTTATTTAGTTTGGTTGATCCTTCAAACTCTAATACTGAGAAAAATTTCGAATCAAAATTACCATATTGAACTATGGATCTATTGGTTTCATCTTCAATAAATCGGTATTGATTGATCAAATTCTTTTGATAATTCACATATAAAGTTGTCTTGTAACTAGCCTTTTCTCTATCGAAAGCCATCGACATTTCTATATTGTGATTGTAATAAGCTTCAATATCCTGCGCACCCAATCTTTGATTTTCCGGATCACGAAGATTTTGGAAAGGATTTAACATTCCTGAATTTGGTCGATAAATCATCCTGCTATAAGCCAATTGCCATTGCTTCTTATCCGAAAACTGATAAGACAAGTGAACACTTGGAAAAAGATCTAAATAATCATCCTTAAATTCTTTGTTGGTATTAATGTCAGAATATTCAGCACGAAGACCTAATTCGTATGCAAACTTTCCTTTTGAGCCAGAATACATAGCATACAAACCATGGATATTTTCTTCGTAATTAAAATCATCAGCAAGTGAACCAACCTTATAATCAATTTCATTATTTCGATATAGATAACCAGTTTCAAACTTGCCTTTATCCCCAACAGGCAGCACATAATCTACTTGCGCTACAGCTTCTTTTCTTGCGGTTTTGTAATAATCTGAATACAAGTTAGTCGCGTTTACATCTGATCCAAATAATACATCCTGTCCAAAAGATTGGATATTAAGATACTCTGCATAATTACCAGAATTATTTGCTGCATTATCAGTATAAGCCAAATCTATCGAAAGAGTTTCTCCTTTCTTAGCGAATTTATGGATGTAAGATGCATTGTAGATCCATGATTCCAGATCTAAATCAACTTCACTGAATCTATAATCAATGGTTGGCATCGCACTACTTACAACATTTGTACGAGTATAATCGTAGCTTCCGTTCCAATTTTGAAGTATATCACGATACTTGGCTGAAAAAGTAAAAGTGTTATTATCATTAATCAGATAATCCAAACCCAATTTTCCAATATGGTATCGATTTCCAAAATCAACATCCGCATTTTCTGATAAAAGAGTATGAACATCTTCTTTCTTGATTTCTCTCTGAACATTGTAATCACGCCCTGCCCAGTCATCTTTATAATTGTAAGAACCAAAGAAGTTCACTTTTCCGGTACGATAATTACCACTAAAACCACCTGACTTTTTATCCTTGGTACCAACAGTTGCTGCAACACTACCATTAAACCCTTTTACTCGGTCTTTTTTCAAGATAATGTTAATGATTCCTCCTGCTCCTGTAGCATCATATCTAGCAGAAGATGTACTAATCACTTCAACACGATCAACATCATGGGCAGACATGCTATTTAAAACTTCAGCTGGATTCATCCCCAAAAGACCACTGATTTTACCATCAATCAAAATCTTAACATCAGAACTCCCTCTAAATTGAATTGCTCCTTCAGCATCTACACTTAATCTAGGAAGGGTATTTAAAACTTCATTTATGGTTCCTCCATCGGCAACTGGAGATTTGGAAACATTGTAAACCGTTTTACCAAGTTCCACCTTAGAAAATTCTCTATTTCCTTCAACCTTTACTTCGGAAATGGTTTTAGTGTCAACCTCAAGCTTCACAGGATTGGTAAGTACTTTACTCTCTCCATTCTTTATCTCGAACTGATTACTATTGTAAGTGGTATATCCCATATACTCAACCTTAAAATAATAAGATCCAGAACATAATTTTTCTAGTGCAAAATCCCCTCTCTTATTTGTAATTGTTCCCTTTACAAGCTTTGAATTATTAGAAGAATAAATTGAAATCGTGGCAAATTCAAGTGGTTTGTTTGATTGTTTTTCAACGATTTTCCCCTTTAGTGAAGAACTCCCTTTTTCATTTAAATGGTTATTTGAAAAAGCCACATGAGAAGAGAAAATGCATGTCAAAATAATAATGAACGCACTCTTGGCGTAAGTTAATTTTAGGTTCATTGTAGTAATTAGATTAGTTAACTCTAGTTGGGCAACACAAATATATATGATTATGTTGAGAATAGGAATACTATTTCAAAAATATTTCGAATATTTATAATAAAAATAAATCCACTGATCCATCATTTAAATCATTTCACTTAAAATTTATAAAATCCCAATTTCTACAACCAATGCCTATTCTTACTGTTTTTTTGTCATCTTTGAGCAAAAAAAAATCGTTACTACAATTATGTAATAACGAATTTCTCAATGCCAGTTCCGATTAAATTTCCAATTGTTTCTTAAGAAGTTTGAATCCATTACGGCTAACCTTTAAACTTTCTCCTGATTTTAAGACAACCACCCAATTGTCTTTCTCATATGGTTGCAATTGTGAAATTTGATCTATTTTAACCAAATAGGATCGGTGTATTCTGCAAAACTCATTGGGATTTAAGTGCGACTCAAAATACTTCATGGTCTTTTGCTTCAGGTATCGCCCATCAGCAGTATATATCATTACATAATCATCTTGTGCTTCGAAATATTTGATTTTATCAACTGCAATTACATCAATCTTGTTTCTGGATTTGATTACAACTCTATTGATTAATTCTTCCGATTCATCATTGTGTGATTTAATTTTATCAATTTGATCCTGATTGTCAGTAGAATTCGAAATTCTCTCTTTTGCTTTGTCCAAAGCTGTAAGAAATCTATCTTTTGAAAATGGTTTCAATAAGTAATCAATGGCATTGTGCTCAAATGCTTTTATTGCATATTCGTTGTAAGCTGTAGTAAATACGATATTACAAGGTTTATCAAGTAATTCTAGCAATTCAAATCCAGTTAGTTTAGGCATTTGTACATCTAAAAACACCAAGTCTGGATGTAAATCATTAATCGCCTTTAATCCCTCAAAACCATTCGAATACTCTCCTATAACTTCAATATCGTTTTCAGAATCCAAATAGTTAGACACCAAATCTCTAGCCAAGGATTCATCATCTATAATAATTGCTTTTATCATGATTATATATTTTGTGGGAATTCTAAATGTACGGTAAACTGATTTTCGGTTTTAACAATCTTCATCAAATCGCTTCTTCCATAAATTAAACTTAATCGTTCCTGTATGTTTCTTAATCCAATACCATTGCCTCTTGGCGGAATGGATTCCGGATCAAAATTATTGCTAATTGTAATTTTTAGTACATGGTTTACCAATTCGCAATTGGTATTAATCGTTACTGGTTCCAGACTTTCATGAACCCCATACTTAATTGCATTTTCATAAATTGGCTGTAAGATTAAATTTGGGATCTTCAAATTATCACAATCTGAAGTAGAATTGAATTTTAATACTAATCTTTCACCAAACCTCACCTTTTCAATATCAAGATACAAGCGAATGTTATTCAATTCGTTTGATAAACTATTTAACTCCTTTAAATCTTGCCCCAAAGAATACCTTAAGAAAGTAGACAATTTAACAACCATTTCCCGCGATTGTTCCGGACTTGATAATGTAAGTGAACTAACCGAATTTAAGCTATTAAACAGAAAATGAGGATTAATTTGAGATTTTAGAGCATTTAATTCAGCTTCCTTCACCAAGTTTTTTAGTTCCGATTCCTGAATGGTTTTATCCTGAAAGTTTCGGTAATAAATTATCAGATAATAAACCAATATTAGATAATCGTAAACACAGAATGCAAAAAACACCTGCCAATGTAATGGTATAAAATAGTTAATTCCATCTGGATCTTCACCAAAAAAGCCAATTCGAATTTGATATGCCGCAGAAACCCAAATTCCAACTACAATCGCACCTGCAGTTAAATGATGAAGTATAAAACCCAAAATTCCGGATTCATCCATACTGATGTAACGAACTACATACCAAACACATGCTCCTAAAATAAATAGAGGCAACGAGAAGCTAAATGAGTTTACAAAGGAGGAATATAGATCATTACCATCAAAATACCACCCAATTATAAAGAGAAGCAACACGAATAAAATCCACGCACCAATATAGATTGGTATTCCATAAAAATTACGTAATAAAGGATGCCTCATCTTTACTATTTATACGATTTAATTTCGCAACCTCCCAAAGCAACCAAGCCTTTAATAACCAATTCCTTTTTAGGTTCTACCACATAATTTGCAGTTGGCATTCTTTTATCTGCAACTCCTCCTAAAACTGCCGAAACTTCCACTTTAACATCCCAATCGGAAGGCACAATTAAAACACAGCCTCCAAACATGGCAAAAACATCTATCACATTTGTTCCTTCTGCTAAATCTGCATTCGTAAGGTTTATTTCCGATCCACCGAACAAACAAGTAATCTTTCCACCCTTAAAGTTTTTGGTATTAATCATCTTCTCGCCTCCTCCAAACACATTCAATTCATCAATATATCCAGAATCGTTACTATCAATTTTTCTACCTTCAGGCAAACAATCGTTTCTCTTTCTGATGATAAAAATTCCTACAACAATCAGAATTACCGGCCAGAATAATCCCTTCCAGTGGAATCCCCAATCGAAGATAATTGGCAATAGAAAAACTCCTCCTACACCCATTAAAATTAATCCAGTCGTCTTATCCTTTTTCCCAGCATAAAAGAGTGCTCCTAGTCCAAATAACAATGCTGGCCATGAAAAAATAATATCCTTCATGTAATAAGGAAAGATATCCAGATTTTTCAATACCAAAAGACAGCCAAACAGGATTAAAAAAATACCAAAAATTATTCTGTTATTTTGTCTTGATTCTTGATCTTTATAATGATGTTTCATGACTTTATATTTTAAACTGTTAATTTATACTTTATTTCTTACATTCTTTTGAGACAGGTTGGAATATATACGCCACTCCTGCTACAATTAAAGCTATCGGCAAAAACCAAATTTCCCAATTAACTGGCATAAAAATCATTTCATCCAACAGAAAATAAGCCCCAACTGAAATAGCTACAAAACCACCTAAAATTTTCCTTTTAATAACAATTGATAGCAAGCCTACTAAAATCAGTATAGACTCCCAACGATACAGCCAGGTCCAAATAAAATCAGAATGAAAATTTAGTCGCTCAAGCATAACAACTACTCCAACTATTATTAATCCAATGCCAACAAAAAGGCTTTTATTTCTTCTATGTTCATCCATATTGTTTGATTAAGGTTTCACATCAATAATTTTATTGTATCACTAAATTATTACAAATGTCTTTTTAATTACATGGCAAATCGGTTAACGGAACACGTGAATCGGTAAATGACATTTCAGATAATTTAATTGAGTCTATAAATTTGGCATTATTCCCAACTGTGCATCAATTCATTAATTAAACCAATAAAAGATTCCACCAAAAGCATGTAAAATTAAGCTTAAGGTTTACTATTTTTACAATTCCTGAAGATGATTTATTCTTCAAGTCTATTCACGAATTGATCACAATTAGATTATGAACCAACAAGAAGCAAAACTTCGTATTGACGAACTTCGCAATCAATTACATACACACAATCACAATTATTACGTTTTATCTCAACCAAGCATTTCAGATTTCGATTTCGATATGCTATTGAAAGAGTTGATTGAACTGGAAGTAAAATATCCTGAATTTAATGATCCAAATTCACCCACTCAGCGTGTTGGTAGCGATATCAACCTTGAATTCAACCAGGTAGAACACAAACACCCGATGTTATCATTAGGGAATACCTATTCCGAAGATGAAATTCGCGATTTTGAAACCAGAATTCAGAAATTGATTGATGGTGATATTAAGTATGTGTGCGAATTAAAATACGATGGCACATCCATTTCCTTAACCTACAAGAATGGGAAATTGGTTCAAGCGGTTACCCGAGGCGATGGAGTAAGAGGTGATGATGTAACTGCAAATGTGAAAACCATTCGATCGGTACCATTGCAATTAAGTGGAAGTGATTATCCTGAAGAATTTGAGATTAGAGGCGAAATTTTAATGCCTTTTTCAGTATTTGAAGAACTAAACAAGGAGCGCGAAGAGATTGGAGAAACACCATTTGCCAATCCAAGAAATGCAGCTTCGGGAACACTTAAAATGCAGAATTCTGCCGTTGTTGCCAAAAGAAAATTAGATTGTTACCTGTACTATTTATTGGGCGTAAACAATCCTAAAAGAGAACACTTTAACAATCTGCAGATTGCTAAAAACTGGGGTTTTAAAGTACCGTCTCATACAGCTCTTTGTAACAATATCGATGAAGTAATCGATTTTATTAAGTCATGGGATGAGAAACGTGATAGCTTGCCAGTTCCTATCGATGGAATTGTTATCAAAGTTAACTCGATTGACCAACAGGAAGAATTAGGTTTTACCGCAAAATCACCCCGTTGGGCAATATCATACAAGTACAAAGCTGAAAGAGTATCTACTCAACTGAATCAAGTTACTTACCAGGTGGGAAGAACAGGCTCAATTACACCCGTTGCCAATTTAGAACCTGTACTTTTAGCGGGAACTACAGTAAAACGTGCATCACTGCATAATGCCGATATCATTAACAATTTGGATTTGCATGAAGGTGATACCGTTTATGTTGAAAAAGGTGGGGAAATTATTCCAAAAATTGTGGGTGTAGATGAAGCCAACAGGATTAATGGAGCTGACAAAATAGAATTCATCGAAAATTGCCCTGAATGCGATAGCAAACTAGTTCGTAAAGAAGGAGAAGCAAATCACTACTGTCCGAATGACAGAAGTTGTCCGCCTCAAATTAAAGGTAGAATCGAACACTTTATTAGCCGACGAGCTATGAATATCGATGGTCTTGGAGAAGAAACCATTGATCTGCTATTTAAAGAAAACTTGATTCAGGACATTTCTGGTCTATACATCTTAAAGAAACAAGATATTGTTCCTTTGGAACGTATGGGCGATAAGTCAGCCGATAGAATTTTAAACAGTGTTCAAGATTCACTACAAGTTCCTTACGAAAGAGTATTGTATGCATTGGGAATAAGATATGTTGGTGCAACTGTTGCAAAAAAACTGGCCAAAGCCATTCCTTCCATCGACCAATTGGCATCATCAACTGTAGAAGAGTTGATAGAAGTTGACGAAATCGGAAATAAAATTGCCGAAAGCATTGTTGAATATTTTTCGGATGAATACCATCAGGAATTAATCAGTAAATTGAAAACTTATGGACTTCAGTTGGAAAAAGAAGTTTCTGATTCTGGCGAAGGAAGCAATAAATTAGAAGGCCTATCCATTGTTATTTCCGGCAGTTTTGAAAAGCACTCTCGTGATGAGTTGAAAGAATTAATTGAATTGCACGGTGGTAAAAATGTTGGTTCGATTTCTAAAAAAACAAGCTTTTTACTGGCTGGCGAAAAAATAGGACCTAGTAAATTGGCTAAGGTTGAAAAGCTAGGGATTCAAATGATTTCGGAAGATGAATTTTTAGAAAAGATCAATTCCTAAGTAAAAAATTACATATGAATTTTACCGCAATTGATTTTGAAACCGCAAATGGCAAAAGAAATTCAGCCTGTTCGCTTGGTTTGGTTAAAGTTGAAAATGGAGTAATTGTTGACAGTCGCGAATGGTTGATCTCACCTCCTGAAATGTATTTTCACCCAATTAATGTGAGCATACATGGCATTACTGAAGATGATGTAGCCAACCAGCCAAGTTTCAATTACATTTGGGATGAAGTGGAGGATTATTTACAAGACAGTATGGTAATTGCTCACAATGCAAGTTTCGACGTTTCTGTGCTGCGTGCCTGTTTGGAAACTTATGGAATTCCTAATCCAGATTTTGATTACATGTGTACCGTTCAAATTAGCAAGAATTTGTGGCCAAGCATGCCCAATCATAAGCTCAACACATTGGCACATCTTTTTGATATTCCCTTGAAGCATCACGATGCACTTGAGGATACTTTAGCTTGTGCGAAAATTGCAATTAAAGCTTGCGAAAGCATTAGTGCAAAAAACATGAATGATCTTGCAAATGAGATAAAGATAAAGCCTGGCAAAGTTTTTAACGGAGGTTATCAATCTCCTAAAAAATATAAATAGATTACATAAATTAGGCTTAAAAATTTTTCATAACTTGTCAATTCAAATGAGTTTGCAATAAAAAGCCTCTTGACGACAAGTCTGAATTTAAACTATTATTCTGAAAATGAGTTTTATCCAAAACATCAAACAAAAGCTTGCTGATCGCATTATTAATAATAAACTAAGCAAAAATCCCAGAAAAAAGGAGTTTCACAACTTGCAAAGTGCAAAAAACATTGGAATTCTATTCGATACTCTCGATGATAAGAATTACCCAAGGGTGAAAAAGTTTTCGGATGACTTAAGCAAAAAAGGATATAATGTTAAAGCTGTTGGTTGGATAAATGCAAATGAATTACCTGATTTTGGTGTAGCTCAAAAAATCATTTTCTATACCAATAAGGATGTAAAATGGTCGGGGCAACCCATTTCTGAAGAGATAATCAACTTTATGAAGCAAAGATTCGATCTGCTATTTATCTTATCAGATTCGGATCACATTTCATTTAGATACCTGGCAGAATTGTCAGCAGCAGCTTGTAAAGTGGGTGCTGCATCGGACCAAAGTGGTCGTTTGGATTTAATGATTAATCAGGGAAATAATAAATCCATTGATAATTTAATAACAGAAAGCCTTAACTACCTATCACTAATAAAAAAAGACTAAAATGACACTTAATAAATTTGAAGGAACAGGAATTGCCATTATTACCCCATTTCTCGACAATGGTGATGTTGATTTCGATTCTTTACACAAGCTTGTAGATTTTCAGATTACCAATGGCGTAAACTATTTGGTAGTTTTGGGAACTACAGGAGAAGCAGCTACCTTATCCAAAGATGAAAAAGCAGCTGTTATCAATGCTATAATTGAAACCAATAACAATAGAGTACCATTGGTGGTAGGATTTGGAGGCAACAATACCAGAGAAGTTGTTGAACAAATCAATCAATTCAATTCCTTTGATAAGATCGATGCAATTTTATCGGTTGCGCCTTACTATAACAAACCAAGCCAGGAAGGAATTTTCCAGCATTACAAAGAAATCGCTTCAGCAAGCCCGGTACCTGTAATCATTTACAATGTTCCTGGCAGAACTGGTGTTAACATCAATGCCGATACGACCATTCGTATTGCCAATGAATTGAATAATGTTATTGCCGTAAAAGAGGCTTCTGGTAATATGGAACAGATCATGCAAATCATCAAAGACAAACCTGATCATTTCATGCTAATCTCAGGCGATGATGCGCTTACTTATCCAATGATTCAATTGGGTGCTTCAGGAGTGATTTCGGTTATTGGCAATGCTTTTCCGAATGAATTTAGCAGCATGGTAACACAAGCATTAGAACGAAAAAGCGAAGCTTTACAAATCCATTATCACTTTTTCGATATCATTAAAGCTATTTTTGAAGAAGGCAATCCTGCAGGTGTAAAAGCCATCCTTCATCAAAAAGAAATTATACTGAACAACTTAAGACTTCCTCTAGTTCCCGTAAGTGAATCACTTTACAAAAAATTACATAATTTAAAGGAAGAGATTAATAGTATGGCATAAATATTGCTTACTCTAAAAAGTTTAATAGTTACACTTAAATTGAATTTACAAACAAAAATGATTAGTTATATGAAACACTCATTTCGCCTATTTGTTTTCGCTCTTGCAGTAGTAAGTTTTGCTTCATGTTCAAGACAAGTAACAAGAGTTTCTCCAGATCAACAAATTGATTTAAGTGGTCGTTGGAACGATACCGATTCCAAACTGGCTGCCGAAGCTTTAATTGATCAGGTTCTTAATCAAGGTTGGATTTCTGATTATCAAAAAGAGTTCAATAAAAAACCAGTGGTAACCGTTGGTTTAATCATGAACAAAAGCTCTGAGCATATCGATGCTGATACTTATATCAAAGACATTGAAAAAGCAATTTTGAACGACGGCCGTGTGCGCTTGGTTCAGGCTGGTGCCAAAAGAGAAGAATTGAGACAAGAAAGAGCAGATCAACAAGATTTCGCTTCTAAGGAAACCATTAAAAAATGGGGACGTGAATTGGGAGCTGACTTTATCCTTCAAGGAGACATCACCTCAATTATTGATAGTTACAAGAAAGAAAAGGTAAGATATTACCAACTAAATCTTGAATTAACCAATCTTGAAACCAACGAATTGGTTTGGATTGGTGATAAGAAAATCAAGAAATACGTTAATCGATAAAGTTTAATAAGGGAAGATTCGTCTTCCCTTCTCTTCTCTACTTCGGCAATGAACTATATGCTTCCTAAAAACAAGGCCTTTATTTTAATTCTATTTGTTAGCAGTTTATTCTTATCAGGATGTGCAACTTACTATGCACAAAATGAGGCATTCAATCAGTATTTCCTTAACGGAGATATTGTCAATGCTGAAAAAATGCTTGATCAGGATCCAAAAAACAAAAGAAATAAAAACCGTTCTTTATATCTTTTAAATAAGGGTACCCTTGCCTGGATGCAACAAGATTACCAAAAGGCTACAAATTATTTCAACGAAGCCGACTTGTTTATTGAAGACCAGAGAAAAAACATTGCCAACGAAGCCTTGGCACTTCTTACGAATCCGGCAACAAAACCATATGTTCCCGAAGATTTTGAAAATGTAATGCTGAATTTCTACAAAGCTTTAAGCTATTTGGAATTGGGCAATACAGAATCTGCATTAATTGAATGCCGAAGGGTAAACGAAAAGCTTTATGCTTTAAATGACAAGTACCCGAGGAACTATAAAAATCGCTATAGCGATGATGCTTTTGCTCACATTTTGATGGGCTTAATTTATGATTCTTCCAAAGATTATAACAACGCCTTTATCGCATATCGAAATGCTTTTAAGATTTACGAAGAGAATTACACCAAAAACTTTGGAACTCCCGCTCCTCAGCAACTTAAAGAGGACATGCTAAGAACTGCGTCCCTAACCGGATTAAATCAGGAATACGAATTTTACAAAGACAAATTTGGCTTCGACTATATGAAGAGCAGTAAAGATGAAGGAGATTTAATTTTTATTTGGCTTACAGGTTTAGGTCCGGTAAAAGATGAATGGAGCATTAATTTTAGCGCGTTAAATAGCAGAGATGGATACCTTACCATGGTAAACGAAGGTGAAGATGTTAGTTTTCCTTTCTACGTTGGCGATATGGACAGTGACAAGAGAAGTTCATTAAACGATTTGGAATTTGTTAGAGTCGCTTTCCCAAAATACCGTGAAAGAATGCCAATATTTACCAATGCTTCTATCCTGGTGAATGATACCATCCATTATCAATTGGAAAAAGCAGAGGATATTAATGCCATTGCCTTTAAGTCTCTTCGCGACAGAATGCTGAGAGAAATGGCAAACTCCTTATTGCGCCTGGCAACTAAAAAGGCTTTGGAAAATTATGCCCGCAGCAAAGATGACACATTAGGAATGTTTGTTGGTCTTTTAAATGCCGTAACCGAAAAAGCCGATACCAGAAACTGGCAAACTTTGCCTCACAGCATACATTACAAAAGGATAAAATTGAAAGAAGGTGAGAACAACTTAAACCTACAAGTTAGCTCTCCCAATGGTTCTATGAGCAATCAGAACGTTCAGGTAATTATAAAAGCGGGAAAAACCAGCTTCTATACTTTCCACAATATGGAATCAAACTAATACTCTTGACTTATTCAAGGTGATACAGACCCATTCCTTATCGAATTCTGTTTTGATTTCGGCATTGACCGTTAAATCTTCATTAAAGAATTTTTGACACCCCATAAACAAACCGATAGCCAAATCGATAAGATCATATTTCGACTGGTAACTTAGGGCAAATGTGTTTTGATTGATTCTTTCAGCCTTAAAACCCGGAATGCCTTTGTGAGGAAAATCGGCTTGAAGTTTTACATGAATAAAATAGTCGATTTGCTCCAGGAATGCGAAAATATCCGAATTTCCTGCAAAATGTGGACGATAGATTATAATCAAACGACTAAAAAGATACTCTCCATAAAGCTTGGTCAAATCTGATGGTGCAATTCGAACTTCATCTGCCAGACGATTAATTAACTCGTGAAATTGTGTATAAGGATAATCCATATTGGCATTAAACACACCATGATCTCCAACTTCCAAAAATGGAATGATTTTGTCTACCACCTGAGAGCCATACTCTCTTTCTGCCATTTCCAGCAATTCAGTAAAAAATATCCCTTTCATTCAATCCTATTTTTTATGATCCAAAGTATTAAAGTGGGGTTTTATTTTGTTCTTTATTGCGCATTTCTTCCAATAACTTCTGCATAGCCAGGTACTTCTGCTCATAATCCCATCTTCCCTTATCCTTTTGATGCGCTGCCTCATAAAACTTGAATGCCTGTTTCGGTTTATCGGTGGATTCATAAATTTCACCTGCATAAAAGTATGGCTCTGCCCTTTCAGGATAATTAACCGATGTGTAAGTCAAAAACTTTATGGCTTCATCATATCTTGCTTCTTGCTTTAATTGCAAACAAACACTTTCCAACAATGAGTATGGCAATTTTTCATTTCTACCATAATTCAGCATGATATCTCGTAAAAAGCCATTTGCACTTCCTACTCCACCTTTTGCCAAATCCTCAACGCTCGGATATTTGTAATCCCTAAAGATCACTTCCATTCCACTCATTAAACTTTTTCTATACAAACTGTAATGATCTTCATCGGGCATCCATTCATATTTCCACTTTAAATCCATAGGAGCTTTCTCTTCCAATAATTTGGCAAGCTCTTTACAAGCCTCCAGCATGTTTTTAGCTTCTTTGGCAAAACTCATAAACAAATGCTTGCGTACGCTTGAGTTTTTTGTCAGGAACAGGTCCATATCATGAAGCATGGCCGTATCGTTCCACCATAAAATGGGACTAAAAGCCATGTAACGGTCAAACAATTCGGGACGTGAAAGGAATGCGTGCATTACAAACAATCCACTATAGTTATGTCCCATTACCAAACGACGAGAGCTGCCTCGATACTGTTTCGCTACAAATGGAAAGATATCCGTTTCCAGAACTTGTAAAAAAGTATCGGCCCCACCTCTTGTTGGAAATATGGTTTTATTCAAAACCGAATCAACTGGTGTCATATCTCTAAATCGATCGGTATTGGGAATGCCAACAACCACATGAGGAGGAATAAAATGATTGTCCATCAGAAAACTCAACACCTCAACTCCTGTGGCAAAGTTAGACTCTGCATCCAGCAAATAAATAACCGGGTAACTGAAATAAGTATCTTTGAATTCATTGGGCAATAGAATTCTCAAATCTCTTTTTTCCTTTAAAATTGTAGAATAAACATTGGCATTAATAAGGTTTTTGGGATTAACCTTTGCAAATAAACTACTCACACAAAAAATCAATAATAATGTAGCAAAAATACTTCGCTTCATACAAGTAGGGTTTAAGTGGATTTAACCTTATTAAAATACAATTATTTACAATATAAAAAAAACAATCCTTTATTAACACGCATTTTAATATGACCAACACAGACTTATTATCAAGAAAAAACCGAATTCTGTTCGAATCCGGTTTCAATTCCTTATCAACCTACCTACTGCAGATACAAGTCTAAGGTCAACTCAAAATCATCATATATGGTTTTGTCTCCCAAATTATCGAAAAAACTACCCGATCCATATCTCACATTAAATTGGCTTCGGTCAATCACAATTTTACCACTTACATGCAAATCGTTGCCATGCTGATGCATATTTACCTTAAAGCTAATTGGCTTGGTAATGTCTTTAATGGTAATATTGCCATGTATTTCATAGTTTCCTTCACCTAAATTCTTAGCCTTAAGCATTTCAAATTTTGCTTCTGGATATTTCTCTACTCCAAAGAAATCATCCGATTTTAGATGTCCTTCCAATTTCGCTCTGTACCCGTCGTCTTTGATATCCGTACAAACAATTGTACCCATATCTACCACAAAACTTCCTTTTTCAAGCTTGTCTCCATTTAGCATCAAACTTCCTTCCGATACCTTTATGGTTCCAGAGTGCTCACCAGTTACTTTCTTACCCAACCACTCTACTTTGCTCTTTTCGCTATTTAATTTCTTGTTTCCACCATCTGCACTAGCGCTAAGTGTAAAAACAAAGGCCAATACCACAAGGAATGCTGTTTTTCTTAAAATGGTTCGTTTCATAATTCCGTTTTTTATTTAATAATTTAAGATTTTTGAATCGATTTGAATGAGAGATTCACAGTATGGAATACAATCTCGATACGCTATTTGTTTTTATTCCAAATAAATTTAAGGAAATATTCTTTAGCAATTGTTATGAATTCTTGTTAAAGCCATGTTAAAAATGAAGCTGGACAAAGAATATCCTGTGAAACTCAAAAAAAAATTATTTTGTAAGTTTCTACTTACAAACCGCTTAGAATAATTCCGACCAAAACTTTCAAAAAAAAGAGAAAAAAGGCTTGCATAAACCAAGCTAAAACCCCTATATTTGCAGCGCCTTTAAGGAAAACGGACGCGTAGCATAACTGGATAGTGCACCACATTACGGCTGTGGAGGTTGGGGGTTCGACTCCCTCCGTGTTCACTTTAAAAGTCTTTCCTGGAGCAAAGGGGCTTCCACCCTTCCAGGTTAAGAAATCGTTACCCTTCATCCGGTAACGATTTTTAATTTTTTTTTGAAAGAAGTCATCGCAGAAATGTTGACGACAAAAAAATGCAAATTCATTTGCATAACTAAATTTTAAACTGCTATATTTGCAGCCTCTTTTTTAAGAGACCAACGGACGCGTAGCATAACTGGATAGTGCACCACATTACGGCTGTGGAGGTTGGGGGTTCGACTCCCTCCGTGTTCACTCTAAAAATCTTTCTTGGAGCAAAGGGGCTTCCACCCTTCCAGGTTAAGAAATCGTCACCCTTCATCCGGTGGCGATTTTTTTTTGCTATTTACCGATATCATCATCGCACATAGCTATGGAATTTGGAATTCCCACTGCATCCTAAACTTTCAAAAAATAATCAAGCATGTTGAAATTATACAGCACCCTTGTTCTTGTAGCTTTTATTGCTTTGTTTTCCTGTCAGCAAAATCATGTAGAAAGCTACGCACTGCGATTAAAGCCAGGAATGGATTTAAAGCAGGAAATGGCACAATTTGTAAAGAACAAGCAATTGCAATCGGCATCCATCTCTACTTGTGTGGGAAGCTTAAGAGAGTTGAACATTCGTCCTGCCAATCAAAAAGAATTGTTGCATTTGAAAGGACATTTCGAAATTGTTTCACTTACCGGAACTTTTGCCGACAAAGGCGAACACAATCACATTCACATTTCGGTATCCGATAGCACCGGTTACACCATTGGCGGACATTTGGTGGATGGAAACCTGATTTACACCACTGCCGAGATTGTACTTTTAAACAACAGCAACATCGAGTTTACCCGCGAAAAAGATCCGGAAACCACTTTCTATGAATTAAAAGTGAAAGAGAATTAAAAATAGGTTCTATATGAAATTTAGTGGGTAACTAAAACAATCAATATTTGATGAAAAAATTATCCTATCATCCTTTATTTTAACTTTACTTTGCTCAAGCCGCATGGCTCATCCTTTTTTCATTGATAAAAAAGGATGCAAAAAATCTAGGGCGTGTAAGCTCAAACTATTTATACTTGAAAACTTTAAATGCGGCGGAGTGATCTTCTCCCGATTATGATTTTTGTTGCATTTGCTTCTCAAATGCTTACAAAATCTATTTCGGGATCAGCTTCCCCGTCTTGCTAAAAATTTTTCTGCGTCTAATTAGCTAGACCTTCCAATGCCCACCTTGGTCACTGGAACAAAATAAAGGTCACAAGTGATACTTCTAAAGAATAACCCACTATAAATGATACAGAGCCTAAAAATGCCACTCGAAATTCGAGTGGCATTGAGGAATCGTCATCCTTTTATTGGTGGCGATTCGCTATATATTGAATTACGACAGCCGTATCATTTAAATGTATACACCTACTCTATCGGCGGCAATACAATTCGAAGAGGTTCCGATTTTCGGCCCACTCTTTTGTTTTCATACATATAGTAGGCATAGTACTCTCTTACCTCAACCGCTTTTGGATTGATTCGCGGCCTGGTATCCTCAAAGAAGGATCCATTTACCGTGGTCTCAAAATCATACTCTCCACCGTTAATTTTCCCATAGAGTTTGATCCCCTGCATTGGTTTTTTCACGTAAGAAATTTTTGGTACCCCACCTACAACACGACCATGCAAGTTTGGAGATTTGTTATTGGTGGTATCCGTTTTCTTTTCGTTCACCAAATACAATTCACGTTTCATTTCAGGAGTAGCCAAAGGATTTGCATCTACCTTCTTTTTTTGCAAACGCAATTTCTTTTCTAGTGACTTCCTTTTCTCCGCATAAGCCTTGCGCATATCGGCAGCCACTTTCCGAGCCTCATTTTTGGCCTTCCGCAAGGCCTCAAGCTCTTGTAACTCCAGTATGATCTCATCATTTTCCTCTTTGTTCAAAATGCCAGCATCAACATATTTAGGAGATTTTTCAATGTAATTATCACCTCTTCCTGCAAATCCTTCTTCTTTAGGATCAATAAAATCAATGGTATCTGTTATTGTAGCCATATCTAAAAGTTTTTTTGATTTATAAAATTTGATTGTTGATTGTATATTAAAGTTATGGCGACTTATTTATAATTTTCAAACTTTTGTTTAATTTTTTTTAATATTTTCTCCTGAGCCAGTGTTTTAAGGCTTTACAGACCATGCACTTACCTCTGTTTTTATGTCGATTTTATCATATTCTTTTTCAGGAGATCATTATGTTGATTTGAACAAAAACGTATTTTGGGAGATTGGCCAGCTTTTACACATCAAGCGAAGTAGCCCAACATCCTATATTTATTAGGATACATCATTTTTTGGGGTTTACACCTAAAAAATGACGTTTTTCAAGAATTCATCTTTTTTGTTAAGTCACAAATAAGTCAAGAATATTCACCAACCCCATATTTTACGCTAAATACCAAAACATTACATCCCAAACACAGAAAATAGCCTGTTAATTATTTTTGGCACTAATTGGCTCATTTTAAGTTTTGCAGGAGTTTTTTACAAATTGTAAAAGACCCGATAAGTTTTGTAGGAGACCCAATATGCTTTGTAAAACGCCCGATAAGTTTTGCAGGAGACCCAATAACATTTGTAAAAGACCCAATATGTTTTGCAGGAGACCCGATATGTTTTGCAGGAGACAGAAATTTGGGTGAAAATGGCAGAAAATTGATTGAAATGGGTGGAAAATACGGGTTTTTGGGCAAGAAAAAGGCTGAGCAGGTGGCTCAACCTGATGTATTAATAACCCGAGTTCGACAAAAAATATAAGCCACAGAAAGTCAAACTTGTTTTAAGCTTACAGGCTCTACACTCATTGTTTTTTCTTTAAGATCTGCTATCATTTTATTATACTTGCTGCAGGATATAATTGACTGATCTAGTTTTTTATTGGTTTGAATTGATAAAATTTCAAAATTATCTTTATTTGCTTCGAGATAATTGACAATGTTAGAATGATTGAAGTTTGGCATTAGCTTCTCAATTAAGTCAAGATATGATAGCTTTCCTTCTAAAAGATAAATAGTATCAGTAATTTTTTTAGGGGCAATATCAACCGAGCCTATTTCCGTAGACACTATGCCAATCAGACCGCCCTTTTTACAATCAACATATACCGATTGATTCTCAGAATTAGAACTATCAGCGTTTTTGTATTTAGAGAAATAAAATGGTGTAAAACTATTAATCCTTTTATTATCTTTCCTTAAATCGTGCAATTCCAATAAATGATGAAACTCTCTGATCAATATTTTAAGCTCACTTGATCCTTCTGTTCCAAAACATTTATCCTTAAAGTCTTTAGGGGTAAAAACTTTAAAGATTGCTGAACTAAATTCAAATCCTTCATGGTAAAACTTTTCAACTATTTTTAAATACTCAAATAGTTGATCTTGGTTAGTATACAAATAATCACTAAACTCGATATCACCATCCGTTACATTTAATGAACTATCTAATACAGCAGCTAAAATTCGAAGCACTTGTATATTTATTCCAAATTCTTTTATAAATTCCTTTGTTTTTGAGATTAGAATTTCTTTTATCTGCTCTTTGCTGCTACCAAAATATAGTGGCTTCCCTTCATCATTACTACTGATATCCGATAGTTTAATAATTTCAACAATTTTATACGGCAAATCGATTTCAGGATTATCCCATAAGTTCTTTTTAAAGAAAGCGGCAAAAGCATCATTATCTCCACCAAATATATCCGCAAGGGCATTCGGATAGTTTACTATCAACTTAGTAGCTAATACATCAATAAGGTTGCTTTCTAAATACGCACCTCGAACTTTGTGGCAAGCCCAAATTGCGTTTTTGATTTTAGTTTTGTTGTCTATTTTTTTATAATTCTTTAGTTTCTGTTCTATTTTCTTTTGTAGAATTTTATTCTTTAAGTCTGGTAGAGGACTTAAAATATCTGAAATATATTTCTCAAAGTCATCGGTTTCTATCTTATCCAAAAAATCTTTATTCGATATGTTATCACCTCTAAGTAATAATTCAAAATAGAGAAAAAACCTTTCATAGTTTCGAATTGTAAATTCTTTATTAGGAGAATAAGTTGCTTTGTTCTTGGCGTTTTCAAAATCTGTTGCGTATCCAGATTCATAATCACCTTCTATCCTAGGCGATTTATGAGTATCACCTTTATCTTCAAACAAAAATCTAAACAAGGTCTCAAACTGCTTTTTACTTAAATCACTCTCTATTTCGAGCTTTTTAAATAAGTTGTCCTTATTTTCTTCATCAAAAGCTTTTTCTATTTTAATTTCAATAAATCTGGTAAGCTCTTTATCACGAGTATCAAGTTTAAATATTTCATCAAGGTTATTATAAATGTATCTAACTTGTTTTGGGAAGTTCCTATTCAAAAGAGTAAAATGTAACAAGTCGATATAATCTACTTCTTCAGTCAAAAGGTTAAGGTTAGTACAATATATGTTGGTTAAAACTTTAACATCCCTATAATTGAACACGAATTTATCCAGTAGCGTCTTATTCAATATCTCAAGATTGATAACCTTTTCTAATCTGCTAGATTCAATACCTGTTTCCTTATTCAAAACTAGTTCTGAAAAAACTTGAATTAACTCTTCCCTCCTGTGTGGAGGCACAAATAGTTCGTATTGAAAATATTTATCCAAATACAGCAAATCTTGTTCAATGGTTTTTATAACGTAATCCTTATCGTAAGCAACAATAAAAATGGTATTGGGAAAATTGGCTGTATTTCGAATAATCTTGAGTACTTGTAATATTTCTTCTTTACCCAATCGATCTACATCATCGATAATAACAATGGTTTTAATATCTATTTGAGTAAATATCTTTTCCAATTCTTGGTAAGCTTGAATTGCTGATTTATTCTCAGAAAACCAATTACCGGGTTTTAATAACCCTTGAATATCCTTTGTCCCGTTAAATCGTACTTCAAGTAATTTTGCAGCATATGTAAGCATACTTTGGTTTAACCTACCATGATATTTCTTTAATTTGGAAGCCAATAAAGTAAAAAAATCTGTAGTAATCTGTTCCGGATTATGACTATAAGCAGGTAAGAACTCTATGATCTCGACCCTTTGATATTTCAATTTATCTAAAAATTCATCTTTCAAATAATTTACCAAGCTCGATTTTCCATTACCATAAGGACCTATTATGCCAATACTAAAAGCCTTTTTAAATTTTTGATTTTCTAGTTTTGGCACTAAAACATCAGTAAGTTTTTTATATTGCGGGCTTTCATAGTCAGTAGAGAATTTCTGTTCATCAGAATCCTTTAGAGCAATATCTTCTTCGAAAAAGGCATTCTCATTTTGTGGTGTTTCTTTCTTACTAAAATCTGGGTATTTTTCTGAAATGGAGTCATAAATTTTAACATACCTTGAGTATAGTCTGCCATATAACTTAGGAAAAACACGTTTGACTATTAAAAGCAAAGGATAGAGCAAACTAAGCCATAAAATATCAATCAGCTTGATATTATAAATTAAAGGTTGCCAATACCATTTTACTATTCCATTACCAGCTTCTATCTTCAAAAACGACCAATCATCTCCAAATCTTGCAAAAAACAATAGCCCCATTACAAAACCAAAAGCAAACCATTGATTATACGAAGCCTTATATCCAATCTTAATCCATCTGATTTGTACCCATAATAATAGGAATGCGATTATCACAAATAATGCTTTCACAGGATTATTCCAAACTATTTTATCAAAAATATACTTAACTGGATATTCGTAGATAAGATCAAAAATTAGAGGAGTAGCTCCAAACAACAGGAATAATAAAAGTAATGGTAGAATTAACTTTTTTATAGGCTTCATTGAAACAAACTTTATAGAATATTGGATTTTAGTAAGTAAAGTTCGAATTTATGAAAAACAAATCAATAAAGAAATAAATCCGATGTTAAATTAAAAAGTAAGCCAACTGGTATGAATTTCATAATCTCTTTGTAATGGCTTTATTGTTTTGTACATTCACATGCAGAAACATAATAAGTGTACAATACTTCCCAATTGGGGTAGATAAATACACTTTATTTTAAAGATATAATGGAAACAAATACAATTGTACTTAGCAATTGTTGTAAACAATGTTAACACACCACAAATGAAACCACAGAGAATATGAAATGTTCTGTATGTTTAAGTGAAATAAATGGAAAATATTGCTCAAAGTGTGGACAATATTATAAAGGTGAAAGAATTAATTTGACAACATTTTTAGGAGATTTATTTGAGAGTATTTTTTCATTGGAAAAATCTTTTCTCCGAAATATTCGAATAGGATTAAGCCAACCCAAAGCATTAGTTTTGAACTATTGGAATGGATTTCGAAAATTTTATTACAGTCCTGGAAAATTCTTCACAATAGCATCCTTATTTCTTGTATTACACTATTCAATTGCGAATGATTTTCTGGGTACTGTAGTAACGGGTGATATTTCTTCACAATTTATAATTTTATTATCGAATATTCTCTTGTTAACTTTTTCAAGTTTTTTACTATATATACAATTCAAGAAAAATTTTTTTGAGCATCTAATTTTAAATATTTATAATGTAAGCTTATGGATAATTGTTTTCTTTCCAATATCAGTAATTTTGAGCTTAACAGTAAATAATAATTCCATTGAAGGATGCTTTAGCACCCCATTTCATATATTGATTATTATTTGGAACTCGAAAGCTTTCGAATTGACTAAACTCAAACGTTTTCTTTTTGTTACGATAAATCTATTAATGCTTTATGGAACATTGTTTTTTTTAGTGTACATGTTGG
The DNA here is from genome assembly GCF_003610555.1 of Marinifilum flexuosum. Taxonomy (GTDB): domain Bacteria; phylum Bacteroidota; class Bacteroidia; order Bacteroidales; family Marinifilaceae; genus Marinifilum; species Marinifilum flexuosum. Next base: position 2,253,868 of record NZ_RAPQ01000008.1, on the reverse strand, counting down.
GGTAAATTTTTACCGAATAATTTGAATAAATTAAGAATGAACTGAATACAAAAAACACTGTTTACAACACACGCTATATACCATAGGCGGGTAGCAGGTTTTCGTAGGTTTAGTGCTTTTAATGAGCAACGGCAAGGTAGCCACCTTAGAATAGTTATAGTTAAATGCAATCCTAAAATAGCTACCTTGCCTTTTTATAAAATTTAAAACATAAATCAACTAAGGCACCTGCGTTACATAGCCCCATCCGTTATATACCAGCTTAGTTTGAACAATAGACAATAAAGATGATAAAAGACTTACTATTTGGGAAAAAGAAATACATACCAACAGAAAAACTGGGAACATTCGAAGCTAGGTTTAAAGCCAACAGTCAAAAAGTAAAAACTTGGTTAAGTACGATTCGAATAGAAGGATATTCTGATGAAATTGTGATAATTCTTGATGGCAATTCAAGTGGGCCATTTACCAAACAAATAGAACATGTCACTCCAATTGTTGAGAACATTGAACAATTTGACAACAAACTAAGAACTAAAATCCAAGATAATTCTGGTTTAAATGAAAAGTTCAAAAAATTCGATTTAAAAGAGCTACGCTTAGCTTGTATAAATCCTTGGGATGAAACCAGAAATAATTTTGAATTGTCTTACGAATTCATGTCAGATGACACTGAGGGGCTTTCCGTTATTTATGAAAATGAAAAAATAATTGAAATCGATTAAAAGCTTGAGTGCTTTTACTCACTCAGCAGCACGTGATCCTATTGCAATCCATTGGGAAAATTTAATCACATGAGAATTCTAGTGCGGAAGCGAATCTCTCCCCTCACCCAGCTTATATAAATAGGATGCCTTTGTAATGGCTTTATTGTTTTGTACATTCACAAGCAGAAACATAATAAGTGTACAATACTTCCCAATTGGGGTAGATAAATACACTATATTTTAAAGATATAATCGTAATAAGTACAATTGTGTTTATTTTTACTTTGATATTCATCATAATCAACCACTAATCAATGATAAAATTCTTTAAAAAAATTAGGATAAAACTACTTTCTGAAAATAAATTCAGCAAATATTTAATTTACGCGATCGGAGAAATTATTCTTGTCGTCATTGGGATATTGATTGCTTTATCAATTAATAACTGGAATGAAAAACAAAAACAGAAAAATAAATTGAATGAGATTTATTTGAATGTAATAAACGATATAACAACTAATATCGATGGAGTTCAAAAGGTTATAGATTTTATAGAGTCAAATTCAGAAATGTTTGATAAAGTTATGCAGGATTCACTAGTTGAAGATGATGTGATTAATGGTAGAGCGGCATACTTATTAACTGGTTATCAAGAATTAAGTATTGAAAAGTCAGGATTTCAAGAATTAGCACAAATGAACGCAAATGATAGTCTTTCAATAATTGTTTTAAAAAAACACAACTATTACTCAAAATATATCGAGCGATTAGAACTCGCCATTACTTCTAATATGTATAATACTTTAAAAGATTGGCGTGATAATTATGCCTGGTTTCCAGAATTTGTCAGTGGTGATTTAAATAAAGAAGCGATTGATTATTTTTTAAATAGCCAGGATTATAGAAATAAAATCGCTTACCATTTTGTGGATGTATATGTTGATTATTTGAATGTTTTAAAGAGCTTTCAAATTGATATGGGACGAATTAGAAAAGAATTAAATCAAAAATTGATAAATAAATAACGAAAGAACAACAATAGCTATAAGCAATTACTCTGCAACCACTTACAACAAAGACCGTCGCGTAAAAAAAAACACATCATGATAATAATAAAAATTGATACAGAAATTGAACTAAAACAAATTGAGTTATCTGATTCGAAAGCTATTTTTGAAACGATTGACAGCCAAAGGGAATACTTAGGGAAATGGCTTCCATTTGTGGAGTTTACCAAAGAGGTATCAGATACCCCCCGTTGCCGCACGAATCCCATCGTGTGGCTCCATTTCTAAAACAAAACCACACGAGAGGACTCGTGCGGTAGCAAGGGCCCATAAAACCAACACTATTAGAATAAACCAATCACAGATAATGAAAAAGATAATTATAGGATTCTTGCTTTTAATTTCAAGCCTGGCTTTTGGACAAAAAAATTTACAGGTATTGCACAATAAGAAAGTTGTAGGAAAAAGTTTAATTGATAGCACAGAAATTATTGGTGTTGAATACATTTTTCCTGAGAGAATTCATAGAACTTTTCTTGACACAACATCAGGATACTTAACAGTGCAGACTCGCAGATTAAGCAAGAATGGCAAATGGCTCAAAAACAACGGAAACATCATACAATATGACTTAAACAAGAAAAGTTTATTATGGAATAAAAAGATTGCTTATCAAGTAAGCAGCCTACAGCAGTTTAGTAATACGATGATTTTTACTGTTGCAAATAAAAGCTCCTGTTTAGACATTAGTACTGGCAATGAGACCTGGCAGGTAAAAAACCATATCTACTATGTTGATCCAATAGATAATATTGGAATTGGGTATAAATTTAAAAGTTCGACTGGTTACACTAATGAACTTGAAGGAATCAACTTGAAAAATGGAAAAGTAATATGGAAAAGAGATTTAAACCGAGAATTCGGTTGGAATGACATATTTTACACCAACGATTCAACAATGATTGTAGTTGCTGCAGGACTACATTCAATTAATATAAATAATGGGAAAGGATGGGATTACAATACGGTTACTGGTAAAAAGGATTACACTGGAACAGTTGCAAAGAATGCTGTTGGTATAGCTGCTGGATTGTTAACAGGAACTTTTGTTACATCAACAGGACATAATTTAGTAAGAGATGTTGTTTCAAATAGCCTTGTTGACAGTTCATTCATTTATTTAGCATCCAAAGAACAATTATCAAAAATTGATAAGGAAACAGGAAATATTGCATGGAAGTATCCATTGCCGAATGGTTTATCAAGCAAATCCTCGATTTTTATGAATGACAGCCTTGTGTTTATGGTTAATAAAGGTTATGCTTTTATGGGGCAAAGACAATTGAACTTTGGTAAACCTTTTATCGCTGCATTTGATAGAGAAACGGGTAAACAGAAATATTTGGCAATAATAAATGTAAAAAAAGACCCAATTCTTGGATTTAAATTACTGAATGATGAAATGTACTTAGTGTTTAAAAACCGGATTGAAAAATATTCGACTGAAACTGGAAACCAGATTCTTGAAAAAGAATTTCTCGACGAGAATTATGGAGACTTAAAGTATTTTGTTGGGGACCAGGTTTTTGTAGCCAATGAAAATGATGATTTGGTAAGTCTCCCTCAATCCGATACTTCTAAGCTGTTCGTTTTTACAAATAAAGGGAAAACATTATCAGTTGATACGCAGTTGAATGTTACAGACACCATAGAATATGAAAATTTAAGTATTTCTTATTTACAAACAGCAGATTATAAATTTATAGCAAACGATAAACAAAGCTTAATTATCAATGCTAAAGGAAAAAGAGTTGCTGAGATTGAAGCAACTACCAATGCCTTTTTGATTGGAGAAACATTGTATGATAAGCGAGATAAAAGCTTTATAAGTGTTGACTTGAAAGGAATAATTAAGAATGAATAAATTACTTGCCCTAACAGCCCCCACTGCCGCACGAAACGAAGTTCGATGAAATCAATCCCTTCGTGTGGCTCCATTTCTAAAACAAAACCACACGAGAGGACTCGTGCGGTAGCAAGGGGAATATCAACACCATAATCTACTGACCTGTGGTATAGGTGGCACGACGCCATACCAGCGGAACCTTAGCCTCAAACAACCCCGCTGCCGCACGAATCCTTTCGTGTGGTAATAACAAAAGTAAAACAGAAAATACAGCTTGAAAGAAATGTCAGGCTTTTTTGTATTCATGATTTTATCTTACATTAATACTCTAAATTGTTACCAAACCAATTCATGTCATGAGTAGAAATTATAAGTTCAAAAATCCCGAAGGACTTTATTTTGTTAGCTTTGCAGTAGTTGAATGGATTGAGGTGTTTACCAGGCTAGAGTACAAAGAAATTTTACTAGATAGTCTGCGTTATTGTCAGCAAAATAAAGGAATGGAAATTTTTGCATGGTGTATAATGACAAACCATGTTCATTTAATATTCAGAAGTGTCAATGAACAAAAACCAGAACTTTTACTAGGAGATTTTAAGCGATTTACCAGTAATGCTCTGGTTAAAACAATAAAGGAAAACCCTAAAGAAAGTAGAAAAGAGTGGCTGCTTGAGAGATTTAAATTAGCAGCATCACAGTCCTGCAATGTTAAGCATTATCAATTCTGGAGGCATGATAACAAACCTATTGAATTGTGGAGCAACAAAGTGATTGATGAAAAAATAAATTACATCCATAACAATCCTGTTGACGAAGCACTGGTGAGCTATCCGGAAGAATACATCTATAGCAGTGCTAAAGATTATAGAGGCGAAAAAGGAATATTGGAAAATGTAATTGTTGTGATGTAAAGCCACACGAAAGGATTCGTGCGGCAGCGTAGGGGCGGTAGTGGAGAAAAACAGAACGAAAGAACTATTAACAACAAAGAAGCAACACCTTAGCCTCAAACAACACCAAATCAATGAAAACAGTAATACTAATAATATTGGCTTTGCTTATAAACCTTTCCTCTTCTTTTTCACAAACATTAAGAGAAAAAGCAATTAGGAATGCGAAAAATGATTTTGCCAAATCTGAATATTCTTTTCATTCTTTAGAATTCTTACCCGTAGAAAATACTTACACCTATGTTCTTGGTAAATATTATAATATAGAATGGTATTTCACAGATTCTTTGGATTACTACAATTGCTATGATTCTGTAATGATAAAACTACTAAAGGATAAATATGGATTAGATTTCCTTGATAAAGCAAAAGCAATTGCAGATAGTTTAGATCAGACCGAAAACTGGAAAAGAGATGCTAGCTACCCTGGTGGTCAAAAAGAACTTTTCAAGTTTATTTATTCAAACCTAAGCATAGATTCAATCAATCTTGAAACAATAAAAACTAGGATAATTCTTCAAATTGAGATCGATTCAACAGGAAAAGTTATAAAGCCAAAAATAATGAGAGGAATTAATAAACAGATCGATAGTAGAGTTATTGAAGTTGCTAAAAAAATGCCCAATTGGCAGCCAGCTTATTTATATGGAAAGAGAATTAGACAACACTTTACAATTCCAATACATATAGTAATAGAATAATATTCCGACTGCAACTGGCTCGATTCTATAGCAATCCATTGGTAAGATTTAAGCATACGAGGACAGTCATATCATAGCGAAAAAACCACTCCCCCAATTCGAAATTTATTAAAAAAACCATGAAGCAAAGCATACTTACACTCTTGTTCTTGAGTCTTCTGTTTAGCATTAATTCTTTTGGACAGAATGCGAAGTTTGAATCGGTCAACGCAATGCAACAAAGCTTGATTAATGATTTAAGCTCTACATTTCGAGATACAAGCATTTCATTCGTTATCTCCCCTTTGGTCACACAACCAATCAGTTTTTCGGACCTGGACATTCCGTATCTTGTCGAGAAATATGATTTTTGTGAAGAACAATTCATAAAAAAGCCGATTGACACGCTACTGATAAATAGCAATAAATACTTCAAGCTTATTGAACAGGATTCATTGCTTAAATACAACAACCTAGAGTTTGAAGTCGATACCTGCCTTAAAAAGGGAATTGATCCATTCCAATCTCCAATATTGTATTACGTTGAAAGATATTACAACAAAGGTGGTATCTGTTATTTTTACAAGCCAGTATTCTCACAAAATGGATCGTATGCAATTGTTGAATATTGGACTCATTGCGGTTTTTTGTGTGGTTGGGGTGAATTGGTTTTAATGAGAAGGATAAAGCAAAAATGGAAAATAATTGAGACCATAGTGGTTAGTGAGAGCTAAGCTTCCCTGATGGAGTGATCCTATCGCATTCCATTGTAAAATTGAACCACAAAAGGATAATCTTGCGTTAGCAGTTTTATGCAAATCTATAATAGAACCAATGTGTAAGTATTAAAAAAAGAGCAATTAATAAGATGAATAGTAAGCAAACAATATTAGTTTCATTGGGTATTGTCATCCTGAACAACTTGATAGGACATTTTTTTGCTCCTTATGGAATAATTTTAACACCTATTGTAGTTAGCATACTTGCTATTCTAATTTGCCTCAAGAATAAGGGATTAAATCCAATTTTAAAGAGTCTAATTCTAACCTCATTAATTGCTATACATGACATTGGTATAAAATTGTTTGCAGGAGGTCAGCACGATTATGAAGGATTAGGATTTATTCATGGGATACTTTTTATTGGATTGATTCCTACATTTATAATACTTATAACGAGTATTGTAAAAGATAAAGAATCCTCAATATTAAATAAGATAATAGCTATTTTACTGTTTCCATTAATTATCTACTTACATTTAGAATTGTTTGGGGAATTGGGTATTGGTAGATATTATTGGTACGGTTGGAATGGATAATCCCTTAGCTGATTTGAGATTCCATTGGTAAATTTTAACCACATGAGGAGACTCTTGCAGTAGCGCCTCTCTCCCCTCACCCAGCTTAAATAAATAGGATGCCTTTGGAATGGCTTTATTGTTTTGTACATTCACATGCAGAAACATAATAAGTGTAAAATACTTTTCAATTTGGGTAGATCAATACATTTTATTTCAAAGATATAATCGTAATAAGTACAATTGCATCTATTTATACATTAGTGGTTATTATAAATGAGCAAGAATAAAAACAATACTAAACTACCATTTCAATGATAAATGCTCGAAGAAATGATATTCCCCTGTTAATAAAAATTTTAACTCCTCCTTTTTCTGCTAACCTAAGTGTAAATCGTTGCGTAAAGCAAGATGACAAAAGATTGCAGCGGATTGAGAATCAAATAAGATATATCAGTAAAATTAGTATCAGAAATAATTTTGCTTTTGTGAACACTACAAAGACAGGTGTAGTGTTATGTAATTTATCAAATGGCAAGAAGGCTAATATTTTGGATGATCTATATTTTATATTTAAAGTTTCTGGATTAAAGTTAGGTCTGCAACTTTTAAAACGTGAGAAAATGTTGAAGCAATTACATCCAAAATCAGATTATTGTCATTTGTGGTTTATTGGTGTTGAAAATTCTTCTCAAGGAAGTGGTATCGGAACAAAAATGATAAAGTTTTTAAAACAAACATGTCAGGAAAAAGGACTACCGATTTATTTGGAAACATCAAATCCGGATAACTTAAAGTTTTACGAAAAAAATGGATTTAAGCTCTACAAAACAGTAAAACTCCCAATGGATGATTTTGAATTGTATCTCTACTCTTGGGTTCCGTAAAAGTAATTGAAGAGCTAAAAATGAGATAACAACAAGCGCCAACACACTACAAACAATATGACAAACATACAAAATACACCACTGGATTATTCAGATAATCGGATTTGGGTATACTTCGAATTAGGAGGAAGTAAAGACATTGCATCAAATTACATTCTTAGCCAATTAGATTTTATAAGCCAAGAACAAATCACTAAGGTAAAGTATGGATTCAATCTTTTTATATGCAATCAACAAATTCCAGAAGTAGTAAGAATACTCGAAAAAGAAAATCAAGCCATCTATCAAATTATTAGAATCGACTAATACGAAAATGTATTTTTGAGATTCTCACTTTCGCACCTCCATATTGTCCCTGCTAATGCAAGATTCTTTCGCACTCCACCTATAAAATTTTACCACAGGATATGATGCCTTTGCAGTGATCCTATTGTTTTGTAAATTAACAGGCAATATTCGCACAAATAGTTATTGATTTAAATACAAATCCCTTAATATGAAACGAACATGTAAATTTTAATCTTAAAAATTACACATAGGCTAATGATTAAAATTTCTTGAGAGTTCCATGTGACAACTAAAAGAAAATTGAAACACATGAAAGTCACCGCCAAAAAGAATGAACAAGTTGCCAAAATGATTTTTGCATCCATTTATCCACTTTACCTGAACAGGTTGGAGAAGAATGGCCGAACCAAAGAAGAACTCAACCAGGTAATAGAATGGTTTACTGGTTTTGATGAACAGAAACTGCAAGAACTTATTGATGAGAAGGTAACATTTGAAACCTTTTTTCAAAGAGCTAAAATACATCCCAATGCACACATGATTAAAGGAGTTGTTTGTGGCTATCGAATTGAAGAAATAGAGGATGAATTTGAAGTGTATAGACAATGCAGACGTATGGAAAAGCTGATTGATGAATTGGCCAAAGGTCGTAAAATGGAGAAAATTCTGCGAGAAGAGAAGAAATAGTATTGATTCTAACAAAGGATAAAATTCTAAAGCTCGGCTCTGTACGATTTATTGTGGGTAATTAATTATTATCTACCTTTAGCTTATTCTACTGACCAAAGTGGGCATTGGAAGGTCAAGCTGGTTAGACGCGGAAAAATTTTTAGTAAGACGGGGTAGCTGATCCCGAAATCGATTTTGTAAGCATTTGAGAAGCAAATGCAACAAAAATCATAATCGGGAGAAGATCACCCCGACGCACTTAAAGTTTTCAAGTATAAATAGTTTGAGCTTACACGCCCTAGATTTTTTGCATCCTTTTTCATCAATGGAAAAAGGATGAGCCATGCGGCTTGAGCAAATATAAAGTTTAGATAATGAATAATATTATCATTTTATTTTGCGATTGATTTGATTACCCATAGTATTCAATATAGAACCTAAAGCTCTTATGTACTTAAACAACTCACTAACAAAACGCCTGCAAATAAAAGCTCTTAGTCATGAAGATGACAGAAAATGGGAAGCATTTTTTATCAACAACCCATCTCTTCCTTTTCTGGGTATCGACCTAAGTCTAACACCCGAAGAGCAAGCCAAAAGCTGGATACAATATCAGCTGGACAGGTATGAATCGGGACGATATGGTCATCATGTCTTGCTAAAGAAGGAATCTGGTGAGTTTATTGGCCAATGTGGATTGCTCACTCAAGAAATAAATGGCGAAGAGGTTCTCGAAATTGGTTATCACATTCTACCCAAGTACTGGGGGAATGGATTTGCTACCGAAGCAGCCATAAAATTTAGGGATTATGCATTTGAATCCAATTTGTGCGAAGGCTTGGTTTCCATTATTGATATCAGGAATACTGCTTCGCAAAAAGTGGCTGAGAAAAATGGCATGAAAAGAGGTTCTCAAGTTTCTTACCATGGCTTGGAGGTGTATGTTTACGAGATTACAAGAGAGGAATGGCTATGTCTGAAAGGAGCATAAATGTAGATACAGGATGATAGCATTAAAAATCAATCACAATACCAATGGTAGGAATTGGTGATCCTTCCTCTTCTACCACCTGCTCCAAACTTCTTGGATCTGCGATCTCTCCATTCTCATCTCTTGCCAGAATGTACTCAGGTGCTTCGGGTGTTTTATGCTTTAGAAGGTTTTGTATCTCCAGGAAAAATTCAAGGGATAGCTTCTTGAAGTTGTACTTTTTATCGATTCGTACATCCAACTCGCTGAAAACACCCAATTTGTCCTCTCCCATTCGACTGTAATCCAAAACTATTTCGGGATAGCGATTCAATGTTTCATCCAAATTGGTTGGCACAATTGGTGTTTCGCCTGCAAAACGGTAACGCGCACTAATTTCCCAGTTTTTCTTGAGTTTGTATCCTCCTGTAAATGACAACAAGTGACGGCTGTCCCAAACTGATGGCAAATATTTACTGCGATCGAATCCTGTAAACTCACTATAGAAAAAGGTATAGGCAAACAATCCATAGAAGCGCTTGCTCAGCTTTTGCTGAAACTGCAATTCCAGTCCATAACTTCTGCCCTTTCCTACTGTTTCAACCGCTTCGTTACCCAATACCTCAAAATCGGCACCTTTGTTGGCCAAGGATACCTGATCTGCTATGGATACCGGATAATCCTCATACTTCTTGTAAAATGCCTCTAAACTAATACTGGCTGCTGGTCCTAGTATTCTTTCCAGTCCAAGCACAAAGTGATCGCTTCTGGTGTAGTCTGCATCTTTGTTCACAAAGTTTCCATTTTCCTGGTATCCCAGTATGGTATAAGGTGCAATTTTGTAATACCTTCCCACCGAAGCTTTCAATTTCCAATCATCCACAAACTCGTAAGATAAAGCCATTCGAGGCGATAAGGTCGAAAGCAAAGCGTTTCCTTTGGTAAAACTGTCTCCATCCATGCGCAAGCCGAAAGAAAGATCCATTCGTTCATCAAGAAAGCTTCGCGTAATGTTGACAAATCCACCATACTTCATGAAATCAATTTCGGTTTCGTAGGCATAATTGTCGTTCAAATCAAAGGTTTTGTTTTCGTAATCGCTGTACTGCAGATTCAAACCAGTTTGAAACTTCCAATCCTTTTTAAAGCTTGTTACCGCCCAACGAAGTTTGGTTTCCTGCTCGCGCGAATCATTTCTAAAGTACAGACCGCTTTGATTTCGATTGTCTTCATAACGCGAGAAATCGTTCTTTAAGACATTATTGCTGATACTGGTCTGCATAAAGCCTTTGCCTGTCTTAAATCGCTGTCTCCAACTTAATCCAATGGTGTTGCTTTGCTGCTCGATAAAAGGAGCTTGCTCCAGTATCGATAATTCATCTCCTTCAATGTCTCCACTGTCATCTACAGCAAAATCGTCAATCGATCCCAATCCAATCAAATTTATGGTATTGTATTTGTCAATTCTGTGTGTGACTTTGTATTGGTAATCCCAATAGTCGGGACGTATTGGCAATCCTATCAATTCGAATAAAAACTGAAGGTAAGACCTTCGTACTGAGATCATGTAACTGGTTTTACTCTGATCTTTTTCCTTTTTAAACAATGGACCTTCATGAGTTAAGGCAGCCTCGCTGGCACTCAAGCGAAAGTTGGTGTGATAGGAAGATCGGCTTCCTTCCCGCTGACTGAATTGCAGTACTCCGGATAGTGCATTGTCGTACTGACTGCCAAATGCCGAGGTCGAAAGCATTACATCATCAATAAAGGATACATTCAACATGCCAACCGGACCGCCCGAGCTTCCCTGTGTGCTAAAGTGATTGATATTGGGAATCTCTATTCCATCCAAATAATAAACCGATTCGTTGGGTGCTCCTCCGCGAATGATCAGATCATTTCGAAAACCTCCCGGCGATGGAGATATGCCGGGAAATGTTTGTGCAACACGCACCACATCATTGTTTCCTCCTGGATAGGTGGCAATTTCAACCGCTGATAAAGTTTGTGTGGAAAGTGGGGTTTCCCTGGGGCGTGTAATCTTATTCTGATTGGAAACCGTTACTTCCGAAAGATTGGTTAAGGCCTCTTCCAGAATAAAATTATACTCCTGGTTTCCTACTGATTTGATATCAATATTGTAACGCGTTTGCCCTTTGTATCCCAAATAACTTGCCACCAAGTTATAGGATCCAGGCTTTACTTTGGTAATCTGGTAATATCCATTCTCATTGGTAATAGCACCTTGCGTTGTATTTTCAAGATAAACTGATGCACCAATTAGTACCATTCCTGTTTCATCTGTAACATATCCTGTAAGTTCCACAAAAAGTTGAGCAGACAAGTCGAAAGAGATTAGAAAAAAGAGTAAACTTAGGATCCGTTTCATCTGTTTATAATTTTCTTTTAGTTGTCAAATAAAAGCCGCAATATCAAAATAATCATGCTTATTTCATTTGGACATATTAACCGATTGTACTATCTGATAAAACAGTTTTTCTTTGCTGTTTGTTCATAGCATAACGAAAAATACCTAAGTTAAGCAATTGTAACATGATTTGCGCAGTATGATTTCCTGGAATTGAACTGTTTCTTTTATTATTTTGCATATCTTCCTCTTCTCAAAATTAAATCATCATCTGGTAAAAAATTCTATTTCATAATGAAGGAAACAATTAGAAATATTGTAGAAGATAACACAAGCAAACGGGGAAAAATATTCGACTATTTTATTCAAACTCTAATTATGCTTTCGCTGATTTCATTTTCAGTGGAAACATTGCCTAACAATTCTCCTCATGTAGTAAAGTTTCTGGAATATTTTGAGATCTTCTGTATCATTATATTTTCGGCTGAATACATCCTTAGAATTTTGGTTTCGAAACGACCACTTTCTTACATCTTCAGTTTCTATGGAATTATTGATCTATTAGCCATACTACCTTTTTACCTTAGAGGAACTTTGGATTTTAGAGCAATTCGTGCATTCAGAATCTTTAGAGTGTTCCGAACATTAAAGTTGATACGATACAATAGAGCTTTACACCGATTTCATATTGCAGCTAAAATTGTAAAAGAAGAAATCATTCTGTTCTTTATCGTAACAGGTATCTTAATATTTTTATCTGCAGCAGGCATATACTTTTTCGAAAACGAGGCCCAACCCAAAGTATTCGCTTCGGTATTTCATAGCTTGTGGTGGGCCATTGTTACTCTTACCACAGTTGGCTATGGAGATGTTTACCCGATTACTGCAGGAGGTAAGATTTTTACATTTTTTGTATTACTAATTGGTGTAGGTGTTGTTACGGTTCCGGCTGGTTTGGTAGCTACATCCTTATCCAAAGCAAGAGAAATTGAAGAAGAGGAAAGAATAAAATAAATAACATTTTATTCTTCTGAATATCACCATAATAAAATCACTTCAATAATTTTTTCAATCGTTTACAGTAGAAATTCAAAATATTTCATTTAAGTTTGTCAACATTATTAACAAGGGGTGCCTGTAACGGCTGAGATTATACCCTATGAACCTGGGCAAGTAATGCTGCCAAGGGATGTATGTATCTCCTGTTTCTACTCCTGTAATCTTTTTTGAAATGAACATTTTTTGTAATGGTAATCCAATTGCTTTGGATGATTGTGCTTCGTTGTTTACACTTTTATCGGTGACTGAATACGTGGATCAAAAAGGTATTGCAGTAGCAGTAAACAATTGTGTAGTGAAAAAACAGGATTGGGAATCTCACCAACTTCAGGAAAACGACAAAGTTTTGATTGTTTCGGCTACAAAAGGTGGATGATTCCAGGTTTCACTGCTTAAACTTTCAATATTCTTCTGTCGCTTAATTGCCTCTTCTAATGCAAGAAGAACAATTAAATTCATAGAAGATTGAAAACAAAAAACATTACTCAGGGTAGTTTTCCAAACTCCCAAAAAATCTATGTAAAAGGTAAAATCCATAACATAGAAGTGGCAATGCGCGAAATAGAATTGGCAGATACCACGGATAAAAATGGAAATGTAATCAAGAACCATCCGGTTACGGTATATGATACCTCAGGTCCTTATACGGATGAAAATATTGAGGTAAATCTTGAAAAAGGATTACCAAAACTTCGTAAACAGTGGATTCTTGATCGTGAAGATGTAGAAGAACTTGATGGACTGTCGTCGGATTATGGACGCATGCGTTTGACGGATGAGAATCTGGATCATTTGCGCTTCGATCATGTAAGCACCCAACCATTAAAGGCAAAGGAAGGAAAGTATGTATCGCAATACTACTACGCCAAGAAGGGAATCATCACGCCTGAAATGGAGTATGTTGCCATTCGTGAAAACCAACGAATCGATGAGATCAAGGAAAAATACGCTCAGCACAAAGGTTGTCCCATGGGTGCTCAGATTCCTGAAACCCACATCAGTCCGGAATTTGTTCGCGATGAAATTGCGAAGGGACGTGCCATTCTACCTGCAAACATCAATCACCCCGAGGCAGAACCAATGATTATTGGCAGAAACTTTTTGGTAAAAATCAATGGAAACATTGGAAACTCTCCTACTACCTCAAGCATTGAAGAAGAGGTTGAAAAAGCAGTTTGGGCATTCCGCTGGGGCGCAGATACCATTATGGATCTATCTACTGGTGAGAACATTCACGAAACCAGGGAATGGATTGTAAGAAACAGTCCGGTGCCAGTAGGAACCGTTCCATTGTACCAGGCACTTGAAAAAGTGAATGGAAAGGTTGAAGATCTAAGTTGGGAAATTTACAAAGACACTTTGATTGAGCAGTGCGAGCAAGGTGTAGATTACTTTACCATTCACGCAGGTTTGCTTTGGAAACACATTCCAATGACCATTCACAGAACAACAGGTATTGTTTCTCGTGGCGGATCGATTCTTGCGAAATGGATTCTACATCATCACAAAGAAAATTTCCTTTATACTCATTTTGAGGACATCTGTAAGATTTTAGCGAAATATGATGTGGCAGTTTCTTTAGGGGATGGATTGCGACCAGGTTGTTTGGCCGATGCCAACGACAAAGCACAATTTGGAGAATTGGAAGCCTTGGGACATCTTACCAAAATTGCTCGTGAAAACTTTGTACAGGTTATTATTGAAGGTCCGGGGCACGTACCAATGCACATGATCAAGGAAAATATGGATGAACAGTTGGCACATTGCGACGAAGCTCCATTCTACACCTTAGGTCCTTTGGTTACTGATATTGCCCCTGGTTACGATCATATTACATCAGCAATTGGAGGTGCAATGATTGCCTGGCACGGTACCGCCATGCTATGCTACGTAACTCAGAAAGAGCATTTAGGACTTCCGAATCGCGATGATGTAAAAGAAGGGGTTATCACTTTTAAACTAGCTGCCCATGCAGCCGATCTGGCCAAAGGATTCCCCGGAGCTCAGTATCGAGACAATGCAATGAGTAAGGCGCGTTTTGAATTCCGTTGGAGAGATCAATTCTCATTGGCCCTGGATAGCGAAAAAGCCATGAAATTCCATGATGAAACCCTTCCGGATGAAGGATACAAATCCACTCACTTCTGCTCCATGTGTGGAGAGAATTTCTGTTCGATGCGTGCTACCATGGAAGTTCGTGAATTGGCAGAAAAGGCTCAAGAAAAAGCCAAGGAGTTTGAGCAATCTGGTAATGAACTGTACAGCTAATACAATGGAGCTAATTTTGATTTCACATCCTGATTTTTTTAAAGGGGAAACCGTAATTGTTTCCTCTTTACTGGATCGTTATAACTTCACCTTTCATCTTCGTAAACCTAAAGCTTCGGAACAGGAATTGATTGATTACCTGGATGAAATCCCGGAAGCGTTGCATGCAAAAATTGTATTGCACAACGAAATAGAAGTCTTTTCAAACTTCAAGCTGAAGGGAATACATTTCTCGGGAGCAAAAAGAGAGCATGCAAAACAATTGGCAACAGGTATCCGAAAAGGAACCTCATGTCATTCCATTCGGGAAATCAAATCCTTAGGCAAGGTATTCGACTATGTTTATTTGAGTCCGATTTTTGAAAGCATTTCAAAACCAGGATACCAGGGAAATCTGAATATGGAAGAAATTAAAATGTTTCTGAAAGAATCCAGACCAATCCAAATCTATGCACTTGGAGGTATAGAAACAAGCAATGTATCAACAATAAAAGAATTACAATTCGATGGGCTTGTTGTATTGGGAGCAGTTTGGACGAGAGATCCATTTAAAAATCAAGATTTGATATCATCAAATTTCAGAGAAATACATTCAACAATCCATAATTTATATGAAAAGAGCAATTCCTAAAATTCAATACATAACACAAGATCATTCAAAATTATCTCATTCTGATCAAGCGCGCCTGGCTTTTGAGCAAGGCATGGAAGCTGTTCAAATCAGAATGAAAGATAGTTGTTCGAATGACATATTAAAGGAAGCTACATTGGCTCTACAATATGCCGGGCAGTTCGATCGCACTTTAATCATTAACGATTCCATAGAAATCGCAAAGGAAATTGGTGCTCATGCTGTTCATCTTGGCCTGAATGATACGTCTATTGATGAAGCTAGACAAATTTTAGGTGATGATATCATCATTGGAGGAACTGCCAATACATTCGAGGATATCCTTTTGCAAAAATCTCGTGGTGCAGACTATGTTGGACTAGGCCCATACAGACACACCACTACCAAAAAGAATTTAAGTCCTATAGTGGGAGTTGATGGATACAAAGAAATCATCAAACAGATGAATGAAAAGAAGATCCATATTCCAATAATTGCCGTTGGTGGAATCCTATTGGATGAAATTGAAATGCTAAGCAAGGAAGGACTATATGGAGTTGCCATTTCTGGAGCTTTATTAAAAATACTAAACAACCAAACTCATGAATAATTTAAAATTAGGAGATAAAATATTCAAATCTCGTTTGTTCACAGGAACCGGAAAGTTCAGCTCAAACGAAATCATGAAACAAGCCATTACAGCTTCCGGATCGGAACTGGTAACCATGGCACTAAAAAGAATAGATATTGAAGATGCTAATGACAACATGTTACAGCATTTAAATATTCCTGGAGTTAATTTACTGCCAAACACCTCTGGAGTGCGAAATGCAAAGGAAGCCATATTTGCAGCTCAATTGGCACGAGAAGCGCTGGAAACCAACTGGCTTAAATTGGAAATTCATCCCGATCCCAAATACTTACTTCCCGATGGAGAAGAAACTTTAAAAGCAGCCGAAGAATTGGTAAAACTAGGATTTCATGTTTTACCCTATGTACAAGCTGATCCTGTTCTTTGTAAAAAACTGGAAGAGGTTGGAACTGCAGCTGTAATGCCTTTAGGGTCTCCAATTGGGTCAAACAATGGTCTGCAAACCATCGATTTCCTAAAAATCATCATTAAACAAAGCAATGTTCCCGTGGTGGTTGATGCGGGAATTGGGGCTCCATCGCATGCTGCTGCAGCTATGGAAATTGGTGCCGATGCAGTACTGGTAAATACCGCAATTGCTGTTTCTCCAAATCCAGTTGAAATGGCTAAAGCTTTTAAAATGGCAGTTGAAGCTGGTAGAATGGCTTATGAAGCAAAATTAGCGGAACAATCAGTTGGTGCCAATGCCAGCAGCCCTTTAACTGCTTTCCTTGAAAATTTGGATTAACCTATTAAGTGCTTAAAATGAGTTTCTACAACGAAATACAAAAATACAATTGGGATGAAGTAAAAAATCAAATCTATTCCAAAACCGAAGCAGATGTAAAACAAGCTTTGGAAAAGGAAAAAATAGATTTAAATGATTTTCAGGCACTCATCTCCCCTGCTGCATCTGCTTATTTGGAGACAATGGCACAAAAAAGCATGCAGCTTACACAAAAGCGATTTGGCAAATGTATTCAGATGTACATTCCATTGTATATCTCGAATTCCTGCACCAACACATGTGTTTACTGTGGATTCAATCACAAGAACAAATTTGATCGCAAAATACTTAACTCGAAAGAAATAAAGCAGGAAGTCAAGGAAATCAAGAAGCTGGGTTTCGAACATATCTTGCTTGTGAGTGGCGAAGATCAGAAAAACTGCGGGTGCGATTACATAGGGGAAATGATGGATAACATTAAGGATCAATTCTCGTTGATTTCGCTTGAAGCACAACCGCTGTCAACTGATGAGTACAAGAAATTAACTCATAAAGGATTGAATACGGTATACATCTACCAGGAAACCTATAACGAATTGAATTACAAAAAATACCACCCTGCTGGTAAAAAATCGAACTATCAATATCGATTGGAGACGCCAGACAGATTAGGTCAGGCCGGAGTTCACAAAGTGGGATTGGGTTGCCTCTTGGGATTGGAAGATTGGCGTGTTGATACTTTCTTCACAGCCCTTCACCTTCAATATTTGGAGAGAAGCTATTGGAAAAGTAAGTATTCTATTTCTTTTCCAAGACTTCGTCCTCATGCAGGTGGATTTCAGCCCAATTACGAAACAAGGCAAAAAGATTTGGTACAACTGATAACCGCCTATCGCCTCTTTAACCATCAAGTGGAGATCTCATTATCGACACGTGAAAGCGAAGAGTTCAGGGACAATATGCTACAACTGGGTGCTACATCATTTAGTGCCGGCTCTAAAACCAATCCGGGTGGATATTCGAACAAGGAAGAATCATTAGAGCAATTCTCAATCAATGATGATCGTAGCCCTTCTGAAATTGCAGAAATGATTCAATCCAAAGGATATGAAGTAGTTTGGAAGGACTGGGATAATTTTATGCAACTGTAACCATATGAACGAAATTCAAAGAGAACGATACAACAGGCACATCATTTTGTCAGAAATTGGCGAAGAAGGTCAAAAGAAATTGCTGGATGCAAAAGTATTGGTGGTTGGAGCAGGTGGATTGGGTGCTCCCATTCTCCAGTACCTTGTTGCTGCAGGCATTGGAAACATTGGCATTGTTGATGCCGATACGGTTAGTTTATCCAATCTGCAAAGACAAATCCTTTACCGTGAAAATGAAGTTGGTAAATCAAAAGCTAAGCAAGCCAAAGCAACATTAAATCAATTGAATTCCGATGTGAAAATATCATACTATCCATTCATGCTGGATGATGATAATGCAGATGAAATCATCTCTAAATATGATATTGTAGTTGGTGCTACAGACAACTTCAAATCCAGAAAATGCATCGATAAAATCACAAAAGCTCAAAACAAAGCTTTCGTTCATGGATCAATTGGAGAATTCGAAGGACAGATTGCTGTCTTTAATTACAAAAATGGTCCTTCCTATTTCGATTTGTTCCCTGACACTCCCAATGAATCCAATTTACCATTGGGTGTTATTGGAGTTTTACCAGGAATAATCGGGAGTATGCAAGCCTGCGAGGTAATTAAAATCATCCTGGAAATTGGAGAAGTTCTTTCTGGAAAATTATTGGTTTACGATGCACTAACACACGATACTAACATCATACAGTTTTCAAATTAATGCCTGATACATGCAATCTTCTGGGAAACAATAATCCTGTCATTGAAGATTGCATGTTAGATTTTCTTTAAAAATACTTAAACCAGTTGTCGATATTTGCGTATAGCTATATTAATATCAAATGCTGGTTTCTATGAATAAATTATTACTACTGTTTCTTTTTATAGGATTAAGCTTTTCAAATTTTAGCGAAGCTCAAAATAAAGTTGATAGCCTGAGTAAGCTTCTCTCCTTTACAAAGGATGACGAAGAAAAAGCTCACATCTACAGCCAGTTAGCTAAAGAATATTATTACAAAGATTTGAACAAGCTAATATTCTATGCTAAAAAAGCTGATTCTTTGGCTGCAATATATGAAATAGATTCCACAAGAATAAAAGCACTTAATGACTTGTGTTACGCCTATATTAATTCAGGAAACAGGAAAAAGGCAATAGAATGTAATAATAAGGCACTCATCCTATCAGAGAAGACTGGTTTGAAAAAAGAAATGTTATATACAACCTTCTTTAAAGGATATTATTATTACTCGGGAGGTGTAAGTGATAGTTCCCTTTTCTATCTAAACAAAGCATATAAGGGAGCACTGAATATTAAGAATGCAGCTTTACAACTTAAATGTTTAAACTCCATAGCGGCCAACTACTTAAATCAAGGGAATTATAACGAAGCATTGGCCAATTTCACAAAAGCCTACAACATTGCGGATAGTACTAATAATAAAAAGCAACTTACCAATCTATCTCTAAATATTGGAACAACTCTACTTTACAATGAAGATCTGAATCGTGCAATAGACTATTTCAAGAAGGTGATCTCCTTATCAGATTCAACTGACATTTCAATTGCCTATGCTACTGCCTACAATAATCTTGGAGCATGCTATAGTCGAATGGCAGATCATGAAAAAGCCATAAGTTACTTCGAAAAAGCATTGCCTGCATTCATAAAAATTAATAATCGTTTTCAAATTGCTCAAACATATGCAAACCTGGGTCAATCTAACTACCTTTTAAATAATGTAGAGGATGCAAATTATTACCTAAATGAAGCTGTTAAGATTAACCGGGAAAACAATTTATCCAACCAGCTTATTGTCAATTTAATTATTCTGGCCCGCTTACAAATTAATAAAAAGGAGTTTGCCAAGGCAAAAGAATCATTGCAAGAAGCCAACGAACTAAGCAAAACATATAATATCAATTACAATAAAAGTGATTTATTAAAAGCTTACAGTTATTATTATTCCAGCATAAATAAATTTGAAAAAGCCTTAGAGTATAAAGAGCTTGAATTGATTCACAGAGACAGCGTTTTCAATGAAAGTAAACAAAAGCAAATAACTGAACTGGAAACCAAATTTAAAACTCAGCTGAAAGAAAAAGAGAATGATAACCTAAAAAAAGATCTATCATTACAGCAATTAAACACTGCCAAACAAACACAAATTAGAAACTTTCTAATTGCGTTTGCCTTACTTGTAATGGTTTTAATAGGCATCCTTCTTAATAGAGCAAGAATTAAGAAAAGATCACATCAAATCATTGAACAACAAAAAAATGAGCTTGAGATCGCCAATAAAACAAAGGACAAGCTATTTTCAATTATTGCACACGATTTAAGATCCCCATTTAATACGATTATTGGGTTTAGTGATTTTCTCCATAGTGAATACAATAGCTTAAATGATCAGGAAAGAAAATTACAGATATCAGATATTAAAAATTCTTCTCATAGCGCATATAATCTACTGGAAAATCTTTTAACCTGGGCCAGAATACAACAAGGAAGCATAAAGGTAGAACCTGAAACTTTACCATTAAACAAGCTAATCGAAGCATCTGTTAACAATTACATAAGCTCGGCAAAATTGAAAGATATTGAATTGACTTATGAATACAATGATTTGATAAATGTTCATACAGATCAATATTCTATAGAATTGATACTAGGGAATCTTATTAGCAATGCCATAAAATTTACTCCTTTGGGAGGTTCCATAAGCATTTCAAGCGAAACACAAAATGATAATGCAGTTGTAAAAGTAAAAGATACAGGTATTGGTCTTTCGGATAAAGCTGCCGAAAAAATCTTTAAAAGCGGTGAAACTTATACGTCAACAGGAACCAATCAGGAAAAAGGATCAGGACTAGGTCTTGTTCTCTGTAAAGAATTTATAGAAATGAACGGAGGAGAAATATGGTTTTGTAATAAATCTCAGAAGGGTGCCTGCTTTGCATTTTCTCTCCCATTACATCAAAAATAGATAAATAAAAAGCCACTAAACGAGATTTAATGGCTTTCCTTTTGCCTTTTGATTATAGAAAATCTTGTCCAGGTCGTTTCTTTTCTTCCGGGTGCTTTACCTCAATCACCTTATCAAGTATGGTGTAAAATTCTACTCTAAACTTAACGGGTCCGGTTAGCACAACATGATGATATCGCTCTGGAAAAATCACAATCGGATGTTCCGGATCGGCATCCAATGCAGGTCCTTCCTCATCTTCCCACACATACTGACAATGCCCTTCTTCTACAACCAATAAACCGATTTTTCCTTTGGGAGCCAAATGAGATTTTAAAATAGCTGGCTTTACAGTTTCCTCTGTCATGCTAGGCGTACTGCCTACTTTGATTGCACCTTTTGGTAATTCTTCATTCTGGTAATTCATAAGTCTTATCTAAATTAATTCTTAATAACATCAAAACTAATACTAAAAACCAAACGTTCAAATACCTACTTATAGGGAGTATCAAAAAAAACGCCATTGAACTTCTTTCAATGACGTCTTTTAAATATTCTTTTACATCTATTTCAAGTTTGTTGGAACCTGAGGCGTAGAAATCAGATGTGTAAAAATCTCCCAACGTTTGTCAGGATTGGTTTCAACATCTCCTCTTTTCTCTACGTATTCTTTCACCAAATCTTGTCCCCAATTGTAGTTGATGATATAGCTACGATAGGTTTCAGGAAACCTGAAAGTAGACTCATGCGCTCTTCTTAAAGCATATTTTTCCATCCATTTGCCTGTTTCTTCTTTCGACCATTTGCCATCCAGATAGTTTCTCATGGCAGAAGTTCTGGCATAAGTCAACTCATGAGTTAATTCCTGAATTTGATAGTACAAATCAACTTTCTCAGTATCCAATCCTGCCAAAGGAAACAGAACTTCTTTCTCGAATTTCATTCTCTCCTCGCGAGGAAAAACAACATTAATACCATAATTAGCAGTTCCTTCGGCAATTAATGATTGAGGGCTAAACAAAGGATACACCGAAAACTCAACCCATCCTCTTTTCTTCACCAAATTACTTTCTAACAGCGAATTGTATACATGATGTCCCGGATATCCTTCATGACTTGCCAAGTCAATGGCTCTATCGATAAGAATCGGAAAATCGATATTAACCTGGATCAAGCTAAAGTTGTTCCCTTTATACCAATTGTAACCAGCCCAGGCTTTATCGGTAACATATTCCAATTCAAAATTTTCATTTTCAGGTAAAGTAATATGCTGTTTTGTTCTCTTGCGCGATTCTTCAATTGCAGCTCTAAAGACAGCATCAACTTTGTCTTTGGGAATTACAAAATCTTTTTGAAATTTGGACAAACGATCAATTAAACTTCCTTTTCCAGGCACAAGTTTTTCCAGCTCATTAATAATTTCTGCAAAATGCTCATCTTCAAAATCAGGAACTACAGCATCATATAATGCATCCGATTCTTCATTAAATGTAAATTTCTTTCCGGATAACATCTCTATTCTGGCTTTTACCGCAACAAATTGTTTTAAGAGATATAGCTTACGCAATTTCAACATTTCCTCTTTTTCAGAAACATCTATTGCCTTCACTTTTTCATTTAATTCATCCATGCGTTTCAAGAGTTCAGCAGAAGGAATTTCATCCAATTTTCGTTGCTCCACTTCTGTCTTCCATTCTTTTGGCCCATAATAAGCATCAACATACAATGGATCGTAAAGACCAATTTCCAAAACGGTTTTAGCGTAACTTTCCGCAACTTGGTTCATGACCAAATTTTCATCTGGTTTTTGTGCACAAGCAGCAATGATTCCGCCTAATATAACAAGTGATAATAGTTTCTTCATCTGTGAATTTTAAAGGTTATGATAGTGTTTATTTTAAGTATGAACCAAAATTAATAAAGCATTTGAAATATAAATAATATCCGAGTCACAGTTTTTTCTACTATTTTAGATCCTCTTATATCACTTATTAAAGATCGGGAGTTTGCTTAAAACTCTCATACAATTTAGATATAATGCCGATATAT
The DNA here is from genome assembly GCF_003610555.1 of Marinifilum flexuosum. Classification (GTDB taxonomy): domain Bacteria; phylum Bacteroidota; class Bacteroidia; order Bacteroidales; family Marinifilaceae; genus Marinifilum; species Marinifilum flexuosum. The sequence goes on along the minus strand of NZ_RAPQ01000008.1, from coordinate 2,230,690 downwards.
AATTTGTTAGCCATGGTAAAAACATCAAACAAGTTAAATAGATTAAATTATTTTGAAATGCATTTTTGCAGATAAGCTTACAAATTAACTATCGGTATTAAAAAACAAATACAATATGGACGCTATATTATTAAAGGATTCACTTACTACAAATGATATTAAAGATTTAATTCTGAAAGGAGTTATTGACATGGATATCAATCAAGATAAAAGAAACGAGATTGAAATTGAATCGAGTCAACTTGCAACAGCTTTTGTTGAAGCAATTAATTATCATACCAAAAATGGAAAAAGCAACGATTCAAGTTATGCATTTCAAATCGCGGTTAAATTCAACAATTTTACTGAAGAGTTTCGAAGAATCTTTGTAACAAATTATCAGAAAGATATTTTGGTTGGTTTTGGGATTAGTGCAATTTGGATGGGAATATTAAATGGCCTGGATGCTGAAAGCGGTATTATGCCAAATCATCCTTTTAAACGTGAAATTGCAAACTGTTTGGTTAGCATTACTGAAATTCTGGATGAAAATAAAACTCAAAACTAATCTCTTTTAAGAACATGACAGATAAATTAAACTTACCTCGAATTTCGGTATTAGGCTGCGGCTGGCTTGGTCTGGCATTAGCCAAACATCTTTCATCAAAGGGATATGATGTGAAAGGATCAGTAATGCAAGAAGAAAACCTGGAAGAGCTGCATCAATTTGGAATAAAAGGATATCAAATTGCATTCAATCCAGATCTACAAGTTTGCAGCGATGATCATTTTTTTGAAACTGATATTATTGTATCATGTATTCCTCCTAAAAGACGAGATGATATTGAAAGCTACTATCCCAAACAAATTGACTCACTAAAACAGGAAGCGCAAAAACATGGTGTGAAAAAAGTACTATTCATTAGTAGTACTTCTGTTTATCCGAACACGCTTGGCAAGGTTAGCGAAGAGCTTCAATTAAGTCCGGAAAAAGCCAGTGGCAAAGCATTAGTGAAGGCGGAAAAATTACTCACTCAATCAGATGATTTTGAAACTACCATACTCCGTTTTGGTGGATTAATCGGTTATGACCGCCACCCAGGAAGGTTCTTATCCCACAGAAAGGAATTAAGAAATGGTTCGGTACCTGTAAATCTAATCCACCAGGATGATTGTGTGAAGATTATATCTGAAATTATCAAACAAAATGTTTGGGGTGAAGTGTTTAATGCTTGTTGTCCTGAGCACCCAACTCGGAAAGACTTTTACCAAAAAGCAGCTCGTGCAGCCAACCTTCCCGAACCTGAATTTTTAGAAGAAGAACAAATGGCTTACAAATGGGTTGATTCATCCAAATTAATCAAAAGATTGAATTATAAATTTATTTACACAAGTCCTCTTGACACAATTTAAACTGAATTTACTTGAGGTTCTTTAAGAATATTCTACTTTTGTGATCCTATAAATTACAGAAATAGAATTGATCATATAAGAGAACTGAAATGCAACATAGATTGTACATTGTGGGAGCTGGGCCTGGTGATCCGGATTTGTTAACAGTAAAAGCACATAGAGTTTTAATGCAAGCAGACGTGGTGTTATACGATGCATTACTTGGAAAACAGATTCTTGAAATGCTTCCTGAAAGCTGTGAAAAGGTCTATGTTGGAAAAACTTATAAGGATAAGCAGGATCAGATACAACGAATGTGCAGAATCAATGCTTTAATGAAAGAGGGTGTTGAAGAAGGCAAACGTGTTGTTCGTTTAAAAACTGGTGATCCACTAATATTTGGTCGAGGAATTGAGGAAGTACGCTTTCTGAGAAATGAGAAGATTGACTATGAACTCGTTCCTGGCATTACTGCTGGAATTGCAGCTGCCAACCATTGTCAAATTCCAATTACCGAGCGTTCGATAAACCGCACCTTATTATTTTGCACAGGTACTACTCTTGATGGTGACATGAAACAGTTCGATGCAGTTTCAAGCATGATTCAATTGGGAACTCCTGTAATGATATACATGGGATTGAACAACCTTGGCAGTATCATCGACAAACTAATTGGCAATGGTGTGAAAGCAGACACTTCCATTTGTGCCATCTCGAAAGTATCTTATCCAGATGAAAAAATGCTATTTGGAAACTTAAGTAATTTCATGAGCAAACTTGAGCAATATCCTCTTGAAATGCCAACCATTATGCTTATTGGCGAAAATATAATGCCTATGCTCGAAGAGGCTGATGAATTGCTAAATCAATGTTCTGATTCTAATTAGTGATTCAATCAAACGACTCAGGTGAATGGCCTGAGTCAAAAAACATTTAAACTTCCCAAAATAAATACAGGCAATCTGCTTATTAAATGATATGATAATACATCAGTAGTAATATCGTACCTAATAATAATATATTGCTCAACAATCTACTTCCCTGATTTAGCAATACAATTACAAGTGCTTCTTTAGCAGGAAAAACACTCATTGCTGAAGGCAAACTTCTTCTTAAACTTCTTATGGGAAGTGAAATAATATTGCCCATTAACAAAGCTATCAACACATGCGAAGCCTGTAAGCTTCCTGTTTTTAAAAAGCCTGCTGCAACTGTAGCTGCACTTAAAATACCACCCAACATAGAACTTGCCACTGCAAGAGATTCCGGCGGAAAGTACTCTCTTAAACTTGAAGATTTAAACAAACTATCTGATAAATCGAAAAAACCAATTTCATTTAAAAAAGAGAAGAATAAAAACATCGGAATCGCAATCAGGAACATTCTTTTTACAACTAAGTAAGTTTTTTTGCGAGCTTTTTCTATGCTCACCCTCCAGGTATCAGCACTTCTCTCCTCTTTATCAGCTAGAATATCATTCTGAATATCATGAATCGGTTTGCTATATCTCGATGCCAACAGAGCTATAAAAACTACGAGAAAGCCTAATCCGAAAAGTAATCCAAAATAAGTGGCTCCCACCACTCCCACGGCTGCAATTGTAGGATACATGATTCGAAGACTATGATACAAATAACTCATAAAGGAAGTACACATGGCACTTACTCGAAGTTGTTTGCGACTCATCAGATTGTTTTCGTAAGCAGATGTGAGCATACTATTTGCAGTAACCAAAGAGAAAAATGAACTAAATATGGCAGTAGCAGAAACATTTGGAAGTTTGGCCCATCGGGTAATTGGACTGGTAAATCGCTTGATCAATTGTGACCAGTTTCTCTCCTCGATAAGATTACCGATAAAGCTGGCAATACTTGTGGTAATGATTATTTGTAAGGCTAATTTTAAATTGAATTCTAACCAATTTAAGGATGGAAGGTTGAAGCCAATGCCCAAAACAATTAGCACCACAACAAAGTACCATATCCAACTTAACAGTTTATTTTTCTTCTTTCTTGCCAAAGTTTTAATTTTTGCGCAAAGTAAAACATTATTATATACAATTCAATGCAAGTTTCGCCTTCCTTACTTCTTTTTGAACGAAAATTCTATCCAATAAACCATTTCCCCTATAAGGGCAGAAATTTTCCCTGCATACAGACAGAGCATTTCCCTGCATACAGGCAGAACTTTTCCCTCTAGGCAGGGAAAGACTCGGACTAGTACGTGAAAAATGTTTGGGAGTAAGGCCTAAAAAACATACAATTAGTGCAATTGCAATAAAAAAATCCCCGAAAGGAAAATTCCTGACGGGGATTCTGAGTTATAAATAGTCTAGGTTAGATACAAAGATTACTTATTTTCTTCAGCGAACTTACGTCCTGCGTGAAGTGCTTTAATATTCATCTCGATTACTTCCTCTCCTTTTCTTTCGAAAATCTTACGGATACCTTCTTCTAGGTACTCGAAAGGAACATCGATAAATGGTGAAGCTGCACCCAACATTACGAAGTTGAAAGCACGCTTAGAACCAGTTGTTTCCTCAGCAATTTGATCAGCATCAATCAATACATAGTTTGGAAGATCTTTAATTGTCTTCTCTAACTCTTCCATTTCTGGGTAATCAGGAATGTTTACGAATGGAGTTGAGTTGGTTACTACGTATCCACCTTGCTTTAAATAAGGAAGGTAACGAAGTGCTTCCATTGGCTCAACTGATAAAATGATATCAGCACCACCACGAGGAATCAAATCTGAATAAATAGGCTTGTCAGAAATTCTCATGAATGACTGAACATCACCACCACGCTGACTCATACCATGAGTTTCAGCTTGCTTCATATATAAATCATTATCTAGAGCAGCAGATCCTAAAGCAGCAGCAATGGATAAAATCCCTTGACCACCAACACCTGCTATGACCATATCTGTTTTCATCGTCTTTTTAGTTTTTCAGGTTATTAATTGAATTATGCTTTAGCAGCTGCTTTTGCTTTAGCGGCTTTCTTGATTTTCTGATCGCGAACGTTCTTCTGAACACAAACACGACGAGGAATAATTACTGATACTCCCTGGTATTCGAATTCTTTGCGAAGAAGATCTTTTAAATCATCACGCTTCTTAGGTACAGCAGTTAATACATGTAAATGTTCCGGCTCAACACCTAAACCTTCACAAATAGCTTCCAATTTACCTTTAGCAGATGAATGCTGACCACCAGTCATCGAAATAGACTCGTTGTCAGAAATAATTACTGTAATTGGAGTCTTTTCGTTAACAGCATCCAATAAACCAGTCATACCTGAGTGAGTAAATGTAGAGTCACCAATTACTGCAACAGATGGAATCAATCCTGCATCAGCAGCACCTTTAGCCATGGTTACAGAAGCACCCATGTCAACACAAGAGTTGATCGCGTTGAATGGAGGCAATGCACCTAAAGTATAACAACCTATGTCTGCAAATACACGTCCTTCGCCATATTCAGCAACAACTTCATTCAATGCAGTATAAACATCGATGTGAGAACAACCAACACACAATGCTGGTGGACGAGCAGATACCAAGTTAGGAACTTCAGCACCTTCTTCAACATCAAAACCTAAAGCTCTACCAACCATTTCAGGCTTCAACTCACCATCGCGAGAAAGAGTACCATCTAAACGACCGATTACAGCTTCTTTTTCCAAATATCCCTTCAACATTTCTTCAACTACAGGATATCCTTCTTCCAATACCATTACCTTATCACACTCGCTGGTAATTTTCTGAATCATTGTGCGAGGAATTGGGTACTGGCTAATTTTAACAACTGGGTATGGGCAATCTCCGTTAGGATAGTTTTCCATTAAATAGTTGTATCCTAAACCGCAAGCGATGATACCCATTGACTTATCAGCAGCATCCGTATAGGTGTTATATGGTGATTCTTCAGAAGCAGTTTCGAATTTTGCCTGGTTGTTCAACAACAACTTGTAACGCTTACGAGCGATACCTGGCAACAATACGAACTGTACTTTGTCTTCTGGTAATTTCATGTCGTTTTGAGCAACAACTTCAGCAGCACGTGTAACACCTGCACGAGAGTGAGCCAAACGGGTTGTGATTCTCATTAACACTGGAATCTCACAAGCTTCAGACAATTCGAATCCGAAACGAGCCATATCGTATGCTTCTTGTTGGTTCGATGGTTCCAGGATTGGCATCATGGCGAACTTACCGTAGACACGTGAATCCTGCTCGTTCTGAGAAGAGTGCATTGATGGATCATCAGCAACAACGATCAACATACCACCATTAGCACCAGTAATAGCTGCATTCATGAAACAGTCAGCTGCAACGTTCAAACCTACGTGCTTCATACACACCATAGAACGCTTTCCGGCATATGACATTCCTAAAGCAGATTCCATAGCAGTCTTTTCATTTGCTGCCCAGTCTCTGTGAATATTTAATTGTTGTGCTTGCTTAGAGTGCTGAATGTACTCTGTAATTTCGGTTGAAGGTGTTCCCGGATAAGCATAAACTCCAGACATTCCGCCATCGATTGCACCTTGTGCAATGGCTTCTACACCTAATAGTAAAGACTTTTGCATGTTATATTTGTTTAACTATTTAGTTCTCTATGTGTTCAGACAACTTGCAATATAAAATTGCAGGTATGTGAGAGATGTGATATTACGATTTGAAGAAAAAACACTTCAAATTCAAAAACTCAGTTACAAAATATTGTGTATAGGAAAAACGGACCCAAAAAATATAAGGATCGCGGTAAGGGATGGATTTTATAATCCACCGAAGATTTCAAGGAAGCATACTAAATATGCTAGAACGTAAAAGTAAAATTCAAAATAATCTTTCATTTCTACTTATAAATTGTAACCAAATAAGCTTTTCTACTTTTATTTGCTGCTAAAATACCATTATTTGGATTAAAGCCAATAAAAAAATAATACAGGCAGATTTTTTAGATTCATTTCAAATAACGAAAACGGTTGCGTAAACACCCCCTAACTTCCTGTATCTACCATACCATAAGGTAATAAGCTATTTTTTAGCCGCAAAAATCCCAGGCTTAAACCTACCGTAAGAATCAAATACAAAACGATTGGACATGACGATACTTACCATCAAATTAAAAGAAGATCCAACAAATATGGCAATCATGATTAGGATCTGATATTTTATGGCAACAACAGGTGAGCTACCTCCCAAAATTTGTCCTGTCATCATTCCTGGCAGGGAAATCAAACCCAATACCGACATGGTCGCAATTAAAGGATTCAGACCACTTTTAATGGCCGATTGAATGTATGGCAATAAAGAATGTTTTTTACTATTGGTATTCACCAATAAGAAAAAATACAGTTCTTGTTCTTTTCTTAATCGTGTAAAGTAATTGCTAATTCCAACAATATTGTGATTTAAAGCATTCCCTAAAATCATACCTGAAATGGGGATAAAATATCGAGCATCAAATACGTAATCCAATTGAATGATGAACCCCAGAAAAAAGGTATCTACTATAAATATACTGGTCAAGCCTGATAAAAAAAACGGAAGTACAAAATGCTTATACGATAATCCAGTTCGTTTAATTGTAGTGAAAGTGCCAACCAACACCATGGCAATTACCCAGGCAGAATTAATGATCGCATTGTTCCATTCAAAAATATATTCAAGATAAAGTGCAACCAATGAAAGCTGAACAATCATTCTTATAATCGCAATCAAAGTTTCTTTGATAATTTTAAGCTTAAAATACAAAAATCCCACAATAGGGATTACCATCAAAAAACCTCCAACAATTAGGTGTATTATTCCAATATCAGCTATTTCTTGCATACCAGATTGATTTTATCAAATCATTACAATTCAAATACATTTGTACAACTCTCTATCCACTTGCCATTATGAGATGTAGACACGATAGTCCTATCCTTTAGGCTTTTAATCAACTTTATCAAAAGATCAATCGATTCTTCATCAAGAGCAGAAGTTGGTTCATCTAATAAGATAATTGGCTTTTGCAGGCTCAGACTTGCAGCCAATACAATTCTCTGCTTTTGGCCACCACTAATTTCAGTAAAGGCTCTCTCCTGCTCTCCATTATATATTTCAAGTTGCTGCAAATAATGTTTAAACATTTCTACTTGTTTTTCATTCAACTGCAGTAACTCTATCAATTCTTGCCCAGAATCAACTGGTAAATGAACATTTTGTGGAAGCCAGCTCATTTGTTTTCTTAGCTCCTCAACATTATCAGGACTAAGTTTACGATTCTCGATATAAATATCTCCTGAATCTGGTAATATAATTCCAAGCATCAATTTCAGCAGACTGGATTTACCTTTACCAGAAGGTCCACTCAAACAAAATGATTCACCACATTTTACATCGAAATTAAGTTTCTCACAAATGATTTGATCGGAGAACTTTAAGCTTACATTATTAAATTTTATCATGTCAAAATTTACACCATTTAAATTTCAGAGTAAGCTTTAAGCGAAACTATGAAATATTAAAATAAAATGCCGACATATAACTAGTTCGACATTTGGGATGATTCGAACAACATAGCGCTTACTAATTAATAATCGGTATTATCCTTGAAACGAAAATAAGCCTAATTTGCCTTTTAACCCGAGTATTTATCACATTTATTTTGCTGATAGATTTCCTCATAGCAGATCTTATAATATGGTTCCAGATACTTATTATTTGAAGTGTTAGTTAAACTACCCTTTAATAATATCGAGATATTTCTCAATTTAATTTGATGTGAAATATATCACACCACTCACATACTACTGATATTCAATAACCAACAACCGCACAAACCAAAAACATGCTACAAAACACATGACTAAACCACACATATATCTTGTATCAATAAAATCAAATCTTACTTTTGCACTTGTTACATCTAGATATCTGGATGTTTATTTTTGTACAGATATAATTATTATAAGATATACAATGGCGAAATATTTAATTGTTGGTGGAGTTGCGGGAGGTGCAACAACAGCTGCTCGTCTTCGAAGAATGGATGAATCAGCAGAAATAATCATGTTTGAAAGAGGTGAACACATTTCGTATGCAAATTGTGGTTTGCCATATTATGTAGGAGATGTAATCACCGAAAGAGAAAATCTTCTATTACAAACTCCAGAAAGTTTCAACAAAAGACTAAATGTTGATGTTAGAATACTTAATGAAGTAACAAAAATCAACAGAGAACAAAAAGAGGTTGAAGTAAAGGACTTAAAAAACAATACGGTTTATACTGAAACATACGATAAGCTAATTGTTTCGCCAGGAGCTGAACCAATTAAACCTCCTATTCCAAGCATCAACGATTCTGCGATTTTCACTGTAAGAAATGTGAAGGATACAGATAAAATAAAATCTTACTACAATGAACACAAACCACAAAAAGCCGTTGTAGTAGGTGCTGGTTTTATTGGCTTGGAAATGGCTGAGAACCTTCACCACCTGGGAATGATGGTTACCATTGTTGAAATGGCAGAACAGGTAATGACTCCATTGGATTATGAAATGGCAGCAGTGGTTCATCAGCATTTGAAAACCAAAAATGTTGAATTTTTCTTGAAAGATGGAGTTAGTGAATTTGAACGCAAAGGAGATTACCTTGAGATTCGTTTGCAATCAGGCAGGAAAATTGAAGCCGACATGGTTATTCTATCAATCGGTGTTCGTCCTGAGACGAAGTTGATTAAAGAAGCTGGAATTGATCTTGCGCCTAATGGTGGCATTCAGGTTAACAAATACCTACAAACCAGCGATGAGCATATTTATGCTTTGGGTGATGCCATTGCATTCCCTCATCCTATTACTGGTAATTATACCAATGCTTATTTGGCAGGCCCAGCAAATAAACAAGGACGTTTACTTGCCAACAATCTGGTATTGGGTCACAAATATGAATACAAAGGTGCAATTGCTACAGCAATCGCTAAAGTATTCGATTTGACTGTTGGTTCTACCGGATTGGCTGAAAAAGTATTGAAAAAGAAAGGAATCAAATACATCTCAAATATTACTCATGGTGGATCGCATGCCGGATATTATCCGGGGGCAACTCCTACCAGTATTAAACTAATGTTCCATCCCGAAACTGGAAAACTTTATGGAGCACAAGTATTGGGCTACGAAGGAGTTGATAAACGCACAGATCTGATTGCTACAGTGCTTCAAAATAATGGAACCATTTACGATCTTCAGGAAATTGAACATGCTTATGCTCCACCCTACTCATCTGCCAAAGATCCGGTAAATCAAGCAGGCTTTACTGCAGGAAATATTATAGAAGGATTGGTAAAAATTATGCACTGGGATGAGCTTTACCAGCTTCATGCGCCAAATAACTTTATTTTGGATGTTAGAACTCCAGATGAATATGAGTTAGGCAAGATTGAGGGATCGGTAAATATTGAAGTGGACCAAATCAGAAACCGACTGGATGAAATTCCTAAAGATAAAAAGATCATCATTTACTGTGGCGTTGGACTAAGAGGATACTTTGCCGCACGTATTTTAATGCAGAAAGGGTATTCAGAAGTTTACAACCTAAGTGGTGGTTACAAAACCTACGAGCATGCTACCTGCAAGCAGAGTAATGAGGATATCTTCGAATCAAGTTATATTGCTCGTGATGGTCACATCTACAGGGGAAAGCCTAAATTAGAAACCAACGAATCCGTAACAGATACAAAAGTAATCGAAGTTGATGCCTGTGGCTTGCAATGTCCCGGTCCAATTATCAAATTAAAGAAAGAGATGGATCAATTGGAAAACGGACAACGCTTACAGCAAAAAGTTACCGATCCTGGATTTGCCAAAGATGTAGAAGCATGGTGTAAAATGACTGGTAACCAATTAATTTCTGTGGATTCAGAAAAAGGAATTTATACCGCTTTAATTGAGAAACAAGCCAGTAAAGAAGCTTGCCCTGTTACTGCTGTCAATCTTCCTAAAAACAAAACTATGGTAGTTTTCTCGGATGATATGGATCGTGCTCTGGCTTCGCTGGTTATTGCCAATGGAGCGGCTGCTACCGGAAATAAAGTAACTCTCTTCTTTACTTTCTGGGGATTGAATATCATTAAGAAAGCTCAAAAACCAAAGGTAGAAAAAGATATGATGGGCAAAATGTTTGGCAAAATGATGGCTAGTGGAGCTGATGACTTGAAGCTTTCAAAAATGAACATGATGGGACTTGGTTCCAAAATGATGAAGAAGAGAATGCTTGCCAAAAAAGTAGATTCGTTAGAAGATATGCTTCAGAGTGCCATGGAGAATGGTGTGGAAATGATTGCCTGCCAAATGTCAATGGACGTTATGGGCGTAGACAAAGAAGAATTGCTTGATGGTGTTCAGATTGGTGGTGTTGCAACTTACCTTTCGGAAGCGGAGCAATCGAACTTGAACTTGTTTATTTAAACGAACAATGATATGATTCAGACCAGACAGTTTTCAATATTCTGTCTGGTTTTTTATTAGCATATTTTAGTCCATTTTATTCTCAACTTATGTGCATAATTTCTCATTTTTCCACTAGTACGGACACAGTACAGGCATAGTATAGGCATAGCGGGGCTACCCTAGGAGCAATTAAGACATAATTATTGATAAATGAATCATTTACTTAATCCTCTTCTTCCAAAAGAAAAATATCCTCAACCTTACATTCAAAAAAACGAGCCATTTTAAGTGCTAAAGCTGTTGAAGGCACAAACTTTCCTTTCTCAATAGCATTAATGGTTTGCCTGGAAACTCCTAATTGTTCAGCCAATCCTGCTTGAGTAATATCTTTTTTTGCTCTTTCTACTTTAATTGTATTCTTCACGTTTCTTTATTTTAGAGGCTATTCAGTTCCAAACTTCCACTTTCTATTATACGCATAAACCAAAGTGAAAAACAGAAGGTGTAATTGTAAAATATAAAAACCATCCAAATCATATTCTGGTCCTAGCCAGTAAACCAATCCTGTAAAAATCCATGTAACAAACAATGCTTGGATTAATGATTTTGATCTTATTTGTTGATAAAATTCATCTTCAATCTTCTCTTTTGAAAACAAATACAAGGTAAACCCTAATATAGACAAGACTAAACTCCCTGTAATCCATGGCTTAGCCTCTTCTTTTGTAAAATATGGCTTAAGAAAATCTCCTTGTGTCTCTTGCACTTCCTCATATTCTATTCCTTTTCTTGCATCATTCCATCCTTCATAAAATCCACGTCTGCAATCATCTATATTGCCAATAAAGGATAAAATAAAAGCAACAAATACAAATAGTATCCCAATTCTTTTAAAATAATACGGAAAATAAGTTTTCATTCTTCGAAATTATAGGTTCTACTTAAACATTTATTTTGTGCACAAAACAAATGTAAAGTTTTCTTTACTTTTTGACAAATTTTTATTTCTTTTAGTATAGTTTTAACGACTCAATAATTATAATTCTTCCCATATTTAATTCATTGTAAACACAATAATTTAACTTAGAAAATTAACTCTTTGAATGTTTCAGGGTTAGAAAATATTAACCTATGGGAGTACAATTATTATCACACTGTTAGATTATCTTAAACGTATGTTAATTAGTCACTTTTAAAAGCGAGAAAAGCTATATAAAAAGTGGACATTCGTCTGTCAATTTCGTAAATTAGATATTCCTAAAAAGTGGATATAAATTTGAAAATCTGGGTTAATTACATCAATCTGTAAACTCAACCATGCAATTGTATCTGGATTTCACAAGTAACGAAATTCTCCTGTATCTCGTTTCTTGATATTTAATCAGCATAAAATTCCGAACAGGAACAAAAATACTACATTGGTAGTGGTTAGTGGTTAGCCGAAGCGGCAGAATTTTTCCGTAGTCCCTTTATCAGAAAAATTCTGCCGGTTCATTATTCTACCTCCTCACTTGTGGTTTCATTTCCTTTTTTCATGCGCAAATACACCAAGCCCATAATACTTAAGAATCCAATCACTTTAAGATATTGCTTTATTAAGGATACTGCATTGGCCTCAAGATTGACAAGTAATTCAGTATTGTTAATCAGTACAATTGAACCTACTGAGATTAACAAGACAACTAGAAGAATAATTAGTAACGTTTTTTTATTTTTCATCCGTTTTTAATTTTTATAGTGTGAAGATACTATCTTTCCAAAGAAATATAGCATCACCTTTTTGAATAGAAATTACATCTGGACAATCAATCTAGAATTTCATATATTTAGTTATTTAGATTTAAACTGATAACCAAATTAAAAGATCATGATTGATAAGATTAGTACTCTGGGTGGCTACATCCACGAATATCAAAAAAGTGTAGAAAACCCACAGGCATTTTGGAGTAGAATTGCGGAAAGTTTCTTTTGGCGTAAAAAATGGGATAAAATTCTGGATTGGAATTTTACTGAACCCAAAATCAATTGGTTTTTGGATGGGAAGCTGAACATTACTGAAAATATATTCGAACGTCATTTGTTTACTCGTGGTGATCAACCTGCAATTATATGGGAACCTAATGAACCAAATGATGAGAACAGAGTACTATCATACAATGAACTTTTTTTAGAAGTAAAGAAGTTTGCCAATGTAATGCTAAAGCTTGGCGTTGGTAAGGGCGACAGAGTTGCCATTTATATGCCAATGGTTCCTGAATTGGCAATTGCCATGCTGGCTTGTGCGAGAATCGGTGCAATACATTCCATTGTTTTTGCAGGCTTCTCGGCAAACTCACTCGCCGATAGAATTAATGATGCGGAAGCCAAATTGGTAATTACCTCGGATGGAGCTTATCGTGGCAGTAAAATTATTCCAATAAAAGATATTGTTGATGAAGCTCTGGAAAACTGCTCATCAGTTGAAAAAGTAGTAATGGTCCAAAGAACCAATACTGAGGTTGCTTTTCATGATTCAAGAGACATGTGGTGGCACGAAGCCATGGTCAATGCTGATGAAGACAATAAGGCTGAACTAATGGATGCGGAAGACACTCTCTTTATTCTATATACCTCAGGATCTACGGATAAACCCAAAGGCATCGTGCATACCTGTGGTGGCTATATGGTATATTCTGCCTACACATTTAAAAATGTATTTCAATACAGCGATGGCGACGTTTATTTCTGCTCTGCTGATATTGGCTGGATTACCGGTCACTCCTACATTGTATATGGCCCATTATTAAATGGAGCTACAACGGTAATGTTCGAAGGTATTCCTACCTATCCTGACGCTGGAAGATATTGGGATATCGTAAACAAATATGGTATTGCACAATTTTATACTGCACCTACTGCCATTCGTTCTTTAATTTCGATGGGACAAAAGTATGTAGAAAATAAAGATTTGTCAAGCCTGAAAGTTTTGGGTACAGTTGGAGAGCCAATTAACGAAGAAGCCTGGCACTGGTACCATGACCATGTTGGTAAAAATCGCTGTCCGATTGTTGATACATGGTGGCAAACCGAGACAGGAGGTATTTCCATTAGTCCTATCGCAGGAATCATTCCTACCAAACCTGGTTTTGCCACTCTCCCACAACCAGGAATTCAGCCAATCATTGTTGATGGAGACGGAAATGAATTATCTGGAAAGAGTGTAGAAGGTAATCTATGTATCAAATATCCTTGGCCGGGAATGTTAAGAACAATCTGGGGAGATCATGAAAGGTTCAAGAAAACCTACTTTAGTACTTTTGAAAACCTCTACTTCTCGGGCGATGGTGTTAAAAGAGATGAAGATGGTTACTACCGAATACTTGGAAGAGTGGACGATGTGATCAACGTATCGGGACACAGAATGGGAACTGCCGAAGTAGAAAATGCCATTAATGAGCATCCTCTGGTAAATGAATCTGCCGTTGTTGGATTCCCTCACGATATCAAAGGACAAGGCATTTATGCTTTTGTGGTTTGCGGTGATCTTTCAACAGGAGGTGAAGAAGGTATTAAAACCAGTATTCGCAAAGGGGTTACCAAAATCATTGGACCAATTGCCAAACCAGATAAAATACAATTGGTTAGAGCTTTACCTAAAACGCGATCCGGGAAAATCATGAGAAGAATTTTAAGAAAAATAGCGCAAGGAGACTACAGCAATTTTGGAGATATATCTACTCTTCTCGACACCTCGGTTGTGGAAGAAATCATAAAAGGAGCATTGGAAGGTGTTAAAGATTAAAAGAGAAAAAAGATCATTCAATTTGAATGATCTTTTTTTTGCAAATCTTTCATAAAGACTGGATAATCTAATCGCAATTTGTTATTTTAAGTTTATAATTCAATTTGTACGCACATGAAAATTGGAATTGCTCTTGGAGGTGGTGGAGCAAGAGGGTTTGCTCATCTGGGTGTTTTAAAAGCTTTGGAAGAAAAAGGAATTAAACCTGATATTATTTCAGGTGTTAGTGCTGGTGCACTTATTGGAGCCTTTATTGCTTCGGGCTTTTCTTATTCCAAAATATTAAAAGCATTAAAAAACAAGGGTGTAATGGCCTATTCGAAATGGCAATACCCTCGACATGGACTATTTAGTTTGGTTGGGCTTGAAAAAGAGATAAAAAAACACATTAAAACCAAGAAAATAGAAAACCTTAAAATTCCTTTGTTCATTGCAGTATCTAATTTAAATGATGGACGAGTTGAATACATTAAAGAAGGGGATTTGCTAAAATATTTATTGGCCTCAGTGAGTATTCCCGTTTTGTTTTCTCCTGTTGAAATGAATAACACCATGTATGTTGATGGTGGCCTGTTCGATAACTTGCCTATTTCTCCGCTCATTAATAAGTGTGATATTATTATTGCAGTAAATGTAAGTCCCATTCAAAAGATAGAAAAATTTGATAATCTGGTACAGGTGGCTTCACGCACTTTTCAACTTGGAGTTCACTCCAATGTAATCAGGCATAAGGATAAATGTTCGCTGCTTATTGAACCAACTGGCTTGCGCGATTACGAAATATTGAATGGAAACAAAGCACAGGAAATTTTTGAATTGGGATACGAATACACGAAAAACATGGAAATTCCTCCTCTGCAGGAACTTTAAATCCAATCAATTAAGCTATCTTTAAACAAGCAATTAATTAACCCAAAGATTAATTAAATACCCCACTATGATTACAAAAAAGGAAAAAGCAATTGAAAGCTTTAAATCCGGAATGAACTGTGCCCAATCGGTTCTACTTGCATTCTCAGATCAATTCAAATTTGATGAAAACCTGGCATTTCAAATCTCAAGCGGTTTTGGAGGAGGAATGGGACGACTGCAAAAAACATGCGGTGCTGTAACCGGTGCTTTTATGCTTATCGGTATTCATAATTGCGAGAAGTATTCCAATCACAGCTTACAAACCGATAACAATAGGTCAATGATACAGGAGTTTAATCGCAGATTTACACAACTGCATGAATCATTGGATTGCAAAGACATTATCAAATGTGATTTAAATACCCCGGAAGGCCAGCAATATTGTAAGGATAACAATACAAAAGAAAGTATTTGTGCAAAATGCATTACCGATTCAATTGATATTGTACATTCACTTATCAACTAAACAATGATAATCCATATAAAAAAAGCAGGCTTAAAGCCTGCTTTCTCTATATTTATACTGTAGTGTCAATTTCTATTTTAAAAAGCTTTTCCATCACATCCTTCACTTCACTCAAATCCGGATTGATATCGAAAACATGGGAAGGTTTTAAATACACTACCTCTTTTTCTCTTTTGAAGCGTTCTTCTCCTCCTCCTGTAATGTTAAGCATTACACAATCATCCTTATCCAGTTTGCCCTCTTTGGCATAATTAATAAGAGTTGCTGTTGCAACAGCAGCAGCAGGGTGAATATCATTCCCTTCGGTTTCTTCAAAAATTCTACCAGCTTCAGCAGCTTCTTCATTTGTAGCTTTTAGAACATCTCCACCTGCATCTTTCATCGCATCGTACAATCCACCAACAATTGAATATGGAGGCTTACGATTCGACAGTACTTTGGCTACAATTTCCTCAACTTGTTTTCTTGCCAAATTATCATCCAATGGCAACATTTCCCTTGAATCTTCTTTCCATGCATCATGCATTGGCAAGAAAGGTGTATTCTGAGAAACCATTAATTTCATTTTATTAGAACCAAATCTTCCGTCTTCGATAAAACGAAGGTTTGCCTCCCAGGCGGCAATGGCACCTGTTCCCGATCCTACTGCCTGGAAATAGTAATCAGGAATCTTACCTATTTCGGTTACTGCTGAATTAACTGTGCAAGCCATACCATCGCGACGAGCAACGTTTTTTGCACCTCCCTCGGCAATAAACCCATCTAGCTGACATGCGATATTCGAAAGGTGAATTGCATCGAAATAATCACTTCCCGATTTGGTAACCACAAGTCTTACATTGTCCTTAATTGGTTCATCAAACCAAAGTGCATTAATGTTATCTTCCGGCACGCACAATAACAATGGAATATTATTATCTGAACATACTCTGGCAAATGCTCTTGCAGTATTACCTGCCGATGCAACTACCAAAATATTATTATCATCATCTAAACGACCACCAACCGAATAAGCTTCAGTTTCCTTAAAAGAGCAAGTTCTGAAATTAGCCCCTTTTTCAGGCCAATATCCACTAAAAGTGATGTAAAGATTATTCAAACCAAGATATTTTGCCAAACCTTCACTTTTGTAGGTTGCAGGCGCAGAAGATCCTTCCAATGTTTTGTGAACTGGCAACCAATCGGAGAATTTATAAATCCCTAAAGAATTGTCCTTTACTTCAATCTGTTTTTTATCGTAAATTGCTCTAATTAAACAAGGTTTATCTTCACCGGGAGCATCAAGAGTCCATCCTTCGTCCTCAAATCTCTTACCCGTTTCTTGCGACTCCAAAATATAGTCGGTTGGTCGAAAATCTTTTGCCATTTTTACTTGTATTGATTTTGAAGATGTAAAAATAGTGATTTTACTGTATTGATAAAGTTTTTAAGCTCTTTTTACTGTTCTTAAATTGGGATTAGACAGGAAAATCAATTGGTGAACAGTTTCTTCAATATTACATTTAATTCATTCCCTTTTTTCTTTCTTCATCTTATTTTTTCCAAAACTTTTGATATTGAAATGGAGAAATTATTGAAAATATTTTTCCCGATTTCATTCTTAGTTTTTTGGCAAAATCATATCTTTAATAATCAAAATAAAAAACAATGACAGTAAACTGGGGAATATTAGGTGCTGGAAAGATAGCTGGCAAATTTGCAAATGACTTTAAAGTTGTACCAAACGGTAAAATCATTGCTGTAGCTTCACGTTCAGAATTGAAAGCAAAACATTTTGCAAGTCAACATGATATCGAACACTCCTACTCGTCTTACGAAAGTATGTTGAGAAACCCGGATATTCAAATTGTTTACGTTGCCACTCCTCACAGCTTTCATTTCGAACATGCCAGCTTGTGTCTTAACAATGGTAAGGCTGTATTGTGCGAAAAGCCTGTTTGTGTCAACGCCAAAGAGTTCGAAGCCTTAAGTCGATTGGCAAAAGAAAAGAACTTATTCTTTATGGAAGGCATGTGGACTTATTATTTGCCTGCCATATTAAAAAGCATGGAATGGATACATTCAGGTAAAATAGGTGATATCACGCAATTGCAGGTAAGTTTTGGCTTCATCGGTAATATGAGCAAAGAAGGAAGATTGGCAAATCCTGATTTAGCTGGTGGTGCATTACTTGATATTGGAATTTATGGCATTGCAATTTCTGAACTGGTTTTTAACGACAAAGTAGAGACAATTCAAAGTTTAGCACATATAGGCAATACTGGTGTTGATGAATACAATAGCATTCAGTTGAAGTATGTAAATGGTGGAATGGCACAAATTTCAAGCTCCTTTCGTTCAAATATGAAGAATGAAGCTGTTGTTTACGGCACCAAAGGTAGAATTGAGATTCCTAAGTTTTGGATGGCAAAAAAATCCAAGCTAATTACTAATGATGAAGTATTGGAGTTTGAAGATGAGAGCAAAGAAATGGGCTACAACTACGAATCCTATGCTGTTGGAGAATTAATTAAAAAAGGCAGGTTGGAAAGCTCAATTGTTCCCATTTGGAAGAGTAAAAAAATATTATCAATACTTGATGAAGTTAGAGATCAGATCAAATTAAAATATCCTTTTGAAAATTGAATATGGACCAAAATGAAATCTTATTAGGCAAAGGCATCTCTGGTGTCAACTTTGGAATGATACAAGCCGAAGTTGAAAAAATATTGGGTAAAGCTGATGAAGTGGGAGAATATTCACTTTCTCCAAGCGAAAATAGTATAACCCTGTTCTATAACAATAAAGGATTAAGTTTCACTTTCGAATCTGTTGATCAATTCAGATTAAGCTACATTTCAATCTATCACTCACAATACCACATTTTTAACTTTATAAAAATAGGCTTATCAAAACGTAACCTTTTGGATGAACTAGAACTTTTTCAGCTTGGCAAACCAGAATTCGAAAAGGCTGATTCAGAAGAATTTCCTACACATGAATTAATTTATTTCCCAAATGAAAATCTACACCTTTGGTTAGATGATGGGAAAATTTCGGAAATTCAATTTGGACCTTTTTGGGAAGATATGAAGACCATTGTTTGGGAAGATTAGTAAATGTTCAAACAATTTATTCTGTAAAGAAGTTCTTTCTAGCCTCATTTTTTTTATAACTTGCAGCCGATTTCAGACAAATCACACAACTAAATTTACTTCCTAATCAAAGTGCTCAAATTTTCTTTTGAGCAAAAGATGGTTTTGTTATTAATCTTAAAACAGGTGAATTGAAATAATTCTCCTGCGCAAAACCATAGACATGAATAAACTATCGTATGAGCATGGTAGCTCAGAAATGCCACTTTTAGGCGAAACCATTACCGAAAGATTAAGAAGAACTGTAGAGCTTTTCCCCGACAGAGAAGCTTTAGTTGTTCCTTACCAAAACTATCGTGCCACATATCAGGAATTCTGGAACCAAATAGAAGAAATTGCAAAAGGCTTATTGGCTTTTGGTGTAAAAAGAGGTGATCGTGTAGGAATTTGGTCTCCAAACCGACACGAATGGGTGATCGTACAATTTGCAACGACCAGAATTGGCGCCATATTGGTGAATGTAAATCCGGCTTACAAAGCATCTGAACTGAAATTTGCCTTGCGTCAGTCGGAGATTAGTCTGCTAATCATGTCCAAAAACTTTAGAAAAACGAATTACTTTGAAATCATTCAGGAAGTTCGAAAATCCTGTATTCACCTGAAGCAAATTGTGATTCTTGATAGAGACTGGCAAGCTTTAATTGAAGCTGGAAAAAGAATTTCTACGCAGGAAGTTGAAGACATTGAAGCCACCTTACAATTCGATGATCCGATTAACATTCAATACACCTCTGGAACCACAGGATTTCCCAAAGGAGCTACATTAACTCATCACAACATTCTGAATAATGGTTACTTTATTGGTGAAAGATTACACTATACTGAAAAGGACAGAGTTTGTATTCCTGTTCCTTTTTATCACTGTTTTGGAATGGTATTGGGAAATCTTGCCTGCATTACGCATGGTTCGGCAATGATTATTCCGGGTGAAGCTTTTGAGGCAGAAACGGTTCTAAAAACAGTTCAGGATGAAAAATGCACCTCTTTGTATGGCGTTCCGCTAATGTTTATTGCCGAATTGGAACATCCCAACTTCGAAAAATACGACATGAGTAGTTTGAGAACCGGTATTATGGCAGGAGCTTCTTGTCCTGAAAAAGCGATGCGGGAAGTGCAAGAAAAAATGAACATGACAGATGTTGCCATTTGCTACGGAATGACAGAAACCTCTCCTGTTTCTACTCAAACTTTCGTGGATGATCAATTGGATAAAAGAGTAAGTACCGTTGGTCGTGTTCATCCTCATCAGGAAATCAAAATCATTGATCCTACAAGCGGAAAAATCGTGCCAAGAGGAGAAAGTGGCGAATTTTGTACCAGAGGTTATTCGGTAATGTTAAAATACTGGAACAACGAAGAAGCTACCAATGCAGTAATTGATGATGCAGGATGGATGCACACTGGCGATGTTGCAAGTATGGATGATGATGGCTATGTTACCATAACTGGTAGAATCAAGGATATGATCATTAGAGGTGGTGAGAACATCTCCCCTTTTGAAATTGAAGAGTATTTGCATACACACGAAGCTATTAGCGAGGTATACGTTATTGGTGTTCCTGATTACAAATATGGCGAAGTGGTAATGGCCTGGATTAAGTTCAAGGAAGATAAATCGGTTAGCGAAGATGAACTTCGCGAGTATTGCAAAGGACAAATTGCAACCTATAAAATTCCGAAGTACTTTAAATTCACAAAAGAATTTCCGACAACAGTTACTGGTAAAATTCGAAAAATAGAAATGCGAGAGATATCAAGTCGTGAACTTGAATTGGTCGGAAGATAAACCTGTAAAACTGTGCAAAAAGTAAGAATTTCATGCATTTTTTTAGTTCAGTTGGCATTTTACCGATTAAATAAAACTGAATTTTAATTGGATTGCAAAAGTCCTTACTTTTTGCACAGCCTCTTCTTTTCGCATAAAAATCTATCAATCTATTCGTTACAAACACTATTGCACAACACAAGGCCAAGTCCTGAAAAGGCAGATATCACTAAAACAGCACTGTTTATCACAAGCTTACACTTTTCAAAGCAAAATGTTATACAGTAGGTATGTTTTTAAACTACAATCGGCTTTAATTACCTGCTAGGCATTTTGTTAGTTTTGCCGCTCAATCTAGGATAAAATTAACTTTAGTGATGAACAACGTAAAATTAGGAAATCCGGCTGTTGTCGGACTTGGAGGATTTGGTTTAAGTACCATTTTATTACAATTGCATAACCTTGGACTATGTGGATTAGGTCCGGTATTGGCTGTAGGTTTTGCATTCGGTGGAATTGCTCAATTGTGCGCAGGTCTATTAGAACACAAAAATGCAAACAACTTTGGATTTGCAGCATTTTCAGCTTATGGATCATTTTGGATTGCCATAGGAATTGTGTGGATGCTAAACCACTTCGGTATTTACAAATCTACCGGTACTGATGTAGGTTATTTCTTACTTGCCTATACATTCTTTACTTTAATTCTTTGGTTTGCTTCATTATTCATTCATGGAGCTATGGCAACTACTTTCAGTATTCTAATGCTAGGATTCATTCTATTGGATTTAGGACACTTTGGATTCCCGGCAATGAATACAGTTGCGGCTTACGTACTAATTGCATGCGCACTTGCCGCTTGGTACATGATGGCAGCAATTATTATTAACGGTGTAGCTGGCAGAACCATTTTAGGAGTTGGCGAAGCGTGGCTTAAAGCTGGAGAAAAAGAAGTAATTCCTGCAACAAAATAAGCAAAATTTATTCTTTTAAGATAAAAAAAGGGAAATTGGATGGTATCCAATTTCCCTTTTGTTTTATCTGGTCATCTTTAAAAATATCAACAATTGAGAGTCCGAACTTTTGTCGGAACCTCAAACTATAAAATCGTACTTTTCTAGGCATTGCACCCCTTCGCCAACGAGAGGAAGATCATCAAATAAAGTACCTCCTTACATTTCACCTTATAGCTTGATTCCTGAAGCTTTCCTATGGCAACAACTCCTTGTGCATTGTTACTTCAAACTCTTTAACATGATGTGGTTTGCCATCATTAAAAAATTCTACAATGTATGGCTTGTTGCAATGCGCATCAAAAGTTACCTGATCATACCATTTTTCGATGAAAGTGATTCTATTAGGTTCATCGATACATTGATTCAATTCATAACGAATGCATGCACCTTCTTGCATTGTCATTGGAATTAAAGAATGAAGATTTTTAATCAACTGATCAACTTCACCTTCTTTGGCTATAAATTTGGCGATACACACCAACTGCGTTTCGTTTTTTCTGATTTCCATTTGTGTATTTTGTTTATTAAATGAATTCGAAATCAAACTTAAGGATTTTAGCGGAAAGGATGCCCAATTACATGAACAAAATTAAGCTTTAGACTTTGATTGTACCGCGGTGCGCTGCACCTTAAAAACAAGAATAAATCTCATGCTACAAATATTACGCAGCTCTGCTGCTTTATACATACGAAAGATATTGTAATAAGCAATGACTGTTTGCCCATCCTACTTTTGACTTTTGGACCATTCGACTTTTGGACTATTCAAGACTATCAAATAAAAATGCCGTCCCAAACGGAACGGCATCATATATTGATCTAATTACTATCGATTAGAAAATTCCGGGGATTCCAGGAAGCTGTCCCACCAATGCAAGGGAAACAACACAAACAATAAACATTGCTCCGGGAATAATTAGCTTTTCTTTCCAGCTCAATTCAGCAGCTCGCTCGCTATCGCCTATCAAACCAAGGTTATCAAGCAACATGGTAAATGCCCATCCGAATACAGGATTTACAAAAGCACATGCAAAAATACAAGTACCTGCACTCAGTGAATCTTTGTGCTTGCGAACCATTTGCATACCTGCCTCAAGCAATGGCAAGAATACACCAACAATTAGTGCTACACGCAATACCGGCTCCCACATGGCCAAATCCATAGGATATCCAAAAACCGATGCCAACACGCAAAGCAGTGCCGTTAATACAGCTCCACCAGGAATAGGACGCTTGGCAATTGCTGCAGGAATCATGTAAGTTCCCCACGATGAAGCAATATTACCACCTCCTAAAGCTGTTCCAATCATCTGACGAACTGAAGCAACAGTCATGGTATCATCCACATCCATTAATACATTCTTGGCTTTCTTAGGATAATTCAATTCCTGAAATACACGATGTCCCAAATAATCAGGCGACCACATGGCAACAGCAAGAATTGCGAAAGGAATCACAGCAATAAAGTGTCCCAAGTTTGGTAAACCAAGTTTCCAGCCTGTATCTTCGCCCCACCACCACATTGGGTTCATATGTGGTAAACCAGGTTTGGTTGTAAAGGCAAAATCAGCACCCAAAGCAAAGGCAACAATACCAGCAATTGCCGAACACAAAGGAATTGCCAACCAACGCTTGTTGATTTTTGCCAGGTACGCATAAATTAAAATGGTGATTCCGATTACCGCAAAAGAAATGTAACCAACATCTCCGGCAGTAGCCCAAGCTCCCAATTTAGAAATCTGACTAATCAATCCTACAGCTCCCAAATAAATCAACAATCCACCACGTACACCAACTCCGGTAAGTTTCATCAATTTTGAACCTCCTTTGGTGATACTCAAAGCAAGTCCAAACACTCCAATTAAAATACCCAATGCAAGCGGGTGACCACCAGCGGCGGCAATGATCGGAATCAGCGGAATCATAGGACCGTGAGTTCCTGCAAGATTGGCATTAGGATTAAGAATTGCTGAAAAAAGAAGTACAAATATACCTCCGGCAATTAACAACTCGTAACGAACGTTTTCTGCCACGAATTCTGGCGATAAGCCAAACTGGGTTGCAAATACGGCAACCATGGCGGTTACCATTACCACCTTACCAATGGTGGCAGCCAAAGCAGGCACCCAGTCTTCCAATTCAATATTGAAATCTCTAAATGGCAAGTGGATACGCCATCTGCGAAATTTCATAATCTCAAGCTCGTGATTCAGATACGCTTCTCTGCTCTCGAACTCATGCGCCTTTTTGCGCTTTTCTTTGTAAGAGTTTTGATTCTCTTTTTTCATGTTTATAGATTTATGAGTTTTACATACCCCTATTCAGCTACCTACGCGTTTTCAGGGGTGAAAAATCACCGTAAAACTAAGAAAAAAGCCATGCTAGGCAATAACACTTAAAACACACTGCAACAAGTCTTAAGCCCAATATTGGGAATATTCTCAATTTGCAAAACCAATTCTACTTTTAAGATCAATAGAAATACATCAATTGTATCCAGATATCTTGATTTCACGATAAACTTTAATTTTTCTATAGAAAATGATATTTTACCTCTCCCACCAAATTCGAAAACATTTCACCCTAGTATTCCTAAAACAAGCTTTGAACACTTATTTTGTTTACTGACCTTTATTTCAAACGGAATTGAAAGAAATATCTGCCACACATTGCAATCGATAGAATTTAGAGAGAGACTAAATTAGTTAATACAAGCAATTAGCTTCTCGCATTAATTGTGAATCTTTATTTTGTTAATAACTTAGTTGTTAAACTGAAAATATACTCAATAAGACACTTATGAAACTCAACTTCTTACTGCTTGCTTTCTTAATGATGACATGCTACCTTGAAGCACAGGAAAGAGAAAACCCAATTGATATTAACAAAATACATTTGGGAGGTAAAATCAGTACAAAGGATCTTCATAATAAATACGACTCTTTACTAGGCAAAGAGATTCTTAAGGACGAAATAATCAGTATGAATGGAAGTTCTTTAAGTCCTGATCTATTTAAAGGAAAAGTAAGCGTGTTGAATTTTTTCACAATACCCTGTAAAGGTTGCCTGTTGGAGATTCCTTATATGGTAAAACTAAAAAAGGTCTTCCCAGAAAACAAAGTTCAAATATTAGGAATTACAGACTTGTTGCCAGAAAAAATTAAAAACCATAATGCCAGTAAAAAACTAAGTCCTGATGCACCAAGAGATTTATACCCAAATCTTCCTGCTTTCAACTACACTGTATTATCATTTAAGAGTCAACAAATTATAGATAACTTCTATATTTGGGGTAATCCATACACATTCATAATTGATAAAGAAGGAATTGTTCGTTATATGGATGGAGGATTTCCTTTACAGAAAAAAGACCAGGAAATAGAATTCCAAAAATATATTGATGCAATTGAAAAGCTTCTCCAATGACTCTTCAATAAAATTAAAATCTTCAGAAATATTACGAATTCTTATGTAAGTTTATGCCTTACATAGATTATAAAATACTTATACCTCTTATGAACATCAACAGTTCCTTTTCGAATATTATACAGTACTTTAATGATTGTTACAGATCAGACAACAGGGAATTAAGCATTTACAATTTTTTAGATCAAAAAGTAGAAAATAAAATTTACTTCGAAGGAGAAGAAGAATTGCTAACTGGCAATCATCCAATTGTACCCATAGATTCTGCGAAAGCATCCACAATCAGCAAAAAGGTTAAGCTATACGAGAAAGAAAAGGAATTGCTATATGGTACGTTTTTCATTTGTGGAAATTACATAGATCCAAAAGGAGATTCTAAAACACTATGTGCGCCTCTGTTTTATTATCCTGCTGAAATACAACAAAAGGGTGAATTCTATTATTTATCAATCAACACCAACGAGAGAAGAGTAAACTATCCAATCATACAAATGCTCTTAAGTGATTCCAGTTCTGAATTTCTTCAAGACAGTTTATTCGAAGATCTACCAAATAAGTACATTCGTTTCGAGCATATTGAATATATCGTTCGCCTTTTCAAAAAATACTTTACCAAGGTTGATATCGAAAACATTTATGCCTACCCGGAAAACACAAATGTAAAAACGATCAAAAAAAACATTTCAAGCTTATCCAAGGATCAGGAAAGTAAATATGTATTGCTACCATCCAGTATTTTGGGATTGGTAACAAAATCTACAAATACAAGGGGGGTATTAAATGAGCTGGATGAACTGGGTTCACATTCCGATTATTCATTGCCTTTGCAATCTTTATTTTCAGATGAAGAACTAAAGAATAAACCAAAAAAATACACCAAGGGCAAGCTACCTATGATATTAAGTGAAGCCCAGGAAGTCATACTAAAGTCTAGTTCGGAGAATCCTTTAACTTTAATAGTTGGCCCTCCTGGAACTGGTAAAACATATACAATAGGAGCAGTTGCCTTGGAACATATGAATAGAGGAGAATCGGTCTTAATTGCATCTCGCACCGATGAAGCCGTTGATGTAATCGCTGAAAAGATTAAACTTCAATTGGGTGTAGATAAGGCTGTTGTGAGAACCGGCAAAAAACGATCCTACTCCACTCCACTAAACCGATTTCTAAAATCTCTTCTTACTCGTGTACGAAAACTAAATTACCTCCTAAAAGAATTTGATCTACCTAAAATAAAAGGCGATGAGTTAGACCTGAAATTAGTGAACCTATCTAATGAGATTGAATCGAGAGCCAAGCTTATTAACAAATTGGAGCAATCCTTTTCCAATGAGGTAGAAAATGAACTTAAATGGGGTGAACACCTCAGCAATCATCAGAATGGGGTTTGGAATAAAATTAAGACAAGCTACATTGACATCAGAAACAGAATTCAGGTGCCAATATGGGAATACAATCAGCAATTAAAGCAAAACGATCAGCAACAAATAGAAGACATTCAGCTTTTTATTCGTTTGAAATATATCAAACAGGTTTTAAGTGTAATGAAAAGCGACTGGAAAAACATACAACGCTTTCATGAGGCTTTAAAAATGTCAAACGACACAGAAAAGCTTGCAAAATTCGATGAAATAAAATTCGATGCAGTTTTAAAAGCATTCCCAATCTGGTTATGTAATTTATCGGAAGTAAAAGACGCATTGCCTTTCAAAAAAGAAATGTTCGATGTCGTGATTATAGATGAAGCTACACAATGCGACATCGCCAGTTGTCTCCCTCTAATTCAGCGAGCAAAAAGACTTGTTTTTGCAGGAGATCCTTGTCAATTGAGGCATGTTTCTTTTCTGTCCAAAGAAATTCAAAACATTTATCGAAACAAGTACAACCTTCAACATATCGATAACAATATACTAAACTACAGAGATAAGAGTATTTTAGATTTGGTTATGAGTAGTCTGCAATCAGGAAACCAAGTGAGTATGCTTGATGAACATTTTAGAAGTTTATCGCCCATTATTCATTTCAGTAATGAACATTTTTACGATAAACAACTAAGAATAATGACTTCTCGACCTGATGAGACAGAACAAGCTTTATATTTTATCAATATTGAAGGCAAGCGTGATAAAAATGGTTTAAACGAAAAAGAGGCAAGTACAATATTGAATGCCGTTCGTGAGTTGGTTGACAAAGAAAAAGATTTATCTCCCGAATTTAGCTCAAGTATAGGAGTACTATCCCCATTTAGAGCACAGGTAGATTGGTTGGGCAAACAGCTTTTAAATCAGTTTGAAATCGAAGAAATCGAAAAGCATAAAATAAGAGTAGGAACTGCTTATAGCTTTCAAGGTGAAGAACGGGACATTATGCATTTATCCTTGACCATAGATGCTCACAGTCATCATTCGGCAATCAATCATATTAACAAAGAGGACGTTTTTAACGTAGCCATTACTCGTGCACGAAACAGGCAATATGTACATCATTCAATATCAAAAAACGAGCTGAAAGCAGATACCCTCCTTCGGGCTTATTTATCGAAAACCAAATCGAATACAATTGTACCATCTGATATAGAGAATCAATCACGTGATCAATTCCTTAACGAAGTTAAAGAAGCTCTTAAATCCTGGCAGATAAATTCAATTTGGGAAGGTTATTCTATCGCAGGTCTTAAGATCGATCTACTCATAAAATACAACAACCAATATATTGGAATTGATTTGGTGGGTTACCCTGGAGAATATTCTGATGTTTTTGGCATTGAGCGCTACAGAATTTTAAACCGAGCTAATGTTAGCATATTCCCTCTACCCTTCTCCGATTGGTATTTTAACAAGAAAGAGGCCATGAAGACCTTAAAAAATTACATCACTACAATCAATAAGATTTCCTTAAACTAGATGATATGAAGCAGATTTTTATATACAACTCAATCATGAATAAACTAGCAATATTAATTGTCATTATCCTATCCACATGGGGATGTCAATCAAAGTATCCAGGAGTTCCAGCAACTTATAACTCTTTATTGGAAACTGCATTTACCAATGCTGGTAAAAATGCTACTGAGCTACAAAAGGCACTTAGCGAATCTCCTAAAGAACAAAGGGAAGGTATGGCATTTATTATTAGCCATATGCCACAACGAGATTTAAGTACTATAAAAGCTGATTTCCTTCTTGAAAATGCTGAATACGCTTACAAAGCGCGAAAAAAGTATACATGGTGTGCTACTCTGCCCGATTCGGTTTTCTTTAATGAAGTACTGCCATATGCGAATATTTCGGAAGAACGCGATCCGTGGCGTAAAGAATTTTATTCACGCTTCGCTAAATATGTAGAAGGGAAAGATGATTTGGTTGCTGCTGTAATGTCCATAGCCAAAAACATAAAAGATGAAGTTAATGTTAAATACAATACCAAACGTTCACGAGTTGACATTAGCCCATTTCAAGCCATGAAGGAGAATATGGCAACCTGTACTGGCTTATCAATTTTACTGACCGATGCTTTGCGATCTGTTGGAATTCCATCTCGCTTGGCAGGAACAGCCATGTGGACAAATTACAAGGGCAATCACACCTGGTGTGAAGTATTGATTGAGGATGAGTGGAAATTTATAGAATACTATCCTGAAGCATTAAATAAATCATGGTTTTTAGCCGATGCCGGAAAATCTGACCCAAACAATATGCTTCATTGGATTTATGCAGCTTCGTACAAACCAACTGATATGCCTTACTATGCAGCACCTGATGGTCGAATTATAGAAGTGGTTGATTTAAATAAATTACCGAACAAAGTTCGTCCTCAATTTGAAGAAATGAAAGCCTCAATGGCGAATTCAGACAAAAAGGAAACCCTAGCCTGGGGAGTTAATGTAACACAACGTTACATTGATTTGTACCATGAATCGATTAAAAACAGCCCTTTACAAGATGATGAATTAATGGCTAACGTGGTGGTTTTCGATAACGACAATACTTCAAAAAGTGACTCGCGCACCAGCTGTCGTGTAGATGTTCAATTATCTGAAAAAAATATAAACTTCGGATATTCACCTCGCAAAACCGATGACATGAACCAATTCCTTCAATTCAAACTAAAAAAGGAAACCAAATACAAATTTGTTGTTAGCCATCCGGAAAGTAAGATTAACAAAGAATTTACAATAACTACAGGAAACAATACAACACAGGACATCCAATTAATTTTAAAATAAACGCTTAAAAACAAAACGTATATATAAACAATCGCCCCACCAAAACATCAGTGGGGCAATTTTATATCCATTACGATCTAACTATTCTTCTACTACCTCCTCCTCTTTGGCCTGTTTGCTTCTCAAGCTAATCGAATGCTCTATTTTGCGAATGCTCTCGTTAATCAGCATAAGCATGTTGGTAAACTCACCATCACCATTCAATTCCGACATCAATTCCAATGTACATATACATACGTTTTTTAACTTCTTTTAATTTAATCATAAGGATATTTACTAATAATAATTCTTATTTTTAGGTAATCATTAAAACACACACAAAATTCTACACACAGCATGAAGAGATCAAGATTACTGATGACCATTATAATTATTGGTCTGTTATCCTATCTTACTGTTTCCTATTTTCAAACGCAAAACAGACTTTGGGAAACCAAAAAATTAGCAACTACAGCAAAGGTTTGGGGCTTTTTGAAATATTATCACCCAAACATTGGAAAAGATCCTTTTTATTGGGACAAACAATTGTTCACAGTCCTATCTCAAGTAAAAGAAGCAGGCAACCGAGAAGAATTATCGAAAGTTTACTTGCAACTACTTGACTCTTTAGGGGAAGTACCAAACATTAGCATAGCAGATACAATTCCTGCGGATCGATATTTTAATAAAAACTTCAATCTCGATTGGATTAGTAATGAAGAAGTATTTAGCAAAGAGCTGTGTACCAAATTAAAATTCATAGAAGAAAATCGCGCACAGGGAGATCATTACTACGTTTCCTCTGTACCATATGTTGGCAACATTCAACTGAAGAACGAGCCTTTACACAACAGCTTCGACTGGACCAAGAAAGAATACCGATTATTAAGCTTGTTCAAATACTGGAACATTATAGAATACTTTTTCCCATACAAATACCAAATGGATCAGAATTGGGATGAAGCATTAATAGAAATGATTCCAAAGTTTACGAACTGCCAATCGGAAAAGGAATTTCATTTGGCAATGCTGGAATTGGTTGTAAAAATCAACGACAGTCATGCAGGATTAAGAACATCCCTCACCAAGCAATATTTTGGTTCACGATGGATACCCGCAAAATTTAAAATCATTGATGATCAGGCAATAATTACCGGTTTTTATGACCAAAAGCTTGCCAAGGAAGATGATTTACAAATAGGTGATATCCTTACAAGTGTTAATGGCAAATCCATATCAAAAATTCTTAAAGAGAAGGACAAATACATTCATGCATCTAATGCTTCGGTGAAATTACGAAATGCATACAAGTGTATTTTCAACGGATCCTCCGATTCTCTTCATATCGAATACATTCGCGACGGAAAGAGCCTACACAAAACCATCAGAAGGTATCCTTTTAGTAAATTCAAACTTGAAAAGAACAAGGATCCCAAATGGAAAATACTGGAAAACAATATAGGATATGTGAATATGGGGATATTGGAACGCATGGATGTTTCTGCTATGATGGACAGCCTGATGAATACCAAAGCCATTGTATTTGATGTTAGAAACTACCCTAGAGGAAGCATGTACGATATTTCCAACTATTTGAATGAAAAACCTAAGGAGTTTGTGAAGTTTACTGTACCCAACCTGAATTATCCAGGTAAATTCACATGGACTCAAAGCATAAAATGTGGTGGCAAGGAAGGTCCTAAATATAAAGGACAAGTTGTGATTCTGGTAAATGAAGAAACACAAAGCCATGCCGAATTTACCACCATGTGCCTGCAAACTGCTCCCAATGCAATTGTAATAGGAAGCCAGACATCCGGTGCCGATGGTAATGTTTCCCAATTAAATATTCCTGGTGATTTTAAGAGCTACATGACAGGCATCGGCGTATTTTATCCTGATGGTAGAGAAACACAACGCATTGGTATTGTTCCCGATATTGAGGTAAAACCAACAGCTGAAGGTTTAAAAGCCCAAAAAGATGAAGTATTGGAAAAGGCTATTGAAACAATTAGAAACTCATTAGGAAAAACTATTGCACAGAAATAACAAAGAATGAAATCATAGAAAAACACGCCCCACCAAAACAATTGGTGGGGCGTGTTCATTTAAATAACTCAATGCTTACTTTAGCTCCTTAACGAAGGACAAATCCATCACAAAGAGGATTGGACAATCCATACGCTTAAGGATGGATACTTTCTACCGACGGTAGATACATCTTATACCGACGGTAGATGCACCTTATACCGCACGGTAGAAACACCTTATACCGGCGGTAGAAACAATGCACACTTAGGCGAACGCAAAGCGCATTAGCTTCGGACAGCTAGCAGCCTTCCCTTAAGGATGCACAATGCATTCCTATGCTACCTCAAATACCATAGGGAAAGTGTAGGTTTTTGGTTTCTTTAAATATGAGCCATTGCTGGTATATTGCGAAACGATAACCAATTGGTAGAATCCTGTTTGAAGATCATGAGGAACTACAAACTTAATGCAGCTCAATGTGTTCTGCATGATTGCAGTTCTGGGGATGAGAATCTCTTCATATGTATCACAATTCAGCAATTTCATTCCAACCTCCTTCTTATCGCCTGCAATCTTTATACGTTTTCCTGAAACATCTACTCCACCTCCGGGAGTTAAGCACTTATTAATTTGTTTTGTCACCAAATCGGTTACTGTATTAATAGTAATCGAAGAATTTGCTTTGCCAAGTACATTCACCTCACAATTGTTCAAAGCACTTTTCATTTCTTTGGCAGGTGAAAACTTTACAGACAAATTGTGTTTGTCTTTATCCCAACCTGCATTATCACTATTAAAAATTCCATTGACATTTAATTGAAAATGTCCCAAACCAAAATGAACTGAAGCACCATTCATTATTTGTTCTATCGCCATGTTCTTCATCAATTCAAAAGAAGCCTTTAAGGTACTTGCACTAAATTCTGTTCTGCGATCAATTACCAATTTTACCAAATCATCTGTATTAATTGATTTGGTCTTAACTACACGAGCTATTCTTTCTCCCTTCTTATCTCCCAATGCCCAATCATGTAATTCAATGTTTACCGATTTTTTAGTCTTTTTCTCCATAAAAATCTATTGTTAGTTGAGTTTGTTGACCTAGAATTACTCAATATAATTCACATTATCAGGTTTATGATTACAACCAAGATAACAAGGAAACGCTCATCATGAATAATTTAGTATGTAATTGTGTATCAAAAACGAATATTTTCCTCTTTCAATGCACCCAAATAGAAGGGAGCATAAATAATTCATTCCAATTACCTTCAATATTCCTTACAAAAGGAAGGGTATAAAGCACCTTTCGAAATACATTTTGCCAGTCTGACTTGTCATTTAAAATTGAAGCAAGACTCTCAACAATCTCGAAAAACCGCTACAACATATCGTTTACTTGTGTTTACAGTTAAATCAGGTTAATACCATTGGCCTTATAAACATATTCTCACATTACTCCATACAAAAAACATATCTACTTAGCGTACAAAATCAATAAAAGTACAGTATTCGTTGAGAAATCACACTTCCTCATATTGATTTTAAATTCTCTTTTTGTCGCTAGTTGAAAAAACACAACAACAGACACTAACAAACACTTTCTGATTACCAAATGACTTTTTTTGAATATCAAATTCAATTTGTAAAAATTTTAACATTAACCTAATAATTTTTCAAATCCATCAATCGCTTATTTTATCAGGCTTACAGAATTTTCCTTAGAAGATTTTCACTCTCAAACAGACAATTAGACAATAAATATTTTTCGTCATATTAAAAAAATGTCATAAATTCACAATTGCCCAACGAAAACCAATCACAATTAAATTTAATTCTATGAAAAATTTTACATTTTTTATTGTCCTACTACTAATCTTTCAGGTAGGTTTTGCACAAAAGCGTGCTGTTAATTCCGAAGGCCTTTACAAAGGTGTTATCCGGGTAAAATTCTCGGAAACCATTCAGGCAAAAGTAGATGTACTTTCTGAGGATCTTGAAAAAGGTCACAAGCTAAAAGCTCGACCTCAGGATGGCTATGTTGTAACCAACATGAAGGCCGTTGATAAGCTGAATGAAAAGTTCACGGCTTACAAAATGAAACGTGTTTTTCGCGATGCAGGTAAACATGAAGCCAAGCACCGTAAGTTTGGTTTGCACCTATGGTACGATATTGAGTTCAATTCCTCCACTCCTGTAAAGCAATTGATTTCTCAGTATAGTAACATTACTGAAATTTCTATGGCACAAGCAATTCCCGAAGCAAAGCTGGTTTCGCACAGCATTACTCCTCTACCCGAATTGCCAAAGGCTAGTCCTCCAAGCTTAAGTACAGCCCCTAACGATCCACGTTTTTCAGATCAGTGGCATTACGAAAATACAGGTCAAAATGGTGGTACACCAGGATCTGACATCAGCTTATTGGAAGCATGGGAAATTGAAACTGGTAATCCCAATGTAATTGTTGCCATCGAGGATGGTGGAGTTGATTGGGATCACGAAGATTTAGCAGGAAACATGTGGGTGAACCCTGGAGAAATTGCAGGAAACGGTATCGATGATGACAACAATGGTTATATCGATGATGTTTACGGATACAATTTTGCAGAAAATAAGGGAAGTATAACCGTTGGAGATCACGGAACACATGTTGCTGGAACCGTAGCTGCCGAAACCAATAATGGTATTGGTGTTGCTGGTGTTGCTGGTGGTAATGGAAACAACAATGGTGTTCGCCTGATGTCATGTACTGTTTTTACGGATGCAACAAATGGTGGTTTTGCCGAAGCTTTTACCTATGCGGCTGACAATGGTGCTGTAATCTCTCAAAATAGTTGGGGATATAGCAACAAAGGCGTTTACGATCAGGCTGTACTGGATGCGATCGATTATTTTATTGCCAATGCAGGTGGTCCTGGTGAGGCAATGAATGGTGGCTTGGTGGTTATCGCAGCAGGTAATGATGATGACTCGGGATTATGGTATCCGGGATGTTACGAGAGTGCATTGGCCGTAGGATCTGTGAATTGTAAGGATGAAAAGGCTTGGTATTCAAACTATGATACCTGGGTAGATATTTCTGCACCGGGAGGAGAATTAATTTCTTCGAATACCGATCCAACAGCTGTTCATTCAACCCTTCCCAACAATCAATATGGTGTAATGCAGGGTACTTCAATGGCATGTCCTCATGTTTCAGGGGTTGCAGCATTAATCGTATCTAAATACTATGGCAATATTACTCCTCAGCAAGTTTGGGATAAATTGGTAAATACAACAGACAATATTGATGCTACCATTCCTACTTTCTTAGGCAAATTGGGAAGCGGGCGAATGAATGCCTTTGCTGCTCTTTCTGATGGAAATCCTCCTGAAACTCCTACAGGTCTTGCAGCAAGTAATGTAAAGGCTACTTCTTTTGATCTTAACTGGAATGCTAGTTCGGGAGCAAGTTCCTATGACATTCAAATCAGAGAAAGCGGAGGAAGCTGGAACACCTATACTGCATCAAGCAACTCGTACTCCTACACGGGAGCAAGTGCCGAAACCACTTACGATTTCCAAGTTAGAGCTACCAACAGTGCCGGAAGCAGTAACTATACCACAACAGGAAATGTTACCACCCTTGCCTTACCTCCTATTCCTGACATTCCAGCAAACATTACAGTTAGCAACATTACTTCCAATTCTTTTAGTCTGACTTGGGATACTGCCAACAATGCAGTTGATTACGATGTACAAGTGCGTCCTCAAGGGGGAAGCTGGACCAATTACAATACCTCTAATACCAATCAGAATGTAACAGGTCTGCAAGCTTCTACTGTATACGAATATCAGCTTCGTTCCAATAACGATGCAGGAAGCAGTGATTACTCAGCAATTGCTAGCACTACAACCTCTGATGCGCCGATAGAATATTGTACTTCGAAAGGAAACAACTCAAGTTACGAGTGGATTTCTGAAGTAACAATTGGAAGTTTTACCAAAACTTCAGCAGCTGCAGGTTATTCCGATTTCACATCTACTACTATCGATTTGGACGCAGGAAATCAGTACAACATCTCATTAAGCCCGTCCTTCTCAGGAACAAGCTATAATGAATACTGGAAAATCTGGATTGACTATGATCAGGATGGTACTTTTAACGATTCTGATGAATTGGCTTTTGATGCTGGTTCGATGAGTAAAACTACTGTTACCGGTTCTATTACCATTCCATCTACCGCTTCGGGTACAACCAGAATGCGTGTGAGTATGAAATACAACGGAGCTCAAACAGCATGTGAAACCTTCTCTTATGGCGAAGTAGAAGATTATACCGTAAACATTCAAGCGGCTTCTCAAACGCCTCCACCAACTCCTGATGGAATTACTGCGAGCAACATTACGACCAATTCTTTTACAATCAATTGGAATGCAATTTCTACTGCCAGCTCTTACGATATCGATATCAGAGAACAAGGTGGCAACTGGAGTACGTTTAATACCACAGCAAGCAGTTACGATTATACAGGTGCCAATGCATCAACTACCTACGAATACAGGTTGAGATCTAACAATAGTTTTGGATCGAGCAACTATTCAAGCACATACAATTTAACAACTAATGCTGCCAGCCTGAATTACTGCTCTTCTAAAGGAAGCAATTCGAGCTACGAATGGATCGATTTGGTTCGATTAGGCAATATTGATAACAGTACAGGTGACGACGGTGGATACGCCGATTATACAAGCATGAGTACTGATTTGAACCCGGGAAGTTCGCAAACCATTTACATTAGTGCTGGTTTCCGAAGCACAAGTTATACCGAGTTCTGGCATGTTTGGATTGATTTTAATCAAAATGGTACATTCGATTCCAACGAAGAAATGGTAAGTGGATCATCAAGTAGTAGTGGTACTTTGTCGGGCAACTTTACTGTTCCGAGCGATGCAAAACCGGGAACAACGCGAATGCGTGTTAGCATGAAATACAATGCTGCTGCCACTCCTTGCGAAACCTTTAACTATGGCGAAGTGGAAGATTATACTGTGAACATTACCAATGCTTCTGCATCGGTGAAGTATAACGACATTACAATTTCTGATCCTTTGGGCAATGAAGCACCAACTGATTTGCTAAAACTTAGTCCTAATCCAGCACGTGATTACGTAAAGATCGAAACCATAAGCGCAAGTGGTCAAATTAAAATTGTTAGTATGAATGGTAATCTGGTTAAACTTATCCCAGTCATGTCTAACATTACTGAAGTTAATGTATCAAATCTTGTTTCGGGTACCTACATCATCATTCTTGAGGATGAAAGAAACAGTGAAACCAAGAAGCTGATCAAACGTTAATAATTAAGTAGATTCTCCTAAAGCTGTCTCAATATCATTTTGAGGCAGCTTTTTTTTCTGAAAGTCTTGAAAAGTTTGAATAGTGAAAAAGTAGAAAAGCTGTGAAAATTCAATGCAATTCAAGCACTACTCAGTAGTTCTCATCCCACATTCACACAACAACAAAATCACACAATAACGAAAAGCTTTCATTTCTGTTATGATTCTCATTTTATTGTGATTTTTTTATTATTCGCAATTTAAATCATCCTCACATTAGCATTTATCCGCTTAAACAATGTTAAATTAATGAATATTGATTGTCAGGATTATTATTCCTATACAATCATACCAATATGAGGTGAATAATAGTCTGGCATTAATGTTTCATAATTTTTTTTAAATAATTACTTGGATAGTTCAAAAAAAAATGCAAACCTTTGCGACCGTAAACGAATAAGATATCCCGTAAGGGGATTTAATAGGGAATCGTGTGAAAATCATGAGCTGACGCGCAACTGTGATTCCAAACTAAAAGTTTGTAAGAAAGAAGCCACTGATCCAAAATGAGGAATGGGAAGGCCTTACAAACTGGAAAGCCAGGAAACCTGTCTTGTTCGAAATCAGATGAATGCTTTCGCGAAATAAAGCAAAAAATCAGGTCCTTACTTTTGAATTGTTATGTTGCAATTTAGTATCACTTGATTTGTCTATTCGCAAAGTATTTATGATTGTAAATACTTAAACTATTATTGCAATGCTTAAAATTACATCTGCTTCTCGCGTAACGAAGCTTGGTTACCACCTAAGAGTTGAAGTTTTCGATACTTCTCCTTAACTCCTCATTGCTTAAAATATCATATTAAAATATTAGATATTGATTACTGACTAGCCCTCGAAATCAATATCAGTGAGTGCGACTTCTCAGTTTGGCTTTGCAATTCATGTTTGTGAACAGATGGATGTATTCATTGCAACTACCATATCAGTTTCATTGTTCACATGAGCAATCCCAAATAATTCAGACATGTTTCTAATCTAGGGAAGCCGCACTCTTAAATGGTAAAACACTTTAATACTATAAACACTTATCATGAATTTGATTGAACTATTAACAAAGCCCGGTACTGCTTCTACCATTATTATTATCTGCCTTGTAGCAGTACTGGGCATTCTGTTTGGAAAAATAAAACTACTGAGAATCAAGCTTGGCATAGCCGGAATTCTTTTTTCAGGCTTACTGGTAGGACACTTTGGTGCAGTAACCGATCCACATGTTCTACACTTTATCAAGGAATTTGGCTTAATTTTGTTTGTTTACTCCATTGGGCTCGAAGTTGGACCACGATTCCTTCCTTCTTTGAAGAAGAACGGATTGCGCATTAACCTCCTGGCATCTGGAATTGTGTTTACAGGATTTTTAACTGCCGTAGCTATAAAATTTATTTTTAATGTTCCCATATCAGTAATCACTGGTGTTATGTGTGGTGCGGTAACCAACACCCCTGCTCTTGGTGCGGCTCAGCAAACCATTGGTGATATTGTTAGCAATGCCGATTTAGCTGCTGCCAACTCTCAAACCGTTGGTATGGCCTATGCAGTAGCCTACCCTTTCGGGATTTTTGGGATCATCATTTCCATGATTCTTCTGCGTGTCATCTATAAAATCAATGTGAAAAAAGAAGAAGATCAATATCGCAAAGAAATAACCGGTTTAGATGGAAAACTAATTGCCATCAATATTGAAATTACCAACCAAAACCTGATTGGTAAAAGCATTGAATTTATTATTGGCAATTGCAACAAAGCTTTTGTTCCTTCACGAATTGAAAGAAATGGAGAGTTCTTAGCTGCCGATTCAGATTTCATCATCGAACAAGGCGACAAGTTGTATGGTGTTTCTACTCCAATGAATTTCAAAAACATCGAGCTGAACCTTGGAAAAATTAATGAAACCAAGGAACAGGAAATCTCAGGTCGATTGGGCATGCAACAGCTTAGAATTACCAACAAAAAACTGGCTGGACAAAGTATCAAGCAAATTGGTATTTCACGCCGATTCCCTGTAAATATCACAAGAATTTATCGTAATGGTTTGGAATTAATGCCTACCGAAGAGGATAGCGTTGAGTTTGGAGATACTGTGCGTATTGTAGGTGAGAAAACCGCTTTGCCAGAGGTTGCCAACTTACTGGGTAATTCGATTAAAGACCTTTCGCACCCTAACATCCTTCCTATTTTTATGGGAATTTTGTTTGGAGTATTGATTGGTTTGGTTCCAATACAGATTCCTGGCTTGCCAGCCCCAGCAAAATTAGGATTGGCTGGTGGGCCACTTTTAATTGCTTTAATTCTTGGACATAAAGGAAGAATTGGCAAGATGGACTTTTACATTACACCCAGTGCAAACTTATTTATTCGCGAATTGGGCATTGTTCTTTTTCTTGCCTGCGTAGGACTTTCATCGGGTAAATATTTCGTTGAAACACTTTTAAACGAAGGTTACATATGGATGCTTTATGGTATGGCCATCACCTTTGTGCCACTAATTATTTTTGCCATCATTGCCCGAATCATGAAACTAAATTACCTATCAATTTGTGGCTTGCTATCTGGCTCAATGACTGATCCTCCAGCATTAGAATTCGCGAACTCCATTGCACCCGTTCAGGCTCAATCAACAGCATATGCAACGGTTTATCCTTTGGTAATGTTCTTAAGAGTGCTCTTGGCACAAGTATTGGTTTTGCTTTTTAGTTAGGTTTACACGTCTATATATTAGTTGAAAAATCCCATTAAAGAGTTTTGGCTCTGCAATGGGATTTTTTTTGAATTCATTCATTTAATCAGCATTCACTATCCTAATATTGGGCATGATATCTTTGTTGCTTTCCATCAGAGA
Source organism: Marinifilum flexuosum (assembly GCF_003610555.1). Classification (GTDB taxonomy): domain Bacteria; phylum Bacteroidota; class Bacteroidia; order Bacteroidales; family Marinifilaceae; genus Marinifilum; species Marinifilum flexuosum. Next base: position 2,190,922 of record NZ_RAPQ01000008.1, on the reverse strand, counting down.
AAACATTTCCTCATCGCTAAAGGCCGATCGTTTTGCAAAAGATGGATCAAGAACTTGTAAAGGATTAAACTTTTGCAAACTATACAAGTTAGAGCAATGCAGATGTTCACAAATCTTTCGAACATCATCAGCCGATTGACTTCCTTGAATTAGTGTTGTTCGAAATTCAACCTCAATATCAGCTTCTTTAAGCAATGCAATACTCTCTTTTACACTCTCTAACTGATGCTCACTGAACTGATTGCCTACCAATTCCCGATAGGGTGATAAATCAAGTATGTGCTTTATGTCCATGGCCACATAATCAATTAGTTTCTCATCAATCAATTTCTTCAACAATTTAGGATGAGTTCCATTGGTATCTAATTTTACCAACACTCCCAATTGTTTTGCGCTTCGAATGAAATCTTCCAAATCGAATTGTAGCGTAGGTTCTCCCCCTGTTATTACAAGCGCATCTAAAAACCCGCTGGCCTTTTTCAGATAGTAAAGAATTTCATCCTCGGAATAATTGGAGTAACTTCCATTTATTGGAATTAGTTCATGATTATGGCAAAATTTACAACGCATGTTACATCCCTGGGTAAAAATTACAGAAGCAATCTTGCCAGGGTAATCGATCAAACTATTTTTTATAAAACCAGATATTAGCATGACATGGAAAGTTTTAATACAAAGTAAACATGCCACGCAAAGAGATGCTTAGCATATATAATTGCTTAATATTAGGCAAGAGCACATTCTTCCTGCAAGTCTTTTTTCATATGAGCTTTTTTATCAAATAACTTGCGATCCTCCCATTCCTGACGCTTTCCATCATTCCATTGATGAACCGGACGCAGATAACCTACAATACGAGAGAACACTTCACAATCTGTTTCTTTACCCATATCGGCACATTTCGGACATTTATGATGCTCACCATAAATATATCCGTGCTCCTGGCAAATGCTAAAACTTGGCGATAGTGTAATGTATGGCAATCGATAGTTATCGGTAATCTTTTTAATCAGCATTTTTACCGATTCTATTGACAATTGTTTTTCACCAATAAATGTATGAAATACGGTACCGCCTGTATACTGAGTTTGCAAATCATCCTGAAGATTCAGAGCCTCGAACAAATCATCGGTGTAGGTAACCGGCAACTGTGAAGAGTTTGTGTAATAAGGTGCTGCTCCTGTTTTATAAGCCTCCTGGTTGGCAACAATAATATCATCGTAAACTTTCGTATCCAATCTTGCCAAACGATATGTGGTTCCCTCTGCAGGCGTAGCTTCTAAATTGTAAATATTTCCTGTTTCCTCCTGAAATTCTTCCAATTTCTGCTTCATGAAATCAAAAATTCGATGAGCAAAAGCATTTCCTTCTTCTGATACAATATCACCTCCAATAAAGTTCAGGCAACATTCGTTCATACCAACAATACCAATGGTTGAGAAATGATTCTGCCAAAACTTTCCATTCTTGTTTTTAAGATGACGCAAATAAAATTTAGAATATGGGAACAAACCTTTTTCTGTAAGATTTTCGATTACCTTTCGTTTGATTTCCAAACTATTTTTGCCCATTTCCATAAGCTGACCTAATCGCTTAAAGAATTCTTGCTCATTACCAGCTTCGTATCCCAAACGAGGAAGATTAACGGTGACTACGCCAACCGAACCTGTTAATGGGTTTGCTCCAAACAAGCCTCCTCCTTTACGAGCCAGCTCTCTTTTGTCTAAACGCAATCGGCAACACATGCTTCTCACATCATCAGGCGACATATCTGAATTCACAAAGTTTGAAAAATACGGGATACCATACTTGGCTGTGATTTTCCAAATGTTTTCATATCGTGGATTGTCCCAATCAAAATCAGGAGTAATATTATAAGTTGGAATTGGGAATGAGAATACACTACCATTGGCATCTCCTTCTTCAACTACCTCTGCAAAAACCTCGTTAAAGAGATCCATTTCTGCCTGGCATTCCCCATAAGTAAAATCTTGTGCTTTCCCACCAATTACAACAGGCTCATCTTTCATGAAAGAAGGAACATTTAAATCCATTGTAACATTGGTAAAAGGTGTTTGAAAGCCCACACGTGTAGGCACATTTACATTAAACATGAACTCCTGTAGGGCTTGCTTCACATGCTTTCTTTCCAATTGATCAAATCTAATGAACGGAGCCAGTAAGGTGTCGAAGTTCGAAAATGCCTGTGCTCCTGCAGCTTCACCCTGCATGGTGTAAAAAAAGTTTACCACCTGTCCCAAAATGGTTCTAAAATGTCTTGCCGGCTTACTAACCAATTTGCCCGATGCTCCTTTAAATCCTGTCATGATTAAATCCTGTAAATCCCAACCTACACAGTATACACTTAAAAAACCAAGATCATGAATGTGCAAAGCTCCCTTTTTATGGGCATCACCTATTTCCTCCGGATAAATTTTATTCAACCAGTATTGTGAACTTACAATGGTTGAGATGTGTTGATTCAAGCCCTGGAGTGAATAGGATGAATTGGCACTTTCCTTAACACGCCAATCTTGTAAATTCAGATAATCATCAACCAAATTTAAGTTTGAGAAAAGTTCCTTGGTATCTCGTACTGTTTCGTGTTGTTTTCTATATAGAATAAATGCTTTGGCAACATCGAACAAATCGTATCGAAACAATGTTCTTTCTACCAAATCCTGTATTTCTTCAACACTTGGAATACCGGAAAAGTCAAGTTCTTTTTCAATCTGGTTTACACAAAAATCAATCAATTCAATGCGCTCTTCTCCTACTGCCTGAAATGCTTTACTGATTGCTTCATGAATTTTAGACAAATCGAATCCTGCGATCTGTCCACTTCTTTTCCGAATTTGATAATCGGATGCACTACCATTGTTTTTCATTCTTACTTAATATTTTAATGATTTTGAAAAAATGATAGCTTCTGAGGAAAGTATAGAATGATAGTACACAATGTATAATCATGCACCTACTCTTTGCTTTTTCTCCCGAAAGCTACGAATTTCATTACAGGCAGGTCTTCTGGCTCATCCTTCATTTTGATTGGCCTTCCCATTCTTTTTTGAGAAAAAACAGTGGCATAGTCAATCAAAACCATATGGACTTACAGCTGCGGGGACAGCTCACGAATTACACGTGATTCCCTATTATTCCTTGCGGAACCTATAAATCAAAACAATGTTAAGAATTAAAATGATTTTGAGCAATCTCAGTTATTAACAATAATTTACAAAACACTGATTTTCTTTGAAGTTTATCGGTTTATAACTTTTATTTTCTTACAAAAAAGAAACCCATCAGAAATCAATTCCGATGGGTTGTATATTTTAAGAAAGAGCAATATCAATTGTTAACTGATTATTGCTAATTGTTCATTGTATTACTGTCTTTTTGCACGAATCTGGCTAAAACCGATATTCAATGTTTTTTGGAAATAACGAAGACTCTTCATCTCCTTGTGGTTTACCAAGGATAAAGAAATCCCCTCTTTTCCTGCGCGAGCTGTTCTTCCACTACGGTGTGTATAGTATTCCTCTTTATCTGGTAACTGATAATGCACAACAAATGCCAATCCTTCAATATCAATACCACGAGCAGCCAAATCGGTTGCAACCAAAACTCTTAGCTTCTCATTTTTGAATGCACGCATTACCTTATTACGCTCAATCTGTTTCAAATCTCCATGAATGGCATCAACCTTTACTTTCTGCGATTGCAATTGTTGATTTAATTTCTGAGCAGCTTCTTTGGTTTTACAAAATACCACACCTCTGGCTTTTGTATCCGATTTTAGGAATTGCATCAATACAGATAACTTCTCTTGATCATCACACAATACGAATTGATGCTTGATATTTTTATTCACTACATTCTTCCCACTGATCTGAATGCGATGAGCCGATTTAGAAATGTGGCGTTTGATGATCTGTTTAATTCCTTCAGGCATGGTAGCCGAAAACAACCATTTGTTCTCAACACGTGAAAGATAAGTAAGAATTTCATTCAATTGATCTTTGAAACCCATGCTTAGCATTTCATCCGCCTCATCTAAAATTACCGTTTTTACATGAGTCAAATCAACAGCTTTCTTCTTTACCAGCTCGATTAAACGACCAGGTGTAGCTACAATAATCTGTGTAGGACGACGCAAATTGGCAATCTGTTTTTCGATTGGTGCCCCACCATATACACATTCTGTAAAAGTCTTCTCGGAATGTTTCGTAAACTTGAACAACTGTTTGGCAATCTGTAATCCCAACTCACGTGTAGGACAAAGAATTAATCCCTGTACTTTTTCTACCTTAGGATTAACACGGTGCAACAATGGCACACCATAGGCAGCAGTTTTACCCGTACCAGTTTGGGCCTGACCAATTAAATCGGTATCAGTATTCAACAAAACCTGAATTACCTCCGATTGTATTTGAGTAGGATTAACAATTCCTAATTCGTTTAATCCCTTAACAATATTCTTATTTACACCTAGTTCCTTAAAAGTTTCCACAGCTTTTCGTATTAAATTGGCTGCAAAAATAGTATAAACAATTTAGAATGATGAAATATAAGTGATGAAATAATGGAAATAGATAATTATCTATTCCTTATAAAATAGTTTTCGTTCCTCCTCTTCCTCAATTCCCATAGCATGAAAAAGGTTTAGCTTAAACGGAAAGTTCTTACCAATAATATACATACAAATCAACCAAGGCAAATACCAAAGGATATCGTGAGTTATCCCAAATATTAATAAAGCCGTAACACCTCCTGCACTAATCAAAAGCAACTGCAACGAATAAATTCTACCAAATTTTTTCAGCTTCTCTTCTAATTGATCTAAAATTTGAATGTACTTAATCTTACTTCGATACAAAACCCAGCCTGCTACCAATTCAAGCAATATTATTATTCCTCCTGCTATAGTAAACCAAAGCCTATCACTTTCCTGAATCAGAAATGGCGGTTCAAAATCGTAGTAACTAAGCAAAATACCAAAACTTAACTCCATTGCTACTGCAATTACAAATAGAGCCAACAAGCCTATTCTTGTCCATCTGACAAGTGCTTTTAATTTTTCCATACTTTATAATTTGTGTGTACTTTAAAATGTTTTGAGTGGGATGGTCAACAATTTTAATTATTATCCTTTACTATTCATCAAGTTCAACCCAAAAAAAAGGGACTGTTTAAGCTTATTTAACACTCAAACGTTTTCGAACTAAAAGACATTCAACAGGAGAATAGATCCTATTAAAAGTTAATGCTTTGTTAAGAGTACAAACATTCCTTTCGTTTTTTGTATATTAAAGTAATTTTGTATTGATTAATGCAATTAACTGTATGCTATCTAAAAAAATCGGACATATCATTTTGATTTTTCTCCTGCTGATCTCAACAGCTGGGGTGAGCATTAATAAGCATTATTCTGGCGGAGAACTCTTCTCTACTGCCATATTTATTGAAGCGGATTCTTGTTGCGAAACCCCTTGTGGATGTTGCGATGAATCAACTGAAACCATAAAGATTGAGGCTGATTATTTGGCTTCCTCTTTCGAATTCGATGATGTAGTACAGCTGAATATGCTATATGCAAATATTCCTGTATTGCTACAATTTGTAAGAACAGAGGATTCAACAAATTCATTCCCAATTGGAGATTTTTCCCCTCCACCCTTGCCTGATTTATGCATATTGAATCAGGTGTTCCGTTTATGATTTAGCAAGTGTACTCTTTGTGATAAATAAATTATTATTTACCACGAAGGACTCCAAAATACGGCACTATGTATCACAAAGTATTCATTACTCTGTATTTTCCTTTGTGTGTATTTGTGACATCCTTTGAGTCTCCTTTGTGGTTAAACTACAAGAAGATATGCTTAATAAGATCATAAAGTTCTTTTTAGAGAACAAACTAATTACAACCATACTTTTGGTTGTATTCATAGCCTGGGGAATAATTACATCACCATTTCCCTGGAAGGTTGATTTTTTGCCCAAAGATCCGGTAGCAGTTGATGCCATACCTGATATTGGAGAAAATCAACAAATTGTATTTACCAAATGGATGGGGCGTTCACCACAAGACATTGAGGATCAAATCACCTATCCTTTAACCACATCCTTACTAGGAATTCCGGGTGTAAAAACCATACGCTCTTCCTCCATGTTTGGATTTTCAAGTATCTACATCATTTTCGATGAAGGGATTGAATTTTATTGGAGTAGATCAAGAATTCTTGAAAAATTGAACTCCTTGCCACAAAATCTTTTGCCCAATGGTGTCCAACCCACTTTAGGGCCAGATGCTACTGCCTTGGGTCAGATTTTTTGGTATACGCTTGAAGGACGTACAGCTGAAGGGGAAGTAACCGGCGGTTGGGATCTTCAGGAACTAAGAAGCATTCAGGATTTTCAGGTGAAGTATGCCTTGGCTTCCGCCGATGGAGTATCGGAAGTTGCATCAATAGGTGGTTTTGTAAAGGAATACCAGGTGGATGTTGATCCTGCAGCCATGCAAGCACATGGAGTCAACCTTATGCAGGTGATGAATGCTGTAAAGAAATCCAATCTTGATATTGGGGCACGAACCATCGAAATCAACCAGGCAGAATACTTCGTGCGTGGCATCGGCTATGTGAAACAATTGGCCGATTTGGAAGAGGCTGTTGTAAAAATGACCAACAATACACCTGTTAGAATTAAAGATGTAGCCAAAGTAAACTATGGTCCATCCGATCGCAGAGGCATATTGGATAAAATGGGAGCTGAAGTGGTAGGTGGAGTTGTAGTAGCTCGCTATGGTGCCAATCCATTGGAGGTAATCAACAATGTGAAAGTCAAAATAGAGGAACTTTCGGTTGGTTTACCTGAAAAGGAACTGGCTGATGGCACCATTTCCAAACTTACAGTTGTACCTTTCTACGACAGAACGCAATTGATTCACGAAACACTGGGCACATTAGAGGACGCCCTAACTCTTGAGATCATTATTACCATTATAGTCATCATCATCATGGTTCTGAATTTAAGAGCCAGCATCTTAATATCGGCTTTAATACCCATAGCGGTGCTGATGACCTTCATTGCCATGCGTTATTTTCATGTTGATGCCAACATTGTTGCCCTTTCGGGTATAGCCATTGCTATTGGAACCATAGTTGATGTTGGAATTGTGCTTTCGGAAAACATGATTCGACATTTGGAAATGAAAAATCCTGATAAGAACCTCCGACAAGTAATATACGAAGCAACTACTGAGGTTGCTCCAGCAGTGATTACTGCAGTACTGACTACCATTATTAGTTTTATTCCAGTATTTACCATGGAAGCTGCCGAAGGTAAACTATTCAGACCATTGGCATTCACAAAAACATTCGTACTGTTTGCAGCCCTTTTGGTTGCGGTAATCATTCTGCCAGCAATGGCACATTGGTTATTTGCCATTAAAACGGAAAAAAGAAAAATTAAAATTGCCCTTAATACATTACTAATAATTATTGGTATTTATATTCTTTTTGCATCTTCTGCATGGATGGGAGTCACCCTAATCATTTTAGGCGGAATAAATCTTGCAAGTCAATTTTACCAGGAGTATCAAAAATATTTATTCAAAGCAAATCTGTTTGTGATTGCTTTGGCAGTTTCATTCCTGCTTGCCCGCGAATGGTTGCCATTGGGTGCATCCAACTCCATATTTGCGAACTTCTTGTTTGTAATTTTAAGCATCTCATTTCTGCTGGCAGTATTTCTGGCATTCATTAGATTCTATCAACGAATTCTGGGCTGGGCATTACGTCACAAATTGCTGTTTCTATCTATTCCTTCTTTCATTGTGCTATGGGGAATAATCATCTGGTTGGGCTTTGGAAATACTTTTGGATTTGTAGCCAGAGGATTGGATAAAATAGGACTCAATATTACCTCCAGCTCCGCTTGGAAAACCATGTACCATAAATATCCGGGCATAGGAAAAGAATTCATGCCAGCCCTTGATGAAGGTTCATTCCTACTGATGCCAACATCAATGCCGCATGCAGGAATTGAGGAGAACAAGCGTGTTTTAAAACTTCTGGATATGGCAGTTACCAACATTCCTGAAATAGATATGGTGGTTGGAAAATTGGGCCGTGTAGAATCTGCCCTGGACCCTGCTCCTATTTCCATGTATGAGAATGTGATCAACTACAAAAGCGAATACATGACCGATGAATATGGTAAAAAGATTCGTTTTGCCGTGGATGATGATGGCAATTTCCTAAAAGATGAGAGAGGTGAATTGATTCCTGATGAGTTCGGAGAATTTTACCGACAGTGGCGAGAGCACATCAAATCTCCTGATGATATCTGGCAGGAAATCGTAAATGCCACTAAAATACCAGGTGTGACATCTGCTCCAAAATTACAGCCCATAGAAACTCGTTTGGTAATGTTGCAAACCGGTATGCGTGCACCTATCGGAATTAAGGTGTCGGGTAATAACCTAAAACAGATTGAAGGTTTTGGTCTGCAACTTGAGAAGCTGGTAAAAGATGTTCCTGGCGTGAATGATGCATCTGTCTTTGCAGAAAGAATGGTCGGAAAACCCTACCTGGAAATCAAAATCAACAGAAAAGCCATTGCCCGCTTTGGATTGCAGGTAGAAGATGTACAGAAGCATTTATCGGTTGCAGTTGGCGGAATGACATTAACCAATTCAGTTGAAGGTAGAGAACGATACCCAATTCGGGTAAGATATCCTCGTGAATTGAGGAATGATCCGGATTTACTGAAGAAAATTTTGATTCCAACGAGTATGGGTAAATCCATTCCGTTAGAGGAGTTAACTACAATAGAATATGTACAAGGTCCACAGGTCATAAAAAGTGAAAATACTTTCCAGGTAGGATATGTAATCTTCGATAAGGAGGAGGAATATTCTGAAGTGAACATTGTAGAAGCTGCACAATCGTATTTGGCAGATAAAATCGAAAGTGGTGAATTGAAAGTCCCTGCAGGCGTGAGCTATAAGTTTACAGGAAACTACGAAAACCAGATTCGCGCTGAAAAACGATTGGGTATTGTCATTCCTGTGGTTTTGGTAATCATCTTCCTGATATTGTATTTCCAGTTCCGTGGCATTCCCCCAACATTAATGGTATTTAGTGGTATTGCGGTAGCATTTGCTGGTGGATTTATAATGATTTGGTTCTATGGACAAGACTGGTTTCTGAACTTTTCCATCTTTGGAATTAATCTTCAGGAATTATTTCAGGTTCATCCAATCTACTTGAGTGTTGCCGTTTGGGTAGGATTTATTGCCCTATTTGGCATAGCTACCGATGATGGTGTGATAATGGCTTCTTATCTGGAGCAGATTTTCGAGAAGAATAATCCAAAAACAAAAGCCGAAATCAGACAATCTGTTATCGAAGCAGGATCGAAAAGAATTCGTCCTTGTTTAATGACAACCGCCACTACCCTTTTGGCTCTATTACCAATATTAACCTCCACCGGTAGAGGTTCTGATGTAATGATACCAATGGCTATTCCTGCTTTTGGAGGTATGGCGATTGAATTAATTACTCTATTTGTAGTACCAGTTTTATATGCCATGTATAAAGAATTCAAACTGAAAAAAGGAGGTTTGCTATGAGATATGCAATAACTATTTTTCTAATCATATGGATAGGTGCGAACACCTTTGCTCAGGTTAATAATCCTGAATTAAAGGTATACATCAATATTGCAGAGAATAATAATCCGGAGCTAAAAGCGATGGATCTAAAATACCAACAGGCTCTGGAAAAAGTTCCTCAGGTAAAGTCATTGCCTGATCCAACTTTCTCTGCAGGAGTATTTATTCAACCAATAGAAACACGTGTAGGTGCTCAAAAAGCTAAACTATCTGTATCACAAATGTTCCCCTGGTTTGGAACATTAGGTGCTAAAGAACAACAAGCCAGTTTGCAGGCACATGCCATTTATCTTAGATATCTGGATGCACGTTCGAAACTACAAATGAATGTTACCACTTCGTGGTTGGACATTGTTCTAACCGATCAAAAAATATTCTTTACACAAAAAAGGATTGAAGTTTTGGACTTATTGGAAAAACAAAGTTTAAAACGTTACGAAAGTGATCAAACCGACATGGTAAATGTACTTTACATCCAAATGCTAAAGGAAGAGTTGATTTCAAAATTGGAACTTTTTAAAGATAAGAGAAATACACAAAAAACAGGATTCAACAAGCTGCTGAACAGAGACCTTAGCACCGATGTGAATACGCCCGAGGATAACTCTTTTTTACTAATATCATCAATAGCCAATAAGGATATTGAGTTTACTAAGCATTACAGGGTTGCCAGCTGGGATCAAATGGTTGAATCTGCTCAATATGGAGAAAAAGCCTCAAAATTGAATGCTTTGCCAAAATTTGGTGTAGGACTGGATTATGCAATTCTTTCAAAACGAACTGATATGAATGTTGCAGATAATGGACAGGATGCCATTATGCCTATGCTATCGGTAAGTATTCCAATCTTCAGAAAAAAATATAAAGCAGCAATAAAAGTCAATGAATTCAAACAACAAGAATATGAAGAACTAAAAACAGCAGAGATGAATCAATTAGAATTGGAATTGCAACAAGCCTTGGAATTGTATAAAATCGGAATCAGAAATACTGATTTATATCAAAACCTTATTGCAAAAGCAAAGCAATCTTATGAGATTCTGTCGAGTAGTTACGAAAGTTCTACCAAACGTTATGAGGAAGTTCTGAATATGCAACAGAAAATTTGGATTTACGAACAAAAACAAATCGAAGCACAAATTCAGGTACAAAAAAGTCTTGCACATTTTAAATACTTAGAAGCAGACTCTTATGGCGCAACAACTAAAAACCTTGATAATAAATAAAATACAATGAATAAGATATTAGAAAACATAACAACCAACTGGCAGCAAAAGCTAATCATTTTGTTGATCGGTTTATTATTGGGATGGTTGATTTTTGGTGGAAAAACTGAAAGTAATCATTCACACGAAGGACATCAACATGAGCATGAAGCTAGAGCTGCGGAATCTACAACATGGACCTGCTCCATGCATCCTCAAATTCAACAACCCAATGAAGGTGATTGTCCAATTTGTGGAATGGATTTGATTCCTATGGATAAATCGGGAGGAAGTTCATCTCCCGCTCTTATTGATATGAATGCAGATGCCATAAAGCTGGCCAATGTGCAGACTACAAGGGTAAAATCTGGTCAAAGCAATAAAGAGATTTTATTAAATGGTAAAGTTAGTATTGATGAGAGAAGAATTAGCTCTCAGGCCATTCATTTCGATGGGAGAATTGAAAAGCTATTTGTGAATTTTGAAGGAGAAAAAGTTAGTAAAGGTCAAACTCTCGCAACAGTGTATGCTCCTAAATTGATTAGTGCACAGGAAGAATTACTTCAAGCATTAAAAACCAATGATAGTTACCCTGAATTAACAAAAGCAGCAGAGCAAAAACTAAAATTCTGGAAGCTTACTGCTAATGAAATTGAACAAATCAAAAATAGCGGAAAAATTCAGGAATACTTTGAAATAAAAGCCGATGCGTCAGGATATGTAGTTAAAAGAAATATAGCTGTAGGTGCCTATGCAAAAGCAGGAAGCATTCTATTTGAAATAGCGGATCTTAGCAAAGTGTGGATTGTGTTTGATGCCTATGAAAAGGACTTACCATTCATTCATAAAGGAGCGGATATTGAATTCACAGTTTCGGCATTTCCTTCAAAAGTTTTCAATTCTAAAGTTACTTATATCGATCCTGTAATCGATACAAACAAGAGAATCCTGAAAATAAGAACTGAAGCAAACAACCACAACAATTTGCTAAAACCGGAGATGTTTGTATCAGGGACTATTTATGCCGATTTAAAACAAACTGGTAATGACCTGATAGTTCCTAAATCAGCAGTAATGTGGACTGGGAAACGTTCCATTGTCTATGTAAAAGTTGATAGTGGTTTCGAAATGCGCGAAGTGGAATTAGGTGAGTCTTTGGGAGACTCCTATATCGTTAAGGAAGGCATTAATGAAGGCGAAGAAGTTGTGAGTAAAGGTACATTTACCATTGATGCTGCTGCACAGCTGAACAACAAATACAGCATGATGAATCGTCCTGCAAGTAAACCTGGCGCTCCAATGCTTCAGCACTATGCCACAAAGGCATTTAATTCCAAAATGAAAGATTTGCTAAAATCATACCTGGCAATGAAAGACATCATGGTGGAAACAAAAGCCAAAGAAAGTAAGCAGGCAGCCAAAGCTGTTATGAAAGCTTTAATGCAAATGAAGCCTTCCAATCTCGATTTGAAAGGAAAAGCAATGAAATTTTGGAAAGAAAAGTATGAATTACTTCATGATCACCTTTCGGAGATTACCAGCAACGAAGACATGGAATTGCAACGAAAAGCATTCAAACCATTTAATGAAGCCCTGATTGCCAGCTTAAAATCATTGGGCACAGGTGAAAAGAATATATACATACAATATTGTCCTATGGCTGACAATGACACAGGAGCTTACTGGTTAAGTTTAGAGGAGAAAATTATGAATCCTTATTTCGGAGACATGATGCTTCATTGTGGTGAAGTAACCGATTCATTAATCAAAGAAGAACCAAAATCAATGCAACAGGGGCATCAGCATTAAACACAAATAAACAAGTCAAATTTAAATTAGAACAAAATGAAAAAGAAATTGTTATCACTATTGGGAATCGTAGCCATGATTACCCTCTCATACTCTGTGCAAGCAGAAAACAAAAAGGCAAGCTTCAAAGTTTCAGGAAACTGTGGCATGTGTGAAAAGACAATTGAAACTGCTGCAAAATCGGTTGATGGAGTTACCATGGCTGATTGGGACAAGAAAACAAAGGTTATAAAAGTAAGTTTTGATACTGAAAAAACTAGCTTGGATGCAATTCACAAAGCAATCGCCAAGGTTGGATATGATACAGAGAAAATAAAAGCAAATGATGAAGTGTACAACAAACTTCATTCTTGCTGCAAATACGAAAGAAAATAATGTAATGGGGTATTCCTGTACTTATGATTTTATTACTACATACATTACTTACAACTAAATCATAAGTACAGGAATACCCCACCAACATTGTAGATATTTAGAACAAATGGGGATAATTTCCCCATTTTTTATTTTAAACTATTCTACATTCATATTTGTTTTTCCAATGATAACCTGTGAATTACATTATAAGGTCATTCTTCTGGCATGTTTATTGGTTTTATTGGCTTTTGAGTAACGAATCAAATAATACATCCTTCGTTATACAATTAATTATTAATAAAACTATACTGCTATGAAAATTGCAAAAGCTCTAAGTGTACTATCACTTCTATTGGTAACATTCCTATTTGTACAGTGTTCTGATGACGACTCAAAATCAACAACTCCTGTAAAAATTAGATTAACCGATGCTCCGGGTCAGTACGATAAAGTAAATATTGATATCCAAGGAATTCAGATTCATTCCTCTGAAAATAAAAGCGAAGAAAATGGATGGCAGGTAATGAATATGATAAATTCTGGCGTATACGATTTACTTGAATTCAACAATGGTGTAGATACACTTTTAGTTGATCAGGATATGCCGAGCGGAACAGTTTCACAAATGAGATTAATTCTAGGTGACAACAATTCTGTTGTGATTGATGGTGTTGAGTATGATTTGGATACTCCTTCTGCTCAAACATCTGGATTGAAATTTCAAATTCATGATGACTTTTTGGCTGGAATTGAATATAAGCTTTGGATAGATTTTGATGCCGCTCGTTCAGTTGTTAAAACTGGTAATGGTTCTTATAAATTAAAGCCTGTAATCAGAACTTTTAATGAAGCCACTACAGGAGCTATTAGTGGAACCGTATCTCCTACTGAAGCACTTCCAACAATTCATGCCGTAATCGGTTTGGATACTATATCAACAATAGCTGAGGAAAATGGGGAATTCCTAATCAAAGGCTTAGAAGCCGGAATATACAAATTAGCAATTGAACCTATTGAAGGCTACAATGAAATAGAAGTGGAAAATATTGCAGTAACTATAGGTAACATTACGGATGCTGGAAACATTGAGATTGATGCTGTAGTACAAAACAATTAGCAATAGACTACTATCTAAAGATTAATAAAAAGTTACTTCAAATCGAGGTAACTTTTTTTTATGCAAAAAATTAAGGTTTTCATTACTTAAATGTTAATCATTATTCCCAAATTTAAGTAGTAAAACCACTAACAATCTATTCCATGGAATTGAAGAAAGAAATTATTCCTACATCTTGGTCCGAACTGCAAGAAGTACTCTTTACCGATTCATATAATGACAAGATAAACAGAATAAGGTCCCCTTATATTTATAGAGGACTATCAAAGTTTGATTATCAATTGAAAACTTCGTTGATTCGATTAAAAGGACCCTATGATGAATTAGAATTTCACTTGTTACGAAATTTTAAAAAGTATTCCTTCCGACCAGATATTAATAACAAATCAGATTGGGAATGGCTAGCTTTAGCACAACATCATGGCCTTCCAACTAGACTTTTAGATTGGACCTACTCTCCTTACGTGGCATTGCATTTTGCAACTGCCGAGATTGAAAAGTATCATCACGATGGTGTGATTTGGGCATTGAATTACGAAAGTTTAAAAAACTACCTACCTGAAAATTTGCAATACAAACTGCATCAAATTGGTTCCAATAGCTTTACCATTGAAATGCTGCATGAACTTTATCAGGATTTAAGAGAATTATCGAAAGAAAAGAGCGATTTCGTGGTGGCATTTGAACCTCCATCATTGGATGATCGAATTGTAAATCAATATGGGATATTTACCTTCATGTCGCATTCCAGTTCTATTCTAAATTCTTGGTTAATGGATAAACCTGATTTGTATTTTAGGATACGAATTCCAGCAGCTATGAAATGGGAAATTCGTGACAAACTGGATCAGGTAAACATTAACGAACGAGTTCTTTTTCCTGGAATGGATGGATTAAGCAAATGGCTAACCAGACATTATTCTCCTACTGATTCTAAAAAACAGAAGAATCTAAGTTTGGAAACCAATCATCAGTAAAACTTTTTTGTTTGAATTGATTGATCTTTTTATCTTTAATTAAAAGCAAAAGGTATGAAGTTCAAATACGAAATACTTCCTGACTTAAAACTCATTAAAGAATATTACTATGGTTATTTCAAATGGAATGACCTAATTCAGCATACCTTAAGCACTCGCACTGATGAGTTATTTAATGAATCCTACAATGTAATTTCTGATTTTACCCGAGCCAAAGTTCTTTTAAATATTAAAGATTTAGATGATTATATTGATGAGTATGAGAAGTACAGTCCCATCCTAAATAAATGTGCAATACTTGTTAGCCACAGTTACGACACTCCTATGGCTATGCTATTCGAAATTCAGGTGCGAATTCAGAATGCCAAAGTATTTTATACAGAAGAAGAAGCTTTAAACTGGCTTGAAATAGACCCCGTTCATGTGAAAAAATAATATTTCGAACACTTCCCTTTAATTAAAACTTATTTAAAATTAAGTAATTACACCTACCTAACTATTGACATCTGCATGTCAATGAAGTAACTTTAATATACTTCGGCAGATTATTAGCTTAATCTGTATTCCCTAATGCTTCATCACTCTCAGCATTCTTACTCTATAGAGTTTAAAAAAGTTCAAAATCAACTCAAACCAATAAACATCAAAACCTTACGATATGAACGAACACTCAGAACTTAAAACTGTTAACATGCCAAGAATTGGGGATAAAGCTCCTGAATTTAGGGCTATTACAACTCAAGGCGACATACACTTTCCTAACGATTACAGAGGTAGGTGGGTAATTCTATTTAGTCATCCTGCAGATTTTACTCCTGTTTGTACTTCTGAATTTATGACCTTTGCAAAAATGGAAAACCAATTCAATCAAGCCAATTGTGATTTGGTTGGACTATCGGTAGATGGATTGTATAGCCACATTGCATGGCTTAGAACCATTAAAGAAAAAATTGAATACAAAGGCATGAAAGATATTGAGGTACAATTCCCCCTTATTGAGGACATAAAAATGGAGGTAGCCAACAAGTATGGTATGATTCAGCCTGGCGAAGACAGCACCAAAGCTGTAAGAGCTGTATTTTTCATTGATCCTCATGGCATTATTCGAACCATTATATATTATCCACTAAGCCTTGGACGTAATTTCGATGAAATTTACAGAGTGCTTGTGGCATTGCAAACTGCCGACAAATTTTCTGTTGCCACTCCAGCTGATTGGAAACCAGGAGATGAAGTTATAGTCCCTCCTGCCGGATCATGTGGTGTGGCTAAGGACAGAATGGAAAATACCGAAGAAGATTTAAAATGCTACGATTGGTTTTTCTGTACCAAAAAACTGAAAGAAGAAGAAATTTGGAATACCATCCTAAGAAAGGAACCGATTGCTCACTAGCTTTAACGCTAGTTTAACAAACTTAAGCCTGCCAGAAAACTCTGGCAGGCTTTCTATTTTTATGGTCCGAACCAGTCGTAAAACCTAAAACACAAGTAAATTAAACTTATGAACTCCATCACCTAACATTTCTTTTAAGATTTCGTTAAACATTTAAGTCAATAAAAATATCTACTCACTTGAAAAAGTTTTGTAATTTTCGCTGACTTTATACTTATCAATAGATATTTACAAATGAAAAACATTTTTTATTCTCTTTGTGCGCTGATTTTCTGCACATTTACAACTACAAATTTAAATGCCCAGAAATATGATATTTCAGTACAACTTATAAATTGTAATGATTCCACGGCTTATCTTGCCCATTATTTCGATGGAAGAATTTTTGCCGATGACACAACACAATTGATTAATGGCAAAGGAAAGTTTTCAAAAGATAAAGTTCTGGATCAAGGGATTTATGTAATTTATTTGCCAAGTCAGAAATATTTTGATTTATTAATTGGAGAAGATCAGGAGTTCTCAATTTCAGCCGATCCAAAAGATTTTATTGGTAGTATATCGGTAGATGGATCCAAAGAAACTGATGGATTTCATAACTTTCAGAAGTTTATGAAATCTCAGAATGAAAAATCAAAAGCAATACAAGAAGCATATAAAAAAGCAACTGACGATTCTGAAAAGGAAAAATTCAGAAAACAATTTAAAAATACTGATATCGAAGTAAGAGCTTACATCGAAAAGTTAAAATCTGAATTCCCTGAAAATTCATTTGTTCAGAAATTTGCCCAGTTTACTTTGTCTCCTAAAATTCCTGATTTTAAAAATGAAGTTCCGGAAAGCACTCCTGATCGCGACAAGGTAATTCAACGCAAATCTTATTTGTATAATAAAGATCATTATTTCGATCATGTAAACTTTACTGATAACAGGTACCTAAGAACTCCTATATTGAAGAAGAAGCTGGATTTCTTTTACGAAAAAATACTCGTTCAAAGCCCTGATTCCATTGTAAAAGAGTCGGTAAAACTGATTGAAAATGCTCGTCCGGATACAACATTTTTCCAGTATTTAACTCAATATGCCTTAAACTTTGCGGTAAAGAGTAAGGTAATGGGTATGGATGCTGCCTTTGTAAACCTGGCAAAAAGATATTATTTAAGTGGACAAGCCACTTGGGCCGATTCTACTCTAATGGCCAATATCAGAGAACGGGTTATCAAAACTCAATTCAATCTGATTGGAATGAAATCACAGGATTTACTCATGCAAACACCTGAAGGTGAATTTATACGACTACACGAGATTGAAGCTCCACTAACCGTACTTTATTTTTGGGAACCTGATTGTGGACACTGTAAGAAGGTTACTCCTAAATTAAAAACAGAAATCTTAGACAAATACCAAGACAAAGGCCTAAAAGTATTTGCAGTTTGTACTCAAGATCAAAAGGAAATGTGGGAAAATGCCATTCATGATTACGACATATATGATTTTATCAATTGTTATGATCCTGAATTTCAAACCAATTTTAGAATATTTTACGATGTATATAGTACACCCATTATATACCTACTCGATAAAGACAAAAAAATTATCGCAAAGCGACTCGATATCGATAATCTGAAATTATTTTTGGATAACGAATTGAAAAATAATTAATACCGCTTATTAAAAGAGATAAGAACAAAGGACACTGTATAAAGTGTCCTTTGTTTTCTGAAAGTCTTCAAAATCTTAATGAAATAGATAAGGGTACTCTGTACCTTAATATTCGTAAAATTATCAAGTTATCTATAAATGTCAAGGTGCTCAGCACCTAGGTAATACTCAATTCAAATTCATCAGAAAAGCAGCAGAGCTGTGTAAAATTTATAGTTTGGTCATCTAAGAGTCTACTTAGGTACAGAGTACCGTAACTTTCATTTTTGTTGGTGTTTTCCATTTAATCATGAATATTTTTACTCCCAACACCATTTTCCAAAACTTACTTTTCTACACACAAACACCCTCTCACAAAGGGTACATTTGTATTTTTCATGCAATCGCAAACGATAACGCATAATTTTTACAAGGTAATCTGATTATAAAGTTGTATTTTCAAACTGTATATCAAAATTAACCATTCGCCAAATAACCGTTTGGCGACATTTAAGTAACTATTAAACTAAATTTTTATGTGTGGATTCGTAGCAGTATTCGACTTGAAGGTAGATTCACAGGAATTACGCCCTCAGGTACTGGAAATGTCCAAAAAAATTCGTCACAGAGGTCCCGATTGGTCAGGTATATTTTGTGATGAAAAAGCGATTTTATCGCACGAGAGACTATCGATTGTAGATCCTCAATCAGGAGGACAACCCCTTTACAGCAAAGATGGCAATTTGGTCTTGGCTGTTAATGGAGAAATCTATAATCATATGGACATTCGAAATCAGATGAACGGATCCTATGAGTTCTTGACCAAATCTGATTGCGAAGTAATTTTGGCGTTGTACAAGCAAAAAGGAATTGATTTTATCGATGATTTGAATGGAATCTTCGCATTTGCCTTGTACGATAAAGAGAAAGATATTTACCTGGTTGGTCGCGATCATATGGGAATTATTCCATTGTATCAGGGTTGGGATCAGCATGGTAACTACTATGTGGCTTCAGAATTGAAAGCTTTAGAAGGATATTGTAACAAGATTGAAGAATTCCTGCCAGGGAAGTTCTTGTACAGCAAGGATGGTGAAGTTAAAGAGTGGTACCAGCGCGACTGGATGGACTATGAGAACGTGAAAGACAATGAAACTGATATGGCAGCACTTCGCAAGGGATTGGAAGATGCAGTTCATCGTCAGTTGATGTCTGATGTACCGTATGGTGTGCTTCTATCCGGTGGATTGGATTCATCTGTTATTTCTGCCATTGCCAAGAAATATGCTTCCAAGCGTGTAGAGTCTGGCGATGAGCAAGATGCATGGTATCCACAATTGCACTCTTTTGCCATTGGATTGGAAGGATCGCCAGATTTGGCTGCCTCACGTAAGGTAGCTGATCATATTGGAACGGTTCACCACGAAATCACATTTACCGTTCAGGAAGGATTGGATGCAGTTCGCGATGTAATCTATCATTTGGAGACCTACGATGTAACCACCGTACGTGCTTCTACTCCTATGTATATGATGGCTCGTGTTATCAAATCGATGGGCATTAAGATGGTACTTTCCGGCGAAGGTGCCGATGAGATGTTTGGTGGATACTTGTACTTTCACAAAGCGCCTAATGCAAAAGAATTTCATAGCGAAACACTTCGTAAACTAAGCAAGCTACACTTGTTCGATTGCTTGCGTTCCAACAAGTCGATGGCTTCGTGGGGAGTAGAAAGTCGTGTGCCTTTTCTTGATAAAGAGTTCCTTGACATTGCCATGAGAATTAATCCTGAGGATAAAATGGCAAAGGATGGTAAGATGGAGAAATGGGTAATCCGTAAAGCTTTTGAAGATTATTTGCCGGAAGAAGTGGCCTGGAGACAAAAAGAACAATTCTCTGATGGTGTTGGATACAACTGGATTGACACCTTGCGTGACATTGCAGAGAATGAAATTAGCGATGAGCAATTGAAAAATGCGGCTTATCGATTCCCTGTTAATCCACCTATGTCGAAGGAAGAATATTACTACAGGGCAATTTTTGCTGAGCATTTTGCTTCTGATACTGCAGCGGCATGTGTTCCATCCATTCCGTCTATTGCATGTAGTACAGCCGAAGCATTAGCATGGGACGAAGCTTTCCAGAACAATGCAGACCCATCGGGACGTGCAGTAAATTCGGTTCACAATGATGGATACGAGGAAAAGAAATAGAATATAAAGGAATTAATTTTCGTTTATACATTCAGCAGGGCTCTCCATTTTGGGGAGCTTTTTTTCTGAAAGTATTGAGAAGTTAGCATTCCAAATTCATACAATACCAAAAAGTCTAATAAGCTAAGCCACACACCACCCCTAAATTACATTCTAAATAAGGATTGAAACTCATTTCAATTCCGACATGTTTCAATGATCATACACAATACATAACTGTATTTAATATATTATAGCACATACACAATACAAGTCTAGAATTCAATTTTTTAATTTAAATACAATTAATTCATAAAAATATTACCCTCCTATTCTCCTTTATCTACAAGGTTTTTGGGATTCTTTCAATAAGATTAACACCCTTTATTTTTATATGTTTCATTGTTTTTGTTGGATAAGTAAAATATATTTGATAACTTCCTGATTGTTAATATATTTTTTATTACTAACTTAAATTTTTAAAGACACGACTATCTTTTATAAAGTTATTGCTAAATTAAATCCTTCTAATCGTGCTGCAGCACCTAAGTATTATGCCTCGGTAAATAATGTAGGCAAGCGTAACAACCGTTTTATTGCAAAGCAAATTGCCGAACGCTCTAGTTTAAACCAAATGGATGTGTTATCGGTAATTGAAGGTTTTCTTCAAATTGTACCAGAAACTTTAGCCGATGGCTACAAGGTGGACTTGGGTGAATTTGGAACTTTCGGGGTTACTGCCAAGAGTAAAGGAGCCGAGAAGGAAGAAGAATTCAATGCCACATTGATTGAAAGTACTAAGGTGAACTTCCGTCCTGGTAAGTTGTTCAAGAATGTATTAAAAAATGCTGATTTCGAAAAAATACATATAGAGCAACCTGTTGAAACGACAGGTGAATAAAGTTCTTACTTCCACTTTTAAATATGCTTACTACTACTTTGCAAAGTTCTTACTAGAACTTTCTAAAGTTGTTACTACAACTTGGCAAAGTAGTAGGTAGAACTTTTAAATATACTAGGTACCACTTTTGAAAGTGGTACCTAGTACTTTTTTTAATATTACTTACAAGTTTAATTTATTCACTAATACATCCGATTCATAATCCAATTATAACTTTATATCTTAGTTTGCAATAAACCTGTCGTCCATTAAGATTATTATATGAACAGAAATAGAACCCAATTAAAAACTAAAATATTAGAACTTAAGAATAAACCGATTAGTAATAACCTTGAAATAAATAGTAAAGGAAACTTTATCAATATACTTAAAGGAGAAGGGTCTTTTTATTTACTATTAATTCCCAGTAAACCTTTATCGGTTAATAAGTCCCAGCAAATTATTAATCTCGGTTTTAAAGAGAAATTTCCAAAAATCAACTATTCCAAATTTATAAACTATAATGATAAGATTGAATTAAAAAAAATTGAAGACGATATAGTGTATATATTTAATACCATATTTCAGGTTCCTCATACCAGACAATGGCGATTCTCTATTAGTTCAGGCATGGGATTATTAAAAGATATGATTCCAATGCCTACCGTATGGGAATGTCGCAACCAAACAAGAACAAGATCATTTAACTTTAAAATTTTATTTAAATATGATATCCTGATTAGTATTATTATTGGACTAATTATTACTATTATTTTTAGGTACAATGAAAGTAACATTAGCTTAAGTAATATTGAGTTATTAGCCTGTGCTTCTCTATTCGTCTTTTTTATTATCAAATTTTCAAACTTTATTGAAAGTTTTACTGATAAATCAAAAACCAATAGACTATTTACTAGAAATAACCTTACTGCTTTACACAAAATCAATTTTAAAAAAGTTGGCAGTAGGTGTAAGGGTGTAAGAAATGGTTATAAAGTTGAAATTTACTATAACACTTATCTAAATTCTGTCGAAGTTGCCGTACATCACGAAGAAATACCTTGGGAAAGAGTTTTGAAATTATCTGAAAAATCACAAAATTCATGGTCTAATAAACCTTTTATTACATGGAGAAGTAGAATCTCACGCATTGAATTTAGAAACCGTAGTTTTATACCAAATATTGACGTTATTATTAAAGAAATTGATTCTTTTTTATTTAATTTAAAAGAATTAAACATTAAAGCCAATAAACAAACTACTATACAATAACTATAATTCTTAAGCTAACTAAAATATTAGTTTATTAAAATTAAATGAATTACTAATATTAATTCAAGTTCATTAAAAGCCTAAGCCTATGTACGCAAGCTCAAAACAAACCGTATTCTTTAAATACTATTTTCCCTTTCTATTCATTTTAGGCTTTGGGACATCCTTCCTGGCTTCCGGATTTGTTGATACAGCACCAGATGGTGTAAAAATTGCCTTTGCAATTATGTCGGTTTGGCTCTCTATTTTCTTTATACAAGTGCCATTCAGATTAAAGAAAATTACCACCTTAGAAAAAGGAATATTGGTTAAAGGCAGAGAACGAAAGCTAATTCCCTATTCTGATGTGGAAAGTGTTGCCAAGTTCGATTTGGCTGGTCCCTGGTTCATGACCATTAAGTATTTTGACCAAAAGTCGGGAGATACAAAGAAGATTTGCTTTATGCCTTCACAATCTCAAAAAAGAACAATGGCTGACGATGCCATCACTACTTTTATTAAAGCAAGAATGAAAGAAAAGAATCCTCAATACAACGAGGAAGACCAACCTTCAGCAGTGAAAAATTTCATGATACTGATGCTGCTTAGCATGCCTATTACATTAACTGCATTTTATTTCTTTATTTTTAGCTAAAAGTATTAGCCTGATACTAAAAAAGGATGAAACCAATGGGGTCTCATCCTTTTTTGTAATTAATCCTAACCTATCTACAACGAATTCTTCTTCAAGAAATCGATAATCTCATCAACATATCCAAAGGCCATTCCAACAACCGTATCGGCAGCTCCATAATAAACTGCAACTTTATTATCTTCTGTTAAAGCAGCACATGGGAACACCACATTTGGCACATCGCCAGCCAATTCGTAAGGCGCTGCTGGCGCCAACAAATATGGCTTTGAACGGTACAATACCTTGTCAGGATTTTCCAAATCCAACAAAGCTGCTCCCATTGAGTAACGGAAACCATTACAGGTATTGATTACTCCGTGATAGAACATTAACCAACCTTCTTCGGTGCGGATGGGTACCGAACCAGCGCCAATTTTGGTACACTGCCATGCACTATCAGTAAAATCAGCCACTTTCATTACACAACGGTGCTCTCCCCAATATTTCATATCAGGGCTATACGAAATGTAAATATCTCCGAAAGGTGTATGCCCATTGTCACTCGGACGACTCAACATGGCATATTTGCCATCAATTTTTTCGGGAAACAACACTCCATTTCTGTTGAATGGAAGAAATGCATTCTCGCACTGGTGGAAAGTCTTAAAATCGAAGGTATATGCAATACCAATTGTTGGTCCGTGATATCCGTTGCACCAGGTAATCCAGTATCGGTCTTCAATCCAACAAACACGCGGATCGTATTTGTAATCCGATTCAATCATTTCGGTATTTCCCGCTACCATTTCGATAGGCTCGTGATTGATTTCCCAATTGATTCCATCTTTACTGAAACCAGCAAAAATATTCATTTGCACCGCCTTGTTATCGCAACGGAATACACCTGCAAAACCATCCTCAAAAGGTACAACAGCACTATTAAAAATACTGTTAGAACTAGGTATATCGTACCTTCCAATAACAGGGTTTTGAGAATATCTCCACATCACATCCGAACATCCTTCATGACGTTCCTCCCACGGCATATTAGCTTTATTTGTCATTTTGATTTTATACTAATTCAGTTTCATTAATTTCTTCCTCTTTTTTCACTTCGCATTTGTAATCCTCAGGATAATCTCTCAGTTTCTTGTACCAGGTAAAATAAAGCACAACACTCGATGCAACAAATAATAGAATTACCCAGGTTAATGACATAAACTCACCAATTACCAGGTAAATTGGTATCAACACCAACATCATTTGCCATCCTGTACCTATTGTACAGTTCATCATATCTCTCCAGAAATCCTTATTTGGTTTCGCCTCTGGCTTTTGTTCTTTCAATTTTAAATAAACAGGCTTCCAAAATCCCCAAGGGCGAACACTGTCATAAAATTTAATCAGTACCTCATCAGGTTCTGGCTTGGTTACTAAACTACCAATGATAGATGCTGCAAATGCAAACAAGAAAATAAATGGAAATGCATAAATAGGAGAAACTTCAGGAAAAGCCAATGGTGCAATTAATGATGCCAGCAAACCGGCTAACATTCCTGTAAAATATCCATATCCGTTAAATCGCCACCATATCCATTTTAACAGGTTTGATGCGGTATAACCTCCGAACAATGCACCCACCAACCATTTCATTACAGTATCGATACTTTCAGCAAAGAATCCGAAGAAAATACCAACTGCCACCACGGCGAATGATGCCAAATATGACATTCGAATGTACTTCTTTTGCGATGCATTCGGATTGATAAATTTCTTATAGATATCGTTTACAATGTATGCTGGCCCGGCATTTACGTTTGCAGCAAAGGTAGACATGAAGGCTGCAACTAAACCTGCCAACAACAAGCCTTTCGCTCCCATTGGAATAAAATTATTCAGTGCATAAGGCAATACCATTTCAAAATCGATATTGTCGCCCATTTTATTAAATTCAGGTGCGAGATAAACCAGTGCAAGTACAGCTAATCCTGTAATCATCAAATATCTTGGAACAAAAAGTACCAAAGAAACAATCCCACTCATTTTGGCCGCATCTTTAGGTGTTTCTGTTGATAGAATTCTCTGCATATCGTAACTAGGTACAGGACCTGCAATACTTACCAACATTCCTTTGAATATCATCATCATCATCAACACCGAGAACAATGAATAACCATCGGTTGCAATTTTGTTGTTTACTGCTGGTATCAAATGATCCCAATTCAAATCCAGATTCCAACCAAAGAATACATCTTTCCACCCTTCAGGAATTGCTGCAGATATTTGTTCAGGAGTCACCAAGGATATGGCAATCACACCAACCATGATACAGGCGATGGTCATAATTACAAACTGTAAAACTTCGGTAAATACCACCGAGTACATCCCCCCTTTTATCACGTAAAGTGTGGTTACACCCATAATGATAATGGCGTACATGTTCTCAGAACTAATGGTAATTCCCATTACATAGGTTTGCAGATTCCAAGGAAAAAATGTTTGGGCAAACTTCCCTACTCCAACAAATCCATATGTGATAAAACCAATTACACTCACAATGGCAAATAGTACCACAATCAGGTGAGACAATTGCGAACCTTTGTCATCTCCAAATCTTGTTTTTAACCACTCGGCACCCGTCATTACATTCGATCGGCGCAACCAAATTGCCAAAAACATCATCAGAAAAATCTGGTTCCAAACGGGCCACAACCAAGGAATCCAAACCGATTTTAAACCATATACAAACAGTATGGTAACCGTCCACATGGTTCCGGTAATATCGAACATTCCCGATGCGTTGGAAACACCAAGCATGTACCAGGGAATTTTATTTCCTCCTAGAAAGTAGTTCGATAAGTTTTTTGATGCCTTTGCGGACAACAAGTAACCAATTACAATGGTTAGAACAATGTATCCGATAATGATGGATATGTCGAGTACTGATAGATTCATTATATTCTATTTAGTTTTTTACTTGCTTGATTTTAATTCAAATTCAATTGTTCCTCCTTTTACCAAATCGTCATGATTGATAAAGTAGCTGGAATGATTTGAACCATTTCGTTTAATGCTTTTGATGTAAATATCATTTGCATTCTTCTTTTTCGTAACAATTTCCAATTTCTTTCCAGGATAAAATTCCTGGTTAAGCTCTATGGTAATTTTATCGAAGACCGGCGATGTTAGTGCGTAATCTGTATCTCCAGGGCAAACAGGATACATGCCCATCATGCTGTAAACAATCCAGGCTGAAAGTGTTCCACAATCGTCGTTCCCCGGAATTCCATCAGGTGCATTTTTATAGTATTCATCCACCAAACGACGAACTTCTTTCTGAGTTCTCCACTCTTCCCCTTTAAAATAGTTGAACAGGAATGGGTAATGGATATCCGGCTCGTTGGCCATATCGTAAAGATCCTCATCGAATACTTTCTGTAGCTTGCTTACGAAATTCTTTTTGCCATCCATTATTTTGGTCAGTCCTTTAATGTCATGAGGTACGCAAAAAGTATATTGCCATGATGTTCCCTCGTGGAATCCAGGACATGGTTCAAAGTTTTCACCTTGCTTTGGATCGAAATTCTTTAGGAAAGTACCATCGGCAAGTTTAGGTCTCAATACGCCAAATTCTTTCGAATAGTAATTTTTATAGCCTAAGGATTGATTCAGAAATTTCTGATAATCCGCTTTCTTCCCAAGAGCTTTTGCAAACTGAGCCAGGTTCCAATCGGCAATATAATATTCCAATGCATGCGATACCGAATTATCGAATTCCTCTTCAATTGGCACATATCCTTCTGCCAGGTAATGATCGATATCAGGACGCAATTTGTTGTTTTTCCCTTCCATTGTTGCCGATTTGTACATGGCAGCATAAGCCGCTTCCACATCAAAGTCGGTCAATCCTCGCAAGTAAGAATCAACAATCACAGGAATAGAAGGATCACCTTCCATCACATGTGTTTCCTTGCTGTTTAGCTCCCATTTAGGCAACCATCCACTTTCCTTATACATATCCACCATGGAACGAACCATATCCAATTGTTCCTGTGGATAAAGCAGAGCCATTAATGGGTGAAAGTTTCGGTAGGTATCCCAAAGAGAAAACACTGTGTAGCGATTGCAATCATTGGTTTCCTTAATTTCGAAAGATTCCATTGCTGGATATTGCCCATTTACATCATTAATGATATTCGGATGAATTTGAGTATGATACAAAGCCGTGTAGAAAATGGTTTTCTGATCTTTTGTTCCACCTGCAACCTTAACTCTACCTAAAATATCGTTCCACTCTTTTTCTGCTTCTGCTCTAGTCTTCTCAAAATCAAAATCATTCGACTCTGCTTTAAGGTTTAATCGAGCATTCTCGATGCTAACATAGGAAACCCCAACTTCTACAATAATTTGTTCGTTTTCTTCTGTATCAAATGTGAAATAAGCTCCAATTTCGTTACCAAACATTTCCCGGGTAAATCCATCGTAGTATTTGTATTCACCCGAAGTTTTGCTCCAAGCTGCTTCTGCTTGTAGTTTTGGCATGTTTTTCCATACTCCAAAATTCTTTGCTGGTTTACTGAATCGGGCCACAAAATAGACAGGACGCTCCGAACCATCATTGTAACAGAAAGTACCTGTCATTCGAGAACCTTCAATTTCCTTGTTATTAACGATTCTCACCTTAGCTCCTACTTCGTTGGTTAATCCTAATCCAAGATTTAATAGAATATTTGATTCTCCTTTTGGAAAGGTATATCGACTTATGCCAGTGCGTTTTGTAGAACTCAGTTCTGCCTTGATGCTGTACTTTTCCAAATTAGTGGCATAATAGCCTGGTGTTGCCTTTTGGTTCTTCATAACAGAACCATATTGCTTGTGGTCAGCATTGACTTTTCCTGTGGTTGGCATCAATAAAATAACACCAAGTTCCGGACAGCCCACTCCACTCAAATTTACATGAGAAAATCCGGTAAGGTAAGAGTTATCCCATGAGTATGGTGTAGACCACCAGCGTGCATCCTTATCGTATTTATTGATATCAGATCCGGAAACATTAAATGGAGTTACCGAAACCATTCCTCGTGGCACAATGGCCCCTGGATTTGTGGTTCCAAAATTCGTAGTTCCAATAAAAGGATTTACATATTGGGAATACTGACCAAAGCCATTAAAACAAAAAAACAGTAGAATTGAAATTCCTATAAAGCGCTTCATTAGTTAGGTTTTATTGTAATCGTGGATTTAAAAATAATACCGAACGGGACTATCGCCAGCCAAGCTTTTTCCCGATCGGTTTACTAATTTCTAATCTACAGAAACTGTCTAAAAATTATTATATCATTTAATGATGCGACTTTTTCATTTATACTGCTGCAAAATCTCCTTAAATAGCTAATGCTATTCGTGTCCATTTTGCATTGCCTAAATAAAAAAATCATCATAATTACTCTAATAAATAACTTATAGACTGTTTCTAATTCAAATTAAAGTATTCAAGATTAAATGGTGATTAATATTGAGGTTAATCTACCAATTGAATCATTAATCAATTGTAATGACAAATTAATTCACAATAGGAACAATTGCAACTGCCTGACCTCCACTTTCAATCATTTTTACAGACAATACAGTCTTCGAATCAACTTCTACTTTTCGAATATTAATATCTGTAGGGTTATTTTCGAGATTTGCATTATCTCCATCCTCAAAAATACTTGCCATATATTTTTTACCATCCTCTAAAAAGGATAAGTCAAGCTCTAGATTTCTTCTGTTCTCATCAGTAATTGTTCCAATATACCAGTTCTTGGCTTTTCGACGAGCAACCGAATACACATCACCAATCTCCGCCAATAGAACTTTTGATTCATCAAAATCGGCAGGAAGTAATTCAAAGAATTCAAATGCTGGCTGATCTTCGTAATTTCTTACCATATCCGATGCCATTTGCAATGGACTATACAGGCAGACCCAAAGAGCCAATTGTTTGGCAAGCGTTGTATTCACTCGGCTATTTCCTTTATCGTTGCTGTTCCATTTGGTATACTCCTTCCTGTTTTTGTAAAGAATATCAAATGTACCTGGTGTATAGTCAATAGGTCCACCCAAACATCTGGTAAAAGGAAGAATCACGTAATGCTCGGGAGGATTTCCTTCGCTCCAGCCATTCCACTCCATGCCTCGTGCACCTTCTCGAGTCATCATGTTGGGATATGTACGCCTGATTCCTGTTGCTTTAATTGGTTCGTGAGCGTCGATCATTAAATTGTACTTTGCAGCCTTTTCCACAACCTTTCTGTAGTGTTGTACCATCTTCTGTCCATGATGGTAATGACCATTTGGTATTGGACCGGCATATCCAGTTTTTAGAACTCGAATACCATTATCTCTAAGCATGGAAAAAGCCTTGTCCATGCACTCCTCATAGTAAATATAGTCGCCACCGGTTTCATGATGGCCAATCAGTTCCACACCTTTTGCTTTTGTATATCGAACCACCTCATCAAAGTCAAAGTCAGCATAAGGAGTTTGCTGGTCAAAAGCACGTGCTTTCCCCCAGTTTTCCCAACCTGTATTCCAGCCTTCGGCAAGCACTGCCTGAACATTGTGATCGGCAGCAAAATCAATATACGCCTTCATATTTTCAGTTGTGGCTCCATGTTTTGGGCCCATAGTCCAGGTTTCCACTCCCAGGTGCATGCCCCACCAAATACCAATGTATTTCATAGGTTCAATCCAATCGGTATCCTTCAATGCACATGGCTCATTTAAATTTTGAATCAGATTTGATTCAACTAATCCTGCTGCATTCTTACTAATTGTAATGGTTCGCCAGGGAGTCAAAAGAGAACCTTTGGCTTTAACTTTCACTCCATCAGGCCAAGGTACCAAATTGGCTTCAAAATTTGTTCCTCCTGTATTTTGCAAAGTCATGCCAGCATAGTCTGTCAGGTTTGCTTCATGAATACTTAAATAAACTCCATCATTGGTTTTAAAGGTTACAGGAGTATTGGCACCTTTTACCTCATCAATTTTAGTTGTTCTGTATAGCATCTCGTAGCTATCGAAATTAGCAGGAATAGACCAGGCAGTACCATTTTCAGCCAGGTTAAACTCTGTATTTTCATCGGTAATCAAAATGCTATCAACACCTGTTTGCTCAGGAATTTTATACCTGAAACCAAGACCATCATCATATGCTTTAACTTGTAATTGAAGCTTAAGTCCTTTTGAGGTAATCAAATCTAAAAGCAACTGATTATAGTTGTTTTTAATCCTTTTGTTTTGGCCCCACACAGCATTCCAGGTCTCATCAACTTCTACAATTTTCTTATCAACGATCTTTACTTTTTCGATAGAAAGTCTGCTCTCTGTAGCTTCCAGCCCCAGTTTAGATTCATTAATCAACTTACGCTGCCCCACTGATAATTCATAGGACAGTTGACCTTGATCGTTAACATGCAATTCATACTTCAATTCTCCATTGGGTGATTCCACCTCCACTCTATTATCCAAAGAACAGGATAAACTCATCAATCCAGCGCACAAAGCGAGGAACACTACTCTTACTCTCATAAATTAATTTTCAATCACATATGTTTTCTTATCACAACCAATCCCCTTAATGGTCAAGCTTCTCCACTGCTTTGGAAGACATGTACTACCTTGAATAATCCCCTCATCGTTTATTTTTAGGCCTGCAAAACCAAAAATTACAGATTGTAGCATCCCCCCAGCACCCGTTGCAAAGTATGGATTGTGGCTAAATGCAGATTCAGCCAAAGCTCCAAAAGGAGGTCTTTTATTTGGTTCGTAAGCTCTCTTAAATAACTCGAATGCCTTATCCGCTTCTCCCAAACGAGCATAAAGAACAGCAAGTACAGAGTGAGACATAGCTGGTCCTTCAGGAGCCATTTTCGGCTCATAATAAGCCAAGTCTCTGCGAATATCTTCAGGCTTATTCACAATATTCAGTGGGTAAGCCAATAAATTCACGTCGGCCTGTTTGATCACCTCCCCATTGTAGGTTCTGTTTTCTTTCATTGCTCCGCTTGGGAAATAGTGAAAGCACAGAGCTTTGGAAATTTTACTCCATTGACTATTGGGAGACAGGTCAAGTTCTTTCGCAGCCTTCACTGCAAATTCCAATGCTGTTTTGGCGGCACCATTTGTAAAAGCATTGTCATCAGCATGATGGTAAAATTCATTGGCTCCTACTACATTGTTAATGGAATAAGAACCATCTTCATTTTTAACAGACCTACTCACCCAGAAATCAGCTACCTCTTTCAATACAGGAAATCCAACTTCCTTTAGCCATTGTTTATCTTTGCTCACCCGGTAGTAGTTCCAAAAAGCGATTCCAATATCAGCAGTAATATGATGTTCGAAAGTTCCCGTCAATGCCCAGGTTGGAGTAGCCTCCTCACCTGTATCGTCAGATTCCCAGGGAAACATGGCTCCCTCATATCCAAAATTGGCAGCTTTCTTTTTAGCCTTTTCAAGCCTGTGAAACCTGTAGTTTAAAAGTGAATGGGCAATATCCTGATTAAACACTAACAATGGCGGATACATCCACAATTCAGTATCCCAGAAGACATGTCCGTTATAACCTTGAGCCGACAAGCCCATTGGAGCAATACTTAAATTCGAATCATCTCTCGAGAAAGAATACAAATGATATAAAGCTAAGCGAACATCCTGCTGAGATTCAATATCTCCCTCAATTACAATATCACCTTGCCATAATTCTTCCCACAGCTTTTGGTGTCTTTCGATTACTGATTCTTTATTTCCCAACAGCTGAAAGACAACCATTCTTTCAGACTCACTCTTAGGATCATCGAAGTTTTGAGAAGTACATACGGCCCCTGCCCAGGCAAAGCTATACTTCTCCCCCTTTTTCAAATCCTTTGTAAAAACCAACTCATGATGAAATGGGCCTTTAACATTACGTTTTAATTCCGGAGTCTCCTCTTCAAATATGAAAGTAGCAGAGGTTGCCATGTGGTGCTTTCCAAAGGGACTATCAGCTACCGTTTGTAAAACTGGCATTCTGGCATCCAAATCTTGCATCACACGAAAACCAGATTCAACATTTTTATATTCGTTAGGACAAACGATTTGACCCCCTACCTGTACTTTCAAATTTCTCAACAATGGAGTAATTTCAACATCGATCATACCAGTATAAGGCATGCCTCGCAATGCATAAGATGTAAAAGAAAAATCAGCATAGTTCTTAAACCTACAAGTTGTAGTAAAAGCAGCTTTCTTCATATCCAGCTTTTGGGTCCATGCTGTACAATTCTCAGTTTTTAGAGTATCTCCCTTAATTACTATTTCAAGGTTTGCAAAATTAATACCCAACAAAACCTTGCTAACACCATATTTTGACTCCTTATCGAAAACATGATTCAAAATAATAGCTTTCGTTTTGCCCGGTTCTTTGGATGGTAGCAGTCCTATGCGTCCATTGGCTATTGAAACTCCAGTATAGTCGGAATAATCACTTGTTTCAATTACCCAACCAGATCCTTGCCTTGTTTGGGCATTCACACCTATGTGAATCAATAAACAAAAAATAAAAAGGTATAAGTATCTATAGTAAACAGTCATATTATATAAGTTTTAGTAATTCTGGCTTTTCATTGTAAATCTTCAAAATCAATTCTCCAAACAAGGTATTTGCCCAGGCAAACCATGAACGAGTAAAATGTTCAGGCTTATTCTTATGGAAGGTCTCATGCATAAAACCCGTTCCAGCATGTGTATTCATTAACATTTTAAGACATTTCAGAATCTCCTCATCATTGTCAGAGGTCATTGCCCTCATAATGATACTCATTGGCCAAATCATGTCTACTCCCA
Source organism: Marinifilum flexuosum (assembly GCF_003610555.1). Lineage (GTDB taxonomy): Bacteria > Bacteroidota > Bacteroidia > Bacteroidales > Marinifilaceae > Marinifilum > Marinifilum flexuosum. The sequence continues at coordinate 2,157,917 of NZ_RAPQ01000008.1, read as the reverse complement.
CATGCGGACCTCCAATACCTTCAGCAGCCTTTCCCTCAAAGAACCAAGGATTATTCTTACTCAGAATGAATTTTCTTGTATTCTGATACAGCTTAGAATCCTGATCTACTGCTCCCAAATAAGGCAAAGAAAGTAAGCTTGGAATGTTCGCATCATCCATAAATAGTTGGTTGCCGAAGCCATCTGCCTCAAAGGCCAGTGTTTTGCCATAAGTAAGGTGATCAGTGGAAGCATATTTCTGTAAAGCTTCCTCCACCTCTTCTGCCAATAGTAAAGCAGATGCAGACAGTTCTTTTTCAATACCCAAAGAATTTAAGATCTCTGTCAACTGCTTAAGTGAAACTACGGCAAAATAATTTGATGGTATCAAGAATGGGAAAATGGTAGCATCATCAGAAGGACGAAATGAAGAAACAATAAGACCAACAGGATTAATTGGATTTCCATAACCATTTCCCGGTTGTGAGTCGGTAGGTTTGCTGGTAGTTCTTAAAAAAGAGTATGTCCCCTTACCTTCCTTTCGCTGTTGCTCTTTGAATGTTCTCACAACAGATTTCATAGCCTCAACCCAGGCACGATCAAAACATGTCGTATCATTGGTTTTCTTCCAATAATGATAAGCCAGCCTAATTGCATAACACAACGAATCTATTTCCCATTTTCTCTCATGTAATTCAGGCTTCATCTCTGTTTGATCACTTTCCCAATGTGATCCATCGGCACCTTTGTTAAACGCGTTAGCGTAAGGATCGATGTTGATACATTTGCTCTGTCGGTTGATGAGCCCTTGAAAAAGATCTTTCAATTTCCGATCATCATTTACAAGTGGCAGATATGGCCAAACCTGGGCTGTTGAGTCCCTTAACCACATGGCATGAATATCTCCGGTGATCACAAAAGAATCGGGTCTTCCATCTTTTTCAGAATAAGTCACCGTTGTGTCTAATGTATTTGGAAAGCAATTTTCAAACATCCATGCCAACTCTTTGTTCGCAATTGACTTTTTAACCTTAGCAATGATCGCATCAACAGCTGGACTTACAAATTTCCTTTCGGCTGCTGGTGGTCTATTTGAGATGTATTTTACTTCATTTGTTAAACTAAATCCTTTTGTACCAATAAGACTTAGTCCTCCGGTAAATAGGATTGAGTTTTTTAGAAAATTTCTTCTATGCATATCTATAGGGTTATTCTCATCCCAGAGTAATTGCAGTAGGTTACACTCCAATGAATATCCAGGATTAGTTTGTGTTTTAATTTATTGTAGGCACATATTTGATAAGATCAAGAGATCATATATTCTACTCAACAATCAACTCATCGATAAAAATAAAAGTCCCTCTTCTCTCTTGCTTAGGGCAAATGGCTATCACTTTAACAAACTCAAAATTTAAAACCTCCAAATCAACAGTTAACAGCTTATTTTCCACGCCTTGCTCCTCCACACTTCTAATGGAATCCGTTTTTGACCATTCTCCTGCTAGCTGATAGTTTTTCCCATCCTTCGATACAAAAACTTGAATAGATTCTGGAAACAGGATGCTTGCTCCCTTATCAGTTATACAACTAAGAGAAACGCTTTTTATATTAGTGGCAGTATTTAGCTTTATCGATGCATCTAAATCCTTATTTAAGAAGCCGAGCCACTTACCATTTCCCCATATTTTGCCACCTCTTTCAAGGTCAAGCAAGGTCATACCTCCTTTTCCTGCATACTTTGAATAAGGTTGATTTTTAAGATCTATTTCACAGGCTCGCGCTTTATGCACAATAAGCCGTTCTGTTTCCATTTCAGTTAACACCTTAGCGTTTTTTACAGAAATCGCTTTTAACACTTTTGTCGAATCCAACAAGAATGGTTCTGTATACAAGTGTTCTTTTTCTATCGTAGGCTCACTTCCATCTAAGGTATAATAGACCTCTGCTTCCAATTCAGGTTCAATTCTCACTTCAAGCATTTTGGTGAGAGTATCTAATTTCGTACTTATGATTGGACGATACGCACTCATAGAGCAATTAGCACCTGCCTTTTGATAGTCCGCTATAAATTCATCAACAGTAGTTCTAAATCTCTCCCATGACTTATTCTCTTCTTTGGTCCAGGCATTCTCAGCCAATGCGAATATTCTTGGGAAAATCATATACTCCACCTTTTCAGGTGTCTTCATATGTTCCGTCCATACATTTGCCTGAACACCCAACACATTCTGATACAAAGAAGTATCTGAAATATGAGAAAGTGGATTCAATTCATAAACCTGATGAAGTGGAGAAAATCCACCCCAAGCGGGTAGTTCATTCTTACTTGAACTTTGATAATGGTCAAAATAATAAGATGTACCTGTTGAATTAACTGTTGGATGGCCTTCCTTTAATGCTTTTTCGAGCCCCTTCATTCCACCCCAATACATGATACTTGCCGATGAAGATAAATCTCCTTCCAAAATCTCATGCCAACCAATTAACTTGCGTCCTTTAGATAACAGGTATTTATCGAAATGATTCACAAAATGGCTTTGCAGGCTTTTCTCATCGTACTTGTGTTTCCGCATCAAATTCTTACAGGCCGCACATTTCTTCCAATTGCTTTTGTTTACTTCATCACCACCAATATGTATATATTCTGATGGAAAAAGCTCTATTACTTCATCCAAAACATCTTCCAACAGTTGGTAAGACTCCTTATTGGCGGCACAGTATACTCCGATATTTTTTAAGCTTTTTCCTCTGCTGTCTTTACAAACCAAATGAGGATAACAATCGAAGACAATTTCCGAATGGCCAGGCAGTTCTATTTCAGGTAAAACTGTAATAAAACGACCTTGTGCATATTTTACAATTTCTTTGATCTCCTCTTGAGAATAGTATCCTCCATATTTTGGTCTGTCATCGCCTTCCTTCCATGCTTCGATATCTTTCCATGGCTTATCAGCATCCTTCACCACTCTCCAAGCACCTATATCAGTCAGCTCCGGGTGAGATTTTATTTCAATGCGCCAACCAGTTCCATCAACCAAATGCCAATGAAAAACATTCAATTTATTGGCAGCCAAATAATCAATGTACTTCTTAATAAATGAGGTCGGCATAAAATGTCTTGATACATCCAGATGCATTCCTCTCCATGCAAATCGGGGACTATCAGCTATCTGCACACAAGGAATCTCACCTCTTCCCTTATCCTCAATATAGATCAGTTGCAAAAGGGTTTGCATCCCATAGAACAAGCCATTTTCAGATGATGCCAACAAAGTCACCGACTTCTCATTCACCTTCAGCTTATACCCTTCGAAAGGGATATTGTAATTTGAATCTACAGAAAGATGAATTGCATTTGGGGAGCTTTCTCCTGTTAGTTCAGATTGAACAGGTATGTTTAAATGCGGTTCAAATCTATGAACCAGCAGTTTTGCTATTTCAAGCGACTTCTCAGAATTCATCGTAATAAATGTCTTCCGATTTACCTTAAAATTCCCCTTCTGTTTTGCTAGCGAGTTAGGATAAGGGATCAGGTTTATACCCTTATTTTTTCTCACATTCGATGTGCAGGACACACTGAAAAAAACGGTTAGAATAACAAGGCTGAGTAGATAATAGTTTTTCATGAAGTTAGGGGATTTGAAAATGGGTATCTGAACAGATACCCGTTTACATGTACTATTTAGAGATTTCTTTATTTCCAACAAGAATACCAGATACACTCCAATGGTTAAAACTGGATCCTTCATCGTCTCCTTGATCAATCACTACCTTAATAACATGCTTCCCTGCTTTTAAATTACTAAGAGGAATATAATAAGGCGATGTTAAGGTTGCAGGACACCAATTGGAACGACTAAGATCACTACTTGACAATCCGTTTCCAAAATTTCCAGAGGCTGGGTTGGACATTCTATAGGTAGCACAATCACTTCTCCATGGAACATGCTTAAAAATCAACTCGTCATCTATCAACAACTGGTTTACCTTAGGAACAAACTCATCACCATTGCCCCATCCACCGTGACCGGTTGAGGTATATAACAACTGTAAATCCTCCACATTTTCATCTAAAGTAAATTCCACAGCCAGGGTATCATTTTTAAACATACGACCGTAATTTTGACCACTTGCCTCCATCACATTCAAAGTATAAAATAGTGGTTGAATATATTTCTCTGTCGCAGCAGTCTCTTCAAACGGAGGATAATAATTCAACTCCAAGCTCACCTTATGACCACCTTTGTCATAATTCCCAATGAATACACCAATCCAAACTTCATCTTCTTGTAAAGGAATTAATTCTGTCACTTCTTGTTTGTAGACAACAGAATCCTGCCAGTTGTAATTATTGATCGGTCTCTTCTCATTAAAATGTCCCACTCCAAATGAAGTAAAGAATCTCATCAGCTCCACAGGTACGGTATAATTATCATCACTCACTACTCCCTGGTATTCCACTCCTTTTTTGTCAATATAGATAGGGAGTTCCTCTTTTCCATTTTTCAGGGCTGTCAGCATCGAATTTTTATCATTGTTCGCAATGGTAAAAACACAGCCTGTTCTGTCGTAGGCATCACCATTCGACCAGTTTGTAAGCTTCACAAAAACACTACCTTCCGGATTCAAATCAGGCATTTTAATCTTTTTCATGATCACCGTACCCTTTGAAAAACGATAGGTATGATTCAGGATTTTTTCCTTAGGATTCGTTATACCTCCCTGGAAATTGATTTGCTCCTTATCGAATACAGGAATGGTCCTGTACCTTGATTTGATAATTAACTCTCGATAACGTGCCTGGTCAATTTTAGGAGTATTTTCTGCAGGATATTCCATAAATCCCTTTTCCTTCTCAATGGATTTTGCCAGAATGGTACGATTCCCATTAACCACGTATTTTAATACCAATCCATTGTCGATAATTACAGATAAGGATGGCGATGCACTTACTTTTGCTTCAGTGGTGTACCAAACATCTACTCTATTTGAAAAAATAAGGAAACTGGCTTTTTTACATTCATAGCCTAAAATGGTCTCCTTCTCGTCGGTTTCTTTTGCTGTAGGTAATTCTGAAAATGGTGTGATCTGCTGAAATTGTCCATCCTTAAGTTTCAGCACCTTCACCACATTCTTTGACTTGTAATTAATAAAGAAGCTTTCAACTTTTGAAGAGTTTGATAATTGCGCGATCCCATTGATCACAGTAGCTGAAACACCTCTATTGGGAACCAGTTTACCATGGCTGTATTGCTCATAGCTAATCTTAAACCCCTTCTCTTTTTTCTCTGCTCCTGATACCAAAAGAGAAAAAGATAAAATGCTTACCAGGAATAGTATTCTTGTTTTCATAGGCTTGTATTACAAAATTAAGCCAAAGGAATAACAGTAAACCTGAGTAAATACCTAAGTAGGTAATCGAATCTCTAACTGGTTTAATGCATATTATTCCTTTGGCTTAATAAATTAGTGGATTATTTCTGATTGCTCATCGAATAAGGATAGCTGTCTTCTGATGTTCCACGCTTCCTATTCGCTTTCTTCGACATATTAAAATCTATTTTTCCGCCTTTTAAGATATCTCCATGCTTAATGAAGTTCTTCTTAAAAGATTTCCCATTCAATTTAATATCCTTTACAAAAACATTCTCTTTGGAATTATTTGTACTGCTTATGGTAAAGGTTTTTCCATTTTCAAGAGTCAGTTTTACCTTGTCAAACAGAGGAGAACCAAAAACATACTCATCGGTACCCGGACAAACAGGATAGAATCCCATGGAACTAAACACATACCAAGCCGATGTTTGTCCATTATCTTCATCACCACAATAACCATCAGGCTGCGATGTGTACAAGTTATCCATTACTTCACGTACACGAGATTGAGTTTTCCATGGCTCACCGGCATAATTATACAGGTAAATCATGTGCTGAATTGGCTGATTACCGTGAGCATAGTTCCCCATATTCACAATCTGCATCTCACGAATTTCATGGATTGTAAATCCATAATATGAATCATCAAACTTTGGTGGCATTTCAAATACTCCATCTAAAGTAGAAATGAATTTCTCTTTACCTCCCATAAGATTAATCAACCCATTCACATCTTGAAAAACGGACCAGGTATAGTGCAAGCTATTTCCTTCAGTAAAGGCATCACCCCATTTTAAAGGGTTAAAAGGAGTCTGGAACTGACCATCCTTATTCTTCCCACGCATCAAGCCTGACTCTTTATCGAATACATTATTAAAGTTTTGCGCTCTCTTGGCAAATAAATCAATTTCTTCTTGTGGACGATTCAATTCCTGAGCCAGCTTCCAAATACAGAAATCTGCATAAGCATATTCCAATGTTCTGGCCGTGTTTTCATTTATTCCCACATTGTATGGCACATATCCTAACTCGTTGTAATATTCCGCACCATAACGTCCTACAGAAGTAACATCCTTATTGTAACCTTTGGTGTTTTTAATGATGGCCTCATACAAGGTTTCAATATCATAACCACGAATTCCTTTTAAATAAGAATCGGCAATCAAGGATGCTGAATTCGAACCAATCATACATCCCCTGTGACCAGGACTCGCCCATTCAGGCAACCAACCACTTTCTTTGTAGGTATTTGCTAAACCTTCCATAATTTGAGCATTCAAATCAGGATACATCAAAGTAAAAAATGGAAATACTGCCCGGAATGTATCCCAAAAGCCATTATCTGTAAACATGTAACCAGGCAGTATCTCTCCATTGTAAGGACTGTAATGAATTACTTCATCATTATCATTTATCTCGTAAAATTTCCTTGGGTATAGAAGAACTCGGTATAAACAAGAGTAAAAAGTTCTTACTTGCTCCTCTGTTCCACCTTCAATTTGAATTCTATTAAACTCCTTTTCCCAGGCTTGTTTTGCTTCTTCTTTTAGTTGATTGAAAGACTTATCACTAATTTCTCTTGAAAGATTTAATTGTGCTTGTTCAGGACTCACAAAAGAAGAGGCTACTTTCACATGAACCGTTTCACCTTTCTTTGTTTTAAAACCAATCACGGCACCAACATGTTCTCCCTCGGCTTCTTTTGAACCCTTCTGAATTTTGTTCGCATCCCAGGTATGAGTCACCTCAAAATCCTTATCGAATTCAGCCACAAAATAGTTGTGGAAATTATCAGGAACACCTCCCGAATTATTTCTACAATAACCAATAATCTTTCTCTCCTCAGGGATGATTTTCACTTGTGATCCTTTGAAAAAACCATCCAGTAAGATGTATGAGTTCTCATTCTCGGGAAAAGTGAATCGAAACATAGCAGCACGCTCTGTAGGCGTTACTTCAGCAACCACATCGTAATCTGCTAAATAAACACTATAAAAATAAGGTCTTGCCTCTTCTGCTTTATGCGAAAACCAAGATGCTCTCTCCTCTTCGTTATATTTCAGTTCTCCGGTTACGGCCATTAATGAAAAGGCTGCATAGTCGTTGATCCAAGGACTTGGTTGATGTGTCTGCTTAATCCCTCTGATTTTCTTTGCATCATAGGTGTATCCCCATCCATCACCCATTTTTCCGGTCTGGGGAGTCCAAAAATTCATTCCCCAGGGTAAAGCAATTGCCGGATAGGTATTCCCGTTCGAAAGTGCATGCTCCGAATCGGTCCCCATCAAAGTATTCACTAAATCAACCGTATTATTCTTCTCTTTATCGTTATTCTTGCTTGCCGACGCACTTATCGCAAGAAATAATAGTATTATAAAACTAATCTTCTTCATTCTTCACTTACTTCTAGTACACAATTGATTTTGGTCTATCTTTTATTTTAAAACCAAATTCTTTATTCGGTTTTGAGTCCATTTCAAATATCAACTCTCCTCCATTCATGATATCTTTATGAGTTATGAATGACTTGGTATAGTTCTGTCCATTTAACTTCACCGACTGGATATAAATATTCTCTTTACTATTGTTATTGGCAATGATCGTAAATGATTTGTCTGCACTTAAATTAATGCTCACCTTATCAAATAAAGGTCTACCAAATACATAAGCACCATTGGAAGGATTTACAGGATAAAATCCCATAGATGACATTACATACCAAGCTGACATTTGACCACAATCTTCATTACCACATAATCCATCAGGCTTATCAGTATATAATTCATTAAGGATATAATCTACTTTATCGGCAGTTTTGAATTGTTCTCCTGCATATGCATACAAATAAGTTATGTGATGACTTGGTTCGTTTCCATGAGCATATTGTCCAATTAATCCGGTAATATCAGCAGAAGCTCCTTCTTCCAATTCTGAAGAAATAGAGAATAAACTGTCCAATTTTGTAAGAAATGGTTCATCACCTCCCAATAATTGAATTAAGCCTTCAGGATCTTGTGGAACCAACCAAAGATATTGCCATGCATTTCCTTCACAATAATCATTTACCCTATGCTGTGCTGATAAAGGATCAAATGGAGTTCTCCAGCTACCATCTTTCATTTTACCTTTCATGAACTTGTCATTGGGATCGAAATATTTTTGGTAAGCCTTAGCTCGTTCCGTGAAATACTTAGCATCATCGTGTTTACCAAGTTTTCTTGCCAACTGTGCAATTCCCCAATCGCTAATCGCATATTCCATTGCACTTGCAACCGATTCGTGCATCATATCACAAGGAATGTATCCATACTTCTGCAATTCTTTTACTCCTGGTTCGAAATCACCCATTGCAGTAGTTTTAACAGCTTCATATGCCAAATTAATATCGAAACCTGAAAATCCTTTAAGACAAGCGTCTACAACCACTGGTACCGCACTATACCCAACCATTGTATTGGTTTCGTTTCCTCTTAAATGCCATACAGGAAGCTTAGCTTGGTGCTTATAAATTTCAAGCATTGAGTTGATCATATCAGGTACTCTTTCCTGTTGTGTAATTGTATACAATGGATGAGCTGTTCTGTAGGTATCCCATAACGAGAACAGGGTGTAATTTGTACTGTTGGTATTGTTGTAAACCTCTTTGTCGGTACCTCTATAATCACCATTTACATCATCGAAAATATTAGGTGCAATTAGGGTATGATACATGGCAGTATAGAAAACTATTTTGTCTTTCTTATTTTGAGTTTCAATATGAATTTTTTCAAGTTCCTTGTTCCATTTGGCTTTGTTTGCAGCAAGAATCTCATCGAAACTCCAATTTGGCATTTCGGTTTTGATATTTAGCAATGCATTTTCCATACTTACAGGCGACATACCAAACTTCACCTGAACCTTCTCAAAAGATTCTGTGGAAAAATTAAGAAATGCTTTGATAGCTTTCCCTTTTCCAGCATCTCCATCTAATTTTTTATCGCCATTATAAACCATGATATTTTGAACTGGCTTTGACAAAACCATTGCAAAATACTCACGTTGATCTGCAGCCCATCCTTTTGAAAAGCGATAACCTGCCACAATGGTATCATTTACCTTATGAAAGAAAGTTTCTGTTGCCTGATCTCCATTACCTTCTTTTAAATCAATAATTAATCTGGATTGTTCTGATTTTGGATAGGTAATTTGATGCATGGCAACTCTTTCGGTGGTTGTCATTTCAACACCTACATTATAAGTATCCAAAAACACTTTATAATAACCAGCTTCGGCTTTTTCTGTATCATGACTGTAATAAGAAGCATAACCTTCTTCTGGATTTTCTTGGGAACCTGGGTTAATTTTTAACTCTCCTACAGCTGGCATAATTAAAAACTCGCCCAAATCAGTACAACCTGTTCCACTCAAATGCAAGTGGGAAAATCCTTTAACAATACTATCTGAATAGTGATATGATGAACACCAATCCCATCCTTTATGAAAATTGCTAGGTCCAGCCTGAATTGCTCCAAAAGGCACACTGGCTCCAACAAACACATGACCATGTCCCCCTGATCCAATATATGGGTCAACATATTGAGTTAAACTATCATCATTTGTGTTACCACTTGTTAGCTGACAGGATGCAAGTGCACCCAACAAAAATGACAATCCTAGTGTTTTGATTGATTTTAATTTTTGCATTTGGTTTTACTATATGGTTTAGTAATAAGGTTGATATATAATAAGCTTATCGCTCTAATATTTCTCTAATTTAATATACCTTTTGCGAAAAGGCTACAAAACAATCCTTCTTTTTATATTAGGTAGAAGCAAACCTATTATTCTGATTTTTTTTACCCGTAGGTTATATTGATAATGGGAGCTGCCGGAAAGCAGCTCCCAAATAAATTGTAAGTAATTATTACTTAATAACATTCCATGAGATTCCTCTCATCTCTCCATGATAGTTACCGGTAACATCTTTAAACTTAACACCACCAACTTTATTTAGTGGGAAGTAAGCATTTAGTCCAGCTTCAGTACCATCGATATCTGCATCTAAATCAACAGCATCACGTGCAACATCCCAAAGACGGAAATCTTTGATAGAACCATGCATTTTACCCCAGCCGTTTCCAAGCCACATTTCTCCCCAACCTGAAACTTCAGGAGCTCCTATGTCGGTTTGAACACCTTTTTCTACGCCATCAACATATAAAGTTGTTGTTCTTGCTGTGTTATCGTGAACGATAGCAACATGCTGCCACTCTCCAGACTTGATTGAAAGAGCTTCAGCTTTTGGTCCTTGCCAACCACTACCTGCATTGGTAAAGTTCCAAAGTCCACCTGATGACAATAATGCTTCTTCAGTTAACTCTTTGTAACCATACACCCAAATACCGTAGTTACCATTGTTAAAGAATTCTCCTGTTCCGTACATTCCCAATGACTTCACACGTACATCAAACTCTACAGTGTAATCACCTTGAGGAGTGTAGTTAGGTGTAATTCTGAAACCAATTGCTTTTGGATTATCACGATCAACATAAACACCAGTTGCATCAGCTACCAAATTTTCCTGAACCAAAGTAAGTTTGCTTGTAATGAATTCAGCTTTCTCATCTAACTCAGCCTGCTTTTTAGCCGCTGTCAACAATGCTGTACCTTCGTCTATCAATGATTGTAAATATTCAATTGTTCCAACAGGATAGTCACCATCATTTTCACCTTCAACAACGCTGTTCTTAAGATCTGAAGCATCGGCAATTACTGCATTCAATCCATCGTAGTTAAGCTCGATTACTGGTGGAATTCCATCTGCTGCCCATGATACACTACCTTTAAAAGTTGCAGTATAATTTCCGGTAACATCCTTGAAGTTAGTTCCTAAATCAGCATCGAATGGGAAATACATTGCCAAACCTTCCTCAGTTCCTTCGAATGTAGCATCCTGGTTGCTTGCAATCTGATCAGCAGTTCTTGCTGTAGACCAAACTCTCACATCCTTTAGCATACCATTGATAACACGATCAGTCCAGGTTGGACCATTTCCAAGTACGAAAGATGCTACTGGAGCTGGTGAGTATGTTTTAGTTTGAGCAGCCACTTCAACACCATTAATGTAAAGCTTCTGGCTAGAAATTTCATTTACAAATGCAACATGCATCCATTCTCCTGCTTTCATGGTTCCTGCTCCGGTCTCAACCTGATCCCATCCGCTACCGTTACCTACATTCAAGTGGATGTTACCATCGCTGAAGTAACGGATCACAAAACCACTATCAGGACCTGATTGCTCAGTTGCGAAAATGTTGTTTGAATATCCCTTTTGAGCTAAATCAACTACATAGATCTTAGTTTCGATGGTAAAACTCTTAGCAAATACCGGTAAGATATTATCGGAGATCTTGATATAAGTATCATTGGTCTGATCGATAATCGGTACTGCTAGTTGTACAATATTACCTTTGAATTTATTGATATAAATTTGAAGTTTATTCGCTGCATCAACGATGTCATCCTGAGAATCTGCGCGCTCAACGGCCCAGTTCACCCAATTGATAACCTCCTGAAGTTCTACCTTAGAGCCAGGCTTGTAGTCTCCCGGGCTAATTCCTTCCTCGCTATTTGCGATTAAGCTTTCTGCCTCAGTAATTAAAGCATCTAATGAAGCGGTTTCGTAATTTCCACCTCCATTATCGTCATCATCACAAGCTGCAAAGGCAAACACCATAAGGAAAGCAGCCAGGTACGACAACATTTTTATATTTAATTTAATTGCTTTCATTTCTTAAAGATTTTGAGTTATTAGAAATTGCTACTCATTAAACCACCAACTTTATCCTTAGTGTTAGCAGTATCCCACCAAACACGAATGCCCATTTTATCCGTATCTTTGGTATTCATTGAAGATGGAATATTGGCACTATTTTGCTCGTGCTGATTGTTTGGGTAACGAATACGTTTTACCCAACTGCCAGCGTCCACAGTTGAACTTCCACTAACACCATCTTTTGGTAAAGTAATGTCCGGATAATCAGTTCTTCTAAAATCAGCCCATCCTTCAACTCCGTTAGGGAAGTTGGCAATCCATTTTTGAGTAATGATTTGCTTTAACTGTTCTTCATTTGAACCACCCAAATTTGACAAACCATTGATGTAATCAGTTGCATCTGAAGAAGCAACACCAACATAGTCCATTGAAGCCTGAACACCACTTAAATACAAAGCATTTGCATCTTCGCTAATCCAGCCTCTCAATGCTGCTTCTGCCTTTAAGAATTGTACTTCAGAAAAGAACATTACAGGACAATACATCTTGTGTTCTCCACCATCACCAACAAAATCGATATAACCACCAGTTAAATTAATGGCTGCAAAATCCTCTTTCACTTTTGCTGGAACCGTATTAAATCCATTCTCCAGTCCAAAGTATTTTTCTTTGCCAACCTGCTCTTTTGTCTGGCCAACTTTCTTATCATCTACCGTTCTTTGGTAAGTAAACCATTTTGGTGTTCTTGGATCTTCACCAACGGATGATGTATTGTACAGATAATCAGACATAGTTTTCGACATGCGAATGTTGTTCCAACTCCATCCCATTTGGTGCAAATAATCGTTCCATCCTTTGCTCCACATTGGAACTTTCACAACATCTGCATTTGATTCAAAAACTCCACCAGGTCCGTTGATTGCTGCCAACGCTTCTGTTTTCGCTTTTTCAGGATCGACATTGGAAATTCGCATCGCCAATCTCAAACGAAGTGAGTTACCAAACTTTCTCCATTGCAAGGCATCTCCATCATAGATCAAATCATATCCATCTGAATACCTATATTGAGCAGCATCTCCAGTAATGCTATTAACGGCATTATCCAATCGCTTGAACAAATCAGCGTACACTTCACTTTGTGGATTATAGGCTACAGATTCCCCTTTTCCAACACCAAAATAAGGAATATCACCATATGAATCAGTCATTCTTGACCAGTAGTAACATATCCAAATCTCTTTGATGGCAATGGCATCAACATAATATGGATCTTCACCATATGTATCGCTAATTGCTATTGATTTAGGCAATTGACGGGTATAGAATTCTTTCCACTGGTTTCCAATCCATCCATCAACATATTCGTAACGAGCTGATCCAAATCCTGAAACCGTATTGGCCCAGTATTGAGAGTATAAATCAGGATATAAATTTACATTTCGCTGATAGTTAGCAAATACCTCCATTTGCATATCATGAAGAAAGAATCTTGGTTCAACTTGAGTTGCTGAATCCGAAGGAACATTCATATCTCCAAAATCATCGGAACAAGCTTGGCTAAACAGCAGTATTCCAAGCAATGCGTATATATAATTATTAAATTTCATGTTGTTCTTCTTTTGCAATTAAAAACCAAGATTAAGTGAAAATCCATAAGTACGAACAGATGGTACCGGAGCAAAATCATAAGCTTGTGCTACGAAACTAGAGCTGTAAGCACTGGCATCAGGTACTGTTCCTGGTGTATTCTTGTGGAAGTAAAATAGGTTACGTCCGATCAAAGAAACCTTGGCCGATTGAATTGGATTATTTGGAATTTTATTCAAAATAGTCTTTGGTAAGTTGTATCCAATAGCAAGTTCTTTTAGCTTGATATGTGAAGCATCGTAAATGAACTCCTCATCAGCCTGTGCTACTTTTCTCCAATAATCCTGGGCAGAAATCATTACATTGTTGGCACCACCATCTACAGTTACACCATCAACAAATAATGCCATTCTGTTATTCTCAAGAGTACGCTTTGCAGTACCAGCAGAAACAGCAGCTTGTTCAGAGGTAGATAGAATGTCTCCACCTTGCTGAATCGATACCAATGCTGACAAGTAGAACCCTTTATACTCAGCATTCAAGTTGATTGCTCCGGTCCAATCTGCCTGAACATTTCCAAGAATGTTATGCTCTTCATTCGATAATTTCATCAAACCATTGTTATCAACAATGATATCGCCATTTTCGTTTCTGTCATATTTTGATCCTCTGATGATACCCAATCTCTTACCTGGCAATCCAACAAAGCCTTCGTTGTCATCAAACTTGTAAACAGGCATATCTTCGTAAAGCTCCTCTAATGTTCCTTTGTTTTTCGCAAAATTGAAACCTACAGTCAACTTAAAGTCTTCTGTTTTAACAGGAACAGTTGTCAACATTACCTCAACCCCTTTGTTACGAATCAAACCTGCATTGATTAATCGGTATGGGTATCCAGTTGTTTGGTCAGTAGACAGCTTCAAAATCTGGTTCTTAGTATCTTCTTGGTAGTAAGTGAAATCTAAACCAATTCTGTTACTGAACAAACGGATATCTGTACCAATTTCCCATGAAGTAGAAATCTCAGGTTTTAAATCTTTGTTTACCAATACATCCGGCACTTTTCCTTTCGAAAGATCAAAGTCTCCACTTTCAATTTTATAGGTCTGACTGGTTTGATATGGATCAGCAGCTTTACCCACCTGTGCCAAAGATCCTCTTACCTTTGCGTAAGAAACAAATTTCGGCAATTCAAACATCTCTGATAACAGAGCACTTAAACTTACAGATGGATAGAAATAAGAATTGTCAAATTCTGTATCAGCAGATGTTAATGTTGAAGACCAATCATTACGAGCAGTAAAATCAAGGAAGATCATGTTTTTATAAGCTACCTGACCAAATCCGTACATCGATCTTACTTCAGACTCTGTAATACTTTCAACAGCCTTAATGTTTGACCCTGCACCCAAATAGAAATCATCTTCAGAAGACAATTTACCTGAGAAAGATCTTAACTGTTTGAAATGACGCTTCATGGTATTTGCACCCACATTTAAGCTAATGGTAAAATCTTCGTTCAAATCCTTATTATAAGACAACAGGAACTCGTAGTTTTCTTCCTTAAAGTTTGACTGTGTTGGATTATAATCAGGACGATTTGGATTGATGTTATCAGCATACTGGTAACCATCTAATGATGAGAACTGGAAAAAATCCATACCATACTTAAACTTAGCTTTTAAGTCTGATGTAAGTTTTACATTGGCAGCAATAAAACCAAAGGTTCTGTTCTTCTTATCATTGTTCACATATTGCTCCTGCAAAAAGTATGGGTTTCGATTACCAGGGCTGGCATCCGAATAGATCTTCTCTACATGCTTTCCTGCAATAATATCGTAACCTGGTTTCAAATCACTAGGTCTAATATTTCGAGGCATTGTATTGAAATAGCTTACATAGCTGTAGTTTCCTACCTCTGGCCTCTGCTCTCCTTCTGTTAGGAAGAAAGACAACTTACTTTCAACATTCAACCATGAGTTAATGTCATAATCAGCACGCAAATCGAATGTTGTTTTCTCAACCTTGTGGTTGTCGTAGATTCCATTAATGATATCTTTTCCCAAAGACATTCTGAAAGATCCATCATCATTACCGCCAGAAAAAGATACGTTGTGTTTGTGAGCTATACCAGTTCTGGTAAAATCTTTTAACAAGTTCCCCTGGTCTTCAAAAGGAATCATTTCACCGGTCCATGATTCAACTTGCTGACCTTTCATCTCAGGTCCCCAAGATGCAGTTTCAGTAGTATAGTATTCTCCATTGATACCTTGTCCAAATTTATCCTGAAGATCCAACATGTATGCTGCTTCGGAAAGCGTCATACTACCTGAATAACTAATACCTAAACCTTTATTGCGTTTTCCTTTCTTGGTAGTTACCAAAATTACACCATTACCACCACGCTCTCCATAAAGAGCAGCAGCATTGGCACCTTTTAGTACAGAAACAGATTCAATGTCATCAGGATTTAAATCAAAAGCACCACCGGCTCTTGAAGTACCTCCCCAAACAGAACCATCATTTGAATTTCCATTATCAAATGGTACACCGTCAACAATCCACAATGGCTCATTATTTCCTACAAGTGAGCTTACCCCACGAATATCAATTCTGGAAGAACCACCAACACCACCTCCGGTTTGATTGATTTGTACACCGGCTACTTTTCCTTGTAAAGAGCTTACAAGATCACCGTCACCCGCTTTGGTCAAATCTTCAGCTTTTACATCCTGAACCGCATAACCAAGAGCTTTCTTTTCTCTTTTAATACCTAAAGCAGTTACTACAACTTCATCAACTTGTAAAGCATCTGCCGCCATAACAACATCAATTACAGATTGAGAACCTACTGTAATTTCCTGAGTTGTCATCCCAACAAAACTAAAAACCAATACACTTGATTCGTCGACAGCAATTTGAAATTTACCATCAATATCAGTTACCGTACCAACTGTTGTACCCTTTACAACAACAGACACTCCAGGTAATGACACTCCTGACTCTTCAGTTACCGTACCTGTAACAATTTTTTGCACAGCTACCGCTGAATTGTCTTCAGATAGACTGTTAACGTTTGCATTTGCAGCAAATGGAGAGCTTAATACTGCAACAAGCAAGGCTAAACTGCTAATCTTCCTTCCAAAACTTAATGGGTTAGTTAAGATGGAATGAAGATTACTTAAATAGCATTTCTTCATAGTTAGTAAATATTAATTATACAATGAACACAAAATCATGTGAAATTTTCTGAGGCCAATATTAGCGCAAACGTATTAATTCACGATTAATATTGAATTAATCACCAAATCAAATACATTAACCAGTCTGTTTGATATTGATTATCTGGATGTTATATCTATTAATTCTAATTCACTTTTTTTTGAGATGAAAAATTGAATTACTCCATTCTCAACATTATTCAGCAGATGAAATTTAAAGTGAATTTAAGCTTGTAAGAGTACCGTAAATTACCTTATAAATTGGCCCTTCTACAAGTTTTTTATAACATCTTTCTTCATTCTATAATAAGATTTGAATATCTTTGATTTTCACAAAAGATTTTAATTATTAACCAACTCTCTCATATAAAATAATGCGATTAATCAATTGCTTAATTCTTCTGTTAGTTTTTATTCCTGATTTGTTTGCAGATCATGGAGTATATTTTAAATCTAATGAAGTAAATAAAGAAAATCGAACTGGCATTGATATTACACACAATGGCAATATTTCCTATACCAATAACTTTACAATTCATTTTAATTTATCTTTTCGAGAATCTGAAACACACTATGGCGAAATCCTTTCACTTAAAGAAGCCAATAATAAAAATCTAATTCAGGTTACCTACCGAATGCCAGACTTATTTGTGATACACAATAAGCGTGAAACAAAATTCCATTTAGATCTAAATAAAGAAGAAATTCAAAATAACCGATGGATTGATTTTGAACTACATATAGATGCGATTAATAATAAAATTAATCTGCAATTTGCAGACAAAAAACTGCAGTCAGATATTGATTTTCCTCAGAATTCTGATTTTGCATTATCATTGGGTGTAATCAATAAATACGGATTCTTTATTGATGAAGTGCCTTCTATTTCGATAAAAGATTTAAGTATTAGAATTGATGGAGCTCCCAGACATTTATGGCCATTCAAAAAAACAGATAATTTCCTGGTAAAAGATATTCTTTCCAGTAAAACGGCTAAAGTTTACAATCCTGATTGGGTAATTGATTATCACAATAAGTGGGAAAAAATAGAAAGCTTAAATTTCTCTTCATTGCCTTCCTTATTGTACGACAAGAAAAGTGAGCAAATCAAGTTCATATTCATGGATGGTACAATACAAAGTTTTGATCCGTTAACAAAAACTCTATCGGTTATAAATAAAAAAGTTGATGGTTTTCCTTGTTTTGAAAAAGCACAGCAAATTATTTATAACAAGAATGGAAATATAACTACTTACAGTTATAACCAGAACTTGATTTCCTCCTATGATTCGATTAATAATTCATGGAACAACAAAAAAGAGTCTACTGAGGATGACACTCCTAAACTGTGGCATCACAACAAATTACTTCATCCTGAAACTAAAAACATCACCACTGTATGTGGATATGGCTATTATTCTTATTTCAATGATATCTTATCATTTAATACAGAAACCAATAATTGGGATAAATTAAACTTTTCAGGAGATACAATAAGGCCAAGGTATCTTGCTTCTTTAGGACAGTCTGGAAAAAACTCAAACTGTTACTACATTTTTGGTGGCCTGGGAAATTCTATGGGCAAGCAAATTTTAGGAAAAGAGTTCTATTACGATTTGCATAAAATTGATTTCAAAAATCAAGAAATAACCCACTTATGGGACTACAAATGTGACGACCAATTTCAGTATTTACCGGTCAATAGTATGAAAGTTACTGCCAATGATAGTAGTTTCTATACTTTAATGTTTTCATCAACAAAACAAAACACTTATTTAAGAGCCATTAAAGGGTTTATAAACGAGGCAGGAATTGCATTTATAGGTGATAGTATCCCGTATAATTTCCTCGATATTGATTCTTTTGCTGACCTTTACTACTGGAATAGTGAAAATAAACTCATCGCAATTACCTCTCATAAAAAAGAAGATTTGAGCCATGAGGTTAATATTTATACAATCAGTTACGAACCAGGAAACAAAGACAATTTTGATATTAACGGAGTAGGATTACCTCTCTCGGTTAAAATATTTTACTCTTTACTTGTTATTTGTATCATTCTTCTAGGATTATTTATAGTCAGGAAAGTTAAAAAGGATCGTAGAACAACTGAAATACAAACAACTTACACTTCAACAGAAATATTTGAAGCTCCAATATCTGATTATGAAGCTCCAAAGCAAAATGCCATTATCTTATTTGGAGGTTTTCAGGTTTTTGATAACAAAGGAAAAGATATTACCTATAGATTTAGTCCTACCCTAAAAGAACTATTTCTCTTAATCCTTTTAAATACTATTAATGAAGGAAAAGGAATATCATCCAAAAGAATACAAGAATATTTATGGCCTGATAAATCGGAAAGCAACGCAAAAAACAACAGAGGTGTTAACATCAAAAAACTGAGAGGTATTCTTGAGGATTTACCAGGGACTGAAGTTGTTTTTGATAACAATTATTGGAAAATCGTTCTTCCTGAAAATATTTTTTGCGATTTAGAGCATGTTCGAAATGAAATAAAACTGATACGAGAACAAGGCAATATTGAAAATATAGCTGAAATCATCATTATTCTTCAAAGAGGTTCAATGCTTCAAGACATCTTCCCGGAATGGTTAGATTCATTCAAAGATTCAAATACAGGATTGATTGTAAGCACTTTGGAAGAGATCCTTAAAGATGAAAATCTTGACAAAGTAATTAGTCTTGCCATATCTAATGTAATATTCCAATTTGATCAGATGAATGAAACTGCTCTAAAAACAAAGTGTCATTTGTTGGCATCGCAAGGAAAGCATAGCTTGGCAATAGAAACATTTGAGCACTACAGGAAACTATATCTAAAATTCTACAACGAAGAATATCAATATACATTCAAAGATATTGTATCAAAGGAGAACTAATCAAACAAAAAGCCTGACACATAAAGCGTCAGGCTTTTCTAATCTAATCTTTAACAATGAAAAATCCGGAAAGAGCACTATTAAATTCTCAATCCGGATATCACACTACTACTACAAATTTTTCAATGCAAATGCATAAGCTCCAATACCTATGGCTTTGCTTGCTCCAAGTTCACTAGAGCACACAGCCAAACGAGGGTTTGGATCATATTTTATTGTCTTATCTGTTCCTGGAATTTTAATATCTGTTGAATGATTTGCCGCAAACTCTGCAAATTCATCTTCATTATCGATATTGTATACTTTCTGAACTAATCTTGGCAAAGAATCTCCATTTGAAGTATAACATTTGCCGTTCATTTCTTCCAATGCTGCTGGCATATACAAATCATGAGCACCTGTAAGACCTCCACCAATAACAGCTATTCCATCTGTAATTGTCAATAAATTGGCTAAACTATCGCCCAAACATTTTCCAAAAGTTTTAAATGATTCCAATGCTGCTGCATTATCCGGATTAGTTTGATCCATAGCAACATCGTATACATCTTTTGGCATTAAATCTTTAGGATATTCACTTTTTGCACGAGAAAGAAATTCTCTTTGTATGGCTCTTGTACTAATTCCCTCTTCAGCAAATCGTTCTGGATAAATACGACTACTTGTTAGCCAAACCTCAGTGGCTATTGAGTTATCACCAATTAGCAATTCACCGTTGTGCACCAAACCACCACCAAAGCCAGTTCCTAAAGTAACTCCAATAAGATTCTTATATCGTTTAGGACTTCCAGCCTGTACCAATTTGTTATTAACCTCTGGCAAAACACCACCTAGAGCTTCTCCATATACAAATAAATCACCATCGTTGTTAATAAATACGGGAATATTGAACTTCTCCCGTAACATTGGTCCCAATGCTACACCTCCCCTAAATGCAGGCAAATTAGGTAAATCACCAATAATACCATTTCTATAATCAGCCGGACCAGGAAAAGCAAAACTAATGGCAACCGGTTTTTCACTCAATTTATTGGACACTTCTTGAAATCCATCTACAATGGTCTGCAAACACAAATCTAAATTGTCAGCATTTGATGGTTTTCTAATAGGTTCAACTACTTCTTCCCCACTTTTCATAGCCGAGAAAACAAAATTTGTTCCTCCTGCATCAAGAGTCATTACAACTCTTTCATCTCTCCAAATATTCATTCTTATTATTACTTTCTTTTATAAAATGATAAACCGAAAATATATCCGATACAAACCAATGTTACCACAAAACCAGCCATTAATGAAAAGATATCTGCTACAGCACCAAAAATCAATGGTACAAATGCACCTCCAATAATTGCTGTTACCATTAAACCCGAAATTTCATTGCTACGCTCAGGCATTGCATCGATTGTGATAGAAAATACCAAAGGAAAAATATTTGCAAACCCTAATCCGATAAGGAAAATAGAAACAAATCCAATAACTGCAGTTGGAGCGATATATAATCCTAAAATACCAAGCATGGCTATTACAGTTGTCACCTTCAAAAATCTTGTAGGAGACATCCAGTTTAGAATAACTCCTCCTAAAAATCTACCTGTCATTAAAGCCAGAAAGAAAAACAAAGTTCCCCATAGCCCTAATTCCTTAATGTCATAATTGAACTGATGCGCTAAATAATTTGGCAATTTTGCACTCATACTAACTTCAGCTCCTACATAAAGAAAAATAGCCAATACCATAAAAAACACATATGGATTTTTAAGCAAAGCTAATACAGAACCAAATGAAGCAGGAGTTGCTGCATCATCCTTTTGTTCATCAATCTTAACAACATACAAATAGATTACTGCAATTAATAGAACCACAGAGTAAATTGGGAATAAAATTTTCCAATCTAAATTCCAATATTTAGCTGCCATAAGAGGGATTAATGCTCCAGACAAGGATCCTATTGCCTTAAAAAATTGTCCAAAAGATAAATTTCTGGAGTATTTTCCTTCTGGTGACACATCACGCATTATAGGGTTTCCAGCGACTTGCAGTAAAGTAGCACCTGTTCCTAGCAGTAATAATGCTCCTAATAATAATCCAAACGAGGAAAAATCTCCCAAAATTGGTAAAATCAAACCAATTAATGCAATTACCATTCCCAGCAACAATACAAACTTTCTACTTTTTCTATCTTGAAATAATGCCATTGGTACAGATAGTAATCCAAACATGATGAATCCCATGAATGTAACCAATCCAGCCATAAAATTTGTCAGCTCATAATCAGCTTGTAACTGACTGGTTAGAGGTCCAACAACATCACCAAAGCCCATACAAAGAAAGGCTAGGAAAATCGGTCCTGATTTTAAATAATTGTTTTTCATAAATAGTTAATTATAAACGTTCTATTAATTTTGGTTCTAATACAATTCTTTTGCTTATGTGTTCTTTTTCATTCATCACTTCCCCAAGAATATCCACGGTATAATTGGCTATCTTTTCAATAGGTTGAGCAACCGAAGTAACCTTTGGTTGGGAATAATCGAACAAATCCAGATTATCAAAGCTCACAAACCTTACATCCTCAATTTTTTCCTTGTGAAAAATATTCATTGCCCAAATCGCATGAGCAGTAATCTGGTTATTGGTGAATACAACAGCGTCTACTTGTTCATCAATCAAATACTGCAATTGGGCTTTGGTACTCTCTTTTAGATTATTGTTATCCACGATTCGAATCAAATGATCATCGATATCAATCTCATTTTCGCTTAAAGCTTCGCGATAACCATCGATTCGAAGTTCCAGAGAATAAACATTTGGCGTAATAGAAAGTAATCCTATTTTTTTAGATCCATGCTTGATTGCATTTTGGACTGCACCCTTCATTGCATTTTTATTCTCAACAAGAATATAGTTTCCAAAAAAATCAGGATGTTCCCTATCGAAAAACACCATTGGAAAACGTTGAGCTGCCAATGTATTTAACATCCCCAAATTTTCGAAGGAGGAAGCCAGAATAAGTCCATCAACCTGTCGGTTCACAAACATATTCAGTAGTAAATCTTCTTTTTCCTGTGTTTCATCGGTACTTCCAATGATTAAATGATATCCTTTATCTGCTAACAAATCTTCTATCAGGCGTCCAATTTTAGCATAAAACGGGTTAGATATATCGGGAATTAAATAGCCTATGGTATTGGTTTTCCCTTTTTTCAAACTTTTAGCAATCTGATTGGGCTGATAATTTACCTCACGAACGTATGCCAGTATTTTTTCTTGCGTTTTTTTACTGATATTTTTTTCATCCCCTTTATTATTCAAAACAAAGGAAACTGTTGTTTTTGAATAACCTAGCTCCTGGGCTATATCCTTTATAGATTTCTTTTTCAAGTTTTTTGCTTTTTACTAAACCGTTTTACTAAATCGATTTATCAAAAGTATGACATTTTTTGAAAGAATGAAAATTTTTATCCAAATCTCAGGTCAATTAAAATAGAAATCCCTCGAATATAAGATAAGCTTGTTTAAATAAATTGTATTTTTACCTATTGTCATGCGTATTTTCACACCTTCTGCCTGATTAAATCAAATAAAAATAGACAGATGAAAAACGAAAAGATTTGTGTTATTGGATGTGGTAACCTTGGTAAATCAATCGCCAAAGGATTATTAGAACATGAAGATTTTAATTCTGAAAATGTTATTGCAACCAGAAGAAAGCTCAAACTAATAGAAGATTTAAAACCATATGGTGCAGAAATTACCTCAGATAATCTTTATGCAGTTAGGAACTCCAACATCATTTTAGTGGCCGTTAAACCCTATAATGTTGATAAGATCATTAACGAGATTAAACCTGAAATAAAAGAAGGCAAGCACATTTTGGTTTCATTGGCTACTGGCTTAGGCACCAATGAAATATCTGAGATGTTGGATTATAAAATTCCTGTATTTAGAGCTATGCCAAATATTGCTGCAGATATTGGAGAATCTGTCACCTGTGTTTGTGGAAAAAATTCTTCGTCCGAACATACCCAAAAGGTAAAATCTATTTTCGATGCAATAGGTGAAAGTTTAATCATTAATGAAGAATTAATGGAGGCTGCTACAATACTGGGAGCCTGTGGTATTGCATTTGTTTTTCGTTTTATTCGTGCTATGATTCAGGGAGGTATTCAAATTGGATTTGATGCAAACACAGCCAATCAAATTGTTTCTCAAACCGTAAAAGGTGCAGCCAAAATGTTACAGGAAAACAGCAATCATCCTGAATCGGAAATTGACAAGGTTACAACACCAAAAGGTTGTACAATTGTTGGATTAAATGAAATGGAACATCAAGGATTCTCCTCTTCACTAATTAGAGGAATTGTTACTTCATTCGAGAAAATAGAAAAGTAACACAAAAAGTATTCTTGTAGTAAAAAATAAAGCCATTCTGTACGAGAATGGCTTTTCAGTTATTTTACAAGGAGTAATTTTCGTTTTAATATCTCACCATCCACATTCATCCTAAGAATGTATATTCCGGCTGAAAGTCCCTTTAGGTTAAACTCCAAAGTATTACTAAAACTTGATACAATTCCAGTCTTAACTTCCATACCTGTATTTGAATATACGCCCCAACTTATTTTAGTATATATAATTTTGCTAAGGTCAACCGTAAATTTATCTACAGATGGGTTTGGATAAACCGACAAAAGCTTGTCATAATTCATTTCAATTTGTTTTGAAACACTGGTACTTCCACAATCATTTGTACCTGTCAAACTCACAGTATATTCTCCATAGTTAAGATATTCATGGCTTGGACTAACTTCATCTGAGGTATTGGCATCTCCTAAATTCCAGGTAAAAGAATCAAAGTCAACTGATTGATTAATCAATGTTAATTTTTTATTTTGTATTGAGTAATCAAAACTAAGCTTTGTTAAATCAATAACTTTTACATCTCTACTAATTTCAATATCCACACCATTTGACCTATAGATAAGCTGTATTGTCTTATTTCCCACTGTATTGTAGGATACATCATGAGGCCCAGCTCCAGCAGCTTGACTTGGTGTAGCACCTTCACCAAAGTCCCACAACATATTTTCTACTCCTTCATTAACGATTGCTTCAACGATAAAATCATTACCAACACATTTACTACTGGCATTAATTTTAAAAGATGGATCATATCCGTTTAAAGTTTCCACTCCCAAATTCAATGGATCCAACCAATGTTTTAACTGTTGGTTGATATTAGAGTAATTTGCCCAACTCGATGAAAATTTTGCAAAGTAATCATTAACAGAATTGCTGCAATTTGCATCACCACCTGTTAAATCACCAATAATTCTATGGTTTTGATCAAAAAGAGGTGAACCAGATGAACCTCCTTCAGTAGTTCCTACTTCCCAATCTAAAATTTGCCAGCTTGTATTCTCATCAAAAGTGTATCGAGCATCCGAATATGTAGCGCTTACAGGAGGATTAATATCAATCGAAATCTTTTTAACATCTCCACTTGGATGATGAATGCATGTTGTATTCACTGGAATTGTTCCTGACCTATCCCATCCTGCATAATAAGGAGAATAAGATAAAGGTGGTTGTACAGATAGCTCTAGCAAAGTAAAGTCTAAATTTGATGTTGTAGCTCTTAAAGTTGATCCAGAAATTGATTGAGATCTCTCTCCATCATTTGTTCCACACCCAGAGTTTTCGTAATTAAAATAGAAAATTGCTGCATCAGCAACTTCCTGTTCGTGCATTACATGATAAGCAGTTAACAAATAAGGCGTTCCATCCTGTCTGGTATTATTAATTAAAGCTCCAGATGCAATCCACCCATTGTATAAAATATGACAAACCGATCTTTTTTCAGTTTGCCAACCATTTCCCTCAGGGCAACTTATATCCACATTACATCCGCCGGATGCCTTTACATTACTCCCTTTTAGCAAGTTGAAAATATTTTTATAATCATGTAGAATTGTTTCTATAGACAATTCAGCAGAAAATTCAACTTCTGAAGGTTCTATATATTCAATCGTAAGCTCATCACCCTTTAAAGGTTCAATAGAAAATTTACCTGATTTCTTATTATTTTCATAAGTATAAGAACCTAATACCTTAGTGGAATGATCATTGTAAACAAATAATTGAGCTCCAAATGGTATTCTAAATTCCGAAAACTCCAGTCCCAAAGAATAAGCTCCTTCCGATTTTACTGAAAATCGCCAAACTTTTCTACCATCGTTTAACTCTTCCCATACTCCATCTTTTTCAATACTATAATCAACATCGAATGAATAGGCATACTGATCATGCTTTAACCTTACTCCATACTTACCATCACTTTCTATGGCTGATTTCGATATTGTATTAAATTTTGGAAGCTTAACCAACTTTGGCTCAATTTTAGACTTCGCGTTTTTAAATAATGGCTCTCCACCATGAGAAATTTGTGCTTTTACAGCAATTGAGAGAAATAATAGACTTAATCCAAGTCCTGATCTGATTAGTTTAAATATCATGAGATTTATTATAGAGATTCTCAAAAATAACAATTATGCTGATAAAGTCAATCCGCAAAAGCATATAGTCACCCTAATTAATACCCATATTCGATAATTATCTTAAAAGAATATTATCAGGATAAAAGAGGTCACACTTTATTCCAAAAAATTAATTAAATTTGATTAACAAATATTGAAAACCTAATTACACTCTATGAGCACAGACACTTTTAACTGGTCTAAAAAAACCATTCTAATAGCTGAAGATGTTGAATCAAATTATCTGTTTTTGGAAGAGGTAATTGGAAGAACAGGGGCTAATATTCTCTGGGCTACGAATGGCCAAAATGCCATTGAAATGTTCACACAAAACGATATTGATCTAATTCTTATGGACATACAAATGCCATTACTAAATGGATTTGATGCCACTAGAGCAATAAAGAAAATAGATCCTAAAGTTCCGGTTATTTCACAAACGGCATATGCAATGGCTGAAGACAGGGGAAAAAGCATCGCCGCAGGTTGCGACGATTACATTTCAAAGCCAATTTCAGGTCAAAAGTTATTAAGTCTTATAAATAAGTACCTTTAAATAAAAGTTAAGCTTACATCTTTTAAAAACTTTTCTTCGAGTAGACTTACAATCTTTTTTACTACGGTTCTTCTAATTTCAAGTTCTACAGGCAAACTAGGATCTTGATGAGCAAAATTAATACGAGTACCCGATATAATTGAAATTTTATCGCTCTGCAACAAATAATGCACAATTTGATCTGCCGGTCCATCTCCCAGATCATAATCGATGGTATATTCTTCCAAAATACGTGCAACTTTTCCGATGGTAAGAATTCCTTCGGTAACCAAGTTGATTCCTTCCATATATGAAGCTGGCGGTAATTCAGGATCTGTAATTTTCATACCTGCTGCAAATTTCAAACTCAATTCTCGAGCAAGTATTTCAGCAGTAGTACCTCCACATATAATTTTCTTCCCTTTGAAGTGATAAACACGCATTGCATATTCAGAATCTTTATCCTCTTCAAATGGTGGTCCAGTGCATATTAATAGCTTTCTTGGCTCTCTGTAATAAATTACACCTGCACTGGTATCATCTTTGGGTTCATCATTATCATTTCGGGAAGCTTTCTTCACCAATTGCAATCCTAAATTTCTAGCAGATATAAATGGAGTTGTTCTTACAATATTCTTCACGTAATTCAAAGCATTCTCATGTCCCCAACCAAATGGCAACTCTCTACTTCCCATCCCCGATTGCATGATACCATCAGACCAAAACAAGACCCTATCTTCTTTTCGTGCGGTAAACGAACAAGTTCTTAACTGTTTTCCTTGATTTTCTTCACTATCAAGAGTTATGGTTCTCCAACCTGGATCATAAACCTCTGCTCCCCGCATAACAACACAACAAGGATTATCAAACTCTATAATCTTAGTTGTTCCATCATATTCGATATCAATTACGGTAAAAGTAGAATAACTGACCTTACGAACACTGCAAACAGGAAGGGTATTCATTATAATCTCGGCAATAGATATTACATCCTTATGCTCCGCAGTAAAATTCATTGCCATGGAAGCCGTAAGTGTTGCCAATACATTAGCTTTTACACCACTCCCCATTCCATCACTTAACACTGCAATTGTTCTGTTTTCTTCCTTTATTCTTCTAGAAAGAAAAACATCACCACAAATCATATCTCCATGATGGAATAATTGTTGACAATCTATGTCGATGTGAAATTTATCTTCCATTATTCTAAACTTTCTTTATCACCTGGAGTGTGAGATTTGATAATCGAATTCATTAATTTCTCAGTCTTAGAGGCACTTTCCCCTAGTAAAAATGCGATTTGCTGAACCGTTTGAAGGTTTTCTTTAATTACAGCTCTTGCCCTACCGATCACCTCTTCTTTTCTCACTTCAGGAGCATATAAATCACGGATAATTCCACCTACAATTTTGTTTTTCTTAATCGTAAACACCGATACATTAAAAAGCGCATTGCCATAATGTACATCTTTATTCAAAATATCTTCACCATTAAGAATAACTGTTGAAAATAGCTTATGAAACGGAATCAATTTCGTTAAGTCGGCATCAACCAAACCAGGAATAATTTCACTTAGCATTCTTGCTTCATCACCCAATAAATTCACAAAACTGGTGTTGGATTCAATAACCTTCAGATTTTCATCCACTATTACAACTCCCGAAGGTAATTTTTGCAGCATGGCAGATACTGTTTCTGAAGCTTCCTGAGCAATAACTCTTTCTTCATTGGCTATCCTCTCC
Source organism: Marinifilum flexuosum (assembly GCF_003610555.1). GTDB lineage: Bacteria > Bacteroidota > Bacteroidia > Bacteroidales > Marinifilaceae > Marinifilum > Marinifilum flexuosum. The sequence goes on along the minus strand of NZ_RAPQ01000008.1, from coordinate 2,129,284 downwards.
GATTCTTTTAGCGCAGTTTTGGTATGTGAAAGTTTAGAGTTTGTAATATTGAGTTCTTTGATCACAGAATTCATATTCTTAATGGTATAGGAAGAACACATTTCATAATTTGCCAAACCTTGACATTTTGCAATGGCAAATTCACGGCACGACTCATAACCACATGAACCACAACCCAATTGGTCTTCAACCTTCTCTTTTCCCATTTCAACAAGAACCTCATGCACCTCATCTTCCGATGGAGTTGGAAGATTTTGTCCTCTTGATTTAAAACCTCGATTAAGATCTAAATTCTTATATTCATCAATCTCCTTCTGCCATTGTTCCTCGTCAAAAGTCTTTAATCTCTTTCGCACATATCTAATAACTTGAGATCTTCTTGAAAACTTACGCCCCCCAGCAGAAGCTCCCGGTCCCATAATACAACCTTCACAATAAAATAAATCCAAATGCTGATTTAAATTATGCTGAGTTTTAAATTCATTGATAGAACGCAAGAAGTTATTTCTTCCTTCAGTACTAATAATTCCTCCATTTAACATGCTAACATCAATATCAGCAGCTTGAAACAAACCATGACTAATTGGAAACAGTCCTCCCAAACGAGCAAATGGAGGATCAAATTCAGAAAACTCTACTGAATTTTCCGTAATATCATATTCTTTAAATAATTTTCGGAGTTCAACAAAACTGAGTACTGCATGAATATCTCCATCCGAACCATTAAAAAACTTCACATCATTTTTACTTGCAACGCATGGCGATAAAGAAACAACCTTTGTATTCTTTCCATATTTCTTATGTACAACCTTTGCCATTGCCACATTTGGAGGTACAATAGGAGCAAGATTTTCAACCAAATCGGGATGGAAATTCTCCACTTGATTTACTAGTGCAGGACACTTGGTTGATATGTAGTATTTCCCATGGAAATTATCGAAAAGCTTCTTGTATTTATATGCAACCAAATCTGCTCCAAACGCAGCTTCAACCACGTAATCGAAACCCAAAGCTCGAATCATTCCTACAAAGTTTCTATAATCCAGAATATCATCGAATTCACCAGAAATACTTGGATCACAAATCGCAACAACTGGATCGTTACCACTCAGTAATATTTTAACCTGATCTTCGGAATTACGATATTCGATCGCATCTTGAGCACAAACAGTCACACAATTTCCGCACCCAATACATCTGTTTTCAATGATATGGGCATAATCATTCTCAATTTTTATCGCTTTGGCAGGACAAACACGAATGCAAGTATAACTAAGATTACACTTGTCCTTATTGGTTAGGATTAAAGGCATAATACGGGAGTTTTAGGGTTGGAAACTAAAGCATAAATTAAACAAGGCCAAAAACCCCATTTAATATTTCAATTACGCCTTCCGGATCAATCTCTTCGTATAATTCATCATCAATTTTAAGAATTGGTCCTTTAGCACAATTGCCCGTACAAAGTTCTCCATGAAAGAAAACCTTATCTTTTAATTTATTCTCTTCTAAGTATGTATTAATTGCTTTAAGTGCTTTACCATTCCCTCTTGAAAAGCATGAGCTTCCCAAGCAAATGGTGATTTCAATTTTCTCAGCCATCTAGTTTGTTGTTTTGTTATCTAGTACAGTTTAAATATAGCTAAGATCTACTTCTTTTAAAAACTTTTCCTCAAGCAAGGCAACGATATTCTTAACAACGGTTCTTCTAATTTCCAATTCAACAGGAAGTTTAGGATCCTGATGTGCTACATTGATCTTGGTTCCATTAATGATAAATATCTTGTCACTCTCGAGTAGGAGTTTAACAATTCTATCGGCAGGACCATTTCTTAGAACCGTATTTTGGTTGTAATTGCTCAAGATTCTATGCACCTTTCCCAAGGTCAATATCCCTTCGGTTACCAAATCTACTCCTTCGATAAAGGAAACCGGAGGCAATTCACTATCGCAAATATTTAAATCAACCTCTATTGGCTTTTGCAACTCTCTTGATACAATACCGGCAGTTGTTCCTCCGCATACAATTTTTGTTCCCTCAAACTCACTCATTTGCTTTACCAGCTGCACATCTTTCGATTTTTCGTAAGGAGGTCCTGTACAAATCATCAAATTACGAGGTTCGCGGTAATATAACACTGCACAGGATGTATCATCCTTAGGCTGATTACTATTGTTTGCACATGCTCTTTCTACAATATCATTTCCCAAGCGGCGAGCCGAAATGTATGGCTGCTTTCTAATCAAAGCTTTTGCAAACTGATCCACATTCTCCATTCCCCAACCAAATGGCAAACGTTTGGTTCCCATCCCCGAATTCGTAACTCCATCGGAACAGAATATAATTCGGTCTTCCTTTTGCGCTTTAAATCGATATGAATAAAGTATTTTCCCTTTATTAGCCTCTCCTTCAGGATGCAATTCTTCACATTCAGGCTTATAAGACTCCAGGCCCCTTAATATCAAACAATCGGGATTATCATAGCTAATAATCCTGGTGTCACCATCACACTCAATCTCTACAATGGTAAAGGTCGAATATCCAGCTTTTCGCTTGCTACAAACAGGCAAAGTTTTCATGATTACTTCTGCTGCCTTTCGGATATCCTTGTTCACCTTCATGTAATTCAAAATCATTGATGATGTAAGTGTAGCCAATACATTGGCTTTTACACCACTCCCCAATCCATCTGAAAGAACAAGTATGGTTCGGCCTTCATCTTTCAGCTTTCGCGACATAAAAACATCACCACAAATCGATTGGCCCACCTGATTTCTCTGCTGACATTCAACCTCTATGTAAAAATTATCTTGCATATCCGTTCAGCTTTAGCTTTGTTTTTTTATTCTGCTGGCTTATAAAATTCCACAATCGAATTCAGCATTTCCTCGGTTTCCGATGCATTTTCTCCAAGTAAGTATGCAATCTTCTGCACCGTTTCCAGATTTTTTCGGTTTACAGTTTTTGCTCGATTCACAACCTCTTCCCTTTGGATGTATGGTTGAGACATATCTCTAACAATTGCCCCAACAATTTTATGCTTATGGATACTAAAAATACTTACATGCAGCATTTTATTGTCATGTTTTATGTCTCGTTCCAAATTATCTACCCCTGTTGCTAAGGCAGATGCAAACAGCTTATGAAATGGAATTATCTTTTTCAAATCAGCATCAACCAAACCAGGTATGGTTTCATAAACTTCTTCAATTTCTTCGCCTAGTATTCCAGCAAAACTTTGATTGGCCTCTATAATTTTTAACTCATCATTTACAATTACAACACCCGATGGAATTTTACGCAGTAATGCTGAAGATTTATCCTGTGCAATTTTCCTCATATACGATACGCACATATTTGGTTCTGAACGATCCTCCAAATATGCCTCTGCAAATTCTCTACATGAATTGTATCCACATCCCCCACAATTGATTTCATCTTTATCAGAATACTTACCAATCATGGTTAAAGCCTCTTTTATACTATTTTCGGAATGCTCATATTTTGGAATTGGCGAAATGGAATCGAAATTACGCTGAATGGAAAAATCGGTATTCAAAACAGCTGCTTCATCCGAGTCCAATTTATTAATTACCTCCAGGCGTTTAATCGCCGTAGAATACTCTTTCTCAGCACCTGGACCATTTACACATCCTCCCTCGCAAGCCAATAACTCCAAAAATAGTTTGTTGGTTTTACCATATTTGTTTAAATCGCTTAAAACATTTTTAATGTTTCCAATGCCCGAGAAAGTCATGTAAACCGCATCAGTAGCACTAACATTTTGCTTTATTCCCATGATCATTCCACCATCAATTGGATACAAGATGCCACGTCCCGCTTTGCCAGGAATAAAACTATTATTCACCTTATCTTCAGGAAACAAATATGGATCCAGATTTTCCTCTTCCAACCAATTCTTCAAATCAGTAAAAGTTAAGGATGCATCCAATAATTCAGGAAACTCATCACTTTCTGCTTTCTTGGCAATACATGGCCCTATAAAAACAACTTTTGAATCAGGAAATTTTTCCTTTAAGTACTTGGCATGAGTTAACAAGGGAGATAAAAATGGTGTAATATTCTGCTTAAATATAGGATAATGCTTACAAATCATTTCCACTACCGAAGGACAAGCAGATGAAATATAAACTCCATTCTCACCACCATCTACATAACTAGCTACATGTTTTGAAACCTCCTGTGCTCCAAGTGCCGTTTCCGAAACTTCAGCAAAACCTAATTCCTTAAGTGCTGAAATAAACTGATCATCTTTTAGATTCGGAAATTCGGTTACAAAAGAGGGAGCTATGGAAACAATAATATGATCTCCTCGATTAATCATTGCCTTCACTCGCTTCACATCGTCGCGTACTTTTTTTGCATTTACAGGGCATATTTGTGTACAAGTACCACAATAAATACAATCGTTATGAAGGATCTGGGCTGAATTATTCACTACTTTAATTGCCTTTAAAGTACATTCTCGTATGCACTTGTAGCAATCCTGACAATCGTTCTGTTCTGTATAAACTGGCTTTAATACATCCATAAGATCTAATTGTAATCACGTATCTCATTTAGCTTCTACAAAGTTCAATATTTATGTTACCGATAAGTCTAAATACTATCTGTTTGGGAACACATCTAAACAATTCATACCTATTTTAAATAAGGGAACTCACAGACTTTTTGCTTTATACAATTGACATCAAAATATCATTCTAAATAGCAAGTAAAATTTAGCTTAAAATTGATTCATTTACGGACAGAAATTGTTCATTACCGAACAACTTTATACTGCACCTGAAGAGCTATATTTTTATTAATTGGCTTATAACTTGTCACTTCTAGCCTTCGGCTTGGTATTTGATACATCAGTTTATTGATGAATGTGATTTTCAATCCCTTATCGTACTTTAAGACAAACCTAAAGACTAATATCAAATAAGAATAATCAAATGAAAAAGACGAATCTATTATTTACCATTTGCGCACTACTGTTTTCTGCGCTACTAAATCCTGCACACTCTCAAGAAGCTCCAAATCAGGAATGGAATCAATTTAGAGGTGCACAAAGAAGTGGCTCTACCGACAATGTTGAACTTACAAGTTTTACAGACAAGGAGCCAAAACTGGTTTGGAAGAAAAAACTAGGTGATGGTTTCTCCGAACTAACCATTTCAGGAGGCAATATCTACACCATGATTAGCGAAAGAAAGGATAGCATTACTGGAGATGAGTTTATTGCGGCATTCGATGAAAAAACTGGCGATGAAGTATGGAGAACTAAAGTAGACAACATGTTCTTCGATACTTTTGGCGATGGACCTAGATCTACTCCTGCAATTGGAGAAAAGAATGTTTACAGTTTAAGCAGTTACGGGAAATTAAGTGCCAATTCAAAGAAAGATGGCAAAACTCTTTGGCAAGTAGATTTCATGAAAGAATATGGAAGTAAAATTCCACGTTGGGGATTTAGCTCATCACCAGTACTTGTAGGAAATAATGTTATTGTTGAAGTAGGTGGTACCGATTCAAGAGCATTTATGGCATTCGACAAAAAAACAGGTAAAGAAGTATGGAAAAAAGGAGAAGGCATAGCAACTTACAACTCACCTGTACATGGTAAAATTAACGATAAGGAATGCATTATTTTTGCCAACGGCCGAAAAGTGTACTCTCTTACTACTGCAGGCGATACACTTTGGACATACAACTCTCCTATTAGCAATCCTACAGGAATGCCAATTGTTTTTGATGGCAATAAGATATTTATTTCTGCTGTTAGAAATCCTGGTTTTATCGTTCTTGAAGTAAACAACAATAAAGCAAAGGAAATATCACGCGGTACCAGTATGAAAAACGACTACAGCTCATCCATTTATCACGATGGCTATGTATATGGTTTCCATGTAGCAGCCCTTCAATGCATCTCGGTTAAAACTGGTGAAAAAAAATGGACCAAGAGAGGTTATGGCAAAGGCAGTTTAATACGTATTGGCGATCAGCTTTTGGTACTTTCCGATAAAGGAAAACTAATACAGGTAAAAGCTACTCCTGAGGCATACATCGAGTTGGGTAACATACAAGCTATTGATGGAAAATCGTGGACAGCACCTTCTTTTACTAATGGAAAAATCTATTTAAGAAATCTAACTGAAATGGCTTGTTACGAATTGAAATAATTCGGAAGTTGAGTCTATCAAATAAAAAAAAACAATCAATAAAAACATACCCACATGAAACTGAAAAAACTACAAGCATTCTTCCTCTTTGCTTTGTTTTTAACGCCAGGCATTCTTGTAGCTCAAACTGCTGAAGAAATCATAGCCAAGCACATTGAAGCTCACGGAGGAGCAGAAAAATGGGAAAAGGTAGAAGCCCTAAAAATAAAAGGTCGTTTTACCGCTTTTAGTCTTGAAAAAGACTTTACAAGCTACAAAACAAAATGCGGAGCCTATTATTCTGATTTGTATTTAGGCGAGCAACATGTTTTCGAAGGATTTAATGGGAATTGCGGTTGGACCATTGATCCTTGGCAAGAGATTGAATATGCCAGAAATATCAATTCAAGCGAAACCAATGTTTTCAAACAAAAGGCTGAATTCTTTACTCCTTTTTTAAACTACAAAAAGAAAGATCATAAGGTTGAATACATAGGAAAAGAAAATGTTGATGGAGAGGAAATGTTTGTGCTAAAACTTACACGTGAGGATGGCAAATCGGAAAAATGGTACCTAAACACCAAAACTTACTTGGAGTACAAGTGTGAAGCACCTTGGGTTGATTTTGCACAGCCTGTGCCAGCCGAAATGTATTTCGATGATTTTAGAGAAGTGGATGGCATCACTATCCCTTTCTTTATTGAACGCACTTTTTGGCAACGCGACAGAATTACTCAAATCGAAAGTGTAGAGATTAATCCTAAGATCGATAAATCATTATTTACAATGCCTAAACGTAAGGAGATCTCGAAATTGGCTTTCATGGAAGGTGACTGGGATGTAAAACTTGAGTTTATGGGACGTCGTGGTACCTATCGAGAAAGAGGAACCACTGAATCTTGCATCAAATTTGCTTCTACCAACTTGCTACAAGAGAAGATTAGCTACGAAAATGGCTTCCCAAACAACCTAAGCATTAACTTTACTTACGATGCTGGAACCAAGAAATACAGAATTGCTGCATTCAACGATTTCACATCAACATTCGACATGTTTCAGGGTGAATTAAAAGACAATGTATTGGTAATGGAAGATACACAGGTAAGCTACTCCGATAAACCAAATGCGACAAGAATGTGTCGCCAATTTACCTATATAAAAATTGACAGTAACCAATTTACAGTAGAAAACAAAGTATCAACCGACGAAGGAAAAACCTGGAAACCACAGGCCAGGTTAACCTATACAAGAAAAGTTGAAGATACTTTAAGCAAGAAATAACTACGGATGAACCTTTGTGAAATCCTCATTCTCTTCGGAGTTTGAGGATTTTTTCACAAAAGAAAAACCCCGAGTTACCAAGTCGGGGTTAAAATTCAACACCCAATCAACCATGAAAAAAGTGTTGAATCGAGCTTTATCCTATAAACTATTCATTTTTTTGTTCGTCAGTAACCACTTCTTCAGCAGCATCTTCCTTTTTACCATTAGCCGTAACCGGGAATTTAAACCACTTCAACATCTCATCGTTACCTTCGTAAATATATTTTGCAGCTTTTACATATTTCGCCAAGCTTTCGTACAAAACATTTAAAGTTTCTATACGCTGTTCTGTTGCTCTGCCACGCTCAACCATACATTTGGTCTGAGCATCCATCAAGGCCTTTAAATTATTCTTTCTTTCATCAATTTTGGTAAACATATCTTCTGTCCAGGCCGTTTTCATCAGGTCCTCTTTATGCAAATTTACCATGAATTGAAAATCAGAATAGAACATATACATGTTTTTGGCAGATTTACGCGCATCCTCGTAATCATTAAAGCCAAACTGATTCCAAAGGTTCTTATCATTCGGAAATACCAATTCAATATCAAACTTGCAACGCTGATAAAGCTTAGCACACTCATCTACCTCCTTATTAATGTTATCAGTAGATTTTGCCTGAATATCAATATGAACCTTATCGGAAGGAATACTACTTGCAGCATTATACTGATCTTTTACTTGCTGTAAAATTTCCGGCTTAAAGTAAGTCGAGAAGGATTCGAATTTTGAATGTTCTGGTTCAAGTATACTTATAGTTTGACTTGAAAAACTGATAAAAACCGCATCGAAGCAGTTGTAAAGCCTTGTAGCACTAGCCATGTTATAATTATATTTAAGTAAGTTTGAATTTCCATATGAAATTAATCACTCCTATTATTATGTGCAAATAATTCTTTAATTATTTTTTAACACCTACCATTTTTCTATCATCTTTTCAACACTCTTTCTTTCTGATTTTCTTATACATTGTGGAATTCACCCTGTAAACACAAGCATTTCAAATGCGGTTAAATAAAATTAAACCCCCATTATTATAATTATAAATCAAAACTTGAAGCAACATATATTTTAATCAACAAGTTAAATTTTACTAAAAATTCAAAATGATTTACATTATATATTTCATGATTTATCTAGCAAATACAATACTTTTATCGATTTACTAACTTTTTGCCTCATGATATTAACAACTAATTTTCTCCTCAATACCAATTACCACTACAATACAAGAATCAATTCTACAATTAATTAGCTCGTATTTTAAATTATTACCCTTTTCCGCCTTTGAGTTAATATTTTGGATTGTCGTATTATTATCTTCCGTTGCTCGGTTGTTCTTCAGCCTCCACATATTATTACCTTCCGCCTATGTGTTGCGATTGCTTGATAACGTATTACCTTATTCCAACAGAGTGTTATAATTCTATGGTGCATGATTACGACCTTCCGCTACTCGGTTGAAGTTTTCCGCCACTTGGTTGCGATCTTCCGCTGCTCGGTTGAGGTTTTCCGTCGGTCGGTTGCAATCTTCCGATGCTCGGTTGAGATTTTCCGTCGGTCGGTTGAAATATTCCGCCGCTCGGTTGAGATTTTCCGTTGGGGCTACTTAGTTTTTATTTTGATAACAATTATAATTCTGACATTATAATTCATCAATAAGCAACAACTATCTATAACCAGTCTAGTCAAATCTTCAACTTACCATCAACAAGAATATTATTATCCAAGAATACAAATAAACATAGCACACTAAAGTACTTTTTAGTCCTTCCGATTCTCTAATAGATATCATTTATAATCAACTAAAGTGAATCTTACAACAAACTATCAGGCCATTACTATAAAATTTCAAACCGATTTAATAAATTCCATATCTGACACTTACATAAGCAAACAATATTTGACAACTAAATTTTACGTTGAATATCATAATAGATTAAAATTTATTATATAGCTTTAGCATTAATCAAAAACCCAACCCAAATGTTTAGAAACTACCTTAAAACCGCCATTAAAAACCTGCGCAATAACCTTACATTTACATTAATCAATACTGTTGGTCTTTCAATAGCTTTAGCAGCCTCTTTTATTATCGTTCTCTTTGTGATTAACCAGCTAAGTTTTAATCAAACACACAAAAACAAAAGCTCAGTTTATAGGGTGATCAATCATTACATTAACTTTAATATCAATAGCGATCAAACCCCATATATCCTAGCCGAAACAATTAAAGAAGTGATTCCCCAAGTTTCGAAAACCAGTAACATTCGACAGGTAAGATCATTTCAAATTCAAATACAGGATGAAAACATAAACATGAAAAGGGTTGTTGGTTGTCAGTCTGATATTTTTGACATTTTTACTATTCCCCTCATACATGGTCATAATGATGGTGAATTACTTAAAGACAAACAATCTATTTGCATTTCGGAATCGACGGCTAAGAAAATTTTCGGCACCAATAATGTAATGGGAAAAGAAATACTTGCTTCTGTTGACAAAGTAGAACATACCTTTACAGTAAAAGCTGTTTTTAAAGATCTACCTAAAAACTCCACTTTTCGTCCCAATTGTTTAATTAACGGCTTACACAACATTCCTCGTTTTAACAAACACTTCAACACTAAAAGCATTGAAACAAATTGGGAATACAACCTATGCAACACATGGGTTAAACTAACAGACAGCAGACAAGTGGCAGAGGTTGAAAAACAACTAAAGAGTTTTGAAAGCAAGTATCTTAACAACAACAAGGAATTTTCGTATTCACTTCAAAACCTTTCGGATGTATACCTCAATTCACAACACATTCAATCCAATGATTTAAAAGGCAACTGGAACTCAATTAAAATATTTATTGCCATAGCTATTGCAATTATCCTTGTGGCTCTTATTAATTACGTAATTCTTTCAACCGCTGTATCCTCGAACCGATCGACAGAAATCGGGATTAGAAAAACATTTGGCGCAGCTAACAAACAAGTAAGCCTGCAGTTTTTAACCGAATCGCTTATTTTATCGGTAATGGTATTACCCATATCCATACTTTTAATGATTCTTGCCAGACCATATGCCGAAAGTTTATTCGAAACCAGCCTTCCAATAATATCAGGCAATGTTATTTATTACCTATTGGCCTACCTTTTCTTAAGCATTTTTATTGGTTTCCTTGCCGGATTATATACATCATTGGGATTATCAAGATTAAAGGTTGTAGACATACTGAAAGTAAAAATCGTACAAGGCAAAAAGAAAAATTTCGTACGCTCATCATTAATTATCATGCAGTTAATAATCTTTTGTTTTTTTGTTGCTTGTGCTTTTGTAATTAATGCTCAATATCAGCTTGCCATAAGTAAGCATCCTGGCTTTCACAACAAGAATATTTTATTGGCAAATGTTCGGAGTGGAAAACTACTTAAGCCTTTCTTAAATGAAGTTCGACAACATTCCAGCGTAATAAAAGCTGGTGGAGCTGCTCGAGGCTTACCTACCTACAGCAGTGCCACAATGATGTTTCCACACCAGCAAAACAAGGAAGAAAAAGTAAAAGTAGAGGGCTTTTTTGTAGACTATGGATTTCTGGAAACCATGGGAGTGGAATTGGTAGAGGGGCGTTACTTTACTAACAACAGTGCCAACGATTCTAAAACAGCTTGTATTTTAAACGAAACGGCAGTTAAGGCATTTGGAATAGAAAATGCAGTAGGCAACAAACTGGAATCATATAACATCATTGGTGTAGTAAAAGATTTTTACTTACACTCTTTCCATAGCGAAGTCCCTCCATTAATGATTGTAATAACAGAAAACTATCTTTCTCAAATTGCAATACAGTATCATGAAGAATCAAAAGAAGATCTTCTCTCCCATCTACACACTTCTTGGAACAAACTGTCTCCTGACACCAAACTGGAAGTAAGTTCAGTGGAAGATTTGATTAAACAGATGTATGCAGGTGAGAAAAATAAATTTACCATCGTAAGTATTTTCGCATTTTTTACCATGATAATTGCTTCATTTGGTTTATTTGGGCTTACACTATTTATTGCCCGAAGCAGAACCAAAGAGATTGGCATAAGAAAGGTTTTAGGTTGTTCAGAAATGGATATCATCTATTCTTTTGTTAAGACCAATATCATTTACGTGGCAATTGCCTGCATCCTCTCTATCCCAATTACGAATTATGCAATGAACATCTGGTTAAAAGATTATGCCCTAAAAACAGATATCGAATGGAGCTTTTACACCTTTACATTTCTTATTGCAAGTATTGTCGTAATTGTAACAGTGCTAACACATTCGTACCGAGCATCAAAACTAGATCCTGTAAAATCGTTAAGATATGAATAAGCACATTTTATATTGAAAACCAAACATACTTCATAAACACTAAAATCATGAACATTATCTACATCATACTAATTGGCATACTTCATATTTTCGCCTTGATAGATGCCATTAAAAATGCAAGTGAGAGAAATGGAGCCTTCAGGTTATTATTGGCCTTCTTTCCGCCTCTTTTGGGTCCAATCATTTATTATCTGACCAAAAAGAAGAGCAAAAGAGAATTCATGAAAGGCAAAAGAAGATATTCCTAATAGCATTTACCAAACGATGAAAGAAGAACATACCATTGCATTCTATAATCTCGAGAACTTTTTCGATACCCAAGATGATCCGAAAAAGAACGACAATGACTATTTGCCTAATGGCAGCAATCATTGGACAGAGAATCGCTATGTAAGCAAGCTGGAACACATTACAGCAGCCATTGCATCTATTCAAGACAACAAATTGCCAATTGCCATTGGTGTTGCCGAAATTGAGAATGCTACAGTTTTAAAAGATCTGATTTATCAACCAGTATTCAAAGGTGAATATGGCTATGTACATTTCGACAGTCCCGACAGAAGAGGGATTGATGTTGCCCTACTCTACCACCAAAAAGTAGTAGAAATTTTAGCTTCTGAAAAAATACCAGTAAGATTGAATGGCAATTCTCATTTTGCCACAAGAGATATTTTGTATGTAAAAACGAAAATAGAAAATGATATCATTCATTTTTTTGTGAATCATTGGCCGTCAAGAGGTGAAGGCATCCTGGCATCGAACCCAAAACGCATTGCAGCTGCCAATTGCTTGCACCAAAAGGCAAAAGCCATTCTTAGCGAGGATGTGGATGCTAAAATAGTTATTATGGGTGATTTTAACGATTTGCCAATAAGCAAATCCATCAGCAAACACCTACATGCTAAATCACATAAGAACATTGGCACATACGAGTTTTATAATCTGGCAACTATCCCCTACAATAAGAAGCTGGGCAGTTTGTTTGCCAAAAAACATTGGCTGATGTTCGATCAAATCATTATCAGTAAAGGAATGCTAAACGGAGAAGGAATTAAAATAACCAGCCCTCGCCTTACCATTCATGGCGATAAAAACTTGCTGTATTTCGACCATCAAGCAGGAATTTACAAACCTAACAGAACCTATTCGTATCACACCTATCATGGTGGCACATCCGATCATTTGCCTGTATATGTAGCGCTGGATAAAAACTAAAAAAGGCTGCCAATCGACAATTGGCAGCCCTTTATTATATCTTGGTAAATTGAATTACTTCACAGCAATGGTTTCAATCTCAACCAAAGCACCTAGAGGAAGATCCTTAACCGCGAATGCTGCACGTGCAGGACAATCTTCTTTGTAATATTCGCCATAAACTTCGTTCATTACAGCAAAGTTTGAAATATCGCTCAACAAACAAGTTGATTTAACTACATCCTTAAAGCTATAACCTGCTTCTTCCAAAATGTAACCAATGTTTTTCATTACTTGCTCAGTTTGTTCTTTAACACCACCTTCAACAAATTTACCGGTAGCAACATCAACAGGAAGCTGACCTGATATGTACAAAGTTCCGTTTGCTTCTACTGCCTGGCTGTATGGTCCGATTGCTTTAGGCGCTTTTTCTGAATTAATACACTTTTTCATTTCAGTTAATAATTAGTATTTGTTAAAAATTCATTTATTTTGCGGTCGCTAAGTTAAAAGAAAAAAGCATTAATGAGAATAGCTATTATAGATAATTACGATTCATTCACTTATAATTTATTTCACATTGTTGAGCAATACTGCGACAACTGCATTGTCATGAGAAACAATCATGTTGATTGGGATGAACTAGACACATGCGATCGTATTATCTTTTCTCCTGGCCCCGGATTACCATCGGAAGTGAAAGTAATGGGAGAAATTCTGAATAAATATGCCGGGCAAAAAGCTATTCTGGGAGTTTGTTTGGGAATGCAATACATTGCCGAATACTACGGTGCCCGCATTTACAATTTACCTGAAATTATTCATGGCATACCTAAAGTAACTCTCGTTACAAAACCTTCTGAAATTCTTTTTAAAAACCTTCCAGACACATTTAACTCAGGCAGGTATCACTCCTGGGCTGTTTCGCGAGAACAATTTCCAAATTGCCTTAGCATTACCTCTACCGATGAAAATGAAGTCATCATGTCGATACGACACAAAGAATTAGATTTATGTGGCGTGCAGTTTCACCCGGAATCTATAATGACAGAAAGAGGAAATTTGATACTGAAAAACTGGATTCTTGCATAAAAAAAAGAGCCGCACTATTGCGACTCCTACTTTATACTTTATACTTTATACTTTATACTTTCTAAAACTGAACATCCTGCCAAGCTTGTTTCTTCTCGTATTTCAAATCTTGTAAGATCGATGAATCCACATTGATTATGAAATTGTAGGATTGATATGTACCAAAAGGAATGGCATTGAAGGACATTTTCCAGCAGTGCAAATCTCTTGTAATCGTAAATTGAGTTGCAGTAACCTCATTCTCATCAAAATCATATCCCGAAGAAAAGCTAACCTTCCACTTTGGAGTTAAGCTAAACTGCCCATTTATACCCAAATTCTGAGAAATGTTTTTCCTGTTGGTTGGTTTAGAGTAAGTCCATCCATAATCAATCGAAAACGACCATGGTATATCAAAGTCTACATAACGAGGATCACGCCATTTCTCAGGTTGATCATCATCAGAATCTCCACTATCTCCATTCGTATTTGGATTCAAATCCTTCGACGAAAGACTAAAACCAACATCAATAGAAGCTTGCGTTAAACGCGGGCCAAATTCGTCAATTCTACTTGTTCCGTTGACATTCAGCTTATAAGGATCTACTGTACCATTAAATTTTAAGTCTAATTTTTTATTAAAAATCTTGGTTCTACCTGACATTCTAATATTTGACCAATTTAAGGAGTCGGCAAACATATTATATGAAGTCGAAAATTTCAAACTCTCCAGAATTTTCACCTTCTTCATATCCTCAAGACCTGTGGTATCATTGGCCGTTCTAATTTTCGCCTCAATATTATTATCCAAACTCAAATTAATTGATCCTGATTCCTGGGCACCTGTTGGAGTACTATATATTCCTCCTTCAAAAATAGAATACTCAACATCTTTTTCTTTATTTGGATCGTAATAAGTCCTATAATATTTACTTCTTGGAACTCCAATTTCCGGCGTATAACTTACACTAACAGAAGGTGTCATTACGTGACGAATGGCTGCCACTTTTGATGTTTCCTTAAAAGTATACATACCATAAATCTTAGGACTTAAGGAAAGAGAAGCTCCTGTAGAATAGTTATGAGCATACCTGAATCCCTGTATGGTATCAATACGCACATCACCATCTCCTCCATCAGCATCCGGATCCCATGATTTTCTAATAGATCTGGTATATAATACACCTCTATAATTTAAGGTAGGAGATAGTGTTAAATCTTTCGCCAATTTAAAATTGGTGGTAATTGGAATGCTATGTTCATAACCATTAACCCAATCTTTTTGCAATGAAGAACTCATCAAGTCACTTTCTTTCATTCCACTTTTAGTTCTATTCTCCAGTTTGGATGAATAACTAATCCCTACCTTATCGTACCAACGTAAATTTGAACTCTTACCCTTCTTTCTAAATGGGTAAACCTGAGTCATATTCAAAGACATACTTGGCAAGGTAAGCGCAATGGTTGTATCACGGCTATTTTGCGAATGACGCAAACTGGCGTTCAAACTAAACGGACTATCAGCCCACTTTTTACTATATGTTATACTTGATTGTTTTTGGTTATTGGTAATCTCTCTAATCGAAGTTGAGTTATTTCTATCATTATTGCTTGTGGAAACATTAACCGAAGCAGAAAATGTTCTGTATGGATTTGCTTTCGCATCTTGCGAGTGATTCCAACGAATTGCAAAATCAGTGGTCTCATAATAATCAGGAAGACCTTTATCTCCATACTTATTAAAGTGATACTCTGTTTGCAAAGTTCCGCTATATCGATATCTGTTTTTATATTTCGACTGTACATAGGTTCCCCAAGAACCGTTAGAAAAAATATCACCTGTCACCGATAAATCCAGATAATCATTTATTGCCCAATAGTATCCTCCTCCACGAAGATTAAACCCTCTTCGTTGTTCCTCACCATAGCTAGGTATAATAATACCAGAAGTATAAGTAGAACTGAAAGGAAACAGAGCAAAAGGTAATCCAATAGGAAGAGGTACATCCTCTAAAACCAAATGCAAAGGCCCTGAAACAATCTTATCATCCTTAATCATTTTTGCCTTTGTCATCTTCACATAAAAATGAGGATGTTCATGATCACAAGTGGTATATTTACCATTTCTCAAATAAAACACCTTATCATCAATCTTCTTTGTGATTTGACTATGCACAAATCCACCTTCTTGTTCTGTAATTACTTCATTAACCAGGCCCTTACCTGTATCAAAATTATATTTTAACTCTTTACAGGTAAACTCTTCTGATCCGTCTTTAAATTCAGGTGTAAAAACATAATTGCCTGTCGAATCCTGAATACCATAAGCGTAAGCCTGTTTCTTTTCAAGATCAAGCTCAATATAATAGGCCTTTAACTCCGTTTGTCCATATTTTACAAAAGCATTTTTAGTAAGAAAAACTTGCTGTCCTGTTAGCGAAAAAATAATAGTATCATCGCAATTATACTGAACAACTGTTTCGAAAATTGGCTTTTTCTCTTGAGTTGAATCAACCGCCAAACTATCCTGAACAAGTTCTATGGTATCCCTTCGTAACCTAACATCCTCTTTTAAAATCTTTTCAAGCGCATAAGAACTAAAGTTGGCATGTAACTTGTCGTTAGAATTTTTGTAATTAAAATTCTCAACAGCGAATATGTTCAGTGGTATTATCGTTCCAATGAAAAGAATAAAAACCTTTTGTAGTAATTTCAATTGCAATTTATATCTGTTATTTTTGTGAAAAGTTCTGATTTAGTTTCGTACTGCTAGTTAAACTACAGTTCGTGCTTAAGTCGCCAAAAATACAAATAAAAGTACTATAATCCCTAATCGAAACGAACTTGAAAACATTTTTTAAGTTCTTTTATGAAATTTGTCTAATGAACATTAACTCTCGTAAAATTATAAAGCGATTATTTACAAGAACATCCCTTGCATTAATTCTATTGCTAACATCATTTAGTTTTGGTAATAGATTGTATGCCCAAGACCAATCTTACCATATTAAAACAGTAGTGATTGATGCAGGACATGGTGGAAAAGACCCTGGAGCACTGGGAAAAACATCTCGTGAAAAAGATATTGTTTTAAATATCTCGTTAAAACTTGGTGGATATATAAAGAAATATTTTCCGAATGTGAATGTAGTATATACCAGAAAGACGGATGTATTTATTCCTTTAAATAAAAGATCGGAGATTGCAAACAAGCACAAAGCAGATCTGTTTATTTCCATTCATGCCAATGCAAATAACAATTCCAGGATTAGGGGAACAGAAACCTACACGCTAGGATTGCACAAAACAAAAGAGAACCTTGAAGTAGCGATGAAAGAGAACGCTGTTATGCAATACGAAGACGATTGGTCTACCAAATATGAAGGTTTCGATCCAAACAATCCGGCATCATACATTATTTTTAATTTGATGCAAGGTGTAAATCGTGATAAAAGTATTAGCATGGCCGAACTAACCGAACATCAATTTAAAAACAGAGTGGGTCGTCACTCCAGAGGTGTTAGAGAAGCTGGTTTTTGGGTACTAAAGCAAGTAAGCATGCCTTCTATTTTGGTTGAAGTAGGCTTCATATCAAATCCAACAGAAGAAAAGTTCCTAAAAACTAAAAAAGGACAAGATTATTTAGCCAGTGCTATTTTCAGAGCGTTTAGAGCTTACAAAGATAAAGTAGAACAAACCAGCGTAGTTCTACATAAGCAAAAGGAAAATGAGAAAAAAATTGAAAATGAAATTAATCAATTGGTAATCGCTGCGGAACAAGTTGAGTATTGTATTCAATTAAAATCATCCATTAAACAAATTCCTTTAAACTCTAGAGCTTTTAAAAATTTAAAAAACATAAGAGAACGAAAAATAAATGGAACTTATAAATACACCATAGGTTCAACATCGAATTATTCAGAAATAGTAAACTTACAAAAGACTGTACGCAAAAAAATAAAAGACTGTTTTGTAGTAGCTTTCTTCAAGGGTAAACGAATTTCTCTTTCAAAAGCGAAGGAACTTCAAAAAACATGATTAGTTTTACATTAAACAAACCGTTTTTTCCTACGTACAATATCTATTATATAATACAGCTTGTATGAAAATTTCAAAAGATTCAATAATTGGCTTAGTTGTTATAGGTGCCATTGCAATTTTAATTTGGGGCATCAATTTCTTAAAAGGATTTAACATGCTATCATCTGAACAAAGTTTTTGTGCCAAATACGAAAGAGTTGATGGACTAAAAAAATCAAGCCCTGTTACTTTAAGAGGATATAAAATCGGACAGATTAAATCTATTCAATTTAGTTCGAAGGCAGATAACCTAATTGTTGAATTTTCTATTTCAGACGAATTTCAATTGCCTAAAGATACCGAAGCACGAATTGTAAGCTCGGACATCATGGGAACAAAAGAGATACAATTACACCCTGGCAATTCAAAATTAACTTTAAGCACTGGTGATACTCTATTGGGAAGTATGGAAGGTGACTTAAAAGAACAAGTAAGTATGCAAATGCTTCCTTTAAAAAGAAAAGCAGAAAACCTAATGTCTAGTGTAGACTCTGTTCTCTCAGTTATACAATACATATTTAATAAAGATACTCGTGAGAACCTTACACGAAGCTTTAGTAGTATAGAGCAAACTTTTCAGAAACTTGAAAACACATCTGGAACTTTAGATACTATAGTTACAGGACAGAAAACTCATATGGAAAATATCATATCAAATGTTGATTCCATAACAACAAATTTAAAAGAGAACAATAAGAACATCTCAAATATCCTAACCAACTTCTCATCAATTAGTGATTCGTTAAAAGCAGTAGAAATTGCAGAAACCATTAACAACGCGAAGCTAACTCTAAAACAATCCAACGAAATATTAGAGAAAATCAATTCTGGTCAAGGATCGATGGGAATGTTGATTAACAATGACACCTTATACATGAATTTGGAGGCTGCTTCGAATAGCTTGACCAATTTGTTAATCGACTTAAAAAACAACCCTAAAAAGTACATGCACTTCTCCTTATTCGATACAGGGAAAACAGTATATATGAATTCTAATAAAACCAAAAAGAAGTTAGACAAGGAGAAACAAACCCATTATAGAGTTCAAATTCTTTCATCCAAATCCCAAGTTGATCTTAATGACCCAATTTTTAAGGGCCACAAAAAAATTGAAGAAGTATATTATAATGGACTGTATAAATACACATTAGAAGACACTCAGAACTATAAAGAAATTATTAGAAAACTTAAAAGAATTAAAGCAGATTTCCCGGATGCCTTTATTATTAAAATAACACCCGAGGATTAGCTATTCACTTAACCATTCCCATTATGGTTAAGCTAGAAGCTATTAACCCATTGATTTTGTTGGTGTAATAAGGATCTGTTAAATTCTTTTTAACAGCCATCGTCTTATGTTTTATTATTGTTTAATTCTAAACAAGCTTTTAAGACTTAAAAGTATGATATAGAAACCTGCTAAAAGTCAGGCTTTTAAAAAATTATTTTTCACAACTCGCTGTTTTTCTGACACTTAATAAATTTGGATTTTTTTTCATTTCTGTATCGTCGATTTATAGTAGGTTAGACATTCTTTTTAAAAAATCAATAGAAAAATAATTTTTTTTTCTTTTTTTTTTTCACAATCTTGCATATGCAAAAATTGACACACCCTAATTTTTTAAAACACTGAAATAGAAATGAATAATAATCACTTCCAGGTCTGGAATAATTGTTTGGCTGTAATAAAAGACAATGTTCCTCCAATTAGCTTCAAAACATGGTTCGAACCAATCGTACCTTTGAACTTGGAGAATCAAGTCTTGACTTTACAAGTGCCAAGTCATTTCTTTTATGAGTATTTGGAAGAGCAATACATTGATATTCTTAGAAAAACATTACGAAAAGAAATTGGTAATGGTGCAAAATTGGAATACAATGTAGTAATGGAGAATAATCACATTGCTAATGCTAAGCCTATTTCAGTTGTTGTTCCTGGCAATAATCCTGCGAATACAAAAAATCGCCCGGTTAATATGCCAACAGATAAGGAAGAACAAACCATTCGAAATCCGTTTGTAATTCCTGGAATCAAAAAATTACATATCGATTCTCAGTTAAATCCTGATTATTCATTCACCAACTTTATTGAAGGTGATTGTAACAGATTGGCTAGATCAGCAGGTGTGGCTGTTGCTGAAAACCCTGGGGGAACTGCTTTTAACCCATTGGTTTTATATGGAGATTCTGGTTTAGGAAAAACTCACTTGGCTCAGGCAATTGGTCTTAAAACCAAAGAATTGTATCAGGATAAGACCGTACTTTATGTAAGTGCCAATAAATTCCAAACGCAGTTTACTGAGGCTATTCGCAATAACAACAAGAATGATTTTCTTCACTTCTATCAAATGATTGATGTCCTAATTATTGATGACATTCAAGAATTGGCAGGTAAAGAAAAAACACAGAATACATTCTTCCATATCTTCAATCACTTGCACCAATCAGGTAAGCAGTTAATTCTTACCTCTGATAAGGCTCCGATAGAACTGAAAGGTATGGAGAACCGTTTATTATCGCGATTTAAATGGGGTTTATCAGCTGATCTTCAAAATCCTGACTATGATACAAGGGTTAGAATTCTTCAGCAAAAAGCATACAAAGATGGTATTGTTCTTGACATGGATGTTATTGAATACATTGCAAGTAATGTTACCAATAATGTAAGAGAGTTGGAAGGAGCATTAATTTCCTTATTGGCTCAATCTACATTGAATAAAAAAGAATTGAATCTTGAGCTGGCAACAAGTATTATTGACAAATTGGTTAAAAATACAAAACGTGAGCTTTCTATTGATTACATTCAAAAAGTTGTTTGTGACCATTTTTCATTGCCTATTGATGTTCTTCAGGCAAAAACAAGAAAAAGAGAAATTGTACAGGCCAGACAAATTGCCATGTATTTTTCCAAAACTTTAACAAAAGCATCTTTGGCGTCAATTGGATCGCAAATTGGTAACAAAGATCACGCAACAGTATTACATGCTTGTAAAACAGTTAACAACTTAATGGATACCGATAGAGGATTCAAAACTCAAATTGATGAAATTGACAAAAAATTAAAAATGTAGTTCAATTACTAACTATACTATATTGCTACCCTGAGAAGCAGATTCATTTTGGATCTGCTTTTCTTTTTGGGTTTCATTCCTTATTTTTCGCCAAAATTCTAACCAATGCTATACTTACTTTTTGCCATACTATCCTCTGCCGGAATTTTTGTTTGCTTTAAATATCTGGAAAAATATAAAGTAGATATTCTGCTTGCCATTATAATTAACTACATCACAGCATCTGTTTGTGGATTTCTTTTAAGTGATTCAAATATTACTTTCACACAAATTGTTCACCAGCCATGGTTTAACATTTCGTTTATAATTGGAACTGCTTTTATTGCTGCCTTTTTTATAATTGGGAGATCAACTCAAAAAGCAGGAATTTCCATTACAACACTAGCTAGTAAAATGTCTTTTGTATTGCCAATGATTTTTTCCATTGTATTTTATCAGGAAGCAATTTCTACACAAAAAATTATCGGATTTGTTTTGGCCATAAGTGCTGTACTTTTAAGTATTTATAAAGATCAAACTGATGCCACCCAGCGCAAATATTTGTGGCTGCCAATACTACTGTTCTTTGTTGCAGGAACTGTTGACTCTCTTGTAAAATATGCACAGGAAGAATACCTTACATCTGGTGGACAGGAAATATTCTCTACCCTACTCTTCGCTATTGCGGCCATTTCAGGTTTTGTTGTTTTGATCATTAAAAAGCAAAATTTCAAAGAACTATTTCGAGCAAAAGTATTAATTGGAGGTCTTCTCCTGGGATTGGTTAACTTTGGTTCTCTGCACTTTTTAATCGCCTCATTGAACAAATCAGGCTTCGATAGTTCCGTTGTCTTTAGCATCATCAATATTGGAATTGTTGCAGTTTCCGTTTTAATAGGAATAGGTATTTTCAGAGAAAAACTAAACAAAATAAACCTTTTGGGAATAGTACTCGCAATTATTGCTATTTTTATCCTTACAAATTAAAAAACAAGTTTTATTGAATTGATGAGTAACGATACTTATAAAACCATTAGCCAACAATGCGAAGGCTTATACAAAGAAAAAGGCAGTAAATTTATAACCTATGCTTATCCGGTTAGCACCGAAGAAGAAATCAAAGAACACATTGCCAAACTAAAAAAAGAGTATTACGATGCTCGTCATCACTGCTATGCATACATGCTTGGCGCAGATAAGAAAAACTTCCGTGCCAACGACGATGGAGAGCCTTCTTCAACCGCAGGAAAACCCATTTTAGGGCAAATTCTATCCAATGATCTTACCAACATTCTTATTGTGGTGGTACGTTATTTTGGTGGAACGAAACTTGGAGCCAGTGGACTAATTCATGCCTACAAAACTGCAGCAGCCGATGCCATTTCAAATGCTGAAATTTTAGACAAAACAGTAAATGATATTTATGACATACATTTCGATTACCTGGTAATGAATGATATCATGAAAATCATAAAGGATGAGCAACCAGAACAACTTGGGCAGGATTTTAACTTAACTTGCAAAATTACACTAAGCATTCGCCAAAGTGAAGTGGAAAGATTAATTCAAAAATTTGAAAAAATTACCAGCGTAAAAGTAGAATATATTCGTACTGCCTAGCTTGTTATCTCTCAATCCAATAGACTATTTTTAATAATCAATATAATGCCAAGATTAAAAATTTGTTAATAATTAATCAAGTTTTCATTTGATTTCTCGAATAAATTATACCTATATTTGTAATCTAGAATGGAGTACATAATTATTCAATCTAGAGCCGCATTTATATCAGAAAGAAGTAAGTTTCATTACTTCTTCGCTCACATTTTCCATTATTTATTTCGATGTAAACGCAATAACAAGGCGTTTTTTCTTGATTGTTATTTGGGTAATCCCCTTCAAAAATATTTTTCAAAAAAACCAACATTACCATTAATTTCGGTAATTGTTGGTTTTTTTTTGTGCAGAATAATAAACAAGCATTTTATATACACTTTTAATTTTTAATCAATGGATAACAAAAGTTTAGTATCGATCGACGACTACACAAAAGAAGAAATCCTGGAAGTATTGGCCAGAGCAGCCGAATTCGAAAAAAATCCAAACTGCAACCTATTGGAAGGTAAAGTTGTTGCTTCGCTTTTTTTCGAGCCATCTACTCGTACTCGACTAAGTTTTGAAACTGCTATTAGCAGAATGGGTGGTAAAATTGTAGGATTTACCGATTCCTCTTCGTCAAGTGTTACCAAGGGTGAAACTTTGAAAGATACCACCAAAATGGTAAGTAATTATTGCGACTTGGTGGTTATGCGCCATCCAATTGAAGGGTCAGCTCGCTACGCTTCCGAAGTATCCGATGTTCCGGTAATCAATGCAGGTGATGGAGCCAATCAGCATCCTACCCAAACCATGCTTGACCTTTACTCAATTTACAAAACACAAGGAACTCTGGAAAACCTTAACATCTTTATGGTAGGAGATTTAAAATACGGACGTACCGTTCACTCCTTGCTAATGGCGATGTCGCATTTTAACCCAACCTTCCACTTTATTGCTCCAAAAGAATTGGAAATTCCTTTGGCGTACAAGATTTTCATGAACAAGAACAACATTAAATATCATGAACACACCGAGTTCAACGACATCATTAATGATGCTGATATCTTGTACATGACTCGTGTTCAGCGTGAGCGCTTTGCCGATCCGTTGGAGTATGAGAAAGTGAAGAATGTGTACATTCTAAAGAATGATATGCTTGAGAATACCAGAGATAACCTGAGAATTCTTCATCCACTTCCAAGAGTAAACGAAATTGCTGTTGATGTAGATGAAAATCCTAAAGCATACTATTTCCAACAAGCTCTTAATGGTGTTTATGCACGCCAGGCAATTATTGCAAAAGCTCTTGATTTATAATCACATTTTTCACGCTAAAAAGAACATCAAAATATGAACGCAAAAAAAGAATTACAAGTAAGCGCGATCGAAAATGGAACTGTAATTGACCACATTCCAGCAGAATATCTTTTTCAGGTAATTAATATACTTGGACTAGACAATTGTGATAATTCTGTAACCTTCGGGAACAATCTTGAAAGTAAAATATTGGGTAAAAAAGCCATCATCAAAATTGCTGAAAAATTCTTCGAAGATGACGAAATCAATAAAATCTCATTGATTGCTCCTCATGCAAAACTAAACATCATCAAGAACTACCAGGTAGTTGAAAAGAAAATTGTTGAGTCGCCTGACAAAGTGATTGGCATTGCAAAATGTATGAATCCAAAGTGTATTACAAATGTAGAGGCTGTAACAACCAGATTTAAGGTAATTGAAAAAACTCCTATTACTTTAAAGTGCCACTATTGCGAAAAAATTACTGATCACAAACATATTGAAATCATTTAATTGCATTGTGATTTTCTTGTTAGTTAAAAAAGCCCCTAGTGGGCTTTTTTTATTTTTCTACCTTTGCTGCAAATTATAAATTGATCATGACACAAAATACAGAAGAGTTAAAAGAGTTGGTTTCTGCTGCAATAGAGAATGGACAAAATGGAAAAATTAAAGCTTCTAAATCAGCTTTGCGCGATATTTATTCCACCATTAAAAATAATCCTTTTCTACTATGGGAAGACTCTTATGTATCCCAATTGGGTAAAGCAATTATTATGATGATTCATTGGGATATGATTGATGATGAAGACGAAAATATTGGATTGGCTCATCTTGCATATCTGTATATCAGCAAAGCAATTGAAAAAGAAGAAAGCTTACAGCCAGAAAGTGATAAATGTGAACTTTTTCGCTTAAGAAAGGATCGAATCATCATCATGAAAAGCTTCGATGATTTCTTCGTAGAGAGTTTACAAAATTTCTATTTCTCAGACAATAAAGCGACTGATTTAGATACCTACAACGAGCAAAGAAAAGCCGTTCTGAGTAGATTACCATTTATGCAATTTTCAGACATTTACCTTATTGAACAGGATTATCCAAACCTACGTGATGATGAGTTTCTTTTGGAGTTGGCAAATATGATTGAACACGATCAGGAATTTACCAATGAAAACTTAAACGAAGCCTTTCTACTTCATAAAATACTGTATAAATTCACCTATGAGGAATTGAAAAAAGGAGAATTGGTTTATTAATAAAGCTGATGTACTAGAATACAGAGACGTAAATTCATACGTCTCTTTTTGTATACAGCAAGTTCATTTCATAAAAAAAGACTTTTTTATCTGCAAAACATATCATTAGTTACTGAAGTTGAATTTTTCTTTCTATCTTAATGCTTTAAATGCATAGGTGCATACAAAATCGCTGAGTTTTTCCTATGTATGGTTTGATTTCAAACAAAATATTATCAGCAAAAAC
Source organism: Marinifilum flexuosum (assembly GCF_003610555.1). Classification (GTDB taxonomy): domain Bacteria; phylum Bacteroidota; class Bacteroidia; order Bacteroidales; family Marinifilaceae; genus Marinifilum; species Marinifilum flexuosum. Next base: position 2,103,661 of record NZ_RAPQ01000008.1, on the reverse strand, counting down.
AATAAACAACAGCATTTTATGAGTATAGAAAAATACGACCTTGTTGTATTGGGAAGTGGTCCTGCAGGCTTCTCGGCAGCAATGCGTGCAATTGATTTTGGCAAATCGGTTTGTCTTATCGAGGCACAACATCTTGGTGGAGCTGGAATTATGAACGGAGCTCTTACCTCAAAAGCAATGTGGGAACTTTCCAGAGACTATTCCATTGCCTCATCAGTAATGAGGGGGTACCGGGCATCGGGATTGAATGTTGATTACAAGCAGGTACAAAAAACCATTATGCAAGCTGCAAAACAAAAGCAATTGCAAATGCTTTCGCAGATTGAAACCTATGCAGACCCAACTGAAAAGTTTGGAAACATCACTTTAAAACATGGTTGGGGAAAATTTATTGACTCGCATACCATAGAAGTTAAATCTGAAAAGAATACAGAGCTTGTTCATGGCGATAACTTTATTATTGCAACCGGATCGAGACCTCGCCCAATGCCTGACGTAGATATTGATCAGGAAAGAATTATCGATTCGGAAGGCATTATGAATCTGAAAGAGTTTCCTGAACGAATGATCATTTTAGGTTCGGGGATTATTGGTTGTGAATTTGCTACCATATTCTCCAACTACAATCAAACCGAAGTACACTTATTGGATAGACAGCACAAGGTAATTCCATACGAAGATGATGATTTAAGTAGCTTTGTGTCGAAAAATCTTGAAAATAATGGTGTAATTATACACCATACAGCCAATTTAAGATGCATTAGAAAACGACCAGATTTTCTGGAAGTCGTGCTTGATTACCAGGATGGACATTCAAAAGTAATTGAAGTGGACGTTGCGCTGGTAGCCATTGGTAGAATTCCAAACCTGGATAATATCGGTCTTGAAAATGTTGGTATTGAAAGAACCGAGCGTGGTTATTTGAATATCAACGAGGTTTGTGCAACCGACGACTTTAAGGCATGTAATGTTTTTGCTGCCGGTGATGTTTCAGGTCACGCACAGCTTTATTCAGTTGGAGAGCTACAAGGAAGATATATTGTAGAAGCTTTGTATGGAAATCTGGAGTATCCTCTAGACTATTCGAACATGTCTACGCTAATGTTCTTTAAGCCAGAGGTTGCTGCAGTTGGATTAAACGAGAAAGCTTGTCAGAAAAGAGGAATCCCATATAAGGTGGCTACTTACTCGAATTCCTTGGTAAACCGTGCAGTTGCAATGCGTGCGATTGATGGTTTTATTAAAATTATTGTTAGCGACGATGGCAATGATCGAATTTTAGGAATGAGAGCAGCTGGTCCGCAAGCCTCTACATTAATTACTTCCATAGCCTACCAAATCACTCAAAAAGGAACCTTAAAAGACATCCGACAAAATGTTCATCCTCACCCAAGTATTAGTGAAGGAGTACAAGAATGTTTAAGGGTTTTCGAAGAAAAATCGATATACAAACCCAAAGCATTTCCGGATTTAATTAAATTGAACAGTTGGAAACCCGAGAAGGTAAAAGAAGCATAAAAACAACACCCCAAATAGCTGATTGTATTTGGGGTGTTTGCATTTATAATCTAATAATCATTATTCAATTTTATCCGTATTTCTGTATCCTGCATTATCCTTATACCAATCAGGGTATAATTCTCCACCACTCTCGGCCCATTTGGCAAAATGATTATAGCCTTCGATAATCTCTACCTTCTCTTTTGTGTATTTAAATTCGTGAGCAATTGCAATGGCCCAAGGCAATCCTTTGGGTGATCTATAATCTCCATCTGAATCCAGGTTGGTTACACTTTGACTGGAATAGGGCTCTCCCAATGAAGTTCTACTATGATTTGACAAATGAATTTCTTTTGTTCTATTTCCATTCACAATCAGGAAAGGGTTAAAAGGACTTGTTCCAATTTCATCCAAATCCAAAGGTTCTGTGAATCGTATATTAATCGTTAGCTCATTATAATCTGGATCAGGTTCACTGGTTTCATTTCTATAGTTCTGCGACTGATCAAATGCAATAACAACAGCTTTTTCCTGATTTGCCTCCAAACCATTGGCTTGTATGTCTATGTAATCTGATCTGATATCTGTACCGGTAACACTTTCAATCTGACCTGGCAACAAATTATCGAACTGAATACCAAAGCCATTATTAAACGAAGCTCCCTTAACATGCTTCACCCATAATTTAGCCTCCATTCGAACTGCTTTGTTATCCAGATTAATCATCATGGTATACCTGTAATTTACCACCAAATCATTAAAATCATAATCTCCTTTATATGGCCACAAATCTTCAAAAGCAAGACTTCCCCATCCATATTTTGTTGGCGTAACCGTTTTTAGACACACCTCAGGGTCATTGGGAAACTCATCGATGTCATCAGGACAACCATCATTGTCAGAATCTCCAACATTCTCGTATTCCAAAGGTGTTTTTGTAAGGTCATTAATTGCCAATTCATTATCCGGATCACGGGTATCATACCCTCCTGTTTGCGTATCCATTACATACAAACTTGAAGGTGTAAAATTATCAGCAACCCAAATATCCGGAGTTTGTTTCGTATCGATACATAAAGAAGTTGGTGTAAAAGGCAAGTTATCCGCACTTTTTCGAACTGCATTCACTTCGTTCGAGCCCTCGTTAAAAGTTAAAGCATATAAACCACCAAAGGTCGACATGTACCAGTTTCCATCTTTTCCTTTTGCAATATCTCCTCCTCCTGTATTGTTCAATCCATCATCAATATTAAATGTTTCCAATACACTTCCATCAGTAGGATTTAATTTATAAATGTAGTCTTTATTAGAAAAATACAAAAAGCCTTCGTCATTGGCATATTCCAAACGAGGACCACCAAAACCCAAATTGCTATTGATAATGGTTGGTTCCGACACTGCATAATCATTCTCAACATCTACATCGTAACGATACAACTTGTAAGGTTTACCACGTCCGATGGTATAAAACTGATGATTGTGAAAATCCATAGCTACAGTCCACGTACCTTCAGCCAAATCACGCTTACGAACTGTCGTCATGTCTTCCGGATTCACCGTAAAAAGCTGTCCACTACCATTTACACACCAAAGAATATCACTTGCCAATCCAGCATTTTTTGTTGTGATTTTTGGTCTGGACTTGGTTTTCAAATTACTTCCATTAAAGGCCAAACTTAAAGGACGTTCTTCGGTAATATCACTTGTATAGGCACTGGCAAATGCACCTTTGTAATACTTTTTTAGCAGTAATTTCTTCACATTGGTTGGAACGGATAATGAGACATTTGCGTTACCACCCACAATACGAACTACTCCTAATTCAATGGTATTATAATGATCGGCTACAGGCACTTCATCGATAACCGTATTCCCCTCATCATCGGTATATTCAATCTCTTGCCAACCAATTACATCCTCATATGAGTAGATGTAATAGTAGGCTCCATCATCTGAATCGTTTATCTCCAGCTTTAGCTCTCCTGTAGTTTTAAAATCAAATTGATCGGGAATATTCAATTGCCCTAATAAGGTATTATCTGATACAGGATCTACCGGGGGCTTATCTGGTTCCTGTGAAGGTGTGCAGGAAAACAATCCTAAAAACATTACGAACAATAAAATGCTCCAAGTAAATTTCTTCATAGCAATTATTTTATAGTCAATTTTAATCCGTAAAATCATACTTACGTAAGTAATAAACATTTGTTTGAACAAAATGCACCATTATGGAAAAATGATAGATTCCAAAATAGAGAATTGACCTTATGCTCTGATTTTTGTAACTTATAATTGGTCAATAATCAATAAAACAATCAGATGAACTACGTGGAACTTATAAAACTAATTACCAATGGGGAATGGCGCAATGTGGAATCGCAAGAGGTGTGTTCGTTCTTTTGGACGGAACCCGATCAATCCATAAACATTAAATTCATATCAGGCAAAAAAGCCGGCAAAACCGACTCTCATAAATTCGTAAAATTGTACCTGAGCAAAGAACAGCAAGAAGACTGTCACGCCTTACAATTCCAAAGCAACTTGTTCACCAGTGAATTCAGTTTAGAATCGGAAGACAGCCATTTGTTTGTCTCCTCTAAAGTGTTTGGTGATATGGAATTGGAAAGACATGCTTAGTGCCTCTAATATATATTGCAACAAAACAAACAACTTGTGCAATCCAGACAACAAAAAAAAAGCCCAACCAAAAGGTTGAGCTCGCTACAAATGTCTTTTTTCTGCTTATTGATCGCTATGTTTCTTACACAGTTCAATCATTTTTTCCTGCATCATTTTATTTTCAGGATCACTTTTCAAAAGAATTTCCAATTGCTCTTTGGCAGTAAGGTATTCTTCCATACTCTCCAAAGACAATACATTCCTGTACTTTAATCGATCATCCTTGGCCAATTCACCAATTTTTGCTGCATAATTGGCTGCCTTCTCGTGCATATTCTCTTTGGTAAGCATTTCCCAAACTCTGTTTACCTGCTCGCTATCGGTATGATATTGCTTTGCCTCCTCACCTTCAACTACTCTTTGATAAGTTGCAATGGCATCTTCAATCGATTTCTCTTTCATATCGGCATACAATAAATCCGACAGAAACTTTTTAGGAGCGTCTACTTTTATCACTTTAAACTGATCATAAACCAAAGTGGCATTGGGAGGAATCACATCTCCTGCTCCCTTGGATCCATATGCCAATGAATCTGGAAGAATCGCAACCACCTCATCACCTTCGCGAAGCAGCATGCTAATTTCTGTAAAACCTTTAATCAAACGAGAATAATCAGCTGTATAGGTAAATAATGAATCAGGCAACTCATTGGTATTCCAAACCACCTTGCCATCAACCTGAAGGCTTAAATAAGCGCCTACCTTACATCCGGTTTCAACCTTTCGCCCCTCTCCTTTTTTAAGATAGAAATACTTTAAACCACTGCTTGTTTGAATGGTATCGCCCAAAGCAATTTCTTTATTGGCTGATTTTTTATTGTTACAGGCACTCATCATGAGCAGTGCTGCAAATAAAATGGAATAAATCGTTCTCATAGTCTTGTTATTATCTGGTATCTGTAATCAGAATTCCAAATGTAAGAAATAATAAAGTAGTGGAATGAAAATAACTTATGGAATTTCATCCAAAAGCTTTTTAAGATCCGATTATTAAACATATCAAACACCATTTATTTCCAATACCAGACCAATCTTATTTAAATTCATTAAATTGTAATGAATCAAATGAGCAAAGCATGTGTTATGATATACAAGCAAAATTGGAGGCTCAATTAAAAAGAGCCCGCAGGCTAAACCAAGCTGAAGTCATTCGCGAATTGGTGACCGAACTGGAACCATATATTACCAACTGGCATCATGTATCAGGATTTGCTCACCCCAATTTGATCATTTATACAAACGAAACTCCTGATTTACCAAAGATAGCATCTTGGGGGTTAATACCAGATTGGGTTAAGAATGAAAATCAAGCCAATGATTTAAGAAGAAAAACCATTAATGCCAGGGGCGAAAGCATATTTGAGAAACCTTCATTTCGAAAATCGGCTCAATATCATCGTTGTTTGATTTGCGTTAATGGCTTCTATGAACATCATCATAAGAATGGAAAAAAATTTCCCTTTTTCATCCAGATTGAAAATAGAGAAGCTATGAATCTTGCCGGACTTTGGAACAATTGGACAAACAAGCAAACTGGTGAAATTCTGAAAACTTTTTCCATTGTAACGGTGAAAGCCAACTCCTTCATGGCAGAAATTCATAACAACCCTAAGCTTAACGAACCAAGAATGCCTTTAATACTCTGCGATAAGAATGCGGATAATTGGATTAGTGCTTTATCCAAATCAAATGATATGGATAGAATTAAATCCTTAATAAAGCCTTCGAAAATAAATTCAGTTGCTCATACTGTTCGTCCTTTGAGAGGAAAACACTCAATTGGGAATTCTCCAAAAGCAAGCGAAATATTTCATTACAAAGACTTTAACAAGCTCTTTTGAATCCATCTAATTACAAAATTTAGTGCATATCTGAATTTATTTTTGGAGAATAAAAAAAATTACATATTTTTACTTTGAATTTCAAAGTACTTTTTATGAACCAACAAAAATACATTGATGATTTAAATGAAATTAAAGAGATGATGAACAAATCATCTAAATTTATTTCATTGAGTGGATTATCGGGAATTTCGGCAGGAATTATCGCACTGGTAGGTGCCTATTTTGCATGGATCAGCATCTATTCTGAAACTGGTTACCAAAATTTTGATCGCGCTCTCTTAAGTTGGGAACAACTTATTCAATTATTAAGCATCGGTATAATCACATTGTTACTTGCAGTTGGCTTTGGAATTTTCTTTACTCGCCTAAAAACCAAAAAGACCAAGCAAAACATATGGGATTCTCAAACCAAAAGACTGCTAATCAATTTGCTTATCCCTCTTTTGAGCGGCGGAGTATTTTGCCTGTTGATATTACTTAAAGGTTACATAGGTTTAATAGCTCCTTTAACCTTGATTTTTTATGGTTTGGCCTTGGTAAATGCAAGTAAATACACCCTAACCGAAGTTCGAAGCCTGGGAATTCTAGAAATCATTTTAGGATTAATTGCTACTTATTTTATAGGGTATGGCCTGATATTTTGGTGCATTGGATTTGGAATCCTACACATTGTGTATGGTATTATTATGGAGGTAAAATACAAGTCGTGAAAGATATTTTAAAAGATTTAAATAAAGCTTTTGAGAACCGAATTCGACTTGGAATCATGTCGGCCTTGGTGGTAAACGATTACCTGGATTTTAATGCCTTAAAAAACCTTTTAGGCGTAACTGATGGTAATTTGGCCAGTCACCTAAAGTCTTTGGAAAAGACCGAGTACATTCGCGTTCAAAAAGAATTCCTGGATCGCAAACCAAATACCAAGTACAGTGCAACAAATGAAGGGAAAGCAGCATTCCTAAAACACATAAAAGCCATTGAGCAACTATTGAAATAATTTTTTTTTACTATTCCACTTTGTATTTCAAAGTACTTTAAAAAACACAATATATGAACACAGAACAATCACCATTCGAAAAATTTGGCCGCTGGCTAAAACAATCCGTTGGATTAAAACTTTCCACTATTACCATTCTTATGCTTCTGCTTCTTATTCCTGCAAGTATGATCAAATCCATCATTCATGAAAGAGAAAGTCAAAATAAATCGGTACTTCATGAAGTAAGCTCTAAATGGGCCAATGAACAGCAAATTAATGGTCCTATATTAACCATTCCTCTGGTATATGAATATCTCAACAATGAAAATGAGACTATTAAGCAAACGAAACACTTACACATCTTACCAGACCAATTAAATGTTAATGGAGATATTGAACCCAAGACTTTAAAACGTGGTATTTACGAGGTAGTTGTTTACAGCAGTAAGCTGAAGGTTTCCGGACTGTTTGATTTAAATGCTAAAATTGATCAAAGTGGATTGAAAGAGATTCAATTTGACAAAGCTTTCATGAGCATCGGAATTTCTGACTTAAGAGGTATAGAGGATCAAATTCAACTTCAATGGGGAAAAGAAAAAATATCGGTTCAACCGGGGTCCCGTTTACCCATTATGATGCCATCTGGAGTAAGTCTGGATGTACCGAATTTGGCAGAAGATTTTACCAAAATGGTTAACTTTTCCTTTGATTTAAATCTACAGGGAAGTCAAAATCTTTCCTTTATACCAGTTGGTGGAAGCACACAAGTTGAGCTGCAGTCTCCATGGCCCTCTCCTAGTTTTAATGGCAACTTCATTCCTAAAACTCGTGAAGTTAGCGATAAGGGTTTTACAGCCAAATGGAAAGCCTTATTACTTAACCGCAACTATCCTCAATCGTGGGTAGATAGAAATATGGCAGACAGAATGCAAGATTCCAGTTTTGGTGTAGACCTTATTATGCCCTTGGATGATTACCAAAAAGCCACTCGATCGGCTAAGTATGCTGCAATGACCATCTCTTTAATCTTCCTGGTATTCTTCCTGGTAGAGATTCTCAACGGAAAAAAAATTCATCCATTTCAATATACTTTGGTGGGTTTAGCACTTTGCCTTTTCTATGTTCTGTTGATATCCATTTCGGAACATACCAATTTTAATATCGCATACCTAATTTCTGCCGGAGTTAGTTCCTTACTCATCTCTCTTTACTCAACAAGTGTTTTTAACTCATTAAAATTTACAGCTATACTGTCGTCAACAATTCTTGGAATTTACACATTCCTTTTTGTAACACTTCAACTTGCTGATTATGCATTGCTAATGGGTAGTATAGGCTTAACAGTTATTCTTGCCATCACCATGTTCTTTACCAGAAATATCAATTGGTACAAACTGCATGTAAGTGCTGAATAATTCAATTTAAAATCCGATTGAGAAATGAATAAAAAAAGCAAATTCTCCATAAAAACTCTATTAAACAGTTTCAAACATGCTTTGCGAGGTGTAAAAATTGCAGTTAAAGAAGAAGATAATGCCAAAATTCATTTGGGCATTGGTATTATCATGTACGTGCTGTCTGCTGTTTTGAAGCTGAAAAAAATGGAAATTGTTGCGGTGCTTTTCTCAATCGGATTTGTTGTAGTAGCAGAACTATTTAATTCAGCGATCGAAAATCTATGTGATTTTGTTCAGCCAAATCATCACAAACAAATCAAGAAAATAAAAGACATTTCGGCAGCTGCAGTATTAATTAGTGCAATTACTGCTTTCATTATCGGAGTATTGATTTATACCGATTATTTAATGAATATAGCATCAAGGTTCTTAACTCCTTAAGGCTATTTATTAATATATCGGCATTATACCCAAAGATATTCTCATAGTATAAATGGCATAATTTGCCTAAATTGATCCATCAATATAAAAAACTGAATAATATGGACTTTTACGAAAGCATCTCAAAATACTACCATTATATTTTTCCTTTGAATAAAATGCAGCTTGATTTTATTGGCAAAAGCCATCATCAAGCAAAAGATGAACTTTCCATTTTAGATATTGGTTGTGCCATTGGTGATTTATCATTGGAACTAGCTGAAACCTACCAGAAGGTAATTGGTATAGACCTGGATAAAGGGATGATTGACAAGTCAATCACCAAAGGAAAGAACTACAAAAACCTTGAATTTCATTTGCAGAATATGCTGGAACTCGATACGGCCTTTGGACCAAATTCGTTCGATATTATTGCCTGCTTTGGAAACACATTGGTACACTTAAACTCAGATGAAGAAGTATTACAATTCTTTCGGAATGCAAAAGCGGTTTTAAAGAAAGATGGAAAACTTCTTTTTCAAATTATCAATTACGACCGCATCATCGATCAGAAGATTGATCACTTGCCTACCATTGAAAATGAGGTCATAAAGTTTGAACGCAACTATGAGTATCATTCTTCATTGGGGAAAGTTGATTTTGAAACCATACTAAGCATTAAAGAAAATGACAATAGCATTCAAAACTGCATTGCTTTATTAGCACTCAGGAAATCAAAAGTGGAAGAACTCTTGCAAAAAGCAGGATTTACAAACATTTCATTTTTCGGAAACTTTAAACGTGAAGATCTCACGGAAAACAGCATGCCTTTAATTGTTGAGGCAAGTTAATACCCTAAGTATCTGCTTTTACATATCGTTATTTTTTAAATCCTTCATATCCTACAGAAATGAAAGTTAAACTCGTATTGCCTTCACTCACCGAGGCGAAGAGCCCTTTTTGGCGTCCAATTAAATACTCCTTGTTCCCTCCTCTTGGTTTAGCAAGCTTAGCATCTTACCTTTCTGCAGAGGATGAAATTGAACTCGTAGATCAACATGTAGAAAAATTACATATCGATGACAATACCGATTTGGTCCTAATTCAAGTATATATTACCAATGCAAAGCGAGCTTATAGAATTGCCGATCATTACAGAAAACGTGGGGCTTTTGTAGTTTTGGGAGGTCTACATGTTACTTCACTGCCAAATGAAGCAATCCAACATGCAGACACTGTGATTCTAGGACCTGCAGAGCAATCCTTTCCTGAATTTCTGCAAGATTTTAAGATGAAAAAGGCTAAAAAATTCTATCATGCAAAAACAGGAAGAACCATTGAAAACCAACCAGTAATCAGGAGAGATTTGATCAAACGAGAAAAATACTTAGTCCCCAACTCTCTATCCATATCAAGAGGCTGTCCTCATCACTGTAGTTTCTGCTATAAGGATGCCTTTTTTAAAGGTGGAAAATCATTTTACACACAACGAGTAGATGAAATTCTTGCTGAAATTGATCGACTTCCAGGAAAGCATCTCTACTTTTTGGATGATCATCTTCTGGGCGATCCAAAATTAGCTACTACCTTATTTCGTGAAATGAAGGGAATGAACAGAGTCTTTCAAGGAGCTGCTACTGTTGAATCCATTCTTAAAGGCAATTTATTAGAATTAGCCGCCGAAGCAGGCTTAAGAAGCGTATTTGTAGGATTCGAAACCTTCTCGGAAGAGAATTTGCGCCAAAGCAATAAAAATCAGAACCTAAAACAAAGCTATGAGTTGGCTGTTAAAAGGCTGCACGATTTAGGAATCATGATCAACGGTAGTTTTGTTTTTGGGCTGGACCACGATAATCAAGATGTATTCAAACGAACGGTTGACTGGGGAGTAAACCATTCAATTACTACAGCAACCTATCACATTTTAACACCCTATCCAGGCACAAAGCTCTATCAGGATTTAGAGAAGCAGAATCGTATTCTTACCAGAGATTGGGATTTATATGACACAAGACACACGGTATATGAAAGCAAAAATTTAAGCGCAAAAGAATTGGAGGATGGATATGAATGGGCCTATAAGGAATTTTATTCCTGGCAGAACATTTTCAAATCCTCTTTCGCTCATGATCATCTTACCCATCAACTAAAACATTTATTCTATACTGGCGGATGGAAAAAATTTGAACCACTATGGAATTTCATCATCAATACAGGAGGTTTGAAACGAATGTTGCCACTATTGGAATTGCTTCTTTGCGAAGTTGACAAGGCCAAAGCAAATATTTCTGACAATGCTCTATACAAATCATTTCAATGATTTTTCGTATATTCTATATTCCATAAACTTTAAACCAGATTTGAAATGAAGTATACCATTGAAATAGAAATTAACAAGCCTATTGATGAAGTCGTAAAATTATTTAATAGTGAAGATAACCTTTTTAAATGGATGGAAGGTCTGCAGAGTATAGAACACCTAACGGGAGAACCTGGAACAAAAGGTTCTACTTCAAAAATGATTTTCAAACAAGGGAAAAAAGAAATGGAAATGCTTGAAACAGTAATCTCTTTAAATCTTCCTGAAGAGTTTATTGCAAGCTATGAAGCAAGAGGGGTTTACAATTTGGCTAAAACCACTTTTCTACCTTTAGGCGATCACAAAACAAAGTACTTAACCGAACAGGAATTTCAACTGAAAGGGTTGATAAAAATATTTGGATGGCTTATGCCTGGAGCGTTTAAAAAGCAAACCGAAAAATACCTGCAAATGTTTAAGGAGTTTGCCGAAGAACAATAAAATATTTTGAAATAACGGTTCACGCAAAGAAACGCTAAGTTATAAAAGAAAGAACGCAAAGATGAGATTATTATACCTCAACACTTTGCGTTCTTTCCGTTATTATTTTTTGCGACCTTTGCGTGAAATGTCAGCAGCCTTATACTTTTTCTTTAGAATCCCAAACCAAATCTTCCCCAATATTCATTCTCCAATTCTTTCCAACGTAGCATTGTAGCTCCTGTAAAATCTTTGGTGAATTTATTTAGAAGTGTGGTCGCTTCTTCTTTCTTGCCTTCTTCTAAAAGCTTCTTGATTTTAGCCTCAAAATACTCCGCATCGCTAAAACCTTTGTCTTCAAAATAAGCCACTTCTTCCATCATGCCTTTTCTGGTTTTTTGCCATTGCAAAGTAGCCAATTTGTTGGCCTTTCTGTATTGCCAGATTGCAGCATCTTCTCTGTATCGTTTTTGACCACAGAAATTAAAGCTCTCAGGAAGTTTCGTTGTTCCTGAATAAATTGGAACACGAGGGCTTTGTGCTGGATTATCGAAAGAGAACCAAGCTCTACCACCAATTTCATCAGGCAACCAATCTCTCAACTGAATGATATGAGAATAAGAACACCATGCAACAGCAACCGTTCTCTGATACTCGATGGTTCCCTCTTTAAGGTAATTACGCAAGTTTCTGTGATCTCTTGTTGGCCATGGGTGAGCATTTGGAGCGATAATGGTATCAGCACCAATCTCCTCTTTCTTATCGTTGTATTTTTTCTTCACCACTTTTAGGTTTTGAGTCATATCATACTCAGTACCTTCATAGGTTTCGCGATACAATGCAATTACGTCGCGTACAGAAACTTTCTGATCTGGTTTTACCGAGAATGGCAATTCATCTGCTTCAAAATCCAATTTTAATGATGGAGCCAAAGCATTTAGAATGAAAAACTCACGAATTTTGAATGGTTTATCAACCTTACCATAAGCTTTCCAGAACTTGAATTCTTCTTTTCCATCCCATCTTTTAAGATTCTTTGCTACAGAGAATACATTATCCGAATACATGAAGTAATCCTTGTTCTTTTTCTCGATTTTACCAATTCTTGAAATATTTGCCGATACACCAACATGATCATCAGGAATACGCTGAGCAGCCCAAACCCCTCCGACATTATCAGGACCTTCTCCGAAAATTTCCATTTGCCATACTTCATGCTTGTCTGCAATGGTGATACACTCACCCCAATCGCCGTAACCATATTCTTTGATTAATTTGCCGATTAATTTGATAGCATCGCGAGCTGTAGTACAGCGCTGTAGTGCAATTCGCTCCAACTCTTCAATCAGGAACATTCCTTTTTCGTTCACCAATTCTTTAGGACCAACAATGGTAGTTTCACCAATTGCCAATTGCTTTTCGTTCAAACATGGATAAGCGGTATTTAAATATGCGTAAGTTTCTTTCGCTTGTGGAATGGTACCTACAACATTCATTTTTCTTCGATCCCAAGCAGTTTCAGTTTTCAGGCTACCCTTGTAAACTTCCATGGTAGTATCCTTCTCGAACTTCTGTCCTTTCTCAACCTCTAACCAGGTTCTGTATCGTCCATCGCAAGTATGACTTGTAATTACAGATCCATCAGTCGATGCCTTTTTACCCACCATGATACTGGTACAACTCTCTCCAAAAAACGGATCGTTTACCTGATCTAAAACTCCTTGTGCAACAACACTTGCCGGCAATATGCAAAGCATGGCAAATGCTGCTAATAGTAACTTTTTCATGTGTTTGTTGTTTAAATGTATGCCTCAGCTTTAAAATTGAGCTCTAAAAGTAATTTATTCTCATTATTCTTCCAATTGTACAACAAAATGATTGATAATGCTTTTAAACAAGTATGCATTTATGGGTTTATCACCCTACTTGTTGTTAGAAATTTACCATTTGAATAAATACCGATTATATATTTCCTCCACCCTTTAGTCTGTCAGCAGTTTGTTCACATACAATTTTCGCATTAATGTTTTCACGAGCTCCTCTTCGTTCCGGTTCCCTAGAAGGCAAACCCCTAAGATTAATGGCATTTTAAAATCAAGCACTGTCCTATAAACTTTAAGCCTTCCCCTGCTAGGGGAAGTGCCGATAGGCGAAGGGGTGCAAAACAAACTCAAAAACCCCACTTTTAAGCTTCATTAACTTTTGTTTAAAGCATTTAGCACAATTCTACCCTACATTTGTAATGTACAAAAACAGAGAAGTTTTTTCATAGAATTAGATTTAGGTTAGTAAATAGTGGTTAGAGAAAATCCCGAATCTTAAAAAGTTCGGGATTTTTCTTTGGTAACAATTAGATTCTAATTTTATTGAATTTGATATGGGTTTCCTCCACCCTTTTGCCTGTCGGCACTTCCCCTAGCAGGGGAAAACTTAACTTGAAAATTAGACTGTTGATTATTTTTTATTGAATTTCTTGATGCAATTTTTCTATAAACATTCCGGCACTCCGTACCTAAATTGCTTTATGAATAAAGCAGCAGAGCTGCGAAATATTTATAGAGCCACGCATTAGAATTTTAAACAAGGTGCAGCGCACCGTGATATGAATCACAATATTCTAATCACTTTTAAGTTTCATTAACTTTTATTCAATCCATTTAGCACTCTTCTACCCTACATTTGTAGCATACAAAACAGAGAAGTTTTTTCATAGATTAGATTTAGGTTAGTAAATAGTGGTTAGAGAAAATCCCGAACTTTTAATAGGTTCGGGATTTTTCTTTGATAATATTCTGTCCTCAGCTAAAGCTGGGAGAAATAGAAATAGTTGTTGCAGCGTTCATACAAACCAAATATTACGGTACGCTGTACCCTTTTCATTTCATTCCAATTTTTCTATAAATATTCAGGTACTCCGCACCTAAATTTATTTAAGAATAAAGCTGCAGAGCGGCGAAATATTTATAGAACCACACATTAGAATTTTAAACAAGGTGCAGCGCACCGTGATATGAATCACAATATTCTAATCACTTTTAAGTTTCATTAACTTTTATTCAATGCATTTAGCACTCTTCTACCCTACATTTGTAATGTACAAAACAGAGATGTTTTTTCATAGGTTAGATTTAGGTTAGTAAATAGTGGTTAGAGAAAATCCCGAACTTTTATAAGGTTCGGGATTTTTCTTTGGCGGTATTCCAAGAAAAGTCAAAGGGTGACTATTTACATCTTGCAAATCAGTCACCCCTTGACTACAATACAACTCAAGCAAAGCATTTATAAAAAACTAATATATCGGTACGCCGTACCTTTTTTCACTTCATTCTAATTTTTCTATAAATATTACGGTACTCCGTACCTGAATTTCTTTAAGAATAAAGCTGCAGAGCGGCGAAATATTTATAGAACCACACATTAGAATTTTAAACAAGGTACAGCCCACCGCAACACTAGTACTGTCCTTTAATTTATAAGATCTTCCCCTTATAGGGGAAGTGCCGACAGGCGAAGGGGTGCAAAACAAACTCTCACTCCCACTTTTAAGTTTCATTAACTTTTATTCAATGCATTTAGCATTCTTCTACCCTACATTTGTAACATACAAAACAGAGAAGTTTTTTCATAGGTTAGATTTAGGTTAGTAAATAGTGGTTAGAGAAAATCCCGAACTTTGAACAGGTTCGGGATTTTTCTTTGGCGGTATTCCAAGAAAAGTCAAAGGGTGACTATTTACATCTTGCAAATCAGTCACCCCTTGACTACAATACAACTCAAGCAAAGCATTTATAAAAAACAAATATATCGGTACACTACACCTTTTTTTCATCTCATTCTAATTTTTCTATAAATATTCCGGTACTACGCACCTGAATTTATTTAAGGATAAAGCAGCAGAGCTGCGAAATATTTATAGAACCACACATTAGAATTTTAAATAAGGTGCAGCGCACCGCAACACTAGTACTGTCCTTTGATTTTAAGTTCTTCCACGCTTAGAGGAAGTGCCGACAGAAAAAAGGGTGCAGCACAAACTCTCACCCCCACTTTTAAGTTTCATTAACTTTTATTCAATCCATTTAGCACTCTTCTAACCTACATTTGTAATGTACAAAAACAGAGAAGTTTTTTCATAGATTAGATTTTAGGTTAGTAAATAGTGGTTAGAGAAAATCCCGAACTTTGGTAGGTTCGGGATTTTTCTTTGGTAAAAGTTATTACTATTTATTCATAAGTTGTTTTTCCTTCCACTTTTCTTCAGCTTCAATTAATGGCCTATGCCATTCCCAAAGTTCTTTCATAGTTGAGAAATCTGATGGAATAGGATTAGATTCACTAAATGCTTCAGCAATTGTTGTAGGTAACACATGTTGAAAATAGTTTTCACTTGTTCTTCGAGGGTTACGGGCTAAAGATGATTCAAAATAACTAGTCGCATAATCATAATGGTGAGAATGAATAAATTTATCCCACCTATTAACAACAACATCTTCATCTTGCACATCAATTACTTCAAATTGTTCCATATTTCTTGCATCTTTACCACCATAAGCTTCATCTAGTAATCTTACTGCTTCAACATCCGACTCTGGAGCACCATAACCGAACACTGTTACCAATTTCGTAGATTTTTCACCTAACCAAAATTTCAAACGATCCCACTCAGTAGAAATAAATTCATCTTGATTATAATTCTTTTCATGAACTGGGTACAAGAGTTTTGTTGGTTCAAAGAAACCTCCATCTCTTCTCATATACATTCCTGCGAGTCCACAACGCTTATCTTCATAACTATATCCAATTGATACATTCCCATGTAAAAAAGACATAAGAGGTAAGTCTTTTGTAAACTTACTATTTCTGCAAAAAGCCTGATAAAGAAATGGATCCCAATTAAAAGTTGCAATTAGATCTCTGGGTCTTAAAGACAACACAAGAAGATCATAAATAGTCGGTTCTTCAGGCAACCTCATATCTTTAAAGTAACTAATTACTCTTCTCTCAATCTCCTTAATTGCGGTTGAATTAGGATCATCTCTATGAAGGTTACTATAGAGAGTTTCAAAATTCTTTGCTTTGAAACGATCATCAATGGACTCTAAAATATCCTCCAACCCAACTAATTCAATGAAATTATCCATTGAAGGTAATTTCTTTCCACTTAATTCAGGGTTTCTTAAAGTCGAGGCAATACTTGCTCCTGCACCTAGTATCACAACATGACCTCCACCTCCATAAACAGTATTAATTCTATCTTCTCTTTTTAAACCTGTCATAATGTTTTGTACAAATTGTTCTTATTTCAGTTGTATCTTTCTCAAAACAAAAGCCCCCACCAAGTAGAAGCTTTTGCATCGCTATTCTAAATCTAAATCACTTCGGCATCCGCCTCGGCCTCACTTTCTGTACGGCGGCGTTTTATCAATTCATTGCTTTCATCTATTAAATGAGCAATAGTTTGAGCTGTTGCCTTGTAAGTATCTGGTTTTGCCTTTGCCATGGTATTCATATAGCCTACCAAATTGTCGTTTATTTCTTTTACAGCTAATTTCTTTAGCTTACTGGCTGTTGCCAAATCTTGCTTGGCTCCTTCGCCTTCGGCTTGCTGTAGTTTAATGGATTCAAAATCATCTTCAGCCGCAGTTAAGGCAGTAATAATTTCACCCACACCTTGCAGTTTGGCAATTGCGGCTACAACATCCTCTTTACCTAAATCTTTAAGCATCGATCTTACCTCAGCTGTTTCTGCATCGTTGTTCTCATCCTGAATACCCATACCGTAATTTTCTAAAATTCTATAAACCACCAAAGCAGCTTCCTTTACCTCGGCTACCGGAATATGAGTATACCCTTCAACCAATTTAAATAAGGATCGAATTTTCAAATCGCGAACACGATCTTTTTCGGCCAGTTGCGAGTAAGCAATTAAACGTTTTAGAGCCTCTGTTAATGAGGTACTATACTCACTAATTTTTGCGATCAGAGCTATTAAGTAAGTATCGGTAGTCCAGTCGTTCTGTGCAAATGCATCTATAATTACTCTTACCAATGCACTAGCATCGTTATTACGAATGTTGGTTTTAATTTTTTTAATCAATTTCATAGTCTTTGTTTTAAGTGTTAGTTATATTGATTATTAAAATTTAAGTCTCTGAATTTCCAACTCCCATTATTTCCGAAAACAACTTGTAAGCTTTCATTAAACGATGAAAGAGCAAAAGTTCAACCTTTCATGCTTTCATTAAATGATGAAAGAGCAAAAGTTCAACCTTTCATGCTTTCATTAAACGATGAAAGAGTAAAAGTTCCACCTTTCATGCTTTCATTAAACAATGAAAGAGCAAAAGTTCCATCTTTCATACTTTCATTAAATGATAACGCTTCAAAAAAATATTTTGCTTTCATTAAATGATAATTGTTCCAATACCAACTTCCCCATTTTCCCATCACACTCTATCAAATTTATATTAATATTTTTACTTAACAAAGAAATAATTGTTTTTATTGATTCACATCCTTAAACAATTAGTAAAATCAACAAAAACACAAGCATAAACACCCTATCATCCTTATTTTATGAATTATACCAAAATTCATTTAGAGATTTATCTCATTTAAATTCACCTCTCAATCATTGCAATCACCACATATTACTAACTTAATAATAAATCCAAATCCACAACTATTAAAATCTATGATAGATAAATATCTCCCTTAAGCATTACAAAACAGCCAAGGGTTTCTCTTTCCAAATCAAAAACAAACCTGTCACTCTGTCTCATATTTTTTTTAGCCATGCATTAAAATAGACTCCCACCTTTCCATCAAATAATTTCTACCTTTGCTCCCAAACTAAAGTTCATGTCGAAATACAGGTATTTTTTTCATATCGCCTACAAAGGCAGCAATTACAGAGGTTGGCAAAAGCAGATTAACGCCACAAGTGTGCAGGAAAGCATTGAGGATGTTTTGAGCAAGTTTCTGAAGGAAAAAATACACTGCATGGGTTGTGGCAGAACCGATGCGGGGGTTCATGCATCGCAATATTATTTCCATATCGATGTGAGTCACCAGATTGATGAGAATCTATTGTTTGCCATTAACCGAATGCTTCCGCCCGATATTTCTGTTTTCGATTTTCAGTTGGTTGAGCCACAAAATCATGCACAGCACAGCGCCAGTGAGCGTACTTACAATTATTTTATTCACACCAGTAAGAATCCGTATTTGAGCGATATCAGTTCACTTTATTCTCTTGATTTGAACAGTGAAAAAATGCAATTGGCTGCCCAACATTTGATTGGCGAAAAAGATTTTCGTGCCTTCTGTAAAACGCCCGATCGACACAATCATACCATTTGCAAGGTAAGCAAGGCGCAAATTTACAAGAGTGCTGATGGGGGCTCATTGCGATTCGAGATTACCGCCAATCGCTTTTTAAAAGGAATGATTCGAATCATTGTTCATCAACTGCTTGAGCTTGGACAAGGTAAAATGAGCGTAGAGGAATTTGAACAGCAATTGAGCCAACAAATTACGCCTTCCCCATTGAATTTGGCATATCCACAGGGTTTGTACCTATCAGAAATTAAATATCCCTTTTTAGAACAGAAAAATTTATCCAATCAGTGTATCATGATGGATTTGAAGGATTGGGTTCTAATTTAGCTACAAATTTTTAGAGTAAATTCCCAAAAGAATAAGGTTTCGACAAATTGGATTTAGCTTTTGGATGTATAATTAGCTTAATTTAGAAATTCTTCCCTCTTAGGGAAGATGGCTACAGCCAGAAAGGTGTGTTTTTGATTATATTTTTGGTTCTATATGGAATATAGTATGTAACTAAATCGATTACTATTTGAAAACAATAATTCTATAGTTTAACTTTAATTTGCTTAAGCCGCATGGCTCTTACTTTCTGCATTGATCAGAAAGTAAGCAAAGAATCTAGGGGGAGTAAGCCCAAACCTCTTCTACTTGAAAAATTTAAGTGCGGCGGAGTGATCTTCGAACAAGTTCTCAGCTTCTCCGTCTTACTAAAAATTTATTCTACGGTTAAGCGATTTGTCCTTCCCATGCCCCTACCTCAGTCCGAACCAAACAAATATACATCTACACTTCACAAAGCGATGAAACTCTTAATAGGCTTGAGACTTGAAACTTGGAACTTCAATTAGCATACTTCTCCAACTTCACATACAATTCTTCAGGATTTATTGGCTTGGTTACAAAATCGGTCATGCCTGCACTCATTACTTTGGCTCGTATTTCGTTAAAAGCAGATGCTGTTACAGCAATAATCGGCAATTCCTGATACTTCTCACCCTCCAGTTTTCGAATGTTTTCAGAAGCATCATAACCATCCATTTCTGGCATTTGCAAGTCCATAAGTACCATATCATAGTCGGCTTCCTGAACTTTTTCAAAAGCAATTTTCCCATTTTTGGCAATATCATAGGTAACATCCCATTTCTTAAGGAATTGTTTTATAATTAATACATTCATAGGATTATCTTCCGCCACCAATACATGCATTCCTTTCAGTTTTTCACAACCGGTAAAGTGTCTATCAGAAAAACTAAGCTTAGGTTGGGATTTCAAGCTGATTTTTAAACTAACATTCACAAAGAAAGAGGTTCCTTTTCCTGCTTCACTTTCTACATCAATGCTACCCTGCATCAGTTCTATCAACTTACCGGTAATGGCTAATCCTAATCCGGTTCCTCCATACAATCTTGTGGTATTGGAATCTGCCTGCGAGAATGATTCGAAAATTTGATCTTTTTTGTCTGCCGGAATACCAATTCCCGTATCGTTAATTTCAAATTGAATATTCACTTTATCGTCTGATCCTCCTTTAAAATCAGCCTTTAAAAGAACTCTACCTTCGTCGGTAAATTTAATGGCATTACAACACAAATTGGTAATAATTTGAGATAATCTAGTAGGATCTCCAGTAAGATGTGCAGGAATCTTTGGATCAATTTCAACAATAAATTCCAGGTCTTTTTCTTTTGCCTTCATAAAAAATCCAGCAGTCACATTACTGATGAAATTTCTAAAATTAAAGTCGATTTTCTCCAATTCAATCTTCCCTGCTTCAATTTTACTAAAATCCAGAATGTCATTGATTAATGTCATTAAGTTATCGGCCGACAGTTTTAAGATATTCAGGTTACTTAACTGATCTTCTCTCGGGTCATTTTCCGACAACAAATGTGTAACACCAATTACAGCATTCATTGGCGTACGTATTTCGTGCGACATGGTAGACAGAAACTGCGCTTTGGCTTTTGTAGCTCCTTCGGCTTTTTCTTTGGCAGCAATCAATTCCGATTCTACTCTTTTTCGCTCCGACAGATCATTAAGTGCAACAAAATGAATATTGCCCTCGGCTAACTGTACTGGATTCAAAATTACTTCAACAGGAAATTCCATTCCATCTTCCTTCATGTGAATCCAATCAAATTTATTGAAGCCCTTTTCTCTGGCTTGGTAAATAAAATCCATTGCCTTATCGGATGACCTAGAGCCATCAGCTTGGAATTCCGGAGAGAAATCTTTTACAAATTTACCAATGAAATTGCTTCGATATTTCACTCCAAAAAGATCTAGACAAGCCTGGTTACAATCTAAAAATCTCGATTCTTTAATAATCAGGTATGCTACCGATGATTTTTCAAATATCATCCTGAATTTTTCATCAGTTTCATTCTTTTCTTCTTCTAAACTTTTTCGTTGCGAAATGTCTTTTATAAATCCTGATAATCCCGTTGCTTTACCATCTTCTCCTATGATTAATCGCTCTTCGATTTCGCACCATTTGTAACTGCCCGACTTGGTTACAAAACGCACCTCAAAATGATTGGTTTTCTCTTTATGCTCGAGCAAATACTTCAGTTTCAACCTGCACAACTCAATATCATCAGGGTGAACAAATTCATATACATTTGTACCAATACTCGACAGCAAATCAAAGCCAGTCATTTTCGTCCATGCCGGATTCAAATACATCCATTCTCCTTCGATATTGGCCTGAAAAATCACCTCATTAATATTGTCAACAATGGCCTCTAGTCTTGAGCTTGTTGTTTTAGCCTCAGCTGATTTGCTTTCCAGATTTTTTTTAAGCTCACGATTTACATTAAACAATTCTTGTGAACTTTCTTCAAGAATATTTTCAATTTGCTTGATATCAGAATCAAAGTCAACATATGCATCATTGATCACATCAAGAAAGTCTCTAAATTTTTCTTGCTCATCTTCTGATAAATATTTCCTGATTTGTCTTTTAAGTAGTCGATGCATTGCTTTATTTTTCAGAAATTGTAGTAATTGTCATAGTTTGATTATGCAACTTACACGGCGTGTTCTTGCGAAATGGAGAGATCTCTCCGTAAGAGTAAAATCCTGTAATACACACATCTTTACCAATTACATCCGACACCGCTTCCACCTCTTCTTCAATTAACTGTTTTAAAACCAATTTACGGCCTACACAACTAATCAAAATGGCAATTTCAGCTCTATCCTTTGGTAATATTTCAGTAGTGGTTATGGCAGAATTTTCGGCTCCATTAATTAATCTGTCTACATTAGCTTTCATCAACCTTACATAGGCGCCCTCGGGAATGCATCCTGCAAAAGTCATCGATTGATCCTCCTCGTTTACCCCAAGAATGGTACGAACCACGGGTTCCTGAATTCCATCCTCTCGTAAACTTAATGGGAATAGTAAACCCGATGCTGGTAATCCTTCTGCTTTATCACCCAAAAATTGCTTGTAAAGCTGTAAGGCAGGTTTACCATCCAATTCATACAATACATTACCTTTCGACTTGGTTACCAGCCTTTCAAGACCAAAACTATCCCATCCTCCATTTGAACCATAACCTACAGAAATCCTTTCGCCATAAAAACCTAAAGCAGCTATACAATTTGACACTGGCTTACCAGATTTATCATATACAACCGTTTCGTTGAAATCACTACCATCACCTGCTAAACCTCCGGTAACTGTAACATTTCCAGGTAATGTCTTTTCTATGCCATTAACCAGCTCAGCACCATTAATATTCAATCCATCAGAGAGAATCATGACATGCTTTAAACCGTTCTTATCCAATTTATCCAATAATTTAGCACCGAGAAGTTTATTATCAGCACCCTCTTCTATTTGAATGGATTCTAACTTCACCGTCGAATTTTCAAATTCAATTGCAGTAATTACCACTGAATCATCTCCCACTTCAATTCCTGAGATTTCACCAGCGGAAGAACAACCAAATAAAACTGCCTCGGGATAATGTTTCTTCAACGCTAATGTAAATGGTTCATTCAACATTAGCTTTCGATATCCAAAAACAAATATCAGATCTGCTTTAACACTTAGATTTTTAATATTCGACAATTCATCGATTGAATTAATTCTCAGCTTATCAATTTTCATATTATAGGTGTAAATAGGTAGTAGAACTCCACTTAATGGTGAATTTTAAATTATTCGTCAACATTTTAATACGATTCACAACGAAGTCTGTTACATAAGTTAATCAAAAAATTAGTTTTTATCACTATTTTTGAACTTTCAGGGAGTAATAGTTTTGCAATGAGATATAATCTTTATTGTGAAAATTCGTTGAGTAATAGTAGCATCAAGAATTTTAAATATGGCAAAAGCAAAAAAACCGACAAACAAAAAGACACATTCCAAGAGAAAGACTTCTACCAAGAAAAAGACAAAGAAAAGAAGTTTTAAGTCGTACATCATTCGATTGGGATTACTGGCAATAGCATGTGCTCTTGTTGGGATTGGCTTGCTATTTTCAACGGTATACCTTGGTTTCTGGGGAAAACTGCCAGATTACTATACTTTGCGAAACATTAAAAATGCAGATGCCTCTGAAATCTACTCTGAAGATGGTGCTATTTTAGGTAGAGTTTATGCTGAAAACAGGACTAATGTCAATTTTAAGGATATTTCTCCCAATGTGATTAACTCATTAATTGCTACCGAAGATGCTCGCTTTTACGAACATCAAGGTGTTGATCAAAGAAGTATGCTTCGTGTTTTGGTAAAATCTTTGATCATGAGAGATCGAAGTTCAGGAGGAGGAAGTACACTTAGTCAACAACTTGCCAAAAACCTATATCCTAGAAAGCGCTATGGTGCCTTAACCATGCCTATCAATAAAATCAGGGAAGCCATAACTGCATCGCGATTGGAAAAAATATACTCAAAAAAAGAAATCTTACAATTATACTTGAATACAGTTTCCTTTGGCGAAAATGTATTTGGAATTGAGAGTGCATCCAGACAATTTTTCAGCAAACCAGCTTCCACTTTAAAAACTCATGAATGTGCTGTATTAATCGGAATGCTTAAAGCTCCAACTTACTACAATCCACGATTACATCCCGAAAGATCAAAACATAGACGAAATGTTGTTTTGAATCAAATGGCAAAATATGAATACATTTCAGAAGCAAAAGTAAAGCAACTGAAAGCTTTGCCATTGGGATTAAGATACAATAATCAGGCTTCGAAAAATGGTTTAGCTCCATACTTAAGAGAAAAAATTAGAATTGAAGCGAATAAAATATTAGCTGATTTCCCTAAAGATGATGGAGACTATTATGACATTTACAGAGATGGTTTAAAGATTACCACGACTTTGGATTCCAAGCTTCAGGCATATGCTGAACAATCGGTAAATGAGCATTTAAAGCGACTTCAAAATTTATTTTACAAGCATTGGGGAAGCTCTAAACCTTGGGATAATAAAAAAAACATTCTTACTGATGCCAAACGTCGATCAGATCGATACAAGAAGTTGAAAAAATCTGGAAAATCGGAACAAGAAATCAACAAGATTTTCAATAAAAAAGTAGACATGAAAATTTTCACCTGGTCTGGTGAAAAGAATGTAAACATGTCGCCTAACGATTCAATTAAACACTACGTTCAACTTTTAAACACAGGATTTTTGGCTATGGAGCCACACTCAGGAAAAATAAAAGCCTGGGTTGGAGGAATCGATTTTAATCATTTCAAATACGATCATGTTACTGCAAAAAGACAAGTTGGATCTGTATTTAAACCTGTCGTTTTTTCAGCTGCTCTAGAAGAAGGAGTATCTCCATTTGAATATTTACCTAACGAAAGAAAGATTTACGAAGAGTACGATAATTGGTCTCCAAGAAATGCAGATAACAAATACGAAGGAAGCTATAGTATGGAAGGTGCTTTGGCTGAATCGGTAAATACCATTGCTGTAGATGTACTTTTGCAAACCGGTATTAGAGATGCAATTGTTCTTGCCGAAGAAATGGGAGTAGATAGCAACCTACCTAAAGTTCCTTCGCTTGCATTGGGAACCGCCAACATTTCCCTGTTCGAAATGATTCAAGTTTATGCAACTTTAGCCAACAGAGGTGTACATGTTGATCCTTATTACCTTGTAAAAATTGAGGACAAGAATGGAAATTTAATTGCTGATTTATCTAAACAACGAGATGAAAATAGATTTGTATTATCTCCTCAGAATGCAGATATCATTAATCACATGCTGCAGGCCGTTGTAAATAGCGGAACTGGTAAATCACTGCGAAATGTTTATAAACTCGAAGGCGATTTGGCTGGAAAAACAGGAACTACAAATTCACATGCAGATGGATGGTACATTGGTTACAATTCCAATTTGGTAGCTGGTGCCTGGGTTGGAGCCGATGATATGCGTGTATATTTCCGCTCCTTAACTTTAGGACAAGGTGCAAGTATGGCTTTGCCCATATATGGTAAATTTATGCATAAACTAAGTCGTAATCGCAAATTCTCTAACTACAGCTATGCCTCAATCCGCAAACCAGATAGTGATATTCTTGCACAATTAAGTATCCCTCACTATATGCCTAAAGATTCAGGATTTCTTAAGAATATTTTTGGCGTTAAAGCGAAGGATCGCGATAAACTAATGGAGCGCAAAGCCAGAAGAGCAAAGAGAAAAGCAGAGAAAAAATCAATTTACCAAAGAATTAAGAATATTTTTAAGAAGAAAAACAAAGACTAGCGCTTTAAAAAATTAATGAGCATTTGTTGTTTGAATTCTTTAATGTGAGTATTCTTTTCACTTCTGTTTTTATTCTTTATTTCACGAACCAATGATTTAAATTCTGGATTTGGAGCCAAGCTTTGAATTTTAGCTAACTTCCTGTCCAGAACATCTCGATCGTGCCAGTTACCAAGAGTAGATTCTGTTTCATTCACAACTTTATATTCTCTTTCCAGATCGTCAGAACTTTCTATGTCAATTAACAATTGAAGTAAGGATTTAATAATTTTGAAAAACTTACGAATATCATGGTAATTCTCCTCACCTCTGGAAGAAGCCCACAGTTTGTATATTAAATCTAACTCATCAAGAATGATTTTATCAGCCTTCTCTCTTAATTCTGTACTAGTTGTTCTTTCCAAAACCTGATAAAGTTTTTCCATCCGTTTTTTAAATTTATCAAGCTTAAATTTTTCTAATGCTACAACAAAATCATTTGATATCTTCGACTGATTCTCTTCTAAAATCTGAATTACTTTCTCCTGATTCTTCACATTGTGTTGCAAGACTAAACTTTTACAAACCTGAATGGTCCTTAAACGACCAGAATACTTAAAAACAGGTCTTAACTGTTTTAATAGCTTGCCGACAATAACTGTATCCAAGTGCAGAGCTTCCACTAGCAAAAGCAAGCTTCTTATATATTTAATGTCAACACGTAATTTGTGTACATTATCCTCATTCAGACTTTTAGCCTCTGTAAGATGCAATAAAAATGCATCAAATCTTTTCTTGTAAAACGTGCTTAATTTATTCATATCTATAATATAAGTCCCCTATCATTTACATACAAGATACACAAAATCAAAAAATTAGTAAAATGAAATTTGAGCAAGCTTTTTTTGTTTAATTTAAAATAATATTCTTAAATGCATATAAATAAAAAAGACCACCTAATATTAGATGGTCTTTGCATAACTGAATTTAACTATTTATTCAGAGTGATCATCACTCTTTTTTTCATCTTTCAACCGGCCTGCTTCTTTAAGAGCTTTGTTTAAAATCCATTCTATTTGACCGTTAGTACTGCGAAATTCATCAACAGCCCATTTCTCCAACTTCTTATACATCTCTGGACTCAAACGCAGAACAAATGATTTCTTTTTAGTCATATTCTATTAATTATTGATACAAACTACCAGTGTTCAATACTGGCGTAGCATCTTTATCTGAACAAAGCACAACCATTAAATTACTGACCATGGTCGCTTTTTTATCTTCATCCAAATCAACAATATCTTTATCGGCAAGTTCTTCCAATGCCATTTCTACCATACTTACAGCACCTTCAACAATTTTAAAGCGTGCCGCTACCACTGCAGTGGCCTGCTGTCTTCGTAACATGGCTCCTGCAATTTCGGAAGCATAAGCTAAATAATTAATGCGCGCTTCCATAACCTCAATTCCTGCAATGGCCAATCGTTCCGTTAACTCTTGTTCCAGCAATTCACTTACTTCATTTCCTCCAGATCTTAAAGTAATTTCAGCCTTCTCATCTTCAAAATTATCGTAAGGATATACACCTGCCATATGTCGAATTGCCGCTTCTGATTGAATGGAAACAAAATTTTCGTAATTATTCACATCAAAAGCTGCCTTATAAGTATCCTTAACTCTCCAGACCAATACAACTCCGATCATAATCGGATTACCTATTTTATCGTTCACCTTAAGAGGATCACTATCCAGATTTCTTGCACGCAAAGATATCTTCTTTTTTACAAATAGAGGGTTTACCCAGAAAAATCCATTTTTTAAAATCGTACCCTTGTAAGCTCCAAAAAGAACCAACACTGCAGATTGATTTGGATTAACCACAGTAAATCCCGGCAGACAGATCATCAATACGAAGATGAGTAACATAAAAAAGGGGTTTCGCAGAAATATAGTGCCCAATATCCCTCCCGCAAGAAGAAGAAGACATACAAATAACATTGCAAAACCCGAAATGGCCGTAAAAGTTTGTTCTTGTTTCATATTTGAATCTTTTTGATATTATTTTGATATCAATTTACGATTATTTTTAGAATTAACAAAAACAAGGCATAAAAAAATCGGAACAGTGATTGTTCCGATTTTTTTAATTCAACATCATCTCCCTTATATCGGGAATTTTTAAATCAACATTAACCGTTGATCGATTAAATGTTTTTATGCGTTCTACTATTTCACCTGATGCTTTCACTTTAAATTCATCGAGCAAATTGTATAAATCTGATGAATCAAACAGGCTTAAATCCGAAATTCTTTCAAGTAGAGTAAGCATTTCTTCAGGTGAAAATAAAACATCATGTTGTAACAAAGCGTAAATTTCATTCATAGGCATAATTGGCTAATTTGTTTTATTCTAAAACGTCTATGATTTTCATTTAGTATTCCAAAAACAAAAAAAGCCGGAAAATATTTCCGGCCTACTAAAATCAAATAAAAAACTAATGAAAAGTTAAAGTCATATTTCTCTCTTCGATAATCTTTCTCATATTAATTAATGCATATCGCATTCTACCCAATGCAGTATTAATACTTACATCGGTGTGTTCGGCAATATCCTTAAAACTTAAACCTTTATAATGTCTTAGAATTACAACTTCTCTCTGATCATCTGGTAGTTCCTGAACCAACTCTCTTATGTCATCATGTATTTGATCACGAATCAATTCATCCTCGCAATTGCCTTCACAATACTTATTAGAATTAAATATATCCAATTCATAATCATCTTTCGAAAAAGTGTTACTTTGTTTCTCTCTTCGAAAATGATCAATGATTAAATTGTGTGCAATGCGTAAAACCCAAGCTAGAAATTTACCATTGTCTTGATATTTGCCCAAACGCAACGATCGGATCACTTTTATAAAAGTGTCTTGAAAAATGTCCTCGGTAAGCTGATGATTTTTTACGATAAGATAGATATAGGTATAAATTCTATCCTTATGACGATTGATTAATGTATCAATGCATTCATGGTTACCATCAATATACTGCTTCACGAGATCATAATCGGTAGGATTATTTTGTCTCAAATTCACAACTATTTAGTTTTTAAACAGCGTAAAAGTTTTTCTATAAGCAGTATCTCCTTTTTTTGGGGTTTATAAATTGGTAACAGTATGCAATAAACTAATTTTTCCTGAGATTTGAAAATCTTTAGAAGTTAAATAACTTTGGAAATTCGTTTTCAAGATATAAATTCAACTCCTATTTGGAGCAGATATAAGACAGATGGCAGAGAAATTTTCAGAGGATTTTATTCATATAAAAGGTGCAAGGGTACACAACCTAAAGAACATTGACTTAAAGATTCCTCGTAATCAATTCATTGTAATTACGGGACTTTCCGGATCAGGTAAATCATCACTTGCATTTGATACTTTGTACGCCGAAGGCCAAAGAAGATATGTGGAAAGTTTATCAGCTTACGCTCGTCAGTTTCTTGGTAGGATAGACAAACCTGAGGTAGATTTTATTAAAGGGATTCCGCCTGCTATTGCAATCGAGCAAAAAGTAAACACTAGAAATCCAAGATCTACAGTTGGAACATCTACTGAAATATACGACTATCTAAAATTACTTTTTGCAAGAATTGGTAAAACCTATTCGCCGATTTCAAATACCTTGGTAAAACGACATAGCATCAGTGATGTTGTTAATTTTATTTTGAAGCAGAAAGAAGATTTGCCAGTGATGATATTGGCAGAAATGCTAAATGGCGACAGAAGCAAAAAAGAACAACTTGAAGTACTTTCGAAGCAAGGATTTTCGCGTATTGAAATTGATGGCAAAATTCACAAAATTTTCGATGCTCTAGAGGCACCAGAAATCATTCCTGCAGATAAGCCAATTCATATCGTTATTGATAGAATAAGAGTCTCTTCCGACGAAGATACGAAGAACAGAATAGCGGATTCCTTGCAAACTGCGTTTTACGAAGGAAAAGGTGAATGTTTGGTAATGTTTGAAGGAGAAACTCATTCTTTTTCGAATCGATTTGAAGCGGATGGAATTGAGTTTGAAGATCCTAATGTACATACTTTTAGTTTTAACAATCCAGTTGGTGCTTGTCCGAAATGTGAAGGATTTGGGAAGGTTATTGGAATTGATGAAGACTTGGTAATTCCAAACAAAACGATCAGTATTTATGATGATGCAGTAGTTTGTTGGAAAGGAGAAAAAATGCAAGAGTGGAAAAATCAATTGATTTATGCTGCCGATAAGTTTGATTTTCCTATCCACCGACCATATTTTGAATTGAGTGAAGAACAGAAATTATTATTGTGGACCGGTAACAAGCATTTTAAAGGATTGAATGCTTTTT
The DNA here is from genome assembly GCF_003610555.1 of Marinifilum flexuosum. Taxonomy (GTDB): domain Bacteria; phylum Bacteroidota; class Bacteroidia; order Bacteroidales; family Marinifilaceae; genus Marinifilum; species Marinifilum flexuosum. The sequence continues at coordinate 2,073,637 of NZ_RAPQ01000008.1, read as the reverse complement.
TCAAATACCTGGAATCTAAGCAATATAAAATTCAATATCGTGTAATGCTATCGAGATATAGAGGTAAAACCACTTGTCCCGATTGTAGAGGCACTCGATTAAAGAAAGAAGCTGGCTATATTAAAATTGATGGAAAAAACATTCAGGATTTGGTGTTGATGCCAATCATCGAACTAAATAGTTTCTTTCAGAATTTAGAATTAAGCAAAACCGAAGAGCAAATTGCCAAAAGGCTTTTGGTAGACATTAGAAACCGTCTACAGTTTCTTTCTGATGTAGGCTTGGGATATCTTACCCTAAATCGTCTATCAAGTAGTTTGTCAGGTGGAGAGTCACAGAGAATCAATCTGGCAACATCATTGGGAAGTAGTCTGGTAGGATCGCTCTACATTCTCGACGAACCAAGTATTGGTCTTCACTCGCGAGATACCGATTTATTGATTAAAGTTCTAAAACAACTCCGAGATTTAGGAAATACGGTTATTGTGGTTGAACACGATGAAGACATTATTCTGGCTGCAGATCATGTAATTGATATTGGCCCACATGCTGGTAGACTTGGCGGTGAAGTTGTTTTTCAAGGTGACCTGAATGCCTTAAAAAAATCAAACGAAAGTTTAACATCTCAATACATCTCGCAAGAAAGAAATATTCCGGTTCCTTCGAACAGAAAAAAATGGAACAATTACATTGAAATTATTGGCGCGAGAGAAAATAACTTAAAAGGACTTAATATCAAATTTCCACTTAATGTAATGTCTGTGATTACAGGGGTAAGTGGTTCTGGTAAATCATCTTTGGTGAAAACAATTTTGTATCCAGCTCTAAAAAAACACTACGGAGGTTACTCCGATAAGAGCGGTCATTTTGATTTACTTCAAGGTGATCTACAGTTGGTGAAAAACATAGAGTTTGTTGATCAAAATCCAATTGGTAAGTCTTCACGATCGAATCCTGTTACATATTTAAAGGCATATGATGAAATCCGAAAACTATTCGCCGATCAAAAAGCTTCGCAATATGCCGGTTTTAAAGCTTCTCATTTCTCTTTTAATATTGATGGAGGAAGATGCGATGAGTGCCAGGGAGAAGGAATTATAAAGGTTGAAATGCAGTTTATGGCTGACATTTACCTTCAATGTGAAAGCTGCAAAGGCAAAAGGTTTAAAGATGACATTTTAGACATTAGATACAATGGTAAGAACATCCACGATGTTTTGGAAATGACCGTAAATGAAGCTACTGAATTTTTTAGTGCGTCAAAAGGAAATATCGAGAAGAAAATTGCACAACGTTTAAAACCATTGGTTGATGTTGGCTTAGGATACGTTAAATTAGGTCAATCGTCGAGCACATTAAGTGGTGGAGAAAGTCAAAGGGTAAAATTGGCTTCTTTTCTTGCCAAAGAAAAAGCAGAACCTTGCCTTTTCATTTTCGATGAACCAACAACAGGACTACATTTTCACGATATCCATAAATTGATGGATGCATTTAATGCTCTAATTGCAAGAGGACATACTTTGATTATTATTGAGCACAATATGGAAATTATCAAGAGTGCTGATTGGTTAATTGACCTTGGCCCTGAAGGAGGAAACAATGGAGGAAAGGTTGTTTTTGAGGGAACTCCTGAAGAAGCAACGAAATGCAAACAATCTTATACAGGAAAATATTTGAAAGAAAAGTTATAGAAGAAAGGCTTCTAATTAAGGAGCCTTTCTTTATGATCTTTGCTAATACATTTCTAATCCAAATAGCACGACTACACAACCATTCATGCTTTTGTCGTATTCTTTATTTTCAGTCACAAACTTCATCGAAATAATTAAAGTTTGGGAATCTTTCAATTCAAAATCGTATTTGTTACTGTATCCATCATCCTTGTTATCAAAAAGAACCTCATAATCAGAATTTAGAATCTTAAAATGAATTGGTGGTAGAAAATCCTCTCTGCAAACAACCACTCTATATTTTTGCCCTTTAAAAAATGCTTTATGAAGTTCAACATCTTCATCTACATTTAAAACAATTCCATTATAGTTTCCATCATGTATATAATTCTCCAATAAAGGTTTACAATCCTTTTTGGCAAATTCTTTGCACTGCGAATAAACCAAATTGGTATTGGCAAGAAAAAATAAAACAAAAATAGTAAATAAAATCCTCATGAAATTTAATCAGTTATTAATCGACTATATAATCTCTTATAGCGTTAACTTTTAAAATAAGTTGCTCAAAAGCTTCTAAATTAACCCTACCGTAGAAATCCATCTCATTATTTTTTGATATAATCGACTTTTTGAATAATCTCTCCAAATCTAATAAATCTTTATAAATTGGCTGTATTACCGGGTTCGATTGGTTTTCACTTAAAACAGATTTAACACTTTCCAAGGACAGCTGTTGATCTAAAATTCGCTCAATTAAAATTTGATGACTCACCTCGTTTGGTTTCACACTTTGGGTAGCCAAATACAAACTCTCTACCCAACCTCCTATTAACATTAAAGATGCAAGTAGATATCGATCCTGTTCTCTTAATTGTTCATGCGATTCCATATACACCTCAGAGATCACATCAATCACCAATTCCTTGTTCGTCAGATTATCTTCTAACAATTTAATTTTCTTTGGATCTACCGCTCTTAAAATCCCTAAAGATTCGGCCAAATTCCTGGTAACATTTAAATATTCTATAGATGTTTGAAATTGCTCATTTATACCTGAATAACTTAAATCTGCACAATAAACACCCAATGCAATGGCTCTGGAAGTACTAGTGGAATAACCTGCCAATTTCTCAGTAGAGTTGAGTAAATCCTTCTGAAAAACTATACCTGATTTGTTAATTAGCAATGAAGTTTCTATAGGACTTGGCAAAACAAAGAATATCTTCTTCATTTTACTTGTATTTTCAGCCATTAGCTGATATTCTAAATTTTCAGATTGAATTTCTTTTTCCTTTTTCCCTGCAGAATTCCAACTACAAGAGGCAAATAAAAATAACAACAATCCAACTACAGAGATCTTTCTCATAAAATACAATAACGAGTTAATATTTATAGGCCCAATTAAAATACGATTTTTTATCTACTAAAACTGGATATCTAAGACATTTAAAACCGCAAAAAAACATACTGACACAAGAAATAAGTTTAATTATTATTAAAAAAGCAATTTTTATCAAACACTACTAATCATCGCTTATTTTATTAATTTTGCAAAATACAAATGGAAACAAAATGACGGATAAAGCAAAAAAAGCATTACACGATAAGTTAGTATCGGAACTACAATCTTCAGATTCTAAAATTGTTACTAAATCGATCAATCAACTAAGAGAAGAAGGACAATTGGAAGATATTGTAATTCTGTTTGATTTATTGGTAAAAAGCACGGATGAAGAAGTTAAAAATACCATCTTAAAGTTTTTGGCTGACATTAAGGATAAAAATGCTGATCTGATTTTTATTGAAGCAATCCTTAATGAAGAGTACAAATCAATTCAGAAAGAATTAGCTGGTATTTGTTGGCAATCTAGTATCGATTTTACCAAACATGTAAGTGTGTTTACCGATTTATTAATCAAATCTGATTTTGAAACTGCTTTTGAAGCTTTTACAGTAATTGAAAACTTTACTGGAAAAATTGAATCGGATATAAAAATTGAAGAACAAGATAAATTAAAGGATGCAATTCCAAATGCTCCTGAAGAAATTAAAGGAATGATTCATGAATGTATTCACATTCTTGATCAATTTTAAAAAGAAAGGCTGAATCAAATGATTCAGCCTTTTTATTTTAGATCATTACATCTTTTTCATTATTCGAAAAGTATTTCATGAACTGAGCTCTTTCGTAAAGTGCAGAATCAGGAATGTTTCCATAACTCAACTTCCCTCTGAACTCCTCAATTGATTTGAATTCTTTTCTAGTCATCCATGCCGAAATTTCTTCCAAAATTTTGGTTACCTGATCAAATCCATGTTCGTAAACTGTAGAACAAATTTGAACGGTTTTTGCTCCAGCCAACAACTGCTTGATTGCAGCTTCCCCACTGTGAATTCCTGTTGATGCAGAAATATCAAGACCTTTAATTTTATCGGATAACATTCCTACCCAACGTAAAGATCTACGAATATCACTCGCATTACTTAATACCTCTGCACTAGTAATTTTCAAATCTTCAATATCAATGTCTGGCTCGTAGAATCTATTAAACAAAACAACAGAATCAGCTCCATCAGCATTTAATCGATTTGCTACAGAAAACAGGTTTGTAAAGTACATACCCAATTTCATCGAAATAGGAATATTTACTTCTTTCTTAACAGCATTGAAAATATCGTAATAAAGCTCTTCATACTCAGTAGAACTCATATTTCTATCGTTTGGAACGATAAATGCATTTAATTCAATGGCATCAGCACCAGCTTTTTCGATTTCTTTTGCAAAATGAGTCCAATCCGATGATGACACACAGTTAATACTAGCAATAATAGGAATCGAAACAGCTTCTTTTGCCTCCTTAATTAATGTCAAATAATTTGAAACCGAGTTACCCTTGATGTAATTTTGGATATAGTCCTCAGCTTCAGGATATCCAACGTTTGTAGGATCTTTGCTAATAAGGTGACGGGCTTCGTTTGTGATTTGCTCTTCAAATAAAGATTTTAATACAACAGCACCAGCTCCCTTTTCTTCGATAATCTTAATCTTTCTTACCGAATTGGTTAAACCAGAACTACTAACAATTACAGGATTCTTTAAAGGCAACCCCATATAAGTGGTTTCAAGATTTATCATAGTATTTTAATTTTATTGAATTTCAATCGTTAACGAACAAATATAATCATTTAAATAAATAATTACGATTCATCAACGAAGGACTTTGTGGCAAATGTTATTTATTTGAATAATCTCTAGTTCCAAAAATGGTACTTCCAACACGAATCATTGTGCTACCCTCTTCAATAGCCAGTTTATAATCTCCGGACATTCCCATCGAAATTTCTTTAAAACTCTCCTCTTCTGAAAAGAACTTTGATTTAAGTTTGCTGTAAATAGATTTCAAGTTGCTAAATTCTGAACGAACCTGATTTTCATCATCAGTGTAGGTAGCCATTCCCATAACACCTACAATGCGAATATTTTGCATATTCTGATATTCCTCAGAATTTATAATAAGCTCTGCATCGTTTAAATCTAAGCCAAACTTCGTCTGCTCATCAGCAATATGAAACTGAAATAAACAATCAATTACACGATCATTTTTTAAGGCTTGCTTGTTAATCTCTTTTAATAGCTTTAAACTGTCTACTGCATGAATTAAGCTAACAAATGGAGCAATATACTTAACCTTATTGGTCTGCAAATGACCAATCATGTGCCAAATTATATCTTTTGGCAATTCGTTAAATTTTCTTGTTAACTCTTGAGGTTTATTTTCTCCGAAAATTCTATAACCACCATCATAAGCTTCCATTATTGCTTCGTTGGGTTTTGTTTTAGAAACTGCCACCAAGCTTACACTCTCTGGAATTGATTTTTTAATTTCTTCTATTTTTTGAGGTATGCTCATACCAATACTAGTTTTGAATTTTAAAACTCAAAATTACAACTTTTCGGTTTTAAGTCTCACCTGGAAGTTAAATTAATTATCATCAGACAGGATAAATCCCACTCCATGAACATTTTCGATTTTCACCTGTGGATCTGGTTTAAGATGCTTTCTTAATTTTGTAATAAACACATCCAAACTTCTTCCCATGAAGTAATCATTTTCGCCCCAAACCTTTACAAGGATATCCTCACGTCGGACAACATTATTTTTCGATTGAAGCAGCATGTAAAGAACCTCTCCTTCTTTTTGCGTTATTCGAGACTCATTCCCGTCGATTCTTAGGGTTAGATTTACATGATTGTATTCAAAATTACCAAGTTTGAAAGATAATTCCGAAGTATTCTGAACAGAAATTGTTCTTTTTAATATTGCATTTATTCTTCTAACCAACTCATCTTCATCAAATGGTTTGGTAATGTAATCGTCACCTCCCAAATCAAAACCTTTTAATTTATCTTCTTTTAATGATTTTGCAGTGAGAAAAATAATAGGAATGTCCTTATCTATTTTTCTAATCATTTTACCTAAAGAAAACCCATCTAATTTTGGTAACATCACATCCAAAAGGCAAATATTATATTTTGATTTGGAAAATTTTTCATAGCCCTCTTCCCCATCTCGAGCCAAGCTAACCGTAAAGCCTTCCATTTCAAGAAAAGCATTTAAAACCTCCCCAAGATTAGGATCATCTTCAACCAGTAATATATTTTTTGTTGCAAGTGTAGACATAAATTTTAAGATTGTGGTATTGTAACAGTAAAGGTACTACCATAATTTTTCTTACTCCAAACATTTATCGAACCTTTATGAGCATCAATTATCATTCGAGAATATGACAAACCAATTCCAAACCCTTTAACATCATGACGGTCACCTGTTGGTGCTCGATAATATCTATCGAAAACATGTTTTTGCTCCTCTTTACTCATTCCAATTCCTTTATCAGAAACCAAAATAAGTAAACTTCCGTTATTGTTTTTGGTTTCCAATTTCAATTCAGGTTTTCCTGAAGAATACTTTATGGCATTATCCAAAAGGTTTACAAAAACATTTTGAATCAACTCCCTATCGCCTGTAATTAAATCATTTACAGCTGTTTTATTCATAATCAATTCCCCCTTTCGTTCCGATAATCTAACTGATAAAGAATCGATACATTCTTTTAGTAGTTCATGCACATTAAATTGATTTGAATTTAATTGCAACTCTCCTCTATCAATACATGACAATTTTAAAAGCTGATCAACTTGTTTTTTTAGTCTATCATTTTCAGAAGTAATCATATTGGCATAATGAATTACCTGATTAGATTGAGAATGAACCTTCTCACGCCCCAGCATCTTTCCAGCCAAAGCAATGGTTGCCATTGGGGTTTTGAATTCGTGAGCAATATTATTGATAAGGTCAGTTGTTCTTCCTAAAATTTTCTTGTCCTTAAGAAATGAGAAAACAGTCAATCCAAAAAATACAAAGAGTATTAATATCAGCATTACTGATAATATAAACATACTGCCCATACTATCCATTAAACTTTGTTCTCTTTTATTAAAATAGACATTCAGTACAGCTTTATCGTGACTTAATGCCTTACGCAAACTATAGTAGAAACATTTACTTCTTGGCTGCTCATCAGCAGAAGATAATACCTCAATGGTGTATGCTGATTGAATTTGGTAATTTTGAAATTGTTGCTTAATGATAGAATCCAAACGTTCCACTTCACTTTCTAATTTTGCACTATCATTGGCATCAAATCTCGATTTATTCATACAAGCACTCATAGCTTCACATCTCTCTCGGTCCTTCATAAACTCGTCAACCGATTCATGTAAAGCCATACCTACCCTGTGGTTAAATTGTTCTTCGTTCAAATCGCGCGCTCTACCTATCCACCTTATTTGTATTAATAGAAGAGTAATTAGAACTACTACTGATACGCCAAGGAATATCTGAATTCTATAATTACTTAGTCTGTTAATTAATTTTTGAGCATTTTTTATCATCTAATATCTTCTGTACTCCTTTAATAATGGGTATATTAATCAATCCAAAGGTAGTTTAATTTTTAAAAATTTAAATTTCTTTAACAATTCATTAACAGCAGACAAAAAGATCTTTTACGTTCTTTATGATACAATTCAATAAAATCAAAACGGATTAATTAACATTTTAAATTTAAAACAATGAAAAAGTTATTATTGAGCCTATTATTTGTTTTCGCAATTAGCGCGGTAAGTTTCGCAGTTCAACCGGTTAACATTTCTACTGATAACGATGTTGTACTTACTCAGGATGTAGATCAGGATCAGAAACAAGATAAAAAGAAAGTAAAAAAAGAAGCTAAAGCTGATAAAAAAGCTTGTTGTTCAAAGAAAAAAGACTGTTCTAAAAAAGAATGCTCTAAGAAAAAAACATGTTGCAAAGACAAAAAGGAGTGTTCTAAAAAAGAAGCTAGTGCAAAAAAATGTGATTCAAAATGTAAAAAATCATGTACAAAAGAAGCCAATGCAAATAAAAAATGCGATGCTAATTGTAAAAAAGAGTGCTGTAAAAAGTCATAATATATTATTAAACAACAGATAAACCCTTCGAAAAACCGAAGGGTTTTTTTATGTTTTTTGGTACAATTTATGTTGCATGTTTAGCGTTAAAATTTTAAATCAATAAATATTAAAATACTCATGAAAACATCAATAGCTTTAATTGTAGGTATATTATTCTCATTTTTTGCTCAATCACAAAATGTGGAACGCTATATGCAATATCATGACAAAGGTAGAATGCTCATTCTGGAAGGCAAGTATGATAAAGCAATCCCCTACCTAGACACTGCCATTAACATTATGCCCTATTATCCGACTATTTTTCAAGATCGAGGATATGCATACATGCAACTAAAAAACTACAAAAAAGCAATATTGGATTTTAACCATGTACTGGCTAAAAAACCATATATGAGCGAAGTAAAATTACAGAGAGGTATGGCTTACTACCATCTGAACCGATTATATGAATCAGAACAAGATTTGGTAGCTGTAGTTAACTCCAATCCTTCCAAAAGCAGAGAAGCAATTATTTATCTTGAAAACATCCAAAAGGAAAAAGAGTTGGCTTATATTCAAAACCAACAGCAATTAAATTACTTGCGATTACAAGTCGAAAATGAAAGACTTCAAAGAGCACGACATCGAGAGGAAGTAATCTGGAATACCGTAGTTCCTCTGGCCTTCTGGACAACGGTATTTTTAACCTGGTAAATCTGTATCGGGCTGTATTGGTCTTCGCTTAAAAGAAATCGTTTTTCCTGCAAATCTTATTTTCTTATAGTCAGGAGTTTCCGTATTCTCTAATTTAAGTCTCAATTTATCAATGCTATCAATTGAACCAACTACAGTCAATACATCACCTAATCTCAATCTGGTAAATCCAGTAGAAATTAGAGTATTCTGATTTCGTTTGGTAGCCAATATAATCAAATCAGTAGGTATTTGCAGATCTCGAATTGCAACTCCATGTAATTCCGGATTTTGCATTTCTATGTCAACAGTATCCTGATTTTCTTCCATTCCAAGCAATAATGAGGTTGCAATTGGTGAACGAACCAAATGGTCCATAAGGCTCACCATCACAGTAGAAGGTTCCACAATTAATGCTCCCAATTCATGAAATTTCTGAATAAAACTTCTTTCATGAACTCTAACCACAATATCTCTGGTACCAAAGTGCTCATAAGCCAATTCACAAACCGTTAAATTGTCATCATCTTTATTTAAAAGAACCAAAGCATCTGCCTTATGAGCTTTAATCTTCCTCAATTCCTCTAAATTGTAATCGGGAACATGTACAACATTTACTCCTTGATATTCTAATTTTGCCTTCGCTTCATTTCGAGTTACCAATTGTACTTTCCAATCATTATCTGCTAATTGTCTTGCCAATGCCAGCGATTGACCTTCCAATCCAAAAATAAGTGCTTTTTGTACTTTATTTTCGTGCTGTAACTCTCTTTGTTTATGACTTTCGCCAACCAAAAGAATAGACCATTTGAATAATGGTGGTCCAAATATCTCGTTTAATACAATTACAGCTAAAAGTATAGTAGCAAACTCGGAACCCCAAGTTGGATATTTTGCCGACACAACTGATACCAATCCAATGGCAACACCAGCCTGAGTAACAAATGGCATCCAGGAAATTCGATTGTAACGCATTGGATCGCCACCCAAAGTTCCACCAATAAATGCTCCAATTGCCATGCTGGTTAATCGTACAACAAAAAATATCAAGGCAATAGACCATACATCTTGTAAAATATCAATTTTTACCGATGCCCCGGTTAATGTATAGAATAATACATAAATAGATGGAACAACCAATTCGATAATACGATTAAACTCTCTTCGATTTTTACCAAAATTAACGACTACAAAACTTCCAAGAATACAAATCAGCAATGGTTCAATGTACAAATCGAATCCAAACCATTCTAAACTTTGATTATGAACCAAACTTGCTAACAAATACACGCTGTATCCGGTAAGTACAATTATAAAAGCCTTAAGTTGCGTATATATGCGAATGGATAAGATTAGATTTAACAAATTTCCTAATACAAAACCTAAAAATACGGATAAGCACAACTCGCCAAACAAAATGATGACCAACCAAAAATCGAATGGAATTTTTGATATCAATGCATCTGCAACAGCAAAACAAATGGTAAAAAGAACAATTACCAATACATCTTTTATTACTGTAACACCAATTGCCATTTGTGTAAAGGGACCTTTTGCGCGCATTTCATTAATAACAGCAATTGCTGAAACCGGTGATCTGGTAACAAACACGGTCCCAATCAATAAGGCAATAGCCAACTTGTATTCGAATGACATTTCTGATAAAAACTGAATTCTTTCCGAAATCAACAAAACAAAAGAAACACTAATCCCAAATGTAAATACAAGTTGTCCAAACGTCATCCATTTAATGCTTCTCATTCTTCCTTTTAACTCTTTCAGAAACAATTCAGCTCCAGCTGCAAATGCAATGAATGCCAATGATATTTCATTTATAAACCCTAGCTTTTCGATTGAAGTTTTAGGCAAAAGATTCAATACATAAGGACCAGATAACATCCCTATAAATAAAAGGCCAGTAATTATAGGTAACTTGATTTTTGGGAAATACAACGATATTCTATTTGCTCCAACTGCAATAATCAGAAAACTCATTAAGACCATTAATATTTCAAGATATTCATTCATTCGGTTCAATTTTAATGTTTGCCCAAAACAATTGATATAAAACATATCATAGCAATTTGTTTAGGTATTAGTAATTAAGATACAGAATTCTCTTATTAGTTCCAATACCAACAAACATTGTTAAATGATTGTAAAGTCTGCACAGATACGAACACTTACTGTACGAAATGTAACAACATTTCCTTTTCCACCCACACCAAAACCAATCACCAACCATTGATATACTGCCACTTACAAAGAACGGCACAAATACTGTTACAATTTAACTGAACCTATTAACCAAACTTAAAATGAAGATCAAACGAATTTTAACCGTTGGAGTCATTTTTTTGATGATTTGCATTGTGAATACAAAGGCAAATAATCAAAATTATTCTCCTGAAATTATCAAAGCTGTTCTTGATGAAACTCAAGAGCTTTGCTCACAAGATAATGGATTGCTATGGGGACATAGTTTGGATGTTCCAATTCTCTTTGTTGATGAAGAAAATGAAATCGTGTACTCAAATAAGAATAGCTCTAAACTAAACCTGGAAGAAAAAAATAACATTTACATAGGGAAACTTCCTGATTTTATAAGAGTGAAAAAAGGACCACAAAAAATTGACAAACGCAATTGGGCTGTTATACCTCTACCTTTGCCTGAAAACAAAATTGAACAACAGTGTGTTATTTTGCATGAGGCATTCCATTGTTTACAACCACAAATAGACCTAAAACCTTTGCCATATAACAACAGTCATATGGAAGAGATGGAAGCAAGAGTATGGTTAAAACTTGAGTGGAAAGCCCTGGATTTTGCATTGCATAGTGAAGGAGAAGACCGAAAACAAGCAATCATTGATGCAATTTGCTTTAGAAAGTATCGTAGGGCCTTATATTCTGATTGCGATGGATGTGAAAATCGCTTTGAAATTCATGAAGGTATGGCCGAATATACTGCTCAAAAAATATGTAGATCGAAACCAGAACTTAAATCATTTTTGCAATCAAAGCTTGAATGTTTGTGGGAAAACAAATCGTACGCTGATTGTTTTGCTTATTTCACCGGGCCTGTTTATGCCTATTTATTGGATGAAACCGAAATTAACTGGAGAAACCAATTAGGATCCAAAGACGATATTGCCATATTGGTACAAACAGCTTATAACATTTCGTTACCTTTTGATGTTTACATGGAGGCCGAAGAAAGATCTGTTTTGTATAGTGGAGCAAAAATTATGGGAGAAGAACTGGATAGAGAAATTTCATTATAAGCCTTTTGCTTGTCTGAAATTAATTAGTTAATCAAAGGATTGCCTGTGGCAATCCTTTTTGTTTACATTACAATTTTCTTTCCTTAACTTTATATATCAAAAAGCAGAAAATCATGAATATTTTATTGGAACAAGGCTGGAGTGAAATAGATAGTAAGCTGATTAAAAATTACGTATTATCTGATTTTACCCATGCCATTAAATTTATCAATCTTATTGCCGAAGATGCCGAAAAAGTTGATCATCATCCTGACATTAAACTGTATAAATACAAAAATGTCAGAGTAACTTTAACAACTCACTCCAAACGAAGAATCACCGAGAAAGACATTTCGTTAGCCAAGCAGATTGATAAGATATTTGATTCAATTAATTAACTTTATCGAATTTCAATGCCCTTATTGTATGTCCCTAAAATTTGCATTCCTCTAACCTTTTGAGAAATCATATTCATTGCATTTTTAAATTGCATTGGAGCTTTAAATTCCAAATCGACATGAAAGAAATATTGCCAATTCTCACCAGGAATTGGATGAGATTGGATTTTAGAAAGGTTTATACCCTCTTGAGCAAAACAATCTAAAATATACGATAAACTACCAGGTTCATGATTTGTACTAAAGTATAGCGAAGCCTTTGTAAATCCACCATTAACACCAACATCTTTTTGTCTTTTCAGCAAGAAAAATCGAGTTTGATTATTCTTGATACTTTCAATTGCCTCCTCCAAAATCTCTAAATCGTAGAGCTTAGCAGGTAAATCACCAGCAATTGCACCTACACCATGTAGTTCATTATCACGAATATTTTTAGCACTTAATGCTGTATCTTCCATCTCTACCAATCTGATATGTGGATATTGACGAAAAAATGCCCTACACTGATTGATAGCCATTGGATGAGAATGAACCTCTTTTAAATCTTCAATTTTCTGTCCCGGCAATGCCATCAAGTTTTGCTTAACTCGTAAAAAGATCTCTCCTTCCACAACAAGACCTGAATCTTGTAACAAGCCATAATTTTGTAAAATACTTCCAGCAATTGAATTCTCAATGGCCATTATTCCTGCATCGCAAACACTTTCATCATTAACAAGGTCAACAAGCTTGGCAAAATTTTCAGCTGGAATAATTTCTACATCCTCACCATAATATGCATTTGCCGCAATGTGATGGAAACAACCTTCCACTCCTTGAATAACAATTCTTCTCTTGTCCATTTTGTTTTGGTTTTATTAGATTTTTTTCAAAAAAAAAGTCCTGAATAATCAGGACTCTCTTTTAATGCATTTGTAATTTAAACCATTAGAATCCTGTCCTTCTCGTCTCCAAAAAAGAAAAAGCTAAAAAAGAAGCTAAAGGAAAATATGGTTCTCATCGTATCGTAAAAAAAAGAGCCTTTCGAAAAAGGCTCAGTTAATATTTTATATCACACAAAACCTCTTCAGCACTACATGCTAAAAAAGAAAAAAAATCGATTTGTGTGAACTCTATTCATTGTTTGTAAATCATTTGTACAGCTCAAAGTTAAAAAAATAATTTAAAAATAATGGTTTGATATTAAATCAATTCAATTTCAACAACATAATTTAATGCAATAATAAAGGGTACAACTAAGTTTTCTCGATGTTTTTTAATATCTTTTAAACTGATTTTTATTTTTTAAGAGAAAACCACATGAAACAACTCATCCTGCTATCATTTATTTTATTGAATGCAACGTGGATAAATGCTCAAAATACCAAGGAATACTCGGTTGCCATTTTGGGCGATGATTATATTCACGAAACAGACTCGATCTTAAATCGGTTGAAAGCTGAAATTAAATCTGTTGTATCTCAGGAAGCTACAATTGTATTTAAGGAGAAATATTTTTTAATGAACCAACTAAGCCAGGAAAAGGCAAAAGAAAACTATCAAACTGTTGTAAACACTGATGATGTTGATTTGATATTATCCTTTGGTTCCCTTAACAATTTTGTGATTGCTCAAAACAAAACATTTCCGAAACCAGTTATTTTATTTGGTGTTATTAATGATGATTTTATAGAGTTCCCCGAAGGTCAAAACTCTTCGCAGGTTAAAAATCTGACCTATATATTAACTCCTAAATCATATAAAGAAGACTTATCTGATTTTAAGGAAATGTACCCTTACAAAAAAGTTGGAATAATTTTAGATGAGTATTTAAGCGAAATCTACCCTGTTAAAGAAACATTAGACAAAATTCTAAGCGAGATCAAATCGGAGTACAAACTTATCTCAATATCATCTGCTGATGAGTTAGACAGCCAGCTTGAAGATATTGATGCTGTATATATTTCCGGAGGCCTATATTTCTCTAAGGAGGAAAGACAAAGAATGATTGATATGATTAACAATCGAAACTTGCCATCCTTCACTTCATTAGATGAAGAATTTTCTTCACTAGGAGTACTCCTTAATAAACAACCTATAAATGAGTTAGATCAGTTTTTCAGGAGAATTGCTCTAAACATTGAAGCTGCAGTATTGGGAAATGATTTATCGGATTTGCCAATTTATTTAGACGTTGAAACCAAACTTCTTCTAAATATCGAAACCTCTTTTAAAATTAATTTCCCACTGAAATACAGCTTTTTAATTAAAACAAATATTATTGGAAATGCCAATAAGCTCTCTTATAAAAAGAAGTATTACCTAGATGATTTTGTTTATCAACTTCTGGAAAAGAATTTAAGCTTAAAAGCAAGTAAGTTTGATATTAATTTGGCCCAACAAGAGGTAAAGTTGGCAAACAGTCAATACCTACCAAATCTTACAAGTTCGGTAACCGGTTCTCATATTGATCCTGATTTAGCCAAGGTTTCAAACGGATCGAATCCCGAGTTTACCACAAGTGGTAATGTTAATATTGAACAACTTCTATTTTCGGAACAAGCCAGTGGAAATATCAAAATTCAGAAAACACTGGCAGCTGCAAGCCAAGAGAATTACAATGCCGTTGAAAAAGATGCAATATTAGATGCGGGTGTTACTTTTTACAATGCATTAATTGCAAAAGCCAATTACCTAATTAATGATGAAAATCTAAGGGTTACCAGAAAGAATTTTGAAATCGCAAAGCAAAATTACTCGGCTGGACAAACTGGGAAAGGAGATGTTCTGCGTTGGAAAAGTGAATTGGCACTCGCAACTCAAAATATCGTTAATGCTTACACCAACTTTATTCAAGCAATGCATGCCATCAATCAACTTCTAAATAATCCCATCAACTACAAAATTGACATCAAACACTCTTTGGTAGATGAGAATACAGAAGATCAATTTAATTACAAGGGCCTAATCGCACTGATTGATGATCCAATTTTAAGAAGTAAACTGTTAAAATATTTGGAGACAGTTGCTATTGAAAATGCTCACGAACTGAAATCTTTACAGTTTAATATTGAAGCATCAGAGAGAAGTGCAAAACTATATCAAAGAAGTAAATTCATTCCAAGCATTGCCTTGCAAGGAGGATACAATTATACTTTTTCAAGAGATGGAAAAGGAAGTACATATCCTACAGGAATTGTAGGTGCTCCAGATGGATATTACAATGTTGGTGTACAATTAAGTCTGCCTATATTTAATCAAAATCAGAGAAGTTTAAACAGGCAAAAGTCATTAATTCAACAACAGCAACTAAATATTCAAAAAGAAAATACTGAAACACTTATAAAGAAAAATGTAAATGATATTGTATTTACCATATTGAATCTTTACACCAATATTGAATTATCAAAACTTACCACCAAAACAGCAAAAGAAAGTTTGGAGCTTATGCAAATTTCTTACTCGAATGGAGCGATAGGAATTACAAGTTTAATTGATGCACAACAAGCATACTTTCAAGCACAGCAACAACAAGCAAGTGCTGGCTATAACTTTTATCTAAGTCTGTTACAAATGGAAAGAATACTATCCTATTATTTTTTCCTAAATCCGGATGAAGAAAATCAAACTTTCATTCAAAATCTTCAAACCTATCTTTTAACCAATAATTAAACCAGTACAATATGAAACCATTATACATTTTAGCATTAAGCTTATTCTTGTTTGCATTTGGATCTTGTGGCAATGGCAACGAAAAGCAAAAACAAAAACGATACCGACCAGTAAAATTTCAAGAGGTAAGTTACTCAGGAATAGGACAAGTTCGATCATTTAATGGAACTGCCAGATCTGATAAAGAAATCAACTTAAGTTTTAGAACTTCTGGTATTTTAACTGTTTTAAATATTGCCAATGGTCAATCGGTAAAAAAAGGTGATTTATTGGCAAGGATCGATAATTCTGAAGCTCAATTGTCCTTGGAACAATCAATATCAGCGCTTAGCAGTGCGAAAGCAAACTTAAACACAGCAACTTCAACACTGGATAGAACCAGAACCCTGTTTGAGAAAGGAAGTGCCTCATTAAGCGATTATGAAAATGCAAAATCCTCTTACGCTTCGGCTAAAGCAAACTATGAATCCTCGAAACGAAGTGTTGAAATACAACAAAAACAAGTTGGCTATGGAATTATCTACTCTCCGTCCAATGGAGTTATTGCGGCTAAAAATGTAGAGAACAATGAGAATGTAAGTGCAGGACAAATTATTGCAATTCTAAACGCTGGTAGTTTTATGGAGGTAAGTCTTGGTTTGCCTGAAAACGTAATCAACAGAGTACTACAAGGGATGGAAGTAACAGCAACATTTCCTGCTCTTCAGGGCAAAGAATTTCAAGGAGTAGTAAACGAAGTATCTCCTTCAATAAGTGAAGGCTCCGCTACCTATCCGGTAAGAATAAAATTATTAGGTGAAACTTCTGAAGTGAAGTCAGGAATGGCAGCACATATCAAATTTAAATTTGCCGAAGCTAATAATAGTGAAAGCTTAATTGTTCCGATTTCAGCAGTGGGTGAAGACAGCAAAGGCAACTTTGTTTTCATTATAGAAAAAGAAAACGAAAATATTGGTGTAATTAAAAAACAACACTTTAAAGTAGGCGTACTTTCTCCTATTGGATTTGAAGTGAAGAGTGGATTAAAGGCAGGTCAGATTGTGGCTACTGCTGGCTTACAAACACTACTTGACGGACAGAAAGTTAGTTTAAAATAGTATTCACCTCCAAACAAAGCAATTATGAACCTTACAAAATTTGCTATTGAAAAAAGCCGAATAACCTTTACTCTGCTTGCCGTGGTGGTGATTTTAGGCTTGGCATTATACGAAACACTACCCAGAGATAGTATGCCACCATACACAGTTAGAGTAGCTACCGTTGTTTCCTCATTCCCTGGAGCCGGACCAGAAAGAGTTGAACTTTTGGTTACCGACAAGATAGAAAAGAAAGCGCAAGAAATTCCTGAAGTAAAAGAAATTAATAGTACATCCAGAACTGGTTTATCGGTAGTAACAGTAAAGCTTAAAGACGAAGTTGCTCCTGAAGAACTTCAGGCAATTTGGGATAAGCTCAGAAGAAAAATAAATAGTCTTAGAGATCTGCCTCAAAATGTAAAACCAAACCTTAATGATGATGACGTTGGTGTGGTGTATGGAATTATGGTTGGATTAATAAGTGATGGCTACTCTTATGTAGAAATGAAAGAAGCAGCCGATAAACTAAAAGATGCTCTAATTAAGCTCGACGACGCAGCTAAAGTTGAACTTGGAGGTGTGCAAGATGAAAGAGTTTTTATTGAGTTTGACGAATCACAATTGAAAGAATATGGATTAAGCTCATCTAAGCTTCAAAGTATAATTGCATCTACCAATATTTTAGATTCAGGTGGAGAAGTTAATCTTGAATCGGAAAGAATAGTTCTTGAACCAACGGGCAACTATGAATCATTGGAAAGTATTGAGAATACATTAATTCCAATAGGTGATGGAAGTCAAGTGGTACAATTAAGAGATATTACCAGCATTCGCAAAGCATATGTTGAACCTGCCAGCACCATTGTTCATGTAAATGGCAAACCAGCAATTTCACTTTCTATCTCCTTAATGGATGGCGCTAATATTATTAAGCTGGGTGAAGATGTAGATAAAGTTTTGGCTGAATGGAATGAACAATTACCAATTGGTTTAAATGTTCAACGTTTAACTTCTTTAGATCACTATGTTGATAAAAGTATAGATAATTTTATTGGCAATTTGGTTCAATCTATCGTGATTGTATTGGTGGTAATGCTGATCTTCCTGGGATTGAGAACGGGTTTGATTATTTCCAGTTTGATTCCTATTGTAACCATCATGACCCTAATGTTGATGGGACTTATAAACATGGGACTAAATCAAGTTACATTAGCTGCATTAATCATGGCGCTGGGAATGATGGTTGACAATGCCATTGTAGTTTCCGAATCGATAATGGTTAAAATGGAGAAAGGAATGACCGTAAAAAATGCTGCTGTTTCATCTTGTTCCGAGCTAATAGTCCCTTTATTAATCTCAACCTTAACCACTTCGGTTGCATTCCTATCGTTCTATTTGGCAGAATCAACCATGGGTGATATTGTTGGACCAATTTTCGTGGTTATCACATTGGCCTTGGTATCTTCATGGATCATTTCTCTTACCATCATCACCATGTTGTGTTTTTACTTCCTAAAAGTGAAACCAAAAGAAGAAGCTAAACCGAACTTCATGGATCGTATTTTTGATGCATTAAAAGTATATTACAAATCCATCATCTTATCCGCTTTAAATCGCAAAGGCATTGTTATTGGAGGAATAGTTCTACTATTCTTTTTATCCTTAAAAGGATTTAGTTTGGTGCCATTCATTTTCTTCCCGGATAGTGATAGAAACATGATTACCGTTGACATTAATCTGCCTTTGGGAACAAAAATAGAACAAACTGAAAAGGTGGTAAAAGAGATTGAAAAACACATTGCTGAAGAATTACAGGTAAATACTGAGAGAGAAAAGGGAATCATTGACTGGTCTTCCTTTATTGGACAAGGACCGGAATCTTATGACTTGGGATATTCGCAGGATGAAGCAAACTCGAGCTATGCTCACATTCTCGTAAATACAAGCTCCTTCGAAGAAAATGCAGAAATGATTCGTCGATTGGATGAATTCAGCTTTAAACATTTCCCTAATGCAGATATTAAGGTTTCAGCATTAGGTTCGGGAGGTAGCGGAACCCCAATTGAGATTAAGGTAAAAGGAGATAATCCAGATATTTTAGCTGACCTATCGGAGAAGATAAAATCAAAATTATCGCAAGTACAAGGAACCAAAAACGTTAAAGATGACTGGGGGCCAAAAACCAAAAAATTTGTGATTAATATCAATCAGAACAATGCACAAATTGCAGGCATTACCAATCAGGATATCGCTACATCATTAAAAACAGTACTGGATGGATTTCAAACTGGCGAATATCGCGAGAATGATAAAAATATTCCGATACTATTAAGAGGTTTCGCAAGCCAAAATCAAAGCTATGAAAAGATCGAGACCATGAATGTCTTCTCTCAAAGCTCAGGAAGAAGCGTTCCTCTTTCTCAAGTGGCCAGCATTATCCCTCAATGGCAATACGCAAAAATTAAACGCCTTGATTTGATTCGAAGCATTAATGTTTCGAGCGAAATCACAGAAGATGGCAATGCTTCTGAAATAATGGATGAGGTGCTACCCTGGTTGGATGAAGATGTGAAAAGTTGGCCTACTGGATACGATTACGAACTAGGCGGTGACAGTAAAAATACTGCTGAAAACATGGGTGCGGTAATTGCATATCTGCCATTATCTGCATTTCTAATTCTGTTATTGCTGGTCATTCAATTCAATTCGTTTAGAAAAACTGCAATGGTGGTAAGTACAATTCCATTGGGAGTTATTGGTGTAGTAATTGGATTAATTGCACTTCGCTCCTATTTTGGTTTTATGGCTTTCCTGGGTGTAATATCACTTGCCGGAATTGTAATTAATAATGCCATTGTATTGATTGACCGGATTGAAATTGAACTCTCCGAATTGAAACGAACACCACAAGATGCAGTAATTGCAGCTTGCCTGCAAAGGTTCAGACCAATTCTGTTGACCACATTTACAACTTCCTTAGGATTAATTCCATTGTACCTGGGTGGAGGCTTAATGTGGGAACCAATGGCAGCCTCAATTATGATAGGATTACTTTTTGGTACAGTAATTACGCTGATTTTTATACCTGCTCTCTATAGTGTATTCTATAAAGTAAATTATAAAGATTATCAATTTAACGAGACACTCCTACAAGACTAAAACAAATAAAATTCAATAAAGCCTGTCAATAAAAATTGACAGGCTTTATTATGCACATTAACAAATCAATAACAAGCCAGATTATTCTAATTCAATGATTAATGGTATATTTAATACTTACAAGTCTTATTTATACAATATCATAAAAATGAAGATGCTATTCTCGATCTCCTTACTGATTGCAATCTGTATGACAGTTAAATCTCAGGACTTTGAAACCTTAAACTTTAAGGAACTAGAACCTACATTCCACCTACAGAATGATACCACATATGTTATCAATTTTTGGGCCATGTGGTGCAAACCTTGCGTTGAGGAGCTTCCGGAATTTGAACACATCCGAAAATCATACGAAAATAAACAAGTAAAGGTCATATTAATAAGTCTGGACTTTGGAGCAAAAGTAGAAGAACGACTGAGCAGATTTCTTACGAAGAAAAATATAAATGCTGAGGTGGTAATTCTAGATGATCCGGATGCAAACTCATGGATTGGTAAAGTGGATAACAAATGGGATGGTGCATTACCAGCAACAGTGATATATAAAAAGGACAAACGAAAATTCTTTGCAAGGAAAGTAACTTATTCTGAACTAGCAGAGACAATTGATAATTTGAATAGATAACAACCAATTTATTTAGATGATGAAAAAAATATTATTCCTAAGTTTCCTGCTAATATCAGCAGTAGCAATTCATGCTCAAGAATATAAGGTAGGCGATTCAGCTACAGACTTTAAGCTGAAAAATATCGATGGCAAACACATCTCACTTGCTGATTACAAAGATGCAAAAGGATTTGTGGTGATTTTTACCTGTAACCATTGTCCATATGCCGTGGCTTATGAAGACAGAATTATTGATCTCGATAAAAAATACAAGAAGAAAGGTTTTCCTGTAATTGCTATTAATCCGAACGATCCAGCAATTGTTCCAGGAGATTCTTTTGAAGAAATGCAAAAAAGAGCCAAAGAAAAAGGTTTTACATTCCCTTATCTTTTTGATGCAAAACAAGAAGTGTACAAGAATTTTGGAGCTACAAAAACTCCACATGTTTACATTTTAAGCAAAAATGGTAAAGATCTAAAGGTAGAATACATTGGTACCATCGATAACAATTATAAAGATCATTCGAAAGTGAGCATCAAATATGTTGAAGATGCCATTAATTCTCTTTTAATGAATAAAAAGCCAGCAGTAACTTACACAAAAGCCATTGGTTGCTCAATTAAAACAAAAGGATAGATTTTAATTATGAATTATAAGTGATTAATTATAAATACAGCTAATTAGCAGAGTTAATTAGCTGTGTTTCTATTAATTCTTAATTGAAAAATTATTCTGTAATTTTCAAAGACAACTTTCCAACAACTCTTCCCGATTCGCTGTATTGATGTGCTTCTGCAATATCATCCAATTCGTAAGATTTATCGATGTAGGTTTTAAGTAATCCGGCATCAATAAAATCGGCCAACAACTCAAGATCCTTTTTACTTTCCTGTACAAAGATCTTTTTCATTTTCTTAGAGCTTACTAAATTGTGAATTGAACCCAACAGAAGAATATTAAAAGAAGGTAAGGTAGTTACGTATACTCCACCTCGCTGCAACAAATGTTTCACTTTTGAGTATTCCAGGTTACCAACCACATCGAAGAAAATATCGTACTCCTCCTGAAGTTCCAATAGATTCTCATTTTCGTAATTGATCACTCGATCAGCACCCAGCTCTTTGGCAAATTCTATATTTCGTGTACTACAAATACCTGTGGCCTTACATTTAAATGCTTTTGCCAATTGCAGGGCAAATGAACCAACACCACCCGAGCATCCATTAATCAACACACTCATTCCTGCCTTTATACCACCCATATTTCGCAGAGCCTGCAAAGCAGTTAATCCAGCCAAAGGAATTGTAGCAGCCTCTTCAAAATTCATATTCTGAGGCTTTAAAGCCAAATGATCAGGAGTTGTAGCCACATATTCGGCATATGCTCCATTTTTGATAATGTCTACTTTCCCGTACACCTCATCGCCTACTCGGTAAAACTGCACCTTATTGCCCACTTCTAATATACGACCTGCAATATCTCCTCCTAAAATACAAGGTAATTTCTTCCTCATAAATAGCTTTAGCAGACCTTTTCTTATCTTCCAGTCAACTGGATTAACTGAGGAGGCATACACCTCCACCAATACTTGATTTTCTTTTATTTTCGGTCGATCCAGATTGGTAATCTCCAATACATCAGGAGAACCGTATTTTCTCATTACTATAGCTTTCATCGTCGTTTTCTTTTCGCTTAGGTTCAATTTGTCCTGAGTACAAAACTCACTAATCAAGTTACGACAAGTTTGGCTCAATTTCAAGATATTAGAAAGCACCGTAGATCTATCTTATAACCACAGAGTACACGGAGTAACACAGAGGTCTAATTTGTCATTATTTTACTCGGTGTACTCTATGGTTAAATTGCACAAAACACTGCGCTTACCGTTTCATAATTGTGTATGAATGCAGCTATAGAAAATCCTGTTTGCTTAATTAAAATCTTTACTCCGACAACATATAGGTAATTTCAACATGGTCAGTCAGTACAATTGGATCTGGATTGGTGAATGATTGTGAACCCGAATATCCAGCCTTGCTTACTCTCATTTCGGCCATGTGCTGCTTTGGTCCGTATATGGTTTTAACTGTTCCGTAATTGATATTCTGAATGCTTTTAAGCTGAACTTCTGCAGATTCTGACAATATCTTCGCTTTGGTTTTGGCATCACTCACAGCCATTGCAATTAATTTGGCCTCGGTAGCTTTAATTAATTCAGGACTTAAACCATAGTTGGCATTGAAATTCAACTCCACATCCGACGATTTTAATACCTCTAGACAAGAGTGAATGGTTTTTGGTTTGGCTTCCAACTTTAGCTTGATACTATAATTGGCACGGTAACCATCAGGAATCTGTTTACCCGATGAATAGGTTTTCTCTTCATTAATTCGCTGACCAACATCAAATATTTTCAAACTCTCAATCTTTGCCAACTTCAATGATTTCTTTAAACGATCTATAGCAGAAAAATTTTTGTCTAAACAAGCTTCGTATTCGTTTGCCTTGGTGCTTACATTTACCGATATCTCAACGATATCCGGTTCTTGAAATATCTTGCTCTCCCCTTTTACATCTAAAGTAGGATAAGTGCTTTGGGCATTTACACATATACCTGTTATAAGGATCGCCACTAATAGAATTAACTTCTTCATAATTTAAAATTTATTGATTTATTGTTTCTTATATCATCTAAAGAATAAAGAGAAAAAATTCACATCCAATAAAAAGACTATTTAGTCTTTTTTAACTATCTTGCGTCCTCTTAAATTCAAAACACGTTTGATTTAGGAACGATTACTTGCAATAAGTTATCAATGTAAATTATCAGCAAAAAAGGCTCTCTTAACGGGAGCCTTTTTTAGCATTCTTGATTTTATCTCATTTTATCCCAATCGCCATCAAACAATAATTGGGCCAAGTTTTTTCTATCTCGCTTAGGCGATTCCATTTCTCGCATACTTTCGGGTAACTGTTTAGCATCTCCCAGGTAACCAAGAGCAATCATGGTAACCGGTTCAAAATCTGCCGGGATATCAAAAACTTCACGAGCCTTTTCAGCCGAGAAACCAGCCATTTGATGCATGTACAAATCCATACTCATGGCTTGCATGGACATATTGCCAATGGCCAAACCCAAATCATGACGAGCATGTGCATTGGGATTTTGATTGCGTGCAAATTTTTTGGATACTACGGTTAAAATGATCATCGGAGCCGTCTTTACCCACATCTGATTAAACTCGCCCAAACAAGAAAACAACTGCTCGTATCGTTCCGGATAGTCCTTGGTAGCATATACAAATCGCCAAGGTTGTTCGTTATAACATGACGCAGCAAAAGAGGCCGCCTCAAACAATTTTTCAATCTTGTCCTCCTCTATTTCCTGATCGGCGAAAGCTCTCGGACTCCATCTTTTATCAATTAATTCGTGTATCTGTGCCATATGTATTGGTTTAAAGTTTTTTCACAAGCCCCAAATATCAAATCCCAAGCTCCAAAGACCAAAGATTGGGATTTGGTGCTTGTATTTTGAAGCTTGAATCTGAATATAACTCTTTTTTAACAATTATTAAGGACTAGGTAGTAGTTTATTCTATATATTTGATGCCTAATTCGATACTACAATTATTACATATCCAAATGGTATTGAATCAACTGATATTTACATCCTGATGGAAACAAAATTCTTTTGGGATAGTATAAATACAAATCGGTAAAAACCGATTTAAGAATCTTTGAAATAAGAATGAGAGCGAGCGTTTTTTTATTGATACCTCTGTTACTATTTATGCTTTTGGTAGACATTTACACTTACCGTGGCATAAAACCTCTGATTGCAAGAATTAACAATTCAATTGCACGACACACATTAACGTATTTATTCTGGAGCATTTCAGTTTTTATTTTTGCTGCCTTTACCACATTCATGTTTGGTATTAAGCACGTGCAAAAAGCCGATGCCTACATCTATTCTGGCTATTTGGTGGCCGGATTTGCGTTATTTTATTTTCCAAAGTTTGTATTCATATTTTTCGTCTTAATAAAGGACATACAAGGGGCGATTAGGAGAACCATAGCATGGTTCAGAGAGAGAAGGAATAAAAGTGTACCACAATTTAATTCGAAGAGAAAGATGGAGAGATCCGAGTTTTTGTACCAAATGGGATTGGTATTGGCTGCCATTCCGTTTGCATCTATCCTTTACGGAGTAACCAAAGGAAAATTCAACTACCGAGTAATGCGCGAAAGTATTCGTTTCAACAATCTTCCGAAAGCATTTAAGGGTTTAAAAATTGTTCAGATATCGGATATGCACCTGGGAAGTTTCAACAAGAACTTCGAGAAGGTGGAAAAAGCCGTTGAACTGATTAATGAGCAAGAACCAGATTTGATTGTTTTTACTGGGGATTTGGTAAACAACTTTGCCGAAGAGACCGATGGTTGGGCTCCCGTACTCGCTAAAATGAAAGCTAAAATTGGCAAATACTCCATACTGGGCAATCACGATTATGGCGATTACTCTTATTGGCGATCGGAAGAAGATAAAGCTAAAAACCTTGCGGCAATCAAACATTTTCACAAGCAAATGGGATTTCGATTGTTATTGAACGAAACCGAAACCATTAATGTGAAAGGAGAAGAAATTGCTTTGGTAGGTGTTGAAAATTGGGGTAAACCTCCATTCCCTCAGCATGGCGATTTAAACAAAGCTACCCAAGGCACAGAACATCTTCCGTTTAAAATATTATTGAGTCACGATCCTTCGCACTGGGACGAGGAGGTGATTAAAAACTCAAATATCGATCTTACTTTTGCAGGACACACCCACGGCATGCAGTTTGGAATTGAACGTGCAGGAATCAAGTGGAGTCCGGTTCAATACAAATACCCACGCTGGGGCGGATTATACCGCGAAGGCGATCAGTACCTATATGTAAATCGCGGATTTGGATACATTGGTTTCCCGGGAAGAATTGGTATGCCACCCGAAATTACAGTGGTGGAATTGGCATAGAAAATAATTTCATTAGATATTTTAGGGATACGTCATGACGTATCCTTTTTTTATACCTGCCACTACACAAAAAACACCCCATACAAAACAAGCATGCATGGGGTTAAAATATATTAGTTTGTAAGTAATAAATTACGACTCGTGGCTTGAAGCTTCGCTAACAGCCTCTTCTTCGGTAGTTTCTTTCTCTTCTTTTTTGGGTTTACGAGCATCTACAACCGCATTGTACTTTGGAATCACACTATTTACCTGATTAATAATGGTAGAATATGTCTGATCATCACTAATTGTGGCAAAAGCTTCAATTCTCGCTGTTAACACTCTGTACGATTCAATCATTTGATTACGAATATCAATAATTTTTATATCCGATTGCTCAGCATCCTCCTTAACACGATCTAGATAATCCGTATTAAATTTAGCGTTAGCTGTTTCTAACTCGTTGGCCCAATCTGTAAGAGATAATTTACTCAAAGCATTTATCAAAACACTTTCATTTTTCCATTCTTGTAAAATAGAATCAATTATTGCTGTTTCGCCCTGGTAATTTTGCTTTGCAATACGCGAACCATACTTACCTAAAGAATTAAGTAATACAGCAGCTGCCATTACATATTCAGCATCGAAGTGATTACAAAAACCTTCAACTACTGCTTGAATACCATTTATGGCTTTATCACGACGTGCATCGTCCTCTTCTAACAATTTGGTGATCTCACTTCCCCTATCAGGCATATACAATGCCGTCATAGCTGATAATAAGGATGCAAAAGAATCTGATTGCACTTTCACCTTCAAAGTTTCCAAATCATAACCAGTAAGTATTTCAAGAAAATTCTTATTATACTGGATAAATTCATTGTGTCTTAGTTGTCTTAATTGTATGGATTTAAAATTCATAATGTGTTAGTTTTGTTATTTTCACCCATGAAGTTATTTAATTTATAGATAACAAACAATTAATTTCATAATTTTTATGAATCGTAAAATAAGATACAAAAAACTCTTCTATAAAGCCGTCATTCTATTGGCGCCATGTATTTCATAATTAAATACTCCTTAAAAGCAGATAAACATTAGTGGATAAAGGACCGTTATTTATCTCCTCCCACGGGCGGGAGCAAAATAATGGTATGTTATTTTCTTCCTCCCCACGGGAGGAGCAAAATAATGGTCGTTATTTTCATGCTCCCCAGGGGAGGAACAAAATAATGCTACCTTATAAACTTGCTCCTGTGGGGAGGAAGGAAATAACACCATAGCATTGATATTTTTCCTCTTGAATTGAAAAAATATTAAAGATTGAAGTGTGGATGTATTAATAGTTGCTGTGTACCATTTGTAATTTGAGAAGTAATCCTAACAGTACAAAGAGAGGTAGTTAACTTATACAAAAACTAACTTTCTTATTTTTATTGATAATGAATTAGTGTACAGAACAATACTGTATGTGATTTATGATTAAATTTAGTGTACTAACAGAAATTGATTTTTAACCTCTTACACAACAGATAAGTGATATAACATCAATATGATGTTATTCTTACGTTGTTTAAATACCGTAAAACCAAACACATTTAAACAAATCCTGAGAAAAACATTATGCAAAAGAATATAATATTAATTTGTTTACTCCTTCTCGTATTTAAATCTAGTTACTGTCAGGTTGATAGAAAAGATAGATACAATGTGGGTTTTAAGTATTTTAAGGCGACAGACAATTCGAGAAATTATATTATTGGGCATGATACAGTAAATCGCCCCATGTTGATTCATTTTTGGTATCCCAGTCAAAATAATCCTGAATTGAAATGTATGTCATTCAAAGATTATATTGATTTGATAGCAATTAGAGAAGATTTTGAGAGAGAACAGCAGGACATTGATAAGATCTCTAACAACTTTGTTAATGCTTACTTGGGATTTTCAAAACAGCAATTTGGAATTGACACATCAATAACAACAGAAGAGGTGCTAAATAGCCCGGTTAAAGCAATACTCAATGCAAAACCAATTGATAATAAATTTTCTCTCATCATATATGCTCCATCCAATAGTAAGTCAGCAGTACAAAATCATATTATGTGTGAGTATTTGGCCAGCAATGGATATTGTGTTGTTTCAGTTGGCTCTGCAGGACATGAATCCTTAAAACGATATGACCAAAGAAAAGCTACTGTAGCACAAGTTCGTGATATGGAATTTAGTGTAAAATACATTAGTGATTCATTGAAATTAGATTTTTCTAATATTGGATTATTCGGGTTTAGTACTGGAGGTATGGCGACAATAATTTACCAGATGCAAAACCCTGAGGTAAAGGCTGTAGCTAGTTTAGATGGAAGCCATGAATACGGATTATATTCTGTATTAAATAAAATTGAGAAGTTCACTATTGATAAAGCAGATACTCCTTATCTAATGATTGCCAATAAGTACAAAGACTTTTCAATTTTCCCTTATTACAGTTCAATTTCTACAGAGGATAAACATCTGTATCAAATGACTGCAATAGGCCATAACGGATTCATATCCTATTGGCAACAATTTGCCATGTGCGGTAAGAATAGTAAGGCAAATAACACAACCGAAAGTTATACTGTGCTATGTAAGAGCCTTACTAGTTTTTTTAATGACAAGTTAAAATCGGGAAATAAAGATTCAAAAGAATTTGAAATACAGAACAATAAATTAATTCAAAAGAACGGCACTGATTATAACATTGCTGCACAATTACTTAATCGGATAATACAAGACGGGGTTGATAATTCAATGAGCTGGTTGAAATCAAACAAGGTATTGTTTAAAGGCAAAGCCAATATGATTAATGTAGTAGGTAAAATGTATTTAGGCAATCAAAATGATATTGCAATAAAAATTTTCACCGCTAATACAGAAATTCATCCTGCTTCCTGGGAAGCTTTTTATAATCTGGCGCGTGCATACAAAGAAAGTAAGCAGATAAATGCTGCGAAAAGTGAAATTACCAAAGCAAGGAATATTAATAACGAAAATGAAGATATTCAGAAGTTATATGATGAGATAATAAATGCAGAATAAATTACTTAGCGCAACCCTATCGCTGGCGCAAGCTCAATGTCATTAGGTTAAGGTCCCGATAACGTGGGTATTGCACTTTACACATACGTTTCACTAATTATAAACTATGCAAAAATACTTAATCAACATAGCCATTCTTCTAATAGGCATTGTAATCGGTATTACCATTACAAAACATTTTTGGGGAGTGAATCAACTCAATTCAGAAATTGACTTAATCAAAAAGGAGAAATCTGAATTAATAGAAATCATTAACGACAATGCCAAAATTCTACAACTACTAAACAATTATGATCTGGCTGAAGCTGACAGTGAACAAATAAAAATTGAGCTTGATGGTTTGATCTCTGATATTAAAGAAAAACAGAGGACTGCTTACTCATGTGGATATAGAATTATTGATTTAGAAGCAGATTCGAACATTAATGCTATAGACACCGTTTTTTCAAGACATACTTTCATTGTACAAGAATATGGGATAGCATGGGATTATATTATCCCACAAAATTAAACTGCGTTCAAAACACTATCATCCAATTAACAAAACCACGCAACCATCTGAAAATGATTTCATCTTACCAATAAATCCTAACAATAATCACACAAAAATGAAAACACTAAACCTATCGTTCCTACTTATCTTATTGATTCTATCCGTAGCCTGCGATGAAACTCGCTACGGAGGAGGCGGATACAAGTACAATACTGGTAGTCTTCCTGAAACTCCCGTTAATTTGGAAGATTTTAATACCGAGTACGATGATTATAACTCAACTGCTCCTACATTGGGCTATCTAATCCCATTCTGCTTTTCAACAAACCGGAATAGCCAGGGAAATGATTTTGACGTGATCTATCAACCAATGAATGTGAATTTCGACAAAACCACAGGTGAATTGATCGTGAGCAATGAATATTCCAATTGGGGCATTTACAAGGAAGAGTATAATATTATAGAAATGGGAGTTGATAAAATTAAAAGCGTTGGCAATGAGTTTGGGCCTAACCTAATTATTACACGCGATTTTAATGATACTTATTTCTCACTTTTGTATGCAAGCGATGTTTCGGGCGATTTTCAGATCAATTTTATCTCTAACCTCAACGAAGCGAACTTTACCGCCCCCAAGGAAGTATCATTTCTGAACTCTGAATTTGACGATCTGTATCCTTGTTTCAATTCCGACAATACCAAGATATTTTTCTGCTCGAACCGCGAGGAGGACAATTTCGATTTCTATTCCGTTAATGTAGATTCTGATATGGATTTGGAAACTCTTTTATCTGATGATACATTACACGAAGTCAATAAAGAAGAGGCACTCTCGAGTACAGCAGATGACAAGTGTCCATTTATTTTTGGTAACAAAATGGTTTTTGCCTCGAACCGAGAAGGTGGCTTTGGCGGATACGATTTGTACTACTGTAATTATGAAAACGGGAAATGGAGTCAGCCGATCAACTTTGGAGAAGGCATTAATTCTGAATTCGACGAATACCGCCCAATATTGATAGATGAAGGGGTAAGCTACACGCAAACTATGATGGTATTTTCATCGAACAGAACTGGTGGAAAAGGAGGATTTGATTTGTATTTTGTAGGTATCGACTACGAACATACATATTGGTAAAATCAACTAAAATATTATTTCATGCCCAGACCAAAAACAAAAGAAGAACTGCTAAATACCAGTTGCGAAAACTATTCAAAATTGTTTTCTTTAATAGATTCATTAACCCATGAAGAACAACAGAAAGAGTTTGTATTCGAGGATAGAGACCGTAATGTTAGGGATGTATTGGTGCACCTGTATGAATGGCAAATTTTGTTGCTAAACTGGGTTCAATCCAATCAATCGGGAGCAACAGCAAAGTTTTTACCCGATAATTACAATTGGAAAACCTATCCTGACATGAATGTAAAAATATGGGAAAAGCATCAGGAAACTGATTATGAAAAAGCCACTACCCTCTTGAATCAAACTCATAAAAAATGTATGGATTTGATTGACTCATTTACCGAAGAAGAACTGTTTACCAAGAAATATTTTCAGTGGACAGGTTCAACCAGTTTAGGCAGTTACTGTGTTTCTTCAACATCGAGTCATTACGATTGGGCCATAAAAAAATTAAAGAAACACAAGAAATTAATAAGATTATAAATGAAGAAACAACTCAACATACTACTTGCCTCTCTTGTGCTTTTATGTTCGTGCAAAGGACAGGAATCAGTAATTGACAATAGCGTGGTTAAGGATTTGAATATTGATCGTTACCTGGGAAAGTGGTACGAAATTGCACGCTTCGATCACAGTTTTGAAAGAGGTTTGGTGGGGGTAACTGCCGAATATTCCATGCGTGAGGATGGAAAAATAAAGGTCGTGAACTCGGGATACAAAGGGAGCCTGGATGGAGAGAAATCGGAAGCCATTGGCAAAGCGAAAATTCCCAATCCAAACATTCCTTCCAAATTGAAAGTTTCCTTCTTCTGGATTTTTTATGGCGATTATTTTGTTCTGGAATTGGATGAAGATTACCAATGGGCCATTGTTGGCAGCAATACCGATAAATATTTGTGGATACTATCACGAAAGCCACAAATGGATGATCAACTGTACCTCGAACTAGTAAATAAATTACAAGCAAGAGGTTACGATACTAGCAAGTTGATAAAAATAGAACAGTAAAAGCTTTAAACCCTATTCTCTTAATCTTATTTTTTCAAAGTGAGTAAAGCAATACTATCCAACAATTCCCTGGAAATTCTGGCCATTGTTCTTACCGTATTGGGTAAATTCCTGTTTATGGATTATTTAAACTGGCGATTTCCTTTCGTTTTAAGTGCCACCATTTTGTGGTGTGCATACATTTGGTACAGGAAGAAAAACAACAAGGAAATACTAAAATACTGGGGATTTAGAACCGATAATTTTAAAAGTGTTTTAAAGGTAGTTCTCCCCTTCGGTCTTACTGCAGTAATCGCATTTTTTACAATTGGTGGCATTCAAGGAACTATTAATGCAACATGGCACATCATCCCGGTTTTGTTGTTTTATCCACTATGGGGCAGTATTCAACAATTTCTATTAATTGGTTTGGTGGCAGGAAATCTGTACGACAATCCCAATCGCAAGCTCAACAAGCACATTATTGTACTATTAGCAGCCACCCTATTCGCCTTGGTTCACTATCCCGATTACTGGTTGATTGGTGGTACTTTTATTCTGGCAATATTCTATGGATACGTTTATTTGAAGGAAAAAAACTTGTATGTACTGGGAATCTTTCATGGTTGGTTAGGGACTTTGTTCTATTACACGGTATTAGACAGTGATCCTTTTTATGAAATATTTGGGAACTTGTTGAATTTGTAGAATAATCAGCATGATTATTTAGCAATGGTAATCCAAATAAATTATCGGGACTATCTAAGCTTAACAAGAAAATTATAAACAGATGAATAAAATTATCATTGGTATTATTTTGGGAACATTACTTTGCTCCTGTTCTTATAAGAATATCTATACTCTAAAAGAATTTCATGTAAATCCGTTACAGTCAGAATATCATTCGGGATACTCAGAATACACAGCTGACAAATACAAAATTCAGTTGAAGTATATTAATAGAAACGAAGATAAAATTGACTTTGAGGCAATAATCACCAACACCTCTAAGGACACCATTTTTATTGATCCCAGTTTGTTTTACTACAAGGGTTACCGAAAAACTGAAATTAGCTTATACAACAATATTCAAACCTATTCTTGTATCAATTCTGATAGTTTATTACAAAGAGCATTGATAGTAAAACAAGAGTTAAGCCATGCAAAAAATCCATACTCTCTAGAAAATTATAAGACTAAAACTATTATAACCGAAGCTTTGGTTACAGGTACTATTCATGCCCTTTTAGGAGTAAAGGATGATGAAGATGATTACGAATATAGAGAAGAAAAGGAAGCCAATTGGGAAAAAGATCGTATCCAAGCACTAAAACACTGCGACGAAACCATTGATTACCTTCAAAACGAAGCCATTTTAAATACAAACCTGGCACCAAACGATATGGTAAAAGGCAAATTGCGTTTCACACTGATATTAAAAGCAAAAAGGGTAAAGTTTTATTTTCCTGTAGCTGAATGTCAAACCTCATCCTTAATTTTTGATCAGCAAGCATTTTACAAATAGAGCCTATTAATTCATTCGCTCTTTTCTGTAAGTTCGTCCTACAAGATCATATCGCATCAAAAAACCACAAACTCTTATCGAATTTGTGGCTTTTTAATAATGTGATGCAAGTTTAATATGCGGCCAAATTAAAAGAAATCAAAAAATTGGCAAATAAGCTATTGGTTTGGTTTTCGTAACCCAATCGAACCCCTAAATCAAGCGGAGCTGAAAACCTTAATACATGTAGGTCGGATCTTAGCTCAATACCTCCTGAGAAATAATCACTTTTAAATGGGAAAATATCTCCTTCTTCATTTTCCAGGTATCTTTTCTCGTATCCATAATCCACAAAGGCATTCATTTTAATGCGCTTAAAATAGGCCAAAGGACCTAGATTCCAATCCGGATAAAAAAGAGGCATTGCATAATCTGCTCCTATAGTTGCAATTTGTTTTCCGTATAAATCACTCATCCCTCTAGGACTTTTAATCATATTCGAATAGAGAATATCATTTAACGAACGGTATTGATACCCACCATAGAATTTAATTCCATGATGTCTTCTCAATCCCGGGAAATACAAATGCCCCTCAGCCGACCAGGTATTGCCAAGATCTCTATCGCCCCAGGGAGTATCTCGGTAGTTCAACTCGAATATTTGAGCCCATTGGTATTGTACATCTCTTGGTGCAGTTTTGGCAATATTATATCCAAACAATTGGTATTCCATAACTTGTCGTGTAATATCTCCTTGTAACAGATTATACTCTCCCAATCCTAATGGATTCGTAGTTGCCAATGCTGTAGATTTTATATTATCAAAGCGAGTCATTAAGTAGGTTACCTTTGGAATAAGCTTTCTATTGTATTGGCCAGATGACAAATTAAATGGAAAACTAATACTATTCTCCCAATTCCATAATGTTAGGCTACGTTTCAATAAAATTGTATCCTTTTGTTCAGGTTCAATTCTGTCTTGCCGAGTCCAGAACTGATACCTTTGCTCTCCAACAGTTATTTTAGAATCAATAACAGGAAACCATCCCCTGTAAGAGAAATTGGCATAAAACTGACCATTATCAAATCCTTCCTCCTTTTTGTAACCTACTGTAGTTAGTAAAGTACTCAACTTGTTCTGGCTGGCAACGGAAACCCCTACATCTGCCTTACCATCAATGCCATCAACAAACATTGGAGCCCAGGAATGAAAGCTGAACAAATTGGCCAGTTTCGAATAGTTCCTTACTTCGAATCGATCGAGATTGGTAGTATCAGCATTTAGCTTTTCTCCCAATTGATTGGATAGTTGTTCTGCCAAAGGGTATTGATTATAATCGCCCTTCCACTCCTTCCATTCTTCTGTATCAATAACTGCCTTTGCCAAAAGGTAGCCATCTGAGGTGTAATCTGAATAATACATATTCTTATCAGCATTAACATGTGCATCTCTGGCTCCAAACCTTGAAGACGTTACCTGGTATACTTTTTTTGTATTTAAATCAAGAGCAAAAATATTATCGATGCCAGTAAATGAAGCATTGAAATACAAGTAATCTCCGTAAGGAACCGGACGCGACATGTTGGCATATCCAGAACTCAAAAGTTCTTCTCTTTCTTCAGATTTCAGGTTCAATTTTACAATCTGCTTCCCTTTATCATTCAAAACAATCAGAACAATATTCTCATCATCCATAAATTGAGGTGTTTGAAAATACTCATTCTTACCCGCAGCAATTCTTTGTTTGATTAATCCTGTTTTATGATCAATTATCACAAGACTATTATCTCCCTTCTGATCTGACGCAACAGCAACGATCTCACTTGCATCTAATTTAAATGATGGCGCAAACAATGACTTCTTGTAGTTGTGCGTCTTCCTCTCATTTGATTTGATATCGTAAGTCACCAAAATGCTCCTGTCTGCATGTTCCCAACGAATGTTCTGTTTTGATTCTGCCCACACCAGGAATCCATTGCGATAATCATAGTCGATATTTGACAAATAGCCCGGCACCAAAACCTTAGTGGTTTTTTCCTTGACATCCAACTTTTCAAAACACAAAGCATCCGATAAACCGTGCTTTAAATAGATTAAATCTCCTTGCTCTGTTACATGTGGAATTCTTTTACTGGTAAAGTATTTTTCTCTATCGCTCACTAACTGATAAGCTGATTTATCCGTTTCTGCATCTTGTTTCTTCCACTCCCAAAGCAACTCTTGCATGGTATCGAAATACAGCAATAGCTTCCCATCTGAATACTTTTTTGCTCCTTGAACTTTCTCCCAATCTACATCTTCTGCTTTTCCATATTTCTTTTGAAGTTCAATTTTAATCTGTTTTCTACTTTCAGATAAGCTTTTCTTTATTCCATTTGAAAAACTCACAATTCCCAATGGGTGTCGGGCCACATTTGTTAAAGTATTATCCCAAATTTTATCACCATAGTTGGATCTTGCTTTACCTACCAAATGGTAACCCAATTTGTACCTGTCGGTCACATAATCATTATACGAACCATTAACTGCTTTATCGTATGAAAACTCACCTTTTTCAAGCAATTGAGCTCTTAATTCCTGTTCAAATTCTGGTAACCTTCCTCTTCCCGACTCACTCATACTGGTCTCCAAACAAACAGCATCTCCTTCCATAAACCATGGTGGCAAATATAATCCTACTACTACGGCAGTAGCTTGTTGCCCGAATACATAATTCAATACTCTTGTAAATCCTTGTTCTATTTTATCCATTTGAACCACATGGCGAAACTCATGAGTTGCCAAATGGTCCAACCAAATTTGCGCATCATTATTCTGAGCCGAAGTGGTATAAAGCTCCATTCGTTTAGGAGCCCAGGCCACTAATCCATTAGAGTTGGCTGAATGTGTATGCAATACCACCGAAAATTTCTTTGGCACCCGATTTAAACTCTTCCCTCCTTTGTGCAACAAATCCTCAAACAAAGCAGCCACATATCGCGCCTTATTTTCTGATTCTTGAGGGAAAATAATTTGAAATTCCTTGGTATTAATCTGTTTCCATTTGATAGAAGCAGGATCTTGCCCTGTAATAAAATATTGTGAATATCCTGATGCAAATACCAGAACAAAATACACTAGAAATGCCAACCTTCTAATCATAAATAGCTTTTTTATTTTGAATGCCTTAAAATACCAAACTAATACACTGTAAACAAAATTAATTTACAGATGTTTTAATTAACATTAAATGATATCTCGTTTTCCATTTGCAAAAGTCGATTTCAATGCAGACCTTTGCCTCCTTAATTATAGATTGAAAAACGGTATCTGAATAGATCGAAATTATGGGTAAAATTGTAATTAAAACACCGGAACAAATCGAAGGAATTAGAAAAAGTTCACAATTAGCCGGCAACACATTAAAATATATTAGCAATTACGTTGAGGAAGGTGTATCCACTCACTATCTTGATAAATTAATTGAAGAATACATCCGTGATAATGGAGCAATTCCAGCTCCTTTAAACTATCATGGTTTTCCAAAATCATGTTGCATCTCACTTAATGATGTAATCTGTCACGGTATTCCTGATGAAAAAACCATTTTAAAACCAGGAGATATTCTTAACATTGATGTTACAACAATTCTTGATGGCTATTATGGCGATACTAGCACCATGTTTACCATTGGTGATATTACCGACCAAGCTGCAAGATTAGTAGAAGATACGGAACATGCTCTATACCTAGGAATTGAACAAGTAAGACCTGGCAACTATTTTGGTAATATTGGTTTTATGATTGGACGTTATGCTCAAGCAAAAAAATACAGTGTAGTATATGAATTCTGTGGACACGGTATTGGATTAGAGTTCCATGAGGATCCTCAAGTAGAACACATCGCTCCAAGAAACTCAGGCCCAAAAATGAAAGAAGGAATGGTTTTCACAATCGAGCCAATGATCAATTTGGGTAAAGCAAGAGCTGTTGTTGATGAGAATGATGGCTGGACTGCCAGAACAGTAGACAAAAAATTATCTGCTCAATTCGAACACACCATTTTGGTTACAAAAGATGGGTACGAAATTTTAACTGATGTTGGTGATTACGAAATCTTCAGATAAAGAAATTTCCTGACTAATAGAACATAAGCCGTCTTAAATAAAATTTGGGACGGTTCTTTTTTTTCACTTTCGCAATGAAAGAATTTGTATTAATTTAGCTCATCACTAAACTTTAAACTATGAAGAACGTTGCAGTTCTATTGGCTGGTGGAAGCGGTAAAAGAATGGGAACCTCACTCCCTAAACAATTTTTAAAAATTGCAGATAAACCAATCATCCAACACTCAATTGAGGCTTTTGAGTTTCATCCCAATATCGATGAAATCTGTATTGTTATCAATGCTGACTACCACAAGGAAATTAATGTTTTGGTAGCTGACAACAAATACAGGAAGGTAAAATACGTATTAAGCGGTGGTAAAGAAAGGAGTGATTCCAGCCTTGCTGCAATTAAAGCTTATGAACGAGAACAAAATGTATACCTGATTTTTCATGATGCTGTACGTCCTTTCGTTTCTAAGCGTATTATTAGTGATGTAATTAATGCTTTGGAAGCTGGAAAATCAGTAGCTGTTGCCATTCCAACCACCGATACCATTTTCTGCCTGAATCAAGATGAAACCATTGAATCTGTGCCCAATCGCAACTTATTGCGAAGAGCCCAAACTCCTCAGGCATTTTCATACAAAACCATTAAAAAAGCCTATGATATTGCAATGAGCGATTCCAATTTTGTGGCAACTGATGATTGTGGTGTTGTTTTAAAATATCTTCCAAATGAAGCCATTCACATTGTTGATGGTGAAGAATCCAATATCAAAATCACTTTTGAGCAAGATTTATTGCAAGGGGCACAAATTGCGGATAAAAAGTAAGCATTGAAAAAATATCAATCGAAACTTACAAAAAATGCTTGACTGTAAAATACAATCAAGCATTTTTTAGTAATATTTTTATTTTATAGTTTCAGATAGACAAACTATTTTTTACCCTTTATTAGCGCTTTAAATTTATGCTTTCTATAGATCTTATCTTTGTGTTTTTTATCAAATTGAAGCAAAAGCTTAACAGCTACATTTTCATCCTGGTTATTCAATTGAGCATATTGTTTTGCAATAATTTCAAGTTCATATTTGGATGCCCATAACTGTGCAAAATTTTTTAATCCTTTTAGATAATCAATTTTTTCAAATCTTAATCTATTAATATCTACTATAGAAAAATCATATTTGCCATTTTCTAATCTTGTAACTAATACATTGCCTCTTGAATAATCTAAATGATGAATACCCATTTTATGCAACTTGCTATAAGTATAAATAGCAAACTGCTTCAGAATATTCTCTTTATCTGGAAATTCAAAACCTATTAAATCTCTAACTGTAAAATCATATTGATGATGGACCGACACATAATAACTTCTATTAAAGAGAGCTTTTTTTAATGTTTCAACAAAAGCGATCGGTTCTGGCGTATTGGCTCCTCTTCTTAAAATTTCAATTCCATATTCGTATGAGTGCTTGGCCTTTGAACCTCTTAGCCATGCATAAGCCAATTTATTTATGAAGTTCGGAATTTTAAAAGATTTAACATTTAGTTTTACTCCTTCATAGTCAAAAACCTTAATTTCATTTCGCCCTTTATAAATTGAAGTGCCTTCACTTTCAAAAATATGAGGTAAATCTTTAACGAAATCCTCAACGAACTCATATCCAGGATCAACTGTGTAACGCTTTTTTTTCTCGAATACCATTTTTACTTCTCCTTATCAAGTTCGGGCAACACCTCCATAATCTTATTTGCGATACGTTCTCCTGCTTTACCATCAAGAGATTCAAACATTCTTTGGTTTGCGATTTGCTGAGCATCTCTTTTTTCATTTGCATTCTCGTATGCATAATCCAACATCTTTCCCAGTTCTTCTTGCGAGTCAATTTGAAAACTAATGGAACTAATTATTTCGCGTACCTCAGGAACAGTTCTTCTAACAACAGGTACCTTAAAAGTAACAATTGGTTTATACAAAGCACACATTTCAGACAATATTGAACTGGTATCACCAACACAAATATCTGCAATCATAATATATGGTGTTACATTCTGAGTATCTATATACTTTACTCCTAGTGTTTCTCTAATAATATCCCTATACTTATCTGAAGTCCAAACATGAAGAGTTACAAGTACATTGTATTTCTCCGTATAATCTTTTAACTGATCATACCACTTGTGTACAGCAGACATTTGAGACCCATCCCATGTAGACGAAAACAGAATTGTCTTCTTATTTTCATCGAGTTTTAATTTCTTTTTTAAACGATTTAAAACTTCTTCCGAATAAGTTCCATTATAAGCATCATCCATTTTTGGATAACCCAAGCCAACACCTGAAACAATTCCGATCGCCTTTGCCTCCTCCACTTCTTTAGAGCTTGTAAAATGAAATTGATCGAACATGTTATGTCCTTTTACATTTGCAAAAGGCTTAAAATGGTATGCTCCATGGTTTATTCCGATCTTTACAATTTTAGGTTCCGGGAACAAATAACAAGCTTGCCTGCACATAATCACTCCCTTTGGAAATACAGGCATAATTCTGGCTTTTATTCCTTTTTCCAATAACTTCTTTTGTATGCTTCTATTCTTTGCTACAATTGGTATCGGTTTCAAATGCCTTTGCACATTTTTAAATATTTCCAAATCGAGCTCATTCGCACAAAAAAATACAAGCTCTTTTCTTTTTTTAAATAAATTTAGAATGTTCCAAACCAATCTATAAG
Source organism: Marinifilum flexuosum (assembly GCF_003610555.1). Classification (GTDB taxonomy): domain Bacteria; phylum Bacteroidota; class Bacteroidia; order Bacteroidales; family Marinifilaceae; genus Marinifilum; species Marinifilum flexuosum. Next base: position 2,033,549 of record NZ_RAPQ01000008.1, on the reverse strand, counting down.
GAAACTTAATCACATAATAAGATAAAACCATTCTGTAAGTTATTTAGTATTTAATTTCCTTGTTTCGATAGCAATCCTTTTTTCAGCAATTTGATTTGAAAACCAACATTATCATGTAAATATTTTCCATTATCAATGGCTACGCTTGTTGAAAGTTCGAATGGAAATTTTTTCCATTTTGGGAATATTAGCTCCAGCATGTAAGATTGCTGAGAAAGACCATCTGGGTAGCTATAACTTTTAGAATAGTTTTCTTCTAACTTGCCTTGTCCATCATTCACAAGTAATGCTTTACCATAATTATCAGAAAATGTTAGTAAGGTTTTATACCTTACCTTACCTATGGTACCTGTAATTCCAAAATGGTGTGCGGCAACGGCATTATTACTTATTCCATTTGCAATTCCATCTTTGTAAGATGGCGTAAACAAAGGCATACCTATTATTCTCTGGTGACTAGTCCACCCTGAACTAAACACTCCCACATTTGAGAAATAATTATCAAAGCCAATAACAGGTTCAATGGGATGATCCGGACGAATCATATAACCTCCCTGGTCCTTGGTATAATAATATTCATAAATGAAAGAAGATATCAGCTTAGAGTTTTTCAATTTCAAATAAAAAGATAGATTCCAATCCTTTACCTCTTTTAAATGTCTAAAATCACCCGATTTATCTTCATATATATTCTTCAAGCTCAATACACTTTCTATTTTTTGTGAAGAATATGCCAACTCAAAAGTATTTTGGCCTATGTGATTTCCTGATTTGTTGTAGCTCTCATTTATTGACTCATTGCCATCTTCATCCACCAACACTTTTCCTGCTCTAACCAAAACAGCATCCATAAAAGCATCGAATCCACCTAAATTACCCCATCTAGGAGAATCTCCTCCCCACTGCACATAGTGATCTAATCCAACTGTAAATGACAAGCCTTGTTTTTTACCGATTCTTAGGAAAGCTCTCTTGTGATGAACATTGGCATTATCAACATATCTATCATCCAACATGATTCCATTGGAAAAACTACCTTTAATCCACAACCAATTGTTTGAGTAAGGAACAGCAATAAAATCATTAAGCTGGATTTTTACTTCCGGATACATACGTGCATTACCAGCGTATAGCATATCCCCATTGGTAAGAGACAATCCATCAAATTTAACTGCTCTGTGTTGCATTCCAACATTAATCCCAATTTTTCTCCAATCCGCTGACACATACAATTCATCTATGAAAACATCACTTGATTTTCCTTGACTGCCAACTAAGGAGGTTCCATAATTAAAATCGATTTTCTTTGAATTATTCGAAGGAGTACTGTGAATTCTAAAATTTAATGTTCCATTATTCTCATCCGGATAAATCCCATATTTATTTGTTACCAACCAAAATGGCAAGTTACTTTCTGAAGAAAATTGAGTAGATAGTTCTGCCTCATAATTTACCTTTTTATTTTGAGCTACAAGTGTTTGACATGTAAGCATTAAAATAAATACTAATCCCCTATACTTCATTTTAATTATTATTGTTTTTTACAAATGACTTTACAATTTCTTTTATTGATACCGATCCAATCTCATCCAATGGAATATCTCCTGGTTTATAAAATTCAAAAGAGGAAATATCATCTTCAGCCTTAATATTTTTAAAGGATTCAATTCGACAAATAAAAGCCAAATCTGTTGTGAAGACCGATAATCCGCCAAAAACATATTCATTGGGATATGACATAAAGTACTTCATCTCTTTAATGTTCAAATTCAACTCCTCACTAATTTCTCTTTGAACAGCATTTTCAACAGTTTCCATAACATCAACAAAACCTCCTGGCAAATCCAACATGCCTAATTGTGGTTCAATTGCACGACGAGTTAACAACAGCTCACCTTTCTCATTTACAATTAAAGCTGCAACTGCAGCAGCCGAGTTAATATAGAGATGAAATGAACATGAACCGCACAAAAAGGAATTGTCCCTATGGTAGACAAAATCTCTACTACCACATTTTGGACAATATCGAATTACTTTTTCTGGAAATGTAGGTGCCATACCTTAAACGAATTACTATAAATCAAACTTTCAACTCAAAAACAATGCCAGTAACAAACAAAGCTGAATTGAATAAAAATATCATAAAACGACAAAACTAACTTAATGTTATCTGAATGCCAATAACTAACTGTTTAATTTTAGAATATTTCCTTTTGAAAACGGTAAATCCATTGACATATTATTTTATTTTTTTATTTGGATTCATCCCAAATTAACTTTTAAAACGATTGCAGTGCTTTGATTATTTCAAAAACTTATTACTTTTAGTGCCGAAACAAATACGATGGGTATGGCCAAGCTTGATATTTTTTATCCTGACTAAAAAATGAGCTTGTATCTCATTCAAATCAAATGGTCGCTAATTTTACTTGAACAAGGTATTGAGGCCTCCCCATTCATTTTGATTCTAACCCAAATACCATATATCAAAAAAAAGCATTTCAATTACGAAATGCTTTTTTATTTATCGATTACCTCCCAATAATGCAATTACTTCTTTAAGGGTATCTCGCTCTTTTTTTAAATCATTAATCTCATTTTCAAGTTCAGCAATTCGCGAATCAATTGGATTTTTAATATCGATTTGATCGGCTAATCTTTTAAAGAAATTGTATTGAAGCGCTTCTGAAATTGTCCATAAACGCGATACTTGCAGACTAGATTTCTCCAAAAAATTGTAAACTGATGATGTACCAATATTCAATTTCTCAGAAAGAGCAAGTGGCCCAATCATTTGTCTTTCCATTTCCTCTCGAATCAATTCATTGATCTTAACTGGAGTATTGTTTTTCTGATGCTTGTTCATGATATTAATTTAAAGAGTTATTCGTTTCTTATTAAAGATATAAAACATATCTCTTTTTTACTGCATATTGATTTTTTTGTTGCGTATATTAAACTCCTTCTTAATAATATTGAATTCCTTTAGGTTAATATTGGATACCTTTGGGTTCCTATTGGAAATTTCATTAACTTTTTTGTATTTATTTTAGTTTCTTTTAGAATTCTACATATGTATATTGGATTTTTATGCATGAATAATGGTATAATAACACTTTATTAAATCTTTCTAGTATCCTATGGCTTTACTATCGGCATGACGTAATGTATCTGCGGCTCCGATGTATTGTCCTTTTGGGTTAACGCTTATATTAGCCATCATTCCTATTCTGGATTGTTCTTGAATAATATGTCCTAAATTTTGCAATTCTTTTTTTACTACAGGGGAGATGGCCCCTGTTTCGGCATATACTTTATCGGGCAACCATTGCGAATGGATTCTTGGAGCATTTACACATTCTTGAGCATTCATTTTAAATTCAACTGCATTAATGATATTTTGAAAAACCGATGTAATAATGGTTGAGCCGCCGGGTGAACCTGTAACCATAAACAGCTTCCCATTTTTCTCAATAATCGTTGGAGTCATACTGCTTAGCATTCTCTTTTCCGGTTCAATAGCATTTGCTTTTCCGCCTACCAAACCAAACTGATTTGGGATGCCTGATTTAATGCTAAAATCGTCCATTTCATTATTTAAAAAGAAGCCACCTCCTTCAACAATCACTTTACTTCCATAGTTCCCATTTAATGTAGTGGTTACAGAAACTGCATTTCCCCACTTGTCTACAATAGAAAAATGTGTTGTTTCAAAGCTTTCAATTACTTCTACATTGCCTGCTTTTATGTCTTGCGAATTCGACTTGCTATTCATGGCAATATTGGAGTATCGATTCGTTAAATATTCATCGCTTAACAGTTTATCTTTAGGCACAGAACAATAATCTGGATCTCCCAGCCAAGTTGCTCTATCGGCATACACTCTTCTTTCCAATTCAACCATTAAATGGATATGTTCCAATGATCCGAACTGATATTGTCCCATATTAAACTTTTCGGCTCCGTTTAAAAGTTGCATTAAGGCAATTCCTCCACTTGATGGTGGTGGCATGGAAATAATTTTACAATTGCGATATTTTCCAATCAGAGCAGGACGCCAAACAGCCTGGTATTCTTTCAAATCTTCTTTCGAGATTAAGCCTTTTCCCCTTTGCATTTCGGAAATGATAAGTTCAGCTGTTTCTCCTTCATAAAATCCATTTCTTCCCTGATTCTTGATACGTATTAATACATTTTCCAATTCTGGATTTTTAATCAGTTCACCAGTTATGAAATCTGCATCTTTTATATAACAACAGTTAGTTTTACCAGCATTTGCCTGATTAATTCTCTCACGATAAGCATTTAGCTTCTCCGCTTCCAACTTAGTTAGTGTTACTCCATTTTTTGCCAAATTGATTGCCGGCTGCACCAATTTTTCCCAGCCCAAACTTCCATATTTTTGGTGTAGTTTAACCATTCCATCAACACTACCTGGAACTCCTACAGCCAAATGTCCTGTCTGGCTTAATCCTTCTATAACATTCCCATTTGCATCGAGATACATTCTCTCAGAAGCAGCTTTAGGAGCTTTTTCTCTAAAATCTAAACTTTCCGATTCACCCTTAGCTGTTCGAATCACTGCAAAACCTCCGCCCGCAATATTACCTGCTCTTGGGTAAACAACGGCCAATGCGAATTGTACCGCTACTGCGGCATCGAAAGCATTACCTCCTTGTTTTAGGATATCTGATCCAACTTCGGAGGATAAAAAATGCGCTGTTACAACAACACCATTTTTATGAACATTATTGATTTGAACAGCCTGCTTACCATTACAAGCCATTAAAAATAGTGCAGCCAAGGCTACAGAGAGAGTTTTCTTTAGATTCATTTGATTCGTATTGGGTTATTTGAAAAAACGAAAGGATAAATTTATGTATATAAAAAAGAGCTTGCAAATACAAGCTCTTTAAAATTTATTCAGTCCATAATTTACTTTCCTGATTTATATACCATGTTTTACCAGAAGCAGATTGAATTGAAATTAAAAACTGCTTGCGCGTTGTTTCAATTAAAACAGGATAGTTCGAAGTTATCTTGTTGAAATATTTACCATACTTTTCATACATTTTCTTCTCTAAAGTATAAAGCCTGATTAATTCTATTTTGGCTGGATAATCTTGATCTATTCTTGGTGTGAGTTCCTTTCCACCCACAATTTCATCGGTAAACTCAACATACCCCCATGTTTCTGGCTGATGCATTGCAATTACTCCTTGTGGAGACCAAACCCAGTTGTACTCCGGGTAAGTTTTTCCTGTTTTGGGATTTATTTTCTTGTGATACTTTCCATCTTTATGCTCAACCTCCCAATTTACTCTTGAGAAATTTACTCTCCACTGCTCGCCCGACTTTGGCTTTCTTCCTTGATAAGCGCACTCTTTCAGAACCTCCCAAGGAAAAGCGATTTCCACAGTCCACTTTTTATCTTTATCCTTAGGATTATTTAATGTTCCATATACTTTAACTGCAGATTTTAATCCTTTTATATCCCATGCATTAATAGCAGGTGCACCATCGCGATATGGTTTGGCAAGCATTAAATCCCAAATGGTATTTAAGGCATTTATCTCAAATTCATAATACCTATGATTATCTCCTTGCGGATCGATAAAAACCTCAAAATCATTATCGTAAAAAATAACTGTGTCACGTTGTTTTAGTTTAGCCCAAATATGCAGTTCTTGCAATTCTGCCGCTATATAAAAGTAGTTTTCATCCCACAGCATTTTAACTCGCGTTTTGTATTTTGGTTTTGGCTTTTTATCTCCCTCAATATCTACAAATTTACTGGTCCAATTGGCCTTACCCCACTCCTCATCCGACAATAAACCATCTATAGCAATATCGGATCCAGCCTTATAGCACATATAAGATTCAGGATAATCTTGAGCACTTAAACAAAATGCCAACAAGACCAAAAAAAACGTAAGTATACTCTTCATAACAATACTTTTTGGTGGATTTTACCCATAAAAGTAATGAATAAATTAAGCAAAGAGGAATCCTTGTATCAAAACAAAAAGTGTATGAACAACATATTAGCGACATACCATCAGGACTAAACTGGTTTAGTTATAATTTCCTATTTTTGAAATTGTATTAAAAAAATTATCATGCTAGATATACTTTACAAACGAAGAAGTGTAAGAAGGTTTACTGCCGAAAAAGTAAAAGAGGAAAAGATTGACAGAATTCTGGAAGCAGGCTTATTGGCTCCATCATCAAAAAGCAAATACCCATGCGAATTTATTGTGTGTGATCAGCCAGAGCTTAACCTAAAACTTTCTGAAAGCAAACCTGGCGGGGCAAGTTTTCTGAAATACGCTCCCGTATCAATAGTAATAACTGGAGACGAAGAAAAAAGCGATGTTTGGATTGAGGATACTTCAATTGCAGCAGCCTACATGTTGCTACAAGTCGAAAAAGAAGACTTAGGAGCTACCTGGGTACAAATAAGAGGTCGCGAGCACAACGAGAATTCTTCAGCCGAAAAATACATTCAAGAACTATTAGGCATTCCTAAAAATCAAAAAGTTCTTGCCATTATTGGCATTGGGCATAAAGATGGAGTTAAGGAAGGTAGAGATAAATCTTTTCTAAAAAGAGAAAAAATACATAGAAATCGTTTTTAAGATTTGAGAAATGAAAATAAAGTTTGTGAGGGCTATAGCTTTCACAAGCTTTTTTATTTACTTCCTTTCATAAATAGAAATCACAGAGGAAATTGTATGAATATTCATTTAAATTAATTATTTTAAGTCCTTAAAATTCTCTTATTGCATGGGACGCAAAAAACATTTCATTTTTCTTCTTCTCTCATTTCTTATAATTCTTTCTTGCTCAAGAAAAGAATATGATATCCTTACTTTTAAAGAGAGACAATGGCTAGAAGAACATCCTAATGTTTCCATTGCAGTATCTGCAGTTTTTCCTCCCTTTCAATACACCGATGAAGAAGGTAAATCAATTGGAATTTCCATTGATATTCTTTCATTACTGGAAACAAAACTTGATTATAAATTTAAAAAAGTAATACATTCCACATGGAAAGACATACTCCAGGCAGGAATAAACAAGGATGTTGATATCATTTTAGAGATTCAGGAAACTCCTGATAGACGGAAGCACTTCTTCTTTACCGAACCCTTCATTTCTATCCCTCATGTAATTTTCATGAGAAATGATGCTCCGGAAAATATCAAAATTGAAGAATTGGAAAACATTAATGTTGGTGTAGTTGATAATTATGCGATACAAGAACATCTTGAAGTAATGTACCCTGAAATCAATTTGGTCCCTTATAAAAGCGATTTGGAATGTCTTCTTAAATTATCGGCTAAAAAGATTGATGTTGTAATTACTCAGCAGGGTTATGGTATTCAAACTATACACAATCAATTAATACCAAATGTTAAAATTGTTGGCAATGCTAACTACGACAACAAACTTGGCTTTGCCATAAGAAATGATCAACCAATGTTGGCCAGAATCATTTCAAAAGGATTAGCTGAAATAAGCCCCAAAGAGCAAAGTCAAATTTACAACCATTACATTCAAATTAATTCGAGACCATTCTGGCAGAAACAAATTTTTTGGGGAAGTTTATTGGCAACATTACTGATATTTGCGTTAGGCTTACTATTCATGTGGATATGGAACAAAGCTTTAAGAAAAAATGTTGCAAAAAAAACAAAGGAACTAAAAAAAGCAAAAGAAAAAGCAGAGGAAAGCAACACATTAAAAAGCTCATTCTTAGCCAATATGTCTCATGAAATCAGAACTCCATTAAATGCAATCCAAGGATTTTCAGAGCTTTTAACATCAAAGGATTTAAACCAGGAAAAAACTGATTTATTTGCCAATATTATTAGAACTAATTGTAATGATTTAACACACTTAATTGATGAGATTTTAGATTTATCCATTATAGAATCAGGTCAAATTAATTTAAACTATCAGGAATTTAATGTTATCAAACTTATTGAAGATATCGTTGCCATACAAACCCGAAGTATTTCCAAAAAGAATCTTACAATCCGCTTTGTTAATCAGCTAAACACAGATGTGTTTGAAATTACAGCAGATCAATTAAGAGTAAAGCAAATCTTTAACAACTTAATAGAAAACGCAATAAAATTTACCAAAAATGGAACCATTTCCGTTTATGCAAGTTATAATAGTGATAGTGAATTAATTTTCTGTGTAGAAGACACAGGAATAGGAATCGAACCGTCGTCCTTAAACTATATTTTCGATAGGTTCCGAAAAATTGAAATTGACACGACTGTTTTATATAGAGGCTCAGGATTAGGCCTAAATATCTGCAAAAAGTTATTACAAATTATGGATGGACAAATTTGGGTAAAGTCAACATATGGAGAAGGCTCTTCATTTTATTTCACACTTCCAATTCGTTAAATAAAACAAGGAGGTAAGACTCAAACACAGCACCTATTTTGATCAATTGAGAGCATCACTTGAAGTGATACTCTCAAAGCATCCAGTTTAATTATTTTACGTCGAATTCGCGTTATTTAGAATGTCTTGTTTCCAATAAAGCAACAACTTGCTCTAAACTATATCCTTTTGCTGATAACAATACCAAATAGTGAAACATTAAATCGGCTGCTTCACCCATGAATAAATCTTCATTATCGTCTTTGGCTTCAATTACCAACTCAACAGCTTCCTCACCTACCTTTTGAGCAATTTTGTTAATCCCTTTTTGGAACAAACTTGCCGTGTAAGATTTCTCTGATAGATTCTTCTTTCTTTCTGTAATCACTTGCTGCAATTGCAAAAGAAAATCGATGGAACTTGCCTCATTAGCTTCTTCCCAACAAGTATCTGTTCCTTTGTGACAAACAGGTCCTACAGGATCAACCTTTATTAATAATGTATCCTTATCGCAATCCAAACTAAGGTCTTTTAGATTTAGGAAATTCCCACTCTCCTCTCCTTTGGTCCACAATCTTTGTTTGCTTCTACTGTAGAATGTCACCTTTCCCAATTCGATAGTCTTTTCATACGACTCTTTGTTCATGTAACCCAACATCAATACTTTTTGGGTTTTTACATCTTGTATAATGGCAGGAACCAAGCCATCGCCTTTATTAAAATCAATTTGGTTTGTTAGATCTTTAAAATTCATTTTTTATTACATTTTGCAATATGAGAATCAAGGCTTTTTCAGACTATCCTCTCCTATTTAATACATTTAAATTCTTACTGGGATATTTTTAGTTTTCAGATATTTCTTCAGTTCTGGCACTTCAATTTCTTTGAAATGGAAAACACTTGCCGCCAAGGCTGCATCAGCCTTTCCTTCGATAAAAGTATCTGCAAAGTGCTCCATATTACCTGCGCCTCCCGAAGCAATTACCGGAATATTTACCATCTCAGACAGCTTCGCTAATGTTTCATTAGCAAAACCATTTTTCGTACCATCGTGATTCATGGATGTAAAAAGAATTTCACCAGCACCAAGCTGCTCTGCCTTTAGAATCCATTCAAACAGATCGATTCCCGTTGAAAGTCGACCTCCATTCAGAAACACTTCCCAATTGCCATCAACACATTTGGCATCAACAGCTAAAACCACACACTGACTTCCAAATCTTTTTGCCAAATCGGATATCAATTGCGGATTTCGCACAGCTGCTGAGTTTATGGATACTTTATCTGCGCCAGCATTTAAAAGAACTCCTACATCCTCAGGTGTTGATATTCCACCTCCAACGGTAAACGGAATATTCAATTCTCTGGCCACTTTTTGTACCAATTCAACCAAAGTCTTTCTTTTTTCGTGGGTGGCTGTAATGTCAAGGAATACCAATTCGTCGGCTCCTTGTTCTGCATAGTAAGCAGCCAACTCAACCGCATCACCGGCATCACGAAGATCAACGAAGTTAACTCCCTTTACCGTTCTGCCATCCTTCACATCCAAACATGGTATTATTCTTTTCGATAGCATAACTTACAATATAAATTCGTTAACCAATTCATTCACATCAATTCGCTCTTCGTAAATCGCCTTACCGATGATTACTCCCCAGCATCCAATCTCACTTAACACCCGAACATCCTCAATATTACTCACACCTCCACTGGCTATCAAGTTGAGTTCCGGAAATTCTTTCATGACACCTTTGTATAAATCCACCGCCGGGCCTTGTAGCATTCCATCTTTAGAAATATCGGTACATATAATACTCTTTACTCCCTTGGCCTGATATTTTTCAAGGAATTTGTACAGGTGATAGTCCGAATCTTTCTGCCATCCTGAAATGGAAACCATTTCATTTCTAACATCGGCACCCAGAATTATTTTATCTGCACCATATTTATCGAGCCAGCTCTCCATTAGTTCCGGATTCGATACAGCTATACTTCCTCCTGTAACCTGGTTTGCACCTGATTTAAATGCCAGTTCAATATCTTCATTGGATTTTACTCCTCCACCAAAATCTATTTTCAAATTGGTACCTTCCGCTACCCTCCTTAAAACTTCGGCATTACAAATGTGTCCTGATTTTGCACCTTCCAAATCCACCAAGTGCAATCTTGTAATCCCTAATGCTTCAAAATTTCTTGCTACTTCCAAAGGATCTTCGCTATACACTTTCTCGGTATTATAGTCCCCCTTGGTTAAGCGAACACATTTTCCTTTTATGGTATCTATTGCTGGTATTATTTTAATTTTTGCCATTGCTTTTTTCTTAAAGATTGATAAAGTTTTTCAAAATTTTTACTCCAACATCACCCGACTTTTCGGGATGAAACTGACATGCATAAAAATTATCTTTTTGCAAGGCCGCACTAAAAGGTACAATGTAATCACAACTGGCAATTGTTTCCTCTATAAGTGGCACATAGTAAGAGTGCACAAAGTAGGTAAATTCACTTGGCTTAATACCATTCAGTAATCCTCCTTTTAAATCATCCAGCTGGTTCCAGCCCATATGCGGTACTTTTTGCTCATTGGAAAAACGCTTTACGGATACAGGAAAAATGCCTAGAGCCTTGGTGTTCCCTTCCTCAGTACTTTCACACATTAATTGCATTCCCAGGCAAATTCCCAATACTGGCTGCTTTAAGTCAGGAATCAAATCAATCAGATCATTTTCTTTTAGAGAATTCATTGCCCATGAGGCCTCTCCAACTCCGGGAAATATCACTTTATCCGCATTACGAATCACCTCTTTATCTTTAGAAACTATTGGAGTAATTCCCAATCGCTCAAAGGCATATTTTACCGACTGAATATTACCCGCATCATAATCTATAATTACAATATTTTGCTTCTTCATTCTTTATAACTTTCCTTTTGTTGATGGCAATTGCAAGCAGTTTACATCTCTTCTAATGGCCATACGAATGGCTCGGGCCAAGGCTTTAAAAATGCCTTCTATTTTGTGATGCTCATTTTGTCCCTCTGCCTTAATATTTAAATTGCATGCAGCTCCATCGGTAAATGATTTAAAAAAGTGATAGAACATCTCGGTAGGCATACCTCCAATCATTTCACGCTTGAATTCAGCATCCCAAACCAGCCAGTTTCTTCCACCAAAATCTAAAGATACCTGTGCTAAGCAATCATCCATAGGCAAAGAAAAGCCATAACGATCAAGGCCTAACTTTGAACCCAGTGCTTTATTAAAAGCTTCTCCCAAAGCAATGGCAGTATCTTCAATGGTATGGTGCTCATCAACATCCAAATCACCTTTTACCTTTACCGATAAATCAACACCTGCGTGCTTGGCAATTTGATCCAACATGTGATCGAAGAAGCCTATTCCTGTATCAAATTCTCCCTTTCCTTCTCCATCCAAATCCAATTTGATTTCGATTTGAGTTTCCTTGGTATCACGTTCTATTCTTGCTGTTCTCTCCTCTAACCTTAGATATTCGTAAATCTTTATCCAACTATCCGTTGCAAGTGCGATACATGCTTGAAGATCATTTTTAGATTCCGTCAATTCATCATCTCCAATATTTCCACTTGATGTGATAAAAATGGCTTTCGATCCCAGATTTTTAGCCAATTCCACATCCGTCCACCTATCACCAATTACATAAGAGTTGGCCAAATCGTATTCTTCCGAAAAGTATTTGGTCAGAAGAGCAGTTCCCGGCTTACGGGTAGGTGAATTTTCTTCAGGAAAAGTTCTGTCAACGCAGATATCGCTAAATTCAATTCCTTCATTTGAAAAGGTCTTCAACATCTTGTTTTGTGCAGGCCAGAATGTTTTTTCAGGATATGAATCGGTTCCCAAACCATCCTGATTGGTCACCATCACCAACTCATATTCCAATTGATCAACAATTTTAGATAAGCCTTTAAACACAGCCGGATAAAACTCCAGCTTCTCTAAACTATCCACTTGATAATCTACAGGAGGTTCAAGTATTAAAGTACCATCTCTATCAATAAAAAGAACTTTCTTTTTTGTATTCATAGCTTAAAATTTAGAGTTGTATTCGCTTAATGATTCGCACAATAGCTTATTCTCTTCTTGGGTGCCAATGCTTATTCTTACACAATTTTCCAAGCCAACAATCTTTGAACGATCTCTAATAATTATTCCTTTTTCCAATAAGTAATTGTATAGTTTTTTGGCATCATCCACCTTAATCAAAATAAAATTAGCATCTGATGGATAAATCTTTTCTACACATGATAAGCCAGAAAGAAACTTGCTTAACAGTTCCCTGTCTTGTAAAATTTCGTTCACCTGATTTGCATACTTCGCCTCATCATCAAGCAATTCCAATGCTTTTGTTTGTGTTAGGCTATTTACATTATATGGCGGCTTAATGCGATTCAACACTCCTACAATTTCTTCTGATGCAAAACCGATTCCCAATCGAATTCCTGCCATGCCCCAGGCTTTCGACAAAGTTTGAAGAATTACAAGGTTTGGATATTCATCTAACTTATCCAGGACTGATTTCCCGGGAGCAAAATCTACGTAAGCCTCATCTACAATTACAATCCCCGGAAATGCTTTCAGGAGTTGAACAATCCTATCTTCATTATACAAATTTGCGGTAGGATTATTAGGTGAGCACAGAAACAACATCTTGGAGTTCTCATCCGAGAGATCCATTACCAAATCAATATTGGGCTGGAAATCCTTATCTAAAGGAGCTTCCTTAATTTCAATTGCATTAACATTGGCTGCCACCTCGTACATTCCGTAAGTAGGTGTACAAATTACAACATTGTCTTTATTAGGCTCACAAAATGCTCTAAACAATAGATCAATTACCTCATCACTTCCATTTCCAAGAATCATTCTTGTTGGGGGAACTCCCTTTAATTGAGTTAATCTTTTTTTCAATTGATTTTGCAAAGGATCAGGATAACGATTGACTCCATTTTCGTATGGATTTTCATTTGCATCGAGAAATACAGAACCATTGCCCGAAAATTCATCGCGAGCAGAAGAGTATGGAACCAATTGTTTCACATTCGGTCGAATCAAATTATCAAGTGTAAATCTTGTATTCATCCTTTGACCTCCTCTCTCAGTTTTTGTAAACGCACACTTACTGCATTGCAGTGAGCATCCAATTGTTCAGCTTTTGCCATCACCTCAATTACCGGTCCCAGTTCAAGTAAACCTTTTTCACTAATCTTTTGAAATGAAATACTCTTCATAAAAGATTCAAGACATACGCCTGAAAAGGATTTAGCAAATCCATTGGTTGGTAATGTGTGATTTGTTCCTGAAGCGTAATCACCCGCACTCTCCGGAGTATAATTTCCTAAAAACACTGAACCTGCATTCAATATATTGTCTACACATTTTCCTTCATCCTTAACAGATATAATAAGGTGTTCAGGGCCATATTCATTACTCAAGTCCAATGCTTCATCCAATGAAGAAACCAAAATAATTTTAGAATTCTGCAAGGCCTGCTCGGCAATCTCTTTGCGAGAAAGCTTGTTTAACTGCCTATCAACTGCAAATTGAACTTCCTTAACCAAGAATTCTTCCCAGGTCACAAAAATCACTTGACTATCTGCCCCATGTTCCGCTTGTGATAACAGGTCGGAAGCTATAAACTCCGGATTCGCACTTTCATCTGCTAAAACCAATACTTCAGAAGGGCCTGCTGGCATGTCAATTGCCACACCCAGTTTGCTTACCCTCTGCTTTGCCGCAGTAACAAATTGATTTCCCGGACCAAAAATTTTATACACATTAGGAATACTTTCTGTTCCAAATGCCATAGCCCCGATAGCCTGAATTCCACCTACACAAAAGACTTTATCTACCCCAACCAATTTACTGGCGTATAGAATCGCCGGATCAATCTTGCCATCCTTACCCGGTGGTGTGCACAAAACAATCTCTTTACAAGCTGCAAGTTTTGCCGGAATCCCCAACATCAAGACAGTAGAAAACAAAGGAGCACTTCCTCCCGGAACATATAATCCCACTCGTTCTATTGGTGTAGCCTTTCTCCAGCACTCAACCCCTTTTGTGGTTTCTATAACTTCAGTTTTTTGAAATTGAGCAGCATGAAATTTTTTAATGTTATTGGCAGCAACCAATAAAGCATCTTTTAATTCAGAGCTTAGCAGTTCCTCAGCTTTATCGATTTCCTTCTGAGTAATCTCAAGCTTATCAATTTTAATTTTATCAAACTGCCAGGTATATTTTTTCAGAGCCTTATCTCCACCAGTTTTTATCTCATTAAAAATTTGGTTTACCACATCCTCCAAATCATCATTATCAATCAAAGGACGTGACAAAATCGCCTTCCAGTCTTTTTTATCGGGGTATTTTATTACTTGCATGATTAAATATTCTGTGATTAATAGTCTATTCCTTTTAAATTATAGTACCATCTTTTCAATTGGGATGATTAAAATACCTTCGGCACCATTCAATTTTAACTGATCAATCACTCCCCAAAAGTCATTTTCGTTAATTACAGAGTGTAAAGAACTCCATCCTTCCTGGGCCAATGGCATAATCGTAGGACTTTTCATTCCAGGTAATACTTCGATGATATCATTGACCTTCTCATTTGGAGCATTCAAAAGAATATATTTATTGTTCTTTGCTGCCAAAACAGATTTCAATCGGAACATTAGTCTATCTAGAATGGCCTGTTTTATACCAGACATATTTTTATTGGCAACCAAACAAGCTTCTGATTTTAGAATTTGCTCTACTTCTCGTAATCCGTTTTTAAATAAAGTACTTCCTGAACTTACAAGATCGCAAATACCATCAGCCAAGCCAATATTTGGAGCAATTTCAACCGAACCAGAAATAACGTGTATATCACAATTCAAATTATTCTCATCAAGAAATAGCTGTAGAGAGTTTGGATAGGATGTAGCTATCCTTTTACCATTAAAATACTCCAGACCATTGTATTCAACATCCTTTGGCAAAGCCATTGCCAACCTACATTTCGAAAAACCAAGCTTCTGTAGTATTTCAAGTTCTTTTTGTTTTTCTATTACTACATTTTCACCTACAATAGCAATATCAGCCACTCCATCTTCCACATACTGAGGAATATCTGAATTCCTAAGATACAAAACTTCCAATGGAAAGTTAAAGGCACTGGCTTTTAACTGATCTTTTCCATTATCGATAGAAATTCCACATTCTTTAAGGATTTTAAGAGAATCTTCTTTAAGTCTTCCTGACTTTTGAACTGCAATTTTTAATTTTTCACCCATGATTTAAAATTTTGAGACCACCTGATCCATCATGGGTAAAAAAAATGCCCACCTGAATCAGGCGGGCATTTTTAATGTTAGTTAAATATCTTTTTCGGAATAGTGCATAACATCGTCAGCTCACCTGCGGGTAAGTAAAATGATGATGACGATGATGTAATGCAATAAACTTCATTTTTGTTCTTTTTGTGTGGAGCAAAGATTAGCATTTATTTTTTTTCAGACAAATCTTTTTTTCAAGAATATTGAAAAGTTAACGATTTAGACACATAGATTCTATTCTAAATTGATATCACATGAATATCTCTATTCTCAAGCTCACCCCCTATTATTTTATAAGGTTATTCTCTAAAAAAACAAAATAATTCAACACACCCCCTCTTCGGAAACGATATAATTTAAAAAAATACACTTTTCGAAAAAAGAACCCCTTATTTTTATTTGTTGGTGTGAAATTTTTAATACTTTTACAAAAGCAACCCCTAAAAACACCAGGTGTATTTATTAAAAAACCACAAATATTTAATACACCCCCCTTTTTTAAGCAAGGGTTGCTTAAGAAAAAAACTAAAATTGCTAACTATTATTAAAAACCATTATTAACCACATGAAAATCAATTTTCGGAATTCAGAAGATAAAGCACACCTGCTTTATTCAAGACATCAAAAACTGTCAATTTCTTCAATTTTTCGACAACAGTCGAATTTACGCTTGGTCTAAATACGAAACCCGAGGCTCCTTAATCCGGGGAACCTCGGTGTTTCAAACTAGAAGACTCAACGAAATTAAAATCTTATAATAGAAAAATTTATGAAAAAGATCGAAGCGATTATTCGCAAAACTAAATTTGAAGACGTTAAGAAAGGACTACACGAAATAGGCATCGACTACCTGACATTTTGGGATGTAAGAGGTGTAGGAAAATCGGTGGAAAAAAGAGTATACCGAGGCGTTAAATATGATACCAGTAGTATCGAAAGAACTATGATATCATTTATAGTAAGAGACAAATTTGTAGATAGCTGTATTGTTAGCATTCGTGAAAATGCATTTACAGGTGAAATAGGAGATGGAAGAGTTTTCATTTATGAAGTTCTTGATGCTTACAGAATCAGAACAGGAGATTCTGGCGATCGCTCCTTATATGATGAAGAATAGAGCTAGCATTAATTATTCACGAAATTAAATTATTATCATGGAAGAAACTCTAAGTTTAAACACAATACAGTCAACAGTTACAGCAACGAGTCATTCATTAGATGTAGTTTGGGTACTACTTTCTGCTGCTTTAGTAATGTTTATGCAGCCTGGATTTGCAATGGCAGAAGCTGGCTTTACCAGAGCAAAGAACACAGCAAACATCCTAATGAAGAACATGTTGGATTTTGGTGTTGGCTCCATTTCATTTTTCTTAATTGGCTACGCTTTAATGTTTGGTTCTGATATCGGAGGATTCATTGGAAAACTTCCCTTTCTGGAAGAATCAAGTCCTGAAATTGACTATTCATTTCTAATGTTTCAAACTGTATTTGCAGCCACCGCAGCAACAATTGTATCAGGTGCAGTAGCAGAAAGAACGGAATTTAAAACCTATCTATTTTTTAGTATAATCACCACAGCTATTATCTATCCTATTTCCGGGCACTGGGTATGGGGAGGCGGATGGTTAAGCAATCTTGGCTTCCACGACTTCGCAGGTTCAAGTGTTGTTCATTCTGTTGGTGCATGGATGGGATTGGTAGGCGCTGCCATTATCGGACCACGTATAGGTAAATACAATGGGAAAGCAAATGCAATACCAGGACATAACTTAACTTTTGCAGCTCTCGGAGTATTTATCCTATGGTTCGGATGGTTTGGATTTAATGCTGGCTCTCAGCTGGCTGCCTCTGGGTCGGATAATACCCTTGCCATTTCTCATATCTTTTTAACAACCAACTTATCAGCAGCTGGCGGAACTCTTGCAGCCCTTGCAGTAAGCTGGATGAGATATAAACGCCCAACACTTTCCTTAACCTTAAATGGTGCATTGGCTGGACTTGTTGCCATTACCGCCGGATGTGATATTGTTACACCTCAAGCTGCAATCGTAATTGGTATTTTAGCAGGTATAACACTTGTCTTTTCAGTTGAGTTTATTGATAAAGTACTCAGAATTGATGATCCTGTTGGTGCAATTACAGTTCATGGTGTGAATGGAGCACTAGGAACTCTTTTAGTAGGAATTTTTGCTACTGATGGTGGTCTCTTATATGGAGGTGGATTTAAACTTCTTGGAATTCAAGCTTTAGGTGTCATAGCTATTGCAGCCTGGGCTTTAGGAACTGCTTATATCTTATTCAAATTATTAGATAAGACTATAGGTTTAAGGGTGCCGGCAATTGTTGAAGAAGAAGGTCTGGACATATACGAGCACGGCGAAAAAGCATACCATTAATTACCAAACAAATACTCGTTTCTCAATAAAGATGATGTGAAGTAAGATTCTTCCATCATCTTTTTTTTGTAAAAAATACTTTGTAATTTCATGTGTAGAAAACAAAATGAATGACAATAATTGACTTTATTTGGCGTTCTTTTGCAAAAGATAAAATTGTAAATACATATAGTAATAAATTAAATTGATGAACATGAAAAAGATTAATATTTTCTTATTAGCCTGCCTATTTTTTACTCTTAGTATCGGTCAAACAGGATGTTACGGTCCTTTTCGTTTGACTAAAAACCTTCATGAATGGAATGGTACCGTAGGCGATAAATTTACAAATGCATTGGTATTTTTTGCATTTGTAGTAATTCCGGTTTACGAAGTTGCAGTTTTGGTTGATGGTTTAGTTTTAAACACCATTGAGTTTTGGTCTGGCGATAATCCTGTAGCAATGAAAGAAGGTGAAAAAGATGTTCAGATCGTTAAAAAAGATGGAAAAAAATACCGAATTACAGCTACAAAAAACAAATTTCACATCGAACAAATAAAAGGGCCAAACAAAGGAAACTTTGCAGAATTGGTATATGATCCAACAAGTTCAAGCTGGAGCCTAAAGGATGGTGACAAGGAATTACAAAAGCTAGTAAGTTTCAACGAAGAAGCTAACTTAATAGAAATCTATAAGCCAAACGGTGAGAAGATTCAGGTTAACCCAAATAGCTACGATTTAGCACTAATAAAAGAACAGGTTAATTCCAAGTCCATCAATTGGGCAATGAAATAACAATCCTCCCCGACTCTTGAAAGTCGGGGATTTTTCTTTCTCAAAATTTTGATGCTCCATACTATAAATGTAACTTTATTGACAGCACGTTAAATGCTGTTAACATGAACAAATCGCCAATACCATTCCTCCCTTTTAAGCTGATTTTAACCTTTGCTATTTTTTTGCTTGCTGTTAATGCTAAAGCCAGCGATCCGAAAAATGCTCCACACTTTGATAAAATCAGATTACAGCTAAAATATTATCACCAATTTCAATTTGCTGGATATTACGCTGCTCTACATAAAGGATTTTACAAAAATGAAGGTTTAGATGTAGAACTTTTAGAAGGTGGTACAGTTAATGCAGTCGAAATTGTATTACAGGGAGAAGCCGAATACGGCGTAAGTGCTAATGATATTTTGATCGAACGCATAAACAAAAAACCCATTGTGTTACTAGCCTCAATCTTTCAGAGTTCGCCATCTATATTCCTCAGCTTAAAACAATCCGAGATAAACACTGCTCATGATCTTATCAACAAGCGAATCATGCTTCTTGATGAGTATAGAGACCCCGAACTATTAGCCATTTTTTACACAGAGGGAATTCCTTTAGACAATATATCGCGATTAACAACAACTTATGATATTAATGATTTAATTACCGGTAAAACCGATGTTTTAAATGCCTATTCAACAAACGAACCATACTTCCTGCATGAGCAAGGAATCGCTTATACAGTTATTTATCCTAAAAGTTATGGAATTGACTTTTATGGTGATGGAATATTTACTACTGAAAAAGAAATTCAAAATAATCCAAAGCGTGTTGATGCATTTATTAGAGCCACAAAAAAAGGTTGGGAATATGCATTAAAAAATCAAGATGAAATTATTGATATACTCATTGATAACTATGGGGTAAAAAAAAGCAAAAAGCACCTGCAATTTGAAGCAAAGCAAATTCAAAAGTTAATTTTAAATGATTATGTGGAAATTGGTCATATTAATCCTGGTAGACTGGATAACATAGCAAGAATTTGCGCACAAATGGGCATGGTTTCTACCAATTACGATTTAGGTGGTTTTATTTACAAGCAAGAACAATTTAAAACGCCAAAATGGTTAAAGTGGGCACTAATCATATCAATGATAACCATATCAATTGTTGTTATCATTTCATTATACCTTTATATTTTTAACAAAGAATTAAAAAAGGCCGTTGACAGACAAACTGCGAAAATCAGCCTAAAAAATGAGGAGTTGATAAAATCTGAAAAGCGTTTTAGAGAGGTGATAGAAAACTTACCTTCGGGAGCAATTCTTGTAGAGGGAGATGTATTGTTTACCAATAAAAAGGCTCATGAAATAACCGAATATACCAATAAAGAAACTCCAGACATTAACTCCTGGTTCACTACCCTTTACAAAGATCAGAAAGATATAATTTATCAGACTTACAAGAATAATAAATCTGAAAAATTTAAAAATCCAACAATCACTTCCATTACCACAAAATCAGGAAAAATAAAACAAGTTGAATTTCATGCTTATTGTTTCGATGGTAAAGAAATTTGGCTGATGAATGATATTAGTAACAGAATAGAGACCGAACAAGCTTTAATTGCCAGCGAATACAAACTCAGAACCTATATTAACGAATCACCAAACGGCCTTGTAATATTTGATAAAAACACCAAAGTAAAATTTGCAAACCCTGCTTTTCTAAAACTTCTGGACATTATTGAATCTAAAGAAATTAATTATCATATAAAAGATTTCTTCTCTACATTACAACTTGTAAAGAATGTTGAGATGATGCAACAACTTTTGGAAACAGGAAAAATTCAAGGTGAAGTAATGATTAAGTCTGTTAAGAACAGGAATTTTCCAGCATTTATTAATGCGGTTAAACTTAACAATGACGAATTCCTGGCATTTCTAATGGATACTTCTCCTCTGAAACAGGCCGAAAATAAACTAAAAGCTGCGCTGGAAAAAGCAGAGGAAAGTGATCGATTAAAATCAGCCTTTCTTGCTAATATGAGTCATGAAATCAGAACTCCTATGAATGGAATATTAGGTTTTAGTCAATTACTATTAAAAGAAAATCTATCACAAAACAAGAAAGAACAGTATATCGATATTTTGAATCAAAATGGCAGACAATTACTAGAAATCATCAATAACATCATAGATATATCATATCTAGAAGTCAATCAATTAAAAGCAATCAAAAGTACTTTTTCGATTTCAAAACTCTTTAACGACCTTGATACATTATTTAAAATTGAAAAACCAAAATATCATAAAGAAAATCTGGAAATTTCATTTTTCTGTAACGTTCCAAAAGAATTGGATAAAATCGAGTCTGATCTTGGCAAGATCAAACAAGTTTTGATCAATCTAATCAATAATTCTCTGAAATTTACAAAAGAAGGATACATTAAAATTAGTGCGAACTTAAACGAATCGAAATTGCATTTCATTGTCGAAGACACCGGAATAGGAATACCTGAAGAAAAGCATGACATCATATTTGAACGCTTTGCCCAAATAGAAAATGTTTACACAAGACAATTTGGAGGAGCTGGGCTAGGTTTGCCAATTTCAAAAGGAATTGTTGAACTTATGGATGGAAAATTAGAACTAGAATCTAATCAAAATAAAGGCTCTAAATTTCAATTTTATATTCCGATACAAGAAAAAGAAATCGAACCAAATGAAAACAATAATCTACAACTTAGATTTTCTTGGAATGGAAAGGAAATTCTTATTGTGGATGATGTGGATATAAACATTAGCTTTCTGGAGGAATTACTAGATAATACCGGTGCTAATATCACGATAAGTAAAAATGGCAAAGAGGCTGTAAATTTATGCAAATCGGGATATCAACCAGACTTGATATTAATGGATATTCAGATGCCTGAAATGAACGGACTGGATGCTACTAAAGAAATCAGAAAGTATCTCAAGAACACACCTATTATTGCACAAACTGCTTATGCAACGGAAAATGATAAGAAATTAGCCATATTAGCAGGTTGTAATGACTTTTTTCCAAAGCCTTTAAATCCAGAAAAACTATTAAATAGAATAGATCAATTCTTATTGGCTAGCAGTTAAACCTTTGATTTTGGTCTTTGCTTGTGCTTAAAACCTTTACGTTCCATTTTACCCCACTTTCTGTTCCCTCTGGCATATTGAATATTACCCTTAATTGAGAAAAATAAAGATATCGGGTGTAATATAAATGGTTCAAGAAGAGCTGCAATCCACAATCGGAATACATCTCCTTTCTTTTCGTACCTATGGAAAGTCAATTCTTCGTAGAGAATTGCCCAGGTTGTAAAAAACAAGGCAAATGTGTATACAAACAGGAAGGTAATCAGAATAAAATTCAAGCTTAGATTTCCAGTAAAATATAGAATAATTGCATAGAGGATACCTAGAACTTCGACCAAAGGAGCCAGCCATTCAAACAAAAACCAAAACGGATATCCCAGCATTCCCATAGCTCCATATCTTGGTGAAAAGAAAATTTTTGAATGATCGGTTAAGGTTTCTATGGTACCTCTGGTCCACCTACTTCTCTGACGTCCAAAAGTAGAAACATCTGAAGGAGCCTCAGTCCAACACAAAGGATCGGGCACATATTCTATCTTGTACTTCTCTCTTTGCTCAGACATGTATCGACGAATTCGTACCACCAGCTCCATATCCTCACCAATGGTATGAGCATATCCGCCACTTTGTACCACCACATCGCGTTCGAACATTCCCATGGCACCTGAAATAATAATTAAACCATCTAATTTGGCCCAAGCCATTCGCCCCATTAAAAAAGATCTGGTATATTCCAAAACCTGCATTCTGGCCAGTAAATTCTTTGGCACAGAAACCTCTGTAATTCTTCCATTTTCAATTACGCACGAATTTGCAATACGAACAACACCTCCTGCTGCAATCACCCTTCTATCTGTTCTTTCAAGAAATGGTTTCACCAGCTTCAATACTGCATCAGGTTCCAAAATCGAATCAGCATCAATAGCCATAAATAAATCCTTATCAGAAACATTAATCGCTACATTTAAAGCATCTGCCTTTCCTCCATTCTCTTTGTCAACAACTATTAGGTTTGAATAGGTCTCAAGATTCGATTTGTAAACTCCTCGAACCTCTTTCGTTTCTATCTCATGGTTTATTGCAAAATAAACACGCTCTAACTTGAAAGCTTTTTGTAGCTCTTCGAATGTACTATCCGTACTTCCGTCATTTACAACAATTACATCGAAATTATTGTAGTGTATAGTATATATTGACTCAATGTTATCAACAATGGTTTTTGCTTCATTAAAGGCTGGGACCAAAACTGAAACCGACGGAGCTAGAGGTGAATCGAGAATTACACTATAATCCACAAAACTATTCTTCTTCAGATAGTAATTTAAGGCAATACCCGAAACAATACTTAGTGCTGTATAACTAAATATCAATAAGAATGCATAAGATATGAATACCTTATCCAAAAAATAACTAATAAACCTTATTAACTCATCGTAATTCATATTCTAGGATCTAATACGTGGTTGATAATCCCTTTTAATTCTTCATCAGCATTTACAGATAAAACATTAAGTCTGGCGACACCTGTTTCTCCAATTTTTGCAATTGATTTACACGCCTCCATCCTAATCTTAAATTCATCGCTCTTCAGTTTATCTTCCAAAAAATTTATTTCCGAATCCATTTTTAACTGTCCAATGGATCTAAGAATATTTAATTGATTTGGCAACTCTTCCAAATGATACATTTCCTTGAGCTTTGCAATTGCCTCATAACTTTCCAGATCAATTAATGTTTTAATCACTTTTCCTTTTACAAAGTCATTGTCATGATTTATCAATTCCAAAACCTTTGGCGCTGCTTGCTTTTGCTTTAATACCCTAATCATATCCAGACAGAACATTACCACCGAATCATTCCAATGATCCAGCCACAAATGAAACTCAGGAATTTCAATCCTTTTCTTTCGTATCAAGTCAAACACATTAATTTGCTCCCAAACCGTAAAAGGTTTCTCTTGCGAATCCAAAAATGCAAAAGGAACAAAAGGCAAGAGCTTTATTAATCCCATTTGTGATTCTATCCTCAATACATCATTGTTTTTCTGCTGAAAAGATATAATTTTCTGATTCTCGGACTTTATTCTCATGTGACTCAATTCACGGATTCCGAAAATCTTTTTATTCCAGGAAAACTTATCCAATTTTCGAATTGATTCCTGATTCAATTTTAAATTCACATACAAGGCTCTTATCTTATCACTAACAGTCTTATTTTCAGCTTTATCTATTGCCATCAAAACATCAATCATGACGTTTCGATGAAAACGACTTGATTTTAGTTTAGTTCTATCACAAATTTCATTGATTTCTTTACTTCCTATTAGGTATGCAATAATGGCCTGAGAATATTTTACATGAATTTGGTTGTACCTTGTCTTTTGATAAGCCAAGTATAATTTTGAAATTATAATTGTTGGCAGCAATACAATCAAGGATACAAAGAAAACCAGTATCATGTATACAATCAACCGATTCAATGCATTATAAGGCAATCTTTCAAAAACGTAATTGATCAAAGCCTGTATCCGATCTATTATATTACCTAAAAAATCGAAGACAATAAACAAGAGATCTGGAGTGGAACTCACCAATTCCTGAAAGTTAAATAGAATAATATGTTGATCCAATAATAACATTTAATCTCTGTCCTTTACTTTAATATTTAACTCTCTCCTTACTGCTTGAATTCTCTTCTTAGCAAATATCTTTAATCCTGGAATAAATGCTCCCGGATCCAACTCATCACCCAAATGCGTCATCAGATTCTTCTCAAATTCCGAATTGCTATACATTTTCATTGTATCCTGATAAACATGTTTTCTTAGCGTAATGGCAAGCCTATCAATTTTATGCACTAAATAATCCGTTGTAAACTTTTCATTCAGTAACTCCTTTATGTAGTTTGTATAAAAGTCACGGTATTTTTTAATCCCAAAAACAGTTTTCATCAAGGTATTTTCATACCTATCATTCCTAAAATAAACACTTAAATTCTCTGCCTCATGCATCGTAAACTTTGAACTAAATGCACAAAATGCATAATTACCATCATAAGGAATCCACTTAAACTGATAATCTAAAGTACTTTTATACAAATAGTAATTATGACGATGCAACAAATTCATGGCATCAACATTCATAAACAAGCTGGTGATTGCAAATACCTTTAAGCATTCATAAACATCAAAAACCTCTTCTAGATATTTTAAAGCATCCTGATCCATTTTAACACAGTCATCAAGCGTTTTAATAAAATCCATCAATACCTGATAGTCTTTTCTATCATCTGATTTTATCTTATAGGATCGTTCGTAGTCCAACTGATTATCGCCTATATAAAGCAAACTTGCATTGGGCTCTCCTTTAAAAAATGCACCAGACTTGTTACCAAAATTTCTTTTTACAAAACCCTTATTGATTTCTTCAACCAACACATACAAACCAAACAACTCGCCATTTACATATACATTTGCGTAAGTAGATCTTGGAACAGGCAATCCCTCCGATCTCATAAAATCCAGGTATAATTTTTCTCTCATAAAAGTGGGATCCTTAAAAGCATTATTCAGATTAATGGTTTTTAAACCATCTAGCTTTTGCTTTTTAATGTACTTCCCAAAATTTATTTTCAAAGATTTCTTCCTTCCTGGATAGAAATCATAGGACGACTCTCCTTTTATTCTTGCTCCACAAGCATAAAGTTTCTTTCCATTTACCTCTACATTTCCCTGCAAATACTTATTCAGGTTTAAAGAGTCGCGAGCATCTTTATGATTTACCAAGGAATCCCATGCAGAACATTGCAAAAAGTTAATTCTTATCTCATGAACTTTTTCACTGCCAAATATTTCATCTCCAGCCACACTCTTATCCTTGTCCTGATTATTTGAACCAAATAAACCAGAACTTACAACAACACAACACAACAATATGAGTAAAGACTTCATCATTTACATTTACAATTGATATGACAATTTCACTGAGAAAGTAAGAATACGTCGTTTTTCACTCACTTCATACTCCTCTCTTTCATAACCAACACGCAACAAATAGGTTAACCTTTTATCAATTAACTGATCTTGATATCCCAATCGAACTTTCCAACTATCATATTTATAAGTATCAAAATTCGATACATTTCCTCTTGCTTCATCCGGAGATGTTCCCGTTCCCAACTCCAATCCAATATATTGCTTGGCATCTCGCAAATATCTCCTGGTAATAAAAAACACTGATCTTGAAACATCACTATCCTTTGGAGTAAAATATCCTCGCAATGAAAACCAATAATTTCTGTAGTACTTTCCAACCGAACCTGTGTAGATGTGTACATTTTTGTGGCCATCACTCCCATCAAATCTCAAAAAACGGACACCAGCTGATGCTTCAAATTTTGCAGGTAGTTTCTGATAAAACTCAGCTCCTACTCTATGCTCTGGAAACAAATTATCTGGAGAGTATCCATAATTCAAGTACATATAATTGCTTGCTGAAATACGTGGATAAGCATCAATTTCAAACTGCTTAGAAATTTCATTTGACCACAAGCCTTCTCCTGCCTTTACCAAATCGCCTATATTTACCTTCCCTATAAGACTTCCCCACGCGTTTCTTCTTGAAACTTGAAACGAACTCACATGCCATCTTCTCACATAAGGTTCCTCGAAATGTTCAAAATCATGCTTAACAGTTAAGACATACTTTCTTGTTGCTGATTTATAAGCCTTAAAAAGTTTAATTCCCTCTTCATTTCCAGGATTAATTTCCAACAGCTCATTTATGGTTTGCAAAGATTTGGCATCCAATCCTTTTTCTTGCTGAATTTTAATTTTCTTGATTAAGAAATCTTCCTCTCTGGGATAAAAGGATTGTCCGTATTCACAATAAAACAATGCCTTTGACAGATCTCCAGACCACTTTTCCAAATCAATAAAAGCAGATATTGCATCTTTATTATCGTAATCTTTATCTAAGACCAATTGCAATTCCTTTCTTGCTTCATTATATCTTTTATCCCATGCAAATGTTCTTCCAATTAGAATTCTGGCATCATGAAAATTTGGCTGCTCTCTTAGTATTTTATAACAACGTTTTCGGGCCTCTTTCCTATTGCCATCAAAAGCAAGCACTTGCGCTTCCTTAAATTCATCTGAAAAATTCTTTGACTGAAGCGTATCAATTTCCTGGGCGTTCAAATTCACTGAACACACCAATACATAAGAAACCACTAATAAGAGAGATAAAAGTTTAGTCATATTTAATTTTTTCAGTTATATCCTATAAGAATTTTAATCCAAATATTTCTTTTTGCGTTCCTGCCTGGCACTAATACTATCCATTACCGTCGTCATAAATGGTCGATAATATTTCCAAAAGAACATTTTTCTATCTTTAATTTGATTCGGGCTGTAAAAAGCACCACTGATATTTTCAATTCCACGGAAATAGGAGGAGTAAATCCCCATTTTATTATCTGAAAAATCACAAGCAAAATAAAGAAATCGATAATCCTTATCGTGCTCTATGATAGCGGGAAACTTATTAGGCACTTTTAAAGAATCTAACAAATGCTTTCCTTTTTCATTCACGTCAATCTCAAAATTTGCCAGTATATGGTTTCGCTCATCTGTTGCATTAATATCGAACCAAAACGGATAATAAACTTTCTCTGGCACATTGTATTCCAATTGTGTACTTAGGGACGATTTTAGAATTGGAAATCTATCATTCAAATGTTCGTCCTGCTCCAGAATGATAATCTGCTCCTGGTTATTAACCAAAACAATTCCTCCTTTTCGGAATTGATATTCTGAATTGTAATTTTTACGATATAAATCAGGCACCCACTTTGGAATTTCCGAATCCATTAATGTATCCAAAGTTTGATAATATTTACCAACCCAACCACTCCATTTTATACCTAAAAGCTGTTCGGTTTGTTTTCGAATTACTGGAGATGTAGGAGAAGCAAACAGGTTAAATTCGGCAATTATGGTTTTTCCCTTTCTTTTTAATTCCCGAAGCAGATTAAATTCCTCGGCCTGCAGTCCTCCATAAAAAAGTGAGATGGTATCTTTGCCATAATCTGGATGATCTTTCCAATTGGAATTGTAAATACCATATGTATCCGCAAAAAATACTACATCTAATGAATCAGCAAGTTTTACACTACTTTCCCTACCATATACTTTTAAATCCTTTATTACATACTGCCCGTTCTCATCAGGATGAAAACCTAGAAAATCTTTCGCATAATCATACTCATCTCCGGTAGGCTTAACCCATTTACTTTGATTAGCTACCCAGAAAAAAGACAAGTGCTCCGAGAAATTCTTTTCCGGAGTTGTTTTATCAATTACAAGTAAATTTATTGGTATCTCTTTTTCACTTTTCCATACAATCCACGAAATCACTGGAATAATTAAAATGAGAAGAATTAATACCCGAACTAGCTTCCACATTCGATTTTTACTTTAAAATTACTTATTATTCACCCTTATAACGGAAAGTACCATAAATAAGTTATACTTTTTTGATAAGTATTTTTATTTAATCCATATAATGCCTATTTTCCTATTTAATTAATCAGTGCATTTTTTAAATAACTCTTTTTTTTATTTGAACTGTTTTTTTTGATTTATTAAATAAATTTAATCATCCATGAATAAGATTTTATTGGTTTTCGTTTTGACAGTTTTTTTCAATACAAATTCATTTGTAAATTGTTGTGCAAAGAATAGTCTTTCCCAATCCTCAAACATTAAAATGAATCAAGACAATAAACTAGCAGTAGTTTGGACATCTGCTGATAAAGAAGTAGCGGAAAAAATGGTTTTCATGTATGCCTATAATGCTGCAAAATTCGGATGGTGGGACGAAATAAATTTTATAATTTGGGGACCATCGTCTAAACTTCTTAGCGAAGACAAAGACTTGCAAGAATACATTCTGAAAATGAAAGAGGTGGGAGTAAATGTATATGCTTGTAAGGCTTGTGCTGATATGTATAAAGTTTCGGATAAACTTTCGGAAATTGGTATTGAGGTAAAGTATATGGGAAAACCATTAACCCAATACCTGCAAGAAGACCATAAAGTAATTACATTCTAAACCGTATTAAAATGCTTAAAAAATCTGTATTTGATTTTCTTTTAGAGCTCAGAGAGAATAACAATAGAGAATGGTTTCATGCCAACAAAAAAAGGTATGAGCTAGCAAAAAAGGATTTTCAACTTTTCATTGAATTGAGCATCGAACAAATCAAAACCTTTGATCCAAGTGTTTCTGGTTTAAGCGCAAAAGATTGCCTGTTTAGAATATTCAGAGACGTTCGCTTTTCAACAGACAAAAGGCCTTACAAAACGAACTTTGGGGCTTTTATAGCCAAAAATGGAAGAAAGAGTCGTTATGGTGGCTATTACATCCATATCGAGCCTGAACAATGTTTCCTGGGCGGAGGATGCTATATGCCGGCCTCAAATGTTCTAAAAGCCATTCGAACAGAAATCTTTCATCACCCTGAAGAATTTAAGGGAATTATTGAGAATCCTGAGTTTCAAAAGCACTTTCCGGAATTGTATGGAGAAAAACTAAAAACAGCTCCAAGAGGATTTCCAAAAGAATTTACACATATCGACTTACTTAATTACAAACACTACGCTGTTGCCAAAATGATTGATGATCCAATCGTAAATTCTGATCAATTTGTAAATGAAATTGACAATACCTTTAAAGCATTGTATCCACTAAATAGATTCTTAAACGAAATCGTTCAGGATTTATAAAACAAAGCTCATAAAATGTCAATTTATTTATCAAACGACATTTTTTTTTTACGGATTAACAAAGAATAACATCTTTTAATAGAAAACATTTTTTTGTTTGCTCATTCATAACTTATTTCGCTGCGGAATTAAGCAATAAATGTACAATAGTAAAAACTACATATTAAAAGTTGAAGAGTTTGTTACAGATTTACTTTGTGACTTGCCCGAAAACCTATGCTACCACAACCTAAAACATACCAAAGAGGTTGTAGAGGCATGTAGAGAGATCGCAAAAAATTCAGGTCTTTCGGCAAGTGATACGGAAATTGTAATTATTGCTGCATGGTTTCACGATGCAGGTCATGCGGTTACTTACTTTGGACACGAAAAGGCTGGAACTAAAATTGCAAAAGAGTTCTTAAGCAAAATACATTACCCTGCTTCCAAAGTTAATAAGGTTATCAACTGCATATTAGCTACGCACTATCCTCCTCAACCTAAAAATGATCTTGAAAAAATTCTTTGCGATGCTGACATGTATCACCTCAGCTTAGATGATTATGAATCCAGAAGTTTTTCTTTAAGAAAGGAACTGGAAACTGTGACATCAACAGAAATACCAAAACAATATTGGTGCGATAAGAATCTTGAGTTCCTGAGAGATCATTGCTACTTCACTGCCTATGGCAAAAAGGTACTTCAATTCCTAAAAGAAAAGAACCTTAAGAAATACTTTTTGTCTCACTGCAATTGTAAACAATAATTCTATTACCTGAATTAAATCATGATTGGTTAATTGACATTTACTGCGAGTTATTAATCATTACAGATAAAGTATGCAAACTAAACAGTACAATCTACACAACTATTGAACTCTTCAGTCCGTCCTGTTCGAAACAATTAGCTATTATTGAATTACAAATAGAAAGACAGTTCACACCAATACAATTCCAATATACTTTTAATTAACTGAAATAAATCAGATTAATATATATTCATTCTTAAGTTTTAGTTTACTATATTATCCAGATTGTAAACTAAACCAATTTATCTATGAAAAACTTTACGATTCTTAGAACTATCGTTCTGGGATTAACAATTCTTTTTATTAATAATTTAAGTTTTGCAGCTAAGGCTCCTATTAAATTCGGAAAGGTAAGCATTGATGAACTAAAAATGCAGACCTATGAAAAAGACAGCACAGCCGTAGCTGTTTACTTGTGTGATTACGGAGTAAGTGAAATCCCATATATGTCGAGCACCGATGGCTTCCAATACAATTACACAAGAATTATCAGAATAAAAATATTAAAAGATGAAGGTCTGGATTACGCTGATCTTGAATTTTCGTTTGATAAAACCCGATCTAATGTAGGATCAGTTAAGGCGTGTACTTACAATTTGGAAAATGGAAAAATTGTAAAAACCAAAGTTAGCGCCAAAGATAGAATTCTTGAAAAATCTTCTGACGATGTTTACACCTATAAATTGGCATGTGAGAATGTTAAACCAGGTTCTGTAGTTGAATTCATGTATCAAATGACATCTGATATTCCCTGGAATATCGGTCCCTGGTATTTTCAACGCAGTATTCCAACCATTTGGAGTGAATTTAGAGTTAACCTACCTGAATACTTTGACTACAAAAAAAATGCAAAAGGATATTTAAGCTTTGACATTAACGAGCACAATTATGGGAATGGAACTTTTAACAGTGGTAAAACTTTTACCATAGATCAATATCGATTCGTCATTAAAGATGTACCTGCTTTCAAAAAAGAACCTTATACAACTTCCAGAAAAAATTACATGTCGGCTATTGAATTTGAAATTGCCGGAACTAAAAACTTTTACGGTGTTTACAAGGATTTAACTGGCAACTGGGATAAGATTAATAAATCGCTAATGGAAAGTGAACGTTTTGGTCACCAGTTAAAAACAGGTGGATTTTTGAAAGATGTGGTTGCTGAAATTACCAGCAAAACAGAATCGGATGAAGAAAAGATTCTGACTGCCTTCAATTACATTAAATCCAATATGAAATGGGACGATTATTATAGTAAATATACTACTTCCTCTTTACGCTCTGCATTTAAAGAAAAAAAAGGAAATGTTGCTGATATCAATTTAATGTTAGTAGTTCTGCTAAATAAATTAGGCATTAAGGCTGACCCGGTAATTCTTAGCACAAGAGGTAATGGTTTATTGAGTTTATTCTCTCCTAGTCAATCCAAGTTTAACTATGTAATCGCAAGTTGTAAAGTTGGTGAAAACAGAATTTATCTGGATGCTACCGATGCCAACTGCCCATGTAATCTCCTTCCTGAGCGCTGTATCAATGACAAAGGAAGATTGATTAGTAGCCAGGGATCATTCTTTGTAGATATTAAGTCAAGTAGTATTTCAAAATCAGCAACCATTGCAAAACTAAAGCTTGATGAAGATGGCGTAGTTTCTGGTAATCTGGATTTATCGCTAAACGGTTTTACTGCTTTACAATTTAGAGATGCCATTCAAGATAAAAGTGAAGAAGAACTGCGTGAAACCATGGATGAAGCGTACAAGTTAATAGATGTAGAAAGTGTTGAAGTAAAAAATCTTAAAGAGGTTGAAAAAAGTGTTATTTCAAAAATGGAAGTTGAAATGACGGAAGAAATGGAAAGCGTAAATGATCTTATCTATTTCAACCCTTTTATTGTGAATAAAATTGAGGAGAATCCTTTTACCCTGGAAGAAAGAAAATATCCTGTTGATTTCACATATCCTATCGACAGAACTTACATGCTCGAACTTACCGTTCCTGATGGATATACTCTTGAGAGCAAGCCCGCTCCTGCAAGAATCAATCTTCCTGAAAAATCAGGTCAATTTATGTATTCGGCAAGTCAGAATGGGAATAAAATCATGGTGGTTAGCAGATTTAAAATTAACAAACGAACATTCTTGTTTAATGAATATCCTAACCTAAAAGAATTTTACAATCTGATTGTAGCCAAACATGCAGAAATGTTGGTTCTTAAACGAATGTAGAATTCTCATAGATAATTACAATTGCTGAATTATTAATGAAGTGATGAACAGTAGAGCAAAGAATTTATGGAGTGCTAATCGTTTATCGACGATCTGCTTTTAGGAGAAGGTTACCAGTTGTTTTACCTCTTCTATAAAATCTGTCCATTGATCTTTGCTTGCCGTTCATTGTTAATATATGATATTTTTAAAATCTTAATCAATACTATGAAAGTTCGATACATTTATTTGTTGCTCCTGACATTTCTATGTACACATCAACTATCGGCAAAAAAAATGCCTATTTTTCCTGTAAGTGAGATACCAGAAGAACTAAAAGAAAATGCAGATGCCGTAATCAGACTTGATGAGACTATTGTTGAAATCAATTCGATCTATAATTTAAAATACTCGTACAACAGAGCCATAACCATCCTGAATGAGTCTGGCGATGAATATGCTGAGGTGCTTGCCTCCTACGACAAATCGATGCCTTTAAGCAATTTACAAATTGTGATATATGATGCAGAAGGAATGCTAATCGAGAAGGTAAAATCCTCCGAAATTAATGACTATAGTGCTTCTGGTGAATCGATGTTTTCTGACAACAGGGTAAAACAATATGAAACCGTTCAAAAGAATTATCCTTACACCATTGTATATTCATACAATCAAACATTAAACGAATACACAAGCATTGCTGGTTGGTATCCTTACGATGGTTACAGATGTTCGGTACAAGCAAGTACCTATAAAATTATAACCAGTGATCCATCTTGTTTCAAACACAAACTTTACGGTTCTACAATTGAACCTGAAGTAAAAAATATCAAAGGTAAAACCATTCATTATTGGAAAGCAAGCAATCTAAAAGCATACAAGTATGAACCCTATGCTTCGCCTTACTCAACGCGAGGGCCATTGTTAATTTGTGCTCCTACAAAATTTCAGTACGATAAAATTGATGGGAATACAAGCTCATGGAACGAATTGGCAAAATGGTTCTCTAAACTAAACCAAGGGAGAGATGTTCTGGATGAAAATACCATAACTGAAGTAAAAGAAATGGTAAAAGATTGCAAGACCGAATTTGAGAAGGTGAAAACCCTTTATGAATACTTACAAAATAAAACCCGCTATGTTAGTATTCAGGTTGGTATTGGAAGCCAGCAGCCATTTCCTGCTCAAGATGTTCAGGATAAATCTTACGGTGATTGTAAAGCTTTATCGAATTACATGAAGACCCTTCTTAAAGTAATTGATATCCCATCCTACTATACCATTATCACATCAGCAAATAAACGACGTGATCTTGATACCACTTTCGTTAAAAACTTTGGAAACCACATCATACTAATGGTTCCTCTACAAAAGGATACGGTTTGGCTGGAATGTACCAATAAATTTAGTCCGTGTGGATTTTTAAGTTCGAGTACTGATGACAGAACAGTACTTGCCATTAATGAAAACGGTGGACATTTGGTTCGAACACCAGTATATAAAATGGAAGATAATACCCAAAATAAAAGTGGGAAGATCATTATTAATGCAGATGGTACCGCTACTGCAAACATTACAGAAGAGTGCCGGGGTTTGCAGTATTCATATCTGGCTGGACTTTCTCACCTAAGCCCTGAAGATCAGAAAAAGAAGATCTATAACGACTTGGAGCTTCCTGATTTTAAAATCAACAAGCATGAAGTATCCAAGGAATTAACTAGAATTCCAAGTTCTGTATTGAAGCTTGAGCTTGACATCAGAAACTATGCTTCCCAATCGGGTGATCGCTTATTCATTCCTCTTAATTTGATCAACAGAACCAGTAAAGCACCTAAAAAAGTTAGGAATCGCAAAACAGGCATCTACTATAAGCGTGAATATTGCGATACCGATAGCATACAGTTTACGCTACCAGATGGCTATGAAATGGAAAGTATTCCAGAGAAGAAAGCAATTGAATCGGATTTTGGCAACTACTATAGCGAAGCCAAACAAGATGGCAACAAAGTGACTTATATCAGAAAGGTAGAATACAAAAAGTTTGATTTACCGGCGGAACGATATGATGATTTAAGAAATTACAAAAAAGCAGTGGTGAGAGCTGATAAGGCGAAGATGGTTTTGAAGAAGATTTAAATGTCGATCAGTCTAAACAGTCACACAGTCACACAGTCACACAGTCACACAGTCGAATAGTCGAATAGTCGAATAGTCGAATAGTCGAATAGTCGAATAAGTTAAAATCATTAAAGAATGGCAACAATTAAACAGTTTGAAGATTTACTTATCTGGAAAGATGCCAGATCTTTAGTTCAATTGGTCTATGCCTATTGTAATAATATCAATGATAAGAGTTTTACAAATCAAATGCAACGTGCAGCAATATCCATAATGAATAATATCGCAGAAGGATTTGAGAGAAGTTCGGATAAAGAGTTTTATAGATTCTTAGACATTGCAAAAGCTTCCTGCGGTGAAGTACGAAGTATGAGCTATTTGGCATCTGATTTACATTATATGTCTTCAGATCAAAGTCGAGAATTAGAATTTAAATCACGCCTTTTATCAGGAAGCATATATAATATGATGAAATACCTGAAATAATAAGAAAAGCACAATTAGATAATAAATAAACCTATTTGTGCTTTTCTCCAATATTATTTGTCAAAAGTCAACCATTCAACTGTGTGACTGCTTGACTTTTGTGACTATTTGACTATTGAGAACTTTTAATACTCAGGAAGTAGAAATGAAACACAAACCCCACCCTCTTTTAGGTTTTCAACATCTACTTTGGCTTTGTGAAGATCCATTACCAATTTAACGGCTACCAAACCAGGTGAAAATCTTTTAAATTCTTCGGTACGTTCGTTTTTCTCCAAATCGAAGAATCGGAAGGTGTAATTCACCTCTCCCGCGGCAAAATGAGTTCCCGCATCCTTTACAAACACCTTAATTTTTTGGCCCATCAATTCGGCTCCTACATATACTTCGGAACGCGATGGTGCATTGGTAATAGCATTCTCAATGATTTTCTCCATGCAAACCAATAACAAACGCTCGTCACCGCGAATGATGTAGTTTTTAGGTATATCAATCTTCAATTTGACCTTGCGTTCGGTAATCAGGCCTCTCAGTTTATCGGAACTGTTTTTTACGATTTCATATACCGGCAATCCTTGCACTTTCATCTCATAACGTTCGAATCGTAAGGCAGAAAGTAGTAAGGCAATATCCGAAACGCCAATCAACTTTTCAACAGCTTGCTTGATAAAGCGAACATATTTCAAGTTGGTTTTGTTCTTGATGGAAAACTCCAACATATCCGCAAATCCAACAATCCCATTTAATGGTTCACGCAATTCGGTTGACATTAAAGAAAGGAAATCGTTCTTGGCATCTTCCAATTTTGCCAACTGAAGGTTTGCCTCTTTTAATTCACCATTCGTCTCTTGCAACTCCATGGTTCGAGCAGCTACACGCTCTTCCAATTGCAAATTCATGAACTTTAAAGATTCATTCTTATGCTTCAGTTCGAGATGTGTATTTACACGAGCAATCAACTCTTGAGGATTAAATGGCTTTGTGACATAATCCTGTGCACCCGTTTCAAATCCTTTTACAATGTCCTCGCTATCTACCTTAGCAGTAAGGTAAATGATTGGAATATCCTTGGTTTTATCTTTTGATTTAAGATACTTGCAAACTTCATATCCATCCATTTCAGGCATCATGATATCCAGCAATATCAAATCAAAACTATCCGCTACACAAAACATTAAAGCATCTTTACCATTCAGTGCATATTGAATTTCATAAGAAGAATCAGAAAGGATTGCTTGTAAAACTTTTATGTTTTCAGGAATGTCATCAACGATAAGAATACGATGTTTCTTCATTGTTAAATTTTATTTGAAGGGGTTTAAGTTGTAATAATTGAGTTGATTAAGAATAAGAACTTAAGGGGGCCTACCTTAATCAAAGCATAAATATAACATATTAATTTTAAGTTTTGATAATAAAAAGGCAAAAAGTGGAAATGACAATTGGTAATTAATAATGAGCAATGAATAATTACAAGAAGTACATAGGGCTGTACCTCTTTTGTTCTTGCTGTCGAATAGCAGAAAAGTCGAATAGCAGAAAAGTCGAATAGTCGAATAGTCGAATAGTCGAATAGTCGAAAGGTAGAAAATCAAAAGGAGAAAGGAGAAAGGAGAAAGGATGACGTAAAAATAGGAATGCTTGACTTTGTAGGACAATTTGACTGTGTGACCATGTGACTCTACAGAAAAGTATTCAGCTTACAGCAGGCAGGTTTAACAGCAATTGGCTATTAATCACTAGTAAATATAGCCCCAGAGGGGCGTAATCTTTATAGCCTTGGGCAAATGAGCAAAGCGAATGAAGCCCAAGGTATATGGTTCATGCAAATGTCGTCGCAACTACATTCCTTTGATTAATGAAGATCGTTCACATGCTACGAAAGAAACCTAAAGTCGTAATGTCTGGAAGAGTCAAAGAGTCTGGAAAAGTAGAATAGTCGAAAGGTAGAATCGTAGAAAAGTTCAGAAAGAAGTGAACATCAGCAGTAAATTCCAAAACCCAAAGCCCAAGGAGAAAGGAGAAAGGAGAAAGGAAAAAGGAGAAAGTATATGGTTCATGCAAATGTCGTCGCAACTACATTCCTTTGATTAATGAAGATCGTTCACATGCGACGGAAGAAACCTAAAGTCGTAATGTCTGGAAGAGTGAAAGAGTCTGGAAAAGTCGAATGGTAAAATAGTAGAAAAGTCGAATAGTCGAATAGTCGAATAGTCGAAAGGTAGAATCGTAGAAAAGTTCAGGAAGTAGTGAACATCAGCAGTAAATTCCAAAACCCAAAGCCCAAGGAAAAAGGAGAAAGTGTTTCCTGCCATTCAACAGTCGGACAATTCGACTACTGGACTGTGAGACATTTTGACTACCTATAGACGAATCAAACGTTTTCGATAATGAAATGGCATTATTTTACCATTAAAAATATAAGTTGACACATTTGACAGATTGACAATATAAATTATTTTTATACATTTGCATAACACTACTTTTTTAAAACACTTACTACAATGGAAAACTTGCCAAAGGAAATAGCGGAAGCTATTAAAAATGGAGCGGCAGACAATCAATTGATTAAAATGGCCCAGGATCTTTTAGAGAATGGTGACCAGGAAAATGCCGCTAAAGTTTTGGATTTTTGTTTCTAAAGAAATAAATATTCAATAATAAAAGCCTCAAGGAATTCATCTTTGAGGCTTTATTCTTTTTAAAGGAAAACGAAAAGTAAAAAGGTAGAAAAGTCGAATAGTAAAATAGTAGAAAAGTCGAATAGTCGAATAGTCGAATAGTCGAAAGGTAGAATCGTAGAAAAGTTCAGAAAGAAGTGAGTCCATAAGACTCAAAGTATAGCCCCAGAGGGGCGTAATCTTTATAGCTTTGGGCAAATGAGCAAAGCGAATGTAGCCCAAGGTATATGATTCATGCAAATGTCGTCGCAACTACATGCCCTTGGTTAATAAAGATCGTTCACATGCGACGGAAGAAGCCTAAAGTCGTAATGTCTGGAAGAGTCAAAGAGTCTGGAAAAGCAGAAAGGTAGAATGGTAGAATCGTAGAAAAGTCGAATAGTCGAATAGTCGAAAGGTAGAATCGTAAAAAAGTTCAGGAAGTAGTGAGCATCAGCAGTAAATTCCAAAACACAAATTCCAAAGCCCAAGAAACAAGGTCAAAGGAGAAAGGAGAAAGGAAAAAGGAGAAAGGAAGTAGATTCATAAAGATCTCAAAGGTGTAAACACAGATGTTGATGATGAATATGATTTGCGCTGATGAGGTGTATTCCTACAACAATTATAAAGCTCTTGAAATTTCTCAGGCCTTTTGTTTGCCATCCCACTTGAATGCCTTATGTATTATTTAATTCTCTCCATCGGATTAAGTTATTTTAAAATTTATTTCAATTATCCAATATTTTTTTTTGTTTTTATCAATTTATTTTGTTTACCTTTATATTGTCTACAAATTAATCGGGAAACCGACATTTCATTTATAAGGTTCTTTAAATGAACCTAAATATATCCCACAAACATATATTTACGCTTGTATTGTACTTTACAGTTTTTGTGAATTATAAATAAGTATGATGTATAGCGTAAACTTATTACTTGAAACAGGCAGATTCATAAGATCACCCATTGAAAGAAACTAAAAGTATCCGGTGGCTTATTAATTATTTCGTTCATACAAGCGCTATAAATGAAATAATTTGTAGACAAACAATAAGTCACCGGATAAAAACAAAGTCTCCCTAAATGAACAAATAAATTTTAATGTATCCAATATTTAAATTTACTGCAAAAGATTGAAATGCTGCTGTTAATGCAAGAGAAGTACCCGGGAATGAGATGAAAGTCTGTGTTTGTGATACAGAAAGATTTTGAAATGATACAAAGTGTGTTGGTTGACGATAGAGAGCAATACGTTTATGACACAAAAAGTTCTGGGGATGATACAGCAACTTCGGTTTATGACACAGAAAAGTGTGGGGATGATACAAAGTGTGTTGGTTAACGATACAGAACAAGACGTTTATGACATAAAAAGTTCTGGGGATGATACAAAGTGTGTTGGTTGACGATACAGAACAAGACGTTTATGACATAAAAAGTTCTGGGGATGATACAGCAGCCTCGGTTTATGACACAGAAAAGTGTGGGGATGATACAAAGCGTGTTGGTTGACAATACAGAACAAGACGTTTATGACACAAAAAGTTCTGGGGATGATACAGCAACCTCGGTTTATGACACAGAAAAGTGTGGGGACAACACAAAAATGTTTGTTGACGATACAAAGCAAGACGTTTGAGATACAAAAAATTCTGGGGATGACAGCAGCCTCGGTTTATGACACAGAAAAGTGTGGGGATGATACAAAAATATCTGTTGACGATACAGCTTCCACTATAAATACACGAAAATCAATAGAAATGACACAGAAGTTTATATGCTGGTGCTTTAATCTATTGAATCTCTCTTAACTATCCATTGATAGCCTACTTGACGAACTCATAATCGTCTAAAATATTACTTGTAAATAAGCATTATCATTCACCTGTCAAGTTTCTGCCCATGCAGTGCTTGTCATTAAAACTACTAACACCATGAAAAGAGTATTTTTTACTTACCGCGAAATGAAAAGAAGGTTGGAAGACTTCTATAGTGAAAACCAGGCGAAAATTGATGCCATTCCTGTACTGAAGGAAATTTTTGATGCCCTCTTTGCCAGCTTCAACAAGTTTGAGCTGTCTTGGGAAATCCTCACTCAGGATTACTCAGGCTCTACCCTAAGCAAACGAAATGTAAAAAGCCAGTTGGCCAAGCATCTCTCCAAATGCAATATGTTGGTGTACAACTATTGTATCAAAAATGAGATTACCTCAGAATTGCCAAATTTTAAAGGCAGTGAAGGCCGTCTGAATCGACTTTCGGATGAAAATTTGATTAGTAGAACTGAATACAGCATTCAATACCTGGAAAAATTAGGTGAAACGATTGGCGAAACTGGCCTTGCAGCCCAGGATTTGGAAGATCTGAAAACCCTG
This sequence comes from Marinifilum flexuosum, assembly GCF_003610555.1. Lineage (GTDB taxonomy): Bacteria > Bacteroidota > Bacteroidia > Bacteroidales > Marinifilaceae > Marinifilum > Marinifilum flexuosum. The sequence goes on along the minus strand of NZ_RAPQ01000008.1, from coordinate 1,993,095 downwards.
TTTACCAACTACGAAGCCTTGGCACCAAGACCAAAGGTTTTGATTGGCAAACAGAAAATTGCCCAACAAGACCTAAGTGAGGCTCATGCAGATGGTCTACACATTATTCAGCAAAGGTTGGACAAGGTAATGGAATCGATGTTTGAGGATGCGGAACCCGATTTCTATCATACCTATGTGGAAGCCTCGGAAATTGAGAAGCCCAACTCCAGTACACTGGCTGTAAAAGGTTCTATCTTGGACAAAAGCACCAAATTACCAGTGCCACAAGCTCATGTGATTATCGAATCCATCGATTTGGATCATGAGGTGAAAGGGAAAAAGGGAGGTTTTCGAATCAAAAAACTGGAGCCTGGTACTTATACCGTAAAGGTTGAGGCCATTACCTACAAAAGCATCAGCTTGGATCTGATTCATCGACTGGGAGAAACCAATGTGCTGGAGATTGAACTTGAGACAGTCGAATGAAAAGTCGAATAGTCCAATAGTTGAACAGTCAAACAGTCGAACAGTCAAACAGTTGAATAGTCGAAATGTGTGAAAAGTTGAAAATTCTTGAAGAGTCTGGAAAAGTAGAATGTCAGAAAATCAAAAGGAGAAAGGAGAAAGTTTAAAGGATGAAGCAAAAATAGGAATGCATGACTTTGTAGGACAACTTGACTGGTATGACTATGTGAATCAAAAGAAATGTACTCAGCTTACAGCAGGCAGCTCTAACCTGCGATTGGCAATTAATCATTGGTAAATAAAGCCCCAGAGGGGCGTAATCTTTATAGCCTTGGGTAAATGAGCAAAGCGAATGTAGCCCAAGGCATATATGGTTCATGTAAATATCGTCGCAACTACAAGCCCTTGATAAATGAAGATCGTTTACATGCGACGGAAGAAATCTAAAGTCAAAGAGTCTGGAAGAGTCGAATAGTCTGGAAAAGTGGAATGGTGGAAAGGAGAAAGGAGAAAGGAGAAAGGAGAAAGGAGAAAGGAGAAAGGAGAAAGTAAGGTAATTTATAAAGTTCTCAAAGAACTAGACGCAGATGTTGATGATAGATATGATTTTCGCGGATAAATTTTGTCCACAGATGAACACAAATAAACACAGATGAAAACAGGCAGCTTTCAGCAGGCAGTTCGAACTAGTGGTCATCCCGAGTTAGTCAAGGGATCTCTCAATTTAAACTCCAAAGCACAAATTCCAAGGAGAAAGGAGAAAGAAAGACGATCCACAAAGATCTCAAAGGATTAGACGCAGATGTTGATGATGGATATGATTTTCGCAGATTAGCTTTGTCCACAGACGAACACAAACGAAGCCTCCTAATTCTATGAATAATTAAAAACGCAAAGAAAAATGAAGCTGTTTCATAAAGAACCATATGATTTCAAAACTGTACTTTTATAGTATTCATTACACATTATCAATTGTTCATTATTCAAAAAGGAACGGTCATTGTAAATAAAGCCCCAGAGGGGCTTAATCTTTATAGCCTTGGGTAAATGAGCAAAGCGAATGTAGCCCAAGGCATATATGGTTCATGTAAATATCGTCGCAACTACAAACTTTTATTAACGACGATTGCTCACATGCGACGGAAGAAATCTAAAGTCAAAGAGTCTGGAAGAGTCGAATAGTCAAATAGTCGAAAGGAGAAACTTGCAGTCATCCCGAGCCTGCCGAGGGATCTCTCAATTTAAACTCCAAAGCACAAATTCCAAGGAGAAAGGAGAAAGGAGAAAGAAAGGCGATCCACAAAGGTCTAAAAGGATTAGATGCAGATCTTGATAATGGTTATGTTTTTCGCAGATAAGATTTGTCCACAGACGAACACAAACGAAACTGTTTCACAAAGAACAGCATGATTAAAAAAACGATTTCAAAACTATAATTTCATATTATTCATTACCTAAGAGGCCTATAAAATACAAAACCCGAAGAAAAAATTCTTCGGGTTTTTGCTATACATTCGGCCCCGCAAGTGCTAACTGCTGTTGGGTTGGTACGCCGAAAATTATTCATTTATGATTGAAGCACGAAACTCTTTTATGCGCTGCTCCTCTTCTTTTTTACAAATCAATAAAACCTCATTGTCTTCTACAACAATGTAATCCTGCAGACCTTGAATCACGACTTTTTTGTCTTTAGGCATGTTAATTATACAGTTGTCCGCATCAAACAAATGAACCTTCTCACCCACTACTGTATTTCCAGCTTCATTTCTCTCACGTTTTTCCCAAAGTGATCCCCAAGTACCCAAATCAGACCATCCAAAATCTGCTGGTTGAACAAAAATATTATTGGCCTTTTCCATCACTGCATAGTCAATAGAAATATTGGTACAGGTAGGAAACATCTCATCGATAAAGGCTTGTTCTTTATCTGTATTGTAAAACTCCTCTCCTTTTTGGAAAATAGCTGCCACCTCTGGCACGAAACGTTCAAAAGCAGAAAGAATGCTTTTGAACGACCACAAGAAAATGCCTGAGTTCCAGAAATAGTTGCCTGCAGTCAAATATTCTTTAGCGGTTTCTAAGTTTGGTTTTTCTTTGAAGGCAGCTACTTTAAGAGGGCTTTCTACAACAACACCCCTCTTAATCTCCTCCCGAATAGTCGGGACAGGCTCTGAAGGGGAGAAACTGGCCTCTGCATTTGGCATGGTTTCATATGCTTCACCTTCCGAGCCAATATTTGGATTCTTACTGATAACTGATGACTGATCACTGTTAACTGAATTAGCTTGTATGTATCCATAACCTGTTTCCGGGCGATGTGGCTGAATGCCCAATGTCAACAATGCATCATTATTTGCAGTGAAGTCCAAACCATTTTCAATAATTCGAATGAATTCAGCTTCATTGGTAATTAAATGATCCGAAGGAGCTACTACAATATTAGCATCAGCATTTAAAGCTTTAATCTTATAAGCTGCATAGGCAATACATGGCGCCGTATTACGCATACAAGGCTCCAACAGAATATTGCTCTCTAACAATTCAGGGCATTGCTCAGCTACCAGTTTCTTGTATTTTGCAGAGGTAACAATTAAAATGTTTTCAGCAGGTGCTATGGTTTGAAAACGAGCCACCGTTTGTTGCAATAAGCTCTTTCCTATTCCCAAAACATCCAAAAATTGCTTTGGTTTTTCTTCGGTACTCATAGGCCAGAAACGGGAGCCTACTCCCCCGGCCATGATAATGATGTAGTTGTTATTCATATATAGGTCAACTTTCACTTCAATAGTTTTGAATTTAATTCTTTCATGTAATTCAATGCTTCGGACTCATTATCTGCCTTAGGTGCCCAAGGAGCAAAATCTACTCCTACGCCTGGAACATATGGTCCTTCCTTTATCTCATAAATTACAGAACCTGATTCTTCCACAAAAATGGTATGCCAAATGCCTGCTGGAATTTCTACACCATATTCACCCGAAATAGGATTCAATTGTTTTACTTCAACAATTTCTCCTGAATCATCAAAAAATAAAACCTGTACTTTACCTCTTAGCAAAAGAAATACCTCAACTTTTTCTGCATGCCTATGCGGCGGTAAATAAGTTTCAGGTTCCAAAGCATTAAGCATTCTTTGCAACAATTCTTCACCATTTTTATGAAAATTGTGATTCATGCGCTTCCGAGGATTTTTAATTGCGTTCTCCGTAACTACATTGAGTAGTTGATCATTTATATATTCCATTAAGTAAATGTTTAAAGTGAGAATTAAGCAACTTAGCCTATTTCCTCTTCATAGTCCATTGCCCAGTAGGTTCCATTACTCAGATTTACTCTTATTGACTCTGTATTTCCATTGGAAGGTATAGAACTTCCAGACCAAACAATTATCTTTTTACCATCTTGCATTATAAAGGCTCCTGGATATGGTTTTGTAGTTGCTCTCACCAATCTATCAACCTCTTCCACGGTCATGGCTTCATTAATTTCTCCATCAGCAGGAGTCCTCCCAGGCCAATACGTCGCCTTACTTTCATCCTGTAACTTTAATACAACTGAATCATTAACCAAATCAGACCAAACTTCCTCAATTAAATCTTCATGTGCTTTATTCACTCTTTCGTAAAGGCTAGAAGCTGTTTCTTCTGTAGTTAAAGGAAGTATTTTCTGCCCCAGTAATTTTCCTGTATCAACTCCTTCATCCAACTTAAACATAGAAACACCAGTCTGATCCAATCCTTTGATTATTGCCCAAGGAATTGCTGCACGACCTCTTCCTTGTGGTAATAAAGTGGGATGAATACCTATCGCTCCTTTCTTGGGAGCATCAAGAACAGATTTATTTGCAATTTGAGACCAACCAATAATAAACAGCCAATCAATATCATGATCAACGATGGCCTGAATGGCATCTTCATCATTAATATGATTTATTTTCACCAAATCAATTTGATTCTTTGAGCTGAAATCATCCAAATATATTCTACCAGACTTCTTAACAGCTTTATTATCATTGAGTGTAATCAATAAATCCAATTGTCCGCCAATTTCGTATATTTTTTCAATACAGGACAATCCCAATTGAACACAAGTAACAAATCCAAATTTCATAAGACTATTATTTTCAAAATTATTTCATAAGCAACTTAATAATTATATACCAATATTAACCCGTAATAATTAATAATGATATCCCAATTCATCATTAAATCTCTAATAGGTTGGTGGTGGTTTAAGCAGGTACCCAAAAGTAGAAAATATAATCTTTAAATCTGCCCCAAAAGTAATACGTTGCGCATACTTAATATCCCATTCTGCTTTCACATTTACAGGCATATTGTCGTATGAATTAATTTGAGCAAGACCAGTTAAACCCGGTTTACAATCATAAGCACCATTTTCAAGACGTAGGTTAACTAATTGTTCTTGACTAGCCAAAGCTGGTCGTGGACCAACAATACTCATGTCTCCTCTTAAAATATTAAACAATTGTGGTAGTTCATCAATATTAGATCGACGAATAAACTTACCAAATGGAGTAATTGTCAATTTGTGAGTCTCAGATGATGCAACATTAGCAGTATTAACAGGCATACTTCTAAACTTCAATAAGGTAAAATCCTCACCTTTTAAACCTACTCTAGCTTGTTTAAAAATTGCCGGTCCTCCGTCTTGTAATTTTATAACAATTGCCGTTATAAGAATTATCGGTGATAGTACAATAATAGATGGCAATGCGATAAGAATATCTATTAATCGTTTGAATAAAAATCTATACATGACTAAAATTCTAATGATTGGAATGCGGTTTGAAATGCTTCTGCGTAATACTTCCCTGATTGACCACCTCTGTATGCAGCAACCCCTTTTAATGCCTCAATTGAACGTGGATGAGGAAAGGGTCTCATTACTCCATTATAAGCCTCTAATGCACTAATCTTTTTATTGAAATTCTCTTCTCCAACTTCAATAAATGAATCAGGTTGAAAGGGTAGCAAATTATTGGGCATCGCCCAATCAGTTGAAGATAGAATCTCCATATAAAATAAACCTTTTATAGGTTTCACATCTTTACGTTGAAATAATCTTGCTGCGGCCTGACATGCTCTTGACGTGCAAACATGGTCATCATTCATATCGGATGGATGGTGAGTGAAAATGTAATCAGGTTTAACATCTTCAATAACTCTTTCAATAAACTGAACCATATCCAAATGAGGAACAGTGTTAAACTTTATATTTGGAAATGTTCCAAGGATAGGTTTTTCCGCGCCAATAATTTCCTGAGCCTTACAGGTATCATTATACAATTCTTCCAGTTCAGGACGATGCTGTCTGGCATCTACATTTCCTGATAATATACAATTTACTACAGTATGACCTTCTGAAGTCAACTTTGCTGCTGTAGCACCAAATCCTAATACTTCATCATCAGGATGAGCTGTAACTGTTAAAAATATCATTTATTTTTTTTTAAATATGAATTAACCATTTCTTCAATCCCTTGTACAATATCATACTTCGGCCTTGCAAACTCATATACTACATCAATAATCTGATTTCCCCACAACTTAGAATACAAAGATGGTTTTATAGCTCTTAATAATTTTTGTCCTAAGAGAGGAAGTTTAAAATTCCAAATTCTTTTGTTTAATCTTTTTGAAATTTCCACTATTAATTCGGTAGTCGAATAATTCTTCTCATCAACTGGAAAATATATTCCAGAATATTCGTTAGCTATAACTTTAGAAATAAATCCAACTAGATTGTTAACATGTACAAAGCTTCTAGCATTTTTAATTTCACCAAATGGTAATGGTATTCCTTTATTAACAAGGCTTATTAGCTTCATTAAATTACCAGGAGCTAACCCACCTCCATATACCATTGGAGGTCTCAAACTAACTACCCTAAATGTCTCATTTTCCAATTCTCGCAGAGTAATGTCAGCTTTTAATTTGGAACAACCATATGCTGTTTTAGGACTAGGATTACTATCTGGTTTAATCAAGGAAGTTTCTCCATATACGGCCACAGTACTCATTTGAATAAACTGTTGTACATTTTTCTTCTTTGCAATACTAGCTATATGAACAGGTAACTTATAATTTACCCTATCATAAAAATCCTCATCACTAATTTCAGGTCTGTGAACGATAGCAGCGAAATTAATCACAACATCAATATTATTAAAATAGTTTTGATCAATTTCAAATAAATTGTCAACAACAACTTCATTTTTAATACCAGTATTTACCCTGCTAATTGCTGAAATATTAAATCTACCCGAATACTCCTTAATGAATTTTCCAGCAATAAAACTATCTCCACCAATAATCAATATAGATTTCATACTAATTAGATTTTATAAAGCTACAATACTGATCGATAACTTTCTCTTGAGAGAATAATTTTTCCGCAACCTCTCTTGAATTTTTGGAAAGAAGGTTATATGAATAGTCATCTAAAGAATAAAACCAATTTATCCCTCTTTTTATTGATCCAGGTTCATTTAAATCACAAACATAGCCAATCTCTTCTTTTGCAATGACTTGTGCTATTTCATCTTCGGGTTCACCTACATATAAAATAGGTTTTCCTGCGGCTAAATTACTATATGTTTTACTAGGTACACCTAATCCTGTCATCCCCTTTTGTAAACAAACAACAGATATATCACACAAATTCAAATATTTTTGAGATTCCTCCTTATCAAAAGAACCACCGTAAATGACACGTGAATCATTAGCTTCTAAAATATCATCTAGACATGCCCCCTTACCATAAAATACAAAAGCGATGTCTTTGTAATCAATACTTTTAAGACTTTCTAAAATATTTGGAATTCCTTGTAACCTACCAATATTTCCTGCAAATTGGAAAGTAAGTTTATTCTGCAATTTATATTCCTTCCGAATCAGATCTTTATAGTTCTCAATTGGTGTAATTGAATTTATATCTCCCCAATTAGGAATATATTCTATTGTTGGTGAATTATCTCCTGCTCCTGTCTTTTTGATAAATAACTCTCGCATATCTCTGCCACAGGTAACAATTGAATCAGCTTTTGAGTATGAAGAATTATAAATTCTCAATATTAACTTATATAGAATATTAGTTCTCTTAACTATTCCAGAAGCAACAAGGTTCTCTGGAAAAACATCATGCACTAAAAAAACAAGCTTAAATTTTTTATTCCACCTTTTATAGAGAGCAATTAATGGTACTATAAATGCTGGATTTGTAACGCAAATTACCGTTTCACCTTTTCTGTGTTCTTTAAGATACCTTGATAGCAATCTAATAGAAAGTACTAACAATCTATATAAACGAGGTAACAGTTTGTTCTTATCAATATTAATAGAAGGAACAATGATTTTCTTCAATCCAGCTTCTTGCTCTCTAATTATTGAGGAAGCATTACTAGATGTATATATCACAGTCAGGTTTGTATCCTTTGCCAATCCTTCAGCAATTCCCTTTATATAGTATCCAGTTGATGGTTCCTCCGGATAATAATATTCTGAAATGAGCTTAATCTCTTTCATTAATAAGTGTATGGATAATTAATTTCGTTTCCATATTCAATCATAAACTGTCTCTGCTCCTCAATCATTTTCAAGTATGATGAAACATTATAAGAAAAATCCTTCCTTACTGAAATAAGGCTTTTATCAACATGCTTTCCTTCAACTTTTAGAATATTAACATTTTCACGTTTATAAACAGTTTTAATTAAATGCAATAAATCATATTTTGATATTTTTTCACAATTCGTCACATTTAACAATCCTGTGATATTCTGTTTTATTGATTCATGAATTACTTTTGCTAATTCCAATGTAGTAATACCTCCCCAGATAGCTTTCGTAAATCCGTTAATTTCTCCCGTTTGATTCATAAACCAATGGAATAATCCTTCTCCATTTTCTTTAAGTTCAGGACCAATAATTGAAGTTCTTATCGTTAAATCTCTGTCATTTACGATCTCACCTAATGCTTTGCTTCTGCCATACACATCATCAGCATCTCTAAAATCTTCCTCTGAATACATTCCTTTTTTCCCAGAAAAAACACAATCCGTACTAATGTGAATCAGTTTAGCATTAATTGTCTTAGCTATAGATGATAATAAATGAGGTAACAATGAATTTATGTATATCGCATTGGAAGGATCCGATTTTGAACCTTTTATTAAAACACCTATACAATTAACGATAACATCTGGATTGATATTTTTAATGGCCTCCAAAAGAAGGTTCTTATCCTTAACATCCACAATAATACTATCATTATTCAAGGGTGTTCGAAATACTATATTCGAGATTTCATATTGATTGGTACCTTTTAAATAATGAAAAGCAACATGACCTGCCATTCCAGTAGCACCCAATATTAACATTTTTTTCTTAGCCATTATCTAATATTTTTTCCAAACAGTCCTATTAATGTAATCTGTATAAGAAAGAATTATTCTCAACATTTTCTTTGACACATTATTTGTTTCATAATCGAATACAGTTTTTATTGATTCAATGTTTTCATTAAAATGAGCTTCAACTACCTCAATAGATTGTAGTATTCTATCTTTTTCTAAACCTGTCATAATTAATGTTCCTTCATCCATTCCTTCTGGTCTTTCATGAGCCTGACGAATTGTGATAGCCGGAAATTTTAAAATTGAAGATTCTTCGGTGATCGTACCACTGTCAGAAATTACACAATACGCGTTCTTTTGAAGTTTAATATAGTCCAGAAAACCAAAAGGTTTCATAAATTCAATCAAGGGATTTTGATTTGTGAAACCAATACTTTCCAATTTCTTCCGAGTTCTTGGATGTGTTGAAACGATTACCTTCTTACCATACTTTTCTGTTATAGCATTTAGTGAATTCAATAAATTATTAAAATTCACCTCAGAATCAACGTTTTCTTCCCTATGCGTGCTTACAATAAAATATCCACCCTTAGCTAATCCTTCTTTGTCCAGGACATCTGACTTCTCAATATTTTCTCTATGATACTCCAATACTTCTCTCATTGGAGAGCCTGTTTTAATAACAGTCTCGGGTGCTAATCCTTCATCAATTAAATAACGACGTGCATGTTCTGAAAGAGGCAAATTAATGTCACTTAAATGATCTACAATCTTACGATTAATCTCCTCTGGCACACGTTGGTCAAAACACCTGTTTCCAGCTTCCATGTGAAAAATAGGAATTTTCCTTTTTTTAGCTGAAATAACAGCAAGACAGCTATTAGTATCTCCATATAATAATAAAGCATCAGGTTTTACTTCTTCAAAAATATTATCTGATTTCGTAATTACATTTCCTATTGTCTCAGCGGCATTACTTCCTGCAGCGTTCATAAAGATATCAGGTTTTCGAAGTCCTAACTGCTCAAAGAAAATTTCATTCAACTCATAGTCAAAATTTTGACCTGTATGAACCAATACATGATTTGTATGCTTATCTAATTCTGGTATAACACGACTCAACTTGATAATCTCAGGGCGTGTACCCACAATGGTCATTACCTTTAATTTTGCTTCCATTCAGCTAATTCATTTTGTATGTATTCCAAACTTAGTAATTTCTCTTTTACTTGTTCAATTGTCAAACGCTCTGTATTATGAGAGTTATAATCCTCTAATTCGGACGTTTTCACATCTCCATTGGTGAAATATTTACCATAGTTTAAATCGCGATTATCTGCTGGTACCTGATAAAAACCTTCCAAATCAATAGCTTTCGCCATTTCTTCACGAGTACAAAGAGTTTCATACAATTTTTCACCATGACGCGTTCCAATAACTTTTATCTCATTATCAGCATCAAATAATTCCTTCATAGCTAGTGCAAGATCACCTATTGTAGAAGCAGGGGCCTTTTGAACAAACAAATCTCCTTGCTTTCCATTCTTAAAAGCAAATAAAACCAAATCAACAGCCTCTTCCAACGACATCAAATATCTAGTCATATTAGGATCCGTTACTGTAATTGGTTGACCATTTTTTATTTGTTCTACAAAAAAAGGAATTACAGAACCTCGAGATGCCATAACGTTACCGTATCTAGTTAAACAAACCGTAGTTTCTTCCTCAGGAATATTTCTTGATGCAGCAACAGCAACCTTTTCCATTAAGGCTTTACTCATTCCCATCGCATTAATTGGGTAAGCTGCCTTATCCGTACTTAGGCAAATCACATTTTTCACTTTATTTGCAATAGCAGCCTTAATAACATTTTCAGTTCCCAATACATTGGTTCGTGTAGCTTCAATCGGAAAAAATTCACATGACGGCACTTGTTTCAAAGCTGCTGCCTGAAATACATAATCAACACCACGCATGGCCATTTCTATGCTATTATAATCTCGGACATTACCAATGTAAAATTTCACTTTAGGATTATTTAGTGCAACACGCATATCATGTTGTTTTTTTTCATCTCGTGAAAATATTCTAATTTCCTTAATGTCTGTATTTAAAAACCTATTTAACACAGCATTTCCAAACGATCCAGTACCTCCAGTAATTAAAAGAACTTTACCAGCAAAAATTGACATAGTCTATTTATTTAATTTATTCATATAATTATCTATATACTCTATAATTTCATGACGAGAAATACTGTTAGTAAAATCATCTTTCATATTTCTCCTTTGATCAATATCGGGCAATTTACTTGAAATTTGATGTATAAACTCATCTATAGAATTGGCTTCAAGCATAAAAGATGAATATCTTCTTGAAATTCCTTCAAATGCAATTTCCGTACCTATAATTGGTGTGCCACATGCCAAGGCCTCTAAATTCTTAAACTTTACTCCAGCTCCAGAAAATATAGGAGAAATCATAGCTTCACTATTAGCTATAATATTATAAGGATTGTCAACAAATCCAAGTAACTCAACTCCTTTGTATTCGCTTAATATTCTTTTATGCTTATCGGACATTCCTCCTCCAATAACCTTTAAAGTTTTACCATTATTAATTTTTGGAAAAATATTTTTAACAAACCATAATAAACCTTCATAATTATCAGGCCTCTTCCAGTAACCAAAACTGACATAGTAATTTTTAACTTCATCAATCCTAGATTTGATAGCATTTTCGTCTATATTAGCATTTGTACAAATAGCCTTTATATTATAAATGTCTCGAATTAGATCCGCATCCTTTTCACTAAAAGTAAAAACAGTAGAATTAGAATCCGAAAGATACTCACTCTCTGTTTTCCTGCATAATTTTGATAATACTTTCAATGAACTACGCTGAGTTCTTTGTAATATCACATCATGCGACATTAATATTTTCTTTTTATCAATATCCTTACCATAAATAAATGTTTGACTATGATCAAAAAATACCAGGTCATAACTATTACTATCAATCATTTTTTTAATATATTCTTTAACTTTTAGACTATACCTTACTGAAAAAAGTGGATAAACTAAAGGTTTAGAAAGGATAGCTGCTAATCTTGACCAATTAGATACATCAAATGACTTAACACTATTTAATTCGCAATTATTATATTCATTTTCATCACCCTTGTTAGTGAAATAAATTAAATCAATACAATATTTTTTTGATAATTTATCAAGAATACTTTTAGTATACTTAACCGCCGCACCAATATCTGATGGCATATATGCAGTTACAAACAATATTTTATTCATAATACTAATTAAACATTAGGGTCTTATTCCATTTTTTTAAGGTTGATAACGATTCATATTCTTGAGAATTTTTCAAACAGCTCTTCGAATAACTATCATAATTTTTAATAATTTTATCTATCATTTTATGGATGTAATCTATTGAAAACGTATCATATAATTCTCCGTCAATTGTATTTGAAACTATTTCAGGTATACCTCCTACCCTTGGAGCAATGCATGGTATTCCCATTTTTTTTGCTTCTAAAATAACCATCGGACAATTTTCAAACTTACTCGTTAATATCAAAATATCCGTATTAAAATAAATATTAGTCATATTAGATTCAAAGCCTTTAAATTCAACCGTCCCATGATACTTTGCTTTAATACTATTCTCAAGAGGTCCATCCCCCCATAAATAATACTTTCTCTCTATTTTAGAATCACCAGCTGCTATTTCACAGAATAAATCGGGTTGTTTTTCCGATGAAACTCTACCGACGTAAGAAATTTTACAAAAATCAGATTTACTATTCTTATCAATATTTACATTCAGCATAATTGGATTATGAATAACAATATGCTTCTCTTTTTTCAATAGTTTAACAAAAAATTTAGTTCCCCAACTATTTTTAGTGTAATTAGAAACAAATATTAATCGATCCATAAAAATTGTCAAAAAGGAAACAATCCAATCTATTGCTTCTCCTTTAAAGTTTTTCTCTAAAGCCGTTGAATGAAAAATATAACACTGCTTGTACTTTTTAAATATGCCGAAATACATAATGGCTAATATATAATATATAGACACCATGTAATTACCCCAAATAATAGTATCAGGATTTATTTGCTTCACATATCTAAAAAATTTAAACCCAATATTAAATTTATTTCCATGAATTTTATAATCATCAACTATATAATTCACAGTTTTTTTTTCTATCATTTTCCCATCAAGGTATTCATCACAGTATATTACTTCATGATTATTGCTTAAAACTTCAGCTATGGCCATATTAGCTGTAGCTGCACCTCCAAAAACAGGATTAGGGGAAATAATTAAAACCTTCATTCTTTTAAGTTTTTCAATTTTCATTAGTAATATATCATTTGAATGTTACACTCTTGACTTTGAATTGTTTTACCTTATTTAAAATAAGATACAACAAAACTATCCAGACTAATCCTCTTAAAGAAACCAGGTAAGAAGAACGGGTAATATAAATAACATCCATAAATAGAACAGAATATAAGATTATTGGAATAATATTATTTTTTAGAAAAACACTTCGATAAAGTTTCTTTAATAGAATTCCACCAAAAAACATAAGTAAAATCACCCCTATAATTCCAAAGGAAAGGTATATGTCTCCTATTATATTTGTACCTAAACCTACCACTTCCTTGTCCGGCTTATCTCCAAAGTATAATTCAGTAACTAATGCTGCAGATGAAATATCTGAAACACTCCAACCTGTTATATACAGAAAAATAGACTGCATAAATGGAATTACAGATAGTATATACATCAATAAAGTTTGCCCAAAGTTAATTCCATACAAATCTTTCTGTTCCATTAATACATAAAGACTACGATTATTAATTACTAATTCATTTCCAACTTTCAAAATAGGGTTTACTTGCATAGTAGAAGTCTCTAGAGCAACAGAAGGATTCCTAATAACACCTATTGCAAAAAGAGCTACACTTCCAAAAATAATTAATAAAACCACTACCTTTTTGGATAATTTATATAAGTATATATTATATAACAACAGAAGCAGGAGCAGAATTCTTAAAGGTATGGTTCTTGAACCTAATAATATTAGCAAAAATAAATAAACAAATATCATTGTGAAAACCAACCAATTCTTTCGAATAAAAAGAAATATTCCTTTTCTAGAGTAATTCAAAACAAAGTTATTTACTTTTACTATTACTACATAATATAGAACATATTGAATTAATACATTTATCAAACTACTTTCAAACTCTTTTGTAGGAACTCCTATAATCACTAATTGGATTAATCTTGGAATATACATACCTAAAAGAACACAAAGGAGAAGAGAACAATCTTTAAGCGTTTTATAATCTAATACCAAATCTGGTAAAAACTTACGCTTACTATCATAAATACCTAATGCATAAAAGGAATAACCTACATTAGCCAATGCGATTCCTGAAGAAATATAAGATTCATTAAATGGTAAAGAAAAAAGTAAAAAATAAGGGTTTACCGAATAATGAAATATCGGATAAACGTAAAATGTAAAACTATAAGCAACAAAAAAGAAAAATTCAAAATTAATTAAAGATAGCTTACAATTATTTCTAAGCAAAATTACATTCTCAAGAACATAAATTATGACACATGATATACCAAAGGAATAAGAATATTCATCAGGAGCTATAAAAAACATAACAAGTGAAACAATTGCTAGAATCCCTAATAATATAGTATTAAGAGAAGTAACGGATCTTTTCATTAAAGTTTTAATTTTTTATTGACATTATAGCTTTATATAAAAAGTTTAACCTAAACCAAACAATAGCTTGAATAATCTTAGCTTTTACTGAGAAATAATTATTACACAAAATATAATAATTTGCTTCTGGATAAAGTTCTCTCCAAAGTTTATAATCTGCGATATGATAATCAAGCAAATGATATTTTGAAATCAATTTTATCTTCGAAATTTCCTTTCTGGAATATACTCCAATTCTTTTCGCATTAATTTCTAAATTATTTGTATTAGTAATCAATTGCAAAATTTTATCCTTACTCCAATTGTTCACTAATGAATTCAAATTTGATCTATTATAATGATATAATGATTTATTTAAATAGGATACTTTATTTGTGGCTAGAAGAGTTGATACAACTATCATCATATCTTCGCCCATATCCGCATTATTAACAAAATCAAATTTTTTAATAAGATTCGCCTCAAATAATTTATTCCACAAAGCCCAAGAAACAGTTTTATTTCTATTAAACATTTGTGGCAATATCTTTGAATTATTTATACTTTGCTTTATCTCAATACTTTGACCTGTCCATTCTTCATAATAATCACAAATAACTACCTCCGATTTACAATCAATAGCTTTTTCAACCAAACATTGAAACATATCCAGATCTGCCCAATCATCAGCATCAACCCAACCTATATAATCTCCACTTGCAGCCTTTAGTCCTATATTTCGGACGCAAGCAGAACCTAAATTCTTATTATTTCTAATAATTTTTAATTGCTTCTTCCTAAAAGGATAGTCCTCAAGAACCCTCTTAAGAATAGAAATACTATTATCAGGAGAGCAGTCATCTACAAATATATATTCCATTTCACTATATGTTTGTTCAAATAATGAACGCACACATTTTTCTATATATTTTTCTACCTTATATATAGGAATAATAACAGAAACTTTAGTCATCAGGAAAGGCTGTTTTTTAAAAATAAGTTGCTTTGATCTCGCAATTCTTCTAATTTTTCATTTATTTCAATCCAATTAATGCTACAATCATTATTTAAGTCCAGGCCATACAACAATCTGCTTTTTAGTCCAAATAATGATAACAATGATTCAAACCTTGATGCACCTCGTTCTAAATTGCAAATAGAATAAAAGTCCTTATTGAAAATAATGGAAAAAATTGTTCCATGAAATGAATCGGTAATTACAAATTCTGCATCACGGAAAGTACTCAACCAAGTTTCAATAGTATCATACTTATGTGTTATTTCAACTACATTCATTAATTTTACCCTAAGGTTCTTTTTCTTTGCGAAACTCTCAACAAAGTTCATTTTTTCATTAGTCATATCAAGAATGTAAACTGCCAGAGTAGGAGAACTATACTTCTCCACATTTTTACATATTTTCTCATATTCACTTTTTGACAACAATAAAGTTGGATCAAGCACGACTTCAGCCTTTTGATTAAGAAATGAATTGCATAATTTAACGCCACTATCCTCCCTAACCGAAACTGCATCAAATTGTTTAATTAAATCCTTACAAAGTTTTGTTTGGTCCACAGAGAACTCCCACTCATCAGTACCAAACGAAGCAGCATAAGCAATTTTTCTTATCTCTATATTTCGCGCAAAATTAAGAAATAGATCTTCAATATGAAGATTATAGCATGGACGCCATACTTGATCGCTACCTACAAGCAGTGCATCAAAATTATATTTTAACACTTCCTTTTCTTCAAACCATAATTTCTTTGTTGAACATTTAACATTCCTATCAACAAAGTCAGTTAATGGCTTCTCTTTTTTTAATTTAACCCAAGGTGCCAATGGATATTGTAATTCCCTACCTATTAATTTCAGGATGAATATTTTAATCATAGACACTAACCAATTCAGAATGGTATACTTACCAATCCTTATGGTTGTAGGATCATGTCCCATTTTTTTTAACACTACTTGAAGTGCGTAGTTTTGAAGTATCCCACCGTAGTTATGTCCTAATGGATGTGTTAATATTCCAATTTTCATTTTAACTGCTTCAAATATTAAATTTTAAACTTATCTTATTACTTATCACATCAATAATTTTCTTTCTTATTTTTTGATCCAAACCTATAAAAAAGACACTTAAAGCCACTGAAATTATAGTAATCATACCCAGTGAAATAAAACCAATCATAGTTCCTTTATCAAAAATAAAATTACAAATGATAGGAATGGGGAGTGCACAAAGACTTACCCACCAACAAGAGGTAAAAACTTTTAAAATATCCTTCTTTTTATAGTCCACTACTTTTATTATTATTATCGGTTTAACAACAACACCTATTATTGCATAAGCAATAAGACTTGCCCAAGATAATGTAACAGGAGAATATCCTGACTGAAATAAGAAATAGGTGACAGGAAATATTAGAAAGCTAATAGTGGGTGAGATCAATGCATTTTCCCTTAACCTTCCTTTAGCATATAGTGCCATATAAAATGAATAGTCGAACACTTGAAATAAACTCTGAACAATAACAATTTGAAGAAAAATTACAGTATAATCTGGCACCTCAACTAACCACAACTCCAACAGGGGTTTGGCTAACAAGCAGATGGGAAAACTCAATATCAACATTAAATAATAAGAATATTTAGTAGACGATAATAAAAGTTCTTTTGACTCCTCATAATTCCCAGAGGCATATTGCTTTACAATCTGAGGGTTAACAGCTGTCCTAAAATTATTTACAAACTGTGTTGCAGCCATGTTTACTTGAATAGAAATAGCTCGCGCTGCAACAACAGTAGGTGAAAAAAACATATTCAAAAGTAATAGCACTCCCTGACTATTTAAAGCAATTGATGCATTAGCAAATAAACTCCACCCAGAAAAACCTGCAATTTCTTTAAATATGGTTTTATCGAAAATAAATTTGTACCTGGTTTCATTAAAATTACTAATACAATATATTCGATAAAACAACATTACTCCGATTTGAACTGCGCATAGCAAAACTGCATAAAATATTAACTTATCTATTCCACCAAGTGGTAATAGATATACGATTAACAATTTTGCAGATACTTCAAAAATACTAACATAGGCATATATGGACATTTTTTCGTGAGCAATTATACTAGCATTATACGGCACTTGTGTTAAAGACACCACAGCCGTAAAAATGGATACATGAAAGACAAAAACTGCAGCATCCATTCTATCAGGGCTAATTATCAATTTATTATATAAAAACCACGGGCCTGAAATCTCAGCAATTATAGCAATTAATAATGCCAAAATAATATGAACTGTTAATATTGTTGAGAATGTACGACGAAGCTTTTCCTTATTACCTGTGCCTAGTTCAAAGGTTATAAATCTAGATGACCCTGTACTTAAGGCACTACTAACAAAAGATAAAAATCCAACGATTCCTCCAACAGATTGATAAATACCAAAATCGTTTACTCCTAAAATATCTAATATGACACGAGATGTATACAAAGACACAAACAACGTAAACATCATACGGATATACAAGAACAATGTGTTCTTTGCTATTGTTTTATTATTAGTAGTTTCTCTCATTAAAGAACAGAAAAATCGCAGTTATCAGGATCATAACGTAAACGTGAATTAATATTAATGCTATCTATTTTAAGCATTTCCTCTTTGGTTAATTGAAAATCGAATACCGATATATTTTCTAACTGACGCCTTTTATTTGATGAACGTATTATTGGAACTACTTTGTTTTGTAGGTGCCACCTAATAACAATCTGAACAATACTTTTATTATACTTTTGTGCTATTTGCTTTAAAGCAGGGAGTCTTATTAGACGATCATCAAAACGTGCTATTGCAGTATATCCTTCAACTATAATTCCCTTTTTCGAACAATATTCTATCAATGGTTTTTGAGTAAACAGAGGATGTACTTCTACCTGATTAATTGTAGGAAGAATTTCACTCTTTTTAATCAAATTATCTATATGATGTTGGTGACAATTTGCTACACCCAATGCTCTAATATAACCTTCCTTATATAATTCGACCATTTCAAGCCAAGTATCCTCATAATAACCTGTTACAGGCCAATGAAACATATAAAAGTCAATATAATCTAATTCTAGTTTTTTTAATGACTCAAAGAAAGAAGTTCTAACATCTTTGTTCAATTGCTGGTGATTAGTAATCCTTGATGTAACAAACAAATCTTCTCTTTCAACACCACTTTTCTGTATTGCCTTAGCAATTAACTTTTCACTTCCGTAAGCAGCTGAATAATCTATTAATCTATAGCCTGTATTAATGGCACTAACAACCGACTTTATATACTTCTTTGCCTTATAGATGTATAATAATCTATTTGATATCTTGTTACATAATTGTCCAATTTTTGACTTTCCAAATATTTGAACTGAGTAACCTCTCATAACACTTCCTGGTCCAATACCTATAAGTGGAATATCATAACCATTATTTAGCTTAATTTTTTCCATCATAACTTCCAAAGAATATCTCTCATCACTACTTTTGCTGGATTTCCACTTACTAAACTATGCGCTGGAACATTCTGAACTACATAAGAAGAAGCTCCAACAACAGCACCCTCTTTAACTTTTACCCCTGGACATATAATACTGCCACTGCATAACCAAGTATGATTCTCAATTATAACAGGACGTAAAACCTTATAGCCATCGATCGCAATTATATGTGCATTAGTATCTCTGATAGAAACCTCGCGTCCTAAAGATACCCGACCTCTCAGTTCTATTTTTTTGCCACATATAATTGTACAACCATAATTAGTTCCTGAGTTACCAATTTCTAAAGTAGCATTTTCAAACACCTCAACCATACTTCCATACCCTAACTCAAAACGTTGATCAATAAATAAATTCCCCTTGTTAGCAATAGATAAAACAGTCTCAGCACGAGATTTTCTAATTTTTTTACTTCCTACTATTAAAGGACCATTTAGTTCAATTTTTGCACCTTTTTTTATTTCAATTATGGCATAAGGAGTCGGATAAATAAAACCATTATTCATCCAGTTTGTTTTAACATTTCTTTTTAAAAAATTATAGAAGATAAATTTCCAAATTGGTCTAATTCTGCATTGAGTGTGGTTTTTAACTGATAAAACAATTCGAGCGATTTTTTTCAACTTCTCTACAAATGTTAACTTTCTCCTAACTTGAGGAGTGCATATATTAACAGCTTTCTCAATTCCTTCCTCCTCCATCAAATTAAAAAAGAATTTACGATCCACCTTGGGATACGCTTGACTCTCAATTAATGCCGGGTTATATTTTTGAATATCCTTTAAAAAAGCATCTTTCAAAATTAATCTTGAATTAAGCTTTTTCAGATATCCGAGTCCTTTTTCTGTATTCACAATAATAGCTGAAGTACCTGCATTATCATCCAATTCAGGGAAATAGTTCTCAACTCCCCAAAAGTCCGCAATGGTTATATCCGCATTTCTAGGATATCCTTTATACTTGCAATTATAACAAGACGGACGGCTTACAACATTTCCATGGTATGCCAAACTATATAAATCACCATCTGCCATTGAGCTATAATAAGATTTTCCATTCTTAAAGTCAAAGCGCTTCACTAACTCCCTCCATCCCAACTCTTTATCTTTGAACTTAAATGAAATCAGCTTACTTCCAACTTTTTCCTCCCAGTGCTCAAGATATTTACTATAGAATTTAGGAGATGTTATACTTTTGCAGATAAAATCAACAATTAATAGATTTTCATAATCCTTACCTAAAAACCCCCTTAATCCAGCCATTTGACATGGGGTTCCACAAACCAACACTTTCCTATCTTCATTCAATAGCAGCTTAACATTTTTGTAGAATCCATCTATTTTACTCTGAGAATATTTGCTTTGTCTTAATTTTACTAAATCATCAACATTATCAGAAATGTAATGCTTAACTTCAAAATTCTCTCCATAAATAGCTCCTCCAACATAGCCATTTTCCTTGTAAGTATTCTCTGCTAAGGCGCTAAACACCCCCCCTGAAGTACTATTAAAACGTGTTTCTATACTTTTGTGTATAGCAACAAAACATTTAGGCTCCTCTAGTGTAGTTATTTTGGATTTATGAAGATTAATTACAGGACATTTTTTTTCGCATAAATTACATTTAGTACATTTATTTGAATCTATCTCAGGATACCAAAAACCTTCTATATCGCTAATTAGTGATATTGCTTTCGTAGGGCAAACATCAACACAAACACTACATCCAGTACAATCCTTCTTTTCTAAAACATCTATCATGATAGTAATTGAGTTTATTTCTTAAAGTTCAATCTTCTTAATAATACCTCCATGCCCAGGAAGGATAATATAATTATCACTACATTCTTTTAAAACCTTTTTCCTACTTTCTTCAGCTAATGATTTATCACCTCCTTTTAATGTTGTAATTACCTTTGTTTCAGGAATAATTAAATCACCTGTAAATACATTATTATCAAAAAACACAGTCATCCCACCAACACTATGCCCCAGGGAAATTATAAACTTAAAATCCAAATCTATCAAGCTCATTGATTTATTAGATCTTATTTCATATTCAGCACACTGCACAGCATATGTCTCATACCCTTCAAAATATTCCGAAAGATTATAGGCACTATCTGCCATTGCTTTATTACAACCACTAGAACAAATCAACTTTATTTCAGGATATATTTCTCTTAGCTGATTAACTCCCGATGAATGATCACAATGTTCATGCGTAAGAATTATAAATCTAGGCACCATGCAATTTTTACTAAGAAACAATTCAATATCCGTAATATCTGGAGATCCTGGATCAATTATAACTCCTCCACTTTTGCTACATACTATATAACAATTAGATGATACTGGTTTATTAATAATCCTTTTAATTTTATAATTATCACCCTGAAGTATATCCACCATCAATAATAATATTTTGACCAGTCATCCAATTAGCAGCATCACTTAATAAAAAAATACATGCATTAGAAACATCTGTTGTTTTACCTAGTCCTAGATGAAAGCCTTGACTTCTTTTAATCCTTTCATCATCTGACAGCTTTGAAAGAAAACTTTCCATCATAGGAGTTAGAATAGTTCCAGGAGATACACAGTTTACATTTATACTCCTAGGAGCTAATTCTAAAGCAAGACTTCTTGTTAATGAAATCAATGCTCCTTTTGATGCAGAATAAGCCGTCAATCCAGCTCTACCAATTACTCCTGTTATAGATGCAATTAGGACATGTTTTTGTCCATCACCTTTAAATTTCCTACTAGTCAATATTTTCAGCAATTCTACTGCACTGATAACATTAACATCGAAAACTTCCTTCATATCTTGTTGTTTAGTAAGCTTTAATGGCAATGTTTTTTCTATTCCTGCAGCATGAATAAAACCATTAACCTTACCAAGAGAGGACACTACAGTTGATATAACATCTTTAAGGCACTTTACATCCGCCAAATCAACTGAGAACATCAAATGTTTCTCTCGATTCTTCATTTGAGAAATCGTCATTTTTAACCTATCACAATCTCTTCCAAGTAATGCAACTTTTGCCCCCATCTTACTACAATCAATAGCACATTGTTGCCCTATTCCTGATGAAGCACCTGTTATAACAATAACTTTATCCTTAAGACTAAAGGGATTAAAATTCATAAATTAAATTTCTACTATTTCACTAATTGCACAATTATCCAAATTTATAACACCTGTAGCCCAAGTCATGCCAACACCGAAAGCACTCAAAAGAACTTTTTTAGGGGTGGTAAATTGTTCTTTCAACTCGCTTATAATAGTTAATGGTACAGATACAGAAGAAGTATTACCATATTTATGAATAGTCGCTGGTATTTTAGTAGAATCCAGTTTTAATTTCTTTGCAATATATGAATTGATAAAATTATTTGCCTGATGAAAAACATAATAATCAAACTCATCTTTATCCATTTCTGCATATTTCATCAAGAATTTTAAATCCTTCGGCACTTCTCTTATTACAAAGTTAAAAACATCTCCACCTTTCATATATCCATGTTCATCACTACGAATATTACCATATTCATCCACAACCTTTTCTTCCAAAGTTTCTAATGAACTGGGACAACGATATCCACCTCCTTTTATCATTATTAGGTCAGATCTTGATCCGTCAGAGTTTAACGAAAAGTATGATTTTCCAAATTTTTCGTTTCTCTCTATCAACGCAACCACTCCAGCATCTCCAAAAATAAAGGCACTTTGTCGATCCTTAGGAGAATAAACTTTAGATCTAGTTTCCCCATCTAATATTAATGCTTTACGAATATTTTTATTTTGCATGAACCCATAAACCACAGATAGTCCATAAATAAATGCAGAACAACCAAGATTAATATCAAAAGCAATAGTTTTATTTGATAAACCCAAACGATCTTGCAACAACAATGAGGTAGCAGGCATTCGATAATCAGGTGTCTGTGAAATGAAAACAATCAAGTCAATTTCATTTTTATCAATCTGATTATCCTCTATTAACTTTTCCGCAGCAGCAAAGCACAAATCCGAAGCACATGTACTAGAATCAACAAATCTACGCTCATAAATTCCAATTTTATCCACTACTTCTTTTACTTGTTCAACTGGAAAATGCTTTGTATACTCGTAGTTATTAATAACAGTTTTAGGAACGGCACCAGACATAGCTGAGATTCCAATATTTTCAAACTCTAAGACCGCCATATAAAACTATGATAAAGTTATGCCATATAAATCCTGAATCGTTTGACAAGCTTTAATTTCCTTATCTCCTACTTGCTTCTCATATTCTTCATCCATCATAGCAATTAACATCATAATAGACAATGAACTCCATTCATCTAATTCTCTAAATTCCGTTTCCGCATTCAAAATTTCTACTTCTTCAACTTCAATTGCCTCCGCAAATTTTTCAATAAACTCCTTAATTTCCATATTCTATCTTCTTACAAATTAATTTTAAAACTCATCCTTCATTCCATTCAAGTTGTATACCTCTCCAAAACTTTCTCAAAAAAATTACACCAACACCTATTACTCCTCCAAGTAATGTAGTAACTATTAAAATAATTGATCTTTTAGGTTTTGAACGTTCAAAGGGTATATATACAGGCTCAATTACCGTAAAAACGGGAGTATCTTCCTTAACTTGAATTTTCTGGAGCTCCAATTTTTTAGCTAATTCGGAAAAAACACCATAAACCAAGTTATACTCTGCAGTTAATCGTTCTAATTCTGTTTGCGCTAATGCCGAACTTATATTTCTATTACTATCTCTAAATCGTGCTAACTTTTGTTGAGCTTCTTGTGTCTCTTTCTCCTTTTCAAGATAACGCTCTTCTACAAATACCAACTGATCCTTTGCTTTTTGTATTTTAAACTTAGTGATTGCATCTTGTAAGATTATTTGCGCACTTTGTACCATCTGAGCAGCAGCTTTCGCTTCTGGCATTTTTACCGAAATATATAAATACCCATTCTTTTTGTTAAACTCAACAGATAACTTACCTTGTAGAAGATCAATAAGATCTTTTTCATCTTGGGTAATTGACAATAAACCATCCTTTGTTGACTGCGCATTAGTGACTGAGGATGTGCCACGAATTTTTTTTAGGATTAAGCCCGGTAAGCCAATTGTATATTTTTTAAAATATGTAAGTAGACCTGTTTTTTTGATTTCTAAATAATAGTTGGCAAATGTTACTTGCTTATCCTCTCCTTCAATGGTCAAAGGTGTTTTCATTAAATCTTTTTGAAAGGCAATGCTGTTCACAATTTTAGGGTACAAAGTTGGTGGGATGTCTGATCCTACGCCCACTGAACCTAGATTAATTCCAGCCATAGCTGCTAATCCTCCAAGGCTTCCTCCCAGCTTACTACCGCCATCAGTCATTTGTGGCACGATAGTACATGAAGCAGTGTATTCTTTTTCTGAGAATATGGCTACGAAGATACCTATGAGCATGAAAATGATGGTCGTCTTTATTACTGTTCGGCGGCCTTCCCAGAGGGTTTTGGCGAGTGCAATTAGGTCGATTTCGTCGTCGGCTTGGGTTATATTTTTTTGTTCTTGCATACTGTGTATGTTGATTTCGCCGATTTTTATATTGATTACGCGGATTAGGACGGATTTCACTAATAAGCGTTTCTACTTTTAATCAGCGTTTATTTTTTTATTGTGTTTATCTATCTTTCGTACTATTCTATTTCTAATATTATGCTGTCCCAACAACTGTCTGGATCAGCACCTTTTCAATCTTATGTTTTTTTTGTCATGCTGAGATTATGAGATCCTGAAACAAGTTCAGGATGACTGTGTCAGTTCAGGATGACGGCGTCAGCTCAGCACCTGTTTCTGTATTCTTGAGATCCTGAGATAAACTCAGGATGACTGCGTCAATTCAGGATAACTCCACAGAATAATTTCATTTATCTAAAATCCATTTTTAAATCTTTTAATCCTGGATTCAAACTCTTAATTAAATTTAACTTCCATTCTCTCTTCCAATTTTTCAATTGTTTTTCTCTGGCTATAGCTTCACTTATATCATCAAACTCCTCATAATAAAGCAAGTCAGTCAAATTGTATCTTTTTGTAAACTTTGCTCCTATCCCTTCCGAATGTTCAGCCATTCTTCTATTCAAATCAGAGCTTACTCCAATATACAATGTCGTTCTATTTTTATTTGACATGATATATATGTATGCTCTCTTCATTTTTCGTCCTGCTGATTTTTCAGCACTTATATATATAATGCTGGACTCATTTCAGCATCTCTTTCTTCTTATTTCTTAGATCCTGAGATCCTAAGATCCTGAAACAAGTTCAGGATGACCTCGTCAGTTCTGGATGACCTCGTCAGTTCTGGATGACGGAATGACTGCAAAGATCAGGATGACTGTAAATCTGTTCAATCCAAATCAAAAACCTCCCCCTGCATCCCCCTTAAAAGAGGGACTTTACCCTAACGGGTAGCAACTGCTATTGCCGTAATCAAACTCGCCAATGTTGATGTGAAGGCCAGCCACTTGCTTGCGTTTGCAGCTTTGTCTACTTCTGGTTTTTCCGGAACGATGATTTCACAGCCTGGTTCGATTCTTGGGAATCGTCTTCCGAATAATCCACCTTTTGTGGCTGCTGTTGTTCCGTTGGCATAGAGCACATAAACTTTTCCTTTCTTGGCTCTTTGGGCAAAACCACCTGAGCTCATGATGTAATCTTTTGCTTTTTTCTTGTCTGTAAAAGTATGTGCCACCGGGTTCAATACCGAACCTGATACCATAACGGTTTGCAATTTGGAAGGCACCATCAACTGATCCCCATCCAGCATTTGCAAATCTTCCACACAACCCGGTTCTTTCATGATTTTTGGCAGATCAATTCCTACTATCTGATACTGTACCTTTTCTACCTCTTCGGCATTCATGGTGGTATCCTGCATGGCAATGGCTAGTTTTGCCTGGTATTCTGCTTCGCTCAATTCTATTCTTCTGCGCAAAGAGGCTCCTTTCACATAGGCTTCAGGGGTCAAACCTCCAGCCCTGCGAATGACATCTGATATCTTTTCATCCTTGCGGGTGATCCCATACTCTCCCGCATACTTTACTTCTCCCTGCACACTTGCGGTTCCTTGTGGGCGATATCCTGGTGCTCGGCGAATGTATACCTTATCGAAGGCATTCAAAATAAATGCTTCACCTTCTGCATCCAGCTTCAGGTTACGATCCAATCCATATTGATAGGTATGCAATAATGATTTGGTCAATTCTTTGGTTTCGTTGTAATCCAATACACGGCTTACCTCCACAGAGCTCACCTCTGCATTTTCCAGGAATCCACCTGCCTGGAAAATCAGGTCGGCAATTTTCATGTTCTCTGCCCAGGCATAGCTTCCCGGGAATTGCACTTCTCCTACAATTTCAACCGTGCGCGCTTCGCGCAGATCGAAAATGGAAGAGATCTGAATTCGATCTTCACGCTGCAATAATACATCCGCTTTACCATTCAAGACTTCACGTGGCGAGAACGAGATGGCCTCCAGACTTAAATCCTTCTGCTTGCGGGTAATGACACCACGTTCCATAAAGGCTTCCTCTTTCAGGCCTTCTGCTTTTGCAATTAATTCAGAAAGCTTCATCCCATCTAACAACTGATAATCACCAGGACGATAGACTGCCCCTTCAATGCTGATTCTATTTTCGAAACGCTCTGTAATGGCACCTGATTTAATCTCATCACCATTCATTAATGTAATTTGATTGTATTTGTCAGCTGGCACATCTACCACACTTAGTGTACGAGAATTATTTCTGTACAGATCCAAACGGTGCGTATAGGCTTTATCGGTAAAACCACCTGCGAAACGCAAAATATCGGCTACAAACTCGCCATCCTTGGCCTCAAACAAACCCGTACGTTTGAATTCACCCGCTACCTTAATGCGATTAACATATGGGCGCACCATGATTACATCCTGATCGCGCAATTGCACATTGTTTTGAGTTTTTCCATCAATTAAATATTCATATACATCTACCGAATTGATCACTTTCCCGTCACGAATCAAATCGATTACACGAAAAGATCCATTTTCATTTGGCCCTCCTGCCAAATACAGTGCATTGAAAACAGAAGCGGTTGCCGGCAAATCGTAGGTTCCTGGTAAGTTCACCTCCCCTATTACATTAACCTTCACTCCCTTTAAGGCTCCCAAACTTACATCTGCAAATGTATTGGGCTGATTTCCTTGCATGCCATTGTAAATGGAAATTAATCTGGATTTGATTTTTTCACTGGCCTTTGCGAAAGACATTCCATATACATTGACTGGACCCAAATCAGGAATGATAATGGCTCCATTTTTTTGAACCACCAACATATAAGACTGTTG
Source organism: Marinifilum flexuosum (assembly GCF_003610555.1). Lineage (GTDB taxonomy): Bacteria > Bacteroidota > Bacteroidia > Bacteroidales > Marinifilaceae > Marinifilum > Marinifilum flexuosum. The sequence goes on along the minus strand of NZ_RAPQ01000008.1, from coordinate 1,965,554 downwards.
AGATGCACCATAAACTGCAATATTTACTTCATCTCCTATGCCCAAAGCATAAGAATCTGAAACCGGAACATCCACATTTGGCGCAAAGCTCAAATTCTCTGAGTTGAAAAAATGAAAACCAAAAATCTCTTTGTTTTTTTCTGTTGCTTTGAACTCCTTCTTCTCTGATCCTGCAGATAAATCTGCAGGCGATTCAGCAGGCAATTCAGAAGTTTGCACATTTGTATTTGATCCAGCAAATTGATTTTTCAATTTGTAATCCTTGATGCGCTGAGTCATTTGATCGATTTGCATTTGAGAAGCTCCCCGTGCACGAGCCAAAGCCATAGCTTCTTCCAGACTCATACCATTCTTCTCCATTTCGGAGATGATTCGTTCAATTTGCTTGTCGCTTAATGCATTTACATTTACCGTGGCCGGGTTGATATTTGTATTTTGCGCCTCTGCTCCCAGAGCAGCAAAAGCGAAGATCAATCCCAGAAAAAGAGTTTTTCGAAATAATCGAATCATAATTGTATTCTATTAAAAAGCTTATGGTTTACACCTATTATTCAATCTAGACCGTTTTGCTTTGATCAAACCCCACTTATGTCTGATCAAAGATTTTCACAGTTGCGCAAAAATAAAAAACTGTCGTCCAATTCCCTAATTTTTGGGCTATTTTATCTTATATTTTTCTAACATATTTTTAAGGCAATAGTAAAATTCCAAAAAACAAATCTCTAGCTCCAAAGACCAAAATTTACACCTCAATGATCTAAACGCTGTGTTTAGTGATCAATGATCAGTTAATAGTGATCAAAACAGTGAACAATGATCAGTAATCAGTAATCAGTAAGTTGAGAGCGATACCTTCCCACTCCCCACATTCCCACTCCACTTATGACTTTTAAAGTTTAGATCTCTCGGTTCCTGATAATTCGTGGGAGCACAAGACCTGTTTCTTTTTTCTATTCCTCTTTCTACCCCTAAATCCCCTAAAGGGGACTTTTTTCTGCATCAAACAAGCCCCTTTAGATTACAAAACGAAGCGTCTCATGACTAAAAGGAATAATTAAAGGGTAAACACAGGAAGAAATCCAATCCAGAAAGCTTTCGGGATGATCAAAATCAAATCAACCTCACTCTATCTCTCTCCTTTAGGAGAGAAGAACACAGCTTCCAAACTTTGCATACTCATTCCTCTTTTCTACTATTTTACCATTCCACTTTTCTAGACTCTTTGACTCTTCCAGACATTACGACTTTAGGTTTCTTCCGTCGCATATGAACGATCTTCATTAATCAAAGGCATGCATTTGCGACGACATATGCCTGAACCATATGCCTTGGGCTACATTCGCTTTGCTCATTTGCCCAAGGCTATAAAGATTACGCCCCCCTGGGGCTTTATTTACAATGACCATTCCTCTGTGAATCATTAACCATTCATAATTGAGAGAAATCCTTCTCCCTATCCTGAATGGTAGAGAGATGACTACAAAATTGGAATGCTAATTGTTTACTTCCTGAACTTTTCCATCATTCTACCTTTTCACTTTTCTACTTTTGCTTTTTTGTTACTCTCGTGCAATGGTAGTTAAAAATTCTCAATAAAAAAGCTGCCAAAAGTGTCAAGTTCGATTGCTTCCCAGTCCATTAACATCTGAATAAAACAAAAGCTGTTTTACACATGATGCAAAACAGCTTTTAACCTATCTTTTTTTTAGATGTCTAGCTCAACATCTCTTTAATTTCTTCAGACACACTTTGTTCTCCAACCAGTTTGGATTTTGACACGAAACGCTTATCCAATTGTTCATAAATTGAGTTCATCGATTTAAACTCCGGAACTATTGCTTTCATGTGGGCCACAATCTTAAAATTATCATTGGTTTCCAGCAATTCATAAAACTGCTCAATCAGCAACTGCACCTCTGCCAATTCATACTCTCTCACCTTAGCGACCATAATACGAGGATGCTTGGTTGGAATGGTATTCTCTTTTACATTCAGCAACTCCTCATACAATTTCTCACCAGGTCTTAAACCTGTAAATTGAACCTGAATATCCTCACCCAATTTTAAACCACTCAATTTGATCATCTTATAGGCCAAATCTGCAATCTTAACAGATCTCCCCATATCAAAAATAAAAATCTTCCCTCCAGAACCAATTGCTCCAGCCTGCATCACCAATTGACACGCCTCTGGAATGGTCATGAAGTACCTGGTAATTTCAGGGTGGGTTACCGTAATTGGCCCTCCTTTATCGATTTGAGCTTTAAATCTTGGAATCACCGATCCATTCGATCCCAAAACATTACCAAAACGCGTAGTAATAAAATGCGTAGGACATCCTGGATAATTTAATGATTGTGTATAAATCTCTGCTATTCTTTTTGACGCCCCCATCACATTGGTTGGATTCACCGCTTTATCCGTGGAAACCATCACAAATCTCTCCACTCCATATTCAAGTGATAGATCGGCAATATTTTTTGTTCCCAATACATTTGTTTTAATCGCTTCAGAAGGGTTGTTTTCCATCATGGGAACATGCTTGTATGCCGCGGCATGATATACCAAATTAGGCTTATAAACATCAAACATTCTTTGAGTTCTCTCCTTATCGCGAACATCTCCAATAACAATTTCAGCATTAAAAAAGCTCAACTCTTCTTTTAAGGACAATTCAATATCGTACAATGGAGATTCCGCCTGGTCGAACAAGACAATACATTTTGGAGAGAAACGCGCAACCTGACGAACCATCTCGGAACCGATAGATCCAGCAGCTCCTGTAACCAAAACAGTTTTTCCATTCACCTGCTCGTTGATCTGATCCCAATCCAAATGAATTGGATCCCTCTCCAACAAGTCCTCAATTTTAATGGCCCTAATTTGTTTAACGCTCAATTCTCCATTCACCCAACTTTCAAACTTAGGCACCTCCCAAACTTTCACATTGAATTCAAGACATTTTTCAACCACCTCACTCTTTTGAGTATGAGATAAATCTTTCTTGGCAATAATAACCTTATCAACCTCTTTGCGTTCAATCAAATCCTGCAAATCGGAAGTACTGTATATCTTCACATCCTCTAGTTTACTTCCCACCTTTTTGTTATTGTGGTCGATAAATGCAACGATAGAACTATTTACTTCACTACCACTATCCAAAGCATGCTTTGCCATGATACCAAACTCATCACTTCCGTAAATCAAAATATTCTCACGAATCTTAGATCGAGTCAAGTACCTATAGTAAATGGCCTTGAATATGATGCGACTACTTGTCATTAAAAAGACAACTGCAATGTATTCGATAATCAAAATTGAAAAGGGCACAATAAAGACACCATCCCTTGCAACATAACTCAATAAATTAAACAAAGTAAAGACCGCAGACCCTATCGAAACCACAACAAATATTCTTTCCGCATCTTTAGAACTTGTATACCTAACAATTCCTGCATAAGTGCCTCCATATAGAAAAGTCAAAGCCCTTAACAATACAAACAAGGGAATAATTACCTTTGCGGCATTCAAATGAATCTCTTCCAAATTAAAATTAAAACGCAGAAGATAAGCAGCTGTAATCGAAACCAAACTAATCGCTAAATCGATCACAAAAACAATCCAACGTGGAGTTGTCTTATCAAAAATGTTAATTTTAGGTAAAGTCATAATAAACAATTTATAGTAGTATAAGTGGTATTATTAACTCGTATAGTCAACTTGACAAAAGTACAGCCTTAATTTATCAAAAGCAAGTGTCAAACCTGTCATTATTTTTTTTTAATCAAAACTCAAATTCCCTTTACATTAATTTAGCATCCATTCATCATAGTCTAATCCATTACTCTTAAGATTACAAATTACACAAACGGTTGCGTGTTCGTTTTACTTTTTTTTCAATTATTATACCGTTTTATTTAACCACCACCCTACACAACTTTAAATAATTATTTTAACAAGCTATCTTTGAAGTTCTTAGGAGAGAAGTGAAATGGTAGAATGAACAATGAGTATGCAAAGTTCGGAACACAATACTACTTTCGCAACTTTATACTTTATACTTTATACTTTATACTTTATACTTTATACTTTATACTTTATATCTCGAAGAGTCGGGACCAGCAAGCTGGCTTGGTTTTTGGAATTCGAGATTAGCAGATACAAAAAAAACCACCTCAAAACATTGAGATGGCATTATTAATTAACAATTGTTCATTACTAATTAAAATTGGCAAACCTATAAGCCGGGTCCTGTCCTCTTAAAAAAAGAGTTTCTATCATTTATCTTGAACATTTGTTACCAAATGTCTCTAGCAATCTACCCCCCGACATCGGCCGAGTAAGCCTACAACTGACGGTATACTTGATCTTGCAACACATAAGGTACACGGCTACCCATGTCACCACAGGTACCGGTGAGCTCTTACCTCACCTTTTCACCCTTACACCAATAAATTGGAGCGGTTATTTTCTGCTCTACTACTAAAGCCTTTCGGCCTTCTTCCAGTTAAGAAGTATGTTACTCTGCGTTGCCCGGACTTTCCTCTCCTTCTTGCGAAACAGCGATAGAACGGTTTGCCAGCAGCAAAGATAAGGAGAAAGGAGGAAAGGAGAAAGGAAAAAAGGAAAAAAGGAGAAAGGAAAAAAGGAAAAAAGGAGAAAGGAAAAAAGGAGAAAGGAAAAAAGGAGAAAGGAAAAAAGGAGAAAGGAGAAAGGAGAAAGGAGGAAAGGAGAAAGGAGAAAGGAGAAAGTGGAAGGGAGAAAGGAGAAAGGAATTATTTATTAAATCTTTTTCTGGTTTTAGAATGTATCGTACCCAGTATTTTCATCAATTCCATTGATTCCTTTTCAAGGCTATTCCAAACATCATTTTTACTTGAAATAGCCAATATTAATCTGATCCAATAGTTTGTTTCCCTTATTTCTTTTAATGAAATTGCTATTTTATTTGAGAAATCGGCATTTGAGACTGCCGCTTGAGCTTCCTCATAATTGGCTCCGACCGAAGTTGCTGATTTTAATATCTGATGAGAGACAACTTGAAATTCCCTTCCCTTAGGTAAATTTCTTACACCCATAATTACATCCACAGAAAATTTAAACAACCTTTCTTGTAATTGGTTTTGTCCCACTTTATACTTTATACTTTATACTTTATACTTTATACTTTATACTTTATACTTTATACTTGCTTGATTAAAGTTTTACAATGAACGCATCCCTAAAGCCATTCTTGCGCACTTCGCGTAACTCGCGACGGCAAACCCAGTAGTTGTCGTAGTTACCCACAAAATAGCGATACAATTTATCGTGCTGATCATAGGACTGACTCACATCTTGTAGCTTAAAGCGAGAGTTTTTCACTTTGTTCTTTCCAGCAAAAATTTGAATGGTATAATGAGCATCAGCTGCAGCATCAGGCTGATTTACGACTCTCCTGTCTTTACTTGGATCCTTGACTCCTGCTTTGGTAAAGCCCAGATCATGAAGTTTTTGAACTGCATCATCTGCTTCCTCTTTGTCGGCATACGGTCCAATTTCGATATAATAAATTGGGGATTTGGAAATCTTCAGACTTGACGACTCATAGTAGTAATCAACATATTCCTTACCACGCATTTTGCGTCCCATATTATAAGATCCCTCACTCGTCTTTTTGGTATTTTTGGCTTTCGAAACATTCACCAATTGTCCCTTATTCATTACAAGTAATTCTGCATTTGCATACTTGCTCTTCACTTTATCATTCAGATATTTTTCTGCATTACCCACATCCTCAAATTTTCCTAACAAATAGTAATACAGCCCTTCCTGCTTGTGTACCTTAGGCTTCAAAGCTTCAAATTGATTTGCCGTTAAAATCTCTTTTGATTCTTTTAATTTAATGGTATAGAAATATGCATTTTCTACATTCGTCAATTTTGATATTGCCAGTTCTGCAGATTTCTTTTTCTGAACATTCTTATCTTGTGGTTCCGATTTGATTACTCCCTCTAACTCTTCTTCCGAAAACTCCTCTAACAAATCAACAACTCTGGCCTCTGCATATCCAGTTTCTTTTAACCTCTCTCTCAAGTCTTTTGCTTCGTTCAAAGACTTTGTAATCCCTGAAATGTAATGAAAATCACCTTCTTTGCTACTCAATTCAATCACCCCTTCTAAATTCTCAAAGTAATCAGTGTAAACAGGGTATTTGTATTTTGCAATCTCAACTGCATAAGAAGTACTACCAGATGATGCTACATTAAAATTCAAATCTAAAACAGGGGAAAAGTAGCCGATTGTCCCAACCGATAAAACAAAACAGATGATAAAATAGATATTTCTCATAGTGCAAGATAGAATAGAGTACAGAGATAAATTGAACGCAATATTCGTAGTAAATATAATAATTTTCGGATGATTACCAATTAAGATTTTATATTAATACTGATAAAAGTCAAGGGTAAAGGAGAAAGGAGAAAGGAGAAAGGAGAAAGGAGAAAGGAGAAAGGAAAAAACGAGAAAGAAAAAGCGCCTCCTGCCATTCTACATTTCTACTATTTTACTTTTCTACTTTTATAACTGCTAACTGATATAGCTATTTGATTACAAATAACAATTCCAATCTTCGGTTCTGTCGATGCAGCTCTTCCGAACAATCCATATCATCGACACATCCATTTACAACAAAACGTTCTCCATAGGCATTACAGATGATTCTATTGGAATCAACACCTTTGGCAATCAAGAATTCCCTGGCCATTTTTGCTCTCTTCATGGACAAAGTCTTATTGGACTCAGCAACTCCTTTCGAATCGGTATGCGAATTAATAACAATATCCAATTCGGGATACATCTTCCAGAAACCCGCCATTTTCGATAAAGTTAATTTTGCCTGAGAATTTAAACTCTCTTGCCCCGCATCAAAATGAAGTTTACGAAACATCATTCTTTTATCTGGATAATGAATTGGGGTCAACTCTTTGGCAAAACCTCCCTCCATGTTTTCCTCTAATTTCCTAAGCAGTATATCAATGCTCAAATTAGATTTCACCGGATAGTACTTTACACGAGTCTTCTCATAGCCTTGTTTCTCTGCATTTATCTCATAAAGAATGCCCTCGCCCAGTTCATAACACGAAACCTCAAACTGAAACTTGCCTGCAGCGATTTGTTGTGGCACAATCATTTGATTACTCAGCACCTTTTCCACTTCAATCTTCGCATTCGCAATTGACTCCTTGCTGATCTCATCTTTCACAAAAAGCTCAACCTGCATTTTTCGATCTGCACCAAATGAATAAATTCGATCTCGAATTCCCTTATTGTTTCTGTCCGAAACCATTAAAAGCTGTCCTTCTTCAGGACTATTCTGAATGCTAAAATCATTCTGCGATGAATTTAAAGCAGGACCTGCATTCTTCACCTCTCCCCACTCGCCTTCTTTTGTTTTCGATGCATAAAACAGATCCAAATGACCATAACCAACCTGCCCGTCGGAAGCAAACCACAACTTTCCATCCTTTAAAATGGAAGGGTAAATTTCATGATGTTTGGTATTGATTTCTTCTCCTAAATTAATTGGCGCTCCCCAGAACTTTCCTCTCTTATGACATACATAGATGTCCATTCCTCCGTATCCGCCTGGCATATCCGAAGAAAAATACAAACTCTTGCCATCTTTGGTAATATAGGGATAAGCACACGAATATTTTCGACCATTAAATGGCAGAACAAAACTTGCCTTCCATTTATTTTTTTTGAGCTCAGCCTCAACAATCTCCATATACTGTCTGCCTTTCCTGGTATACCAACGCGTGTAATACATTGTTTTCTCATCTCCAAGAACAGCAACCGCACCAAGATCAACAGCATTATCCAATTGATTGGCCCAAGGTTTCAATTCTGAATATTCCTGATCGGTAAACTCACTGTAAAACAATTGATAGTTCTTAACTCCACGAGCATTCTTTTTGCCCAGATTAGAATACATGATTTTATTCCCCACTACACTTACACCCAAACTTTTCGATTTGGGCTGCTGATGAATGGCGCGTAAAATCATTCCTGAAGCGTCAGTAGCTTTCTCTAATTCTTGTATAGCTTTGATTCTCTTGCATACACGGATCTGATTCGCACCTTTTTCTGCAGCTCTTTCACAACACAATATTGCCTCTTCATACTTTTCCGCATTTAAATGGATATGAGACAAGGCCAACAAATCGTCTGCAGATTTTTCACTATCATATATTTTTTGATAATAGTTTTCAGCCTCCTGGTAATCGCCCAAGAAGTAATAGGACTCTGCGATCTTGCGGTTGATTTCAGGGTTCTTGTTTTTTACATTTTTAAAATTTGCAATTGCCTCTGCATAATGAGTCTTTACAAAGGCCTTCTCTCCTCTTCTCAAAAATCGGCTTTGAGCAGACAGCAGAAAAGCAAAGCAAACAAACAATAAAGTCAGTTGAAATTTGGTAGCCATACTTTTACAATGTTTGGGATGAACATAAATAAAAATAGGGATTTTTGGAATAAATCCCAAAATTCAATCCCTAAAGCTTTCGGGACCAAATCACAAATACCATGCAACAAGGAGAAAGGAGAAAGGTGAAAAGTGAAAAGAAGGAGATTTACGAAGATCTCGAAGAATTAGACGCAGATGTTGATGATGGATATGATTTTCGCAGATAAGTTTTGTCCACAGATAAACACAAATGACAGCATTCAGCAGGCAAATCGAACCAGTTGTCATTCCAATCCCGGATGGAAGTGATTTCTAGCCTGCAATTGGTCATTTTAACATTGAGTAATGAACAATTACAAGTAATGCATTGGTTTGTGCCTCTTTTCTTGCAATTACCTCACCCCAACGCTCTCCTCAAAGAGAGGGAGTTTGGAACTGCCTTCTTTTCTTCTTTAGAAGATAGAGTAAGGTTCTATTTATACAGTCAAAAAGTCGAATGGCCTGGAAGAATCTGGAAAAGTCTTAAACAAGCGAGTCCATAAGACTTAAAGGATAGCCCCAGAGGGACGTAATCTTTATAGCCTTGGGCAAATGAGCAAAGCGAATGTAGCCCAAGGTATATGGTTCATACAAATATCGTCGCAACTACATGCGCTTAATTGATGAAGATCGTTTATATGCGACGGAAGAAAATACAAATAGTAGAATGGGACACTTTCTCCTTTTTCACCATTCTACTATTTCACTTTTCTACTTTCCAGACCTTTGGACTACCCAACTATCTCTCTTTTCATTAAGAGTGAACTGTCACCATAGCTCAGGAAACGAAATTCGTTATCCAAGGCATGCTGGTAGATTTTTCTCCAATCTTCACCCACCAATGCCGATATTAGCAACAACAAAGTACTCTGTGGTTGATGAAAATTGGTAACCAATCCTTTGATCACCTTAAAATCGTAACCTGGAGCAATAATAATTTGCGTAGCTGCATTAAACAGGCTGATTTCATTCTCTTCCATATAAGCACAAATGGCCTGAAATGATTCTTCTACCGTATAATTCTTAGGCAATTGATAGGCTTCCCATTGCCTCAACAACTTAGGATCTTCTGCCTTTGTCAGGATTTTAACACCCATCCAATACAAACTTTCCAATGTACGAACCGATGTTGTTCCTACTGCAATGACTCCATTTTTTGTAGCCGCAATACTTCTTAAGCTTTCTGCAGTTACCTGGATATGTTCGGTATGCATTTCATGATCCCCAATCTGATCAGATTTCACAGGCTTGAACGTACCTGCACCTACATGCAAAGTCAATTCTTCACGTTCAATTCCTTTGGCATCCATTTCTGCAAAAACCTTATCGGTAAAGTGTAAACCTGCAGTAGGTGCTGCCACAGAACCTTCAAATTTGGAGTAAACCGTTTGGTATCGAACCAAATCACCTTCTTCAGTATCTCGATTCAAGTAAGGTGGAATTGGAATTTTACCTGTTTGCTCCAAAACTTCGCTAAAACTGAGCTCCTCATGATTCCAGCTAAACTGAATTTCCTGGGCTCCTTCCAACAATTGAATTCTCTCTGCCTGCAATTGATACTCCTTCTCATCTACAAAGAAAGACATGCTTAACACTCCGGATTTCCATTTTTTTGAATTCCCCACAATACACTTCCATGTAGACTTTTGAGTTGCCTGAAAAGCCAGGTTGTAATCAGCAGGATTCAAGGGTTCCAAACAGAAAATCTCAACACGTGCACCTGTTTCTTTATGGAAAATTAGTCTTGCCTGGATTACCTTGGTGTTGTTGTACACCATCTTCGTTCCCGACTCTATTTCTTCCGGAAGTTGATTGAATACAGATTCATTGATCTCACCATTGCGATAAATTAACAATTTAGATAAATCTCTATTTTGCAAAGGGTGTTTTGCAATTCTATGATCGGGCAAATCGTAAGTAAAATTTGCAATTTCAATCTGTTGTGTCTCTAATGTTTTGTTTTCTGTATTAATCTCCATCTTCCTTCATCTGTGCGCCACACATTATCATGCGGCAATTCATTTTGATCGGCAAAAATAGCTAACTTTGTTGGGAATTAAAAAAATCAGATCAAATGCAAATCAATATAGGCGATAAAGTCCGTTTTTTAAATGATATAGGCGGAGGAACCGTAACCAAAATTATCGATGCAAATACCGTTATGGTGTTGAACGATGAAGATGAATTTGAGATTCCAAGCATAAAAAAAAATCTTGTAGTAGTTGAAGCAGCAGGTGGCGAACAAGCAAATCAGCAGCAAACCACACATATTACATCAGAAAGTTCGACCGTTAAAGCAAGTGCACAAAACTTATTTGTAGAGAAAGAAGAAGTATATGTAGCATTTGCTCCGCGTGAAGGCTATAATCCAACGGAGAGTCCTCAGGAACTATACCTGATTAATGATACCAATCATATTCTTCTGTATGGATTCTATGATAAAAAAGGCAACAAGATGGAAGGACAAACAGCGGGTAACCTTGATCCAAAATCAAAAATCCTGCTGAACGAATATGACCTTAAGGAGTTAAATGAATTATCGAGCTGCTTCTTTCAGATTTTATTCTACAAACCAGGTGAGTCTGACATCAAGAAGCCCCTTGAACGAAACATCAAGATTCAACCGGTAAAGTTCTACAAGTCTACAAGCTACAAAGACACTCCCTATTTTCAGCAAAATGTAATTCTTCACAAACTAACTGGTGAAGATTTAGAGCACAAATTGGAGGAACTGAGCCAAAAAGAATTTAAAAAAGTAATTCGAGAAAAAGAGTCTGCCAATAAATCATCAAAACCACAAATCAATGTGAAAGGCAAAGAGGAGATTATTGAAGTAGATCTTCACATCAACTCTTTGATTGATTCGGTAACTGGTCTTTCAAATGCAGACATTCTAGAATTTCAATTGAACAAGTTTCATGAAATCATGCGTCAATACCAAAATTCGAAAGGAAAAAGAATTGTGTTCATCCATGGAATAGGAAATGGAACTTTGAAAAAGAAAGTACACGACGAATTGCGACGCAAATACAAAAAGCACTACCAGCAAGATGCTTCGTTTAAAGAATATGGCTGGGGTGCTACTATGGTAACGATACGATAATTCCGAATTATAAAGAATGAGTGAAGGAGTGCAAAGAATTGTGCTCCTTTTTTTTGAACAGTACAACAGTCAAACAGTCGGAAAGTCAAAGAGTCAAATGTTCGAGAGTCGGAAGGTCGAAACGTGGAATAGTTTTAATTAGCTCAACTCACGATGCAATGAAGCGTCATACTTCAGCAAATGATATTTTTCAGCTATTAAGCTGAGTTCGCTGAAAAACAGATGCCCCAGAAAGTCAGATTTACTCAAGATCTGTTTTGAAAATTAAGAATTCAAGAATGATTTGATCGGCTCAAAGCAGGAAAGAAAAACCAAGAATCCCAAAATGGCAATGATTAATCCGGATATTTTGTTGATCCAAAACATCTGTTTTAGTCGAAACTTTTTTCTAAACAGATCGACTATGGTTGATAAGGCATACCACCACAATGCTCCACCCAATAATACACCAAGCAATAAATAAAGACCTGTCATTGCGGAATGAGCATCTCCAAACACTGAAGCTCCGGCAAACATAGCTCCAAAAAACAGGACCGCAATAGGATTAGAAAGCGTTAAAAAAAAGATGGCCAAAAAATCACCAAACATTCCTCTTTTACCTGGCGACTGCGACTTTTTAAATTGCTTCACTGTATTGGCAAGAAAAATCCTTAACCCAACCAAAATCAAAAAAATAGACCCAATAAGTCTGAAGTAAAATTCCTGGGCTTGAATAAAATTAATTACAAAACCTAAACCCAAAACAGCAATGGAAGCGAATAAAGTATCAGCGACAGCTGCTCCCGATCCTGAAATAAAACCAGCCAGCCTTCCTTTCTGTAATGTTTTTTGAATGATTAGAACACCAATGGGTCCTAACGGTATTGAAGCCATTAAGCCCACAACAATCCCTTTAAATATATATTGAAATTCCAACTAATCGTCTTTTTCAGTTAACAAAATTGAGTCCCAAAGTTCGGAATAAATCTCTTAAAATTCCACATCATCCGAAGAAAATCTTTGAAGAATCGTATCATCATTTATTTCCTTCGATAAGGATTCAATCACTTTCATTGGAACATCAAACAAATCCAATACAAGCAATCCATCCAAACAATCATTAAAATTCGGATCAATATTAAACCCTACAATTTTTGCATTCAAAGAAATATACTTCTTCAACAAGACTGGTAACTTGTCATTGGTAATTTCAAAATCACCAATTATTTTATCCAATTTATTGATATCATTCTTAGCTGTTTCCAGCAAAATATCAACATCTAAATCTTTAATCTTAACCTTGAATTGCTTTCTCGATTTGATATGCTGCCCCATTTCGTAATTGAAATAGTTGGCCATTATAAATTTAATGATCAAATCCTTCGACAAATTCGAGTATTTATTACTAATACTAACAGGACCAATCAAGTAACGAGATTCCGGATTTTTAAGTAAGAAGTACAATATCCCTTTCCAAAGCAAGAAAAGAGGCATTGGTTTTCTTTGGTATTCCTTCACAATAAAAGAACGACCAAGCTCTAATGATTGACTAAGAATAGGCTGAAATTTCTTACCCATGCGGAACAAACTTTGCAAATAAAAGCCTTTTAATCCATAGCCAGATAAGATTTCATGTCCTTTCCCAACACGGTAAGCCCCTACAATCTTATGATTTTCTTCATCCCAAATGAAAAGTTGGTGATAATACAAATCAAACTCATCGATATCTATACTTTGATTTGTCCCTTCTCCCACCTCACGGAAAGTGATTTCGCGCAAGCGACCAATTTCATTTAGTATGTTAGGCAGTTTTGATGAAGGTGCACAATACACGCAATACGATCTGCTTTTAAATAGCAAATAATCATCTTTCAAGCTGTCTACCTCATTTCGAATCACATTCTCGTCAATCGGAGGGATTACATCTTCCACCTTAATCACCTTGGCTTTGCGCTTAAAGCGATAAAATTTCTTTACCTCGATTGGAGTTCCCAACATGTAGGTTTTTGCACGCAAAAATCTTCCATATTGATTGATATCCGTAAAGCCTTTCTGATCTTTTTGAGAAATCGGATTACCAATTCTAATGCGTACAACCTTGTTCTTTTTATTCAATAATTCTGAAGGAAGTTTCACAGTTCTCAAACTTGGGTGAATCATACCCAACAAATGAAAAATTAAACTGTTGTTTCCCTGAAAATATATTGGAACTACCGGCACATCTGCTTTCTTAATAAATTTAAGAATGGAAGGCATCCATTGCTTATCGGAAATATTATGCGTTGCCGATTGATAGGTTGAAACCTCTCCTGCCGGAAAAATCCCCAATGGTTTTCCATCACTTAAATGTCTCAATGCTTCTTTTAAGCCTCCTGCACTTGATGCAGCTCCTTTTCTATCTTCAAAAGGATTCACTCCCAAGAAATATTCCTGAATTGGCTCAACTTTTTTTAATAGAAAGTTCGCCATCGCCTTAAAGTCCGGTCGAACAAGACTTAATAGTTTTATCAAAATAATCCCATCTATTCCTCCAAATGGATGGTTCGAAATGGTAATAAATGCACCTTCAGTAGGAATTCGCTTTAATTCTTCTTCATCAAATTCAAATTTGATACCTAGTTCTTCAATCAAAGCGTCTATAAACTCGATCCCGTCTTTACAACAATTATCAGAGTATAGCTTGTTCAGCTTGTCTAATTTTAAAATGTACATTAGAAATTTGGCAAAGCTTTCACCGCCAAACCAATTTAAACTTTCGCTGGCTTTTAGCAAATCTTTCGGATCGACTAATTTCATATATAAATATTTTCCTGAAAGTCCTTTAAAAAGGCAAAATCTTAGTCTAATAATTAAGATTAACTTTCTTTCTTAGTTTCTGTTTAGATTGTCTAACGATAGCACTCGTTTCAACCGAACACTTCGTCTTAATTAGGCAAAAATAGTATTATTTCTTATATCAGAGCTTGAATATTTGGTTAAATCACTATTCAATTCTTTTATTTAAATACTTTCTTTAATCCAAATTCCCTTATGAAAAACACTAACTTGCTTAAAACCTATCTGTTTTAGCTTTTTTCCAGTTTCATCAAAATGGCTTAATAATTCAGAAGGTTGATGTGCGTCGGTACCAATTGTAACAGGAATATTTCTCTTACAGCATTCTATTAAAAAATAATCATCAGGAAACAGCTTGTCAGATTTCTTTTTGTAAATGCCTCGAGTGTTCACTTCCACAATACAGTTTGATTTTTCAAGTGTATCCAAGGTTTTATTTAGCAAGTTGAGATACCAACCCTCCGTTTCCTCAAAAAATCGTCCCTTATTATTCATCTTCACCTTGTCTATATGACCAAGCACATCAGGCTTCTGGGTTTCGATCATTTCTATCACCTGATGGAAATAAGCAGATACTGCTTTCTCAACATCACCATGAAACAGCTTCTGAATTCCTTCCGAATAATTGGTATCAGGACCGTCTAAAAACCAAAACTCATCATTTGAATCCCCTTTCACCAAATGTACCGACCCAATGGTATAATCCAAATCGGCAATATTCTTCCAAATTTTAAAGGGTTTTGTTGTTCCAGGAATATAATCTAACTCCAGCGACAAGTACACTTCAATGTCATTCTTATATTCCTCCTTTAATCGACTGATCTCATCCAGATAAGATTGAATATTCGAAGATTTCATTGCCCAGGAAACACTTTCACATAAAGGCGCATGGGATGAGAAACCAATTGCTTTCATTCCTAAACTGATTCCTTCTTTTATGTACTCTTCCGGATCTCCCTTACCATCGCAGTAGGAGGAGTGTGTATGATATGAAAAATATTTCATTAGCTCATTTTATGTTGTGCAAATATAAAGCAATATCAAGAACTTTCAAGATGAGTTTAGGAATAAGAGCATGCTTCTTTAAAATGTTTTTAAATAATCCTATCTTTGCAGTAATTTCAAGACTTATGGCGAATAAAGAAACAACTAGATATAATCAATGGCTACCTACATCGGCCAAGGAGGTTAAAGAAAGAGGATGGGATGAATTGGATGTAATTCTTTTTAGCGGAGACGCATATGTGGACCATCCATCATTTGGTGCTTCGGTAATTGGACGAATTATTGAACACGAAGGTTTAAAAGTTGCAATAGTTCCGCAACCAAACTGGCGTGATGATTTAAGAGATTTTAAAAAACTTGGACAGCCAAGGTTGTTTTTTGGAGTAACTGCTGGCAATATGGATTCAATGGTGAATCATTACACAGCGAACCGAAGACTGCGTCATGATGATGCCTATACTCCAGGAGGGAAGCATGGGTTCCGCCCAGACAAACCTACAGTTGTTTATACACAAATCTTAAAAAAGCTATATCCTGAAATACCAATATTGGTAGGTGGAATAGAGGCTTCTTTAAGAAGGTTAACTCATTACGATTATTGGGAAGATCAGCTAAAACCTAGCATTCTAATGGATAGTGGTGCTGATTTGCTAGTATATGGAATGGGAGAAAAACCATTAAAGGAAATTATCCGCTTGATGAAAAGAGGTGTACCTTTTTATTCGCTTACCAACATTCCTCAAACCTCATTCATCGTAAATCAGGATGAAAAATATGCCACAAAAAAGCAATGGCAAAGCCAGGAGCTTTTTTCGCATGAGGACTGTTTGGCTGACAAAAAGAAATTTGCAAGCAATTTTAGATACATCGAGATGGAATCGAATGCCATGATGGCCAAGAAACTAACTCAAAACTACGGTGATCAGCAAATTGTTGTAAATCCGCCCTATCCGGTAATGAATGAAAAAGAGATGGATGAGATTTACGATTTGCCATACACAAGGCTCCCACATCCGCGTTACAAAGGCAAACACATTCCTTCCTTTGAAATGATCAAGTTTTCGGTAAATATGCACAGGGGATGTTTTGGTGGTTGCTCCTTCTGTACCATTTCTGCTCATCAAGGGAAATTTATTGCCAACCGATCGGAAAAATCAATCTTAAAAGAAGTTGAGCACATCACAAAAATGCCAGACTTTAAAGGCTACTTATCTGATTTAGGCGGTCCATCTGCAAATATGTACCAGATGAAAGGGATTTTTGAATCGATTTGTAAAACTTGCCGTCGCCCTTCTTGCATTCACCCTGATGTTTGTCCTAACTTAAACACCAATCATCAACCAATGCTGGATATCTACAAAAAGGTGGATCAAATTCCAGGAGTTAAGAAATCATTCATTGGCAGTGGTGTTCGTTACGATTTAATGATGCACAAATCAAAAGATGAAAGCACCAACAAATCTAATAAGGAATATGCGATTGAATTAATTAAAAATCATGTATCAGGTCGACTTAAGGTAGCTCCAGAACATACTTCTGATGAAGTTCTGGAAGTCATGAGAAAACCTTCATTCAAATTGTTTTACAAGCTAAAAGCCTTGTTTGATGAAATCAACGAGAAAGAAGGCATGAACCAACAGCTTATCCCATACTTTATATCAAGTCACCCTGGAAGCCATGGGGCTGATATGGCTGACTTGGCAATAAAAACCAAAGAATTGGATTTTAAACTGGAACAGGTTCAAGATTTCACACCTACACCCATGACTGTTGCGACCGTAATATATTATTCCGGTTATCACCCTTATACTTTGAAAAAGGTTTTCACTGCCAAGACCAAAAAAGAGAAATTGTCACAAAGAAAATTCTTATTCTGGTATAAAAAAGAATATCGCGATGCTATTAAACAAGAGTTAATTAAAATGGGCAAAAAAGATTTACTCACCAAGTTATTTAGATAGTTTAACAAACAATAAACACTGTTAATAATATTTTTAATGACATTAAATAGGTAATATTTTATTATTCTTCTATATAGTTGTACATTAGGTGTTCAAACTCTAAGCTTAATTTATGAAACCATTTTACCAAACGACTTTTAAATATTTGTTGTTATTCGGATTCATCTTTTTGTTTACAAATTGCGAAAAATCAAAGCAAGACAGACAAAACGAGAAAGGGATTGAATTGCTGGCAGACAAGAAATTCAAAGAAGCTGTCAAGCATTTTACTTCAATTATAAAAGAGGATAAAAACTACTTGCCTGCATACTTTAATCGTGCCATTGCATATTCATACCTTAACAACAACCGGGTTGCCATAAAAGATTTAAATGTTGTAATTGGCAAACAGAAATTTGAGGAAGAAGCCTATTTAAACCGTGCCATTCTTTATGAGAATCAAAAAAATTACAAGCAAGCTATAAAAGATTATTCACATGTCTTAAATATTAATCCTCGAAATATTAAAGCATATCACTATCGTGGCATATGCAAATATTACATCGAAGATTACAAAGGAGCCATTGCTGATTATAACCATTCCATGAAGATTGGCTTAAATTCCTCTGGCGTGTATTATAACAAAGCCGTTTCGCTTGATTGCACAGGCGATTTTAATGATGCCATTAAGTATTACAACAAAGCCATTAAAATAGATCAAAAACTCGACAGAGCATATTATGCACGTGGAATTGCCAAACTAAAGAATGGTGACAAAAATGGCGCCGTAAAAGACATTCAAACATCGGTTAAAATGGGATATAAAAAAGGTGCCGATGTTCTGAAGCAAATTCAGTAAATACGTTCGCTGTTCCGTAATTTAATTGATTCAAAACAAGATCCTGACAGGATTGAAACACTGTTAGCTCTCTAAACTTTATTTCTCGAACAACTTGCCCTGCCAAGTATTTCTCGCTTTTAAAAGATTATTCAGTTTGTTTACGAACTGATAATTTTTAATGCCCCACTTTGGAGCTATCAACCATCCAGGAGGAGCCTGGTTGGTAAAGCGTTCCAACATCACATCAGGATTTATTCTCTCGATTACATTCACAATAAAATCCAAATACTCATCGAGTTCGAACATGTAAAATCGCTCAGGGGTTTGCTCATATTCCTTAGCCATTTGAGTGTTTCTAAGAATTTGAAGCTGATGCAATTTTAATGTTTCAATAGGCAGTTTCGATATTTCAACTGCGTGATTCAGCATATCTTCCTTGCTATCATGAGGCAAGCCATTTACCAAGTGAACACCTATATGAATACCGCGATTGGCTGTTCTTTGAATGGTCCTTTCTGCCTCAATGTAAGTATGCCCACGATTAATAGCCAGCAAAGCTTCATCATTCGCTGATTCAACACCATACTCAATCGCAATATAATTGCTCTTAGCAAGCTCTTCCAAATAATCCAACACCTCATCACTTACACAATCAGGTCTTGTTCCAATAACCAAGCCTACTACCTTCTCGTGAGCCAAAGCTTCTTCATACAGTTCTTTTATCTTATCGATATGACCATATGTATTTGAGTACGCCTGAAAATAGGCCAGATATTTCTGTGTTTTGTATTTGGCCTTAAAAAAATCAATACCTTCCTCAATTTGGGTTGTAATTGATTTGCGTGGACTGCAATAGGCTGGATTAAAACTATTGTTGTTACAATATGTACAACCACCAACACCCTTACTCCCATCTCGATTAGGACAGGTAAAGCCAGCATCGATTGATACCTTTTGAATTCTTTCAGCAAATCTGGTTTTAAAATAAGAAGGAAAATCGTTGTAACGTCCCTCATGTCCCCACGGGTAAGTAATGTCAGTCATTTGTTATTTATTTTGCGACAAAAGTACAAATAGAATTTTAAATCAAACCTTAACAATTCTACTTTAATTCCTAATCTACAGGTAATGTATATAGAATACAGACTGATTACTAATCCTATTCTTTTACGATTAAAACAAATCCACTACATTGAATATTTTTTTCATAATTAAAGCTATAGGCCTTTTCTTTTTATGAAAGTATTCTTTATCTTGCCTCGGACACTTTAATAAAACTTTAACCATGTTTTCAGAACAAGATTTATCTCAATTTCAATCTAAAGGAATTTCTGTTGAAAAAATCGAAGAACAGATTGGCAATTTTAAAAATGGCTTTCCGAAGATGAAACTGAAAAAACCGGCTACTATTGAAGACGGTATTACCAAAATTCAAGATGACGAACTTGAGATTTATGAAGAAGTGTATAACACACATTCTAAAAATCTAGAACTTTTAAAGTTTGTTCCTGCCTCTGGTGCAGCATCAAGAATGTTTAAAATCCTTTACGATTTTCTAAACACATATCAGGACACTGAAGATGAATACCTGAAATTCTTATGCAATAAGGGGCCCGAAACCATGTTCAATTTCTTTGATCGCTTGGAAGATTTTGCCTTTTACGGTGACCTTAAAAACGCAATGACTGAAGAAGGATTGGACTTGGATAAAATGGCCGACAAAAATAAATTCAAGGAAATTTTATCGATGTTTCTTAATAGCAAGGGTCTAAATTACGGTAACTTGCCGAAAGGATTGTTGAAATTCCATAGATACAAGCATTATTCAAGAACAGCTTTCGAAGAACATTTGGTTGAAGCACTGAATTATGCAAAAGATGAAGCTGGGAATGCCAATATTCATTTAACTGTCTCTGAAGATCACAAAAAATTGTTTCAGGATCGCTACAACAAAACCAAAGATACCTTCGAAGAAAAATATCAAGGCAACTTAAGTGTATCGTATTCTGTTCAAAAATCTTCTACAGATACAATCGCAGTTGATATTAACAACGAACCTTTCCGTAACGAAGATGGATCAATTCTGTTTCGTCCAGGAGGGCATGGCGCATTAATTGAAAATCTGAACGAGCTTAAAGCTGATATAATTTTCGTTAAAAATATAGACAATGTAGTTCCAGACAGATTAAAAGAAACTACTTACAAGTTTAAGAAAGTTTTAGCAGGTCTATTATTGGAAAATCAATCAATCCTTTTCGATTATTTAAAATTATTGGAAGAGGACAAGGATATCTCTGAAGATATTCTTACCGAAATGTTGACTTTCCTTGAAGAGAAACTTTGTACTACACATCCAGCCAGCTTAAAAAGGGATAATCCTGATAAGGTTAAAAAGTACTTATTCGATAAATTCAACAGACCAATTCGTGTATGCGGAATGGTGAAAAACGAGGGCGAACCAGGTGGAGGACCTTTCTGGGCTAGAAATACCGATGGTTCTGTTTCATTACAAATTGTTGAAGGTTCTCAAATTGACAAATCGGATGTTAGACAGAAAAACATTTTTGAAAGAGCCACTCACTTCAACCCAGTTGATTTGATTTGTGGAACCAAGGATTACCAGGGAAACAAGTTTGATTTAAGCAAATTTATCGATCCTCAAACTGGTTTTATTTCGGAAAAATCAAACAATGGAAGAGATTTAAAAGCCATGGAGTTGCCAGGTTTGTGGAATGGTGCAATGTCTGACTGGAACACCATATTTGCTGAGGTTCCTATCATCACCTTTAACCCGGTAAAAACAGTTTTCGACTTATTACGAATAGAACACAGAAACTTATAATCAACAAAGGTCTTGCCATGCAAGACCTTTTATTTTTAGGCTAATGCCAATATTTCAGTGATAAAAACACCTACTTTGTTAATATCTTACAACTTGGTATTTTTAAAATTAATCCTACTTTTGCAATGCAGTAATCATTTTAATTTGATAAATGATAGATAATACAGAAAACTATCTTGATGGTGATGTGCTTACGATTGTAAGTAGATATGAGGAAATGATTAAAGCGAATGAGCTTTACTACTTTGATGTTCATGAATTTGAAAACATCATAGATCATTATATCGAAAAAAATAAATATAGCGATGCGGTGAAAGTTACCACCATTGCTAGTAAGCAGCATCCTACTGCCATTTCAATTCAAATTAAAAAAGCCCAGGTATTAATCAATCGTGGGCAACATCTCGAAGCACTGGCAATCCTAAATAAAGTTCAGGGAATAGAATCATCCAACAAGGAGATTTGGCTTTTAAAAGGCAACATCTATAACCTGATGGGAAAACACAAAAGTGCTAAAAAACAATTCGACGAAGCTTTAAAGAAAGATCACGAAAACAGAGAAGATCTTCTTTTCAGAATTGCAATGGCTTTCGAACAACTAAACCAATTCGATTTGGCAATTGGATATTTAGAAGAAGCATTAAGACTGAACGAGGAAGATTCCGAAGTACTTTTTGAGCTGGGATATTGCTACGAGAAGCTTGGTTTGGATGAGAAAAGTATTAAAACCTACAGTAAATTTCTCGACATTAACCCTTTCTCAGATAATGCCTGGTACAATATCGGAATTGTTTACAATCGCATGGCGACGTTTCCTAAAGCAATAGAAGCTTACGAGTTTGCTTTGGCAGTAAATCCACAGCACAGTAAGGCATACTTTAATCTGGCAAATGCACTTGCGAATTCTGGCAAATTTGAGGAGGCAATAAAGCTCTACATTGAATATTTAGAATTTGAAGATGATCATGCTTCAACCTATTCTTATATTGGCGAATGTTTCGAAAAATTGAACGAGTACGATCAAGCGTTAAACTATTACGAAACTGCCATAAAAACAAACGAAGAACTTCCTGATCCATGGTTTGGAATGGGATTGATTTTAATGTACCAGGATAAAATTGATGAGAGCTTGGTTTATCTTGAAAAGGCTAATAAACTAGATAGCGACAATCCTGATTATTGGTTTGCTTTGGCATCCGCTTATTCGAGATCAGAAACTCCACAAAAAGCAGTTCGCGCCTTTCGCGAAGCCATTGATTTAGATCCTTACGATCCAACTTTCTCGATCACTCTTGCAGAATTCTACCATAGAAATGAAAAGGTTGAAACTGCCATTGATGTTCTTTTAGAGAGTTGTGGATACAATCCTGATTCGCCGGAACTTTTAAACAATTTGGCTGCTTATTACATGCTTTCGGGCGATTTAAATGCAACAGAGCATTACATCAAGAAATCAACGGATATTGATGCCGAAAACCTGAATGAAATCTTCCTTCAGTTTCCTGAACTGGAAGAAAACTCACAATTCAAGAAGATTATAGCGGCTTATTCCGCATAGAAAATATATTGCTACTTAATTTCACGCACAAAACAATTATGCCTAGAAAAATTAAAGATTATGTTCTTATTGCCCTAAAAGGTATGGGTATGGGAGCTGCTGACGTGGTACCTGGAGTTTCGGGTGGAACCATTGCTTTTATTACTGGAATCTACGAAGAATTAATCAATACCATTAAATCAGTAAACCTAAGTTCTATCAAACTTCTTTTGCAGTTTAAGCTGAAAGATTTCTGGAAAGCTATTAATGGTAATTTTCTTTTGGCCTTATTATCTGGTATTGGATTTAGTTTCTATACATTGGCTAAGATCGTGAAAAACTTGCTAGAAACTCAACCCATTTTAATTTGGTCGTTCTTTTTTGGTCTAATCGTAGCTTCGGCAATTGTGGTTGCCCGAAAAATTACAGAATGGAAAGCCAGAACCATCATTGCCATGATTATTGGTACTGTTATAGCCTATATGGTTGTCGAATTAACACCGGCCGAGGCTCCAACCAGTTACTGGTTTTTATTTCTATCCGGCGCTTTGGCAATTTGTGCCATGATTCTTCCAGGAATCTCAGGAGCATTCATCCTGGTCTTATTAGGATCATACAATCATATCCTAAGCGCTTTGAGCAATTTTAAAGTTGATGTGATTGCAACCGTGGCCGCAGGTGCAGGAGTGGGTATCCTAAGCTTCTCTCACCTATTAAGCTGGTTGCTTAAAAAATATCACAACATGACCATTGGTTTGCTTTCAGGATTCATGATTGGATCATTAAACAAGGTATGGCCTTGGAAAGAAACCATTACCACAAGAATTGATAGGCATGGAGAGGTTATTCCTGTACTTCAAAAGAACATTCTACCTGGAACCTTTGAGTCGATTCAAGCGCAAGATTCCCAACTGTACTTTGCTTTAATTTTGGCTCTGGCTGGATTCTTGCTAATTTGGATTATGGAAAAATATTCTCCGGAAGAATCAAAATAAACATCAACTATTAATTTGAATTAACCACAATGAACACCTACGGCATTCTTGGATATCCTTTGGGACATTCCTTCTCGAAAAAATACTTCGAAGAGAAATTTACTGACTTAAATATCGAAGCTGAATTTTTGAACTTTGAGCTTCCTTCCATTCAGGAGTTGCCTAAAATTTTGGACGAAAACAATCGCCTCAAAGGCTTTTGTGTAACCATTCCATACAAAGAAGAAGTAATTCCATTTTTGGATGAAATCGATCCTTTAGCAGAAAAGCTGGGTGCTGTAAACTCTGTTCAGATTATTAAAAATGGTAATGAAATAAAACTGAAAGGATTCAATACTGATATTTACGGTTTTCAGGAATCACTAAAGGAATTTATTGGAGAAAAACGACCAAAAGCCTTGATTCTTGGAACAGGTGGAGCATCGAAAGCAGTAGCTGGAGGTTTGGAAGATTTGGGTATCGAATATCGCTTTGTGAGTCGATCAGCCAAAGAAAACCAATTCACCTACGAGGAATTGACACAGGAAACCATGGAGGATTACAAGTTAATCGTTAACTGCTCTCCCTTGGGTACATTTCCAAAAGATGATACTTGCCCGAACATTCCATACCAACATTTAAGTAAGGAACACTTTCTTTACGATTTGGTGTACAACCCGGCCGAAACACTATTCATGAAAAAAGGTGCAGAACAAGGAGCCAAAATGCACAATGGTTTAAAAATGCTTCATCTGCAAGCTGAGAAGAATTGGGAAATCTGGAACGAATTATAATTACGAATTACGAGAAGGGCTAATTTCTATCGTAATTCGTAATTAAAAGTTCGTAATTGATTTAAATGTCATACTTCACCGTAAACAAGAAATACCTTGGCTGCACAAAGTAGGTTGACGAAGTAAAGGAAAAATCGTTCTCACTATTTCTATCCAAAGAATCCGTATCCAGCAGATTCTTTCCTTTGATACCAAACTCCCATTTACTATCCTTTTTTCTGTAGGTTAAATCAGCTTCTAAAAAACTATACTCATTCTCTATGGTCTTGTCCTTATCGGTATAAGAATAAAAATCGTAGTCTGCCGTAAGAATAAAGTTTTTCAGGAAAGCCATATCTAATCTTGCAAATGGACGCTTGGTATAATAAGTACTTGTAGTGGCTCCTCTATCGTATTTATTGATGCTATACTTGTATCCAAATTCAATATTTGGAGCATTCTTAAAGTTCGTACCAATAGATCCTGTATAGTTCTGATTAAATGACTCCGATTTTGTTGGCTGAGAATTCACCAAATTGTTGTTCTCGCTCCAGGAAACATTAGCTTTAGCCGATATTTTTATATTCTTGTATGTTCGTTGGTATCTCGCATTGGCGCTTAATGACTCATCCGACAAATCAGAATTAATGGTTGAATTGATCTGGTTAATACCCATAGGAATCACATTGTTCTTGAACCCTTCAATACTTTTAGTATAGCTGATATTCGCAAACATGTGGGTAAAATTGAACATGTTAAAACTAAAGAAGTTCAGAGATACATTGTGTTTTAAAGCGCTTTCCAATTCAGGATTTCCACTGTATACCGAATTGTAATTGTTCAACACAAAAGCCTCTGCATATTTCGACACATCGGTAAAGGTTCTGGTAATTCTGTAGTTGAATCGCAAATTTTCCGATTTCTTTAACTGCATATTGATATAAACATCTGGCAAAACAGAAGTCAAATCGTCCTTAACTTTATTGTCATGCTGTGTGCTCTTGGTTTCGTATTGGTGAACTGTAAACCCAGGATTAAAAGTGAACATCCCCGCCTTCAATTTGTAGTGAAATCCGAAAAACAGATCAGAAACATTAAATTTCACATCGTTCTTGAATTCATCGCCTGCCATTTCCAAATCAGATTCATCATCCAACTTTTGGAATATCTCCGTATCGTAATTCTGATGATTCTGAGTAGTTCCCAAGGTAAACTGCAAGTTGCTCTTGTCTCCGGTTACCAAATAGTAATCTAGTTTTGCATCTACTTTATTGGTAACAATTCTCTTCTCCTGATTCATATTGTAGAAACTCACCGAATTATCTATCGGAAATAAGTCAGTAAATGCAAACTCATCACGAACTGAATTGTAAAACGGATCCTCGTTTTGATACAAATGCTGACCTTCGAAAGCAAATATGTTCTTATCATTTGCCGTGTAATAGATTTTAGCGGATTGTTGCAAAGTAATCGGCTCCTGTTGTTTCAACTGGTAAATTCTATCCAATTCATCATTAACCGTCGACTCCACTTCTTCTTCCTCATCATCGTCCGATTGCTTCACAAAAATGTCGTAATCAAACTGGAAGTTTGCATTTGGCTTATACACCGAATTGAACTTGAACAAACCCAACTCTACATCCTGATCGTTCCTGCTAATGCTTTTCTCCACCTGCGATTGTTTATCCTCTAACTCGTAGGTAGTTATTTTTTGTGTTTCCATTAAGGTCCCGGTGTAAGAATAGATTCCAAACCCTCCAATATCCCAGTTATCTTTCAACTCATAACTAAAGTTCAAAGCTGCAAACCTGGTTTCGATATCCTTGGCACGGTTATTTTGAGCTGTAGAAATTCCCAAAGAATTCCCTCCCACGCTAATGGAACTTCCTCCTCCTGGATTAAAACCTCTAAAACCACCCGTAAAATTCATGAAATCTCTCCGGGTAAAAGGAACCTCACCAATATTATTGGCATCGGTAATCAGGTTTAAACTGAATTTGGGGCTGTAATAAAACAATTTTGGATGCGCCAAATACTTCTCATCAGGACCTGCACCAAGAGTGAACTCACCAAACCAAAATTTATCCTTCCCTTTCTTCAGTCTAATATTCAAAGCAATATTATCCTCGTCGTTGGTAAGGCCTCTCATTTGGCCAATTTCATTGTAGTTTCTTAGTACTTCAACCTTGCTTACTGCATCGGCAGGAATGTTATCGGCAGCAATTTTAGAATCGCCATCGAAGAAATCCTTTCCTTCCACCATCACTTTTTGCACCTGCTTCCCCTCTACCTCAATCTGTCCATCCTCATTCATCTCCACCCCTGGCAGAGTAACCAGAACATCTTTCAGTTTACGCTCGGTTCCCACAGTAAACGAATCAGTATCGTATACAATGGTATCACCTTTCACCATTACAGGCATGGTGTAAGTCACATCAACCTCGTTCAACATGCTGTTCTCTTCCGACATGCTCAAATCATGACTTCCATCTTCTGTAGTAGCTTCGTATCGGAATTCTTTAGCTTCATAGCCAATAAAACTCACCTTAATATTGTACACCGAACCCGACTTCAACTTCACCTTATACAAACCACTATGATTGGTAACACAATACGATTCCAACAAGTTCGTCTCCGCATTTATTGCAATTACATTAGCCATTTCAATGGCCTTACCAGAATCATCCGTAACGATTCCTTTAAGATTGACATTCTCCTGTGCAAAAGTCATAAAACTTGCACACAACAATACCAATATGAAAAAATTCTTTTTCATGATTTTCCTTTCAATTTAAATGAAGTAGTGGGTTTATTCTATCTGATCACTATTTACTGATCATTGTTTACTGATCACTGATCACTGCTAATGTCTTCCTCTTCCACCTCCAGGTCTCATACTTCTAAAATTCTCACGCATCTCTTTCATTTTCTTACGCGATATCTCATCATATTCAGCCTGATTCACCTCTTTGCCTTTTTTAGGCTCTTTGATATCGATCTTCTCTTTTGGATTGATTACGATTTTTGAACATAGAATACTGGTTCTGCCATCATTCAATTCCATGATTAAACCTGGCAATCCCCAATATTCGCCCGGACCTTGATTCACAGGAATCTCAGGACAATACCAAGCTACAATTTCAATCTTCTTTTCAATCACCTCAGGCTCTTTGTTATCTGCTTGCTGATCTCTACCTCTTCGCTGAAAAACCGCCCTCATATTTGGCTCACTCACATGTTTCACTGCGGTAGCCTTGTAAGCTGTATAATTGCCAATCTTTTTGGTTTCTGCTTGCATCTGCCATTGTAATTTTGGCAAACTATCGTTCACTAAAAAAATCTTTCCAAATAAATCTTTCGATACTGCATATTTTCCCGACTTCACATTCTTGTAGTAATCTTCACCGCCTGCACCCATCATCATGCCCATACGCATACCACCTCGGCCCTGTCCCATTCCTGGTTGTTCCAACTTTTCTTCTTGTTTGTATACCGATTCGGTTCTGTTAAAACTTAAGATGTAGGTTCTTTCGCTCATCTGTTTCATGCGTTCCAGAATCATCTTTTTACGATCCTCCGGAATTTGTCTTCCCCCAAAATCCATATTAATGGTGGTTTTACTTTCATAGTATGCTTTGCCCTGAAAGTCTTGAGCAAATAAGCTGTTTCCAAAAACAACAAGGACCGCAAAAACACATGGTATAATCTTATTCATCTTTTTCTTTTTAATAATTACTGATTCTAAGACTAGATAATGAGCCAATGGTTTAATCTTTGCATTTAAAACCTTTGTTTTTATTCCTTCCCTTTAATTTTAAACAATTCGTATATAAACACCTGTAACATCATTAAATTCGATAAGGATAAATAAAGTAAGCTACACTTAACACAATACACACAACCAACAAATTCAAGCATACATTACTACTCGAACTATCCAACAAATTATTTTGTCCCATTTTTAAAAAACCATTCTAGAGCTATGGGAAAAGCAATTAAAAAAGTCCCAATAACCACCAGTAGGACTTATTCGATTAGGAAAGCCAGAAGTTCTATCTCTACTTTTGCTTCCAGATTGTTGAAATAAAATTTTTATAGCATGACAAAGAAACTTATAACTTTCAGCTTTTTCGTATTAAGCTCTTTCGCATTGACAGCTTGTAGTAATGATGATGACATTGTAACTGAAACTCCAGTTGTTATATCCGATAACGAAATAAGTAATACGATTCCATCCAATTTGGGTAGTGCTTACAGTACTGCCAATCAGTTTGACCGATACGTAAAAGTTACAACACCAAATGGTGGAAGCATCCATATTGTAGCCCAAAATAAACTAAGCGACGAACAAATCATTCGATGCAAAAACATACTAAATCATTATTTAACCGATTACCCTGATTCAAAATATGGCAGCGATAAATCAGCCATAGCCGATAAAATGGCCGATAACAATGCTATTTTATGCCTGTTAAATGGTCAAGACGATGGAAACAATCCAGTAGGAGAGCAAGTAACTGGGCAGCCATTGTATCAAAATGAAATTCAAGTTGAAGGTGGCTCTTGGTATATGAATCAAAACTATGAGCACAGAGATGCAGCATTCGAAGAAATTTTGCATTTTGTTCATGACTATGGTATTGGTATTGATGAAAATGGCACACCATCAAAACGAGGTGCAGCACCAGAATTTCAAAAAGAAATTAGAGCTGCTCAAAAAAATGGATTATCTAATAATTTATGGGGAATTGGTCAAACCGATTGGATTAACGAGCTAACTCAAGAAAATAGTTTAAGCCAGGAATATCTAGCTGCTGTTATCGATAGCTATTATGGCCTTTGGGGAGCATATACACGAAATACAACCCACGGAATGTGGGGCTTGTATGTGGCAAACAACCGCACAGATATGAAAACCGACGACCCAATGGGTTATGAGTTAATGAACAACAAGTTCTTCCATCCATACTTAACTTATAACGCTCGTATTAATGCCAGTTTAAATGGTAATTTTTCTTTAAAATTTGATAAATCGAAACCATACACCCACTGCTCTCAATACTTAAAAGATGTTACTTTATTAGGAAGCAACAACAATACGGTTACGGTGAACCAATTGGATAATAATATCACTGGAAATACTGGTTCCAATACAGTTATTTTCTCTGGAAAAAGCTCAGAATATACCATAAGCAC
Organism: Marinifilum flexuosum; assembly: GCF_003610555.1. Classification (GTDB taxonomy): domain Bacteria; phylum Bacteroidota; class Bacteroidia; order Bacteroidales; family Marinifilaceae; genus Marinifilum; species Marinifilum flexuosum. The sequence goes on along the minus strand of NZ_RAPQ01000008.1, from coordinate 1,936,044 downwards.
CGACAAAGAATCTACTATTGTTACAGATAACAATGAAAATAGAGACGGAACCAATAAGCTAACAAATATCGAAAAATTACAATTCACCGACAAAACAGTAAGTTTGTAAGACCTCTTTATTCCCACAATTATTGTAAAAGCAGTTTAAGCTAGTCCTTAAGCTGCTTTTTCATTTGTGTAAATTGCATTTTTTGGATTATCCAGAGCATTCGGGATTTTGCATCCTTTTCCATCGATGGAACCGACCGAAGGGAGCTCATGAATTCCTTAATAAAGAAATTATTTAATGAATAAAAAGGATGAGCCTTGCGGCTTGAGCATGACCAATTTAATAGAAGGAATTAAATTTATATGGCTCGTTTAATAGTGTAATTAGTATTAAACTTTACTTGACTAGATTTTTGTTAGTTAAGGTGGTTTTAATAATTTCGGGCATTCTTAGGAATTTAAACCTACCAAAAACAAATGCAAGCAAGCAAATACATATACACCTACATCTACGACAATCACGAAAGTGATCTTTGTAAGCTCGAATCAAAATATCTTTTCAACCAGGAAGAAAAGAACAAGCTATTGATTTCTGATATCAAGATCGAACCTACGTGCAGCGCTTTCATCCGAAAAAGAATTGATGTTCAGCTTCAATCTGAGGACTATTTGGAACTGATCGAGAAAATCAAAAATGAAAAGATTTCTGTTGATGATTTTAAGGTGGAATATGTGGTTTTAAATGGCGACAAAACCAAGTACAAGGATCGTTTGGACAAACTAAGAGATGTTGGCTACAATATTAATGGCATGCCCGAATATTACAAGCCAAAAATCACCTATGCCATTTGCTGTCACCAGGGAACCTGGTATTTTGGAACCTTGCTTAAAAATGATTTTGCTTGGGAGAAACACAACAAAAAACCTTTTTCCTACAGCAATTCAATCAATATTAACATTGCCAAAGCATTGGTAATCCTGGCTGCCAAAACCAACAAGGAAACAAAACTCTTGGATGCTTGTTGCGGAGTTGGTACAATTATGCTCGAAGCTTGTTTTGCCGGATACAATATTGAAGGTAACGATATCAATTGGAAAGTGTGCCGACAAGCGCGCCAAAATCTTGCTCATTTCAATTATGAAAGTACGGTATATCGCTCCGATATTAAAGATATCGAGAACAGGTACGATGCTGCCATTATCGACTTGCCATACAATTTGTTTAGCTATGCTGATGAGAATACCATATCCCACATCATCGAGTCGTCAGCCAAAGTAACTGATCGTTTGGTGATTGTTTCTACCACAGACATTTCTGAAATTGTAAACAATGCAGGCATGAGCATAACCGATCATTGTAGCGTTCGCAAAAAAGAGAAGGCCAATTTCGCCAGAAGAATTTGGGTTTGCGAGAAGAATTGATCATTTCAGATTGGTTGAGCTTCCGTTCATTCGGGAGCCTTTCCGCAGACAAAAAATCAGCTTCCGCACGGAAAGAAATTGTTTCTGCACGCCAAGGTACCCTTTCCGCACAGCCAGGCACCGCTTCAGCACGCCGATTTTCTTCTTCAGCACGCAAAGGTGAGCCTTCCGCACACAAATTTGGTTTTTCAGCACACAAGTTTGGTTCTTCAGCACACAAGTTTGGTTCTTCCGCACACAAATTTGGTTCTTCCGCACGTGAGGGAACCCCTTCCGCACACCAAATCACTGCTTCCTTTGCATAAAGGAAATACTCACCTTTGTAACGGAAAGGATAAAATACCGTTCTGAAAGATTATTTTCACGAACGGACTAATCACCTAATGTTACGGAATAACAAAAAGGTTTTGCGGAACAACAAAGTCATGTAAAGGAGCCTTACAAATCCCTAACAATTCAGGATAATCAATCTTAGCAAAAACAACTTTTACACATGTCTACCATCCAAGTATTGAAAGCGAACTGGTATAAGAAGGTTTTTATATTCCAATTGAAATTATACGTTTATTCACGTAAGTCTTTCATGAATAATATCCCTAATATTGTAACATGATTTTGCATGTGGCACTTATAATATCTGTACTATTACAATTTGGGGCATTTTATATCACAATAAAATTAATCCCAAAAACAAAATTTAACAGCTCCTGGATTCTCATATCTGCAGGTTTTTTATTGATGGCGATCAGACGATGTATCGAACTGGTTCACCTGTGGACAGCTCCTTCAAATACCGATATTTTTACGCTCGCTAACTGGATTGCTGTTTTTATTTCACTTTTAATGTTCATTGGAGCTTTCTACATCCGAAGAATTTTTCAGCTTCAGGATCAAATTAATAAACTTCGAAAAGATAGTGAAGCCAAAATATTAAATGCTGTGATTAAAACAGAGGAGAACGAACGTCAGATTTTTGCAAAAGAGCTGCACGATGGTTTAGGTCCAATTTTATCGAGCATTAAGATGACTGTTTCTGCCATAAACAATAGCATTGATCATCCCAAAAACACAGAACTAATGCAAAAGGTCGATCATGCTACCGATGAAGCCATTCTTTCGATTAAAGAGCTATCGAACAAATTAAGCCCCCACATTCTTGAGCGATTCGGATTGGAAAAGGCCATTAAAACATTCATTGAAGGCATACATCTACCCGAACAAATTCAAATATCTCTGAACCTAAAATTGAACAATACAAGGGGTGATTACAATATAGAACTTGTGATCTACAGGGTTATTGGAGAGTTAATAACCAATACAATAAAACATGCCAATGCCTCTAAAATTGACATATCTCTTTTACAATACCAACAAAAATTGCAGTTAATTTATACTGATAATGGTAAAGCTTATTCTCCTTTACAGGATAACACGGAAGGAATGGGTATCTCTAATATCAAATCGAGGGTACGATCTTTAAATGGCACTGTTCAGATGAATAATAAACAACACAGAGGTTGTTATGTGAAAATTGAAATTCCTGAAAAATGAAATCAGTACTAAAGATTGCTGTAGTAGACGATCATGAACTATTCAGAGAAGGATTAAAGTTTCTTCTTGAACAGCAAATGGAAAATTGTGAAATCAAAGAAGCTGGCAATGGAAAGGATTTAATGACACTTTTATCAGGTTGGTATGCTGATATTGTTTTAATGGATATCGAAATGCCAGTAATGAATGGAATTGAATCAAGCAAAGAGGTATGCAAAAAATACCCTAATACAAAAATCATTGCCCTTTCCATGCACGCCAATGAGAACTATTATTCGGAAATGATTAACGCGGGGGCAAAGGCTTTTCTGCTCAAAAATTCCAAATTCGAAGAAGTTCAACAAGCCATTGAAGCGGTAATCAACGACAATAGCTTTTTCTCAACTGAAATTCTTGAAAGCATCTTTAAAAACCTGAGTCATAAACACGACAACAAATCCGATCTTACCCAAAGAGAAACAGAGATTCTTTATAATATCTGTAAAGGGCTATCAAACCATGAAATTGCGAACCAATTATGCATAAGCAAACGCACCGTTGACAAACATCGCGAAAATTTACTCTTAAAAACTCAATCAAAAAACACAGCCTCTCTGGTTGTTTATGCCATCAAGCATCATATTTTCGAAGTGTAATTTATAAGCCAAGTTAAAATACGCACAAACACCTACAACATTACGTTTTAGAACTGTTCCTTTCGGAATTAGCGGATGATATTTTTGTTTTCTATAAAATCAAAATATTCAATCTATGTTAATTCCATTTTTAATACCATTTGTCATTGCAATTTTTTTATCCATTACCATGGGAGGAAGTGGTACTGCTCCAGCATTTTCGGCTGCCTACGGATCTAATGTCATCAAAAAGAATTTAATTCCCGGTTTATTTGGCTTAATGGTATTTCTTGGTGCAATTACAGGAGGCAAAGAAACGGCTAAAACCATTGGAAAAGGCTTACTTAGTCCTGAACTGATGAGCTTTTCAATTGTATCCATTATTTTGCTCTCTGTAGCTTTTTCATTGCTTATAGCAAATCTATTTGGAATCCCACAATCTACCAGTCAGGCAACCGTTATGGCGGTTACCGCACCTGCTTTGTATTTCGATTCCTTAAATTCAGACAAACTATTGTATGAAATTATTCCAACATGGTTTGTTATGCCACTGCTCTCTTTTATCCTTGCATACATGGCCGGGAAATACATCTACAGGCCCATTCGAAAACGGGGTTATACCATCTCCAAAAAAATAAATAACAGCTATATTTTAAAAGGTTTGATCCTTGCAATGTCGATGTATGTTGCATTTTCCATAGGAACAAATAATGTGGCAAATGCAGCAGGTCCCCTTTCATCCATGGCGTGTATCGAGCTTAATGTTGCAAAAAATCAATATTTACAGGTGTTAATACTTGCTACACTAATTGTAGCACCAAGCTTTAGTATTGGCAGTTCCATATTTGGAGATAAAATTGTTCAAAACACAGGAAAGCAAATTGTTCTTTTTGGCAAAATAGAAGCTGTAATTATTGCATTCATTTCGGCCAGCCTTCTTCTGGGTGCATCCTTAATAAAAGGAATACCCACCTCGTTGGTTCAGCTTAACGTGGGAGCAATAATCGGCATTGGAGTTGCCAAACTAGGCTTTCGTAACATATTCAAAAAAACTGAAGTCGATCGTTTTTTTATCATGTGGATCATCGCTCCAATTATTGCATTCTTACTATCTCTGTTTTTCACCTATTTGATCGATCAGTCAGGATTACTTCACATTCAATAAAATGTTCCTGACCATTAAGTTATTCTCATTTGAGAAGAATGACCTGCAAGTTTTCTTTTGCAACTACAAATCTCTAATGGTATCAGGATAATCAATTGTAGCCAAAAACAAGCCATGACCTGGAACCGATGAACCAGCATTTGATCGGTTCTTGCTTTCGATTACCTGGCGGAAATCGTCCAGATTCATTTTGCCTCGGCCCACCTCAACCAAGGTACCCACAATGGCACGAACCATATTGCGAAGGAAACGATCGGCCTTAACGGTAAACACCAACTCATCGCCATTATCCTTCCACTCTGCCTGGTAGATTTTGCAATTGTTGGTTTTCACATCGGTGTGCAGCTTGCTAAAGCTGGTAAAATCTTCGAATTCGAACAGAATTTTAGCCGCCTCGTTCATTTTTTGCACATCCAATTCGTAAGCTACCTTCCAATGCGATTCCAATCGAAAAGGATTCTTCTCTTTGGTGATAAAGTAATGATAGGTTCTTGCCGTAGCATCAAAGCGTGTGTGTGCCTCTTCCCTCACCTGAAAAGTTTGCTTAATGGCAATATCATGAGGTAAAAAACGATTCAAACGAAAAGTCAGCTTGTCGCAATCAAAAGTCACTTGCTCATCCACATCGAAATGTGCATAAAAATCGCTGGCATGAACCCCTGTATCGGTTCTACCGCAGCCCACCACATTGATTTCGCAATTTAAGATGGTAGATAATGCCTTATTTAAAACCTCCTGCACTGTAATTGCATTGGGTTGTATCTGCCATCCATGATAATTTGTGCCTTTATAGCTTAATCTGATAAAATATCGTTTGTTCAAATCGTAGAGTTTTTCTTTAATCTGGGACAAAAATAGTAAAAAGAATAAAAGTCAAAGAGTCGAAATGTCGAACGGTTGAATTCTGAAATAGTAGAAAGGTAGAATGGTTGAAAAGTTAGAGGAAAGTAAAATTTGCAGTGAACAATCTCTTGTTCTTAACTCTCTCTATCTCTCTCCTCTAGGAGAGGGTTGGGGTGAGGTGGTTTTCAACTATATTAATGCTGTCTTTACAACAACTAAAAATAGAATTAATTGTTAAAGCCAAAGCATTGCCTTGGCTCTACTTCTATTATTTGATCCGCACAGACGGGATTAATCCCGTCTCTACCCAAAAACACTATTCACCTTTTTTCCATGAGTTTTGAAGTTTGTTTTTTGGAATTTGATTTTTTGGATTTGACTTATGAAACTTTCCGCGTGTATCCTGAAGCTTTCAAAACGTTAACACTTTTTAACTGCATTAAACTTTTATAAAATCATCAAAAATTTATCTTTGTAGAGGTTTTTCGGGAATCCGGAACATTTTATGTCAAAATTTAAGTAAACAAATAAATATTTCTATGATCCAAACAGTTGATATCAAAGAGCTAAATGAGCGTATCCAAAGAGAAAGTTCTTTTGTGGATATGATTTCTATGGAGATGAACAAAGTTATTGTTGGACAGAAACACCTTGTTGAAAGCCTTTTAATTGGTATGCTTTCCAATGGTCATATCCTATTGGAAGGGGTTCCAGGTTTGGCAAAAACACTTGCCATTAATACACTTTCAACTACTATTGATGCGGACTTTAGCCGTATTCAGTTTACTCCAGACCTTTTGCCTGCCGATTTATTGGGTACAATGATTTACAGCCAGAAGAAAGAGGAGTTCGTGGTGAAAAAAGGACCTATCTTTGCCAACTTCATACTTGCCGATGAGATCAACCGTGCTCCTGCAAAAGTACAGGCTGCTTTACTGGAGGCTATGCAGGAACGTCAGATTACCATTGGCGACACTACTTATAAACTGGAAGAACCATTCTTGGTAATGGCAACTCAGAACCCGATTGAGCAAGAAGGTACCTACCCGCTTCCTGAAGCACAGGTTGACCGTTTCATGCTTAAGGTGGTGATTAACTATCCTAAAAAAGAGGAAGAGCAGTTAATCATGCGTCAGAATCTTTTGAAAGCATTTCCTAAAGCATCACAAATCTTAAAACCAGAAGATATCATTAAAGCACGCGATGTGGTTAAGGATGTTTACATGGATGAAAAGATTGAAAAATACATTGTTGATATCATTTTCGCGACCCGTTTCCCTGCTGATTACGGATTGGAAAAATACAAAGAAATGATCGCATTTGGTGGATCGCCTCGTGCAAGTATCTCTTTGGCATCTGCAGCAAAAGCTTATGCATTCATCAAGCGCAGAGGATATGTAATTCCTGAAGATATTCGTGCAGTGGCTCACGATGTATTGCGTCACAGAATTGGCTTGACTTACGAAGCAGAAGCAAACAATATTACCAGCGAAAATATCATTAGCGAAATTCTAAATACTGTTGAAGTACCATAGCAAGCAATTATCAATTAGTAATTGTTAATTAATAATTATTCATTCTTAATTAAACTATGGAGACTAGTGAATTATTAAAACGCGTAAGGCAAATCGAGATCAAAACCAGAGGTCTTTCCCGCAATATTTTTGCGGGTGAGTATCACTCTGCGTTTAAAGGTCGAGGAATGACTTTCGCCGAAGTTCGCGAATATCAGTATGGTGACGATATCCGAAACATCGACTGGAATGTTACTGCGCGCTACAACAATCCATACGTTAAGCTGTTCGAAGAAGAACGTGAGCTTACCGTAATGTTGATGATTGATGTGAGTGGTAGCCGTGAGTTTGGTACCATGTCGAAGCTGAAAAAGAACCAGATTACCGAAATTGCCGCTGTTTTGGCATTCTCTGCAATACAGAACAACGATAAAATTGGTGTAATTTTCTTTTCGGATACCATCGAGAAATTTATCCCTCCTAAAAAGGGAAAAACTCATATTCTGAGAATTATTCGTGAGTTAATCGATTTTAAACCTGAACACCGAAGTACCGATATCAGCAATGCATTGCGATACCTTACCAATGCCATTAAAAAGCATTGTACCACTTTCGTGATTTCAGATTTTATCGATGATAAGGATTATGAAAATGCTTTGACCATTGCGAACAAAAAACATGATGTGGTGGCACTTAAAATTTACGATCAACGCGAAACGGAACTTCCTTCCATTGGCTTGGTTAAAATTAAAGATGCCGAAACAGGAGAATATTCCTGGGTAGATACATCGAACAAGAAAGTTCGTGAAAAATATGCCGGGTGGTGGCGAAAGCAAGAAGAAAATACCACCGAAGTTTTTAAGCGTTCGGGAGTTGATGTGGCTAATATCAGAACCGATCAGGATTACGTAAGATCACTGATCAACCTATTCCAACGCAGAGGACATTAATCAGGAAACTGAGAACTATGGCAAATCAAATAAAAAAACATATTAACTTCCTGACAAAGGCTTTTGCTTTTACGTTGGTACTTGCTTCAGTATTATTCTCACACAATTCGTTTGCTCAAAACGATGGAGGAATCAATTACGGAGTAAAACTGGATACCAATGTAATTGTAATTGGAGATCAGATTAATTTGCAATTATCGGTGGAGCAACCAAAGGAGCTTAAAATTGGCTTCCCTGTTTTTTCCGATAGCATTGTTAATGGAGTTGAAATTATTGAGCAAACTCCTCAGGATACAACTGCACTTGAAAATGGTGTAATTAAGGTGGACAAGAATTACACCATTACCTCATTCGATGGTGGTGTATACAAGTTAAAACCTTTCGAATTTCAGGTTTATGGCAGCGTGAATCAGATTTTACGTACCGATACTTTGCTATTGGGCGTTAAAACCATGCAAATTGATACTACAAAAGGAAATTTCGACATCGTAATGCCGATTCAAACACCAGTATCATTTGTAGAAGTTGCTCCATGGCTATTGGGAGGATTACTTGTACTTGCATTGATTGTATTCCTAATCTGGTATTTCAGATTCCGTCAGAAAGATGAGCCTTTATTTGCTGTATCGAAACCAATTGAACCAGCTCATGTTATTGCGCTAAAGAAATTGGATGAGATCAAACAGCAGAAATTATGGCAAGGAGGAAAAGTAAAACAGTTCCACTCAGATTTAACGGATACCATTAGAACTTACCTTGATGAAAGATACAACATGTCTACTCAAGAGTCTACTACCGATGAAATTCTTGAGGCAGTAAACTCGGTTGAAGTGAACAACAAATGGCATGTGAATCTTAGAGAGGTTCTTGAACGTGCCGATTTGGCCAAATTCGCGAAATTTCAACCTCTTCCTAACGAAAACGAACAAAGTTTGAAATATGCCTACCAAATTATTGAATCAACCATTTTGGTAGAAAAGGAAGAAGAGAAAAAAGAGGAAGAATCGAAACAAGAAGAAAAATCTGAGGATAAAAAGTAAACATTGAAACAATAGACTATGAGTTCTATAGAATTTGCAAATCCGGAATATTTCTACCTTTTGTTGCTTCTGGCACCAATTATCGTTTGGTACATTCTGAAGGACAAAAATGCACATGCAAGTATTCAGGTTTCAACTGTAAAAAGTTTTAATGCTGCTCCCAAAACCTACAAATACTATTTGCGCCATGCGCTAATTCTGTTTCGTGTTTTGGCAATAGCATTTATCGTTATAGCACTGGCTCGTCCGCAGTCAAGCAACAAATTTCAGGATACCATTACCGAAGGGATCGACATTGTAATGTCTTTGGATATCTCGAGTAGTATGTTGGCTCGCGATTTTGAGCCAGACCGTTTGGAAGCTGCCAAAGATGTAGCAACACAATTTATTACAGGTCGCCCTGAGGACAAAATTGGTTTGGTAATCTTTAGTGGGGAAAGTTTTACGCAATGTCCGCTAACTACCGACCATGCTGTATTGATTAATCTGTTCAAGGATATCCACAGTGGTATGATTGAAGATGGTACCGCCATTGGTTTGGGTTTGGCAAATGCCGTGAACCGATTGAAAGACAGTGAAGCAAAATCGAGGGTGGTAATTCTACTTACCGATGGTGATAACAACCGAGGTGAAATTGCACCTTTAACCGCTGCAGAGCTGGCAAAATCATTTGGCATTCGTGTGTACACCATTGGGATTGGAACCAGAGGAACGGCTCCCTACCCTGTACAAACGGCTTTTGGTATCAGCATGAAAAACTTGCCGGTTAAGTTTGATGAATCTGTACTGAAAGAGATTGCAGAAATGACTGGCGGACAATATTTCCGTGCAACAGACAACAACAAGCTAAAGGCAATTTATGCTGAAATTGACAAGCTTGAGAAAAGTAAAATTGAAGTAAAACAATACAGCACCAAAAGTGAAGAGTTCTTAATCTTTGCGATGCTTGCCGCATTGTTTTTGCTATTGGAGATTGCATTACGCAATTCAATTTTAAGGAATATTCCTTAATTGTAATTATTTGATAAACCGAAAATCATTGATAAATGGATCAGTTTCGTTTCGATCATCCTGAATTTCTATACTTATTCGTACTCATACCAATATTAGTAGTGTTGTACTGGGTAAGCCATGTAATTAAGAAAAAAGCTTTGCAAAAATTTGGTGAGATGAACATCATCTCTCATTTGATGCCTTATGCTTCATTCACCAGACCTGTATATAAATTTTCAATTTTGATTTTGGCTTTAAGCTTTATCATTATTGGTGTAGCAGGTCCACAATTTGGATCAAAGCTTCAGAAGATAAAAAGAAAAGGTGTTGAGGTAATCATTGCATTGGATGTTTCCAACTCGATGATGGCACAAGACATTCAGCCAAACCGTTTGGAACGTGCCAAACGTGCCATTTCGAAAATGGTTGACAAGCTAAACAACGATAAAGTTGGACTGATTGTTTTTGCAGGCGAAGCCTATACTCAATTGCCAATTACAACGGATTATGCTTCGGCAAAACTGTTCTTGTCTTCCATTAGTACCGATATTGTTCCTATACAGGGAACCGCCATTGGTTCTGCCATCGAATTGGCAACAAGAAGTTTTACACCAGATAGCGAAGCCAGCAAAGCCATTATTGTAATTACCGATGGTGAAAACCACGAAGATGATGCAGTACAGGCAGCTAATATGGCTAAGGAAATGGGAATTGCAGTTCATACCATTGCCATGGGATCGCCCGAAGGGGCACCTATTCCTGTAAGAGCTGGTTCCAGTGATTTCAGGCGAGATGACGAAGGCAACATTGTGATTTCTAAACTGGATCAGCAAATGGTGGAGGAAATTGCAACCGCCGGAGGTGGAAAAGCAGTAATTGCCAACAACACAACCACGGGTTTAAACGTTCTATTTAAAGAAATCAATAAAATGGATAAAACAGAATTGGAAGCCAGAGTATATACTGCTTACGATGAAAAGTTTCAGATATTCCTGGCAATCGGTTTGTTGCTTTTATTCATTGAATTCCTTGTTTTGGAACGTAAGAACCGTCATTTAAAAGACATTAATTTATTTAATCCATCGAAGTAGAACGATACAAATCCTCACTTATGAAAAAAATATTATTGATATTCATTAGCTTGATTTGTCTTCTAAGCATGGAGGCAGTAGCCCAAAAGGAAAGAAAGTTTATTCGCTCGGGGAATGAACTTTTCGAGGGAGAAAAATTTGAGAATTCGGAAGTGGAATACCGTAAAGCTTTGGATAAGAAAATCAATTCTTACGAAGCAGGATTCAACCTGGGTGATGCATTGTACAAGCAAAAAAAGTACGAGGAAGCTTTAAAACAGTTCCAAACTTTGGCTGTTAACGAAAAGAATCCTGAAAAGCTTGGTCACTTGTTTCACAATATGGGAAACACACTTTTGGAAAGTAAAAAGATTGATGAAAGTATAGAAGCTTACAAGCAGTCCTTGCGTTACAATCCAAATTCCCAGGAAACCAAATACAACCTGGAATATGCTCGCCAAATGAAAAAGAAACAGGAAGAGGAAGAGGAGCAGAAAAAACAAGATCAGAACAAAGATCAAAATAAGGATCAGAAAGATCAGGATAAAAAAAACCAGGACAAGAAGGATCAAGATAAGAAGGACCAGGATAAGAAAGATCAAGACAAAAAAGATCAGGAAAAAAATAAAGATCAACAAAATAAGGACAAGCAAGACAAAGGAGATAAGGATAAGCAACAGCAGCAACAACCAAAAATCTCGAAAGAAGATGCTAAACGCTTGCTAGAAGCTTTGGAGAACGACGAGAAGAAAGTTCAGGAAAAAGTTCAAAAGGCCAAAGCCAAAGCTATGAAAGCGAAAAAAACCAAAATTAAAAAGGATTGGTAGTTTGCAGTACTTAAATACTTATGAGTGACTTAAGTACTTAAAGTTAAAAGTTGTACCTCCCGTCTTGATACTTGTTACTTTATTTAAACTTGATCAAACTAAAAATACTGATGATTATTAAGTACATTTGTACGAGATTTTTTATCAGGAAAAAACAAAAAGAACACATCTGAAAAACAGAACATTACGGATGAAGAAAATATTTTTCTTACTATTAGCAACATTATTCATTACTTCTGCCTCGTTTGCAGAAGAAGTTAAATTTACAGCAGCAGGACCTCGTGTGGTTGAAGTGGGCGAACAATTTCGATTGGTTTATACGGTAAACGAAAAAGCCAAAGATATTCAGTTGCCTTCCTTATCAGGCTTTAGAGTTTTGATGGGACCTTCTACCTCTCGCAATTCCAGCTCTCAGTACATCAATGGGAAATGGAGTTCGTCAACTACCTATACCTACACATATGTATTACTGGCTGAAAAAGAAGGTAAGTACACAGTAAACCCAGCCAAAATAAAGGTTAAAGGCTATGAGTTCAGCTCCAATTCAGTAAGTATAGAAGTTGTTAAAGCCAATGAAAAACCGCAAAACAATCAAGGAAGTCAGCCTGCACAGGCATCGGCCAATAAAATTACCCAAGCCAATTTGTTTGTAAAGGTTGATGTTGATCAAAAAAGTGTGTACATGGGCGAGCATATTGTTGCTACCATTAAAGTTTACACTCGCTTAAACATTGCAGGATTTGGTGATTCAAAATTTCCTTCGTTCAACGGATTTTTGAGCCAGGAAATTCCAACGCCAGGACAAATTTCTCTGCAAAGAGAAAATGTGAATGGTACCATTTACAATACCGGTGTAATCCGTAAATTGATTCTATTCCCTCAGCATACCGGGAAAATTACCATTGATCCGTTTGAATTGGAATGTATCATTCGTCAACGCAGATCAAGTGGTAACAGAGGATTCTTTGATGATTTCTTCGATAACTATCAAGACATTCGAGTGCCAAGAAAAAGTAAACCTGTTACCATTCGTGTGAAAGAGTTTCCTGCCAACAAACCAGCAAGCTTTAATGGAGCTGTAGGTAGCTTTAGAATGTCAGCAAATGTTGATAAAGACTCTCTTAAAGCAAATGAGGCGATCTCTTTAAAAGTTAAAATCTCGGGGAATGGAAACTTAAAACTGATTAATCCACCGGAATTTGACTTCCCTGCAGATTTTGAGGTTTACGATCCAACTACCAAACAAGATATCAAGAGCACTGCTAAAGGAATGACAGGTTCAACTACCTTTGAATATTTGATCATACCTCGTCATGCCGGTGATTATGAAATTCCACCGGTTGACTTTAGTTTCTTTGATCCAAAAGCTGGTATTTACCGTACCCGATCAACTCCAAAATTCAATATTAAAGTTGGAAAAGGTAGTGGCGATGCAAGCAGTGCGGTCATCAGCTCGTTCTCGAAAGAAGATGTGAAGTTTATTGGCAAAGACATTCGTTTTATCAAAACCAACGATTTTACACCAAGATTGAAAGGTCAGGTATTCTTTGGTACCACCAATTTCTATCTTGCCTACTTGATTCCATTTGTGGTATTTATCCTTGCTTTTGTTTTCAACAGAAAACGAATTAAAGAGAATGCAGACCTTGCTCGTGTTAAAAACAAACGTGCCAACCGCGTTGCCATGAAGCGATTAAAAACAGCTTCGGCAAGTTTAAAAGCGCAGAAAAAAGAAGAATTCTACGATGAAATATTAAAAGCTCTTTGGGGTTATACTTCCGATAAGTTGAACCTACCCTTGGCTGATTTGAACAAGGAAAACATTACAGACATTCTACAAGGAAAAAATGTAGAAGAAGAACTGGTTCAAGACTTCCTGAATATTTTGGATACTTGTGAGTTTGCACGCTACGCTCCTTCTTCAGGATCATCTGAAATGGATGAATTGTACAAGAAAACAATGGAGACAATTACCAAATTAGAAAAGAGCATCTAGTAAAATCGAATAGAAATGAAGAAATTATTATATATCCTTATTGCTTTACTTTTTGTATCTGCTGCTCAGGCGCAAGATACTCCTATTCGTGAAGCAAACGATTTTTACCAAAAAGGAGAATACGAAAAGGCAATTAAATCATACGAGTTTGTATTGGAAACCCATATAGAAGCTGCTGAGATTTACTTTAATCTTGCCAATTCATATTACAAGACAGGACAAATCGCTTCAGCAATCTTAAACTACGAAAGAGCCAAACTTCTTGCTCCTCAAGACAAAGATGTGGAGTACAATTTAAAAATGGCTCAGGCTCATGTTTTAGACAAGCTGGAAGTATTACCAGAATTATTCATTAAACGATGGTTTTCAGGAATCAGAAATGCCTTCTCGGCAGATTTATGGTCCTACCTTTCCATCGGATTGTTCTTTTTGTGTTTGCTGTTTGCATGTTTCTACTTGTACAGCAACAAGGTTGGTTTAAAAAAGTTAGGTTTCTTTTTCGCAGGAATCAGTTTAGTACTAAGCATTGTTAGTTATTCTTTTGCATCAACCAGAACCGATGAAATTACAAAGCGAGAATCAGCAATTATTTTTAGCCCAAGTGTTACCATTAAAGGTTCGCCAGATGTAAGCGGTACCGAGCTGTTTCTTTTACACGAAGGAACCAAAGTAAAAGTAATCGATCAATTGGGAGATTGGAGAAACATACAGTTGAGCGATGGAAACGAAGGTTGGCTGAAGAAAGAAAACATTGAAATGATTTAAAAATTTCTTTCAATTTATAATATATGCTGCTAGTTTTACTAGCAGCTTTTTTTATGTATCAAAAAGAAGAAAATGAGATATACAATACAAAATGATCAACTAAAAGTAAGCGTTCTTGAAAAAGGTGCTGAATTATGCAGCATACAATCCATTGAAAATGGAACTGAATACATTTGGCAAGCCAATCCTGATATTTGGGGAAGCCACGCTCCCAACTTATTTCCTATTATCGGATGCCTAAAAGAAAATGCATTTATTCATGAAGGAAAAGAATATGCCATGCCCAAACATGGTTTTATTCGCAACAATACAGATGTAAAATTATTTGAACAAAGCCAAGACCACCTGACTTTCATTCTATCTTCGAATGAGCATACACGAAAAGTTTATCCTTTTGAATTTGAGTTCAAGATTCACTTCATTCTTGAATCAAACAAATTGAATGTCGTTCATGAGATTACCAATACCGGAAATAATGAAATGTTGTTCAATCTGGGTGGCCATCCAGCCTTTAATTGTCAATTAAAAGATGGTGAAGAGTACAACGATTATTATTTGGAGTTTGAGCAAAACGAGACTTTAAACACTTGGAATTTGGCCGACGGTGGTTTAATTGGATCTGAAGGCAAACAAGTATTAAACAATTCAAACACAATTAATCTTCATCCGGAGATTTTTGCCAACGATGCCTTAATCCTGAAAAACTTAAAATCTTCAGCAGTAAGCTTAAAGTGCAAAAAATCCAATTTTGAATTGAAAGTGCGCTTTGATGATTTTCCATATTTGGGACTTTGGGCAAAGCCACATGCTCCATATGTATGTATAGAGCCTTGGATTGGAATTGCTGATGGTGCTAATACCAATCGAGAGTTTTCAAGCAAAGAGTTGTTGCAGCAATTAGAACCGGGAAAGAAGTTCACAGCAGAATATTCTATCGGGATAAATGAGTAATACCGATTATTAATTCGTATAAGCCATTAGTGCGCTTCACTTCTAATGCCTAACAAATTATATATCGGCATTATACCTAAAATATTCGAGAGCTTAAAATAGCTCTCTATTTTTTATAAATGGTATAAAATAAAGCGGCAATTCTAATGGAATTGCCACTTTTAATTATTTCATAGCTGGATAATCAGTATACCCCACTTCATTTCCGCCATAAAAAGTATCCTGATTTGGAAAATTTAATTCTGCATCCAATTCAAATCTCTTTTCCAGATCTGGATTTGCCAAATATTGAACTCCAAAAGAAACCAATTCAGCAATATTCCTCTCGATAGCCTTATTGCCACTGTCTTTTGTAAATCCACCATTTACCATTCTAACGCCATGATACAATTTGCCAAATTCAGAAGCTACATCCTGAACCAAATTTGGATGTTCATCAATTGGCATCAATGGCTCAATCAGGTGCAAATATGCCAGCTTGTAAGCATTCAATTTCTCAATTACGTATGCAAACAAGCCAATCGGATCAGAATCACCCATATCATTAAATAAACCACTTGGCGATAGCCTAACTCCTACTCGATTACCTGGCCAAACCTCACAAACAGCATCCATTACTTCAAATAAAAAACGAGCGCGATTTTCTACACTTCCACCATATTCATCATCTCTATGGTTGGTTTTATCAGTCAGAAACTGATCAATTAAATAGCCATTGGCGGCATGAATTTCAATTCCATCAAAACCAGCCTCTTTAGCGTTCTTTGCTGCAAGCTTATAATCTGTAACAATCGATTTGATTTCCTCCAGTTCAAGAGCTCTTGGCGTTTCAAAATCTTTTAACCCTTCATAGGTAAAAGCTTGTCCTGCCGCTTTTATGGCCGATGGAGCTACTGGCAATTGTCCCATGTGAAAATCCGAATGAGAAATCCGCCCCACATGCCACAACTGAATAAACACTTTTCCTTCTTTTTCGTGAATAGCATTAGTAACCAATTTCCACCCTTCCACTTGTTCTTTGGAGTGTATTCCAGGTGTTGCTGGATATCCAATTCCTTGAGGCGAAATCTGGCTTGCTTCCGTAATGATTAGGCCTGCCCCAGATCGTTGGCGGTAATACTCAGCCATCAATTCTGTTGGAACATTACCCTCTCCTGCCCTATTTCTGGTCATTGGAGCCATAACCATTCTATTTTTTAGCTGTAAATCTCCTATAGAGAAATTGCTTAGCAATGTATTTTTAGTCATATTCTTTTACTATTTTTATTTATACAAGATATAAATAAGAACAAGAACCAAAAAATTAGCTTCATTAAAAAATCTTAAAATGAATTGATAATAAAGATTTTTTTTAACCAATTTAAAATATGATTGAAGATTGCTAAGCGCTTTCAACATTGCTTGGTATCTTTGTTTGAAATTAGCAATAAGCATGAAGAAAATTGAACTATTGGCTCCTGCTAAAAATCTGGAAACAGGTATAGCAGCCATAAATTATGGAGCCGACGCCGTATATATTGGAGCACCCAAGTTTGGAGCACGCTCTGCTGCAGGAAATACTTTGGAAGATATTGGTAAACTAATACAATATGCTCATAAATACTGGGCTAAAGTATTTATTACCATGAATACCATATTATACGATCATGAATTAAACGAAGCTGAAAAGCTAATTCATAAATTGTATGAAATGGGTGCTGATGCTTTAATTGTTCAGGATATGGGAATACTGGAAATGGATTTGCCTCCTATCGAATTGCATGCCAGTACCCAAACGCATAACTACGATTTAGAAAGAATTCAATTTTTAGAGAAAGTGGGATTCAAAAGAATTATTCTTGCAAGAGAATTGTCCCTCGAAGAGATTAAAAATATCAGAAAGCATACAACAGTAGAACTGGAATATTTTGTTCATGGCGCCTTATGTGTCTCACTAAGTGGACAATGCTATTTCTCTCATGCCATTGGCGGACGTTCAGCAAATCGTGGAGAATGCAGCCAGGCTTGTCGTATGAAGTACGATTTGGTTGATGATGAAGGAAAGGTAATCGCCAAAGATAAACACCTTCTATCTCTAAAGGATTTGAATTTGTCCGATCATTTACGTGAAATTATAGATGCCGGAGTTTGTTCTTTGAAGATTGAAGGAAGGTTAAAGGATAGTTCCTATCTTAAAAATATAACAAGTTACTACCGTCAATCTTTGGATAAAATTTTCAATAAGAAAAGAGAATACGAGAAAGCTTCATCGGGAACAATAAAGCCTGGTTTTAAACCAGATCCTGATGTTACCTTTAATCGTGGGTATACATCTTACTTTTTTACAGGCAGAATTCCTGAAATTGCCAATTTCCATACGCCAAAATCAATGGGTAAAGAAATTGGGAAAATTCGGGAAGTGAAAAAGGATCACATTGTTGTTGATAGTAAATTTAAACTGCACAATGGCGATGGACTTTGTTTCTTTAACAAGAATAAGCTTCTAAAAGGATTTCAGGTAAATGGCGTTCAAGGCAACAAGATTTTCCCCAATGACATGAGCATGCTTCAAAGAGGAGTTAGCTTGTTTCGTAACAACGATCATGAGTTTGCGAAGCTTCTGAAAAAGGACAATTCCATTAGAAAAATTGGAGTTGAGTTCTACTTGGATATTTTCGATGACTGTGTAAATCTTACTGCCATAGATGAAGATGAAATCTCAGCCAACATTCAAATTCAGGAAGTGTTTGAAAGTGCGAAAAATGAGGAGTTGGCTTTGAGTAACATCAAAAAGCAACTTCAAAAAAGTGGTGATTCCATCTTTCAAATCAACAATATCGAAATCAACTTTGATAAGGTTCCTTTTATCCAGGCCAAGAAATTAAATGATCTGCGAAGACAGTGCCTGGAGCAATTGACAGAAATTAGAATAGAAGCTGCAAAACAAGAAGAAAACCGACCATTGATTGCTCATCCACAATATCCTGCAAAAGAATTGAGCTATATGGGAAATGTGGTGAATTGCAAGGCCGAGGAGTTCTATCATAAATGCGGTGTAGAAAAAATCGAAAAGGGATTCGAGCTACAAAAAAATCATGCAGGTAAAACCATCATGACAACAAAACATTGTTTGCGTCATGAATTTGGAATGTGCCAAAAGATAACGAAGACTGAAAAAAAGAAAAATCAGGCATTGTTTTTGGTAGATAATAAAAATCGCTACAAGTTGGAATTCAACTGTCAGCGTTGCGAAATGAAGATTATTTTCGGATAATCTTCGAATTGAAATAACTGATATTACGAACCGTTAAAGTTTTTTGATTATGGTTCACTATATAGAAAAACTAATTCGTGAAGGTGAACACCAACAGCAAGATTTCAAATTTTGCATAACCGATTCACGAAAAATTGCCAAATCATTATCGGCTTTTGCCAATACCGATGGTGGCAGACTGCTTATTGGTGTTAAAGACAATGGGAAAATTGCTGGAACCATTGTTGATGAAGAATTTCATATGATACAAGCAGCAGCAGAAATGTATTCCAAACCTAAAATCGAATTCGAAAGTAAGGTTTGGACCATACATGGTAAAAATGTACTTGAAATTACAATAGAACCATCAGATGATATGCCCCATTCTGCACAAAATGAAAATGGAAAATGGTTGGCATACGTACGAAAAGATGATGAAAATAAGCTAGCAAACAGAATACTTCTGGAAGTTTGGAAACGAAAATCCAAACCTACCGGAACTTACCTGGAATATACCGAAACTGAAAGTTTACTGCTTGATCACCTAAAAATTAATGAAAGCATTAGTTTGAATAAATTCTGCAGACTGGCAAAAATAAGCAGATATAAAGCAGAACGAATTCTTGTAAAATTAATCTGTTGGGAAGTATTGGAACCCAATTTTGAAGAAAAAGGCACCAGCTATAAATTAAAACAGGTGGAAAGCAGTTCTTTATAGAAAAACCATAAAAACTTTCATGATGGAATACGAATCACCAACAGAAATGAAAGTTTTCGTGTCCCGATAGCTATAGGGAGTGTTATTTTGTGAATGTGGAATTAAAACGATGCATCAGTGAATCATTGTATTGTCCATTAATTTTCACCACTTTTCTACCTTTCCACTATTCAAAACTTTTAGAAAAAAAGCATAAAAAAACCGCATTAATTAATGGGATTTTAAACTCCTGTACGACAGGATTTGAGTGCCTGCTTGGTCAAGTTTCCCCTGTGCCGAAGCAACCCGAAGGTTGGGGCCTGCTTTTGCAAGCATGTTGCTTTCTCGGTATGTGATAACTGTTGAGTTTAACAATCGCTAATTAATGCGGAATGCGTTTATCTTGTATGTAAAGAACGTTCTGTTTCTACTTGCAAAGTAAGCAAGAATCTACCATTAAACAAGGGTTTCAGTGATTTTTTCATACATTTTTGACGAATCGCAAGCAGAAGTAATTGCAACATTCAAATAATTAAATGCTTATTTAAAATTTTTATTTACCACATTTTCTCTTCCCTTTGGCTTACCATGCAATATTCTTATTTTTGCGTTTATTAAATCATCAATATGACATCAATTCCTTACATAGATATTCATACTCATCAAGCGGATTCTGATCCAGAAATACTTTCTATTGTGAATAGGAGTATCAGTGAAAACAAAAATGAATTGGATAGGAATCAAGCCTATTCAATTGGAATTCATCCTTGGGACATTGAGAAATTAGAGATCGATTCCATAGATAATCATTTAAAAGATTTTTCTGCTGATAAAAGTAGTATTGCCATTGGTGAAATTGGCCTTGATAAATTGATTGGTACTAATTTCTCGATTCAAGAGAAGTTTTTTACTGCCCAAGTTCAACTGGCCAAATTAACACAAAAACCTGTAATCATTCACTGCGTTAAATCTCAGGAAGAACTGCTTAGGATTAAACAAGAAAACGACACTGGCACTGCATGGGTTTTTCATGGCTATAACAAAAGCTTACAATTGGCAAAAGATTTATTAAAGTTTGGATTTTTCCTTTCATTTGGAGAAAACTTGTTAAGAAACGAAAAACTTCAAACCGTTTTTCGTGATATCCCTTTGGATAAAATATTTCTTGAAACTGATGATAAACAAATTGATATTAGAAAAATTTATCAAAAAGCAGCAGAAATTAAAGGAATTGAGATTGACGTTTTAAAAGAACAAATTCTATTAAATTACCTAAAGTGTTTTTAAAAATATGAGTGAAGAGTGGTTGAGCAGAACGAATCTGCTATTGGGAAGTGAAAAACTAGAAAAGTTAAAGAATTCACATGTTCTTGTAGTTGGATTAGGCGGAGTTGGAGCATATGCAGCAGAGCAGATTTGTCGTGCAGGAGTAGGAAAAATGACAATTGTTGATGGAGATACCATTGACACATCTAATATTAACAGACAATTACCAGCAACAAGCTCAAATGTGAACAAAGACAAAGCAGAGGTAATGGGAGCTCGTCTTTTAGATATCAATCCTAATTTGGACTTAAGGATTCTTAATGAATATCTTAAAGATGAAAGAATGATTGAAGTATTAAAGGAAGAGGAATACGATTATGTAGTTGATGCCATTGATACACTGGCTCCAAAAATTTTCTTGATCTACCATAGTCTGCAATACAATTTAAAAATTGTAAGTGCAATGGGTGCTGGCGGTAAAACAGATCCAAGTAAGATTCAAATTGCCGACATTTCCAAATCCTACAATTGCAAATTGGCACGCATGCTAAGAAAACGCCTTCATAAACTAGGCGTATATAAAGGAGTACAAGTAGTGTTCTCTCCTGAAGATGTCTCCAAAGATGCAGTAATTCTGGATGAAAGTAGAAACAAAAAATCAAATGTAGGAACTATCTCTTATATGCCTCCATTGTTTGGTTGTTTTATTTCATCAGTAGTAATTAAAGGTTTATTGGCTGAATCTTAAATTCATAGATTAAAGCATATGCTCTATTTCGATATCATCAACACTCCAATAGGAGACCTGTTACTTTTGGCAAGCGATAAAGGTTTGAAAAAGATTCTTTTTGAAGATCAATTCAAAGCTTTCGAAATTTCAAGCACTTGGGAACAAAGTACGGAGAAACTTTCACAGGCAAAAGAACAACTCCTTGCCTATTTCAATAGTAATCTAGTCCAATTTGAATTACAATTGGATCCAGATGGAACGGTTTTTCAAAAACAAATTTGGAAACAATTGGAAGAAATTCCTTTTGGCGAAATAAGATCGTACCAGGACATAGCCAATGCCATTGAAAAACCTAATGCATGCAGAGCAATTGGAATGGCCAACTCAAAAAACCCGATTCCAATAATCATTCCATGCCACCGAGTAATTGGTAAAAATGGAAAACTGACTGGCTATGCCGGAGGACTTGATATTAAAGCCAAACTATTACAAATAGAAGGTATCGATTTGGGCAATGATTCACAACAATTCGAATTATTTTAAGGCTTAATTTATTTTTTGAAAAACACTACAATGCTCTTTATTCAACTTTCACCAAGCTAAACTTTAATATAAAACACTTTCTATTGAATTATCTTTGATTTGATGGCTATTTCATCTAACTTGCCACACGATAAAAAAGTCGATGCATGACATTGGTAAAGTATCATTAAATCAATAAAAACAATTCATGAGTAAAATTTTAGGACATAGTTTCCACATTCCTGTTATGGGTACAGGATTTACTGTGGATACTCCTGTAAAAGTGGCTCATTTGGGAATTTCTTCGGTAGTATCAATCGTAGATGATGTTCTTGTAGAGAAAATGCGAGAAATGTACTGCAAGAAGTTAAGCCTTCCATTTAAGCCTATTACAGAAAAGACCAAAGATTTTCGTGCAGAAAGAATTACATCTTATCTAAATTTATTAGATAATTTGGTGAAGGAGAAGTTTGAAAATCTTAAAGAATCCATTCAGGATAAAGGAAAAGAGATTGAGGAATACTTAGATTTACTTCCTGATTTTTCAGAAGTAAAGAAAGAGTTCAAAGAAAAATTTGCTGATAATCCTTATGTGAAAGAAGCAAAAGAATGGTTAAGCAATAACCTTCCTCTTGGGTCGATTGATGTAAATATCATGACCAAATTAGACAAGGGAAACCAATATGAAGGTGAAGATTTACCTGTAGAATTCAATGATGCCCATGCAGCTCTTCGTGGATTTGCGATGAGTAACCTGGAGAGCTCCATGGTCCTTTCTGCTGGAATGAACCCACGTTTGTATGGCTACCTTGAGCAGTTCGATGATTTCTATCCAGATACAAATGGATATATCAAGAAAAAAATAGTTCTGAAAGTGAGCGATTACCGATCGGCTCTAATTCAAGGACGCTTTCTTGCCAAAAAGGGAATTTGGATCTCGGAATATCGAATTGAATCAGGCTTGAACTGTGGTGGGCACGCATTTGCCACCGATGGTTTTTTAATGGGCCCTATCCTTCAAGAGTTCAAAGAAAAGAGAGATGAATTAAGAGACAGTCTTAATCCTGTTCTTTTTGGCACTTTGAAGGAAAAAGGAAAAACTATTCCATCTAAACCACTAAGCATTAAAGTTACCGCTCAAGGAGGTGTTGGAACTGCAGAAGAGCATGAATTCTTAATGCAACAGTATAATTTAGATTCTATTGGTTGGGGATCACCATTCCTAATGGTTCCTGAAGCTTGTGATGTTGATGAAAAAACACTGTCATTGCTTGAAAAAGCCGATGAAGAAGATCTTTCTTTAAGTCACGCTTCTCCTCTTGGTGTAAGATTTAATAATTTGAATAGCAACACCAGAGATGCCGATGTTTGGGACAGATTGAAACAAAATAAACCAGGAAGTCCTTGTACCAAGCGATACATGATCGCAAATACAGAGTTTACCAAGGAACCAATTTGTACCGCTTCTCGTCAATATCAGAAATTAAAGTTAGCTCACTTAAGAGAGCAAAACTTACCAAAAGAAGAACTTGAGAAAGAGATAAATCTTTTACTTCAAAAGACATGTTTGTGTAAAGGGTTATCCACTGCTTCGTATCTGGTAAATGAAATTGATACAAAGAAAGACGGTGATGGAGTTTCAATTTGTCCAGGACCTAATCTTGCGTATTTTACGAAAAAGGTGAAGCTAAAAGAGATGATCGATCACATTTACAACCGTACAAATTTGATCGAAAGAAAAGACAGACCTCACATGTTTATCAAAGAATTGAATTTGTATTACGACTACTTAAAAGAACAAGTGTCAGAAGTCAAGAATCCAATTCCTAAACAAGTTAAATCTCTTGAAGGATTTAAGAAAAACCTTTTAAGTGGTGTAGATTACTATAAAGGTCTTTCTCAGAAATTTTCAGAGAAGTACAATGACATGAAAATTCAAGTTTCGAAAGATTTGGAAAAACTCGAAGGAGAAATTAAGAGTATTCTGATAAAAACAGAATCATAAGTCATACAAAAGCCAATCTTTACAAGTTATAAAAGATTGGCTTTTTTCTTACCTACAACACACCCTAATTAAACATTATCTTTATTTATGTCTCTGATGACGTAAAATACCCATTGTATTTTGAGTATATAATCCCTGCAGTTTGGGTAAATTCAATCTATTTTCCTGTCCCAAAAGAAACCATATTTGTAATGTGAAAGGGAAATCACAATGTTTAACCATACAGGCATTGTGAGTGAGTAGAGGTAGTTTAATTTTCAACTGCGAATATACTTCAAATCCTACATTGTTTAGGTAAAGGGTTAGAGTTTAGTAGGATTTGAAGTATTTCCCACTTATTAAATTGTATTTATTGGAACTTTTCCATATTGTTAGTTTTTGCTTCAAAACTGTAAAAAAGTTATCACCAGACTTTTTTACAGTTTTTTTATACAAAAAAAGCTGAAATCAATAAATTGAAATCAGCTTTCTATCTTGTTTTATAATCATTTAACTTTGCTGTGTTTCTGCCACTTCCTTTTTAATACCAGCTATTTTCTCCAACATATCAGTTGTTATCGATTTTGGTCTTTCCAAAGGATAACCTAAAGCTCTGTCCCAAATAATATTGGCACAAATACCAATAGCTCTACCAATACCAAATAAAACTGTGTAGAAATCATATTCGGTAACACCATAATGCCACTGAATTACACCCGACTGAGCATCCACATTTGGCCATGGATTTTTCGCCTTACCATGTTCTTTCAAAATTGGAGGCACCACATTGTAAAGTAAGTCAGCATATTTGAAAATTGGATCATCAGGCAAGTTCTTTAAGCTAAATTCACGTTGCAACATGTAACGAGGATCGGTTTTACGCAATACAGCGTGACCGAAACCTGGAATTACCTGACCCGAATTAAGTGTATCCCAAACAAATTGTTTCATCTCATCCTCGGTAGGCACTTTATTGCCCATCTTATCCATCACATCCTGTAGCCATCTTAAAACTTCCTGATTAGCCAAGCCATGAAGTGGTCCTGCCAAGCCATTAATCATTGCTGATATCGACAAGTAAATATCAGACAAAGAACTTGCTACAAGATGACCTGTATGTGCACTCACATTACCACTTTCGTGATCACTATGAATAATAAAATGTAATCTTGATACATCATCGTAAGGTTTATCAATTCCCATCATATGTGCGAAGTTTCCACCCATATCCAGGTTAGGATTCGATTGGATTCTTGGTCCTTGTCGATATAATTTATTGTAGATATAAGAAGCAATTTCAGGAAGTTTAGCCAATAGGTTAAGCGCATCTTCATATGTTGCTTCCCAGTAATCTTTCTTATTTAAACCTGCATGATACTGTCTGTTAAACACCGATTCACGATTCAATGTTAGAATTGCAGTTGAGAAAATGGCCATTGGATGGCTGCAACATGGGAAAGAATCAATTACCTCATAAACATAGCGAGGAACAATTCTTCTCTTGCTAAATTCATCAACTACTTGCATTACCTCTTCCTGATTTGGGAAATCGCCGGTTAGTAACAGATAAAACAAACCTTCCACATAAGGCATTGTTCCACCTTTAGGTTTTGGTAAGTTTTCAATTACTTCTCCCAGTGTATATCCTCTGTAACGGATACCTTCCTCAGGATCCAGGTAAGAAATATCAGTAACCAGTGATTTCAATCCCCTCATTCCTCCAATCACCTGAGATACGGTTACATTATCTACAACCACATCTCCATATTCCTTTAACAGGCGTTTTGTTCTTGGTCTGTGTTCTTCAATCTTCACAGACAAAGTTTGTTTTAATGTTTTCTTCATATGGTCTATACTTTAGAGTTGGAATCAAGTGGGGTAATTGATTCCAGGATTATTCATTGTTTTTTGTTTTACTTGTTCTGTTTTCTGATTAAGTTCAGTGCACTTCCTGCTTTAAACCACTCAATTTGCACATTATTGTATGAGTGATTTGCTACAATACTGTCACTTGTTCCATCTTCATGTGTTACAACAAGTGTTAATGGTGTTCCAGGAGTAAAATCAGTTAAACCGATAATATCAATTTGATCTTTTTCCTGAATTTTATCGTAATCCGCTTTATCAGCAAATGTAAGTGCCAGAACTCCTTGTTTTTTCAAATTGGTTTCATGAATCCGAGCAAACGAACGCACAATAACGGCTTTAACACCCAAATGACGCGGCTCCATTGCAGCATGTTCTCTTGATGATCCTTCACCATAGTTTTCATCCCCAACTACGATTGAACCTACTCCTTGTGCTTTTAACGCTCGAGCTGTAGCAGGAACTTCATCATAAGAACCACTAACCGGATTAAAAATGGAATTGGTCTCTTCGTTAAAGTAATTAACAGCTCCAATCAGCATATTGTTCGAAATGTTATCCAAATGCCCGCGGAATCTTAACCACGGTCCTGCCATAGAAATGTGGTCTGTTGTACATTTTCCTTTGGCCTTGATCAACAGGCTTAATCCTTTGTAATCTGAACCATCCCATTCTCCAAAAGGAGCTAACAATTGCAAACGCTCCGAATCTTCTTTCACATCCACAACCACTTCCGAACCATTTGCCTGAGGAGCCAGATAACCTGAATCCTTCATGTCAAATCCATTTGGTGGAAATTCTAGTCCTGTTGGTTCATCAAGCTTCACCTCTACTCCATCTTCATTAACAAGAGTATCAGTCATTGGATTGAAACACAAATCTCCTGCAATAGCCATAGCCGTAACCAATTCTGGCGAAGCTACAAAACCATGTGTATTTGGATTCCCATCATTACGCTTGGCAAAATTTCTATTGAAAGAAGTAATGATTGAGTTCTTTCTTGTCGGATCATCGGTATGGCGTTTCCATTGCCCAATACAAGGTCCACATGCATTGGCCATAATCACACCTCCAATATCTTCAAATTCTTTCAGGATTCCGTCTCGCTCTGTAGTATATCGCACCAGTTCCGAACCAGGAGTTACCACAAATTCAGCCTTTACTTTCAGATTCTTATCTTTAGCCTGCTTCGCAAGTGATGCAGCTCTCGATAAATCTTCATATGATGAGTTCGTACAAGATCCGATCAAACCAACCTCTAAAGTTTGAGGATAATCATTCTCCTTAACTGCTTTGGCAAAAGATGACAAATCGTGAGCCAAATCAGGAGTAAACGGACCATTAATATATGGCTCTATCTCCGAAAGATTTATCTCGATTAGTTGATCGTAGTATTTTTCAGGATTTTGGTACACTTCTTCATCAGAACGCAAGTGCTCCATTACTACATCCGCCAAATCTGCAACTTGTTCACGACCTGTGTGACGCAAATAGTTGCTCATATTCTGATCGTAACCAAAAATGGAAGTCGTAGCACCAATCTCAGCACCCATGTTACAAATAGTACCTTTACCTGTACATGACATGGCATCGGCACCCTCTCCAAAATACTCTACAATTGCACCAGTACCACCTTTTACGGTAAGAATACCAGCTACTTTTAATATTACATCTTTAGGAGAAACCCATCCGCTTAATTTACCTGTAAGTTTTACTCCAATTAATTTTGGCATTTTTAATTCCCAAGGCATTCCTGCCATTACATCTACAGCATCAGCTCCGCCAACACCAATGGCTACCATACCCAAACCACCTGCATTTACAGTGTGAGAATCGGTACCAATCATCATACCTCCGGGGAATGCATAGTTTTCCAAAACTACCTGGTGAATAATACCAGCTCCCGGTTTCCAAAAGCCAATACCATATTTATTAGATACAGATTCCAAAAAGTTATATACCTCATTGTTTTGATCCTTAGCGTCAGCCAAATCTTTTTCAGCTCCTATTGATGCCTGAATCAAATGATCACAATGTACTGTAGATGGTACCGCTACTTTAGGCTTACCTGCATTCATAAACTGAAGTAAAGCCATTTGAGCTGTAGCATCCTGCATTGCAACTCTATCCGGAGCAAAATTTACGTAATCTACTCCTCTTTCAAATTTTTCACCTTTTTCTTCAACAGATAAATGTGAATACAATATTTTTTCACTTAAGGTTAGTGGTTTGCCAAGAACATTTCTGGCTTTATTCACCCTTTCGGGCATCTTCTCATAAACAGATTTTATCAATTCAAAATCAAATAGCATGTCTAGTGAATTTTTGATTAATTTTTAATTCAAATTTTGGTCTTTCAGCATTTAGCAATCGAAAATCTTAGAATGCAAATCAATCTTATCGGATTTCCCGATCTTTTTATGCGTATTTTTAACACATATCTGCAAATGCTGATATTTCTAAATCTCAATATTTTAGCCTCACTCAATACTCATAAACAAGTGTTAAGTAAGATCAAATTTAGATATCTAAATATAACAAAAACTTGGTATTTTAAAAAGATGAAGGTGAATTTCTTGTTTAAGAAAACTCAAAATTTACACCTTTGGCATAATTTTAGTATACCAAAAAAAATTCCCCCTAATAAATTTGATTTCAGGTTTGAATTTAAATTCCTTTAAAGAGATCTACCCTTTGTTCCGAATTCGACCACCTGAAGGTCTTTAATCTCTTTACCATCGATTATAAATTTCACTAAAGTTTGAACCTTGTGAAATCCCTGTAATCCTGCAGCTCCAGGATTAATGTGTAACAAGTTCAACTCCTTGTCGAATACCACTTTTAAAATGTGGGAATGTCCTGAAATAAAAAGTTGTGGCGGATTGTTAAAAATTTCCGGCTTCACATTTACATCATACCTTTTTGGATATCCTCCAATATGAGTCATCCAAACATCCACATTCTCGCATGTAAATCGATTATGCTTTGAATATTGCGAACGAACTTCCTGACCATCAATATTGCCATGAACTGCAACGAGAGGTGCGATTTGATCAAGAGCTTCTGCCGTTTCAATATTTCCAATATCTCCAGCATGCCAAATTTCATCACAATCACTCAAATGCTTTAATGCAACAGAATCAAGATACCCATGCGTATCGGAAAGTAACCCAATTTGCTTCATTTTAGTGTGTTTTGAATTTTGGAAGCGTGAAGATAAGAAAAAGATTCAATTTTTAACCAGTAATTAAAGTTTTAAACCAAATATATCGCATAAGTTGTCGGTATTAATTACTACTTTTGCATGCTAAATTTTGAAAGTAAATACAATTCTATAAATGGGTTTCAAAGAAGAAATTAAAAGACGCCGTACGTTCGGAATTATTTCACACCCGGATGCCGGTAAAACTACACTAACCGAAAAATTACTTCTTTTTGGTGGTGCAATTCACGTTGCAGGTGCTGTAAAATCAAACAAGATTAAGAAAACTGCAACTTCTGACTTCATGGAAATTGAACGTCAGAGAGGTATTTCGGTTGCAACATCGGTAATGGGATTTGAGTACAAAGGACATAAAATCAATATCCTTGATACTCCAGGTCACCAGGATTTTGCAGAAGATACCTACCGTACCTTAACTGCCTGCGATAGTGTAATTATTGTAATTGACGTTGCCAAAGGGGTTGAGGCACAAACCAGAAAGCTAATGAAGGTTTGTAGAATGCGTAAAACACCTGTAATCGTATTCATTAACAAAATGGACCGCTTGGGTAAGGATGCTTTTGATTTGCTTGATGAAATTGAAAAAGAATTGCAATTGAGTGTAAATCCTTTGAGTTGGCCAATTAATATGGGCCCTGACTTTAAAGGTGTTTACAATATCTATCACAAAAATTTAAGTTTGTTTACTCCTGCTACTCAAACTGTAGAAGAGAGTATCGAATTTGATGATATCTCCAACCCGAAATTGGAAGAATACATTGGAGAAGATGCAGAAGTGCTTCGCGAGGAATTGGATTTGGTATCGGGAGTTTATCCTGAATTTGATGTTCAGGAGTATTTGGATGCTAAGATTGCTCCGGTGTTCTTTGGATCAGCTTTGAACAATTTCGGTGTGCGCGAATTATTGGATGTATTCATTAAAGTAGCTCCTTCTCCACTGCCATGTCAGACGGTTGAAAGAGTTATTGAACCTGAAGAAGAAAAGTTCTCTGGATTTGTGTTTAAGATTCATGCGAATATGGATCCAAACCACCGAGACAGAATTGCCTTTGTAAAGATTGTATCGGGAACCTTTAAAAGAAACAAACCATATCTGCATGTAAGAAATGGCAAAAAATTGAAGTTCTCGAGTCCAACCGCATTTATGGCCGAGAAAAAATCAATTGTCGAGGAAGCTTTCCCTGGCGATATTATCGGTTTGCACGATACAGGAAACTTTAAAATTGGAGATACTCTTACCGAAGGAGAAAAAATCAACTTTAAAGGAATTCCAAGTTTCTCTCCTGAGTTGTTTAAATACATCGAAAATGCCGATCCGATGAAATCGAAACAATTGGCAAAAGGGATTGACCAGTTAATGGATGAAGGGGTTGCTCAGTTGTTTGTTTCTCAGTTCAACGGAAGAAAAGTAATTGGAACCGTTGGCGCGCTACAGTTCGAAGTAATCGAGTACCGTTTGCTACACGAATACAGTGCATCCTGTCGTTGGGAACCAATCATGCTTCACAAAGCTTGTTGGATTAAGACCGAGGATGAAGAACAATTAAAAGAATTCAAGAAGGCAAAATATCAGTACATGGCTAAAGACAAGCATGGTAGAGATGTTTTCCTTGCAGATTCAGGATACATGCTTCAAATGGCACAATCAAATTATCCGAATCTTGAATTCCATTTTACATCAGAATTTTAAATCAGACAGAATATGGCTTTAAAAGAAGGATTAACTGCCACACAAGAAATGATTGTTGGCGAACAAAATACAGCAAAATATCACGGATCAGGTAAATTGGATGTTTATGCAACTCCTGCAATGGTTGCTTTTATGGAAGGAACTGCAGTAGCTTGTATCGATGCTAATCTTGAAGAAGGAATGGATTCGGTTGGAATTCAAATTGACACCAAACACATCAAAGCCAGCAAGCTTGGTGCTAAAATTACTTGCACCGCAAAATTGGTAAAAGTGGATGGTAAAAAATTAAGTTTCGAAATTGAAGCAGCTGACGAAGATGGACAAATTGGTTCTGCTTTCCACGTTCGCTATATTATCGATCCTGTAAAATTCATGAGCAGATTGTAAAATCACTTGATATTCAAAATACCAATAAGCCCTGAAAGGAAAATTCTTTCAGGGCTTATTGTTTGAATAAATATCTGTTTTCGATTTACTCCATCAGCCTCTTCTCTCCTTCCAAATTCTTAAGGTCTGTTAAATCCTGACTCACTTCGATACAACCTTTGTAGTTACCTTCATCATCGCGCAAAGCAAAATATTGAATTAAAATAAACCTGCCTTGCATCTGAATCCAGAAGGGTTCGCTATCCTTTGCTCCCGATTTAAAAGCTTTCAACAGCTCATCTACAATATGAACACTTTCAGGTGGATGACAGTTCTGAACTGTTCTGCCAATAATGGCCTTGGAACGGGTAAAGAACCGATCTTTAGGATTAGAAAAGAATCTTACTCTATCATTTTCATCAATCATAGTAATGTCAACAGGTAGATGATTCAGAAGCATCATTGCCTGGTCCAAAGTCATTAAGCCAGTATCGAAATTTAGTATGGTGTTTCCCAATTGCTTTGCATCGAGCTCTTTTCCCTCGAATGAAAATGACTTGGATTTTTTACTTTTTCGATCAGAAGTAAATACCGGGGGATCGATAAAGCTAAAGCCTACTTCCAAACTCTGTTGGTTCATCTCATCCCATAAATCAGATGATACGGCATTCAATGCAACAGGGAATAGCAAATACTCTTCCCTGAAAATGATGGTATACTTTAAAAAGAACAGGTCTCCAATCAGTTTATTAATCAATTTCAGATCCGATTGTTCGGTGGCAAGGGCTTGCAATAATTCCTTCCTAAGGCGTCTGATATCATCATGAATGGACCACATCACCCCCAAACATTTGTACTCCGGGTACTGGTTCTCGAAATAAGGAAAGAAGATGTTCTCTTTTCGTGAATAATGCTTTTCAAATTCTGCAAACCCTTCTATTCTTGAATGGATTTCTCTTAAATCTTTCTTTAAATCATCTTCAGTTTCAGCTTTATTAAACGATTTCACCAAAGGTTTTATTTCCCCCAATCGTTTTT
This sequence comes from Marinifilum flexuosum, assembly GCF_003610555.1. Taxonomy (GTDB): domain Bacteria; phylum Bacteroidota; class Bacteroidia; order Bacteroidales; family Marinifilaceae; genus Marinifilum; species Marinifilum flexuosum. The sequence continues at coordinate 1,903,741 of NZ_RAPQ01000008.1, read as the reverse complement.
CCAACTCTCTATTTTCCTGCATCAAGATTCCCAGGAAATGATTCGAATCCACTTCAGGTTTTTCATGAGAAATAATAGCATTGTGAAAGACATTCAATGATTTATTGATCCCAATTTTTAAATCGTCCATGGCTAAATCTTCCTCAACCAACTTATGAACCACCTGAATGATATCGTTAGGACACAAATGATCTATTGCCTCCTGATGAGCTTCAATTAATTCCTTGCCGTTTTTCCCTTTAATCAGATCCAGACAAAACTGGAATAATGAATCAATGCGAGCAGCATTGTTATTAATAAATTCTGACATATGTAATGTTTTACAGTTTATCAGATTAAAATACAACAAATGCCATTCGCTTACAAACCAAAGCTATTCTACATTAAATTATCCTGTAGTGCATAATGATTCATAAGGTATTTAATTACCGATTTGGCATTGTCGGGATAGTTTAGCTTTGTAATTAAACCTTCTTCCCTGATCCACTCTCTTATTTTAGCAGGGCCGTCATCTTCCAAATCTGTAATAACAGGAATTCCCAACTCTTTTAATGCATGCGCATTACAGACTTGTTCAAATTGATTTTTCATGGGAATTACTGCAAGTTTTTTTCCCAGGAACAAACTTTCGGCAGGTGTTTCAAAACCTGCACCACATAATACTCCGGCACAATCTTTCAGACTTCGAATAAAAGCTTCACCATTCACCGGGTTGATGTCTACATTATCTGAACGATACTTTAACTTGCTATGCTTTGAGTAAACCACCCATTGAACATTTGGAAAATGAGATAAAACCGAAATCAGTTTCTCATCAGAGTATGCAGGTAAATAAACAAGATAGTAGTCATCACTTTTAGGCTCCAATAACCTGATCTCTCTTCTGATTACCGGGGTGAACATGTTATGCCCATATTCTTTAAAATGGAAACTTACATTGTGATTGCATGGCGCATAATTTTTCAAAACCTGGTAACCCAAAAACTCAATTTTCTCAGGCATTGGAGTACGAGAGTTCAACATGGCACTCTGATGACTCAAACCCAAACAAAAAACCTTTTTCAGTTTACAGGCCCAGGAAGTTACAGGTTCAAAATCACTTATTACCAAATCGTATTCTTCAACAGGCAATGATTTTATGTCTTTTAAAAATCGATAAACATTAAACTTTCGAATGGTTTTCCAAATATCGATCCCACCATTCTTACCAAAGAAAAAGCCTAAACCTTGTTTCTTAAATTTAATTGAGTGATTAAATTCTAAATCGTGGTGCAAACCTGAAATTAAAATATCAACCTCAGCTTCTTTTTTTAAATAAGGAATCAGTTCAATGGCTCTACTCAAATGGCCATTACCTGTTCCTTGAATTCCATATAATATTTTCATTAATTGTTCTTAAGCAAATCTTGTTCAGAAAAAATGATGATAAAAACCATCACGATGCAGCATTTTTTTCTCCAGAGGTAAATTCTACCAGTAGTTCTTTAAATATCTTATTGCTATCATCCAATTGATAACTTTCCAGATCGAGTTCCATAACTTTTGCATTCTGATCTTTATTGTATTCATAAATGCTCCATTCTCCTTTATGATACTCCAATGCACTTAAACTTTCAATCCAATCTCCGGAATTTAAATATATGGTAGAACCATTTTTGGATGTAATCTCTTTATATTCCGGATGGTGAATGTGACCACAAACAACGTAATCGTAGCCTTTGTTAATAGCAATTTCAGCAGCTGTTTGTTCAAAACTATTGATGTATTTTACCGCAGATTTCACGCTGTTTTTTATTTTTCTTGATAAAGAAACTTTCTCTCGTCCCATTAACATAGCAAAATAATTCACCACGGAATTGATCATGATTAACAGATCATACCCAATTGAACCAAGCTTTGTAAGCCATTTTGCATACTGCATGGTAACATCAAATACATCGCCATGAAACACCCATGCTTTCTTGCCATTTAGATTTAAAATCAGCTTGTTCACAATTTGCAACTTGCCCAGTGTAAATCCCTCAAATTTCCTCAACAACTCATCGTGATTTCCAGTTACGTAATACACTGGTACACCCTTTGACAATAGGGATGTGATGTGTTTGATTATACGCATATGTGACTTGGGCCAGTATCTCTTTTTAAATTGCCAGATATCTACAATATCACCATTCAATATTAATTTTTTAGGTTGGATGGAATTTAGATATTTTAGCAGCTCATCTGCTCTACACCCTATAGTTCCCAAGTGTATATCAGATAAAACTACCACTTCTACCTTTCGCTTATTTTTCGCCATATATTCAACTACTTGATTATAGGCAAATGTAAATCACTATTGTTAAGTTAATTGACGAAAAACATTACAAAATGGTAAAGAATAAAGTATTATGAGTTAAGAAAAGGTGTGATATAAGCTTAATAATTGGCACAAAAATTAACATTTATGGATCTTCATCTCAGAAAACCTCATATTTTCATTATGAGTCACCAGCATTAAGTTTTGGCCAGATATTTGCTTCTTCATGCATAAAAATTTAAGAAACCATAAACTCAAATCACCGTAGTATTCATTTTAAATATATTTTTGCGACATTAAAAATCCCACACATATGAGAAAACTATTACACTACATTGTATTATCAAGCCTTGTTGTTTTAACGGCATGCAGTTCCGGAGAAAAAGCATTGCAACATGGAAACTATTTTGCAGCCGTAAGCAAATCGGTTGATCGATTAAGGTCAAATCCTGATAAAATAAAAGCCCAGGAAACCTTACTTTCAAGCTACCCGCTGGCAGTACAATGGTACGAAAAAGAAATTAACAATTTACAGGCTTCTGCTGATCCTTTTAAAAACACCAAATCTGTCGATAAATACCAGTTGCTAAATCGCATGTACAACGATATCAACAGATGCCCAGCAGCCATTCGTTTGATTCCAAATCCTAAATCATACCAGTATGAATTGGAACAGGCAAAGTTAAATGCTGCACCTGAATGTTACCAAGCTGGCTTAAATGCATTGGCAAAAGGTGGCCGACAAGATGGAATCAATGCCTACAACCACTTCCAAAAAGCCAATGGCTTTGTTCCCAATTACAAGGATGTTCAAATTAAACTTGAGGAAGCTGAATACATGGCAACCCTAAAAGTAATTATTGAACACATCCCTGTGAATTCTCAAAAATACAAGTTAAGCTCTGAGTTTTTCCAGGACCAGGTAACACAATATCTTTTCCACAATATCAAAAGAAGATTTGTACGCTTTTACACTCCTAAACAAGCTGAACTTGAAAAGCTTGAATATCCGGACCATATTATTTCAATGGGATTTGAAGATTTTATTGTTGGAGAAACACATGACACAAATTACGAGAAGGAAGCCATTAGTGCAGATAGTGTTGAGGTAGGTAGTACAACCCTTAAAAACGGAGATAAAATAAAAGTCTATAATAAAGTAAAGGCAAAGCTTCACATTCACAAAAGAGAAGTTATTTCTAAAGGTTTACTATTCCTTAAGGTAATTGAATTTGGCAATCAAAAAATTATCAATGACAAAAGGTTTGGCGGCCAATTCATTTGGTTTCATGAGTGGGGACACTTTAATGGCGATGAGAGAGCATTAAGCAAGGAGGAGCTTGAAATTTGTGAACATGAACCAATTCTTCCTCCAGCACATCAGGATTTATTCGTAGAATTTACCAAACCTATTTACAAAGACCTAACCGAAGAATTACGAAAGTTTTATAACAGATATTAATGATCAAAAGCCATTAGTTCCTTGCTAATGGCTTTAATTTTCACGACAGTTATCACAACTGCTAATCTTTTTTTCGTAGTCTATTATTCGTCCTTTCGAATCTTTTTGAAAACTACAACACCTGCTTAATGCTTCTTTTAAAAGATTTCTTCCACGCTGAACTCTCGATTTCGCAGCAGAATATGAAATTTGAAGTTTCTCTGAAAGTTCTTTCTGGCTCAATCCATTCAACTCACTTAACAAAAGCGCATCTCGATAATCCTCGGGCAAAGATTTGATCATTGGCACAATACAAGACTGGATATCAGTCATAGCATTAGCATCATTTTCATCTTCTAACTCAAGAAGCTGAATTTCCGATTCTTCATGATGTTCACAGCGACGATAGTGATCAATTATGGTATTCCTGGTAATTTGAAACAACCAGGCCTTTACCTTCTTCCCTTCATGTAAAGTATCAATATTATTGTGAATTTTTATAAAAACCTCCTGCAATAAATCATCTGCCAAAGCAGAATCAGATACTCTTTTTCGAATAAAAGAAAGCAATTGTTTGTGATATGTTCTCCATATATGCTCTACCATACATTCTCGAATTAAACTATAGAAAACAAAAATATAAATTTTGAGAAGTTATCTATAACAATTCTAAATAAAAAACCACTTACCTATTTTTCCGCTTACACGAAATAATAAATAAATGGTCTTGTGAAAATTAATTAGTAGTGGTTATTAAAATACAAATATATTTCTGTTGATTTAGCAGCCACAACCCTCACCACAACCACACGCATCAATAATGTATTTCATATCTTTAAATTGATCAGCAATATCATTTTTTCCCTTACTTTCCGGTGGACACTGACATGGTCCAAGTCCCTTACAAGCACAATCTTTTAAAGGTTTATCTTCCGGAGCATTTAAAACTTGGTCTACCAATTCCGCATTCACATTATCATCGTTACAACAAATTCCGGTATGATACAATTGCGATCCACAACATTCGTTACTCATATTCTTTACTTTTTTACTTTCTACATTTTAATTCTAATCTCAATCAGGTAGACGCAGAATATGAAAAACGGACGCAAAAAAAATCGACAAAAATTAATTTTTGTCGATTCCTTCTGATTTATACGTTCTTATGAATAAAGTTATAATCATCGATTAAGGTTTGGAAAAATTGTTCCGGTGGCATTTCTGTTTTCATGCCCAATTGCTCCATCACTTTTGCTCGTGCTTTTAATCCAAAAGTCAACTTTTCTACAGGGTCGTCCATGGTTTTAAGTTGTTGTATCACTCTTTTGAAAAGTTCCAAATCTTTATCCACAACTTTTCTTGATTCAGGAAAAATCAATTGGTAATTATCTGGTACCTCTGATAATATGGTATTGCTAAGTTTCATGGTATGATTTGTTTTAACCACGGTTGTTTTAGCAAGAATATCTCCAATTCTTTGGCCTTTTTCACCAATAACAATGGTAAGAATAGCTGCAACACCATTGGTTAATCCAATATCTACCAAACGAAACATCCAGCGAATTAGGTAGTGAATAAATCCAGGAGCATCTCCATTAATCTTACAAACCTTTATTTTCATGATACGCTTACCAGGAGTTTGCCCATTCATAAAGGTTTCAAAAAGTAAACTATAAAATAAAACTGGTACCAAAAAAACAAAGCCTATTGCAAATGCCTCTCCCAAAAGTCCAACTACCATGGCTATAAAAAAAGCGCAAACACCAACAAATAAAGCATCAAGCAGGTAAGCTGCGATTCTCTCCCCCACACTCGCCAGTGGAAAGTTTAATTGTACATTCTGAGTAGTTTCAATTCCAATTTTAGACATAGGTAGTTTTGTTTAATACAGAACGAATATACCTATCGCAAACAAAAGATGAAAATTTACAAGCATAATTTATTAAACAGAATTTATAGACCATTGTTTTTCTACAACTTAAATAAATAAGATGTAAATAATCAATAAACAGCTTTTGTTTATTAAACTATTTAAAATAACTTTAGCGATCTAACACAGATTATTGGCTCTAATATTTATGAAAGAAATTGTATTTCTTAATCGAAATAAGAATAAATGGGAAAAATTTGAGCAATTAATTAAGGATCAATCAGAAAGTAATCCAGATACTTTGGCAAATTTATACATCCAAATTACTGATGATTTATCTTACTCCAGAACATTTTTCCCAAAGTCTTCAACTACTGCATACCTTAATCAGTTAAGTATGCGTGTTCACCAACAAATTTATAAGAACAAAAAGGCAAAAAAAGGAGCATTCAGAAATTTTTGGACTACCGAGCTTCCTTTAACATTATATGATATCAGAAAGCAATTGCTGTATGCTTTTTTAATTTTCTCGGTATCTGTTCTAATTGGTGTTTTATCTTCAAGAGGAGATCAAGCATTTGTTCGAACCATTTTAGGAGATGACTATGTAAACATGACTTTGAACAACATTGAAAAGAATGATCCAATGGCAGTTTACAAACAACATGGACAAACCTTAATGTTTCTGGGTATCACAATTAACAATGTAAAGGTGTCCATTATGGCATTTGTACTGGGAATTTTTACTGCTTTCGGAACTGGATATGTGTTATTTTCAAATGGAGTTATGCTGGGCAGCTTTACCTACTTCTTTGTGCGACACGATTTATTTTGGGAATCGACCCGGGTAATTTGGATACATGGAGCCCTAGAAATATCAGTAATTGTAATTGCTGGTGCTGCAGGTATCGTTTTGGGAAATAGCTTGATATTTACAGGAACTTTACCTCGAAAAACATCCATACAAATTGGAGTTAGAAAAGGTGTGAAAATTATTGCTGGAATCTTTCCAATATTCATAGTTGCAGGCTTTTTGGAAGGTTTCGTAACAAGACATACCAATATGCCAATGGTCCTGAGTTGGGCAATAATCATCAGCTCCTTTTCATTTATCATTTGGTATTTTGTAATAAACCCCGTTAGAGTATATAAGAATCAACATAAATTTTAAAAAATGACTACAGAGAATTTTAGACTTGAAAAAGTAAGAGATTTTGGGCTTCTTTTTAGCGACACTTTCCTTTTTATAAAGTACAACTTCAAAAACTTATTAAAAGGAATGCTTTACTATGTGGTACCATTTGGATTACTTCAAGGAGTTGTGATGGGCTTGTTTCAATATGAAACACTACTTTCATTAGGAAATGGTTCTGGAATAAATGCCAACTATTCATCGTCTACCGTGATCTATTCAACTTTAGCATCCTATATTTTCATGTTAATTTCATACACAGTAGCAATTGCCTTTATTACACAATACATTAAATTATATCGCGACAAGGGTGCTAATAACTTTGAGGTAAATGAAGTTGGGAAAGCCATGTTAAATAATATTCCTAAAATATTAGGCGCTATTATTTTATCAGGTATAATTGTTGTATTGGGATGTATTCTTCTTATCATTCCAGGAATATACATTGGTGTTTGCATCAGTTTGGTAGTTCCAATCATTGTTTTCGAAGATGAAAGTGTAGGCAATGCCATTAGTGCTTGCTTTAATCTAATTAAGAGCAATTGGTGGAATACATTCGCCGTTCTTTTTGTTATGGGATTAATTAGCTCTGCATTAAATTTTGTGTTCCAACTTCCATCAACCATTTATCAATTAATGAGCACCATATTTATGGCAAATGGTGATGCAATGACACCAAGTAAATCCTTACTGATCTTATTTTCGATTATACAGGGAATTGGCTATGCTCTTATACAAGTATTGCCTTTAACCGCCATTGTAATGCAATACTTTAATTTAATTGAAAGAAGACAAAGCCCAGCTTTATTAAAGGATTTGGAAACTGTTGGCAATAATGAAACGTCCATTTCTAAATAATTATTACCTCACACATGAAAATAATTATTTAGAATTGGTAAGTTCCATCTGGCCTAAAATATCTAATTATAAACAGATGAATAACCCGTTTAGAATATTAGTTTTAATAACTTGGTTCCTGATATTATCGGGAACCAAACTCTTTGCTGCCCATACCAATGAGGCAGATACTTTAATTCTTGATAAAGGTCAAGTAGAGATTTATAAAAAAGACATTTCTAAAAGTAGAATTGAGAACTATCGCCAACAAAAGGAATTTAACTACGAATTTTCTGAAGTTGAAAACATCAGCTTATTCGATAAAATTCGCTTGATGCTGAACCGATGGTATGTATTTTTAGTTAAAAGCCTTGGAGTAGTATGGTTTTTACGATATATAATTCTGGGCGGATTATTAATTCTTCTCATATACATTATTATCAAAAGCAATTCAAGTGGACTGTTCAGTCCGCATCAAAAAATTATTAATATTCCATTTGCCGATGATGTAAATCCTGAAAATGTGAATTGGGAAGAGGAAATTGCAAAAGCTGTAAAAATGGGGGAATACCGACTTGCCGTTCGTTACCAGTTTTTATCCTCTTTAAAATCACTTAGTAAAAACAATTTCATCAACTGGAAGGCCGAAAAAACCAATTACGATTACATCAACGAAATAAAAGACCAGCAAGTAAAAACAGACTTTAATAAGCTAAGCAATCTGTACGAAGCTGTTTGGTATGGAAACTTTTCGATAATTCAAGACGAATATGCCTTAATTGGGCAGGATTTCGAAAAATTTAACTCATTGTTTAATACAAGAAACTAATAAAATGAAACTGATAATTCCCAAATCAACTTATCCGTTTATCGTCATCTTGATATTGCTGTTTCTTGTTGAACTATTTGCTCCAACACCAATTGACTGGACACAAAGCTTCAATTCTGATGACAAAAGGCCTTTTGGCTCATATCTTTTAATGAACCTGATTAAAACAGATTTGTTTCCAAATAAAGAAGTAGAATTCAAAACAGTTCCAGTTTTTAATTATCCCGAAAGCAAGATATCAGATCCTCTTAAGAACTACATTTTCATTAGCAATAATCTGGAAATGCAAAAATGGGACGTCGATAAGTTGGTGAAACTTGCCGAGAATGGAAATCAAATTTTTATTGCAGCATCATCAATTAGTCATCCCTTAGCAGATACACTTGACCTTAGCCTTACGCCCAATGTAATGTTTTCCAATCTAGGAAAAACGGTGCGTATTCAAAAATTGGAAAACCAGAACATCTCCTTAAATAAAAAATATAAATACGAAAAGGCTTTTGATGTTGTAAGCATTGAAAAATTTAACAGAGACAGTTTAATTGTACTGGGAAGAGATGTAGATAAGAACATCCAATTTATTAAAAAACAATTTGGCAAAGGAAATATCTTTTATAGCTGCCAACCATTGGCATTTACCAATTACAACGTGGTTGAAGCTAATAATGCAGATTACATTGCCGGGGCTTTTAGCTACCTTCCTAACCAATCAATTGTTTGGGATGAGTATTACAAACCAACAAGAGCATTAAGACACAGTTCGCCACTAAGGTACCTATTAATCCATCCGCCATTAAAATTGGGTTTTTACCTTTTGTTTTTCTGTCTGATATTCTTGCTTCTGTTCCAAGGGAAAAGACAACAGAGAATTGTTCCCATAATTGAACCGTTGAGAAACACTTCTCTTGAATTTATTCAAACATTAGGTTCCTTGTATTACACAAAGAAAAACCACAAAGATATTGCGGATAAGAAACTCAAATACTTTAAAGAATTCATTCGATCTCGATATCACATCGAATTCAAGAAGGAAAACATCAAAGAATTGAGCAGTCGATCAGGCTTGCCGGAAAAAACATTGCAAATGCTGTTCGATCAATCCAAATCAATTGAAACATTAACACATTTAACTCAGGAGGGTTTGGAAGATTTCCACTCCAAAATTGAATACATCTATAATAATTGCAAATAAGACAATCACATCATATGGAAAGAAACACACAATTCGAAAATAGAATTGATTTAGGTGAATTAAATCAGCTAATCAATCAAATTAAGTTTGAGATCCAAAAAGTAATTGTTGGACAAGAAAAAAACATAGACCTACTACTTGTTGGTCTATTCTCTAAAGGACACATTTTAATTGAAGGTGTTCCTGGAATTGCTAAAACTTTATCGGCAAAGCTATTGGCAAAAGCAATCAGTTCTGATTTTTCAAGAATTCAGTTTACCCCTGATTTAATGCCTTCGGATGTTTTGGGGACTACCATCTTTAACATGAGCAAATCGGAATTTGAATTCAACCAAGGTCCAATTTTCTCGAACATTGTGTTGATTGATGAGATCAATCGTGCTCCTGCCAAAACTCAATCGGCCCTGTTTGAAGTAATGGAAGAATACCAGGTAAGTATTGATGGCAACACCTATAAAATGGATGAACCATTCTGGGTATTGGCAACACAAAATCCAATTGAACAGGAAGGAACCTATAGATTGCCCGAAGCACAACTGGATCGATTCTTAATGAAAGTTGAGTTTGAATATCCAAGCGAAGAGGAAGAATTAAGTATACTTGAAACCAAACACGAACGAAGAGGAGCTTTAGAAACTCAAATCATAAACAAGGTAATATCTGCTGATCAAATTAAAGAAATGCAAGATAGAGTTCAGTCCATTCACATTGATGAAAACCTGAGAAAATACATTGTACAGATTGTTCAAAAGACCAGAAATCATCCTGGAATTATTTTGGGAGCCTCTCCTCGTGCATCGGTTTCGGTAATGACAGCAGCCAAGGCTTTCGCTGCCATTCATGGACGCGATTTTGTGACTCCTGACGATATCAAAAATATTGTTGCTCCGGTTTTACACCATCGTCTAATTTTAACTCCTGAGAAGGAAATGGAAGGAATTAAACCAAAGGAAATCATTCATCACATTTTGGAAGGTATTGAAATCCCACGATAATGAAGTTTATTAAATCTTTATACCTACATCCTTTTTTCTACTGGCTGATTAGCGCTATTGCCGTGATATCCGTATTGGGCTTTTTTATCCCAGTACTATATACCATTGCAAAATTAGCCTGCCTGTTTTTTGTAATCGCTTTGGGCTTTGATATTCTTCTGTTGTATCGAACTAAAGATGCTATTCAGGCAGAACGAATTTGTCCTGAAAAATTATCGAATGGAGATGAAAATCCGATTCAGATTAAGCTACAGCACAACTACAGTTTTACAGTTAACATTGATTTGATTGATGAAATTCCAATTCAATTTCAAAAGAGAGATTTTAACTATTCGCTATCGCTAAAAGCAGGAGAAGAAAAATTGGTTAATTACTCGCTCAGACCATTAAGTCGTGGAGAATATCACTTTGGAGTAATTAATGTTTATGCCTATTCATTCTTAAAAATCATCAAGCGAAGGTTTAAGTTGGGTAATTCGGAAATGATTCCTTGTTATCCTTCATATATGCAAATGCGCCAATACGAACTGATGGCAATTTCGAACCGATTAACAGATTTTGGAATCAAGAAGATCCGCAGAATTGGGCATCAAATGGAGTTCGATCAGATTCGTGAATACGTAAAAGGAGATGATTACAGAACCATTAACTGGAAGGCAACGGCCAGAAAATCACAGATCATGGTGAATCAATACCAGGATGAGAAGGCTCAGCCTGTTTATTCGATTATTGATTGTGGCAGATCCATGAAAATGCCTTTTTATGGACTTAGCCTGTTGGATTATGCCATAAATACAAGCTTGGTAATATCGAACACTGCAATTTTAAAACACGATAAGGCAGGTTTGCTTTGCTTTGGTAAAAATGTTCATTCTAATATTCGTGCAGGAGGAAGAAGAACTCAGGTAAAGAAAATCATGGAGGTTTTGTACAACCAGGAAACCGATTATCCGGAACCCAATTACGAACTGCTTTATTCATCGGTGAAGCACTTTGTTAGAGGCCGAAGTTTGCTTATGCTGTACACGAACTTCGAAAGTTTGGATTCCATGAAAAGGCAACTTCCCTATTTACAGGGCTTGGCTAAAGATCATCTTTTGGTTGTGATTTTCTTTAACAATTCGGAAATTGAAGAAATGACAAGAAAAGAAGCTGATAGCATTGAAGATATTTACGTAAAAACCATTGGTGAAAAGTTCTTATTCGATAAAAAACTAATCGCAAAAGAGTTGGAAAAGTATGGTATTCATACGATATTGACTGATCCAAAAGATCTAACGGTAAATAGTTTAAATAAATATTTGGAATTGAAATCCAGAGGTTTGATTTAATTTCTCACAGCCATGAAAAAATATAGCATCATTATTATTGCCTTTGTGCTAACGGTATTTGCTTGCAATTCGCAAAATCCAATCGTTACAATTGGTACCGATTTGGGTGAAATTGAATTGGAAATATTTGAGGACAAAGCGCCCATTACAGCCAAACATTTTATGCAAAATATTGATGGAAATGTTTTTAAAGATGCTTGTTTTTACCGTGTTGTCAGACTGGACAATCAGCCGAACAATGATATAAAGATTCAGGTAATACAAGGAGGCTTATTCCATGATTCAATCGTGGATAAGCTGCCTACCATAAAACATGAAACTACCAAAGAAACTGGTATTTTGCATACCAATGGAGTAATTTCCATGGCCAGATTAGAACCCGGCTCTGCAAGTACCGAGTTTTTTATTTGTATTGACAATCAACCAGAGCTGGATTTTGGCGGAATGCGCAACTCCGATGGACAAGGTTTTGCTGCTTTTGGTAAAGTCACCAAAGGAATGGATGTAGTCAAAAAAATCCAAACACAAAAAGACCAGGGACAAATGCTGAGTAAACGCATTAAAATCCTATCTATAAAACGCAACTAATCAATTCTTCAATCTTCTCGATTTTTTGAAAGTCTGAATTGGAAATTTCCTCCTCTTCAACCATTTCGTGTACCCAGGTAGTGTGAAATGGCACATGAACAGCCTTTCCTCCCAAGTGTAATACTGGCAGAATATCTGATTTTAAAGAATTCCCAACCATTAAAAACTCTTCTGGCTCAATATCTAGATGCTTGATTAGTTTTTCGTAATCACTTTCCTGTTTATCACTCATCACCTCGATGTGATGAAAGTATTTTAGCAATCCTGATTTTTTAAGCTTGCGTTCCTGATCGAGCAAATCTCCCTTTGTTGCTACAATCAAACGATATTTTCCAAACAAGGATTTTAAAACAGACTCTATCCCATCTATTAGCTCAACAGGCTTATTAATTTGTTCCTTCCCCAATTCCAAAATTGCTTGCACTTTTTCTGCCGAAAGGTTGCCATTGGTAATTTTCAAGCCCGTTTCGATCATCGATAAAATAAAAGCTTTTGTGCCATATCCGTACAAAGGAATGTTCCCAATCTCAATCTTAAAAAGCTCTTTTGTTACCTCATCCAGACTCATTCCATTGGTTAACAACTCACAGAATTTCATTTCTGTTTCACGAAAATATGGTTCGTTAACCCATAACGTATCATCTGCATCAAAGCCAATCACCTTAATCTTATCCATAAAAGAAGTATTTAATCTCGTGCGAAATTACGAACAATCCCATAAAATCCAACACCAATCACTTGGCTTGACTTTATCTTAACAATTGATTACTTTTAATTGTATCTGCAATGCATTGCTATTTTTCTCACCATTTCAAAAAAGAATTATGGAAAGAAGAATGAATTACCAAGATCATCCCTCGCGATTTTTTCTACTGATCGCCAGGATCATAGGGCTTTGTATTACCGGAGTCTTTCTATTGTTTATGGTTCCTGAATTCATCGAAATCCTTGACAACAAATCTGACTATACTGAATTCTGGATTTTTGTATTTTATGCGCTGGCAATGATTTATGGTGCAGGCTTTCTTCTCTCCTTCTGGAAAATAAAAATCAGCGCCTACATCATGATAGTAAGCAGCGTAGCAATTGCTCTTTATGGATTTTTTGATACAATGAGTTGGGCGGTATTCCTAATTCTGATTCCTTTGTCATTTTCAGGAATCTTATTTTTAATCTATTCAAAGAAAATGGGTAAGTGACCTATATAGTCTCTACTTTCTTTACCTTTTTAATTTTTACGATGTTCTCAGAATCCAATGATCCACCATTCCATCGATAGGCTACCATTATGCCACCATTTGCAATGCAACCATCAACACAGCAAAGATTCTCACGAATTACACCTGCTTTTCCATTTAGGCAATAATGCCCAAAAAACACTGGTAATTCATCTTTAGGATAAAGAGGAATGTCATAACAAAGTTCGCGCGGAATGGTGTAATTGGGAAGTTTAAATTTATTCCCGAACGAAATATCCTCAAAGCCCTTCCCTTGCATTGGTTCCCACCATTTTATTCTATAGGCAGTACGCTTAAAGCCATAACCATCTTTAAGAACCATATCGTCGGGCAAATTAAACTCCCTGCCCTTTAGTAATAACATTAAAGCATTAAATACTTTACCGCGTTCAAAATAAATTCTCCTTAAAAACTTCTTACTAAGTCTGTTTTCAGGATTTTCTTTCTTTATAATCTCAACTGCCTCATCTTCCCATGAAGCATGAACCACTCTAAAACCATCCAACTCCAGGAAAATAGGAAGAGAACGCAACCATTTCAGGTATTTCTTACGCTTTGCCTTATCAAGTTTAAACTCTTCGTAGGTTTTTTTAATTTGCGTCTTGTTCTTTAGGTTATGATCGCGTAAAAATACACCATCATTGTCTTTTGTATAATAAGCAAGAACATTCAATTCATGATTTCCTACTACCGCATAAGCATTTCCCGATGTCACCATCTTCATAACAATGCTTAAAGTCTTAACAATCTCAGGTCCTCTGTCTACAAAATCACCAACAAATACAGCCTTTCTTTCAGGATGTGAATATCCGAATTCTCCTTCGGTATATCCCAAGAATTTTAACAGCTTCTTTAGTGTTTCCGCCTCTCCGTGAATGTCTCCTATTATATCGTACACTTTTTCATCTGATTGGTTAATCTTTACCAAAAATATAAAATTATTTGTATTTGCACATCTATAAGTTTTGAGATGACTTTGGGGAAGTGAGTGAATCTGGAACTAAAATCTTTGACTTAATGGACATAAAAAATGCTTATCCGAAAATCAGATAAGCATTGAATATTTTTAACTGTACTCTGGCTTATAGATTAAACAAACCATTCACTTCTATTTTTTTCTTGATATTCTTATCTCCACTGTAGTAAAACTCATTCACTTTACGATTGTAAGTGTAATCATTTTTCCACTCCTCATAGTTTTCGATTACCTTTTCCAAAGAGTCGATAAAATAAAGTACCTCTTTGTTTGTTGTGGTTGGATGTAAAGACCAACGCACCCAACCAGGCTTATGCGATAAATCACCAGAAGTAATCTCATTGGTAATGGCATCCGATTGTTCCTGACTTACTTCCAGCAAATAGTGCCCATAAGTACCGGCGCATGCACAACCTCCTCTTACCTGTATTCCAAATCGATCATTCAATAACTTCACCAACAAATTGTAATGAATGTACTCTACGTAAAATGAAAGAATCCCAAGTCTTTTCTGAACATTGTCGGCAAGGACATGAACATCTTTAACTGCCTTTAATTTACCAAAAGCCAAATCTAAAAGCTCTACTTCTCTATCTGCAATATTCTTGGTGCCCATTTGGTTCTTCACCTCAATTGCCAAAGCGGTACGAATGGCTTGAAGAAAACCTGGTGTTCCACCATCCTCACGAGCTTCAATATTATCAACAAACTTATATTTTCCCCAAGGATTTGTCCAATCAACCGTTCCTCCGCCCGGATTGTCGGGCACCTCACAATTGTACAATTTTGAATCGAAAATCATTACTCCTGAAGATCCGGGACCTCCTAGGAATTTATGAGGAGAAAAGAAAACTCCATCCAGCTTTGCTTTCGGATCGGCAGGATGCATATCAATGTCAACATATGGTGCCGATGCAGCAAAATCGATAAAGCAAATGCCACCATATTCATGCATAATTTTAGACATCTCGTAATATGGCGTAACAATACCAGTTACATTGGAACAGGCAGTAAATGAACCAATTTTCATCTCTCTATCCTTATATTTTTCCAACTCGGCTCTCAGGTTATCCAAGCTAATGGTTAAATCATCACCTGGAGGAACCACTACCACATCAACATTGGTTTCGTACCAGGAAGTTTGATTGGAATGATGCTCCATATGAGTGAGAAAAACCACTGGCTTTTCTCTTTCTTTTTGGCATTGATATCTACCAATCATCCCACAGCCTTTCAGTCCAAGAATGCGTTGCAGTTTATTTACAACCGCTGTCATCCCAAATCCAGCATGAATGATTACATCATCCGGACCCGCGTTCACATGTTTTTTGATTAATTCCTGAGCTCTATGGTAAGATTGAGTCATTAAAGTTCCGGTCTCGTTGGTTTCCGTATGCGTATTGGCAACATAAGGGCCAAACTCTTTTAACATCTTCTTTTCCAAAGGACCGTACAAACGTCCACTGGCAATCCAATCTGCATATACGATCTTTTGCTTTCCAAAAGGAGAATAAAAGCTAGCATCGTAACCAACTGTATTCTTTCGAAACTTTTTAAAATATTTTTCTAAACTACTCATTGGGTTAGGGTTAGTTTTTTTGACTTTAGGTTTCTTTCTTTTAAGACAATCTTTATTTCACTTTGGGTGAAAACGAAAATCAGATATTAATCTTATTGCATTTTTGATAATCGGCTTCAAAATAGATATTTGCACCTGCAAAAACAAGAAGAAATATCAGCTTTTTAAGGGTTTTTAAGATTAGAATCATCCTTAATTACCAATCAAAATGAACAATAACAAAGAAGAATGACCATTCCAAGGGCTTAAAGCACGCACAAATCTATGGCAAACTGATGTTTTAATCTTCAATCACTACCACTCTAACTTGAAACACTCAAATTGACACTTCTATTAGACTCCATCAACTTGATTGAAGGAGATTCAAGCTTCAATTGGACCCAAACAATTTGATTGGAAGTATTTAAACCTTTAAATTCTGTCAAACAAAATGGAAAAATGGAAATTAAAGCTTCCATCACTCCCCTACAAGTTGCAGGGCATAATTTCAAGCTTCAATAGGCTTCAATCAATTCTGAAAAGTATTGGCCAATCCATTTTTGAAACCAAATCGATTCAGAATAGTCTTTAATCACCTCAATCATGATTAATTTTAAAAGGGATAATTTGTTTTGACCTCCCGAATCGATTACTTTTGGCTTTCTTAATTCATTATACATCAGACTGACATAATATATCGATGAATACAATAATTCAACTTTTTGAGGAAAGCGTAAAAAAATATGGGGCTAATCCATATTTGTGGGAACATACAGGTGAGAAATACGAATCGCTAAGCTACAAGGAACTACACAAGCAAGTTAAGTTTTTAGCCTATGGTTTGTATGCTTCCGGCATTGATAAAGGAGATAGAATTGGTCTTTTATCGGAAGGAAGAAATGCCTGGGTTCTTTCAGAACTGGGAATATTATTTGCTGGTGCAGTAAATGTTCCTTTATCTGTGAAACTAGACGCTCAAAATGAATTAAAATTCAGACTAATTCACTCCGAAGCAAAATATGTTATTGTATCAAAAAATCATCTCGAAAAAATTCGTTTGATTAAGGATGAAATCAAGACACTTCAGCAAATCATTGTAATTGATGAAGATGTTGAGGTGGATGGCATTGAAATTTACCTTTCGGATATTATGAGCCTGGGTGAAATGCTTGTCGAAAATGAGAAAAAGGATGTAGATAAAATGCAACAAGAGATACAAGCCGATGACAACGCTAATATCTCCTACACTTCGGGTACTACTGCCGATCCTAAAGGAATTATTTTAACGCATAACAATTACACCAGCAATGTAATTCAATCGTCGAGCTTAATGCACATTCCTGCGCATTACAAAACCTTATTGATTTTACCATGGGATCATTCTTTTGCTCATACTGCGGGAATCTATAGCTTCATGCTAAAGGGAGCATCCATTGCTGCCGTGCAACAAGGCAAATCGCCAATGGAGGCATTGAAAAACATTCCTAAAAACATCAAGGAAATTAAGCCTCACATTCTAATGAGTGTTCCTGCACTGGCAAAGAACTTCAAAAAGAACATCGAGAAAGGAATCAAAGCCAAAGGTCCAAAAGTTGAGAAATTATTCAACAAAGCCTTGAACCTGGCATACAAATACAACGATCATGGTTGGAACAAAGGCAAGGGAAGCAGAATGTTCCTGAAGCCAATGTACATGTTCTACGATAAGATATTGTTCTCGAAAATCAGGGAGAACTTTGGTGGCAACTTAAAATTCTTTGTTGGAGGTGGTGCACTGCTGGATATCGAATTACAGAAATTCTTTTATGCTATCGGCATTCCAATGTACCAAGGTTACGGATTATCAGAAGCCTCTCCTATTATTTCATCAAATGCCCATCACAAACATAAATTGGGTTCGTCGGGATTTTTGGTTAGCAATATGGACCTGAACATTTGCGATGATGATGGCAATGCGCTACCTGTTGGCCAGAAAGGTGAGATTGTAATAAAAGGCGGTAACGTAATGAAAGGTTACTGGAAAAATGAAAAAGCATCGGCAGAAACACTAAAAGATGGATGGTTGCACACCGGTGATATGGGCTATATGGACAAAGATGGTTTCTTGCATGTACTAGGACGATTCAAGTCTTTGCTAATTGCAAATGACGGTGAAAAATTCAGTCCTGAGGGAATCGAGGAAGCTTTTGTTGATCAATCACCATTAATGGATCAGTGTATCTTGTATAACAATCAGGATCCTTATACCATTGCACTTGTTGTTCCTAACAAAGCAGCAATTGTAGCCAAACTAAAGGAGCAAAACTTAACCCCGGATACGGAAGAAGGCCAGAAAGCTGCCTTGGATGTATTACAGGCAGAAATGAACGAATATCGTCCAGGTGGAAAATACGAGGAAATGTTCCCGCATCGCTGGTTGCCTACTGCAGTTGCAATATTGCCTGAAGCATTTACCGAAGAGAATAAGTTGTTGAACTCAACAATGAAAGTAGTTCGCGATAAGGTGATTGCCTATTTCAAAGAGTATGTAGACCATTTGTATTCTCCTGAAGGCAAAAACTTCTTTAACGAGAAAAACAGACAAAGTATTGAACGCATGAAATAAAATCTAATATAGATTTAACTTTCTTTTACTATTTAAAACCATTACAGATAAATGTTTTTTTATAGTTTTGAAAAAAATTTTAAACCAAAAACATGACACGATTAAAACCAATCACCATTAGCTTGATTATTGCTTTAACATTCTGCTTTAGCAATGTTTTTGCACAACCTAGCGAAAGAGATAATTATCAGGGGGAATCTCCAAAATACATTTTCTATTTTATTGGAGATGGTATGGGCTTATCGCAAGCCAACACGGCTGAAGCCTATTTAGGAGCCATTAACAATACCAATGGAATCCAAAAATTAAAACTAAACACCTTACCAAAGCAAGGTTTTTATACCACTTATGCTACCGACAGATTTATTACAGGATCTGCAGCGGCAGGAACTGCTCTTTCAACCGGAGTAAAAACATCGATTAGTACAATTGGTATGGATGCAAAAAGACAAAAACCTTTGCAAACCATTGCCGAAATGGCCAGAGATAAAGGCTACAAGGTTGGAATTGTAACTTCTGTTTCACTGGATCATGCAACTCCGGCGTCTTTCTATGCACACCAGCCTACAAGAAGCATGTATTACAATATTAGTTTAGATCTAAGTAAAAGTGGTTTTAACTACTTTGCAGGTGGAGGCATCAAGCATCCTGAAGGCGATGGCAAAGTTGATAGTAAAAACATCATGGCCAACTTTGGAATGGGAGAAGATGTTGATCTAAAAAACAAACTGCCAAATTCAATCGAATTGGCCAAAGAGAGAGGATATGAATTTGTTAACTCGGTTAAAGAGTTCAACAAACTAAAAAAAGGCGATGATAAGGTAATCTGTATTGCACCAAAATTGGTTGGCGGTAAATCTCTTCCTTATTTCATCGATCAAAATGGAAAATCAGATATCTCTCTTGCCGAATTTACCGAAAAAGGAATCGAACTACTAAATAACAAAAAAGGATTCTTCATGATGGTTGAAGGAGGTAAAATCGACTGGGCTTGTCATGCCAACGATGCTGCAACCGTAATTCAAGAAGTAATTCAGTTCGATAATGCTGTTTCCGTTGCTTTAGACTTTTACAAAAAGCACCCTAAAGAAACCTTGATTATAGTTGCTGGTGACCACGAAACTGGTGGAATGGCTTTGGGATTTTCTGGTAGTCATTACCACTCAGACTTTGCCATACTTCAACACCAGAACTTATCGTACGAAAGTTTCTCAAACTTGATTTCTGATTACAAAAAGAACAATGAAGGAAACTACAAAGTAGAAGATGGTTTGGCATTGGTGAAGAAACACTTTGGTTTAGGAGATGCTGAAAAAGGACTTGAATTAAGTGAATTCGAGATGCAGCAACTAAAAACTGCATTCGATAAAAGCATGAACTACAACAAGAAAATGAAGAAAGACGATCAGTTTTACTTGTTGTATGGTAGTTACGATCCACTCACAACAACAGCTTGTCATATTTTATCACAAAAAGCAGGTATTGGTTGGACATCTTTTTCTCACACAGCTGCACCAATTCCAATTCGTTCCATTGGGGTTGGATCCGATTTGTTTATCGGATTCTTCGACAATACCGACGTTCCAAAGAACTTAATGAAATTAATAGAACACAAATAATTTACAAGCCTCGCAATTGCGGGGCTTTTACTTTTCTACTTTTCCACTTTTTGACTTTTCGACTTTTCGACGATTTCCTAACTTTGCCATATGTTGAAATTTAAGCTACCTCAAAAATCCGATTTAATTCTAATTGTACTTTTAATTGTACTAAGCACGATCATAGTACTGCTTCCAAATGGTTTTGAAACGCAGGCAGACAATAACACAACGCGTGTTAGGGCATTGGTTTTAGAAACCGATAACAGTTTAATTATTGAAACGGGTATTATTAAGACAGGTACACAAGCCTTAAAAATCAGAATCCTAAACGGTAAGTTTAAGGGAGCAGAGCTAACCGCTTTTAATCAGTTGGTGGGAAGAATGGAATTCGACAAATTCTTTCTGCCCAAAGACAAAACTCTTACCGTGCTTAATTTAAACGAGGATAACTCAAAAATTATTAATGCCACAGTGGTGGATCATTATCGCATTCGATTGGAAGCTTTTCTTTTGGCTCTATTCGTAATTATTTTGGTGGCTTTTGCAGGATGGACAGGGATTAAAGCCATGCTATCCTTTATGTTTGCAGGTATTGCCATATGGAAATTATTACTGCCGGGATTGCTAAAAGGCTACGCTCCTATCCCACTTTCTTTGGCCATTGTGGCCTTGCTAACATCGGTAATTATATTTTTGGTAGCAGGAACCAACAAAAAAGGTTTGAGTGCATTTTTAGGGGCAATGAGTGGAGTTGCCGTTACCTGTATCATGGCCATACTATTTGGTACACTTTTTAACATTCATGGTGCCATTAAACCATTTTCCGAAACCTTACTTTACTCTGGATACAATTACCTGAATCTTACTGAAATTTTCCTTGCCGGGATTTTCATCTCTTCTTCGGGAGCCGTAATGGACATTGCCATGGATATTTCAGCTTCGCAGGCCGAAGTATACCAGGCAAACAAAGGAATCAGCAGAAAGGAATTGCGCCGTTCGGGTTTCGAAGTTGGAAAAGCAGTTGTAGGAACCATGACAACCACACTTCTTCTTGCCTATTCAGGTGGGTTTTCTGCCCTATTAATGGTATTTATTGCACAGGGCACTCCAATGATTAACATTTTAAATCTGAACTATGTATCGGGAGAAATCCTGCACACCTTAGTTGGTAGTTTCGGATTGGTATTGGTAGCGCCATTTACTGCAATTATTGGTTCCTGGGTTTTTACAAGAAGAACAAAAAATCATTAGTCTTTCATCCGCTATTACTTATCTCTTTAAATGAGTAAATTGAATTGGCTTTGGAATTTTACAACTTTTCTACTTTTTCACTATTCAAGACTTTCAAAAAAAAAGAGACAAAAGGAAGGTCTTACTTCTTTTTATCTCTTGGGTTTTATTGATTGTGAGTAGTTTCTAATATTTTTTTCGGGCTTGTTCAGGGGTTACACAAAAGCTTCGCTCTTCCTGGTCTTGCACATATTTAAAAAATGCACACTTAAAACAACTCTCAAACTTTTGAGCAAAATTACCATCTACTTTATCTTCACAAAGAGTTCCAGATATGGCCCAACAAAACCGACCTCCTGTTGCTCCATTGTTAACCCCGTCAAATTCGCTGGGAAGTGCGGCTGGGCACACTCCCAACTCATGCACTTTAGCTCCGTTCAACTCCCTTCCACACTTCATTAATTCCCAACAATTTTTCATAGGTAATTTAAATACTAGTTTCTTGGTATATGTTACGGAGACAGTACTTCTTAGATTCACTTTAAGTATTCATTCTTGACCAATTGAGACTTTATTTGGATAAAGATATTTTTCTACTGTTTCTGAAGATTTATCAGTATACGAAACAAATAAACTATTTACTTGTTAGTATTTCTTTGAGCAGGCCACGCACCTGAAAGTCACCAAAACCGTAGATTTCTTCTCTTTTGCAAAACTCCTTAAATAGAGGAGCAAATTCTGTAGTTTCCAATTCGATTATAATATTTCGTAAACTTTCCTTTGGTCGCCCCTCGTACTTTCCCTTTGACAAACGATCAATTTGTGCATTTACAGCAGGAAGTAAAAACGAGAATTGTTCTTTTAATTGATCAGCAATCTCAAGCATACCTGTCCAATCTTTATGCTGATACATTCTCCACAATTTGGACATCTGCATCAATGATTTACTATCAATTGACATTTTGTGCTCATGAGCCATTAATAGTTCCTCCTGATTCATTCTGCCAAAGTTGTATTCGTTGCCTTTATTGGGACGAACCAAAAAAATGTTCTGATTTTTACCATTCTCGAACAGAAGATTCAAACAAAACCAAAAATTCACCTGGCAAAACAGATCATCTTCAAACCACAGGTTCACCTCATCCTTCTCATTTATCTCCAGTATCTTTTTCAATTCTACTGAAGTTCCCTGATGATATTCCTCTTCACTAAATACAGGGTATTTGCTACAAATAAACTTTGCCCGAACCTGTAATAACTCATCCAGGCTTTCTCCAGTAACATTTCCGTCAACCAAACATTCGCGAGCCACAATCAATTCTCCCTTGATGTTTTTTGGAAACATCTCCTTTAAGCAATCTCCGTTTACAATGTGGTAGGTTTTATGCATACTTTTCGAATTTTAAAGCTCATTCAATTCTTTTCTCAGTCTGCTTATGGTTACCGGCGACACGCCCAAATAGGAAGCAATATCTTTTAAAGGAACCCTTTTCTTTACATTCTGATTGCCTTCAATCAATTTAATGTATTTTTCTTTGGTGGTTAAGGATTTAAATTCATCCAATTCATGAATGGTATTTATAAAAACACTTTCCATAAAGCATCGGCCCCAATTTGCCCAATCGCAATAATCTTTAAACAATGCTTTTACATGATTTATTTTCACCCTGTAAAACAAGCTGTCTTCCAATAATTCTGTAGTCTCGTGAATGTAATTCATATCAATGTATGAATTCATCGAAAAACAGATATTGCCTTCAAATCCAAACCAAACTACCTTCTTGTTTCCCTTCTCGTCGATATAATGATTCTTGACTGCTCCTTCTTCAATAAAGAACAGATAAGGCGAACGAATGTTTTCATGAATTAACACCTCTCCTTTCTTCATTCGAACTTCTTCGAATTCATGAATGATTAAATCTTTGCTTTGCTTCGACAGTTTATAATACCTATCGATAGCGGAAATGGCATTTCTCATAAAAACATTTTTTGATTCTGACTTAACAAATGTAAAGCAATTTGCCTTTTGACCGAAATATATTTGCAGCCGGAAAATCAGAAAGCTGAATTTCCTTAATGAGAAATCATTACCAATACACAAATCAATTAAACACTTACTATGAAATTTTGGGAACAACATTCCACCGAATATAAAAAAACACTATCGCTAAGCATTCCGGTTATTATTGCACAGGCAGGACAAATTACGGTTGGTTTAATCGATAATGTAATGATTGGGCAATTGGGAACCACTCCCTTTGCCGCTGCATCTTTTACAAATACTCTGTTTAGCCTGGTTTTGATATTTGGAATGGGATATTCTTTTGCACTTACCCCATTAATCGGAAAAAACTATGGCGAGAAGGACTATGAGTCCATAGGATCATGGATTAAGAATGGTTTATTGGCAAATAAATTAATGGGCATAGTCTTGGCTGTTGTATTGCTGGTTCTGTATTTTTTGATCCCTCATATGGGACAACCAGAATCCATATTGCAAGCATCGCAAGATTATTTGGCTATTCTTATGATATCGGTAGTACCCATGATGATCTTTTATGGGTTCAAGCAATTTGCCGAAGGAGTTGGTGATACCAAAACTGCCATGAAGATTATGCTTTGGGCCAACCTAATCAATATCGTGGGAAACTACATGTTCATGTATGGCAAAATGGGTTTACCTGAGTTAGGTCTTATTGGTGCAGGAGTGGGAACCTTAATAGCCAGAACATTTATGGCCATTGCATTCATCATACTCTTCCATAGAAATGAGAAGTTTAAATTCTTTGTGAAACTTTACCAACAAAGTATATTTTGTAGGGACAAATGCATACAAATTATAAAACTTGGTCTTCCATTAGGAGGTCAAATGGTCATGGAAGCCAGTGCTTTCGGATTATGCGCCATCATGATGGGATGGGTAAGTGAAATTGGTTTGGCTGCCCACCAGGTTGCCATTACCCTTTCAACGCTTGGTTTCATGATTTACCAGGGATTGGGAGCAGGAACCACCATACGTGTGAGTCATTACAAAGGCGAGAACAACAGCCAGGGAATTAAAAAAGCAACCAAAACTGCCATGAATCTCATGTTTCTGTATTGTGCACTATTAATGCTTGTATTTATAGGTGCTCGCAACATTTTGCCGCTGATGTTTACCAACAACCATACAGTAATCAACCTGGCAGCACAAATGCTGGTTGTTTGCAGTATTTTTCAGTTGGTTGATGGCATTCAGATTGTACTGGCAGGAACACTACGAGGATTTGCCGACGCCCGCATTCCGGTAATCATCACTTTTGTATCTTACTTTCTAATTTCCTTGCCCTTTAGCTACCTATCGGCATTTGTTTGGGGCTTTGGAGCAGTAGGAATATGGTTTGGATTTCCTGTGGGCTTATCCATTAGTTGCACCCTGTTCCAATTGCGATACAAATATTTGTTAAAAAGATTTTAAAAAAACAGAGGCTGTCTAAAAAGTAAAGTTTGTTACATTATTTATGAAATTCAGCTTTCTCCCTTCCCTAAAGGAAGTCTGAATTTCAACGACTTTCCTTTAGGGAATTTAAGGATAAAAGTCGTTGAAGGTGCAAATAATTTACTTTTTAGACAGCCTCTTATTTTTTGTTTCCCAGAATTCTTAACTCAACGAACTACATCTCCTGCAGTAAGCTCTTTTTCCATTGTATGTTAAAATGATAGTCATAAACTTGCGGCCACAAGAAGAACATTTCCTTCTTCGCAGCAGGAGAATCAAAGCCAGTAATATGAATAAAAACAAAGGCATTACATCTGCATTTTAAATTGTTTATCCTGATTTCGCTTAATCACTCCGGCACAATATTTCAAACCAAATGTTGCAAAGAAGTTCAAGATGAAGGTTGAGAACACAATAATCGAAAACAGATTATTATCGAGGATCTGCATTTTTTGCCCAATGGCTGCAAGAATAAAAGCCATTTCAGCCCTACCTGTCATTCCAATACCAATTGTAATAGACTCTACGGTTGAAAACTGAGCCAATTTTGCCATAGAACCAGCACTAATTATCTGTATGATGATCACCCCAATCACCAGGCACATCATCAAGATGATCCCCTGAACGGTTAAAGCTTCGAAGGTGATGTGAAATCCCAATGAAATAAAAAAGATGGGTCCCAAAAACGAATAGGCTATGGCATACAATCGATCATCAACCTTCTTCACCAATTCTTTATTTGCCACCTCTTCGCGAAAAAACAATCCTGCCAAATAGGCACCCAAAATCATATGCAATCCAATCAATTCTGCAAGAAGACCAAAGCCCAAACCCAATATCAGCAAGAAAGTAAATCCTTTTCCACTGCTGTGCTGAAAAGTATTCTTAAACAAGGGGTACAGATAGTACCCTGCTACAATGGTAACCACAAAAAACAAAGTCGATTTCACTGCAATCAACATCAAAGAAAAGGCACTAATGCTTTCGCTTTTGGCAACCGATAGTATCAGGCTAAAACATATCAAAGACAACAAATCATCGATAATACAGGAGGCAACAATCACCCTGGCCAGGCGTGTGTTGGTAAGGTTGAGATCCTGAAGAATTTTTAGGGTTACCACTACAGCGGTTGCCGTTAAGCTGATCCCCACAAAAAGAGAAGTTTTTAGCGAGTATCCAAAAAGTAAGGCAATGCTCATTGAGGTTAGAAAAGGAAAGAGTGCACCAATAAAAGCAATGCCAAAGGATTTTTTAAGAGCCGTTACAAATTCGCGGGGGTTGGTTTCAACACCTGCATGCAGCAAAATAAAAAAGATGCCAAGTTGCGAGAGCACTTCAATAATTTCGTTGGGTTCAATTAAGCCCAATACTGCGGGTCCGATTAAAATACCCGCTACCAATTCTCCCATTATGGTTGGGATTCCAACTTTTCGTAGCAAAACAGAAAATGCCCAAATCACCACCATTAAAATTAACAGCTCCTGAAAAAAAGGCAAAATGACAAGTAGATTCATATATGTAACTTTAAGTGTGTCTCGCAAAAAATTAGAACTCGAAATGCTTTCTTCACATGACTTTTAAAATCATGCTTTCAAGAATCATATCACTCACGAAAAATTAATTGACTTAGGCTTAGAACAAGGGGTTGAAAGGCTTCATTCTGAAAACTAATAGCTCACTAATTAAAGATACACCGGCTTTCTTATTTCCTCTTTAGAGCATTTCGCCTCTTTTTCTTGTACTCTATTAAATTTAAGGATATTGTAAGAAGAAAGCAAGCTGAAAATACAAGTACAACGGCCTGATCAACCAATGCTGCAGGAAGATTGAAACCAGTGGTTTCTCGAATTAAGAAATGAATGTAAGAATTCGATTTAGGAGGATTACCCAGTGCCATGCGCACATCCCAATGCAAATCGGTTAGGAAGCAGTAGCCCAAACCATACCATATGCCAATAACTAACCATGAAAACAGGGTAAGAAGTGAGGTGATTAGGTGCACAAACCTTGTTTTTCGCCACATCCACCCAAACACAGCAAACAGGCAATAGAGGGAATGGAATACCAAAAAGAAGTAATCCAGAAACATTAGACTGCTATGACTTAGATTTTCCATGGTACTTGCTACAATTTGTTATACAAGTTACTTATGGGCGATCACTTTAAAAAGAAAAAGCGAAGCATTTAGCTTCGCTTGATTTTCTTTTACTCCCAGTTGGTATAAACTTTAATTGCAATACTGCTGTCTCAATTTTTATATTTCAGTGAGAAACCACTTTTATCCCAATTATGGAACCAATAAGGGTTGTGATAAAAAATAGTCTCCAAAAGTTAGTAGGATCTTTGAATACAAAGATACCAACCAATACTGTTCCAACTGCTCCTACTCCTGTCCATACTGCATAAGCAGTTCCAATTGGCAAAGTTTGTGTTGCCTTCATTAAAAGTCCCATACTTACACCCAGCGCAATGAGAAATCCCATATACCATAAGTACATTTCATTTCCTGTAGTTTCTTTCGCCTTTCCCAAACAAGAGGCAAATGCTACCTCAAATACTCCTGCAATAATTAAAATAATCCAATTCATTTCGTTCAAATTTTTCGCAAAGGTCAAAAATGGAATCGAAATAAAATTTTACAAATGATAAAAAAGTATTGCTACCTGATATTAGCCCTAATTCTGCTTAAACTTACTTGTGTAATACCAAGATAAGAAGCAATATGTCCCAATTGCACTCTTTGTAATAAATCAGGATGGTCATTCACAAGATCATTATAACGTTCCGTAGCAGTCCTAAATTGTCTGGATATAAGTCTTTCTTCTGTTTTAACCAGCTCTTTTTCTGCCAATTTTCTCCCCCAATTGGCAATGTCTATATCTTTGCTAAAAAGCTCTTGTAATTTTTCAGTTTTTAGTTCATATAATATACAATCCTCCAACAGCTCGATGTGTTCATATCCTTTTTGATTTTCAATATAACTTTTCATCGAAATAACAGGATCTCCTTCTTTACCAAACCAAAAAGTAAGCTCGTTATCTGCTAAATCAGCAAACGCACGAACAATTCCTTTTTTAATAAAGTATATGCTTCTTTCTATTCGGTCTGCCTTCAATAAAATATGTCCTTTTGAAAGTTTGACCTCCGTAGCACATTCTTTAAATTTCATTTTTGAAGCTTCGGGAAGCGGATATATCTTGTCAAGTATTTGCTCTATTTCCATTAAACTCATCTATTTTTCGCATTGTCCATTACCCCTGCTGGTTCGAGCTTGTAGCTCGGATCTCTGTCATTGGGCAGAAAAGCATTCTGCTGCGCAGAGCAGTACTTTTGCAAATCACAAACTATAAGCTCACCCTGACGGAAGTTGACATCAGTTTTATATATTTTTTCGGTAATAATATTTATCAAAGCCTTTTGGGAAATCAGTTTCAGTACCAACTTTTTCAAACCCTAGTTTCTCATAGAATTTAGGTGCTTGAAATGAAAACGTATCTAAACTTATAAACCTACAATTCCGTTTCTTCGCTTCTTTTTCTGCTTCAAGAATTATCTTTTTCCCAATTCCTTTGTTTCTATTTTGGGCTTTTACAACAAATGTTTTAATCTCTAATGTTCCCCAAATTGAACGACCATAAAGTCCACCAATAATTTCACCCTTATCATCTCGTACGATAATTTCAATCGGCTTATTAATTTCATCAGCATTTTTTTCAGTCTGACTATTATTGAATTCAACTAAAAATTCGACAACTCTATCGTAAGACTTGTGATCAACTTCGTCTGTTACTTTTATATTCATTTCTTAAAATTGTTGCTAAGATTAAATGCACCCTGATAGCTCGTGTTCTACTCGCAGAGTAGGTATCTTTTGTAAGTCTTGATCAATAATCTTACTAACTTTATCGCCCAAAGTTTAAACTCTTTGCTTTAAAAATAATAACACCTATCGGTTATCTTCAAACGTATTCATTTAATCTGTTTTACATTCGCAAAGCACGATTTACAAACTCGCGCTATCAGGACTAAATCCTTTCTTTTCTTCCTCAATGATATAATTGTAAAAATTAACCTTCGCAAAATTCGGGATTTGTTCATAATCAAATAGGCTTAATGCTCCCCATGAATAATTATAAACCGAAATGATACCATATTCCGAATTCCAATAAATATATGCTTCTTCATCAGCACTATTTTTACGATCATATTCACTTTTGTATAGTTCAATAAAACCATCTTTAAAGCCAACAGTAACTGTATCTTTTAACTCGCAATATTCTCCAAAATAAAACAAAGAATCGCCTTTAATTGAATATGCATAACGAAATGAAGAATCACTCTTTAAGGAATCACGATAAACAATACTCACACCATTATTAAATGATACAGAATCAACATACAGTACCGCAGAATCTCTCAATTCTATTTGGTCCAGATTCGAAATCCAAATTTGATAATCATAGACTGTTGCCTTTTTTATCCTTTTCCCAGCAATGTGAGCACAAGAGAAAAATAAGATAACAATAATTAGTCTATGTAGTTTCATTTTTTAAGCTTATTACCTGTTTTGTGTAAAATGTATTTCAATACAGTTTCACATTTTATTTTTCAGCGATACCACAAGAATCCCATTGTGTATTTCGTTTTTAGAAATGGAATGCAGTTGAATTGATCATCAACAAAGGATAAAGCGCTCTCAAGGTCAAAAAAAAGTTAAGCGAAGCATTTTGCTTCGCTTTTGTTATTAATTCTTTTTAGCCATCGCCTTTAATATTCGCTCCTCTTTGATAAGCACATCTTTCATTAATAGCTGATAAGGAAATTGTTTGTGCTTTGAATTCTTAAATCCTTCAAGAATATTTCCCATAGAACTGGCTGTAATAAGAGATAGGTTTATTTCAAACTCTAAATCACATTCGTTTATAAAATCATCACTAAATTCTGGTGCTACCAGAAGTGATTTAACAACATTGTAACCACTATTTTTAGCGACATCAACATAGGACTTCATTTGTCTTGAAACCGAGCTAAACTTATTGTATCCACTCTCTTTTACTGTCTTACACTCAACAATAATTACATCTTCATTTCCCAGATTTAGAACTAAATCCATTTTGTTTTTTGCATTGTTAAGCTTTTTCTTTAATGTTTCATCAACATTAAAACCAAGCTTTTCAAAAATGTTTTTAGTGATATCTTCGAACTTAAGTCCTAATTCACTCTCTTTAATTGTTATTCCATTCTCTCTTAATAATTCCAAATTTCGGAAACCAATAGCTTCGTAATTTTCAATCATTAAGTTTTCTGCATCTTTATATGCATCTAAAATATTTAAAACTAGATCTCCTCTAGATTTTAAGCCTTTCACATTAACAAACTCTTTGAGTTCATCTGCATTCAGTATATCTAAAATATCTCTTGGTTTAATATTATAATCCAGAAGAGTAGAACTGTTTATTACAGTCTCTTCAGGCATTTCAAACTTCTTTAGAAATGTTTTTCTAAATATTTTTAATTCTTCGATTAAATCAATTAAAAGCCTCTCATAACCTTCTATAGAAATACCAACTTTTTCATCTTTTTCCTCCTCCTTAAAGAATAAAGTCAAGTTCTCAATTTTATCCTCAAGTGTTGTTCCTCTCAATGAAGATTCAACTTTCAATCCATTCTCCCATAATTCATTTAAGAATTTTTTCTTCTCAGTTAGATTAACTCCATCCTTATAAATTCCCGTTTTTAATAAGTTTGTAAATGAAATTCCACTGGTGATAATACGATTTACTTTTTCTTCATAATCTAAATCTTTAATATTGATATTGTGCTTTCTACACACAAGATTTAGTTGCGATTCTTTAAAGGTTTTCAATACTCTTCTATAGTATTTATCCGCAATCTCTTTTTGTCTCATTTCTCTTAGTACTGCAACAACCTCATCCGCAACATAAACCAAGTTGTTTTTCCTTGAATAAAAGATTACTCCAATATTTTTAAGAAATGTTATTATAGAATCGATATCTAATTTTTCAGGTGGAATAGTTAAGTAATTTATCATCTTAACTTCTTCTTGTGATAGCTCTAATGCATTAGCTAAGGTCAAAAGTATTGATAGTTCGTCATCCGTTATTTTTGCATCTCGATTATTATCTCCATCATTTATATATGCTGTTTCAACGCATGCTCTATATATCTCATAATCTCTCTTTAGCAGTTCAGGAATTTCAGATTTTTCATCCTCTAGTTGAACTTTAAGACTTTTTGTTCTCTCTTTAATATTCTTTAGTTCTTTTTCATACAACCGAGCTAGCCAATCTTGCTTTAAAATACAGTTACCATCCTTAATGATAATATCAATTAAAATATCAAGCTGTGAGGTAGTATTAACGAATTCTGATTTTACAGTTTCAGCAAACTCAGACTTGACCAGGTCAAATACTTTTGAAATATTTAAACTATCAACATTCTTTAGATCATTACTGCTATCAGATAAAATTTCATCTATCTCTTTAGCGTTCTTAGGGTTTGAGGACTTAATACAATCAATAATCTTGAGGAAAGAGTTTTTCTCTAACGAATTAACAAGATCTAATATTTTTACAAGTTTCATTTGGGTATGTTTAGGTAACACATTAGTAAAAATCACATGCAAAAAGTTGATTAGAAAATAAGAAATAGTAGAATTATATTATTGCAATGTGATAATGAACTTCTAATCTACAAAACAATAAAGTTCAATCAAAGCATTCCTATGATTAATTTATAGGCTTTTATAGCTTAACGAAATAGAAGACAATATCCTCCATTAATTCTTACTACTCACCAAGTAATCATCCTAATGCAAATTCCATGTCTCATTACCAATTCTAGAGATCTGTACTTTATTTCATATGACCAATTCACAAGCTTACTTAATAAGCATACAAATACATTTAAACATACTACAGATTTATTTCACCATTCATTTCATGATCTTAACTATGATTTAGGTACACTTAATCAGTTTACAGATACACTTCAACATTATACAGATACACTTCAACTGACAATCAGTCCGTTTAATCATTCTCCAGATCCTTTTAATCTGTCAACCTGTCCCCTTAATCTTACTCCAGATACACTTAATTGTTTTACAGATACACTTCATCATCATACAAATACATTTAATTGGTAAACAAGTCCATTTAAACTACCATTAAATTACCTTACCAATTATTCAAATTCATTTAATCTAATTACAGCTATTCCTTACCAATATCCAGATTCTTTTAAACTGATAATCTATTCATTTAATTATCATACAAGTTCAATTAATGCATCAATTAGTCCTGTTAATTTTACTCCAAATGCACTTAACTGAACTACAGATACACTTCATCATCATTTACATACAGCTAATCAGATAACAAGTACTATCAACATTCCCTCAATTGTTACATTCTCTCCCTTAAACCCTTTAATAAATAAAGAGCCACACAATAATGCAGCTCTTTACTTTTAATACCGATTACTATTCAAAATATGCCTTTAGGGCGTTTCACTTCTATAGGCACTTTGAATATGTATCGGCATTATACCTGTCCGTTTATAATATTTAAATAGTATAACATGCCAAGCATCTTGAAAATGCCCGGCATGTGAATGCAGTTTATGATTTACACGTTTGTTGATGCTTGGCTTAACACCCCCCTCAATCCCCCCTGAAAGGGGGACTTTGGCCGCTGCAAATAAATGCTGAAAGCAGTAAGCTCTTTCTTGTAACTTGCACCTTGTTCCTTGGCCCTTGGCCTTTGAATATTCTAAAGAGATCCCTCGACAAGCTCGGGATGACTACAACTTTCTCCTTTCTCCTTTCTCCTTTCTCCTTTCTCCTTTCTCCTTTCTCCTTTCTCCTTTCTCCTTTCTCCTTTCTCCTTTCCTTACTCCTCTACCCGTTTCAAATCCAGATCCTGAAAGTCGAAGCTGAAATCGATATTTGGAGAGATTCCTTTCATCTTCAGACTCTGTGCTTTTCCTTCCTCATCCAATGCAAACATGGCAAAAGCATCGCAATTCATATCGCGGTAAGCCCATTTCACAGCAAAACTATTGGCCTTGTAATAATGCATTTTACCCGTAAGTTTAGGCGATCGCAGGGAGCGCATCCACAATTCGCCATCCTTCTCGTACACTTCCATTTTCCCAAACCACTTGTCGCAATAAAAACCAATATAGTCTTCCTTGTTAATCGTTACATTCTTGGCAAGATCAACCGTATTCCAAACGGCATTCACAACCGAATCAACCTTGTTTTGTGTTCCCTTAAGACGTTCCGCTGCAAAGGCATTCCAGTCGGTTGGTTTGGCTTCTATATAGGAATCGATAATGGCTTGCGGCATCATGTAGTAGGCATATCCACCAGGCAGGGTGTTGGTTAAAACTGCAATCCCTAAATTCAGCTCAGGAATCAATACGGTTTTAGAAAGCATTCCTGGCAATCCCCCTGTATGACTGATGATGGTATATCCTTTATAATCTTCAATCACCCAACCCAAACCGTAGGCTTTGTAATGGTTCTGGTATTTGCCACTTCCTTTGGCCGAGAAATTTAGCATGGTATGGGCTCTCCACATGTTGTTTTGATTCTGCTTCGAAAACAACTGCTTCTCTTCCCCATACTTTCCAGCATTCAAATGCATCAACAACCATTGGTTCAAATCATTTACGCTGGCGTATATGCCACCTGCAGCATCCATTAATGGATTGGTGTATGCCTCTACAATTTCCAGCTCGCCATACTCAGATGAATGTGGCAATGCTACATTATCCTTGTTTCTAATTCTTTTGAACGATCCTGCAGAAGCATTCATTTGCAGTGGTTTCATAATTTTCTCCTCCACAAATTCTGCCCAGCTCATGCCACTCAATCTATGTATGATTTCTCCCGCTACGATGTACAACAAATTGTCGTAATCGTACTTGGTACGAAAGTCTGAAACTGGTGTTTGGTGCTGAAAACTATTCAGGATATCATCAATATTAAAATTGCTGCCATCAGGGAAGATCATTAGGTCACCTGCACCCAATCCCAGTCCACTGCGATGACATAGCAAATCTTCCACAGTAAAATTATCGCGCACATAAGAATTGTACATGGTAAACTCAGGAATGTGCTTTACCACCTTATCTTTCCAGTTTAATTTTCCCTCATCCACCAATATGGCCAAAGCCGCAGCTGTAAAGGATTTGCTGTTGGAAGCTATGGCAAACAAGGTGTTTTCATCCACAGCTTTTTTGCTTTCAATGGATCTTACTCCATATCCTTTGGCGTGTACTACTTCTCCATTGTGCACTACCGATACGGCAAATCCAGCCAATGGAAAGGATTCTAATGTTTTGTTGGCAAGTGAATCAATCTGAGCTGAGCTTAATCTCTGGGCATTGGCAAAGCTACCGCTAAGGCAAAATACAAATAACAGCAAACTGCTGAATAGTTTTGTTTTAAACATGACAATTTAGTTTAAGGTTCGATTTAGTGGTGTGGTGTATTGGGAAGTTTAATTCTATATCTACAACTAATTTAAAAACGCCTTTAGTATTCTACTATCAGGAATATATTTTAAACCACGATTCACGTATGTTCTTGCCTTGGTTCTATATCCCTTGTAATAATAATAAGCCGCCATTTTACGATAAGCATTTTCGACAGATAAATACAACATCTGCTTTTCAACTGGTCCCTGACATGATTTTTCAAATTCCAGAAGATATTTATTGCATTCTGTTATCTTTTTTTTCTCTGCACAATGATAAGCCAATTCTAATAGAGCTCTTAATTTATGATCTTGAATTATCGCATTGGTTTCTCTATGCGTTATCCTCTCTTCTAATTTATTAATTGAATCAAGCAATACTTTAGGATCGCGCAAATTAAATAACTTACGTTCCACATGATTCTTCATTATTATTTTAGCATCACGATGATTTCCCTTAATACTAATGGCCTTTAAAATGTATTTTTCAAGTTTATCAGTATTCTGATACAAATAGCTCATTTGCATGTTGTAGGAAAAACTAAGTTCCTTTATTAATTTTTTGTCATCCAATTGAGATACGAAATGTGTATACAGAGAATCACAGAAAGCTTCTTTATCAGTGTATTGTAGTTGATTATGAATTACATTATTAAATATTCCTACAATTATATTATCTTCAACTGTTTCGAACCTTGACAGTTGAGCCAAATAATTTATATCATCTAACTTCTCAAAGGTACATTTCTCAATATGAAAAGCTAAGCATGTATATAGCAATTGCTTTACCTGCTCGTCAGGATAAAAGAAATATGCTTTTTGACCTAAATCCAACGCACCTTTGGTATCATTGTATTGTAATTTATTTATTGCCTTATTGTAATATTGTATTCCTATTAGATTATTAAAATCAGCATCTTTTACCTTTTTAAAATCTTCTTCAAAAATTTCTTCTGTTGATTTACTTTTCAAATCAACATCACTAATTAATTTAGATTTCTTTAAATGTGATACATATTGTGATTTAAACTCTCCTGTAAAAATCTGTTTTTCTATTCCAGGATTTGTGGTTTCGATCACTACAGAATTTTCGCCAGGGTTTGCTACTAAATAAACATGAGTCGCTGATGCTTTTACCTTGTATGGGATATTCAATTCCTCAAAAACCATTGCATATAAAATGGAGGCTGAAACACAGTTGTAGATTCCTGTCTCGAAAATCTTAGGAAAGTATTCTACTTCTTGATACTTTCTTAGAAAATGATTGTGAATATTTGAATAGGTAAGTCTGATCTTTTTATTCAGCTTTTTCTCATTAACCTTTTTGGCAATCAATTGTTGAATTGCATTTCGGTATGATTCTTTTCTTTTTAAAGCGATTTCTTTACTTATACTTTCATCAATTGATAAAAAGATCTCTAGTGTATCGGGCTTACCATTTAAATAATTGTTTATTGCTAACTTTTCAAATTCAGAATGAAAATGCAAATCATCAAATTTAATTATCGTTTGAGCCTGAATATTTAAAGAAGGACAAAACAAAAAAGCTACAATGCATACTGTAAGCTGAGCAAATAATTTGTTCATAGTATTAGGGGAATTTAGGGTTTGCCACTAAATTATCATAGTATTTAATAAAATACAACTATAAACATTATAAATAAGATTGATTCATATCATGGATAACAATTCTATTTATTGCATTAAAAAAACTTAATTGAGAATTTATAAATCTACTTCCCACTCTCTACAAAACGGATCCAAATATTGCTCCATAAATTGATGACGCTTTGCAATCATGGCTTTATTCGCTTGGGTGTTCATTCTATCTTTTTAAACAATAGTTTTCTCATAAATGATAGATAGTTCGAGCGGTTGAGTTTCGTATTGCCCTTTTAGGACTAGTTCCGCCATGATATCCAATGCTATAAATAAGAGTGAGATGATTAGTTTGTTTTTCATGATAACATATGTTTATTTTCAATTGTTAATTGATCCAGACTTTTTGAAATGGCAATCGCTTCCTCTATAACATCGCCAGGATATTCGTTAATTTCAAGAATTCGAATTGCATTCCTATTCTTCAGTTTTCCTGGTTTCAACTTGTAATCGAAGTCTACCTTATTCTCATTTACAACTTCACTAAAGTGATACAATTCATATTCGTCCGTCAAAAGATCGGTAAGTTCAATATCATGAGTAGAAACAAATACAAAATTGTTGCCCTTGCTTAAAGCTGAAAGAACAGCTTTTCCTGCAGATATTCTCTCAACGGTATTGGTTCCTTTGAAAATTTCATCCAACAAAAACAGGTTTGCTATGCCATTAGATGCATTGTCAATCATCTCCTTAATTGTCAGAACTTCTTCAAAATAATAGCTTCTGTCATTTATTAAATCATCATTAATTCTGATGGCAGAGTAAATTCGCAAACGAGGAAAAGTCATTGCTTCTGCAAAACAGGTATTAATGGTCAGTCCGCATATCATATTCAATCCAATGGTTCTAATGAAGGATGTTTTTCCAGACATATTTGAACCTGTCAATAAAATCGATTTTTGATTCACCTTAATGGTATTGGAAATACAATTTGGTATTAATGGATGATAAACCTTTTCGGCCCTGATTTCAGACTTGTTAATTGAAGGGATACAATAAATTTTGCTTCCTTTTCTTAAGGAAGCTATAGAAATCAGAGCATCTATTTCTCCAATAAAACAATAAACACTTTCAATTTCCTTTCTCTTGTTATCTAATCGATTTAAAATACCAAACAGTAACAGTGGTTCAAAAAGAAAAGCGATTTTTACCAGTTCCAGGATTCCCCAAAATACGGCTTCAAGTTCACTTTGCAGATTGGCTTCTAATCGAAAGAAGGACATTCTATTTCGAACCTGCTTTATCACTTGAATTGAGCTTTTCAGTTCAGGATTAATTGTTTTGAATTCCGCTACTTTAAATAGCTTAGCCGCAATACTATTTAATTTTAAGAGTTGCGGAATAGATCCCAGGTATTTGTATAGATTCCTTTTGTTCCAATAGTGAAATCCTATATTGACAATGAAAGTTCCCAAAAACACAAAGAACATTTTGGCATTAAAAGGAATCATTAACAAAGACAACAAGCTGGTAAAAGATAACAGGCGAACAATAAAAAACCACTTGGGAGCTTTCTCATATTCACCTTGAAACAAAGATGCTATATAATAAGCATCTGTCTTATTGAGTTTATCAAGTTGCAACTGAGCATTAATCCTAAGCTGCTCATCATTCAAAAGCTTTTGAATCAAATTCTCCTTAAACTCAACATTTTCTGATTTTACAGGAATGCTTCTTAATTTATTGTACAAATACTGTTGTCCAACTTTTGAATTCGTCCGATCCAAAAACATGAATAATTCTTCAAAATCCAGATCATTACAAGTCTTATCGGATAAAATATGAAACGACTCTCTATTGCTCTTATTTTTAAAATAACTACCAATCGAATCAAAATTAAATGCATCATTTTTTAACTCTCCAAACGACTCTTTTAATATCTCTATCTTTTTCTTTTTTCGCATGATAAAATCCCTTGCTTTCCTGGATTAGTAGCTATAAAATATCGACAATTAAAAATATTGCCTTATTAGTTTTAAGTTCATGAATCTACAAAACAATAAAATACAAACAAAGAAACAGATGGCTTAATTTGCTTGCTGTCCTTCAGTATAGTTCCACCAATTGTATACAAGTAGAGGCAGCAAGAATGCCGCCTCTGGAAAAATTATTTATAGATTTTAAACCTGTCCTTCCCACTCTCTATAAAACTGATCCAAATATTGCTCCATAAACTGATGACGTTGTTCGGCCAAGGCTTTGCCTGCTTTGGTATTCATTCTGTCTTTTAACAGCAAAAGTTTTTCGTAGAAATGATTGATGGTTGGAGCTGTTGAGTTTTTGTACTCCTCCTTTGTCATGTTTAAATTGGGTCCTATTTCTGGATTATAAATTTCGCGGTTTTTATGTCCACCATAATTAAAAGTGCGAGCAATGCCTATGGCGCCAATGGCATCCATTCTATCTGCATCCTGTATCACATCCAATTCCAGAGATTTAAATTTCTGAGCCTCTTTTCCCCCTTTAAAAGAAATATTGCTGATGATCTGCTCCACATGAACAATCACATCTTCATGTACCTCTACAGATAATAGAAATTCTCTCGCCTTTTTGGGTCCTACACTCTCATCGCCATTGTGGAATTT
Source organism: Marinifilum flexuosum (assembly GCF_003610555.1). GTDB lineage: Bacteria > Bacteroidota > Bacteroidia > Bacteroidales > Marinifilaceae > Marinifilum > Marinifilum flexuosum. Next base: position 1,864,731 of record NZ_RAPQ01000008.1, on the reverse strand, counting down.
TGAATCGGCAATATCATGAAGTAAGGCACCCAATTCAACAACAAACAAATTTACTTTTTCATTTTCTGCCAAATGCTTAGCCGTTTTCCATACCCTGTAAATGTGCCACCAATCGTGACCTCCTTCGGCATTAGCCAGTGTTTGCTTTACAAATTCTACGGTTTGATTTATGATCTGCTCTTTGTTCATGTTCACATTCTTAAATTTAGGAGTGTGAAGATAAATAATTCAGACGCAGATCTCGTAAGATGTTAATGATTTTCGCTAATTGTGTCCCCTCATCAGCTAACTCTTTACTATGACAAAATATAAAAAGTAGAAATAACCAACACAACACCAGTTACTATTCCGAAAAAAGTACTTAAAACTGTTCTGACTACTGAGTCTTTTACTTTCCACAGTAAAACATGAAGCAATATTTGACACAAAAATGTAGGAACCAAATAAATCAATACAAGCACAAGAGCAAATGGTTCTTTTATCCAGTCTAAAGAATAGTATCCTTCGTCTATATAAAAAAGAAACAATACAATTGCCAATGAGGAAATCAGAAAAATCAATATTTCCCTATGTGTAATTCCAGATTTTAATCTTGCTGTTTTCATCAGTACCGATTTAAAAGAATTGATAATCAATTTACGAAAATCAGACTTGAAAAAGGATATCTAATTTATGAAGAGATCGTTGTTGTTACTGCTGAAGTGGTAATTAAAACAACAATCACCGCCATTAATGCTTCATGAATTTCTTTTACTGCTTTTCCTATTGATGAACTCAACTGCCCTTTCTCGATAATTTCTTTTATTTTTTTCTTGTACTCTTTGGCTCTCTCCTTGCCATAAACCTCATTGTTTAACTCACACATGTCAATTAAACTAATTAACATGATCTCTTGCATCTCCACATCACAATCGTTCAGAAGAATATCATTCAGGCGTTTTCTGAGTAGATTCTCAGGTTTTGCATTTTTTGCAGGAAACTTATCTACATTAAAAATCCAAAGAATCTTTTTCTCTTCCTTTTTCAGAATGCCCCCGTCGATAAGTTTAGCAAGTGTTTCATCTTTTATATAGGAATACTTTTCTCCTATTGTTTCTACCCAAGTTTGAATGGATCTCTCCTTTTTGGAGCCACTAATCTTATTCAGGAAATGATCCAGTAAGGCGTCACCACAAATTTGAGTTGACTTTACCTTTAGTTTCTTCCCTTCCACTACGATTCGTTCCTGTAAAGAAAGTTCCAGAATAACAGCTCCCGCTAGTCCATAAGCAAAAGAAAAGCTGTCAGCAATAAAGCTTCCTTTCTCATCATCCAGTGCCAGTAATGTAAGTTGATCAACTAAGTTAAGGTTCATATTTTATAGAATTGTTTGTGAATAATGAGACCTAAATTACAAATTTATTGGCACAAAAAATCCCAACAGGAAATTCTGCTGGGTTAAAATGCCACGGGTTAAAACCCGTGGCAAATTATATTCTTCATAATTATTTAATATCCTATACCTGCAGCCATAATGTTGTTAGGATCGAAAGCGTGACAAGGTGTAACACCATGCACCATATCGCATTTAGGGCAATGTCCTTCGAACTCTTCCATGGTAAAAGTTTCCTTACAACCATGACATTCAATATCCATAGGCATTGGCATCAATTGCTCTGCAAAGCCCATCATTCTAATTTTATCAACTACTTGTTTTCCGTTTTCAAAGCTTCCTGCGCATCCGTCATGCATAATTATTTCCTCCTGATTAATTGGCTTTTGGTCAATAGTAAGCAACACCAAAAACCTTTATAATTATTTCTATTATTAATTCTTAATTAAAATCCAATGTCTTCCTGGCGGATAATTTCACCGTGACGAAGACGCGTTCTCATGTTCTGAATTACATTATCCATACGTTCCAGTTCTGAAAGTAGATTTTGTTCATCTCCACTGGTATCGATTACTTTATGGATACCACCATTTTTGATTACAATTCTTCTGTCTCCCATTAATGCCAAAATAGGATCGTGAGTTGCCATCAATACAATTTTCTCTTCACCTACCAACAGTTCCAATGCTTTCTTACGATCGATACCTGCATTTTCAATCTCATCAATCAAAATAATTGGTGATTTACTTAGAATCGCAGTATCAGCAATCATTAATGCTCTCGATTGTCCTCCACTCAAACTGGTAATTGGAGTATCCAAACTGAACTTCTCTCCTGCCAAATTATTAGCTTGTTCAAATATCTTGTTGATTACACCTTCAACATCCTCAACCAAACGGCTTTGAGCATGTAATTCTATAAACTCATAAACCGAAAGGTCCATTACAAAGTTCATGTTCTGAGACAACTGAGCCACCAATTTATGTCCTGAAGTCACTCGCCATTTTTTATCGCCTTTCTCGCCATTTACCAATATGGTTCTGGAAGTTGGCGTATCATTTTGTGCTACCCATTCAATATCTGCCAACAATCTACTTTTTCCCGAACCTGTTGGACCAACAATACAAACAATCTCACTTTTGTTAATGGTTAACTCATCAAACTGTTCCTTCTCGCCCGATTTATTGGTTCCAGGCAAAAGTGTAATGCTATTTACTCCCTCATCCTCATCTTCGCCAAGGAAAGCCAACATTTGGGTTATGTATTCGGCCATGGATTCCATTACCTGACTTTTATCCATTGCACGATTTTCCTTTTCCTCTTCATCATCCAAAATGTTCAGGAAATCATCCAACTTCTCATTGATTTGTCCATCAACTTCCAAGGTGTTTTCTTCAAAAAATCCAGGAAGAAAAGGATACTGCTCAAATAGATCGGCAATTGTTTTTTGTTGTATATCTCGTGTTGTGATCATGTTGTTGCTTTTTTAATCCACCTGCTAAAGCAAGTGGCAATTGAATCGGAACTTGTTATTTTCTCCTTTAAACTTTTACTTTTTTCCCTTTTTATCTTCCATGTCAATTTTTCGAACATTACCCATTTGGTAACTCTCACCAATTCTGGTTTCACCCAAGCAGTATGAACAAAGAGCCGATGGCATTGAGAATCGAAGTTTTTCACCAACCAATGTTTTTACCTCAATTTTTTCGTCATACAGTAAAGTACTTAATTCGTATGCTCCCTGGCCGGTTAATCCGTTTACATGCATAATGCTTGCTCCTGGATTTACTGTATTCACTCTCGATGCAAACACTTCCCTTTCAGCCTGAGATACAATATCACCCTTGGTAATAATTACGATATCGGCAGATTTCAACATTGGTCCAATTTTTTTTGGCGTATTGATACCACTCAAGTTATCGATTACACAAACGGCAGTCACACTTTTCACGTAAGGCGAACAACGATTACACAATCCGGCACTTTCAGTGATTAAAATATCCAAACCTTCTTTAATTCCCCACTGGGTAACTTCCTCGATATTACTTACGAAATAATGATCAGGGCAAAGAGATCCAGACAATCCTTTCTTCACTTTAACACCCGCTTTTTCGTATAAAATATCATCATCGGTATAAAGGCAATCGAATTTTACGACTCCTACTTCCAAACCACGTTTCTGGAAAGAATCTATGGTTTTAAGAATCACTGCTGTTTTTCCTGATGAAGGAGGTCCCGATACTGTAACTAAGTTCATATGTTGTGTTGTTTATTCTGTTAGTGTTTAATAATTAATCGTTGTTCGGACTATAGCTTAAAGGTCCCAGATTTGCAAACGACTCATCCTGTATGGATTTTTTAAAGATAGTTTCACATTTTGTAATTAACGAACCGATATCGTTGTTATTGATATAATCCCAACCTAACCACATGAATTTATTTTCCTCTGGTAATTTATTATCAACATTCGGATTGATACTTGGAAACAGTCCCTGGTGAGAAAGAATTTCTCCTACTCCTTTTGAAGCAAAGAAATCAATAACTGGTTGTGTCTTATCCAATCTGTCTTCTTTAGTCAGCATGAATATTGGACTGATAATTGCGCCATCCTCAGGCCAAACTGCAATCATAGGACCTCCAACCTTAACCATTTTTGTAAAGAAATAAGGCATAATTGTAATAGCTGGCTTTTCATTTTTCTTGGTATGCGATTTTACCATTTGCGACGGATGCATGCTTTCCAACAAACAAGCACCCAATCCTTTTACACCTTCTTCACCATAAGCCTTGTAGATATGCAACAACATGGAGTTGAACAAATCGAAATCGCTAATTGGTAAACTTACACTTCTTTTGAATTCCGGCTTGAAGATATCGGCCCAGGTTCGAGGTACAGGTCTATCACCCAATTCCGCTGTATTCACCAAAAATACTGCAGGCACAACTCCAATCATAGAATAATGTCCTTCCGGATCTTTCAAACAAATCTCATCATTATCGAAATCTTTATTCAATCGGTCAAAGCCAGTGCTATCCTTAAACACTCCCTGCTTTTTGAATTTACCCATCAATTTTTCATCGAAGAACAAATCAAAACCAGCAGAAATAAAAATATCAGCCAAATTATCGGTATTCTCCTGGTTAATTACATCATCAATTAACCAATCCAATCCCATTGAAGCTGCTTTTAAATCATATACAATTTCATTATTGTATTTCTTCTCATAGTCAACAATAAAAGAATCAATACCTTCTACCAAAGGCACTCGAACCGGACAAGGCAATAATCCCTGAACATGAACCGAATCTTCTTTTTTCTCTTTTGTCTTCTGATTTAAATCACCATCAACCTGACCACGATTTGAATCAATACCTTCTACCAGTAAGGCAGTAAAAGTTTCCACATTCAATTTCTTCATCTTCAAAGCCATCTCCAAGGAAAGAGATTTTCCCAAAAGAGCTCTTTTCTTTTCATCCTCTAATTGCTTGAAACCGTTCGAAACAAAAATTTTTACTGTCTCAGGATATTTAGTGCAAATATCAAGTAAACTATCTGTGGTATTAAAATATTGATTCTCCATTGTGAAACCGATTTTTATTGATTTTCTATTGCAAATGTATATCCTCCAACAAAGAAAAATTGTAACCGATGTTACACTATACGATTTTTCACCGCCAAAAGTCCAGAATTCATGTTTTTTTCCAAACATTTTTCACTGATTAACGTATCATTTTTAATGATGAATCATTTTAAATTACTGATTAAAATTATAGGTTTGGATTTTTTAAAGTATATTTATATCAAGATTTAATAGAAGTATTTTCTTGTTTTTAAAGAAAAATTGTCGCCCATGACATATCTAAGCCACATATTCCTCTCTTTCTCATCAAAGATATATTCCATCTTTATAATATTACTTTTGCCATTTTCCTTGCTTGCCCAAGATGACGAAAATGACATTGATGTTGTTAAAATCATTGCCGATTATGAAGCAATGTACTGCTCTGCGACCAACGGAGAAGTTCTGCCTATTCAGGAAATAAGTCTTTCAATTAAAGGACCTAAAGATAAAAAGTGGTTTGCCAGTTATTCAATAAATAATAGCCCTGCAATAATTCTTAATGGCAACAAGGCTATAGAGTTTTCGGAATATGATTTTTCCTTATTCCTAAGAAACTTAAGTGGTAAGATACAAGACTATACCATTGAGTTAAAAAAAGCTTGGTTAGAAGATTTAACTCCGTTGAAGATTCCAGATGATTCACGCTCTGCCACAATTCAAATATTACCATTACCTGGTCCTGAGTTCAATGATTACCATCCAAAAGCAAAATCTGGTTCAACTCTAAAATATAGTGCAAAAATTGGTAAAAACTCAACCTACCAGGTTGTATTGCCAGATGGTGCCATATTACACGAAAATACTACTAATATTAAGTCCACTACAAAAGACATTCATTTAAAAATAGAATGGCCTAAAAATGAGGGTGCAGGTATCTTCAAATTAATTGAAACAGATGTTTTTGGCTGTAACAGCGACACCATTTATGCAGGAATTGAATTTGTAAAAAGCTTTAAGGTGGATTTGGGCGAAACCAAAAACATTTGCCAGGGAGGATATTGCGAATTGAATCCAGAAATGGACTTACCTTCCAATTATTCTTTCCAATGGGATAATGGAGAAACAACAAAATCGATTCTTGTAAGTGAACCTGGAATCTATAAATTGATAGTAACCGATTTGGATGACCAACAAGAAGTAAGTGCATCGGTAGAAGTTAAAGTTCAAAATGCTCCCCAAATATTAATTGATGATTTGGTTGTTCTACAAAACAAAAAGCAGAAAATTGATATTTATGAAGACAATTGTACTTATCTGTGGTCTGATGGCTCCACCAAAAGTTCAATTGTCCTTTCTGAAAGTGGACAATATTCGGTTACCAAAACTTCAGAATATGGCTGTTCTAGTACTAAGGAATTTAAAGCTAAACTTGAGGACGAAATTTTTAAAATTGAGTTACCCGAAATTATTCACATGTGTGGCAATGAAAAAATGGTTCTTAGTCCAAGCTTGTCAATTGATCAGGAATATAAATATAATTGGAATACAGGCGCAGAAGAATCTGAAATAACAATTGAAACCGAAGGAAAATATTCAGTAACTGTAACAGATCCTGATGGTTTTGAGAAAACAGCAAGTACTATCATTCAATATCATCCTAACCCAATTGTAGATTTAGGTCCTGATTTGGTTCTTTGGGAAGGAGAAACTGCAATTTTAAATGCCGAGAATCCTGGAGCCAGCTATGTTTGGAATAATGGTGCAACAAGTCAAACAATCCAAGCAAATAGTGGAGGGATATATATGGTCGAAGTTTCAGATCAGTATGGTTGCTCCAATAAAGACACTTTACATATAGATTATAAGACTGGTCAAAAATTTGGGGTATTCCTTGGAGAAGATCAAAACATTTGTGAAGGTGACTCTGTATACGTAATGGTACAGCTTGAGGGAAATCCTGTAGCTCCTCTTTCATTCAAGTGGACTGGATTACAAAGTGATGCTCCCGAAGTATATCTCAAAAAGCAAGGTCAATTCTGTGTAGAAGTAACCGATGCAAATGGAAATATGGAATCTGATTGTGTGGAAGTAATTACAAAGGAAGTTCCAAATGTTGATCTTGGTCAAGATTTAATTTCCTATCCAGACAAAGGAATTGTATTAGATGCGGGGACTCCCAATTGTTTTTACACATGGTCTACTGGTGAAATTACACAGCAAATATCGGTAAGTACCGAAGGTAAATATTGGGTTAAGGTAACCAATGAACACAACTGTACATCGCAAGACACCATTGAAGTTGGGTTTATTGAAGATTATCCTTTTGTTGGCTTGCCAAAAGCCTTTTCTCCTAATGGTGATGGACACAATGATAAACTGTTTATTCATGGAACAGATATCAAAGAGGCCACTCTTGTAATTTACAATCGTCTTGGTCAAAAAATATTCGAAACCAATAGTATTAATATTGGTTGGGATGGATCATATAAAGGTGAATTGCAGGATATCGATGTTTACATTTACGTACTGGAGGTTACTTACCTTGATGGCAAAAAAATGTTAAAAAAAGGCAATGTTGCTTTGCTACGTTAATTTCCTAAAAATGATTTTATAATTCTAATTAAGTTGTGTAAATTAGCTCATCACTAACCTTACACAAACCTTATGCTTGTTGCAAAAAATTTATCAAAATCTTACAAAGAAGTTAAGGCTCTTACAGATGTAACCCTGAACATTCAAAAAGGTGAATTATATGGTATGCTTGGACCAAATGGGGCTGGTAAAACCACAACTATTAGTATTTTAAGTTCTCTACTAAAGCCTGATGACGGCAAAATATTCTACGAAGAGAAATCACTGTATCAGAACCTATCTGAATGCAAAAAGTTAATTGGTGTTGTACCACAAGAAATTGCATTATATGAAGATTTAACAGCTTCAGAGAATCTTAAATTTTGGGGGACCATGTACGGAATCAAAGGCCAACAACTCCAAAATAAAAGTGATGAATTATTAGAGTTTCTTGGTCTGGCTGATAGAAAAAATCACAAAATTAAAACCTATTCTGGAGGTATGAAGCGAAGAATTAATATTGCCGCTGCTTTACTTCACGACCCCAAAATCGTATTTATGGATGAGCCTACTGTGGGGATAGATCCGCAAAGTAGAAATTTGATTTTTGAAGTGATTGAAGAACTTCATTCTCGAGGATTAACCATGATCTATACGACGCATTATATGGAAGAAGCTGAACGTTTATGCGACAGAATTGGCATTATTGATGAAGGGAGAATCATCGCAGAAGGAAGCTTGGATGAGTTGAAAGCCAATTCTTCCATTAAAGAGGAGATTCATTTAGAATATTCCAACCCCAATAAAAATGGTTTAGAACAATTAACCGATCGATACAATGGACAACTTCTCGTAAATGATGATCATTTAATTCTATCTTCATCGCAGGCAAATTCAGAATTGCCAGAGTTAATTCAGCTATGTTCTCAATCTGAACTCCTACTTGATAAGATTGACATCAGAAGTCTTAGCTTAGAAAGTATTTTTCTTGAATTAACGGGTAAATCATTACGCGACTAACCTCCATTCATTCTAAAACCTAGCAACATGTTTACAATCGCATTAAAAGATATCAAGCAATATTTTAAAGATAAAACTGCTGTATTTTTATCGCTTCTCCTACCTATCGCATTAATTACCATTTTTGCGCTAATGTATGGTGGTATAGGAAAATCTGAGAAATCAAGACCTATAAACTTACTATTTACTGATCAAGACAAAACCAATCTTTCGCAAGAAGTTTTCTCAACCTTGGATGCAGAAGAAGGACTAAAGCTAGAGATTAAAAGCTATGATGAAGCCGAAACCTTAATCAAAAAAGGCAAAAGAACTGCTGTTTTAGTATTGTACAAAGGCTTTCAGGATTCTGTTGAAACTGGTAAAAAAATACCTATGGAATTGTTTTACGATGAAGCCAAAGAGATAGAAATGGGATTATTGCAGCAAGCTTTATGGTCAAATCTTTTTGGAGTAACCATGAAGAAAGGCATAAAAGGCAAAGTAAATACTTGGATTAAAGATAAAAACCCAGATCTATCCAATTCTGAAATAGAAGATATACAAGCTCAGGTGGCAGAACAATTCGAAGGATTCAACAATTCTGGAGAGCAATCTGAAATTGAAGAGAATTCAGAACTTCCAATGACAGCACTTGTTGGTGAAAAGAAAAATGGAAATCTTGGGCTTGTGCAAGCCATCGCAGGTATAGCAATCATGATGTTGCTATTTAGTGTTTCAGCTAGTGGCGCATCTTTATTAAAAGAAAAGGAAGATGGTACATTTCGTCGATTATTAATCGCTCCTGTTAGTCCTTCTGGAATTTTATATGGCAAAATGCTGTCAACTTTATTCATGGCAGTATTGCAATTAAGCGTAATGTTCCTCTACTCCTGGTTGGTTTTGGGTTTAGATATTTTCATTAACCTTCCCGCACTTATTCTAATGATTCTATGTGCAGCCATTGCTTGCTCGAGTTTCGGAATATTTATGGCATCGGTATGCAAAAGTAGAAAACAAGTAGAAAGTTTATCAACTCTAATTATTCTTGTGATTTCGGCTATAGGCGGAAGTATGATGCCTCTTTTCTTTATGCCTGCCATCATGAAAAAACTAGCGGTAATTTCAGTAAACTACTGGGCCATGGAAGGATTCTTTGATATTTTCTGGAGACAACTACCACTTATCGATATTCTACCAAAAATGATAATCCTATTGGGAATTGCTGCAGTTCTTACCTCAATTTCAGTAATCAGTTTTAGAAGAAATTTACTAAAGATGGTGTAAACGTGAAAAAATAAATGAGTGAATAAGTAGATTATAATTTTAATTAACTATTCACTTAATTTCTCAGTCTTTATTTACTGAAAAAGACAAAAAACTCTTTTACTTTTTGAAGATTGCTAGGAAACCCGTATCATTGAGAAAATTATAATTGCAACAACAAAATGCTATTTCAACAACTCTCTCAATCACCAGTTTTTAGGGGAATTACTCCAGAAGAAATGGAATCTCTTTTACAGGGTGCACAGTATAGAATTAAAAAATATTCAAAAGGTGATATGGTAGCTTTTCGTGAAGATCGCTGCGAAAACTTAATGATAGTAATGAAAGGAAGCGTAAAGGGTGAAATGCTCGATCCTTCAGGAAAAAGTATAAAAATTGAAGACATCATGGCTCCCTACCCTATTGCCTCCGCTTTTTTGTTCGGACAAAGAAATCAGTTTCCGGTAAATGTAACGGCAAATGAGGATGTAGAAATCTTCTCTTTGGCAAAAGAATCGGTTGTTGATTTGTTTCAGAAGAATAAAGTATTCCTTATTAATTATCTCAATCTAATTTCAAATCGAAGTCAGTTTTTAGCCAACAAACTGATGTTTTTAAATTTTAAAACCATTAAAGGCAAATTGGCAAACTACATTTTAAAATTGGCTGCCCCAGACAAAGAACAAGTTACTCTACCAAAATCACAATCAGAAATGGCACAGTTTTTTGGAGTGACTCGTCCATCCTTTGCAAGAAGTTTAAAAGAAATGGAACAGGAAGGATTAATTGAGACGCATCGAAGAGATATTAAAATCTTAAATAGACAACAACTTATCCGACTTCTTCAGCAATAGGTCATTTTTTTTCAAGAACATGTTGTTTTCTGATTTAAGAAAAAAATTAATTCTTAATTTTGTGGGCTGAAAACAAGGCTTCTCTTTATTTGTTTTTAAATAAGAGAATTGCTTCGTCTTTCAACTTTCTGATTCTCGGAACCATACGAATTTCAAAAAGATTTTAAAGTCTGAAAATGCAAAATATTTCAAAACAATAAGAAATGCACAATAAGAACAACATTACTGAGAAGATTTATTGGGTAGGAACAAATGACCGTAGAACCCATATTTTTGAGAACTACTGGCCATTGCCAAAGGGTGTTGCTTATAACTCATATGTGATTGTAGATGAGAAGGTAGCCATTGTTGATACAGTTGAAAAAGGTACAATGGATGAATACCTTGACAATATCGAGGAAGTACTTGATGGTCGTAAGGCAGATTACCTAATTGTGAATCATATGGAACCTGACCACTCTGGTTCTATTCGTTCGTTGGTAGAGCGCTATCCAGAAATGAAAATTGTTGGAAACAAGAAAACCTTCCCTATGTTGGAGCGTTATTACGGTGTTAAAGACAATTTAATGGAAGTTAGAGAAGGTGATAGCATCGATTTGGGTGAACACAAGCTGAATTTCTACATGGTTCCTATGTTACACTGGCCAGAAACTATGGTAACTTTCGAATCAAACAATGGAATCCTATTCTCGGGTGATGCTTTTGGTGCTTTCGGTACCCTTGATGGTGGTATTTTCGACGACGAGCTTGATTTAGATTACTTAGAAGAAGAAATTAGCCGTTACTATTCAAATATTGTTGGTAAATATGGTCGTCCAACTCAAAATGCATTGAAAAAGTTAGGTGGCCTTGAAATTAAGATGATCTGTGCTACTCACGGTCCGATCTGGAGAACTCACATTGCTGATATTGTTGCCAAATACGACAAGTGGAGCCAGTACAAAACTGATGAAGGATGTGTAATCGTTTATTCATCGATGTATGGTAACACAGAGAAAATGGCTGATAACATTGCGCGTCATTTGGTAAAAAAAGGAATCAAGAAAATCCGTATTCACGATTCATCAAAAACTCACCCATCATACATCATCAATGATATTTTCAGATATCGTGGGGTAATTTTGGGTAGTTGCGCATACAATGGTGATGTTTTCCCAACCATGGAAACTTTAATCAACGAATTAGAGCACATGGGAGTTAAAGATCATGTACTTGGTGTATTCGGATCTAAATCGTGGGGAGGCGGTGGCCTTAAGCGTTTGAATAAATTTGCTGAAAACATTAAATGGGAAACCATCGAAGTTACTCCTGAAGCATTATGTGCTCCAGGACAAGAAGATTTCGATCAGTGTGAAGCTTTAGCAGATGGTATGGCAAAACGTTTAAAAGAATTATATTCGTAAGTAAATCAATACCAGATATACAAAACTCCTCCAAAATTTTGGGGGAGTTTTTTTGTTTTAAAACTGTGGTTGATAAATAAAACCAACTTGCAGTCGCATCGAATTGTAATTGTCAGAAATATCGAGCGTTGAACTTATTTCTGCAAACATGTACCTTCTTATTTTAATTCGAACACCCGCTGTTGGTACAAACCATGCGTTATAATTTAGAAACTTTTGTCTTTCATGATATCTATAATCAGTATAATCATCATCAGATGGATTTATTGCATGATCTATAAGTGACAAAAAATCCGTTCCAACGCCCAGGAAAGGCTGTACATCACCTTTTATCACATAATACTTTATATGCAACAACCAAAGGAATTGTTGATTATTGAAATCAACTCGATTGGCTTTGGAATCATTTAATATTTCATCCCAAAACCTTAAATTAAATTCTGTTCCAAAGTAAAACTTTCCATCATTCCACCCCATATTCAGACTGTAAACCTGACCAAAACTGGCTATTTTTCTTGTATTCCCTATTGTCCAGTTCGGTCCTGCATGAAAGCCAATTTCAAACTCTGTTATCAAATCAAGATCTACTTTATTTTTACTCGTACTTTTTGAATATTGATAGTATTTCTCTTGGGATTGGGATGTTAGCCAGCAAAACATTAACAGAACCAACAGAAGACTATTTTTTTGAAAAAACATACCACAAATAAATTAAAAAACAATACCTACTTGTAATCTCGCACAACTATAACTTCTTGATAAGTCAGCACTTAGACCTACACTACCACTTAAATCCTTGCTCATTTTCCATCTTAAACCGAAACTAGGAACAAACCATGTATTATAGTTCTTTTCTTCCTCATAATAACTGGAATGGTAATGGTCTTCGTCCTCATCTTCCGCTGTTAATATGGCTTCACCAAAACTTATCAAATCTGTTCCACAACCAATATACGGCTGCACATTTCCTTCCCCTAAAAACAGCTTCGTTTGCACTAACCATAGAAAGTTTGTTTCATTAAAATTCAATTCTTTAGCTTCAGGTATTTCCTGGTAATCTTTCCAACTGGTAATACTAAACTCCGTACCGAAATATACTCTACCATTATTGGTCCCAATATTCATACTAAAGGCATTTCCTCGTCTTGCAAAGTCCTTTGTATCTCCAGAAGTCCATGCAGGTCCATAGTGGAATCCCACCTCAAAATTATCTCCTTTTGATTCTACTTTTCCAGTTTGATCGGTTAATTTTTCGGATGTTTTTTGTCTATCGTAGGAATGATAAACATGTTGTCCCATTAAAAAATTGCTTGTCAATAAGACAATCAGTAAGATTGATAAGCTTTTGTGTTTCATGATTGTAGTTTATTGCTAAACCATTTTAACTATGCATTCCCCTACCTATCATTTTATTTTTTATGATTTTTTAACAATTAATTATTGACACAAAAAAAGCCAGTACATTTTGTACTGGCTTCATCATATATGCTTATAATACTATTTCAGATTCTCTATCGCTGATTTAATTCTTCGAATCGCCTCTGCCATTTGCTCTTCGCTGGTAGCATAAGATAATCGCAAACACTCAGGAGCTCCAAAAGCTTCACCTGTTACGGTCGCAACATTTGCCGACTCCAATAAATACAAACTCAAATCCGTTGCATTATTTATGGTTAGGCTACCATTTGATTTTCCAAACAACTGGCTCACCTGTGGAAACAGGTAAAAAGCACCTTTCGGTTCACGAATTTCAAAACCAGTTATTTCTTTAAGCTGCGACAAGGCTAAATCTCTTCGCTTCTTAAAAGCAGTTCTCATGGATACAACACTCGACTGATCACCGTCTAAAGCTGCAACTGAAGCCATTTGAGCAATAGAAGAAGCTCCAGAAGTCATCTGACCTTGTAGTTTACCACATGCTTTTGCAATCCATAACGGAGCAGCAATATATCCAATTCGCCATCCGGTCATTGCGTATCCTTTCGAAACACCATTTATCACAACAACACGATCTTTCATATCGGCAAATTGAGCCATACTTTCGTGCGAACCTACGTAATTGATGTGCTCATAAATTTCATCAGACATGATTACGATGTCCGGATACTTTGCAAAAACATCAGCAAGAGCACGCAACTCTTCCTTTGAATACAGACTTCCCGTTGGATTACTTGGTGAACTGAACAAAAATGCCTTGGTTTTAGAAGTAATCGCCTTTTCAAGCTGATCAGGAGTAATTTTAAAGTCCTGTTCAATGCTAGTTGGAATAAAGACACTTGTTCCTTCAGCAAGTTTTACAATTTCACTGTAACTTACCCAAAATGGCGAAGGAATGATTACCTCATCTCCTTTGTTCACAATGCTCATCATTGCATTGGCAATTGACTGTTTCGCTCCGTTTGATACTACAATTTGATCTGTTGTATAATCTAAGCCATTCTCACGTTTTAACTTATTTACAACAGCCTGACGCAACTCAAGAAACCCAGGAACTGGCGAATAATGTGAATAATTATCATCTATTGCCTTCTGCGCTGCTTTCTTGATATGATCAGGGGTTTCAAAATCAGGTTCGCCAACACTCAGGTTAATCACATCGATTCCCTGAGCTTTCATTTCTCTACTTTTCTGTGACATAGCAAGCGTTGGAGATAATTCCATCGCTGCAATACGGTCCGAAACTTTCAACATTCTAAATTTAATTTAGGGATTTAAAAATTTGGTTAATACTTTTGTTAAAATAATGTCCCCCTGTAAACAAAATATAGTGGTTTTTACAAAATTTTGCTTACTGCATGTAAAGATACTGTTTTTAAACACACAGGGGATGAACTAAAAACAAAATTTTAAACTAAAACCTAAAAAAATGACAGGTATTCTTGAGATAAGTAAATATATATTGCCATCCTTGGTTGTTTTTGCAACGGCGTACTTCGTAATAAAAGCTTTTTTTAAAAGAGATGAACAAAAAAGAAAACAAGAAATCTTTCTAAACAATCAAAAAGAAATCACGCCCATTCGATTACAAGCCTATGAACGATTAATTATCTTTTTAGAGAGAATTCATCCTGAATCCTTAATCGTACGTGAGAATGTTGTGGGCTTGAACAATCAGCAATTACAACAAAAATTGGTTGCTGCCATTAGAACAGAATTCGAACACAATTTATCGCAACAAATGTATGTTTCTGGTGAATTGTGGAAACAAATAAAAGCTGCAAAGGAAAATATTATTCAACTTATCAATTCGGAGGCATCACAATTGATTCCAACCGACTCCTCTCTTGGATTGAGTAAGGCCGTTATTGAATCGCATATGCAGATTCAGAATCCTGAAATTGACAAATCCATAGCAAGTTTAAAAAACGAAGTGGGCACAATTTGGAATTAAGACATTGATATACAATGAGTAATTTATTGAATACATTTCCACATTAACAATTTCATACATTCGCTAAAAATTCCCTATTTTTGCGGAACTTTTTTAAAAAATTTGAGCAATGATTTCATTTGACGATATCAAACTAAGTAAGCAAATTAGAATGGCTTTGGATGAAGCCGGATTTGAAAAACCTACTGAAATTCAACACCAGGTATTTTCTCCTGTTCGTTCGGGGAAAGATATTATTGGTATTGCACAAACCGGTACTGGTAAAACTTTGGCTTACTTGATGCCAATATTGATGAAATTGAACTTTGCAAAAGGAATGGATCCTCGTGCATTGATCGTTGTTCCAACCAGAGAGTTGGTTTTGCAGGTTTGCGAAACCATTGAGTTATTAACTCCTTATATGGATATTCGCACTTTGGGAATTTATGGTGGTGTAAATATCAATACTCAGAAAGAAAAGGTTTATGATGGTGTAGATATTTTGGTTGCGACTCCTGGTCGTTTGATGGATATATACATGACAAGAGTTTTGAAAATGTCTCAAGTTAGAACTTTGGTGATTGACGAAGCTGACAAAATGATGGATCTTGGATTCATGCCTCAATTGAATGCCATTTTTGATATCTTACCTGAAAAGCATCAAAACCTATTGTTCTCAGCAACTTTTTCGGATACAGTGGCTAAAATGTCGGATGACTTCTTATTTCTACCGGAAAGAATTGAAGTTGCTCCACAGGCAACAACCGTAAAGAACATACATCAAATTCAGTATCGTGTTCCTAACATTTTAAGTAAGGTGAACTTGTTAAAGCACCTATTGGAGGACAAAGAAGAATTCAACAAGGTGATGGTTTTTACTGAAACCAAGAAAAATGCTGACCGAATTGTAGACAGATTAGAAGAAATTCTTGGGGAAGAACTAAGTGTGATTCACTCCAACAAAGCTCAAAATACTCGTATCAATGCTCTGAATGCTTTTAAAGAAGGAAGAGCAAGAGTAATGGTTTCTTCGGATGTTGCAGCTCGTGGTATCGATATTGAAGATGTGAGCCATGTAATCAACTTCGATATTCCTACCAACTATGTAGAGTATGTTCACCGTGTAGGTAGAACTGGTCGTGCGGAAAAAGAAGGTACCGCAATTAGCTTTGTAAACGAAGGCGAAGAAGAATTGATGGAAAAGATCGAAGAATTGATTCGCAAACCCGTTTCTCTTGAATCTGTTCCTTTAGACGTTGAGATCACTTCACAACTTTTGGAAGATGAGAAAAAGCAAACTAGAAATATCAAGGTAAAAAATACGATCAGACGTGATACCGGGGCCTTCCATCAGAAAAAAGCCAAGAACATGAAAACTCCTTCAGGTTCGAAAGGCCGACAAAAGCAATTAGAAGCTCAAAAGAGAAATAAAAAGAAAAGACGTAAATAATCTTCTATAAATGATTTTTGTATTCCGAAAATTCCATTTCTATCGGAATACAAAAATCTTATAACCATCTCTCCTCTCTTTTTCTATAGGAAACATCTATATTCCTATAAGTTATGCATGATTCTTTGTTAAGATTTGAATTGCTATACTTACATTTTAATTGTAAATTACAGCAAACCCCTAGTCTTTACTATCATGCTAATCAGGTCTCCCCTCTTAAGTAGAATATTACATTGGATAAATAGTCTACCTATTAAATCAAAACTAATTTTATTACTAACTGCAATCAATCTATTTGCTATTCTCGCCATTACATTTATTACTTTAAATGGTGCTGATTCACTGAAAAATAGCTTACTTTCCAATCTTGAGAACACCTTTCAGCAAAACAAACGGTCCTATCAAGAATTATCGCACAAAGCTATACAGAATCATATTAATGAACTGGATCTAGAATATCAAAAGTACATTGAACATTACGGAAATAACATAGCCAATGAAATTGCTCAGTTTTTATACCAACGCGATGACGATCTTCTACTATTAGCAAACCTTCCTCTTTCAAATAAAAATTTTGAAAACTTCCTAAATCAGAGAACCTCGCACATCCGTATTCAAGGCGAATATTTCTACGATGAAATTTTTCACAAGTGGAAAATCAAATCAACACCTCCTCAAAAATCTGATACAATTCCAATTCCTCTGGAACAAAATGAACACTTTTTCAATTACAATCCTCCCTACAGCATTAATACTCGCGAAATTCCCATATACAGGGAAATTAGCTTCTTCGACCTGTCGGGACAAGAAAAAATAAAGTTTGGGGATATTTCAAACAGCTTGAATAATATCCGTTACAAGAAAAACACCTACATCCAATCGGAGAACTATTTTAGTGAAATACAAAATCTAAAAAAAGGTGAAATTTACATTAGTCAGCTTATTGGTGCTTACGTTGGCTCACGTATTCGTGGGATTTACAATAAAGAGAATGCAAAAAAAGCAGGAGCAAATTTTAATCCTGAAAAATCTGCTTTCGCAGGAATTGAAAATCCAAAAGGAAAAAGATTTGAAGGCATTATTCGCCTGGTAACTCCCTATTATCAAAACAACATTAAGATTGGCTATATTTCTATTGCCCTTAATCACCGACACATTCAAGAATTTACAGATTACACATCTCCGATAATGGGTGAAAAAAGGGATATCCCAAATTCAGAAACTGCCAATTACTGTTATATTTGGAGTAATGACGGACTTATAGTTAGCCATCCAAAAAACTACTACATCATGGGCTACGATCCACAAACCGGGAAACGAGTTGCTCCTTGGATGGATCATGAATTATATGAAAAATGGAAAGCTTCTAAAATTACCGACGCATATACTTTCCTAAAAAGTATCCCCAAATGGCAAAATCCAAAACAATTGAAAAAGCCATCCAAAAAACAACAACTTGATTCTGCCCAAATGGGACTCGATATGCGCTACTCAAACGAACCAATGTGGACAGGATATGGACTATTCCAAATAACAAAGAATGGAGGTTCAGGCTCCTATCAATATTACTGGGACAAAAAATGGAAACTAACCGCTGTCTCTCCTATACCATACTACACGGGGAGATATGCAAAATCAAAACGTGGCTTTGGAATTGTTTGTCTTGGCGCCGATGTAAAAGAATTTCACAAAGCAGCTATAGCTACAGAACAAAAGACCGGTGAAATAATTGCTAAGGGGAATGAATCTATGAATCAAAGTTTAGATCAAAGTAGAAACTACATTCTTAATTTTGCAGTAAGTACCAAGAAAAATTTCGGCCTGATAGCAGCAATTGTATTCATACTTGTTATTCTTGTTTCTATAGGTATTTCGGTATACTTAAGCTCGAAACTAGAAAACCTAATCATTGGAACCAAAGAATTTGGGAAAGAGAATTTTAGCTACAGAATTCCTCATAAATCAAGAGATGAAATTGGCATATTGGAAGCTGCTTTTAATTTAATGGCTGACAAGTTGCAAGCCATATATAACAAACAAAAACAAACCCAAAAGAATCTAATTGAACAAAATGCTAAGTTAGAATACACAAGCTATTTCCTAAATCAGTTGAAAGAACACTCACCAGATGCCATACTTGTGCATTGCCCAAATGGAGAAATACAATCTATAAATAAGACTTGTGAAGATTTATTAGGCTATTCCAGAGAGGAAATTCTTGAGGTAAATATTCAAACATTAAGCACTCCTCCTTATTCACAAGAAGAGGCTTTGGAAAAAATAAAAACTGCTCTGAATAGAGGAGGAAATGAATTCGAATGGTGTCTTCAGAGTAAATCTGGCAAAAAAATCCCAAGCATTGTTAGAATGAGAAAAATCGTGGTTGAAAACGAAGACTACGTTCTTTCCTTTATTACCGATATCAGAAAACGTAAAAAAGCTGAAACGGAATTAGCAAAAGCTCATCGTCAATTGACAGACATCATCGAATTTTTACCTGATGCCACTTTTGTAATTGACAAGGAAAAAAAAGTGATTGCCTGGAATCGTGCTTTGGAAGATATGACATTCATTTCGAAGTCTGATATGCTAGGCAAAGGAAACTATGAGTATTCTATTCCGTTTTATGGTACGCGCCGTCCTATACTTATTGACCTGATAGGTAATGATGATTCAGCACTAAAAGACAAGTACAATAATGTAAGTGAAAAAGGCCAATACATAATGGGTGAAGTATATGTACCTTCCTTATATGGTGGAAAAGGTGCTACAGTAAGAGTAACAGCCTCACCTCTAATCAATGAAAAAGGTAAAATGTATGGAGCCATAGAATCGGTTAGAGACATATCACATTTAAAAGAAGCAGAGGAAAATTTAAAAAAATCTGAAGAAAAATTTAGAACAATTTTCGATCAGGGAGTCCTAGGAATTTTTCAAACTACATTGGATGGAAAATTTATCAACATCAATAGAGCACTTGCTAAAATGATAGGCTATGATCATCCTGAAGAAGTTCTCTCTTCTGCTAATAAAAAGACTCATGAAATATATCTTTATCCTGAACGAAGAAAATTAATCATTGATAAATTAATGAAGGTTGGTAAATTAACAACCTATTCAGAAAAACTCAGAAGAAAAACAGGAGAAATATGGACTGGAAATATCAACGCAAGATTGGTAAGAGATTCCTTTCAAAATCCTCTTTATATAGAAGGGTTTATTGAAGATGTTACAGCCCTAAAAGAATATGAAGAGCAACTGATTAAAGCAAAGCATAAAGCTGAAGAGAGTGACAGGCTAAAATCAGCCTTTCTGGCAAACATGAGTCACGAAATCAGAACTCCTCTTAATGGTATTCTTGGATTTTCGAGTCTTTTAACCTCCGACAATCTTAAGCCTGAGAAAAAAGATAAATTTATTAATATCATTAATCAAAACAGCAATCAGTTGGTTCGAATTATAAATGACATACTGGATTTTTCAAAGATTGAGATAGGTCAACTTGTTATTAATAAAACCAAATTTAATGTAGCTGATCTGCTAAATGAAATTTATACTGCCTCATTAGAGCAATTAAACGAAAAAACCAAAAGTCATTTACAACTCATTCTTGATCTAAAACCTGAACTTTCAGAAATACAAATCAACTCTGATAGAGTTCGAATCAAACAAATACTTTCAAATATTGTAGAAAATGCTATTAAGTTCACCTTAGAAGGATCAATCTCTTTTGGTTTTGACATAAAGGAAAATATTGGTATCCAGTTTTTTGTACAAGATACTGGTATCGGCATCCCTCCAGATATGAGTAAGGAGATCTTTGGTAGATTCAGGCAAGTAGAAGAAGATCATACCCGAAACTACGGAGGCACAGGTCTGGGCTTGTCCATTTCAAAAGAACTGTCAAAGTTATTGGGAGGTAAAATTTGGTTCGAATCAATACGTAATGAAGGCACAATATTTTACGTACTCATTCCCAATCAAATAAAATGATAATGCAAAGCACGAATAAACAAAAAAAACAGCCGGACTTGTAAAGTCCGGCTGTTACTATATATGAGATGATGTTTCTTATTTAATCATATCAACGCTACGCTTCACAAATTTAGCAAGCTCCTCACCTTTTAACATGTTGTTAGCCAACAATGCAAGGTCGATCAACTGTTTTACCAATTGGTTATCTTTACCAAACTCATTTAATAAACCTTCTTTCTCAGCATTTACCTCGGTAATTTGCTTCTGGATGTCGGTCATTTTATCCTTTTCCTCCTGAGGAACTTCTTCTTCTTTCTTGTCTTTCTTCAAAGCTTCCAAAGCATCTCTCTCTTCGAAAAGTGGAGTCAGCTTTGCTGAAACATCCGTAAGCTTATCACTTAGCTTTGCATCCTTATCTTTCAAAATGGTGCCCACCAATTCGTGATCGGTATTTACAACCAAATTGTAAGAATCTGGCATTTCACCATAGAATCCCATTCCAGCATTCATAGCTGCCATGTCTTTCATACGACGCATAAATTCAGCCTGAGTAATCATTAATGGTTGTGCTTCCTCTCCTAAGGATTCGAAAGTAACCATATAATTCACTCCTTCGGTTGGCAATTGCGAGTTGAATACAGGAATCAAATCAGTTTTTTCTTCTTCTGATAATTTCGATTCTTTTACTTCATCTTTTTGGATCAACTTGTCAACTACATCAGAATCAACACGAACATATTTCTTGTTGGTTTCTTTCTGCTCCAGGTGGTTGATAATGTGATTGTCCAACTGACTATCCATCAACAATACATCATATCCTTTAGCTTTGGCAGCCTCAACATACGAGAACTGAGCATCCATATCGGTTGCATAAAGATTAATGATATTATTGTCTTTATCTGTTTGATTTTCCTTGATGATTGCTTCGTACTCTTCCAAAGTGAAATACTTTCCTTCGGTATTCTTAATTAAGAAGAATTTCTTGGCTCTGTCGAAGAATTTCTCTTCAGTCAACATTCCGTATTCAACGAACATACGAAGATCATCCCATTTGCTTTCAAACTCGGTACGATCTTTTTTGAAGATGTCCATTAAGCTATCAGCAACTTTTTTGGTAATGTGATTCGAAATTTTCTTCACATTTCCGTCTGACTGCAAGTAAGAACGAGATACGTTCAATGGAATATCTGGTGAATCAATAACTCCGTGTAATAAAGTCAAGAATTCAGGAACGATTCCTTCTACCGAATCAGTAACAAAAACCTGGTTGCAGAACAACTGAATTTTGTTCTTCTGAATTTCTACACTGTTCTTGATTTTTGGGAAATATAGAATTCCTGTTAGGTTGAAAGGATAATCAACATTTAAATGAATGTGGAACAATGGATCCTCACCCATTGGGTACAACTGCTTGTAGAAATCTCCGTAATCTTCTTCTTTCAAATCGGCTGGCTTCTTCGTCCAAGCTGGGTTTGTATCATTGATTACATTATCTTCATTTGTTTCTTCTTCCTTACCATCTTTCCACTCTTTCTTTTTACCGAAAGCAATCTCGATTGGTAAGAATTTACAGTACTTGTTCAACAATTCCTGAATACGGCTTTCTTCCAAAAAGTCTTTTTCTTCTTCAGAAACATGCATTACAATATCAGTACCTCTTTCTGCCTTCCCAACTTCTTCAAGTGTGTATTCCGGATTCCCTTCACAGCTCCATTTTACAGCCTTCGCTCCTTCTTTATGAGAAAGAGTTACAATATCTACTTTATCAGATATCATGAATGAAGAGTAGAACCCTAAACCAAAGTGACCAATAATGGCATTCGCCTGATCTTTGTATTTATCAAGGAATTCTTCAGCTCCAGAAAATGCAATTTGATTGATGTATTTCTCAATCTCTTCCTGAGTCATACCAATACCACTATCTGAAATCGTAATGGTTTTAGCTTCTTTATCAATGTTCACACGAACAGTTAGGTCACCTAATTCTCCTTTGAATTCGCCAGTTGAAGCTAAAGTTTTCAACTTTTGAGTTGCATCTACTGCATTGGATACAATCTCTCTCAAAAAGATATCATGATCCGAATACAAGAATTTTTTAATAATCGGAAACAGATCGTTACTGGTAACACCAATTTTTCCTGTTGACATAGTTATATTGTTTTTAAAGATTAATTTTCAAATTTACTCTTGCCTTTAGTCAAAGCCTGTGCCATTACAATAATTATGACATTAAGACAGGAAAGGTGAAAAAAGTGCAGAATTCTGTCAGATTTTATCAATAAAACGTGCAAAAAGTTCATTTTTTTCAATATAATTCATGATTGATTTTAATGAATTAACTAGCCAAACCAATATTTCGGTACGCTGTACCTCTTTCCATAATATATTCTGATGCCTACAAATATTTTCGGTGCTCTGCACCACACGAAAATTCAACTAAAAAAGATAAAACAAGCAGCAGAGCTGTGCAATATTTATAGAATTATTTAGCTAAAAGTGTATCTAGGTGCAGAGCACCGAAATCTGTTACTTGTAGCAAATTATTTCTTGTTATTACATGCCTCTAAAGCTGTTAAAAAAACATAAAACTTCTTAAACCGTTTAATAAAAAACTATGATTTTCATAAATTCACGCTTAACTTGATTGTTTATACTATTAATCTTTGCAAGCAATCCATAATCTAAAAAATTCATTTTTAATTAGATCCAATACGTGTTTCTATTCTTTCAAACATCATATATAAGTTAGAACTGTAACAATAAACCTACTAAACCGTCACACACTTATTAAACAAAGCCAAACATGACAAAATTTTACACTATCATTCTCTTCTTCCTGATTTCTTTATCGGGACATGCTCAAAAAATCAGCGGTAAGATCACCAATTTAGAAGGAAAACCCATTCCGTTTGCCAACATTTACATTAAAGAATTGGCAACCGGTACCACATCTAATATCGATGGTGAATACCATATGGACCTTGCCAAAGGAACATGGAATTTACATTATCGATACCTCGGATATCAAACCAAAGAGGTTGTAGTTAACATGACAGAAAACGACCTGAACATGGACGTTGCCCTGGCTCCTCAAACCTACCAGCTAAAAGAGGTGAAGGTACTGGCCAGCGGCGAGGATCCTGCTTACTATGTAATGCGAAAAGCCATTGCAATGGGCGATTATTACACCAAGCAGGTTAGCCAATACAACAATATGGTTTACCTAAAAGGATCGGGAAAAGTAACCAGCGTACCCCGATTATTTAAAAAGAAACTGGCAGAAGAAGGCATTACTGTAGGAAAAACTTTCGTAACCGAAAACATTTCGAAAATTCACTTCGAATTGCCTGATAAGGTGAAGGAAGAGGTTATCTCCATACGATCATCTGGTTTGGGTGAGCAAGCAGATCCTATGCAGTTTATTACTGCCAATTTGTACAATACTAAAGATGACGGATTCATCTCTCCGCTCGATAAAACTGCTTTTGCAGTGTACCGCTTCGAACTTGAATCGGTTTTTGAAGATCAAGGGCGAATGATCAACAAAATTAAGGTAACACCCAAAAGAAAAGGAAAAGATTTGTTTCGCGGTTATATCAATATTGCCGAAAACTACTGGAACATTCACTCTGCCGATTTAAAGTTGAATTTACCAATGACTGATGTGCACATGCACCAATTGTATGCTCCGGTAAAAGAAGAAATTTGGATGCCAGTAAGTTTCGATTTCAATATCCAATTTAAAGGCATGGGTTTCGGGTTGGAAGGCATGTATGTAGCCTCTATTAAAGATTATCAGATTACTTTGAATCCCGATTTGGATCATGATTACCTGAAAAAACTAGACATTTCTAAAAAACAGGAAGAAGCACAGGTGGCAGAATTGGGCAATCAGGAATCGAAAGTATTATCGGTAAAAGAACAAAAGCGCAAACAAGAAATTCAAACGCTTCTGGAAAAGGATGACATGAGCAATTCCGAAATGCGCAAATTGGCTCGCCTAATGGAAAAAGATACCGAAAAACCTAATAAGGAAAAGGTGCGAGAGCCATTGGAAATTAAAATTGAAAAGGTAAAAATGGCCAAAGATGCCAAAGATAAAGACTCTTTGTATTGGGCAGAAATGCGTCCAATTCCTTTATCGGAAGATGAAAAAATCAGTTTCGAGAAAAAGGACTCTATGGAAATCGTTCGCAACACTCCTGAATACAAGGATTCGGTGCGTATGGCCAATCGAAAGTTTAAGTTTGACCACTTGCTTTTCGGTAAAACATACAAATACAAAGAATCGAACTCAAATTTCACTACCCCCGGAATATTAAGTTTCGATAAAGTATCATACAATACGGTTCAGGGATTTACTTTTAATGCACCATTTCGATATACCAAATCCGACACTTTGGGGCATTTGTTCACGTTAAGTCCGGAATTCACCTATGCTTTTTCGAGAAAACATCTCGATTATTCATTAAGCACATATTATCGTTACAACGGATTAAAACGATCGTACATTGGTTTTGGTTTGGGAAGCAAAGCAGTCGATTTTAATGAAAAAACGGGTATCGATCCACTTCTGAATGCCATCAGTTCATTGTATTTTAAAGACAATTACATGAAACTGTACGATAAAAACTACATCAACATTTGGCACAATACCGATTTGGCAAATGGTTTAAGATTATCTGCTAGTGTTGAATATGCAAATCGAAAGCAGTTGTACAATAACAACTCATGGTACATTTCCGATCCTGATGATAATGAATATACCATCAATATTCCTGAGGGAGTAAATCCAATGTTGGTGCAGGACAACAAATCATTTAGTGTTGAAGCAAAATTGGAATACACGCCACGCCATAGATATTCTATCGAAAAAGGTGTAAAACGCATGACCTGGTATCACAATCAACCAACATTCGGCTTAAGGTACAAACAAGCCATTAAAGATGTTTTCGATTCGGAAGCCGATTACTCTTTGCTAGAAGCCTCGATTAGACAAGAGTTTGAAACCGGATTTAATGATAGAATATCCTATAACGTGAAAGCAGGAACCTTTCTAACTAGTGACAACATGCACTTTTCGGATTTTAAACACTTTAATACCAGCAAACCTACTGTAATGTTGGGCGGTGGTTTAAACACTTTCCGTTTGTTGGATTACTATCAGCACTCAACCACCGAAGATTATCTTGAGGCTCACCTGCAATATGAGTCTGACCGATTCTTACTGAAACGTTTGCCAATTTTGAACAATTCATTGGCCATTCAGGAAAGAGTTTTTGCAAACTACCTAACTCACGAAAACAAGAAAAACTATTGGGAAGTGGGTTACGGATTATCACAAATCTTCCTTTTCATGGATGTTGAAGTCGTTTGGAGTTTCGATGGCAAGCATCACAGAGATACTGGTGTGAAATTGAAATTTAATTTTTAAAATTTTTCCAAAATATCATTAACATAAACCTGTCAGAATTACAAATTCTGGCAGGTTTTCTTTTATGCCACACCGTAGAGACGTAGCATGCTACGTCTCTACCCAAATAACAAATTGCCAACAGATTTTCCTTTTCACTATCTGTCGAGAGCTCTTTTCCATTGAAATTTTCCCCTCCCCGATCATCGAGAGCATTTTGCCATTGGATTTTGACAACTCTAGCTGTCGAGAGCATTTTGTCCATTGGTATTTTGCAACTCCAGCCGTCGAGAGCGTTTTGTCCGTTGTTTTTTGCCAACTCCAACCGTCGAGAACATTTTGTCAAGTAATTTCACCTAGCTTTTTTCATTGAGGGCGTTTTGTCAAGGGTTTATTGCACTCGCTTAGAGTAAAGCATATTTTGCCAAACAAATTAAAAACCGAAACACAAAAAACATTTAAATTACGAATAACTTTCATAAAATCAAGCTGTCAAACGTGCCAAGTTTGCTAAAATATTAAAATCAGTATTTTTATACTGATTAACTTTTAAAATTCATTTTACTTTCATAATTTAGATTTACCCAATAATACAAAACCTTATATCACAAACCAAAACATTGAATTATGGAAACAAAAATCCTAAGTCGATGTGATGCCGATGAAGCAAAACACATCGCAACTAGCTCACTAACACGACTGGAAGATCTCGATTTAAGTGGAAATCCTTATTTAACTGAAGTAAAATCGAAATTGGTTGCCGAAACTAAAATTCTATCAGGAGCTTTAAGTGTAGAAAGAAAACATGAGTACACCAATGAATTGGCTAACTTGGATCTTAATTTTGACAACAGAGTAATTTGTTTGAGAAAATTTATTGAAGCAAACACTTACTCTTCTGACGAAACAATTGCCAAAAACGCCGAAAAAGCCTTGGATAAATTAGAAAGTTACGATAGTACTTTCTACAAATTGGGTTACGAAAAAGAGATAGCTCGTGCTTTTTCATTAGTGGAAGAATACGAAAAACCTGATATGAAACCAGTGGTAGAATCATTGGTAGGCGTTACTACTCCAATAATGGAGCTAAAAACGGTTGCTACCCAGTTAAATACACTATATCTTAAAAACCAAGACATACAAGCATTAAAGGAAGATACGATCCCTTCAACAATTCAGAAAAAAGTGGTGATTGATATTTTCAATAACGAATTACTACCTTATTTAATGGTGATGAAACGTGTACAACCTGATACTTTCGGTGAAACCTACACAAAAATTACACATTACATAGAAACCATTAACACCAAGATAAGGGCTCGTAGAAACCGTCCTGATTCCGAAGAGGAAGAAAACAGCGAGGCGGAATAAGTTATAAATATTTAATTGGGTAGAGACAAGGCTGCAAAGCCTTGTTTCGTTTTTTTTTATAAAATTATCAAACATTAATGCTCCAATGAAATTAAAAGCAGCTTTCACCCTTAAAAGGCATATGGAAGATTTCATTATCAAAAAACTATATGAAGAAACACAAGATTTACGCGAGTTACCTTCTTCTATAAAAAAGTCAATCATTAAGCACAAAATTGATGAATATAGTAACGAATTGAGAGAATTATCTCCAATAATTGAAGCGTATTTTGCCGATGACGTAGCTTTAAACATGAACTTTTCAAGTTCAGAATTAAATTTAATTATCGATGAAGCTGTCAGTTACGTGCGATTCGAACTTCTTGAAATGACTTCTAAATGAAAATCGCCATTGATTGGAATCGCAGGTTTATCGCATCACATGTTTAATTATATTTATAAACCTACCAGGACTTATGTTGGCTACCGTACAGACGTAGGATGCTACGTCTCTACTACCAAAACCAAAAAGAGCCTTTGCTAATAGCAAAAGCCCTTTGTGTTACTTCGTGAAAACCTTTTTACCCTTTGTGGTAAATTTTCCTTTAGTTTTGAAATATTGATACCCTCACTTGAAGTGAGAGCATCAAAATACCTATTTCATTTCCGTATAATCTCTTACCAGCTTAAAGATTCCTTCGAATTGCTTGTATGATAATTTATCTGCAGTATCGGTTGTTTCGTGGTAATCGGCATTATCGCTATGGGTATAGAAAAACACAGCTTTTACGCCTTTGTCGTGAAATGGTGCATGATCCGAAGAAGAAGATTCACCTGTTGGATACATTTTAAATACATAGTTCTTTTCCTTATTAATGGCGTTGATCTTTTCCATTTCGCCAGGTACACTTTTACCATTAATCACATAAATGCCCTTCTCTCCTGTTGCTACCATATCGAAGTTTAAAACCATTTTGGTTTGCTCCAATGGGAACAACGGATGTTCTACATAATGCGTCGATCCCAATAAACCAGCTTCTTCGGCACTAAACAATGCGAAAACCAAAGTATAATGTGGCTTCTTCTTTTGGGCTTTAAAATATTTTGCCAGGTTCATTACCATGGCAACGCCGCTGGCATTATCGTTTGCTCCTGGATACATGCTATCGCCATAATATCCCAAATGATCGTAGTGAGCAGTAAACAGAACACAGGTATCTGTTTTGCCAGGAATATACCCCACCAAATTCTGTGTTTTGTAGTCCTCAATAAATTCACTCTGAATGTCGTACTGAATGGTTTTTATCTTAGGATTAATCACATCTGTTTTAACCAGTAAAGTGGTAAAGTCAACCAACTTGTTCTTTGCTGAGTATTTTAGTTTACCATTGATTAGAACCATTCCCTTTGCATCGAAAACATTCTTTTTCATCATGGCCTGTGCAAAGTTGTACAATTCTGGATTGTTTAAACCAGTTGAATCAATTGCCAGGAATGAATTGGAATGGTCTTTCTTCATAAACGTACCCAAAGCATACGAGTTTGTAAGAATATCCTTGGTAATCCATGTTAGTTTGGCTTCACCTTTCCCTGCTTTTGCATTCGGATTTACTACATATTCGCTTGCAGGCTTTAACTCCTTTCCATCAAGAGCTAACTTGGTGTTTTTTGCAAAAGTATTCACCGAAATTGAATATGGCTGATAATAATTTTCAGTAAGAGATTTCAACTTAATACTTTTCATCTCCTTAGAAAGATATGCAGCAGCAATACTATCTCCTTTATTCACATATCCACGTCCATGAAATTCTTTGGAACTCAATTTTTCCACCAGCTTTTTGGTGTATTCCATGTCCTGAGCAAAGCCAGTACACGACAACATTAAACCTGCAATTGCAAGTATAAATTTTCTGTTCATTACTATTTGTTTTGGTCTTATTGTTAGTGAAGCCAAACCAGATGGATTTGCCTGCACGATTGTCCTGTTATACCATTAAAATTTCAGTGTGAGTTTGAGCCAAACCGTGAAATCTTAAATTGAAATGCCGATATATAATTAGTAATCGGTATTATTTTTTC
Source organism: Marinifilum flexuosum (assembly GCF_003610555.1). GTDB lineage: Bacteria > Bacteroidota > Bacteroidia > Bacteroidales > Marinifilaceae > Marinifilum > Marinifilum flexuosum. The sequence goes on along the minus strand of NZ_RAPQ01000008.1, from coordinate 1,835,069 downwards.
TTCAGATAAAACTTTACAACACTTCCTTTTCCGCCAGCCAAATAACCTATTTTGCTTTTGGCATCGTAATCGAAAGTATGAAATGGTCTGTTGTCAATCTCGGTCCAATTTTCTCCATCGTCAACCGAGAGTGCAGTACCACTTGGTCCGGTAGCCATCCAAACATTGATATCCAATTGCTTCACACACTCTTTAAATGCCAATTTTCCTGCACCTTGTGCCAATTTCCAGTTTTTCCCTGAATCCTTCGAAACAATTACATTTCCCTTGCAATCATCAATCTTCTTATAATTACCTCCAACCGAAATGGCTTTGTTCTTGTCATTGATATAAAAAGAGTAGATTCCTTCTGTTGATGTCCCTTGTATAATTGGCGTTTCACTCACCACCCAATTCTTTCCCTTATCGGCCGAATAAAAAATTCTGGAGTGCAATCCTCCTGTTGCAATCCATACCTCATTATCTCCACGAGTAATGATTCCCGTACCGCTGGCCGCAAAAGCATATTCTCCTTCCTTTAAATCAGGAATTTCATTAGGTATCAACCTCTCCCAAGATTCTCCTCCATTGTCGGTAATCAGCACATATGGCTTTTCATCGATAGCATCGCTGGTCAGGATTCCATCCTTTTTATTCCAAAAATCAATCCCATTGTAAAAAGCCTTGTCATGCTTATTCTGCTGAGTCATTTTCCAGTTTTTGCCTCCATCCTTGGTAATATAGATTCTTGAATCCTCACCATTTCCACAACTCATTAGTATTACATGATTCTGGCTAAACATATGAAGATCTCTAAAGTCTAGTTTTTCAGCACCAGGTACAATTGCTTTCTGCCAGCTTTTTCCACCATTATTGGTGTAGCAATAATTTCCATTTGTTCCACCAAGCCATACACATGAATCATCAAACACCTGTATTGAACGGAATGTGGAAGTGGATGGTACTTTCTGAACTTGAAATTCTACAAAATGTTTTTGTGTGAACGCTTGTAAGGAAAGCGTTAGTAATATTAGAGTCAGAGTTTTTTTCATAGATCATAAAATTACAAAAAAAAGAGGTCGAAGCGACCTCTTTTTTTGTTATCTATTTCCTAAATCATGTGAACGAATAAAACTTAGGGCTCACTTTAATTAATGTGTGGCAAGAATGAATACTTATCACCATACTCCAACATTTGTTCCATAAAATCCATAGGATAGGATATTTCAACATCAACAATCTCATCATTTTCAATGATAGGATGATAATCTGGATTGATGAAACCAGCATATGCTGCAAGTTTTAGTTTTTCGAATCGCTCTTTTACCTCTTTATGAAGTTCTTCATCAACTTTAACACCGTAATTTTCAACCAAAGCTTTACCTGCTTCAAGATCTCCTTCTGATTTTATTCTTTGTACTTCGGCAAGCAATTCTCCAAATAGGCCTCTCAGTTTTTCGTAATCCTTCACCACAAAGAAAGTTTTATCTTCTTTCTTCACTTGCTCAATTGCACTCTCCCCTCTTTCATATACCCATTTTGCAATCAACTGCCTGTTTCGCATGTGCGATTCCTCAATATCCTTACCCAATTCTATACGGGTAAGCTGAGTCAACAATCCGTTACGGATGTATCCATCGTACTCTGCTTTTGCAACATCCAAACTTGGCATCAATCCAATTTCAACCATCTTCGGATCCATCATATAGTACAGTGCAAACAAATCGGCTCTTGCCTCTTCCAATGTAGAATGGTAGTTTTTCAAAGCATCCATTCCCACACCTGGCAGTAATTGTCCGGATCCATGCCCCAAACATTCATGCAAATCGGTATGCAGGTTTCCGCCTAAATAGCCATGCTCTTTGGCTCTTGCTACTTCCTCTTGGGTGTAAGCAAACTCATCTACCATTCCACTTTTCAGCGATGATTGATGATATGCATGTGTAATATTATCTATGGTTACAGATTTACTTCCATGCTCTTTTCTAATCCATTCGGCATTTGGCAGGTTGATTCCTATTGGAGTAGCCGGATGACAATCACCACCCAACATGGCAACTGTAATTACTTTGGCGCTCACACCTTTTACCTCATCCTTTTTAAACCTATCATCAACAGGCGAATTATCCTCGAACCACTGTGCATTATCCGAAATAATTTCCGTACGCTTGGTCGCCTCAATATCTTTAAAGTTCACAACTGATTCCCAGCTTGCTTTAAAGGCCAGTGCATCACCATAAACCTCAATAAATCCGTTGACTACATCTACATGAGCATCCAAATCCTTCACCCAAAGAATAGAATATTCGTCGAATGTTTTTAAATCGCCTGTACTATAAAAATCAACCAATTTTATTAATGATTCTTTCTGAAGATCACTATCGGCAACCTCTATCGCTTTCTCTAACCAGAAAACCACTTTCTCAATTGCAGGAGAATACATTCCTCCAAGCTTCCAGATTTTCTCAACTAATTGGCCATTTTCCTTGGTTAGTTTAGAATTTAAACCAATAGACAGAGGTCTCTCAGTATCCCCCTTATCAGCATTAGAGTAGAATTCTTCTACCTCTTTTTGGGTTACTCCTTCGTAGTAATTATTAGCCGAATCAGCAATTAAATCCAAATCAGGGTTTAAAACAACACGTTTTGCCTCAGTATTTTCCTCAAAAATTACCGGCACCAATTGATTCATTAAATCTATTATCTCTTCTTTTTCGCCTAATGGCAACAAATCAGGATTGGTATTGGCTAACAAGTCTCCAAAATATTCCTCATCGAAATCTGGCAGAAACTTATCCATCGAATAATGATGGTGAATACCATTGGAGAACCACACTCTTTTTGTGTAAACCAAAAAGCTTTTAAAGTCTTCCGACTCTCTATCTCCATCGTATGATTTTACAATGGCTTCTAAAGTTCTTCTAATTCTTAAATTGTACTTGTTATTCTGATCGAATAAAATATCACGTCCGCACCTTGCTGCTTCAGCCAAAAAGTAAATCAGCTTTTTTTGCTGTAAACTTAAATCTCCAAAGCCTGGTACCTGATATCTTAATATTTTAACATCGGCAAATTGTTCCGTCTGATATTTAAATGTATCGCTCATTAATTATACCTTTTTTATAAACAGATTTTCTTAACGGTATTACTTGTTTCTAACATCCACATCTTCCTGCAGCATCCAAATTCCCTTTTTCAACTGTAAAGCATCGTGTGTAAAATCCGGACCGTAATATTCAAATTGGTTTGCGAATTGAGGTTTGGAAGGCGACAAATGATCGAACACCAATCTCTTTTCTTTTTCCTGGTAATTGATACTCATTCGTGCTTGCTTTGCATATTCGAAAATCACACGATTAAGTTGTTTTCCTCTCCAGGAAATAATAGGCTTTCCAAACTTTATTCCCGATTTTTCAAAACTTAGCACCTCTATCAGTTTCTTATTGGTTGAAACATTGTTTCCATCCCATCCCAATAGCAAATAGCTTGCTCCACCTTTCGATTTAAATGGGATAATCTTATAATACAATGCTCCCGGCCAATTTTCCGGCTCATATCTGGAGAACATATCTCCATCCGTTTTATCGGAAAGAAGTTTCACCTTTAGTTTAGATTTCTCCTTGTATTGAAGTATTCCAAAATACTTATAACTTCCATCGGAAAGCACACAATTCCAATTGTAAATTCTAAATCTAAGATCTGGTGATGTAATTTTTCCCATGTGGTTAAGTTTGGAAAAAGTATAATCAAAACTCTCCTTTTGGGGTAAGACGCGCAAAAACGAATCTTCAATTTTCTTACAGATTACAAATTTTGTCGAATCATTGTCAGCTTGAACCAACTGTTCAAAATCACCTGCAATTTCCTTCTCAACTTCCGATAATTGTGCATTGACACCGAAGCCCATGCACAACAGAATAATTACAACACCAATAAATCTCATGCTTATTTATTTACTTTATCCATTGCCTGAATCAAAAGATTGGATGCATGATGAATTTCCTCATCGGTAATATTCAACGGAGGTGCAATACGGTATGCATCATCACAGAAAAGGAAAGCATCCATTACAACTCCCAGTTCATGTGCTTCTTTCATTATCTCCAACATGATTTCTTTCGATTCCACAATAACTGCCACAAAAAGTCCCAGTTGACGGAATCCTTTCACCAAAGGATGATCTTTTAGAAGCTCTACAAACAACTCTCCTTTGCGCTGAACATCATCAACAATATTTTCTTCCAAAATAACCTCTAATGAAGCTTTGGCAGCTGCACAACAAACCGGATGCCCCCCAAAAGTTGTGATATGCCCTAACATTGGATTGGTTTTGAATGAATCCAAAATTTTCTTGTCAGAAATAAAGGCACCAACTGGCATTCCTCCACCCATTGCTTTTGCCAAGCACAAAATATCAGGCACAACATCGAAATGTTCGAATGCAAATAATTTTCCAGTTCGTCCAAAACCCATTTGTACCTCATCGAAAATCAGTAAAGCTCCTTTCTCAGTACAACGGGCTCTCAAGGCTTGAATGTATTCTTTCGAAGGAATAATCATTCCACCTTCCGATTGTATTGGTTCTAGAATTACACAAGCTGTCTTCTCGGTAATTTGTTCCAAATCACCTTGATTTCCGAACTCAATCATTCTTACATCAGGAAGTAGTGGACGGAATGAATTTTTCATTTCCTCATCGCAAAGCACACTTAATGCACCATGTGTACTTCCATGATATGCTCTTGTAAAGTGAATAATTTCGGATCTTCCAGTATATCTTTTGGCTAATTTAAGTGCACCTTCATTGGCTTCACTTCCTGAGTTCACGAAGTAAACTGAATTTAAGCTATCCGGAAGATTATCGGATAATAATTTGGCGAGCTGAACCTGCGGAGTTTCGATAAATTCACCATACACCATCAAGTGCATGTATTTATCTACCTGGTCTTTTATGGCTTGCTTTACCTTTGGATGCCCATGTCCCAGGTTACTAACAGAAACGCCCGAAACGAGATCCAAATATGGTTTCCCGCTCGGGTCGTACATATATATACCTTCTGCTCTTTCTATTTCCAATGCGATTGGAAAATCAGAAGTTGTAGCTACGTGTTGTAGAAATAATTGTCTATTTGTAATCATATACAGAATTTTTATTGAATACAAAATTCAAAAAAATCCTGCGATAAAGAAAACTATCGAGTCATTAAATTGATATCACCCATTAATTTATCTCGGTACGATTTTCCAATTGGAATTGATTTTGGTCCACCATCAGTATCAATTATCACTGAATTATCCTCTATCATCTCAATTTTACTAAGATTTACAATGTAAGAACGATGAATTCTGGAGAAACGTGCTGCAGGCATTTTTTCTTCTATGGCCTTCATTGTAAAGTGAATGGTATACTTTTCCTGGTAGGTATTCACAACAACATAATTCTCTAATGCCTCAATCCAAAGAATATCGTCGTAGTTTAAACGAACAAGAGATGAGTTACTCTTAATAAAAATTTCGTTCTTATCTTGAATAAATCCTTCGCTATTTTTATAACGCTTATTTGCCTTATTAGCTGCTTTAAAAAATCTACTGTAACTAATTGGTTTTAGTAGGTAGTCTGTTACATCATACTCAAAAGCTTCAAGGGCATATTGCTCTTTTGAAGAAATAATAATAATCTGAGGAGTTGTGTTAAGGCTATTCAGAAATTCCATTCCACTCATTTCCGGCATTTCAATATCCAAAAAGATTAAGTCTACTGGCTCATTCTTCTTAATATTATTAATAGCATCAATTGCACTTGGGTAGGATGCCCCAAATGTAAGAAAATCAGTTCTCTCAATATAACTCTCTACAACTTTTCTAGAAAGCTTATCATCATCAATTACAACACAATTCATATAGTGGTATTATTTAAATGTCAGGAATTAGCGAATAAATTTTATTTATCTATTCTAATAATGTCTTCATCAAAAATAATAATCTTTTTACCATTTCCGAAATATTTAATGAAAATATTAGAAGTCTAATTAAACACGTCTTAGGGTCTTCCAATTATTATCATTTTCAGCCAATTCCCCAACGTCTGAATTGCTCTTCCAACAGTTCATCTCCTCTTTTAACTGATTTTTTTAGCCACTCCAATTTAAGCTCTAAGCTTTCTTGTTCCGATAACTGCCAGTTTACGCCAGTTCTGCGCACTTTTGTCGCCAAATGATTCAACACAAGGGCTGCTGAAACCGAAATATTAAAACTCTCTGTAAAACCATACATTGGAATTTTAACAAACTCATCGGCATGATTCATTACCACATCAGATAAGCCGGTTAATTCTGTTCCGAAAAAAAATGCTGATTTCCCCTTTGACAAATCAAAATCTGGCAAAAGAACATCATTTGTATGAGGAGTAGTAGCAACAATTCTATAGCCTTTTTCTTTCAAAGAATTTATGGTATCAAGCGTATTCTCATCCTTTTCGTTGTACCGATGTAAATCCACCCATTTTGAAGATCCCATAACAACATCGGGATTTAGGGTATATTCGTTTGAGTTTTCGATTACATGTAAATCCTGAATACCAAAACAATCGCAAGAGCGAATTACAGCACTCGCATTTTGTGGTTGAAAAATATTTTCCAGAGCCACGGTAATATATCTTGTACGGTTGTCTACATTTTCATTTATCAGATTTTTACGTTTTTCTGTTGCAAATTCTTCAAGAAATTGAATTGATCTGATCAGTAAATCTTTTTCCATCTTTAAAATTTGTGGTATAAAAAAAGGAGGTATTTTCTACCCCCCTAATTTCTTATGACTTACAATATATTTATTGTACTGAGTCTGCTAATTCTGAACCAGCCTTAAATTTAATAACCTTTTTTGCAGGGATATTGATTGGCTTACCAGTTTGTGGGTTTCTACCAGTTCTAGCGTCACGCTTAGATACAGAGAATGAACCGAATCCAACAAGGGCTACTCTATCATCACCTTTTAATGCTTCAGTAGTAGTTTCAATAAAAGCGTCTAATGCTTTTTTAGAATCAGCTTTAGTTAAACCAGCCTTGCTAGCAATTGCATCAATTAATTGAGCTTTGTTCATAACTTTATAAAATTTTAGGGTTAAAAAATGCTTTTAAATTTGATTTCTATACAAATATAAATGATTTCTGGACGTTTGCAAATTTCAATTACGAAAAAATAAGAAAATTCATCTTTTTAAAATTAAAACATAATAACGAACCTGTAATTTTCGAACTGCACTGAATATGACACACACAGCAACAATTATTAAATCATAAAACTATTTATCATTGATTTTAATTTAACCAAATTCTATTTACGAAAAGCATTTGTAAAAACCAATGATTTAAACTAGATCTACAACACACCTCCCCTTACCTCCTTATATTCTGGAAGATACAAAAAATCACAATCCTTGGATTTTTTTCACACCCCTTATAAATACTTTATTCACAAGCATTTTAAACATTCAAAAAAAACCAAGCCTTTTGGCCTGGTTTAATCTTATGAACTATTGTTTTAACAGGTAATTTTTAAACTCCTGAAATTCTTTCCCGATAACATCACATTTTTTTTCCTTTTGCAAACATTCTTGTAAGTAATTGGGTATTTCCACCTCTTTTTCGATTACTTCTTCAACAATATCTTTAAACTTGGCAGGATGTGCTGTTTCTAAAAATATCCCAACTTGTTTTTCTCTATTAAGATATTTGTTAAGTCCCAAATACCCAACCGCTCCATGAGGATCCAAAATATAGCTTTCTCGATCAAAAACCTCTTTCATAATCACTTTGGTTTCCTCATCAGAATACCAGGCTCCTTTTAAATCTTTAATTACATCAGAGTATTTCTCCTTGTAAATCTCCATCATGCGTGAAAAGTTACTAGGTGCTCCAACATCCATGGCATTGGAAATGGTCTGAACCGATGGTTTAGGTTCATATTTTCCACTATCCAAATAGTCTGGTACAATTTTGTTTCTATTTGCAGCTGCTACAAAGTTATGAATTGGCAAGCCCATTTGCTTTGCCAGTAATCCTCCTGTTAGATTACCGTAATTTCCACTAGGCACTGAAACAACTACCTCCTTGTTTTTCTCTTGCAACTGAGCCCACGCATAGAAATAATAGAAACTTTGAGGCAACAGACGAGCAATATTAATAGAGTTGGCAGAGGTTAGCTTATATTCCGCATTCAAATCTTCATTTGCGAAAGCTTCCTTAACCAAAGCCTGGCAATCGTCAAACGTTCCTTCCACTTCAAGAGCTGTAATATTTTGCCCCATTGTGGTAAGCTGCTGTTCCTGAATATGACTTACTTTTCCTTTAGGATAAAGAATAATTACATTCACACCTTCAACTCCCAAAAATCCATTGGCAACAGCACTTCCTGTATCGCCTGAAGTGGCAACAAGTATGGTAACATCTTTATTGCTCTCTTTTGCAAAAGCACCAAGGCAACGGCTCATAAAACGTGCTCCAACATCCTTAAATGCACACGTTGGACCATGAAACAACTCCAAGCTATATACTCCTTCTTCTACCCGAACCAAAGGAATTGGAAAATTAAATACTTCCTGGCAAATATTTTTGAGCTCCTTTTCATTGATATCTTCTCCCACAAAATGTTTGGCCACTTCAAATCCTATTTCTGCAAGACTCTTATCAGGCAATTCATTAAAAAACTGATCACTCAGTTTTGGTATTTCTATCGGAAAAAACAGACCTTTATCGGGAGCTAATCCTTTTATTACAACCTCTTTAAAACTGTAACGCAATTCTTTATTATTGGTACTAAAATATTTCATTATCACTTAATATTTTCCTGATTATAAGATTTTAACTCCTCCCTCACTCACTTTCGACACATATATCTTATAGTCCAATTCTGTTCTTTTGAATACTGTATCCATTGCAGCAGCAATAACATCTGCCGTATCTTTACAATTTGCCAAAGCAAATACCGATGGTCCCGAACCAGAAATACTACAACCTAAAGCACCTGCTTCCATAACTGATAGTTTCAGTTCATCGAATTCAGGAATCAAAACTTTTCTTTGTGGCTCAACAATATGATCTTCCAACGATCGACCTATTAACTCATAATTTGAAGTATAAAGACCTGACATTAGTCCGGCAACATTTCCCCACTGACGAATGGCCTTTTTCAAAGGAATTTCAGGTGAAAGAAGCTCCCTTGATTCTTTGGTTTTAATTTCGATTTGCGGATGAATCACCACACACCATAAATCTTTTGGAGGATCGATATGAATCACATCCAATGGATTGTATCCCCTAATTAAACAAAAGCCTCCCAATGTAGCTGGTGCTACATTATCGGCATGAATATCGCCCGAAGCAACCTCTTCGCCAATCATGGCAAAATCTACCAACTGCATTCTTGAATAAGGACTTCCCAACAATTCATTAACCGCAACAACAGCTCCTGCAGCACTTGCTGCACTTGAACCGATACCACTTCCCGGTTTTATATTCTTTACAATCTCAACATCAAATCCCTGATCACTTCCCAAGTCATTCAATAATGCCTGAATGGCTACACCTGCAACATTTTTCTTTGGGTCGGTTGGCAAGTTCTCATATCCGTTCACCGGACTAATCCTGATCTTGTTTTCATTGTTCTTTTTAAAAATCATTTCGTCGCCAATTCCATCAATGGCAAATCCCAATATATCGAAACCACACCCAACATTTGATACACTTCCGGGTGCAAATACTTTTACTTCTTCTGACATCACATTTATTTTTTTACTACTGTGTTTCTTACAATAGTTTACTGATTCACGATTCAATTCTACCTCTCTTAATTTCTACTAACTCTAATTATATCACCAAAAATACCCGATGCCGTTACCTCAGCTCCAGCACCAGCTCCTTTAATAATTAAGGGCTGATCGTCATACCATTTGGTATTTAGCGAAATCACATTGTCCTTACCGTGAATATCGTAAAAAGGATGATCAGGACTTACTTCCTTCAAACTCACATTTGCTTTCCCATCTTTAAAGGAAGCGATATATCTAAATCGAACATTTTTCTCTTTCATTACCTCTCTCCATGCCTCGAAGTAATCATTATTGGCTTCCAAATCTTTCAAAAGCTCATCGGCAGAATTTCCTTGCAGGCATGATTCAGGAATCATTGGCTGATGCTCTACTTCATTTTCTTCCAATTGGTAACCTGCTTCACGCGATAAGATCAATAGCTTTCTAAGAACATCCATACCACTTAAGTCAATCTTAGGATCAGGCTCGGTAAATCCTTGCTCCATGGCCATTTTAACAGCTTCTACAAACGAACGTCCTTTATTGAATTCATTCATGATAAAATTTAAGCTACCTGAAACTACTGCATCAATTCCAACAATTTCATCGCCTGTGTTTACCAAACTGTTAATGGTACTAATTACCGGTAAACCTGCACCAACATTACTTTCGAACATGAATTCAACATTGTGTTTTTTGGCAGCATCTTTAATCTTGTTGTAATTAGAATAATCAGATGATGCCGCAATTTTATTACAAGCCACTATTGCAACTGTTGAATTTAATATCTGTTCATACACTTCGCTTACTTTATCGCTTGCAGTAATATCAACAAAAATTCGATTTCTCAGGTTCGATTGATCCATTAAGCGAACAAACTCCTGTAAATCTGCTTGAACTCCATCCTTGTTCAATTTCTCTTCCCAATTTTCCAGTAGTTTTTCATCTTCAGCAAAATACATTTTTCTACTGTTTGTAACTGCCCTAACAATTAATTGCAGCCCTTTTTCTTCCAGAAGATGTTCGTATTGATTTTCAATGAATTCGAGCAGCTTACCACCTACATTACCAAGTCCTGCAATATAAAGATTCACTTTTTTGTAAGTAGTATCGAAAAACTCTTCATGTATTACGTTCAGCACTTTTTTAATATCCTTGGTGCGAACCATAAATGTAAGGTTCATTTCATTTCCACCTTGAGCCATTGCTCTAATATTAACACCATTCTTGCCAAGAACGCTAAACACTTTACCTGAAATGCCTGGAGTAAATCCCATATCTTCACCTACAATGGCAACAATTGATAAATTTTCCTCAATCAATGGCTCATTCACCAGGTTCATTCTGATTTCCATTTCGAATTCTTCACACAAGGCTTCAACGGCCAACTCAGTATCATCCTTATGAATACCAACACTAATGCTATGTTCCGATGATGCCTGAGTAATCAATACCACATTGATTTTACGATGTGCCAAACTTGTAAAAAATCGAGATGCAAATCCACTAATTCCTATAACTCCACTCCCCGAAAGGGTAAACAAGTTAATATCGTTAACCGATGACAAACCACGAACTACAGAACGAACTTCACCAGGAGTTTTACTGATTAAAGTTCCCTCATCGTCAGGTTCGAAAGTATTTTTAATTCTAACATCAATTTGGTTCTGTACTACAGGAATTAAAGTAGGAGGATAAATCACTTTAGCTCCGAAATGCGACAATTCTATGGCTTCCTGAAATGACATTCTTTCAATAGGTAATGCTTGGGAAACAAATCGAGGATCAGCAGTATACATACCACTCACATCCGTCCATATTTCCAATTCAGAACAACCCAATCCTGCAGCCAGAATTGAAGCTGTATAATCCGAACCTCCTCTTCCAAGAAGCGTCATTTCTCCTTTTGCTCCAGAAGCTACAAATCCTGGAAATAATGCCACTTCGAATTCTTTTTCCTTTATTGATTCAAGGTTTAAGTTGGTTTGCTTCGCATTTAAATAAACCCCTTTCCCATTCTGAGTTTTGATGTACTCTCTGGAATCGAAATATGCTGTTTGTAATCCGGCATTGTTAAAGAATTCCGATATAATTGCCGAAGACAGCAACTCCCCCGAGCCCATTACAATACTTCGAACTTTCTCCGAGATATCTTCCAACAGGTAAATACCTTGTAAAAGCTCGGATATTTCTTCAAACTTAGCATTGATCTTTTCATTCAGATTGCCACTTACTCCAAGTTGCTGAATCATTTCCTGATGTCTCTGCTTCAGAACTTCCAGAACACTTTTGTATTCCTTGTTTCTTGTACTTGCCAGGCTAATACAGCGTTCCAATTCATCGGTAACACCTCCAAAAGCAGACACAACTACAACTTGCTTACAGCTTTTTTGATTCTTTTTGACAATCTCCTTCACCCGATTACAGTTATCTGCATTGGCTACCGAGCTTCCTCCAAATTTTAAAACTTTCATCTGCTTATTATTTGTTTTAAGGTCAGATGGAACTTACCAATCCTAAATAATGATGTTTAAATATGAGTTAATTATTATTTAGGAACGGACGTTTCATTTCCTTGATTTGTTTTGATAATTTCCTCTCCCTACAAATGTTGATTCCATCATCAATAATTATATAATGGTTATAGTTATTTGATATTTAGTGTTATTAATATCGTACAAATGAATTTACGACATATTAAACTATCAGGCACAAACATTTCTATGTACTTTTTGAGTATGATTATACCCACCTTTGGTGATATGTAATAATATAGACCCTTAAAGGGTCGTTGTAGTTGTGGTGGTAGTCGTAATATCAATAATGCCCATAGCGCCTCGCATACCAATAATTGGCATGTTCATCATAGCTATGTTAATATTTTTATGCATTAGCGAATATTACTTTTCGTTGTGAACGTCAAATATAAAGATTTTTTGTTACTAAATATTCATGTTCAGATAAAATTTAATCCTATCCCTGATATCGGCAGCACCCTATCCCTGTTGTCCACCGTATCATAACCTTGCTATAGATAATATCATGATCAGCGTATCCATCATAGCATACCTCATTCAAATTGAACTCAAGAATCAAACTCACCATCATACCTCCCCCCTTCAACACACTCTCTATTTGCTTGATTTTCTTTCGTTTAAGAAATCTTAATTAGACTCTTTCCAAATAATTGTCGTAAATTTAGAGATATTCACTAAAAACATATTTATCATGAAAAAGATGAGTTTAATCCTAGGCTTAGCTCTTTTCTGCACATTTGTTGCATTTAGCCAGGAGAAAGAGGAGAAGAAAACTGTGGTGGTAGAAAGTGTATATATTTTACCTAAGCGTGGAATGTCAGATAAATTTGAGCAAGCAATTAAAGCTCACAACGATAAGTTTCATCCTGAAGGAGATTATGTAGCAGGTTTAAGAAAAGTAGACTATGGACAAAAAGCCGGATGGTATGTTTGGATTATGGGCCCTACAACTTATGCTGCACTCGATACTCGTCCTCAAAAAGAAAACGGACATCATGAAGATTGGGAAAAGAACATTGATCCATTGGTAGAGAAATACGGAGCCGTAAGCTTATGGAATTTCAATGAAAAACTGTCTTTTGGTATGGACCTGGTAAAAAAATCGAAGCACTACGAAGCTTGGGCTGTTGACATTAAACGCGGACAGTATTATCGTTTTAAAGCAATTGCTGAAAAACTCATGAAAACTTCGGAAAGCTTAGGAGTTGCATTCCTTGTATTCAATAATCCACTGCACACACCTGGAGGTGCTGATGTTGGTCTGGTTTGGAATTTTGACAGTTATGATGCATGGTCGCAGGATATTGGTTTTATGAAGGCATACGAGAAATTGTATGGAAAAGGAACCTGGCAAAATATGATTGATGAATGGTTCGATATCATGGTTGATTACAATGCCGAATTACGATCTATCGTTCACTAAAAAAAGAATACATATCTATAAGCCGGATTGAAACTCTCATTCCGGCTTTTCTTTTTAATGAGTTCTGTTATTATTTTGTAAAACGATATTAGAGTGCAATATTTGCATTTCAAACCATACAAATATCATGATAAAAGGAGTAATTTTTGATCTTGATGGCACACTTGCCAATTCTATTGAGGACATTGCTGATTCAATGAATCAGGTTTTAGAAGAAAATAATTTTCCAACACACGATTATGCAACTTACAAAACCTTTGTTGGAAGAGGTATAAGAACTTTAGTTGAAAAATCTTTACCGCTGGAAAATAGAGACGCAAAAGAAATAGAAAAGAACTTTGATCGCATGATGCAAGTTTACGATGAAAACTGCATTGTTAAAACCTGCCTGTATCCTGGTATCAAAGATTTATTAGACGCTCTGAGTGAAAGAGGTATTAAGATTTCAGTTTTCTCAAACAAAGCAAACGCATTGACCCAAAAAGTTGTTAAGGTTTTACTTGCCGATTGGAAGCTGGAGTATGTATTAGGCGCTGGCGGCGATATCCCTCGAAAACCCGATCCTAAAGGAGCAATTCTAATTAGTGAGAAAATGGGAATTGATCCTTCGGAGCTAATGTATATAGGTGATTCTGGAGTTGACATGGCAACTGCTCAAAATTCCGGAATGCATGCAGTTGGTGTACTTTGGGGATTTAGAGATATGGAAGAACTACTTACCAATGGAGCTCAAACCATATTGGAAAAACCAATGGATTTAATGAGCTCATTCATCCGTTAACAGTTTTTATTATTAAAAAGAACTTAGCATGAATTAAATAATTATAGTCACCTGTGTGCTAATAATTATTTAATCATGCTCGTTTCGATTAATGCGAATGAGGTTTTTCTTGTTTTACCAGACTTTCATCCTGGCAATATCCATTAATTTCGGGCTGTAAGGTAACATGGTTAATTTCAAAATCATCATGAAGTATGTGTTCCACTTCTCGAAGCAGCTTGTTCACTTCACTTAATGGCATATCCTCTTTAAAACTAATATGTGCCTCAAAATTGATTTGTTTATCATCCAATTGCCAAACATGGACATGATGAATATTTTCAATCTCCTTAACTGATTTTACTTTCTGTTGCACCTCCTCCAAATCGATATGAATTGGAGCAAACTGCATAATGATTCTTACACTTTCGACAATTAATCCCCAACTGGAATAAACGAGATATAGTGCAATGGCAATGGATAAAACACTATCTACCCAGCTTACCTCCCACATGTACATCACAAATCCGCCCAATACCACGGCAATGGAAGAAACCATATCGCTAAGTAAGTGCAAATAAGCTGATCGCATATTGATATTATCCTTAGCATCTTTCACTACCAACAATACACTTGCACCATTTAGAACAATGGAAAGTCCTCCCAGAATCATTACCAATCCTGATTGAATTTCCTGAGGTTCTCCCAAACGTACCACTGCTTCTTTAAGTAAAAAGAATGCAATTACAATTAAAGAAACTGCATTAATAAGTGCAGCCAGTATTTCCGCACGTTTATATCCAAAGGTCTGACGAGCAGTTTGCTTTCTTCCTGCCAACTTACTTGCAAACCAACTAATCACCAAAGCCAATACATCTGAGAAATTATGCAATGCATCCGACAACAAAGCCAAACTTCCTGAAATAAAACCTCCTACCACCTGAGCAACGGTTATTCCAATATTAAGCAAAATGGCAATTCCCAAATTTCTTCCTTTCAAATTCCCATGATCATGCTTATGATCGTGTCCATGCTTTCCCATATTTCATTAATTTATTTGACTGGTTTGTAAATAAAACCATTTTTTAATAAAACTAATTATAAATAAGGCTCTTTTTTCTTTCTATCTCATCTTAAAAAATGGATCCAATAAGACTGAAACAATAGCAAAACAAGGGCTTCCAACAATTGTTTAACAATTTATGCAAACGATATTATTACATTAGCCATACATACACATTTGTAGATTCGTTAATATTAATATCTTTACAATGAATTATTAAAATAACTCCGAGTTTATAAGCTCTAAACAGATTGATATAACTGCAAGATTTATAAACCGATGGGTAAGTTTGGAAACGAATTTGCCTCCCGCAGGATAAATGTCCAAAAATTGGAAAGGAGCGAAATTGATGTGAATGATAATTGATGGTACCCTATGGTACTGGTCTGTTTCAGCATACATTACCTCCAATTCTGCACCGAGTTGGAGGTTTTTTGTATATGGCAATTCAAAGAGAAAATATAATTCTGCTGGCGGGTAATGGTCAGAATGTTGGTAAGACTCTCTTTGCTTGTCAGCTTATTAATTCGTTAAAACAAAAGCATTCTGTTATCGGAATTAAAATATGCCCTCACTTTCATGAGCTTAAGCCAGATACAGAGTTTGTTGTAAAAAACACGAATTATCAAATTACAAAAGAACACCTTCAACAAGGTAAAAAAGATAGTAACAGACTTTTGAGTGCCGGAGCAAAAGAAGTATATTATATACAAGCAAAAGATGATTATCTTAAGGAGGTTCTAAGCTGTCTGGATAAAATAATTCCAAATGATCAGCTTTTAATTATAGAATCGGGAGGCTTGAGAAAAATTCTTGAGCCTGGTTTATTTATAATGATAGAAAGCAAAAACAATAAAAAACTAAAACCCAACACAAAAGAATACAGAGAATTGGCTGATCTGAATATTGAATTTGATGGTGAAGAATTCAATTTTGATTCTAATAATCTCGATTTCTCTGATCGAAAATGGGTAATAAAGAACTAGCAATATGATTACGTTTCACGAGGCTTTAAAAACAGTAAAACATGCCACTCGAAAATTAGAGAAAGAGCATATTGATATTTCGGACTGCTTAAACCGAGTATTGGCAGAAGATGTAAGATCCGATATGGCTATTCCTCCATTCAACAAATCGGCAATGGATGGATATGCTTGTAAAAAAGAGGATTTATTGGAAGAATTAGAAGTCTTGGAAGTGATCGCCGCTGGTGTTGCTCCTTCCAGGTCTGTTGGAAACAAGCAATGTTCAAAAATTATGACTGGTGCTATGGTGCCTGAAGGTGCAGATACAGTTGTAATGGTAGAACATACCGAAGAATTAGAGAACAACCGAATTCGCTTTACCAAGGAAAAGACAAAATCAAACATCTGTATCAAAGGTGAAGATATTGAAGAAAATGATGTAGTTCTGAAAAAAGGAACCAGGTTAAAATCTCAACACATATCCGTATTGGCAACGGTTGGTTGCACCAATCCATTGGTATATAAAAAGCCAAGAGTTGCGACCATTGCCACAGGAAGTGAGTTGGTAGAGCCACATCAAAAGCCAAATAAATCACAAATTCGAAATGTGAATTCCTGGCAATTACAAGCTCAGCTAAAGAAGATTGGTATAGATGCCAATTACTATGGCATAGTGGAAGATTCAAAAGAGGCCACACAAAAAACCATGGAAAAATGCCTGGCCGAGAATGATATTTTGATCATTTCAGGGGGTGTTTCGGTTGGAGATTGCGACTATGTACCTCAAATTTTAAAGGAGCTTGGTTTTAATATCTGGTTTCACACTTTAGCTGTAAAACCAGGAAAACATACAGTATTTGCTGCCAAAAATGGTCAATACGTTTTTGCAATGCCTGGTAATCCGGTATCCTCATTTGTGCAATTCGAATTATTAGGCAAACCTCTTGTTTTTAGATTGATGGGACACGATTACAATGCACCCATGGTACGCATGCCAATTGCAGAAGATTACAAGCGCAAAAGAACCGACAGGTTAGCATTTATCCCTGTTCGTTTTAATGCCAATAATAGAGTAGTTCCTATTGAATATCACGGCTCAGCACACATTAATGCATTCACATTGGCGGATGGAATAATGGCTGTACCTAGAGAAGTAGATGAATTTACTGAAGGAGAATTTGTTTATGTTAGACAATTATAATCGAAATATCAATTACTTAAGAATTTCAGTTACAGATCGCTGTAATCTTCGCTGCACTTATTGCATGCCAGAAGAAGGTATTGACCTCATTGTGCATGAAGAAGTACTTAGTTTCGAAGAAATTGTTGCTTTTGTAACAGAAGCCATTGCCTCAGGCATCACGAAAGTGAGATTAACAGGTGGTGAACCTTTGGTGAGAAAAGGTATTGTAGACTTGGTTAATAAAATTGCAAGCATTCCTGGCATTGAAGACTTAGCCATGACCACCAATGGTATTCTACTGGAAAAATACGCCAAAGATCTGGCTAATGCCGGATTAATGAGGGTTAACATCAGTTTGGATACCATGAATCCTAAAAAATACAAAAAGATAACTCGACTGGGCAATATCGAAGATGTGTTTAAAGGAATTGATGCGGCTTTGCAAGCTGGCTTACATCCAGTTAAAATTAACTGTGTAAGAATGCCTGATGCCGATTTGGACGATCTGGAAGCATTAAGAAAATACTGTAATGGTAAGAACCTTGATCTTAGATTCATTAGACAAATGGATTTGGCAACTGGTGAATTTTCTATTGTTGAAGGAGGAAATGGAGGCAATTGCCTTGAATGTAATCGTATCAGGTTAACTGCTAATGGAAAGGTTAAGCCTTGCTTGTTTAACCAGAGTGAATATGATTTAAAGGAATTGGGCGCACAACAGGCCATTAAAAAGTCCATTAATAAAAAGCCAAAATCCGGAAGCAAAAACAAGAAAGGAAGCTTCTATGGAATTGGAGGGTAAAATCAATTAATAATGAATAATTAGTAATTATTAATCGTATGTACTTACAAATGAATTCCATATTAACTAGTTACTGATCATTTACAATATAAGAATGGGAAAATTCAGTCATATCGATAATGAGGGAAAAGCCAATATGGTAGATGTTGGTGATAAAATTCCACAAATAAGAGAAGCCAGAGCTACTGGTAAAATTATATTGGAAGAACAAACACTTCAACTTATTAATGAAAATGCATTAAAAAAAGGTGATGTACTAACGGTGGCTGAAATCGCAGGAATTCAAGCTGCAAAAAAAACAAGTGATTTAATTCCATTGTGTCATACACTGCAAATCACAAAAGCTGAAGTTAAATGTATTGTGGTTGAGGATGGTGTTGTTGCTAACACAAGGGTAAAATGTATAGGTCAAACTGGCGTTGAAATGGAAGCTTTAAGTGCTGCAAGCATTGCCCTTCTCACCATTTACGATATGTGTAAGGCGGTTGACAAAAACATGAGAATAGAAGGGATTAAGCTATTGGACAAAACTAAAACTGACTTGAAATAATACCGATTAGTATTTAAGAATGATCAATAAGCTCACTTCGTTTGTTATTGATCTTTAAATATCTATCGGCATTACACCCCAATAATTTTAAAATCAAAATGGCATAACATACTATGAACAAAGAAGTAAGTGTATTATCGGTTAATATTTCAGAAAAGAAAGGTACAATTAAAAAACCTGTTGAAAGTATTGAGTTAAGCTCTATTGGAGTGGAAGGCGATGCTCATTCGGGAAACTGGCACCGTCAGGTTAGTTTATTGGCCAAAGAAAGTATCGATAAGTTCTCAGAAGAAGCGAAGCGAAAAATCAATTTTGGCGAATTTGCCGAGAATATCACTACTGAAGGTATTTTATTGCATCATACTGCCCCACTCGATAGATTTGCCTTTGGCGATCTGGAACTTGAGGTTACACAGATTGGTAAAAAATGTCACGGCGATAATTGCAGTATTTTCAGGGAAGTTGGCAACTGTGTGATGCCAAAAGAAGGAATCTTTTGTAGGGTGATTAAAAACGGTGCTCTTAAAGCTGGTGATACATTAACCTATTATCCAAGGGTAATAAAAACCATGATCATCACACTTAGCGATAGAGCCAGCAGAGGCGAATATGCTGATAAAAGTGGTCCGTTGGCTGAAAAACTTTGCCAGGATTTCTACAAATCACGAAACCGACATTATAGAATCGAAAAACATATCATACCCGATCAGGAAGAGGAATTATCAAAGCTACTTGACAAAGCAAAATCGAAAGACTTTGACATTGTTTTCACTACTGGTGGAACAGGAATAGGTCCTAAGGACATTACTCCTGAAGTGGTACAAAAACACATTAGCAAAGAAATTCCAGGTATTATGGAACTAATCAGAGTGAAATATGGCATGGAAAAACCAAATGCATTGGTCAGTAGAGGAATTGCGGGTGTTATGGATAAAACTTTAATTTACGCCATGCCGGGAAGCCCAAAGGCGGTAAATGAATATTGCAGCGAAATTTTTAAGACCATCGAGCACTCCTTATACATGCTAAACGAACTTGATTTGCATTAATTGAAAAAATAATTCAACTGAACATCAAGCGCTTCGAAAACAATTCGAATTTATTGCAAAAAAATGTTTGGTAGCAAATAAATTTTGTCATACATTTGCACCCGTTATCACAAGAGATGACAGAGCAACAAAAGCTCAGAACAAGTATTGGAGAGATGGCAGAGTGGTCGAATGCGGTGGTCTTGAAAACCATTGTACGGCAACGTACCGGGGGTTCGAATCCCTCTCTCTCCGCACAAAGAATCTCGATTGAGATTCTTTTTTTATGCTGAAAATATTGGGGAGATACCAAAGTGGCCAACTGGGGCGGACTGTAACTCCGCTGACTTTCGTCTTCGTAGGTTCGAATCCTGCTCTCCCCACAATCAGATAGAAAACGTTCAATCTTTAAAATATTCTTGTAGGAATTGCTCAATAGATGAGTCTCGGGTTTATTCACGTACCCTGAGCAAAACAAATACTGGAGAGATGGCAGAGTGGTCGAATGCGGTGGTCTTGAAAACCATTGTACGGCAACGTACCGGGGGTTCGAATCCCTCTCTCTCCGCTGAATAAGCACTGAAGTTGAAAACTTTGATGCTTTTTTTATGCACTAAAATTAAAGGGATGAGAACCCAATTGGTTTGTTTTGACAATGGAAAGTCAGCTTTTACTAAGTGGAATATTATTGAACGTACTTCATTGCAAAGCAAAATACTCTTCTACCCCGTCTCTGGGCGTACACACCAATTGCGTGTGCATACAGCTCATCCTCTCGGACTAAATCCCACAATCGTAGATGCCCCACTTTATGGTTTGAAGGCTGACCGCCTAATGTTACACGCCGAAGAAATCACCTTCGTACACCCTTTTACTCAGAAAAGAATAAACTTTAAATGTTGGGCTGAATTTTAAGCCTAACTAAATAATATCGATTAATTACTTTAAGAGTGTATTTTACCAATAATGCACTCTTAAAATCCCTCAATTTACAGCATAAATAAATATGCAAATTGTTAAATTTTATATTCCCTAACTTTTTAAAATCTGCAATTTTATTTTACTTTTGTGATCACACTCAATTATTGCAACATTGGAGAGGTGCAGGAGTGGTTGAACTGGCTCGCCTGGAAAGCGAGTATACGCCAAAAGCGTATCGGGGGTTCGAATCCCTTCCTCTCCGCTAAAAACAAAGGTTCTGTAAGATTTACAGAGCCTTTTTTTTATGTCCTAAATTTCGGTTTTTAGCGAAAAAAAGCGATCTTAGAGTTAGAAAACTTGCAAAAAACTTGCAAAAATTTGATCCAATATGGCAAGCACAAAATTGATATTAGATACCCGAAAAGCTAAAAAGGATGGAACCTTTCCTATTAAGCTTGCAGTTTCTCAAAAAACCAAAACAGCATACATTAGTGCAAAAATTTCCATACCTAAAGAATATTGGGACAATGGTAGAATTAAAAGAGGATGTCCAAATATTGACAACCTAAGACAAACGAACAATGAACTTGCCTCACTCTTATTTGATGCCGATGATTACATTTATGAGTTAGAAAAGAAAAATAAACTAGACCGATTAAATGCCAAACAGATTGCGGACTACATTAAAAACGGTGGAAAAAGTAATAATTCTAATATCAGCTTTAATGAATATCTAAAAAAATACCTTGATGAAATAAAATCTCCAAGTACCAGGGAAAAATATGATTTTACTTTAAGAGCAGTTGAAAACTTTACCAATGGAGAAATTATTTTCTTTGATGAGATTAATAAAGCGTGGCTGAACCGTTTTAAAGAATGGAGACTGCAAAAGTCTGCACCAACAACTACCAATATTGACCTTAGAAATATTCGTGCAGTTTATAATCGTGCAATTGATGTTGATGAAATCATAGGCCAAGAATATTATCCTTTCCGAAAATTTGAATTCGCAAAAGACAAACCAAGAAATTTAAGACTTCCAATTGATACCATTCGTGCCATTAGAGACTTCAAAACTCAAACTGAATATGTAGCACTTGCAAGAGATTTCTTTATGCTTTCATTCTATCTAATTGGCATGAATAATTCAGACATTTTTGAAATCAAAGAAATCTTTGAAGGCAGAATTGAATATGAGCGAAACAAAACTCAAAAAAGTTATTCTGTAAAAATAGAGCCCGAAATTCAAGAACTTCTCGATAAGTTAAAGGGAAAGGAAAAACTATTGATTTACCAGGAACGATACAAAAACATTAAAACCCTAAACAACCAAATTAATAAAGGCCTAAAAAAAATTGGTGAAGATGAAACTGTTAATGTTCCAGGTTTAATCATGTACCATGCTCGACACTCTTGGGCAGGAATTGCTGCAAAAAAACCCATTGGAGCAAGTAAAGCTTTAATTGCACAAGCTCTTGGCCATGGTAAAACAACGGTTACTGACACTTATTTTGATTACGATAATGAATTGGTGGATGATTTGAATAGAAAAGTCATTGACTCATTAAAAAACAACAAAACCCCTTAATTAAGGGGTTTTGCATTATTACTGTAGTGAATAGAAATTATTCCTGATAGTTAATTCAACCTTAACTACTTAAAGCAAAATCTTCCACATCATTTATATTAGCTGCAACAATCATTTCGCTTCCTATCGCAGCAAAATGCTTTTTGCCACAGGCAATTTTAGCTTGTTCTTTTGGTCGTAGATCAAAAAGCCCTGTACTTCCCTTAGATTCTACCACAAAGAACAGTTTTTCTTCACTATCATCTTTCCAAAGAATCGCCCAGTCAGGATTATAAGTACCCAGAGGAGTATCTATCTTAAACCAGTCAGGCAATTTGGCATAAACCGAAATATTAGAATTCTTCTCAAACTCTTCAGCTAAAATTGATTCCGTTTTTGAGTCGTAAACCACATATTCATAAGGCGACTTTTCGCTTTCTTTCAGATTGCTATTTAGATAACCAAAAAGTTCCTCATTATCGAATAGCTCTTGACTATAATACTCTGTATCATCAATCTTTTTATACTGAATACCATCAATGATATGCATCTTCATTTGTTCATTGATAATATCAATACAACTTTCAATAAATTTTTGAGGATTAATTTTGAAGAGTGTCAGTTTACGAGTACCAGTAAGTATTTGTACAATTGCTTTACGAGTGAGTTGAGTTTCATTTTGTAGATACGAAACAATATCAGGTAATACCTCTACACCATTCTCCAGGTTAGCAGTTGTTTTTTCTGTTTCTGTCTCAATTAATCCACCTTCTGTGATATCAACAGATGCTTTTGAATAATGAAGTTTACCTCGACTAACTTTTAGATATTCATCCAACCCTGTTATACAGGCTTGAATCAAACTATCTTCATCAAAATCTACAGAAAAGGTAGTTTTGAATTTCACTTTATCCCATAAAGCTCTAAACTCCTCACTATCTAAAACGGCACGATTAACTGTCACCTTTTTCTTGTCATCACTATTCTTAATATCAAGCTTACCTGATACTTCTTTTAAGTAAGAAATAACCTGCTTTTTCACATTTGGATTATCAGTAATCTCCTCAGGCAAATCAACTTTGTCCGCTTTTAAGTCAATTCTTAATAGATCTTGTACTTTTCCTCGTTTGTCGATATAACCTTTTTCCTGCAAGAAATCATGTAGATCTTTAGATTTTTGTTCTCCCAAATGCGATACAGTATCACCATCAATGTTGATTACAATCTTACCAAAACTATGCTCCTCAATAATTCCAAACTTCAATCCAGTTTCACTTTCAATCTCTTTCTGCAAACCATCCACAAAATCTTTGTATGATTCCGATGCCATTACTGTAAGTGTATTTACTTCATGTCCGTAAATACGCTCACCTT
Organism: Marinifilum flexuosum; assembly: GCF_003610555.1. Classification (GTDB taxonomy): domain Bacteria; phylum Bacteroidota; class Bacteroidia; order Bacteroidales; family Marinifilaceae; genus Marinifilum; species Marinifilum flexuosum. Next base: position 1,811,112 of record NZ_RAPQ01000008.1, on the reverse strand, counting down.
TTTGGTTAACACACAAACGAAGACCTCGACCAATTTCCTGGCGTTTGGTAATTGTTGATTTTCCACCATCTTTTAAAGTACAAACTTGAAAAACATTAGGATTATCCCACCCCTCTTTCAATGCAGAATGAGAAAATATAAACCTCAGTTTTGAAGAAAAACCAAGTAGTTTTTCTTTGTCTCTCATGATCAGATTATAGGTATCCTCGTCTGCATTTGTTGATCCTGTGGTATCCTTATAACATTCGTATTTTTCCTTTTTATTGCTCTTTTTGCTTTTCTTATCGATAGAGAAATAACCATTATGCACTTTCGATGCATCTTGTTCATTATCTGTAATTTCATTGAATAGACTCTGATATTTCGGCTTTTGAATCAGTTTTAAATATTCTTCTTCAAAAATTTGTCCGTAAATACCATTACTGTCTTTCCCCTCTTCATCATAAAGGCGGTACTTAGCAACTGAATCGATAAAAAACAGACTTAAAACTTTAATACCCTGAGGATTTAGAATCAATTCTTTATTCAGGTGTTCCTCAATAGTCTTCTGAATCATTGCCCTTTTAATCTGCAAATCATCAACATTTCCAATGGTTTCTCCTTTTCTAATTATTTCATCTCTACTGGTAAAATCGATATATTCATTGCCCTCTTGAGCGTAAATATCATTGATTATATAACCTGCATATTCTTCTCGGCCTGTAATTTCCTCTAAATCATCATTGTGTTTTACCGTAACTGTTTTTCTGGAAATTTTACCTTTACTAAATACATCAAGTTCTAATCTAGCCGTTGGTTTTCCTTTACCTACTTTCACACTTACAAAACGAATATAAGCCATATTATTTGCTCCCTCCGTTTGAACTGAAGCTACTTCTATTTGCTTAACCAACTTTTTATTATAGGCATCAACTGCATCAAGCTTATACATTACATTTATCTTATCGATATGGGTAGCTGAAAACCTAATTTTAGCGATAGGATTAAGGTTATTAACAGCTTTTTTAGATAATGCAGTATTCATGGCCTTTTGAGGCTCATCAATAAACACAACAGGATTTGTATTTCTAATCAAATCAAGCGGTTTGTATCCTAACTTGTCATTGTATCTATGAATAATATTTGCTTTGTTTTTAGTATCACTGGCATCCTTAAAAGATTTACTAAAAGCCTGGATATTAATCACCATGATATCTAAACCATCGCTTGTTGCAAAATCACGAACCTGATTTAATTTATTACTATCGTAGATAAAGAAATTGTAATTCACATTGGCATACAATTGCTTTAAATGTTCCTGTGTGATTTGTAAAGACTTGTAAACCCCTTCTTTAATTGGAATTGACGGCACTACGATAATATGCTTTGAAAAACCATATTTGCGATACAGCTCCATAATAGTACGTAGATAAACATAGGTTTTACCAGTACCTGTTTCCATTTCAACAGTAAAGTCAAGGTTGTTTTTATCAATTTCCTTACGATCGGTGGGCTTTAAACCATTTGCAAACTGTATGGCTTGCATATTCTCTGCAATTTTCCCCTCATTTAGCGTTAAAAGGTTACCATATCCTAAAGCTTTAAAATCAAGAGTTTTTTGTTTGGCAATATACTCTGGAGAAAATACAGTAAAGTTCGACTCACAGACTTCTTGTCCTTTAAATATATCTGTTATAGCACTTATAGCATCTTGTTGATAGTCTAAAGTACTTTCGAATTTAATTTTCATATTCTTAAATACTTCTTACTTCGTTAATACCAAAGGTTCTTAAGGTGTGTAAACTGTTTGTTTTTTCAACAATTGTAAAGCCTGAATCTTTAAATATCACTCGACAAGTTTCTGGATTTAGCTCTTGTTTCCACTCTCCAATTCCCTGAGCTACTTGTTTTGTAATTTTATCTTCTAGACAAATAAATATTGCACCAAATCCTACATTAAAAACTTTGGCTCCAGCAATAATCTTTTCTTCTATCGGAAGAGATAAATCTAATCCATATTTCAATAAAATCTCATAAAGAACATCCTCTTGCGTACGATCTTCTTTTATACTTTCTGTTGAGTTAAAGAGGTGTTGTTCGAGATTATCTCTTTCTCCATCCCAAGCATTTATATTTGATTGATCCAACTTAAACACTTTAAAACCTAAATCTATACCTTTTGCTTTTTCTGGATTTTCTTCCAATATCTTTTGGGCTGCACGACGAATGCGATCCTTACCAATCTGGGATATAGTCTTATAACCTGCTATATAAGCCTCACTCTTTTCATCAGTAGCTTCTGGGAGTTGTACTTGTATGTGCCTTCGCTTGCCTCCATCTTCTAAATTTAATTGCATAACCGCATGAGCCGTTGTTCCAGAGCCTGAAAAAAAGTCCATAACTAAAAAATCATTTTCACTATTCGTTATCTTTAAAATCTGATCAATTAGACGAACTGGTTTAGGGCCATCAAAATACCCTTTTCCATCAAACAATGATTTAACTTCTTGTCTTCCTTCTTGGTTATGACCTACTTCCTCATGAAACCAAATTGTATTAGGTCTCAATCCTGATTGAACTTCTGAATAAAATGTTTTTAACCTAGGAGTACCATCACCGTTTCGACCAAACCAAATCCGATTATCATCAATTAATGATTGCAATTTTTCTTCACTTACACTCCAAAATCTACCATCTGGTGGATAAGATTCTCTTCCACTTGGTGATATTATTTTATATTTTAATTTATCTGATCCTGACTTTGCAGATAGTACTACTGAAGTCCATACTCCTCTTGGATCATTATCTGGATTAGAATAACCTTTAGCATCATCTAATGTTCTTGGCAATAAATTAAGTTTCCAACCACTGTTCTTATTAGAATTAATGCTTTGTTTTGCAAAACAAACAATATTATCATGCATTGTTGAAAAGTATGTTGCATCATTAGCTCTTGCAAACTTTTTTTGCCAAATAATATTCGCCACAAAATTATCCTCTCCAAAGATTTCATTTCCAATTTTCTTGAGATTCTCAATTTCATTATCATCAAGAGAAATAAAAATCACACCATCTTCTTTAAGCAAATTACGAGCGAGAATCAATCGAGGATACATCATATTCAACCAATTAGAATGATAGCGTCCATCACTTTCGGTATTTGTGGTCAGTTTATTACCTTCAGAATCAGTTTGTCCCGTTAATTCTAGGTAATTACCCAAATTATCTTTGTAGTTATCCTTATAAACAAAGTCTTTACCAGTATTATACGGTGGATCAATATAGATCATTTTCACCTTTTTGGCATAGCTTTTTTGTAATAGCTTTAATACTTCAAGGTTGTCTCCTTCAATATAAAGATTCTTTGTTGAGTCCCAATCTACACTCTCTTCTTTACAAGGGCGAAGTGTTCCTGTACTAGGTTTGTGGGCTTCTTGTCGGGCACGGTTTTTTCCTGCCCAGGTAAAACGGTAATATTCCTCTTCTTCCTCAATTTCTTCTCCAAGCACCTGTTTAAGCACCTTAAAATCTATTTTACCTTCAGTAAGTATTTCAGGAAATAATTGCTTTAATTTTTCAATATTATCGGCTACAATATCTTTGCTCATAGTCAATTGATCACCTTGTTGTATTTTCTCTATGGTCATGCTATAGTAGTTTATTTTTTATCGTTTCAATTTGTTTTCTGTTTTCCTGTATTTTAATATTTAACTCAACCTTATCGCTAATTTGAGTCTCTTTTTTTATTTGAGCTTTAAAATATCTAATATCTGCTTCCAGAAGTTCAATTTCTTTTAACAATTCAACATCTTCCTCAGTACGGCTGTAGGTTCGTTTATTAAATGAACCTGTAATACTTGCTGTTTTATATCTTACTATACTTTGTATGTAAGAATTAAAAATGGCTTGCATATTCATCTTATCCAGAACAGAATAATTAACAGCTTCGTATAAATCACTTACAATATCAGTTTTAAAGAGCTTATTAATTACAGGAGTTGTAAAATCTTCTTCTATTACTCTTTTGGTAGTATCGTTTTTGTTTATTCGTTTATTACATGCATTAATGACAAATTCATTTTCATCCTGAATTATTAATAAAATGTGATAAGGAATATATCCTTGTATGAGTTCAATGCATTTTGTCGCAAATTTACTAAGTGTATTAATAGGAAGCTTGCATGTGATCACATAAATTCTTTCGTAAGAAGAATTATCATCTACATATTGAGGAATATTTGCAGAATTGGTACTAATTTCAGCCACCAACTCCATAGACTCAATATTAGAATTCAAAAAACTCTTTTCGGCAGAAGACAATGCAAAATTCTTCAAAAAGAAAGATTTTGTTAGCCTCTTATTCAAAATGGAAGAATTCGGAATTTTTAGAATCTTATTGTAGTTCATACCTTTAATTACTTAATAATTAAATATGCAACCAATTCTAAGTCTTCTTCACTATTGATGCTATTACCTAATAGCGTTGCACCACCTGGTGTAGCTAAAGAATCCAATCCAAACTCTTCTTGAACACCAACAATGTTATTTATTGCAGTGCGAAGCAATTCTGTATATTGTTCCATTTTTTTAGAATTCCTTGTTTCCTTATTAAACAACTCAACAGTATCGTTCATTACTCTGGTTCTACCCATAGATAGCTTGCGGAAGTAATCTAGCGCTGTTTTTGTTTGTTTTGCTGTAACAACATGCTCACCATCTGCACTAAGATAAACCAGGAAGTATGGATAAATGATATTGTCTTTTAATTTTTTCTCCTCAATATTATTAGTGTCTTTCAAGCAGAATAACACCCCTTCTTTAATATCTTCCAGGTTTGATTTAACAACGGCAAATGATGCTGGAGGAATTTCGTTTAATGCTTCTAATTCCTTATCACTACTTTTCTCAATATCTATTTTAAAGTCATTAAAGGAAAGGTCGGTGATTGAAATATTTCCTTGAATATCTTCAATATCCATTACCTGTTCTTGAAGTTGTTTCAACTGGCGTTTACGGTATTCAAGATCTTGCATTTCTTTATTGTTTTTAGAAATAACATTATCCTCTCCAGTTGCTGAAACATCAAGCATTACCATCCTACCTTGTACACGAGCAATTAAGTCGATAAAACCATCAAGCTCCATACTTGGGAAGAAATTTACCAACTGTATATTTTCATTTTTAGAGCCAATCCTGTCAATACGTCCAAAGCGTTGAATAATACGAACAGGATTCCAATGAATATCATAGTTAATTAGATAATCACAATCTTGCAGGTTTTGCCCTTCTGAAATACAGTCTGTACAAAATAGTATATCAATTTGATCAGTAATCTCAGGATAAATCTCATTTCTCTTTTTTGAAAGAGGTGAAAAATTCAACAAAATCGAATTAAGATCAGATTTACATTCCTTCATATTGGTCTTATTGGTTCCAGAACCAGTTACCAATGCACTGTAAATCTTCTTTTCTTTATATAGCCATTGTTGTAGTTCATTGTAAAGATAATTGGCTGTATCTGCAAAGGCTGTAAATACAATTACCTTCTTATTATCGTCATTAATAGGGTTTTCAAGTTTACTTTCTATTAATTCTTTAAGTTTTATAATTTTAGCATCTCTGGCAGCATGGATTTCTTCAATTTCATTCAGAAGCTGCGATAAGATATTCCTATCCAATTCAAGATTCTGTTGCCATTTAATTAGATCCATATCTTGCAACAAAACCTTAGTTTTACCTCCTACAAGTAAATCTTCCAGTTCAGTATCATCTGTTTCAATATCGATAATATTAACATCTAAAGCCAAATCTGATTCGTAATGCTTAGCAATTTGATTAATATTTGCCTCAATAAACTCAATTAACTTTTCAAGAGTAATTCTAAACGAAAATATAGAGCTTTCAAGTCGTTTTAAAAGGTTTACTCTCATTAAATAAATCAAAGATTGCTCACGGTCAACTTGCTTAAACACACTACCAGTGTGAGTCTGCACATCATACTTTTGTTCGTAAAGCTCCCTTTTATCTGCTCTTACATATGCCAGTGGTGTATATGCAGCCAAATTCAGACTACTAATTTCATCATAAAGCTGTTCGATATCGTTAAACTTTTCAAGAGCATCAATACCAGGCTTTACTGTTATAGGCGTATTACGAGTGGGAAACTTACCAATTTCTGTGGTGTCATAATATTTTTCAATATGCTTTCTTGAACGAGCAATAGTGAGCATATCCAGAATTTTAAAATATCCACCATCTAGCTTTTCCATCAAATCTTTAGCATTCAATTTTTCAGGATCACTAGATTTATACCAATCAGAAAATCGTCTTTGTGAATCTCTCATCAAATTGGTTATACTATCAATACCATGTGATGCAAAAGCTTCATCATCTCCCTCGGTAATAAATGCGATTTGATTTTTCAAATCATTCATTTTATTATTGACTGGAGTTGCAGATAACATTAGTACTTTTGTTCTAATATTTGCCTTTATCACATCGTTCATTAAACGCTTATAGCGAGTAATCCCATCTTTTTTATTGGGATTATTTCTAAAATTATGCGATTCATCAATCACTACTAAATCGTAGTTCCCCCAGTTTATCATCTCAAGATTTATATCTCCTGATAAACCTCTTTCTCTTGTAAGATCAGTATGGTTAAGAACATCGTAGTTTAATCTATCCTGAGCTAGAATATTTCTTTTATCATTTAACTGGTATAAAGTCCAGTTTTCTCGAAGTTTTTTAGGAGCTAAAACTAGAATTCTATCATTTCTAAGCTGATAATATTTCATCACTGCTAAAGCTTCAAAGGTTTTACCCAAACCAACGCTGTCTGCAATAATACACCCCCCGAAGGTTTCAATTTTTTCGATGGCTCCAATCACAGCATCTTTCTGAAAATTATAAAGCAAACTCCAAATCTTAGAATCTTTAAAGCCGACTTTTTGTAATTTCTCATCTGCTTTGTCTGTTATTGCAGAATCCTGAAAAATCTGACGAACGCAATATTTATAAATATCCTGCGCAGGGATACTTTTTGATGCTTTTGCAACATTATCAATTACCAAATCTATTGCCGATTGGCTACCATTTTGCCAAACATTATTGAATAGCTTCAAATACTGATTGTCAGAATCCTCAAACGTATTTATAAATACTGGTAACTTCGAAGCAACAAGTCCCAAACAAACAGAATCTAAATCCATTGGAGTAAGAGAAAAACATGTAGAAACATTATCATTCTCTACTATTAAAATATTCTGATTGCCAATACCACCTTTTCTTATTTCGGTATTTTTCTGGATAAATGATATTACTTTATTTGCCCTGAATGGCTTATCAAGCAATAGATTAAGCTTGTGTTCCTTTTCTGACTGAATAAACTTAAACTCCTCTATATCCTTATTCTTAATATTTAATAGTATTTGTATATGTTTTACTCTATTTAGTATTGGAAGTAACTCAAATAAAGCAAAGACAGTAAAGTAGTTACAACTTAAATATACTTTTGAATTATCCTGAATCGTATTCTCAAATTCTTCCTTAAGAAGAATATCTTGATTATTAATAATTTTCATTCAATCAACTTTAGTTCTAGAAGATGTTTTTAATATAGTTGGGTTTACTAAAATATAAATGTTATTTAAGTTTTTAGCATAATTTGCCATAAATAATCATGCTATATCATGAACGAACTTGAATAAGAATGCCATCTCATTTACCCCTACTTTTATCCCTGTAACTGGATAAAACAATTAATCACCTAAATATTAAATACATATTCAGTTATCCTGATAACCTCTTAGCACAAGAAATCATGAATTGTATAGTATGTAATAAACCAATTATTGGCAGAAGATCAGACAGCAAATATTGCTCAGTATCATGTCAAAACGAGGCTAAAAAGAAAAGAATAGCCGAAAAATATTTTAATGAATTAAATGGAATATATCCAGAAAACGGGATAAGTTCCCCAAATCAACAACAAATGATGAATGCCTCTAAAGAATTAAGATCCCTGGAAAGAGAGAATTTTAATACCATTTTAAACCTTAGGACAGAATATGAAGGTAAAATAAGAATACTGGAAGACACAAGCTTAAGGCAGAGTTTTAAAATTGAAAAACTTGAAGATAAGATTTCAGAATTAAAGGAAAATCACCTTAAAGAATTGGAGCAAGCAGAGAAAAGCACAACCAAGGACACCGTTACAGCCATAACCCAAATGCCAGCGGTTCAAACTACACTGGGCATGCTTGCTAACAATCTAATCCCTCAAAATCCTAGTTCACTGGGTAGTGTAGAAAATGAATTCAATATCCAGGAACGTCAAATCATTGATGCCATTCGCAGGATGCAACCAGATGCACAGGCCTACCTTGGACAGATGTTATACGTACTATTCTCCAAGTCACACCAAGAACAAATGCAGATATTCACCACTTTACAAGCATATCTTGCACAAGAACAACAGGAAGAAGAGGACATATAAACCATTTTCCAAACATGAATACAGGATAAAAGGAGCTTTTCAAAGGTTCCTTTTTTTATGCCAGATCGGGATATCATTTTAGATTGTAAAACTACTTTTTCATTAAAAATGGCAATCAGCAATTTGCATAGTCTTTCACTTCAATTCAGCTTCATTCAAACATATTGACCGTTAACCTGATATCCTCATATTTGGGATATGAAAACAGGACACATCATACTTATTGGTAGCCTTGCAACAGCTTTCTACCTTAGGGATAAACTAGTTCCCTACCTTGGCAACAAGGCCAATCAGCTGGAAGATAAAATCAAGGATTATACCACAAATAAAATAGAGGTAAAACCCAAAGGTCTTCCCAGGATTAAAGTCGATTTTAAAAGAGGTGCTTTAAATCTGAACGGTGCTATGGAGCTAACCAGTAAAATTGGATTTACTGCCACTTTAAACACATACCAGATTAACCTGATCCTGGAAAAAGGCGATCAAAAGATATTACTTGGAAAAACACCTTTGGAGCAACCTAACCAAAAGGTTACTGGCAATGCCAAGACTGAAATTAAGTATGTTTTTTCAGTAAAACTGGCTTCCATCATTCAACTTTTAAAGGCGAAGGAGTTACAGGGGCACAGCCTACGCATGTATGTGGATCACCTGAAAGTTAACGGCATTGATATGCCCAGCATCAAAATTGATATTAGCAGAACCTGGCAGGACATTGCCAAAACAATTAACAATCCTGCATCTGTTCTAACTGACATATTTAGCAAGTTATAAAATGGAAACCGTCTTAAAAACAACTAACAAAAACGGAGATGTAGTGTTCCGCACTGCTAATGGTCAGATTGTACACCAAGGTGTGAGAAAGATCAAACCTGGTTTTGAGTTCAATCATTTAATTGATACCAGCGATGTCAAGTTCACCAGCACATTCACAGAAGGATCGGTAGATGATACCGTTTCCATCATGTGCGATATCATTAAAAAACACCATGGACAAGTAAAGGAGCTAGCCAAAAGCCTGAAACGTGATACCAGGTACAATACCCTAAAATCGATTTGGGATTTTGTCTTCAATCACATTCAGTACAAGAAAGATACTCCAGGAATTGAACAGCTTAGCACCCCTGCAAGGATATGGCTAAACAGATCCACTCCAAACACGCCAAGTGATTGTGATGATCACTCTTTATTTGTTGGCTCTCTTCTTTACTGTCTTGGTATTCCTTTTTCCATTCGAATAGCTGGTTACGAGGGTAAACCCTTTTCACATGTCTATGTTGTTGTTGGTGATGTTTGTATCGATACCGTCTTACACCGCTTCAACTGTGAAGCTGAATATACATCTAAAAAAGACAAACAAATGCAAATTGAAACATTGGCTGGGGTTGGAGCAGATCCCGAATTTGTTGACGGTCTTGGAGCACTGAACCATTTGCATGAAAGTGGCGATAATTACGACACCATCATGCAAAGACTTCATAATTCTGAGCAGGTCAACGGAGTTGGTGATTCAGACCTGGAGGAAGAAGAAAAAGCTCTTCGAATCCTGGGAGAAACCCAACTGGAAACCACACTTAGAGAATATGAGTTGGAACCTGAAAAATACCATGCCTTAGGTTTTGGTCAGAAGTTCTGGTTACACATGAAAGCAGCTTTACAGGCTATTAAAGATGGAGAATCCCTGGATGGTATCATCATTAAACTGACAGATGGTTCCAAATGGGAAAGAGAAAACCTTTCTCCACTTAATGGAATGGCTGGTGAAGATGGAGAAACCATTGGGTTGCTTTCTGCCTTGGATGGATTTTTCAAAAAGTTCAGGCGTAAAATCAAAAAGTTTGGTCGATATGCTAGAAGAACAGTTAAAAAGGCAGGGAAATTCATTGCCAAAGGTTTTAAAAAGGTTGCCAAGTTCCTAATGAAAATCAACCCGATTAACATTGCCATTCGTGCTGTTTTACGTTCACGAATCAAAAACAACAAAAAGGGATTGGCTCTTAAAATGGGCTATGGATTACTTTCTGCTGCCCAGGCTAAGCAATTGGGAATTTCTACAAAGGATTACAATGCGGCCAAACGTGCTTACTCCAAATTCGCCAAGAAATACCGCTTTTTAGGTGGTAAGGAAAGTAAACTAAGAAGAGTCTTAGCAAGTGCCTGGCAAAAAGCAGCTCAGAAAGCAAGTCTTCCATACATGAACCTGGCTGGAGATTTAGGCCAACTTGAAGGAAGAAGAAGGAGAAGACGCCGCCGAAGACGCAGAGCAAGAGCCAAGGCAAAAAGAATGGCTGCCGAAATGAGAGCTAAAATGAGAAATTCTCGCTCAAAGCCGATGTCTAAATATGAAAAGGAAAGATTGGCTTTCTTAAAGTTGGTTCATAAGGACATTGCCAAGCAAGAATTGGGAGTTGTAGCAACTACAACTGCAATTGGCAGTGCTGCCATTGCAAAGAAAGTAGCCATGATCCTGGTTCCTATCTTCTCAATTTTGAAAGCTGTTGGTTTGGGTGACATGATCAAGAAAATGAAGGAAAAGAGAATCAGTAATCTTAGTGAGAGAATCAAAAATGAAACTGATCCTGCAAAAAGGTTACTCCTGGAACAAAAGAAAAGCAGAGCTGAGAACAACCTGGTAATTTTTAATCGGGTGCTCGATAAGAAAAAGCCAGCTGTGAAGTTGCCTGCAAAACCAAATTACAGCGTTCCGAGTTATCAGGCTTCAAATGATCCTGGAACCTATCATACTGAGTCAGGTCAATCAAATTCATTTCAACCTATAACTGCTAACAACACAAAACAAGCAAGAATGAACCCTTTAGCCATTGGAGCCTTGCTTTTAGTTGGTGGTGGTTTGTTGTGGGGAGCAAATAAGAAAAAGTAAATCAATCTAAAATTTAAGTAATGAGAAAAAACAACATTTCCGTAGTTGGTATGGAGTTAGCTAAAACCGTGGGTGGCGTAATGGCTGGACGATATGCGGTTGTTATGGGTAAAAAGGTTCTGAAAGTAGACCAGGAAGTTGACCCAAAGAAAAAGAAATTAAAAGAAGTAGGATTAGGTGTAGGCGTTGCCGCTCTTGGCACTGTTGGAGCCTTAAAAGTTCCTGCTCAATATAAAAGCATTTGCGCTGGTATTGCCACAGCTGGAGCCTTATCTGCAATGACTCCTTTTGCCAAGGAAGATACTGGCTTTATCCCAGCTCTTCATGGTTCAATCGGTGCGGCTGAATTGGCTGAATACACAGAAGACGATATGAGCGATGAGCTAAATGCAGTAGGCAGCTACCAGGATATTCTTGATATGGAAGAGCAAGATGAAATTAATGCTTTGGAAGCTCTTTCAGATGGTGGTTATGAAGGTGGAAGCTACGAATTAAACGAGGTAAACTAGGCCTTGTAAAACAATCGCATAGGAAAAAATCATTTTTTAGAAACACAGAGTAATAGTTTAAATAGCATGGAATTAGTTAAAGTTTTAGAAGAAAAAGCAAACGTAAGAGCGATTGCAAAAGCAAACAAGCAAATCACTTTTGATACTGACGGAGCTCAGATCGAGAAAGATGTTTTGTACATCCGTAAATCCCTGGCAGGGAAAACAGGAATTCAGCAATTAATGAAGCCTCAGGACGTGGAGAAAGATGGTGTTCGGAACATCGATTCAGCACGTTTGACTGGTGGGGTTGCTTTCCTGGTAACTGGGATTTTGATCTCAACTGCAAATTGTGCCGCAAAATTGGCAAGTGAAGATGAAATCTCTGCACAGGAGTTCAATGTTGGTTCGGAAAATCCAACTCTTGCAAGCTTTTTCAACAATGAGTTATCAATCAAAGTAGCCAACAAAGAAAAGATGAAGGCCATTTTGCGTCACATGACTCCAGAGCAAGCTGGTGATGATAAAACCGTAGACATGGCTCATGAGGTTAGTCCTTTTATCATTGCTCCAAATCAAACCATTTTACCTGAACTAAACATCTTCAATGCTCCTTGTCCTGCTGACAAAGACATCGTTATTGAGGTTGCTTTTGTTGGGTACAAAATCACTGAAAACCACGCCTAATGAAAAGATTTGTTTATAACATCCATAAACAATCATCAGACCCAACAGCCACCTCTAATGAGGTGGTTAGTTTTGATGATTACGACCACTTGAAAGCAGTTTCATGGATCGGAGAAAACGGGGGCAATATTGACGTAGAAATCAAAACTCATGACGGCAAATTATCCATTGTTGAAAGTGTTCCTTTGGATTACTTTAAAATTGGAACAGGACGTGAGGAAATGATTTTGGAACAACCCATCTCAAACAATTCTATTCGAATTGCCACCTCATTTATTACAGGTGCAGAGGTAAAAGGTGCACTTGTGTTCACTTTGGAAAAATAGGTTACAAATGAGACTTTTTGAGAACATTCAATCAGTCGTTGAAGCTGGGCGACTCATCAAAGTAAGTGTTCCAGCTTCAAAGGCATTGATCATTACCAACAAAACAAAATCAACTGCTATCCTTCACCCCAATGCTTCATCCAAAATCGGTTATCCTTTGGAAACAAAAGAGAGCCTGGAGATAGAAGACATTACAGAGGAAGCAGGTTTCTGGGTATTTCTTGAAGCTTCAGAAATTGCAGAAAAGGAAGGTTTATTTCTGATTTCTCAAACTGAAACAAGAGACTTTACAAGCCAGAACACAAACAACACAGTAGTAATTCAAAAAGGATAAAGACATGCCAACAAGCAAAGAGAAAAAGAAATTCAGTAAGAAGGAAAAAGCCGAGCTTTTAGAAAGCTTTGCAGTCCCTTTAAACGACAAGTCTTTACGAATCATTGAGTATTTCCAGAATTCGGGAAAAGACTTGAATAAATTACTTGCAAACGCTTATAAATACCGACACTTATGCTAGGAGTTTTACCTCAGGCCGCAGCAACCAAACTGGTAGTTGCGGAAGGAGCCAAAAAATATAAAAATCTTGATCCTGCTCAAAAGCAAATGGTCAACATCGGCGGTTTGCTGGTAATGGGATTGGCTCTTTATGCTGGTTACAAAATGTTTTCCAGAATGAATGGAATGATTGACTGGTTTACTGGAGCCAAAAGTGAGAAAGAGAGAAAAGAAGCTGAAAACAAAATTCAGAATCAAATCAATGATGAGATTTCAAAAGTAGGAGTCAAACCTACCATTGGAACGGCAACTGCCAAAAGTATTGCTCAATCCCTCTTGGATGCTTTTGAGTACATGGGAACTTATGAAGAGCAAGTATACAGCAATCTGAGGGTACTAAAGAATAGTGCCGACTGGCTCTTGGTTGGTCGTGAATACGGAATGCCCAGGAAGAGAACTTTGGTAGCTGAACTGTACAATGAGCTTGACAACAAGGAAATGGCAATTGCAAGATCCATCTTATCTAAAATCGGGGTAACAATTTAATTATGGCAACATTTGAAACAAGCTATCACATTACAGAAATGATGGAAGGAGGATATTCAAATCATCCTCATGACAATGGGAAAGAAACTTATGCAGGGATTTCAAGAGTCGCATTCCCTAATTGGGAAGGTTGGAAGTTCATTGACAAGCAAGTAAAACCAATCAAAAGGAATACTTTCTTTTCTGCCCTGGCAATGCCTGTTCGTCATTTTTATCGAGCCAATTTTTGGGTACCGCTTCAATGTGGCTTAATGCCTCAGGTTGTAGCCAATCAGCTTTTTGACTATGCAGTCAACTCAGGCAAAAGCAGAGCAATAAAGAGTCTGCAATCTGTTCTAAACAGCATGGGTGCTTTTCTAAAAGTAGATGGTATTGTAGGAGCTAAAACCCAGGGAGCATTGAAACGCTTTGATGCCAATGAAGTTGCTGCAAAATTGCTTTTGGAGCGTGAGAGATTTATCAATCAGCTAGCTCAATCTCAACCTCAGTTTAAAAGGGGGTGGCTCAATCGCATTGCTTTTCTGAAAACTCATTTAGGTACAGTCGGGATTTCTTTTGGAGTGGTTGCTTTGCTTGGCTTGACGCTTTTTTTTTGACCAATAACAAAAGCAAATGACAACAAACGAAATCAAAGGATTCTTTTCTCCAGAACATGCTGTACTGGTCTTTCTGATCATGCTCTCTCTATACAGCAATTGGAGACTTCATGTATCACAAACAGAGATTCAGGCAGATATCAAATTAATTACTTACAGATTGGATAATGGAGCAACAACAGACAAAAGGAAACTGGTTCAGACAGACTCTATCGGACAACAAAGGAGTCCCAAGCTTCAAAAGGCAAATTTCCCTTTTATTGGTTACATCCATTATCACTGGGGTAATACTCAAAGTTCCGATTGAATACATCCAACAACTGGTTATTCTGACTTGTGCCTGTATTGGATCTGTAGCAACGGAACAGTTCACCAAACACTAAATTTTAACATCATGCTCAAACGTAAAATAACCATACTATCAGCAATCCTTTTACTAACAACTGGCCTTGGTTTTGGAATGGCCATTGGCTACAAATACGGTAAAAATCAAATTCCTGCCCAGCAAACCAATATTGAAATAAAGGATATCAAAACTAAAAAGGGCGGTTTCATTGAAATTGACACAAAAACAGACCAGGATCAGGACAACAAAAAAGATGAATCCAAAAAGAAAGGATTATTTCAAAACTTATTCAATTAAAGATGTTAGGATATATTTTAAAAAGCACAAGCAAACAGGCTGTTAAAAAAAGGGTAAGCAGAATTAAACTCAGAACAAGTGAAATCCTAAAAGGCCTGTTTGATTCCAACCTGGATGGCTGGAAGGATGACAAGGAAAAATTCAAACTGGAACTGATTAATGATATCAAAACATTCTTGTTTACCAAGTGGGAAAAGCCTTGGAAAGCTGGTTTGGTTTTTAGTGAATCAGGAATTGTTTTAAGTGGATTTAGAAACGTTTCAGGTCGTTTGTACAAGAACAGCACAAACATTCTTACCATGGAAAGAAATGCAGGAAAAAGCCCTTATTTCATTACCATGGCAGCTCTTAAAGAAAAGGGTGGTAAACTCATCGACAAATCAAAGGTAATTTCGGTTTTATCCTACATTCCAATGTTTAAGGACAAAGAGGACAAAACTCCTCGTAAACCTGATTGGATGTTGCCTAAATTGCATCGTGCCGTCAATATTGATTATTGTGAAGGGATTAAAAAGCCAGTTTTCAAACAGGTCTTTTTCAAAGACAATGAGTTCAATCAATACGTTGAAAACTTCCTTAAAGAGCTGGTAAAAAGAAAACGTGTTCCTAAAATTCATACTGACCAGGCAGATAGATGCTATTATACACATAGCGCACTGAATTTTAATAATGAGTCAATCCACATGGTAAATATCAAGCAATTCAAGAAAGTTGCTGAATACTACTCTACCCTCTTTCATGAGATTACCCACAGTACCATGAATCCAAAACGTTTGGGAAGAGGGAAACTTGGTATTTCTGCAACTCTGGATTATCCAAATGAGGAATTGGTTGCTGAAATGGGTGCTATGATTATTTGTACGGAACTGGGATTGAAGTACAATCGCCAAAATGGGATTACCTATCTAAAAGGCTGGTTGAGCAGAGCCAAAGGTGATGTAGATAAAAACCTGGTGGAAGCCTACGGCTATGCTTGTGATGCTGCCGACTATCTTTTGGAAGGAATTGACCTTTCCAAGCTGGTTCCAAAATCAATGACTAATAGAGCCAAGGAGGAAAAGGATAAAAAAAAAGTAAAAAAAGAAAGGCCTAAAACTGTAAGCAATAAAAAGCAGGAAGCCAAACAACTCACTTTATTGGGACATACCAATGAAAAGATGATTACCAACCTGGCCAACTGGAAACCGAATTCCAATATCACAGCTTTAAAAGGACAGCTGGGTAAATTCATTGGCGGTTATGAGAAAGATCGTTTTGCCATTGTTTTAAGAGGCGAAAAAGGTGCTGGCAAAACTCGTTTGCTTTGCCAGTTAATTGATCTGTTTGCCGATCAAAATTTGAAGTCTTTATTTCTTTCCCTGGAAGTATCACCACAATCTGAACTGTTTGGAAATTACATTTCATACATCGAAAAGCAGAACCTTAAAAATGTGAGTGTAAGTGGTCAGTGCAACATGAAGCAACTGGAAGCGTACTGCAAAAGCTTTGATGTGATTGCAATTGACAGCTGGGGAAAACTGCAAGATCTGCTTTCCCAGGAAGATTTTGGAAAATTAATTGAGAAGTATCCCAATGTGATATGGTTGGTGATCTTTCAAAGTACTACAGCTGGAACTGCCAGAGGTGGTGTTATGTCAGAATACGATAGTTCTATTGTGATCCAGGTTGCCAAAGGGGGCAATGCTCAGTGTGAAAAGAACAGATACAATTCATGTGATCAGACTTACAATGTGTTCACTAAAAAAATATTGAGTAATGAGAATAAGTAAGCCTAATACTGGAGCCAAAATTGATAATCGCACCATTGCTAAAAACAGCAAGGGAAACATTGTGAACCTGGAGGATTTCAAACTCGATAAGGCCATCAAGTTCTATGAGCGTTTTTCTTTTCATTTCTCGAAATACCCTGGAGGAAAAGCTCATCTTACCTGGGGCGTTAATGCCAGTGATTATTTGAAAAGATACAGCAACGGAATTAGTGGAAAGTACCGATTGACAAGTAAACTCTTTACAAATGAAGAGCTGAATTCTTTCATCAATGAGCATGGACAAGGTTGTTTTTTAACCTGGTATTTGGAAGTGACAAGCAAATACACCACTTATCCTGTTTTTGTCGTTGAAAAGGAATTCAATTGTGATTTACCAAGAACATTGGAAGGAGAATCAGGAAAGTTTTTACCACTTGCTTCAGCTCGTTTGTTCATGAATGAAAACAATGAATTGGATGAGTACAATACACAAGTGTTCAGATTCTATGAGAACTCTATTCCCAATGAAGTTTTTGTACGTCCCTACTTTTGGGAGTACAAGAACTATCAAGAAATGACCTTTCATTACACCAACGTTCCATCGGGTCAAATCGCAAGGGTTTTAGACAATAGCGATGCCCCCGATCCTTCTGAAGGGTGGGCTACCTATCAACAAGACTACAACAACCTTGTCAACAAAGGATTCAAATTGGTCTCAAGACAGCACAATGGATACAAGCCTGATCAACTTAGCATTGGTTTAAATTCTGAAAGTAAGCTTACTCATTTTAGAGAAATGAATCCTTTTCCTGCGAACTGGAAACTTACTGAGGATTTTGATTTCGCTTTTGACAATTCATCGATTAGTGGAAAGCCTACTTTGTGGATTAAAATAAATGACTTAAGTCGAAGGAATTATTCCAAAGATTTCATTCACATTCTTACTCCTAAGGTTAAGTATTTCAAAATAGGTGAAGGATATGCTCAACATGAAGCAGTAACGGAAGATACAGATTGCTACTGGACACTTTACACTGCAATTACTGATGAATATACCAGTGCTTCTGGTCTTGTATGTGTTGCCAGACCTGGTGCAACAGGATTTCAAGAGATCATAAAGGAAACCAGGCACAATGGTATTTTATATCCAATTGCACAGGTAAAAGCTACACTAAAAGCTGACACCAATACTTTTGATGTTGATAGCTGCCTAGTAATTAAGCATTGGAAAAATGTACTAAAACAAGATAATTACCTGGACAATGAAACCATTCGTGTTACTGCCGACAATCATTTGTTTGTGCCTGAACACCACAATCCTCTAAAAAATGGATACTTGTTGGAAGACTTTGACTTTGAAATCAAAAAAGTTGAAGGTGCAAACAGCATTCAGTTAAAGCTTATTGGTGGAGAGAGCAGAAGGAACATTCCTGTGCAAACTAGTGCTGGAATTCGTTGGTTTGGAATTGGAACCCCAACTTTTAATCTGGATACTGCCAGCAATAAAATAGCTGGAACTCATTACCACTGGGATATTGCATTCAAGCTTTTGGATGATGAAAATGGCACTTTTAATGGTTGGGTTACTTATTATGGTGGTGCCTCCAGCACTTTTGATGTAAAAAGGCCTTACGATCCTGCAACTTCATCCAACATTGTTCTACTAAGTGTGACTTGTCCTGTACCCAGAGCTGGAAAAGATCTGCAACAGGAAGATTTTAAATTGTACAAATTTTGGAAGAATTGCCTGGCACCAGCTGAGAAAAGACTAAACTTAAACGGCACTCCCACTGATGGGTTAACGGTTGAGCCTGTCTATGATGACAAATTAAGGGTGCTATCAGCTTATGAAAATAGTCGATATGTTAAGATCATGGAAGATTTTAACATGAAAGCCGATTATTCATCTGTGGTCAAACAGATCAAAGTTTATTTAGATCCATACCCAGAAATGAAAAATATCCCAGCCAAAAGGTATAGTGGGAACAGAACGTTCGGTGTAAAAAATGTTAATATTTCAATTGGAGTATGGGCAAACCTAATACAGGGAAAAACCATGTATGTTGCTGTTTATTCCCCATTGGTTACCGATGGAAGTAACGGAATGACCTATAAAGTGGGCTTAGGTAAAATGCCAGATTTAAGTGGTATTGATTGGCTTGAAAATGTGCTTTTGGGCTTTGTCAAATTGCCAATTCCAGATGATATTGCAAACGCTGATCAGTCTAATCTAGTCTTTCACAAGATTTACAAAAAAGCTCTTGCCCCAATTCAAGAAATCAATGACTTTGGAACAGAGGTAGCAGTTGATTATGGAGACATGAATGCCAAAAGACCTGCTTTGTCTAATGGCCAGCTGGTGAAATGTACAGACGCAAGTGCAGACAGTCAAGTTTCCAGTGGTTGGGCTTACTATCGTTACAGAAAGGAAAGTAATGATTTTGAATTGGTCAGCAAGGAAAAACAGGATGCGCAGCCAGCCAATGTAGAGGTAGATCAATACACAGTCGAGAAGAATTACACTGGAGAAATCGCGGTTCCTTCTTTGCAGATTGGGCATCATGCTAATACTTTCTTGTTGAAAGATTTTGATTTCAATGTAAGCTTCTCTGGAAGTGATACCATTGAATTAACACCAAGAGGAGGAAACCAAGCTTTGCCTATTCTTATTAATGGTGTTCGTAAATATATGAGAGTTGCTTATTGGACTCTTAAGAAAAGTTCTTTTGGTAGTGATATGGCTGGCAAGTGGGTTTATTGGATGGTTCAAGCAGATATTGAAGATACGGAAATCACAAATGGTGGAATGCAGACCCATGCACAGGCTGATGGTTCATTTCAACAATTCAATGCAGAGGACATGATATCACATATTCCTGTTCTTACAGTTCGGGCTTACATCCCTGATACCAGTAAAGGGGAAAATTGGGATCTCTCTAAAGTTTACCTGTACAAGCATTGGAAATCTATGTTAGCTCCTTTTGATGAGTTGTGGAATGAGAAGGTTACTCCATAAAAAAGAGAGCTCAAAAGCTCTCTTTTTCTATCTCCTAATTTTAACTGAAACTTAATCAAGATACATTTTCAGCTTATGAATTAACTCATCAAAGCTTTGTCCATTTGTTCTCCATATCATTTCAGATACTTTTACTTTTCTTCTAGTATCAACAAATGCAAGGTCTATTTCATTTGTATATGACAACAATTCTTCAAATTGACGATTCTTATTTACAACTTGTTTTAAGAGTGTTCCAATTGCAAATTGACTTCGTAAATTTCTCTTTATAAATTCAATAGATGCATCCTCCCAATGATTGGGTCTTATCAATACAGAAACGATATAATTATCTTCATCAATTTGTTCTACAGCCTTACGAGCCTGCGAAATAGATAAATTAATTGATTTATCAAGTCTATTTGGCGACAAAGACTTTAGCTCTATATAAAAAGATCTTTGATTAATAGGATTATAAATGATAACATCTTGTGAACCTATACCTTGGTAGGTTATTTCATAAGGCAGGTTTAATGAATTAAAGGTTTCAATAAATGCTTTTTCAATTTCGTTCCCAATTTTTTTCTTAAATTCAAAATCTTCTTTCTCATCTTTTAACTGCTGAGCAAGATCCCTTATTTCTTCTATGCTAATAGATTTAGCAATTTCTGCAATTTCTGATAAATGAGATAAATTAACCCCAGATTCTGATATTGAAACTAAATCATCCAACTTATCTTTATCGGAAAGCAACTTCACTATATTACCTCCAACTTTCTCATCTTCTAACGAAATATTAACTAGAATCTTATCTTTTTCCCCCAGAAATGGCTTAAAATAAGTTTGAGCTAAAATAGGATTTTCAGCACACCATTTATTTAATTTTAAAATCGAGTTACTCTTATTCGAAAATTGATTATTAATTCTTAATCTTTCTAATTCATCTTGAATTTTATTGGCCAGTTCATCAAGCTTTTTATTCTTTAAATCAAGTTCTCTAAACAAGTCATGTACCAATATTTTATTCCAATCTTCTTCAGAATTAAAATCAAATAAAATGCTTATCAATACATCATCTAGCGGTGTCTCCTCCGTTCCATAACTTTTAACCTCATTTATACTGCACAATTCATCTTTTCTGTTTGGAACAATATTCCCAAATTCCAAAAAGCTTTTAAACTCCGTATTATTCTGAAGTAAAATAAGATATTCGTTTAACCAACTAGCACTATTAGTAGAACAAATTTTATTAAGATCTTCCGATTTCTCTATGCTACGATTTAAAAGTTTTATTAATTGTCTGATTGCAGGATTAAAATTAAAATCCTCAATATTTGATATTATTTTTTCACTTTCATTGTAATTAAAAAAGCGCTTTGCTAAATCAAATAATTTGGCTTGAAAAGATTGTGAATTTGCAATTGAAAACACCCTTATTATTTCAATTAAAACACTTTCTGCATGCTCATTTTCAAAAAAGAATTTTTGAGTAACCCCTAGTGAATTTTTTTCCTCATAATTTAAAATCTTATTGATTTCCGTAGATATATCTTTTGTTGACTTTGATGCTCTTGAACTATCAATATTAATAATACCTCTATGAATAAGAATATCATTCCAATCTGAATTCAATTTTTTATAAATCGAAATAAAGTGATCAGGTATTTCATTTACCTCTTCTACAAATAAATCATCATCAAAAGATTTCAAAATACCCGAAATTGTCGGAAAAATTTTATACGCATTAAAAAAATCGGTTTGCTTTAATTTGATAATGAATGAATAAACTTTATTTAACCATTCAATATTAGATAGATCCCCTTTAATCTTAATTTCATCCAGCTTCTTATTAACCTGAATTTGCTTCAATAAATCTTCAAGAGTAAAATAAATATCATCTTCCCACGTATCAATTTCATCTGATGGCCCAATATATTTATGCCAATTTTTCAAATGTTCTTTTCTGCATAATCGATCTTTTCCATAGAATTCAGATACAATTTCCCAGAACTCTTCATTTACCTCATTACTCCCAGACACTTTTGGTATTATTGCACTTTGCAAGCTCAAATTTCCATTCCCAGTTTCTACAATTGGTTGTTGTAATAAGAAATTTCTGTAATTTTTCTGAATATTTGTTTTATACCATTTTTCAACGGATTCTTCACTGATTGATTCAGGAATGCGACTATTTGCAATGGAACTTAGGTTCTGTGCCTCTTTTTTTATTAGCCACTCCACAAATATTTTAACTTTATCAATAGTATATTCAACTATTCTTCTATTTGTTGTAGGTTTATTTTCATTCCCCTCTAGTAAAATATTATCTCTTTTTTCTGTTGGGTGGAACTTGGTACCATTTAATAAAAAAGGGAATTGAAATTTTTCTGATCCTACTAGAGGAAAATCTCTAAATAACCTAGGTGATTTCTCATTTATTAATACTTTTTTAGTTTCAAAGTCTGATACTCTAATTGCCAAATCAATTTCTTCATTTCTAAAAACAATAAAATTGAACTCCTCAGCATCTCCATTAGTTTCTTTTATTACTGTTGCATATATTATTACCTCATTCTCATTAAAACACTCAATTTCATCAAATCGTACTCTTTCATATTTTATTTTCTGACCATTAATGCTGTCATTCACACTTACTGCTTTCAACTGATCATTAACGAAAATAAGAGTCTGTGGTAATGTATTAGCTAAATCCTCGACACCTATTATTGCCGCCTTTTTTGATTCTTCATCTTGTAAGGGATAAGAAAAAATTGTTGGCTTATCAATTTCATCCCTTTTAATATGATATTCATCTAAAGGTTCAAATTTTTCTATTTCATTTAGTTTTTCTAGTTCAGTCTTAATTGCTGGTATTAAATCTTCAGAGGTTTCTCCTTTTCTATTTAGTCTAATTTTAAACTTTTTGGGAGGCAATGGCTCTTTCTCAACAACTCCTTCTACTTCCACCACATCAGACAACAAATGAGTTGTGATAAATCCCGTACCAAACTTACCCGTAATTCTTCTATTTGAATTATTTGATGGCTTTCCAAAACTCACTTGCTGTATTAATCCTGTTATATTTCCAACCTGAAAAGGATCACCATTATGTTTGAATTGAAATAAATCCTCAGCTAGGTTAATTTCTATAGAAACCATTTCATATTTATTGGGAACATCTTTGGCATTTTGCATCAATTCCCAAATCCACCTTCGTCTTGATTTAGTTCTCTCTTCTCTAACGCCATCAAGTTTCTCAATAACTTTATCAGCTGTTAATTTATAATTGTTATAGTCTTTACTATTTATTACTTCTTCTAAATATCCTGACATAAATTCTACACCTTCAATCTATTAATTTAACTAGTTAAAATTCAAACTTTAACCAAACATTTATATCCCTATTTGACCTTCTTCAAACCTGAACCCTTCCAATCCAATAACGCTTCTCATCTTTTGTTCTGAGAAAAAGTCTGGATAATTTGACATGAGTTCAGCCAATAAATTAGCAAAGAGCATTTTATCAATACCAATCTCATAATAATCAAACTTCATACTACCAATTCCATTTTTTGGATCACCCCAACCGCAAAAAATTAAGATTTTTTTGCCATTATGTTGTTCTTCACGTAATAATTCCCAAGGAATATTATACCTTAGAGAATCATCGTCACTAATTCCAACAAGTTTTTCGGTAACATCTGTTTGAAATACGAAGTGATATCTTCCTGTTTTTTCTGTAG
Source organism: Marinifilum flexuosum (assembly GCF_003610555.1). Classification (GTDB taxonomy): domain Bacteria; phylum Bacteroidota; class Bacteroidia; order Bacteroidales; family Marinifilaceae; genus Marinifilum; species Marinifilum flexuosum. Next base: position 1,787,490 of record NZ_RAPQ01000008.1, on the reverse strand, counting down.
GTTGAGCTCCCAGCATATTCCCTAATACTCTAGCAGTTGTTTTTTCTTCTTCCCAAACCTTATAAATCGTTGCATTATTTATTAGTCTACTAAACTCATCTTGATCAATGTAATAGAATTCTAATTTTGAAAAATCAAAAACATCTTTGTACCATAAAGCTCTCATTCTAACATCTCCATCTCTAAACATTTCGGGATCTACTAAAGCTTGTTTTTTATTCACATTGAAACCTAGCTTTTCAACAACTTTTTCCGAAGAATAATTATCCCTATCAATATCCGCTTCTAATTTTTCAACTCCTTCATCTTTTAATTTGTCAATCACCATCTCCACTGCGGCTGTTGCGATTCCTTGACCTCTATATTCAGGCAAGATTGCATAACTAATTCGCGCCTTTTTTAATGAATCTCTAAATTCAAATGCGACAAATCCAACTTGTTTATTCTTGAAAAGTAATCCGTTTTCCTTCTGAGTAATAATCCAACAAGTTCCAGCTCCATTCCTTATATCATTTAACCAATATCTGACTAATCGCTTATAGTCTTGCTGAGCCTCTTTAGGTACAATATAATATCGCTTTATATCTTCATCCTCAAACATACAATCGATAAACCTACTATCTGAAAGCAAAATAGGTCTAAGATTGATTTGATCCCTTTCTATTTCCTTAGTAATATTATTGAAATTCATATCGTATTTTTTATAATTGATTGATAAATTTACACATATAAATCATAGTCAAATCTGAATCATAAAAATTGTAAAGAATCGATAATAAAATAGAATCTTTCTAGATTACTTTAATTAAATTAAACTTCGGTAGTATTCTTTCCGTATTCGTTTAACTGTACTTCTACTAACTCCTGTAGCTGCAACTGTTTTATCAATACTCATATTAGCTTCCAGACAAGCTGCAACATTGGGATATTTCTCTACCAATGAAGAACTATCCTTATTTTTTGAACCTTTTGGCCTTCCTTTGTAAGCACCTCTCTGTTTTGCCTGGACAATACCTTCCTTTTGTCTTTCCTTTGTACGTTCAATTTCAATTTGTGCCAAAGTTGACATGATATTCGAAATCAATTCAAATGTTGGATTTGCTTTTCCATCAACAAAACTTTTCAATCCATAGCGATGAACCGTTACACAAATTTTGTGTTCTTTCATCAGTTGAAGAGTTGCCATTATATCAAGAGTATTTCTTCCCAGGCGGTCAACATCCAAAACAATCAATTCAAAAATCGATTTTTCATTTACCGATTGAATGATCTTTTTTCCTTCTGGTCTTTCTGCAAAAGGAATTTTTCCAGAAATTTTATCAATGAGCATTTCGCCTGGATAATCTTTCAAAGCTTCAACTTGTCGAGCTTCGTTTTGTTCAGAGGTAGAAATTCGAGCGTATTTAAAAATTTTCTTTTCCATTGTAAAAAATTCTTCTTTTCGGGTTCATTTTTAGAGTGGGTTCAGAATAATAGATTTTGAAGGGGGAATCATTAAAATTCCCCTCTCTTTTTGGGTTCGGTTTGAAGTACACCCTATTTTGAACCCGATTCCCATTTTTTTAATCCTGATATTTGTTCGTGGATGTATTTTACTTCATTTTCAAAAAGCAGTGAATGTCCTGCAATCTGCTTTCTAAATTCTGGATCGAGTAATTTCATTCTTCTATAAAGTGTCGCATAGGAAATATCCAGTTCCGCTGCGAGTTCTTTTCTGTTCATTGTTCTGTATTCCATGGTCAAGTTGATTTTGGTGGTTCTTTACAAATTGGGCAGTAATTGTCCATTCTTAAATCATAGGTCGCATTACATATTGAGCATTTCTCCCAAACTTCATGATTCGATATTTTAAGCTTTACTTTCATTCTTCCAGTTGTATAAATTTATCATTAAGGGTATTCCCCGATTTTATCTTTTGTTCCTTCCACAGTTCCCTAAGAGCCTGGTCTCTCTGTTCAGCTAATTCACTTTTTAACTCCAGGTAGGTTGCATGATCTGGACTTTTGTTTGCAACTCTTTTTCTTTCAATGATTCGTCTCAGTGTTTCAAGTACAATCTGTTTCATGTTCATGTTGGTTGGTTAATGATTCTGTTTTCTTTTCAAATTCTCTGAGGAAGAATCGAGCTGCAACTCCATGAAAATATCTCTTCTTCCCTCCTATGTCGACTATGATCGAAGTCTTTCGACCTGGTACTCCTTTTTTCTTTTTTCTATTTGGGTTTGTGGTTCTAACCAGATTGAATTCGGTTCCCAAATCTTTAATCAGGTTTAGGATCTCTTTTTGCTTTGCTGTTTGCTTGACTTTCTTTTTTTCAGATACTTTCAGGTTGTAAGCCTTATCTCTGCACTTTCTTTGATCATTGCAATACTTTGAACCTTTTTTCTGATGGGTAATATCCTTTCCACAGGTCAAACAATATCTTTTCTCTTTTTTCTCCTCCCCCTGGTCGGTGGAATCCGCACATACAATACGTTGTGTAACCGTTCCCTTTTTTTGTGCGTTATTGGTTTGATTCCAGTTTTTCAGGCTTTCAAAAGTGGTGTATTCGTAACCTTTTTTACTGCGTAAAAAGTATGTAAACTCCAATGAAATCAATCCTTTCAAGATATTTTTAATGTTCCGCTTTGCATACTGGTTAATTAGCTTTTCTAGTAGCAGTTTATTGCGATGTCGTTCCTTTCGGCTACGTTCATCTTTAATCCACCAATCAGGATTTCTTAAATCTTTGAATTTGCTTTTGTACTTAGCTGGAAGACGGCGTGTAGTTTTTATCTGATCCCATTCAAAGAATATGGTTTCATCAATGGTCTTGAGGAACTTGTCTGCAATTAATCGACTTAGTTTTGTTTCATCCAGTAAATCAGCCAAAGTGTAAATGCCGTAATTTTCAACGGCTCTCATTCGAGTGAACTTTGTTTCAACTCTTAGCAGTTCTGATTGAACTTTGGATTGTTCGGCCTTATCGTAGAACTTGTAAGTTGCATTGGTAGTTTTATAGGCATATCCATAACCTGTTTTTCCGTTCAACTCCATTTCAGAACGTTCAGCGCCACGACAATACAAAACACTTTCCAGAAATGTTTTTGTTTCAATCTTTGAAGCTGAAGTATCCAGGTTCAAACCGATCTCAAAACTCTTTAGCCTGGCATTTTCGGGATTTACACCAAATACCGAAAGCTGGCCAACAGCATCTTTAAAATTCTCAAAAGTAAATCGGTTGATATTGTGGTCTCCATCATTAAAGAACTTATGAATGGAACCTTTGATTTTGGCTTTTCCTTTTGGTTCGATAATAAAGTCAAGTCCTTTGTGGTGAGCTTTTCTACTTCCCAATTCCATACCTGATCCAACAACGGTCAACACAGAAAATTCAAGCTCTGGTAATCTTTCCCAAAGGTGAAAATCAAAGTCAATAAGTTCTATGCTAATACCGTCAATCAATGGTGGAAGAGGTCTTAAAAGTAGTGAGTTAATTATCGGAAAAACCATGTGCATGCGTACCCTGTTTACATGCGTTTTCGTTTGCCCAGGTGAGCAATTTTCGAAAAAAACAGGCTTGAGAAAACCTGTGTATTCGTACCCTTTTTAAGTGCGTACTTTATTCTGAATCTATAGTATTCATAGGGAATTCAGTAAAGCAAAAAGAAATTATTAACTCCTTTTTGCTTTGAATGTTTCTTGTATCGATTCGCAAGTATTACAAATAAGAGCACTGCTTCTAAAGATGTGAAGCATGAGAGAAACATGTCTGGTTGTAATCTCATTCTTAAATTGAAAAACTCTTGGCACTCCTTTCTCACACTTTATTATTTGATTTCGGTTCGTATCTATAATGGCATGGATATTCTCATTAATCTCAGATACCCAAACACCTTGTCTTGTTGTAGCTTTCATATTTAGGCACTTTTAAGATTTAATTTAACTCGTTGATACTCTTCCATGAAATTATCAATGTCCGTTCTCTTGTAAACTATGTTCTTTCCTGTTTTATATGATTTCAAAAAGATCATTTTATTGCTTTGGGAGTGAATTCTAATACCTTCTCTCCAGCTTTGAAAAGTATCTTTCGAACCAAAACCCAAATAGGCAATTGCCTCTTGCAGATTAAGCCACTTCTTTTGATTTAAATCACAAACTATTTCTGGTTTCTTCATTTTTATTCCTCCCTTTTAACTTCAATTCCATCATCAAGTGTAGTGGTAGCAAAAATTTTCCCCGACTTCTTTTTAAGTCTGTATGCTACTTGTCGAATATTAAAAATCTCTCTTGTCCCAACTGTAAACTGGTGTAGATCTCCAATCGAAAATTGGTCAAGTGTGGCCACCCAATCAACTTTTGTTCGAATTATTTCCTTTTCCATCCTGTATTTCGAATTTTGTTGTTACATTTGTTATAATCTCTCGCACAAATATACGTATGTTTGTTCGATTAAAACAAGTAAAAATCGTAACATTTTTCGATTAAAAACATAACCTTTTCGATATGAGTAATATATCTGAACGAATAAAAGAACTTGTCTCGTACTTCTGTGATGGTAACAATTCGAAGTTTGCAGTTAAAGTTGGAACAAGTGAAGCGAATATCAGAAATTACATTGCTGGCCGACAACCTAAATTCGAAGTTTTGTCTTCAATTGCAAATCACTTCGAAATAAATTACGAATGGTTATTGACAGGTAAAGGCGATATGCTTCAAGCTGATTTATCTATCGATTCTGATGAAATTCAACCATGCGAAACGCATGCTCTAACCATTCCTTTGTATAACTCAGAGGCTTCAGCTGGAATTGGTCAATTACAGTTAAGTAATGAGTATGTTATAGATAGTTTATCTGTGCCTTTTGCTCGTGAAGATGATATTGCATTAACAATTGTTGGTGACTCTATGACGCCAGCAATGCAAAGTGGAGATATTGCTGTTGTACGTAACATGCCCAACTGGAGAGATTACCTGGACTACGGTAACATCTTTATTGTTGTTACTGAAAATGAGGTATACTGCAAGGTTATTGCAAAAAATGAAGACAAAGATATTTTCACTTTAAAAAGCTATAATGCCAACTATAGCGAATTTGAAATTCCTAAGAAGTTTATAAGACAAGTTTATAAGGTTATTGGGATAGTTTCGCAAAGGAGTTATTGATTAAGTCAACTATCAAAAACACAAAAAAGCTAATCATTAATTTAAGATTTGATAACAGTGATTGAAAAATTAAAATATTTGGATGCTATTTCATTCATACAAGAAATACCAACAGAAGGTCATAGTCCCCTTTTAATACTTACAGAAGATTTTGATTCATACTACATTAAGCATTCCAAAGGACAAACTCCTGCTACATACCTAATTAATGAATTCTTATGTCATTATTTTCTTAAGTTATGGAACTTAAATTCTCCCGATATTTCCGCTATTAAAGTTGATACAAATATTTTACCCGAAACACTTTCGCAATATCACAAATTATATTTTTATGAACATGTTACTTTTGGGTCAAAAAGATTGGACAATGTTATTGAAATGAACAATCTAATTAATATTGATGGAAAAGCAGATTTAAATAAATTTGAAAATCCTGAAGATTTAATTAAATTGAGTTTATTCGATATATGGGTAGAAAATGATGATCGAAAACCAACAAATCCTAATGTTTTATTTGATTTTTCAGAAAAAAAAATAAAAATTGTAGCCATAGATAATGCATTTACATTTTCTACTATGGACTATGATTCTCTTTATATAGAAGGAGTTTCTCAATCTTTCAATGACAACCTTTTATATTCTAATTTCGTAAAGTCAATATGTAAGTATTTGTTAAAACAAAATGGTTGGACTAATTACATTAAGGATTATTTTTACCTTTGTATCCAAAATTGTAAAGAAAATTTCAATGAAATAACTGAAAACATTCCCAATGAGTTAGGGCTCACAGATGATTTAAAGGAACACTTATACTCTTTCCTTTTTAATGAAAATCGTAATAAATTAGTATTAACAGACTTTTATTCAAGACTAAAATGAAAACATACTACAGCATAATAAAAGTTGCTCCTAATAGCTTAGCAGGCGACTCTATTAGTATTGGTCTGGTTTTATCTGATGATGATAATTTTTTTGTGAAATTTTCAAATACTAGAATCCGAATAGCAAAATCATTGTTAGGTGAAAATAAGCGATTTTTAGATTTTTTTATTTCAAAAATTGAGAATAGCCTAGAGTCTATTAAAAGCAATAATAGTATTGAAAAAAACTTATTTAAGTTTCAAAATAAAATCAATGCCAATTACTTTTCATATCTAAATAGATATAACCAAAACATCATACAGTATGATGAACCTAAATATATTAAGGAAAAAAACTCTTTAGAAACACTTGACAAACTTTTCTCTTTAATGGTTGATAAAGAGACTCCTCAACCAAAAATTTATAAAGTAGATCAAATTCATAAAGTATCTGAAGTTATAAATAGAAAGTTAATTACAAGAGTTAAAGATAAAGTACATACTAATATTAAATTCACAGACAAATACATACCTAGCTTATATTTTAAATATGAGATGGATTGTATTGGCTTAAATGGTGTTTTTACTGGTGCAAAATCTGTATTTTTTAATCAATCAGAGGTTACTATACAAAAAGAAATAAGTAACTACTATGCTCTTTCTACCATGTTAGAAAATATGCATAATCGATATGGATTAAAAAATAATTTCTATCTTATTTCGGATGAACCTAATGAAATAGGATCTAAACAACATCAGCTATGGGAAAAGTTAATGAAAGGAAAAAAATTCAATGTTATCCATAGTGAAGAAGCAGATCTAGTAGCTTTAAAAATTGAAGAAACTAAAGCTAAAACATTTTTAGATATTGAATAAAAAACAAAGTATTAAAGTCCAATCTAATATAGATTAGGACTTTTCTTTGATCTATTAAACATGCAAAAAACATGCAAATCAACATCCCACCAAATTCTTTCTATCTATACTTCTGACACTTACGCGAGCTACATACAGAACTGGAAAGCGAGTAAACGCCAAAAGCGTTTCGGGGGTTCGAATCCCTTCCTCTCCGCAAAACAAAACGCAAATTGCACATTACTAGTAATTTGCGTTTTTTATTGTCAACATTTTATCAACGGATTAAATATTACTCTATTCTGATTGGGTCGTGTCTCAAACTTTTTTGTTCACAAATCACCGAATCAGAAAGATAATTCATTAACTGAATAACAATTGCTTTTGTTTCAAAATCAGTACGTACCCCAAAGTATAGTTCTTTTATTTGTTCAGGATCAAAGCGATAGTAACATGGATTCTTTCTCCAAATACGCCATTCTTTTTCATACTCCCAATGTGTAGATTTTATAGAATAATCTTGAAAGATATCATTCATAAAATCATCCAATGCCCCAATTTGGAAATATGCAAACTTTTCAAGATCGAAATCATTTAAGTTATCTTGATACTGCACCTTTTGTAAATGATGATTATTCTCTAATTCATGAAACTCAAATCCTACAACTATTCCCGCATGATTATTAGCGTAATGCGACCACATTAATATGTCATTTGGATCTTCACTTAAAGAACAAAATGCACGTTTACTGATTTCCTCTTTCCTCGATAAATTTATAACCTTGGTTAGTTCCTTATCGTTTAACTTCGCAATTTTTTTCCATTTTTGAATATTTCCATTTGCAATTATATTTCTGAATAATTTCAAGTCAATTGGGTCATATTCTCTTTCTAACGCATTTAAACATTCAAAAGGATCATTCATATTATCGAATGTATGACACCAAAGCCCTCTTACTGCTAACGATTTTAAAGTATATTCATTACAAGGAAAATATTTATATAGGATCATTTCTAATATTTTATTTCTGAATATTAATAACAAAAAGAATTTTAATGGAATTAATTACCTGAATTCCTTTAAACAGAATTTAATTAATAAAAAAGGGGTTGTACTAAATATTCAATTTGTATAAATACCCTGAATTATCGTAAAAAAGAATAGTCAGCAAATTTCCAGATTTAATATTTCGATCAGCATAACTACTCAATTTCCCATTTGTCATTACTAACTTAACTACACTACCATCGAAAACTCCACTCCCATTTGCTTTATAAACATATAATTTGTTATCATGATCGAAATGAGAATATACTACATTAAAAGAACCAGTAACTGCATTGGTTTTAATATTGTATAAATTTCCTTTTTTTGTTATTGTCCATGAAAACGATGATTTTTTAAATGTTCCTATTTTTCCATTTATAATATTTGCTCCATAGTTATTTTTAAATGTTGTTACTTGTCCACACGCAACAGCACTAATAAATAATAGGATTATTGTAATTGCTTTTTTCATATAATTTTATCTTACAATGATCAATATTCTGAATATTAAAGATAAAAATGATTCATGAATATTATCAGGCAATTTGTAATATTTTAGAATCCCCTTATAATTTACTCAGTCATCCCAATAATTTGAAGGCTCGTTTTCCTTATAATGCACCATCTCTATTTTTGGCAATGCATACGGCATTAACTTTACCAATATTTCTAATCGTTCCTTCGGTTCCAATTTTTCCAAATACACTGCAATATTTTCAAGTTCACTATGCAGAATATTTTTTAACACAATACGAAGTTCTTTTGTGATACGATTTGGTGTACCCTTTTGTCGTCCTCCCGTTTTAGTGGTTTTCATTCTATTTCGATCTATTTTAGAAAAAAATATTCTGCGGGGTATAATCTCACCCCGCGGAATTTAGGCACCCCAACCAAGTGAAAATAAATTATATTGATTGGGTGGATAGAGTTTTCTTTGCTTCAACCTTAAATTATTCTTTCGATTGCGGATATTATGTGCCATTTCTTCAATTTGCTTTTTCAACTCCGCTCCTTCCCAGTAAGTCGAAAGGTATTTTCGTTTTAAATCTTCGAAAATTTTAGGATGATGCTTCATATAAAAATATAAACCAGTATGTGATAATAATCTGCTTTCTGATTTCTGCATGGAAATATTCAAACTTGTTACTGCACAACAATGATCATATTTTTGGGGTACGCGTTTTGACAATATATATAAAGGGTCAATTTGCACACCCCCAGCAACCAAATCATATCCTTTTTGCTTAATCTCATTACGAATCTTTAAGTGTATTTTTTCCGAAAATCTACTTGTCAAATCCAACAATTTCGCCCTGTGTTTATTAAAAGCAGATCGGCGTGTTGTTAAATCTCTCCAATAATTCGGATTGCAATATTTTTGCAGCGATACACAATTTGATTTAATGGTAAAATCATACAACAAAACCTTTTTCCATTCATCCAATAACAAAGGCACGCAATTTATCACTCCAAAATCTAATAAATCCTGAACTGTTTGTATGCCATACTTTTTTAATTTTTCCAGTTTCAAATACTTTATTTCAAACCGCAAAATCTCATGATCAATTCGATAACCTTTTGATCGATAATGCCTTGCCTTATCGTAGATTTTGACTACATACTGCCAATGTTTCGCCTGTATATACCTGCCCTCATCCCGAACGGCTATCCATTTAAATTCTTTCGTGCTATGCAGGAAACAATGTTTTAATATCTTAACCGTTTTACTTGGCGGTCTAATATTTACACCAATCTCCAATGCATTTATTTTCATTTGCTTTGGCGTGATTCCAAACTTTTGCTCGATATCATTTAACACATCGTTTAACGCACTAAAATTAAAGTCGTTGAAATTATGCTCACCCTTATTCCAATATTTATGCAAACTTCCACTAATAAACACTCTACCACTTGAATAAATCGCAAATTTTAATCCTTGGTAAGTCGCCAACTCTCTGGTACCTCTGTACATTCCATCTTTACCAAAGTTTTTTACCTCGCCAGTATCTAAATTTACTTCTCCAAAAAAATTTAAGTGCCTACTATTCTTTAACTTTGAAATATCCGCATTCTGAACCATCACCTTTATGAAATCAATCATATCAGTAACAATTAAAAGGGAACCCAAAGATCAATTTTAAGACCTTAAATTGGGCTCCTCGCAGTTATTTCAATATCGACTTATTATCGCGCTTAGATCGCGTCCAAAAGGGTAGTAACCATCGTAATAGTCGATGGTCAGTAATTCATTATTCTTGGAAAAAACAAAAACCACCAAACTCCTTTTACAACCTTCCAATCGATCACCGTAAAAAACATTTGGATTGTCCGTTTTTTTCAATCCTGTTACCAATTCAGAGGTTTGCCAATTTGATGTGTTTTTTAAACGCAAATAATCCAAAAAGCCAGTACCATTGCTATAATTCCTGAATTGTTCAATTCGAATTAATTCTGTCAGCATAATTGGATCAACCGTAGGTTCCAACTGGTACACAGTGTAACATTTTTTCACCCTCTCAACCTTGTAAGAATGGCGAATACATTTCATGTTCACTACCATACACATCAAGAATTTAAAGGTTTAATTGCCTGCTCCACTTCCTTGCGTTTGTAGTACACACGCCTTCCAATACCGTAGGCTTTTAATTTGCCTTTTTTCGTCCAGTTGTAAACTGTTACAAGGTCAACTTGAAGTAAATCCTTAACCTGATCGCGAGTCAAATACTCGGTAGGTTCTTTGGGTTGGAACAACTCACTAAACTGATTCAGTTGTTCTTTAACGCCTAGTATAATTGCGTTCTGTAACTGTTCAGGTGTAACCTGAATAATCTGTATTCCTTTTTCCATAATTATAGGGTATTAATGTTAATAATACCCCCAAAGGTGATAGGCAACCTGTATTGCAATTAAACCGAGATTGTATTCTTTTAAATACGGTTGTGTATTCCTAATTGATTAAGATTGATTTTAGCATGTTCGTAAAACAGATTCCTCCTCTTTTCACTGCGAATATCCAGACTCTTTAATTGCGTTAATTCTGCCTTACAAGTCTCTCCATTAACAAATTCTATATATTCATCATTCCCAACTCGATCATAAATAAGTTTCTCCTTCTTCATGACAAGAAAAATATACGAATAGTCGGTAACAGAATTTGGTTTCACATCCAAAATCTTTCGCAGTTCATAAAATAACTTTGAAGCATATACATTCTTAAAAATCCGAGAATTAAAATCATCATTCGTAATGCTTTCAACCTGTTTTGCTAAATTGTTCGGGTTTGTCGCTATTTCTAACAGAATCGAAAGTTCTCTTTCCCAGTACAGTTTTTGTTCTTTCAGTTCATCCAGTACTCCATCCAATGCATTCTGCTCTATTTCATTTGCACATGGGAAGTTTATAGTGTAATTCAACAATGACAAATATTGCTTTATTTTCTTCTCCTTACTTTTGGGAAGGCAACTCTCCACTTCTTTAATCTGTTTACTAAAAAGTTTCGCCGTTTTTTGAATTACATACGCTGTTTCAAAAGATGATTGATTTGAAATTCTTTCTTCGATTTTATTCACAAATTCTGGGTATTCCTTTCTCGCTAAATCGGGATTTTCAACCATCCATTCAACGAAACGTTCCACCCTTTTTTTAATTAATTTTTGACCTTGCTTTTTTGACATACAGTAGGTTTAAAACATATATTATCACTTTGCTGTCTTGACAATTTTTAAGTGAGTTTTTTTCTTGGCAAAGCGTGCTTCCTTCGCCCAAAACTCTGCAAGTTGCTGGGCATGATTTAATTCAGGCTTTCCTATATACTCTAAAAATTGTTTTTCTGTACTATGTCCTGTTACCTGCATCAATAAAGGTGTAGGATAATCTCCGTAAAAATTAGTTGCGAAAGAACGTCTACAAACATGTGACGTAATTAATTCCCACTTTTGATACACTCCATTATTTTTACGTTTCGTCTCCTTATCAAACTTGCCCCCTTTTATTTGGCTAGTTAGTCCTGCAATTCGCCCCACATCCTTGATGTATTCATTGAACCTTTGTGCCGATATTTTATAAGGAAAATTCCCTTCCTTTTTTTCAAGGATTTCTTCCACTACGGGATGAATTGGAATTTCAACAATTTTACCAGTCTTTTTTTGAATCAATTCAATAAAGTGTAAACCATTTCTGCTTACCAGATTTTCATTTGTTAAGGTCAATAAATCAGAAACTCGTTGACCAATATAGCAACCAATTATTAGCCAGTCTCGCGCATTAATTAATGCCTCCCTTTGCAAATCCACCCCCTGAATACTTTCGATTTCATCAAACGTTAAAATAATTTTTTCTGCCTTTTTAGTGAATCCTTTAACTGCATCCAATTGAAAATGCGTCTCAATTCCATTGATTTTTGCGTCACGGCAAACCGTTTTTAAAAATCGTATGTACCGACCAATTGTATTCAAACCTAGTTTGTCAATATCTTTTAAATAACTGACAAATTTATCTCGAAAATCAACACCTACGTCCTTTACTAAAAAGGTCTTACCTGTGTGATCCTGAAAGTCAATAATTTTCTGTTTGATAGTTTTATACTTGGTTATCGCAGCACTACTTTTATTATCGCTGCCAATGGTAGTTGCCTTCAAAGGCAATTTTCGAATGTATTCATCGAAATAATTAACAAGAACATCAAGTGCCTTTGGTTGCACCTTTCCATGAATCAAATCTATCTGTTCCTGTATCCAATGCCCAGTTATATGAACATTTGTTTCTAAGGCATTATTTATAATATCGGTTAATCTGATCTTAAACTTATCGAGATTGCTTTTTAATCTTTTTAGGCTTTCATCGCGCTGTATTGGCTGCTTCGTTTTTGGGCTCCAATTTTTTGGATTAATCAAATATCCCGATTTCCGCCTGTAAACATTCTTACGATCAATCGAAACGCGTACATAAATGTTCGCATTCTCAGAATTACTTCGTACCTCAAAACTTACAGTTGCCATAAACGTTGGTAATAAACACATACTAATTTACGTCTTTATCAACCTTTTGTCAACCATTTTTATATCTTTTTCAATATCATTCAATCTTATTCCATTAATGCAAACACATTTATTATCTGATATTTATTGAATTTATTACTGCATCTGTTAACTTTTCATCAATTCAAGATCACATTAAATTGATGGGTTCTACTCCCTTCCTCTCCGCTAAAGACAACTTTTATTAAGTTGTCTTTTTTTATGCATCATAACCAATTAAATACTTATTGTCAGTTAGTTATAGCAAATCAACTTCATGGATTATAATCTATTTTTGCAATTACATTTTCAAAGAAAATCATTAATTAGCTTATTTATTCAAATTTATTTCCATCATAAAGGGCAACAATAGGGCAACATTTCTTTCGCTTTTTTACTATTATATACAAAAAGCTGCCACGAAAATCGCAGCAGCTTTAAGCACCCTAAAATTAGTTGACTTTAAGTCACATTAACCATCTGGTATTGGTCTAAAGAGTATTCGTCAGCCTCAGCAGTTCCAAAGAAAGCATAAATGTGAGTTGCTCCCGGATCCACCGGAAGTGTAACCTCTGCAGATTGATCAGATCGAGCTGCATTTGTATGAAGAATGTGAACTTTGTCACCGCTCATTACAAGCAAATGTAATTTATCACCAGCATTACCTACTCCAGTAGCGCTTTCATCCTTCCAACTTATCTCGATTCCTGATGACACTTCTGTATCATCCTGAATGGTGAGATTAGCTGGTAAACTCAAATTACCCACTGATGCTCTAAATTGAGAGAAGTTTGATAAATCTCCCGTTTCATCAAAGGCAGCAATGTTTGTTTTCACAAACAAATTGTAGCCGGTCATTTTTCCTGCTGAAAGATTCCAAACAGGACGAATGAGTGTTTCCAACAAAGAAGAGGCAAAACTTACAACAGCTTTGAACCTGCTGCGTTGCTTTTGTTGCCCTTCCGTATTTGATGCATTTGGACCTGGTAGTGACTTGATGTAATTCACACCTTTCCAACTGCTACCTACTACTGAGCCCACTTTCCCCGTAAATGGCCCCAGGATTCCTTGATTGTATTTCCCCATGATTAAAGGTTTTTGGTTAGTATTGAATTAATAAACATAGAATTGAGACAGATACAGACTTGGTCCCTAGGATGTATTAGGCTGTTTCTTTCTCTCATCCAATTTTTTCCACCAGCGCTTTAGCAATGCAACAATAATGGTTGAGATGGCTCCACCAATAACAGAGATTAGCGCTTCCGTGCTGTCAACGGGAACTTCCTGCACAGCTTGAATATTGGGACTTCCCATTCTCAATGATTCTACTACTCCCATTGTGGATAAAGTGCCGATTACAAATGATGATATCTTATTCATATGATGATGATTTGGTTAGTACTTATAGCAAACTTATGTATCTTTCCAAGAGAAAGCCAAACCAATAGGTTGATTTACTTCAACTTACATCATCATGCTTTAAATTAATATTTGGGAAGGGAAATCATCCAGAGGTTTTGCTGCTATCTGATAAGCATCCAATCATTCTCCGGAATGCGGGTGGGATGTCAAGCTTTTTGATGGATTATTTTATTCAAAAATTTATTCCATAAAAAAATCCATCAAAACTTTGTATAAGCTTGACTTGTTGGCTGAATTGCTAAATTCAAGCGGGGTAAACATCTGATATTGGAACGAAGAGAGGAAATATCTTTGTTTATCAGGGAGGAGGAAAATTCAATGAACAATGATCAGTAAACAATTATCAATTCTTCCTACACAATATTCCATCACACTTTAAATGCTTGCATTTATAATGGGTGGTGGTGGGGTTTGTGGTGGTCAGTAGCGGCCTTTACTACAGAGTGGCGAGCCGCCCGCGAGTGGAAGGGTGTGACTGGCAAGTAAAACAGAAACTGGTTTTCTGTGATTGACAGCCAGCAGTTTTTGGCGGCTTTTTTGAAGCTGTGATGGGTGTTGCCGGGTGAAGCACGGAGCAGGTTGTTTTTGAATGCTTTCTATTTTGAAATGCATGAGAAAACAATTGGGTTGGAGGTGCTTGACCCGAGCGCGTAGGTAAAAGTGCTTTGAGGTGGTAGAAAATTTTGCGAGTAAATATCACACAAGTCATGACTTTTCGTCGTTACCTATTGCGATTGCCTTTGTTTTATTCAGAATGCAAAATTTTTACCAGGGCAAAGTACTGCCCGTGGCCGCTCAAAAAAGATGACAAAAACTGATAGCACCCGACCCAGCAGGCTCGCTTTAAGTGAGCAATGGAGGCTTTTTTGCATTTGGAGCGAGAGCGACAATTGCTCGGAAAGCCGGGAATTGCTGTGAACGACGAGTGGTTGAGCGAAAAAATTGTGACAGGGTGAACCCTTGCTGTAGTTAAGATTGAACTAATTCAGAGCCTCAGCTGGAGTGAGATCATGAAAAAACAAACACCCCTGCTAAAGCAAGGGTGAATTCACTGACAAATGCCTTTTGCCCATTGAGACCCAATATTAAAAGTTATAGAGCTAGTGTTGAAAAATCAGCGAAGATGGGCAAAAGGATTTTGGAAAGCCCTGGCGAAATTTTTGCCGAGACTCGAGGAGTGAACGCCTTATCCCCTCTAGTCTATTTTGTAATAGATATTTTTATTTATTCCTCACAAAGATCAACTTGCTCTTTCTTTTCTGACTATCTCGTTGCTCTATTATAAATTTACCTGTTGATTTTATTAATGGGGTTAACTTTTGAAATCCATAGTTTCTAGGGTCGAAATTTGGTTGTTTCTTCTGCAACAAGCTACCAACATCGCCTAAAAATGCCCATCCATCATCATCAGATAAGTCAGTAATTGTTGTAGCAATTAATTTTATCTCTTTTACAGTAATTGCATCAAATGCTTCTTTCTCTAATTCCTTATCTTCTTCGCTCTCCTTCTCTTTAGTCTTGGTTTTTAATATCTCTATGTAAATAAATTTATCACAAGCTACTATAAATGGGTTAGGTGTCTTTTTTTCTCCAATACCAATTACTAACATTCCGGCCTCTCTCAAGCGAGTTGCCAGTCTGGTGAAATCACTATCACTAGACACGATGCAAAATCCACCAACTTTGCCAGAATACAAAATATCCATCGCATCAATAATCATCGCTGAATCTGTAGCATTTTTTCCAGATGTGTAACTGTATTGTTGTATTGGTGTTATAGCATGTTCAAGCAAAGCTGGCTTCCAACCCGAAACAGTTGGTTTTGTCCAGTCACCATATATCCTTTTTATTGATGGAACACCAAATTTAGTGATCTCATCAAGCATTCCTTTGATAGCAGAATAAGGAATATTATCGGCATCAATTAACACCGCTAAATTTAGGTCTCTATTTTCTTTCATATTTCATTTTAAAATTCAGCATACAATGCTTTAGGATAAAAACATATTCTTTAAAATCACTACTGCCAAAGGCTCTGTTATAATATAAACAAGATTGTAACTGTTTGCATTGGCTATGCTTAGCAAGCAATTTTACAATCATTGCACCTTGTATACAAAAGCATTAATATTCATTCCAGCACCAACCGATGCAAAAACAAGCTTTTCCCCTTCATTTACAGCGCAAGCTCCCAATTTCCCTTTTAGAATTAGATCGTACAATGTCGGGATGGTTGCTACAGATGAATTGCCCAACCAATCAATGGTCATCGGCATAACTCCCTGTGGGATATTGTTTATTTTGTATAAACGATATAGCCTTTTTAGTATTGCTTCATCCATTTTTCCGTTGGCCTGATGAATTAAGACTTTGGAAATTTCACTCAAGTGAGTATTGCTCTTTTCCAGGCAGTCTTGAATGGCTTGCGGCACATGCTCGAGTGCATACTGGTACAATTTTCGGCCATTCATTTTTAGGAAATGATTGCTAGCGTTTTTGACATGAGGATTGGATGAGCTGCCCATATACAACATTTTAGAGTAAACCAAAGTGTCTGAACGCATTTTGTGTGCAAGAATTCCTACCGGACATTCACTGCTTTTACCTTCCAATACAATGGCTCCAGCACCATCAGCATACAACATACTGTCACGGTCGTGAGGATCAGAAACTCGGGACAATATATCGGCCCCAATAACCAGAGCCCTTTGTGCATCTCCCGATTTTATGTAATAATCGGCTTGAATAACTGCTTGAATCCATCCCGGACAACCAAAAGTCAAATCGTAAGCAATTGTATTAGGGTTCTTGATACCCAATTTGTGCTTTACCCTTGCAGCTAAACTAGGAACAATATCCAAAGCTTTACTGTCACTTTTAATATCTCCAAAATTATGAGCGACAATGATGTAATCCAACTCCTCCCCATCAACATTTGCCGACTCCAGGGCCTTTACAGCTGCTTCATAAGCGATATCAGAAGTAAGAAGATCATCCGACACATGACGCCTTTCCTTTATCGTGGTAATCTCATGAAATTTTTCAATGATTTCATGATTCGATTTATCGACTTTATCTCCCTTTCCTTCATAAAACTCGTAATCGAGAAAGTCCTTGTTCTTGATACAGCGCGATGGGATATAACTTCCCGTGCCCGTTATAATACTGTAAATGGTATGGTTCATAAATAAACGTTATGGATTGTATGATGTCAAATTATATATTGTATTTACATTGATAAACAACAATATGTAGTTTTTTTTAATCAATCCAAAATTCTGATTCTTTGGAATTGATTCGATAATCTCAAGATACACAAATTATTTTTCTATAATCAAAATTATTTTCACACAGCAACACCCCCTCCCCTTTAGTCTAAATTCTCTTGATAAAATTTAGATTTATTTCTACACCACAAAATAAGCTGGACTCATCAAAGCGATACAATTCTTGTATTTCTGCTCGCTATAAAACGATACGGAAACCTGATCGATTATTGTGCTAAGAAGGATATTAATTCGGAGCCTCAGCTTGAGTGAGACCCTGAGAAAAACAAACAGCCCAGTTAAAGCAAGGCCGAATTCACTGACAAATGCCTGTTGCTTGAGTAGCTACTGGTTTGATGCATGAACCTAATTTTTGAGTTCTAGCGGAACAAGCAATCCCGAAAATTCGGAAGAAAGCCCTGGCGTAATTTTTGCTGAGGCCCAAGGAGTGAATGCCTTATTTCCTATTTCATTATTAAATCTATTCGTTTGGCTCGATCTTGAATTAATTATTGATAAACTTCTTTCATTAAGATGCTCACTTTTGTGCATTATTGTATTTTCTATTGTAGGACTTGAAAAGCAAATTGCATGAAAATTAGAAATCTCCGAGAGATGATTTGCTATTTCTGCATACATAGAACACGAATTATGAGCTCGCGCTATCGGGGATGAATAACTAAACACATATTTAGTTATCCCGATAACCTTTTAGCACAAGAAAACATGAATTGTATCGTATGTGATGAACCACTCCGGCAGTGCTTTTATCCTTCCAACTTTACCTCCCTCTATCTGCATAAAAAAACACCTGCAAATCCATTGACTTACAGGTGCACTTTATAAAACCAGCAATTTGGCTCACAAACTTTACTTTTAAACAAGTATTTCCATTCAGTCCGTGAGCAATTGTGATATCGATCCTTCTTTATTTCAATTTAAGTTTTTGCGTTTTTTTATATTTCTCACCTCGCACAGCAATAAAATCATCATACATTTCCTTCAATTTTGCAGGATTAGATGCTGCCAAATTCTTTTGCTGTGCAATGTCCTCCTTCAAATTGTACAATTGAAATTCTTTGGAATTCCCCAATTCGATATTCACTTGTTTGGAAACAGCAGGTCCATTGTAGGGTGGAATCATCAACCAATCTCCTTTTCTTAATGCCGTTCGGCTAGTCGCTTCAATAATCAAGCTCTCTCTGCCCGTATTGCTTTCTCCCATTAATGCCGGCAAGACATTTTCACTGTCCGTTTTGGGAGCTTCTGCACCAATTAAACTGGCTATCGACTTCATTAAGTCCATCTGACAGACCAAAGCATCAGATTCCTGTGATTGAATTTTCCCCTTCCAATAGGTAATAAAAGGTACTCGTGTTCCTGCCTCGAACAAGCTGTATTTTCCTCCACGCAAAGCTCCCGTTGGCTTGTGCTTTCCTAATTTTTCTACCGCATCGTCATAATATCCATCATTCAATACAGGTCCGTTGTCACTCGAAAATACAATTAAGGTATTGTCCAGCAAACCTTCCTCCTTCATGGTTTTCATAAACTCTCCAATACACCAGTCTGCTTCCAGAATTACATCTCCTCTTGGTCCCATTCCCGATTTGCCAACAAAGCGAGGATGTGGCGTTCTTGGAACATGTGGCTGTTGCATTGCATAATAAAGGAAAAATGGTTTATCCTTATGTGTTTTTACATAGTCTTTCACCTTCTCCAGGAAATGATCAGCCATATCAATGTCGCTCCATTTGGCCGACTCTCCACCCTTCATAAATCCAATTCTCGGAATTCCATTTACAATACTGCTGTTGTGGCCATGATGCCATTTCATGCTCAATAGCTCCGGATTTTCTTTTCCGGTAGGCTGACCTTCAAAGTTGTGATCATAGTCAATTTCAATTGGATCATTTGGGTCCAGACCTGCCACATGGCCATTGTCGATATAAACCGTTGGAACACGATCCTGGGTTGCAGCCATGATGTATGATTCATCAAATCCCACTTCGTTGGGTCCTGGTGTTACCCTTTCGTTCCAGTTTACGACTCCCGTTCCCAAACCCAAATGCCATTTGCCAATCACTGCCGTCTGATAACCATTGGCCTTCATCATTTTTGGCAGAGTTGGCTGATCTGTACCAATTAACAATGGTGCAGTCCCCGGTAATATTTTAGCATCCTTATTTCGCCAAGGATAGGTACCCGTAAGAAGAGCATATCTACTAGGCGTACAGGTTGCCGAAGATGCATATCCATTGGTAAATCTCACCCCATTATTGGCCAAATTATCGATATTGGGCGTTGCGATTTCGGTAGCACCATAGGAACTTAGGTCTCCATATCCCAAATCATCAAGATATATGATTACAACATTCGGTTTTTCATTCACTTCAGCATTCCCTTTACTTTTCGCCTGACATGCCGTTAGGCAAGCTGTCACGAATACTGGTAATAGAAACTTAATCATCTTTTTCATTTCTCTTCCTCTTATTTATTCTGATAATCACTCTTTTTATTTTGATTCCTGGCTTTTGAACAAGCTCTCAAACTTTTTTTCCCACCAGCTTACATACTCCTGGTTTGTTGGAGCAAGAGGCAATCTCTTTTTGACTTTCCAAATGGAGTCCATTTTTGCCATCTGTTTTTTCCAATAATCAATCTCCCTTTGATCTTCGGGGTAAGTCGCCCGATCGCATTCCTCAAGCCATTGCTCCAGTTTTTCTTTAAGTTCCTGTTTAATCCCCCTATAACTTGCATCTTCGGCAAGGTTATATATTTCATACGGATCGGCTGATAAATCATACAGTTCCTCTTCGGGGCGCGAGTCTGATAAAAACTGTAGCTGCACGGGACTAAGGCGATTCGCCTCCTTTAGGACTTCCATTAAGGGCAAACAAGGGTATTGATTTCGTTTATAGGCATTGTATTGTGCGTAGGGCATTTCCGGATAATAATTTCGGATGTATTTGAATCGTCCAGTGCGAACTGCTCGAATTCTATCCACGCTTTCATCTCTTCTGTCGCGCATGCTAAATACTTCTGTACGCGGTTCATGAGCTCCCAGGAAATTTTGTCCCTGCATGTAGGCGGGAATTTTGATTCCTGCCAGCTGCAAAGCCGTTGCTGCCAAATCGATATTACTTATGAGTTCCTCCCTAACTTCCTTCGCATGCTCTTTCTTTGGAAATCGAACAATGAGAGGGGTATTGGTTCCTCCATCATACAGAAATTGCTTGTGCCTCACCATCGGACTTCCCTGGTCGCCCACAAAAAATACAATGGTATTCTTCTCCAGACCATCCTTTTTTAATCGTTCCAAAATCTTACCAACTTCCCTGTCTACCAACTGAACGGTTTCCAGGTAGAAAGCCATATCCTGCCTGATTAAAGTATGATCGGGCCAGTAAGGTGGCACTTGTAGGCCCGAAGGATCAACGGGGCATGCAGTATCTCTTCGGAAAGGGCGGTGTGGCTTATGAATTTGAATTTGTCCAAAAAATGGCTGTCCCTCTTTGCGTTCACACCAATCCACTCCATCATATATCTCATAATCAGTAATGAAATTGTAATCCTCTTTGCCAGGTTTACCAGGCTTTTCGCAACTACCATTAAAAGTATAATAGCCAGCTTCTTCGAAATATTCGGTAATGGTTTTGATGCCTTTGGGTAGCTTTTTCATGGCTTCCTTGCGGGTTCTATGCTGATGGCAATTGATACTTACCGGGTACATTCCCGTGATCAGACCGGACCTGCTGGGAGAACAAACTGCCGTTACCGTATGACAATTGGAGAACAGGATTCCTTCTCCGGCCAGGCGATCCAGGTTTTCGGTCTTAACCGACTGATTGCCATAGCATCCTAAATCGGTTCCCAAATCATCAGCTACAATCCAAAGGATATTGGGTTTTTTCAAGTTTTTATCTTCTTTTGGACTGCTTCCTGCTGCACTAGCACCCGTCAGCAATGAAGCAGACAGAAGACTGCCCCCGATTAAAAGGGAATTTATAATGGTGGTTTTCATATTTTTAAAATTGATTCTTTACTGATCGCCAAAAGGAAAAGCATCTACCGGCCTGCGTGAGTTCGCAAACAGTTCTTTCATCTCTTTGACCAGCTTGGGATGCTGATCGGCTACATTCTTTTCCTCGCCAGGATCAACAGACAAATCGAACAATTGTATGGCTGCATTTTTATCCTTTTTCGCCCCCAGGCGCAGGGCTTTCCATTTCCCTTTGCGGATGGCTTGCTTGCCTGCTTTTTCATGAAACTCCCAGTACAGGTAATCGTGTTCAGCCTGTTCCTGTCCCAGTAGAGCCGGCACATAGGATATGCCATCCAGACCTTCCGGTGCGTCCACTCCTGCCAGTTCGCAGGCTGTAGGCATAAAATCCCAAAAGGCACTGATGTGATCACTCTTTGTACCCGCTTTGATCTTCCCTGGCCACCAGGCCACAAAAGGGGAACGAATGCCTCCTTCGTAAAGGTCACGCTTGTAGCCTCTATATATGCCATTGCTATCGAAAAAATCAGGATCGTTTCCCGATTCGAGATGTGGCCCATTGTCCGAGGTAAAAATGATGATGGTATTTTCTGCCAGTCCCATTTTCTCGATAAGTGATCTGATTCGTCCCAGGTCCGCATCCATCATCGAAACCATTGCAGCATATGCAGCTTTGGGCGAATCTTGCTTGTGGTAATGTCCTCCGGGATGCGGCGTCTCCTGGTACCTTCCTTTGTACTGATCCATAAATTCCTTTGGAGCTGCCAGTTCGGCATGGGGAACCACATAGGACAGGTAAAGAAAAAATGCTTCTTCCTTGTTCTGCCTGATAAATTCCAGTGCATTATTGGTAAGCAGTTGATGGCTGTGTACTTTTCTCTGTCCATTTTTATTCTCCGGAACATCAATGCGCTTGTCATTATCCCACAAATAATCAGGGTAATGAGTATGTGCATGTCTTTGGCAATTGTAACCATAGAAATGATCGAAACCTTTTTTCAATGGATCGCCTGCAGAGCCTGGATAACCCAGTCCCCACTTTCCCACCAGTGCCGTTTTGTATCCGGCTTCCTGCATGCATTCCGCTACGGTTTTTGTAGTTGCAGAAATGGGATACTGACCTTCCGGCTGATTCGCTTTGTTCCCCCGAATATCGGTATGTCCCGTATGCAGTCCCGTCATCAAGGCACACCTTGAAGGGGCACAAACAGTGGTTCCTGCATAATGATTGCTCAGAAGGATTCCATCTTTTGCCATGCGGTCGATATGTGGGGTTTCGATCTTTTTTTGACCAAAACATCCCAAATCGGCATAGCCTAAATCATCTGCCAAAACATATATGATATTGGGACGGTCTGCTTTATTTTGTCCAAATACCATGGAGCCATATAGTGCAGCAACAATGATGACTCCTAAGCGTAATATTTTTGTCAAGTACATAACTGTTTATTTTTCGATTTTGCTTCTGCTTTCCTTTGATTTGGCATTCATGGGTTTCAGCCAGTATGAATAATCATACTTTCCGGCTTTGACGCGGTATTTTTTTATCGGACTGGCATTCTTGCTCCAGGAATCATTTCCGCCTACACCCATGTGTTGCCCATCAATCTGCACTCTAATAAAATTGGTTGCAGGCAATTCATAAGGATGCATCGCAGCTTCAATTTGTTGCCAATTGTGTTTGCGGGCACTCATGTTTAGGTCTTGTTCTCCCAAAATCTGAATTCCGGTATTCTGATTGTTTCTAAAGCTCATCCAACGCACATCCGATCGGTTGGCATTTTCCTGAGGGTAGACATACTCCTCCATGAAACTCTCCAGATTCTGTTCGTACAATCCGATGAAGGAGGCCGATTTTCTATCGCAATAATTCTCAAAAGGTCCTCGCCCCAACCATTTGATCTCACTAAAGGAGCTTGGCATGGACAAAGATTGACCGATACGAGGCAGGTTAGGCAATTTACTGTCAGCATCCATGTAGATTTCCGCCTTCACAAAACCATTTCCAAAAATTCGATAGTCAGCTTTCCATTTGGCCTTTCCATCTGCAAACAGGAAGGTCACACTCACCTTTATTTCGCTCTCTCCAATCTGTTCAAGGGTAAATGATTCAGGTTTTGCATTCAGGGAAGCCTTCTTCCAAACCGCCAGCTTCTTGTGTGTTTTAGCTCCTCTTCTGTCGTTATCGGTCTGAGGGCGCCAAAACTCTGGCTGCAAGGAACTCTCCTGAATCAGTGTTTCTTTCTTGTAGGTATAGGAATCCAAACTTCCTGAACGCTGATTCATTACCAGGCTAAAATCTTCTCCTGTTACCAGAAGAAGAGAATCTTTCCATTGGCAAGCAATTGGGCTCAACTTATTTCGATCCAGATTTTTCACCGCCTTGGCGTTCCACTCTAAGGCTAATTGCTCCGAGGCAATCTCATGTCCTGCCTTAGCCCAGCTTGCAGCCTCTTTAAGTCGGACTGAGAGGGTCACAAAATATTCGGCTCCCTCCTGTTTTCTCTTCAACTCGCTTACAGGCAATTCCAGGATTGCAGATTCTCCTGCCGCAAGTGATTCCATTTCCACTTTGCCTGATTTCACTTCCTTTCCATCTTCTGTCAAGCTGTAATACAATTCGCAATAATCAAGAGTCTTAAAAAAATGTCTGTTGGTAATTAGAATGGTGTTTTCCTTTCTGTTACTCCAGGCAATCTCTACTGGTTGAAAAGCTTTCTTTACTTCCCAAAGAGCAGGATGAGGTTGTAAGTTTGGATCTACCACACCATTAATGCAGAAATTGCTGGAGTTGATTTTATCGCCAAAATCGCCGCCATAAGCAAAAAACGACTCTCCCTTTTCATTTTTCTTTAGCAGTCCCTGATCTCTCCAATCCCAAATGTAACCACCAACAAGACGTTTATGGCTTCTGAAAGCTTCCCAAAACTCCTTGAAGTTTCCGGTAGAATTCCCCATGGAATGAGCGTATTCACTAAAAACCACAGGACGATGATCTCCCTTTTGGTTGGCAATTTTCAAAGCCGATTGTGGCGATGGATAGAAACGTCCTACCACATCTACATAGTCAAGATCTCTCGGATTCGCCAATCTATCATCGTGATGCGGATAATTTGGTTCTCCCGGTGGAATGTATCCTTTCAAGTGATGATTTCCCTGGGCCGGCTCATAATGCACCAGTCTGGTAATATCAAAGTCGCGTATCCAACTGGCCATGGCAGCATGGTTGGGGCCTCTGCCCGATTCATTTCCAAGCGACCAGAAAATAATAGACGGATGATTTTTATCACGCTCCACCATTCGTATGGCTCTTTCCATATAGGCATGATTCCACTGTGCTTTGTTGGAAAGCAGTCCTCCCTGACCATGAGTCTCCAAATTGGCTTCATCCATCACATAGATGCCATATTGATCGCACAATTCATAGAAGTAAGGATCGTTAGGATAATGACAGGTTCTTATGGCGTTAATGTTGAACTGTTTCATGAGAAGAATTTCTTCCAACATGTCTTTTCTTGTCACCGCTTTCCCACGCACCGGATGATGATCGTGACGGTTTACCCCATACATCAAGACTGACTTTCCATTTACAAGCAGTTCCCCTTCCGGAGAAGTCTCCACAGAACGAAATCCTACTTTTGTGCTCTTGGCTTCCAACAGGTTACCCTCAGCATCTTTCAAGGCAAATACCAGTGTATATAAATTGGGCGTCTCAGCAGTCCATTTCAAAGGATTGGTAATCTTCTTTTCCATCAGGGCAAATTTCACATTATCGAGACGGGGATACTTTTCATTCACAACCTTCTCCACCGATACTTCAAGGGGCTCATCAAAAACAGCCTTCTCATCAGCATCGTAGAGCATTGCTTCCAGTTTTGCGCCTTTCAGTTCTGTACTCCCATCCCAATAAATATTGGGTCTGATTTCCAAATTGGCATCCTCATACTCCTCATCCAGTCTGGTTTGCACAAAGAAATCATTAATGTGCAAGGCAGGTTCTGCCAGTAAAAGCACCTCTCTGTGTATGCCACTCAACCTCCAATGGTCCTGATCTTCCAAGTAAGATCCATCGCACCAGCGAAATACTTTCACCGAAACATTGTTCTTTCCTTTCTTGAGCTTGGTGGTAATGTCAAATTCAGATGGCAAACGGCTTCCCTGGCTGTAGCCAACAAAATCACCATTCACCCATACATAAAAGGCTGAGCTAACCCCACCAAAATGAAGTTTCACATTCATGCCATCCCAATTTTCGGGAAGAGTAAAACTGCGTTGGTAACATCCCACCGGATTGTCAGCAGGATCGATCAGTGGAGGATTCACCACAAATGGATAAACGATATTGGTATAGATAGCTGTTCCATAGCCTTGCAATTCCCAATTTGAGGGCACTTGAATTTTATCCCATCCTACCACTCCCTGTAGTTGGAAATCCTTACTCGCCTGTTCGGGAGTAGGTGTAAACTTAAAGTTCCATTCCCCGTTCAAGGACAAAAGCCTGTCGGAAGTTTCTCTTACTCCTTTCAAGGCATTCTCCCGGGAATCGTAAGAATACATGGTTGATCGGGCAGGTAACTTGTTAATTCCCGTTACCAGGGGATTTTCCCAGTCGTTCGGTCGCTGGGCATTAGTATTCATGGTAATCAGCAAGATGATGATAAACCAGCTTGCTCGTTTTAAGGTTGATTGCATGCTTGTATCTTTTTCTTTTGGTAAATAAAGAGTAGGTTTTAAAATGAAGAACTAAGGCATGTCAGTCAAATGATCTCACCTCCCCTTTAATCAATATTTTTAATCGAGTTTTATTTTTTCTGATAAACTCTTACATAGTCCACCACATATTTGGACGGAAAATTGCTCTGAGAAGGATCTCCTCCATTTCCTCCAATTGCAAGGTTCAGCAAAAGGTAATGCGGTTGATGAAATGGATTAAAGCCATCGGCATTCACTGTTTTCTTCAAGTCTATTTCATTCAGCAACACATCATCCAAATAAAGGCGAATGTACTCCTTGGTCCACTCCATTTTCCATACATGGAATTTATCAGCCCAATCGTTCTCCGGTGCAGTAAAATCAGCAAAAGGAAGCTTTTCGGAATCCCAGACAGCTTGCTTTTCCTTATTGGCCCAGGCAGCATTGGCCAGTAGTTTAGCCTCTCCGTTGTGGCGATAAAACTCCATCAGGTCAATTTCGCCATTAGCTGGCCATTTCTGATCGATTCCCAGGGTCCAGATGGCTGGCCACATTCCCAGTTGAGAATCTATTTTCGCTCTAACCTCAACGATACCATACTGAAATGTGAATTTATCTTTCGTTTTGATGCACGAAGAAGTGTATTCGGCCTGTTTTCTGTTGTAACGCCAGTTCTTGCTTCTCTTTTTGTACTTCTTATTTTTTACAGATTCTCGTCTGCCTTCAATCATAAGTGTTCCCCCAGCAACACTGGCATTATCAGCCTGGTACCATTGCAACTCCTGATTGCGAACAAATCCCTCTTCGTACGACCAATATTTAGGATTAGGTTTTCCATCCTTATCAAATTCATCGGCCCACAAAAGCTCATATCCTTCAGGAGCTCTGGCTTCCAAAGTATCCGGTTTAAAAGGACTAATCATTTTAAATCGTTCAGGATTTAGCTTGCTGTACTTTTTATTCTGCATCAAGCCCAAGAAGACAGGATCTTTCATTTCAGCTTCCCACTTCTGATAGCTTTCTTTTAAATCTGAATAATGATTCTCTTCGCTAAGTTCCAAAGGATTGCTTTCGCTGATATCATCCTCCAAATTGTAGATCTCCTCCACTTCCGACTTGTATTTGACCAATTTGTGAGCGCCTGATCTTATTGCAAAATCTTTCTGGTCGTATTTTCGCCAGAACAATCGCGGGTGTGGTTTCGTCTTGTTCTCCCCATTCAAATAGGGAATCAGATTCACCCCATCCAATTTGTTTTTTGGAGTGGCGCCAGCAAAAGCTACCGCTGTGGCAAAAATGTCTAACGAGCTAACAGTGTTTTCATACACCATGCCAGCCGGAATCTTTCCTGGCCACTGCATAGCAAAAGGCACATGAATTCCACCTTCATACAAACTCCCTTTTCCATCGCGCAATGCTCCATTATCCGAGCCATTCTTGCTTTCCGGTCCTCCATTATCCGACAAGAAGAAAACAATGGTATTGTCATCTAAGCCCAGCTCTTCCAGCTTATTTAAAACCAAACCAACACCATCGTCAACGGCACTAACCATTGCTGCATAAATTCTTCTCTTTTTATTTTTGATGTGAGAGAATCGATCCAAATATTTTTTACTTGCCTGCAAAGGAGCATGAGGAGCATTGTATGCCAAATAGATGAAAAATGGGTCTTCCTTTCTTCGTTCTATAAAAGAAACCGCTTCCCTACTAAGTGCATCAGTAAGATATTCTGTTTCATGCACCCTGCCATTATCACGCATCAAGCGAGTATTGTAGGCATCGAATTGAGCTTTTATCTCGGTAATGTCATTCAAAGTCCAGTTTTCAGGAAAGTATTTATGCCCTCCACTCAGAAAACCATAAAACTCATCGAATCCCCTTTTCAAAGGATATTGCGATTTGTGTGCTCCCAAATGCCATTTTCCCAAGGCCATGCTTTTGTAACCTGAATGAGAAAGTGTCTTTGCCAGAGTTTCTTCCGTAGCAGGTAATCCTTGTAGAGTATCCTGTGGGGCACAAAGAGGATTTCTTCCAAAACCAAAACGATCCTGGTAGCGTCCGGTAATAATCCCGGCCCTGCTTGGCCCACACACAGCATAGGTCACACATCCATTTGTAAATTTCACTCCATTATTTGCAATCCTGTCGATATTGGGAGTTGGTATGTCTTTGCAACCATTAAACCCTACATCTCCAAAGCCCTGATCATCTGTCAAAATAACGATCACATTGGGCTTTTCCTGCGCAACAGCTTCATTTCCGGAAAGCAAACCTCCCATCAAAGCTGTACCAGTCATTAATATATTACTATAAATCTTCTTCATCTGTTTACCTTTTCATTTTAAAACCATTTGGAACTCCTAAATAAAGTGTACATGTTCGTTTCCTCTTAGGTCTTATCTTATTTCGATTGCTCCCAAATCGGGCATACCAGTAATTTTATTCCCTAATATATCATGATTTAACTCCAAACCCGGAAGCAAACCAATAGTATCGCCAGGTATCTTCTGAATTTGAATTCCTTTGTTCTTCAATTTTTTTGAATTCATCGGCAGGTAATCTGAGACTTGACTTCCTCCCGGATTTTTAAATTTCGGATTTGCATAAATGGCGCTTTCATCCTGAATAGGAATCTCCCTGGGCCAATTCTCCGCTTTCAAATACATATTATTTCGAAAAACAACATTTTTAATCTGAGACTTCCCTGCTTTTTCAGGATTATACTGATCTCCCAATACAGCACTGGATTCTCCCTGAATGCAGAAAATATTATTGGCAATGAGTACACCAGAGGCAGCCTTATCGATGGCTATCTTGGCATGAATACCCTTCTTTACGAAAATGGTATTGTTATAAAAATAGGAATTAAAAGGCCCTTTACGTTTCCTTTTGCCATTGTATCCACTCAGCCAAAAGACCTTTCCTTCCTGAAAGGCATTCTTCTCTCCCTTTACACGATACCCATCATTAACACTGATATTGTAACGGTAAGCACAATTGTAATTGTTCCCTAAAATCTCACAAAAGCCCCCGGCGTTATTTGCACTAAAGTTGTATTGAAGAATGATGTTGCTACAATTAAAATCGATGTGAGCTCCGGCAGAATCTCCCGGACCATTCGCATTTACAAATCGATTTTTTTCAATTAAAACATCATTGGAACCCCAGGTCCATAGTCCACTTCCTCGTCCCCATTTTCTGGTATCATCCGAGCTTCCCGATTTGTCTACAATATTGTTACGAACGATAACATGTTCCACGCCCGACATCTGAATGCCCGGACCTCCCGTTTCTATGACCTTATTGTTTTCGACAGATATATTTCGCAAACCATATTTGGAGGTTTTACTGGTAAACTTGATTCCCGTATGTGCTACATTTTCCACCAAACAATCCTGGATTTTTATATCCTCGATTGATGCCCCTTCAAGGCTATTGATAAAGCGGATTCCCCAACCATAGTTTTGTGATCCATTGGCGGTTTTTACCTCTTTGGCTCCTCTTTGGAAGCCTTTTTTCTCATAGAATATATTCTCTACATGCAGATTCTTTAAGTAGATATGAGCATATTGATCCACCTTGCTTGTTTTCACTAATATGCCGCAACACATTTGATTCTTATTCACAGTCGGCATACCATCAGCTTCCGCACTTATTTGAAGATTTTCCAACTCTACAAAGCTGCAGTTCTCCAATAAAATGCCATTTAATTTTCCATGAGCTTTAATCAGCGCCTTTTCTTCTGCCTTTGTACCATCAGCATTATAGGTGGAAACTACAATGGGTTGACTATTCCTTCCCTTAACATTTTTCAATTCCAGGCTGCCATAAAAAATAACTCCCGAAGACAGCAGTATACTGTCTCCGGGATGAATTTGAAGTGATGTTAACTTTTCTAAATTTTGAAATGGTAGCGAAGGATTAGTACCAGGATATTGATCATTACCCTTCACAGGATCTACATAATAGTTCTTTGCAAAACATGTACTACTAACAAATAGTAGTAAAGTGATATATAGTATTACTTTTCCTTGCATAGTGATTGGTTTACTTTTGCTCTGCTACATTCAAATCGCTTGGTGAATGAATGGTTGATTTTCTATTCTCCATAAGTGCTTTATGAATTTCAAAGGTTACCCTGTTCCAGTTTTTATCTTCTGTCCACAAGGGTGCCATTAAGCCCTCTTCCCAATTCTCCAGGGCCATCTTCATGTCATTCATTTGACTTTTTTCTGCCAGCTGCAGGTCTTTGCTTTCACCCAAATCACGATCCAGATTATACAGGCGATAGCCATAGCCATCCACTCGAATCAACTTCCAGTCTGCCTGGCGAACAGCTGCCATTCCTTCTTTTCTCCAGAACAATTGCTCATGAGGAGCATCTACATTTTCCCCTGTCACGTAAGGCAGTAGGTTAACCCCATCCAGTTTCTTTCCAGGGCTTCCTTCTCCACCAGCAATTTCAAATGCCGTTGCATAAATATCCAGCGCCGATGTTAAAGCATGATATTTCTGTCCTCCCTTTATTTTTTTAGGCCAACTCATTACAAAAGGTACACGGTGTCCTCCTTCAAACTTATTGCCTTTCCAACCTTTTAGCGGAAGACAAGAAGACTGGTTATTATGAGCTCCTCCATTGTCGCTCAGAAAGAAAATCAGTGTATTATCATAGATCTTCTCTTTCTTTAACTTGTTCACCAATTTTCCAATAGCTCTATCCATGGCCCAGGTCATCGCAGCCAGATCCTGTCGCGGATGTCCTTCATACCTTTTCAAATCTTCTTTGGTGGCATGCATTGGAGTGTGAACAGCATTAAACGAAAGGTACATGAAAAACGGATTGTCTTTCTGTTGCTCTACATACTCTATGGCTTTCTCTCCAAGGACATCGGTTAAGTATCCATTAAAATTTACATGCTTGCCATTGTGCTGGATCTCATGCGGATCTCCGGGTCTGTCGTTCATTTCATGAGGAAAATAGGAACGACTTCCTTCCAGAAAACCAAAAAACTCATCGAATCCCCTGCTATTGGGATGATACTCTTGTTGCTCTCCCAGGTGCCATTTTCCGAATACTGAAGTATGATACCCTTGCTTTTTCATGGCAGAAGCAATGCTCACTTCGCTTGTATCAACTCCTAAATTGTGCGGAGGTATGTTACATTCAGCACCGAATCGCTGCTGATACCTTCCTGTAATTAAACCTGCCCTGGAAGGAGCACATACCGTTGCTGAAACGTGCGCATCGGTAAAAATCACACCATCCTGAGCCAAACGATCAATATTGGGTGTTTCCAGATCGGTACTTCCCATAAAACCAAAATCTGCATAACCAGCATCATCAGCCAGAATAACAATTACATTTGGTTGATTTAAGTCTGTACTCTTCTTTTGTGTTTTACAGGAGATGCCCATGCTTCCCAACAAAGCTGATCCCAGTAGTATTGAATTTTGAAAATTCATTATTTAGTCTGATTAATTCGTTCTTTTAATTCTTTTGTGACTCCTGTACAGAGGAATCCAACTATTTCACACTCCACTCTTTGTGCCACTCAATTTTGGCTTTACCATTCTCAAAACTTAAGGGCAGCCATACATATCTCGAATCTTCCAAATTGGTTTTATTCCAACGGTCTCCCATGTATATGTATTCCCCTTTTCTGTATGGATTTGGAACTACATAGGTACTCTGAGAGAAAAATGTTTTATTGGCATCAGCTCCAACACAAGGATCATATACTGTTTTCCAATCTCCCATTATGGAATCGCAAATCGAAATTTGAGCCGGGTTTGGCGACCAACCTGTACATCCTGATGAAACCATGTAATATTTACCCTGGTGTTTCCACACAGCTGGAGCTTCTCGTGACTCCTTCTCCAAAATTCTTTTGTACTTACCCGATGGAGCTGTAAAGTCATCATTTAACAAGCTAACATGCATGGTCTTATTTTTTTCCGAAGAGTAAAAGTGATACGCCTTTCCATCATCATCAACAAAAAGAGTCATATCACGGCTCATGGCACCATTAGGACGCATACTCTGCAGGTAAGTGAATGGCCCTTGCGGATGATCGCTAATGGCTACTCCTGCCCTTGCATATTGGTAATCTTCGGAATCAATGTGCATCCACATGACGAACTTTCCAGTATTTCTATTGTAGATTACCTTCGGACGTTCAATCACCTTTGAAGTGTGTAAGTCATGAGTTGAATCGACCTTTACAGATGGCAAGGCCACTCCTTCATGTTTCCAGTTCACCAAATCTTTTGAAGAATAGCAATTCACTCCTCCCGCATCACATCTATAGCATTCCCACTTTAAATAGGGAACTCTCCAGGTTTTACCTTGTTTCATTTCACCATACCAGTAGTAGGTTCCCTCATGAAACAATATGCCACCTCCATGTGCATTAATTGGATTCCCCTGGATATCCTTCCAAACTTCTCCTGGATAAATATTGGTATTCTCTTTTTCTGCACATGAGAACAATGCCATTATCATTCCCAAAATCAAAGCTATTTTTGTACTCTTCATCATATCGTTGTTCTTTGAAAAGAATCTGTCAATAGCCCCATTAACAGATTCTTTTCATGTAATTCATCTACTTTATATTTTCTCCTTCACCAAAATATTGTCAAGGTAAATTGGTGGCATTGCAGGGTCTGTTTTTCCTTTGTAAAGAAGGAATTTCACCTTGCTAACATCATCAGGACAAGTAAATTCAGTTTTATTTTCCGTCCACTCTATGCTTTTTGAAATATCAAGGCTGTGCAAGATGGCTTTCTCACCTGCCTCATCTTTTAATTTTAAGGCAAATGTGTGTTCCGTATCCTCTGACCATTTGGTAAAAAAGCTGATTTCATAAGTTTTACCTGCTTCCAGAGTGATAACCTGGAACATGGAACCATCGTTATTTTGTATTCTTCCACAATAGACACCTTCATACATTTCTGTAGTGGCTTCTCCTACAACTCCAGATTTAAAACCTTGCCATGGAGTAAATTCTCCTGTTTCAAAGGTTCCGTTGGTAATCAGGTTATTTGGGTCTTCTTCCGAAACCGGATCTTCCCCCGGACCAATCTCTGTATTAGGATCAAAGTTCGCATAGTATTCTCCCAGTGGAGTTAACTCATCATTTTCATCGAACAGGACAGATGAAGCTAATGGCGCATCAGTTGTTTTGGCATTGTACCATGCATATCGGTGTACATAGTCCAGCTCATCAAGTTTAGGAAGAACTGCTTTCATAAAATTTAAAACCTGATCAGCAGAGTACTTGTTTTCGGCAGGCGTTGTTGCATTCCAATCTCCCACAGCAAATTCTGTGATCCAGATTGGCTTGCCATACAATTCGTGTGCTTCTTTTACCTTGTCCATAAAGGCATCTACATTCAATCCGCCGTAACTGTGCATACAAACAAAATCGACTCTAAGACCCTGCGCCTCTGCTTTCGCCATAAAATCATTCAACCATGCATTACCAGCCGGACTTCCAACGGTTGCCGGGCTTCCCAATGGTAATCCAATTTCTTCCAGTTTAGGCCACAGGGCGATTGCTTCATCAACAGTCATATTAGCCTGCTCCTCGCCATCGGGTTCGTTAAAACCAAGAATGTGCTTTATTTTCCCCTCTTCTTTCAATTGCTTTAGATAGGCAATCGTTTCATCTTCCACTTTCTTGCCCCAAAACATTGGCACATATTCTACATTCGCTGGTTCATTGGGTTTCAAATCTTTTCCCCATGAGTAATGCCAATGCGCTTTTAATCGTGACACCCGGGTTGACCAGGTTGCATTTTTGTAGGACATACACGTCCCTTTTTTGTTTTCCGGAGCTGGAGGTGTTTCTTCTACGGGAGTTTCCTCTTCAGGGATTATTTCTTCTTCTACTGAACTACTATCGCAGGCCATAAAAAATCCTGCCATAAAAATCAGGCACAAAAAGACATTTACTTTTTGCTGAATATTTTGAATTTGCATATGATTTTCTTTTTAAATAATTAAGAAAGAACCCTTTGTCTTAACACAAAGCTATCTGCAAAAGGATGTACTTCACCTTAAGCTTGCTGCCCCGACTTTTCAGATTGGACAGCAAGTCAAAAAGTTCTTCTATTTCTAATTATCTCAAATAAATCCTTAGTTGATTTACCAGTTTGGATTTTGATCAAGAAGCTTATTGTTATCAACTTCTACCTGAGGAAGAGGCCAATAAAGTGTTTTATCCCCTTCAAATGCCATAAAATGGTTCACAATATTGTCAGCATTTGCACGAACAGTAGCTTCCTCAAGGGTTCCCCATCTTTTTAAGTCGTAGTAACGGGTTCCTTCCAATCCAAATTCCACGCGACGCTCATGACGAAGGATGTTTCTCAATTCTGCCTGGCTTAAACCTGCTCCCTCAACATCCTCGATTCGTGGCATATTCACTCTTTCTCTCACTTCATTGATTAAATCATATATATCCTGACTGATTTGATTACTTTCAATTAAAGCTTCAGCACGCATTAACAATACATCGGCATATCTTATCACGTAGAAATCCTGAGGTCCATCAGACAAATATTCGGTGGTATTGCGAATGTACTTGTGCATGGCATAACCAGTCTTCACTTTCTTTTTCGCCAATGGGCTACCTCCTTCAATCCAAACCTCTCCAGGGAATATTACGGATACATCCAGACGAGGATCACGATTCAATTTTTTATCATTGGCATTGTACAATGGAGACTGATCAATAGGTAATCCATCAATGCAATAAAAATCATTAACAAAATTCGGCATTGGCTGGTGATGTGTCTGAGGTACTTTTGCCCAAGTTCCGGAAAATGCTTCCCCATTATTATCAGCCAAACCACTCTCAAATCTTACTGAGAAAACCACCTCAGAATTCACTTCATTGGTTGGTGTAAATAAAGTATTGTAATCAGAAAACAAAGTATAAGTTCCCAAATCCATAACCTGTTTAGCAGTAGCTGCTGCCTCGGTAAATTTTCCATCATATAGATATACTTTGGCTAACAAGCTTAATGCTGCACCCTGATCGGCGTGACCAAAATCTGCTGTTCCCAGCTTATCGGCTGCAAAAGTCAGATCTACAATCATTGCATCGTAAATCTCACGAACTGTACTTTTTGCGATTGATGCAGTCTCAACGGTTTGAGGTTCCAGAATCAAGGGAACTTCTCCAAATCCATTTGCAAGGTTAAAATAAAACAATGCTCTTAAGAATTTCGCTTCACCCAGGATGGTGTTGATCTCATCCTCGCTCATGCTTTCAATAGTAGGTACATTGGCAATTACATTGTTACAGCGGGCAATTCCCTTGTAGGCACTTTCCCAAAATCCCTGTAAAAACCAATGAGTAGGATCTGTAGTTCCATCAGCAATAGGTTCCAGTCCCATCCATTCCCATACGTTATAGGAATTATCACTCAAACAATCATGATCTCTAATACCTGAATTATAAACGCCACCACCATACATTGGCTTGCTCTGTAATACATCATAGCAACCGGCTAGTGCATATTCCGCATCACTCTTACTGCTCCAAAATGAGCCATCACTAATTTGATTCGGGTTGGAGGTATCCATAAAATCATCGGAACACGCACTCACAATCCCAAGTATCATGAATAAATATAATATCTTAATTTTCATCTGTCTATAATTTATCATTAAGGTTTTTTCTTCTGTTTATCTCCTTTATAAGGAGGAATCCTATGAGTTACACACTCATAAAATCAACATTCCTTAATTCAATTAAAAAGTTAAATTAACACCCAAAGTATAGGTTTTAGCCAATGGGTAAGATTCACTTCTAATGTTACCAATAGCCTTCTCAGGATCCCAGTTCTTGTAATCGGTAAAAGTCAATAGGTTCTGACCACTCATATAAATTCTTAATCTCTCGATTCCAGCTTTCTTGCTTAAGGCTTGTGGGAAAGTGTAACCAATTTCCAGGTTCTTCAATCTTAGGTAAGAAGCATCCTGCACCCAGTAAGATGATTGTTTGTCATTGTCTCGGTTGTGACCCAGACGTGGGTATTTGCTACTTGGATTTTCAGCTGTCCAACGATTTACCCAATCAGGAGTCCAGTTGGCTCTATCACCGTTTCCGGCATGGTTTCCTGTTCCACTTACGTAACGATCCACATTTTTCACACCCTGGAACAAAAAGGCGAAATCAATTCCCTTATAGTTTAAACTACCATTCAGTCCGTAGGTAAATTCAGGAATCGGGTTCCCAATAATTACACGGTCATTGTCATCAATCTTTCCATCAGGTACGCCATCAGGTCCGCTAACATCTTTGTAGATAATATCTCCAGGAGCAGCATTATTGGAAGGTGTTGCAGCATTGGCTACCTCTTCATCCGTTTGGAAGATTCCGGTTGCCTGCCATCCGTAGTAAGAGAACATGGCTTCTCCTTCTCTGTGAATTCTGTTGGTTGGATAGAATTCAGTTCCTTTCAAATCAGTCCATTCATTTTGGATTCTCGACAAGTTAAATCCTACCGAATAAGATAAATCACCTGTTTTACCATGATATTCACCAGAAACTTCCCAACCTTTGTTTACAGCTTCACCGGCATTCTGATAAGGAGCCGCACTACCTAGACTTAGAGGCTGAGGCAACTTCAACAGCAAATCATTGGTTCTCTTATGGAAATAATCAAAAGACATACTGAAGTTGTTTCCAATACCGAAATCAACACCAAGGTCATAGGTCTCTGTACTCTCCCATTTCAGATTTTTATTAGCTAAACCTGTAATGGCTGCACCACCAACCAAACTTGCTCCATCGGTAAAAATATAATCCTGACCCAGGTTGTAAGTTTGCTCATAAGGATAGAATGAGTTACCAATGTTTTGATTTCCCAGTTTTCCCCAGCTGGCTCTCACTTTTAAATTCGACAGGAATTCAGCATCCGCAAGGAATGATTCTTCAGAAACTCTCCAGCCCACTGAGAATGATGGGAAGTAACCTGTTCTGTTTCCTTTAGCAAATCTTGAAGAACTATCGATACGAAGGTTGGCTTCAAACAGATATTTGCTATCGTATGCATAGTTTACACGTCCGAAGAAAGATTGTAACTTCAACTCCTGTGCAGAACCAGATACTGTTGGATCAATAGAACCTGCATTTAACTCATGAATTTCATTATTTGGAAATCCACTAATCTGACTGTTCATGACATCTTTGCGATAAGTCTCAATAGAGTGACCTAATAAGGCATTAATGGAGTGCTTATCAAAATCCACATTGTATTTTAAAATGTTCTCATTCAAAAGTCTGTGCCAGGTTGAAGTATTATCTTTTAGGGTATTAATGTCATTGGAAACAACAGAATTTCCTTCCAAATCATTCAAAGAAAATGTTGGAGAAAATTTAGTTCCCAAAGCGTTATAATAACTATAAGCTACATTGGTTCTGAACTCCAATCCTTTTAACAAATTCAAATTCGCATAAAACTTAGCATTCAAACGGTACTGATCATCTTCATGTTTCCCCAATTGAGAACGGAAAACTACGTTTTTAATAAAGAAAGCCTCACTACCATCTTGTACTGCCCAATCGCCATTTGAATATTTTACCGGAGCAACAGGTGTATCAAAATAAATTCTTCTCATGATACCTCCATCTCCTGATAGATCATCAAGCGGAGACTTGATATTTTTCACACTGCCATCGATGTTAATACCAATTTTCAACCACTTCTTAATTTGAGAGTCAATTTTAGCTCTCATATTGTATCGTTTGGCACTTGAGCCAAGCATGATCCCTTCCTGATCCATATAGTTCATTGAGAACACATAGGAAGTTTTTTCAGATCCTCCCGAAAAAGACAGGTAATGGTTGGTTACCGGACTCGTTCTAAAAATCTCTTTTGCCCAGTTGGTTTGAGAATAACGATCTGGATCCGATCCATCTTTGATTTTCGCAATCTCTTCCTCTGAATATCTTACCTCTCCCGTAGCTTCATTAATCAATTCTGCATAGGTTGCCGCATCCATGATCTTTGGAAGTACACTAGCTTCCTGCCATCCGTAGTAGGCATTGTATTTTACCTTTAATTTACCGACTTCACCCGTTTTTGTAGTAATCAGAATTACACCATTTGCCGCACGGCTACCATAAATAGCCGCCGAAGCAGCATCCTTTAGTACAGAAATACTTTCAATATCAGATGGAGCTACATCTCCAAGGCTTCTTTCCACTCCATCAACCAACACCAATGGTCCTGATTCTCCGTTGGTAGCAATACCACGAATGTGAATGGTTGCAGCATCCTTACCAGGTTGTCCACCACCTTGAGTTAAATGAACACCAGTCATTTTTCCTTGCAACAACTGGGTGGTATTGGTCACAGGTTGGTTCACCGCATCATCAATTCGCATTGAAGAAACAGCACCCGTTAAATTCGCTTTTTTCTGGGTTCCATAACCCACAACAACGACCTCATCAACACCGATCGTCTCTTCCTCGAGAACAACATCGATTTTTGATTCGGTCGAACACACTACTTCCTTGCTTTTGTATCCAATAAAACTGAATAGTAAAACATTTCCTTTCTCCGCTTCAATGGTATAATTGCCATCAAAATCGGTAACCGTTCCACTTGTAAATCCTTTAATGACGACATTTACTCCGGGCAAACCTACTCCGGATTGATCTGAAACCTTCCCGGACACAGTAAGTGTTTGTGCATGTACCATAGAGACAAAAGCACACAATACTACAACCAGAAGACTTAGTTTTCGCATAGTTTTTTTCATAACTAGTAATTAGATTAAAATTGCAATAAAGATTACAGCCAGAATTGCGATCAAAAAGATGTACGCAATAATATTAAGCACCTTAAGCTTTCTCGATTCACTTTTCTGACCTGTAAAAGAGTTTGATTTATTCATTTTCCTTACAAATAATTTCTACTTGCAAGATCTCTGAAAAACGCCCCTTTTTAGAATCTAATACTTCATCAACAAGGGGGAAATCAATCTATTTTAAAGGGGTTATTTATTGCAAGTGCGAAGGGCTAAACCTTCACTCAATCATACTTATCTATTGTTTTTCAATACTTTGCCTATAGTCAGATGGCGAACTACCAAATAATTCCCGAAAACATTTGCGGAAATATTTCAAGTCAGAAATACCAACCTGCACCGAAATTTCTGCAATCGTTTTTTGTGGATCTGCCAACAATTGAGCTGCTCTTTTTAAACGAATCGTTCTAATAAAAATACTGGTTGACATCCCTGTAAGTTGTTTTAATTTTCGATACAGGGTTGAGCTGCTCATGTTTAGAGAAGAGGCCAGTACTTCTGTATTAAAATCGGCTTCGTGCATTTGTTTTTCTACAATTTGTACGGCTTTGTTTAAGAAGTCTTCCTCATAGGATGAGATTTCTATGTCAGTAGGTTCCAATTTCACTTTCTTGCTGAAAGATTCTTTCAACATCTTCCTGTTTTTCAGCAAGGAATAGACTCTTGTCTTTAACTCTTCAGGATTGAAAGGTTTCGTCAGATATGCATCGGCACCTGTTGTCAATCCTTTTATTTTAAACTGATCGGCTGTTTTTGCCGTCAGCAGGATTATTGGAATATGAGCCGTTCTTTCCTCTTTTTTAATCTTCTCACACAGCTCAAATCCATCCATTCCCGGCATCATCACATCCGAAATAATGATATCAGGCATGCTCTGCATGGCATTGGCATATCCCTCTATTCCATCAAATTTTTGAATGACATCATAGTCTTCTCCCAACATATCCGCAATATAATTGTTGATATCTTCCTGATCTTCTACAATTAAAATGACATCTCTTTCTCCCTTCTCTTTCTTCACCTGTCTTTTGGGTGCAGGCACATCTACAGCAGGCTGCACAAATTCTCCCATATGCTCTTGCCTTTCTGATATCACTTCAACCTGGTTTTCTTCATACTGCTCTTTCCCTAACAGCAGTTCTATGGTAAATACAGTTTCCACATTTCTGGTACTTCTTACCGCAAGCACTCCCTGGTGCAATTCCACGATCCTCTTTGATAATGCCAGACCAATTCCGGAACCTCCTCTTGAGCGATTCAGGTTGCTTTCTACCTGGTAGAAGCGGTCAAAAATTCGTTTCAAATCGCTTTCAGGAATTCCCTGACCATTGTCGCAAACCTGTATACTCACTTTCTCTTCTTCCCGCTTCACTTTTACTGCAATATGTCCTTCCTCCGAAACATACTTGAAGGCATTGGAGAGCAGATTATTCAGAACAATCCCAATTTTCTCAGGATCGAACCAAAGGGTCAGCTGACTGACTTCATGTTCAAAAGACAACTCTACATTCTTACTTTCGGCCAAGGATCGAAATGCTTTAATTTCCTGGTTTAGGAATTTGATCAGGTCGAGTTTGCGAACCAGTATTTTCATCTTACCGGTTTCTGCTTTTCTAAAGTCGAGCAATTGCCCTACCAGCCCCAATAGCTTTTTAGAGTTCTGTTCGATTACCTTTAGCTTTTTTCGTCCAAGGGATGGAAGGTCCTCTCCCTTTAGCAGTTCCTGAACAGGAGCTAAAATCAGTGTCAGCGGCGTACGGAATTCGTGGGAAATGTTGGTGAAGAATCTCAGTTTCATTTCATTCAACTCGTTCACCTGATCGAGCTTCATGCTCTCCATCTCCAGACGATGAGCCATCCTGCTCTGACGAACCGCTACCCACCTGATTAGTGCCACCAGTCCCAAAGCGATAAGGATATAGATTACAATGGCCCACCACGACTTCCACGGAGCGGGTATCACTTTGATATGCAATCGCACAGGTTTCTCATTCCAGACATTGTGATTGTTGGATGCCTTTACTTCAAACACATACTTTCCTGCCCTAAGCTGATTGTATGTAACGGTTCTGTTGCTTCCTGAGTAATTCCATCTTTTGTCGTAGTTTAAAAGACGATAAGCATATTTATTTCGTTCAGGTGCATCGTATGCCAGGGCAGCAAAAGTCAGTGAGAACTCACCTTCCCTGTGAGTCAACTCCAACTCCTCGGTATAGCTGATATTTTTTTCGAGAATATTTCTGCCATGCAACTCCTCGCCTGCCATTACCCTTTTGTTGTGCATTTCCAAACTAATAATGGCCGGATTGGGTAGCACAGTATTGTCTTTTATATTTTCCGGATGAAAATAGTTGATCCCACTTGCTCCTCCGAAAAAGATCTCTCCCCTGGAATTTTTAAACGCACAATCCTCTGAAAAACTCCTCCCTTGCAAACCATCACTTAC
This sequence comes from Marinifilum flexuosum, assembly GCF_003610555.1. Lineage (GTDB taxonomy): Bacteria > Bacteroidota > Bacteroidia > Bacteroidales > Marinifilaceae > Marinifilum > Marinifilum flexuosum. The sequence goes on along the minus strand of NZ_RAPQ01000008.1, from coordinate 1,745,913 downwards.
ATCGTAATTGCTAAATGATTTGCTGTCAGGGTTAAACCTGGATATTCCGCTATTGGTGCTAATCCACAAATGCCTCTTTTCATCTGATACTATTGCGTGAATATAGTCATCGGGCAAACCCTCCTTTTGATAGAAATGCTCTACCTGAAATTCACCTGAGTTTCCTTCAGCAAGAAGGTTCAATCCGCTTGGAGTACCCAACAAATAAGTTTTCTCATCCAACTGACACCAGCACAAGATAATATCGCTACTCAGCTGATTGTTCTCTGCCAGCTTCAGCTCTGAAAAATTCCCTGGCTTCTCATCGAAAAAATAAACTCCCTTGTAGGTTCCAATCCATGTGCGCTTCTTACTATCGGTACGGATAAAAGAAATTCTCTCATTCTGCAGAATAGAGTTTACGCCTGTAGAATACTGCTTCCAATTTTCCCCGTTGGTATTTAGTTTTTCTCCAACCCATAAGCCTTGCTGCTGTGTTCCCAGCATTAAAAGGCCATCTTTTTCATGTATGGATAAGATCTTTCTGATTTGCAGATTTGCTGTTTCGGCGTAATTGGACAAGTAGTAATTTCCATTTCTGCTTATGATCTCATGCAAACCAAAATTACTTCCTATCCACATTTTTCCATCTGCAGTCTCCCACATGCACTTGATCACCTTGTAATCAGGACCAACATTCTTAGGATCATTGGGCTTAATCTCTATAAAATTATTCCTGTCATTCGACAAGTAAAGTCCACCCCCTTTGGTGCCCAGCCATAGCTTTCCGCTTTTATCTTCCAGCAAGGACAGCATGTGGTAATTTTCAATGCCTGTTCTTCTTTCATTGTACACCGAAATCCCCTGAAAAGGAGGCTGCTCACTCAAACGACATACCCCTCCACCATCGGTACCTACCCAAATGGTACCCGTTTTATCCTCTATAATCTTAAGAACAATATCGTAATCGGTATTCAACTCACCAAGCATCTGAGGCTTCAGAACTTGTTTGCTAAACTGTTCCGAATCGGGATCGAAGCAAAACAGACCGCCTCCCCATGTTCCCATGTGCACCATTCCCTTGGAATCAAGGAGTATGGAATAGGAATTTCGATTGAACCTTTTCTTCAATTCAGAATCACCCCCGGGCAAATATCCCTTCGTTTTCCCACTATTTAAGTCGTGCCTTATCAAGCCCTTATCCCAGGCAGTAATCCAAAGTACATTTCTCTTCGAATCAATTACCAGATCATTAATATCCGATCGGTTATGTGCACCCATTTTGAGCTTCTCAAACCTCTCCTCTTCTATCTCATATTGATATACTCCCCGATTGGTTCCTATCCATATGTTCCCTGCATCATCACTTTTTATGGCCGAAATCTTATGGTTCTCAAAATGATACTGAATTGAATCGGTCTGCGAATTCCAGATGCTTATTCCTCCAGTCCAACCTCCAAACCAAATGTTCCCATTGCTTTGCTCAAAAATGGAAACAATGCGATTGTCCCCAATTTGAGGCTTTGACAAGCTATCGTTTCTAAAATGCCTGAATTTCCCACTGCTGGGATCATACATGTCCACACCTCCTGATTTTGTTCCTATCCAAAATCTCCCCTTCGAATCTTCATACAAACATTCGATAGAAGGATTTGATATGCTGTTGGGATCTCCAACTCTGGGTTTAAACTGTACGATCTCATAGCCATCGTAACGATTTAAACCACCACGCGTGGCAAACCACATAAAGCCCTTTGAGTCGTGAACAATTCCGGTAATCTCATTCTGAGTTAGCCCATCTTCCACAGTTAAATATCGAACCACCTCGTTTTCACAACGAAGCTGTTCAGCAATCAACAACAATAGTAAGAAAAGAAATGCTCTCATAGTTTCACAAATTTTCGGTCTGTATTCTCCAATGGGTAAGAGAATTTTGGTTATGGGTTCAAATTAATACTTTTAATAATAACAAAGCTTACAGAGGATACCAATTTATACAATTCATCCTTATTTCAAATTGGCTGTAACAAAAAAGTGGTTGTCTCCTTCGCAACAAGAAACAACCTCTTCCAAACCTATTGGCTTCGAGCCAAAATTCAAACAAATGCAATCCTTTTTCAAACAAAACATCCTTCCCCTTACATTTGATATTCTCTATGGTTGATAATTAGGATTCTGATGTGGCATTTTAGCCTTCACCGACTTTCGCCAATCCTTTAATTTCTTTCTTAAATCTTTCACCAGCTGCGGTTTTTTACCAGACAAATCTGATTGCTCACCAATATCATTGTCCAGATCATACAATTCTACCTGCATATCCTCATAAAACTCAATCAACTTGTATTTTCCCTTTCGTACTGCTCCTGCCGGACGACCTCCCTGATTCGAGTAATGCGGATAGTGCCAATACAGCTCATCGCGAGAAAATTTCTCATCTCCTTTCAGCATGGAAACCAGGCTTACTCCATCGGTATGCTGCTGAGGGATTGCTTGAATTCCGGCCATTTCCAAAATGCTTGGATAAAAATCGGTATTGATCACAGGGCTGTGGTTCACACTTCCCCCCTTGGCCACTCCCGGCCATTTTATAATCAATGGTTCACGAATGCCGCCCTCGTACAACCAGCCTTTCCCGGCACGCAAAGGCAGATTGGAAGTGGGAGAACCTTCGGATGTGGACAAGCCTCCATTATCCGATGTAAAAATTACTATGGTATTCTCATCCAATTTCAAGTCCTTTACTTCCTGCAGCAGCCTGCCAACATTCTCATCCATATGCTCAATCATGGCTGCATAAACCGCATGATCCTGAACCATTCGCTCTCTAAAATTTCCTTTTCCCAACACCTGTTTCCATTCCGATCGGTCTACAAATTTTTCTTTCTGAGGTGCTTTTAGTTTGCTTGCCTTTTTGCGATACTTTTCAATGGTTTCAGGCTTTGCATTCAATGGGTTGTGAACCGTGTAATAGGACAGATACAAAAAGAAGGGCTGCTCTTTGCTTTCATTCAAAAAGTGGATGGCTTCATTGGTTAATCTATCGGTAAGGTATTCCCCATCGGGTCCGCTTTTTAAACGAGGGTTTACATAAGGACTAAAATATCCTCCTTTGGGCGATCCGGCTTTCCATCCCCCCTTATTCATATCGAAGCCCTGGTGCTCGGGCCAATAAATCGAATCCTCTCCAATGTGCCATTTGCCTGCAAAAAAAGTATGGTAATCATGATCTTTTAAAGCCTCGGCAATGCTGTATTCCTCCAGTTTCATTTCTTCAGCAAAATCCTGGCACATTAGCTTTTGTCCTTTACCTGGCCGATGTGTAGCCTGCCTTCCCGGTATCCAATCGGTAAGATCGAGACGGGCAGGATATTTCCCCGTTAAAATGCTTGCCCTGCTTGGAGAACATACCGGGCTCGATGCGTAGGCATTGCTAAAACGTACTCCCTCAGCTGCCAGATTATCGAGGTTTGGCGTCTCATAAAAATCCGATCCATAGCAGGCCAAATCGGCCCATCCCAGGTCATCTACCAGTATAAATATAAAGTTCGGCTTTGCGTTTGATGATTTGCCTTGCGCCCCTGCACCCGGCATGTGAGCAATCAAGAACCAAAATAACAGGCCAATATAAATTCCTTTACTCACTCTCTTCCCAAATGTCTTTGTCATGATGTAACAATCTTTCCTATTAAAAGAAAAGTGAGAAGAACAATAAATATTTGTTTTATTGCCCTTTTCACCAATACTTCATTTTATAGCCCAGCTACCAACTTAGGCCATAACAGCATGTTGTTTTTAGTAAAATAACGCATCTAAATCTAACACTTAACTGTAGCTGCAAATTGGATAAAAAAACTGAGCATCGGGAAAATATTGATGCTTTGAAAGTGGTTGAATCCACAATAATGAGGAGTTTATTATTGCCGACCAAGGGGGTTTTGAGCTCATCACTTAGCGCTATCTCCCTATCTTTCTTATCATTATGTAGACCCTGCAAAATCGAAGCAAAATCATCCCTGCTATATTCACCTGTACACATTCATAAGCTATGTACATCACAAACGAAGAGAGTTTTGCCTGGTATCCTTACATTCAACACCATTGCGAAGTTTCCCTGATTTGGCTCTTAGTCTGGCATGAAAAACATAGCCCATACAAATAAATAAGCTTAAATGTTAAATAAAGTTAATTTTACAGAGTTTGAAAAACTTGACACATTTGACAGGTGGAATTGTCATAACATTTATTTAACTTGGGTTGTTCTTTTCGAACAAAAGACAAACAATGTCTTTCTTTTATAGTTAACGAGATACCCTGGATCTTTTAAATACAGGTGAAACTTTGGCGAGCCGATCCTGCAAACAAAAGTTCCGAGGGTATTCTCTAGTTTTAAACCATCGCAATTGTAACACAAATTACTTTAAAAAGCAATTGTGATAAAAACTTATCTTATCATGACAGTACGTTATGGATTAGGTTTGAATCATCTGACCGAAGACCCGGGTGATTACCTGGCGGTTGTTACAGAATGTACAACTTCCAATGCTAAAAAAATCATGGAACGCATGATGGGCAAAGGTTCTACTGTAACCAAAGCCGAAGGCTTATCGGTTATTGAAGAATTTGAATATGCCGTTGTGGAGGAAGTGAAGGAAGGAAATATTGTTTCCACTGATCTGTTTAGGATTAGTCCAAGCATTTCCGGAGTTTTTAAGGATGAGAATGATTCTTTCGATCCTTCTCGCCACAGCATTAAGCTGAACATCAGCCCGGGGCCTAGATTACAGGAAATCATCTCTAAAATTGAGTTGAAGAAGGTTGCAATAAGCACTGCTGAACCTGTGATTGAGAAATTCGTGGATTTAAAAGGCAAAGCTGTGAACGAATCCTTCACTCCTGGACAGATGGCATCCATTCAAGGTTCATTTCTGAAGTTCGACGAAGAAGATACCAATCAGGGTGTATTCTTTATTGCTGCTGACGAGAGCGAAACCAGAGCAAGTGATTTCATTAAAAACAAACCATCTGAATTGATGTTTTTTGTTCCTGATGAATTAACAAGCGGAAAGTTTCAGTTGGAAGTAAGAACTATTCTTCACCATTCGAAAGTTTTGAAAAAAGCAAGATTATCGAATGATTTGAGTGCGAAGTAGTTCTTCTCAATTCAACTTTTTAGAATGCCTGGTATGCACCGGGCATTCTTTTTTACTGCAAGCTAAACTTACCCAAACTTCTTGGGCAGTACTACCCAAACACCTTGGGCAGTACGAATCAAACAACTTGGGCAGGCGAGTCAAGCAACTTGGGCAGTACGACCCAAACCTCTTGGGCAGGCGACTCAAGCAGCTTGAGTGTTTTTTGTTGTGGATTCTTTAGCTAGCTGAAATAGCCTGATAGTGGGAGCTCGTACTCTGATTTAGCAGAAATTGCAATCAATTGCCGCCTTTGTAATTTTTAATACTGTATTTGTATGTTATTGCATTTGCAAGACACGAGCTACAAGCTCGCGCCAGCTAGGGGTATACCCCAGTCATTTAAAACCTTAACAACTCCTTCAACGGTTTGCAAATTATCATATACCTTTTCACCTGTACACTCTATATGGTTACTCCATTTTAAATCAGGATAATACTTGGTATCATTACTATTATTAATGTAAACATTCTGACCTTTGTAATGATACCATACTGATAATCTTTCATATGTCGGAGCTGCTGCATAGTCTGGATCAATTTGACATACATTCTTCTTACCACTTATATAGTCATTTACTTCAAAAGTCAGAGAATCTCCTGAAAAATGAATTGACTTACTGATAAACATTCCAAATGAAGATTCAGAACCATTAAGTTCTTTAAATCCCGGATTTGTAAAAGTAATTGAACCTACATTATAAACTGTATCCCAACCTGCTGGAATCTCAAGAAAATAAGTATCATTAGTTCTGTAATATTGCTCTAATATTTCAAGATGTTTTTTTGTCGTCTTTTTATTTTCAGGCAGATTACAACCGAACATTATAAGTCCCAAATAGAAAATCAATATTACTTGTATAAATTTCATTTTACTTCTTTGTTTTATCAGTTCACTCCCGCTAGTGCGAGCTTGTAGCTCGCACTCTGCTTTAGCAGAATTTATAATTAATTGCCGTTTTCAAGGATTTTATTAATGTATTTGCATTCTTATTGCATTCGCAAGATACGAGCTACAAACTCTCGTCTGCTAGGGTTGTACTGTCTTAGTTTATTACTTACTTACTTAACCTTTTCACTGTCAAAACAAAACAATCTGCAAACTGAATGGCTCGAAAATGACAAATAAACATTAACCCCAAAAAAATCAAACAAAGAATCCATTTATCAACAAACAAGCAGATAATTGTTCCCAAAAATGTTGTTGTATATAATCCCTTAAACAAATCATTTAATGTATACCAATAATTTGCTGGTCCAAAGTTGTCCTTAACCTGTAATTCAGCACAAGATTCCCAAAATTGCTCAACACTATTCCATGTCTGATTAGTCATATTCTCAAGCAACACAGAATTTACAACTTTATTCTTATACATAAAGAAGTGAACTATTTTTCTAATAAATTCAAAAAACCAATACTTTCTAATATTCCATTTTGTTAGTTTGGAGTGAAATGCTATATATATTTTCAGAGATAGGAAACCTAGTCCGTGAAGTATGTGTCCGAGTATATAAATCAGTGGAATAACAAAGATTATTAGAAGTCCAGCAAATTCCTTAATAAAAGTATGTTTCGAAAAGAAATCTTCAGTGATATTCAAAATTGATTCGAAGAAAATTAAATCCAAGATTATTATTAGAAAAGCTCCTGAAGAGAAATAGACTAGAAAATCTCGAAGTGTAAAGTTTGTTGTCATTAGCTAGATTGATATTTTTCCATTAGCTCTCAAGTTATGTTTTTAGAAGTTGTTCCCTCCATGCAGCATAACTTGTTTGTTAGCTTAATAAAGTTGTGTTTATTTTTCTTTTATTTCTTTGTTTTATCAGTTCCCGACTGACAGCTCGTACTCTGCTTTAGCAGAAATTGCAATCATTAGCTATTATTGCTTCTTTATCCATTCCATAACAGGATCAAGACCATTTTTAAAATCTTTAAAACTTGGCTCCATATAATAATCGGGAGCAAGAGTTTTTACATCTTCATCTGATCTCTTAAAATATTTACTAGAGTAATTCACTCTCAGTTTAGAATTGGGAAGTCGAAAACTCTTCACTTCTCCAAAATGATTTGGTTTTCCTCCTGTCTCTTCCCCTACAAAAGTTGCATTTGTTAATCGTTTACAATCCATTGCATTCAAAATTGCTGAAGAAAAGGTCGTTCTACCCAAAACCACATATAGGTTTATTTCAGGATTTTTATCTAAGAACTTGGCAAGTTTCTCGATAAAATATGTTCCTTGTGAAGAGCTTCCTCCTCCATTAAACCTTAGATCAAATACAATCTTCTGTATTGTTTTGGTTTGTAATGTTTCAAATACTTTGTCTTCAAATTCTTTAAATGATGGTAGCTTATTGGCATTTTTACCATTTCTATACTTTAATTCAAGCTCTTTGCTCCAGCACTTATTGTACTGCAGATAATAAATATTGTTGTTGGCTTGATAGTTATCTACAAAAAAGGCTCTCTCATTTTTGAAACAAAATGGCAATGAGTCAGGCAGGAACATTTTTCTGTTCTGCCTATTCATCATGGCAGGTTTCATAATGTACTTTTTCGTATTCCCCTCTAGATCTTTAAGTTCAAGTTCTACCTTTTGTCCTTCTACAAATCCGAAGTAGTTTAAAACCTGAATCAAAGGAAAAAGCTTTGGAACCAAAAACTTTACCATTGCCTGATTGTCAACAGTAATTAATGTACTTAAACTATCCTGAATGGTTTTCACCGATGTTCCATTTACAGATAGTATTTGATGCCCCAGGATTTCTCTGTTTTCTTGCGTGGTGTGCATTACAAAAAGTCCTTCCTTAAACCAATACAAATGCAATGGCAATACTTGTTCTTTGTCTATAATTTCACCATAATTGATTCTTGTATGCGAATCTCCAAAACTTGCGATTACCTGTTGTAAGTTTAATGCAATTCCAAAATCATCAAGCTTATCTTTATTTGTTTTTACCTGATTGAGAGCTTTGTAGTAATCATCTTTACTCTTTTCGGTGAAAAAGTTGTAATGCTTCTCGGATAGTTCTTTTGCAAGAGAATCGATGTCACAATCCCAGTCTATTTTTTTAATGTTTTGTGAATTACAAAATTGGAACAATAATAATCCAATAATTAGCAAGCTTAAGTTTTTCATTTATGGTAGTTGTTTTATACTTGGCTGAATAGCTTGAAACAATAGTCATTCTATTTGTTTCTTAGCCTTCATTTGAACTATCAAAATTACTAAAACATTTTACATATAAAGCAAACAAGTATATTTTTCTATTAAATATTATATAAGAAAGAATGCCGACTCTGAAAATCAGAATCGGCATTCTTCTATTTTTTAGACTCTCTGTATTTGTGTGTTATTTGCTGGAGATGCTCTCCTGTAACAAGCTTTTGATTGGACTTAAACCACCCGATGACAAATCAATACTACGATTTTTTCACAAAGTCATTGAAAGCATTATAGGTTCCTCCGCTTTGCTGAGCTTCCATTTCTTTCTGCATCTGCATTTGCTGAGCAATCCAGTTTCTTCCCATCTCCTGAAGTTGAGTGTGGGCATGAGCAAAGAACATTTTGTATGAGGTACAGAAACGCGGCATTCCATTATCCATAGGATCTTTGATTCTGTCTTTTGTACAACCTCCAAAACAGTGTTTCAGGTAACTACAGCTCTTACATTTACGCGGCAATTTGGCTTTCATGCAACCAAACTGATGCTGCTTTTTGGAGTTTAGCATGTTGATGATTCTCCCTTGCTTGATGTTTCCCAATTTCCACTGAGGTTCCACAAAGAAATCACAAGCATATACATCGCCGTTGTGCTCGATTACCGTATATACTCCACATTCCTTCTGCAGTGTACATTCTGGTGCTGGTATTCCCACATAGGTGTGGAAAAGTGAATCGAAATGACGAACCGATGTAGTAGGAATTCCATTTTGGAAATCATTGATCCAAAGATCCCAAAGCTTACAAAGTACTTCTCCGTACTTTTCAGGCGAAAGCGAAAAAGATGCAGCCGCTCTAGGGTTCTCCTTATCTGTCTCAACAATAGGAATGAACTGCATAAAATCGAAGCCCATTTCCTTGTGATAATTGTAGATCTCTTCGATATGATCCGCTGAATTATCAGTCAAACAGCTCAGTACATTTGTAGCCACTCCCTTGTCCAATAACATTTTGGCATTTTTCGAGACAATCTCCCAACTTGGTTTTCCATTTGGAGTAAGACGATAATGATCGTGAATGTGTTGTGGTCCATCCAATGATAAACCTACCAGCCAATTGTACTCTTTTAGGAATTCGGCCCACTCTTCATTCAACAATAAGCCGTTGGTTTGCAAACCATTCCCAACAGTTTTCCCGTTTCCGTATTTCTGTTGAAGTTCAATCACTTTCCTGAAAAAGTCCAGTCCCATTAAGGTAGGTTCTCCTCCCTGCCATCCAAATGACACTTCCGGTCCTGATTGTTCCATAACCTGGCGGATTAACATCTCCAGGGTTTCCTCATCCATACGGTGAACCTTCTGTTGGTGATAAAGACCCGCTTTTTCCAAATAAAAGCAATAGGTACAGCCTAAATTACAATCCGGTCCCGAAGGCTTAATCAAAACTGAGTTTAGTTGTTTTTTAATCATTTCATCTACTATTCTATCGTCAGAAGCTTCTGTATTGTACAGAGTCTTCTAATGTATTCATATTTTTATCACCTCACGCATTCACTTGCGAAGGAGAATGATTTTTTAATGTATGTGTAGGCTATTCCTGGGAAGTGTTTGTTTGTCGCGTAAAACTACATACTATATTTCAAAATCGAAATACAAGCTGTAAAAAATACGGACAATACCAGCCAATAAACCTGATACTAAATTACCAATAGAAATAATAGTAAAAGTAGATTTTCCGTTCAGTCAGGCGGTATGAATGGTTCAATTCGCTGCTATTTCCCTATCCAACTTCCCAAAGGCTCCAGTATTCGAAAAGTTCGCATACTTTGCATTAAATTTGGCAACATGTTTTCATATACCTGCCGATATTCTTTCGCATTCAGGTGGTTCTTTTCAAATGCCTCCATACTTGGTTCGTTCCACCTTTCATAAATGGTAAATCGGGAAGGATCTTCTGCGTCCTGATGTAGAAATGTACTTACAAAGGTGTCTTCTTCGGCCATTTTATTGAGTACCTGCAAAGCAGCTTTCTTCCAGTCCTCAACCTTATCTGGTTTAATGTGAAAATTCACATAGAAGATCAAATCATTTTCTGATGGCTTTACATTTGCACTAATCCAATAGGCCAATGGTTTTAACAGGTGAATCTTTCTGGGAGTTTCACTTATCAAAGGCAGTCGCTTCTCATATTCTTTTCGATAATCTTTTCCTTCCATTTGATAGGTCATAAAAGCATCCTTCGAAGAATCCGTCCATCGTTCATACATGGAAAAACGCCCCTCACTTTCTGCATACTGGTGCACAAAAGCACTCACAAAACTATCTTCCTGAGTCATGTTTTCAACAACGTTCATTAATCGTTCCTGAAACTCATTTATAAATTCTGGCTTGATATGATATTTCACATAGAATACCAGGTCATTGGGATTAGCATATTCATCAGTCATCTTTGATTCTTTTAATTTATTTTTGTTCTCATTAATTTACAACGATTTGAATCAAAGGGCAACCTACTTTCCATTATTTGCTCAATATCAATTGCCCTAAAAAATAACAGCCCGCTGTTTCATTTAAGAAATCAGCGGGCTGACTAGCCAATCTATAAATCTGAGTTCGATTAATCGTATGTTTCCAAATCGATAATCTTCAATGAAGAAATTGTATTCTCCAATTCACTACTAAAACTGCGTGTTGTCCTTGTATATTCATGCGCAGTTCCAGCAAATCCTTTCCCGGTATATGCAATCACTTTAAATCCCCAGGGAACCATAAGTGAGGAAATTTTATTGTCAAAGTCCATTGCCTGCAATTCAGCCTGATCATATTCACCTGGACTTAAACGTAAACTTTCACCTTGGTAGCCCTCTCCAGAATAAAGAGCAACTTTTTCTGTATCCAATATGACATCACGTACCGGAATTCCACCATATTCTCCCTCCGGATACCATTTTAGGTTCAGGTAATCGTAATACTTATCGTCGGTATTTACACACCAGGGCACTCCAATTTTTGCCAATTCGCGAACAAAGAACGTCGCAAACTGAACCTGAGCAGGAATATCATACTCATTCCCCTTGTTGTAGTTTCCGGCCATCCATGCTCCAAACCATGTGGAACGGCCAGTTTGTTCCATGTATTCCGCTGCAGATTGAAAGTGATCCAACACCAACTGTCGCTCTTCCCGAGTTCCTGTTGTCCATTGTTTATTCCCTTCCAAAGCAGGTCCGGCAGCATAGCAGTGCCATTCCATCATTACAAAGGGATCCGATTCATCGGGCAACTGAATATACTGCAAATTAGCAGGCTTCGACAATCCTATAGGAGGTACAATGATAATTCGATAAGGATTTGATTCGCGAATAGCAGGAATAATATCTGCATAGAATTCATTCAACAACTGGTGGTCTTTTTTCAAATTACCATTCAACTCAACAAATAGGTTGTACACCAACAGTTCAGAATAGTCTTTGTACCGCTCAGCAACGGTACGCCACCAATCAACCGTAACTTGCTTTGCCTGCTCCATATCCTCTCCTTCTTCCGCATCGTGACCATGGAAGGCCAATACAGGAATTAATCCATGTTTCAGACACTGATTGATATGCTCATCCAAGTGGGAAAACAGATCTTCAGTAGCTGGTTTATTTACACGAATTCTAACCATTGTAAAACCTGCCTCGGCAATATCAATCACCTTCTGCTCACTATGATTTTGGATGTACTTATTGAATTCGGACCATGCAACATCGAAGCCCTTTCCCATTTGAGCAACCAATTCGTCAGGATAAAGCACTCCTTCTATCCGGTCTTTATCCGTTGTATCATCCTTGTGGTCATCAGAATTTCCATCTTCGATATTTTCTTCCACCTCTTCGGCAACATCTTCAATACCGGACGATCCTGAGCATGCACAAAAAGCAAACATGGGAAGTAGAAACAAAAGTAGTTTCAGGTAGCTGTTCAGCACTTCTTTTCTCTTCATAACATTTTACAATTAGTTCCTCACCTGCGATTGAAAAAACTCAACACTCATGGCCTTCATTTCATCATACGCCTCGGTATACTTTTTATCCTTAAGCAGATTACGAGTTTCCAACTCGTCTTTCTGATAGTCGTAAAGTTCCTCGGCAACAATCAAATCTTTATTGAAAGCTTGTGTCGTTCTAAAGTTTTCTCCCATCCAAACCACATAACGATATCTATCGGTACGGAATGCATAGCCCATTGCTTTTCCTCTTCGGAACTGGCTTACCGAGTATTCCTTAACAGATTTTTTCTCTCCAGTAAGTAAAGGCACAAGGCTGGTTCCAGCTAAATTTTCCGGCTCTTCGATACCTGAAAGCTCACAAAGTGTTGGAAAAATATCTACAAACTCCGATGGAGCATTCACTTTTGTTCCTTTCTGTGATTCAGGTGCAGAAAAGATTAATGGAGAACGTGTTGCCTGTTCAAAGTTGGAATGTTTACACCAAAGACCATGATCTCCCAGATGCCATCCATGATCGCCCCAAAGAACAATTACCGTATTCTCTCTTAATCCAAGAGAATCCAATGCATCCAACACCTTACCTACCTGTGCATCCATATAAGAAACCGATGCATAGTAACCATGAATCAACTCCCTTTGTTTCTCTTCAGGAAGCAAATCCGGACCTATATCTGAGAAAGACTTCAATTTAGGAATATCGCTATACGACTGAATTTCTCCTGACTTGTGATAAGCTATTTTAGGCCCGTTCTTAGAAAACTTCTGATAAGGAGCCAAAGGAAGCTCATTTCTATCGTACAGATCCCAATACTTTTTAGGAGCCACAAATGGCAAGTGTGGTTTCTTAAAACCAACCGCTAAAAAGAAAGGCTGTTCCTCTTTCGATAATCTCTCTAATCGGTCGATGGCAGATAATGCCAATACTCCATCTACATAAGCATTATCGGGAACATCCACACACTCTGTGGAAGGCTTGATACGCTTCATCACATATTTGTTTAAAGCACCTCCTTTTTTGTTCTTCTTTCTGCCTTCCGAGGCATAGAAGGCTACTTTTTCTTTGGTTTCTTTAGACTGGTAATGACCTAAAACCTCTTCTCCCAACTCTTGATCTCTATACTTATCGTCTCCGCTAAAAGCAAAACTTTCGCTCCAGGAAACCTTATCATGCTTTGCATCTACACTACGGCGATCGTAAATCTTACCAACACCTGTAGTTGTGTATCCCTGATTTTTAAAATACTGTGGTAAAGTCAAAATATCAGGATTTTTATCTCTGATCTTCGTTTTTAAATCCCACACCTTGGTACTATCAGGGCGTACACCTGTTAGCAAACTAGCTCTTGATGGAGCACAAACCGCTTGCTGACAGTGGTTGTTCATAAAAACGACACCTTGTTTTGCAAGTCGATCTATATTGGGAGTTTTCATTTGCTCCACACCATAGCATTCCAAAACAGGTTTCAAATCATCCACAGCAATGAAAAGAACATTTTTCTTTTCCTGTGCTTGTCCTAGCAATGGCATAACTGCCATTGCAAGACCTATTCCTTTTTTTATGATATGCTTATTCATGGTTTTAGTTATAGTGTATTCTATGTAAGTCTAATTTATTGTCAAAAATGGAAATTTTATAGCAACCAGCGGTCAGCTTATAGCTGACTGCTGTTATCTCCCAAACTGCTTTTTAATCCACTCTCCGGTTTCAGTCAACTGATCCCATTTCTGACGCACACCACTTCCTGGTTTAAATACCGATGAAGCTTCTGGTTTGTCGCTCAAATTCCAGTTCATCCAACTAATTTTAAGCTGCTCCGGATTGTTTCCTGCCAGGATATCCAACCAGATTCTGGCACTCTCGTAATCATTTCCATCATCTCCATTGTAGCTACTGGTACCCCATTCCGAAACGAATACCGGAATTTGTTGAATGGCCTCGATAAATGCCTTCCTGTTTTTGTGACTCTTGGCATAAAAATGAAAAGTATACATGATATTCTCAAAATTCAAAGGATCCTTAGCCGCCGCTGCTAGGTTTGAACTCCAATCAGGTGTTCCCACCAGGATAACGGTTTCCTTATCATTTTTACGAATTAATGGAATAATCACATTTGCATATTTCTTCACCTCTTCCCAAGTCGTTTTATTGGGCTCATTGCAAATCTCATAAATCACATGATCCTTCCCTGCATGGGTTTTCGACATGTGCTCCCAGAAAACTTTTGCATCATCCAGCACTTTATTTGGATTTCCTGAATCCATGGCATGCCAGTCAATAATACAATACAGCCCTAATTCTTCTGCCAGACCTACCAACTCATCAACTTGCTTGGTATAATACGCCGGATTGTCTTTATAGTTCTTTGGATACAAAGCGAATCGCACTGCATCAACCTTCCAGTCTTTGGCTAAAACTTCCATAGAACTTCTGTTCATACAGTGTGCAAACCAATACAAACCATGGGAACTCATCCCCTTGATTTGAACAGCACTACCATTTTCATCGCACAACTGACGACCAACAACTTTTAATTTTCCGTGTTTCTTAACCGGAGCTTTTGCTAGGGCTGCTCCGCATACAAACAGAGCAGCTATTAGAATAAGAATTTTTTGTCTCATACTTATTTATTTCTAGGGTTATCCCATTATTACTTCAACCTGATATTCTTTGCCTTCTTCGCCAACAGGTAGCTTGTTTCCTTCAATAATTTCACCGTTTATTTTTAGGCAGGCAATCCCTTTCATTACACGATTAGGGTTTGAAACAGAGATGTTATAAACCGCACCTCTGAAATTTCTTACAACCTTAAAACCTTCCCATGAATCCGGGATACAAGGATCTACTGTCAAACCATCGATTTCTGGTCGAATTCCCAATAAGTATCTTGTTGCAGCATAATAGGCCCAGGTAGCTGTTCCACTCAACCATGGTAAACGGGAAGAACCAAAACGCTTGCTAAAGATACTGTGTGTAGACTGTGCGTATACATATGGCTCAATTTCTCTTACCTCGGCCAAATCGTTATATGCTGCAGGCAAGTAGCTCTTATAATACTTGTATGCTCTGTTTCCATTTCCCAGCATACTTTCAGCCATTACTCCCCAACCTTGCGTATGGTTGAAAATCCCAGCATTCTCTTTCATTCCAGGGTTGAACAATACGGCACGAACAATATCAAAATTTGATTTTTCGAATGGTGGTGCACACAACATGATCCCATAATCAGTATACAAATCGTCGTGAACGACATTCATTGCCTTTTCGGCTTTTTCCCTATTGGCATGACCACTAATTACAGCCCAAACCTGCGGATTCATGAAAATATTACCTTCTTCATTCTCTTTGGCTCCAAAACGGAATCCTTTATCGCTGAAGGCACGAACGTAACGATCTTCATCCCAGCAATGCTCTTCCAGACTCTTATCCAGAATTCTTAACTCCTGCTCTGCCCATTCCACTTCTTTTGTCAAGCCCAGTTTTTCGGCAACCTCACTGTATTTGGCCAAAGCATAACGCAATTGGAATGCTACAAACACCGATTCACCTTCATATCCCAAGACCAGGCAATCATTCCAGTCGGCAGCCAATCCACAAGGAATACCGTGAGCTCCTGAACGCTCTAAATTAAACTCAATGGCTCTTCTTAAATGCCCAAGTACAGTATCTTTTCCCTTATCAGCATAGGGTAGTTCTTTTAGGTAGAAATCAAAATTCCCGGTTTCATTTACATACTCAGGAATGGCATTGAACAACCACAAACAATCATCAGAACGGTATTCATTTGCATCAGGCTCTTTCTCTTCTCCTGGCTTATGAGCAAATGGCTTCACTACTGGCATCGCACCTCCGGTTGAAGCCTGACCTGTTATCAAAAGTTCCAAACGTTCTCCCGCCTCTTCAGGAACAGAGTGCATCACTCCCAACATATCCTGTACTGAATCACGATAACCTAAACCATCACGAACTCCAGCATAAACTAAACTGGCAGCTCTTGACCATGCATAAGTGATTTGACAGTTATATGGACTCCAAACATTTAACATGCTGTTGATATCAGCATCAGGAGTTTCAACTTGCATCACTTCTAAACGACTGTGCCAGTAATTCTTTAACTCTTCCAATTCATTTTTCAGAATCGATAGGTCTGTATATTTCTCTTTTACTTCAGCACCTTCTTTTTGGGCACTTCCAATTCCCATAACAATGGCGAACTCAACAGATTCTCCTGGCTGCAAACAAATGTCTGTTTGTAAAACCCCACAAGGATTTCCTCCTTCGGCCAGTGAGCCTGCGCATTCACCTTTTTGAACAACCTCAGGATTACCATAGCCATTGTATCTGCCTATAAATACATCCCTATCAGTATCATAACCTGAAACCTCTGCACCTACCATGGCAAAGAAAGTATGACGTTGCTGATCCTTCTGCTGAAAATCCTCAGGCATTTCAGGCATATTGATATTCGATCCATGATCGATGATCCCATCAGCAACCGACATTTTTGCGATGTACTGCGTGTACTGCAAGTTGCCTAAATCATCTCCGGCATTCCAGTTACAGGCATACTCTACAAAAGGGAAAGCTCGTAGGTTTCTTGTCACCTTCCCCTTATTGGTAAGCTTCACCATCCATGCTTCATAAGCCTTTCCTCTGGGAACAAAGTAGGTTACCTCTGAGGCTAAACCTTTATATTCTGAACTAATTTTTGTGTAAGCTGTTCCGTGTCGGCACTCGGTTTTAAATTGCTCCAACGACTTTCCAACTGGTTGCCAGGAGGCAGACCAAAAATCATTGGAATCCTTGTCATGAAAATACAAATAACGCCCTGCCTGATCCATAGGAACAGAGTTGAAACGCAATCTGGTAAATCGTCCCTGAGCAGCTGATTTGTAAAAGCTGTATCCTCCTGCATTATTAGTTATAATAGCTCCGTAGTTTGTATCTCCCAGGTAGTTGGTCCATGATGCCGGAGTATCCGGTCGTTCCACTACATATTCTTTATTCTTATCGTCAAAATATCCGTACTTCATTTTCTTCAATCTCTAGTTATTAGTAGCTAGTTTCTTCTTTAATTCTATTGATAGTTTATCGCCAAAGCTTTTGGCACCTTCCACATTAAAGTGAACGGCATCTTTCAGGTCTGCAAGTTTCGAAATCTCTTCTCCCCTGATAAGAAAAATGTTCCCATCTCCCTCCTGTTGAAATTTTTCCACTACCTGAGTCATACTCTTTCTAAAATCTGCAATACTCTCCCCACTCTTTTTACTGCGCAGCGTTTTTGTATGGGTTGGTGTAATACAGAACAGCTTGGTAAGGCTGTGCTTTTCACGTATGGTTGTCAGGAAATTCTCCAATCTTTTGCTGTATTCTTTCGCTGATATTCCCTCTCCATTATAGTCATTGTATCCTATCAGGATGGTCATGTAATCGATCTTGGAAAAGTCATCCCTGATCATTTCCGCCATAGGCACAGAAGTTTTCCCACCTCCTACTGCCAGGTTATACAAGTCCCAGTTCATTTCCCGGGACAATAAAAAAGGATAGGTTTGATGGCTTGCCTGCTGTCCGGTACCATGAGTAATGGAATTCCCGTAAGCCACATAAACGGGCTTCTCTTCCGATTTAATTTCTTTCAAGTCGTATCCTTCTTCCAATTCAATATTCACCAGACCTACATTGGCCCAGTTCGGAAGACTGATTTCATATGTGACCTCTTCACCTTTATGCGCTGATTCTATATCAAAGGATAATAAGGGTCCCTCTTTTTTACCAAAACTCTTGGCCTCTCTAAATTCTTTATTTTCAAAAATTCCAAACACAAGCCCCCTATTGTCTCCTTCCAATACTTTAAAGTTGACTTTTACCTTTGGACTGGCTGTTTTAAATGACACAATAACACCTGTTGTTGTTTGCGCTTTTACAGGACTAAACTTGCTTTTGGATTTCGCCATCGCCAATAGGTTGGCTGAATGACGAGGAAACACCATCACTCCATTCTTCATGTAATGGTATTTACTTCCTTTAATTTTAACCAAGGGATGATTGGCTGCAACAACATTACCTTTGGCCAAAGACAGTAATTGCGATACCGTTACAAACTGATATCCTTCCGACTTTAACTGAGGAAGTATCTGCTTCAATGCTTTGATAGTATGTTGTCTCTCATGACAAAGAATGATCGCTCCGGAATGAACATCATCCATGATTCGTTTTACGATTCCTTCAACAGGTACATCTTTCTTTGCATCCCTGGCATAAACGGAAGCATTCACAGCTTTCAAACCAAGAGATTCCAAACTACCACTATTCAGCATATCATACTTTAAAAAAGGAGCACGATACAAGCTCGGCGAGTATCCCAATTCTTTTTGTATCATATCCTGAAACCCTTTAATCTCCTGTATCGATTCATCGGCCGTAGTAGTTCCTGACGGACGCTTATGAGTCATGCTGTGGTTGCCTATTTCATGCCCTCTTTGTAATACTTCTTTGGCTAAGGCTGTATGCTTCGATAAGCTTTTCCCAATAGCGAAGAAGGTGGCTTTTCCATCTGCTTTCTCAAACAAATTCATGATTTCAGCAGTAGTCTGTGGATTCGGCCCATCATCAAATGTGAAAGCGACCAATTTCTGCTTTGTCTTAACAGATTGTAAAGGTTCAATTGTCTGGCTCATGACAGACAAAGCTGCCAGCAGGAAAATTCCAATCGAAATAATTAATCTCTTACTCATGCAATTCAACTTTTCAAGTTCGAACTAATTCAAGTGAATGAGGGGCTGCTAAATCGAGTACGTCAATACCGACTGTGCTCTACCAAATAACAAAACCTCTACGCCTTGCAGCCCCTATTCAATTTACAATTAAAACTTAGGCCTTTACTCTTCTTAATTTCAACTCCTCTTCTACCTCGCCTAAAAATTTCTCATCGAGCTTGTAAAACAGCATAAAGATGGCTGCCAACACACTTCCTGCAGCAGGTATCAAACTCATCATTAGCTGAATTCCAGTTAAAGCACCTTCTGCCTGCTCAACATTGGCCTTGAAACCAAATGCAGCCAATAACCATCCTGCCAATGCACCACCAATGGTCCATCCAAACTTTTGTGCCATGGTCGATGCCGACATTACCAGTCCTGTAGCTCTTCGCCCAGTTTTCCACTCTGAATAGTCTGCCGCATCGGTATACATGGCAAACACCAAAGGTGCCGTTGGCCCAAATACGAAACTGATCAATACCTGTAATACAAACATTGCTACAATATCGTCCTTGCCAACAAAATAGAAGGCTACGGTTAAGACACTGGTAAGTATCATGCTATAGATGTAGGCTCTCTTTTTTCCGAAAGTTTTCGACAACCACTCTGTTAAGGTGATAGATGCAATGGTTGCAATGGTACCTGCAATCATAAAGCCTGAGGCCAGGGCATCATTCCCCACATAGTATTTAAAGTAATACATGATGGCACCATTTCGAACGGAAACATAGGATAAGGTGAAGATTCCCAGCACAAACAAAATCCACCAAGGCTTGTTGGCTGCCAAATCTTTGATGTCATCTTTAAGTGATGTTTTTTGCTCTTTTGCAGGTTGAACTCTCTCCTTGGTAGTAACAAAAGTGATCAGGAACATGATAACAGCCAGAGTGGCCAAAACAATCATGGCCCACATAAAACCTTTGCGTTCATTCACCACACTTACTTTTAGTTGAACCTTGCTTAAATCAACACCTTCAATATAATCGGCAACAGGTACCGTTCTCTTTTCAAACCCCTTTTGCAAGGCAAGCAATCCACCTGCAGTATCTGCTTCGGCAAACATTTCAGGAGTAAGCACACAAACTGATATTTTACCTTCAACTGGCTCTTCACCCGGGACAATAGCTTCCAATTCAATTTTAGATGTTCCCGTTCCTTTTTCAGTGATCACAATTTCATTCTGAATCTGCTCTGCTATCACAACAGAATCATCGTTTCCTCCAAATTGTTGAACCAAAGGAAGAGTAATCCCCTGCACAATAAAAGCCCCGGCAAAAGCAAAAATAAATCGATACTGAGAAAAGCTCGTACGCTGAATAGGATTGGAAGAAACCACCCCCATCAAGGCAGAGTAAGGAATATTGATAGCCGTATACACCATCATCATAAGTGTATAGGTAATGTATGCATATACAATTTTACTGGCTACAGACCAATCGGGAGTAGTAAATGTTAACACTCCGATAATTCCAAATGGAATGGCCAACCACAGAATATATGGTCGAAACTTTCCCCACTTGGTATTGGTTCTGTCCGATAAAATCCCCATTAAAGGGTCGTTTACTGAATCCCAAATTCTGGTCACCAGAAACATGGTTCCGGCAGCTGCAGCAGGAATACCGAATACATCTGTATAAAAATACAGAAGAAACAGCATGAAGGATTGAAAGAACAGGTTCGAGGCCGTATCCCCTAAACCGTATCCAATCTTTTCTTTGATATGTATTTTTTCGTTATTCATAGAATTTCGTTTGGTTAAAAAGTCTTGTCTATATTGTATTTCAATAGCCCGAACCTGAGGCAGACAAATTGTCTGTCCCAAGCCGGGCTATCCACTGTATAGTTAATTATTACTAAGCATTGATTTTGTTCTTGCTTTTATCCCATAACAACTTTCACCTTATTACAGGTTCCTTTATCCATTACAGGAATTACATTGGTATCCAATTTCTCATCATTCAACCAAATCTCTTTAACTCCTTTAGAAACACCCTCAGGATTCACAATCTCAATCTGGTAGTTTGCATCACGAAACTTACGGTTCACGGTATAGTTTTTCCATTCTTCAGGGATACAAGGATCTATTTTAATTCCATTATAGTCTGGCTGTATTCCCAGGATATACTGAACAACTGCATAGAAATTCCATGCTGCTGTACCTGACAACCAGCTGTTTTTACCTTCACCTGGTTTGTAGGCATCCTTACCTGCAATCATCTGGCAATACACATAAGGCTCTACCTTATGAAGTTCCTGAACCTCCTCTAAGTAAGAAGGACAGATTTGCTTAAAGTAATTCCAGGCTTCCTTACCGCGACCAATCTTGGTTTCCCCGATAATAATCCATGGGTTGTTGTGACAGAAAATTCCGGCATTCTCCTTGTATCCGGCAGGATAAGTTGAGATTTCGCCATATTCAATCATATACTTGCTGAAAGCAGGATTATTCAATACGATACCGTAAGGTGTATTCAATCTCTCCTTTACACTGTTCAATGATTTCTCTACCATGCCTTCTTCGATTCCGATTTCAGCCATGGAGCACCATCCCTGAGATTCAATAAAGATCTTTCCTTCTTCATTTTCGTCAGATCCCACTTTGTTTCCATGGAAATCGTAAGCACGAAGGAACCATTCTCCATCCCAACCTTTGGCTTTAACAGCTTCTTTCATTGCATCCACAGCTTTCTGTGCACGCTCAGCTTCTTCTGTTTTGCCCAGTTGCTTACATAGATCGATATAGTCGTTTCCATAAACAACAAACAAACCTGCAATCATCAATGATTCAGCTTTAGAACCTTCAGTGTTGTTCTCAGTTGTTTGGAAAGACTCATTCGGATTGGTTGAGAAACAGTTTAAGTTCAAACAGTCGTTCCAGTCAGCTCGTCCGATCAATGGCAAGCCATTTGGTCCTAAATTGTTAATAACATGATCGAAAGAAACCGTTAGGTGATTAAACAAAGGCTGAGCTAAGCTTTCATCATTATCAAATGGTACCATTTCATCAAGGATAGAAAAATCACCACTTTCTTTGATATAGCTAACAGTTCCTAAAATCAACCACATTGGATCATCGTTAAATCCTCCACCGATAGCATCGTTACCTCTTTTGGTAAGTGGCTGATACTGGTGGTAACATCCTCCATCAGGAAACTGAGTAGAAGCAATATCGATGATTCTCTCACGGGCACGTTCAGGAACCTGGTGTACAAATCCGATTAAATCCTGGTTGGAATCACGGAATCCCATACCACGTCCGATACCTACCTCGAAGAAAGATGCTGAACGAGACATGTTAAAGGTAACCATACACTGGTATTGGTTCCAGATGTTTACCATTCGGTTCAACTTATCATCCTCGTGATCAAGAGTAATAATACTCAATAAGTTCTCCCAGTAAGCTGCTAGTTCTGCCAAGGCAGCATCTACTTTTTCACCAGTATCAAATTTGGCAATCTGTGCCTTTGCTTTTGTCTTATTGATAACGCCTTTGCTCTCCCACTTGTCGTCTTCAGCATTCTCAACGTATCCCAAAACAAAAATCAAATCTTTACTTTCGCCTGGCTGCAACTCAATCTCGAAATAGTGAGATGCAATTGGAGACCATCCGTGGGCTTCAGAATTGCGAGGAGCTCCATCTAAAACAGCCTGTGGCCCTGAAGCTTCATTATACAACCCCATGAATGATTCACGGTCAGTATCATAACCATCGATATCGGCATTTACATGATAAAACGCAAAGTGATTTCTACGTTCCTTGTATTCTGTTTTGTGGTACAATGTTGAGCCATCAATCTCTACTTCTCCGGTAGAAAGGTTACGCTGAAGATTGTTTTGATCATCCTCGGCATTCCACAAACACCATTCATTGTAAGAGAAAAGCTTAAACTTTTTAACTTCTTCACTCTTGTTGGTCAATTTCATTTTCTGAATCTCGCACCAATTCCCAAGTGGAATGAAAAGAGTAACTTCTGACTCCAGTCCATTTTTTTCACCTGTAATCTTGGTATAGCTCAAACCATGGCGACACTCATACTTGTCCAATTCTGTCTTTACAGGTTTCCATCCTGGCGACCAAATTGTGTCGTTGTCCTTGATATAGAAATAACGCCCACCGTTATCCATTGGCACGTTATTGTAACGGTACCTGTTCAAGCGACGAAACTTGGCATCCTTATAAAAACTGTAACCTCCTGCGGTATTAGAAACCAACGAGAAAAAATCCTCGTTACCTAAATAATTGATCCATGGAAATGGGGTATTGGGCTGAGTAATTACATACTCTCTTCTTTCATCATCAAAAAATCCGTACTTCATTTTCTTAGTCATTAATGTTTCTGTTGCCGATTGATCATTTTCGGGACAAAGAGTAGACCTTAACGAATAAGTTCTACTCTTTTCTAACCAACTAATTTCTACTTCTTAAATTCACCGAAAATTCCCGGCAAGTCGTTCAAATACTTTTTCAACTCTTTCTTCAATCCCTTTAACTTGGCGCTGTAAGCCTCGTTTTCATACAGGTTATCTTGTTCCTTAGGGTCTTTATTTAAATCGTAAAGCTGATCGGCATCGTAATAGTGCTTATAGCGTTTTGTTGAAGGGTATTCAGCATCACCACCTCCTGGTATCAACATCAAGTGTGAAAAAGGAAGACTTGCATCATCGAAATGGTATTTCAATTTGTTTGCGATACGGAAATTGTTCCAGTCATCCAACTTCTGCTGACGCTCTTTCATGCTCCAGTTCATGGCATACTCAGGGTAACGCAAAGCAATGTATTTGTGATTGTCCATTAACACCCCGCGAGAGAATCCCATTTCGAAATAAAGCGACTCGTGAATCTTTTCCTTCTTTCCATCCAGAATTGGCAAGAAACTTTTTCCATCAA
Organism: Marinifilum flexuosum; assembly: GCF_003610555.1. GTDB lineage: Bacteria > Bacteroidota > Bacteroidia > Bacteroidales > Marinifilaceae > Marinifilum > Marinifilum flexuosum. The sequence goes on along the minus strand of NZ_RAPQ01000008.1, from coordinate 1,721,953 downwards.
AGGCTTTCACTTTTTCAACTTTTCCACCGGCCATATCGTAGATGGTTGGTGCAAAGTCGATGTTTGAAACCAAGGCCTCATTTCTATTGCCACACTTGAATCCTCCCTTTTTCCATACAATTGACGGGCTACTTACACCGCCTTCGTAAACCGATCCTTTAGCATACTGACCGTGATCGCTAAAGAAGAAAATGATGGTATTGTCTAACTTTCCTTCATCTTCTAGTCTTTGCATTAAAGCACCAAGAGCATCGTCAATCCACAATACATTGGCTTTGTTTTCAGGAATATTTCCCGGTGTTGCCAATCCTGCATCAATTAAACGCTGACCAATTGTCTCTTTGGCTGGCTGCACATTAGGTGCTTTATCCAAAATTCCTTCTGAGGTGATTCTGCGATCCGCATCCCAGGCCTGTTCTGCATTTGTTGGTCCGTGAGGAACAGTTGTAGCATAGTAAAGGAAGAAAGGCTGATCTTCTGCTTTATCCATAAAGTTCAAACTCTTCTCTGTAATCCAATCCAGATTGTGATATCTCAACTTTTCAGGTCCCAAATAGCTTGGGTTATCGTAATAATTTGCCCCGGCATAATCAAAGCCACACTTTTTCATGGCATCGGCAATCAGCTTGGCATTTCGTTTCAGTACTTTCACAGCATCCGGCGAAGTAGGATCCGTATCCAAAGGAAGTTTTCTCCAACCTTCTGCCTCAATTACATGATCTTTTCCGAAAAACCCTGTGGTATATCCCTGCTTCTTTAAAAGCTTGGCAATTGAATTCGATTTTGGGGTCATAAAAGAATTCCATTGCACAACAGTTTCTCCATCCATTCTCTTGGTATCCTTCAAAAACCCTTCGTTTTGAGCGCGACTTGCATACTGACCAGTCAAACAAGAAAAACGACTTGGCGTACAAACAGCTGAACTCACATGCTGTCCGAACATCACAGTTCCCTCCTTCGCCAAACGATCGATATTGGGGGTTAAGTTTTTCCCCTTCCCCTCTGGCAGACAATTAAATTGAAAACGTTCCATATCATCCGCGATAAAAAAGATGATATTTGGTTTTTCCTGCTGCGAGGCAATATGCTTCCCTGCCGAATCACCGGTTTTACTTACAGGTTCAGTAGCCTGAGCCTGGTTTTCTCCTGCCAATAAACAGAATGGCATCATCGCTAAACTTAAGCTCTTAGCTGATCTTGAAAAAAGACCTGTGCTTCTTCTTGTTTTTATAGTTTCGTTCATGTATTTGTTATTTTTTTCCTTCAACCAGCCTGCTTACTCTCAAATTCTATTTGCTTGAAAAAAACCTCAGCCAACTGAAAGATTTATCAATTATCTTTGAGTTTCGTTATCCTTTGTTCCTTATCGGCACAAACGATGGCACACTGTAGAAGGCCTCGTTTTTAACCTTTAAGGAACAGTAGCAAAAATAGATTGAGGGGAACGAAAGATGGTTCACTCATGAATCGGAAAGGTAGGTTTTACGATCTATCGGGATTGACCGCAAAAAAGAAGCTCACCTGGAAAAGCTAAATACCAGCCTACTACAGGGAAACCAAGGCTCCTTTTTCGATTTTCCAACTATGGTATTTGAATCCTTTAAAAGAAAATTGATGAACCAAAAACAGTAGTTTTTCAAGCTTTTTTTCAGGAAGGAAATAAGAATTACCAAATGATATTTTGAGTTTCAAATTCCATAAAGTGACTTCCAAGCGAAAATTTGGCACTCAAATTTTCATGAGATATACTTCCAAACGTTTAATCGATACTAAAAATTTTCTGGGACATACTTCCAGAAATTTAATCGATGCAAAAATATCCTGGGACATGCCTCCAGAGATTTAATCGATGCAAAAATATCCTGGGGAATACCTCCAGAAATTTAATCGTTTCAAAAATTTCCTGGGCATACCTCAAATAATTTAATCCTTACAAAAAGATCCAGGAACATACCTCCAGAAATTTAATCCTTACAAAAATCTCCTGGGACATACCCGCAAATCTCAAAAATGAAAAAACGCAGACATCGCTCATTGCTATATCTGCGTTATTGTATTTAAAATTCTGTTTTATTTCAATTCTGATCGGCTTTCAGACTCTCTTTAAAGTAGCCTTTACTCACTTGCTCCATTTCTTCTTTGGCCGAAGTGTAAGCACTGTCATCAATCAGGTTGCGGGTTTCCAAAGGATCCTTTTTATAGTCGTAAAGCTCTTTGGCAACAATCAAATCCTCACCAAAGGGACCAACCTCATCCTGTTTGAATTTGCTTTTGAACCATACCACATAACGATAACGCTCATTTCTAAAAGCATATCCCATAAGGTTCCCATTTCTGTGAAACTGACTCACGGCAACATCTTTCACCTTTTCCTTTTCTCCACTCATGATGGAAAGCAGACTTGTTCCATCAAGTTTAGCCGGGGTATTCACACCGCTTAACTCACAAAGGGTAGGAAAAATATCAACAAATTCGGTAGGCGAAGCATTGCTCCCCTTATATTTGTAACCATAGGAAACAATGAGTGGAGAACGTGTAGACTGCTCGTAATTGGTGTGTTTGCACCACATGTCATGGTCGCCCAAATGCCATCCATGATCGCCCCACAATACCACAATGGTATTCTCTCTCAATCCTAAATCATCTAACTGTTTCAACAACAAGCCCACTTGCTGGTCTATAAAGGATACACAGGCATGGTAACCATGAATCAACTCCAGTTGTTTGCTGTCCGCAATCTTCCCTTTTTTAGGAACATCTTCATACAAACTTCTGATTTCCCAACCTGGCTGATAGGCAAAGTCCGGTGCATTTTCGGGTTTTTCCTGGAAAGGATGCACTTTAAAATCATTTCGGTCATAGAGATCCCAATATTTCTTTGGAGCCACAAAGGGCAAATGAGGCTTATGAAAGCCTACGGCCAAAAAGAAAGGATTTGACTGCTGGGACAATTGCTGCATTAACTCATTTCCCCTCAACAAAATCTTCCCATCCACAGTTATGCTGTCGGCAACATCGGGAGCTTCGGTACTAATTCGTTTTTTGGAGTAGATCCATCCTTCTCCAATTGGGTTGGAACCTTCCAAAAGCTCGTAAGGTTCGCTCCACGAAAGGGAATCATGATGCTGATCCACTGAGCGAACATCGAAAACCTTCCCCACCGCTGCGGTGCTGTATCCATTGTTCTTGAAATGCTGCGGAAGCGTGGTGATATCAGGATTCTTATCGCGGATGAATGTTTTCAGGTCGTATATTTTCGTAAAATCAGGTCGCATTCCCGTTAGCAAACTGGCACGGGAAGGGCCGCACACCGCCTGCTGGCAGTGAGTATTTGTGAAAACTACTCCAGTTTGCGCCAAGCGATCGATGTTTGGCGTTTGTATCAGGCTATCGCCATAACAACCCAACATGGGTTTTAAATCATCAATGGCAATAAACAGGACATTGGGTTGTTGCTGATGAGTTTCCTGTACTTTTTTGCTTTGGCAGGATACCGCCAGCAAAGGCGCCAATGCCAAAACAGATGCTGGTTTCATTATAGAGTTAAAAAAGTTCTTCATATTAACTGATTTGCGTGTTAAAAGGCTTACAAAATGGGGCTTTCGTTAGTTTCGATTCCCATTGTTCAAGCATGGTAAAATGCTCCTGTAATTGCTGACTGTATTTGGTGTCTTGAGCCAGGTTGATGGTCTCGCCGGGATCATTCTTCATATCGAAAAACAAATAGTTTGAATCATTTCGATAAACGATCAATTTAAAGTCCTCGCTTCTTACCATTCGTCCATTATCATTATTCACCTCAGACACTACAAAATCGCGTAGCTTTCTCTTCTTGCCAGCAGCCAGTTGTCGCATACTGATTCCACTGCAGTTTTCAGGCGCTTTGGCTCCGGCAAAATCACAAATGGTAGGTACGATATCCAAACAGGACAGTAAATTCTCATGATCGACAACACCTGATCTTAACTCTTTCGGATAAGAAACGATCATCGGCACGCGGCAAGCCTCATCATACAAATAGTTTTTGGTTACCGACTGATGACTTGCACTTCCCTCTCCATGATCGGAATTAAATAGCACGACCGTATTATCGGCTTCGCCAGTCTCCTCCAAAGCATGCAGAACACGACCAATCTCAGCATCCACTTCTTCTACCATCCTGTAGTATGCCCACAGGTAGTAACGCCAGTCGGTCTCGGTCCACTCCGTCTTTCTGGGAACAATCATTTTTTGAGGTTCCTCTAATATTGCATTGAAATTTTCAGGCAAGGGTGGTAATTCATTCAGTACAGAATCCAAATGCCTGTCGTTGCGATTTTTGTTGTGTCTCTTGATCCAATTACAGATGTCGTGAGGCTGTAAGAAGTTTACCGTAAGATAAAATGGCTTGGATCGGTCCCTGTTTTGCAAATAGCCAACAGCCACACTGGAAACCGCCTGGTCACCCAGGGTTCCTTTCCCTCCAATTCCCATGCACAATACCTTATCGAAACCTGGTATTTTCTCACCATAGGATTCAGGAATACCCACATGCAGCTTGCCTGCAAAAACGGTTTCATATCCCTCTTCCCGAAGGGTATGTCCTACCGTTGTCAGTCCCGAAATAATCGATTTCCCGTTCTTGATCACTCCATGTTCACTGCTTGCCAATCCAGTAATCCAACTTGCACGCGTAGGGGAACAAACCGGATTTGGGCTATAACATTGACTAAAGGTGACCCCTTTGTTTGCCAATCGATCCAGGTTAGGTGTATTCAGATGTTTGTTTCCTAATGCCGACAGGGTATTCCAAGTTTGCTGATCGGTACTTAAAAACAGAATGTTCGGACGCTTATCCTTTCTGATCTCTCCTTTTCTTCCCGACTGTACAGCCCTTTTCTCAATGGAAACCTCACTGATTTCAGGGTAAGTAGCCTGATAATTGCTTTTACATTGCACATCAGCAATGAGAACTCGCATCCCATTTATGGCAAGAAGCAATCGTCCATTGTCATCTACATAATACATCCAGGGAAGCATTCCCTCACCTATTTGCTCGTAACAATGAACCTCAACGGTTTTTCCGCCAATCTGAATTCTTGTGTCTTCTTTGTATCTGATGCTGTGATTTTTCTTCTCCTTATCCAGTTCATCGAAAAACGTAAAATTCAATTCTTTCACCCCTTCCATTTTCATTCTCTGAACCGTATCAAGCAAGGTAAAATTCAAACAGATGTCTTCATTTTCATTTGTCAGATCTGAGCTCTGGTAGGAACCAACTTCTTTATTAAAACCTTTTCCCGGAGCTTTGATGTATTCAGTGGCAGCCTCCCAATTCAAAGGAGTTCCATACTGATTGTTTCTGGCCCTGATGGCAACCTTGGTAAGATGCATCCATTGGTTGTTCTCTGAAATGGCCTGCTCAACTCCATATTCTACCTTTCCCGAATGATCTGCAACATTTCTTGTCACATGTAAATACCCGGAAGCTTCACCTGGCTTTCCCCTAAAAGGCATCCAAAGTCTCCATGCTTGCTCCCAGTTTCCCATGGGATTAAATGCCTCTTCCGGCAATATCACATCCAGTTTCCCTTCATCAAACAAGCTTTGAGGGGTAATCTTCTTCCCCCACAAATTCTTATTTTTTGCCGATAAGCCCATAGGAAGCAAGGCTGTTCCCAAGACGGTTAATGAAAATTGTTTTACAAAAACTCTCCGATCCATATCTGTTTGTTATTTTTTTGATTCTTCTATCTCAAAAATATTCTAAGAATGGTTCATTGAAGTTAAGAATGCGTTCCCGAAGGTTGGTTTTTGGTTCCTGCAATATCCCAAAAGTTGTCTTTGGAAAAATGGGACCCTGGTATAGATAAACTTCTACCACCTTTTTTGATTTGCTGCTACTAGCTTTTTCAATTTACTGTATACAACAAATCGGATTTACTGCCTACAGTAAGTCCGATTTGCTAGTACTATCTTTTTTAATTTGCTCTCTGGAGTATCGCTATTTAGATTCCTGACTTTTTAACCAGTTTGATACACTTGCGCCAACCTTCTCCCACAAAGTTCAAAAGGTAATAGCCATTCTGATAATTTTGCCCCAACAACAAGCTCGATTTAGTTGCAGGTAAGCTGCCTTTTTGAATAGGCCTCCCCAACAAATCGTTCACTTGAAAAATGACTTTCTCACCACCATTCAGATTAGAATAGATATTGGTATGATTTGAAAAGATGGTTGGATAGACCTTTATGTTTACTTTTCTTTCTTCAGCAGGTGAAATGACAGCAGTAGGCACATCAGCCTCTTTTTGTTCCGCAGGATAAAGTCTGTCGAAATATTCCCCCAGAGAGATACAGAGGTAATCAAGCTGTAATGATTCTAAATCGTTAAGGCCTGTCAGCTCAATCTGATTATCCTCTCCTGCTTCCAAATCAAGCTTCACAAGAATCTTTCCCCATCCCTCAATATCCGCAGTTGACGGAAAGAATACCTCCTCTTGCTCCGATACTTTATTTCCATTCTGATCCAAAGCAGCAATGCTTAAAACCGCATTTTGCTCATCCTGATTTTTATATCGAATGGTCAAGGTATATTGATCTGATTTGGGGATATAAATACTATTCAAAATAGCCTGATCGCCATGCTGTGCGTTTGAATAAGTAAGATACTGTTCTCCCGAAACATTCTCCGTTTCGTCTACAATTTCCAGTTGTCCGCTTACATCGGCACCTTCCATTTCGTATCGGGTCATTAAAACCTCAACCACATCCTGCTCAAAATACCTTGTGGAAGAATCATCTTTCTGCTCCTTCTCCCAAGGGCCAATTCCCTTGCTATTCAAATTGTACATGTTCCACAGGGAGGTTGAATAACCACGCTTTTCAGCTTGCATTCTTATCCAGGAAAGCCATCTTTTTCTATCCGCATCAGGAGCCTGATTATCCACGCCATACTCTCCCAAATAAAGGGGTAAGACAGTCGTTTGATGTCGTTGAGCCCAATCGTTGTTTGCTTCCTCAACCTCATCAAAAGCATCTTCCACTACTGACCAATCCGAATCATTTGCTCCACTCTCCCCCCAATTGGTTGTCACACCAAAAGTACCTTGCTTGGTAAAGCTTTTGGGATCGTAGTAATGAAAGGTTCCAATCAGGTAGGAATCACCAGTGGGAAATACATCGTCGTCAAAAGCATTAATTAAAGCTTTCCTTGTAGTAAACCCTTGTCCCGACACAATAACCAATCTCTCTTCATTGCCTTCCACTTTTCTTATCTCAGCAATACTTTCATGAATCATACTCTTTAAATCGTAGCCTTTGTGCGGCTCGTTCATGATTTCGAAAGCCAGTTTATCAGTAGGATATGAAGCAAATGCCTGAGCCACCTGCGACCAGATTTTCTTCAGAACAGGTAACTGATCATCGCTGTAATGCTCATTATAAAGGTGCAAAGGATCAATCACCGCGATCAGTCCTTTTGCTAAACACATGTCTGCCGCCTCCTTTAAATCATCAATTCTATCGGCATCAACTGTATAATCGGGAGCTTGTCCTATATGAAGATTTAGCTTTCCCCCTATTCTACAATGGGTAAAATGATTTTTCTTTAAAAGCTGAAAATCATGATTGGAGTGAAAACGCCCTTCCATTTTGGCTGCCATAAAATTAGCTCCCCGGCCCATTTCCCGGACAAATTCAAAGGCCTTTGTTCTCTCTCCTTCCGTCTTGCTCTGGGCAAAAGAGGAGGTCAGGAATAGAAATCCAATAAATAGCAAAAATAGTTTTATCCTTAGTCTTCTCGGTCGATACATGTTATAGATTTAAAAGTTATTGCTTAGTCCGCTAATCAGGAAAACCAAGGGAGCATTCCAGTTAATTGCGACTTCATTGGTAACGTAACATTTGTATTCATCATGATACCTTTTTGCTGAATACTTTGATGGAAATTGTAAGGCTGGTAGTTTCATATTGCTGGCTCCACCAACCAAAAGACCTGGCACAGGCTCCTTTACTCCATCTGCCGCAGAAATTCTGTGGTGTGGGTATTTGGGATTCTGATGACCAAAACCAGTCACAAAACAGTATCCTGTTGCATTTCGTCCCAAAATATAGTCCAGGTTTGAATAAGCAGCATCATAATACATCTGTTTGCCAGTTAGTCTCCAAGCCTGTAACAAAAGCATGCCCTGGTTGGCTGCAATGGCATTTGATCCCCACTTAAAGTGAGCCTCCTGATTTCCGAAAGCCGTTCTGTTTGGCGATTTTAAATAGGAGTCAAGCAAGGCATCAGCCATTTTCAATAGTTTTCGATTTAAAATATGAAACTCCTTTCTCTCTGAAAAAGGAATGTTTTTTCTGTTATTCAATAAGGAGTATATTCCAAGCATGGCTGTATTTCCCCAACTTGGTACCGCAATATGATGAATTGTTTTATAATAATTCATGGCATGATGAAGATACTCATTATTCTTCGTACTCAGGAACAGTTCACTTGCAGCCCAGGCAAATTCATCCTTAAGCTTTTTATTGTCATAAGCTCCTGTATTAATATCAGGATCATACTTTTTATTGAGTTCTTCCTGTTCGTAAAAGGTCTCAGGATATCTTCCTGCCCAGGTCCAGGCCTTTTCTGCAGCAAGCAAACATTGATCTGCAAACTTTGGGTAATCCTTTTTTAATACTCGATGAGACATGGCCATCACCGCAGCAAAGTTCAATGTTGCAGCTGTGGTTTTTTGAACCACGAACCTTTTCCTGTTCTTTACCTGGTGCGGCATATGTTCTCCGGCAAAGTTTGCTGTTGTTAGTTTATGATATACTCCCCCGTCATGCGGATCTTGCATACTCATCATCCATTTCAGATTATAGTACACTTCATTTAGAATATCGGGAATGTTGTCATTGGACTCCGGAATGTTCAAATTCAAGGAGTTGAATCTTTGTTTTGAAAATTCATAGGCAGACATCAAGCTGTAACAGGTAATGCCTGAGTTTACCACATACTTGTTGTAATCACCTGCATCATACCAACCTCCGGGAGCACTAATTACAGTTCCGACAGGTCTCTTTTTTGATGCAGCTGAGGGATGAATAAACACCACTGTATCCGGGTGGGCTAAAGGACGGTTCCATTCACCACCAAATTCTTTTGTTATCGGGAAGGCAGAACGCCAGTAATAATAGGCTTTAGATGTAGCCTTCAGTACTTTTTTGAAACAGTCTTTGGAAATGGTAAACTTACTTGATTTTCCACCTCCCGGAACTTCCAAATAGTATTCTCCCTCTTCCTGTAGTTTTGAAAAATCAGCAATCAGGATCTTCTCACCAGAACTTTTCCAGTAAGCTGCTTTTTCCAATTGCCCGGAGAATGCAATTTGATTGTTTGCAGTCCTGCGAATCAGAAAGTCTCCCTGCTCAACGCCCCTAATGGAGGCTACCTTTTCCACATTGGGCAAAAAACCAAGCTGGTTAAAATAAATATCTTCACCCTCTTCCTGTGCTACAACTGCACTGGAAAGCAGAAACAAACAGATACAAAGTAAACCCTTTATCACGTTCCTGTTCTTTATCATTGAGCTCTTATTCATTCTGTACTTCATTTTTAATGCTGTTTCTTTTCAAAAAAATATCAACCTGCTGAATTAGTAAGAGGGGATCAATCCGGCAGGCGATACCAATTTATCTGTTTTTAAAGTAATCCAAACAGTATTTCTCCATCTGTTGTTTCACTTTTCTATATTTCTTCTCATTCACCACATTCCTGGTCTCCAGAGGATCCTTCTTGTAATCGTAAAGTTCTTCAACAGATATTAAATCCTTTGAAAATTGTGATGGGTTTCTAAACATGTTTTTCACCCAAACCACATAACGATACCTTTCCGATCTGAAAGCATAACCTTCTGCCTTTCCTCGTTGAAACTGACTCACGGCATAAGGCTTCAGTTCTTTCTTCGGATCCTTCAGTACAGGTAGTAAGCTTATCCCATCCAAGTGCTCCGGAGTTTCAATATTTGCCAGATCGCAAAGTGTAGGAAACAGATCCAGAAATTCAGTAGGTGTTTTGCATACACCAGTATGATTCTCTCCGTCAGCAATTATCATTGGACTACGGGTAGCCTGTTCGAAATTGGTATGCTTACACCAAATACCATGATCACCCAGGTGCCAGCCATGATCACCCCACAGAACAACAACAGTATTTTCTGTTAATCCCAAAGAATCCAAAGCATTCAACACCTTACCAACCTGCGCATCTATATAAGAAACCGCTGCATAGTATCCATGAATCATTTCTTTTTGTTTCTCAACTGGAATCAAATCAGATTCAATATCCGAAAAAGATTTCAAAGGAGGAATATCGGTATAGGAGCGCAACTCACCAGAATTGTGATAGGCTAAAAGAGGTCCGTTCTCAGCTGCTTTCTGATATTTTGCCAATGGCATTTCCTCTCTCTGGTACAAATCCCAATATTTCTTGGGAGCCACAAAAGGCAAATGTGGACGCTTAAACCCAACACCCAGAAAGAATGGTTCTTCCTTTTTAGAAAGCTTTTCCAAACGATCGATAGCCGATAAGGCCAACACGCCATCTACATAAGCATTGTCTGGCACATCGGCACATTCGGTAGTTGGCTTAACAAAGGAAATTGCATATTTGGTAATTCCATATCCTTTCTTGCCCATAGCCTCTGCTTCCTTACGGTATTTGGCTACTTTTTCCTTGGTCTCCGGCAATTGGTAATAGCCTAAAGCAGGCTCTCCACACTTATCGTCGTAATATTTATAATCTCCTTCAAAGGCTTGAACTTCGCTCCACGATACTTTGTCATGATGTTCATCCACACTTCTCTTGTCGTAGATTTTTCCCACACTGGTCGTGAAGTATCCATTTTGTCTGAAGTGCTGCGGTAAGGTTAAAATATCGGGATTCATATCTCGAATCAGTGTTTTCAAATCCCATACTTTTGTCTTATCTGGCTGTATCCCACACAATAGACTGGCTCTTGAAGGAGCACAAACAGCTTGCTGGCAATGGTTATTGGCAAATACTACTCCACGTTTGGCCAATCTGTCAATGTTGGGTGTTTTCACCAAATCATCACCATAGCAACCTAAAATGGGTTTTAAATCGTCTACTGCAATAAACAGGACATTCTTTTTTTCCTGAGCTTGTCCCAATAATGGCAATGTTGCCAAGGCCAAGGCCATGTATTTTTTTATTTTTTGCATCTTCTATTTCCTCAATTTATTCTCAAAACTCTGTTTGTAGCCAATACGAATTGCAACAACATGTAAACATTCTCCTGCTTTCAATTGTATTGGCTTTTGATAAACCTGCCAATGCTTCCACGCATTTTTGCTTTCCCCATCACGGGTAACCTGGTAAGCCACCGATGCACCTTTCGTTGCACAATGTATTTCATATGCATTACCAAGTTTTTCAAACGTAGGTTTGGCTGTAACAGGTTGCTCCAAATTTGGCCACATTTGCCTTACCAGTTCTCCTTCCGGGATATTTCCCTTATCTCCAACCACTTTCTGCCAGCTATCCAACTTTACAGACATCTTATCCATGATGGCTTTATACTTTGGATCCTCAGCCAGATTATTTAATTGAAAAGGATCTGCTTTCACATCATACAATTCCTCAGTTGGCTTACTGGTTCTAAAAAAGAGTTTTTGCTCTTTTGTCAACTCTCCTTTAGCTTTCAAATCCAACAAACGATTCATCATATCCAATTGTCTGCGATATTTGATATCCTTGTAATAGGACCATTCCGGATGAAAATTCTTCACATACAAGTATTGGGTATCGCGAACACTACGAACCATATCATAAAACTCATCCATTCTATCCTTGGAACCATATATTTCAGTTCTTGGTTCTTTGGCTTTGTATGGTCCAAGGAAAGCCTGTCCCTGCATGTAGTCAGGAGCGTCGACTCCTGCCAGAGAAAGAACGGTAGGTGCCAAATCGACAAAGGATACCATTTCCCTGTTCACAACTCCTCTATGCTTTTGCTTTGGAAACCTGATTACCATAGGAACCTTCAGGCCGGAATCATAAATGGCTCTTTTCCCTCTTGGCAAAGGGCCTCCATGGTCGCTATAGAAAAAAACAATGGTTTTATCCAACAGGCCATCCTCTTTCAACTGCTCCAAAATTTCTCCAACCTGTTGATCCATTTCACTAATGTTGGAGTAGTTGCGAGCCATGTCTTTTCGCACAATGGAATCTTCAGGAAAATAAGGAGGAAGAGCCGGAGCCTTTGGATCTATTCGTAAAGAATCGTTTTTCTTCTTCCAAATTTGTGATTCATGCGACACGTTCAAATTGAATACCGAAAAGAATGGTTTTCCTTTGGGTCTGTTTCGCCAATGTGCCTGCGTATCGTTTTCATCCCATGCCGTAATCGGTGCAGCGAACTGATAATCTGTCTTCGCATTATTGGTACAATAGTATCCTGCTTTTCGCAGATATTCAGTAAAACACTTCACCTGAGAAGGGATGACTGCCGAATACTGAGGTACTGAGTTTCCTTTTGGATCTACTATACCCGTTTCCTTATTATAATTCCCCTTGGAGATTCCTGTTATGTCTTTTCCGGTTCTCATATTATGAGTTCCAAGGGAAACAGGATACATACCAGTAATGATAGACGATCGGCTTGGTGCGCAAACTCCTACCGTAGCAAAAGCATTGGTAAACAACACTCCCTCAGCAGCCAGCTGATCAATGACAGGAGTTTTTGCAGCTGAATCACCATAGCAACCCAAATTGGGACTGATATCTTCACAAGTAATCCAAAGAATATTAGGTTGCTCACAAGAATTATCCTTTGAGTTTTGGTTTACACCACACGAGTGCAAAGCAATTCCTCCCAATAAAAACAACGACCAATGGCAAGTATTTTTAATCAGTGGATTTCTCATCTTTCTTATTCTGCTTCAACATATAGACCCAAAAGTTTTGACATTTTCGCCACTACTTTTTTCATTTTCGCTTCACCAACTACATTCACATTTTCCTCCGGATCATTTTTATGATCGAATAACATTCTTTCTGTAGTCTCGCCTTTTTTATTCTTCCACTCTGTATAGATGTATTGTTGAGTAATTGCTGTCCAACCGTCACCCATTTTGGAATACACCACTTCCTTCCATTTCTTTTTAGGATTCTTCAAAACAGGGACAAAGCTTTTCCCTTCCAAATGATCAGGAGCATCGATTCCTGTCAAATCACAAAAGCTAGGATACAGGTCAATCAACTCAACTAAAGAATTTGTTTCGTGACCACCTTTCATGCCAGGGGCTTTTACAATCATAGTAGTATTCAGCGACTTGTTAAAGTTACTGTGCTTACACCACAACAAGTGCTCTCCCAATTGCCATCCATGATCTCCGATTAAACATACAACTGTATTCTCATCCAGATTCAACTCTTTTAGTTTATCCAAAACCTTACCCACCATGGCATCTACATAGCTAACACATGCATAATAACCTCGAATCACTTCTTTGGCTTTCTCATCTGTCAAATTACCATCTTTTGATGGGATATCATGATAAGCTCTTAACTCCCACCAATTATGAAGTGATTGCTCCGGTGCATTTTCAGGTGCATAGTAGTTACCTGGCAGCACAATTGAATTCTTTGGATATAAATCGAAATATTTCTTTGGCGCATTAAATGGCAAGTGCGGCTTTATGAATCCCACTGTCATAAAGAATGGCTGTCCTGATTTCTTGAACTTCTTCAGTTTTTCAATGGCTCTGTTGGCTATTTTTCCATCAAAGTAATCCTCATCGTTCACCTTTCCAATCTCAAAGGAATTTGCTCTTCCCTTATTTCCTCTGCAAAGGGCAAGGTTGTCTTCATCTTGATAGTCACGCCACCCATCCGGATGATCCTTGCGCTTTTCTCCGTCTGTTGCATGCCATGGTCTTTCTGTCCACCCTTCAACCATATCAAATCTATGATGGTATACTTTACCTAAACTTACGGTATAGTACCCATTGTCCTTAAATGCTTTTTGAATAGGAACAATATTAGGCTCATCTTTCTCCACACTGCTCTGGTTATTGATATAACGAGTTGCATTCGGACGAAGACCGCTTAATAAGCTGGCTCTTGATGGACCACAAACCGGATAGTTACAATAGGCTTTTCTGAATAATGTACCCTCACTGGCAAGCTTGTCGATATTAGGCGACTTAATTTGAGTTTGTCCATAACACCCCAATTGTGGACGCAAATCATCCACCATGATAAAAAGTACATTTTTCTTTTCTGCTTGTTCAGCTTTCTCTTTGGCCATAGACTGTGCAGGATTCATTCCTGCTACAGCCAAAAGCCCCATATATAGAAGTTCTTTTTTCATTTCTAAACCTTATTCCCTGTTAATATTGATTCTCATGACGATAATCACCCCAACGATATTTTACTGTTCGCTTTAAAGGAATATTCATACCATCAGTATTTTCCAACCAATCATATAGCTGATTGGCTAAATCTTTCACCAGTTCTTGATGTTCTGGCTTATCAATCAAATTGTACATTTCATCGGGATCATTTTTAATGTCATACAATTCATTTCTATCCCAAACACCATGATAGCGAATGTATTTGTATTGATCGGTACGCAGACCAAAAACGGTTGGGGTCATTGGAAAATCATACTCCCAATAGTATTCATAGAAAATACGATCTCTCCAATTGCTTTCATCACCTTTCAGTAATGGTGTAAATGAATGTCCTGGCATGTATTCGGGCTTATTCAATCCAGCCATTTCCAGTATAGTAGGCGCAACATCAATATTTTGCACCATTTTCTCTATTGTTTTCCCTCCTTTGAAAAGTTCAGGGCAACGAACCAGGAAAGGAACTTTTACCGACTCTTCGTAAAAATGTCTTTTATCAATCAAACCATGCTCTCCCCAGCTAAAGCCATTATCTCCCATGTAAATAACCATGGTAGATTCATCAAGATCATGCTCTTTAAGATAATCCAAAACAGAACCAATGCTCTCGTCAACGCCTAGTAATGTCTCACAATATTTCTGCACCATTTCATTAAAATCAGCATTTCCATGGTACATATAATCAACACCATGCCAACTAATGCGCTGCTGCTTTACCCATTCCGGCCATTTTAAATCCTGGTATTCACCATTTTTGGTCTGGTCGAAAGTTGGAGGCAATGTGATTTTTTTTCCTTTGTATCTGCCTTTATGTCTTTTGGCAGGCTCAAACTCTGCATGAACCGCCTTGTGAGATAGATACATAAAAAAAGGTTTATCCTTGTCTCTGTGATCCAACCAGTCGATGGCATGTTCAGTCAACAAGTCCGTAATGTAGGTTGAGTCCTTATACTGAATACGCTCCCCGTTAATATTCAATTCGGGATTGTAATAGATTCCTTGTCCTTTGAAACTTTCCCAATGATCAAAACCCGGCTGTGGCTTATCACCATGGTCACCCATATGCCATTTTCCAAGGAAAGCCGTTTCATACCCTACTTTTTGGAGGTATTGTGGAAAATAAACAAGATTGCCAGGATCTGGTGCATAATTATCTACAATTGTATGACAATGCGAATACTGACCAGTTAAAATAGATGCACGACTTGGCGAACACAAAGAGGTGGTAACAAATGTATTCTTGAAATGAGCACCTTCTTTAGCCAGTTTGTCCATATTAGGCGTTTCCAGCCAAGGTACTTTCCCTGTAAAGCCCATGAAATCGTTACGGTGATCATCGGTCAAAATGAAGATCACATTACGTGGCTTTTGTTTTTTAATTTTTTCTAGCTTTGGCAATTGCTGAGCTTGGGCCGCCATATTAAAGCATAACCCCAGCCCTAAGCCTGCAACTGCATATTTAAATCCATTCATTGATTGCGTTTTTTATTGTAATTCGTTACAAGTCCTTAGTTATTTGTCGATAATTACTAATGACGATGTACCTTTTTACCTTTCTTGCCTTTGCCTTTCCCCTTCTTCTTGCTTTTGTCCTTCTTTACTTTTTTAAAGGCGTCAATTTCTTTCTTCCATTTATGAAGGGTTTCCAACAACTCTGCCGTTTTCTCAGGCATTTCTTCACTTAAGTTATTCGATTCAGAAATATCTTCTTTCACATTGTAAAGCTCCACTCGTCCCTGGTCAAAAAATTCCATCAGCTTATAATCGCCCTGGCGAACAGCACTACAGTTAGAATCGCCAGTTGAATGAGGTCTTCCGGTTGGTGAATGCCAGAAAAATGCACGATCAGGATTTGGATTTGCTTTGTTTTTTAATGCCCAAACAAAGCTTTCTCCATCAAGGTGAGCTTCAGGATGCAATGGCAATCCGGCCATATCAAGCATTGTTGGGAAAAAGTCTGATCCGATAATAACAGCATCAGTTTCTGTTCTAGCTTTGGTTACTCCTGGCCATCTTACAAGCATAGGCTCACGAATTCCACCTTCATAAAGATGTCCCTTTCCGGCCTTCAATGGGGTATTGGTAGTAGCCAATTGACGCTGATTTGTTCCTCGATTCGACAAACCACCGTTATCAGAAAATAAAATGATAATGGTATTGTCGTACTCTCCCAACTCTTTGAGGGTTTTCACCAAACGGCCCAAACTCTCATCCATGCTGTAAATCATGGCTGCATAAACAGCATTATCCTGACGCATTTTTCTTTGCCCCGTACCCTCGCTGATATATTCAGGTCCATCGTAATGCATTGTTTTTAATTTCTTTCTGAACTTTTTCACATACTCCTCTTTCGCCTGAAAAGGGGTATGAACAGCATAATGCGATACGTAGGCAAGGAATGGTTTATCTGGTGTTTCCTCATGTTGCTTTTTCAAATACTGAATGGTTTCATCAGTCAATCTATCGGTAAGATACTCACCCTCTACTCCATCATCCAATCCATGAATAGGACGCTCCTTACCCGGCTTACCACTCTTCCTAACATTATATGGATAGAAATAAGATGTAGGTGCCCCTGCGTGACCTCCGCCAACGTTAATTTCAAAACCTTGATCTTCCGGTAAACTTTCATTGGAAGCCAAATGCCATTTCCCGGTAAAATAAGTTGAGTAACCAGCCTCTTTAAATGGCACAGCTAGGGTAGTCTCTCCTCCTTTTAATTGCTTCTCATTTGATCCTGGCACCCAATCTCTAGCCGGGTATTTTCCTGTTATAATAGAATAGCGCGATGGCAAACAACGAGGATGACTTACATAGGCATTTGTAAATTTAACCCCTTCTTGTGCCAACTTGTCAATATTTGGTGTTTCATAGAATTTTGATCCCTGATAACCCGTATCAGTCCACCCCATGTCATCTACCAGGAAATACAATATATTTGGTTTTTCCTTCTTTACAGCCATGGCACCCATGGCACCCAATAATCCAAGTCCTAAACAGGATAATGATTTTAAATTCAAATTCATTATTTAATATATTTTTCAGTTACTACAACTAGTACTTTTGTCACTATAAAATTATTCCTTTATATACGCATTCACTTCTTTTTTCCAGTCTGTGAGTTCCACTAAGAGTTCTTTAACCAGTTTAGGATTTTCACCTGCAATATTGTCATTCTCTTGAATATCTTTTTCCAGATTGTACAATTCAATTCGACCTTCATCATACCACTCAATCAGCTTGTAAGGCCCTTTTCTAATGGCGCTACAGTTCTCATCTCCTGTTGCATGAGGGCGAGAAATTGGTGAGTGCCAAAAAATAGCCCTATCCTTTTTTGGGACTTTAGCCCTGGTAAGAGCCCAAGCAAAACTCTCTCCATCAACATGAGCTTCCTGTTGTAATGGCAAGCCAACCATTTCCAGAATCGTAGGAAAAAAATCTGTTCCCGTTACAATTGCATCAGACTTTGTTCCTGCCTTGGTAACTCCAGGCCACTTCACAATCATAGGTTCCCTAACTCCCCCTTCATACAAATGTCCTTTTCCTGCTCGTAAAGGATAATTGGAGGTAGCTACCCTTCTAGGCCTAAAACCTCTGTTCGACAAACCTCCATTATCAGAGAAAAAGATGATGATGGTATTATCAAGTTGTCCTAGCTTTTCCAATGTTTTGGTAATCCTTCCCAAACATTCATCCATGCTGTAAATCATGGCTGCATAAACTGGGTCATCTTGCCTCATTTTCGTAGTACCTGTGCCTTCTTCGATAAATTCAGGCATTTCGTAGCACATGAACTTTAGCTTCTGCTTAAAATTATTCACATATTCTTCTTTAGCCTCTAATGGTTCATGAACCGCATAATGAGATACATATGCAAGAAAAGGTTGATCCGGATGATTTGTGACATGGCTTTCAATATATTCAACCGTTTCTTCCGTTATTCTATCGGTCAAATATTCCCCTTTGGTTCCTTCATCAAGGCCCTCTATCGGATTCTTTTTTCCTGCTTGTTTACCTTCATTGTAAGGATAGAAGTAAGAAATTGGCGAGCCAGCATGCCCTCCTGCAATATTGATATCGAAACCTACATGCTGCGGGAATGTTCCTGAGGTTGCCAAATGCCACTTCCCTGCAAAAAAGGTAGAATAACCTCCTGCTTTTAGAGCATCAGCCAAACAAAGCTCTTCAGCCTTAAGTTTACCTTCATCCCCCGGACGAAGTTTTCCTTCTCCTGGTCCAGGCATTTGTGCCCTTGCGGGATATTTTCCTGTAATCAAAGAATACCTTGAAGGTACACACCTTGGGTGCGTAGCATAGGCATTTGTAAATTGTACTCCCTGCTCAGCAAGTTGGTCGATATTGGGAGTCTCATAGAATTTTGAGCCTTGATAGCCTGCATCCATCCACCCCATATCATCAACCAGAAAGAACAATACATTTGGTTTTATTTCTTTCTTTTCAGGAATACAGGCTGGTGTTAATCCCAATCCTATCATCCCGGTAAGCAATATATTTTTGTAATTCATTTTTTTGATTTTAAGACTTAGAAGATATAAAAAACCAACAGGTTTAATCTTATCCAAAATTGTATTTGACAGCTCAGTGAGCAATTAATGATTGTACTCTTTTACTGTACTTTTACTCTCCTTCATTGTCATATTCGCATTTACATCCTTGCGCCAGTCCTGAATTAGTTGCAATAGCTCATCACGCTCTTCAGGTAGTTTGTCGGCAAGGTTCTCGCTCTCCATAATATCATCTTCCACATTATACAATTCCAAAGAATCTTTCAGATAAAAATCGATAAGCTTATACTTGCCCCTTCGTACCGCAGTGCTATTGTAGTCTCCTGTTCTTAATGGTCTGGCCAAACAGTTGTGCCAGTAAATTGCTCGTTGTGGATTAGGGTTCTGTTCTCCCTTCAATGCCCAAAGAAAACTTTGACCATCTAAATGATCCTGTGGGCGCAAGCTCATTCCACTTGCCTCCAGAAAAGCAGGAAAAAAGTCTGTTCCTGTAATCAATGCATTACAAATGGAACCTGGTTTTGTCACTCCATTCCATTTTACGACCAAAGGAACGCGCACTCCGCCTTCATACAAATGACCTTTACCGGCTCGCAATGGATAATTTGAGGTAGCCAATGGACGAACTTCCGTTCCTGTATTTGATAATCCTCCATTGTCAGAGTAAAATACTACAATCGTATTGTCCATTTGTTTTAGGTCTTCCAATGTTTTCATAAGCCTACCTAAACTCTCGTCTACACTGTAAAGCATGGCAGCATATTCAGCATTGTCTTGCCTCATTTTAGTATAACCATGACTTTCCCTGATAAATTCCGGCTGCTTAAATTCAATGGAATCCAATTTCCTTTTGAACTTTTCAATGTACTCTTTCTTAGCATGAAAAGGCTCATGCACTCCGTAATGAGACAGGAAGGCAAAAAAAGGTTGATCCGGATGATTGCCAACATGTTGCTTCAAATACTCAATTGTCTCGGTGGTTAATCTGTCGGTAAGATATTCGTCTTCATGACCATCTTCCAGTCCCAAAATAGGTATTTTAAACTGGTGATGTGCAGGTGAATTATAGGGGTAAAAGTAAGAAATAGGTGCTCCTGCATGCCCTCCTGCAATATTGTAGTCAAAACCTTGATTCTCCGGCATACTTTCTCCTCCCATCGTAAGATGCCATTTGCCAGCAAAAAATGTAGAGTATCCAGCTTCCTTCAAACCTTCTGCAACAGTTACTTCTTCAAGCTTCATTTTCCCTGGCCCCGGACGGTTTATTCTTGCCGGATATTTCCCAGTCATTATAGAATAACGGGATGGAACACAACGCGGATGGCTAACGTAGGCATTGGTAAATTTTACCCCCTGAGATGCCAGCCTATCCATATTTGGGGTTTCATAAAAATCCGACCCCAGATAATGGGCATCCATTCCCCCCATATCATCCACAAGAAAGTAAAGGATATTGGGCTTAACTTCCTCCTGATGAACGGAACAGGATTCTGTAGCTGCCAGTCCTAGTAAGCCAGTTAACAATAGTGAGGAGTTTTTTAATCGTTTCATGATTAGATTGTTCTGGTCTATTTTGAAATCACTCCTTGAGATGGATCTCAAAAAAAAGTTTAAAAAAAAGGAGAGGATGATGGAACAAACCATCCTCAACTCTCCTTTACTTATTCATTTCTTTTCAAGTCATCTTCCCGATTACCTAAAAAGATTTTCTATGAAATTATTCTTCAAAAACAGGAGCTGTTTTCTTCACAACTTCAATCTTTACAGCATTGAAGCAAGCTCTTGTAAAGCCTGTTGCTGGTGTAGTAGATGTTACTCTCCATTGCAAGTATAACTTGTCTTGAGCAGGATCATCAATTACAAATTCTGTTTCGATCTGTTTAAAATCTGTTTTATAATTATTTACAGCCCACTTGTCACTATTCTCATCAATTAATAAGTTCCACTCTGCATCAACAAAGTTTGAATTGTCGATAAGTTCTGTTTTGGTATATCCAAAATAAAACCTTCTTAATACATTATCCGACTGAATTTTACCAACCGAAGTTTCTCCAAAGGAAACCTTCATTTTTCGGTAAGTGCCATCCATATCTACTTCGCGCAATAATGGAGCATCAATTTCCAGGTTCTTACCAAGATTGAAAGACCATCCGTAGGCAACAAAACCTGTACCTCCATCAGGTGCATGTTTGTATGAGATAAACTCAACTGCAGAAGCATTTAACTTGCTTGTTTCGAAATAGGCATACTGGTCATTCACCGGACGAGCTTCTTTATCCGCATAAGCCGATACATCTATATCATCCATTGCAATCTGTTCCCAGCTATTGGCTACAGAAATGGTAAAGAGTTCATTATAGTTTACTTCAAAACCAGCTTCATCCACTACTGTAATATTTACAGTGTAGTTTCCTTCATTTAGATTGCTGTCTTCTGCCAGTGTAATTTCACCCGAATTGGCATCAATACTTAAACCTTGGATATCGGTATCCTTTAAACTGTAAGACAAACCAGTACCCAGATCTTCAGTTTTTCCTCCAATTGCAGTACTAAAGCCAGACCATGAAGAGATCGCTACGTTTGTAAACTGTACTCCATTGTTTGTGTAATACAATTGTGGTCGGTCACCTACGGTCAACTCAACAAGGTCTGTAAAGTTCTTAACTCCTTCGTTGGTTTGAACTTTTAGTGACAACTGGTGCACTCCTGCCGGTACATTCTTAGAGGTTTTACTCAATGCTCCCGTTGTACCATTAATCTCGATACCTTCCGGAGCCGCCGTTAATTCATAGCTTAATACTTCAAGGTTTTCATTGTCGCTACTTACTGCAACTGTGGCAAATTCTCCCAACTGTCCGAAAGCCAATTCAAACTGGTTGGTATTGTAAGCAATGGTAAAAGGCAAATCAACAATATCGATGGCAGCAATATTTTCAAAAACTTCTACACCACCAATATGACTAACACCAACGCTAAAGCTGTATCTGCCAAATGCAAGTTCTGAAGCACTCTTACCATTTGTCGAGCTAATCGATATCACTCCTGTTTCAGTATCAATGCCAAACAAATCAGATACAGCACTAATATCTTCACCACTATCGGCACTAACTCCTGCCAAATTAAAAGAATAATCGCCTATGGCAACATTAACATTTGCCTCTGCGGTTTGAATCAACTCTTTTGGTCCTGAGGACACTGTTTCATATGCTGAAAGAACTGGTAAGGATAGTTCTTTTTCTAATGGACTAATTTCACTTGAATCATCACAAGCTGTAAAAACAGGTACAAGCAATGCTGCAAACATGAAATATGTTCGTATATAATTCTTCATTTTTTCAGATTTTTTGGTTAGTGATAAATATGCGTTGGTACTAGCCAAAAACGACCAACACATATTCAATCATACATTCGGACTTGTTTTAATATCCAGGATTTTGATCTGAGGCAGAAATATTAGGATTCGCCGTAATTTCAGACGCTGGAATTGGGAACAACATGGTTCTCGCATTGTCTGCATATTCAACATCTCTTGATTTAGTAAAATTATAGATTGGAGTATTGTTATGCGCGTCAATTACTTTTTCCTTAAAATAGTCATATCCTCTTCTGCGAACATTGAACCAATCGTGTCCTTCTCCTAACAACTCAAAATTGTACTCTGCCATAATTGCTTCTCTGAATTGTTCCTGACTTAAGCCAGTCCAGTCTGTTGGTTCAGCCGTAGGTGTATCTGCCGAATTTCTTGCACGATCCAATACTTCGTTCACATATTGATATGCATTGGCAGGTCCATTCAGTTCATTCTCTATTTCAGCCAGCATCAATAACAAATCGCTGTAACGATATGCTACCAAATTCATATTTGTATTATAATTTAAAGATTCTGTGTTCTTTATGAAATATTTGGCAAGAAAGGGATAACTTTTATCCTTATTCTGTCTGCCTTTGAAAACAGGATAAGTTTTCTGAAGTGTAGCTTTTCCTGTAGAATTGTATTTGTACCACTCTGTTTGGAAAGTTGCTCCAATTCTTGGATCGGCAGAATAAGCTGCTGCATGCTGGTCATACATTTCCACATTAGGCTTAATTCTTCCCCAAACACTTCTCCCCAGGTTACCATTACTTGCCGTAAAAAGTTGTAGGTGACGAAGTGTATTTTCAACGTTTCCTGCAATCTCAAAAATAGATTCAGAAGTATAGTTGCTGGTTTCTTCGAACCATAGGCTACGATAATCTGCAACCAATGAGAATTTCCCATACACTTCGATTGCTTCATTGTAAGCCAACTGCCAATATTCTGTTTCTGCACTGGTTTGATTAGCTGCCAGAGTCATATACACTTTTGCAAGTAACATGTTTGCAGCATAAGTTGTAGGGCGACCATCTACTCTGTATTCATCCAGATTTACTTTTGCCAATTTAGCATCAGAAATAACCTGTTCATAAATTTGAGCTGAAGAACTCAATCCTGCATTTACATTTTCGCTGCTGGCAGGCTCGATACGTAATGGTGCTTTACCATACAAACGAACAAGATTAAAGTAAGTAAATGCTCTTAGGAAGTAAGCTTGTCCCAACATATCCTTGGTAGCATCTTCACTTAAACTGCTCTTGTTTATACCTGCAATTAAATCATTGCAACGCTCAATGGCTCTGAAACATCCTTTCCAAACATTCTCTACGTAATTTTGAGAAGAATATGGATTTAAAGCTGCGATATCTTTTAGGTTGGCATCTTTTCCTGTATTGTACAATCCAGATCCCAAATCAGTAAGGTGGTGAAAATCGGCTCCCCAATAATTAAAATCGGCCATTCCCGAATAACAACCATTCAAAACAGTATTCGCTCCTTCAATATCCGAAAAAAGTAATTCTTCTGAAGGAAAAGTTGGATCTTCATCTAAGGAACATGCTCCCAACATTGCTCCAACCAAGATGAAAGAAAGTATATTTTTTATCTTTAATTTCATAATTTTTCGTTTTTTAGATCCTTAGAATGTTACATTTAAACCAACCAAAAAGCTTTTGGCATTAGGAGTGCCTGTCCAGTCAACTCCCATGATGGTTCCGTCGTACATAAAACTTGTTACCTGCGGATCGTATCCACTATAATCTGTAATGGTAAACAGGTTGCGTCCTGTTACATATAGGTTCACTTTACTAAGACCAAGAGATTCTACCGGAAGATCGTAACCTAAAGTGATATTACTCATTCTAAAATAGCTGCCATCTTCCACAATACGATCGGTGAACACTTCATTTAGATCGTAACCAACTCTTGGGTGAGAATTGGATGGTGCTCCCGGACGCCATGCATTATAATATGCTTCGGAAAGTACATTTTTACTGTTTCCTTCTGCAAATGCAATCTCCATTGAGTTACCATTGGCAATCTGGTTGCCATAAACTCCCTCAAACAATGCACTAGCTGTAAAGCGCTTGTAATTAAAATTGATATTAAAACCATAAGTAAAGTCAGGGTTTGGATCTCCAATAAAGGTTCTATCCAATTCATTGATATTGCCATCACCGTTCTGATCAACAAAAACAACATCACCTGCCACATTAGCATTTCCCTGGTATGTTGGTCCTTCTGCTGCCGCTGCCTCATCCTGATAAATCCCATTGGTTTTATATCCCCAAAGCATTCCAACAGCTTTACCTTCCATAAAAATATTGGCAGGAGCTTTAAAATATGTTCCTGTAGAAACATTGTTTCCTAGGTAGAATACCTCTTTCGATTCAACTCCATTGTTCCATACCGAAGATGGATCCAAGCCCAATTCAACTACTTTATTTCTGTTAAAGGAGATATGACCACCAACATTTAATGAAATGTCTTTCTTATCGATAATAATTCCATCCAGAGATAGCTCAATCCCTTTGTTTTCAATCTCTCCTCTGTTAATTGGCATTGTTGAAAAACCATTGGAAGAACCAATTTGAATTTCCTGCAAAAGATCCTCTGTTCTCTTATAGTAA
The DNA here is from genome assembly GCF_003610555.1 of Marinifilum flexuosum. Classification (GTDB taxonomy): domain Bacteria; phylum Bacteroidota; class Bacteroidia; order Bacteroidales; family Marinifilaceae; genus Marinifilum; species Marinifilum flexuosum. The sequence continues at coordinate 1,697,045 of NZ_RAPQ01000008.1, read as the reverse complement.
ACATCTGTTACAAGGCTCAAACGACCTCTGAAAAATGACATATCCAAACCTGCATTGTATTGGGTAGTTGTTTCCCAGGTCAAATCAGGATTTGAAATGTTTCCTGCCACATTTCCGATAGATGTATTATTATTGGAATCTACATAGTATACCGTATTGTAGTTTTTAAGTGTACTATAAGCATCAATGGCCTGGTTACCTGTTTGTCCCCATCCCATTCTTAACTTTAAATTCTCAAAAACGTTTAGGTCTTTTACAAAATCTTCTTCAATCATTCTCCATGCAAAAGCAGCCGCCGGGAAGTAACCATACTTGTTTCCATCGGCAAATTTAGAAGATCCATCGGCACGGAAACTAACAGTAAATACATACTTATCCATTAAGCTATAGTTCACACGCCCCAGAAATGAAAGAATTGACTCTTCGTTTGTAATCTTATCCAATGGCTGGGTAATAATACGTCCCAATTCAGGAGCATCTATCCCTAATGATTTAATTGGAAAGTCGGTAACCTCATATACCGAAGCTTCTGCATGACTTCCATCGAAAGTAACACCAACAGTAGTATTGATACGGTGGTTATCATTCAACTTTGTGTTATACATCAACAGGTTATCCATTGTATAAGAATAGCGATCAAGGGTAGACATGGCCAATACACCATTTTCCTTCTGTCCTTTAAACACACCTGTATTCCAGAATCTTGACCTGTCTTTATTGCGATAGTCCAATCCTCCCTGAATCTTATACTTTAATCCTTTTGCCAATTCATAGGTAAGCGATGATGAAGCATTAATTCTAAGCTCCTTAGTTTCATCCTGGTAATCAGTAAGCCAAGCATATGGATTTGAAACATCAAGATCAAGATCATCACTATCTTCATCTCCAAAACCTACAAGTGGAGTATACGACAACACCTGCTTGGTAAAGCTTCGGTTTCCTCCCGATTTACTTCCTGATTGTGCAAAACTTCCATCCTGGTAAATCATGGAAACTCTGGTATCCAATTCTAACTTATCAGTTAGTTCGTTGGTCATATTTAATCGAAGGTCTCCTCTTTGAATTTGCGAAGTTTCAACAATTCCTTTCTGATCAGCAAAACCAGCCGAAAAATAATATTTCGACTTTTCACCTTTACCACTCACCGTTACACCTTCGGTATGAGTAATTCCCATTTCATATACTTCATCCTGCCAGTTTTTATCCTCCATAGGATTCTGTGCAATAACCGGAGATTCTATTCCTGTATTAGGATCTACCACATAAGTAATGTCATACACTTTATTATCTGGAGAGATATGGAAGTTTACTTTATTGCCTTCCAACAATGCAGTTTCATTGCGATATTTCGCATATCCTACACCATCAAGCATGTCTAACTTCTTCGAAATCCATGAAAACTCCACAGAACCATAGGCATTAATTTTTGCTTTGCCATCGCCTTTTTGTCCTTGCTTGGTAGTAATTAAAACTACACCATTTGCACCACGAGAACCGTAAATTGCTGTTGCCGAAGCATCTTTTAAAATTTCGATACTTTCAATATCACGAGGATTCAAACCTGTCAACCCGTTCTGAGGAGACTGAAGCTCATTGGCGTCAGTAGAAGCATCCAATACATCCTCACCTGCAGAACTAATAATAACACCATCAACCACATATAATGGCTCGTTGTTTCCACGCAAACTGTTCGTACCTCGAATACGAACACTTACCGCTGCTCCCGGAGAACCCGGATTCGATACTACCTGTACACCTGAAGAACGCCCTTGTAAAAGTGCATCAACACTCGAGTATTGTCTGGCAACGTTTTCGGACTCTTTTACTTTTGAAATAGAACCAGTAACATCACGTTTGCGAACTTCACCATAGCCTACAACTACAACCTCTTCCAGAGATTCGGTTGATTGTTGTAACACTACATCAATCACCTTTTGGTTTCCTACAGGAATTTCCTGACTTTCAAAACCAATAAAAGAGTACAGTAAGACCGCTTCTGTTCCCGGAACTTCAATCGTATATTTTCCATTAATATCGGTAGTAGTACCAACAGATGTACCTTTTACCAATACATTTACACCGGGTAGGGTCAACCCGTCAGTTCCGCTTATTGTTCCTGTTATTTGGCTTTGTGCAAAGGATTGCAGCCCCAAAAACAGAAATAAAAGAATAATTTTAAGTCGTTTCATTGAAATTTAGATTTAATGTTAACAGTTGCTAAATTCGCTATACCACAATCGAAACGGGTTCATTCATAGTTCTAAAAGCTTAAATTAACGTTCTCTCCATCTTATCCCGAAGCAAACCTCCAATGGTAACAACCTGTTTTTCTGAGCCTAAAGAAGACAATCATTCAACGTTCACATCTTCTTCTCAAACTCAAATTGCAAACTACATGTCCTACCTTTGCCATAAAATAACAAATGGCTCTGTAATGCAATAAACACCATGGTTTCCAGATTAAAGAATAATACTAAAATCCTTTCTTTACAGCGTTAACATTTCTTTCTGCAACAAAGAAACGAAAATACTTTCTGTTGTCACATACCAGGGTTTAACTATCGTTCTTCAATGGTGTGTTTTCCGTTCTTTTCGCGCTGTTTCTCTGCGAGTTTAAGCTTCAATCCGTATATTTGTTACAAGTTTGATCACCAATCAATTTTATTGATTGAGATGAATATTTTAGCCAATATGATGCAGAAATTTTACTTACTACTTACTTCAATTTTAATCTCAGTTTGCTTTTCGGTTAAAGGAATCGACCTGAGGCACCTTACCATCCACAAAGGACTGAGCAACAACATTGTGTATTCGATTGCCGAAGATTCTAAAGGACTTCTTTGGTTCGGCACTCGAAATGGAGTTAACCGATACGATGGATACGAGTTCAAGCATTATAAACTTGTATCTGACAATGAGTTGAATTCAGAAAACAATGTTGCCAAAACCTTATTAGTGGATCGAAGTGACAAACTTTGGGTAGGAACACTAAATGGACTTTTCTCCTATGATGCTGAAAAGGATACTTATTTCAGGGTAGAAGGTACAAATGCAAAAGAATTGGCTTCTTTGCGAATTAATGTATTGACTGAAGATAGTGAGGGTAACCTCTTAATAGGTGCTGATAACTCAGCCTACATCTTTAAATCAAAAGAAGATTCTTTGATTAAAATTAAAGAGATCAACACTCCAGTTTTGTCTATTCTTCCATTTGATCAACAGCATTTTATTATTGGAACGAGCAATGGGATATTTAAAATAGATGCTAAAAATTATAGAATAAGCCCGCTAAATGAACTAAAAACCAACAAATACCAATTGTCAAATTCCTACTGTAATTACTTGTTTCGTGATGCTGTAAACCGAATATGGATCTGTACTATCGACAATGGAGTTTTTATTTGGGACTTAGCAAAAAAAGAAATTACAAAATGCAATAGTCTTAGTAGTGAAATTGCAAATGGAATATGGATTAAAAAAATTATTCCAATTAATTCAGGATACTATCTTGTAGGTGTTGATGGTCTTGGAGCCTATATAATCAACGAATCTTTTGAAATTTTGAGAAATTTTAATCACAATGAAGATAAACCTAATTCTTTAAGTAGTAATGGTGTATATGATTTACTTCGTGACGACGAAAATCGTTTTTGGATTGCCACATATGGAGGAGGCGTTAATATTTATGACCCTAACTTTCTACCTTTTAAACCAATACAGCACATTGTAAACAAGAAAAATTCACTGGCCAATAATACAGGAAGGGCAGTTCTTGAAGATTCATTTGGAAACATGTGGTTTGGAACCAAAAAAGGCATCAGCAAATTAAATCCTTCTACCAATCAATGGCAACACTTTTACAACAGGACAAATCAGAAGAAACAAATAGGCAGCAATACAATTCTTAGCCTTGAACAGGTGAGCAATAACGAAATATGGATTGGCAGTTATGGTGGCGGAATAGATCAATTAAATTTATCGACAAGAAAGATTCAGCCAGCATTTCCTAAACATGTGCTGGAAGAAAATGAAGGAAGCATTTACGTATATGAAATTTTAAAAGACAGAGATGGAAATATATGGATTGGCTCAATCAGAGGCAAGTTATTAAAATACAATCCAACTACGAAAAAGATAATTTCTTATCCAATTTATAGCGTTCAGAATATATATGAAGGAAGTTCCAACTTCCTATACATTGGTTGTCGTGAGGGCTTCTATCTTTTTAACAAAACCAATGGGGAATTCAAACTTTTTGTGCCAGACAAAAATAATCCTGATGCAATTAGCAGTAGTGCCTGTTTTTGTTTTTATGAAGATAAAAATGGTAAGGTATATATCGGAACAGAAGGAGGTGGATTAAATATTTTCAATCCTAAAACAGAAAAATTCAGCCACTTTACACAGAAAGACGGTTTACCTTCTAACACCATATATGGCATCCTTCCCGATAAAAAGGAGCAAGTTTGGTTGAGTACGACAAATGGCTTATCTCTTTTTAATCCTCCTGGCAGGAAGTTTGTAAATTACGATATTTCGGATGGTTTATCCATTAAAGAATTCAGTATTGGAGCTTCTTGCATCACCTCAAAGGGTAAAATGATATTTGGAGGCGAAAGTGGATTTGTATCCTTCGATCCTCTTCAGATTCAGAAAATACTAATAGCGCCCAAGATATTTTTTACCGATTTTAAAATATCCAATAAATCTTATCCAATAGGTGATCCTAATACGCCACTTTCAAAACATATCGACTTAACACAGAAAATCGTACTGGATTACCACCAAAACTCCTTTTCTTTTGATTTTGTAGGAATTAACTACACAAATCCTGTAAAGAATCGTTACTCATGGAAATTAGAGGGATTCGAAGATGAATGGACTCCTTCATCTTCTGCTTCCATAGCCAACTATACCAACATTCATCCCGGAACCTATACATTTAAAGTAAGGGCCAGTAACCTGCAAGATGATTGGAATGGAAAGCAAAGAGAAATTACCATTAAGGTACAACCTCCTTTCTGGCAAACCTACTGGGCTTATGCCATTTACCTTATTCTTTTCTTAGGAATTGCTAGTTTTATTTTCAAATTTATCCGAATCCGAATTCAAGAAAAGAACTCCAATGAGAAAATTCAGTTTTTTATTAATGTAGCTCATGACTTAAAAACACCTCTAACTTTAATAAAATCGCCCTTAACCAGCCTTTCGTCAAGAGAAAATTTACCTAAGCAAGATTCCGAATTGCTTCATATGGCTCTTAAAAATGTAGATAAACTCACAACCTATTTTACCCAGTTGCTGGATTTTCAAAAGGCCGAAATGAAAAAGATGCAACTGCAGGTTGGCAGACACAATTTGGTAGAGCATCTGACCGAAGTGTCCAGTTCATTCCAACCTCTGCTCGAAAAGAAAAGGTTGCATTTTCAATTGCTATCAAGCCAGGAAGTAATTGAATTATGGTATGACCACTTAAAATTTGATAAGATTTTTTACAACCTGATTTCCAATGCAATTAAATATACTCCTGAGGAAGGAAAAATAAGCATATGTATTGAGTTAATGCGTAATCAATGTTTGATAAAAGTTGAGGATAGCGGAATAGGAATTCCTGAAAATCAACAGGAAAACATCTTTAAAAGATATTACCGTGCTACAAATGCCATTAACTCGGAGGAAACCGGCAGTGGCGTAGGCTTGCTACTTGTGAAACAACTGGTAAATGCTCATTCAGGCACCATTAGTTTTACCAGTAAACCTAAAGCCGGCACCAGCTTCTTTATCAAGTTCAAAATGGGCAATAAGCACTTCAATGTCAACGATTTTATCGATCAACAGACCGATGAAAAATACATTCCTGTATTTAGAACTTCCATTAAGCCTGAGGTAAAAGAGAACAAAGCAGATAAATTACCAAAACCAGATACAAATCTTCCAAAACTCTTAATTGTAGAAGATAGTAAAGAACTGAATACCTTCCTTGGAAAAGAACTAAGCTCTTCGTATCAAATTATGCAGGCTTCCAATGGTAAAGAAGCCCTTGAACTGATCAAAGAAGAAGAACCTGATATTATTGTATCGGATATTATGATGCCCGAAATGGATGGCAGAGTATTCTGTAATCATTTAAAAAAGAATATCGAAACCTGTCATATTCCAATTATACTGGTAACAGCCCTAACCTCTTCCGATTACAAAATTGAAGGCTATGAATTAGGTGCAGATGGTTACATTGAGAAACCTTTTGATTTGAGAATTTTAAAATCGAAAATTTCCAATCTCTTGAATTCTCATAAGGTTCTGAAAGAAAAATTCTTGAAACAGGAAGATACTTCCGAGCAAATCAATTACAAAAATGAACTCGACCAGGAATTTATTCAGAAATGCATGGATATTGTAAATGAAAACCTTGATAATACTGATTTCTCGGTTGAAGAGTTCAGCAAAAAACTCTTTATAAGCAGACCAGTATTGTACAGAAAGCTAAAAGCATTGACGGATCAGTCTCCTCAGGATTTTGTGAAAATTATCAGATTAAAAAAATCAGCTGAACTTATAAAAACAGGGAAATATAGTATTAGTGAAATAGCTTACAGCACAGGCTTTTCTGACCCTAAGTATTTTAGTACTTCATTCAAAAAGTTTTATGGTGTGAGTCCAAGTAAGTATGGTTCCTAAAACAAATGATATGAACTGTTGCAGGCAGCAAAAAAAAGAGCAATAAATGATATTTATTGCTCTTTTTTATTCTTGTAATTTCTATTCAATCACTTCAAAGGTCAGCTTGTGAAGATCCTCATCAAGTGATGATCCACCAATCATTACTATGAATTTGCCTGCTTCTACCTTCTTATTCATATCAATATCATAGAATTCAAGCATCTTAGGCGATATCTCGAATTCCAGAACTGAACTTTCATTGGGTGCAAGATCTATCTTTTTGAAAGCTTTCAATTCCTTTACAGGTCGTGTTACCGAACTATACTCATCACGAATGTAAAGCTGTACAATTTCATCACCTCTTCGATTCCCAGCATTGGTAAGCTGTACTGAAAGCTGAACAGTTTCATTCTTTTTAACTCTTTCTTTGCTCAGTTTTATATTGCTGTATTCAAAATTGGTATAACTTAAACCATATCCGAACGGAAATAAGGCACTACTTTCATCGGCTTTGTATTTGTGAAAATACTGAGATGGTTTGTGGTTATATACGGTTTGAATTTGCCCTGCATTTCGTGGAATAGAAATAGGAAGTTTTGCACTTGGATTAAACTTTCCAAACAAAATTTCGGCCACTGCCTGACCTCCAAAACTTCCGGGCTCCCATGCTTCCAACAGAGCAGAAACATTATTGGCAATCCATTCTACTCCCAAAGGTCTCCCATTTACCAATACCACAACAACAGGCTTTCCACTTTTGTGCAGAGCCTCTACCAATTGTTGTTGGTTTCCTGGCAACTGAATGTTTGAACGATCTGTATTTTCTCCACAGGTTTTATCATCCCATTTGTAACGCATGGAATTTTCACCAACAACTACGATGGTTAGATCATGATTTTTGGCAAGTGATGCGGCCTTTGCAATTTTTGAATCTTCAATTGACAATAAAGTCTCACCACAATTGTAAAAACTTAATTTACAGTTTGCCGGCGCTTCCTGTTCCAGGCCTTCAAATATTGTAAGCACATTTTCATCAGGTTGTTTTGCCGACCAATCTCCCATAATCGTTTGATTATTTGCATTGGGTCCTGTGACCAGAATTCTTGGATATTTTGTTGTATTGATAGGCAGTATCTCTTCATTCTTTAATAAGACCATTGATTTTCGTGCCATATCAAGAGCGGTTTGCTGGTGTTCTTTGGCAAATATCTGCTTCTTGGCCATTTCCAAATCGGTAAAAGGATTTTCGAACAAGCCCAAACGAAACTTTGCCTCAAGAATTTTACGCACCGATTGGTTAATTCTTTCTTCGCTTAGTCGGCCCTCTTCAACCAGTTCCCTTACAGGCTCGTGAAATCTTGGCCCATGCATGTGCATATCCATTCCTGCATTCACCGATAAATAACAGGCTTCCTTTTCAGTTTCGGCAACAAAGTGTAGATCTACCAATCGCTCAATATCCATCCAGTCGCTGACAAAGAAACCTTCGAAGCCCATTTCATTGCGCATCAATTCAGTCATGATATAATGATTGGAATGACAAGGCACACCGTTGAGTTCATTATGCGCTGCCATCATAGAGAATACATTGGCATCAATAGCCGCCTGATAAGGAGGGAGAAAAACTTCTCGTAGTGTTCGTTCCGAAACATCCATAGGAGCAGCATTGAGTCCGTTTACCGGTTCGCTGCCAGCAATTAAATGTTTGGCGCAGGCAATTACCTTATCTTCTCCGGTGAAATTATCCCCTTGCATTCCTTGAATCATGGCTACTCCCATCTCTGAAACCAAATGTGGATCTTCTCCAAATGTTTCACCTACTCTACCCCAACGAGCATCACGAGCGATATCAATGTTTGGAGTAAATGCCCATTGTGCACCCATGGCACGCATTTCAAGAGCGGTTTCGCGAGCACTACGCTCAACAAGAGCCGGCTCCCAGGTACTTGCCATTCCTATGGGCGTTGGATATACAGTTGCTCCTACATTTAAGGCATTTCCATGAATTGCATCAATTCCTATTAATACCGGGATTTTTAATCGGCTTTCTCTGGCCAGTTTTTGTAAATGATTGGCTTCTTCTGGAGTTTTCACATGTAAAAACGAACCTACCATTCCTTTGCGTGTCATATCTTCCAGATCTTCTACCGACAAATCCGGGTAATATCCCATTGCATCATTGTCGTGTAGGTCTTTCTCACTCATCACCATCTCTGCCTCCCTGATATGATCAGGCCCAACATACTGACACATTTGGGCAATCTTCTCCTCCAAAGTCATTTGAGACAGCAAATTTTCTACCCTAACATCAACTGGTAAATTTGGATTAAGATAGTTCGCTTCTCCATCATTTTTACTCTTGCATGATGAATAAAAGCCTATACAACCAACCAAATATATTGCCAGTAATTTCCTTTTGTTTCTTTTCATTATTGCTACTGTTTAAATCAAAATCTAAACATAGATATTGGCACAAAATTCATGGTTTAATCTAAATTCATTTAGGTTTAAACTAGGTTCTTAATTTGATTTCAAAAAAAACAGATCATCCATCTGAATAACAAGAACTTTAAAATAATTACAACTGCAATTCAGACTTAATTTCTTTCAAAAACACTACCATTAAAACAGTACAAACTTGCTGGTTTATGCCTTACGTTTTTCTGTTTTTCGTTTAATGGAGTTAAATATTGTAGTTGAGCTATTTTTTTCCTGAAATTTCTCTTATCCAAGCGTCTGCTTGTTACCGTTTCATATACCTGCTGTAACTCATTCAGGCTAAATTTTTCAGGTAACAAATAAAATGCGATGGGATCCTGCTCAATTTTTCGATTCAGAAATGTTAGCGCTTCTTGTAAAAGTGGATGTAAAACAGTTTCAAATTCGTCAGAATCAGATACGGGAACCCATTTTGCCTTCTCATGATCCTCTTTGTTTTCCGAAGAGGCCACCAATACACAGCAGCCGATAATTACAACGGGTTGTTTGGAAGCATTTTCAGAATTATTATCATACTTGTCTCTTGCATGTTTCGGAAACTGAGATTGAATCCGTGTTTGAACCTGCTCAACATATATCTTCTCAAAAGAAATTAATTCCTTGAGGTTTTCACTTACCATTTCATGAAGTGATTTTGCTTGTTCAGTAATTTGAGCTGCAATAAAAGCATTGTTTTCTCTTTCTGAATTGCCCCTGTTTTGTGTCACAGCTCTTTCATCAACAAGAACCTGAAGTTCATTTTTGTGGTAACGCAACACCACACTTTCAATTGAAATTATCCCCCTAAATATCGCACATTCCATTCCGCTTAATTCTTAGCCTGCAATTGGCATGTTTGCTTTTTCCTACAAAAATTTAAAAGCATACAATCTTCAATTGCTTCACATTATTCTCTTCAAATTAAGCTGATCATGCTGAAACCATAGTTTACTTAGAATTCAACATGGTATAAACTGGGTTCTTTTTTGGAAACTTATCTTAAAACAATACCTATAGCCGAATGATTACAAAACAAAGGTGATCGTATTATTAGTGAATAAAATTATTGAATTTGCCAACTTATGGTTCATCAGTATATGGATGTACTTTTGGGGTACTTTGCTCATTTCAGGACTTTAAAATTTAAATTTTCCACGCATAACTTCCTGTCTACGCAAATCAGAAACCACAAGCTCACGCTATCGGTTTTTTTAATATCTTGTATAGGAGTAATCTTTGGTTATTGGTAGCAAAATAATTTTAAAGGAATGTGCGAAGCAGCAAAAAAGATCTATTTTATTCGAATAGCACTGATCAGTGCAGTTTTTACAATACTGTTCTTGAAGGCTGAAGCGCAAATATCAGATACGCTAAGTAATATTTATGAAGAGGGTTGGATAGAGAAAATGAATGGCATAATTGCCGCTGATATTTCATTCAATAATTCATATGAAACATTTCGGGTTGAAACTCCCTCAAACAAAACCATTCTTTACCCAAATACTCCCAACAACTTGCGCCTGAAACTACACTATGAATTCATTTCATTGGGCGTTCAATTTGCTCCTGATTTTTTGCCAGGCAATGGAGACAATGATTCAAAAGGCGAGACAACAGCATTTCAACTTGATGCAGCCTTGGTATTTAAAAATTGGTTTTCGAATATCACCTACTCAAAAGTTCAAGGCTATTATCTTAAAAACACCGATGATTATATCAACTGGACAAAAGGAGATGCCTTTATCCAATTTCCTGATTTAAATTACGAAGGAGTATCCATTTCATCGGGCTATATTCACAACTCAAAATTCTCTTTACGCAGTTTAACCACCCAAACAGAGCGCCAATTGAAAAGTGCAGGGAGTTTTATGCCTGTTTTCAATTTCGAGTATTACCGGATCAACGATAAGTCCAATTCAGTAAATACGCAGAAATCAAAAAACATAGAGTTTCATATCGGACCGGGATATGCACATACATTTGTACTTAAAGAGAAAATATATGCTTCCATAGGAATGCTTGCGAGCATTGGTTACCTAAATACCAAACTTACCACACGCACAGAAGGTGGAAATTTTGTTACGAATCAGAATAACCTCTTGTTAAGAGCTGATTGTAAAATTGGAATGGGCTATAACAGCAGTAAGTTTTATACAGGAGTTTTCACCACCCTTTCTGATACTTGGTTCAAACAAGAAAATACCACTGCCAGGAATACAGAGACAAATGTTTTCTATCACATCTTTTTTGGAATACGATTCAATGCTCCCAATCTATTTAAAAAGAAAGGCAAAGGCTAGCATTTTGCATACAAAGTCATCATAAAGGTTCTCCCTCGCTGTCGCACGCATCCCTTCGTGTGACTTTATTACAGTACCACGCGAAAGGATTGATTTTATCGAACTTCGTTTCACATGGTAGCTGAAAGGAAATATAATAAAAAATTGTCCCCAGAAAACGTATAAACTTTTCATTTATACCAACTCTTCAGAGGCTTGTAATTCTTCTGTTTTTTCTGGCTGTGTTTTATTTTTACCAAGTCGCTTCACAAATGTCTCTTTTACCCTCTGGGATTTCATCATGTACGGAATCCAAATGGCTGCACCTACTATACTTCTAGTCAACTCCTTTTTATCTATGGCGTCGGAACCAATAATTTCCGCACCCAATATGTTATCAGCAAATAATCCCACAAGTACAATCACTCTAAAATAGATGTATAGTTTTGGAAAAGTGGTTCTTTTCTGATGCATCAATACAATCAGGAATATGGCAAAGAAAATTGTGGCCAGATTATAAAGCAACTCAAAAAAGTAAAATCCTCCGGCCAAAAAAGGCTGGTTGCCATACTGCGTAATAAAGCCATCCCATACTGCCTGGCTAAAGTAGCCTGAATCATATATCAAATAAACTATTGATATTGGTGTTACATAAAGGCCTAAAGCTACCAAGGCCAACCAACCTCCAATGGTCTCCTGAACCGGACCAAATGGATTCTCTGGAATGGTATCCCAATTGTACAGTTTTCGAATCAAAAAGAAAAGGGCAATAATCAATAATACTGCCATAAAGACCGCAGGACCAAAGATTTTGAATTTAGGATCAGCATCCATTCCCCACTGCACAGGATATTCACATTTGTCGGACACCCGATTGTAATCCTTATAGTAAGCCTTTAATTTTTCGACAGGTACATGATCTTGTAAACTTTTGTATTTGTAGGTAAGGGTTACAAAATTGGACAGCCTATTATTTGACACATCGAAATGAAATTTAAACATATCATTCACCACACTGTCCCTCTCTTCTGCAAAAGCAACCTGCTTGTGTTTTGGAAAGTGAAGGTTTATTTTCAGTTCTACATCAATTGGATGAGTAATATGCAGCGGTGCATTTCTCACCTTATCGTTGGTAGAGTTCATAAACTCGTACATATTGTAAGGAAAATAACTGGAATACAGTTCTAAACTGTCTGCACCCCTATGTTCCCACAAACTTTCAATTTCATATTTTTCGATGATGGTGAAGGTATTCTCTTTCTGATTGTCACGAAAAATAAGAGCCGAGTCGTGTTTCCAGCTCATATTCTCGTAGTAGCGAGTACAATAATCCAAATAGGCATCCTTATTTTCTGCCAGGGAATTACCCAAGTTCCAACTTCTTCTTGTATTGGCAATTTGTCCGCTGAAATTGCTAACTACATCATATCGAATTTTTGAAATGCTATCGGTAATCCAGAAATTTTCGTTAATCACTACTTTGCTGGTCTGAATTTCAGGAATTTTTTCCCAAATGGTTTTGTCCTTATCGATCACCAATGCTTTTCCATACTGTGGGTTCAGCAATTGATCCATCCCTCCCTTTTGATTGTTATAGGTGGGATCGACCCAATAGGTTTTACCTTTCCAATTGATTTTTACAATCACATGGTTGAAGGCAAAAGGGGAAGCAACATAACGATCGACATATCTTCTGGCCTTGGTATTTACAATGGCTGGCCAGGCTTCCACTCCTATTTCTTTAAGCATATAGCTTAACAAGTACGACTTGTCTTTGCAATCGCCAAATCGTTGTTCGAATACTTTTTCGGGATGATGTGGTTTGTGTGAATTTACGCCATTGCTCATGGCCAGATACCTGATTTCATCCTGTACAAAACGGATGATTTGAATTACTCCTTCCTCATCGGCGCTGAATTTTTTCTTTGAAATAAAGTGTGTGATCTTTGGACAAACCACATCCATAGGATAAAGATCCTGCATAAAGGAACGCACCTCATTCCAGTCCTGAAATGAACTGATCTCTGAAGCCGGATAGGCATCGTACCATGAAGGACTGTCTTCATCGGTAAAAATTGGAGCTACATTTTTTAAGTTCCAGAATATCGACTGCATCCCATTTTTAGTACTTTGCATAGGCTCTACCCCTCCAAAAAGCTTTTTCACCTGGAATTTTTTATGCTCGGGCAGCAACATTTGATAATACATGTGCTGAATTCTGGAACTGAACGCCTGACTATGGTAATTGTAAAAATGATTCTTAAATATAGGATTGGCTCCTTTTAGGGTGTATTCATACTCGAGAATATCACCAACTTGCACATCTTCGAGAATACACACTGCAGAATAGCTTCCATCATAAATGTAACGCTCCACATTCTTCTCGTTTCTCATGAGTTCAATTTTATCTCGGCTGAGCTTATTGATGATTTTGCCATTTCGATAAATCTTAATGGTGTTAATGTAGAGCTCCTCGTAAGATGGATCGAAGGTAAAATACAATTGTGAATTGCTCTGAACCGCATCTTCATCATTCAAACTCATGCAGTAACGGTAATTGTACTCTTTGGTGATCTCGTTGTCCTGCCAGTCTAACAAAAGGTAACTTACCGAACCTTCATTTTTATGTGCTTGTGCCTGTGGATCGAACTTAATTTTTGTTTTCCAGGCAGGAGAAGATTTGATTTTAAAAGTAGGTGTTGCTAGTGATAGAATTGACTGACTGGTGAAAATCAATACCAAAAAGAGTTGAATCAGTTTCATTTATTACAAAATTATGAATGACATTTCCCCATTTCCTTATTAAAAAAACAGGCGGCCTAAATTTATCAAAAAAATTTAGTTTGATAGATCAACTCAAATTTTATATGCTGAATTCTTATAAAATAGAATGATTCAAAGCCTAAGTTTAGGTGTTCAAAAGTCAATGGAATTTAAAATGAATGGTACCTCCCGCTAGCAGTGGTTTATTTATTTCCTTTCCTCAATTTATCTAATCTGGTAAAAATTCTATTTCCTAAATACTCTCCTTTCTCTCTAACAAAATCATCCCAAGCAGATGATGGGGCAAACCAAGCCTATAATTCACTCAAATCAGTTTGGTTACCAAATTCAATATCATTTATTTTATCAATCAAAGCATTATGAAATTCTTCTGCAGATAAAAACTTACAAAGCATCTCCCTTCTTTATTATGGAATATATATTTACGACTCAAAATTCATGTATTTATAATGTAATACAATACCCTGAGTTTGCTTTCGCAAAGCAAGATTTACAACCTAAAAACCGCAATTAGATAAAGTAAAGCAATGTTGGTTCCTTTTGATGAACTGTAAAGGGAGAAGGTTAGCCCTTAACACCAAAGAGTTTTTTTTGAATAGATTATTATTATATAGTTTAAATTTAAACTATAATGGAATAGTAGGACTACTACATTTAAATTGATATATTGAAAGTATCATATAATCTGTATCAAAAATTACTACTTAAAAAGTAAAAAGAGCAAGAAATGAATTCTTGCTCTCTTAATTTTAAACCCAAATTTTATCATCCTAGTTTCAATATATCAAAATCCTTAAACAATCTCTGATTCCAATTTTACAACCCTAAAAATCGATCTTATCTCTTCTTTTTACCGTAAACTTAAAAGTCGAACCAAGTCCAAATTCGGATTCAACCCATATTTCCCCTCCTAATAATTCTACAATCTCCTTATTAATATATAAGCCCAAACCATTACCTTCATTTACTATGGAGTCATCGCCTTCAACTTGCCTAAATCTTTCAAAAATTATTCTCTGATCTTCTTTAGAAATCCCGTTACCGGTATCTTTTACTGAAAACAAAATACTACCATTGATACGCTTTGCGGCCAACTCTATCTTTCCTTCTTGAGTAAACTTAATTGCATTATTTATAAAATTATCCAGCACTTGTCGAATTCTTTTTCTATCTGAAATAAAATCATTACAACTAAATGAGTCATGTTTTATAAATAAATTAACACCTTTAGATGCACAGGTTTCAAAATGAAAATCTTTAACCTCTTCAAGTAACTCTTTAATTTGAAACATTGAATTTTTAATACTTAGGGTACCCGATTCAAGCTCCGAAGTTCTAACCAAATCACTTATAATCATCAACAATTGTTCTCCAGATGCATCTACGATATCTCCATACATCTTCCTCTTTTCTTTTGGCAATTTATCGTCTTGTAACATATCTGAAAAGCCTAAAATACCATTAAGAGGGGTTCTAATTTCATGACTGAGGTTAGACAAAAAAGAAGATTTGAGTCGGTCACTTTCTTCTGCTTTCGCTTTAGCATGAAGTAACTCTATTTCCATTTCTTTCCGCTCTGTAACATCTTTCCCAATTCTTACAAAGTTTAATCGATCGTGAATCTTATCGTAAATTGGTGCAATTGTAGCTAGTTCCCAATAATAACTACCATCCTTTTTTCTATTGTAAAACTCACCATCCCATATTTTACCACTTAAAATGGTATTCCATAATTTTTCATATTCAACCATTGGGGTTTTACCTGATTTTAATATATTGGTTTTTTTACCTATTAGTTCATTAGGTGAGTAACCAGTTAAAATCTCATTTTGCTTATTTGCGTAGATGATTACACCTTCCTTATCAGTAATAACAACTGAAACGGGAGCTTTTTCAATTATTGCAGAAAACTTAAGTGATTCACTCATTGCTTTCTTCTTTTCTGTTACATCGAAAATAATAGAGTGAAGTAGCTTTAAACCATTCTCTTCAAAGGAACTGGCATATACTTCAACATTTCTAATTTCTCCCGAAGCTATTCTATGCTGAAATTCGAAGTAGTTTTTTTCACCCTTAGAAACCTTCATCATTTCCTCTGCTAAATGCTCCTTTTTCGAAATATTAATTTGATCTATATTCATAGATAGCAATACATCTCTGGGGTATCCAGTATAATTAATTGCTGCATGATTGGCATCAACAATCTTTCCATTTAATGGGTTAATTAATAGCATAATGGAACCACTATCCTGAAAAATTGCCTTATGTCTTCTCTCACTCTCTCTTAATTTCCTGAATGATTCAATACGTTCTGTAATATTATTATATGTAAGCACAAAGGTATTGTCTTGCAATTTAAATACTGAACAAGACAAATACATATTTAAAGGAGCATAAAATATATCGAATTGATGTGTTTCGTTAACTTTTTTAATCTTATCAAAATGAGAAAAGAACTCGGGCTCTGTACCTGGAAAAACCTCCATTAAAGTTTTTCCAATTACTTTATGCCTTGGTAATTGTATAATTTCTTCATTTAAAGGATTCATGTCCACATACCGTAAGTCTATAATCTGATCATTAAAATCATATATGGGTGTATAAACTTCTATCGCAGTGTTTATCTTATCAAATAATTGCCTATAATTAAAGTTACTGACAGCTTCTTTTTCCCGAGCATTAACATAGTCAGTTACATCATCATAAACAACTGCAAAATTACCTTCATCAGTAGGAAAAGCATTTACATTAAAATAGGATTTCAAAGGAGAATGATACATTTCAAATTTTAGATGATGATTATTGGCAACCACTGTGGTAAATTTATTGAACCACTCCTTTTCGGTTTCAGGGAAAACATCAAGAATCGTTTTACCAATCACTTCACTTTTTTTGAAACCAATAATTTTTTCATTGTAAGTGTTCATGTCGATATATTCGGCATCAAATATATTCCCATTCTTATCAAATACAGGCTTAAAAATTACAAATGCAGACTTCAAATTACTAATCAGATTTTTATAGTTGAGATCATCTGTAAGATTCTTGGTATGATATCTCTTCAGCTGATTTAGTAACTGACCTTTTTCATTAAGTCTCAATTCCGTTTTTAATAAAGTTTCATTGGAAAGTATTCCCTCGGTATTAAATATCTTTTCTTCTAATGCTTCTCTTTTGTAATCATATTCATAAAAAGCTTTTAAATCCAACTCAATCAATTTCTTAATATCCTTGAGGAGATTATCGATTTTATCCGAGTAAGCATTTTCTTTCTTGTCTAATATACAAAGGGTTCCAAACACATCTCCATTGGGATAGAACAATGGATAGCCCAAATAAGAAATTAATCCTAAAGCTATATCTGGATTGTTATTCCAATCCTTGTCATTAAGTGCATTGGGCACTAATAGTTTTTTTTGAGAGAGAATCACTTCATTACAATACAAACCATCCAGCTTCTCTTTATGACCAAGGATGTATGGGTTTTCCGCACTGTTACATTTCATAAAAACCTCAATCCAATCACCATCCAATCTCATAATTAGTGCTACTGGCAATTGAAAATTTAAACTAATCAGATTAAGAAGCTTTTGCCATTTAGGAAGAACGGAATACTCTGCTTGTAATTGGAACATTTATTAAAATTTTATTGGTCACTTTTAAAATACTAAAAATCCAAATGCGAAAACTCTAGTTCAATTATTTGTATCTACTCTAAATTCTTTATTTACTACATTTTGTACGCAAAATAATACATAACAGTTTCAGTGATAACTTAGAATACTAAATCAAATATAGAAACCCAATATCAAAATGTTATCAATATTCCTAATTGAGACATCATTACGCTTGTGTAATGGAATTCATAAAGTAGAAGGCAATAGAACTGCACAACTAATGTCATTAAGTTAAGGCTGCATTCTTTTAATAAACATTGCCAAAATTACCCCAAACCATAAAGAGGCTTTGACCTGTGTACTGTTCCCATTAGAGAATAAAAGGATAAGCGTGGGGCGAAATCTGCTAACTTAATGACTTTTACTATGCACCAGTTGAGAGGCATGGTGATGATTTTCCTACATAAGAAAAGAACGAATTATAAGAAAGGATATTAATATAAAATAGACATCACCAATTCGGCAATACTACCCCAAAAACAAACATTATCCCATCTATAAACTTAAAACGATTCAACAGAAGATAAAATCGTACTTTCGGAAAACATTTTAGGTCCTGCGGAACTTTTTTTAGAGCCAGCTGACTTTAGAAACAGCTTTTCCGAACTTCCGCTAGAGCCAACGGAACTTCCAGACAGCTTTTCTGAACTTCCGATATGCTTTTTTGAACTTCCGCGAAGGCCAACGGAGCTTCCGAACAGCTTTTCTGAACTTCCTTTGGGCATTTTTTAAAGTCTGCAGAACTTTTCCGAACACCAGTTATGCTGTTTTGAACTTCCGCTGGCTCTAACAATTTTTCCAGACAGCTTTTCCTAAGCTCCAGAAGTATTTTTTTAGCCTTCGAAAATCTGTTTGGAGAAGATATTTTGACTTTTTGGAGGAAAAATGTACTTATCCCCTAAAATTTTCAATAAACTTAATGAATAAATATAGAAATATCATATTCCACACAACCTCTATTTTAATTGATATTACAGAAGTATTTTTCAACACTTGTATAAAACCATATCTAAATTTAAAAATTCTTCCTAAAATGAACATTCTTCCACAAAAAGTGAACACAACCCGTATTTATTGACACTTCCGCCATTCTGAATAATAAAAAAGATGTAAAAATTGATCTATTTCATATAGTTTAGTTATCATATGCATTTCGCGGAGTTTAAGAATACCTGTTTGGAAGCTCGGATAAATGATTTCTCCTTCTTTTTCAAAAATATTTCACACGAACACTAATTCCTCTAATGGCAGCTTTTACTGGACTTAAAAACCTTTTTTCATGATTAATGAAATTTTTTATGCAAAAATCATTGACATTTATAAAAATACACACCAACTTTATTATAACAAGATTTAAGAAACAAAATATTAATGTAAAACCTAAAAAAAAATGTCATGACACAAGTCAAAGTAAACAGTGATTACATTTCAAAAGCTGAGGAGGATTTTAATGCTCAAGGCGAAAACCTCATTGCCAAGCTTCCTGTTTATCAAGAGGTACTAGGTATTCCTGCTGAGAGAATTGCCGAAATTATAAAGGTACTTCAGGATGACAAGGCATTGAGCGAGAAGAAAAACATTATTAAAGCTCAATCGCGTTCTACCAACAAAGAGTATGAAATCAAGCATCCCAATTGTGTAAGTGTAGTTCGTGACTTCAGAAAAGAATTGGTGAACAATCCAATTTGTACTCCTGCCATTCTTGAGGATTTGGGACTTAATCCTATTCAACGCATTATCGATACCGATACACAGCGACCTGAATTGGAAATTGATTTGGTATCGGGTGCTCCTCAAATTAAATTCAAAAAATCGATATTCGATGGTATTCGTTTGTTCTGTACAGTTAGCTATGGCGATGAAGTAAGAGAATACGAGGAAACCCTTACCCGTCATAATTGGCAAGATCCCAAAGCTCGTATGGATCCTAAAAAACCAGAAACCAGGAGTTATTACGCCTATTTCATATACAAAGGAAAAATGGTTGGGCAAAAATCAAATGTGGAAAGCATTACTCTGGAGGCCATAAAATAAGATATAGCATAACTGTGATTTGTTTTGTAATCATTTGAATTCGATTCTTTAGTAAGTGGGTTGACCCAAAAGAGGCATTTCTTTTGAGTCGGCCTCTTTTTTATTTTTTATTCATCCTTAAAATTCTTCTACCAGTAATACCTAATGTAATATTTAATGAGCCATTATAGCAAATCGTATTATGTCGATGTAAAAAATATTAGACAGCGTGAGCTTGCGAAGCAGTGGCTCATATATTTTCACAATCGGTATAATTATTATATTTCTTCTTGCAATCGTTTGTAATTTCAACTGAATCAAACACTTCTAAAAATTAAAATTTTATTCCCAATCTGAGTTTGTATCTTTGCCTCCTCAAATTGTTCGATCCATGCAAAACAAATTAAGAGTTACCCAATTTCAAGGCAAACAATGGTACGAATTCTGGATACAGAACCTGTGGCGATATCCCAACAGGTTATTGGCCCTTAAGGCTGCCATGGCTATGGGAGCTTTGTTGATTCCATTTGTAATCTTCAATATGGCTTTTATTGGAGTAACTTTGGCTTTGGGTGCACTGGCTGGTGCCTTATCCGAAACCGATGACCATCCTAAGGGAAGGGTTAAAGCCTTGCTGCTTACTATTCTTAGTTTTGTGATCTCCTCTGCTTCGGTCGAGATTTTGCTGCCCTACCCCACTCTGTTTGGCATTGGTTTGGTAGGATCTACCATCACCTTTATCCTGGTTGGTGGATTGGGCGAACGATACCGAGGCATTACCTTTGGAGCTTTGCTTGTAGCCATTTATACCATGCTGGGAGCCGAAATTACACCCAATTGGTATGCTCAAATCATTTTATTGCCTACAGGTGCACTGTGCTATGGATTATTGTCATTGATCTTGCTGTATTTACACCCAGCACGACTGTTAGAGGAACAATTGGCCGATGGTTTCGAAAATCTTTCTTTGTATCTAAAAGAAAAATCGAAATTATTTCCCAGTGATAAATCCATACAGAAAAAGACCAGGCAAGGATTGGCTTCCTTAAATGTTAAGGTGGTAAACTCTATTGGCCGTTGTAAAAATGTTTTGAACAGTTATGGCGATGCGATGAATGATGAGAATCAACTTCGTCCGTACCTTCACAAGTTTATTCTATTACAAAGTCTTCACGAAAGAGCTGCTTCGAGTCATGAACGTTACGACTTATTAAGTGCCGATGCTGACAATCGAGAGGTTTTAGAAGGTCTGGGACAGTTGATGTTACAATTATCACTGGCTGCACACGAAGTATCGAAAAGCCTGTTGATGGGAACAGAATATCATCATCCCATTTCCTTAAAGTGGACCATCAATGCCATTCAAGCACAACTAAAGGTGATTAAGAAGAATGAGAACAAAAATGATTTGGGTTTGCTTCTTCAGAACCTTAATCAGTCACATCTTTCCTTACAAAACATGAATTTTAATGTGGATTCTGGTTTATTGCCTAGAGTTGACAAGGATTCAAGTAGTTTGTGGAAACGCTTTACCAATCAACTGAATTGGAACCATCCAAAATTCAAATATGCCATCCGTTTGTCTACCTGTTTCCTTATCGGCTACCTTTTGATGCTGGCTTTTGATATCGAAAAAGGTTACTGGATTTTATTAACCAGTTTATTTGTGTGTCAGCCTAGCTATAGCGAAACCAGGCAAAGACTATTCCAGAGAATCCTGGGAACCATAACAGGTGTGGTACTTGGGGTTAGTATTGTTCAAATACTTCCTACTGTTGGAGGACAAGTGGTTCTATTGTTAATTGCCGCCTACTTTTTCTTTGCCTGGCTGAAAAACAATTATGCTGTTTCGGTAATCTTTGTTACCATATTTGTGATCGCAGCTTTTAACTTGATTGCTGATAAGGGCGTTGTGGTAATGATTCCAAGAATAATAGATACGGTAATTGGAGCATTGCTGGCCATTATCGTGGTTCGTTTCATGTGGCCCGATTGGCAATACAAACAACTTCCGAACCTACTGGCAAGTGCAGTAGAGAAAAATCACACCTACTTTAATCAGATTTTATTGGAACACAAAGCACCCAGCGAGGATGATTTGCTGACTTATAGAATTTCAAGATACCAGGCTCATCAGGCTGACAATGCTCTGTCTATGGCTTGGAGGGGAATGAAACTGGAACCAAAACGCCAGCAGAAAATGCAAAAAAGAGCATTTTCCATTACCTATCTCAACCATGCATTGCTTTCCTATTTATCGGCTTTAGGTGCACACCGTAACATTCCTGATTATATGAATGAGGAATTGCAGTTGATGTACCAGGAGGTGGAAAAGGAACTTTTGGTAGTTGCTGAATCATTAAGAAGAAACGATTCGAATTGCCCCTATGAAGATCTTGAGACTGTTTTGGAAAAATTGGGGAATACTCTGGAAAATACAGAAAGGGGGACTCATCGACAAAAGTTGGTGTTGCTTTACAATATTGCGGAAGTAACACAGCAATTGGCACAAAAAGCCTCGCAAATTGAAGTTGAATAAATATTTCACGCAAAGGACGCAAAGCATTAAAACAGAATAGAGCGCAAAGTATTATTGAAAATTCACGATTACATGAGTAATGAATGACAAAAACAGCCCTGACATCTGAAACCAAACAAATGTAGACATTAAAGTCCTCAGCAAAAGCAGAGGACATAGGAAATGCTTTGTGCAGAATAAATCAATTTGTCTTGGGTTTTAACCCAAGGATTTTAAGTTAAAAACCTGCAGAAAATGTGACATTCAAAAATTTGTTGGGCCCCATAGATGAAAAAGTCGTTAAGAACATAATTCCATGAACGAGGTACGAGAGAATATTATTCTGTTTAGACCTTGAGTCGTAATGGGTAACGAAATTTTTGACGTCTAGATCTTTTGGTTCTTTTATAGCAATGATAAAAGAACAGCCCATCCGGCTTGAGGATAAATAAAAAAAGAAAACCTCTGTCTTTTAGGACAGAGGCTTAAGATATGGAAATTAGATTAATTAATTTCTTCTTGGACAATATGGTAATTTTACCATTTCATATGCATCATGATAATTTCCTTCTACACAATCGGTAGGATCACAACAAGTGTGACAAACTCGTTTGAATGCACGGAACTTATGAAGCTCTACTCCAGGAGCCATAAAATCTTCTTTTACTGGCTCTTCTCGCATTAAATCGGTACTCAGGTATTTTTTGTTATCATCAGCAAACACAGTTACCACCACGGCATCTGGACCTAATTCTTCCTGAATTTTAAGTGCTCCCAAAAAGTTTGCTCCCGATGAAATGCCAATTCCAATACCCAATACAGAAGAAAGTTTTTGTGCCATCACAATTGCATCACCATCATCAACACTTACAATTTCATCCAATTTATCCAACTCTACGATGGAAGGAATAAATTCATCGGAAATTCCCTGAATTCTATGCTTTCCTACTTTATATCCTGTGGACATGGTTGGTGAATTAGATGGCTCAAGAGGATGAATTCTGATTTCAGAATTCTGTTCTTTTAGGAATTTACCAACTCCCATCACAGTTCCTCCTGTTCCAACACCTGCGACAAATGCATCAGGCACCAGGTTTCTGTATTTCAATTGCCACCACAATTCCTGAGCGGTTGTGTTGTAATGTGCTTCACAATTGTCCCAGTTGGAAAACTGACGTGGCAAAAATGTATGCTCATCTTCTTCGGCTAGTTTGTTAGCCATCTCAATACTTCCAAGGAATCCCCCCTCCTCTTTGCTTACCAGTTGTATGTTTGCACCATAGCTTTTCATCAGGTTAATTCTTTCCTGACTCATCCAGTCGGGCATATAAATCGTAACAGGATGGCCCATTGCACGACCAATTCCTGAAAAGGCAATTCCTGTATTACCGCTGGTTGCTTCTATAATGCGATCACCTTCTTTTAAAGCTCCGCTTTTATAGGCTTTTTGCAGAATATGAAATGCCATTCTATCCTTAATACTACCTGTCATGTTCAGGTATTCGGCCTTGGCATAAATGGTACGAGTTTTTCCTTTGTAAGTAAACTCAATAGCCAATAAAGGCGTATTCCCAATCAAACTGGAAATACCTACAATTCTTTTGCTTAGGGGATTTGTCATCATTTTGTTAGGTTAGTTATTTAGTAGTTAAACATATTCAATCTTATAGGATCTCTTTATCTTTTATGTTTCTTAAAAAAGAGGCAAGCTCGTTTTAACATGTCTGAATAAATTGGCGAGCTTGCCTGCTTTGCTGAAACTTACACTTAAATTATGAAAGACGTTATTAGTTCAATTCAGCTAAATATCTTTCAGCTTCCATAGCTGCCTGACATCCAGAAGCTGCAGAAGTAATAGCCTGACGATATACAGGATCCTGAACATCACCACAAGCAAATACACCTTTAACATTTGTTTTAGGAGTCCCTGCTTCTGTTAAAATATAACCCTGCTCGTCAGTATTCACATATTTTGAGAAGACATCAGAATTTGGATGGTGTCCAATTGCCAAGAAAAATCCATCAATAGCAATTTTCACTTCCTCTTCTTCAGGAGTACCAGCTTTTTTAATCAAAGTACAGCCTTCAACTCCCATATCTCCAGTTAATTCTTTCGTATTGTGTTCGAATAATATTTCGATATTTTCTGTTTTGAAAACTCTCTCCTGCATCGCTTTCGAAGCACGCAAATGATCCTTACGTACCACCAAATACACTTTGTTACAAAGTCCGGCAAGATATGAAGCCTCTTCGCAAGCAGTATCACCACCACCAACTACAGCAACATCTTTTCCTCTATAGAAAAATCCATCACAGGTAGCACATGCCGAAACACCAGAACCTTTAAATTTCTCTTCACTTTCAAGTCCCAAATACTTGGCAGTTGCTCCTGTTGCAATAATTACCGATTCAGCTTCTATTTCAGTTTTACCATCAACAGTTACTTTATAAGGTCTTTGCTCAAAATCAACATCCGTAACAATTCCCCAACGGCAATCGCAACCAAATCTTTCAGCTTGCTTTTTTAGCTCTCCCATCATTACAGGACCACTAATTCCTTCCGGGTATCCAGGAAAGTTATCAATCTCAGTAGTGGTTGTTAACTGACCACCTGGTTGCAATCCTTCATAAACTACAGGGTTCAAGTTAGCTCTCGAAGCATAAATTCCTGCAGTATAACCTGCAGGTCCTGAACCAATAATCAAACACTTTACTTTTTCAATATTATTCTCTTTCACATCCATCTTAAATCAATATTTTATCACCCCAATTTTAATAAAAATATTCAGGTGTAGCTTATGATACTTTTTTCATTTTCTCCAACATGGTTTTTAGAATTACCTCATCGGTAACTTCCATTCCTTCGTTTGCCAGGCGACCAATATTTCTGATTGTTGCTTCAACATCATCATCAATAATACCATTCATTCCATTTAGCACATTGTGGTTCATTGCTAATAAAGAGGATTGAATGGCAGCACTAACACTTGCCGAAATCTTGTGTGAACAGCCATATTTTGCACCATCGCAAATCATACCTGTTACACTACCCGTCATGTTTTTTAAGGTCATTCCGATTTGTTGGAAATCTCCACCCATAATGTAGGTAATTCCACATCCGGCACCTGCTGTTGACAACAATACGCCACACAAAGCAGACAACTGACCTACAAATGATTTCATGTAGATCGTAGTTAATAGTGCCAAAGCAAGACCACGCAATAATTTTTCGTGCTCTACCTCTAACTCTTCCGCTGCAACAACAACAGGAAGTGTAACGCTAATCCCCTGATTACCACTGCCACAGTTCGACATTACCGGCATGGTACTGCCTGCCATACGAGCATCAGAAGCAGCTGCAGTTAACATGATTGAACGGTTCATGATATCAGAAGACAATAAACCTTTCTTGATATTTAACAACATCGACTTGCCAACCTGAAGGCCATAGTTTCCTTTTAATCCTTCTTCAGCAAT
Source organism: Marinifilum flexuosum (assembly GCF_003610555.1). Lineage (GTDB taxonomy): Bacteria > Bacteroidota > Bacteroidia > Bacteroidales > Marinifilaceae > Marinifilum > Marinifilum flexuosum. The sequence continues at coordinate 1,671,159 of NZ_RAPQ01000008.1, read as the reverse complement.
CGATTTGTTTAGTTTGATTCCTTTTTCGATGAAACGGATCTCTGAAATATCTACTGTATTGATAAAATTGTAAATGTTTTCAAAGCTCCATTGAGAGAAGTCAGCTCCTCCTTTATCATCGGAATCGCATGCATTGCTGTAAACTACCTCTCCATTTCTTTCAATGGTTACAATGTTTGTATGTCGGTCTTGAATAATTACTCGGCCTGTATTATCACCACTGTGGCAAATGCACTCAATGTATAATTTAGGTACATCATACTTTACATCAACTGAAACTTTTCCTTCATCGACAAAAGATTTTGCCATATCCATAACATCATTGCTGATGCCATCCAATACCTCAAGTCCCGCTGTTGGATCACCACCTAAAGCTCCTAGTGCTCCGGCAATGGTTAATCCAACCATACCCGAACCAGGAATTCCTACGCCCATTCCATTTTTTAAAATGTTTCCACTTACAAAGAACTCAATGCGTTCTGGTTGTAATGTTAAGACTTCGCGAGCTTTAGCTGCTGCATAAGCAACTGCTACAGGTTCTGTACATCCAAGAGCTGGAACGAATTCCTCCTTCAGCTTTTGCAAGAATACTTCTTTCATTAGTTAGAGTTAAAATTAAATGTTAGTTGTTTGTTTTTGTTTTTTGGGTGGTTAATTGTTGTTAGATGAAAGAACGGACCGGCCGGCCCCTTACCTCCGACCGATCCAAAACTAAACCAAAACAGACTATTGATTTTGTTTTACAAATCTTTAGGGTTCATTACAACCTCTACAGAATCGTATTTCTTAAATAATTTTTTAGCAAATTCTTTTACTTTCTTAGCACTAATGCTTTCAACAAGATTATTGTAAGATTCAGTATCAGTAATTGGCTCATTATTCATTAATGATGATTGAATTACACTCAACCAGAAGCTGTTTTCTTTTACTGCTTCAGCTCTGTTCTTTATGTAGTTTTTCTTGATTTCTTCAAGATCGGTTTCATTAACTGTTTTTACAATGGCATCAATTTCCTGGTAAACCAATTCTCTTAATCTTTCTTGTTTTTCCGGACCACAATCGAAATTGATTGAGATACCAACATTTTCGTATGGACGCTTGCTAATTGATGGACGAACACCAACACCATAGGTTCCTCCTTCTTGTTCACGTATGGTTTCCATATATCTTTTCGAAAGCAATTCTGCAACAACTCTTGCATACATTCTTGTTTCAAGATTGTATTTCATTTCATTTTTAAGAGAAAGGAATACTGTTGTTTTTGGCACTTGCATTTCTCTTTCGAAAATATTCTGAGATTTTCCTTCTGGCATACGAACCTTTCTGTCAATCCAGTTTTCTTCACGATTCTCAGAAGAAATACTACCAATATATTTACGAATTAAAGGCAAGTGCTTTTCTTCATCGATATTCCCTACAAATAGGAATGTAAAGTCGCTTGCGTCTTTAAATCGGTCCAAATAGATTTCCTTAGCCTTTTCAAAATCGATATTGCTTACAAACTCTTCATTGAACATCAATGCACGTTCATGGTGGTTAGCCATCATCTGTCCAATTGTATCTTGTAATGCTTTCCCATTATCAGCTTTTACATTTTGGAGATTGTTTTTGATTGCTCCCATTTGTGCCTGGAATACATTCTCATCGAATCTTGGATGCTCAAAATACTGATACAATAACTGTAACATGGTTTCGAAATCCTTTGGAGAAGCTGATCCTGAGAAAGCTTCAGTAAACGAACCCAATTCAGGGCTTACACCCGCAATCTTACCTGTCAATTTCTTTCTTAACTGAATGGCATTGAATTCACCTACTCCTGAGATTTTCGCTAACATTGTCGCAACATCTCCAGATTCTAAATCTTCTCTTTCAAGTAATGAACTACCCCCAAAACTATATGAGCTGAATAAGATTTCATCCTTACTATAATCTGTAGGCAAAACAACTACACGTGCTCCATTCTCTAATGTATATAGTTTTGCATCGGTACCTTTTACAAGTGATTCTGATACAAATTTCTTGTCGCTTAATTCATCTGTCACCAATGGCGCATCACCTGTTTCATCAGCATAAGCTTCAATATTTGAAGTCATCACCTTTTTAACAGAAGCAAACAGTTCCTCTTTTGTTGGGTATTTGATTTCTTCCTTATCAGGACCACTCAATGCAAAAACACTATTGTTGATATTTCCATAGTTTTTCAACATAGCATTTACTTCCAATAAAGTGATAGATGGAATCGCTTTTTGTCCAAATTCTACTTCCCATTCTACTGAAGGAGCAGGATTAGCACTTAAATAGTGCTTCTGGAAAGTTTGAGCCCAATCTTCGTTTGAGATTTTATCTTTACCCTGCAGGTATGATTCATAACTTCTTAAAAAGGAAGTCTTTGCTCTTTCCAATTCTGACTCAGTAAAGCCAAAACGTTGAACTCTGGCAAATTCAGTCATAAATGTTTCGAACGCCTCAATTTCTCTATTCTCCTTAGGAGCTACATAAAGATAATTGGCCTCTTTTGTACGACACATTCCGAAATTACCTACTTGCATTCCCACTGCAGGACATTCTGGATTTTGCATCAACTCTTTCAAGCGGTTGTTCAACATGGTATTGAACATACCTTGTACCAAACTCTCACGCATGTAATTTTCATCGCGTGTAGTATAAGCTGGCTTGCGGAAGATCCAATTGATAGAAACGGATTTAGCTTCTTTATCTTTTGCTAATACGTATTGTGTCTCCTTGCTATCTTCTACCTGGTAATATACTCTTTCGGCAGCATTTTTTGGCATTGGAATATTTGAAAAAAGAGCCTTCACTTTTGCTTCAACTTTCTCCACATCAAAATCACCTACTACTACTACCGCCTGGTTATCCGGACGGTACCATTTGTGATAATAATCGCGCAATTGCTTGTGTTCAAAATTATCGATCACATTCAAATCACCAATTACATCGCGCTTGGCATACTGAGAATGGTTGTACATTACAGGTCGGGTTTGTGAATTGATACGAAAACGAGAATTTCTTCTGGTTCTCCATTCTTCGTGAATTACACCTCTCTCCGATTCAATTTCATCAGCTTCCAATAACAATCCTCCCGACCAATCATGAAGAACAAGTAAAGCTGAATCTATTAAATTTTCATTACCAGTAGGAAGGTTACTGATGTTATATACCGTTTCATCCTGAGCTGTATAAGCATTGATATCTCTACCAAACTTGATACCATTCTTCTCAAGATAGTTCAACATGTTTTTACCCGGGAAATTTCCAAGACCATTAAATGCCATGTGCTCCAGGAAGTGAGCCAAACCATTTTGTGCATCTTCTTCCAAGATTGCACCTACGTTTTGCACAAAGTAAAGACTTGCACGGTCTTTAGGTTCTTCGTTGTGCATTATGTAATAGGTCATTCCATTAGAAAGTTTACCATGCTTAACCTTAGGGTTTAAAGGAATTGTTGTAGTATTTTGGGCCTGGCTAAAATTACCAGAGAACAAAATCACACTCATTACGAGTAAGGATAAGAATTTCTTCATTTTGTTGTTTTTTAGTTTTTCTCAAAATCATTTCGAGAGTTCTGCCCGTCCGAGACAACATTCTTAAATGAGTTTACAAAACATGTATGTTCTCAATTAAAAACTGTTTTTTTTGGTAATTGGTTTTCTAATGATAAAAGGGTGTGAGCAGGGAGTTTATAGATCAGATATTGGGGTAAAGTTCTTTACTGCCCTGCTCGTAACCACTAACTAGTATTTGTTGTTGTAATTTTTGATTTTGGTAGCCTTAGTTTTTATAGATCTGATAACAGAAGGAGATTTCCTCCTGCTATCAATATCTATCCTTACTAACCATGTTTTCATTCACAAAATGAAAACTTCACTAACTAATCTAAACTACCTTTATATAATAGCTCTACTTATTGTTCTGAGCTGTTACTTTTTTTTTAAAGTTTGCTTTTCCTTCATCAAGGAATTTCACAAATTTATTTACATCTAAATCGTAAGCTGTTGGTGTAGTTAAATCATTACCTTCTCCATCAAGAAGTACGTAATATGGCTGAGCATTTACATTGTACTTACGAATCTGAAGGTCTGCATTTTGCTTCCCAATGGTTTTCTTTTTCTTACCATCGTATTCAGATACATACCATTCTTCTTCTGGTAATTTTTTCTTATCATCTACATACAGAGCAACTATAATAAAGTCTTCCTGTAATCTTTTTAATACTGCCGGATCGGACCATACATTTGCTTCCATTTCGCGACAGTTTACACAACCATGTCCAGTAAAATCTACAAAAATTGGTTTTCCTTCACGTTTCGATGCTTCTAAAGCTTCATCATAATCGAAATAACCTTCCAATCCATGAGGTAAATGTAAAAAGTCAGCGTATTTTGCCTTATGGCTTGCTTTATGAACTGATCCACCACCTGCATTATCACGTACAATTTGACTTAGATTAAAGTCATGAGTAGCTTGAGGAGGCGTAAAACCTGATAACATTTTCAATGGAGCTCCAAACATACCCGGAATCATATACACAACGAATGAGAATGAAGCAATTGCCAACATCAAACGTGGTACACTAATACTCTTCAATGGGCTATCGTGAGCAAACATTAGTTTTCCTAACAAATAGAATCCTAATAATGTAAAGATTACAATCCAGATTGCGATATAAACTTCTCTGTCCAAAATTCCCCAGTGATAAGTTTGATCGGCAACACTCAAGAATTTTAAACCTAGTGCCAATTCCAAGAAACCCAATACAACCTTTACAGAGTTCAACCATCCACCTGATTTTGGAAGATTATTCAACCATCCTGGGAAAATTGCAAACAATGTAAATGGTAATGCAAATGCTAATGAGAATCCTAACATACCTATGATTGGCATCAATACTTCACCACCTGCTGATGCTACCAAAATTGAGCCTACAATTGGACCAGTACATGAGAACGATACAAGAACCAAAGTAAATGCCATGAAGAAAGATCCCATGAAACCACCTTTATCCTCATTTGCCACTGATTTGTTCACCATCCAGCTTGGCATAGTAATTTCAAACATTCCAAAGAATGAAAAGGCAAAAATCACAAATATCAAGAAGAACAAAATATTTGGAACCCAGTGAGTACTTAGGAAATTTGCAAAATCAGGCCCCATTACTACTGCCAAAATTGTTCCAATTACAGTATAAATTGCAATAATAGAGAAACCATAGAAAAAAGCATTCATTCTACCTTTTGCTTTATTGCCACCACCTGAGTGCATGAAATAACTTACTGTCATTGGAATCATTGGGAATACACAAGGAGTAACAATCGCAAGTAATCCACCTACAAATGCTGCAATAAAAATTGCCCATAAGCCTTTTTTGCTTTCCTTATCATTGCTATCAGAAGAAGCAACTGCTACAGTAGCTTTCTCTTTTGCTTCACCAATTTTCAAATCAAACTCGTCATCACCCATAACACATTGTCCGGTTTCATCAGAACAAGTCTGGTATTCGAAAGTACCGGCAACATGAAGAGGCAATTCTTTTACCTTAATGGTTTGGCGTAGCTCTCCTTCATTCTCGAAGTAACTTACTTCACCATCCCAAACTTCATCATACTTCTTGTGAGCATTAACCGGCTTTACTTCTCCTACTCTTTCATAACTTGAATTTGCTGCAAATTCGAAAGTGATCAAGATCGGACCTAAATCCGCATCGAAATCGTTCGAGTAAACGTGCCAGGTTTTGTCAATCGTTGCCTTAAAAACAACATCTAATTCGTCTCCTACTTTTACATCTTTCTTAGAAAACTCCACTTTCCACTTGGTAGGCTCTATCATCTGCCCGAAAGAAAGTCCACTAAAAACCATCATTAAAATGGCTAGAATTGTAATTTTACCTTTCATCTGTTTCTTTTTAGTCTTAACTGATTGCAAGCTTATTTTTATAAGATTCCAACCTGTTGGGTTGATTAGTTGATTATTTTTTGGTTTAACCTTTGCTTTAGAGACAACCAAAATCTCTAAATGGGTGAACGAAATAAGTAAAAAATATCGTTAATTAACGTTAATAATTAGCACATTAACAGGCATCTAGAAAACAATCAATTATTTATATTGTTTATTTTAAAATCTGTAAACTCACTGATTATCTAGAGCTAGTAATTTCAATTACAATCCAGATTAGATAAAAATTGACTATGAAAAAAAAAATCATTTTTTTTCATTTTTTTTTACTGATTGTAGTTTTCATGCCATTATTACTTGAAAATTGTAAATAGTTAGCCCATTTGGGGTTTCAAACTGATGTAATTTTATTGCCAGATACAAAAAAACCATCCCTAAGGATGGTTCATATATTTGATCATGATACTTTCGTTTAAAAAGCATCTTTCTTACAAACATTATTACATTTATTACACTGTACACAATCGTAATTCGAAACGTAAGCATATTTGTTTTTTCTATCGATAGCTATCGCTTGCGTTGGACATACCTTTTCGCACATGCCACAATACACACAATTATCATCTTTTATTTTTCTTGGCTTGAATGAAAAGAATGAAACCACCCCCAACAATACACCATAAGGACATAAGAAACGACAAAATGGACGTGGCACCCAATATCCCAAGACAAGAATTGCGATCAGGTACAACCAGGTTCCAATACCAAATGCAATCAAAAATTTAGGTTCCATGGGATGTCCTAAAATAAATGCCAATCCTTGTTCGAACCAGGTTTGTCCCGTAAAGAACAATACCTTATACGGCTCCACCTCGCAAACAAAAAAGCATGCACTCTGAATTGCAAAATAAACCGTTGCAATTAACATGAGCACTGGTACTACTTTTAGTGCATTATTCAACTTTTTAGGTAGCTTAATTGTCTTCTTAGACTTTTGCACAATGTGCTGAACTGCTCCCAATGGACATCCTGATGTACAAAATACACGTCCGATAATTAATGCTATAATTAATGGAAGCATAAAAATGATCAGACTAGCCAGGCCAACTTCTGCCGGAGTAATCAAACCCATTGTAGTATTTGATATGGCTCCAACCGGACAAACACATCCTCCACGTATAAATCCCAGGTAAGCAAATGTGATTATGGCCATTACAGTCATTGCTTTTTGTGATTTCTTTCTCCAAACAAAGAAAACACCAATTAAAAGCAATAGTAATAATACACCCAAATCTACAAACACCATGTATTCCGGTGTTGGAAAGAATTCTTTTGGAATGTAATTGTCCTTAAACTCACGTATGTTACCTCTACTCAAATCATCAACACTATGACAATCTTGCTCCTGAGGAGTAGGTAAAGCCATACTTGTATTTACAGAAGACACCAAAGAAACCAGAGCAAATGCAATAACGATAATTACTCTCATATTTAATTTTAATCCTTTAAGCTCCATATTCATTCATATCATTTTGACCGTACTCCAACTCGTAAATTCCTTTAAAATCATCTTCTGGCCCGATGTACAAACGATCAATTGCATCCTCAGGGCAAATTCTTGCGATATCGCATGAATTGCAATTCAAACACAAATCAGGACGAATAATCAAAAACATTGACTTTGTTCCTTTATCGGTACATGCTTCAGCACATTTACCACATCCTGTACATTTGTCATGGTCGATATCGTAAATAAAATATCCATCTTTTCCACCTGAGAAATTCTTACGGGTTACTGCATCATACGGACAAACTCTTTCTCCATCGCTCATGATCTTCTCAGATTCGATTTGCTTGTTTTTAATGTGGCCATAGCAAACTACACAACAAGAACATTTTTTCTGATCGTTAACTGCCTTTACCGCCGAAGGTGTGCGCACACATCCTGTTTCACATTTACCACAATTGGTACATTTGTCTGGATCTATCTGCCAAACATATCTTGAACGTGGACCTGCAGTTTCTTCATTTAAATGCTGACCTACAATTCTGTAAGCAATCCCTCCAAGTGCAAGGGCACAAGTGGCCTGACCAGCTTTACGCAAAAAGCTACGTCTGTCCCAATTCTTCTTTTCAGTCATATTAATAGTTAGTTTTGTGCTATCGGTTTTTTGTATGGATTTGGGATCCATGATGCAGGTTTTACAAATCCTGCGCTTAACATTCCTTCCGGAGATTTATCTTTTGATAAAGCCAATAATGCTTTTTGGAAACGCATTGCATCTTCTTTCGAAATTTTCTTACGATCCAATACTACAGAACACAATGGCATTTTTTCAGTTTCTCCAATCACTCTAAAATCGTCTTCGCTGGCAACATCTACTGCACAACTTGCCGACATCACATAGTCAGATACAATAGCAACTTCTGCTTTTTTATCCATTAGCTCGTTGATGCTTTCCAAACAGCTCGCTTTATAGTAGATTTTTCCAGGTTTAATATTCATGTTTTCCAATTGATGTAAGGGAGCATGGTATTTTTCATATGCATCTTCCTGACCTGCAACCAATGTTCTTCCATTGATATCGGCCATGGTTTTAATGTCTGAATCTTTTCTTACCAAATAAACACCAGTTAACCATTGGTTATCGTACACGTCAAGAATATCAGCAATTCTTTCATAACGAAGGTGATTCTCTTTCATCAACATGAAAGCATTCCATGGCTTTGTAATCACTCCATCATGAATTTTTGCCTTTAATTGATCTTCCATCATGTATGGCTCCATATAATAGGTAATCTGCAAATCAATATTAAATTGTTCCATCAATTGCTTTTGCAATTCCTCATACTCTCTTGCTGCAATATCGTGAATACAAGCACATGCAGTTTTCTTGCAATACGTATCGTTTAATGCAAGATTAATGGTTAATACCTTCTCATTAGATGATGGCTCGCCACAACAAGGCATAAATGCTGTTTCCTCAAACCCTTCATCTTTCTTCTCTTCCTTCTTAGGCTTCTCGTTACACGCTGCAAACACACTGATCAACAATGCAATTGCGGATAATTTAATTAGTGATTTCATATTATTAAGCTTTAATATACTACATCGGATTCCCCTATCACCTGTTTTCATTTAACAGATCAAAACCCCTATATTGTTAATTCAAAAACGTCCAAACTTATAAAAAAAGGAACACTTTTCTATCTAGGAAATGCAATCAATAACTCTAAGTGTTTGCCTATATGACACTATTCCTATAAAAATGGATGAATTAAAATGTGATTTTCTACATTATTCATAATCCCTCTAAATAAAATACGTTTTCATGATATGCAATTCTCCTTAATGTATGCTTTTTAATAGTTCTACATTAAGGACAACACATTTTATAATTTGGATGAATGAGAAGGTCTAATTTTAACCTTAATTAACCAAGGGGAAATAATTACATGTAATTTTTCATCTGTTTTTGGTAGTGAGAAATACTATGAGTTTGCACATACAAAAAAAGACCGTCTAAAAAGACAGTCTTTCACTTCAATATAAACTTGATTTACTTCGAAGGATAATTCAAATCGAACTCATCATCCCCCATAACACATTGTCCTGTTTGGTCTGAACATGTTTGAAAATCAAAAGTTCCCTCAACATGTAATGGTAAACTTTTTACCTTAATCTTTTGACGCATTTCGGCAGTATTTTCGAAATAACTTACATCACCTTCCCAAATTTTGTCGTATTTCTTATGAGCATTAATTGGCTTTACTTTCCCAATACGCTCATAGCTTGCATGATTTTCAAAATCAAATTCGATTAAGATTGGTCCTAAATCCGGATCAAAATCATTCGAATAAACATGCCAGCTTTTGTCAATTTTTGCTTTAAAAACCACTTCGATTACATCACCTACTTTAATGTCTTTTTTAGACAACTCAACAGTCCATTTCGCTGGTGTTAAAATTTGAGCAAATGAACCAGCTGACACACTTAACATTAGTACCAATAGTACCGCAATTTTACTTTTCATATCCTTATTTTTTTCTAATAAAAGAGTTCCCTCTTTAAATATTAATGTTTATTCCTTCTGCTCTTAAGACAATAATAACACCAAATAGGGTGAAACTAAGCTGCATTTTTTAAGCTTAATTAACCTTTGTGAATTACTGTATAAAAAAACCGTCTCAATTGAGACGGTTTTTTTATACTTTATTATCACACAAACATCAATACCAATTACTTGTTGTAATAGTTTTGAATCCCTTTTAGAGTTGTTGAAAGCTCTTTCCCAATTGCTTTGAATGTCTTTGTTTTAGGCGCTCCTTCATTCACCTTGAAATAGCATTCCAATCTCAACTTGGTTTTCGATTTGCCTGATGGTTCGATGTAGTAATTCACTACATAGTATTCTACCGGATACTGAGAATCTTCTGACCTAAAACAAATCCTTTTAGCAGCTTTTGCAAAAACCGTTACCTCTTCTCCTCTTTCTGTTCCATCGGTCATTTTTACCAAGCGATATGCTTCGTAACCGTCTCCCTCTTTCTCTACAGACTTTACAAACTCTGAATTGTATTCATCTACCTTATCCAAGACTGAAATTAATTTCCACACTTCATCAGGGCTCGCATTAACAACTCCTTCTCGCTGAAGCGTTGGTGGAAGTTTTGTAGCTGCTGTCATTGCACTCTGAGCGAAGGCTGTACCTATACTTACTGTAAATACAGCTACTAATAAAATCAAATATCTTTTCATATCTTCTTGTTTAAGTTAAGGTCCCAATTACCAGTTAGGGCAATTGGGACTTCCCCCTTTCAATATGGCAATTACAGATTTTAATTGCCCTACTAATGTATTTATATAAACATTTTCTTGTTCTAGTGGAAAATAGACTCCAAAAGTTTTTCCAACTTCTCTCCTCTTAAATTCTTTCCAACAATCTTTCCATCTTTGTCAAGAAGTACGATAAATGGAATTCCTGAGAACTGATACTCTTTCATGATATCTTTACCAGCCTTTGGTGCTTGAACTTGTGGCCATGGCATTTTCTCCTTGCGCATTGCTTTCATCCATGCATTCTTGCTTTGATCGATAGAAACACTTAGCATTTCCAATCCCTTGTCATGATACTTCTCATACTCTTTCTTTAAGTGAGGAATCTCCTGACGACAAGGACCACACCATGATGCCCAGAAATCAATCAATACGTACTTTCCACGGAAATCCTTTGGACCATAGTTCTTGTCACCTTTCTTTGTTGGGAATGAAAAATCCGGAGCAACTTTACCTTCCATCATTCTCTCTCTTGCTGCTTTGGCCTCTGCCAGTTCATTCTTATAATCTAATAATGGTTGATAATTTGGATTCTTTGCTTCCAGAGTCTTAAGAATATTCTCTTTAAGTTCCTTATCACTTTCTTTTCTTAATGAACCTAAGACTGAAAGAATTGAATTTCGATCAGCATAGTGCTTGGCCACGTAGCGCATGTAAGCATCACTTTGCACATAGTTTCTGTTATAACCCTGAGCAGCACTTTCTTTCCATTCTTTACAATCTGATTTCGAAGCTTGATATATTACTTTCCCTGCAGCGATCATCCCCTGGTAAGAACGATAGCTGTTGAATGATAACAAGTTCATTACCTCATTGTTTGGTCCACCTTTTATATATACAAACGGAGGGTTCTTGATCTTGATTTTTGCAGTATCTCTTCCTCTAAAATCGATTTCCAAATCTTCATCTTCAGCCCAGAAACGTACCGACTGCCATTTTTGACAATCCAAAACGTAAACCCCTGGTTGATCTACGTTCATTTTGAACTCATAGGTGTTATCTGGTTTCAACTCTACCGAATCAATAATTGTCTTTTCAAAACCATTTCTCTTAACAATTGTCATCTTATAGCTATTATCAGGAAATTCCACTTTTCCCTTAATGGTGATGGTATTGTCTTTTGGTTGCTGTGCACAGCTAAATAACATTACACTGATTAGTGCGATTAATATTGTTCTCATCTTTTTAATTAATAATGAATAATTAGTATCGAATATTTTTTAAGATTTTAACAAACTTCTTTCGTTCTAAAACCTTCTATATATTTTTCACTTAAAACTTCCTATTTCTTCTTTGCCGGTTTCATTCCTCCCAGTTTCATCATGGGTACTGAAATAATTTTGGTTCCAGCCTTCTCTGCTGCTTTGTCTGCTTTGTCAGATTCTATCTTTGCTGTTTTTGCAGCATCTGCATTTCCGACCAATTCCAACAATTTTGCTTTGGTTGCCAGATATCCTGATTTATGCTCCACTCTACCTTCCTGTTCTGCCGCATAAGCTGCCCAACGCAGTGCTCTTGTCAATAGTTCTTTATCTTTTGAAGCTTTCGCAATCATAGATGCTGCTGAATCGAAATAACCGAACTGATTTTCGTAGTTCTTCAACAAAGCAAAATCCATTGCTCCATCAATTACAGTTGCATATTTGCTCCAATCATTTTGTCTTTGATATTCGTTCTTTAAAGCAATTGCAATTAATTCTGTTGCTTTTGGAAAATCCGAAGTTTGTAGATCTTGAATCATTCTGTCAAAACCAGCTTTGTCATACTCTCTTCCATTTCCTGGATAGAAGAATTGAAAGGATTCGATTTTCTTACTGAAAGTATTGTAGATCTTGTCATCAATCTCTTTTTGTCCATGTATTTCAGCAAAACGATTCCTGTTCACAAGAACAAATCTAAACTCATCAGTTAAAGGTTCTTTCATGAAATACTTGATAATATTCCAGTTTTCCTTTTTTAACAAGTCATCCTTAGCCAAACTTGCAATGTACTTATTTGCTTTTCTTGCTTCTTCTTTACCCAGGTTGGCCAAACGCAATGCTCTTAGGTAAGAAAACATGAATTCTCCATCTCTTTTACCTGTTTCATAAGCCTTCGACAAAGCTGCGAAGTTTTTATCTTCTGCTCGAGCTTCTTTTACATACTCTATGAATTCATCTGCTCCATAAGCTCCTACAATTCTGTGGATGACTTCTCCTTTAGTGTTGATGATCAAGAATGTTGGATAGGCATTAATCTTCCATCCCGGTTTCAACTCAGGGCCTTCCCCTTTCTCCATATCAATCTTGAAATTCACAAAATTGCTATTGAAGAAATCAGCAACATGATCCTGCGTGAAAACATCTCTGGCCATCATCTTACATGGTCCGCACCAAGATGTGTAACAATCCACAAAAATCAGTTTGTCTTGCTTTTTGGCTTTTTTCAAAACCTTTTTCCAGCTTGCATGTTCAAATTCTACCTCGCGGTTTTGAGCTTCAACATTTCCTGACAGAAAAAGGAGCATTAGTGTCACTGTCATTAATGTAAATACTTTCTTCATTTGGTTCCTTTTATTATTAGTAGGTTTCTTGTTTAAAGTATATTCAAATTAGATCTCAAAGTAAAGATCCAAGCCGGTTCCCTATTTTTCGACTAACTTACCTTTCAATTGCTGAAAAGCATTTGCAAAGCCTGGATTTATCCCCTCTATCTTCATACCCATATCACACCATTCTGCAACCTTAGCTCTCAACTCTTTATCTTGAACTGCTCTCTCAACAGGTAAGGCGTAATTGTACAATGACATTGCTCCTTTATCGATACTTCCATCCTTTAAGTATTTTGATACTTTCGTGATATAGGCGCCCCAATCTTTTATAGATCTTGAAGTTGACATTTCAGAATAAGCCTTTATCGTTTCTTTGCTCCTTACTTTATTCTTTTTCAACTGATTCAGAAAGCTCTTCTTTTTCTCCTGATTCAAAACAAAATCGCCATTCTCTTTCTTGTCACAAAGCTGATTACCTTCTCTCAGGAAAGTGAAATATACCTTGTCCTCCACCTCTTTTTGTCCAAAAACTTCAATAAACTCTGACTGATTATTTAGCACCAACTGAAAGGCTTTATTGTGAATAGACTCAACGTACTTCTTAAGAAGATTCCAGTTCTCCTTTTCCAGTAAATCCTTCTTCTCCAATTGCTCGAAATAACGGTTGATTACGCTAGTCAGTTGCTCTTTTTCATTAGCAGCTTCAAGTTTTTGTAAATATTCCAGAACAAACTTTTTATTGGCAACTCCCTCCTTCTTGTATTTTGCATGATAGCTTGAAAGAGTTCCTGTTCCTTTTAGAGCCTCAGCGGCGAACTTTAGTAGTTCTTCTTTCTGAAGTGCTCCAACAGCTTTATGGATGATTTCTTGTTTTGCATTAATTACCACCAATGTTGGGTATGCATTTACTCCAAGAATTGTCTTCAAACTTTTCCCAGGTTCCTTTTCCATATCCAATTTCACATTAATGAAATTCTTATTGAAAAATTCTCCAACCTCTTGTTGAGTAAAAGTATTTTTAGCCATCATTTTACAAGGGCCACACCATGTGGTATAGCAATCTATAAAGACCATTTTTTGCTCTTCATCTGCTTTTTTTAAAATTGTACTCCAATCTGAATGATTGAATTTGATTCCCTTTACTTCATTTTCATCAGTCAGGCTATTTGCCATGATATTGTTTGAAAATGAAAACAGAACCACCAGTACAATTGATAATAATCTAGTATTCATTCTTTGAGTTTTAAGAATAGAGATATAGTCTTGCCAAGAGAGGCCTGAATTATGATCAGGCTACTCTCAACAAATTATTAGACTATGAAATTTTTGATTTATTTTTGAATTGAGATGATTCCTTCTATAAGTATCCGGGATTCTGAACCAAACTTCCCTTCGTGATTTCAATTTCTCGCTTAGGAATTGGTAGCACATATTTGTTTTCCGGAAGATCTTTGTTCTTCAGTTTTCTACCTGTTCGAATTAGGTCGTAACGATGTAAACCTTCAAAGCACAACTCCAATTCCCGCTCCAATAAAATTCTGTCAATTAAAGCATCTGCATTAGCAAAATCTCCAGTAGTATAATTGGTAAATTCACTATCTGCTCTACTTGCAATAGCATTTAACAGATTTACTGATTCTTGATTTACTCCCGAAGTTCTGGCCAATGCCTCGGCCCTGGTTAAATACATTTCAGAAAGACGAATCATTGGAATGTTATCTCTTCCACGATCATTATTAAATTTGGCCGTTGTCAATTTTGTTGGGTTTTGCCCCTTGGTGTAAGCTTGCCAAATTAGTTTGGTTTTTCTTTGATCCGTATCTGTATATTTTGCCAAGAAATCATCGGCAGCATATGCAGAATATTTGTGGTAGTAAGAAAAATAATGAGTCCCAAACTGATGGTCACCATTGTTCCATGTCAATGGAATTGCATAGATGTATTCCGCATCTAAACTAACATCATATCCACTACTCATTGGAAATACAGATCTTAAATCAGCATTTAACCTATAGTTTTCATTCCCAATTAAAAATGCAGATTCACTGGCAGCCTTTTCAAAATTTCCCATATAAAGATATACTCTTGACAACAAGGCATGCACACTTCCTTTGGTTGCGCGTGCTCGAGTTTCTAAGTCATCTTTATAGTTTTCTTTCAAATCAGGCAATGCGTCTGTTAAATCTTTAATAATCTGACCGTAAGTTTCTTGAACTGTTGAACGAGTAATGGCATTACCGGCATTCCACTTGATTCCCTCATATGGTGTTAATTGCAAAGGTAAACCTAAACCATTCATTTTTCCTGTTAAGGCGCCATCTCCAAAAAGTTTTTGAAGCATTAAATAGTTATAAGCTCTTAAAAATTTAGCTTCGGCAACATGTTGCCTGATAACTTCTTCTCTGTAGGTACCAAGTTTTGGAGCAGATTCAATAATTACATTGGCAACATTAATTGCTGAATAAGATTTTTCCCATGAACCACCAACAAAGTAACTATCATCAACCGGAATTTCTCCTGAGTTTACAAGATCATAGTAATCGCTTTTGCTTACCAACAAGTCTGTTGAAAAATCACCAAATATATAAGAGGTAGCATTATTGGCCTCAAAGGTTTTATTGTAAACATCCATTAAGGCTGATTCTGCAGAACTTTCTGACTGAAATACTTCTGTCTCTACAGTTGTATCTTCAGGTGCTAGATCCAGTTGCTTATCACAAGCTGAAAGTAGACAAGCCAGAACAACAATTGCCAATCCGTATCTATTGTATTTTCTATCTTTCATCTCTTTCATTTTTAAAGTCCAATTTTAACTCCAACCTGAATTGATTTTTGCTGAGGGATCGTTAATTCATCATTTCCAGCATATGCCGCTGACGACCCAAATGCACTCACTTCAGGATCTGGACCACTGTATTTTGTCCATGTAAGCAGATTGGATCCTTTTAAATACACTGCTAAACTTCTAAGTCCTATTCTACGAATTCGCTCTGGATTAAAGCGGTAAGTTAGCGAAATATTCTTTAATCGAATAAATGAGCCATCTTCAAGAAACCTGTCTGACTGTCTACTTACCGTATAGTCAGTCTTTCCATCCCCAAATCCAGTTTTAACAATAGACTTATTATTCCTCTTTGGAATATCGGTTTTATGACCAGCAATAATCCATTCATCCAAAATATCACGACTTAAATTACGATAATTCTGATCAGAATAGGTAAGCAATTCCGCTCTTGTTCCATTCATAATTTTTCCTCCATAAGAAAAAGCAAACATCGTATTCAATTCAAAATTCCTATAAGAGAAAACATTAGTAATACCTCCAGTAAATTCAGGCATGCGATCACCCATAACAAATTTATTATCTGTCGTAGCATTGCTCGTAATAGAGGCAGGAGGAGTTGTTGAGATGCTTCCATCTGAATATCTCCATAGAGGGTTACCTGTTAGTGGATCTACTGAATGCCAATCGTACAGGAACCATGCAGTAGCTGATTCACCTACTTGATAAAAAGCATATGCTGTCTCGGCACCACCCGGTTTATACGAACCATCTACATTCAGATTTGTAACCTCATTGGTATTTTTTGCAATATTAAAATTGGTACTCCACTTAAATTCCTTATTTATATTCAAGGTATTTAAAGAAAATTCCACACCTTGATTTGTCATATCTACCAAATTCTGTTTTTGACCTGAATATCCGGAATACCATGGTACAGAAGATCGTATCAACATGTCTATACTCTTCTTATTGTAATAATCAAAAGTGAATTGAACTTTATCATCAAAAAGAGTAAGATCCAATCCGATATCCAGTGTCTTGGTTTTCTCCCATTTCAAATCAGGATTACTAGCTTGCTCAACTTCTAAAATATTATTACTACCGTATTTAGGAGCTTGCTGTTTCAATACATATTGTCCTTGGTGCCCATAATAACCACCTGAGCCTGAAATCCCACTAAATCCCAAACTAGCTCGAATTTTTGCATCAGTAACCCAAGTATAGGCTTCCATAAATTGTTCTTTGGAAAATCTCCAACCTAAAGAGAACGAAGGGAAGCCAACGTACCTTTCATTCTTATTAAAACGAGATGAACCATCAATACGGTAGGTAACCCCTGCCATATATTTATCTAGCCATCGGTAGTTCATTCTTGCAAAGAAAGACATCATTGCCCACTCTCTTCGCACTGCCTGACCAACCTTTGATTTATCGGCTTGACTTATACTTAAAACATCATTCGTAGGGAAACCTTCACCGCTAATATTTACAATATCTTCATCTGATGTTTCAAATGACTGTCCTATTACTCCATTAAAAACGTGTTCGCCTAGCTCTTTATAAATTGTAGCTGTATTGTTGAACACATATTTCATATTTTGTATGTTGGTCTGATTGGCATTCCCTTCTCTATCAATCTTCTCATAAGCCATATTTTTATTATAAGCTTTAGATACCATCAAATCAATACCAAATTCTGAACGAAAAGTCAACCATGGCAAGGCCTTGTATTCTGCATACAAATTACCAATCAATCTTCTATCTCTCACATAGTTAATCGATTCTTTTGCTGTCGCAACAGGATTGAATTGAGATTGCTTATTTTCAACAAAATTATACATCCCATCTTCATCTTTTACAGATTTACTAGGGTTAGCAAGAATAGAATTTCTATACACACTACCTGAGTTTAAAGAGTTGTTATCTGTATAAGAAAATGTCAAATTATTACCAAATCTAAATTTCTCACTAGACTTGTATTCATAATTGATTCTTGATGTATATCTTTTAAAATCGTTGTTAATTACATAAGAATCCTGATCGAGATAAGATAATGATAAAAAGTAAGTGCTTTTATCTGTTCCTGCAGATACTGTTGCTGAAACATTATTTGTAATTGCTGTTCTTGTTACTTTATTGAACCAATCTGTATTTAGCCCCTTATTAAAACGGTAATTCCCGTCTTTATCCGGACCTTCATAAGCATTGTAAAAATCAACATATTGATCTCCATTTAAAACATCGGGTACACCAACAGGTTCTGCGACCAATGTTGAGATATTTAAATTGACTTTAGGTTGACCTTTTTTTCCTCGTTTTGTTGTAATTAATACAACACCAGCTCCACCTCGTGACCCATAGATTGCTGTTGCATAAGCATCTTTTAATATCTCAATGGACTCAATATCATCCATATTCAGATTGGCCAATGGGTTTCTTTCAAATTCGGAATTGGCTCCAATTTGTCCAGAAGCACTATTTCCTCCAATTGCAACTGCTGCAATACTTCCTTGTGAAAAGGAAGTGCTTGAATGACTTCCTACACCATAAACAGGAACCCCATCAATAATAAAAAGTGGATTATTATCCCCATCTAATGATGTTATTCCTCGAATGGTAATTGCTGTAGCACTTCCCGGTGCTCCACTACTAGAGTTAATTTGAACACCAGCAACTTGACCTGCCAATGCATTATCGATACTTAAAGCTGGTTGCTCTAATGCTTCGAGATTAATTGAAGTCACTGCTCCTGTTAAATCCCTTCTTTCCTGAACACCATAACCAATAACTGCAATTTCCTTTAATGCCACATTATCGGTTTTCAACAAAATGTCATAATGTGATTTTTGTGTCACTTTAATTTCCTGCGAAACATATCCAATCGAAGATATTAACAAGATATCTCCTTCATTTGCTGTAATTAAAAATTTTCCATCGAAATCTACAGCAGAACCATTGGTAGTTCCTTTTACAATCACCGTAGCACCAATGGCCGGTGATTTGTCTTCACTGATTAAAACAGTACCTGTTATTTTTTTTGTCTTAAGTTCCTGCGCTTTGTATGATTGAGCGTGAAGATTTCCTCCAAGCATAGTCATTATAGCCAGCAACATGACCAATATCTTATTCATATTCATGAGATTTACTACATGTTCTCTGAAATGCCTATTCTATAGGCTCTATTTAATGCAAACCATTATAGTCTGCACAACACGAATCATCTGCCAATAATTTGTGTTTTTGATAGAAGTGAGAGTCCCGCCCTTAACGAGACTCTCCTAATGATTAGTTCAATGTACCTTTCCAGGCATCAGTATATACTTTTGCGCTACCTTCGGCGTCTTGACCATTACCTCCAAAGATGTGAATAGTATTTCCGTCAACAACAATTGCCTGACCATATCTTGCAGCAAATCCTTCAGGAAGTGCTCCTGTTTTCATTTCTGTCCAGTTTACACCACCGTCTTCTGAAACCCATAGGTCATTGTAGAATACGTCAACCGAAGTAGTTGTTTCACCTTCTGTAACTTCCTTATTACCTAAACCGGCAAGAACATACATTCTATCATTGTAAACAAAACAAGAGAAACTAGCACGAGCTGCAAACGGAGCTGCTACATCAACTTTTGTCCAGCTTATACCATCAGCAGACTTGTAAATCTCATTGAAATAATTATATGGGAATTTTGTTCTTCCTCCAATTAAATACAATTCGTCTTTGTAAACGATTAATTTACTATCAGCTCTTGCTACAAAATCTTCTCCGAATTGTGCATCTAGTGTTGACCAGGTAGCACCTCCATCTGTAGATTTCCAAACATCATTCATGGCACCTTGAGGAGCACCAAAACCTACAGAATATCCACCTGTTAGGTAAAGATCACCATTCAAATTAGCTACAGAAGCATTGGTTCTGGCTGTAAATTTCTGCTCATCCGAAGCACCTTCATTTACTTTGGTCCATGTTTCTCCGTCTTCCGATGACCATACAGTATTGATTCCGTAACCATTACCAGTCTCTCCCCAAACTTCATAATCAGATGGCGTATAACCACCGATTAACAATTGCTTGTTACCATGTTTAACTGCTGCGGCACCTAATCCCATACCATACTCCTTGAAAATATTGGTATTTACTGCAGAAAACTCAGTACCATCGGTTGAAGAATGAATTCCGTAGGTGTGTCCTCCAATACCTGAAGCACCTTTTTTACCTCCCATAACAAAATACTTCTCTCCAATTTTGAAACCAACTAAAGATGTGTAATCCGGGAATTTAGCATCTGGAGCCAAGTTGGACCAAGCTGTAATATCCTTTGCGACATTAACAACAACAGTATAGCTTACTTGATTTGTTCCATTTTCTGCTACTACTTTATAAACTACCTCACTTGAAAAATCCATTGCTGCAGAACCACTAGTTTGCTGAGCATCACCAACATAAACGCTAGACATAGGAACTGATGAAAAAACAGGAGTCAAAGAAGATGCGTCAAATCCATAAGGTAAGGCAATCTGATTGGTAATTATACCATTATCACCAATGGTGAATTCATAATCTTTTAATGCTTCATCTGAAAAACCAAAAGACAAAAATCCGGTTAGGTCACTTAAATTTTCATCATCGCTACATGAGCTTAAAGCTCCACTAAACACAACTGCACAAAGCAGTAATACAACATTCCACGAGTTTTTAAAAACTTTCATAAAATTTAATTTTAGGTTATTATTTGAGTTAATTCAAAACTTTTTACTGGCTTGATTCACTTCATTTAAAAAGTAGTTTCTACTCCATCATTTGTGAACAAAACCAAGAATACTTCATTAATTATCAAACCAATAACAAAAATCGACCTGTATTTTAGAGGCATATAACATCCCCACTTACCAATCTATTGATTGATATTATTTTCAATTCAGACCAATATTTGTAACTAAATCATGAAAGGATTACCATGCCCTGCCAGACAGGGTAACATTTTCATTTACTACATTTTTGATTATTTACTTGACAATTTATTTTAAAAACCAATTCGCAAACCAAGACTGTATGTTTTGGTCTGAGGCATCGTTATCTCATCATATCCTGATAAGAGTGATGAAACTCCAAAAGCACTTACTTCCGGATCTAAACCAGAATAGTTGGTAATGGTAAATAAATTGGTTGCCTGAGCATACAATTTAATTTTATCCAATTTTAACTTCTTAACGAATTTCATCGGAAAATTATAAGCCAACACAAGTTTTTTCAATCTTATAAACGATGCATCTTCATAAAATCTTGAACTTGTTCGACTGGTGGTATAATTATTCTGTGCCGTGATGGATTTATTAAACAAAGCCGGACGACTGTTTATTTCCCCTTCACTTCTCCAGTAATTTTGAACATCAACTGATAAATTATTCACTTCGGTTGTTGTGTAGGTATTTAATATTGCAGCTGTACCATTCATTAGTTTTTTTCCTTCAGCAAAAACTAAAAAAGCACTAAATTCTATTCCTTTATATGACACCACATTACTAATACCTCCTGAATATTTTGGAATTCCGGAGCCCAGAGCTTTTCTATCATTTAAATCCGTTGGAGGAGTCTCTCTTAAAGTTCCATCAGCATATCGCCATAATGGATTTCCATTTTCAGGATTTACACCCTCCCATTGATATAGCATAAATTGCCCTGCTTCCTTTCCTTCCTCAAAATATTTGTATGCCTTATCTGCCCCCCATACTTCATAACCATTCTGATTAATTTCCAATACCTTATTACGATTATAAGCAGCGGTAAGAAACACATCCCAGCTTAATTCTCCACCTAGAATTTTGGCATCGCAAGTCAACTCTATTCCTGTATTTTTCATTGCACCAACATTCACCCATTGTTTTGTATAACCAGATATTGCTGGTACATCCGTAAACAACAGCAAGTTATTTACTTTTTTAGAATAATAATCTAAGTTAAGATGAACATTATTGCTCAGTAGACTCATGTCGATTCCTACATCAAAATTCTCAGTTTTCTCCCACGACAAATTGAAGCTTGAGCTTCTTGCTTCTGTAATAATGTTCTTATTTCCATAAGTCAATTCGTCCTGATGAGGTTCGTAAGTCCTTAAGGCTCCATAGGTATATGTGGATTGTTCCACTCCTGAATAACCGAAACTCGCTCTCAGTTTTAAGTTATTGATGATCTCTTCCCCTTCTTTATTTAAAACAATATATCCTGCTGAAAAGGCTGGGAATATTTGATATCTATTGTCTTTGTTAAAACGAGATGATCCATCAATTCTGTAACTGATTCCTGTAAAAATCTTTTGTTTGTAATTATAATTTAATCTTCCAAACCAAGATGCCAAGGCATGCTTTCTCTTACTTGTGGAATAATCTGTTAATTCATAACTATTTCGATTATTAATTCTATATGAGCTTTGATAATTTAATTGTTCTTCCTTTTGTCTTGAATGTTCAAAACTCTGCCCTAAAACAAACTTTAGCTTATGATCTCCAAATGACTTATTTCCAGTTAATGTATTCGTAATTACATATTTTCTTGAATAACCATCTGTTTCAATGGTTAGTTTCTCATCATTTTGATAACTATTTCGATAAGATGACAAAGCATCCGTTTCAATTAAATTAACTCCAAGATCACAACGATATGACAAATTATTCACAATTTGTAAATCCGCATATACATTCGCAATGATATAGTTATCTAGAATTTCTCCTTTATCATTTTGAGCCATTGCCACTGGATTCTCAGTATAATCACCATATGGATTTCCTTCTGTAGAAAAGTTAAATCCTCCATCTGAATTATATATTGGCAAATTAGGAGCTTTTAATATTGCATCACGATAAATTTTGGGAGCCAATAAGGAATTATTCTTCTCTGCTGTCAGCGATATATTAGATTCTATTAAAAATCGGTTATTGATTTTTTGCTGAAAATTAAATCTTGCAGTATATCTTTTATAATCTGCCCCAATTACATATGACTCCTGAGTTAAATGAGAAAAACTAAAGTATAAAAAACCATTGTGTTTCTTATTTTGTATGGACAAAGCCAATTTATTACTTGTAGCATTTCGCACCACTTTATCGTACCAATTGGTATTAATATCATTCGGAAAAACAACTTCTTTTTTCTTAAGCTGGCTATAATAGTTGGAATAAAACGATGAATACTCTTCTCCATTCATCAAATCAGGATTATTAACAGGTTTAGAAATTCCTGTTTCCATTAAGAGATTAACTTTTAAGCCAAATTTTCCAGGATGTTTCGTATTAATCAGAATAACCCCTGCTGCTCCCCTCGAACCATATATGGAAGTCGAGAAAGCATCTTTCAATATACTAATTGATTCAATGTCCTCAGGATTCACAACGTTTAATCCATTCTTTTGAAAGAATGTGCTTTCCCTAAGATCGTTGTAAACGTAGTTATCAAACAATCCAAATGCCTGACCACCCGATACAGTTTGATAAGTTATCCGACTCAATCCTTCCTCTGTATTAAACAGTGGAACCCCATCCACTACAATCAATGGACTATTGGCATCTGGCTGTAATGAGGTTACTCCCCTAATGGCAATGGTAGATGAGCTACCAGGAACACCAGAACTCTTTTGAAACCATACCCCACTGGCAGTACCTGCCAAGGTCTCATCCAAATTATTAGGAACTTCTCCGGTCATGCTATTGGTAACGGAACTTACCGCACCTATTTGTTCCTCTTTGGCTTCCTCACCATAGCCAATAATATTCACTTCTTTAAGGTTGATTACATCGGTACTTAATCGAATGTCTTCAATCATTTTAAGACCAACTACAATCTCCCTACTATTAAAACCAATTGCTGAAAATATTATTGTATCCCCAACCAGGCAGTTTAATGTATAATAACCATCTTTATCACTTGCTGTTCCTCGAGCTTCATTCTTTACCTTAACAGATGCTCCAACTATTGGAAGACCATCTTCATCGCAAAGAACTCTACCAATCATGATTTTCTGAACTTTAACCATTCGAGCTACATCTGTTGGATTTGCAGCTCTCAATTTAGAAGCTGGAACTTGACCACTTGATTTTCTAATAATAATTTTATCCTGATATAGAACAAATGAAAATCCCTGTGGATGAAGCACCAGACTTAACAATTCTTCAAGAGGAAGAACCTCTTTATCCGGAATATTGGCAAAATATCCCTTAATTCTATCTGTATTATAAACAAAGGATACATTAGTCTGCGATTCAATTTCCTGAAAAAAAACTTCAAGTGGCATACTTTGCCCCATCGAATTTAAAGAAATTGGTATGGACTGGGAATAAGTTTCGAAAGAAATTACAACTAGGAAAAGCTTGAAAACTAAGCCTACCAATACCTTACATCCATTATTAATAACAGATATTTTACAAACAGTTGAAAATTTGTTTGTACTGAATCGATATTTTTTCCTAATTTTGTCGTACATAATGCTAGTTGAAGCAATTGCGCTTGTTTCAATTACATTTTTACTTGACAAGTAAATTTACTACATGTTAGTTGAAATACCGAAGAACTGCCATTCTTTGGTATTTTTTTTGTGTTTACTTAAAACACCTAGTCCATTAAAAATCACCTTTTGTTCCTAATATAACCAAGTTATTCTCCATTTTATATGAAAATTCACTGGTCATTTCAAGAATTTTAATGACTTCTTCCAATTTTTCATTTTCGAAATTTGCTGTGATTCTTAAATCTTTCAAACTGCCATCTGTAAATTTAAAATTCACACCATACATTCTATATAAGGTTCTGGTTATTTCTAATAAAGTGGTGTTTTCAAAGTGCAAGTTCTTATTTATCCAAGCCACATCCTTTTCGTTATCAACCTGTAACTTATCAAAGGATTTATCACTACGATCAACAACTCCCTTTTGTCCTGGCACCAAATACATACTTTCCTGCTTCTTCTTCAACATTCCCTGAGTATGAGTAAATGCAACTTTTCCGGTCAATACCGAAGTTTCCATTTTTTTTTCTTCCGGATATGCCTTAACATTAAACGAAGTTCCCAAAACTTTCACTTCTGCCTTTTTTAGACCAATCACAAAAGGCTTTTGCTCGTTTCTGGCAACATTGAAAAAAGCTTCTCCCTGTAAAAACACATTTCTTTCATTACCCGTAAAATTCCTTTTGTACTTGATACGACTATCTCCGTTCAAAAAAATATGAGTTCCATCGGCAAGCATTAATTCTTTTTGATGACCAGGATTACACTCGTTCACCTCGTAACCCATTGTGTTTAGAATTGAAAAAGGATCCTGAACTTGATGCCATGCAATTACTGAAATCGAAATTAAAGCAATTACAGAAGCTGCAATATGATACCAGGAACGACTGAAAAGTTTCTTCGCTACTTTTTTATCTTGCTCTTCCGCTTTTATTCTAGATTTTACATTATTTAAAACTCGTGATTTATCTGAAATCGAGCTTTTCAAGTCCAGATTCTCCCACTCCGCTTTTAAATCATTAAATAGCTTTTCATTCTCTGATGAAGCTTTAAGCCAATCCCCCAATTGGCCAGCCTCTTTTTCAGAGATTTCTCCAGCAAACTGCTTTGCTATTAACTGATTTATTTTATCCATTTCCGTCATTGTATTCTTGTAGTTCAATTTTAAGACAGTAATTCTTTAAGCTTCCACTAAAAAAAAAATGAAAAAAATTATCTTTTTTTCATTTTACCTTTGTAGCCAATCATTTCTGCTAGCTTTTTTATGGCAATACCCATTTGTGTATCTACAGTATTTACAGATACTTTCAGTTTTTCAGCCACTTCTTTATACTTCATGCCTTCAAAACGAATCATCAGAAAAACTTCTCTACACTTGGGTGGTAAACTTTCAATGCTTTGAGTAATCTTATCCTGTAATTCCTTTGCAATAATTACATCTTCGGCTGTATTTTCCTCGCTTATTTTATTCGAGACTGATTCATCAATAGAATCTTTACCAACCTTTTGCTCTTTATTGATACAGTTTAAGGAACGATTCTTTACACTAATAAATAGATAATTATCAAGATTTTTCACTTCCTGTAGCTTCTCTCTATTCTGCCAGACTTGATAAAATACATCAGCAACAACCTCCTCTGCCAAATCTTTGCTTTTCACCAATACAAAAGATGCTGTTAAAAGCCTATCGTAATAAATATGAAAAAGCTCATCTAAAGCACGCTCATCAGAATCAACAGATAGTCTTCGAATCAGAAAATCAATATTTTGGGTATGATTTTTCAAGGGTTAAGTTTTCTTAAGTGGTTAATATAGGCTGGTCAAAGATGCAAAAAATCTTATAAAGTGAAAATTTCAAATTAAAATGTCATTACAATTACAGTCAATCTACCTACATGACCTCTTATATTCATTCCGCTGTTTTTCAGCCCCTTACAATACAACCCAAGTCCCATACTACAAATATTTCTATTGTGCTCAATTACACTCATGTCACCCTCATGCTATTTTGTGGGGGCCACATTTTACTTCATCCTGACTCTTCCAAAAACCACACGGCTCCAAGCATATCAATCAAAGACATTCACAAAATTTACAAAAAAAACCGCCTCAACTGAGACGGCTTATGATTTTTTATGTTTTACTTTTATTATGCAGCTTTCTGTGCATCTAGTTTTTTAGTCACTCTACCGTAAACGATTAAGGCAATTGCTGATACTGCAGCAATTCCAACAAAATAATACCAAATATAATGTGCATTTGCCGATGCTACTTCCCATTCTGCTCTACTATCAAATAATGTTGGATCAGGACAATACTTTGTTAAAAGAACACCTGATAATCCAAATCCTAAAATGGAAGATACAAAAGAATGCAAGTGACTAAATCCTAAATACAAACCTTCTTCACCTTTAGGAGCTTGCAAAGAGAAGTACTCCAGGAATCGAGGAGAGATAAATGATTCTGCCAATCCTTGGAATACAATACCTACAATCATCATAAATGCTACCGGATGCATACTAAACAATCCCAAATCAACAGACTCTACATTTAGTAAGTTACCAGCTGCCATACACAAAGCAGAAACTGGCATAATAAACATCCCAATGGTCATGGATAGAAGTGCAGTACGTTTTGCCATTAACTGAGTAATCAATCCTACCGAAAGTACTACAACCAATGGATTTACATTGGCATACCATGATGGAGAAGCTCCTTCACCTGCCATACGCAATACATATTTAGGCATGGTTGCATACAACTGATGCTGCACCATCCAGAACCCTGTAACAATAAGAATTAACGCAACCAAACGACCATTCGCAATTACTCTTGTTAATGCTTGCCAAATCTCATTTAATGATTTTCCTTCACCCTCTGTTTTTGAAGTCTTAAAGAAGAAGAATACTGCAAAAACGGCTGCCAAGGTCATTGCTGCAGAAAAGAAGTTTAGGTTTACCAATCCTTCGTTCCCCATAGCTTCACGCAATGGTTTTACAATGGTTTTTCCCGAGAATGAACCAATGTTTACCATCATATAAAAAATAGAAAATCCCCTTGCACGATTCGATTCCGTTGTCTCTTTGGCAACTGTACCGGTAATTACAGATTTAATAAACGACCCTCCAACCATTATCACAATAACAATTGGTACAATCATCCATTTCCAACTCGTTTTTTCTAATCCGGTAAACTTGGTTACTTCGGTATATTCAACCAAACCAGCAGCTTCCAACATGGTTGGTAAAATTGCTAATCCTGCATAACCAATACTTAGTAATGTGAAAGCCAACAACAAGGCTTTTCTAAAACCCATTTTATCAGCTAAAGCTCCACTAAATGTAGGTAAAAGATACAAACCTGCTGAAAACAGACCTGAAATCATTGCTGCCTCGATATCAGTAAAACCTAAAATTCTTGAAAGGTATATGGTTATAACAATGAAAACTCCATAGTATGCTGCTCTTTCTAAAAGCTCAACAGAATTGGCCACCCAAAAAGCTCTTGAGAACTTTTCTTTTCCCGTACTCACTTGTTCTGCACTCATTTTAATTCTTTATTTAATTTTATTTTAAGGTATAGTTGTCCGTAATATTGGGCGTTAAAAATAGATCACCACATTGAATTTCGCAAGTAGGGATTCTCCTATTTTTTGCCCAAATCAAGCCTGTAAATCAGTATAAATTTTAAAAGAATATTTACTCGCAAAAAATATGCCGCAACCAGTGGATCGAAATAATCCAATAATTACGGCATTAACCTAACTTAAAAATAAAATATTTTGCTCTGCTACACGCTTATTTTTGCCATAGCTTCATTGTAGATTCAACATCTATTGCTTCTGCCAGAATAGATATCGGATGTTGAACTTTGCTAGATGTTGACATTTCTATTTGCCATTTACAGGTTTCACAATCTGTGGCAACAAAATCAACCTTAGAGTTTTCTATCTGATCGAATAAAGGCTTACCAACTTCCTGAGATGTTTGATAATTTTCTTTCTTAAATCCATAAGTTCCCGCTATCCCACAACATTGTGACTCAAGCTGAACCAATTCAACTCCTGGTATCATTTTCAAAAGCGAAGTGGAATAAATAGACCAACCTAATTTTTCCATGTGACAAGGAGTGTGATATGCAATTCTTTTTTTGTAATTCTTTTTAAATACCAAATTCAATTTTCCTTCATCAATCAATCGGAATAAGAAACGTGTCGCCAATTCACTATCATTTCTTATTTCCTCATTTTTTACTCCTAATAAATGAGGGTATTCATCGCGAATGGTAAATATACAAGTTGATGATGTTGAAATCACTGGCATCTTTTTATCTACAATTGATTTCTTGAATGCCTCAACATTGTGTTTGGCTTGTTTGGTTGCCTGTTTAATTAATCCATTAGAAATTAATGCAACACCACAACATTTTTCCTTCTCCAAAAGGTGTACACCATAACCTGCAGCATTCATTACCTTAATCAGGTCTTTACCCTGCTGAGGGAAGTTATAATTCACATAGCAGCCATGAAAATAACTAACATGCTTTTTGAACTCTTGCTGTTTCTTTTCTGCATATCTGCGATACCAGGTTTCAAAACGCAAACCTGTATACTTTGGAAACATGCGATGATGATCGATCTTTAACACACTATCCATTACTTTACGTACTGGCTTCAGCGCAACTGCTGTATTCACAATTGGAGCAAATGTACTCGCCATGGTTCCTACAATATCTGTATTCGCAAGAATCATATCGCGAAGTTTTGGTTTGCTCTTGCTATACTTTATGCGAGCAGATTGAATAATATCTCCAATTTTAACTCCTGAAGGACAAGCAACTTCGCAGCGCTTACAATTTAAACACAACTTCAAAGCCTCATCATAAAACTCTGGATCTTTTAATCGCATTCTCTCCCCATCAGGCCCCGATTGTTTTGGTCCAGGATAATCAGGATTTACTTCCAATACCGGACAATAAACGGTACAGATTGTACATTTGACACATTGTTCAAAGTTGTTATCACTAACGTTATATGGTTCAAATATTTCCTTTTTCATTGTCCTGTTATTTTAAAATTTGTTCAGCCGCATGAAGAGATGTAAGTAAACTTATACCTGCTCCACTTCCTTCTTTAAGAGGATTTGCTCCTCCCAACACAGAACCTGCCACATATAAATTTTCTACAGGTTCACCATTCATCAACGCTCGAAATTTCTGATCGGTTTTTACACCGTAATGCATAAACGCCTGATCGTTAAAGATCTTTTCATCAAACCATTTTTCACGATTGCTATCGCCATCAATATCTAAACCAAAAATTGGTTCGTATAACTTATCGTGAGTTGCCACAATTCCTTTGCTGTAAAAACTTCCACTTGCCAAAATAAATTGGTCTGCTTCAAATTTTATATCTCCATGATTATTGGTTCTAATCTCCAATAACCTGCCATTTTCAAAAACTCCTTCTTCAACATTATCTCCCAACAGATATGTTCCTCCCAATTCCTGAAATCTTTCACGCAATGTAATCTGTGTTCGAATACCTGGAACCGAAGGTGGTATGGCTGGTAACAAAAGAACTGGCTTTTCGATTTTCTCTTTTAGCTTATCTGCAATTGTCTTGTTAAATAATCCAAATACAGCAGGAAGAATTACCACATCAAATCCATCACTTAGGACATTTGCTTTCTGAGCAAATTCCTCAATAGCATTTTCTTTATCAAATTCTTTCGCAATATTTGTTGAACGCATTTCGCTAGGATTTTTACGAATTGCATCAAACTGTTTCATCGAAACAGTTTTGATTTGTGCGTGAACATCAAACTTTTTTAATCCATCTTTAATGAAGAGTGTATGAAAATCAAGAAATCCACTAAAGTTTAAGATTACTGCTTTTTTCCAGGGAAAACTGTCCTTTTGATCGAAACTGGTAAAATCACTTAAAGTCAACCAAGTTGGTTTCATTACACCCATAGGCGTTAAAGTATAGTGATTTCTATCGGCTTGACCATTTAAATTTAAACCCGAACGAACCAACAAATGCAAAGCATCATTTGTTAATCGTTCTATTTTATCTAATCCTACCCTTTTGTATGGATGATTTTCAGGCAAGCTTTTCATGCTTTCCAAAGGGTTTGTAACCTCTTCTCCATTTGCCTTACCCAATAAATCAAAAGAACCCGAAAAGAAATGAATTGCACTTTGACCAGATGAAACAATCGCACATTTTTTTCCCTGCTCCGCCAATTTAATTCCACATGTGAGTCCGCTTAACCCACCACCTATTATAATGTTATCGAATTTCATACTCTTGCTTAATTGTTATCTGGTTTCAATCCATATATCCCTTCATAAATCCAGGATGTAAATTGAATTTCATTAATCGTTTCTCCCCATGCAATTGGCGACATTCCTTTCCATCTCTCTTGAAGAAAGTTTGCCAAATCATCTTTTGCTTTCCCTGGCTCTTCCATCGATTCGCAAAGAAGACCTGCTGCACGACAAGCACACAACTCACCCTGGCAAGTTCCCATTCCAACACGAGTTCTACGACGCAAATCAATCAGGTTATTAACATGCAATTCATTAATCGCGTACTTTACTTCCCCAATCGAAACTCCTTCGCATTCACAAACCATTGAATCTTCATTTTCATCGCCTTGGGCTATTTTGTGAGCCAATGATCCATGTCTATCCTTTGCCGATTTTTGAGTAATACCATTAATTGAATAAACTTTCTGGCTTACATTGTTTAATGTTTCATCACTTTTTTCAGATCCCGGTAATGGAATGTTGGCCGTTTCACATTTCTTATCGACATCTAATTTTTTACAAATCAAATCTGTTGCTTCTTCAGCCATTAAGCGATAAGTCATCAGCTTACCTCCAGTAATCGTAATGAAACCTTCCAGGCCATCTCTTTCCTTGTGATCCATCAATACAATACCACGACTAATACTTCTTCCGCTTGGGTCATCATCGGCAGCAACCAATGGACGAACACCTGCATAAGCACGAAGGATACGTGTAGTGGCCAAGGATGGAGAAAGCTTTACTCCTTCTCTTATCAACACATCCACATCATCCTTGGAAACATACATATTGTCTATTTCTTCAATTGGAATTCGCTCTGATGTGGTTCCAATCAAACAAATGGTATCTCCTGGAACAAGTATATCCGCATTGGCAGGTTTTCTACACCTGTTCAAAACCATTTTATTTACACGATGACCAAAAATCAGAAGAGACCCCTTTGCAGGAAACATATTGATGTTAACTCCAGCAAACCTGGCAATATTATGTCCCCAAATACCAGCAGCATTGCAAACAATTTTTCCGTAATATTTTGCTTTTTCCTTTTTCTCATGATCGAATAATTCTACTCCATTCACACGATCTTGATCTTTCAAAATATCAACAACCTCATGCTGAGTTAAAATATCGGCGCCTTTCAATTTGGCATCCAATGCATTTGACATGGTCAAACGGAAAGGATCAACCGATCCGTCAGGTACTTTAACTGCTCCAATTATATCTGGATTTGCTGATGGCTCCATACGAAGTGCCAACTTAGGATCTATAATTTCTGTTGAAATCCCAGCACTTGAACAAGCATCTACAAATTGAGATTGAAATGCAATGTCATCTTCTGGTAGTGTAAGAAATAGTCCATTGTTCTCTTCGATGCAATGGTTTGCAATCTTTCGGAGAATCATGTTTTCCTCAATACATTCAGCTGCCGATTCATGATCGGTTACTGCGTATCTGGCTCCACTATGTAATAAACCATGATTTCTTCCTGTTGCTCCAGTGGCAAAATCATGACGTTCTACCAGCAATACACTTAATCCTCTCATCGCACAATCCCGCGCTGTCCCTGCACCTGTTGCTCCCCCTCCGATGATAATTACATCATATTCCTTGGATCTATTCTTATTCATGATGAGTATTCTTATTTCAATATCTTTTTATTCAGCTTAACGAAGATTTTTATAAATCTTAGAATACAAAGATATACATCATACATAGCATTACAAAGTATGTCTTTAAAAAATATATTTTGCATTAACCAAAGCTTAGTTTAAGAATGTATTTCCCATAGAATTATTGCATCAAGAACATTCATGAATACAAATACTAGAAATATATGTATAGCAAGACTTTACAAAAGCTCCAACCCTTACCATCAAATAGATTTTTCAGGAAATAAATTGGCCTAAAAACAGATTAGATAGATTGCATCTAAATAAAAAATTTTAAATATTTACTGGTAAAACCAAGATAAAAAATAAGCCAAATCATTAAAATGATTTGGCTATT
Source organism: Marinifilum flexuosum (assembly GCF_003610555.1). GTDB lineage: Bacteria > Bacteroidota > Bacteroidia > Bacteroidales > Marinifilaceae > Marinifilum > Marinifilum flexuosum. The sequence goes on along the minus strand of NZ_RAPQ01000008.1, from coordinate 1,638,286 downwards.
TGCTATGACGCAGGCATTAAATCTGACAAAAATACCTGCTAACATTCACTTTATTAAAAGTAATTTTATTTAGGTGTTAATAGTTACAAATTTTAATTCTCATTCAACAACCAATTTCTTCCATATTCGGGAGTAGAAAATACCTTTAATTGATAACGATCAGAAGTATTATTTTGAATTCGAATCATTCCAAATGCTGTATCAAGAGGATTTCTTCTAATCAAAGCGTGCCTAACAAATAAATGCTGCCCCAGCTCCGACTCCATAATCAAACCTAATTTTTTAGCATCATCAACATCATATTGCAGCTCTGCCGAACTTGCATCTTCTAATATTCTAACACCATTGGCAACAGTCACTTCTTTTAAAAGGTTTAAACAATATTCCTTCATTTGAGAAAATTGTATTTTTCCAGTCATCATTACATCTAACAACCCAATTTCAGGCCTGTACTCCACTTCAATCATGATAATTCCCGTTTTTTTAGCTTACATACTATAGACAATCATTTTTAGTTTTTGGGTGAACAAACTTGTAAAAAAAAAGAGCTATCCTCTCGAATAGCTCTTTTCCTTATATTTTCTTATCAATTCTAGTTCACTGATACACACTTAACAATTCCTTTTTCGGCAGAAGCCAAATAAAGATTGTCATTGGTATCAGAAATCATTGGAATGTAGGAACATCCTTTTACCAACTCTTCGATTCCAGCTATTTGTTTTGCTCCTGCATTGCTGTATACTTTAATACGTGTAGGGTCTTTTTCAACCGTTACAATAGCACCACTGTTTAATGAAGCTACAGAAACAGGATTACAACATCCGTGGAAATCATTCAATGTTTTACCTCTTTGACCGAATGTTAAAATACTTTCACCAGAAAAGTTAAATCCTTGAACACGGAAAGCTCCCAGGTTAGCAACCAAAATTTCGTTTTTCGCGTTTACCGAGAAATCAAGGATACCACAACATGGACGCATATCTTTCATTACCGGACCAGCTTCTCCGTTGGTTTTATTAAACATGGCAAGTTTAGCACCTCTGTAATCAGCAATCACAAGCTTGTTGTCAATTATTCTTGCTCCAGTTGCTGTAATTACATCTTTCAAAACATACTTTGCTTTTTCCTTTCCATTTTCATCAAGAACAACACACTCTACCGATTTAGGCATCATTCTTTTAATTTTTCTACCACGTACTTTCTTCTCTACTTCTTCCTGAATGGCACATAGTAAATAAATATTGTTATCAGTATCAATGGCTAATGATGAAGGCTTACCATTAAAAGTTGGTTTCATCGTTTTTAAAACTTTTCCATTTGGATCGATTACCTGAATACTACCATCTTTCTTTAAAGCACAAATGTTATTATTTTTAAATGTTCCCAGATAAATAATATCAGTTAAAGCTTCCCCTTTAAATTTCTTATCAACCTGGTAAGAAACATTCTTTACATTAGCCATTAACTCTTTAATACTAACATCTTTTTCCCCTTTTTTAGCCATTTCTGCAAGGGTGCTAATAATAGTAGCGTTCTTTTGAATTTGAGGATCCATTGCAGCAACCATTTTCTGAGCTTCCTTATAGTTCTTGCCGGAAAGCTCTCTAACTACAAGGCTTGCAGCATGAGCAGAAGCTGGATATTCCTTAATGAACTTCTCATTTAAAGCTTCAATTTCTTTTTGCTGAGGCTCTAACTTTTTCATTAATTCTTCAGCTTGCTCTTTAGTGTTACCAGGCTTATAAAGCTGAGCCATGATGTCTTTATACTTTGCACGAATTTCATTGCTTTGCTTCTGATAAATCGCATAAGTATCATGCTCTTTACTTCCTGTAACTTTCATGTTTGCGAAATCTTTCACATCAGCAGTTACGCTTATAGGAGCATTTTCCACATAGATTTGTGCATAAGTATTGGTTTCTGCAATTGCAAAATAACACAAGGTAGGAATTGGATAATCTCCCTTGATTTCAAACTTACCCTCTTTAATAATTGCAGTATCTTTTTGCATACCGCTAGCAGTATAATGCGCTAATTCCAATTTTGTACCATCATCAACACCAGTAATGGTACCTGATAAAATCATTCCTGATTTTGTTTCTTTCTTGGCATTGTTACATGCAAACATTCCCAGCATGGCAGCCAGGACAACTAGTAGGTTTAATTTAAATTTCATCCGTTTAGAGTTTCTTTTTTTGTCGGATGTAAGCCGCAAGATCAAAATCATTATTGTCTTATATATTTAACAATCATTTTAATCATGCTCGTTTCATCAGATCAGTTTATAAATTTGTTTTTTTGATTGGGTAAAAGTGGTTTGACTCCCCTAAATGATTTGCCAAACCACATATTAAGTTGTTAAAAATAATCAATAAATTATTTTTAAATTACATTTTTTCAATTTCTTCTTTTAATGCCATTACACGCTGGTCGTTTTTACCACCTTTCTCGGCATTTTTAGAGATAAATGCATTGATATTTTCCAATGCTTTCTCTTTGTTATTTGATTTTTTATACAAACTTGCTAGGCAATAGTAACCTGCTAACATTTCACTATCCTCTTTCATATAATCTTCAACTGCAGTAATTGCTTTTCCATAAATACCAGCGCCTTCGAAAGCAGGATCCATTGCTACACGGTAAGTGGTATTGATTAAGATGCTTGATCCCATTCTCTTATCGGTCTTCAAAGTTTCCTTAGCCGATGAGATCTGTTTGTTGAACCAGGTATCATACTCTTTGTGCGCCAAGTAATAAGTAGAGTACCAATTGTCCTCCATCATCTTTTGCTGAGGAGATGTAAAGTCTTTCTTAGCTTCTTCAATTGCTGATTTTAATTCATCAATTGTTCCTGTTTTAGCAATGCCAGATACATATTTGTTCACAGTAGCTCCAATAACATCATCATAATTCTCCTGACCGATTTCTTCCTCTGCAATAAACTTATCTTTGTTGGCAATAATGTACTTATAGGTTTCACTTCCAAATTCCAAAGCATCTGAATAACCAATCACAGTAATAACTTTTTCATTTTGAGTTAAATTTTGTGGTAATTACCTTTTATTAAATTTCTTTTTATACTCTTAGGACACATTAAATTGTAAAATGTGTGAATGAAAGATTGATTTTTTAACCTTAATTAACCTAAATGAAGTATAATTAGATTCAATTATTTTTGATGAACTCCATTTGTGAATAATTGTTTTGAGAAAATAAATACTCACAATAATAATATCTTTGAACCCATCAAACATACACAGAACAAAAATCTAATCCAAGTAAAATGAGAATCGTTCAGCTTATAATTCTTAGCCTTGTATTTTTTTCATGCAATAAAAATCAAAATCGCACCAGTAGTAAAGTTGCTGAAAGTAAACAATCAGTGGAAAGTCCCGAAGCATTTGCACAATACCGTGATATCACAGGTTTAGTAGATGCGGAAGAGTTTTACCGACTGATACAAACTTGCGATAGTGTTAAAATTTACGACATTCGGCCAAGAGAAGTATACATATCGGAACCCAGAATTAAGGGAGCCAAATTAATTTACGATTTCAGCTATTTTAGAGAAGCGCTTCAATCTTTGCACCGCGATCATCAAATCATGGTATACTGCGGTAAAGAACTTCGAAGTCCTGCTGCTGTTACCGCTTTGGTAAAATTGGGCTTTAACAATGTATATGAATTGCAAGGAGGATTAGCAGCATGGAAAAACAAAAGACTTCCTTTGATAGATACGGATGGATGTGAGTACAAATATTCATCAATGAAATAGTTTTCTTTTTCATGTGCAAACCACAACAAGCAACTATCAAATTGTTACTTAAACAAGATAATTTGCTTTCAAAAATCAAAATTAAAGGTTTTTTAACAAATAATTTCTTCTTTTCATTCACCCATTTCTAACAATCGACTGTTATTATATTGTAATTCGTAAAACAAATAAACAGCTTAATCGCTAAGGGGGAAAAATGAAGAAGAGAGAGATTGCCGTAGCAAATAGTGCAATGGATTTTAAAGGCGAGAATGAGAATGCTAGTAAAGACAGCAAAACAAACATTAAAAGACTTGCTGTTGTATTCATTCTATTAGCTTTTTGCATGCCACTAAGTAAAAATGTGCTGGCAAATAAGGAAGAAAAAATTAAACCGGGAAAGAAACAAGCTACACTGATTCTGTCGGATGGTAGTAAGTTAATTCTGGGTGCAAGTAGCGATACCATTGTAAGTTCAAAAACAACTGGTATCCGTATTATTGTAGATTCTACCGGAATCAATTATATCTCGATTGATAGTTTGAAGAAAGTACATAAAATCCACAATGTGGATTCAGTAAAAACACAAAAGCCGAAAAAGAAATAGGCGATTGACAATAAATCATTTTGTGTTTGGATTAAAAAGGAAAGAGCTCGAATCGAGAGATCTTTCCTTTTTTATGTTTTGTTTTTTTAACTTTTCGTGGAGACTAGCTCAAACAAATTGTGTGTAAAGGCGAATAAGTTATTAGTGTATAAAAAAACAGTCATTCCTACATTCAATTGACCAAGAAAAGATAATGAGGCTATAGAAATACCTATAATTTCGTTAACATGATCTACTTTACTTGTAATAAATTAAAATTTGATTACCCACTATATTCCATATAACATCATTCTTAATTAATCTCAACATTAGTCTATTAATAGTAATATCATTACGAATACAACACTATTTTAAACACTCAATATAAGTCCTAATCATAGGGTCATTTTTCACTATTCTTCTTTAGAACATAGATTTTCCTCTCTTTTTTATCTAAAAAGGTTTTTATTACAAGATACTTATGAGCAAATGATTTATTCGTAAGAAATTCAGTATTTCCAATCACATAACTACTATCAGACAAATGGTTATCAATATCTTCCAAAGATAACTCTTCAGGAAATTTATATCCCAAGTATCTTAGATTTGGGGAATCAAATTTACACAAAAAATAGTATGCGGGAGATATACCTTGAAGATAAACTTTCGAATAAGTTAGGTTAGCATCGTCAAAAATTTGACGCTCCTTATTTTGTATCACATATCTTTTAGGTCGCTTACTACACTCTCGAATCAATTGAATGGAAGCGGGTAAAATAAAGAAAATAGCCAGATAGATTGCTATTTTTCGAACATTACAATGTCCCTGATTATATTTTTTTGCAATCAACAAAATAAACAACATCAACACATAAGGAACAATTAGTTGATAATAATGTCGATAGGCTGCAAAGTACAATTGCAAAAAAGAACAAATTGCCAAAAGTGAAAATGCGATTATTTTTTTATCCTTCCAATCTGATCGAGAAGTTTTTAAGAAAAAAGGTAAAAACACAAAAGGAAACTGTAATAAAAACAGGCTAATGGATGCTATAAATTTTTTAAATGAATAATCAACCCCAGTTATTTTTCCATTACCAATTATATAATCAATTCCTGCAAAACGTTTTAAAATATCTATAATTGATAATTCATTTACAAAATGTTGAAAACTTAAAATGACAAGCAATGGAAGAAAAAAGCCAGTACCGACCAGTATCAAGCGGTAAACCATTTTTCTTACCGAATTGATATGAATAGATATTAAAACGAGGATTCCGGGAACAATAAACAAAGCATATTGCTTGGAATAGAATGCTAAAAATACTGCAAAACCGGAAAAAAAGAAAAGCAAAGCCCTATTATGTTTCACCCCAACAAGGGCAAACCATATTGCTGCAAGTTGAAAAACCAACACAATTGGCTCCAATAAAAAATGCGTACCTTGTTGTGTAAACAAAGCTAACAACAACAAGATACTATACAACACACGCATTGGTTTATCGACTCCGAGACACCCAATAATCTTGTAAAATAAAAAAACAGATACAACATATATAAACAACAAATATAAAAACAACAGCGATCCTTCCATCTGCGGATAAATCAGAAATGGTAATGAATATACATACATTCCCATTGGAGTATAACCACATCCAATATCTTTAAAAAAAGAAATGCCTTTAGAAAGGTCATATGCTATTTTCAAGTAATAACCAGAATCACTACCCATCCAAGGATACCACATAGCTGCAACAACAAAAACAGCAATCATGCATAAAAACACACCAGTAATCTTAGCTTCTTTATTCATAACTGTTCATATTAAATTGATTTAAAATTTTATCTAAAAAGAAAGGATTGTTGACATTTTCGCTTCTCCTAGCGAAACAATAAAACCACACTTTATGTATAATACATCGCCAAAGATACAATATTAATGGAAATAGCCTAAAGCTTACAAACAAGAATATACAGTCTTAGGTTCAAAAATATTATTCTTACTTGAAAACCCTGACTTATTAACACTTATTAACACTTATTAACATTTTATTGATAAAATATTATAAATAATAAAATACTTTTGCCCTTAACAGAAAATTCATTCAACTAACATTAAAACAACTCATTTTTTGTGCTATGAAATTTTGGAACTATTTAGACGAATTGAAAAAAGAACAATCTGCCACAATGAATGCTATTCAAGAAGTTCTTAATTCGGGACAGTTAATATTAGGTGAGAAAGTAAGTGAATTTGAGAAAAAATTTGCCAATTACAGTCAAACAAAGTACGGAATTGGTGTAGCCAATGGAACAGATGCTTTATTTCTGGCTCTTAAAGCATTAAAAATTGACAACGACAGTGAAGTAATTACCGTAGCAAATACAGCAGTACCAACCGTATCAGCTATTGTTTCAACTGGAGCTACACCTATTTTTGTTGACATTGACCCACAAAGCCTTCTTATGGATGTAAACAAAGTGGAACAATTGATAACGTCAAAAACCAAATGTATTCTTCCAGTTCATTTATATGGACAGTGTGTAGACATGGAACCATTAAAAATTTTAGCAAAAAAATACAATTTGTACATTGTTGAAGATTGTGCCCAAGCTCATGGTGCAAGCTATAAAAATCAAAAAGCCGGAAGCATGGGTGATGCAAGTGCTTTTTCATTTTATCCTACAAAAGTTTTAGGCACGTATGGGGATGGAGGTCTAATTTGCACGAAATCCTCTATTCTCTCAAACGAATTAAAATCACTTCGTTTTTACGGAATGAAAGAAGCGTACAGTGCAGAAACACACGGCTACAATTCTCGATTAGATGAATTACAAGCCGCCATACTATTAATAAAATTCAAACATATTAACCACTACATAAAACGAAGACAAGAAATCGCTGCAATTTACGACAATGCATTTTCTTCTCTTCCTTTACAACTTCCCATCGTTGGCAACAACAACGAACATGTATATTATCAATATGTTTGTCGTCATACCAAACGCAACAAAATTGTAGCTGCATTAAAGAAACAAGGTATTCCTGTAGCTATAACCTATCCCCACCCAATCCATCTTATGAACGGATATAGCCAATTAGGATATAAAATCGGAGATTTACCTATCACAGAACAAGCGGCTAATGAAGTATTTTCATTACCTCTTTACCCTTCTATGCCTAACAGTGACATTGAGCAAGTAATAAAAACTGTTCAAAAAACAATCAAATACGTCTAATACTAACTTTTTTTTGCACGAGTACGTGTATCCCGCTTTTTAATTGTCACAAGGTTAATAAAACTAATGAACTTATGACACAATCTATTTCAAACCAGGCACATCTATAACATATACCTCTACTTCATATTTGAAGCTAAAAGGTCTTGCAAAAGAGCATGATGTTGAGGTTGTTCTGAAAAAATTAGCAAAGAATTAACTTGGTAGCATATTACTAATACAAAAGCCGGCTGACAAGTATTTTTCATAAAATCGACAGAGATTATTAGTAATAATAACTCGATGAATTCTGTTTCAATTTCAATCGCAGAGCTAATAAACAATCTGTTTGATAAATTTATAGTTGCATGTGCATCAAGAAATAACATTAGGTGTAAATGCGAATAAGCATATTAAGTTTTTTTAATCAGACAATAATGAATACTTCTATTAAAAAAAAGCATATTGGTGTTATCAGCAAGAAACAACATCGTGTATTTAAAGATTTCAGGGGGGAACTTACTCCTCTCGAATTTTCAGAACTTCCATTTAAAGTTCATCGCTTATTTTACGTTAAGAATGTACCTGCGGGAGCGATACGTGGTGAACATGCCCATTTTCAAACAAAACAATTTTTAATTTGCTTAAAAGGACAGATAGAGGTAGGACTGGAAACAAACAACTACAAAACAATACTATTGAACGAAAATGAAGGCGTTTTTATAGACAAAATGATTTGGGACTGGCAGCGCTTTCTTACCAACGATTCAATTCTTCTTGTTTTATGCTCATCAAGTTACAGCAAAGATGATTATATTTTTGACAAACAACATTTTTTAGATATACTTAACAATGAAGTCTCTATCAATAGTAATTCCTGTTTATAATGGTGCAAATTCAATAGGGCAGCTTGTACCTGAACTAATTGCCTCTTTTTCCCAACTTTTTAAGTTAGAAATTGTGCTTATAAACGATTGTTCTCCGGATGATTCTGAAAATAGGTGCATTCAACTTTTTGAAAAATACCCTCGATGGGTAAAGTTTTATTCACTGGCTAAAAATGTAGGAGAACATAATGCTGTTATGGCGGGACTAAACAAATGTTCCGGTGATAAAGTTGTCATTATGGATGATGATTTTCAAAACCCAACGGAAAGTGTTATTCAATTGGTAACCTATGCCAGCACTACTGATTTTGATGTGGTTTACTCTTATTATGATAGTAAGAAGCATTCCTTATTTCGAAATTTAGGTAGCAGATTCAACAATGCTGTTGCTTCGTGGATGCTCAAAAAACCAACCAATTTATATTTATCAAGCTTTAAGGTTCTTGATCGTTTTTTAGTGGAAGAAATTATAAAATACAACCACCCTTTTCCTTATATTGATGGACTTATTCTTAGAACAACTTCTAATATTGGAAAGGTAAAAGTTGTTCATAATGCCAGACAAAACGGAGAATCAGGATACACCTTAAGTAAGCTAATAAGCCTATGGTTAAACATGTTTACCAATTTTTCCATACTACCTCTGCGTGTTGCTATGATAACAGGTTTGATCATAGCAATGTGCGGTTTTATTTATGGAGGCATTACAATTGGTGAAAAATTGATAAATCCCAATTTACCTGTTGGTTATGCATCAACCATAGCAAGCATTACTCTATTTTCAGGTGTTCAACTTATGGCTATTGGTATGGTTGGAGAATATCTGGGTCGCTTGTTTCTATGTAACAATAAACATCCTCAATTCTCTATTCGTAAATCATATACACAAGAAGACCCAAACATTACTCATTGATTGAGTTAGCTACTCTAGGATTTTTTAAAAGTAGCCAGAGCAATATTTCCCTCATTTTTTTTGTAAAAACTCATTTATTATGCAGAATACACCTAAAGTATCAATTGTAATCCCGTCATATAACTCCGCTAAGTATATTACCGAAACAATTGAATCTATACTCACCTCCACCTATCAGGATTATGAAATAGTTATTGTTGATGATGGCTCAACTGACAATACCAAAAAGATAGTTGAAGATTTAAAAAAAAGATCTGATAAAATTCAATACTTATATCAAACCAACAAGGGACTTCCTGCTGCACGAAATTGTGGTATAAAATCAGCCAAAGGAGAATATATACTTCCTCTAGACGCTGATGATAGAATATCATCCGATTACATGGACGAAGCAGTTCAAGTTCTTGAGCAAAATGAAGATATAAAAATAGTATACTGTGAAGCTGAATTTTTTGGCGATCGAACCGGAAAATGGGAGCTCCCTCCTTTCTCGCTAAAAACCATAAGCCGTAAGAACATTATTTTTGCCTGCTCTTTTTATCGAAAAAAGGACTGGGAAAAGGCAGGAGGATATTCAGAAGAAATGACTTGGGGATGGGAAGACTGGGAATATTGGCTTTCAATTCTAGAACATGGAGGTACTGCCCATAAACTTCCTATTACTGGCTTTTATTACCGAATACACCCAAATTCTCTTAGAAAGGGATTTAATAAAGAAAAAAAGAAAAAGACCATCGATATTGTCAATAAAAAACATCAAGATTTTATTTTTAAATATCATAATGGCCCCTTGCGCTATCAACGCAAAATGTCAAAAGCCATTAATATAATTATTAAACTATTCAGCTTTGGTTTGAAAAAGTGGTAGGCACGCCTTTTATCAACAATTAAAATCTTTAATATAAAGCTTATAGGTATTCTTTTTATAATTATCTTGAGGCGAAATTAATCGACTCTGAGCATAGTAAGCCCCATTTGATTTATTCAAATGGTGCTTACTATGCGGTTTATAAATTGAATGCGGATGTATGACTTTCTAATTGTTGGGGCAGGACTTTATGGTGCTGTATTTGCTCAGCAAGCGATAAAAAAAGGGAAAAAAGTATTGGTCATTGAAAAACGTGACCACATTGCAGGTAATGCCTATTGCGAAAAACGTGCTGGAATTAATGTACACAAATTTGGCGCACACATATTTCACACCAGCAATGAAGAAGTTTGGGAGTATGTGAACCAATTTGCTAGTTTCAATAACTACGTAAATTCTCCTTTAGCCAATTATAAAGGAAAGATCTATAATCTTCCTTTTAACATGAATACTTTTTATCAGATGTGGGGAACCATCACACCTGATGAAGCAAAAGCTGAAATTGATAGGCAGCGAGCAAAGTATAAGGATACAGAACCAAGCAATCTGGAAGAACAAGCATTGTTTCTTGGAGGTGAAGATATCTATGAGAAACTGATCAAAGGATACACCGAAAAGCAATGGGGAAGACCAGCAACAGAAATTCCTGCATTTATCATCAAACGACTACCCTTCCGATTTACATACAACAATAATTACTTCAACGATCCATACCAGGGAATCCCTAAAGGAGGCTACAATGTATTGGTAGAAAATTTACTAAAAGGAGCTGAAGTAAAACTGGGTGTAGATTTCCTGGAGAACAAAGAGCATTACAAATCCATTGCTGATAAAATCATCTATACAGGTGAAATTGATCAGTATTTCGAATACCAGTATGGTCAGCTTGAGTATAGAAGTTTAAAGTTTGAACATGAATTAAAAGAGGATTGTGATAACTACCAGGGAAATGCCGTAGTGAACTATACCGAAAGAGAAGTGCCATTTACCCGTATTATAGAACACAAACATTTTGAGTTTGGCACTCAGCCTCAGACTATAATTACACGAGAATATCCAATGGATTGGGAAAAAGGAATGGAACCATATTATCCAATCAACGATGATCGCAATAATGCCCTATACGAAAAGTACAAGAGCTTAGGTGAGGCAGATGAGAAAGTAATTTTCGGCGGCCGCCTTGGAGAGTATAAATATTACGACATGGATAAGGTAATTGCCTCGGCCTTGAATAAGGCAGAAGAAATTTTATAATTGCTTAAGAATCTATACAAAATTAGAAGTCAAAATAAAGAATAGTTAAATGAAGATATATGTAGCTTACCACAAAGCAACCAAACAACTTAGCAAGGATAGCTTATATGAACCTTTACATGTTGGAAAAGGAATGTCGAAAGTTGACCTGGGAATGATTGGCGACGATACAGGTGATAACATTTCTGATAAAAATGGCTCTTTTTGCGAAGCTACAGGCATGTACTGGATGTGGAAAAATGCCAAAGATGACTATATTGGATTATCACATTACCGCAGATATTTCTCGAAAACAGATAAATCCTGGTACGAGAAGTTAATGCAAAAAATGATGTTCCTGATTGGATTGGGTAAAAAGAGAAAAGGAGTAATTTACGCCAAGGATTCTCAAAAAAGAAGAGATCAAATTCTTGACCTTGCTACCGCCAAAGAGATACTGGAAGATCATGACATTATCTTACCTGAGTTGCGTTTATTGAAGCGAAGCGTAAATGAGCAATATGCAATTAGAAGACCCAATAACGATTTGAATATCGTTGGCGATATCATCAATGAGAAGTTTCCTGAATACAGCGAAGCATTTAATAGCATGATGAGCAAGAATGAAATCTATGCTTGCAACATGTTTTTAATGAAGAAACCAGAATTCGATCGTTACATGGAATGGTTATTCGAAATCTTGTTTGAGTTAGAGAAAAGAGTTGACCTAACGGGATACAGCTCTTATCACCAACGTATTTATGGCTTTATTGCCGAGCGCTTGATTTTAGTTTGGCTTTCGAAAGAAAACTTAAAAATTAAAGAGTTACCAGTTTTATATTTCAATAAATTGTAATCCTGAACTGGAACTAAAATATTTTCTTACACTACAATATCCAACAAAATGAATACCGATTTTTGTTGGATATTTTTTTATTTAATAGCCTACTCTCTTACTTCTATTTACTAGCACCGGGAATATTCTAACCATCTCACCTCCTATTAACTCTATAATTAATTCTAGCGTATTTTCTTTTCGAATATCAATAACCACACATGCGAATTCAAAGTAAATGATAAAATTTTGTTTGTAACATTACCCTAAAAATACCTTTTCGGACTTTCCGTTAAGCTTTTTCTATCGTAGGAAAAGTATTTCCTGTCGTAGGAAAACATGTACGGAACATTTGTTAGAGCCAACGGAAGACAGAAACACATTTTCCTAAAGCAGAAAATGCTTTTTCTAAGCTCCGTTATGCCCAACGGGACTTAGGAAAACACTTTCCTAACTTCCGTTATACTTTTTTCACCTTCCGTATATCTTTTCCTATGATAGGAAAACATGTTTCTATTATCCGTACAACTTTTCCTACGGTAGGAAAATGTGTTTCTGTCTTCCGTTGGCGTTTTCCTATGATAGGAAAACACTTTCCTAACATCCGTTGGTGCTTTTCCAGCTTAGGAAAAGCTTTTCCTAAGTTAGGATAGCAAATTTTTTAGCTTCAAAAATCAGAATTTTGAAGTTTTTGAGGTGATTTTAGAAAAAACACAGACCAATCGGTCAATTATAATTATAAACTTAATGAGATATGCGAAAATATCCTAAAACACACGAAGCCTTTTATTCATCAATATTTTAGATATTTTTTCCTTTCTTCTTAGATAACTATATCTAAATTAAAAAATTCTTCCCAAAACAGGCTTTTGATTTTATCAACCGAAAATGTCTAATAATTACAGGTGTTTTACTTTTATTAAACCAGATGAAAATCTCAATTTTCGGAAAATTAAACATCACTTTATTAACATAGGCTTTTAACGGAAGTTCAGAAAATAAATATTTTAAAGAATTCTCGCTCATTTTTCTGTTAAAAAAGAAAAATTTCAACTTTTTTCAACAATGCTTAAAGCCTTATTTTATATGATATACGCAAGTTTTTCAATGGTTAAAGAAATTTTTTATTCGATTTACTTCTTGACATTTCGAAAAATACATCTCAACTTTATTATACGACACCTAGATAACAAAACATTAAACGATCGTTTTATGAATTTCTTTTTTAACATGAACTAAAAGCGAAATACCATGACACAAGTTAAACTTTCAAATGATTACATTGCAAAACCCGAAGACGAATTTAATGCTCAAGGCGAAAACATTGTTGCAAAACTTCTGGTTTATCAAGCTATTCTTGGTCTGAGTGATGAAGAAGTAGCAGAATTTACGGGGATAATTCAAAAAGACAAAGCATTGAGTGAAAAGAAAAACATCATTCAAGCCCAATCGCGTGCTACAACCAAAGAATATGATACAAACCATCCCCTATGCGTAAAAGCTTTTCGCAATTTCAGAAAAGCACTTGAAAACAATCCCAACTGTACTCCTGCAATCTTAGAGGATTTTGGACTGAGTTCTACACATCGTGTAATCGACACGGACACCCAAAAGCCTGAAATTCATGTAGATTTGATTTCTGGTGCTCCTCGCATTAAGTACACAAAATCTATTTTTGATGGTATTCGTTTGTTTTGCAGAATTAGCTATGGCGATCAGGAAATGGAATACGAAGAAACCATAACCCGACCATTCTGGAAAGATACCAAAGCTCGAATGGATCCTTTAAAACCTGAAACCAGAACTTACTATGCCTATTTCCTTTACAAAGGCCAAATTGTTGGTCAGAAATCAAATGTAGATAGCATTACCCTGGAGGCTTTGAGGTAAATTGACTTGTATAAATTAGGGCTACACTTTAAGGTGTAGCCTTTTTAAGCTGCCTAAAGACTTAACAGATCACTAAAAGTGGAGTTTAAAAAGGCAAAAATAAAAAGAGCAAGCCATAACAGCTTGCTCCTCTAACTAATCAAATGAAATACATCCTTTACCCAAAAGGGAATGTATTTCTGAACCCAATCGTTTATAATTTATGATTGGAGCAGGCAATAGCTACTATGCCCACTCCTCAACAATCATAAACTAATCAACTCTTAATATTTTATCCAAACACACTTCTAAATCCTTTCTCTCTTGGTGCCGGTATATACCAATGGTATTCGGCTAAATATTTCTTAAAAAAGAGAGTCTTCCGGTATAGTGGGAAAATAACAACCAGAAAACTCTCAACTCACTAACTAGTCATAGTTTTACAAAACAGGGATAAAATCAATTACATTAAAAATGCAATTTCACACTGTCTTTATATTTTCTTGGATACAATCGTCTTACCAAAACACATTAACTTCTGATAAAAAAATCCGGAATCATTTGGGACATAGCATTTCCATTTAGATGTAATTTTTATTCCAAGCACTTTTTAAGTGAAATACTATTTTTCAAGAAGTTTATTACCATTTATAACTTTCCCTAATAACTACTAGATTTTAAGAAAATCTTTGCTCATGATTTATAAATAAGAAGGAAAAATCTTTAGGATATGGAAAAATTAGTAATAAAAGAATCTGAAATCCTCTCCAGACCAAGCTGGAGAGGCACTCTTTAGTGTTTATTGTGTAAACAATTGTAGTTTATAATTTGCTAGAACGATGCATAGAATCTGTATGATGGATCGGGCATGTAGTACATTTCGTAATCGTAGATTTTACTTCCATCAGGATATTCAAAAATATCCAGGGCAAGACTCCATCCTGTCTCATTGAAAAGCATTTCCAATATTTGTTTCATATTGGCATCCGTATTAATAAAATCTTCCACTCCTTCAATATCAGAGATGATTTCACCGGTCCATTCCAATCGAAACTCACTCTCTCCATTCTTAATAACTTCCACCGGAAGGTATGCAGAAGTACCCCATACCGATCCTTTCAATAAGATCCCAGGACCATACACTTCACCTTCAGGAGAAGTATATTCCGCCCCAAGCTGAACATAGTTTACCACCGGTCCATCGTAAATCGGGCCTAGGATTTCAGTAAATTTACCAGACCAACTATCTGACCAGGGACTAAAATACCATGATTTGTTATAAGTGGTTTTCAAAACCTCGAACAAATAATCTGTTGCATTAGGATGAGAATGAATTGGAAGATCGGAACTTACCACTTCCCCTTCAAGACCTTCATCTGCTACTTCCCAGGTATCAAGATCAGCATTATAGGTTAATTTACTAAGGGTATCTCCCTCAATAACTAATGGATTTGCCAGCACGATACCATCCTTGGTAAAAACAAAGCTTGCCTCAGCAGTTTCATGTCGTTTCTCTCCAGTCCAGTACTTAATCCCGTAGAAGAAATCCTTTTTTTCAGGAAATCCAAGTGATGAATTTGAAATAAAAGCATCGAAAAATACTGATACAAAAGGAGTCTCTTCAGTAGCACCCATTCCTTTGGTTAAACGGATCCCTGTAAAGTTTGTATTGAATCTAGCTCTAAAATTCGCAAATTGCTCCTGAATAGCTGTAGTATCCCAATCTTCAGCTGTTGCTGGCTCAAGAACCATTTCAATGTCTTTTGCCTTACCTCTAAAGAATAGCTTGCCATTTTCTTCCTTCACATAAACAAACTCCAAATCGCTACCAACTCCGCCTGGCTCCCAGCCATTAGGTGTTACCAACCAATAAAAGACCTCATTCCATGAATTAAAGCTGAGTACTGTACCATTTTCGCTACGGATCTCAAATTCCGATGTGCTTGAATCAAATGGATTGGCTACCGTAACCTCCCCATTATTTTGTCCTTCTACCGGAACAAAATCAAAAAGGAAAAAATCACCAGCTTTCACTTTATCTCCCACTACCAAAATGGTTTTCCAACCATGTTCAGCATTAGCCAGTACATTTGTCAATTCAGCTTTCGCTTCATTTTTTCTTTCCGTTGGGTTTTTGTCGAACACCTCCTCAAAATCCTGGTCGCAGGAAGAAAAGACACACAAAACCAATAATAAATATAATATCTTGTTCATACGTTTAAATTTAATTTCCATTGATCGTATGAAATCCGCCATGATTACCCCCGAAATGCTATCAGGGCTTCTCTGAAAAAGAAGTATACCATAGCTCGTTCCATATCTTTCAATTAGTTATACAATTCAGCAACCGCAGTATCGATTCTTTTCTGCATTTCATACATATCGATACCCCACTTTTCTTTGTAATAGGTAGTTACCATGTCTACTTTGGTATGGAACTTATGCCAATTTTCCAATGTTTCCGGAGTCACTTTCCATCTAACAGGTGATTGGTCAAAATCTAATTCCCATCCCCAAAAATGGAGTTCATAATTCCAATCAGAAAGATACATGTCAGCATCCTGACTCGTTAAATTTCCATCGGCATCTTTAACTGCCAAATCATGATACAGGTAAGGTTCATTGGTATGACTCGCTAAAGAGAGCATTGAAGCTGCAATTTCTACCCAATCCTCATTTTCTTCAGACATCGAATAAGCGGTAATAAATCCATGCTTTTTGGCATCATCATTGTTAATATCCATCCAGTTCCCGGTATACTTCCCTTTGCTGATTTCCTTAAATTCATCAGGATAAAATTTGGTTTGATGCAATATGTGACCAAACTCGTGGTGCAGTGTATGGAATGATTTTACAACAGCTGTTCTTTTCATATCCAGAATTTGTTCAGGAGTCTCGCCCCCAAATAAATCCACCTCTGCAAATTTGTTCACATTAAAGATGGTTACTTTTTTTCCACCTTCTGCCAATCCAAGTGTCGTGGTTCCATCGGCATTATACTGGGGACTTCCTATAAGTACTAACAACTTAGGCATAAACTTATACATGAAATCCGGATTTCCACCTACTTTTGATTCTTCTTCATAGGTTTTGATCCAAAGGTTCAAGTATGCTTCCAAAAATTCTTTGGCCTTCTCCATTGTAGGAGGAACCACGTGGAAATCGTTAAATACTTCGGAATCATCCCATTTGTACTTCACCTTCACATTGTATGTTTTTGTAAGGTTCTCGTAAATCCACACATCCAGTTCATTCTGCAGTGCTTCGTCATAAGCTACTACTGACTCTTCACTCAATTCATCCTCCTTATCGCACGAAAAGAAAGAGAACAAGACTGTTGACATTAGTAGTAATATATATATTTTCTTCATGTCTATTTAGATTATTTCATTCACCAAAAAATTACCTTGCATTTGGCTGCAAACCATATTGCTGTGCCGGAATAGGAATTTGTAATACCTTTCTTGCATCATCTGCCTCAAGAATTACAGGTGTTCCATCCTTAACATTGTGCTCTACCTTCAGGTTAAAACGGCGAATATCGAACCATCTTAAACCATTATAGTAGAACTCTCTTCTTCGGGTATCAAGCACACAGTTCATGTAAGTTCTTTGCTTCTCTTCCTCAAATCCATACCATGGGTTAAGCGGAGATGCAGCATGTGAATCATTCAAGTATGCATCATTGATTTTCTCTTCAGTCACTTTATGGGTATCGGAATACCATTTGATACGTTTCTCAAAGTACAAGTCCAGATCCTGTTCTGCCTCACCATACTTTTTCAGCATCACATTGGCCTCAATGCGGTTAAACAAGGCTTCTTCAGCAACAATCTTTGGAGTCATTGCATAGTAGTAGCCAATATCTGAGTTGACATCCAGCCTTTTGAAGAAGAAACCCCATTTCACAATCAGATCATCACCTTCTCCAAAACTGGCAGATGACTGAGCCCAATCCCAATCTGAATTTATCAGAAAATTATTAGAAAATAAGTTTGCTTTGATATAAGGAGTATAAGCATACTGCGATGTAGCATGGAAATAGTGAAACCAATAAGTCACATTACTGGTTAGCATGAAATTTGCCGGCTCACTTGCCTTAGAATATTCAGCTACTTGTTCATTCAAGCCCATAGCTGCATACTTACCCGAAAGATCTCTTAGGTAAGATGACGGATTGCTCCCTAATGCTGCAGTTGAATAATCCACTACTTTTTGCCACTCTCCTTTGTACAAATAAAATCGCGATGCAAATGTATTGGCCGCTGCTCTGTTTAAATGATATTTTGGAACTTCATATGCTTCATCTTGTACATACTGTATTCCTTCTTCAATATCCTTTTCAATCAACTCATACACTTTAGCAACTGTTTCTCTTTTGTAATCCTTGAATACAACATCTTCCACCTCGGTTACATAAGGAACTCCCAGGTCACTTGCTGCAGTAGTAGAATTGTAAGGCTTTCCCCAAAGGTTCACCAACATAAAATGACAATAGGCTCTAACCATCAAAGCTTCACCATAGTATGGCAGGTATGATTCAGGGATCTCACCAGCAACGCGCTGCTTTTCGATGAACTCCAAGGCCTGGTTGGCATGTGAAATCGCATTGTAACATGCATCCCAATAATATGCCGGAGAATCCTGTCCATTATCGGTAAATTCTTCCCAAAAATACCCCTGTTGATTATTGATCTGTGTGAAATGACCAGGTCCCTTGTCATCAGCATTATCCGACATAGAGAAACAAAACATTCCATAGGTAGCTTCAGGATAAGCTGCGGTCAACAACTCTTTCACTTTCAATTCCGAATCCAACACTGTTCTGTTGTCCGGTGTGGTATCCAGGTATTCATCACACGACACGCACCCAAGTGTCATAATGAATGTCAGTATATATAATATTTTCTTGTTCATCTGTTTCAATTTTTAGAATCCTAATTTAAGCGAGAATGTATATTGTTTAGGCACCGGAAGAGCAACCCCTCCTGTTCCGAAAAATTCCGGATCCTGTCCGTTCAAAGCTTTATCGGAATACATTAACCACAAGTTCGTTCCCTGCGCTTTTAATGAAGCACTTGATAATCCTAATTTGCTTAAGAATTTTTTAGGAATTCTGTATTCCAGAGAAACTTCCTTCAAGCGGATGAAATCACCTTTTGCCACTCGTTGGTCAGAATAGTTATAAGCATTGTAGGTAGATTCCAACTCATAACCATACTTATCGTAGAGCTCTTTACTGGCGATAACCGGGATATTTGTATATTCTTCGTCTCCTGGCATCAGCCATCTGTTTTTCATATCTTTTGTAATGGCATCCATATCGCTGTAGGAAGCATGGAATGATGGATACAAACGGATCTTATTTCCAAACTGGTAGCTGCAGAATACATTCAATTTCCAATTCTTGTACTCAAAAATATTTGAGAATCCTCCTGTAACTTTAGGATCGATAGAACCTTCGTACTTCAAATGACTGATAGCGTTATCCTGAAAATACACCTGAGTAGTGATATTTCCATTTTCATCGTAGAATGTTGGTAAACCATATTCATTCAATCCAGCAAATGGGATAGAATACAAGCCGCGAACCGGACCTCCCTGCAAGGCACCACCTTCAGCTTTTACCAAATCATACACGATAGGTCTGTTTTTCAAGTTGGTGATTTCATTCTTGTTGAAAGCAAAGGTTAGGTTGGATGTCCAATTGAAATCATCACCCACAACATTTCTTGTTCCCAAGCTAAACTCAATCCCTTTGGAGGTCATATCGGCGTAGTTGGCAAACTTCCAACCTTCACCACCAACACCTGATGTTCTCACAAATGCAATCAGGTCAAAACCTTTTCTTTGGTAAGCATCTACACTTAATGAAATTCTGTTGAACAAGCTCATATCGAAACCAACATTGGTTTCATACTGCTTTTCCCAAGTTAATTCAGAGTTTTCCAGCGAAGCTGCAAACATCGCATTTTGCTTTTCAGAATCATATGGAGTTGTAGTAATGGCATTTCTATAAACAATAGAAGCATTGTTTGCAGGTCCCATAGAAGCTGTCAATCCATAAGTACCTCTGAAAGATAAGTTAGATAACCACTCCACATCGTATAAGAAAGCCTCTTCCTTTGCATTCCATTTCCCCGACAAGTTCCAAGTCGGTAAGTATCTTGCACTTTTGGATTGCCCCAATTGGTTCGAACCATCAACACGGGCAGTACCGTTAAAGGTATATTTTCCTTTGTATGAATACGCGAAATTGGCAAATGCTGCCACAAATCGATCTCTGAACTCCTGCATTCCAAAGTATGAGAATCCTGATTCATTGGTAGACTTGATGATGTTAGGATCTGTAAATACCGTTCCTCCTCTATTGTACTGGTAACCATATCCGTTGAAGTAATCACTTTGTCGATCTACATACTTCAATTCCTGTCCCAACATTACATTTACAGAGTGAATCTCATTGTATGTTTTGTTGAAGTTCAACATGTTTCTAATGTAGAAATTCTTCATTGTATTTGACTCCTTGTTGTAGAAGCCACCGTTAGGTAGAACAGAAATCTTTCTTGAGTTTGGATAAGTAATATCTCTCCAAAGATACTTATTGGCATCTGAAATTACAGGATCATCTATACCAGCATTATAAGCTGAAACCACATTTGAGCCCTCTTTAATAATGTGCTCATTTGAAGATTTCACGTAACGCATGGACCCTGTAAACTTATACTCTAAATGCTTGTTGAATTTGTAACCCAAATCAGCCTGAATAGATAAATCTAAAACATCCAGATTTATGTAGTTATTCTTGTACTCCTCCAAAATATTGAAAGGAGCATAATTCATTCTTACATACTCCAGGTTTCCATTCTCATCGTAAGGAGTGATGGTTCTGGTAGTATTCAATGCATAAGAGAATGGGTTGATATCGAACTCACGGGAATAATTTCCACTTACAACATCGTTACTTCGATTGAACGTTCCAGGTGTTTTTTGTTCACGAATAGAACCTTTTGTTTGAACTCCTACCGTAAGTTTATCTGTCACGTCGAAATCACCTCTCATATTCACAGTGTAACGGTCAACTCTATCGGCAATGGTCCATCCTTCATCATTCAACCATGAAGTTGACACATAAAACTTGGATGTTTCCGATCCTCCTGAAAAAGAAACAGAGTGATTTTGTTGCAATGAGTTTCTAAACAATACATCAAACCAGTCGGTATTGGCTCTTTCATATCTGCGTAAAAATCCTGCTTTCGCTTCATCAGTATGCTCTAGACCGTATTTACCATTCTCATAAGATTCAATTAAACTGTACATTTTGTGAAAAACACCAGCATCTTTTGATCGCATTACATCCGCATAACTCAACCACCCATTTTCTTCCATTTCAAGAAACATCTCCATCTGATCCTGTGAGTTCAGAATATCGTAATTGGCATAGTTAGGCTTCATTTTCATGGTGAATTCAGAGGTCACCCTGATAGAATTCTTACCTGCACGCCCTTTCTTGGTAGTAATTACAATTACACCGTTCATGGCGCGGGCACCATACAATGCAGTTGCTGATGCATCTTTCAAAATCTGAAAGCTTTCGATATCATCAGCATTGATACCAGCTACAGATGAAGAGATAAGAGTTGCAGCATCACCTGAAGACAATTGATCTGGCGAGATGTCAACAACATCTTCCAATACCACTCCATCAACTACCCAAAGTGGTTTGGTATCACCATAAATAGAGGAAGCTCCACGCACTCGAATTTTAGGTGCCGCTCCAAAAGTTCCCGATACATTCTGCACAGAAACCCCTGCTACTTTACCTTCCAACATACGTCCAACATCTGCAACACCGGCTACTTTTGCTTCTTCAGCTTTCAAGACCGTTGCAGAGCCTGTAAACAATTTTCGGTCGATTTTCTGGTAACCCGTTGTAACCACAACCTCAGCCAACTGTTCTGTTGAGGCAGTTAAAGTAATGTTTAGTTCTGTCTGATTGGTAACAAGTACTTCCTGAGGCTGCATTCCAATAAAAGAAAACACCAATGTCACCTCTCCATCAGGAAGTTCCAATGAAAAGTTTCCATCAAAATCGGTAGATACACCTGTATTTGAACCCTTTATAACTACAGATACTCCTGGAAGAGGTAAGCCCTTATCATCGGTTACGGTTCCTTTTATTTCTTTTTGCTGCTGTTGATCTTGAATCACAGGTTCTGGAGCTCTTTCCACAATCATGATCACATCATCTTGAAATTTACATTCCAAATCTGTTTCTTCAAAGACCTCACTCAAAACTTCCTCAACAGTAATATTTCCTACGTCTAAATCAATGGCTTGCAATCCTTCAATTTTATCTTCGTTAAAGATAAAACGTAAACCAGTTTGAGTTTTAATTTCATTTAGTACTTCTAATATGGTAGCATCTTCAAACTGCATACTTACTCTTTGGTTTTGAGAATAAATACTTGCAGAGGCTCCAAATGAAATTAATAGTACTAATAGAATAGTTATTTTCATTTCCACGAGGATTTTAAGCCATTTCCTTTGATGGAAATGTGCAAACAAATTGTTTTTTTTCATAATTTTGTAATGAAATGAGTTAAAATTTGAATAGAAACCGCCAAGTATCTATTCGATTATTGATTTCAAAACGGAAGGATCTGCAAATCTTTCCGTTTTTTATTTAGAATTAATTATTTAGCCATTACTACAATGGTATTTTTGTTAATTTCAAATTTCACATTTGAGGTTTCCTGTATAAAGTACAACAAACTACTCACATCAGCATATCTTTCCATATCACCCGAAAACCGGAAATCCTTGCATTTTTCATTCATGTAAAACACCTTCACGTTGTACCAGCGTTCCAAACGCAACATGATATTTTCCAGTGATTCGTTCTCAAAAACAAAATCGCCATCCTTCCAGGCAATGTATGGTCGAACATTCACTTTTTGAATTTCGATTGTTCCCAATTGCATGTCTGCCAAGCTCAATTCTCCTGGCTTCAGTTTTTCTTCAGCACTTTTAGGACTAGCTCTTACCCCAACTGAACCTTCTACCAAAACAGTTTTGATCTCTTCCTGACTGTAGGCATTGATACAAAATTCCGTACCATATACTTTGACCTCCTGATTATAAGAATTCACAATAAAAGCTTTGTCTTTATCATGAACCACATCGAAATAAGCTTCGCCTTTTAAATATACTTTTCGATTCTTTCCTGTAAACTGAACCGGGTAACGCAACTCTGAATCTGCATTCAGCCACACTCTGGTTCCATCGGCCAATTGCATGCTAAACTCGTTTCCCCGAGCAGTTTTTAGTGTATTGTAAATTAATTTATTTGAGCTTGTTTCACCTTTAGAATATTCCAGGCCAGTTTTCGAATCCAACTGAATGAATGAACCATCTTTTTCTTTTATCTTTTGGTGATGATCTTCAACAGCTACCTGTTTTCCTGTTGACAAAATCAGTTGAGCTCCTTTCTTTCCTGGCTGAATGGTTTGATTTGCTGAAATCAATTCTTGATTTTCCTGATACTGATTCCATAAATAAGGAACTGAGAGACTCAATATCACAATAACACTGGCCGCAGCTGCTATCCAACCCATGTAACGAACACGAGAATTAAGTCGATTCTCGAATTTCTTCAATTCTTTTTTCGTGTCAATCTGATTGGATTTTAAACTCCAACGCACAAACAAAGATTTTTTCAGAATCTTTTCGTAGATCTTTTGATTCTCGTCAGAAGAATTGATCCATGCCTCCATAGATTTCCTACCTTCCTCATTGAGTCCTCCTGAAATGTAATCTACAATTTCCTGGTATTTTTGATCGTTAATATCCATTTTTCTTTTTCTTACTAGTGCACTTTCACTACAAGTACAGGAAAAAACGAAAAACGGTTGACAAGAATTTCTATTTTTTTGAAAAAAAGTAAAGAAGAAAGAAATCACCCAATTTCTCAGAACTGGTTCTTAGTATTTTAAGAGATCTAACCAAATGGGTTTTTACCGTTTGAAGTGAAATATTTAACTCATCAGCAACTTCTTGGTATTTCATACCTCTCAAGTAAATACACTTGACTACTTCTCTCCCACGTTCTGGTAATTTTTCAACTTCTTCTAGAATTTTGG
This sequence comes from Marinifilum flexuosum, assembly GCF_003610555.1. Lineage (GTDB taxonomy): Bacteria > Bacteroidota > Bacteroidia > Bacteroidales > Marinifilaceae > Marinifilum > Marinifilum flexuosum. Next base: position 1,613,980 of record NZ_RAPQ01000008.1, on the reverse strand, counting down.
CTACAATTTCCTCTTTATTGGATTCAAATTCGTCGTAGATTTTATCGAAACTATCAATATCAGTTGTGTCTTTAAGCACATCTATTTTTTCAAGCTTATTGTAACACGAATTCTTAACGGCAACATGCAAATAGGAAGTTAGTTTATCAGGATTCCAATTTCGGTAAGTTTTTTTCCTCCATATGCCAACAAAAAGTTCCTGCACCAAATCTTGAGATTGATCCATATCGTTTAAAAAAGTATCTGCCCAAATCACTAAAGGTTCGAAATACTTTTTAAAGAGTAGATTCATTCCCTGCTTATTATCAGCAGATAACAATTCGCATATGTACTTATCGGTGGTTCTCATGGTTAAATTAGGTGCTCAAAGCTTGTAATTTTTTTTGGTTTCTGCAAACTCTCTACACAGCTATGTACTGAAAGCTTAATTGCAAAGTAATACACCCAATAAATCCAGTAAGATTGCAAATAGTTTGCTCTTTCCATCTCAAACATGGTATTTTTCACCATTCGACTTCTCCAGTTTTTTTTGACTTTACAACAGTTTGACAGCTAAACTTGGATGCATAAAAAAAGCCCGGTATAAAACCGAGCTTCTCTATATCATTTGATGGTAACACCAATTTTATTCCCAATCCAGGATTACTTTTCCGCAATCTCCTTTTTCCATAATTTCGAAACCCTTCTGGAATTCATCAGCTTTAAAGCGGTGGGTAATCATAGGTGAAAGATCTAAACCACTCATTAGCATTTGTTCCATTTGGTACCATGTTTCGTACATTTCACGACCATAAATTCCTTTCAACTGAAGACTCTTGAAGATGATATCAGTCCAGTTCACAGTAGTTTGTGATGGTAGAATTCCTAATAATGAAATCTTTCCTGAGTTGTACATGTGTCCAACCATATCGTTGAAAGCAGCTGGAGCACCAGAACATTCCAAACCTATATCGAAACCAATCATACCAAGATCCTTGATTACATCATCCAAACTTTCTTCCATTGGATTGATTACGCGATCAGCACCCATTTTCTTAGCCAACTCAATTCTGAAAGGATTAGTTTCCGTAGCAACAACATATCGTGCACCTGCAAATTTTGCTACTGCAACACACATGCTACCAATTAATCCAGCACCAGTTACCAATACATCTTCACCAATTAAAGAGAATGAAAGAGCTGTGTGAGTAGCATTTCCAAATGGATCCATAATGGCCAACATCTCATCAGGAATTTTGTCGCTCATTTTCATCAAATTCGATGCTGGAATAGCAGCATACTCAGCAAAAATACCATCGATATTTACACCAATACCTACTGTATTTTCACAAACATGCTTACGACCTCTTCTACAGTTACGACAGTGTCCACAAGCAATATGACCTTCACCTGTTACACGATCGCCAATTTCGAAACCAGTAACACCTGCTCCAATTTGTGCAACTTCACCAACATATTCGTGACCAATAATCATTCCTGGTTTGATGGTATTTTGTGACCATTCATCCCACTTATAAATGTGTAAATCGGTACCACAAATTGCAGTTTTCTTAATTTTTACAAGAACGTCGTTTACTCCTATTTCAGGAATATCTACTTCTTCCATCCAAAGACCTTTTTCTGGCTTGGATTTTACAAGAGCTTTCATTTTAGCCATGATGATGTATGTGTTTGTTGTTTTTGTTGAAAATCTAAACTGTTCTTTTCTACAGATTTAATTAATCGACATCTGCAAAAAAGCCTCACACAAAGTAAAAAAACTTGACCTTAAATTCAAGCCTTGTATTACCTATTAAGTAAATAAAACTGAATGTTCTGAATTGCAGCTTAAGAATTAGTCGAAATTGCGGATAAAGTTTTAATATTCCAGTAATATTTACTTTGAATATTCAATTTTTAAATAATTTACACCAGAATTATTCACAGACTGCAATTTTCCTGCTCTTCCAATTCTGTCGATTGCAATATCACTAATTGAAGAAAATCCCATTTTGTAACCTGCAGAATTCACCGCAAGCTTTTCATGCTTTTGAATACAGATAAACTTTCGATTTGAATCCTGTGATTGATTCATTTTGTAAACGGCATGAGCAGTGCTAGCCGAGCCTGCAAAAATATCCAACACAATATCTTCCTTACCCGACAGCTGATCGAAAAGAAATATTAACAAGTCCGTAGGTTTTGGATGTTTAAATGGTATTTCTTCAGGGTACAACTCTTTCAACTCCTTTGTTCCCTTTAAGCCCGGAATACCAGTGATGATTGATGAAAGTGGTTTTTTCTCACTTCTCAATTCATTGCGATATTTCTTCAATAAAAATCGCTTCCCTTTTTCTTTTGGAAATACCATTTTTCCTGATTTCGTCCACTCTTCAACTCTTGCTTTAGAAAAAGCCCAATATCTGCCATTTGGTGGCAAATATTCTTCATTGGTAATGGGATTTACAATCTGAAATCTTGAGTTTTCATTGCCACTTGCTGCAGTTGGATTATCGGGAATCCATTCTCCATTTACATCACAATCAGGATTGGAATAATTCGAAAAATCCTTTTCTTCTCCCTTAAACTTTAGCTTTGATTTATCCTTGGCATAAACAAGAATGTACTCATGAATTGTTGAGAATAAGTTCACCGAATCATTGCTAATGCTACGGTTCTCCCAAATAAAGCAAGCAATAAAATTCTCTTCCCCATACACCTCATTACAAATCAACTGTAAATTATTTTTCTCCGATTCATCTATCGAGATTACCACGGCTCCATCATCAGTTAAAAGATCTTTGGTTAGTATCAAACGAGGTAAAATCATATTCAACCATTGGGTATGAATTTCTCCACTTTCAATTCTGTGTTGGGTAAGTTCATCAACCCTACCAATATTAAATTGGTTCAGGTATTCAAGATAATCATCTGCTGCCAAATGGTAATTATCGCTAAATGCAAAGTTTTTACCCGTATTGTAAGGAGGATCGATGTATATCAATTTTATTTTCTCTTGGTAATCCTTCCTAAGAAGTTTGAGAGCATCCAGGTTATCTCCTTCAATAAACAGGTTCTTCGATTTTTTAGGTAAAATCGATTTATCTTTTACCAAAACAAGCTCTGCATCACAATTTGCTTTGGCAGAATCAAAAGCTAACTTTTTATCGTACCATGAAAGTTCATAGTTTGCATGATCAACAAAAGCATCTTCACCAACAAAAGCTTTCAATTTCTGAATATCGAGCACTTCTCCTTCAAAGATCTCTGGCAAAATTGCCTTCAATTCTCTTAATTGCTTTTGCTTTTTATATGAACTTAAAAGTGATGAATTATTGGTCATGATGTTTTAGGTAAGCGATAATCTGTAACGCAAACCTAACACATTTCCCATTGGTAAAAAAATTTGATTGTATCGAAACCTAGCACTCTTCAGCCAACAACAACTTATCAAATAAATAATCATCATTGCCAGTAATTCTTACTGTGTAAGCATCTTCAGGTAAATTTCCTGGTAAAGATTCTTCACAATATCGATTTTGCGAGTCAAGACTCAAGTAAACAACATCTCCTTCAAGATTAATTACCTCAATTCTATACATTCCTTCTTTATATGCTTCCATGATTTTAGATTATAGTTTCGTTAATGCTAATCTACGAAAGGCATTTCCATGAGATGTTTCACATAGGTTAATTAAAACTGATTAAATTGTTACAGGCAAAATTTTAAATTTCCTCACGCTGCGCAACTTTATCCTTTATACTTAAAGCTGATAACTCTTCTTTGATCATTGTTTACTGCCAATTGTTATTACCTTTGCGCCATGCAAATAAAAACTGAGGATATTTTAAAAAAGCTGGGCATTCAGCAACTGAATGAGATGCAAAATGTTTGTGCCAAATCGTGGGTTAAATCGAATGATTTAGTTCTATTATCTCCTACAGGTTCCGGAAAAACACTAGCATTTCTTTTGCCAATGCTGAAAGATCTAAATTCCGATCAAACGGGAGTTCAGGCACTTGTTCTTTCACCTGCTCGAGAGTTATCTCTGCAAATTGAATCTGTTTTTAAAGATATGGGAACTTCCTATAAGGTGAATTGCTGCTACGGTGGCCACTCTATGCGAACTGAAAAGAACAATTTGCAAAATCCACCTTCTGTATTAATAGGAACCCCTGGTAGAGTTGCCGATCACATTCGTAGAGAGAATTTTGATACTTCAGGAATTAAATTTCTAATTCTTGATGAGTTCGATAAAGCTCTTGAATTGGGATTTCAAAAAGAAATGAATGAAGTAATTAAATCATTACCTCGAAATGTAAAGAAAGTTCTTACATCGGCTACACAGGGAATTGAAATTCCAGAGTTTGCGCGAATGAACTCTCCTAAGGAAATTAATTTTCTGCCAAAACAAAAGGCCATTGCCTTAACACAGCGTAAGGTGATAGCTGATGACAAAGACAAATTGGATGCTTTGTACAGGTTAATCTGTACTGTTGGAGATCAACCTGGCTTGGTTTTCTGCAATCACAGAGATGCAGTTGAACGAATTGCTGATTTGTTAAAGGAACAAAATATCAGCTGCGATATATTTCATGGAGGACTGGAGCAAGCAGACAGGGAACGTGCTTTAATCAAGTTCCGCAATGGTAGCAACCATTTGTTAATTACTACCGATTTGGCATCAAGAGGCTTGGACATTCCTGAAATTCAAAATGTAATTCATTACCAATTGCCAAAAGTAGAGGAAGCATTTATTCACAGAAATGGTAGAACAGCCAGAATGCATGCAAAAGGCAATTCATTTATTGTATTGGCCGAAGAAGAAAAAGTTCCTGAATTTATTTCTGATGACATTCCGTTTTTCTCTCTTAAAAGTGAAGTGCAAATCCCCATCGCTCCCATTTGGGAAACCCTTTATATTGGTTTAGGTAAGAAGGAGAAAATTAATAAAGTAGACTTGGTTGGATTCTTCTTTAAAAAAGGAAACTTACAAAAAGACGAACTTGGAAAAATTGATGTGCTGGATCATACTTCTTTCGTAGCTGTAAAAAGAGGTTTAGGAAATAAGCTTGCCAATAAATTGAAGAACGAAAGAGTAAAGAAGAAGAAAATTAAGATTCAAGTTTCAAAATAACTTTACAGTTACCAGTGAGTAGTTATCAATTATAGTTTAAAGGTTTAAGCCATTAGACAATGATTGATCCACTACTCTCCAAATAAATTATCAAGAAATCGGGTAAACGAACTACCTGATTTTTTCTCTGGTGGGTATACCTCTTCTTTTGTCGAAATCATGTTGTAGATATTTCCCCAATCAGGAATGCCCCCAATATTTCTATCGTCGATATACAAATCGGCATAAATTTTACGACTTACACTTTCATCAAACTCCTCTTCGGGATAATTCTTATTAACAGCATAAAACACCAAGCCTTTGCTTTCGCAATAATCCACAGCTTCATACAGTAAAGCGCCTGTTCGGTAGGTCCAAAGAATTAGCTGATGTCCTTCTTTTTGCAATTCAAGTAAACTTTCAATTGCAAAAGGAATTTCATCTCCTATTTGAGGGTATTTATGTTGCACTATGGTTCCATCAAAATCAACAGCAATAATCATGAATTTCTTATTAAGGGAATAATACTCCCTTTAAATTTATAGAATTAATCTTAGCTTTCTAAGATTATGCAAAAGAAAAAGGTTCGAAAATTTTCGAACCTTTTTTTTATTTTAATTATTACTTACCTTTTCCCAAAGCTTACGGACAATCCCTGGCGATGGTTCCTCATAATAATATCCTTCCCCATTGGTATAATTCCCATATGTTCCATTTGACGTTACATCATTTAGAATCAAGGATACATTATCTAGCGTTCCTCTTTCTGCGATTTGATTCACAAAATTGATTTGTTCTTTATGACTAAAACCTTGTCGAAGTATAAACAGATTGGCATCTGCCAACTTTCCAGTAATAAAGCCATCAGTTACCATTGATATTGGAGCATTGTCGATAAACACATAATCAAACTTACCTTTTACCGCATTTAAAAACATCTCCAAACGTCCATTTTCAAGCAACTCTGCAGGATTAGGAGGAACAGGACCTGAAGTCACGCAATACAAATTCTTAATGTGTGTATTTTGCACCACCTCTTGCCATTTGTTGTATCGAATTAGATACGTACTTAAACCAACCTTATTCTCTAAATCGAACATTTGCTCAACTTTAGGCTTCCTCATATCAGCTCCTATCAAAAGAACTTTCTTGTTGTTCATGGCAACAATACTGGCAAGATTAACCGTAGCAAATGATTTACCCTCTGCAGGAATGGTTGAATGAACCCCAATTATTTTTGTTGGCTGATCGGGAAGAACATAGTTCAAATTGGTTCGAAGTGACCTGAACGACTCCGAAATAGCAGATCGTGGCTGATGGAAAACAGGCAGATTATTTGGATAACGATTATGAGCAATGGTTCCCAAAAGGGGTAAATGTGTTTTCTTCACCAACTCTTCCCTACTTTGAATGTTATCATTGAAAAACTCTCGTAGAATAATAATCAAAAAAGGAAATCCCAAACCCAAAAACATCCCAATTAACAGGTTAATGGCAAGTTTCGGTTTAATCTTAATAATTGTAGCCAATCGTGCAGGATCAATAATTTGAGCATCAGAAATATTTGAAGCCTTTGCAATAGCAGCTTCAGCTCTCTTCTTGAGCAAGAATGTATACAACTCGTTATTCAAATCGAAGTTGCGCTTCATATTAATAAACTTCTGTTCATTTTTAGGCATTCGTGACAATTGATCTCTCACCTTCGACATACGTTCACTTAAGCTGGCGACTTCAATTTGAGAATTGGCAACCATAGATTTTAGGTTTTCATCCAAACTTTGGCGAATCACATCTATTTCCTTGTTTAGAATAACCAAACTTGGATTTTTAGCCTGAACACTATAGGAAAGCACCTCACGCTTTCCATAAAGATCTGTCAACTTTGTTACCAAAGCATCCAAAGTTGGATCGGTTATTCCTGCAACCGAAGGAGCAACTACTTGCTTCATTTGATTGGCGTCACCCAAATTTCGAAGTAAATTTTTATAATACTCCAATGAGATCTGTGCTTGAGAAAGTTGGGTTTCCAACTCCTCCATTTTAGCCACTACCACTCCTGCTTCTTGTCCTAGGTCTACAATCCTGTTTCTAGAACGGAAATTGGTAAAACTCTGACCAGCCAACTGCAAGGAATCCACAATCCCTTCCAATCGTGAATCGATAAATCGAACAGTATTTTCTGACTTTTTGTTTTTCTCTATTAACCTAAACTGCAGGTAAACCCAATTCAATTCATTCAGGAAATCAACTCCTCGAGCAGGTTCTGAATCATCTATTCTCAGGTGAATCAATTCGGCTTTCTTCTCGGCCACCGTAATTACCATACTCTCCATGTATTTAAGCGTAAGCTTGTCCAAATCATTAAATACAAAGTAGTGATTCGCTTCCTCATCTATTTTCTTATGCCTAGGTTTGATCGTAAAATGAAAGTACTTATTCTTAAAGGCCTGATTAAAAAAACCTTCCTTTTCAAACTTCACCTTTACCTCATCACCTTTGTATTCAGCTTCGCCATCAACTATTATTTTATAGGTATGACCATCAACCTGTTCGATAAAAATAGGAACATCAGTAAGGTTGGTCCCTTCGTGTTGAATGACATCAAAAGGTTCATTTCGATACAATCCTTTGTCCATAAACCATGTTTTCTTGTACCAGGACTGTGTCCAGCCCAGATTCTCCATTGCTTTACGGTTTATGGTAAAAGACTTTAAGATTTCCACATGATTTTGAATGTTTGCCTTATCTCGCAGTTGATACCCTTCGAACATTTGCTTTGCACTTGTCTCATCAGGATCCACATGCACCAACAAACTACTTCGCATCATATAAACAGGGGTTGAATATTTACTCACCAAATAGGCAATACATATCCCCATTACTCCACAGATTACAAATATCTTCCACTTAGATAAAATCCTGTAGAGGAAATCTTTTACGTCAGGACCATCCTTCTTGTCGAAATAGTCCATTACTTCATCTACGTATTTCATATGTCTTGAATTTATTTTTCAATTGCCATATGGAACTCGCCAAGTTTGTCATTCCTCTGGTGAGAAATTTTTCTAATGGCTCGTTTCATAACAATTCTATCTTAATTGGAAATTATTAAACTGGTAATCAGTACAGCTGTTGATACTGTTGAAAGCAACAAACTGTATACATTAGAGTTCATGTTAGTATTTTTAATCTTATGAGGCTCAACGTAAATCACATCATTGGGTTGAATAAAAAAAGCTTCCGATTTTAGAAAATTCTTACTCGACAAATCCAATCGGTAAGTTTTACTTTCCTGATTGTTGGTTCTAATTACCAGTACCCTGTTTATTTTGGCGTGATCGGTAATTCCATTGGCCATACTTAGTGCTTCCAGAATACTTAAGCTGCTGTTATAATTGTAATAAACTCCGGGAGTTGTAACTTCTCCCATAACAGTCACTCTAAAATTCAGAAGTTTCACCTTAACACTTGCATCTTTCAAATACTCATCGGCATGTTCTTGAACTTTTGACTGAGCTTCTTTTTGTGTTAAGCCTGCAACACCAATGATTCCTATTATTGGCAAAGATATATTACCATTGGAATCTACCTGGTATCCATTCAAATACTGATCGGGCAATTGGCTATAAAGGTTTTGTGTTCCTTGTTGACCTCCTATGGCCTGAGCAGGATTGTAAAGCTGACTAATCTCTGGATTCATCGACTTTATACTAACAAACAGGTTATCGTTGGTTTTAATCTTGTATTCAGGCACCTTCATTACAAACTCAGGAGCCAAAACTTCAGCATCAACATCTTGCAAATAAACAAGATCTTTACTCGATCGACAGGAAATGAGACCCATTACTATAACAAGGCTCATTAGGGTAATTAATTTTTTATTCATGGTCTTGGTTTTTATTTATTTCTTTAGGTTCCGATTGTTATCGGGAATAAATTATGAATCAGATACCTGTTCATACTTGTAAGACAGAGTGTCTTACAATAAAGATCTGAGAGAATAAATTACAGGAGATCTTATTTAAATTCTCTCTTGTGACTGATAATATTTCGAATGAATTACACCCCCATAAATCCCCCCTGAAAGGGGAATCTTGGTAGCTGCATTTTTTTCAACTGTTTACTGCTTACTGTTCACTGATAACTGCCTACTGTCCATCCCCAGTAAGAACTACTTTAATGGTGCTAAGAAAAAGCATTAAGTCAAGCTTTAACGACCAGGTATCTATGTACATCATGTCTAATCTCATCCACTCATCGAATGGAATGTTGTTTCTTCCTGAAACTTGCCAGATACAGGTAATTCCTGGCTTCATACTCAATCGGCGTCTTTGCCAACGCTGATACTGCTGTACCTCAGAAGGAATTGGAGGACGAGGACCTACAATCGACATCTCACCCTTTAATACATTAAAGAATTGTGGAAGCTCATCCAGTGATGTTTTGCGCAGAAACCTTCCAACACGAGTAACCCTTGGGTCGTTTTTAATCTTAAAAACAGGTCCCGATTGTTCATTCATATTTTCCAGTTTCACTCTAAGAGCCTCTGCATTCTCAACCATTGTTCTAAACTTTAAACACTTGAACAATCGTCCGTTTAAACCAACTCTTTCTTGTTTGAAAAAGATGGAACCGCCATCCTCAATTTTAATTGCAATGGCTATGCCTAGTAACACCGGAGAAATCAATACAACAATGAAGAATGAAAATACAAAATCGAGAATCTCCTTCACTTTTAGAGCAAAATAATTTTTGGTATTGTTAGCGAATGTCAAAAATGGAAGTTCCTTAAAGTAAGTCAAATGAGAACGCATACTAACCACACTTAAAAGTTCGGAGTATACCCTAAAAGTTACTCCAACTTCCGAACAGGCATAGATTAATGCACGCACTTCGTCATTATTAAATTTTCCTTTACAGTAAATCACCTCATCCACTACATTGGCATCAATAATCTCATTCAATTGGAAATGCTCATGCAGTACTCTTACATGCGAATCGTATTTGTTTTTGATGTGCTTCCCATCAGACATGATTGCCCAAACACGATATCCCCAATCACGAATAAATAACATTCTATCAATAAAGTGCAGGTATGATTCATCATCAGCTACAATCAATACATTGCGCGTATTATATCCCTTTCCTCTAATTTTCTTGAAAATGGTATAGCTCAACATTCTAAAGCTGAACAAAACTGCCATATTCAAACAGGCAAACAAAGCCAGAATTAATACCGGAACAGTATCGGTTAAAAACAAGCTTCCCAAATACAACAAGCCTGAACTGATGAATACCATTGCAAAATATTCGGCAAACAATTCGGAATAGGTTTTTACCCTTAGCATCTTTCCCAAATTGAATTCTTTAATAAGAGTGTACCATATTGCGATAATCATTAAATAAACAATATTGGTATCGTGAGCAGCTATTTCAACTGGCCGCATATAATTGTTTGTTGCCCAAGCAACAAACCAATAGCAGCCTAAGGATAAAGCAACCTGAACTATGGTGCTTATCCTTGCCAGTGTTTTTTCTCTTCCTTTAATCATGCTCGGTTTATTTAAGGTTATAAAGTGAATTTATTTATGCTTATTTTATATTGTTTTACGCTTTGGCAGCTGCATTTTAATCGCGCAACTGATAACTGTTTACTGATAACTGATCACTGATTACTGTTCACTGAAAATCTCTCCCTCAGTACATAGTAAATAAATAGCGAATTGGTTACCAGGTATCTTTTCCACATTCTTCCGGGTTCTTGCAAGAATCTGTAGAACCATTCCAAACCTGTTTTTTGCATCCAAACAGGTGCTCTTTTTACTTTGCCTGCAACTACATCAAACGATCCTCCAACACCCATAATGAAGGGTACTTTCAATCTGTCTTTATAGGTGTTTAAAAAAATCTCTTTGGTCGGTGAGCTAATGGCTACAAACAAAATATCAGCTTTCGATTCTGCAATTTGAGCTGCAATATTGGCTTCCTGATTTTTTTTAAAATATCCGTTGCGATATCCTGCTATGATTTCCTTTCCAAATACCGTAGTATATTTTCTAACTACCTCGGAAACGACCTCTTCCCTTCCGCCAAAAAAGAAAATCCTATACTTTTTCTCAGAAGCAAGAATTACAAGCTCTTGCATTAAATCAACCCCGGCCACTCGTTCGGGCAATGGTTTACCCAACAAACTTGCAGCCCATACCACTGCCATTCCATCAGCATTAATAATATCACTATCAACTACCGACTGATACAATTCCTCATCTTCTTGCATATTAACCAGCTTGGCTGCATTAACTACAATGTGTTGAATTGATTTTCTTTCGCGAATGGAATCATCGATAATATCAATGGTTTCTCGCATTGTTAAAACATCAACCGGCGAATTCATTATTGTAACTCGTTTTCTCATATTCCGGTGTTTTAAAGGTTTCTAATAAATAGGTTGATAAAGCCAAAAACATCCAAGCTTGAGCCCAACGGATGTATGGTATTTTTGTTTTAAAATTCTTTCCTGTTCTGAAATAGAAATATCCTTCAGGACTTTGCAGGTTTGAAATGGTCCAATTCAATACCCGATCTATCAACTCCTTCTGTGATTGAAAAGCACCAAGCTTACTTAAAGTAATTGGCAATTGTGCCGGACAATGGATATCTACAGGGTAAGTTGAATTGTTAAAGTATTTAGGAATCCCCTCTTCTGTAAAGAAATGATTCAAGTAATATTCCAGTCCTTTTTCTATATTCTCCTGGAAGGATTCATCCTCTGTGTATTTCTGGTAATCGGCTAAAGCCTCCAGGTTAAATCCAGTATGGAAATTATCAATCCACTGATGATAAGGTAAAGTTCCATATGCCCACGATCCATCTGCATGCTGAAAATTAATACTAAACTGAACTGACTTTTTCGCTTCCTCAGCCAACTCCTCATCTTTGGTAATGGAATAAATTCGAGCTAAAGTTTTACTTCCCAGTAATGAAGCATTAAAAACTCTTGTTTCATCTAGTGGTGAATAGGAAAAACAAAAATCACCATTTCCATCGTAGCTGCGATGCAAATCGTTCAAAATAAAATCTTTCGCGCTAATGGCTGCTTCCAACAATTCTTTATCATCCAATATTTCGTAGGCATCCAGCAAAGCGTTGGTAACATATGATGTAACCACAACCGAAGGTGTTCCTTTGGGTTGAAAAAATGCCCTGGCTTGCCAATCGAAGTTGTATCCCCAACAAGCTCCCGACCATCCTGTCGATTGCAATTCCAATATCTTCTGACTTAAAAAAAGGATCCGGGATCTTACCTCCTGTGTGCGATCAAGCTGATAAAGCTTACAATAACCACTAAGAAATAAACCAAGACCTTTAGGATTATAAGCTTTCTTAATCCCTGCAAGATCCCGGAAATTCATTGGATTTCTTTTAAAGGCCTGAATCCATATCAATCTCATCAATCGACTCTTGTTCAAAAAAGGAATCGACTGAAAAAGTTTGGAGTTTAATCCATCATAAGGATCCCAACCTTTGTATTCTTGGTCTTCTACATAAACTCGAAGTTTTTCGAGACTTTGTGCTATCATTTATTCGTGTGTGTTTCTTTAATTTGAACAATAGCTTCACTAATCGTGAAGAACTTTAACTTCCCTCCTGACGCTTTCATTGCCAAAAACTCAATGGCATCGGAGTAGTAGAAATCTTTCGGATGTCCCACCAATACAAAAGGATGAAAGGATGTATTGGAACTTTCCTTGATCTTGATGGCTGCATTAAGAAACTTCCGCATTTTCGATTTCGAGAACAGGCAAAAATCCCATGTAACGGCTTCTTTATCCATTAAAAATTGGAGGATTTCCCATTTGGTTTTCTTAGTACTGTTGTTCTTAAACTTTTCAATAGAATTCGCCTTGTTCTTTAAAGCTGATCGAATCCTCACTAAATCGTATTTCGAAATTCTTCTGATTTTTTTTGCAAAAACAGGCAACTCCACAAACTCCTTATCACTCTTGCTGACTGCTAACAAAGAACCATTGGTAAACCAATAAGGAATTTCCTTTTTTACACGACTATAGTCGTATTTCGACAGTTCACTTTCGGCTTTTCCACCATAATAAACCGAGCTATCGGCTATAAATTCATTCTCTTTTAATGCTTTTAACAAACGTTCCGATGGATCGATATTGTAACCTCCTGCCCGCAATACATTGCATTTGTATAATGGATTAATTGGCCGTAGCATATTTTCCAACTCCTCTTTGCCTTTGCGAATCAATTTGCTCAATCCCATACTGATTTTCTCATTGGCCTGATCCGGCACTTCTGGCAATCTCCAGTAATCCATATTCAGTTGCCACTCTCCATTCTGATATTGGGCATCAATCCATTGTGGATGAAGGTGCAGTTGAATATCATGCCCCAACTGATGAGCTTTCTTAATCTGATTGGCCATGGCTTCGGCAGGATTTCTTTCGTATCCCATCGACTCACCGCTTTCATATACTTCCTTCAGTTTCCAATACTCTATCACCTCGAAGAATATGGTGAGTTTCATTCCATACTTAGAACAAATGGCGAGTAAGCGGTTGGTAGGCTCTATTATATGCGTAAACACATTACCTTTTCCCGATCCAAACAGTTCATAATCTAATGTCAAACAAAGTGAGATCATTCTTAAGTATTCTTATACTACTTCAACTAAAAAGGTAGACTTATTTATTGGGTATAATGCTGATGTAATTAATGAATGGAATTGTCAAATAATAATTCAAATAAGATTAACTTTATTATACCCTGAATTCGATTAACAAATACACTTACATCTATTCCAGATACATTTACATACTTGTTTTACTTCCTAACACTAACTTTCTGTTCTTTTACATCAATTCCAAGTGATCTTCATCTTTCAACACAGCCAGTTCATAATGATTTGAATACACTTACATTTAATTTACATTGCCTTACATCTACTCCAGATACATTTACAAGTGTGTTTTGTACTCTTACACTTACTCCAGATGCTCTTCATCTGTCAACATGTCCTGTTAATGCTACTCCAGATGCTCTTCATCTGCCAACAAGTCCTGTTAATGCTACTACAAATACATTTACATTCACTCCAATTGCATTTACATGCATATTTTGCCCATTTACACAGTCATTTTTTACATTAAACTCCGATACCACAACAACCCTAAACCCTTATCTTAGTTTATATTAACTATCGCTTCATCTGATAAAAGAATGGCAAGGGATCATAAATGTCCCAAACATCGAAGGTTCGCTTGTTAAAGTCGAACAGAACTTTTAGCATGTGAATGGCTTCACTTGGATTCTTTAAAATCAATACCATATCGCGAAGTACATTAATCCATTTTACTGTTTTCGGATTTTTATAAGCTACCTGCTTATGCCCCATCACATAAGGAATCAATTCAGGATATTTCTTCTTCATGATTTTAATGAAACCAAAAGGTCGAGGGTTCACCTCAAGCAAATACAATTGTCCATCTCTAATTTTAAACTCTACATCTAAAAAGCCAGTAAACTTGGTTTGATTCAGAACTGCCTCTGCTTGTTGTTTAATTTCCTTGGCATAGCCTCCAACATACTCCTCAACCACCGATGAAACGCCCGATCGGAAATGACGAACCTCGTTTACACAAATATCCAACTTCACCTCTCCCTCATGCACATAAGCGCCATATGAAAAATTGTTTTTTAAATCCGCACCTAAAAAGTCCTGTGTAATGAGCGATGTCTTTTCCTGCTCACTTAATATTTTAAGCAGATCAATCATTTCTGCAATATTCTCAATCAATTGAGTTTTAAATCTGGGTTTTTCAAACAGAAAGATATCCTTGTTCCATTTCACGATCTGAGGATAATGGAGTTGATTCACCAATTTCTGATTTTCTACATCCTTCAAAATATGGGTCTGGGGAAACAACACCGCAACATTTTTTGCAAGCTTGTAAGTTTTGTTTTTGGTCATCAATTGTTCTATCGACACTTTATGTCCCGGCATCACCTGGTACAACTGAAAGAAGCGTGGAAAATGATTCATTAAGAAGGCCAAATAAAATCCACTGGCGACATAGGCTTTTAACTTGGGATAAGTATTTGCCAATGAATTCAATTCCAATACCAAATACTCCTCGCTACGAATCGCTTTTTTCTCCCCATACTTCGAATGCATGGCAATTTCGTTTTTTCTGCCAACTAAAATTACATGGTAATTCAAACGACTAAACTCCCGCACCAAAAACAAGGCCTGAGGTCCTGCTCCTACAACTAGTATTTTCTCTGAATAATTTTTCATTGGTATTGATGGCGGAATATAACGGTACGCTGTACCTATCGCTGCTAACTAATCTGCTTCCTATAAATAGTACGGTGCTCTGCACCTATAACAATTTAGTTGGCCTTTTTTAATGCTTTAAGCAGCAGCGCTGCACAATATTTATAGCTTAATATATATAGCATCTTAAAGGTGCAGAGCACCGTAACTAAAATTATTTAAGTTGGGAAACCACAAGATTAAATTTCCCTTTGGCTGTTCTAATCAACTGATCTGTTTCTATCTTATCAAAACGAATCATGCATTCATCCCCAAGTAAATCACGCAAGTTCAATTCTATTGCATCCAAATCACTTTTATCAAATCTCTTGTCCGGAATCAGGTTTACCCGAATAATGCCAGGTTCATCTTGCACAATTTGAGCAGCTAACAAATTCTTAGCTTTTTTAAAGGCCAAATCAAGCCGACCAATTCGTTGTCCATCCTTTAAAACAATGTAATCATCATCTCTGCCTTCAATCTTTTTGATCACGCAAATACCATTGCTACATTCAGCCAATTGCACCACATCATCTACTCGATAACGAATCAACGGAAAAGCTGAGTTAATAAAACTTGTGGTAATCAAATGGTCATCTTCAAACTCGGTATGAGAATACAATGGAAACTCACGATACAATTCATCCTCGAACTGCCCCAAAGCGACTGTTTGCTCTGCATTGCCATACCAATCGTATATTTTTGTATTCAGGGTTTTCTCAACAATATCTTTCTGGAATCCATGCAAAACCTCCGATGATGTAAAAGCAATCGGAATGTCTAAACTCAAATCTTTCTTGTGCAATTCTGTCGCCAGAATGTGCATGGAACTCGGATAGGCCTTAATTACCTTGGGATTAAAATCCTTAATTAGCTTGTAGTATTCATCAATTCTTTCCGACTTTAAGTGATAAGATGACAAATACAATACATTATTGCTCTTATCGTAATAAGAAAATGTATTTCGGTTTAAAGTTCCTCGTAAGGATATTACCGGATCACCCAAATGATAGCCATGCATTTGCTGAAAGAAGTGACCGTAAGCATACTCTTTTATTGTAGAGGAAAAATCTCTGTAAACCTGTAATGGTGTACCTGTTGTTCCACTCGAATAAGCTTTAAACACGCACAATTTTGGTTTAGTCAACATCGTCTTGGCATGATTACGAACATCCACCTTCGAAATAATGGGTAGTTTGTTCTTATCAGACAAATCCTTTACTGAATAAAGATTCAATCCATGCTTTTTGTAGAATTGTTTGTAGAATTCAGCATTGGTATAAGCATTACGATATTGCTTCACGAACTCTTCACTTTTCAATTCTAAAATCTCAGCTTTAGACATTTGATCCAGTTCAATAATCCGTCGCAATTCACGCTCGAATGCTCTGCCAAATTTTATTTTATAGGCAATCAAATCTTTTATTAACTGTACTGCCATATCTTCAACTAACTACGAATTACCTTTATTACCTTTATTACCTTTGTATGAACCACGAATTTTACCAATTTTCACGAATTATCAATCATCAAATAATTCACATAAACCAAAATATGAATCTATTCGTGTAATCTGTAAAATTCGTGGTTTACAAATCTTTTAAGCTGTATCAATCTCCTTCAAGATCTCCTTCGCCGCAGCATCCTTATCCTTGGTGTCCAAATAGGAAACCATCAAATTAAACTTTCCAGCCTTTGTTCTTATAATCTGATCTTCGCTTATCTCATTGTAATGAATCTTACAATCTTCTGTTACCAACTGCGTAAGATTCTTTAGCAATTCTTCTTTATCTTGCTCTGTAAAATTGTAATCAGGTATAATATTCAAATCGATTTCGCCTGGCACTTTCTGAACAATTTGTGCAGCCAGGATATTTTTAATGTTGCTGAAATTAAATGCATGATCGAGCAAGCCAACCTGCTGTCCATTCTTTAACCTTACATATTGGTTATCGCGTCCAATTATTCGTTCGGTGCAACAACGAATACAACTCGCATCACACTTTAACTTGATAATATCATCTACCTGGTAACGAATCAATGGGAATGATTTATTGATGAACCCAGTGGTGATGATGTGGTTCTCTTTTACCTCAATGTGTCCATACAATGGAGCATCCTGATACAAGTTTTCTTTTACCTGTCCCAAAGCAATGGTTTGCTCCGAATTTCCATACCAATCAATCACTTTGGAATGCAGTATCCTTTCAATAATTCGTCTTTGCCAATCGTGCAATACTTCAGATGAAGTAAATGCAATCGGAATGTACAAATCCAATCCTTTTTTGTACAATTCTGTCGATAAAATCTGCAACGAACTAGGATAAGCCTTAACCACTTTTGGTTCAAACTCCTTAATTAATTCATAATACCTTAGGATGTTCTTCTCGTTCAGGTTATAACTCGATAAATGCAATGTATTCAAGGCCTTGTCAAACCTCGAAATTTCATCCTTGTCCAAATCTCCTTTTATGGATATCACCTTATCGCCTAGCTTGTATCCATGGATATTCTGAAAATAGTATCCGTAGGAGTATTCCTTGCAAACCGACCGATAATCGCGATACAGTTTTAATGGCGAACCTGTTGTTCCACTTGTAAAAGCTTTGTAAACAAACAAACGGTTTGTCGTCAACAAATCATCAACACGATGCCTAATATCATCTTTTGTAATGATTGGTATTTTCTCTGCGTCGTCAATCGATTTTACCGAATGTACACTTAAGCCATGCTTTCGATACAACTCATTGTAGAACTTGGAGTTTAGGTAGGCATTTCGATACTGCTTTACAAATTCTTTGTTTTTTAATTCTGACAATTGGGATTCACTAATTGAGTATAGCTCCTTAATTCTTTTCAATTCCCTTTCAAACCCGATACCGAATTTAATTTTGCTCAAAAAGTAATCCCTTATTCCCCTGTAATTCATGGTAGATTGAGAATAATGTTTTTAATACACGATCTGGATAAAAATCAACAACTGCTCTTGTTGAATTTTGTGAGTAGTTTATGCAAAGAGCTTGGTTTGTCATCAACTTGACGATTGCATTTTTAATGGCTCTTTGATTACCGGGAACCACAAGTATTCCATTTTTCCCTTTGTGAATCAAATCTGGAATCCCTCCCACTTTACTTGATATTATAGGCAATCCATAGCTCATGGCTTCAAGAATGGATAAAGGCAAACCTTCTTTATAGGATGGCAGAATAAATGCATCCGATGATCGAAAAAGCTCTTCTTTCTTTTCTTCGTTGGCCCAACCTTTAAAATGAACGATTTTCTGCATCTTCCATTTCGAAATGGTATTGGTCAATCGATCCACTTCCCCATTTCCAGCGATCACAAGCTCCAGTTTATCCTCAAATTGACTTCTGTTTTTTGCAATAATCTTAATCAAGTCGAAAATGCCTTTGTTATCACCAATCAATCCCAGGAAAAACAACCTAAACTTATCCTTGGATAGCTTTCTTTCAGTATTAAACGGAGGAAGAATCATATTATTTAAGATTCTGATCTGTTTTGGCTTAAAGGCACTGGTGTAAAAGTGCTTCCATTTTTCCGACAAGCAAATCACCAAATCTGCAGTATTAATTAAATATCGAATTCTACGCTGTATAAACTTTGATGATCCCAGGTAAAAGTCCCGAAAACCTCCTCCATGTATGTGATAGATAATTTTCTTATTGGAAAATGCTCTTGCAAATGCATACAAAATGTACTTCCTGTAAAAACTACCTTTCGATGCCCCATGAATGTGAAGAATTTTAATATCCCGATCTTTAATCAGAATCCACAACAACTCCACAATGCAAATCGGGAACCATAAAGTGTTCATCAATTTGGATGTAAACCGATGCGTAACCAAAACCTTAAAGTCGGACATGTGTTTCGAATAATTGTTTACACACAATCCAATTCCACCTTTCGAATTCTGATTACCCGGTGCTATGTATAGAACCTCTTTCATCCGTTTAATTGATATTAACTTCCTGATAATTTAGGATTGAATAACAATGCTTGCTTTTGCTGCAGCGGCTGAACAAATTTGTGCCAAACACGAAGCATTCGTGCAATGTTCTCATATTTTCCTCCATTCGAATTGATGGATACTCTTGGAATCTGGAACTCAGAGATGAAATTCAAATTCAATTCAGGATTCACAGTAAAAGCCATCTTGTAATTGTACTTCTTCAGTAAGTCCAAATCTCTTTGGTTATAGTCGCCATTGGGAAAGGAAAAAGAATTAATTTCTACCGATAACCACTCTTCCAATGTTTTTTTAGATTCACGATATTCAAAATCCAATTCCTCATCCGAACATTGTATGGTAATCGGATGATGATAGGTATGAGATCCAATTGTAATGAATGGATTCTCGTTTAAGCGTTTTAACTCTGACAGTTCAATACAAGATCTCTTTAAATCATATCTGCCTGCAGCACCTCGAATCAACTGCATCCTTCTATCGTTTGGCAATTTCTTCAGTTCTTCAACAGATTTAAATTCCTCGTTTTCCTCCACAAACTGAGCGGCAAACTCCCACCAAAAATTTCCAGTCATTACAGGTCGAACGGGAATAAAGAAAGTTGCTGGTATTTGATATTTCTCAAGAATTGGAATCAATTTTAAATTGCCTTTCCACCCATCATCAAAAGAAATAAAGGCTGTTCTTCCTTCTACATTCTTCTCTCCACTAATGATTTGAAAATATTCTTCCTCCGAAATAAACCTGAAGCCTTTCGAAAGCAAAAAGCCAATGATTCCTTTAAAAAGCAAAAGCGAAGGATCGTGAAAATAGATGGATAACACCTGTTTATCGAACTGCTTTAAAGCTGACTTTCCAAATATCAACAGCAATAGATATCCTAGTATGTTGGCAATTAGTTTCTTCATACGTATTCTTCTACTCCTTCAAATTCTTGCTTGGATTTCTGATCAGATTTCTTTGCTCTATACAAAACAAATGGCTTTGCTAAAAATGATTTCAGTCTATTCTGTAGGCCGAAACACATGTAAAATGGCATTGCAGTCTTTGTGAACTGGAACTTATATACATCCATGCCAACTCCGAAAGAGTATTTCTCCTTGTTCAGCGAAAATGACTTTCGAATGTTACAATCCATGCACTGAACACCTACTCCATAAATTCTATAATCGCGATCGAAAGCACAATCAATGGCAATCCTTGCATTATCACAATCTATATTTGCCACATAGGCAACCGGGTAATCATTAAACTTGGCGAACATCACATGCGATGGAAACTTATGGTACAGACTTTTATGAAACTTTTCCTTGTTTACATCATCATATACAAAGCTTTTTCCATCCAGCATTTTTGATTTTGATATTCTTTTAATGGTCTCAAAATTGGATGAGTTGATTTCCTCGTAGGACAAGCTTAAACGAAATCCATCTTTTTCAATCTTTCGTAAGGTTCTCTCTAACTTCTTCCGAAACTTCTTTGCATAAACCTTTTTAGCAAACTCATTGTAATCTCTGTAATCCGAAATGCAAATCATGGGAGCTCCCGAGTATCGATACATCTTAAAGTTTTTTGTCAGAATCGATTTTTTAGGAACATACTTGAAAAAGATGAAATGATAACGAATGTTCTTTTTGATCCAGCTAAGAAGCTGTTTCGTAAAACTAGAATCTAATTCTTTGAGTACGATTAAATCATGTCCAATGCAGGACCATTGCTGTCCAAGAAACTCAACAAATTCAAGCTTTATACATTTACAAAACTTACGAATTAGCTTTACAAGAGGAATAATGGCAACCAATTGGTTATTTTCATAAGCAGTTACAATATAAGCTTGCTTCTGAAAACCTATTACATTGTTTTCCACTTTCTCGAAAACCTCATACCAACTATAAATCCATTCGAATCTATTGCTAGGAAAATTTGCTTTATACTCAAGGTTCTCAAGTTCTTTAATTGAAATGGTTTCAAAATTATACATTAGATTTTAGGGTTTAAACTCTTTAGAATAATACCATTCTACATTTCAACACGTTCAGAAATATTAATTTTATTAATAGAGGTTTTATGGTTCGTCTTTATTTTTAATTCTTCCTTATTTCTGCTCTTTTGCTTATTCTTTTCTATAATTGCGGATATCTTTTGGTTTTTTGCTAGAATCTCTTTGTCTGTTTTGATCAATCTATACTTAATGTAGGGCAAAGCCAATAAAGATTTCCAACTGATTTTGTAATCAAAACACATAAAAAATTGATCCATATCGTCACAAAACCTGTACTTGTACGAATCATGTCCCATACCCAATGATAATTTCTTCATCTTATCATCAAATGCATTCCTGATAAAAGAATCTACGCAGTGAATCCCAATACCATATTTTCGAAATCTTCTATTAAAGGATGAGTCTATTGCCAATCGTTTCCCTTGCCAATCAATTGATGTAGAATAGGCAACAATCTCATCATTGAGCTTTAGCAATATTATCTGAGATGGAAAACTCTCATAAATACTTAAATGAAAGGCTTCTTTTTCGAAGTTTCCATATAAAAAACTTTTGCCATCTATCTCTTTTGATTTTGAGATATGCTTAATCAATTTTAAATTTTCTTTACTAACCGCTCTAACCTCTATAGTATATTCCAAATTTTCTCTTGCCAACTTTCTTGCGGTACGTTTAAGTTCTTCTCTAAACTTTTTAGAGTATACTTTTTTAGTAAAATCCTGATATCCTTCATATCGATTTAATTGTACACAAGGAGCTACTGAATAATGAAACAATCGGAAACACTTTACCAATTCAGACTGCTTTGGTATGTACTTTAGAAAAATGATATCATAGGAAATATTTTTCCTGATCCAATGCCTCAATTCACGATAAAACAGTTTATCAACTTCCTCAACAATCAAAATATCATTCCCTAAGCTAGACCATTGTTGACCAAAGAATTCAAGAAAGGATATGCGAATAAACTTTAAGTATATCCTCACTAATTTTAATAAAGGAATAATCGCAGTTAACTTCTCCTCCTTATAAACAAGAATGATGAAGGGCTTCTTTTTAAACCCAACAATATTGTTTTCTACTTTCTCAAAAACCTGATACCAACTATAAATCCATTCGAATCTACAGCTAGGACAATTGGTGTTGTATTGAAAATTTTCGAGTTCTTCAATCGAAATGGTTTCGAAACGATACATTAGAACCTAGGGCATTAAACTTCTTTGCGTATAATAAATCTATATCTCAACACTTTCAACAAAATTGAATTTGTCATTAGAGGTTTTATTATTCTCTGCATCTGTTATTACTTGCTGTTTGTTTCTCTCCATCACCAAAGAAACATCCTGATTCATTTTTTTTATTCGGTAATGAAAATAAGGCAATACCAATAATGACTTCAGTCTGATTTTAAAGTCATAGCACATAAAAAACTCTTCTATGCAATTGGTAAATTGAAACTTATAGGTATCCATTCCCAATCCGAATGATAATTTTTGAACATTGTCTTCAAAGCCATCACGAATTACCTGGTCAATACAATGAATTCCGACTCCATATTTTCTGAATTTTCTATCAAAAGCAGAGTCAACACCAATCCTTTGTCCATTAATATCTATTAAAGTACCATAAGCTACGGCTTCGCCATTAAACTTTATAAAAACCACTTTAGATGGATTCTGTCTATATATCTTTAAATGAAAATCTTCTTTGAGTTTGTTCTCATACAAATCACTTTTCCCATCAGTAGTTTTACTTGCCGAGATATTCCTAATGGCCGCTAAACTGTATTCATCAATTTCATGTTGTTCTACCTCCATTTTAAATCCATCTCTTTTAATTCTTCGATAGGTTCTGCGAAGATCTTCTCTGAATTTTCTGGAGTACACTTTTAATCGAAATCTTTCGTAATCAGAAAAAGAAGATGTTTGAACAAACGGAGCGCCAGCGTATCTATAAAAACGAAACTTAGATTTTAACCTACTACTCGATGGAAGATATTTAAGAAATAAAAAATGATAGGAAATATTTCTTTTGATCCAATAAAACAACTCTTCAACAAAACCAGCTTCTAGCTCCCTGATTACAATAATATCATGCCCCATTCCCGACCATTGCTGTCCAAGAAATTCAAGAAACTGCAATTTAAAGTATTTGAAATAAGTTCGCGTTAGCCTCATCAATGGAACAATGGCAACCAACTTATTTCCCTCATAAGCAGTAACGATGTAAGCTTTTTTGTCAAGCCCGAAATGATTATCGTTATGCTTTTTGAATGTATGATACCAATCTGCAATCCAAGAAGTCTGAGTCCCCGGAAACTTACTGGAATACTCAATCTGCTGAAGGTCTTCTAATGTAATTAAACTAAAGCTATACATTTACGTGATCTTATCTTTTATAGAAAGGATATGAGGGCTTCATGTTTTTGTAAATGTCAGATTTCCTTTTAAAATCGATATAACGATTTACCCTCGATTCAATCAAAGCAATTCCAATGTAAATGGAAAGAAATACATCCACCAGAAAATAATTGGCTTGCTGAGTAGCCAAACATGACAGAAACATAAAAAACATTGCCATTGTCAATTGATTGTGACTACTTTCGGCCCCTGCAATGGCCCTGTAAAGTGTGATCAGAAATAACATATACAACATGAAACCAATAATTCCATTGTCAACTAAGGTTTGAATAAAGCCATTGTGAGCAAACAAAGGCATGCCATCTTTCTGTTCATACCTTCGCATCGATTCTTCCATTCCCATGCCAAACAGATAGGTAACAAAGTTGCTTTCATAAAGATTGGTCAGATAAATATCAGCAATTTGCAATCGCCCTGATCCAACTGTCTCATAGGCAGACTTGTCCTCCTGTCCGGCTCGTTCATCCATAATCCTTCTTCGAAATCCCTCGTTGGTTTGAAACAATACCGACAAACCAATTGCCATCAGTACTCCAAAAGCAGCAATTTTCCCTAAGTTTTTAAAAGATACTTTTCTGGCAAACAAAACGACAACACCAACCAGAAACATCATCCAACCTGTTCTTGTATAGGTTTTAAAAAGAAAAAACACACCTATAATCAGGATGGGAATCACGATAAGATTCACTTTAATGTTCCCTCTTTTATTAGCCACAAAATCAAGAAGCACAACACTTGCAACTGCCAGTACAGCCGACGTATAATGTGGTGCTCCCAACATTCCAATTAATCCATCAATTTGTGTGTCCTCCATCCATAACATTGTGGTTACTGGTGCAGCAAACACTCCCAGATAGTAAGGAATGTTGCACACTATAAAAAAGGCTGCCATGTATACAGGCACCAACCTTAACTTTTTTAATGTACTTGCACTATTAATATTTAGATAAATCCAATGAACAAAAACCGGTATGGTTAGATACTTTATAAAATTGATAATAGAATCTACTGGAAACTTAAAGAATGATACATTCACCAAATTCTTTGCTGCAAACAAATAAGCCAAAACCAAAAAGGCATGCTTTGTTTCCTGACCAACTACTCGTGATATCAAGAACAACAGTAAAGGCAGTTTCCACAAGTAAACCATCTCTTGTCCACCAACTGTAAACCCTTTTAGGTAAAAGGCTACAAAAAAGATGAGAAACCAAAATGCAATTTCGATATACTTCATTGCTTCAACAATTGTATGATCAATTTGCAAATCCTATCCATATCTAATAATCCGTAGCGCTGATCTACAGGAAGTGGAATCATATATTTAGCCAATTTATATTCTAGTTTATCCGATTCTACATTTTGGGTCACACTTGGCCAATAGCTTGCGGTATAGATTTCCTGCAGCATTAATTCCTTTCGTAAATCATCATTTTCCACATAAAAAGGATAAACCATTGGCCCATCAATATCCGCATCATTAATGCTTAAGCCATTGTATTCTTTCAACTTTAAGTGCAGGTATTGAAAATTACGATTCCTTCTGCTTTTAACTGCAGCATAGTCAATACTCGATAGAATTCTGTAGGTTAAATCCGACATCAATTTTATCTCCTGACCACACAAATACTCTTCATTTCTTTTGAATGCCAGATATCCATCATTAGG
The DNA here is from genome assembly GCF_003610555.1 of Marinifilum flexuosum. Lineage (GTDB taxonomy): Bacteria > Bacteroidota > Bacteroidia > Bacteroidales > Marinifilaceae > Marinifilum > Marinifilum flexuosum. Next base: position 1,588,475 of record NZ_RAPQ01000008.1, on the reverse strand, counting down.
ACCATTCTCCAGTCTTCGCAACAAATGCTCACTTCTTTTCCAGGATACTTCTTGCTTAAAATCCATATATGAAGCACTATCGGTACTCAAATAAGCTCCATCGCTTACACCAAAAAACTTTCTTGCCGAATAAAAAGTATCAAACCCTTTTACTGGGACTTCAAAAAAGGCCTGAGAATTGTCCACTATTAAATTGTGCATACGCCTCGTTAAAAAGTTCACATATCTCCCTTTTAATCCAAAGTAATTGATTACCAAAAAGGCCTCATCCTTTTCTGGATAAATGAGTTGATCTGGTTCCAACTGCATATTAATTGGATACTTTTCATATTCCAGCCCCAATTTTAAAATGGGCTCCATTACTGCATCACAAGAGTATTCAGGCAAATATATTTTTTTATATGCTCGAGCTCTCAGGATGTATTCCAAGCAGTTTCGTCCGGTATTTAAACGAATTAAATTCGGATAGTACTCCGATTCGAATCGGTTCTCCAACTCAAAATATCCACCAATAGCCCTAACCATATCCTATTCGAGTTCAACTGCTATAAATTCTTCAATCTTATCCATCATTTCGTTGCGTATCTCAAGGTTTGGAAATTCCAGAAGTCCAATTCCAACTGTACAGTTCGATCCCTTAAACGTGAAGACATCTCCACCCTTTTCAACCATCAACCTGATGTCAAGAACATAGTCGCTTATATTTTCATGAACCTTAACCGATTTAAATTTTCCATCCACATTGGAATGAATTACATAAGTTGTATAAAACTTATCAATATCCTTACGGTTGTGAATTCTTGGTTCTTCTCCCATGCAAGCATCCACGCTCATTTTTATCATATCAACATTACTGGCACATTTAATGATATCCGGAATACAATTGCCACCATTTCTCGCGCCAATCTCAATCAAGAACACCTCATCATTTTCATCCACAATCACTTCAATATTAAAGCCGCCAAACTTTATTTTCAGCAAATCGATAGCCCGCTGCAAGTCCGATTGAATTTTAGCATGAATGTGTTCCGGTAACATGGATGGGTAATTAATACTTGAAGGAACAAAGGGGTTTACCTCAACATCGTTCCTCTGGTCTCCCAGGTAGTAAGCAATAATTTTACCATCATACACAAAAATATCCCCATCCAATTGCGGATATTTCTTTTCAATAAACTCTTCAACAATAAACCTTTTACATCGCGAGAATTTCATGGCATAATCAATTGCCTTATCCATTTCCCAAAAGTCATTTACAGCACTAATCCCTTTACTCCCACTTGAGTCAACTGGCTTTACAATGATAGGATACCTGAATTCATCACTGGAACCCGAAAAGTCTTTTAAACTTCCATAAGCTCCGTACGATGGCGTATTGAATTTCTTTAATCTTAAAAAACTTTTGTACAAATCCTTTTCTGAAAGTGTCTTAACCGATTTGTATGGATTTCCCGGCAATCCCATTTTCTCTGCCACATAAGCTGCGGTAGGTGCTGCCGGATCTGATGCATAAGCCAAAATACCATCTATTTCCAACTTTCGTCCCAATTTTAAAACCGCCTTCAAATCCGTGGTGCTAATATTATAAAACTCATCGGAATATTTGTGTCCGGGATTATCTGGATTATAATCACAAGTAATCACATGAAAACCCTTAGCCTTTGCATATTTAATGCAAGGAATTTGAAAGGATGTTCCCCCAAGAATTAGTATTTTTTTTGTTTGATTTTGCATGATGTGATCAGAAATTAAATCATCCGATTTTGAAATTGTTCAATAATTCTATCACCGCGGCTTTGTTATTAAACATCAGTACATCAATAATTGAAAGGTATGGAACAAAGTCATTTTCAAACTGCTTATAATTCACTTTTCCCGATTCTATAAAGCCCAAATCTATGCCATGCTTTGCAAAATAATCTTTGTGGTAAAGAGATTTTCCTCCAACCGGATTAATATAGGTATCACAAGCAAGCATCTTACTGATATGAATCAATCTATCAGCTTTTTCTTGTCCTTTTGTTTCGCAAAACTCTTCGGATGATTTCATCCAGTTCAAATCCATATTCAAATACCTGTAAACGGCAAGAATACTTACAATGGCAAAATCTCCTATATTTGAATAATCCCCAACAAACACAGATTCTATTACCTCCTTAACATCGTGGTAATAGGGTGCTTTTGCGTATGCTAACTTTAGTTGATGACGAAATTTTTGAATAAACAATTGCTTTTCTACCAGTTCAATTTCATTGATGAGTTTGTTTTGACTTGCTTTTCGCAAAGGAATGGTAAACATGAATTCCTTTCCATTCACCAGTATTTGATTTCTGTTGATCCAGCCGCGTTTAATAAAATTTACATCATCGTAAAAAACTACATTCTCAACAGCGTGAAGCAATTGAAAATATCCCAAATAAGGAAATACATAAGGTTGAATAATCGCAACACTTCCCGGAAGTGGAAATTCGCAGGTTTTTACCTGATTCTCTAATTTTTGATACGAACTTGGTCTCATAAGATATCAAACTACCATTTTCAATTTTTTACGGGTAGTATATACAAAGCAATACAGCGGATCGAATATAGGATATTGCGAAAGCATTAAATACGGAAAGCTTTCTCCAACCGATGAATCCTTAAAAAACTGCTGACACTTTTCTCTCAACTCCTCATCCTTCAAGAAAATGGCAAACTTTAGCAATTCACGATGATACATTTTGTTGATAAATGGTTCTAAATCTTCACATCCAAACTTCCTGATGTAGTGTCTCTTAATATCATATCGATCACTAAAGAATCTGAAATCACCCATCACATCCAGTCCATGAGTAGCAGAAGTTCCATGAATACGATAGGTAATGGTATCATCGGCCAAATAATGAATTTTCATCCTGGCAGCAGATTCTATCCACAAAGGATAATCACCCATTCTCCAGTTATGTTTCCTGATTGGTTCTCCAATTCGAATGGTCTGCAACAAATCATTTCGCATACAAACCGATGCTGTGGCAATGTGATTCCCTCTTATTAAATCTGAAAGAACATTTCCACACGGCAAATTCTTACCATTTCTAATCCCTCTTAAGAATTTATCTCCTTTCTGACATGAAAAATTGGTATGCACCAGTCCATAATCCGGATTTGCTTCCAGAAAATCAACCTGCTTTTGCAGTTTATAAGGATCAGTCCAATAATCATCACCCTCACAAAAAGCTACATACTTTCCCCGACAAGCCTCATCGGTTCTTTGATCATTAATAGTTGCTCCTACATTTTTCTCACTTGTTATTACTCGAATAATATCAGGATATTTCACAGCATATTCCTGTATTATCTCCATAGTTTTATCCGTACTGCAATCTTCGCCGATAATATATTCGAAATCAAAATCTGTTTTCTGATTCAAGATTCCTTCAATACACCGAGCAATGTATTTCTCGTGATTGTAGGTTATGGTTTTTACACTTACCAAAGGCTTATCCATAGGACTCGTTTATTTTTCTTTAGGGAATTTTCTTTTCTCTTTATAGGTTTTCAGAACCTTTACTGGTACTTTATTTGAATCAACTTGTACCATTTCAGAAATAATGGAAATAATCAAATCAACGATTTCGTCTGCCAAATCAGGATACAAAGGCAAGCAAATAATCTGCCTTGATACCTCATAGGCAATACCTAAGCCTTTGGCCGAAGGCAAACCTCTATAGGTTGGAAACTCACTTATCAATGGGTAAAAATATCTTCGTCCATAAATTCCATGTTTCTTTAATTCTTCAAACAAATCATCTCTACTTCTGCCAAATTCCGACTCGTCAATAAATATTGGAAAATAAGAATAATTGTAATCTACCTCCTGTGGTTCATCCAGATATCTTACTCCAGGAATATTCTTCAATCCCTGCTTATATTTTTCTGTAATATGCTTACGCCCATCAATTACGGTATCGAAATATTTCAATTGTAACAATCCATAAGCCGCCTGCAATTCATTCATTTTAGCATTAATTCCCGGAGCAACTACTGTGGTTTCGTTCGCAATTCCAAAATTCTTAAGGTAATCCAATCGTTTCTTGGTCTTGATATCATGACAAATAATCGCTCCACCTTCAATGGTATTGAATACCTTGGTAGCATGGAAGCTAACAATTGATAAATCTCCATAATTCAGAACACTTGAGCCCTTTAATCGAACTCCAAAGGCATGAGCTGCATCATAAATTACCTTTAAGCCATAGTAATCTGCCATGTCCTGAATTTTGTCTACCTCACAAGGATTACCATACACATGAACCGGAAGAATGGCAGTAGTTGCCGGTGTTATGGCAGCCTCAATTCTCTCGGGATCCAAATTGCAATAGTCAGGCTCTATATCTACAAAAACAGGCTTGATATCGTTCCACCATAATGAATGCGTTGTAGCCACAAAACTATAAGGTGTGGTAATTACCTCTCCCTTTATTCTTAAACACTGCAGCGCAGCCATTAAAGCCAAGGTGCCATTTGCAAACAATACAACATAGGGAACTCCCAAGTAGTTTGCCAACGCCTTTTCAAATTCCTGATGATACTTTCCATTATTGGTAAGCCACCTGCTATCCCAAATGTCAGCCAATAAAGGAATAAACTCGTTAAGAGGTGGCAATTGAGGTCTTGTTACTAATATTTTACGTTTTTCCATCTTCGTGTCGGTATAATTTCTTTAAGAATTGAAATACCATCGCTAACTGCTTCTTGTTTTGTAGCACAAGCCAATAGTAGGTATGTACCGATACCTGCCAGTATCTGAAAAGAGAGTGAAAGAATCTGATTTTGTATCAACCAACCAATGCTCATAACTGCAGCAGTCACAAGAGTGATTAAAAAGGTTTGACTCACGTCTTTAATTTGGTTGATAGTTGAGTAGGAAATTAACTTCCCTGTATAATAGGCATTGATAAAAAAGCTTATGAAAGAGGTTACAATTTGTCCAACAATTAATCCCATAATACCCCATTGCAAACCAATAACAATTGCCAATACAACAAATACTTTTTTAATGATTTCCAGGTAAAGAAATAAATCGGATCGTCCTTTTACCTTAAGAATGTTCAAGTTTGATGAATGCAATGTGTAGATCATACCTGCAATACACAGGAGTTGAAAGTAAGGAACAGAAGGCATCCATTTTTCTCCCAAAACAATTGAGAACAATGGTTCAGCCATTACAGCCAGTCCAATCATCAATGGAAAATTGATAAAGACCAAAAGCTTAATGAGTTTTCTGAACCCCATTCGAAGGCGTTCATCCTCATCCTGAATTTTAGAAAAAGCAGGAAATGTAACGTTGCCAACAACCTGTGCCAAAGTAGCAACGGGTACTTGCTGAAATTTTTTAGCCTGATCGTAAAAACCCAATGCCGTAGCTGAGAACATTCTACCAATTACCAGCAAATAAATGTTTTCAAATGTTTGACTAATCAATCCTGACAGTAACAATTTCGATCCAAAATTGAATAAACCTTTAAATGATTTGATTGAAAAAACCAGACTTGGTCGCCAGGAACTCCTGATCCAAAACAATAGGGTTCTAAATACATATATACCCATTACCTGTGCAGCCAAAGCCCATACTCCAAAATTCAATAATGCCAAGCTAACTCCTAATATTGCCGACAAAATATTTGCTGCTACAACCACTTGTGCAATGGCTTTAAAATTCATGTCGATCTTGAACTTTACAAATTGTATCAAGCCAAAAGAGTTGATCACCAAAATCAAGCAAACTACTCTTGTAAGATCCACCAGTTCCGGACTTCTAAAAAAATCAGCAATCAGAGGAGCTGCAAAAAACAAGATCAGGTAAAGAACAATTCCTATGCTAATATTAAAGAAGAATACCGTTGAAAAATCTGTTTGATTAGCATTCTTTTTCTGAATCAAAGCATTATCAAAACCACTATCGATAAAGGCCTGCGATACCGCGATAAAAATGGCAAGCATCCCAAGTAAACCAAAATCCCGGGGCTCTAACAATCTGGCCAAAATAATTTGCGATATCAAAAGGATAAATTGACTCCCAAACTTTTCCACAAAGCTCCAGAAAACACCTTTAATGGTTTTGCTCTTTAAATCAGACATGCTTTTGTAAAGCTAGGCAACAATACGTTCCCGAATGGATGATGCTTTTTTCAATTCCTGTACAATCCTGATGCAAGCTTTCCCATCACCATATGGATTGATGGCCTGAGCCATTTTTCGATAGGTTGCATCTTCATGGAACAACAAGTCAACCGATTCTATGATTTTCTGAGAATCCGTACCAACCAACTTTACTGTACCAGCAGTTAAAGCTTCCGGTCTTTCCGTTGTATCCCTCATTACCAATACAGGTTTGCCCAGGAATGGAGCTTCTTCCTGAATGCCTCCCGAATCGGTAAGTATCAAATAAGATAAATCCATCAGGTAAACAAATGGCAAATAATCAATCGGATCAATCAGGAAGATATTGTTATTTGAGTTGCTTTCTGAATCTGCTCCTTGTCCTAAAATATCATAAACTGGTTTTTGAACATTAGGATTCAAATGAACCGGATATACAAAATCTACTTCTGGATGTTTCTCAGCTAAAAACTTAATTGACTCACATATATTTAAAAATCCTCTTCCAAAATTTTCCCTTCTATGTCCTGTAATCAATACCATTTTGCGGGTTCGATATACCCACTCGGCAACCCGACCGGTAGAAATTCCTTTGGCTTGCAACACATTCACAATATCCATAACCACTTTCGAAGAGCGATGTATTTTTGTAAGCGTAAGCTGAAGCGCATCAATCACAGTATTGCCAGTAACCACAATTCTGCTTTTTGAAATTCCTTCATCCATTAAATTCTTTTGTGCCATTATGGTTGGTGCAAAATGCCACTGAGCCAAACGACCTGTAATCTGTCTGTTGGCTTCCTCGGGCCAAGGAGAATACAAATTATTGGTACGCAAACCTGCCTCGATATGAGCCACAGGAATTTGCTGATAATAAGCCGCCAAAGCCGTTGTGGATGATGTGGTAGTATCGCCATGAACCAGAACCAAATCTGGATCTGCCACTTTCAATACATCTCTCATACCTATTAAAACTCGGCTGGTAACATCGTATAAATCCTGACCTGATTTCATGATTTGCAAATCATATTCAGGTACGATTTCGAAAAGATTTAACACCTGATCCAACATCTCGCGGTGTTGGCCTGTTACACATACTATGGTTTCAAACTGTTCCGGATATTTCTGAAACTCCTTAACCAAAGGTGCCATTTTAATAGCTTCTGGCCGAGTACCAAAAACCAACAATACTCTATATTTATTATTATCACTCATTTTCTTAATCATTAGATGGTAAAAAAGTAGTAGCCGTATTATCTTAACTTCTTCCTTTTGTTCTCCCTTGGCTTAGGAATTTCAACAGGAATTTCATTAAAGATTTTCTCCTGATGATTGGTAACTCCGCAGAAATCGAGAATTACTTTCTCATCAGAAAATGGAAGGTTTTTGAACTCATTGTGTGCCACCAAATAAACAATCATATCTGCCATATCGAAAGCAATCTGGTAATCACAAATCTGGAAGCTTGAATGCTCTTCAATATTAGGCTCAACAATTAAGTAATCATCCTGTTGCGATTGCGTAATTTTATTGGCGATATACATGGCTGGCGATTCTCTTAAATCATCGATATTAGGCTTAAAAGCCAATCCCATTACTGCAATTTTGGGTTCATACCCACGATCTAACTGAAACTGCAATCGTGCATTTTTAATTTTCTCGACACACCAAAATGCCTTGTAATTATTGATTTCGCGTGCTTTACCAATGATTTGACTTTCCAAAGGATATTCAGAAACAATAAAGTAAGGATCTACAGCAATGCAATGACCACCTACACCACAACCCGGACTAAGTATATTTACCCTTGGATGCTTGTTGGCCAATTCAATCAACTCCCAAACATTAATTCCTGCCTTTTCGCAAATCACTGATAGTTCGTTGGCAAATGCGATTTGTACGTCGCGAGAAGAATTCTCAACCAACTTACACATTTCGGCAGTTCGAGAGTTTGTTTTGTGAAGTTCACCTACCACAAAGTTTCGGAAGAACTCGCATGCCATTTCTGTCGACATTTCATCAATCCCACCAATTACTCTATCGTTGTGTTCCAACTCGTAAATGATATTCCCAGGAAGTACACGTTCCGGACAATAGGCGATGAATATTCGATCTTCCAGCTCAGGGCGCTTGGTATATATTAAATCTCTCACCTTCTCGGTAGTTCCAACCGGTGATGTGGATTCAATAATGAATAAATCGCCTTCTTTTAATACCGGAATTGCTGCCTTGGTGGCATCCAATACATATGAAATATCGGGTTCGTGATTTCCCTTAAAAGGAGTTGGAACCGCAATGGTATAAACATCAGCTTCCTGCACTTCGGTATGAGCGGAAAGCAAATTGTCCTCTACAACCTGATGCACCAACTCATCCAAATCGGGTTCTACAATAATAATTTCACCCAAATTTACTGCCTCTACTACCTTTGGATTTACATCTACTCCTTGCACACGAATCCCACTTCTAGCAATAAGTGAGGCCGTAGGAAGTCCGATATACCCCAATCCAATTGTGGTAACTACTTCAAACTTACTCATAAAAATTTCTGATTTCTGCGATACTGTAATCAGAAGCTGTTTAAATTTGTTTTTAGAGTTTTTTATCGATGAAAAAGAAAAGTAACCAGACAAATTTTATTTAAATAGTGGTTCTATTTAAATAGAATTTAACGAAGTTAGACTTCATTTATTCATATAAAAAAACTGATGGATAACTTTAAACAGTTTCTTTGTATCAAGCGACGGGTTGAACTTGTTTAATCTTGTCTAACGAAATATCAGTATAAACACAAGTTCCCAAAGAATCGAATCGGATAACAATACGATCCTTGCCTTTTATTTGCATGATCTCGCCCTTGATTCCCTTGAAAGGACCACCCATGATCTCTACCAATTCTCCTTTTTCCAAATTCTCATGACTTAAATCCACCTTGCGATTTTCATCATCCAGAAAAATTCGAAGAGCCTGAATCTGATGTTCAGGTATAGGCACAGCTTTGCCACCAAAAGTTACATATCCAACAGCGTAAGCAGAATTGATTACGTTGTAATACTCCCTTTCACTGACTTTCACAAACAAATAAGATCGAATCAATGGTTCTTCAACCCACTTGGTTCGATCGCTCCACTGACGAAGCTCTTTTTTTAAAGGAAGGTAGCACTCAATATTCTTCGAGCACAGTTCTTTGTACAGCCTCTTTTCTGCACGCGATTTGGTATAAATCGCGTGCCAAAGATAAGGCCTTCTTAAGGCTTGCATGGTTGATTGAGTTTAAGGTTTATACTAGTGAATAAAAGATCTGCCTCTAAAATGATTCTGGTTGAAGGGTGGTTGAAGCCCTAAAATCATTCTATCAGCGAATAGCGTTCTTATTATATTATATGATGTCTCGGCACAGCTTCGCTTCCTCGGTCACAGAAAACAGTTATGCCGATTCATTTTTTGCACATTAAAATTCGAAAAGCTCAAAGCTTTTCCTGGGCGGATGATAGTTGGTTTGGGTAGTAATTAATTTCATTACATAAAGCTGGGTCGTATCTTCATGTAAACCGTAAAAACACCAGATTTTTCTTTCTCGTATTTTTTAAACGGTAAATAAAATTTCGTAAGATTTTCTGAGTTGAACAAATATACCCTATCATTACTTAGATTGAGTCTAAGTTATTTTGGTAAGAGTATCATCTCGCATGATCAACCTTCACTTTAACCTGACAATCAGTAGCTAAGAAAAATTAAACATCCTGCCTTGTTTTATTTTTCCTTAAACAATATAGGTATTAACAATTCTTAAACCCACTATTTATCACGACTTTAGGTAGTTTATCTATAATATTTTTCAAACGAAAAACAGACGGTTTGAAAATAAAAACCTGTTAGAAATAAATAATCCAACAGGTTTAAATAATATTAATAAGCTGAGTATGGTTAATGGATTAATTCAACTTATTGCGCATCTACCACAGCAATGGTTACCATATTTACAATCTCGCGAACCGAACTTTCCAATGGTACAATGTGAATGGATTTATTCATACCCAAAAGAATTGGTCCAATGGCTTCGGCTCCACCAATCTCCTGCATCATTTTGTAAGCAATATTACCACTACTCAGGTTCGGGAATATGATGGTATTCACCCTGCGCCAACCCAATTTCGAGAAAGGAAACATTTTGGTTCTAAGCTCAGGATTTAAAGCAAAATTCATCTGAATATCACCATCCACAATCAATTCTGGATGTTCGTGATGAAGAATCTCAACTGCTTTTTGTACTCGAACCGGACTACCATCTCTAATGGAACCAAAATTGGAATAAGAAACCATTGCAATTACAGGTTCAATATTAAACTTGCGCACTGCCTCAGCCGTTAGTAAGGTGGTATCCACCAAAGTTTGGGCATCGGGACGAGGGTTTACCGTTGTATCCGAGAAGAAGATTGGTCCTTGCTTGGTCATCAACAAATACATACCAGCAATGTGATTGATGTCGGATTTGATTCCCACAGTTTGGATTGCAGGCTTAATGGTATCGGCATATTTCGATGTTGATCCACTAATGAAAGCATCAGCTTCACCAGTTTCTACCATCATGGCACCAAAATAATTTCGGTTAGTCATCTTATCAACTGCCTCGTTGTAGGTTAGTCCTTTGCGGTTGCGCTTTCGGAACAATATTTTCGCATACTCCTCTCTTCTTGAGCGTTCTTCCGCCCCTCTCCAATTGATGATTGGTACACCATCCAGATCCAAATCATTCTCTTGGATTACTTTGTGGATGTGCTCAGGATTACCTAACAATATTGGCACTGCAATACCCTCGTGAAGAACTGTTTGTGCAGCTTTTAAAACTTTAAAATTAGCACCTTCGGCAAATACAACACGTTTCGGATTTCGCTTGGCTTTGTCGGTTAAAGCTCGCAGCAGCTTGTTGTCTCTACCCAACCTTTGTTCCAGCAGGTTTTTGTACTCCTCCCAATTGTGAATTGGAGCTTTTGCAATGCCAGAATCCATAGCTGCCTTAGCCACAGCAGGAGCTACCACAGTCAGCAATCTCGGATCAAGTGGTTTCGGAATAATGTAATCCTTTCCATAGCTAAGATTCATTTCGTGATATGCCGTATTTACGATATCAGGAACATCCTCTTTTGCCAGTTTTGCCAATGCTTTTACGGCAGCAATTTTCATTTCCTCATTTATGCCTGTAGCTTTAACATCCAATGCGCCGCGGAAAATAAATGGGAACCCCAACACGTTGTTTACCTGGTTCGGGTGATCAGATCGACCCGTTGCCATCACCAGATCCTTACGTGTTTTCATAGCCAGTTCGTAGGCGATTTCAGGATTAGGATTGGCCAAAGCAAATACAATAGGTCTATCGGCCATGCTTTTTACCATGCTTGGCTTAAGCACATTGGCTACCGATAAGCCTAAAAACATATCGGCACCATCCATGGCATCTTCCAGGGTTTTCACATTAATCGATGTAACAAACTCCTTTTTGATATCGCTTAAATCAGTACGCGATTTGTGAATTACTCCTTTGCTATCGAGCATGATGATGTTCTTTTTCTTCACACCCAATGCAATGTAAAGGCGAGTACAAGCAACTGCCGATGCACCTGCTCCATTCACTACAATTTTTATATCGCTTAGCTTTTTCTTTTGTATCTCAACAGCATTCAACAATCCGGCTGCCGATATGATTGCCGTACCATGCTGATCATCGTGCATGATAGGAATGTCCAATTCCTTTTTCAACCTGTCCTCAATGGCAAAACACTCTGGTGCTTTAATGTCTTCCAGGTTAATTCCGCCAAAAGTTGGAGCAATCCCTTTTACAATTTTCACGAACTCATCTACATCCTTGCTATCCACCTCAATATCGAATACATCAATATCTGCAAAGATTTTAAACAGCAAGCCCTTCCCTTCCATCACAGGCTTACCGGCTTCTGCACCGATATCGCCCAAGCCCAAAACAGCTGTACCATTCGAAATTACCGCTACCAGGTTACCTTTGGCGGTATACTTGTATACATCTTTTGGATTTGCCTCGATCTGCAAACAAGGCTCTGCCACACCTGGAGAGTAAGCAAGCGATAAATCCAATTGTGTGGAATGTGGTTTGGTTGGGATCACCTCGATTTTCCCTGGACGTTTGCCTTCGTGATACCGAAGTGCATCCTCTTTGGTAAATTTTGCCATGATAAGTGTTAGTTTGAGCGCAATTGTTTTTGATTTTGCAGGCTTGCAGAACGCAAGATAAAGAGGACTAATAGACGAAGCTATGAGGTACACTCGTAAAACGACTCAACTTCACGGTCCTTTCTTGGGTGGGTTTTACTCTATTAAAATTCCGACATTCTGTTCTCAATGGAAAGATGTAAATTCATGTTGTTCAACATGGTTTTAAGAATTACACTGTTGTTGTTTTAGTTCAAATTCAATGATTTTTCAAGATATCGCCACAAAGTGGCAGATTATTTCAGCCTCAAGGCAACGCCTTGGGTAGTTTCATTAAGGAAAATGCGTCCTGAAAGGACAGTTTAAAATTAAGTTGTCCTTTCAGGACGTATTCAAAAATAGCTTAACACCCAGAGGCGTTGCTTCTGGCTAAATTAAACCAGACTTTCAGTCTGATTTACAAGAACCTATTAATATTTTGGAATATTTACTACCATTTAAGAACACTCCCCTTATTGTCTGGAACTTGGGGATGAGGTGAGTGCAAACACAAAAAACCGCCAAAGCATGAAATCTTTGGCGGTTTCTTAGAGTAATATCATAAACATGCCTGGCATCTTTGAGATGCTTGGCATGCCCTACACTAAAGGATATCTTTATACTTAAAATCTCGAATCAATACATCAGGTTCAACGCCCTGGTTCAGCTTTGTACCACCATATTGTATAAATTCCTTTGGCGAAACATAGAACGTGATTTTAGTATTGGGCAATTTGTACATCAGGAAATCACCATAGTAGCGTATGTTTTCACCTGTAGCTTTGTTGCCTACAATGCTTCCCAAACCCTTCTCTTTTACCACACCTGCAAAGGTAGCTGCAGCACTATTCGATCGCTCATTAATTAGAACATATACCTCCCCTGTAAAGGCCGATTCCTTGTAATTGGGTTCGTGTTTATAGGCAGTACTATCCATATAGAACAATGTATCGTTGGGCAGTTTTTCGATACGAGCATATAATTCAGGTCGCTTTTGCTTGTAGTTTGCTTTCAGCTCCTCGCTTACCCTAATTCCTATGCTTTTGTATTGTGAGTAGCTTTTATCCGTTAAGTAATTCAGTAAACTATCTACCGCGCGACTTCTTCCTCCCGGATTATTTCTAACATCAATAATCAACTGCTTGCTGCCTTTGCTTTTGATCTCTTGAAAAGCATCTTTCAAAAATTGATAATATTGCTCATCCCCATAAAAAGAGGCAATGCTCATCTTTGCCAGTTGCTGATCCTCAGAAAAAGCCAAGCGATACTTCTCTGGATTTTGCTGAGAGCCGTATTTTTTCTTCAACTCGAAGTATTTGGCATTGCTAACTCCACTTATGACAAGCGGCGTATCCTCTCCCATTAATTTTAAACGATAAACATTGGTTTCGCCATACAAAGCCCAGAACGACATGGCAAACATCTTCTCCACAGATCGATCTCCACATTCCCGACCTCTCACTCCTACTGTACTTCTCATGTCCTGCAGAATCTGATCCGAAGTAATGTTGTTAATGGCCAATATTTGCTTGCCTGCAATATCATGCGAGCGATCTTCACCAATATATTCGTTTACATACAGCTTATGATCCTTAACAGTTATGGAAAAAGGCATGCTTACACCTCCTCCATCAATCATGTACTTTTTTCTTTCGCTGTATGGAAAAGAGATGCCAGTATGAGTATCCTCCAATTCGCCCATCAGCTCAGCCATTTGTACATAGAATTGGTTGATCGACATACTATCGGGCAATTCTTCTTCTATTTTAAGTCCAGATTTGTACCACTTCACATCAAGTGCCTCATCCAACAACATGGGATGCATTGTTTCCACCTTCGCCATCATGAAAGATAAATCTTCTATCAGTTCTTTCTTTTGAAAGTAAGTGGGTTTGTACTCTTGTGCTGTTGCAGATTGGAATATAAAAACAGAAAAAACAATCGAGATCAATACACTTTTCATTTGTATAATTTTAGAAGAAATAACTATCTATTATCTATTTAATCAAACCACTCTAAATTAACCATATAAACAAAAATCCCCAACCCTATCCAACAATCCATCCTCATTCCAAATAAGCCCATTCTGAAAGCAACTCATCAATTCGCACTTAACAAATAAACCCACACAATGCAAATGCAATAAATTACCCTTATCAGGTATTACAAACCTCTTATCAGCTATTACACATCACCTAAGTCGTTTATATACATCAACACCTTAACATTCAACTTTACCATATCAATAACATTTTTTTCAAAGAAATCTAAGTTCGCTCTACGCCTTTAAATTCGCAGGGAGAGGTAGAATTCAATACGCAGTATAAACTTAATTCCTTATCAATTAATCATCATATTGTTTTTAATTTTCGATATTGTTTCATAAATTCATTATCGATTTGTCAACCATGAAAGCAGTAGAATCAGAGCAGAAGTTATTGTAGAAGGATTAGTGCGGAGGAAATAATTAATCTTTAAACATTACTAAAATGTCAGAACAACAAAACTATGACGACAGCTTGGTAGAAATTAAAGCTGTGAAAAACGAAAATGTAAAACATTGCAGCATGCCTGTTGGAATGTACATTCAAGAGATTAAAGCTATGATTCATGTGGCAAAAGAAGACTTGCCTTTGTTGACCCCTGTTGGCTATACAGCAGAAAACCTTACCAAACTTGAAGTTTTAACGGGAGCACTTTCTATTGCTCAGGCCATTTGGGATACCCAATTAACGGCGCAGAAAGATGCTCAGAAAAAATGGCAAAAGGATGCACCTGCCATGTTTGAGCTAATACGTGATTTAAATGATAATATGCGCTTTGCTTATCGCAAGAACGATGAATTACAAGAAATTCTTGATGAAATAAACGAAGGTGACTCCAATGCAGATGCTGTAATGGATTTATTAAGGCTAGGGACACTGGGAAATAATAATCAAGAACCATTAACAGGTATTGGATTCGATATCGCAAAATGTAACACTGCAATTAGCGAATCGGAACGCATGGGAGCTCTCTTGGCTGAAGTAAACGGCTCGTTGTATGTTGACGATGACAGAAAGGTAATCCGCGACAAAGCATACTCTTTGGTGAAGCATTATGCCGATGATTTAAAGGAATACGGACAATTTGTATTTAGAGACGAAGAGGAACATGCAATGCTTTATTCTAGTAAGTACCTGAGAAACAAAAAAGCTGAATACCGCCGTAAGAAAAAAGAAGAAGAAAATACACAAGAAGAAACAGTAAGTTAATGTTCATAAATACGGGTTTTGAGTTTTACACTTGAGAGGGAATCTGCGGATTCCCTCTTTTTTATGCCGGCAAGACAGGAAATAAGATGAAAAAGACAACAGTAGTTTCCAGTCTTCGGTCTTGGAGAGTGTCAAACCTGTCTTGGAGGCTTCACCCACCTGTCTTTTTGCACCTGCCTCTTGTCTTGGAGAAGGTTCTTCTATGTCTTGGAGCACCTTACGGCGGTCTTGGAGCTCATTTTTTGTGTCTTGGAGCAACTGACTGCCTGTCTTGTTGATGTAGGCTTTTGTCTTGCTAAAGCTTTCTATTGCAATTCAATCACTTCAGCTTCAAAATCAAATTGGGATCGGGACAGGTCTTAAGGTAATTTTCGCGATCGGCCTGATTGGATACGCCTGGAAAATCTCCCTCTCGCCCATTCATATCGGCCATGATCTGGAAATGCAGATGGCATGGCCAATTGCCGTTCTCCTGATCGTTGCCCAGTTCGGCAAAGAGCTGGCCTTGCTTTATCTCTTGCCCTACACTTTTCCCTTTTAAGGAATCTACAGATAGATGTCCGTAAAGGGTGTAGAAAGTAGTTCCTTCGATGCAATGCTCGAGTATGATGGTTGGGCCGTAATCGCCAAATACATCGTTGTTTTTAAAGCTATGAATTTTACCATCAATAGGTGCAGAAAGGCTGGTATTGGCTGCCAACCAAACGTCGGTTCCCAAGTGAATGCTTCGTGCATCTTCGCCCTCGCCAAAGTGTTTGCTCTTGCGATAAATCAGCCTGTCCTCGTTGTATCCGCCAATGGCATATTTGGCGCCAGTCTGCCTTAAGCAATCCGAAATGTATTGCTGTAATGCCTCCACCGAACTCAAATCAATGGAATACAGGGCTTGATTATCGATGGAAAGATCGAGCTTGTGATGTTTCTCTTGATTTAAGTTGAATGGGAAAATATCGGTAAAGAGGTGTTGATTGTTTTGTAAAAGTTCTTTTAGCATTTGGTGTTGGTTTATTGTTTTAGCTTTTGTTCTCAATATTATTTATTGTAGGTATTTTTTCCCTTTTACTATTACCCCAAACCCCTAAAGGGGCATATGCGTCAACTTAATACACATATAAGTTTGATAATCATCGAAGTTGTTTTTGCATTTCGATTTCACCCTTTCGCCTGTCGGCACTTTCCCTGTAAGGGAAAGAGGCTAAGATTCAACGATAGTTCACAATTCAAACTACAGCAGCACCTTGATTTGTTGCGTTCTCCCTTTTCAGGGGAGATGTCCGACAGGACAGAGGGGTGTACAATTTCCTGAAAATATAAACCTTACGGCTTAAGTTAACGCGTATGCCTAAAGGGGCTTTTCCTGCGCGCTGTTCCCTTTAGGGAATCGAAGGGTGAGCGTTGGGAAGGCTGCGTACTTTATTTTCCATTTATTTTTTGATACAAACCTGTAAAGATCGTAAGTCCTGTTTCGATAATTTCGTCGGGAAAATCATAATCGGGATGATGCAAGGCTGCCTGATCGATGCCAGCTCCCAAGCCAAAAAATCCACAGGTGTATTTCTGAGAGAAATAGCCAAAATCTTCGGACCACTTGAAGGGTTTGTCCAGATATTGATACGACAAATTGTGCTCTTCGGCCAAATCCTGAAGCATATCTACACATTCATCTTGATTTACCGTTGCCGGAAATTCTTCGTGATAGGCAATGCTGCATTCCAGATTTTCTTCGGCAGCAATTCTGTTTACAATTTCTTCCGATTTTTGGGTTAGAACCTTCATATCGGCATTCTCGAAAGAGCGCAGGGTGATGCCCATTTCGCCATTTCCTGCCGAGGTTCCAAAAGACTGCTCACCCATACGGATGTAGATAAATGTAAGCAGTGTAAGATCGGTAAACAGGGCTTTATTGTTGAGCAAATCGTTTAACTCACGACTGATTTTTGAGATGGCTATGGCCGGGTTTCTTCCTTTCTCAGGCTCTGCAGCATGCGATGTTTTTCCTTTCAATCGAATGGTCATTCCTTTCGATGCCGCAGAAAAACTTCCGCGTCGCAACAATATGGTATTGGTTTCCTGCCCGGGAACATTGTGCAGGGCAAACATGTAATCGGGATTCAGATCGGCAAATTTAGGATGCAACAGTACATCCCTTGCTCCCTGCTCTACCTCCTCGGCTGGTTGAAAAAGCAGAATTACCTTGCCTTTTCGCGGTGGATTTTCTGACAATTGCTGAGCCATTCCAGCCAGTATCGCCATGTGTCCATCGTGCCCGCAGGCATGTGCCACTCCATTGTAAATCGAGGCATACTTTAGCCTCGTATTTTCCTCTATTGGCAATGCATCCAACTCTGCGCGAAATACGGTAGTCTTGCCCGCCTCGGCTCCCTTAAATACAAATGCTCTACCCGTATCTCCCAAATGAATGATTTCATGAGGTTGATAATCTTCCACAAAATCGACAATAATTTGAGCGGTTTTGTATTCTTTGTTCGATAATTCGGGTTGTGAATGCAATTGGTGCCTTAAAGCAACGAGTTTTGTGTTCATTTTATGTGGTTTGTGTTATACCGATTATTAATTTGTAAAAGCCATTAGTACGCTTCACTTCTAATGCCTAATAAATTATATATCGGCATTATACCTAAACTATTCGAGAGCTTAAAATAGCTCTCTTTTTTTTATAAATGGTATTAAAGGTAGGTGTAAGATAGTGATAAATTGGATGATTGCCTCATGCGAAATACCTCACCCTAACCCTCTCCTTAAGGAGAGGGAACTGGAACTGCCAAGGATTTGCAGTGTACTCCCCTTCTCCTCGAGGAGAAGGGGTTGGGGGATGAGGTATTAATCAAAAAAATGAGTAACAAAATTCAATAATTATCATTAATTTTCTATACCTAACTTACTACAACATGGTTGACTATAAGGAATGTTTGTTTTACAATGCCCCTCCTGAGATTCATAAAAGAGCAAAAGAACTCAGAAAAAACATGACTGATACAGAAAAAATCCTTTGGGAATACATAAGAAATAGAAGATTCAAAGGATTAAAGTTTCGCAGACAACACCCCATAGATATATTTATAGCCGATTTCTACTGTCATGAATTAAAATTGATAATCGAACTTGATGGGAAAATTCACAACACAAGTGAGAATCAAGAATATGATGAAGGAAGAACTGCTGAACTTAGATATTTGGGTGTCCAAGTAATTAGGTTTACGAATGAAGAAATAGATTGTGATATTAAGGGAGCTTTAAGGCGTCTGGAGGAATTTATTAATAATATGGATTCTTTGTAAATATTTTTTCTCACCTCACCCTAACCCTCTCCTTAAGGAGAAGGGGTTGGGGATGAGGTCTTTCCTTTTCCATCAAATACCTCACCCTAGTCATTCATTGGGAGTGGAATGAGGCATAAAAACAAAAAAGCCCCACATAAAATGCGGGGCTGTATATAGAATCGTAATGATCTTATTTTTTAGGAGGCTTGTAACCTCTTTGCTTTGCAGCTTCTTCCAAACGCTGTTGGAATTTCGATTTCTTAACTGGCTTCTTCTTGTTTGCCTCGATAGTTGCCAATACTTTGTCTTCGTCAACCATGTACTTACGGATTGCCCAAGTTTGAGCTACAGTAAATAATGTTGCAATAAAGTAGTAGTACGAAAGACCTGATGCATAACTATTGAACCAGAATAGGAACATTAGTGGCATTAAGTACATCATGGTTTGCATACCAGGCATTTGATTGGTAGACTGCATTTGGCTGTTCATACGAGTGTATACCAAGTTGGTAATTGCCATCAACAAACAGAATAAACTGATGTGATTTCCATAAAAAGTACTCAACAATGGAATGTGAGCATCCCAACTTACAATGGCATCAAATGATGATAAATCCTCAGCCCATAAGAAGCTCTTCTGACGAAGCTCGATAGAGGATGGGAAGAATCGGAACAGTGCAATCAGGATTGGGAACTGTACCAGCATAGGTAAACATCCACCCATTGGGTTCACTCCTGCTTTTTTGTACAATGCCATGGTTGCCTGCTGGCGCTCCATTGCCTTATCCTTAGGGATTCTTTCGTTGATCTCATCGATTTGTGGCTTCAACACCTTCATCTTTGCAGTCGACATGTACGACTTGTAAGTTAATGGCGCTAAAATCAGCTTGATGATGATTGTTAAAATCAAGATGATGATACCATAACTTGCAATGTGATTTTCCAAGAAGTTGAAAATAGGAATTACAAACCACTTGTTTACCCAGGCAAACATTTTCCATCCCAAATCAACCAATGCGTGCAATTCTATATCCTTACCATACTTTCTCATGGTCTTATACTTGTTCGGACCAAAGTAGAAATTCATTGGGTAGTTCTCTAATTGAGATCCCTGGTATGGCAATGAAATTGAAGCTGAGAAGTTCTTCAAGATTGGAGAAGTTTCATCCATGTCAACCGACTTCAACTCGATTCCTTTGAATGAGTCATCAGCAATTAAAACAGAAGAGAAAAATTGTTGCTTAAAGCCAATCCACTTTACTTTTGTAGATAAACTTTCCTCATCTTCTCCAGAAGCTGACATGTTATCTACATCATCTTCGAAAAACTTATAGTAGATATTTGTATACTGATTTTCGAACTTGCGTCCTTTTTCCTGGCTAGGAATATCAGCTGCCCAGTTAAAGGTCAAATCTCTTTGATTCAAAGCAATTACATCCTGCATTCCTACAACATTGATATCAAAACCAAGCATGTAAGAATCTGGCTCTAATGAATACTTGTACTCAATGTATTTGCCTTCTCCTGCATTTAAGCGCATGTTAACCACTTGTTGAGCTGTTGAAGCATCAACTGTTTTAACCGAGTTAACAGGAGTAAAATACAAATCCTGAGTATTCATTGCTTTGTTCTGAGCATAGAAAGCCAATCCGAATTTGGAATTTTTCTCACCCCAAAGCATCAACTTCTCTGCATCGTGAGTTTTGTAATCTTTCAACTCAACGTTAGCAATCTTACCCCCTAAAGTATTGATGCTAATTTTCACCAATTTGTTTTCAAGGGTAATAATTTCTTCTTTTTGCTGAACTGCTCCGGCAAATGCTCCATATTCACTTTGAAGTGCGGCAGTATCTTGTTTCTTTTCTGCGTACTGCTTTTTTAAGGCCTCGACTCTTTCCGTTTCCAATTGCTCATTACGCAATCTTTCAACACGGGCAATTGAATCTCTGGTCTGCATGGCTTTGATTTCTTCCTCCGATGGTTTTGTCAGGTATGTATACCCAATCAAAATCGCACCGATGATAACCAAGCCCCAAATCGAATTTCTATCCATATTCTATTATTTAATCTTTTCTAAGTAATGTGTTATAATCTACAGATTACTTTTCCATTGCTACTTTTACAAACTCAACAAACAATGGTTGAGGTTTGATAACCGTACTCTTGTATTCTGGGTGGAATTGTACACCAACAAACCACTTGTGGCCGTCCAGCTCAACCGCTTCAACCAAACCAGTATCTGGATTCATACCTATAGCTTTCATACCTGCAGCTTCGAATTGCTCCAAATATTCGTTGTTGAATTCATAACGGTGACGGTGACGTTCCGAAATTTCTTTCTGCTTGTATGCAGTAAATGCTTTCGAACCTTCTTTTAAGATACAATCGTAAGCTCCCAAACGCATTGTACCACCTTTTTCGGTTACATTCTTTTGCTCTTCCATTAGGTTGATAACCGGATGTGGAGTTTTTGGATTCATTTCCAAAGAATCTGCACCTTCTAGTTTTAACACATTACGTGCAAACTCGATTACTGCAACCTGCATACCTAAACAAATACCCATGAATGGGATGTTGTTTTCGCGAGCATATTTTACGGCTAAAATCTTTCCTTCCAATCCACGGTGACCAAATCCTGGTGCAACCAAAATACCTTTCAAGTCTTTCAACTCTTCCTGGTAATTTGCATCATTCAATTTTTCTGAATGAACCCACTCAATTTTCACTTTACATTCGTTAACCGAACCTGCATGAATAAATGATTCAGCAATTGATTTATAAGCATCATGTAACTCCACATACTTACCTACCAAACCAATTTTCACCTCTGCTTTCGGATTCTGAAGACGAGTCAGAAATTTTGTCCATTCCTTTAATTTTGGTTCTTTCTTCAAATCAAGTCCAAGCTTTTCACAAACCGTTTGATCCAGCTTTTCTTCGCGCATTTTCAAAGGCACTTCGTAAATGGTTGATACATCAATAGACTGAACTACTGCTTTTGGATCAACATTACAGAACAATGCTACTTTTCTACGAACATCTGTAGTCAATTCGTGCTCTGTTCTTAATACCAATACTTCTGGTTGAACTCCTGTTTCCAACAACGACTTCACCGAGTGCTGTGTTGGTTTAGTTTTCAACTCTCCTGAAGCAGCAAGGTATGGCACCAAAGTCAAGTGAATTACCAAGGCATCTTGTCCAAGCTCCCACTTTAACTGACGAACTGCCTCGATATATGGTAATGATTCAATATCACCTACAGTACCACCAATCTCAGTAATTACAACATCATACTTGTGTTTGGTTCCCAACAGTTTGATGTTTCTTTTAATTTCATCGGTGATATGAGGAATAATCTGAACCGTTTTTCCTAAGAAATCTCCTTTTCTCTCTTTATTGATTACGTTACGATAGATTCTACCTGTAGTAACGTTGTTCGCCTGAGATGTAGGAGCATTTGTAAAACGTTCGTAGTGTCCCAAATCCAAATCGGTTTCTGCACCATCATCGGTAACGAAACACTCACCATGTTCATATGGATTTAATGTTCCTGGATCTACATTCAAATATGGATCTAACTTTTGGTTAGTTACAGAGTACCCTCTAGCCTGCAATAATTTAGCTAGCGACGATGCTATAATTCCCTTTCCCAATGATGAGGTTACCCCACCTGTAACGAAGATGTATTTGGTTGTTGACACTTTATAAACTTTTTTAGTTGATTTATTAAAGCTGCAAAAGTAGTCAAATTATAGGTTTTTAGGAAACAAATTCAATGTTTCAAACTATCATTTGTTGATTTCTTTGCGCAAAGAATAAATTCTTAAACATGAAAAAAGCATTCCCCGTGTTGAGAAATGCTTTTAAACGCATCTATTTAATACAAATTTATGAAACTAAACCGTCAATAACCTTGAGCTTTTCATTTAAGATAGCAAGATTTTGTTTTCCTCTCTCAATCTTCTCTTCAATTTCGCTTACAACACTCGAATTCTTTGATGAAGAGAAAAACCCAACATTGTTTTCCCATAGGGCAATATCACTTTCCAATTGCCTGATTTTATTTACAATCTTATTTCTCTCAATAATGATCTTATCTTCAGAATTGCTCATGGTCAAGAAAGTATCAATCTTCGACTTAAATTTCTGCACCTCCTTGTTGTCACTATCCATATTCATTCTATCATACAAGCCATTAATGGCTTTTCTGAAAGATTCCTGTACCTTATCCTTCTTCTTGTAAGGCACATGACCAATATTCGACCACTCTTTTTGGAACTGGCGCAAAGCATTTAAGTTGCTATCATTATCTTCTCCAAGTTCGAATCCCTTCACTTCTTCTATTAATGCTTCTTTCAACTTCAAGTTCTCCACTTGTCCGGCATCTGCATTATCGAAATGTTCCGATTTGTTATTAAAAAACTTATCGCAAGCCGCACGAAAACGAACCCAAAGATCCTCAGAAACTTTTCTAGGTACAGGGCCAATATTCTTCCATTCTTTCTGTATGGCAATCAATTTTTCCGTGGTCCCTTTCCAATCCTGACTATCTTGTAGACTTTCCGCAATGGCACATAGCTCCTTCTTTTTCTCCAAATTCACATTCAACTTCTCTTTCAAAGCCATGTAAAAGTCACGCTTCCTATCGAAATACAGATCGCAGGCCGCTCTAAATCTTTGATAAATTCTGTTGTTTTCTTTTTTTGGAGCAAAACCAATGGTTCTCCATTCTTTCTGAAGATCAATAATTTCTGTCGAGCTAGAATTCCATTCTTTATGAGAACCTATCACTCGATTGGCAATTTCTTCTGCTTTTTCACAAAGAACAGTCTTTTGAGCTAAGTTATTTTTCTGCTCGGATTTTAAGCCCTCGTAATATTCCTGATGTTTACGATTGATAACTGTTGTAGCTTCTTTAAATCTTGCCCATAATTTTTCTTTGTCTTCTCGTGGAACAGGACCAATCTCTCTCCACTGTTCATGGTACTTTTGAAGCGTATTAAATGCCTTTACTACCGAAGACTCATTCAACAATTTTTCTGCTTCTTCACAAAGTTTTATTTTCGAAGCCATGTTCTTTTTCAAATCCAGATCCCGAAGTTCTTTGTTGATTTTAATATAATCATAGAAATTCTCTACATGATGGTGGTAATTATCCCACAAGTTTTTTAATGCCTGTTGAGGTACCATTCCAATCTCATGCCACTTCTTTTGCAAAACTCTAAATTCATGGAAGGTTTTATCGAATGATTCTTTTCGGTTTACCAGCTCTTTAATATCCTCAATTATCTGGTATTTCTTTTTTAAATTATCTTCCTTTTCCTGTTCTACATTGCGGTTTAATTCTGACTTTTTCTCCTTAAACTTTTGCAACATTTCACGAACATGAACTTCTAACTCATCCGTACCAAAATCAAATTCCTCTTCAACACCACCATCTGCAAGAAACTTTTGCTTCGCAGCTTCAACTTCTTCTTTGTGCTTTTTATAAAAGTTTTGTTTTATGGCCTCCACTTTTTCTTTTATTGCCGATAAGGATTCATTTTCGAGAAGTAATGCCAAGCGATTCTTCAGTTCACCTTTCTCCATTGATGTATAGTCAGGTTCTTTCTGAAGTTCAGAATCCATTTCTGAAGCAGAATCAGAATTATCTTCTGTATTGCCATCCAGTTTAGATTCCGAAGTTTCTTCACTAACGTTATCTTCTTTTAAATTTTCGGTTTCATGAGAATCTGCAACATTATCTTTCGCTTCTAAATTTTCATTCAATTCATTCTCATGTGAGGGATTTGACAGGTCTGGTGCTTTCATGTAAATTGAGTTAGATTAAGTTTCGAACAAGGCAAAACTCGCGTTAACAATACCACCTAAAAGAAAACTTTTAAGCCTACTCTTACGAATTTAACTAATTAAGTGCTAATCCTCAAAGATTTTAAATATTTTCTTACCCTTTAAAACAAAGAGGTTCATGCATTACATGAACCTCTTAACCAAAACAAACTAATTAACTAACCTAAATTCCTCCTTATATCCGGAAAAATCCTTCTTCTTTAAACCTTACTCTTTATTATGAATATTACCTATTCAAACCTTTTATCGTTTCCTTTATTTGATCTCGATATTATGAACTTCAGGCTTTTTTTCTTCAACTTTTGGAAGAACAATATTTAATATCCCATTTAATACTTCGGCAGAAATATTCTGTTGATTGATTGTATCAACCAACTTAAAGCTACGTTCAAATTTGCACACTCCGAATTCCCTTCTTAAGTACTTTTTATCTTCCTTTGCATCTTTCTTCTCTACCGAGATTTTAATAGAACCATTCTCCACCTTAATGCTCACATCTTCTTTTGCGAAACCAGGAATAGAAACCTCTATCAAATAGTAATCTTCCTCTTCGACAACATTAGTCGCTGGGCGAAAACCACTTTCTCTTTCAACAGCAGCTTTAAAACTATCTTGAGTTTCTTTAAACAATTGATTCATTAATTGATTTGTAAAAAAATCATTTGGTCTTTTTCCATATCTTAATAATGTCATAACTCTAATCTCCTATACTTTTTATTAATTCTTCGGCTCCGGATTCCGATTGTTTACTTGTTCAAATTCGATGACCAATCTTCAAATGGCATACCATCACTAAAAACAATTCAAATCGTCAGTTTATCACTCACTACACTATGCCATATTGTCTTTGTTTACACAAAACCTCATGTCACATTGTCCGCTTTGAATGATTTATCATCTTCATTTTCTATTTTCTTGCATCACTTGTATGTGATATATACTTTTACACAAAATTTAGAATTAATGAGAATCGATATATTAACTGTTGTTCCAGAATTATTGGAAAGTCCTTTGAATCATTCTATAATTCAACGAGCAAAAGATAAAGGCGTAGTTGAAATACACATACACAACATCCGTGATTTTTCGGAAGACAAACACAATAAAGTTGATGATTACGCATTTAGTGGCGGAGCTGGTATGGTAATGCGATTAGAGCCAGTTGTTAAGGCAATTGAACATTTAACCGATCAAAGGGAGTATGATGAAATTATTTTTACTACTCCAGATGGTGAACAGTTCGAACAAAAAACTGCAAATACATTATCACTAAAAGAGAATATAATAATCCTTTGTGGCCACTATAAAGGAATTGATCAAAGAATCAGAGATCATTTTATTACCAAAGAAATTTCGATAGGAGACTTTGTTCTTACCGGAGGTGAACTTGCTGCTGCAGTAATTACAGACAGTGTTGTTCGTTTGATTCCTGGAGCAATGAACGATGAAACTTCAGCTCTTACCGACTCTTTCCAAGATAACTTGTTGTCGCCACCAATCTATACCAGACCTGCTGAGTTTAGAGGATGGAAAGTACCTGAAATTTTACTTTCGGGAGACCATAAAAAAATTGAGCAATGGCAAGAAGAACAAGCCTATTTAAGAACTAAAAAATTACGTCCTGATTTATTGGATGAATAAGAAAGGCTCCTTAAAGGAGCCTTTTCTTTTTATTAATAGTTTTTTGCTTTTTTCTCGAAATATGCTTGAGGATGTTCACATGCAGGACAGTTTTTAGGAGCTTTACTACCTTTATGTACGTAACCACATTTGCGGCAATACCACTCTTCCTCTTCTTCCGATTCGAATACTTTCTCTGCTTCAAGATTACTTAAAAGCTTTAAGTATCTCTCTTCATGCATTTGCTCAACCTTAGCAATCAATTTAAATGCAGTAGCAACTTTTTTAAATCCTTCCTCTTCTGCGATACGTGCAAACTCAGGATACAATTCAGTATACTCTTCGTTTTCTCCACAAGCTGCCGCTTTTAAGTTTTCTGCTGTTGTACCTACTTTTCCAGCTGGATAAGCAGCTGTAATTTCTACATCACCACCTTCTAAAAAGCTAAAAAAGCGCTTAGCATGTTGCATTTCCTGCTCTGCAGTTTCTAAAAACAAAGCTGCAATTTGCTCGTAACCTTCCTTTTTTGCCTGCTTCGCAAAGTAAGTATATCTACCTCTAGCTTGAGATTCACCAGCAAATGCTTTCAAAAGGTTCTTTTCCGTTTCGGTTCCTTTTATACTTTTTTCCATGGTATTATTTTTTTTAATTCTGTTATACGAATATCTTGATTTTTTACTTCAACATAAAAGAAATCCAATACTAATCAAACAATTTATACTGATTACAAAAAAGCTTAGCATGTAAATCAAGCCTGATTTTAAGAAAAGTTAGTCTGGAAATACACAATGTATTTTTGTTAAGTCCTTCAAAAATGAAGATGTTTCAAAAAAAGTACTTTTCCATTCTACTACCCCTACTTTTAAAACCTTTGCGTTAAATTTTTAGTGTTTTTATTAAATATACCCCCTATTTTTATTTGACGTTTTGAATATTTTTTGATTATTTTTGAATCACACCCCATTCATTAGGGTTAGAATTAGAAATTAGTTGATTTGCACCAACACTTACCCCTTTTGTA
The DNA here is from genome assembly GCF_003610555.1 of Marinifilum flexuosum. Taxonomy (GTDB): domain Bacteria; phylum Bacteroidota; class Bacteroidia; order Bacteroidales; family Marinifilaceae; genus Marinifilum; species Marinifilum flexuosum. The sequence continues at coordinate 1,561,086 of NZ_RAPQ01000008.1, read as the reverse complement.
AAGGGGTAAGTGTTATTTTTTTAGTAAAAAAACCACAATTTATTTAATCGAGATATAACTATTTACCTTAATTATTAATCTAAAACCCATTATTATGACGAGAACTAAAGAATTAACCACCTTACTCATTGGAGTTATTATAAGCACAAGCTCCTTATTTGCTCAAAATGAAAAAGGCGAAATTTCCCTGGGGGCTGACCTTATGAGCAGATACATTTGGAGAGGTACTCAATTTTCAACTGGTCCCGTAATTCAACCAGGAATTGAATACAGTAAGGGAGCATTCGCAATTGGCGCATGGGGATCTTACTCCTTCGACGGTGATAATGACGGAGCAGAAGCAGACATTTACGTTTCGTATCGTTTTGCAGACGATTTATTTACAGTAAGCCTTACCGATTATTTCTTCCCAAATGATCAGATTGCAGCAAACAACTCTTATTTCGATTTCAAAAAAGAATCAACAGATCATATTCTTGAAGGAAGCATTGCCTTTAATGGCACGAAAAGTTTTCCCATTAGTATTATGGCAGCAATGAACTTTTGGGGAGCAGATCAAAATGCAAATGGTGATCAGCAATATTCCTTATACATTGAACTAGGACATAGCTTTACCTATAAAGATGTAAATATTGACTTATTTGCAGGCTTCACTCCTATCGATGCAGATGAGGACAAAGGAGAATCCGGTTTTTACGGGGATACAGCTGGTTTTGTAAACTTAGGCTTTACTGCATCAAAGGAAGTAGCAATTACAGAAAAGTTTTCACTTCCACTTTCAGCTTCTGTTATTGCTAACCCAATGTCCGAAAATCTATTTTTAGTGTTTGGAGTATCATTTTAATCGCAATATTTTTCCAATTATTTAATATATTAGCTTAGGACAAAGAAGGGCATTCAAAATTTTGAATGCCCTTCTCTCTTGTTTTTTATATATCCTTTATGGTATTCTCATAAACTTATGAGATTGCAAAGAAATATTCCATTTAGGATTATTCTTCACATACTCCACTATTGGTTTCACATTATGAACATACTGACTCCACTCAGACTGAAGATACAGAAGGCAATCATCACCTACATTTTCAGCCAACTCTTCTGCCCATTCAAAATCTTTTTCCAAATCGTAAATAATAACCTTAAGCTCATTGGCTTTTTGATAGGACGATGGTACTGGCAACTTATTTCTCTTTGGCGATAAACAAATCCAATCCCATTCTCCACTAATTTCGTATGCCCCGGAAGTTTCAAGGAAATTCTCAATATTGTGTTTCTTTAGTTCCGTACACAAAGGCTCCAAGTTATACAAAGATGGTTCACCACCAGTTACAACCACCGATTTAGCAGGAGATTCAACTGCTTTTCTCACCACCTCCTCAACTGAAATTAGTCTATGTTCTGCAGGATTCCATGAGATTTTACTATCACACCAACGACATCCAATATCACAACCACCAATACGAATAAAATATGCAGGCTTACCGGTATGATACCCCTCACCTTGAATGGTATAGAAATCCTCAACCAGAGGTAAATCTGTTCCTTTGTCGAATATTTCTTTGTACTTGTCTTTCAAAACCTTCTTCTTTTCTTGTAAAACAATTTTAAAGCTGTGGCTGTTTAGCAAATTGGGCTACAAAATTAGAAGCTTTTTAAGGAATTCAAAATCAAAGCAAGAGATTATTTGATATATCACCTCCAAGCTTAATTCTTAATCAATTGCTTCCAATCAATTTTATATACAGCTTGTGCCTGCTTTGTTGCCTCTGTATTTATAAGCAACTCATTGTTATCAGTAAAAACAACACCTTCTGTTTGAGCTCCTCCCAAAGTACTCAAATCTAGTCGAACATGTTCTCCGCCAAAGAAATCTGAACCAATAAAGTTGTAATAAAGAATCATGTAGGTTCTATAGTTTTTATAGCCAATCAAAGCTACAATCTTACCATCTCGACTAATATCTGCTCCCGTAACCATAAAATCGGTATCAAATTCGGCTTTTGGACTCAAATCGTGATGCTTAACAGATTTTTCCATCACATACATTCTGGTTTTATGATTTTCCCAATTCTTGGTAAAGAAATACAAAGAATTTCCATAAGATAAGAAAGCTTCACAATCAAAGTTATGATTGTGCTTTTTACGCTTGAAGTCCTTCTGATCAGCCCATGTAAAACCAATCTCATCAGCAATAATACTTACCTCAGGCTTATCATTAATTTTAGATTTTTCTACTCTAAAAACTTTTAAATTCTTGCGAGTTCCATTATTATTTCCAAATTCTCCAATGTAAAAATATTTCTCGTCTTCAGCCAAAGCCTCCCAGTCCAGATTCGAACCTCCCTCGATATGCAGTTGTTGCTTTAACTCTCCATTTTTATTGTAAGCATATAAAGTAGCAGCTCCTCCACTATCATTATTCACCCAAATCAAATCATTATGCCAAATCATTCCCGATTGCTCATCTACCTTCTTTGGCAGTTGATCTGAAAGTAAAATTGGATTGTATTTTACCCAGTTGTAATTTTCTTTCTCACCACTTATTAATTCCTCTTTATTTACTTGAGAAGATTGACGGCAAGAAACCAATAAAATAACTAACAGGCTTAGTGTGTAGATATAGTATTTCACAATATGTTGTTTTAGTGAGAGGCAAATCTGTGAATTTTTATCGAATATTAAAAATATTTAGAATAAGCCAACTAAATATCTGCAATATGATTTTGCAACAACTCAAAAAGCTTAACTCTATCGATGGGCTTTGTAATATATGCGACACAACCAGAATCTATTGCTTTTTGCCTATCTCCTTTTAATGCATAAGCCGTTTGTGCAATAATTGGCACACTTGGTTTTTGTTCCAATATTTTTTTAGTTGCATGATATCCATCCAAATGAGGCATTTTAACATCCATCAAAACCAAATCAATTTCCGGATGCGATTGCACCATACCTACTGCAGTAATACCGTTCTTTGCCCACAATATCTTTGCTTGGGTAGGAATTAATATCTCTTCCAGTAAATCAAAATTTATCTCAACATCCTCGACAATCAAAATACTTTTACTTTTCAAGTTTGGCGGCTTTATAGAGCTTAGCATTTCGCATTCCTTAGAGTCAGGTATGGTTACCACATCGTTTAATTTAAAATAGAAACACGATCCTTTGCCTTTTTCAGACTCCAACCAAAGTTCACCACCCAATAAATTTGCTATTTCTTTACAAATTGCCAAACCAAGGCCAACACCAGATTGCAATCCCCAATATGGCTCTTCTACCTGGCGGAAAATATCAAATATAACTTCTTTATGCTCTTCAGAAATACCAATTCCAGTATCCGACACAAAGAATACAATATTATTATCATGAATCTTGCATCCATAATCAATTTGTCCTGAATCTGTATACTTAATGGCGTTATTCAAAAGGTTTGTTATCATCTGCATTACCTTGGTCCTATCCGAGGTAATAAAAATATCACATTCGCTGCAAGACTTAAAGTTGATTCCCAATTCTGTTTTATTGAACTTTTTCACCTCAGCTTTTACATACTGCTGGATGGTATTAAACATTTCAAGCAATGAAAACTGATCAATATTTAATTTCACCTCCTTAGCTTGCAATAACGAAACATCGAAAATTGATTCAATAATTTTTAGCAGGTGTTTGCCACTGGCTTTCACAATACCATTCCATTTCTCAATTTTATCGGGTGGCGATTCCGGTTTCAACAATGTACTAAACCCAATAATCGCATTCAAAGGCGTTCTTAACTCATGAGACATTGAAGCTAAAAATGTTGATTTTAACTGATCACTCTCTTCTGCCTTTTCTTTTGCAAATATCAGTTCCTGTTCGTATCTCTTTCTACTAAGAACACCAGCCAACATATCTGCAAAAGTTTTAATGTGAATCACATCGGTTTTATTCCATTTTTTTGATTGAGTTACTACATCAAACACTACACAGCCAAGTATATTTTCCTGGGTAATTAACGGAAATACCAACAGTGATTTTACTACTTTCCTAGGATCATATTCGAAATTCCCAAATGCATGAGATGGTAATTTTTTAATATCATTTACTACAAAATTTTTATGCTTTCGAAACCTTTCTATCCACCAAGAAAATCCCTCGCTCAACATCAATTTTGGGTTATCAAACCGAGCTACCTTTTCATTGGAAAACCATTCATGTGTTCTTTCCAAATATTTTTGATTCTTGCTTACCAAGTACATATATGCTCTATCAGCCTTTGTATGGCTGGCAATTTTCTCTATTGCGGAATCAATCGCTTTATTAATATCCTCAACAGAAGCACTCACTAGCTCGGCAGATATTTTACTGAGAAGTTTTTCGATCCTTGTCTTTCGGGCCAATTCACTCTCTGCTTTTTTCTGCTTGCTAATGTCGCGAACTACTGTCTGAATATACTTTTCCCCATTAAGATCGATAAGGTTTGCCGTTAACTCGACAGGAAACTCCAAACCATCCTTAGTGCAATGCCATGTACGCATAAAGAAACTACCCAATTCCTCAATAATTTCTCTTATTTCAGAAACTTTATCTTTGCTCAATACACCTTTGCGAACAATATCTTTTGGACTTAGACTTCTAAATTCCTCTTTGGTATAACCATAACGATCAACAGCTGTATCATTTACTTCAATAAAATTCTCAAGACCTTCACCTTTCCATGGATGTACAAAAACTGCTTCATTTAAGGAATTAAACAACAAACGAAACTTACTCTCGCTCAATGTCAGCTTTTGCTCTACTAATTTTCTATCCGTTATATCAGCAATATATCCTTCTATAAACAAAGGTCTACCCATACGATCTTTTATGGTTAGTCCTTGCTCGAAAACCCACTTTAGTTTCCCTGATTTTGTAATGATTCTATATTCTAGAGAAAATCGTTGGTCTTTTTCTCCAGCCTCATCAACTTCTTTACTTACATATTCCCTATCATCGGGGTGAATAACGTCATTATAAGATATACTCGCATTGTAATTCAACTCTTCAGAAGTATAACCTGTGAGTTCATTCACTCCTTCACTTACAAACAACATCGTCCAGTATTCATCAACCAAACAGCGATATGCCATCCCTTTCAGATTTCCAATTAAAGTGGTTAACCTTCTTGTAGCTTCAATCACTTTACGCTGTGAACGTTTTTGCTCCGTGATATCGCGTATAATTACCGTAACTTCTCTTTCTCCGATCGAACTTAGACGAAACTCGTAAAAGCAAACACCCTTATTCTCAACATTTTTTCGATAATCAAATATTTGAACCAGCCTTGAATCAAAAGCCTCTTCCATTGCATTGGAGAATTTCTCTCGCAACTCTTGATCAAAAAGGCTTCTTATATTCACATTATCTATACTCTTGGGATATGTAAATAATCCATTAGGCTTTCCATGTAAGTCTATTATTTTTCCATCACGAGTAATTCGTATAATTAAATCAGGTATGGTTTCCAACAAAGCTTTGGCTTTTGCTTCGCTATTTTTTATCTGCAGATCAGCATCTATTTTTGTAGTAATATCTTCAAAAATTGTAAAAACTTTCGTTGGCTTATTGGTTTGTCTATCCAACATTGGCGTTGCAGTTACACTAATCCAAATATAATCCTGTTTTTCAGGATTGAACACCCCCAAAGTAGACCTCGTAATTTCTTTTCTTGTATCCAGCGCTACTTTTGCAGGATGAGCATTTGCATCCATTAGAGAGCCATCGGGTAAAATATTATTTATCCTAGGTTCGAAGCTGTCTACTCCTAGTAAATCTTTAATCGGTTGTCCCAGTATTTTCGATGCAGCGGGATTTGCATAGCTTATTTTTCCATCAGCATCTCTTATAATTATACCTTGTCCTGTAGATTTAAAAAGTAGATTGTACTCGTCGTTGGTTCTTGTATTTTTGAGCTCATTTGCCAAATAGGTATTTTCCGAATCGAGAGCAGATAAATGTTTTTGTAATTGTTCTATCTGTTCCTGACACTCAAACATTCGCTTTTCAAATTCTTCCGGCGATATATTCTCAAAACTTTCCGACATTCCTGATTTTACATTAGATACAAAATTCGCAGTCCATACTAAGTTAATAAAAATCGCGCCAAGTATTTAATCTAATTGGTAAAAGAGTTTGAGGGGAAGTTATACCCAATGCAATATAAAAAAGACCAATAACTTCACTACGATTGTTATTGATCTTTAATTTACTCAATACGATATTAGACTTCAGTCATATTAAAATGTAAATGTCATTAGATGTAGTATTCGGAACTATGCTTTATTTCTTTAATAACGAATGTACTATTTAGCACACCAATGTTTTTTATTTTAGATAGCTTATAACGAACGAATTCATGATACTCCTCAAGGCTTTTTACATGAATCTTTAAAATAAAATCAACCTGACCTGCCATGTGGTAACACTCTTGAACTTCCTTTAAATCCTGAATTTGCTCCTCAAATTCATCAATAAAAGTCTCATCATGATAGCGCATTGAAACCTGACAAATGGCTGTTACACTTCGCTCAATTCTTTTTTTATCGAGAATGGCCACGTATTTTTTAATGAACCCCTGATTCTCCAATCTTCTGATTCTCTCATACACTGGCGAAGGAGTTAAATTCAGCATACTTGCAATCTCTTTTGCTGTTTTCTTTGAGTCGGTTTGCAATATTCTAAGAATCGTTTTATCAGTTTGATCAAGCTTATCCATAAAAGAAATTTTTACTCTGATTTATAACGTTTGCGGAAACGTAAAAGTAGTTTTATCTATTAAGTGTCACAATATCGGTAAATTTTACTTATTTGAACAAAAACACTATGTTTTTTATCGGAAAGACCTTTACTTTGTCAGTATATAACACTGGAAACAACAACAAATACTCATATAATGTCGGCTATTTAATAGCTAAACAAACACAACACACTTAACTAACAATTAGGGTTAATATAAACACCTTTATTCTCTCAGGATAAAGGTGTTTTTTTTAATGCACAATCCCCATTGGAGAAAGGCTATATTTTTTCCATTTTAAGCTTCCCCATTCTGGGGAAGGACTATTTTTTTCAAATACAAGTCTCCCCAAGCTGGGAAAGCTTTCTTTTTTTTCATTTTGCATTTCCCCAAGCTGGGAAAGGCTTATTATTTTCAATTCGAGCTTTCCCAAGCTGGGAACGGCTCTCTTTTTTCGTTTTCTTCTTTTCCCAAGCTGGGGAGGCCTTTCTTTTTTTCTGTTCGAGTTTCCCCAAGCTGGGGAAGGTCTCTTTTTTTTGAACGGGCTCTCCCCAACTTGGGGAAGGCGTTTTTTTTCAAAATTGACTTCCCCAAAATCCAAAACTTGTCTTTTTTTCCAAAAAAATCATTGCATAAAAAAATGCGCCTCATAACTGAGACGCATCCTTATATTTAAATTTCAGGTTCTATTTCTTTAACTCGTAACCATCCATTTTTCCTTTTTTAACTGCTGGAATACCATCAGTCATCCAAACCGGAGCAGGTTTTCCTTTCAAATAATAATCGAAGAATTGCATGGTTCTAATCGATAAGTCCATTCTATTAGGACGTTTTCTTAGGTTATGCTCCTCGTTGTTGTAGGTTAGCATCCAACATGGTTTCTGCAAACGACGCATTGCTACAAACAATTCAATTCCTTGATACCATGGCACCGCACCATCATTATCATTATGCATGATTAAAAGCGGAGTTTTAATTTTTGGTGCGAAGAAAACCGGCGAATTTTCGATATACTGCAAAGTACTGTTCCAAAGTGTTCCTCCAATTCTACTTTGTGTGCGCTCGTATTGGAACATACGGCTCATTCCACTTCCCCAACGAATTCCACCATATGCTGACGTCATATTACTTACAGGAGCTCCCGCCATTGCACATTTATACAAATCGGTTCTGGTTACCAGATAAGCAATTTGATATCCACCCCAGCTTTGCCCTTGTAAAGCAATATTTTCCTTATCGATAAAATCATAACGATCCATCATTGCCAATGTTCCTGTTACAATTGAGCTATATGCCGATTCGCCCGGATATCCAACCTTGTGATAAGTGATATCTGGCATGAAAATAAGGTAGCCATTACTTACACAATAACTTGGATTAATGATAGACCAGTTTGGTTGTGGCACATGGTAATTGTGTAAACGATCGGAAGTTCTTTCGTAAAAATACACCAACATTGGGTATTTTTTGTTTGGGTCGAAATCTTCTGGTTTATAAAGTAAGCCCTGTAGTTTTTCACCATCTCCCGATGTCCAATCAACCAATTCAACACTTCCCCAGTTGATATTCTTCTGTTGTGGATTGGCATCAGACACTTGTGTTTGATTAGCAAAATTCAAGTTACTGGTCCAAAGGTTTGGATAATCAACGAAAGTTGATCGTTTAAACATGATTTGCTCCGCAGATTTTGCCTTTTCTACACCATATAACTTTGCATCTTCGAACACAATTTGCTTCGGATCATCTTCTTTTTTTAGTTGATAATAGCCCGATTTTTTATTGAACTCATGAAATGCGCTTAACAGAACTGGCTTTTTCAAATCAATAAACAACTCCTCATCATCCAATTTCACGTAATCAAAACGGATATTGTTTCTGCGGCCAAAGCCATTGGTAAGATTCACTGCTGGTTTCACTCCCGCCGGATCAATCATCCAAAAATCATAACGATCCTGAATAATTACATTCTTATCGCCTTTGGTCCACCCTACTATTCCATATGGATTTGGATCGTTTGGAGTATCGTGAGTTTCGCTGTAGAAATTCGCATTGATTTTTTTTGTTAATGCAACTGTTTTTTTGCTTTCAATCTGATATGAATACCAAATACTATCCTGCGTTTCGTACCACAATAGATATTTCTGCGCAGGAGAAATTCTCACATCTGAATTTTTCTTTTCAAGGATTAATTCTCTTTTGCCAGTGCTGGTATTTACAAGGTAATAATCGGAATACCAATCGTCCCACGAAGTTAATTGCTGATATGGAAGAGGTGAACTTCCCAATGCCAATTCAGAGTTTCCACGATCATACAATTCGACACTACGCATATCTTTATCAGCCAACTGAACCAGTTTGTTGTTTTTGGTATGATAAACAGCCATCCATGTGCGCTTTTTCTCTTTCTCAGCCTGAACTTTTTGCTGTGGCTGCAACAATGGATCTTTCCAGTTCCATACATCAACATGGTATTTTTCCTCATCCAACAAGCTATCTTTCACCTCTTTTTCTGGCTTTGGAGCAACACCAAAGAATAATTTCTCTCCATCTCTTGAGAAAGAAAGTCTTCCATTTTTGCTCACTGTCCAATTCTCTTGAATCTCACGAGATAAAGTATCAACAATACGTTTGCTATTGTTTGCTAAATTGCCATAATACAATTCGTAACATTTGTTTTTTGTTGTATCTGCAGTAAAAATAAAGGAAATCTGATCTCCGTTTGCCGAAATGGTCGCTTTATCCGCTTCTCCCTCTTTCTCGAAAACCTGGTTTATTTTCTCTGCTTTTCCATCAAAGGTTTTAACCATTACAGTTTGTGTGCTATCGCCAACCGACTGAATAAAGTTTACAGCATTTCCATTTCTGGATAGCGCATAATTGGTTACATCTTCAAAGTTAAATTCCTTACCATTTACAAAGTTCTTGATAATAAGCTTACCCTTTTTAATCTTGTCTTTACCATTCTTTTTCTTAGGCTTTTTAACTTCTACCGAGTCCTTCGCTAAACTGTCTTTTTCCTCCTTTGGCATTTCCAGGTAGTAAGCCATCCACTCCCCTTTTTCCTCAGGCATTTGGAAAGACTTTAACTCTGGTAATTTCACCAATTCTTTATTGCTTAAATTCCAAATTCCAATAGAATCTTTTGGTAAATCCTTCTTGTCAACTTTATCTAATTTAGCCTGACGAACTGTGTCATACTGAGCTTTAATTCTAAAAGTTAAGGTTTCCGATTTTGGTGAAAATTCAGCATTAAAACCTCTGGCAATAGAATCTAACTTTTTCGTTTTTACCTGATATAGATAAAGAAATCCATCCCCCTTTTGTGGATTTACTTCATAAGATATCCATTCACCATTGGCAGAAACCTGCTGGTTCTTTAAATTTTTCCATCCATCGTAATCGGTATGCTTCAATGGAACTTTTTGCGCATAAGCTGTTGCCTGAGCCATAAGCAAAAAGACCAATACGGCTTTTAATAAATTTTTCATTTGTTTTTTAGTTGTAGGTTGATTTATAGGTTAATTTCCAATGAATCTAACGAGTACAAATAAAGCTCGGATTCATCAAGTCCTTCTTGTTATATTTTAATTCAATATTGGTATTATATTGCAATACTTTACCTCCCGAGGCTTTAACAATTGCATGACCAGCAGCTGTATCCCACTCCATAATCGGACCAAACCTTGGATAAACATCTGCCCCATTTTCCGCAATCATACAAAGTTTTAGTGAACTTCCTTTCGAAATTAACTTCACCTCTTTTTTATCTTGCTTCCAATTCTCAATAAACTGTTTGGTTTCTTCATTCATATGCGATCGGGAACCAACAATAAGCGTTTCATTACGATTTTGCGCCAAAGGTAATTTGTGAGCTTTTTGAACCAAGGCATCTAAATCTTTATCCCAATCTCTTATCTTATCCACTCGATAAGCACCTAATTCCATATCGGCAAAATACAGCTGTTCATATACAGGAACGTATATCACACCTACCACTGGGGTTTCCTTAATAACCAGAGCAATATTCACCGTAAATTCATCATTCCGTTTTATGAATTCTTTGGTTCCGTCAAGCGGATCAACAATCCAACATTGCTCCCATTTCTGCCTCTCCTCATAATTCAAATGCTCACCTTCCTCGCTTAAAATAGGAATTCCCAAGTTTTCGATAACAGAAACAATGGCATTATGAGCTCTTTGGTCAGCTATGGTTAAAGGTGTATTATCCGATTTTAATTGTATCTCGAAATCTTCGGATTGATACACTTTCAGGATTTCTTCACCTGCCAATAATGATGCCGAAATGGCTTCAATCAAAAGCTTTTTTCTTCTAATAAAATTCATGAATAGATTGTCGTAATATTACTTTATTCTGTGCGCTTATCTATTAATAAAAATAAATGTATGACAGAATCAAAACTGTAAAAATCATGTAAATGATTGTTAGGGGAAATCCTATTTTGAAGAAATCTTTAAACGAATAACCTCCCGGACCGTAGACCATGATATTCGTTTGATATCCAATAGGAGTCATAAAGTTAGCTGCAGCTGCAAAAGCCACAATTAGCACAAATGGTTCGGGGTCCAAATGCAAGCTTAAGGCCATTGCTAATGAAATTGGGAAAACAATTGCCACAGCTGCCTTATTGGTGATGTAAGCCGCTAAAACAGAGGTGATCAAGTAAATCCCAAACAACACTCCCACCTTACCCAATGGAAGAAATACGGATATTAATAAATCTGCAATAATCTCTGCCAATCCTGATTTTATCATGGCGGTTCCAAAAGCCAGTGAGAGGGATATGATCAGTGCCAAATTAAAATCTACCATTCTGGCAATATCCTTAGGGTTGGATATCTTCAAGCCCAAAATTACAATGATCATTACAATCAAGGTCATAAAGAGTGGTACTATATTTAAAGCGGATAATATTACTGCCAAGACTGTACCTCCCAGCAATAAACCAATTTTATATCCTTCCTGCTTTCTGAATTCTTTTACTTTAGAGATAAAGTAAAAATCTTGAATACGATGCGTTCTTTCCACAAAGTCATCACCACCAAGCAGTAACAAAACGTCTCCTGCACGTAATTTTACCTCTCCAATTTTTCCACTAACTCTGCCTCCATTTCTATGGATTCCAATTACAGCAGCATCGAATTGCCCTCTAAAATTGGCCTCTTTTACAGTTTTTGAAATCAGGGTTGAATTGTGAGAAATTACAATTTCAACAACCTCGATATGCTTTTTATGAGTAAGCATACCTACTGTTGGAAGCGTTAAACCTGAATTTGGCAACACCAAATCTGCAATGGTTTCCGTATCGCCAGCAAATAATAGTCTATCTCCTTCCTCCAATCTAAATTCATGCGAAACTGCTGCAACTCTTACTCCTCCTCTATTAATCTGGAAAAGATAAAGTCCTTTTAAGTTTCTAAGGTCTGCCTCTTCAATGGATTTTCCAATCAAATCGGAATTGGGTTTAACGTGTGCTTCTACGATATATTTCCTGGTATTTTCCGAAAAATCGCCTAAAATATCCTCCTTCTCAGGAAGTAATTTTTTACTTACAAACAATAAATAAGCTGACCCAATAAACATCATTGGCACTCCCACATAAGCAAAACTAAACATGCTTAAGGATTCCAAACCCGTTACAATGGTTTGGTCTTTAACCATACCGTTTACTATTAGGTTTGTTGATGTTCCTATAAGAGTTATACAACCACCCAAAATGGCTGCATAGGAAAGCGGAATTAGTAATTTTGAAGGAGAAATATTGTTTCGCTTGCTCCAACTGTGCACGTATGGCATCATTACAGCAACCAATGGAGTATTATTTAAGAATGCCGAAAATCCTCCAACCAAAAGCATCATTCGGACCATAAAAGCTTTGTAGCCATTCGCTCGTTGAAACACTTTATCGAAGAGAGTTTCTACAATTCCCAAATCCCTAATAATATCACCAATAAGAAGCAACATTAGAATAACGACCACCTGATCGTTGGCAAACCCACTAAGAATTTCTGAAGGTGTTAAAATCCCACTTATTCCTAAAATCACCACACCTATTAAGAATGTAAAGGCAGGACCAATCCATTCTTTGTAGAAGGAAATAAGAATAAAAACCAATACGATTAATACAATGATCGCATCAAGTGAGAGCATAGATAAATTTTTGGGTACAATTCAAGATACGAATATACAAAAATACCTTCAGGTACGGATGTCTTTCTCACACCTTTGCACAAATGTTATACAAGCTATTTTTACGAGAACAATTATTATACTTTTGTGATAAATTGAATATTACTATGATAGAGGTTAAGACAGATACAATTGTTAAGCATTATAAAAATCAGAAAATCAAAATTGAAAGAAAAGTATTGGAAATTTCAAAATCAGAAATATTACATTTTCTGAACAAAGAAGAGTTCAATTCAAATTGTAGAAATGCTTGTCCAAACCACAATCGCAAATGGACTTGTCCGCCCAACTGTCCAAATTTCGAAGATTACTCCGAATCTTATTCAAAAATCCAATTGTTCCTATTTGTTACTTCAACAAAACAATTTGATTTTCTGCCTGAAGAAGAGTGTTCACTTGAAGCATATAATTTTACCAAAGAAGAGCTACAAAGTTACCTACGCATAAATGAACCCGTTGATGGTAAAATGATAGCAGCCAACAGTTGTGAAATTTGTACTACCTGCTCAATAATCAAAGGAAAATCATGTTATTTCCCTGTAAAAATGCGCTATAACCTGGTAGCTTTCGGATTTAATGTAGGAAAAATACTCACTGATTTGTTTAAACATGAATTAAAATGGGCAGCAAAAAATATCATACCCGAATATGTGAGTAGTGTTGGAGCAATCTTAAAAAAATAGTCTGATTTAAAACAAAAATAAGCTCCCTTTTGAGGAGCTTATAATTAAATACATTCTATTGTGGATTCCGAACCGATATAGGTACACTAACCGATAATACTCTTTTATTTTTATATGATGTAGATTCTATGGCAACAAGCTTCACATTCTTTATCAGCTGAGTTCCTTTGCCAACTTTGAATTTGTATTCTGCAATACCATTTTTGGAAGGCAGTTCCATAAAACCCTTGCCATCTTCAGGAAAATATTTTCCTTCTACCAGTTCTCCAATGTAGTAAACTACTTTTTTTCTATCGTTGCTTAAACTAAATCTTAAAATATACTCTCCTGTTGTTTTTACTCTATCAATCTCATCAACAAGAATTTTTGGAGTAGATTTAACTTTATTGGAATTATTGATTTCTTTTAACCCCTTCGAAAACATATTATCCTTATATACCATCTCGGATTTTAAGTTTCCAGATTCCCAATATTTCCTCTGATATCCATCCTTCTTACCAAGTTTGTAATCAGTTTCTCTATATACTTTTCCACTTTTGTAATACCAAATTACCTTACCATGCTTTTTACCATCTTGATAAGGAATATCATATTGTTTTTCTCCACTCTTATAAAACGTATTACTTACACCCACTTTTTTGCCATCCTTAAAAGTTACAATGGATTTGATATTCCCATTATCGTACTTGTACTTCTTGACACCATTTTTGGGTTGCTTGTAAATAACTTGGTTTTCCTTTTTTACTTCTTCTTGCTTTTTTGTTTCACGATTAATGGTTTTAATGGAATCAACTGCTGAAACAATTAGATCACATGAGCTAAACATGATGACAACAAGGGACAAAAGAATTATTTTTTTCATTTAAATGTTAGTTGGTTAGTTGGCTTCACAAGTTAATTAAAATTATCATAAATAAAACTAAACACTTACAATTTCAGATAATTTTCCATACAACACATATCCTTCAACTCGATCGAAACCTAAGGATTCAACCAGTTTTTTATATACCGATACTTGTTTTTCGTGAGATTTTAATTTCTTTTTTCCAAACTTATAATCAATCACAATGGCATTTTTTCCTTTTCGGATCACCCTATCAGGACGATAGACTTCACCATTCCCTTTTAGAATATCTCTTTCATTCACAACTTCCCAATCTTTAGAGAACCATTTCGCAACCCGATCATCAGCCAGCAATGTTTTTGCAAATGCCAAGACTTCGCTAGCTTGTTTATCATCTAACTTTCCTTCAAATTGAAGTTGTGAAACTGCCTGGTCCAAATCTTCAGCATACTCTATTAATTGGAAAAGCTGATGCAAAATATTACCTCTACTCACAGGAGAAAAAGACTCCACTGATTCTGCTTCTGAAAAATCAAAATAATCGGCAGAATGAGACCTTAACTTTAACCTATCATCCAATAATGAAGCTGGATATTCTATCGACTTTTCTTTTGGAGCTGGGATACTTTTATTCTCCTGACTTGGTAAATTCCCCATCTCAAAACTTTTATCTTCCTCGTTCCAAAACTCACCAAGAGATACTATTTTGTCGCCATAAAAATCAGTTGAAAACTCATTTGCTTCCTTAAAAACAAAATGTAACAAATCTGCTACTGTTTTTAGCTCTTTGTTTTTATTTATTGGCGAGTAGCTAATAAATACCTCTTCTGCCCTGGTTTGAGCCACATACAATAAATTCAGATTATCAATGTATGACTGTAACTTCTCCTCGAAGTATTCCTGATAATATATGGTTTCGCGCAAGGAACTGCTGTAGCGAACGGGCAAAACATCTAAAATATCAAAGCCTTCAACCCTAGGCTGGCACCATAAAATATTGGTATGTCGGGTATTATCCAAATCCCAATTTGCAAAAGGCAAAATCACAGCTTTAAATTCCAAACCTTTAGATTTATGAATTGTCATGATTCGGATGGCATCCTGTTCATCTGATACCGAAATTACCTCTTTGTCTTTTCTCTCCTCCCAATACTGTACAAAGGAATTCAAATCTGGTGAATCACTTTTTGTAAACCCTAAAACCAAATCTTGAAATGCTTCCAGGAAAGGATAATCATCTGAATTTTGATTCAAGCCAAATATTTTAATTAGCTTCTCAGTTAAATCATATAATGGCTGACGTTTTAACTCTCCAATATGATTTATAAATTCCTGTGGAAAAGTGGAATCAAAATTCTCATCGATAATCACATACAAATCATCAGTACTTGTTTTCACAGATTCCTTAACGTACAAACTATACTCTTGTTTTAAGAAGCCAATGTTAATTTTATCATCAGGATAAACCAAATAATGAAGCAGATGCACTAAAAAATTTACAGTCGATGAGTTCTTTAAATAAAGGGAATCATTGGAAATAACATCGTAATTGATATTCTCTTTTGCTTTTTCACTTGCGCGATAGGCCATTAAGGTATCAGCTACCAAACCTCCCTCTTTGCCATTTCTAACCAAAATTGAAATGTCTCGTGCCTTGTAACCACTGGATTGTAATTCTTCTATTTTCAAAGGTAAATCTTCCAAAACCTGCTCTACCCAATCCGATTCATTTTCCTTTTCCAGAAAATGTGCTTTAACATATCCTGATACTCCTTCCCCTTTATCAGGGATATGCTGATATACATCCTGGTAAGCGCTTACAATTTTTTGTTTCTCATCCTCCATTCGATCAGAAATCTCGGCAGGAATCGATTCATTGTATTGATTTTGCATAATTTGAGCTCCTAGTGCGAAGGTTGCATTGTTAAAATCAATAACATTCCTACTACTTCTCCAATTGTAATTTAAGCTTAAACCATTCACTCCATAACCACTAAAATCAGTATCCAATTGATTTGCCAACAATTTCCAATCTCCATTTCGCCATCGGTAAATGGATTGCTTTACATCACCTACAACAAGTGAGTGTTGATCTTCAGCCAAAGAATTTCCAACCAATGGTCTGAAATTATCCCACTGCATAGATGATGTATCCTGAAACTCGTCAATCATAAAGTGCTTGTACACATTACCAATTTTCTCGTAAATGAAAGGAGAATCATTATTTCCGATAATGTCTCTTAACAACCTGCTTGCATCTGATAAAAGAAAGATATTCTCCTCTTCGGAGTACTCACGAACTTTTTTCGAAAGGTCAGTAAGAATTCCTAAAGTATAGATGTAGCTTAGTGTTTTTTCGGTTGAATTGTACAACATTGATTGCTCATCGTAATAATTCACTACAGCTTTAAGAACATCATTCAGGCCAGCTGAAACTGCTGCTTCAACAGCCATCTTGGTTTCTTTTCCAGCTTTACCGGCAACCCATTTTTGCGGAGTATCAATTGCTGCTCTGGCTCTTGCACCAGGTTCATACTTTCCTCCCTTTCCCAATCGTTCCAAATAGCCAGCTACTCCAGTTTTACCGTATGAAAAATCAGCAACATTTAAAGAGTGATTCTCCATAATTCGTGTTGCTTCTTCACCTTTTTGGGCAAAAAATTGTTCAAATTCCTCCTTAATCTCATTCAGGATTTTTCGGTAAGAACTTAGAAACTTTTTATCAGATAATTTTTCGATCAAACTGTTCGAGAAGTTTTGGAAATCCTCCTTGAACACTTCACTTCCAAGCGTTAAAATATCCTGCTTAAAATTCCAGGTTTTTCCATCCCTGATCTTGGATTCTGCAAAGGAAGATAGCCAATTTCTTAATTGCGAATCTTTATCAACATCTTGCAACAAATGATCTACAACATCACTCAAAACAGAGTTTTGATCCAACTCGATATTATAACCCATTTGCAAACCTATCTCGCGCGTAAAAGAACGCACAACCTTTTGAAAAAAACTATCAATGGTAGTTACTGAGAATCTCGAATAATCATGAAGCATTCGATTCAATATCTCATTTGCTCTCCTTTTCAACTCTTCAGCATTAAGTTGATTCGCCTCACACAATTGTTGGACATATGGCGATTTTTTTCCGGATGAGATAATATGAATCTCTTTTAAGATTCTCGATTTCATTTCATCGGTAGCCTTATTTGTGAAAGTAACCGCTAAAATATTCTTATAACTTAAAGGATCGCTGAAAACGATGCTTAAAAACTCACCAGTAAGTGTATACGTTTTTCCTGAGCCTGCTGAAGCTCTATATATATTAAGTTGTGACATTCAAAATTGCTTTATGCCGAAAATACAAATAATCTTTTCAGTACAGTTCTTAATAAACTATAAAATTAATATCAGATCCTTTAATTGTAAAATTCATCTTTTTGATAAATAAATTTCATTAACCTAATATCCTAAATAGTTTAATTTTAAATAATCAATTGAAATTAAACAAAAATCTCTGCAAGCAAATAATAACAAATAATCCTACACTATTGGATAACATCTTCAATAAGTTAACAATAGTTTTAATACAAAAACTCAAACAAACCCACCTAACTATTTGATATTGTATCATTAATCATTTTTAATTAACTTATTGAAAGTTTTCTAAAACATTCACTTTAAACCAAGCAGTTATGAAAAAATTTTTTACTCTATTTCTTTGTTTCATATTTCTAACTGGCTTTACTTATAGCCAAGAAAAAGAAATTAATTCAGAGGGAAAATACAAAGGAATTATTCGAATTAAATTTGAACAAACTGAAGACCAAAAAGTTCAAACCTTACATCAACTTCTTCAAGAAGCTAAAGATGTTAAGCTCAAGCAAAAACCAGCTTTTGTTAAAACCAATTTTGAAAGTGTCAACAGGGTTAATGAACAATTCAAAGCACACAAAATGAAAAGAGTTTACCGTCATGCAGGTAAACACGAAGCTCGACACAAAAAATTTGGCTTACACCTTTGGTACGAATTAGAATTTAATTCGCCAACACCTGTAAAACAATTAATCGAGTCATATAACAACATTGCTGAAATTTCAATTGCAGAAGGTGTACATGCAGTGAAACATGTAGCAATGGATGAGGGAAATAAAATTGCTCCAGCAGCTTTGCCATCAGGGACAAATGATCCATTGTTTGGAGATCAGTGGCATTATGAAAATACTGGTCAAAACAATGGTACTCCTGGTGCTGATATCAGCTTGCTGGAAGCTTGGCAAATTGAAACTGGAAATACCAATGTAATTGTTGCCGTAGAAGATGGTGGTGTAGACTTTGACCATGTCGATCTGGCAGCAAACATGTGGATAAATCCTGGCGAAATTGCTGGCAATGGTATTGATGATGACAACAATGGTTACGTTGATGACATATATGGCTACAACTTTGGTGATGATACAGGTGAAATTTACGTTGGTGATCATGGAACACACGTCGCAGGAACCATTGCTGCCGTAAATAATAATGGTGTTGGCCTTAGTGGTATTGCCGGCGGTAGCGGCAATGGCGATGGTGTCAGAATCATGTCATGTAATGTTTTTGCTGCATCAACTGGTGGATTTGCAGAAGCATTTACCTACGCAGCAGATAATGGTGCTGTAATTTCTCAAAACAGTTGGAGTTACAGATATCCCTATTACTATGACCAAGCTGTACTTGATGGGATCGATTATTTTATTGCCAATGCTGGTGGACCTGATGCACCAATGAATGGTGGAATTGTTATTTTTGCAGCTGGTAATGATAATTCACAAAGTAGATACTACCCAGCTTATTATGATAAGGTATTATCTGTTGCTGCAACAAATAAGAATGATGTTAGATCATACTACTCTAATTACGGCGATTGGGTTGACATTGCAGCTCCTGGTGGAGAATTGGAAAATACCAATGAAGATCCAACAGCAGTTCATAGCACATATCCTAACGATCAATATGGAGTAATGCAAGGAACATCTATGGCTTGTCCACATGTTTCAGGTGTTGCAGCATTAGTCGTTTCAAAATATGCAGGCAACATCACTCCTACCGAACTTTGGAATAAACTGGTTGATAATACTGATAATATTGATGCTTTACAAAGTGCAACACACGCTGGTAAACTAGGTAGTGGAAGACTAAACGCTTATAAAGCATTAAGTGATGATAATTTACCATCTGTTCCTTCAGGACTAACAGCAACCAACGTAAGCCAAACTTCTTTCACCATTGAATGGAATGCAGTTTCGGGTGCCACTAGCTACGATTTGCAAGTAAGAGAAGAAGGTGGAAGTTGGCAAGATTATAATACAACAGCTATAACTCATGATTACACCAATGCTACTGCTGGTACAACATACGATTTCCGTGTTAGAGCTAATAATGACGCCGGATCAAGTGGTTATTCTGCAATTGCAAATGTAACAACAGAAGCTGCACCAACAGCTCCTGATACACCTACAAATCTTGCAGCATCAGCAATTACCTACAACTCAATGACAATAAGTTGGGATGCAGTAACAGATGCTGATGACTATGATCTTGATGTTCGTCCACAAGGTGGATCCTGGACAACAATTAATCAAGTGGGCACTTCATATGATTACTCTAGCCTTTCAGCTGAAACAACTTATGAATTCCGTGTTAGAGCTAACAATGAAGTAGGATCCAGCGATTATTCTGCAATTGCCAGTGCAACTACAGAAGCTGCTCCTACTGCTCCTGATACTCCTACCAACCTTACCGCATCGTCTATTACTTACAGCTCGATGACAATCAGCTGGGATGCTATGGCTGACACCGATGATTATGACCTTCAGGTAAGAGTACAAGGAGGAAGCTGGACTACCATTAATCAAACAGGAACTTCATATAACTATACAGGACTAACGGGAGAAACAACTTATGAATTCCAGGTTAGAGCTAACAATGAAATAGGTTCCAGCGCATATTCTGTTGTGGAATCTGCAACAACTCTTGAAGCTCCAACAGCTCCAAAAACTCCTGCTAACTTAATGGCTTCATCAATTACTTACAATTCAATGACCATAAGCTGGGATGCTGTAACAGATGCTGATGATTACGATCTACAGGTAAGAGAACAAAGCGGAAACTGGACTACCATTAATCAAACAGGAACTTCATATAACTATACAGGACTAACAGGTGAAACAACTTATGAATTCCAGATTAGAGCTAACAATGAAATAGGTTCCAGTGCATATTCAGCTGTGGAAGCAGCAACAACTCTTGAAGCTCCAACAGCTCCTGGTATTCCACAGAATGTAATTGCTTCAAACATTACCTACAATTCATTTACAATAAGTTGGGATGCTTTAACTGATGCCGATGATTATGATCTTGATATTAGAATTTCTGGTGGAAACTGGACCTCATTCAATACAAGTGCAACCTCTTACGACTATACAAATGCTGATGCCTCTACAAACTATGAATTCAGAGTAAAAGGGAATAATGAAGTTGGACCGGGTGAATATTCTACCATTGGAAGTTTGACTACCGATCCTGTTCCAGCTCCAAACACCCCAACAGGATTAAGTGCATCAAACATCGCATCCACCTCATTTACACTTAACTGGAATTCCATGCAATTTGCAGATAACTATGATATTCAAGTTAGAGAATTAGGTGGTGCTTGGGAATCTTATTCAACAACTTCTACAAGTTTCGATTACACCAGTGCTTTGGCCGAAACCACATACGAATATCAGGTGAGAGCAACAAATACAACTGGAGATAGCGATTATACTGCTATACAATCCTTAACTACATTGGGAGAATCTCCAACTCCTGAATATTGCGAATCTTACGGTCAAGATACTCGATATGAATACATAGATTTGGTTGAGTTTGCAGACATGAGCAATCCTTCAGGAAATGATGGTGGTTATGGAGACTATACCGGACTAATTGCAAATGTTGCTCCTGGTAACTCCTACACATTAAACTTCTCGTTAGCATACACAAGAAGAACCTACGCGGCCAATTGGAAAATTTACATCGATTTTAATAGAGATGGTAACTTTAGCAGTAGTGAATTGGTTGTTACAGGATATACAATCAGCTCTGGCATATCATCCAAAAATGTAAATATCTCATCTGATGCGGCGCTAGGACATACACGCATGAGAGTCATATTAAAGCACAGAAGAGCGGCTTCTAATGGTTGTCAAATCTTTAGCCAGGGTGAAGTTGAAGATTACACAGTAAACATTTCGAATACAGCTCCTGCAAGTATTGCTAAAAATTCATCATTCGGATTACCATTAAGTGATACACCTCCTGTTGAAGAACTAAAACTTTATCCTAATCCTGCCAAAGACTATGTGAACCTATTCATTCAGGGGAACATGCAGTCCAGAGTAAAAATTAGCTCGATAACAGGCAAGACGATAAAAATTGTTACACTTGACGTGGAGAATAACACACTTGATGTTTCCGATCTTCCTCCAGGAATGTATTTCATTTCTATTGAAGATGAAGAAGAAGTGATTACCAAAAAACTACTAAAATTATAATTTGATTACTAAATGTAAAGGCAGGTGTTTTACACCTGCTTTTCTTTTTTTAAGCGTTAATATTCGCAACTTTTTATTTTTCAAAACGTTCCTATAATACAGCCTCTCTTAATATTGATTCAATCAATACTACAAGTGTTCTTTTAAGCATTAAAACGAATGAACTATGAAACATTTATTATTTATTCTGGTTGCTTTATTTGCATTAGCGGCTTGCAGTTCATACTCTTCATTCAATCAACCTGAAATTGTAAATGATAATACAACTGAGCTTGCAACAAATGAACTTACAGATAGTACAGAATACGAATTATTAATCCTAGATGTTGGTTTCGAGAACTGGTTTGTTACACGAAATATGCCAGCCACAGCACACTCCAATAGCTATTATAAAAATTGGAATCACAGGTATGTTATAGAGTGGAATATAAAACACTCACAAGGACACCCATATTTCGAGAATCACATTTACTACGATCCTTTCGAGGATTATGGTTTTGATGTCAACTACAAGTTGTATCACTATTTTCAGTTTGTTGAAGAAAAAACCGGCATTATTTTAGTTCAAAGAGGCAAATAAATGCAAAAAAAAGCGGAAGACCATCAATCTTCCGCTTGTACTTTATATCAATTCGATTAAAACTTGTAAGCTAAACCGACTCCTATGATTTCTTTGAATTGAATTCTTGGACCTTTATTAATACCATCTTCATTAAAATAGTCAACATCATCGTCGTATACTAGTGAAGTATTTACCGAAGCTGTTAAGAAGCTGTTAATTTTCATGTTTAACAGTACTTCCCAGGTCACATCAATATTACCAAAGCTTTCTGAGTAATTGGTAAATAAATCAAGCGTACTTTTTAAATTTACATTTTCCATGATATCTTTATTCAATGACAATTTGGAATATGCACCAAACTCACTTCTAAATTTATCACCAGGATCAACACCAAAAGCACCTTTATCCGAAAGATCATCATCATTTACCACAGTCATTTTTCCAGTAACTGGTGAAATGTATGCAGAAAATACATCACTTGGTTTGTAATCCATACCAACCGATAGGTTCATATAGGCAGGAGCAAGAAAATTCGAAATTTTCACATCATCCACCCCTTCTTCACTACTGTAATTGTAACCTTTAGCAAACTGCGTCTTAAAATCAAAAAGAGCTGTATAAAACCAATGCCCACCATTTTTATAACCATACTTGGTAAAGTATTCCAACTTATCTATACTCTTACGAACTCCTTCGTCACCTTGCTTTACCAATCCATATTCCAAGTTCAATTTATTCTCCCAACTGTTTTTTCCTTTGTTGTAATTGGCGAATAAATTTAATTGAGAATTTGTAGAAATAGCATTATCTCCACCACCAGACCAGTTTGTTAAAGATGTTTGAGAAAATGATATTGAAATCATCCCACCTTTTTTCCAATAGGATGTATCTTGTTTTTCTTGAGATATTGCAACAAAACAAATCATTGCAGCAATAAGTGTTAAACCAAGTTTCTTCATGTGTTAAATTTTAGCTTTGTTTATTAGTTAGTTAAAGAGAGCTGTCTCAATTTTAAATTATTAACGAATTTAACGCAAAATATGCACCAAAAAAAATTCATAAGAATTTTTATCATTGAAAATTACAATTGCCTATTAAAGAATATCTATGATCGATTTAAAACTAGTTATTGCATATTAACAACTCCTTAAAATTTGATTGTTTGCCACATCTGTAAAAAATGAATACTTTTGCTCCTTGAAAAAACAAGGAGATTTTATTTAATGAAGAAAAAAGTTGTAATCGGACTGTCGGGAGGAGTAGATTCAAGTGTTGCTGCTTATTTGCTAAAAGAGCAAGGCTATGAAGTGGAAGCACTTTTTATGCAAAACTGGAACGACACTGTCGGATTAAAATCGGAAGAATGCCCTTTTGAAGAGGATGTTTTGTTTGCACAAATGGTGGCTAAAAAACTGGATATTCCTTTCCACTTTGTGGATTTGAGTACCGAATATCGTGCACAAGTAATTGATTACATGTTTGCCGAATACGAAAAAGGGAAAACTCCTAATCCTGATGTATTGTGTAATCGTGAAATTAAATTTGATGTTTTCTTAAAGAAGGCATTGGAACTGGGTGCCGATTACGTTGCAACAGGACATTATTGCCAGAAAGAAACCATTGTTAAAGATGGCAAAGAAGTTTACCGCTTAATTGCTGGTGAAGACAACAACAAAGATCAGTCTTACTTCTTGTGTCAACTATCGCAGGAGCAATTGTCGAAAGCGATGTTTCCAATCGGACATATTGAAAAACCTGAGGTAAGAGAAATTGCCCGAAGAGAAAAATTGGCATCAGCCGAAAAGAAAGATTCGCAAGGTATCTGTTTTGTGGGTAAAGTTGATTTGCCAGTATTTCTTCAGCAAAAGCTAAAGGCTAAAAAAGGAAGAATTATCGAAATATCTGCTGATAAGGCAAAAGAAATTATTCCTCAGTCAGAGGATTTAAGAGACATTGCTCAACCCTATCAGTTTTCTCCTGAAATGGGAGAAGAGGTAGGAACGCACAATGGAGCTCACTTTTTTACCGTAGGTCAGCGTAAAGGACTAAATGTTGGTGGAAAAGCAGAACCTTTGTTTGTTATTGGTACCGATGTAAAGGAAAACATTGTTTACGTGGGAATGGGACACGAACATCCGTTGCTAATGCGCAAGGCCTTGTTTATTCCGAACGAAGACATTCATTTTATTCGCGAAGATTTGCGTCCGACCGAAAACTGTGAAAGAAGATACGATATCAGAATTCGTTATCGCCAACCTTTACAAGGTGGAAGCATTCATTTTAAAGAGGAAGGATTGTACATCCACTTTGATGAGCCACAACGTGCCGTTGTTTCAGGACAGTTTGCTGCCTGGTACGATGAAGGTGAATTGATTGGTTCGGGTGTGATTGATTAAATTCTACGATAATTTTTTAAAGCCATTCATTTTTTGAGTGGCTTTTTTTATGGAAACAATCTGCTGAACCAATTCAGGAGCTTCTTTTTTGAGAAAACGATTACCTGAACCAATTCAGGAACTTCTTTTTTGAGAAAACGATTACCTGAACCAATTCAGGAGCTTCTTTTTTGAGAAAACGATTACCTGAACCAATTCAGGAGCTTCTTTTTTGAGAAAACGATTACCTAAACCAATTCAGGAGCTTCTTTTTTAAGAAAATGACCTCCTCAACCAATTGAGGAGCTTCTTTTTTGAGAAAATGATCTCCTCAGCCAATTGAGGAGCTTCTTTTTTGAGAAAATGACCTCCTCAGCCAATTGAAGAGCATTCCTTTATTTAGAAATAATCTCATAAAACATTATTACCATATATCTGATATCATAAGTGCTATTTATTGAATTCCAGCCATAAAAAAAGTGCGCCTATTGGCACACTTTAATTTATTTTGATTTATAAAAGTTTTACTCTTTCAGCTTTTTCGAAACATATACAAAAAACTCAATTGCCGCTATAAAAAGCAAAGTATATCCAAATAGCTCACTTCCCTCTTCAACTGCATTTTTTACCCAACGTTGCACTGGCTCCAACTTTTCAACATCGAACAAGGCACGCCATACTTTCTTGGTTCCAAACAAACGTGAGAAAACAAATACACCTAAAAAACCTGCAATAAAGGTTCCGAATGCTGGTGTTGTAAAAAATTCCTCAAGGTTTTCCCAAATTTGCTGACGTTTGCGATATACCAAGAAGATGGAAAGCAACAATACAAACAATGCAAATGGAAACCAGGCTCCGTGATAGATCTTATCGAAATAAACATCGAACTCACGAATTAAGGCTACCAAGGCACCACCACCAAATAGATAGGAAATGGCTTGATGTCCCTTGGAACGAATCCCAGCCAAAATAAACACAATACTGGTTAGCAATAAATACATTTGCTGCATCCATTCGGTTTGGGAACCTTCGCCAAATTTTCCCCCATCGATAAGAATACCTGCATCGCTTTTAATGATTAATGCTGATGCTGCAACTGGAATTGCATATAGAATTACTCTAAGTGCAGCAAAAATGATTGGTTTTAAATTCATCTCTTATATTTTTTAAAGTCTAATAGTCTAACCGTCAGAAAGTCTAATAGTCTAACCGTTAGAAAGTCCTATTGTTATAATTTATTCAAACATTTCTTTACACAAAATTATTTCTCATATTAAGCAAAAAATATAGAAGAAAGTACGCTAACAACACCCCTCTTCCTATCGGGTCTTGATAGCTATCGTGAATCCCCTAAACGGGAGAACTCCTATATCCTATTTTTTGCTCATCAATTATATCTTTGCAAAGAAACGTAATTCGTAATTTATTCCCGAGAGTTATCAGGATCGTAATTCGTAATTAATGTTTCTGCTTTCTGCAGTTGCTCTGGTTTTCCCAAATCGAACCACAAATCTGATTCATCATTGTAGGCCAACATTTTTTCAGTTTTTGCCAATCGCAGATACAAATCGATAATGGAGAATTTCCCCTCTTCTTCTATCAATTCAAACAGTTTGGGATCGATTAAATGAATACCACTAAATGCCAATGGCTCTGATTCTTCCATATCAGCTCTAGCTTGCTTCACCTCATCAGTCTTACAATTCTTCCAACCTGTTAGCTGCCTATCGCTATTAAAATACAAATAACGACTGCTATCTCGCTTTCGCATAACCATGCTAACCAAAGCTTTTGCTGATTCGTGTTCTTTAATCAAATCAGCCAAATTAATGGAAGAAAGAATATCTACATTGTAAATCAACACAGGAGAATCAGGAATGAATAAATCTTTCGCCTTTTTTAATCCTCCTCCAGTATCTAAAAGTTCGTCTCTTTCATCTGAAATGCGAATGTCAGCTCCAAAATAATTATTCTCTTCTAAAAACTTCTCAATCAGATCTGCAAAATGATGCACGTTAATCACAATACGATCAACACCTAAATCTATTAATTTTATAATCGCTCTTTCGAGCAGAGGCTTGCCCGCAAGTTCAACCAAAGCCTTTGGTTTGGTATTGGTATAAGGCTTTAACCTTGTGCCCAATCCTGCGGCAAATATCATTGCATTCAACATTCTTTTCGGTTAACAGTGATCAGTAAACAGTTACACAACTATCTGTAAAATATTCTGTCTTTATCTATTTCTATCTTTTTCGCCTTGCAAAGTTTCTTGGCACTTTTCGCTACTCTATTGCATTTCGGACAAACAAATTGTTCCGTTTTACAAACCTTCTCCGCATACTCCTCTGGTGACAATTTACAACGCTTCTTGCTCATTTCAATTCCCCTCTATTTCTCTTTCAATATGTCGCAAACTAACATTCACATCAAATTTTTCACGCAAATGCTTGGCTAAACTTTCTGCTGAAAACACCGAACGATGTCGACCTCCTGTACAACCAAAACTCACCTGTAAATTGGTAAATTTTCGTTTGATGTATTTGTCTACACTCATATCAACAATAGCAAAAACCGATGTAAGGAATTCATCCATTTCACTTTTTTCCTTAAAAAAGTCAATTACTGGCTGATCTTTTCCTGTCATTTCTACATACTCCTGATATCTTCCCGGATTATGAATAGCTCGACAATCGAACACGAATCCTCCTCCATTGGTTGACTTGTCCAATGGTATTCCCCTGCGATAGGAGAAACTGTTGATTTCTACATGTAGTTTTACCTCTTCTTCCTGACCTACTTGCTGTAAAAATTCCGAACCAACCACTTCATTAAGAGCTTTGGTTAACTCCGTTAATTCCACAGGCAAATCCAATCTACCCAATATGGTTTCCAAGTTCTTTAATGCATATGGAATCGATTTTAAGAAATGCTCTTTTCTCTCGTAAAATCCACGGAATCCATAAGCTCCCATTGCTTGCATGATGCGAATCAAAACATATCCTTGGAAGAATGATTTGAATGCTTTCGGATCAACTTTTTGTACTTTCTGAACCTCTTGAAGATAATGGTCAAACAATTCATCTCTTACCTCCTGAGGCAAATCTGCTTTAGCATCGTATAGTAACGATGCCAAATCATATTGCAAAGCTCCTTTTCTTCCTCCCTGATAATCGATAAACCATGGTTCACCATTCACCAACATGATATTTCTTGATTGAAAATCGCGATACAAGAAGTACTCTCTTGGTGCATCTAAGAGGTAATCCGAGAATTTCTGGAAGTCATTTTCCAGCAATTGTTCATCAAACGGAATCTTGGCCAATTTTAGGAAATAATACTTGAAGTAATGTAAATCCCAAATCATCGATTGCTTATCGAAGCTATCACGTGGATAACATGCCGAGAAATCCAATCCTTCTCCTCCTTCAACCTGAAAACGCACCAATTGACTGATGATTTTCTTGTAAATCAAGACCAAATCGGTAGCGAATCCTTCACCAACGCGAAGGTGAAGTATATAATCGAACAAGGTAGTTTTTCCCAAATCCTGTAAAAGGTACAACCCATTTTCATCATCTTGATGATAGATTTCGGGAACTGGTAAATTTTTAGATAAAAAATGCTTGCTAAAACTTATGAAAGCATGATTTTCTTTTAGGTCGGCATTAAAGGCTCCAAGTACAGTTCTCTTTTCACCAATAATTCGTATATATTCTCGATACGAACCAGATTGCGGAAGAAGTTCTGTTTCAACAACTTTATCTCCTGCCCATTTTTCAAACAACCTGATTAACGCGTTTTTAGTCTCTTGTTTCAATTCAATATTTTTTTGAAGTTATCCTGATATGCGGATTTACAAATTTATAAAAAGATATAACACAGAAGTATTTCAATTAAAATTGCGGGTAACATATTCAAAACTTTAATTTTTTTAAGCTCTAAAATGCTTATCCCTAAAGCAATTATTAACACACCTCCTATTCCTGTTATTTCATCGATCACAATTTGGGGAATAATGTCGCCAAACAAAGCTGCCAAAAGGGTTAATCCACCTTGGTAAATCAATAGAGGCACAACCGAAAAAAGAACTCCTATTCCCATTACTGCAGCCAAGGCTACCGAGGATATGCCATCCATTAATGATTTGGTTAGCAACAAAGTTGGTTCTTTGCCCATGCCTTCCTCTAAGCTTCCAACAATGGTCATTGCACCCATGCAAAAAAGCATAAATGCAGTAAGTAAGCCTGTTGAAAAATTGGCATCTCCACTGCCAACTCTTTTCTTCAAGCCTTCACTTAACTTCTCAACTCGTTCTTCCAAACGCAGCAACTCTCCCAACAAAGATCCCAATACCAAACTAAACACCATAATCAGCAATTCGCTTGCTTTTAGTGCCATACTAATTCCCAGGTAAAGGGTAAATACACCAATTGCCTGAAAAACAATTTTAAATAAACGTTCAGGAATTTTTGCTCGAAATAAAAGCCCGATGCTTCCTCCAAGAATTATAGCTCCAACGTTGACCAGAGTTCCTATCATAAATTACAAATTTGATATCTAAATTAAATAAATTAATGAAATCTTCAGAGAGGAGAAATAAAAAAAGCTTTGTCAGTTGACAAAGCTTTTGTGCCCAAGGCGGGAGTCGAACCCGCACGCCCAATCGGACACATGGCCCTCAACCATGCCTGTCTACCAATTCCAGCACTTGGGCAAGGCAAGCAAAATTAACAAAAAAGTAATAATTGCAAAAGATTTCTGATGCGATCCAAATAATTTCATCTAATTAATTCTGCTGTTTTGTATATTGGAGAATGCTTTCATGTTTATATCTTTGCGCAAATTAAAATTTCAATATGGCTAATCAGAAAAAGGACTACTCCTATTTAGATAAAATCGCATTGCAAGCAGATAAATGGGATGAATTGGATAAGAATGAATTGCAAGTAATGGCTTTTAGAACCTGTTTTTTATATGGTGAAAGCCGCAACAAGAATATTATTCCTGTTCTTTTTCGCATGTTTGAATATTTAATCGAAAACACTACCAGCGAAGAACGAACCAAACTGCTTACAGCTCTCAGTTCAGTTATCAGAAAAAATAACCCGAAAGCTGTGATGGCTTTGTTTCCTTTCATTCAGGTTGAAACTGATGGACAAATTGTTCGTACTGCAAGTCAATTTTTCGTAAACCTTTCTGTTTTATCCAACAAAGAGTTTCATTCAGGAACCAATATTCTAATGGAATTGATTAAGGATGCTCCTGAAGATAGAAATTCAGCATACATTATTCTTGGATTAACAGATATCGAGAATGAAAAAATAAACCAAATGCTAAGAGCTGTAAAACCTCAATTGGGTAATGAAGTAATTAGCATACTTCACAACAATGGAATTCAATTCTAACCAAGTAAACACAATACTTGTACAAATATCTAGATTTTTACATTTTTTAACACAAGAATAAAACACCGCAAAGTATTTTTTTATAGTTTTGATTTAGAATTTATTTTTTGACAATTAAAAATCAAAGAACAATAAACTAAATAGAAAACTAGAATGAATATTGCAAAATCAATAATTTTATTGTTTGTGGTATTATTTACCACAAACAATATTCAAGCTCAATCCAACCTAAACCAAGCTTTAGATCAGGCTAAAAAAGAGAACAAATTTATATTGATGAATTTCTCTGGTTCCGATTGGTGCCGATCATGCATCATACTTAAAAAAACGATCTTAAATACAGATGAGTTTAAAGATTTTGCCAAAAATGAACTGGTTATCTTAGATGTAGATTTCCCTCGCTCGAAAAAAAACAGACTAAGCAAAGAGCAAATTAAAATAAACGAAGCACTTGCCGAAAAATATAACAAAAAGGGACAGTTTCCCACCATCGTCCTACTGAATAAAGATGGAGAAGTATTGGGAAAAACAGGCTATAAAAAGCTAAATCCTGATCAATACATTAGTCACATTAAGTCATTCTTAAAGTAAAAGAATGAAACAAATACTAGTAATATCATTTTTGTTAGGCCTAAGCTTTATCTCACACGGACAAAACAAATCGCATAAACAGGTCTTACTTTTAATGGGCTCTCGATTCGAAATTACAGCAATTTCGGAGGATGCAACAAAAGCAAATAAGGCAATTGAAGTTGGAATAAATGAAATCAAAAGGATTGAAAAATTGATTTCTTCTTGGGATTCCGATTCACAAACTTCAGCAATTGTTCGCAATGCAGGCATAAAGTCTGTGCAGGTAGATCGTGAACTGTTCAATCTAATTAGAAGATGTAAGAAAATATCCCATTTAACCCATGGCGCCTTCGATATTAGTTATGCATCAATGGACAAGATCTGGAAATTTGACGGTAGCATGATGCAAATGCCAGATTCAGCCAGCGTAGCAAAATCCGTATCGAAAATAAATTACAAAGACATTATTCTTGACAATGCAAACACAAATGTATTTCTCAAGAAAAAAGGAATGAAAATTGGCTTTGGTGCAATTGGTAAAGGTTATGCAGCCAATAAGGCACTCGAAATAATGTCGAAAATGGGATTAGATGGCGCCTTAGTTAATGCTTCAGGCGATTTGATTACCTGGGGAAGAGATGAAGATGGTAAGGATTGGAAAATCGGAATATCAAATCCCAAAGAAAAAGACCAAATATTCTCTTGGTTAAGCATTGGCGAAACTGCAGTTGTAACCTCGGGAAACTACGAGAAATTCGTCACCTTCAACGGCAAAAGATATTCACATATTATCGATCCCAGAACAGGTTATCCGGTAAGTGGATTAAGTAGCGTTACCATCATTTGTCCGAATGCCGAATTAGCAGATGCACTTGCTACTTCTATTTTTGTATTAGGAGCAAAAAGTGGCTTACAATTAATCAACAAACTAAATGGAATTGAATGCATCTTAGTTACTGATGATCAAAAAATGCTCACCTCTTCCAATTTAAAATTAGAATATCACAAAGCAAATAATCAAAATAACACACATCAAATTCAAATAGGAAAATTCAATGAGTAGAAGAAAAATCAAATTAATGCTATTTGGATTGCTTGCGGTAGTGGCCATGAACAGTTGTGTTTCGGTGGCTGCATACCAAAAAGCATATCTTAACGATACGGAAATGGCATTGCAAGCAAAGAAATTAGAAGTTTATGAAACCAATTTCCAGGCATACCGCGAAGGCGCTGCTGGTGCGAATGGTGGAAAATCGGGAGGAGGTTGCGGATGCAATTAAAAGCTCTATTTGGCCTGTTATTATTATTAGGAATTGGCATGACAGGATTCTCTCAAACTGATAAAAACAGTATTGACGACAAACAAGAAGATAGTCGCAAGAAGGTAAAAACAAAAAAATCACCTGAAGATTTTAAAGACACTGAAGTGAACTTCTTGTTCAACTATTACGAACAAGATGGCGATCATTCTCCTGTTACTGGTGGTATGGGCACCGAAGAATTGGATAATGTAGCTCCAAGTTTTGTAGTTCATGTTCCTTTGGATTCTTTATCAGCTGTCGATTTAAATTTTGGAGTAGATATTTACTCATCGGCTTCAACCGATAATATCGATTATTTCGATATGGAGAAATCATCAGCTTCGAGTAAAGATGCAAGAGCTCATATCAATATGGCTTACTCGCATACTTTGGCAAAATCAGGCAATGCCTATAGCATTCTAGGTGGATTCTCAAGCGAATACGATGTAACATCCTTCAATTTTGGCGGATCGTACACTTTCAATTCCGAAGATCAGAACCGATCGCTAACCCTCGATGCATTGTTTATGAATGACAGTTGGGATTTGCTTTACCCAACTGAAATAAGAGGTACGAACAAAGCCAATTTATCGGACGATACAAGAACAACTCTTAAGTTTGGTCTATCCTACTCTCAGGTTATCAACAAACGCTTACAAGCTTTGTTTTCGGCAGAAGTAGTATCGCAAAGCGGTTTGCTTTCAACTCCATTTCATAGAGTATTCTTCGATGATGCGAACATCAATGATGATATGGCTACCCTAAGAGGCTTAAGTAATGTAGAAAAGCTAGATGATAGTCGATTGAAAATTCCGATCTCTATGCGTTGGAATTATTATTTAAGTGATTTTGTACGCTTAAAAACTTTTTATCGATTCTATACTGATAGTTGGGGAATATCAGCTCACACGGCTAGTATTGAATTGCCAATGATGGTTTCTCAATCATTTATCGTTTCGCCATTTTTCAGGTATCACACCCAAACTGCCGCTGATGATTTTTATAAATTTGGTCAAGCAAGTGCTACCAATACTCCGGAATTTTATACTTCAGATTACGATCTTTCAGATTTTGACAGCTATAAAGTTGGTGTTGGTTTTCAATATTCACCTGTTATGGGAATTGGCAGATTTAAATCCCCATTTAGAAAAGGAAAGGTGGCCCAATTTAAAAGTGTGGGCTTAAGAGCAGCTTATTACGACAGAAGCGATGGATTAAATGCATGGCTAGTGAGCCTTAATTTTGGATTCACATTCTAATTGATATATCGAAAAGACTTCCAAAAGGGGGTCTTTTTTTGCTTAAAAGAGGACTCCTTTCCTATTTTATGAAGTAGGTTTGAAAGAGGGATTTAGCATTATTTCTCACTAGTCAGACTCTCGCCGAACAAAAAGTTGATCATCTGGCTCGACACAGGTGATCGATTTGCAAAAAATTATATCCTGAATTGTGCCAGAGGCAGAATATTTAAAATTTTGATATGCTAGCCTAAAAAAAGAAGGTATTTTTTAGTGGATTCAAGAAATAAAAAAGCTGCTCCAAAAAATGAAGCAGCTTTAGTAATGCTAGTTTGTACAGTAAAAAAATCCTCCTAAGAGGAAATCTCTTCAAAAGAGCGAGAAACGAGACTCGAACTCGCGACCCTAACCTTGGCAAGGTTATGCTCTACCAACTGAGCTATTCTCGCATAATTTATTTGCGTTATGCTCTAACTCCCGATAGCTATCGGGATGAGCTATTCTCGCATTTTCTTTTTTATTTGAACGGAAAAGAAAAACCGTTTTTGAGCGAGAAACGAGACTCGAACTCGCGACCCTAACCTTGGCAAGGTTATGCTCTACCAACTGAGCTATTCTCGCATAATTTATTTGCGTTATGCTCTAACTCCCGATAGCTATCGGGATGAGCTATTCTCGCATTTTCTTTTTTATTTAAACGGAAAAGAAAAACCGTTTTGAGCGAGAAACGAGACTCGAACTCGCGACCCTAACCTTGGCAAGGTTATGCTCTACCAACTGAGCTATTCTCGCATTTTGTAATGAACCCTTGTTCTTACTTTTGCGATGCAAATATAGATATTCCCAAGGTTTTCGCAAGTGTTTTTTTCAAAAAAATAACGATCGGTCATCTAAAATTCTGACTATTTGCACAAAAGAAAAGGGAAAAAATTTCTCAATTCTTTCCCTTCATTATTTAAATCAGCTAAAATCGTGCTTATAGATTATCTCTTAAAAATTTATTGAAACGCTTGTAAAGATGTAACCTGGTTTTACCTCCGTAAATGCTATGATTTCTGTTGGTATATATTTGCATTTCGAATTGCTTATCAGCTTGAACCAATCTCTCAGCAAACTCATAAACATTTTGAACATGCACGTTATCATCCGCAGTTCCATGACAAAGCAATAAACTTCCCTGTAATTTGTCTACATGATTTATTGGAGAATTATCGTCGTAACCTTTAGGATTTTCTTGTGGCGTTCTCATGAAACGCTCTGTATAAACTGAATCATAGTATCTCCAGTTGGTTACCGGAGCAATCGCAATTGCAGCAGCAAAAACATCAGGAGCTTTCTCCAAACAAAGCGATGACATGAATCCACCAAAACTCCATCCCCAAATTGCAATTCTATTTTCATCAATAAAGGATTCCTCGGATAATGCTTTGCCCGCTGAAATCATATCGTCCGACTCAAGTCTTCCCAACTGCATATAGGTACACTTGCGGAACTCCTGACCACGAGCACCAGTTCCACGAGGATCAACACAAACCACAATATATCCTTCTTGAGCTAGATATTGATACCAATCAAAGCTCCATCTGTTTTCAACACTTTGTGAATTTGGTCCACTATATTGAGTCATTACAACAGGATATTTTTTAGAAGCATCAAAATTGAATGGTTTAATCATCCATGTATTCAACATGGTCATACCATCAGCTGCTGGTAACATGGTAAACTCTTTTGGATTGTATCGATAACTCTTCAACCTCTCAACCAATGCCTTATTATCTTCCAACACACGAATCAATTTCCCTTTGTAGTTATACAAGCTAACTGTGTTTGGCTGTGTAACACTCGAAAAATAATTGATATAGTATTTAAATCCATTACTAAATACCGTTCTGTTTGTTCCTTTAGCAGGAGTAATCAATTTCTTTCCCGTTCCATTTAGCTTCACAGAGCAGGTATTTCTGTCCATTGGCGAAACCTCTGCTGATTCGTAATAACACACTTTCTTGGCTTCATCAAAACCTAGAAAATCTGTCATATCCCAATCTCCCGATGTAATTTGATTAACAGGTTTTCCAGTAATCATATCAAATAAATACAAGTGATTGAATCCATCTTTCTCATCAGCATAAATGAATTGATTTCCATTATCCAAGAAAGTTAGAAAATCAAAATTACGTTCCTCAACGTAATATTTGTTTTCTTGTGTATACATTACATCCGATTCACCAGTTTTAGCGTTAGCAAGCAAAAACTCCAATTTATTCTGATGACGATTCAAACGGAAAATGGTCAATTTCTTAGGATCTTTTGTCCACTTCAATCTTGGAATATACTGATTTTTCTCCTCTCCCACATCCATTTTCTTGGTAATGCGATCTTCTACATTGTAAACCCAAACACTTACATCCGAGTTCTTCTCTCCTGCTTTAGGATATTTGTAAGTATAGTTTTCAGGATAAAGAGCATTTTCTTTCACTTGTGGATACAAACCTTCAAACTTATTCATATTGAACACCTTCACTTCGCTTTCATCAAACTTCATATATGCAAGAAACTTACTATCAGGCGACCATGTAAATGCTTTATTAAATTCAAATTCCTCTTCGTAAACCCAGTCTGGTGTACCGTTTTGAATCTTATTGAATTCACCATCTTTGGTAATTCTAATTTCCGATCTAAAAAGTACGTTATGAATAAACAAGTTGTTGTCTCTCACAAAAGCAATTCGGTTTCCATTAGGAGAGAAAGTTGCCAATCGTTGCTTTCCATTTTTCGAAAGGGGAACCAACTCTTTATTTTTAAATGAAAAAACGTAATAATCTGCCGTGAACGATCTTCTGTAAATTCTTTCCTGATTTGTTGTCAAAAGCAGCCTCTTCTCATCATTACTGAATGTATATTCACTGATATACTTTAAGTCAGTATCCTTCATTTCACTTAAATCAAAAAGTGTTTCAACAACTTTTCCTGTCGCAAAACTATACTTCACAATTTTAGTTCCGTTATCTTCCAATGTGGTATAGTGTACACCATCATTCATCGAGCGCAAGCCATACACCGATTTTTGCCCAAATGTGCGATTTAGCATCAAATCTTCCATGCTTATTTTCTTCACCTCTTGTTGCGCAAGAACTACAAGTGAGAAACACATCACGATAGCTGATGTTAAAATCAATCTTATTTTCCTCATGTTTGTTGAATTATTTACAATTTGTATAGGTTGTATTTACAAAGTCCAAAGATTCTACTTTTTTAGAGAAAAGAAAAATTTTTAATCCTGATATAAATCAGCACTAACAAGCAATACAAGTCCCAATCCCCCTCTTAAAATAACCTCTTATCTTAAGAAATTGCCAAATCTATTGAAATGCTAAATATTGCTTACAATTTAAAGTTCTATTTGCACAGAAAGTTATATCTTTGTGGATTGAATTGCAAAATGGTTGATTTATTATCTCAATCAACTGAATATTAGCACGAAATTCATATTTTCTATTTAAGTATATCATGCTGGTTTGTAGCGGTGTGAATAAAAATTAAAAACAATAGGATGATTAAAATTACATTTCCAGATGGAACAGTAAAAGAGTTTGAAGATGGCATCTCCGGTATCGAGATCGCGAAAAGCATTTCCAGTCGATTGGCAAAAGAAGTTTTGTCGATAACCGTTAACGATCAGTTGTATGATCTTACACGTGCGATTAACGAAGATGCAAGTATTAAGCTTCACACTTGGAATGATGAAGAAGGGAAACACGCTTTTTGGCACTCTTCAGCTCACTTAATGGCTGAAGCCTTAGAGGTATTGTACCCAGGAGTAAAATTTGGTATTGGTCCAGCAATTGAAATGGGCTTTTACTACGATGTTGATTTAGGAAATGGTACGGTACTTACCGACAAAGATCTTCCTAAGATTGAACAGAAAATGCTTGAACTTGCACGTAGCAAGAACGAATATAAAAGAACCGATGTAACAAAAGAGGAAGCTCTTCAGTTTTTCGGTGAAAGAAATGAGGAGTACAAAGTTGAGTTGATCAACGAATTGGAAGATGGTACAATTAGCTTTTACCAACAAGGGGGATTTACCGATTTGTGTAGAGGTCCACACTTGCCAAACACAAGTTACATCAAAGCTATCAAACTAAACTCGGTAGCTGGTGCTTACTGGAGAGGCGACGAAAAACGCCCTCAGCTTACTCGTGTTTATGGTATTACTTTCCCAAAGAAAAAATACCTTGACGAGTATGAGGTAATGATGGAAGAAGCTAAAAAGCGTGACCACAGAAAATTGGGTAAGGAAATGGAATTGTTCACTTTCTCTCAAAATGTTGGTCAGGGGATGCCAATTTGGTTGCCAAAAGGTGCTCAATTGCGCGAAAGCCTGGAATCATTCCTGAAGCGAGTTCAAAAGAAATTTGGATACGAGCAAATTATCACACCGCACATTGGTAACATTAATTTGTACAAAACTTCCGGTCACTACGACAAGTATGGTGAAGATTCATTCCAGGCAATTCAAACTCCACAAGAAGGAGAAGAGTATTTGCTAAAACCAATGAACTGTCCTCACCACTGTGAAGCATATAAATTCAAACCTCGTTCTTATAAAGACCTTCCTGTTCGTTTTGCAGAATTTGGAACCGTTTATCGTTACGAGCAAAGTGGAGAGCTTCACGGATTAACTCGTGTTCGTAGTTTTACTCAGGATGATGCTCACTTGTTCTGTACTCCAGATCAATTGAAAGATGAATTTAAAAAGGTAATCGATATCATTTTCATCATCTTTAAAGCATTGAACTTTACCGAATATGTTGCTCAGGTATCTCTTCGTGATAAAGAAAATCATGCAAAATATATTGGTGCTGAAGAAAATTGGGATAAAGCTGAAAAAGCAATTATCGAAGCGGCAGAAGAAAAAGGCTTGAACACTGTAGTGGAATACGGGGAAGCTGCATTCTATGGCCCAAAGCTTGACTTTATGATTAAGGATGCAATTGGACGTAAATGGCAATTGGGAACAATTCAGGTTGATTACAACTTGCCTGAGCGATTCGAATTGGAATATGTAGGCAGTGATAATCAGAAACATCGCCCGATTATGATTCACCGTGCACCGTTTGGATCTATGGAACGTTTTGTCGCTGTATTGCTTGAACATACAGGTGGTAAATTCCCATTGTGGTTAACACCTGAACAAGCTGTTATCATGCCGATTAGCGAAAAATATAACGATTATGCAAAAAAAGTTTTAAATTCGTTAAATAATTCCGATATTCGCGCCGTATTAGATGATCGCAACGAGAAAATCGGAAGAAAAATCCGTGACAACGAGTTGAAAAAGACCCCATACTTAATTATTGTTGGCGAGAAAGAAGCCACTGAAAATACAGTTTCGGTTCGTAAACAAGGAGAAGGTGATATGGGATCTATGACTATTACAGAATTTTCAGAATTTATTAATAAAGAGGTAGAAGGTCAATTATCTTCTATCGAAAATTACTAACTAAAATAGGAGGACCTAGCCATAGCTGGATTTCATCACAGAAACAGAGGACCCAGAAAGCCTCAGGAGGCTCAACACAAAATTAACAAGTTAATTAGAGCCCGTACTGTTCGCGTTGTGGGAGACAATGTAGAACCAGGAGTTTATTCAATTTCAGAAGCATTGAAATTTGCTGAAGATCAAGAATTGGATTTAGTTGAAATTTCACCAAAAGCCGATCCACCAGTTTGTAAGATCATCGATTACAAAAAGTTTCTTTATCAGCAGAAAAAGAAACAAAAGGAAATGAAGGCTAAAGCGGTTAAAGTTGTTGTAAAAGAAATTCGTTTCGGACCAAATACCGACGAACACGATTACAACTTTAAATTGAAACATGCTGAAAAATTCCTTAACGAAGGAGCAAAGGTTAAGGCATACGTTTTCTTTAAAGGACGTTCAATTCTATTTAAAGATAAAGGTGAGATTTTATTGTTAAAATTCGCTCAAGATCTTGAAGAATTAGGAAAAGTTGAACAAATGCCTCGTTTAGAAGGTAAGCGTATGACTATGTTCATTACTCCAAAGAAAAAGTAGAATAATTTATATATACATTAATTTTTAAATTTGTACAATGCCTAAGATGAAAACAAATTGCAGTGCAAAGAAAAGATTTACTTTGACTGCATCTGGAAAAATCAAAAGAAAGCACGCTTTTAAAAGTCACATTTTGACTAAAAAGAGCACTAAAAGGAAGAGAAATCTTACCTACTTTGGTACTGTAAATAAAGCAGACCAGAAAAACGTTAAGTTAATGCTTAACATGTTGTAAGAATCAGTTATTGATTTTTTTAGTTATTAACCGAGTGGTTAGCACCAAAGAGTCCTTAAATGGAACGCTAACATTCAAAAATTAGGAATTATGCCAAGATCAGTAAATTCTGTAGCTTCAAGAGCTAGAAGAAAAAGAATTTTAAAAGAAACCAGAGGTAACTTTGGAGCAAGAGCTAATGTTTGGACAGTAGCCAAAAATACTTTCGAAAAAGGTTTGCAATATGCTTACCGCGATAGAAAGAAAAAGAAATCAAACTTCAGAGCATTGTGGATTCAGCGTATTAACGCAGCGGCAAGACTTGAAGGTCTTTCTTATTCACAATTAATTGGTTTGATGCACAAAGCTAACATCGAAATTAACCGTAAGGTTTTAGCAGATTTAGCTGTAAATCATCCAGAAGCATTTAAAGCTGTAGTGGGTAAAGCACAAGCAGCTAAATAGTACTATAAATTATTTACTTTGAAAAGGGGTTGTGTTTCACAATCCCTTTTTTACGTTTCAACTCCTAATAATTAGTACTTATTGCCCTCAGTAAGTACATTATCGAAAAAGCATAATAATAGCTGCAATGCTTGACATTATTATGCTTTGGATTTACTATTTTTGAAATCATAACAAGGGAAAGCTATTAACCAAACCAATTTCCCACTAAATAAACCACAAATGAGAATTGCATTAATAGGCTACGGAAAAATGGGTAAAGAAATAGAGCAAATTGCTCTGGATCGTGGCCATGAAATCGGATTAATTATCGATCAGCACAATCCAAAAGATCTTTGTGCAGATCATTTACAAAATATTGATGTTGCCATTGAGTTTACAAATCCTGACTCGGCGTTTGGCAATTATTTAAAATGCTTCGAAGCTAATGTTCCTGTTGTATCCGGAACAACTGGCTGGCTTGATCAACTGCCAGAGATTGAGAAACAATGTGCTGAAGGCAAAGGTTTCTTTTATGCATCGAACTTTAGCTTGGGCGTAAATCTGTTTTTTGAATTGAATAAGAAGCTAACCAAACTAATGGCTCCATTTAAGGAATACAATGTGGATATGGAGGAAATTCACCACATTCACAAATTGGATTCTCCGAGTGGAACCGCTTTGACATTAGCTGATGGGATTATTGAAAATCATCCTAAAAAGGAAAAGTGGATTGAAGCAACCAGCATGAAGGAAGATGAACTTAGCATATTGGCCAAACGCCATGGTGCAGTTCCTGGTACACATTCCATTACCTGGCATTCTGAAGTTGATGAAATCATGATTCAGCATCAAGCGTACAGTAGAAAAGGATTTGCTTTGGGAGCAGTATTAGCAGCCGAATTTATGCCGAAAAAAGAAGGTTTTTATGGCATGAAAGATTTGCTTCAACTATAATAGAATACAAAATCAATACCTTAAAATAAACTGTGGGGAAGATACTACGAAACAAATGGTTTAAGTTTTCAATCATTCTTATCATTACTCTGTTAATGATTATTTGGATTGGCAATTATTGGCTTTTATTAGGATTACCAATCCTATTCGATCTATATATCAGTAAAAAAGTACATTGGACTTTCTGGAAGAAAAAGGGCATTAAGAAACAAAGTACAACTGTTGAATGGATTGATGCCATTATATTTGCTGTTGTTGCTGCTACTATAATTAGGATGTTCTTTATAGAAGCGTATACAATCCCAACATCGTCCATGGAAAAATCCATGTTGGTTGGTGATTATTTATTTGTTAGTAAGGTAGCATACGGGCCAAAAATGCCGAATACGCCTTTGTCTTTCCCCTTTGCTCATCACACTCTTCCCGGCACTAAATCAACAAATTCATACTCAGAGTTAATAAAACGCCCATACAAACGATTGGGAGGCTTTGGAGAAGTAAAACTCAATGATGTAGTTGTTTTCAATTTTCCGGCTGGTGATACAGTGTGGGTGGGAAATACGCAGACTGATATATATTCTTTGTTAAGATTTCATAGCAGTCATTTTCGCAATGAGGATAAGCAAAAACAAAACAAGATTCAATCAAACAGCTATTACAACAAAATGGCTTATCAGCTTCTTGAAAGCAAAGCTGAAATTAAGATTCGACCTGTAGAC
This sequence comes from Marinifilum flexuosum, assembly GCF_003610555.1. Lineage (GTDB taxonomy): Bacteria > Bacteroidota > Bacteroidia > Bacteroidales > Marinifilaceae > Marinifilum > Marinifilum flexuosum. Next base: position 1,519,162 of record NZ_RAPQ01000008.1, on the reverse strand, counting down.
AAACGTGAGAATTACATCAAACGCTGTGTAGCTTTACCTGGAGATGAACTAACATTTAGAGACGGACAATTGTTTGTGAACGGAAAAGCATTGGATAATCCAGAAGAACTGCAGTTCAATTACATTGTTGAAACAAATGGAACTGCTATTAATCCTAGAAAATTAGATGAGTTAAATATCGCGAAGGCTGATAGAAAAAAACGAAACTCCAATACTTATATTCTTCCATTAAGCATTCCAAAAGTAGAGATTCTAAAGAAATTCAATAACGTAGCATCCATAACAAGAGTATTATCACCAAAAGGTAAGAGGGAAGATGTGTTTCCTTTTAGCCCAAATTACAATTGGAATCGCGATAATTTTGGTCCAATTGTAATGCCTAAAAAAGGTGAGTCTATGGAGATAACAACAGATAATTTACCTCTTTATGAGAGAATTATCCGAACCTACGAAGGCAACAAGCTGGAAGTAATAAATGACCAAATCCATATCAATAATAAGCCAGTTACATCTTATACTTTTAAAATGGATTACTACTGGATGATGGGTGACAATCGACACATGTCAGCAGATTCGCGTTATTGGGGATTTGTTCCAGAAGATCATATCGTAGGCAAAGCATCATTTATTTGGCTATCTCTTGACAAGGATAAATCCTTTTTTAATAAAATTCGCTGGGATAGATTTTTTAAGAGTGTAAAATAGCACAAAGAATTGTTACCTCTACTTTATCATTTAAATGGAAATGATAATTTTTGTAGATTCGCAACAACTAAAGTTAAGCTTATAAAAAACATACATACCTTATGAAGGAATTTTTAAGAAACAAATGGTTTAAATTTTCAATCGCGCTAATCATTACTTTATTAATGATTATTTGGATTGGCAATTATTGGCTTTTATTAGGATTACCTATCCTGTTTGATGTTTATATCAGCAAAAGGGTGCATTGGGCCTTTTGGAAGAAAAAAGGAGTTAAAAAACAAAGTACAGCTGTTGAATGGATTGATGCCATTATTTTTGCAGTAGTCGCTGCAACAATCATTAGAATGTTCTTTATTGAGGCTTACACAATCCCAACAAGCTCGATGGAAAAATCATTACTTGTTGGCGATTATTTATTTGTTAGTAAAGTAGCATATGGTCCTAAAGTACCTAACACACCTCTATCCTTCCCTTTTGCACACCATACCATGCCAGGAACAACCAAAACCAAATCATATTTGGAATGGATTAACTGGCCTTACAAGCGTCTTGGTGGATTGAATGAGATAAAACGTAACGATGTTGTGGTATTCAATTTTCCTGCAGGAGATACCATTGTTGTAGGAGCCGAAAACCCAGATTACTATTCTCAATTAAGAGCAGCTACTGCAACCATAAAAGAGAATGACATGAGAAGAGGACGTGCACTTCAATCTGATCAAACCTATATGAAAGTTGCACGTAAATATTTCGCCCAAAACATGGAAATTGATACACGTCCAGTTGATAAACGTGAAAACTATATTAAGAGATGTGTTGCCATGCCAGGAGATACCATTTCTAGTATAGATGGTCAGCTATACATCAATGGGAAAGCTCAAGATAAAGTTGGAGAAGTGCAATACAATTATGAAATCCGTACAAACGGAACAATGATCAATCCTCGAAAATTAGAGGATATGAATATTGCTAAAGACGAGATTAGCCATAGTGGTTCAGTTTATCACATGCCTTTATCCAAAGAAAAAGCGGATAAACTAAGTAAGCTAAGCAATGTATCATCAATGGTGAAAATGGTTCATGGGGTGGGCACTCCAGAAGATGTTTTCCCATTTAGCGAACATTACAACTGGAACAGAGATAATTTTGGACCTCTTGTAATCCCGCAAAAAGGCCAGACTGTTGAGTTGAATTTAAAAACTTTTCCATTGTATGAAAGAGCAATTAACGCCTATGAAGGTAATGATTTGGAAGTAAAAGACTCTATCATTTACATCAATGGGAAAGCTGCAGATTCTTACACTTTTGAAATGGATTACTACTGGATGATGGGTGATAATCGTCACCGCTCAGCAGATTCTCGTTATTGGGGATATGTTCCAGAAGACCATGTAGTAGGTAAAGCTTCATTCATCTGGCTATCGCTTGATAAGGACCAAAGCGGCTTTGGAAAAATCAGATGGGATAGAATTTTCAAGTGGATACACTAAGTTATTAAATCGAAATATGTAAAGGCATCTGCAAAGATGCCTTTTTCTTTTATCTATATTTTTTATAGTTTCGCAGTCCAAACAGAAGAACAATGGAAAATACCACAGCTCTACTTTCAACAGCATATTTTGCACCAATTCAGTACTATTGCAAAATGATTCAGTACTCAAATGTATTGATTGAACAATGGGAAAACTATTCAAAGCAATCGTACCGCAACAGGTGTAATATTTATGGAGCAAATGGAGCATTGGCTATTTCTGTCCCAGTGGTAAAGGCTACCAATAAAAAGGTATTAACCAAAGATGTTAAGATCTCTTACGACACCAACTGGCAAAAGCTACATTGGAAAGGTATAGAATCTGCTTACAAATCATCACCTTTTTACGAATATTACATCGATGATTTGGAGCGATTTTTCAACCAAAAGTGGGACTTCCTTTTAGATTTTAATCTTGAAATTCAATCCGAGATTTGTGAAATCCTTGAAATAGAAAACAAGAACTCCTTAACCGATGATTTTATTCCTGTAAACACTCCTAACATTGCTGATTTTAGAAATGTTATTCATCCAAAACCTTCAAAAGAAATAAATGATACCGCGTTTAACCCACAAACTTACACTCAAGTTTTTGGCAATAAACATGGTTTCATTCCCAACCTAAGCATTTTGGATTTGATATTTAATTTAGGTCCTGATAGCTCGTACTATTTGGAATCATGCCTAAAGTAATGAAAGGTGATCTTTAAGATCTTGCATAATTGCATCATGATCAAACGCCAAGGCTGGTAATTTGCTAACATCAATCCATTGAGCTTTTAATGCATCATCTTCACCTTTAACTTGTGGTAAGCATTCTGCCTCCATTTGAGCCAAATAAACAACCGAAACCGTACGTCCTCTAGGATCACGATTTACTGCACCATATGTTTTGAACTGCGAAATAGAAACGCCTTCAAAACCGGTTTCTTCCTTTAACTCACGATATGCTGCAATATCCAAATCTTCATCCATATCAACAAAACCACCAGGAAAAGCCCATTTGTTTTTGAAAGGATTATTGGCCCTTTCAATTAACAACACATAATGATTGCTTTCACATTTACAAAAAATGGCACAATCAACAGTTAATGCCGGACGTGGATATTCGTATGTATACATGATGTAGTTTGTGAATGAGTGAATGAGTAAAATAAATTAGACTTGTGCAATAATTCGCTTAATTACTCTTAATTTATGCGTGTAACATTTGGTGTCTACATTAAAAATTCCTTGATGATCGACATTATCAATTCTCACCTTACCGGAAGCATGGATAATTTTGTGTCTGTCCCAAATAATACCAACATGTGTAATTTTACCTTCGGCATTATCGAAAAAGGCCAGATCACCTGGCATTGCTTCTTCTACAAAAGTTAATGGTTCGCCCACCAAAACTTGCTGACTGGCATCGCGAGGTAAACTAATTCCATTCAGCTTGTAAACAATTTGCGTTAAGCCAGAACAATCAATTCCATAGGGAGTTCTTCCTCCCCAAAGGTAAGGTGCGTTGAAATATTTTAAAGCTGCTTCAATAATGGAATCTCGGACATTCGTTTCATCACCATTTCCAGTAACTTTTCCTTGGTAGAAATACTTCTTCTCTCCTATTTTAAAAGATTTCTCTTTTCGATCACAAAAGGGGAACGAACTTCCAGGTACAATTAGTTTGTTTGAATAATCTTTCTCTTGAAAAACAATATTAAAAGTATCATTCGCAACCGCTGGTGCCTGAATAGCTAGTAAATTATAAAACTCTTCATTGATAACACTTATCATTTTAGTATCAACCCAACCCTCATAATTATCGTAGGCTAATCGTACCTTGCTCCAGTTTTCAACATCCTCAATAACTTCAAAATGCTCTCCAAATAAAATTTGGGTAACCATTTCACTTTTTTCAGCAGGTTCGCTTCGTACAGGGATGATACTTAAATCGGAAATTCCGTAATTCATGTATTGGTTGCTTAATGATTGTTATCAATCAAATATAAAAAATATAATTATGTTTTTACATTTGCATTGATATATTTGCTGTGTATATCGCAGGTAAAAGAAATGAATAAATATTTTTTACCAAAAAATATTCAACTAATTTTATAAAAAGAATTTCAACACTCCTATAATTACATTTAGAATGAATAAATACTTTAGGTTAATTCGACAAAACTTAAGTAACATTTATCGCTTTACTATTACTACAATTACCATTGTACTAATTATGCTACTCTTCCCGAATACGGGAAACTTTAAGTATGAATACCAGAAAGGCAAACCTTGGATGCATGAAACCCTTATTGCTCCTTTTGATTTTTCTATCTTAAAAACAGAACAGGAATTGAATCAGAATCGAGATAGTATTTTGAGCCGATTCAGCCCCTATTTTAAAGTTGACACTTCCATTTATCCTTCAATAATAGAAAGGTTTGAAAAGAATTTTGAAAAAAAATGGAGAAAATTTGAGAAGTCATCAGCTTATAAAAAACTAAACTATTCTCAAAAGAGATCGGATGCCGAAAAATTACTTTGTTACAATTACCTTAAAACCAACCTTAAAAATTATTACAATATCGGTATTGCTGATTTTCAAAATGAGAAATTACAGTATAACTTCAAACTGACTGAAGCAATCAACAAGTCAGTAAATAACATTAATGAAAAAATTCTTACCGATAAAATCTATTCAGCAAGAACTGCCTATGAAAACATTAGTTCGAATTTAAAATCCGATTACAACAATCCTGTTTTTCAAAGTTTTCTTCAGAATCTAAACCTTGACTCTTATCTGACTCAAAATCTGTTTTACAACAAAACAATGTCCGATCAGGTTAAAAACAGCATGCTTTCGAATATTTCATTTACAAAAGGGAAAGTTGACCGAGGTACTAGAATTGTTTTAGTTGGAGACATAATCGACGATGAGACTTTTCTAATATTGGAATCTCTTAAAAAAGAGCAGGAAAACATTTTAGGGTCATCAAAAAATCATTACCTAATTGTAGGAGGTCAAGCCTTATTGATCATTTCCTGTATTGTTCTTTTGTTCTTATACCTACGAAACTTTAGAAAACAAATTTTACACGATAATAAAAAGCTTCTCTTCATTTTTCTGTTGGTTTTGCTATTCGTTGCTCTTACAACTCTGATATTAAAACTACAAAACCAAAACGTAGATGTAAACATCTACATTATCCCGTTTGCACTTATTACAATTGTGGTACGAACATTAATGGATAGTAGAACAGCATTGTTTGTTTTTATCGTTACGGTTTTAATTACTGGATTTCTAGCCCCTAACGGCTTCGAATTTGTATTTCTTCAACTGGCAGCAGGTATTATGGCCATTTACAGCTTGCCTAGACTTGAGAGACGTGGTCAGCTTGTATTAACTGCCATTATTACATTCTTAACTTACAGTGTTGTTTATTTCGCTTTCGCGATTACGCAAGAAGGTAGCATCGAAGAGATTAAATGGTTCAATTTTGTATGGTTTGCTATTAATGGCTTGCTACTTACCTTTTCATATTCATTAATTTACATCTTCGAAAAGTTATTTGGATTCCTCTCTGATGTTACATTGATTGAATTATCAAACCAAAATCACCCCCTATTGCGACAGTTAATTCAACAATCGCCAGGAACATTCCAGCACTGTTTACAGGTTGCCAACCTTGCCGAAGCTGCAATTAATAAAATTGGCGGTAATCCATTATTAGTGAGAACTGGTGCACTTTACCATGATATTGGTAAAATGAAACATCCCGTTTATTTCATCGAAAATCAGATGTCGAACAAAAACCCTCACGATGACCTTGAATTTGATAAAAGTGCTCAAATTATTACTGACCATGTGAAATTTGGAGTGAAAATTGCAAAAAAACACAAGTTGCCTCAACAAATTATCGACTTTATTGAAACTCATCATGGTGCAGGTAAAGTGATGTACTTCTATACATCCTTTAAAAACAAATACCCGGACAAGGAAATTGACGAAGAGAAATTCCAATATCCAGGACCAGATCCATTTACCAAAGAAACCGCTGTTTTAATGATGGCTGATGGAATTGAAGCTGCTTCGAGAAGCTTGAAGGAAAAAACTTCGGAAACCATTCGAGAGTTAATCGATAAAATCATTGACAAACAAGTGAAAGAAAATCGCTTTGCAAATGCGGATATCACTTTTAGGAATATCAATGAAATCAAGGAGATTTTTACAACCAACTTGATTAATGTGTATCATGCAAGAATTGAATATCCAAAAGAAATAAAAAACAAAAACTAATTAACTTGTAGACAAAACGAGCTTAGGTGCTATGGGCTACCTAAGCTCATTTCATTTTAAGTGAAGTTATGCTTATAAATTATAACACGTATTGAAATATTTTTTGACACGTGTTAAAAGTAATTTTAATACCTGTTAAAAATAGTACCGCAAAGTACGCATATTTTAGTCTTACACTTCGAACCAATAAAAACTTTAAGTTGAATCCTACTAATCATGTGTACTCTAAAGCAACAAGATCGGCAATTGTTATCCTCCCACTTTCTTCATTCTAATCCAGATCACCTTCATCCTCAGTTTCGAGAAAGTCAATTTTTTTCCCACTCCTATTTTTTGTAACTTATAGAGTGTGACCAACTTCACACAAAACATATTAATTTTTCATGTGAAATTTATTTGATGTAAAACCATCTGTTTACTTAATCTTCACCCAAAACCCTACTATTATGATACGAAATAGCATATTTTTACTCGGTCTGATTGTATCAATGGTATTTGCAGTGTCTTGCCAACCTGAAAAAAAGGCAGAAGACAAAAAAACTGGCGATACAGTGATACAAAGAAAATTAGCCAACTATGCAGAAGTTAAGCTATCTGCAGATCTAAACTCCCTCTCTTCCCAACAAATAAAATTGTTCTCTCATCTAATAAAGGCTGCTGATGCAATTGATGATATTTATTGGATGCAAGCCTATGGAGATAAAAATGCTCTCTTAAATAGCATTGAAGATCCTGACATGAAGAAGTATGCCAAAATAAATTATGGTCCCTGGGATAGATTAGATGGATTTAAACCATTTACTGAAGACTTTCCTCCAAGACCATTAGGAATTGGTTTTTTCCCGACTGATATCAATCAGGAAGAGTTCTTTCAATTGAATAACGATGAAAAATACAGTGCATTTACAAATCTTACAAGAGATGCAAATGGAAACTTAAAAGTAGTTCCTTTTAATGTTGCTTACAGTACACAATTACAATTGGCTTCTGATCATTTGAAAGAAGCTGCCAATTTAGCTGAATCTGATGATTTTAAACAGTATTTACTTCAAAGAGCTAAGGACCTCACTTCCGATAACTTTACTGAAAGTGATAAGCTTTGGTTAGAACTCAATAATAACCAACTGGATTTTATTGCAGGTCCTATTGTAAACACGGAAGATCAGTTGATTTGGACAAAATACTCCTATGGTGCCTTTATTCTCCTAAGAGATAACGAATGTACCAACAACGTATCTAAATACGCTTCTTTATTGCCATTCTTACAGCAAAATTTACCTGTTGATGATAAGCTTAAAGCGGAATCTGTAAGTAGCAAAGCCAATTTGTCGATTTATAACGTACTATATAATTCTGGATACTGCAATGCTGGTAATAAACTAATTGGTTTAAATCTTCCGGTAGGACTTCAAAAGGCGTCAGATGCAAAACGAGTATACTTTAAAAATGTAATGCAAGCCAAATTCAATAAAATATTAAATCCAATTAGTGGATTGGTAATAGATGAACAACAACGCAAACATGTAAATTTTGAATCGTTTTTCTTAAATACCATTTTCTTTGAACTTACCAGTGGTATTGATATCACAAACACAATTAACGGAAATGGAGATGTAAAAGATGCCTTAAAAGGACATTACAATGTTATTAATGAGCTTAAAAATGATGTATTAAGAATGTATCTTTTAAATCAGGTTCATGATATGCGACAAACCGAAGGAATAGATATGCTCGACAACTATGTAACCTATATGGCTGATGTATTTAGATCCATTCGATTTGGTGTTACCGACGCTCAAGGTGTAGCAAATATGATACGTTTCTATTATTTCCAGGAACATGAAGCTTTTAAATACCATAAGAATACGGGGACCTATAAAATCAATGATTACAAAATGGAGAAAGCAATTGAATCTCTTGCCAAAATGGTTCTTGAAATTCAAGGAAATGGTGATTACGCAGCTGCTGACAAACTTATAAAGGATAAAGGGTATATCAGAAATGAATTATTGCAAGACTTATATCGAATTCAACGTGCAAAAATTCCTAAAGACTTAACTTATGATCAAGGAGAAAAAGTAATAATTGCTGAAAAGTAATGTTGCTTTGAACAAGTATTTTTTAAAGGGTATCCAAGAGATGCCCTTTTTTATACTCCAAATAAAATATTAATCATATATTTGAGTTTTCTATTTAATTCATAATATATGTTTCGCCTACTAAGCTCTTTCTTACTTGTATTAATTGCAAATTTAAGTTTTTCGCAACAAATTAAAGTTGTTGATAAAGAATCCAATAAGCCAATTGAAAATGTATACATATTTGACAATTACAATTCCATACTAACCAATGAACTTGGAATTGCTGATTTATCAGAATTTAAAGAAAAAAGGCTTTTACACTTTCAGCATCCATCTTATCAGAACTTAGAAAAAGATTTTAACGATATTAAACTTCAAAATTTCATTGTTAAATTACATTCCAATATATTTCCAATACAAGAGGTCGTAGTTTCTGCAAATAAATGGGAACAAAATATCAAAGAAGTACCTTTAAAAGTTCATAAAATTGACAAAGCAGAAATCTCAAATACTAACTCCCAAACAACTGCCGACTTGTTAAAATCATGCAATCAGGTTTATATTCAAAAAAGCCAGTTAGGTGGTGGCAGTCCAATGATTAGAGGTTTTGCTGCAAACCGAGTTTTACTTGTTTTAGATGGAGTTCGTTTAAACAATGCAATTTACCGAAGTGGCAACCTGCAAAATGTCATAAGTATTGATGCCAACAGTCTTGAATCTGCAGAAGTTATTTTAGGACCTGGTTCAATTATATACGGTAGCGATGCAATTGGTGGTGTTATGGATTTTCATACCATAAAACCACTCTATTCAACCTCGGGAAAAACCAACACCAAATTAAGATACAAAAACCGTTATTCATCTGCTAATAACGAAGTAATGAACCATGTATCATATAATATTGGGAAAGAACGTTTGAGTTATGCCGGAAGCGTTACTTACAGTGATTTTGATGACCAAAAAATGGGTAGCCATGGTCCTGATGAGTATTTAAGAAATGAATATGTTATTATAGATAATGGGACCGACAAAATAATCACTAACTCTGAACCTAAATCCCAAAAACAATCAGGCTACAACCAATTCAATCTGGTTCAGAAGATCAGATATAAAGCCTCTGAAAATACCGATTTACTTTATGGATTTCACTACACAACAAGTTCTGACATTCCTCGTTATGATAGATTAATCCAATACAAAGGAGATAATTTAAAGTATGCAGAATGGTATTATGGGCCGCAAACATTACAAATGCATAACTTTCAAATTACATTGAAGAAAGCCAAGCTTTTGTATGATTCATTCAGATTAACTACAGCATTTCAAAATTATAAAGAAAGTCGACACGATAGAAAATTTTCCTCTGCAATAAAACGAAATCGATCTGAGAAATTAAAGATCTATATCATAAATGCAGATGCAGAAAAAAAATTAACAAAATCGACCCATTTATTCTGGGGAGCAGAAATGACTCACAATCGATTAAGGTCAACAGGACATAGTACCAATATTGAAACCAATACCTTTGAGGAAATTGCAAGTCGTTATCCAGATAAATCTAAATACTCAACACTTGCTTTTTACAGCAATATCAAACACAAATTGAATTCAAACTGGACATTAAATACGGGAATCAGATATTCTCATATCTGGATCAGTTCCGAACTTGATAATACTTACTACAACTTTCCATTTACCAATCTTGATTTATCAACTGGTTCACTTAATGGCGGTCTAGGAGTAACTTACAATTCAGATTCTGGTTGGGACCTCAAATTCAATGCAAGCTCTGGTTTTAGAGCTCCAAATATTGATGACATAGGTAAAATTTTTGATTCTGAACCAGGAAAAGTGGTTGTTCCTAACAAAGACCTAAAACCAGAATATATTTACAATCTCGACTTTAATGTCAGTAAGAATTTTAATCAGAAATTTTTCATTGATATCAATGCATTTTATTCATTTCTTGATGATGCAATGATTCGAAGCGACTACAGTTTTGATGGTCATCATACAATAATTTACGATGATACAGAGAGCGAAGTTCAAGCAATTGTTAATGCTGACAATGCCAAAGTATGGGGAGTTAACTTCCAGTGTATTGCAAAAATCAATCAAAACTTTTCAGCAACAGCAAATATGAACTACAACAATGGAGAATACAAAGATGGTAGTCCTGTTAGACATATTGCTCCAATGTTTGGCTCTTTTAAACTGGATTATAAGTCAAATAAACTATCTTCCAATATTGCTTTAGAGTACAATGCTAAAATAGCTTACAACGACCTTGCAGAGGTCGAAAAAGACAAAGCTTACCTGTATGCTCAGGATAAGAATGGCAACCCTTATTCTCCTGAGTGGTTAATTGTAAGTTGGAACAACAATTATAAACTTACAAACTCAATAAATCTTAACTTTTCAATCGAGAATATATTTAATAAAAGATATCGTCCGTATTCCTCAGGAATTGCAGGTGTTGGAAGGAATTTTATTATGGGAGTAGATATTAATCTAAAATAACACTCCTTTATAATGCTTGACTTTTAACACATTACACAAACATAGAATAGATATTATTGATATAATTTGTTTAAATTTACTATTGCAAACAAAATCATGTCGATATGAAAAAATATTTTATTCTAATAGTATTTGTTTTTTGCATGTTCACAACTGCAATGTGCCAAAAAGAGTCCATAAGGCTCTACGATAATCTTAATCTATACGCACCCTCACTGGTCAACTTATACAACCAGGTAAAAACATCCAAAACGATGGATGCGAATCAGTATGAATCCATCGATGGAAGCCCATACCTTAACAAACAATTTGAAAAGGGATTTGTAATAAGTAAGGATAGCCTACTTTATACGGGTCTAATTCTTAGGTATAATAATTACCAGGACATTATTGAGTTTCAAAAAGATGACATTTCATATGAACTCTCGAATCAATTTCCTCTATTGTATGTAAAAATAAATGATCGAATTTACGAAAGGTTAAAATTCAAATCAAAGGAAGGTGATAAACTGGGTTATTTTCAGATTATATCCGATGGAAAAGTTACTCTTTACAGTAAGAAAAAAGTAAATTTTGTGGAAGCCAAACCTGCACATGGATATGTTGAATATAAGCCTGCAAAATTTAAAGCAGAACCAATTTCTTATTACTTAAAGAAAGAAGGAAGTTATACCGCTAATTTAATCAAAAATAAAAAGGATATAGTTTCTTTATTATCGGATAAAAAAGTGGAAGTTTTAACATTCATTAATGAAAACAAATTAAAAACATCAAAAGGAGAAGACATTTCCAGAATAATTGATTATTACAACAAGTTAAATTAAAAAATAATACTTTAATCTAGTATACCAATAGGATGTCTGAAAAGGACATCCTATTTTTTTTATCAATCATTAACTCTTGAATAAAACTTCTAATTAGTAAAGAATAGATCTATTATTGATTGTTGCCATACATCAATTAGTTCTGCTCAATAAAAAACAAAAAAGAGAGATTACCTGTCGATAACCTCTCTTATAATATGTTAATCTGCTAAAATTCTAGTTTACATCCCAGAATAGTTTTGTTGATTTCAAATCTCCACCAATAGCAGATGCTGCAGCATCATACTGAGCTCCATTCAAAGTAGCTTCTTCGATAGGATATATAAACCTTACTGGAATATCACCTAAAGTTAAACCTTCAGGTGCCTGGAAAATTCCTGTAAAATCTAACAGTCTCCATGTGGTCCATCCTTCAAAAGGAATATTGTACATTGCAATCCACTTTTGCGTACCAATTTTTTGCTTCCAGTCACCTGCAGCAGTTGCATATGCAACATCAGGTTCCAATAAGTAAGCATCTACATAAATATTGCCTATTCCGAATTCATCCATAGAAGCTCTAATACCAGCCTCATAGTGTGACTCTTCAGTTCCACCAACACTATAACCTCTTGCTGCCGCCTCAGCCAATAGGAATTCTACTTCTGCATATGATAATAAGGTTCCTTGTAAATCAGGCTCTTTGAAAAAGTCACCAATTTGAGAGAATCCAGATGCTGCATTCGCCGATCCATAAACACCTCCTGTAAAATAACCAAATTCATAATCATCTGCTGCTAAAACAGTATATGGTAAATTCACACTTACTAATGAATCCATTCCATCAACATCTTCAAAAACTAACAATAAAGATCCACTTCCTTCAATTTCAGTATCAATATTATCCCCATTATCATCTTTATCATACTCAAATTCCTGTTGAGTAAAATATTTTAACATACGAGGATCTGAATAACCATTCATAACACCAGTTAACACATTGGATGGCACAAAATCATTACGACCACTTTGAACCAAGTCAACCCATAATGGATGAGTATTTGGTGAGGAATTGGTATAGGCAATACTAAAGTTTTCACTATTCGAGCTAATAACATTGGCAGCTGCTTCTTCAGCCATTGTTTGAGCAGTAGAAGCATTAACGTCTGCTAATCTCATTGCCAAACGAAGTTTTAATGAATTTGCCATTTTATACCACATTGCCATATCTCCTTCATAAATTGGATCTTGGTTAGCAAAACCAACTTCTGATTGAGTAATAGCAGAAATAGCAGTATTTAAATTCCCAATAATTGTTGAATATACAGTAGCTGCATCATCATATGACGGAGAAACGTTATTAACATCTAAAGCCTCTGTAAATGGCACATTGCCAAAAATATCAACCAATGTTGCATAAGCAAAAGTCTCTACAATAGTAATAACAGCTAATTTGTTATTCTTAATTGCTTCCTCTGATGCTGTTACAGTTTCTTGTTGTGAAATTATTTCTCTTGCTCCCGTAATATCCTTTAATGTATTGCGATAAAGAGTTCGCCACATATTATCAGGGATATTTCTGGTTACTTGATTATACTGACTTTCATCAGGGTAAGTAGTTTGAGCCCAATATTGAGAGTAAAGTCTAAACACATTACTATTCACATTCGTCCCTAAAAGTAAATCAAACATATCTCTTGCTCCATTGGTGAACAATGGTTCTCCAGGAACCTCAGAAGGATTTTTAGAGTCGATGTTTATTTTTTCAAGCTCGTCGTCAAGGTTTGAACACCCAACCATCGCAACGGCAAGAAACAAAATACTTAATTTATATATATATTTTTTCATTTCTTTCTATAATTATCAATTAAAAATCAACCTTTACATTAAATCCCCAGCTTCTTACCGTTGGATAAGATCCTGACAAATAACCTTGAGCCAAACCAGAAGATAATCCTGATTCAGGATCAGCGTAAGGTACGTTCTTATGAATAATCCATAAGTTTCTTCCAACTAGAGAAAGAGATACATTTTGAGCAAATCCACTTATCAAATTCTTAGGTAGATTATAAGTTAAAGCCAATTCTCTTAACTTAACAAAAGACGCATCATAAACAGTTAGAGCACCAGGGTTTCTTGAAGAATTACCCCAATAATAAGCTCCACCATAATAATCAGCTCTAGCTCTTGTTGTATTTGGAGATCCATCTTCGGTAACACCTACATTAAGAATACCTCCACCTTCTGATACAGGATCTCTCTTAGGATTACCCAATTCATTAAGTCCGGCGGTATGCTTCAAAACACCAGTACCTTGACCATAATGCATATCCAGTGAATATACATCTCCTCCTTTTTGAATGTCAATCAAGAAGTTTAAAGTAAGCCCCTTATAACTAAAAGTATTAGAAATACCTCCAGTCCAATCTGGATTTTGATCACCAATTATTTGATCTGATTGAGAAATATAATAACCAGAGGAATTAACAACTTTGTTTCCATTATCATCAAATAGGAATCCTGTACCTCGAATTGTTCCCAAAGGTTGTCCTTTGGTTGCGTTGATAGAGATACCACCTTGATAAGAGTTGATCACAATATTTTCTACATCATTGTAAAGATCTAATACCTTGTTACGGTTTCTTGCCCAGTTTACATTGATATCCCATGAGAAAGCTTCAGTTTTAATAGGGTTACCGTACAATGCAACCTCAATACCGTTATTTTCAACTGTAGCAGCATTTACCCAGTTAAACGAATAACCTGTAGCTTTCGAAACCTCAACCGGAATCAACATATCTTCAGTTTCCTTGGTATAGTAAGAAACGTCAATACCTGCACGGTTATTAAACATCTTCGTTTCCAAACCAACTTCAAATTCTTTTGTATATTCTGGCTTCAGTTCAATGTTATTTTTAGTGTTAGGATATGAGAACAAGGTATATTTTCCGAAATTATCATTCTTCACATAAGTATCATACACGTTTAATGGACTTGTATCGTTACCTACTGTCGCATAACTCATTCTTAATTTACCCAAGTTCAACCAAGGTAATTCAGTGTGAGTTGAGAACAAATAACTTGCTGCAATTGAGTAGTAGTTATAAGTATTTTCATCTTTTGGCAGTGCCGATGACTTGTCTATACGATCAGTTAAATCAAGATATAAAATATCTTTATACGAGAATGTAGCTTGAGCATACATACCATAAACACGTTTCTCTTCAAGAGTTTCAATCGGTGCTGAAGGTGTATTTACCGAATTGCTTAATGAATATAGATTAGGAACTACAAGACCACCCAAAGTAGAAGCCTGGTATCTATCTGTAGATTCGTCACGAATACTAATACCTACCACTCCAGCTAAAGTAATATCATCACTAAGAGAAGTATTATAATTTGCCATAAAATCGTAGTTAACCTCGGTAAAACCAATTTCATATCTTTGGTAACCCGATTTCTCGTCAGTTCTTAACACACCAAAAGGAGCTGCTACAGAACCAACCGCACGACGTTCTTCACGAAGCGAAGTATAATGGTCTAGAGAAACACGACCTGTGATATCTAACCAATCAAATGCATCAAATGTAAAGAATGCATTCCCGTATATACGATCACGCGAGTCAGTCTGGTAATTCTCAAATCTTGTCCAATAAGGATTATCCCAATACAAAGGATTTAAAACACCATCTCCAGTTGATTCCTGATGATTCCAAGAGTAATTCTTTTTAGTTTGCTTATAAATATCCTCTTGAGCTTTTACATCAACATTAACCTGCCACCACTGACGCATTTGTGACATTAAGTTATCAGAATAACCCGTTGAGTTACGACCTTTAGTGTCCTGCAGTGAAACATTGGCAGAAACACCTACTTTTAATTTTGGATTAATGTTATAATCACCATTAAATGAAACAGTATTACGGTTCAGTTTAGAGTTAGGAAGAATACCGTTGGTATGGAAGTTTGTATAACTTAAACGGAAAGTACCATCTTCATTACCTCCTGTCAATTCTACATTGTTTGTATAACCAACTTCTGTTTCGAAAAAGTCAACAGGAGTATTAGCAGCAGCCTTATATTCATAAGCTTTACCAAAATTAGCCGACTCAGGTACAAACGAATCCCAATGATAAACTTGTTGACCACTGAATTTTGCTCCATAAGATGCATCATCATAGGTAGGCACTACTAGATCATCAGTTCCATCTCCATTAACGTCAAGATCTTCAAAATAACCTGTAGAACCATAATAAGGTCCATATCCAGCACCATACTCATCCTGATACTCAGCAAATGTTTCCTTATCAATTTTACCAATTGTAATACCAGAATTAATACTGATACTTAAACCTTTTTTCTTTTTACCTTTTTTAGTGGTAATCATTACAACACCATTGGCACCACGAGAACCATAAATAGCTGTTGCTGCCGCACCTTTAAGTACACTCATGTTTGCGATATCGTCGGGATTGATATCGGAAAGAGCGTTACCGTAGTCATAACCCGTACTACCACCTCTTTGAGCTGCTGAGTTAAAGGTAGAACCAGAAATAGGTACACCATCAACAACAAATAAAGGTTGGTTACCACCGAAAATTGATGAGTTACCACGGATCACCATGTTTGTTGATCCACCAAAGTTGTTTGACTGTCTGATTTGAACTCCAGCAACCTTACCAGATAGGGAATTGACAAGATTTTGCTGTTTTACCTTTGATACTTCGTCACCACCAAGATCGGTTACAGAATATCCTAAAGCTTTTTTCTCTCTAGTAATACCCAGAGCGGTAACAACTACCTCATCTACTCCTATAGATTCGGTTTGAAGAACAACATCGATTACAGTTTTATCTCCAACTGTAATTTCTTGAGTAATCATACCGACGAAGCTAAACATTAAAATGTCATTAGGGGAAGCTTCTATGGTATACTTACCATCAATATCGGTACTTGAACCAACAGTAGTACCTTTAATAACAACAGATACCCCAGGCATGCCCAGACCATCCTCAGCATTTGTTACCGTACCGGTAACCTGCTTGCTTTGCGCATTTACTATTTGTAATCCCATTAATACGAGACATACAAATAGTCCAATCATTTTTTTCATAAAAAAACTTTTTAGTTAGTAATTAAGTAAAGATGCAAAATGGTTAATGGTAATTCTTGAGGATAAAAATAGCACTTTAAATGGTTTTAACAAATTTTAACAATTCATAACAGCGTTTCTCTCAATCGTTTACGTAGATTATTGTTGAGCATTATGATTGTCATATTATTATTGCTACAATTTAAGATCCAATATAAAACATGAATATTGTCAAGCTATAAGTTCCTATATATCTACCTTTAACACTTAATTAAAACTGACATTTGTCATACTTTCAATTTAATAATAAAACAATATCATGACATTTGTCATCTTTTATTATAATCACTGAAAAAGTTATAATTTTCTTTTCTTAGTATTCAATAATAAATTTTTCACAACAAGTTCCTGTTTTCAGAATCAAACAAAAAAAAAGCTGCCTCAAAAAGAGACAGCTTAATTTGCTTGAACTAGATATTAAATTCTAGTATCCAGTATTTTGAACCATATTAGAGTTCGCGTCAACCTCAGCTTGAGGAATTGGCCATGACAATCTATAATCACCATAAGGAATAGTAGCTGCAAAATTTTGCTGTAAAGATATTTTCTCAATATTTTTACCAAATCTTACAAGATCCTCAAAACGATGTCCTTCAAAGATAAATTCTTTTCTTCTTTCATTTAAGATATCATCTTTTGTAACTGAAGTATAAGGACTGATTCCACGATTCTCAGTAATCAGATTAATTTGTGTAAGAGCATCGCCTCCTGTTTCAAATAATGCTTCAGCATAATTCAAGATCACTTCTTCATAACGAATTACGATTACATTATCTTCTCCCTTATTATTAGGATATTTACCAATATTTCTAAGCATAGTACCTTCCCAACCAAGAATACCAGCTCTTACATCACCATCTTCATACAAATCTTCAACTTCATCAATTACCTGAACATCACCGTAACTACCACCTTCAGTAGTTCTGTAAATGTAAGCTAAACCATTAATACCCTGATTATCTGAAGAGTTAAATGCCAATTCAAAAATTGAATTAGAAGATTGATCTGAAGTCCAATGCTTCACATAGTCACTTGCAGCAATAATAGAGTAATTTCCCGAACCTATAACTGCCTCACAAGCAGAGATAGCGTCTGTCCACATACCAAAATATACAGCAACTCTAGATTCAATTGCTTTCGCAGCAAATTTTGTAAGAAATTCAGAAGATGTATTATATGACTCATCCATTAAGCTAAAAGCCATATCCAAATCACTCATTATTTTTGTTTTACAGTCTTCTACAGTGTTACGAGCAGGAATTAAATTTTCACCTTTAAATTCAGTAACATAAGGAATACCTAAAGTACCGCCAGTATGCTGCTGTCCATATTGCTTTAATAAATCAAAATGAACTAATGCTCGTAACGCGTAAGCTTGTCCTTGAAGATGCTTAATATAAGCCTCTTCTCCTTCTAACTCGGCAGGGTTTTGACTGATTATAATATTTGCACCTGCAATCGCTTCATAAGCCTCATCCCAGAAATATCCAGTATTCGCATTATATGAGAATCCTGCTTGAGTAGTAAATCGACCTGAATTCCCGTTTGAAAAACAGTTATCTGATCTAACTTCGTTATTAATAATATAATCCCTACCATAGTATCCATTATCAGTCAAAATACTATAAGATCCTTTAATAATAGCGTATAAGTTGTCTGCAGAAGTAATCCCACCATTCACATCTTTATTTTGCTCTAAAGATGGATCTAGATCACCAGTTGAACACGCATTTATTGTGAAGAACAGCACAATAAACATTGCTATTCTTGATAATATATTTAATTTTTTCATACTTCCTTAAAATTTCAAATTAACACCAAAAATAAATGATTTTGCCGGAGGAGTTGTCAATCCTGTAAATCCATCTGTATCAACTTCTGGATCATACTCCAAATTGTCATCTTTTACCCAAGTTAACAAGTTTGTTCCTCTAACATATACTCTTAAACCTCCAATGCCCATAGCATCAGTAATGTTCTTATTGAAATCATAACCAACAGATAAATCCTTTAAACGAATATAATCTCCATCATATAAGAATTTAGAATGTCTTTGCCAAGGTCTAGCAGTATATTCCATCTTACCATATCTTGTTCCTGTATCACCAGGTTTTTGCCATCTGTCTAACAATTTATCAACACCTTGGTAGAATTGTAGAGAAAATCTATCAGTACCGTTAGTATAACGATGCCACTCTTCATAAACTTTATGACCACCTGCAAAATATGCACTTGCATCCAAGAAGAAACCTTTGTAATCTACATGTAAGTTTAAACCTGCTGTTACTTCAGGAATTGCACTACCACCTTGCCATACTTGATTTGCTGCATTAAAGTTTGAAGTAGTTTCACTTCCTTCTCCATCAACAAACCACAATTCATTTCCAGTATCTGGATCAACACCTGCCCAAGTTGGCATGTACCAACCGTACACAGGATGCCCTGTTGCTACTCTAGTTGTATTATCTGTAATATTTCTTTCTACTCCATTATTATCTACAGCCAACTCTGTCACCTTATTTTTGGTCGTTCCTACGTTAAGACCAAGAGATACATTTAAGTCATTTGAACGAACAATATCTGCATTTAACTCAAATTCCCATCCCTTATTTTCCATTTTACCAATATTTCTGGTTTGAGACGTAAATCCTGTAGTTAGAGAAAGAGGTTCATTTAATAGCATATCTGTTGTTTCACGGAAATAATAACCCACCGAACCAGAAATTCTATTATTGAATAAGCCAAAATCAAGTCCTAAATCAAGAGAGTAAGAAGTTTCCCAAGTTAAATCCTGATTACCAAAAGTCCCAGCATAAGATGCACCTTCCCCTGTATAATCAGCATCAAAATTTAATAATTCCTGATATTGATTTAAATTAATATTGGCATTACCTGTTTTACCATAAGAAGCTCTTAATTTCAACATATCAATTTGGTCAATATTAGCCATAAAATCCTCACGGTTAATATTCCAAGCACCACCAACTGCCCAGAAATTACCCCAGCGGTTATCAGCAGAGAATCTAGAGCTACCTTCACGACGATATGTTACATCTGCTACATACTTACCATTAAAGGAATAGTGAATCATCCCTAAGTATGAAGCTACAGACCAATCTGTAAACCAAGAATTTGCAGTTGTAGGATTACCCGCTGAATTCAAGTTTGTTAAACCTACATCAGAAAAATTATCTGCTTCAGCAGCCAAGAAATAAAGTCTATTCTTTTGAAACTCCTGAACCACTTTAAAATCGAAATCATGTCCACCATCTAATGCCAATGTATAATCTAACATATTCTGGAATACATAATTTGCGCGATTTCTATTAGTTTGATATCCATAACCTCTTGTTGCTCCATCACCATCACCAGAAACTGGGTTATCATAGGTTTTGTAGTGATATACCTGATAATCAATATTCATTCTAGTTGTGAATGTTAGATTTTCAATAGGAGTCTTCCAAGTTAATGAGTTATTGGTAAGAATTCTTGTTAATTTATTTTCATCAATATCCTGCTCTGCAATGTACAATGGATTAGGTAGGTCTGTATTTAAGTTAGGCGTACCATCTTCATTGTAAGCTTGTGTAATTGAAGGCATAAAGAATTTAGCTGATCGAGGAGAAGAAAAATAAGCACTACCCTCTAACAAACCATCCTGATATGAATGAGATCCTGTATTCTTCGTTGAGAACTTAAAATTAGGAGATAAATCAACATCTAAATTTACAGTACCAGAAATTCTCTCATATTCAGCACCAATAACTGTAGCTTCTTGCTTTAAATAACCTCCAGAAATGTAATAACTAATACCATCTTTACCACCTGTAGCAGATAAGTTATACTCCTGCATTGGAGCATTTTTATTGGTAATTAAGTCAGCCCAATCAGTTTCAGGTCTGCCAGCAGCATTCCAATTTGCATAATCACTCCAAAAGTAGCCTGTATTATTATTATAAAACTCTCTAGCGCCATCTTGATCACTAAAACCATAATCACCTCCAAAAGAGTTGATTAAAGACTCCAAAAACAATTCTTCTCTTTCAGCACCAGTTAAAACTCCAGGACCATCAACAGCATCATTTGACACACCATAGGTAGCACTAAAATTGATATTAGCTTTACCTGATTTTCCTGATTTTGTTGTAATAACAACAACACCATTTGCTCCACGAGCACCATAAGCTGCAGTAGCAGATGCATCCTTCAAAATAGAAATAGATTCAATATCATTACTATTTAGAGTTGCCAACATTGAAAGAGAAGATGTAGCAGAACTTGTTGAAACATTTCCATCCACCATAGGCACACCATCAATTACATAAAGTGGATTATTACCTGCTGTAATAGAACTTCTACCACGAATACGAATTTTTTGCGCTGAACCAGGTGTTCCTGACGCACCAGAAACAGCTACACCAGCTACTCTACCTTGAAGCGCTTGATCGACACTGACAACAGGCATATCGGCAAGATCTTCACCTTTCACCTGCACTGTAGAACCAGTTACCTCACTTTTTCTGTGAGCTGTATAACCTGTTACAATAACTTCATCAACACCAATTGATTCAGATTCTAACACAACGTTTATTACGGTTTGATCACCAACTGTAATCTCTTGTGTTACCGTCCCAACAAAACTAAACATTAAAACATCCGATGCTTGGGCTTCTAACGAATATTTTCCATCAATATCAGTACTAGCACCAATCGTAGTACCTTTAATAACAACAGACACACCTGGCATACCCATGCCATCCTCGGCACTTGTTACGGTACCAGAAATCTGCTTACTTTGCGCATTTACTATTTGTGAACCTATAAGAAATAGACACACAAATAGTCCAATCATTTTTTTCATAAAAAAACTTTTTTAGTTAGTAATTAAGTAAAGATTCTAATATGGTTAATGGTAATTTTAGATCATAAATATAATAGAATTATCTCTTTTAACAAATTTTAACATACCCTCACAGGTCAACAAACATATGACTTTTATCATGTTTATTGAGTTTTTAAATAAAACACATTCCTGAATATAACATTACAAACACTATAATTTCCTCACAATCAACTCTAATTTCACTTTTTACATTAGATTAAACTTATTTTTCTTTTTTTTGTACAAAAGGCAAAAAAAAAATTAAACACTAAAAAAAGATCTTTATTGAGGTAACATTTGAGAGCACATTACAATTACTTATTCTTACATTTGAAAAAAATTTAAACAACAATGGAAAATATATTAAACAAATTAGAACCAAAGGAAGTTTGGAAACACTTTGAAGACATTTGTCAGGTTCCTCGTCCATCTAAAAAGGAAGAAAAGATAATTGAGTTTCTAATTGAGTTTGGAAAGAAGAACAGTTTAGAAACAAAAAGAGATGAGATTGGCAATGTATTAATTAAGAAACCAGCTACTCCTGGCAAAGAAAACCTCAAAACAGTGGTTTTGCAATCACATATGGATATGGTTTGTGAGAAAAACAATGATACTGTTCACAATTTTGACACAGATCCAATAATTCCATGGATTGATAATGGCTGGGTAAAAGCAAAAGGAACTACTCTTGGTGCCGATGATGGCATTGGTATGGCTGCGGAAATGGCTCTTCTTACATCTAATAATATTGAACATGGTCCTATAGAATGCCTTTTTACTGTAGATGAAGAAACAGGTTTATCAGGTGCTTTTGCTCTACAACCAGGCTTCTTCGATGGGAAAATCTTATTGAATTTGGACTCAGAAGACGAAGGTGAGATTTTTATTGGATGTGCCGGAGGAATTGACACTTTAGCCAATATGGAATATCAGAAAGAGGAGATTCCTAATGGACATTTTACCCTTAGAATTGATGTTAAGGGATTGCTTGGTGGGCATTCAGGAGATGAAATCAACAAAGGACGAGGAAATTCGAATAAAATACTAAATAGATTTTTATGGCAAATCAATAAGAAATACCATATTCGAATTAACGAATTTAATGGTGGTAACCTAAGAAATGCAATTCCTCGTGAAGCATATGCTATAATTACCATACCTTCGGAGTTTAAGGAAAATGTAAGAGCAGACTTGAATATTTACGCTGCAGAAATGGAGCATGTTTGGGAAATTTACGAGCCGAAACTTAAGATCACATTAGAGTCAGTTGAAAAACCAGAATTTGTTATTGATATCAATACTAGTAATAATTTAATGGATGCTATTTACGCTTGTCCTCACGGAGTTTTCACTATGAGCTCAAGAATGCCAGGTATGGTAGAAACATCAACCAATTTGGCTTCTGTTAAATTTACTGATGACAACAAAATCCAAATCACAACTTCGCAACGTAGCGATGTGGACAGCGAAAAGTACAACATTGCTCAAATGGTCGGAAGTTCATTAACATTGGCCGGAGCTCAAATTGAACATACTGATGGTTATCCTGGATGGGCACCAAACCCTAATTCTGAAATTTTAACTGTTGCAGTAGATTCTTACAAAAAACTTTTTGGAAAAGAGCCTGTAGTAAGATCTATTCATGCTGGTTTAGAATGTGGTTTATTCCTGGAAAAATATCCAGAAATGGATATGATTTCATTTGGACCTACTTTAAGAGATGTCCATTCTCCTGATGAAAGAATTAATATTGAAACGGTAGAGAAATTCTGGCAACATTTGGTGGATATCATTCAGAGTATGCCTACAAATTAAAAAACGATAATTCAGATAATGCGATCAATAATTGGTCGCATTTTTTCTATCTCCAATCTTGAAAATTTAAGTATTAAACCAATGGATTTAGCCCCTTGTCATGAATCATGAACATTGGTCAAATCCTTATCAATTCTATTGTACAAATTCTTTCCGCTTTTATAGAAAAGATGTAGTTTTGCGTGCTATTTTAACACACACATCTTGAATCAAGAAATTTACCAAAATATAGAATCCTGGTTTGAAACATACTCAAACAGTTTTTCAAGCGAGAATGAAGAAATTCAATTGAATTTTGACCTTAAAAGAAATCATTCTTTTAATACGGTTGAGATCATTACAGAACTTTCATCAGAATGTGAATTAAATGATGAGCAGTTATTAACTTCTAAAACAATTGCTCTCCTGCATGATGTTGGAAGATTCGAGCAATTATTGAAACACGAAACTTTCTCGGATAACGAACAGGATAACCATATCGATTTAGGTATCGATGTTTTAAAATCGGAAAATGTACTTGGAAAACTCGAAGAAGATACCGTACAAATTATTTTCGAATGCATTCGCTATCATGATATCGATAACTTACCTAAATCCGTAAACGAAAACGCTTTAACATTTCTTAAACTACTTAGAGATGCTGATAGAATAGACATCCTAAACATTCTTTCGAAGTACTATACCGAATATAAGCCTGGCGCTAATAAAAGATTAGAAATGGAGCTGGCAGATAAACCTGAAATCTCAAAAATGGTTTATAAATCGGTTATGGACGAAAAGGTTGTTAGCAAAAAGGATGTTCTTACACTTAATGAACAAAAGCTTCATCAAATGTCATGGGTTTACGATTTAAACTTAAAAAAAAGCTTTAAAGTGATAAGCGAAAAGAACTATCTGAAAAAAATCTATGAGTCACTGCCTAAGAAAGATGAAGTTATAGATATGTACAGACAAATGAAAATTTACCTGGAAAACAACTTATAATCAATCTACTATATTTTTATTTAGATTTATTTTAAATTAATTACTTTATTTCTCTGTTTTAAATCGAAGAATATATATATTTACATCAGGTTTATATATAATTTGAGATTAACATGAGAGACATAGTTTGCAACTGTCAAATGGTAGACAGAAACACAATAGATAAAGCAATTCACGATAAAAATGCCACTACAATAGAAGAAATCAGACGATACACAGGAGCTAATACGGGATGTGGAAAGTGTATGTCGTACATTAATAGCATTTTAGATGTAGAAGTTCCTAAAATCGTTAAAAAGGAAGAAAGCACACAAAGTAGTAGATTTAAACTATGGTAATATAAAGCTTCGAAAATCGAAGCTTTTTTTATTTCTACTAATTCATAAAAAACAGAAACAGGAGAAACGAAAAAACAATATCCTTCTCGCCTCTCCCATTAAAACCATTTTTACATCTGATATAATTAGTTGTTATAAATATATAACATCCCATCAATATAAAAAAATCAGATATTTGAAAAGGTCAAAGCACTTGAAAGCCCTGCAATGCTCACTTATTGTTCTAATAGATAAGTTCCAAACCCGAAAGTAAGGCCCTTGGTAAGATGAATAGGTTCCCGGACCTATGAGAAGCGCTCTTATCCCAATGGGAGGTGTTCCAAACACGATGAAAATCGTTACATATCTGATAAGAACCATAAAAAAAAAGGACTGTCGATAACTCAACAGCCCTTTTGATATATAAACTATAGATATTTGGCTACATTAAGAAGCTCAATAAGATACCAGCACCTACTGCCGAACCAATTACCCCAGATACGTTAGGAGCCATTGCATGCATTAATAAGTGATTAGATGGATCGTTCTGTAATCCCATATTCTGAACTACACGAGCACTATCTGGCACAGCTGATACACCTGCAGCACCAATCATTGGATTGATTGGACGATCTTTTGGAGACAACCAGTTCATGATTTTAGCGAAAATTACACCACCCGCAGTTGCTACGATAAACGAAGCTGCACCAAGACCGAAGATCATGATTGAGTCAGCAGTTAAGAACACGTCAGCCTGAGTAGAAGCACCAACAGTAACACCTAACAAGATTGTAATGGTGTTAATCAATGCATTACTTGCAGTATCTGCCAAACGGTTCGTAACAGTTGATTCTTTCAACAAGTTACCAAAGAACAACATACCCAATAGAGGTAGAGCCGTTGGTGAAATGTATGCAGTTAGCAACAAACCTACGATAGGGAAAATAATCTTCTCAAGACGAGTTACCGCACGAGGTGGCTTCATCTTAATCTTTCTTTCCTTCTTAGTTGTAAGCAAGTTAATGATTGGAGGCTGAATCACAGGAACTAATGCCATGTATGAATAAGCTGCAATCGCAATAGGACCAATCAAGTTCTTCACAGTCTCACCATTGGCCATTACGTTCATACCGTTCGCCAATTTCGATGAAAGGAAGATAGCTGTTGGACCATCAGCACCACCAATGATACCAATTGCACCCGCTTCCGGTGGAGCAAATCCTAACCAAAGAGCACCTAGGAAAGTAGCAAAAATACCAACCTGAGCAGCCGCTCCCAATACCATTAATCTTGGATTCGAGATCAATGATGAGAAATCGGTCATTGCACCAATTCCCAAGAAAATCAAAGGTGGATACCATCCATTCACAACCCCGGAATATAGAATATTCATTACTGAACCTGGCTCGTAGATACCCAACTTCAAGTTGAAGTCAACCGCCTGGAACATTGGAATATTACCAATAATAATACCTGTACCGATAGGAATCAATAGTAATGGCTCGTAATCATATCTAATTGCTAAGAATATGAAAACCAATCCGATTAACACCATTAACAGGTTACCGCCTGTAACGTTTGCAAATCCGGTAAATTCATAAAAGTTTTTCAACCCTACTACCGCACTTGAATTGTGCTCGCTATCTAATACCGGGTTTCCAAAGTTTAGAAAGTCACCTTCAATTTTTGCATTTCGTTCAGCAATTTGAAGAACTTCTGACGTTGTTACATATGCATTTGAACCTGAGTTAGGGTCAGTATTCTTATGCAGGTGAGTAACTTTTTTAGGATTAAAAGTCATCGTTAAATTAGTACCATTTAGCACCCAATGACCAGTAAATCTCTGCTTAATAGAGTCCATTGTAAAGGTATTATCCCTCTTGAACTCGATAGTTTTGTAACGTTTTACCGTTGTTTTCGATTCACCAATAGGATTTGGAATATAACCATCAGCGTGGTTAACCCATTTTCCGCTTGTTAGTTTAGCTGTTGTATCCCCTTGATCTTGAGCAATAGAGTTTATTGCAAACCCCATTATCAAAATCATCGAGAATACCAATGTATAAAGTTTTCTCATTGTGTCAGTTCTTTGACTTTAAATTCAAAAATGTTATGCAATTTCAACAAGAACATCGTCCTGAAGTACACTTTCGCCTACTGCAACCTTAACGGCTTTAACAGTACCTCCTTTTTCAGCCATAACATTGTTTTCCATCTTCATTGCTTCCATTACCAACAAAGTATCACCTGGGTTAATGGTATCACCAACAGCAACGTTGATTTTAATAATGCTACCTGGCAGTGGAGCTTTAACAGCAGTTGCACCAGCACCACCTTTTTGAATTTTTCCTTCGCCTGGCTTATTAATAACAGGCTTACGAACTAGTGTAGGAGTTTTAGTTGCTTTTTCTTCAACATGTACATCTACATCATAGCTAGTTCCGTTCACTTCAATTTTGGCATTCGATCCTTCAAAATCCTTGATTTCTACATCGTATTCCTGCCCTCTTATCGTAAATTTGAACTTCTTCATTTTTTTATCTTGGTTGATTATTTACTCCATAAATCTTAGAACTCCACGGAGAATAATTCTTAGTAACTTTTTTAATTGTGATGATATTGCTTTCTTCATCGTGCAATTGGTTGAAGTGCATATGCAAAGCCATTGCAATAGCTGCATTCACATTTCCTTCAACTGTTAAATCATCAACTTCTGCGCAAGGTTTACCTTCTTTTACAAGCTTCTTTCTTAAATTAAGCTGTAGAAGTTTAGGCAAATTGGTGAAAACAACAACTAAAAGTACCAGTGCTACAAATACAATTGAGTACCCCACTAATGCTACTGTCCATCCTCCTTGACTTCCTATAGATAATAAATTCATCATCATAGTGCTATTTTTTACAATGGAATATTAGAATGCTTCTTAGGTGGATTCACCAACTTCTTGGTCTGTAGAGACTGGAATGCGCGAATCACACGGAAACGAGTATTTCTTGGTTCAATTACATCATCAATGTAACCGTAAGAAGCAGCATTGTAAGGATTAGCAAATGCTTCGTTGTACTCAACTTCTTTTTCTTCAATGAACTTCACTTTATCATCATCGTTCAGTTCAGCAAGCTTTCTACCGTGAAGTACTTCAATCGCTCCTTTTGCACCCATTACTGCAATTTCAGCAGTTGGCCAAGCGTAGTTCAAGTCACCACGAAGTTGCTTAGAAGACATTACATCGTGAGCACCACCGTAAGATTTTCTAAGAGTAATAGTTACTTTTGGTACCGTAGCTTCACCATAAGCGAACATTAATTTCGCACCGTGAGTAATGATACCACCGAATTCTTGTCCTGATCCAGGTAGGAATCCAGGAACATCAACCAATGTTAAAATTGGAATATTGAAACAGTCACAGAAACGGATAAATCTGGCCGCTTTTCTAGATGATTCAATATCAAGAACACCAGCAAGGAAGTTTGGCTGATTAGCAACCACACCTACTGACATTCCGCCCATACGAGTAAAACCAACGATGATATTCTTAGCATAGTGACGGTGAACTTCCAGGAATTCTGCATCGTCAGCAATTGCATAAATAACATCCTTCATATCGTAAGGCATGTTAGGATTGTCAGGAATAATTTCATTAAGAACGTCCTCCATTCTATCAATAGGGTCGTTACTCGCTACGATTGGAGCTTCTTCCAAGTTATTTGAAGGCATGTAAGATAACAACTTACGGATAATAGCAATACCTTCTTCCTCATCTTCCAACATGAAGTGAGAAACACCTGATTTAGAAGCGTGCATTTTAGCTCCACCAAGATCCTCTACAGTAATATCTTCACCTGTTACAGTTTTTACAACCTTAGGACCAGTAACGAACATATATGATTTCTCTTCAGTCATCATGATGAAGTCAGTCAAGGCTGGAGAATAAACAGCACCACCTGCACATGGACCAAAAATTGCAGAAATTTGAGGAATAACCCCAGAAGCAAGAATATTTCTTTCGAAGATTTCAGCATATCCTGCTAAAGCAGTAACACCTTCCTGAATACGAGCTCCACCTGAATCGTTCAATCCGATAACTGGTGCACCCATTTTCATTGCCATATCCATGATCTTGCAAATCTTCTGCGCAAAGGTTTCCGATAATGAACCTCCAAATACAGTAAAATCCTGAGAGAACACAAATACCAATCGTCCATCGATTGTACCCTGTCCTGTAACAACACCATCTCCTAAGAATTTGGTTTTTTCCATACCAAAGTTAGTACAACGGTGACTTACGAACATGTCGAATTCCTCAAAACTTCCTTCATCAAGAAGCATGTCGATTCTTTCGCGAGCTGTATACTTGCCTTTCTTGTGTTGAGATTCGATTCTTTTCTCACCTCCACCAAGCTTAGCCTCTGCTCTTAAATCAATTAGTTTTTTAATCTTATCCTGACTAGCCATAACTTTTATTGAGTTATTATTTTAACGTGAGTCCGACCTAAAATTCCATCCTTAGAAATTTATTTCGAGCTCACGTTAATTAGTATATTATAATTATTGAGTTTTTATGTAATTATGAGTTTTTATTTTTCACCACAAAGCTCTGTCAATACTCTCATGGTTGATTTTGGATGTAAGAATCCAATCTTTAAACCTTCAGCACCGCCACGAGGAGCTTTATCGATTACTTGGCAACCAGCTTCCTGAACATCATTCAATGCTTCTTGTACGTCTTCAACAGCAAAAGCCAAGTGGTGCATACCACCTCCTGTTTTCTCTACAAATTTTCCGATTGGTCCTTCAGGATCTGTAGACTCCAACAACTCGATCTTTACGTCTCCAACTTTAAAAAAAGCAGTCTTCACCTTCTGATCAACAACTTCTTCAATTGCGTAACACTCCAATCCCAATACTTTTTCATAAAATGGAATTGCTTCTTCTAAGCTTTTTACAGCGATACCGATATGTTCAATATGCGTTGGTTTCATACTAGTTAATTTTTAAAAATTTATTTTGGACAAAAATATCTAATCAAAAAATTTTGGTCAATGATCTTGAACATTATTAAAGTTGTTCTTCAACATATTCTTGATTTACGGCCAAAAAACCCATTTACTTGTTGAATTTCAATAAAATAACACTTTAATTCGAGTATTACGATAACGATTTCATATATTTTTTTCGAAAACCTTTGCAGAATTAAACGTCATTTTGAATTGCACTCCAAAGGAAAATGTTTTTTTCAAATTAAATGACAAAATTTTTACTATTACAAAACATATCTCTGCAGCATATTAAAGAGCTAAAACTCCAGTTCTATTTTGACAAAATATTGGGCGAGAACACCTACGATATTTATTTACTAGCTATACGGAAAATTATTCTTGATTATTCAAATAAATCAGCATATAAATAAAGACAATAATGCAAGTCTTTTATTTATATTTGCACTTTGAAACAACATTCAACCAGTTTTATAAATTTATAAGTTGACTTTAAGATGATTTTATTCTTCAAAAAAGACGAAGTACACTTTGTTGTTCAGACAACAAACCAATTGAATGGATTAGATCTTGACAAGCTATCGTGGCTGTTTGGTAATGCAGAAAAATTAGATCAAGACAGGCTTGATGGAATTTTTGTGGGTCCAAGAAAAGAAATGATTACTCCTTGGAGTACAAATGCTGTGGAAATCACTCAAAACATGGGAATTGACGGCTTGCTAAGAATAGAGCAATACATACTTGTTGATTCCGACAAAGCTGATTTTGACCCTATGCTTCAGTCGATGTATAAAGGCCTGGATCAGGAAGTTTATACCATTAACAAGCAACCAGAGCCAATTGTTTACATTGATAATATTGAAGAATACAATCAACAAGAAGGTTTAGCATTAAGTGCTGATGAAATTTCTTACTTGAATGATGTTTCAGAAAAAATTGGTAGAAAATTAACAGATTCTGAGGTATTCGGTTTTTCTCAAGTAAACTCAGAACACTGTCGCCATAAAATTTTTAATGGCACCTTTATTATAGATGGAGAAGAAAAAGAATCTTCATTATTCCAATTAATTAAAAAGACATCAAAAGAAAACCACAACAGAATTGTATCTGCATACAAAGACAATTGTGCTTTCCTTGGTGGACCTAAAGCTGAGCAATTTGCTCCTTTCTCACATGACAAAGCAGATTTTTTCTATACCAAGGATATTGAAACTGTAATCTCGCTTAAAGCAGAAACTCACAACTTCCCTACTACGGTAGAACCATTTAATGGTGCTGCAACTGGTACTGGTGGTGAGATTCGTGATAGAATTGCGGGTGGTAAAGCCTCAGTTCCAATGGCTGGAACTGCAGTTTATATGACCTCATATCCTCGTTTGGAAGCATCTCGTAACTGGGAAAATGCAACTGAAGCAAGAGAGTGGTTGTATCAAACTCCTGAAGAGATCCTTATTAAGGCATCAAATGGAGCTTCTGACTTTGGTAACAAATTCGGACAGCCTCTTATTGTTGGTTCTGTTCTTACCTTCGAACACTTCGAAAACAACAAGAAATATGGTTACGACAAAGTAATCATGCAAGCCGGTGGTATTGGATATGGTCGTTTGGAGCAAGCTCAAAAAGATGTTCCTGAAAAAGGTGATAAAGTGGTTCTTCTTGGTGGAGATAACTACCGCATCGGAATGGGTGGTGGAGCCGTTTCATCGGTTGCAACCGGAGAATTTGATAACTCCATTGAATTGAATGCCGTTCAGCGTTCGAATCCTGAAATGCAAAAACGTGTATGTAATGCAATTCGTGCAATGGCTGAGGCTGATGAGAATCCAATCATCTCTATCCACGACCATGGTGCAGGTGGACACTTGAATTGTCTTTCGGAGTTGGTTGAGGAAACCGGAGGAAAGATTGACTTGAATGCCCTTCCCGTTGGTGACCCTACCCTATCTGCAAAAGAGATTGTAGGTAACGAATCTCAGGAAAGAATGGGATTGGTAATGAAGGAAAAAGATGTTGAGCTTTTGACTAAGATTGCTGAAAGAGAGAGAGCTCCTATCTATCAGATTGGTGAAACAACTGGTGATATGAGATTTACTTTTGAAGACAAGAAAACAGGTAAAAACCCTATTGATCTTGGACTTTCTGAAATGTTTGGTAAACCTCCAAAAACAATCATGAATGACAAGACAGTTAACGAAGGGTTCGAAGCTGTTTCATATGATATTAACAAATTCGAAGAATATTTAGAGGATGTTCTTCAATTAGAAGCAGTAGCTTGTAAGGATTGGTTAACAAACAAAGTTGACCGTTCGGTAACAGGTAAAATTGCAATGCAACAATGTGCAGGTCCTTTGCAATTGCCATTGAATAACCTTGGTGCAGTTACTATCGACTTCCAGGGTAAAAAAGGGATTGCGACTTCTATTGGACACACTCCTGTAGCTGCTTTGGTTGATTCTAAAAATGGTAGCCGCTTGTCGGTAGCTGAATCATTAACCAATATGGTATGGGCTCCAATCGAGAAAGGTTTGAAAGGAATTTCACTTTCTGCAAACTGGATGTGGCCATGTAAAAACGAAGGCGAAGATGCTCGTTTGTACAATGCTGTTCAATCGATCAGTGATTTTGCAATCAATTTGGGAATCAACATTCCAACTGGCAAGGACTCACTTTCCATGACTCAAAAGTATGGACAAGATGATGTTGTATACTCTCCGGGAACTGTAATCATTTCAACTGTAGGTGAGATTATTGATATCAAAAAGATGATTTCTCCGGTAATGAAAAATGATGCAAACTCTCACTTGGTATATCTTGATTTCTCTAAAGACGATTTCCAACTGGGAGGTAGTAGTTTTGCTCAAATCGTTAACAAACTTGGCAAGCAAACTCCTGATGTTACCGATGCTGATTACTTTGTAAAAGCATTTGAAACATTACAGCAATTGATCCTTGATGGAAAAGTATTGGCTGGGCACGATATTTCTGCCGGCGGTATGATTACTGCTTTATTGGAAATGTGTTTTGCTGACAACAATTTAGGTGCGAACATCGACTTAAGCTCGATTGAAGAGAAAGATTTAATTAAAGTACTTTTCAGCGAGAATCCAGGTGTTATTTTCCAGGTTGCGGACAAGGATGCTGTTAGCAAAACTCTTGCTGATAATGGTCTTCGTTTCCACTTTATTGGTTCTCCTGCTGAAGCTGGAAAACTTTCAATTGCTAAAAATGATCAATCTTTCAATTTAGATATTGCAAGTTTACGTGACCTTTGGTTCAAGACTTCTTACTTATTGGATCGTAACCAATCAGGCAAAGATCTTGCATTGGAAAGATTCGAAAGCTATAAGAAGAATGAATTGACATACAAGTTCCCTGAGAACTTCACTGGTAAATTCACTCAATACGGTATCGATCCTAAGAGAAAAGACTTGTCAGGTGTTAAAGCTGCTATCATCCGTGAAAAGGGTGTGAATGGAGATAGAGAAATGGCTTGGATCATGCATTTGGCTGGTATGGATGTGAAAGATGTTCACATGACAGATTTGATCTCTGGCCGCGAAGATCTTAGCGATGTAAATATGATCGTATTTGTTGGTGGTTTCTCTAACTCTGACGTTTTAGGATCGGCTAAAGGTTGGGCTGGAGCATTCCTTTATAATGAAAAAGCAAAAGCTGCTCTTGACAACTTCTATAGCAGACCTAATACCTTAAGTTTGGGTGTATGTAACGGCTGTCAGTTGATCTCTG
The DNA here is from genome assembly GCF_003610555.1 of Marinifilum flexuosum. Classification (GTDB taxonomy): domain Bacteria; phylum Bacteroidota; class Bacteroidia; order Bacteroidales; family Marinifilaceae; genus Marinifilum; species Marinifilum flexuosum. The sequence goes on along the minus strand of NZ_RAPQ01000008.1, from coordinate 1,485,345 downwards.
AGCTAGGATTGATCTATCCAGAGCATGAAAAGCATCCAAAACTGCTTCATAACAACTCTCACAAATTCGAATCGGGATTTGTTAGCGTTGAAGTACCAGCAAACAACTCGGTAATGCTTTCTTCTCTTGCAGGAAGTAAATTAGGAATTTGGGTTGCTCACGGTGAAGGTAAGTTCGATTTACCATACGGAGAAGAAGAGTACAACATTCCTATGAAGTATGCTTACGATCAGTATCCTGCTAATCCAAATGGTTCGCCGTTTGCAACAGCAGCAATCTCATCGAAAGATGGTCGTCATTTAGCTATGATGCCTCACTTAGAGCGTGCTACTTATCCATGGAACTGGGCATACTACGATGAAAATCGCATGGAAGATGAATTGACTCCATGGTTTGAAGCCTTCGTAAATGCTAAAAACTGGATTATTGAAAATAAATAATCTCATTTAAAATATAAAAAAGCCACTGTAATTGCAGTGGCTTTTTTTATATCCAGCAAGAAAGTGTCTCCAAATACTAATTTTATCTAAATTCCATAAAAAAAGCCTCAGGTAATGTTTACCTGAGGCTAAAATCATTATAATATCTCTTAAAATACTATCGAATTACCTGAATCTTACCTGAATAAATTTCATTTCCAGCTTGAACTCTCACAATGTACAAACCAGCTTTTAATGATTCGATTTTAATCGTATTTTCTCCAGAATTAGTGCCTTTCTTTGAAAGTACTTTCTTACCTCCTAAATCAAAAATCTCCACAGCAAACTCTTTGGCTGCATTTCCCAATGCAAGTTTAAATTCACCTCTACAAGGATTAGGATACATTTTAAACTCCTTGGTTGTTTCTTTAAGAGGATCTTCAATTCCAGTTGCTATAACATCTACTTCCAAAGTATTAGATTGGTATGGATTATCAAACTTATATCCGATCACATAGGCAGCATAATTTCCTGATTCTTCAAAATCAATATCATAGTTTGCAACACCAATCGGACCATTACCAGCTGTCTCATAAAGCTCATCATTCACATAAACTTCTACTTTCTCATATGCTACCGGGAATTGAGCTTTTAAAAGTAGCTTATTATCACCTATCAAGAATAAATCATTAACAACAGGAATTTTATCCTTAACATCAACTTCCTTTTCATTTGATTTTAAAGCACTTCCATCCATATAAGCTAGCACATATGATTTATAAGATCCTGTTTCTTGAACAGTTATCTCAAAAGCTTGCTCTCCTACTGAAGGGCTTTTTATATTTTCATACAAATTATTATTAACATATATTTCTAAACTATCATAAGCTACCTTAACATCCATATTTAGATTAATTACCTTATCATTTACTTCTCGTAAATCTGAAATTACCGGTATATTATCTATCTCAGGAATATCAACACTCCAAATTCCTCTACCATGTGTAGCAATTACAACCTGATTTCCAACTATCTGTAAATCATAAACCGAAACAGGAGGGAAATTTCCTTCTAGCATATGCCAGGACACTCCATCATCAGTAGATTCAAAAATACCAATTTCAGTACCAGCCCATAATGTTTTTGGAGAATGCGGCATTACCAATAGACAATGCGTTACAACATCTGGAAAACCATTATCACTAACAGTACCAAATGCACCAAAACCTGTAATATCTTCCCAAGTTTGACCAAGATCCTTTGTTCTTATTATTTTTGGAGCCTTACTAATAGAAAACATCAAATAAGCAGTGGAAGCTTCATGTGGATGAGTAGTAATACCACTAATATAGGCTGCCATATTTCTCTCCGAATATGCATTTACACCTGAAAAATTCTCTCCCTCATCTTGAGAAACAAAAATTTTATAACTACCACTTTGAGTCATAGCTGCACCACCCCAAACAATTTTGGGATCAGCCAATGACACCTCAACATTATGCTGACTCGTAACTCCTTGCCAAGCACTCTCAATATTTTTTAAAGTCCAACTTGCACCAAAGTCAGTTGATTTATATACGCCATTTTTTGCAACGGCAAATACAACATCCGGCTTCCCTTTTGAAGTAGATAATTTAGTCAAGAAAGGACCATCATCTTTGGTGATGCCAGTAACTGACGACCAATTTTCACCCCCATCAACTGTTCTATAGATGGCATTATAATAGATACTTCCCATTATTTTTTTAGGATCCTCACTATGCCACAAACATTCAAAACCATCACCTCCTAAACGGAAAAAGTATTTGGTTGTTGAAGAAGCATCTTCACCAGTTTTTGATTGCCATGTTCCATTGTCCTGCATTCCTCCTATATATTCATTGGCATTAGGATTTTTTGCAACACCATAAAATTGAGTGGTAATATAATTATTCGGCTTTTGTTCAAAGGTTACACCTTTATCTTTTGAAACTCCAATTCCTCCATCATTACCATTTACAATCCAGAAATTTCCACCTTCTTTTGGAATCATTGTAATATTGTGATGATCCGGATGCAAACCTGGAATTTTTGTATCTCCAAATCCAGCTCCTTGGTCATAACCATTTGATCCGCCATAATTTCCATAAGCATCAGCAACACTTACTTTTTCCCCATCAAAAACTTTTGTAGCACCATATTCGATCACAATTTTCGATGTTGGCAGATTATCTGGCTCCCAAGTTGCTCCTTGTGCCAAATCAGGCCATATCATATAAAGTGCTTTGTAAAGATGGTTTTTAGTGCTAGAAATATTAGCGTCAGGAGTGTTTGCATTATATTCCACTGCATTAACGTAAATATACTCTCTCCCTAAATCGCCATAAGCATCACTATCACCATTTCGAGCATAAAGATTAAACTTACCATCACTTTCTTGATCGCGGAAAGATACCATCAACTGTTTATTATTTGTAATATCCCAAACCTCAAAAGGAACATATACATAGTCTTGGTAAGTATAACTTGAAGCAGGTACACCTGAAGTACCTTGATTTGCGACTGTAAATCGATGGGCTTTCTGACCTAATCCAGGTCCGAATCTAATTTCTACCGAAGTCCAATCTGTTGATAAAACATCAGTACCTTCATCGGTACTTAAACCTCCATTAAGATAACTACCACCAAAACCTACAAATGATAGAAAATCGGTATTCTCAGTATATGCCGCAGTCACCGCTTTCTCCTGTTCTGTTGGAGTTTTATTAAAGGCAAGTTTCCACATATCAACACCAGCCACAAAAACAACACTATCAATAAATGGATGAGCTTCTATCGTGTTGTCATAGCCTCCTTGTCCGCCCAGGAAATTTTGATCATCATTAAACTTGGTCCAATTATTGGCATTATCCTGAGATAAGAACACATGAGACTCTTTATCAGAAACATCAACACTAACATAAACAAAATTTCTATCCACAGGCGAAACTGCAACCTCATAACGTGAACCTGCTGAAAGTCCTTTTGAGAAAAGTTCCCAAGTGTCACCTCCATTAATTGTACGCAGAATTCCTTTCTTGTTTTCTCCTGCAAAAATAGTATCACTTGCAGTTGGGTAAAATGCTAAATCTTCTACCCCTCCATCACTACTATATACTTGTGTCCAATCTGATCCTCCGTTAATAGATTTAAAAATACCTGATTCAGTGGCAGCTATCACAATATTCTCATCAATAGGATCAACAAATAATCTGTTAATGTATCCAAATTTTTCATCAACAGCAGTACTTGCCAATTGGGTCCAATTCAATCCTCGGTTAACTGATTTCCAAATACCATTCCCCAGGTTTTGGGCACTACCAGGAAAACTTTCTCCTGTACCAGCATAAATAATATCATGGTTCGATTTTGCCATGGCCAATGCATTTACCGACAAATTACTTAGATCACTTGACAAGTTTGTCCAGGTATCAGCACCATCCTCTGTTTTCCATATTCCTCCAGTTGCACTACCGGCATACCAAAGATCTTTTTCAGCATCATCCGGATCAATAAGAATTGCACGAGTACGTCCCCCAACGTTCGCAGGTCCACGAGATACAAAATTCAAAGCAGCTTTCCCACTTTTTAATTTCGGACTATTTTCGCGAGCCTTATTCAGTTCTAAAACCCTATAACTCATCTGGTAACCAGACTTAGCCTGCCCAATTGGGGTTGTAATGGCCTTAAAGTACTTGCTATACATATCAGGCTTATCCGCCTTACTATAGCCTACTTTTCTTTTTTCCTTTTTTTTCTGAAATTGATTTTGCCAAAACTCTTTAGGTGTAAAATCATTACTCGAGAATTGTTTTTTATCCTGCTTAATGTACTTGGTCACCGCAAGCATCGATAAAACAATTAGTCCACCCACAAGTAGATAATAAAATTTCTTCATAAACTTTTAAAGTTAATTAGTGATTTGGTTTGTTAATTAATTGGTTAATTAGTTATTTCTTATCTTTCACTGTTTCAGTTATTTTTTTCTTTGATATTAAATCAAACACATAAGTCCATTTCCCTGTATCTTTCGGATTTGTTATATATCCTCTCTGCATGGTAATTAGAAGTTGTGTTTTGTTATGCCATTCGATCTTTGCATTGGCAATCTTATCTTCATAAATGGTAAGTCCATTTATAATATCATATACAAAAAACTCTTTTAACTGATTTGGATTAGATTGTAATTTGGAGTTTAATTTCTCACAAATCACATAACTTTTGTCAGAATTAAATGTAAACTCAACTTCCTCTCCAAACTTATCTTTAGCAAAATGCTGATAAGTGATCTGGTCACTTTCATTAAGCTTTTCACTTAATTTGTTCTTCGTTGCACATCCAAAGAATAGCATTATCAAGATTATATTTAGAATTATAGTTCTCATAGGTGTAATTTAAATAAGTTTCAAATCTAACTAAACATCAATACCATATAGCTGTATTAAATTATTTTTTCAAAAAGAGGAAATAAATATAATAACAATACAGGATATATAAAATTTCAACAAAGAATATATAAGCAGTATAAATATTGTACAATTACATTTTTTCATTCAAAATTTAAATCCACCTCATTCCCCCATTTAACTAAATAATCACACCAAGCACTATAACTTCTCAATTTCAAGCATATCAACATTTAGATTTGTCTATTCCCGAAAATGCAATCTTTTTTGTAACTTATATCGAATCAGTCAAATAAATCAGTTATGAAGAACGTATATTGTATATTTTTATTTGTAATCTTTCTTTCTGGATGCAATACTTCTAAACCTATTGCGAATTCAGAAAAAACCTCTCCTTTGTCCAACCCTGAAAAAAAAGACAAAACTCATCAACAAATAGCACCAGCTACTTGTTACTTATCAGTTACTGATATTGAATTATTTATTGATAGCAGTTCCATAAAAGCTAAAATTGTAAAAATTCATGGATACGGAGCTGGATTCTCAATTTCTTTTCATGTAAATCAAGAAATTGAATTGAACATATCAGATGAACACTTAAAAGAAATTAAAAATCAAAAAAACATTTCTTGTGTCATTTCACAAGTCACCGGTATGAATAATAATACATCTCTAAAACTTATTGAACTCAAATAAGAACTCTTACATTAAAGGTATTTTTCTTCTCCTCTCACACTAATGCAAACAATCTCTTTTGCTGGGTACTACTAAAATTAAAAAGTTGAACTGCACCTAATTGTTTGAGTGCTGAATAAACACTGTATACAATGAAGAATTTGTTAATTATTATAGCGATCTCTATACTCAGTTGTACTGTATTTGCAGAAAACAAAGAAAAGAAGAAGGAAGAAAAAGTACAAAACATTGTCATCAGCAAGAAAACATTCCAAAATATTACAAACAGAAATGTAAACAAAAGCAAGCTATCTAAAATTGCTGATCGCAGAGCCGGGAAATACAACTTTTCTGATGATCCAATAAGAAGACAAGAGTTTGAATACAATCAGCTTAAGAATCCTATTACGGGTAAAATTCCCAACAACATTAAACTACTGGAAAAAAGATATGTTCTTTCTGCAAAATCAAAATTACAAAACAATTTAAAAGCAGATGAAGTTAGCTATCAAACAAGTGGCCCTCGCAATGTTGGAGGTAGAACAAGAGCTTTGGCAGTTGACATTAGCAACCCATCTGGCAATACAATATTGGCAGGTGGAGTTACCGGAGGAATGTGGAAATCAACAGACAGAGGTGTTTCTTGGATCAGAACAACAGACTTGGATGACCACCCAAGCGTTACAGCCATTGCTCAGGATCCAAGAAGTGGTTCACAAAACATTTGGTATTATACTACGGGAGAATATTTAGGTAGCGCTAGCGAAGATGGAGCATTCTACGCTGGAAACGGAATATTTAAGTCTACAAATAATGGCGATACCTGGGATCTTTTACCTAGTACTGCCGAAAATACTTTTGCTTCTTTTGATCGTTTTTTCGACATCTGCTGGAATATATGCGTAGATCCTAACAATGGAGATGTATATGCTGCTACTTATGGTGCAATTTATATTTCGAAGAATCAAGGTAGCACATGGACTCGCGAAATAGAATCTTTTAATTCTACCGATCCTAATTATGCGGCTTACACCGATGTAATTTGTACTCCTGATGGCACTAAGTATGCCAGCATTAGTTCAGGAGGTGATAAAAATGGAGGTATCTGGCGAAAAGATAGTGGAGCTACTACTTGGGAAAATATAAACCCAGAAGGATTTCCTTCGTCCTATGATAGGATTGTTTTGGCACACGCACCAAGCAATACAAGCAAGGATATTGTATACATACTAGCACGAACAAGCGGAGATGGATTTCAAGATCATAGTTTTTGGAAATTAACTTATGATTCTAGTGAACCAAGCCCCGCAAATTGGGTCGATCGTTCACAAAATTTACCTGATAGGGATGAAGGTGATCGCGAAGTAAATGGATATAATTCGCAAAATTCTTACAACATGGTGATTAAAGTATCGCCAACCAACGAGAATGTTGTATTCATTGGTGGAACTAACCTGTTTCGCTCTGATGACGCATTTGCAACAAAAGCTTCTCCTGTCAGCGATGGCATCACAAACAATTCCAACACTTATTGGATTGGTGGATATTCCACAGAAAATGATGTGAGTCAATACGACAATCATCATGCTGATTTACATGCATTAGCTTTTATTGATGACAATACCGTGCTATGTGGCCATGATGGCGGCGTTAGCATTACCAATAACTTTATGCAGACCAATGATTCTGGAATTGAAGATGACAATGAAAATACACCTGAAAATAATAAACCTGTAGACTGGGAATTGCTAAACAATGGATACTTAACCACACAATCATACACCATTGCAATTGATCATGACAATATTGACAGAACCACCCTCATATCGGGATTTCAAGACAATGGAACATGGATTGCAGATAATGCAAATGCAACAACCGATTGGATAAGGTGGGGATCGGGAGATGGAAGTTTCTGTAGTATAAACAACAATGGCAATACAATTATCTCCTCATCGCAAAATGGAACAACATACCTAGAAGACAATGTATATGATGAAGACAATTATTACTTTACAAGAGTGGATCCTGACGGAGCAGAAGGACAATTATTCATTAATCCATTTGTAATTGATGCCAACAATCACAAACTAATGTATTACGCCGCAGGCCAATTTATTTGGAGAAATCTTAACATCTTCGAAATTCCTAAGCTAAGCAACGATAAAGCGACAGTAAATTGGGAGAAATTAGATATTTCGGAGGTTACTGGAACAGTTAGTGCACTTACCACTTCTACCTACCCTGCAAATACGCTGTACTATGGAACTAGTAATGGAAAAGTATATAGAATTGACAAAGCCAATTCAAGCGAGGCAGAAAGAGTAGATATTACAGATTCCAATATGCCTGAGGGCAATGTGATATCCATAGCGGTAAATCCTTTAAACGCTGATGAAGTAATGGTGGCATTCTCCAATTACAAAATAGAAAGCATCTATCATTCTACCGATAAAGGAGATAGTTGGACTGCAGTTAGTGGTAATTTGGAAGAAAATGGAAATCCTGATGGTGATGGTCCTTCGGTTCGTTCAGTATCTATTATGCCAACACCAACCACAACCCTTTATTTTGCAGGAACAAGTACCGGTCTTTACAAAACCGATAACTTAAATGCCAATCCAATTGTTTGGACTCAAGAAGCGGGTAATTTAATTGGAACAACAATATCAGCAATGGTTAAAAGTCGACGCGATGGTTTTGTTGCCATAGGAACACATGGCAACGGCGCCTTTACCGGCAACATTGATTTTAGCGGTTCTGCCCCACAAGCTCTCATCGGAATCGAAAATAGTCAACTTCAAGCAGGTGAAACCACCAATTTTACAAGCCGATCGATTGGTGATGGAATCAACAGTTGGAATTGGAATTTTGAAGGAGGAACACCCGCAAATTCAACAGAGAAAAATCCAACAAACATCAGCTATAATCAAGAAGGAACTTATAGCGTTAGCCTTACAGTTGCAAATGCCGTTGGAGAAGACACACAAACCATTACAACGGCCATAAATGTAGGAGGTCAGCCTGTTGGTATTGATGACGACATTGCAGACAATGCGATTGAAGATTTAAGAATCTATCCTAACCCTATGGTGGATCAAAGCAAGTTGGAATTTCCAAATCAAAGCAACCAGAAGTACCGATTAATTGTGGTTGATGCCAGTGGCAAAGTAGTACGCATAATCGAAAACATAACAGGAAATAATGTAACCATTAATCGAGAGCAATTGAAACCAGGCATTCATATCATTAAATTACAAGGAGAAAAGATTTACAAAGGAAAACTGCTGGTAAAATAAACTATAGCTAATCAGATTGTAGTAGTAGAGCTTGTTGATATTCGGCAAGCTCTTTTTATTTTGATAGTTATCTACCTCCTGTCATCTAAACTCTAAATAATTCAGACTAGAAATATGGACTAATGCTATAAATCAAGTTCATATTTGTGTATTTTACAGATGTTTATATGCTTTTTAATTATTTATTTTGGTTTTTTAAATATATTTTTAGGTTGTTTACATATAATTATATTTTTTAAACCTACTTTTTATAGTATTACACCTATTTTTTTAGGTATTCATAAAATATTTTTATCTATTACACTTATTTCCTTATTGATTTTACAAAAAATATCCCCTAACTTTAGTAGTGTTCAGCAATTTATCAACCAAATCCTTTGTAAAATGCCTAAAAATCCAGATAAAGTACCCTTTGATATTCAAAGAACGATTCGTATACGTTTAAAGGAAACTCACCTCCCAGTATCTTCATTAGCCAAAGACATTCATCTTACACCAACTTCATTACACCAACAACTATATCGTAATAGCTTACAGGTAAATCGACTTTGGAGTATTTGCAAAGCCTTAAAGTGGAATCTTTTTCAGGAAATTGCCAATCATCTTGAAAAAGAAATTCAAAGCATACAGGCCAAACAAAAAGGTATTGAAATAAAGGATATTCATAAAGAAATGGATGAACTTAAAAGAAAACTAGAATTGCTCGAGAATGAAAATAAAACCTTAAAAGAGGTGATTACATTGCTTAAGAGCTAAATATTCTATACCGATTACTACTCAAAATGAGCCTTTAGTGCGTTTCACTTCTAAAGGCACTTTGAATATTCGGCATTATACCAGCACATTTTAATATTTAAATGGTATAAAAACAAAACAGCACCAAGTAATTGCTTTTACCTGATGCTGTTTATTCTATATATTCTTACTTTCTTAGCTCGTTAACTGATCCAGTAAATTCTCCTCATCATCTGCTTGAAAATTTGAGAAGTTGAGCGCCGTTTCCACTATGGCCAAATGTGAATAGGCCTGAGGAAAGTTCCCCAACATGCGTTTGGTGGCAAAATCGATGTCTTCGGCAAACAAACCCAAATGATTCGAATAAGTCAGGAGCTTTTCGAACTTTTCCCTTGCCTCTTTTTTCTTTCCGATTTTGAACAAACTATTAATCATCCAAAAGGAACAAATGGTAAAGGCAGATTTTGGTGTTCCGAAATCATCCTGATTCTTGTATCGATACATTAAACCATCGTGCTCCAATTCTTTTTGAATGGTAAGAACCGTTGATTTAAATTTAGGATCCTTCGCATCAATAAATCCGTAAGTTTCCATTAACAAAACTGAAGCATCCATGTCTGATGATCCATAATGTTGAGTAAAAGCTTTTTTCTCTCTACTCCAAGCTTTCTTTAAAATATCATCCTTAACCGAATGTCTTAGCACCTTCCATTTTCCCACATAATAATCGCGCTTGAGCAAGCTGGCAATTTTAACCGCACGATCGAAAGCCACCCAACACATCACCTTGCTGAAGGTAAAATGCAAACTTCTTCCTCGGATTTCCCAAATTCCTCGGTCTGGTTTTTTCCAGTTTGCTTCAACAACTTTAACTATGCTTCTAACAATGGTCCAGAGTTCCTCACTATGTTCCAAGGAATTCTCAAAAGTTTCAAATTGCTGATGAATCAGATCCAGCAAAATGCCATAAATATCGTTTTGCTTTTGCTTATAGGCTGCATTCCCAACTCGCACTGGCTTCGAGTTTTCATATCCCGAAAGGTGTTCCAGTTCATATTCGGTTAGCTTCTTTTCACCATTAATTCCATACATGATTTGAATCTTCTCATTCTTTTCAGGTAAGATATCCATGATGAATTTTAGGTAACGCTTAGCTACATTGTAATGCCCCAATTGAGTAAGAATCTTCACCACCATCGACCCATCACGAATCCAACAAAAGCGATAATCCCAATTGCGAACCTCTCCAATGGTTTCAGGTAAGGAAGTTGTAAGAGCCGCCAACACTGCCCCACTTTTCTGGTAGCTCAGTAGTTTCAGCACCAATGCACTTCTGGTAACCTGTTCGTTGTACTCGGGTAAATACTTTGTTTTCTCACTCCAATTCAGCCAGTAAGTTTTAGTTCTTTGCAACTTTAAATAAACTCGCTCAATGTCTTGTTCCAAAAGCTTTTGGTCGTAACTCATCAAGCAAAATTCATTTTTCTCCAAATGAATCAAATCACTATTCAATATATTCTCATTATCAAAACTTGAATACAGATAAAGAGAATCGTAATTGCCTTTGGTAGTGTACGATTTTATGAACCCTTCCTCCGAAATAAAGTTCTCGGTATGATTACGGGCATAATCTAGTTTTGGATTATATTTGATTCTAAATGATGGCTTTCCATATACCAATCGAAAAAAACGAACCACATCTGGCGGTGCATAGTACTGCTTATTATCAGTCAGGTATCGCGGCATAAAATCCAATACCTCAAACACACCATCAACACATTCATATCTCGTTTTTAATATATTGGTTTTAGATCGGTATTCTTGCTTTATTTCTGACAGGTTTTCTGGAATAATTTCAAAGCTCCCTCCTTTTTCCTGATCCAAAATCTTAGCAAATGCCGCAGAAGAATCGAATTGAGGTAAACAAACCCAATCCAAAGATCCTGTTTCTGATATTAATGCAGCACTTCGACAATTACCAATTATTCCATAATTTAAATTCTTCATAAAAAATCACTATTTTAGAGCTTAACAAAATATGATCCGCCAAGCCATTTTTGTTTTGACAGATCCACAACAACACAAAACACACAAACAATCAAACGCTTAAGGAAAGAATATTGATGTTATTGGAATAATATCATCATTAAGTAATTGTTAATTTTTAAATGTTTGCGTTAGATATGATTCGGAAAATAGAGATTTTTCACGAATATTAATAACATTTCTACCAAAATAAAAAACCACATTTTATGAATAGAATTCACATTGTCTCCAACAGACTTCCTGTAAGTATAAACGTAGAAAATGACAATATCGAACTGATACCTAGTGTTGGTGGTCTGGCAACTGGTATGAGATCGGTATACAAAGAATATAATGGCAAATGGATTGGATGGCCAGGTTTACCTAGCGATGAATTAGGTGATAATTTAAAAACAGATATTGAAGAAAAATTAGTTGAAGAAGATTGTGTTTCCGTTCACCTGTCGAAGGAAGAAATAGATTTGTACTACGATGGTTTTAGTAACAGAACCATTTGGCCTCTTTTTCATTACTTTGCCCAATACATCGATTATGAGCCACAGCTTTGGGATGCTTTTGTAAAGGTAAATCAGAAATTTGCTGATAAAGCATTGGAAACTATTGAAGAAGGAGACACCATTTGGATTCATGATTATCAGCTTCTTTTAGTTCCGGAAATGATTAAATCGAAGAAGCCTGGCGTAACGGTTGGTTTTTTTCTACATATCCCCTTCCCATCATTCGAAGTATTCAGAATACTGCCATGGCGAAAAGAACTAATTCAGGGAATGCTTGGTGCCGATTTAATTGGCTTTCATACTTTCGATTACCAACGCCATTTCTTTAGCTGCGTTCGCAGATTAATGGGGTATGAAATATCCTTTAATGAAATTCATATTGAAGATAGAATCATTTTAGTTGATTCATTTCCAATGGGAATAGACTACGACAAATTTAGAGATGCTGCCACTCAAACTTTTCAGAAACCTTTGCAAGAGAAATCAAAGTTGCATCGAGAATTGGAAAAGTACTTTCTTGTTTCTCCAAACAGAAAACTTATTCTATCCATTGATAGATTAGATTATTCGAAAGGTATTCCAAACCGCCTGCAGGCATTTGCCAAGTTTTTGGAAGAATATCCCGAATTTATTGGAAAAGTTACCTTAATCATGTTGGCTGTTCCCTCGAGAGGTACGGTTGAGCACTACATCAACCTTAAACGTGAAGTTGAGGAATTGGTAGGTAACGTAAATGGTAGGTTTGGCAGTATTAATTACACGCCCGTTTGGTATTTCTATCGATCCATGCCTTTCGAAAGCCTAATTGAACTTTATAGCTCATGTGATGTAGCTTTGGTTACTCCTGTAAGAGATGGGATGAATTTGGTAGCTAAAGAATATGTGGCTTCACGTACCAACCGAACTGGAGTTATTATTTTGAGTGAGATGGCTGGTGTTTCCAAAGAAATGGGAGAAGCTCTAATGATCAACCCTAATAACACAGGAGAAATTGCACAGAGCATTTATCAGGCTTTAACAATGCCTTTGGATGAGCAACGAGAACGGATGATTTATTTACAGGATAGAATCAAGCGTTATGATGTTTTCAAATGGTCATCTGAGTTTGTAAAGTCATTACGAAAAGTAGAGAAACTTCAAAATTCTATATATGCAAAAAAAGTAAGCTCTTCCATTTTAGAGAAAATAAAAACTGAATATGCAGGTACGCAAAAAAGATCTATATTCCTGGACTATGATGGGACACTTACAGGATTTAAGAAAAACCCGAATGATGCAAAACCTGATGAAGAATTACACAAAATTCTTTATAAACTGGAAGAAGACCCTAAAAATGTAATTACCGTTATTAGTGGTCGAGATAGAGAAAGTTTAGAGTCATGGTTGGAAGGTCATAAAATCAACTTGATTGTTGAACATGGCGTTTGGATTAAAAAGTATGGCAAAGATTGGAAAATGCTTGCAAATGCAAATGACACCTGGAAACCGAGCATACGCCCTATTCTAGAAACTTTTGTTGACAGAACACCAGGTTCTTTCATTGAAGAGAAAAACTATTCTTTAGTATGGCACTTTCGAAAAGCCGAACCTGAACAAGGTGAACTAAGAGCTAACGAACTTAAGGATGAGTTGACCACCATGATTGCCAATCACAATCTTGAAATATTGGAAGGCAATAAAGTGATTGAAGTAAAGAGTGGTGGTATCAATAAAGGAATGGCATCACTTCAATTCCTGCAAAATCAGAATTTTGATTTTATTTTGGCCATTGGCGATGATTGGACAGATGAATACATGTTTAGAGAATTGCCAGAATCATCGGTTACCATTAAAGTGGGCTTAAAACATACAGCGGCCAGATATAAAGTAGATTCTGTAGCTAAAGTTCGCAACTTACTTTCCGAATTGAATTAATCACTCATCAGATTTTAAAATTAAGGTGGCAATATTGTCACCTTTTTTTTCTGATATTCAGTTAGAATTAATATTATCGCAGTATTTTTTCTCCAATTTTATAACTGATAGCTGGAAAATAGCTATTTTCGCACGAACCAAGATTTTTCTAAAATGTTACACAAACAATTCGATTTTTTAATAATCGGAAGTGGACTTGCAGGATTATATTCAGCATTCGAAGCCTCAAAACATGGCTCTGTTGCTATCGTAACTAAATCTAAATTAGATGTTAGTAATTCATACCATGCACAAGGAGGAATAGCTGCGGTAACTGATTCTGACGATTATCCTCAATTACACCTGGAGGATACACTTATTGCCGGCAGAGGTTTGTGTGATTATACTCCTGTTGATATATTGGTGAATGAAGGTCCTGATCGAATCAAGGATTTGATAAATCTTGGAATGAAGTTCGACACAGAAAATGGTGAACTATCTTTAGCTTTAGAAGGTGGTCATCATAGAAGAAGAGTATTGCACGCAGGAGGCGATTCAACAGGAAAAGAATTGGTAAGATTTTTAATCCAGAAGGTTTTAAATAATTCCTCAATTACAATCTTCGAAAACCAAATGGTTTATGAACTTTTGGTTGAAGAACAAAAATGCCTGGGAGCGAAAAGTTTTAATAGACAGGACAATTCAAATCTTTGTATTCATGCAAAATCTACCCTATTAACTTTAGGAGGAGCTTCGGCTGTATATCAAAGAACTACAAACCCAGAAACTACGGTTGGAGATGGAATTGCCTTGGCTTACAATGCTGGTGCAGAAATTACGGATATGGAATTCATTCAGTTTCACCCAAGCTCATTTTATTCCGAAGAAGGCTATACTTTTTTAATCAGCGAAGCGGTAAGAGGCGAAGGTGCACATTTAATCAATTCCAAAGGGGAAAGATTTATGACCAATATTCATGAGTTGGCTGAACTGGCTCCCAGAGACATCGTGGCACGTTCCATTTTTAATGAAATGCAAAAGAATAACGATAAAAATGTAACACTAAGTTTAAAACACCTGGATGGAGAAAAGCTTAAGAATCGATTCCCTTCGATATATGCAAAATGCAAAGAATCGAGAGCTGATTTTTTAGATAAAATCCCTATTGCTCCAGCAGCTCATTATACTGTAGGTGGAATTAAAACCAATAATCAGGGAAAAACAAATATTGATCATCTTTATGCTTGTGGTGAACTAGCATCAACAGGTGTAATGGGTGCTAATCGTTTAGCATCAAACTCACTTTTGGAATGTTTGGTCTTTGGTAAGCGAGCCATTCAACACGCTCAAAAAAATACCTGCATTACTCCATCAAAAACAAATCAAGAAGGTATATCTGTTGACAATGACTTATCTGGCTTGTTCTTAAATAATGTTAATAAAATCGCCAAAGCTATGAATACAAAGGTTGGGATTGTAAGAACAGCTCAACATTTGCAAGATGTTTTGGATTTACTATATGAAGTTAAAACTACATTCCCTTTTAAAACTAACGAATACTACAGCATTCGTATGCAAAACCTTTTAAGTGTTTGCCATCTAATTACAACGGCTGCTTTGGCTCGAAAAGAAAGTCGTGGAGGTCATTATCGTGAAGATTTTAATACCGAAAATGAAGACTTTCTTGCTCACTCGGTGCAACAATTAAATAAAGAGCTTACTTTTGTACCTGTAGAAATAAAATCAGAATAATATCATTTCATTCAAATGGAAGAAACAGGATTGAATATTCAAGAATTAGAATATATAATCGAACACGCTTTTCGTGAGGATATTGGCGAGGGCGATATCACAACCAATAACTTGGTACCCGAGAATTCAGCTGCTAAAGCAAGTATGACTGCAAAAGCAGATGGTGTAATTGCAGGTTTACCAATAGCTAAAAAAGTTTTCAAAAAATTAGATCCAAACTTAATTTGGAAACCATTGGTAAAAGATGGTGATACCATTAAAAAAGGAGATGTAATTGTTGAAATGCATGGAAGTTTTCGAGCATTACTTACAGGTGAACGTTTAGCTCTGAACTTAATGCAAAGAATGTCTGGGATTGCAAGTGAAACTGCAAAGTATGTTGCCGAAGTAAAACACACTAATGTTCAGATTTTAGACACGCGAAAAACTGTGCCAGGACTTCGAAGCTTAGACAAGTATTCTGTAAAAACAGGTGGTGGAACCAATCACAGAATTGGGTTATACGATTTGGTAATGATTAAAGACAATCATATAAAAATTGCCGGAGGAATTGCTCCTGCAGTTGAACAGGTCAGAAAGTCGATTCCAAATCATATAAAAGTTGAGGTAGAAACCACAAACATTGAAGAGGTAAAAGAAGCTTTAAGTGCTGGTGCTGACATTATCATGCTTGATAACATGAGTAATGAAGTCATGACAGAAGCCGTACATCTTGTAGATGGTAAAGCTAAAACAGAAGCTTCTGGAAATATGAGTTTAGAAAGATTAAAAGGTGTTGCTGAAACAGGTGTAGATTTTATATCAATTGGAGCACTAACACATTCAGTAACAGCACTGGATATCAGTCAAAATATTATTCTATAGTTTAATTAGAAAGAGGTTTCCGAAATGGAAAATAAAGAGATTACAAGACAGATTGAGGAGTTGAAAAAGGCAAAGAATGCAATTGTTCTTGCTCATTATTATACACATCCTGAAGTACAAGATATAGCTGACTACATTGGTGATTCATTGGGCTTAGCACGTGAAGCTGGAAATACAACCGCCGATATTATTGTATTTTGTGGAGTTCATTTTATGGCAGAAACAGCATCTGTAATATCTCCTAATAAAAAAGTTCTAATTCCAGCACAAAAGTGTGGATGTTCGCTTGCTGAAAGTATTACTGGTAAGGATATTCAGGAATGGAAAGCTAAAAATCCTGATGGATTAGTGGTTTCATATGTAAACACTACTGCTGAAGTAAAGGCTGAAACCGATTATTGCTGTACTTCATCCAATGCAATTCAGGTGGTAGAACATTTAGGGAAAGACAAAAAAATATTCTTTACGCCTGATAAAAATCTTGGCGCCTACATTGTACAGAAAACAGGAATTGAAATGGATTTGTGGAATGGAGATTGTTGTGTTCATGAACGAATAGACAGCAATATGATTGTTGGTATGGCCAATCAATATCCAGAAGCAGATATTTTAATTCATCCAGAAAGCAACTGTGCCAATGATGATGAAATTTTGAACATGCCAAATGCTTTCTTCTATTCTACAGCTGGAATTATTAAGCATGCAGCCGAATCGAACAAAAAACAGTTTATCATTGCAACTGAATTAGGTACTCTACACCAATTAGAGAAAGCAAATCCTGAAAAAGAATTTATTCTTATCCATCCAAAAACCATTTGTGGTTCGATGAAAAGAGTAAAACTTCAAGGGGTACTAGAAGCATTACAGGAAGAAAAATATGAAGTGAAAGTTCCTGAAGAGATATCAAAAAAAGCAATAACATCAATTCAACGAATGCTTGAAATTGGCTAAAAATATAAAAAAACCTTTCCAAAATACGGAAAGGTTTTTTTTATGACTCTCCTTAGCTTTTTTAATGTTAGTAACTTGAGAGTAACAAAAATATGGTATATTTAGCATTCATTAATAAAACCATTAACTATTCTAGTAATAACCAATCTAAATAAACAAAAACCAAATAACAAATTCTCTTTTCTAACGTACACCAAACAGCTATTGTTAACGAACGATCTTTTATAATATGCAATTTCCCCTTAAACTTGTATTATTAATTTTCTGCCTTCTCCCCTATACCATTTTTGCACAAGAGAAAATTGATCAACTAAAAAAGCAGTTGAAAATAGAACCAGATAGTAGCAAAACTAAATTACTAATAAATATTTCCGGAAAATATGCTGCAACTAACCTTGACAGTGCTTTTCTCTATGCTAACAAAGCATACAATCTTGCCAAAATCAATCAGGATAAATCGATTTTGTTCAGAGCTGGCTTAAATTTAGCCAACAGTTATTCTCAACTAGGACAATCCGAAAAATCATATAAATATCTTTTAGAAGCTAAAGCATTAGCTTATTCCCTAAGTGATACTGCAATGTTAGGAAGGGTATACCTTTTTTTTGGCTACCATTTCTCTAAAAATAGTGAATATGACAAGGCTATAGAAAATTTTAATATCGCAATTGAATATTGTAAAATATCAAGAAACGATAGAACTCTTGCTAGTATTCTGAATGGATTGGGAATCATATACTGGGAACGTGGCAATTTAGAAGTAGCTTTAAAAAAATACATGGAAGCATATAGCATTGCTGAGGAGCTAAAAGACACCAATTTACAGTTGGTTTTACTACTCAACATAGCCAATATATATGCTGATGAAAGTAGAAATAATATAGCCCTTGAATATTACCAAAAAATTCTTGATTTAGCAATCAGAGATAAAAATTTTGATTCTCAAGCTATTGTATATAATAACATAGCTACCATACACCAAGAAAATAAAGATTATGCGAAAGCTTTAGAGTTCTTTAAAAAAAGTCTGAATATCAACAACCAAATAGGTAACGAAGCTGGAGAAGCTCTAGCTATGAATAATATTGGCGAAAACTATTTCAAAACGGGGAATATCCCAGAAGCTATATTTTATATCGATAATTCTCTTGCCATAAATAGAAAATTGAAGTTAGAAACTGATATTGTTTACAACCTGGAATCGCTAGCAAAAGTTTATTTATTTACAGGAAAATTGCAAAAAGCCTACGATATCATAAACGAAGGACTAAAATTATGCAAGAAACTTAAGATAAAAACAATAGAACGTAGTTTCTTGCAGCTTAAATCGGAATACTATTACTCAGCTGGGAATTATAAAAAAGCTTACAAAACTTACGAAAACTACAACAAACTTAAAGACAGTCTAATAGAAGCTAGTAAATCTGATAAAATTGCTCATTTGCAAACACAATTTGAAACAGAAAAAAAAGAAAAAGAAAACGAAATATTAAAAGTAACAAATGAGTTAACTCAGGAAAAATTAGATAAAGAAAAAGCATTCACCAACTACCTGATTGTGTTTTTTGTAATCACAATGTCTTTATTAATACTGGTTTATTTCTTGTATAAATCAAAAACAAAAGTCAACCAAAGAATCAATAAGATCAATGGTATGTTGGAAGAATCGAATCAAAAGCTAAAAGTAACAAATGCTACGAAGGATAGATTCTTTTCCATTATTGCTCACGATTTACGCTCACCATTCAATTCCATTTTAGGCTTCTCAGAGTTAATCAAAAGCGAATTAAAGGAAAGTAAAAACCTTAAATTGATTGAAGAATACAATTCTAATATTAATGAGTCTTCGCACAGCTTGTTTACCTTGCTTGAAAACTTATTACAGTGGGCAAAAAGCCAGCGAGGTGAACTGGAATTTAATCCCGTACAATTTGATCTACATCACCTGGTTCAATCTAATATTATTATTTTTAAATTAAAGGCTGCAGATAAAGCAATTACATTAAGTTCTGATATTCCTCCTCATACTGAAGCTTATGGGGACATTAATATGGTGAGTACAATACTTAGAAATTTAATTAGCAATGCTCTAAAATTCACAGAAAAAAACGGAGATATAACCATCTCTGCTGATATACAAGATGAATTTGTGTTCCTAAAGGTTAAAGATTCAGGAATTGGTATCAGTAAGGAAAACCAAGAGAAGCTCTTTAAACTAGACTGTAATTATACAACAGTTGGTACTGCAGATGAAGCTGGAAGTGGACTAGGATTAATTCTTTGCAAAGAATTCGCCGAACGAAATGGTGGTGATATTTGGGTAAAAAGCGAAGAAAATAAAGGCAGTGAATTTATATTGAGTTTAAAAATAGCTTAGAAAAAATCTAAACAAATACCAAGCGATTCCTTTTTGGGAATCGCTTTTTTTAGCTTCAGTATTTCCTTTTATATTTGCCCTCCAATCTAATAAATCATGGAATTAGTAAGCATTTTTCTAATTGCCTTAGGGCTATCAGTAGATTCTTTCGCTGCATCAGTATGCAGTGGATTAGCTATTAAAAAAATTCGATTTCTTCAAGCTGTAAAAATTGCCTTTTTTCTGGCTTTATTTCAAGGTGGAATGCCAGTTATTGGTTGGTTTATCGGCTGGGAAATTAACGAATTGATAAAGGAGTTTGATCATTGGATTGCTTTTATCCTTTTGGCTGGACTAGGAAGCAAAATGATTTATGAAAGCTTATCCAACAATGAAGAAGATTCCTCCTTTAATCCTTTAAAATTAACAGTTCTTATTGGCATATCTGTTGCTACTAGCATAGACGCTTTGGTCATAGGTTTCAGTATGGCACTTATTGATGTAATCATTTGGTGGCCTGCAGTAATAATAGGCGTTGTTACATTTATTGCTTCAATGCTTGGAATGCTGCTTGGCAAAAAGATAGGAAGTCAAACCAGTAAAAGATTCGAAGTATTAGGTGGGATTGTATTAATACTAATTGGCCTTCGAATCTTAATTGAACACTTGTTCTTTTAAAGCTTTCCAGTTTCTTTTAAATGAACCATTAACAAACTAAGAGATTTTATTCCTGCAGTTATGGACGGAGCAGTTATTGTTGCACCTGAAATTGAATCAATATCTTTATTGAATTCAAGTTGTTCTCCGTTGTACTTTCCTTCAAACTGTTTCAACCAATATTTGGCCATTATTTCACCACCATATGATGAACGATAAACAAGAATTACAACTTTTTTAATGGTCATTGATTTATCAAATAATACCAAATAATCAAACAGATCGTTCTTTCCTTTCGAACTGGCAAAACCTGCTAAGCCAATTTCAGCTCCTTCATTCATTAGTTTACTAACAGATACTTTCTCAATTCCCGGAAATCTGGTAATATCATATGAAACTTCAGATAAATCTATAAAACTCACATCTTCAGTACCAAAAGTACTTTTTATGGCTTTATCAATTCTTTTCTGAATTGGCTTAGGATAATCTTTAGCATTTACATCACCGTAAATCAATACAATTGATGCTACAATTAATACTTGCAATAATCTCTTCATAGTAAGTTTTAAATAACAGAAAACTGCAAAACAGGATATAACCCGCTCTGCAGTATATAATTTGTTAAAAATTACGAATTAGAACCAAACTCCAACACCGCAATTGATAAAGTTTTTCTTCACATCATTACCATCTTTAAATCTTTGGTAATCTACTTTTACCACAGCTCCTTTTGCCAAGTGATAACTTAAACCAACAAACCAATCCTCACGATCGTAAGCTTTATTAGCTGTAATACCATCAACTTTGTGATGCGTGTTATAGTTTTCGTAACGAACGAAAGGAACTAAAGATTGCTC
This sequence comes from Marinifilum flexuosum, assembly GCF_003610555.1. Lineage (GTDB taxonomy): Bacteria > Bacteroidota > Bacteroidia > Bacteroidales > Marinifilaceae > Marinifilum > Marinifilum flexuosum. The sequence continues at coordinate 1,463,920 of NZ_RAPQ01000008.1, read as the reverse complement.
TTTACCATGCAACAAGTCGTAGCCTGCTTCAAGATAGTAACCTCTCATTTGCTTTCCTAAATCTTTTCCCGTCTTATCGTTATACTCTTTTACATCGTTAATGTAAGAATGAATATATTGACCTTTAACCTGGAATGCATCAAGTTTGTAGCGCAAATCAAGACCTAACATGCTAATTCCAACACGAGTCGAATCTGCAACTGCTTCTGCAAAATCATCATCTTTATCTAAACCATTGAATTCTGATGATTGAGTTTTCCCGAAGTAACCTGATAAACCAAGATTAAGCCCTTTAATTCCATAGTAATCAACTTTTGCTGATACAGAAGGAGAAGTAAATGTAGACTCAGCACCTTTTTGACGACCTTTTCTTAATCCATCTGATCCTCTTAATTTACCGCTACCATCAAATCCGTTAAATCCATTCATAACGTACAATTGGTACTTTAAAGGAGCATTTGCCAATCTGCCTGTAATACCTACCCCAATTTCTCTCCAAGTAGTTGGAACAATGTACTTATCAACGCTAGGACGCTCAACTCCATTAAAAGTAGTTGGCTCGTGATATTCATTAATAATACCCATTGGCACCAACATCAAACCACCTCGAATACTTGTATTTGGCTTAATATTGTAATTTAAAAATGCTTGTTCTACATACAACTCTTTAACGTGTTCGTACTCGATCTCAGTTACAAAAGATGTTTTTTCGTTGAATTGATATCCAAAGAATAAAACCATTCTGTGAACATCCATTTTCCCATTATATCTTTCATTACCGCTAATTTGCTGATTGTAGTGAACCTCTCCGTAACCTCCAATGCTCAATTTTTCACTCTTGATTTTCTCTAAAATTGTTGATCCAATACTTTGTGGTTCTTTCTGATCTTGTGCATTGGTAACACCAAATGCAAAACAGATTGCCAATAGTAATAATACTTTCTTCATTTCGTATTTTCTTAGGTTTTAATTCTGATAATCGTTAGTGTTATTATCTGCGACAAAATTAGATTCAGTCTTAATAAATAAAAATACCTACATGTTGGTATTTTTTAACTTCAGAGCAGAATTCATCGCATATAAACATCAAAGCATCCAGATATTTTAATACTTTTGAATCAGAAATTACTTTGATTACAAGAAGAAAACAATGGAATATTTCAACCAATTTATATATGACTTTATTGACATCCTGAATGAGATGTCGCCTTATTTAATGCTTGGCTTTTTGTTTGCAGGAATCTTAAAAGTGGCTTTTCCACAACGCTTCATAGACAAATATCTGGGGCAAAAAAATAGTAAGTCAGTATTAAATGCTTCATTAATTGGAATCCCATTACCACTTTGTTCTTGTGGAGTGATTCCAACCGGCATATCATTTTTTAAAAGTGGGGCTACAAAAGGTTCTTCGGTTTCATTTCTTATTTCGACTCCACAAACTGGTGTAGATTCTATACTAGTTACCTATTCGCTTTTAGGACTGCCATTTGCAATTATTCGACCTTTTATTGCTTTGACAACTGGTTTTTTTGGTGGCGTTTTAACTAATAAAGTAGATGATTCAGATAATATCAATTCTGAAATTAGTTCTGACAATTGCTGTACCAAGAGTGAAAAGAATAATGATGGATGCGATTCAAACAAAAAGCTTTCTAAAACAAAAAAATCAAAGATATATACACTTTTCCATTATGCCTTTGTTGAATTCTTACAAGATATTTCAAAATGGTTGATTATTGGTTTACTATTGGCCGCTGCTATTTCTGTATTAATTCCTGATGATTTCTTTACAAGCTTTATTGGAAATGATCTTATAGGAATGCTAGTTATACTAATAGCTTCCATTCCATTGTATATTTGTGCAACCTCATCAGTGCCAGTAGCAGCAGTTCTAATGATGAAAGGCTTATCGCCAGGAGCTGCTCTTGTTTTCTTAATGGCTGGCCCTGCCACTAATGCTGCAACCATTACTGTACTAAATAAGGTTCTTGGAAAAAAAACAATGTGGGCTTATCTTATCTCTATAATTAGTGGTGCAATTGTATTTGGACTACTAATAGATAATCTTCTTCCAAGAGAATGGTTTGCTTTTGGTGGATTACATCATCACATGACTGGACATGAAGGTCATTGGGAACTTCCTAATTGGCTAAAATGGGGAAGCAGTATTAGTCTTTCACTTTTAATCATTAATGGATATTTTCAGAAATACTTATCATCTAAAAAAGAACTACAAACTCAAATTACAATACCTCAAAAAGAAGAAAAATTTGTAATCGTAAATGGAATGAAATGCAACCATTGTAAAAATAGTGTTGAAAAACACATTGGTGCACTTTGTAATATTGAGATTGCAGAAGTTAACCTTGAGCAGAAAATATTGCGCATGGTTGGAACATCAATTAAGCTATCTCAAATAAAAAAAGAAATCGAAAGCTTAGGGTTTGAATTTGATGAAAAATCTGAGAAATAAAAATATTCCTCCCACTCCTCTTAAAGCACCTAAGTAACTATAGTACTCCCACTTACAATCTCACTTTGCAACTTTTTTATTCGTTAACAAACTGACATATATAAATTCTAATTAAGAGTAAGAACTCCAATAAACTCGCGCAAATCTCATGATATTTGTCATGTTTTTATGTCAAATCGCATTGATACATGTTCATATTTAATTACTTGGAAACTTCGATTTTTTAATTATTTTTGACATGCTGTACAACATATTTATGCTGTATATTATCTTTTTTTTGGGAAACTATTCCTAATCTAATGGTAAATAATTGACTTAAAACAAAGCTTTTATAAAGCTCAATTAACAATTAACCAAAACTATGATTACGAAGATTTCAAAAGTCCTCGTTGCTAATCGAGGAGAAATTGCACTGCGAGTAATGCGCTCATGCAGAGAATTAGGAATTCTTTCCGTTGCAGTTTATTCTGATGTTGATCGAACTTCAATGCATGTTCGATATGCCGATCAGGCTTTTCACATTGGACCTGCAGCATCAGCGGAAAGTTATTTAAACATTGAAAAAATAATTGAAGTAGCCAAGCGATCAAAAGCCGATGCTATCCATCCTGGATACGGTTTTCTTAGTGAAAATGCCGAATTTTCTAGACGATGTAAAGAAGAAGGTATCATATTTATTGGACCTACTCCTGAAGTTATCTCTACTATGGGTGATAAAATTACTGCTCGCCAAACCATGATTGATGGTGGTGTTCCCGTAGTACCAGGAACAAAAGAAAATCTTGAAGATGATGAAACTGCTCTTCGCGTTATTAAAGAAATTGGCTTACCGGTTATGATTAAAGCTTCTGCTGGCGGAGGTGGAAAAGGGATGCGAATGGTTGACAAAGAAGAAAATATTCTTGAAGGCCTTAGAGCTGCAAAATCAGAAGCAAGAGCTGCATTCGGAGATGATACAGTTTATGTGGAAAAATACATCTCTTCTCCACATCATATCGAGTTTCAAATTTTAGGTGATCAACATGGTAATGTTGTTCATTTGTGTGAAAGGGAGTGCTCGGTACAACGAAGACACCAGAAAGTTGTAGAAGAAACGCCATCCCCTTTATTGACCCCAGAGCTAAGAGCCAAAATGGGAGATGCTGCTGTTGCTGCGGCAAAAGCTGTTGATTACTATGGGGCAGGAACAATTGAATTCCTGGCTGATAACGATCATAATTTCTACTTCCTCGAGATGAATACTCGTTTGCAGGTAGAACATCCAATTACAGAAAGAACTACAGGTTACGACCTTGTAAAACAACAGATTCTAATTGCTGAAGGTAAAAAACTGGATATCAAACAAGAAGATATTTTCCAGTTTGGACATGCAATTGAATGTAGAATATACGCCGAAGATACCGACAACAACTTCATGCCAAGTCCAGGATTAATTACCCATATTACAGAACCAATGGGACTTGGAGTTAGAACTGATGGCTACGTTTATGAAGGATATGAAATTCCTATCCATTACGATCCAATGATTTCAAAATTGATCATTTGGGCAAGAACCAGGGATGAAGCCATTGAAAGAATGCGAAGAGCATTATATGAGTACAAAATTACCGGTGTGAAAACTTCTATCAAGTTTCTTGAAAGAATCATGGATTGCCGTGAATTTAGAGAAGGAACATATGATACTCACTTTATACAAAACAATGAAGAATTCTTGCTTGCCGATGATGAAGCCAAGCAACAGTTCGAAGATTTAGCCATAGTTACAGCCTTTTTGGACTATCACCACAAATTAAAAAATGTACAAGCAGATCCATCTACATGCAAACCTAGCAGGTGGAAAGATTTCGGTCGCCGAAGAGGTGTGTACAGATCAAGTGAAAATTAAAGATTAAAGAAATTAATTATGGCACTAGAAATAAAATTAGATGACCGAATTGCCAAGGTAGAGCTTCTTACTGAAGATGGCAATCATGTAAAGATTATAGTCGACGACAGAGAGTATGACTTAGATATGCAACAGGTTGAAAATGGAGTTTATTCTGTGATGTACAAAGGTCGTTCATTTAATGTAGAACTAATTGAAAACAGTTCTCCTAAAAAGTATACGGTTAATACTTTTTATCACTCCTACGAAGCTGAAATTATAGATGCTGAAACCAAGTATCTGAATGCAAGAAATGAGGGGGACCTTGAGGCTGCAGAAAGTACAATATCTTCTCCTATGCCAGGAAAAGTTGTGAAGATCCCTGTAGAAATTGGACAGGATATTTGTAAGGGAGAAACCGTAATCATTGTTTCTGCAATGAAAATGGAGAGTGAATACAAAGCCATGAAAGATGGAGTAATTAAAGAGATCTATGTTGATGAAGATGATACTATTGATGGAAATCAACCATTAATATACATCGATTAGCGTTCGACTACTCACTTTCAAATTGTAATTTGTAATTGATAATTTGTAATTTAAGAAACATGTTGACATTAGAAGATAAAATCAAAAAATTTGAAGAATTAAATAAGGCTGCTGAAGAAGGAGGCGGACAAGAAAGAATTGACAAGCATCATGCTGCAGGTAAAAAAACAGCGCGCGAAAGAATACATGACCTATTGGACCCAGAAACATTTGTCGAGGTTGATAAAATGGTAACTCACCGTTCTACCGACTTTGGAATGGAAAAAAACAAAATTCTAGGCGATGGTGTTGTATGCGGATATGGTAAGGTGGACGGCCGACTGGTTTATGTATTTGCACAAGATTTTACAGTATTTGGAGGTTCATTAAGTCGTGCAAATGCTGATAAAATTGTAAAAATTACCAAACTGGCTATGAAAATGGGTGCTCCTATTATTGGATTAAATGACTCTGGTGGGGCAAGAATTCAAGAAGGTGTACAAAGTTTGGCTGGTTATGCTGATATTTTCTATCAAAATGTTCGTGGCTCTGGCGTTATACCACAAATTTCTGCAATTATGGGACCTTGTGCCGGTGGTGCTGTGTATTCTCCTGCCCTCACCGATTTTATAATGATGGTGAAAGATACAAGCTATATGTTTGTAACAGGTCCGGATGTTATTAAAACAGTAACCCACGAAGAGGTAACCAAAGAAGAACTGGGTGGGGCTCTTACTCACAACTCAAAAAGTGGAGTTGCTCACTTTACCGCCGATAATGATGAACAGGCAATGATGATGTTGCGAGAGTTAATTGGCTTCCTACCTTCAAACAATATGGAAGATCCTCCGGTAAAACCTTGTACCGATAATATTCATCGCGAAGATGAAAAACTTCAGACCATTGTTCCTGCCGATCCTAACAAGCCATATGATATCAAGGAGATTATTGAAACTGTTGTTGATGATCACAATTTCTTTGAGGTAATGCCATTATATGCTCAGAATATCACCATTGGTTTTGCTCGTTTAGCAGGTAAACCAGTTGGAATCGTTGCTAATAATCCAGCAAATATGGCTGGAGTATTAGACATTAACAGTTCAACCAAAGCTGCTCGTTTTGTTCGTTTCTGCGATGCTTTTAATCTTCCCTTAATCACATTTGTAGATGTCCCTGGATTCCTTCCTGGAACAGCTCAAGAGTACGGTGGAATTATAAAGCATGGTGCTAAACTTCTCTATGCATTTGCCGAAGCAACTGTTCCTAAAATCACATTAATTACACGTAAGGCATATGGTGGTGCATACGACGTAATGGCTTCAAAACATATTGGTGCTGATATCAATTATTCATATCCAACAGGAGAAATTGCTGTAATGGGAGCCGAAGGTGCTGTAAATATCATGCACAAAGGTTTAACCGAAACGGAACGTGCAGAGGCGATCGATGATTACCGTGATAAGTTTGCTCATCCATATAAAGCTGCAGAGTTGGGGTATATTGATGAAGTAATTCAACCTAAGGAAAGTAGATACAAGCTGATTCAGGCTCTGGAAATGTGTGCCAATAAGAGTGAACAAAATCCTCCTAAAAAACACGGAAACATTCCTTTATAGATCAGATTAAATACAAAAAGAAGCATGGCTTAAAAGTCATGCTTCTTTTATATATGCTGTTGTATTTAAAATCGATACCCAGCTTTCTGAATATCTTTAAAAGTATTTATAGGTTTGTTGGGTTTTAACTGCTTCGACAAAAACTTATAAATCTTTACACGGATTTCTTTTGCCTTCTTTGTGTCCATTCTATCAAAAGAGTGCCCACCAGGAACTGCCTGATAAATTTCATATTCAAATGTTTTACCATCCGCTTTTAGCGATTTAATTAAATGCTCTACTTCTAAAACATTTACATCATCGTCGTTGGTATTGGTATGAATCAATAAGGGTGTATTCTGAAATTTATGAGTATTCCAAGCTGGTGATCGCCTGCGATATTCAGCCAAATTATCATTGGCTGTTTTGCCAATATGGTAGTCAGCCGAGTACAAATCGCGATATGATTGCGTCATGTATCCCATACGAGCAACCAAATCACTCACGGGAACTCCTGCAAATCCAACTTTATAATCATTTGGGTGATTAAACAAATTGAAAAGTGTAATCATTCCACCATGGCTCCACCCCATGATTCCTACTCTATTATCATCAACAAAATCGTAATTTTCAATCATGTAATTGCGGCTGGCATAAACATCTTCATTCTCTAATCCACCGTAATCTATTTTCTCGTAATGACCTTTACCGTATCCTGTACTGCCACGATATTCTGCAGCAACAACAATATATTCCTGAGCAATTAACTCTCTAACAATATGGGTGTAATAGGTTGTAAAATCGCCATGTACTCCACCGTGAGGCAACACCATTAAAGGGTACTTCTTATTGACATCTAAGTTTTTTGGAAAAAAGGCATAGGTCCAAAACTTTACAGGATTCCCTGCTCCTTTTGCCGTCGGATTTTTCTCCTTCCACTTTGGTGGTCCGTAAATGTATAATTTATCGATATGAGCAACATCACCTAATCTTTCGAACCAAATGATATCATCTACCATTTTTTGTAAACGATCCAATCGGTGGTCTAAATTTTCGTTGTAATTCTTAAGCTCTTCAATCTCACTTTTAATTTCCTGAGATTGAGAAAATCCTGAAAGAGAAAGCATGCCTAATAAAAAGATAGCTAGGCTGTGTTTTAGTTTTATCATGTTTTGAGTTTATTGGTTAGTTGTTTAATTGTAGAGGCTAATTTATAAATTATGGGTCAAGTATTAGCTTTTAATCTCAAAATATTACGGTGCGTTGCACCTTAAAAAACAAGCAATGTCATTCTATAAATATTAAGGTACTCCGTACCATATTCATTCATGCAATTCAAGCAACAGAGTTGCGTTATATTTATAGCCAATAATAATTGTGGAAAGCCAGGTGCAGAGCAACGTTTTATTATAGGATAATTAAATTCCCAAGCCAAATTCTTACCCAAATTGCGGATCAAAACCAATCGCAACCACTATACTTTAAAATATCCCAAAAGAAAAGATTAAGGTATTCCCTACCATATTCATTCATGTAAATCAAGCAACAGAGTTGCGTTATATTTATAGAAAGTAATCGTGATGAGAAGACAGATGCAGCGCACCGTAATATTACCAGATGCTACTTCATCTCCAATTTAAATATTTTGGTAGTTGTAGCGGTAATCTTAAATCGATCATCCAAACGATGGCCAACAACCCAGGCAATTCTATCGCCAGAAATCAATAACCAGGTATTTTCCTTATCCTGTAAAGAAAACTTTTGATCGATAAAGAAATCGGATATTTTCTTGTTTCCCTTCATGCCTATCGGACGGAAACTATCTCCCTGTTGCCATTTACGCAGCTTAAGCGGAAACTTCAACTTACTGGCATCCAGACATGCAATTTCAGGATTGCTTGGAAATTTAAAGCTTGGCGTTCTATCAATAAATGATGCCTCCATTTCCATTGGAAATTCAATCAAACCTGATTTTTCCTCCAACAGATATTCGCTGGAATCATTTTCTTCCAATTCAGATAAAATCAAATACTTTCTATCTCTTAAAACCTGGTGTGTGGATGAAAAGAACCTTTTACCAGAAATGGAACCTAACGATTTGGCAATCATTCTTACATCACGATGGTGAAATCCGTAAGGTGATAATATTTCGAACAAATGAGATGATGGAGAAGGCAATTCCTGCAATCGTGCAATGGAGATTAACAGTTGATTCTCCCTCTGAAAAACCAAATGCAAGCGATTCTCTTCAATTACATCATTGTAAATCTGTTCAACCTCCTTAAACCGTTGAACATTTTCGCTCATGGTTTTTCTAATGGCTGGATTAATTTGCTCTAAAACCGGAATTACCTGGTGGCGAATTTTATTCCTTACAAAGTCGGTTTCTCGATTGGTTGAATCTTCGCGATAATTTAAACCTTCGCTTTCTGCAAACTCTTCTAACTCTTTTCGGGTGAAAGGAAGCAGTGGTCTAATTATCTTACCCAATTTTGGTTTTATTCCTGTTAAGCCATGAATTCCGGTACCTCTTACCAGGTTAATCAGTACAGTTTCTGCAACATCATCGGCATGATGACCAACGGCAATGTATTGGTAATTCTCTAATTCCAGAATTTGATTGAACCACTCATACCTCAATTCACGAGCTGCCATTTCAATAGAAAGCTTATTGTTATCAGCGTAAGCTTTGGTGTCAAAATCTTTTGAATAGAACGGAATGTTGTTACTATTGGCCAGGTTTTTCACGAATTCAAAATCGCCATCCGACTCATCGCCTCGTAAATGAAAATTGCAATGTGCAATGGCGCAGTTTACTTCCATTTTTAATAACATATGAAGCAAAACAACAGAATCGATTCCTCCGCTTACCGCAACCAAAATTTTTTCATCACGATAAAACAGATTTTCTTCTTCTACAAAGCGAACTAACTTACGAAACACGGTCACAATTTATAATTAGTAATGAGCAATTAACAATGAATAATTTAAAATCAGAGTATCATTTAAAGATTTCCACTCTAACTAAATTACACATTCTCTTTTTTAATGATTTTTTAAAACTTTCATGATGGCTTTGGCTTTCAACATGCACTCTTCATATTCTTTCTCAGCCTCAGCTTGCATGGTAATGGCCCCACCAACCATAAACGAAAGATAATGATTTCTTGCATTATAAAGTATGCTGCGAATTACCACATTAAAATCAAAATCACCTTCAGGTGTAATGTATCCTATAGCTCCGGAAAACAATCCCCTTTTTGTTGTTTCGTACTTTTCAATCAGTTTCATGGCACGAACCTTAGGAGCGCCGGTCATCGATCCCATAGGAAAACACTGACGAATGGCTTCAATAAAGTGTACCCCTTCTTTAAGCTCCGAAACAACAGTCGAAATCATTTGGTGCACCTGAGGGAAAGAATAAATCCCACACAACTCCTCAACGATTACCGATCCTTTTTCGGCTGTTCTCGATAAGTCGTTTCGTACCAAATCTACAATCATGATATTCTCAGCTCTCTCTTTCGGATCGTTAAACAAAGTCTCCTTTATTTGCTTGTCTTCAGCTTCGCTTGCTCCCCGCCTGGCTGTTCCTTTTATGGGTTGAGAAATAATTTTCTTTCCAACTTTCTTGATAAATCGCTCCGGACTGGCCGACAACAAATATTGCTGCCCCATTTGGTAAAAGCCCGAGTACGGAGTAGGCGAAACTTCGGTTAGTTTCTGATAGGTGCCGCGAGGCTTAATGTAGCAATCTTCGGCATAAAATTCCTGGCAGAAGTTCACCTCGTAAATATCTCCTCTTCGAATATGATCTTTCAGTTGATTAACAGCCTCCAAATACTCATCACGAGAGATTCTTGAATGAATTTGATCTACAGAAATGGATTTTTCACCAGGCAATTCCATGTCTTGAAGATTTTGAACCAAAGAAAGCACCTCATCTTCAGTAAATTCTTCATTGTAATAATGAACAATCAGCGTATCCTCATCCAAAAGGAAGACCCAACATGGTCGGAAAAAGTTCATTTCCGGAAAATCCAATCCATCATGATTTTCAGACTTTAACTCTTCAATCTCATTCTTCAAATCATAGCCCAAATAACCAAACCACCAATCTTTCGATTTTTCAATGTTCTCTTTCAAATAATGAAAACAATCCTGTTTTGGTTCAATAATTTGAAGCGCATCAATACCGGCAACCAATTCGTAGGTATTGTATTCGGCCTTCGAATTTACTTTCTGATTCACCTCATGACTATCGAGTATACTAACATACTCGAACTTCTTGCTCCAAAATAGAAGCTGATCCTTAAACCTGCTCGGATTAGTGATATGAAATGTAAGCTGTTTTCGCATGCCGCAAATTTAGGCAAAAGATACACAAGATACTTTCTGCTTTAGATAAAACTTTTTGTGTGACAACATCACTGTTCTACTCCAATACGATGGCACTTTATTTTAGTTAGGAAGAAGGCTAAAGTTTGAAATTGCTACTTTATGAATTGTTGCTGCTACTTTATATCCTGTTATCATTTTTTTGTAACTTGCTGCCATTCCTTTAGCTCTTGTCGCAGGTATTTTACAATACTGTACTGTGGGAAAAATATAAAAGAGAGACGACAAAACTCTGGCTAAGGACAACAAGCCTTTGGCTAAGAGCGACAAGCCATTGGCTAAGAGCGACAAGCCTCTGGCTGAGGACGACTAACCTTTGGCTAAAGGCGACAAACCTCTGGCTAAGAACAACATGTCGCAAAAAGTTACAAATAAGGGAGAAAAGATGGTAACAAGTCTGATAGTTGAATCAGTAGAAATCAGACCTCCTGCAATTAAAGAAGGAAAAATAGCTTATATCTCTGTATGTAAAGCAGCTATCGCATCCGTATCATCACAAAAGAAAATCCCTCATCATTATCACCCAAAACATTTACTTTAACTCTTTTCTCTCTTAGTTTGAAGTATTGAATTTTCTTGGGAAAATCGTGCTTAGGGTTCTCAAATGAATAATAGTCAGAAATGGACTCATTTAAAGGAAAATAAATTGTAGCTCCCTGGTTTTGATTGAGTACACTTGCCTGATAAACCATTTTTCCTTTAATCAGCTTAATAGCTAAATGCTCCAAAATCTTATGCTTGCCATCCTTCAGCTTATATCCGGTTCCAATCAATTCATTCCCTTTTATCTCCCACTTTTCGAACTGTTGCTTTCCTTCAACCTGCCAGGTTCCTTCCAAAAAATGAAGAGCTTGAATATCCTGAGTAGAACAGGAGTAGGCACAAATCGAGAAAAGAATTAAAATCAGATATTTCATAAAGTAAAGGGATATTTATTTCTCTCAATTTACCAATTAATATTTTCATCGATAAACTGAATCAGGCTATTGGCCATTTCCTCTTGTTCTTTAATAGATGGATGTCCTGTTGTTTCTTTGAAAGGAACAAAATGTGTGTAGATTTTATCATCTTTTAAGCCAGCAACTGCCTTTTTAACATACCCTGGCCACTGAGAGCCTTCCTTCGTAGCATCCATATTTCCCAGCATGCATATGATTTCTGCTTTAGGGTAGTGATTTCGAATCCCTGCTACAAACTGCTGGTATGCATGAATCAAATATTCTTCGCTTGGAGATTTTTCACCAAAATTCTTCTTGAACTCATCTCTTTCGGGCATATTTACCAACCATGAATCATTCTGAAATAAATTTACCACCACCACATCGGGTGCATACAAGGAAAAATCCCACTTGCTGATTGAATCTGCAGGGTTTAATCGATCGTAAATATCTGGCATTTCGAAAGGGAACCAACTAATTGTAATTCCAATACCACTTTTACAAATACAATGGTAATCGGCATCGAAATGTCTGGCAGTTATTGAGGCATAGCTTAAATAATTGTTTGTAAAAGTACTGTCCGGAGAGTCTTTTCCTGAAGTATCTTCCACTGCGTATCCTGCCGTGATGGAATTCCCATAAAACTCTATCTTTCTTTTTGGCACATCTGCTTTGGCTAATAGCTTGGCTTTTCCACCAATCTTAAAACCATAAAAGTTGGTTGCTCCCCTATCCCATTCAGTACGTTTAAACAACTCTATACTATGTTTCCCTGGCGATAAATTAGTAGCCAATTCATGGTACTCCTTTATTGTATCGGGACGAAACAGTACAATACTGTCCTTATCGATGATAATATTATAATAGTTATCAGCCTTTTCATCCTTCATTAAAGCACTTAACGATTCTCCTTCAAAGTTTATTTTGATCGAGCTTCCCGACCAATACAGCTCTGCGTGATCAAAACTCGTAGTATCAATTCTTCCTGAATATTTAATTTCTGAGTTTGAGAATGGAACAGTTAAACTTTGTTGTTTTGTACAAGCTGTAAAAATTGCAATCAAAACAATTAGGAGATAATAGGTATTTTTCATGATATGGATTTTATAGTATGGAATTTCAAAACTACTTATTATTTTAATTAAAAATTAGTGCTTCTTTCTTAAATAGTAACAAAAAAGGCAGCCAACCGGCTGCCCCAAACTATAAACATCTAATGAAACCTTAGAGTTTCACAATTACTCTTCCTTTACTTTTCTTTTGTAACATCAAATCGATATAAGTATCCAATTCTTCTAAAGTAGATTCAATTACCTGTTCCTTGTGCTTGTATACATTCCATTCTGCCGCCAATTTGTCCCAAACCTTTTGTCTTAACTCCATTGGACAATTTTGAGAATCGATACCAATCAAACTGATTCCATTTAAAATAAATGGGTAAACAGTCATAGGTAAATCTCCTGATCCAACGTTTCCACAACAAGTTACACTACCCATTGGCTTACAAGCTTTCAATAATGTATGTAATGTATTTCCACCGATAACATCAATTGCGCCAGCCCAAAGTGGTCTTAACAATGGTCTTCTCGATTGATCATCAGTAATATCTTTTGAAATTCTGTTGCTGGCTCCCAACTCTTTTAATACCTCTTCATCACCAGTTGCATCAAAAGTTGCAGCAGTTACCTCAAAACCTAATGATGATAGGATACTAATGGCAATACTACCTACACCACCTAAAGCACCTGTAACTACAACTGGGCCCATTTCTGGTGTTTGACCAGATGCCAATAGCTTGTACACAGAAAGTGCTGCTGTAAAACCTGCAGTTCCATAAATCATAGCATCGCGAAAACTAAGCTCTTTTGGCAAAGCCACCACCCAGTTAGCAGGAACACGAATGTAATCAGAAAAACCACCATCGGTATTCATTCCCAAATCATAGCTGGTAACAATTACCTTATCACCCACTTTAAATTGATCACTTGATGATTCTTCTACAACTCCTGCAGCATCAATTCCCGGCGTGTGAGGATAATTTCTGCTTACTCCCTTATTTCCCGATACCGACAAGGCATCTTTGTAGTTTAATGATGAGTAACGCACCCGAATTAAAACTTCACCTTCAGGTAAATCCTCAATCTTTCTGCTTACAATCTCTCTTTTGTATTCTCCATTTTCTTCCCTGATACGAAGTGCTTTAAATTCTTTATCCATAACGGTTCTGTATTTTATTCTTATCTTGCAACAAAATTACGTGCATTTAATCTGCAAATCAAGAGCTTACAATTACATCACATACTAACATTTTGTTCTGATTTACTGATTATCAATGAATAAAAATTTCAAAAAATTGGAAAAAGGAATTTGTCCTATCGATACATTTATTAATTACGTAAAAGGAAAGCGTAAGGCAACCATTATTTTGCACCTGAAACAAGGTACAAAACGATATTCGGAATTGGTGAAACTCATTCCTGATGTAAGCGATAGAATGCTTAGTAAAAACCTAAAAGAGCTGGAAGAATCAGGTTTTATCGAAAAGAAAATATATCCCGAAGTACCTCCAAAAGTAGAATATAGCCTAAGTAAGTTGGGAAATGAAATACATCCGGTATTAATTGCTATGTTTCGGGGTGGAAAGATATTGGAGAAAAAGTTGAAATAAATTGGTTCTTTCCAAATTCAAATGGATGACTTTGTGGCAAAATCACTCATCTGTTGTATTAAAATTGGTTGAACGGGTATGGTAAAATGAAAGTTGGCTCCTTCTCCTAATTTGCTTTCTACCCAAATTTTTCCTCCAAGCATTTCAACGTAAGATTTCGCAATAGCAAGTCCTAAACCAGCTCCCTGTTTCGCATTCACATCGTATATATCTGCTTGGATAAAACGCTCAAAAATCGCTTTTTGCCTATCCTTTGCAATACCAATACCAGTATCTTTCACGTAGAACTCCAACCACTCCTTCTTTCTTACACATCCAAAATCGATAAAGCCATTTTCACAATATTTTATGGCATTTTTCAGAAGATTGCTTAAAATGGCATGTATTTTTTCTTCATCGGTGTCTATCAATTCACCTTTGCTTAGCAACTTGTCGGTACATGTCAACTCTACATTTTTGTTCTCCAATTCTGGTTTAAAGAAATTATAAAGCTCCTCTAGCTGATTATTGATATTTGATTCTTGAATATTGATTTCAATTAGTCCGGATTCAATTTTAGAGATGTCTACTATATCGTTAATGATACTTAGCATTCTCTTCCCACTTTGCGATATAATTTCTAAATAACGAGTCTTCTTTTCTTTATTTAATTGTGGAGTCTTTAATAAATCTGCAAATCCAAGGATTCCATTCATAGGGGTTCGGATTTCATGACTCATATTTGCCAAAAATGCAGATTTTAACAAATCACTCTTTTCTGCTCTTTCTTTGGCATATATTAATTCTGCTTCATATTTCTTTCGCTCAGTTACGTCTTTGGCTATTGAGATCACTAATTTTCTGCTATCATCTAAAACTCCAATTGGAGCCGAACTAAAATCCCAAATTACCTTATCACCCGAAGCCGTTATTATCTCTGATTCACCACCTTCAATTATCTTATCAGAATTATAAAGTTCTTCAATTAATTTACGAAAATGTTTACCTTCTGCTCCATACGCTTTCTCTGTCCATTCCTGAACTGTAACGATATCATTACGAGTATAGCCTGTTAAATCTGTCCATGCATCATTAATTGTTACCACCTCACCACCTTCAGCATGAATCATGATAGGAAATGGGGCAAAGTATATTGCTGATCTAAAACTCTCCTCAGTTCTTTTTACTTTTCCTGTAACAACATTTACCCGGTAACGAAGGAAAAACACAAATGCTAATAATAGTATTAAAACACCAGATATCAGAATAATGGTATTTTTTAACCAGCTGGGGAATACTGTAATACTCCCTATTTCACCATGAGACCATTCTTGTCGGGCATTATTGTAAACTGAGTTGCTTTGGTATTTCCATTCCTTTAGATAATTATTCAAAAGATTTAGGATTTCTTCATTTTTTCCCTTCTTAACTGTAAAGTAGATATCAAAAGGATTAAAGATAATTCCGCTAGAACGCAATGTATATTTTCTTGATTGTGCTGCTCCAAAAGTATTATTCACAACTCCTGCATCTACCTTATTGTATGCTAACATTTTGAATACATCCTCTGAATCCTTAGCATAGATAAATTTACAATTAACAGAAAGTTTTTGGGTTAAGTCCTGCAAATACCACGAATTGATATCTGCTTTCATAATGGCAACTTTTTGCCCTTCCAGATCAAGAATTCCATCAATTTCAGAGTCGGCATTGACATACACTTCTCCCCAAACAGTTAGCAATGGTTCCTTGCCATAATCCATATACATTGATCGTTCTTCGGTATATGCAACACTTACCAATAAATCAATTTCTTCATTTTTTATCCGCTCCAAACACTTATCCCACGAACCAAAAACATATTCGAACTGTATGTTATTTTGCTCCTCAACCTCTTTAAGTGCATCCACATAAAATCCTTTCACAATACCATCAGAATCCATAAAAATAGCTGGATAATAACTAAAGGCACCTATACGAAATTTCTCCTGTGCATTAGCTTGTATTATGGATAGTACTAACAAAAGTGTTACTAAAATTTTATTCATAAAGAAGGCTGTCTATTAATGTATGTCTAATATCAAAGCTTAATAGGATGATCTTTTTAATGATTTGCTCACTTAAATTTAACAATTATTCATATGCAAAAAAAGGCAACCTATTGGCTGCCTTTCTATAAATAATGAGTCTTATTTATCTTTTCGAAATCATCTCTACAATTTTCAAAATTACATCCACTGCTTTTTCCATTGATTGAACCGGAACATACTCGAATCTACCATGGAAATTATGCCCTCCTGCAAAAATATTCGGACAAGGCAAGCCCATGTATGACAATCGGCTTCCATCGGTACCTCCACGAATTGGAATCACCATTGGAGAAACACCAACTTCTTTCATGGCTTCTTCCGCAATATCAACAATATACTTCACAGGCTCTACCTTTTCGCGCATGTTATAATACTGATTGGTCATTTCAAGCGTAACTGTTCCTTCCCCTAATTTCTGATTATATTCTGCACACAAATCTTCAATGAGCTTCTTGCGAGCTTCGTAATTGGTCATGTCAAAATCACGAATGATATACTGAAGAGAACTGCTCTCCACTCCGCCATTCATAGCAATTAAATGATAAAAACCTTGATACCCTTCGGTCTTTTCAGGAACTTCATCCTTTGGCAAACAAGCAGCAAATTCATTTGCAATGCTCATGGAATTGATCATCTTGTCTTTTGCCATTCCTGGATGAACATTTCGTCCCTTAAAGGTAATTTTAGCAAAGGCTGCATTAAAATTCTCGTACTGCAACTCACCTATTTCTCCACCATCTAATGTATATGCGAAATCGGCTCCAAATTTCTTAACATCAAAAAAGTCTGCTCCTTTTCCAATTTCCTCATCTGGAGTAAAACCAACATGCACAGGACCATGCTTAATTTCAGGGTTCTTAGCCAAATATTCAACTGCTGTTATAATCTCGGCAACACCGGCTTTATCATCGGCACCAAGTAAGGTTGTACCATCTGTTGTAATTATAGTTTGACCTTTATAATTTGTCAATTCAGGAAAATCAGCCACTTTCATTACGATATCCTGCTCCTTATTTAGAACGATATCCATGCCATCGTAATTTTCCAGAATTTGAGGTTTTACATTCTTTCCAGAAAAATCAGGACTTGTATCCATATGAGCAACGAAACCCACTTTAGGAACTTCTTTATCAATATTCGAAGGAAGAACTCCCATTACATATCCATTCTCGTCAACACTTACACTTTCCAATCCAATTTCTTCCAATTCTTTTGCCAGCTCTTTTGCTAGAACCATTTGGCCTGGTGTACTTGGTGTCAAACCTGTCTCTGTATCCGATTCGGTATCGAATTTTACGTATTTTAAAAATTTATCTACTACAGTATTCATTGTTGTGTATTGTTAATAGTATAAGTCTCACCCTCAGGTAAAATAAAACGCTTCAAAAAATTGAAGCGCCTACAATATTACTAAAATGATCCTTTAATATGAATTCATAACTTATAATTCTTAATTCATAATTTTCTTTAAACGTCATCCGATTTAAACTGAAATCCCAATCGTTTACCAGTTTGGATTCTTGCATTCTGCATTTTTTCAAAGATTTGTGCTACCGACATAATCTTAACATTATCATATGGTGGAACCAACAAGTCAAAATTTAAGGAGTAATTGATAGCCGTTTCAACAATTCTTCGTAAACTTTCTTTTGTCGCCATGCTAGCTGATAAATCTGTTTGCAAGAGCCCCATTTGTCTCTTTCCTTCTACGATATAGTGCTTTTCGCGATTGATAAAAATACGAGCTACCAAATAACCTAAATCATCATAGCGAGTGTACTTAAACGAATCGTAAAGAAAATTGTAAATATTAATGATTCCAGAATAAGCATTATCCGGATTTGTTCTTACATAGTTTTGTTCCCAAACATTGTGATCTCGATTAAATTGAAAAACGTTGGTATGCAAACTAAATATCAAAATATCAGATGCTACTTTTATTTGAAACTCAAACTCACCCCTATCTTCATATCCCAATTGTACCTTTTCGTCTGCATCTTGTAGCTCTGCATTATACTCAAGTACCAAACCTTCCAAAACATCTCTTAAATCTTCAAATATTTCTTTTGTGTTCTGATAAACTTGTTGCTTTAAGGTCGCTTTTTCACGAATCGTATTTAAAATGGCTGTCTTAGTATTCAATATGTTCATTGTATAGTTGTTTAAGGTAATTTTTAAATATACAAAAAAACAGTCACCGAAATTTCGATGACTGTTTTTATTATGATTGTATTGTATACTTTCTTAGTACGCTTTCGCAAAAACAACACGTCTTTTTGAAGGTTTTCCTGTAACCATACATACCCCTTCTTCCTCTTCTGCATCGAAAGGAATACAACGGATGGTTGCTTTGGTTTCATTTTTAATTTGCTCTTCCGTTTCAGCTGTTCCATCCCAGTGAGCAAGGAAAAATCCAGTTTTTGTTTCCAACAACTCTTTGAATTCATCATATGAATCAACCTTAGTTGTTTTCTCAGCTCTAAAATCAAGTGCTTTCTGGAAAATATTAGTTTGAATTTCTTCTAATAATTTCTCAATTACCTCTTCGATACCTTCAATTGGAAGAGTTTCCTTTGATAAAGTATCACGACGAGCCAATTCGATTGTTCCATTTTCCAAATCACGATTTCCAATCGCCAAACGTACAGGTACACCTTTCAATTCGTACTCGGCAAATTTCCATCCTGGTTTGCGGTTATCGCTATCATCAAATTTCACAGAAATTCCCATCGATTTAAGCTTCGCAACAATTGGATCTATTTTAGCAGCAATCTTCTCTAACTCTTCTGCTTTTCTGTAAATTGGTACAATTACAACCTGAATTGGAGCCAATTTTGGAGGTAAAACCAAACCATTATCATCAGAGTGAGCCATAATTAACGCTCCCATCAAACGAGTTGAAACTCCCCAGGAAGTAGCCCAAACGTAATCCTCTTTTCCTTCCTTGTTCGCAAATTTCACATCAAATGCTTTTGCAAAATTTTGTCCCAAGAAATGAGAAGTACCTGCTTGTAATGCCTTTCCATCTTGCATTAATGCTTCAATACAATAAGTATCCAAAGCACCTGCAAATCTTTCCGACTCTGTTTTATGACCTTTCAATACTGGAACTGCCATAAAGTTCTCAGCAAAATCGCCATAAACATTAATCATTTGCTCAGTTTCCTGCAATGCTTCTTCCTTAGTAGCATGAGCAGTATGCCCTTCTTGCCATAGGAATTCTGCAGTACGCAAGAACAAACGAGTACGCATTTCCCAACGCATTACATTTGCCCATTGGTTACAAAGAATAGGAAGATCTCTATAAGACTGAATCCAGTTTCTATATGTGTTCCAAATAATGGTTTCCGAGGTAGGTCGGATAATTAACTCCTCTTCTAATTGAGCATTAGGATCAACAACTACACCTTTCCCATTGGGGTCATTTTTCAGACGGTAGTGGGTTACAACTGCACATTCTTTTGCAAATCCTTCTACGTGATCTGCTTCTTTACTCAAGAATGATTTTGGGATCAATAATGGAAAATATGCATTTTGATGACCGGTATCCTTGAACATCTTGTCCAATTCTGCCTGCATGTTTTCCCAGATTGCATAACCGTAAGGCTTAATAATCATACATCCTCTCACAGCAGAATTCTCTGCTAGATCTGCTTTCATTACCAGATCATTATACCACTGCGAATAATTTTCGCTTCTGCTCGTTAAAACTTTTGCCATTCGATATAGTTTTGGTATAGTATTTGCTACTTTTAGGCTGAATAAAATTCAATACAAAAGTATAAAATTATCTTATATATTCATTATTGGAGGACTTACGATGAAAACCTATTTCAAAATTCTATTAATTTCTGCCCTGTTTGCAACAGGATGTTCGCCTTCATATATGGGAACTTCCCTTTATGACGACGATATTTACTATGACCCAAGCGATGCACCTTTGATTGTGCAAAAAACTGAAAGCAAAACTGTGATTGCAAAAAAAGACAATCCACTAGCACCTGCTCAAGAAAATCAAACAAAAGTAGTACCAGAAACTAAATCAAGTATTGCTCCTGTTGATGATCGTGATTTTTCTGAAATTCAAAAGCAGTATGCTGCGATTCTTCAAAACGATTCAATTGGCAATGTTGACACATTGGTTTATCAAGCTGAAGAAGCTGGTTATTATTATGGTGGTTTCACAGGATCTGAAAGCGACCGTGAAGAAGCTGAACGATTAAGAGCGATGTATCCGCAAGGATTCGGCTATACCGATGGTAGTGGTTATAGTTTAGCCATGTGGTTGGCTGGAGATTCTGATTGGAATGTATATGTTGATGGAGATAAAGTTTGGTGGACTCCAACCTGGAGCAACTATCGCTTTTATAACTCTTACAACTTCCATACTATGAAATATGGCAGCTTCTTTGCCTATGACTATAGTTACAGATATTTTTATCCGAGTTGGGGAGTTAACATTAGTTGGGATCCTTGGTATTGGGATCTGAATTTTGGCTGGAATCATCATTACCCTTATTATGGTGGTTATTACTACCCATATGGTCATTACTACGGGTACTATGGTCACCACCACCATCACCACCACTATGCAGGACATTATGATGGGCACTACGGAAGAAATATATATCATGGAAGAAGAACTGCAACAGGATCTCATGTTGGAACCTCTTCCTACACAACCAACAGAAGTTCTAATGCAAATGTAACAAGAAGAGCAAATGCAAGAACTAATGTTAATAGAACCGGAACAAACAGAACTACGAGTAACAGAACCAGTAATGTGGCAACAAGAAGATCTGCAAATTCATCATATGCTGCAGATGTAAGAAGAACCAGAGCTGCTTCAAGATACAGTTCTGCAAACCGAAGTGCATACAGTAATCGCTCTAACACTACTAGAAGAACATATAATGGTACAAATCCAAATACAAGAAGAAGTGTAAGTAGCACAACTACTAATTCGAGAACTCGTTACGGTACACAAACAAATAGAACAAGAAGATCTGGCAGCACGTATTCGAATACAACAAGAAGTAGTTCACCTAGCTATAACAAAACAAGAACTGCTACTCGACCTACTTATAACTCTACAAGAGGATCACGAAACTCGAGCTATTCAAACAGATCTGCAACAAGATCTTCATATTCCAAAGTGAGAGGTAACTCCAGAAGCTCAAGCAGAGGAAGCTCTTACCGATCGTCGAGCTCTAAATCCAATTCTTCACGAAGTAGTACTTACAGATCTTCAAGCAGCGGATCAAGATCGTCAGGTAGTTCTGTACGTTCATCAAGTGGTACTTCCAGATCATCATCTGGTGGTTCCCGATCAACATCAGGTGGATCAAGAAGAAGATAAAACAGATAGGGAAACAATCCTCCAGTTTCCCTATACTAGTAATACAACTATAATTTAATTAGTACATATTTTCCCAATATGGGTTCTAATATTAAAACCTAAAATTATGAAACGAATATATATTCTCATCTCATTAATAATCATCGCAGGAGCTACATATGCTCAGACAGCCGATGATGCATTACGCTACTCTAAACAGTATTTTAACGGAACAGCCAGATCTGCTGCAATGGGTGGTGCTTTTGGAGCTTTAGGTGGAGATTTTACAGGCATCGCTATTAATCCCGCAGGATTAGCGGTTTACAGAACTTCAGAATTCACTTTTTCATCAAATCTTAATTTTAATGACGCCAAAAGCTTAAACCTACAGACTAAAACCAGTTTAAACGAAGATAAATATTCATTCGGCATTTCGAATATTGGATATGTATCAACTAACAAACCCAGAATAGAGTCAGAAGGAGGTTGGCAGAACTTCAACTTTGCAATTGGATACAACAAACTGAATACTTATAGAAAAAATGCAAGATCAAATGCCCCCGAAGCTCCTACTTCACTATTAGATGTAATGGTGAATAATTCAAATGGCATAAGTCCTAATTCTCTAAATTCATTTCGAGAGTTTTTAGCTTATGACACATATCTAATTGATGTTGTTGAAAATACTAACAATGAATATGAAGCTATAACCAGTGAAATTTTAAATCAAGCACAAACCATTGATGAAAAAGGATATGCTGGTGAATTCCTTTTGGCTTTTGCTGCCAATTACAATCACAAATTATACATTGGGGGTTCATTAGGAATTCAATCCATATACTACAAATCAACCAAAGCTTTTTCAGAAAGTATTTTATCAGATAGTGATTCTGATTTTAACGATTACACTTTTGAAGAATCATTTAAGTCATCAGGTGTAGGTGCTAATTTTAAACTAGGTGTAATTTACAAGCCAGAACAATGGCTTCGTCTAGGAGCATCTATTCATACGCCTACCTTCTATTCTTTTGATGAAGACTACCATAGTTCAATGGCTTCGAACTTTAATACGGCTGACGAGAATGGTGATTCGAGTTATTACTCCCAATCACCTGAAGGTAAATACTCTTATAAATATCGTACGCCTTTAAAAGCTACCTTTAGTGCAGCTTTGGTTTTGAAGAAAAGATTAATTCTAAGTGCAGATTATGAGCTTATTGATTACTCAAAGGCAAAATTTTATGATGGAGATGATGGTGAAGATTTTAACGGCACTCCTGGAAATCCGGATACCAATGACATTATTAAAGCCAGCTACCAAAATACAGGCAATTTACGAACTGGATTAGAGTTTCGAGCAACACCTAACTTTAGCCTTCGCGCCGGATACGCAAAAATGGGTAATTCATTTAAAGTATCAGGTGTTGATGATGGATTTGATGTATTCTCAGGTGGTTTCGGATTCAGACAAAACAATTTCTTCATGGATTTAGCTTATAGCTATGCTGATGTAGAAAACCAGTTTGTATACTACTCTTATTCTGATCCTAATCCTGATTTCTCCTTCTCTTCAGATCAAATAAAAGAGAATAATAAAAAACATGAAGTAAAAGTAACTTTTGGATTTAAGTTTTAATCCTAACACTACTACAAGATAAAGGTGGCATAAAGCCACCTTTTTTTATGCATAAAAAAAGCTGATACCTATAAGATATCAGCTTTATATATTTTAATTTCGAATGCTTACAAAATCATACCTGCAGCAACAGTTTCGTTGGTTCCTTCATCAATCATGATAAAACTACCAGTAATTCTGTTCTCTTTATATGAATCAACAAATAAAGGTTTAGCAGATTTGAAAGTAATACAAGCAATGTCATTTAATCCTACTTGTTTATCATCAGTAACCTCTTCCAAAGTATTAACATTCACTTTGAACTTTACGTCACGAACCATACATCTTGCTTCATTAGAAGTATGCTTGATGGTGTACTTACCACGAGGCATCATAGCTCGTTCATTCATCCAGCAAATCATTGCTTCAACTTCCTGCTCTACCTTCGGAGCATTCTCAGCAGAAACAATCATATCACCTCTTGATACATCTATATCATCAGCTAAATTTAGTGTAACTGATTGTGGAGGGAATGCCATATCTAATTCTCCATCGAAAGTATCAATTGATTTTACAGTTGTTTCCAATCCCGAAGGCAATACTTTCACCTTATCACCTGGGCGGAAAACCCCACTTGCAACACGACCTGCATAACCTCTGTAGTCATGGTATTCATCAGACTGAGGACGAATTACATATTGTACAGGGAATCTAGCATCTTGATGGTTTCTGTCATCAACAATTTCGATTGTTTCCAAAAGGTTTAATAAAGTCGCCCCCTGGTACCAATCCATATTTTCTGAAGCATCCACAACATTATCACCAAATTTTGCAGAAATTGGAATAAAGCGAACATCCTCAATATTTAATTTCTCAGCAACCTTTTTGTAGTCTTCCTTGATTTTGTTGTATGTCTCTTCAGAGTAATCAACCAAATCCATTTTATTGATACAAACAATAATGTGAGGAATTTGTAAAAGGTTAGCAATATAAGAGTGACGTAAAGTTTGTTCAATTACACCATTTCTTGAATCAACCAAAATTAAAGCTGCATTTGCTGTAGATGCACCAGTTACCATATTTCTGGTATACTGAATGTGACCTGGAGTGTCTGCAATAATAAACTTACGTTTTGGAGTAGCAAAATATCTGTAAGCAACATCAATTGTAATCCCTTGCTCACGCTCTGCTCTTAATCCATCGGTTAACAAGGCTAAGTCAACTTCCTCGTCACCTCTTTTTTGGCTACTAATTTCAATAGCTTCCATTTGATCTTCGAAAATGGCTTTACTATCGTATAATAATCTACCGATAAGAGTACTTTTACCATCATCTACACTACCTGCAGTAGTGAATCGTAAAAGCTCCATATCTAAATATCCTGATGTTTTATCTGACATATCAATTTTTTTAGCTGTTAGCTTTTAGCTCCCAATAACTATCGGGATAGCATTTAGCTTAAACTCTTAACTTATACCTGTTTAGAAATAACCCTCTTTCTTACGATCTTCCATTGCTGCTTCAGAACGCTTGTCATCATGACGAGTTCCACGCTCGGTAGTTCGAGATGCTGCTACTTCCTCAATAATATCTTCCAAACTATTCGCTTCCGATTCTACTGCACCTGTACATGTGGCATCACCAATGGTTCTAAAGCGAACAATTCTTTTTTCAACCGTTTCGGTATCACGCATTGGAATAAAATCAGATACTGACAATAAATTTCCATTACGCACGAATACATCACGTTCGTGAGAGAAGTAAATATTTGGTATTTTAATATTTTCCAGATAGATATATTGCCATACATCCATTTCTGTCCAGTTCGAAATAGGGAATACTCTAAAGTGCTCTCCCATGTGCTTCTTGCCGTTGAACAGGTTCCATAATTCTGGACGTTGGTTTTTAGGGTCCCACTGTCCAAATTCATCACGATGTGAAAAGAAACGCTCTTTTGCTCTGGCTTTTTCTTCGTCACGACGACCTCCACCCATAGCACAGTCTACTTGTAAATCTTCAATTCCGTCAAGAAGAGTAACAGTTTGCAATTTGTTTCTACTTGCATCAAATCCTGTTTCTTCAACTACTTTTCCTTGATCAATTGAATCCTGAACATAGCGAACGATTAAACGAGTTCCTGTTTCATCCATCAACTCATCACGAAACTGAATCGTTTCTGGAAAGTTATGACCTGTATCGATATGCATTAAAGCAAATGGAACTTTTGCTGGTGCAAACGCTTTACGTGCCAAGTGAAACATTACGATGGAATCTTTTCCTCCTGAAAATAACATCACAGGATTTTCAAATTGAGCAGCAACCTCACGAATTACGAAAATAGATTCCGCCTCAAGTTCTCTTAAATGATTAATATTGTATTCCTTCATTCGAAAATAATTTATTTACTTCTCTTCTTACCCAATGGGTGTGTTCTAAGTCCGTTCAAGTCTCCCTTCACATATTCTCAAGTGTATTTCTACACTTCAAAAAATCTCTACATCAATAATTTCATTAGCAACGGCTTCAATCTATTATTGGGCTATCAAAACAGTTATTTCCTCTATGCTTTACCAAGCTTCAGAAAATTAAAGGCAAATGTACATATTATCACTAGATTTTAAAAATCTATTCAATCTATATAATTCACCATCTAAGCAAAAAAAATCCGAGCTTTACAACCCGGATTTTAAAACAATTATAATATTCTTGTTACTCACAATCATCACAAGTTTTAAAACTCTTGTTGTATTGGCTCATCGCTCTATAACTCATACCCATACTAGAAAACCCTCCATCGTGGAACAAATTCTGCATGGTTACTTTCTTCGTTAAATCAGAGAACAAAGTAATACAGAAGTTAGCACACTCTTGAGCATCTGCATTACCCAGAGGAGACATTCTTTCAGAGAAATCAATCAGAGAATCGAATCCTTTTACACCACTACCTGCTGTTGTAACAGTTGGCGACTGAGAAATGGTGTTCACACGAACGCGTTTCTCACGACCATAAATGTAACCGAAACTACGAGCGATAGATTCTAGCATTGCTTTTGCATCTGCCATATCGTTATACTCATACATGGTTCTTTGAGCTGCTGCGTACGAAAGCGCAACTACTGATCCCCATTCGTTAATAGCATCTAACTTTTTAGCCGATTGCAATACTTTATGGAATGATGTTGCTGAAACATCTAAAGTTTTCTTAAGATATTCATAATTTAAGTCATCGTAAGAGTGTCCCTTACGAACATTTGGAGACATACCGATAGAGTGTAAAACGAAATCGACTCTTCCACCCAACACTTCCATTGATTTGGTAAATAATTCATCCAAATCTTTAGGGTTGGTTGCATCGGCAGGAATTACCTCTGCATTGCATTTTTTAGCCAATTCATCAATGGTTCCCATACGAATTGATACAGGTGTGTTGGTCAAGACGATTTCAGCACCTTCTTCTACAGCCAATTCTGCAACTTTCCAGGCAATCGACATTTCATTCAATGCCCCGAAAATAATCCCTTTTTTTCCTTTTAATAAATTATACGACATAACTTGAAATTTTCAATTTTTCAGGCTGTAAAGATAACCATTAATTCTTATAATGATTCTAAACAAGCCTATTAATTAAGACTGAATAAATTCTTTAATTGAAATTTCAAATAAATATCTAACTATCTAGCAATACTTTAGCGTTTTCCAAAGCAGCTTTCGTCAGATCTGCTCCACTTAGCATTTTTGCTAGCTCTTCTATACGTTTTGGTTTGTTCAGAAGTACGATATTTGAATAGGTTTCATGCTCATCGTCGGCTTTATAAACCTTGTAATGATATTTTCCTTTTCCAGCTATTTGAGGCAAGTGTGTGATGCTTATTACCTGAATATTTTCAGCCATTTGATTCATCATAGAACCCATTTTATCTGCAATTTCGCCCGACACACCAGTATCAATTTCGTCAAAAACAATAGAAGGTAAAGCAGTTGAAGATGATATTAAATACTTAATACTCAACATTAGTCGAGACAACTCTCCCCCAGAAGCAACACGCTGTACTTCCTCTAAACTACCATTCTTATTGGCACTAAATAAAAAGGTTACTTTATCGGCTCCTAATTGCTGAAATTCTTCGTTATTGATGATTTGTACTTTAAAATTAGCATTAGGAATTCCTAGTAATACAAGTTGATTTACAATTGTTTTTTCAATTTTGGGGATCGCCTTCTTTCTACTATTCGAAAGATTATCAGCAGTTTTCTGCAATTTTATCTTTTGCACAGTCAATTGTTCCTTCAAATCTTCAATTAATTCATCACTCGACTCAATTTTCCCAACTTTTTCTTCTAACTCTTCACGAATTTGAATCAATTCCTCGACAGAATCGACACGATGCTTTTGTTGCAAAGAGTAAATCGTATCCAAACGTTGATTTAAAAAATCGATTCTTCCATTATCGAATTCCACCAATTCATTACTTCTGTCTAACTCTTGAGACAGATCTTGCAACTCTATTAGTGAACTGTCCAAACGTTCAAAATAAGAATCTGCATCAGCAAATACTCCTTGAATTTTAGAAATTGCACTTCTGGCTTCTTTTATTTGAGAAATTACAGATGATTCGCCTTCCGACAAAAATCCATATGCCTGATACAGTCCTGATTTAATTTCCTCGGCATGATTTAGAGTTTCTAACTCCTCCTCCATCTCTTTCTGTTCCCCTTCAACCAGATTGGCTTCGTTAAGCTGCTCCAATTGAAACTGGAAATAATCCAAATCAGCCTTTTCCTTAGCGGCAATTTCCTCCTGATTTTTTAACTCTTTTCTTAGGTCTTGGTATTTCTTGAAGGATAGTTGATATTTTGCAAGTAAAGCTGCATTCCGGGCATAAGTATCAACAATACCTACTTGATATTCGAAACTTCCTAAAACAAGATTTTGGTTTTGGCTATGTATATCCACCAAACATACACCAAGCTCTTTTAATGTTTTTAAGTTTACAGGAGTATCATTTACGAAAGCACGCGTTTTTCCACTAGGTAAAATTTCGCGACGAATTATGGCCTCCTTTTCGTAGTCCAATTCATTCTTTTCGAAAAACTCCTGCAAATTATACTTTTCAATTGAGAATGAACATTCAATAATACACTTCTTCTCTTTATCCTTCAGCACACTTCCTTCTGATCTCTGGCCTAAAACCAAAGATAAAGCTCCTAGTAAAATGGATTTCCCAGATCCGGTTTCTCCTGTTATTACAGAAAATCCATCCGAAAAATCGATTTCCAACTGATTAATTAAAGCAAAATTCTGTATCGATATTGATTGAAGCATAATCTCAAACTAAAATTATTATTTGTAACAAAAATAAGGATTAGAGAATAACCAATTCAAAATCCTCTCCTATTTTTGTCCTATAATTTTTTTGTACTTTTTGATATTTGCCGGATCTATTTCACTAAGAATATTATAGACCCTTTTTTTCTCATCTGTAAATGATTCACTAAAGATATTTACCAATTCGTCAGCCTTGGCATCGAAAAATATGGTAAGAATAAAGGCTCCGGGCTTCGCTCGATAGGCTTTTTGCATCAAGCGTAAACTCTCGGCAATTTCGGCTCTTGCTTCCGTCAAATGATCTGCCATTCGATCTAATCCCAACCTGTGGTATCGATACAAACACTCACGAACCGGACTATATGCATTGTTAAGAATATTTTCGATTAACCAATATCTATTATCTCGACTTTCATATGCTTTCCAACCCGTAGTATTTGAATTCTGCATTTTACTCACGATGGTTTCAGCTTTAGCAAAATACGGTGCTCCACCATCCATCGCAAAAGTATCATAATCCAAACCTAATATAAGGTAGGCATAATAAGCCAAAAGCCCTGTTAATTCCGAAGGAGTAACTGTTTCGTTAAAATCCAGAGATTGATACTCAACATATTTAAACTGAACATCGTCATCTTTAAAGTTTAGCATCACCGTATTATAAGAGGAATTATAAACTGGTCTGCTTGCTTGAACTTGTAAACTTCCGCGAAATTCATCTGCTGAAATTTGTTCCGTAAGATTAAACATGAAAGTACATTCAATTCTCTCATCGTAACTGTACACATGGTTTGTCCATTTACGAGCATTCATAAACTCGTTAATGGCAGTTTGCATGGTTCTAAATACTTGCTTATTGGTACCTTGAATTTTCTGACTAACCACTTGAACATTGCATCTGAATTCTTGTGAAAACAAAGGAATTGAAAACAATGTTATAAATAATACTAGAAAGAATTTACGCATAATAATAAATCAAAAGTTCACAGCTAAAGTTAAAAATTATAACGAAACAGATGCCAACTTATTTCTCATAAAACTGAATTAATTCTTCTACGATATCTTTAGCAACTTCTGTCTTAGGTTTCAATTCGAATTTTTTAGCTGAACCTTCATTATCGATAATCGATATTTTATTGGTATCATGCTGAAAGCCTGCTCCCGAATCATTCAAAGAATTGAGTACAATAAAATCCAGATTTTTCTTTTCTAGTTTTAATTTTGCATTAAATTCCTCATCATTAGTTTCGAGCGCAAAACCAACAAGAAATTGATTTTTAGCTTTTATTTTTCCTAAAGATGCTGCAATATCTTTGGTAGGTGTTAATTCGATAGAGTAATTCTCTTTTCCACGCTTTACTTTTCTATCTTCGGGATTTAAAGGAGTAAAATCGGCTACGGCAGCCGTCATAATCCCACCATTACAGTTAGGGTAATTATCGATAGATGCCTGATACATCTCTTCTGCAGTTACAACATCAATTCTATTGACATTTGGATGCTTTGTTTTTAAAGCTGTTGGCCCACTCACCAAAACGACATTTGCACCATTTTCAGCTAATTCTTCAGCAATGGCAAATCCCATTTTTCCTGATGAAAAATTACCAATAAATCTAACTGGATCAATTTTTTCGTAAGTAGGCCCTGTTGTGATTAAAATCTTTTTATCACTTAACTTTTTTTTTTATCCTCAAAGAATTGGCTTAATTTCTGAGCAATTATCTCCGGCTCTTCCATTCTTCCTTTTCCGTACAATCCACTTGCTAATTCGCCACTCGATGGCTCTATAAATGTATCGCCATATGATCTAAGTATATCCATATTGCGAAGCGTTGCAGGATGTTTAAACATATCCAAATCCATCGCTGGAGCGTGTACAACGGGACATTTTGCCGACAAGTAAGTTGTAAGAAGTAAGTTATCACAAATACCGTGTGCCATTTTGGCCATAGTATTTGCGGTAGTTGGTGCAATAATCATCACATCTGCCCAAATCCCCAGATCAACATGACTATTCCAAGAACCATCATCATGCTTAAAAAAATCAGACAATACTGTATTCTTAGATAAAGTAGCCATAGTTACTGGTGAGATGAACTCCTTCGCATATGGAGTCATGATAACCTTAACATTAGCACCTTCTTTTACTAGCAAACGAACCAAAGAGGCTGCTTTATATGCTGCAATGCTAGCAGTAATACCTAAAATTATATTCTTATCCTTTAACATAAACTATTTCTAAAAAATAAAAAGTTCCCTTTTTATTCAAAAGGGAACTTGACCATTATTTACTAATTAGTCTTCTGATTTTTGTTCTTTAGAAGGATTTCTATAATAGATTTCTCCATTAATGAATTCCTCAACCGCAATCAATGTAGGTTTTGGTAATCTCTCATAGTATTTCGAGATTTCAATTTGTTCACGGTTTTCAAACACCTCTTCCAAGTTATCTGTATAAGAAGCAAATTCTTGCAATTTCTTATTCAGCTCACTTTTCAGCTCAACAGCAATCTGGTTTGATCTTTTAGCCATGATCATTACAGATTCATAAACATTACCCACTTCTTTGCTCAATTCGTTCATATTGCGAGTAACTGTAGAACTTGCTGCATTTGTTTTTTTATAATCCATACTGTGTAAGAATTAGATCTATTTTAATTATTTATATTAAACTTACTTAAATATGCTTCGATATCCTCTAGCATTTTTTCAGCACGCTTCATGTGCTTACTTTCAGGGTATTCATCAACAAATGCATAATATTCTTCTTTTGCATTGTTGTATCTTTCTCTTTGTTTCGAAGGTATACTCTTAAAAGCCAACTGATGCTTTGATTCTAAAAGCATAAACATTAAATCTTCTCTGTGTGACGAACCAGGGTAGTCTTTAATACTATTTTGAAGTGCAATAATTGCCGAAGGATATCTCTCTCTATCGTAATAATTTCTTGCACTCAAATAAGACTTATAAACCAATTTATCCTGCATTTCATCTATATATTCGTTACACTTAGGAATTCTGGTTGAGTTTGGATATCGGTTAATATACAACTGAAATGCATCAATAGCATCTTGCGTTGGTGTTTGATCCAATCTCGGTTTTGGCGATTCTAAATAGTAACAATATGCACTCATATATAAGCACTCCTCTGAATATGGACTATCAGGAAATGTTTTCAAAAAGTTTCTAAAAAAATATCCAGCACCAATATAATCTCCCTGCCCATAAGAGCAATAAGAAATGTAATAACTTATGGTTTCTGCTTTACTTGTTCCTCTATAAATAGGAAGCAATTCTTCAAACAAAGTGGCTGCTTTTGCATAATCTTCCGAACTGTAATATTCAACAGCTTTTTTGTATTTCAGAGAGTTATCGGAACTTTTCAGTAACTTTTGATACTCGCTACATCCTCCTAAAACGAAGGCGAAAAGCACGAACAGTAAGACAATTTTTCTCATAGGCCTTGCTACTATATTTTTTTGCATTTTGCAAAGATAAAGTTTTCATATGAAATATAGCACACTTTCTCGTGTATATTATACAATTCTTTATAATTTATTGGTTTGAACCCAAAAAAGATTACTTTTGCACAGTTACAAAGAAAATAACTCAAAAAAGCATAAATCGTGGATATTTTTGACAAAATTAAAACCCAAAAAGGGAATATTGGGCAATACGCAAAACAAGCTCATGGATATTTTGCTTTCCCTAAATTGGAAGGTGAAATTAACTCAAGAATGAAGTTTCGTGGGAAAGAGGTGTTAACATGGAGTTTGAACAACTATATTGGTTTGGCAAATCACCCGGAAATTAGAAAAGCTGATGCAGAAGCAGCTGAAAAATGGGGATTAGCATACCCAATGGGTGCTCGTATGATGTCGGGACAAACAAGCCTCCACGAAGAACTAGAATCAAAACTTGCTGAATTCGTAGGAAAACCAGATGCTTTCCTTTTGAACTTTGGATACCAAGGAATGGTTTCTATTATCGATGCTCTTGTTGGTCGTCACGATGTAATTGTTTACGATTCAGAATCTCACGCTTGTATCATGGACGGTCTTAGACTTCACCCTGGGAAGCGTTTCGTTTATCCTCACAACGATATGGATAATCTTCGTAAAGAACTAGAACGCGCAACCAAATGGGTTGAAAAAACTGGTGGTGGTATTCTTGTTATTACCGAAGGTGTTTTCGGTATGGCAGGTGACCTAGGTAAATTGGATGAAATCTGTGCAATGAAAGATGATTTCAATTTCCGTTTATTGGTTGATGACGCTCATGGATTCGGTGTAATGGGTAAAAATGGTGCTGGTGCTATTGAACACTTTGGTGTTGAAGACAAAGTTGATCTTCACTTTAGTACTTTCGCAAAAGCTATGGCTGGTATCGGGGCATTCATCGCATGTGATGAAGAAGTTGGTACTTACCTAAGATACACTATGAGATCTCAAATTTTTGCTAAATCTCTTCCAATGCCTATCGTTGAAGGTTCATTGAAGCGTTTGGATATGTTGAAAACAATGCCAGAACTTCGTGAAAAACTTTGGTCTGTTGCAAATACTCTTCAAACTGGTTTAAAAGATGCTGGTTTGGATATTGGTGTAACTGAATCTCCTGTAACTCCAGTTTATCTTTCTGGTAGTGTAGCAGAAGGAACTCAGGTTACTATGGACTTAAGAGAAAATTATAACATTTTCTGTTCTATCGTAGTTTACCCAGTAATTCCAAAAGGACAGTTATTGCTTCGTTTGATTCCAACCGCAATGCACTCTCTTGAAGATGTTGAGTACACAGTTAACGCATTTAAGGATGTTGCTCAGAAATTGAAAGACGGAAAATATAGTAAAGATAAATTTGCTGATGTATTCAAGCAGTAATCTTACTATTACTATGATATTAAAAACGACATTCGAAAGGATGTCGTTTTTTTTTATCAATAATATTCCTTTATACTTTTTAAGGCAAAATGCACCGCCATTAATCAGGGATAAACTTCCCCAGCAACGAGGGGTTAGCATCCCCTCGACCGAGCAAGAGTCCTCCCCTCGAGCGAACGAGTAACATCCCCTGGAGTGAGGGGAAGCCT
This sequence comes from Marinifilum flexuosum, assembly GCF_003610555.1. GTDB lineage: Bacteria > Bacteroidota > Bacteroidia > Bacteroidales > Marinifilaceae > Marinifilum > Marinifilum flexuosum. The sequence goes on along the minus strand of NZ_RAPQ01000008.1, from coordinate 1,430,022 downwards.
TCCCCCACAATAAGAAGTCTCAATACAATAAAAAAGCCCAACTCTTACAAGTCAGGCTTTACTATATTTTTAAAATAAACTTACTCTCTTTCAGCTAAAAATCTCTCAGCATCCATAGCAGCCATACACCCAGATCCTGCTGATGTAATAGCCTGACGATAATGAGGATCTTTTAAATCTCCGGAAGCAAATACACCAGGAACATTTGTTTTGGTTGAATCTGGCTCTGTGATTACATATCCCTGATCATCTGTCTTTAGGTAATCAGCAAATACTTTTGAGTTTGGTGTGTGACCAATTGCAACGAAGAACCCATCAATTTTAATATCCACTTCTGCTTCATCAGCCTCTCCCATTCTCTTGATAAGCTTGGCTCCTTCTACAACTCCATCGCCATATAATTCTTTAGTATTGTGCTCAAATAAAACCTCGATATTCTCTGTTTTAAAAACACGATCTTGCATGGCTTTTGAAGCTCTTAAAAATGGCTTACGAACAATTAAATATACCTTATTACACAAGCCAGCAAGATAGGTAGCCTCCTCGGCAGCAGTATCGCCACCTCCAACTACAGCTACATCTTTTCCTCTGTAAAAAAAGCCATCACAGGTAGCACAAGCCGAAACACCAGAACCCATGTACTTTTCTTCAGTTGGGAAACCAAGATATCTTGCAGTTGCTCCCGTTGCCAAGATAACCGACTCCGCTTCAATCACCTTTTTCTCATCAACTACAACTTTGTGTGGATATATCGAAAAATCAACAGCCGTAACCAAGCCCCAACGACAATCTGTACCAAAGCGTTCTGCCTGCTTTTTTAAATCTGCCATCATATCAGGTCCTGTTACTCCTTGAGGATAACCAGGGAAATTATCTACTTCGGTAGTAGTTGTTAACTGACCACCTGGCTGAAGACCTTCAATCACAACAGGATTTAAATTTGCTCTAGCAGCATAAATTGCCGCAGTATAACCAGCTGGTCCAGAACCAACGATTAAACATTTAACTTTCTCAACATCACCTTCAGGGACAACAGGTGATTTTTCGTTTAGGTTCATTGATTTAAATTCCATGTATGTTTACCTATTCTGTTTCTAAATAATAATTGGACAAACAAATCTACAAAAATATCCAGATAATTAACTGTATTCATCAATAGAAAGATTAAATCACTGAATCAATTTTATCTAATGATCATAGTCGTTTGTTTAATCAATCAGAAAAACACGAGATTAGCGATCAAGAGTTTACAAAAGGGCAAAAAAATACCCCCTGAATATCTTCAGGGGGCCATAAAAACTCAATAATTAAATAGTCATTAGGCTTTTGGCTCTACTACTAAAAGTAAATCACCTTTAGCAACAGAATCGCCAGAGTCACATTTAATTTCTTTTACAATACCTTCAGCTTTAGCATCAAGATTATTCATCATCTTCATCGCTTCAAGTACTACTAATGTATCTCCTACTTTAACTTCATCGCCAACTTTAACTTTGCACTCAACAATCATACCTGGGATTGGTGCAACAACACTACCTGTTGCAGTTTCGTCAGCGGCAGATTCTTTTTTCTTACGACCTTTGAATTGAGGTGCTGCAGGACCGTTAGGGTCATTAATTTCAACAGTAAATGTTTCGCCATCAACTGTAACCTCAAGCTCACGACCAGCTCCTTTTCCTTTGGAAGTCAATTCTCCAGAAAGTGCTTTTCTAATCAACTCTTGCTCTTTCTCAACTTCAGCCATGGTTTTAGCTTTTACATCAGCTGGAACTTCTTCCATACCATACTTCCATTTCAAGAAACGCTTACCAGTTACTGGGTAAAGTGCGCATAATACTTCGTCATCGATATCTTTTGCAAGATCACCAAACTCAGCTTTAACATCTTCCATTTCCGGCTCAAGAATAGATCCAGGACGAGCTGTAATTGGCTCTTCACCTCTTGGGTAATCCTTCAATGCTTTCTTCTGTACCTCAGGATCGATTGGATGAGTTGTTTTACCATACAATCCGTAGCAAAGGTCTTTTACCTCTTTAGTAATCTGTGCATATTCTCCTTCGTAAGAATCGAACAATACATTATTAACTGTCTGTACACCAACAATCTGAGATGTAGGAGTAACCAATGGAATATTACCTAGTTGCTTACGTACTTTAGGAAGCAAACGGAATACTTCAGGAAGTTTATCCAATGCATCCATAGCTTTCAACTGGTTCACCAAGTTAGAAAGCATTCCTCCTGGAGTTTGGTGCAACAATACGTTGATATCAGTTGTAGCATACTTAGGATTGTTATCTAAGTGCTTATATTTAGGGATGTATTTCTCCATCTCTTCAGCAATAGCATTAATCTTGTTAATGTCCATTCCTGAATCACGGTTAGTTCCCAATAACGACATGATCAATGGCTCAACAGCAGCATGAGAAGTACGGTAAGCATAAGGTCCGATACAAGTATCAACGATATCTACACCTGCTTCAATTGCTTTGAAAATAGCCAAGTCACCCATACCCGAAGTAAAGTGAGTGTGCAAGTTAATTGGTGTATCAGTGAATTTCTTGATTTCACGTACCAAGTTGTAAATATCGTAAGGAGCAACCAAACCAGCCATATCCTTAATACAAACAGAATCAACACCAAACTCAATCAAATCTTTTACTTTGTTGATGTAGTATTCCATGTTGTATACTTCACCACCTAAACGAGGTTGGTTCAAAGTATAACACACAACACCTTGTAAGTGCTTCTTGTTATCCTTAATAACTTTAGCTGCAGTTTCGAAGTTTCTGAAATCATTCAAAGCATCGAAACAACGGAAAATATCCATACCGTTATCAATAGAACGCTGAACGAAAGCTCTTACTACATCATCAGCATAGTTACGGTATCCTACTACATTCTGCCCACGAAGAAGCATTGAAAATGGAGTTTTAGGCATGTGCTTTTTCAACACTCTTAAACGCTCCCATGGATCTTCACCTAAGAAACGGTGCATAGTATCGAAAGTTGCACCTCCCCATGTTTCAACAGCATTATAGCCTGCATCATCGATCATTTCTGCAACTGGCAGCATATCTTCTGTACGACCACGAGTTGCGAAAAGCGACTGGTGTCCGTCACGTAAACTTACATCATTAATTTTAATTGGATTCTCTGCCTTTGGACGATCTTTGTCAAAGTTCAGTTGGGCCATTTCTAAAACCCCGTGTTTATCGAATGTCATCTTTTTATCTTTTTTTGAATTAATACTTTTCCCAATGCATCAGGAAAATAAATTATGCACTTCGTAGACTTCGACCACGAAGTTGTACTACCTTACGTTTGGTCATCATCATTTTAATGCCAGTACGTGACCAAGAACTACTATTTGAATTTTCAACCTTCAATGCTTCAGCTTTTTCTTGCTCAACATAGTGAGCAACTGCTATAGCCACTGCTTTTTTAATCTTCTCTTCTCGTGTCATAATTATTTGGTATTAATAATTAACTTTTTAAAATCTTTCTTACAATGGAATATTTCCGTGTTTCTTAGCTGGTAATACCTCTGCTTTAGTCTTCATTGCATTTAATGCGTCAATCAAACGAGCACGAGTTTCGCTAGGAAGGATTACATCATCAATGTATCCGCGCTGAGCTGCCAAGTAAGGAACGTTAAATGCGTCTTCGTATTCCTTAATCTTCTCATCAGTCTTAGCTTGCTTATCGTCAGCAGCAGCAATTTCTTTCTTGTAAGATGAGATAACCTCTACAGCACCCTTAGCACCCATTACCGCAATTTCAGCAGTTGGCCAAGCAAATACCATATCAGCTCCTAATGGCTTAGAACACATTGCCAGGTAAGCTCCACCGTAATCCTTACGTGTTACAACAGTAAACTTGGGTACAGTAGCTTCAGCATAACTCCAAAGTAACTTTGCACCGTGGCGGATAATACCTCCTAGCTCTTGCTGTACTCCAGGAAGGTATCCAGGAACGTCAACAAATGTTACCATTGGTATATTGAAAGCATCACAAGTACGTACGAAACGAGAAATCTTATCAGATGCATCGATATCTAAACAACCTGCCTGAATTAATGGCTGGTTTGCGATGATACCAACTGATTGGTTATCTAAACGACCAAAACCGATAATTGCATTTTCTGCATAATGCTCGTGTACTTCGTAGAATTCTCCCTGGTCAAGTACCGATTCAATAACAGCCTTCATATCGTAAGGTGTTTTTGCATCATCAGGAATCATTGTATCCAATTCTTCACAAATACGCTGAGGATCGTCACCCATTGCCAACTGTGGAGTTTCTTCCAAGTTATTGTTTGGCAAGTAGCTTAACAAATCGCGAATTGCTTCAATTGTTTCTTCATCAGTATCGCAAGCGAAGTGAGCATTACCACTCTTAGCGTTGTGGGCCATAGCTCCACCCAACTCTTCGAAAGTAGTCTCTTCACCTGTAACTGTTTTAATTACGTATGGAGATGTAATAAACATGTGACTCTGTTTTTTAACCATGTAAACAAAGTCAGTCATAGCTGGAGAATATACTGCACCACCAGCACAAGGACCCATAATTGCAGAAATCTGTGGAACCACACCCGATGCTCTTGAATTACGCATAAAAATTTCACCGTAACCTTTCAATGCATCAACACCTTCTTCAACACGTGCTCCACCAGAATCATTCAATCCTACAACAGGAGCTCCAGCGCTAACAGCCAAATCCATAACTTTACAGATTTTTGCAGCGTGCATTTCACCTAAAGATCCTCCTCTTGAAGTAAAATCTTGAGAATAAGCAAATACTGTTCTACCATTTACTAACCCATGACCGATAATAACGCCATCAGCTGGAATTTCAGTATTTTCGAAGCCAAAGTTTGTACAACGGTGTTCCACAAACATATCCAATTCTCTAAAACTTCCCTCATCAAAAAGCAAGTCTATTCTCTCTCGTGCGGAAAGCTTACCTTTATCGTGCTGCTTGGCAACACGAGCTTCCCCGCCCATCATTTTAACTTCTTCTCTTTTTTTCTTTAAGAGATCTAACTTTTCAGATACCTTCATCTTTAATATTTATTTTCAAGTAATTTGCTAAGAAAATCTCAAGGAATTTCTATATATACTTCAATTGCTATTCAATTCTTCTTTTAATTCTTATCCCTTTAATTGAGCAGTTAATCTTTACATCAATTAATAAAGTCTGTATTTAAATCTCAATCCCCTTTAAAGAATTATTTCAATATTGATGGACGAATATAAATACTTTCATTGTAGATAAGAAACTGTTTAAAAACAGCACTTTCCAGCGTAAACGTTTGAATATCAAACCTAGCTAAAAATCAATACTTATATCAATCTGTTTTCCAGATTATTAATCACAATTAGTTGTTTTTTTCAAATTTTGTCAAAAAATCGCTAGAAATATTGTACAACATATAAAGAGCAAGTTTTAAAATGACAAAAGCCATCAAACGAAAACCCAACAAGCTTTTCTACGAAGCAAAAATGCATATTAATAAACTATCTATCAATAGGTATAATTACCCAATCGCTTCAAAATACTAATGATTTTTTTATACATATCAACTTCATTCTTTTATGCATTTTAAGCCATATAGATAAAAAAGAAATTTCATCAGCTTAATTGAAATATCATTGTTTATGATTAGCGAGAAGGACATTCTTAACTTAGAGAATAAGTATCCAGAAATCCTTATAATTCAAAGTGTAGTTATAAGGAATTATTTCTTTAATATAAAACGATCTTTTACTATACCACGCAACATTAATCTCTTTTAGCAAACTTTTTGCAGGATGATTTTCATAAACTATATTTGTTGTTCTATTCGGGGCGTAGCTCAGCCAGGTTAGAGTACACGTCTGGGGGACAGTGAGCTATACATACACAATCTCTCGGCATGACCAGTAAACATGGGGTTTCTAAAATTTGAAATTTGTTTGATTTCTGCTTAGGAGCAACATGGGAGCCACAAAAGTGATATACATTTTCTTCGAAAAACAAAAAGCTGCTACGAAAATCGCAGCAGCTTTAAGCACCCTAAAATTACTTGACTTTTAAGTCACATTAACCATCTGGTATTGGTCCAAAGAGTATTCGTCAGCTTCAGCTGTTCCAAAGAAAGCATAAATGTGAGTTGCACCAGGATCCACCGGAAGAGTAATCTCTGCAGATTGATCAGACCTTGCTGCAGTGGAATGAATCATATGAACCTTTGAGTCACTCATTACAAGCAAATGTAATTTATCGTCAGCATTCCCAACTCCAGTAGTGCTTTCATCCTTCCAACTCATCTCGATTCCTGATGACACTTCAGCATCATCCTGGATGGTAAGATTTGAAGGCAAACTCAAATTACCCACTGATGCTCTAAATTGAGAGAAGTTTGATAAATCTCCCGTTTCATCAAAGGCAGCAATGTTTGTTTTCACAAACAAATTGTAGCCGGTCATTTTTCCTGCTGAAAGATTCCAGACAGGACGAATGAGTGTTTCCAATAAAGAAGAGGCAAAACTTACAACAGCTTTGAATCTGCTGCGTTGCTTTTGTTGCCCTTCCGTATTCGATGCATTCGGACCTGGTAGTGACTTGATGTAATTCACCCCTTTCCAACTGCTACCTACTACTGAGCCCACTTTCCCCGTAAATGGCCCCAGGATTCCTTGATTGTATTTCCCCATGATTAAAGGTTTTGGTTAGTATTGCATTAATAAACATAGAATTGAGACAGATACAGACTTGGTCCCTAGGAGGTATTAGGCTGTTTCTTTCTCTCATCCAATTTTTTCCACCAGCGCTTTAACAAGGCCACAATAATGGTTGAGATGGCTCCACCAATAACAGAAATTAGTGCTTCCGCGCTGTCAACGGGTACTTCCTGTACAGCTTGAATATTAGGACTTCCCATTCCCAATGATTCTGCTACTCCCATTGTGGATAAAGTGCCGATTACAAATGATGATATCTTATTCATATGATGATGATTTGGTTAGTACTTATAACAAACTTATGTATCTTTCCAAGAGAAAGCCAAACCAATAGACTGATTTACTTCAACTTGCACCAACATGCTTTAAATTAATATTTGGGAGGAGAAATCATCCAGAGTTTTTGCTGCTATCTGATAAGCATCCAATCATTATCCGGAATGCGGGTGAGATGTCAAGCTTTTTGATGGATTTTTTATGCCCAAGAAAATTGTTTGGATCAAAAAATCCATCAAAACTTTGTATAAGCTTGACTTGTTGGCTGAATTGCAAAATTCAAGCGGGGTAAACATTTGATATTGGGACGAAGAGAGGAAATATCTTTGTTTATCAGGGAGGAGGAAAAATTCAAAGGACAATGATCTGTAAACAATTATCAATTCTTCCTGCACAACATTCCATCACTCATTAAAATGCTTGCTTTTTAAATGGGTGGTGGTGGGGTTTGTGGTGGTTGGTAGCGGCCTATAATACAGAGTGGCGAGCCGCCCGCGAGTGGAAGGGTGTGACTGGCAAGTAAAACAGAAACTGGTTTTCTGTGATTGACAGCCAGCAGTTTTTGGCGGCTTTTTTGAAGCGGTGTTGGATGTTGCCGGGTGAAGCATCGGGTTGGTTGTTTTTGAATGCTTCGAATGAAATGTATGAGAAAACAATTGGGTTGGAGGTGCTTGACCCGGGTGAATAGGTTAAAGTGCTTTGAAGTGGTATAAAATTTTGCGAGTAAATGACAGTTCTTTTTTTTTGCCTCTCTCCATCTCTATTTGAAATTGCCTTTATTTTACTGGGAATGCAAAATTTTTACCAGGGCAAAGTACTGGCCGTGGCCGCTCAAAAAAGATGACAAAAACTGATAGCACCCGACCCAGCAGGCTCGCTTAAAGTGAGCAATGGAGGCTTTTTTGCATTTGGAGTGATAGCGACAATGGCTCGGAAAGCCGGGAATTGCTGTGAACGACGAGTGGTTGAGCGAAAAAATTGTGACAGGGTGAACCCTTGCTGTAGTTAAGATTGAACTAATTCAGAGCCTCAGCTGGAGTGAGATCATGAAAAAACAAACACCCCTGCTAAAGCAAGGGTGAATTCACTGACAAATGCCTGTTGCTTGAGTAGCTACTGGTTTGATGCATGAACCTAACTTTAGAGTTCTAGCGGAACAAGCAACAGGATTTTGGAAAGCCCTGGCGAAATTTTTACCGAGGCCCGAGGAGTGAACGCCTTATTTCCTGTCAGATTCATCACTCGTTTTGAAATTTATTATATCAATTTCGAACGTACGCAGTGTTCGTATGTCCCTTACAACCTTATTCAAATCCTTAGCACTCATTTCTATGGTTATGTAGGTTTGAAATGTATTTTTACGGGTTCTTTTTAGTTTATTACAGATAACTCTTGAATTATTCAATAATTGCTCACTCGCTTCATTTACAACCTCCTCAACTTCCCATTTTCTTGCTTTTACATATTTCTGAAGAATTATTGGTATAGTAGTTTTTATTATTTGTTTCAATCTATCTCGAGCCTGATTTTTAGCTATTTTTTTAGAATATATCATATCTGCACTTTCTCCCATACCAGTACATCTATAATAATCTTCATTTGATAAATATTCTGGACCTGAACAAGGTCCCTCTAGGACTATTACTTCCTCATCCTTTTCTTTCTGCATTTTATCATCATCACTCACACTTGTTTCACCAATAATTTTAAATTGGGCAATTGTATGTAGTTTATAGCCTGTGACTATTGCTTCAGGGAATAACCAGAATCTGCTAATTTTTTGTTTGTACTCTTTCTTTTGGCCTTGCTTCTCAGTATAATCTCCATTGACAAGATTGTGAGTTTCGATGAAAAGTTCTATTTCGCCATAATTGTTTTCCAATTGATTTTTAATATTAAAAGCATCCGCTGCAACTTGTTTTACCGCATCATCGGTTGGAGCAACTGGTCTATCCCATTCTGCTTTTAGTATTTTTTCATGTAATACTAATTCATACTTCTCACTATTTAGAATTGCCTGCTTTAATTGATCTTCCGCAGCACGGAGCGTAGCATTAAGGTTTTCAGTATTAAACTTCACGGTGGTATTTTGCTCAATGATCTGCTTCAAACTAAACTGACTTTCACGAAGCTCACGCTTCAATTGTGTTATCTGCGAACTAAGTTCATCAAGCTGTTTTTGTCCTTCATATATGATTTGCTTTTGACGTTGCTTCCGTGCTTGATTATCATTACTTACATTAAAAGTATTTTGTCTTGCGTAACCTTTAATTTGTGTTATTAAATGATTGGAAACTCCCATTTTTTGTAAAATACTTTCTGTTTGTGATTTATCCTTCATGTAGTTGATAATGGCAATATTTGATGGCAATTTTCCTGCATCAGGTGACATCTCATATTGAACCAGGTTTTTCTTTAATGGATTTACTCTAACTTTTGCCACATAATAAAACACTCTTTGCTGGTAATCAACAGCATGTTTGTACTTTGTCTCAATTTCAAAAGTCCCACTAATGGTTTCTTTTATGTGTTGGTACAATTGAGAATCAAATTGATCGCTACTATATAATTCGGTAACCGATTGAATGTATATGCCTCGTAATTGCTCAATAGCTATAGGAGTAATCTTTTTTTCGGCCTCATTGATTAATTGTGTTTGATTTGGCATGGCAGGGATGTCTTTTTTTACAAAGACATATAAACCTTTACACTCCTGTGCCTTTTCAAGATTTTTTATGATGTCGGAGTGCATCTCCTTATAATCCTTTTGAGCTTTAATTATTTGGTTTTTTATTTCTGTGGTATTACGTTGCTGCATTATCTTATGCAAGGTATTGGCCATGGCTTGCCTTTTAATTTTCTCCTGATTTATCAAATTGTACAAGTTATCGTTGTATTTGGTAACTGCTTGCTTGAGTACTGTAATTTTAGAAGCATCTACTACAATTACATTGGATCGCGTTTTGTTTTCTATTTTACTTGCAGATTGTATTTCTAATTCTGAAAAACTTAAAGGATGTGCATTGAGAAAATCTTGAGCTTGTAATGTAGATAGTGTAGATAAGAGAAAAAGAAGTATTAGGCGTAATCTTGGTTTAATCATAGTTTTTGTAGGTATAATCTATTTTTAATATAAAAAGTGTATTAGTAACAAATGTATTTTTTTCTTTTTATTATTAATGATTTAGTCCCTTTTGCCTGATAAATAAAGTATTGATTTCGATAAATAAATAGCTGTAGATCGGTATACAGCTAACGAGAATCTAAATTCGATAAGAAATAAAACTGAGTATTATTCATGAATCATGCAGTTTATATAAGTAAAATTTGAGGCATGAATTGTGAGATTTAAAGATCGGATATCGATTTTAAAAAGTATGTTGAGTGCTTTGGAGCAAATTATCGATCTGTTGATGGAACCGTCTTATTTCCTTTTTATTGTAACTCCATAACTACGTCCCTGAAAAATCAAATTTTATTGCAATTACAAACCATATACATGCCAAATAAATAAACCATGGGGTTCGATAAACAAGGGAAGCTCTCCTACTTAATTGTATTTGAAATGATCAATTACTTCATTCTATTTGTTATTTGAAACTTAAACTAACCATTGAATAATTATGAAGTCTTATTTTGTTATTTTATTAAGCCTGTTTTTGTGCTTTAATTTATCTGCAAAAGACAGATATGTTGTAAATGTTGATGTATTGAATGTGCGAAAAGAAGCTAGTGCAACAAGTTCATCTATTGCTAAAGTTCACAAAGGTGATACTATTGAAATTAGCTATAATTATAATGGTTGGAGTATGCTTTATATAGACATGGAAAGAGGCTGGGTTTCCACAAAATATATTAGAAAAATTCCTAAACCATTAAGAATAGAGAAAAAGAACTCCACTGGATTTGCAACAAGTGGACAAGGAAATATACTACCAATGCCAATTGTTTTCGATCGATATGTATTAGATTTTACAGATTATTCGTTTGGGATTAATCAAAAGATTTTGGCATATATTATTTTACTTTTAGGAATTTTTCATATCCTTCTTTCCTTTAAAGAGCCAGAAGATTATAAAAAACCAGATCTATTCAGGGTTATTTATGAATTATCGGTGTTTATCAATAGTTTTCTGTTGATTTATTATTTTCTTGCCATGCCTAATCCTTTTTGGTTTTTCTCTGATTTGCCATGGTATAAGGTCATATTATCTATTATCTTATTTGCTTTGTATTCCATTGGTATACTCTTTTTTACATTTTTCTATTTTGATAGTTTTTTTGAAAAGAAAGATAAATTCCTTTTGAGTCCACTTTTTTGGATAATAGGAAGTCTTGTGGGGTTAATTATTGCTTTTTATACTTCAGAAGTTTGGCTATTGTCAGGAGTTGCAATAATAGTCGGAACAACTGTTTTTTATGGATTTAAAATTTTTAAGCATCACAATGTTCTTACAGGAATTTGGCGACTTGCAATATATCTATCATGTAATTTTGCTGTTACAATTATCGTTTTGCTTATACTAGCTCCTGTTTTGATAATTGTTTTATTAAAAATCTCAAAAATTACTCGCGGTTTGCGAGACACATTAGCCTCTGGAGACAGTGGAAGTTCTAGCTCATCATCGGAATCGAACGAACACATAGATGATTCTCCAAGTATATATGATGGATGGCGCAAAGTTAAATTGGAAGAAGGCCTTGGTGGAAGATGGCATGGAGATAATGGTAAGGATTACGAATATACTTCTGGTAATGAAGTAAGAGAAATCGAAAAATAAATTAATCAGTAGTTTTAATTTAAAAAGTATCCTGTCAGGAGAGTTATACCTGACAGGATAATATTGAAACGAATATCTTGGATTTGTTTTTAGCATATTGCACTTATGCTGAAGCCAGGAACTACATTTATTTTATTTGCTAAATAAGTAATAAGATTCGATAAATTACCAAACACCCACACGTCTGATTATCTGACCTTTAAGCTCAATAACACACAAAACTGTTTTTCTTTTTTTTTAATTGTTTAATTAAAACAATAAGTTTATTCAATAACTATAATTAAGAATTAAGTTGATTTATACTCCTGTAAACAATTCTTTCTACCTATAAAGTATTTGTGTATCAGGAATTATAAATCACAACCAAACATTCAGCTTAAAATCATCTTAAACTATGAAATACACAATCTCATTAATACTTCTACTCATATCAATGAGTTTATTCGCAGAACACTATACAGTTACAAGCCAAAAATTAAACATTAGAAAACGCCCTTCAGTAGAAGCCAAAATAATTGGAGCGCTAGAAAAAACAGACACCATATATGCACTATCAAGGAATGCCAGATGGACGAAAATTAAATATAAAAATGAGTATGCTTATATTTCTAGTAAACACATAAAAAAAATAGTAAATCTTACAGTAAGGATTAAAGAACAAGCTAGTTTACGAACAAGCAAACCAAACGAACAAAACCTTATTTTTTGGATAACCACATGTGTTGCTTGCGCAGTTATCATTCTAGTTGCTCAATTGGCCAATAAAAAAACTGAATCAAAAACTTTGTTTAGGATGCACACTATTTTATCCTTATTGGTATTTTCTAGTCTCGCGTATCTACTATTACACTATGATTACCTCAGTATAAGAAACATTATTTATTCAGAAATATCGTATATACAATATATCAATATATTTTGTTTTCAAATCATTCTATTGACACTCTACTACAGCCTGAGCATTCATTACAAAATAATGAATTATTATAGCAGGAGTCGTCAAAAAATCAAATTCAAAACATCAATTATTACTTTTATAGTAATTACAATTTTGAGTTTTATCATTTTAAAATTCCATAATGACAAATATGAAACATTAGCGATCTATTATATCATAATAACACCTATTGCATTAGCTATAAAGCTTATTGTGGAAGTTATTCAAAGAAAAATGTATCAACCTGAGGGCAGCTTATTATCATTATCTTTAATTGTCAACGCTTTAGTTATAACCTATGTAGGTATTTTTAATATAATGATTATTGGTTTTGAACTTGCTCTTCCCAGTTTTTTATTGATTATACTTAGTCACTACAATTTAGTGAAATTACGGTCATATAAATTCACAAAGAAAAAAGTGAATGAAAGTGATAAAATTGACTTCGAAAAAAAAATAACGGTACCAGTTTATCATAGCCCAATAGACGAATATGCTGAACTTATGAATAGATTGTCCAAAAAAGAATCTAATCAGGTTTTAGTAAAACAAAAGCCCCAAAAGAAAAAAACATCAAACAAACAGATTACACAACAACAACAACAACAACAACAACAACAACAACAACAACAACAACAACAACAACAACAACAACAACAACAACAACAACAACAACAACAACAACAACAACAACAACAATCATCAAAGCAAAAACAGGTTAATAAACCAATAATAAAAGATGGTATAAAAGCAAAAAAAATGGAAGTGACAGATGGTTATACTAAAGATATAGCATATAAATGTACAATAACCTACAACAACGGCAAGTGGACTGATGATAATGGAGATGAATGGAGAGGATATGCATCTGGAACATTTAGAAAAACCAGAACTTTTATGATAGACTAATTTATATTAAGAAAATTAAATTTCAATAATATGTGGATTCCACCAGCTAAAACAATACAATTTCCTTATGAAAATACTATCTCAGAACTAGAAAGATACTCTCGAGAAAGATTTTCTGAGTTAAACTATAAATTCATCAAATCCCCAAATAATAATTTTTTTGCTGTTTTTGCAAAAAAAGATTCCTACAAAGTTTGGATTTATAAACTAAACAGTGATGGTTCATATGAACAGAAAGGTCATATTGAAGAGTTACCACTCTCATCAAGCTTAGATTTTATAGCATTAGCCCTAGACAATAAAGGACAGTATATTTACATAAGCGACTATGGAGATGACCGAAGGAGAATACGATGTTTTGAAACAGATCCTTATTTAAGCATTGAAAATAGATTAAAATGGACTGTTGAAATTGGTAGTACTTGTAAAAAAAATTATTCATCTCCATTTGTAACCGTTGATAATAGAAATCACATTTACGCAACTGATTTCAAAGGCGATTTAATCATACTTAACCGCTGGTCTCTAGAAATTTATGGCGAAATCCTTTTAAGTTCATATATTGATGGTGTAGAAGATATGAAGTTAACTGGTAATGGTAGGAACCTAATTATACTGGGATACGAGGGAGAATATGGTTATCATACTGGAAAATTACTATCTATAAACTTAAAAGATTTTAAGATTTCGTATATCGTGAAGACAGAAGAACTCCCAGTTAAAAATATCTTCTGTTCATCTACTAATATTTTTTACCTTGACCAAGGTGGTGTGGTGCATCTGCATAACCTAAAATCGGGAAGAGAAGTTTTTAAATCAGAAAATCTAAGTGATTACTTTGATGTTGTATCTGATACCTATGAAATTTATTATAAAAATAAGCACCTATTCATTTCGGACACTTATGACATCCATATTTTTACACTAAAAGGCAGATGTATTGGTAGAGCTAAATTAAGCAAGGTTACATTTGTATCCACATTGGATTTCATTAATAATAATTTAATTGCAATTGACAAAGAGGGAGTTAAGGTTTTTGCGCTAGACGAAAGTATTAAAATTAAATCTGAGTTAGAAAGTGAATTTACTTCAGAAGATTTAGATTGTAAAACACATGGTTTTCACGATGTAAGTTATTATCCTGATTCTGAACATCTACATTTAACCAGCGAAGGAAATGAATATATAATTGATATTCTGTCGAAACAATTGAGAAAAGTTGAAGAATCCAATCAAAGTCATATAAGGAAATATTTACACAACCAATTGTCTTCAAATAATTATCTCATGGCAGAATACGATGGTGAACAAGTTTTCCTACAAAATTTAATAAGAGGCTCAAAATTTGAAGTCGAATTTAATATTTTAGAAGAAGATGATACGGAAGATGAAAGCTTACTTGCCAGACCTTATTTCTCTGAAAACAATAGATTTTTTGGCTTATTTAGAGTTGATCACATTAAAATATTTGATTTATATAAAAAAGAACAACTCGTAGATGTAACGATTCCTATAAAGAATAGATACGGAACAGTTATGTCATTCTCTCCATGTTCACCTATAGTTATTTTCAGTAATGATGATGATGAAGAAAGAAAGAGTATACTTACTGTTTGGAATTTAAGTAATAGAAAAGTTCTTTTTTCAAAACAATATTCTCACAAACTCCAATCTACTTGTAGACACACCTTTAGTCCTTGTGGTAAATACATACTTGTATACACTTCAAAATATATCTATCAGTATGATTTAGAAGGTAATCTGGTAATGGAACGCGAAAGCTTTGATAAATACGAGGACAGTCTGGGAAGTATATATTTTATTTCAAACGAAGGGTATTTTGTTACTGCTTCGGATGAATCTAAAATTTGGCATATAGATAAAAAAGAGCCGATACATAATACCAGAATTAAATTAAGTTATCGTAAAATTATACCACTTAACAACAATCGATTTGCCGCCATTGGACGCAGAGCAATATCAATTATTAAAACTACTATAAAAACATCACCAATCTCAATAGGTAAAAATACAAATCCTAAGTGGGAAAACTTACATGGGATAAAAAAAGCGAATGAATTAGAGGTTTATTTTTATAATAATGGAAAATTAGAGAATCAAAATGAGCATGAATCTGAACAAAGAAGGTTAGAAAACGAAAGACAAAATTACAGAAGAGAAGAACAAGAGAGAGAAAAAGCTGCATACAGAAGAGAAGAGCAAGAGAAAGAAGAAGAACAAAAAAGAAGAAGAGAAAGAGAGGAAGCTGAATCTAGAAGAAGAGAACAGGAAGAAGAAAGCGCAAGACTACGCAAGGAAAGTGAAGAACAAGAAAGGACTTATACTTTAGAAGAAATTTGGGATCAATCTTCTGGGTACGTTAAAATGAATGCATTATCTGCCTGTTATTATCACCAAGCAGATGGAAGGTGTAGCTATAGAGACAGAGAAGATTGGTGTGATGCTCGCGATGGTCGATATAACAGTTGTTGGGATACAGATAGTTTGGATCATTGCATTAAATCTGAGATTGGAAAACAACCAAAGAATTGATAAATTTCCAGGACATTATCTACCAAGTTTAAATGGACACTGTCCCACAAAGTGTGTAAATGAAATCTAGAGGGTTAGGCGTTCAGTCTAATCCTTTAAAATATAGTTAATAACTGTTTTAAGACTACTCCCCTATTTAGTTTTATGCATTGCCTCAACTTCAAAACCTGGTCTTATAGCTCATTACAAAACTACAAAGAGGTATTACTCTAATAGTTTTACTAATTCCACTGTATTGTTCAGATAAAAATCTAATGGCTTAAGGTGTTTGTATTTGTGCTTTATTTGAATCAAAGACTCAAAATTATAGACTCCTGTTTGTAATGCGTTAATTGCGATTCTATCACAAATATGGATTTCCTCTTTTTGTTTCCATCTATTGAGATCGGCTTTTTTCTTGGCCAATAATTCTTCGAAATCAGAGAGTGTATTTGAGTTGATTCTAGTTCGTAAATTTTCGTATTCCAGTTCCAAGTGGTTCATTCTTTTTTTCAGACTTTCTATTCCTTTGCGAAGATAGAATGAGGCATTTTGGGGTTGTTTGAGTTTTTCCCTGGCTTTTAATATTTCCAAAATCAGAGATTCGAAATCAGACCGACCATTTTCCGAGGTCAAAAGGTCGATTGCCTTTTTTGCTTCCATACCATTAATTTTTAGAAATTAATTCTTGAGATCGCAATTGCGATGGTATAAGCTAAATGAATAATAGAATCAGGTTATTATTTTGGGCCACATTTAGAGAGTTCTTGAATGTTCACTCCTTTATCTCTCGAGTTATCGTTGTATAGTAAAATGGTTTCAGGAATGATACTACCATATGAAACGCAAAAGAATCGAGTTCTGTTTCCTTCAAGATCCTCTATGAATACATCTTGTTGGATCATTTCTTTGTAATCGTAAATTGGATCGAAATCATCAATTTTCACAGCTTCACCTGGAAGGACGTTTTCGTAAAAGAATTTTTGATCGTCTTTATTTTCTGTCCATTCTCCAGAATAGGATGAAATAACACATTTGAGTGCTTTTTTACTGTTGTTAATGAAAAACACTTCGTTATCTTCCTCAGAAGAGTCGATTACATAAATTGGTATTCTGTTCTCATTTTTAGGATATACATTTAGATCACCTCCAAATTTACTTGGTCGATTTTGAGGAGGAATCCACTCCCAAGCATCTTGTATTCTTTTTTCTTTGTTCATGACTTTAAAGTATTCGTTAATAACTTCTATCACAAAGAAAATAAGGAGGTGTGCCAAAACATGACGTTCTGACTTAGAATAGCTCAGGCTCAATTACTTTTACTTGATCCCCATACATTTGAATTCGCTGCTTTAATTCGAAATTAGGTTTTACTCGAATGGAAATTCTAAATTCATCTTTGTTGTCGACAATAATCTCTTGAGAATGATGTAAGGGTAATGTTCGTATGTAATTACCTTGATGCGGACTAAAAGACAATACGACTTTTTTTACTTCTTCGCCCGAAAAATTAACTCCGATAATGTCGTCGAAATAATTACCGACTGCACCTAGTTTTTTTGTGAATGTATCCGAAAGTAATTCTACGCTTTTGATTCTATCCAAAGCATATACTCTTTCACCTTCGGTATAATCAACATGCCCCACTACATACCAGCGATTCATATATTCTTTTAAGAACTCCGGATTTAGAATAAAGCTACGCTCTTCTTCTTTGTAAAAGTAGGAATATTGAATTTTTATCTGCAGACTATCCCTAATCGCTCTTAAGAGTGGTTTTAGGTAATGAATTCCCTGCATCAGAGAACTGGAATCGAAGTGAATAAATTGCATCGCATCTTTTCCTTCACTTAAAGTTTCGATTATTGTATTGGCTGATTGTGACATTTCCAACAATCTAATGAAGGGCTCAAAATCATCGCTTAATTCCTGATCGATATAATAGCCCTGCTTGTGGCTGTTGTATTTTATTTCGACCCCAAATTCATTTCTAATACTTTCAAGTATTCGCTGAAATGTTCTTGTGGAACATTTTAATCCTTGATCATTTAAATAATCAATTAAGTCTTGCCTGGATGGATAAAAGCCTCGCTTTACTTTTTCTAATACAAGGAGGTAACGCTTTATTGTTGCTTGTTGGGACATTAAGTGTTTTTCGAATTCAAAAATTATAAAGTCGAAAATACATAATTAACATGATAACAAGCTCAATTCACTTAAAAAAAAACAGCATTTATTTTGTGAATGTGTAGATATTTATAGGTTCTATATGGAATTTAGAAGGTAACTAAAGCAAACTTTATTTGATGAAAAATTATCCTATGATTCGTTATTTTAACTTTACTTTGCTCAAGCCGCAGGGCTTTTACTTTTTATTCATTAAATGATTTCTTTAATAAGGAATTCATGAGCTCCCTTCGGTCGGTTCCATTGATGAGAAAGTAAACAAAGAATCTAGGGTGTGTAAGCTCAAACTATTTATACTTGAAAACTTTAAGTGTGGCGGCGTGATCTTCTCCCGATTATGATTTTTGTTGCATTTGCTTCTCAAATGCTTACAAAATCTATTTCGGAATCAGCTTCCCCGTCTTACTAAAAATTTTTCTGCGTCTAATTAGCTCGACCTTCCAATACCCACATGGGTCACTGGAACAAAATAACGGTCAAAACAATAATTCTAAAGAATGACCCACTATAAATCATACAGAACTTATTTATGGTATTAATTAGCTTCAAGCCGCAAGCACCAAGCCTTAAGAAAAAAACTAATAAGTATTCCCTTCTGTTATTTGTAATTGATCCCACATTTGTGGTTAAATTGATGAATTGTATTTTTGAATTCTACAGGCAAAAGAGAATTTACTTTATGAATGATGATTTCGGGAATTTCTTTGTAGTAAGCTTGAGCAATCCCTCCTGTGATGCAAGCTAAAGTATCACTATCACCACCTAGTGAGATGCCCATACGAATGGCTGATTCGAAATCGCTACTTTCCAAAAATGCAATAATGGCCTCGGGAACGGTTTCCTGACAGGATTCATTGAATTGATAGATTGGACGAATTTGGTCGCAAGTGCGATTTAAGTTGTAGCCAAACAGGTTGGTAATGCTTTCGCGAATAGCATCTTTGCTATGCCCTGTCCTGGCAAGATATATTGCCAAAGCAGTTGCTTGAGCTCCTTTTATGCCCTCGGGATGATTGTGGGTAACACTTGCCGATTTTTCGGCTTCTATTAGTACTTCTTCTAATGAATTACAGTAAAAACCTACCGGACTTACTCGCATGGCCGATCCATTACCCCAAGAGTTGTAAGGCTGAGGAGATTCATCGTAAATCCATGTTGCAAAATTGCCTCCATATCCTCTGCCTGGATAATCTTGACTGTACTTTTGATATGCTTCGGTATAACCTCCTCCTTCTAACAATACCTGTGCGGTGGCCACTGTTAAAACTGAATCGTCGGTAAAGTCAGTATTTGAATGAAATAATTCAAAGTCGGTTCCCTTGTAGTTGTTCCATTCGAAGACCGAACCGATGATATCTCCTGCTATTGCTCCTATCATGATATGTGTTTTAGGTTAATGTATGGGACAAAATTAGGGAATTGGTGTGCCAAAGGGTGGTGAAGGATATCTTGTAAGACATAGAAGTTATTTAATCTCCCGCAATTGTACCCAAATAAAAAGAAACACCGCTATTGGTAGTGTTTAATGCGGTGTTTCTAATAATCTACGATCAAATAATTTTTCTAAGACTCAACAGTATTTTCAAGCTCAAATGCATTGTACTCACTTTCTGTTAACTGAAATTCGGGATCAATAATTAACACTTCATTATGATTTAATTGATAAAGCTTATATACCATTATATCTATTTGACTTTCCAAAAGGCTAGTGTCTATTTGTATATTTTGTTTTTTAAGATTTAAGATTTCCTCAAAAACCTTTAATATATTTTGCTCTTGTTCCTCCGTTGGCATAGGTACACAAAGCGGCTCTAAAGCCTGAACACTAATTATCAAATCTCCCGTCCCTGTTTTTGGCGCGGTTCTAAACAATTCTTTATTACAAAGTTTAGAATTTAAAACAGCACACAGAAACTTAACTTTCTCTCCAGTTGCTATACAGGTACTATCTAAACAGTAAACTCCAGAATCATCATAACAAAAACGTAGTATCGAACCAATTCTTTTCCATACCAATTTTGGTTTCTCAAAATCTTGCCAGAACGCTATATTATCCTGAGTCTCGTACCACTTGTGTGAGGTTTTCTTTCTAGCTCCTTTTTCACCTGTTTGTTCAATTCGCTTTCCAAAAGTTTTTAAATAGGCTTCAAGTGATGTGTAATTCTTAATATCTATCTTTAAACTTGGAAATGTACCAATTAACCATCTTTCAATCTCTGATGACTTATATTTTTGAATATCACGCCCTCTCAAGAGAGGCTTAACAATATTGGCCAATTTCGCATCATCCGTAATTAATTGTTTTTTAATTTCTTCATCAATTACAAATGCTTTATTAAATCCAGTTTTAATTCCAAAATTCACATTAAGATCCCAGTCTCTGAGAGGTGTGCCTATTATTTCAATTTTATTTACCAATTCTAATAATTGATTACTTTCAAAACTCCAAGCTTTGGATCCAAGTAGGTTGTTTCTGTAGAGAATGGCATTATCTTTTAAGAATTTCTTAAAATCAACTTGAATATTATCTTTCTTTTGAATTTCCTGATATATGAACCTAGATGTTTCTTCTGGCAAAGAATTTATGAATCCTATAATAGCAGCGTCTACAGTAGCTTCATCAAATATTTTCTTTCCTCCAAAGTCTATAAAGTGGGTTAATAATGTATTTTTAGAAAGGAAATCTCTTAATAACTCCCCATACTTAGCCCTTGCAAACTTACTTGAAATAATAAACTGAAAAACTCCTTTCGATCTTAAAATCCTACTACTTAATTCGACAAAATAAGTTAATAAGTCTGCAAGAGAGTTATAAACACAAAAGTGTTTACTTAAATACTTCTTTATTTCCTTAAAATCCTCCTGTCTGATATATGGAGGATTCCCCACAACAACATCAAATCCTAAATACTTGCCTTCTTCATCTAGTATTTCGGGAAACTCGAATCGCCATTCGAATGCGTTTACATATATGGCATTGTTTACAATTTCTTCTTTTTCTTTTGTGGCTTTTTCGAATTTGATTTTTAGATCCTTTAAGTGCTTTTTTTCCTTGGCTTTTATTTTTTCTCCAAATTTCTCGAGATTATTTAAGCGTTCTTTCTCATTGATGTAATCCCCTTCTGTTTTTTTACATTTATCCAGAAATGGTTTGTCTAAAGAGCTCTTAAAGTTATTTTTAACCTCATCGATTATTTCTATTATTTCACTCTTACGATTTTTATCGTTGGTTCGTTTGTATTCTAGAACTGCATCCTTATAGTCATTAAAATTATACTTTACATCTTTGCCTTTAAATGCGGCTTTTAAATCATCATCTAATTTAAATCTACTTACTAACGAATTACCACACTTAATGTTAATGTCAATATTGGGAAGGGTTTGCAAAT
Source organism: Marinifilum flexuosum (assembly GCF_003610555.1). GTDB lineage: Bacteria > Bacteroidota > Bacteroidia > Bacteroidales > Marinifilaceae > Marinifilum > Marinifilum flexuosum. The sequence continues at coordinate 1,408,289 of NZ_RAPQ01000008.1, read as the reverse complement.
TCTTCTCTTCGGTGTAATAGGCATTTTTGAGCAACTCAATCCACAAACGCAATCGACAAATTTTTACTGAATTTGGATTGATATCAACACCAAACAAACAGTTTTCAATGATAGATTGTTTTTCGTGGAACAGGGTTTTTTGGATCTTACAGCTATCAGCATCTTCCGGACTATACTCAAACAAATGCCCGATAGAATCTGAAATATATAGTTCATCATTTTCTATCTGCACATCACATCTCAATGGTATACCTTCTTGATCGCATAAAATTCCCAACTCACTTTTTATTGCAATAATCTCGTTTAAAGCACTTACCAAAAAGTGACCGGAACCAACAGCAGGATCACAAATACGTATTGAATTTATTATGGAATTAAATCTTAAACTATCCTGTTGCTTGAAAAATTTGTTACAGTATGCTACTACATCCTCAAATTTTTCGATTTGTTCATTTTCTTGCTGTTTAAATTTCTCAACAACTGCTCTGCGAATTGTTTCCCTACTGATATACATTGTAATGTATGCAGGTGTATAAAATGATCCCTCTTTGTAACCATTTATTTTCTCGAAAATTAATCCAAGAACAGATGCGTTTATTAAGGTCTTAGTTTCTGTTCTATCTTCAATCCCCTCTTTACCATCCGTGGCAAAATCATAAGCATCTAAAAACTTGAAAAAGTAGTCTAGTGTTTTAAGTTTACCTTTTAATTTTTTACCATTGACATCTTTTAAAACTGTAGAACCAGATACTTCAATTTCATCATCAGTTAAAGATGAGATTTCGAACGCTTCTCGCTCCAGTGTATTCAATTCGAAAAGCGAACTATTTAAATATGGTATATATTTAAAACGGTCTTTATATTTATCGTGCCTATCTTCTTCCTTTTTGGCAAGAGCAGAGAAAAATAAATTGTTTAAATCATCATATCCTTTGATAAAATCAGAGTTTAAAAACTTATAATTATTGTTACCATTGTGATAAGCTAACAATTGGGATTCTAATAGTTTTAAAAAAAGTATTCTGTTAATCCATGTTAGACACAGCTCAAGTCCTGCTGAAAAAGACTTATCTTCTACCTGTGTAATGCTTTTTATATCACGTAGGTGATCTTTATCTTCTAAAGTAAATATGGTATTCTCTAATAAAGATCCATAATCACGCTCACCTTCTTTTTTTCTCTGAATTACTTTTTTACTTTTTATTGTTTTCTCTTCAAGTCCAACAATGTGAAGTAATTCATTGTAGAATCGCTTATTTAGTTTATTACTGTCATTACCAAAACTATGACCTAAGATATGAACATCGGAGAATATTTTATATAAGGTATTTAAATGACCATCGGTCAACCTATCAAATTTAGTTCTCTTAAAATTTAGGTATACAAATGGCAAAACCGATTCTGTATCAGCAATATATTTCTTTGCTATTTCATTATAAAATAATTCATTTTTAGATGAATCTTTTAATCCATCTCTAAATGCCTCATATTCCTTAACTAAACTATTATTCTTATAATATAAATTGTAAAAATCTTCACCTTTAAACAGAAACCACTCATAACCATTGGTTACAATTAAATGCTTGATGTTATTATTCTGATGATCTATCCTTTCACGCAAATAATACAATAATAATTCATGTAAAGCTTTTCTATTAATATTATCTTCTTTAAGAAATTCAGCGTCGTTTCCTGGCTTTTTCACCTCCATTAATACGCCAATATGACTTGCAGCATCATTTCCAAGGTAAATGGCAAGATCAACTCTATCTCTTGTATTAATGTAATTCTTTTTATAAAATGTTGAGCTCAAAAATTGCCTAATGGGCTCTTTAATGTGTTCCTCACTTTCATTTCTATCAACACTTGACTCAATTGCTTTTAAGCAGGAAGTTAGTTGTTCAATAAAATGATTTACTTCTTTTCTATGAGGTTTATGCTTTCGATAAGCCGGATTCAATGCTTTTCGAGTATTAATTCTATTGGTCATTTGAGTTCAACTATTTTAGTTTTAGAGTATCAAATTTATTCTTTTTAATATAAAAAAGCACTTGCCAGAGGTGTCAAGTTTAATGTATCCCATATAACTCATTAAATTTTAAGGGTATTAATTAATCTATTAAAATTCTCCTCCTCCATATTCTTCGGGCTAAAAGTTGGGTTCCTGGGGTTTCTTAAAACAAAGGCCTTCTGATAATTTTCTAATTCAGGCACCAATTCAATCCACTTTGTTTTGCTTCGCATAAAAACAATAGGTGTATTTCTTTCGATAAATGATTTTACAATTTCTTTTGTGTATTCCTGGGTTGGCAGCTTTTGTTTTGGCTGTTTAAACTGTACCGAATGGTAGGGCATGTATTGCAAACAGCAAATTCTTTTCGACAAGGATTTATCATCTATTACTTCTAAAAACCAGCGTAATTTGCTACGCCACCATTTAGATCCTGGACAGTTTAGTTCGGGGTGTAGGTAGTAAAATGGATAATCGGATTTTACCTGTGTCAGGTTTTGTTTGTAGAGGAAACGAAATTGCTCATCGGCATGTGTTTGATAATCCTCAGCACTTAATCCAGGGTTTAAGGCCAAAAACAAAACATTGGCTTTCAAGTTACCAATGTAAGGGTCCGGTAAAAGGGTTTTGCAAAATTGGTATTCCTCTTTTGCTTGGGAATTAAATTCGTCAACCGCTTGCATGTCCAATGGATGTATGCTGGTTACATCAGTATTTAGGTTTCTCCAGGGGTTTTGCATTCTTTATCTATGATTGATTTAAACTAAAAAGGACCTTTTCTACAAAACACTATAAATATTTAAATCTCGTTTTTTTCCATTTTTCTCAACCACGATAAGAATGGTTCCCAATGTTTTTCTGTCCATTGTGCAGTCATGAAGTAATCTCCACAAAATTCATTTGTTGCATAATATCTGGTTCTGCCATCATTGCCTTTAATATCTTTTCCTTTACTCCTTAATACTTCATAAGTCTGATTAAAAACTTTCCTTGAGTACTCCATATCTTGCAAATTGATAATTTCCTTCTCTGATATCTTATTTTGCTCATAAAGGGTTTTCATTTTATATTGGACGAACTGGCCAATTTTCATGCCCTCCTCTGTTCTCTTAGAAGTATTTCCATTAAGTCTTTTTATGGTATTTGATTTGTTTTGGTCTGAACTCTCGGATATTTTAATTCGCTTATCGAGTTGTAATAATTTATATGCTCTTGAAAATAATTCAGCTGTATCATTTTCATTAGAAACACTTTCGATTACTGGGTCAACAAGAGTTTTGTAAAAATCATCGTTGGCAATAAAATCAATAGAAATCATTTCATCTTTAAGCAAGCTTTTAGCTTCTTCCATCAATTCCAGTATAGGCTTCTCGGTAGATTGATAAACTTTTGGAGTTACAAAAAATGAGTGAAACTTTTTGAAGTCATTGAAATAGGTCTGCATTATAAAAATTGTTCTAATAATCTTCTTTAAAACAATTTCAGCTGTTTTTTTAGGCGGACCATAATTTAAGCCAGCACTATGAAAGGCAATATCGATACCATAAACCGCATGCTCGGTAGTATTCAAACCCAAAACATCAATTTCTGCCTGTTTAATTAACTGATCAAATTTGCTCTCCTTAAATATTGTACTAAGTTTTGGTGATTCCATTATCCTTTCGTACAATTCTCTTGCTGGCTTTTCTTCAAATTTATTTGTGGTCCATTGCCCACTTGTTTTCCAGTTTGTTTGCGTAACTCTACAACCTTCTGAATGTTTTAGGTAAGTATATACTAGGTTTTCTGCTATTTCTATTTTCATGTATTAAAATTTTATCAGTTATCAGATAGAACCAAAATTAGATTCCAGACATGCATTTTTGATTTGTTTGGCATGATTAAATTGATTTTCAAAAAATCTATTTCATCTTCACTCTGTATTCATTATTATTGAGCACATCATCTCTCCTTCTCAAGAAATTCCTTATATGAATTCATCATACCCAAATACATTTCTTCATAACTTATAATCGCACTAGGGTGATAACTATCAATTAGTACTTTTTGAGTTTCTGCATTAAAATAAATCCAATTGTTGATTTTTATAAATTCCAATTCGGGGTAAATGATCTCTTTGGCAACCTTTAGTACGGAACCTTGGCCACCACCACAAACAATAATATCCGGACTTAAAATTTCGAATTGTTCTTTCAGAAAGCGTGCAGATAAATTTGCATGATACAAAAGGTCGGCATTATTAATTTTCGGCCCTCCTGATTCCTTTTTTGCATTCACTATACAGAACGGAATTTCATCGAATGCACGAGTGTAATTCTCTCCTATCGCAGCTTCTTCGAAAGTGCTATATTTTCCCTGTGAATCAAATGAACTCAGACCATAAAGCCAAATTGCAATATTTTTAAAGAATTTATGGGTAATAATGCCTTCACCTTGACGTCCTAGCCATTCACGGTAATCTTGATTGGGGTTTGAATTGGTATCCTTTGTAAGAAATATAATTTTTTTGTTTGCATTGTACCAAAGCTCATCTTCATTTCCTGGACCACGTCCAAAATATGTTTTCCCATCACTTCCGATTGTGTTCCAGATTTTTCCTTTATACAGTAGACCATCTCTACAGAAGCCATTAAAGCCTTTCATTTTGGCTTCTTGTTCCCACCTATCAAATAGGTTATCTAATTTTTTGTTGTACTCCATGATTGGTTCTTTTGTGTTTATTATAAATTGAGCCTGTGAGCGTGAGTACTATTCCTTAGTTATCGCTTTTTACAACTTTCAAGATATCGGCAAGATCCACAAGTGTTATTTCTTCTAATTTCTTATTCTCAGGTGCAAAAGACCATTTTTCTAATTGATAAGTACCTTCATTAACTCGCACCTTCAGATTGTGATCTTTTTTAGAAACCAATAAATATCCACCATTCCATTTGCGAATAATTTGACTTGATATGCCAGCTTTTTCTATGGTTTTCTTAACATCTTCCAGCTTGTTGACGATTTGATTTCGAAATTTTCTATTCTCAATGGTTTGAATAAAGTCAAATACATATTGTGCATATACATTAGAACTTTTCTCCTCAAAATAATGATCAGGTATTGACAGTTTCACCTGCTCCACAAAATGACTTAGAATGACGAGTTTAAAATCGTTTTTTGTTTTCAAGTATTTTTCTGCGGCTCCAATAGGTTGCTTTCGGTATGGAGCTAGCACAAGAAAGTAGTGGTATTTATTTGGATAATTTTCCTCCACATAAGTTTGATAAATCTCAAGTGGATTATCCAAATCATGATCAATTTTGAACTCAATACATACCACAAAATTTTCAGCTTCAATCAATATATCTATGCGCTTATCTTCTTCTTTTTGCCCATTGGTAGGAACTTCTGTTTCAACCTTTATGTTGTCAAAATTGAGATTTGGTGTAACAGATAATCCTGAAGAACTTACACAATTCTGTTTTAGAATGGTTCCTACATCTCCTTTTTCACCTTTAATTTCATAACAGGTAGTACTTAATAGAGCTGTTAGGAATGTTGTTCCTAATTGATGATTCTCATCAGGTTTAAATAAATAAGCCAACATATTTGCCATTGGCACCTCTTTATTGTGAACTTTTAGGATTTCGAGGTAGGTTTTATTCAAATGTGCTTGGGGATATTTAAGCTTACTATTCATTTTCATCTAGCCATTTTTTCACATTTTTGTCATGACGAGGATACCAATCATTCACAATTGCGTAGTTATATCCTGCTCTACTAAACTCATATTTCCATGTGTATCGATTGTATCCTTTTTGATCTTTTTTTATTGTATTTTTATCTTCAGTGGTAGCTGTTACTTTAATCCGAATAAACAATGGCAACCTAACTCCAAAAATTTCGTTACTGTGATCCCTATCAAGAAATTTGTTTAACTCTTCATTTGGCAGTTTTTCAGCAACTGCTACAATTCTTTTCTGGATTTCGGCATTGGTAAATAACCTTTTCCTGGTTGTACTTTCTATAGCTTCCATAACCTATGTTTTAGTAATCACACAATACTAACAATTCCCACCGCCATAACATGACGTAGTTCTTCATCTTGTATATCGATATTAGAACTGTAAAGTATATTATTGAATTAGCATTTATTCTAATGGCAACAAAGAAGGATGAATTTACATTTTATTAAACAAAAAAGAAACTGCCAAATGTGTCAAGTTGAAAGCTAAACATTTAACTTGCTGAATGATTATATTTTAACTTATTTAGAAAAAAGATATTCAAAATGATTTTTGAGGTATATTCCAAATTGAAATTTGCAATCTACGTCACGTTTTGGCAGTCACTCATTTCATATTTGTGTTTTATCCAAAAGACAAGTTATTATGAAAACGTTTAAAAGTGTATGTACTGATCTATCGAAAGCCGTATTACAATCCATAACAGAACCCTCATATATAAGAATTGAACCTGAAGATTTCTTGACTATACTTGCTGGCAAATCAGAAATTAAATATATAAGCCTACAAGCAGATAAAACATTAATTAATGGTCAATTGCAAAATGCTTTAAAAGATTTGGATTACAATGATCAGGAATTTCAAATTATTCTTTCCATTAACTGCTTTGACGACAACATTACCATTGAAGAAGCTGGAGAATACGTGGAAACACTTGAAAATTACTTTAGCAAGGATAGCTCAATTCTTTGGGGTATATCCAATGATTCTGAATTAAAGGAAAATGAACACAGACTTAATATTTTTCTGAGTAAGTAATTTTAACAATTCCTTTTCCCAAAGATCGTCCATATTTATACCATAAAAATATTTTGGTTAATAATAATTTTCTATATAACTTTATTATCGTAAATAATTAATATTAACCGTAGTTAATAGTTGTAAAGGACCTCCCTGTTTGGGGAGGTTTTCTTGTTTTTGAAAGTCGAATCCCGAAGGGTCGGGACCAGCAAAGTTGGAATTCAAGCTTCGACTTCGCTCAGCTACCAATTAAAATTGCTGCTCCAAGGTTGAGATGAAATAATTGAGGGCTGTTTTTGATTTGGCCAAGTCGGCAATCAATGTTGTGATGCGGATGTATTCTGCAGTTAGGATTTCCGGAAATGGATGTTCGTAAACAATCTTGGCCAGGATTTCTCTAAATCCATCTCTCTTATTTTTCCTGCTGTGATTTAAAATGGATTGGTACAAGGGTGGTAAATTTTCAATGACTTCTATATTTGACTTGTGCATTGCTTGTGCAAAGGAATTGGCATATGCCAGGAAGGTATTCAAAGCATAGGTGTTTTTTCTGAAGCATTCTTTTGAGCTGTAGAATTGAATCAATTCTGATGGTTTTTCGATGTTAAAATATCGTGGGTGCTTGCAAATTGTTTCGATGTTTTCGAAGCAATTCAACTTGGCCTCCAACTCTCCTTTTATTTCCATGAGATCGTGGAGTTCCAACTGGGATTTGTCCATGAGAGAAATTATCTCGTCGGACAATAAGGAGCTATTTTCCAAAAAGAAGCTGATGAGGAGGTTTGTTTGGAAGTGGAGGTTGGTTAGGTATTGTTTTAGGGTCAACATGAGATATCAATTAAGAATTAACAATGAGTAATTAATAATGTGCTTCGACTTCGCTCAGCAACCATCTTTCAGCGATCAGTCTCAAGCTACAAGAGGCAAGTTTCAAGGATAAAGGATAAAGGATAAAGGAAGAAAATCCCAAAACCAAAGCTCAAAATTATAAGGATTATAGCCTTTGGCTATGGGATCCTTACGGGAATTTCTGCTATCGCAGTCTTCCCTTAGGATCCCTTCTTATAACGGGTCCACTTTTTCCCTGGAGCAGATACACTTCTTCAATGCGGGTTTTGTACGCAGGCGCACGTAGCTGGTTATGGCGTTGGAAAGCTGGACCATGACCTGATTATTGTGAATAACCAGTTGCCAGGCTTCCTCATCACCATAAATGCGACAAAACTCGAGCTCATCGAGAGGGATATATAGTGGTTTGTACCGGTGTTTCATTTTTATAAATCCGGCATCCCAGGCCTTTTGTCGGTAACGCGTAGTGGTTGACTTACCGAGTTTGAGAATACTGGCCAGGTATTGTGCAGGCATTTCGTGGAAGCTACAATTCGTAATGGAACGCCCTTTTTTTCGTTCCGATTGTCTTGCTATCCTATGCCTGTACTTGAGATAATATGTGAGTACAGCAGCATATATGAAAGGCCGGAAATTATGAAATTGTGAGGTATCGAAAAGTGCTCCGGTAGCAGAGTGGAATTGTAGCTTTTTAGAAAGTACAAGATAACTGACTACACGTATGACTCCTCGTTTCGAGTTCATGATTACCCAGGAGTTTTTCACCAACCACTCAAGATTATTGTGAATTGTCCTGGTTTCTTTAATAGAAAGATTTCTCTTGATTTTTTCAATTGTTTCCTGATTCCATGGCAGATATCCCGAGCACTGACTCTTCAGGTAAAGATAGAGTCGCACCTGGTTTACTTTGCGCTTTGAAAGGGCAAAGACCAAAAGCTCGATGGGGATGTTCATGCTGCGCATGGTAAACAATTAACAATTAATAATGAGTAATGAATAATTAACAGCTTTCAGCTGAGCAATTGCGAATTTTGAATTACGGACGTCACCAGTGATAAATGATCATTGGTCAATAGTCACTTGGCAATAGTTGATAGTTATCGGTTAACAGTTTACTTCTACTGCGCTCAGCATCCTTAAGAGATGGCGTGTTGGTAGTGTTTCTCGAGAAGATCTTGAATGTCGGTCTTTTTGTAGAGGGTTTTGCCTCCAAACTGGATGTAGGCTATTGAGGCCTCATCGCGATGTTTCTGCAGTGTACGTTTACAGATTTTTAATACTTCGCATACTTCATCGGTATCGAGATAGATATCACCCAGTGGATTTCTCTCTTTGAGTGATAGTTGTCGTACTTGTTTCTCAATAGAAGAAATTTTCTCGTTAATGGAGAGAAACATTTTTAGGGTAGCAGATTCTTTTTCCATGCGATAAATAATTAATGATCAATGAACAGTTAGCAGTAAACAGTGATCAGTTTGGTTAATATTTATGGCAAGTTTAAAGCATTGAAAAAGATTATATATCCAACTTGAATGTAGTTTTTTTCAATCAAATTTTAGGTAAAACATCTGTATCGCTTTAATCATGCGAGTTTGGATATGATTGTATTTTTTTTAGATTTTGAAAGATTGCTTCGTTATTGCCTTGAATGCTTCGATGAGGATTCAAGGTGAATGCAGGTTGAATGTAAATGAAAGCAATCTTTTATTACTAATGATACAACTACTTTTGGGTTAAATATCTGATTATTGCATTTTGTAGTTTCTTTAGAAATGAACAAGGTTCATCTCTTACATGCAATTTTGATATTCTACTGTCGGAATCAGGAATGAGCCCAATATTCAACAATTTTTCAAATATTTCAACCTGATCTTTTCGACTGAGCGAATCTCCATTTTTTAAACTGATGGCTTTTGAGAGATGAAGTGCACTCATAAGTTCCAAAAAGTCTGTTTTACTTTTATTCCAAACCAATTGAGAAGAATAAGAATGATCATCCTTGATATCTTCGGATATCAATAATTCACGGTAAGCATCTATTCTACCTCTAAACAATAAACTAAGCGCTGAGGTATAGAAATCTTTCCCTTTAGACTTGAAAACTAATTCAAGACCTTCCTTTTCTTTTTCAACATGATCCAGCTTTTCTTTCAACGAAGTGATGTTATGCAAATCATCTTTCATTTTCATGGTCATTGGGTAATATTCTTTGATATCATCCTGCCATGAATCTTTTTCGAGCTTTTGTTTCTTTGAAGATTTCTTTTTGCCTGGCTTCGAGCTGTTGTCAGAACATTCTTTTATTATTGAAATTACATCCTGAACAGTTTGATATTGACACTGAAGATACTCATTTACACACATGAATTCGTCGGGCCCCGTATTGATACAAGCAATTGCTCCATTAGCCCGAGAAACCATTTTAATATTTAAACCAGTAAAGTCTGTACTTGTATTGATATCTAATTTTACACCGAGCAATTCAAACACTCGCTTCATAGTTACCAAATACATTTGAACTTCTTCCTTGGTCTTTATCCTAGTCAAGTTATTTCTCAACTCGTTCACAAAATCAATTTGAAGTTTGTTCAAATGGGACTGATAGTTCTTTAATTCTGTATGGTTGTTAAAATAAGTTTTGTAATTTTTTTCGTCTTTTTCAAATTCGACAACCATCTTTGATAGTTCTTCTTTCAGGAGTAGAAAGTTCTTTTCAATTATCATACAAAAAGTTATTTTCACACTAATTTAAAAAATATAAAATAGCATGCAAACTTAACTTGTAAAAACAACGCAAATCAAGGTTCTGAATTAAAGGGTAACAAACCTTACAAATCAATGTTGAATTATTACAAATAACTTTTTGACATATAGCCAACTACACCATCAACCCAAACTCTATAGAAAATCCCTTCTGACTTGTTTAGTATATAAACGATCTCACCTTTTTCCTTATTTTTTAAAACTTTAGAGTTGACATTGGCTTCCTCTCGAATAGTAGCCTCCATTTTTAATGTTGCTTTGTACAAATATGAATTGGGAGTCTTTTTTACTTCATTTGTGTTAATTCTTGAAGCTATCTTAGCTGTTTTGCTGTCTTTAGCAATTCTAAAACCTCTATGCCATGACCTGCTTATATTACTGGATACCGAAGCTCTTTTTATCACCTCACATCCACTTTTAGAAAAATAGAAACTTCCACCTCGAATAACTTTATATTTGCCCTCCAAAGGGCCTTTCGGATCAAACACAGGACTGTTGGCATAGTAATCTCTATCGTACCAATCTGAACAAAACTCACTCACATTACCACTCATATCATAAATTCCAAGAGCATTTGACTTTTTTCGACCAACTTCATGAATCTCTTTCTCATAACTTCCATCGTACCATGCCACATCTACAATAACATCACTACCTGCATATTTGTAAGGATCTTTATGAATTCCTCCCCTGGCAGCATATTCCCATTCTGCTTCAGTAAGCAACCTGCCTCCAGCCCATTCACTAAAAGCTTTTGCATCCCACCAACTTAGATGCACTACCGGTTCATTACCAAAAACCTTATATCTTTTACCCTTCTCATTAAATCGCCAGTTTATCCCCTTCACTTCCCTTGCTTCACGTTTGCCAGGGAGATAAGAAAATCCTTTTCTCTCAGCTTCCGTTACATAAGCAGTGGCCTTTACAAATTCAGAAAATTGTTTTACCGTTACTTCATATTTTCCAATAAAAAAATCGGGAATCTCTATTTCATGCTTTGGTGCATAATCTTTATAAGCATTTACATTCTCTCCCATAAAGTATGTACCACCTTTCACAGCAACCATTTCCATTTTCACCCCTTGCTTTTGCAGCGTATAATCACAAAACTCGCTGACATCAAAAGAAAATCTATCATTACCTGTTTGTGTTATTTGGATTTGCTCCATCTCTCTTCTTTTGCCATTTACCAATTGAATTTCATGACTCCCAAAAGAAAGAGTTGAAGTATAAGGTGTTTTTCCTACAATAGCTCCATCAATTCTCAGCTCTGCTCCCTGAGGATTGCTATTGATGGTTACTTTGCGACCATCCGGTAATTTTTCATTAATCTCTGTTGTTTCATTTTCCTGAATATTAATATTCTTCACAACAGTACCGAATCCGTCCTTGCTTAATTCCACATGATATTCACCAACCAATAGATCACGAATTACATTTGGACTGGTGCCATTTTTTATTCCATTTAACTTAATGGTAGCATTAAATGGATCTGTTCTAACATTTAAAGAACCGTATTTAGGGCGAAGATCTAATTGAATTTGTTGGACTTCACCAGCTATTAGATTTACTTCTCGCGATTGCAAATGATGTTTGTCAAGACGTGCTTCAATGGTGTAGTATCCCTCAACCTGGCGTCCCTGGTAAGATCCATTTCCTACTTTTGCCTTATTGATGTATATATCAGCCTTGGGATTGGTTATAATCTTAAGCTCGCCAAAAATGGGCATCAATTCCTGTATCAGTTCTGTTGTTTCATTATTCATTACATTCACTTGAACTGATTTGGGCTCGTACCACTTTCTCTTCAATTTAAGAATGTGCATACCTTTAGCTACTTTGAGGATCGTACAAGGTGTTTTTTGTTGTAAAAGATTTCCGTCTAAAATAATTTCTGCTCCAGTTGGATTACTATTCACTTTCAGACTTCCAAAATCAGCAGACATATCTATATTCAGATTTGTTGTCTGTCCGTCATTAACCTGAATTCTCTCACTAACTGACTCATACAAATCTTTACGCAAAGTAATTGTATAATCGCCAGATTTCAATCGCTCTGTTTTTGCTGGTGTAATCAAACCTGTTGGTTGCCCATTAATTAAGATTTCGGCTCCTTTTTCTGGGGAAGAAGAGATGAACGCAAACCCAAAATTGGGTTGCAAGTTCTGTTCAATTATCTGCTTTTCATCTTCAGTAAGACTGAAAACTCCAGCACTATTGTGATACATTGATTTTTCTATTCGATAGTTATAATTCCCCAGCGGCATTAGCTTATCAAAAGGTGTTTGCCCTGCATACTTATTGTTAATATATACATCAGCTCCCGAGGGTGTGGTAGAAATTACCACATATTGCTTAATGGTCTCAATAGCTTCCACAGTAGTAGTTATTCTTCCTGTGATCAATTCCATCACATAAACAGTGGCTTCTTTTATTGGTTCTGAATAGATATAGTTATCTAATACACCGAGTTTTTGGTGCTTTAAGGTAATCTTTCTTGCTTTGGGAGGTACATATACCCAATACTCACCGACCTCATGACTTATTTTTGTAATTCCCAGCATATCACCATCAAAAACAAAACCTTTTTCGGTAGTTCGTATCTTAATCAATGCACATTTATCTCCATTTTGATCAGTTACGGGAGCTGTAACACGTGCAGTCATGTCATCGGGAACCGAATAAAAAGATTTCACATTGATGTTTTGGGCATTTGCTCCAAAAACACAAAAAAAGAAAACTATGGATATGATTTTATTTATTGACATGATAGTTTATCAATTAGTTGAGAGTTTTTGATTCAAGGTTAACTATAACACTTAATCTTACAAACACAACACAGATTCCAGTCTTGGTATTTCAATTCTAAAGAAACCAATATATTAATCTTGCAAAAATCCTTTTGACACAAAACCAACTATACCACCAACCCAAATTTTATAATAGACTCCACCTGTTTTCTGTAATACATAAACATGATTACCTTACTTTTCTTTTATTACACCCCTTCCAACAGAGATTTCATCTTGTTGTATTTTTCCAGATATTCTGGCTTCTCATTTTTCAGTTTGAAATACAACTGCTTCAACACCATCATTGAGTTTTTCTCATCTGGTTTAATTTTAAGAACTCTTTCAAAATAAGGAATTACATTTTCGTATTCAGTATAAACCATTTTAATTGCTTCATTATACTTTTTAGCATCCATAATTTCGTTTGCTTGTTTATGCCTTGCGATAGCAGCATTCAGTTTCTTCAAAGCAAAGTTATATTGAGAAATATAATCTCCAGATGATAATTCCTCATCATTTTGGGTTACCTCTTCGGTATTCTCAAATGAACAGACTATTCGAAAGCCTACATAGCCATACCAATTATCACGATCTTTTCTAGAACTGTAAGTCACTTGACAGCGCGATTTTTCGTCACACCAACTACCGCCACGGACCATTGCATTAGAACACCATTCACAGACATTCCCACTCATATCGTATATTCCCAGTTCGTTTGGTTTTTTACCACCTACATTCTGTATTTTCCTACCACCGGAGGTGTAGCATGCCACTTCATTAATATTATTACTTCCAGAATATCTGTAACCTTTGCTCTTAATGCCTCCACGAGCAGCATATTCCCATTCTGCCTCACTTGGTAAATGGTAATTTTTTCCTGTCTTAGCAGTTAACCATTTACAAAACTCGTTTGCACCATACCATGTCACATATATCACAGGATGATTGGCTCTTGAATCATTTTTCAGATAAAATTTCCCATTGCTATAATCTATCGCGCAGCCGCGATCCAAATGAATTAATTCCTTTCCTCCATACTTACCACTACTGCCATTACTGCTAATATTTCGGTCATTTAAAAAAATGAGAAATTGCTTATTGGTAATCTCGTATTTTCCAATATAAAAATCACTTCCACTACTCCTACCTTTAACAGCAATCATTGGTAATTTTAATCCTTGTTTTTGTACTGTAAAATTACAAAACTCTCTAACATCAAACATAAAGCTATTATTGCCTGCTTGTGTTATTTGAATTTGCTTTATCTCTCTTCTTTTACCATTTACAAGTTGAACTTTATGACTCCCAAAAGAAAGAGTTGAAACATAGGGAGTTTTACCTTTCGGAATTCCATCAATTGTTAATTGTACCCCCTGAGGATTACTATTGATCGTTATTTTTCTCCCCTTAGGCAATTCTGCATTAACCACACTTGTTTCATTTTTCCGGATACTTACATTTTTCACTACTGTACCAAACCCCTCTTTGCTCAATGTAAGCTTATAATCTCCTATTAGTAGGTTGTTAATTGTATTAGGTGTTGTCCCATAACTTTTGCCATTCAAGCTAATTTGAGCTCCAAAAGGTTTACTGGTGATATCAATTTGACCAGTTTTCGGTTTTGGATGTAGGCTAATACTTTTTTGTTGACCTGCATACACTTCTACTTGTGTTTTATAAGAAGTATACTTTTCTTTTTTTGCCTCAAAGATGTGCATACCAGGCATTACTCTACCAGTATATTTCCCTTTACCTACACGTTCATCATCAATGTATATATCTGCTAGAGGTGTGGTGCTTATGTTTACAGTTCCAAAGTTGGCACCCAATGATACATTTACATTGATAGTTTGTCCATCAGCTACATCAAACTCAATGGTTTTAGCACTAAACATTGGCTTTTTAACTGTTACTCTATGCTTACCACTAATGAGTTTCGATGTAACATATGGTGTCTTACCATTTACAGGTTGACCATCAAGCTCAATGCTTGCACCATTTTCAGGGCTACTCGTAATTTTTGCATATCCAAAATTGGGTTTTAAACTAAGATTTATAGTTTCTTTCTTATCAGAGGTCAGATTAACAACTCCTGCTTGAGAATGATACATACTCTTCTCAATGCGATAATTGTACTTACCCACTTCCATTTTTTTGGCATAAGGGGTAGTACCCAAATATTGGTCATCTATATATACATCTGCACCTTCTGGCTCACTCTCTATGGCCAACCACTGCATTGGAGTCTCAATCTTTTCTACAACCGTTCGTACATTGGCTGTAGTAAGTTCCATCACATAAACTGTAGCTTCTTTAATAGGTTCAGTGTATTTATAATTATCCAAACGCCCTAAATTCTGATGTGCTATACTAATCTTTTTCGCTCCAAATGGTACGTAAACCCATATTTCAGCAACCTTTTGAACTGTTTTTTCTATTCCCATCATATCGCCTTCGAAAGCAAAGCCTGTTTGAGTGGTTTTAATTTTAATCAAAGCACACTTATCACCATTTTGGTCAGTAACCGGAGCGGTAACCCGCGCGGTCATGTCATCCGGCGCTGAATGAAAAGATTTTACATTGATGTTTTGGGCACTTAACTCCAATACAATGACAAATAAAAAGAGAAGGATAGAAATAGTTTTTTTGATTAACATGGGAAACTGGAATTATTTGATTTGAATATGTTTTAATTGAAATTACTTAAATCGTAAAGGTTATCGTTAGAGGTAATCTTTGGCTGCCATGTACGAACATGTATAATGGGTTCATCGGAATTGTTTAAATCAACAATAAGGAACAGGTACCCCACATCTCCGTAGTTGGATGAAAAGTAATTTTGTTTGATTTGTACTCCAAAAATATCACCACCTTTGCCTGCTTTTCTGATGTTACTATCTTCAAATTTGATGTTGATGTACTCTTTACTGGCAAAGGATGATTTCAGATTCCTCAGATACTGGTATTTGGTTTGACGATTGTATTTAATAATACGATTATTTTTAAATTGATTCATCTCATTTGGCTTGGCTTTAACCAAGGTACCGGTTATGATCAGAGCATCATCAGAAAATATATTTTCGATATAGTCGAGTCGTTTTAATGCATAAGCTGTTTTATAGTGTTCTAAAAAGTTTATCAAAATCATTCGGTCGCGCTCTTTCCATACTTTTTTTAGCAAAATATTATCCAGTGCCGCTTTTGATAATCCAAATGATAAAGCTTCTATTTTTTTGTCTTTGTTAAAATGGAAAATAATCTCTTCGACAAACTGCTTATTGTTTGTTTTAAAATTGAAACACATTGGCACAGAGCGACAAATTACTTTATCATGGTCCTTAATGAATTTTAATTGATAATCACCTATTAACTTTGCATTTCCATATCTAATAATCCGGTTAAAAACATCAAATCCCTCTGGAGTAAATTCATTTTGAGCAGTAGCATATCGCTTCCCACGAATGGAATTCAATACCGACTCAATTATTTGTTCGTAAGGCTTAGGATTATCTACCACTGTATAAGCTGATGTTATTGAAACATTTGACGACACAGTTTTTCTTACCATAGGATTCTCTAAAGAAATGGTATAGTAACTATTACGAAATGGAATTGGGTCGATCTTTGCCAGTACATCTTCCAGTTCTCTATCAATACGCGCCTCTCCCTCAAAAATATATTCAGCTTTCACTTTTAACTTTTTTGCGGTAGAAGCCATTCCGTAAAGTTCTATTAATCCAATACCATTTCGGGCACTTATCAAATTACTGTAATCCATTCCATCCCAATAGCAATAATCAAAATTTTCAGCAGGTTTGTTTTTGTATTTTATATCGAGAGTATAAATACACTCGTCATCCTGTTTGTCAATATTGGATATCTGAATATCCAGGTCAACAAAAATATTATTGATCTGTAATGGTATCCATGTTGCCAAAGGATAACTCTTTTGGTTTTTATCCAAATATTTCATTTCTCCACCATTAGGATGACTTTTTAATAAAGTCAATGCCCAATAATAATATCGTAATGCATCAGCAACTTGAGTCTTTTCCAATGCATTTTCAGCATTCTGAATAAAACCATTTATCTTATCTTTTCTTTCCTGAAAAATTTTTTGAACATCTGCTTTTTTGATATATCGAAATATTTTGGCTTCCGGTTCATCTTTTAAGATTATTCTCTCTGTATTTTTAAGTGTAGCACTTGAATAGGAATTTACTACAGATTTACAAACCGTTTTGAAGTCATCCCCCTTTCCATTTGTCTGTAACTCTTTATGGAGAAGAGAAAATTCACTTTCTACATGAGTAGAAATCTGTGATATTAACATGGAGAGCGCTTGCTGATCTGCATTTTTAAGAGTAATGCCATCTCCTTCTCCCCAAATATAATTGTTTCGATCGGCTTTGATTTGTTCTACTGATTGTGCGAAAAGAGCACTAAAGCCTAAATTCAAAAAAAATAGTGTGACAATAAATTTCCTCGCCATTATACTTTATCGGTTAATTTCATAGAATAGAAGTATTACGAATAATAATTTAAATGAAAATAAATACACAATTAAAACCATCCATTATTAACATATGCAATAACTTCAATAAGCAAAACTAACCAAATCTATTGCCTTAAACTATACACATAAGACTTACTTATTGAACGTTTAAATTCATTGTTCCAACATAAGGATGTAATTATTAAAAACATCTTTAAGATGCATTAATACAAAACAAACAATAAACATAACACACTTCAATTCTTATAATAAAGCAATTATCTTAAAGTGTAATAATTCGATTGGCTTTATCGAGAACATCATTTTCAAAACTATCTAAGTAAATCTGGGTAGTTTTTTCTGTAGTATGCCCTAATCCTTCAGAAATAACCGCGGTTGGAATACCTGATCTTTTGGCTATGGTTGCCCAGGAATGACGGGCTACATATGAAGTAAGAGGAATTGACAATTCTAACTTCTTCGCTATATCCTTTAATCTTTTATTGTTATTTCTCATTTGAGATAGGTAAAGTTCATGAAGGTTTGGATGGTCCTCATCCAAAATTGGAAAAACAAACTCATCTTTATCTTGCAATGTTGAATACCTCCTTATTATTTCGAGTGCAGGTTCTACAATTGCCATATTATAAAGTTGTGTTGTTTTCTGTCTGGAATAATTTAACCTTCCCTTGTAAATATCTTTAACCTTTAAATATGCAATATCGACAAATGAAATTCCCATACAGTAAAAACTGAACATGAATAAATCACGTGCTCTTTTCTGAGCTGGATATTTATCCAAGTTAATATCTCGAATCTGAATTATCTCTTCTTTGGTAAGTGCCCGTTTGAGAGTTTTTTCAGTCTTTATTTTGAAGTTTTCAAAAGGATACAATTCTTTCCGGGCTACTCCTTCTTTAATGGCTCGGTTGCATATTGCTCTTAGCGTTTTCATGTAATGGGCTATCCCATTCAATTTTACTCCTTCTTTAATCAGATGTTCTTCAAACTTTTTTAACCAGTTGTAATTGATTTCATCAAAGCTGACATCATTATCTTTTAAGAACTTCTTTAAAACACTATGAGTGGTTCCATAAACTCTGGCATTTCCATTTTTACCTAGACTTCTAAGATTTTCTATTGTACTTTCTGTAAATGAAAAAAGACTTGCACTCTTTAATCCTCTTAATTTTGTTATAACATCATCTGCTGTATAAACCTCTCCTCTATTCTCAAAATCAAGAACAATTTCCTCAGCTTCAATAAGCAACTTCCTTAATTTCAGATTTCTTTTTTCATATACTCTTTTCTCCTTCTTGGGATAATTCACCAAAACTCCCGCCGATTTATCCCAATTTTCTTGCAGAGCATTAATCCCAGTTGAATAACGTCGACGAATTCGATTATGAATTACTTGCACTACAATAGGAGAAGTACCATTTCTTAGAACCTTATTTTTGAAAAGGAATAAGTTTACTGTAGCCATACTCTTTGTGTTTAATTTTATTTGGGAGCAACATGGGAGCAACAAATATAAATTAAATATACATTTTTTTCTTTTTATAAAGAAAAAAATAAAGCAACACAAAGCACTCTATATCTATATTTTACTGATACTGCATGGAATTTTCGCAAAATTTGTACTTTTCAAAATAAATAACCGATAACGTCTGGGGGGCGTGGGGTCGGAAGTTCGAATCTTCTCGCCCCGACTAGTAAACAAAGAGCTTTCAAGAATGAGAGCTCTTTCTCATTACTCTTAGTTTAAATATAATTTAAACCTTATTTGCTTAAATTATCTTTTAAAACAAAAAACTGCTCCTTTAATTGAAGCAGTTTAAAGCAATTAATACATAAAACCACTTGCATCAAAGACACCATTTGGTATTGGTACAAAGAGTTTTCCTCAGCCTCAGCTGTTCCAAAGAAAGTGTAAATGTGCTTTGCTCCCGGATCCACTGGAAGTGTAACCTCTGCAGATTGACCAGAATGACCACATGGAAGAACTATTAGAAAGACACAATATTAAATCCACAAGCCAGATTCCAGGCTGTATAAAAAAAGGGTTAGACCATATGCCTAACCCTTATTATTTCATTTACACCCCTTGTGGGATAATGTCCTTATTGGAATAATCAACTAAATAATAGCAACTAATTTGCCAAGTGTTTATAAAATTCCTTTGGGATTGTTTGACGAGCAATGCCAGGGCCTTCCCACTCAACCACCAAATCAATATGATCCGAACATTGATAGAAACCCATTTGTATTTGATGCAATCCCTTCTCCAATTGCAATTGTGCCTGTTGACCAAAAGTAACTGTTTTTCGTCCATCACTTTCAAACAGTTCCTCACCATTAATGCTCAACTTACATCCATCGTTCGACGACATATAAAAAGTATACTCGCCCGATTTTGGGATGTCAATCAGGCCTTTAAAATCGAGTCCTATCCATTCTTTTCTCGAGCAAACATCCAAAGTGGGAACTGAAACAACTCCTGTTTTCACAGGCTCATCCAATTCATAATCGTAAACAGAACGGTAAATTCCTTCGAAATAAGAGTATTGTAACCCTTTTTCTATCTTCTTTGCATGATAGTTTCCCGAGTTTTGCTTTGTTAATCTTCGCTTTACCACAATTCCGGGTTCACATCCTTCTTTGTAGGTTCTGAAGCTCAAACTTGAACTTTTACCGATTTTAAATGCTTTCTTAAATTGTTGACTTTGTTTATTAGGTTCTGATCCATCGAGGGTATAGTAGATTTTAGCTTCAGGATCATTACATCTTATATCTACCAAAAATTTTTCAATAAACACATCTGATGATTCTGTCAGGTAAGCAATTGGTGAAGCATTAAACTCAACATTCAAATCAATATTTGTGCCCCAAGCTTCATTAGGTGTATCCCCCATTTCCAATACCAAACTTCCTCCTTTTAGAATATCTGCATGTGATAAAGAACTTAAATTCAAATCTTTTCCATTCAGTATCGCTGATTGTATATATTTATTTTCATTACTGTTATGATTTGCAATAAGTGTAAAAGTTTTTCCATTGTCCAAATGGATTTTCACTTTAGAAAATATCGGTGAACCAATGGCATATACAGATTTACCCGGACAATCGGAATAAAAGCCCATTGCGCTTAATACATACCATGCCGACATTTGACCACAATCTTCGTTTCCACACAAGCCATCAGGTGTATCCTGGTATTGTGTAGCCATTATTTCACGAACCATTGCTTGCGTTTTCCAAGCAGCTTCTGCATAGTTGTATAAATATGCCATATGATGACTTGGTTCATTTCCGTGAGCATACTGACCAATTAGACCACTTACATCCGTATCATCACCAAGTTCGTGCTCCATTTCAGTTGCAAATAATTTATCAAGCCAATGTTCCAGCTCTTTTTTATCTCCCAATAAACTGATTACCCCTGGAATATCATGTGGAACAAACAGGCTATATTGAAAAGAGTTTCCTTCAGTATAATTGTATCCAACTGCTGTAGGATCAAAATTGGGAACCCATTTGTGCTCATCGGTTTTCCCACGCATAAATCCAACTTCAGGATCATAAATGTTACGATAGTTAGAGGCCCTGTTCATATAATAAGAATATCTGTCGGCCTTGCCTAAGGCTTTTGCCACTTGTGCTATACACCAGTCGTTATAGGCATATTCCAATGTTTTGGATACGGCCTGACTGCTTTTATTGGAAGGTACATATCCTAAGGTTCGATAGGCTTTTAATCCTCTTTTATCGAGCATCGCAGTTCGCTCCATTTCGGTGAAAGCATCCTCCAAACTAAAATTTGTAATTCCTTTTGCATGTGCATCTGCAATTAACGAAACAGCATGATAACCAATCATACAACGAGTATCGTTCGAAGCCAACTCCCACATTGGATATTCTCCAAACTCCTTACTCTTTTGAACCAAACATTGTGCAAATTCACCAGATCTATCTGGCTCAATAATGGTTAACAATGGATGTAATGCTCTAAAAGTATCCCACAAAGAGAAAACAGTATAGTTGGTAAAACCTTTGGCGGTATGCACTTTTCCTTCCATTCCTCTGTACTTTCCATCTACGTCTTGCGAAATATTTGGGCTTAGTAAAGAGTGGTACAAAGCTGTGTAAAAAATGCGTTTTTCCTGCACACTTCCACCTTCAACCTCTATTTTGCCCAAGCTTTTTTTCCAAATCGCTTTCGCTGATTTTCTTGCCTTATCAAAGTTTACTTCTTCCGATTCTTTCTCCAGATTTTTAAGTGCACCCTCTGCACTTACATTCGATAAAGCAACCTTCAGCTCAATAGCCTCTCCTTTTTCTGCATCGAAAAATACCAAAGACTGCAATTGAGTTCCTTTGATTTGCTCAGCACTTTCCTTTTTTTGCTTTGCGTTAAACAATTCAACGCGTTGAAAAGCCTTGGAGAATTCGATAGCAAAAAACAGTTGCTGATCACCTGCCCAATATTTAGATCTTCTTTTTCCAACAATTCGCTTTTCGCCTATGAGTTTTATTTCAGAATCAATAACAGGATCACGATGAATTAAATCGAGCAATATTTTTCCTTCTCCTTCCTCATCAAAAGTGTATTTATGGTATCCAACTCTGTTCCCTGCAGTCAACTCAACTTTTACCTTGTAATCATCCAAATAAACAGAATAATAGCCAGGTTCTGCACATTCAGAGTCATGAGAAAAACGTGAACGATAACCTGCATCCGGATTTTTACTTGTTCCTGAATTCAAATTGACCTTACCTGTTATAGGTAATAATAGAACATCTCCATAATCGGAAACCCCTGTTCCTGATAGGTGAGTGTGGCTAAATCCGATAATAGAAGAATCGGAATAATGATAACCACCGCAACCATCCCAAGATTCATCGTTTCGAGTATCAGGGCTTAGTTGCACCATTCCAAATGGAACCTGTGCACCAGGATATGTGTGACCATGAGCACCTGTTCCGATAAAAGGATCAACATACTGCGTATAATCCTTTTTTGTATCACACGAATACAAGATCATACTTAAGACTAAAATCCATATAAAATTTCTCATTATTGTGGTCCAAATTATTAATTGTAACTAAATTTTGTCAAGACACCTCTTAAAGTTAAAAATGTATCCCTAAACATTTTTTTGTTAAAGTATATATAACGAAAGGTTCCAGCGCAATATTGCTAACTGGAACCTTAGGCTTGTTTAGTCGATCTTCTAATTCAAACTATTCAGCAGTACCAAATAATTCCAATTCGCCAATCATTATTCTTTTGTTATCGCCCTCTTCAATTTCGGCAGTCATTGAGATTCTATGGTAAGAGTAATACTCCGAATTGGTGAAAGTAAACTCTTTTCTTTCTTCGAAAGCTACTATTCCTGTTTCTGATACCGAGGTAATTTCAGACCAGTTTTCTCCATCATTAGAACCTTCTAATACAAAAGTATCAGGAGTAAATACATAATCGATGCCTAAAATATTAGCAGTTGCTGTAATTGCTACTTTAGTAACATTGTGTTTAGCTTCTGTTGCGAAAGTAAACCAAGTATTGTCGTTCATATTAAAAAATGCAGTTCCTGCATCATTATCAAAAGCAAAGCTTGGTAATCCCCAATCGAAAAAGTCAAAACCTTCCTCTTGCCAAGTAGCTGTAGAATTATCAGTAATATCAACAGTTTCTGAAGAAGAACCAGAATTTCCACCTTCTTTGGTTCCCATCAGCTCTAATTCTGCTAACTGAAAAATTCCCCCTTGGTCGGTATTTTCAAAATCGAATTTATAATATTTGTACTCTTTGTTATTATTAAAAGCAAAAGCTTTGGTCTGATGTCTTTCTTCAAAAGAAACATCTTCTCTAATATCTAAAACATCCCAGTTTTCGCCATCGTTACTAGCCGAAAGAATTACTTTTTTAGGATCTCTGCCTGGAGCATCATCAGCAGATGTTAAAGTATAAGATGAAACAACAGAAGAAGTTTCGCTCTCCAAACGCACCCATGTATTATCAGTAAAAATCAAAAATTTAGAAGCAATGTTATTATCAATGATATTTCCTATTTCTTCACCTGAAGGAGAATCAAACTCAGTATCTCTAATAGCTGTAAAACCTGTATCTGTAACATCAATTAGATCGGCTACAGGCTCCTGATTAGTATATTCAGGCTTTTCTCTAGCCTCTCTCATTTCTTTTAGATCTGCATCTATTTCAGAAATTTTCCCGGAAGCAATATCCGCCTGATACTCGTTCCACAATGCACTTACCGAAGCATCTGCTCCCAATACCATTTTAATTGCTTCCTCCCACGACCATGGGTTGATATTTTTTGCAGTAGCATTAAACTTGTAAATGAACTTAGGATCTTTTGAATGCAACCAGTCAATAAAGAAAGCGGAAGTATTGTAACCATCATTCCAGTTTCCACCTGCTTTACGCTTGCTTACAGGAGTAAATCCTACAACATA
This sequence comes from Marinifilum flexuosum, assembly GCF_003610555.1. GTDB lineage: Bacteria > Bacteroidota > Bacteroidia > Bacteroidales > Marinifilaceae > Marinifilum > Marinifilum flexuosum. Next base: position 1,384,154 of record NZ_RAPQ01000008.1, on the reverse strand, counting down.
GCGAACGTAATCAGCTAAACCTTCAATAAAACCATAAAAATCAGTTCCCGACTCATATCCTCCAGCTCCCTGAGGTTCATATTGATACCCATGAGTAATTTCATGAATTAATACTCCTTCGATTTCTCTAATCAATTCTTCATCGCTTAAACCTTGATTTTTCTTTTGAACCAAATAGCTTGAGCTAAAATCGATCTTGATATGTGGAGCAGATCCTCCTTTAGCCGAAATGGTTTCTGAATCTTTTACTGTATAGGTAATATTAGAAACCTGATTAACATCATTAGCTAACAAGAACAATTCGAAACATACTTTTAAACAAGCATGTTTAATAAAATCTTGCTCATTAGGTATTAACTCCTTATACAAAGCACCATTTTCGTTAATGGTTTGATTGGTAAAATGAATGGTTGGAAAAGCGAAACTATCCCATCCGGCATCATCTGTTACTGTAATAAAATCAACAACTTCCTTAATATTCTCACCATACTCATTACTAATTTTTAAGCTTGCCTTAAAAGCTCCTAATTCGTTATAGGTAACAATAGGATTTTCTTCGGTACTAGTAGCAGGAGAACCTCCCTCGAAAGTCCACTCGATATTTGTTGCATAAACCGATGAGTTGGTAAACTGTACTGCATCTCCAGGAAATACAATTTGCTTATCGGATACAAACTTGGCTTCTACATTGGCCTCAACTTTATCAAGTTGAAACGATTCTTCTTTATCGCAACTGCTTAAAATTGCTAGTAATGCAATAAAGAAAACACTTACTAATTTCCTCATAATTAAAATTGTTTAGGGTTATTTATTTTTGCAATCAAAATTGATAATTATTATTTATTCGCATTTAAATACGCTTGATACTCATCCCATAACGATTGAGTAGATTGATCAAAGATTTTATTGGTAGCTGCATCCCAAGACCAAGGAATAATAGTTTTTGCTGTTTGGTTCATTTTGTATACAAAATCAGGATCTTTTGTATGTAACCAATCGATGAAAAAAGCTGTTGTTTTGTAACCATCATTCCAATGACCACCAACTTTTCTGTACTCGTAGCTGGAATATCCTGCTTTTAATCGAACATAGTCAGCTATTCCTTCTAAAAAACCGAAAAAATCAGATCCTCCGGCATAAGCTCCTGCTCCTTTTGGCGAATACTGATAGCCATGAGCTAATTCGTGATACAAAACACCTACAATCTCATCTACCAAATCCTTATTGCTCATTTCTCCTTTTTTATTTTTCAGGTACAATGAGCTAAAGAAGATATTGATATGTGGAGGATTCCCTCCTTTTGCCGATATGGTTTCTAAATCCTCAATTGAATAATCTAAAACATTTAAAACATCAATTTCATCAACACTTCTGTACAAAATCTTACAAACATTTAAACAAACATTATTGATTAATTCTTTAGGGTTTGGAACCAATTCTGTGTACAAATCACCATTTCCTCCTAATGTTTTATTAACGAAGTTAATTTTAGGATAAGAGAATTGATTCCAGCCACCTTCGCGTTTAACACTCACATAATCGTTTAAGATTATAGTGTCTTTCAATCCCTTATTCTCGGCTACTAACTGCACAGGATATTTCCCAAAATTTTCGTATTTCACTTTTGGATTTTTTGCTGTACTTGTTTCTGGCTTTCCTCCTTTAAAATACCAATGGTAAGCATCAGCCTGCACAGACAAATTGTTAAACTCAACCAATCCTTTTGTAAAAAAAGCTCTGTCTTCTGCTTTAAACAAAGCTATTGGAGTGTTATCATTGCTATCCCAGGCAGCCAATAATTCTACTTCGGAAAGTTGCAAAATATCGTTTCCATTACTTTCCAATTGCAAACGATAATATTTATAGTTTTCATTTGCAGATACAGGAAAGCTTAGCTTTTGATTACGTCCTGAAAACTGTAAATCTTTTTGCCTATCGATTTCTTGCCACGTTTTTTTATCATTACTAGCTTCTAAAACGCAAATCATTGGATCACGTTCCTCGGCATCCCCTCCCGAAACCAAAGAATAGGAACTTAACTTGCATTTTTTTAAAGTGGTAAATTGAATGCTGGCACTGCTGTTAAATGTTAAATACTTCGAATAAACATCTCCATCAACCAACTTAATAACATCTTCACCAACAGGAGAATCATTCCTATCAGACATTACCTCACACTTGTAATTTGTTACATTTACAGGAGTGGTTTCCTGCAAATTACAAGACATAAGTAGTGCTGTTACACATGCTAACAGCATGAGTTTACTTCTGTTTTTTATCATGTTTATTTTATTTCGCTTACTGTTATTTTTAAGTGATTTAAAAAGGATTTTCTATAGCCAAAAGTCAGGTTTCCAGCTATAGAAATTCACATTAAAATTATTTTGTAGTAGAATAAGGATAAGAGTCCTTTGAAATTCCGCGCTTTTTATTTGGGCGACTGCTCATTTCGAATAGCAACTCTCCTCCATTTACAATATCAGTATGGTTCACATAGTTTTTATCCCACTTTTTACCATTTAATTTTACCGATTTGATATAAATATTCTTCGATGAGTAATTTTTAGTTTTTATGATAAACTGCTTACCATTTTCCAAATTTAGAATTGCCTGATCAACCGAAGGTGCTCCAATTGCATACTGACCAGAACCAGGACAAACAGGATAGAATCCTAAAGATGAAAAAATATACCAGGCCGACATTTGTCCACAATCATCGTTGCCACACAAACCATCAGGTTTGTTCAGGTACTTGGTTTTCATTATCTGATTGATTCGCTCTTGAGTTTTCCATGGCTTACCTGCCCAATTGTACATGTAAGCAACATGATGACTAGGTTCGTTTCCGTGTACATATCCACCCATAATCCCCTCACGGGTAATGTCCTCGTTGTGCTCAAAATATTTGTCTGGAATATGCATGGTAAAAAGCGAATCCAAATGATTTGAAAAACGCTTCTCACCACCCATTTTGCTAACCAAACCACTAACATTCTGAGGAACATATAAGGAATAGTTCCAAGAATTTCCTTCGATAAAACCAGCTGCATGAGTATCCAAAGGATCGAATGGACTTACCCACTCTCCGGCCTTGCTTTTGGCTCGTACATAGCCTGTTTTATCATCAAATAAATTTCTCCAATTTTCCGATCGTTGAATGTATTCTTTTGCAATAGCATCTTTTCCCAATGCTTTCGCCAATTGTGCAATTGTATAATCATCGTAAGAATACTCTAATGTGATAGACGCTCCCACTCTGCTTGTTTCGTGAGGTACATACCCATAACTTAGATAATCACCAATACCATCGTATTTTTTATAATTTGCACTTGATAAGCAAGCCTCCAAGGCTCTTTCTTTATCAACACCTTCCAACCCATTTACCAAAGCATCGGCAATTACAGGTACTGCGTGATAACCAATCATACACCAATTTTCATTACCAAAATGGCTCCAAATAGGAAGAATTTTATGAACACTCTGATCGTAATGTGCCAACATGGAATTGATCATATCAGCAGAACGTTTTGGCTGTATCAGCGAAAGCAAAGGATGTTGTGCCCTGTAAGTATCCCACAAAGAAAAAACAGTATAGTTTGTAAAACCATCAGCTTGGTGAATATTGTGATCTAAGCCTCTGTATTTTCCATCCACATCCATATATTCAACAGGATTGATGAATGAATGGTATAAAGAAGTATAGAAAGTAACTTTTTTCTCTTCAGACGCCGCCACTTGCACACGATTTAGTTGCTTTTGCCATTCTGCTTTGGTAGCCTTTCTAACTTTGTCGAAATCGAAATGAGGAACTTCTGCTTTCAAGTTTTTTAATGCTCCTTCGGTACTCACTGCCGACAAGGCAAATTTTACTTTTATCTTCTCATTTTCCTTGGTAGAAAAATCAAAATTCGCAGTTAATGCTTTTCCGGCCATTTCAGGAAAATTATCCGTTTCGTCGAATTTGCGCCAAAAACCATTGTACACCACTTTTTCATTATTACGACATCCGTAATTTTTAATAGGCTTAGAAAAAGTCATGGCAAAATATTGATAATTAGATCTTGCCCAACCTCTTGTTATTCGATAACCTGTTACCAAAGTATCATTTTCAACACGAATGGTAGACCACAAAACCTTGCCATCGTAATTATAAATTCCATGAGTTAAATCAAGAATAATATGAGCATTATCAGTAGCAGGAAAAGTATACTGATGAAAACCTACGCGCTGTGTGGCTGTTAATTCCGCTTTCACCTTATAATCATCCAATTCAACTGTATAATATCCAGGCTCTGCCTTTTCCGTCTCTTTTCGAAATAGCGAACGATAACCCTTGCTGGTATTTTCGATTGTTCCTGGATTGTAATTTACCTTCCCAACTGTTGGCATAATTAGGAAATCACCTAAATCGGAATGTCCTGTTCCACTTAAATGTGTGTGGCTGAAACCAACGATTGATTTGTCCTGATATTGATATCCGGCACAGTAACGATAAACTTCTTTATTGTACTTTCCTTCGTGAATAAACTGTACACTATCTGTATCGGGACTCAACTGAACCATTCCGAATGGAGCACAAGCCCCTGGAAATGTGTGTCCCATTTCTTCGGTTCCAATAAATGGATCTACATACTTTGTTAAATCAGTATCCTGGGCAAATGCTCCTCTTCCAAGAACAAGAAAGAAACAGCTACTTATGGCAAAAATAATTGATCTCATAAATCTGTATTTTAGTAATTTGTTACTAATTTATAAAAATACTTTTGTCTGGCTTAAAGCCGATTACTTCTCTTCAATACCATCAGAGAATGAAGGAGGGCAAGCTGATTTTGATGATGCAAAGCCTTTATTCATAACATCACCTAAAACAAACTCTATTTTCCCTCCATCCACAATATCTGAATAACTAAACCAAGCTTTGTTCCAATCAATACCATTTATTTTTACCGATTGGATATAAATATTTTTCTCTGAAAAATTCTTAGCAATAACTTCTATTGCATTACCATTGCTCATGTACATTTTTACATATGGTAAAGCTGGAGAAGTGATTATGTACTGATCGCTACCGGGACAAACAGGATAAAAACCCATAGCATTAAAAATATACCAGGCCGACATTTGTCCACAATCATCGTTTCCACATAAAGAACCAGGCGTATTACCATACTGAGTAGCAATAATCTTACGCGTTAGCTCTTGTGTTTTCCACGCCTGTCCGGCATAAGAATACAAATGACTGATGTGATGGCTAGGCTCGTTTCCATGCCAGTAATCTCCAATTCTACCATGAATATCATCTACTCCTATATAATCTTTACCCTCTTTATTGGCAAAAACAGCATCTAATTTCTGAGTAAACTCCTGATTTCCACCATAGCAGTTAATTAATCCCTGAACATCATGTGGAACGGTCCATGTATACTGCCAGGTAGTACCCTCTGTAAAAGCACCCAAATGCTTGAAAAAATGAGGATCAAAATCTGGCATCCAATTGCCTTTACTGTCTTTAGGTCGCATCCAGCCAATATTAGAATCGAAAAGATTTTTGTAAGCCATTGCTCGTTCCGAAAAACGCTTAGCATCTTCAGTTTTACCCATTGCCTTAGCCATACGAGCAATGCAATAATCGTCGTAAGCATATTCGAGGGTTTTCGATACCGATTCGTTTTCTATATCATAAGGCACATAACCTAATTTTTCGTATTCTTTTGTTGCATCGTATTCGGGATGAGTTGCCGAGTGAACACATGCCTGATAGGCCAAATCCCAATCTACACCTTTTACTCCTTTAAAGTAAGCATCAACAATTACAGGCACAGCATGATAACCAATCATACACCAGGTTTCGTTATTCCAAAAAGACCAAATTGGTAACAATTTATCCGGGCTTTGTTTGTAATGCTCCAACATAGAATTAATCATATTGGCATTTCTATCGGCCTGTGTTAAGCAAAACAAGGGATGCGTTGCACGGTAAGTATCCCACAAAGAAAATACGGTATAATTGTCAAACCCTTCTGCTTTATGAATATTCTGATCAAAACCTCGGTAAGAACGGTCAACGTCAAAATAGGTATTGGGTGCCATAAATGAATGATATACGGCTGTATAAAAAGTTTCTTTTTGAACTTTGCTTCCTTCTACTTCGAATTTAGCCAATTCGTTTTTCCAAAGGGCTTTTCCTTCAGATTTAATTTTTTCAAAATCCCAATGAGGAATTTCCGTATCTAGATTTTTCATGGCATTGGCAGTACTTACTGCCGAAATACCCACTTTTACCATAATTTGTTCCGCTTCCTTTGTACAATAATCGGCCACAAATTGAATATCGGGACCAGCTGACTCTACACTACTCCTAAATCGGTAGGTTTTATATGAGTCGTATTTTTCTTCCTTTTTATTCGAAAAAATACGAGTAGCATCGAAAGGTCGGGAAAATTTGGCAGCAAAATAAACATAGCGTTCTTTTGCCCAACCTTTTACCTGGTGCATCCCAGTAATGGTGTTGTCATCCTCAACTCTAACATTCGACCAAATTACTTTATGACGCAATACATGGCTCAAATCCAAAACAATATGTGCACTATCTGATTTTGGAAAAGTAAAACGCATTAATCCAGCTCTATTACTAGCTGTTAATTCTGCTTTAATTTGGTAGTCATCCAACAAAACAGAGTAATAATTGGCTTCAGCAATCTCATTTTCATGAGAAAAGCTTGACAAATATCCAGGTTCTGATAAATCTTTTTTCCCTTCGTTAATGTACAATTTACCTGTTGTAGGCATAAATAAAATATCACCTAAATCAGGAATTCCTGTTCCATGCAAATGAGTCATGGAAAAACCATAGATGGTACTATCAGAATATTCGTAACCCGAGGCAGCTCCCCATTCCCATTTTTCAGTATCCGGACTTAATTGCACCATTCCGAAAGGAACCTGAGCACCAGGGTAAGTATTTCCTTCGCCTAAAGTACCCACCAAAGGTTTTACAAATTTTGTGTAATCTCCCCCACTTTTAAGATTTCCATTCTTTTTTGCTGAGCATGCCTGTAAAAGCAAAGCTGCAAAAATGAAAACTCCTAACAATAATTTATTCATGCTTTTCTATTTTCTGTTAACTACAACAATTTAGGCAGCTAAAATTTTATTAGTTGAACTGGGCAACCAGTGCCCAGCTCAAATTTCTTAATTAATAACCGTCGTTTTGTTTCAGGTTGGTATTGATATCTCTCTGAGTTTGTGGTATTGGAAATAGAATTCTTGTAGCATCACTAGTTGATTCTTTTTCCCAACGAGGCTGTAAATATTTTCCAAATCGAATTAAATCAGTTCTACGGTGTCCTTCGTAAGCAAACTCTCTACCACGCTCTGCCAATAACTCATCTAAAGTTAAGGCAGTTGTAGTGTATTTGTTTTCTTCAAATTTATCTCCAAATGCACGTTTTCTCACTTCATTTACCAAATCAACCGCAGTTTGATCTGCTTGTCCGTTGTTTTGACGCATAATTGCTTCTGCTTTGTTCATAAGTACCTCTGCATAACGAATTAAAACAATATCGTACTCTTGATTCCAGTTTAAACCTGCAATAGCCTCATATTTTTTACAACGTGCTCCTTCAAACAAACCTTCACTATGAAAAGTTGTTACCTCTTTAGAATAAACAAGCTGTCCACTACCCGGGTTTCCAGCTTCAATATATACAGGAGTTCCATCTGCATAAAACTGAGGACCAACTGCAAATTGTTTTTTACGAGTATCATCATCACCATAAGAATCATAAAAACCCTCTTGTGTGATAATTCCGTTCCATCCACCTGCATCTACGTGATTGCTCCAGTAACAAGTAAGTGCGTGCAAAGGTGCTGACATAGAAGATCCCCCTTTTTGGGTAAGTACCTGAATGTTTTCTTTTGATAAATTATTATCTTTTGAGAAAGCACTTAAATAGTCTGCCTCTAACTCGAAAAAATTAGAAGAAATAACAGCATCACACATTTTTATGGCATCCTCGTACTTATCGACGCCAATATAAGTATTGGCATTTAGATACAAACGAGATAGTAAAGCTTCAACACTTTGCTGACTAAAAAATCCTTGAGCATAAGGTTCGAAAGCAGTTGGTAAACTTTCCTTAACAGCTAAAAATTCTGTTTCTATAAATTCGAATACTTCCTGTGCTGATTTTGTTTCTGGATAGTAAGGATCTCCTACTTTGGTTACAATCGGAATATTTCTCCAAAAATCGAGACCAATCATGTGCATGTATGCTCTGTAAGCTCGCAATTGTGCCTGCATCTCAGATTTAGGAATGGACACTCCCATTTCTTCAAAATCCTTTTCTTCTATCCCCTCAAGAACAGCATTGGCAAAACCAACACCTTCCCAAACCGTATTCCATGATGATTCTATTTCGCCGTGGCGAGTACCCCAGGTATGCTTGTGCAATTCAGACCAAAGAGCATTATCATAACCATGATTTTCTGATGTTTTGGTTGTCCATGCTGCCATATCAGTACCTAAAGTTCTCAACTTTAAATAGTAATAGGTATCACAGAAAAGCAAATGTGACCAAGGACGCATATAAGCACCTTCAATTTCCTCAGCTGAAGTATAAAAATTAGTAGTTAAATTACTACTGTACACTTTCTCATCTAATTCGGAACAAGAGTACTGCATTAATAATGCCAGAACTCCTACTATAAATAATGATATTTTTTTCATTCTATAATCTCCTCCAATTAAAATTTAACAACAGCGCCAATTGTAAATGTGCGTGTTACAGGGTAAAAATTCAAATTATCAAATCCTGGGGTAATACCAGAATGGCCTCCAAGTTCAGGTGATAATCCTGAGTAATTAGTGAAAGTATGCACATTGCTGCATGAAACATATAATTTTGCATAGGAGACATTCTTCCATTTGCTTGTATCAAAAGTATACCCTAAGGAAATATTCTGAATTTTTAAATAATCTCCATCCTCTAAATAGTAATCGGAATATTGAGAAGGGGCACGTAATGGACTTGATAAAGCAGATGTATATATATTGCTTTGAGGAAATTTATCAAGATTCTCCATATAAATTCTACCAACGTTAAGCACTTGATAATCGAAAGCACCACGCATAAAAATCTCCAAATCGAATCTTTTGTATTCCAAACTATTGGTTAAACCAACAAAATAGTTAGGCATTCCATTACCAATTACTTCTTTATCGGTATCAGCATGGTAACCTTCAACTTCATCATTAAGATCTTTAAATACCCATCCACCATTTTCATCGAACTTATCGAAACGAGGGCCATAAAAATCACCAATAGATCCACCTTCTTTTACTCTGTAGGCACTACCTAAACCATTACCTGGCAAATCTCCGGCATAAAAAGGAACAGGTTCTTCATCGGCATTGGATAGTTTCTCAACCTCGTTTACATTATAAGAAACATTAAAGTTAGCGTTCCATTTTACTTCTGTATCTTGAAGAATTTTAGCATTTATACTTAGCTCAATACCCTTTGAAGAAATCTCACCAATATTACTAACAATGGTAGGTTTAATTAAAGAAGGAACAGGAGCCGCTGCGCTATACAACATATCATCCGTTTTTCTTGAGTACAAATCTACACTACCATCAAAACGATTTTTTGCAAGAGCATAATCAAAACCAATATTGTATTCCTTTTTGCGCTCCCATTTCAAATCAGGATTTGGATTTTTTTCTAAAGCGTATGCACTTACCACATTTCCATTGAACACATAAGGCAAGCCTTCCTGAACAACCGTTGATAATGAATTATATGGGCCTGTAGCTGGGTTACCTGTTTCTCCATATCCTACACGCAATTTCAGATAATTAACAAATGATAGTTTTTCCATAAAATCTTCATCAGATATGGTCCAACCTGCAGATACTCCATAAAAATTACCCCATTTATTATTTTCTCCAAAAATAGAGCTACCCTCTCTGTTGTAACTAACTGTTAATGCATATTTATCATCATAAGTATACACTAAACGTCCTCTCCAGGATTCAAGGGTTTTCTCGCTTCTTCCACTTCCCATACTTGCAGGTCCATTCAAATCCTGAACTCCATCATCATTAACAGGATTTGTTAATTTAAGTCCTGAACCAATTGAATGCCATAGAAATTTATCGTTTACAAAGCCCGAGTTACTCATAGAGTAGGTATACCAGGTATCTTCTTCGTGAGTATAGTTGGCCATTACATTAAAATCGTGCTTATCGAACCTTTTTCTGTAATTGATATTTCCCTCGTAAGTATATTTATAGCTATAAAAAGATGATGTACTTGCTACACCCTTAATATCATCTTTTGCTAAATTTTCATTTTTCGATGAAGTATAAGATCCTGAATTTGCATCTTCTACTTTCCAGGCAGCTCTACCTCCAACTGTTAATCCTTTTACTACTTCGAACTCTGCAAAAACATTCGCTAATAAAACTTTCTTAATATTCTCGGTAGAGTAATTTAGTATATTTCCAATTGGATTATCTACACCAAATTCCTGGAAGGTTGCAAATTCTCCATTTTCTTCATAAACTGGTCTAGTAGGATTAAACTTGGCAACAGAACCAAAAGCTCCATAATCTGCCAATCTGTATTTTGCCTGAGAAGCAGATAAACTCAAACGCACATTTAATCGATCGTTAATCGCTTTGTGATTAATGTTAATACGACCACTTAAGTTTTTCTTAAAAGATTCTAATGCAACACCTTTATTATCCATATAATTAATAGATGCGCGATAATTAGAATTTTTATTTCCTGCACTAAATGCGATATTATGAACCGTGTTGTGATTAGATTGTAGCATTTCGTCGTACCAATCGGTAGAAGCATCTCCTGTTGCAACACCCATCTTATTTCCTAAAGCTCGAAACTCATCAGCAGTTAAAACATCAGGTCTTTTGCTAATCTGATCAAATGCGTAATAACCAGAATATTCAACTGTTGGTTTTGATTCTTTCCCCTCTTTGGTAGTAATTAAAATCACACCATTAGTACCTCTGGATCCATAAATTGCAGCTGCAGAACCATCCTTCAAAATTGAAAAAGTAGCAATATCCTCAGGAGCAACAATATCTAAAGATCCAACGGCAACACCATCAACAATGATTAGTGGCGATTGACCTCCTGTAGAAGTTACCCCACGAATTAAAATGTCTGGACTAGCATTAGGATCTGATCCTTTAGGAGTAGACACTGTTAAACCAGCTACACGACCTTGAATTTGCTGTACCGGAGAAGAAGCAGTTACCTTAGCAATATCATCAGTATCAACAGTAGCTACAGAACTGGTAATTTGTTTTCTTTGAACAGCACCATAACCAATTACCACAACTTCCTCTAAACCTTGTGTGTCGTCTTGAAGTGTAATATCGAAGCTTGTAGCAGCAGATACTATAAGTCTCTGCGAAGTCATACCTATAAAAGAGTATAGTATAACCTGGTTCGACTCTACGTTATCGATTTCGTAATTTCCATCAAAATCAGTTACACCACCACGTGTAGTTCCTTCGATAACAACACTAACTCCTGGTAATGGTAATCCCTTAGAATCGATTACCTTACCCGAAATTTTCCTTTTTTCTTGATTGTTTTGCTGAAGAGGCGAAATAACAATGTCCGTATCTACAAGCTTGAATGTTAAGTTTGTACCTTTTAGTACTCGATTCAGAATTTCCTCAACAGACAAATCCTTTGCATCTACACTAACCTTTTTTGAATGAGGCAATTGCTCATTTTTATAAAAGAAATCAAAGTCTGTTTTAGCTTGTATTTCTTTAAATACATCTACAATAGAAACATTTTGCATTTTTACAGTAATACGCTTCTCCTGATTGATGTTCTTTGCATAGCCTGTATATGCAGTAGAAAGTAACAGCAAAATGTTCACCAAGCAAACAATTGCTAAGCGTCTGCCATATTCTCTCCATTTAGCAGACATTAAAAACGATTTTTTTTTCATAAATTTAGCGGTTATTAATTAATGAATCCTTTTGTCAATAAAGAGGTTTATTTTGCAAAGGGAAATGTTACCGCATTTCCCTTTTTTTTAAATCAAAAAGCTCCTTATCGGCAATAGTATTTTCAATTTTTGTATCATTTACTAAAACGTTTTAGTAAATGATGAAATAAAAAACATTGTTTGTATTTATTCATCAGGGATAATAATAATAACATCCCCTTTAATCTCATATTTGATCTTAGTTGTGTAATTAATTAATGTCAAAACATGCTCAACAGGTTTAGTCCTCTTAATAACTCCAGAGTAGTGCATGTTTTTAAAAAACTCCTTCGGATATTCAAACTTTACATCATACCATCTTTCAACCATTCGAATCAGATTAGCAAAACTTTCATTTTCAAAAACATAACGACCTTCACGCCATACCGTATAGTAATTTGTTTCTACCTTTTTCAACGATAACCTATTACTTCTTCGGCTATAAATCAATTGCTGATTTGGCTCTATTACAACCGTTCGTCCTGCCGCTTTTACTTCAACACTTCCTTCTTCAAGTGTTGTATATACATTCTCTTCATTATCGTATGATCTCACATTAAATATAGTCCCAAGAACCTTTAAGCTTTGTCCTTTCACATTTACAACAAAAGGTTTTTCTTCATCCTTGCTAACATTAAAAAATGCTTCTCCACTTAATGTTACAATTCTCTGTTTTTTATCATCATCGAATGAAAAACCCAATTTCGAATCAGAATTTAACCACACTTCCGTTCCATCGGCTAAAACTAACTTAGATCTCTGTCCTTTAGGAACCTCAAGTTGATGCACCATCTGTTCTGCTTTGTCAAAAGAATTTAAAACTATATTAGTTCCCCATCCCAGACCAAATACTATAATTACTATTGCAGCAACCCTCATCCATAAACCAAAATTCTTTCTTATGGTATAAACTTTAGGATTTTTTAATAGATCAATTCGATTGGATAAAATTCTCCATTCCCTCTTCAGATTTATTTTTCCTTTTTCCGAATACATTTTATAGGAATCCCAGATATCCTTCTGCTGAAAATACTCCTTTTTATTTTCGGCATTCGAATAAACCCAATCAAGAAACTCAACCTGCTCTTCCTCACCAAGCTGTCCCTGAAGGAATTCTGCTATTTTATCCTTATTATCCATCTTTAATTATCGGTTTCTATTCTACATGATCGGAAAAATAGATTTTACCCTACCTCCAATTTTCATTTTTTTAATATTTATAATTCTGCGGTGATATTAAATGGTCAGTTTGCTGTGAAGATCAACAATTGGAATAAGGAATTTTATTGTACTCTAATTCGACCACATCATTTTATAAAAAATCTCGTCCATTAAAGTATATGTACACCAATAGGGGAATATATTCTTTTAACTCAAGCCTTAGAATTTTTAGAGATTTAGTGATTTGTTTTTCAACTGCCTTCACAGAAATTCCAAGTTGTTCAGCAATTTCCTTATTCTTTAGACCACTAAAACGACTCATAACAAACACCTTACGACAACCATCGGGCATCTTATCCATAGCTTTTTTAAGCTTTTCTTCCAATTCTAATTCAATGATACTTTTGATACCATCGTTATAATAAGCTAACTCATCAAGATTTAATGATTCTGTACTATAATCGTCTCTAACTTTTTGTCTTTCAATCTCCTTAAGACATTTATTACGAACCATTCTAAAGAGGTAGGCAGATAAAGAGGATTTAATTGTAATATTTTCTTTGTTCTGCCAAAATATCATAAATACGTCATGAACTAAATCTCTTGCCAAATCATCATCTACAAACTTACATGCATAGAAATACATAGAAGTATAATACTCCTCAAACAATTCTTGAAAAGCATTTTTATTTCCAGCCTTTAATTTCGAATACAATGGGTTGTTTAGATTTGTCATAGACTATTTTCTCGAATTCAAATTTAGAAAAAGATTTCTAATTCTGAATTTTGTAATAGTTTATAGTTTTCCATGGTATGCAAAACAATCCTGATTCTTCGTAAATTATTACAGCAAACAAAATGGAAGTTTAAGTTGAAAACTGATTCTTATGGATGAATATGCTTTTGCCGTTAAAACAAAAAACTGCTCCAACAATTGAAGCAGTTTAAGTAATCAGAAATATCTATACTTATTTTTTAAAGAGCATTATCAAAACCTTTGAAATAGACGTTTGAAAAACTTTGGATACTATCCAAAGGGACAATAAACGTATCAATTTCTTTTTCTATTTTTCGATTAGGCAATAAATAAGCTAATGTTTTCTTTTGACGCGGAAAAAATATCACCTTAAAATAATAACCAGGAACAGAAACTTTATTGTGACCAATTTCGCCTTTCATATTTTTAAAAACAGGTCCGGAAACTACATAAAGTGAATCATTTTTAAGTGTTAACTTTCTGACCTTAGCTTCCAAACTTTTCCATTTCCCTCGATTAAAAGCTGGAACTTGAGGAGACATATTACTCATATAAAAACTATCACTCATTGCCTGTTGATCAATTTTCATTGATGCGGCAGGACAAAGGTGCCCCCGATCGTATCCAGAGCCCTTGTAATCAGCTAAGCTTGCTGACCCAGTTGAGACTTTTGGATCTGCTTTGAAATTATTTTTTCGCTCTGCCAGACCTTGAATCATTTTGCTCGTAAGCTTATAGGCTACCCAATTTGCTTGCTCTTCTTCTTCATTATAACTAAGTGTATAATATTTGTGCTTCACAATTTCTCCCGACGATTTAGGTAACCAATACTGAGCTTGTGCAGCAATAGAAAATAAGATAAATAAAAAAGTTAATGTACGTTTCACCAAGTATAATTTTTAAAATGTTTAAACAGCTTGCAAAGCTAGAAAAAATGGGAGAAGAACGATTTTCCATTTTTACCTCCTAAACTATTTAGAAGCAAACCTTCAATTCCTACATAAAACAAAAGGCTTTCTATAGAAAGCCTTTTGTAATTTATAAAAGATAGATTCTATCCATTTAATCTCCTTGTATCCAAATCCCTTTTCATTCGTTCGCAAGTTTCATGATCAATAGTATAGAAGTACAATAAAATCGCGCACGACATATATAATATTCCAGGGAAAACTGAAATCATCATTTTAATGCCTGTAATAGCAGTTGCTGTTTGTTCAACGTTTGGTGTAAACTGAAAAACTGCAAGTAACCAACCTGCCAAAGCTCCTCCAACTCCCCAACCTGCCTTTTGGGCAAAGGTAGCTGCCGAAAATACCAGTCCGGTAGCTCTGCGGCCCGATTTCCATTCCGAATAATCTGCCGTATCGGCCAACATGGTCCATAACAAAGGAACTGCCGGAGCATAAGCTATTTTCGCAAGAATATTAAAGGTATAAATCAGATATAGGTTATCGGAAGAAGGGATATAAAGGCAAATGAAGAAAAATCCAGACAATAATGAACTAGCCAAGAACACATTTCTCTTACCAAATTTTTGAGCCAATGGTTTCGAAAACGGAATAGCAACAATAAGCGCTACCGTTCCAATCACATTGAATAACTGGACATTTTCTTCATTCCCAATATAATACTTGAAATAATATGCAATGGATAAATTCTGCATGGCAAACATGATAAATGAGATGATGCCAACAAAAAATAAAATTACCCAAGGTCTATTTTTAAATAAGTTTTTAAAATCTTCTTTTAGGTTCTCCTTTTGGTCTTTTGGAGGTTGAACTCTTTCCCTGGTAGTTTTAAAGGTAATTAAGAACAGAATCAAACTGATTCCTCCAAACAATATTAATGTGTATTGATATCCCTTAGCAGTATCGCCACCACCAAAATACAAAGCCAACGACAGTGCAGTTCCAGAAACAATAAATTGCCCAACAAAAGCAAATATAAATCGATAGGAATTTAAACCAGCACGTTCATATGAATCGGAAGTCATTACAGCTCCTAAAGATGAATAAGGCAGGTTAATAGCAGTGAACACTGTCATTAATAAAAAGTAGGTAGTCCCAGCATAAATTACCTTACCTGTTGGACCCAAATTTGGTGTAGTAAAGGTCAAAACAGCTAAAACACTATAAGGTACAGCCATCCATAAAACATAAGGTCTAAATTTTCCCCATTTGGTCTTTGTCCTGTCTGCAATAATTCCCATTACCGGATCGCTAATCATATCCCAAAAACGAGCAATTAGCATAATGGTTCCTGCGGCGGCGGCCGAGATTCCAAAAGTATCGGTGTAGAATATCAGAATCCAGAAACCAACCATATCCCAAACAAAATGGGAGGCTGTATCTCCTAAACTGTACCCGATTTTCTCCTTTAGTGAAAGTTTTGACTCTATATTTTTCATGTTATTTATCTTGTAATATGGATTTTAGAAGTGTATTCTTCTTACTCAACACCACCTTTAAACAATAAAACTTTGGCTGCAGCACAACTTCCTTTATACATAGCCTGTTTAATATTTTTCGATTTGTACCATTCAATCACAAATGCTGCCTGGTATGCATCGCCACATCCGGTGGTATCAACTACTTCTTCAACTTGTAAAGCATCCATTCTGTAACACTTTTCTTTATAAAAAGCTACGCTACCTCTGGCCCCAAGAGTTGCCACTATCATTTTTCCTGATTTATCAGCCACTACTTTCAAATCATCAAACATCTCTTCTTTTGCACTTAAAAAAGATATGTCGATATCATTAATTCGATTTTCAATAAACTCAATTGGATGGTAATCCAAAAAATCGATAACGACCAGCTGCTCTTTTTTTCGTCTTTTCAAAAAGAGATCCAAATTGGGATCACCAGCAGGCATCGCAACGATATCCTGACTTTCCAGCTGACTAAAATCACTTTCCGACAAGCGAAACCTATCAAATGCGCCACCTTGCCAACTATCAGCTTTAAAATATCGGTCGCCATATTTATCTATAAAGATTTTATTTGAAGCTGTGGGAGAATCAACTCTATACAATCTGGATCGATCAATTTCTCTTTTATCGAGATGATTTTCGATAAGATCTGCATATTTATCATTTCCTAATGCTCCAATTACTGAAACATTGGCTATCCCCGACAATTTACATTGAGTGGCAAAATTCAATGAATTTCCTCCAACATATACTTCATTCAACTCTGGATACAAATCCACACAGCAAGAACTTAAGGCAGTAATTTTCATAAATTCAAATTATAATGTATTAAGTATCTTTTTGATTTCTAATTATTAAAATAAAACCTGAACTTGATGTTACAAAACCACTTCACTTTTTAATAACATTCCCCATTTAAATCGATCTCAGACAGACCAAGATTAAGGCTTTCCGGATACAACATAACAAAAGGATCCCTCCACGGGTTTTTATTTACATCAGTTTTACTTTTTCGATTGACAAATCTATTTTGAATTTGTTTGCATTCAATTCTCTCATAGAATCCAGGAACATTGGTTTGAAATATGGAACATTTAAATTTTCCGTTATCCACAAATCTGAATGCATTTTCAACCATACTAAAACCGATATCCTTACCTCTAAATTCCGGCTTAACACAAACACCTGCCAAGGCAAGGATTTCCATTTTATTGGTTCCAACAAAAACTTCTCTGTTGAATACCTCGGTATGTCCAATAAGTTCTTCATCTTTAAAATACAATAGAACTTTATGAAATGAATAAAGAGGTGTAGTTGAATAAGTCTGAATCATTTGATTGATATCAATACTTTCTTCAATTGGAGGCCAGATAGAGGAAAGTAATTCAACTATTTTTTGAATTTCAAAAGAGGATAAATCCTTCCTGTTTTTTAGATATAACTTCATTTCTCCTGTATTTTTAACTAATTTGTAATTAGTTGTTATTATTCTAAATTGAACAAACTATAAGTTCGCTTCCATTCAATAACTTCATCAGGTTTCACATGAATTTCAAAAAACAATTCAGGACTAATTACATGCTTCCATCCCCACAGGTTAATTTTTGAGGTTTCAAAATCTCCTGTTTCCCGAATTCCTATTTTGCTTTTGGTATTAAGCAACTCCCAACTTGCAAATACACTTTTTCCTCCTGTAAGATTCCCGTAAAAAAACTGCTCCTCAGGAATATCATTGAAAGTAATTTCCTCTTTATTTACAATCACTTTTTCTTCCTGATTAAGAGCTTCATCAAATAATTCCGGCTTAAGTTCGAAAGGAAAATTTAAGATGTAATTGCTGCCCAACAATTCATTATCGATGGCTAAAAAATTATGGCAGTATTCATTGGTTACAATGGTCTTTTTTCCTGTATTCTTCAGTCGATATCGAATCTCGAAACTACTTTCCAATAGTTCTATTTCTTTTATGAGCTCATAAGAATAACCAGTCACAATTCCCGAGATACATTCTATTCTTAACTTATTGAACTCTTTAATCAATTTAAAACTGGCAGGTTTTACTTCATAGAATTTGCTAAAGTTGTAAGATTCTCCTTTCTTCTTTAATTCTCCCACACCGATTTTTGGAAAAGTACCTCCCTCATTTATCTCACCAAAACCAATTGGAATTTCAATACCAAACTCATTGTAAAAACCCTTGCCAAACACATTTTCAGGGTCACCATTTATCTTTTCCTGGGTAGAAATGGGAATGCCGTTAAACTTCACGGATGTGATCTTCCCTGTCCAGTCAAACCTTGAAAACTGATAATTTTCCAATGGCATATCAATGCAAATTTCCAGGTTCTTATTTTTTAGAAGATGACTCATTAAAGCTTTTTTTCTGACTGCCTATCTCAATACTCTGTTCAATGATAAAACACAATCTGTTAGTTTGTTTCCTTTACATTCAAATATTGTTCCTTCACAACTTGAAATGCTTCCTTCTTGTTTCTTTCGATATCTACAATGCCCCAATACTCTTCATTGGGAGCACCATCATATGGAACACCACTGCTGTTTGGTGCCCAACCTCCCGGATCTTGTGTATCCGGATTTCCTGCTTTCCAGAATTCATCTACAAAGGCAAATAAAGCAAGTCCTGCACATACCTCCTGATTCCCGAAAGTCGACTTTAAAATCTTCCTGATAGCATCGGCCTGGGCTTTTTGGTTTTCACCTTGCTCATAACCACTCTTCGAAATGGTCATGTAACTATCGGCACCGGCTTCAGACAGGTACATTGGCTTTTTGCTAATGCTTTTCCACTCACCGAAAATGTCTGTCGGATCATCCCAGCGATACACATTCATTCCCCAGATATCAATATCAGTACAAATGGAAAGTGCAAGGGAATCGGGTAGCTCACCATGAGCCGTAGCAACAGGGTGATGCTTATCAATTTCATGAACTTTTTGTGCTGCATGGTTCAATGCAGCATACCAGTTTTTCAGATCACCATCGAACCACTCGGGATGGTAATTGTATTCATTCCCCAATTCCCAAAAAAGAATGGCTGGGTGTGATTTATACTTGTTAATGTAATTGGCAAAACTCCCTGATAGAATATCAAAATGTCCATTTTGATTGTAACCAAAGCCTACTATGATTTTTATTCCTGCCTTATGGATTTGATCCCATACTGCTTGATCATCAACAGGAGAATACAGTCTGATGGTATTTATTCCTGCCTCATTCATCAAGGCCAAATCTTGTTCAAGTCTTTCAAAGCTTCTTTGTTTACAGCCTTTTGGAACAGGATGATAACAAATTCCTTTTATGAGATAGACAGAATCATTAAGCACAATATTTCTACCTGATATTGAAACAAGATTTTGCTTTTGATTGCACGCAAAACAAATCATTAAAAAGGCTATACATAGAAATTTATTCATAGTAGGCATGATTTCTGTTTATTTATCCTGATGAATGACAATTGTTTGTAAAGCTTGGGCGTCAATTTTAAAAGCGCTTTCCTTTCCTGCCATTGTCAACTTTAACTGCTTGGCTTCCTCTTTCATATTCAATACCACAACGGCAATTGAACCATCAGGGTTTTGAGCCGCAGTTACCATTAAATCATCATTATTCGATTCAAAACCAATTCGGATAGCTCCAGGACGAATGTACTTGCTAAAGTGTGCCAAAGTGTAGTACATTGGAGTGAAGTATACCTCATCTTTCTTAGGATCAACAATTACAGGAGCCAAACACCAGTTATTTGCCCAGTTTGGACCACCTTGAGTGTCAAGCACCATATTCCAATCAACCCATCCTTGTACCCAATTGTTCAGGCAACCAATAATATCGCGAGCATAACGGTATACCGGCACATATTTTGGATGAAGATGCTTCTGTTCTTCGGGCGCCCAGTCCCAACCCCAATCAGTCGCTTCTTTTTTCCAGTACCAGGCATCATCATTCCAGTGAGGAACTTCTGCATCCACACAGGCTTCTGATTGAATCATAAGCTTACTAGGAGCTTTCGCATGTGTATATTGCAAAGCTTCCGGCATATAATCGAAGGTACTGGCATACCAGTGAATCGCCATACCATCAAAGTATTTCGAGGATTCCTCATCTTTATACATGATATCAGCCCACTCTTTCAACTCATCACGATTTTGATCGTAACCCAACACCTTTACATCATGACCATCTGCCTTCAATTTTGGCCCAAGGTGCTTGCTTACGAAATCTACCATTTCTTCAGGAGTAAAATGCATACTTTCCCAGTTGTAACCATTACCCAATGGCTCATTCTCAACCGTTAGCCCCCAGATGTCGATGCCTTCTTTCTTGTACTCATTAATGTACTTCGAGAAAAACAATGCCCAGGTATCGTAATATTCAGACAGTAGTTTTCCACCTTTCCAATCCTTATTGTCCTTCATCCAAACAGGAGCGGTCCATGGCGACGACATAATCTTAAAGCCATCCTTCGAAACTGCCATAGCTTCTTTTATCATTGGAATGATATCATCGCGATCTTCATCTATCGAAAAATGCTTTAACTCTTTGTCTCCTTCCACAGGAGCGTAGGAGTAGTTGCTCAGCGAAAAATCACAAGAGTTAATATGTGTTCTGGTTAAAGAATATTTTGCTCCTTCTTCTCCAAAGTATGCATCTATAATTAGCTTTCTGTTTTTATTGCTTAATTGATTTAACAGATAAGCAGATGATTCGGTAAACGAACCTCCAAAACCAATTATTTCTTGATACTTTTCTTCTGGTTTTATTGTGATTTCTAAATCTGTAGTTCCTGATTCTGAAACTTCCACTTTTTGAAGTTTATTTCCTGCTGCTGACGTTTCATAAACATCAATCATTAACTTTTCCTGTTTACTGTTACATGCCATAACCACAGTCATTAAAAGGATTCCAGCAATAGTTTTTGTCTTATTCATGATTTTATAATTGGTTATAGTTTTAGTGTTTTACTTTTCCCCTTCTAGCAATTAAAGCCTCGCGAATTTCAAGTGCTCTCTTCTCAGAAATACTATATTTCATCATCATCCAAATGGCTATAAGCGCAAATATTATTGGAATAATAATATCCGCCAACCTCAGATTAATTAACGATTCCGTAGTTTGTATTTCTGCATTTTGGTCAAAGCCAACCATTTTTAGAACCACCCCACTTACCAAAAATGCGAGTGCATTACCTAATTTTACCATTAGCCAATACACGGCTCCAAACATTCCCTCTCGGCGTGTTCCATTATTTAGTTCATCTAAGTCACAAACATCCGCAGTCATTGACATCATTAAGGTAAACAAGCCTCCAATACCGAATGAAATTAATGGCAAGGGTAAAAACATTAACCATGGATTAGCAGGGTTAAAACCCCACCATTTTAGTATGTATCCTACAATGGAAAGCAATGTGGATATTATGAAGGCCTTTCTCTTTCCAACTTTTGTTGAAATACGAGTTACAATTGGGATAATAAGAAATGCCGTAAAACCTGCATTTACGGTACTAAACCATGGAGGCCAGGCGCCTGCTGCACTAATGCTACCATCAAACAAATAATAAAGAATAATAAAGTACGAGAACTGCGCTATTGTCTGAAAACCATTAAATATTAAAAAAGTGGCACCACACAACTTCACGAATGGTTTACAGGTTAAAGTTTGTACAATTGCTTTCCAAAATTCTTTAATATTTGATGCAAGTTTCTTCATGCTTAACTTGGACTCACCTTCCAATTCAGGCAATTTAAGCTCCTTACAAAACAATGCTGGCAGTGCCCCCAATATGATACTTGCACCTCCAACCCAAAAAGATAACACCCTTACTCCTGTTGTTGATTCTTCGAAAAATAAATCAGAGTTACCAATCAAAATCCAGAACCAAGGTGCAATCATCCAAGCCATCTGACCAAAAAACTGCCCTACCGCCATTAAACGGGTTCGTTCATTATAATCCGGTGTCATTTCGTAGCCCAAACCTATGAATGGTGTAGAATATATGGTAAAAGCCAGAAAGAAAACAACCGATAGAATTAAAAAGTAAAAGAAATTATAGATTTCCGAATTTTCAGGGTGCAATTGCCACAGCACCATAAAAGCAATCCCTGTAATGATGCTTCCCAACAACACATAAGGCTTTCTTCTTCCCCACCGAGTGCGGGTATTGTCCGAAATATAACCCATGATTGGGTCAATAAGAGCATCGAAAAATTTTGGTAAGGCAGATAATAAACCAGCTAAAACAGGATCCATTTTAAATCCGTAGATCAGGTAGAACATAAAAACGCCCAGGGCTGCCGGATAAAGGTTGATTGTTAACTGTCCTGCTCCGTAAGCTGCTTTCTGTGCAAAGGGAACTTTATCTTCTGCCGCTGTTTTATATGGTGCCATATTGATTCGTATTTTAGGTATGAGTGATTCGTAATTAGATATTGTTGGTTAAAGTTCAGGGTAAAGAGCCTGCATTACCTTTTTCGGTTTTCTGTCAACTGTAAATATTCCCCAATGCTTTTCTGCTCCTAACGGATCAGAGGTTTCGCCTTTCCAATCCTCATCAAAAGCTTCAAAAAAGAATGTTGTAATATTCATTTCATTTGTCCACTTTTTTAATTCATGGTAGTAACGCTCTTGTTTCTCTTCACTTGCTCTCTCGCCGAACTCAGAGGCTACTGTTGCCCAACCAGCTTCAGTAATAACCAGTTTACTACTAGGCAAAGCATTTCTAACTTTCTGAACATTCTCAATAGTATAAGACATACCTTCGTCGATATCCTTCTCTTCCCAAACCGGATACACATGTATGGAAACAAAATCAACAGCCTCGGCCAACTTTTTACCTTGTGCAGCCCACCATTCATAATTATCGGCCACTGTTACAGGTTGATCAATCTCTTTCTGTACTTTTTCCACATAAGAAATAATAGAATCTGTATCCACTTTATGGTCGTTCCATTCAACCAATGCTTCATTTCCAACATTCACAGCTACAACTGTTTCTTGATATTTATTGGCCAACAAGATTCCTTTTTTAATTTCTTCCTGATTCAGCAGTTTGTTTTTATCCAAAACCTCTTGAGAAATAGGTTCAGTAAGCCATGAACAAGTTTCATGTGCACTAAGCTCTGCCTTTAGCCAAACTCCCAACATCACCTTAATATTCAATTGATTTTCTTCAATTATTCTAAGTACGGCTTGCGAATTTTCTCCACAATCATACAGTCTTATTAAATGGAAAAGCGAATCTTTTGATATAATTTGAAGATCTTCCAGAATTTCTGACTCACTTGGATTTACTGCTCCATTCCCTCTGTCTGGATGTTGTCCACTTCGGAATCCTGAATAACAAACTGCCCAAGAAGTGCCATTTAAAAGGTCCTTTTTTTCTTGCTTGATTTCCATATTCTGCTTTTGTTCTTTTTGAATATTTGAATCCGACTTTTTAGCAGAATTCTTACAAGAGAATAATCCAATCGTGATGCAAACTAATATTGAAATATTTTTCATGGTTAGGTTTTTCATGTTTGATATTTGTTAGGTTAAACGAAGTCTGCAAATTGCGTTCTCATAACTTTCTTGGGTTTTCTTTCAACAGTAAATAATCCCCAATGTTTTTCAGGTTCCATTGGTTCCGGTGATCCTTTCCATTGTTCATCGAAAGCTTCAAAATAAAATGCCAAAATTTCTTCTTCTTCTGTCCATTTCATTAAATCCTGATAGTATACTTCCTGTAAATCCTCGCTAACATTTCCGGGATCAATTCCTCGACCATTTGAGTTAGTAGCCCATCCTGCTTCAGTAATTACAACCGGTTTGTGAGGATATCTTTCTGCAATGCTGTAATAGTTTTGTTTGGTGTATTCCAGGGCTTCATGAATGTTTTTGTATTCCCAAACAGGGTAGGTATGTATCGAAATAAAATCAACAGCTTCTACCAATTTTTTTAGATGATCAAGCCAAGGGACATAGTTCTCACAAAAAGTAACAGGTTGTTTAGTACCCTTTTTTATGATATTAACGTAGCGAATAACACTCTCAACCGGCACATAATGGTCAGTCCAACTTACTGTAGCTTCATTACCCGCTGACAATGCAAAAACGATATCCGGGTATTGATTTGCTAGTTTTATAAGCTTCTCTATCTCATTAATATTGTGCTCTTTATTTGCGATTAACTGCCCTTCAGAAAAAGCTCCACCCCATGGACAGCCAAAATTATTCATCTCAGCACCAATATATGCTCCAAGCATTACCTGAAAATCAAGATTCTCTTTTTCAATCACCTCAAGAATAATATCGGTTTGTTTATCGCAAGCATAAAGCCTTAGGTATTTCCAATGCCCCTGTAAAATCAAAAGATCTTCTTTAATCTGATCGTATGTTGGAAAAATACCTGCATCGGGACTTTGTCCTTGTCTGAATCCTGAGTAACAAATCGCCTTATCAAACTTTATATCTAGATGTTCTGTAATTTTCTTCATTATATAGCTTCTTAGCTTTGTTCGTAAATAGGAGGAATTAGAATTTCAACTTCTCATTCTTATCCCAAATTCCCCAATATGCGCCAACATCACCTTCATCAGAAGTTTTCCAATCTTCATCAAAGGATGAGAAATAGAATATTTCAATATCTTCTTCTTTGGACCAATTTTGAGCCTGAATAAAATATTTCATGGCGTTCTCTTGCGACGGTTCTGCTCCATGGAAAGGTTCTCCAACATTTGGCCATCCCGTTTCGGTAATGATCACTTTCTTTCCATTGCCCGCTTGTAGCGCACGATTATACATGTCTTTCATGTAGAAGTACGAATGTTCGAGACTGCAGCCTTCCCAAAATGGATAACAATTTGCTAGAATCACATCGCATGCTTCAGTTATTCTAGGTCGATTTCCAAATTCATAGTAGGCATCAACGTAGCCAACAGGAACACCAGGAAGTGCTTCCTTTACCTTGTAGATGTAATCCAGCAGTTCGTCTTCACTCAAATCCTCACGGTACAATACCTCATTTCCAACAGCAACAATATCTGCATTCCCATCTTTAGCTACTTTAATAAGCCCTTCGATCTCTTTATCGTTAATGCTTTTATATTTTCCCAGCCATGCTCCAACTAATGTTTTTAGTCCATTTTCTTTGGCTATTTGGGGAATTAATTCATTTCCTTCGGTACATGAAAAAGATCTGATCCATTTTGTATGTGGATTAACAATTTCCATTCTTCGACGTATTTGCTCTTCACTTATCTGATCTCCTGGCTCTTGTCCATCAACATAAGGGCTAAAGCAAATGCCATGCATACCACTATTCAAATACTGATAATATAAAGATCTCAATTCATCTTTGCTTTTGCCATTTAGGTCGACTCCTGCTAATGACAATAGATATTCACTTCTTACAGACATAGGTTAAAGTTTAAAGCAATCTGTATGAGTCATAATTTGTCATGTGCTCATACAGATTTGTTCATTTTATTAATTTCCGATTGAATAATCAATCCTCTCGATTTCACCACTTCTACTAAAGACAGAAGCACTAGTTTTCTGATCAATTATATTAGATTGTATCTCTTTGGTATCTCCATTTTTATACAATACTGTAATTTGATTTTTATCGGCATTAGTGTAGACAATAGGAACTTTACAGAAAGTAAAGGCTAACTGATCTTCACCTAAGCCTATTTTTTGTTCATTTCCAAACACATCAAAATAAACAAATTGTTCTTCGTGTTTTAAAAGCTCTTGTCCATTCAATAAGGAAGTCCCAAATACAATTTCACCATTCTTAACATGAATGCCCAACTCTCCAATTCTCGATATGAAATCCTCTTTCACCTGACCAGTCATACCTGGTTGTTGTGCTCCGGCAGTTGATGGAGTATGCGAGTACGCATCGGTAGGAAAAGCACCATATAATTCCGGAGATTTATACAGGCCTATTCCTGCTTTAATTTCGAAATAATGATCTTTCATTTTTCCAATAATTACAGGATCAGCTCCTTCCTTAATTGCATTAAAATAGCTTTCTTGTGTGGCAAGCAATAATTTCGAAACCATATGCCAATAGATACTTCCTAATCCTTCGAATCCATAAAATGTTCCAGAACGTCCGGTAAATGATTGGTGATCAAAAATATCTTCAAAAACATCAAGTATTTGTTCCTTTTCTTCTTCAACCAAGGTTTTATAATCAGCTTGATTAAGGTCAACTAATGCACTTTTTAATACTTCAGCATTTCTGAATGAACCATTAAAATGATATCCACCAATTTGGTCTACTCCAATTATTGAAGTATCATTATTCTCAATCAGTTTAGATAATAGTTTAGACTCCTTAACTCTGGCTTCAGGAATATTGTTCTTTTCTGTAAATCGAGGTAATTGTCTGTCAGGATAAAGGAAATAACTATACTGATCACGTCTAAAAAGTTGACTCCATTTTAAACAATTCAATACATCAAGACTTTCTTCTGCATTTAAATAACCAGAACTTAAAACAGCTACCTGCCCTTCAAGCATTTCATACAAATAACGAATAGAAACATCTTGATCAGTAAAAGAAATCAAATTGTAAGCATGATAAAGTCCATCTTCTCGCTTATTTGCTTGAATAGATTGGTCCATATAAGCCAAAGAAAGATCAATAAATTCTTTTAATTCACATACTTGAATCGATCTTTTGACACCTGAAAAAGAGTCTGCATAAATTCCATTTCTGTATTTGGTACCAGCTTCACCTAACACATCGGCGAAACGACGTCTGTCTTGATCTGAAAATCCTTTATGCATAAGTTCAGCATTGTTCATAAACAGCGAATAAATGCTATCCAAAAGAATTTTTACCTCTTCCGAAATATTTATTTCACCAACAGAAATTTGATCGAATTTATTAGACCAAAATTGAAGAAATCTTCTTAAGTAGCACAGCGTAACCATCGAAACACCATTTCCTACCAATGCATTATTTGCATCGTTCCATTCAGGGCGTTGTGTATTCAACCAAATACCTGCTTCAGGAATGAAATTGCTCAGTTTTGTTAATAAGGTTACCAATATTTTTTCGGTAAGATTCACCTGATAAAGCTCATTTCCTTTTCTTAATAATCTGGCGTCAGCTCCAAGCTTACCAACCATATCAACAATCTGATCATTTAAGTCATAATCAAATTCGATAGTATCCTGTGGGTTTTTTATAATATCGTGATATGATTTTATTCTATAAGGAACATTTGCGTATACAAAATTCTCTTTTGTTAATAAATCATTCAGCTTTCCAGGATGATATTCATTCGATAACTCTAAAAATTTTTGCAAGTAGATAATCTGATGATCACCCCAATAACCAATATAAGCCCATGGATCATGTGGATCTGGACATTCCCAATCGATGCCCTCACGCGTAATTCTGTAGGGATTATAGCCATCTGCCGTAGATGCATTCACAAATTTACTGATCATTCCTTCCAAGAACTCTGGATAGGATAATGCCAAAGCTTCCCAATTTTGGAAAATATCTCTCCAGTTTCCTTGATAATTCAATTTTGGTGAGCCATCATCATTTTTAGTTTCTATAGAAAACTGATTCCACGGACGACTAGGGTCACCATGTCTTCGGCTGAAAGTTAAAGGAAGATACTCATTGCAAATTCTGATCAAGTCAGCATGATTGGTCTTATTGGCAAGTTCACACAGCTCAGCATATGAAATTTGAGCAGGTAACTTCCCGATCCACTGCTGATATTCTTTTGCTAATGGCATGTTTGTTTGTTGCACAAACAGCTTAAAATCTAATGAATCTACAAGGTAATTATCCGTAAAAATTCCTCCACGCATAACATTGAAAAGTGTATTGGAAAAATGACGAGCATAACTTAAATCATCATTTCCCATTTGCAAACCATCAGCATCAGCAACAATTTTAATCAAATTGGTAGTGCCTAAATCTATATCCTGCTTTAATGAATTTACAATGTCTTTTTCCGTTTTGATAAACTCATTAAGGTTGGCAACCGCAACACTATCCTGATTCAACTCAATAACAAACATCCACTCCTTCGATTCGCCTTTTACCAACTCAAGCTCTTTATTCAAAAAGTATGCTCCTTTAGCTGCTCTAACATCAATCTCAGTGGCAAGATTTTGTCCCTCTTTAAACTTATCAACTTGCTTGGTTGATAATAAAATTTTACTTCCATCTAAACCATAAGACCAAACTGTTGTTGCATTTAAAGATTCACTTGGTTCTGCTCTATCAACAGGAATTGAACTTAGCATATACAAACCAAGACCAGTTTCTTCCAATAATTCACTCTTTTTGTAAGCATCAAGTAAATTGCTGTATTCATTCTGAAAATCGTAATCTACACCACTTGGAAGAATATTTTCCAAACCATCAAGAATCTCGAACTTTACACCTTCTTCACCCCAATTGCTTATTTGAGAAGTTTTAACAAAACCAAACTTTTCAGTATTGCTCCATGAGTACTGAAAACTCATTTTCAAATCAAAGTTGACCTCTTCAAAAATAATCTTGTTGCCATAGATACTTTTGTACAAGTTTCTTTCAATTTTATATATTTTTCGAAGACCATTCGAGAATGGTTTCCATAAAAGAGTTTTGTCTCCTTTCTCAACCAACATTATGGTTTTGCTCCCTGTCTTATCTCGAAAATCGTGAATTTTGTCAACGGTATAATATGGGAACAATGCATTATTTCTATCTTTTCTTCCTGCAGATAAAGAACCATTGCTCGATATGAACATCCAGTGATCCGAATCACTAACTATACTCATAAAGAAGTCTGACATTTGATCAGAATTGCTGATCTTGTAAAACTTTTCATTATGCAGTTCTACGAATTTACCCTCGACTTCAGCCTCGCTACAATTTAAATTCGTGTCTCCCAAATAAATGTTTTTCTTCTTCATTTTAATCTTAATTGATTCTACTTCAATTATTACTTCTAAAAATTCTGATTATATAATAAAATCCAAGTAGGATTTAATCTGTTCCTATATCCTGTTTATTCCTTTACCAGAATAACTTCCAATTCCTCAAGGGATTTCCCCTTGGTTTCGGGTAGCATTACAATGACAAATACCAATCCTAATGCTCCGAATATTCCATATATTAAAAAGGTTGTTGCATTTCCCAGATTCATTTGTTCCCAAGGGAAAGCCAACTGTACTATGAAACTTATCCCCGAGTTGATCAGCCCTACAAATGATATGGCCAATCCTCTTACCCGATTTGGGAAAAGTTCTGAAAACAAGACCCACATTACAGGTCCTATAGAAATCGCAAAGGATGCAACAAAGCCAATAATTCCGGCCAATACCAACCAAGGGTTGATACTGATTGCTTTTGCGATAAATTCTGATTGGTGTTCTTTAAAAGTTTGTTCTCCCACACTGCTCAATAGTGCATTATTGAAATCCATATCGCTTTCGAATACAACATTCTCAATCTCTTTTAATTGGGAAGGCTCAATAAAACTTGAGCATTCAGATATACTCTTTTCGCTTAACTGGTATGTGGCATTGCCAAAGCTTGCTGAAAGCACAAACATGGATATTGCAATTCCAAACAAACCAAAAACCAGGAGTGGTTTTCTGCCCACCCTGTCGATCAGCCAAATGGCGAAAAGAGTAAATACAAGGTTGGTTAATCCTACAAGAATGGCTTGTGAAAAAGAGGCATCTGTTCCGATTCCTGTTTGCTCGAATATCATCGGCGCATAGAAGAAAACAGAATTAATACCAGTAATTTGTTGAGTAATTGCAATAACAATACCTATTAACAATACTAGCTTAAGAGATGGTTTAAACAATTCTTTTAACGAAGTGCGTTCTTTTGTTTTAGATGAACTAATGCTTTTTGCAATAGTTTTTAATTGATCTTTTGCTTCCTCTTCTCCAACTGCTCTTTTCATAACATTTAAAGCCTCATCATCTAAACCATTCATGGCTAACCAACGCGGGCTTCTTGGCACAAAAAACAGCAAGGAAAAATATAGAATTGCTGGAATAGCTTCCAATCCCAACATCCATCTCCAATTGTATGCGTCAAACTGAAACCAATTTGTCCAAGTAGTGTTTGATTTTCCCAATTGTAAAATCAGGTAATTGGTGAAAAAAGCAACCGTTATTCCCAGTACAATATTCAGTTGGTTAAAGGACACCATAGTACCCCTAAGTTTTGGAGGGGCGATTTCGGCAATGTACATTGGAGCAATAATCAGCGATGCGCCAACTCCAATTCCTCCAATCATTCTTGCCAAAACCAATAGTAAAAAGTTAGGAGCTATGGCTGATCCTAAAGCTGAAATAAAATATAATGCTGCAGCGTATTTCAACACTGTTCTTCTTCCAAACCTATCACTAACAGGGCCAGCTAACATCATGGCCAAGGTTGCAGTAAGAGTCAAACAACTCACAGCCCAACCCAGCTGTATTTTGCTCAGGTCGAACTGAGGTTCAATGAATTTCACAACGCCTGAAATCACCGACGCGTCAAATCCCATTAGAAATCCTCCTAATGCAACAATTAAAGAAACAGCAGCACTATATTTTAAATTCATATTTTACTTCTTTTGATAAACTCTTACAAAGTCTACTTCCATTGTTTGTGGAAAAGCTTCATTGTCTATTCCTTTCACACTTCCCCAGGCACCTCCAACTGCAACATTTAAGATCAGGTAAAATGGTTTTGTGTAAGGCCATTTCGATTCTCCCAGACCTTCATTTTTGTACTCGAAATACAGCTGGTCATCTACATAACATTTCATGATATCTTCAGACCATTCGAAAATATAATTGTGAAAATTTTCGGTTGCATCGGGAACCTTAAGAGTTGCTGTTTGCTGAGTTCCTTTTTGCCATTGATAATCTTTGGAATGAGCCGAAGCATGAATAACTCCAACATCTGACCCTACATGTTCCATGATATCGATCTCCCCAATATTTGGCCAATTTCCATGAGAGTAGGTCCAGCCTTCAGGCATCATCCAAATGGCCGGCCAAGTGCCTCTTCCATCTGGTAATTTTGCTCTAATTTCGAATTTACCATGTAACCATGCTGTATTTGAGTTTAAACGTGCAGATGTAAACTCCTTACCCTCAAATTGCTTATTAATTGCTATAATATTGAGTACACCATTTTCAACCCATGCGTTTTCTTTATTTGCATTAGTATAATGCTGGGCTTCCCAATTTCCCCAACCATCGGCATTTCCTTCGGTATCATAAATCCATTTTGTAGAATCGGGTAAACCGGTATAATCAAACTCATCGGACCATACCAATTGATATTCACTTTTTACTTCGTGGCTTTGTTTTTTCGTCGTATTTAAATTGCATGCAGACACAAGAAGTGCCATACCTACAAACAGGCTTAAGTTTTTTAGCAGCATATGATTCACTTTTACAGGGATTAAAAATCCAATTGAATTATTGGTAAACTCTAACGTAGTCGATCTCCATAGTTTGAGGGAATATCGAATTATCGATTCCTTGAGCACCTCCCCAAGTTCCTCCAACTGCCATGTTCAAAATGAAAAAATGAGGTTTGTCAAACGGCCAGTTATTAGCTGTTTTTATTGCTGGTCCATAAGTGTGAACAATATTTTCTGGCGAATCTACATAGAATACGATTTCATCCTCGCTCCAATTAATTCCATATACATGAAATTCCTCTTCTGCAGTTTCTAAAACCATAGAACTTCCGCTACCATTACTTCCTGAGCCATCAGTTGTATGTACTGTTGAATGAACAACATCAGGCTCATACCCTACATATTCCATGATATCAATCTCACCACATGCAGGCCAACCAGCAGTGCTAATATTTGAGCCAAGCATCCAAATTGCTGGCCACACTCCTCTTCCTGAAGGGAGTTTAGCTCTTATTTCAATTTTTCCGTAAGTAAACTCTTGTTTATCCTTAGTTATCATACGTGTAGATGTATAAGAACCAGTAGTCGTATTATCATCAACCTTTTTGGCAGTAATAATTAATTTTCCACCTTCGATATGGGCATTATCACCTTCTGTATAATACTGAAGCTCATTATTTCCCCATCCCCAATCTCCAGTACCAACTTCAAATGTCCAGTAGTTAGTATTAATGGTTGATTCATTAAATTCATCAGACCAAATCAGGCCTTCTTCTACAGGTATATAATCCGGATCATCTGCAGCTATGCTAACTGTTTTGCTAACATTTTTAATATCTCCACTTGTGTTAGATGATCCGTAAACAGTTAAAGTAACAGTATAATCTCCTTTTAAAGGATAGTATGCCGTTCCTGTATAAGATTTATTAGATTGTGCTCCTGAAGTTTCACCATTACCATAATCGTATTCGATGTATAGATAATCACCAGTAGAATTATTTGTAAAAGTTACATTGTTAGGATTATTACTATCAATTTCAAACGAAAAATCTGCAAAATAACTTACATCATCATCATCACTGCTTGAGCACGATAGAAACAATGGAGTTAACAATAGAACACAACTTGCTACGGAAACAATATATTTTTTAATGCTATACATACGAATTAAAATTAAAAAGGTGATGATAAACCCCTGGGACCAAAAGTCCCAGGGGTACTAAAAATTATAACAATTCAAAATCATCAATATAGAAAATACCCGAATTACAATGTCCTTCGTTTCCTAATTGAATAATGATCTGATCAAAATCAACACGGTCAGTAACATCACTGAAATCGAAAGTTAATTCAACCCACATGTCTTGCTGATCGCTGGTTAATACATGAGTTCTAACTTGCTGGGTTGTCCATGCATTTCCTCCCAATGAACTATCCTGAAGTTTAACATCAACTTGTGGCATCAAGTTATGTGTTGCCAACCAGTCTGTTCCCGGATTGCATTCCGTTTCATAATCATTAAAACTTGGAATAAAAACCTTCATCGAGAAAACATTTCTTTCTGTAAGATCCATGTAGTGCGTTAATACAGCTTTAACATTAGTCCACTCGCCCGCACCTTTTTGATAGATAGCAATTTTTTCTGATTCGTTAATTGGTACTGGAGCAAAGTTGTCGATTACT
The DNA here is from genome assembly GCF_003610555.1 of Marinifilum flexuosum. Taxonomy (GTDB): domain Bacteria; phylum Bacteroidota; class Bacteroidia; order Bacteroidales; family Marinifilaceae; genus Marinifilum; species Marinifilum flexuosum. The sequence goes on along the minus strand of NZ_RAPQ01000008.1, from coordinate 1,350,685 downwards.
GCAAACTTATCGATATCGGAGGTAGACCACTGAATATTTCCATTACCTTCAAAATCATCCATGATATCAAGAGCTAACAGCTCTTTAGGTTCTTCTACTGGCTCTGGCGTTAATTTATCTAATGGTCTGAAACGTGTAAACCAATAAAAGTTTGCTTTTGTATCCCAGAATACCACATCTAATAAATCGTCTTCCAAAGCTAAAATTTGATATTCATTTGCCCCTGCATAATAACCAAGGAAACCGCCTCCATTAACAGTAAGTATATCTCCAGCAAATGAGCAAACAAATTCGCCTCCATCAAAAGGCATAATAAAATCACCTCCATCAGGCTCTTCATTTCCAGCTGTTGTTCCAAGATCTGCAGCCCAGCCGCCATTAGCATAAACATCGCCATTGGTTACTTGAGTTACTGTTAAACCAGATTCTGTAATTTCGAATGTAAATCTGTCATCGTATAAACCGCGATCAGCTTTTTCACCCGGATTAGCTCCATACCATTCAACCGGATTCTCGATTGTTGGTCCTAAGCCAAAGTGTCCTTTGTAGTACGCATCAATAGCCCATGTTTGAGTCCCTTCACCAATTAGCTGATCGTAAGGATATCCCGATAAGAAAGCCATATTGTCTCTGTCTGTAACAATATTATCTTGAACTTCTACAGTACCTCCTTGATTGATAACAGTTAATTTAACCGTATAAGTTCCAGCAAAAGTGTAGCGAGCAGTAACAGTATCGCCCTTAGCAGTTGTACCATTTCCTAAATCCCATAAAGTAGTAACTCCTTCAGTCTTATTAATTAATGTAAATTCATTAACTACATCAGTTTCAAAATATTCCCATTCGATCTGATCGGCTGTTAAGTTAGCAGGTGCACTGTACTCATCAGGCGAACATGAAACAACAGCTACTAACAGTGCTATTAAATATATTAAATTTTTCATCTCTTTAGATTTTAATTTATTCGTTAACTAAAACAATTCTATTAGTAACCTTCGTTTTGTTCCAAAGCATAATTAGAAAGAGCTATTTCGCTTGATGGAATAGGCCAAAAACCTCTAGCTTCAGCATTTACTCCTGAATCATAAATACCACCTAAGTTTGTAGCATTGATAGCAGCAGTTAATATATCCATACCTTGTCTGCGTAGATCGAAATATCTGATTGCTTCATAAGCAAATTCTAATTTTCTTTCTTCGAATATTTCTGCCAGTGTTACTGCTCCAACTGGAGAATATGCAGTACCGAAAGCACGAGCTCTTACTCTATTATAATGCGAAACTGCATTACCATTGGTACCAATTTTAACTTCTAATTCTGAAGCCATTAAAAGAACATCAGCAAATCTGATAGAAATATAGTTTTGTGGAAAGTTCAATTGTTCCTGTCCAACTTCTGGCACCTGACTTTTTAATCCTGCATATTTTTTATTGAAGTAACCTGTATGCTGATCTCCGATCGTATAAGTTCCTTCACCCATCTCTAAGTCAGCATCAATCAAAGTTAAATCTCTTCTTATATCTCCATCTTCGTAAGAATCGTACAATTGCTGCGTTCCTGGCGCAAAACTCCATGAAGAATAATACTCAGAGCTTTCAGGTGTTCCTCTAGGTCCAACAAACACAACCATTTTGTTACCTGTGTCATATGGTGCACTCCACCATTGCCAGCTTTCTCCCTGATTTGAAAACTGAACTTCGAAAATACCTTCAATAGAATTTTCAATCCAAGTACCATCAACATCTGAGTGTCCCCATAAACTTGCAAAGTCAATTAGATCTGCTCCACTATCATCAATAATATCATTCAAATAACCAAGTACATCACTAGCTGTTACATCACCAGGCATAGTAGTTGAACCATTTCCGCTACCATAAACTCCATCATAGAATAAATACATTCTTGCTAACAAAGCTCTAGGAGCCCACTCAGTAACTCTACCCTTTTCTGCATTGCTATAAGTAACACCTTTAAGGTTAACAATTGCTGCTTCAAGATCGCTTGCAATTTGTGCGTACACATCATCTACTGCAGCTTGACTTTGGGAATATTCAGAAGTTGATAATGTATTTGTAATCAACGGAATATTTTCAAACAATCTAACTAAATTAGAATAATAGTAAGCTCTTAAGAATAATATTTCTCCAGTATATTCCTTTTTGTGATCTTCTGTAATCTCAGAAGCTTCTACTTTTTCCAAAAAGATATTGGTACGGTATACTCCAGCATAGTGGTCATTCCAAATATTACTCCACATTCCTTCTGAAGCAGTTGTATTTCCTCTATTAACTTTCTTTACATCTACACCATCTGTAGCACTACCACCACCGCCGTAACAATCATCTGATGCAATATCCAAGGTTAACTGATAAGTACTACCCCAGTTCCTTTGCAATGGTTCGTATGCCGCTACCAATGCACGATACATATCGTCTTCCGTACGATAAAAAGTCTCTTCTGTTTGCGATGTAACATCATTCTTTTCCAGATAGTCTTCACAGCCCATCAATGCCACAGCACATAAAAATAAATATATTAGCTTTTTCATTGCTCTTAGTTTAATCTGTTAAATTATCTTAGAAAGTAATATTAGCTCCTACTGAGAATACTCTTGCTTGAGGATAAATACCCTGATCTATACCTGTGTAGAAGATATTATCACTATTACCGATCTCTGGTTCGAAACCTGTGTACTTAGTAAATGTTAATAGGTTATCACCTGAAACATACACTCTAACTCTTTCTATATTAACTTTCTTAAGGATTGACTTTGGAAAAGTATATCCAATTTGAAGGTTTTTAAGTCTTAAATAATCAGCATCTTCCACCATGTAATCAGAGAAATTACCTTGATTATTATTGTTATCACTCCAGACAACTCTTGGCTCTGAATTAGAAGTTCCTTCACCCGTCCATCTATTCAAAATAGAAGTTTGGTAATTTGCATTCGGTAAGTCATAACGACGAGTAGCATCAACAATCTGGTTACCTACAACACCATACCAAAACATACTTAAATCGAAATTTTTATATGCCATGTTAATGTTTAAACCAGCTGTAAAATCAGGATGTGGATTACCTAAGTTAATTTTATCTGCATCATCCAATACTCCATCACCATTTTGATCTACATAAATCAAATCACCAGGAGCTGCATTTGACTGTATTAATTGTCCATCTACACTATGTGCATTAACCTCTGCTTGATTTTGAAAAATACCAGCTGTTTCATATCCCCAGAAATATCCGATAGGTTCCCCTACTTTAGCAATGGTCAACTCTTTCATCCCTGAAGGTCCGATATTTACACCTCCATAAATGATACCTTCATCATTGTTAATTTTCGTCATTTCATTTTTGTTAGCCGAGAAATTCAAAGTAGCTCCATATGAAAAGTCACCAATTTGATCTCTATAACCTAACAATAATTCAACCCCTTTATTTTCAACTGTTCCTCCATTTACTGTAGGCGCATCATTACCAACGTACCCTGGTATAGGTGCATCAATTAAAAGATCTTTGGTTGTTTTGTTATAATAATCAAAGTTTAAAGTAAACTTTGAACCAATCCATAAGTCAAAACCTATATCTGTTTGTTCAGAAGTTTCCCATTTTAGATCAGGGTTTGCAACTTTTGAAGGGGCAGAACCGTTTACAGTAGTCCCTGCATTGAAGTTATAGTTGTTGTTATTAACAATTGAAGATAGATAAGCAAAGTTTCCAATGTTTTCGTTACCGTTTTGTCCCCAACTAGCTCTAATTTTCAAGAAGCTAATTGGACCAAGTTTATCCTTCAAGAAATCTTCTTCTGAAATGATCCATCCAGTAGAAATAGAAGGGAAAGTAGCATAACGATTGTTAGAACCAAAACGAGAAGATCCATCATGACGAACAGTTACAGAAGCCATGTATTTGTCTCCAAAGCTATAATTAACTCGACCAAAGAATGAAAACAATGAATTCTCGTTATAGCCGCCACCAGATGTTTTACTTTCAGTGTTTCCTGAATTATCAATGTAAGCATAATCAACACCATCTATAATTAAATCACTCGCACTACCAGAAAGATTTTCATACGTACTTGTCATTGCTGTAGTACCAACTATTGCATCAACCTCATGATTACCAAACGATTTGTGATAATTAAGAGTAGTTTCCCAGTTATAGGTATACCAATTGTTCATATCCTTAGCAACACGTGTACTTGTGTTTTTAGTAATATCACTTAACTCGAAAAGCGGAGTATAAACATCATGCCACTGATAAGCATAATCGATACCTATAGATGTTTTAACTTTAAAATCTTCAAGAAATTTATATTCAGCATATAAATTTCCAACAACCTTGTCAGTTTTATATGAATCATGTAAATAAAACATACCAGCCACAGGGTTTACAATTTCCTGCATATTTCTGATAGGCTTCATAAACTCACCATTTTCGTCCTTAACTTGCGTAATAGGATCAATATTTATTGCTCTTGCAAGAGGTGAATTATACACATTATTAGGATCAACTCCTTGTGATTTAAAGCGTGAATACAATATCGATGAACCAACTTTTAGTTTTTCATCATAAGAAGTATAATCAGCATTCGCTCTAAAGTTTATACGTTCGTAGCTTGACTTATCTTCCGACACAATACCATCTTGAGAAAAATAAGAGACTGCAGAAGAATATACAATCTTCTCATTTCCTCCACTAAGTGTTAATGTATGACTTTGAATTGGAGCATTATCTCTAAAAATTTCTTTTTGCCAATCAGTACCAGAGCCGATTCCTGCAACTTCACTATCTTGAATCCAGCTAGCATGTGTATTGTTGTAACCAGAATTTAACAATGATTCATTGATGATCATTTGGTATTGTTGGGCATTTAGTAAATCCATGTTTCTCCATGCATTTTGCACACCGTAGTATCCATCATAAGATAGCTTGGCTGCTCCTTGAGTACCTTTTTTAGTTGTTACAATAACAACCCCATTGGCACCTCTAGCACCATAAATAGCAGAAGCAGAAGCATCCTTTAAAACCTCCATACTTCCAATATCTGTAGAAGCTAAATAAGAAATATCACCAACTGGATTACCATCTACAATATATAATGGCTGTGAGTTTCCAGTGGTACCAACTCCACGAATTTTTACTGCTATACCAGAACCTGGCTGTCCTGAATTGGCAGAAACCTGCACACCAGCAACCTGACCTTGAATGGCCTGCTCTGCACGTTGGATAGGCATTTTTTGAATATCTTCAGCTTTAATCGAAGATATCGCACCCGTTACTGCACTCTTCTTCTGAACACCATAACCAATCACAACAACCTCATCTAAGCCTGTTGTTTCTGTGTCCAAAATCACATTAATTTCAGTTTTATCACCTACAAGTATTTCCTGAGAGGTAAAACCAATTAGAGAAAATACCAAAACATCTTCCTTAGATACTTCAATATTAAACTTACCATCAAAATCGGTAGAAGTACCTATAGTAGTACCTTTAACAACAACCGAGGCAAATGGTAAAGGTGTACCATCTTCGGCCGAAGTAACTAAACCTGTTACAACTTGTTTTTGTGCAAAAGATTGCAAACAAAAGAAAGCCATAACTAAAAACAAGACTGTTTTTTTCATAAATTCGTTCGTTAAGATTAGAAAAAAATTAGTTTACTCATTTGGGTTATACCGATTAGTATTTAAGTAAATTCACAACTGCACTCTGTTTGTTATATATTTTTTAAATATCCATCGGCATTATACCATCGTAATTTTGACATTAAAACGGCATAACATTTATTCACCTAAATCGTTTGCAATATCTTCCAATGTTAACTCAATGTCAAAAAAACAGCTACATCACAAACTCATCATTACGACAAAACCAATACATCATTACTACATCATTACACTTATCAAAAGCTTTATCTTACTCATTTACTCACACTTAACAAACTCAACATTTCTTAAAAATTGCACACCTCTCATACATCAAAAAACAAAAAGGGCAAATCCACAAAGTAGACCTGCCCTTTTCACTTAAAATTGATATTTTTACACGTTCAGTAAGAAATCGATTAGATTTTCATCTCTTGAGAGATCAAATTTTTTCCGAAGTCTGTATCGACTAATTTCAACCCCTCGCACTGATATATTCATCAGAGGTGCAATTTCCTTAGTAGATAAATTCATTCTTAGATAAGCACACATTCGCAGATCTTTTGGGGTTAGTTGAGAATATGCACTTCTTAGCCTTCTTAAGAAGTTTTCATGCACTTGATCGAAATGTAATTCGAACTGTTCCCAATCCTGATCGCTATTAAACTCTGAATCCAGAGTTTTCATTAATTGTCGAACTTGGACAAGAGCTGTTGGATCCTTTATCTTCTTTAATGCTTTTTTCAGTTCTCCAACAGCATAGGAAAGAACCTCGTTCTTATGAATAATATTCATAGTAGAACTTGCTAACTCTCGAGTCTTAAAGTCAACTTCACTCCTTAATTTTTCATTTCTTAATTGTACAATCTCCCTTTCAGCGATTAGCGCTTCTTCTCTAAACTTTTGCTCTTTGGCCTTTAACTCCTCTTGCTGTTGCTTCTCTAACCTTTCATGCATTCTTCTTATGCGCAATCGCACTAACAACACAATGCCCCATAAAATGGCTATACTAACCAAGAGATAAATAAAATAGGCCAATTTTGAACGATACCAAGGTGGTAAAATTGTAAATTTAAACTCATCGGGAACCGATTGCACTCCATATTGATTTTGGGCAAGTACACGAAAAACATAGTCTCCTTCAGGCAAGTTTGTATACTCCTTACTTGTGTTGGTTTCCCAGTTAGAGGTATCTTGTTCGAAGCCTTGTAATTGATACTTATAGTTGACCAACTGCATTTGACTCGACTGCGGAGCACTATATTGAAAACCAATTGCATTATTCCTAAACTTAAGAATCACGGGCATCTCCTCATCCTCCCTTTTAAACCCCGAGTAAATAATTGAATCTTGCAAGCTTGTCTTATCTGCCACCTTCACTTCTCTGATTAAAGTATGGAAAGTATTCTCGTACCTTTTTCGCATTTCCGGATTATAATGAACAAATCCATCCTCAGTAGCAATTAATACATTTGACCTGTCTATTTCATAAACATTCTCAAAAGCCCCTATAAAAGAACCTCGAATCGAAGAAAAAGCCATTTCGCGTTTCTCATAAGAGTTATCTACTTGCAATTTCAATACTCCTAACTTTTCATCCTGAAAATACCAGATATCACCATTTGATTGCTCAAAAAGTTTTGTAAGCTCCTTTTCCTTTCCAAATAGATTATTTAATGATTGGTAAGCTTCAAACCTGTTGATCTCAGGAACATACTCATAAAAGCCCTTATTGGTTGTGAAAACCTCTTTATCACGAACTTTATGAATCCCAATACTTAAATCAGAAGGAAGCCCATCTTCCTTTCCATACAGTTTAAAATTAATACATGAATCCAATGTATTGTTTAAAACGATCCGATACAATCCTTTATAACCATGACTCATCCATATGCTGTTATCATCATTCCAAATCATTTCTCTGGATGATTCCTGAAAACCGCCGATTTTTTGTTTAAACCTCCACTTCCCCTTTTCCGATTCCCTTTCGAAAAGGATCAAACCAGAATAAGTTCCTCCTATCATTTGATTTGGGAATTCACTTTTATATAAATATTTCCATCCTCCTTCAACATCACAAATCAATTCACCTCTATCCTGATTGATCCTAAAAGTACCTTTAGTGTGTCCGCATATGAGCTCACCACCTATTACTTGCAAGCTCCAAACCTGACCAGAAGTTTTTTCAACAAGCCTAAACTTTTCATTCAAGTTTAAATCCATATCTAAAAAATCGTACTTACGGGCAAACAAGCCCATATTTGTTCCCAGGTACAAATATCCCTTAAAATAAATTGAGGAATATCCTGTTCCGATATCTCTTACTCTGGGAAAAGTGGTTACTGGTGAACTAATTTCAAGGTGATTAATTCCATTGTCTAAACCTAGCCAAAGATTCTTATCCGAATCCTGGAATAAACTAAGTATGGTATTATTTAGCAAACCTAAATCTGTATTAACATGCTGGATAATTTGTCCCCTTTTATTGAGAATATATAAACCATTTCTAACCGTTCCAAAAACAAAATGATCATCTCTTAGTGCTAAACCTGAGTAGATTTGCTCTTTAACAAATGACTTGTTTGCATCAAGATTCCATGATTTAGTTTCTCTTCCATTATATATAAATAAACCATTCAGGGCAGTTGCAATAAGAAGTTCATCCTCGGAGTAAGGCAGTACACTAACAATTTCTATATCTTTAAACTTTTCACCGCCTGCCACCAGATGAAAGTCTTGTCCATTCAATTTACAGAGCCCTTTTCCTAGAACCTGTACATAAAACGAATCATCTATAACAAAACTCTTACGAAAAATCATTCTGTCACCAATAATGGACAATTTATTATCCTTATAGAAAATGACTTTTTCAAAGGTGTGAAATACAATTCCATTCCTGAAGTGATAAATTTGCCATATTTCTTCGAAATCTCTTTCCGCCTCGGGAAGCAGATTTACCAAAGACCTGTAAACCAACTTGCCTTTTGAATCGGGTTCCAAATACCCAAATTCATTGTATGCTCCCACATAAACCCTGTCCGACTTGTCGATTGCCAAAGCACGCACTACCGATCTATTAGGCATTTCTATTAATCGCCAGTTGGTTCCGTCGAATTCCAGAACTCCTTCATTATTGGCAAAATACATCAATCCTTTAGAAGATTGTGTAATGTCCCAATTTTGAGTTCCTCCATGATATTCACTTCTTGGAAAATTTTTAATAAAGGGAATTCCTTTGTTTTTTACCTTGGCGAAACAAGAAAAATTTAAAAGTAGAAATAGGAGTAGTATTGTACTTGATTTATTCAAAGCAATGGCGATTTTGTTTATTGAAATATATAATGATTCATAAAAATATGCAAAGTTGTTTTAGATACTACAAAACATCAAGAATAATTTTCCTTGCTAAAAGTAAAGACTTACAATTAACAACTCTTAACATCAAAAACACCACCTCAAATACACAAAACACTACAAACCTACCACTTACAATCAATAAGCGATTTCTCAAATTAACCTTATTTAACCTTGATTCACCTTAAATCATCTAATGATACATGAATGTGAACTTTCTTTGAATTGAATTTTAAAACGAAGATTAATGTACAGAATTTTACTATCTATATTTTTCATCCTTAGCGGATTATCCTTATTTGCTCAGAAAAGTTATACATTAACTGGTAAAGTATTAGACTCGCAAGAAGAAGCTTCTTTACCTGGTGCAACCATTCTACTAATTAATAAATCGGATACCATTCAAAAAAAAGGTACCATAACCAACGAATTAGGCAATTTCAATATAAAAGTAAAACCAGGACAATATGATTTTCGAGTTTCTTTTATCGGCTATAAGGAGATTAAAAAATCAATCTCCGTAGATAAATCATCCATTGACCTGGGTCTGTTTAAATTGATTGAAAACTCTGAATTTCTTCAGGAAATAAACATTACAGAGACCTTACCGCCAACAAAAATCAAAGGCGATACCACTGTATTTAATCCAGATGCATTCAAAGTAAATCCAGATGCTACTGCAGGGGAACTCTTGGCCAAAATGCCTGGCTTTTATGAAATGGATGGTAAACTGGTTGTAGAAGGACAAGAGGTTGCTGAAGTATTAGTGGATGGGAAAAAGTTTTTTGGGAATAATATGAATCAAGCTTTGGCAACTATTCCAAACGATGTAATTAAAAACATTGAAGTTTATGAATACAAAAGCGATGAAGAAAAATTTACCGGACTAAAAAGAAATGAAGAAGATAAAAAAACCCTAAACATTGTTACCAATAAGAAAAACAAAAGACTTGTTTTTGGTGATGTGGCTGCAGGATTTGGGAAAGATAACAGATATGGTTTCGATGGGAACATTAACAGTTTTTCAGATAACAATAGCATTACAATTACTGCAAAGTCGAGAGATGTAAATGCCCCTCTAAAATTAAGCAATAGAAATTTTGGAAATAGAAGCATTGATGGAAATGACATTCAGGATGACTCTTTTGGAATCAACTTTGTAAATTCAAAAAATGAAAATGATATTGAATTTAGCTACGAATATGGCAATCAAGAATATGAAAACAAGAGCAATAGTATTAAAACTTATACATCTGATGCACTAGCTGGTCAGGTTCAAAATTCGACAAACCATTCGACCAACGACAACAATGATCACCGTATTAATCTGAGAGTATCATTAAACTCCAACCCGAAAAACAGGTTAATGCTGAATACCAATATTTCCACAACTGATGGTGAATCAAATTCCAATTCCATTTCTGATACCAAGTTAAATGGTAACCCTTTAAATTCGAATAATAACCTGAACTCATCCGAAAATAAAAACTACAACCTATATCAAACTGTAAATTATTCAAAAAGCCTGGGTAAAAAAGGTCGTTCCTTGAACTTAAATGCTGGATTTAATTACTCCAACAATGAATCCGATGGCAAACAATTGTCCGAAACTTTAAATGAAAGCAATGAAGTAAGCCAAAGTATTAATCGAATTTCAGATTCTAAAAGAAAAAACTCAGGTGTTGATGCTGGAATATCACTTAGCGAACCTATTGGTGAAAAAGGATTTGCCAGTTTAGGATATCGTTTTAATTATAACGAACAAAAATCCGATAAATACGGATATAACTTTAATGAAAGTGAAAACTCTTATAGCGATTTAGATGAACTAACCACCAATAATTTTGAAAACTCAAGTATTAAAAATGCGGGAAGATTTTCTTATAACCTTAATGGTAAAACTCATGGTTTTAGCTTAGGAGCAGATTTTGAGATGACTACGCTTAAAAATGAAGAATCATTTCCGAATAAAACAGATTTTGATAAGGATTTCTTCTCATTCAAGCCATACGTTAGGTATTCTCTTACTTTAAAGAATCAAAAAAGAATCAACTTGAACTATATGTCACGAACAATGACTCCAAACATTCGCGATTTACAAGAAGTTGTTAACCTTTCAAATCCATTAAACATTACAACAGGTAATTCTGAATTAGAACAATCAAGATCTCACACTTTAATGGCTCTTTATTCAGCGTCAAACATGAAAAAAGGAAGCCATTTATCCATTCATGCAATGGCAACCTCAACAAACAATACTTTCGGTAGAAGAACAATTGTTGCAGCTAAGGATACAACCATAAATGGAAAGTACTTTTTACCTGCAGGAGGACAATTTTCAGAACCTGTAAATCTTGATGGTCAATATTCAATAGGAACAAGTATTTCGTATAGCTTTCCTCTTAAAAAATTAAAGTCTAAACTGAACATCAACACAAGAGGTCGATTCTCTCACAATCCTACTTTTGTTAATGATAAAAAGGCATATACTAATTCATGGAACTTGAATCATGGAATGACACTTAGTTCAAACATTAATGAAAAAATAGATTTTACATTCACCAGCTCAAGCAACTATCAAAAATCCAATAATACATCAAACTCTGGTTCAGAATATTTATCTCAAACCACCTCATTAAACATGTATTGGAATTTCTATAAAGATTTGGTTTTTAGAACAAATGCAAGCAACAATTATCAAAATAACTTTTCTACCAACGATGTGGATAGCTTTTGGCATCTAAACCTTGGCATATCTACCAAAGTATTTAAAAATAAACGTGGTGAATTATCATTTACAGCTTATGATATCTTAAGCAAAGAGGATGAAAGATCTCATTATGTTAATGACCTATATACTGCAGATTATTATACAAATAAGTTGAATAAATTCTACATCCTTACCTTCAGTTATAAATTAAGAGATGGCAAAGGAAAAGGAAGAAAGCACAGAGGAGGACATGGAATGTATCCTGGTTATGGCAATTACATGATGATGTAATGCCATAAACATCAAAACAAAAAATTATTTTCTTTTAAATTTTCATAGTCAATGTTTGTAGGTCATTCTTTCGGAATGGCCTATTTTTTTTTAAGATGTATATGATTCAAGCTGATTTTAAACTGCTATATTGTTGTCAACAGCTATTTTTTTGTCTAATTTATTGATAATTGTTCATTAATTGCTGTTTAGCGCTGACTGTAATTTGGTTAATTAAGGTTAACAATTCAAACATTTACTACTGAAAGCCAGTATATTTGTTTCATGTCTAAAAACCGATTAAATCGAAAGAAATTTAAAATCATTTCACCAATGGTTTTAAGTATGTTTTTATTGGTAACTTTTGTGGGGTACTGGTTGCATTCTCAATACAATAATGAAAAGAAAAACCTGCAAGTAGAATTATCCAGACTTTATCATGTATCCATAAACGATGGAGAATTTATCCTCTTTTATCGAAATGTGATAAAACCTGCTTTGAATCATCAGGACACCATAAATTTCGAAAGCTTAAAAATAGGGTCACCAAAAACCAGTTCAGACTTTAAAAAATCTTACATCAAAGAGTTAAAAGAATTTATAGATACCAATCAAAACTATACAAATATCTTTAGAGCTATTGAAGCAAGTTCATTTATCCCTGATAGTTTAAGAGATGAACGATATTATGACATTTTAAGATTGGGTTATCGTTATCAAATTTACCCTGCTCAAATTCTTTATAATCAAAGGAAAAAATCAAATGATACTACTCAACAATTTTTAAGAAATATATTCTTAAGAAATGTTGCTATTAATTTCCCAAATATAAAAGCTGGACATGAGGATGAAATTGACAGGGAAAATATTGAATTGATTGAAAAAACCAATCATGAAGTATTAAGAAGAGGAAAATTGGGCATCATCATATATACTCGCAGGTATGATAAAGCAAGCGTTCTATACTTTGAGCATTATTTCCTACATCTAATTACAGAAATTCTACCGCAAATTATCTTCGGAATTGTATTAATCAGTCTGTCGGTATTTGCTTTGGTAGTTGCTTATCGTAGTTACCTTAGCCAAGCAAAGCTAAATATGCTTCGTTCCGATTTCGTTAGTAATATTACTCATGAACTAAAAATTCCGGTATCCACAGCAAAAGCTGCCATGGAAGCCATTCTGAATTATGGAATCTCCGACGATAAAGAAAAAACAAAGTCCTATCTTAAAATGGTTGCTTCAGAAATGAACCGCCTGGATAGTCTTACTTCAAGAGTATTGGAACACTCAAAGCTTGAGTCTAACCAACATCTATTAAAGAAGGAAGAAACCAACTTAAATGAATTTGTCGATCGAATTGTGAAGTCGGTACAACTCTTTTCTGCAAATACGATCAATATCAAATTCACTAAACCTAATGAATTGATAAGCATCCCAATCGATCAGGTCTATATTGAAGGGGTTATTCGTAATTTGATTGAAAACAGTAAAAAATATGGTGGTGATGATGTAAGTATAATTGTAAACCTTTGGCAAAAAGGATTACATGTGTACATATCCGTTATCGATAATGGTCCGGGAATTCCGAAAGAATACTTGAATAAGGTTTTCGATCGCTTTTTCAGAGTACCAACTGGCGACCAACACAATGTAAAAGGGTTTGGTTTAGGACTAAGTTTTGCGGCTTTGGTTATGAAACAACACAATGGATCAATCGGGGCTGATAATCTAACAGAACATGGCTGTGAAATAAAATTAGAATTCCCTGCTTAGACAATGAACAAAGTTAAAAGGTTTGCTGTGCCTGCGCAACTGATAACTGATAACTGATAACTGATAACTGATAACTGACATTTAAGTTTTATTAACAAAATCACCCCCACTCAATCTTCTCACATTTTCTTATCTTGCAGGGCACTCAAGCTAAGATAATCATGAACAAAACGAAGATACTTTACGTTGAAGACGAACCTAATTTAGGCCAAATCGTTTACGATTCGTTGATCCTAAAAGGATTCTATATCATTTGGGAGACAGATGGAGCACAGGTAATGTCGAAATTTCATGATTTTACTCCTGATATTTGTGTTCTGGATATCATGCTTCCAAATGTTGATGGATATCAATTGTGTGAGCACATTAGATCCAAATTTCCAACACTCCCAATTATTTTTCTTACGGCCAAAACCGAAACTCCGGATCTTGTAAAAGGTTTTGAAGCTGGAGGTACCGATTATATCCGCAAACCATTTAGCATTGAAGAATTGGCGATTCGAATCGATAACCAATTAAAGTTACATGGCATTGGCGAGAACAAAGAAACAGCAAAGGAGCAAAAAATTGAACATGATGAAATTAAATTAGGGACTTACACCTATTTCCCTAAAAGATATGAATTGATCACACCTTCGAAAACCATTAACCTTTCGAACCGTGAAGGCGAATTGCTAAAAAAACTAACCGAAATGGGAAGTAAGGTTGTGGAACGAAAAGACATTTTAATGCAGGTTTGGGGCGACGATTCATTCTTCAATTCCCGTAACCTTGATGTGTACATTAAAAAGCTTCGCAACTACTTTGCCGAAGATGATCATATTGAAATACAAACACTACGAGGCAGAGGATATTTATTTTTGGTGAAATAAAATCAGCTGTATAAAATACAAAAGGAGTACTCTTAAAATAGGTACTCCTTCTTTTATAATATAAGTTTTTACTTCTACTCAAAGGTAGTATCAAGTGTTCTAAGCTGAATCACTTTCTTGATTTCTGCCAGCGATAGTTCCGTTTCCAACTTGATGTTTACTGATTCTCCTGCCAATACATCAAAATAATTATCAGAAAAGAATCCATCTTCATCGCCAAGACTTAAAAATACATTCTTGGCCAACACATCCGATGATAAGGATATTTCATAGGCCTTTTTTTCTTCTGTTATCTTAAAATCAACATTTGGCTTAGATAAAATGAGATCTTTCCCAGGCTTAAAATACAAGATATTTCTTGCCAACACATCTTCGCCCATTCTCAATTCAACCGAAAATAATTCCTTTTTAGGATTTCTATTCTGTAAAAATGACTTAAGCTCATGAGTAAAGAAAACTTCGCTTGAATTTTTTCGAATGCTGATATCTTTACTCTTCGACCATTTTTCCTTGCCTGAAAAATCTAGCACTTTCATGATCAATTTGGCGTTGACTTCTTTCAGTGGATCATTTACCACAGCTACCTTAATACTATCATTTTCGAAATAAGGAGAAACCAACAAAGGTTCAAATCCTTTTTTTACATAGTATTGTAAAGCTTTCCATTCCTGATAATAATCGGTAGAACTCCATGAAGCAACTGGCCAGCAATCATTAATCTGCCAGTACAAGCTTCCCATACAATATGGCATGGCTCTCCGGTGCCCTTCCAAAGCAAACTTAATTCCTTCGGCTTGCAATACATGATTCACATACAAAAATGATTCAAAGTCTTTAGGTTTCTTATAATCCTTCAGCATGTAATATTCTATGGTTTCGTTTCCAATCGAAGATCGCTGATGCGATTTCATAACCTCTGAATAAATATCGTAATCCTTAGGTTCAGCATATTTTCTTACCGATTTCATTTCCGGGAAAGATTGAAAACCGTATTCACTCATGAATCGTGCAATATGCGTAGCATAAGTTTCAAATGGTTCTTTTCCCCACCATACTCCCCAGTAATGATCATCACCATTAACTAAATCCGGCTTTATACCTGTTCCTGAGGAAGGGCTTGAACTCCAATAGAACCTAGACGGATCATATTCTTTCACAGCCTTAG
This sequence comes from Marinifilum flexuosum, assembly GCF_003610555.1. GTDB lineage: Bacteria > Bacteroidota > Bacteroidia > Bacteroidales > Marinifilaceae > Marinifilum > Marinifilum flexuosum. The sequence goes on along the minus strand of NZ_RAPQ01000008.1, from coordinate 1,334,887 downwards.
GTAACACCTCATGGAAAATATCAGTGTAAGCTTTCCAGACTTTCTGTGTTACTTCCTCTCCTTGTTCATTGGCTTGCTTTTTCCACCCCCAATTGTGCCAGGCAACCAGAATCTCATTGTTTCCACACCAAAGTGCTATACTTGGATGATTTCTTAGTCGCTTGATATTATCTCTTGCTTCAAGCTTTACATTATTTAAAAACTCCTGATCATCCGGATACATGGCACATGCAAACATGAAATCCTGCCAGACCAATATTCCTGCCTCATCACATAAGTCATAAAACAAATCATCTTCGTAATAACCACCTCCCCAAACGCGCAACATATTCATATTGGATTTTTTGGCAGTAGCAATAACCTTTTTCAATTGTTCCTGACTTACTCGCGAAGGGAATATATCATTGGGTATGTAATTCGCCCCTTTCATAAATACAGGTACTCCATTTACTCTAAAAAAGAAGGAAGTCCCCTTCTCATCCTTTTCTCGGACCACTTCTACGGTTCTAATACCAATTCTATGAGTCGCTTGCTCTGTTTTTCCATTAATATTTACCTGTGCCTTGATGTTGTATAGATTTTGATCTCCCAATCCATTAGGCCACCAAAGTTTGGGATTTTTAATATCAAAATCCAGCTCATAAGTGTGATTTCCCTTTTTCAATTGAACTTCTGAAGTAGCTAAGTCCATCCCACCATTCTGAATTTGAATCTCTGCCAGGACTTCCTGCTCTGCTTCCAGTTCAAGAATAGCAGTAAACCTGGCAAGATCTTCACTCACCTCATTTTGTACAATCTGTAAATCCTTAATTCTTGCATTGTCCCATGCCTTAAGTAAAATCGGGCGCCAAATACCACTGGACACCAAGCGTGGGCCCCAATCCCAACCATAATGATAACCGGCTTTACGAGTATAGATACTTACCCTCTTATTTCCTTCAACCTGGCCCAATTCAGCTTGATCATTCTCCGCTCCGGGATATACAAATCCATTAGCATCATACAAGTTTAAACCTTCACTAATTGGCGACCGAAACTCAACTTTCAGTTTATTTTTCCCGGTTTTCAAATATTTCTTTACATCAACAGTCCATTCCCGAAACATGTTATCTGCCGAAAGTACCTTCTGATCATTCAAGTAAACATCAGCATAGGTATCTAAACCTTTAAAATCAAGCACAAGTCTATCTTTATTCAAAAAATTCTGATCCAGTTTAAATTCCGTTTTATAGATCCAATCCTTTTTATCGATCCACTGCAAATCATGTTCATTTAAACGATAGAAAGGATCTTCAATCTTACCATTCGCAAGCAAGTCGGTATGAACACAACCTGGTACTTTAGCAGGCAACCAGTTTACCGAATCCGTTTCAGAAAACTCCCAATTGGAGTTCAACTCTTTCACAATCATTAAGTTTTGATTTTGTGATTTGCAGCCCAGAAGAAATAGCAGGACCACAACTAGCGCAAGACATAGTCGAGACATAAGTTTGTTTTTATTGTTTGGCTTTGGCTTTTAGGAATTCAATCGCTAAAATAATCAGAAAAAAAGAAACCGATGAATTGTAAACCAAACAAGTTGACAATTCATCGGTCGTTATACTATCATTATTATACTCTTTTTATATAAACAACACCTTTTTATCTTTGAATAGCTCTCTAAATTCGGGAGGCAAATCAATTAAATCTGCAGTTAGATCATTGATGATATCCAAACTTTTATTGGATAATAAATTCATGATATCATCAATGGTTTCACCACAAAGCATAAAAGGCATTTGATGAAAAACCATCTCATCCTTCCAACACAAAGCGTAAATCTGATATTCATTTACCTCATCCATAGCCTTATTTTTCACAATACAATTGTTTAACCAGACATCTGTATCTATCAAATCATGCTTCTTCAGTTCTCTATCTCTTTCTTCAACCCTACTGTTGGCTTCAAAATATGCAGCAATTTTCTCGTTCGACTCTTTGGATAAGGAATCATGCATCTCCTGCCTGCAATCCATACAGCAGGCCAATTCGAAAACCAATTGCGGTTTATCCAAACCAGATTTTCTTTCGAATGCCTTCTCAATCAAATACAACTCGTTACCATCGGCTAAATTCTTGCCACAAATGGTACACTCCGTGAATTGTTTCTCCTCCTTCTCCGAGTAGAATATCTCGGGAATGGGTGCTGAATGTGTTATTTCCAATGCTCCTGACATGCCTTAATTTTTACCCAAAAATAGTAAAAGGTATCTTATTATTAATCCTTATTATATTATCATTTATACTTTCAGCACGTCGGGTATGATTTGAAGAATCAAATAGCATAGAGCTTTAAAAAACAATAACTATGAACGTTTTAAGGAGAACCTCAATTATGTTATAACCACTTCTTCCAACGAAAGAAAAGAAAAAGGGCCAAAGAAGAAAGCAACATTAATAACAGACTAAGCGGATAGCCAAAAATCATTTTCATCTCAGACATTTGATCCAAATTCATTCCATATATCCCAGCAATTAAAATTGGAGGTGTAAAGATTACAGTTACAATAGTCAACATTTTTATACTCTTGTTTTGTTCTATTCCTACCAAGCCAATAAATGTATTCTACATAAACTCAAGCCTGTCAAAATTAAAACCCGAATGCTGCAATAACGATGAAATATCCTTGTTCATTACCAGAAAACGATCTTTATCGGTAAGAGGAAAGAAATTGCTTTTCAAAATTGCAAAAACAACCCGTTCCTTCTCCATAAGTGTTTTCTGAATCAAAATACTTGATTTTCTAATATCAGAAATATGCAATAAAAATGCTTTATCCAATTTCTTTTGCGATTACCTTGTTCAGTTTATTAATATCATCAGTTATTAACTCAATTAAATCCGCATCAATATCTATTCTTGTTTCCAATAACGACAGTAATAAATCAACACCATTCTTAAGCTCTAAACTATTCAGTTTTTCCAATACATCCTCAAAACTCTTATACTCTCTCTCGCGTTGAGTTATCAATACCCTATCTTTCAATATAAAGGATACCGGATCCATCTTGTATTCATCATCATCAAAACTCAAAAAAATTAGGTTTAGGCCAACAAACTTTTCATTTTCAATATACTTGGAACTGGTTTCAATCTCCTCTCTATCTTGTGCCGAAAAGAGTCTAATCTCTAAATCCTTTTCCACAAGCTTAAATTCCTCAGAGCTCTATTTTATTAGGTCAACCCAAATTAACACTCCAGCATCACTGCTAAAATTATCCAAACAAGTCAACTTATCATCAAGTAAATAAAAGCAATTCAACATGATATTTTCATTTCATTATATTCCAATAACTGCTCACCAATACTTTTAAATGATTTTTTACATGCACCTATATAATAACACGTTCAACATTGTTTGGCAGATGAGTTAATATCTCATAGTTTAGACTGTCACTAATATTGCTAAATGCAGACACTTTAATCTCACTCTTCCCTTGCATTCCAATAATTACTACATCATCATCAACTTTCACATCTGGCAATTCAGTCACATTTGCAATAATCATATTCATATTCACCATGCCTATTATGCCGCACCTATGACCATTAATCAGAACACGCCCCCTATTACTAAGTGATCGGCTATAGCCTACAGAATATCCAACTGGAATTAAAGCTGTTTTCATATTTGACTGTGCCAAAAATGATATGCCATAGCCAACAAACTCACCTTTCTTCACTTCTTTTATTGACATGATTTGACTTCTCCAACCCAATACCCGTTGAAGAGGGTCTCTTTCTCGATGGGTATAGCGTAAAAAAGTCTCAATACTCGACCAGAATCCATACTGCATAATACCTATTCTCACCATATCCAATCTAGATTTTGGATACACAAAAGCAGCAGCTGAATTGGCTACATGCCTATATTCCGGGGTAATTCCACTCTCAATAAGAATACGATGCAATTTGTGATATGTCTTTAATTGTTTTTGAATACGCACATGGTTTGAAATGCTTTCTGCACCTGCAAGGTGAGTGCAGAACCCTTTTATTTCAAAAAATTGTGGATTTTCTTTTATTATCGAAATTGCCTCTTCCAACTCCTTCATTGTTAAGCCCGATCTATTCATTCCAGTTTCAACCTCTAAATGAATTTTGGCCTTTATTCCAATTTCGGATGCTACCTCAAGAACCACACTCAAACGATTCATATTAAATATATAAAACTCTATTCCTCTTTTTATGGTTTCAACAATGTTTTCATCGGCAATCCATCCCATAATCATTATATCTCTGTTATTTTTAAGACTATTCTGAACTCTGACAGCCTCTCCAAAATCAAAAACTGAGAAGTGATTGATCCCTTCTTCTTCGAACATAGGAACAATTTGTTCAATTCCATGTCCATATGCATTCGCCTTTACCACCGATGATATCCGAACATTATCTCCCAACTTTTTCTTGAGGAATCGAATATTATTTTGAAGTGCCTCTCTTTTCAGGGTAATAAATGAACTTCCTAGCATTGAACTATTGTTTTTGTAATGATTATCGATTTCAATTATTTATGATTGATTTTGTGATACATCGAGAAGAATACATTAATTCCTGCCCCAAAGCAAAAAGCCCCTATTTTATTTTAGGGTGTAATAGCCGAAATCTTCTGACCTTTTAAAAAGTTTTTGAATTCTTTCCATTACCAACTGATTCTCCTAGACAGTCCCCTAAATAACTTAACACATTCCTTACTACACAAGACAGTAGCCCCCCCTTAACATTCAAGCGTATATTATAAATTTTCTTGCCTTACAACCTATTTAAATGATTTGCTCCAAATGATTTGAAAGCCGATTCATATCATTGTTAAAAAAACTGACAATGCGTCCAGATGTTTCAAATTTCTTTATTAGTACTTATGGACTATTTATGTAATTCTCTCCATAATTCTATTACGTTTCTCATATTTTCCCCTATAAATTAAGGAGAAAATCAGATAAACAAAAACTGATGTTGAAATCCCAAAAATATTGCCATCCAAATCAAATGGCAATTTAACTTTCAATGTAGTTAAGAGAACTGTTGTTGCACCGCCTGAAATCATAGATGAGATAGCTGCCGTGGCATTAGGTTTTTTACCATACAATGCTGCAATTACAGGAACAAACAAACCAGATACCATAAATGCATAAGAGTAAAGCATCAATTCAAGTACATTGGTCATATGAGAAGCCAGGAACAATGCCACCCCTCCAATCACTAATGTTATAACTTGCGAAACCCTCAGTTGGAATTTGGTATCTTGCTTAAAATTGAAAATTTTCCCTAGAATATCTGTTTGCACATTTCCCGATGCGGCCATTAAACAACTATCCGCGGTTGATAGGATTGCTGAAAAGTATGCTGAAAGCATGAGTCCCATGATACCTGCAGGCAGAACAGTATTCAGCAAAACTGGCAATCCCATTTCTGCATCCAAACTTGTTCCTAATGCATAGCCAAACTCTGCAAACATCGCATTTTCATATGCCACACGGGAGAACAATCCTAAGGTAACCCCCATAAATGCCATTAGAGGCCATTCGAATAAGCCTGCAATAAACCATGCTTTTTTGGCTTCTTTTTCATTTTTAGAGGCATATATTCGTTGATATAGTGTCATTCCAACAAACCAAATAGGTATGATGGTAATTCCCCAATTCACAATCTGTTGCCAAGATATATTCCCCAAGGAAAGAAATTCACTGCCAAGTGTCTCCCGGATTACTTCTATACCACCAATTTTGTAATAGGATACAGGTATTCCAATAAATAGTAGTCCTGCCATTAAAATAATCCACTGTACTGTATCGGTATAAATTACAGCTTTTAATCCACCTATACTGGTGTAAACAACTGCAAGTACCCCCATTATTATTAATGCAGTGTTCAAATCTATTTCGGTAAAAGTAGCTGATGCCAGTTTTGCTCCCGCCAGAAGTTGTGAGCTTGTAAATCCAATATATCCAATTGCCGAAATTACTCCTGCAATAAGAGCTACCTTATGGTTATAGAAGTATTCGAATATTTGAGGAAAGGTAAATAGCTTATTTTTTTTTGAAAGCTTACTGATTACAGGAATTAGTACAACAGCGCTCAACCATGCGCCAACCAAACCAGTAAATAGCATCCATGATCCTCCAAGTCCAATGGCAAAGCCTAAACCGCCCAATCCTATTGAAAACCCTCCACCTACATCGGTTGCCACAACAGATAATCCAATATGCCAGGCACCAAGTTGTCTGCCTCCAACATAGTAATCTTCATTGTTTTCATTTTTCTTAAAGAAATAAACTCCAATGCCCAGCATGACTGTGAAGTAGACAATAAATATGATAATATCAATAATATGCATAGATAAAAAGTTATAAATTAACACCAGTATTCACCTCTTACTTCGAGTTATATGTATGAGTTAAACAACTGCTCCACTAATTAAATAACGCCACCAGTAATCTGGTGACGTTGTGCATTTTTATACAATTGGAATACCCTCTATAACATGGGAAAAGAATATTAACTTAGTATATCTCAATTACCTAAAAACTGCATTCGTTGAAATTAATTAGTATTACTATTTGATCAGAATTCGCTTTCCACCATCTGAATATTTTAATTTCTCCTTTTGAATTAGGCCAAGAACAATTTTTGCACCAGAATAATGTTACAAATTTAAACCTGCCAATATATGGCCCAAACCTACTGGTTGATTTAAACGAACAAATTCTATTATTCCTTGCTCTAATATTTTACCACTTCTCATTTACAATTCTCTTTTACTGCAGCAGGCTCAACAATTCTTTTTTCGATATACTTGGAAGACATAATGCGTAGAACGCCCATATAATCCATCGTAAATTCAATTAAATCTCCTACCTTATAATTATTCTTATTGTCCCCCAAATCTACTACCAGCATATCCGAGCTTGCCCCAACAAGATCTATTGAGTTATCCTTTGGGTTAATGTGCTTACTATCTACATCCAACATTCCCAAGTCTATAATTGCCCGATACGAAGTCTCTCCCATTTGATCGACCTCCAATGAATGACTTTCACCTTCAACATTGGTACCCATTTCGCCTGTAGGTAACATAGGTTTCTCTATTAGTTCAATAATCTCAGCATACAATTTAAATACATTGGTATTTAATCCTTCAAGAGCTGTGTCATTATATACATCGGTACCCATAAACAATGATTCACCAACTCTAAAATGGTTGACACCCCCAGGTAATATATCATGAAGTAAAAGCGGGATGGTTACAGATGACCCTCCTGAAACCAATGGAATTTTCTTATCAAACTTGGCCTCTATCAGTTGTCGGTACAGACTAAGCTGGATTAATTTGTCCTCGTTAGGCAATACGCCATTTAAGCAAGTAAGATTTGTTCCAATACCTACCACTTCAATATTTGGCAATTCAAAAACCTTCTTATAGAAGTCGATAAAATCTTCACGCATTACCCCCTCTCTTAGCTCTCCCATTTCGATCATGATAATAATTTTATGCTTTTTATCTTGTTTTAAAGCCTCACGAGAAAGCAAGTCGATGGTTTTTAATTCAGTGTTTACACTAACATCTGCATACTTGATGATTTCACTGACAGATAATTTTGGGGGAGGTTTTATGTAGATCGTCTCAATATTGGGATCTAGTTTCTTAATCATTTTCAAATTAGAAACCCTGGAATCACAAAGGCTCTTAATTCCTAAGGAAATTAAGTTTTCTAAAAACAATTTGTTTCCACACAACAATTTAGAAACCACAGTCCATTGAATGCTATTTTCTTTAAATAATTTATCCAAAAAACAGTAGTTTTCTTGTAGTTTGGAAGTATTAAGAGTTACAAATGCCATTACATTTTATTTTGTGAATCTCATTTCAAGGTATTTATTCTCAAATCCCATTTTTTCATATAAATGTTTTGCAGGATTATCCGGCTCAACATGTAACGCAATTGAACCTTTCGCAATTTTTATGGTTTCTTCCATCAGTTTCTTTCCAATCCCTTCTCCTCTATGCTTATTATGAGATGCTATGTATACAAGTATGTTTTCAGGTATATAACCTTCCATTCCTGTTCTATTTACAACTACAGCACCAACAATTTTACTGTCTAATTTTGCAGCCAAAATAAAACCGCCCATTGATGGTCTCTCTTTTAATGCATACTGCATTGCTTTTTCAATGTCTGCCTTGTCATCTCCGTATTCTTCAAGGTGATCATACAGGAAATTAAGCAGTTCTTTCTTTTCAATACCATCAGGACGTAGAGAGGAGGTCATAAGTTTAATTGTAATCATACTTATACTTTTAAGTTTTTTTGTTTCTATAGAACAAATATAACAATTCGATTAACTTAAACAAAACAATCTCAACAGACACAGACACAAGAAATCCACCCTTATTTCATTTATTCACTGTGCTTTACACAAACACAATCGACAATAAAATACTTTGAACTTTAACTTTAAACAACTTGCACATCTAATATCTTGTATGTATTTTGTTTCCATAGAACTATTTTATTAAAAATATTGACCTATGAGCTATCATTTAGGATTAATCTATAAAGACATACTTTGGAAAAAATGGCAAAAAGATGGGAGTATAAAAAAGAAGAATTCAACAAAGAAAAAGACTTTAAATAAAGCAAAAAACTCTTCTTCAGATCGTAATGAAAAATCTAAAACAGATCATTAAAAATATACCCGAAATTTACCTCTGTGCTTATATTCTTTATTTTTGAATATTTAGTGGTAATTGTAGCATTTCAACAGGCCTTTTTTTATTAATAGTCGTAATAACACAAATAACAAAACTAAAAGCTTTAGGAATCCTAATAGCATTTACATCCATTTTGATTAGCATATTAACCTAAGTTCGATTTAAAATATGTGGAAATAAAAAAAGAGGTCCGAAGACCTCTTTTCTATTACTGACTATAACAAGAAAAACCTTATCTAAGACTCTTTTGCTTTTATCACTTTATCATTCTTAAGAGTCTTTAATAAACTGTAACACATAATTAGCAATACAATTGCAAAGGGTAAGCCAGTTAAAATTGTAGCCGTTTGCAAGGCAGCCAAACCACCTCCAATCAGCAATACGATTGCAATTAAGCCTTCCATTGAGGCCCAAAATATTTTTTGTCCAACAGGAGCATCCAATTTTCCTCCCGTGGTTAATGTATCAACCACCATAGATCCACTATCAGATGAAGTAACAAAGAAACATGCTACCAAAATCACCGTTAGTAAGGATGAAACAAATGGCAATGGGTACTGCTCCAGCAGATGGTAAATTGCCGTAGCAATATTGGCATTAACTGCTTCCGATATCTGAGTATTTCCAAGTAACTCCTGATAAATGGCACTTCCTCCAAATACCGAAATCCATAAAAAAGTCAATAATGCAGGCACAAACAGTACACCCAAAACAAATTCACGTATGGTTCTACCTTTTGAGATACGAGCAATAAAAATACCTACGAATGGCGACCATGCGATCCACCATGCCCAATAGAAAATGGTCCATGAGTTTTGCCAGTGAGTGCCTTCTTTGGCACCAATATATGTTTCGGTCCAAAAACTCAACTCCATAAAGTTGCTTAGGTAATAACCCAAATTCTGAACAAATGATTTCAACAAGAATGCAGTTGGGCCAATCAATAAAACAAAAAATAACAAGAGAAGTGCCAAGCGCATATTTATCTCGCTTAAGCGACGAATCCCTTTGTCAAGACCCAAAATCAGAGAAAGCGTAGCAAATAAGGTAATTACCGAAATCAAACCAATTTGCCAAGTCGTTCCGTACTCAACATCGAACAAATAGGTTAAACCTGCATTTACCTGCTGTACACCAAAACCTAAAGAGGTAGCCAAACCAAATAGAGTGGCAATAACCGATACAATATCAATAATATCACCAATAGGTCCGTAAATCTTTTCTCCAAACAGAGGATAAAAGACCGAACGAATGGTAAGTGGCAATTTTTTATTGAAAGTAAAATAGGCAAGAGCCAATCCTACTATAGCATATACTGCCCAGGCATGAAATCCCCAATGCAAAAAGGTAACCCCCATGGCCGATTTGGCTGAAGCAACACCTTCCATGGCAAAAGGATTATTATCGAAGTGGAAAATTGGTTCAGCAACTCCCCAAAACAACAAACCAATACCCATACCAGCACTAAACAACATGGCAAACCACGATGTCATTTTAAATTCAGGCTTTGCATCCTGACCTCCCAAACGGATCTTTCCGAACTTACCAAATCCTAAAAACAAGGTAAACCCCAGGAAAACATTCATGAGCAGAACGAACATCCATCCTACATTGTTGGATACAACTGCTTGTGTTTTCGAGAACCAAGCTGCCATTGGTTTCCCTACTATTAAGGTAGTGGCCACCAAAATAAATACCACCAAGAAAGAGGATATAAATACAGTACCATTGGCTTTTATACCCCAAAAAGTTTTCTGATCGGAACGAACATACTTCTTCTGATCATCAACACTTATGGATACAGCCTTGGCTTGATCTTTTTTTTCTATTTTTTCTTTTAAACTCATATATCTTTAATTCGTTTGTATCGCTTAGAAATAATACCCCACATTCACATTAAACCATGAATGCCATTCTGGATTTGCGGCTCCTCGGCCAAAACCATATTCACTGGCTGAATCACCAAAAGCACCCCATGGTCCTAACCAATCCTGATTTTTACCCGATGCATAATCGATATAAGTATAAATCGGACCAGCTTTCACCATCATTCCCAACACATTCATTTGGGTATCGTTGAATTGAGAATTGCCTTTTTTCATGTAGTTGTAATTGTCATACACTTGCACCGATTCAATTGGTCCCCATTCCACAGGTATGGTATAGGCAATACCTCCACAAATAATGCTTGCTTCACTGGCAATATCGTAAGTGTAATTGTAGGCAGCCATCTTTATCAAATCATTATCGGTACCCTTGTAATCGTATCGGGTTAGCTCAAACTTTACATCCAACCTTTCATCTTTAAGAAAACGACCATGATAATGAAGTGCGAAGGCATTGTAGTGATGGTTTTTATCTTTTACATGGTTTCTGTATCGGGCCAACTGTGCAGAAAAACCAATTTCCTGATTGTTGAATTTGCGGGCTACACGAAAGTTGAATTGCCCATTCTCTTCGTTATCGCCAGCCAAGTCGTAAGAGTATCTTGCCAAATCAACCGCATTTCCTTCTGATCCGTTCGAAAAGGTTGTCCACGACCTACCTCCCTCAGCATTCTTATAAAATGCAAAGGCAAAATTCCATTTGTTCGTGTCGAACACATACTTTAATCCTGTATCGTAATCATCTTCCAACCCTACATAGTATGGAAGATTAAAGAACCACGAGTGCGAAGCAAATGGCTGAATTCCAAATGGAACTTGATGAACACCTAATTCCAAATGTGAATTATCATTGAAGTTATAGCCAATAAACCCATGATGTAGCATACCGCCACCAAATTCTGACGGATAGAAACGATATTCCGCATCCAGGTACAATTTCTCATACCTTGCCTTGGCATTCAAACGAAAAACATCAAGCACAGCATCGCCGCCTACATCCTTGTTGTTTTCATCCCAATCCTTGTATCTGTAATTAAAACGAAGGGCTCCGCCTATCTTAACATCCTTAATTTTTTGAGCTTGCGTAACATTCACAATGATCATCAATGCCAATAGCAATTTGATTCTTCTTAAGAGAGTTTCTTTCATAATTCAAGTTTATCCTATCCCATACTCCACCATCTATCTCTTGACAACATGAAATAAAGAACGAAGAGTGCAGATTTAGTTTCTGCGCGACAAATCTAAAGGAAATTTTATTTCTACACAACACAATTGCCGAATAACACACAATATAGAATTCTCAAACCACTCACAACACTCTGTATTTGTGCACATTTTAAACTCTTACCGTTTGTTCAATTTAAATTACCCACTTCTATCTCCATCAATTCATTCGTGTAAAACCATTTCTTCTCCCCATTTCCATAAATGAGATAAAGTGACATTGAGACAGAATAAAAAAAGCTTTTTATATGAATCGATATTTTAAGGATTGGTAAAACATCTGAAGAAATCAATATTAACCACACTAAAATTAAGGGCACAAAAAAAGCCATCACAATCATGATGGCTCACTATTCCTAATCTTCTTTTATTCTAAATTTTCTTCTTCAGAGTTTAATTCCTCCTTAATAAAATCCTCGGCAGTAAGTACTGGCGAAGCTTCCAGTTCTTCAATCTCAAGCATGTTTACAAGAATTTCCAAAGTCTCTTCAATTTTTTCCAAATCTGTATCAGGAATCTTCTTTAATTTCACAGCCAAACGTTGCTGCAATAAATCTGGCGTATTCTTTAGTAATTGATCTCCCAAAGATGTTAAAGCAATTACGGTAGTTCTTCTATCTCCAGCTTTTGGTAAGCGAGCAAGAAAACCTTTTTTCTCCAATCGGCCGATAATACCAGTTACCGTACTCGAATTTAAATTTAGGTGAGCACGAATAGACTTTTGGGTAGCCTGATAATTTGGCGAACTTTTTAAATACTCCAGGCATAAAATCTGCGGAATACTTACCCCATGATCCTTCTGAATCTTTTTAGACTCCAGATTAATCGATCGGACAATTCGTCTGATCTTTATAATAATATTCTTGTAATCCATATTATACCATTTAAATTTCAGTCCCGAAAGCTATCGCGAAAGCTTTGCGAGACTACGAAATATTAAATTAAAATGCCGATATATAATTAGTAAGTTATTAGGAGTAACACGAACAAATAACTCATACCAATTACTAATCGGTATAAATCTATTGTTAGAGACTCTGCTTCGCTTACAAAAGTAAGCAATCCTGCACAATTATTACATACTACTCATTGCATGGCTTTATTTTTTTTTTAGATACAGAAATAGAAACTGTGCTTTCGCAGGAAAATCAATGAATAAAAATAACAAGCAATAATGTTAAATTTCATTAAAAGAGCTGATTCCTTGCAACTTGACACATTTGGCAGATATAATTGTCATAACATTTATTCAACTTGAGTGGACATTTTGGAAGGACAACCCACCGGTTGGTCATCAAACAGGTAAAACTTGCCGATCGCACTTGTAAGAGGAGCACAAAAATAAATCACAAATAAGTGAACAATTTATTTTATTTATTATGATTCATTTCACTTCTCATAGCAACTAACTTACACAATCGACAATACATTTTTATGACTACTAAGAGAGGTGAGAAAATTTGAAAATCTCATTTTTCAAATTCGAAAACATTCATTTTCTCAAACAAAAACATAAATAGCAAGATATTTTCCAAAAAGAGAAAAACTCTCCAATTTCTTACAAACAGTACAAAACAGCCTCAAAACTTTTCATTGATATAACATATCATCACAAAATCATTTCAATCATTCAATCCATCAAAAAAAAATTTTTACATTCTAAGATAAGATCCAATTTATGATAATTCATATTAAGAATATCCGGCTTTATTATTTCCTTATGTGGTCATTTCTTGAGCTGTGAGAGTGATTTTTTGGAGTGTTTTGTGGCAATTTTCGGGTGAAAATGTCCACAAAAAACATGTGAGAGCAATTCTCACACTATATTCTGACGATTTTCAAGTGTGAGAATCATCAAAAAACATATAAATACCCACCTTGAACATGAAAATCGCAATTTTCAAATGTGAGAATCGTCAAAAAATAGCTGAACTGAGGATTTTCACGTGTGAGACTCACTCTCACACATGTGAGAATGAGTCTCACACTCTAATCTGAGCATTTTTAAGTGTGAGAATTCACCAAAATAATGTGAGAATCACTCTCAAACCCTTTAATTTCGGGCTTTCTTGTAATTCTTTCTCTCAAAACTGTTTTTACACATCCCTAAAACTTGCCCTCTATACATATATAAGGTATATAAATGCGCTTGTCCTAATTTCCGAGAAGTTTTATTTGAACTATTTTATTGTTTATCATTTTTCAGTCAACTTCTATTTTTACGAGCTAAAAATCCGACTTCATTTTACAACAAAACACCATATTTTTCCACTTTTGTCACTAAAAAATCAATTCGCAGACAAATTAAAGGTATTAATAAAAGAGGATAATTGAACTAAAATAAATACTATACGGATAACTTATAGGTGTTTCTGGTGGAAAAACATTTTCATGAAAATAAAAAGCAACCACTCCCAAATGTGGCTGCTTTAGCAATAAACTAATCAATATCTTATTTAACACTTTCCCAAAAATCCTGGAAAAGAGTCTTTCTAAAGTCTAAAGAAACCTATTATATTTATCCTTTAACTTTCAATGTCTCACCAAAGCTTTCAGCAGCCATCTCTAGGTATTTCCCTGCATTTTGCATAGAGTCCTGCAAGTCTTTGGCATAAAGCGAAGTTTCGGCGATGTGATCTACTTTCAGCTTCTCCCTTTCTGTTTCTGACAAGTCTACCAAAGCACAGAAGAGTGCCAGCTTCTGATCTTCCAATGAATCCAATACACCTCTAATTACTTTACCCGAGAAAGTTTGAGAATCCAGCTTCCCTTCTCCTGTAATGATCCAGTCGGCACCTTTAATTTTTTGATCAAAGCCTGCTTCATTTTTGATGAGTTCAATTCCAGAATTCAAGTTTGCTCCCAAGAAAAGAATACAGCCTGCACCTAAGCCTCCTGCTGCCCCTGCTCCTTTAATATTCTGCAGGTCGAGATGGAACTGAGACTTCACCATCTCATTAAAATTGGTAAGACCATTATCGAGTTCCATTACTATTTTTGAGGATGCCCCTTTTTGAGGTGAGTACACGTAAGCAGCACCATTTGGTCCATATAGTGGATTATCCACATCACAAGCCACCTCGAAGTTTACTTCCTTAATTTTGGAATGCACCCCTGAAGCATCAATGGTTTCGATCTTTTGCAAATCTTTACCTATTCCCAACAACCCCTTATTATCCTTATCAAAAAATCGATATCCCAGTGCCCTGGCCATGCCCATACCCGCATCATTGGTAGCACTTCCACCTATTCCCAAAATGATGTGTTCTACCCCTTTGTCAAGGGCATCTTTTATGAGCTCACCGGTTCCATATGTGCTTGTTTTTAGTGGATTTGCTTCTTCATTGCTAAGTAAACGAATTCCTGATGCTTCAGCCATTTCGATAAAAGCAGTCTTCTTGATTTTGGAATACAAGTAAGAAGCTTCCACTTTTCTCCCTAATGGATCATTCACGTTTAATGAAATCATTTCCCCATCAAGATAGTACTGCAAAACCTCAACAGTCCCATCCCCTCCATCTGCCAAAGGCAGTTTCTCAATTTCAATATCAGGCACATGTTTTCTGATTCCTTTTTCAATGGCATCACAAAACTGAAGCCCGGTTAGGGATCCTTTAAATTTATCGGGAGCTATGATTATTTTGGTCATATCTTTAGAAAATTTTCTAATTCGAAAGATATTGAATTACTTTTACAGATGTAAGAAACAGTTTAAAATTTATCCTTCAGCTTTTTTATATGAAGACATGAAGCCTAACTGCGTTAAATTCCATTTAAATAAAACCACTATTCGCATAAAATTTGCCTTGTTACGCTTCATTTTTCATCGATAAAAAATTCTAAAAACAAATTTAAACAGTTCCTAAGAATTCTATCATTATAAATACGATTCACAACAAACATGAAAGGAATACAAGATTACTATCCCAACCATTTTGCACAATGCTACGGATGTGGAAGATTAAATGAACATGGTCATCACTTGAAAACTTATTGGGATGGAGAACATACCATTACCAAATTTATCCCGAAAGAATATCACACGGCAATACCGGGATTTGTATATGGTGGCATGTTGGCTTCGGTGATTGATTGTCATGGAACTGGTTCGGCAGCACTGGCCTTTGCCAAACAACAAAATATTGAATTGTGCGAACACAATGCTCCAAGATGTGTTACTGCTTCATTGCAAGTAAAATATTTAAAACCAACACCTATTGATGGGGAGATTGAAATAAAAGGTACAATTGCCGAAATCAATGAGCGTAAGGCAACTGTTGTTGCAGAACTTTATGCTGGCGGCAAACTTTGTGTAACAGGTGAAATTGTTGCCGTCTTGGTACCTGATAATTTTGGAGAATAAATGCAAAACAAAAGGCTATTCACATCGGTTGAATAGCCTTTTTACAATTTGTGAGATTACTTATTCGTTTAAAATTCCACCGGTTAGTCGAACCAATGAGGTTCTGGATTGAATCAAATTGAAAATTGCATTCAATCGAGCCAAAGCCACATTTTGATAGCCAATTTGAACATCGCGATAGTTAAAGGAATTAATACTACCCGATTCGTATTTGTCTTTCGAGATAGACAAATTCAGTTCTGCAGCTTCCAAATTCTCTTCAGCCAATAAATACAACTCCCTCCTAACCTGGTACAATTCATAATTCTGTGCTAAGGCATTCGTTAGGGTATGCTTTAAATCCTCTGTTTCAATTTTTCCAATCTCTTCCTGGATTTTTGCAATTTGCAATGCCCTGCGATTCGAATTCCCATTAAATATCATATAACTCAAACTAAGGTTGGCATACAGATTATGGGAATCAGTTGTATTGGACGACATACCATCAGGTTTTGTTCTAATTCTATTGCCTTGAATTCCTGCACCCATTTTCAACTTAGGATAAAAATTGCTCCTTGCCAGCTCCACATCTCTCCTTAAAATCATTTCCTGAATGTAACGATTCTTTAAGTTACTGTTATTACCAAGCATTTTATCCAATAAACTAGCCAATTGATATTCATCGCTTACCGGCAAAAACTCATCCGAAAACTCATAGGCTTTACTCGCTTTAACACCCAATAAAAAATTCAAATCACGCACAGCATTGTTGAAATTAACCTCTTGCAATAGATATGATGAGCGATCCTCGAGCCAGGCATTTTTCGATTGTAAAACATCGTAAGTTACAGCACTACCCAACTCTTTACCAACCTTACTCCTTTCATATCTGTCGGAAGACAGTTTCATAATCTTCTCACTTACTTTCAATCTCTCCTTTTCGAGTAATATTTTATAATAAGCCAGTATAATCAACTCAATTCTATTTTCAATTGCTATCAGCGTATTTCCTTTTGAGAGTTGTTCCAAATCATCGAATTTATCCTTTCTGATTTGCACAGCAAAACCTTCAAAAAGTGTCCAATTCATATCCAAGGATGGAATTATACTCAATCTTGTAAAATCATTGCTTTCATTATAGTCTTTAATTCCTCTTCCCTGAAGGTTAAACTGAATTCGAGGATATCGACCAACATTTCCCCACGAATTATTTAATTCGGAAATCTGTTCTGATTTACGGATGATTTTTAATTCATAGTTATTTTCCAATCCAACCTGAATGGCTTTTGACAAGCTCAACTCCTCCTGAGCTATCAAGCTCAAAAAAAGGCAACTCAACAATAGGCTTAATGATATCTTTTTTATCATTTTTTGACTTTGATAATGGTTCGAAGTAATTTTCTCTCCGGTTATTAATCTAAACTTACTTTTGATTCTTTTACTTTAGGCTCCACATCTCTTGGATCAATTTTATAGCCTTCCCAAATTTGTTTTGAATATCGCTTCAAATCATTTAATATCATGATTAAAACAGGGAAAAACATCAAAATAAACATTGTACCGATTAGTACTCCATATGCCAATGCAATAGCCATTGGAATCAGGAATTTTGCTTGGAATGAATTCTCAAGAATAAGTGGATACAAGCCAACAGATGTGGTAATGGTTGTTAGAACAATGGCTCTAAACCTTGCTTTCCCTGCCTCTTTTACCGCCGAAACCGGAGTCTTTCCTTCCTGAATTAAGGAATTGTATTTGGACAGGAATACCACAGCATCATTAATAATAACACCCGATAAGGCAACCATACCCCAAACACTTAGCATCGAAACAGGAAATCCTTCCACTCCATGTCCCCATGCGGATCCTAAAAATCCTAATGGAACCATCATCAAAACGATAATACCTTGAGTAAAACTTCGGAAGTGAATCATCACAATAAAAATGATAATCATGAATGCAATTGAGAAATAAAGCATCAATTCCTCAGCATCCTCCTTCGAGCGTTTCTGCTGCCCTTGATATTCGGTTCTCACTCCTGGAAACCTATTGTCCAATTCAGGGAAAATATTTGTCTCTACATATTCTAATATAGGAGGAACAGGTTCGTTTGGATCCAAAAGCTCTGCCTCAACCCTAATCTCACGAGATCCATTGTAACGCTGTATACTTACAGGACCACGCTGTATATCATACTCTATCAGTTCCGACAAAGGGAAGGCTCCTTTGGGAGTTCGAATTCTCATACTCTCCATCTGGCCGATAAAGATTCTATCACTTTTAGGATATCTAACCCAAACCTTTATTTCATCTTTTCCTTCCTGCAAACGTTGTGCTTGACCTCCAAAAAAACCTTGTCTTATCTGAGAGGTAATGGTTCTAATATCCATACCCAGATAATAGGCTTTTGGTTTTAATCTAAGTCTCACCTCTCTACTTCCAAGCGGGTTATTGTCACTAATGTTATAAAGTGATGCCATTTTTCGAAGTTCATCCTGGAAAAATTGGTTGGCACGATTTAGCTCATCCAAATCACTTCCTAATAAACTCACAGAAACAGGTGCTCCCCATCGGTTAAATGCACCAATTGTGAATTTTTCAGCTTCAGGCACTTCGCCAATTTTCGCTTTTACCCGGTTTGTTATCTCAAAACTAGATATCGGAGCTCCTTCCATATCGCGAAGCATAACCCACATATTTCCTGCATGCGGACCATTTTCCTGTCCACTAAACGATGAACCAGTTGATACACCAGTATATTGAATGTAGCTGGTTGTATCATTGTATTCATTCATGATATCATCATTCACTTCCCATACTGCTTTCTCAAAATCTTTAAGGTAAGCAGTAGTAATGTCTTTATTGCTTCCTGGCTTAAATGCTACATTGATATTAAACGAATCGAAAGGCATATTCGGAAAGAATGTACTCTTAATTAATCCACCACTAAACAAACCATAGGTTATTAAAATTAATGCTATAGGTGTAAAAACAACAAACCATCGCCATTCAACTACCCAATTTAAAACATCAGCATAAACCTTGTCACGCATGAAAATGATGCCTTTTTCAATTTTATCTCTGAATCGATTAAATGCATTCTTTTTTTTCTTCACATTTAAAACCACATCATTCCCAACATGGCTTGGTAAAACAAAGAAACTTTCGAAGAGTGACAAGAAAAGGCAACCACAAACTACAAACGCCATTTCGTAAAGAAATTCCATATTTCCTGTTACCAATAGTAATGGTGAAAATGCAACCATGGTTGTCGTAATGGAGGTTAACACGGCAGGTATTACCTCCAAGGTTCCATCAATGGCAGCTCTCCTTGGGCTTTTGCCTTTTTCAAAATGAGAGTAGATATTCTCTCCAATCACAATTCCATCATCAACCAGAATACCAATAATCAATATCATTCCGAAAAGAGAAATCATATTGATGGTAACACCCATTAGGTTGGCAATAATAAACATCCCAAGAAAAGATGCTGGAATTCCCCAAGCAACCCATAAAGCCAACCGGAAACTTAAGAACAATGCCAGTGCAATCACCACCAAACCGAGTCCGTAGCCACCATTTTTATATAAAAGATCCAACCTGGATTTTAGCATATCAACAAAGTCGAAAGTCACAATTATTTGTGCATCATCATGACTGGCATTGAATTCTTCTACATACTGGTTACAGAATTCTGATATCTCTTTTAAATCTTCATTATTCAATTTATTAACTACAATGTAAACCGCTGGATTTTGATTCACATAGGTAGAATTTGGAACATCCTGAAATTGAAAATGGGTACTAGCAACATCTCTAATTCTAAGATAACTTCCATCAGGATTTGCCTTTAAAATGATTTCTCCAATTTTATCAGGATCTACAGAACGATTTCTACTTCTAATTAGAATCTCCTCAACCTCATTTTTAATAGTTCCTCCTGAAATATCAATATTATTGCTTGCAATGGCGCGTGATATTTCACTAAAAGTAAGATTATACCTTCTTAAGTTTTCTTCTTTAACTTCAACCGATAACTCTAACCTTGGAAAGCCCGAAAGGCTAATCTGCGACATTTTTTTGGATCGAAGCAAATCATCGTATATCTCATCAGCATATCTCTTTAAGTTTATCAATTCCACATCTCCGGTAACAACCATATTAATTGCCGGAGTTGTTGACCTTCGCTTTGCAATAACCGCTTTCTCTGCTCCCGTTGGAAAACTCGGAATTCCATCAACTGCATTTTTAATGTCAGCCAATGTTTCATCCAAATCATATTCTCCCGTAGTAGTAATGGTTACTCTCGAAAAACCTTCTGATGAAACCGAGTTCATTTCCTTAATCCCAACAATCCCCCGAATGGCATCTTCAATTCTGGAGGTTATCCCTTCCTCTACCTCCTTCGGACTAGCTCCAGGATAAACCATAGAAACTGTTATGGTTTTAGATTCTGTTTGCGGAAAGAATGATTTTTTCATGAATACCAAAGAGGTAATTCCGGCAATTAGCAACAAGGCAATAATCATCTTTCCGTAAAACGGATACTTTACAAATCTTGTAACAATTTTTTCCATCTCGTGATATCTGATTTATTACCCAATTAATGAACCTGAACCTTCATGTTCTCAGTAGCTTTTACCGGTGGCTCAACCACAAGCAATTCACCCTCTTTCAGTCCATTAAAAATCAAAGAGTTTTCATTTCTTTTTAAAACATTAATTCTCCTCGATTTCATTACCTCATTCTCCAATACATATACTTTATTGGAACTGAAAACTGCAGTTCGAGGGATTTCCATAGCTTGTGCAATCTTTTTACCATTGAATCGAGCTGTTAAAAATTGCCCCTGATACAATTCTACTTCACTATTCTTATATAGTTTAACGAAAACGGAAACAGATTGAGTCCCTTGATCCACAAACTCAGATTTACGAACCAGCTTGCCCATACAAAGCAGCTCTCCATTAGAATCCAGAATTTCTACCTCATCATTTAGTTGTAACCATTTAATATCTTCCGACTCTATTGGCACTTGCAATTCCAACTTATTAGATTCAATAATACCAGCCAATTTTGAACCCATCCCTGCTACCGATCCTACCTGTGTATTCACCTCTATAAAAGATCCATTAAAAGGTGCATAAATGTTTCTCTTTTCCAGTTTCACCTCAGCACTTTTAATGGCATAATAATCTCCCAAAATATTTCGGCTTGCCATAAATACCTTTTCCTGCGTAGTTTTAACCCTAGGCAATTCAGGAACATTCTCATCCAAATGAATCGAATTGAAGAAACTCATCCAATTTTCAAAGTTATCAGCGTAATCAACCTTGATATCAGGAAGGTTTTCAGCCAACTTATTTAAGAATCGACTTTTTTGAGCACGCAAATCCATTTTTGCATCCTTGTCGTAAATCTTAATCAGCAAATCTCCCTTATTAAATTTCTGCCCCACTTTTAATGGCACTCCTGATTCAACGATTCTTCCAGCTACTTCAGAACTTAAATTCACTTCCAAATTGGAAGCCAACCTCCCTTTTTCAACAATAGGAGATTCAATGTAGGAATACTCGACTTTCTGGATTTTTACCGTGGGCAGTTTGTTATTATCTAAGTTTTTGGCAGGATCTTCTTTCATGCCTTTAAGAAACATTGTCAAAAACATTGCTATACCCAACGTGGCTAGTATAAGGATGACAATTATAATTTTCCGATTCATATAACTTTTAGGTTTAGTATGTGGTTTGTTTAACTGGGGCTTTATAAAGTTATAAATATAAGCTTTATAGAAAAATTAATCCTTGCTATTAGAAAACAAAATTCTTAATGAAGCGTTAATTTTTCTGTTAAAATAAAATAGTAATTTCCTTAATAAATTAGTGTTTTATCTTAAATGAAAATAATGGAGCCGTTTTATAATAAGAGGTAAGTTTACACTCTTTTTTAAAGGATATATGATCAACTCCCAAAAACAACTATTGCAAACAAATAATACAACTATCTTTCTAAATAAAAGTAAAGACTATCACTTACATCGCTCTCTTTTTCATTTCTAAAAGCTACCCAAACATGCAAACCAGTATAGTCAGACAAATTTGTAAACCATTTAAATTTCATCATTGATCTTCTAACACCAGTAATCTGATAATCACATCTTATAGAAGTAGATGCCGCTACAATTAAGGTGTCATTCATATTTTTCACTTCCGGCATCTCCCACTCTATCAATATATGATCTTCTGCTTTACTAATACTAACTTGTTCAGGAAATTTCACATTTCCACTACACAACTTGCTTTTAGAATAATCGAACTCAATATCCGGATATTCGCCCTTTACAGCATGTTTTAGATGATAGGATTGTGCTGCCTGAAAAGCCGATCTTCCTATAGCTTCTCCAGCAAACCCAATTCTTAATAAGACTTTAAATTTCTTTAAGAACCTCAACACAACATCAAATTTCTTTCGTTGCGCCAATTGAGCTTGCGATTTTTTATCCCGATATTGAGAGGGTTTAGTTCTTGCGTAGGTATTACCATTCCTTGTATAAAACACCAAATTCCCTATGGAACCTCCTCCTGAAATCAGTAAACCTTTTTTCACTTTTACCATATCTTCAAAGTATTTAAATCATCTATTAAGCAATAGCTACTCTTCAAACTACTCTATATTAAGATACTACATTTTTAGTTCATTTATTGATTAAATTCGTAAAAACGTGAATTTGATATGAGTTTATACCAAGTTTAATGTGAGTTCATCTAAAGTTTATTCAAGAATTATCATACAGACATTATACATTCAAACCATGTAAAAACTATCTCTAGGTAAGCATGAATGCTTTAAAAGACTCTCTTTAAATTTGAAACAATTTAATTTTAGATGCGTTTTCATTAAAATGTAGGAATGCTTCATAAAAATTTTAGCATTTTTGCAGCAAAAATTGAGCAGGTCTTATAAAACTATTAGATGACAATGGATCAAGAAAAATATAATAGAATCAAACAACAGTTGCTGGATTCAACAAAATGGCCTTCGTTGTACATGTTTAAATTCATAGTACCTAACAACGATGAAAAATTAAATGCTGTAAGAAATTTGTTTCCAAAAGAAACAGAATTCTCCTACAAAACATCAAGAGACATCCGATTTATTGGGGTAACAGTAAAAATAATGATGAACTCGGCCGAAGATGTAGTTGAAATATATTCAAGGGCACAAGGAATTCGAGGAATTATGGCATTATAAAATGAAGTGTCATCATAAAAAAATGCTTAAGCTGATGTAATATCAGCTTTTTTTATGCCCTTTTGCGAATGTAATTACAGCTTAAATATGTTCGTTTTCAATACATACTTACTTAAGGTCTAATTTTTTTTACTTTTTTTTCAATTCTATATTAACTCCATAAACATCAATAAAAACAAGGACTTCAGAAACAGAGATAAATTAAATCTCATAAAAAACTCATTATTTTATCACATACTAGTATGTACTGGTAGTGTTTTTTTATATATTTGCTGCAAAGGTTTTCATTAGAACCTAGAGATGGAATAAATGAAGTAGAATTTTAATTGTTCACACGTTAATGTTCATTCCCATGCAAACAACAACCGTTAGACTAGTATACAGACATTCTCATCGCGGATTATTCGAATGTCTTATTTGTTGATATCTCATCATATTATTGAAATAGCTACCAACTATTTCGATACCACCTCAAATTAAACCAATTAATTTATTTTAGAGAACTATTGGAGTAATACTACCGCGGTAGTATCTAGTATAATACATTAGATTGAAATTATGCACCAATAAGTTTTTGCCAAACGAAGAAATAAAGAAAACAGGGAAAGCTACCAACAATCCCTGTTATCAAATATTAATCGTTTGTTGTTCTAAACGCTTAAATAAAGAACAACAAAACTAACTTTTAACGCATCTAAATTTATGAAAAAAAATGCAAAAACTATTGTGCGGACTACATCCGTGCAAAAGGGCTTGGTTTCATGGATCATGAAACTTTGCATCCTGGCTGTTTTAGTTGGCCCTCAACCACTTCAAGCAGCTGGATCTATGAAAACCAATGCAATTCAACAAAACCAAAAAACCATTACAGGTAAGGTTGTTGATGAGCAAAATCTACCTTTAATCGGTGTTAACATTCTTGTAAAAGGAACCACTATTGGTACTGTAACCGACTTTGATGGTAATTTCCAGTTAGATGTTCCTGCGAATGGTGTTATCAAATTCTCATTCATTGGCTATGTAGATCAAGAAATTACAATTGGCAATGAAACTACCCTAAACATCGTTCTTAAAGAGGATGTCCAGGGTTTGAACGAGGTGGTTGTAGTGGGTTATGGAACTCAGAAAAAATCGGATTTAACTGGTGCTGTTGCATCTATAAAAGCCGAAGATTTGGCAAAAACTCCATCTTCTAATCCTGTTAATTCATTACAAGGAAAAGTTGCTGGGGTAACCATTACTAAATATGGTGGAGCTCCGGGTGCAGGTTCAAACATTACTATCCGAGGAATTGGTACCATTGGTAACAACAATCCATTGTACATTATTGATGGTTTACCTGGTTCAATGTCATTACTTAATCCTGATGACATTGCTTCCATTGAAGTTTTGAAAGATGGAGCTGCTGCTGCAATTTACGGTTCTCGAGCTGCCAATGGTGTGGTTTTAATCACAACAAAAAAAGGAAAAGCTGGTAAAGTAAATGTTGATTTTAATATGCATGTGGGATCTGTTAAGGCAATTGATCAATTGGATCTATTGGATTCTGAAGGATATGTAGCAGTTCATAAAATGATGTATGAAAATGCTGGTGAAACTGTTCCTGCTTATGCAACTGCCCCAATCACAGCTAATACAGATTGGCAAGATGAAGTTTCAAGAACAGCTATGCAACAATTCTATAATGTTAGCATTAATGGTGGTAACGATTTAGGTTACTACGGTATTTCTGGAAGTTGGAATGATGAAGAAGGAACTCTTATTGGAAGTAAATACCTTAAAAAGACTCTTCGTGCAAAACTTGGAATGGAAAAAGGTCGTTTAAAAGTAGATGCAAATATTTCATATGCAGAAACCAACTCTGAAGGTGCAAAATTCTCATTAAGGGATACTTATAATCTTACTCCGTTAATTACTCCTTTTGATGAAGATGGCAATGTACAGTTGACACATGGTGACATGCCTGCTAACGCGAATCCTTATGCAAATCACATCAATAAAAAAGGTGAAAAAGATTTACAATATTTCACTGCAAATATCACCGGCCGCCTTAAACTTACAGATTGGCTATCATATCAGGTGAACCTGGGTTTAATTAACAGTAACGATATCGAATGGAGTTATCACCCAAAATTCGAACGCAGTCCAAAAGATGGTGAAGATTGGATTTATTACGGTGAAGAACGCAATAATTATCGCTCACAGATCATGGAGCACTTGATCAACTTCAATAAAGATTTTGGAAAACACTCTGTAAGTGCTGTAGCTGGTTATACAGCCTCTAAAATCACTAACAATTGGATCGGTGCAAATGTTACAGGTAAAAAAACAGTATATTCTGCAGAAGGTAGTAATGTAATAACAAATGATATTCCAGCAGGTTTTCTTGATCCGAAATTCATGACCTTAAATGGTGGTGAAGGTGGTACCTATAGCGCCTCAGGTAGCAATAACAAATACACCCGTACATCGATTCTAGGTCGTGTAAATTATTCATTTGATAGCAAATACCTTGTACAAGTAACTGCTCGTCGCGACGGTTCTTCTAAATTTGGTAAAAATGAAAGATATGGAACATTCCCTTCATTCGCTTTAGGATGGAGAATTACCGAAGAAGATTTCATGTCATCATATGATTTTATCGACAATTTAAAATTGCGTGCTTCATGGGGTAAATTGGGTAATGAGATCACATTAGGATTGTATCAATATGAAACTTTAATTTACTCTGGAACCGGATCTAATACAGGCTATGTTAAAGGTACAGGAGCTAATCCTTGGACAGGAAGTACCACATGGGATGTAGCTAATCCTGACCTTAAATGGGAAACTACCATTTCTAAAAACTTAGGTTTGGATTTTGCGTTGTTCAATTCAAAAATTACTGGTACGGCAAACTATTACAATACTACAACTGAAGACATGTTGGTAGTTAATAAATTAGCTGGATCAGCAGGTATAAATGACCCAATCGTTAATGTGGGAGAGATTGAAAACAAAGGTTTTGAATTGGAACTGGGATATCACAAAAACCAAGGTGATTTCACTTTTAATATCAATGGTACGTTAACCTCCATAAAAAATGAAGTTCTAAGTCTTGCTGATACTGATCAATCACTATTTGGAGAAGGCTTGAAGTTTGGTACTTCTCACTTCCCAACTCAAACTAAGGTAGGTACTGAAATTGGTGCTTTCTACCTGTACCAGGCAGATGGAATCTTCCAGTCGATGGATGAGGTTAATGCTCATGTTAACTCTGAAGGCAAATTATTACAAAAATATGCTAAAGCTGGAGATATTCGTTTTAAAGATATGAACGGTGATGGAGTAATCGACCCTAAGGATAAAGTATATTCTGGAAGCGGGATTCCTGATTTCACTTACTCTTTAAGCTTTGATGCAAAATACAAAGGTTTTGACTTCTCTATGATGTTCTATGGTTCACACGGAAATGATTTGTATAATGGTAATCGCTACTATTTAGAAAACATGTCAGCGGGTCAGAACTTTCTTGCTACCACATTAAATGCCTGGACCGAAGATAATCGAAACACAAGTATGCCTAGAGCTGTTCTTGGTGATCCAAATGGTAATACTCGTGAATCTACAAGATATTTAGAGGATGGCTCTTTCTTGAGACTTAAAAATATCGAATTGGGATATACATTGCCTAAAGACGTGATTAGTAGAATTGGAATCACAAAGTGTAGAGTATATGTAAATGCTCAAAATATTTGGACAAGTACGGATTACTCTGGTATTGATCCTGAAGTAGGACGTGGAGGCGTACTAGATCAAGGTATTGATCGTAGCTTCTACCCAATCAACAAATCATTCTTTGCCGGAATTCAATTATCATTCTAAACAACAGAAAACATGAAAAAATTAATATATATACTTATTGCCTGTGTCTTAATTGGCTTCTCGTCATGTGATGATGATTTCATGGAGACGAAGTCACCAGACAAACTAACAAGTGATAACTTTTGGAGAAATGCTAATGATGCAGAAGCTGGGATGGCATCGGCATATTCTCACCTTGAATGTGCTACGGATTACTGGGGCTTTGCTGAGGTAAAGTTTCCTGTAGAATTGTACCCTTCTGATTTGGTAAGAATTGGTGGAGATGCATACAATTATGAAGATTGGTTAGCCATTTATAATTTTAATGTAAATTCTGCCAACACTCAAATTTCATCTTATTGGGATATCCATTACAGAGGTATCAATTTTACCAATCAAGTATTAGAAAATTTGATGGAAATGACCGAAGAGCAAATTGATGCTGCAAAAAAGAATGAATTGATTTCAGAGGCTCATTTTTTAAGAGGCTATTATCACTTCAAACTACTTCTTGCATGGGAAAAAATTGTTCTACGTGATAAATATCCAAAAAGCATACCTGAAACTCACAAGGCTTTAAGCGAAAGGTCAGCATGCTGGGATTTTATTATTACTGATTTTGAAGAAGCTACTAAAAATCTTCCTAGCTCTTACGATGCACAAAATGTTGGTAGAGCAACCAAATGGGCTGCTTTTGCATACCTTGGAAAAGCAAACCTTTTCCGAGCTGGAGAAGACAGCGCAAATGCAACTGAATATTACAAAGCTGCTAAAGCCGCTTTAGCTGAAGTTGTAGGTTCGAACAATTACTCATTGGCACCTAACTTCATAAGCATGTTTAATGGCACCAATCAAAACTCAAGCGAATCTGTTTTTGAATTACAGCTTTCGAACAATACCGATAACGGTGCATGGTTCAAGTTTCCACATCACAGATGGCTTAAGCCTAAAGGTTTAGGTGGTTGGGATGAAATAGCTGGTAGCGACTTCTTATTATCTGAGTTCAAAAAAGAAGGAAAAGTTGCATCCGACGGTCGTTACGATCACCGTTTATATGAAACTCTATTCTTCGACGATGAATATTTCAATGATTCAAATAATCCAAGAGTATATGGTTATACTTTCAAAGATTGGTGGGATTATACAAGTACAGCCTATGATTACACAGGGTTTAGAAAATATTTACCAGCTAGTTACGATGATCTTAGGGCTAAATCACATGGTAACAATATGCCATTAATGAGATACGCAGATGTATTGTTGATGTATGCAGAAGTTTTAAACGAATTAGGCGAAACATCAACGGCAATACCTCATATTAACAATGTAAGAGCTATACATGGTGAACTACCTGCTATGACAGGAAGTGATAAAGCTGCTGTTAGAGCTCAGATTGAACATGAAAGAATTTGTGAATTTGCTATGGAAGGATCGCGTTTCCACGACTTACGCCGATGGGGTAAACTAAACGAAACCATGGCTGCGAATGGAAGAACCGGAGTAACTGATGACTCACACTTCTTCCCGATTCCTGAATCAGAAGTAAACTCAAACAACGAAATAGAGTAGATTAGGTTAGTTAATTATTATTTATTAAATCAGAAGTGCCCTCCATTAGTTGAGGGCACTTCATTTGATTAACCAATCTAACATTACAATAAAATTTAATTAAATTCACCCCGAAGAACAAAAAGATTATTTATCATGATTACAGTTTTAGTATTAATGACCTTGGGTATAGGATTGGGTTTTTTCGTAGGGAAGTTTCCCAAAGTGATTAAAGGGGTTGACAAAATGACTACATGGTCAATTTATTTACTTCTGTTCCTATTAGGAATAGGGGTAGGATTAAATGAGAAAATCATAAACAATTTGCACACAATTGGGTTGCAAGCACTCATTCTAACTGTTGGTGCCATATTGGGTAGTTTGATTTTCGCATATATCACCTACAAACTATTTTTTAAAAGTAAATAAGCTAACAACAGAATAAATTTTGACATGAAGAACAGTCTTATCATACTTGGATTTTTTGCTTTAGGATTAGTTTTGGGATTAACAAGATTTCTTCCTAATGTTATTATGGAATCAGATTTTTCGTTATATGCCCTTTACTTACTAATGTTTTTAGTGGGTATTGGAATTGGTGCTGATCGATCGTCCTGGAGAGTAATTAAAGAAACCAACATTAAAATTATACTTGTCCCGCTATGTGTTATCATTGGATCATTGGTTGGGGTTGGAGCAATTTCAATATTTACTCCCGAAATTCAATTAAAAGAAGCCTTAGCCGTTGGTGCTGGTTTCGGATACTATAGTTTATCTTCTATATTCATTACTCAAATTAGCGGAGAAACACTAGGTGTAATCGCTCTGCTTTCTAATATTTTACGTGAAATAATAACCTTACTTGCTGTACCTATTTTTGTAAAGTACTTTGGCAAACTTGCCGGTATTGCTTCTGGTGGTGCAACAGCAATGGATACAACACTTCCGATCATCTCAAAATACACAGGAAAAGAGTGGGCAATTATTGCCATCTTTAGTGGGATTGTTCTTACAATTCTGGTTCCATTCCTTGTTCCTTTTATCTTGGAAGTGTTCTAATTAAATTAGAATTTAACCCATGTTCAAATACATAACCAACCTGATTTTTGTTCTTTTTCTATCAAATCTTATTTATGCCCAATCTGAAATCCCAACGGGAACTCCGGTTTGCAATGATCTCAAAACAATTATTCTAAACAATGGAGAAACTGTTGAGGCATTTTATAAAGGAGACAGTAGGTTGCATTGGATAGAAACCAAAGAAAAGTACATTTTCTCCCAATTTAATGGTCTGTACCTTTTTGGGAAAATAGTTAACAACGAAATAATCAATACTGAGATACTAGTCTCATTACAGAATATTACAAAATACAAATCGAAGCTAGAAGAATTACGTTTACACAACGAAACAGCATTATCTGTTCAAAAAAACAAAATTAAATCCCTTAAAACCATTGGCGGGGTTCCTTCAAAAGGCAAAATAAAGGTTGCTGTGCTACTTGTTGAATTTGCGGACCAATTACATACTCGCAGTAAAGAGAACATAGAAGCCATGTTTATGCAGGATGGACATAACGGTTATGCGAGCTTGCGTGAATATTATTTGAGAGCCAGTCATAATCAGCTAGACATACAATTTGAGGTATTTGGTTGGTATCAATCAGGATTGAAATTGGAAGAGGTTGCCGAAAACAAAGGTGGAAAACGAGCTGGTAAATTGGTGAAAAAAGCAGTTGAAAAAGCTAGGTCTGCAGGAGTTGACTTTACACCTTACGATAATGATGGAGATGGTGATGTAGATGCCGTAATGGTTATGCATGCAGGATTAGGGGCAGACCATTATGGACAAGAAGAGTACATTTGGCCAAGATCATGGTCATTGCAATATACTGTTGGGTTACCAATTACCATTAACGATACCAAAGTAAATGATTATGTAATTGCTTGCGAAATGCGTGAATATGACAACAAATGGGTAGATGCTGGTATTGGAACATTTGCTCACGAGTTTGGTCACGCTTTAGGCCTTCCTGACTTATATGATGGAACAGGAAAATCGAATGGATTAGGGCATTGGGCAATCATGTCAGCAGGCTCTTGGTTAAACAGAGGTTTTAAACCCTCTAATTTCTGTGCGTGGTCGCGTATTAAATTGGGCTGGGATGAACCTAAAATTATAAACTTCGATGACTATGGCAATTATTCCTTGAACTCCTCTAATGCAAATTTGAACGAGATTTATCGTATCAATACCACAAAAGATGGAGAATACTTCTTATTGGCAAATAAGAGAACCGAAGGGAATGATTTAGCCCAACCAACATCTGGTCTGGCTATTTATCACATTAATGATGATAAAGCAAATTTGAGATACGATGTAAATAGCGACAGAGACAATCCTGGAGTACGCTTAGAAGAAGCCGATTTTAATGTATCTTCAGGATTGTACAATGCTATGGACCGTGGTAAAGCCAGTGATCTTTTTCCAGGAACTACTAACAATAGAGAATTTGGTCCGGACTCAAATCCTAACTCAAACCTATTTAATGGTGAATATTCGGAAGTATGGATTCGTGATATAAAAGATGAGAATGGTGTAATTAGTTTTACTTTAAACCAAGTAACAGCAATAACACCTATCAACAAATCATCAGATTTGGTAGTATATCCAAATCCTGTAGTAGATTATATCAAAATAAAAGGATTACAAAATGAACTTTCAAATGCTAAAATTGAAATTTACAATTCAAATGGCTGCAAATTGTATGATAAAAAGCTGAATTCTTTTCAAACAGAAGAGCAGATAAATCTTCAGTTTTTAGCTAAAGGTCCTTATGTAATAAAAGTGATTGCAACGAATAAAGTTTATTCCAAAAAAATATTAAAATTATAACTGATTAATAATTATTTAATCAGTTATAGTTTTTTCGATTTTAAAATAATTATTAGCGTTTTTTTTCTAAATTTACCCAAGACAAATTCAATTGTATGTTCTTATTCAACGACTACATAACACGCTACAATGATTCGTACAAAGGATTGTACGAATGCTGGATTTGTTAATTCCTCCCCTCTGCAAGAACATTTCAGATCTTTTTTATCAACAATTTATGTCTTCTATTGGAATAACTATATCCTTTAGAATTTAATAAAACACCATAAACCCAATCTTATGTTTACGAAAGAAACTTATCAAAAACGTAGAGAATTATTAAAATCAACGGTAAAATCAGGCATTCTTCTATTTTTAGGAAATGACGAATGCGGAATGAATTATGCTGATAACACTTACCATTACCGACAAGACAGTACATTCTTGTACTTCTTTGGATCTGATTATGCTGGATTAAATGCAATAATCGACATCGATGAAAATCGAGAAATTATTTTCGGAGATGAACTAAGCATCGATCACATTGTTTGGATGGGAACCCAACCAACCATTAAAGAAAAAAGTGAAGCTGTAGGCATTTATGAAACAGCTCCTTCTGGTCAGTTACAGGACTATCTAAGCAAGGCTAGCTCTCAAGGCAGAAAAGTACATTACTTGCCTCCTTATCGCCCTGAACATCAAGTTAAATTGCTTAACTGGTTAAATATCCATCCAAATCAAGCGGTAGAGAACTCATCGGCAGAATTTGTTCAGGCAGTAGTAAATCAAAGAAATTATAAATCTGAAGAAGAAATCATTCAGATTGAAGAAGCAGTAAACATTACGGCTGAAATGCACCTTACTGCCATGAGAATGGCTAAACCTGGAATGAAAGAATCGGAAATTGCTGCTGCAGTACAAGAAGTTGCAATTAGAGCCGGAGGACAGCTTTCATTTCCAACCATTGCTACAATAAATGGACAAACCCTTCACAATCACTATCACGGGAACACAATTAAGAGTGGCGATATGCTTTTAATTGATTGTGGTGCTGAAAATGGTATGCATTACGCTGGAGACATGTCGAGCACCTTCCCTGTGAGCAAAACTTTCACAGAACGTCAAAGAGAAATTTATCAAATCGCATTAAATGCACATGAAGCTGCCATTGCAGAACTAAGACCAGGTGTTCGATTTAAAGATGTACACTTGAAAGCTTGTAAAACCATTGCTGAAGGAATGAAACAAATGGGTTTCATGAAAGGGGATATGGATGAAGCTGTTCAGCAAGGTGCACATGCTTTATTTTTCCAATGTGGACTTGGACATATGATGGGCTTGGATGTTCACGATATGGAAAATCTTGGAGAAGTATATGTAGGTTACAATGGCGAAGCAAAAAGCACTCAGTTTGGTTTAAAATCATTGCGACTGGGAAGAGAACTAGAAGCTGGATTCGTTTTGACAATCGAACCGGGAATCTATTTTATTCCTGAATTGATTGATAGATGGAAAGCTGAAAAGAAATTCACCGATTTTATCAATTACGATAAAGTAGAACAATATAAAGATTTTGGAGGCTTAAGAAATGAAGAAGATTTCTTAATTACCAATGATGGAGCCCGTCTTTTAGGTAAGCCTATTCCAAAAACCATTGAAGATGTAGAATCTCAAAGATCATAGTTAGTTTTTGTTTCCATCAGGAGGGTGAGAACTTTAAAACTCCCCTCCGCCATTTTTGAATCCATGCTAATTCTCAACCAAAAACAAATAGAAAGCTTACTCTCAAGAAGTGAGGTTCTGGAAGCAATAGAAAAGGCTTTTAATGTATTTCATGAAGGCAATTTTAATATGCCAGATAGAATGCATGCACACTATGATGACATCACCTTATTGTTGATGCCATGTTTCACAAGTCAGTATTTCGGCACAAAATTGGTTAGTGTAAATCCCAAAAATCAAACTATTGGAAAACCTTCCATTTATGGAAACATGATTTTAAATGATTCCGAAACAGGTGAACCGTTGGCTTTATTGAATGGAGCAGCATTAACAGCAATAAGAACCGGTGCTGTTGGAGCAACTGGCATGAAGTACATCAGTAAAGAATCATCCGAAAGTGTTGGAATTATTGGAACAGGAACTCAAGGATTTACTCAAGCATTATTTGCTTGTACCGTGCGTCCCATAAAAAAAATCAATGTATTTGATTTGGATGATAAGAAGCTAACTGAATTCATTAATAAACTTCAAAAGAAATTACCTGAAATAGAATTTAATGGTATGAATTCATCTGAAGAGTTAGTCAAAAAATCAGATATCATTGTTTGTGCGACAAGCTCAGAAAACCCTGTAATTCCCAATGATCGGAACTTACTTAAAGACAAATGTTTTATTGGGATA
Source organism: Marinifilum flexuosum (assembly GCF_003610555.1). GTDB lineage: Bacteria > Bacteroidota > Bacteroidia > Bacteroidales > Marinifilaceae > Marinifilum > Marinifilum flexuosum. The sequence continues at coordinate 1,300,762 of NZ_RAPQ01000008.1, read as the reverse complement.
GGATCATACAAACCAAACATGAGAGAATTCCCTGATGCTCTGTTTTCACAAATTACAAAGGTATGGGTGGATACTCCTTTTGCAGCAAAAGAAAGTGGAGATATCGCAACGCCTCTGGAAAATAATCTCTTGCAGGAAAACCAGGTGAACACCATTAGTAATTTGATTGCTAACAAGCAATATGACCAAACCGGAACTACCTTTTTTAAATCAGTAGGAATGGCACTGTTTGATGTCGTTGTAGCTGAATATTTGTACAAAAAAGCAATTAAAGAAAATATCGGAACCCAAGCAGACTTATAAAATGAAACGAACTCCATACATACTCCTATTCGTTATAATCCTTAGCTCATGCAAATTATTTGCCCAAGGAGAGCTAAAAAATTACCAGGAAGCTGAAAAATGGCTTTGGAACAATATCGAAAGTAAAATTTACAATAGCAATATATATCCCAATTGGATTGGAAAGGGTGATTCCCTTTGGTACAGTACAAAAACTAGAAAAGGTACAGAATACTTTCTTGTTGATATTAAAAACAAAAAACAAAAAGAGCTTTTCGATCACCAAAAAATGAGCGAGATCCTTAGCTCATACACTGGTAAAGAATTAAAAAGCTACGGATTAAAATTAAAAAACATCAAACTCAAAAATCAAAAAGAACTTGATTTTAAATTGGATACCTTCTTACTGTCAGTTGATTTAGTATCCTATAATGTTTCGAAAAGAGATAAACCAAAGAAATACACGAGTCAAGAATTGGTATCGCCAGACAAGGAAAAAATAGCGTTTATTAAAGATTACAATCTATTTCTTAAATCTGGCGATGAGAAAAAGCAGTTGAGCACAGATGGCAATGAAGAATTGAGTTATGGAACCTCCATTTCCTGGTACTTTGTTCGAAATGAGAGCAAGAATCAACAAATGGAATACGAGATTGATGCCTATTGGTCTCCTGATTCAAGATACTTGATATGCACAAAGTACAATCGCAAGCATACGCAAAAGCTTTTCATGTATCAATCTAAACCAAAAGATGGATTTAGAGCGGAAGTTTATTCTTATGAAAGACCCATTGCCGGCGACAAAGACCTTACCAGAGTATCGTATGTAATTTTTGATACGGAAACAGGCAAAACAATTGATTGCGATCTTCCTGAAAATGCAACTTTTCTGGAGTATGGCTTTCAATGGAAATCGAACACAAAAGCCTATACTTTAAGATACTATCGTGGATATCAAAAAAGAGAATTGATAGAGGTAGATGTGGAAACTGGTAAAAGCAGAACAATTGTTTCAGAAACAGCTGATACCTATGTCGATCCAAACATGCACATCTATAAAGTAAATAAAGATACGGATGATGTAATTTGGTCATCTGAGAAAGATGGTTGGCACCATATTTACCGATACGATTATGCAAGTGGTGAGTTAAAAAACCAAATTACGAAGGGTGAATTTGTTGTAAGGGAAATCTGCAAAGTAGACTATAAAAAGAAGAAAATCTACTTCAGAGCAAATGGAAATGAAAAAGGAGATCCTTACTACACTTACCTCTACTCTATCAATTTTGATGGAAATGGCATGAAATTGTTATCACCTGAAAATGCCTACCATACTTGTAACATAAGCCCTAATGGCAAATACATATTCGACAATTACTCTCGTGTAGATCTTCCGGATCACTTTGTGGTTAGAAGTGCTAAAAATGGCAAAACTGTAATAAATGTTGCCAAAACAGACATTGAGGACATTATTAAAATGGGTTGGAAAGCACCTGAAGTTTACACGGTAAAAGGTAGAGATAATGAAACCGATATTTATGGTGTAATTTTTAGACCATTCAAATTAGATGCTTCAATATCTTATCCGGTTATTGATGGCACCTATTCAGGACCACAAACCATTCGAACACCTAAAACTTTCCGTCGTGGATTAATCAACATGGATGTTCCCATGGCACAAATTGGTTTTGTTGTAGTTACAGTTGATGGATTGGGTTCTGCTTTTAGATCGAAAAAATTCCACGATGTTTCCTATAAAAACCTGGGTGATATCGGTGCACCAGATCATATCAAAGCAATCAAAGATCTTGCTAAAAAATATCCATACATGGATGTAAATAATGTTGGAATTTACGGACACTCTGCAGGAGGTTATGATGCTACACATGCACTATTAACTCATCCTGATTTTTATAAAGTTGGTGTATCCTCAGCAGGAAATCACGACCACAGAAGTGCAAAAGCATGGTGGCCTGAATTGTACATGGGATTCCCGGCTGAAAAGCACTATGACGAACAATCAAACTTCTTTTTGGCTGATAAACTAGAAGGAAAACTGTTGATGGTTCATGGGAATATGGACAATAATGTGAACCCTGCAGCTTCAATTCGTATGGCTGATGAATTTATTAAAGCGAATAAGGATTTTGAATTAATTCTGCTTCCTGGTAAGGATCATGGTACTTGCTACTATGACAAATATTTTATTCGCAAGCGTTGGGACTTCTTTGTAAATTACCTGATGCACAAACAAGCGCCAAAAGAATTCAAAATCAACTAATCAATTGGCTATGAAAATTACAGATAACTGGAACTGGAAAGCCCCGGAAGATTGGTTAAAAATCAAAACCATTGATCTTCATACCGGAGGTGAACCTTTAAGAGTTTATACAAGTGGACTTCCTGAAATAAAAGGAAATACCATACTGGAAAAGAGAAGGTATTTTAGAGATCATTTTGATTACATCAGAACGGGAACCATGTGGGAACCTCGCGGACATGCAGATATGTATGGAGCGATTATTACTGAAGCTACTACCGAGGATGGTGATTTTGGAACTTTCTTTTTACACAACGAAGGATACAGCACCATGTGCGGTCACGCAATGATTGCCTTGGTAACATTGGTTCTGGATACAGGCATGATTGTTCGTGAAGAACAAAATCCAACGATTAAAATTGATGCTCCTCCGGGAAGAATTACCTGTAAAGCATTCAGAAAGAATGGGAAAGTTGAAAAAGTTTCTTTTCAAAATGTTCCTTCTTTTATGCCTTTAAAAGATCAAATTGTTGATGTTCCGGAAATTGGAAAGGTAAAGTTTGATATTGGTTATGGTGGAGCTTTTTATGCCTATGTACAAGCCGAAGACTTAGGATTAAAATTAGACGAAACGGATTATAACCGATTAATTGATTACGGCAGAAAAATCAAATATGCTGTAATGGATCAGTTTGAAATCAAGCATCCGGTAGAAGAGGATTTGAGTTTCTTGTACGGAACAATTTTTATTGGCGAAGCCAAAGATCCTAATCACCATACTAGAAATGTATGCATTTTCGCTGAAGGAGAAGTTGATCGATCATCAACAGGATCGGGTGTTAGCGGACGAGCTGCCATACATTATGCCAAAGGTGAACTGAAGCAAGATGAAGAAATTATCATCGAAAGTATTTTAGGTACTTGCATGAGTGTAAAAGTGGTTGAATGCTGCGATTATGAAGGAATTGATGCAATCATTCCTGAAGTAAGTGGTACAGCTTCGATTACCGGACAAAATGAATTCTATTTCGATCCAAATGATCCATTAAAGGATGGATTTATTTTCAGATAAAAACAAAATCTAATCATGAATAAACTAAGCACTAAAATTATCTCTCTTCTTTTTGTACTAAGCATTGGACTTGCTGCTTGTACTCAACCTTTAACATTGGAAGAGAAACTAAATCAAATTCCTGATGTAACAGTTCAAAAAATTACCGGCGATACAACATATGCCGAATACTATGAATTGTATTTCACTCAACCTTTGGATCATGAAAATCCTGAAGCCGGAACATTTAAACAAAGAGTGCTATTGGGGCATCATGCCATTGAAAAACCAATGGTTGTTGAGATTCAGGGTTATAATATCTGGACAGAAAAAGCTGGTGAATTGAGCAAACTTTTAAATGCCAATCAATTGACCATTGAGCATAGATATTTTAAGAATTCAATGCCTGATAGCCTGGATTGGAAATATTTAAATATCAAGCAAGCCGCAGCGGATCAACACAAAGTAATACAAGCATTAAAGAAAATTTACAAGAACAAATGGATTACTACGGGTATTAGTAAAGGTGGACAAACAACCATTTACCACCGCTTTTTCTACCCAAATGATGTTGATGTAAGTGTTCCTTATGTAGCTCCTCAGAATTTAGCAAGAGAAGACAAGAGAATACACAAACACCTGGCAACAGTTGGCAGCAAGGAATGCAGAGATAAGATTTACCAGTTCCAATTGGCTTGTTTTAAAAACAAGAAAGAGCTTCTTCCTCTAGCAAAAACTCATGCTGAAAAGAAAGGATATTCATTTTCAATGGGATTGAAAAAGGCTCTTGACCTTGCCATTTTGGAATACTCTTTTGCTTTCTGGCAATGGGGAGGTACGAAGAGTGAAGATATTCCATCTCCTGATGCAAAAGCTCAGGATTTATTTAAGCATTTGGTTCGTGTTTCAGGCATGGATTTCTTCGATGAGATTAGCTTGAAACCAAGTTTGGCTTTCTACCACCAGGCACTTACCGAAATTGGAATGTACAGTTATGAAGTAGCTCCATTTAAACCATACATTAACTATGAGAAGGACTTAACATTCGATCATGTATTTCCTAATGAACCAATCAGGAAATTCAATCCAGAATCGATGATTCAAGTGAATAAATGGTTACAAACTGATGCTGAAAAAATGCTTTTCATTTATGGTGAATGGGATACATGGTCGGCTACGGCAGTTGATCTAAAAGACAATACAAAGTGTAAAAAGTTTGTAAACCCGGAAGGATCTCATGGAACTCGAATCCGTAATTTCCCTGCTGAGATGAAAACTGAAATTATCAGAACCTTGGAAGAGTGGTTGGAAATGCCAATCGAGAATTAATAATGAATAATTAGTAATGAGTAATTAAAACACTCCCCTTTATCCCCTCTCAAGAGGGGAGTTGGAACTACAAAATTTAGTAGTCACAAGTCCTATATTCAAGGTGGGCAACTGGGGATGTAAAAAACAAAAACTCAATTCTTATGAAAAAACTAGTTTTGCTTACAATCTTAGCTTGCCTGACTTTACCAAAGAGTCATGCTTGCACCGATATTGTAGCGGGCAAAAAAGCTACAGTTGATGGTTCTGTAATTACATCTCACACCTATGGAGGAAATGATACCAGAATTAGAGTAGTTCATGGGCGAAAGTTTCCTACAGGATCAAAAACTCCTGTTTATTATGGATTACAGGAAATCAACGGTGGGTTGGAAGAATATGGTGAAATACTTGGCTATATCCCACAAGTTCGACAAACTTATACTTACTTTCATTCTGCTTACTCTCACATGAATGAGTTTCAGCTGGCTATTGCGGAAAGTACTTTAAGTCAGAAGAAAGAGTTGCAGGTCGACAGAGAATCCGGTAAGCAAATTATGACTGTTGAGCAGGCTCAGATTTTTGCCCTGCAAAGATGTAAAACTGCACGTGAAGCCATCAAACTAATCACTTCACTAATGGAGGAATATGGATTCTTGCCATCATGTGGACCTGAATCAGAAGCATTATGCATAGCAGACCCGAATGAAGTTTGGGTACTTGAAATTGTGGCTGTAGGTAAAGATTGGGAACCAAACTCAGGTAAATCAGGAGCAATTTGGGCTGCGCAAAGAGTTCCGGATGATCACATTGCCATTGTTCCTAACTGGAGTATCATTAAAGAGATCGATTTAAGCAAACCTGAATGGTTTATGGCTTCAAAGAATTACAAGCAAGTTGCTATCGATCATGCTTGGTACAATCCAAAATCGGGCAAACCATTTATTTGGCAAGAGGCATACAGCCCTACCCTTCGTGAATGGTCGAGCGGAAGATTTTGGTTGTTCTACTCTAAATATGCTCCAAATTTTAAAGAATGGCCAAACAGAAAGTTAAGTGATCCTTTTAAAGGGCAAGATGCTTACCACCAATATGTAGAAGACATTTCCATGTATCCTTTTTCGGTTAAACCGGAGAAAAAGGTTTCTGTTCAGGATATCATGGAATTTCAACGTTCAACTTTTGAGGGAACCATTTACGATAAAACATCTGATCCTGATTGGTATGTTCCAAGCAAGGATGGCAAGTTGATTAAAAGTCCATTAACAACACCTTTCCCAACCAAGGCAATGCGTGAACTACTGGATATTACCAATCGTAGAAATGTATCGAAAGGGAATTATGGTATGATTTGTCAGTTGAGATCCTGGTTGCCAGATCCAATTGGTGGAATTTACTGGGTATTTCAGGATAACCAGTACACTTCACCTTATGTGCCAATCTACTGCGGAACACAAGAGATTCACGAATCTTACAAAATTTATGATCCAAATCAATATGATCCAAGATCGGCACGTTGGGCAATTGATTTTGTAGACAACCTGCTTTATTTAAGATGGCAGGATGCGGTTGAAGATCTGTTTACAATGAGAGAACCTTTGCAAGCTGATTTTTTCAATCAGATTGAAGAAAACGACAAACAAGCACAAAAACTATACGATAAAAGCCCTAAAAAGGCGAAGGAATTCCTGACTAAAAAGTGTCATGAAAACATGCAAAAAGTGTTGGATGTATACAATGAAATCAGGAATACATTAATTACTAAATACACAAACAACAAACAAGGATCGTAAAGATCCAAACAGGAAGAAAAGAGAAATCCGGCAGGGTTGTGGTGATTGTTTGCCGGACTCTCTTTTCAACCAAAACACAAACAAGAACATTTAAACTAAATAATTAGCAATTCTAAATTTGACTTGATTTTTGAATTAATCATGAGAACACTTTTAACAATTATGCTTCTTCTCTTCTACCAGGGCATTTATGCTCAAGAGAACGGCAAACAGAACGACTGGGAAAATCCAGAGATTGTTGGTATCCACAAAGAGCAAGCAAGAGCATCTTTCTATGCTTACAGAACCGAAAACAAAGCCATTCAAAATAGTAAAGCCAATTCGAACTATTTTATCAATTTAAATGGCACATGGAAATTTAATTGGGTAAGAAAACCTGCCGATCGTCCGGTAGATTTTTACAAAACCAACTACGACGTATCAAAATGGAATGATATTAAAGTTCCTGCACATTGGGAGCTGGAAGGATATGGAGTGCCAATCTACACTGATGTTTCCTATCCTTTTCCAAACAACGAACCATACATTCCTCACGATTACAATCCGGTAGGATCGTACAAGAGAAACTTTAGCATTCCGAAAAACTGGAAAGGTCAGGAAATCTATATTCACTTTGGTGGAGTTCGTTCTGCTGCATACGTATGGGTAAATGGCAAAAAAGTTGGATATACACAAGGAAGTAAAACACCAGCAGAATTTAACCTTACCAAATACGTAAAACCAGGCAAAAACCAGTTGGCGGTTGAAATTTATCGCTTTAGCGATGGAAGTTACCTTGAAGATCAGGATTATTGGAAAGTAAGTGGTTTTGAGCGTGATGTATATCTGTATGCCAGACCTAAAACCCACATCAGAGATTTCTTTGTGCAAGCAGGATTGGATGATACCTATACAGATGGGGAGTTTTCTTTAAATGTTAAAGTAAACCAAATTGCAAATAAAGGTGCCAACAGATCTGTACAGGTAAAAGTTTTGGATGGAAAGAAAGAAGTTATCAACTTGAAATCAAACAGCAAGTTAGCACAAGGTGATAATGATTTTATTTTCTCAAAAACAATTCCAAATGTGCGCAAATGGACTGCTGAGACGCCTAATCTTTATACCCTTCAAATCGAATTGAAATCAGGCAATAAAACCATTGAGGTAATTCGTAGAAAAATTGGTTTCCGCACCAGTGAAATCAAAGACGGATTGCTACAGATTAATGGTGTGCCGATTACAGTTCGCGGTGTAAATCGCCATGAGCATGATATGGATAATGGTAGAGTGATAACTGAAGAATCGATGATTCAGGACATTCTATTGATGAAGCAATTCAATATCAATTCTGTTCGTAACTCTCACTATCCAAATCGTGAGCGTTGGTACGAGCTATGTGATGAATATGGATTGTACATGATTGACGAAGCAAATATTGAGGCTCATGGTTGCGAACCATACAACAAAGAAAAAACATTGGCCGATAAGCCGCATTGGAAAAAAGCATTCATGGACAGAACCGTTTCAATGGTGGAACGTGACAAAAACCATGCATCCATTATCATTTGGTCATTAGGAAATGAAACCGGAAGAGGCCGTAACTTCCATGCCACATACAAGTGGATTAAAGAGAGAGATGATAGCCGTCCTGTTCAATCGGAAGATTCAGGCAGAGAGTTTAATACTGATATCTTCTGCCCAATGTACGATCGCATGTGGGAAATGATTAAATATGTGGAGTATGTACAGAAAAGACCTTTAATTCAATGTGAGTATGCCCATGCCATGGGAAATAGCGTTGGGAACCTGAAAGATTACTGGGATTTAATTTACAAGCACCGCCAGTTACAAGGTGGATTCATTTGGGATTGGGTTGATCAAACCTTTAGAAAAACAAATGAAAAAGGTGATACCATTTTTGGCTATGGCGGCGATATGGGAGTTTACAAAGTTCAAAACGATTCTAACTTCTGTGCCAACGGATTGGTAAGTGCCGACAGAAAACTTCACCCTCACATTTGGGAGGTTAAGAAAGTATATCAACCCATTGCAATAAAAAAAGTTGATCATTCTGCAAACCAATTTGAACTGATCAACCGATATGATTTTATCAGCCTGGATGATGTTGAGATTACCTGGACTCTGAAAGAAGATGCCACAGAAATTGCAAATGGAACGGTAGACTCTAAAGACTTAGCTGCTCATCAAAGCAGAAGGTTTAGTATTGAAATTACTGACATTAAGGCCAAGGCAGGTAAGGAATATTTCTTGCTGTTCGAAGCGCATAGCGCTGTTGAACAACCAATGGTTCCTAAAGGACACCGAATTGCATGGGAACAATTCCAGCTGCCAATTCATAAGGAGGTAACAGCTATTGAAGCAAATCAATTGTCTGCACTTACACTGAACGAAGATCAGAATGAGATTAAGATCGATGCTAAAGGATTTAAACTTCGTATTTCGAAATCAAACGGAAGTTTAAACTCTTATAAAATAGATGGAACAGAATTGATTGAAAAAGATTTGGAACCTTTCTTCTGGCGTGCGGTTACCGATAATGACTTAGGGAATGGTACCCCAGCCAGATGCAAGGTCTGGAAGACAGCTGGAGAAAAGCGTGAATTGCTTTCCATTGAAACCAATCAAATTTCAGCACAACAAATCGAGGTGATCGTAAAATACAATTTACCAACAGCTTCTAGCAGCTACAAAACGAAATATCTGGTATCAGGTAATGGCGATGTTGAAATCGAAAACACTTTCGTTCCAAATTCAAATGATCTACCTATGATACCACGTTTGGGAATGCAAATGCAGCTGCCAAAAGAGTTTTCGAACATCGAATGGTTTGGCCGTGGACCACAAGAAAGTATGTGGGACAGAAAATCAGGTGCGATGCTTGATCATTACAAAGGAACAGTTTGGGAACAATATCACCCATATGTTCGTCCGCAGGAAACAGGTAATAAAACCGATCTTCGCTGGATAGCACTTACCAACAAAGATGGTAAAGGTTTAATGGCTATTGGAGCTCCATTACTATCAGGTTCGGCTCTAGGATTCGATTATAAAGAGTTGTATCATGGTGGAAAGGACAAACCAAACAAACATGGTAATGCAATCAAACAAGGAGATGTAATTAGTTTTCAGATTGACTACAAGCAAATGGGTGTTGGTGGCGATAACTCTTGGGGCGCTCCTGTTCATGCAGAATATTGTATTCCTTCTCAACCATATCAGTACAGTTTTATCCTTCGTCCGATTAATGGGGAAAAGGATTTAAATGAATTGAGTAAGACGAGAGTAAAATAAATTACACTCCCCTTTATCCCCTCTTGAGAGGGGAATTTGGACAACAATATTTAGTAGTCACAAGTCCCCCTTTCAAGGGGGATACAGGGGGATGTTAATAAAAAACTTAATCACCGAAAAGAGATAAACAATAGATACTATGAAATTCATACACATCAGTTTAATTGCAGCAATACTTTCGTTCTCTTCCTGCGCTCAAAAAAAGCAAGAGAAGAAAGATAATGCAGCAATAGATCTACAAGAAAAATATACCAATGTACTCAACATACAAGGAGTACCTGCAAAACAATACGATTTAAAACCATTTGGATTCTCGGATATGGGAGCCTGGCATGGATATGCTTTGCCTCATCAGGACAGTACTGCCTACTATGGTGGTTTTGCCGGACCTTTGAGCATGAAAATGTGGGGACAATGGTTGGGTAAGAATCTATGCCAGTTGGTTTTGACCGATGCCAATACAAATCAAGAAATTGATTTGAGCAAAGCAAAGGCCGAAATGAATTACAAACCAGGTAAGTTGCAGCAAAAATTGCAATTACAGGACATTACAATCAATATTCAGCTTGTATTTGCCAGCAACAGAACTTCTCTTATCCAAACATCCATAAGCAATAATTCCAATAAGGATATGCAGCTTAAAGTGGGTTGGAAAGGAGAATTGTTCGAGAAAGAATTACAATTGGCAAAAAGCACCAATGGTGTCCAGGTAAATTACAAAAAGAGCGATGAAATCTTCTTAATGCAAACTCACCTACCAAATGAAGTTAGCGTTGCCAAAAACAAGCTTTCCTATCAAATGAATCTTAGAGAAAATCAATTGGTAAAAGCTGGTCAGAAAAGTGAAATTAGCATGCTTCATTCCCATTATTTTAATGAGAAAGAAGCTATGGCAGAAGGAAAACTGCTAAGCCTATGGCTGAAAGATCCACAAGATGTTTTCTCACAAAACAAATCGCGTTGGAACGGATATTTAAGCAAAGCTTTGGATAGCAAGAACCCATTATTAGATAAAGATGTAAACCAACAGCTTGCTGTAAAATGTGTACAAACCTTACTGACCAATTGGCGTTCTCCTGCTGGCGATTTGCAACACGATGGTGTATTTCCATCGGCTGCATATCAAGGGTTTTACGGTTTCTGGTCGTGGGATAGCTGGAAACAAGCGGTAGCATTGGTTCGCTTTAATCCAGAATTGGCCAAGAGCAATATTCTATCGATGTTCCAGTATCAGGATGAGATGGGAATGGTAGCTGATTGTGTGTATTTCGATCCGAAAGAAAACAACTGGCGCGACACCAAAGCTCCATTGGCAGCCTGGGCTGTATTAGAAATCTACAAGCGTACCAACGACTTGGATTTCGTGCGTGAAATGTATCCTAAATTGGTAAAATATCACAAATGGTGGTACCAATATCGCGATCACGACCAGAATGGTTTGTGTGAATATGGTTCGACCGATGGAACATTGATTGCTGCAAAATGGGAAAGCGGAATGGACAATGCCGTTCGTTTCGATGATGCAAAAATGCTAAAGAATAACGATAATGGATGGTCGATGGATCAGGAATCAGTTGATTTGAATGCCTACTTGTTTGCAGAAAAAGAACAGTTGGCTGAACTGGCTGATCTTTTAGGAGAAACAGAAGATACCAAAGCATTTACCAAGTCAGCTAAAGCACTAAAAGAAAGAATTGTAAAAGACTTCTACGATGCCAAAGAGGGGTTCTTTTACGACAGGGCAATTAAAACAGGAAAACTGCTAACCGTACAACAAGGACCAGAAGGATGGATTCCTTTGTATACGAATATCGCAAACCAGGAGCAGGCAAAGGGCGTTAAAAACTTACTAACAGATAGTACAAAATTCGCAACCAAAGTGCCCTTTCCTACCCTGGTTGCCGATCATCACAAGTTTAATCCTTTAAAAGGATACTGGCGAGGTCCGGTGTGGTTAGATCAGGCGTATTTTGGTGTACAGGCATTGAAAAACTATGGCTACAAGCAAGATGCCGATGCATTGACTCAAAAATTGATTAAGAATGCAGAAGGCTTATTGCAGGATGCTCCTATCCGCGAAAACTATCATCCAATTACGGGTAAAGGATTAAATGCCAATCATTTTTCATGGTCGGCAGCACATTATCTACTATTGCTAACAGACGAAATTTAACCTGCATTATTCATCAAAATTTGTCGCGATGAATACAAAATGCAGGTTACCCCGATATAGCTGAGCCGAATTTTGTGAAGCAAAATTGGTTGCGAAATTTAATCGCTGCCTGCGGAAGAGAAAATTCTTTTGAATTTTCTGGGTAAAACACAACAACAACAAACACCGCTCAATTTTATTGAGCACATCTAGTTTTTCATTAGTTAATAGTTGAACACCTTGACTTCCCTATGGGAGGTTGAGGTGTTTTTGTATGTCGCATTTCCACTTAAACCGCTTTAATATTATTCATTGACACATATTTTATATTCAACCTAAAACTACAAAACAATAAACACTAATACACAAGCCAAACCTATATTAACACATAGCTACCTAACACTAAAATATAAGCCAATACAGCCTCTTAGAGCTTATTTTCTGATCTTTAAATCACAGCCACAGATCACTATCATATTAAAACAACTTCAACAAATTAACTAAAAATATTTTGTCGCTTAACATACATTTCTCAACTTGATTATCATTAATAACAATCAAAACTATTTTATTATTTCTAACCAAATCAAAAAATACCATGACTGAAACAACAACCCCTAAAACCATTGAAGAAAAAGTAGCTGAATTATTAGAGGATCAAATCACTCACCCTCCTATGCCAGTAGACTCTTATGTTATTGAAGTTGAAAACCTATTCAATTATGCCACGAAGGATAAAGGTAAATTGGTGGCAAATGGTTTAGATGCAAGCTTAATTGATGAACTTCCGCCTGCCATTGCCTTTTTGCAAGATAAGCAGTCGGAATGGATGCAAGTTTTTAATGGAAAAAGTATCACTCTGGAAGAATGGGCTATTGCCTCGCAAGATGGTTACAATCTACAACGAGAATTGCAACATGTGTTCAAATTTGCCTATCGCAAAGATGCAAAAATCCTTACTCAGGTTAATCGAATTGCCGATGGCAGCGGACATGCTGATATGGTGCAAGACTTGAGCGATTATGCGGTAATAGGAAAAGCCAATCCTGAACCTCTAAACCTTGTGAAATTCGACTTAACCAAACTGGATAAGGCCGATGAATACTCACATAGTCTTAGAACGCTATTGGGAAAAGTTAATGGTATCCGAAAAAATAGTGATAAGGAGGAAAAAGAGATGAGAGATAGAGCCTATACCTATTTGAAGAATATTGTGGACGAAATTCGTGATTTTGGAAAGTATACTTTCTGGGAAGATGAAGCCAAAATGAAATTATATACCAGTGAATACCACAGGAAAAAACGCGAAAAACAAGAGGCAACTCCCGAAGTATAAATCGCTAAAACCCACATGGAGAACGGATTTTTATCTGGAGAACGGGTCTGAAAGCTGGAGAATTGGGTGAAATAGCTGGAGAACACCTCAATCTGCTGGAGAATTCACTCAATTGGCTGGAGAAAGGCTTAAAAAACCGGAGAAAGGTCTCATTCAAGCGGAGAATTCAATAATTACTACATACAACTAAATAATACCGATATGAACATCCCAATCGAGAGGTTGGGATGTTCTGATTATACTAATGAGTTTACCTCCTTCGGAGAATTAGATAAACTTACTCTTAATCCGTCCGTTGCACGGACAGTTATTTATGGTTAAACCCTTTCAGGGTATACGATTATGATATAACTCTATCATTAATTTTCGTCTTATTGTCACGAAGTGACTAAACCATGAATAACCACCCATAAAATGGGTGGGAAAGCACTAATATAAAACCATCCCCCGAAGGGGGTAAACCCAAAAAACATGAGAATGATACTAGTAACTCTCATTAATAAAAACACTCCCCTTTGTCCCCTCTCAAGAGGGGAATTGGAGCTGCAAAGCTTGGCAGTTCTAGTCCCCCTTTCAAGGGGGATACAGGGGGATGTTAAAGCATAAAAAAGGAGCGGAAACAAAAGACTCCCCTCTTTACACCCTTTCAAAAGGAGAATTGAAACTGCAAAAATTGGCAGTTCCAAGTCCCCCTTTCAAGGGGGATTAAGGGGGATGTCAATACTGTTTAAATGAGCAGATAAAAATAACCTTTGTCTTTACCACCTCTCAGAGGGGGAATACAAGGAAATGTCAATACAACAAAAAATGAGTAGAAACAAAATCATTCCATATCGAAAAGATCTTAAGCAGTTAGCCAGAAAATTGAGAAAAAACAGTACTATCGCAGAAATCCTTCTGTGGAGTGAATTAAAAAATAAGCAAATTCTAGGATTTCAATTTCACAGGCAAGTTCCAATATTGGATTATATTGTAGACTTTTACTGCCATGAATTACAGCTTGTAATAGAAATTGATGGCAGTACACATGATTTTATTGAAGTTGGGTTAAATGATGAAAGTCGACAAGTTCGCCTAGAAGTTGAAGGTGTTATATTTCTTCGTTTTGATGATTTGCAAGTAAAACAGAATATGGCAAGTGTTATTGATGAGATTATAAATTGGATCGAACAAAATCAATAACACTCCCCTTTATCCCCTCTCATGAGGGGAATTGATAACTGCAAAACTTGACAGTTATATTCCCCCTTTCAAGGGGGATACAGGGGGATGTTAAAGCATAAAAAAGGAGCACCAAACGATGCTCCTTTTCACTTCTATCCGATCAACTGCTATTCCTCTTCTTTGTTTTCTTGTTCAGAAACATCTTCGAAGTCTACAGTCTCATTATTTTCCTCTACTTTTTTGCCTAGATAAGTTGGTAACTCCATTCCAGCCATTTTGAATAACTCTTCCATTGGAGGAATAGATCCCATCATACCTTGCATAAAGTTAGCAGTAGATGTTTTGCCATCCTTGCCATTTCCATTTTCCCAAACGGTAACTTTATCAATCTTGATATTCTTAATAGCTTCAACTTGCGTAGATACCAATTCTGGCAACTTATCTGCAATCATTAACATTACAGCATCCTTAGCGTCGCTACCAGCAGCATTTACAATCTTATCGAAACCATCAGCTTGCTTACTTAATATCTCGTAGATCCCTTTCGCTTCCGCTTCCATCTTCATGTAAATCGCATCTGCTTCCCCTTTCGCATGACGACGGGTTTGCTCTGCAATCGCTTCTGCAGCAATCTCAATCTTTTCCTTGTCAATTTGTGCAGGTACAACAATATCTGCAGTCTGCGATGCTTTATCACGAACCGCACGGGCAGCTTCTGCTTTCTGCTCTGCTGAATATGCTTCCTCTAATGCACGTGCTGTAGCAACTTTCTCTGCAGCCGTAGCCAAACGTTCTGCTTCCGCTTCTTTTTCACGTCTATCCGCATCCGAATTGGCAACAGTAATTTTCGCCGTATTCTCCCCTTCAACAGCTGTTGCATCTGCCGCAGCAACCTGAACACGTTGTTCCTGCATTGCGTTGGCCTCACCAATAGAACCATCACGATTCTTCTCAGCTACACTCTTCTTCGCATCATTTATCGCTTTCGCAGCTGCTTCCTTACCCAATGCATCGATATAACCCGATTCATCGTTGATATCCGTAACGTTCACGTTGATCAGTTTCAAACCAATTTTTTTCAATTCCGCCTCAACGTTTGATGATACAGCAGCAAGGAACTTATCACGGTTGCTATTGATCTCCTCAATATCCATGGTAGCAACTACCAAACGCAACTGACCAAAGATGATATCCTTTGCCAAATTGCTAACATCTACCTGCGATAATCCCAGAAGACGCTCAGCAGCATTGGTCATCACACCTGCTTCGGTTGAAACCCCAACTGTAAATCGAGAAGGCACGTCAACACGAATGTTCTGCTTACTTAAAGCATTGGTTAAGTTAATTTCAATTGAAATTGGTGTAAGATCAAGAAATGCATAATCTTGAATGATAGGCCAAACAAATGCGGCACCACCATGAATACACTTGGCTGAGCGCGATTCGGCTCCACTACCTTTTCCTACCTTACCATACACAACCAAAACTCGGTCGGATGGACAACGCTTGTACCTTTTAAAGAAGGATACAATAAGTACGAAAACGAATATTACTGCAGCAGTAATTAAAAGAACAATATATTCTCCCATAATGTTTTGTTATTTAAATGGTTTTAATGATTATTAATTGATTAACCTATTGGGTATACAACAAGAATTTGATCGTTAAGAATCTCGATCACTTCAACGACAGCGCCAGTTTTAATGTCTTTTTCAGCATCGGTAATGGCATCAAGGGTTTGTAATCCCTGAACTTGAATTTGAACTTTCCCCATGCCTTTTCTGCTAGCTGGAATTGTTAGGTATACATTACCAATTTTTCCAATTGCATTATTCAGATTTAAAGTACCTTCTTCGGTCAGTTTGCCCATAAAATACAGGATGGAAGCCATTATTACCATCATGATTAAACCTGCAATTGTAGCAATAAAAGTAGATATGAACGGTCCAAATCCAATGTGAACACAAATGATTCCTGTCCATCCAAAAATGGTAAAGAATGCAATCAGATTTTTCAGGGTAAGGAATTGAAAATCGATTCCTGTATCTCCAGAAACATCCGCATCACCGTCAGCAGCAACATCATCCACATCTCCTCCAAGAAAAGTCATTACCATTTGAATGAGAAACAGAACTGAGAATGGCACGGAGATTCCCCAGAATATTTTTTCAACCATATCCATGGTACTCCACCAATCAGAAATTTGTAGTATCATAATTATTGATTTTGATTTGATCTAAAATAGTAAGAATTCTTGACCTAACAGTGATTATGCTTAGCTGTTTTTTGCTTTTTAGTTGTATTCTATATTTCACATGTTTTTGACTGATTTTTATCAGATAAAAAAAGGAGCATCAAACCTGATGCTCCTTATGGTATTATTGGTATGAATTATTATTCTTTTGGAGACATTACAACTTCTACTTTTCCTGTTTTGGCAAAGTATTTCTTCGCAAATTTCTCTACATTTTCTTTGGTAATCGAATTAATCATTTTCTCATAATCTTCAAATGATTTAACACTTTCACCATATGTATAGTAACGATTAATTGCATTAATCCAATAACCGTTCTTACGAAGATTTTCCTGATATTCTTTAATGAAGTTTTTCTTCGTTTCAACCAAATCAACTTCTTTTACTCCGTTTTTAAATAAGCCTTGAATTTCATCGTAAACAATACCTTTCAACTTGTCAGCCTTAGCTGGGTCAGTATCAAAGCGAATAACTAAGTTGTACTCTTCACGTGGGAATTTAGATACATATCCTCTAACTCCAACACCATATGATCCACCTTCTTTTTCACGAATCACTTCAAGATATCTCTTATTCAACAGACTAGACACAAAGCTCATCATAAGCTTATTCTCTCTTGAATATTTGATATCACCATGCAAATCGATATGAATGGTTGTTTTTGGAGTTTCCATTTCTCTTGCAAAATGGTTGTAAGTATCTTTTTTAGGATAGTCTACACCATTATCTTTCCAAGTTTCCTCACGATCGATATCCTTGATACTTCCCAAATATGTTTCGATCAATGGTTTCGCTTTTTCAACATCGATATTACCAACAAATACGAAAGTAAAATCACTTGCATCCACAAATCTTTCTTGATACACTCGCTTCATTGTTTCAAGATTCAAGCTTGCAATCATATCTGTGTTGAACAAGATTGTTCTAGGGTTGTGATCGGTTGTTGTTACCGAAACAGAATCTCTGAAAGCCTTGTTAACATCAGCACCCATATTGGCTACATAAGCCATATATCTACCTTTTAATGCTGTAAATGCTTCTTCATCGAAACGTGGAGCAACAAAATACATGTGTACCAATTGCAACATGGTTTCAAAATCCTTAACAGACGAATTTCCACTAAAACCTTCAGACAATTCACTAATGTATGGTGAAACGCGAACTGATTTTCCTGTTAATAATTTTTGCAAGCTAGTCTGATCAAACTTACCTAAACCGAAATTAGCAATAAATCCACCTGCCATCTCAGCTGAAGCTAAATCTTCTACACCGTATAATGAATTTCCACCTTTACTAAATGCTTGTAAACGAATTTCATTTTCTTTGAAATCAGTCTTCTTCACTACTACTTTTGCTCCATTAGCTAAAGTCCATTCTGTAGCACCAAAACCATTAAGTTCTGCCTCTTTCTTTACCTCTCCTGCTTTTGGCATTTCTGAAATTAAAGGTTCGGTAATTACCTTGTCTACATATGGTTTTAAATCTGCATTTCTAACCTTCTCAAGTAAAGCTAAAAGTTGCTGTTCTGTTGGTAATTCAACATTTTCTTTCTCAGGAGCTGTAAATGTGATGATTACATTTTCCTGAGTCATCCATTTCTTCGAAAATGCATTTACCTCTTCAGCTGAAATACCAGGTAATAGTTTCTTAATTGCTTCGAATTCAAATTCAATTCCTGGAACAGGTTCATTTACCAAAAAGTGTCTTTGGTAACCTCTTACCAATCTATCGTTATGTTGCTTGTTACGATCTTTGTATTGCTTTTCAATACTGCTCAACATTTCAGTTTTTGCTCTTTCTAATTCTGTTGCAACAACACCATGTCTGTTTGCTCTTTCAATTTCTTTTAAGAAGGTTTCAGCTCCTCCAAGCAAATTGTCTTCCTTCAATGTTACACTGTTGTGATAAACATCCATTTTACGAGCTTTATTGTAATAAGCAGCCCATGCATTAATAAAAGGAGCATTACCTTTCTGAAGCAATTCATTTAAACGATTTCCTAAAATACTAGAGTGTAAACTCTCAATAATAGAATTACGATAGTATTTCATATTCTTTTCGTTAAAAGGAGTTGCCTTATGCTTGTAAAAAACCTCAAACGAGTAATTGCTTACCTCAGGATCGGTAATAATGCCAACAATTGGTTCTTTATTACCTGGAACATCATAATAAATTCTTTCCTTAGGGTTTTTAACAGCAGGAATATGAGCGAACATTTCCTTAATCTTATTTTCAAACTTTTCTGCATCAATATCACCTACAACTACAATAGCCTGTAGGTCTGTGCGGTACCAATCATGATAAAAATCGCGGATAACTTTATGGTCAAAATTGTCAATTACATCCAAGCTCCCAATAACATCACGTTCAGCATACTTAGATCCTTTGTAGATTACTTTACTCTTTTCCAAGTAAGCTCTCATGCCACCTGATCTTCTGGTTCTCCACTCTTCGTGAATCACTCCGCGTTCGTTGTCTATTTCTTTACCTTCAAGACTTAGGTAATTCGACCAATCATGTAAAACCAATAAAGCTGAATCCAATAGGTTTTCGTTTGAGGTAGGTATATTACTCAAATTGTAAACCGTTTCATCAACATTGGTATAGGCATTAATGTTTCGTCCAAATGCAACACCATATTTCTCAAGGTAATTTAGAACTCCTTTACCAGGAAAATGTTCGGTTCCATTGAAAGCCATATGCTCCAAGAAGTGAGCCAAGCCATTCTGGTTGTCATTTTCTAGAATTGCCCCTACATTCTGAACAATATAGAAACTGGCACGATCCTTAGGTTCCTCATTGTGTCGCACGTAATAAGTTAATCCATTTTTTAGCTTTCCAGTTCTTACATTTGGATCCATAGGAAGTTTAGAATCCATTTTATTTTGGGCTGTTAACATTCCTGTTCCAGCCAATAGTAAAGTCCCACAAAGGCTAACTTTACCAATAAAATTTTTAATCATTTGATATCTGTTTTGGTGATTTGATTATATATACTTATCCAACATAAATGTAAATACATTATAAATTAACGAAAGAAATAGTTATTTAACAATTCTATTTGCATTTTTTAACAATTAGATGACTTAATCTTTACAATATAAATCCAAATGTAAATTCCTCGCAAAAGCTTCTAGAACATTCACTTTTCTTCAAATAAAGTCGCATTTATTTTCATAAACTTATCACTTCTGTTAACCTTCAATATAGATCTAATCTAAACTATACATCAATCCCTAATTTTGATTATAAAAAAGGAGCATCAGATTTGATGCTCCTTCTACTAATATTGATATACTTACTATTTGATATCTTCTTCAATCCACTCCGATCGGTTAGGATCAGCAGGTGGAGTAACTTTTTTCTTAGCTGGCTGACTTTCCAGTTCTTTTAACAACTCTTCTACAGCTTTTTTAATACAAGGATCAATTCCTTTCGCAATCAAATGCGGTTCATCGTACACCTCGAAATCAGGATAAACACCCACTCCTTCGATAATCCAATTTTGGTTTTCATCGAAAATACCGAAACGAGGAACGGCAATATAACCTCCATCAACCAATCCTGCGTTACCTGACATACCTACTAATCCTCCCCAGGTACGAGTACCAATTAGTTTACCCAAACCTTTTTTGCGGAAGAAATATGGGAATGCATCTCCACCTGATGAAGAGTAATGGTTAATCAACATCGCTTTAGGTCCATCGTGAGCTACACCAGGTGTTTTCCAAGGTTCCAATCCACGTAAGTGCCAGTATGAAAGTACATCTCGATCCAATAAATCTGCCATATGATCAGGAATAAATCCACCACCATTGTAACGGTCATCAATAATCAATGCTTCTTTATCGTGATATGCATACATTCCTCTGTGCAATTCACGGTTACCTTCAACAGCCGTGTTTGGAACATGAATGTATCCTATTTTTCCACCTGATAATTTCTCAACCATTGCTCGACGTTCATTCACCCAGTCCAGGTAAATTAACTCCAATTCGCTAGCAATTGGTTTAATGGTATAAGTCTTAGCCCCCGCAGCACTTGGAGTAGAATTAACAGTAATCTCAACGCTCTTACCAACCATATTCTCAAGATACAAGTATGGATTTACCTTGGTAGTAACATCATGTCCATTAATGCTAATTAAGTACTGACCTTCTTTCACATTAACACCTTGCTCAGTTAAAGGGGAACGACGAGATGAATTCCAGTTTTCACCATCGTAAATTTTTGAAATGATATATCTACCATTTTTCAAATCAGCTTTTAGTTTTGCACCCAATAAGCCAGTTTGAACTGATTTTACTTTTTCAAAATCTCCATAGTTCACGTAGGCATGACCTGTATTCGTTTCCGAAATGATCTCACCTAAAATGTAATCCAAATCCGCACGGTGTCCCAGGTCTTTCACCATCGGCTCATAATCAGCCTTAATTTTCGCCCAATCAACACCATGAATGTTTTCTACATAGAAATAATCCCTGAAGATTCTCCAACCGTCAGTATAGATCTGATTCCATTCTTTAACAGGATCAATCTTCATTTCCATATCATCAAGATCCAATGCTCCAGCCTTTGGTGCCTGAGCTTTTGATAAATCTGTAATGCCATAAGTTGCTCCAGAACGGTACATGATCTTGTTTCCATCTGCTGTCAATTCATAAGAAGAAACAGACTTCAAAATCACCTCATCTTTTTCTTTCTTTACCATGTAGTGGTGCAAACTACCATTGGTTCTGTACAAAATTCCATCTTCCACAGCCTGTAACCCACTGTAGTTTCCTGATGATACTGGGAATGCAACGATGCGATTGTTAATGCCATCCAAATCAATTTTCACCTTCAGTTTCTGCTCTTTTGCAGCATCACCTTTGGCTTTTTTCCTTGACTTCGATGATTCTTCTTTCACCTCCTCCTTGTACTCCTCTACATCATTTTTTAGAGGGAATAATTTTGGTCCATCAGCTTTTAAAGCCATTGCATAAATGCGAGTTGCATTGTTATACAAGTAATTGAACTCAAAGCTTGAAAAATCAAGGTTAAAATCTCTATTCGATAGGAAATACATAAAGTTTCCATCTTTAGAGAATACAGGAGAAGAATCGCCAAAGGTATCATTGGTTAAAGCATGTTTCTTCCCTGTCGAAACATGATAAACCCAAATTGCACCTTGCCCATTCGAGCTATCTTTTACGTAGGCAATCCAGTCTGAATCTGGTGAAAGCGAGAAATCTCTAATTTCATTTCTCTCTGCTTTATCAATTACTTTTAATTCTCCAGTTTCAACATTAACCAACTTCAATTTTAAACTGCGATCGAAGAAAACCATATGCTTGCTATCCGGAGTCCACTTTGGTTGATACATCCAAGAAGAAGATCCTTTGGTAATTTGTTTTGCCTTGGCTCCTTTCTTATTTTCCAATAAATAGATTTCATACTCACCTGTAGCATCAGAGTAATATGAAATGTATTTCCCATTTGGTGACCAGCTTGGCGACATTTCTCTAACGCCTTGTGTTTGCGTTAAATTAATTGTAGATCCATTTTTAGCCGGAACAGAGAAAATATCACCACGAGCATCGAATAAAGCACGTTTTCCAGAAGGGGAAACAGCCCAATTCTCAATGAATCCTTTCACATTTTTGTAGAATGGCAATGTGTTTGGATTATCAAAATTGATATTTACAACTACGCGTTCTTCCTTACCTGTTTCAAGATTTAATTTGTATAGTTGCCCTCCATTTTCATAGGCAATTTGTCCATTCTCTCCCGATGGCCACATCACATCAAAATTCTTGTGATGTGTCATTTGAGTCAAATTCTTACTATTTACATCATACTTGTAAATATTCAGTTTCAAATCACGATCAGAAGCAAAATAAATGGCATTCTTGTAC
This sequence comes from Marinifilum flexuosum, assembly GCF_003610555.1. Taxonomy (GTDB): domain Bacteria; phylum Bacteroidota; class Bacteroidia; order Bacteroidales; family Marinifilaceae; genus Marinifilum; species Marinifilum flexuosum. The sequence goes on along the minus strand of NZ_RAPQ01000008.1, from coordinate 1,277,974 downwards.
CATGAAGGAATTTGATCGGAACCAACAAACTTCGTAATTCTTTCCGATTGATCCTTCTCTAAATCGTAAATCCAAAGATCTGCTGCTCGTCCTCCCTTGTATCTCTTCCAAGTACGAAATTCACGGCTAATTGGGGCAAAACACATTTTAGTGGCATCAGGCGAAAATACACCAAATCCACCTTCTGGAATTTGAAGTTCTTCTTCCATTCCTCCATCAATACCAACTTTAAAGTATTTACCATTTCTTTCACCAAAAGCAGTACGATTCATACGTACCAGGATAGATTTACTATCTGGTGTCCAGTCCAAAACAACATTATCAAAACCTCCACGTGGTGGCATTAAACCCACCGAATTGTAATAAGTTAACTGTTTTGGAGTACCTCCTGTTGCAGGCATTACATACACCTGACGACTTCCTGAGTATTCTCCTGAAAAGGCAATCCATTTTCCATCTGGAGAAATTTTAGGGAACAATTCCATTCCCATATGAGAAGTTAAACGTGTTGCATCGCCACCTTTTGAATCTACAGTCCAAATATCGCCAGCATACACGAATGCGATTAAATTGTTATTAATGTCAGGATATCGTAATAAACGAACATCCTCTTTTGCATGAGCACTTCCAATAATGCTCATAAGAACGATGAACAATACACCAATTCTCAATCTGATTTTTAGCATGTTACTAGTATTTGTGAATTAAGGATCTCAATTAAAAAATTGATGTAGTGAAGCTACAAAAAAAGTGGCATCCTCCGAGAAGAATACCACTTAAAATGATTTATTTCCGATTTGCGTAAAGCTTTATACTCAATATCAAATGTCTATCGGCATAATACTCGAAATAATATTTTTAATAAAAAGAGTATTAAAAACTACTTCATTTCAATCAGACTAATTGCAGCTCCACCACCTGCAGCTAATTTTAGGTTCAATTCAGAAGTGTTATCAACTTCCATCTTTTCAATCTTGTATTCAGTAGGGTTTTTATCCCAATGTGCATTGTCACCATCCGTATATAGAGTAGCCATATATTTTTTACCTGCTGGCAAGAAATCCAGAGCAACTTTCATATCACGAGCATTTTCGTCGGTAATAGCACCTACAAACCAATTATTCGATTCACGGTCCTGACGTGCGATGGTAACAAAATCACCAATCTCACCATTTAATACTTTTGTTTGTTCCCAGTTTACAGCAACATCACGGATAAATTGGAATGCATCGTTTCCTTTATAACTTTCAATCAAGTCAGGCACCATCTGAATTGGACTGTTAATTACAACATACAAAGCCAATTGATGAACCAAAGTTGTATTTACCTGATTCTCTTTTTTATATGGTTCCAATTTGATATTAAAAATACCTGGTGTGTAATCAATAGGTCCTGATAACATACGTGTAAACGCAACGATTGGCAAGTGTTCTGCCGGATTTCCTCCATCAGAAGACCAAGCATTAAATTCTTGTCCGCGAAGACCTTCTCTTGCAATCGCATTTGGGTAAGTACGACGTAAACCTGTTGCTTTAATTGGTTCGTGAGCATTAATAGCAATCTTGTTCTCTGCTCCTTTAACCAAGGCTCTTCTGTAGTGGTTCACCATCCATTGTCCGTGATGGAATTCTCCTTTAGGAATTAATTTACCCACATAACCAGTTTTCACTGAATGAATTCCCAGTGAGTTCATTAAATGGTATGCTGTATCCATTTGCTGGTCGTAAGTACGTGGAGCAGCCGATGTTTCGTGGTGCATAATTAACTCAACACCTTTTGATTTTCCATAACGAACCACTTCGGCTAAATCGTAATCAGGATAAGGTGTTACGAAATCAAAAACACCTTCACGATCCTCAAAACCAATCCAATGTTCCCATCCGGTATTCCAACCTTCAACCAAAATACCTCCAAGATTATTTTCTGATGCGAAATCAATTAATTCTTTTGCATATTTGGTAGTAGCACCATGGCGTCCACTTGCTTTATCCCAGGTTTTGGTTCCCAAGTGCATGTCCCACCAGATACCTACATACTTCATTGGCTTAAAGTAGTCTACCTTACCAATTTTATTTGGTTCGTTCAAATTTACAATCAGATCTGATTCAATTAAATCCCCTGCTTTATCAGCAATTTGAATGGTTCTCCAAGGGGTATTAAACGGAACGCTACGTTTTACTTTGTAATCGTTATTTAATGAACCAACCAAGCAGGATTCCCACATCAATTCATCTTTGTTCACTTTCAAGGTCATTCCAGAATAATCTGTCAAGTTTGCTTCGTGAAAACTTAAGTAAACACCATCATCTGTTTTCATTGAAACAGGAGTATTTACCGCATTATTAGGAATTGATGTTTGCGCTAAACTTGCATGATTTCTCAATTTTGTAGCATCAATTTCCGAGAACATTGTGGTATGGTACAAATGCTCATAAATATCCCAATCACCAGGAATCCACCATGTTTTATGATCTCCAGTCAAATTAAATTGAGTATTTTCCTCAGTAATCAATACTTCCTTCATCGCATCTTGCTCAGGGAATTCATAACGAAAACCTAAACCATCGTTATACACTTTAAATACGATGTTCATTTTTCTGTTTGGAGCTTGTTGTTCCTCCAAACTCAGTTTTAATTGATTAAACTGATCAATTACAACTCGTTTCTCTCCCCATTGCATTTCCCAGCTTGAATCGCTAGATGAACTTTCAGAATCTACAATTTTCCAACCTTTTTCAATGGCTGGCATGTTCTTCAAGTCAAATCCCATTGATGAAGGCTCAATTACTGGCTTACCATTAAACGAAACCTGGTAAGTAGCCTGACCTTCTACCATACTCACTTCAACACCAATTTTACCATCTGGCGATGATACCTTGGTTGTCATTTTCCCATTGGTACATGATGCAAAAATCATCAAACAACCAATTAACAAACTTTGAATTGATTTAATTTTCATTGCTGAGTTTATTGATTTAGTTAATCTGTTTTCTTCGACTTCAAAATAACAGTAGAAGTTAATCAATATCTAAAAACAAACCCAAAATATAGAAACCAAACACAGCAACAAAAATACTAAAGCCTGATAATATAACACTTACACCAAAACAAGACACTGCAAAATATAGATGGCATATAGATCAAATATCCGTTTAAACCGACTTAATTTCCATGATTTTCGCCTCGAATTCATCATTTGAAATGAGTGATCTGTTCTTAATTTTCGTTTTGTAGGTATAAATTGTATTTACGGAGAAGTTTAAAATACTTGCTATTTTTTCATTATCGTTAACACCCAATCTTATTAAAGCGAATATTCTTAAATCTGTATTTAGACAATGAGAATCTTTTAAAATTATCCTTTCGGATTCTTCAAACAACAAATTGAATCGCTTCACAAAATCAGGAAACAGTTTTAAGAAAATTCTGTCAAAATCTTCGAATAGCAATTGCCGTTCTTTTTTGGGATTGTAATTTTTTAATTCCGATTCAATCGCATCGTATTGCTTTGTCATTAACTGTCGGGATATGGCCTTTTTCATACCTTCCATTCTCTCAATAAACTGAGAACTGAAATTAAAATAATACCCAACATACTCCTCTTTAATTCTACTTACCTCTCTTAAACTTTCGTTTACTATTCTAAGGTTTTCGTTGCGCTCTCCAATTTCCTTTCTAACCTTTTTTAACTCTTGTAGCTGTTTAAAGAATACAATTGCCAGTATAATAATTACAATTAGCAGCACCGAAATAACAATACCAATGATTACAACCTGCTTTTTTTCTTTCTCCAACTCTCCAACAACAGCTGCATCAATATCAGGTTGTATGAAAGATATTTCCAACCTGCGTACATCACTACCATAAAATTCAGCATCTTTTCTTGCCTGCTCAATTAGTTTATTAGCCTTTTCAAGATCTCCTTCGTAAAACAAAATCTCAGCCAAAATTTTGGAAGCTAATGTTTCTTTAGTAGCCGATAACACATCTCCAATTACCGCTTTTTCGATGGCTTTTTTTGCCTCATCTGCTTTTCCTAATCTCGCTAAAGCAACTCCCATACCACTCTGACATATTGCCATTTGGTGAGGATCGAGTTTTAAGCCTTTCATTACTTTAGTGTAATATTTTACTGCCTGCTCATCCTTTTGATTGTTTAGATTTTTTAATGCAAGAGCCAAATTATAATGAAAAAAGTTGTTTTTTCCCTCCTTCTCAATTTTGTCAACATACTGATCTCCTAATTTCCTATACTTTGGTGAATAATATCCCCACCGAGAATTTGCCAAATCATAATATGCACGATATGCTACGGCATAAAATTCAATTCTTTTTTCATTAGGCAAATCTTGCCCTCTTATGGTTTGTATGGTATCAATGGTTTCTTTGTATAAACCTTTTAACAGTAAAACCAGTGCCAAATTCGATTTAGATTCTGCAATTTTCTCTGCGTCTTTTAACTGATAAGCCATTTGTAAAGACTTATTCCCATAATGAAAAGCAGAGTCATAAACGAAATATTCATACTCTTTGCTTAAACTTGAAAATAAATGGTATTGATCTTCTAAGTTTACTTTCTTGTTTAATCGATTTACAGAAGCAGTAATTGAGTTTATTTTCCTCCATTTTGCATCATCAATACTATCCTTTAAATTCAGATAATAATTTACATTCTTTTCTTTACTAGTTTGAAATATAGAATTTGAATAAGATGTAAATGATAAGAGAATCAGAAATAGTAAGATGAATTGCTTTGAGTACATATTTTTAAATTAAAATCAGTTTGATCATTTCGCATTACAAAAATAGGTCTGTTCGGAACAAAATCCCAACAGACCCTACTATTTAAATTTTTAGAACAATATTTTACAATCCACTAAAATCAATTCCTTCAAATAGCATACTTGGTGTTTGCCATGAGCGATCGGTTAATGGATCATTTCCTACAGCTGCCAGTTGATTCCAAATCTCTTTGTGATTACCTGTAATGTTCATTCCAGCAATTGGATGAATTACCTCGCCATTTTTCACATAGAAACCTTCAACTCCCACAGAGAAATCACCAGTAGCAGGATTAGAGTTACCACCGTTAAAACCAGTAACCAAAATACCTTCTTTCATTTCTCTGGTTAAGCCATTTAAATCTTTGCTTCCTTTTTCGAAAATTAAATTAGACGGTGAACCACTAGTTGGTTGCATCTCTAATTTTTTTCCGTAATAATTACCAATATAATAGGTCTTGAGAATTCCATTTTCAATCACAGTCATTTCCTTAGCTGCCAATCCATCTCTGTCGAAAAGGCGAGAATTACGCCCCGATTCAACAAATGGGTTATCAATAATAGTTAAGGCGTCCGAAGCCACCTTCTGTCCAATTTTACCTTCCATAAAGGAACGTTTTTGCTGCAAATTGTAACCATACAGTGGTTGAAGTAAAGAGCTGAATACTCTACCAACAGAACGATTTTCAATCAGCATATCCATTTTACCTGATTTGATTTTTTTCGCTCCAATTTTCTGCAAAGCTCTCTCAACAGCATACTTTCCAACTCCTTCAGGATTTAATTTATCCCAAAAACGAGTTGCCATATAATGACCTGCTGAAGGTCTGCTATCGCCTCCATTGATGGAAGCACTGGCACTTACGTAGAAAGAAGTAGACTCATTGAATCCCTCAACTCCATTGCTCATCACCATATAGCCTCGTGATGATCCATCGCCATAGGAACCAGAAACAGTAATAATTCTATCATCCATTCCAATGGTTTCGGCTTCAACTTTCATAGCAGCTTCAATCTTTTCACGAGGATCAACTGCATCGTAGGTTGAGTCAGAGAGTTTCAAATCACGCTCTTCACCATTGTAGCAAAGATCACGATCTGGTAAAGATCTGTATTTATCTTCAGCAAGATAATTGGTTGCTAAAATAGCTTCTTTAATAAATCTTTCCAATTCAGGCTTGTTCAATCGGTTAGTAGAATGCGTTGAATATCTGCCATTCACATAAAGTTTAATACTTAATCCACTTTCGATTGATTCCTGAATTTTATCGATTTTTTGTTCTCTAATCTCAACATCAGATTGTTTAGAGTCGTATACAGAAACTGAAACTTCATTTGCTCCATTTTCCTTTGCATATTTGGAAGCCCAATGGGCCAATTCCATTTTTTTATTGTCTTTCATTGATTCTTCTTTTTAATTGATAAATGATACTAGAATACAACTATGCATTCACTCCTCCAACAGTAAGTTTCGATACTTTTATTGTTGGTAATCCTAGTGATACAGGAACGCCTTGTCCGCTTTTACCACATGTCCAGGTACTGCAGTCCATTTTAAAATCGTTGGCTACCATTTCAATTTCAGCCAATGATTCCGGACCATTACCAATCAGGTTGATATCCTTAATTGGCTGAGTCAGTTTTCCATTTTCAATTAAATAGCCTGATTTCACATAGAATGTAAAATCTCCAGCTCCAATTTTTACCTCTCCATTGGTGAATGAATCAACAAATACACCTTCTTTTACACTAGCAATGATTTCCTCTTGTGTATGAGGACCATTTTCCATATAAGTATTTCTCATACGAGGAAGAGGTGCATATCTGAAAGATTCTCTTCTACCATTTCCAGTAGGATCTACACCATAATGCTTGGCACTAATTCTATCATGAATATAACTTGTCAATACTCCATCTGTAACCAAGTTGGTTTTTTGTGTATCAATTCCTTCATCATCGATATTCACCGAACCACGAATATTTGGATTGGTTCCATCATCAACGATGGTAACGAAATCTTTACCAATCTTCTTACCCATTTTATCAGAGAAAATTGAAGTTTCCTTGCGATTGAAATCCGCTTCGAATGCATGACCAATAGCTTCGTGTAATAAAATACCTGAACTACCAGCAGCTAAAACAACAGGCATTTCACCAGCTTTAGGCTTTCCTGCCAAGAATTGTCTTTTTGCTCCATCTACAGCTTCTTTGGCAACTTCATCCAGTAAGTTTTCAGTTAGATATTCAAAACCAACTCTCATTGATCTAGATGAACCAAAATCTTCTTTCTTGTCTCCATCAATCATTACTACGCTAGCATACAAACTAAACATTGGTCTGTAATCACAACTCATAATACCTTCTGAGTTGGCAAACAATACGTAGCTAGATTCATCATTCAGGTAAACTTGAACCTTATCCACCTTTTCATCTAAAGCAAAAATCTTGTCGTTCAATTTTTGTAGATAAGGGATTTTCTGTTTGATGGATACATCTTCCCAAGCAGTTTTAAATTTGTAGTAATCTGGATTAACTTTTTCACTTAAATTGATAGAAGGGAAATCTTTGCTTTCATTTGCTATACTTGCAGCAGTTTTAGCAACTTTAAGCATTGCTTCCAAACTTACTTCTTCAGAAAAAGCATATCCTGTTTGGTCACCTTTTAATACCCTTACACCAACTCCATAAGCAATATTCGAACCTGCACGATTTACTTCGTTATCCATCAGGCCAACATTGTTCGAAAGGGTGTGTTCAAAATACAAATCACAATAATCTCCACCTCTCGATAAGGCTTCAGCCATTACTTTTTGCAACATTTCCTTGCTCACTCCGAAATGTTCCAGATACTCATTTAGTCCTGATTGTTCTGTTAATCGATTGCATCCAAAACTTAGAAAGGAAGGAAGAATCGCCATTCCTGCAAGAGAGACAGATCCTGTTCGGATGAACTCTCTTCTTGAAACTTCATTATTCATACAAATGTGTTTAAGGTTAGGGTTTTCTTTGATTTTATTGGCAGACAAAAGTTAATAATTTTTATTGTCATAATAAAATGATTTTTCCTAAATTCGTCGCTCCTTAACAATACAAACACTTACATTAACTTTTATACAATGATTAAATCCATTACAAAAGTTTTGACTGTTCTTGCCCTAATACTTAGCTTTTCGGCAACAAAAGCTCAAAATTTAGAATATCCGTTCTGCCCAAAACATACTGTTGCAGATACTTTTTTTAATAAATATATAGTAACTGAAAATTACCGATGGCTGGAAAATGTAAGAAGTGATAGTGCTGTTAAATGGATTGAAGCAGAGAATAAATTATCACGAAAGTTTTTATCGAAAGCATCGGCAAAATACAATTGTAAAAGCCTACTAGATAAATTCAGTTACGTTAGAAGCAAGAAAGCAGTTAAAAAAAGGAAATACTTCTATCGTAAAGTTATAAGAAACAGTATGGCATCAGCAAGTTTATACATTGGCGAAAAATACAATGAAGTTGATCAAATCTTAATCGATCCTAATTATAACAATAAAGGTGACAAAGTTTCCATTACCAGCTATCACCCTTCTAAAGATTCAAAGCTTTTAGCATACACAATCAATAGAAATGGAACCGATTGGAGAGAAATAAAAGTTGTTTCATTACCTTCTGGAAAAAAACTTTCTGACCACATTAAAGGAGTGAAATTTTCATCTACTGAATGGAAAGGAGATGGTTTTTATTACAAAAAATACCCAAATAAAGGGGAGTTTTATTCCAGCATCGGAGAGGAAATTTATTATCACAAGCTGGGTGATCCTCAAGATAAAGACAAACTAATTTTTAAAAGAAAAGATCCATCTGTTCATTTTGGATTCATGACAAGTTCAAATGAAAGGTTTTTCTTTTTATATGAAGAAACCAAAACTCATTGTAATTATTTCTTCATTGATTTTAACTCTGATCAACCTTACTTGCGTCCATTATTAATGAAACAAAAGAATTTCATACATATATTGGATAGTCAAAATGGTAAAATCATTGCTAAAATAACAAAAGGATCAAATGGGGGCTCTATTGTTGAAATAGATCCATACAATCCATATCAATGGAGAGAAATTGTACCTGCAATAAAGAATGGTGTATTGCTTAGATGCATACCAAAAGCTGATCGCTTAATCACTATTTTTCAACGAAACCAAACTCCACTTCTAAAAATTTTTAAATACTCGGGAGAACAACTGTATAGTTTAGAATTGCCACAATCAAGTTCTGTAAATGGATTTTATGGCGAAAAAGGTGAAGAGGATATTACTTTTACACTGCAAGAACTAACTAAACCTGCCATAACATTTCATTTTAACACCCGCACATTTGAGAGAAAGTATGGTGATCCGGTAAACGTAACTTTTGCTTTTAAGAATTATGAAACCAAATCAATAAATTATACAGTAAATGACAGTATAAAAGTACCATTAACCTTGGTTTATAAAAAAGGATTGAAGTTAGATGGTAATAACCCCTGCATGTTGTGCGCTTATGGTGGTTTTGGTAGAATATTCAAACCAAAATTTGACCCCGGTATCGTTTATTTTATTGAAAAAGGAGGTGTATTTGCCTATGCTAATGTTAGAGGTGGTGGTGATTTAGGGAAAAAGTGGACTTTGGCGGGTCGCAGACTAAATAAACAAAATGCTATTGATGATTTTAATGCTGCTGCAGAATTCCTAATTAAAGAAAAATATACCAGCTCTGAGAAATTAGCGGCTAAAGGTAGTTCTCACGGTGGATTATTGGTTGCTGCAGCTGCTATACAACGTCCGGATTTATACAAAGCTGTAGTTCCTGTAGTAGGTGTAATGGATATGTTACGATTTGAAAATTTCTCGGTAGGCAATTTTCACATTGATGAATTTGGTTCAGTACAAAACTCTTTGGATTTTGTAAATTTAAAATCCTATTCTCCACTACACAACATCAAAGAAGATGTAAATTACCCTTCGATGCTTGTTATGACATCAGAAAACGACGACAGAGTTCCTCCTTTTCATTCTTATAAATTTGTTGCCAGGCTTCAGAATCGTATAGCACAAACAAATCCAATATTGCTACGTGTAGAACAAGATGCAGGACACAATGGTGCAATGAATAAAAATGGACACTTAAGAAAAAAAGCTGATATGTACGGGTTTATTTTAAAGATACTAAATCAGTAGTTTTACTATACATTAAAAAAGCGATATCTGACTTACAGGTATCGCTTATTAATCGTTATAAACATTGAATATTAAACTATGAACTGAAACAAATCAGTCTTATCATTCAGGTACTCAAACACAAAGTTTCTTTCCGCCATTCGCTCTTGTAATCGCTTTAAATCTTCTGGTTGACGGACTTCTATGCCAATTACAGCCGGTCCCTTTTCTCTACTGTGCTTTTTGTAATACTCAAAGTGCGTAATATCATCACCTTGATCTAATACATCATTTACAAACTCTTTTAATGCTCCTGATCGTTGAGGGAAACGAACAATGAAGTAGTGCTTTAAACCTTCGTATAATAAACTACGTTCCTTGATTTCCTCCATTCTTGTGATATCATTATTGCTACCACTAAGTATGCAAACCACATTCTTTCCCTTTATCTGATCGGATATCAATTCCAAAGCAGCAATCGATAATGCTCCCGCCGGTTCCGCAACTATCGCATCTTCGTTATACAACCTTAAAATTGTAGAACAAATCAATCCTTCAGGAATCACAACAACATCATCCAATACCTTTTCGCAAATGCGCCAGGTTAAGTCTCCCACTTTTTGCACTGCAGCGCCATCCACAAATCGATCGATACTTTCCAGGGATACATTTTCCTTTTTCTCGAATGCCGTTTTCATCGATGGAGCTCCTTCAGGCTCAACACCTATAATTTTTGTTTGTGGACTAAATTCCTTTATCCATGCCCCAAGTCCGGAAGCCAAACCTCCTCCACCTATTGGCACTATAATGTAATCAATAGGATCAGGACAATCTTGCAGGATTTCAAGACCGATGGTTCCCTGTCCTTCAATAATTTTTGGATCATCGAAAGGATGAATAAAGGTTTTGCCATGTTCTTCCGCATCAGCCAAAGCTTTGTTTGAAGCATCATCGAAAGTATCTCCTGTTAAAATTACCTCAACAAACTCACCACCAAACATTTTTACTTGCTTGATCTTTTGTCGTGGCGTTGTTTCAGGCATGTAAATTACACCTGAACAGCCCAATTTCTTGCAAGAATAAGCCACGCCTTGTGCGTGATTGCCAGCACTGGCACAAACAATTCCTTTCTGGAGTTGTTCCTTGCTCAAGCCTGCAATCTTATTGTAAGCTCCTCTTATTTTATAAGATCTTACCATCTGAAGATCTTCACGCTTTAAACGGATATTGGCATCATACTTTACAGACAGGTTCATGTTTTTCAATACAGGAGTGCTTTCCACGACTTCCTGTACCGTTCGACCGGCCTTCACAATATCTGCCATTTTTGGATAATAATGTTTTGTTATTGTTGTCACTTTTCCCCCTTTGATTAAAGAGCATACAGCTGTCAGCCAACAGCTTTCAGCACATTCTTTTGGCTGATCGCTGACTGCTGTTAGCTGTTCGCTTTTTTTCTTTACGCTTTTTCTATATATTCTGCCAACCAATCACCTACTTCTGATGTTGAGTAAGCTTTCTTACCATCGGCAATATCTTCGGTAACTACACCTGCTTCTAACGACTGATCCACAGCTTCGCGAATCAAGGCTCCTTCCTTCATCATGCCAAATGCATATTCGAACATCATGGCTGCAGAAAGTACGGTTGCGCAAGGATTGGCAATGTTCTTGCCTGCTGCCTGTGGATACGATCCGTGAATTGGTTCGAATACAGATGTATGAACCCCAATCGATGCTGATGGCAACATTCCCATAGAACCTGAGATCACACTTGCCTCATCGGTAAGAATATCTCCAAACATATTTTCGGTAACCATTACATCAAAACGCTTTGGCCAGGTAATAATCTGCATGGCAGCATTATCAACAAACATGTATTCCACTTCGATATCCGGATAATCAGGAGCAACCTTCTGTCCTATCTCTCTCCACAATCTTGAAGTGGCCAATACATTTGCCTTATCAACAATGGTCAGTTTTTTTCTTCTTTTTCCGGCATATTCAAAGCCCAATCGAATGATTCTCTCGATTTCTTCGGCTGTATAAACACAAGAATCGTAGGCCGTTTGTCCATCTTCGCTTCTTCCCTGCGGACGACCAAAGTAAATCCCTCCTGTCAACTCACGTATGCACATAAAATCAGCACCATCAACCAGCTCGGTTTTCAATGGTGATTTGTGAATTAATGATTTAAAAGTATTCACCGGACGAAGGTTCGCATACAAGCCCAAGGTCTTTCTCATTCTCAAAAGCCCCTGCTCAGGACGAACCTTAGCCGAAGGATCATTATCGAACTTTGGATGACCAATTGCACCAAAAAGTACTGCATCGGAATTCATACACAATTCATGCGTATCGGCAGGGTAAGGATCTCCTACCTGATCGATTGCCGTAGCTCCTACCAAAGCCTCGGTATATTCAAATTCGTGACCAAATTTCTTTGTGATTGCATCGCACACTTTCTTTGCCTGCGCTACAATTTCAGGACCAATTCCATCTCCGGGTAATACTGCTATTTTGTAAGCCATTGTTTTTAAGTTATTCTGTTTTTATTTTTTTGTATTCTACATTGTTTTGTTGCTCCAAAAGGTTCAACATTCGAGCTGTTGCTTTAATTGCTGCTTCCACCTGATCGGGATCCAATCCACGAGTTTTAAACTCTCTTCCATTAAAATCCCAGGTAATTAAGGTTTCTACCAGTGCGTCGGTTTTACCTCCGGGAGGAATCCTTACGAAATAATCCTTCAGCACAGGTCGATCTTTTCCCAGCTGCTCATACACCGACCAAATTGCATTCATGAAAGCATCGTACTGTCCATCGCCAGATGCGGTTCCCTCGTGCATCTGTCCGTTAATTTCCAAATTAACCGATGCAAAAGGCCTCATCCCTTTCGATAAAGACAAGGAATAATGCTTTATTACAATTGGCATCTCTTCCATGCTCTGATTCAAAACATCAGAAACAATGTAAGGAAGATCCTCAGTGGTAACGCTTTCCTTTTTATCGCCAAGTTCAATTACTTTCTGAGTCACCTTTTTCATGGTTTCCTCTTCCAGTGTCATTCCCAGCTCTTCCAAGTTTTTCTTGATATTTGCCTTACCGGATGTTTTCCCCAAAGCATACTTTCGTTCACGACCAAAGCGCTCTGGCATTAATCGATTAAAGTACAAGTCGTCTTTGGAGTCACCATCAGCATGCACTCCACAAGTTTGGGTAAATACATTCTCACCTACCAATGGTTTGTTGGCCGGAATTCTTACACCTGAAAAAGTTTCAACAATACGACTCACCGTATTGATCTTTTCCTCGTTTACATTGATTTGTCGTGACAGGTGATCTTTTATTACTCCAACAACAGAGGCCAAAGGTGCATTTCCTGCTCTTTCGCCCAATCCGTTTACCGTGGTATGAATTCCGTTTACACCTGCCAACACCGATGAATACACATTGGCCAGAGCCAAATCGTAATCGTTATGGGCATGAAAATCGAAATGAAGTTTTGGATATCTTTCGCGACAAGCATAGCAAAAATCGAATGCCTGAACCTGATTCATCACTCCCAAAGTATCAGGCAACATGAATCTTTGAATGTTTTCATTTTGCAATTCATCCAAAAGGTACCAAACGTAATCTCTCGAAGTCAGCATTCCATTCGACCAATCCTCCAAATAAAGGTTCACTTTTATGCCTAATTCTTCTGCGTAAGCAACCGCATCCTTTACATCCTGAACATGCTGCCCGGGAGTTTTCCGCAACTGTCCCTGTAAATGCTTTAAGGAACCTTTCGACAGCAAGTTTACTACACGTGCACCACTTTTGTAAATCCAATCCAACGAAGCTTTCCCATCAATAAATCCAAGTACCTCGATTTTATCAATCATACCATTTTCTTCGGCCCATTTAGTAATTCGTTTTACCGTCTGAAATTCTCCTTCTGATACTCTCGCGGAAGCAACTTCCAATCGATCTACTTTAACGGATTTCAACAAGAGCTTAGCAACACCCAATTTTTCATCGGCATTAAAACTAACTCCCGAAGTCTGCTCACCATCCCTAAGGGTGGTATCCATTATCTCTAAGCTACGCAGTTCGTTCATTTTATTTGTGATTGTGTATTTTTAATTTGAGTGGCAATAAGAATAATCTATAATTACTCCTTCTCAAATTCTACTATATTTTCTTTTTTATCCAGGAGATAATCGATATCATCGAATCCATTCAACAAGCAGTTCTTCTTGTAAGGATTAATTTCAAACTCCTCTTTCTCACCATTTAGTGATATACTTTGTTCTTCAAGATCCACAACCAGTTTCTGACTGCTATCTTCTTCAATTGCAGCAAATACTTTGCTCAAAAATTCAGGAGATACAATTACTGGCAACACTCCATTGTTTAGTGCATTGTTTCTGAAAATGTCAGCAAAGAAACTGCTAACTACTACCTTGAATCCATAATCGTGAACAGCCCATGCTGCGTGTTCCCTTGAAGAACCACTTCCAAAGTTTTTACCTGCAACTAGAATTTGTCCTGAATATTTTGGGTTATTTAATACAAAGTCTTTGTTTTCTGATCCATCAGCAGCAAATCTCCAGTCTCTAAACAAGTTTTCTCCAAAACCTTCACGACTGGTTGCTTTAAGAAATCGTGCAGGAATAATCTGATCCGTATCTACATTCTCAATTGGAAGAGGTACATAACTCGACTCTAATACGGTAAATTTATCTATTGGCATTTTTTTATCTTTTAAGCGATTAGCTTCCAGCCACAAGCCTTCAGCTAAAAAATATTTGTAAATATTTTATTAAAACAATTCTCTAGGATCGGTAATTACACCAGTAACTGCAGCTGCTGCCGCTGTTAGCGGACTAGCCAAAAGAGTTCTTGATCCAGGACCTTGTCTTCCCTCAAAATTTCTGTTCGATGTAGAAACACTATATTTTCCTGCAGGAATCTTATCGTCGTTCATGGCCAAACATGCCGAACATCCTGGCTGACGCAATTCAAATCCGGCTTCTTCCAATACTTCAACCAATCCTTCTTCCTGAGCTTGTTTTTCCACTTGCTTGGAACCTGGAACAATCCATGCGGTTACCGAATCAGCTTTCTTCTTGCCTTTAACAAGAGATGCCAACATTCTTAAGTCTTCGATTCTTCCATTGGTACAGCTTCCAACAAATACGTAGTCTACCTTTTTGCCTAGCAGCTTATCACCCAAACCAAAGCCCATGTATTCCAATGATTTTTTGAAGGTAGGCAATTCGGAAGCTTCAACTTCCTCAGCCGTTGGAATGTTGCCGGAAATTCCTGTTCCCATTCCTGGATTTGTACCGTAAGTCAACATTGGTTCAATGTCTTCTGCTTTATATGTGTATTCCTTATCGAATACTGCTCCATCATCGGTTTTTAATTCCTTCCATTTGGCAACGGCTTTGTCCCAATCTTCACCTTTAGGGGCAAACTCCCGACCTTTTACATATTCGAAAGTGGTTTCGTCTGGTGCTATCATTCCACCACGAGCACCCATTTCAATACTCATGTTACAAACCGTCATTCTGCCTTCCATGGTCAAGTTACGAACTGCAGATCCTGCATACTCCACAAAATATCCGGTTGCTCCACCTGTTCCCAATTGAGCAATCACATATAGGGTAAGATCTTTAGCTGTAACGCCTTTTTGCAATTCACCATCAATGGTAATGCGCATTCTCTTAGGCTTAGGCTGAAGAATACACTGGGTAGCCAATACCATTTCAACTTCCGAAGTACCAATACCAAAAGCAACAGCTCCAAAAGCACCATGTGTAGAGGTATGGCTATCTCCACAAACCATAGTCATACCCGGCTGCGTGTGTCCCAATTCTGGTCCAACCACGTGAACAATACCATTCTTTGGATGATTCAATCCGTAAAGGGTAATATCATTCTTCTTGCAATTTGCAGTTAAAGTTTCTATCTGATTTCTTGACAATTCATCCTCAATTTTCAGATGCTGATTTACCGTTGGGATATTGTGATCAGGAGTGGCAACGGTTTTCTCTGGTCGAAAAACTTTTAATCCTCTAGATTCAAGACCAGCAAATGCCTGTGGGCTTGTTACCTCGTGTATCAGGTGTTTATCGATATACAATACACTAGGACCTCCTTCGATCTTCTCAACCACGTGAGCATCCCAAACTTTATCAAATAATGTTTTTGGTTCCATTTCTTTTTAGTTCTTAACCTTTAGCATATCGCTATTGGCTCATTTGTTATTTTTTCATTCTGGGTTTGGTATTCTCACTTCATGTGAGATTACCAATTATTCAGTATTGATTTTAATGAGAGCCTCACTGAAAGTGAGAATCTCATGGAAATTTAATTTAGTAAACTACTTTCGAAAGCGCATCTACCAAGGCTTCAACCGAAGCGGTAATGATATCTACATTGGCACCAAAGCCGTATACTACCTTACCATTGTGCTCTAATTGAACGTGTACCTTTCCAAGGTCATCACTTCCCCGGGTTAAGGCCTGCACCAAGAATTCTCCCAAGGTGAATTTTTGTTTGATCAACTTCTTCACTGCATTGAAACAAGCATCGATTGGGCCATTACCTTCGGCAGTTGCCGCACAACTTTCTCCTTTAATTTTAAGGTGAACCGTTGCCATTGGAATGGTTGATTTACCGGAAACAACCTGCAACAATTCCAATTCTACCGTTTTGTCCAAATTCTCTTTTTCACCCATCAATTCAGCAAGGTCTTTCTCGCTCAAATTCTTACGCTGATCGGCCATCACCAAGAAATTAGAATAGGCTTCATCCAATTCTTCCTTCGTCAAATTGTAACCCATTTGTTCCAAGTGGTGATTTAAAGCTGCACGACCACTACGAGCTGTCAATACAATTGCTGATTCCTGAATACCAACTTCAACCGGATCAATAATTTCATAGTTCTCTCTGTTTTTCAAAACTCCATCCTGGTGGATTCCTGAAGAGTGAGCGAATGCATTTCTACCTACAATTGCCTTGTTGGCCTGTACCGGCATGTTCATTAATGAGGATACCAAACGACTTGCTCCATAAATTTCCTTGGTATTGATATCGGTATGCAATGGCAAATCATGATGCGTTTTAACAGCCATCACAACTTCTTCCAGAGAAGTATTTCCAGCACGTTCCCCTATCCCATTGATGGTTACCTCGACCTGGCGAGCTCCGTTGATCACACCACTTAATGAGTTGGCTGTTGCCATTCCCAAGTCGTTGTGACAGTGAGTAGATAGAATCGCCTTGTGAACGTTAGACACATTCTCCATCAAGTATTTGATTTTAGCACCATATTCAGCGGGCAAACAGTAACCTGTAGTATCAGGAATATTAATTACCGTAGCACCTGCAGCAATTACCGCCTCAACTACTCTGGCCAAATACTCATTGTCCGATCTACCTGCATCTTCTGCATAAAACTCAACATCCTCAACATATCGCTTTGCGTATTTTACGGCACGAACTGCACGTTCAAGAATTTCATCGGGATTCGAATTTAATTTCGATTTGATATGATATGGTGAAGTTCCTATTCCTGTGTGGATTCTTCCTCGTTTTGCAAACTTGAGCGCCTCAGCAGCAACGTCTATATCTTTTTCAACTGCACGTGTTAACGCACAAATGGTTGGATTGCTTACTGCTTTAGCGATCTCGACGACCGACTGAAAATCCCCTGGACTTGAAACCGGAAAGCCAGCTTCGATTACATCAACACCTAATGCCTCAAGTGTTTTTGCCACTTCAATCTTTTCAATAGTATTCAATTGGCAACCCGGCACTTGCTCACCATCGCGCAATGTTGTGTCGAAAATAAATAACTTGTCACTCATTTCTTTCGTGTTTTGATAACTTGGTTAATAGTGAAACTGTTAAAAAATTATTCTATCAATAATCTTTCACCCGTTTCGTTAGTTTTTGTTGTAAAAAAAAAAGTTCCTCCATCTTGGAAGAACTTTGCATTATGATCATTTTATCTTTCTCAGATTATAACACAGTCTTCCTACTCGATCTTTTAATAATAATGAGATCAAGAATGAGAATTAAACCAATAATTAATGAACTTGCGTACATCATCTTTTTGTTTCTGTGTTAATGTTTTTGTTGTTGTTTTTATTCTGCAACAAACCTAAGAACTTATAAGAATGAGAGAAAACAATTTATCTCAACAAGCTACGATATTCAAAGCGATCCAATTTTATTTTTCTTGCTGAACCCTCACTCATACTTAACTCATTTACTTTCAATTAAGCCTCGTTTCAACAAGTCTAAATATGGGATCTTCAAGCTGTTTTAAAGAGTGAATTTTGAGTGATCATGTAAATGGAAAAAGTAAAAATGCAATCAATTCACCCTTCCATTCACACAATAACTACTTTACCTAACTACACTAATTATTTTCTGGACGAAGCTTACGAACAGCTGTTCCTGCTTGCCACATTTCGCTTTCACGTAATTCCTTCAATTCTTCTTCCAACTTCACACGGTAGTTCTCTTCACTATTTGAGTCGATAGAACGTTGAGCTTCATTACCAGCAGCAACTTCTTTGTATAGTTTTTCGAAAACAGGCTTGGTTGCATCGCGGAAAGGCTTCCACCAATCCAAAGCTCCACGTTGTGCAGTGGTTGAAGTATTTGCATACATCCAGTCCATACCGTTCTCAGCAACCAATGGCATCAAACTTTGAGTCAATTCCTCAACCGTTTCATTGAAAGCTTCTGATGGAGAGTGACCATTGGCACGAAGAACTTCATACTGGGCTGCAAAAATACCTTGAATACATCCCATCAATGTACCACGCTCACCTGTTAGGTCTGAGTATACTTCTCTCTTGAATGTAGTCTCGAAAAGGTAACCTGAACCAACACCAATACCCAATGCAACCACTCTATCGAAAGCTTTTCCTGTTGCATCCTGGAAAATTGCATAAGATGAATTCAAACCTCTACCTTCCAGGAACATTCTTCTCAAACTGGTTCCTGATCCTTTAGGTGCAACCAGGATTACATCAACATCTTCTGGTGGAACGATACCTGTACGTTCTTTATATGTGATTCCAAATCCGTGTGAGAAATACAATGCTTTCCCTGGAGTCAAATATTTCTTAACGGTTGGCCAAACAGCAATCTGTCCAGCATCCGAAAGCAAATATTGAATGATAGTTGCCTTCTCTAAAGCTTCCTCAATTTCGAAAAGAGTTTCTCCCGGAACCCAACCGTCGGCTACGGCCTTATCCCAAGTTTTTGATTCTTTACGCTGACCAATGATTACATTAAAGCCGTTATCTTTTAGGTTTAATGACTGACCTGGCCCTTGTACACCATAACCAATAATTGCAATGGTTTCCTCTTTTAATACTTCGCGAGCTTTTTCCAATGGAAATTCTTCACGAGTTACTACTTGTTCTTCTGTGCCGCCAAAATTAATTGTTGCCATTTTTTAAATTTTTTATTCTGGTTAAATAATATTAGATATTCTGTATGTTGCAGATTTTTATGTCTGCTTTAATTTAGTTAGTGCGATAACTCTTTTAGATAACTTGTAAACTCTTTTTTCTGACAAGAGACTGCTACTCTTCCTGATCTTGCAAACTGCAGTACACCATATTGTTCCAACTCATTGAACAACTCTTGATTCTCTGCTTTGTATCCTACTCGCTCAATCACCAAAAAGTCCGGATTTACAGTTAATATCTTGGCATTCTGTCTACGAATCAAGGCTTCAAGATTCCCATTCAGTTTCGGAGAGTTGGCAATCTTGAATAGCGCCACCTCCTGATGAACGATTTCTTCTGCTTTAAAATAAAGCGCCTTAAATACGCCTATGATTTTTTCCAGTTGTCGAACCACATTCTCAATTTTCTTTTCATCAGAAAAAACTACGATGGTATAGCGCGATACTCCCTTTACTTCAGATTCTGAAACAGTAAGACTTTCAATATTTATTTTTCGACGAGAAAAAACTATTGTTACCTCATTCAACAATCCTATATTATTTTCGGAAAAAACCGTTATTGTATATTCTTTCATTTTCTTTAGTATTTAGTAACTAGTATTAAGTAGTTAGATTATTTACAGATCTTATAATCACTCTTTTATTACTCATTATTAATTCTTAATTACTAATTATTCCAGTCTCATTTCAGATACAGCAGCTCCTGGAGCGATCATTGGCAATACATTGCTTTCTGTTTCTACAACCACTTCAAGGAAGA
Source organism: Marinifilum flexuosum (assembly GCF_003610555.1). Classification (GTDB taxonomy): domain Bacteria; phylum Bacteroidota; class Bacteroidia; order Bacteroidales; family Marinifilaceae; genus Marinifilum; species Marinifilum flexuosum. The sequence goes on along the minus strand of NZ_RAPQ01000008.1, from coordinate 1,257,769 downwards.
AAGCTCCTGGAAAATCAATCATCTCCTGAATCGCATCCTGCAATTCTTCACGCTTGCTTACCCTTTTTGCCTTAATGCCGTATCCTTCTACAATTTTCACAAAATCAGGATTGTCCATCTCTGTGTATGAGAATCGTTGCTCAAAGAATAAATCCTGCCACTGGCGTACCATTCCAAGGAATGAATTGTTCAATACAATCGACTTAACCGGCAATTTGTACTGGCGAATTACTGCCAATTCCTGAATGGTCATCTGGAAACCACCATCGCCCGAAACCGAAACAACGGTTGCATTTGGATCTGCAATTTGAGCTCCAATTGCTGCCGGCATACCAAAGCCCATGGTTCCCAATCCACCAGAGGTAACCTGTGTATTCGGGTTCTTGAACTTGTAATACCTTGCGCTTGTCATTTGGTGCTGTCCTACATCTGTACAAAGTACTGCCTCACCATTTGTTTTTTCCGACAAACAATCAATTACCTCAGCCATATTAATTCTCTCGCGAGATGAGTGCGTTTGCTTTTCAATTACCTTTTCATACTCCAATTGGTAATAATCTTTGAAAGACTGCATCCATTCCTCACGCTCAGAACCACTTACCACTTTATTCAGTTCTGTTAATGCCTGCTTGGCGTCTGCCAATACCGGAACATCAACACTTATATTTTTGTTGTGCTCAGATCTATCAATATCGATATGAACAATTTTTGCTTGCTTGGCATATTTCGATGTATCTCCAGTTACACGATCATCGAAGCGCATTCCAATCGCGATCAAAACATCACATTGATTGGTATTCATATTAGGACCGTAGTTCCCGTGCATTCCCAACATTCCAACATACAATGGATGATCAGTAGGAAATGAAGACAAGCCCAATAAAGTACAAGCAACTGGTGTTTGTATCTTTTCAGCAAACTCCATCAACTCCTGCTCTGCTCCCGACAATAAAATTCCCTGCCCTGCAAGTATCATTGGTTTCTTGGCAGAATTAATCAGTTCAGCTGCCGCCAATATCTCATCCATATTTAGCTTTGGTACCGGCTGGTACGAACGAATTCCTTTACATCTTTCATACTTGTATTCAGCTTTCTGTACCTGTGCATCCTTGGTGATATCAATCAATACTGGTCCTGGACGTCCTGTGCGTGCAATGTAAAATGCCTTTGCCATTACCTCTGCAATCTCTTCCACTTTCGTGATTTGGAAATTCCATTTGGTAACTGGCATCGAAAGTCCAACCATATTGGTTTCCTGGAATGCATCTGATCCCAATAAACCACTAGGAACCTGTCCGGTTATTACAACCATTGGAGTCGAATCCAAATAAGCATCAGCCAAACCAGTCAATAGGTTTGTTGCTCCCGGTCCCGAAGTCGTAAAGCAAACACCTGGTTTTTTTGTCAATCTGGCATAAGCCTGAGCACTATGAGTTGCTCCTTGCTCATGGCGCGACATATAATGTTTTAGTTCTTTCTGATAATCATATAAAGCATCGTAAACAGGCATGATAGCACCACCAATGTATCCAAACATGGTATCAACACCTTCTTGTATTAAACTACGAACCAATATTTCTGCCCCAGATAAGGTTTCACCTGTATTATTCATCTCCTTGATATTTTCTGCTTTTGCTGCTGTTTCCATTTTGTTCGTTTTTTGCTGTTCCATTACAATTGTCGTATCGCTCCTTTGTCTGCCGAGGAGACTAGTTTCGAATAAGCTTGTAGAGCTTTCGAAACGACTCGTCCTCTGCCTCTTGGCTGATAAGCCTCATTTCCGAATGCTTCCTCTTCAGCTCTTCTTCCTTGCAGTTCCTCATCCGAAATACAAACATTGATACTTCTGCTTGGGATACTGATTTCAATTTGATCTCCATCTTCAATGAGTGCGATAGCTCCTCCTGCTGCTGCTTCCGGAGAAACATGACCAATGGATAAGCCTGAAGTTCCTCCTGAAAATCTTCCATCGGTAATGAGTGCACATTTTGCTCCCAGTCCCATGGATTTCAGATAGGAAGTTGGGTACAACATCTCTTGCATGCCCGGTCCTCCCGATGGTCCTTCGTAACGGATCACCACCACATCACCTGCTTCTATTTTTTTGGTTAGAATTGCTTCACAAGCATCTCTTTGCGATTGAAAAACTTTTGCCGTTCCTGTAAAATTGAATGCCTCTTCGGCAACACCTGCTGTTTTTACAACACAACCATCTGGTGCAATATTTCCAAACAGTACAGCCAGTCCACCATCCTTGGTGTAAGCATTTTCCATGCTTCGGATACATCCCTTTTCACGATCTGCATCCAAATCAGCATATACTTCATTCTGAGATGCAAAACTCAAGTTTCTTCCCTTTCTGCCTGGACTTGAATGGTAAGTAGACAAAGCTTTATCGCTTACCGTCGTAGAGTTTAGATTGTACTCGTTCAAGGCTTCCTGCAAGCTTGAATAGTCCACTCTACCAACATTGGTGTTCAACAATCCACCAGCTGCCAACTCTCCAAGAATACTCATGATTCCACCAGCACGATTCACATCTTCGATGTAATATTTATCCGAGTTTGGTGCTACCTTACAAAGGTTTGGTGTCTTGCGCGAAAGCTCATCCATGTGCTTCATGGTAAAATCAACTTCTGCCTCACTTGCAATTGCCAACAAATGCAGCACTGTATTGGTTGATCCACCCATTGCAATATCCAAAGTCATTGCATTTTTAAAGGCTTCGAATGTTGCAATTGATCTAGGCAAAACACTCTCGTCGCCATCCTTGTAGTAGGCATTGGTAATCTCAACAATGCAATTTGCAGCATCCATAAACAAGCGCTTGCGATTTGCATGAGTGGCCAAAACAGTACCATTTCCTGGCAATGCCAATCCCAGTGCTTCGTTCAAACAGTTCATCGAATTGGCTGTGAACATTCCCGAACACGAACCGCAAGTTGGACAAGCAGACTCTTCAATCTCTTGCAATCTCTCATCGCTTACGCTTTCATCTCCGGCTTTTACCATGGCATCAACCAAATCCAGCTTTTCACCTTTCGATTCACCAGCCTCCATTGGACCTCCTGATACAAACACAGTTGGAATGTTCAGCCTCATTGCGGCCATCATCATTCCTGGCGTAATTTTATCACAATTCGAGATACAAATCATGGCATCTACCTTGTGCGCATTACACACATACTCCACACTATCAGCAATAACTTCTCTTGATGGAAGTGAATACAACATGCCGTCATGTCCCATGGCAATCCCATCGTCGATGGCTATGGTGTTAAACTCAGCAGCAAAGCAGCCCGACTTCTCAATCTCCTGCTTTACCATTTGCCCAACATCCTTTAAATGAACGTGTCCGGGAACAAATTGTGTAAAAGAGTTTACTACAGCAATAACAGGTTTGCCAAACATCTCTTCTTTCATTCCGTTGGCACGCCAAAGGCTTCTGGCTCCTGCCATTCTTCGGCCCTGTGTGGTTTGATTACTTCGTAACGGTTTCTTATACATTTCGCTTAATAGTTAAATCGTTTATCTTGTGTTTGTTCTCACTTAATCTCTTGCTTGTAGCGCTTTCAAACTTGTGCTGAGCGCAGTCGAAGCAAAAAAAACGCCCTTCCTTTTGGGAAGAGCGCTCATAAATTCGTTTGCTTCGAAGTTATTGTGTGTGCACGTCTTCCCTGATCCTCATTCCAATAATGACGATAGAAATAATAATGACGATAATGACTACGTTAAATGATAACATACAATAACCTGATCAAAAAAAAGCCCCTTCGTTTTGAAGAGGCTTTAGATATTTTGTAACAATTAAATTCGTTTACTTAAACATGCAAAGCCCCGTTCTGTGTCCTAGAAGGACAAGAATAATGACGTTAATAATAATGACTGTGCTTAAACGCATGTTGTAATTTTTTTTGTTTGTTTTTAATTTTGTCAACGAACATTTACAATCTTTCTTTCGATCTGATTACGCTGACAAATCTATGCGACAAATGTATGTGAAAAAATCTTTTTTTTCCAAATCCTACGATTCCCAATTCCTGTTTTTACGAAATTTAAATTCTAAATAACTTTCGCAACAACTTGATTTTCTGACACTATTATTTAAATAGGTTTTTTCTGAAAATGTAAGCTTCAATTCAATTTTATAGCCCAAAACTTATTTTTCGCAAAGCTTTGCGCTAATATTTTTCCATCCAACATGAATAAAAAAGAGAATCACACAACATTTTTCTTCATGTATTCAATGTTCAATTCGAACAAATTAACACTTCAAATTTTCGCTATTTCCTATTTTAGTGATTACATGAATGTCCATCAGCTCCATGATGATGGTTACATGTTTCTCCGCTATCTTCTACCATTCCTGAAATAAATTGTTGAACCAATTCATCAGCACTACCAGAACATCCGCGAACCACCTCAATACCATTGTTGTAAAGTACATTAATGGCACCTTGACCAATTCCTCCAGCAAGCATTACCTTTACGCCAGCTTCTGCCAATAATGGAGCAATGTTCGACTTACAACCACAACCTTGCGGCGAATCCATGATTTCACTTCCTACAATCTCGTTCTGCTCTGAAATTGTATAGATATTATAAAATTCACAATGTCCAAAATGGCCATCAACTTGTTTGCTACTGGTAACTGGTACTGCAATCTTCATTCGTTTATTTTCTTTTGATTAACTATTATTAAATGAGAATATACTCATTTCAGGCTTCAAAAGTACAAAACAATAATAAGCGTGCAAACTTCTGTGCTTTCTATTTGTGTTTTACGGATTGAGAATAGCTTTCTGCACCACATTACCTTTTGACTATTCGTCTTTTCGACTGTTTAACTATTCAATCCTTATTCATATTTTATCGAATCAATAGGATTTAAGTTGGCCGTTCTGTAAGACTGGTAGCTTACCGTTAAAATCGCAACAATTCCCACTACAAATACAGGCACAATAAACAGCAATACCGATATTTCCATTTGTGAAGCAAAGCCATTCAACCAATAACTGATACCAAAGTAGAACAATGGCAACATTACTACTGTTGCAATAATCAAGAGTCTAAAGTATTCCTTCGATAGCATCAGCAATATGGTTTTAACACTTGCGCCTAAAACCTTACGAACTCCGATCTCTTTTTTACGCTGATTGGCTGTAAAAGCAGACAAGCTCAACAAGCCAAGAGTGGTGATAATAATCCCGAGTAAGGCAAATATTCCAAACACTTTTCCAAATCGAATATCATCCTGGTATTGTGCTTCGTAAGCTTCATTCAATACATAGTAGTTAAACGGATTTCCATCAAATAAATCCTGATACCTACCCTCAATAAAATGGATCAACTTCTTGGAAACCGGGCTTTCTAGCTTTACAGACAAGCTTCCCAAGACACCAGGTCGGGTATGGAAAATAATGGGTTCATGCTCTTCTTTAGGAGTCTGATGTGCATAGTCCTTGATCACACCAATCACTTTTCTCTTGTCCCTACTCAAAAATATATTATCCCCAACGGCATCCGCTGGATTTTTGTATCCCAAATGGTAAGCTGCTTTTTCATTTATTACTACTGCCTTACTATCCGAAAGATGAAGCTTCGAGAAATTTCTTCCCTTTAGCATTTTCATTTCGTACAAATCCAAGAACTCCTCGTTTACCTGGATCAACCTGTAGTTTTTACTGGCTGTAGGTTCATCCCCTTCGCGGTAAATGCTTCCCAAATTTGATTTTATATCCTCTCCCGGCACATAAGAAGAATAGGAAACGGCTTTGATTTGCGGATGACGACTCAACTCTTCCCTAAAGGCATCTCTTCGGTGAATTAAGGTAGAATCACCAACCATAGGCGTGCTCAATACTACGATATCATTCTTGTTAAAACCCGGATCTAACTTGTGCATATGATTCAACTGCATCATCACACTCAAGGTACCTGCAATCAATACAATCGAAATCAAAAATTGTAACAAAACCAATCCTTTTCGAAGTACCAATCCAGACTTACTTCCCAGGTATTCTCCTTTCAGCATTTTATTCATATCCGTAAAGTTCAATCCCCAAACCGGATACATTCCTGATATGAATACCCCAACAAAGAGCATGGCAAGTAAATTCCAGTAAAACCAGGTTTGATGCCAAATACTATATTCCAATGAAATGGCAGTTAGGTTTTTAAATCCAGACATGAACAGCTCAATGAAGATCACGGCTAAACCTACAGCGATCAGATTGATAAACAAAGACTCCATTAAAAACTGCAATATCACTTTGGCTCTTGAAGCGCCTACTACTTTTCTAAGTCCTACCTCCTTGGCTCTTCCGATGTATGATATGGTTGACAAGTTTAGAAAGTTCACCCAGGCTATCAGTATGATAAAATAGGCAATGATATATAGGAAACTTACAGTTTTTTTATCGCCATTGGTTTCCAATTCCTGCATATAATGAGAGGTCAGGTGGATGTCCTTAACAGGTTGCAAATAGAAAAACATTTCCAACTGGAATTTCTTCAGCACTTCACTGATTTTATTCTCCAGCAAAGCAGGAACCTTTTCCTCGATCAGTTTGGGATCGCTTCCTTTTTTTAACCTTACGTAAGTATAGAAGCCACTGTACAACCACGATTTCATTACCCTTGGTCCATAATGACGAGCCAAAGTTTTGTAAGAAATCAACACATCGGTTTTACAATGTACATTCGAAGGTCTATCCTTAAAAACCCCTGTCACTTCCAAAGCCAAATCCTTATTCATCTTCAGAAGTTTACCAACAGGATCTTCAGCTTGGAAATACTTTTGGGCTGTACTTTCCGAAATCACTACTGAATTTTCTGCAATCAATGCTTTCGATCGATCTCCTTTTACAAACTCGAAGGAAAATAGGTTTAAATATTCATTGTCTACCCAATAAGCCCTTTCTTCCTGAAATACTTTATCCTTATAGCTAAAAATACCATGGGCATTGTAACAATGCGCAACGGCTTCAACCTCTGGAAATGCTTCTTGAAAAGTTTCCCCTACAGCAGGACAAGCGGATGCAAAACGAATCTCATCTCCTTTTTGAGAGTGTCGTTCCCATCTAACGCGGTAGATATCATCCACATCATCATAAAAACTGTCGTAACTGTTGTGATAATTCACATACATGGAAATGAACAAACATGCGGCTATACCAATGGCAAGTCCAAGTATATTTACCAAAGTAAACACACGGTTCTTTAACAAATTGCGCCATGCAATCAGGAAATAGTTTCGTATCATAAGTTTGGGTTTTGATCTGTAAACCGTATCAAATACCACACCAGCATTCACTTAGCATTAAATATCAACAAATTGTAAAACACAGCCTTCAAATTTCTGCTCATAACTTGTTCGCCATCGAACACTACACTGTACGGTTTTCAGCACTCTTGACATTTTAACACATGCTCTTACACTCCCTTCCAAACTCTTCAATCATTCCTCTATTTAGACCATTCTACTTTTTTATTTTTCTACTATTGGACTTTATATTAAAACATTCATAATAATAAGGTAGATACTATACAAATGAAAGTTACGGTGCACCTAGCTTGACTTGTTAATAATTAAACTACAAATCTTGCGCAGCTCTGCTGCTTTTCTAGTGATTATGAATTGTATAATGCCTAGGTGCAGGGCACCGTAATATTTGTAGATTCTTCAATTTAACAAATAATAAAGGTACAGAGTACCGTTATCTGTTTTATTCAGGCATTGGTAATTTTCATAAAAAAGAGCTCTCGCTTGAGAGCTCACATAACAACAATAACCGAACTAATGATTTATCTGTTTTATCAGACATAAGTACAATGCAAATATCGTTTTTCTTTTCTACTGCAATGTTTGCTTAGTATGAAGTCTGCTTTAAGTTTATGGGATGCAAAAGGACCTCTTAAAAATCTATGTTATGAGTTATTAAATGTGCAAATCTATTTATAATGCCTTCATGTGAGACAGTTTTAAACCGCCTACTTGGTACTCCGTGTGAGTTACACATTCTGGATAAGCCTATTTCACCGTGTAGTTTTCCAACACGTCAAATCCTAATCTTCCTTTCCTTACTTTCAGCACTGCCCACTTTGAGTTCATTACCTTATCCATCTGCGAATTTGAAAAAACAAGTTGTTTTTCCATTCCTTCATAATTTATAACCACATAAGGCGATCTTTTGTTTCTGCTTCTTTTTCCACCAGCCAAGCTCCCTGTTTCTTGCACCTTAAACTCTTTGCTTACAACTTCATTATCGGCAAAAAAATAGTTCACTGCCATAAAGCTAAATAATACAAACGCACCTGTCATGCAGCTATGTAAAATGTAGTGAAGACTCCAATGTGCCTTCATCCCATCGATATCATTCAGCTTGTTGTAAAAAATAGGTGTTAGAACAATTCCAGGCGTTAACCAAATCATCAAAGGAATTTTCAATTCAATCAATGTCTTTCTGTAAATGTATATTTCACAAGTCAGCAGAGCTATCCCCAGAATAAATAGGAATACAATAATGTTATCAAGCTTTTTATTCCCCTTCGAAACTCTTCCTTTAACCAGATTCTTCCTTAATATATTTTCTAAACTTCTACTCATTCAGTAATTACTCTTGAATTTTTATTCCGCTTTGCCGATTTTAATTTGCCAGATTCCTAATCCCCACGAAAATACAAATCAGGCACCGGACTTTTAGGATAAAGCGATTCAGGTTTCCACCAGCCAACCAAACCAAATGAAGTTTTCACCAGGAACATTTCATCCTCATTCAATAGCACCTCAACCTCTGCTCCTTTTGGCAATTTTGCCAATTCTTCCTTTAGTGTTTTATCCGTATACAAAACAATACTTTCTATGATCTCACTGCGAATCCCCACATGATAATAGGGCTGTTTTACCTCTACCAGTTGATCGCCTACCAGCTTGTATTTCTTTCGCTTGTTATAGGTTGTATTGGCATGACCTCTGCAATACAGATACCCATTGCCAGGAACAAATAAATCCAAACATTCAATAGTTCCCATGCTAATCAAACTATCACCCGTTTCCTTATAGATGGAATACATTGGATCACAACTTTCTGCCGAACTAAAGATTATCCTATAATACTCATCCTTCTTGTAATCAATCTTGCTTCTTGCTACATCGGTTATGAAAAAATATTCAGCATTTTCGAAGTACAAAGGATGCCCTTTCAATACTTGTTTTTGTATCAAATTGGTAATGTTCTCATTGTAGAACAACATTGGGTTATGATCCCAGGCACAGATTTCCATTCTATCATCAACCTCTATGTATTTTAGGTATTTGAACGATGCAGGTACATCAACATGCTGTGCTTTCACAAAACAAGATGTAAGCAGTAAAATGCTAAACGCAATAATTCTTCTCATATGTAGTTTTTATTCATTTCCAGGTATTAATCACCCAATTCGCTCCATGATGATCTTCTTCACCTCATCAATGTTGCTGCCATCATACACCACCACATTCTCATGAGTAAATCCCTTGTTGTATTCATTCAAAGGCATTACAACCAAACCTCTTGGGCGGTGCTTTAGCCATGGTATGATGTAACCAGGATAGTCATCTACTAATATTTTTCCATAATGCCTGCTTTTATTTCGGGTCATGGTAAACTCTATTTCTCCATCTAGGTTATTGATGATCCATTGTAGCTTACCCGCCAAAGCTGCCGGATTCTTCTTTGGTGCCTGGGTTAAAATCTCATTGTGATAGCCCAACTCTTTGGTCAGCTTAAAAATATCAAAGCCCAATTGGTATTTCGGTAGATTGGCCCACCACTTCTCATCCGATTTGATCAACTCCATCCTGTCCCATAAATACTGATATTCGGGTGCATCACCCACCATAAACGGATCTACAATTGGCTCATTGGGTGCTCTTAATTTTTCCAACTCCAATTTCATCGAACCAACATAGTCACAAATGGTTCCGTCCATATCAAATAAGGCTATTTTTTCGCTATTCATAACTTCATTCATTTTGTCATCGCTACCGCACGAGTCCTCTATTGTGGTTCTATTTTAGAAATGGAACGCGATAGAATAGTGAAGCAACGTGGGGGTATTGATTACTGCTATTATTCTAATTCAATAACCAAAGATTTCGAAATGTAAACTGGTTCTTGTCTCTGGTATCCTGGTGTCCAGAAAATATTTTCACTCATAATATTTCTAATTTTCTTGGAAACCACTTGATCCTCAATTTTCTCCATAGAAATATTTGATATGGTTCCATCCTTTTGAATAAGGTATTTAATTTCTAATTTCTTATCATCAGGATGTGTTTCTGAAACTACTTCTTTAATCTGATTCGTTACCGATTTTAAAATATCCTTTGTGAATAATGCAGAAGGCATTACTTCAGAAACAATGAACATTTGTGGCTTAAACCCTTTAATTATAACATTTGGTGAGTATATAAAATTCTCAGTTCTATAAAATTTATTCTCAACCGGTAATTTATTGTATATTTCTTCGTTTTTTTTGAATGGCACTTTCATAGGACTATCTGGATATCTATATGAAAATTGATCGGATCTTGAAGTTCGTTTCTTAAAATTACCTTTGGAAAATTTCTCTACATATAAAATATTTCCATTCCCATCCGTACAAATCCACTCTCCGCTTTTTACATTATTTTCAAATGCCCCTTCAATATGGAATTTCCCAAACCTGGAATATCCATCGGTATAGTAATCTACATATCTATTTTTCCAAACAAGCTTATTGCCTTCTCTTTCAATTTCATTGCCTAAACTGTCATTATATTCTAAAAGTTTAAATTCATGATTACTGCTAAACTGAAGTTTTTGTCTTAGAGTTCCATTAGAATTATAGTAATTCCAAACCCCTATTCTTTCATTGTTTTCAAAAGATCCTTGCTTTCTCAGCTTCCCATTTTTAAAGTAGAACTTAAATTCTCCTTCTTTTTTGCCATTGTTATAGTTACCTGTCATTTGTTGTTCACCCGTAATAAAACAATCCTTTATTTTCCCTGTAAAACAACCTGAACTTACAGTACCTACACGATAATATTCAGCATTTTTTTCATTTGTAATTCGCCAAATACTGTCATAAAATAATTTATCACCTTGTGCATTAGCGTTACTCATAATCATTAAAAAAAGAGTAAGAACAATAATTATATTTTTATACATAGCTTATTTTTTTAGATCCCTTGCTACCGCACGAGTCCTATCGTATGGTTCTATTTAAAAATGGAACGCGATAGAATCGCGCACCAGCGGATGAAATTCTTTATTCTTATTTATTTTCTTAAATATGATCCTACAAACAATTAGATATACAATCGTCTAATTTATAAGTTCTCCCCTCTTAGGGGAGATCCCGACAGGGAGAAGGGTGTATCCCTTTTGATAAACATTGCCAAAATTACCCCAAACCCCTAAAGGGGCTTTGTCCTGTGCGCTGTTCCCTTTAAGGTACAAAGCGAAGCGTCTCATGACTAAAAGGAATAATAAAAGGGTGAGCGCGAGGCGAAATCTACTAACTTAATGACATTGATCGCGCACCAGCGGGTGAAACTCCCATTTATCTTATATTGATACCCTCACCCTAATTAAGAGCATCAAAGTATTATTATTCATTAGTTCTTTCCAACAGCCGCATTTCTCCAAATTGTTTCAAAAATCATCCGGCTTATTTTCTCCATTCTTTTGTAATTGACCTTATTGGCTGTATCCGTTGGCTTGTGCAAGTCATGATTTTTACCATCGAAGAAGAAAATGCTTGGGATTCCGATATCCGAGAACGATTTATTATCCGAATAATCGGTAATTGCTGAGTAATTAGAGGTTAGCTTGTACTTTTTACTAAGTTGCTTCTCTTGAGTATAAAGAGAGTCTGCCAAATGCTTCCCAATAAAATAGAAGTAGCCCGGATCATTCTCATGATGATAATCCGCACGTCCGATCATATCGATATTAATCATCAGCTTCACTTGCTCTTTGTTTTCAAGATGATCCGCGAAATACTTCGAGCCCCATATCCCACCTTCTTCTGCCGAGAAAGCAGCAAATATAATGTTCTTCTCAGGTTTGTATCCATCCTGATAAGCTTTCGCGAATGCTTTGGAAAGTTCTATCAATGCTGATACACCCGAAGCATTATCATCAGCACCATTGTATATTTTACCATCTACCGTGCCCAAATGATCGTAATGAGCACCAACAACAATGGATTCATTTGCATTGCTTCCCGGTATATAAGCCACAACATTGTTTTCAATAATGGTATCCACCTTCAAAGGTTCAACCGAAAATTTTATTTCTCCTATAGGCTCATTTCCTTCTATCGCTTCATTTTTCCAATGCTGTATACTTTTGCCTGTTAATTTCTTTACACTTTTTGAGCTAATGGTCATATACCTGTAACTTGGCATGTCTACCATGAAACTATCCATTGCAACATTATTAGGCAACCTGCATTTCTTAAATTTGCTAAAATCTTCGAATTGCAAGACAATGCTTTCAAATTGATTGCTGCTTTTCGGATTGGCTACTATTGTTAGTTCAGCACCATATTCTTTAGCTATTCTGGCATTTCTAACTGCTGCCCTTAGATTATGATGCAATGTCAATACCGCTTTTCCTTTTACGTTCAGATTTTTGTAGTCTTCCTCTCTTCCATATCCAGCAAAAACAAGTGGAAGTTCTTTGTTGAAACTATCAAATATACCTGAGTACATAAAGTCTTTATCAGAGAAAAGCTCTGTATTCTTGCTTTGTAAATGGGGCGTTCTCTCTTCAATAGTGAGCAAGGAGAAAGCTTGGAACCAAGTATTTTCAAAATAGCTTTGAAGCACGGCATTTTCTTCCCACTGAGAAACAATATAGTCTCGAGCAATTTTAATTCCCAAGGTTCCAACATCTCTACCAGCACACGAATCCGATGCTAAAATGTAAACATGCTCTTTCAAGTTTTTTGCCTTAATGTCTTTGCTATACAAATCAGCAGAGCTCTGCGCCCTGATGCCTGTAAATGATAAAATGATTCCAATAAATGCTAAGAATATCTTCTCTTTCATTGTATACTGATTATTTAAATTTTATTCATTTCACCTCACTTTGTTTTGGGCGGCAAGCGTTGCTACCTGGGCACTTTTTATTCTAATTTATATGTGTTGTAATTATATCTTCTACATTATCCTTTTATAAGTTTATAGGTTTTACTTTTAGACTTACCAATTAATTGTAGCAAGTAAAGACCATCTGGATAATTTGATAAATTAATCTTCAGTATGCTATTCTGGTCAATAATATCTTTCTCAAGAATAACTCTCCCATACATGTTGATTACTTTATATCTGGTGATATCGGAAGAAATACCTTTTACATAGAAATATCTACTTGATGGATTTGGATATACAACGATTTGATTTATTTCTGGTATCTCATCTACTGAAGTTGGAATTCCCGTAATGGTAAGTAAAAAAGTATCCGGTTCACTCGTATATTGCCAATCATTAGCGGTAACTTCAATATTATAGGTTCCCGCTTCAGGATTACTACTTGTAAAAATACCCCGATACTGATCAAAACTTAACCATGATGGCAGAAAGTTTGAATCAACAAGCTTGGCCGTATATTTCAAAGTTTCGTATTCATCCTTATAAAAAGTATTCTCAGGAATTTTAAAATAGAATTCCTCCTCATCACTTCCTATAACATCTGGAATAGGATTTAATAATATTGGAAAATCATTCGCATTTCGTATGGCAATGGTAAATTCGTGTGAAACACTTCTCCCGGTTTGATCTGTTGAAACAATTGAAATGGAATAATTATTTTGAGTTTCATAATCAAATTCCATGGCAGAGAACAAAGAATCTCCCACAATCATAAATTCAGAATCTTCCCCCTCTTCTTTTTCAATTGAATAAGCATGAGTATCCTTAACATTAGGATCTAGTGTCGACAACAGGCCAACCAATGTCCTGATTGGTTTATTTTCGTAGATTTGTTCACTTGACAATGCCACTACAATTGGATTCATTTCATCTGGCACTCCTTGAAATTCATAGGCCCCCATATCTGATCTCTCTTCATTAAACCTGCTATTACCAAAGAGATCAAGCGTAATGTTGTTCTGTTCACAATAATCATTTGATCCCGTGTTGATACAGTACGAATTGCTTGCAAGATGATAATCATGCGCTGACTCATTTACAAAATTCGGCGATTTGGAAATAATTAAGCCTGTTTTCTTGTTATCACCATCCAAATAAAGACCATCCTCTGGAATCATACAGTTCGAAATCTTACCTGCATTTTTATGTCTGTAAATCTGGTAGGTATCCTCTGTAGCTTCATTTCCCCAAACAATGGAATTGTATAGACCTGGTTCTGAATAAGAACAATAAATACCAGCACCATTATTAGCCGTATTGTTTACAATCGTATTGTTCACAATTGTTGGCGATGATTGCGTACAATAAATACCTCCTCCCGAATTGGCACTATTCCCATATATTAGATTATTGGCAATTAAAGGATTAGAATGATAATCGCAATTAATTCCACCCCCTAACAATGCGCTATTGTTTCTAATAATATTTCTTCTAATGATAGGATTAGAGTATCGCTCAATCCATATGGTTCCCGACTCATAATAGGTGGTACTATTCAATTCAAATACATTATCTATTATAGTAGGGCTTGCCTCATAAATTTTTATGCATGATCCCTGGTTGTTTACAAACCTGGAATTAGATACCAATAACTTATCAAAATCATCAACAAATAAAACTTGACTTTTACAGTATTCAAATTTGCAATAAGAGAGTTTACATGTATCATCCATTACTCCACTTGGATGTCCATAAGCGTAAAAACCATTCTTAAAATTGATCCCCATCCAACCATTTTCACGATTTTCCGCTGTAAATACAATACTATCAGTTTTATTTCCTTCAGCTAAAAGTGCACCAATCACTTCAAGCGATGCATCTTTTTCAAACTCAACATTAATGCCTGGCATAATTCTAAGCGTCACCTCATCGTCTATTGTAAGCGGACAACTTATTTTTACCTTATCGCCAAACCATTTTGAATTATTGGTGATGTGACCACAAAGACGGTTCGTAACAGTAACATTTACCGTATCCAATGCTATTGAGTTTTCACTTTCAGAATTATCTTTTACTTCTATTGTAATTTGTGCCGTACCATACCATTCGTCTGGTGAAACCACATTAAATGTTGAACCAATGGTATCACCGCTTAATTCCGTTATTTTAACATGTGGGGTATTAGACTTTATGCTTATTGAATGTAAATCCTCTTCATCTTGATCTGAAAAATAAACTGCGAGTTCCATTTCAGAAAATGGCGGAATCTTCTTATCATCCATCTTCTCAATCAATGGTCGACGGTTTGCTGGTTTTAACTGATATTCAAACGGTCCAATATCAATAGTACCATGCATAACTCTTGGATTTCCAACAATATCCGTATCAAACTCCTCAATATTAGGATCTATTCCTGAATTAATACAGGTAGATGTTGCTAGCAAAGACCAATCGGCTTTAATTGCATCGTATTCCTTACCCGAGCCTGCACTTGGTGAAACAAAACCAGGTTCAGAATAAATACAGTTCACATCATTATGATCTTTACTGTAATCTCCGTTCACATCTAAACTACAATTGTAAAATGTTGGATATCCCCATCCTGCATCAATACCCCCTTTTATCACCGAGTTGTATATATCTAGATATGAGGTCCACATATTGAGAGCAAAGCCATGCTCATCAGAACCATTGTTGTAAACAATAATGTTACTGATTTTTTTGGAGTTACAATCATAAGTACTAATACCAACACCCGAATTGTTACAAATTATGGTATTTAGAATGATTGGACTACCCGTAATTCTCATTCCACTACCTTCATTATTCACAATTCTATTCCCTTTTATCAAGGTAGAATCAGCACATATAATACCGGCAGCCATTTCGCTACTTGTATTATTTGAAATTAAATTGTCAATCAGCTGTGCTTTACGGTTAACGACTATGGTCCCAGTTCTGGCTTTATTTTTATGAAACTTACATTGTGAAATAACAGGTGAACCATTCTTAGAATAAATAGCTGAACCTCCTTGATCGGAATAGTTTCGATAAAAATAACAATTGGAAATGTTTATATTTTTGTAATCACTAATATAAACTGCACCTCCACTATTGTCTTCATGATAATAATCTCCTTCCTTTTTCGCTTTTCCATATTCGAACCTGGTATATTCTAGTACAGAGGTATCTTTTTGATTGTTATAAAATCGCACACCATTCCATCCTGTATGGCTATAATATTGGGAATATTTGCTGGTATCTTTTACTGTAAATCGGATACTGTCATTTAAAGTACCCAAAGCCATCAATTTTCCATATACATTTAGTCTGTCATGATTTTGAAACTCTATTACCGTTCCCGCTTTGATTTGAAGAGTAGCATTCTCACTTACCGTAACATCACATGTTACCTTAACTGTATCCTGACTCCATATGGTGTTTCCTAAAATATCACCACATGCTGTTTCCATTATGGTTAGCGGATAGGAGTATGAATCCGAAGCATTGCTTTCTCCACTATTATCGGTTACTTTCACAGTGATATTGGCAGAGCCAGTCCAATTTTCAGTTGGTACAATATTATAAGTAGATCCCGAAGTGTTTCCATTGATACGCTCAATTTTTACATCGGGATGATCAGAAACAACAGAAATTGTATGTGTGTCGCCATCATCCAGATCTTCAAAAATTACATACATCTCTATAGGAGCATTCACCAAACTACTAACTGCATCATGTCTTTCTAAAAGTGGCTTTTTATTGGTTGATTTGCCTTGATATTCTATTGCTCCTATATCAATAGATTCATTTGCAATTCGTGGCTTTCCCAAATAATCCATTTTAGGTAAACTCAACCCTGTTGTATCTGCTGTTCCCCTATCAATACATGGTGAGTTACTTTGAAGGTTAAAATCCAACGATTCTGCATTTCTATATTCCGGATCTTGCGTTAGGTTGTTCTTGCTTAATTTTTTAAGCTCATTCAATGCATCAACACTTAAATCCGAAATGCCTTCCAGGCCTCCCTGAATTACACAATGTTGAATGGATGGAAAATTGTCCTTTGTAAACAAATGCAATTGATCATTTCCTTCCTTGTTGGTATTGTTCCATAAAATACAATTTATGATTTCAGGCTTAGAATTATCGTCACAAGCGATTCCTCCCCCATAACCTCCCGAATAGCCCTCGCTATATGCACTATTGTTACTTATGGTATTGTTAATAATTTTTGGATTGGAAGAGTAATAACAAGAAATTCCTCCTCCCGATGAATGTGCCAGGTTGTGAGCAATTACATTATTGGCAATGTAGGCATTTGAATTTTGCAGAGCAATTCCTCCTCCCAATTGAGGAACATGAACATGTCCGTTGTGAATAATGGTATTGTTTACAATGACAGGACTGGATTGATCACACCATATTCCTCCTCCATGTTGATTGGCTTCATTGTAGGAGATTAAATTGCCGTCGATTCTTGGATGTGAACCTGAATAACAAGTAATTGCACCATATCCAGACACATTATTCGATATCCTGCACCCCTTTATCAATACTTTTGAATAGGAGCGCATGTATATTGCGCCTTTAATCTCATTATAATTGCTAACTCCGGTAAAAACACAATTCACAAACTTCGTGGAATCATTATCATTCATTACACCACCTGCTCCTGCCCAATCATTTACGAATTGGATACCTGACCATTTTGTAGAATTATCTTTTCCCCTAAATACAATAGAGTCTGTCTTATTTCCAATTGCAGCTATTGTACCGAACACATTTATGCCATATTTTCCCTGAAATTCAACGATCGTTCCTGCAGATATTTCCAACAAAACATCATCATGAATTTTAATATTTGAAATAACAGAAATGGTATCAGCATCCCAAACTGTATTTTCAGTAATATCTCCTCCTGCATTCAAATTATTCGCGACCTTAATGTTAAACGACTTTGTATTCAAATTATAGGTCTGTTTCGAATCATCAACAACTTGCACGCTAACGGTCATGGTTCCTCTCCACCCAGATGGTTGAACAACCTTATATTTTGCCGGATTAGCTTCACTACCCAACTTTACAACTTCAGTACCCGAAACATTGGTTGAAACAGTCACCTTATGATTATCGTTCGAATCTGGATCAAAAAACGAAACCTCAAATTCTACAGGAGTATCTACCTTCGTTTGTAAATTTGGCAGATCTTTAAGAATTGGTATTCTGTTGACAGGGGCTGACTGGCATTCATAAGCTCCCATGTCAATATCGCTTCCATACAATCTTTTCTTTCCATTTATATCGGTATGATCAGCTAGTTTCGGATCGAATAATTTCCCCGTATTAATCGCATGAGAGTTATTTTTCAACTGAAAGTTAAACGCTTCTGGATTTACAAATTGAGGATTCACTTTCATGCAATTCTCAAATTTCCCATTAAAGTTCAAATAAGATCCGTTTCCTCCAAAAAAACTTGTTCCACCCTCAACAATACAATTGATAAAATTCGGATCTGCATTTTCTTCACTTAGATAAATTTGAGATCCACTTGATGCATCATTATCCCATATAATAGTATTAATAACATTTGGACTACATCCCCAATCGCATGAAATTCCTCCCCCTTTTTCCGATACATTCTTCGTAATGGTTAGGTTGATAAGTTCTGGTTTGGCCGAACTATTACTTTCTATACAAATTCCTCCCCCACTTCTTTCTGCCTTGTTATTATATATCAGAAGATTTTCGAAAACCGGGTTTGCACCGTCACAATAAATGGCACCTCCATTCCATCGTGCCCAGTTATTGGTAAATATCGAATTTTGGATTCGCAATCTTGAAAAACCATCTATAAAAATAGCTCCTCCGGCATTATCTTCTTCCCAACCACTTCCCATGGCCTTACCATATTCAAACTTACAAAACTCAATCTTGGAAGTATCACTTGCCTGCGTTCTATCGAACCTTATGCCACCCCAACCACCGTCATTAGTATCTCGGTTATTCCAGCCAGATGCATCTGCAACTGTAAAATGAATCATTTCATTTGCTGTTCCAATTGCCAATAAAGTTCCTTTAATATCTACTTTGTAATATCCTGTAAATTTAACTTTTACTCCTGGTTCAATCGTTAATTTATTATCCTGAGGTACTGATATGTCTCCATCAATCAGATAGGGAGATTTCTCTTTTGTCCAAACACCATTTACTTCTCCAGATATATTTGTTTGAGCATTCAACACCCATGAGATCGATAATAGGGTGCTTACTAAAATGGTTTTAATTAATTCGCGGTATTTCATTTTTTGGAACAGGTAGTTAATAAGGTGTATTATTATTGGTTATCAAATTTTAGTAAAGTACTCTTTATTTTTGCAGAATGAGTTTGTAATTGGCACTTCTGAAAACCTGTACCTTACTGTAAACATACATTGCTTTACAAATCCTCATCCTCTTGTTTATTACTGATTTCTTTTGCAAAAAAAACATAAATCTCTCTCAGCAATAAACAAATACGAATTTAACCATTCCCCACCAATCTATCTATCCTAATAATACATAGATTCGTTATAAATAATTAATACGTTTGTATACTATTTATCGAACCATCTTTTCATACCTATGTTCATACCAAAAGAAAAGCTGCCAATTGCCTGGCAGCTTATATATTTTACAAATAATAGCTTTTGATTTTGAAAAGTACGAACTACAAAGCTTACTTTATCTGAAGTTATATCCATTATTGTGGTTTCATCCTTTCAGCAAGCCTCTTATTATGTCTCTTACTATGTAATTTACTACTTAAAATCCAATATATTATAATCCCGAATCCTATAGTAATCAAAATTGAAATCCAATTAATACCATGCCAATAATACAAAGCCGCAAGAATCAATATTAGAGCAATCTCAAAATAATACTTCTCTTTCTGTTCGAGTCTCCGTTTGAGAATCATATGATTCCCTTTTCCTTTCTTGATTCTGTCAAGAACCTTTTTACTCAACTTATCAACGGTGTAATATTTGTCTAAATCTTGGAGCGAAAAACAAATACTAAATTCTAATTCCAGCTCATCCATAAACCTGTAATATCTCCTTACTCCCTTGAATGAATTTTTTATCGTGTTTTTAGGGTGTGCAGGATACGTCAAATAGTCCATGAAGTGTGACTCATCAAAGTCTACTGTCGGATTTTTCCTTTGAGACTTAAAAATCTCTAATATTTTATCTTTTATTTCTTGTTCTGTCATTCTAGTATCTACTCTTGCTAGTGCGAGTTTGCAACTCGTACTCTGCCTTGGCAGAAATTAAAACTTTTCTATTCTTGGTTTAGCTGCTTACATGTGATACCTTTTGCATTCGCAAAGCACGAGCTACAAGCTCGCGCTAGCGGGGGTCCTCTCGTGTGCTTCTATGTTAAAAATAGAACACAATAGAATCGTGAACTAACGGGATTTTTCTATTTTTTTCTTCTATTTAATGATGTTTTTAGGTCATAATTGATATCGTAGAATACCAATGAATCTGTTGTTAATTTTAAAATTAACCACTTTCCCATATTTTTCTCACTGTCAATTGTGATTATAGTATCCTTTCTTAATTCATATTTCAATTCCAGATCTGCATCAGGATAGTAAATCACATCTTCATAAATTCCAAAATGTGCATTTTCTGTTTCTTCGTCTCCACCATAAGCACCACAAAGATTTTTAACGTTGATTTCTAGTTTTTCCTCCTTGTTTTGAGTAAAAGAAAAAAGAATAAAGGCAATTAATATCAATGAGATTAATTTCATGGTTTTTATTTTAGTCATTCAATCAGGTTTAGTATTTGTTTTTATATGCTCTCATAGCTGGTTCTAGTTTGCAATTCTGAACTTGCCCCATTCAAAACATCTCTTGCTAGTGCGAGTTTGTAACTCGTACTCTGCCTTGGCAGAAATTAGAACTTTTCTATTCTTGGTTTAGATGCTTTCATGTGATACCTTTTGCATTCGCAAAGCACGAGCTGCAAAGCTCTCGCTAGCGGGGGCTTAGCTATTATTTATTCTCCGTCAATTATCTTCTTTAATTGTTTTGAGTAATCCATTAAATTAGTGTTAACCTGTTTCATCGAATTCATTAAGGGTGTAAAGTCTTCATAGTTAGCTTGGATTTCTTGTGGGCTTGAAGAATTATCAATTTCAATTTGCTCATTATACCACTTTCTAAATTTAGCTTGATACTCTGTCAAATGTGGACGTAACCCTTTATTAAGTATATCTGTAAGCAATCCAACTAGTTCATTAGATTTGTTATTATCTTTAATCAACACTCCATCAATAGATTTTAGTTCATCTCTTGTAATATTAAATAATGAATACCAAGAATTATAAACCTCAACAATAACATCCTTATCCTCTTCTATTTCAAGGGCAGCTTTTCGTGTAATTAACTCGATATAAATCCTATGGGCTATTTCAATATTTTTATAGTTGCGAGTTATCTCATATTCAACTTCCGTTCCTCCAAGTGAATACTTTAACTTTACTGGTTTAAGATTTTTTTCAATTACTGAATTATTTCGATATCTCTTTATTAAATATGTAACTATAAAAATTAAAATAATAACAATAAGTAAAACCCATAAATTTAAAGTAAAGGAAAAGACTCCTTTCTCTATATCAAAATAGAAATCAATTATTTTCAATTTAGTATCTTCCATTTTTTCTCAATTAGTTATTAGGCGTTTATTCTTCTCATAGTTCTGCTTAAATCATATTCACAACTTTCTTTATCTTCAAAAGTTGCGTGAATTAAAAATCTGAGTTTTTCAATATTAATTTCACTCCAGTTAACAACTGAGATTTTAGCTTCTGATTTTAATAAATTATCTATTATCCTTGCAGGTAAATATGGGTATCTCCTTTCATATTCTGCTCTAGTATCAATTGACATCCAAGAATTATTTTCTGGATGAACCTTTTCTTTTTCACCTGAATGAGTTGCTGTATAATAAGTACATCCAGTACTAGGTAAATTAATAACAAGAATACCAGATTTTTTATTCACAGCACCATTTATCATACTAGATTTTAGTTCCCAATCAATGTGTTTTCTATTCTTAGTTTCAGTTCCAACAAGTAAAATGGTAACTGTTGTATCTTTCAAGTAATTATCTCTAATTATTTGCCTTATAGTTTCATTATCTAATCTATCATCAATGTCTCCTGTATCTACAGAACCATCTATGAAAATATTATGCAATTCATTTAATCTTAACAATTCATTTTTATACCATTGGTCATTATCGTGATGATAACTGATAAATACTTTGTGTTTTGTCATATTCATTATAGTTGCCAATTTAAAACATTATCTAAAGGATGATTACTTGTTGAGTGTGAAAATAATCTCGTTTCGTTAATCATTGATTTTTCAAGCTTATTAGAAACTTCCGAAATATATTGATTCAAAGATTTTGTTCCTCTTAGAATATTTCCGACTTGCATAAATATTGGTAATTCTTTTTCAGAAAGGTCTTTTAATGTCAATATTGAAAGTTTGAGTTTGTCATTTGTACCATCAACTAGTGAAGAATGACCATAACCTACTTCAAAGGGAACCCATTGAGATTCATATGTTTTTTCTGAAACTACAACAAGCATATGGCTACTTTCTGTAATACCTTTTTTAATGCTTTCAGTTATTTTATGAGCATCATCAGAACCAACCGCCTGTTGAAGAGAACTATCCTCTTCATCTAAATAGTAATCTATTTCTGCTTTAGATAAATATTCTGCAATTTTTCTACAAGCAGGTTTATCTTCTTTTTTATGACTTAAAAACACACAAGCTCGCTTCTTTATCTCTTCCTTTTCTAGTATCCAAGATAATTTGTCAAAAACATTAGCTTTATTATATCCTTTTGTCATAAATGTAGGTGTTCGTTTTAATTAATCACATCGGTTTAGTTATGTGTAGTGCGGGACATTGAAATGTTTTCCTGTTAGGCTTCCACCGAGCCAATTCGTTTATTCATATTTTTTCTAAAAGCCAAATCATCAAAGACGAATTGCCATTGTTGCTACGAAAAACTGCGGTGGAACTAATCGCTAAACCCCACATTACATATATTTTTTGTTATACACTGCTATTTTCTTCTTTTTGAGTCAAACCATTCAATGTAATCATAATAATGATCTACTAATTTCAAATCGATTATTTTCTCAATAATTATATTCGGTTTTTCTACAATTCCTAATTTATTAATTGCTGTTGTTACTAACTCCTCTAGTCCATTTAGTACTCCTTTTGTATACTTAAATTGTTTCCGATTTTTTCGCATTAAGTCTCGTGCGAATAGATTATGCCAACTTGAATAATCGCGATTAATCCACCTATCACGTTTGAAAATTCCTTTTAAGAATGTCTCTCTATGTCTTTTTGGCAACCAATCTGAGTCAGAACTCAGTAACCATACTAAACCTTCAAATATATCCCAAGTTGAACGAATATAACTGGTGTCATGTGCGTCAAAATACCAATGTGCAAGTTCTTCGACAATATAGTTCCCAAATGATGGATGTCTGTATGCGATAACATCTCCACACAGTGGAACTTTATCGTCAATAGTAGCATGCTTACCATAGGAAAAAATTATGTCTGCACGTTTATTCTCAGGAAGAAGAAGTTCATCAAATACATCCTCAAATCCCTCGTCGAAACCAGGTATTGTCAATTGAGGAACATACATTGCCAATATGTGTGGATTTGCTCTTGCACAATCATATAATCCAGGCCAACGATGAATATATTCATGCACTATATCTGGATGTGTCGTTGGAGAAATATTTAATTCTTCTCCCTCAAATGACCAATCAAGTTGTAAAGCTGTTGATGCAATGTTTTGTCCCTTCTTTCCTCCATGGTCATCATTACCATAAGGTAATGGAAATATCCAACGTTTTCCTGAATTCAAATCTGGATATTTAAGAAATTCTTTATACTCAACGATATCAAGCCACCATTCGTCTGATATTGGAGGTGAATCAACATTAAGTTTAGAAAGATAATCACGCGCTACTTTTAGTGGACTTTCTTCTGGTTTAATTTTGTTTTTTAATTCTCGAATTAAAGAATTTATACCATCTGCGGAGGAACCTGCTTTTTTATCTGCTAAGGGTGGTGAATATTCTAGAATTTCTTTTACGCCAACTCTGTGCCAAATTGGTAATATTAAATCCCTTTCCTCCGTCATCTCTCTTAATGTTAAACCCTTCAACTCTCTTTTAGCCCAAGGTTTTTTGAAGAAATTAGGACTTAACACAACAATCCCATAATTTGAGACTGCCAAACCCTCGTCAATTTTTTGAGTTAAACTATCTCCAATTTTAAGAGAAAATTCGTCATACCACACTTCAAGATGTTGTTGTCTTAACTTCTCCGCTAAGGGTCTAACAAAGTCATCTTTATCTTCGCTAGCATGGCATATGAATACATCGTATTGCATTAATTCGGTTCTTTATTTGGCTCTTTATAATTGTGAATAACATCACATTGATCTTATATCACTCATATTTTTTATTCACTTATCGCTTATATTCTCATCTATACATTTCTTACTCTTGTAAAACTATAATGCCTCTCACAAACAACAAGCAACAAGCAACAAGCAACAAGCAACAAGCAACAACGAATTTAACCATTAATTATCAATCTATAAATCCTATCACACATAGATTCACTTTAAATAATAATTACCAAAGTATACTTCTATCCTATATTGGTTATTCTATTTTCATTCCAAAACAAAAAGCCACCAATCACTTGGCGGCTATAAAGTTTAGGCAAAACAACAGAGAGTTAAGAGCAGGCTATTCTACCGGCACTGCTTCTTCTATTTCTATGTATTTCAGTACCACATCTAAAGTGGCAGTCTGATCAGGAACAATCAATACCGTTTATTAATATGTGCCATTTGTTCGCACCACTCCTAACATCTACACACTCTCACTTATTGTTCATTTTACTATAATCTGTTTGCTAAGTGTTTTATTCGATCGTTTTAAGCCATTTCTCGTGCGTTTGTTACGCTCATTCGCGCGGTGGAGCACTTTTACCGCACGTTTGGTGGCTTTCACCGCGCGAAATTCTGGCTCAAACGGGCGGTGAAGCGTCTCATTCGCGCGGTGGAGCTCCTCATTCGCAAGAAAATTGATCATATTCGTGCGGTTATGGATAAATTTCGGCGCATTGAGCTCCTCCACCGCACGAAAATCATGCTCCACCGCCCGAAAAAAGTGCTCAAACTCGCGGGAGAGATGCTCCACCGCGCGTTTGACGAGCTCTCACGCGAATTATTGTTAAATTCCCTTCGAGTTAATTTAGATTTTCGATTTTCAATATTCCAGCTAAAGCTTAACTAGCCTGACTTTCGAGCCTATTGGGATTACTGGGTCTTTTATTCAACAATTACAAAACTCGTAGGGAGGCTTTTTATTTGAACTACTCTCTATTGTATATAATTTCACGCTTTGCTTTTGATATATTACAATATATGGTTTACTTATACATACCTCTGATCAAATTTCATATTGTGAAAACATCTCATCCTAGCCCTCTCCTCAAGGCAATATCATTAATTTAAGGCTGAAAGTCTTAAAGCATTAGCAAAGGGCATCGCCCTTTGATTGGATATGCAGTAAATCTTTAGCCCTGAAAGGGCGTAAGCTTGCGCCCTTTCAGGGCTTTTATTGCCAAATTTTACAAAGTAGGGCGTTGCCCCACTCTATTGCTAACGCCTCTTCGAGGCTACACGTAATGACATTGCTCCTCAAGAAGAGGGAAATGGCTGCAACATATTTATACTATCCTCAAATTTTAAATTCCTTCTCCTTGAGGAGAAGGTCCCGACAGGGGGATGAGGTAGGAACAAAATAACTAACCTTCTTTCTCAATTGAATCCCGTAGGGAACAACGCACAGGAAAAGCCCCTTTAGGGCATACGCGTCAACCTAAGCCGTAAGGTTTATATTTTCAGGAAATTAGTTCACCCCTCTGTCCTGTCGGACATCTCCCCTGAAAAGGGAGAACGCAACAAATAAAGGTTCTGCTGTAAATTGAATTGTGAACTATCGTTGAATCTTAGCCTCTTTCCCTTACAGGGAAAGTGCCGACAGGCGAAAGGGTGAAATTGAAATGCAAAAACAACTTCGATGATTATCAAACTTATATATGTATTAAGTTGACGCGCACACCTTTAGGGGTTTGGGGTATATTCCTTTAACTTGACCACATTCTTTAATAACAAACCTCTACACAAAAAAGAGGCGCATCAAGCGCCCCTCCCCCCATTTATCTGATCTACCAACAATTCCAATATTGGTAACTGATAATTCTTAATTGATCATTGTTAATTGTTAATTGTTACAAGTTTTCCTTCAAAAAATCCACCATCTTGGTAAACAAATGCAATCTGGTTTGTCCCCCGTAAATGCCATGATTGCGATTGGTATACAAGAACATCTCGAATTTTTTATTGTGCTGTACCAACACCTCCGACAATTCCAATGTATTCTGTACATGAACATTATCATCCGATGTTCCGTGAATCAACAGGAACTTTCCTTTTAACTGATCTGCAAAATTGATTGGTGCATAATCATCGTATCCTTCCGGATTTTCTTGTGGTGTTCTCAGGTAACGTTCCGAGTAGATGCTATCGTAATAACGGTAGGTAGTTACCGGTGCCACCGCAATTCCTGCTGCAAACACATCTGCTCCGCGGAACATACAAAGCGAAGACATCTGTCCTCCAAAACTCCATCCATACACACCAATTTTATCGGCAGCAATAAATGGCTGCTTTGCCATGTACTTTCCGGTTTCAATCAGGTCGATGGCTTCCAGGTTCTGAATCTGCATGTAGGTACATTTCTTGAATGCCTCTCCGCGTCCGCCAGTTCCACGGTTATCTACTACCACAACCACAAAACCTTCTTGCGCCAAATACTCCAACCAGTCAAATTTATATCTATCCAAAACTTGCTGTGAACCTGGTCCGCCATAAAAGTGCAACAATGCAGGATATTCCTTGTTCTCATCAAAACCTACCGGTTTCATCATCCATGCATTCAATTTCACACCTTCCGATGTTTCGAACGAGAAGAACTCACGCTTTGGAATCTCGTACTCCTGCAATCTCTTTCTCAAATCCTGGTTGTCTTCCAGGGTACGAATCAACTTGCCTTTGGCATTGTGCAATGTTACTACGGTTGGCACTCCATTGGCCGAGTAATAGTTGATAAAGTATTTGAATCCCTTGCTGAATTTTGCCGAGTTTGTTCCTTCTTGCTCGCTCAGCTTCTGAGTTCTTTTTCCTTTGATATCTATCGAGTAGATTTCTCTTTGCAATGGAGAAACGGCTGCAGCCTGGTAGTAGAACAGTTTCTTGTCCTCATCATATCCCAGGTACTTGCTCACTTCCCAATCGCCTTTGGTTACCTGGCGAACCAACTCGCCTTTCATATTGTACAAATAGATGTGGTTGAATCCCGACTTTTCGCTGGTTACAATAAAGTGTTTGTTGTCTTTCAAAAAGGTCAAATCATCGTTCACATCAACCCAAGCCTTGTTCTTTTCTTCGTACAACAAGTTGGTTTTACCGTTGTCAGCATTTGCCAGCAACAACTCGTAATGATTCTGATGACGATTCATTCTCACCAAACTCAAAACCTTCGGATCTTGTGTCCATTTGATTCTTGGAATGTACTGATCGGTTTCTTCTCCCACATCCACCGTAGTGGTTTTCTTGCTTTCCAAATCGTATACATGAACGCTTACTAGCGAATTCTTCTCTCCCGCTTTTGGGTATTTGAAAGTATAGTTTTCAGGATATAGTGCGTTTGCTTTCTTTTCAGGATTCATGCCTTTAAACACAGTCATATTGAACTGTTTCACTTCGCTTTCATCAAAGCGCATGTAGGCAATTCTTTTGCCATCAGGCGACCATTGGTATGCCTGCCAAAACGAGAACTCCTCTTCGTATACCCAGTCTGGCGCACCATTAATAATGTGATTGTATTTTCCATCGAAAGTAAACTGTGTCTCCTTGCCAGATTTCAAATCCTTAACAAACAGATTGTTCTTTCTAAAGAAACAAACCATTTCTCCTGATGGAGAGAAATCTGCCAATTGCTGTCTTCCTTCCGATAGTTTTTCAAGACTCTTTTTGTCTCTGTCATATACAAAAAACTCTGCCGAGAATGAATGACGATAGATGTCTTCACGATTCGTTGTAATCAAGATCTTTCTTTCGTCTGCAGAGAATTGATAACCATCAATTCCTTTTATATTTTCCTTATTCAAGGCTTTCAAATCAAAAATAAGCTCTTCCTTTTCGCCGGTAGCATAGGCATATTGCTCAATTTTTTGTCCCTGCTTTAATACCGTATAGCTTTCGCCGCTTTTCATCGATCTTAATCCGTAAACCGATCGGGCATAGAATGTTCCTTTGTTGGTAATATCTTCAAGCTGGAAGCTTTTTTGTGCCTGCACACCAAATACGCACAAAAAGGCAAGTAATAGTAATGTTAGTTTGTTCATTGTTGAGTTTGGTTCATTAAAATACAACCCACTGCTACATCAACATGAGCGTGAGTTTCAATTTTTATTTAATTCATTTTTATTGGGAAATAGCCACACAAGGCTATATCTATCCCTGTTTAGAGATAGAGAGGTGTTGCTGTATCAACAAATCCAGCATTCGTAAAGACCTTTGTATGATCTGTTTTGTATTATAGATAATTCCGAATTCATAATTACCATGTAGATTCGGTAAATCTAATAATTTTGTACTATTACATCGCAGTAGAAAGCAATAATATTTTTATTTAACCACAAACCTAATGTAGCTTTCTTTATATACAACTGTATCTTTCCATGATTTTTCTTTTGAGGATAATCCTCGAAGATCGTCTTCGTTAATCATGTTATTACCTCCTAAATAAACTGACAAACTTCTTAAGGCATCATCATAATAGGAATGATTTGCAACGAGACAGTGATAAACATGAATTTCATTATCAACTTCCTTAACATGCAAGGTTTTAAATAGCTTAAATGATTTCTTAAATCCAGATGTTATAGGTAGTTGAGATTCTTCAATTACTTCAGGGGCACATTTTAACAATGGCAATACTAATTCACCATTGGTATTGTATATGATGGTATCATGCATACTTATGTTTGTGTAAGATTCTTTACGCTGCAAATGAAATTTATAACTTAACTCTTTACCATCTGTAATCCAATCAATTTCACCTTCATTATCTGAGCTAAATTTAATTTCTAAATCATACCGATTAAATATGTCCTTATCAGAATCAAAAAACTCATCATACTGTGCATTTTCATCATATATCCATCTGAAGTTATTTCTCGCAATAAAATCATTGATTATTTCATTATCCTCTACTACACCATTATTTGTATACATCTTAACCTTACCTTCTACAAAATCCGATCTTACAAATGTTTGTGAAACATAGTCATCTTTATCGCATGATATGAATACACTTAGGATACATAAGTATAAAATTGCTTTTAGTTTTTTCATCATTAAGGGATTGTAATATTAGATTTTAGGAACTACAAGATATAAAAACATTTAAACTAAAACAATTCATAAAATTTACTTATATAAAACACAAACTTGAAATCCGAAAAATTTATCTTCTATTACCTTCACAAACATTAGCAAATAGCTGTTTAAACAAAAAAAGAGACGCAACACCGTACGTCTCCTCTATTAATTTCATCTTTTAAAATTTGCATTTATTTGCAAGATGGAACTCTTGATGAATTTTAATCATTCTCGTGTATTTATTTTAGAATATTAAAATTCATGTTCGTTTCATTAATTATTTGCTATCGCTTAATTGAATTCCGCTTTCAACTGTTCAACCCAATCTTTAATTCTATCGTTGCTCAATGCAGCCTGATTTTCGATATCCAGTGCAAGACCTAAGAATTTTCCATCACGCAAAGCTGCCGATCGTTCGAATGTGAAGCCTTCAGTTGATGTCAATCCAATCACTTTTGCTCCTCTTTCTTCCAAAGCATTGGCTAGAATTCCAATGGCATCCACAAAATTTTCAGGATACCCAACCTGATCACCCAAACCAAACAAAGCAACTGTTTTGCCTTTTAGTTTCAGGTCTTCAATGGCTGGCATAAACTCATCCCAATAGTTTGGCAATTCGCCATCGAACCAGGTTGGAACACCCAATACCATATTGTCATAGCTCAGGAATGTTTCCTCGTCTATTTCTTCAACATTTACTTTGTCGATATCCGCAGCATCACCAAATGCATTCTTAATTTTCTCTGCATTCTTCGCTGTCTTTATTGTATTGAAACTATAGAATAATCCTATTTTTTTCATTTGTTTCACATTTTAATCAAGAATTAGTAATCCAACAGATCTTTGACTGCTGCGTAAATCTTATCGTTGTTTGGAAGAATCGCTCTTTCCAGAATTCTATTAAATCCTACAGGAGTAAATGTTGATCCCACACGTTTTACTGGCGCATCTAACTTTTCAAATGCCTCTTCAGTAATCATTGCTGAGATTTCTGCTCCAAATCCTGAGAATACTTTGTCTTCGTGAACAACAAGCACTTTATTAGTTTTCGCTACCGATTTCAATACCGTTTCTTTATCCAAAGGAATTAAAGAACGAAGATCGATTACTTCCACCTGCTTGCCTGATTCTTCTGCCAGTTTATCTGCAACTTCAACACACATGTGAGTGGTGTTTCCGTATGTAACGATTGTCAAATCAGCACCTTCTCTTCTTACGCGTGCCTTACCAAAAGGTACTTCGAAATCTTCCGGTACTGGAGTGGCTGCCTTAGGATCGTTGTACAGAGCCTTTGGTTCCATGAATACCGTCATCCCTCTCGAACGCATGCTGGTTCTTAACAAACCTGCAGCATCATCCGCATATGATGGATAAACAATTCGAACTCCTGGGAAGGTTGTTAATGCCCCTTCGATATTTTGGGAGTGATACAATCCTCCACCAATGTATCCACCTGATGCCAAACGAACCGTAATATTTGGTGAGAACTGACCTTTCGATCTCCAGTAATCGTGAGTCGTATCCACGAACTGTTCCATTGCCGGCCAGAAGTAATCCGCAAACTCAGCACCTTCAACCACAACTCTGATCTTATCGTTAAAACGGCTCATACCATTGGCTGTTCCCATGATAAAGTCTTCGGCAATCGGAGCATTGAACACTCTTTCCTTACCAAACTCCTGCTGCATTCCTTTCGAAACGTTGAAGATTCCACCTTTGTCTTTGTTGGCGATATCTTGTCCCCAAATGTATGTATCTGGATTGTGACGGAATTCTGCTTTCAGGGTTTCGTTCAAACCTTCAATCAGCTTTTTCTCATTCCCTGTAAAGTCATGTGTTCCTTCCGGATATTTCTCTGATACGTAGGCTTCAGGCAATACGAAATCATAAATAGATGCCGGATCAGGATCCGGTGCAGTTAAACCTGCTTTGTGTGCTTTTTTAACTTCCTGCTTCACCTCTGCCTCAATGGCCTGAAGTTCCTCTTCGGTAAATCGCTTGTAGCGAACCAACATTCTGCGGTACTTCGCCAATGGATCGTACTCCTGTACATAGTTCAATTCAGCGTTATCGCGATACAGCTCGTGACGATCTGAGTTTGAGTGTGAACCCATTCTCACACAGTTGGCCTGCACAATAACAGGAGTTGAATTTGCCATGGCATATTCTTTGGCTTCCAATACTGCGTTCATCGAATCAAACACATCTTTACCATTACAGTGAATGATTTTCAGGTATTTCATTCCTCTGAAGTTGTCTGCTACCTTACGGTTTGCAGTTTGATCTTTCTTAGGAACAGAAATTCCATATCCATTATCCTGAAAAACAAAAACAACAGGCAATTGCTCATTGGTTGCTCCATTAATGGCCTCATACACGTATCCTTCCGACACCGATGATTCTCCCTGTGAGCTAAACACCACACCTTCGTGCTTGTACTTCTTCATGGCACGACCAACACCTACTGCATGCAGCGTATGGTTTCCCGTACATGATGATACATTGTGAATGTTCCACTCTGGTTTTGCAAAGTGATTCGACATGTGTCGTCCACCACCTGCAACATCTGTATCTTTCGAAATTCCGTTAAAGATTACCTCTTCGGCTGTTAATCCAGCTGAAATTGAGGTTAGCATATCTCTATAGTAAGGGAATAAATGATCTGTTTCTTTGTTGAACACCTGACCAATGGCCAACTGAATTCCATCATGTCCTGCATAAGGTGCATGATAGGACCATCCAATCGCCTGCTTCAGATAGTTAGGTGCCTTTTCGTCTAACGCTCTACCAAGAGTCATTAAATGATACCAACGACCCAACAATTCTTTGGAAGTGTTCTTAATACTAAATTTTTTCGTCTCGGTCATCTTCTTGTTCTTTTCTTTCTCAACTGAGGTTAATTCTAATGTTTCCATAATTAAATAGATCTGTTGATATCAAATTCTTCCAGGTAGTCTGCAATTTTTCTTAGGAATGCTCCTCCTAAAGCTCCATCCACAACTCTGTGATCGTATGATAGAGACAGGAACATCTTTTGGCGCGGTACAATTACATCTCCGGCAGGAGTTTCCATTACCGCTGGTTTCTTTTCGATGGTACCAACAGCAAGTATCGCTACCTGTGGCTGGTTAATAATTGGCGTACCCATTACATTCTTAAACGATCCAAAGTTCGAAATGGTGAATGTTCCACCTTGAATGTCATCCGGGTTTAAATTATTATTTCTTGCATCATCGGCCAGCTGATTCATATCATTTGCCAAACCAATCAGGTTCTTGTGATCAGCATTTTTTACTACTGGTACAATTAGATTGTTGCTTGGCAATGCAACAGCTACTCCAATGTTAATATCCTTCTTTAAAATGATATTGTATCCATCAACCGATGCATTGATTCCTGGAAATTCACGAAGCGATTTTGCAACTGCTTCAATGATAATTGGCATAAAAGTCAATTTGGTCTTTTCTTTCTTAAAGAATTCATCCTTTACTTTACTTCTCCAATTCACCATGTCGGTAACATCAGCTTCAACCATGGCGGTTACATGAGGAGAAGTTTGCTTCGACATCACCATATGATCGGCAATAATTCTTCTCATACGATCCATCTCCACAATTTGATCCTGCGCTCCAACTGACATGGAAACTTTTGGCTTTTCGATTTCCTGTGCTACAGGTTTTGATGCTTGTACTTCTGGTACTGCTTTCTCAGCAGGAGCAACAACTGATCCATTTCTCTGAGATAGGTAATTTAATACATCTTGCTTTTGTACTCTACCATCCTTACCTTTTCCTTGAATCGAATCTAATTCGTGAATGGAAATATTCTCATTTTTCGCAATACTCTTCACCAATGGAGAATAAAAACGACCACTTTCTGATTTAAAATCATCTACAACTTCAGCCACAACAGTTTCTTCAACAAGCACCTCTTCCTTGGCACTTTGTTCTTCCACAGGACTATCTGCAACATCATCAGCATCACCCATTGCAATTACTGCAACAACTTCTCCAACAGGAACCAAATCATCCTCTTTAAAGCGAATTTCAACTATCTTGCCTTCTACTGGAGAAGGAATTTCTGAATCCACTTTGTCCGTTGCAATTTCAAAAAGCACATCATCTTCTTCAACCTGATCGTTCAGTTTCACGAACATTTTTGTGATAGTAGCCTCTTGCACACTCTCACCCATTTTGGGCATTAGAATTTCAAAGCTAGACATATAACTTATCGTTTAATATTTATACTCATATTTAAATGTATCGATACAAATATAAAATTTTATTCTTATTTAGACTTGTTTAAGATTAAATATTTTGCAATCTCTAGATTACACTTTTCTATAAGCTTATCGATTTTACTAAATCGTAACATGTTTGAAATCATACAAGTCAGCATTTACAGCAAATTCCCCCGCTTTTTAAGCTTTCTGAATTAATTACAATTAACTAAAGGAATTGTTAGCATTTTGACTTAATTTTGCAATCACAAATCAGAATCTCATGAAAGAATTTACCTATCAATTTAATATTAGCGCAAGTCAGGAAGAAGTTTACACTGCTTTAACCAATTCTTTTCAAATTGAATTATGGACTGGATACCCTGCCACAATGGATGATAAAGTTGGAACTGTTTTTTCTCTTTGGGAAGGAGATATTTCAGGATGCAATTTGGAGATGGTCAAAGACTATAAGATTGTCCAGGAATGGTTTTTTGGAGAAACTGAAAACCCATCAATTGTTAGCATGATCCTGAAAAAGGCTGGAAAAGATACTCGTATTGAATTAACACATACAAACATTCCTGATGATGCTTATGAAGAGATTGTAGAAGGTTGGAAGGAATATTACTTGGATTCAGTGAAGAACTTTCTTGAATTCTATTAATGGTTTTTAGCTTTTGGCTATAGGCCTTTAGCTAAAAAAAGCGCAAGAACTTAAATGGTTCTTGCGCTTTTTTTATATCGATCATTATTATTATTCTACGATAATCACCTCATCGAATATCTCAATTTTATCACCTGGACGAATCTTAGCTCGCTTTCTGGTTTCAACTTCACCATTTCGCATTACAATTCCGTCTTCTACAAATATTTTAGCCTGTGCCCCACTTTCACTCACACGGGTTGCTTTTAAAAGCTTAATAAGTTCGATGTATTCTGTATCTATTTTAAATGTGATCATGTTTTCAATTTTTTGAGCAACAAATGTAAGTCAAATCATTTTCTAATGAAAGAACAAATAAGCAATTAATATGGCTGCAATAATTCCTGCAAAATCAGCAATTAAACCACAAGTAACCGCATATCTGGTATTCTTGATTCCAACCGCACCGAAATAAACTGCAATAATATAAAATGTGGTATCTGTTGCTCCTTGCAATGTAGATGCCAACCTTCCCACAAAGCTATCTGCCCCATGCGTGGTCATTGCATCCACCATCATTCCTCTTGCTCCACTTCCGCTCAATGGCTTCATCATTGCTGTTGGTAAGGCTTCAACAAAATCGGGATCTACCGAAAGTAACAAGCAAAGTCTTCTCATGCCTTCTACAAAAAGATCCATTGTTCCTGACGCTCTGAAAACACCAATTGCAACCAATATGGCAATCAAATAGGGTATGATCTTTATGGCAATATTAAATCCTTCTTTGGCTCCATCGATGAAACTTTCATATACATTCACCTTATTTTTAGCTGCCAATAAAATAAATGAAATAATAATCCCAAACAGGAACACATTACTTACAACCGTTGAAACTGTCGTAATCTGTTCTTTTTCCAGGCTAGAGAAATATGCTATGATTCCAATGATAATGGCAGTCAATCCTCCCAAATAAGACAATATGGTTCGGTCCCACAATTTGATTTTTTGCACGATTGACACACTAATTAAACCTGCAATGGTAGAAAAATAGGTCGCCAGTAATATTGGTATAAATATATCCGATGGATTCGCAGCTCCCAATTGAGCACGATATACCATGATGGAAATCGGAATAATCGTCAGGCCCGAAGTATTTAAAACCAGGAACATGATTTGAGCATTCGAAGCTTTATCCTTATCGGGATTGGCTTCCTGCATTTCCTTCATTGCCTTTAAACCAAGAGGCGTGGCCGCATTATCCAATCCCAGCATATTGGCTGCCAGATTCATCATGATTGAACCATGTGCAGGATGACTCTTAGGCAATTCCGGGAACAGCTTGTTAAAGAATGGCCCTATTAACCTTGAAAATACTCTTACAATTCCACCATTCTCACCTATTTTCATGATTCCCAGCCAAAGGGTCAATACGCCCGTTAATCCAAGAGAAATATCGAAGCCTGTTTTGGCCATGCTAAAAGTAGAATCAATCATTGCCGGGAATACATCCAAGTCTCCCCAAAAAATAAGCTTGATTAAACCTACAACAAAGGCAATCAGAAAAAAGAAAATAAAGAGATAGTTTAATGCCATACTGTGTTCTTAAATAGAATGAAAATACAAAATTACTTTTTGCTTCGTTTAGATTGAATCATTTTAAGCCTTTCTTTTGGATAATCTTCACCCGATTTTAATTGAAGTGCTTTCTTGTAATAAAATCTGGCTACCGTCAAGTTTCCTTTATCAAAGGCAGAATCAGCTTTTGTAATGACTTCCTCATACTCTTTATCCAACTTCTGGTTTTTATTCGATTTCAACAACTCATCAATCTTCTTCAGTTGATTTTTAGGATATTTCTCCTTTTTGTTCAAAGCAATTGCTTTATTGTAATAAAATTTGGCAACCGAATAATGATTCGCAGATAACTCCTTGTCACCTTTTGCAATCAGCTGTTTGTATTCTTCCGATAAAGCAGAGTTCCTCTCATCTCGAATTAATTTGTCAATTTCCTTCAGTTGTTTCTTCGGATATTCTCTATTAAACATTCCCAAAGCTCTTTCATACATCACTTTCGAAACCGTGTATTGAGAGGTTTGAAAAGCATTGTCCGCCTTTTGAATCAATTCTGCATATTCTCTTTCTTTAATGATAGAAAGTTTCTTCTCGAAATTCGTTGGATTGTTTGCAATTGCTTCTTGTTCTGCATTTTTTAAGGCCTGCAATCTTTCATTGATTTCCTCTAACTTCTCTTTTGGATATTTCTCCTTAGGCTTAATTTCCAATGCTGCTTTGTAATGATGTCTGGCAACACTAAATTGTTCTTTTTTGAAGAAACCCTCTGCCTTTTCCAGTTCTTCACTATATCTTAAATTCAACTCTTGCTCTTTTCTTTCCGCTATTGCTCTGCGTTCCAGAATCACTTCAATTTTCTTGATTTGAGTTTTTGGATACGACTCTTTTGGCATTAAGTCCAGAGCCTCTTGATATTTCAGTACTGCAAAATCGTACTCCTCATTGGTAAATTGCTTATCCGCTATTTCAATTAATTTGTCATACTTATTTTTCAACTCTGATTTTGCATTCGCTTTTCTTTCCAATTCAGCTAAAATCGCTTCAATTTCATCTATTTTACTTTGTGGATATTGTTCTTCTGGTTTTAGCTTCAATGCTCCATGATAATCTCTTGAAGCAGAATTCCACTTTTCTGATTCGAAATATTCATCTGCCGACTTAATCAATTTCAGATATTTGTTCTCATTCAATTGCTTCTCCGCTAAAAGCTTTGCTTCTTCCTCTGCTTGTCTCTTTTGCTCAGCAAATATTTCCGAAATCTTCTTTAATTGTTCCCTTGGGTACAGCTCAGCAGGTTTCATATTTAGCGCATCTTTATAGCTTTCACGCGACAAATTGTATTCCTGATTTTCAAACTGAGAGTCTGCCATAGCAATAACAGAAGCATATTTCTCATCCAAGGCTTTCTTCTCTGCTGCCAAGCGTGCTTCTTCATCAGCCTGTTGTTGCTGTTTTGCCAACAAATCATCAATCTTAGCAATCTGTTTTTTTGGATATTGCTCTTCAGCTTTCAATGCCAAAGCATCAGAATAAGAAGTTTTCGCTGAGGTATAATCTTTTGATTCGAACTGAGAATCTGCCAAGGTAATGATAGCTGCATATTTCTCATCCAAAGCTTTTTTCTCTGCTGCCAAGCGTGCTGCTTCATCAGCCTGTTGTTGCTGTTCTGCCAACAACTCGTCGATCTTTGTAATCTGCGATTTTGGATATTGTTCCTCTGCTTTCAATGCCAAGGCATCAGAATAAGATGTTTTCGCTGAAGTATAATCTTGTGATTCGAATTGAGAATCTGCCAAGGTAATGATAGCTGCATATTTCTCATCTAAAGCTTTCTTCTCTGCTGCCAGGCGTGCTGCTTCATCAGCCTGTCGTTGCTGTTCTGCCAGCAATTCATCAATCTTTGTAATCTGCGATTTTGGATATTGTTCCTCTGCTTTCAATGCCAAGGCATCAGAATAAGATGTTTTCGCTGATGGATAATCTTGTGATTCGAACTGAGAATCTGCCAAAGCAATAATGGATGCATATTTCTCATCTAAAGCTTTCTTCTCTGCTGCCAAGCGTGCTTCTTCATCAGCCTGTCGTTGCTGTTCTGCCAACAAATCATCAATCTTAGCAATCTGCGATTTTGGATATTGTTCCTCAGCTTTCAATGCCAAAGCATCAGAATAAGATGTTTTCGCTGAGGTATAATCTCCCGATTCGAACTGAGAATCTGCCAAAGCAATGATGGATGCATATTTCTCATCTAAAGCTTTCTTCTCTGCTGCCAAGCGTGCTGCTTCATCAGCCTGTTGTTGCTGTTCTGCCAGCAATTCATCAATCTTTGTAATCTGCGATTTTGGATATTGTTCCTCTGCTTTCAATGCCAAGGCATCAGAATAAGAAGTTTTTGCTGATGGATAATCTCCTGATTCAAACTGAGAATCTGCCAAGGTAATGATAGCTGCATATTTCTCATCTAAAGCTTTCTTCTCTGCTGCCAGGCGTGCTGCTTCATCAGCCTGTCTTTGCTGTTCTGCCAATAAATCATCAACCTTAGCAATCTGTGATTTTGGATATTGTTCCTCAGCTTTCAATGCCAAGGCATCAGAATAAGAAGTTTTTGCAGAGGTATAATCTCCTGATTCAAACTGAGAATCTGCCAAGGTAATGATAGCTGCATATTTCTCATCTAAAGCTTTCTTCTCTGCTGCCAGGCGTGCTGCTTCATCAGCCTGTCTTTGCTGTTCTGCCAGCAATTCATCAATCTTAGCAATCTGTGATTTTGGATATTGCTCTTCTGCTTTCAATGCCAAGGCATCAGAATAAGATGTTTTCGCTGAAGTATAATCTTGTGATTCGAATTGAGAATCTGCCAAGGTAATGATAGCTGCATATTTCTCATCTAAAGCTTTCTTCTCTGCTGCCAGGCGTGCTGCTTCATCAGCCTGTCGTTGCTGTTCTGCCAGCAATTCATCAATCTTTGTAATCTGCGATTTTGGATATTGTTCCTCTGCTTTCAATGCCAAGGCATCAGAATAAGAAGTTTTTGCTGATGGATAATCTCCTGATTCAAACTGAGAATCTGCCAAGGTAATGATAGCTGCATATTTCTCATCTAAAGCTTTCTTCTCTGCTGCCAGGCGTGCTGCTTCATCAGCCTGTCGTTGCTGTTCTGCCAATAAATCATCAACCTTAGCAATCTGTGATTTTGGATATTGCTCTTCTGCTTTCAATGCCAAGGCATCAGAATAAGATGTTTTTGCTGATGGATAATCTCCTGATTCAAATTGAGAATCTGCCAAGGTAATGATAGCTGCATATTTCTCATCCAAAGCTTTTTTATCTGCTGCCAGGCGTGCTGCTTCATCAGCCTGTCGTTGCTGTTCTGCCAATAAATCATCAACCTTAGCAATCTGTGATTTTGGATATTGCTCTTCTGCTTTCAATGCCAAGGCATCAGAATAAGATGTTTTTGCTGATGGATAATCTCCTGATTCAAATTGAGAATCTGCCAAGGTAATGATAGCTGCATATTTCTCATCCAAAGCTTTTTTATCTGCTGCCAATCGCGCCGCTTCTTCAGCTTGCTGTTGCAGTTCTGCCAGCAATTCATCAATCTTTGTAATCTGTGATTTTGGATATTGCTCTTCTGCCTTAACAGCTAAAGCTTCATTGTAAGCCATTTTGGCTTCTTCATATTTCTTTCCCCTAAAATTAATATCACCCTTTTGAATAGCTGCATTATATGCTTTTTCTTTAGCCAGTCGCTGTGCTTCCAATTCTGCAGCTCGTCTTCTTGCCTCTTCTTTGGCCTTCTCGATAGCTTCCCTAATCTGAGCATCATATTCTGTATCATATTCAAAATTATCCAACTCCTTGTCGTACATGATCATTGCCATCGGCTGATCAAAGATTGAAAGATCTAATCCTTCATAGGCAGGGAACAGATCAATTGCAAACTTAAATGGAGGAAACTGACTATCCCTGCTCAATACGTCTTCGGGAACAAATGTGGAAATACTAACTTTCTTGGTTACAAAACCTTCCTTCGAGAATTCGAACATATAATCATGTCCAAAATCCATTTCATAATTGAATTTACCATTACTGGGAATGGATTTAGACTCTAATTTATTTGCATTTTTATAAATTGTCAGAAATGTATTATCAATACTTCCATTTTCGATTTTCACCTTTCCGGTTACTGAATATTTCTCTTGTGCAGAAATAGAAAAACTACAAAAAACCAGAAAAACGACAGTGCACAATTTTATTATAAACTGCAGATTATATTGAGAAAAATTCATATTTATGGATCATTTAAGAATACGTTAAAACTAACTATTGCTTTCAACGTTTTATTCATGTACTTATTATTCTTGATTTAAAAGAAGTTCCCATTTATACATGGGTAAAACTTTCCTAAATCACAATAATCGTAAAGTTATAATTTTGAAGCGGAATTGTAATATAATAAACAAAATAAAGCTGTTTGCCTAAACAAACAGCTTTAAAATTAAAGTGAATTTGTGAAGAGTATTATACTAACAATGCCTCTAAAGTATAGCTAGACGCATATTTCTTTAATAATCGTGTTTCCTCTAAGATACAAATTTGTTCTTTGGTCTTCTCATTAATGCCATTGTAAAAACGTGCCATTTTCCTGTAAAGGCTTACTGTACATGAATGATATTTTGTAAATTCGCTTAACTCAATTGCCTTGTTAAAAAATTCCTCAACTTTCTGAACCTTGTTCTTTTCCTGGTAACAAGTACTCAAAAATGAGTTATAATATATTTGTAGGTAGTAATTTTGAGATGAGTTAACTTCACTTTTACTGTTTAACAAATAGTCAATTTGTTCTTTGCTTATAGTCATTCCCAGTGAATACTGTGCAAAAATCTTATAGCATTGTAACAATTTATAATTCGACGACCAACCCTTATCTTCTTCACTTTTATACAAATGTTCCGCATCATCTACCAATTGTAAAACCTTGTGGTATGATTCCATATAGGTTAATGCCATGCAAAGAATTAATTCAAATTCTCCGTCAACCGCACTATTTACTTCTGCATATTTTAAATATGCCATTTCTCGGTAATAGAACAGTTTAAACAATTCAATATCATCGGTATCATTACCTATAAAATGATTGTACATTAAAACTGCTGCCAATCGTATTGCTATTGTAAAACCTGAACAGCTTGTATCTGCTTCTTCCTGCGCCAATTCATCGTAATAAGCCGTTGCCTTGTCTGATTCATAACTAAACATTGCAGATATCAGCAATAAACTTAGAGATCTAATTCTTAAGTTTTTTGTAGCACCATTTTTCGCAAATATTTCCAGAACTTCCTTCGATTGATCTTTAACATTTAAAGTATCCGAAAATGCTTTCGAAAATATTTTCTCTGACTTCTTATTTTCAGCTAAATGCTGAATTAATTCAAACTTGTATTTTTCTGTATAAATAGAAGATTTAAAAATGGTTTCCAATACACATGGAGCAGAAATGGTATCATCACTTAACTCAAACAGATTTTTTAATTCCATGTGTTTGCCACTCAAAAATGCTGATTCTAGCAAATAAGAAATTAATCTATTTTTCAACTCATAGCCCTGATAATCCTCATCAACTTTTTTAATAAGTTCAAAGTTCAATTCTCCATTCTTCTCAATAAGACTTATTCCAATTAATGTTTCAAATAGTACCTCGTTGGTAATCTTTACATACTTGCAGTAATTGTTCTTTTTATTGGTAGAGATGTATTCAGTAATAATTCCAAAAGATAATAACTCCTGGTAGGCAGCATAGTAATCTCCTGCTGTTTTTAAATGAATTGGAAATTTTTCTCTTAATTCCAATTTTTTAGCTGAGGTTCCTTCCTTACCATGATTTATTAGGTCCAGAATGGAATATAAAATATCAATTTTCTCTTCAGAATAGCGTGAGTAATAAACCTTATTCTTAATGTACTCACGCATCAATTCATATCCTTTATTTAGTTTATGAATGTTATTGGGAGAAAATAGTTTGATAAACAATTCCAAAAAAAATGGATTAGAGATAACTTTCTTCTGCAAGTATGTTAAATCATCAACACTAACATTGGGTGCATATTGAAGATTTAAAGTTTTTTCAAGAACTCTTTGAATCTCTTTATGGTTTAATGGTGGAATATTTGCCTCATTTATCTTTTCGGAATCATCATTTAAATCGTACCAACAATCTTTCAAAGCATTTGATTGAAAAACAAAAGGCATAGCAAATTTTTGCCAAGTTGTATTTCTGGAGGTTAAAATCAGTTTAACTTTATCAGAATCCTTAAAGTTTAAAATAAACTGCTTAAGCTGCAAGAATACCCTCTCCAACTTAAAATTATCATAGGTAATTTCATCCAATGCGTCAATCACGAAAATAATTCTACTCTCGCATGCATTCGGATGTTCAAGGAAATATTTTAAAGAATCCTTTTGTGTAAACTTAAGCTGATCCTGCAACCAATCTTCCAGCTTAAAATCTGCATTCAAAAAACTGATCATCATAGATGCATTCAAAAATAGAATCACATCATCGTTTTTCTTATTAAGCCATTTTCTTTCAAACCACTTGGCAATCATGGTTGATTTTCCAAATCCACCTGGCGCAATAAATGCCAAGGCACTATTGCCTGAATTCAAAAACTTATCTATTCTCAGCTCTGCCTCTTCTCTAGGAGTTACTGCATTAAAAGGAATTCCAGATTGACCCGAAATATATTTGTAAGTATCCGTGCTAAAAGAAATTGCTTTTTTATAAAAATCAGACCAGTTTTCTTTTGGTGCAATTTCTTCTTTTGGTTGATATTCCCAATAATTACAAAAATGCTCCCAACTTTGGTAACCCAGATAACCAGATAAAATATTTAATGTGTATTTGGCAGGTGTAGTAGTGCTTTTTAAAAAACCGAATAATCTTCTAATTGTAGTAGTACTGATTCTGCTACCTGTTTCTTCACAAATTGTATCTGCTAAAAATTTGCAATCTTTGGTGTAAACCAAATCTTCACCAAATTTTTTGAGAATTTCAGATTTTAATTGTTCAATCATAGTAGTGGTTCTTCAATTTCAACGTGAAAATACTGAAGAAAAACAGCCTTTTCAATGCATAATTCGCCACTACGTAATACTAATTTCCGAATACGTAATTTGAGTTTGTGAATACGTATTTCTATTTTTTAGAATCTGGTAAAAAATCAGCTATATTTTTTAATCTTTTTAGGAATTCGGCTTTTCTACCCTCTGATATTTCAATTTCCTCTTTGTTCTCAAGTATCACTTTTCCTCCTCTTCCCTTTACGTAATTATCAACAAAATTTAAGTTGATTAAATGCTTGTTGTGTACTCGACAGAACATTTCAGATGGAAGTAATTCTTCGAAATTAGATAAGGCTTTTGAAACCATAATAGATTCCTCGTCTAAAAAATAAAAGTGAGTATAGCTACCATCGGCTCTACAGTAGACAATCTTTTCGATCTCTACTACCTTTAGTCCATTGGAAGTTGGCAATACAATCTTTTTGTTTTGATTATTCAAACTATCAAACAATACTTGAATCTTTTCATTCAAATCCAAATCTTTATGATTCTCTTTGTAACGTTCAACAGCAGCCTGTAATTCTATGTAGTTAATTGGTTTTAATAGATAATGCAAAGCCGAAAATTGAAAAGCTTTGATCGCATAATCATTAAAAGCAGTTGTAAATACCACTTCAAAATCACGACTTTTGATCTTTTGTAGTACTTCAAATCCATCACCATCGGGCATAGAAATATCTAAAAAAACCAAATCCGGATTCAATTCATTTATTGATTCAACTCCTGATTTTACATTATGTGCAAACCCAACAATTTCAATCCCAGTACAATATTTCTCAAGCAACTTATGAAGAGTTGCCTGACTCTTCATCTCATCATCAATAATTAAGGTTCGAATCATAAGCGTAATTGTTTTTTATAGTCAGAATCGAATTTTAAATATACAAAAAAAGCGCCCGAAACGAGCGCTTTTCCATTAACATTCTTATTTTTTTTATTCATCAATTCCTATCTGATCAAAAACAAAAGCATATTCTAAAGCTACTTCTTTTAGTCTTTCAAATCTTCCTGATGCTCCACCATGTCCAAAGTCCATATTAGTTTTTAACAACAATGGATT
The DNA here is from genome assembly GCF_003610555.1 of Marinifilum flexuosum. Lineage (GTDB taxonomy): Bacteria > Bacteroidota > Bacteroidia > Bacteroidales > Marinifilaceae > Marinifilum > Marinifilum flexuosum. The sequence continues at coordinate 1,213,399 of NZ_RAPQ01000008.1, read as the reverse complement.
ATCATCAGTTTTCACATCTCGAAGCTTAGCTACCCATTTAGCTGGTTCCCAATACTGTACTTGCGAATCATGCAATCCTGTTGTTACCAGCAAAGCAGGATAACTTTGCGCTTTTACATTATCGTAAGGCGAGTAAGATAGCATGTAATCGTAATACTCTTTGTTCTTAGGATTTCCCCACTCATCGAATTCACCTGTAGTTAAAGGAATAGACTCATCCAACATGGTAGTTACCACATCAACAAATGGAACAGCAGCAATTACACCTCTATACAATTCTGGTTTCATATTCACAATTGCACCCATTAGTAAACCTCCAGCACTTCCTCCCCAGGCGAATACCTTATCTTTTGCTGCATATCCTTCTGCAACCATGTGCTCTGCGCATGAATTAAAATCGGTAAATGTATTTTTCTTTTTCAGCAACTTTCCATCTTCATACCAATATCGTCCCATTTCCTGACCACCACGAACATGAGCTGTTGCAACTACAAATCCTCTATCCAATAGACTTAAGCGAACCGAACTGAAGTAAACATCCGAACTAGATCCATATGAGCCATAAGCAGATAGCCAAAGAGGATTTTTCCCTTTTTGAAACTTATCTTTTCGATACACCAAAGAAATTGGCACCTTTGTTCCATCTTCAGCTGTCGCCCACAAGCGTTTGGCTTCGTAGTTATCTTTATTAAAACCACCAAGAACCTCCTGTTGCTTCATAATTGTTTTCCCTTTTGTTCCCATATTGTAATCTATGGTAGAACTAGGCGTAGTTAGTGAGGTATATCCATAACGCAATACATCTGATTCAAATTCCGGGTTAGCAGAAATCCATGCATCGTAAGTTTCTTCGCCAAAATCAAGATAATGCTCTTTTCCAGTTTCCCAATTGCGAATTCGAAGTTGATTTAATCCATTCTTACGCTCCCCTACAACAAGATAATTCTGGAAAATTTCGAAATTGCTTAAGAATACATCCTCTCTATTGGGTATCATTTCAACCCAATTCTCCTTTGTGGTTTTATTCACAGGAGTTTTCATCATACGGAAATTCTTCGCTTGATAATTTGTTCTGATATAAAAGTGATCTTTATAATGGGCAATTCCATATTCCAAGTCTCTTTCGCGAGGCTGAATTACCTTAAATTCACTATTAGGCTTGCTTGCATCTATATATCTGTATTCTGAAGAAACGGTACTACTAACTCCAATCATGATATATTTTCTTGATTTGGTTTTATAGCAGAAAGTATAGAAAGTATTATCCTTCTCTTCATAAACCAATTCATCATTCTTTGATGAAGTTCCCAAAACATGCTTGTAAACTTTATGAGGCAAAAGTGTTTCCGGATGTTTAACCGTATAAAAAACGGTTTTGTTATCGCTAGCCCAGGTTATTCCTCCTGTTGTATTTGCAATTTCATCGGTAAATACTTTATCACCAACTAAGCTCTTAAACTTTATAGTGTACTTTCTTCGGCTTAAAGTATCTTCTGAGTAGGCTAAAATTTTATTATTCTCGCTTACTGAATAGCTACCAATATTATAATAGCTAAATCCTTTAGCCATTTCCGGAACATTTAACATGATTTGCTCTTTAGCATTCAGTTCCCCTTCTTTTCTGCAATACAAAGGATATTCTGCATCACCTTCGGTTCTGCTGTAGTAATAATATCCGTTTGACTTTGCAGGAACCGATTCATCCGTCTTTTTAATTCGAGCAACCATTTCATCGAAAAGTTTCGTTTGAAACTCTTCCGTATGTTTCATAACTGCATCGCAGTAATCATTTTCCGCAGTCAAATAATTAATAACTGCAGAATCTTCACGTTGATTTAACCAGTAGTAGTTGTCTATTCTGGTATGGTCATGAATTTTTAGTTCTTTAGAGATTTTTTGAGCAACCGGCGGATCTGGTAAGTTAACTTTCTGATTGCATGCCACCATAAACATAACCATTATGGCAATGCTTAAAATTGATCTTGTTTTCATGTTTAGTTTAAATTTAAAGGTACAGGTTAATTAGATTGAACCCTAAATTTAACAAAAACATTTCAATGATCAATAATTATTTTCCAATAGCACAAGATTATGAAGAAGTTACTTTAAGATATGAAATGGCCAAACGTATTTTGTAATACTCTATTTCCTCGCCCATATACATGTACAATTCTTTGATGTTTTCTGTATAGTTTAGGGAACGAAATGCATTTTCAACCTGCTCTAATTCACGAGAACTAAAGAATTCATATAAATCGATATCAGCTCCCTTCTCAAATAAAGAGGCCAAATGAGAATATATCGTAACCGGATTTACTTTTCGTATACTAGCAATTTCATCCACCGAAAACCCTTGCTTGTAATATTCGTAAGTTTTGTAGAATGATTCTCCGCTTTTTTTGGCTTCACGATTTTTGCTTTGCTGAAAATTTAATATTTCATTAATAAACAATTCTCCATAAAGCTGATATTTACGAACTCCAACTCCCGAAATCAATTTCATCTCGAATTCGCTGGTTGGCTTATCCTGAGTCATTTCATGCAATGTGGCATCTGAGAAAATCAAATATGGCGGAACATTCTCATCCCTGGAAATTTGTAATCGCAGTTTACGAAGAGCTTCAAACAAACCTTCTCTATCAAGCTGCTTGCTTGTCTTTTTCTCAATTGGTTTAACCACAGGATCTGATTTCATTGAAGCCAAATGAACCAATTTCACCAATCGTTCTCCAAAAAGTACTTCTTTGGCTTGCTCGGTTAATCGCAAGGCATTACCATGATCGTAAGCAACAGTTATATAGCCAAGATTTAATAGCTGGAGTAGATATTGCTGCCAATCCTGATGAGCAATGTCTTTCCCCGCTCCATAGGTTTTAATTTGGTTGTATCCTTTGCTTATGATATCCTGACGTGAAGAACCTCGTAAAACATCGATTAACGTTCCCGCGGCAACTTGTTCTCTCAAACGAACCACTGCTGAAAAAGCTTTCTGTGCAATTATGGTTCCATCGAACAATTGAGGTGGATTTTTACAAACATCACAATTGCCACAATCCTCTTCCAAGTGTTCACCAAAATAACTCAACAAAATTTTTCGTCGACATATTTGAGCATCACAAAACTGCTGAATGCGCTCCAGTTTGGCATGCGAAACCTCTTTAAGTTTCGACTCATCAATAAATTTACGATGTACAATTACATCCGAGAAGCTATAAAATAAAAGTGTATCCGCTTTTAATCCATCACGTCCGGCACGACCAATTTCCTGATAGTAGGACTCTATATTTCGAGGTAAATTATAATGAATTACCCAACGCACATTTGATTTATCGATTCCCATACCAAATGCAATGGTAGCACAAATAATAGGCACTTCATCATTAATAAAATCCTCTTGTCGTTTGGCACGCTCTTCGGATGATAAACCTGCATGATAATAAGCAGCATTAACACCAGCATTTCGTAATTTTTCAGCCAAGCCTTCCGTGGCTTTCCTGCTTAGGCAATAGATAATACCTGATTGATGTGGACGTTGACGAAGAAATCCCAAAATGGATTTGAACTTATCACGCCCGGGAGCAACAGTTAAACTCAAATTTGGTCTGTCGAAAGAAGAGATGAATCGTTCAGGATCTGTTAGATTTAACTGAGAAACAATATCCTTTTGTGTAAGGTTATCTGCTGTAGCTGTAAGAGCAACGATTGGCACATGAGGAAACTGCTTCTTCAGATAGGCCATTTTTGTATACTCCGGACGAAAATCATGTCCCCAGACCGAAATACAGTGAGCCTCATCAACAGCAAACAAATTTACTTTAAGCTGTAACATCAGATAATAGAAATCCTGACTTAGCAGTTTTTCCGGAGAAACATAGAGTAATTTTATTTGACCTGCAACAAGCTTTTCAATAATTTCAGCCTGCTGATTAGCGGTTTGCGAACTATTCAAAAAATCAGCAGAAACACCATTTGCACGCAAGCCTTCCACCTGATCTTTCATTAAAGCAATCAAAGGTGAAACAACAATGGTAACTCCTTCCATGATAATGGCAGGAATCTGATAACATATCGATTTCCCTCCTCCTGTTGGCATAATCACCAAAGCATCGTTCCCTTGCAAAACAGAATTGATTACCTTCTCTTGCAATGGACGAAATTTATCGTATCCGAAATATTTTTTTAATGCGTTTGATGCTGCTGACATGCCGAAATTTTAATTGGGATGACAAAGCTAGTACAAATCGGCTGAAGAATAAAGAAGAATTTATCAACAAGCCATAATTTAGACTGTTTTACCAACTATAAACATGATAAAAAACAATATGATTTTGCAACATATTAAGATATTTAAAAAGCTGATAAAGATCATATAAAAAAACTGCATGAATAATATACATTTGCAGCAAATAACAAACTCAAACATACGACCTAAACTATGAACGCAATTAAATCTATCAAGGAGACAGATTTTTTGAAGAAACGAAGATACGAAGCCGTAATGTTTCTTCTGACATTTTTCGGGATTTTTGGATACATTGGCCACACAATGGGAGTATCCAATATGCTGAATACAATTATGCAAACAGCATGGGATTTGCTAATGAATACTGTATTCTACATTATGGGAATTACTGTTCTTTCCGGCGCTTTAGGAAAACTATTAATCGAATTTGGTGTAGTAAGATTATTGGAGAAAATGCTTGCTCCATTGATGAAACCATTATTCAATTTGCCTGGAGTTGGTGCATTGGCAGGAGTTCTTACCTTTTTATCGGATAACCCAGCTATCATCAGCTTGGCAAACGACAAAAACTTCAGCAAATATTTCAAAAACTACCAGTTGGTATCATTAACCAACTTTGGTACAGCTTTCGGTATGGGTTTGATCGTGATTACCTTCATGTCAACTCTTAAAATTCCTGGTAACGATGAAAACATGTTTATTCCAGCATTAATTGGTTTGGTTGGAGCTCTATTTGGAGCTGTTGTTTCAACCAGATTAATGCAAAGATTAATCAGAGGAAAAATTCCTGTGCGTACCGACAATGATTTTGAAGGTGCAACAGAAAAAATCAGCTTTAAATCGGAAGGTAGTGTTTTCTTAAGATTCCTAAACTCGATTTTGGATGGTGGTAAATCAGGTGTTGACCTTGGTTTGGCAATCATCCCTGGTGTTTTGATCATTTCTACTATGGTAATGATGCTAACATTTGGACCAAAAGATCCAACAATGGGATACCAAGGTTTAGCATACGAAGGAGTACCATTACTGCCTAAACTAGCTGGATATGTTTGGTGGTTATTCGAAGGTTTATTTGGATTCAAATTTCCTGAATTGATTGCTTTCCCAGTTACATCATTAGGTGCAGTTGGAGCTGCTTTATCGCTGGTAAAAGCTTTCTTGGCCAAAGGAATTATTGATGGAAATGTTGTAGCCGTTTTTACAGCAATGGGAATGTGCTGGAGTGGATATTTAAGTACACACACAGCAATGTTGGATACATTAAATTATCGTGAACTAACTTCTAAAGCCTTACTTTCTCATACCATAGGAGGTATTTTAGCGGGTACCTTTGCCCACTACCTATATGTTTTGGTAAGTATGTTGCTTTATTAAAATATTATCACACCTAAATAATTATGCCATCTCGTTAGAGGTGGCATTTTTTTATACATTAATGGTAATTATTCAGGATTAAGCAAGAATTAACTCTTCCATTAAGTCCTTAAGTGTAGTTTTGAGCATCAATCATTAAATACATTTCAAATGACAATTCTAAAAAAGCTATTCTACATTCTAATTTTAATTGGTGTTGCCTCGTGTAATTCTTGTGACAAATCGGATAACAATACCGATGCGAGAAAAGAGGAAGTACCAAGTTCTCCGGCAGGAAAATATTCTGCGATTTTTGGTGGAGGCCCTTTTTATACTGGTGGTATGGAAGTGATCAACGATTTAAAATCATCAGGTTTCTCAACTGTAATTTTATGGACCATCCACATCAAAGAAGATGGAAGTATGAATTACAACGATACTCCAATAATCAATTCGGATGGTGAATTTATTGGTGATCCTGAGTGGAAATCCAGATTGGAACAATTGACAACAGCTCCAACTTCTGTTGATAGAATAGAATTGGGAATTGGTGCCTGGGGAGCCAAATCGTGGCAAGTGATTAAGGATTTAATTGCCAAAGAAGGCACCGGACCTGAAACAAAATTATATAAGGCTATTCAAAAATTGCAAGATATAACTGGTGCTACAGCAATTAACTACGATGATGAAGTTACTTTTGATGTTGCTTCTACCGTTGACTTTACATTAATGTTAGCCGATATGGGATTAAAAGTTGGCTTGTGTCCTTACAACGAAACTGAATATTGGAAATCGGTTTATGAACAAGTTGAAGCAGAAAAGCCAGGAACAATCGACCGTGTTTACCTGCAATGTTATGCCGGAGGAGCAAAAAATAAGCCTGCTGAATGGAACCAGTACTTTGGAAAGCTAAAAGTATCGTATGGACTTTGGTGCCGAAATGGTGAAAACTGCCAAAATGGAGATAATCCAGCCACGATTGGTGAAAAAATTACAAGCGAAAAAGAGAATATCGATGGTGGATTTATTTGGTTGTACGATGACATTCAAAAGTGTGCGGCTTATGGAAAATCCAGCTCCTATGCGAAAGCAATTAATGAAGGTTTAAAATAGATCGCACAATATATAACTGTAAGTGCCATCTCTATTGAGGTGGCACTTACTTATTATCCAAAATATTTTAATTTGTTTTTTTCCAAATCTGAGTTTCTGAAAGGTTCTAATATTGAAAATAGCCCTTCGCTGACTTTCTGAAAGGAAATTACATTGTTTTTTTCAGAAATCTGAGTTTCTGGGACTTTTTACAAGGCATTTTTCAAAAATCTGGGTTTCTCAAGGCAAATTTTATTGCAAAATTGACTTCTCTAGATTTCTGAATGCTATTTTTCTTTGAAAATTTAAAAATCTGAGAGTTTTACTCTCATTTTCAAGAAAAATTTGATTCCACTGGATTTCTCAGAACATTTTTACTTGAAAATTTCATGATCCGGCTTTCTGAATGAAAAATTACAAGTCAATTCAACAAATCGAACTCTCTCACTCCCATTTTCGAGCAAAAATTCATTCCTCTGCATTTCTCACTACTATTTGTAAACCATTTTTTACTGCACCAAAACTTTAAAGCAATTACTCCATAGTAACTACCGTAATACCCGAACCTCCCATTTGAATTCTCTCGTCTTTAAAATGGCGAACCAAATCAACGGTTTGCAAGTAATCTCGAATCAATTGGCGCAAAATGCCATGTCCTGTTCCATGAAGAATTCTAAATTCTTTCACATCCAACATTATGGCTTCATCCACATGATCCATTACAATTTGCAATGCCTCATCACCACGCATTCCTCTCACATCAATATCCTGACGGAAACTCAACTTTCTTTTCGAGATGCGCTCCTGAACCAAAGCCGAAGTTTGGTTGTAAGTTTTCTCCTGCTTTTTAAGCTGCGACTTAGAAACCTTAGACAAGCGCTTGGCCTTTACCGAAGTTAAAATACTTCCGAAGGCAACCACTGCGGTTTTGTCGTTAATCTCAATTACTTCCCCTACAGTATTCTGATTATCCAACTTCACCATATCACCTTTCTCAATCACATCAGGGTTGAATTGTTTCTTGGCTTTGGCAATTGGTTTCGAAGCTGATACTTTTTCAGTCGATTCTGTTACTTCTCCTTTTTGACCTTTTCGCTTTTCGCGATTTTTAAGCTTCTGTATTTTGCGATTAATACGCTCTTCTTCCTCTAATTCGGCTTGAGTTAGCTGTACCTTCGTTTCTTCGAACTGTTTTCTTGCCTTTTTGGTTCTTTCCTTCTCAGCCTTACTCTCCTTGATTTCACGAATGGTCTTTTCTATGGTCTTATTCGCATTCTGCAATAAATCCTTAGCTTCCTGCTGCGCTTTTTCGATAATATCCTTACGAAGCTTACTTGCATCTTTCAGCTCCTTATCGTATTGCTCAACCAATTGATTCAACTTTTTCTCGTTGCGACGGATTTTATCACGCTTGCTTTCCCAGTAGCGTTTATCACGAACAATATCACGCAAGTGCTTGTCAAAATTGATATGATCTTCACCAACTTTCTCGGTTGCATCTTTAAGAATTTCCTCTGGCAAACCGATTTTTCTTGCAATCTCGAATGCAAAAGAAGAACCTGGCTTTCCAACCTGCAATTGGAACAATGGTCGCATCTGGTGCGAATCGTACAACATGGCACCATTCTCAATTCCTTCAGCTTCTGATGCAAAGTGCTTCAAACCTGAATAGTGAGTTGTAATTACCCCACAAACTTTTTTCCTGTTCAGTTTATCTAAAATCGATTCAGCAATAGCTCCACCTAGTGCAGGTTCGGTTCCCGTTCCAAACTCATCAATCAACACCAAGGTATCTGTATCGGAGTGACGCAGGAAGTGTTTCATATTCATCAAGTGAGAACTGTAGGTACTCAAGTCATTCTCTATGGATTGCTCATCACCTATATCAATGAAAATTTTATCGAAAATCCCAATCTTGGATTCTTCTTCCATTGGAACCAAAAATCCACACTGGAACATGTATTGTAACAAACCAACTGTTTGCAAACAAACCGATTTACCACCGGCATTTGGTCCTGATATCAGAATTATTCTTTGCTCATTAGATATCTGAAGACTTAATGGCACTACCTTTCGTCCCTCGTTTTGCAGAGTTAAAAACAGAAGGGGATGCACAGCCTTTTCCCACAACAAAGTTGGCGTTTTAACCATCTTAGGCAATAAAGCTTTTACCTGAATGGCAAACATGGCCTTGGCACGAATAAAGTCGATTTTAGCCATGAATTCATAGGCCAAAAACAAATCATCGATATACGGACGAAGTTGCGCAGTAAACTCTTGTAATATTTTAATGATTTCGCGTCGCTCTGCATACTCCAACTCTCTAATTTCATTGTTGGTTTCAACAATTTCGGCAGGCTCAATATATGATGTTTTACCAGTAGCAGATTCATCATGAACAATCCCTTTAATTTTCCTTTTATGGGCTGAAGGCATTGGTATTACAATACGCCCATCACGCACCGAAAGAGCTACATCCTGATCAACCCAACCTTCTTTTTGAGCTGCACGAAGCATAGACTGCATTCGTTTTGAGATGGTAGATTGTTTTTGAATTAAAGAACTTCTAATTTGCTGCAATTCGGCAGATGCATTGTCCTTTATTCTTCCATTTTTTGTAATAATTCCATTAAGTCTATCGAAAATATAAGGGTACATTTTCACATTCCCGGTCAATTTCATAAGGTATGGATATTCACCCTCTTCCTTTTTTTGAAAGAATCGTAAAATAGAAGAAATAGATTCTAAAGATCGCTTCAGATGGTACAGCTCTTCCAATTCAAGATAAGTTCCATCAATTCGAACTTTCTCCAAACTGCCACGAACATCAATAAAGTATCCCAAAGGGAAATTCTCCTCCTCTAAGCAAATGGTTTTAAATTCGTTGGTTTCGTTCACCATTCGATTCACATTCTTGTATGAATTCGAAAATCGAACTTCATCAACCAAATCTCTTCCCAGGGAACTTAAACATTGTTTCTTAACCAGTTCTCTTACTTTATCGAACCTAAGTTTTGTCTCAAAATTTTCCGGATATATCACGCGCTATCTTTCTGTCTTAGTTTTATTCCTTGCAAAATTAATAAAAGTGACGGATAGGCAAAAAAGAAAGGAATAACACATCAAGCTGTTATTCCTTTTTAATATTCTTTTTTAATGAATTACAAACAAAAAGTAAAACCAACATTAAAAGCTAAATTTTTCGTTTTCAACTTCACATCACTATCTTCCTTATATTTTTGAGTACTATTGGAATAAATCAAACCTAAATCAATTGCAATATTTTTGTGAAAAAATATTGCAAGGCCGCCACCTAATTCATAATTCGAAAGACGATATTCCATCTTATTTGATCCTGACTGGGTTGTTGATGCACCAACTCCTAATCCTCCATGCAAGTAGGGTTTAGTTTTACTTCCTCCATTATCAAAATAATATCGCGCGAAAGGACCAAATGATATGCTATTTGATTTTGTTTCATCTCCATCCTCATCTTCATTCTTTTGACTCCTGTATGGCACACTTAATCCTATAAGTAATCCGTCACCAGCAAAGTACCCAATACTTGGCGCAAATGTAAATTGCTTAGATTTCATTTCGCTTTTTGCATAACTTCCAGTTTCAAATTCACTATTAACTGAATTAAAACTAATACCTGATTGAGCATTAATATAAAATTTGCCCTGTTCAATTTGAGCTGAAACTAAACTAGTAAAAAATAATAAACAAATCGTGGTAAAAATTATTCTCATAAATTGTGTGTTAAAATTTTGCCTACTCTTAGTGATTTTCGGCTTACTCTCTTTATAATTATGAACCGTTACTTTTTTACTTTACAATTTCGTTCCCAATATTCTGTGGCTTCACCTGAACCTGCATCCATTGCAGATTTCCAATCGGTACAGGCATCATCTTTTTTACCTGCTTGAAAGAGGCTTATTCCTCTATTCACATATGCGGCTGTATAATCTGGTTTTAATTGTATCGCATAAGAATAATCAATAATTGCCGAGGAAAATCTATTCTTTTTTAAGGAAATTGTAGCTCGATTAAAATAATAATGAGGCACCAAATAAAAATCAGAACCATTCATTTTACTATAGGCGATAGCCATACTATATTCCAACATTGCCCTATTTAAATCACCTTGCATTTTATATATTTCACCAATGTAGTAGCAAATCTCATCGTCTTGTTGAAAAATTCTTTTGGCTTTTTGGAGCAAACTCAATGCTGAATCTCTAAACTCCTCACGGTTCGTGGCTAAAGTGTATAGATACAAATAAGGTTTTCGTAAAGTCGTATCTATTGAAATGGCCTTGGTAAGCAATGGAATAGCAGCTTTATAGTCCTGCTTTTGTATGTTTTCTATTGCCTTATTTGCAACTTCCGCAGCCCTATTTCGAGTATTCAAATCAACATTAATATCCTGTCCAATTGCAAAGTAGGATAGAAAAATCAAACATATAAAAATTCTGTATTTCATAAACAATTTAATATTTTTTTATAATTCTTGTGTTTCTTACAAGACAGTCTATTTAAACAAAAAACCAAATATAAACATTTACTATGATCAGTATAACTTCAATTATAATTTATCATTATTCTAATTAAAGGATAAATAAAAAAGCTTACACAAAATTGTGTAAGCTTTTACTAATGCATCTTTTATTAATTACTTTTCAGCAATTTCTTTTTTGCGATTTTTAACATGCTTTTCAAGCCATTGATCTTGTTCCCAAAGCATATGCATAATATTCTCTTTTGAGCGATATGAGTGACTCTCTTTTGGTAGCATTACCAAACGAACCGTTGCCCCTAATCCTTTTAAAGCATTAAAGTAACGCTCACTTTGCATCGGATAAGTTCCCGAATTGTTATCTGCCTCACCATGAATTAGCAATAATGCGTTGTTCATTTTTTCGGCATGCATAAACGGAGACATGGTATAATACACATTAGGTGCTTCCCAATAGTTTCTTTCTTCGCTTTGGAAACCAAAAGGAGTAAGCGTTCTGTTGTAAGCTCCACTACGCGCAATACCTGCTGCAAACAAATCGGAATGTGTTAACAAGTTAGCAACCATAAATGCACCATAACTATGACCACCACAAGCTACTCGATTTCTATCGATATACCCCATGTCATCAACAGCATCGATAGCTGCTTTTGCATTGGCAACTAACTGAGTACGGAAAGTATCATTTGGCTCTTCATCTCCTTCACCTACAATTGGGAAAGCTGCATCATCCAAAACAGCATATCCTCTGGTTAGCCAGAAAAGTGGCGATGCCCAATACAAATACGTAAATTCGTTCGAATTTGCAGTAGTTTGTCCAGCACTTGCCTTATCCTTGTATTCGGTTGGATATGCCCACAAAATCATCGGAACTTTTTCTTTCTTCTCCATATCATATCCTACTGGTAGATATAAAGTACCTGAAAGCTCTACTCCATCTTCTCTTTTGTATTTGATTACTTCTTTATGAACACCTTCAATGCTCTTAAATGGATTGTCAAAAGATGTAAGCTGCTTTAGTTTCTTTCCTTTTAATTTTCTGAAGAAGTAATTAGGATATTCAGAGTTAGATTCGATTCTAACCAAAAGTTCTTTTTTCTTAACATCAAAATTTCTTAAATCTTCAACCTTATCAGTGTATTTTGACTGATATAATCTTTCTGTTTTTTGAGTCTTTAAGTTGAACTTATCCAAAAATGGAAATTGTCCTTCTTTAGAATACCCATCACCCAAAAGGAAAGCATTATCGCCATCTAAGGCTAATGTATATTTACCAAATTGGTTTCTTGCAGATACAAAACTTCCCGGATCACTATACTTATCCTGGTAATTTCTATCACTAATCATTTTTGGAGCAACTGAAGCATCAGAAGGATTAAAGATATAAGTTTTTGTATTTCTGGTATTCCACCAATAATCATATGCAATTGCAATATTTTCATTACCCCAGGTAATTCCAGAGAAACGATTTATGGTTTTCAAAATGCTTTTTCCATTGCCTTTAAATGGAGCTTCTAGCTGAAACACTTCATCGCGATAATCCACTTCATTTGCAGGATCACCTCCGTCTAATGCCTCTGCATAAATTAAAGATGCAGGCATATCTGAACGCCAGCTCACATTTCTTCTTCCTTTACGAACTGCCATGAATCCCTGAGGAAGATCTTCGATCAATGGAACGGTCAAAACATCTTCAACTTTCTTTGCATCCTTTGTATATACAGTAGTTTTTGAAGGGAATCTGTAATAAGGAACCAAGTAAGAGAAAGGTTTTTCAACCACCGAAATCATAACGTAATTTCCATCAGGAGAGAAATTCACACTTTTGTACATTGCTGATGGCAACCACTTTTCAGCACTTCCATCCATTTTAATCTTGTACAAATCTGACAATGCCAATTGCTCGAAGTTGTACTCATCATTTTTATTTTTCAACAAATCCTGATACGTTCTGTTTTGCGCTTTTTTACCTGCGTTTTCAGAAATGGTAGGACCTGACGGAACAGAACTTTTAGTATTAATTAATTCCTTTTTATTTTCTGGAACAAATTTTACCAGAACAGCTTCTTCATTTTTAAACCAGTTGATTGGGTCTCTTAAGTTGGCATTAACTTTTGGTTCTGTTATTTGTGCTGCCGATGCTGTTGCAACATCCAAAATCCAAACTGCTACACCTTGGCTACTTGTATTTGTAAAAGCCAGTTTAGATTGATCTGGTGAAAAAATAAAATTGCTTAATCTTGGATTCTTTGGCAAACCTTTTACCTGAATAGCTTCATCTGATTTAGACTTTAGCTTTCTCAGTTTAATATTATTACTGTAGCTGGTTCTACTGCCAATATTGGTTTTAGGATCAATTCTTAATCCACCCAAACGCATTTCTTCCTGAGATAATTCCTCTATTGTTTTGTATGCACTTCTATACAATAGAATCATATTCTCTTTTTGGTTATCCAAAATTACCGATGGGGCTCTCTCCACATCAGCCAATTCCAAAATCTCTTTTGGAGGCTTTTGAAAATCGATATTGTTTTGAGCACTGGCATTAAGCGCTACAAAAAATATCAATACGTAAATTAATCTTTTCATTATTTGTTGTTTTGATATAGTTAAAAGTCCATAAAGGACGGTTGGTTCATGTAAGGAAAAAAATCAAAGATTAAATTTATGGATTTAGATGCTGAATTCAATTTCTTTTCGATAAAATTATGATCACGGACGATTAACATAGACATCTGCAATATATCCATTCCAAATTTCATAAATATGGCAATTCAAAATAAACTCTTATCTTAGATGACTTTCAAAAAAAGAATCTATTACCCATTACCAATTTAACCTGTATCTATGCATAACCTTAATGATTTTCTAACTTTAATTGAAGGATTTTTAGGAGGAAGCAAATGGTTTCCAATTTTATTAATCGGAACTGGCTTGTTCTATACCATTTATTTAAAGTTTCCCCAATTTCGATTTTTTAAACATGCCTTAAAAGTTGTTACCGGAAAGTATGACAAACCTGGTGAAAAAGGTGATGCATCTCACTTTCAAGCATTAACCACGGCACTTTCGGGAACCGTTGGAACCGGAAATATTGCTGGTGTTGCATTGGCAATTTATTTAGGAGGTCCGGCAGCCTTATTTTGGATGTTGGTGACAGCCTTTTTAGGGATGACAACCAAATTTGTAGAGGTAACACTTTCTCATAAATATCGCGAAACCGACGAAGAAGGATTTATTTCGGGTGGACCAATGTACTACATGAAGAACAAGTTGAATATGCGTTGGTTGGCTGGAATCTTTGCAGTCATGACCATTTTCTCATCTTTTGGTACAGGTAGTTTGCCTCAAATTAACTCCATTTCCAACTCCATGTTTACTACATTTGGTTTTAACAAAATGTTGGTTGGAGGAATTCTTACCATTTTATTGGCATTTGTAATTTTAGGTGGAATTAAACGTATTGCTAAAGTTACCGAAAAACTGGTTCCTACAATGGCTATTATTTATTTTGTAGGTGCACTAGCAGTAATCTTTTACAATTACGAAAACATTATTCCTTCTTTCGTATCAATATTTACCAATGTATTTACAGGAACAGCTGCTGTTGGTGGTTTCTTAGGGGCTGGTTTTTCTTATGCACTAACCAAAGGTGTAAACCGTGGTTTGTTTAGTAATGAGGCTGGTCAGGGTTCTGCGCCAATTGCCCACGCTGCTGCAAGAACCGAAGAGCCTGTTTCGGAAGGTATGGTAGCTATTCTTGAACCATTTATCGATACCATCGTAATTTGTACCCTTACGGGATTAGTGATTCTATCATCAGGTGTATGGACCGAAAAATTGCCAAACCAGTTTCAACCAACCGATATGGTGGTGATGGCAGATCAGTACGATGACACCAATGAAGAAGATCGTGAAAAACTATATCACTATTTAGGTGGAACTTCGGATTTACCTGTGTTTACAGGTGATTTGATTGTTGAGAATGGTGAAATCAAAAATGAATTAAGCATTATTAATGCTCGTTCAGTAGCAGAGAACATCAAAATTTATGACTCTCAAGACAAACTCTACAATGGTAAAGTGGCCATTTCCAATGGAAAATATTCATCAAATAATGGTGTAACATTTAAGGGAAACTCGCTGGTACATTCGGCACCATTAACTGCCGAGGCATTTACCCGAAGCTTATTGGGCGATTGGGGAAAATGGATTGTTTCCATCGGCCTGCTTTTGTTTGCCTTTTCAACTGCAATTGCCTGGGCCTATTACGGAGGACGTTCGGTTACCTATCTGTTTGGTGTAAAAGGTGTGCTTCCTTATCGCATCATTTATTGTATCGGCTTTTTTATTGCATCCTTTGCTGATACAACAATCATTTGGACCATTTCCGGTATTACCATCGTTCTGATGGCTTTGCCTAACCTTATCGGGATATTAATGCTGCATAAAGATATGAAGTCAACATTAAATACTTATTGGGATAAGTTCAAAAAAGAACATCCATCAGAAGTGTAATAAATACATTAAACAATTAATAAATAAGCTCTTCCGTTGGCGGGAGAGCTTATTTTATTTTTTGGCAACCTCTTCCGCTGGCGGAAGTGATCATTTATTTTTTCGACAAGCCCACACGCTCGTGGAACACATCATTTATTTTTTTGAGGAGCCCATCCGCTGACGGAAGAGCTTATTTAATTTTTTGACGACCTCTTCCGCTGGCGGAAGTAATCATTTAATTTTTCGACAAGCCCGCACGCTCGCGGAACACATCAATTATTTTTTTGAGGAGCTCATCCGCTGACGGAAGAGCTTATTTAATTTTTTGACGACCTCTTCCGCTGGCGGAAGTAATCATTTATATTTTTGACAAGCTCACACGTTCGCGGAACACATCAATTATTTTTTTGAGGAGCCCATCCGCTGACGGAAGAGCTTATTTAATTTTTTGACGACCTCTTCCGCTGGCGGAAGTAATCATTTATTTTTTCGACAAGCCCACACGCTCGCGGAACACATCATTTATTTTTTTGATGAGCCCATCCGCTGACGGAAGAATCCAATTAATTGAAAAAGTATGGTTGAACGCTTTAAAATTCAATACTTTATTTTTCAGAAGGCATTTGGCCTGAATATCTGTGTCTTTTTTTGTATTTTAAATCGAACAAAACAATAAAGGTTAACAGTTATGAAAGAAATAGATTGGACCAAATTTGTTCGAAAAATTCACATTAAATCATCCATTGATAAAGTATACAAATGCTGGGCAACTCAGCATAAATTGGAAAGATGGTTCCTAAAGAAAGCGGAATTCAAATCAGCAGATAATTTGCCCAGAGCAAGTAAAGAATTTATTCAAACTGGGGATACCTATTCTTGGCAATGGTACAACTGGTTAGGTGTTGAGAATGGAAAAATAATAGAAGCCAACGGAAGGGATAAAATCGTTTTTGCTTTTGCTGATAATGAAGTGGAAGTATTGCTGACAAGAGAAAAAGGCATGACTTTAGTTTGCCTTACCCAAAGTAAAATTAAAACAGATGAGCCAAGCAAAATGAATAATTTCGTAGGCTGTAGCAATGGATGGACTTTTTGGATGACCAATCTAAAGGCATACCTGGAATATAAAATTCTATTGCATAACAAAAGTGATGATCAAACATTGAATCCAAACGATGGTTTCGAGTACATTAACGTTTAAATATTACCAATGCTTCAGACCTATTCAAACAAAAGGGATTCATCCTACTTTTCATTTTCGGATGAAATCCAAAATAAAAACCAGACTTACAAAATATTTTGGCAGCGAAGCGGATGTTCTCGTTTAATTGTTGATGGAATTGCCTACACAATTAAGGAGAACCAAATTCTTTTCCTCACACCTCTTAATCAGCTTGAGGTGGATGAAATCAATTCCACTTTAAATCAATTATCATTCAATCGAGAATTTTACTGTATCCAACAACACGATCAGGAAGTATCATGCTATGGGTATTTGTTTTTTGGATCATCAGAAGTTCCAATTGTTTCATTGGATTTGAAAGATCAGGAAAGCTTTGATTTGTTGATCAAGGTGATTCTTGAAGAATTTGAAAATTCGGATCATATTAAGGGAGAAATGCTTCAGGTACTGCTAAAAAGGTTCTTGATTAAATGCACCAGACTTGCTCGAAAAACATTGACAAATCCAGATATTAATCAGGATAAATTGGATATCATCAGGCAGTTTAATGTATTGGTTGAAATGCATTTTAGACAGAAACACAAAGTTGCTGATTACGCCGAATTGCTACATAAATCACCCAAAACCATTTCCAATTTATTTGGAGAGTATAATGATAAAACTCCTTTACAGGTAATTCAGGAACGCATTGGTTTAGAAGCGAAAAGATTATCTATTCATACAGATAAAACTGCAAAAGAAGTTGCCTATGAGCTAGGCTTTGATGATGCGGCCCAGTTTAGTCGTTTTTTCAGCAAAGTGGTTGGTAAAAGTCCAACTGATTTTAAAAAAAGTACGATCATTTAAGCTAAAAGGAAAAATTGCCAAGCCAGTGGGAAGAATTGCCATTCTTCCCACTTTTTATTTCCTGCACTTTTGTAATAACAAATTAATTATAAAAGGATAGAGAAATGAAAACAATCAATGTACCAAGAGTAAATCAGCTTGATGAAAAAGCACAAAGTATTCTAAACAATGTAAAAAGTCAATTGGGTATGATTCCTAATTTATATGCAACCATTGCTTACTCGAGCGATACTTTAGAAAATTACTTGAACTTTTCGAGCAAAGCTGGTAAAGAAAGCTTTTCGGCAAAAGAGATGGAAGCCATAAAACTTGCCGTATCGGAAGTAAATGGATGTGAATACTGTTTGGCTGCTCACACAGCAATAGCCAAAATGAATGGCTTTACAGAAGAAGAAACCATTCAATTGCGCGAAGGAAGCATTGCCGACTCAAAATTGAAAGCATTAAGCAGACTTGCTGCCGATGTAGCAACTAACAGGGGAAGAGCAAGTGAAAGCAATTTGGAAGACTTCTATGCGGCAGGATACGATGAGAAAGCCTTAATCGATTTTCTGGCAGTTGTAATGGAAATATCGTTTACCAATTATACTCACAACTTGACAAAAGTTCCAGTTGATTTTCCTAAAGCAAAAGAATTAAGCAAATCTGCAGCTTAATCAATCGTATAATATAGAACAAACCCGCCTAATTGGTGGGTTTGTTTATTTTATCACAATATCATATTGCTGTAACAATCCTGCCAGACCTTGGGCTGAAAATTTAGCTTTCTTAATTTTATTCGACTCGGGATGAATGGAGTAATTGCTTGCCGAAGTCAAATCCGCTCTCTCTATATTGGTAAACTCAAACACAGCTCCTGCCATATCACAATTTGCAAATGAAGCTTGAGTCAAATCAGTTTCTGCAAAATCCACTTCATGTAACTGGCAGTTTACAAATTGAATTGCTTTTAGTTTAAGTTGATAAAACGAAGAAAGGTTTAGCATACAATCGGTAAAAGTAAAAGAAAGCAATAGCTTGTTGCAATCCTGAAATGCAATGCCTAACATTTTACATGATTTAAATTGAATATCCCGAAAGGCGGTATGATTCACCTTGACGTTGCTTAAATCACAGGAATCAAATTCACATTCCAAAAAAACAACATTCGATAAATCAGAGTTGGCAAATGTGCAATTTACAAAGCGGCAATTGTCATACTCCGCTTTTGGCAAATTAGCATTCGAAAAATCCTGATTTTCGAAAACTTCCTCTTCAATATAATCCATTACTTGCTCCTATAAAAAGATTTCTCCTACACTATAACTTACTGCGTGACCAGCTATTTTTACTCGATCATCACTATTGGTACAGAATAATTCACCTTTTCGATCTGATAATTGAAAGGCTAACATTTCTTTCTTACCAAGTTTCTCACTCCAAAAAGGAATCAGTGAGCAATGTGCTGATCCAGTAACCGGATCCTCGAAAATGCTTGCTCCCGGAGTAAAAAAACGAGAAACAAAGTCAACTTCCCGACCAAGGGCGGTACAAACAATTCCTCCATGTCCCAAATCAATGCCTTTCAATTTATTTTCATCAGGTTCCAGTGCCAGAATATCATCTTCATTTTCATACAAGAGTACATAATCTCTAGATTGGTACACCTCTAGAGGTTTAATATTCAAGCTGTCTTCAATAATAGATGGCAATGAAGTTGGCACAGGCATTCTGGAAGGAAAATCCAGTACATATCTATCTCCCTCAAAAGCTACTTCTAAATCTCCACTCGCTGATGTAAAACGAATTTTATCTTCCGGATAATTCAAATGTTTTTTAATGACATGAGCCGTTGCCAAAGTGGCATGCCCACAAAGATCCATCTCTAGCTCTGGTGTAAACCATCTGATATGAAAACGATCGGCTTCAGGTACAAAAAAAGCGGTCTCTGCCAAATTGTTCTCCTTTGTAATATTCAATAACAAATCATCTGAAAGCCATTCTTCCAGTGGAATTACGCATGCTGGATTCCCACCAAACAGCTTATTTGTAAAAGCATCTATGTGATATTTTTTCAAGTTCATTTGTTTATAATTTTCTTGATATCGGGTTTTGTGTACAAAGTAGATTTAATCACCTTACCATCTTCTCGGTACAAAGGTTTTCCATTCTCGTCTAATTTGCTCATGTTGCTGCGGTGAACTTCTGAGAATATTTCAGCATACTTATCCTGTAGGCCAAATTCTAAAACCGTTCCCATAACTACATAATGAATATCTGCCAATGCATCGGCAACTTCAACAATATTACCCGATTCCCAAGCTGCTTTCAATTCATCAACTTCTTCCTGAATAATATTTTGTCTTAACTCGCATCGTTCAACACTTGGAATATTAGGCTGCTCTTCCACATTTACACCGAAGGCATTGTGAAACTCATGTACTTTATCTAATGCTTTCATTCTAATTCTTTATTAAACTTCTAATATAGTAGCGGCATAAAACTACACCATTACAATCTTTGACAAGAAAGCTCCAAAGACAAGGCTTTCAAAGTTTTTGAACCCAAGGAGTTTACTAATTGTAAATGACTGTTTCAAAAACGAGACTAACGCAGTATTTGTAGTTTTCTTGTAAAGATTAAATATCACCAATTCTTTTAAAACAAAAAAGGCTTCCAAAAGGAAGCCTTGTAAATATTATCAATACCTGATCTTATTTCAATGTTACCGCGAAAGTAAGAAATAACTTTTCCGTTGCCGGATTCAAGGTTAATCCGCCACGAATAGGCAATGAAAACTTATCTGTTAATTTAATTTCATCATACATAGTAACATTAACGTTTACCACATTAAATTTATCATCATACATTCCTTTAAATGGCGAAAAACCTAATGCATATGAGAATTTCTTTCCACCAATAAAGTTCGAATATCCCAACTCAAAATAAGTAGAGTAATTCTGATCTCCATTTTCATCCTTATCAAACTCTCCATAGAAAAGCACAGATCCCATTACAGAAACAGGAAATTTTGCACACCCCTTATACTTTGCTGTAGCATCGAACAAATGAACAGAGTTTTCACTGTCGAAATCAAAGAATTTTGATTTTTCGAAATTAGGACGTGGACAATAAAAATCGTAAACACTAAATTGAAATAGCGGAGTGTTATACGAAACATACAAGTCAACCTCCTGGTAGCTATCATCAGTTGCATAAGCTCCCCATGCTCCAAATGTAAAACGACCGGTTTGAATCTCCAGCGTTGGCTCAATAGTAGGTGCTGTACCACTATGACTACCTCTCCATAAGTGTTTACTTACAAAGTCAATACTGCGATTAACTTTAGTTTTTGATGGAAGTTTTTCAGCATTAACTCCCAAACAAATGCATACCAACCCAATTAAAGGGATCAGTTTTTTTAGGTTCATCTGTTAGAATCTTTAAGTGTTTGTGTTTGTTTTAAAAAGAAAGGATATTTCTGACTTAAACAGCTATTTATCACGGCGATTAGGTTCATGATTTATCCATCTCTAAAAATCGCAGCAAAAATAGAAGATTAGAATATTCGAAATCATGACAAATGTGGTCTTTTTAAAGAATTTTTCGCTGTTCTTTAACACAAAACATAAAATACCTAAAAATAGAAGTATAAAAAAAGGAAAGCTATTGCTTTCCCATTATATGTTTTTAGTAAAATTCAATTATAACACTTCGTAATAATCCGGCATTACAAACCAAAGTATAACATAGATTAATAATCCTGGAAATCCTGCACTAAAAATAGAAATTAGCACATAAAGAACCCTTACAAGTGTTACGTCTAAGCCCAGGTATTCAGCAATACCCGCACAAACACCTGCAATCATTTTATTAGATGATCGCTGTAGTTTTTTACTCATTATATTCTTAATTAATCGTCGAATTCTTCGTCGTAAAGATCCTCTTGGTTTTCTAACTCATCATTGTAAAAGGTTTCAGCCTCATCCAACAAATCTTCGATCAAATTCTGATCTTCCGGTGTTTTATCCATCCAGTAAATGGTCTGGTTTGAATTAAAATCTTCTACATCACATTCGATAATGCATTTAGGCGAACGTGTGTGAACGATGAATAGAGTATCTGGTAACTCCTGCGAATTGTCTGCTAATAAAAACTTTGGTAGCATAGTATTTAATTATTAAATGTGCTGTAAATATAGGAAGAGATTGAATTCCAAGCAACAAAAATGAAGTGAACACTCATTAATTTTTAAAACTCATGTAATGGCTTCTTACAAATCAGACTCTTGACCACTTTCCTCCTCCTCCATATCTAAGCCAAAACCATAGTCTACATCTACTTTTATAAGCATATTGTACTCATCGGCACTTATGGGGAAAGCATAAAAGCTCTTATCCGGACCCAATTAAGAAAGTTTTATATCACCTTCAAATCCGTAGGGATAGAAATTCAGAATCCAGTTTCTTAAAGCTTACAATTCTATTTTTCTTTGTCATTATATAAAAATTATATAATGGCAAATTTAATTCAACTTATAGGATAAAAACTAATTGTGAAGACTTCTTTATTAAATCCTTTATTTTTTTCCAATAAAAAACCGTCTCCTGTAATATTACATCTTTCCATCGTCGATAGACCTTCTGTAAGGCTTGTATTTTAAGGGTAAGTACTTATTCATCTCTGGTTTCAGTACAAGTAATCGAAAACGATTTCAAAACAATGGATATATTCTATTCTGATTTTTTTTTAGATCAGTAGTTTGTAATATTCAAAATGAATTCCTAAAATTGTACCCGAAATAAAGATCGATTTATCCTATTTAAACAAAACAATGAATAACACTCTTGGAAATACAATCACTTCTTCTTTTGCAGGTACAGCTTGTTGTTGTATGTGTATGGATTGTATTGAACTGCAAGAAGGAGTTGTTTAAATTTATAGTAGGACATAAATAACAGCACAAGCCTTTTTGCAATAGCAGAAAGGCTTTTTTTATGGATTTACTTATAATCAAAACAGAAAATTTATTCATCAATTGTAACACAAATGCAAAACGAAAAATCACATATCAATCAAATCTCACATCAAATGATGTGTTGTTGTATGTGTATGTTATGGTATCCTCCCTAGCAGATTTCGTTATGCATATAAGTGAACTAGCATACCGAGCCTTTCTGCGAACCAGAAAGGCTCTTTTTTTATGAGTAAGCTGAATGAAATGAAAGAAAAAACTTACAGAAGTATTGCAAAAACCATTTCGTGGAGGACCATTGGAACAATTGACACGGTGCTGATTTCGTGGCTGGTGATTGGAGATATCACTTGGGCGATGTCGATTGGTGGTGTTGAATTATTCACGAAAATGGGACTCTACTTTCTACACGAAAGAACCTGGAACAAAATAAAGTTTGGAAAAGAAGATAAACACCCGGTTGATTATCACATTTAAAAACAAATTATCATGTCGAAGAAACAATTTTTACCCATAGCAATAGATATTACCAATAAGAAAATACTAATTATTGGTGGCGGCGAAGATGCCTATAAGAAATTAAAGATTTTACAGCGAAGTACTGATTTGGTAGAAGTTCTGGCTCCAAATATCATTAGCTGGATTAAGAATACAGGGATCAAATATCACGAACAACAGTACAATAAAGAGGTTCTGAAAAATTACTATTTGATTTATAGTTGTGTTGAGGATCCTGCCTTTTTGCGACAACTAATTCGTGATTGTAGAGAAGCCAATGTGCTGCTAAATGTTCACGACCAGCCTGATTTTTGTGAATTTGTTTCTCCGGCAATCTATAAACAAGATAATATCAGTATTGCTGTAAGTTCTAATGGTGAGGATGTATTTAAATCCATCAAAATCAGAAATCAATTAAAGGACTATTTCGAAAACTACAGACTTCAAAAACTCTTAATTGCAAACTAGATCATGACAAATCAATATCAAATAAATAGCGAACAGCTTAGCCAAATTAATGAGCTGGTAAAAGAACTAAACAAAGAACAGTTGGTTTGGTTGAACGGATACATTTCAGGCTTGATTAATGGCAACACAAGCAGTGCAAATACACTGGCAACGGCAGTACCAAAATCATCAGAAAAAATTACCATTCTGTATGGCACACACACCGGACACAGCAAAGAAATTGCTCTTGACTTATACGATAGACTTAGCTCCCTAGGCTTTTCGCCTTCGCTTAAGGCCTTAGATGAATACAAGAAAACTGATTTGAAGAAAGAACAGTACCTGTTTCTGGTTGTAAGTACCCACGGTGAAGGCGAACCTCCTATTCAGGCAGAAGACTTTCATGAGTATGTTTTGGGTAAAAGAGCTCCAAAACTGGAAGGAACAAAGTTCTCGGTACTGGCTTTAGGCGATAAATCATACAAGAAATTTTGCCAAACCGGAGTTGATTTTAATGAAGCATTCAAAAAGTTAGGAGGCGAAGAAATCGTTCCCATTCATAAAGCAGATGTTGCATATGAAGAAATAGCCAACAGTTGGATTGATTCTGTTGCAAGTGAACTTCAAAAAATTCAGCCAGCAGCAAACTCAACTGTTTCCATTGAAAATACTGCTGCCAAAAAGAAGAAATTCAATCGAACCAATCCTTTCTATGCCGAAGTTCTCGAGAAAGTTAGAATTACAACGGAACAATCGGAGAAAGAGATTTACCATGTTGAAATATCGCTGGAAGATTCAGATATAGAATATCAGGCTGGTGACAGCATTGGAGTTCTCCCAAATAATCCTGTCGATTTGGTTGATTTGATCATCAATCATTTTGCAGAAGATCCTGAACGGATCGTTCGAGTTGGAGGTAAGGATGTAAGTTTGTTTAGAGCATTGCAGCACAAGCTTGAAATAACGGTTTTAAATCGTGAGGTTCTTGAGAAGTACAACGAGATCGTAAAAAACAAAGAGCTCACTACTTTGCTGGAAAATGAAGAAGCTCTGGATCAATATCTTTATGGAGCTGATACGATTGACCTATTGGAAGATTTCCCCGGAAAAATTAAGATCGATGAATTTATTGGAATTCTAAGAGTGTTGTATGCTCGCCTCTACTCTATCTCTTCCGGTCCGACTCTAAATCCCGAAGAGGTTCATATCACAGTTGCTTCTCTTAGATACAAGCACAAGAAAAGAGATCGAAATGGTGCATGTTCCACTTACATTTCAGATCAAATAAATGTAGGCGATCACATCCCTGTTTTTATAGAGAAGAATGAAGCTTTCCGATTGCCAAAAGAAACCGATAAATCTTTGATAATGGTTGGAGCAGGTACCGGAGTAGCTCCATACAGAAGTTTTCTACAGGAGATTGAGCAAAACAACAAGCAAACCAACAGCTGGCTATTTTTCGGAAACCAGCGTTTTAAAGAAGATTTTTTGTACCAGGTAGAGTGGCAAAAATATTTGCAAAAGGGAGTTCTAAACAAATTGGATGTTGCCTTTTCGCGCGATCAGAATGAGAAAGAGTATGTACAGCATAAACTCAAACAAAAAGCATCTGAGGTGTTTCAATGGTTAGAAAACGGCGCTCACTTTTACATCTGTGGTGATAAAAACTACATGGCAAAAGATGTGCAGGAAAGCTTAAAGGAAATCATTACCAGCGAAGGTGGAATAACAGCCGAAAAAGCAGATGAATATCTGAAAAAATTAAAGAAAGAGAGACGTTTACTTCTTGATGTTTACTAGAAAAAAAAGGAAAATCATGTCAGATCAAAATATAAATTGGGCAGACTTGTCCGAAGTTGAAAAAATTAAAACCGATAGTAATTATTTGCGAGGAACATTGGCTGAAAGTCTTGCCGATCCCATTACAGGGGCAATTGCAGTAGACGACAGACAAGTATCGAAGTTTCATGGCATTTACCAGCAATTCGACAGAGATACCGAAAGGGAAAGAAAAAAGACCAAACTGGAACCTGCTTACTCTTTCCTTATCAGGGTAAGAGTACCTGGTGGGTTGGTGAATGCGGATCAGTGGTTGCAGATGGATCAAATTGCAGATGAATACGCCAACGGTACGCTAAAGCTCACTACCCGTCAAGCCTTTCAATTTCATGGCGTTTTAAAGGGTAATCTGAAACCAAGTATTCAATCCATAAACAAGGCATTGCTTGATACCATTGCGGCCTGTGGTGATGTAAACCGAAATGTAATGGCCAGTCCTCATCCCTATGGTTCCAATGTGTTCGATCAGGTTCAGGATTATGCCAGCAAAGTAAGCGATCATCTTACTCCGCGAACTCCTGCCTATTACGAAATTTGGTTGGATCAGAAAAAGGTAGCCGAAGGATCGCAAGGAGAAGTTGAACCTTTGTATGGTCCGGTTTATTTGCCGCGTAAATTCAAGATTGGTTTTACCATTCCTCCTTTTAACGATACCGATGTATTTACACAGGATATCGGTTTTATAGCCATAGAAAACAATGGTGTGCTGGAAGGTTTTAATGTTGTTGCAGGCGGTGGAATGGGAACCACTTTTGGCGATGCTGAAACCTATCCCCGACTGGGAACTGTATTAGGCTTTGTGAAAGCGGAAAATACGGTAGATATAGCCGAAAAAATTGTGCTGGTTCAGAAAGAACAGGGGAACCGAAAGATCAGAAAAAATGCACGTTTAAAATATACCATCGACCGATTGGGCATAGATAAATTTAAGGAACTACTGCACGAAAAGTTAGCTTACAAACTGGAAGCTGCACGAGAATATGCCTTAATCAGAAACGGCGATAAGTTCGGATGGCATCAAAGTGTGAATGGCGACTGGTACCTTGGATTATTTATTGAAGGTGGTAGAGTGAAAGATGTTGAAAGTATAAAGACAAAAACTGCTTTGCGGGAAATTGCTGACTTGAATATTTCAGATTTTCGTCTTTCAGGGAATCAGAATCTGATTCTTGGAAAAATTAAGGGCGAAGACAAGAACAAAATCAATGAAATCCTGAAAAAGTACGATTCACTTCCGAGTACAATATCGGGAACAAGATCGAATTCCATTGCCTGTGTGGCTTTGAACACATGTAGTTTGGCTTTTGCCGAGGCCGAAAGGTATTTGCCGGGTTTAATCGATAAAATTGAAAGTAGCTTAAGCGATTTTGGCTTATTTAAAGATGAAATTGTGATTCGAATGACTGGTTGTGCCAATGGCTGTGGAAGACCCTATGTAGCAGAAATAGGACTTATTGGAAAAGGTCCGGGCAGGTATAATCTTTACCTGGGAGGAAACTTTAACGGAACAAGACTAAATAATCTGTATCGCGAAAATGTAAACGAAGAGGAAATTCTTCAAGAGCTTCGCCCCATACTGCAAGATTATTCGCAAAACAGAACGGAAGGAGAAGCTTTTGGGGATTTTGTTATCAGAAAGCAATACATAAAGGAAATCGTAAATCCTAAAGATTTTAAACACTAAACTTTGTGCAATGAGTCAAGGAAAAATTTGGATTGTAGGTGCCGGACCCGGCGCCTCCGATCTTCTTACCATACGAGCTTTAAGAGCTTTGGAATCGGCAGATGTAATCCTTACCGATGCCCTAATTACGGATGATGTTCGCAGTCTGTTTCCTGAAAAATCGATTGTTATTGAGGTTGGGAAACGTTCGGGCGATGGAATAAATCCTATGGAAAGACAGCAAAACATCCACAATCAAATGATCATGTATCACAGTTTGGGTCATCAAGTGGTTAGACTAAAGTCAGGCGATCCGATGGTTTATGGTCGGGGTGTAGAAGAAATCAGGTTTTTATTGGAATCGGATGTAGAGTTTGAATTGATACCTGGAATTAGTGCAGGCATGGCTGCCGCAAATGAATATTGGGTTCCTCTTACCGAAAGAGGAAAATCATCAGGGATTCACTTTCATTCGGCCATTAAAGTTGGAGGAGAGAAAAGCGATTTAGATGGTATTATTAGGGAAATAGAAAATAACGATACGGTTGTTATTTACATGGGATTGGAACGCTTAAGCGAGATGGCCTTTGAGCTCAACCAAAGACTTTCGAAAGAAACCAATATCAATGTGATTTCGAAAGTAAGTTATACCGATAGTGATATTTTAAGCGGAAACACAAAGTTCTTTAGTAAAATTGATCAGTCAGATTTACCTGCTTCACCAGCTGTTATCATACTGGGAAATCACACAAAAGTACCAGGAAAAATAACCTCCAGAAGGATGGACAAGAAATCATTAAAAAGCCATGTGAGAAAATTATTAGCACAGCCTTTCCTGAATTTATTTTAATTCCTAAAAATTTTCATGCAACTGTAAACTTAAGCTTATCGTCTTTACATCAGATCATTTATAGGCCAAAAGCTTCATCATCGAACAATTTTATATCAATTCACCTGTAACTTGAAGCCAACACTTGGCGTCATATAATATGATTAGAAACCTGGAATAAACTATTTCATTAAAATCTTATACGCATGAAAAAATTATTGAAAAAAATGTCCCTTACACTAATTGCGTTAACTATGGTATTTTCGTCAACCGTAAACGCTCAATTCTGGGGAACAAAAGGCAATGGCATTGTAAAAAAACAAGATAGAGAAATTGGTTCTTTTAGCGCAATTTCGTCTAGTAGTGGTGTCGATGTTTACCTAAGACAAGGTGATAAAGAATCGGTAACTGTTGAAGCGGATGAAAACCTTCTTGATTTGATTGTTACCCGCATAAAAGGTGATAAGCTGGTTATTAAAACGGAAGATCCAATTCGTAGAGCCAAGAAGCTTAATGTTTATGTAACCTTTGTGAAGGTGAATGAAATAAGCGTTTCGAGCGGTTCCGATCTTGAATCAAGTCACCCACTAAAATTTGAAGATCTTGATATTTCGGTTAGCTCTGGTGCCGATGCAGAACTTGAACTTAAGGCAGTAAATCTTACCTGCTCAGTAAGTTCTGGTGCCGATGCTAATCTTTCGGGTACAGCGAATTCTTTCTATGGAAAAGCAAGCAGTGGTAGCGATTTAAGAGCAGCTGATTTAAAAGCTAAAATTTGTAAGGCAAAAGCTTCAAGTGGTGGTGATGTTTCGGTTTATGCAATTGAATCTATCGAAGCATCAGCAAGTTCTGGGGGTGATGTAAATTACTATGGCGAACCTGCAAAAGTAAATGTGAGCAGCTCCAGCGGTGGAGATGTTAGCAGAAGATAATTTTTCAAATGGAGGTTGTTATGTTAACAGCCTCTTTTTTTTTAGATCTATATGATTTGGAGTGGACAATTCTTTAAATTTATTACTATCTACTTATCTTGTTCCATTCTCCAAAGTGGGCATTGGAAGGTCAAGCTGATTAGACGCGGAAAAATTTGTAGTAAGTCGGGGAAGCTGAGAACTTGTTCGAAGATCACCCCGCCGCACTTAAATTTTTCAAGTATAAATAGTTTGAGCTTACACGCCCTAGATTTTTTGCATCCTTTTTCATCAATGGAAAAAGGATGAGCCATGCGGCTCGAGCAAAGCGAATTTAAACAAAGAATCATAGGATAATTTTTTTCAAATAATGATTAATTTACTTACCCACTAAATTCCATACAGAACCCTTTTTTAAGCATCTCAAATTTATTGATAATAAAAATCTTATTACATTTATGATGGTTTTATATCAATATCATGAAAAAGAAAGAAGAAAAAGACGATAAAGTTGAAGTACACATTGGAATGGGAGAATCTGGTTACTATACAACCAAACAAATAAAGTATATGGCTTTATTCTTATTGCTTTTACTGGGCATGGTAATATTGGGCCTATACTTTGATCTATTATTCTAAAATCAACAAGATATTACTTTATAACCTAATCCAATAAACACAAAACCCAAACTCAATCTTGAGTCTGGGTTTATATGTCTGATAGAAAATTCTTTCTATTTCTTTCTTTTCGCTTCTACTTCCTTCAGGTAATCATCCAAACCTTCAAAAGGCTTATAGTTTTTAGGAATTCCCAATTTTGCCGATGGATCGTTTGCCGATAAATCGACCTTAGCTCCACATTCCGGACAACTTACCGTATGATGATTGGTGATCTCTAAAATCTTTACAATCATTTCTTTTTTGCAAGTCGGGCATTCTATAATTACATCCTGATCGTTAAAATCCATAGTCTTTTATTTTTGTTATCAAGTTTCAAAAATAGCCAAAACTTCCTAAAAGCATTTTTTTCAAACTCATAAAGTTTATATAAAACCGAGTTACGAGGTGTATTTTCTTCCCTGCAGCCTGCAGGAAGGATTTCACAGGGTGTATTTTCTTTCCTGCAGCCTGCAGGAAGGATTATACAGGGTGTATTTTTCTTCCTGCAGCTTGCAGGAAGGATTTTCAGGAGTGTATTTTTGTTCCTGCAGGCTGCAGGAACAAAAATACACTTCATATCTCTACTTTATTGCTCACAATCTTTCATTGATAGTTGAATGCGCTTTCTGGCCACATCAACCTCAATTACTTTCACATTTACATGCTGATGCAATTGAACCACATCAGCCGGATCGGATACGAATCGGTTGGCCAATTGCGAAATGTGTACCAAACCGTCTTGCTTTACGCCCACATCAACAAAAGCGCCAAAGTTTGTGATGTTGGTAACAATGCCTGGCATCTCCATTCCAACTTCAAGCTGGTCTATCTTGTAAATTCCCTCTTTAAATTGGAAAACTTTAATGGCAGTTCGCGGATCGCGTCCCGGCTTTTCAAGCTCTTCCATAATGTCCTTCAATGTTGGCAATCCTACTTCATTGCTCACATATTTGTTCAAATCGATTTGCTTGCGCAGATTTTGATCAGCAATTAAATCGGCAACAGAGCAATTCACATCTTTTGCCATTTGTTTTACAATGCAATAAGATTCTGGATGAACCGCTGAATTGTCCAACGGATTTTCGGAATTTGGAATTCGTAAGAAACCTGCACATTGCTCGAATGCCTTCGCTCCCATTCGCTTCACTTTCGTGATCTCCTTACGGGATGAAAAAGCTCCGTTCTCGGTTCTGTAATCCACTATATTCTGCGCCAACTGCGGACCTAAACCTGATACGTAGGTCAACAAGTGTTTACTGGCTGTGTTCAAGTTCACACCTACCTTATTCACACATGATTCCACCACCTGATCCAAACTCTGTTTCAATAAGTTTTGATCCACATCGTGCTGGTATTGGCCTACTCCAATCGATTTGGCATCGATTTTTACCAATTCGGCCAAAGGATCCATCAAGCGCCTACCAATAGATACCGCTCCACGAACCGTAACATCATACTGTGGGAACTCCTCGCGAGCCACTTTCGATGCTGAATAGATTGATGCTCCTGCTTCGCTTACTACAAAAACCTGAACTTTTCTATCGTAATGAAGGTTGGTTACAAATCTTTCTGTTTCTCGACTTGCAGTTCCATTACCTATCGCAATTGCTTGTATATTGTAGGTTTCTACCATATTGGTCAGCTTTTTGGCTGCCATCTTTCCCTGATTTTGTGGTGCATGTGGGTAAATGGTTTCGTTGTGCTTCAGATTTCCTTGAGCATCCAAACAAACCACCTTACAACCTGTTCTAAATCCCGGGTCGATCGCCAAAACACGCTTCTGTCCCAGCGGCGATGCCAACAACAATTGGCGCAAATTTTCAGAGAACACACGAATGGCCTCTTTGTCGGCTTCCTCTTTCGATGATTTGGCAAACTCCGTTTCAATCGAAGAACTCAGTAACCTTTTGTATGAATCTTTTACTGCCACCTCAACATGATCGGAAGCTTCGGTATTTCCTTTTACAAAGATTCTATTCAATCTGTCCAATACATCATCTTCATTGGGCGCAATATCCAATCGTAAAACGCCTTCTGCTTCTCCCCTTCTCAAAGCCAACATGCGGTGCGAAGCACATCTTTTTAATGGCTCTTCCGACTGAAAGTAATCTTTAAACTTTACTCCTTCTTCCTCTTTGCCTTTTACAACTTTAGAGCGGATTACTGCCTGACGTTGGAAAATGCCACGAACGGAGTTACGGGAAACTTCATTCTCGTTTACCCATTCTGCAATAATATCACGTGCACCTTGCAGTGCTTCATCCTCATCGGCAACCTCATCATTCACAAACTGACTTGCTCTGGATTCCACATCGCGTTCAAGCTGCTTCATCAGGATCTTAGCCAAAGGTTCCAATCCTTTTTCCTTGGCTTTTACTGCCCTGGTTTTGCGCTTTTGTTTGTATGGCAAATACAAGTCTTCCAACTGGTTTAGTTCCGTACAAGCTTCAATTCTGGCACGCAACTCGTCAGTCAGTTTCTCTTGCTTATCAATGGCCTCTATAATGCTTTCTCGTCTCTTGTCAAGCTCGGTCAATCGAGCCAATTCCTCTTTCACATTGGCAATCTGAACTTCGTCCAGGCTGCCAGTCATTTCCTTACGATAACGAGCAATAAATGGCAATGTGGCTCCCTCGCCAAGTAATTGCATGGTATTTTCAACCTGAAAAGCCTGCAATTGCAAGCTTTTCGATATTTGATCTATATATTTTTTCATTGCATAATCTACTTAAGCAAGTTTATTTTTCTTAGCCTTATTTCCTTTTCCGAGTCTAATCTTCCTCTTGGTGATAAACCAATTTGCATAGTATAATATTGAATCGTTTCCTTATCAATTTTATAATTAAATATCTTGCCTATTGGCTGCTGAATATTTAATTTCTTGTTCCAAATAATACAATGAATTGTTGGATCTTTCTTTGAAACTACTACAATAAACTGGACTTTATCCCCATTCCCAACTTCAGTTTTATCTATATAATCTACTACTACAGATTCAAAATAATATTTTCCATCAACATTATAAAAATATGAAAATGAATTTGAAACACTTTTAGTTCCTCCTGAAGGATGACTTTCATAAAATGTTGCAAGCGTAATTATTCGTTCATCTGAATTCAAATGGTTGTTCCATTTATACATTCGTAATCCAATAATCACCACATATATAAGAATACAAACACCTACCAAGGTGTATTGCACCTCTCTCTTTCTCAAATCTTTTAGCTGAAAACTCTTAGCAGATAATTTCAATTAATAATTTTTAACCCATCATTTATAATTCCCAACATATCGCTCAAATTCCTGCTTCGAACGCTCAACACAATCCTCTAAAGAAAGGCCGTTAAAATAGTTTCCTGTGATGTAAATTCCTGTTTCTTCAGCCAAGTGCTTCATCTTTGCCATTCTTTCGGTATGACCAACCTTGATTAGTGGTAATTTGTGTTTTGCCTCTACGGTTTCGGCATCCAAAGAATCAAGACAAAGCAATTCAGTCATGAATTTTTCCTGTTCTTCCTTACCGATATGATTTTCTTCAAAATGAAATGCGAAGCCTCTCAAATTGTCATGAGTCATTACATCACGGGTAACCATTGAAAAGCAAGGTCCTTGCAAAGGAATTATAAAGCTTACAGGATCGAAATTCAACTTTTCTTTAGGCAGAATAACCGTTCTCGACTCAATATTTTGAATTGGATAATCCGCCAGAACAGAAGATAAATCAGAGTTCAAACCTTTACTTAGTTCCGAAGCAAGCTTAGGAGAGACAGCCAAAGCAATATCTTTGGAAGTAAATACATCTCCCAATTCTGATTTCACTTCAAACCCTTCCTGATTTTTAGTAAGCTGATCGATTTTTGTATTGAGCTGAATCTTGATATTCTCATGTGCAGCAAGAGCTTCCATAAAGCTGGTCATTCCTTTTTTAAGAATAAAACTCTTAGGATGTTCCTTGCTTTTGGTTTTGCGACGCTTTAGAAAATATTCTGCAGAAAAATTATCTGCATTCTGTACAATCACGGCGCTAAACATGCGAGTAAAAACATTGTCGTAGTTCTTTGGTCCTACAATTTTACCAAAGTATTCCTTAACGGTTTTTCCATCACGTTTCGAGAAAAACAAATTGGGAACCGATCGTATTAACTCAAACTTATTTACCCCAGACATGATTTTCTCATGCTTATCGGTAAACACTTTCATGCCTACCTTCTCACGAGCCACAATGTCCTGTTCCAATCCATTTTTCTGAATCAAATCAATCAAATTGGTATAGGTCGCATAGAAAGTATGAGCCCCCATTTCAACCCAGAAATCATCTTTGTAATAAGTATTTAAACATCCACCTACCTTATCGGCAGTATCTACAACTAGTACTTTTTTTCCCGATCGGGCAATATGATTTGCGAGGCTTAATCCACTTATTCCGGCGCCGATCACAATCATGTCGTAAGATTCAGCTTGGGTCATTTTTCTTTGGTTAGGGTTACTATTATTTGTTTGTTTTTTTTCTTTTAAAAAACTTTCGTTTGCCTTTAGGTTTTGTTTTTGTTCGAGGATTGTACTCAGGTGCTTCTCCCAATTCAGCAGGAACAGGAATTTTAAACACATCCGACTCAATTAAATCCTCAATCTTTTTAAAGTCGTTCTGATCCTTTTCTGTAATAAAAGTTAAGGCAACTCCTTCCGATTCTGCACGTGCCGTACGTCCAACTCTGTGCACGTAATCCTCAGCATCGTTCGGAACATCAAAGTTGATTACCAAATCGATTGAATCAATATCAATTCCCCTGGCAATAATATCCGTAGCAACTAATATTTGATGTTTTCTATTTTTGAATTCGCGCAACACTTCTTCTCGCTCACTCTGCTCCAAATCAGATTGTATACCGGCTGCTTTAAAATTGTGTTTTTTAAGATCTTTTGTAATGGCCTTGACATTTACTTTCGTGGATGAGAAAATAATTACACTTTTCAGATCTTTTCCTTCCAACAAATGGCTAATCAAAGGAATTTTTTGTTTTTCGTGAAGCATGTAAGCAGCTTGTAAAACTCCTTCTGCTGGTTTCGAGATTGCAATATTGATACTTTCCGGCTCAACCAAAATTTCTTCTGCTAACTCTCTGATTTTTGGAGGCATGGTAGCCGAAAACATTAGATTTTGTCTCTCTTTCGGAAGAAAGCTAACAATCTGCATTAAATCCTCAAAGAATCCCATATCCAGCATCCTATCGGCCTCATCTAAAATCAAATGCTTGATCTTCGATGTATCAACATAGCCTAAATTCAAGTGAGAAATCATTCTTCCAGGAGTTGCAATCACAACATCTGCTCCTTCCATCAGGCCCTTTTTTTGCTGATCCCAAACCGATGAATCACCTCCTCCATAAACAGACAATGAAGTAATGGAAACAAAGTATCCAAATCCTTCCATTTGCTGATCGATTTGCATGGCCAACTCGCGCGTTGGAACCAATATCAAGGTACTAAAACCTTCAATTTGATTCTTTTGGATTTGGTCCATTACCGGAAGAAGGTATGCTGCCGTTTTACCCGTACCCGTTTGGGCACAAACAATCATATCTTTTTTTTCTATAATCTTAGGGATAGATAACTCCTGAACCGGAGAAGGTGTTTCGAAGCCCATGGCATCGAGTCCATCCATTATTTCAGGAGAAAAATCAAATTCGGAAAATTTCAACTAGTTTCGATTTAGTAATTAATACGAAGAGAGTATTGCTCTCTTTTATAAGCCATACTGAAGATACAAAAAAATGTCTATTCAACATACAAAACCAAACCTTTCAGGTATTCACCTTCAGGATGGTAAATATTTACAGGATGATCGGCTGGCTGTGTCAATTGATGTAACACACGAACCGTTCTTCCTGCATTAGCCGCAGCCACAAACACTGCTTTTCTAAAATCTTCCTTGCTAACTGCTTGTGAACAAGAGAAAGTGAATAAAATTCCACCTGGCTTAATCTGTTCAAATCCTTTTTTATTTAATCGCTTGTATCCTTTTAATGCATTATCCAACACCTTTTTGTGTTTCGCAAATGCAGGCGGATCGAGTACGATTAAATCATATTTTTGAGATGATTGATCTAAAAATTTAAATGCATCTTCGGCAAATGCCTCATGTCGCTTATCTCCTGGAAAGTTAAGCTCAACATTTTCTTTTGTGATATCAATTGCTCTAGAAGAACTGTCAACAGAATGTACCAACTCCGCACCACCTCGCATGGCATAAAAAGAAAAACCACCTGTGTAGCAAAACATATTTAATACTGATCTTCCTTTTGAATAATGCTCTAATAAGCTTCTGTTCTCACGTTGATCAATAAAGAATCCTGTTTTCTGGCCTTTCAACCAGTCCACATTAAATTTCAATCCATTCTCTAGTGCGGTAAACGATTCTGCTTCGCCAAACAGGTATCCATTCTTAGGTTCAATTCCTGATTTAAAAGGAATGGTTCCTTCCGATTTATCGAAAACAGTCACCAAATCTTCACCAAACACAGTTTGCAATGCTTCTGTAATTTCTTCGCGGTGCAAATACATTCCAACCGAATGACATTGAATCACTGCTGTTCCAGCATAAAAATCAATAATCAAACCTGGCAATCCATCTCCTTCACCATGAACCAATCTGAATACATTATTATTTTCTGGTCCATACAAAGAAATAGCTCTTCTCATTTCACAAGCAGAGCGGATTTTTTCTACCCAAAAGTTCAGGTTAATTTCTCTCTTTTCGAAGCTTAAAATACGGACTACAATTGAACCAATAGAAATATGTCCGATTGCTAAAAATTCATTTTGATCGTTATATACTGAGACCAAATCTCCCTCTTGCAAGCCTTCATCTACTTTACTTACAGCTCCTGAAAAAATCCATGGATGGAATCGTTTTACAGAATGTTCCTTTCCTTTTCTCAGGTATACTTTTGGATAATCTATCATTTAGAAATGTGTTTTTTACTGATTAACGAATGAAAAGCATTCGTTGTTAACGACTGTAAACAGTCAAGGTATTTTGTGTGAGTCTTACAATTCTTGCTCTGTAGCTTTCAACCTTTCAAAAATCTTTAAAGACACCCAAGCATCGGTTGCTGCATATCTTAACTGACCAGGACTCAAAATTTCTGCTTCCCAATTAGAGACCTGTTGCCTTTTAGAAATTCTAAAGTTTAAAACTATTGCAGACAGTTTTTTTAAAGAAAAGCTTTCGATTCCAAAGTTAGAAACATAGTCTTGCAATTCTAAAAATCCGTTGGCATCAAAATCGTTTAGTTTTTGTAAACCCCTGATATCATCTTTAATTGCAGCCCCTACTTTCACAATATTGGGATTCTTAAGCAATTCTATTATTTCTTCAGGAAGTCCTATTTTATTGATTCTAAACAAAAAAGTTTTCGAGTTAGCTGCCAATTGAAGTAAAGCAACATCGTTAACTTTTCCTTTTTTAAACGATGGTCGAGTTTCCGTATCAAATCCTAAAATAGCATACTTTTTCAGGTATTGAACTGCTTCATCCAGATCTTCATACTCATCAACTAGAATGATATCTCCTTCGAAAGCCTTTAACGGCATTTTATTTGCTTCTTCGCTTGTAATTGATTTTTGAAATGGCAACATTTAATACTCTTTTACTCCGGAATTTATTTTCCTATTCATTGTCTTCGCCCCATTCTCTCTGACGTTGCGAGAAAATAGACCCACTCATATCTATGTTATCTATATCTGAATCAGCCCCTAAGCTAGATTCATCATCTAAATTCATTTTATCGGCAGCTAATTTGTGAATTGCTCTTAACGAATTCACCAATTTTTGTCCCCAATACTCGTAAAAATGATTGTTTAAATCCCAAAGGGAATCATTCATTACTTCAACTGTTCCTATCTTATAAGAAGTAATAAAATCTTTAAGGTCCTGATAAATATCGGCAAAATTTTCAGAAACAGAAGCAACCAATGGGCTATCACTATATTCCATATCATTCTCGAACACCTCTAAAAACTCATCATGAGCTCCCATCTTGTTCTTCACACTAGAATGAATAAACTCCCAATCTGATTCTGTTACAAACTTTTCAACTTCATCTTCCAACTCATTTTCATTGCTCGGCAACATACTTGCTTTTAAATAAAGCAACGGCAATAATTTTTGAGCTGTTTCTACGAACTCAAGTTTTGAAATTTTTGAACTTGTTTCCAATAGCAAGCAAAATTCATTTGCTACTGTTACAAATTCAATTACATTTTTAGAATATACTACGTGTTCAAATTGATCTTCCATCTCTATTTTTTCCTACAACCTTGCAAAAATAACAAGATTTTACGAATAATAAATCCTTAGTTTCCAGTCAGCACATAAGATTTGACAAATAGGCCTGTTCTATCCCCTTATATTATTGGTTAAATTACGAACTAAATTGGAATGTATTTTATTCGATTACCACTTTGGCAATCTACCTCTTCGTTGTCTTTTAAATGTTGAATTACTTCTAAAATCTTATCATCCTTGTATTCTAAACGATCCACAAGTTCATCAATGCATAAATAATCATTTTCAATTAAATTCAAGATCGCATAATAGATTTCCTTAAACTCTTCTTCGCTCAGCTCTTTCTCTTCTTTGCTTTTACAGATATCACACATCCCACAATCGGGAGCATACTTTTGCCCAAAATATTCTAATAAAAATTTCGATCGACATATATTTTCCGATTCTGCATAATCAATCACCGATTGAATTTTACTTTCAAGATTTTCCTTTCTTGCCTGATAAACCTCTTTATTCAATTTAATAAAGCTGACAGGCAATCGCTCCTGGGTATATAATATAAAAGGTGTTTTCTTTCTTGGGATGTATTTTATGATACCATACTTCGATAATTCTTTTAGGTATTCAATTATTAATTCTTTATCGGCTTTAATTCTTTTAGATAAAGTATCAATATTAATAGGAACGTAATCGGTAAACAAACCGGTATACGATCGTAAGAGTATTTTTATAAAGGCATCAAAATCTTTATTGGCCACCTGGAACTTATACAGATCATCGCGTTGGACTGCAAAATGTATTCTCGACTCATGTTCCAAATCATCTGTCAATTCGATGTATCCAGCTCGTTGCAATATCTTTAAAGCACTAAAAGCCTGCAGAACATTAAATTTAAAATTCTGACAAAACTGTCCCAAATCAAAGTCGAAAACCGCATCCTTGCCAGCTCCTTCCGCCACTTGCAAAAAGTTCCCCAATGCCTGGTAAGTCCTAACAATCATATCCTTTTCAGGAAATGATGTTTTTATTCTTTTCAGCAACTGTACCTTATCGGGATTTGAATACAGCATTACAGCATAAGCTCTTTTGCCATCTCTTCCTGCTCTTCCCGCCTCCTGAAAATAGGCTTCCAATGTATCCGGCAAATCCATATGTACAACAGAACGCACGTCCGATTTATCGATTCCCATTCCAAAAGCATTGGTTGCTACCATAACTTGCACAATCCCTTTTCGCCATCTTTCCTGACGAAAATCTTTCACTTCGTTCGGCAATCCTGCATGATAGAACTCTGCTTTTACTCTATTATTTTTTAGGAACTCTGCCAACTCCTTGCACTTTTTCCGACTTCGCACATAAACAACCGAACTTCCTTTTTGCTTGTTCAGTATCTTAAGCAGATATTTTGGCTTGTTCTCGTTTTCTCTGACCAGATACACCAAATTTTTACGTTCAAAACTTTTTCGATACACGTTCTTCTCGGGAAATCCAAGCTTTTCCTGAATATCAAAAACTACATCTTTTGTTGCCGTAGCAGTTAATGCTAAAACTGGAACATCCGGCAAAAGCTCTCGAAGCGAAATTATTTTCAAATATGAAGGTCGAAAATCATAACCCCATTGCGAAATACAATGCGATTCGTCTACTGCAATTAGGCAAACATTCATTTGCACAGCTTTCTTCCTAAATATATCTGAACTTATTCTCTCTGGAGAAATGTATAAAAACTTCACATTCCCGAATAAACACTTATTCAGAATATTTTCAATTTCATGTCTTGAAAGCCCGGAGTATAACAATTCAGCCTTAATTCCATTCTCTCTTAAATTTTGTACCTGGTCTTTCATTAAGGCAACCAAAGGCGAAACCACCAAACAGATGCCTTCCATTGCCATAGTGGGAACCTGAAAAGTTAAAGATTTACCTCCTCCGGTTGGCATTAAGCCCAAAGTATCTTTTCCTTCTGAAACCGATTTAATAATTTCATCCTGCAAAGGACGAAACATTCCATAGCCCCAATATTTTTTTAGAACATCCTTAAATCGATCCATTTATTTATTTTCCAGTTTGTTTATGGTCTTTTTATTCACTTTTTCTAACAATAAAACAGTTTAAAAATACTAACTTTTAGGTGGAATTAATCAATTAACAATTTTTAGTATTTGGAATCAAGTTCTATTCCGCTATTTTTTTGTATTTTCGCATGCAATTTAAATCTAAAATTATTGCATAATGTCATTCGTATCTGATAAAATTATTTCTGACGGTCTAACGTTTGATGATGTTCTCTTGGTTCCTGCTTATTCTGAAGTACTTCCTAGAGACGTAAGTTTAAAAACTAAGTTCTCCCGTAACATTACTCTTAATGCTCCAATGGTGTCTGCTGCGATGGATACTGTTACCGAATCTGCTTTGGCAATTGCCATTGCTCGTGAAGGTGGTATTGGTGTAATTCACAAGAACATGAGTATCGAAGCTCAGGCAAAACAGGTATTAACTGTAAAAAGAGCTGAAAACGGGATGATTTATGATCCAATTACAATTCCTCCATACAAAACTGTAAAAGATGCTTTGGCATTGATGAAGGAATTTAAAATTGGAGGTATTCCTGTTGTTGACACAGATAAATCACTATTAGGTATTGTTACCAATCGTGATTTACGTTTCGAATTGGATATGGATCGTCCAATATCAGAAGTAATGACAAGTGAAAACATTGTTACCACTTCCGATTCCACAGATTTGGAAAAAGCTGCAGAAATTCTTCAAGCTCACAAAATTGAAAAACTACCAGTTGTTGATTCAAAAAACAAACTGATTGGTTTGGTAACTTACAAGGATATTACCAAAGCAAAGGATAAGCCTTTGGCTTGTAAGGATGAGAAAGGGCGTTTACGAGTAGCTGCTGCAGTTGGTGTAACTGGTGATACATTGGATAGAATTGAAGCTTTAGTTCAAGCAAATGCCGATGCTATTATTATTGATACTGCTCATGGTCATTCGAGAGGTGTTGTTGAAGTACTAAAAACTGCAAAGAAAAAGTTTCCTGACATGCAGTTTATTGTTGGTAACATTGCTACTCCTGAGGCTGCAAAAATGCTAGTTGACGCTGGTGCTGATGCCGTTAAAGTTGGTATCGGACCAGGTTCTATTTGTACAACTCGTGTTATTGCTGGTGTTGGTGTTCCACAGTTAAGCGCAATTTACGAAGTATCTAAAGCTCTTAAAGGAACTGGTGTTCCTGTAATTGCAGATGGTGGTTTGCGTTATTCTGGTGACATTGTAAAAGCAATTGCCGCTGGTGCAGATTGTATTATGGCAGGATCACTTCTTGCTGGTGTTGAAGAATCTCCAGGAGAAACCATCATTTATAACGGTCGTAAATTCAAATCGTATCGTGGTATGGGTTCTGTTGAAGCGATGCAACATGGTTCAAAAGACCGCTACTTTCAGGATGCTGAAGATGATATCAAGAAATTGGTTCCAGAAGGAATTGTTGCACGTGTACCTTATAAAGGAACTCTTTATGAAGTAATCTATCAGTTAATTGGTGGTTTACGTGCTGGTATGGGATATTGTGGTTCTGCAAGTATTGAAGATTTGCACAACGCCAAATTTGTTAAAATTACAGCTTCGGGTATGGCAGAAAGTCATCCGCATGATGTTGCGATTACTCGCGAAGCTCCTAACTATAGCAGATAATTTTATCGCATATATTTCGGTAACCCGTTATGGTACGGGTTACCGTTTTCTTTTTTAGAATATTTACCATATAATTACTGAATGAGGAAGGGTTTATTATATCTGATTACAGTTTTATATTGCTCGTTAGCAAGTTACGGGCAATACAATTCAACAGATACCCTTTTTAGCATTAATGATACATCTTATCCTTCTGCTCCATTTTTTAAACTTTATGAAAGTAATAAACTTCGTGATCAGCACAACAAACCGCTTTCTCTAAAAGAATCTTTAGATTTATATATCGATTTTCATCTAAAAGCCACTGAAGCTAAAAATCTTCAATTTGACACTCTACCAGAAGTGATTCAGGAAATTGAAACCTACCATAATCAAGCTTTTAAAGCATATTTGTATCCTGTCAATATCAATCAAAATTTACTTGAAGAAACATTCGAAAGAATTCAATATTTTATAAAGCCTCGTCATATTTTAATTAAGATTGAAGGTAGAGCTACTCCGAAAGATACTCTTGAAGCCTATCAGGAAGCAACCAGAATCTATTCATTATTAAATCAGGGTAAGAAGTTTTCAAAACTTGCCAATCAATTTTCTGATGATTTATCAGCTAGAAAAAACAATGGAGAATTAGGATACATTACAGCTTTCGATATGGATTACGCCTTTGAAACCGCTGCCTACAGCATGTCAAAAGACAAATACTCCAAACCTATTCGATCACCTTACGGATACCATATTGTCCAAACCATTGAAAAGATTAAAAATCCAGGAAAGGTGAAAATTAGGCACCTTATGCTTGAATTTAAAAAGAAAAACGAAAAAAATAAGATCAAACTAAAAGCGGATTCTATCTATCAACTTCTTCAATCAGGAGCTGATTTTTCCGAGTTGGTTCAAAAATATTCCGATGATGTTAGTTCGATAAATAACAATGGTATATTGCCATGGTTTGGATTATTCGAAACTCACCCAACAATTGAAAGAACTGCTTTTGAATTAAAAAAGAAAGGAGATTTTTCACAACCCATAAGAACAGAATTTGGCTACCACATTATACAGATTTTGGAGAAAAAGGAATATAACAATCTTCAGGAATGCAAAGGTGAATTGATTGAGCTTTTGGAAGAAGATAGTAGATCAAGAATTTCAGAAAATGAATTAATCAAGCAGTTAAAAGAAAGATATCAATTCAAGGAAAACAAGAATTTACTATCGAATTTTTACTCAATTCTGGATTATGCT
This sequence comes from Marinifilum flexuosum, assembly GCF_003610555.1. Taxonomy (GTDB): domain Bacteria; phylum Bacteroidota; class Bacteroidia; order Bacteroidales; family Marinifilaceae; genus Marinifilum; species Marinifilum flexuosum. Next base: position 1,170,631 of record NZ_RAPQ01000008.1, on the reverse strand, counting down.
TACGCAGAGCTTTGGGAAACTTTATTTTCGATAGAAGATAACGATTACTCTCAAGAAAAGTTTGCTGAATTCCTAAGTAAACAAGCGTCAAAAGATATTTATGAAAATTTTGAAGATTATATCAATAGATTATATGTTAATTTCTCAAACACTTGTATCTTAGCATACCACAAAAATAAACTTGTAGAAAGACATCAAGAGCTAAAAACATTGCTGGATGAATACGAAAATGGAATTCTAGTTTATTTTATCACAAAAGAAACAATATGGAATAATATTTCAGACAAAGAAAAGACAAAAAAATATTACATTAACAATCAGTACAAATACAACAAAAAAACTGATTACAAAACAGTTAAAGATATTGTATTGGAGGATTACAGAGCTTGGCTTGAGGAAAAATGGTCGGAAGAACTTAGAAAGAAATATTCTGTAAAAATCAATCTCTCAGCTTTAACAAACTTGCGAACAAATAAGAATGAATAAATACATACTAACAATAATTTTACTTGCAGGCATGATTGCTTGCAATTACAATCAGGAAGAAGACAAGGTGGTTGCTAAAGTAAATCAGAACTTTTTATACATGAGTGAAGTAGCAGCAATCGTCCCCAATGGAAGTACTAATGAAGACAGTATATTAATTGCTGATAACTATATTCACCAATGGATAAAAAAACGGTTGATCATTTCAAAAGCTGAACTTAATCTTTCGGAAGAAGATAAAGATGTTAGCAAAATGGTAGAAGATTATCGTTCTTCTTTAATTATTCACAAATACCAGCAACAGCTTTTAGAGCAAAAACTTGATACTTCTGTTACCACTTTTGAAATTGACAATTATTATCGTCAAAACTCAGGGAATTTCATACTGAACAGAAACATTATCAAAGCATTATACATTCAAATCTCAAAACCTGTTCCCGATTACAAAAGAATTCAAAAGCTTTATAAGTCAGAAAAAGAAGAAGATTGGGACGAATTGGAAGACTACTGTTTTCAGAATGCCACAAAATTTGATAATTTTAGCGGGCAATGGGTAAATGCGAAAGAACTATTAAGTAGAATCCCTTTCGAATTTAGCGATGAAGACAAATTATTAAAAAGTAGAAAGCACATTGAAACAGAAGACTCGACATACAGGTATTTTGTTGCCATTAAAAATGTTGAGTTCAAGAATAATATTGCTCCTCTTGACTTTGTGAGAGATGACATTAGAAAAATAATAATCAATAAACGAAAAATAGAATTCATTAAAAATCTCGAAGAAAACATCTACAGAGATGCAGAATCGAAAAATAAATTCAAAATTTATTAAACCATAAAATATGCGTTACATTTTTAGAAAAACTTGCACGGTGTTAACACTATTGTTACTGAGTATTCTTACTCTTAATGCTCAAGACAATGTGGTAGATAAAATCATTGCCGTGGTTGGTAATCAGGTTGTATTAAAATCGGATGTTGAGCAAAGATTCATCAGTCTTAAAGCTCAAGGATATACATCGGGTAGTGTTGACTTGAAAACCGAAATTTTTGAAGATCTATTGATTCAAAAACTTATGATTGCCCAAGCTGCGATTGATAGTGTTGAGGTAACCGAACAAGAAGTTGAGGATGATCTTGATCGTAAAATGGAAATGTACATTCAAAGAATAGGTTCGAAAGAAAAATTGGAACAATATTTTGGCAAATCAATTCTTGATATGAAAAATGATTTGCGAGAACCTACCAGAAATGAACGTATTAAAGAAAAAATGCAGGCAGAAATCACAAAAGACATTCACATTACACCGGCAGAAGTTCGTGATTTCTACAATAAACTAAACAAAGACAGCTTGCCTACAATTGCTGGCAAACTAGAGGTACAACAAATTGTTCGATATCCAAAAGTTACTGATGATGAGAAAGACAGAATTAGAAACAGGTTAAGAGAATTTAGAGACAGAGTACATAAAGGTGAGAGCTTTTCAACCTTGGCAGTTCTTTATTCTGAAGACCCAGGAAGTGCTCGTCAAGGTGGTGAATTAGGCTATACTCCTAGATCTAGTTTAGTACCAGAGTTTGCAAACGTAGCTTTCAACCTAAAAACTGATAAAGTTTCTAAGATTGTAGAAACTGAATACGGGTTTCACATCATTCAATTCATCGATAGAAAAGGAGAAAGAATTAATGTACGTCACATTCTTCTTAAACCAAAAATTGAAGAAGATAAAAGAAAAGAAGCTACAGCGCGTTTAGATAGTATCGCAGATTTAATTCGAAATGAAAAACTAAAGTTTGATGAGGCTGCATTTTATTTCTCAGCTGATAAGGATACCAGAAATAATGGTGGTTTGATTGTTAATCCATATACTGGATCATCTAGATTTGAAAAAGACAATTTGCCTCCTGCAATTGCTCAACAAATTAACAGCTTAAAAATCAATGAAATTTCTGAGCCATTATTAGATGTTTCAGGAGGAAAGGATGCTTACAAAATCATCAAGATAAAATCAGAAACCAAATCTCACACAGCAAACCTATCTGACGATTGGAGCATTTTTGAGAATATGCTGACCAATCAAAAGCAGCAAGATATTCTTGATAAATGGATCAAAGAAAAGCAATCTGGCACTTACGTTCACATTGATGATTCATACAAAAATGCAAAATTCAGATTCAAAGGCTGGCAAAAATAATAAAGCTTAAAATATTTTCTCAGACACAGCCTTTTTGCTGTGTCTGAATTTTTTCAAGGAAATCCAAATACTAAATCCTTATGAACTTTAAATCAGAAGTTGAAGCTGCTAATTCCTTACACGCCGATTACAAAAAGCTACTTGAGGAAATTGGTAAGAAAATTTATGGTCAGGATGAAATCATTAAAAAGGTATTGATTTCGATTTTTAGCAATGGACACTGCTTACTGATTGGTGTTCCCGGACTTGCTAAAACTTTACTTGTAAACACAATTGCACAGGTATTAGACTTAAAATACCAAAGAATACAGTTTACACCAGACTTAATGCCTTCTGATATTATTGGAACAGAAATATTAAACAATGAACGTAGATTCAATTTCATAAAAGGTCCTTTGTTTGCCAACATTCTACTTGCTGATGAAATCAACCGTACACCGCCCAAAACTCAATCGGCTTTATTGGAGGCAATGCAAGAAAAAATGGTAACGGTAAATGGTAAAAACTACGAAATCGAAAAGCCTTTTTTCGTATTGGCCACACAAAACCCAATCGAGCAAGAAGGTACCTATCCTCTTCCTGAAGCTCAATTGGACCGCTTCATGTTTAGCATTTATTTGGATTACCCAAAATTAGAAGATGAAATTTCGATTGTTGAAAACACTACATGTGGCAAGGAAATTGCATTGAACAAGATTATTTCGGGTGAAAAGATTTCTTATTATCAAAAATTGATACAAAAAGTACCAATTAATCGAAATGTATTGGAATATGCTGTAAATTTGGCGGCAAAATCGAGGCCTAATACCGAGTTCTCGCATCCTATGGCAAATGAGTATATCAATTGGGGAGCTGGACCAAGAGCATCGCAATATTTGGTGATTGGTGCCAAAGCACACGCTCTTCTTTCCGGAAAATATTCTCCGGACATAGAAGATGTAAAGGAAGTTGCAGTTTCTATATTAAGACATAGAATCATGAAAAACTACAAGGCCGAAGCTGAAGGAATTAGTGTTGAAGATATTATAACAGAATTATTAAAATAAAAGGAATGCCTTGCATCATTACAAAATATAAATCGATTATTCTATTCGCAGGAATATTCTGCCTGTTCTCATTTACGCTGGAAGCTCAGAAAAAATCATTAATCGAAATTAAAAACTCAGATGATATCAGAGCCGAATTAAAATCAGAATCACAGCTTACTGTTTTCAATGGCAATGTATTTATAACCCACGAAAACATTAAGATGTATTGCGATAGCGTATATCAGTTCAGAGGCGACAACAGAATTGTTGCATATGGTAATGTTCACATTATTAGCTCGGACACAGTTCACATTTATGGTGATGTACTAAAGTACTACGGAAACACCAAACTGGCTGAAATGCGTGACAATGTAAAGCTTAAAAATAAAACCGTTACGGTTACCACTGAATTTCTTGATTTTGACATGAATGAAAGTGTAGGTTACTATTTTGATGGTGGAAAAATTGTAGACACAAACAATACGCTTACCAGCAGCATTGGAAGATATTACACGCGACAGGATTTGTTGTTCTTTAAAGATAGCGTTGAGGTTCTAAGTAATGACTATACTTTAAAATCGGACACACTAAAATACAACACGCTTAGTAAAACTGCTTTTATTTTAGGTCCTACTACCATCGAAAATGAAACTGAAACACTTTATTCGGAAGATGGATGGTACAATACAGCTACTGGAATATCGCAATTTTTTAAAAACACAACTCTTAATAGTAAAGCATATCAAATAAAAGGCGATAGCATTTACCTTGATAAAAACAATGAAACCGCTAGAATATTCGATAATGTAGAATTAAAAGACACTGTTAATAATATTATCTTACAAGGACATTTTTTAGAAACTTTTAAGAATACCGAAGAAGCATTAATGACAGATTCTGCGGTATTCATTCAAGTGGCCGAACAGGATTCTCTTTTTCTACATGCAGATACCCTTACCATATCAAAAGACAGTGCAGATTATGAACTAATAAAGGCTTTCCATCACGTAAAGTTTTTCCGACCTGATTTGCAGGGTAAATGTGATTCTCTGGTATATACCATGCAAGACTCCACTATCCGATTGTTTAACGATCCGGTTTTATGGGCACAGGGAAATCAAATGGTTGCTGATACCATAGGTATCGAAACACAAAATCAGAAACTAAAATATCTTCATTTTAGAGGTTCTTCTTTTCTAACGGCAAAAGAAGACAGTGTCTTTTACAACCAGATTAAAGGAAAGAACATGCTTGGTCATGTTAGAGACAATAAAATTTACCAATTAGATATTGATGGCAATGGTGAAACCATATATTATCCTAAAGACAAAGAAATATTAATGGGAATGAATATTGCCAAGAGCAGTAATATTACAATACTTATAAAGGATAACAAAATCGATCAGATTAAGTTTATCAAAAAACCTGATGGCAATATGTATCCTTTGTTTGAAGTAGAACAAGAAATGCTATTCCTGAAAAATTTCCGTTGGTTCGATGGTGTTCAGCCAAAGTCAAAAGAAGATATATTTATATGGAGAAATACACCTCCACATACAGCTAAAAGTATATTAAAAGCAGAATCTACTGATTGATGAGCAGATTAAAGCAGGAAATAAAAAACGAGGTTTTGTTTCAAAACCTCGTTTTTTATTTTTTAGTATTCATCTTCGTTGAATAAAAAATCTCCTTTGCTAGGGTAATCAGGCCAAATATCCTCAATACTCTCAAAAATCTCTCCCTCTTCCTCGATTTCCTGCAAATTTTCAATCACCTCTAGCGGCGCACCAGAGCGAATTGCGTAGTCAATCAACTCATCCTTGGAAGCCGGCCATGGGGCATCTTCAAGTTTTGTTGCTAATTCAAGTGTCCAATACATAAGTTCAAAATATTTTTAGGTTCCTTTATTCTGCGAATATAATTTTTTTTTCCGAATTTACAAGTCAGGCTCCCATTTTATTTCATCAGCCCCAACATCCTTTAAAACCTTGCGTGATAACACAAATAAGTAGTCCGACAAACGGTTTAAGTACTTCAACAATAAGGGATTTATGTCAATTTCTATTGATAATTGATTGGCTCTTCTCTCTGCCCTACGACAAATTGTTCTTGCAACATGACAAAATCCATTTAACTGACTCCCGCCAGGTAGAACAAAATTATTCAATTCTGGTAGTTCTTCATCCATTCTATCCATCTCCGATTCCAATAATAATATATCATCTTCACTCAGATTTAGCTTTTGTTTTAAATCCGATTTTTCATCATCAGTAGCCAAACGAGAACCAATCAAAAACAACTTATTCTGTACTATATTTAAAACTTCCAGAGTTTTTTCTTCAATTTGATGAGATCGAATTAAACCGATGTAAGAATTCAATTCATCAACTGTTCCGTATGCTTCTAACCTCAAATGATATTTTGGAACACGTGTTCCACCAATAAGTCCGGTAGTTCCCTTATCCCCTGTTTTTGTATATACTTTAAATTTATCCATTGCTCTATTTTTTTGGCTAATACCTACAAGTTTGTCGGTAAATATTAGCAGTTATAACAAAGATAAAATTTTTTATTATTTAGAACGATTCTAAGAATTTATTTTTCGTATTATCCATAGAAATTAAAATTCCAACAGAGTGTATATTTAGGTAAAAATCAAATGAAGGAGAACATTTTAGTGTTTTCCAAGTTTCCAACAATAGGGGATTTCTATTCATGTTTTGAAAAACTAAAATAGAAGATCTGCCCAAAAAATGAGGGTAATTAATTCTAAACAACTCAATATCTTCCATACTGGCCAAATTGGATATTACCACAAAATCAACTCCCCCTAATTCATTAAAATGTATAGATTCTACATTATTAATTTTAAGCTGATTGTTAAAAATTTTAGAATTTATCTCTTCATTTTTAAGACAATCTCCAATACAGTGAAGTTTAATTCTAGAATCAACCTTGGCCATATATGCCTTCGTATAGCCCAAACCATTTCCAATAAACACAGGCTTTTTTACTTGATAGTAGTTCATCAATCGAAAAATCAAACGATCCACATCCTTTCCTCTTTTTAAATTTAGGATTTCCTCCTTCAGATAATTTGCACGACCTGCACTAATGGCAGCTGACTTACAGGAAGCTTTTAGCAATTTTATTGCCAATTCCCTGGTATGTTGAAGATCACGAAAGGCATAATAATGAAGCTTAGCTCCGAATACATTAGTTATCAAATCAATTGCATATGACGAATGTTCTCCAAAGCCCTTTCGGCGATAAGTTCTTAAACGAATTAATCTTTTTTTTAGTCGATAACGAATTCCACTCATGCTAGTGTTTATGTATATTTGGCGAATTAAATTGTAAATTTGAGTTTCTCAAAAATTAAAATTATTAGATTTTTTGAACTTTCAATACTTTAAATGTCTGAATTAGCTGGTCTGGATATAAAATTTTTAGCTGGAGTTGGTCCCAAAAGAGCTTCCATTTTGAATCAAGAACTATCGATTTATAGTTACGAGGATTTGTTGTATCATTTTCCGTACAAATATATCGATAGAACCAAATTCTATTCAATTAGGGAGATCAACTCAAAACTACCTTACATTCAGGTAAGAGGCCAAATCACAGGCATCGAAACTTTGGGTGAAAAACGTCAACAACGTTTGGTTGCTTATTTTACCGATGGTGAAGATACCATGGAATTGGTTTGGTTTAAAGGCATTAAATACATTAAAGGCAACCTAAAGCCAAATACCGATTACATTGTATTTGGAAAGCCTTCAGAATTCAACAGAAAGGTTAATGTTGTTCATCCTGAAATAGAAGAAGCCAATAAAAGCAACGGGAAGATTAATGCTTCGCTTCAATCTTTTTACCTGACTACTGAAAAAATGAAGAATAGCTTTCTGAATTCACGAGCAATTCAGAAACTGCAAGAAAATGCACTCAAATCAGTAAATGGGAAAATACCCGAAACTTTACCTGCACCGCTGATCAAAAGACTAGGTCTTATCAACCTTCACGAAGCATTATTGCAAATTCATTTTCCGCAAAATGCCGAGATCCTTAAAAAAGCACAATATCGCTTAAAGTTTGAAGAGTTGTTCTATATCCAACTCAACATTCTTAAAATGAAAATGAAACGGAAAATCCTATACAAAGGACATCCGTTCGCAAAAATTGGCGAATACTTCAATTGCTTCTACCAAAACAATTTGCCTTTCGAATTAACCAATGCACAAAAGCGAGTAATTAAAGAAATCCGTAAAGATGTTGGTTCAGGAAAACAAATGAATCGACTGTTACAAGGTGATGTGGGTAGTGGAAAAACCATGGTTGGACTGATGTGTATGCTTATGGCGCTCGACAATGGTTGCCAGGCATGCTTAATGGCTCCTACCGAAATTCTGGCAACACAGCACATGGAAAGCATTTCTGAATTTCTGGAAGGAATTGATGTGAATGTTGCTTTGCTTACTGGTTCCACAAAACAAAAGGACAGACGTAGAATTCACGAAGACCTTAAAAGTGGAGAGTTACAAATTCTGATTGGTACACACGCCTTGCTCGAAGATGTTGTACAGTTTAATAATCTTGGTTTGGTAATTATTGATGAGCAACACAGGTTTGGTGTAGCACAACGTGCCAGGTTATGGAAAAAGAATAACATTCCTCCTCACGTACTGGTAATGACTGCAACTCCAATTCCTAGAACTTTAGCAATGACTTTGTATGGTGATCTGGAAGTTTCAGTAATTGATGAATTGCCGCCAGGAAGAAAACCCATTCAAACGGTTCACTATTTCGAGAACAAAAGACGTCAGGTTTATCAATTCATGAAAAAGCAAATTGATTTGGGAAGGCAAATCTATTTGGTATATCCGATGATTAAAGAATCGGAAAAAATGGATTATAAAAATCTGGAAGAAGGATATGAAAGTGTAGCCAGTGCTTTTCCTCCTGAAAAATACGGCATAAGCATGGTTCATGGTAAAATGAAACCTGCCGAAAAAGATGCTGAAATGCAAAGATTTGCGCAAGGTGAAACCAAAATTATGGTGGCAACTACCGTAATCGAGGTTGGTGTTAATGTACCCAATGCATCGGTAATGGTGATTGAAAGTACCGAAAGATTTGGTTTATCGCAGTTGCACCAGTTGCGTGGTCGTGTTGGTCGTGGTGCCGAACAATCATACTGTATCCTAATGTCATCCTACAAGATTTCCAATGAATCCAGAAAAAGAATTGAAACCATGGTAAGAACCAACGATGGTTTCGAAATTGCCGAAGTAGATTTAAAACTAAGAGGTCCTGGAGATATTGAAGGAACACAACAAAGTGGTATTTCCTATGATCTAAAAATTGCTCATCTTGGTAAAGATGGTCAGTTACTACAATATGCAAGAGATGTTGCACAGGAAATTTTAGACGATGATCCACTTCTGGAAAAAGAAGAAAACTTCACTTTAGCCAAACAAGTAAAAAGACTTAGTAAGACAAAGGTAAATTGGAGTGTTATTAGCTAATTATTGAATAATAAATTTATACTTTTAAATTGTATTTTCAATATTATCCTTAATCACAAAAGCATGCTCTTGATAATAAAATAGGGTTCATAATTCTTTGTTCGGTACACATATATCAATAACCAATATAACCATATGAAAAAACTATTACTACTCTCTATCTTGTCTATATTTCTGTGTGTAGGGAACCTGCATGCTCAAGAAGACAATTTATTTTACGGTTTCGATAATTCATTCGAAAACCTAAGCAATCCTGACTCCATCAGCCTTTTCACTGGTGCATTTGTCTTTGCCCGAATTGGTGGAGAAAACTATGCTGGTGCAAGATTTCAACCTGAATTGAACCTGGGAAAAGTAGGTGTAGGATTTGATCTTCCAATTTATTTCAACATAGAATCGGGAGAATTGTACAGCGACGAATTCAAAAATGGAGCTGGAATACTTCGTCTTATCAGCTATGTACGTTATGGTCGTAAGAAAAAAGATCCTGTTTTTATTAAAGTAGGGCAATTAAGAGGCGAATCTCTTGGCTATGGTAGCTTGTTAAATAACTACAACAACTCACCTAGTTTTGAAAAGCGAAAAGTAGGTGTTAGCTACGATTTTAGAATTAAAAAAGTTGTTGGTATCGAAGGTTTGTATAGCGATTTTAATCTTGAATCATTTAATCTGTTCGCCATTCGTCCTTATGTTCGTCCGTTTGGAGCTAGTGGAATTCCAGTTCTTAAAACATTAGATTTTGGATTCTCTTACATTAGCGATAAAGACAGAACCAATCGCTTTGGAGATGATACCGGGAAAAATGAATTCCTTTCTGATGGGATGAAAGCCTATGGTTTTGACATGGGAATCACTTTTATCAATTCCAATTTTATCAACCTTACCGGATATACCCACTTTAGCAAACTGGCAAAAATAAAATCAGATTCACTGGCCAGATATCATCAGGCAATCCCTCCTGCGCAAGGATATGGCGCAGGAAAAGGTATGGGAATTGGTGTTAATGCCAATATGAATGTGGTAGGCAATTTCTTTAGATTGAATTCGAGAATTGAACGCCTTTGGTATACCGACAATTACCTGCCGCAATTCTTCGATGCGCATTACGAAATCAATAAGGATGCAAAAATTGCTGCATTGGGCGATGCTAAAAATAAGCAGGGTATTTACGGATCCTTAACCGCTTCGTTAATGGATAAAGTTTTGGTTGGAGGTAATTTACTTCTGCCTGATAATGTAAGTGAAGAAACCCCTGCCACCATGCAGCTAAATCTTAAAACGAAAGATTTATTCGATAAGATTATTATTGAAGGATATTATACAAAAGCCAATTTGGTTGATTTTGGTGATGCTTTTGAATTCGATGATAATTCATTGGCATTAATTCGTTTCGCATATAAAATAAGTCCTATTATAGCAACAGGAATAGACTACAAATGGACCTGGAACAAGCAAGATGATGGAAGTTTTAAGGCTGATAATTCGGTAATGCCTTATGTGGCATTGCGTTTTCAATTCTAAGGAAGCACAATATATACTTAAGATATTTGCCCAATGTATTTTACATACGCTGGGCATTTTTCTTTAAATACCTACTTGAACTGCAATTATTATAATAACAACCTACCCAAGTAAGTGCAATAAATTATTATATCCATTTAAACAACCTGCTCTAGCACGTTTTCCAACCTACTTTACCTGGTTGGATAACCTACTCTAGTACGTCCACCAACCTACTTTACCCATTTGGATAACCTACTCTAGTACGTCTACCAACCTACTTTACCCATTTGGATAACCTACTCTAGTACGTCTACCAACCTACTTTACCTGGTTGGGCAACCAGGTAGATACTGTAAAATACAGGTTCTATACTCCAATTAATACAAGCTCCTTTACAATAATCATATGTAAAGTTTATTTTTTAACACTTTACAGGTAATACACTCTTATCAAAATTAGGAATTCAAAAAAGGGGAAAGTCTCTTTGTGGTTCAATTTAATTCTGCATGAAAATTCACATTCCTCGACTCCTGTTGTTCCACAGCCTTCACTCAAGCATTCATTATCTAAAAGCAATCTAAATTATCTCGTTTGCAGAAAATACAAAAATTAGCGATTTTTTTCTTGAATAGCCCAAACTAACTGTATTCAATATAGATACATGAAAAATTGTAATCTCTACATTACAAAAGCAAGGAAGTCCCTCTATTTAAACACGCTATAAATAGACTTTTTCAGGATGGAATGTGACCTAAAGTGTTAATTTTGTTGCCATGTGTTAAATAACATACCTATTAAAAGGTGCTGATATACAGCAAACAAACACATACATTAAATAAAAAGGGGCTAAATCATGAGTACTCCCAAACAAATTGATCATGAGGGGACTATCCTGGAAATAAAGGATGGTAAGATTACAGTCGGAATTGTTAATGTTTCGGCTTGTGCAGGTTGTCATGCTAAAGGAGCATGTACAATGTCTGACATGAAGGAAAAATCAATTGATGTTATTGATTTTAGCAACAAGTATTCAGTAGGAGAAAAAGTCAAATTAACTTATCGCGAATCCTTAGGCTGGTTTGCATTAATGTTGGCATATGTACTCCCGTTTATTCTTGTGTTACTTGTTCTTTTTATAGCAACATCAATTACTAACAACGAACTAATAAGTGGTTTACTATCATTGGCAGTTTTACCACCTTATTATATCATATTGTCCTTTTTTAAAGGACGTTTAAAGAAAACGTTTTCATTTACAATAGAAAAAATCGTAAACATTTAATTCTATGAGCATTATAGCTATCACTATTCTGGCTTTGTGTGCGATTGGTGTTACAGCAGCAATTATCCTGTATTTTGTAGCCCAAAAATTCAAAGTGTACGAAGATCCTCGAATTGACGAGGTTGAAGAAGCATTGCCTGCAGCAAACTGCGGGGGTTGTGGTTATCCGGGTTGTAGGGGTTTTGCCGAAGCATTGGTAAAAGCCGACGACATCTCAAACTTCAACTGCCCTGTTGGTGGAGCAGCAGTAATGTCACATGTAGGTGCCCTTTTAGGACACGAAGTTAAAGCAGCAGACCCAACTGTTGCTGTTGTACGTTGTAACGGAACTTGCGAGAACCGTCCGAAAACAAATCAGTACGATGGAGCAGCTTCCTGTTCCATTGCTGCATCACTTTACAGTGGTGAAACTGGTTGTCAGCACGGATGTCTAGGTCTAGGCGAATGTGTTGAAGCATGTAATTTCGATGCAATGTACATGGACGAAGAAACAGGTCTTCCTGTTATTATTGAAGACAAGTGTGTTTCTTGTGGTGCTTGTGTTAAAGCTTGTCCTAATAACATTATTGAGCTTCGCAAAAAAGGCCCTAAAAGCCGTCGTATTTTTGTGTCTTGTGTAAACAAGGACAAAGGTGCAGTTGCGAAAAAAGCTTGTAATGTTGCATGTATTGGTTGTCGCAAATGTGAGAAAGAATGTCCTTTCGATGCAATTACAGTAGAAAACAACCTTGCTTACATCGACTACAACAAATGTAAATTGTGTAGAAAATGTGTAGTAGTTTGTCCTACTAATGCAATACATGAATTAAACTTCCCTCCTCGTAAAGAGAAGCCTGCTGCAAAACCTGATGCAAAAACAGTAAAACCTGCAACTGCTAAAACGGAAGTTAAAGATGCTCCTAAAGCTGAGCCAAAAGCAAACGATTCGAAAGAAGAAACATCTGATAACAAATAAATAGGAGGATAATCAGTGTTAAAAACATTTTCTATAGGAGGTATTCATCCAGCAGAAAACAAACTATCTGCTGAAAGCGCAATCCAGGCATTGCCAATACCCCAAATGGTTAGCATTCCAATTTCACAACATATTGGTGCTCCTGCTACGGCAATCGTTAAAAAAGGCGACGAAGTTAAAGTAGGACAACTTATTGCCAAATCTTCAGGATTTGTATCTGCAAATATTCACTCTTCTGTATCAGGAGCTGTATTCAAGCTAGATGATATCATGGATGCTAGTGGTTTCCGCAGAACCTCTATCATCATTAAAGTTGATGGAGATGAGTGGTTAGAGCATATCGACCGAAGCGAAGAATTGGTAAAAGATATCAAAGCAAGTAAAGAAGAAATTATCAAACAAGTTGGCGATGCTGGTATCGTTGGTTTGGGTGGTGCTACTTTCCCTGCTCATGTTAAACTTTCAGTTCCTCCAGGAAAAACTGCAGAGGTTTTAATCATTAATGCTGTTGAGTGTGAACCTTACCTAACCTCTGACCACAGAATCATGTTGGAAAAAGGTGATGAGGTATTGGTTGGTACTCAAATCTTAATGAAAGCTCTTGAGGTAAACAAAGCCATTATCGGTATTGAGAATAACAAACCAGATGCCATTGCTCACCTTACAAAACTTGCTGCAAACTATAATGGAATTGAGATTTGTCCATTAAAAACACAATACCCTCAAGGTGGTGAAAAGCAATTAATTTCTGCTACCATCAAGCGTGAAGTTCCATCAGGAGCTCTACCCATTGAAGTTGGTGCCGTTGTTCAGAATGTTGGTACTGCTTATGCAGTTTATGAGGCAGTTCAGAAAAACAAACCTTTATTTGAACGAGTTGCAACTGTTACTGGTAAATCATTGAAGAACCCTTCAAACTGGATGTTCCGTATTGGTACCCCAGTAAAAGATATTATCGAAGCTGCAGGTGGCATGCCTGAAGATACTGGTAAAATTGTAGGTGGTGGTCCAATGATGGGTAAAGCATTATCAAGTATTGATGTGCCATTGACTAAAGGTAGTTCTGGATTATTGCTTCTTCCTAAAGAAGAAACTGCTCGTAAAGCTACCAAAGCTTGTATCCGTTGTGGTAAGTGTGTTTCTGTTTGTCCAATGGGACTTGAACCATACTTGCTAATGGTATGTGCTGATAAAAAAGATTACGAGCGCTTAGAAAAAGATGCAGTAATGGATTGTATCGAATGTGGTTCTTGTAGTTTCACTTGTCCTGCTCACCGTCCTCTATTGGATTACATCCGATTAGGAAAGGGTAAAGTAGCCCAAATCATGAGAGCACGCAAATAATTAGCAATTCACAATGAGTGATTAATAATCATTCATTTACCAAATTAAAAATTAACTAATTAACAAATAGATATGAACACCAAAGTACTTGTCGCACCATCTCCGCATGTTCATAGTGGAGATTCCATACAGAAAAACATGTATGGTGTGGTATTTGCGATGCTTCCGGCGCTGCTATTTTCGTTCTTTTACTTTGGATTAGGTGCACTAGTTGTAACCCTAACCGCCGTAGCATCATGTTACTTATTCGAATTCTTAATTCAAAAATACATTCTAAAGACAGAAGTTACCATTAACGATGGTTCTGCCCTTATCACTGGTATTCTTTTGGCTTTTAACGTACCATCTAACCTTCCAATCTGGATCATCATGATTGGAGCCTTGGTTGCAATTGGTATTGGTAAAATGACATTTGGAGGATTAGGAAACAACGTATTCAACCCTGCTTTGGTTGGTCGTGTATTCCTATTAATTTCCTTCCCTGTTCAAATGACCAGTTGGCCAGTGTCTAAAGGTTTAACCAGTGGATATATTGATGTGGAAACCGGAGCTACGCCTCTTGCCATCATTAAGGAAGGATTGAAAAGCGGTCAATCTCTTTCATCACTAATGGACAAGATTCCTTCAAACATGGACATGTTCCTTGGGAATATGGGAGGTTCAATGGGTGAAATTGCAGGAGCTGCCTTAGTTCTTGGATTAATTTATATGTTGATCCGTAAGATCATTACTTGGCACATTCCTGTTGCTGTGATTGGTTCTGTTGCTATCTT
Organism: Marinifilum flexuosum; assembly: GCF_003610555.1. Taxonomy (GTDB): domain Bacteria; phylum Bacteroidota; class Bacteroidia; order Bacteroidales; family Marinifilaceae; genus Marinifilum; species Marinifilum flexuosum. The sequence continues at coordinate 1,155,543 of NZ_RAPQ01000008.1, read as the reverse complement.
AACTGGAATTCTTCACATGGCAGATCCAGAAGCTTATGCTGGGCCTGTATTCCATATTTTGACAGGAGGTTTGTTATTGGGTGCTATTTTCATGGCAACCGACTATGTTACTTCTCCAATGTCTAACAAAGGAATGATCATCTACGGTGTGGGAATCGGTGTCCTTACTGTAGTGATCCGTGTATTTGGAGCATATCCTGAAGGAGTTTCATTTGCCATTCTTATTATGAATGCATTTGTGCCACTAATTAACGTGTATGTTAAACCTAAGCGTTTCGGCGAAAAAAGGAAATAATCATGGCTGGTAAAAAAGAATCTACATTTATAAATATGGTTCTGGTGTTATTCATCGTAACACTAGTTGCCTCAGCTGCATTGGGTGGACTTTACGAGTTAACCAAAGAACCTATCGCTGCTGCTAAATTGGCTAAGAAATTAAAAGCCATTAAGGAAGTTGTTCCTGAATTTGATAATAATCCAAGTGAAGAAATGTATTCTGTTGAGATGCCTACAGGTGATCTTTTGGAATTCTATCCTGCCAAAAAAGGGGGAGAATTGGTTGGTACTGCAGTAAAAACATTTACCACAAACGGATTCTCCGGATATATTTGGATTATGGTTGGTTTTAAACCTGATGGAACAATCAACAACTATTCAGTATTGGAACACAAAGAAACACCTGGTTTGGGTACAAAAATGGAACCTTGGTTTAAAACTACCGATCCAACTAAAGCCAAGTGTAGCATTTTGGGCAAAAATCCTGGAACAGCAAACCTAACTGTTAGCAAAGATGGTGGTGAAGTTGATGCAATTACTGCAGCAACAATCAGTTCCAGAGCTTTCTTAGAGGCTGTTCAGACTGCTTACAATGAGTATAACAAAAAAATGGAAGGAGGAACCAAGTAATGACAAACAAAGAAAATTTCTTAAAAGGTTTTTTTAAAGAGAATGCTGTTTTTACTCTATTGTTGGGTATGTGTCCTGCACTTGGAGTAACCTCTTCTGCAATTAACGGATTGGGTATGGGATTAGCTACAACTTTCGTACTAATCATGTCAAACCTTGTAATCTCATTGGTTAGCTCTCAAATCCCTGATAAAGTAAAGATTCCATCATTTATTGTGATCATTGCTTCTTTCGTAACAATGGTTGATTTGGTAATGGCTGGTTACGTACCTGCTCTGCACGAACAATTGGGTGTATTTATTCCTCTGATTGTAGTAAATTGTGTAGTATTGGGACGTGCCGAAGCATTTGCATCTAAAAACAAGTTGGTTCCTTCTATTATTGATGGATTAAGTATGGGACTAGGTTTTGCGATGGCTTTAACCATGTTGGGTGCTGTTCGTGAGTTTTTCGGTTCAGGAAAAATGTTTGGCATCACCATTTTTAGCGAGAATTATGGAATGTTGATTTTTGTATTGGCTCCGGGTGCATTTATTGCCTTGGGATACTTAATTGCATTTATTAACAAACTGAGAAAAGCATAAGGAGGAAAACGATGGAATTTATTGTAATTATTATATCAGCTATATTTGTAAATAATGTAGTATTGATGCAATTCCTTGGAATTTGTCCTTTCCTGGGAGTTTCGAAAAAAGTATCTACCGCTGTAGGTATGACAGGGGCTGTAACCTTTGTAATGGTTTTGGCTACTATCGTAACCTACTTAATTCAGAACTATATCTTGAATCCTTATAATATTGGATTCATGCAAACCATCACCTTTATCTTGGTAATTGCTTCATTGGTACAGTTGGTAGAAATTATTTTGAAGAAAGTAAGTCCTGCATTATATCAGGCTTTGGGAGTATTCCTTCCATTAATCACGACTAACTGTGCAATTTTAGGGGTTGCAATCATGACCATTCAGAAAGATTACGATTTGCTCGAAGCTGTTGTATTCTCTGGAGCATCAGCAATTGGTTTTGGGCTAGCATTGGTATTATTTGCTGGACTACGTGAACACCTTGATATGATAGAATTACCTAAAGGAATTAAAGGAACTCCAGCCGCTCTTATTGTTGCCGGATTACTTGCAATGGCTTTTATGGGATTCTCTGGAATCGTATAAATCAAAATACATTTGATTATATTTCATAGGCAGCTCATTTTGAGCTGCTTTTTTTGTTGTATAAATTCCCCTCTACGTAAGCAATAATAGCACCTTTGTCAAAAATCTTGTGTAAATCCATAAGAATAACTAACTTAGGAATGAAAGTCACCTAAATGTGACCAAAATCAACCACTAATTACACACTAAATACAGGCGAAGCTAAATGCTTAATAAGTTAAAATTTCGTACGAGAGTGCTTGCTGGATTCGGACTTATTCTACTGTTTACGGTATCATTCTTCGTCCTCTCTATTTTCCAGGTAAAAAAACTACGATCAGAATCTGAATTCATTTATAATCACACCTATACGGTAAGCAATAGTATTCGGGATATTAATACGCACATTCAAATCATGGAAAGTGCAATGAAAGATATCTTACTTGCTAACACTCAAGAGGAGTTCGATCAGGCAATTGATACCATAAATCTTTATCATCTTAAGGTGGAAGATGAATTTGACATTGTCTACAATAATTTCTTAGGCAATGGAAGAGATGTAGGTGAAGCTCACCGTGCCTTTATGGACTGGGAAGATATCAGAAACCAAATTATCGATTTAAAAGTTAGTGGTAAAGAACTTACAGCAAAGAAAATGGTTGATGGCATGGCAGCAAATCATTTGAATAAGCTTAAGGAAAAAACCAAAGTATTGACTGATTTTGCTGAAAACAAAGCTGATTCCAGTTATAAGGAAGCGTCAGAAATGCACAACGCTACATTATTTTGGTTTACGATTATATCGGTGATAATTGTACTGTTTTGTATTGCTATTACCTATGTAATTTCTGATAGTATTTCACGACCAATTAAGAATTATATTTACAAAGCTCAAGCCATTTATCAAGGCCAAGGTCATGGTTCTGTTAAAAGGATTAGTGAAGAGAGTTTATTAAGCCATTCTATCACTGAGTTAACCGAAACCTACACCAAACTTCAGAATGAAATATTGGAGCGTGAGAAAGGCGAACAAACCATTCGTGAACAATACCAGGAAATACACGATTACTCGGAACAGCTAAGATCTTTTAACGAAAAACTGGAAGGAAGGGTAAAAGAGAGAACAACTGCCCTGGCTACAAGCGAAGAGAAATACAGGAACCTGATAAACGGAAGTACCGATATCATATTGGTAAACGAATATTTAGGTGATGGTTCTTCAAAATTAATCGAAGCTAACGATACAGCTTGTATTTTGCTTGGCTATTCTCGCGAAGAACTATTACAACTTACACTTCATGATTTTATTGAAAATTTAGATGATGATTACATTGTTGATTCGATAAAACGTCTAACTCGCGAAAAGCAGTTTACCAGCGAACAAATGTTTGTTTCCAAGTATGGTAAAAAAACCCCTATGGAAACAGTAAACCAGTTGGTAACCCTGCAAGGAAAGCATGTAATTCTTTCCACGGCACGTGATATCACCGAAAGGAAGAATGCCCAACAGGCTATAATTTCGAGCGAACGCAGGTTGAAAAAGATGATTCACAAATCACCTCTTCCTATTGTAATTACTGATGAGAATAAAGATATCGAATTCCTGAATGATAAGTTTATTGAGCAATTTGGATATAACTTAAATGACATTCCTACCTCTGAAGACTGGTATGCAAAATGTTATCCTGACGAAAAATACAGAAATACAGTTATTGAAGCTTGGAAAAAAGCTACTGAAAAAGCAAGGCAGGACAATACAGATATTGAGAAACAAGAATTTCACATTAATACTAAAAATGGTGAACAGAGGCATTGTGAATTTTTCATGGTTCCTTTCGATACCTCTTCCATGATCATCATTAATGATATTACTCCTATTATTAATACGCAAAGTGAGTTGGTAAAAGCGAAGGAAAAAGCGGAAGAAAGTGATCGTTTAAAGTCTGCATTCCTTGCCAACATGTCACACGAAATCAGAACCCCAATGAATGGGATTATTGGTTTTGCAGATATGCTTAGAAAGCCTGGAAAAACTGATGAACAACAAAATGTATATGTAGATATCATTTACAAGAGTTCTAATCAGTTATTGAAGATTATTAATGATATTCTTGATATTTCGAAGCTGGATGCCGGACAAACCATTATCAAGGAAACTCAATGCTCGATTAATTCAATTTTAGACGATTTGCATATGCAATTCAGCAAAGAGAATATTGCTGATGATGAAATTGAATTTAGAGTTATTAAATCATTACCAAACGAAAAAACTCTGGTAGTAACCGAAGAAAGAAAGCTAAAACAGGTGCTTTCTAACCTTCTGAACAATGCGTTTAAATTCACCTCATCAGGATCCATTGAGTTTGGCTATAAACTTTTAAAGGACAATTCCCTTGAATTCTATGTAAAGGATACAGGTATTGGTATTCAGAAAGAGAAACAAGACATTATTTTTGAACGTTTCCGTCAGGTTGAGGAATCCTTTACTCGTAAATATGGTGGTACTGGTCTTGGCTTGGCCATTTCGAAAGGTTTTGTAGAATTAATGGGAGGAAAAATAAGAATGGCAACGGTTGAAGACAAAGGAACAACCTTCTTCTTTACCATTCCTTACAAGCCTGTAGATACAGATAATGTACCCATTAAAAAGACAGCTAAGAAAAAAGATTACAAATGGGATGATAAATTGATTTTGGTAGTAGAAGATGACGAAACCAACTACAAGTACATCGAAGCAGCTTTAAAGCCTACAAAAGTGAAAATACTTCATACCATATCAGGAAACAAAGCAATAGAACTGAGCTTAAGAAATCCTACCATTAACCTTGTTTTAATGGATTTGCGATTACCTGACATCAATGGCTTGGAAGCAACACAATCTATTAAGAAAATGCGTGACAATCTTCCGATTATTGCACAAACGGCAAATGCTTTCAGAGAAGATAAGAACAAGAGTATTGAAGCGGGTTGCGATGACTTTATTGCGAAGCCATTTGATGAAAAAAAGTTACTGGAGACCATTAACAAATACTTCAAGAAGAAAAAGAAGCTTAATGTGTGATGTATTAAGTTCTTGAACAATTGATCCTTTTGAGTCAGCAATTTCTATGTTATGATGTTATAACGACGTTTTAATTAGTATTGTAACGATGCGTTCGTTATCAACGAGGCTATTCACCTATCTTTTCAATAAAAAGGAGATTGTATTAAATACATTTTTGATAGATTATTGTAATTTATTCCGAATTTCAACACAATCCTCTATACTTTGAGAGTACAACTGTATACACTTTGAGAGTACAACTGCATACACTTTGAGGGTACAACTGCATGCACTTTGAACCTCAACAAATTTGTTTACTAAGGTTCAACCACTATGCACTCTTAGGTTAAGAGTACGTACACTCGTCATCTCAATAAGCATGCACTCGTAGTGTAAGAGTGCATACACTCTTTGTCTCAGTAATTAATCACGCACAAAGTTTAAGGGTATACCCATAAATTCTCAATTGTATTCTTAAAATAATTCTACCCCATTTATATCTGATATACTGACCACAACTCCACAACACTGGTATGCTTTCGAAAATCATTTTCCAGACTAGTTGAATAACACAAAAATCACTACAAATAGTTAGTAATTTAAATCGCAATCTTCATTAGTTTTGCTGCCGCAATTTTAAACGATATTTACAAACACACCTTAAAAATGAACTCAAAGAACATTACAATTATTGGAGGAGGAAATTTAGGATCCTCTATTGCAAAAGGATTAGTTCAAAGCGGTTTATTAAAACCTGAACAAATTACAGTTACCAATCTTGAATTGCATTTAATTCAACACCTAAAAGATGAAATAGGTGTGAATATTACAACCAATAATCTTGAGGCAATTAACAATTCGCAAATTGTTATAGTTGCAGTAAAACCAACTGTGGCAAGAATACTTCTAAACGAGATTAAGGAACCTTTACAAAAAGGTAAACAAGTTTTAATTTCGGTTATCTCAGGAATTAAAATTCAAGATCTTGAAGATATTTTAGTAGATGTACCTGTAATTAGAGCTATGCCAAATACAGCAATCGCCATTCAGGAATCAATGACTGCATTGTCTTTTAACGAAAAGGGCTTGGAGCACAAAGATGAAGTTGTTGAAATTTTCGATCAACTTGGAGCAACCATGATTATCCCGGAATCGCAAATGCCAGCTGCAACAGTTTTGGCTTCTTGTGGTATTGCCTTTGCGTTAAGATTTATGAGAGCTGCTTCGCAAGGAGGGATCGAGATTGGTCTGTCTTCAAAGCAATCATTAGAAGTGGCAGCACAAATCATGAAAGGTGCTTCAAAATTGATTATTGAAAATGGAACTCACCCCGAACCAGAAATCGACAAGGTAACGACTCCACTTGGAGTAACCATTAAATCACTAAATAAAATGGAGCATGAAGGATTTAGTTCCTCTCTTGTTCAAGGAGTGGTTAGTGGTCACAAAAAGATCTTAGAAACAGAATCATAAAAACTCAATAATAACAGCTCATTACCTAGCATATTTTATAGAGCGCGGTAGTGAGCTGTTTCCCATTTAATAGCACTGTTCCCAAAGGCTCGTAATCAGTATCAAAATATTGGTTCTCTTTCAACTCTTTAATCAGGTTACCCGATACCAAAAGCTTTGATTGATAGGAATTGCATAAGCATTGAATACGCGATGCTGTATTAATGGCATCACCATGATAGGCGATTTCTGACTTTAACTCCCCTACTTCTGCAACCATAACCTTACCTGAGTGCACTCCAGCTTTAAAGACTGGTATAATTCCATATTCCTTTTGATAATAGTCTCTTTTCTTATGCAGTTCTTCCATAAAATCAAAGAACACTTGCAGGCACCTGTTGTTTTTCAATCCATCCTTCAGTCTCCAGGTCAGTACCACTTCATCGCCAACAAACTGATAAATTTGAGCCTTATTTTTCTCAATGGCAGAAGAGATATCTTTAAAACAATCCTGAATCAACCTGCTGTACTTAAAGTGCCCCAATTGCTCAGCATAATAGGTTGATGATTTTAAATCCATAAACAAAAACACTCTGTCCTCTTCCTTTGGTTTATAATATCTCCCCAACAAGAACTTTAAAAGTACTCCTTTTCCTAAGCGCTTGTCTATTTCGAAAAAAATCTCGATTAAAGATCCCACAATAAAGAAATAAGCTAAAATGGAATAAAATATCTGTGAATTATAAAGATCTAATAGCTGTTGAAAACTATTTGGAAAATCTTCAAACATAAAAATATCACTTAAGTGATAGATCGAATAGATCAATAAATAGGCACTTAATACATTGACCGAAACGGAAAGTAAAATCGTTAATGAGAAACGAGAAAGAAATTTCCTAATATACTGTGATATCTTAAAAATGACTCCCCAAATAATACCGGCCAGCAAACCAGACCAAAATGCATTGTTTAAGTCAGCCATCCTCGAAATTGACATGGTATTGTTTTCATTAACCTGAAAAGTAGTTAAAAAGAAACATGCCAGAATCCAAGTAAGAATGATAGCTCCAAAATAAGTTATAGACTTATAAATATGTCGCGATAACTTATTTTCCATGATTGCAATTGATGAAAGATACCAAATCATTTATTTGTTCTTTGGTATTGATCACGTAATCGTTATTTACTTTTAAACAAAACAAGTGTGTTTTTATAATTTGCATATTGGTTTTTGAGGGATTTTTTAAACTTCTTATCGCCTCTTCATAAAGCAAATCTCTATCTTTCATATCTTCGTACTTATTAAAACAAGAGAGGATGAATTACAAGGTTGAAAGAACCACCAATCAACAACATCCCATATGTAATTCATGCCTCTCTCTTCCCACTATTTTACTCTGCTAATTCTCCTATTGCTTTTAGGAAACCCGATTCTTTTAGCTTAAAATTGATTTTTGCATCAATTAATTCGGTATGTGCCTGTTGCCAAAATGCTTGCGCATCGAGCATTTCAGTGGCATTGGCCAAACCTTCGTAAAAACTATTCCTGGTTATGGAAACATTCTCTTCGGCCTGATTCATTGATATTCGAGCCAATTTGTTTTGCTCGTATGCTTCTTGCAAGTTGAAATATGCCTGCTGCACTTCAAGGCTAACCAAATCCTTAGTTCTGTCTAATTGCAGCTCACGTTGTTTTGTCTGATATTTCTTTGCTGCAACCCTATGCTTTCTTTCATTCCAGTGAAAAATAGGAACCTTTAAACTTGCCTGAACAGATAAGTTTTGGCGTGAATCCATCAAATTTTCGATTTTACTTGTATAACCATAAGAAGCTCCTACACCCAACTGTGGCAAATAATCGGCAAGTGTTCTTTTTTCTTCTTGCCTATCTATTTCCACCTGCTTTCCAAGCATCAAAATTTCTGGTCTTTGTTGCATTGCCTTCTGAATAAAATTAGTTTCGACATGTTTATTCTCAACTAAAATAATTGTGTCAGAAGCTGATATTTCGCTTTTCAAATCTCTACCAATTACCTGGCACAATGCCATTTGAGAAAGCACATGAGCATTTTTAATTCTGAACAAATCAAGTTTTGCCTGGTTGAACTGTACTTGAGCCTTTAGCAATTCATTTTTTGTAGTCAATTCCAGGTCAAAAGCATTCTTCAAATCAGTTACCAACTGATTCAACATTTCAACATACTTTTCAGCCACTTTAACTCTTTCTCTTACCGACACAAGATTCCAATATGCCTTATCGGTTTCAAGAATAACATCAGAAGCTTCCAGTTTTCGATTGAATACCGATAAATCGGCTCCTAACTTGGCCATATTGTAATTGCTTCTTACTTTACCTCCGGCATATATAGGTTGACTTAAAATCAAATTTGCAGAATAGTAATCAATATTTCCCATTTCAAGATTTAAACCGGGAAAGTAAACATCACTTGTACCTGTAAAGTTTCCCAATTTTGCTTCATCCAAACTACTGGCGGTTGGCAGAAAAAATCCCGGAAAAGAAATATCATCAATATCATGTAAATAACTATAGCTTCCTTCTGCGCTAAGGTTAGGCAGGAAATGCGTATACGCAAACTTTACATTCGATTGACTTTCTGAAATTAACTCTTCTGCAATTTTTATTCTCTGATTATATTCCAATGCCAACTTTCTACTTTCCTGAAGAGATAATTTCTCCTGCCCAATTCCCTGATATGATATCAGGGAAACAGCAAGAATAGTATATATTTTGAATTTTAATAATTTCATAAAAAGTGTCTTATAAATCCATAACTTCTTTAGTATTTACACGATAGAATACCGCATACAATACCGGAACAATAATTAATGTAATAATTGATCCTATTAACAATCCGAACATAATCGCAACAGCCATTCCTCCAAACAGTTCATCTGGAATTAAAGGAATCATACCTAAAATTGTTGTGAATGATGCCATAATTACCGGACGCATTCTGGATACTGCAGAGTCGATAATTGCTACTAATACATCTTTCCCTTCACTTATATCCAAATTAATCTGGTCGAGCAGAACCACTGCATTTTTAATCATCATACCCATTAATCCAAGGGTTCCCAATACAGCCATAAATCCAAATGGCTTGCCAGTTAACCACAAACCGTAACTAACTCCGATAAATGCCAGTGGTAAAATTGTTAAAATGATAATTGGCTGACGGAAGTTGTTAAACAACATCATGATAATGATGACCATTAATAAAAATGCCAATGGTAAAAACTTCTCTATATTTTCATTCGCATCAGCACTGTTTTTATGCTCTCCCAACCATTCTAAATCATAACCTTCAGGCAGTGGTATTGCCTCAATTTTCTCTTGAACTTTATTAAAAACATCAGGGGCATTGTATCCTGGTGCCGGATCGCACTGGGCTTTTATTGCTCTACGTCGATCGTATCTTTTGATTACCGGATTTTCAAACTCAATTTCAATATCAGACACTACCTGTCGCAATGGAATACTTTGAGGTTTAGCTCCCCAAACTGGTGTATTCTCAAGAGATTCAACATACTTATCTTTTTCAACTGTTGTCTTTAAATAGATAGGTAATATATCATCTGCTTTTCTGAATACTCCAATGGCCAATCCATCGGTAGCACAAGCCAAAGCATTAGAAACATCGGAACGATTGATTCCGGTAATTCGTGATTGTGCCTGAGAAAAACGAGGGTTCCAAACCTTAACCTGATTCTTCCAATTGTTGGTTACCTTCACCGCAATTGGTTCGTCCTTCATGATTCTCTCCGCCTTTTCTGACAATTCTCGTAGGACTTTTGGATCTGGTCCTGAAAATTTAGCCTCTATCATCGACTCTGTTGAAATAGGAGAATAATATCTTACCCTAGCTCTCGCCCATGAATAATTCTCATCTAAAAACTCCTGTAAATCAGCACCAAATCGAACTGTGGTTTCATAATCCTTAGTATCGATTATCAACTCCCCATAATTTGCATGACTATTATTGAACGGTCGAACCAAAGTGTAACGAGCAGGTGTTGAACCCAAACTGGTAGTAACATTAAGAACATCCTCCTGCTTTAACAAGTAAGTTTCCAGATCATTTAGATCACTCTCTACTGTTTCAATATCCGAACCTTCTGGCAACCAATATTCAACGATAAATTGATTGTACTCAAGATTAGGCATAAACAATTGCTTCACATACTTAAATACAAACACAGCCGAAAAGAACATCAAGACTGTAACAGCCAAAATCATCGTTTTGTGTCGAAGAGAATATTTTACAAAGTGACGAAACTTCTGATAAAATTTCCCGGCATAAGGATCCGTTTGTGCTTCTTCTCCTTCTTGCTTCTCATATTTTTTGCCTCTTAAAAACAGATCACAAAAATATGGGGTTTGTGTTAATGCTAAAATCCAACTTAGAAACAATGATATGCCAACTACCTGAAACAAACTTGCACAAAACTCACCTGTACTATCTGGTGAAAGGTAAATAGGCAAAAATGCAAGAATGGCAACAACCGTAGCTCCTAACAAAGGCATTGCCGTCTGTTTGGATGTTCTGCTCATGGCCTCATCACGTTTCAAGCCTTTTTTCAGATCCACCAAAATTCCATCGGCAATTACAATTGCATTATCTACCAGCATCCCCATAGCAATGATTATGGCTGCCAGACTTACACGTTGTAGCGTAATATCGACGCTTAACATGACAATGAATGTTCCTAAAATGGTAAATATCAAACCACTTCCGATTAAAAGTCCAGTTCGAAATCCCATTGCCAATAACAAAACAAATACTACAATTAAAACTGATTCAATCAGATTTATCATGAATTGCTCAATGGCTACACTTACTCGCTCTGGCTGATAAAAAACACGATTGATGTTGATACCAACAGGAACGTTCGATTTTAACTCATCAATTCTTTGCTGAACTCTTTCACCTAATTCAATCACATTGCCACCTTTTTCCATGGCAATGGTAAGTCCGATGGCAGGAACTTGATTGTACTTCATTTTTCTTGTAAATGGTCGTACATAATCTTCTTTTACCTGGGCAATATCTTTTAAGAAAATTGGATTTTTATCGTTTGCCGAAATCAAAATATTCTTTAAATCATCCAATTCATGAAAGCTTCCATCTGATGCTATTCGAATTCTATCGCCACCAACTTTCAAGCTACCCGGATTTACCATACCATTCTGCTGATTCAAGATTTGAATTACATTGGCAGGATGTATTCCCAGGTATGCCATTTTCTCTTGTGAAAGCTCAATATTAATGCAGGTTTCCTGTTCCCCAAAAAGATTAATTCTTTTTACACCTTCAACCAAGAGCAATTCTCTTTTCATGTATCTGGCATAATCTTGCAACTCTTCTCCCGAATAACCATCACCACTTAATGCAAGGAATATCCCATATACATCACCAAAATCATCTACAACCATTGGCTTTGAAGCTCCCTGTGGTAAAGCAGGTGTGATATCATTAACCTTTCTTCTAAGTACATCCCACAATTGTGGTAACTCCTTACTTTTAACCGATTTTTTAATATTCACTGTAATTTCGGAATATCCTGCCATAGATCGTGATTCGATATCATCGATATTATCCATTGCCTGTATAGCGGTTTCCAAAACATCAGTTACTCGAAGTTCGACCTCATGCGGCGATGCACCCGGGTACTTAGTGATTACCAATGCAGATTTTACACTAATTTCAGCATCTTCAAGTTTTCCCATCTTAAAAAATGAAAAAACCCCACCTATAGTCAAAGCGATTAGTACAAACAGCAATACTTTTCGCTGTTTTAATACTGCTTCTGTAAAATTCATAATTGACCTCCTACATTGGTATTAGACTTCCTTACCAATATTTTCACTTTTTGACCTTCGCGTAAAGAATGAACCCCAGCTGCAACAATCATTTCGCCATTGGAAATTCCCCTGCTTAAATTCACCATTCCATTAGAATCAAAACCTAACATTTTAACTTCTCTTTGCTGTACACATTTTTTTGTGTTATCAAAAATCCAAACGTAAGATTTGCCTTTATCACTAAATACTGATTCTACCGGAACTTTATAGTTTTCTTCTCCGTCAGCTTTCATAAAAACTGTCACACTAGCCACCATTCCCGGAACAACTTGCTTTTTATTAACATCAAGTTTTAATCTCATTTTAAAGAAGTTATCACCATTAGGCTTTCTTTCAATGTCAATTAAACTCAAATCAAAATCAGTATTCTTAAAGTTTTCAAACTTACAAGTGAAGGAATCAAATGAGTTACGCATCAAGAAATCATTCTCACTCAAGGCAACTGTAATTTCCAGATTATTTAAATCTAAAATTGAAACAATAGGCTGTCCTGCTCCTATTTTCTCAAAGTTTTCCACAAACATTCCTTGTATGTAACCTGTAAAAGGGGCATAAATTTTAGTATCTCTTAAAGCATTTTCTGCTGCCTCTTTTTGTGCTTTAGCTAACTTATAAGCTGCTTGCATCTGGTCATAAACACTTTTCGAAGTGCTCTTTTTTTCATACAAAGCAGCATAACGTTCTGCTTGTAGCTTAGCATTTTCATAATTTGCATTGGCAGATTCCAGCTTTACCATGAAATCTCTCTTATCAAGTTCTGCAATAACTTCTCCTTTTTTAACAAATTGGCCTTGATCAACATTCAATTTAACCAAAGGTCCCGGTACCTGAAAAGCCAATCGTACTTCTCTGGATTCCTTCACAAAACCCGTAAAAACTTTCTTATTCTGCTCATCTCCGTTTGCATTCACCTTGTAAATCTTCACAGGCTGAATAAGCTCTTTCTTACTCTCTTTTTTGTCTTTACACGAAAAAAGACCTGCCGAAATAACAAACAGCAGAATTAAGACATTAGAAATTTTTATTACTTTCATTTTTACCACCTTTTGAACTCGCATTGTTCATAGAGTTCATTTTTATACAAAAAATATATGGAGCATGTTTACTCCAACATCATTCAAATTACTTTTTTGAACTTTTAAAGTTCACTTAGTTCATTTTTATCACAAAAATAAGAAGCATAAAACAATACTCCTTAAACTATAAATTAAATTTATCTAAATTTCGATACCCATGCCTCTTAAAACACATGTAAATGATGCTCGAAGCCTTGCAATTGTCTCTTCTTCCGAATAATTTTCTACCACATAAAACTCATTTAAATGTTGCAATGCATCAATACAATAATCAACATTAACATCTTGCCTTATTAGCCCTTCGCTCTGCCATTGTTTATAACGTTGAATCACAAACTCTGTCTCCACTTTAAATTCCTGATCCACCTCTTTTTCAATCAAAGGATATTCTCTATAAATCTGTTGAACTAAAATCTTCTGCGCCTGAATTGCATAATCAAAATAATTATCAAGAAATTCTTGGGTAGCCTTTGATGGATCATCAATTAATCTAAAAGGCTCAAGCATTTTAATAAAATTCACTTCGAATATTCGAAAGGCAATTTGCCTGATTAAATCCTCCTTAGTTCCAATGATTTTGTATAGTGTAGCTTTTGCCAAACCAGACTCCCTAGCCAGTTCAACCATATTTAAACCACGAAGTCCAAACTTCATTATCATCTCATAGGCAACATTTGTCACTCTCTCCTTAATTTCTATCTTATCTGTTTTTGCCATAATTGAACTCTTTTGGTATTCTCAGTACAAATATAGGTGTTATTTTGATTTTCAAATTTATTTTTAGATTTTTTAACACTATTTATGAGTTAAATTGAATCTTAAATATTGTGGGACCTCCTTGCTGAGAAGTAAAGGTTAATGATCCTTTATGTAATTTCATTAATTGACGTGATAAACTTAAACCAACACCCGATCCATTCTCCTTGGTTGTAAAAAATGGCGTGAAAATTTCTTCTCTATTTTCTTCAGATATACCACATCCATTATCTTCTATATCTATACTTGGCTCTTTTGATTCACTTACCCGAATCTCAATTTGTTTGTTGTCACAAGCTCTTAATGCATGAATTGAGTTGTTGATGAGATTTAATAATATTTGATCGAGCATTGCAGGATCTGCATTAACTTCAACACCATTCTTTGGATGAACCAAATTTACTTGAATGTTCTCCAATTGTAAATTCTCCTTCAACAGTTTGAGTATTTGATTTACCCGATCAACTAAATTAACCTGTTTAAATTTAGGTGATGGAAGAAGAGTTAAATCCCGAAAACGACTCACAAAATCAACCATACCAATAGTTCTCTCCTCTATTATTTCGAGCCCCGTTACAACATCTTCACTTTCTTCTTGGTTAATTTGTCCGCCCTCTTGTTTTCTATTTCTAAAAATCTCGGATATGGTTCCAATTGATGAATTTATTGGACTCAACGAATTCATAATTTCGTGTGTAAGAACTCTTATCAGCTTCTGCCATGCATCCAATTCTTTTTCATCAAGTTCCTGCTGAATATTCTGAAAGGAAACCAGTTTTATCTCTTGTCTACTCAACTTTAATTTGCTTGCTTTTATAGCAAGTTGAACCAATTCATTATTTCTATGAAGAGAAATTAGCCTTTTTTGCGCAGGTTCAATTTCATGAATCACATCGCTTAATCCTTCTTGAATCCTATCCAAATCTTCAAGTCTGTACAAATGAATTCTATTGAAAATATCTTGTGCAGCCTTATTAAAAAGCAATACTTTTCCATTGGAATCGATAGAAATTAATCCTATGGCAACATGTTCTACCAAAACCTTAAAATACTGATCTTGATTTTGATTCTTAATTTTTATCCCAAGTATATCCTTATTGATTAGATCAAATTGTTTGTATAAGTTCTGATATTCCTTTGTTCGATTCGAGCTAAACTTCACACTTGTATCGCTATTTCGAACCGTACTAAAAAAATGTTCCAAGTCGCGATTAACTTTATTCAAGCGCCGAATAAATAATACAACCTGCACAATTAGTAATGCTAGCAAATTAATCAACAATACAATATCACGATATTCATACCAGACAAATGCCAACACTAAACTATTTACCAATATCCCTAATACTCTTACAATTACAACAATATAAAGTCGACGATAAATCATTTGGCTAGTGTAAAATGTTATACTTCTCAATTTTGCGATATAGGGTTTGGCGACCAACATTTAACTCCTTCGCTACTTGACTAATATTACCACGATTTCTTTTTAATGAATTCTCGATAATAACTCGTTCTCCCTCTTCCAAACTCATCGGTTTTGAACCAAAACTAACATGGGAATCCTTTTGTTCCAAATGAAAATCTTTAGATTGTAAAACTTCAGAATCAGTTAAAATAATGGCTCGTTCCATACAATGACGCAATTCTCGTATATTCCCAGGCCATGAGTAGCTAACAAGCTTTTCCTTAGCCTCCGGGTGAATTACAGGTAACTTTTTCCCATACTTTTGCGCAAATTGCTTCAAAAAATACTCTCCAATTATCAATACATCATTGTCCCTTTCACGCAAAGGCGGTAACTCAATAGTGATGGTATTGATTCTATATAACAAATCTTCTCTAAAACGATCTGTGGATATCAATTTCTGAATATTTGCGTTTGTAGCACATATTAGTCTTACATCTATTTCATCTTGTTGATTTGAACCAATTGGTGTAACCACTCTATTCTGCAAAATCGATAAAAGCTTGGCTTGCATTGGCATGGATAAATTTCCAATTTCATCCAGGAAAATTGTTCCCTTATTGGCTGCCTGAAACCTTCCAATCCTATCCTCTTTCGCATCGGTAAACGATCCTTTAACATGTCCAAACAATTCACTTTCAAATAAATTATCGCTTAAAGCGCCTAAATCAACACCCAAGAAGATATTCTTTTTTCTGCTTGACAATTGGTGAATTTCTCTGGCAATTAACTCTTTTCCAGTTCCATTTTCACCAAGTATTAAAATATTTGCATCTGTAGCAGCAACTTTTTTAACCGTACTTAAAACCTCCTTAATGGCATCCGATTCTCCAATAATATTTACAAACTGTTGATTCAAATCTTTTTGCAGATAGTTTTTTTGTTGCTCTAATTTTTCTACTTGCACTCTAGTTCTGTGTAACTCAACACCACTTTGAAGTGTTGCCAACAATTTTTTATTATCCCAAGGTTTTAAGATAAAATCTGTTGCTCCTTCTTTCATGGCATTAACTGCTAAATTAACATCGCCATATGCTGTAAATAAGATTACTACCAACGAAGCATCGAGCTTTAAAACTTCACGCAGCCAATACAATCCTTCATTCCCAGAATTCACTCCTGCCGAAAAATTCATATCCAACAACACTACATCATACTTGTCTTTTGTAATCAGACCTGGTATCTGATTGGGATTAGAACAAATATCCAATAATTCAAAATGATGCTTTAAAAAGAGTTTTAAAGAGCTTAAAACACTTTTATTGTCATCAACTATTAGCAGTTTCCCATTTTTCTTCATTAGTAAATAATTATAATATGCGTATCATACGTATCGGATAAAAATAACACAAAACATTATATTCAGATAAAACATTGTTCCATTTTGGTACAATTAATGGATGATTTTGAAACAGTTTATATTCAACCCAAACACCACGAAACGCCTTACCTATTAATCTACTGGTAGTTACGATTTTTGGCACAAGTATCGCACTAAGCACGTCGAACCTAATAAAAACAGACAATCATGATACAAACATCCAATTTAAGTAAAGTTTTTAGAACCGAAGAAGTAGAAACTTTAGCTTTATCAAATATTAATCTACACATAAAGAAAGGCGAATTTGTTGCCATTATGGGACCTTCGGGTTGTGGAAAATCTACTTTACTAAACATTATTGGTTTGCTCGATAATCCTTCAGCGGGCAATTTTAGATTTATAGAAAATGAAGTTGCACATTATACGGAAAAGCAAAGAACTAAATTGAGAAAATCAAATATTGGTTTTGTTTTTCAAAGTTTTAATTTGATTGATGAACTTAGTGTTTATGAAAATGTTGAATTGCCTTTGGTATATCAAAAAGTACCAGTATCGGAACGAAAAAGAAAAGTTGCAGAAGTACTAAAACGCGTACAACTTGATCATAGAAGTAAACATTTTCCACAACAATTATCGGGAGGACAACAACAAAGAGTGGCAATTGCAAGAGCGGTAGTTTCGAATCCTAATTTAATTTTAGCCGATGAGCCAACCGGAAATCTCGATTCTGCAAATGGTAGAGAAGTAATGGATTTGTTATCTGAATTAAATCAGGAAGGCACCACAATTGTAATGGTTACTCACTCGAGTAGCGATGCAGAAAGAGCAAGCAGAACCATTCAACTATTCGACGGCCATATTGTTAGCGAAAATCACAAAAAACAAGTTAATAAAGCAGTTCAAACTGAAATCCTTTAAACCAATCAATCATGATTATTAACAATCTTAAAATTGCATATCGAAATCTGATCCGAAATAAAGGATACAGTTTTATCAACATTGTAGGTTTGGCTATTGGTATGGCATGTACCATATTGCTACTGCTTTGGGTAAATCATGAGATGAGTTACGATACATTCCATAATGATCCTGAACGAGTGTATCAGGTAGGAAATTATCAGACCTGGAATGGCAAACGAAATGCAATGCCAAATTTGCCAACTCCACTAATTGATGCCCTGAAAGAAAAATATCCGGAAATAAAATATGCAACACATTTTAATGCCTGGGGAGAAAATTTACTTCTTGAATACAATGGCAAAAAGCAATATGAAAGCATTAAAGGTGCTGATCCGGATTTTTTCAAAATTTTCAACTTTCCTGTACTACAAGGAAATATAGAAACCTGTTTGAATGATATTAATTCTTTGGTTCTAACTGAAAAATCAGCGAAACGAATATTTGGGAATGAAAACCCAATTGGTAAAACAGTAAACATTGATAACAGACAACCCCTTACAGTTACTGCAGTTGTTAAGGATATCCCTACTAATTCATCAATAAGGTTTGAGTTGTTAATGCCATTCGAGTTGATGAGAAAGGCAAATCCCTGGTCTGAAAATTGGGGTTCGCATAATTATTTTGGATATGCAAAAATTGCCGAAGGAACGAATATTGACGTGCTAAACGAAAAATTAGATCAATTTTATATCGATCATGTTGATAAGGAAAGTGAAAAATACGCCTTTTTATATCCATTGCTTAAAAGGCACTTGTACTATCTTGATAATTCACCTTCCAAAATCACCCAGGTTAAGATGTTTTTCATGATTGCAATTTTCATTCTAATTATTGCTTGTTTCAATTTTATGAATCTTTCTACTGCACGTGCAGCTAAAAGAGCCAAAGAAATTGGTCTTAAGAAAGCAATTGGAGCTACTTATCCACAATTGATTAAGCAGTTTATTGGTGAATCATTACTAATCACAATTATATCGGCGAACTTCGCAATCATTCTGGCACACCTTTTCTTACCACAATTCAATTCTTTAATGAACCGACACCTTATTTTGGATTATTCATCCCTGGAATTTTGGTTGATTATTGTAGGAGTTACCTTGGTAACGGGACTAGTTGCCGGAGCTTATCCTGCCTTTTACCTATCTTCATTTAATCCTATCATGGTATTAAAAGGTACATTTTCAGGAGGAAAAGGAAGTAATCGCTTTAGAAGAATTTTGGTTGTAATGCAATTCATATTGGCCTCTTCCTTACTTATTTGCACATTAACGATTGTATTACAAACCAATTATCTTACCAATATGGATATTGGCTTAAATAAGGATAATGTAATCGCGATTAATATTAATCAACAGATGCAAAAAAAGATAGAGACCATAAAAGGTGAATTAATGAGAAGTTCATTTATTGAAAATGTATCTTATGGTTCACACAGACCTTATTATGTATTTAGTAACGGTTGGGGCGAAAATTGGGAAGGTAAAGATCCTGAATTCAAACCTTTGATAACTTATCCTTATGTAGACCCAGAATTCTTTGATGTTTTTAAAGTAAAATTTCACTCAGGAAGACCATTTAATGCTAATAACCCTGCTGCAGATTCAAGTTGTGTAATTATCAACGAAACATTTGCAAAAATGATTTCTAATGAATTGGTAATTGATAAAATGATTCATACTGGCAATAACGAAGATTTAAGAATTATTGGTGTTGTTAAAGATTACCATTGTACACCAAACACTCGCAAATTACAACCTTTTTTACTTCGTTTATGCGACGATCCAAGGTTCTTATTTGTGCGCTACGTTGAAGGAAATGCAACGAAAACAGTTCAGGAGATCCAGAAAATCTGTGGTAAATACAATCCAGAATTTCCATTGATTTATAATTTCCTTGATGATCATTACGACAATTTGTATGAAGGTCAAAGAGCCACAATCAGCACCCTTCTTTACGCTTCAATTTTAGCAATAATCGTATCCTGTCTTGGATTATTTGGTTTGGCTTCATTTAATGCTGAAGAACGCACTAAGGAAATTGGTGTTCGTAAGGTGCTTGGTGCATCAATGAATCAACTGATTCTTATTTTTAGTAAAGATTTCAGCAAATGGATTCTAATTGCCTCATTAATTTCTTGGCCAATAACTTATTTTGCTATGGAAGTATGGTTCCAGGATTATCCTTTTAGAATTGATTTCCCGTTCTGGTTGTTTATTGCTGTGTTTCTGATGCTACTAATTATATCAACTATAACAGTAGCCTATCAGTCCTGGAAATCTGCAACAAAGAATCCCGTTGTAAGTTTAAAATACGAGTAAATTAACCCAATACCTATATACAAACACAAAAACCACCTTGAATATTGATTCCAAGGTGGTTTTTCTTTAGTACTTCTTTCTACTTTTACATTACTTCTTGTTACATACAGAGTTCTTCTTTCTACATACGGAGTACTTCTTTCTACTTTTACATTACTTCTTGTTACATACAGAGTTCTTCTTTCTACATACGGAGCACTTCTTCCTACATACAGAATACTTCTTCCTACATACAGAGTACTTCTTCTTACATTCGGAGTACTTCTTCCTACTTTAAGCTTCCTTATTCGTTAATCTTATAAGAATAAAAATCAACAGCTCTATCTTCTAAGTAACATTGCTTCAAAAGTTTTCACCAACTTATCGAAATCAAAATAAACCTCTCTCCCGTTTTTTATGGTTTGATTTTCCAAAAGTTTTTTCAGTTTGGTTTTTCCTCCTTTATTCAACAAAAACTCAATAAAAGCAGCACCAACCGGATAACTTAAGTTGCGCTCGTACCTGGTAGGTTGCTCCCACAATTCAAGAAGCGAAAATTTCTCTTTAGGCACTCGCTTTCTTGCAATGGCAAAAAGATTTTTATCCATGGTGTCGAAATATACAGCCAAACCTTTATCCAAAAGCATACTTTTAGATTTTGGTTTTAACACCATTTGTGTTAGCATATGGCACAATTCGTAATCATCTTCCTGCTGATCCCAAACGTTCACAATGCATAAATCAGAATTATAAAATCCTAATGGTCGATTGAACTTACGAAAAGCCTCATTCCTGTCATGCCAAACAAAAACATCTACCTTTTTCGGAGAATCAATTCCATAAAAAGATGCCATTCTATTATAATTTACTTTTAGGCGTTTCATATAAGCATCGGGACTTTGTAATTTTTCCTTATCCTGAAAATGAAATCTTATTTTCTCTGATTCAACAACTTCCCAAGTTTGATAATAAACTCCTGTTTGAAATAAATTTAGGTATCGATATGCATATTTACTTGCCTCTTTAGAAATTCTGCCATTCTGACACTCTTTTAAATAAGTAATGGCTTTTTGTTTTTCGCCAGTTATAAAATAGCATTTGGCCAGATAGGCCTTACTAAGAGCCTTAATTTCTTCGCTGGCAGAATCGCTTAACATCGATTTCTCAAGATATGGAATGGCCTTGTTAAACTGCTTTGAATTGGTATAGGCCCTTCCTAAAATCGAATTCAAATCTGGATCAGAATCGTTTTCTATTAAGAGAGTTTGAGCTTTTTCTATTAACTGATCGTATTTCCCTTTTGAATATAGTTTTTTCAATTCTTTATTCTGACTCATTGAACTAAACTGCATCAGAACTAAAATTAGGGCAAGTAGAATTTTATTCATGGTATTATTATTTTAAGGCTTGACAATTTAACGGATTATTTTGATTGATAAAATAGCCATTTATTGTTTTCGCCTTCTTTGATCAATTATCGTTCCAAATAAAACTTCCTGACATTTTATGAAATTGTATAAAAAAAGGTACTGAAAAATCAGCACCTCATATTTTATAGGAAAAATAAGAAAGGGAGGATAATACCTATGACTATTAACCATTTTCCTCTTCCTGTAATGCCTTTTTTACCAGGAACCATAAACATGCCCGAGAGTGCAAATAAAAGCATGGCTACAGCAAAAATATCAGCCATAAGAGTCCAACCCTTCTTGCTATTGTAGTGTAGCTTATTCATAAAATAAACCCATTGTTTTCTCTCATACAATTCAAATTCCAGTTGTCCACTCATTGGATTATATTTACCCAAACCACCTTTTAAATAAACATCATACCTTTCGGAATTCGGAATAATTCTATTCAAATGGTAGTCTGAAAAATTATTTCCCCAGTAAGTTTTCAATTGATCTGGACTTAAATTGGCCTCCAGTTTATAATTCTGTTTAACGGTACGGTAAGCTGGATCTTCTCCATTTTTTTTATGATTCAAAATGATCCCCGAAACCGCGTAAATAATCGTTATACCCACAAAAAAATAACCTAAATCACGATGTATCAATCTAAGCCATTTTCTCCAAAATTTTTTACTCCACAATTTCATAAGCTGTTCCGTCTACATAGTAGATTGCATAATAATCTTTGTTATTTTCTTTCATCCAGTCACGCATTTCCTTAATGTTGGCCATTTCGGAGCTGCAATGTTCTCCTTTTTCCTCATCAACATGTTTTGCTTTCACATCAGCTTCCCATTTGTCGATATAGTCTGTATCCAATCTCTTTTCTCGTAAAGTTCCTGTTACAATAAGGTCGTTTCCTGCAAGTTCTTTTGTAAACCCTTCCAATTTACCAGTTGCTTCAACTCTAATCGATAATTTTCCATCAGCAGTTTTTAAAATACAACGTTTTCCTGAGTGAGCACAAACGTGATTTACGGTACCTTGAAAGTAAACTTCCTTGCCAACATTATCGGCAGCTGTTTGCATTACTTGCTCAATTGATAAAGCAGCTTGTTTGATCTGAGCAACTTCTTTCTTTTCAGTCTTTTCCTTTTGAACTGAATTACATGACAACATCACAATGCACATTGCCAATAAACTTAAGTATTTCATCTTTTTAGGATTTAGGATTAATTAGTTGTTTGATTTTGTTTATTTATAACAAACCTATTGCATATCTAAACATTATCCAAACACTATAACATTTTATTAACAAAATAACAGTTGTTTCTCAATGATTTTTTTCCGTTCTAATCTAAAGAAGAAGACATTTTTTTAACTTGCACTAGAATTCACGGAGAAATATCATTTATTCACACATAAAAAGTAACCATTCACTAGAAAAACCGTAACATCACCGAGATTAAAAAAATAAAATCTCTTTTTAACACTTAAAACTCAAACACACAAAGATATTATGCGAATAATGATGAAAAAGTTAAAGGATTGGAGTATTAAGTCCAAACTGCTTTTATTAACATCCACAACTATACTTTCGATTGTTGTCTTAAGTATGGTTTCAAGCTACTTTTTCAACACAAGTAGATTTTTAAGTATAATGTTGAATGGTGTTAGAGTGCATCAAAATTTACTTCAGAATGGAGTCGAAGAACTTTATAATTATAAAATTCACAAAGATCCTAAACATCTTGATACATCTGCTAAACATTTAAACGAAGCTAATTTATTAATTCAATTAATGCTTGAAATAAGAGGAGATTTGAATGTTAAAACTAAATATGAAATTGCAACTGATATCTTTAATAAATTTCCACAAGTTTTTAATGATGAAATGTCAAATGCTATTTTATTGATCGATAGAATCAAGACATTACACAGTTTTAATAATAGCGAAATGGATTCTTCTAGAGAAATGGCAATAAAAACTCTAGGATTATTACAAAAAATACAACATAACCTACAAACTCAGAAAGATTTAATTGACACCGATAAAACACACAAACAACTTCTACAAATTCAAGAATACTACGCCGGCATTAGTCTAGAATTAAACACCTTAGCCAATAAGGTAAACACTGGATTAGTATGGGCGATTGTGATCATTTCCTTATCAATTAGTATTTTGTTTTTAATTTTATCCAGATACATTTCAAGATCAATTACAATCCCTGTCAGGGAAATGGTTGATAATTTTAGTGATATTGCAAAAGGAAATTTCCGAAGACCTTTAAATATAAAAACCAAAGATGAAATTGGTTCTTTGGCTAAATCATTCAGAAGTATTCAAACCGATTTTCAAAATGTTGTTTCTTACACTAGAAAAGTAGCTAATGGAGACTTGGGCATCAGCTTAATTCCTAAATCAAAGGAGGATGAATTATCTGTTTCATTGAACCAAATGGTGAAAACCTTAAAACATTCTAAAGCACAAAATGATGAAACTTTATGGTTTAGATCTGGTGTGAACAACTTAAATGATGAGTTACAAGGAGATCATGAATTAAAAGAAGTCGCAAGTAAAGCATTACAGTATATGACAGCTTTCTTAAGAGCTGAATTAGGTGCAATTTATGTCTATAGAGAAGAACAAAAAAGTCTATGCCTAGCAGCTTCTGTTGGAATTCCTGATAAAAATCAATACAAAAACATTAGGATTGGACATGGTTTAATTGGACAAACTGCCACAACACAAAAGTTTGGTCATATTAAAGATGTTCCCGCTGATTATTTTTCAATTTTCTCAGGAACCGGAAAAATGATGCCAACCAATATTGTTCTAGTACCCTTGGTATATGACAATACGTTGTGGGGCGTTATGGAGTTAGCAGCAAGCAAAACCATTACCGATCCGGAAATTGATTTTATAAAGGCGGTAAAAGATAGTATTACAGTTAAAATTGCTTCAACTCTTGCACGTATTAAGCTTGAAACATTATTAAAAACAACGCAAGAACAAGCTAGTGAACTTCAGGTTCAACAAGAAGAACTTCGTGTTGCAAATGAAGAGCTTGCCGAACAAACAAGTATCTTAACAGAGAACGAGAAGAAATTACAAGTTCAACAAGAAGAATTAAGAGTTGCGAACGAGGAATTGGAAGAAAGAACCAATCAACTTGAGATTCAAAAGGAAGAAATTGAACAAAAAAACACTGGACTTTCGCTTGCACACGAAAAACTGGAAACCAAAGCTCGAGAACTTGAACAG
The DNA here is from genome assembly GCF_003610555.1 of Marinifilum flexuosum. Classification (GTDB taxonomy): domain Bacteria; phylum Bacteroidota; class Bacteroidia; order Bacteroidales; family Marinifilaceae; genus Marinifilum; species Marinifilum flexuosum. The sequence continues at coordinate 1,130,574 of NZ_RAPQ01000008.1, read as the reverse complement.
GCTAGTCAATACAAGTCAGATTTTCTGGCCAACATGTCCCATGAATTACGCACACCGCTTAATAGTTTGCTTATTTTATCGGGAATGTTGGTAAAAAACAAAAATGGAAATCTTACTCCTGAAGATGTTGAATCTGCAAAAATTATCAATAAGAGTGGTAAAGATTTACTTCAATTGATCAATGAAATTCTAGACCTGTCAAAAATCGAAGCTGGGAAAATGACCATTGAGATGGAACAGGTTAGTCCTTTTGATATAAAAAGTGAAGTTTTAATGGACTTTAAACATCAGGCTGAAAAGAAAGGACTCGATTTTCATGTAGATGTTTCTGATGATTTTCCCAATACAATTGAAACAGATCAACTTCGTTTGAGTCAAATTATCAAAAACCTGTTATCCAATGCCTTTAAATTCACTTCAAAAGGTTCTGTAAGTGTATCTATGCAACGTGTTAATGGTGATTCTAAATTATGGAGAGATGAGCTTAAATCGACCGAAACTTGTTCGATTTGCGTGATGGATACTGGCGTAGGCATTCCTCCTGAGAAAAAAGAAGCAATTTTTGAAGCATTCCAACAAGCTGATGGTAGCACCTCAAGAAAATATGGAGGAACAGGTTTAGGACTTTCTATCTCGAAAGAATTGGCCAGAATGCTTGGTGGTGAAATACACCTGGAAAGTGAAGTGAATAAAGGATCAAGCTTTACTCTTTTTGTTCCTGTAAAGCAATCCACTAAAACACCAAATAATACTAATTCAATAAAAAAGGAAGTAGAATTAAAAATAGATCATAGTAATGAAGCTGTTGTACTTCCTAAGTTTATTGACGATGATCGGGATGTACCTCAGCATGGTTCAAGTGTTGTACTAATCCATCCTAATAAGGAAGAAGCTACAAATTTATATTATCAAATTCATAATAACAGTTTCCATGCTTTGGTAGCAGCAAATATTCCTGATGCAATACAGCTTATCGAATCACATCAACCGTCTGCAGTAATTGTTGGCTTAGATCTACTAATGGAAAAGGGAGAAGCTGTGCTCGATCCACTAAGGTTACATACTTATGCTTCAAAACTTCCAATGCATATTATTAATCCAGTTGAAGGAATTCTTGAAAGAAATATCAACGATTTGCCTACTGTTAATGCAACAAATATTACCCAGGCAATCGATAAAATGAAGACTCAACTATTTACCGAAGCACAAAAGATTCTGGTAATTGAGGATGATGATGTAACCCGACAATTGATCAAGAGTATTCTTACTCCAACCAATGTTCAAATTGAAGAAACCAATACAGGAAAAGAAGCTCTGGAATTAATTTCGACTAAAAAATACGATTGCATTGTTTTGGATTTAGGCTTACCAGATATTACTGGGAATGAATTATTAGCAAAACTTACAGAGAATAGAGTCAAAATTCCTAATACAATTATTTATACCGGAAAAGAGTTAAGTCGTAGCGAGCACCGTGAGTTAAGCAAATACACCAATTCTATAATATTAAAAGGATTAAAATCGGACGAACGCTTAATGGATGAAGTTAGTTTGTTCTTGCACCAAGTTGCAACAACAGCTCCTGAGAATCCACAAGTTAAAATTACCGAAATTGACGATTCCATATTTAAGGGAAAAAAGATACTCGTTGTTGATGACGAAATCAGAAATATTTTTGCCTTAGGCAAGATTCTTGAAGAAAAAGAAATGGATGTTCTTGAAGCTGAAAATGGTAAAATTGCAGTTGACGTTTTAAAAGAAAACCACAATATCGATTTAGTTTTAATGGATATCATGATGCCGGAAATGGACGGTTATGAAGCCATGAATATCATCAGGAAAACTCCTGAAATAAAAGATATACCAATCATTTGTTTAACGGCCAAGGCTATGAAAGAAGATTATCAGAAAGCCATTACCTCGGGAGCAAATGATTATTTATCAAAACCTATTGACGAAAACAAATTGTTCTCGATGTTGAAAATTTGGCTTTACAATTAGAAAAGAATTTAGAAACAAATGAAAAAAGACAAAATACTAATCGTAGATGATAAAATTGAAAACCTGGTAAGTTTAGAAAGGGTTTTAAGCGATTTTGACGTTGAGTTTGTAAGAGCTGAATCGGGAGAAGCAGCCTTGAAACAAACACTCAAAGAAGAATTCGCCATGGCCATTCTCGATGTTCAAATGCCTGGTATGGATGGGTACGAAACACTTGAATTTATGCGTCAGCGTAAAAAAACGAAGTACCTTCCTGTTATTTTTGTTTCAGCCATACATCAAAGCGATTTGCATATTATTAAAGGCATTGAAACTGGTGCTGTTGATTTCATTCCAAAACCCATTATTCCTGAAATTTTACAAGGAAAGGTGAAAGTCTTTCTTGATCTGTACCGACAGAGAAAAGAGCTTGACACTTTATTGGAATATCTGGAAAGAAAGAATGAAGAATTAATTATTGAAAAACAAAAAGCAGAAGAAGCAACAAATGCCAAGTCGTTATTTTTAGCCAATATGTCTCATGAAATTCGCTCACCAATGAATGGTATGTTGGGCTTATCGAGACTGTTATTGGATTCAGATCTTAACGACGAACAAAAAGACATGTTGAAAGTAATGACAACATCGGGAGAAAATCTTTTGCAAATTATTAATGACATTCTGGATTACTCGAAAATTGAAGCCGGACAAATCGAAATTGAAAATATTGCATTCGATATTAAACAACTAACTGACACCATCTATCACCTACTTAACTTTAAGGCGATTGAAAAGGGCATAGAGTTTAATATTGAAATAGATAAAGACATACCAGAAAATTTATTAGGAGATTCATTTAGACTAAATCAAATATTAATGAACCTTGCAAATAATGCAATAAAATTTACACATAAAGGTTCAGTTCTATTATCAATAAAGTGTCTTGAGAAGAACAATCAGCATGTATCTTTGTTTTTTACTATAAAAGATACTGGAATAGGTATTTCGAAAGACGCACAGAAAAAACTATTTAAAGAATTTACTCAATCTGATAGTTCAACAACCAGACAGTATGGAGGCACTGGACTAGGCTTAGCAATTTCGAAGAATTTAACCAACTTGATGGGTGGTAAAATCAATTTAGAAAGCGAGCCAGGTATTGGATCGGAGTTTATGTTTGAACTAAAATTTGGATATAAAGAGAAGGAGGCGGATATGTTTAATAATGAAAACGTGGAAATTCCAAGACAATTATCAATTCTTGTAGCAGAAGACAACCCTATTAACCAAAAAGTAGCTGTTCTTACTTTGCGTCATATGGGCCTACAGTGTGATGTAGCAAAAAATGGCTTGGAAGCATTTGAGATGCAAAAAGAAAACAACTACCAGGTAATTTTAATGGATATGCAAATGCCTGTTTTAGATGGCCTAAATGCTACTCAAAAAATTCGAAGTTATGAAGCAGATCATCCAGAAGTTGATAAGGCTTTTATTATTGCATTAACAGCAAATGCTTTTGTGGAAGACAAACAAACCTGTATGGATGCTGGAATGAATGATTTTATTAGTAAACCATTCAAAGAGGAAGCATTAAGAAAAATTCTAAGCCAAATTACCAAAAGCATTGCATAACGAATGGAGCAAAACAAGTCTTCAGTAATTGATAATATCGATATAGAAATCCCTTTATTTCTAGAAGCTGTGTATCAAAAATACAGCTATGATTTCAGGGATTATTCTAAAGCTCATGTAAAGCGCAGATTATTGCACAGAATGTCTATTGGTCGCTTTACATCCATCTCGCACATGCAAGAAAAAGTGCTTCGGGATAAAGCTTTTTTTATTGATTTATTGGAAGACTTGTCGATTAATGTTACTGAAATGTTTCGCGATCCGGATTTTTACAAATCCTTTCGCGAAAATGTTGTGCCAACTCTTAAAACCTATCCTTTTATTAAAATATGGCATGCTGGCTGCTCAACAGGCGAAGAAGTATACTCGCTTGCCATTCTATTAAAAGAAGAAGGTTTATTGGACAGATGCCAGGTTTATGCTACAGACTTCAATCGTAAAGTGCTTGAAATCGCCAAACATGGAATTTATCAAACTCAGGAATTAGATAAATTTCAGCGCAACTATATTAAATCTGGTGGCAAAGAAAAATTATCCGATTACTACACCTTAAAATATGGTTCCATCAAATTTGATCAGGCACTTTCTAAGCATGTGGTTTTTGCCGACCACAACCTGGTTACCGATCATGTATTTGCCGAAGTAAATTTAATTTTATGTCGTAATGTATTGATTTACTTCAATCGGGAACTACAAAATAAAGTAATTAACCTTTTCCATGAAAGTTTGGTGCATAGTGGTCATCTTTGTTTAGGATCGAAAGAATCGCTTCGTTTTACACAACACGAACACAGTTTTGCTGATATCGATGCCAAACAAAAAATCTTTAAAAAGAAAATTGGTTGATGAATAAAGCATTAGTCATTGGAACATCATTTGGAGGGCTGGAAGCATTAAAAACAATTATTCCGGCCTTACCTGCCGATTTTAAACTCCCAATTCTTGTGGTACTGCATATTGGCGACCACAATAACGATTCGTTTGTTCAATATTTAAATGGCATCAGTAAACTCAGTATTAAAGAAGCCGAGGAGAAAGATGAAATCAAAAAAGGACATGTATATTTTGCTCCTCCTAATTACCATATGATGGTTGAGGATGATGAAACCATATCATTTTCGGCCGATCTAAAAGTACACCACTCTCGTCCTTCAATCGACGTGCTTTTTGAATCTGCAGCCTGGACCTATAAAAACAGGTTGGTTGGTGTAATATTAACTGGCTTGAATCAAGATGGAGCCTATGGTCTTAAAACCATTAAAGATTATGGAGGAACTACCCTAGTTGAAAACCCTGAAAATGCAGTTGCATCAATTATGCCCAAAGCTGCACTATCAGAAACCAATGTTGATTTTGTTCTTGAACTAGATAAAATCAGTAACAAGCTTATTGAGTTATCGGTACAAGACTAATAACCTGAAAACTCATACTGCTTTCCTCTAGAGTAAATAAATCCAAATACTTTATAAAAACTCATTCTACTGAAAAAGATAGACACTACTGAAACATTTTACCCTTCTCTACTGGAGTAGATTAATATATAAACATTATAAAACTTGTTTCGGAAAAAAACAATTGGTTCAACCAAAACATTTTATTTCCTTCCTGGTAGAGTGATATAAAAACTTTGTGAAAGGCAATTCTTTAAAGAACAATGGCCCTAACTAAAACATTCTGCGCCATTCCACTCAAGTAGAACGATGTAAAATCATCATAAAATCTATTTCGTATAAAAACAATCGCGTTACCGATTTATTTTCATTCTCTTTTACCAAGTTAAATTCTTCAATTAAGATCATTTTTTTACGATATTTCGGACATATTTAAAAGCAAAATACAAAAAGATGCCTGTAACTGTAGAAATTAAAGCTCACTGTAAAAATCAAGATAGAATTCGTGAAATTTTAAAATCGAATAATGCCGACTTTAAAGGAGTTGATCATCAAATTGACACCTATTTTCATGCCAAATCGGGACGTTTAAAATTGCGTGAAGGAAAAATTGAAAACAACCTGATTCACTATTTTCGTGAAGACACAAAGGGTTCAAGAGAAAGTAAGGTGAACTTGTACCAAACCAAAACTGATTCTACTTTAAAAGAGATACTTGAAAAAGCGATGGGAAGTAGATGTGTAGTAGATAAAAAAAGAGAAATCTATTTTATCGAGAATGTAAAATTTCATATTGATGATGTAAAAGGACTTGGTAAATTTGTAGAAATTGAAGCCATTGATATGGATGAGGGTATACCGAAAGAAAAGCTACAGGAACAATGTAATTTCTATATCAAATTACTGGAAATAAATGCCAAGGATTTAATTTCTCAATCGTATAGCGATTTATTGGAACAAAATAGTTTATTCAATCAGATTTTAATAGAGGAATAAATTTTTATTTACTAAAACTTGGTTATTTAGTAACTTTAGGGAAGACTCTAAAGAAACTAAAAAATGCTTCAGTTCGAATTCGACATCAGAGATCACAAAATCAACAACAACGAAACCAAAGCAAAACAGTTGGCATTGGCCATTGCTTTTTTGGTTTCGGCAGTTTTGCTGTATATTTTCAACCGGTATTTTAATTTTTTACCACATGGTAACTATCTGATATTTGTTCTTGCAACTTTAGCGGTTTATTTTATTGGCTTGCTTCTGGGATGTAAAATTTTATATCCCAAAGAGTACCTTATCATCAATTCAAGAAAACTAAAATACAAAACAGGTTGGAAGTCGAAAGAAATAAAAGTTTACCTGAAAGACATCAATGACATTAAAATAGAAAACCACAAAATGAGCTTAAATCTTAAAAACAAAGAAGTTTTAACTCTTGATTTGGCACATTTTAATGATCATTCGATAACAGTATTAAAAAACTATTTGAATATTCCCGAGTAAAAAAACGGAAGCATATGGCTTCCGTTTCTTGTTATTTCATTTATTTGCTCTCAACAATTATTTAATTGTCATTCTAGCAAATGGAGCCGTATCCTGCCCCACAAATTCTTTCTTTAAATATTTAAAGTAGCCTGTTATTGCAATCATGGCTGCATTATCCAAAGAGTAACCCAACTGAGGTACATACACTTTCCAGTTAAATTTGTCAGCAGCTTCGTGTAGCGCATTTTGCAAACCTGAATTCGCTGAAACTCCACCTGCAATGGCAACCTGCTTAATTCCGGTTTCGCGAGCTGCTCTTTTAACCTTGTTCATTAAAATATCTACAATCGTATACTGCAAAGATGCACACAAATCATTCATGTTTTCCTGAACAAAGTTTGGGTTTTCTTTCACTTTATCGCGAATGAAGTATAGGAAAGAAGTTTTCAAGCCACTAAAACTGTAATCCAATCCTTGAATTTTTGGTCTACTAAACTCAAACGCATGCGGATTTCCTTGCTTGGCATTTCTATCGATAATCGGACCTCCAGGATAAGGCAATCCCATAACTTTGGCACACTTATCAAAAGCCTCTCCTGCTGCATCATCAATGGTTTCACCAATTACTTCCATTTCCAAGTGATCCTTTACAATAATAATCTGTGAATTACCACCAGAAACCAGCAATGCCAAAAATGGAAACTCAGGATGATCGTAAGTATTTTTTAAATCATCGATAAAATGAGCTAAAATATGAGCTTGCAAGTGATTCACCTCAATCAAAGGAATGTTCTTTGCCATGGCAAATCCTTTTGCAAAGGATGTACCCACCATTAAAGATCCCAACAATCCAGGACCTCTTGTAAAGGCCACCGCATCAATCTCATCAGCAGTAACCCCTGCTTTCTGCATAGCTTGATGCACAACAGGAATAATATTCTGTTGATGAGCACGCGAAGCCAATTCAGGTACTACCCCACCATAATCCATATGCACGGTTTGGTTTGCAATAATATTGGAATAAATGATTCCATCTTTTAATATCGATGCGGAAGTATCATCGCATGATGATTCAATTCCAAGAATAGTTATACTCATCTTTTTATTTATTATGTCGGGCAATTAAATTGATTTATCCTACCAATCGTTAAAAAAATCAAAAAAGCTCCCAATCACCCTTTATTGTTGTTACTTTCTTCTTCTTTTTACCTAATTTTGTGCAACTCACAAAACGGCAAAATTATTAAAAAAATTTTCAAAATATCAATTTGGACTGCAGCAGTTATCATTATGATTCCCTGCATCATGTATTTGCTTTTCCTAAGTAGTACAGTTCAAACTCACATAAGTAGGAAAATTGCCAATTATTTGTCGGAACAAACTAACACTCCAATTAGCATTGAAGGAGTAAATATTTCCCCCTTTAAAAGTATTACTTTAAAAGGCTTATATGTTGAGGATTACCGACAAGACACCTTGATTTACATTGATAATCTAAAAGTCAATATTGATTCTTTTAATATCAGTAAAAAAGAATTTTACATTAATAAACTTACTCTTTCGAATACATTCTTCAACCTGTACGAAGATGAAGAACGTATTTTAAACATCGAGGTATTTCTTGATTCCTTGTCAAACAGCAACTCTTCAAATCCTGTGGATACAACACAAAAATCATGGAACATTAATGTTGCAAATGTTGATATGGAAAATTCTAGTTTTGGATACAAAACCGCAGACTACATTCCACAAGACTTTGGAATGAACTACGATGATATTTTTGTAACTGATTTAAATATTCAGGCCAGAAACATAAAGGTAGTGGGTGATTCGGTTGGTTTTTACCTGCAGCATCTCAGCTGTAAAGAAAAATCAGGATTTGTATTAAAAGATTTTAAAGCCAACAATTGGTTTACCAGTAATCAATGGGGTTTGTCTGATGTGAACATTATTTCAAAACACAGTAAAGTAGTAGCAAAGCATCTTTATTTCAATTATGAACCCAACCAAGGCTATTGGGCAAAGTTCACTAAAAAAATGCAACTCGATTTCCTGCTAAAATCATCAAGATTAAGCTTTTTGGATTTGGCTTATTTCAATGAAAAACTGCTGGGATTCAGAGAAACAGGTTATTTGTCGGGAAAAATTTATGGTACCATATACGATTTAAGAGGACGGGATATTGACATTGTATATGGCGATAACACTGCTTTGAAGGGAAGATTTTATATGAATGGCTTGCCTTACCTTAGTGATGCATACCTTCAAGCCGATTTTAAAGAGTTAACCACAAGCATTTCAGATATCGAAAAAGTATATATTCCCGGTTACTCCAAAGAACATTTTAAACTACCTGAATATTTTAACAATCTTGGATTGATTCAATACAAAGGGAAATTTAATGGTTTTATCAATGATTTTGTTTTCTATGGTAAGTTCAAAACTGAATTGGGAGATTTGAAAACCGATATCCTGTTTAAACCAAATCAGGGAAATAACAAACTCGATTTTAATGGTGATCTAAGAACAAATAATTTTAATCTTGGTGGTTTAATTGAACAAGAAAAGGTTGGTGAGATCTCATTAAATGTTTCGGTTAGTGGTTACACATCTCCTGAAACCACCCAAGGAATCATGAAAGGAAACATTAGTGAAGTTGACTTTTACGATTACAAATACAAAAATTTAACACTTAACGGGTTCTTCTCAGAATCCCAATTTGATGGTAAAGTCTCTATTGAAGACCCTAACATAGGTTTTGATTTTGCTGGTAAGGTGGATTTCTCACAAGAGGTTCCAACAATGAACTTTAGTTCACACCTAAATCATGCAAAATTATTTCCTCTGCATTTAAACACTACCGATCAGAAGGCAGAACTTAGCTTGTCTGTTAATGCCAACTTTACTGGTAGTAGTTTTGATAATGCCAATGGTGTAATAGAAATTAACAAAACCAATTATAAAAATAGCTTAGGCGAATTTCTTTTGAATAAATTTACCATTAACTCTTTTACATCTCCTGAGTTCAAAAAAATGATTTTAAATTCTGATGTTTCAGATGTAAAAGTCGAAGGTAATTATGAAGTTAGCAAATTGATATCCTCCATTGCAAACCTAGCCTTTTACTATTTGCCTGCATATGCACCAAACAAAGAATACGCAAAAATAGATAGTACCAATAATTTTAAATTTCAATTAAAGCTCAAGGATACTGAACCGATTACTTCGGTGTTGTTCCCGGATTTTAGCATTGCTCCAGAAACCAGTTTAGAAGGTGAAATAATTGCTGTTGATCGTAAATTAAACCTGCATTTTGAAACTCCAAAGCTTGTTGTAGAAGGAAAATCTTTGGATGAATTAAAGATTGATTTAAATACAGATAGGGAAAAACTTACTCTAAAAGGAAGAACCAACAAGTTTAAGTTCTCTGATAATTTTGGTTTGTATAACCTTTCACAAAAACTAATTGCTGAAAAAAACAAAATCAAACTCAATGTACTATGGAACAATTGGGATAAAATTACTTATAGTGGATTTTTATCAGCTGAAGGTGAAGTAGAGAAATCAAAAACATCAGAAAATGTCAAGTGGGACATTAACCTGTTGCCAAGTACTATTATTATGGCCGACAGCATTTGGTCCATTCCCGAATCGCGTATTGTAATTGATAGTACCAGTTATGAAATAGATAATTTTAAAATTGCTCGCGAAAATCAATTCTTTGGTCTGGATGGTAAGATTTCAAACAATCCAAATGACAGCATAAACTTTAGAATTCAAAACATCAGCCTGAAGAATTTAAACGATTTAACGCGTGAACAAAATATAGGTATCAATGGTACTGTAAAAGGGTATGTTCAGATTTCGGACTTCTATGGCGATAGATTATCCAACTCAAACGTAATGATTGAAGATTTAATCCTTAATCAGGATACTCTTGGTAATTTATTCCTCATAAGTGATTGGGATAAATATCAAAAAAAATTAAGCTTTTCGTCGTTTACAGATTTCTCATCGCGTAAAGAAATAGAGGTAACTGGAGATTATTTCCCAGATTCTGATTCTTTAAATATGGATATTAATATCGATAAAATGCGAATGGAATTATTGAACCCTTATCTGCAAGAAAATATATCTGATATCAAAGGTAATACTTCGGGAAGTGTTCATATCGAAGGTCATACAAATAATTTAAAATCAGTAGGTAAATTAAAATTCGAACAGGCAGAATTCACTGTAAATACTCTAAAAACTACATATTACTGTAATGATAGCATTAGCATCATGCCTGGCGAACTCCGATTTGACAATTTTACCATAAAGGATCAAAATGACCAGTCGGCAATGCTATTTGGTGCAATTACACATGAACAATTCAATAATTTGCAATTAGATCTTTCAGTAAACACCTTAAATTTCAACGTTCTTGACACAAAGGAATCCGACAATGAAATGTTCTATGGAGAAGCATACGTAACAGGTATAACTCATCTGTTTGGACCAGTTAATGATCTGGAAATAGAAATTAGAGCAAAAACGGATAAAAACACAAGAGTATATGTTCCCATTAATAATAGTGGTGACATTCAGGAAAGTAATTTCATTACATTCGTTAATACAAATAGAGCTGGTCAGAGCGAAGAAGAAGAGGAATACAAAATTGATTTATCAGGAATTCGCATGAATTGCGACCTTGAAATTACTCCTGAAACTGATATTCAAATTATTTTTGACTCGCAAATTGGTGATGTTCTAAAAGCAAAAGGAAGTGGAAATCTAAAACTAGAAATTGATACCAAAGGAGAATTTAAGATATTTGGTGATTACACAATCCAAAAAGGTAGTTACCTTTTTACTTTGCAGAATGTAATCAATAAAAAATTCGACCTTTCAAATGGTGGAAATATAAAATGGGCTGGTGATCCTTATAATGCAACAGTAAATATTGATGCAGTATACAATGTTAAAACAACCTTATACGATTTGTTGTTGAATACGCCATACATTGATATCAACAGAAAGATTCCGGTTCAATGTAATATGAACCTAAGCCAAAACCTTGAGAATCCAATCATCAAGTTTAATATCGAATTTCCTACATTAGATCAGCAAACGCAAAGTATTCTGGAAGGTTTATTTTCTACAGAAGATGAAACCAATAAGCAAATTCTATCCCTTTTGGTTTTAAATAGATTTTACACTCCTGAGTACCTTCGATCTACTGATCCTGATTTCGAAAACAAAAACTCTAGCTATGCAGTTGGTGTAACTACCAGCGAGTTATTATCCAATCAACTTTCCAATTGGTTGAGTCAAATTAGCAACGATTTTGATATTGGGGTTAGTTACCGCCCAGGAGATAATCTTACCAGCGACGAAATTCAAGTCGCTCTATCAACTCAGGTTTTCGATGATAAAGTAACCATTAACGGTAATGTTGGTACCAGTAACAGCCAGGAAAGAGCCAATGATATTGTTGGTGATGTGGATGTGAATATTAAACTGGATAAAAAGGGTAAATTACAACTAAAAGCTTTTACTCGCTCCAATGAATATTTGGTTTACGAGGAATCAAGAAACACACAGGGAATAGGTATTTTTTACAAAGAGGATTTTAATACATTCTCTGGCCTATTCAAAAAATACATGAGCTTTTTACGAGGCAATAAAAACAAGGACAATAAAAAGAATAAAGCAGAATAGAACTGCTTTAAATTCGCTACCTCAATGTTCTGCAGCATTAATAATTCTCGATTTTTTTCTTTAATTGCTAACTGATTTTGAAAAACAAATATTAGTATATTAGCAGTTTAAGTATCTAAAAAATTTAAATCACCTAAAATAATCAATTATTATGTTTGCATTAATGGTTGTGGTATTTGTTCTTGGTTATACAGCAATAGCCCTTGAACATCCACTAAAAATTGACAAAGCAGCATCCGCGCTTTTAATCGGTGTGTTGACCTGGACTATTTACGTATTTGGCGGAGTTGATATCCTTTCATCGGGAGTGAGTAGAGCCTGGAATGAATACGTAGCGCATAATCCTGGAATGGATAATGCCAATGGTATGCTGGACTTCATTACCCATCATGAAGTACTTCATCACCTGTCTGAAATTTCTACAATTCTATTCTTCCTTTTGGGAGCTATGACTATTGTTGAAATTGTAGACCAACACCAAGGGTTTAAAATCATTACCGACAAGATTAAAACTACTAACAAAGTAAAATTACTTTGGGTATTAAGTGTTTTAACTTTCTTCATGTCTGCTGCTCTTGATAACTTAACTACTACAATTGTTATTGTAGCATTGATCCGTAAATTAATTGACGACCAAAAAGATCGTTGGTTCTTTGCATCAATGGTTGTATTGGCTGCAAATGCCGGTGGTGCCTGGTCTCCAATTGGTGACGTAACTACCATTATGCTTTGGATTGGTGGTCAGGTTACAACAATCAATATCATCACTCGAGTTATTGTTCCAAGTTTATTTACAATGATTGTTCCATTGATCATCGTAAGTACTTACCTTAAAGGACACATTACTCGTCCTGCACTAACCGAAGGTGAGGACAAGGAATATACAACCCATAAAGAAAGAGTATTCATCCTTTGTTTGGGTGTAGCATCTCTACTATTTGTTCCTGTATTTAAAACTACAACACACTTGCCTCCATACTTGGGTATGTTATTCGGACTTGGTGTTATGTGGGTGGTTACTGAAATCATGCACCGTAACAAAGATCACGAATTCAAGAGTCGTTTGAATGTAACTGGTGTATTGAAAAAAGTTGACGTTCCTACAGTACTATTTTTCTTAGGTATCCTTTCAGCTGTAGCAAGTATGCAATCTGCAGGTCACCTTGACATTTTAGCGTCATGGTTGGACAAGAACGTTCACGATATTTATATTATCAACTTGATTATTGGTGTTCTTTCATCAATTGTTGATAATGTACCATTGGTTGCTGCTGCAATGGGTATGTATCCTATCGAAGGTGCAGAAGCTGTTGGTTATGCTTCAAACTTTGTTCAAGATGGTTTATTCTGGGAATTCCTTGCATATTGTGCTGGTACAGGTGGATCTATGTTGATCATTGGTTCTGCTGCTGGTGTTGCTGCAATGGGTATGGAAAAAATCGATTTCATTTGGTACTTAAAGAAGATTACTCTTCTTGCATTTGTAGGTTATTTAGCAGGTGCTGGAGTATACTATTTACAAGCAATGCTATTGCATTAGAATAAAGATTCAATTTCCCTTAATTTCTATAGGGGAATAAAATCAATAATATTAATTTAGCGAGATATAATATTCCATATTATATCTCGTTTTTTTATGTATTAGATCAAACTAGAAAACATCGTATATGAATTATCTATCGCTTATTGCAGGTGTACAAGAAATGGCTCAAAATGAACTACCAATTGAAGAACAAGGAGCCGAAGCAACAGAAATAACTCTGAATTTTGTTGATTTGGCCTTTAAAGGTGGCTGGATCATGATTCCAATCTTTGCCCTTTCGGTAATTGCAATGTACATTTTCTTAGAAAGATATTTTGCTATCCGCAAGGCAACAAAAGAAGATTCAAACTTTATGAATCGCATACGAGATTACATTCATGAAGGTAAAATTGATTCTGCTTTGGCTTTGTGTCAATCAAAAGATACTCCAGTATCGAGAATGATTTCGAAAGGGATTAAACGCATTGGTCGTCCGCTAAACGATGTAAATGCTGCAATTGAAAATATTGGTAATCTTGAAGTATCAAAACTAGAAAAAAACCTACCTACTTTAGCAACAGTTGCAGGTGCTGCTCCTATGATTGGATTCCTTGGAACGGTAATGGGAATGATTCAGGCATTTTACGACATGTCAAATGCAGGAAACAATATTGATGTTGGTTTATTATCAAGCGGTATTTACCAAGCAATGGTAACCACCGTTGCAGGTCTTACAGTGGGTATCATCGCATACTTCGCCTACAATATTTTGGTAGCCAAGGTTGAAAAAGTGGTTTTCAATATGGAAGCTACAACTACAGAATTCATGGATTTGTTGAATGAACCAATCAAGTAAAAAGTATGGCTCTAAAAACAAGAAATAAAGTAAGTGCAGCTTTCAGTATGTCTTCCATGACTGATATCGTGTTTTTGTTGCTAATTTTCTTCATGGTAACATCAACACTAATTAGTCCGAATGCATTAAAATTGCTATTGCCAAAAAGCAGTAACCAAACTGCTGCCAAGCCAATAACTACAGTTTCGATCGATAAGAATTTCAATTTTTATTTGGAAACAACTCCTGTTCCTTTTTCACAATTGGAACACAAATTGCAAAGAAAACTGGCAAGAGAAGAAGATCCAACAATATCGCTTCACGTTGATAAATCGGTTCCAATGGAACAGGTCGTTAAAGTGATGAATATTGCAAAGGACAACAAGTACAAATTGATATTGGCAACACGAGCAAAGTAGATATGGAAGAATCCAAGAACAAGAGAATAGGATTTGCTGGCACACTGTTTTTCCACATTGGATTAATCGTGCTATTGTATTTTCTGGGCTTTCGAACTCCCCTTCCCCTTCCTGAGGAAGAAGGGATTCTCGTGAATTTTGGAAACTCTAACCAAGGTGTAGGAAATAGAGCTCTTGCACCTTCTAAAGCTCAGAAGAAAGTTGCTGCTGCCACTCCTGTCTCAGTACCTAAATCACCACCTGCCAAAACAGAACCAGAGCCAAGCTCTGCTCAAGAAAAAGTTTTGACTCAGGATACCGAGGATGCTCCAGAGTTACCATCTGCAGAAGAAATTACAAAGAAAAAAGCGGCTGACGAAAAAGCAAAAAAGGCAAGAGCAGAAAGAGATCGATTGGCTAAAATAGAAGCCGAGAAAAAAAGACAGGAAGAAATCCGTAAACAACAAGAAGCGGAAGCAGAAAGAAAACGCTTGGAAGAAATTGAAAGAAAAAAGCGTGAAGCTGCAGAACGACAGGCAAAAATTGATGCCATTAACAATCGGGCTAAAAATGTTTTTGGACAGGGAACTTCATCCAACTCGTCTCAAGGTGTAAGCTCTGGAAGTGGAAATCAAGGCAAACCAACCGGTTCGCCAAATTCTGACAATTACAGTGGAACAGGCCTTGGAAGCAAAGGCGTTTCATACGATTTACAGGGACGTAACTCCCTATCTATACCTAAGCCCCATTACAACCTTCAGGAAGGAGGAAAAGTTGTTGTAGAGATAACTGTTGACAAGAATGGGAAAGTTGTTAGTGCACTTCCAGGAAGGCCTGGTTCGACCACAAGTAATGCCACACTATTAGAAGCTGCGAAAAAAGCCGCTCTAAAAGCCAAATTCAATTCTGATAGCGGTGCTCCTGCATATCAAAAGGGAACCATAACTTATCATTTCCAGTTGAATTAAGTGTACGCTTTATTACTTTCCGCAACTGATAACTGATAACTGATAACTGATAACTGATAACTGATAACTGATAACTGATAACTGATAACTATTAAATCAAGCCAATCATCTCGTACACACCTAAAAACTTAAGGGAAGCGAAGATAATGACAGCTAATAAAATATATCGAACAAATTTAGCTCCCCAACTTACAGCAAAATTAGCCGCTATATATGCTCCAATCATATTACCAGCAGCTAAGATAAAGCCAATCTTATAATCGATTTGTCCATTCATAATAAACACACCTATGGCAAAAGGAGTATAAAGAAGAACAATAAATACTTTAATTGCATTAGCCTTTACCAGATCGAATCCTGCTCCCAACACCAAACCTGCCAATAGAAAAAATCCTACTCCTGCTTGAATAAATCCACCATACAATCCAATAAAAAAGAAGATTATAATTTGCCAAACACTTGGCTTAGAGCGAACCAATCCTGCCTGACCTTTTACCCAGGCATCAGGTTTATAAAGGACAATAAAAAAGAGAAATACCAGAAGTCCTCCAATGGTTTTCTCCATCATTTCTTCATTGATTTCAACGGCCAAGCTTGCACCTATTACCGAACCAACAATTGCAGGTACAGCCAACCATATTCCTTCCTTAAAAGTAAATACTTTCTGTTTCTTGAAACTACTTACACCAACAATATTCTGCATCAAAATGGCAATTCTATTGGTACCATTTGCCACATTTGCCGGTAATCCCATAAACATCAACATGGCCAAGCTAATAATTGAACCACTACCTGCCAAAGTATTTAAAAAACCAGCAAAAACCCCTACCAGTACAACCAATAAATAATAATACCATTCCATAACAATAATTTTTGCACTAAACTACAGTTAATTATCGAGATAGGATATGCTCTAAAACAAAATACGTTTCTAACGGTATAATTCTACAGTAGTGTAGAATACAAAAAAGGGAAGAACCAAAGCTCTCCCCTTTCATATATCTTATGGTATAATTTTACTACCAAGCAAACATAGGACGTTCACACATCATTTCGTTTACACGAGTACGAACCGAAGCAATTACCTCTTCGTTTTCGATGTTAGAGATTACCTCATCAATCATTTGAACGATTACCGGCATATCTTCCTCTTTTAAACCACGAGTTGTGATTGCAGGAGTTCCAACACGTAAACCTGAAGTAGAGAAAGGAGAACGAGTATCAAAAGGAACCATGTTCTTATTGATAGTGATATCAGCCTGAACCAACACATTTTCAACTTTCTTTCCTGTAATTTCAGGGAATTTAGAACGAAGATCGATCAACATTGAGTGGTTATCAGTACCGCCTGAAACAACCTTGTAACCTAAACGAATGAACTCCTCAGCCATTACTTTTGCATTCTTCTGCATCTGTATAGCATACTCTTTATAAGAATCAGTTAATGCTTCGCCAAAAGCTACTGCTTTAGCAGCAATTACATGCTCCAATGGTCCACCTTGCTGTCCTGGGAATACTGCGAAATCCAATACTGCAGACATCATTTTAGTAACTCCTTTAGGAGTCTTAGCTCCAAATGGATTTTCAAAATCCTTTCCTACGATGATCAAACCACCGCGAGGACCACGAAGCGTTTTGTGAGTAGTTGTAGTACAAACATGACAGTGAGGAACTGGATTACTTAATAATCCTTTTGCAATTAAACCTGCTGGGTGAGCGATATCTGCCATTAAAATAGCACCTACTTTATCTGCAATTTCACGTAAACGTGGGAAATCCCAATCGCGAGAATATGCAGAAGCACCAGCAACAATCATTTTAGGATTGTTTTCGATAGCTAACTTTTCTACCTCATCATAATCAACCAATCCTGTTTCTTCATTTACATGATACGCAACAGGGTTATATAAATTACCTGATAGATTTACAGGAGAACCATGAGATAAGTGACCACCATGAGCCAAATCTAATCCCAAGAAAGTATCACCTGGTTTCATACAAGCGTAAAATACAGCAGCATTTGCCTGTGCTCCAGAGTGAGGCTGTACATTTGCATACTCAGCTCCAAATAGCTCACATGCTCTGTCAATTGCCAACTGCTCTGTTTGATCTACAATCTGACAACCACCATAGTAACGCTTTCCAGGATATCCTTCAGCATACTTGTTAGTTAGACAAGATCCCATCGCATCCATTACTTGCTGACTTACGAAGTTCTCAGAAGCAATTAACTCAATACCATTTTTCTGACGAAGGTATTCCTGATCAATTAGGTCGAAAATTTGTATATCTCTTTCCATTGTTGTTTGTCTTTTCCCCGATATTACTCGGAATGATTTAATGTTTTGTTAGTGTTTTAAAGGGATTAAGTCCCATGTTTACTGAATTTCAATCCCCCTTGAAAAGATAATGCACCACAATACAATATCAATAATTCTATTCCTAAAGTGCAGGTTCAAAATTAGACAAATCGGGATATTAAAAAAATTATTTTGTGCTTATTTAAATTGTAAATGAACATTTCTAGAACATACAAGGAAAACAATGATAAATTTTTATCAATCACGGCATTGTTCTCAGACATCATGTAAAAGCATATACTCAACGGGGAAGAAACCTACAAAATCTAATAACAGTATAATATTTTTTGTACTTATCAGCTTTATTGTAAATTTATCATTGTGAAATTTATACCCTAACCTCATAAATACAACTGATATGGAAATTGTTGAAACCAACCCTAAACAAAGACCCGGACTATTGACCGTTTTATGCATCCTTACTTTTATTGGTAGTGGATTTGGTATTATCAATAACCTAATGGGCATGGTAATGTCTCCTATAAAAAACTTCCTGGGGCCTGATTTTTTTGAAATGGCACTAGAAGAGGTGCATGAGGAACCAGCCAGACAATTTTTAGAACAAGCTATAGAAATCGGACAAAGAGCAATTGAACACATTTTCGAAATCTCTTTGACTCAGTTCTTATTATATGCAGCTAGCTTAGTAGGAGCAATCCTAATGTTTCAATTGAAAAAAGCAGGATTCTATATTTATACAATAGCGCAAATATTACTCTTATTTGTTCCTGCTATTTTTATAGGCTTTAATTTATTTATAAACATCGGTATCTTATTCTCGAGTGTTTTTACCATCCTTTTTATTGCCCTATATGCAATTAACCTAAAAAAAATGAACTAAATAATATTACTCATCCTACAAAAACCTTTTAATTATGGAAGAAAATGTAACAGCTGTTGAAATGCCTAAAAAAAGACCTACATTCTTAACTGTATTGTGTATTCTATCCTTTATTGGTAGTGGATTTCTTTTAGGAAGCAACATTTACCAGTACTTCATGTTCGATAAAACATATGCTAAACAAATGGAGATGTTGGAAACTCAACAAGAAGCATTATCGGATGCTGGTGTTGAGTCTGGATTTGCATATAATAGCATTCAAAATGGAATTGTAACACTGGAAAAAACATCACAAAACCTTGGCTTAATCTCAGGTGCCAATATTTTATTTGCTCTACTAAGTCTACTAGGTGTATTTTTAATGTTTAAAATGAGTAAAAACGGTTTTTACTTGTATACCTTTGCAAATCTGTTCTGGCTGCTCGTTCCTCTTGCATTAATTGATTTTGAAGCTACCATGATGAATACAGCGGTATTAGGTTTCTTTACCATTGTTTTTATAATCATGTATGCAGTCAACTTAAAACACATGAAATAGTTCTTTTAAATTCAAATAATCGTCGGAAGCTGTCTCACTTGAGGCAGCTTTTTTAATACTTTTTAAAATATTTTAACTCACTACGAACACAGATGTTTTGTAATTTTATGAGGCAAAACCATTAGTCCTTATATCATGAAGAGCATAAACAAAATTTTATTTTCAATTGGTATTTTGCTACTTACTTTTACTGCCTTTGGACAAAATACCGAAAGCGAAAACTTACCCAAAAAAGACATTAAAGTAAACAAAGAATACGACGAAGATGGAAAGCTTATTCGTTATGACTCAAGCTATGTTTATTCCTGGTCATCGGATAGCACGAAGCAGTTTTTTAATGATTCGGCATTTTTCAACCAAACGGACATGAACAGGGTGCACAAAAGAATGCAAGAGCAATTGAGTCGCTTTTTGGGTTCGGATAGCATGAGGCAAAAAAACAACAAACATCCATTCTTTTCTGACGATTTTTTTAAGGATGACTTTTTTGGTAATGATTTCTTCGATTCAAAGATGTTTCGCAGAAATTTTCATCAAGCTGATTCGAGTCGAAATGATTTTTTCAAAGAATTGGAAGAAATGATGAATAACAGAAGACAATTCAGACAAGAACACAATAGCAAAATGCAAAGAGAACTGGATTCATTAAGAAATGATTTCCTGGAACAAAGACGAGAATATTATCAGAAAAGAGATTCAATATATCGCAAACACAATGGTATGCATAACAAGACTATAGATTTGTAATGCTATCCATATTTATTAATACCTTTCAAACACAGCCTGGCAATTCATTTTGTCAGGCCTTTTTATATGCTACTAATCCGCCGTAATCTTCACCAAATGCTGACGATATGCCGAGAACAACTTCGATTTGGAAACAAAACCTATGTATTTTCCTTCATCAATTACAGGTAAATTCCAAGCTCCTGTTTCGGTAAATTTCTTTAATACCACCTCCATAGGGTCTTTATAAGAAATAGAAGCTGGCGGCATAATCATCACATTACTTATTGGTGTATTGTACATCTCTTTGTCAAACATGATTTCCCGAACATCATCCAACAACACCACTCCTATCAAATATCCTTCTTCGGTTAATACAGGGTAGATATTCCTTTTCGATTTCGAGATTACTTGAATCAAATCCTCAAGGGTAGCATTCTCGTTAATACTCTTTAAATCCTTCTCAATTACCTTTGACAGCTGCATAAAGGTTAGCACTGCCCTATCTTTATTATGAGTGATCAACTCTCCTTTCCTGGCCAACTGAGTTGTCACAATCGACTCTTTTTGCAAACTCTTTACCGTGATGAATGATATGGTTGTAGACAACATCAAAGGAACAATTAATTCGTAACCACTGGTAATTTCGGCAATCAGGAAAATCCCCGTTAAGGGTGCTTGTAATACCCCACCTAAAACACTTGCCATTCCTACCAAAGTAAAATTGTTGGCATCCAATGGTTCGCCTAGCTGAAAATGATTGTATAAATAAACAAATACAAAGCCCAACATGGCACCGGTAAATACCGAAGGAGCAAAAATTCCACCAATACCACCAGCACCCAAAGTAATGGAGGTAGCAATTACTTTTAGAAACACCATGGCTCCAACAAAAATTACCACCATATACCAAACATCGGTGTAATTCTCGAATAAACTCGAACGAAACACTTCATCTAACCTGCCTCCAATAAGCGCTTTTACCGTATTGTAACCCTCACCATAAAGAGCAGGAAAATAGAAGATTAAAACTCCCAATGCCAATCCGCCAATTAGCATTCGGTGGCGCAACAATTTTATGGCTTCAAACTTATTTTCGATCCACAAAAACATACGGGTAAAATAAACCGATACAAAGCCCGACAAGATTCCCAGTAAAATGAAAAATGGAATATCCCTTGCCGCAAATGGTGTATTAATGGCAAATTCTATCAGAATCTCTTCATCTAAAAACAACTTTGTAGTAATTGCACCACTTACCGAGGCCATTAAAAGTGGTATTAACGAAAAGCGTGACAAATCGATTAATAAAACTTCCAGGGCAAAAACAATGGCTGCAATGGGTGTATTAAAAATTGCAGCAATGGCACCCGAAGCACCACATGCCAACATTACCGTTATTTCTTTATAATTCAGATGAAAATTACGAGCCATATTGGAACCTATGGCTGCTCCCGAAGAAATGATTGGTGACTCCAATCCAATACTCCCCCCAAAACCAGCAGTAATAATGGAACCAATTACCGATGAGTAGGTTTTATGGAACTTTACAATGCTATTTCGCTTGGATATGGCCTGCAGAATGGCCGTAATGTTGTGCTTAATAAAATCGCGTATAATAAATTTCTTAAACAACAATGTCAAGCCCACTCCGATCATGGGATACAAGAAAAACAAGTAATTCTGGTAAGCCCAATCAATCCCTTCCAATAAAAACTCTCTTCCACGGTATACTGCAGTTTTCAATATCAAAGCGGTCATGCCGGAGGCAACTCCAACAAATACACTTAATATTAACATGAAGTTTTGGTTGTTGATATGTTTTAATCGCCAAATTAAGAATCGGCGCCAGCGGGTTGTTCTTGCCATAGGCTTATACCATTTATATTTCAATGTGAAACATTGAGATATTAAATTGAAATGCCGATATATAATTAGTTAGCTAATGTAAGTAAAACGTACAATTGGCTTTACCAATTAATAATCGGTATTAAATTGGGTTATAGCTCCTAATTTAACAAATTTGATGATGAAACGAGCATGATTAAAATAATTATTAAACGCACACACTATTGATTATTTTGATCTTGAGCCTCCCATCCGACAAATGCAAGAAAATTTTAAGCGTATGAATAAAAGTGAATAACCATTAGATTGTGTAGTTATTATTAAACCTACTCATTAGCAAACCTAGCTGCGCCAAAATCACATCGGCCTTTGCATTTTTAGAAGATGCTTCTCAAAAATAAGTTCCACTGCTGAAAAAATTCTCAAGTCTTCGGATTTTTAATCCAAGTGTTGACATTTTGAAGTCAGGCCTACTCATTTTGAAGCCATGCTGCGTAAAAAAATGCTCCGCCTCTAATTTTTAATACAATGCTTCGCATTTTTAGGTCCTGCTTCTTAAAATTTTGAAATACCTACTCATTTTTAAGCTTATCTACGTAAAAATTACTCTTGCTGTATTTTATTTTGAAATGCTGTGGAAAAATATGCTGAATCTGCACACTTTTAAGCCGCGCTGCGTGTGTTCATCCTAGTCTGCGCGGGGCTTTCAGAAGGTATACTAAAAAAATCCCGACTGCACTTTCATGCAGCCGGGAGTACAAAAGGCTATTTGTAAGAAGACACCAATTAAATTATTCTGTAATACTTTCTTCTTTCTCTTGTCTTTCTTCTCTTAATTTACGGAAATATGCCGATGAGTATTTTTCCAATCGTTCTTCGTCCTCCCAGAATACATATTTACCGTATTCACATATCTGATCAATTGCTTCTTTAAGATACACGTAGGCACGATCTCTCATTTCTTTACTTGGTTTATCATTCTCGTCTCTTTCGCCATTAATGGCACTAAGTAATGGCCCCAAACTATTTGCAAACTCCAATGCCATTACCAATTTGGTATTATCAAAACCAATGGCAAGTAATTCTTCAGGATTTGCTTTCCCAAAGGCATCCAAATCACTGAAATCCTGAACCAGATCTCCATAACCACTACCTTCAGCAATTTTGTCCACCACTTTCTTCTTACCTGCATCATTTCTATAGGCAAATCTAAAATCATGCAGCAGCACCCTGTGCAAAGCCAAGGCATCTTCCGATAATAATTTCCATTGCTTTGATGCTTCGGTTCTGTTCTCCGATTCCTTGGTCCATTGCGATTGAGCATGACGCAAAGCCCCAATTCGAACAGGTAGACTGGTGATGTATTCTTCCTTTAAACCTGCTACAACAAGCTTATCCTTATCTTGTGTAGCATAATAATATTTGTCTTCTGCCTCTTCAATATAAGTATCAACAGGCATTCCTGGTTTACTAACTTCGCTTTCAGATTTAGCAAGTAGGTTTTCCTTAATTGATTCGTAGTTTTCTTGATTAGTCATTGGTTTAGAATTTTAAATTAGAAAAACATAAAACGCTTAGAATTTAATATTTTATTCGCAGGATAACAAATTATAAATAAACATTACGTTTATTTTAAAATTAAATCATAAACAAAACTTAAGTATAATGGGGAATGGAACGATTTTTTGGTTAATAATGTTTTTCAACATATAAGTTTATAGGTTACCTTTTAACCATAACGAGAATTAAGAGATGTAATATTAATTAAATCACAAAAAATGAAGAGAACATTTATTTTACTACTATGTTTTATTTCCTTTGCTACGGCATGTCAGGATGATTATCATACCGATGAAAATCCAATGGTTGAAAGTTATGTGAAAGATAACTTTTTTAATCCAAACTTTATTTCAAGTAACAACGAGGATATTGGCAATGCCAACACACTAAAATCCTCTTACACCATACGGTAAGTGATTTGGATATTGAATTTAGAGATCAAATCATGAATTATTATCAGGAGAATTTGGATTTTGCACAACAAGTTAAAGACAAAGTAGGTTTACCAGTTTGGGATTACACAATTTACAATACTTACGATGTTGACAAATTGGCTTTTATTCCTTGTGCAAGAGAAAATTCGAATTATACCGAAGGAGTAATTATTATTTTGCATGACAATGCTACAGGTAAGTTACTTTTTAATTACACTGACAGGTACAATTTCGATGCTTATTTGAATCCTCTTGTAGAAGTAGGTTATGACAACGTACCTGACAGAACTTACATTATGAGTTTATTTTTGCTGTTTGACAAGAAATTGTTCAACTATATAGATTGTGATATTTTAGCTGATCTTGGTTATTTGTTGGGTTCTATGAATCAAACAGGAACAAAAGCTGGTTCTTTTGAGGAAGAATGTAGAATGGAGTATGTAGAAACTGAAATTGATCACTGGGTTGATACTTATGTGGGAGGAGAATTAATAAGCCACAAGTACAGTCATAGCTCCAGAGAATATAACTTCGAATGGATTTGTAGAGAGGTTGCAGGTGAAAGAGAAAAATTACCTTGGGGCAACCAAGAAGGTGGCGGTGGAAATCCACCGGAAGATCCAACTAAATGGAGCCCTAAAAATGCCGAACCTAAAAAACTAAAAGATTGCGACGAATTAAACTCCATTGATAAGAAATCTTGGTTCAACCTATCAAATGGCGATAGAATAGCACACTTAATGGATGCCATGAGGTATGAAAATAAAGTATGGCAAAACGGAGGTCATATAGACTTAAACAACATATTTGATTTTGGAAGTATGGGATCAGACAACTATGCTGCAGAATTTGCTGGAAGAGTTATCATAAATGGTATTACTATAGATATGACAGTAAGTATGAGTGTAATGGGGTATGATAATATCTACACTGAAGGAGAATACGTCCATTTACCTGATAAATTCAATGCTAATACAAACGGATATTCAAAAACAGGGTATTGGGCAGGTTACGAATACTTCGTGAAAAATTCTTTAACTGGTGGTTCATGCGCAGTTTTATTATCAATTAAGCTTGGTGAAAATAGCAATTTAGATGAAACTAATCTGAATTTATTTAAAAATGCTTTAAAAGAGTGTAATGACTAAATACATTAATATGAAAAAAATATCAATATTTATAGTTTTAATACTTTCAATATCTTTATTGATATATTTTTATAGTCATTTACAAAAGGACTATAAAAATAAAGTTGAAAATGTTGACCGATCAAGAATCGGAGGAAACTTATTAAATGTAAGCAACATACTAAGTTCTTTTCCTTATTTTAATTTCAACTTACCCGATAGCTTAAAGTCTATAGCAAAAATGCACTATAAGGATAAAAACAAACAAGATTTTTTTATTTATAATTTATTTAATGATCCGTTTGTTACCCAAGAGAATTCTTCACTTTTATATGTGCCTTTATATAATAGAATCTCTAATAAAAAAGAATCTTTCATATTAATTAGTGCTGGTGTTGATGGCAAACTAGATTCAAATTTTCAAAAAGGAGATACGATCTATGAAGATTCTTTCTTTAATGAATTTAAATTCTATAATGAACATCAATACAATAAACGTGAATATCAAAAGTTCAATATCTTTAATTATTTATGGGGCAAAAAAGATTATTTAGTTTGGTACTACAATTGTCACATTCAAAACATGAAAAAACAAATGCCACACTCTCTGGTATTTTATGAAAATAAACGTAAAAAAATTACGCAGAAACAATCATTAAGTATAGTCGGCACTTTTTATAAAGACACAATAATAGATCATGAACCAATTACTGTATTAAAAAGTTGGGAAAAATTGGCTTTTTGTAAATTAAGAAAACAAAACACTAACTCTTTTATAAAAGGAGATACTATTGCTATATCTGGTTTTTTTGAAAAAATTGATAAAAACGGTGTATATATTTTAAATCAAGGAACTATTGTAGATTGGAATTTTACCAAATTTAAATCAAGATTTGACAATGATTAATTCTTTTTTTTTATTGACTGTAGTCCGAACCTAAGTTAACTCCTAGTTTGAGTATTTCTATCGGATTCTGAAACAGTTTATCTTGAAATAACATACAACCCACTTGCAATAAAATTTGCAAGTGGGTTTATTCATTAATACTTATTCTCTTTTCTAACAAATACAATCCGATGCTGAACCAAACTCAACCACCGAGTTGATGACAGCGAAAATGATAATTGCAGCCAATTTTGAGGTACGGTTATCCTCATCGAAACGCGGTGAAACTTCAGCAATATCAAAACTAACTACCTTACCAGATTGAATTACGGTTTTAATCAGCTTCACAATAATTTCGGGATGCAAACCAAATGGCTGTGGTGCACTCACACCTGGTGCATATGCCGATGATATTACATCAGAGCAAAGAGTCATGTAAATCTTTCTTTGCTTCTTGGTAAATCGAACAATGTCCTGTCCTACGGCAAACATGCTATCATTGGAGATATCTTTTGCCATTAGGTATTTTACGCCCAAATCATCAGCTTTTTTAAACAAACTCACCGTATTGCCATATTGTTGGATACCAGCAACCATATAACGAAAATCTTTTCCATTCTCTTTACAGCGGTCAGCAATCTGCGCAAACATGGTTCCCGAACTTGCACCCTTTTGATACGGACGCATATCGAAATGAGCATCCAAATTAAATATTCCCAGCTCCTGATTTTCTTGCTCTGCCAAATATCTTTCAATTCCCAAATAATGTCCATAGGCTATTTCGTGTCCTCCACCTAAAATCAATGGAAACAATCCCATTTTTAGTATTTTGTAAACAGCTTCGGATAATATACTTTGTACCTCTTCCAATTCTACTCCATTGCTTACAATATTACCACAATCGTAAATATTAGTACCTTGTGGAAATGAGCAAGGCAGGTTTGCCATTTCTTTTCGGATACTGTTGGGAGCCTTTGAGGTTCCTTTTCTTCCAAGGTTTCTTTGCACTCCTTTGTCGCAACAAAACCCCAATAAACCAAAGCCATTTAAAGTTCTATCCTGCGAATCGAGTAAATCTATGGGTTTTACAATCTGATGCCAACGAAAAGCATCGTAATCCTCCTCATCATCTATCCTTCCCTTCCAAATATCCGGATCGATGGTTTTGTAATGTTTGTTGTTCATGATTAATAGTTTATTGCTGCAAAGGTAAGTAATATCAAAGTCCAACAATCAAATTCCAAGCTCCAAATAGTAAGAAAAAAGCTTGCTCATAACCGAGCAAGCTTTCATCTAACCTAAACTAATCTAAAATAAAACTATTATTCATCTGAAAAGTGCACCAAAACCCTTCGGTATACATTGAAGATTTTAGCTTTGGATACAAATCCCAAATATTTTTCGTCCTGCGTTACCGGAAGATTCCAAGCTCCTGTTTCTTCAAATCTTCGCATCACTTTTTCCATTGGAGCATTGGCATCCAGTATGGCAGGTGGCATTATCATTAAATTTCTTACATACGTTTCCTCGTACATCTCTGGATTAAACATGATATGTCGAATATCATCCAAAAGAACAATTCCCAATAGCTTATCATCCTCATCAACCACAGGGAAAATATTTCTTTGTGAGTGCGAAATAATTTTCACCAACTCCCCTAATGTGGCATCAGGACTTACTTTTTTCAAATCTGTCTCGATTACCTTGCCCAATTTCATTAAGGTAAGAACAGCTTTATCCTTATTGTGAGTAATCAGCTCCCCACGTTTGGCCAACCGTTTGGTGTAGATTGAATGTGGTTCAAAATACATAATGGTCAAGTAAGCAATTGTTGCCGTAACCATGATTGGGATGAACAGCTCGTATCCTCCGGTAATTTCAACAATCAGGAATATTGCAGTTAATGGAGCATGCATAACACCAGCCATCATTCCTGCCATCCCAATTAAAGTAAAATTACTTTCGGACAGTTTCACAAAATTAAAACCGTTAATAAATCGGGCTACAAAAAAACCTGAAACTCCGCCAAGAAATAACGAAGGTGCAAATATACCTCCAACACCACCACTACCTGTAGTAACCGTTGATGCAATTACCTTAAATCCTAAAATCAACACAACATATCCCAACAACAACCAGTAATTATCTTTTAAAAAATAGAAGATACTGTTGTTTACCAAATGAGTGTGATTTCCATCTAATAAAGCCTGGATTGTAGTATAACCCTCACCATATAAGGGAGGAAATAAAAAGATCAGAATACCCAATAAGATTCCTCCAACCATCATTTTTCGATAGCAATTGGTAATTCGATCAAACTGGCCTTCCAAATACATTGAAAATCGAGTAAAATAAAGCGAAACCAATCCTGCAAACACCCCCAAAAGAATGTAATATGGGAAGTTGCCAATTACGAATGGCTCTGTTACATCATAGGAAAGCAAAACACCTTTTCCCATAAAGAAATAAGCAATACTAGCTCCTGTAATTGATGAAATCAAAAGTGGAATTAAGGATGCCATGGTCAAATCCAACATCAAAACTTCCAAGGTAAATACCATTCCGGCCATTGGTGCTTTAAAGATTCCTCCGATTGCTCCTGCTGCTCCACAACCAACCATTAGCGTAATGATTTTCTGGTTCATATGGAACATTCTTCCAAGATTGGAACCAATTGATGCACCAGTTAATACTACTGGAGCCTCTGCTCCCACCGATCCACCAAAACCAATGGTTAAAGTACTTGCCAGTACCGAAGAATAGTTATTATGTGATTTTATCAGTGAGTTCTTTTTCGAAATGGCATATAATATTCTTGATACCCCATGACCAATGTTATCCTTCACAAAGAACTTTACGAACAGTACAGTTAGTAATATACCCACAGCAGGATATGCCAAATACAACAAGTTGGCAGACTCTACATGTAAACGATGAGTTAGAAAATGATGGGTAAAATGGATTGTATTTTTGAGTACAAGTGCAGCCAAACCACTCACTACTCCAACCAAAAAACTCAAAATTAAAACAAACTGTCGTTCCTTAATGTTTTTTACTCTCCAAATTAAAAATCGAGAAAGCAAACTCTTATTCTTCATTGCTCCGAATCAAGATTATCTATTCCACATACATAAATTAAAAAAGGTCGGATGGCTGCAGAAGTCAGGCGGCCTTAGGGTAAGTTACATAAAACTACCAGGCGGTTAGTCGGAGTTCATGTACTTTGCTGATTTTGGTATGCTTATGAACTACTATCATTAAACATCCCTCAAAAATCGAGTGCAAATGTAATAGATAATTGGAAAGGATAAACTCTTTTTACCAGATTTTTTCAAAAGATTTTCATTATCAAACTAAAGCTCTGAATAGCAGCTACAATTAGGAAAACGTTTGCTTTTATAACTGATATAAATAAGACAATTTGATGAAGTAAACATTAATCTTCCGAGAAGTGCTTCAACATTCGACGATAAGTTGAGAATATTTGAGCACGCGAAACGCATCCACAATACTTTCCATCTTTTAGCACAACCAAATTAAACTTATCGGAATATTGATATTTTCTGGCAACATCAGCCATCGATTCATCATGCTGAATAACCACCTGTGGCACTACCATTAAATCGCGAACAAAAACACTATCATATTTTTCTGGTTGGAACATGATTTCACGAATATCATCCAATTTTACAATTCCTTCAAAATTATTTTCATCATCAATTACAATAAAGATGTTACGTTGGGCTTTTGCTATAATTTTAACCAAATCGCCAAGAGTAGCTTCTGAATTGATGGTACTAAAATTCTTTTCAATCAACTTGGTAACTCGCATAAGCGAAAGTACATTCTTATCCTTATCGTGAGTCATTAGCTCTTTTCTTTTTGCCAGCTGAATGGTATAAACCGAATGAGGTTCAAAAGTTTTAACCGTAGCATAAGAAATGGTTGCCGTAATCATTAAGGGAACAAAAAGCTGATAACCTCCTGAAATATCTGCAATCAAGAAAAGTCCTGTTAACGGAGCATGCAAAACTCCGGCAATCATTCCAGCCATTCCTATCAAGGCAAAGTTATTTACTGGCAAATCCCTTAGTCCAAAATACCCTACAACTTTTGCAAACAGTACTCCCGAGTTTACGCCCATAAACAAAGTTGGTGCAAAAATACCACCTACTCCACCGGCTCCAAAGGTGATTGATGCTGCAATAACTTTAAAGAATATGACCATTGCCATTAAAGCAACAAACACCCAAAAGTTATCTTGTAAAGCATAGAAAAATGAATTGTTGTAGAGATATGAATAATCGCCCGAAAGACATGCATTTATTGCATGATAGCCTTCTCCGAACAATGATGGAAAAAAGAAAATAATTACCCCAAGAAACAATGCTCCGAACAATAACTTTTTATAAACATTATCTATTTTTTCAAAAACACCATGAATAAACATGTATGATTTTGTAAAATAAGTAGCAACCAAGCCCGTAAAAACGCCCAACAAAATATAATAAGGCAAATCCCTCATTTCAAAACCATTTTCAACTTCGAATGGATATAAAACATCCATTCCCAAAAAGAAATAAGATGTTAAAACTGCAGAAGCTGAAGCTAATAAAAGTGGTACCAAAGACCACATGGTAAGATCCAACATGATAACTTCCATCGCAAAAACTATGGCAGCAATTGGAGCTTTAAAAATAGCAGCCATTGCTCCGGCACAAGCACATCCCAATAACAAAGTAATTTGCTTATAGTTTAAATGAAACAACCTACCAATATTCGATCCTAATGCTGCACCTGTTGCAACAGTTGGTCCCTCCAGTCCAACCGACCCACCAAATCCTACGGTAAATGCTGAGGTAACAATGGAGGAAAACATATTGTGGCGATTAATTTGTCCATTGGTCTTGGAAATACTGTATAGCACATTTGGTATTCCGTGTCGAACAGGACGTCGAATCACAAACTTGATGAATAACACAGCGACAGTAATACCTATGGTAGGATAAATTACATAAAGGATGTTCTGGTACTGATCTGACGAATTGTTTTGGAGCAACTCACTGATAAAGTGTACAGCGTTTTTAATAATTACTGCTGCAATACCAGATGTTATACCGATAAGTACCGCCATAAATGAGATAAATTGACGATCGCTCACATGCTTTAAACGCCAAACTAAAAAACGTCCTAATAATGATTTTTTCTTCACTCAATAAATTTATAAAACCAAGCAAAACTACTTGATTGATAATGGTTAATCCCCCTAAATGTTTTCGAGCATAAAAAAAGTAATATTGATTGTAAGAAACAAGAACCTTTGCACAATTCGAACCCAATATTTAATCAGAATTCAATATCTATAATTATTCTAAAGAATAAATGTATAAAAACCTTCATTACCAATACTGATATGCTCAAAATCATACTTCAACATCTTATTCTTATCAAGAATTTTTCTAAATTTGCAATCGAACAATTCATCTAATAAGGCACAAGAAAAATACAATGCTCTTGTGTCTTTTTTGCTTGTATACTAATAGAATATAACATAATGACAAATAGAATTACATCTCTTTTTGGAATAGAATTCCCTCTTGTGCAAGGAGGAATGGTATGGTGTTCGGGTTGGAAATTGGCTTCAGCAGTAAGTAATGCTGGCGGTCTAGGTTTAATTGGTGCGGGATCAATGCACCCCGAAACTTTCAAAGAACACATTCAAAAAGCAAAAGCTGCTACTTCTAAACCTTTTGGTGTTAATGTTCCATTATTATATCCTGAAATGGATAAAATCATGAACATTATTATTGAGGAAGAAGTGAAAATTGTTTTCACATCGGCAGGAAGTCCTAAAAAATGGACGCCATTTTTAAAAGAGCATGGAATTACAGTTGTTCATGTTGTATCAAGCGCATTCTTTGCAAAAAAATGCGAAGACGCTGGAGTTGATGCGATTGTTGCTGAAGGCTTTGAAGCCGGAGGACACAATGGTAGAGAAGAAACAACTACGATGACACTAATCCCTTCGGTAAGAAAAGCAACTACTCTTCCAGTAATAGCAGCCGGCGGAATTGGATCGGGACAAAGCATGTTGGCTGCAATGGTTCTAGGTGCCGATGGTGTACAAATGGGAACTCGTTTTGCTGTAGCTGAAGAATCTTCAGCGCATATTGATTTTAAAAAATCAGTTATTGAACTGGGTGAAGGGGGAACAAAATTGGCCCTTAAGAAACTGGCTCCAACCCGCCTGGTTAAAAATCAATTCTTTGAGCAAGTTAATGAGGCTGAATGCAGAGGTGCATCGCAGGAAGAAATGAGAGAGCTTCTAGGAAAAGGACGTGCTAAAAAAGGCATGTTCGAAGGAAACCTGGAAGAAGGTGAATTGGAAATTGGACAAGTTTCGGCCTTAATTTCCAAAATCCAATCGGTAGAAGAAATTGTGAGTGAGATAAAATCCGAATACAAGGAAGCATTAACT
The DNA here is from genome assembly GCF_003610555.1 of Marinifilum flexuosum. Taxonomy (GTDB): domain Bacteria; phylum Bacteroidota; class Bacteroidia; order Bacteroidales; family Marinifilaceae; genus Marinifilum; species Marinifilum flexuosum. The sequence continues at coordinate 1,097,862 of NZ_RAPQ01000008.1, read as the reverse complement.
GGCTTAGCCAAATTCAATATCTAAATGATAGAATTCGATAAATTTACACTTGAAAATGGATTAAGAGTAATTGTACATCGGGATGAAACAACTCCGATGGCTGCTGTTAACCTTTTATACAATATTGGTTCAAAAGATGAAAATCCTGAGCGCACAGGTTTTGCTCATTTATTTGAGCATTTGATGTTTGGTGGATCTGTAAACATTCCCAATTACGATGAGCCTTTACAATTGGTTGGCGGAGACAACAACGCATGGACAAGCAACGATGTTACCAACTATTACCTTACAGTTCCTAAGGATAATCTGGAAACTGCATTTTGGTTGGAATCCGACAGAATGCTAAGTTTGGCTTTCAGTGAGAAAAGTCTGGAAGTTCAACGAAATGTTGTAATTGAAGAGTTTAAACAGAGATATTTTAACCAACCTTACGGTGATGTTTGGTTGCATTTACGCCCATTGGCATACAAAAAGCATCCATATCAATGGTCAACAATTGGAAAATCAATTGAACAGATTGAAACCGTAGAATTAAATGAAGTAAAAGAATTCTTCTTTAAACACTATGCTCCAAACAATGCAATACTTGTGGTGTCGGGTAATGTAAAAACTGAGAATGTAAAACACTTGGCAGAAAAATGGTTCGGACCAATTGAACATCGTGAAATTGCAGAGCGAAATCTCCCTGAAGAACCAGAACAAACTGAATTTAGAACTTTACATTTAGAACGCAATGTTCCGTTCGATGCAATTTATATGGCTTTCCACATGGGGAAGAGAACCGATAATGAGTTCTACTCTACCGATTTGGTTTCTGATGTTTTATCAAATGGTCAATCATCAAGAATTTTTCAAAAGCTGATAAAAGAACGAAACTTGTTCTCTTCTATTGATGCATATCTTACTGGTGATTTTGAACCTGGACTATTTTTGGTAACTGGTAAATTAAGCGAAGGAGTTTCTTTTGAAGAAGCTGAAGCTGCAATTTGGGAAGAATTAAATAAAATTGCCACAGAAAAGGTTACTGATTACGAATTGCAAAAGGTTAAAAACAAGATTGAATCAAGCCTGGTATTTTCAGAAATCAGTTACCTGAACAAAGCAATGAATCTTGCTACACACGAATTACTTGGCGATGCGAATGATATTAACACCGAAGTAGAGAAATATCGTAAAGTAAGCATTGATGATATACTAGACACATCAACCAAGCTTTTTAGAAAAGAGAATTGTTCAGTTTTATATTATCACGCAAAAAAATAGGAATGGAAAAATTATATAGAAATACTGCTCCTGAGTTCAAAACTGTTGATAGTATAGAGATTCTTGGAGATACAAAATATACCCTTAGTAATGATATTCAGGTACATGTAATTAATGGAGGAAGTCAGGAAGTATTAAAAATAGAATTCATTTTTGATGCTGGAATATGGTATCAAAACTCACCTCTCGTAGCAAGTATGGCCAACAGTATGCTTAACGAGGGAACCAACAAGTACAATGCTGCTGAAATTGCAGAAAAGTTCGACTTTTATGGAGCTTACATTGGTTTTTCTGCAGCCAAACACGACGCAAGCGTTTGTTTGTACACCTTGAATAAGCATCTTTCTGAAACGCTTGAAATAACCGAAAACCTAATTAAAGGTTCCATTTTCCCACAAAAGGAATTTGAAACCATTCTTTTGAATAAAAAACAGCGATTTCAGATTGAACATCAAAAAACAAATGTTCTAGCAAAAGATGAGTTCAGTAGTTTAATCTATGGAAAACAACATCCTTACTCGAATATTTTCGATGAATCGGAGTTCGACAAATTAGATATCAATACCGTTAAGGAATTCTACAAAACGCATTACATTCCGGATAACTGTAAAATTATCATTGCAGGTAAAGTTGATCAATCTGTTATCGATAAACTGGAAGAGCTATTTGGCAAGAAAGCTTGGCCTAAGAAAGATAATTTGATTGATGCAAAACACGAAATCCAATCATCAGAAGAGAACAAAAGCTTTGTATGTAAAGATGATGCCGTTCAGGCTTGCATTCGCATAGGTCGACCTATTTTCAACAAAACGCATAAAGATTACACTACGCTGCATCTTTTCAATTTAATTCTTGGAGGTTATTTTGGTTCTCGTTTAATGCAAAATATCCGTGAAGACAAAGGATATACTTATGGAATTAATTCTATTATCATCTCTCATTTAAAAGGAGGACACTTTGTAATTGTAACCGAAGTAGGAAGTGATGTTTGCAAAGCGGCAATTGATGAAATCTATAAAGAAATTAAAAGATTAAGAGAAGAATTGGTATCAGATGAAGAATTGAATCTGGTTAAAAATTACATTTCTGGTGAAATGCTACGTAATCTTGATAGCCCTTTTGCTCTTTCTGAAAGTTTAAAAGGGAATTTACCTTTTGGACTAGATAACTCTTACTATCAGAACTTTATAAAAGAATTAAAAACAGTTGATGCTGAAAAAATCAAAACTTTGGCAAATACTTATTTTCAAGAAGAAGATCTTAAATTAGTTATTTGTGGTCCAGACAATTGCAGAAAATCAATCTAAAAACGCTTAGTTTTTAACAAACCGATTAAATCATAGGATAAATTATCAGCAATCTTGCTTAAAATACATTTTAAAGAAGATTTGTATAGAAAATAGTACAATTTTAAGCTTACCAAAGCATTAAAAAATAGTTAGATTTCGCTACATTTAGAGATTACAACTAAAATTAACAAAGAAGAGAACTCAAGTTTATTTATGAACGTTGAAACCGAAAAAGATAAACAATTAGTACTTGATGCTTATGAAGCTCTTTTAAAAGACTGCAAAAGAAGTCATGCTGAAGAGAGTCGTAAGATGATAGAGAAGGCTTTCCAATTTGCTTGGAAAGCCCACAGAGGTGTACGAAGAAAATCAGGAGAACCATATATATTACATCCAATTGAAGTTGCTCATATTGCTGCCAAAGAAATGGGACTTGGTACAAAATCGATTGTTGCAGCTTTACTTCACGATGTGGTGGAAGATACAGATTATACCGTTGAAGATATTGAAAATCTATTTGGAGAAAAAGTATCTCAAATCGTTGATGGACTAACCAAAATCAAAGGCGTTTTTGATCAAAAAACATCGATGCAAGCGGAAAACTTCAGAAAAATGCTTCTCACCTTATCAGATGATTTACGTGTAATTCTGATAAAAATGGCAGATCGCCTGCACAACATGCGAACCTTAAGTTCCATGCCATTGCGCAAGCAAATGAAAATTGCTGGTGAAACTCTTTTCCTTTTTGCTCCGCTAGCTCACCGAATGGGTTTGTACTCAATTAAAACAGAGCTTGAAAACCTAAGTTTAAAATATGAGCATCCTGATGATTACAACTTAATTGATGAGAAGATAAAAGAGCAGGAAGCCAAACAAGCTAAGCTTATTGAGCGAATTATTGCGCCTATTGAAGTAAAACTGCAAGACAATAACATCCGCTGCTCCATAAAAAACCGTCCTCGTTCCATTTATTCCATTTGGACCAAAATGCAAACTCAGAATGTTAGCGTAGAAGAAATTTATGACTTGCTTTCGGTTCGTGTTGTTTTTAAGCCTGAAGAAGGCATTCCTGAAAAAAACCAATGTTGGAATATTTACTCTCTAATCACCGATATCTACAAACCAAAACCTGAGCGCATTAGAGACTGGGTTAGTACACCAAAAGCAAATGGGTACGAAGCCTTACATGTTACCGCAATGGGACCTCAAGGAAATTGGGTTGAATTTCAGATTAGAACAGAACGAATGGACGATATTGCTGAAAAAGGATTTGCGGTTCATTCAAAATACAATATTAATGGTTCCGGCGATTCGGAACTTGATAAATGGCTAAAGGATGTAAGAGAAATTCTTGATAATCCTGAAGCCGATGCAATGGCATTTTTAGATGAATTTAAACTGAACCTGTTTTCACAGGAAATTCAGGTTTTTACACCTAAAGGTCATATTAAAACCTTACCTAAAAATGCTACCACGCTGGATTTTGCCTATGAAATTCATACAGACATTGGCAACCAATGCATTGGTGCTAAAGTAAATCACCGCTTGGTTCCTCTTAGTCACGTACTTAAAAGTGGCGATCAGGTGGAAATCCTTACCTCCGAAAAACAATCTCCAAAACATGAGTGGACCGAATTTGTTGTTACAGCAAAAGCCAAATCGAAAATAAAGTCCGCTTTTAAGAAAGAGAGAAAAGAATATACCAGCAAGGGTGCCAGAATGGTAGAAGATCAACTTTTAGAGGTTGGATTTCAGCTAAATGCGAAAGCCTTACGCAAAATGCTTGAACATTATAAGCTATCCGGTAAGGAAGAATTATTCTATAAGGTTGGTATGGGTAAAATCGATATTAACGAAATAGAAGCTGTTGTTCGCAGAAAATCGCGCAGTAAGTTCATTAAATATTGGAGACTTAACTTTTTTGGAGATCGCGACAAGGAAGAAACAAAAGATGAAGAAGCTGTAGAAGAAACAGTTGAGGACGTAAAACCAACCATTGATAAGAAGAAAACTTTCATGCTTAATGAAATGGCTGCCAACGAGTCCTACAAAATTGCCACTTGCTGTAAGCCCATTCCAGGTGACGAGGTTCTTGGTTATTTAGATATGGCCAACAATGTAACCATTCACAAACGAAAATGTCCAAATGCCTTAAAACTGATGTCAAGTCAGGGAGATCGAATCTTAGCAGCCGACTGGACCAGTCATAGATTAATGTCTTTCCTTGCTGTTATTGAGCTTTCAGGCATTGATAAAATTGGAATTGTGAACGAGGTAACCAATATTATCTCAAAAGATCATGACGTAAATATGAGATCTCTTCATTTCGAAAGTCACGATGGCGTTTTCGAAGGACTGATTCACCTTTACGTTCACAATACGGAAGACCTTAACAACCTTATCGTGAAATTGATTAAGATCAAAGGCCTTGATAACGTGAAACGTATCGAAAATATTGAAGAATATTCCTAGATAAAATTTATTCTAAATAAGGTTTTATTTCTAAAAAAAATTACTATTTTAGACCATTATTTTAAATTAGATTAGATAACACCTAGGTTATTTTTAAGATATGAGCAACGAGGACACCAAAGAAATTGTAAAGAAGATGTTTACCGAATATCTTCAGAAAAAGGGACATCGAAAAACCCCTGAAAGATATGCTATTTTAGATGAGATTTACTCACGCGAAGGGCATTTCGATATCGAATCTCTTTACATATTTATGAAAAACAAAAATTATCGTGTAAGTAGAGCAACTCTTTATAATACTATAGATTTGCTTCTAGATTGCAAGTTGGTAATCAAGCATCAATTTGGTAAAAATATTGCTCAATTCGAAAAGGCTTACGATAGCAACAAGCACGACCACTTAATTTGCACTCGTTGTGGAAAAGTGTTAGAATTCTGCGACACAAGACTTGATGATGTAAGAAGAAATGTATCTGATGATATGGATTTTAAAGTTTCACATCACTCATTGTATATCTACGGCACTTGTCAGGAATGTAGAAAACTAGAAAACAACTAGATTTATCAACAATCATATTTCTCTAAAAACCTCTTAAAACAAGAGGTTTTTTTGTATCTGCACATTTTATCAACAAGCTGAATTTTCTACAAAGCAATATCAAAATAATTACTACCTTTGACTGTTAAAACTTGTAACCATCCTTCAAGATTTAACATCAAATCCGAACCGTTTTATAAATCCGAAAAAATAACAATTCGGTCCGGTAAATTAGATTATAAGATTTAAATCAAATTATTAGACAAGATGAAAGTTGATGTGCTTTTAGGCCTCCAGTGGGGAGATGAAGGTAAAGGAAAAGTTGTGGATGTACTGACCCCAAAGTACGATTTAATTACCCGTTTTCAGGGTGGACCAAATGCAGGACATACCTTAGAATTTAACGAGATTAAACACGTTTTACACACTATCCCTTCTGGTATTTTCCGTGATGATAAAATCAATGTAATTGGTAATGGTGTTGTTATTGATCCTGTAATCTTTAAAAAAGAGATTGAAGGAATTAAAGGATTGGGTATTGATTTATCTAAATCTTTATTCATTTCTAAGAAAGCACATTTAATTTTACCATCTCACAGAATTCTTGATGCTGCTTCGGAAGCTGCCAAAGGAAAATCGAAAATTGGTTCTACTCTTAAAGGTATTGGCCCAACTTATATGGACAAAACTGGTAGAAACGGTTTAAGAGTTGGTGATATTAACAGTAATTTTAAAGAAAAATACGATCTTTTAGTTGCTAAGCACCGTCAGATGCTTGATAAATTCTACGAGTTCGACTATGATATTTCTGAGTACGAAGCTGAATGGTTCGAAGGAATTAAAGTTCTTAGCGAATTCCAACACATCGATAGCGAACAATTCCTAAACGATGCATTAAAAGAAAACAAATCAATTCTTGCGGAAGGTGCTCAAGGTACTCTATTGGATATTGATTTTGGTTCATACCCATTCGTAACATCTTCGAACACTGTTTGTGCTGGTGCTTGTACTGGTTTAGGTGTTGCTCCTAACAGAATTGGTAATGTTATTGGTATTTTTAAAGCTTATTGTACTCGTGTAGGTATGGGACCATTCCCTACTGAATTGTTCGATGAAGATGGACAAAAATTAAGAGACAATGGTAATGAGTACGGCTCTACTACAGGTCGTCCAAGACGTTGTGGTTGGTTAGATTTAGTATCATTGAAGTATTCTATCATGATTAATGGCGTTACTGAATTAACCATGATGAAATCAGATGTTATGGATGATTTTGAAAGCGTTAAAATCTGTACTTCATACAAAGTAAATGGTCAGGAAGTAGCACACGTTCCTTACGAAATGACTGAGGATATTGAGCCAGTTTACACTGAATTTAAAGGATGGAAAACTGATATGACTTCAATGACTCATGAAAATGAATTCCCGGAAGAATTTAATGCGTATATTGATTTCATTGAGAAAGAAACAGGAGTTCCTGTAAAAGTTGTTTCGGTAGGTCCTAACCGAGCACAAACAATCGACAGAATGATTGACTAAGATCAACATATATTATATAGAAAATCCCGCTATTAAGCGGGATTTTTTTTTCATACTGCACGTACAACCTGGAATACTCTTACGCCATTTTTTAAAATAACGCGTTTGTAATACACTCCATCGACCACATAAAATGTTCTACCATTTTTCGTAATCAATTTGTACCCATTGGGCAAATTGTCTACTTGTATGCCAACAGGAGGCGTAACAATTTCATACCTTTTTCCTAACGCAATGTAATAGGTGCCGTAATGGTAAAAATAGTTACGACCATTTAAAACAATTCGAACGTGCTTTGCCGGTAGCACCTTAACCCTAATTCCTACCGGTGCAGCAACAATCTTGTATCCCCGGGTTGATTTTTTATAATAAATTCCATTTGCATGATAAAACACACCTTTGCTATGTTTTATTCTTTTTGCAGAATTCACATACAAAACATGTGTTCCTTTTGCAGGATATCGTTTGTACCTTTTATGCTTTACTACTAATTTTTTGTAAGCTCGTTTAGCCTGAACCTTATCAGAAATTAGCATACCACCCGACAAAAGAAATACAGCAACTAATAGTTTCACTAATTTCCTCATCGTTTTACGTTTTTAATTGTTCGACAAATCGATTCAATAATAATTCCCGGGTGATTTTAATTCTGATCTATCTATTTACCAAATAATTAGTTCGCTTTTTAAACTGCTCATTTGTTAGATTTACACTAAAAGTTCCATTACTGATATCTTTGTATTCACTTGTCTTCACAAATTTCAACTTACCAGTGCCTTTTAGAAAAATTCGCCCTTCAAAACTTCCGTATAATACGTTGTTTTCAAATCCAGTTAATGTGAGTTTAATTTTGTCTTTTTTCACATTGCCCTGATATTCACAAACACCTGTCTTATTACAAAAATTTCTTTCTCTTTGTACCTCCTCTTCATTATACCAGGATACATAACCCGATTCATCAAATTCGCCACAAACTACATACGGAAACTTAATGTTATGTAAGTCTACTCCTTGTACTCCAATACTAATTTCTTCAGCAGTATCCAGACAATCACTGTCTGCAATTAAACCTGTCATGTAGATTGTTTTATTCTCATGATTCCAAACACCTTCGCAATCTTTCATTTCAATACAGCAATTGTCATTTCCTAGAAACTGCATGCTAATTTGATTATCGTTTTTTTGCTCTATCGTTTTGGTATTAATTCTTGCTGTATTCGATACAGTAGAACATGAAACAAATAAGAACAAGGCTATTCCAGCATAAATTAGTCGTACTTTCATAAGGCAATTTTTTATTTTACAGATGCATCATTAATAAAAAGGTTGCGAGTAGTTTTAAGTTTTGTCTATTAATAAAACGATAAAATAGAACATTACCCTACTCAGAAAATATGATTTCTTTATCATATTTCATTCAATACACTAAGTTTCAGACACAAAAAAAGCTGCCAAATCATTGACAGCTTCGTTTTTTATATTGAAATATCTCTATTTACTATTCGAAGGCAACTCTAAACCGTATCCTGATACTTTATCCTCTCGTTTTAACAACAAGGCAAAGATAAATCCAACAATTCCCAAACCAGAAAACATGATCATTGTATAAGTATAATCTAAACTTTCTGTCCCTACGGGATTAGTACCATCCAAAATCATTCCTGCTAAAATTGGGAAAGCCCAGAGACCTAAATTCTGGACTGAAAACATGAAACCATATGCAGAACCAATTCTCTTTTCATCAATCATTTTAGCAACAGAAGGCCACATTGCTGCTGGTACTAACGAGAATGCTAAGCCCAAAACCACCATCATAACATATGGAGTAACTGTAGTAAATGCAAAAGTAAGATGTACAATTGTTAATATTAATGACCCATATATCATCAAGGATGCTGCTTTCCCATACTTATCTACAAAAAATCCAAAAATAGGAGTAAACAACATGGTTCCTAGTGGCATCATAGCTGCAATATCACCACTTTGGATTTCAGTTAAGCCAAACTTGTTTTTAAAGAAATCTGCCGAAAATGCAAAAAATGGAAACACTGCTGAATAAAAGGTCAAACACAAAAGAGTAACAAAAATAAACGATCGATTTGTAATCAACTTTCCAAGATCTGAAAACTTGAATGGATCTGATTTAGATTCGAGTGTACTTTTCTCAACTTGCTTATCCAACTTCAAGTCGAACATCATATAAATCAAAAATACAAGAAGTGCCGTAGTTACAAAGAAAGCTGCAAACCATGTTGCCACTGTCCACCCCGCTTCAGAATTAATTAATCTAGGTGATAGCATTAATGCCAACATAGATCCAGTTCTAGCCAAACCGAGCTTTACACCAAATGCCAAAGCAAGCTCTTTTCCTTTAAACCACTTTACAATGATTTTACTAATTACAACAATACTGGTTTCCGCTCCTAAGCCAAATAAAAATCGCCCCAATAACATCATTTTTAACTCTGGTGAATATCCAGGCATAAAAGATGACATGAAAGCGTAGCCTAAACCTTCATTACGGTACATATCACTAGCTCCATAAGCAGTAAGCAAAGCTCCTAGTGCCATAAATGCAATAAACATGAATCCAGTTCTACGAATACCCAGTTTATCAAGAATTACTCCCCCAAAAACTGCCATTAGCAAAAAAACATTGGGTACTGAATATACCGAGACAAACAGTCCAAAATCGGTACTATCGAATCCAAGCTCTCTGGTTAAGGTTGATTTTAATGGTGATAAAGCATCATAGAAATAATAGTTAGCTGCCAATACAAATCCAACTGTAAAGAGCATTGCCCATCGGGTAACAACGGAATCACGCAAGGAGTTTTTTAAAGCTTCTGTATTCATTAGTTTAGTGTTAGTTATAAGAAGCACCGAAAATACAAAAGCTTTTTCAGATGGCATAATAAATAGTCTACCTTAGATTAAGGTATTATAATACCCTGGCTTGGGGTATTAGGCTAAGGCAGGGTGAGGTATTGGAATACCTTAGACTCGGGTATTATTAGACCGCAGTGTTCATACTTAGGTCAACATTAAACGATCCATAAAAGCAGCATGAATTGAGACAATGCTACCTCAAACCGAAACATTTCTCTTTTCTACCTTTACTCTTGTCCTTTTTTTCTGCTAACTGAACTCTTACATGTGAAACTTTCTCTCCTGATCATCGGACAAAGGCTTGCTATCCTCTAAATTGCTATCGTGGATAAGAAATTTCCCCTAGGGAGGGTCAACATTGGGGGTTGTACCCTCGGCTTTCCTAATGGTGACCCAAATTTTTGGGGTACGGATAGCAAATTGCTATCTTTTTTTTGAGACATTCGATATTCTTGAGAGCAATTCAGGTCTCTTGAAGAGAAAGTTTGCCCCTTACTATAGAAATAATGGGCTCGGAGAGAGATAACTTGCCCTAAGCTAGAGGATAATTGCTATAAGCATATACCAAATTTTCTATGCTTTTGCCCTTGATCGAGCTTCGGGATAGAAAGTTTGAGGGTTGAAAGGGGAAAATTGCTATCCAGTACCCCAAATTTGGGGTACTGGATAGCAATTTACTCTGTTACTCCCAATAAAGATGCTGCTCATCTTTGCTTATTCGGATTGTTCTTTGTCGTGAAGCATCATCTCTGACGCTGTTAGCAGCTTCGCAGGCTAACAGATCAGGAAAACCTGACAGCACCTTTGGATCTTGTTAGCCTTGGGTTTTATCGGTAAAAAAAACCGCCTTAAACATAGCGTTCAAGGCGGTTTTAAAACAATATCTTAATTCAATTATTTTTGAATATTTGGCAATTCAAGACCGTAACCTTGCTTCTTGTCTTCCGCTTTCAATAAGAAACCAAAAATGGTAGCAAGAATCGTTAATCCTACAAAAATTAGCCAGGTTGAAGAATAATCGAACATTGGAATTTCACCAATTTCTCTTAATCCCTGAACTTTAGCAGAAATATCGTTAGCAGGTACACCTTCTGCTCTGAAGTTTGCAATTGCAGTTTCAATTTTCTCGTTTACACCAGGATTAGTCTTATCCAAAACAATTCCTAAAAGAATTGGAACCAACATTAGACCAATGTTCTGTACGTAGAAAATCAAAGCATAAGCCGATCCCAATTGTTTCTCTGGGATAATTTTTGGAACCGATGGCCACATTGCCGAAGGAACCAAAGAGAAAGCAATTCCTAAAAGAATTACAGCTGCAATAGCAACCCAAGTTGCAGTAAGCGCTGGCAAATAGAAGATGGTATGAACAATCACCAGTAATACAGCTCCCAAAATCATAATAGAAGCACCCTTACCTAACTTATCGTAAATAAAACCGAAAAGAGGTGTTAACAGGATTGTACCAAATGGCAAAATAGATGGAATATCACCCGCGGTTGAAGGGTCAATACCAAACTTATTAACCATCAAACCTGATGAAAATTTATAGAATGGGAATACTGCTGAATAGAATAACAAACAAAGGATCGCAATATACCAGAAACCTTTGCTCTTAATGATCAAACCAAGATCAGCAATTTTAAATGGTTCTTCTTCCTCAGCCTCATCTTCAATTTGCTTGTCTAATTTCACATCCATCACACAATAAACAATGAAAAGAATTAATGCAATACTTAAGGCAATCGTTCCTACCAATACCGTTGTAGGTATATCAAAAGCTTTTGCAATACGTGGAGATCCAAATAAAGCAAGGAATGAACCTAAACGAGCCAATGCCATTTCGGTACCCATAGCCAAAGCCATCTCTTTTCCTTTAAACCATTTTACAATGATTCTTGATACAGTAATACCAGCACCTTCGGCACCCACACAGAATACAGCAAAACCAGCTGCAGAAGTAAATACTCTAGCATCGATTCCAATGATTGTTGCTCCCACTTCATAATTGTGAGCAAATGCATAGTACTTAATAGTAGCACCAATAATCATCACCAAACCAGATCCTACTGCGGTAAATTTGATACCCATCTTATCAAGAATGATTCCAGCAAAAATCAGCATAAATGCAAATACATTCAAGTATCCCTGAGCTCCGGTAACAATTCCCCAATCGGTACCACTCCATCCGTAAGTACTTTGAATTTGAGTTTGAAGAGGAGAAAGCACCTCCATAAAGGTATATGCAATAAGCATAGTTACCGAAACGAGAATTAACACAAACCAACGGGCACCTGCGTTTTCTCTCAACGTCTTTTTAATAGCGTCTGTCATTATTATTTTTTTAGGGTTAAACTTTTGTTAATCATTTTAGGAGCTCACTAAATTAAGATTAATGACTTAAAAAACAAATGACTGAATTCATACTAGAACACAAGACACAAAAAAAGTCGCCCATTAGGCGACTTTCATAATATGTTTGATTGGTTCCGAAAAGTATTCAAATTCCCAGTAACTGCAGTGTATTTGTAACCAGGACTTAAATATCCATCGGTACTATTCCAATTTTTAATATTTAAGCAGAAATGATATAAATTATTTCTGAATATTTGGTAAATCTAAACCATATCCTTTCTTTTTATCTACAACACGTAGGAAGAAAGCTACAACTAAAGCTGCAATACCACAACCTACCATTAGGGTCATTGAACTAGTATAGTCCAATGAAGCTCCTTCTGCTAATCCCTGATTTGATTGATCCAATACATATCCTAATAACATTGGAAACAACATCAAACCAACATTCTGAATCATGAAGATCATTGCATAAGCAGAACCTAAACGTGATTCAGGAATAATTTTTGGTACAGATGGCCACATTGCTGCTGGCACGAAAGAAAATGCAAATCCCAATACAACCATAGCAACAAAAGCAAATGCGGTATTACTTGGTAGGTAAGCAAAAATAACGTGAGAAAAAATCAATAGTAATGATCCTAACATCATGATACTTGCAGATTTCCCTTTCTTATCCATAAAAGCTCCAAAAACAGGAGTTAACACCATAGTACCAATTGGAAGTAATCCAACAATCCATCCTGAAAACTCTTCAGCAAAACCATACTTCTGCACCATCAAGTCGGGAGCGAATTTGGTAAATGGGAAAATAGCAGAATAAAACAATACACAAAGAAATGCGATTAGCAAGAAACCAGGATTCTTGAACAATAAGAATACATCAGAAATCTTAAATTCATCTTCCGAAGATTCTACAGTTTCATCAGCTGCTACTTCAGCATCCAATTTTTTATCCATCATATTGTGAACAAAAAATGCTAATAACCCAATAATTAATAAGATTACACCAAATGCCAATGGACGAGATATAACTTTATCAGCACCTGTCATAAATGGAGAAGCAGTAAATGCAATTAACATACCTCCACGAGCACATGCCATTTCCAATCCCATTGCCAATGCCATTTCTTTACCTTTAAACCACTTCACAATAATACGCGAAACAGTAATCCCAGCAATTTCAACACCTACACCGAATAATGCATATCCAATCATAGCCATCTTTAATGAAGGCTTATAATCTGTTAAAAATGAATTCAGAAATTCATATCCTAAACCACCATTATTAAATGTATCAGTCATGGCGTAATAGTTAAGAAATGCCCCAAAAATCATTACCCCAACAAAGAAAGTTCCAGTAAAGCGAATACCAGCTTTATCAAGAATAATACCTCCAAAGATCAGCATCAAACAGAATACATTCAAAACTGAATATGATCCGGCAAATGTTCCGTAAGATGAGTTTGACCAACCCATTTGATCTCTCAACATTCCCTGTAAAGGTGACATGATATCTGTAAAGAAATATCCTGTAAGCATCAAAAACGATACTGTAATCAAAACAAACCATCTGGCCGATTTAGAATCTCTAATAGATTCCTTTAATTGCGCAGTCATTACCATTTTTATAAGTTTTTGTTGTTTAATTTTTTAAAAGGCCGCTAATTTAGGATTAATACAGATAGTAACAAATGGTTATAAACATATTTAACTTATCTATAATGATTCCACATTTCAGGTTTGTAAGGCAGATAATCCCTATATTTGAGGTGATTTTTATTTTAAATAAATCCGATGAACACATTAACGGAAAATGCAGGCTTATACACAGATTTTTATGAGCTGACAATGGCACAAGGCTACTTCCTAAGTGGCAAAAAACAAGAGCAAACTGTTTTCGATTACTATTACCGAACGAATCCATATAAAGGTGGATACCTTGTTTTTGCCGGCCTTTACGATCTTTTAAAAATATTACAACACTTCAGGTATGACGATAAAAACATCAAGTTTTTAAGGAAGTCTGGCCTACGAGAAGAGTTCTTAAATTATTTGAAGGATTTTAAATTCAATGCCACCATTTATAGTGTTCGCGAAGGTGAAATTGTATTTCCCAATGAACCAATTGTTCGTGTAGAAGGAAATATCATTGAAGCTCAGTTAATCGAAACCCTTCTTCTAAACTACTTAAACTTTCAATCGCTTATTGCAACCAAAGCATGTCGCATTAGAAATGTAATTGGAGAAAAAGCTTTCGCTGATTTTGGTTTGAGAAGAGCTCAAGGATTAGGAGGAGTTCATGCTTCACGAGCAGCCGTAATCGGAGGTGCAGATTCTACATCCAATGTATACAGTGGATTCAACTATGATATTCCAGTATCAGGAACTCAAGCTCATGCTTGGGTACAAAGTTTCGATGATGAATTGGAAGCTTTCAGAAAATATGCAGAAATAAATCCAACAAGTACAGTTCTTCTTGTTGACACCTACAATACGCTAAAATCGGGCGTTCCAAATGCAATAATTATTGCTAAAGAATTAGAAGAGAAAGGAAATAAATTAATTGGCATTCGACTAGATAGCGGTGACTTGGCATATTTGAGTAAAAAGGCCAGAAAAATGCTTGATGATGAAGGCTTAGACTATGTTCAGATATTTGCTTCAAACCAATTAAACGAATACGTAATTAAAAGTTTGAACGAACAAGGTGCAAGAATCGATGGTTATGGAATTGGAACTGAATTGGTAACAGGAAAGGATACCGGTGCTTTGGATGGAGTTTACAAATTGGTTGAAAACAATGGAAATCCTCGATTGAAAATATCAGAGAATATCGAAAAAATTACCATTCCAGGAAAAAAGAAATTGATCAGATATTTTGATAAGGATGGGAAGTTTTTTAGAGATGGAATTTTACTTGCTAATGAAGAAAGTGCAAACAAAATTTACCACCCATTCCATAGAGATAAAAATACTGAGGTAAGCAACTATAGAGCCGAAGAGTTAACTCAAAAAGTAATGGAAAATGGTGAAATTCTTATCGAAGAGAAAACTCCAAGCGAAATCAATGCATACCTAAAGCAGAGGTTTAATCAATTGCCTGACGAGCACAAGCGCTTTATAAGTCCTCATATTTATAAGGTTGGAATATCTGAAAATTTACTTGACCTGAGAGACGGTATACTTAAAAATATCCGAGAAAGAATAAAATAGATTTTATATCCAGTATCACTTTCAATAGACAAAAGCCCGATGAATAAACTAGATTCGAAAATAATTCGCCCTACTTTACTTCTTGACAAGCAAAAGTGCATGACCAACATCGAAGCCATGATAGCAAGGGCTCAGAAAGCCAATGCACGTTTACGTCCGCACTTTAAAACTCATCAATCTTCTGAAGTAGGAAATTGGTTCAAAGAAAAAGGGATTGAAAATATTGCTGTTTCATCAATTGAAATGGCAGCATATTTTGCTGATCATGGCTGGAAGGATATTACTGTAGCCATTCCTGTTAACGTACGTGAAATTGATTTAATTAACGATTTGGCTTCCAAAATTCAATTGAATCTGGTAGTTGAATCGAGAGAAGCCATTCTCTTTTTAGAGTCGGAATTGAAACATTCTGTAGGTATTTTTATTAAGGTAGATACCGGTTATCATAGATGTGGTTTGCCTTCTGAAGCAATAGGATCATTCAGAATTCTAATTGATCTGATGAAAGAGACGGAAAAGTTGAATTGCAAAGGATTCCTGGCTCATTCCGGACATAATTACAATGCAAAAGATCAAAACGAAATATACAAGAATCACAGCAAAACGCTACTGGATTTAAATGAGTTAAAGGATGTATTCCGCAAAGAAATCCCAAACATTGAAGTTTCTCTTGGCGATACTCCTGCATGTAGCATAAGTGAAGAGTTTTATGGCATAGATGAACTTCGACCGGGTAATTTTGTATTTTATGACATTATGCAATATGTACTGGGATCTTGTGACGAAAACGAAATTGCCGTAGCAATGGCTTGTCCTGTAATTGCACGTAATATCGACAGAAACGAATTGGTGATTCATGGTGGTGGTGTTCATTTCTCCAAAGAATTTATTGAGGCTGACGACGAAGGCACAAAACTCTTCGGTAGTTTGGTACGAATAACCGATAATGGCTGGAGTGAAATACTAGGTGGTGGATTCCTGGCAAGCATTTCTCAAGAGCATGGAATTATTCGTTGTAGCGATGATTTGTTTGATCAGTTTACAATCGGAGATCTTATTGGAATATTGCCTGTTCACTCATGCATGACTGTCAA
The DNA here is from genome assembly GCF_003610555.1 of Marinifilum flexuosum. Taxonomy (GTDB): domain Bacteria; phylum Bacteroidota; class Bacteroidia; order Bacteroidales; family Marinifilaceae; genus Marinifilum; species Marinifilum flexuosum. The sequence continues at coordinate 1,081,207 of NZ_RAPQ01000008.1, read as the reverse complement.
TTTAATGAAAGATTTTCTGACAACTGAAGGAAAATGGATTAAAACAATGAACAGTATACAGTGATCAGTAAACAGTTAATCGAACATTTTTAATTCCGATTTGTTAATTGGGTAGGAAAAGTTGGACAGATATGAATTATCAAGCATATATAGAAAAATTCAGACCATCGAGAATTAAAAAAGCTATTGTAGCAGAAATCACAGCAGCCAACAATTCTAATTCAGTAATTGCTATTTCTTTGGCCTTGGGTGCATTTATTGCTTTTTCTCCAAGCTGGGGGTTCCAAACTGCATTGGCATTATCGCTGGCTGTTTTGCTACGCCTTAACAAAGTTCTGGTTTTGGTAACGGTTAACATTAGTAGTATACCTCCAATAATTCCTTTAATTCTTATAGCTGGTTATCAAACCGGAGCTTTTGTACTAACAGGACACTTTCAAACAGAGGTCCCCGATTTAATGGATTTAAAAACACTGGGTGAAAACTACCTACAGTTTGCTCTTGGCTCCTTAATTGTTGCCAGTGGCGTTGGTAGTGTTCTTTATTTGGTAATATTAATTTTACTGAAGAAATTTAGGTAGAGACGTAGCAATGCTACGTCTTTACAATAGACACAATAAAATCTAGATGCAAAAAAAGGACGTACAACGTACGTCCTTTACTATATCTGATCGCATTAAATTATGCTTCAACAGCTTCTTTTACCGGAACATTCTTCAAAGTTTCAATTAAGAAATCATAGAATTTAGCTACAGTATCAATCTTCACTTTCTCATCTGGAGAGTGAGGGAAACGGATTGTTGGTCCGAATGAAATCATATCCCAGTTTGGATAAACAGCTCCTAACAAACCACACTCTAAACCTGCGTGAATTGCTTTGATTTCAGGAATCTTACCATACTTGTCGTTGTAAACAGTCTGCATGGTTTTCAAAATAGGAGATTCCATATTTGGTTTCCACCCTGGATATTCACCTTCCAATTTTACTTTTCCACCTACCATTTCGAAAGTAGAAGAAACCATTTGAGCTAAATCTTCCTTAGCTGAATTTACAGATGAACGAATCAAAGCTTGAATGGTAATTACACCATTTTCGCTGTAAACACGTGCAAGATTCAAAGAAGTTTCAACCAATCCTGGCATATCATCACTCATACGAATAACACCATTAGGACAAGCGTAAATAGCATTAATTAAATTCTTCTGAGATTTTTTCTTGAATACTTTCTTAGGTACATCAGTTGCTTCAGCAAAGAATGCCAAATCTGGTTCAACAGCTGATAATTCTGCCTTGTAAGTAGCTTCGAATTCAGCAATTGCAGCTAAGAATTTCTCATTGTATTTTTCTGGTACAGCAACTACTGCGAAAGATTCACGTGGAATTGCGTTACGAAGTGAACCACCATCAACAGAAGCCAATTTTAGCTTAAAGTTTTTAGTAGCATATTTCATGAAGCGGAACAACAACTTGTTAGAGTTACCACGACCAAGAATAATTTCCATTCCTGAGTGACCACCTTTCAAACCTTTCATGTAAAGTTTGTAAGCAACATATCCTTTTTCCAACTTCTCTTCTTTGTACTTCATGCTAACATTTGCATCGATACCACCAGCACAACCAACGTAAAGTTCACCTTCATCTTCCGAATCCATGTTTAAAAGGATATTACCATCTAAAACATCATTCTGAAGACCGAAAGCACCAGTCATACCTGTTTCTTCGTCAGCAGTAAACAAAGCCTCAACCGGACCGTGCTCAATATCTGTAGCCTGTAGAACAGCCATTGCAGCTGCAACTCCCATACCGTTATCAGCACCTAAAGTAGTACCATCAGCAGTTACCCACTCACCATCAATAATAGCAGTAATCGGATCTTTTTCAAAATCGTGAACTGTATCAGCATTTTTTTGTGGAACCATATCTAGGTGACCCTGCAATACAACACCTTGACGATCTTCGTAACCTGGAGTAGCTGGCTTCTTGATAATGATATTACCAACTGCATCCTTAATGGTTTCAAGACCTAAATCCTGACCAAACTTCATCATAAAATCCTGAATCGCATCTTCATGTTTAGATGGACGTGGAATCTGAGTTAGAGAATAAAAATTTTCCCAGATTGCTTTAGGCTCGAGGCTTAAAATTTCTTTGCTCATTATATATTTCCTCCGTTAAATTTTGTGTTTATTATTTAAGAGCACTAAAGGTAATATTTTTTGAGAAAGGCGGAAAGACTTATTGCAAAAGAGAATCGGAATTAAGGATTTTTAAGAAACTATTGAAACTTCAAAACCCAAATTCCAAAATCCAATTATGGATTTTGAGACTTGGGTTTTGATTTTTTAAATTAAATATTGAGAACCTAAACTACAGTCAGAATCCCATATTGAGTACTGATATTACTTTGTTACCTCCTTTATCGAACCTAGTTCTGGATAGAATTCAATACTGAAATTCTCATTTAACAGAACTTCAGCTGGCATTTTTGCAATTTTACCAAACTGTGCAATTGGCATGCGTTTCTTTAGTAAAACACTTTTGCCATTTGAAATGGATACATCAGCCATACCTGGTATTCTATATGCAATTTGAGTTTGAGGATTCACTCCCGCCGATGGCAGTATTGCCAACTGGTTGGTAACATTCAAGTTTTTAAAATCTACTCTAACCGGGCGACCTCCTAAATCGTTCACTCCAACAGGTCCCATTTGTGGCGACATACGGAAAATAACGCCACCATTTTCGCCTTGCTTTGGTGCATATGAAAATTGATAAGCCTTCTGAATGCTCACTTTTTTACCCACAAACATCGAAATGTAATCTTCTTCCAATTTCGCCAATTCTTTCACCAATACTTCATATGCTTTTCCATCAGGAGGTAGCACTTCATAATTCGAAGTCAAAATTTTAAATCTTCTCTTTCTCAATTTAAAAATCTGGTGAGCCGCTTCTTCTGCTTTCTCTTCTACCGATTTGGTAAGAGCCTGCTTTTCCAAAACCGGCACTTTAATAAATGCTGTATCTGTTTCCACAACCTGGTATGTGGTATCCTCTTTAAACTTAACGATTGGGTCAATTGAGAATTTTCCGTATTCCATCTTAACTTCTTCAGAAGTGAGAGAAATAATCTCTTTTTCTACATTTTCAAAAGAAGAATTCTTCACGTTAAATCCGCGAATCAAACCTTCAGGAGTTAAAGAAATTAAACTTGGTTCATAATCAACCGAAGTAGTTATTTTATAGTACTGATCAGGATCAACCTCTCCTAATCCATTTAGCTCTATCGATTTTAATTTCCACTCTACACCATCATTGGTTACAACATCAGAAATACCAAGGTATTTTTTTGCATAATCGGCAAAAGGTCCTTTTTTCATGATCGTTTTTTCAGCCACCACATCAACTTTTAATACTGTTTGTGGTAAAGCATAAATAACCGTGTTTGGAGTTTCTAAAGTTCTGCGCTTTTGTGCGTTTACATTTCCAATTGTTCCACCAACAATCAAAATTGCTACTAGTAATTTAAAAATGTTTCTGTTCATTTTATTTTCGTTTTGCGTAGAGACATAGCAATTAACCTCTCTACAATTCCCTATTTTTTCAACCTTAACCATGCCTTTGGCAGAAAGTCGATAATATCGCTAGCTGTTAAAGCTTCATATCCTACTTTCTCTGATGCTAAATCGCCTGCCAAACCATGAAGATATACTCCAATAATTGTCGCCACTTTCGAAGAATATCCTTGCGAAAGCAAAGATAATATTATTCCTGTAAGCACATCTCCACTTCCTGCAGTTGCCATACCTGGATTTCCCGTTGAATTGAAATAAACACTTCCCTCAGGACAAGCAATAGCCGTATAAGCTCCTTTTAATACAAGAGTTACACCATATTCCCTGGCAAACTCACGTTGCATGTTATTGCGCGTAAAACTATCATCTGATTTTCCAACCAATCGCTCAAATTCCTTTGGATGTGGTGTAAATACAGAGCCCATTGGTAAATCTGCCTTCAATTCAGGATGCTCTCCTAAAATATTAATGGCATCAGCATCAATCACCATAGGTGTTTTTACTTCTTTCAATAAATTGATCATGGCACAATAAGAATTTTGCTTTTTATCGATACCTGGACCTATGGCTACCGCTTTAAATTGACTTAAATCCGGAAATTCTGTAAAAATGATATCCGAACGATCGATACTCACCATTGCCTCGGGAACTGCAGTCTGCATAATTTCATAGCCTAACCTCGGTATGTGTGAAGTTAACAAGCCAATCCCAGAACGCAAGCTTGCGCGCGATGCCAAAATGGCCGCTCCCATTTTCCCATAGCTTCCACTTATTAATAAACCATGACCGTATGTGCCTTTATGATCGAACTTTTTTCTGGGCATTAATAAAGATTTTACAAACTCGCGATTCAACATTTTATAAGGAGTTTGCTCCTGCTTAATAATTTCGGGATGTAAGCCAATAGGTAAAACTTCCCACTCTCCTACATACTCTGCATTTTCCGGAAACAAAAAAGCCAACTTTGGAAATTGAAAACTTAAAGTCAAATCGGCTTTTACAATTCCTTGGTAATTGTTCTTTGAATTGTCTTCTCCCATTAAACCCGAAGGTATGTCCACAGCCACAACGCTCGCCTCACTGGCATTGATTGCTTTTATCACCTCAAAAACCAAACCTTCAATGGGTCTCGAAAGTCCTGAACCAAAAATAGCATCAATCACAATATCATCCGGAAAAAGCCAAGGCATTGCATCAATCGAAGCTAATTCATAAATATCAACACTTTTAATCAATTTCAAGCGCTGCAGATTTACCTCCGCATCTTTCGAAAGCTGATTTGAGATTTTGATGATAAAAACCTCAACAGCATAGTTCTTTTCTGCTAACATTCTGGCTACAGCCAAACCATCGCCTCCATTATTTCCAGGCCCTACAAAAACTTTACAGTTTCTGGGAGCAGGGAATCTCTTCATAATTTTCTTGAAGAATTTGCTCGAAGCTCTCTCCATTAAGTCTATTGATTCAATGGGTTCATTTTCGATGGTAAAGGAATCAATCTCTGCAATTTTAGAGGCGGGAAATATTTTCATGGTTCTATCGGTTTCTATTTAGACGTAAAATTGTAATTGATATTGTATGCGAACACTCTTATTAGGATTGCTTTTTAATAACATGTTACCAACAAGTAGCACCTATCCAAAAACAATACCAAAAGTGCCAAACACACAGCAAAATGGGCTTTCCTATCAAAGATACTAAACTTTTGAAATTCGCCACTTCCTACGAAAACGATTTAAATTCGATCGAAACGCTTACAAATCATTATGGACTTCTGATTTTTTCTATATATTTGTCACTTTCATAACTGAAACGAAACTATTATAAATTAAAACTAACATTTATGTTTAAAGGACATCCTAAAGGACTAATTCCTGCGGCAGTAGCCAACATGGGAGAACGCTTCGGCTTCTACACAATGATGGCTATTTTGAGTCTTTTCCTTATGTCAAAATTTGGATTGGACGAAACTGGATCGGGCTGGATCTACTCAACTTTCTACTTCTCAATTTATGGTATGGCTTTCTTTGGCGGTCTTATCGCTGATAAATTGCGTAACTACAAAGGAACCATTTTCACGGGTTTAATCATGATGAGTTTTGGTTACTTATTCTTAAGTATTCCAACAAATGTAACTCAGGACAATAAAACGTTCCTTATTATCATGACTTGTTTAGCACTATTCACCATTTCTTTTGGTAATGGTCTATTCAAAGGTAACCTACAAGCTTTGGTTGGTCAGATGTATGATAATCCTCAATACGCTTCAAAACGTGATTCTGGATTCTCATTGTTCTATATGTTTATTAACATTGGTGCTATTTTCGCTCCATTTATTGCTCCTGCAGTTCGTAACTGGTGGTTAGGTCGTTCTGGTTATACTTACGATGCCAACCTTCCTGCACTATGTCATGAATACATTGAGAAAGGTGCTAACATGGGTGCTGATGCAATGGCCAAATTAGAAACTCTAGCTAATGGAGCTTCATCTGTATCTATTGCCAACCTTGGTGAATTTTCAAGCAAGTATCTTGATACATTTAATACTGGCTTCCACTATTCATTTGCTGTAGCGATTTTAGCTATGCTTATCTCTATGGTGGTTTACATGAAGAATAAAAAAGGATTTCCAGATCCTGCTTCAAAACAGCAAAAATCATCTGAAGAATTAGCTGAGATTGAAATGCCATTAGCAGAAGTTAAGCAAAGAATTTACGCTTTATTAGCTGTATTTGGTGTGGTTATCTTCTTCTGGTTCTCATTCCACCAAAATGGTTTAACTCTTACTTTCTTTGCTAAGGATTACACTTTATTGAAACTAGGAAGTTGGAATATTACAGCTGAAATGTTCCAGGCTGCTAACCCATTCTTCGTGGTATTCTTAACTCCGGTTGTAATGGGATTCTTCGGATGGTTAGATGCTAAGGGTAAAGAACCTTCTACTCCTGCTAAAATTGCTATTGGTATGGGTATTGCAGCATTAGGTTTCGTTGTAATGACACTTGGTTCTTTCGGACTTCCAAACCTTGATGAAGTTAGAGCTATGGGTGAACTTCCAGCAGCACAAAAAGTAACTCCTTTCTTATTGATTGGAACTTACCTAATCTTAACTATCGCTGAGTTATTCATTAGTCCTCTTGGTATCTCATTTGTATCGAAAGTAGCGCCTCCAAAACTTCAGGGTTTAATGCAAGGTCTATGGTTATTAGCAACAGGTTTAGGTAACCAGTTACTAATTATTGGTGCAATTTTCTATAAAAACATTCCAATTTGGGCTACTTGGTCAGTATTTGTTGTAGCATGTTTCATCTCTATGTTTACTATGCTATTCATGCTTAAATGGCTTGAAAGAGTTTCGAAATAAGAAACTAAAAATATATTTCTGGAAACCGTCTCAATTTGAGGCGGTTTTTTTTATGCCAATAATTCTGGCATTCCTCCTCTATTAGGCAATCAATAAAATCAAACAGATTTCTCAAACGCCATTTCAGACCTAAAGGTATTTTATATTATATTTGTCTTATCTGAAACAATTCTAAATAGAACTTCATGTTTGAAAAACTAAAAAAGCGCTGGCAAATCAATTCAAACCTACAACTCGTAGTTATTCTAATTGTATTCTCGATTACTGGCAGTTTATCTGTTTTGGTTCGTAATCCGATATTTGAATACTTCTCGATTAATGCTGACACAAATATTTTCCTAAGAATCTTGCTAAGCATTCTAATCATCACTCCTACATACCAGGTTTTACTTTTGATAGTGGGAACGCTTTTCGGACAATTCCGTTTCTTTTGGAATTTTGAGAAGAAAATGTTGAGTCGATTTCAGAAGAAAAGCAACAAGACTGCTACAAAATCATGCTAAACAAACAGAACACAATATGCAAAAAGAATACATAGCCGAAGAATTTAAAAAATTGCAAGACAAGATCACCAAAGCATTGGAGAATTGCGATGGAGGTGCACAATTTCATGAAGATATATGGGAACGTGAAGCTGGTGGAGGTGGAAGAAGCCGCGTTATTAAAAATGGAAATATCATAGAGAAAGGTGGCGTTCAATTTTCGGCTGTTCATGGCGAGTTACCTGAAAAAATAAAGAACAAATTAAAGCTTGAGGCTGATGATTTTTTTGCAACAGGTGTTTCCTTAATCATGCACCCCGAAAATCCTCATGTACCCATTATTCATATAAATGTTCGCTACTTTGAATTGAATGATGGTACCTATTGGTTCGGAGGAGGGATAGATCTCACTCCAATTTACGTAGATAAAAATCAGGCAAAAGAATTTCACCTAAAATTGAAAGAAGTTTGCGACAAACACAATCCTGAATTTTACAGTAAATTCAAGCCTTGGGCCGATGAATATTTCTATTTGCCATTCAGAAATGAAACACGAGGCATTGGAGGCATTTTCTTCGATCATTTGAATGATTCCATGGGAATGACAAAAGAAGATCTATTCGCCTTTGTTATGGATGTAGGAGAACTCTTTGCTCCAACCTATTGCGAAATCATGCGAAGCAATGCATCTAAATTGTACAGCGAGCAGGAAAAAGACTGGCAATTGCATCGCAGAGGAAGATATGTTGAGTTTAACCTGGTATTGGATAAGGGAACCAAATTCGGACTGGACACCAATGGAAGAACCGAATCGATTTTGGTAAGTATGCCGCCAGAAGTAAAATGGACCTATCAATACGAAGTGAATGAAGGATCGAAAGAGGCAGAAACCTTACAACTTTTAAAAAAAGACATCAATTGGCTTGAACCAATTTCGGTTTAAGTTGTTTTTAGCTTAATCAAAAAAAAATATTAATTTCAGAGAGGAAATGTATAATGCATTTCCTTTTTTAATTGTTGCTAATAAAACACTATGTCTAAGAAAACTACTGTCCTGCTTCTTAATTTAGGAACACCTAAAAGTCCCAATGTATCTGATGTTCGTACCTACTTATTCGAATTTTTGAACGACAGAAGAGTAATTGATATCCCTTGGTTGCTACGAAAAATATTGGTTAACCTGATTATTGTACCGTTTAGAGCCAAAGGATCATCGAAAATATACAAGCAATTGTGGACCAAAGATGGATCTCCTTTGATGATTTATGGTGAAAAAGTAAAGGATCTACTTCAAAAAGAGTTGGACAAGAATTTTAAGGTAGAATTGGCCATGCGTTACCAGGAACCATCCATGAAAAGAGTTTTGGAGAAGATCCGATTGGATATGCCTGACAAATTGATCATTTTGCCAATGTATCCACAATATGCCTCTTCAACTACAGGTTCTACTTTCGAAAAGGCCATGGAGATTATCAGAAGCTGGGAGGTGATACCCGAAATAAAATTGGTAAATCAGTTTTTCGACCATGAAGGATACCTAAATACAATAGTTGATAACGCAAACAAGCATGATCTGAATGATTTTGATCACTTCATTTTCTCTTATCATGGCTTGCCGTTAAGACAGGTAAATAAGGTTCATCCTAACAAAAACTGTAAGGATTGCGATTGTGACAAACAATTCCGACCTGATACCGATTATTTTTGCTACCGTGCAACTTGCTACGAAACCAGTAAACTTCTGGCTGAAAAATTAAATATCCCTAAAGAGAAATATACCGTTGCCTTTCAATCACGACTGGACAAAAACTGGCTGGAACCTTTTTCGGATAAGGTGGTAATTGAACAAGCCCAGAAAGGTTCGAAAAAACTAATGGTATTTAGTCCTGCCTTCGTAGCCGATTGCCTTGAAACCACCATCGAAATTGGTTTAGAGTACGGTGAGCTGTTTGAAGAAAATGGTGGTAATGAACTGGTATTGGTAGAGAGTTTGAATGATCATCCAAAATGGATTGAAACCCTTAAAGATTTGGTTACAAAATAAGATAGTCTTGTTCAGAGCGTCTGAAGTTGACTTCCATTTGTGGTAGTATGATTCAGACCGTTTGAGGCGCATTGCCACGTCGGGAAATGCAGTTCAGATGAATTGAGGTAGGCTGCCATTCGTGGCAATGTACTTCAGACCGTTTGAGGTGCTCTGCCATGTTAGGACAATACAGTCCAGACCGTCTGAGATGCTCTGCCATTTGTGGCAATACAGTTCAGAGCGTTTGAAGTATTCTACCATTTGTGGTAATGTACTTCCGACCGTCTGAAGTGCATTTCCACAAAATTCCAATCAATTTTGAAGCATTCAGATTAAATTTCCACACTTTATTTAATAACCTGAGTTCGATTTAAAATAACTGACACAGAAAATCAGATTTATTCAAGATTTGTTTTAAAAAATCAGAAAGAATATCGGGATATTTTGAAAAGTTTTTAAAGTAAAGATTGGATGAAGATGATTTTTTCAAAGAATTTACCTGCTTTTGGCATAAATTTCCTCAAATCACCTCGAAATATCCCGATATTCCTTCGGAAATTTGAGAAAATTTCTAGTCAAAACCAGTGTAATCTGTGACAATATTTTAAATCGAACTCAGGTTAATAAATCGCTTGTCCGATTTTATTTCACGATTCTTCTCTTTCCACTTCTCATCTAACCAGCCTGATACTGCATCCGGACGATTATCAAATTTCGAGAAGAAAGGTTTGATATCAAGCAAAGGGGTTCCATCCAGGATATCCACATCCTCAACATGCAAAACATTTCCTTCTATTGAGATCAGCTTGACTGTTGACATTCCAATGGCATTGGGTCTTCGGGGTGCTCTGGTAGCAAATAAACCATGGGTTTTATCGTCCATGAATGGTTTTACATCCAATTCGTAGCCTTCCGATTTATGTAGGTGATAAATCAATATTACATGCGAAAAAGACTCTAAATCTCTTAATCCATCAAGCAATTCAGGATTTAATTCCACTCTTGCCTTAACACCTCTTGCACTCAGAGGCTGAATGGGCATATTTTCCCTGGTTTTGTGGGGTGTGTAGATTGTTCCTATGGATGTAAAACTTATTTCCGACATGACATTTCTTTTTTGTAATCAGATAAATGTAACAATTCTAATTTGCATTGTTATTTTTTCTCTGCTCAAGTTCGACCGTTTGACTATTCGACTATTCGACTGTTTGACTGTTTGACTGTTCGACTGTTCGACTGTTCGACTGTTTGACTGTTTGACTGTTCCAAACTTTCATTTAAATAAAAGAGGTTGAATCGAAAATCGAATCAACCTCTTTAATGCGCCAAGAACTCAATGATAGAGTATTTTCCAAGTTAAATTGGATTGTTGTTTAAGAAACAAAGTAATTAACCAAATTTCGGTTAAAATCAATCCTTTAAGCTTCAACAAATTTTTGAGGCTTAATCATTCTTTCCGGAGAAAGAATTTCGTCTAGCTTCTCTTTTGTCAATAATCCTTCTTCAAGAATTAAATCGTAAACACTTCGGTTTTCTGCCAACGCTCTTTTGGCAATTCTCGAAGAAGCTTCATATCCTAATGTAGGATTAACAGCTGTTACAATACCGATACTGTTTAGAACCATTTCTTTACAGTGCTCAACATTTGCTGTAATTCCTTCAATACATCTTTCTTTTAATGTTGCCATTCCATTCTCCAACATTTCCATTGATTCAAAAATAGCACGAACCAAAACTGGTTCCATTACATTCAATTCCAACTGACCTGCTTCTGCAGCAAAAGTTACAGTTAAATCGTTACCAATTACCTTGTAAGCAATTTGGTTTACAACCTCAGGAATTACCGGGTTTACTTTACCTGGCATGATAGATGATCCTGGTTGCATTTTTGGCAAGTTGATTTCATTCAATCCACAACGTGGTCCTGAAGATAACAATCTTAAGTCGTTACAGATTTTTGAAAGCTTAACAGCCAAACGCTTCACTGCTGATGAGTACATTACATACGAACCAGTATCAGGAGTAGCTTCGATTAAGTTACCAGCCAATACAATTGGAAGATTTGTAATTTCGTTTAGGTGTGCAACACATTTATCTGAGTAACCAGGCTCCGAGTTAATTCCTGTACCAATAGCAGTTGCTCCCATGTTTACTTCAAGGAACAATTTTGCATTTTCGTTCAATCTTTGAATTTCCTCTTCAAGGTTTACAGCCCAAGCTTCAAATTCTTGTCCCAATGTCATAGGCACAGCATCTTGCAGCTGAGTTCTACCCATTTTTAAAACATCCTTGAACTCTTCCCCTTTAGCTCTAAATGCAGTAATCAATGATTTTAAGCCTGCCACCAAATTCTCATTCATATACATTAATGCAATTTTAATTGCAGTTGGATATGCATCATTTGTTGACTGAGATAGGTTAATGTGGTTGTTTGGATGACAGTGTTCGTATTCACCTTTTTGATATCCAAGAATTTCCAATGCTCTGTTGGCAATCACCTCGTTGGCATTCATATTGGTAGATGTTCCAGCACCTCCCTGAATCATATCAACAGGAAAATGATCATGGTGTTTTCCATCAATAAGCTCTTCACATGCCTTGGTAATCGCTTCAGTTACATCGTCAGTTAGTAGGTTAAGATCGTTGTTCGCTTTAGCTGCTGCCCATTTTACCATTGCCAAACCTTTAATAAAGTTTGGATATGCACTTAATTTAACACCGCAAATGTCAAAGTTTTCAACTGCTCTTAAAGTTTGAATGCCATAATATGCATCAGCTGGCACCTCTTTGTAGCCAATTAAGTCGTGTTCAGTTCTTGTTTTCATGGTGTGATTATACGTTTAAATCAATAAATCTGACTTCATAAAGATCCCCTCATCTTAAAAGTCAAAACTTATTCAAGTCTGTTTTTTGTTGTTTATTTATGCTGACAAATGTAGTAGAGAAAAGAAATTTCACCACGAAAAACACAAAAAATCAAAATATCAATTCACACATATTCATATCTACTGGTTTTCTGACAATTAACCACACATTACTTTACAGTAACAACAAGCTTGACGTATGTTTTTCAACAGAAAACAATCGTTTTCGAAAAAAAATAGATCAGAAATTTCTGATCTATTCAAATTCGTTATCATTCGGTTCAATTTCCGAAACTGGTTTTAGATTTTCAGGAATTTCTTCATTCACCTCATCACTAAAAAATGGGAAGATATCCATAATTGGACTTTCTGAAACTGCTGGAATCTCATAAGGTACTATCATGTCACTTAAGCATTCTTCAAGGAATTCATATGCTTGTTTCACATTATTTGCCTGTGCAAGCATGTAATTATTGCTTTTCTTTTCCTTACCAGATGCCTCATCCACATCAATAAATGCAACTTTAGCTTTAAACCAGCGGTCACCATTGTCATTAGGATACAATTCTGTGATGTTTGATTTGCTGATATTGGTTACATTAAACTCCCCACTAATCATTTGCTCCAGTTCTTTGTGAATTCTGGCCTCGGCTTCGGTAAAAGACATTGCATCCACCAAATATGGCTCCGATACTTTTTTCTCTTTTCCTGATACTTCATCCACCTTAACATACTTCACTTTACACTCAAACCAATTGTTCATACGATTACATTATTTAGTTCTAAAAGCACCACATAGCTCTGGTTACTTTTAACATTGATATTTTATTTTAACGGATAACAAAGATAAAAGAATTGATCTCTATTAAAATCAACTCTTATAAAAAATGGAGATATATAAAACAAAAAAGGATGACCTAAAGTCATCCTTTTTGTAGCGAGAGGCGGGTTTGAACCGCCGACCTCATGATTATGAATCATGCGCTCTAACCAACTGAGCTACCTCGCCGTTTTGCTTGATTGCGGTGCAAATATAAAGGCATTTTATTTCTAAAAAAAATCTTTTTTCTAAAAATCTTTACAAAGAAATAACGCGACTCCTTAAACTATCTGTTTTACAGAAATGTTACAAGTTGAAAAAAATATTGATTTTTTTTACAACATTACATTTCACTTATGCTTGGAGGATATATTTACGAAAAAGTGTCTTCTCTTTTGCCGTTTTTATTGCAAACATTGAGTCAGATTTGCATCCTTTCTATTGAATTTTCAAAAAAGCATAGACTATTGATCTTTCGATACAATTGTAGGTAAAGAAATTTTAAGGCAAGAAAAAAGGGAAACAATTTTCATTGTTTCCCTTGTAGTAGCGAGAGGCGGGTTTGAACCGCCGACCTCATGATTATGAATCATGCGCTCTAACCAACTGAGCTACCTCGCCGTTTTTTCTAATGCGGTGCAAATATAGAATCCTTTTTCTTTAAAAAAAAATCATTTTACATTTTTTTTCAATTCTTAAATTGTAAATGATTTAATTTATCGATTTGTAAAATTTTCTTAACTTATATGGTGCAGGTAAAATAAGTATATTTGAGAATTAACAATATGAGAAAAGCTAAAGATTTAAGAATCAGTTTTTATTATTAGAAAATTCTTAAGTATCTTGCGCGAAATTTAAGTATTGACTTACATTTCACCTTTTTAGTGTAGTATTTTAATACTGGGGGAAAAATTTATCAAGACAAACTTAATCCCCTTATTTTATTATCAAAACATTTATGCCCCAACAGATGAAACAATTTGAACTGGAATATGTACTACAAGCTTCGCAAAAAGTGATTTTCGATCGACTTAGTAATCCAAGTGGATTATCAGAATGGTTTGCTGATGATGTAAATCAAAAAGGTAAAGTTTATACTTTCATTTGGGATGGATCGGAACAGCAAGCAGAATTAATAACCAAGAAAGATAATCGTTTAATTCGCTTCCACTGGCTTGATAGTGAAGATGAAGACAGCTATTTCGAATTTAAGATAGAAATTGATGCCCTTACCAATGACCTATCTCTAATCATTACCGATTTTGCTGATGAAGATGAAATAGAAGAAAGCATTGAACTTTGGGATACTCAAATTGCCGAATTAAAACATGTATTGGGAATATGATTTTTTAACAAATCATAACACCAAATCCTAAATAATTAGCTTATTTTTGTAAGCTATGTAAGACCAGTTTCTGCAAGTTATTGGTCTTATTTTTTAGGTAGCAATGCGATATCCATATAATAAAATTTAGATCTCGCTTCAATTAAAATATTTTAGAATGAAACGTTTACATTCATTTATTCTTAAAAGTTTTCTTGGGCCATTGGCCTTTACTTTCTTTATCTGCATGTTTGTCTTACTCATGCAATTCCTTTGGCGATATATCGATGAACTTGTCGGAAAAGGATTAGAGTGGACGGTAATTGCTGAATTTTTATTTTACGTTTCTGCTACTTTAGTTCCAATGGCACTGCCTTTGGCTATTCTTTTGGCTTCCATTATGACCTTTGGGAATATGGGAGAGAATTATGAATTAACAGCTATGAAAGCTGCGGGAATTTCCTTGCAGAGAATCATGCAACCACTTACCACTCTTGTGGTGATTATAAGTATTAGTGCTTTTTTCTTTGCCAACTATGTAATGCCGGTTGCATCCTTAAAAACTACATCATTATTAATTGATATTAAAAATCAAAAGCCAGAACTAATCCTTAAAGAAGGTATTTTCACTAATGATCTTCCCAATTTTAGCATTAAGGTGGACGACATTGATAAGGAAACCGGTATGATGCATAAAATTTTGATTTACGATCATCGAGAAGGAAGAGGAAATACTAATGTAACAGTTGCTGATTCTGGCACAATGGTTACTTCTCCTGATAAGAAGAATATGGCTCTTACTTTGTACAGTGGTAATATGTATCAGGAGGTAAAAACCAAATCTAGAAGAGATAAAAAACATCCTTCACGAAGGATTAAATTTCAGGAATATAAAACAAATGTTCCCCTTAGAAGCACTGAATTAAAAAGAGGTAGCGAGGATAGATATAGCAAGAACTACAGAATGCTAAATCTAAAACAATTGGTACATTCTGAAGATTCGTTACAAGGAAAATTACAAAATGAAAAAAAGAGACTTGTTACCGGATTACTAGCAAGACATTACTTTAAGAAAGAATCAAAATCTATGCGAAAAGATTCTTTGAAATCGCAAGATCTTTCAGCAAAAACTCTAAATGTAGATTCGTTATTTAAATCTGCTACAATCACAAAACAATTAACCTCGGTAAGTTCAGCTCTTAGTTTTGCCAGAAAAGCCAGAGAAACTGTATCGCGAAAGGAAGGAGATCTTTTAGTACAAGAAAAATGGATTAAAAAATTCTCCAATGAGTGGCATAGAAAATTCACACTCCCTTTTGCATGTTTAATTTTCTTCTTTATTGGAGCTCCTCTTGGTGCAATCATCCGTAAAGGAGGCTTGGGAATGCCAGTAATTGTATCGGTGTTATTCTTTATTTTCTATTACATTATTTCTATGACTGGTGAACGATTTGCCAAAGAATTGGTTCTTCCTCCAGCAATTGGAATGTGGATTTCATCACTGATAATTCTTCCGTTGGGAATTGTATTAACCTACAAAGCAACTACTGATTCTGCTGTTTTCAACATCGAGAATTATATTGATTTCTTTAAAAAGATTAACCCAGCTAAATTTTTCAAAAAGAAAAATGCATAAATCTATATTCATTATTCTAATTGCATTTTTCGGATCATTCTCTGCTTGCACAAAACAAGTAGCATATTCCGAAAAAGAAGTCAACCAACTTCTTAATGATTGGCATAAGGCTGCCGCTGATGCTGATTTAGAAAAGTATTTTGGCTTAATGACCGAAAATGCAACCTACATTGGAACCGATCCATCGGAAAGATGGACAAGACAAGAGTTCCTCAATTTTTGCAAGCCATATTTTGAAAAGGGAACAACCTGGGATTTTAAAGCTTTTGATAGAAAAATTTATACTTCGGAAGACAAGAAAACCATTTGGTTCGATGAACTTTTAAATACCTGGATGGGAGTTTGTAGAGCTTCTGGCGTATTGGTTATTGAAAACAACGAATATAAAATATCTCACTATCATCTTTCGGTTACCATTAAAAACGAAAGCATAAAAGAGTTTTTAAAAATTAAACAAAACTAATATGTTTGACGATTTAAAACCAGATATCGATTACTATATGCATCCTGATGGTTATAGAATCATGACAAAAAAATACCTTACCGAAAGAGGATATTGCTGTGGCAATGGATGCAAACATTGCCCTTATTTTCCAAAACACAATAAAGGAAACCGGAACTTAAAGGAATAATATGAATTTACGTGTAGTATACATGGGTACACCCGATTTTGCGGTGGCTCCTCTTGAAGCTCTTTTAAATGCAGGGGTTAATGTAGTTGGTGTTGTAACCAACCCGGATAAACCTGCAGGTAGAGGTCAAAAAATACAAGAAGCAGCAGTTAAAAAGTTTGCTGCAGAAAAAGGATTGAAAATTTTACAGCCTGAAAAATTCAGAAATGAAGAATTTCTAGCAGAACTTAAATCACTAGAAGCTGATTTGCAGGTTGTGGTTGCATTTAAAATGTTACCTGAGGTAGTTTGGAACATGCCAAAATTTGGTACTCTAAATCTTCATGCTTCCTTGCTTCCTCAATATCGTGGTGCTGCGCCAATTAACTGGGCAATCATTAATGGTGATAAAGAAACTGGTGTATCTACATTTCTTTTAAAGCACGAAATTGATACAGGTAACATCATTTTTCAGGAAAAAACTGAGATTGGTGAAAACGACAATGCTGAAATCATCCATGATAAGCTAATGAATATTGGTGCTGATTTGGTTGTTAAAACAGTTAAAGCAATCGAAGCCAATGACTATCCACAAATCCCACAGGAAAGTATTGCTGCAGACGAATTAAAATCTGCACCAAAAATCTTTAAAGAAGACTGTAAGATTGATTGGACTAAGAATATCAATTCCATTCACAATTTAATTCGAGGATTAAGTCCGTACCCAGCATCATGGACAGAATTGATTCCGAATAAAGAAGGAAAAAAGATCGGCCTAAAAGTTTTCACAACCGAAAAAACAATTGAAAATCACGACAAAGAAATAGGTAGTTTGCACACCGATGGCAAAACTTATTTAAAAGTGGCTGTAGAAGGTGGTTTCCTATCCATTACAATTCTACAACAAGCCGGCAAGAAAAGAATGAAAGTCGAAGATTTTCTTCGCGGATTTCAACAAATATCCAACTATCACTTATAAAATTTAAAAGGAAGCCCAAAAGCTTCCTTTTTTTTTCGCTTACCAAATAAAAAAGAATTCTTACCAATTATTCTTTTATTTTCAGATTCCTTTTTGTAAATTTTATGTAAGTGTAAAAAGATTTCGGAAAATCTCCGAAACCAATTCCCAATACAACTTCTTACACAAAACTTAAATCAACACTAAATCTCTCACCTCTAATTATTAGAGATTAAGTTCCTGCGCATCAAAATGCTTCGAACTCATTTTGAAATGCTGTAATGCCTTACATACTTAAACTTTAAATTATGGTTACGCGCATTTTCGACTTATTAGATGTTTATCGGGAAAATTATCCTGATAAAACAGATGCTTTCGCAAAGAAAGAAGATGGCAAATGGATTACCTATTCCACAGAACAATATTTGGAATATGCTGATTTAATCAGTTATGCCTTATTGGAAAGCGGACTAAAAAAAGGTGATCGAGTGATTACCATATCAAACAACAGGCCTGAATGGAATTTTGTTGATATGGCTTTGGCACAAATTGGAGTAATTCATGTGCCTTTGTATCCTACAATTAGTGCTAAAAGCTACGATTTTATTATTCGCCATTGTGAACCAAGCTTAATTTTCGTTTCCAGTGATGAATTGTACTACAAAATTGAACCACTCCTCAATGATCATCCATCTATTAAAGAAGTATACACTTTTGATAAAATAAAAGCTGTTGCACATTGGATTAGACTATTGGACATTGGAAAAGAGCTTGGCAACAAGCACCAGGTTACACTAGAATCCATCAAAAACGATATTGAACCTCAAGATGTGGTTACAATCATATATACATCGGGAACAACAGGCAACCCTAAAGGTGTAATGTTATCGCACAAAAACTTCACAAGTAATGTGCTGGCTTCGGCTGCACGTTTAATTTTAAATTCAAGCCACAAGTGTTTGAGTTTTTTACCAATCAACCATGTTTATGAGCGAATGGTTAACTATCAGTATCAATACAAAGGAATTAGTATCTATTATGCTGAAAGTATGGAAACCATTGGCGATAATTTGCGAGAAATTAAACCTCATGGGTTTGCCACCGTTCCCCGATTACTGGAAAAAGTATATGACAAGATCATGGCGAAGGGAAAAAGTTTGCCTGCCATAAAGAAATCTTTGTTCTTATGGGCTGTTAATCTTGGTCAAAAATATGAACTGAACAGAGCAAATGGCTGGTGGTATGAATTCAAATTGAAAATTGCCAGAAAGTTAATTTTTAGCAAATGGCAGGAAGCTCTTGGTGGTAACATCATGTTCATGTGTTCGGGCGGAGCTGCGCTTCAGGTTAGGTTAGAGCGTTTATTTTGGGCTGCTGGCATTCCTGTTCAGGAAGGATATGGATTAACGGAAACCTCTCCTATTATTGCGGCAAATCAAAACTCCTACCCAGATGTAAAGTTTGGAACCGTAGGTCCTGTTTTAGATGGTGTAGAGGTTAAAATTGCAGATGATGGAGAAATTCTGGCTAGAGGACCAAATATCATGCTGGGATATTACAAAAATCCAGAACTAACCAATGAAGTTATCGATAAAGATGGTTGGTTTCATACTGGTGATATTGGCTGTATGGTGGAAGATCGATTCCTCAAAATCACCGATCGAAAGAAGGAAATTTTTAAAACTTCAGGTGGTATTTATATCGCTCCGCAGGTAATTGAAAATAAACTGAAGGAATCTCCTTTTATCGACCAGGCAATTGTTATAGGTGAATTCAGACGCTTTCCTTCTGTATTAATTTCTCCGGATTTTGAATTCCTAAAAGAATACTGCAAAAGAAAGAAATTGGATTTTATTAGTCCGGGAGAGATTATTAAAAATGAGCGTATTCAAATACGAATCTGGAAAGAGGTTGAGAAAACCAATGTAAATCTCGATCGACCAAAGAAGATTAAAACCAGTCGACTGGTTTCAAATGTATGGACTCCTGAATCCGGAGAATTATCGCCAACCTTAAAACTCAAAAGAAAAGTTTTAAAAGACAAATACGACAATCTGATTCGAGATATATACGCCTACGAAGAAGAACTTTAAATAAGTATTCACACACACTATAACAAATAAAAATATGACTCGAAAAATTAGAAAAGTTGCAGTTTTGGGTGCAGGAGTCATGGGCGCTCAAATTGCATGTCATTTTGCCAATATAGGCATCGAGGTTTTATTATTGGATATGCCTGCAAAGGAACTTAACGAAAAAGAACAAAAGGCTGGTCTGTCTTCAGATCATCCCATAGTAAGAAACAGAATTGTAAACGATCTTTTTCTGAAAGCAACAAAACTAAAACCTGCTCCATTGTATTTAAAAGCTTATGCTAGCAGAATTACAACGGGTAATTTCGAAGATGACCTTCATAAAATCGCTGAATGCGACTGGATAATAGAAGTCATTATCGAAAATCTAAAAATCAAACAAGAACTCTATACCAAAATTGAAGAGCATCGGAAACCTGATTCCCTGATTACGACCAATACATCAGGCATTCCTATTCAGATGTTGATTCAAGGAAGGTCGGAAGATTTTGTAGCTCATTTTTGCGGCACTCATTTCTTCAATCCTCCGAGGTATTTGAAATTGTTAGAAATTATTCCTTCCCCTAAAACAAATCAGGAAGTATTGGATTTTTTGACTGATTTTGGAGAAAGGTTTTTAGGCAAATCGGTAGTAAGTTGTAAGGATACTCCTGCATTTATTGCCAACCGAGTTGGTGTTTATTCGATGATGTCGGTTTTTCACCTGATTGATGAATTTGGATTTTCGGTTGAAGAAATCGATAAACTTACAGGACCAATCATTGGAAGACCCAAATCTGCTACCTTCCGTACTTGCGATGTTGTTGGTTTGGATACTTTGGTATTTGTTGCACAAAACCTTCAGAAAGCACTGCAAGATGATGAAGCCAAAGATGTTTTCCAGATTCCGGAGTTTATTCAACACATGATGGGCAACCAATGGTTGGGATCAAAAACCGGACAGGGATTTTATAAAAAGATAAAGACGGAAGGCAAAAGTGAGATTTTAAGCTTGAATCTGGATAGTTTCGAGTATCAGGAAAAACAAAGGGTAAAGTTTGGTGAATTTGAAGCAGCCAAGGCTGTACCTCATCTTAATGATCGTTTTAAAGTTCTCCTAAAAGGAAACAGCAAGGTAAATCAATTCTATCAGAAGCTATTCTTCGGTTTATTTGCCTACGTTTCGAACCGAATGCCTGAGATTACTGATGATCTCTACAAAATTGATGAAGCCATCTGTTCGGGTTTTGCCTGGGAAATGGGTCCATTCGAGATTTGGGAAAGCTTAGGTGTAAAAAAGACTTTGGGCATGATGGAAGCTATGGGATATAAGGCCGCCAATTGGGTGTACAATATGGTTCAGGAAGACCTAAGTTTCTACCAATTGAAAGACGGCTTAAAACAGTACTATGATGTAAATTCGAATGCTCACCAAACCATTCCTGGAACCGAAAATCTGGTTCTTCTAAATAATATTCGCTCTTCTAAAACCATTTGGAGTAACGAAGGTGCAAGTATCATCGACCTTGGAGATGGTATTATCAACCTTGAGTTCCACACCAAGATGAATACCATTGGCAGTGAAATCATACAAGGTATTAATAAAGCCATTGAGTTGGCCGAAAGCGATTATCAAGCTTTGGTCATCTCGAACGAAGGGGAAAACTTCTCGGCTGGAGCCAATATTGGATTGGTATTTATGCTGGCCATTGAGCAGGAGTTTGAAGAATTAGACATGGTTGTTCGCACTTTCCAAAATACCATGCTGAAGTTAAAGTATGCTTCGGTTCCGGTAATTGCCGCACCACATGGCATGACTCTGGGAGGAGGATGTGAACTGTGTATGCATACCGACAAAGTAATTGCTCATGCCGAGACCTACATGGGATTGGTTGAATTGGGTGTTGGCGTAATTCCGGCTGGTGGAGGAACCAAAGAATTTGCTTACCGATTGTCCAAAGAGATTGCTCAGGATGATATCCGAACCAACCGTTTCCGAGATAAATTCTTAAGTATCGGTCAAGCAAAGGTATCAATGTCGGCTTACGAAGCATTCGACCTGGGATATCTCCGAAAGGATGTGGATGAAGTAATCATTAGCAAAAAACACCAATTAAGCTATGCTAAAAAGGCTGCCTTATTGATGCTTGAAAAAGGCTACACTCCTCCTCTTCCAACCAAAGACATTACTGTACTGGGAAGTGAAGGATTGGCTTTGGTTTATTCGGGTGCAGATGGAATGGAAGTAGGAAATTTCATCTCGGAATACGACAAGCACTTGTCCGTAGAGCTTGGGAAAGTACTAAGTGGTGGCGAATTGAGCGAACCTGCCCAAGTATCGGAAAAATATTTACTCGATCTGGAAAGAATTGCTTTCGTACGACTTTGCCAGCAAAAGAAAACAATGGAACGCATGCAAAGCCTACTACAAAAAGGAAAAATCCTTCGAAACTAATAATTGGTGATTGATAACTGTTTACTGATAACTGATAATTGACAAATATGAACGCATATATAGTAGCCGCATATAGAACCGCCATAGGCAAAGCAAAAAAGGGAAAGCTTCGCCTCATCAGGCCTGATGATATGGCCGCAAGGGTGGTAAAACACATTATGGAGAAAACCCCAAGTCTTGATCCTTTACTAGTTGACGATGTGATTGTAGGAAATGCAACGCCCGAAGCTGAACAAGGATTGAATATCGGAAGAATGATCTCCTTAATGGGTTTGGATAATATACAGGTTCCGGGAATGACCGTGAATCGTTACTGCTCATCTGGCCTGGAAACCATAGCCAT
The DNA here is from genome assembly GCF_003610555.1 of Marinifilum flexuosum. Taxonomy (GTDB): domain Bacteria; phylum Bacteroidota; class Bacteroidia; order Bacteroidales; family Marinifilaceae; genus Marinifilum; species Marinifilum flexuosum. The sequence goes on along the minus strand of NZ_RAPQ01000008.1, from coordinate 1,058,679 downwards.
TGCCGCATCGAAAATTGAAGCTGGCTTGGCAGATTGTATTCTTGCAGGTGGTGTGGAGATGATGTCGCTCATGCCAATGGGTGGCTGGCGATTGGTTCCCAACCTGGGAATAGCCAAATCGAATCCCGATTACTACTGGAACATGGGAATTACAGCAGAAGCCTTGCAGAAAAAGTACAAAATATCAAGAGAAGATCAGGATGAATTTGCATTTCACTCACACAGGAAGGCTCTAGAGGCATTAGCTGCGAACCGTTTTGTAGATGAAATTGTTCCTATTACAGTATCGGAGACTTTTGTGAACAGCCAAGAGAAAGCTGAAACCAAAGAACACATTGTTGCCACTGATGAAGGGCCAAGAGCTGATACCAGCATAGAAGGATTATCGAAATTAAGACCAGTGTTCGATCAACGTGGTACTGTTACGGCTGGAAATTCTTCACAAACATCCGATGGAGCAGCATTTGTTTTGGTGGTATCGGAAAAGATGTTGAAACAATTAAACGTGCAGCCAATTGCTCGCTTTGTTTCTTATGCTGTAGCTGGTGTTGAGCCAAAACACATGGGAATTGGACCTGTTGAAGCCATTCCTAAAGTTTTAAAACGATCAGGAATAAACATGAACCAAATAGAGCAAATCGAATTGAACGAAGCTTTCGCAGTTCAGGCCTTATCAGTAATGAGAGAACTGGACATGAATCCTGATATCACCAATGTAAATGGTGGAGCCATTGCTTTGGGACACCCATTGGGATGTACAGGAACAAAACTTTCGGTTCAACTCTTGCACGAAATGAAGAAAAGAAATCAAAAATATGGCATGGTTACCATGTGCGTAGGATCGGGGCAAGGTGCTGCTGGTATTTTTGAACTAATGAATAATGGTTAATAATTAAGGTTTAATTATAAGTGATTCTAAATGCCAATCATTAGACAATAATCATTAAACACTAGACAATTATCATTGATCTCTAATCATTAAACATTAACAAACATGGAAAAGATTAAAACAGTAAAAGGCGGACAGTTTCTGGTGAAAGAAACGATGCCACAAGATATTTTTATTCCGGAAGAGATATCGGAAGAACAAAAAATGATCATGGATACCTGCAGAGATTTCCAGGAGAAAGAAATATTTCCAATGCAGGACAGAATTGATGAACAGGAAGAAGGTTTAATGACCGATTTACTAGACAAAGCAGGTGAATTGGGTCTACTTGGCATTGCAATTCCCGAAGAGTATGGCGGATTTGGCCAGGATATGAATACATCCATGCTGAGCACCGAGGTAATGGGCACTTACAGCTCGTTTGCGGTAGCCTATGCGGCTCATGTGGGAATTGGAACGCTTCCTATCCTCTACTATGGAACGCAAGAGCAAAAAGAAAAGTATTTGCCTATGCTTGCCAGTGGCGAATACAAAGGAGCTTATTGTTTGACGGAGCCAGGATCTGGATCGGATGCCAATTCGGGAAAGAGTAAGGTAAAACTTTCTGATGATGGTTCGAAATACATTTTGAACGGACAAAAAATGTGGATTACCAATGGTGGGTTTGCTGACATTTACACCGTTTTTGCCAAGATTGATGATGATAAGAACTTAAGTGCTTTCATTATAGAAAAAAGCTTTCCAGGAATTAGTTTAGGACAGGAAGAAAAGAAAATGGGTATCAAAGGGTCTTCAACCTGCATGATGTTCTTTGAAGATTGTGAAATTCCTGTTGAAAACCTTTTGGGAGAAAGAGGTGAAGGCTTTAAGATTGCCTTGAATATCCTAAACAATGGAAGGATTAAATTGGCTGCTGCCGTTTTAGGAGCTGGAAAAAAGGTTATCTCCAATTCCATTAACTATGCCAATGAACGTATTCAGTTTGGTACCGAGATTGCTAATTTTGGAGCGATTCAGTACAAAATCGCCGAGCAGGCTACTCGAACCTATGCTATAGAGTCAGCAATTTACCGCTGTAGTAACGATATTCAGAACACCAAGCATCATTTAATTGAAGAAGGAATGAGTAAGGAGCAAGCATCTGTACAGGCACAGAAGGAATTTGCTGCAGAAGCTGCCATTCTGAAAGTTGCTGCATCCGAAGTTTTGGATTATGTGGTGGACGAGGGCGTACAGATTTATGGTGGTATGGGATACTCTGCCGAAGCTCCAATGGAACGTGCTTATCGCGATGCTCGTATCAATCGTATTTTTGAGGGAACCAACGAAATCAACCGCATGTTGGTGGTAGATTACCTTTTGCGCAAGGCCTTCAAGAACGAACTGCCATTGTTGGCCGCTTCACAAGCAGTTGCCAAAGAGTTAATGTCGATTCCTGATTTTGGAGAAGAAGATACCAGCCTATTGGCTGCTGAAAGCAAATTGGTAGAGGGATTTAAAAAGTGTGCTTTACTGATAGCTGGTGCTGCTGCTCAGAAGTTCATGCAAAAGCTAAGTAAGGAGCAGGAAATCCTAATGAACATCTCAGATATCATTACGGATTGTTATCAGGCTGAATCGTTATTGCTACGCGTTAAAAAGTTGGTAGAAACTAAAGGAGAAGAAGCCTGTAAGGAACAAATTGCCATATGTAAGGTCTTCTTTTACGATGCTGCCGATCGCATTCACAAAAATGCCAAAGATGCTACCAATAGCATTTCATCGGGCGACGAATTGCGCATGATGCTTTTAGGCTTGAAACGCTTTACCAAGCATAGCGGACTAAACAGCAAAGAAGAACGCCGAATGATTGCCAAGAAATTAATCGAGGAGAATAAATATTGTTTTTAGTTAAAGATTGGCTTAGTATGCGAAGCGCCTCCTGTTGTGGGAGGCGCTTTTTTTGATGCAATTCTTTAAGAAAATTCAACGGTTGGCTAGATGAAGCGATTGGCGATTTAACGAAACCATACCACCAAAACTCTTGGAGCCAAATCAAAGATTTGGCGGTGTTTGATTACCCAACCTATCTTCCTTGTTCACGAACGCCAAATGCTTTATACTAGCGTGCTAGGCTTAGTTTTTCATTCTAATATCAAGTTCAAGTTTTTTATATCCCTTTTTAAAATTATTTATATATCTAATAATTTCATATAGTCTTACATATTTGTCCTTTACAGTTCCTTCGTATTCCACATTTCCAGTGTGTTCAGAAATAATCTTTTTTATTTCATCTTTCATTTTGCCATCACCCAAAGATTGTGTTTTGTCTTTTAATATTCCATTTTTAGGATAATATTCTTCAATATACTTAATGAAATCAATTAGTAATTTAGATAGTTCATTGTGATAAGATAAATCAACTTGATATAAAGCTGTTTTAATAGTTTGAGCTAAGTGGTCGAGTTTGTCAAAATATACTTCAATCTTACTTACAAATATACCTTCAAATATCAATGAATTACTGCTTTCAAATAACTCACATAAATCTGCAAATAAGAAATTATCGTCTAGTGTTTTATTCGTCATAAGGTGTTTTTTGTCCGAAGGTGTTGCAATATCAAAGGCTGCTCTATTATAATTTTCCAATGAAATATTAATCATTTCGATAGCTCTGATAGCACTTTTGTTAATGAGAATTTCATGTTCTTTCTTCCTACTATTACTCAAAATAATTTCAATTAAAACTATAGTCACCAGAATTCCAATAGTTTCTGTAAAAGTACCTCTAATGTAATCTTGAAATAATGAGCAGTCTGGGATGTAATAATCTGCAATCCCTAATAGACTTAATACAAGGAGTAAAATCAAAGAGATTTTTAGTAATGTGTTCATTTATATAAATTAATTAGAGTCATATTCTTTGTGCATAGTTACCCAATTAAGCCTAACTTATTTATAAGCTTAAAAAAGCTATGCTTATTTTTCTTTTATTCCCTACTCTTATCAGCTTACATGTCCAATCTGCTTGTATAAACTGATAATTTTAGATGTCTTAGGCATGTGAATTTAAACAATAATCCTAAAAATAAATATCTTATGCTAAGATATTTTGGCAACAGTATTCAACTGTTCTCTTTTTGCCTTGCTTCCTTCTATAAAATTGCAGCATTTTCAGCTCTTTGCCTATGCACCATCTGTTTGAGTAAGCAAATTCATTAAACAAATTAGTCAAATTGCCTTGCGAGTTGATATTCTACCCATGCAAGTAAGTATTTTTGCCATCTGAGTTATTAACTTTCCTATCCGAGTTAGTATTTATCCCTTCTTGTTCAACTCAGAAGGGTATTTGGCTTACTCAGATGCCAATATTGGTAACTCCGATGGGTATTTCAACTACTCATACGGGTTAATTGATAACTCAGAAGGGTATTGGGACTACTCAGATGGGTTTTTAAGCTACTCAGATGGGGTAATTGTTAACTCAGAAGGTATATTTTGCTACTCGGATGCTATTTTATTAACTCGGATCGGTAAATACTGGGCTACAGCGGTTTTTATTTTACTAAATGTTACAAACAAAACAAGGCTGCCCAAAATGAATTGAACAGCCTCGCTTTATTGGGATATTTATTTTCTATTCTTTTGCCTTGTTACTCATGATCACATAGTACAACAAGAAACCAATAGAAGTAAATACAAAGAAAATTCCGAAAGGCATTGCACTTCTGTAGCTTTTAAACTCAGGATAATAAGCTCCCAGAATTTCAAGAACAACAAAACCTAGTCCACCAAAAAATGCTACCAATCCCCACTTCAATGCAGGATACTGATCGTATTGCACTTGCTTTTTTACTTCCACTTCTGTGTTTTGATCTAAAATCTCTGCACGGTCTAAATGACCGGTTTTAATAATTTTTCTTTTCAGAAAATGCGATGACATGATTTGTACAAATTTTATAATACTATAAAATATCACCGCTGCCATTAATAATTCTCCAATATGCATAATTTTAAATTTTAAGTTTTTCAATCTATTTTGCCTAGTAGACCATGGTGGTTTAAAAAAGGTTGCAGCTTGATGGATTTTTTTTATTTTTTTCACCTCATCCCCTGGCCCCTTCTCCTTGAGGAGAAGAGGAATTCTGCAAACATTAATCTATTGCCTTAATTGAAAATTTGTTCTCTTCTCCTTCAGGAGAAGGATAGGATGAGGTAAAGCAAAAAATATTTAAATTTTCTGCAACCTATTTCTTACCTTGCTTGTCTACTGCAACAGAAGATGAAGGAAACAGAGCTGATAAATCAGATAAATAACGGCAATCCACAGGCCTTTCGGTTTTTGGTAAAGCAATACGAGCGCCTTGTATTTCACGTGGCAGCACGTTTGCTAAATCAGCAGGAAGATTTGGAGGATGTCTGTCAGGAAGTATTTATTAAGGTGCATCAGAAGCTGCCTGAATTTCGAGGAGATTCAAAACTTTCAACATGGATTGCAACCATTGCTTATCGGGTTACCATTAATCATTTGAAAAAAAGAAAGCCCGATACTGATATTGATGACAATGAACGTGAATTTTTACATTCGGACATGATAACTGAGGAACACCCTCAAAAAATTGCAGAATCGAATGAATTAAAATTCCACCTTCGAAAAATGATTGATGAATTGCCCACACAGTACAAAACTGTTTTAAGTTTGTACCACCTTGAGGAGATGGGATACAAAGAGATCGTTGAAATAACAGGTTTGCCTGTTGGAACGGTTAAGAATTACATTTTCAGGGCAAGGAAAATGCTGAAAGAATTAATAGAGAAAAGTGAGTTGGTACAAATTAAATACTAATGGATATGCATAGCTACAGAGGAAAACATACTGAGGACGAATTCCAAAATGTGGATCAATTGCTGAAAGAAATTTTAGAAGATGATTTCGAGCTAAATATTCCAATTGATTTTGCCGATAATGTGGTGGAAAAAGTGGAGAAGAGAAAATCAATTAGAGAAGCCTTGTTGCGCCACCTGATGATGTCGCTAGGCCTATTTGTAATTATGGCTTTTACTGTTGCATTCTTGTTCTATTTTGAACTGAAAGAGGCAAACATTCTTCTTGATTTCGTAATTCAATTTAAATATCCAATTGCCTTTGTACTATTTATTATTACAGCCATTCAACTGGCCGATTCTTTCCTTTTAAGCAGAACCAAAGATCAGTTGGGGGAATGATTTTAAATTTTATATAGCATTAAATAATATAGTAAAGGCAATGTCTTGTCTCTACTCCAAATAACAAAGGGATAAGCCGCAATTGACTTATCCCTTTTTATATTTCATTCATTTTTATTTCTCTTTAGAATCATTTAGGTGAGCAGGTTGCTTTTCCTCTTCCTCCTTGGAGTATGGTGCATCTGTTCCTACAATTTTCATGTTTCGATAATCATCAGGATTTAAATACACTCCGGTGCGTGTTACATTTTCGATATTTGCATAACTGTAGGTAAGCACTACCATTTCGTTATTTTCCAAATCGATAACGGTTTGCATTAAAGAATTTTCGGTTCCCGATTGAGAAATAAAAAGTGCATTTTTCGGAACATTTACATTGGCAGGTGGAGTAACAATGGTTTGTGTCATCTGGCAGGATGCCAATAGTACAACACCAAGACAATAAAAGATTGCTTTTTTCATGATTCAACTTTATTGATTACAGATTAGTTTATAATTTTTTAGAATTGATGTTACCACCAAAACAATGCCAAAAATTACACCTATTAATCTGATTTTGCACAAAAAAATATGCTATAAAAAGAGACAAGGCAATGCCTTGTCTCTAATCAAGAACAACTGTTTTTCAATTGTTACAATCTCTTTTCGACTTTTACTCTACTGTGTAAGTTGGAATTCGACCCGGTGTCCAGGGAGCACCTTGTTTTTCCAATTCTGCTTCCACCCACTTCATATCTCCAGCCAATTTCTGTAAGCTCTTCAATGCAGCCGGGAACTCCTCTTTCAATATCTCGAACTGATCTTTCTGAGTTTGGGTAACTCCTGAAGTACTTGCCCAATGCGACCAAACAATATTATTGATTCTATTTGAAATTGGAATCTGAGCCGGTGGTATTTCTTCCCAACTTGCTCTTGCCGGTACTCCTTCAAACAAGAATTCAATTTCGTTTAACTCAATTGATAATTCCTCAACTTTTTCTGATACATTGGCTGGAATTCCCGGAGTTTGTACCAAAGCTGTTTTAATGGCAGCTATTTTGGCTTTAAAAGCTTCTACTACTTGCATGCTACCCTGAATCGCCTTTGACATACGTGCTACTTTTTGCTGGAATTTTACCAATTCTTTTCGGTTTTCGGCAGGTAATGTTCTGTTGTTTAGAGTAACTGTTTTAAATTGCATGCCTTCTGCCAACATTTCGTATTTGCCATTTGCTACCATTCCCATTTCAATCTGATAGTCACCAGGCATAACGAACATTCCCGATCTACCTTTTTTAGTAGGCTTAAACTCCTTATTCTTCACAGGTGAAACTGATGGGAATTTTAAATCCCAATTCACACGATTAATACCTTTTTTAGCACTTGTTGCTATCTTTCGGATCTCTTCTCCATCCACATCCTTAATGGTGAACAAAAGGTAAGGTGCAACTTCTTTCTTCTCATCTTCCAGCTCTTTCCAGCTTGGCTGAGGAATAAATTCACCATTCTTAAACAAGTCCTTCTCTATCTTCTGACGGGCTTGCTTTGCCGTTTTTGGCACTTCCTTTAAATAGTAAGTAAATGTAGCACCAAAGGCAGGGTTAGGAGCTGTAAAATAGGTATGTCCCATACTTCCTTTTCCACCTTTCTGAATGTACATTAAAGCATCTTTTACAGGGAACAATTCAGCCTTTTTCTCTACCATTTCTGGATTTACTGATCGTAATGGAGAGTAATCATCCAGAATAAAGAATCCACGTCCAAAACTTGCCGCAACCAAATCGCACTCGCGTTCCTGGATGGTTAAATCGCGCACAGCAATGGTAGGAATACCAGACTTCAATTGTACCCAATTTGTTCCATTATTCTTTGTAAAGAAGATTCCGAACTCGGTTCCTACAAATAGTAAACTTGGATCTTTAAAATCTTGCTCGATGGTATGAACCGTTCCATTCTTTGGCAAATTACCAGCAATATTGGTCCAGGTTTTTCCCTTATCAGCACTCTTCAAAATGTATGGCTTAAAATCATCTCTCTTTCTGTTATCAAAAGAAGCATAAACAACATTCTCATCATGTTTTGATGGCATGATATCACTAACATAGGTGTATTGAGGAATTCCCGGGAATGTAGCATATTTCATCCATGTATTTCCACCTTGTTCACTTACCTGAATTAATCCATCGTCGGTTCCTGCATACAACAAGTTCTCATTCTTTGGAGATTCTGCCATAGAAACAATGGTACCAAACTGCGAAGTAGAAACATGCTTCTTCACTGCATCAGCACTCCAATATTTGCCCATCACCTTAAACGAATCACGGTCTTTGCCTGTAGTTAAGTCTTCACTAATTACCTCCCATGAATTTCCACGATCATCGCTGCGGAATACTTTATTGGCTGCAACATACAAACGAGTATGTTTGTGAGCCGACAAAATCATAGGAGCATTCCAATTCCACTTGTAGGCCAATTCGCCTTTTCTTTCGCGAGGTTTAATATTGATTTTTTCTCCGCTTTGTTTATCGTATCGATATGAATTTCCATACTGATATTCGCAATACACAATATTTGGATCTTTTGGATCAATCTGCGCCCAAAAACCATCACCACCTAGAATTGGTTCCCACTCATCATTGGTTACACCTCTGCGGCTAATATTTTGAGACGGCCCTCCAAGTGTATTATTGTCTTGAGTTCCTCCATAAACATTGTAGAATGGTAGTGCATTATCTACTTGAACTCTGTAAAACTGTGTTACCGATAGATTAGATTTGAATACATAGGTCTCTCCTGCATCGAAACTTTCATAAATACCACCATCACCACCAATCATTATGTGATTGGTATCTGTCGGATCAATCCAAAGTGCATGATCATCAACATGGCGATTTTTCAATCCAAAGCGTTTCCAGGTTTTCCCTCCATCTTCTGTAAAATGACTAAAGGTTTCAACTGAATATACTTTATCAACATCAACAGGATCGCAATAAATTTCATTGTAATATTGTCCACTGCTCACATGATCGCTCATTTTAGACCATGATTCTCCTCTATCGGTAGAACGATAGAAACCACTGCCCATAGCAGCTTCAATTATGGCATAAACATAGTTGTGATTTACCGGAGACACGGCAATGCCCATTCCTCCAATATGTCCTGAAGGTAATCCAGACTTCAGTTTACGCCAATTTTCTCCACCATCCGTTGATTTATAGATGGCTGATTCTGGTCCGCCATTAATTTTTGCATGTACATGTCGACGTCGCTGTTCCGAAGTTGCATACATGATATCAGGATCAACCTGATCGATAATTACATTGTTCACACCTGTGTTTTCGCTGATATTAAGAACTTTTTTCCAGTTTTTACCACCATCGCTTGTCTTGTACAAACCACGATCACCTCCTGGTCCCCAAACCGAACCTTCGGCAGCAACAAATACAACATCAGAATTGCGAGGATCGATTACGATGCCACCAATATGGCGAGATTCTTTTAAACCAATGTTTTTCCAGCTCTTACCGCCATCCATGGTTTTATATACACCATCACCATAGCCCAATGCTCGCTGGTGATTGTTCTCACCAGTACCAGCCCAAACCACATTGCTGTTGTTCGGATCCATTGTGACCACTCCAATTGAGTAAGATCCATACTTATCGAAAACTGGTTTCCATGTGGTACCATTGTTTATGGTTTTAAAAATATTACCACTCGAAACTGCCACATAGTACTCACTATGATTATTCGGATTAACTGCAAAATCAGAAATTCGTCCTGAAGTGGTAGCAGGACCTATCCCTCTAAATTTTAATCCGCTAACTAAACTTGAATTGATTAAAGAATCTTTTGCAGGTTCTTTTGTCTTTTTCTTTGCCAAAACAGAATGCGCAGGTAGAATAAGGCCTGTTAATGCCAAAACTACAAACATCCGTCTTAGGCCGCTTGTAAAAGTATTCATATGATTGGTTTTAGGATGAGTTGAAGTGCATTTTTGGTTGAAGGTAGACACTACAACTTGTGTGTTTTATTATAACTGTTGAATTTATATGATTCTCTGATTATTTCCTAACCAAAACTCATTAATCTAATTCTCCAACTACCTCTTTACTTTGAAATAAGGATACCCTTCCCCACATCTGCTCTCCAACATATATTAGAAATAGAAAAAAATATACATTTAAGACTTATAAGTCTTTTATTTCTAATGACAGTAATATTGGACTATTGTATTAACTAAATTAAGATGATCATGAATATAAAATTTAAAGAACTGGATCGTAAAATTGCCAAGTACATGCAAAGATTATCTATACCTGCCATTCGCATATCATTTGCTGTGATTTTCATTTGGTTTGGTATACTAAAGCCAATTGGTCTATCAGCTGCGATACCTTTGGTAAAATCAACCGTTAGCTGGATGCCATTATTCGCTGCTGAAACCTGGGTTGATATTATTGGATGGTGGGAAGTGTTAATTGGGATTTTCTTCTTGTTTAAAAAAAGCACACGCATCGCTATTGGCTTATTATTCCTTCAAATGACAGGAACGTTTATGCCCTTGTTTATACTTCCTGAAGTTACTTTTCAAGGAGGAAACATTTTACTTCCAACTCTCGAAGGCCAATATGTCATCAAAAACATCATGATTATATCGGCTGCACTAACTATTGGTGGTAGTTTGATCTATTCGAAAAAATAAGTGTACTAAAAAATCCGGTTCTCAGGAACCGGATTTTACACCTATTGAATTTCAATATTAACTATCTTTTCTTTTTGCGTAACCAAATACGCTCACCTGTCTGAACTTTGTAATTTTTCTTCACTCCATTGTACTTGCAAAGTCTCTTCAATTTCACACCATACTGCTGCGAAATACCATACAATGATTCACCTTCTTTTACACGGTGGAAATTATAGCCGCGGGCAGCTTTATTTCGCTTGTTATGCAGATATAATCTCTGATCAATCTGTAAAATGTAGTTTTTAGGAAGATCATTATAACGAAGTAACTTTTTACGTTCTACTCCCAAGTTCTTCTCAATACTATAGAAAGTATCACCTTTTTTGGTTACGATATAATGAATACCATTGGCCTCTTCCAATCGGGCTCCAAATGGATCAATACTTAAATCACCATCTATATCTGCCAATTCAGTATCATCAGGTTTGCTTACAACAAAATCTTTACCTGCTCCTTTTCTATCTAATTTATACAAATGTTCAGCTTCAATAATACTAATCAACTTGTGGGCATATTTTGGGTCTGTGGCATAACCTGCTTTTTTTAATCCATGCGCCCAACGTTTGTAATCATCCGATCGGTACTTGAATAAAAAAGCATATCGCGAACGTGTTGTCAGGAATTTTGAATGATCCTTATACGACTCATATGGGTTAGTATATTTTCTGAAGCACTCATTTTTTTTGTCATCATCGAATTTCATACTCGGCCCAACCCAATCGTGACATTTGATTCCAAAATGGTTATTGGCCTTGCGCGCCAAAAGAGAATTACCATTTTGTGACTCTAATACTCCCTGAGCCATTGTGATACTGGCTGGAATACCAGTGCGTTCCATTTCTCGAATCGCTAAATCTTTATATTTTTGAATGTATTCTTTTCTGGTATAATTTTTTGCAAACACACTTGAGCATGTGACAATTACAAGTAGTGTGTATAAGATAATTTTCTTCATAAAAATCTAAAGTAAAAGCGATAATAAATGAGAAATCAAAATTTATGTATATCTTCGTTCCGATTTCAAAAACAACCATAAAAATATAACAATCCTGTTATCCATTGATATTTCTGTATCAATTTTTATTCACAAGATATTCCGTTGATAAGCTAACGATGATGTTTTAGTAAATATTATCGAAACTATTGTATATTTATGAGTACGAGTAGTTAGTATATAACCAATTACTTAATACTGCTTACTAATGGCTATAAAATGAAGAAAACACAAATTATAACAACAGTTTACGAATACGATTCGATAGACGAACTTTCGAAAGAAGATCAAGCATTGGTTAATCAGGCCAAAGATGCGGCTCATCGCTCTTATGCTCCATATTCTAAATTTAATGTTGGTGCAGCTTTGTTACTGGAGAATGGTGAGATGGTTCAAGGTAATAATCAGGAAAACTCTGCTTATCCATCGGGCTTATGTGCAGAACGTGTAGCGGTTTTTTATGCTAATGCCAAATACCCAGATGTGCCCGTTAAAGCAATCGCCATTACTTCAAGAACAAATGGCAGCTTTCTGGAAACTCCCGTACCTCCTTGTGGCTCTTGCCGACAAGTTCTACTGGAAACTGAAGACAGGTACAACCAGCCAATTAGAGTAATTCTTTGTGGTGAAAACAAAATTCGAATCGTGGAAAGCATTAAGCAATTGTTGCCGCTTTTCTTTGATAAGGATATGTTGAATGAATAAAAAAACGGAAGCCAATGGCTTCCGTTTTTTTATTATTTATTCTGCTAATTTTTGCAATTCCTTCCACAAATTATCGTCTTGTGGAACTGGAGCTTTAATTCTAATTGGCTCTTGCTTTACTGGATGCATAAAACCAATTTCTCTGGCATGAAGGCCAATTCCTCCTCCATTTTTAGAACGAGGAGCTCCATATTTTAAATCGCCACGAATTGGCATGCCAACTTTCGAAAGTTGTGCTCTAATTTGATGATGGCGACCTGTATGAAGCTTCACCTCCAACAAGAAATATTTCTGAGAACGAGTCAACAGTTTGTACTCAAGAATTGCTTCTTTCGCACCTTTCTTCTCTTTATCGAATGCATTTGTACGATTCTTCTCTTGGTTTCGCAACAAATAATGCTTTAAAGTTTCCTCTTCCACTCTCGGACAATTTTGAACTATTGCCCAATAAATCTTATCAATCTGATCAGCCTTTTGCTGAAACATTTTATTCAAACGTGTTAAGGCTTTGCTGGTTTTTGCAAAAATAACAACACCACTAACAGGTCTGTCAATTCTATGAGGTACGCCAAGGTAAACATCTCCTGGTTTGTCGTATTTTCTTTTGATATATTTCTTAACCTTCTCGCTCAAAGGTTCATCTCCAGTCTGATCTCCTTGCACAATATCACCACATCGCTTGTTTATTGCAATAATGTGATTGTCCTCATATAATACTTCTAGTCTTTCTCTTGCCATTCTTTTAGTCATTGGTAACTAGTCAATAATTGACTTGTTGACTTTAAACTTTTTACTTTGAACTTTAATATTGTTCTCTTTCATTAGGGAAATCCTTGGATTTTACATCTCCAATATAGGTTTCAACTGCTCCCTTAATTTCTGCAAACAAGTTGTGGTATCTTCTTAAGAAACGTGGAGAAAATTCTTGAGTAATTCCCAACATGTCATGAATCACCAACACCTGTCCATCAACACCATTACCTGCACCAATACCTATGATAGGAATTGAAACACTTTCTGCAACTTTCTTAGCCAATCCGGCTGGAATTTTCTCCAATACGATTGCAAAACATCCCGCCTCTTCTAGCAGTTTGGCATCTTCAAGTAATTTTTCTGCTTCTTCCTCTTCTTTGGCACGTACAGCATATGTACCAAACTTATGAATTGATTGTGGTGTTAATCCCAAATGCCCCATTACTGGAATACCAGCTGATAGAATTCGGTTAACTGATTCCAATACCTCACTACCACCTTCCAGTTTGACAGCATCTGCACTAGCCTCTTTCATAATGCGAATAGAAGAATTCAATGCTTCTTTCGAATTTCCCTGATAAGTACCAAAAGGCAAATCAACTACAACCAAAGCTCTTTGTACAGCACGAACAACCGACGCACCATGATAAATCATCTGATCTAAAGTAATAGGCAGTGTGGTTTCATGTCCTGCCATAACATTAGATGCCGAATCGCCAACTAATATTACATCTATACCTGCTCTATCAACAATAGTAGCCATAGAGTAGTCGTAAGAAGTTAGCATGGAGATTTTTTCTCCCTTCAATTTCATTTCTGAGAGTACATGTGTTGTCACTCTCTTTACCGATTCTTTATGAATTGACATGATCTTATTTTTTTGGACAATAGATAAGTAAGGTGCAATTATCCTAACTCTGTTTTAGTTTTATACCATCAATATTTTTTCAATGGTACAAGACTGCAAAGTTATAAAAAAGCTTAAAGTATCAAGCTAAAAGGAAAAAGTTAATGAAGAGTTGCTTTAATGAGATATTAAGTGAGTGCTTAAATGAATAAAAAGCTGAATGAATATTCCAGTAGTAATTCATCATTTATAATTAATCATTAGAGATTCTGTCTTTCTGTCAGTAAAACTGTCATGATTTTAGCGGATAATTTTACAATCTGTGCCAGTTTTACATTCGAAACTACAATTTTCGGAATGGCACAGGCTTTGATTATTCCCTGTCGGATTAAAAAAATGATCCGCGAGTGTATTAGAAAAAAATAAGAACATTAAATAAATACTTAAAATGGGTAAAATTATTGGAATCGACTTAGGAACTACCAACTCTTGTGTATCTGTAATGGAAGGTAACGAGCCTGTAGTAATTCCTAACAGTGAAGGAAAAAGAACTACTCCGTCTATTGTAGCGTTTGTAGAAAATGGTGAAAGAAAAGTAGGTGATCCTGCAAAACGTCAGGCAATCACAAACCCAACTAAAACAATTTTCTCCATCAAGAGATTTATGGGTGAAACTTACGACAAAGTAGGTAAAGAAATCGGACGTGTTCCTTACAAAATTTTAAAAGGTGAAAACAACACTCCACGTGTTGAAATTGACGATAGAAAATATTCTCCACAAGAAATTTCAGCAATGACTCTTCAAAAAATGAAGAAAACTGCTGAAGATTATCTTGGACAAGAAGTAACTGAAGCTGTAATTACAGTTCCTGCTTACTTTAACGATGCACAACGTCAGGCAACTAAAGAAGCTGGTGAAATTGCAGGTTTAACTGTTAAACGTATTATCAACGAGCCAACAGCTGCATCTTTGGCATATGGTCTTGACAAGAAAGATCAGGATATGAAAATTGCGGTATTTGACCTTGGTGGTGGTACTTTCGATATTTCAGTCCTTGAATTAGGTGATGGTGTATTCGAAGTAAAATCAACTAATGGTGATACTCACCTTGGTGGTGATGATTTCGATCAGGTAATTATCGACTGGTTGGCTGATGAATTCAACAAAGAAGAAGGAATCGACTTACGTCAGGATCCTATGGCTCTTCAGCGTTTAAAAGAAGCTGCTGAGAAAGCTAAAGTTGAATTGTCTAGCTCAACTAGCACTGAAATCAACTTGCCATACATTATGCCAGTTAACGGTATTCCAAAGCACTTGGTTAAAACTCTTTCTCGTGCACAATTCGAGCAATTGGCTGACAGCCTGATTCAGGCAGTAATTGAGCCATGTAGAGCTGCATTGAACGATGCTGGTGTAACTGCTTCAGAAATTGACGAAGTAATCTTGGTAGGTGGTTCTACTCGTATCCCAGCTATCCAAAATAAAGTACAAGAATTCTTCGGTAAAGCTCCATCAAAAGGTGTAAACCCTGACGAAGTAGTAGCTGTAGGAGCTGCAATTCAAGGTGGTGTATTAACTGGTGAAGTAAAAGACGTTCTTCTTTTGGATGTTACTCCTCTTTCATTAGGTATTGAAACTATGGGTGGTGTAATGACTAAATTGATTGAAGCAAACACTACAATCCCAACTAAGAAAACTGAAACATTTACAACAGCTGCCGACAACCAGCCTTCTGTAGAAATTCACATTCTTCAAGGTGAGAGACCAATGGCGCAAGGAAACAAAACAATTGGTCGTTTCCACCTGGATAGCATTCCTCCAGCACCACGTGGTATTCCGCAAATCGAAGTTACTTTCGATATTGATGCAAATGGTATCTTGAATGTATCTGCTAAAGATAAAGGAACAGGTAAAGAGCAAAATATTCGTATCGAAGCATCTTCAGGATTATCTGACGCTGAAATCGAAAGAATGCGTGAAGAAGCTAAGGCTAACGAAGAAGCTGATAACAAGGCAAAAGAAAAAATCGATACTTTGAACAAGGCTGACGGTATGATTTTCCAGACTGAAAAGCAGTTGAAAGAAATCGGCGATAAGTTGCCAGCTGACAAAAAGCAGCCAATCGAAGATGCATTGAACAAGTTAAAAGAAGCGCACAAAGCTCAGGATGTTGATGCTTGTAACGCTGCTATTGAGGAATTAAACAATGTATTCCAAGCTGCATCTCAAGAGATGTACAACGCACAACAACAGCAAGGTGGCCAACCGGGTCCTGATGCTGGTGCACAAGCTGGAGGTCAAGCTGGAGGCCAAACAAAATCAGATGATGAAGTAACTGATGTTGACTTTGAAGAAGTAAAATAATTTGACTTCAGATATATATAAAATGGCGATCGAAATTCGATCGCCATTTTTATGCTTGGTATTATTATAAGTTCAAAACTAACAGTTAAACTAAACTACTTTATCTGGCACTGAGTGCATCCAGAAAGTCTTTACTTTCATCTTGATATAGTTGAGTTCATACTCAACACACTTCATAGGATCATCCTTTCGATATAGACTTTGTCCAATCTCCATTACATCCTGCATGGTTGCCCAAAGATGATTTAAACAACGGAAAACTTCCTCCTTCAGCAATCCACGTGAATTAAGCAAACGATTGAGTTCTATACGATCTAGCTTCAGAACCTGATAGATTGATTGAATTCCATCTATTATGGATTGAGCAACATCTTCGTTTTGAGTTGGCACATTTGCCTCAAGTTGTTGTAAAAGATTTGGCACAATCGATAAGATTGAGCTCAAATTCTTTTTCTCAATAATTTCTACAATATAATCGAACTGTTTTATTCTTGATATTGGAAAATAATCCTGTGCCTCTAAAATTAAAGTATTCAAACTTTCTATTTTTCTGAATACGCCTATCCTGATATTCTGAATTTTCACCCCTTCAGGCCCACAACATACGATATCTTTTGCTTTTCTGATTTGCTCAGCAAAGCGTGCTTTAAACACATCATCAAATACAGGATAAACTCTTTGAAAGTCCTCAATATCTCTAGAGAAACTGTCGGAGATGAATTTTGCCGCAATTGGCATTTCATCGAAATTAAAAGGAAAATCCATTGTCTCCATACCACCAATTTTGTTAGTTATGCTTTTGTTATTATTTCCATCTTTTTTGATTCCATTATACATTTGAGTTTTGTGAAATCAAATCCAAAAAACGCATTCTCTCACTTCAAATCAATTGTCTCATCACCACATTCAACAATACATAATTAGAGAATAATACATTTAATTTGATTCATAAAATACGAAATATCAATGCTATCCAAAAAATATTAGAAATGATGTACAACATATTTCTATTATTAATGATTCGAACCTATTGGTTTTTATGGGAAAAGCTCAAGTTTTTTTTATGGCTGTTATAGTTTTATTAGTTTTGTGTTAGCTTGATAATACGATAATAACAAAATTGCCAAGAAGATAAAAACTGAACAAAATGATAAAAAACTTATTCATTCTACTCTTATTAATAGCTCCAATATTTTCACCTGCTCAAGAAATCAACAAAACAGATAAAAATGGCTTAAAGCAAGGTGTTTGGATTAAGAAATATCCTAATGGTAAAATTAAATACAAAGGCAGTTTTCTTGATAACAAACCAAGTGGACGAATGGAACGCTTTCATACCAATGGCAACCTAAAAGCTATTTTAATTTTTTCAAAAGATGGGATTAAAGCAAAATCAGAACTTTACAATGAATCGGCTCAGCTAGTTGCCAAAGGGAATTTCATAAATTCACAAAAAGATAGCACCTGGAATTATTTCGATAAAAAAGGAAATATTCGTGCAATTGAAACATTCCAAAATGGCATTAAAAATGGCCCAAGTGAGTACCGTTTTAAAAATGGCAAAGTTTCAGAATCTATTCCTTTTGCTAAGGGAAAAAAACACGGTATTTGGAAACGCTTTTTTGAAAATGGTAAACCTTATATCGAAGCGATGTATGAAGAAGGTAAATTAAATGGTGGTTTTCAAGCTTTTTACCCAAATGGCATTATCCAGTTTGGAGGAGATTATCTCAACAATAAAAAAACTGGTAGTTGGAATCATTATTCTGAAAAAGGAGATTTGCTTTTTACCATTGAATACAAAAATGGTGTGGCTTTGAATCAAGATGAGCTCGATAATGAACAAATGAAAAAACTGGAGCAAATGGAAGCTCAAAAGGAGAAACTAATCAAAAGTGATCCTGAAAATTACGTAAATGATCCTGATTCATTCTTACGCTCTCAAATGAGACGATAAACTTTACGAAGGAGACTATGGCAAACAAAGGAATAAGCTTATTTCAATTAAATAATCGGATTAAAGGAGTTTTAAAAAACTCTTTTGATTCTGATTTGTGGATTGTAGCTGAAATTAGCGAAGTCCGCTACAATCAGAATGGCCATTGTTATTTGGAGTTGGTCGAAAAGGATGATGATACAGATCAAATTATTGCCAAAGCCAGAGCAACCATTTGGGCCTATACTTTTAGAATGTTAAAACCTTATTTTGAAACCAGCACGGGTCAAAGATTTTCTGCAGGAATTAAGGTATTAATCAATGTCAGCATAGAATTCCAGGAAATTTATGGATATACCTTAAATATTAAAGATATCGATCCTAGTTATACGCTGGGAGATATTGCCAAACGAAGAAAAGAGATTCTGAACAGGCTAGAAGAAGAAGGAGTTTTGGAAATGAATAAAGAAATTGATTTCCCGGAAATTCCGAAGTGTATTGCGCTTATCTCATCTCCCACAGCAGCTGGTTACGAGGATTTCACAAATCAATTGGAAAACAATCCTTCCGGATACAAATTCCATTACAAGTTGTTTCCGGCTATTATGCAAGGGAATCAGGCCGAAGAATCAATTATTGCGGCACTCGATCGAATTAATGAGTATGAAGAAGTATTTGATGTTGTTGTCATTATTCGAGGAGGTGGTTCAACTGCCGATTTGAATTGTTTCGATAGTTACTGGCTGGCTTTTAATATTGCCCAGTTTCCGCTTCCTGTAATTTCAGGAATTGGGCATGAAAGGGATGAAACCATTGTTGATATTGTAGCCAATGTGCGTGTTAAAACACCAACCGCAGCTGCCGAATACCTGATTGACTCTTTTGATGAAAAACAATCTTATCATGAAAGTTTGCAGGAAGAATTTTACAACGGAATAAATGAAATACTGCTTGAGGCTTCGGAGAATTTGCATTATCTGTCGAACAAGTTTTCGCCACTGGTAAAAACCATTTTGGAACGAAAATCCAATCAGCTTTTACTTGCAAATGAAAAGTTAGTTCATTCGGCAAAACAAATAACAAAGTCGCACTCGTTTAACTTGAAGAACTTTAAAACCAAATTAAAATTAGGTCTAGAACATCGACTAAGTACTGAAAAGAGTCATACTGAACACCTGCATAGTAAAATTGGTATACGAGTTGGTCGACTGCTAGAAAATCAAAAGCATAAATTATCATTACACGAGCAAAGTGTAAAATATCTGAATCCTGAAAATATCCTACAAAAAGGATATACACTAACTTTAAAGGATGGGAAAATAGTGAAAGACATTTCATCATTATCTAAAAACGATGTAATTGAAACCAGATTTAAAGACGGTCTGGTTGAGAGTGAAATTCAAAAAGTAAATCCTAAAAAATACAAATAAATGGCTAAGAAAAAGATTAGTTACAGCGAAGCAATTGCAGAAATTGAAGAAACAATCATGCTGATTGAAAATGAAGAATTAGACGTTGATGATTTATCTGAAAAGGTGAAACGAGTTTCAGAATTACTGGTGATTTGTAAAGCAAAATTAAATAATACTGAAAAAGAAGTTGAAAAAATTTTAAAAGAGATTGATGAATAAAATTTTACTCCTTTTCGCATTCGTATTTTGGGGATTTTCGTGCACTTCTCAAAAAACTACAGATAATAAAATTCAACAATTTGTAGATAAATTTACTGCTGATTCCTGCTTTTATTCGGCTGGGGTTGCCATTATTATTAAAGATGTTGAAAAGGGTAAAATATTGGCTCAACACAACTCGAAAATGGCTTTAACACCAGCTTCGAGTCAAAAGTTAGTTACCACGGCCAGCGCATTGGAAATATTAGGTGGAGATTATCAATTTAAAACGCTTATCGTAACTGATGGGAATATTGAAAATGGAACCTTAAAAGGGAATCTGATTATTAAAGGAGGTGGTGATCCTACATTAGAATCGAAGTATTTTGAATCTCAGCAAAACATTGCCAGGCAAATTGTATTCAAACTAAAAGAATTAGATATCAATGTCATTGATGGTAATATTTTGGTAGACAATTCTTATTTCAAACCTTCCATTCCAAGAACCTGGATATGGGAAGATATTGGCAATTATTACGGAGCTGTTCCCAATGCCATAAACTACCGTGATAACATGTACACCTTGTTTTTTAAATCAGGGCAAACTGGCAGTAAAACTAAAATATGGAAAACGCTTCCTCACAATACGGGATTAAAATTCGACAATCAGGTGGTAAGCTCTGAAATCAATCGTGATTTGGCATATATTTTTGGTGGTAACACAAGTAATTTGAGAAGAATAGAAGGTAGCATACCTCAGAATCGAAATGAATTTAAAGTAAAAGGAGCTTTTCTTCATCCTGAATTGGCCTTACTTGAAGATCTTAAAGCAGAATTAAAGAATAACAACATTAAAGTTCTGAATCAAAAAGGCAAGTCAAAAACCAATCGTAAGGAGTTATTCAAAATTCTATCTCCCAAACTGAAAGATATCGTGTACTGGACCAATCAGAAAAGTGTAAATCTTTTTGCTGATCAGTTGCTTTTTGAAATCGGACAAAAACAAAACGAAAAAGCAGATTGGAGAACTGGAACAAAAACTATAAATGAATTTTGGAGAGAAAAAGGTATTGAAACCAAATATCAAAATTTACTTGATGGCAGTGGCTTATCGCATTTCAATGCAATTTCTGCTGAGTTTTTCAGCCAAATCCTAACTTCCATGTATCATAGCAATAATTACAATGCTTTCCTGTCTTCACTTCCTGTTGCCGGTAAATCAGGTACTTTAAAACATTTTGGAAAAAGCAGTGTTATTGCATCCAATTGGAAGGCAAAAACCGGATCGATGACAGGAGTAAGAACTTATTGTGGTTATTTAAAAAACTCTAAAGACAAAGATTACATTGTATGTATATTAATTAACAATCACCAATGCTCATCAAAGGAACTCAATAATAAACTGCTAAACCTTTTAATTCATATTTATAATTATTAAATTGAATTGGTTAACTATACAAATCAATTCAATTTTCTTATGAGAATTAGTATTAAGTCAATAGTACTTTTGCTGTTTATACTATGTAGTTTAAGTGCCTATTCATCCGCACACAAACACATATTAATTTTAAATTCATACCATAATGGTCTCAGTTGGACTGATTCCACTTTAAACAGCATTAAAAGAGAGCTTCTTCCAAATCCAAATACAACCCTCCACATCGAGTATATGGATTCAAAAAGATATTTCTCTGAAGAGTATCTGGAACTCTTAAAAGGGTATTACCTGCGCAAGTATAAGAACCAAAAATTTGATTTAATTATTTCTACCGACAACAATGCCTACGACTTTTTAATTAAACATCGTGATGAAATTTTTGGTGAGGTTCCTGTAATTTTCTCAGGTTTAAACTCTATTATAGATCCTCCCAAAGGATACACTGGTGTGTTTGAAACATTTAGTGTATGTGCAACAATTAAACTAATCGAAGATCATCATCCAAACTATTCTAAAATTGTTATTGTAACCGATCATAGTACCACTGGCGAAACAGTATTATCCTCTTTAAAGGATGAAATAAAAAAAATGAGTGAACCAGTAAGGCACTTAATTATTAAGCCTAAAAATATTCATGAATTAAAAATTCAGCTATCGAAGTTAGAACCTAATGATGTTGTTCTTTACTTATTATACAACCGGGATATTGATGGCAATTATTACACTTACGAAAAGGGATTTTCTGAATGTAAACCATACTGCAAAGTTCCAATATACTGTGTTTGGGATTTCTATCTTAATCGTGGTGCTATAGGTGGATCCTTAATTACAGGAAGAATACAAGGCAAACAAGCAGCTCAAATCGCTAAAAAAGTGCTATCAGGTACACCTATTGATGATATTCCTCCAATGCAATCGGTATATGAGTATGAGTTTGACTACAATGAATTGGTAAATTTTGATATCAAGATTAAGGATTTGCCTAAAAACTCCAAACTAATTAATGAACCGTACAGTCTGATTAAGGAAAACAAGGAAATATTTATACTTACTTTAACCATTCTGATCCTTTTAACAATTATAATCATCGTAATGATGATTAATATTCACCTTAGAAAATTAAGAGAACAGAAAGAAAAAGCACTTATGCACGAAATCACTGCAACCAATGTAAAACTCGAAAAAGCGATAGAGGTTGCAGAAGAATCAAGCCGATTAAAATCTGCATTCCTTGCCAATATGTCGCATGAAATTCGCACTCCAATGAATGCCATATTAGGATTTACAGAACTTCTTTCAGGTGATAATGTAGCAGCAACAAAACGGAAAAAGTTCATTTCTATCATTCAAAAGAACACCAATGGATTATTACGATTGATTAGTGATATTCTTGATATCTCAAAAATTGAAACCAATCAATTAAAGATTGTTTTGGACAGATGTAATATCTCCAAGTTGTTCAATTCGGTTAAATATGATTACGAAACACTTAAAGAGCATAAAGATAATTACAACCTTAACTTTATTATAAGTACGCCTGAGGATAATCAGATTATAGAAGTTACAACTGATTCTGTTCGATTGCAGCAAGTATTTACCAACCTTATCGAGAATTCGATCAAATTCACCCAAACTGGAGAAATTGAAATTGGCTATGCAGTTAAAGGAAAGTTTATTGAATTCTTTGTAAGAGATACTGGAATTGGTATTCCAGAGGAAAAACAAGCCATTATTTTCGACAGATTCCGTCAGGCCGAATTAGATGCAAACACCAGACAATATGGAGGTACAGGATTAGGTTTGGCAATTAGTAAAAGCCTAATTGAAATGCTAGGAGGTCAAATTTGGATGAAATCGAAACCACAGGAAGGAACCATATTTTACTTCACTATCCCACTATAAACAAGAAAAGACGTAGCATGCTACGTCTTTTTTATAAAATAAATATAGTTTCTAGAAGAAATAATATACTCCTAATGAATATCTGGTACCACCTACCCATTTGGTATCTTTAACCTTGGCCTTTTCTGCAAGTTTACCATAGGCAGCTGCGGTGTATTCGGCTTCCAATTCGAACTTTAAGTTCTTGTACTTTTTAGAAACGCGTGGTGCCAAACGATACAACTCTCCAATTCCTGTTCCGCTCTTTACATCTTTACCTCTACTATATATCATGTTCGCAACAACATCGTCTTCCGAACCATAATCCTTAGAATATCCGGCAAGGAAAGCATATTCCCAATCGTTCTTCTTGTAAGAAAGCTCAGCCCATGATCCCATCACTTTAATGCCTGTGTATGATGCTTCGTTGGTTACAGGATTCAAATCCTTAACAGCATATCCGCCCAACATCAAAACATCGGTAAGGTTCGTACCATAAGTAGTTTGTGCCTTAAAAGTAACCGGATTGAAATTCAACTTGAAATAGCCCATTACAGCCCATGAAGACAGAATCTCATCATTTTTCCATTCTTGGTAATCTCCTGCCTCTTTCGATCCTGTCGTACTCATTAATGATGGTTTGATATTCTTGAACTCACCACTCACACCAAACAAGTGTTTCTTCTTTCCTAAGTAATAATGCGCTTGCCCTTGAACAATTGGCATTCCGGCATTTCTTAAATATTTGTTACTTGATCCATCAGGACCAGTACTTGTATAATCTCGTTCTGTTGCAATTGCTGCCAATAATTTCCAGTTTCCTGTTTTATGAGTTAATCTCACCTGCGGATTACGAGCAAATGGCTTGAATGGCAAACCTGCATTGGCACCTACTGTAAATGGAAATACTTCGGCAACAAACAATGGAGACCAGGTTTGTCCGATTAAAAGAGAAGTATTGCCCCAATCCAAATTTACAAATGCATGACGAACACGTAAACCATTGGTATCCGATTCACCATTTCCAATAAACTCAGCTTCAATCATTCCGTTGGTTTTCGCACCCAAAATTTCAGGACCTGTAATCTTGGCATTCATTCTCGATTGAATTACCGCCATATTGTACACTCCACCTTCATTAATATCTTTGCCTGC
Organism: Marinifilum flexuosum; assembly: GCF_003610555.1. Lineage (GTDB taxonomy): Bacteria > Bacteroidota > Bacteroidia > Bacteroidales > Marinifilaceae > Marinifilum > Marinifilum flexuosum. The sequence continues at coordinate 1,034,175 of NZ_RAPQ01000008.1, read as the reverse complement.
TGCATCCAATATCTCATTTTTAGGATACAGTAGAATATGACCTTCACGTGCAGCAACCATCTGACGGGTATCGTAAGTGAATAAAGTGTGTACATATCCACCAAATTTCACCGAAATTGGCAATTCTTTTTTTTGTGCGTTAAGACCTGAAATGCTTATGAATGAAACAAAAAGCAATAACAGAGTTTTTAATTTTTTCATCGACTTTAGTTAGGTTTTAATTCGGCTGCAAATATAAACAGGATTTTTTCATGGCAAGCAAAAAACTTGAATCGGAAAGCCTTAAATATTGATCAATTCAGGAAAAACAGCAAGCTACTCCTAATAACCTGAGTTCAATTAAAAATATATGCCACAGAAAGTCAGATTTATTCAAAATTTGCTTTGAAAAGCTGTATTGCTAATTTAAGAAAGAGAAGCTTATTTAGCTTACTTCTCATATTCCTGAAATACAATCAATGGTCCCCCTTCAAATTCAATTCTGAAACTATCGCCCATCGATTCATTTAGCGTACCTTGCCACATCATTTCCAATGGCTGATTCGTTAATGAATAACGCAAGTTAGCTGTTGTTATTAGTGTATTATTGTTTGGAGAGAAAATGGATACTTGCTGTCTTGTATAACTTTCGAAATTCTTTGGACGAACTATTGGAGTAAACACACCATAACTGGTTAGCATTTTAACTCTTACCTTTTTTGCATATTGCGGCAAAAGAAATACATTCCCAATCATGTGATCATCGCGTTTACCCGTTGCTCCAACAATAGCTATTTCGTTGAATTTATTGGCAATACACCATTCAACCGATTTGGTTAAATCATTGGTATCCTGATTAGAAAAGTGGTGAATTATATCTTTATACTTCCATTTCAATTCTGAATCTAAGGAATCCAAATCACCAATAATGGCGAAAGGTTCTAATCCTGCCTTTTCTAAATTGTTAATTGCACCGTCGCAACAAATGATATGTTTTGATTCTTTTAGCTCCTTTAAAGGGATTTCGTGAGTTGGAAAGACTCCATTTGCCAATATTACTGCTTTCTTTTGCATTCTCGATCAGTGATGATAAAATTTGAGCCAGTAAATTTAATGAATTAGCTTAAATAGCCTGAGAACGAAGCATATCTTTTTTCCATTGCAGATAACCAACAATAGCCATAGTAGTATAGAAAAAGAAAAGTATAGCTGTAAAATTTAAGTCCTTATAAATGTACAAGCCTAATGATACCGAATTTACAACAATCCAAACCAGCCATTGTTCCAAAATCTTGCGAGCCAACATCCAAGTAGCTACAATGCTCAATGCTGTAGTAAATGCATCCCAATAAGGAACCGTACCATCTGTAAAGTTAACTAAAATGAAAGCTATTAAGGCATAAATTGCAAGGCTAGCCATTAATAGTTTTAAAGATAAACTCATATTCAAGCGAATGACAGGTATGTCTTTTTCTTGCTGCTTTCTCCCTCGAGACCATAAAATCCATCCATAAATACTAATAAAAACGTAATAGAACTGAAGCGACATATCGGCATATAGCTTGGCAACAAAAAACACATAGATATACATTACCGAAGTAAGTAAACCTACTGGCCATAACCATTTGTTCTGCTTAATTTCCAGATACAGAAATAATAATCCTGATAAGGTTCCTATGATTTCAACAATATTGTCGGTTATCCAGTTCATATATTATTTATTTGTTAGAGACGCACGGTCGTGCGTCTCTACAAAATTATATTTTAGAATCGTAATGTCACACCTGCCAGAACATTTGTTCCTGCTTGTGGATAATAGTATCTCCATGTGTTTTCTTTACCATCGGTATACCAATTTCCACCATATGCATTGTTTTCATATTTGGTATCGAACACATTGTTAATGCTCAATTGGAAAGCTATTTCTTTCATCCAATTTGGCTTGATACTGTAATTCAACCTTAAATTGTGAACATTGTAATCATCCAATTTTCTCTCGGCATTCGAAGTATTGTCAAAATATTGCTCACCTACATATTTGCTTACAAAACTTACATCGAATCCTTTGGTTGGAGTCCATGTTAAAATACTACTTCCAACGGTTTCTGGTGAGTAACTAATGTCTGTATCTCCCAATTCTTTCCCCTTATACTCTTCTTCATTGTACCATCCAATGCTTTCATTCCAGTCTGCATAGTAGGTTGAATACTCTACAAAGTCTTTAATTCTATTACGACTTAAAGTAAGGTTAGCATCCCATTTTAAATTTGGTAGAATTTGTACACCCCAAATCAATTCAACACCTGCACGGTAACTCTTATCTACATTTGTCATGATATCGTAACCTACACTATTTTTCTCACCAGTTGGCACCAACTGATCGCGATAGTACATGTAGTAAAGATTAACTCCAAAGGTCGCATTTTTCGATTTATAGTTATAACCCAACTCATAGTCAAATAATGACTCATCAACAGGATATGAACTTGGATCGCCTTTGGCATCTTTAAAGTTTGCACGAGTTGGCTCACGATGAGCTACACCAAATGATGCATAAGCTGAGTTTCTATCGTTAAGGGTATAATACAATCCCACTTTAGGGTTGAAGAAATCAAATTTATGCTCCTGAACCAATGGCAAAAGATCATCATCCGTACCATCCATATCGTAAGAAATATGACGATATTGAACATCTCCGTAAGCATTTAATTTGTCACTCAATTCAACATTCATCTTGGCAAAAACATTGTAATCGGTCTTCTCACCAGTATTCAAATACCATTGATGACCATTAGGAACTCCGCCGTTTTGAGCCCAAAGAATATTTCCAAAATGATCTCCGTCATATCTATTCCAGGCACCACCAAACGATGCATCAATTCTATTCTTTTTATAATTTAACGAATATGTAAATCCGTAAAAATCATTCTTCAGCCATTTTTGACGAGTAAGATCTGTTTCCTCAATAGTTTCTCCACCAATCACAAGATTATCCAAGCCATATTCAGAATATTTCTCATCTTCTTTATACTGCTCATAATATCCTTTCCCTTTTGTATAATGCAATGCAGCATTCAAATTCAAGTTAGTGGTCAACTCCTGTGAGTAGAATAACTGGTAATGCGTTTGCTTGTAATTATCCGTTTGGTTGTCGTAATACCTTTTAACACCATTTTCGTCGGTATACTCACCAGCAGGATTATATCTTCTGTCTTCATAATCATTAGGATCATCGGTGTTGATATTTGGATTTCCCCACCAACTGATTCCTGTTTTCTGATCACCCGAAATGATGTTGAATTTCAACATACTTCTTTCTGTATAATAAGTACCACTTGCAAAAAATGATTCATGATCAGAAAATGCACGGTCTACAAATCCGTCAGACTTTAACTTTGAATAACGAGCATCAAAACTAAATTTTCCATTGATTAAGCCTGTTCCAGCTTTAAAAGTATTACGGAAAGTATTGAACGAACCTGCTACACTCTGAACTTCAGCATAAGGTTCCGCATTTACAGTTTCTGTTTGAAAGTTAATGGTAGCTCCAAAAGCTGCAGCACCATTGGTAGATGTTCCAACTCCACGTTGAATTTGAATGTTATCAACCGATGAAGCAAAATCAGGCATGTTTACCCAAAATACACCTTGCGATTCTGAATCATTCAATGGTACACCATTTATGGTAACATTAATACGAGAAGCATCCGTACCACGAATACGAAGAGCTGAATAACCAATACCATTACCAGCTTCCGATGATTCTACCAAAGAAGGCGTCAAGCTTAACTGGTAAGGAATATCCTGACCTGTATTTTGCTTTCTAAGCTCTTCTCCTCCCAAATTGGTTACTGCCACCGGAGCTTTATTTCCTGCTCTCGTTGCAGCAACAATCACCTCGTCGGCCATTATGGCAGTTGGATTCAATTTAAAATCTAAATTCTTTGATTCGGTAAGCTTTACAGAACTTTCCTTTGTTTCATAACCCAAAAAAGAGATCACAAATTGGTATTCTCCAGCTTTTAAATTTGTAAACTGATATTCACCATATGAATTGGTAACAGTTCCCAAATAAGTTCCTTTCACTGCAATTGCTGCTCCTGGCAGAGCATTTCCACTTTTATCAGTCACTTTCCCATTTAAATTGATTTGAGAAAATCCGATAAAGCATACAAATTGCAATACAATTAACAGAGTAGCTCTGCGCAATACAGAGTTTAGTTGTTTCTTCAACATTGTGTAATAATTAAACGTTAATAAAATATTGCAATGAGGTTGTATAAGATCAGGTTGGCGAAAAGTTAGCTCGCAATTTTCCTACGCCGGCATTATCCGGATCAGGTGTAAGGGTATGATCTCAGCCCGTTTACATTTAGGCACCCCACTGTGATTTGGCGCAAAGATAATCCGAAAACTAGCAAAAACAAAAAAGTCGGCAAAAAGCCGACTTTCAAAACCTAAACTATTATAACTACTCTAATCTATAATCAATTTGGGGCTTTAACTCCCAAAACGTCATTAATTGCTTTTACAAATGTGGCCTTTGGCAAAGCCCCTTGTGCCATTGTTGGTTTACCTTTCATCGGTACAAATAACAATGACGGTATGCTTTTTATTCCAAATGCTGCTGATACTTTTTGAGCATCATCTGTATCTACTTTGTAAATCTGAATGGCATCGCCATATTCCTTTTGAAGTTCTTTTAAAACAGGTGCAATTTTTCTACAAGGTCCACACCAATCAGCATAAAAATCAACAATTACTGGTTTATCTCCTTCAAACTTCCAATCACCACCCTTTTCGTAATCAAATACCTTTTCTTTAAAGCTATCATCATCGAGATGAATTACTTTAGCCTCCGAATTTGATTGAGCAAAACTGTTGGCTCCAATAAATGCCATCAACAGTATCATTAGTAATTTCTTCATTTTCTCTTTCCTTTCCTGGTGCGAACACCTTTTATTTCTATTTCATTATCGCTCTAAAACTAACAAGGATTTCCTTTTAATTGTGTCGGACAGAAGACCATTAACAATTATTTAGCATCCACTTTTAAAACTTCAGCAAAAGCTTGTTTGAAATTTTCCTTTGAAAGAGCCCCTTGTGCCATTTGAGGCTGACCATCTTGCGGAATAAATAGCAATGATGGAATACTCTGAATACCAAACATGGCTGATAATTCTTGCTCTTTCTCTGTATCAATTTTATAAATATCAATAGCATCGCCATACTCTGCCTTCAACTCATCTAAAATTGGAGCAACCATTTTACATGGTCCACACCAATCAGCATAAAAATCTACCAAACATGGTTTACTACCTTCAAATTTCCAATCTTTATTTTTTTCAAAATCAAATACTTTCTCTTTGAATGATTCTTTCGTTAAGTGTTCTACCATAACTAACGCCTATTTTAATTTACTACTATAAATATGTACAAATCTATATATTTTTATCAAACAATTAACATACCAAAGTCAATTTTCCTCTGAATTTTCATAATCCCCTTAATTAATTGTAATTTTGTCAGGAAATTAAACAGTCGGTCTGTCATACATAGGCCTTCATATTGTAACAACCTGATTACAGGTTACATGACTCATTAAGAAGTGAAAGAACATTTAAAACATCCTATATTTTCAATTATATCAGAAATTGTAACTGAAGAAAAGCTTGAAAGCTATGTAATTGGAGGCTTTGTAAGAGATATATTCTTAAAACGCGGTTCAAAAGATATTGATGTTGTTGTAATAGGCAGCGGTATTGATTTGGCTCAAAAAGTTGCTGCCAAAGCTGGTAATCCTAAAGTTTCCATTTTTAAGAATTTTGGAACAGCCATGCTTAAGTATAAAGATTTTGAAATTGAATTTGTAGGTGCCAGAAAAGAATCATACAATAGAAACTCAAGAAAACCAATTGTTGAAAATGGCAGTTTAGAGGATGACCAAAAAAGAAGAGATTTTACCATTAATGCTCTTGCATTAAGTCTGCACAAAGACAATTTTGGAGAACTCCTGGATCCTTTTGGAGGCATTGATGATTTGAATAGCCAAATCATTAAAACACCAATGGATCCAATGATTACTTTCTCGGATGATCCTTTAAGAATGATGCGTGCAATTCGTTTTGCAACACAATTAAACTTTAAAATTTCTGATGTCACTTTCAATGCTATCAAAGAAAATAAGGAGAGAATCCATATCATTTCTAAGGAGCGAGTTATTGAGGAATTGAATAAAATTGTGATGTCAGCAAAACCTTCAATCGGTTTTAAATTGCTTGAAGAATGTGGTTTATTAAAAATTATATTCCCAGAGTTTCAAAGATTGAAAGGCAGAGAAACCAGAAACGGAATTAGCCATAAAGACAATTTCTATCATACCCTTGAGGTGTTAGATCAATTGGTACCACACTCCGATAATTTATGGCTTCGCTGGTCGGCACTATTGCACGATATTGCTAAACCTAACACCAAAAAATTTGTGAAAGGAATAGGTTGGACTTTCCACGCTCACAATTTTGTTGGCGAAAAAATGGTCCCTCGTATTTTCAAGAATATGAAATTGCCTTTAAATGAAAAGATGAAATTTGTTCAGAAGATGGTATTGCTACACATGAGACCAATTGTATTGGCACAAGAAGTAGTAACTGATTCTGCTGTTCGAAGATTACTTTTTGATGCTGGTGATGACATTGATGACCTAATGAAATTGTGCGAAGCTGACATAACATCTAAAAATGAAGAAAAGGTAAAACGATTCCTCGATAATTTCCAACTGGTTCGCAAAAAGCTAAAAGAGGTTGAAGAAAAAGATGCAATTAGAAATTTTCAACCTCCAATTGATGGGCAAGAGATAATCGACACTTTTAATTTATCACCATGCAAAACCATTGGAGATATAAAAGTGGCGATAAAAGATGCCATTCTTGATGGAATTATTCCAAACGAAAGGGATGCAGCCTATGCATACATGATTAAAAAAGGAAAAGAACTAGGGCTTGAACCTATTGGCAAAAAAAAGAATAATTAGTTCGGAAATAATTCCGGACTTTTTTTTACTGTTATAAAACCTATTCAAGTTTGTTAAACAGCACTTGATAGACTCGACATAATATCTACTTTTGCGGAAATTAAGCAATCTCACTATTTATAATTATACATCCAATGGCCTACGTTGATAATACAATGATTATCAGAAGAGATCTGTTATCGAAAATGGCAGAACTTTTTAATGAAGGAAAATTTAAAGAAGGATTAGATCGGATTCCTTTAGAAATGGCACCTCGAAGAAAACAAGATCTTGATAGATGCTGTGTTTTTAAAGAGCGTGTTATCATTAAAGAAAAATTAATTCCTCTTTTGGGATTTGATTTGGAAGATGATCGCGATGAGTTAAAAACTCTGGCAGAATACGCAGACGAAGCTTTAGAGAGAAAAAATCCAATCAACAAAATTCTTACAGTTGTTGATGAAGCTTGTACTTCCTGTGTAAAAAACTCATACATCGTTACCAATCTTTGTAAAGGTTGTGTTGCACATCCATGTATGATGAACTGCCCTAAAAGTGCAATTAGCTGGAATGCAAATGGTCAGGCACAAATTGATCCTAAAACTTGTATCAACTGTGGTATTTGTATGAACGTGTGTCCTTATCACTCCATTATATTCATGCCAGTTCCATGCGAAAATGCTTGTCCTGTTGGCGCAATTTCCAAAGATCAGTATGGTATCGAACAAATCGATGAAGACAAATGTATTGATTGTGGTAAATGTATCACTGCTTGTCCATTCGGATCGATTATGGAGAATTCTCAAATTGTGGATGTAATGAAATCCATAAAAGATGAAGAGACAGAAACCATTGCAATTGTTGCTCCTGCCGTTATTGGTCAATTCAAATCGACTACAGATACCGTATTAGGTGCTATAAAACAATTAGGCTTTTGTGATGTAATAGAAGTTGCAAAAGGTGCAAATGTAACCACCGAAAGAGAAGCTGATGAATTATTGGAACGTTTGGAAGATAAAGCTCCATTCATGACTACTTCTTGTTGCCCGGCATATGTTTCAGCAACCGAAAAGCACATTCCTGAAATTCAGAAATATGTTTCGGAAACCAAGAGTCCGATGTACTATGCAGCTGAAATTGCAAGAGAAAAACACCCTAATGCAAAGATTGTATTTATAGGTCCTTGTATTGCCAAGCGTCGTGAAGGAATGAAAGATCCTAATGTTGATTACGTAATGACATTCGAAGAACTTTCAGCTCTATTTCATGGTTGGAAAATTGAAATTAGCAAGGAAGAACCTTTACTTTTAGACAAAAGCATTTTGAATCACGGTAGAGCTTATGCTGCCAGCGGTGGTGTGGCACAATCGGTTTTAGAAGTTAAGCCTTACGTTAATATCAAACCAGTAATTGTAAATGGTTTGGATAAGAAAAAGATTAAAATGCTGAAGGCTTTTGGAAAAACTGGTAAAACCAGCGGAAACTTTGTTGAAGTAATGGCTTGTGAAGGTGGTTGTATTGCCGGACCAAGTTCGAACTTCGATCCTAAAACAGGAAGCAGACTTTACGAAAAAAATCTTGCAGCTTTAATTGAAAGTTTAGAAGATTAATATCGATAAAAAATTTCTAGTGCGGAAACTATTCATTTCTGCACTAGAAACTCATAGTTTCTGCACCAGAAAAGGACGGTTTCTGCCCTAGAAACCAAACATTTCTGCATTAGGATTTTTAAACAAGCACTTATAGCTGAATTTAAGCACATTATAAAATGTGCAGCCTTCTACCGCTATTGATCAATATTATTTTCTCCAAAGGTCAAGAATAATGGGTAAATGATCGCTAAATCCTCCATGGTACTTGTAGCCCACAAACGTTCGGTAAGGTTTTAGCCCAAAATGAGTTTCATCTTTTTCCAATAAAAAATCGGGTGCAAATACACTCATTCCATCTTTATTGCAATACAATACGGCAGATTTATTCATCAATGATCCCGAAACAATAAACTGATCCAGCATTCCCCACTTTCCTTGGTATTTATGACTGCCAATACTTCCATTTTTTACGAAAACACTGGCTAAATTATACAATTGCTGATTCTTAAATTCACCAGCAACTCCATCAGCTCCTAAAGTCTTTTTTATGGATTTATTCTCAGGATAATCATTAAAATCACCCATGATAAGCACATTTGCTTTTGGCGATTGCAAATAAATTGAATCTACTTTTTGTCTTAGCAATTTTGCAGCCGAAACACGCTTATGCTCCGATTCAAGCTGTCCTCCCCAACGCGATGGCCAATGATTCACAAAAACATGTAATGTATCGCTGCTATGCAACTTTGCTTTTACGTATAAAATCTCGCGGGTAGTTGATACTGTCTCACCATGGTAAACCAATTGAATAAAGGAAGTATCCAATGGTTGAAAAACTTCGGGTTGATACATCAAAGCAAGATCAATTCCTCTTCTATCTGGTGATTCTCTATGAATGATTCGGTAACCAATTTGATTCAAATGACCGAACTTAAAGATCCCTTCAAGCACAAAACGATTTTCGATTTCACACAAGCCTATAATATCAGGAAACTCCCACCCACCAGCAGCCATTATCACTTTCGATATTCTATTGACTTTCTTTTGATACTTTTCCCAATTCCAATGTCTTACTCCGTTTGGCAAAAACTCATTATCCAGTTTTAGGCTATCATCAAAACAATCGAAGCAATTTTCTACATTGTAAAACATTGCTCTAAAATCACCACGCTTGTTCTCTTCCCTTCCTTCCAATATAGATTGTGCAGAGGTATAAAAACCTATTAGAAACAGAAAAATGGCAAGGTATATTCGTTTCATTCCTGATTATCCTTAAACTCAAAAGCTCCCATATCTGGAGTAGAATCATCAGTTCTTGAGTTATTCAGAAGGTCATTAGGATACTTCGTTCCAATCTCAAGTTTCCCTGTATTTATACACGGAGAGGTTTCACTAAGTGCGTAATTTTTCTCATCAATAGAGACGAATTCAGGATTCTCATTAAAAATGCAGTCTGAGAATAGAGTGGCATATTCATCCTGAAGCGAATTACTCAGCTTTAAGAGGGTATTTTCTATTTTTAGTCCTGATGTATTATCAGTAACAAACTCGTCGCTATGTACTCCCCATACTATGCAATTGCCCATATTAGAATTGTACTCCGAAGTGTTTACAAGCTGAATAGTCGGGGCGGTTCTTATATCAAAATTCCAGGCATTGTAGAGTGTCGAGTGAAATAAGTTAAGCTCACCATCCTCAACTTTTAAACATTCGTCACCGCAATTTACCATTAACAAATCGTGTGCATGAAGACTAGCGTTTGTAATGGCAATTCCATTTTCGGTAAAGTTTCTGATGATGCCATATTCTAATTGTAATTCCCCATTATTGCCAGCATACAGAATCCCATTAATCCCATCTTCCAGAATAAAATGACTCAATTGGTTTGATTTACTACTTTCATGAATATAAATTCCGTTCCATTGACCTGGCACATTTTTATACAATTCCTCTAATCGAGAACTTCCAAAATAAACAGGTTTTTCAAAGCTTCCTTCTGCTTTTATAGTTCCATGTACATCTAATCCTCCATTCTTTCCGAAATATACAGTAGTTCCTTCTTCCAAAACAAGCTCAGTATTCTCCGAAATCGAAACTTGCTTATTAATCAAATAGGGACGTTTTCCCGTCCAATTTTGTGAATTGACTATATCTTCCTCAATTAAGACTACATCTTGGCTCCAGGTGCTTAAAATTATCCCTTGAAGGTTATTATTCACATTAAACACCAAAATATCTTCCAATAAAACGGCTTGATCGGTATCTTTAGGCGCTAAATCGACCTCCACAAATACGAAAAGACTATCATTTGCTCCTATTTCTACATTTGCAAATCGTTCTTCAGCTGTTCCATTTACATTAAGTCGATATGGTGAATTCGCATCCTGCAAATAGATCTCTTGCAGATTTACTTTTTTTGATGATTTGTTATATACCTTAAACTGCTTGGTTGTTGATCCAAATCCAGTAAGCAATGTATCAAATTTTAGTGTATCTACTGAAAAACTAACACGAAAATTAGGGTCAGTATTTAAACCATCTTCATTATCGCAAGAGAAAATTACAAGTGTAAAGCTTAAACAGCATAGTAGAGATAAAATATTGCGCATAGAGTTATTGTTTAGGAATTTGAAGATAAAAAAAATCCGGTAGTTATGTATTCTACCGGATCTAAATTTATTTTTAGCCTAAAAGAAAATATAGTTTTTGCTTTTTCTCTTATGACGTTGTGTCTTGGTCTTACTAAAGTTTCTATCAGCCGCCCTTCTTTCACGCATTCTACTTTCACGCTTCATTTTGTTCGGAATGTCAAAGTTAATTCCCAAGGTAATTTCATGAGTTCCATCACTACTATCGGCTATTAAATTATTGGTGTAATGATCGTAAGAATACCCGATATAATACTGATTGTAACTTACTCCAACCATACCAACAATTTGATCGTTTGATCGGTATGATGCTGCCATCCAGAAATGATTGATGTATAACTTCAATGTTGCATCGTAATATAGATCTGAATTCATGGTTTTTCTCACAATTACAGATGGCTCCAGATCCACTAAATCCATTAAATGAAAAGTATATCCTGCAGTACCGTAAAAATGACGCATCATGATATTATCGGTGTAAATGTTATCACCAAGCTTTACCGAAGATTCAAAAAGGTGAGCTGCAGAAAAACCAATAAAATAATCATCATTGTATAAATAAACTCCAAAATTGGCGTCTGGCACATAAGTAACCATATCGGATCCCGTATAAAGAGGGTCATTTACGGGGATGTCACGTCCATCAAACTTATACTGGTAAAACACACCTCCCAATCCGAACGAAAGCTTCGTGCCTGCCTTGCCATATCGACGTCGGTTTAATTGTAAATGGTATGCATAAGAAAGCTCAAGTCCTGTGCGAGATACAGCCCCATATTTGTCATTAAAAAAGTAACCTCCAACACCAACACCACGCTGTTTGTTTCTGCGTGCAAGCGGATTCCCCATCACATTACATGTAGTGCATTTGTCCCCTAAATTCTTATTAAAGCTTAACGCTTGTGTTTCAGGAGCACCTTCAACACCAGCCCATTGCTGTCTCAAACTTAGTCGCAATGGCGAATACATTCTACTCCCTGCCATAGCAGGATTTAGCAAGAATCCATTCTCTACATACTGACTGTAAAGAGGCAATTGTTGTGCTTTAACTTGAAATATTCCAAGTAAGAGAATACCTAATAAAATTAATGTTCTTCTCATTAGATTATAATGGTCAGGTTTTAAAGTTCTATTTTACTATCTCAGAATGGTTACGGTTCCCATCATTGGCTTTTCATCCTCAACCTCCACCGCGTAATAATACGATCCAATTGGCAATTTTACACTACCATCGTTACCCTTCCAAGGTTCACCCTTATATTCGTTACCAGTACCTGCAAATTTATAAACAGCTTTACCCCAACGGTCATAAATAACAATCTTCAGATTCTGGATAAATTCAATCCTCTCTATATCCCAATAATCATTGTAACCATCTGAATTTGGAGTAAATGCCTTTGGTATTCGAATTCTTCGTTCGAAAAGATACTCAACTACTATTGTCGTATCCAAAGGACAATTATTGGCATCTATCAACTCCAACTTGTATACTCCTCTGTCAATATCCTCAATTGTTTCGGATGTAAAACCTAAGGATAAATCATCCTTGAGCCAACTATAGGAATAATCTTTAACACCACCAGATATATTTACGCCAATGGCTCCATCCATTGCATCATAGGTCGTTGGTCTAATTACCTCAACATCCACCATCAATGGTTCGGGCTCGAATATATCTACCTCCGAAATATCCGTACATCCCTGAGCATCAATAACTGAAACTTCATATGTTCCTAACTTAAGATCAGTAGCCTCTGCAGTATCCTGCCCATCAGACCAAAGAATTTTATAATCTGGAGTTCCACCAGTTATCTCAACCAATGCTCTTCCCGTTCCATCGCCATGACAAAGAACATCTGTAAAATCATTAATCTCAGCTATTAAAGTATCTGGTTGATTTAAAGTAAATGAACCATTTTCACTACAGCCATTATTATCAATAACCGTATAGTCATATACACCTCTAGTTAATTCCTCAATACGCTGGGTTACACTACCATAGTTATCCCAGTCAATAATGTACGGTTCTGTCCCATTGCTGATATCTAATTGAATCCATCCATTTTCCAAACCATAACAAGTAGGATCTTTACTATCTCCAACAGTAACAATGAGTCGCTCTGGTTCAGTAATTTCTATTTCAATATCTTTTGATTTACAACCATTTAAATCTGTGATATTTACGGTGTATATGCCAGGAGACAAATTTTCCTGATCCTCCTTATTCACATCAACTCCAGTTCCTAACCAAGTATAACTATAGCCAGGTGTTCCTCCTTTAGGTTGAATATTAATATACCCATCATTCATTCCAGGACATGAGATATCTTTTGCAGTCACCTCAATATCCAGTAAATCAGGCTCCTTTACAATAATCACCAATGTCTGCTCTTCATAACCAGGATCACCACCTGAATCATGCACTGTAACTTTATAAGCACCTGCACTTAAATTACTTATATCCTTATCCGAACTTCTAAAGTGATTGTCACCGGACCATGAAAATGTAAGATTTGCAGGATCACTAGCTCCCTCAACCGCAAGATTAACAGCCCCTTCCGTACCTCCAGGACAAGCAATGTGTGTTACCGAAGTAGTATAAAGTAGTAATTTTGTAGGTTCATGTACCTTTGTAACATCCTCAATTCTACAACCATTGGCATCAATAACTGCAACTTCGTAAACTCCCATTTCCAGTCCATTGACAGAAACTGTTCCTGATGTATTGTCAAGCTCGGCATGAGAATAACCTTTCGGTCCAGAAATCAAAACTGTATATGGTGCAGTTCCTCCTCCAAAATTTGCAGAAACCACTCCATCACGCTCTCCTTCAATACTAATATCTGTATTACTAGCAGTTAGATTTAAATCTACTGGCTCCATAATTTGTTGACTACCTGGAACATTACAACCTTTTGAAGTTATAATCTTATAGGTATACATACCTGGTTCCAGATTCATAATTTTCTTAGCCGAGGATAAAAATCCTTTACCCAGATCATTGGTCCACTCAACTGTATAATCAGCTCCACCAGCATCTACCAATAATTCAATTTCTCCATCAGCCGCCTGGTAACAACTAACATTTTTAAATTTTTCAACACTAACAATAATAGGATCAGCAGGTAAGAGCTCAAATGTGGCATTTGCTATATTCCCTCCATCACTCACGCTAAGTGAATAAATTCCTGGTTCTAAACCAGATATATTCTTTCCACTTCCCGAATAACCAGATGGACCTGTCCATGAATAAGTATAAGTTCCTGATCCTCCACCAACAACTGCTTCCAGCTCTCCATCTGAAAAACCAATACAACCTATCGGTTTTACTTGATCAATATATGCAAATACTTGTCCGGGACCTTCAATAATCACCGACTTTTCAACTGTAGTACAAGATGATGCATCAGTGGCAACAACTTTATAAACACCTGCTGCCAGATTTTCAATCAAATAATTATTTTCATCAAAATTATCAGGACTGCTAAATGTTCCACTTGGTCCACTAACTGTAAAAGTGTATGGCATGGTACCTTCAAATAATTCCAATGCCAAAACTCCCTGATTTGTTCCGGCTTTTTCAACGTGTTGTTCTACAACAACACCAAGCTGAAGACTGAGACCAAGATCTAATTTGACGGTGTCCGTTTTTGAACAATTTTTCTTATCCGAAATTTGCAATACATATTTTCCCGAAACCAGTTTTTCAATATTTTGCTCATACGATTTGTAGTCATTCGGTCCTGTCCATGTATAAGTGTAAGCATCATTTCCACCATAAGGTGTAACATGAATAATTCCGTCTTCCGATTTTTCACAAGAAGGCAAAACTTTATCAGCAACTACAAATCCAATTTTGTTTGGTTCCTTTACAGTGATTTCTTTCTCGAATATACACCCATGGGCATCAACGATACGTAATACGTAATTCTCAGGGGCTAAACTTTTGAATATTCCGGTGCTTTCTTCCACACCATCAAGGAAATAACGGTAATCCGGAGTACCCTGTCCTCCCACTATAAATATTTCACCCGACTTCTCTCCATGACAGTTAGCATCATCCACAACTAGCTCTTCTGCAATAAGTTCCGTCGGTTCATTCAGTTCCTGATCCATAGATGTAGTACATCCAACCTTATCGGTAATGGTCAATTTATACAAACCTCCTGCTAATCCAGAAATATTCGAATCTGTAGAAGAGTATCCGTCAGGACCAGTCCAATTGTAGGAATAATCTGTTACTCCACCAGTTACAGTTGGAGTAAATTCACCATTTTTATCTCCGAAACATTTGAGATCCAAACCATTCAAATCAACAATTAATTCTGGATTTGAATTTATGGTCACATCTTCTTCCGTAGTTTTACAATCATTTCCATCCTGAACAAAAACTTTGTAATCGCCAGATGCTAATCCGGTAATATTTTCACTTGCTTGCAAATTGTTATCCAAATAATAGGATAAGCTTCCTGTTCCTCCCGAAGCCTCAATCGAAATTTCTCCTTCGTGAACTGTGTAACAAGTGAGATCTTTCGTATCGATATTATCTATTAATAATTTATAAGCATCAAAAACATTAACTACAGTATCGAACTCACATTTTTTACCATCAGCAACGGTTACGTAATATTTTCCAGGTTCAAGACCAAAAGCTGCGCTTGTCCAATTTGCACTATCATCAGCAGAATCCACATCTTTACCAGAATCCGATTTCCAGAAAAATGTATAATCTGGATAATTTCCAGTTGCATTCTTTTTAACGGTTGCAATTATTTGTCCATTACTCTGTCCGAAACATTTTACATTGTTGGCAGTAATTTCTAATGAAACTGTAGAAACTTCACCCAATGCAACTTCGATTGTTGATTCAATTTTACAATCAGTTCCATCATCAGCTACAGTATTTTTTCCATATCGAACTTCAACTTTATAGAAACCATTTTTATCAACTTCAATTATCGCGTTGGTTTCTCCATCCAATATATTATAAGTACCAGCTGTTCCATCAACACTATAATACCATTGAAAAGTAGTTGAACTATTAATCGGGAATCCCTTAACATGATCTAGCACAGCAACATCACTACACCACTCTTCTCTTGGTTTATCGAAACTTTCCTCAAATGATGGAGGATTGTCTTCACCACTTGGATCATTCCATAAAACAAAACCAGTAGAATTATCTCCATCATAATGGTATTTAACTGGATGATCAATGGCACCAGAACCTGTAGTTCCCTGAATATCAGTAAAAGATGCATTATAAATTTTATCGAAAGTATCTGCTGTTTTGTGAAGTATCGCTCGTACTCCAGGTGTGCTTGCTTTTAGAAAAACGTACGAACAACGAACACCTTCCATTTTTAAATCATTCACAACAGTTACTGTTTTTCCTGACTCAATGGTATTGTTCTCGTAACCCAAAGTGAATTCAAGATTTAGAAATTCAGTATTTCCAAAAATCCTTCCTTCTTCCATAAATCTTACAGAACCAAAAAATCCTTTTTCTGTATCTGCTCCACTTGTAATATTAATAATACCATTATCAACAAAATCCACAAATCCAAAACGAACTTCCCCATCAGTTTTACAATAGATACCTCCTCCATTTTCAAAAGTAATGTATGAATCTGTACTTGTGAAAGTTAAACCACCAGTAGTATTCATTATCATACTCCAACTTGTAATATTATTGGAAGTTACTTTAACTATTGAATTTGTCATGTCGAAAGAACGAACTGCATCAGAATCGTGTAATGACAATGACTTGAACTGATTCACGGTAAAACCGAAACCTTGAGTAGAAACAGAACCTTCATCAATTTCCAAATTTCCAGAAGTAACAAATCCTGTTTGCCAATTCCAATTTTGATCCTTTCCTACAAATCGAATATCTCCATCCAGATTTTTATCAGCAAAGTCAACATTCTTAACATCAGTTAATCCGTCACCAATAAATTCGAAAGTTCCCTGCATATCCAAAGTCATGCTATTGGCCAGGTCCATGGAACCAGCCATCTGCAATTTTGCTGTAACAGAAAAACTAGCATCCGGATCAATATCATCATTCCATGTCATGCTATGACATTTGGCATCAGTCGTTAATTCTACCAATTTACTACCAAAGAATGAGTTAGATGTAAAAAACACATCGTCATTAATTGTTGGCACACAACCTTCTTCACTACCATCAATTGCTCTACTCCAATTTTCATGATTGTTCCAATGATCATCTGCACCATTACCAGTCCAGTATAAAGCTATAGGAGCAATGGCTCCATCAACAGTCCAACCATTTGTATTTCCCAAATCGAAAGAGTTGGTTGCATTGTATTTTATTCCACCTGAAACATCAGCATGAATATCTTTTAATTCAAGGAAATTACCATTTACATCACTCTTGGCAACTATAAACGTTTCATTTCCTGCACCATCCTTAGTAGAGTGTAAGTATATTGGAGCAAAACAGCTACCTTCAACAAGTAACTTATCGGTTGTAATGGTTCTGCCTTTTTCTAATTTGTATTCAAAGCCTCTTTCCAATTCAAGAGTTCCGAATGAATTTTTCTTTCCTTTTATTATACCATCACCTTGGAATAATAAATGTGATGCATATACTTCTAAGCCTGAGAATCCACCATTCAATTCTCCTCCTTTTTCAAATATTATTTCATTAAATGATACACTATTTAAAGTAGATCCTAGTAAAATAACATCGGCATTATCTTTTAATCTTATGGTACTATTTTCTGTAAGAAACTCAAATCCTTGTTCAAAGGCCTCTTCTGCAAAATTGATATAAATCGAACGTCCCGAAACATCTTCGCTACCATTTATTATCAAGTTTGAATTTTTAATATCTAATCCTCTCGAGTTTATGCCTGCAGGAGTTTCAATTGAAGTTAAACTTTTACATTCAACTAAATTTCCATTCGCAATTAACTTGCCATGACGAATAAACAAGTCTCCTTCTGTCTGAAAATTAGAGTTCATGGTCCATTCTCCATCCTTTCCGTCGAATTCAACCACATTCGGAAATACATAACCAAAAGTATTAATGGTTTGTGCTTCTGTTGCTCTAAAATAGAAGTTAACCATTGGTGACAGGTCAATTTTCAATGTATTATTAAGAATGAATGAACCATAAATGTAAACACCCGAAATATCGGTATCTCCCATAATTAAATTAGGTCGTGCTGTTTCAGATCCTGTCCAATCCATTGTTCTACAACGGATATCTCCTGATCCTGTTCTTACATTCTGATCAAATCCTGTGAATGAATTTACATCGAAAAAAACATTATCCTTGGCAGTTGGAACACAACCATCTGCTACACCTCCTGAATCAGCAGCACCGGAAGAGGTTGCCCAATGGTTTGGATCATCCCAATCTCCTTCTCCATTTATCCAATATAAATCTTTACCCTTTGGTTCGTCTTTAAATTTCCAGCCTGTTGTGTTACCCAAGTCCAATGATGACTTTGCAACAAATACATTTTCCGGATCTGCATGAACATTTAATAAATTAACCGAATTTACTTCTATTTCTGTTACTCCTGCTTTAGCTTTAAAAATCGCAGCATCGGAATCAGAACCTGAAATATCGATTGTTCCTTCACAGGCTCCATTGGCAATTATATTTTCGAATTCAAACTCCTGTCTACTTTCAAATACATAGGTTTTTCCCACGGCCATTTGAATACTTTTGGCCGTAAAACTCATTTTTGAAGGAGTTGGTTTTCTGAAATAAGTATTCCCATTAAATATCATTTCATTAAAGCTCACATCATCTGCAAAAATATCTACATATGCATTTCCTGTTGGTTCTTCAAAAGTCAGGTTATAAAATGCCAAATCCTCATCGCCAGCAGAAACAATAAACTCTCCTGCTTTTGTCATTTGAATTTCCGAAGTACCAGAATTTAGAGTAAGTGCTTCTGCAGAAACTTCAAATTTCTCAACTTTAAGGATTGTCGAAGCCAAGTTCAATGAACGTAAATTATCTATACCATAATTAGAATAAAATTCCTTGGCTTCAATTTCATTTCCATTGGTAGATAAATCACCATATTTCAAATCTATCTTACCTGTAGTAATCAGATTTGAAGTGATACTCCAAGAACTGGCTTTCCAACTTCCATCTTCCTGTTCATTTCCAGTAAAATTAAGATCACTCATTAATTCTACAACACCAATATTAATAGTTTGAGGATCATTTTCAGCCTTAAAATTCATTTCGCCTGAAAATGAATTCTTTCCTACTGCCATGCCTGACATATCAAGACTTCCGAATATATTGATTGGTTGATCTCCTGAAAAAGTCATATTCGTTGCAACATTCCATACCATATTGTTACACTCAGCAACCTGTCCTCTAAGTGAAATATTTACTGCCGAGCTACCCGTAACTTTAGCATCCTCAAAAAACACATTGTCTTTTCTTGTCGGAATACATTTTATATCCCAGTTACCAGCTTCGAACCAATTGTCATCAACATTACCTGTCCAATAAACATCTCCACCAAGTAAGTCATCAGGAAAAACCCAACCTTCATAGCCCGAAACCCCAATAGATTCCTTGGCTTCCAATACATTTGCCATGCCTCCAACAACATTCACATCTTCAACTCTAACGCGAACAATGTTATTTGAATTTACATCACTATCAATGAATGCTACTCCGCCGTCCCCTTTAAGTGAGATATTTTCGGAACAAGTACCAACAGCATTTAAGCCATCTATTGCTAGGATTTTCTGAGTACTTCCCGCCTGAAATAAATATTCTTTTCCTGCTGCAAAGGTGATGTTATCAAATTGATGATTCCCAGAAAGTTTTGCACTTCCATTAAAAATTAATTCTTTGAAAGCAGGATAATCCGTTGCATTCTCATTGGTTAGGAATACCTGGTTATCTTGAGGATGAAACTGAACTTTTTCATAAGTAATTCCATCGGTATTGTTATTATAAAATTCAGCTCCACTTTGGTAAAGGGTTATTTCTGATCCTGTTCCTAAAAAGGAAAAACCTGTCCCCTCAACATGCCAGGCTTTTAAAACTCCTGTATTGATATCAAATTTTGCATTTGCAATGTTTAATGTCCTTGGCTCTGAAGAATTCGAAACAAATCGGTTTACATCAATTGTGAAATTAGCTGCATTTAATGTTCCCGAAATTAAATGTAATTCGTTTTCAACATTCAATGCGGTACCTAAAGTATAAGTATTCGCTTTGGCATCAACCATCATGGCTCCCGACATTGCAGCATTTAAAGATATCGTGCCTCCACCTTTCAATGTGGTTTGCCCATCAAAATCCCAACTTGCATTTGTAGCCTTTAAGGATGCATAGATTTCCAGATTTTGATTCCCCTCAAATGTAGATGTACCTTGAATCTCAAGATCCTTACATTCTGCAGGAACATTAACATTCACAGTAAATCCATTAGGGATAATGGCATTATTATTTCTGGATGGAACACAATCTTTATCCCAGTTCTCATGATTTCCCCAATTGTTATCTCCTCCATCTCCATTCCAAGTATAATCATCAGAAGAAGGAGCTCCAAAATTCCATCCCGAAGTTGCTCCCAAATCATAAGAATTGGTTGCATTAAAAAGAGCCGCTTTACCTGTTGCAGTAACATTCCTAACCTTTAGATAATCTAAAGCTACACCATTGGCTGAAATAAATCCGCCTGTAGCACCTCCTGTAATATTTATAAACGCATGACATTGCCCTATTGCAGTAAACAGGTCATGAACATTTTGAACATCTTTATCAATAACATAAGAATATCCCTCGGTAAATTCTAATTCCTGAAAATCATTTGCCCCACTTAAACTACCATCTTTTTGGAATGTTAGTTTGTTAAAATTGGCGCGCAAACTCGTATTAAGAATAGCTCCCGAATTTCCAGAGAATATCAAATTGTAAAAATCTATCATTTTACTACCAGATACTTCAATACTCGAGTTATCTGATAAAACATTAATTGTAGAATTACCTGCGTTAATGCTTAGATTTTCTGTTTGAAAGGTAAAAACCGATTCTCCTGGCTTATTCAAGTTTATCGTAGCAGAATTCAAGTACACTTCTCTCGAAATGGTAGTATTTGAAATAATTCTTCCACAATTTACTTCTGCTTCAATACTTAAAGTTCCCTGATTGAATTGAATATCATTATCTAAAATATTTAGTTCATTGGTGATTCTCCATCCACCATTGTTTTCAAAAATAAGATCTCCATCGAATGTATTCCCTCCAAAATCAACAATGTTACCTAATGTATTAGCACGAAAATATAAAGGTCTATCAAGGTCGATTACCATTTGGTTGCTAAAAGTAACTCCACCATATATTACCAGATAATGAGCTGAATTGTCATCTGTCTTAAGTGTTGGCATATTTTTCACATTTCCCCAATGCATATTTGCACATCGAGCAACACTTGTAATAACCACTTCTGCCCCTGGATCAGGAAATGAGAATTCGTCAAAATAAACATTATCATCCTTATCCGGCAACAAAGCATCAGGATTTACTTTCCCGCCAGGCTGATCACTCCAATGTTGAATATCATTAAAGTTACCCGAACCGCCAATCCAGTAAAAATCACGTGCTTCCGCAGTAATACAAACAGTATGTAATAATATTAACAGTAATAAACCTATACCATACCTTTTCATAACAAACAGATTTCTAATCAGTCAAACTCACCAACAGGTTAGATAAAATCAATTATTCTTTTTATAAAAGAACTTCTTGTTTTGACGAGAGAAAAATAAATAAGTTTCAAATTTGGGGAAAAATTTCAACATATTAATTATTACCCCAGAATTATTTCCAGATCAATTTACACTTTGTTCCTCCAAATTAGGAATAGTTTTTTGTTTTATTAATATTAAACAGCTATAATTTGTATTAAATCAAAAGATTATAAAAAAACCTGATCATTCTTTCAAACGATCAGGTTTTTCAATAGTTTCAGACGATCCCATTTTATTTTTTTAGCTCATTTCTTTAAATAATTTACATGAACTCTATTTCATGAATCTCTTCCCAATCAAAAACCCTATAACTATCATTTCCCGTAAAAATTAATATTCCTGCATTCTTACCTGAAACATCAGTTTGGTCGCCCAAGAAGAGATTTTGTCCGCTTTTTAATTCTACCAAACAATAATTATAAGCTTTAGGTGTAATTTTTCTTACATTTCTAAACGGCACCGAAAATTCCAATTCATTATTAAAACCATTTAAAATTTCCGAGTCCATTGCCTCATCCAAGTCATAAACTATCACCCCCTCAAAAGTTTCTCCCTCCTTATTAGTTACCTTTCCGTATAATCTTTCCGAATCATTAAATTCAGAAAAACAACTCTTCGTAGTTTTCGGGAGTGGTAATAAATCAAGAGATAAAAAGTGTTTCCAGGTAAAGTCAATTCGTCCAACATTTGGTATAGTCACAATTATACCTCGATTATTTCTTGAAACATCATTAGAAGATTTTAGCAACAAATTACGCCCCGACATTAAGGTAATTCTTGAACCATTCTCCTCTTTTTGTATTTTACTGATTTTAGTAAATGGAATATCCATATCACCATCACGACTTACACCATCCAATTTATCTCCAAGTAATCTTTCATCATGGTCCCATTGAATAAAGCCAGTAAATTCACCAATTGTAGTTGTGATTTTACCATAGATTGGTTCACCAAAATTTTCAATTGGTTGCTTCTCCGGAGAGAAAAAGTTCACCACATCAATTCTGTTCCAGTCAATCTTAAGCAAGCCAAGTTCATGATCCATTATCCAAACCTGATTGCCAACATCATTAGATCCACCTGATAGGTTTATGAATTTTCCTGTTTTAAGCTCCAGATTAACTGATTCTCTCCCTGTTACCGAAATGGAATTAATATCTCCAAATCGACATTCAAATTTTCGATTGAAAGCACTATAAGATTGATCATCTCCATATTCTACCCTATACCATGAAGTTCTTTTTCTACGCTTATATTCAACTACTCTCTTTTTTTCTTCCTTGACATATTTCAAATATGGATTTTCTATTTTTTCAGAATTAAAAACATCCGTTAAAAATACTTCTTCGTCATTCCATCTAATCGGGCCCTCATAAACATCTCCATCAACAGTAGTTATAGAACCATATAAATAACAAGGATAATTTTGTGCCTTAATTCCCAAAGCACTCAATAGAATTGTAAAAAACAAAGAAAAAAATAATACAATCTTACTTAGATATTCCATATTCGCAGCTTTTATTGTTCTGAATCGATTGTAAGACGCACAACCTATACATTAGTTACAGCTGCAAAGTAAATTTATTTTTTTCGGAACAAAACCTGAATGTATTTCGAATTTTCGGCAGGTGTAAATATCTGTATCAACTCCCATGAAGAATCATATTCGGCTATTAATTTTTTAAGCTTATAGATTTTCATCAAATCCTCTGTTATACCATCTTCGGGATTAAAATCCGGGTCTTCACTTACATCCCAAACAAAAGACTCTAGTCGGTACTGAACACTTATTTTTCGATTAGCGAATTTTACTTCAACTTCGGCTACCTGTTCATCATCGGTAAATGGAATTGGTACACATATTTCTCTCATCTTATTAGGTTTTAGGTTAATTATAGTTATTCATATTTAATTGCATTTACCGGATCGGCAGAAGCAGCTCTGTACGATTGCCACGAAACAGTAAATACACCGATCACCAAGGATACAATTAGTGTAAGAAGAAATATCCACCAACTAATTTGTATGCGATATGAAAAATCGTTTAGCCAAGAATTCATGGCCCAATATGTAATCGGAATGGCAAGAACATTTGCGATAAGGATTAAGCGCACAAACTCCTTAGTTAAAAGATTGACCAATTGTTTTACGGAGGCTCCAAGCACTTTTCGAATACCTAGTTCTTTGGTTCTTTGCTCTGCCATAAACGAAGACAGGCCAAACAATCCAAGCGATGCAATTAAAATGCTCAGCAGCGAAAAGATGGAAAATATCCAGGTTAATCTTACTTCAGAATCATAATTTTCTCTTAACCTATCATCCAAAAAGAAATAATTAAAGGCCATGTTTGAACTAAATTTATTCCAAACACTTTCAATATATTTTATGCTCTCCTCTCTATTTTCCTGATTTAGTTTTACGTACAAAACTCTGCGATGACGAGGATTTTCGCTTACCAAAAAATTGATTGGCTCTATATTTTCACGCAAAGGTCGATAGTGAAAGTCTGCAACTACACCAACCACCTCACCTTTCATTATACCATCATCATCTTCTTCTCCTTCCAATTCAACACCCAATTGTAATTTTTTACCTACTGCTTTTTCATTCCAATCAAACTTTCTTGCAGCAGATTGATTTATAATAAATGCACTACTGGTATCTGAAGCAATTTTCCTATTAAATTTTCTACCTTGCATTACCTTCATTTGCATCATATCCAGATAATCAAAATCAATCACACTAAAATTAAGTGCATATTGCTCCATTCCTTCTTCTCCCTCATATAAATGCACAGTTTTTGATCCATCAAACCCTATAAGAGTATTTGAAGTTGCTACCGAATTTATATTTGGATTTTTCCGCAATTCATCCTTTAAAGGTTCAATCTTGGTTCGCATTAGTGAATCTCTAACAATACTAACCAATACATCCTCTTTACTAAACCCCATATCTTTATTATTCATATAGTTTAGCTGCACTCCAACAACTATAGTTCCACTTATCATTATGGCTGAAACTGTAAACTGTGAAATAACCAAAAGCTTTCGAAGTAATCCTCCAGCTTTTCCCTTTATGGTAGAACCTTTTAATATAGTAGCCGGACGAAAAGATGAAAGGTAAAAAGCAGGGTAACTACCGGAAACAATTCCCAATACTAAGGCCAACACAATACTAAACACCAATATTTCAGGAGTTTCACTAACCGAAAGCGATAAATCTTTATCCACCAAGGAATTAAAAAGCGGCAATATTAACTCGACAACAATTAACGCAATCATCAATGCCAGAATTGTTAGCGATAAACTCTCCATTAAAAACTGTCGAATTAAAGTATCACGATGAGCACCCACAACTTTTCTGACACCAACTTCTCTTGCTCGTTTTGATGAACGAGCTGTTGCCATATTCATATAATTAATTCCGGCAATCGACAAAATAAAAAAGGCTATGGCTGATAATATAAAAATGTACTTAATATTTCCTGTAGGTGCATCCCATTGAAGATCTGACTTTAAGTGAATATCGGCAAGTTTTTGAACAATTAGATGATATTCTACACCCAACTGATCTCCTAGAGGTTTCATATACTTATTGTAATACAAAGGAAACTTAGATTGCAGTGCATCTATATTTGTGTTCTCTTTCAACAATAAGAAAGTGTAGTTGCTAAAACTCCAAAATGTTATAGGTTCGGTACTATTGAATTCCTCTGCTCCACGTATAGATTCAATAGTTTTCATGGAATAAAATCCACGAAAATTGAAATGACTATTTCGAGGAATATCTTTCATCACACCCGTAACAGTAAATGACCTATTTTCCCCAACAATTAAAACTTTTCCTATCGGATCTTCATCGCCAAAATACTTTTTTGCCAAAGTTTCATTTAAAACTATAGTATATGGATCAGTAAGGGCCTTGTCAGGATCACCCTGAATTAAATTATAGCTAAAAACCTTAAAAATACTTGAATCAACATATGAAATCCTTTCTTCATAAAATTCCTTGTCCTTGTATCTGAATTGCTGCCTACCAGATCCTTGAATCCTAACATACTCTTCTACTTCAGGAAATTCTTCTTTGAAAGTTGGTCCAAATGGCATAGGAGATGTAGCAACTTTATCACGCTTGCCATTAAGGGTAAAGTCAGAAGCCAACCTTACAATTCTCTTATGATTCACATTATACTTATCGTAGGATAATTCCTCTTGTATAAATAGTACAATGAGAATTGCACATATCAATCCCACTGACAATCCAACTACATTTAGGATTGTATAAAACTTATTTCGATTAAAATTTCGAATAATGGTAATTAAGAAATTTTTAAGCATAGCAATTCTATTACTGAAACAAGTAGATGTGGGGTTTATGTTTTTTGTTTTATAACTTTTGTCTCATATTTTCTGTCACTACATGACCATCGAACAATTGAATAATTCTATGACTTCGATCTGCATCTGATGGTGAGTGAGTAACCATGATAATGGTCGTTCCTTCTTCATTTAGTTGAGTTAGCAGATTCATAACCTCTTCCCCATTAGCTGAATCCAAATTACCAGTAGGCTCATCGGCAAGTATTAGTTTAGGATTCGATATTACGGCTCTTGCAATTGCTACTCTTTGTTGCTGGCCTCCAGATAACTGCTGAGGAAAATGTTTTGCTCTGTGTGCGATATTCATTCTTTCCAAAGCTTCATTCACACGCCTTTTTCTTTCGGAACCTGACACTTTCATATAAAGCAATGGCAATTCAACATTTTCAAATACAGTTAACTCATCAATTAGGTTAAAGCTTTGAAATACAAAACCAATATTTTCCTTTCTTAGGTTAGTTCTTTGACGTTCGGTGTAGTTTTCTACCTGATATCCATTAAAATGCATTTCTCCTTCGCTTGGATTATCCAGCAAGCCAATAATATTTAACAATGTAGATTTTCCACATCCCGAAGGTCCCATAATGGCAACAAATTCACCTTCGTTAATCTCTAAATTCACATTATTAAGAGCTGTGGTTTCCACCTCATCTGTTCGGAAAATTTTTATTAAATTTTTAGTTTTAATCATAGCCTTTTTATTTATAATTTATTCGTATTTCAAAACATTTGCAGGAGCAATTGTAACCAAACGTGCTATCTGTCTATAAATGGTTATAAGTGTAATAAGAAGAGATAAACCTGCTGCAAGAATAAATATTCCAACACCCATTTCAATTCTATAGGCAAAACCATTCAGCCACCATTCCATTGCAAAAAATGATATGCCCCATGCAATGGCAATTGATAAGACAATCCATTTCAAAATTTCTTTAAATAACAATTGGAATACATTATCAACATTAGCTCCAAATACTTTTCGTAACGCTACTTCTCTGGCTTTATTTTCAGTTATAAACGAAACTAAACCAAATAATCCAAGAGAGGAAATGATAAATGCAATTGCCGTGAATGAAGCAAACAATTTTCCCATTCTTGATTCTGCCTGGTAGAAATAAGCAAAATCTTCTTCTAACAATCTATAATTAAATGGAATATGCGAAAACTTCTTATTCCAAACTTTTCTTATTTTATTGATAATTGGCTCCTTATCTTCACCAACTCTAATTCCTATATATTTAAAGGAGCTTGGGTTCCTCATCATTATCAAAGGATCAACTCCAACCTGTAAACTATTAAAGTTAAAATCCTTTACTATCCCAATCACCTCTCCAGTATAATTCCAAAGACTTATTTTTTCGCCTATGGTATAAACCATTCCCATCTTTTCGGCAGCAGACTCGTTTATGATGAATTTTAAAGTATCTTCTCCAAACTGTTTGGAAAAGCCTCGCCCATGTATTACATCCATCTCAAAGGTTTCTATAAAATCAAAATCCACAAAGGATAACTGAAATAGCACATCCTCTGAATCTTCTAATTTATTAGGCCAATTTACATCCCATGTTGAGTTTAAAAAATTAACTGGCATTTGGTTGGCAGCTGTTACCCAATGAACTCCGGGAATTTTTAATAATTCACCTTTCAGCTCCGAATATTCTTCATAAAAGTCATCGAGCATTTCAACATACACTATATTGTCCTTGTTGTAACCAACATCTGAATCCTTTAAAAAGTTCAGTTGTTTATATATTACGCATGTGCAAATAAACAGTGCAATTGACATGGTAAATTGAATAATTACCAACACTTTTCTCAGCATGGCCGAATCTTGCCTAAACACACCTCTTATTACCTGAATTGGTAAAAAAGATGAAAGAAAAAGCGCCGGATAACTACCCGATAAAACTCCTGTACTAAGAACAATTAAAACTACTGCGATTAAAAACTTCAGGTTGCCAGGGTTTAATGTTAATGTTCTATTGGTAAGATCACTAAAAACAGGCAATAATAACTCTACAAATACAATACCCAACCCCAGGGCAATGGTTGTGAAAACTATCGACTCAGTTAAAAATAGTCCGACCAATCCACGTCTTTGGGCACCAACAACTTTTCGTATTGCAACTTCCCTGGCTCTTCGTTCGGATCGAGCTGTAGCCAAATTCATATAATTAAAGCAAGCAATCAACAGTATCAATACTGCAACCAACAAGAATACCTGAACATACCAAATTGGCCCTGATTTGTTTTCACTAATTGAATACAAATGATATTTTTCAAATGATTGCAAATCCAGTTCTACATTTGAATATGGAACTCTCTGACGAACATGATATCTTATATTATCGGTCAAATTTTTACCATTGACTCCATCCTTTAACTTTACGAATGTATGAAATGAGTTTGCTTCCCAATCACTTAAATCATACTCCCAGTATTCTTTAAAAAATTTGAATGGAAGAAAGAAATCGTAATGTATCGAAGAATTTTCAGGTGCATTTTCAACCACTGCACCTACGACAAACTGATAGTTTGAATTAATCTCAACACTTAATCCTATGGGATCAATATCCCCAAAAAGCTTTTCAGATAATCTTCGACTTAAAACAATGGTATTTTCATTCGACAAAGGACTAATGTAATCACCATACAAAACAGGTATGGAAAATATTTTAAAGAAGTCAGGATCAACTATTTTCCCTCCTTTTTCGACAAATGTTTTCCCATTGGTAGATAAAACCAGCTGTCCCCATGTACTTACCAATCTCGAAGCATATTCAACCTCAGAATATTCTTTCTTTAATGATGCTGCAAGAGGACCTGGAGTTGAATACACTGAAAAAACATCACCATCGGCATATTTCTGATTTTCAAAAACCGTATATACCCTTTCAATATCCTTATGATAGGTGTCAAAACTAAGCTCGTAATTTACCCAAATCAATATCAAAAGCGTACAAGTAACTCCGGTAGCTAATCCTAAAATATTAACTATAGAATATACTTTTTGCTTGTACAAATTGCGAATAACAGTATTGAGTAAAATTTTAATCATTAGCTTACTTTAAAAGTAATTTCTCTGATTCACCGTAGAGTTCATAACTATTTGTTATTACTTTTTCTCCTGGTTTCAATCCTTCTAAAACTTCATAATATTTTGGATTCTGATTTCCTAACTTAATCTCTCTTCTCACAGCAAATTCACCCGATGGATCTACAACAAATACCCATTGCCCACCGGTACTTTGGAAAAATCCTCCTCTAGGAATCAAAAGCGCCTCTCTTGGTTCTCCCAACTCTATTTTCGTTCTGAAAGTTTGACCTGTTCTAATTCCATTAGGCAATTCGCTTGCAAATTTTAAATCAATTTCAAATTGTCCATTTCTAACCTCAGGATATACTTTCTTTACGATCAATTGATATTCTTTGCCATTAAATTTAAAACTAGCATTTAATCCTTTATTTAATCTGGCAATATAAAGCTCATCCACCATAGCGTTGATCTTGTAATTATCAAGCACGTTTACCTGACCAAGCCTCTGACCTTTTGATTTTGACTCTCCAAGCTCTGCATTTAATGCTCCCAGCTGACCACTAACAGGTGCTTTCACATTCAAGTTTTGCAACTTTTCTCTTACCAAATCCAGGTTATCTTCCATCTTTCTCAAATTCGCTTCCAACCTTTCAATTTGAATTGTTCTGGAAAGTGAATCAGTTTTTTGACGCTCCAACAGTAATTCTTTTACCTTTTTATGATAAAAAAAATCATCTCTTGATGCCTCAAATTCTTCTTGTGCAATTAAATCTTTCTCGAAAAATGTTTTGTTACGAGTATATTGTCTTTTGCTCTTCGCTAAATTCAAATCAATATCCAACAAATTGCGCTTAATATTTAATCGGTCTTGCTCCATACTCAGGCGAGTATCTCTTAACCTATTTACCTGCTCAGTAAAAGCTGCTTCCGAATTCAGAATTTGCAAATTTAATTCCGAATTACTTAAACGAAGAATAATATCACCTTTTTGCACCATGCTACCTTCTTCCAGCAAAATCTCTTCTACCCGACCACCTTCAATGGCATCCAGGTAAACCGTCGTTATCGGATTAACCGTCCCGGTTCTGGCAATGTACTCCTGAAAATAATCGTTTTTTACATCCGCAATCGAAAGTGTTTCTTCATCTACTCTATAACTTAATCCTGATGTTCCTAAAAACGCTGAGTAGAGAATAACTATGGCAATTACGCCAACAGCCAGGTACCAATTTTTCTTACGAAGATACCATGGCTTCTTCTCAATAATTCTATCCATATTTTTTTGACTTGTTATATACCTTTTTCAAACACGCCCTAATAATAACCACTTTCATGCCAAACACAACTTAACACTGAATCACAACAACTTAAACTAAATCACCACCTAAAACGTGTCCAAAGTTTGAACGAAATTAATACACGATCTGTTCGATTACGTACATCATTTTTTTATTTCTGAAATTTTAGTAATAACTTGAGTCCAGATTTAAACAAAATAAATTGAACCCACAAATTAATAGATATTATGACAGTGCAAAAAAGCGGAAAAATATTGGCCATTGATGACAATGAGGATATATTGTTTTCACTTAAACTACTTTTAAAGCAGCATGTAGAACTTATACATACTGAATCCGATCCTGAAATGATCCCTAAACTTATGAAGCAAGAAGAATACGATGTTATTCTATTAGACATGAACTTCACAAAAGATGCTATTAGTGGTCAGGAAGGTTATCATTGGCTAAACAAAATACTTGAAATCGATCCAAGAGCAGTAGTCTTATTCATTACTGCATACGGAGATATTGAAAAATCAGTAAAAGCAATAAAGGCCGGAGCTACTGATTTTATTCTTAAACCGTGGCAAAATGAAAAATTACTAGCCACTATATCTTCAGCCATTAAGTTGCGCAAGTCAAAAGAGGAGGTTAGCGAACTAAAAACCAAACAAAAAGAATTAAATGCTGTTCTCGATCAGCCATTTAACGATTTCATTGGTACATCTCCTGAAATGCAACAGGTATTCCAAACCATTACTAAAGTTTCAAAAACCGATGCCAATGTATTGATTTTGGGTGAAAATGGAACTGGAAAAGAATTGGTCGCAAGAGCTCTTCACAGAAACTCGAGTCGAAAAGATGAAGTATTCGTTAGTGTGGATCTAGGGTCAATTAATGAAAACTTGTTTGAAAGCGAACTTTTCGGTCATGTTAAAGGAGCTTTTACTGATGCCAGAGCTGATAGACCTGGAAGATTTGAAATTGCTTCGGGAGGCACACTCTTCCTTGATGAGATTGGTAACTTAAGTTTGCCTATGCAAGCTAAACTTCTTACGGTTTTAGAAAGAAGAGAGGTGATTAGAGTTGGATCGAACAAACCAATTCCAATTGATATTCGTTTAATTTGCGCTACCAACATGCCTTTAAAACAAATGGCATCTGAAGAGAAGTATCGTCAAGATTTACTATATAGAATAAATACTGTAGAAATTGATCTTCCTCCACTACGTGAGCGATATGAGGATATTCCTCTGTTGGCAAATCATTTCCTTGAAATTTATTCGAAGAAGTACAAGAAGAGAATAAGTCCATTATCTAAAGCTTGTATCAATAAACTATATGATTATGGCTGGCCAGGTAACGTTCGTGAACTGCAACACCAAATGGAAAGAGCGGTTATTATGGCTGACGACAAAAACCTTGAGCCATCCGATTTTCAAATCAGTATGGAAAGAAGCCAGCAAGATGATGTTGAATTTGATTCTTACAATCTCGAAGAAGTAGAAAAAAATATCATCCAAAAGGTTTTAAAAACAAACAAAGGAAACATATCTAAAGCAGCAGGCGAACTTGGATTAACAAGAACCTCTCTATACCGAAGATTAGAAAAATATGGTTTATAAAAGCTTTCGAATTAACTTTATTATCAGGATTATCGTTCTATCAGCAACGATATTCCTGCTATTTTACCTAGTCGCCCAAAAAAGTTTATACTTTACAGCGAGCCTGACTTTTATTGCCATAATTTATCAGGTTTACGAGATAATTAGGTATGTTGAGAAAACAAACCGATTACTTAAAAATTTTCTGGAATCTATTCGATATTCGGATTTTACCAGAAATTTTCAAGTACAAGGATTAGGCAGTTCATTTGACAAATTACAAGAATCATTTAATGCAGTAATAACTGATTTTCAAAAAATCAGAGCTGAAAAAGAGGAACACTACTTTTACTTGCAAACCGTTATTCAACACATCGGTATCAGTTTAATAGCTTTTCATCGCGATGGAAAGGTTGAGATGATTAACAATGCTTCAAAAAAACTGTTCCAAATTAGTAATCTTAAAATGATTCAGGATTTAAAATCATTTAGTCCTGATTTGGTTAATTCCTTATTAAGCTTAAAACATGGTGAGAACACCTTGATAAAGGTGAACGATAACGATGATATTTTACAGTTGGCCGTTTACGCCACCGAATTTAAAATCAACAATCGTCAGGTTATTTTGGTTTCTATAAAGAATATTCAGTACGAATTGGAGGAGCAAGAAATAGAATCTTGGCAAAAACTAATTCGTGTACTGACACATGAGATCATGAATTCAATAACCCCAATTTCATCTTTATCTACAACCCTAACCACCATTCTTGATGATTTTGGTGAAAACAATACAAATCGTTTCGAAGAGCAGGATTTGGAAACGCTTAACGAAGTAAAAATGGCTTTGGAGACCATTCACAAAAGAAGTTCAGGACTTCTTCATTTTGTAGATACCTATCGTAATCTTACGAAAATTCCTAAACCTAATTTTAGCATTTTCCAGGTTCAAAAGTTATTCGATAACATTCATCGATTAATGGAAGAAGAAATCAAGCGAAATGGAATTGAATGTGAAATTAGTATCAATCCAGAATCTATAGAACTTTCGGCCGATGAGCAGTTAATTGAACAAGTATTAATCAACTTGATTAAAAACTCTATTCATGCAGTAGAACATACCGAAAATCCTAAAATTGAATTAAAGGCCTATATGAATACACGTGGCAGAATCTCAATTCAAGTTAATGACAATGGACAAGGAATTATAAAAGAAGTTTTGGACAAAGTATTTATTCCGTTCTTTACAACAAAACCTAAAGGCTCAGGAATTGGATTGAGTCTTTCAAAACAAATCTTGCGCCTGCATGGAGGAACTATTACAGCCCATTCTGTGCCTGATGAACGAACCAGTTTTACCTTAACTTTTTAATTAATGCTGTAAGAATTAACATTCTAATAATTTTAATTTAAGAAATTCTTTCATTAAATTTAAAGGGCAAATATATTTCTAACCCTTAATAAAATATACAGCATATGACTAAGACAATCACATTTAATGAGCTAAGACAAATTAAGGATCGTTTGCCAGACGGCAGCATGCAAAGGATTGCGGAAGATTTACAATTAAACGTAGAAACAGTTAGAAATTATTTTGGTGGAACAAATTTTGATGAAGGTAAAAGTACTGGAATCCATGTTGAGCAAGGCCCCGATGGAGGAATTGTTGAACTCGATGATACTACAATTTTAGATCACGCTTTCCGTATTTTGGAGAATGCCTAAAAAGGGAATTTGACATCAAATAAATAAAAAAGGGTTTTGAATATCATCAAAACCCTTTTTTAGTATATCGTAAATACTTATTCTTCTCTCTTATCCTGATGCAACTTGTTAAAAATAATTGCAAGATTCGAATACAAAGTTGTATTCTGAACAATGATATCATCAGGCACCTTAATTCTTGCAGGAGTAAAGTTCCAAATTGCCTTAATTCCCCACGCTACCATCAGATCGGCTACAGTTTGAGCATTTTCAGCAGGAACGGTTATAATCCCCATAATCACATTCAATTCCTGTGCTAAATCTCTAAATTGATCGATATGAAAAACCTCAACATCATTAATCTTTCGACCTATTGTAGATGGGTTTATATCAAAAGCAGCTTCTATCTTTAATCCAAAATGATTTAATCCACTATCGTGTAGCAAAGCTGATCCCAACGAACCTGCACCAACAAGGAATGCATTATCCATCACCGAAAAACCAAGAAATTCCGATAAAACATCTACAATTGCTTTCACCTCGTATCCAACCCTGGTTTTGCCCACTATCGTAGTGTAGGATAAATCTTTTGTGACCTGAGTAGGGTCTATATTCATATAATTTGCAATTTGAGTTGATGACACAAACTGCTGCCCTTTACGCAACAAACCTTCAGCAAATGCTAAGTATGAAGGCATACGTCTAATAGTTGGCTCTGGAACCGCCTGAATTTTTTTAGAATATTGAACCATAGAAAATTTCTTATACCAAAATCAAGACAAAAATAAAGAAGTTTTTATTAAAGAAAAATTTCTTTATTGATTTTTTTACGTATTACTAAAAAAATGATTTTTTTGGCGCTGAGGATAAGTTGTTAGTTTTTACAACTAAACAAGTAAAAGTGGGCGATATAAGATTCGAACTTATGACCCCTTGGGTGTAAACCAAGTGCTCTGAACCAACTGAGCTAATCGCCCTCTGCGGATGCAAATATAAACAGAAATTTTTACGATGCAATATTTTTTTTGCTTTTGTTTACACCACCTCTGCTACTACAAATGTGCTACCTCCAACAAAAATCAGATCTTCTTTTTCTGAATCTGACTTTGCATCATTCAATGCCTCAACTACAGTTGAGTAGGTTTTTCCCCTTAAATCATAAGCATTTGCAAGT
Source organism: Marinifilum flexuosum (assembly GCF_003610555.1). GTDB lineage: Bacteria > Bacteroidota > Bacteroidia > Bacteroidales > Marinifilaceae > Marinifilum > Marinifilum flexuosum. The sequence continues at coordinate 999,005 of NZ_RAPQ01000008.1, read as the reverse complement.
TCCTGAAGTTTTATCTCATTTAATGCTCTTGGAATACTGGCTCGAGTAAAATAATAATGGGCTTCTTTTGGCATTAAGCTTAATACTTCATCGGTATTTTTATCATCAACCATACCAAAAACAACATTCAGTTTTCTGTAATCAGTCATGCCAATTTGCTCAATTATTTCTTTAATTCCTGCTACATTATGACCCGTATCACAAATTACCTTTGGATTTTCCTGCAAAATTTGCCAACGTCCCAATAATCCTGTTTCCTTAACTATTTGGGAAAGTCCGGAATGAATGTGTTCTTCTGATATATAAAGACCTTGATTTTTTAGTTCCTCCAATGCACAAATGGCAGTTCTAATATTTTTCTGCTGGTACTTTCCCAACAAATCACATTCAATCAGAACCTCTTCTTCCTGATTCACCGAAAAGAAGTTTAACTCTTGTTTACCGGCTGTAATTTTAGAGTCTCTAAACTCATAAATATCCTCAGCAAAAAGAATATTCGATTCTCTTTCATGTGCAATACCTTTAAAAACATCTTCAATAAATTCTTGCCTTTCTCCTATTACTACAGGAACACCAGGTTTAATAATACCAGCCTTTTCTTTTGCAATATCACAAATATCATTTCCTAAAAGGTTGGTATGATCCTTACTAATATTTGTAATTACTGAAACCAAAGGAGAAATAATATTGGTCGAGTCCAATCTTCCTCCCAATCCAACTTCAACTACAGCAATATCCACTTCTTCTAATGCAAAATATTCAAAGGCCAATGCAACCGTCATTTCAAAAAATGATGGTTTTAACTCTTCGAATTTAGCCTTGTGGTTTGCAATAAAATCAACTACTGCCGATTCTGAAATCATCTTTCCATTAATTTTGATTCTCTCTCTAAAATCACGCAAGTGTGGTGATGTATACAAACCAACCTTTAAACCGGACTTTTGCAATACCGATGCAATAGAATGAGATACAGATCCTTTTCCATTTGTTCCTGCAACATGAACAGTCTTAAAATTTTTATGTGGATGATTAAAGTAGGCATCTAAAGCCAATGTATTATCGAGATTGGCTTTGTAAGCAGCTTTCCCTGTACGTTGGTACATAGGTAGCTGAGTGAACATATAGTCTAGTGTTTCCTGATAAGTCATTTTAAAAATCTTTACTGATTTTAAATCCTTTGCAAAGAAGAGTAAAAATTCTTAAAAAAATATTTGATAGCGTGATTTTCCTATATTTTTTGCTAAATTAAAAGTATTAAAGACTGTAATATTTGAATAATTCAAAAGAGAAAAACCTTATACTCTGATTTATAATCAGAAACCGAAGTCTAACCAATTTAAGTTGAAACAGTTTTTAAATCGAAATTGTAAATCGACTACATCTAATGGTCGATATTTAACCTCTAACAACACCCAATATGGCAAAACTCAAAAAAATTTTCGTTTTGGATACAAACGTAATCCTACACGACTTTAATTCAATTTATAATTTTGAAGAGAACGATGTTGTTATTCCAATTACGGTTCTCGAAGAGTTGGATAAATTTAAAAAAGGAAATGATCAGATAAATTTTCATGCCAGAGAATTTACAAGAGAACTTGATAGAATTTCTGGCGATAACCTTTTTAAAGATGGAGCTAAGCTTGGCAAAGGCCTAGGAACTCTTTATATTGAAACAGGTAAGGAATTCTCTCCTACAATGAAAGCCTCCTTTCATGAAAATATTCCAGATCACAGAATCCTTGCAATAGCTGAACACATTTTTAAACAATACAAGCGTAAAAAAGTAATTCTGGTTACTAAGGATATTAACCTTAGAATGAAAGCCAAATCGCTGGGAGTTCTTGCTGAAGATTACAAAAACGACCAGGTTCAGGATTTAGATGATGTAATGAGTCTTGGCATTACGACTCTTGATAATTTTGATGATGTGAAAATTTCATCGCTATACAAAAGTCACGAAGGCATTCCAGAAGAAGAATTTGGTGTTGACTTGCTTAAATCAGGTCATGAGTACTTTATTTTAAAAGGAAATTCTTCAAGTGCATTGGCACATTACGATCCTGTAGAAAGATTAGTAACTCGTGTTGAAAAGCCTAATGCTTATGGTATTTATCCGAGAAATGCAGAACAAACCTTCTCGATGAATGCGCTATTGGATCCAAAAATTTCATTGGTGGCCTTAACAGGTAAAGCAGGTACGGGAAAAACTCTTTTGGCTTTGGCCTCTGCTCTTGCCCAACACGATATGTACGATCAGATATTTTTGGCAAGACCAATTGTTGCCCTAGCAAATAAAGATCTAGGATATCTGCCTGGCGATGCAAAAGAAAAAATTGGTCCTTACATGCAACCGCTGTTCGACAACTTAAGTGTAATCAAGCACAAGTTTAACCTTCACAGTAAGGAATATCTTAAAATCGACGAACTCCTGAAAGAAGAAAAGCTACAAATTACACCATTGGCTTACATTCGAGGCCGAAGTTTGTCAAACACTTATTTCATTGTTGACGAAGCACAAAATCTTACTCCTCATGAAATAAAAACGGTAATTACCAGGGCTGGCGAAGGAACCAAAATGATTTTCACAGGAGATATTGAGCAAATTGATTCACCATATTTGGATAAGAAATCAAACGGCTTGGCATACTTATCCGATAGAATGAAAGGTCAAGATATTTTTGCTCATGTGAACTTACTAAAAGGAGAAAGAAGTCATTTGGCTGAACTAGCAAGTAACTTACTGTAAATATACCAGTTGCATTACTGCAAATTTTCTTTTAAATTGATTAGAAAAAGTATGAAATGATTTGAAGCTTGTAACCAAAATTAAAATCAAATCCACCGCGTATGAAAATAATGAAATTTGCCGCCATAGACATCGGATCAAATGCCATCCGATTACTGTTTATGAATGTGTTTGAGGAAGGCGGGAATACGCATTTTAAAAAGTCATCATTAATCAGGGTTCCAATTCGATTGGGAACAGATACCTTCATTGATAAATATATTTCACCAATTAAGGGTGAAAAGCTAATTAAATCAATGAAAGCCTTCCGTCATTTAATGGAAGTTCACGAAGTGGTTAACTATCGTGCATGTGCTACTTCGGCCATGCGTGAAGCTGCTAACGGACGCGAAATCATTAAACGAATTGAAGACGAATCAGATATTAAAATTGATATAATTGATGGTAAGGAAGAAGCCAGTATCATCTTCGATAATAAAATTGCCGATACTTTAGAGCCGAACAAAGATTATTTATACGTTGATGTTGGTGGTGGTAGTACCGAAATCACTTTGTTCTCGAAAGGCATTTGCACCTTCTCAGCTTCCTTTAATGTTGGAACCATTAAAATCCTTAAAGATTGCGTTCCAAAAGGTGAGTTTATCCGAATTAAAGAATGCCTGTTAGACATTTGCCCAAATTGCGAAAATATCGAGATTATTGGTTCCGGAGGTAACATCAACCGCTTGGTAAAACTTGCTACCCCAAGAAAAGAGAAATATATCAGCTACAAAGAATTGAAAAGTATCTTCTACGATTTAAAACAATACTCGCACGAAGAGTTAATGATTAATTACAATATGAATCCCGACAGGGCTGATGTAATTATTCCTGCTGCAACAATTTTCTTAAGTGTAATGGAATGGGCAAAAGCCGAGACAATTCATGTACCTAAAATTGGTGTTTCCGATGGTATTGTTCATCAGCTTTATAAAGAATATAAGTCCAATAGACTTCTAATAAGTTAGGAATTGTATTAAGCTGATTCTTTTTATAAATTTGCAAACTATTTTATTTGTATAAATTAGGACTGATTCAATTTAAAATTGATTCAGTTCTTTTTTTATCAAAGAGTTTGAAATAATACCGATATACTAATGGCTGCAGTGTTAAGTTCTCTAACATCATTCATTAATATATCGGAATTATACCAAAAGTTAATGTTTATAATAAAGAGTACAATCAGCAGAGGGAAAGAATATGTTGCAAGGTAAAACTGTTGCATTTTATACATTAGGATGCAAATTGAATTTTTCGGAAACTTCGACCATAGGTAGATCATTTAAAGAAATGGGCTTCGAAACGGTGAAGATGACAGAAAAAGCTGATATCTACGTAATCAATACTTGTTCGGTAACCGATCAGGCCGATAAAAAATGTCGACAAGCCATTAAGAAAGTAATTAAAACCAATCCGAATGCATTTGTTGCGGTTATTGGTTGTTACGCTCAATTAAAGCCAAAGGAAATTCTTGAAATTCCAGGTGTTGATTTGGTTTTAGGTGCGAACGAAAAATTCAACATCCATAAGTACATCGATCACCTAGAGAAAAAAGGAACGGGTGACCTACAGCCTTGCGAGGTGGAATCGGTTAAAGATTTTCACTCATCCTATTCGATGGGCGACAGAACCAGATGTTTCCTTAAAATTCAGGATGGTTGCAATTACTTCTGTACATACTGTACCATTCCTTATGCCAGAGGTCGCAGTAGAAATAATAGCATTGCCGATACGGTAAAGCAAGCTGAAAAGGTAGCTGCCGAAGGTGCAAAAGAAATTATCCTTACAGGTGTTAACATTGGTGATTTTGGTAAAAGTACCAATGAGACATTCTTGGGTCTGATTAAAGAATTGGAAAAAGTGGAAGGCATTGAGCGATTCAGAATTTCATCAATAGAGCCGAACTTGTTGAGCAATGACATTATTGATTTCGTTGCCGGCTCGAAGAAATTTGTAAATCACTTTCATATTCCATTGCAAGCAGGATCGAACAAGGTTCTGAAGTTGATGAAGAGAAGATACGACAGAGAGCTGTTCGCTCAACGTATTGAAAAAATCAAATCATTGCTTCCTGATGCTTTTATTGGTGTTGATGTGATTGCTGGTAGTCGTGGAGAAAGCGAAGAAGATTTCAACGATGCCTACATGTTTATCAACGAATTGCCAATTAGTCAGCTTCATGTGTTCCCTTATTCGGAAAGACAAGGAACAAAGGCGCTTGAAATTAAAGAATCTGTTCCTGTTGAAGAGAGAAAGCGTCGTGCTAAAATGTTCCAGATCTTATCTGAGAAAAAACTAAGAGCTTTTTATCAGGAACACCTGAACGAGGAACTTGAAGTATTGTTCGAAGGCTACAACGACAATGGTAAAATGTACGGATTCACCGAAAATTACATTAAAGTTGAAATTCCTTACAATCAAAACCTGAGTAATCAGTTGGCAAAAGTTCAGCTTGTAAACATTAACGAAAAAGGTCATGTTGATGCTGAATTGATAAATGAAGCAGAGTTCAGTTTTAGGCCGATTATTTAATCATATTTCAAGAATTGATATTAGCTTTGAAGTAAATTATCAATTTTAAATCACTACCAATCGCATTTGTCATGAACCAATTGGAAGATTTATGTCTGAAAACCAATGAAATTGCTAAAAAAGCTGGTGCTTTCATTAAAGAACAGCAGAATAAAATTAAAGCAGATATTGTTGAAACCAAAGGCATGCACGATTTTGTTACCTACGTTGACAAAACATCGGAAGAGTTAATTGTTGCCGAGTTGAAGAAGATTCTTCCTGAAGCAGGTTTTATTGCTGAGGAAGGAACGGAAACCTATCGTGCCGATCGTTACAATTGGATCATCGATCCGCTTGACGGAACAACCAACTACATTCATGGCTTCTCTCCTTTTGCTGTAAGCATTGCCTTGCAGGAAAACGATGAGATTGTTTTGGGCGTGGTTTACGAAATCAGCCTTGACGAATGCTTTTACTCGTGGAAAGGTGCCAATGGAGCTTTCCTAAATGGCAATTCAATTCATGTTTCTAAGGCTAATACGGTTGATGCATCCTTAATTGCTACTGGTTTTCCTTACTACGATTACGATTTACTAAAGAACTTTATGGCAACATTGGAGTATTTCATCCTGAATTCTCATGGTGTTCGTCGTCCTGGTTCTGCGGCTACCGATTTGGCCTATGTTGCCTGCGGTAGATTCGAAGCTTTTTACGAATACAGCCTTCAGGCCTGGGATGTTGCAGCTGGTTCTTTCCTTGTGAAACAAGCTGGTGGAGCGGTTTGCGACTTTAAAGGAGGCCATGATTACATCTTCGGAAAAGAAATCATTGCATCAAACGGTTTGGTTCAGGAAGAATTTAAATCGGTGGTGCAAAAGTACATGCTCAAATAATTCTCTTTTTTATTGATCTGATAACATGACTAAGTTTTTTTCCTATATCGCATATGGTTTTATAAAGCTATTAAGTTATTTGCCATTGCCAGTACTCTATATCTTTTCTGATATTATTTTCTTTATTGTGTACCATGTTGTGGGGTATCGCAAGCAAGTTGTTCATGCGAATTTAAAGAATGCCTTTCCCGAGAAATCTGATAAAGAGATTAGAAAAATAGGAAAAGAATTCTTCTCGCATTTCTGCGATAGCTTTATCGAAACCATTAAACTATGGACCATAAGCGAGAAGGAAATCAAAAAAAGATGTAAGTTCCTACAACCTGATTTTTTCAATCAGTATAAAGAATCTGGTAAAAGCGTAATGGCTATTCTTGGTCACTATGGCAATTGGGAATGGATGACTTCCTTTCCAGCTTGGAAAGATGTTAATTTGCTTCCGATTTACAAACCTCTTCACAATAAGGTTTTCGATAAATTATACATCCAATTAAGAGAACGATTTGGTGCCAAAACGCTTCCAAAAGATGATACTTTGCGAACCATGCTAAGGTACAGAAGTGAAAAAGAATTTACCGTAACTGTTTTTCTTGGCGATCAAACTCCAAACAGAAACAGCATTCATTACTGGACCAAATTCTTAAATCAGGATACACCTATTTTGCAAGGAACCGAACGTATTGCCAAGAAATTGGATCAGGCTGTTGTATTTTGTAGTATGCAAAAGGTAAAACGAGGATATTACGAGGTTGATTTCATCCCATTGTTCGATAATCCTAAAGAGGCTAAAGACAATGAAATTACAGAGAAACATACTCGTGTTTTAGAAGAAATCATTCAGAAGAATCCTGCTTATTGGCTATGGTCGCACAAGCGATGGAAGCACAAGAAAGACAGTTAATAGTGAGCAGTAAATAGTTATCAGTCAACAAAACAATAGAGTTACTGATTTACAGGTATTTTTAAAGAAGAAATGAATAGAATCGGAATTGTAATACTAAATTGGAATGGCAAAGAACTTTTGAAACAGTTCCTTCCTTCAGTGGTAAGCCACTCTAAAAGAGAATGGGCCGAAATAATTGTGGCTGATAACGCCTCAACCGACAATTCCATTGCATTTCTTGAGCAAGAATATCCTGATATCAGATTAATTCAATTGGATAAAAACTATGGTTTTGCCGAAGGATACAACAGAGCCTTGGCTCAACTCGATCATGAATACTTTGTTCTGCTGAACTCGGATGTGGAAGTGAGTGAAAACTGGTTAGATTCCATTTACCAGCAGTTCGAAAACAATACCGATATTGCTGCTGCTCAGCCAAAAATTAAAGCTTACCACAACAAGTCGGGTTTTGAGTATGCTGGTGCTGCAGGAGGTTTTATCGATTATTTGGGATACCCGTTTTGCCGAGGTAGAATTCTTGATACCATTGAGGAAGACACTGCCCAGTACGATAACAACATTGATGTGCTGTGGGCCAGTGGTGCTGCCTTGTTTATCAGAGCTGATATCTACAAGAATACAGGTGGTTTAGATGGAGATTTCTTTGCTCACATGGAAGAAATCGATCTTTGCTGGCGTATTAAAAACCAGGGGCACAGAATCATTTGCGATACCAACTCAACGGTTTACCATGTTGGCGGGGCAACCCTTCCTAATCACAGTTCGCGCAAGTTGTTCCTAAATTTCCGCAACAACCTGTTGATGTTGTACAAGAACCTGCCATCCAATAAATTCATATCTACATTCTTTTACCGAATGGTGTTAGATGGTGTTGCAGCCTTTAAATTTTTGCTTGGTGGTGAATTTGCCAACTTTGCAGCCGTATTTAAAGCTCACATGTCTTTCTATGGCATGATTGGACAATTCCATAGGAAGCGCAAAGAATTATTACCTCTTGTAAGCAAGAATCATCACAAAGAAATTTACCGCAATAGCATCATTTTCGATTACTTTCTCAGATCGAAGAAAAGATATTCTGAGATTGAACAACAACTAAAAGCATAGCCATTCTGCCTGTTTGCTTTAAATTCCTAATTATTAATAATGCTTAAATGCCTGGTTGTGGTAATCAGACAACATTTTGCCATGCCTAATCCACTGGTTAAGCTTTAGAACTGATGTGTTACAGCATTCCGCTGCCTATTTGTAGTATTCCTTCACTCGGTTGTAATCTTACTTCATCGTGTTGCAACTTTTCGCCAATAGGTTGCAATCTTCCACCGCTCGGTTGAAGTATTCCACTGCTCGGTTGAGGTTTTCCGCCGCTCGGTTACAATCTTCCGGTGCTCGGTTGAAGCTTTCCGTTGGGGCTACATAATAATATATAAAATCATAAAAGCAACACTACAAGCATGTATTGCAACACATTACAAACAAACTATCTTTAGAAGAACAAGAATCTCAACCAAGTAGGCACAAAAGATAACTGAATAACAGAACAACAGAAGAAGTTGTATTCAATAAATGAAAAATAAATCAGTAACTATTTTTCATTCATATTTCAATGCAAATAAATAGGATGCCTGTTCTTTTCACAGATCATAAGCCACTAAATACGAATTCCTGAAGATAAATAATTGGAAAAATTACGGTACGCTGTACCCCTGTTCATTTATATTGAACCTTGAGCTATAAATATTCTGGTGTTCCTCACCAATTCAATATGAGCTTCCTACTTTATTTTATCTTTAAGCAGCGCTGCTGCTTAATATTTATAGATAGGTTGACATTGCAATTATCATTAAGGTGCAGAGCACCGCAATATTTTACCAATCAATAACAATCGATTCTGCTTGAGTAATGATTCCTAATTCATCAAATGGATCTCAAACTATCGACAAAAAAACATCTAGGTAGTAGCTGTAAACTTTAATCCAATAATGGCAACCAACAACAGGAGCATGAAGAATATACGAGAGAAATGAACAGGCTCTCCAAACAAAACGATTCCTAGTACCGCGGTAGACAAAGCACCTATCCCAGTCCAAACAGCATATGCCGTACCAACTGGTAAATTTTTAATGGCCAAAGCTAAAAAGTACAGACTAATGCCCATAGCAACAATGGTAATTACACTTGGCCACAGTTTCGTGAATCCTTGTGCATATTTTAGTCCAATGGCCCAAACGGCCTCAAATAATCCCGCTACAATTAAATAAATCCAAGCTATTCCCATTTCTACAATTTTTCTATCAACTTCTCTAACTGAATTCCTCTCGATCCCTTTATCAGGATGTAATGATTCTTAACTTCTTCTTTCTCCAAAATGGCAGCAACCTCTTCTGCTTTAAGAAAAGTTTTATACTGATTTTCGGAATTCACCTTCGAGAAGATATCTCCCACCAGGTACACATTCTCCAAAGATCTTTCCTGTAACAATTCAATTAATTGCTGATGTTCTTTTTCCGAATCTTCTCCCAGTTCCAGCATGTCTCCCAAAATCACCAACTTGTTTTTTATTGGCAAATCGGCAAAATTGTTTACCGCAACTCCCATACTGGTTGGGTTGGCATTGTAGGCATCCAAAAACAAAACATTATTTTCGGTCTTCTTTAGTTGCGAACGATTGTTGCTTGGTTCGTAATTCTCCAAAGCCACTTTAATATCCGATTCCTTGACATCGAAATATCGTCCAACCGTAACGGCTGCCAGAGCATTCTCGAAATTGTAGCCACCAATCAATTTGGTTTTGATGTAAAGCTTGCCAATTTTCGGAGATCTTAATTCCAATACCAAATAAGGTGCAGCTTGCAAAAATTTGGCTTTACTATCGGCCTCCTCGCTATTGCCATAGCTATGTATTTCCTGATCATTCAACATTCCCATTAAATGATCGCTCTCGCAGTTTACAAACACCTTGCCTCTACCCTGCAAGTAATCGTACAGTTCCTTCTTGGTTTTTTTAACCCCTTCGAATGAACCAAAACCTTCCAAATGCGCTTTCCCAACATTGGTAATGATTCCAAAATTTGGTTCTGCAATCTCACACAAGAACTTTATCTCCTCAGGATGATTTGCTCCCATCTCAACCACACCAAATTCGGTTTCTTCGGTCATTGATAACAATGTTAAAGGCACTCCAATATGATTGTTAAAGTTGCCTTGAGTCGCAAATGTTTTGTATTTCATACTCAATACTGCATTTACCAACTCCTTGGTTGTAGTTTTTCCATTGGTACCAGTAATGGCCAAAATCGGAATCCCTAAACTCCTGCGATGCTCTCTGGCCAAATCCTGCAATGCAGTTAAAACATCATCCACCAAAATACAAGAGTCATTCACTGCAAATTCTTCTTCATCAACCACAGCATATTTACATCCTTGTTCAATTGCTGATTCGGCAAACTTGTTTCCGTTAAAATTTGCCCCTTTCAATGCAAAGAATATCGAATTGGGAACAATTTTTCTTGTATCAGTAACAACAATAGGATACTGTTTAAATATGCTGTATAGTTTAGAATTTTCCATTGGAATTGTCTCGTATTATTTGAATGACGAAATTAATAAAATCAAATAAAAAACCCCATCCTTTTATAGAATGGGGTTTTGTTTTATTTCGAAAACTACTTCTCTATTTCTGAGTTGGTCTTCCTACGCGCGTCATCGCACAACGGAAACCAATATCATCTCTTGCTTCTTTCTGATCCAAGAATCTGCGAGCACTTGGTGCCATCCAGAAAGCTCTGTCTTTCCAAGAACCACCTTTGTACACTCTAGAGTTATCAGTAACCATAGAACTGAAATCGCTACCATCCTGTCCTCTACCTTGCACATACATACGGCTCGAACCTTGTGTTTGATGTTCTGGATTGTTCCACTCGTAATCAGAAACAATACTTGAAGATACGTCACCATCACGATAGTTACGGTTATCGGCAGTCTTATAGTTTTCACGTCCTACCAATTCCTCATCCTTTTGTAATCTGTAACGAATACGTCCCAAGCTATCTTTTTCGGCAATATTTCCTTCCTCGTCGCGTACTTTTGTTTTAAATACGTTACCACGATATGGATTAAATTCAGCAATATCTTCTGGCGACATTGGACGATAAACATCAGCAACCCATTCGCTAACATTACCAGCCATACAGTACAAACCAAAATCGTTTGGCCAGAATGAGTTTACTGGAACTGTTACATCACCAGCATCATTCAAAGCGCCAGCAGTACCCATGTAGTCACCACGTCCACGAGCAAAGTTAGCCATCATCTGACCACGAACCTTTTTATTCTCGTTTCTCACCCAGTGACCATTCCAAGGGAAAATTCTTTTATCAGTAATTCTTTCCTCTTCCGAGTTTCCAATCAATGCAGTTGCAGCATATTCCCATTCCGCTTCAGATGGCAAACGGTATTTTGGAAGTAGAATACCATCAGTCCAACGAACTTGTCTTTCTTCGTTATCCGGGTCTAAATCTGGTAAGTTCTTGTTTACTGAACCTTCGTACTGTCCAGCTAAATATGCTTCTGTATTAAAGTTATTTTCATCTCGCTGTGCAGGATCGTCATTTAAGATTCCCTTATCGATAAGAATTCTTTCATTAACACGATCAGTACGCCACTCACAATAATCAATAGCTTGTTCCCAAGATACACCTACAACTGGATATTCAGCATAAGCAGGATGACGTAGGTAATTGTTTACGTATGGTTCGTTGTAAGCCAACTCATCGCGCCACACCAAAGTGTCAGGCAATGCTTTCTTATAAACTTCAGGGTAAGAAACGTAAACTCTTTTGGTCCAATGTAAGTATTCCAGATAATCAACATTACGAACTTCTGTTTCATCAATATAAAAAGAAGGAACCGTAACTCTTCTTGGAACATTATTCCAATCGTACATTACATCCTGCTGGGTTCTACCCATAGTAAATGTACCACCTTCTACAAATTTTAGTCCAGGACCAGTAGCCTGTTCGTAACCGCTATGATATTCAAAACCTCCATTGTCAGGATCATTGTATGCCCATCCGGTAGTTTTTGATTTTTCTCCTTTACCTACCAGATTCTTAACCTTCGAACATGATGGGAAGATCATTAATCCAGCAGCAAAAACAGCAATAACTATGCTATAATTTAGTTTCATAATAGATTGAATGTAGTTTATCTTCAAAAATACTTAACTCAACAAATATAACTAAAAGTGCTATAATTTTATTGTATCTGATTTTAGTTTTTCGATTAAATATTTAACATTTTTTACTAAAAAATCTAATCTGTACTCATCTACCTGATTCTCTGTAGCTAAATTTAATTCATGATTTTATCTTCATTCCGTAGGCTTAATCATTTTTAATAAAATATTTTTCGCTACAAGTAAAAATATCAAGTTTCAGATATCATAAGCAGTTTGCTCGTCAATGTGTAAAGTTTTATTTATTTTGCGTTAATTCTGTTTTCAATAACGAAACTTAAAACCAAAAAATGCGCTATCTCATAATTGTTCTAATTTTATTGATCGGAAAAGTAAGTTTTTCCCAAACTTCCGATACTTTCAAACTAGATTGGTCTGATACTTACATTTCATCTCCAGATGGAGAAAACATTAGAACCATAACCTTTAATAGCGCATCACTTGATCTGACGAACAACTGGTTACCTGAATTTTATCACTTACAAAGAACAGGTTCAAACGGAGATATTTTCTCTGTTGAGTTAGTGGATACGCATTTTGCTCAGTTAAGTTCCATCGAACAGCAAATTTTACGAAATAAATCTTTTTCTTCAGAAATAACACCTGAAACAGAACCAGTTTCAATCAGAAAGATTCAATATCAAAAAGTGCAATTTGTTCCGATCAGAAAAAATCCAACAAATGGTACAGTCGAAAAACTAATCAGTTTTAAACTTCGGTTCAAAAAGATCAGTCAACAAAGAAGTGTAAAATCAGTAAAAAACTATGCTAGCAATTCTGTTTTAAGTGGTGGAAACTGGGTGAAAATTTCAGTTGACACAACTGCCATTCACAAAATTACCTATCAACAATTAATTGATATGGGAATTTCAAATCCGGCAAGTGTTCGTATTTATGGTTATGGAGGAGGAATGCTTCCAAAAATGAACTCGGAATTGGTAAAAGATGATCTTCCTGTAGTTCCTGTATATTTCAACACTGGCAGCGATGGAACTTTTAATGATGGTGATTTCCTGTTATTCTATGCCAAAGGACCCAGAAATTGGAGATACGACGAAGATAAATCTGAATTTGTTCATGAAAATCATTTGTACTCCAATAATGCATATTACTTTCTGAGCTCAGATCAGGGAAGTGCTCAAATCATACAACAGCAAAACTCAGAATCAAATTTCACAAACACAGTTAATTCTTTTAATGACTATCGATTAATCGACATTGATGAAACCAATTTATTAGAAAGTGGCAGGTTATGGTTGGGACAGGAATTCGACGTAACAACAGAATTCGACTATAGCTTTAATTTTACCAACATATTAAACACTTCCAGCGCAATAGTTACAGCTCGTTTTGCAGCAAGATCATCCTCAGAAACCAGTTTAAAACTTAGTTCTGGTTCTAACAACATAGGAACAATTAATTTTTCAGCAGTAAACACTGGAAGCTATACGGCTACTTATGCCAGATTGGAAGAAAAAACATTTACCAGTTTTACACCTACAAACAATCAGGTTGATATTAAATTGGAATATGAAAAAAGTTCTGCTTCATCTATTGGTTGGTTAGATTACTTAAGGGTAAATGCTCGCTGCAATCTATCACTAAACGGTTCACAAACTGCATTTAGAGATATTGAATCAGTAGCAACGGGTAACATTTCTCGTTTTCAAATTCAAAACTGTTCAACATCAACAATTGTCTGGGATGTTAGCAATCAAAATGCAGCAAAACAAATTCCACTTAGTTTAAATGGAACCACAGGTAGTTTTAACGCAACAACCAACAGTTTAAAAGAGTTTGTTGTTTTCAATCCTCAAGGTAATTTTCCTGAACCAAAAGTGATTGGCAACATACAAAATCAAAATTTGCATGCCTTGCCACAAACCGACATGCTGATTGTTAGCGCAAAAACATTTTTATCTCATGCCGAACAGATTGCTAATTACCACAGAAACATTGATAATTTACATGTTACCGTAGTAGATCAAAATGTAATTTTCAATGAGTTTTCTTCAGGCACATCTGATGTATCAGCCATCCGAAATTTTATTAAAATGTTCTACGACCGTTCATCTGGTGAATCGGATATGATCAAGTATTTATTATTATTCGGAGATGGTTCATTCGATAATAAGTCTGATAGAGAAAGTAACACAAATAAAATATTGACCTACCAATCGGAAAACTCTCTAAGTCCAACTCAATCCTTCGTAACCGATGATTATTTTGGACTTTTGGATGATGATGAAGGAGAAGCTACAGGACTAGTCGATATTGGAATAGGAAGGTTCCCTGTTAACACTTCAGAAGAGGCTCAAATCGTGGTCAATAAAATTCTAAATTACAATTCTGCCGAAAAAGGTGATTGGCAAACGATGGTTTGTTTTATCGGCGATGATGAAGATAACAATACTCACATGCGAGATGCCAACAGGCTGGCTGTCCAAATTGAAAACAATTATCCTCAATACAGAGCTCAAAGAATATTTTTAGATGATTTTGAACAAATAACAAGTTCGGCTGGTCAGCGATACCCTAATGTAAATACAGAAATCAACGAAAGTATTAACAAAGGAACATTAATCATGAATTACACGGGCCATGGTAATGAAAATGGTCTGGCGCATGAGCATATTTTAATGACTGATGATATTTACTCTTGGCAAAATCCAGTTAAGCTTCCATTGTTCATGACTGCGACTTGTGAGTTTAGCCGATTCGACAACTACAAAAAATTATCAGCAGGTGAAATCATACTTCTTCGAGATAAAGGCGGTGGTATAGGACTTTTCACAACTACCCGACTTGTGTTTTCATCTCCGAATTTTACCTTGAATCAAAATTTCTACAATTATGCATTTGAGAGAGATTCTGATGGGAAATTTTATCGTTTGGGTGATATCATGAGGTTGACTAAAAATGTAACTTCTTCGGGAATCAACAAGCGAAACTTCACCCTTTTGGGCGATCCTGCTTTGCGTTTAAACTATCCGGAACACAATGCTATAAGTACACACCTTAATGATGTGTTAATATCACAACCTGTAGATACATTAAAAGCTCTTAGCGAGATTAAAATCTCAGGTAAAATTACTTCAGGATCAGGAGCTGACCTAAGTAATTTTAATGGTATTGTTTACCCAACCATCTATGACAAAGCCGTCAATAAATCAACCAAAGGGAATGATGGGATTCCATTTGAATATACTAGCCAAACCAGTATTTTATACAAAGGAAAAGCAAGTATCAAAAATGGCAAATTCGATTTTTCATTCTTTGTTCCCAAAGATATAAACTATCAATATGGAAAAGGTAAGATCTCCTATTATGCATCGAGTAATGGTATGGATGCTGCAGGTTTTACCAATTCAATTATTGTTGGGGGAACCAATCCTAGTGCCAGCGATGATAAAATTGGTCCGGAAATAGAATTGTACATGAACGATGAACAATTTACACCAGGCGGGATGACCAACGAAAATCCTCTTTTATTGGCTATCGTTCAAGATGCAAGTGGTATCAACACCGTTGGCAACTCAATTGGTCATGATTTAATAGCAATATTGGATCAAAAATCTGAAAATCCTATCGATCTAAATGATTTCTACGAAGCAGATCTTGACAATTATAAAAAAGGAAAAGTAAGTTATCAATTGAGTGAACTGGAAACAGGAGAACATGAAATACAACTAAAAGTATGGGATAATGTGAATAATTCATCAGTTGCGAGTTTAGATTTTGTTGTTGCAGAAACAGCTGATTTGGTAATTAAACATGTACTAAACTATCCTAATCCATTTACTACAAATACAGGCTTTTATTTTGAACACAATCAAGCTTCGAGCGAATTGGATGTTCTCATTCAAATCCTAACAGTATCAGGAAAATTAATTAAAACCATCGAAACTACAATTGGTTCATCTGGCAACAGAGTTGGCCCCATTCAATGGGATGGAAAAGATGATTTTGGAAATTCCATTGGTCGTGGAGTTTACTTCTATCGCGTAAAAGTTCGTGCTGATAATGGAAAAACTGTAAATAAATTTCAAAAATTAGTGATCCTCAAATAATAAAAATCCGCTTTATTAGTTATTTGAAGTATATTTGTATTTTACTACACATTAATATTATGACTAAAAAACTAACTCTAATCACAAGTTTACTGTGCCTACTGCTTTTTACAGGCATTAACAAAACTTCTGCCCAGACTTCAACTTCTGGTGCAAACTACATTTCTACTGCTGTTTCTTTTTTAACAATTACGCCAAACTCAAGAGCAGGTGCAATGGGTGATGCAGGTGTTGCAACATCTCCTGATGTTAATTCAATGCATTGGAATCCTGCAAAATTTGCCATGATTGATGGAAATTATGGTGTTTCAGCATCGTATACTCCTTGGTTACGAGATTTGGTTGATGATATGAGCATATCATACCTTACCGGATATTACCGATTAGATAAGAATCAAGTTATTGGAGCATCGCTTCGCTACTTCTCTTTAGGTGAAATTGCTTTTTTAGAAAGAGCTGAAGACATTCCTGTTGCACAAAACCCAAACGAGTGGGCATTTGATATTGCATACTCAAGAAGATTAAGCGATGAGTTTTCAGGAGGTATTGCTTTCAGATACATAAGATCTGATTTAACCCAATCACAGTATGTAGCTGGTGTAGAAACTCAAGCAGGAAATGCTTTTGCAGCTGATGTTTCTATTTATTATCAGCATGAGTTCAGAAGAAATAGAAGAGACATGGTGTGGTCTTGGGGGCTAAACGTCTCAAACATTGGCTCAAAAATCAGCTATACCAACGATGATGAAAAGGAATTTATTCCTACCAATTTGAAGTTGGGTACTGCATTAAAAATGGAATTGGACAGATACAATTCACTTACCATTGCTGCTGACATGAACAAACTTTTGGTTCCAACACCAAATAGTGGATCATTAAATGAAGATGACAATGGTGGTGTTATTGTTGGAAGCGAAACCTCAGACAAGTCAGTTGTAAGTGGTATTTTTAGCTCTTTTTCTGACGCACCTGGCGGAATGAGTGAAGAGTTTAAGGAAATTGCATGGTCACTTGGACTTGAATATTGGTACCAAGAACAATTTGCACTAAGAGGTGGATACTACTACGAACATGAAGATAAAGGAAATCGCAAGTATTTTACTGCTGGTTTAGGAGTAAAATTAAACATGTTTGATCTTGATTTTTCTTACCTAATTCCAACAACTCAAAACAACCCCCTTAAAAATACTTTAAGATTTTCCTTAACGGCTAATCTTGATAAAATTATAAAATAATGAAGATTAGAGTTGGATTTGGCTACGATGTGCATCAATTAGCTGAAGGAGAAGAGTTTTGGTTGGGAGGAATTAAAATTGAGCACAACAAAGGATGTGTAGCTCATTCTGATGGTGATGTTTTGATTCATGCAATATGCGACGCTCTTTTAGGAGCTGCTAACATGAGAGATATTGGTTATCATTTTCCAGATACTTCGAATGATTTTAAAGGAATTGATAGTAAAATATTACTCAAAAAAACTGTTGAAATCATTGCTGAGAAAGGTTATTCAATAGGAAATATCGACTCAACAATTGCATTACAAAAACCCAAAATCAAAGCTTTAATTCCTAAAATGCAGGAAACACTTTCAAAAGTTATGGGAATTGATTTAGATGATTTAGCGATCAAAGCTACAACAACCGAAAAACTTGGTTTTGTGGGAAAACAGGAAGGCATATCAGCCTATGCAACTGTTTTAATAGAAAAATAGTACTCTAAATATTATTTCTAAAGCCTTTTACTGTATTGTAAAAGGCTTTTTTATTTTCCTATTCGCAAAATGTATCAGCTATTTCACTATATTTATCACATATAGATATCTAAATATTTCATGATGCAAAATACAGGAAAAACACTCGTAATCGGCGCGAGTACAAATGAAGATCGATACTCAAACAAATGCGTAAAACTTCTTCGTAAACACAATATTGAAACTGTTGCAGTGGGAAACAAGGAAGGAATCATTTCTGGTGTACAAATCCAAACGGGAAAGCCGTGTGAGGCTAAAGTTCAAACAATAGCAATTTATCTTTCACCTAAAAATCTAGAGTCTTTTCACGATTATATTATTGGATTAAAACCAGAAAGAATTCTATTTCCTCCAGGTACTGAGAATCCCGAATTTTACAAAAAAGCAAATGCTCACGGTATAGAAACCGAAGAAGCATGTCCACTAGTGATGTTGAATACGGGAGTATATTAGAACAAGAGATTAAAAGAAATGCCAGTAATTGAGTTACTGGCATTTTTTATTCCTGGAAAAACATCTTATAATATCGATTTAAAGAGTCATAGACCTCATCCAATCCAATCGCTCTGCTTCTTTTTAAAACTTCCTGTCCATCCATAAAAACAAGTAGGGAAGGGTTTGTATACAAACCTTCCTGGGCAGCAATATCTGGCTGCATTGCAGTATTTACATGATATGCTTTTAATTTGTCAAAATTATTCTGAAACAATTCCTCTAATTTAGGCTTTAATACCTCGCAAACACCACAATTGGGAGCTGAAAAATAAATATAAAACGATTCTCGCTTATCCTTCAAGCTCTGCAATTCTTTATAATCTGATATATTCATATTGTAATATGGCATAATAAAAAACGGTTACCTCCGTAAAGATAACCGTTTCTATATTTTTCAAAATCGTACTATTCTTTTTTACGAGTTCTTCTTTTAGGCTTAGCAGCAGCTGCAGCTTTATCAGCTTCCTCAAGACTGTGATCGTAATCGCAAATGTAACGGTCAACCAAAATACGTCCGCAATATTCACAAACGATAATCTTTTTACGAGAACGGATGTCCATTTGGCGCTGTGGTGGAATCTTGTTAAAACAACCTCCACATGCATCACGCTCAACAGTTACAACTGCTAATCCGTTTCTTGCGTTCGAGCGAATTCTTGAATATGCTGTTAAAAGTCTCTCCTCAATTTTAGTTTTGAAAGATTCAGACTTATCCATCAACTTTTCTTCCTCTTTTTGAGTTTCAGAAACGATCTCATCCAACTCGCCTTTTTTAGATTCCAAATCAGCTTTCTTCTCAGCAAAAATAGCTTCTGAATTTTCGATTAAAGCTTTTTTGTTCCCCATTTCCGCAGTAAACTCCTTGATACGCTTTTCGCACAGTTCAATTTCCAGGTTTTGAAATTCGATTTCCTTAGAAATAGAATCAAACTCACGGTTATTGCGAACATTCATCTGCTGAGCTTCGTACTTTTTAATTAACAAACCAGCTTCTTTAATCTCTTGCTTTTTCTTAGCAATCGTATCGACAAGTTCTTTTACCTCGTTATTTAGATTTTCGATTCTGGTATCAAGTCCGGCAATCTCATCTTCCAAGTCCTGCACTTCCAAAGGAAGCTCCCCTCTTAGCGTTCTAATTTGGTCTACCTCAGAATCAACAGATTGCATTTCGTACAATGTACGTAATTTTTCTTCAACTGAAATATCCTTAAAATCTGAAGCTTTTGGATCTTGTGTTGTCATATGTTTACAAATAATTTATTGGATTCGAATTTATCTCAGAAATATGAACCGCAAAGTTAGGTAATTTTTTTGTAACTATCTCATAAAAAATATCCCGAGTAAATTGTTCACTTTCATAATGTCCAATATCGGCAATTATTAATTTGTTCTCAGCATCAAAAAACTCGTGATATTTAAAGTCTCCGGTAATAAATATATCGGCTTTAGCTGATATGGCATTTCTCAATAAAAAACTTCCACTTCCACCACAAACAGCTACTTTTTTTATATTTCCCTTGTTTATATTAGTATACTTAATACATCCACAACCGAATATTTCTTTAATTCTTTTCAAAAAATCGATCGTGTCTTCTTCACTTTCCAACTCTCCTATCATACCTAATCCCACTTGTGGATTGTTATTGTCTAAAGAGTAAACATCATAGGCAACCTCTTCATAAGGGTGAGCATTTAGCATTGCTCCTACTACTTTTCCTTTTAAATGCTTAGGAAAAATGGTTTCAACCCTCACTTCTTTCTCAAAATGTAGCTTCCCTTTTTCTCCTACAAACGGATTTGTTTCTTCTCCACCTCGAAAAGTTCCCTCTCCTTCCACATTAAAACTGCACGAATCGTAATTACCAATGCTTCCTCCTCCAGCACTAAAAAGAGCTTCTCTCACCTTTTGTGCATGATCATTAGGAACAAAAGTTACTAATTTCTTAAGGTCACCTCCAATTGGAGATAAGACCTTCTTGTTTTGCAAACCTATTAAATCACAAATTCTCTCGCTAACTCCACCACGAACAGAATCGATATTGGTATGTGCTGCATAAATGGCAATGTTATTCTTAATTGCCATCATTACAGTTCGCTCAACATAGTTCGATCCATTAAATCTTTTTAGACCTTTAAATACAATCGGGTGGTGAGCAATAATTAGATTTGCTCCTTTTTGAATTGCCTCTTCAATAACACTTTCAATTACATCAAGACAGATTAAAATGCCACTAACCTCTTGATGGTATTCTCCAACAATAAGTCCGGCATTATCATACGATTCCTGATAAGATAATGGCGCAACCTCTTCTATAGACGAAATAATATCCCGTACTTTCAATTCTAATAAGTTTTAATGATTATAATGCATCTTTGATTTCCAACAACAAATCTTTGATCTCTTGCAAGCGCGAAACAACAATAAAATTATTCTCTGTATCCTCTTTGTTCTCTTTGAGTTTTTGCTTAGCTCCTTTCAGAGTCATTCCTCGTTCTTTTACCAAGTGGAAAATCAAATGAAAATTTTCAATATCGCCCTGAGTGAAAAAACGATTCCCTTTCTTATTTTTCTTTGGCTTAATAACATCAAATTCCTTTTCCCAATATCTGATTAAGGAGGTATTTACCTTAAACATATCAGCAACTTCACCAATTGAATAATAAAGCTTTTCTATTTTCTTCTCTTTGTAAGGCACGTCGATTAATTTTAAATCTTACCCCTTCTTTTAATAAGGGCAAAGCTAAGCACATGGGAATAAATTATTAACTAAAGTAATAAATAAAATGGCACGGAATAAATTTTTCCGTGCCACTTTTTATGTTCTTATTATTTTTATCGGTAGAATTAATCCATTGTTTGACCAGTGTTTTCAGCATATGCAACCATTTGGTCGTATTCCTCTGCTGTAATGTCATTAAAATAGTAGTTAATCGGATTTAATGTTTTTCGTCCCTTTCTTACTTCATAATGCAGGTGAGGTCCTGTTGAAATACCTGTATTTCCAAGTTCTCCTATAATTTCTCCACGCTTTACCTTTTGTCCTCTTCTTACCCTGTAACTATCCAAGTGAGCATAAATGGTTGTATAGCCATAACCATGATCAATCACGATTTTCTTACCATATCCTCTCTCTTTCCTAACTGTTTTTACAACTCCATCACCAGTTGCATAAATTGGAGTTCCAATCTTTCCTGTAAAGTCCATTCCATCATGAAACTTACGAGTTTTATAAATTGGATGAATTCTCCAGCCATAACCTGCAGAAATACGTCCAAAATCCTTTATTGCAAGTGGCATAATTGCAGGAATTGCAGAAAGCATTTTAAACTTGTTCCTTACCATTTCTTCAACATCATCGTAAGATTTGGTTTGTACATACAATGATTTTGCAACCTGATCTAACTTTTTAGTAGTGGAAATTACAAGCTCAGCATTGTCCATACTCTCTAAATGCTTGTAACGATTTACTCCTCCAAAACCCGCTTTACGGATGTTTGAATGAATCGGTTCTGCTTCAAAAATAACACGGTAGATATTATCATCTCTTTGCTCTAAATCACTCAGAACGGTTTGAACCTGTTGAAGTTTTGTATTTAATAAACTGTATTGATTTATTAATCTTTGGTTTTCTCTTTCCAATGATCTTTCCTTGGGTGAACCGAAGAAATAGAACAATACTACAACCATAAAAATAGCTAGTACTGAACTGGAAGCCATATGCTTAAGAACATTGACTAAGCGTGTCTTAAAATTAATTTCCACCTTTTCGTAGCTAACAGACTCAGGGTTAAACTGATACTTTGTTTTCGCCATCTAATACTTTTAGGTTAATTTTTGCAGAAAAAGTCTAAATTTTTGCTCATTTAAGTCAACAAAATTAAGGAATTAATCTAACTTTGCAAGCTAAGTAACGAAATCTCATCTATTTAAAACATAATAGACTCATGAATTCAAGCGAAATCAGACAAGCATTTTTGGATTTTTTTAATTCAAAGCAACATAAAATCGTTTCATCGGCACCGATGGTAATTAAAGATGATCCTACATTGATGTTTACCAATGCAGGTATGAATCAGTTTAAGGATATCTTTCTTGGTAACTCACCAGTAAAATATAACAGAATTTCCAACTCTCAGAAATGTCTTCGTGTTTCAGGAAAACACAACGACCTTGAAGAAGTAGGGCACGACACATATCACCACACCATGTTCGAGATGTTGGGTAACTGGTCGTTTGGTGACTACTTTAAAAAAGAAGCTATTGATTGGGCATGGGAACTTTTAACTGAAGTTTATAAACTGCCAACAGATCGTTTATATGCCTCTGTATTTGAAGGTAGTGCTGACGATAAGTTAGACCGTGATGATGAAGCTGCAGGATATTGGATGAAATACCTTCCTGAAGATCATATTATTAACGGTAATAAAAAAGATAACTTCTGGGAAATGGGAGATCAAGGTCCATGTGGTCCTTGTTCCGAAATTCACATCGACTTAAGAAGTGATGAAGAGAGAAAAATTACTTCAGGTAGAGATCTTGTAAATATGGATCACCCGCAAGTAATCGAAATTTGGAACCTTGTATTTATGCAATTCAACCGTAAGGCTGACGGTTCTTTAGAAGCTCTTCCACACCAGCATGTTGATACAGGAATGGGATTTGAACGTTTGTGTATGGCAATGCAAGAAAAAACTTCGAATTACGATACTGATGTTTTCCAACCAATTATTCAGACCATTGCTAAAATGGGTGGCAAGGAGTATGGTAAAGATGAAGAAATTGATATTGCACTTCGTGTTATTGCTGACCATATCAGAACCATTGCTTTTGCGATTACAGACGGACAATTGCCATCGAACAATAAGGCTGGATATGTAATTCGCCGAATTCTTCGCAGAGCAGTTCGTTATGGATATACCTTCCTTGGATTCAAAGATCCATTCATGTATGGTTTGATTCCAGTATTAATTGAAGTGATGGGACAACACTTCCCTGAGTTGGTAAAACAGCAGACTTTAATTGAAAAAGTAGTTAAAGAAGAAGAAAATTCATTCTTGAGAACACTTGAGAATGGTATTAGATTGTTAGATCAAATTATTGAAAAAACAAAAGCTGACGACTTTAAAGTTGTTCCTGGTAAGTTGGCTTTTGAATTATATGATACTTACGGATTCCCATTAGATTTGACCGAGTTGATTTTGAAAGAACAAGATTTGGTTGTGAATCGCAAAGAGTTCAACACTGAAATGGAAGCTCAGAAAAACAGATCTCGCTCTGCAACTTCGATTGATACTGGAGATTGGGTGGAACTTTTAAAAGATGATGTTGAGGAATTTGTTGGTTACGATTACCTAAGCACAGATGTAAGAATTACTCGTTACAGAAAAATTACAAGTAAAGGAAAAGATTCTTACCAAATGGTATTCAACATCACTCCATTCTATGGCGAAAGTGGTGGGCAGGTTGGAGATACTGGTTACATTGAAGCAAATGGCCAGAAAGTTTCCATTATCGATACCAAGAAAGAACATGGTTTGATTGTTCATTTTGCAAAAGAATTGCCTACCGATCCAACTGCAACTTTTAAAGCAGTGGTAAGTGGTAGCAAAAGAAATCTTACTGCAAACAACCACACTGCAACTCACTTAATGCATCATGCATTACGTGAAATTTTAGGCGATCACGTTGAGCAGAAAGGTTCTTTGGTAAATCCTGATCACTTGCGTTTCGACTTCTCACACTTCCAAAAAGTAACTGATGAAGAAATTGCTAAAGTTGAAGCAATTGTAAACAAGAAAATCAGAGAAAACATTGCTATTGAAATCAAGAACCACATCCCAATGGCTGAAGCTGTAAATATGGGAGCTATGGCTTTATTTGGTGAAAAATATGGCGATTTGGTTCGAGTAGTAAAATTCAACGATTCTGTTGAGCTATGTGGTGGTACTCACGTTGAAGCAACAGGTCAGATTGGCTTATTCAAGATTATTTCAGAAGGAGCTATCTCTGCTGGTGTTAGAAGAATTGAAGCAATTACTGCTGACAAAGCAGAACAATACATTAATGACAAATTGAATACGCTGCGAAATATTGAAAAAGTATTTAAATCAAGCCAAAACCTACTTAAAAACATTGAAGACCTGATGTCTGAGAATTCAGGTTTAAAAAAGGATTTGGATGGCTTTATGAAGGATCGCTTAAAGGTAATGAAGAATGATCTTAAAGGAAATATTTCTGTAACCAAAGATGTAAATTTCATTACTGAACCACTAACTGTTGGAAGTGCTGCTGATTTAAAAGACATCGCTTTCCAATTAAAAGGTGAAGTTGATAATTTGGTATTCATTACAGGTGCCGATTTGGGTGGTAAAGCAAACCTAACCATCATGTTCTCTGATAACCTTGTGAAAGAATATGACTTACATGCAGGAAATATTGTTCGCGAAGCTGCCAAGGAAATTAAAGGTGGTGGTGGTGGACAACCATTCTTTGCATCGGCTGGTGGTAAAGATCCTAAAGGATTACAACAAGCCATTGAAACTGCCAAGAAAATGGTACTTCACAAAATTGAAGGATAAATTTAGCTGTTAGTAATCTGCTTTCAGCTACAAGCATAAAAAACGCCGGTTCTTTTGAATCGGCGTTTTTATTTACTAAACAATTCTTTCTTAGTATAGAAATAACTAAACATCAATAAATACAACATTTCTTCTAAAAACAACTAAAAAAATAAACAAGCATAATAATTTAAATTGTTACTTTCGCGCCTGCAAATTTCAAATGGAGTCCAGAAACCATAAACGGGGCGCATCCGAAAAGCCATACGAGTAGGAGAATAATAGAATTAAAAGAATGACAATAGGATTACTTTTTTATTTAGGTTTGATTGTATTAATGATTGTATCAGCATGGAAAACCTATGAAAAGGCAAACCAACCTGGTTGGGCCTGCATTATTCCAATTTACAGTACAATAGTATGGCTAAGAATCATTGGAAAACCATGGTGGTGGTTATTGCTATTGATTTTTATTCCAATTGTGAATATTATAATTGCCATAAGAATGGTCCATCTTTTATCTAAAAGTTTTGGGAAAGGCACAGGCTTTACCTTTGGGTTAATTTTCCTACCATTTATTTTCTATCCAATCCTAGGATTAGGAGATGCAACTTACCAAGGTCCTGCAGGTATTAAACAAGAATAAACAATCTATTTATAATACAAAACGCCAGTTCTTTCGAACTGGCATTTTTATATCTAGTACAATCTCTAATACAATTTTACTTTCATACTCATCTTCGTGGCCCCTTCCCACTAGTAGCTATACTAGTCTCCCAGCAAGCAATGGTCGCCAATTATTAACTTTAAGGTTGCATGCTATAGGTATGCACGCTAAATTGTGCTGATGGCAAATAGTTAACACCAAACCAGCACACAAGAAGTATTACAAATGCCAGTGCTAAAATCCACAAAGCCGAAACATACTTTCCTGGCTTCTGATATCGACGATGGATGTATACCAAATATCCCATCCAAGTGATGAATGCCCAGGTTTCTTTTGGATCCCAGGTCCAATAATGCCCCCAAGCTTCTTTGGCCCACAAGGCTCCAAACAAAAGACCGAAAGTTAGGAATGCAAACCCAAGGTATACTAAATTATCAGCCACTTGCATGTATTTGGCTTCGAATTTTTCTCTCTTTACTTGGTACAATCCATAAACTGCAACCAATGTAGATGCGGCCAAAAATGCATAGGAAATGATGTACACAACTACATGCGGAACGAACCATGGACTTTGTAAGGCTGGCATTAATGTCTTCGAGAAATTCTCGGGATGCAAGTAATTAATAAACAAAAACAGAAGCGACATAAACAGGCAATAGTAAAGCATCCAAAGGTATCGCCAACGGAAGTAGGTAATCAAACCTATTATCGATATAAACAATGAATACCACAATCGTGTTTCTCCTAGAGTTCTTAGAGGAGGTCGCTCCAAACTGGTCCATAAAAAACCTATATAAACTGCCATACTAAGAATTCCTATTAGCACCAATAAATTCCTGATAATATCTTTTTTAGGAATGAATGCCGATAATATCCAACTTGCAGAACTTACACCCGCTGCCATTAAAAAATAGTTCCAAATCATATTTTTTTAGTTAGCAGTTAACAGTTAGCAGTAATCAACAAACACAATTATTACTGGTAACTGATCACTGTTCATTGTTCACTGTTAATTGTTACTTTATTTCCTCTCCAAAACATATAAATGGCTCCAATCATCATCATGAAAATACCGATATACACATAAATCTGCCAAGGATCTTTTACAACTTCTACTACACTAAGACTTGAGTATTTCCCCATTTTCTCATCGTAGCTCAATTGGTATATTTTCCACCCATTCACACTTTGTGGTTTGTTTACTTCAAGAACTTTATCTTCCTTTTTGCCATCAGGAGTATATATGGTAACCTCTGATGAAAACTTCTTTGGTTCCGGTACTGTCATCAACAATGAATAATTATCATTCAATTTAAGAGATTCATGTGGTCGATTAAAACTGCCACAAGAAATCCAACCAGTAAGAGCTTCCGCTGAGTTTGTGCTAACACTTACTTTAGCTGCAGGAGCAGCACCAAAATCATGTAATGGATGATACTTATCTCCTGCCCTTCCCGATAAAGGTAAAAACTCACCTATTGTAACCGACCAATTGTGCAATTGAGCAGTCAAATCTTTTTCGATCATGATCATAGATGGTTTGCTTGGCTCATAAAGTTTTCCCGTTTCGTTTTCAACAACTGCCAACTTCGGATTAAATTCGTCGACAATAAAATCGTTTAGTTTAATGGCAAGTGGCAATTCGTAATAATTCCCTTTATCGTCATACGCTTTCCATTCGGTTTTATTCTCATGTAAATCCATTTTTAAGCGCATTAAATCTCCAGAACCTAAACCCGCAGCAAATATGGTAATCCACAATCCCAAATGACTGCAAACAAACCCCCAGTTCTTCCATTTAAATGGAAAACTTTTTCGAATAATAACGAATGCCAATATTACCAGTAAGTAAAAGTTGATAAATAAAAACGGCCAGGAAGTGGTAAGCTGATTTAAGCTCAATTTTGTTATCAGGTTTTTGTCTTGCATTGGCACCTGCGGAGTAACTCCCATAATAATAACCAATAGCGTTAACATACTTATTGCACCAATAGATGCTGGTATTCCTGAAAGAAACAGGTATAGTTTTGATTTCTTTAATAATCCATAAAACACCAGGAGTAGCGTTAAAAAAACTCCTCCTAAAATTAAATTCATAGGATACCTGATGGATGTTCCTGAATTAGATTGTATGGTAAATTCCAATAGGAATCCAATTAGCAATAATCCGAATGCAATTAAAAAACTTTCAGCATATCCCCACGGGTTTTGCCATAGTGGTTTAGTGGTCTTACTCATATCTCAATATTTAAACAAGATTTGTTAAGATCGTAACATTTTTTAGAATTTCGTATCATTTTATAGAACAAATAAGCCCTAAAGTGCTTATATAGAATCGACATTTCCCATATGGGTAAATATTATTCTAAAAAATATGCCGCCCATGAAGGACGGCATAGAACCTATTACTTTAACTGTAAATCATTACATTTTCACCTGATAAGTGGCTTCGCGTTCTTTCGCTTTCTTATCCCACTCAGGAACTAAGTTCTTCTTGAATGTTTCTTTCTCTTTATTCAATTTATCCATTGGTAAACCAATAAACTCCTGAGCTTTCGCCTTAGTAGTAATATCTGGATAAGGAACTTCACCTGTAAATCCATACTTGTGGAATACTCTAACCAATGCAATACGAGCTTCTTGAACACGCTCCACACCAGTTGTAATAATACGACCTATTTCAGTTGGAGCATGGAATGAACCACCATGAGAAGCAGCTGCATAATCCCAACGCCATTGTGCGTGACGAATACCCATTAATATAGGCTTCATTTCTTCTTCTGTTGCACCTAAATCCCATGCTTTCTTAGCTTCTACGTGAGCACGTACCAACAACTCTTCCAGTTTGTCTCTATTGTGAATAATCTGATCCTGACGAGTGTAAACATTCTGAATCAACTTATCAGTTTCCTCACGGTGACAAACCTGACATGAGTTGGCAACGTTGTTCAAAGGCGATTGGATATGGTGATCGGTAAATTTCTGTCCCCCTTCTGATTTATATGGCATGTGACAGTCAGCACAAGAAACACCACGGTCGGCGTGAATACCTTTTAAGTATACTTCGTATCCTGGATGCTGAGCTTTCAACATTGGAGCCTTACTTAAAGCATGAGTCCAATCTTTAAATTCCATTTCATCGTAGTACTCTTCCATTTCTTCAACACCCATACCTTTATCCCATGGCAATTGAACAAATGCAGATCCTTTAACACGATTCTTGTTAAAGTAATACTCAACGTGACACTGAGCACATACCAAAGAACGCATTTCCTGGTGAGTAGCATCATTGATATCCTTACCCATACGTTCGAATGCTTCGATCAAATAAGGACGAGAAATTCTTAAATTCATAGTCTCTGAATCATGACAGTCTGCACAACCAATTGGGTTAACCACTTCATGTCCTTTCGAAGACCATTTTCCTGCGTAATATTCAGCAACTCCTATTTCATTCATCAAACGAGGTACATCCGGAGATTTACAAGTCCAACAAGTAGATGGCATAGGACCTGTTTTATCATCAACAGGACCACCTGTTCTTAATGTATTTCTTAAATCTTCTACAGCATAGTAGTGACCGCGACCTTGATTATAGTCTTTTGCAAAACCATAACCAGCCCAAAGAACAACTAAACGAGGATCAACCTCTAACATATCAATCATAGCACCACCATTATACTTACTGCGGAAAGTAGTATCAGCTGTGTTATAATATGATTCAAATTCTCTTGGGAAATTTTCACCCCAAACTTCATTTCTTGGTTCCCACTGACCGTGCTCAACTTGAGGAGTATAGGCATAAACAGATTCTGCCCTTCTTTCCATGATAGATGAAGCTAACAATCCAAGTAGGAATACAACAACCAAAGTTACCAGGAAGATCAACCATCCCAACATTGGTTTTTTGCCTACAGATTCTTGTATTGGTTTCATAGTATATTTAGTTTAAGTTTTATTCGTTTTCTAATTCAGTTTCTTTCATGTATTCTTTTAACCAGTCAGGCACCGGACTTTCAGGAAGCGGAACTCGGGCGTTTGGAACACTAGATAAACTGTTCACTCTTCCATGCGGTACTTCTCGGTGACATTCCCAACAAACTCTATCCTGAGTATTGTGGGCATGGTTTGGCACTTTAGCTACCAGTTTCGGATCAGTCAGTTGTTGACTGTGACAACGGACGCAGTTGTTGTGAACTACTTCCTTACCCTCATCAAGTATAAAAATTACCTCTGGTTCCATTCTCAACGCGAACATACTTGCATGGCGCAAGCCGTCTTTGGCTTTAAAAAAGTACTTGTTAAATACGTTGTTGTGCGGAACGTGGCAATCGTTACACGTGGCAACTTCCCTATGCGAGCTATGATTCCAGGTAGCATACTGTGGAGCCATAACATGGCAGTTTACGCAAGTCTCAGGCGAGTCGGACAAATAAGATGCTGCTTTAGAAAGATAAAGCACATAGCAGCCTAGTCCAAAGAATATCCCAAGCAGTACATAAACCGGAAGCTTCCATTTTGGAGGTGGTGTTAAAAATTTTAATAATCTTACCATTAGCACTAGTTTTAATGTATGGAGTTTTCTTTATTTTTTCAAGAAATTTGGCTTAAACACAAGCATTACCCATCCCCAGTTTTGAGTTTCATCTTTGTCACCACCTTTCAAAGCTTCCATCGAATCCGATGCAAACATGTGTGAGTAACCAGCTTTAACCAAAACACTCTTTGAGTACTTGTATCCTACTGATAAATCAAGCTCAGTTCCTAAGTATTTATCTTGTTTTTCAGGACCTAAATAAAGATCAGCAGCAGTTGAGAACACGTGAATTGCAGTAGCAAATGACCATTGTCCCTTTGAATGATTCAGTCCGCCATAAATATCAGTCAAACCAACATTGCCAGTATGGTTACCAACATAGAAGTAATCCATATGACCATTAAATTTGTGATTTGTACCAAATAACGGAGTAAATGATTTATAATCTTCATCCAACCTAGTTTTTGATGTTGCATCATAGTCAGTACCTGAAAGCATTTCGATACCTACATTACCTTTCCAGTTATCTGCAACAGGAAATTTCATACCTAAATTGAACATGTAAGCTTTCATATCATTCCCCAAAGGATGTTTCCCAGTTTGAGCATATAACGACCCTGTAAAGGATATTTTACCAGGACGGTAATTCATATGTGTTCCAAATGTTTGAACACTCTCACCTTCAAAAGAAATATCATCGCCATCAACAACTGTAATTTCTTGGCCAACATTCATAAACAATAAACTGAAATCAAATTGGTCACTCTTTCTGTTATACCAAGCAAATTCCATATGCTTATATGAACCAATGTAGGAATTTCGAACAGTGGTTTCATTATTATTATTAACAGCAAAACCAACATGGAATTTACCCTTTTCATCAGTTTTAAACTTTAACAATGCCAAGTCGTGACTTCTGGCTTGCTGAGCCCAACCTACATTACCCAAAATTCTAGAGTCATCATATACCAATTCCTGACGACCAACTTTTAAAGAGAAGTTTTCGTTGAAAATGATTTCCCCCCATGCTTCGTGAAGCATTAATTTATTTTTGTCGGATACATTTAATTGAGCAACATCACCCCAAACACGAACATCCTGAACAGAAAGCCCTACTCTGAATTTCTCCTGAGTATAACCTAAATTTAAACGTGTACGCTGTGAAGTAAAAAATGCAGCTTCATCTGAAGAGTTAAAAAGTGATTTTAAACCATGACGATACTCTGTACGTGGTCTGATTTCTCCGGTAAAAGTAAGCTGAGCCATTACTAAAGATGGCACCAGTCCTAGAAAAAGGACTAGAAATAGGCGAAATAGTTTTTTCATAGTTCGGTTAGATTTTAAATTAAAAATCTCTTATTCAATTCAATAATTAAGTGATATTGATACAATACTAATTGAATTATTAATTCATTTCAAGATTAATGGATTATTTAAATTTATTATATTTAAATTTTAATACCTTTTTATCCTTTTCTACTATTGACTTTCAGATGATTTTGATACGAAAAACAAAACACTTTCGCATCTTAATTTATTTTTAATCTAAATAAGATTACTGTTTACACACCACACATTTAATATGTAATACAAAAAAGCACATCATTGCTTAATAAATAACCTATACTCCTCAATAATATCTAACAAGCAACAAGTTACACCTTTATATTGACATAAAAACATATATTTTTCATTAAATCTACCGATATGCATCGATTTTTAATTTATAAAGAAAAGCGTATCTTGAAATCCAATTTACATACACTAACATTCTAAACTAACCAGTAGTACTAGCGTACTTCATAAAATATATTGAATCAGATGAAGAAACTTTTGAATTTTCTATTCTCTATGCAGATGATGGGAGTGCTCATTATCCTGTTTGCATTTTCGATTGGAACAGCAACATTCATAGAAAATGATTTTGGAACTCCAGCAGCTCGAGCAATGGTTTACGACGCTCGCTGGTTCGAGCTTTTACTTTTGTTGCTTACACTTAATTTGATCGCCAATATTTTTACCTACAAGTTATACAAGCAAGAAAAGTGGTCTATTTTCATTTTCCATGCTTCTTTTGTTGTAATAATTGTGGGTTCTGCATTTACCCGATATGTAGGGTTTGAAGGAAACATGCACATTCGAGAAGGTCAATCTACCAACCAAATTACCACAATGGATTCATACATTGATGTGAAATTGGAAAAGAATGGAAAAACATCTGAACTAAGCGAGAAGTTTACCCTATCTTCAGTTAAATCGGATGACTTTAATGAGAGCCTTTCGGTTGATGATAGTGAAGTTGATATCCAGTTAAAAACATTTATACCAAATGCTCAAACTACACTAGTTCAAGATATGAGTGGTACTCCAGTTATAGAAATGGTTGCTGTAGGTAGTGCCGGAATGAATGGAATGCAAAATTTTACTTTGGAGTACAACTCGCATAAAATGGTTGAAAACAACCTATTGGCTTTTGGAAGCAATCCTCATCCAAATGCAATTGTATTTGACTACACGGATAGTTTACGAATGATAAGCCCAATGCCATTAAAGGAGTTGAGTATGATGGGTGGCGATGCCATTCCAATGGCAGCCAAACAATGGCATGTTGTTTCGCCTCGTAAATTATACGATATTGGTGGAACCAAACTTGTAATTAAAAATTTCTATCCTGCAGCAAAATTCAAGTACATTCAAGGACAAGACAAGAATGCCCCTACTCTATTGGTATTCGATATTAAAAATGGAAGTTATCAGAAAGAACTAATTGTAAAAGGCCAAAAAGATTATACTGGCAAAGCAGAAATAACTTCTATTGGAGATGTGAACATTTCCATAGCCTATGGTTCAAAAATTATGGAATTGCCATTCTCCTTAAAACTGAATGATTTCCAATTGGAAAGATATCCTGGTTCTAACAGTCCTTCTTCTTTTGCTAGTGAAGTTACTCTTATCGACGAAACAAAAGGCATTAAAAAAGATTACAGAATTTATATGAACAACATACTAAATCACGAAGGCTACAGATTCTTCCAAGCTTCTTATGATACCGATGAGCTAGGAACTGTTCTTTCTGTAAATCATGACCGCTGGGGAATGACAATTACTTACTTTGGTTACTTCCTGCTAATGCTGGGAATGGCATGGTCATTGGTTAATCCTTACAGCAGATTCAAAATTTTAGGTCGTAAATCACGAAAAGTAAAAGTGATGGCCATTTTAGCTTTTGCTCTAGGTGGAAGCAGTTTAAGTGCAAGTGCACAAGACCTAAATGTGGTTCCTTTGGAGCAAGCTAAGAATTTTGGCGAAGTCATGATTCAGGATAATGGCGGAAGATTTGAACCTGTAAACACTCTTGCCAGTGAAGTGATTCGAAAAGTAACCAAAAAAGGAAAGTTTAAAGGATATCCTGCCGAACAGATCTTCCTAAGTATGATTGTGAATCCACAAGAGTGGCAAACAGTTCAGATGATTAAGGTTGGTAATTCAGAATTGGCTAGAGAGCTTGGCATTAGTGGTAAACATGGCGCTTTCAAGGATTTTGTAAACGAAATGGGCCAATACAAGCTAAGTAAAAAGGTTCAGGATGCTTACTCGAAAAAACCTGCTCACCGTTCCTCTTACGACAAAGAAATTATGGCGGTAGACGAGCGTATCAACATTACCTATATGGTGTTCACAGGGGAATTTTTAAAGATTTTCCCTAACCCTAAGGATAAAATGGGTGCGTGGTACAACCCAACATCAACCGTTACTGCAGCCTCTGAAGACTCCCTGTTCATTAAAAAATCAATAGTTCTGATGAGTCAGGCTTTAAATTCGGGAAATACCAAAACAGCCGACACCTATATTGATGGCATCAAAAAATTTCAGAAGAAGTTCGGTAGTGAAGTATTGCCATCTGAATCGAAACAAAAAGTGGAAATCCTGTACAACAACGTCAATATCTTTAAGCGTTTGTTCCCTTACTATTTAATGATTGGATTCTTCCTAATTATCTTCCTGGTTACGCACATTCTACGTCCTAATTTTCCAATAAAATGGGTAGTAGGAATCGCTATGGTAATTTTAGGGGTTGGATTCTTATTACACACTGCAGGCTTAGCTGCCCGCTGGTACATTGCCGGGCGCGCACCTTGGAGCAATGGTTTCGAAACCATGACTTTTATTGCCTGGGGATGCTTGTTGGCCGGATTCATATTTGCTAAAAAATCGAAGTTGGCTTTGGCTGCAACTGCAGTATTGGCTGGTTTGTTCTTATTTGTAGCTCATTTAAGTTGGATGAATCCAGAAGTAACCAACCTGGTTCCTGTATTAAAATCTTATTGGTTGACCATTCATGTTGCCATTATTACATCGAGTTATGCATTTTTGGCCTTGGCTACAATTTTAGGAATGATAAACCTAACGCTATACATCCTTCAGAATAACAAAAACAAAGATGTTATTGCAGAAAATGTAGTCGATTTGACTCGCATTAGCGAAATGACCATGACCATTGGATTGTATTTCCTTACCATTGGCACTTTCCTTGGCGGAGTATGGGCCAACGAATCGTGGGGTCGATACTGGGGATGGGATCCAAAAGAAACCTGGGCACTGGTTAGCATCTTGGTATATAGCTTTGTATTACACATGCGTTTTATTCCTGGATTAAAATCGGTTTACTCTTTTAATTTGGCTTCGATATGGTCCTACTCAGCTATCCTGATGACTTACTTTGGGGTTAACTATTATCTTGCCGGATTACACTCCTACGCAAAAGGGGATCCGGTGCCAATACCAAGCTGGGTATATTATTCGGTAGCAATACTATTTGCCCTTAGTTTAATAGCATACTTTAATTACAAGAAATACAATTACGAGCCCGAAACCGAAGAGGCTTAAAAAAACAAAAGAGGCTGTCCCTTTTAGGAGACAGCCTCTTTCTCTATATTATCTGATTAAAGCAATTAAGCTTAGTTTACTTTTAATAGTTCAATTTCGAAAACCAATACCGAACCGCCAGGCATACCACTGTAATTGTAACTGCCATATCCCAAGTGTGCAGGAATAATCAACTTACCCTTTCCACCTTCTTTAAACAAAGGAATCCCTTCTTTCCATCCATCAATCACATCGCTTAGTTCAATATCAACACCTACCGAACCACTTTCACCGAATTTCGTTCCATTTAAAAAAGTGCCTTTGTATACAATTTTTACTATCGATTCATCTGTTGGTTGCGCTCCTGTTCCAGGCTCATCTACCGTATAGTATAAACCCGATTCTGTTTTTGTAGCATCCAATCCTTCCTTTTCGATGTAAGCCTGAATGTCTGCATCGTTTTTCTCAGCAATCATTTCAGGTGAATACACCTCTACTTCGAAAATAAGAACCGATCCTGCCAATATGTTGCCATGATCCTTGCTGCCATAACCCAAATGAGCAGGAATCAATAAAGTAGCTTTACCTCCTTCGTTAAGGTACGACAAGCCTTCAGCAAAACCTCTAATTACATTTTGCAGATTAAACGAAGCCAAATCATCGCCTGTTGTGTCAAACACTTCTCCGTTTGTGGTATAACCCTTGTAAGTTAACGTTACATCCGAAATCATGCTAATATTTTTTCCTGCACCCTCATCCTCAATTACGTAATACAATCCCGATTCAGATCGCGTTGCATTCAAATTGTTTTCTATTAGATAAGCGGCAATCTCCGCATCGTTTTCTTCTCTGTAGTCTTTCTCTCCATCGCTCGAACATGAGATTGCCACAAATGCCAATACCAAGGCCAGTAAATTGTACTTCATTTTTGTTGATTTTGTGTTAGAACGACAAATATAATGAAATACAGCACTTACAAAATAAAAATGCCCAAAGAGCTAATCATTTGCAAAATTTCTTCCTTGTCGATAGCCTACTCTTCCATATTCTGAAAAATATGCTCCAGACTCATCTCCTTGCAATCTGTTGGTGGCTCAAAAGTAGATGCAGGAAGGTTTTTCTCTGTCAATTCCACCACCTCATCAACAGATTTATAATCATCCTGAAAATAAACCGTTTTTAGAGGAATTCCCTTATCTTCAAGCTTCCAATATTGCTCGCTATCTTCATAATCGGTCGAGCTCACTCCCATACTCATGCTTTCGGCCAATTCTCTGAATATTTCAGGATTCCAATCCTTCTTCGAAATCATATTTTCTGCCAACCAAACCTCTTCCATCTTCTTTCCATCCGATTTTACAATGTATTTTCTGGCCGATCTTTTTACAATGGTCATCACTTCGCCAGTTCGCACAACTTCTACCACCGGTGGCTTTGTTTTTGTGCCTTGCATTTCGTTAAGCATCGGATTATTCTTTCCCATTTGCTCCATCATAGCTCTTTGTTCGGAGGTAAGGTTTTTCATTGCCTCTTTCATTTGAGCAGAATACTGATCCATTGCCTTGCCAAAAAACTCTTTCATTCTATTCTTAAAATCGTCCAGGTTTCCTTTCCAGTAAGTATTCTCCTGCACATTTACAAAGGTAAGATCGCGTGTATTTCCATTCAGAATGAAAATGTGATCCTCATCAACCATTTTAAATACATTGTTTTGCAAATACATCTCGCTCCAACCACTCTCATACTCACTGGTGGTTTTCGACTTAATAATCCATCCTGCCGATAATGGCTGATAACAAACCATCACAAACAATGCGGTAAACAACAAGGCTACTAGCAATTTTTTACGTTTCATTTTTTCGTTTTTCAAGCTTTAAAGTTAATAGTGTTGTATATGCTTCATCCGAAAATAAATGCTCCGATAAAGCCAAAGAGAGGTTGTGTTTTTGGAATATACCAACACACTATTTTCATAGTAAAAATGGCATGAGATTAAAATTAAGGAATATGGCGAAGTAAGTCAAGAAAAGGAAGGTCGGCTTTGCGATATGATAGAATTCTGAAGGTAAAAAAAGACCTGTCAGGTATGAGTCTGACAGGTCGATAAATATTTTTTATAGGGAGAGTTTAAAACCACACGAAAGGATTCGTTCGGCAGCGAGGGCATACAAGCTCTAATTAATAGACAAGCTTAATAAAATCACTCCTATAATTTTTCCTTTAATATATAGATAGAAACACTCACGTGATTATTTCTTAATGCAATTTGGTATATGTAATCATCTATGATCCAATATTGCTTTATACTTTCAAGTTTATCTTCAATCGCATTATTATAAAACTCATCCAAATTTTCAACCTCTACAGTTTCCGGACCATCAAGAGAATACAAATCAATATTGATATTGGTCTCAACAGGTAAAGTTTTAAAATGAGCATTGGCAATTCTTCTCATTCGCTCGATTGCCTCTTCTCTGCTCTCTGTTCCTTGATATCCTGCCCATATTGATATTATTGGCCAATTCTCATTTACAGTATAGCATTTCATTTCGTAAACACCTTGTTCAGTCTGAAAACCATAATAAGGTAATTTGTCATATTCCTGTACATAGAAATGTTTGTAATGATTCTCAAAATCTGATCTTGATTGCCAAATAAAATCATCCAACTCAAATAAATCGATTTCTTCGTAAATACGATTAGATTCATCGTTTGAACAGGAGTAAAACACAACGACTATTAATAATATTAGGTGATAAAGTTTCATTACACTAAAAAGAATTATTGGTTTGTGAAAGTTTTACTTTTATTACAGTATTCTTACTTATAAAATCTTTGCCTAGTATTTAAACTACCAGATTCTTTGTAAACAAATTTGATAAAGCAACAATATTGTTCTAATGGATATTTTTTTGCCAACAATTCTTTTATTTGGCTTTCCGATTGTTCAAAATCTTCATAATCTTCACGGTATTTGAAATACAGAATTCCCGCAACATACCCTCTCTCCTCACCATGAATATTGTCGTATATTTTAAAATCTGCCTCCTTTATTAAATCGTTGAGTTGTGTTGTGAAAACTGCATTTGCCTCCTCAGACTTTTGATTATTTAATGATTCTATTACATATGGAGTCTTCTCTGTTTCGTGCATTGAACTGAGATAAGAAAATGGCAAGGACATTAAAAACGAGAAACCAATAGCAATAAAAACTGATATGGTAAATTTTGGCCAATCCATTCTATTTTTTTCAGGATGCTCAACATATTCGATTCTCGTTCCTGCTATAAAATCGCCTAACCTACGCTTAGGATTAGCCAAAACAAAAACTGCCTCTAATGGCCAAAATACAATTGGTATGTTTCGCACAAAACATTTTAATGGGTTAGCTGCCTTTCCCGTTTTGATATCAACAACCTGCAGTTTAAGAATCCGCTTTGCTGCGCTTCTTCCATTAAAAATATCTTTATTAAAATAGGCCGAAAAACCAACAAAAAACATAAAAGAAGCCGATCCCATAAATATATCAGTTGGTTCATGATCAATGGTAAATACATCAAACATTGCTATAAAAATACCAGGTACGGCTATTAGCATACACACAAAAGTCATTATAAAATGATCTACTAACATTGAGGCCAATCTTAAACCTGCATTTACTCTTTCTGGTTGATTAATCATGTATTATTATTCTTTTATTAAATCGTAAAAATCATCTTTTGTATAAACACCTGGTCCAGCATGAGAACCTACTTCCATTTCGATACTTACCTTATTAATTGAATCCAATTCTGTTAAAGTAAATATGGTCTCTCCCAGAAAACAATAAGCCCCTGTTGTGCCCATCCGTTCCGATAAATACAAACCATTAATTATTCCTACACAAATGGTATCACCTCGTATTCCCTTATATTCCAAGCTACATTCCAGTTCTCTTCCATTAAGAATATTTATTAATACTTCTGGTGTTTTTTCAATTGAATCCAATTTTTTGCCCCTAATTAAATATTCTCCTTTATCCTCATTATAATCCGCTATCCAATAGGCAATATTTACATCAACAGAATCAACACAAAACTCACACTTTCCTAATTCATAATTCCATCTACCGCCCTTATCTAAACAAGAATCAATAACCATAAACTCTTTGAACCAATTCATGGCATAAAAGGCAATAATTGCAAAACCAATTATTGTTAGGGATATTATTAAAACTTTATTTCTCATACTAATTGATTTACTCTTCAACTTGCTTCACTACCATAGTACTCGACAAACGATCATGAAATCCATTTTTAGTGAACAAGTATGAGATTCTATCGAAGGGAATGATACGACAAAAAGTACGTGCAATGATATCTGACAATTCAGGAACACTTCCATCCTTCATTACAACCTTTGTTTTCATCAATATCTTGCCAACAGTAACTTGGTATTTGTATTCCAAAATAATGTAATAAAAAAAGGAGAAAACAAACAACAAAAAAGGTAAGGTGGCCTCTGCTATCATTGGATTTACTTCATCTATAAACAGAGTAGTTATGATACCTACAACAAATATATAAATCAAAAATATGGTAATAATATCAACAAGAAAATGCACAAAGCGAACCCATGATTTTACTTTTGATACTTCAAGCTTTTCACCTTCTACTTTCTTTTCCAGAATTTCTTCTTTTGTTGTCTCAACCTCATCCTTATCAATATTTCGTTTTGCCAACTCTTTTTCTGCAACTACTACAGCCGCAGGTTGATAATCTAACCTTTGTATTGTGGTAATTTTTATTAATTCTTCGTTACTTCTTTCCGACATTACCTCGGTAAAATCTTGGGTCATATTCTAATTACACTTTAATTAATTCTAATAGATTTATATTGATCTTTGATTTGTACAATAAATTCGTCGTAGCTATTTGCTTTTATAATCCTCCGAAGTGAAAAATGATACTTCTTACTTCCGACATACATTCTCATTACTTTCGAATTTCTTAATGAAATTATTACTGTATAAATGCCTAAAACAAATGGAAACAATGGAATTAAAAGTCGCTCAAGATAAATAACATGAGTATTTTCATCACCATAAAGATTCAGTATTTTAAGCAAATCATAAGCAACAAAAGCCAATAACATCACTCCTATAAACAATACCCAAGCCCAATTATTAAGATCTTTTCCCTTTGCAATGGTAATCGAATCAACATCCTCTAAATCTATAGTTTTATAGCTATATCGATTACGTAATAAATGAATTGATTTATCGGACAAACCAAATTTCTCTGCTTCGAATAAGTACTGTTCTTCCATCTAAGATTATTTCTCTTGTTTAAATTTTATTATTTATACGATCTACTTACAGACACTTTCACACTCACCAAACCTACAAAATTATAATCACTTAATCGGTTATTTTTTGCTCTTCAGCCAAATATTTTGATTCAAAACAATTATTTGGCTTCTATTATTAACATCTAAATAAGGAAATCAGCAATATGTGCAACAAATATGGCATTGTAAGCCTTGCAACGAAGATATTGCTAACGCATTTGGCATTGCAAGTTCTGTAATGGTCATAATGGTACAAAAATGAGTGTAAAAAGTGAAGAAATCACCCTTTTTGTACAAATACGAACGTTTCTTCTTTTGCAATGCGCATATTTGCACGAATAGAAGCTTTGAAAGTAAATAAATGGCCATTTTTGCGCAATTATGGCGATATATCGAATTGAAATCCTTGTTTTTGTTATCAACACGGGCTTTTCAAATCATACAAAAACCATATTTGTAGAAATACGCCTTTTTCATGTGATTCAATGTCCGTATTTGTAGCAAAACAGCTGTTACATCATTTGCAACGCGTGTTTTTCAATAAATTGGACTCATGAAGTATTTTATTTACAGTTTTGCAGTAGATAGATCTTAATAATCGGGTTTAACCCACTATCATTGGCTTTTGGCAATACCTTATCATTTATTTAACCTTACAAATAATATAGAATCAACCAAGTTAATAAATATTTTTCACTAAAACGCCTGTCAAGTTTGCTAATTTACACTTTCATACAAATCATAAATTAATTGCTAACTTTTTGTTATTGTTCAGTTTTTTATTTTATAACTTAGTTTTCGACTCAAAAAAAAATGATAGATAACTTATGTTTTCGGAAACAAGCATACTAACCAGATTCGATGTTTGTTTCTTTAACCCAAAAAACAAAAGAAATGGCAGAAAGTGTTTTTTATTATTGCGACAGCAAAGAGATTAACACCATTGCAAGTGTCGCTACTTCAGAATTGGATAAAGGCGATTGGTCAACCGACTTTATTCTTAGTATGATTCTGAGAGAATTGAAACAGGAAAATGAATTGTTAAGTCAGTCTATTGCTCATGTACATGGCGATATTCTTGCCGAAAATGTGCGCAAGGAAGACAAAATTGCTGATGATGATTTTATGTGTTTAAAGCAATTTGTTAAAGCCAACATGTACATGCCCGATGAAGACATTGCTAAATGTGCCGAGGATGTTTACGAATTAATTAAATCGCACAACCTTCAACTAAACAAGCTTAACTACGAAATGCAAATTTCGATGAGTAAAGCTTTGCTACAAAATTTAGGCAACGAAACATTTAAACCCAAAGTAGACATACTGCTAAGTGTACCCGATAGAGTAGTAAAGTTTGAGGCATCAACCGCTGCACTAACCGAAGCTTTCAAAAAATTAAGCGAAAGCAAGGCCAGCAAAGTTGATTACATCGCTCCATCGATACAGAAAAATAAGGTTCGTGGAATTTTAAACGAAAAACTTATTCCGCATTTAGAAGGGGCAAGTGCAGCTCTTCCTGAAAAGTATGCTGCCAGTTTTAAAATTATTTGTGAACGCATTGAAGAAACAAATATTAAGGTGCGTACCCGAAAAACACGCAACCAAAAAGATACTGAAGAAATAGTGTCTACTCAGTAATAATAGGTTAATACTAAAATAGAATGAGCAGATCTTCGGATCTGCTTTTTCTTTGGAATTTTTGAAGGATAAAGTATCACAAATAACTTATATAGCTACAAAATTATAATTACTTAATCTATTACTTGCTTTTCTCCTAAGCTAAATATTTTGATTTAAAACATTTATTCAGTTCCTATTATTAACATCTAAATAAAACAATCAGAAAAAGAAGTAATAGATATGGCATTAAAAGTGTTTACATGGTGATATTGTCAATAAATTTGACATTGAAAAATTTTTAATGCTTACAATTGTACAAGCATGAATTTTAAAATAGATTCAATAAACTTATTTACAGGAAAAACCACACTTTACAACTTGCAAGCTATGTGTTTACTAAATAAAAGTATAGGAGTATTTCATTTGCAATTTTGCAATCAAAAACCAGATTTTCCTTACCAATAGTGACTTTGCTAACACTCTTACCCTTTATTTAACCTTACAAATAATATACAACCAAATAAATTAATTAATACTTTTTTATACAAACGTTATAAAATTACCCAAGTCGTATTATTAAATAAATCATAAATCATTTTTTAACTTTTGGTTATTGTTTAATTTTATTTTATAACTTTGGGGCATAATTAAATTTAAAGAAAAGTAATAAAATACAGCATCTTATGTAGGCAAGTCCTAAATAAGATTTTAAAGAAGCTACAATACCCCAATAGTAGTGGTTAAATAACAATTAACACACATGAGCAAACCTTCGGGTTTGCTCTCTTTTTTTGTGCTTAAACTTACATCTAAAGCAAGGTCAATCAGCTTTTCTTAGGGCGCCCATTACCAAAATACTTGTGCAATAATGAAACCAATGCATTTTTACTAATGGGTTTGGCAAGGTAATCGTTGCATCCCGAATCTATAGCTTTTTCCCTATCGCCTGATAAGCCATAGGCAGTTTGAGCAATAATTACCACATCTTTATTAAACTTTCTGATGTTTCTGGTAGCCTCATAGCCGTTAAGTTCGGGCATTCTCATATCCATTAATATCAAATCAAAATCTGATGATTTTCTGCATGCTTCAACCACTTTTGTACCTGAGGTTACTCTTAGAATTTCACTACTATATTTTTCCATAAAATTTGTGAGTAAGGCACTCGAAACGGCATCGTCTTCGGCGATTATAATACTCAATTCCAATTCCAACAGTTCGTTATAATTTTCACCATCCTTTCCTACTTTTTTCAACTTTTCTTCTTCCGATAATATTTGATATGGAATGGTAAAATAAAAGGTAGAACCAAATCCCTCTTCGCTATCAAGCCAGATCTTACCTCCAAGCATATCTATATACGATTTGGTAATTGATAACCCCAACCCAACTCCTTGCCTATCGATTTCCTCAATATTTTCGGCTTGAACAAAACGATCGAAAATTGCCCCCATTCGATGCTTTGGAACCCCATGTCCAGTGTCTCTTACAAAAAACTCCAGCTCCTTGTCTTTCTTCAAATACCCAAATTCAATAATGCCCATTTTGGTACATTTAATTGCATTCTTAACCAGGTTTGTTAAAATGGCAAATAACTTTTCGCGATCGGTTGTAACCAAGGCTTCGTCCCAAGGCAATTCATTATGAAACTGCAGCATCAATCCCTTCTCTTCCACTTCGCGTTTAAAGAAAGTGTAGATATATTCCACTTGTTCATTTACATTCGAATCACTCAATTCCAATTCCATCGACCCCGATTCTATTTTAGAAATATCGATAATATCATTAATGATATTTAGCATTCGCGTGCCACTTTTTCCGATGATGTCAATGTATTTCTCTTTCTTTACACTTTTTATTTTAGGAGTTTTAAGCAATTCTGCAAAACCTAAAATACCGTTCATCGGTGTTCGTATTTCATGACTCATATTAGCCAAAAAAGCCGATTTTAATCGATCACTCTCTTCCGCC
Source organism: Marinifilum flexuosum (assembly GCF_003610555.1). Taxonomy (GTDB): domain Bacteria; phylum Bacteroidota; class Bacteroidia; order Bacteroidales; family Marinifilaceae; genus Marinifilum; species Marinifilum flexuosum. Next base: position 954,814 of record NZ_RAPQ01000008.1, on the reverse strand, counting down.
TTATTTTTGGCTTTTATTAATTCAGCTTCTGTTCTTTTCCTGTTGGTGATATCAGATACTGATCCTGCCATGCGTACTGGTTTTCCATTTTCATCTCGCACCGACTCCCCACGGGCAAACAACCAAACATACTCCCCGTTCTTTTTCTTCATCCGAAATTCCACCTCGTAAGTATCATTCTTTTCAAAGTGATTGGTAAGTACTTCCAACACGTTTCCCGAATCTTCGGGATGCATCCACTTTATCCAGTTCGAAATTCTAGCCTCAACTTCACCAGGTTTGTATCCCAGTATTTCATACATTCTATCCGACCACCAATACAAATCGCTATCCAAATCATTCCAATCCCAAATGGCATCATTAGATCCTTTTACGGCCAAGGCAAAACGTTCCTCACTACATCTCAATTTTTTTAATGATACTTTCTCTTTTGTGATATCACTGGAATTGTACAGAACAAATTTCGTTTCATCTTCCGAACTGTGAATGGGAATGTATGTTGTCTCCGAATAGTATGGCGCGTTATTAAGAACAATCTTTTCGGTATATGATATTTTCTTGTCAGTATCGATTACTTTCTGATAGTTGTTCAATGTGTAGTTACAAATCTTTTCATCAAGACCAAGAATATCAAGAACCAGATCTTTTAAATCCTTACTTACAATCTCTTGCTCTGATAAAAGAATTCCAAATTGATTCAATTTTTTTAGGAAAGATTTGTTTACCGCTACAACTTTAAACTTCCCATGACTTACATATTCCGATAAAACTTGAATATCCTGAGTATGATTAAACACTGCAGACAAATAATTCTTGCTGTCTTTTAATTTTGCTTTGGCTTTGTTTCGCTCTGTTACATCAACATGCGTACCCACAATTCTAATCGCCTCTCTCCGATTATTAAAAACGGCTTCGGCTCGCGAAAGTATATCTACCCAATGTCCATCCTTGTGCTTCATTTTAAATTCGATAACAAAGCGATCAATTTCCTTTGCAATCAACTTCTTTTGTAAATGCCAACATTTCTCAACATCTTCAGGAACTGTCAATTTTTCCCAAACGGAAAAATCATTTGGAAGCTCAAAGTCTTCATATCCCAACATTTTTTTCCAGCCCGGAGAGTAATAAATCGAATTGGTTTTAAGATTCCAGTCAAACAACCCATCATTAGAGGCCTTCATCGCAAGTTGAAATCTTTCTTCACTCTCCTCTAATCTTTTATATGCATCTATTAATTTAGGGTCTTGAATTCTTAATTGCTTTTTATCAGCTTTTGCAAACATGTCCTTAAGTATAGTGCCAGTTACTATTAATTTTGTTTCCACAAAGATTATCAACACAAAAGTGTTGAATCTCTAAAATTAGAAGGGTATAGATCGGTAGCTAATCTTTATCGTATTTTTAATATAATAATAAAAATTAGTTTTTGGAATACATTTTAGGCATAATATTCATATTTACAGATATATATCTACAAATAAAATGTAAAATAACTGGTTTTATAGCTCAGAACACATTTAAGAAAAGAGATATACCAATTCGCATACCCATTTGATTATTCGAAACTTACTAACAACTAATATTCTAAACCATTTAATAAGTTTTGGTCATATCCTCAGGAACAACTATACAATAAGTATTCTTCCCTTTCAGTATTGGATTCATTTTACGGATATTTTTGGCTGTTGCAGTGTATATGCTTACAATTTTTAAATCAGGATTGGCTTGTTTTAAATACCAGATAATACCCTCGTAGTTATTCGAATGATAAGCTCCATTGTAATGAATAAACTGCTGTCCTTGGCTCCAGTTCTCCAATATAAAATGTGCCATACTAGCATCTTTTATGGCTTGTGCTTTGGGAAAATTATCCAGCATATCGGCACTCATGTGCATGCTCATTTTTTTCATAGCTTTATAGCCTGGTAATTCGGCATCATATTTCACAGGAAGTGGCGCAATCCAGCTTTTTTCCTGATCGCTTAATTGCTCCAGAGCTTCAAAACCACCTCTAAAAACCATAGATGCATATCGGCGCGGAATATTACTGGCTACAAAATGCAAATTGTGTTTTTTGGCAAAATCAAGCAATGGTTTATAATCAGTTTTGTAATTCTTCCACAAACGCGTGGTATCCATAAAGCTCTCCTCATCCATCTCTCTTTTTACATACTTGCTCACAAATTCCTGATTATCCGCCTCGAACATCTCGGCTCCCAACACCAATTTTTCACCTTTTAGTTGATACAGATCTTTGGTAACCTGCAATTCCAACCAATGCGAAATGGGATTGTTGTGCAACTCTCCAAACAACACAATATCCGCATCAGCAATTTGTTTTATCATTTTCTGATATCGAATAGGCTTGCCATTCTCTTTAAATAATCGATAGGTAGGATTTCCATTGCTAAAACCCATTAAGATAAAAGCCAGAATAATAAGTCTTTTCATGAGTGTGATTTTTGAGTTGCTATCTAAGATAAGAAAATATCATTAAGCTCCCTGAGTTAAAGCTCAGAACAATTCAGATCACAAAACAGGCAATACCAATATCCAATAATGATAGAAATTGTATTAATAATGTCTTTACTAAACCACGCAATAAACATCAAAACACTTTTGTGTAAAAATTATTTTCTCTTTGTGCCCCCCCCTCTCCCTGTCGGGATCTCCCCTGAAAGGGAGAAATTTAACTTGATAGATCCAAAGAATTAATTTCCAAAGCGGTGTTCTTTTCTCCTTTAGGAGAAAGATAGAATGGGGTTACTTATTTTTCAAACTAATCCCCCACAATCCAAAGAAAGTCAATGCACCATTAATCATCAACAATTCAAATCCAATGGTAATACCGAACCAATCCATCGAATTGTCTTTAAGTATGTAGCAAATGACAGGAGAAAGAATGGCGATTACAGGAACCAGTTTGTCTTTTACTTGCAGTTTGGTGAACAAACCAAAGGCATAAAGTCCCAAAAGCGGACCGTAAGTATAACCAGCCACTGTAAAAATGGCTGCAATTACTGAATCGTCGTTTATTGCCCTAAATATCATGATTACAACCAACAATAATGCTGAAAATAACAGGTGCGATCGGCGGCGTAATTTTCTGGTCCTTGCCTCGTCGCCCTCATCAGCATCTAAAATATCAACGGTAAATGATGTAGTAAGTGATGTTAAAGCCGAATCGGCACTTGAGTAGGCTGCAGCCATTAATCCCACCAAAAAGAAAAGGCTAACTACAGGACCGAGATGTTGGGTTGCCAACAGCGGGAACAAATCATCGCCACGCTCAGGAATTGGAATCCCTTCGTGCTGGGCAAAAATCAATAACAAAGCCCCTAAAATAAGGAACAGTAAATTGGCAGGAATAAAGGCAAATCCGTACCAATACATGTTCTTTTTGGCTTCGCCCAGGTTTTTACAACTCAGGTTCTTCTGCATCATATCTTGATCCAAACCAGTCATCACAATTGTAATAAAAGCTCCGGTAAAAAACTGCTTGAAGAAATTTTGTTTGCTCTGCCAGTCATCAAATACAAATACTTGCGAATATTCGCTTTCGCCGATCATGCTAGTCAATCCCGAAATATTCAGGTTCAGTTTATCCATGATCAGAAAAATACTAACTCCAACTGCAAGTAGCATGAATAAGGTTTGTAAGGTATCAGTCCACACAATGGTTTTAATTCCTCCTTTAAAGGTGTACAGCCAAATCAACAGAATAGTAATAACTACGGTAACTGCAAATGGAACGCCCCAGGTATCGAATACCGTTATCTGCAAAACATTGGCCATTAAAAACAAGCGGAACGATGCACCAATGGTTCTTGATAACAAGAAAAAAGAGGCTCCTGTTTTATAGGAAGTCCTACCAAATCGTCCATCCAAGTAGGTGTAAATGGATGTCAGATTCAATTTGTAATACAGTGGTAAAAGAATATTGGCCACCACAATGTATCCCAACATATAGCCCAATACCATTTGCATATAGGTAAAATCGATGGATTTTACCCAACCTGGTACCGATATAAAAGTAACGCCCGATAAGGATGCTCCAACCATACCAAAGGCCACTACATACCATGGCGATTGTTTATTCCCTACAAAAAAGCCTTTGTTATCAGCCTTGCGACCAGTAAAATAGGATATTAATAAAAGAAGGGCAAAATACCCAACAACAACAGATAGTATGGTAATTGGTGTCACAGTTGATTTTTTTTAAAAATGAAAATCAAAAATAATCAAAGCAATCAGCTTTCAGAAACCTGACAGGTTTTTTATTACTTTTGAGCTAAACTTAGAATTGAAGACAAAATGAGCTATACCAACTTCCCATCTAAATTATTGGAAAATGCAGTTGCCGAATTTTCTAAACTTCCAGGTATAGGAAGAAAAACTGCATTGCGCCTGGTTTTGCACTTGCTAAATCAGCCAAAGGAAGACGTGCATCGTTTTGGCTCATCAATTACTCAACTTCGCGATGAAATAAAGCATTGCAGATCTTGCTATAATATTTCAGATACCGACGTGTGTGATATTTGTGCAAACCCAAAGCGCGACCATGAAACCATTTGTGTAGTTGAAAGCATTCGCGATGTAATGTCGATAGAACGAACTCAGCAATACAATGGAATTTATCATGTTTTGGGTGGAATTATATCTCCCATGGATGGAATAGGTCCGAGCGATTTGCAAATTGCTCCTTTAATTGCCAAAGCTGATGAAGGCAAAATGCAAGAAGTAATCCTTGCCTTAAGTACAACCATGGAAGGCGACACCACCAACTTTTACCTGTACAAAAAACTGAATAAGTTTGATGTAAAAATCACGACCATTGCACGAGGTGTATCCATTGGCGATGAATTGGAATATACTGATGAAATTACTTTGGGAAGATCAATTCTACATCGCACACCTTTCGATCAGAATTTGTAAGCAGTTAGCAGTTAGCAGTTAGCAGTTAGCAGTTAGCAGTTAGCAGTTAGCAGTTAGCAGTTAGCAGTTAGCAGTTAGCAGTTAGCGCAAAGTTCGGAAGAAGATGCAATGCACACAAACATCTGGCCCACTTTATACTTTATACTTTATACTTTATACTTGAAGCTTTAAATTCTATCTATCTCCTTATCGATAAATTGTATCTTCGGATACGTTTGTCTTTTTCTTCAATTTTATTAAATTCGCATAGTATTTAGACTAAATAAACACAATCAATTAAACACTATGCCCGATTTCTATGTAAATATTCATCGGGATTGCCTAACTTAATGGGTATCAAAAAAACAATTACACATGGCTAAAATTGAAATATTGATTCCAGCAATGGGGGAAGGAATCACAGAAGCAACCATTACGCAGTTTCTAAAAAAAGAAGGAGACCTGGTTGAAGAAGAAGAATCGATTATCGAAATTGCTACCGACAAAGTTGACTCGGAAATTCCAGCACCTCAATCGGGGAAAATCGCAAAATTCTTATTCGCTGAAGGTGATGTTGCCCAGGTTGGCGATGTGATTGCCATTATAGTTCCTGATGGCGATGAATTAGGCGATGAAGAACTTGTAAGCTCTGAACCAGCAAAGGTGGAAGAAGAAATAGTTTTTGAATTACCTAAAGAAAAAGCTACTGTTGAAACTGAAGCAAAACTAGCAAGTAAAACTGAAAATGGTTCGTTTATCTCTCCTTTGGTTCGTAAAATTGCACAGGAAGAAAATGTAAGTTTACAAGAATTAAATCAAATTGAAGGTTCAGGTGAAAACAAGCGTATCACTAAAAAAGATATTCTTCAATTCATCGAAAGCAAAAGATCACAAGCTGTAGTTTCGGAACCTATAGTTGCTCCACTAAGATCTGCGCCCGCTCCTGCTCCGTTTTCACATCAATCATACAATGGTGAAAATGTTGAAATCATTGAGATGGACAGAATGCGTAAGCTTATTGCACAATACATGGTTCAATCGAAACAGATTTCGCCTCACGTAACTTCATTCATTGATGTTGATGTTACTGGACTTGTGAAATGGAGAAATAAAATAAAGAATGAATTCCTACAAAAAGAAGGTCAGAAACTAACCTTCACTCCTATTTTTGTTGAGGCAGTTACAAAAGCTTTGAAAGATTACCCTATGGTTAATGTTTCGGTGGATGGAGATAAAATTATCCGCAAGAAATTCATAAACATTGGAATGGCAACAGCTTTGCCTAGCGGAAATTTAATTGTGCCAGTAATAAAATCGGCTGATGAGAAAAACCTTGTGGGAATTACCAAGCAAGTGAATGATTTAGCTGATCGTGCCAGAGTCAACAAATTACAACCGGATGAAATTCAAGGAAGTACTTTCACAATTACCAACTTAGGTGCATTTGGAAGTACAACAGGTACTCCTATTATCAACCAGCCCGAAGTAGCAATTCTTGCAGTTGGTGCAATTAAAAAGAAGCCTGCTGTTATTGAAACTCCTCAGGGCGACACTATTGGAATCAGAAACATTATGGTTCTTTCTTTATCCTACGATCACAGAGTTGTTGATGGAGCCCTTGGTGGAATGTTCCTAAAGCGAGTTGCTGAATACCTTGAGAATTTTGATATGAATAGAAATATATAGTTGAATTTTTAATGTCAAATTGAGCCGTTGAATCTTATTCTTCGGCTTTTTTTGTGTTTTATAAATAGATATGCCTAAATAATGTTACATTTTTATTTATTTTGTCTATTTATTGCAGAATTATATAATTACATTTATAAAAAGGAAAATAAACCTGATAGAAAGAAAGTTTTTATTAACAATTCCATCTTTTTTATCAGATTCTCTGGCGTTATTAACGTATAAAAGTTATATTTAGTTATTGTTAATTAGTTTAAAACATATAAAACCCACTACAGGCCCAAAGCTGAAACTGCAATTGTCTTCTTCCGCAAAGACAATTTTAATGGTCATTTTCTCTATTTACATAGGGATTTGTAGCCCGTACTCTCTTAATGCCAGCCCTAAAAAGCAAAAAATTAAAGATAGAAGAAAGTACCAAGTTGCCGAAAAATTCCTGGCAAATGGAAATTATTCTAAAGCTGCCTCCATTTACAAAGAGTTGTTAGATCAAGCTTCGCGCAATGCCGATTTGAATTTTAAACTGGGCTTGTGTTATCTAAATATTGTTTCCGAAAAGTCGAAATCAGTTGATTTGATCGAAAAATCTATTCAATACACCAATTCAAAAAACAATGTTCCCATTGATGTGTACTATAATTTGGCAAAAGCCTATCACACCAATTATCAATTCAGGGAAGCATTAAAAGTTTACAAAGACTTACAACAAATTATTTCGCCACAAAACACGGTATTTCGCAATGAAATACAACGCGAAATTAAGATATGTAAAAATGGCTTGGAATTGATAAAAAACCCAGTAAATATTTCTATCATCAACCTTGGAAATAAAATCAATACTGAATTTGCCGAACACAGTCCTGGTGTTACGGCTGATGAAAGCACTATGATTTTTACCTCTCGAAGAAGTGGTACTGGAAGTAAACTTGATATTGATGGACAGTACTTTGAAGATATATACATCTCGAATAAAAAAAATGGAATATGGAGTGAGCCTATTGGAATTCCAAAGCTTAATACAATAGATCACGATGCTTCCATTTCCATATCAGCTGATGGGCAAGAAGTTTACATTTACAAAGCTGGATACCTTAGCCGAAAAGAATCGGAAGGTGGAGACATTTATGTGAGTAAATTAAAAGGAAATGAATGGTCGGAAGCCAAAAAGTTAGGACCAAACATTAATTCCAAAAGTAAAGAAAGTCACATCTCTATTTCGGCAGATGGAAGAACTATTTTTTTCTCGAGTGATAGACCCGGAGGATATGGTGGAATGGATATTTACACGGTAACTAAACTACCAAATGGCAAATGGGGAAAAGCAAAAAACCTGGGTCCTGCTATCAATACGGAATACAACGACGATGCTCCTTTTATCCACCCTGATGGAAAGACTTTATATTTTAGTTCAGCTGGTCACAAAACAATGGGAGGTCTTGATATTTTTAAGAGCATCAACATCAAAGGACGTTGGACTACACCTGTAAATATTGGATATCCAATTAATTCAACTGATGATGACATTTACTATACTCCTACTCCCGACGGGAAAAGAGCCTACTTCGCTTCATACCGCACTGGTAGTTTGGGTAGAACAGATATTTTCTTAATTAAAACTCCAGATGCTGATCAAGCTGGCCTTTTTGTGCTGAAAGGAAAGATTGTAAACACAAATGGTAAAGTCGTTGGAGGAGCTAAAGTTACAGTAAGTAAAAATGGAAAAACCATTGGTATTTATACACCTAATACTGCTACTGGTAAATTTTTGTTCATTATTGATGCTGGTAAAAAATATGATATCGAAATTGTTGCTGAAGGTTACAGAACTTTAAGGACGGTTCTGAATATTCCTCTCGAATATGCCAACAAAGAGAATCATAGTGTTATTACTCTTTTACCATTAACTCTGCGTACTAAGGATGAAGCTGATTATCCCCAAACTATTGATTTAATTGATTTTGAAGAGAGTAAAATTAATCAAGTTGGAGCTTTGGAAAATAGCAAAGATTCAATTCCGGATAATAAACAATTCGTTACTCCTGAAGTAAAACAAGATAGTGTTGCTAAAGTTGCTCCTGTAGTTGAAGCAAAAGAAGAGCTTAAACAAGATAGCATCATCAGCACTCAACAATCAGAAGATATCAATACAATTAGAAAAGACAATCCTGTTACCAAAACTGATTCGAATATTGCAATACCTTCTAAAAGTATTGTAACACCTAAAGTATTGCCAAATGTAAGTACTCCTGCTAAAGTAACTGTTCCGGATAAGGTAACAGAACTAGCAAATGTTGATGAAGCAATTCAAAAAGAAATTAAGGATAAACCGATAATCAAGAAAGAAAAGCCAATACAAAAAGAATCTACAATTGATTCTAAACAGTCTGATATCAAAGCTATCGATTCGGGTGCTCTTGCATTTACTTTGGATTTAGGAAACTTTAACTCGCCACGCCCTGAACTGTTCAAGGAGTTGGATGGAGTGATTGAAACTAAAGGTCCTGATAATAAATATCATTACACCTATGGTAAGTTTAAAGATTACAAAGAGGCCAGTAAAGCACAAAAAGTAATTGCCAAAAAAGGATTTAAATCACCTACAATTAAAATTTTAACCAACGATAAAGTAGCCAATGAGGAAAAGAGAGGTGAAATTTATTACACCATTCAGATTATGGCACTTAAAATCCCAATCGAAGCTGAGTTTTTCGATAATCTGGACAATGTAAAAGTATATGTTGGTGAAGATGGTTTAACACGATTCACTTACCGCAAATTCAAATCATACAACAAAGCGGTTAAGGTCATGAATCGACTAATAAGAATGGGCTATTGGGATGCCTTCATTCGAACCGTCATTAATGATAAATTATTGTATTCTGGTGTACAATACACTGGCACCAACACTTATACTATTCAAGTAATGGCTCTGCGTTATCCTAAGCCTTTAAGCTACTTTAAAGATTTAGGTGATGTAAGTGTGTTTGTTGACAAAACGGGATTGTATCGATATACCTATGGCTCTTATAATTCAAAACGAGATGCAATACTTGATTTGGGTACAGCTTTAAAGAATGGCTATTGGGATGCTTTTGTTAGAAAATCTTTACGTGGCGAACGATTGCCTGCCAACAATTCATTAGAAACTGAGAATTATTATACCATACAGGTAATGGCCTTAAAAAATGCTCGTCCTTTAAACTATTTCGATAATTTAGGAACCGACGACATGCGTTTATTTAATGGTAAAGATGGTTTATCCAGATATACTTTTCAAAAATTCTCATCGCAGGCTAAAGCAAAAAGTCGTCTTTCTTCTGTAATCAAAAAAGGATATCTTGACGCCTTTACCAGAGAAATTAAATGGTATAACAAGCATTAATCTACAAGTTGTTTAAACTAGTTCATAAAGCACTAAACAATGCAAATTCTAGAGAATAATAACATTCGCTTAAGAGCACTGGAACCAACCGATTTAAAATTACTTTACAGTTGGGAAAACGATTCCTCAATTTGGGAAGTTAGTCATACGCTTAAACCATTCTCTTTATTTGTTTTAAAGCAATACCTGGAAACAAGCCATCTGGATATTTTTGAGAGCAAGCAATTGCGCTTGGTCATTGAACGAAAAGAAGATCAGGAACCGGTTGGGCTAATAGATCTTTTTGATTTTGATCCATTTCATCAACATGCCGGAATTGGAATCTCTATTAATAACAGAGAACATAAACAAAAAGGTTATGCCACCGAAGCGTTGGAAACCTTATGCAATTATGCATTTTCCGTTTTGCAAGTTCATCAGTTATACTGTAACATCACATCAAAAAATGAGGCCAGTTTAAAACTATTTCAAAACCAAGGATTCGAAATAGCAGGCTTAAAAAAGGATTGGATAAAAACTCAAAATGGATGGCTGGATGAGTATTTACTTCAAAAAATTAATACTACAAATCTTTAATGGATTGATAATTGGGGATGTCTTCCAAAAATTTAAAGCTTTTATTTTCGTAATCCATATAACAACAAAAATGCTTTAATCCGTTGGTTACAACCAAAAAAGGAACTCTCAGTTTCATATTGTAACGAGCAATCTGATTGAACACATCCTGTGTAATTTTTATTTTGCTGGCTTTGCATTCCACAATCATAACCGGATTGGCATTACGGTTATACAAAACAATATCGCTACGTTGTGGCAACAGGTTAACATCAACTTTTTTTTCAACAGCAATTAATGAAGCTGGATAATCTTTTTCTTCAACCAAATATCGAATAAAATTTTGCCTCACCCATTCTTCCGGAGTTAATACTACGTACTTCTTTCGGATACTGTCGAAAATTAGTTTTCTTTGCAGATCAGATTTTATTTTGAAGGAATAAGTTGGTAAATTTAAATTTTCCATAAAAAAGCTATTAATCGGCTAAAGTTACAAGATTATTCCTTATAAAACCGCTACACATTCATGAAGACCAAAGAAGAAATTGTAAAAAACTGGCTTACAAGATATACAGGCCGTGAACTTTCAGAATTCACTCCTTATATTTTGCTTACAAATTTCAACCATTATGTGGAACTATTTGCTGAATGGCACAATTGTGAAGTTTTAGGTGAAGACAAAGCAATGCCAAATGCATCTGCTGATGGAGTTACCATTATCAATTTTGGAATGGGAAGTCCGAATGCTGCAACAATTTTGGATTTGCTAAGTGCAATTAAACCCAAAGGTGTACTTTTCCTTGGAAAATGTGGGGGATTAAAAAGAAAAAACAAATTAGGTGATTTAATTTTGCCTATTGCAGCAATTCGAAGTGAAGGTACATCAAATGACTACCTTCCACCAGAAGTGCCTGCTTTACCTGCATATTCATTGCAAATGGCAGTTTCACAGGTAATATCAGATAGAAATAAAGATTATTATACAGGAACCGTTTTTACAACTAACAAACGTGTTTGGGAATACGACGAACGTTTCAAAAAATACCTAAGCAAAACTCGTGCTATGGCAATCGATATGGAAACAGCTACCATTTTTACGGTTGGTTTCTATAATGAGATTCCTGTTGGTGCTTTGCTATTGGTATCGGATCAACCTATGATTTCGGAAGGTGTTAAAACAGATAAAAGTGATGCTTTGGTAACCGATAGCTACGTGAATAATCATTTGGAAATTGGAATTGAAGCTTTAAAAGAAATCATGCACAATCGCCAATCTGTTAAACACCTTAGATTTTAAGCTTGAACAATGACATACGAAGAGATATTTAAAGGCCTTAAGAAAAAAGATTTTGCTCCTATTTACTTTTTAATGGGCGAAGAAAGTTTCTTTATTGATAAGATTACCGATTATATTATAGACCATGCTCTACCCAAGCATGAAAGAGATTTTAATCAAACCATTCTTTATGGGAAAGATACTGACATAGGTACCATTGTTACTACTGCCAGAAGATTTCCTATGATGGCCGAAAAACAAGTTGTTGTTGTTAGGGAAGCTCAAAATATCAAGAACATAGATCAGTTATCTTCATATATTAAAAACCCCTTGAAATCAACTATTTTGGTGATTAATTACAAATATAAGTCATTGGATAAGCGAAAAGCTTTCACCAAAGATGTCGCTCAAAATGGGGTTCTTTTCGAATCAAAAAAAATATATGACAATCAGATTCCAGATTGGATTAAAAAATATGCTTCAAACTTAAAATATAAAGTTGATAATAAGGCTGCTTTCCTATTGGCTGAATTCTTAGGGAACGATTTGGGTAAAATTACCAATGCAATAGAAAAGTTAACCATAAACATTACCAATAGCGATACAATCACGCCTGCCGACATTGAGAAAAACATCGGAATATCAAAAGATTACAACAACTTCGAACTACAAAATGCATTAGGTAAAAAAGATGTATTAAAGGCCAATCAAATCATAAACTATTTTTCTACCAACGAAAAAAATCATCCTCTCGTTGTAACCATTGCCCTCCTACACTCGTATTTCTCCAAAGTTTTAAAGTATTATTTCTTAAAAAATAAAACAAACGAAAAAGTTGTTGCTTCGAGCTTGCGAATCAATCCTTATTTCGTAAAAGATTATAAACTCGCATCGAGAAATTACAATCCTAAGAAATTGGTTTCTATAATTGAGATGCTGCGAGAATATGATTTAAGATCGAAAGGATTTGGTGATACAGGAACGAAACAAGGAGACCTTTTAAAAGAATTAATTTTTAAAATTCTCCATTAGCAGCAGCGTTAAAACTTAATTTTACGCAACACCCTAATATGAGAATAAATCTACCCATTCGAATATTGTTACTTGGATTTTCTCTCTGCACAAATTTATTGTGTATGGGACAAACTGGTGAACCACCCGTTGCCAAAAACGATACGGTTTCCATTACAAACCAAAGTTCTGCAAGTGAGGTAATATATATTGAAATAGACTTTCTAAAAAATGACACCTTTTCATCAAAGGAAGATCTCGAAAAGTCTATACTTCGTCAAACTGACCAGTTTGGTAAAGCTTATTTAATAGAGGATAACACCCTAATGGTATATTATCCTTACGAAATGAGTTTCGGAACTGATACGATTTACTACGAAATCTGTGATCAGGCAAAGCGCTGCAGTAATGCGTTTATTGTGGTTAATGTTCTTGATCCAAATCAAGTCGAATTATTAATACCTTCGTCATTCTCACCGAATAACGACAATATTAACGACAAATTTTACATTAAGGGAATTGAAAATTATCCGGAAAATGAGTTCATTGTATTCTCGCGTTGGGGAACCAAAGTTTACGAGAAGAAAAACTACAACAACCAGGAAGCATGGGATGGTAGTTACAACAATGCTGGAGTAAAGCTTGGTCCCGGAGATAAATTACCTAAAGGAACTTACTTCTTTAAGCTAATTATTAAGGATAAAGAATATGTAAAAAGTGGTTATATTGTGGTTAAATACTGAGAATGAATCAACTTTACAAAATTACAATATCAATTGGACTCCTTTTATTTCCCATTTTTAAATCATGGGCACAAGAAGACATCCGGTTTTCAAATTTTTCTTATAACCGATTATTTTATAATCCTGCTTATGCAGGAAGTAGTCGCTTTATGGAAGCGGTAATTGCCTATCGCAATCAGTGGGTAGATGTGGAAGGATCTCCAGAAACAGCAGTTTTATCGATACAAGCCCCCGTAAACTATACCAATTTTGGCCTAGGAGCAGTTGTATACAACAACAGATTCGGAATTCAGAAAGATAATGCTGTATTCTTAAATTATGCCTACCATTTACAAGTTAGTCTCGAGGGAACTTTGTCAATGGGAATTCAAGCCGGATTCATCAACAAGCAAATTAACTGGACCGAACTAACAACCTACGATCCTAATTTCCCATCTCCTGATGATCCTGCTTTTCCTGATCAGGATATTTCAACATGGGTCCCAAGTTTTGGAATCGGTTTTTATTATTACACACCAAAATATTATATCGGATTTTCAGCTCCAAGATTGCTTTCGAACGATCAGCCCGATACCGAAGGTTTTTCGGATAATATGAAGTTTAAATTCAAAAATACAGTGTACTATTTGGGAGGAGGTGCTACCTTTCCTTTAAATCCTGAATTAACATTTAAACCATCTGTTTTAGTCGTTGGTTCCTATTCTGGTACAACTACGGCCCTGGCAAATTTTGATATGGTTCATGAAAGTGGTGTTTCTTTGGGTTTAGGATACAGAACAGATGATTCCTGGGCTGGTAGTATTGGATATCAATTGAGTCAGAAATTAAGATTTTCATATTCTTATGAAAAATATTTTGGAAAATATAGATCAAAAGGCTTTACAAATCACGAAATAATATTAAATTACAATTTATCTTTAAAAAAGAGCAAAATTACGTCACCACGATATTTCTAAGTACCATGAACAGTAAAGCTGGATTAAATATCATATTAGTATTTTTTCTAATCACTTTAGGAAGTATCTCTTCATTTGCACAATCACAATGGGTTGAAAAAGGCAATCGATATTTTAAGAATAGTGAATTTGCACATGCAATCAATTATTTTGAAAAATACTTAGAAAGTTCAAATGATATTGATGTAAAAAGAAAATTGGCGGAATGCTATATCCAAATAAATAAAGATACTGAGGCTCTTTATTTATTGGAAAAATTGGTAATTGACCCTAATGCCAATTCTAAGGATTTTCTTAATTATGCTCACCTTTTAAAAAGAACCAGAAATTATACCGAAGCAAAAGTTTGGTTCGAAAAATACGCAAAGCTTAATCCTCGAGATAAAAACATTCAAAATTTAATCCTGTCATGTAATCTTATCAACGAATTAGAGGATAATCAGCAGTTTATTGTAAAACCTATTGGAATAAATTCTCCGCAGTCCGATTTTGCATCTGCTCTTTACAAAGATGGTTTGGTTTTCGTTTCGGGACGTCATAACAAAACCTCAAAAGAAATTGATGGCAGAACAGGAGAACATTATCTTGATTTGTATTACACCGAACAAATAGGAGATCGTTTTGTAGATCCAATTCCATTTAGCGAAACGTTTAATTCTAAATATCACGAAGGTCCTGCTTGCTTTACGCCAAACGAGCGATTCGTATTTTTCACTCGCAACAAAGGGCATGTAAATCTTGAAGGTAAATCGGAATTGAATATTTATTCATCGCGCTTTAATGGAAAATTCTGGGATAAACCTGAGTTGTTTCTTTTTTCAGGTCGTGCCTACTCCATTGGTCATCCCAGTATATCTTCTGACGGAAGGTATTTGTATTTCATCTCAAATATGAAAGGTGGATACGGTGGAACTGATATTTATGTATGCCGAAAACTTGGTTTTGTCTGGAGTAAACCAATTAACTTGGGACCTACAGTTAATACATCCGGTAACGAAATGTTTCCATTTATTGGCGACGACAACTATCTTTATTTTGCCTCCGATGGACATATTGGTTTTGGAGGTCTGGATATTTTTAAAACAACATTTGAACGAAATAGCTGGACTTATCCGGTAAATCTGGGTCTTCCTTTCAATTCTGAAAAAGATGATTTTGGATTTATTTTTAAAGGCTCAAAAGAAAGTGGTTTCTTTTCATCAAACCGAAGAGGAAACGATGATATCTTTTCATTTACTCAAAATCCAGAGATGGTAACAGCCATACACGGAAGAATGGTTGATCGGTATTCCAAGAAGTCTGTTCCTAATGTAGATATTGTTCTAATGGATAATTTATCCAGAGAAAAATCAACAAAAAGTAGTGAAAATGGAATGTTTAAAATAGATATTTTCGACCATAAAAACTACAGTTTAATTATTAGTAAACCAGGTTATAAAACGAAAAGAATTCTTTATTTTTCTCAGAATGGAGCTACACCTAAACAACTAAATATATCCTTGGAAACAACTCCTTGGGTAAAGATTAAAGGAAGTATTGTTGATGAATTTTCCGGACGTGCATTGGAACAAGCCAACATAGAACTTATAAATCGTAGTTATAAGATCAATAGTTTATGCGAGACCGATGATTACGGGGAATTTACTCAAGATATCGATCCTTCAAAATCGTATGATGTTATCATTCGAAAAGATGGATATTTCACAAAAGTAATTACCTATTATCGTTATCAAGCAGATCATTTTGAGCAAATTGAATTGCAAAAATTCAACAAAAATGAAAACATGCAACTCTTTGGTGTTGAATATGAGAAAAACTCAGCTGAACTAAGTAAAAATACCATACTTGAACTCGATAATTTAGCGAACTTATTGATTGTAAATCCAAATATTGCCATTCAAATTATAGGTTTCACAAACTTTGACAATGGCAAAAGAGACAATAAAATTGTTAGCCTGGAAAGAGCTTCGCAAGCTGCAGAATATGTAATTTCGAAAGGAATTACAAAAAATAGAGTTGAATACAAAGCCGGAGGATATGATCCAGGCAAACCCGCTTTAACAGTTAAACTGTTGGAAGCATTTTAGAAACACACAACATGACCATCATAATAATTGCCATAACAGTACTGATCTCACTAGCTGCATTTCAGAACAACGATTTGTTGTACAAATATCAGTTTAATGCATATCAAATCACCAAAAGAAATCAGTGGTACAGGATCATTACATACGGATTTTTACACGCTAACTGGGATCACTTGCTGGTTAATATGATTGTGCTGTATTTTTTTGGCGATGCACTTGAATATTACTTTAGCTATAATTTTGGTTCTGCAAGTGTAATTTATTTCATTGCTTTATATTTAGGCGCAATTGTTCTATCTACTTTATATGATTTAAAAAAACACAAAGAACACTACCATTATAATGCGGTTGGTGCATCTGGAGCTACTTCTGCTGTGGTTTTTGCAACCATATTTTTTGCACCATTACAGCCAATTTATTTGTTCTTTGTGATACCGATTCCGGGAATTATTTTCGCGGCAGGCTACCTTTATTATTCCTACTATATGGGAAAGAAAAATATCGATAATATTGGTCATAGTGCACATTTCTCAGGTGCGTTGTTCGGATTTCTGTTTCCATTAATCATTAAACCCAAATTATTCTCATTATTTTTGCAGCAGATTCTCAATTTTTAAAGCATGCAAAAAGCTATTTTTCTTGATCGTGATGGGGTAATCAATTCCGATATTGGACATTATTACATCTATCATGTTAAAGATTTTGTGATTAATGAAGGCATTATTCCATCACTAAAAAAATTCACTGAAGCTGGATACAAGTTGTTTATTGTTACCAACCAAGGTGGTGTTGCTAAAGGGATTTATACCAAAGATGATGTAAATAAAGTTCATGATCATCTACTTTGTATTCTGAGAAAAGAGAACATTACAATAGAAAAAATCTACTTCTGTCCTCATCACGACAGTGTGGCTGTTTGTGATTGCAGGAAACCTAGTCCTTATTTCATCAAAAAAGCAATTCAGGATTATAATATCGATCCAGATCAATCTTATATGATTGGCGATAGCTTAAGAGATAAACAATCGGCGGAAGCAGCTGGAATAAAAGGAATAAAAGTAGAAGCAAATGAAAATATCGAATCTTATTGCGATAAAATTTTAAAAGGAGAATTATAGTATGAGTCATAGCGAATATATCAATTTAAACGGCGAATTATTTCCAAAAGACAGCCCTGTTTTTGGTGCTGCAAACCGTGCTTTCCGATATGGTGATTCTCTTTTTGAAACCATTCATTCAAATGGAACCGAAATTCAATTTTTCGATCAACATTTAGATCGATTAATCATGGGAATGAAAACAATAGGGATGATTGTACCGGAAAATTTCAGAGATAAACTGAAAATCAATATCACCTATTTGATTAATAAGAACAAGTCTTTTGCAGGTACGAGAATCCGCTTAAGCGTATTTAGAAATGATGGTGGCTTATACACTCCTACCGACAATACCATATCCTATTTAATTGAAACATCGCGCCTTGAGGAAGATCAGTATGTAATTAATAAAAAAGGGCTTAAAATTGATATTTATAAGGATTGTAAAAAATCATCCGATATTATTTCTCAATTCAAAACCGGGAACTCGCTTTTGTTTATTATGGCTGGCAACTATAAAAACAGAATGCATTTGGATGACTGCCTAATTCTTAACGAGAGAGGCAATCCTATTGAAAGTATCAGCTCGAATTTATTCATTGTAAAAAATGACATTCTTATGACGCCTTCCATTGAAAGTGGTGCCGTGAGTGGAATTATGAGAGAACAGTTAATCCAAACTGCACTTAAATTAAATATGACCGTTTACGATGATTGTATGATTACCATTGACGATTTGGTTGAAGCTGACGAAATTTTCTTAAGTAATGCAATTAGCGGAATTAAATGGGTAGTTGCTTTTAAAGATCGTAGGTATTTTAATAAAACTGCAAAACTCTTACTTGAGGAATTGAATAAAAATGCTTTCAAATATTAATTCATACTCGGATTTTCCGGAAAGTTAGACCACATACGATATCTGCCACCAAGCTTGCGTAATGATTGTTCCCACAAATTATCATTGTTGAGGCTCATTATGCTTCTAACATCAATTTGACTAACCAACCATGAATTTTCCTTAATTTCCTCATTCAGCTGACCTGCACTCCAACCCGAGTAACCTGCAAAAAATCTCACCTGATGAGGATACACTTTCTTCTCTTCAATTAAATCCTTTAAAACACTAAAATCTCCTCCCCAATACAAATTATCAAAGATATGTATGCTGTTTGGAATTAAATGAGGCAGTGTATGTATGTAATAAATTCGGTTGGTATCTACTGGTCCTCCAACAAAAACATCCCCATCAAAATGGGCAATGCTAACCAATACTTCATCAACCGATAAATTAATCGGTTTGTTCAAAACAAATCCAACTGCACCTTCTTCATTAAATTCGGCCAACAATACAATTGATCGTTTAAAATATCTCCCTTCCAAAAAAGGTTCCGCAATTAAAACCTTTCCTTTTTCAGGATTAATATTGTTGTTTTCCATTCTAAATAAATCCGAAGTCCCGTCCACACTACTAATTTTAAAGTTTACAGACACAAATTAACCAATTTTACCAAAGAAAAAAAGCATAAGCGCTTATGAAAACCTTAATACTTCCCTCTATTTCATTAGTACAAAGCAGACAAAATAATTATATTTAACACTGCCTAACCAAATTACCAACAATGATTAAAAACACGACCCTCTCCATTCTTTTTTTACTGCTATTGTTATCATTTCAAAGTACTGCTGCTTCTGATAAAGAAAAGCAACCAATCAATGAAGATTTTACCATTGAGCTACCAAAAATAATTATTGCTGATATTCCTTCAGAACTTACTCTTCATTTAAAAAATGAAAATCATCTGAAAAATGATTCTGTATTGGTAAAGATAAATGGAAATATAGTCTGGGCTCAAGCTGAACAAAACCAATTAAAACTTCCATTTGTTTTTAAAGGAAGTGATATTGTACAAGTAAGCATTTCGCAACAAACACAAGAAAAAAAGTACAAGGCCATTCCTTTATGGATGTCGATATTGCCTCCACTAATCGCTATTTTAATCGCTTTAATATTTAAAGAAGTATTTTCTGCTCTATTTGTAGGTCTGTTCTCTGGGACACTTATCATTTTCGGATATCAGGATATCTCATTTTTTTCTGCCTTTTTTAAAGCAATCTTTGCCATTTCGGATACTTATATCATTCAATCTTTAGCTGATACAGGCCACATTTCCATTATTGTCTTTTCTATGCTAATTGGAGCTATGGTCAACCTGATTACTCAAAATGGTGGTATGCAAGGAGTAGTGAACAAGCTGTCGCGTTTTGCAAACAGCTCTCGATCCGGACAATTTGTTACCTGGCTTTTAGGTGTATTAATATTTTTCGATGATTATGCCAACACTTTGGTGGTTGGAAATACCATGCGGCCGGTAACGGATAAATTAAAAGTATCGAGAGAAAAACTTGCCTATATAGTAGATTCAACAGCGGCTCCCGTGGCTTCAATAGCCTTGATTACAACCTGGATTGGAATAGAATTGAGTTACATTCAATCGGCAACTGTTCAAATCAACATCGATGAAAGTCCATACAGTATATTTTTAAATTCATTGCCAACCCGTTTTTATCCTTTCTTCACCCTGTTTTTTATTTTAATGATTGTAATCATGAAAAAGGATTTCGGACCAATGTATAAAGCTGAACAAAGGGCTAAATCCGAAGAAAAATATTCCAAAATCAATAAGCATTCCAATGATGAAATCGAAAGTATTGAAATATCGCCTGAAATACCTACAAGATGGTACAATGCCGGAATTCCAGTTATGGTAGTAATATTTGGGACCTTTGCAGGCTTAATTTATACTGGTTGGAATGGAAATATTTGGGATGATTCTTCCATCTCGTTTGGAACAAAACTATCACATATTATCGGAGCTTCTGATTCTTATTTGGCTCTGCTTTGGTCATCAATTTCGGCGGTATTAGTAGCTTCAGCTCTAAGCATTGGACAAAGAATACTAAGTTTAAAGAAAACTGTTGATGCCTTAGTAAAAGGCTTTAAAACCATGCTAACGGCAATTCTTATTCTGATATTGGCATGGGCTTTAGCTGACATTACAAAAGATTTACATACAGCAGATTTTATATCGAAAATCTTAATTGCAACTGAAGTTCCGCCTGAATTCTTGCCAACATTTACTTTTATTTTATCTGCCTTAATTGCTTTTTCAACAGGTTCATCTTGGGGAACGATGGCTATTCTTTATCCTCTGATTCTTCCTGCTTCCTGGGCTCTTTGCCATTCGGCAGGAATGCTTGATGCTGAAAGTATGAATATTTTTTACATTACTGTTTCGGCAATTTTGGCTGGTTCAGTCCTAGGTGATCACTGTTCTCCAATATCAGATACTACTATTTTAAGCTCTTTAGCAAGTTCTTGTAATCATATCGAACATGTTAGAACTCAGCTGCCTTACGCTTTAACTGTCGGATCTGTAGCAATTATTTTAGGCTTATTGCCTGCAGCCTATGGAATCAGTTCATGGATACTAATTCCCCTAGGATTTATCACCCTATTCTTGATCGTAAAATTCCTTGGAAAAAGATAAAAGAAAACCCGGCATATAAAGAAATACAATGCCGGGCGAAAATCCTATGTTGATTTGCAAATTATCTTATCGACAATTAACCACTAACCACAATGAATCAAATCAACACTAACTAAAAGTTTTCACTTATATAGACGATTAAAACATCAAAAAGGGTTACTTTTCGTCTGTATTTCTTTGCTTTTTTAACAAACTTTAACGTTTTTGGAAATATTTTTGGTGTTTTTCACACCTATTCATCTAAATATCAAATAAAAAAAACGATCATTCCCCCTAAGAATGATCGTTTAAATGCTATATAATATAGCCCTTTAGAATTGTGCCCATTCATATCATTACCATTACTTTACTTAAGGCACATACGAACTAAAAAGTTATTCGCAACAAGACCCCTATTTCTTGTCATGAACAATACTAAAACAGGGGAATATTAAAAAGGGGTGACAAGAATTTTATTTTTTTTAAAATTTATATTTTTAACTAAGTGCATAAACAAAAAAAGCAATCACTTTAAAAGGAAGTGATTGCTTATACAAGTATATTTTGCTTAATTGTTTGTATCATTTGGAAGAATTACCACATTGCATCCAACTACTACTCACTAAAAAGCCAATTGAGAAAAACCTACTAAAAAGTTCCCTCAATCATATATAAGACAGTTTAATTCCAAAAAGGGGTGAAACGAAACGTAAAAAAAATCCACAAACTTTTCTGTCTGTGGATTCATTATCAATATAATAAAATTACTATTCTGTGTAAATCGAAGGAAATTTACCTGGGTTTGATTCTCTCATGATATCATAAATTACTTCAAAAACATCTTCTGCGTTAGGATTAGAGAAGTAATCTCCATCCGTCCCGTAGGCAGGTCGATGATCTTTTGCTGTAATGGTTCTTGGTTCAGAATCCAAATAGAAATAAGCTTTCTGATCTTCCAGTACTTTCTGCATCATAAATGCAGTCGCTCCACCTGGCACATCCTCATCGAAAAATACAATTCGATTGGTTTTCTTTACCGATTCTAAAATTCTTTGATTCACATCAAAAGGCAATAATGTTTGCACGTCAATTAGTTCTACCGAGATGTTAAAATCTTTCAGTTGTTTCACTGCGTCTTCTGCAATTCTAACACATGAACCATAGGTGACCAAAGTAATATCATTACCTTCATTTAAAACCTCCGGCACTCCTAATGCGGTCTTAAATTCTCCCAAATTCTCTGGCATTTTTTCTTTTAATCGATAACCATTTAAAGGTTCAATAACCAAAGCTGGTTCATCTGATTCTAAAAGTGAATTATACAATCCTGCAGCAACTGTCATATTTCTAGGCACGCAAACATGAACCCCACGAATTGAGTTAATGACCATACTCAAAGGAGAACCTGAATGCCAAATACCTTCCAATCTATGACCTCTAGTACGAATGATAACAGGAGATTTCTGTCCTCCTTTAGTTCTGTATTGCATGGTTGCCAAATCATCACTCATAGTTTGTAACGCATAAAGCAAATAGTCGAAATACTGAACTTCAGCAATCGGTCTTAATCCTCGTAAAGCAAGCCCGATTCCTTGTCCAAGAATAGTGGCTTCACGAATTCCAGTATCAGTAACACGAAGTTCTCCAAACTTCTCTTGCATTCCTTCCAAACTTTGGTTCACGCCTCCAATAAAACCGGTGTCCTCCCCAAATGTTAGTAGCAGAGGATATTTCATAAATAATTTCTCAAAATTATCACGCAGAACTTCTCTCCCATTTACCGTTTTCGAGTTCTCATTATAAATAGGTGCAACCGGTTTTATATTGCTAACTTTTAACTCTGTTTCACTATACAAGTGGCTACTGTATCTTTCATGATTTTCATCAATAGTACTTTTCAGCCAAACCTGCAACTGAGATTTCAAAGGCTTAAAGCTTTCACAGGTTGAACAGATATGTCTTAAAATCTTTTTAGCAGCACTCACATTGTCCTTACGAACAGGATGGATTACTTTCTTTAATCCCGAAGTGATCCTATTAATTCGATCTGTCTTCTTACAATTACATCCTGCATTTTCTACAAGAGTAATCAGTTCATCTCGCTCTTTCTTGATTGGATCCGTAAAGCTTTTCCATGCTATTTGACGGGCTTTCTTAACAACATCAATCGCTTCTTTTTCTATCTCATCTAACTTTCCACTCTCAATTATTTCCATTGAAAGTATCCACTCTCTCATTTTTTTGATTGGATCAAAATCGGATTCCCATTCTAACCTTTCTTTAGATTTATATCTTTCATGAGACCCTGAAGTTGAATGTCCTAAAGGTTGAGTCATTTCGATTACATGGAAAAGCACCGGAACATGATCGCGTCTGCAAAGCTCAACTCCTTCAGCATACATTTTACACAAAGCAGGGTAATCCCAACCTTTAGCCTTGTATATTAAATATCCATCACCATTCTCATCTTGTTCAAAGCCCTTTAATACTTCCGATATATTTTGCTTGGTAGTTTGATATTTATTAGGAACTGAAATCCCCCAACCATCATCCCAAACACTCATTGCCATCGGTACTTTTAGTACTCCTGCAGCATTGATAGTTTCCCAAAAATGTCCTTCGGATGTACTTGAGTCTCCAATTGTACCAAAAGCTACTTCATTACCTTTCACAGAAAAGTTAGTGAACTGATGCAACTCGTTATTCTCTCTAAATAACTTTGAAGCATAAGCCAATCCCAGTAATCTAGGCATTTGTCCAGCTGTTGGTGAAATATCTGCTGAAGAGTTTTTTTGTTCGGTAAGATTCTTCCAGGAACCATCCTTATTCAAACTTCTTGATGCATAATGATTATTCATTAAACGCCCACCATTTGCAGGATTTTTATCCAATTGAGTTTCGCCAAACAATTGGGCAAAAAACTCTTCTGGTGTAAGCATACCTGCAGCCAGCATAAAAGTTTGATCTCTATAATATCCAGATCGCCAATCACCTTTTTTAAATGATTTTGCCATTGCAATCTGGGCAATCTCTTTTCCATCACCAAATATTCCAAATTTGGCCTTACCAGTTAAAACTTCCTTGCGACCTAAAATACTTAACTGACGGCTTATATTTGCTATGCGATAATCTTCAAGAACTTCGGAAGTAAAATCTTCGTATGATAAATTATCATCTTTAGCTTCCATGTTTTCTCTTAATGTTTCTGACATATTATTTCAATTTTCTGAATTCGAAATAATTTCCCCCTTATTTCAAAATCCATAGTATGTTAGTGTGTTTATGTGTTTATTTAACAGAATTCTTCTGATTTTTCTAAAATCAAATTTAGAAAGAATTATTCTAAATAAGAAAGATTACTCCAAGTATTTCAGACCTTTTATTCTTGTTTAATTTGGTCGAGAAATACTGAAATGATATCTTTGCCTTTAATTTATTAAGAATTATCGAAATGATTATAAAGGTTATACTTATAACTGCTGTTATTCTGGCAATTGGATTTGTTGGGTTTGCCATTTCAATCTTGATTAAAAAGAATGGTAGATTCCCTGAATTACATATCGGAAGGAATGAAGAGCTGAAGAAAAGAGGAATTAGTTGTGCCACGTCACAACACAAAATGGAGCAGGAAAAGGCTAAAAATGCTAAAGTATTTAAGAAGTTAACTCTTCTTGATAAAGAACTGGAAAGTTTGTAATTCAATTCTGCTTTAATATCCTAAAAGTTAAAAAAGACTAAAATTTTAATTTTTGTAAAACAACACAATTCCATTAAACGTATCTTTAATAAAATGTAAAGATCAAAATGGCTATGTTTCTAAAGATATTATTACTCGCAGTATTTTTGCTTTTTTTGGCATTTATTGGATTTGGTATTAAACTCCTGTTTGATAAAAATGCCAAGTTTACAGGTGGAGGTTGCAGCTCTTGCGCTTGCAACGATGATGAAGCAGATACCTGTGAAACGAATTAATTGGTTATCGGTTTTCCGTTTTATTCTGTTTGTATTATTTCATAACAACTACTTTTCAAACACTTTAATCAGAAAACCGATAACTTATTTATAAGATTTGGATCAATAGAAAAATACAACTCCTCAACACAAGTCTTATTTCAGAATTTGTGCCTTTAAATTTTCACTTGTGAAAGTGGTTAGTGCACCTTCCTTATCGGTATAGATAAAATAGGCATCCAATTCAGGATCATTTTGAACGATTTCAACACTCTTTTCCAAACCCAACACCATAAATGCAGTTGCATATGCATCAGCCTTCATACAAGTTGGAGCAACCACCGATGCAGAAAGTAAACTGTGTTGTACTGGATATCCCAATCGTGGATCAATTGTATGTGCATATTTCTTACCATCTTTCACATAGAATTGTCGGTAATTTCCAGAGGTGGCCATGGCTCCATTTTTCAGTTCCAATACATCCTGAATTTGTCGGGATAAACTTGTAGGGTCATCAATAGGTTTATCAATTCCTACACGCCAAGGTCTATTTTTATTGCTATTTCCTTTGACTCTTATTTCACCTCCAATTTCAACCATATAATTGGTAATTCCTTTTGATTCTAAAAAATCTGCTACAACATCAACTCCATACCCTTTAGCAATGGCACTGGCATCAAACATGATTCTAGGATCTTCTTTAATCACTTTTCCAGCCTCCAATCTCACTTTTTGATATCCTACCACTTGTAACAAACTATCAACTGGGATTTCTTCTGGTTCGAGCTTATTTTTAAAACCAAATCCCCACGCATTAACCAGCGGTGCAACCGTCCAATCAAAAGCGCCGTCTGTAATCTTGGCAATTTGTTCACTGGTTTTAAAACAAGTTGTAAAGTAATTATCCAAAGCAACCGTTGAATCATTTTCATTCACTTTTGAAATTACAGATTCAGGATTGTAAGTAGATAACGAGAAGTCAAATTCTTTTAATTTTTGAAGAATTTCGGTCTGTAATCCTTCTTTATTTGGATATTGATATACCATGTGATAAAAGGTTCCAAATACTTTCCCCTCATTGAAATGATATTTTGATTCCTGTTTGCATGCACCAAATGCAATAATTAGCAGAAAAAGACTTATATACTTTAACTTGTTCATGATATTAAATTATAATTGATGAATGAGTAAGAATTTACCATTCTAAAAACACGAAATTACACAGAGTCCATAAAACAAACAAGCCCCGATAAATCGAGGCTTGTTTTATATTGTTACGATCCGAAATCGTCAAATTCAACCATTTCGTCTGGTACTCCTAATTCATACAGCATGTTTGTAACAGCTGAGTTCATCATTGGAGGTCCACACAAGTAGTATTCGATATCTTCCGGCTCATCGTGTTTGCTTAGGTAGTTATCGTAAATTACCTGGTGAATAAATCCAGTTGGTCCTTCCCAATTATCTTCTGGTAGTGGCTCAGAAAGCGCCAAGTGCCATTCGAAATTAGGAAAATCTTTAGCGATAGCATCAAATTGCTCTGCGTAGAACACCTCTTTTAATGAACGAGCTCCATACCAGAAAGTAGCCTTACGACCAGTTTTCACTGTGTGGAACAAGTGGAAGATGTGAGAACGCATTGGAGCCATACCAGCACCACCACCAATAAACATCATTTCGTTGTTGGTTTCTTTAATAAAGAATTCACCATAAGGACCTGATACAGTTACTTTATCACCAGGCTTGCGCGAGAAGATGAAAGAAGAACAAATACCTGGATTAACTTTCATCCATGTGTTATTTACTCTGTCCCAAGGTGGAGTCGCAATACGAATGTTCAACATCACGATGTTACCTTCTGCAGGATGGTTAGCCATTGAATATGCACGGTAAGTTGGTTCCGGATTCTTCATTGTAAGATCCCACAACTTAAACTGATCCCAATCAGCTTTGTACTCATCTTCAATAATCATATCCTTGAAATCAACATCAATCTTAGGCACATCAATCTGAATGTATCCACCTGATTTGAAGTCAAGAATTTCTCCTTCAGGAAGTTTTACAACAAATTCTTTAATGAAAGTCGCAACATTGTGGTTCGAAACCACTTCACACTCCCATTTCTTAATTCCCATAATTTCCTGAGGTATAGACATAGTCATGTCCTCTTTTACCTTTACCTGACAAGCCAAACGCCAATCGTTTTGAGCTTCTTTACGAGTAAAGTATCCTGTTTCTGTTGGTAAAATTGATCCAGCACCTGAGTGTACCTGACACTTACACATTGCGCAAGTTCCACCACCACCACAAGCAGATGGCAAGAAAATTTTAGCATTACCCAATGTACCCAAAAGGGTATTACCTGGCTCAACAACCAATTTTTGGTCTCCTTCGTTAATATCAATTGTAACTTCTCCTGATGGAGTAAGCTTCTTTTTAGCGTACAATAGGATAGAAACCAGTACCAGTATGACAAGCAAGAATACTGCTATACTTGTGGCAATTACTGTTCCCTGTGTTGTTAATAATATCATCTCTATTCCGATTAAATTTTTTGAAAATTCAATTTACTTTATTCTGTTATCAGCTTAGAGTTTGATACCCATGAAGCTCATAAAAGCAATTCCCATTAATCCTGTTACAATAAATGTAATACCTAACCCTCTAAGTGGAGCAGGAACATTTGAGTAACGGATTTTTTCACGAATTGCTGCAATACCTACAATCGCAAGTAACCATCCAATTCCAGATCCTAATCCGAAAGATGTTACTTCAGCAATTGAGTTGTATCCTCTTTCTTGCATAAATAAGGATCCACCTAAAATTGCACAGTTTACAGCAATCAATGGCAAGAAAATACCTAATGAAGAATAAAGTGCTGGTGCAAATTTTTCAACAATCATCTCCACCAACTGTACCATAGAAGCAATTACAGCAATAAACATGATAAAGCTTAAGAAGCTTAAATCAACATCTGCCATGGAAGGATCTAGCCAAACTAATGCTCCTTCTGCCAAAATGTATTTGTCTAGCAAGTAGTTCACAGGAACTGTAATACCCAATACGAATACTACTGCCAAACCTAATCCCATAGAAGTTTTTACGGTTTTTGATACCGCAAGGTATGAACACATTCCAAAGAAGAATGCGAATACCATGTTGTCGATAAAAATCGACTTGATAAATATATTAATCAGATTTTCCATGTTTCGATTTTCTTTAGATTAGTTCGACTCAATTAAGGACTTATCCTTAGATCTTTGTACCCAAATAATGATACCTACAACTACCAATGCCATTGGAGGTAGAATCATTAATCCGTTGTTTTCATATCCCATATCGTAAACTGCCTGTGGAATAACATGGAATCCATAAAGAGTTCCTGATCCTAACAATTCACGGAAAAAGGCAACAACAACAAGAATAAGACCGTAACCGGCAGCGTTTCCAATTCCGTCAAGGAATGCTGGCCATGGTCTGTTACCCAGAGCAAATGCCTCTAAACGTCCCATGATAATACAGTTAGTAATAATCAAACCAACGAATACCGATAGCTGTTTACTTACATCGTAAGCAAATGCTTTCAATATCTGGTCAACAAGGATTACCAATGCGGCAACCACAACCAATTGTACAATAATTCTAATTCTTGATGGAATCGTATTTCTAAGTAATGAAACTATAACATTAGCAAGTGCCAATACAGCCATAACTGAAATGGAAAGAACAATAGCTGGTTCCAATTTTGCAGTTACTGCCAAGGCCGAACAAATACCCAAAACCTGCACGGTAATCGGGTTATCGCTTCCCAATGGATTGGTAAGCAATTTTCGGTTTTTAGCCGAGAATAATGGTTCTTTATCGCTCATCTCGTCCTTATTTTGAAGATTTTAAAAACTTTTCATAACTGCCAAGGTTATCAAGAAGCATCGCTTCAAAACCTTTAGAAGTAACAGTACCACCCGATACTGCATCAAACTGGTGAGGATTACCCTTTGCGGTACCTTTTACCAAAATGATAGAAGTAAACTTTCCACTCTTATCGAAAATTTGTTTTCCAACAAACTGATCTTGAAAAGCAGGAGTAGCAATTTCTGCTCCCAAACCTGGTGTCTCACCCTTGTGAGCAAAAGTTGCTCCAAAAATGGTATTCCCATCTTTTTCCATTGAAATGTATCCCCAGATTGGTCCCCACATTCCTTTACCTCTTACTGGTAAAATCATTTTTTCACCAACGCCTTCTTTGTTGAAAACAAAAACAGGTAAATTTCTTTCATTAAGATCTTTACTACCCTCTTTTTTCAAATCAACTTTAAAGGCTTCTTCTTTATCTTCTGACTTCACATTACCTTCTGCACTAACGGTAAAAGCTTTAACGATATATTGATCATACAACTTTTCAGCATCGGCAGGAGTAGAAGTAACACCCACAGCTTTTAGGATGTCTTGCTTTTTCTCAATTTCCCTATTTTTGTTCTGACGAGGTTTTAGTTGTAAAGCAGTAAAAGAAAGAACTGCAGCAACAATCAACACCATTACAGAAGCATAAAGGAAAGTATATGTATTACTATTCGTATTCATGTCTTACTTTGATTATTTGATTAAGCTTTCACCTTAACTCGTTTCAATCTTCTCTTCACATTGCCTTGAACAACATAGTGGTCGATCAATGGCGCAAATGTATTCATGAAAAGAATTGCCAACATCATAGCTTCTGGGAAACCAGCATTCATAACACGAATCAATACTGCAAGGAATCCAATTAAGAAACCATAAATGTACTTACCACGTGTAGTTTGAGTTGCCGAAACAGGATCTGTTGCCATAAATACAGCACCAAATGCAAATCCACCCATGATTAAATGCTGCCATGCAGGAATCAATTCCATATATGGGTTAGCACCAATCAAGTTGAAGATAGCTCCCATTGCATAACCACCAACGAATACCGACAACATGATTCTCCAACTTCCGATACCTGTAGCAATCAAAATAACTGCACCAATCAATATCGCAAGAGTAGATGTTTCACCAATTGATCCTGGTATCAAACCAATAAACATATCCCAAGTTTGAGATAATGCTCCAGACATTAAGCTTTCAGCTTGAGCAGGTGTTGCATCAACTAATGCTGCTGCATCAGCCAATGGTGTCGCTCCTGAAAAAGTATCTGCTTTTTCTGCAATCCAAACCGCATCGCCCGACATTTTTGACGGGTAAGCAAAGAAGAAGAATGCACGTGCAATCAAGGCAGGATTCCAGATATTCATTCCGGTTCCGCCGAATACTTCTTTACCAATAACAACCGCAAAAGCAGTTGATACAGCTACCATCCAAAGTGGAGCCTCAACTGGCATAACCAAAGGAATTAACATACCCGAAACAAGGAAACCCTCGTTTACTGCATGTCCTCTCATTTGCGCAAAGGCAAACTCAATACCCAAACCAACTACGTATGAAACTACAACTATTGGTAATACTTTGATTAATCCATAAACAAACATATCCATCAATGGCGCAGTTTCGCCTACTGATAAGAAATGCTGATAACCGATGTTGTACATACCGAACAACAACGAAGGGATTAAAGCCATAACAACCACAGACATAGTACGCTTCAAATCGATAGCATCCTTGATGTGTGTACCCGTTTTGGAGGTATGATCAGGAACAAATAGGAAAGTGTCAAAAGCGTCGAAAGTAGACTGCAACTTCGCAAACTTGCCCCCTTTTTCAAATAAAGGTTTCTTTTTATCAAGAAATTTTCTAAGTGCTTTCATTGTATATTATTATCCGTTTTTTTAGCTCATTTCTTTAATCATCAGATCAATTCCCTGACGTACGATATCCTGAACATCAATTTTTGAAGTACATACGAATTCACATAAAGCGAAATCTTCTGGTGCTACTTCATAAATACCTAACTGTTCCATTTGATCGATATCTTCAACCAAAATTGATTTGATTAGGTGAACAGGCAATACATCCATAGGAAGAACTTTCTCATACTCTCCGGAAACAACGTAAGCACGGTGCTCTCCATTTAAGTTAGCATCCAAACGATATTTTTTATTTGGAGTTAACCAAGAGAAGAAGGATTTCGACATTGAGAATTTGCTTAGTCCTGGCATAGCCCATCCTAAGAATTCAAATTTATCTCCTTCAGGAATAACTGTAATTTGAGAATCATACATTCCAATGAACCCATCTTCTGGAATATGCTTACCAGTTAATACGTTTCCTGAAACTACTCTAATCTTCTCATCATCCTTCAGTTTTCCTTTTAAAATGTTTCTAACTGAAGCTCCTGTAATGGTTTCGAAATAACATGGAGTTTTAACTTCCGAACCACAAAGTGCGATTTTACGACTTACATCGTAAATCCCTTTTTGGAACAAACGACCAATAAAAACAACCTCTTGTGGACGAACCACCCAAGCAGTTTCTCCTTTATTAATCGGATCGATGTGGTGAATTTGCACACCTACATTACCTGCGGGGTGAACTCCTGCAAATTTGTTTACAGTAGCATTTTTTACTTCTGAAAACATTTTTGCCTGATTCAAGTTCGGATTAATGTTCAAATGAACCTTTCCGTCGGTTAATTTTGCAAGAGCGTCAATACCTGCTTGGAATGCTTCAGCTTCTCCCTCTACAAGGAAATCAACATCGGCAGCCAATGGTGCTGAATCGAAAGCAGAAACGAAAATTGCTTTTGGCGTATCCTCTGGTTTCGCAATTACATCGTATGGACGTTGACGAATAAAGGCCCAAAGACCACTTTTAAGTAACTCTTCTTTAACCTCTTCGCGCGAAAGACCATTCGGATCAGCTTTTTTAAACTCTTCGTATTGGATTTCTGCGTCGGCTTGAACAACTACTTCTAAAATCTTTCTTCGTTCTCCTCTATTTACGGCAATTACCTTACCACTAACTGGAGAAGCAAAATTAATTTCAGGGCTATACTTATCGAAGAACAAAGGACTTCCGGCCTTTACTTCAGCATCAACCTTAACTTTTAATTTTGGTGTTAATCCAGGAAAATCGGTAGGTTTAATTGCGTATGTCTCAGAACGATCAGCTTTCTCAAGTACTTTTTCAGCCTTTCCTATCAGCTTAATATCTAAGCCTTTTTTGATCTTTTTAACTTCAGACATGTTAAACTATTTGATTTTATTAATTTGCGTCAAAAATAACTAAATAATACTCTATTTCATAATAGAACCAAGTGCGAGCATGTGTTCTAAAACGATTGAGTACATGTTTTGTAATACATCTAAAAAATTCGCACACAAATATATAAAGCAATTTCTTATTTTTTAAGTTTTTGGTTTATTTTTAACCAATATATATACATATCAATATGCGTAAAATTTTCCTTATATTATTCATCTTCAATTTGATTTCAATTTCAACAACTTACTATGCTTTTGGATCTGATTTTGATCTAACATATCGCAATGAAATCAAGAAAAGTAGCATTCATACTGTTCAAATTTTTCCAAGGGGATGGGAACTTGCCCCACCGATAATCGAACTTAAAGGAGATAATCAGCTCCTTTTTTCCTTTGACGAAATTAAAGAAAATATTCAAGATTACTCTTATAGAATTATACATTGTGATAAAAATTGGCACAATTCAGAGCTAAGTGAATTTGATTTTTTAGATGGTTTCTCTGAAAATCAGATTACGGATTACGAGCACTCTTTTAATACCAATGTGCATTACATTCATTATAGTCTGAAAATTCCAAACGATGACATCAGCCTAAAATTATCTGGCAATTACATTATTGAAGTATTTGAAGATTTCGATCCTGAAAAAGTAGTTATTCGACAACGCTTTATGGTTTTGGATTCGAAAGTAGAAATCAAAGGAATTGTAAAACATCCTGTTTCTATTGAAAAAAGAGAATCCCACCAGGAAGTTGATTTTAGTATTTTTCATCCCAATTTTAAAATTGACAACCCTCAACTCGATCTGAATGTTATCCTTACACAAAACAATCGCCTTGATGGAACTGAAAAAAGATTAAAGCCAATTTTCATCCGCAAAAATGAATTGGTATTCGATTACGAAGATGAAAATATATTTCCGGGAGGAAACGAGTTCCGCAATTTCGACTTAAAAAGCATGAGGTATCAAACCAGATTTATTCGAGAAATCACAAGAGAAAACGATACTACATCGGTATTGCTGTCGCCAGGAAACAATCGCCATTTTAAGCAATACATTTTCGAACAAGATATCAATGGCAATTACCTGGTAGAAGTGCAAGAACGTGATATCCCGGAAACAGAAGCTGATTACGCTTACATCACATTTACACTGCCAATGGACAATGAATTAAAGCATGGAGACTTTTATGTGCATGGCAATTTCAACAACTGGCAATGCAACAAGCGAAACAAAATGCACTATGATTTCGACAAGGGAGCTTACGTCTCAAAAATATTCATGAAACAAGGATATTACAATTATCAATTTGCACTACTTGATCACAACACCAAAATTCCTGACACCGGATATATAGAAGGAAACCATTGGGAAACCGAAAACGACTATGTGATCTATGTTTATTATCATGATATTGCATTGAATTACGATATGCTGATTGGATACAAAACCATTAAATCCACTGCCAGATTCTAATCGTAAAGATGTTGCATGCAAGGTCTCTACCAACATGTTGTAGAAACACTTCTAAAAAGAAAAAAAATAATACTTTTGACTCCGAAATACCAAGATTCATTATCTTGTGTTTTTCAAATTAATACAAATAATTATGACGTCTGTACAAAAAATCGGTAAGCAAAAATCAGATTTGCAGGTATTCAGAAGATGGAGCAGAAAATCATATGCTGCATTTGCAAGCATGAATCAGGAAATTAAAATTTCCAACATGAATGCAAGTTACAACCTATTGGTTCCATCGAAAGAATCTGGCTTTTCGGGATTTTGTTTTTTACCAGAAAACGGGCGGGATAAAAATGAGGTAGATGATCCGGATTTAATAACATCCGAGATTATTGAAATGCTGGTGATACAAAACGAAAGTAGAAAAATCACCAATGGGAAAGAGTCCGGCTTAGTGTCGAATAAGATTCTTTCTGCTCAAAAATTATCCTATCCTAAAAATTAAATTGACTAGAAAAATCTTATTATGACTGACATTAGAAACAACTGGACTCACGAAGAAGTTAAAGAAATTTACAACCTGCCATTGCTTGATTTGGTGAATCGTGCTGCTAACATTCACAGAAAATATCACGATGCATCGAAAATGAACATGAATACTCTGATTTCGGTTCGTACCGGAGCATGTTCGCAAGATTGTAAATACTGTGCACAATCAGCAAGATACAATACCCATGTAAAGCCTGAAAAATTAAGCTTAGAGCAAGTTTTAGAGGAAGCAAAATTCGCCAAAGAAAATGGTGTAAAACGCGTTTGCCTTAGCTCGGCTGGTCGTGATGGAAACCGTGATGATCGTTTCGATGAAATTGCTGAAATGATTACTGAAGTAAAAAAAATGGGCTTAGAAGTTTGTTGTACCATGGGAATGATCAACAAAGAGAAAGCTCACAAATTGGCAGAACTTGGTATTACCGCAGTGAATCACAATATCGATACTTCGGAGAGACATTATCCAAACATTACAACTACACGTACTTACTCGGAAAGATTGGAAACTCTTGCTAACCTTCAGGAAGCAGGAATTCAATATTGTTCTGGTGGGATTCTTGGAATGGGTGAAAACGACGAAGACCGAATTGAAATGCTTCGCACTTTGGCAAATCAGGATAAGCACCCGTATAACGTTCCCTTGAACTCACTTGTGCCAGTAGAAGGAACTCCTTTTTATGGAAAGGAAACCATTGGAATTTTCGAAATGGTTCGTGCCATTGCAACGGCTCGTATCTTAATGCCAAAAACCGTTGTTGCTTTTGCGGCGGGTAGAACTCACTACAGTCAGGAAGGACAAGCACTTTGTTTCCTTGCCGGTGCAAATTCAATTTTCTTTGGAGATAAATTGCTTACTGTGGATAACATGACCATTAATGAAGATGAGCATTTGTTGAGACAACTGGGATTGACTCCTACAAAATACCATGAGTTGACAACTTTGGAGGAGTAATATTGTTTGTTATTACCGTTGCACATTGAAAAACAGTTGGTAGAATTTGAAAGTAAGCATTCCGACTCGGAAAGTAAGCGTTCCGACTTCGGAAGTAAGCATTCCGATTCTGAAAGTAAGAGTTCCGACTTTGAAAGTAGGCATTCCGACTCTGAAAGTGGCGTTCCGACTTCGAAAGTAGGCATTCCGCCTTCGAAAGTAAGCATTCCTACTTAGGTAATTACAATTTCCTTAGTCCGTTAATACGATAAATATAAAATAAGCTCGCTTTAAGATCTTTAACTTTTAGCGAGCTTTTATTAATCCTTGAAATAAAATTTAAAAACTTATTTCTTTATAAGCTGCATCAATTGATCGATATATGAATTTGCAATTGGTACCATCTGCTTGGCAATGCAAACCTGATTTCCTTCCAGATAATCAATTTTTCCAAGATTAATTATAAACGAGCGATGAATGCGCATAAAGTCATTTGATGGCAACTTGGTCTGAAAGTGTTTTAAGGTATCGTGAATTACCAGGCAATCATCCTTCCTGTGCAGTTTTAAATAATCCCCATCCGATTCAATGTAGTTCAGTTCCGAAGGTTTTAACAAGTAGGTTTTCTTATTCGATTTTACCAAAATGGTTTCTTCCTGATTTTCTTGCTTCTCTCCTACCTTCTCCTGTAAGGACAGGAATTTATTTACCGATCGTAAAAATCTCTCAAAAGAGAATGGCTTTAAAAGGTAATCCAAAGCATTCAAATCAAAACCTTCAACTGCATACTCGGGGTAAGCTGTGGTAAATATTACCTTGGGTGATTGATCCAAACTTTTCAACCACTCAATTCCGTTCATTTTGGGCATGTTAATATCCAAAAACAACAAATCTATTGCTTCCTTTAGTAAGATTTGATTTGCCTCCAAAGCGTCATTGCAAATGGCTTTTAGCTTTAATTGAGGACAATCCTGAAGGTAAGATTCCAATATCTCTTGCGATAAAGGCTCATCCTCAACAATAATGCAAGTGTATATTTTATTGGTGGTTTGGTTCATGGTTTAGGTCGATTTTAAGGGCTACAGTAAATTCATCTTCTTGTTTCGATAAATTTAACTCATGTTTATTTGGGTATAGTGAATCCAATCGGCTTTTTACATTTTCAATCCCAAATCCTCCAATTGGGTCAATTTCCTTAGAGGATTGTTTTGGAATGGAATTTCGTAAATTCATTTCTAACTGCTCGTCTTCAATTCTAATTTTCAAATCAATCACATCTCGTTCCAACTGATTTAAACCTCCATGCTTAAAACTATTCTCAATAAATGGGATCATTAAAAAAGGAGCAATTTTCTGAGCACCAAGTTCCCCTTCAATCATGTACTGAATTCGAGTCTTATTTTTGCACCTCAGTTTTTGTAATTCCAGGTAGTTGGTGATGTAGCTAATCTCCTTTTCCAATTCTACATACTCATCGTTGCTTTCGTAAATCATGTAACGCATTAAGTCGGATAGTTGAAGAATGTACTTTGGTGTTTCATCTGATTTTTTTCTGGCCAAAGCGTACAATGAATTCAGGTTATTGAATAAGAAATGGGGATGAATATTGGTTTTCAAGGCCAACAATTCGGTTTCCGATTGTTTTTGTTTCAACTCTACCAACTTCTTCTCGGCCTCAATTACTCTAAACCACGATTTCGAAAGTTTCAACAATGTGCTTAATCCAAGGTAAACGATACTGAATTTTAAAAGTTCATTTATCTCATAGGAAGAAATAAAGAAATAATCGGGAGCAATGAAATCGCTTAAATGTTCGAATGTAAATTCATTTAAGTAAGCAACCGCAAGCCACAAACCAATAAAAGCAATGGCATGCAATACGTATTTCTCCTTCTTTAATAAATACGGAATCAGTAACAACACATTTACATATACCCCAAATAATAAGCTGATATGAAATAGTGCTGTATAAACCATATCGATCTTTGAAACCTCTTCCTGCAAAGCGAAGAAATGAACCAGCGTATAGAATGAAAGTGTCCAAAACAGGAAGTGGTGGACTAACCTGTTTTGGATTAACTTACTTAGCTTTTTTTTAATTCGATCTATCATTTTATTCTTTTCAAAATCAAAGCCTCATCCGGATCGTTAAACATCTTCGAATCAGCAAATTTTATCAGGAACTTTTGAATATCTTCTGTAGGTGCAGTTATAATAACATCATCATCGCGTTCGATGTACTCAACGCGAACACGATTGCTTTTTAATAGCTTCTTAAAGTCATCTGGTTCAATTGAATTTAAAACTAACTGATCTTCTTTAACCTCTATTCTAAAAAACATATGAGTAGGAAGAAGCATACCTATTGCTGGACTTTCCGCTAGTTTTTCTTCCAAGAAGACATCGTTGGGTATAACATCCAAAAAATAATTACCATTTAATTTAGATAGTACCCCATCAAAAATGCTGGTATCTTTTTCGAAGAATATTTTAATCTGATAATGCTTTCTTGTATCAGGATACAAATAATGTATAATTTGTTTGTGATCCAATGCTCCATTAACAACTAACTGACCTGTTATTGAGTCTTTATTCACAGAAACACCTGAATTTGGTTTGTATTTAACCTTTAATTTCGATCCTACCTTGTGCTTTAATTTGGAGACAGATTCCATTTTTTCTAGCATATCTGCCATGTCTGTTGTATCCACAATTGTAGTAATCTCGTATCTGGTTTTATCTTCATCGACCCATACCCCATCCAATTCATCCAAGTGCACTCGGTCGCTATCGGTATATAAAGGGTGCAATGAACTCACCACACAAGATTGTGTAGCCACAAGAAGAATGATAAAAATTCCAAAAAGTTTTATTCTTTTAATCTGTTCTGTTTTCATGATTATTGTTTTAGTGAAACATTTGTCCTATTGATCATGATCTACTATCAAAATAAAGGAATCAATACTTCAATCTAAAATTCTTTCGATGTTTGCCATGCTTATTTCGGTAGATAGCAAAACAATTTCGATTTCGTTTCAGATTATAAATTTAACAAGTGTTATTGTTTTATATTCCATTTCAGCATGATTTTTTGTAAGTTCATGAGCTCTTACTAACCCAAAACCCAACTCATGGCCCAAACCAACAAATCTCTTTCGCTTGGAGAAGCTTTAATTCCCATACTATTATTAATTGTATTACTTAGTATCAACGCCATTGTTTTTGGTGATGTAGCCATTGAAGGGGCTAACCAATTTTCCTTATTGATAGCTGCTGCGATTGGAGGAATTATTGCCTTGCGCCAAGGTAAAGG
The DNA here is from genome assembly GCF_003610555.1 of Marinifilum flexuosum. Lineage (GTDB taxonomy): Bacteria > Bacteroidota > Bacteroidia > Bacteroidales > Marinifilaceae > Marinifilum > Marinifilum flexuosum. Next base: position 916,198 of record NZ_RAPQ01000008.1, on the reverse strand, counting down.
TTGGGATGATTTACAGAAAGGTTTTGTAAAAAGTATCGGTACGGCAATGCCTTCCATGTTAATCTTATTACTGATTGGCTCCTTAGCAGGCACATGGATGATATCGGGCGTCGTTCCTGCCATGATCTATTATGGCCTGGAATTCCTGAATCCAAAACTGTTCTTGATGCTATCAGTAATAATATGCGCTATCGTTTCGGTGGTATCAGGATCGTCATGGTCAACCATTGCCACCATTGGAGTTGCACTACTGGGAATTGGAAATGCCATGGAGATTAATCCTGCTTTGGTTGCAGGGGCAATTATTTCGGGCGCATACTTTGGGGATAAAGTTTCTCCCTTATCCGATACCACCAACCTGGCTCCTGCCATGGCCAATGTCGATTTGTTTGTTCATATTCGCTACATGATGTACACAACCGTACCATCAATATTAATAACACTGGTAATATTCCTTATTATAGGATTCACCAAACATGGCGAAATCGATCCGGAAAGTATTCAACAAGTGCAATCAGCCATTAAAGCAAACTTCACCATTACACCATGGTTGTTTTTGGTACCTATATTATTATTTGTAATCATCAGCAAAAAGGTTCCTGCATTGCCAGCCATATTTGCCGGTACATTAATAGGTGGGATATTTGCCATTATCTTTCAACCACAAATCATCAATCAATTATCGGATAGCACCTCATTTGTGCAAGCAAGCTACGATGTGGTTATGAAATCCATCTTTACGGATATCAGTGTTCCGGTTGATAACGAAAACATACAAGATCTGTTATCAACTGGTGGTATGAAAGGAATGCTAAATACAATTTGGCTGATATTAACGGCTATGGTATTTAGTGGTATCCTGGAAACAGCAGGCATATTAAAGAAGATAACGGAAACCATGCTGAAGGCGGTTCACTCAACAGGTTCGCTGGTAACCACTACTGCTATTAGTTGTGGATTCTTAAATCTAACTGCATCCGATCAGTATATATCTATAGTGGTAACAGGAAGAATGTTTGCAAAATCATATCAAGATCAGGATTTAAAACCTGAAGTTTTGAGTAGAACTTTGGAAGACTCTGGAACGGTTACTTCGGTATTGGTGCCTTGGAACACTTGTGGTGCTGCTCAGGCAGGAGCACTGGGAGTAGCCACAGCAGCTTTCGCACCTTTCTGCTTTTTTAATATTATCAGTCCCTTTGTGACCATTGCCATGGCCTACCTTAATATAAAGATCAGAAGAATATCTAAAAGCTAAATTATTTTAAGCCATCTGGAAAACTTATAGACTGTTCGACGATTAGAAGGTTAGACTATTAAATCGTTAGGCTTTTGATATCATAAGTTGGAAATTAACATCAAAACCCTAATTCTTGTGAACATCTTAAGCTGAATGTTTTCATGTAATTTTTAAAGCATGATAATACTCATAAATCAGGAATTGATTTTTTTTTAGATTTGTTGAGAGACTTAAAAATGAAGAAAATTAACCCTTAAACAATTATTATCATGCCAAAAGGTATATACAACGTTCCAACTGCTACTAACGAGCCTATTTTCTCATATGCACCTGGAACTCCTGAGAGAGCTGAATTGCAAGCTACACTTAAACAAATGCGTTCTGAAGTGATTGATGTACCTATGTATATCGGTAACGAGGAAGTAAGAACAGACAACTTGTTTGCAATGACTCCTCCACACGATCACAAACATGTGTTGGGACACTACCACCAAGGTGGAAAGGAACATGTACAAATGGCTATTGATGCTGCATTAGCTGCTAAACCAGCATGGGAAAACCTAGCTTGGGAGCATCGCGCATCTATCTTCTTAAAAGCTGCTGAATTAATTTCTGGTCCTTACCGTATGAAATTAAACGCTGCTACTATGTTGGGACAATCAAAGAATGCTTTCCAGGCTGAGATCGACTCTGCTTGTGAGATTGCTGATTTCTTGCGTTTCAACGTTCAGTATATGACTGAAATTTACAAGCAACAGCCAATGTCATCGAAAGGTGTTTGGAACCGCGTTGAGCAACGTCCATTAGAAGGATTTATTTTCGCATTAACTCCATTCAACTTTACTGCTATTGCTGGTAACCTTCCAACTGCTCCTGCAATGATGGGTAACACTGTAGTTTGGAAGCCATCTAAAACTGCTGTTTATTCAGCTCAGGTTTTAATGGAAATATTCAAAAAAGCTGGTGTACCTGATGGCGTTATCAACTTGGTATACGTTTCTGGTCCTGCTGCTGCTGACGTAATTTTCAACTCTCCTGATTTTGCTGGTATCCACTTTACTGGATCAACTGGTGTATTCCAGGACATTTGGAAAACGATTGGTAACAACATCCACAAATACAAGTCGTACCCACGTATCGTAGGTGAAACTGGAGGTAAAGATTATATTTTCATGCACCCAACTGCTGATGCAAAAGAAGTTGCAACAGGTATTACTCGTGGTGCTTTCGAATATCAAGGACAGAAATGTTCTGCTGCTTCTCGTGCTTATATTCCAGCAAGCAAATGGGATGAAGTATTGAAATTTGTTCAGGAAGATCTTGCTAAGATCAAGACTGGTGGAACTGAAGATTTCACAAACTTCCACAATGCGGTTATCGATGAAACTACATTCGACAAGTTAGCATCTGCTATTGACGATGCTAAGGCTTCTCCTGATGCTGAAATCGTTGCTGGTGGCGAGTATGATAAGTCGGTAGGTTACTTTATCAAGCCAACTGTAATTCAGGCTAAGAAAGCTGATTACATTACAATGGAAGAAGAATTATTCGGTCCTATTATTACAATCTTTGTTTACGAAGATGATAAGGTAGACGAAACTTTAGATATTCTTGATCAGACTTCTATTTATGCATTAACTGGTGCTATTTTCGCTGGTTGTCGTTACGCAATCGAAAAGCTAGTGAAGCGTTTAACTCACACTGCTGGTAACTTCTATATCAACGATAAGCCAACTGGTGCTGTTGTTGGTCAGCAGCCATTCGGTGGAGGTAGAGGATCAGGTACTAATGATAAGGCTGGTTCTATGATTAACCTATTGCGTTGGGTTTCTCCAAGAACTATCAAGGAATCATTTGTTCCTCCTGTAGATTATATGTATCCTAACTTTAAAGAAGACTAGGACTGAGAAACAGTTTTAAATTTATCCTTCAGCTTTTTTATATGAAAAGATGAAACCTAACTTCGTTAAATTCTATTTAAATAGAACCACTATTTGCATAAAATTTGCCTTGTTATCTTTCATTTATCATCGATAAAAAATTCTAAAAACAAATTTAAACTGTTTCATAAAATATTGGATAGTTAAGCCGGACTTGCTCCGGCTTCCAATGACATGATTTATTTTGGATAAAAACGATCGGAGTTTCTTCGGTCGTTTTTTTATTGGAATTGCATCTCACTATTGTTATTGCCTGTAAAGACATAGCAATGCTACGTCTCTACTAATACACAAATTTTCTACTTTTTCACCTTTCTACTTTTATTCTTTATTTGTAATTTAGCCGGAAAGACAAACCTATGATTCTTAAACTCGCTAAAAAATACATTCCTCAGATAATCAGAAGTAAATATGTAATTGCTTTCCTGATTTTCTATGTTTGGTTATTCTTTGGCGATCAGCATTCCATTTGGGAAAGAAAAGAATATGAGTCTAATATTGAAGCTCTCGAAAAAGAGAAAGCTTACTTTCTTGAAAAAATAGAGAAGGACAAAAAAAGAATTCACGAGCTAAAAACCGATAAAGAAAACCTCGAAAAGTTTGCCCGTGAGCAATACCTCATGAAGAAGAAGAATGAGGATATCTTTATTTTTATTGAAGAAGATTAATGCTTCTCAATACCAAATTCCCTATTCTAAACAATTCAATTCTACCTTCGAAAATCTATACCAAAGTTTCTGTTCAAAAACTTACTATAGGTATTTTCCAATTTTACCTATAGTATGTTTCCAAAAGATACTATAGTAAGTTTTCGACATTTAGTATACTAAGTTTTTGATTTTAACCTTAACTCTTTATTTCAACAAGCTATTTTTCTACTAACTAAAGCTCATGAGCATTCATGATTTAAAGAGAAATGAGAGTTTCGGTGCTCTACACCTATAAAAACGTCTAAATTAACTGACTATAAATCTTAGGCAGCGCTGCTGCTTTTCTCAATATTACAAACTAAATTACTATGGGACGGAGCACCTATATATTTGTAGAAAATTTGAATATGAAATACAAAAGATACAGCGTACCGTTATTTTATCTAATTAGACTTGTAGAATCAAAAAAAGAGAGCTTTTAAACTCTCTTCTCTATATTATTTCATAGTTCTTATATTAATTCTCTTTCTCGTAGGTTCTGTAAATATCCAACAACTCTTTGGCTGAATAGATGCCTTTGGTATTTATTCCCAAATCGGTTAACAACTGCTTGGCACAAACCACAATGCTTTCCTCATCAATAAATTGCTCGTGTACATTATTCAGGTACTTCAACACCTTAAAGGCATTAAAGGCACCAAAGAATTTCTTTCTGAAGGTATCAATCGATGCACAGTTTTTATTGATTTCATCCAATGCTTCGAAGAAATTGTCTTCTTTCAAATAACTACGAACAGAACCTGGCAATTGCACCAACAAATCGTTCAAATAGGTTTCGTAATCCACCCCAAAGAAATCATCCACCTTATCGAAGAATACTTTTAGTTCTTTAAAGGCTGAGTAATTATAGGTTTGGTAATCGATTATTTCCTCATCAACAAAAGTTGAAACAGCTTTTCCTGTTCCAAATGGTACACGATCTGATACCCTTGGCGATGGGATAACACGTGTGGTTTTAATCTCGTAAAACTTCCCTAGTGGGATAATTTTCTGCAAGAAATAAAAATCCTCACCAGCCTGTCGGCGATTCATTCCTCCTTGCTTGATGTATGCACTAGCAGATACTGCAAAACTAGAACCAACCGTATGGTATGCATGTGGATGTCCCGCATAACGCATGGCAAGCATGTAATATCTCAAGTACAATTCGTACTGAGCAATGGCATCGTAAATTTGCTGATCGAACTCCTCTCCTTCCAATGGGTGCTCGTAGAATATATTTGCACCGTTGGCTTTAGGATATTTTTTAAAGAGCTTCTCAATTTCTACCAAATAGTTAGCATCACAAGTTGAATCAGCATCGAAACCAGTAATGATTCCGTTTGCTTTATCAATTTGATTGAATCGAGCTACTGCCTCATCCATGGCAATTTTCCTTGCAAAGCCTACTCCTGCAAACTTTCTTTTTAGCTTTGGCTGATGAATTAAAAAGAATTTCAGTTTCTCATCTTGATGCGTTTCCATCCATGCTGTAGCATCGGCAATGGTTTTTGCATTCTGATCCAATGCTTCCTGCTCAGTCTGTTCTCCTGAATTTACAATTACAATTACTTCAACTACTCCATTGGGTCTGTCGCAACTCCACAATGCTTCCAGACTTGGAATCAAATCTGGTTCATCGTAACAAGGAATTGTTACAATCATATTCAAATTCTCATCAACCGGTGTTGTAATGTACTCAGGGTACATTCTTTGTTTCTTCAGGTATTTATCAGCAAAAGCCATATTTCTATTTTAGATACGAAGCGCAAATATAAAAAACTTCATGATTAAGGGGAAATCACCGAAAGGAATGAGAAGACTAAATAATTAGTAAATGAGTAAATGAAGAGTGAATGAATGGGATTAAAATTCCTTACTTCATCATGGACTTTTCAACTATTCTACTTTTTGACTTTTCCAGACAAAAGAAAGGGCAGATAGCTAATCAGCCATCTGCCCTTTCTACTTTTATAAATCTTCAATTATTTTGCTTCAGTAGTATATCTTGCATTTAAGCCATCGATAACTTCCTTAGTAATGTCTAAACCATCTTGTGATAACAATACGTTTCCACCTTTGGTAGTGCTTAAAATTAAGCTGTAGTTATGAGATGCATTGTACTCTTTCAAATAGTTGGTAACGCTATCGAATAAACGTTTGCTATTTGCTTGTTGTTCGCCCATTAACTCTGCGCTTAACTCACGATCTAATTGCTGTAAGTTTTGTTGCTTGGCAATTAATTTTTGCTGAGCTTCTTCTGCTCTTTGGCGAGTTAAAAAGCCATTGTTTTGAAGTTTACGCTGAAATTCAACTGCTTCTTTCTCTAATTTCTGAGCTTTAAAGTTAAAATCAGTACGCGAATCTTCTTGTTTCTTCAAAAACTTCTCATTCAAATCACGTGAAAAGTTATAGTTGCTTAGTAATGAATCCGTGTTAATGTATACAACAGCTCCTTCTCCAGCTACAGTTTTCACATCTTTCGATTCTCCTTTACCAGAGAACTGAACAAAGTAAAGAATTGCAACAGCAACAACTAACACAGCATTTAATGCAACAGATAAATTTTTCATAGGTATTTAGTATTTAAATTTTCTAAGTTTTATTTGAACACCATTATGGTATTCCCATTTTTTGATTTTGCCTAACAAATATAACTTTTATAAGTAGACTAAAAAATTCCTGGCATTCAATTTTAAAATCGCCTACACATTAATCATCATCAAATATCCAAACATTTTGATATGCTGATAAACATCATTCTTTTTCTACTTTATACTCTATACATTGTGAACTACAATTATCAAACGTATATCACTAAATTTTTAACTCAATGTTCAATAAACTTATAGCGGCAACCCTACCCTATATGCCTAAAAAATTGGTTTGGATATTCTCGAAAAGATACATTGCAGGAGAAACCATCTCTGATGCAGTAAGAGAATCGAAGAAATTAAATGATCAGGGAATTAAAGTAACCGTTGATTTATTAGGAGAATTCATTAAAAATCTTGATGAAGCTACCGAAAATAAAGAAGCTTACCTGGAAATTATCGAAACCTTTGAAGCCAACAAGATTGATGGTAACTATTCGGTTAAACCAACTTTCTTTGGCCTATTGCTTGACGAGGAAGTTTGTTACCAAAACATCCGAACTGTTGTAGCAAAAGCTGCTGAATACAATAATTTTGTGAGAATCGACATGGAAGATTCTCCTTGTGTTGACAAAGAAATCAGCATATTCAGAAGGTTAAAGAAAGAATTTCCTAAGAATGTAGGACTTGTTGTTCAGGCTTACCTTAAGAGAACTCTTAACGATTTGAACAACATGATGGACATGCAAAACGGTGTTTCAAAATTAAACTACCGCTTGTGTAAGGGAATCTATGTTGAGCCTGAAGAGATTGCTTACAAAAAGTACGAAGAAATCAACGAGTATTTCCTTAAGGATTTGGATTTCATGTTTAAAAATGACGTGTACCCAGGAATTGCAACTCACGACAAACCTTTGGTTGATGGTGCATACAAGCTTATTGAGAAGTACAATGTTCCGAAGGATAAGTATGAGTTCCAGATGTTATATGGCGTAACACCTGAGCTAAGAAAATCAATTGTTGAGAAAGGACATACCATGAGAGTTTATGTACCCTTTGGAAAAGATTGGTTTGGATACTCAACGCGAAGATTAAAAGAAAACCCAAAAATGGCTTCCTTGATTATAAAAGCATTATTTAATAGAGGGTAATGAGCCCAAGTTATAAAAAAAGATCACCTAAGGGTGATCTTTTTTTTTGTTTCAATACGTGTAAGCAGGTTCTTGGTTGTCTCACTTAAGATAGCTAAACTAAAATTCAATAAATGAAAAAAAGTATGTATAGGGGAATTCTGCTTTGGTTAATATTGATCATACAGACAAGTCGTATTTTGGCTGCGGAAAAACATACCATTAGTGGATATGTAAAAGATGGTGCTAATGGGGAAGCATTGATTGGCGCAACCATTAGTATTGCTGAACTAAGCTTAGGTACAGTCACCAATGAATATGGTTTCTACTCACTCTCAGTAACACCAGGAAAATACCAGGTTCAATTCAGTTTTATAGGATATACTCCTGTCGTAAAAGAGTTAATCCTGAATGAAGACAGAACTTTCAATATCGAATTAAAATCAGATGACATTCAACTGAATGATGTTGTGGTAACTGCTCAAAAAAAGGATCAGAATGTAAAATCTATTCAGATGAGTGTTGAAAAAGTGCCTCTTCCAATGGTGCGCAAATTACCTCATTTTCTTGGGGAAGTTGATATCATTAAAACATTACAGATGCTTCCAGGGGTAAGTACCGTAGGCGATGGTAGTTCCGGTTTTAATGTTAGAGGTGGAGGAACCGATCAGAATTTAATTCTTTTGGATGAAGCTCCTGTATATAACTCATCGCATTTATTCGGATTCTTTTCTGTTTTTAATGGTGATGCGGTTAAGGATTTTCAACTGTATAAAGGAGGAATACCAGCTCAATATGGAGGAAGATTGTCTTCGGTATTGGATGTTCGCCAGAAAGAGGGGAATAGTAAGCGATTTTCAGGAAGCGGGGGAATCGGTCTTGTTAGCAGCAGATTAACTTTAGAGGGGCCCATAAAAAAAGACAAGACCTCATTCATGTTATCGGGAAGAAGATCTTATGCTGATGTATTGCTAAGAATAAACCCTAAAATGCGTGACAACATCGTTTACTTCTATGATTTAAATGCAAAAATCAATCACAAATTCAACGACAATAACAGATTATACATTTCTGGTTATTTTGGGAATGATGTTTTTAAATTCGGCAAGCAATTCGATTCTCATTGGGGGAATAAAACAGCAACGGTACGTTGGAATCACCTGTTCAGTAAAAAGTTATTCTCCAATTTTACGGGGATTTACTCCAATTTTGATTACTCCATTTCGGTACCGGAAGGAACAATGGGCTTCGAATGGAAATCAAGCATTCAGAATTATAACCTAAAGGCAGACTTCTCTTATTTCCCAAATCCGGATATGAAATTGAAATTTGGTTTTGGAAGTATTTACTATCAATTTAATCCAGGAAAATTAAACCCAGTAAAAAATTCGGTATTAAAATCCAGCAAACTGGAAAAGGAAAATGCACTAGAATCTGCGGCATACTTTAATATGGAACAAAACTTGGGACCAAATTTGAGTGTGCAGTATGGTTTAAGAGCTAGTAACTTTACAAGTTTGGGTGAGAAAACAGTATACTCTTACGAAACCAACAAACCTAAAGAAAAGGAAAGTAGCATAGGTTCAAAAAAATATGAAAGGAATGAGATAATTGAAAATTATTTTGGATTGGAACCTAGAGTTGCCATCAAATATTCACTTTCCGATGTTAGTTCCATAAAAGGTAGTTACAATAGAACTCGACAATACATTCATAGAATTTCGAATACAACAGCTCCAACTCCTTTAGATATTTGGGTGCCTGCAGGGAAGCATATTAAGCCTGCCAAAGTAGACCAATTTGCATTAGGGTATTTCAGGAATTTTGGTAACAACACCTGGGAAACATCTATTGAGTTGTTCCATAAGAATTTTCACGATTTGGTGGAGTACAAGTATGGAGCTCAACTTCTCCTAAACTCAACCTTAGAAACAGAATTGCTTACTGCAAAAGGACGAGCTTATGGTCTGGAGTTGAGTATTCGCAAAAAAGAGGGAAGGCTAACCGGTTGGGTAGCCTATACACTTTCTCGTTCGGAGAAGAAAGTTCCAGGATTAATGAACGCAAGTTCAGGTGAAATGTATCCGTCTACACAAATAAACAATGGAAAGTATTTTCCGGCCGATTACGATAAAACTCACGATTTAAAAATTGTTGCCAACTATGAATTGAGTAAAAGATGGTCTTTTGCTACAAACTTTATTTTAATGAGTGGTCGACCAATTACCTATCCATATGGAAAGTACGAGTTACAAGGGAACACCTATGCACATTACATCAATCGAAACCAGCATCGTTTACCAACTTATCACCGTCTAGATATTTCATTCACCTACCAATGCAAAAAAAAGAAAAAAGATCAAAGGTGGCAGGCCAGCTGGAATTTTGGGATAACCAACCTTTACAGCAGACACAATGCCTACTCTGTTTATTTCAAGGAAAGTGATGACAACTGGAATGGTTATAACAAAGGAAATAAAATGGAAGCCTGGCAATTTTCAATTATAGGAAGACCAGTTCCAACCATTACATACAATTTTAAATTTTAATCTTTTATTACAATTGATTGCAATGAATAAGAACTATATATATATCGTATTACTTTGCTTACCATGGTTTTATGCATGCGAAAAGCAAATAACCGTTGATGTACCGACCACAAGTCCCAAGTTAGTTGTTGATGGTTGGTTTAGTGCAGAACCTGGCGAAAATGGTCAGGAGAGAACGCATATGGTACGCTTAACCATGTCTCTGCCATATTTCTCATCAGATAAGTTTCCCGTGGTGGACAAGGCAATTGTTGAGCTTAAGGATGATAAAGGAAATACCTACAATTTGAAATTTGATATTCCAATGGAATGGGATGCCAATCAAAATAAAGAAGTGCCCAATCCTCAGAAAGGAAGATATATTTTAAAGAAAAATCTTGAGGTAGGGATATCCTATAAGCTGTGCATTGCACTGGAGGATGAAACCAAATATGAATCCGAACCTCAAATGGTGATCCCATACAACCAAACTCCAAGAATATTTTCTGAGTATAAGGAAGCGGATGATGTAAGCTATGATGACGATGGATATTACATTGGCTTTGAGCCAAAATTTGAAAAGGACCAAGACTATTATTTTCTGTGGCAACTTTACAGGCAAGATCAAACAGGAGACGAAGATTTAACTTATTCCTATGCCTACTCAGGTTACCTGTTTGGCAGTAACGCTTATACATCCGTAGATGAATCGCAAACCTATTTTGATGAAGCAACTCATTTGGGAGAATCGTACTTTATCAAGCAATATGTGGTGTCAAAAGAAATTTACGATTACATGAGACTAGCTGAGGAGCAGAGAGACAATGAAGGAACACAATTTTCACCACCACCAGCTCCTCTACGTTCCAATATTAAACGCATTGGAGGAAGTAATTTAGATGACGACGCGTTGGGATTGTTTGTTGTTTCTTCTGTGCAGAAAACAGAAATTATTACAATCAAGGAATCTAATTAACGAGAATTCGACAGATAAAAAAAGCGGTGAAAATTTCACCGCTTTTTTTATTTCTTTTCTTTAATTCCGTATCGATACATTTGCTTTAAGGTATTTATTTCCTTATCTGTAACCAAATTATCAGGAATTTTCATGTTCTTCTTGCGTTTTAATCGTTGTACTTCGGGTAAGGTTCGAAGTGTACTCACACCCGCAACCATATCTTGAGGAACCATAGCTTTATGCTCATTTTCTATTACATGCTGCTTTATCAACAAATCGGTATTTGCTTTGGCATCCATTTTATCCGGTCGCTTGGTTAAAGCCTCGTAGGTAGCCGAATTCACATTGTTCTTTGCACGAACATACTCTGGAGTATTTACCTTGGCATTAATAAAGGCTTCCCTAAAATTACCAAATCGAGGTAATATTAACACCTCTTGCAGCGAAACGGTATCTTTTGCCATAAATACACCAAAAAGATATGAATCTTGTTTTAGACTATCGCTTACTATAACTTGAACATTTTGATATCCAACGTAAGAGTATTGAATGGTATCGCCAGCATTTACCCAAAATGAGAAACGTCCAAAAGAGTTTGCTGTACCAGCTTTTTTATTATTTACCCTATAGTGCGCATAAGGCAATGGTGATAATTCTTCCTGATCCATAACCGCACCTGTAAAAAACAATGAATCTGTCCTTATCTTCTGTGCATTTAGCTTCTCTGTTGCAAGAACAACACAAAAAAGAGCAATACAACCTATCACATATTTTCTCATTTTACCAGCTTTTATTAACTCCGTAGAGTTATCATTACAATTCTTCCAATATTATTTCGTCGATACTACGTTTTGGTACATGATGAACTCCTTTTTCATCTCTCCAATACTTAATATCTCCATCTTTCATTTCTTCAATAACTACCTCTTCTTTCGGTTTTCCCAAGGCAACTACCTGAATAATCGAAAATCCTTCTTCAATTTTTAGCAGTTCACTAAGTTCTTTCTTCTTAAAAGCATGAATAATACAACCTCCGTAACCACTTTCAACTGCTCCTAGTAACAAATTTTGGACCGCAATTCCATCGTCACTAAAATAATTCTTCCCAAGACCTTCATCATTAATCATCACAACATAAGCCGTTGGTCTCTCTCCTTTTTCAGGTCCAGCCCAATCCTGCAAATAACCCGCCCAAGCAAGCTGTTGAAACACATTATCACGCATCTTATCAGATAATACAATCTTATATTTTATGGTTTGTGCATTCCTTCCCGATGCTCCTAATCTTGCCAAATCAATCCATTCTTTAATTTGATCTGAAGATATTTTTTCATCTTCAAAGAATCTTCTGTAACTTCTGTTTTTGGCAACTAAATCTTTTAACATTGCTTAATTTATTATTTTAAAATTTATGTGCTTTATTTGTATTACCAAACAAATTACCCCACTACTTCATAAATTAATTGATTTTTCTCTTTTCATCAAAGAAATAAGTAAATCTATTTAAATTTTATTTTTTGTAATATTAAATTACAACTTGGCAAAATTCAATAAGTATGCTGAAATTCAATAAAAACTCTCGTAAAGTTATCATAGACTTCTTTATTATTATTGCGATATGGATAAGCGCTGTATTTATTTGGGATATTCTTACCAGCTTTAATCCAAAGATTGAAGGAGAGATTCCTAAGCATATTTCAGTTGCTGAAATTAATAAGCTAAATTTAGTTTTAGCAGGCTTATTTTTAGGAAGTATATTCGGCATTTTAAATGTTTTTATCAAAAACAAACAAGAACGCCTTCGAAAAAAATCATATGGGCGGATTATTTTCTTTTACAGTATCATTCATATTATCTTAACTATAGTAACAATATTCTTAGTTGGTATTGCATCTCAATTAATTTTAAAAGGTGAAATATCGAGAGAAACACTTCAGGAAATAAGAATGTTTGTAAAATCAAGTGATTTTTTCAGAATCGTAACTTTTACATATTTGGTAAGTGCTACTATTATCCTATTTCAGATTATCAATCAAAAATTTGGTCCAGGTGTTCTTCTTGATTTATTGCTTGGCAAATACCGTCAACCCAAAGAGGTCAAAATGGTATTCTTATTTATGGATTTAAAATCATCTACAACCTATGCCGAAAAATTGGGACATGTAAAATATAGTCAACTCATTCAAGATTGCTTCAGCGATTTAACGCTTGCGGTTAATGAGTTTGATGCAAATATATACCAGTATATTGGAGATGAAGTTGTACTTATATGGCCTTATAATGATGGAATTAAAAATGCAAAGTGCATCAAAATATTTTTCAGATTTAAGGAATATCTTCAAAAAAGGTCCGATCATTACATGAATTCTTACGGCTTTCTACCTCAATTTAAAGCAGGTGTAAATGGCGGAACACTAATGGCCGCTGAAGTAGGTGTAATAAAACGTTCCATCGCCTACCATGGTGATGTAATTAATACTGCATCAAGAATTCAAGGACTATGTAATTCATTCAACGAAGAATTTTTGGCATCAAAATTGATAGTTACGGATCTGGCTTTCTACAACTCCTTCAATTATTCCTTTATTGATAACATTGAATTAAAGGGAAAAAAGGAAAAAGTAGATATCTATGCCATCAAACAATAGTATCAAATATTTGTTTATTAAGTAATTTATAAAACATAGCATGAAGAGAATTTTATTAATAACAGCAATAATGGTGGGTATAATGCTCCCCTCGCAAGCCCAAATGCTACAAGAAAAATTTGGAGCTGATTATGTATTCATTGGCAAAGGTAATTCAGATAATGGAAATGATATTTCTTTTGAGAAATATGACTTTAGATTTAGCATTCATAAAAAGCTAAAAACTCCAGGAAGAAGAATCTTTCATACCTTTAACTATTCAGGTGTCAATATCGATTATGGATCTACTCCTTTACTAGAAACTGATTTAAAAAATTTTCACACCATTTCTTATACATTTGGTTATGCACGCCCATTAAAAAACGGTTGGTACCTTACAGCTTTTATCAAGCCTAATATTTCTTCTAATTTTGAATCCTCGGTCGGTTTCGATGAACTAAATTTATTTGGAATGGCTTTGTTTAGCAAACCTATCAATCAAAAAAAGAACATGATACTAAATTTAGGAGCAATTTATTCGAATACCATTGGTGTACCTGCTCCTATTCCTATTGTTAGTTTAAATTGGAAACCAAATGAAAAATGGAATATAAATTTCGGTTTCCCAATGCTTGATGTAAATTATATAGCTAGTGATAAAACTACAATAGGAGCAAATCTATTTATTGCTGGAGAAAATTTCACATTAACAGATAAACTTGTCTATAATAATGAAACGAGCCCAATTGATAATGTTAGTATTATGAATGTTGGAGGAGGTTTATTGCTGAAGCAAAAATTATCAAAAAAAATAAGTCTAAATATCAATTCAGGTTATACACTATATCGAAACTTCGAATTTAAAGATGGAAGTGATAAAATCGCGGATTTTGATTTAGATAACAATTTGTTTATAAAAGCAGGTATCTCAGTAAGCATTTAAAAAAAGGGTGATTGAAATCACCCTTTTTTATTTATTCTTCGAATCGTTTTTCAACCAGTTCCCAATTAATGATATTCCAGAAGTTTTCGATGTACTTTGGACGTGCATTCTGAGTATCTAAATAATAGGCATGTTCCCATACATCCATAGTAAGAATAGGCTTAAAACCATCACGCAACGGATTACCTGCATTCTTGGTCTTCATAATGGCCAATTTGCCAGCAGTATCAACTACCAACCAAACCCATCCTGAACCAAACAATGTAGCTCCGGCTTTCGAGAATTCAGCCTTAAAATTATCGAATGAACCAAAAGAGACTTCAATGGCTTCTTTTAACTTTCCATTTGGTTCAACACTACCATTTGGCTTGAATGCTTCAAAATAAAAAGTATGATTGTAAACCTGTGCTCCATTATTAAAGATTCCTCCTTCAGAATGTTTCACAATATCTTCCATACTTGCATCTTCAAAAGCAGTTCCTTTAATTAAATTATTCAGGTTTGTAATGTAAGCCTGATGGTGCTTTCCGTAATGGAATTCAAGTGTATTTTTACTTATATACGGCTCTAATTCGCCTAATTCATACGATAAAGTAGGTAGTTTGTGTTCCATTTTTTATTGTTTTTTGATTTCCCCTTCAATTTCACAATAAAAAATTACAAATTCAATAAAAAAACACAAAAAGGCCGATTCCTTTATAAAGAACCGGCCCCAAAATCAAAAAAACAATAAACAAAACTAATCCTGAAAGCGTTTAACCACTTCCTCCCAATTGATTACTTCCCAGAAAACTGAGATGTAATCAGGTCTTCTATTTTGAAACTTTAAGTAATATGCATGCTCCCAGACGTCCAATCCTAAAATTGGAGTTCCTTTAACATCTGCAACATCCATTAAAGGATTATCCTGATTTGCCGTTGATGTAACTACTAACTTGCCATCATCTTGTTTTACTAACCAAGCCCAGCCAGAACCAAACCTTGTTGCCGCTGCTTTCGAAAATTCTTCTTTAAAAGCATCAAACGATCCAAAATCTTTTTCAATTGCTGTAAGTAAATCACCAGCAGGTTTTCCTCCTCCATTAGGCGACATTACTTTCCAGAACAAATCATGATTGTAAAATCCTCCCCCATTATTTCTAACAGCAACAGAGTGCTGTGAAATATCCGCAAGAATATCTTCAATACTTTTGCCTTCTAAATCGGTTCCTGCTATTGCAGCGTTTAAATTATTTGTATATCCTGCATGATGCTTCGAATGGTGTATTTCCATTGTTCTGGCATCAATATGCGGTTCTAACGCATCGTATGAATAAGCTAATTTTGGTAACTCAAATGCCATATATTTTGTATTTTACTTATGGTTGATATAGGTTTATTTGTCACTAGAAACAAATCTAATTTTTACTCAGATTAATTCCAAATTATTTTAAGACTTTTTTGTCTTTTATTTTAAAGGTCAAATGTTTTTTCCTTTAGCACAAGATTTTTAACTACTTTCGTGCAGCAAATAAAAAGCTGAATCGTGAACAAGAAAATCCTGAATATCGCAGTACCCAACATAGTTAGTAACATCACCATTCCTTTGTTAGGACTTGTTGATTTAGCTTTAATGGGGCATTTGGGAAAAGTAGATTTTATTGGAGCAATTGCATTAGGTGGTACAATATTCAACTTTTTATACTGGGGTTTTGCTTTTTTACGAATGGGAACTACGGGAATTACTGCTCAAGCTTATGGAGCAAGAAACTTAAGCGAATCTATTCTGTCTTTATCCCGTGCTCTTACTGTTGCTTTAGCTGGGAGTATTCTTATTTTAATACTTCAAAAACCAATAGCTATGCTTAGCTTTTGGTTAATCGAGAGTGAAGAGTCAGTTGAAACCATTGCGAAATCCTATTTCTATATAAGAGTTTGGGCCGCTCCGGCTACCATTGGTCTTTATGCATTAAACGGATGGTTCATAGGAATGCAAAATGCCAAAACTCCAATGTTAATAGCAATTGCAGGGAATGTTATTAATATTTCGCTATCGGCATTTTTTGTATATGGATTAATGCTTGATGCAAAAGGTGTAGCCTTAGGTACCTTAATTGCTCAATATTGCAGCTTGTTTATCGCTTTATTCTTTATCCTGAGAAACTATAAACGCTTGTTCAAGTATTGGAGTGCCAAAGGAATGATGAAGGTGAATGAATTGAAGCACTTTTTTTTAGTCAACAAGGATATTTTCATTAGAACTCTCTGCATTATATTTGTTTTCACATTTTTCACAACCGAATCAGCAAGTGTAAACAAAGAGATCCTTGCAGTTAATTCCTTACTACTTCAGTTTCTTTTTATCTTCTCCTATTTTATGGATGGCTTTGCTTTCGCTGCAGAGGCTTTAGTAGGTAAATTTATTGGTGCAAACAACTCAAAAAATTTATCTCAGCTTATTCGATTACTATTTATTTGGGGAATTGTAATCAGTATTTTATTCACAGGTGTATACGGATTATTTGGTATTGATATCTTATCAATATTAACCGATGCTGAATCGACTCTTGCAATTGCCAGAGATTATTTAAAATGGATTATACTTCTGCCACTCCTTAGTTTTGCTTCATTCCTAATGGATGGAATATTTATTGGTGCCACAGCTTCTAGCTATATGCGCAAGACCATGATGGCAGCAACCATTCTAATTTTTATACCTCTTTATTACTTCTTAAATAGCAGCTTAGAGAACCATGGACTTTGGATCGCAATGTTAGGCTTCATGTTTGCCCGAGGACTTTTTCAGGCCATTTATTACAAAAAAGCGGTGTTGATTCATTTCTCTAAGTAAGCATTACAGATTCATTCAAAACCTGTTCAATTTTTTCAGTAACTACTTTCATCATTTGCTCGTCAGGAGTAATCTTGAATTGAGCATTCTCAATATTTTCTAGCACATAAAACATCTGAATTAATTTCACATTTTCCTTTTGGCAGATATAAAGCAAATTTGCTCCTTCCCTGCTGATTACATCGGGATAATTCTTGATATAGGCATTAGCTATGGAGTTAAGATTTGTTGGAATTGCATTGCAAGTAATTCCACTCACTTTTCTAAAATCAGAAAACACTTCTGGAATCAGCGTATCGTTTTCTAATATTTCATTTTTAAATGGAACTTCGTTTTTATTTCGTAGCTGTAAATCAAAAACAGAAGCAAAATTACTTTCCTCACCAATTCCAATATCTCCAAAATAATCATCAATAATACATACCAATTGATTTTTTTCAACCTGATCTTTTAAAGCATAGCACTGTCCAAATTGCAAGACTAAATCATACTTGTATTTACCTATGGCTTTCGCATACTCATAGGCCGACATACTGCCTCCATATCCCGAGATTAGTATATCCAGTGATTGGTTTTGATACTTAAAACGAGCATAATTCTGACCCAGATTTTCCTCTAATTCAAGTTGTGAAATAAAATCTTTGAGCACATCAAATGTCTCTGTAATGATTAAAATATGCATAAATGCAAGAACTTAGCTAAAACAAAGCACCTAAAAGTTTGTTTATTAGGTGAAATTATTACTTATTTTGCAGAGCAATACAACGACTTATTAAAAACACTGTGACGAATGGAATTTTCAATTAACGGACAAGAAGATAAAGGATTCACAAAAATAGAAAAATACAATCAGGAAACTACAGAAGAACTGATGTATCACTATAAAAAAGTTTTAGAATTACTTGGTGAGGATGCAGAACGTGAAGGTTTGGAGAAAACTCCTTTGCGTGTTGCCAAAGCTATGCAGTTCTTAACACAAGGATATCACATTAAACCAGAAGATATTTTACGATCGGCAATGTTTAAGGAAGACTATAAACAAATGGTGATTGTAAAAGACATTGAGGTTTATTCGATGTGTGAACACCACATGTTACCTTTTGTAGGAAGAGCTCATGTAGCCTACATTCCAAATGGATATATTACCGGGCTTAGCAAAATAGCTCGTGTAGTAGATGCATTTGCTCGCCGATTGCAAGTGCAAGAACGCTTAACTACTCAAATTAAAGACTGTATTAATGATACGCTTAGTCCTTTAGGCGTTGCTGTAGTGATTGAAGCACAGCACATGTGCATGTCGATGCGTGGTGTTCAAAAACAAAATTCAATTACAACTACTTCCGATTTTACGGGAGCATTTGAAAACCTTGCAACTCGCGAGGAGTTTATTCGATTAATTTCGGCAAAAACTATCTAAAATTTATCAATCTTACCGGTTTGAAGTATATTAATCCGTTCGCAATAAAATTCTAAAATTGCAGATTGCGAACGGATTAAATATATTTGTGCCCGGAATATTTCAAAACTTACCATGATTTTTATTCTATATGTATGGATATAGAATAATCATTACAAATTGAAAAAAAGTATGAAAGCATATGTATTTCCAGGGCAAGGAGCCCAATTTGTTGGTATGGGTAAAGACCTATACGAAAATTCGGAACTTGCTAAGGAACTTTTCGAAAAAGCAAACGAAATTCTAGGTTTCCGCATTACTAATTTAATGTTTGAAGGAACTGACGAAGATCTAAGACAAACTAAAGTTACTCAGCCTGCAATTTTCTTGCATTCAGTAATTTTAGCTAAAACACTTGGTGAAGATTTCAAACCAGAAATGGTTGCTGGTCACTCATTGGGTGAATTCTCAGCATTGGTTGCTAACGGAACTTTATCTTTCGAAGATGGTTTAAAATTGGTTTCTCAGCGTGCAATGGCTATGCAAAAAGCTTGTGAAATGGAACCTTCAACAATGGCAGCAATCATCGGTTTAGATGATGAAACTGTTGAAAAAGTTTGTGCAGAAATCGAAGAGGTAGTTGTTCCTGCAAACTTCAACTGTCCAGGTCAGCTGGTTATTTCTGGTAGCATGAAAGGTATCGAAATTGCTTGTGAAAAGTTAAAAGAAGCTGGTGCTAAAAGAGCTTTACCTTTGAAAGTTGGTGGTGCATTCCACTCTCCATTAATGGAACCTGCTCGTGTTGAGTTAGAAGAAGCTATCGAAAACACAAACTTCTCTACTCCAGCTTGTCCTGTATATCAAAACGTAAATGCAAAGCCTGTTACTGATCCATCTGAAATCAAGAAAAATCTTGTTGCTCAGTTAACTGCTCCTGTACGTTTTACTCAAACCATGGTAAATATGATTGCTGATGGAGCATCTTCATTTACCGAAGTTGGTCCTGGTAAAGTAATTCAAGGATTGGTAAAGAAAGTTGATCGTAAAATGGAAACTGCTGGTATCGATTCATACCAAGCTTAATTCATTAAAATAATATTGAAAAGGCTGATCAAATGATCAGCCTTTTTTGTACCTGAAAAAGGAGGCCTAAAGCCTCCTTTTATTATTTATAGCTAATTACACTAGTTTGTTTCTTTCCGTCCATTAAAATCTCCAATGGTTCTTTAAATCGAACATGTTTAAAGTAATGAATATGCTCAATTTTCTCCTGCTTGTCCAGCATTTCCATGTTCACAAAGTTGAGTTCCGAATTGTTCTTTATTGAGAAATAACCCACATTCATCGATGTTACATTGTGGAAGAAATGAGAACCCAATGAAGCATCCAATGGGAAATCTTCCAAGCCTTGCTCTACAATTACTTTGGCATTCGAAATCTGAGACCAAAGTACAGGAATTCCGGTAAACTTATCGCGGGTTCCCCAACGTCCCGGACCAAACAATACATACTGACGATCTTGCTCTTTCATTTTTTGGTTTAAAAGCTCCATTTCCTCAGCCATTTCTTCGGTCTTGGTTCTGTCAAACTTGCTTAAATCCATATAGATTACATCGCGGATATGGTTCACTTTTCCGTTACCCATACCTTTATTGGCAAGCATAACAAGTTTATTGCGATCCACCTTCGACATATCAATCTCAACACTCATTTCCTGACGAATCAAAGGTTTAATTTGTAGCAAATGGAAAGTTGGATTGCCATCCTTACCTTTCGATAAATCAACAGCATACTCTATTTCAACAGGTGCTCCCATGGCTTGTTTGAAGATATTCAACAATACGCTTAGGGCATGTGCAACTGGTACCTGGTTGTATTTTAAAATATTTGCAAAATCAACCACTCTTGGTCCACGTAAATTCAAATCCGGTTCTAACCTGTCATTCTGGAAATCATAAACCGAAGCACAGTGCAATAAATTGCCATCTTTCTCTGCTTCTGCAAGCTCATATTTTATAGTTACTGCATCTTCACCATCGTTAATCAAATCAATATTCTCCTTTTGCATATCAATCGCATAGAAGTATTTCTGAGAATCTTTAATCTGATCTTCGATTGAAGCCAACTGCAACTTAGGATGTTCAGGACAGAATCGGTGAGTTTTTTCACCACCTACAACATACTTTCCTAATCCGATTGCCATTACAGAAAAACCATCTTCTGGTTTCATGTATGAGAATGGATAGTAGTTGTACGATTGAGCAACCCCACTAATATTCGGATAGAATTTGCCATTGTATTCCTGACCAACAACTTCCTGAATGATAACAGCCATTTTCTCCTCTTCAATCTTGTAATCAACCGCGCTGAAATATGATTGAGCTTCAGGTGTAAAAATAGAGGCGTAGATTAACTTGATAGCCGTAACCAACTGTTGGTATCTCACTTCGATATCCGGATCGTTATTTGGTAACAAATAAGTTGCATAAACTCCTGCAAAAGGCTGCATTAGCGAATCCTCAAATAATCCTGAAGATCTAACAGCAATTGGTTTATTGATCTCTTCGAGATATTGGCGAAGTTTATTTCCCAATTTATCAGGAATATCTCCTTTAAGGAATAATTCTTTTACTTTCTTATAGTTCTTATCAAGGTATATCTTGTCGTAAAGATTATTTTTCTCGATAAAATTATCATACTCATCAACCCCAACAATAGCCGTTTTAGGAATAGATACATTGATATCTTTAATCAATTTCTTGAAGTAGATATTCTCAATAAAATTACTTAGGAATGCAAGACCACGACCTTTTCCTCCTAAGGAACCTCTACCCATACGAACAATATAATGATTGGAATTTACAATATTCGGCTTAAATCGAATAATTCTACCTCTTAACTGCTTAATTCTTGAAGCTTCGAATACATCCAAACAAAATTTCCTTAGATCCTTTACGGATTTAAAATCTTCAATCTGATATCTTCTTAGCTTTTTAGCTACGTTAATCTCTCCACGAGCCATCAGCCAGGTTGAAATTCCATTTCGTTTAGAGTGGAAAAGCAATGATTCATCAGGAACAAATCTTAACTTCTCTTCAAACTCTTCCATCGATTTTGCCACTGCAACACGTGTTCCACTTTGGTTACGGAAAACAAAATCACCAAATCCCAATTTGGTGTAAATGAAATTATAAATATCCAATGCCAAAGTATCGCTGTTTTTGTTTATAAAATCAGCATCAACCTGCATTGCTCTAATTGCATTATCGGTATCATGCGATTGCATCAAACATGGTATTCTCATGTTTTTTGCCTGCACGTATTTTATCAAATCAACACCCGAATCATCATCCAATTTGCCATCACGTGCAAATCGAACATCGGAGATTACACAAAGTAAGTTTTCAAGATATTTATCTACAACATCAACTGCATCCTCGAATGTACTTACCAAAATCACTTTCGGTCGAGCACGCATCTTTAAAATCTTATGCAACTCATCAATATCACCTTCATCAGATATCACCTTTTGTGTTTGTGTCATCACCGAGGTGTAGAGTAAAGGAAGATATCTGGAATAATATTTCACCGAATCTTCTGCCAAAAGAATTACACGTACATCACCACTCTTGGTATCCGTTTCAAGATTCATTTTATCCTCAATATACTTGGTCATTGCCATAAATATCTTGGTTGAACCATTCCAAACAAATACTCGGTCGATATTGTTTTTGATTTTGTCTGCAGCGCGATCGAAATAAGCCAAATCGCTATTGTTATTCACCAAAACCAAAACAGGAATTTCAGGATCAACCTTTTTAATTTCCTGGCTTAACTCTAATGGTGATTCCTTGTCCAAACCAGCCATTAAAATCACCATATCGTAATGACGATTCTCAAGTGCTTCCAGTGCTTCTTCGTTTGTAGCAACACTCGTAAAACGTGGCGCTGCATACAAATTCAACTGTAAATATTCACCAACAATTTTATCTGAGAATTGTCCTTCACGAACAATTGTATATGCGTCGTAATAAGTTGCAATCAACAGAATCTCCTTCACTTTGTAAGGCATCAATTCCTGAAAAATATCACGGTCGTTCTTCTTTCGCTTATAAATTTTCGAAATCGAAATTTCTTCCATATTCTTTAGCTAATTTATTTAGTGTTGTTGTTTCTCTATTCTATTACAAAGTTACTAATCTTAATGGTCTGTTGGACAACTTCAATATCAGTAATTTTTCAAACTACAATGGTAATTAATTTTACAAATATATGCGTTTAATTGGCTGTATAAAATACTAATATTTTATGGTTTTCTGTAAAGTGAGATTTGACTATATCGTCATCAATTCTGTAAAAACTAAAATATACGCATAGACTAGAGAAAATCTCGATAAACCGGATAGCTATAAATCTGTTTTTAACAAATAAGAAGTAAGGTATCTCGTGCCAAAATATAGCCTGACTGGTTAATACTTAAAGAAAGTTTCCAAAAAGCCAGAGAATGAACTCCAAGACAAGCTAGGCACTTTCCAAACTGTTTGGAACTATATTCCGGACATGGATCGGAGTTCAATTCCCTCTAAAATACTAATGCGAATCAATAAAATTGCTTTAAAGATCACCTAAATGATCATGCGAATCACATCTAAGCACATGCAGATCACTTTTCATTACATGCGGATCACCTTTTTAACTGTGAAGATCACCATTATGGCCATCAGGATCGGATCTTAATGGCCATATTAGTGATTCGCATGCCTATTATAGTGATCTGCATGTGCTTTATAATGATTCGCATACTGATATTTGCGATCTTTATATGCTCTTTAGTGATCCGCACACCTATTTCCAGGGTGATATCACCTTACCTGCTATCCGGGAAGCTCTGCCAGTGGGTGATATTAGGGTTCCTGATGGTTGGGAGAAAGTAATTTTCGGTTTGGAATAATTTCTTTGTATCAAGCAAGATTGACATTCACGTTTTAAACATTCATCATTAAAGGGAAAACACCAACAAAAATAAAAGTTACGGTACTCTGTACCTAAGCAGACTCTTAGATGATCAAACTATAAATATTACGCAGCTCTGCTGCTTTTCTGATGAATTTGAATTGAGTATTACCTAGGTGCAGAGCACCTTGACATTTATAGATAAATTGATAATTTAAAGAATATTAAGGTACAGAGTACCGTTATCTATTTCATTAATATTTTGAAGACTTGCATAAAAAAAGAGGGAATCAACGATCCCCTCTTCTATATATCTATTGAAAAATTCAAATTATTAAACTTCCCAAGTATCTCCACTGTTCAACAAATCATCCATACATTTGATTGATGATTGTTCCTGAACATCTTTAATTTGCTGTACCATTTTCTCTTCGTAAGAAAGGGCTGCAACATCACGAATTACACCAAGTGCCACAGGATACTCAGGTGCTGTCATGTTCGACAACAACCAGTGCATGTGTGGATCTGGAGTATGAGCATCGTGAATCAAGATATCTTGTTCGGTAATGCCATGTTCACCAATGGTAACAACAACTAGTTTACCATTACCTCCCATTACCAATCCTTTGTTCTTTTCTTTACCGAAAATCATTCTTTCGCCATGGCGAAGCACCAACTGATACTCTTCTTTGGTGTTCTTATCAGTAATTAAAGAGTGAGCTCCATCATTATAGATAACACAATTCTGAAGAACCTCAACAATTGATGTTCCTCTGTGCTTTGTTGCATCCAAAAGAATTTCAGAAGTCAACTTGATATTGGTATCGATTGATCGAGCATAAAACTTAGATTGAGCTCCCAATGCCAGCTCTGCTGGGTGGAAAGGTTGCTCAATGGTTCCGAATGGAGATGTTTTAGTTACCATTCCGTGCTTCGATGTAGGCGAATACTGACCTTTTGTCAAACCATAAATCTCGTTATTAAATAACAAGATGGTCATATCAATATTTCTACGTACAGCATGAATAAAGTGGTTACCACCAATTGCCAATGCATCACCATCACCAGAAACCTGAAGGATTTCCAAATCTGGGTTTGCCGATTTAGCACCTGATGCAATAGCAGCTGCTCTACCATGAATTGAATGGAATCCGTAAGTATCCATATAATATGGGAAACGAGAAGAACATCCAATACCAGAAATAACTGCAAAGTTCTCTTTTGGTTTTCCCATTAAAGCCATTGCTTTCTGTACCGAATTCAAAACTCCATGGTCACCACATCCAGGGCACCATCTTACTTCCTGATCACTCTTAAAATCTTTTGGAGTCAATTTCTCAGGAGCTGGTTGCTTTAATAATGTATCTGCCATGATTACTTCTCCTCCAATAATTGATTAAACTTCTCTTTCAATTCTTTTACAGTAAATGGTAAACCTTGCAATTTGTTGTATTGCTCGAATTTAATATCCTGGAAATTGCTTCTCAAATATTCAGCAAACTGTCCATCGTTCAATTCACAAACGACAACTTTCTTATAACGCTTTAATACCTCTTCTGTATTCTTTGGCAATGGTAAAATGTAGTTAAAGTGCGCCAATGCAATGCTCTTATCATCTGCTTGCAATTCGCGAACAGCTGTTGTAAGGTGACCATATGTTCCTCCCCATCCTACAACTAACACATCTGCATTATCATCGCCTTTAACAGGAAGATCTGGAATAAAATTAGCTACTCTTCTAACTCTTTCAGATCTGATATCTGTCATTACCTGGTGATTTTCCGGAACGTATGATACAGTACCTGTAACATCCATTTTTTCCAATCCACCAATTCTATGCTCTAATCCTTTTGTTCCAGGAACAGCCCATTTTCTTGCCAATTTCTCTTCATCTCTGGCATATGGCATGTAATCATCACCTTCTTTTGCCAAAGGAACTGTAATTGGAGAAAGATCAGCCATTTTTGGGATTCTCCATGGCTCTGCACCATTCGCAAGGAAACCATCAGTTAAAAGAATAACTGGTGTCATGTGCTCCAATGCAATTTTACTTGCACGGTATGCATATTCGAAACAGTTTGATGGAGTACTAGCCGCAATAACAGGCATAGGACACTCACCACTTCTACCGTGAATCGCTTGCATCAAATCTGATTGCTCTGTTTTGGTTGGCAAACCTGTTGAAGGACCTCCACGCTGAACGTTTACAATTACCAATGGTAACTCAGTCATAACCGCTAAACCAGCAGCTTCTGTCTTCAATGCCAAACCTGGACCTGAAGTTGTAGTAACGGCAAAATTACCTGCGAAACTAGCTCCAATTGCAGTACAAATACCAGCAATCTCATCTTCGGCCTGGAACGTTTTTACACCCAAATCTTTACGAGCTGCTAATTCCTGTAAAATTTCAGTTGCAGGAGTAATAGGATACGATCCACAAAATAGTGGCAATCCAGCTTTTTCCGCAGCTGCAATTAATCCCCAAGCTGTTGCTTTGTTACCTGTAATATTACGATAGGTTCCCTTCTTAATTTTAGCAGGAGCTACACTGTAATTGTAAGCTAATGCTTCAATTGTTTTTGCGAAGTTGTAACCAGCGCGTAATACTTTCTTATTAGCTTCTACAACTAATGGGTGCTTCTTAAACTTGCTTCCGATAAATTCTTCGGTATGCGCCAATGGACGATCGAACATCCAATATACCATACCTAAGGTAAACATGTTTTTGCTTCGAAGAATACTTTTCTGATCCAGTCCTGAATCTTTCAAACACTCTTTAGTTAAAGAAGTGACTCTAGCCTTAATCAGATTGTAATCCGCCAATTTATCATCCTGAAGCGGATCTGAATCGTAACCTGCTTTCTCAAGGTTTCGTTCAGTAAAACTATCCTCGTTCACGATGATCGTTCCACTAGCTTTTACCCATTTCAAGTTTGCTTTTAGTGCTGCAGGGTTCATTGCAACCAACACGTCAGCATAATCTCCAGGTGTATTCACCTCTGTATGCCCAAAGTGTAATTGGAATCCTGACACCCCTCCTACTGTTCCTTGCGGAGCCCTAATTTCTGCAGGGTAATCCGGGAAAGTAGCTACATCGTTCCCAAATAATGCGGAAGTATCGGAAAATTGAGTTCCTGTAAGCTGCATACCGTCTCCGGAGTCACCAGAGAATCTAATTACAACTTCTTCCTTTTCAATGACTTTTGTCTTTTGACTCATGACTGTTTTAATTTAATCTCAGATTAAATTTTTTTGTTTTTTTAGTTTATTGCTGTTGAATTTCATTAAACCAAGTAAACCTCCGTTTACATGTTATTTAACATGGTAAAGGTAGCGTTTCCCCAATTTTAGACAAGAAAAGATATGAAATTTTGCTTACTTTTTGCAAACGTTTGTATTAGAAAAAGTTACACTTAACTTATGTATATAAATCAGTCTGAGTTTTAGTTGATTAAGTCTTAATAAGCCTGATTTCAATTGACCAAAAGTCAATAATTTTCACCCTTTGAATAGAACTGCACACCCAGCACCCAACTCTATATTTAAGATTTTGATACATTATTATAAAGTTACCTCGACAATTTAAGTAATTGTCTCTAATTCCTCTGATACCTCAATAAAACTATTGCAAACAAGAAGAGGCTACCATTTGGTAGCCTCTTGAATATATCTTAAAATTTCTAATTAAGATTCATATCCTGGATTTTGAACCATATTTGTATTCGCATCAAGCTCGATTCTAGGAATAGGTTGAATGATCTTGTGATCAGTCATTTCAATATCCTTGTAAGAATTACCCCAGTAATCATCACCACGTTGGATAGTAATGTTATTACGTACCAAATCGTGGAATCTATGACCTTCTGCAACTAATTCTAAACTTCTCTCATAAAGGATGCTAGCAAGATCAACACTTGCTGGTGTAACAGTAGGAACATCACTTGGATAATCAAATAGAATAATATCCTCTTCTGTATCTTCATCCTTAATAATGATATCCTCTTTTGGATAAGCTCTTGTGATGATAGCATTCAAATAAGAAGCAGCTTTATTTTTATCACTAGCTAACGCAGCTTCAGCCGCAATTAAATATACCTCTGACGTACGAATGATTCTAATATTAGTAGTGTATGAAGGACCGCCGTTACCAGGATATTTCATTACACGTCCCATTCTCGGCTTATCTTCTGTAGACAACTCATCTTCTGCCAACAGTTTACCACGAATATCATATTCAGAATCAGTTAATTTTTTAATAAAATCATCGGTTGCTACAAACTGACCATAACCATCAGGATCTGAAAGGTAACCTACAGACTCTAACCCTGGATTATCTTCAGATGAATTTACCAGCTCAAACAAAGCTTCTGACATTTTAGGGTTTCCCCATTCAGAAACGTAATCTTCACGCGCCATAATTGCTGCTCCAGCAGGTTCACTAAGGACCTCTTCAGCATAAGCAAGAGCATTTGTCATATCGCCCTTATATAAATATACTTTAGCCAATAATGCTTTAGCAGCTAATTTGTTAATTCTACCAGTGTTAGGATCTGAGCTTAACAATGCGATAGCATCTTCAAAATCCTTGATAACTTGAGTGTAAACTTCTTCAACTGTATTACGAGCAGGCTTCTCATCAAAATTAACCTTAGTTGTAACAATTGGAACACCAAGAGCTGTAGCAGCATCACCATGAGTATAAGGCTTACCAAAAGTTCTTACCAAATCAAAGTGAATTAAAGCACGTAGAGCCAAAGCCTGTCCTTTAATATCATTTTTATCGGCAATAGCATCATCACCCTCAGCTTCTACATCATCAATAACATCTAATAATGACACTGCATTTTTTAATGCTCTATATGGACGAGTCCACATTGCAGCATCAGAAGATTCAGTATAGAATGTATAACGATAGTAATCATCTAAACGACCACTTTCGCTGGCACGCATATCATCAGCCATTACATCGAAGTTTGAGATATAATTGTTACCCCAATACTCTTGGCTTGACATTTGATCGTAAACACCATCAATAGCATATTGTGCCTGAATTACAGTTTTAATACTTCCCTCTACACCCAACTTATTACTTGGATCTTCATCAAGGAAAGAGTCCGAACATGAAGCTCCTAATAAAGAAAGCCCCAATAATGTATATAATAATCCTTTTTTCATTTCTTCTCAATTAATTAAAATCCAATATTAAGACCGATCATGTAAGTTTTCACAGTTGGAATTTCCCAAGTAGTTGAACCGTGAACTGGTTGCTCTACATCGAATACATCCTGAGAACTAAAAGTTAACAAGTTAGTTCCTGTAAAATAAATCTTAGCATTAGCGATAGACATTTTCTCAATCCAAGCTTTTGGCAAGTTGTATCCTAATGTTAATGATTTTAATCTTAGGTAATCATTTTTCAAGACACGACGTGAAGAGTTCCAGTTAGATCTGGTATCACTATCGTAGTAACGCTTAGGCATGTTGGTATTATCACCAGCATTCTGCCATCTCTTCAACTGGTCTTTACCAATAGCATATGCATGCTCGTTTCCGTCAGACCATTGGCTGTAACCAGCATGGTTGTATACATCTCCACCAAGAGAGAAGTTGAATAAAAAGTTCAAGTTAAATCCTTTATAGCTTAGGCTGTTGTTAATACCTCCCTGAAGCTTAGGGTCAGCTTTTCCAACGATAGCTTTTGCTGCAGCACCTGGATTTTTAGTTTTAATGAAGTTACCATTTTCGTCTTTAGCACGCTTTCCATCTTCCTGAACATACCACTGAGCAGCTCCGTCAGTTGGGTCAACTCCAGCCCAATCTCTTAAATAGAAAGTATTATAAGCTTCACCTTCTTTTCTAATGTAAGGGAAATCGAAAATAGTTTCACCGTTGCTCAACTTTGTAATTTCATTCTTATAATGAGATAAGTTTAAAGATGCATTCCACTTCAATTCAGAATCTTTCAAAATATCTGCATTCAAAGTGAATTCCCAACCTTTATTTTCCATCTCACCAATATTCTGCCACATACTGCTGAAACCTGTAACTCTTGACAATGGTACTTCCATCAACATAGATTCGGTTTTCTTCACAAAATATTCGAAACTACCGTTGATTCTGCTAAAAATTCTAAAATCTGTACCAATATTTAAGTTCTTACTTTCCTCCCATGACAACTCAGCATTTGAAATTTGCGAATAATCTAATGCAGGCTCTCCATTGTAAGCATTTACTGAATAAAGTGCTTGGTGAGCATACCAATCAACAGGAAGAGTACCGTTAGTACCGTAAGAAGCTCTAACCTTCAAATCGTCTAACCACTCAACACCGCTTAAGAATTCTTCTTGTGTCATTCTCCAAGATCCAGATACAGACCAGAAGTTAGCCCATCTTTCATCATCACCTAACTTAGATGAACCATCACGACGGATACTAGCAGAGATATAGTATTTATTCATGAAATCGTAATCGATCTTTCCGATATAAGAAAGAAGAGTACTCTTATCATCGTAACCTGAAACAGTGTTTGGCTTAGCTGCACCATCATTTACTTTGATACCCTGTGGTACGTTGTAACCTTCGGCAGTAGATGATTTTCTTCTATTTTCTTCAACCTCATAACCTAACAACACATTAAAATGGTGCTGTTCATTGATAGTCTTGTCATAAGTCAAGATGTTTGAAGAAGTCATCACCATGTTCTTGTTGTTTCTTCTGTATACCTCACCCTTATTAGCTTTACCAGCTCTTGAAAGAGGAGAAGAATAAATCAAGTTATCAGTGTTTAACCAATCGTAAGAGAAAGTAGTTTTGAAAGTCAATCCTTCAATAATGTCATACTTCAAAGAAGAGTTGATAGTATTTCTCCATGTATCTGAAGAACGCTCATTCAAGCTATACTCTCTAACCATGTTGTAGAACCCAAAACGAGATCTTTCAGTGTAAGAACCATCCTCATTTTTAACCATATCAGTAGGCAATAAGAACAATCTTGAAGAAGCAAATGGATTGGCATAGTAAGAACCTCCCAATGCAATATTTTGCTTCACAGAACCTAATGATATATTAGTGTTCAAGGTAAGCTTATCAGTTGCTTTGTGAGTTAAGTTCAAGCGACCAGTTACTCTTTCCATATCAGAATTACGAGCAACACCATCAGTTTGATTTGCACTTACAGATGCAAAGAAAGTAGTCTTTTCATTTCCTCCTGAAGCAGATAATTCATAATTATGAATTTGTCCTTGTCTTAGTAACTCATCATCCCAATCTGTAAATTTACCATTTGCAGGAGTTGGGAAATACTTAGCCATCTCAGTATTTACGTAATCTTCAGCAGCAGTACCTGTTAAACCTTTCTTGTCAATAGCAGTATTCATCATACCTTCTCTTTGAAGCATGATAAATTCCTCACCACTTACAGTTTCAAAGTTATCCATTGCCAAATCGGTAATACCGTGAGAAGTACTAAAATTAAATTTAGTCTTACCCGATTTACCTTGCTTAGTGGTAATTACAATTACACCATTAGCTGCACGAGAACCATAAAGAGAAGCTGCTGCGGCATCTTTCAAAACTGTTACAGACTCAATATCTGCAGGGTTAATTGTTGATAATGGAGTAGTTGTAGACCCTTCCTCGCCACTATACTTCACACCTGTGGAAGTAGTAGTAACTGGCACACCATCAATTACATACAATGGATTTTGATCCGCTGAAAAAGAACCAATACCGCGAATACGGATTTCTGTAGCAGCACCTGGCTGACCAGAAGCACTTGATACTTGAAGACCTGGAACATTTCCAGAAAGTGCTTTCTCAAAAGAAGTTACCGGTGTATCTTTCAATGCATCAGCATCAACAGTGGCTGCAGAACCTGTAAAACTAGATTTCTTAGCTACACCATAAGCAACAACCATTACTTCTTCAACACCAATGGATTCATTTTCCATTACTACATTTAAAGTTGAGCCAGTAATAGCTACTTCTTGTGTAGTCATACCTACGAAAGAAAAAACCAATACATTTTCACCTTCAGGAACATTTAAAGAGTATTTACCATCGAAGTCGGTTGTGGTACCGATGGTTGTACCTTTTACAATTACGGAAACGCCAGGAACAGACAAGCCATCTTCGGCTGCAGTTACCACCCCTGAAATTTCTCGATTTTGAGCTAGAACGCCCTGCAATCCTACAAAAAATAGGATTAGCATCGAAACTAAACTTTTTTTCATAAATTTTTAGTTAGTGGTTAATTAACAATTAATACACATCTATATGTAAATTCTATAAACTAATTTCCCCATTAGATTTATAGAAAGCATATTCTCCCTTTAGAATATTTTTTATTAAAGTTGAATCAGATAATATACCCCTAAATTAAAATATCCAACTCTCAGATTTCGATACCCCTACCAAATCTGAGGTGTCAAAAGTGTAAAAAATTCTTAAAAATTCAAATCTTTTTTTTTCTCAAACTTTTTAATTCTAAATAATTGCCCTTCAGTTCTCTTACAATATAATAGTAAATTGTTTATTATTCCTTTCAAATTAAAACCTTATTACCATATTGATATTCAACATTGTTATCTAAATCGTTTGCGTAAATAAATCTCCCAGAAAAGATAAAGGCATACATCTCTTATTTTTTTTGTATTTAGATTCAAATTAAATACTAAACACATCTCAAAATATATAAAAAACAAAAAAGCTGTTCTGATTATAAATCAGAACAGCTTTCCATATAAAGTCAACTAACTAAAACTCTCTTATTTACTTGAAAATAGTTTCGATTTTGAAATAAATTTAAGCTTACTGATTTGTTTTAATCCCTTAACATCTACTTTTGATTTGTTTCCAACAATACAAATAGCAATTGGTTTTCCAGCAATACTTTTCTTATAAAAGTCTTTAATATCTTCAAATTGCAGTTCATTAATTTCACTAACCATTTTATGATTTAGATCTTCAGTAAATCCTAACTCTTTCCATCGGCTCACTGTTGGAGTCATACTTCTGAAACTTGGCTTACCTGACATTAATGATTGTGTCAAATAACTTTTAACATTCTTAATTCTGTCCTGTTTTTCAGGCATATTTTTAACAATGTCCTTAAATACCTTAACAGCTTCAACCGTTTTATCTGCTTGTGTTTTAGTACCACCCAATAAATATCCTGGCTTGCTTTTAAGTCCAAAACCATATTGTGCACTTGCACCGTATGTAAGTGATCTTTTTTCACGAATTTCTTGCAACACTATTCCACTGAATCCACCAGAAAAATAATTATTGAATGCCATAATTTTTGAAAGGTCTGCAGGATTGAATATCTCACCATTTACAAATAAGAAAATATTACATTGAACAGCATCAGCATCGTGTACAAAATAAATTTCATCATTTTCAACCTTATTCATTTCACGCGAAAACTTTTCGCATCTTGGTTTCAAATCAGACTTAAAGTTCAAATTACTAATTATTGATTGCTTAACTGAGTTGAAGTCTTTTGCCCCACAGTAATGCATTTCTACGCCATAACTTGTGGCATCCTGATAAACACCAACTAGTTTACTTACCAATAATTTATCCAGATCATCAATGGTTTTTCTGTCTAAATAATCAGATTTTTCTCCATAAAGAATATACTGACGAAGAGCATTAGCTACTGCCCCAACACTTTGTTTCTCATAGTAGCGAGATGAAATTTGCGAATTCACTAGTAGTTCAAGTTTTTCTTCATCCAAATTTGGAATCAACAATAACTCAGTAATTAACTTTAAAGCATTATCCAAATATTTCTCATCTCCATTAACAGAAACGATTAACTCATTGTCTGTACTATAGATACTATAATTACATGAAATTTTAGCAAATTCTTCTTTTAGGCTACTGATATCTCTTTTCAATGTTCCGGCATAATTCATTAAGCCAGAAGCATATTCAAGATCTTTTATTTGATGATTTCCTGCACCATAGCTTATTCTAAGACTAAATACATCATTATGAGGGTTTTCAGCATAATATAGTTCAACACCATCTCTAATATTCTCACACACAAAATCTTTTTCAAAATCAACATAATCTTCCTTTGAATTTGTATTTTTTGTATCGAATATTTCTTTAGCGTAATTTGAAAGGTTCCCAGCAACAGGTTCAATAGGTTCGTAACCTGGCTTTTCTATCTTCTTTTGTTTTGGCTTTCCTTCGTATGCATTCAGTGCCAAATAATTGTTACCTAAATATTTTTTAGCACAATTGATGATATCTTCTTTAGTGATTGACTTAATCTTTGAGGCATAAGACTTTAATTCTTTCAAATCAGAACCTTTTTGAAATACATCCCCTAAAAGAATTCCCATTCGCACATTATTTTCTAGTGACAAGTCAAAATCTTTTATCAAGTCCTTTTTTATAGCATC
Source organism: Marinifilum flexuosum (assembly GCF_003610555.1). Classification (GTDB taxonomy): domain Bacteria; phylum Bacteroidota; class Bacteroidia; order Bacteroidales; family Marinifilaceae; genus Marinifilum; species Marinifilum flexuosum. The sequence goes on along the minus strand of NZ_RAPQ01000008.1, from coordinate 881,955 downwards.
AATTTTCCAGTCTTCAAATTCACCATTCTTTAATTTTTCTACCTGAGCAAGCATCAATTTTTCTGCCCCATTAAATGATTCATAAACAGGCTCATATCTTCCTGTTTGCTTATACTTTTCAATCATTACTTCTTTACGAAGTTTAGGAGAGTAATCGATGGTAAAAATACCATGATCATTTAAGTTCATATTAGAACTGTAAGCTCCACCTACTTTTTTATCTAATCTTAACTGATCAAGTAATCCAGTTTCCGTTGAATTAGATAACAATTGAGCAACAAATTCTAAAGTAACAGCATCTTCATGTTTATTATTAACTGTACGATAAACTAAAGATCCTCTTCTTGAATATCCTAATTTTAAAGCTAAGCTCTCTCCCCCTTTAAAATCTTTAACAGGTTTTACTTCTTCTTTAGGTAGATCTTTTGACTCCCAACGTCCAAAATATTTATCAATTAATGGCTGAGCTTCAGAAGAGGAAAAGTTTCCTGTTAAAATTAGACACATATTATTAGGCACATAATACTTGTCATAAAATTCTTTCATGGCTACCAATGAAGGCTTTTTAATATGCTCTACACGTCCTAAAACAGTTCTACTATATTCATGACCGTCAAATACTTTTGCAAGCAATTCTTCATACATTTTCCTGTTTCTGTTATCCAAAGATTCATTTTTCTCTTCAAAAACAACCTCTAATTCAGCCTGAAATCCTCTAAAAACAGGGTTAATAAAACGATCACTATAGATTTTTAGCCATTTCTCAAGTTGAAAATCAGGAAAGCTATTCATGTACACTGTTCTATCCCAACTAGTGTTTGCATTCAACCCGGTAGAACCAATGTCTTTAAGAACTTTGTCCAATTCATTTTGACAAGCATACTGAGCTGCTTCTTTGGAAAGTTCATTAATTTCTTTTTGAATCTCAGCTTCTTCCTTTTTATCCTTTGTACTTTTTAACTTCTCATATAAAGCATAAATCTTATCGATATATACTTTTTCCTTTTCCCAATTAATCGTACCAATTTGTTCATTGCCTTTAAATAGCATATGCTCCAAATAGTGAGCGATCCCTTCCTGATCCACTGGATCTTCTTTTGCTCCGGCTTTTGTTACAACATAGCCAAAAACATCAGAGGCATGCTTATCCTCATGTAAGATTACTGTTAATCCGTTTTTTAATTTATACTCTTTAATATTGTTTAGGTCACTAGCTAACACACTAGAGGTAACAACCACAAACAAAGCGAGTAATGAAATAAGTTTTTTAAATTTCATAAGATCTAATTTTCCTTTTTTACTAATGAAATATATTTTCTTTTAAGAATTAAAATAAACGGTAAAATAGGGATGTATACCGTCATGAGAGACAGGGAATATTACATAACACAATATGATATTGTATAAAAAAAGGAAGCCATAGCCATAAACTTAAAGACCAGGCTTCCTATATTTTCAAACTAGCTCAATATTTAAATATTCTTATTTAGCTAAGTTTGGATTCGTATCTAATTCTGATTGTGGAACTGGCCACTGGAATTTAGGATCTCCTGCTGGAAGATTTAAAAGTGCAGTATGATTACCACCTGTACGTTTTAAACCATTACCTAAACGTAACATTAATCTATGACCATGACCTTCACCGAACATTTCTTTTCTATACTCAACAATGATTTCATCAATTAAGTTTTGTCCTGAGTTAGTTGATAAACTTGCTCCAGAAATCATTCTTTGCTGAATTTCAAGTAATTTGTTCTTAGCTTCAGTCTCACCCGAAGCACCTTCACGAGCTGCACACTCTGCAATGATTAATACCATTTCAGATCCACGAATGTAATTGTACTCACCAAGTCCTAAAGAACCTTTTGTTTCACCAATTACGGCATCAATACGAGGGAATTTTCCATAAGTATAGTATCCTAAGCTTGTTTTTCCTACAGTAACACCGTATCCTGGATATTTTAAGTAGTGCTTATGATATTCATAACCTGAACCATTCTCATGGTCAGATTCTGGTGAGAAAAAGTGTTTTCTTAAATCATTATCAGCAAACAATGCAACCAAAGTTTCATTAGCACGGAAGTCATCACCCATTCCATCCCAGTTGTCATGAAAGGAGGTAAATGTTCTCCACTTAGAATACTTATCTTTATCACTTACAAATACCAATAAACTTTCGTCATTAACTCTTGACAATCCTCCTTGGTAGTAAGTATCCTTGTTCATTAAGTTAACACCTTCTAAAGCGCTAGTAGCTGCAGCTTTTGCTTCAGTATACATGTGCATATCCATGTAAATTCTTGCTAAAATAGCATAAGCTGCATTTTTATTCATGTATCTTGAATTACCAGCATTTACAAGAGGTAGATCAGGAATTGCTGCATTCAAATCAGTAATTGCCTTAGCATAAATATCCTTCATTGTATTTCTTTCTGGAAGATCTACAACACCTGGAGTTGAAGAATAACCAATCTTATCTACATAAGGAACTGCTTTTGAAGATCCATTATCCAAGTGATAAGCTTTACCAAAATAACGTGCTAAATCAACATGAACCATTGCTCTTACCGCTTTAGCTTCCGCAACATACTGCTTCGCTTTATCTTCCGAAAAGCCTTCAACCTTACTATAATCAATTTCATGAATCATAGTATTTGTAATTTCAACAGAATAATATGATTGATTCCAAATTTGTTTTGGACCACTACTGGTTGCTCTAGTTTCATAAGCATACTCAGTTCCCCACACCTGATACCATGTATCACCATACACCATATCATCAGCAAGAATATCACCTAAAACTGGAAACATTAAAGTGTAAAGAGCACCATCTCCTCTATAAGCTAATTGCGAATACATACCAATGCGAACCGCATCAATAGCATCCTCAGTATTATAAACGTCCTTAGCTGGAACCTTAGTTGTAGGATCCACTTCAATCAAATCCTCACTACACGAGAAAAAGAATGAAGCTGCGAACAATAATAAAATATATTTTTTCATAATTTCTTAGTAATCCGATTAAAATTTAATATTGATACCCATTCTGTAAGTAGTGGCAGGGTTGAAAGAATATCCATTACTAACACCTGCTAGACTGATTTCAGGATCTCCAGACTTGTAATCAGAGAAAGAGTGTACATTGTCCACAGTCATAAATACTCTTGCATAATTCAAGAACATTTTATCCAAAAATCTTTCTGGAACAGTATAACCCAATGTGATGTTTTTGATTTTAACGAAATCACCATCTACTAACCATCTTGATGATGTTGAATTACTACTTGTATTGTTAGCCCATCTATATTTTGGGATATCAGTATTAGTATTTTCCGGAGTCCATGAATTCAATGCATCTTTTGCCAAGTTAGTAGCTTTACCTGATCCATCGTGCATGAATGTTTGGTATTGACCATCATAAATTTTGTGACCAAAAGCTGCAACTGTTTGAACAGAGAAATCAAATCCTTTGTACGATAGGTTGTTATTTAAACCAAAGAAGAATTTTGGAGTAGACTGACCCATATTGTATCTTGTAGCCTTGCTGTAAGATTTTGTTTTCACTTTTTCTACAGTTCCATCTGCATTTTCTTGATCCATATACCACTGAGCTCTACCATCTTCAGGATCTACGCCAGCCCATTCTCTAATATAATATTCATAACGGCTATCACCAGCAATCCAACGTTTGGTACCTTGGATTACCTGATCAACTGGCAATGACTTAATTTCATTTTTAATATAAGTCATAGTAAGATCAGCATTCCAATTGAATTCTCCAGAAAGGATCTTTCCACTCAACTCCATTTCAAAACCTGAATTCTGCATTTCACCAATATTCATTAGTACAGATGGGAACCCGGTAGTAGTAGGAAGAGGCACATTATATAATAAACCATCAGTATTCTTATTAAAATACTCAATTGTACCACTCAATTTAGAATCGAATAAATCGAAATCTACACCCACTGAGAAGTTGTCTGATTCTTCCCATCCTAATTGAGCATTAGGTAAGTTTGTATGAGAAACACCAGTGATACCACCATAGTTTGCACCAAGGCTATAGTAATCACCAAACTTATAATTACCAATATCGTTAGTACCTAATACACCGTAAGAAGTTCTTAGCTTCAAGTTGGTAATCCAATCTGCTGATAAAAAGTTTTCCTCAGAAATTCTCCATGAGAAACCTACTGACCAGAAATTACCCCATTTATTATCTTCACCAAATTTTGAAGATCCATCACGTCTGAATGAAGCAGACATATAGTATTTATCTCTAAAGTCATAATTCAAATTAGAAAGATAAGAGATCAAACCAACTTCAGTTGTAGATGATCCAGCATATCTAGGACTATTACCTGTTGACAATTCAGTCGAAATATCACCTAGAGAATAACCATTCTTAGTAGCATAGAAATCTTGATAGTCATAATCTGCAGCTTCGTATCCAACAATCACATCAAATGAGTGATCATCACCAACTTCAAACTTGTAGTTTGCAGAAGTATGCATGGTCCAATCCATTGTATGATAGGTTTCTTTAGTAGAAAGTCCATTCTCAGTTGAACCTGATCCATAGTATGGATTCTGGAACGAATCTCCTCTTCTAGTATTTAATCTTCCCGAAAGCTGACCTTTTAATGTTAACCCATCAATTACTTCATAAGTAATAGACGGAGCAAAAAAAGCTGAAAAACCATAATTGTCATCAAAATCTGCTTCCATCAAACCAATTGGATTGTAATTTTTGTAGTTAGGGTTTGAATAGTCATAAACTCTGTTTCCTTGTTTATCCAGAACATATTCATAGCTATGAGTACCATCACCATTATCAATCTGATTCAATTGATACATAGGAGCAGCAGGAGAAAGTACGTATGACAAATACAAGTGGTTATTTTCATTCGCCTTAGTTGTATAAGTACCCGAACCTTCGTAGTAAGATATCGTTGAGTTAACATTCACTTTTAAGTTATCACGCAAGTCAATAGTGTAATTAAAGCGAGTATTTGCCCCTTTGCTTTTTGAAGTACGCACAAATCCATCATACTTATACATACGTGCTGACCAATGGTAATTAGAATTTTCTGATCCACCACTTGCTGCAACATATATTTCATCCTTAGATGCATTTTCAAGAGCTTCATCTTTCCAATTTGTATCATACAATAACTTAGCACCTTCTTTAAGTGAACCATCTAAATTGAATGGCTCAGCCATATTATAAGGATTTTTATTATTCATATAATAGTTAAAGTAAGTATAAGCTCTGCTTTCTCCTACATAGTTAACCATTCCTTTAAATTGGTGCTGATAATATTCTCCTGCATTCATTAATTCCCATTCAGGCTCAATCATTTTTTCTACAGAATGCTGATACTTAACCTCAAACGTAGGTTTTTTATCTTTTTTACCTTTTTTAGAAGTAATAATGATTACACCATTAGCACCACGTGAACCATACAATGCAGTAGATGCCGCATCTTTTAGCACTGTAAAGTTTTCGATATCTTCATCATTTGGCTTAGGGGCACCAACAACACCATCTACAACATATAGAGGAGAAGATGAAGCTGAGAACGAACCGAATCCACGGATACGAATATCACCACCCATAACAGTAACACCAGCAACTTTACCTTGAATTACTTTACCAATACCACCAGAAACTTTTACGATATCATCTTTTTTCACCACAGATGCAGATCCAGTAAATGACTCCTTTTTAGCGGTACCATAAGCAACAACCATTACTTCATCAACATCAACTGATGCAGGCTGCATTACAACATTCATGGTAGATCCTTTAACCGCAAGTTCTTGAGCAGTCATACCAACGAAAGAAAAAACAAGAATACTCTCTCCCTCAGGAACATTAATTGAGTATTTTCCATCGAAGTCTGTAGAGGTACCGATGGTAGTACCTTTAACGATTACGGAAACCCCTGGTATTGATAGTCCATCTTCGGCCGATGTAACAATCCCAGAAACTTCTCGACTTTGAGCTAAAAGCCCCTGCAATCCTATAAACATTAGGATTAGCGTCGAAACTAAACTTTTTTTCATAAATTTTTAGTTAGTGGATTAATTAATTTATTAAATAATTATTCATATATGAATTCTAAGCTTAATCCCTAGTTAAGCTGTAGACAGAATACATACCCCTTTGAATTGTTTTATTTTTGACTAAATAGGTGATTTTATTGCACCCCTACGATAATATTCACCATATTTCTATTAATACCCCTATTAATTAGTCGCCATCAAAGTTGTAAAAAAATGTTAAATATTCAAATTTAATTGTCATAAATTTATTATTTCTTAATCCATTAATGAATAAACAATAACTTTTATTCAGATTGATTTTAATTAACAAAACTCATATTCAATTGATAATCTTTGTAGTTGCGCTATCGTTTGCATAACTTTTTTTTACAACATACGCATGCTTTAAGTATCAGATTTTATTTTGATTATCTTTGTATTTATAATCAAACTAAATAAGAATGGCTATTATTAGAGATTTAAATGGAAAATCACCAAAATTTGGTAAAAACTGCTTTCTTGCCGAAAATGCAGCTATCATAGGAAATGTTGAAATGGGAGACGATTGTAGCATTTGGTATAGTGCCGTTCTTCGCGGAGACGTTCATTACATTAAGCTAGGCAACAATGTAAATGTTCAAGACAATGCAACCATACATGCTACATATAAAAAGTCACCAACCAATATTGGAAATAATGTTTCTATTGCACACAATGCAGTTGTGCATGGCTGTACCATTAAAGACAATGTACTAATTGGCATGGGAGCCGTTGTATTGGACGATGCTGTAATCGAAAGCAATTCAATTATTGCTGCTGGTTCAGTTGTTACCAAAGGAACTCACGTAGAATCAGGTAGTGTTTATGCTGGTTCTCCAGCTAAGAAAATTAAAGAGATCAGTCCTGAACTTCTTGAAGGTGAAATCAATAGAATAGCGAACAGCTATGCCATGTACGCAAGCTGGTATCAAACTGACGAAGAGACAATCAAATAGTAGAGATTTATTCTAAAAAATAGCCTTCACATATATGAAGGCTATTTTTATTTAATATGATATATGTCTAGCTCTCAGGCTAAGATTTAAAAACCTACTTGCCTTTTCCTCAAAACTATCAACAAATTCTGTAGTATAAAACTCTCTTTCCGATTTTTTTGAACATCTAACATCCATCTCCGGGTGCCTGACCAAATAATCTTTTAAGCTATTCGCTACAATTTCACCCTGGGAAATTAGCTGAATGTTATCGGGAAGAAATTTTCGGATTTCATCCCTCAATAATGGGTAATGAGTACAACCTAAAATTATCGTATCAATCTCAGGTTCCCTTTTTAAAAGACTATCAATATTCTTTTTAATAAAATATCGCCCCCCTTCGGTGTGAAACTCATTATTTTCTACCAAAGGAACCCACATTGGGCAAGCTTCCTGTATCACCTTGATATCCGGAAATAGTTTTTTAATTTCTAACGGATATGAATTTGAACGTACTGTTCCAACAGTTCCAAAAACACCTACATGCTTCGATTTAGTTAACAGTCCAATCTCTTCAACGCTTGGTCTTATAACCCCTAACACACGTTTATTGGGATTAATCTTTGGTAGATCACATTGCTGAATTGTACGCAGCGCCTTTGCTGAGGCAGTATTACATGCCAGTATAACCAATTCACATCCCATAGAGAACAATTGTTCCACAGCCTGCAATGTATAATCATATACCACATCAAACGATCTGGTTCCATAAGGGCTTCGTGCATTATCTCCCAAATAAATAAAATCATACTCAGGTAATTCTTTCAAGAATTCATTTAAAATACTCAAACCTCCGTATCCAGAATCAAATACTCCTATTGCTTGCCTATTATTATTCATGCACTTATTTTTTACTACATCATGATTGGTAAAAATAAAAAAGGTGGTATTAAAATACCACCTTTCTACATAATATCTTGATAAGAATATCTATTGTAGACCCAATTTAGCTTTTACCAATGGCATAACATCAGTACTATTATCTGAATTAAACAAGATAACACCAGTACTAATATCCAAAATATATGTAAATCCATTTTCAGCTCCAACATCTTTAATTGCTTTAGATGCTTTGTCAAAAATTGGTTTCAATAATTCATTCTGCGTTTTTTGAAGTTCTTGTTGTGCAAAACCATCAAAAGTTTGCATACGATTTTGAAGTTCTTGAATTTCCTTTTCTTTGATTGCTCTAACTGCATCTGTTAAAGTTTCTCTTTCTGCAATATATGCCTGAGCTAATTTTTGATACTCAGCTTTCATTTCCTGAATTTGCTTATCGTATTCTTCTGCTTTTGCTTGGATTTGCTTTTGAGCTTGCTCTTTTTCAGGCATTATAGACAATAATTCATTTGAATTAATATGTCCTAATTTTACAGTTTGTGCAAATAAGTTAGCTCCTGTAAGAAGGAAAGTGGCTACTAATGTTACTTTTAAAAATTGTCTCATAGTATACTCAGTTAGTTTTTATTTGATATTTATTTAGTTCTTATACCCAATTTATACAGCACCTTATCACTTAAATCAAATTTTGCATTACTGTATATGATTGTCGGCCCATTAGCACGATCAATAATCATACCATAACTTCCAGATTTCGCTATCTCCTTGATTGCCTCATAGATATCATCCTGGATAGGCTTCATTAATTCTTGTCTCTTTTTGTAAAGTTCTCCATTTCGACCAAAGTATTTTTGCTGCAATTTTTGAGCTAACACTTCTTTATCATGAATTTCTTTTTCTCTCTTTACTCTCATTTCTGATGATAAAAAAACCTCATCAGCCCTAAACTTTGTATGTAATTCTTTAATTTCAGCAGCAACACTTTCAATTTCATTTTGCCATTTTTTTGAAAATTGATCCAATTGCTCCTGCGCATTTTTATAATCAGGAATCTTATTTAAGATGTATTCAGTATCGACAAATCCATAGCGTTGTTGAGAATATACATCTCCTAAACAAACTAATAATACTATTATCAATAAGATTATTCGTTTCATATAAAAGCCTTTTTACAAACAAACTCTAAATTAAGCTAAATTAAACGAGTAGTCAATACTCAACCCTTAAAATATGTTAAAATTGTTGACCAATTACAAAATGGAACTGACTACCGTTTTGTCCAGGTAGATTAGCTTCATCAAAACCATAAGCCCAGTCAATTCCCAAAAGACCAAACATTGGTAAGAAAATTCTTAAACCAACACCAGCAGATCTTTTTAAGTTGAATGGCTGGAAATCTTCAAAATCATACCAAGAGTTACCTGCCTCTGCAAATGCCAATGCATAAATTGTTGCCGATTGACTTAAAGACAATGGGTATCTAACTTCAGCAGTAAGTTTAGAGTAAACATTACCACCTAAACGTCTTCCATCATTTTGAATTGGTGTAAGAGACCCATTTTCATAACCTCTAACTCCAATATTATCACTACCATACATACTATAACCCGACATTCCATCGCCACCAACTTCGAAACCTTCGAATGGTGATCTCTTGTGTTTGTCGTAATATCCTAAATAACCAAACTCCGCACCGGTATAAAGCACTAATTTGTCATTTTTAGGAAGTAATCCATTATACATCTTGCCTTTAAATACCCACTTATGGTATTCAATCCATTTGTACTTTTCATCATCATCTGCTCTTTCATAATCCAAATCCTCAAACAAAGAGTAAGGAGGCGTAAATTTCAAACTCAATGAGAAAGAAGATCCTTTACGCGTATATAATGGATTATCAATAGAGCTTCTAGACAATGTAGTGGTGAAACTAAAGTTATTTGAAGTTCCATCCGAAATCAAATAATAGGCCCAGTTCTTTAATCTAAAATTCTGATAACTTACCTCGTTGTATAAAGAAAAATAGTCATCTGGCCACTTCAAACGACGAGCCAATCCAACACTAGCACCAAAAATCTTTTGACTTTGTCCTGTATCAAAACGATCAGAACCTTGCGAATAGTAATATGCATTACGATTAAAGCCTGTTTGCTGCGAATAATAAATTGACGTACTCAATGAGGTAGGTTTTTTTCCACCTAACCAAGGCTCTGTAAATGACAAACTATATGAGTTATAATAAGATCCATTTGTTTGAGCACGAATACTTAATGTTTGACCATCACCAGTAGGTAGTGGACTCCAAGCTTCTTTGTTAAAGATATTTCGTATAGAGAAGTTTGAGAATCTTAATCCTACAGTACCGATAATCATACCTGCACCCCAACCACCTGAAAGCTCAATTTGGTCATTTGCTTTTTCAGCCAATTCATATGTAATATCAACCGTTCCACTTTCTGGATGCGGTTTTATATCAGGGTTAATTGCCTCTGGATCGAAGTGACCAAGTTGTGCCAGTTCGCGAACAGAACGAATGATATCAGACTTACTAAACAGTTCACCTGGATAAGTATACAATTCTCTTCGTGCAACATGCTCGTGAGTTTTAGTATTACCTACAATATTAACACGATCAATTGTGGCTTGTTTACCTTCAACCATTCGCATTTCGATATTAATCGAATCCTTTCCAATTACCCTTTCAACAGGATTCACATTAAAAAATAGATATCCATTATCCAAATACAAATTACTTACTGCATCATCATCTTCTCTTAATCGTTCATTCAAGTAGCTTTGATTGTATACATCACCTTGCTTAACCTTTAGAACTCTATCCAAGTCATAGCTGGTATAAACAGTATTTCCAACCCAACTAATATCATTAAAGAAATACTGACTTCCTTCCTTTAGTTTTAAATACAGATTAACTCTGTCATCAGAAACCTGTTCAATACTATCTGAAATGATAATCGCATCTCTATACCCCTGTTCATTATATTTGGTAATCAAACCAATCTTATCTTCGTACCACTTTTCTTCGATGTACTTAGATGATTTAAAAAAGTTTCTTAATCGTTTTTCTTTAGATCCTTTTATTGCCTTCTTTACTTTCTTATCAGTAAGAGCATTATTACCTTCAATAAAGATATTCTTGATCTTAATCTTATTATTTCTATCCATATTGATATCCAAAATCACACTATTTGCTTCATTTGGATCATCTCTTTGCAAAACATTAACATCTACATTATAGAACCCCTTTTCTTTGAAATAGTTCCCTACAATAGTACTAATATTTGAGATCATATAATCGGTAACCTGAGTTCCTTTCTGAAGTTTTAACCTTTCCTTAATTTTATTAGTCTCACTTTTGGAGGTTCCATTATAATTTACCTCAGATAATCTAGGCCTCTCTTGTAAGTGAATATTTAAATAAATCTTCTTATCAATTAACTTTGTTGCTGTAATCTGAATATCAGAAAACAAACCTTGTTTATACAGTTTATTAACTGCCTTAGTAACCTTATCTCCTGGCACTTCTAGCTGAGATCCAACACGCAATCCTGATATTTGCACAAGCACGTTAGTTTCCAGGTGTTTTACTCCTGAAACTGTTACTCCACCCAATTCGTAAGTTTTAGGAGAAGTGTAGTAAAGAGCTGGATTGTAAATCGTATCGGTTTCCTGCGCTATCGCAGTAAAACTTATAAAAAGGGTTAAAATAAAAGTTAATCGTTTAATCATTACTAAGCGTATAATGGTTAATTCTTAATTATCTGTTAACTGTTCACTTGTTTTACCAAACCTACGTTCTCTGTTTTGATAACTATATAAGGCTTTATACAATTCCTCCTTATCAAAATCAGGCCAAAACAATTCGGTAAAATACAATTCGGCATAAGCCAATTGCCATAACAAGAAATTACTAATTCTTGTTTCACCACTGGTTCTAATCATTAACTCAGGATCAGGAATACCAGCTGTTGTCAAGTGATTTTCAAAAATTGAATCGTCGATATCTTCTGAAGACATTTCCCCATCAGCCACTTTATCAGCAATCATTTTAACCGCATTCACAATTTCCCACCTCGAGCTATAACTCAAGGCCAAAACCAAAGTCAATCCAGTATTTACTGATGTTGTATTAATGGTACCATTCAATTTTTCTCTTACCTCCTCTGGCAAACTATCAAGGTTTCCAATGGCCTTTAATCGAACATTGTTCTTCATTAAGGTTGGAGTTTCATTCTCAATAGCCTCCACCAATAAAGACATCAACCCAAGAACTTCATCTTGTGGACGATTCCAATTTTCAGTTGAGAATGCATAAAGGGTTAGGTAAGAAATTCCTAATTCTGCGGCTCCTTCGACAGTTTGTCTTACCGCTTCAACGCCATTCTGATGGCCTACAATTCTATGCTCGCCACGCATTTTTGCCCAGCGACCATTACCATCCATAATTATTGCCAAATGTGAAGGCAACTTTTCTTTTATAATCTTTTCTTTGAATGACATATATTACTTAACAAGTCGACCGTATGAATGACATTCTTCATTATCTGGAAATAGTTTATAACTAAACATGATTCCAAAGAAGGATGCCCAATCGTTATTGTGCATTAAATTGCTTTTGTTTAAACTATGAGGATCATCCAAGTGATCCAAATTATCGGTGAATGTTTTCCTAAAACTCCACTCTAAGGCCGCAGTCCATCTTCCTCCCAGGTTATATTTAAATCCTGCTCCCATTGGGATGGTAAAGGATGACTCGGTACTACTTGGTGCGATATATCCTATACCTGCCGTTACATAGGGAACCAACTTTTTGGTTCTTGATTTTCCTGGAGACCAAAATGGTTGAAAATTAAATTCTGCTTGCAAAGACAGGTCAACCACATCAGTATCAAAAGAAGCTCCTCTATTTCGCTGATATTGATTCTTAAAATCTCTATCTTCTCCTTTTAATCCAGAAAACAACATACTTGCTCTTAAAGAATATCTGGTATTAAAGTTGTACCGATAAATTCCTCCAATAGCAACAGAACTTGAATAAAAATGATAGGTATGGTTAATATCGCCCATATAATAGGCTGCTCCTCCAAAAAAACCTAATTCTGCTTTGGTTTGTGAAAATGCCGAATTACAAGCGACAAGAAAAAGTATACCAAAAATCAGTCTGCGCATAAAAACAAGTTTGTTTTTCACCTGTAAAATTGATTTGAGAGCGTCGCATATCGCTTTAAAGCCCTGTTAAAACAGGATGCATTCTCCCAAATTTCATTCACAAGCTACAAAAGTAACATATAATCTTAAAAATCCTTATTTCAGGGGTAAAATATAATGTCTATCGAGTTAAATTTTGTTAAAATGAAAAACAGTATCACTTAGATTATTAATTACGTTTATCAACGCCCCACATTAGCTTATTGCGTAAGGTTCCGTAAAAGCTGTGAGTTTTCAATTTTAAAACTCTAATTTTAAAATCTGATTTTTTTATTTTAAGTTCAATTGAAGAGTCAAATGTACATGAACGAGAATCCAAGGAAGCTAAATAGCTATCACTTCTCCCCTCTACCTTCAAAGTAATTTCATGATAATTTGGCACCACAATAGGACGAACCGTTAAGTTATGAGGCGAAATTGGAGAAATAATAAAATTCTGAGTATTAGGAACCAGTATAGGTCCACCCACACTTAATGAATACGCTGTTGAACCTGTTGGTGTAGCAATAATTAAACCATCAGCCCAATAGGAATTCAAATATTCATTATTTAAATATGTATGAATGGTAATCATTGAAGCTGTATCGGTCTTATGCACGGTGAACTCGTTAAGTGCATAATTGAATTCAGGAAATAATCCATTTTTTGAGGTTTCCAACTGAAGCAAGTTCCTTTCCTCGATGGTATAATTCCCCTCAAAGATGTCTGATAATGCCTGTGGAATTTCATCCTGCGCAATATCTGCCATAAATCCTAATCTACCACTATTGATCCCTACAATTGGAATTCCCGCATCTCGCACAATAGTTACCGCTTCCAGAAAAGTTCCATCTCCTCCAATAGAGAAAACGAAATCTACATCCTTATTCAAATCATCACACCCCTTGTAATATCCATTAACGGGTGGTTTAAAATTGATTTCACGAATTAAAAAATCGTAAAATGGTTCGTATATGTCTACCTCCACATTGTGTTTGGCAAACTCGTCGAACATGAGTTTAAAGCTATCGGTGAAACTTTCATTAAAAAGTCGACCAAAAAGAGCTATTTTCATCTAATTTGTGTTTGTTTTATTGATTTTCACAGACAATTGCCCACATTAACGCATTCAATATCTGTAAAAGCAAATATAAAAGTTTCTCTTGATCGGGAAACTTAATTCAATAAAGATTTGAAGATTTAATCAGATGTTCAGAAATCGCATAAACGAATTGTAACGATCCTCTAACATGTCTTTCATATCATCTTCACGCACATAAGTTGTCTTTATTGTATAATCGTAACGTAAAAAAGTTTGAATTATTGAGGTTAGGTTGCTACGATTTATTTTTATGGTGAGCTCTATTTTTCTGGAATCAGTCGCTGACTTCACATACAGACTTAATATTTTAGCATCGTTACTTTCAATAATTCTTGAAATCTCGCTAAGGGAATAGTCAACCGAATTAAGATCCAACACAATAATACCCCCTGGCTCTCGAACGGAATAAATCCTTTCGATATACTGCATTAAATCATTAAGCGTAATTAGGCCCACATATGTTTTCTCGTCTTCTAAAACGGGAATTACGGTAAGTTTAAGTCGTGATATAATCTCAATAACATCATATATATGGTGATTTTCCATTACATATGGGCTAAACAAAGACAACTTTTGCTTTCCTATTGGCTCCTCTGCCTGATTTAGGTCATAGATATCATTATCCGATATCAAACCTAAAAACTCATCTCCTTTCACAATTGGCAAATGAGATACACGAAAAATCTCCATCCAGTTTAGTGCCTGAATTCCAGTATCCGTTTCCCTTAAAACAGGAACTACATCAGAAATTAAATCTTTTGCGATCATAAATAGTTTTTCTAGGAATTACTTATATTTTTGCCGATAGGTAAATGAGTTACGATTTTTAAACTGCGCTTACCTTACATTTTAATCAATTAAGATTCTATTAAAATGACTAGACTTAGTGTAAATATAAACAAAATTGCAACATTACGAAATGCCCGCGGTGGCAATACTCCTAATGTTTGCGAGGCAGCAGTTAACTGCGAACGTTTTGGAGCTGAAGGAATTACCGTTCATCCGCGTCCAGATGAGAGACATATTCGCTATCAAGATGTTAGGGATTTAAAACCATTGGTAACTACCGAATTCAATATTGAAGGGTATCCTTCGCAAGATTTTATCGATTTAGTTCTTGAGGTAAAACCAGAGCAGGTAACCTTAGTTCCTGATCCACCAGAAGCCATCACTTCAAATGCAGGTTGGGATACAGTAAAGAACAAGGATCTTTTAATCGAAATTATTTCTCAATTTAAAGCTGCAGGAATCAGAACCTCAATTTTTGTTGATACCAATTTAACAAATGTTGAAGGTGCTGTAGCAACAGGAACTGATCGTATTGAATTGTATACGGAGCCTTACGCAACAGAATATCCGGAAGATAAAGAAGCTGCTATTCGTCCATTTGTTACTGCAGCAAAAAGAGCCCACGAGTTAGGTCTTGAAATTAATGCTGGTCACGATTTAAGTTTGGAAAATCTTCAGTATTTCTATCAGGAAATTCCAAATTTGGCCGAAGTTTCGATTGGTCATGCTCTAATTTCTGATGCTTTGTACTTTGGATTAGAAAACACAGTACAGATGTATAAAAAATGTCTTAAATAATATTTACAAGATATATTTTTTGAAGGGTGCCAGCACGGCACCCTTTCTTTTTGCAATCTAATTATCTGGTAACCTGAGTTCGGTTTAAAATATCCGACACAGAAAATCAGATTTATTCAAGATTTGTTTAAAAAAAATCTGAAAGAATATCGGGATATTTTGAAGAATTTTTAACGAAAAGATTAGATGAAAATGATTTTTTCAAAGAATTTACATGCTTTTGGCATAAACTTCCTCAAATCACCTCGAAATATCCCGATATTCCTTCGAAAATTTCTACTCAAAATCAGTGTAAACTGTGACAATGTTTTAATTCGAACTCAGGTTATTATATCTTTACCATTATGAAGTTGAATTATAGAAAAGTCGGAGAAGGATATCCATTAATCATTGTTCACGGATTATATGGCTCTTCGGATAACTGGTTGAATGTTGCCAAAGAATTGGGCAACAATTTCGAAGTATTTATTTTGGATCAAAGAAATCATGGAGCTTCCCCTCATTCCGATTCGCATACCTACGAGGATCAGAAAGAAGATTTACTGGAGTTTATGGATGATCACAAAATTGAAAAGGCTAGCTTACTAGGTCATTCAATGGGAGGAAAAACCATAATGTTTTTTGCTGCTGATTATCCTGAAAGGGTAAACAATTTAATTGTAGCCGATATTGCACCAAAAAATTACACAAAAATTTCTGATTACGCTCCACAAACAATCGATCATGAAAATATCGTTTCGGCAATGTTGAATTTTAATTTATCAGCATACAAAAGCAGAACAGAAATCGACCAAAAGTTAACTGAAAATATTTCAAGCGAACGAGTACGACAATTTCTTCTCAAAAATTTAAAACGAAACGATAACAAAGAGTTTGTTTGGAAACTTAACATCAAAACCATTAGTGAATATTTACCACAAATTATGGATGGCATGGATAAGGAGAAGTTTCAGAAAGGGAAAGGCATTACAGGCTTTCCTGTTCTATTTATAAAAGGCGAAAACTCTAATTACATTACCGATGAAGATCATCAGCTAATTCGAACCATTTTCCCCTATGCTGAAATCACCACTGTTCCAAAAGCTGGACACTGGGTTCATGCAGAACAACCTAGATTACTGGTTAAAACTGTTGAATATTTTGTGCTGGATTAATTTTACACAAGAAGATAATACACACTTTTATTCAAACATTAAACAAGCTCTTCCGCTGACGGATCACATCAATTAATTTTTTGATGAGCTCTTCCGCTGGCGGAACACGTCAATTAATTTTTTGATGAGTCCGTACGCTGGCGGAAGTGATCATTTATTTTTTTGACAAGCTCGCACGCCGGCGGAACACATCAATTAATTTTTTGATGAGCTCTTCCGCTGGCGGAACACGTCAATTATTTTTTCGATGAGTCCGCACGCTGGCGGAGGAATTCATTTGCCAAAGAAGTATCAGTACTAAAAACGGAAAGGGCTGTTTCATCTTTTTTGATACAGCCCTTTCATTTATTTGTCAATATTCTCTTCTATATTACCACTCGCCTCCAGATCGGATATACTGTGATTTTGCCTGCTTGTTAAAATCATGAATGTCTCCTTGATAAGGCTCGATACCTTCTTCGTATAGATATGCCACAACTTTAACGTAAAAAACATCACCAAGATTCAATCCAAAATCTCCTGCATCCCCTTCTTCAAGCTCAATACTTTGCCAATCCTCATTAGAGGCTGGTTGCCAATTTGAGGTTACCAGTGGGTTATTTTCGTCTTTATTGGAATTTAAAATTTGCACGTAGTAGTATGCACTTGCATTATCAATAGCTTTCCATTCTACTGTAACTGATAATGGTCCCGTTCCAGTAATGTGCTCTGGATTTTTTACAGATTCAACATTAAGAGCTTCAATGTCTACATTTTCAATTCTATCTTCAAATTTATACTCATCACCCGAATTCATTTTCACATAGAATTTAACCAACTCCTCACCTTTAAAAGTTTCAAAATATTTTTTTGCATCAGCTTCTTTTAACCTCCAGACTACCTTATCATCAGCATTCGCAGATTTTACCAATTCAAAACTATTCGATTCTAAAATTACCTTTGCTTGTGATATGAATTCTCCTTTTACCTCAAAGTCATATCTATATTTATTCACAAAACTGCCATTCGACAGAACAACTTCTTTTACTATAGCTGCATCAGCTGTTAAATCTTTCAGTTCTGTCAAATCGGAATAAAAGTCCCAATTGCCAACAGAAACACCTCCTCTTAAAACCAGATGCGTACCTGATGATGATCTATCAATTGTATACTCACGAACATTTCCAGTCGTTTTATCATTTATCGTTAGTGTATTATCTTTCGATAAATTCCAGGTGCCCGCTTTATCATTATCCCTTCTACCACTATATTCTTGCTTAACCAAATCTCCATTTCCATTAAATTTATACACCAACAGTGCATCATCAGTAGCGAAATTTTGATTTCTATATGGATTGGCATACCAATATTTGTTGGTAAGATCAGATGCTTTGAATTCAAATTCTTCCTCTTCGCCGCCACTACTTCCACCGCAAGAAAACAACGAAAGGGCTCCTAATAAAGTTAGGGCTAATGATAGCTTTTTATAAATTGAATGCTTCATTCTATTAATATTTTCAGGTTTAGATTATTACTCTTTAATTGAATTGTTAAACACGAAAAAAGTTAAATTATTGTATAATAACAAAGATTATTACAACAATATTCTTTCAAAATTCTCTTCTGGAATCAAATCTTCTCCCTGATATCGCAGAAACAGTTGGGCTGTTGCAAGAATATCTTTCTCGCAATAAATTGCAATTCGCTCCAAATCTCCATCTTTCCAATACACTTCTCCTACCATCGATCCATCAATATCATCTTTCGGAGTTGGAATATTAAACACTTCGCACAGTAAGGCCAATGATGTGTAATGTTTGTAATCACCAAACTTCCACAGTTCCATAGTATCGATAAACTGTACTTCCCAAGGTTTTTTCCCTGCAATATCCAAAATATCTGGCAAGTTTATTCCATTAATGAGCATACGTCTCGCGATATACGGAAAATCGAATTCTTTGCCGTTGTGTGCACAAAGATTTCTATAAGGTTTACTGCAAAATCGAGTAAGCATATCACCAAATTCCTCCAACAACAATCGCTCATCATCCCCATAAAAAGACTTGGCCACAAATTTACGTCCGCCTTCTTTGTAGGTGATCATTCCTGTTGATATGCACACAATTTTCCCAAACTCTGCATATATTCCAGCCCGTTGATAAACATCAGCAGCTGATTCATCTTCTTTTCTGAAATAGTTAGATTTCTTTTCCCACAAATCCTGAAGCTTGGGTGAAAGTTCTTCAAAATCTCCTGTTCCCGAAACAGTCTCAATATCAATAAAAAGTAAACTGTCGGCTTTGATTTTATTAAGCATGGCAATGATTTATCATAAATAAAGTGAAAAGTTATAAAAAAAGGAGACTCAAACAAAGTCTCCTTTCAATATCTTATTAACAATTATAGTTTTACAATCAAATTCTTCTCAATAAAATGGGTAAGAATATTAATGGCAACTACGTTATTTCCTCCTTGAGGTACAATAATATCGGCATATCTTTTCGATGGTTCAATAAATTGCAAGTGCATTGGTTTTACTGTTTTTTCATAACGATCCAGCACTTTATTTACCGATCTTCCTCGTTCTACAATGTCTCTTTTGATCACTCGATTCAATCGATCATCAGCATCGCAATCAACAAATATTTTCAAATCCATTAAATCGCGTAGTTCAGGTTGTGTTAAGGCCAAAATCCCTTCAATAATTACAACTTCTTTTGGTTCAACCTTAATGGTTTCTTCAGAACGCAAACAGGTTAAATATGAGTAAATAGGCTGATCAATTGCTTCTCCATTCTTAAGTTTTTTAATGTGTTCCACTAACAGCTCAAATTCAACCGAACGTGGATGATCAAAATTTATTTCCTGACGTTCTTCCAATGGCATATCAGCATTATCTCTATAGTAAGAATCCTGTGGCAACACAGCCACTTCACCCTGTGGTAATTTCTCTATAATTTTTCTGACAACTGTAGTTTTACCCGATCCGGTACCTCCTGCAATTCCAATAATCAACATGTTGTATGATATTTAGATGTTTGCTGCAAAATTGATACTTTTGCAATAATTCGGCAAGCAAATTACTAATTATTTAAAAAAGAATTGAAATGATCAAACACATTGCAATGTTTAAGTTCAAGGCTTTCGGGTCTGAACAGGAGGAGAAGATTTATCAGGAAAGATTAGTAAAAGCCTTTGACGGATTAGATAATACAATTCCAGAAATCAAGTTTTTACAAATAGGTTTCGACCAATTAAAATCAGATGCTTCATATGATTTTATTGTGAATGTTGATATTGAAAATCTGGACGCCTTATCGGTATATGCTAAACACCCTGATCATATGAAAGCTGTTGAAGTGATTAAGGAAATGGCAATTGACCGAAAAGTTATTGACTACGAATTTTAATAGTCCCAAAAGCCACATAAAACATCAATCAAATTATTTAATTGTACAAAAATGAGTTTGTATCCTTTAAAATTTCAGCCAATCCTAAAAGATAAAATTTGGGGCGGCAGTAAATTAAAAACAGTTTTAAACAAAGACTTCTCTCCTCTGCCAAATGCTGGAGAAAGTTGGGAAATATCAGGAGTTGAAGGAGATATTTCTGTTGTTAGCAATGGTAATCTTGCTGGCAATAATCTTGAGGAGCTTATTGAAGTTTACATGGGCGACCTGGTGGGAGACAAAGTATACGATCAATTTGGTATGGAATTTCCATTGCTAATCAAATTTATCGATGCCAATGATGTACTATCAATTCAAGTGCACCCAGACGATGAACTCTCGAAAGAGAGACATAATGCCTTTGGAAAAACTGAAATGTGGTACGTGATTGAAGCTGATAAAGGATCGGAATTAATCGTAGGTTTCAACCAGGAAGTTGATAAAGCAAAGTATGTTGCCAAACTAGAAGAAGGCAAACTGGAGGAAATCCTAAACAACGAACCTGTTAAAAAAGGAAGTTGTTTCTTTATTCCTGCAGGTAGAGTTCATGCCATTGGAAAAGGAATTTTATTGGCAGAAATCCAACAAACTTCTGATGTAACTTATCGCATGTACGATTGGAATAGAACTGATGATCAGGGAAATCCAAGAGAATTACATACTGAATTAGCTGTTGATGCTATCGATTATAGTTTCGAGAAAAAATACAGAACTGATTACGAAACAGAAATCAACAAGTCTAAAGAATTAGTTCGTTGTCCATACTTTACAACCAACACACTTGAGTTCGATAAGCAAATTGAAAAAGATTACTCTCAATTAGACTCATTTGTAATTTACATGTGCTTGGATGGTGATTTCACAATTGAAAGCGAAGATGGAATTACCACAGAAGTTACCAAAGGTGAAACTGTTTTGATTCCGGCAGCACTTGAAAATGTTATTCTATTCCCTAAAGGAAAAACTGAAATTCTTGAAGTTTACATCAAGTAGAATTCATTAAATAAAAATTGCCTCTTCTCTTCTATTGTTGAGAAGAGGTTTTTATTTTATTAAAACAAGAATAAATTTATTTCGGAAAATTTAAGAATCTGTATACCTTTGCGCACGAAAACGGAGAACCAATGAATATTACTGCAGCAGAATTCGTAATGTCTAACTCGGATGTTAAAAAATGTCCGAAACCAGATAAACCAGAGTATGCCTTTATAGGGCGTTCGAATGTTGGGAAGTCATCATTAATTAACATGATTACCAATAATAAAAATCTGGCAAAAACATCTTCGAAACCAGGTAAAACACAACTAGTGAATCATTTCTTAATAAATAAGGAATGGTACTTGGTGGATTTACCAGGATACGGATTCGCAAAAGTTGCGAAAAATACTAAACAACGTTTTTCAAGATTAATATTTAAATACATCGAGAGCAGACCAAATTTGGTAAACCTTTTTGTACTGGTTGATTCACGTCATGAACCACAATCAAAGGATACTGAATTTATGGAATGGTTGGGTATAAACGGAATTCCATTTTCTATAATTTTTACCAAAACCGATAAGCTAACAAAACGTAAACTGGCAGAAAACCTAGAGGCATACAAGAAGATGATGCTGGAATCATGGGAAGAAATGCCTCCATATTTTATTAGTTCATCATCTAATGGTTTAGGCAAAGATGAAATTCTAAATTATATCGAAGAAACAATTAAGATGACACGGGAATAATACCGTATAAATTCAAGGAAGATCTCTGTTAAAGAAATCTTCTTTTTATTTTAAATAGGGGTAAACCCTATAGAAATCAATTGGTCAAAATATTTGCTGTTAAAGGATTTAATTCATTTTTTTGCAGCAATAATTTTTAAATTTGCACAATAAAACATATCTGATTTATAAACAAATAATACTTTAATGAAAGCCCCGATTAAAATCTTTGCTGGCTCGAACAGCGAACACCTTGCTGCTAAAATTGCAGAAGCTGCAGGTTTAAATGTTGGAGAGTCTAGCATTATTAGATTCAGTGATGGAGAATTTGAAACTGCTTACGAAGAAACAGTTCGTGGAGCTCATGTTTTTATCGTTCAATCAACTTATCCTCCGACTGATAATTTGATGGAACTTCTATTGATGATTGATGCTGCAAAAAGAGCTTCGGCTTACAAAGTATGTGCAGTAATTCCTTACTTTGGTTTTGCTCGTCAGGATAGAAAAGATCGCCCAAGAGTAGCAATTGGAGCTAAATTGGTGGCAAACCTATTAATGGCTGCAGGTGTTGATCGTGTGATGACAATGGATTTACATGCAGATCAAATTCAGGGATTCTTTGATGTTCCAGTGGATCACCTTTACGGTTCATCGGTTCTTCTTCCATATGTAGAAGAATTAAAGCTTAGTGATCTTGTGGTTGCTTCTCCTGATATGGGTGGTAGTAAAAGAGCACATGCGTATGCTAAATACTTGCATGCTGACATGGCGATTTGTCACAAAAGAAGAGAAAAAGCAAATGTTGTAGGTGAAATGACAGCTATTGGTGAAGTTGATGGTAAAAATGTTGTAATTGTTGATGATATGATCGACACAGCAGGAACAATTACCAAAGCTGCTGATATGTTGAAAGAAAAAGGAGCTAAAAGTGTTAGAGCAATTGCTTCTCACGCAGTTCTTTCTGGTCCTGCCTACGAAAGAATCGAAAACTCTTCATTGGAAGAGGTGATTTTCACCAACTCAATTCCATTGAGAGAAGAATCTGACAAGATTAAATCATTAAGTATTGCTGAGATTTTCGCAAAAACAATATTGAATGTTTACAATTGCGAATCAATCAGTTCCAATTTCATTTTATAATTCTTATCTTTGCGCCGATTTTAGGTAAAAATATTATAAACGTGTGATGGGATATTAATTGAACCTTTTTACCTGGTGATGATATTGGTATTGAGTAGCACAATAATTATTTTCAAATGAAAACATTAGAATTAAAAGGTTCTTTAAGAACTGACTTAGGAAAAAAAGCAACTAAAGCTTTACGTAGAGAAGAAATGGTTCCTTGTGAATTGTACGGTGGTGAAGAAAACATTCACTTTGCAGTTAGCGAGAAAGACATCAACAAATTGCTTTATACTCCAGAAACTTTCATCGTAAAATTCGATATCGAAGGCAAAGAGTTTACTGCAGTTATGAGAGAAGTTCAATTCCACGCTACTACTGATAAAGCTATTCACGCTGATTTTTACCAAGTATTTGAAGACAAAGCTTTCGAAGTTCTGATTCCAATTAAAGTTGAAGGATTCGCGAAAGGTGTTCAGGCCGGTGGTAAATTGGCAGTTAACTTGAGAAAACTAAAAGTTAAAGGTTTAATGAAAGATCTTCCTGAATTCTTACCTATCGATGTAACTGAATTAGGTCTTGGTAAGAGTACTCAGATTAGAGAACTTGCATTCGATAACCTAGAATTATTGAATGCTAAAAACGCCGTAGTTGTACAAGTTAAGCTTACAAGAGCTGCTCGTGCTGCTGCTCAGGCTGCTGCTGCAGAATAATTTATTCTCAGATAAAAAATATAACCTCCCTACCTTTAAAGGTTTGGGAGGTTTTTTATAAACCTGAGTTCGGTTAAAAATATTCTGTGATGTATATTTTTAATCGAACTCAGGTTTTAAGCTTAATTCTGATATTGAAACACATCCTTAGATTTAAACAATTATTCTAACTTTGGATTTGTTATGATACAGTTCCTGAAAAAATTATTGGGGAAAGGAAGTTCCTCTGATAGCGATAAAAAATTTGATCCAATGAAATATCTGGTTGTGGGTTTAGGAAATATTGGTGCAGAATATCACAATACCCGACACAATATTGGTTTTAGCATTTTGGATGCACTTGCAGAAACTGCAAAAATTGAATTTAAAGATGCTCGTTACGGAGCAATGTGCGAATATAAATTTAAAGGCAGAACATATGTTCTTGTAAAGCCAAGTACATACATGAATCTTAGTGGGAAAGCTGTTAATTATTGGTTACAGAAAGAGAAAATTCCTGTTGAAAACATGATGATCCTGGTAGATGATCTTGCTTTACCATTTGGAACCTTGCGTTTGAGACCAAAAGGTAGTGATGCCGGACACAACGGGTTGAAGCACATTAATGCAACACTAGGTCATCAAAACTATGCTCGCCTTCGCTTTGGTATTGGTGATGATTTTCACAAAGGACAGCAAGTAGACTATGTTTTGGGAAAATGGAGTGAAGAAGAGTCTGAAAAACTACCTGAGCTGTACAAAATCTGTATCAACATGATTAAAGGAATGAGTACAATTGGGATTCAAAGAACCATGACGGCTTATAACACCAAGAAAAACGGGAAATAGACCACAAGATATGGACGATAAGGTAAGAGTTGACAAATGGATGTGGGCAGTTCGAATTTTTAAAACACGCAGTATGGCCGCCGATGCTTGTAAAAAAGGAAAGGTATGCATAAATGACGTTACAATTAAGCCTTCTAGAGAAGTAAAATTGAATGAAAAAATCGACATTCGTGTTCCTCCCATTATTCGAAGTTATCGCGTTAAAGCAATATCTGGCAAAAGAATGTCAGCTAAATTAGCTGTTGATTTTGTTGAAGACATCACAGCACAAGATCAATTGGATTTACTAAATGCCACTAAAAATTTTGGCTTCGAACAACGTCAAAGAGGAACAGGTCGTCCTACAAAACAAGAACGTCGTTTGATAGATAAACTGAAAAAAGGATAATACAATGAACAGTGAGCAGTAATAACTGTTAACTGATAACTGATAACCGTATCATGATAATAGCACAGGAAAAAAGAAAAACCAACTTGGCCGAGTACATTTTATACATGTGGCAAGTTGAAGATATTTTAAGAGCTTATAAATTCGACATCGAAGCTGTTGATAAAAACATCATTTCCCAGTTCAAACAAGATGATGAAAAGCATCAGGAAATTAGAGCCTGGTACGAAAACTTGATTGAAATGATGAAAATTGAGAAAGTTGAAGAACGTGGACATTTACAAATTCTGAAAAACAATGTAAATGAACTATTCGATTTTCATATGCACCTTTTGAATAACAAAAAGGACGCTGCTTACATTGGATTATTCGAAAAAGCAGCTGGTAACATTTCTGAATTTCGTCAGAAATCTCAAGCAAAAGAAGAAAACAACGACATTGAAGTTTGTCTTACTGCTTTGTATGGCATTTTAATGCTAAAGCTTCAACAAAAAGAAATCTCGAAAGAAACCATTGCTGCTGTTACAACTTTTAGCCAGTTAATTTCAGATTTAACTGCTAAATACAAAGCTTTCGAGGAAGAAAAAGAATAACATCAAGCTCTTAAATATCTATGGAAGGATCAAACAAAAAAAGCAACTGGCTTTTACTCTTACTGGTATCATTCATTTGGGGTAGTCCATATATTTTAAGGGAAATTGCCTTAAAAAGTTTTAGCCACGATCAGGTTGCTGCTTTTCAGGTTTTTCTTTCTTTTTTACTATTTCTTCCATTAATATTTAAGAATTTTAAAAAGCTTGGCAAGGATAACATTATTCCTTTGATATTATCGGGATTGACTGGTAACATTGGTCCCTCCTACTTTTTTGCCAAAGCTCAAACCTTAATCAGTTCCTCAATTGCTGGTATGCTAACTGCCATGCTGCCAACAATCACTTTATTAATGGCAATCCTATTATTTAAAAACAAAACCAACATAAAAATAATCGGAGGTATTTTACTTGGTTTCGCAGGAACACTAATCATCATCTTTTCTGGTGAGTCTCATGGCACAACCCATTTACTAGGGATTTTCTATGTTTTTATGGCAATGGTTTCGGTTGCTACCAGTATTAACATCATAAGCTTTGCCTTACCAAAACTAACAGGTACCGAAATAGCATCTTTGGCATTCCTTTTTGTTGGACCTATGGCAGGTTCTTACTTAGCTTTTACGGATCTTAGTGCACCATTAGCAGCTGAAAACTTTACCAACAGTGCATTAATGTTAGCTTTACTTGCCTTACTAACTTTTGCAGGCGTAATATGCTACAATCGCCTCATCAAACAATCGTCGCACGTTTTTGCAGCTTCCATTGCC
This sequence comes from Marinifilum flexuosum, assembly GCF_003610555.1. Taxonomy (GTDB): domain Bacteria; phylum Bacteroidota; class Bacteroidia; order Bacteroidales; family Marinifilaceae; genus Marinifilum; species Marinifilum flexuosum. The sequence continues at coordinate 855,440 of NZ_RAPQ01000008.1, read as the reverse complement.
TATCTTATTCCAATAGTGGCAATTTTCTGGGGAATTGTAATCGGAGGAGATCAAATTTCATTGGCACAAATCGCATCAATTATCATTATCTTAGTGGGAGTTAACCTAACACACCGATAATTGTGAATAAAAATATTCTTCTTGCTTTAAGTTCAGGAATCCTTCTTGGAATTCCTTTTTGTATTCCATCTCTTTTTTTCCTGATAATATTTGCATGGATTCCATTACTATTTTTGGAGGAAAGGCTTAAAGAACATCATAATCCATATTTACTTTTCAACTACACATTTCTAAGTTTTACAATTTGGAATGTAATGGCGTATTGGTGGGTGGCCCAAGCACATTTTTTAGGAGTTACTCTCATCATTTTAATAAATTCAATGTTGCTTGCGCTGATATTTTGGTTGATCAGTAAAGCCAGGCAGACCTTGCACATCTCCATACTTCTTCCATTTCTAATTATTTGGTTAGGCTTTGAATATTTCCATACACAATGGGATTTGGCCTGGCCATGGTTAAACCTAGGCAATGCGTTCGCTTCTACTCCTTCCTGGATACAATGGTATGAATATACCGGTACCAGAGGTGGTAGCTTGTGGGTTATCCTCATCAATTACTGTGTTTTTGAAATCATCCGACGAGAAAAGGACTTTCGCTATTCACAGGTATTCATTTTATTGATCTTATTTGGAATTCCTCTTCTATATTCCTCCTTTAAAAATGATATCAAGTCCGAAAACATTTCAGGTAATCGCACATTTGCCTTGATTCAACCCAACCTCGACCCTTATACCGAGAAGTTTGTTCCTGAAAATCAAGCAATCCATTTTAACGAATTTATAGGATTGGCCGATTCTGTTTGCAAAACATTTCAACCTGATTACCTCTTCGGACCAGAAACATTAATTCTTCAGGCAATTAATGAAAAACAACCATTTTCATCTATTTATTTTCAACAACTAGTCAGTTTAAAAGAGAAATATCCAAAAACAAATTTCCTAATTGGAGTTCACAGTAAGATTGATGATGAATCATTCAACTCGGCACTTTTTATCAGCAATTCTATCCCACAGTTCTACCACAAAACAAAACTGGTTCCCATGTTTGAGCGAATTCCTTTCGATAAATACCTTGGGTTCTTAAACAAATATTCTCTCGAAATAGGTGGCTACAATGGAACTTACAGCAGTAGAAATGAAACGGATTACTTTATGGCCGATTCAACTGCAATTGTGCCTGTGGTTTGTTTCGAATCTATTTTCGGGGATTACTGTGCAAAACGCATTCCTGAAACAGCTGGATTTATTTGCATGATTACCAACGATGGCTGGTGGAAAAATACTCCTGGTTACCTGCATCATTTTAACTTTAGCCGCATTAGAGCCATTGAAACTCGTCGCGATTATATTCGTGTAGCAAACAATGGAATTTCTGCCCATATTAACTCTAAAGGCACGATAATTGCTAAAACAAGTTGGTGGAACAAAACAATACTTAGCGGAAATCTGAGTTTATTAAGTGGTAAAACGTTTTATTCTGAACATGGAGATTACATTGGCCGAACTTGCCTGTTTTTTGCCATTCTTCTCTTAATCTTTGTTAAAATTCGTACTTATACGCATCGATTATCAGGCAGAAAGTTTTAATTCCATTAATTTTGAGAGAATTCAGATTTTTTTTTAAAACTAAAATAACACACAATATGTATCGATTATTACTTGCTTTACTAGCTGTTTGCATGATAAGCGGAACGCTTAACGCAGCAAAATACAAGAAAATTGACAAGACATTCAAGTCTGTTGAGAACCTAAAAATAGATGCCCATTACGGAAAAGTACAGATTAAAAATTGGGATAAAGATGAAATTCATTTCGAAGTTTTAATCACGGTTGACGGATCAAAAGAAGATAAAAACGAAACCATGGTTGAGAATATTAATGTGGATTTTACTGAGGGAGGTCAACAGTTAGTTGCTCAAACTGTTTTGGGTGATTTCTTTTCATTAAAAAAATTGACTAACTCTTTGTTCAATAAGGGTAAAATTAAGATTTCGTACACAGTGCAAATGCCTGCTTCAGTTAATCTTGAAATCATTCAAAAAAATGGTGATGTATTCCTGGATGATCACAACGCTAAATTTAGTCTGGATCAGAATGGAGGAAACTTTACCGCCAATAGCTTAAATGGCAACAATAGATTTAAACTTTCCAATGTAAATGTAAAAATCAATCAGCTTGCAAACACTGAATTGGATGCTTCTGGTTCTGAATTTAAAATTGAGAATGCCGATAAAGTCTCAGGAGAAAGCCGAGATTCTGAATACACCATTCAGGTAATCGACAACCTAAACATTAAATCGGCACGCGATAAATTTGATGTGAAAGAGATTGAAACACTATACGGAACTTCGAACTTTACCAAGTTTGAAATTGCTCAATTGGGTGACGAAATTGACTACGAATTAAAATTTGGTCACATCAATGTTTTCAACATTAACAACATGTTCTCTTTCATTAAACTTGATTCTAAATATGGCCACATTGGCTTAAGCTTTATGGAAGGTTGTAACATTGATTACGAAATCAATCACAAATCGGTGAAGTTCGACAACTCGAATGATTTTACCTTAAAGAACGAAGAAACTGCAGATAAAAAGACCTACGTTGCAAAAGGAAAAATTGGTTCCAAGAAATCAATCTCAAAATTGAATATTCGCGCCAACAATTGTAAGATGAGATTAGAATAAACTCGCCAAAATAACATATAGAAAAACGACCAATCCCATCAGGGATTGGTCGTTTTTTCTTGTCTTCATTGTACGGTCAATTTTTCAATTTACATGTCTTTGCAAAAATACAACTGGATCATAGAAGTATTTATACAAATCTTCCTTTGTGTAACATACCAAAGAGTAGGAAGCATACAATCTATTTGGCTTTGAATTACTCCCCTCCAACTTTATTGGCCTTACTTTTAGTACCTCGAAATGAACATGATCAAAATGCCAACCATATCGTTCTAACTCTTCTTTATTCATAAATCTGGCAATTGGCCTCTTTGGATTCACCTCATCAAACAAGCCAACATCTATTCCTGCAATATGCTCATAAACTGTCCAAAACTTTCCATCATACGAATCATGTTCAATAATGATTTGAGCATATGGTCCATCTTCTCGTTTACTAAGCACAACACCTTCACAAATTGGAAATATAGGCTCATCAATATAATTCTTGCTTGGCCTTTTAATATCTATTCCTGTGTGATAATGTGCCGGAACTTTAGGTCTGGATTTTCTTATTACACCAAATTCTCCTATCTGCGTTAACTCTAGTTGCTCAACTAATTTCACATCTTCAGATCTAATTGGAAGGCTATATTCCATTACGCTTCCAATAACCAAAGTAAACATCAATAAAACAATATTTCCTAACATCATGAATTCAGTATTTTTTAATTCTCTATAAGCTCTATTGCCTTTTTCATCTCTTTATCAATATTGCCGCTGTATTCTTTAAAGGAGTAATGCACATTTATATCTGGTCGAACTCCGCTTATAGAATCCGACAAGTCAATCACGCCATAAGTCATCGGCATATAATATCTTATTCCAGAATTTTCAAGTTCCAAATCAACCCATATATTTCCGCCAAACGACATGCTATTTTTTGTTTCGCTACCTATTAATACTCCCAATTGATTTCTCTTAAAAATTGCTGCTACATCCTGGGCAGCTGATGCCGTTTCATGATTGATAAGCATTAAAACACCACCTCTAAATGGATATGACACTTTTTGAGGATCAAAATAAGATGGTCCTGAATTTCTTAGTTCACCATTATTCATGCTTAGTTTATCTTCAATATAGTTTCCATATTCATGAAGCTTGTGAATTGGGAATTTCCATAAAACAGAAGGAACTTTCATGTTATAAAAACTTCTATTCTTTTTTTGGTTAATCTGCCATCTTGCCACTTCACTCATTTTCCAAATATAATTCTCATAAGTTTTCATTCTTTTATTGGTAAGATATCCCAACACATAACGACCATATTTTTCACTTCCTCCTCCATTATCTCGCAAATCAATTATTAAGTAATCTTTGGAATAGTGACTTTCGAAAAATAAATCTACTTCCTTTTTAAAACGATCCATATCAATGTCTGAAAAATCATTTAAATCAATTACGGGAATAGAATCTCCATTAACACCTAATTGATAAAACTGATATTTGGGTTTTATTCGGTTTTTAGTTTGAAAATCAGGATTCCTATCCATTAAATTAACCTTAAAATTACTTTTTACACCATTTGATTTTACTTCTAACTTTACCGAATCCTTTATCTGATAATAATAGTATAGGTAGAACGAAAAGTTCTTTGCAATTTTATTGTTTTTAGTATGTTCCAACGCCGTACTCTCAAAATTCGATAACGTGCTTAAAATCTTGTCACAAGCAATATCATTAATCGATAATATCTCACTTCCAATTGGCAATGGCCTACTTGTTGAATCATTTCCCACAACATATAAGCGATTGTTAAAAATTTTTACCCCATACGGAAAATAACTGATTGGCTCGTTTTCTACCATGAATATAATGGTATGACTATCTTTCGTTTTAGCAGCCAAGCTGCGCAGTAAAAAGTACAATTCAACCTTTTTTAAACTATCGCCTGAATGAGTATTAATTATTTTAGCAAGAGAATCTTTTGCAATTCTAAATTCAGTATCACTTGTATAACGATATGGTTGTGGATGGGCTGTTCTAATAGCATGATAATAGTTTTGCAAATCCTTTAGAGCTTTTTCCTTGCTTATTAAAGAATTTGGATCAATTTTATGGTAACGATATGCACTTTTTGCTGGAGAAACAGTACACGACCATGAGATCAAATAAAAGATCATTATACCAAATGACAATAATCCTAAAATCTTTACAAAATTTACAATCCGCTTTAAAATCATCTTTTACTTTATTTATTCTGATTTATCTTGTGAATTTACACACAATCAACTATAAACAAAATATTTTTCATTGTAAATATGTTATCTCTACAAACTTAATGCTTATTTGACACGGTAATAATTGTTCTATAGGATGAATAAACCTGTAAATAGCAAGAATGAATGTTTCCAATCTTGTGTAAATCCATTCATATGAATAAAAAAAAAATCTACTGACCAAGCCTCAACAAGTTCATATATATTGACAAAACTTTCTCTTCTAAATTAGCAGTTTTAACATCTTTTAAGTCCCGCTGCACGCTCCTTTTTATTATATTCAAGCGAATTAAAACACAACAACATGAAACGATTTTTTGCAATAACAATACTATCTCTGCTTTTAACCAGTGCATTTGCACAGAAAAACCTAAAGAGTACTTTCGAGAAAGATTTAATCAATTATACTACTGCTTTTAACAACAAACAATGGGATGTTGTTACTGAAATGATGTATCCTCGCATTTTTGAAATGATGAGCAAGGACAATATGATCATGCTCATGCAAGGAATGGACAACATGGGTGTTAAAATGACTACCGATTTTAAATCCATCAACAAAATTTCCAATGTTGTTGAATCGGGTAATGAGAAATATTGTAAGATTCATTACTATGGCATTGTTAAAGTGAGGCTTTCAGGTTTAATGTCGCAAGGATCATCATTGGTTCAACCTAAATTCGAACAAGAATTTGGTAAAGAAAATGTGAAGTACGACGAAGAAAGTAATTCATTTACCATTAAGGCTCATCGATCTATGGTTGCCATTGCCAGTAAAAAATCCAGCAATTGGAAATATATCGATATTAATTCGCCACAGGCCAAAGGATTACAAAAATTGATTCCAGAAAATGTAAAGAGACAATTAAGATAAGGTTCTTTTCTCATCTCGATAGCCATCATGCTCCAATAAGAACTTTAACAAGGGAAATTTATTTTTAAGAAATATTGAACTATTGGAATATATACAGATTTCAATTATATTAGAATTACACGAAAGAAATAAAAGAACAATCTAAACAACACACTATGAAAATATACTTCTCAGGATCGATCCGTGGCGGCCAAGATGATGCTGCAATCTACAAACAAATTATCGATGAACTAAAAAGATATGGCAATGTGCTAACAGAGCATATTGGCTCAAAAGTTCAAGAAACCAATTTATCTGATGAAGAAATTCATGACCGAGATTTAAAATGGGTAATGGAGGCTGATGTCGTGGTGGCTGAAGTAACTACCCCTTCGCTTGGAGTTGGTTACGAAATTGGCCGCGCCGCCGAAATCAATAAACCAATTATATGTTTGTATCGCAAGAATGGTAAGAAACAGGTTTCAGCAATGATCGCTGGCTGCTCTCAAGTAAAAAGTTTCGAGTATTCAAAAGTTGAGGATACTAAACAAATACTAGCTGAACAATTTCGTGACATCAATAAAGATTGGAGAAATATCAATTACTTAAAAGATGGATCTCCAGTTCAGGTGAAAGCATACAATTGCCTAAACAAACTTGGAATTTTAGATTCTTTGGCAGAATATAACCCTACTTTAACCGGTACCATTCCAATAGGCATATCGACAAAAGAAAGCGATTTAGATATTGCTTGCAGATTCTTTGATGCCGATCGTTTTGAGCGTGTAGTGGAATCCATTTATGGAAAACAAAAAGATTTTAAGATTGAGCAAAAAGAAAAAGCTGGCTATTGGGTGGTAGTTGCAAACTTCAAGTATGAAGGTTTCCATATCGAAATTTTTGGTTCGGCATATCCTGTAGTAGCACAGAATTCATATCGACACATGCTGATTGAAGATCGCATTTTAAAACTTTTAGGTGACGATTTTAATAATGAAGTGGTAAAGCTTAAAGAAACTGGTATAAAAACAGAACCTGCTTTTGCTGATTTGTTAAAGCTGAAAGGCGATCCTTTTTACGAGTTATTGCAGCTTGAATCCTATAGTGATAGAGAAATCAAAAATCTTTGGAAGTAGGATTTCAAATTCTTTTGCTTTAGATTGATTTACCCTAAAATAAGTATACTTTATCAAATCGATATCCAATTTTGTTCGAGCTTATTTATTTTAGGGGCGGAGAACGAGAAAAGATGAAGAAAAAGAACTGTTGGGAATACTTTAATTGTGGGAGAGAAATAGGAGGAGCCAATACCAATGAATTGGGAGTGTGTCCTGCAAGTGTAAAATTTGAAAACACAGGTGTTAATCACGGATCGAAAGCAGGAAGAAGCTGCTGGACTGTGGAAGGCACTTTATGCAACAAGAGCATTCAAGGTGAAATAGAAGAAAAACTACTAGGATGTATTAACTGCAGTTTCTTTAAGATGGTGAATGAAGAAGAAAGCCGGGAATTTATCTTATTGAATGAAGAACTGGTAAAAAAAGACAATTCCTAATTTTTATTTAAAAATCAATTAATATTCCACTCTTTAGTACTCCTAAAAAGCCAAAAACAAAAGCCATGGCTTGGGACTTGTGATTGTAAAGCGCATTATCAAAAGATTTGATGGTTGGGTATATGTTGAAAGTGTATTAAACAAAGGAAGTACATTCAGCTTTTACCTTCCTACCGATTTAAATACCCAAAAATAAAGCTTGGCTGCCATTGCAACCAAGCTTTTGTTTTCTATCTAAATTTATTTTAAAGCTGTTTAAGCAATTCTCTTGCAATTACCACTCCATTAACCGAAGCTTGCATTAAACCACGTGTAATACCGGCTCCATCGCCACCCAGGTAAAGATTCTTAACCGATGTCGATTGGAAGCTTTCGTCCACTTTTGTGATATTGCTATAGAATTTCACTTCTACACCATACAATAAAGTTTCATCAGAAGCCAAACCTGGTGTTACCTTATCCAAAGCATAAATCATTTCTTCAATATCTTTTAGAATACGGTGCGGTAAAACCAAACTCAAATCACCTGGAACTGCATCTTTCAAAGTTGGAATGATATTGTTTCTGTACAATCTCTTTGAAGTAGTTCTGCGACCGCGAACCAAATCACCAAATCGTTGAACCAAAATTTGGTTATTGGTTAGCATGTTTGCCAACCTGGCAACATGTTTACCATATTCAATTGGAGCTTTAAAAGGTTCGGTAAACTTTTGCGATACCAACAAAGCAAAATTTGTATTATCACTCTTCAGATCTTTGTAACTATGGCCATTTACAACTGCCAAATCACCATCATAATACTCCGAAGAAACAAATCCTCCAGGGTTACTACAAAAAGTTCTTACCTTATCGTCAAAAGTTTGGGTGTAGTGAATTAATTTAGCTTCGTAAAAGTTCTCGTTGATATCCTGCATGATTTCATTTCTACATTCAACACGCACACCTATATCAACAACACCTACTTCGGTAGAAATACTTTCTTTGCTACACTCTTTCATTAGCCAATCAGCACCATCTCTACCAACCGAAACCATTACCAAATCACCATAATAGCTTCCTTTTCCGTTCCTAACTCCCTGTATTTTATCACCATCAAGAATCAAGCTTTCCACAGCACAATTAAACTGTACCTCAACTCCCTTTGATGTTACATACTCGTACAAACGTCTGTACAAATCCTGAGCTTTCTCGGTTCCCAAATGACGAACCGGACAATGAACCAATTTCAAATTCGATTCAATGGCTTTGCGACGAATATTCTCCATTGCAGGAGTTAATTTTTCACCGTGGATATCGGTAGCTGCACCAAATTCCAGATAAATACCATCGGTATAAGCAATTAAATCAATGGTTTCTTCAACTCCCAAATATTCCGGAAGAGTTCCACCCACTTCGTGCGATAAAGACAATTTTCCATCAGAGAATGCACCTGCTCCTGCCCAACCAGTAGTAATACTACAAGGTTTACAATGTACACAAGTTCCTCCATTGGTGTGTTTCGGACAAGATCTTTTGTCCATTCCTCTACCCTTTTCAAGGATTAAGATTTTTAAGTCGTCTCGATTTTTTACTAATTCGTAAGCACAAAAAATACCGGCTGGACCGGCTCCGACAATAATCACATCGTATTTTTCCATACGTAATTTAAATTTTAAAAGATTAAAGCGGCTTACCATTTTTTCGAAAGGCAAACTTTCAAAAATAGGAATTCTTTTGGAAGAAGAAAACAGTTGAAACTTATAATGATTATAAATATCAGGCAAATAAAAACCGGAACACATTGATGCTCCGGTTCTTTATCATTTATTCTTATTTTATCTTTTGGCAAACTCTTTCTTTCCGCTCTCCAGGAACTCAAGGAATCTGTCTGCATTCAGATCATATGCTCTTGGTTCAACCAATGTATTCTCCTCATGATCTAAAAGTACATAATATGGTTGAGCATTTACACCAAATCTGGTAATCTGAAAATCGGCGTATTTCTTTCCCAATGTCTTTTTTACTTTACCATCGTAGGTGGAAGTTATCCAGTCTTCTTCTGGTAGTTTCTGCTTGTCATCTACATAAAGTGCAATAATCACATAATCTTCACGAAGCACTTTTTGCACTCTGGCATCAGACCAAACGTTGGCTTCCATTTCTCTACAGTTTACACATCCGTGTCCTGTAAAATCGATGAAAATAGGCTTATTTTGCTCCTTGGCACAAGCTAACCCCTGCTCAAAATCGAAATAACCTTGCAAGCCATGTGGTAAGTGTAATTTATCAGCGTACTTTGGTGTTTCACAAATCTCACTTTTGGCATCTTTAAAACCAGCACCCGATTGATCACGTACTATGGCAGAAATATCAAAATCTTGTGTAGTTTGTGGAGGCAAATAACCTGAAATCGCCTTTAAAGGAGCTCCAAACATTCCTGGAATCATGTACACTACAAATGAAAATGAACAAATTGCCAGCATCAATCTTGGTACCGATATGTACTTTAAATCACTATCGTGACTGAACTTTAATTTACCCAAAAGGTAGAATCCCATTAAAGTAAAAATTACAATCCAGATTCCCAGATAAACTTCTCTATCCAAAATTCCCCAATGGTAAGTTTGATCAGCAATACTTAAAAATTTTAGTCCTAAAGCTAGCTCTAAAAAACCTAAAACCACCTTAACCGAATTCAGCCATCCACCAGATTTAGGAAGATTGCTTAGCCAAGAAGGGAAAATGGCAAAAAGTGTAAATGGCAGTGCAAATGCCAACGAGAATCCAAACATCCCAACAATTGGCTCTAAAATCTCGCCACCTGCCGATTGTACCAAAATAGAACCTACAATAGGTCCTGTACAAGAAAATGAGACCAGTACAAGTGTAAATGCCATAAAGAATGATCCTGCAAATCCTCCCTGGTCCTCTTTTGCTACCGATTTATTTACCAACCATGATGGCATTGTAATTTCGAACATTCCAAAGAATGAAAAAGCAAACACAAAGAAAATGGCAAAGAAGATGACATTAGGAATCCAGTGTGTACTCAACCAATTGGCAAAATCAGCACCCAAAGTAATGGCTACAATAGTTCCAATGATCGTATAAATACCTATAATTGAAACGCCATAAAATATTGCATTAAAAATGGCTTTCTTTCTGTTCTCCGAACTGTGCATAAAAAATGAAACTGTCATAGGAATCATTGGAAACACACAGGGAGTAAGCAAAGCAATCAAACCAAAGGTAAAAGCAATAAAAAACAATGACCACAAGGAAGCATATTCCTTTCTAGGATTTTTCATTGCATTAATTTTTTCCTTTTCAGCTTTTACAGGTATTTCATCAACTTGATTTAATACTGTGTTCCCCTCGTTAATGGCAAACTCGAAATCAGGAGTAAATAACACACACTCTCCTTCTCTACAAGTTTGATATTCCATTTCGCCGGCAATCGTAAATGCAGCATTGGATAAAACCTTGATTTTTTGTTTTAAGATTGCTTCATACTCAAAATATTCGATATCCATTTCGAATATTTCGTCGAAAGTTTTTTTGGCTTTGGTAATTTCTTCTACTTCACCAATGCGTTCATAATTTTTCGATCCCTCAAAAGTAAAACTTAGTCGAACGGGTCCTCCATCTTCAAAATTTTGCGAATACAAATGCCATTCCTTATCTATTTGTGCTTTAAAGACAAGGTTTAATTCTGTATCACTTAATTTTTCGGTAGTAAATTCCCAGGAAACAGTTTCTAGAATCTGTGCATGTGTGTTTAAGAAACTGGTAAGGAGTATTCCCAGAAGTAAGGTGAGAATTTTTTGCTTCATATGGTTTAATTTTTTACAGTAACGCATATAAAATTAGCATTATAAGCAAATTACACAAAACCATATAATCCTCTTAACAGTTTATTAAGAGGATTTTGTAAGCAGCATTAAAAAAGTGTGATTATAATTCGATTTCCTGATTGTTATTATCGAAAATCTTATACACTAATAAATCGTAGGATGGAATTTCTTTTACAGTTAATTTAATTCCTAATTTCGATTGCCATTCTCTGCGCAATGTTTTCCAGAAACCTTTATTAATGTAGGCTGCAACAAAAGGATGAACCTTTAGTGTAAGTTTCTTTTCACCACTATCAGCAACCGATTTCAATTTCTCTTCGATCTGATCGGTTAATAATACAGCTGGTGAAATCTTTCCGGAACCAAGACAAGTAGGGCAAGTTTCCTGAATCTCGATGTTCATTTCAGGACGAACACGCTGACGAGTAATTTGCATCAGACCAAACTTACTTAAAGGCAAAATATTGTGTTTGGTTCTGTCCTGTCCCATCACATCTTTCATTCGCTCAAATAACTTCTGGCGGTTTTCGGCAGCATGCATATCAATAAAATCGACAACAATAATTCCACCCATATCACGAAGGCGAAGTTGACGTGCAATTTCATCTGCTGCTGCAAGATTCACCTCTAATGCATTAGTTTCCTGATCATTTCCCGCTTTTGAACGGTTTCCACTATTCACATCGATAACATGAAACGCCTCGGTATGTTCAATAATCAGGTAAGCTCCATTTTTAAACGAAACAGTTTTCCCAAAGGAAGATTTAATTTGCTTATCAACACCTAGCTGATCAAAAATTGGCATATCTCCACCAACATGTTTCACAATTTTTGATTTCTCAGGAGCGATTCCAGCAATGTAGTTTTTAATATCCTTGGCAGCACTTGCATCATTTACATAGATATTTTCGAATGACGAATTCAAAATATCACGCAAAATAGCAGTGGTTCTATCCATTTCACCCAAAACTAATTTAGGAGGTTGCATATCACGAATATGCTGAAAGCTTCCTTCCCATTTCTCTACCAAAGATCTAAGTTCTTGATCTAGTTCAGCAACACGTTTCCCTTCAGCAACAGTTCTTACAATAACCCCATAATTTTTAGGCTTAATGCTTTGAAGTAGCTGACGCAAGCGATTTTTCTCTTCTGTAGATTTAATTTTTTGAGAAATAGAAACTTTATCCGAGAAAGGAATCAAAACAATATTTCGTCCTGCAATAGATATTTCCGAGCAAAGTCTCGGTCCTTTTGTAGAGATTGGTTCCTTGGCAACCTGCACCAGAATGTATTGTCCCGACTTAAGAACATCGGACATTTTACCATTCTTATCTATATCCTGTTCCAATCTCATTTTAGAGATGGACAGATTACGACCCTTTCTTGCCAAGGCCTGTTGTAAGAATTTATTTAGTGAACGGAATTGATGTCCAAGATCCAGATAATGTAAAAATGCATCCTTCTCATACCCAACATCAACAAATGCTGCATTCAACCCAGGCATAATCTTCTTTACCTTACCCAAATATATGTCTCCGACCGCAAATTGAAGATTACTTTTTTCTCTGGTTAGTTCAACTAATTGTTTGTTGCTAAGCAGAGCAATTACAATTTCATTAGGGTTTACATCAATTACAAGCTCGTTACTCACTATTTAAATTCTTCTTATTTTTATTAAAGGTAATCAGTTCTTACAAATAGATAAACCTAAAGTACTAAAAAGTTCTTTAGGTTTATTTATTTTGTTCTTACAAACAAGCTATAAGAAAATTATTTCTTCTTCTTATGACGGTTTTTTCTTAGTCTTTTCTTACGCTTGTGCGTAGCCATCTTATGTCTTTTTCTTTTCTTTCCGCTAGGCATAACTTCGAATTATTTAATGAATTTAAAAATCTAAAACTACTTTACGTTAGTTTTCACTTTACTTACGAAAGTTTTCGCAGGCTTGAAAGCTGGAATAAAGTGTTCAGGGATTATAATTGTAGTGTTTTTAGAAATGTTTCTTGCAGTTTTCTCTGCTCTTTTCTTAACGATAAAACTTCCGAAACCTCTCAAATACACATTCTTTCCTTTTACCAATGAACCTTTAATAGTATCCATGAAAGCTTCTACAGTTTTTTGAACTGTAATTTTCTCAATTCCTGTGTTTTTAGAAATCTCGTTAACAATATCTGCTTTAGTCATCTCTTAAAAAATCTTTAATTATCAATTATTTACAACATCATTTCCTCAAATCAGATTGCAAATATATAAGATTTCCAGTTATTAACGAAATCGAAAACAAATATTTTTACGCATTTTTGAAAAAAATTGAATCATACATTTTTTTTCGAGATGCTTAATAACCAAATCATAAACTGGTATTGCGAGAACAAACGCGACCTTCCTTGGCGAAATACCAAGGATCCATATCTAATATGGATTTCTGAAATCATGTTACAACAAACCAGAGTTGTCACAGCAATTGACTATTATTACAAATTTACAAAAAGGTTTCCAACTGTAACAGATTTAGCTTTAGCTGATGAGCAAGAAGTTTTAAATTTATGGCAAGGTCTGGGTTATTATTCTCGAGCCAGAAATTTACATCATGCAGCAAAAACCATTCATACTATATATAAAGGTATATTTCCGAGCACTTATAAAGAGATTCTTGCATTAAAAGGTGTTGGCACATATACTGCTGCGGCAATTTCTTCTTTTGCTTTCAACTTACCTTATGCCGCAATTGACGGTAATGTATATAGAGTGCTTGCAAGATTGTTTGGCATAGAAACACCTATTGATAGTACTGAAGGGAAAAAGTTATTTCAAAATCTTGCTACTGAAACTATGGGTAATGCAAGACCTGAAGTATACAATCAGGCCATAATCGAATTTGGTGCATTACAATGTACTCCAAAGTCACCCAGTTGTAGCATTTGCCCTGTACATTCTAATTGTTTTGCTTACAGTTCTAACATGATAGATCAATTGCCCGTAAAGAGCAAACAAATTAAGCCAAAGAATCGATATTTTTACTATTTGTTCCTATCTTGCTCAGGTCGTTTTGCCATTGAAAAAAGAGAAGGAAAAGATATATGGAAAAACATGTATCAATATCCACTTATTGAAAGCAATGCTGAACTTTCAACTGATCAATTATTACAATCAGATCAATGGAAAGAAATTTTTGATTCTTCCAATTTGGTATTACAATCAATTAGTGATAATATCGTGCACAAATTAACGCATCAAAATATCAATACCCGTTTTATCCATATTGATGTTAGTGCCGAGGAAATCAAAAAATTTAAAAGGTTTATATTTGTAAACAAAAAGGAATCGGAAAAATACCCTTTCCCTAAGTTGATTAATAATCACATTTTAAACTGTGATATTTAAAATAAGCCTTAAATATATTATGATACAACACAAAAGTTTGTACCTTTAACGTATTGCTAACTAAAAATTTAAACATATGTCAGTAAACAAAGTAATTCTAGTAGGAAACGTAGGAAAAGATCCTGAAGTAAAATACTTCGACAATGATGTAAGTGTTTGTAATTTTCCTTTGGCTACAAGCGAAACTTATACCAAAAATGGTGAAAAAGTTACCCAAACCGAATGGCATAACATTGTTCTTTGGCGCGGATTGGCTAAGGTTGCTGAAAACTACGTAAAAAAAGGTATGCAATTGTATATCGAAGGTAGCTTAAGAACCAGATCTTGGGAAGATCAGGATGGAAATAAAAAATACATCACAGAAGTCATGGCTTCGAACATGCAAATGTTGGGTAGAAAAGGTGATAATGAAGCTGCTCCACAAGCAAGTTCTGAAATGACTCAACCAACAGCCGCTGCCGATACTTCTGTTGAGGAAGAAACTGATGATCTTCCATTCTAAATTACACGAGTGTCAACTAACTTGAGAGAAAATTGGAAACAGACAGTTTTTCAACACTATTTTTAAACAATTCTGATATTGTTTTTCACACTTTAGATATAAGTACCATTATAAGTTTACTTGTAATGGTACTTCTTTTATTTTGCTCCGCTTTGATTTCAGGATCCGAAGTTGCTTTGTTTTCATTATCACCACAGCAAATTAGTGGTATCGAAGCAGAAGAGAATCAGAAAAATCGAAGATTATTAAAACTTTTAAGAATGCCTGAGGAGCTACTGGCAACCATTCTGATTGGTAATAATTTTGTAAATGTTGGTATTGTGATTCTTTCCAGCTTTATTACCAATTCGATAGTAGATTTCTCAAATGCACCAACTATTGGATTTTTGGTTCAGGTGGTGATAATCACTTTCCTGTTATTGCTTTTTGGTGAAATCATTCCTAAGGTTTATGCTACGCAAACCTCGGTTAAGTTTTCGAAATTTATGGCTTTTCCTTTATACTACATGGAAAAGATTTTCCGTCCTATGTCGGCAATTCTAATTAAATCAACTTCGATTGTTAACAAGCGAATTTCTAAAAAGCAGAATATTTCGATGGGTGATTTATCACAGGCTCTCGAGTTAACTGCCGATGAGATTAGTGATGAAATGGAAATTCTGGAAGGAATTGTGAATTTTGGTAACATCAATGTGGTTGAGATTATGAAATCGCGTGTTGATGTTGTTGCCATTGATGTAAAAACTGGTTTTGGGAAATTAAAATCAATTTTAATCGATTCGGGCTATTCCAGAATTCCTGTTTACGATGAAACTTTCGACAATGTAAGAGGTATTTTGTATGTGAAAGATCTACTTCCTCATCACCATAAACCAAACACTTTTCGTTGGCAATCGATAATCAGGCCTCCGTTTTATGTGCCCGAAACCAAAAAGATCAATGATTTGCTGGAAGAATTCCAGACTCAGAAAAATCATATGGCTATTGTTGTTGATGAATACGGTGGTACTTCCGGAATCATTACTATGGAGGATATCCTGGAAGAAATTATTGGAGACATTCCAGATGAATCGGATGAAGAAAAAGAAACTTATACCCTGGAAAAAGACGGCACCTACCTATTCGAGGGAAAAACCTTGCTTAACGATTTCTTTAAGATTACAGAATTAGATTCTGATTTATTTGAAAATATTAAAGGTGATGCCGATACTTTGGCAGGGCTATTATTGGAAATGAAAGGTGAAATTCCTCAAAAGAAAGAAGAATTCGAATACCAGTATTTCAGATTTATTGTTGAAGCCGTTGACAACCGAAGAATCAAGAAAATTCGTTTTCTTCCTCCTAAAGAGAAATTAGCCAAATAAACACATTACATCTGAATACAGTACAAAATGAAGTTAACTCAGTTCGTTTCATACACTTTTATTGCCTTTCTTGCACTTGGATTTATATCCTGTAAAGAAAAATACACACCAAAACCCAAAGGTTATTTTCGTATTGATTTGCCAGAAAAGCAATACGAAACCTGGAGTAATAATTACCCATTCAGTTTCGACAAATTGTCGTTAGCCAATGTGCGCACAGACAATAGTAAAGGAGCCGAAAAATATTGGTTGAACATTCATTATCCAAAATACAAGGCAACCATTCACTTAAGCTATAAAAGTGTAAACGGGAATATTGAGGAGTACTTGGAAGATTCGAGAAAGATGGCATACAAACACAGCATTAAAGCTGATGCCATTGGCGAGCAAGCATTCCAAAATCAGGATAAAAATGTATATGCTCTAATTTATCGAATCAAAGGAAATGCAGCCTCATCGGTACAATTTGTTGCAACCGATAGTACCAAGCATTTTTTGCGTGGTGCACTTTACTTTAAAGAACATCCAAACCAAGATTCTTTGGCTCCGGTAATTCAGTATATCGATAAAGATATGGTGAAATTGATTGAAAGCTTAGAGTGGAAGTAATGCCTTTATTTAAACACCTACATATTAGTAAGGATTGTAATCTGTACATCTGGAAGATTGATGAAGAGGTAGATTACCTAAAAAATCAAGTTGAATTAAGCGATAAGGAGCTTGATAAATTCAATGGTTTTGGGAGCGAATCGAGGAAAAAAGAATATCTGGCTACCCGATTACTGGTTCAGAAATACATTGCTGCAGATTTAAGAATGGAGAACAACGAACATGGGAAACCATTTTTAATTGGTTCCGATTTAAATATTAGCGTTAGCCATACCAAGAATTTTGCTGCTATTTTTGTGAGTAAGGATTCCATTCCTGCCATAGATATGGAATACCTATCGGATAGGGTTCATCGAATTGCAAAACGATTTCTTTCAGAATCGGAACTGGAAAACATTTCAGAGCAAGAGCGAACTTTTCACCTATACCAACACTGGTGCGCAAAGGAATGCTTGATTAAATTCTATGGCAAGAAGGATGTTCATTTAATTGATGAGTTGAAAATTCATCCTTTTGCACCCGATCAAAATACATTCACAGGAGAAGTTTGTCGCGATGATTTTTCTGAACCCTACACTTTCCAATACCTACAGTTTGATGACTACTTGCTGGTTTATTCTTTCAAATAAAATCATTACTAATCTGGCAAAGCAAAAATGTATTTTTTTCGATGCCAGTATTGGCAAAGTTCAAAAAATTGACTTTTGACCGATGCCTGTTTAGGCAAAGCTCCAAAATTTGATTTTTCAACCAATGCCTGTATAGGTAAAGCCCGAAAAATTGATTTTTTAACCGATACTTGTATGGGTAAAGTCCAAAAAATTGACTTTTTGACCGATGCCAGTATTGGCAAAGCACAAAATATTGACTTTTGCCCCATGCCTAAACTGGCAAAAGAAAAAAAGAAATTTTTGAATGCCTATTTAAACATGGACAAATCGCAACTGATAACTGTCTACTGCGTTAACTCCTCAATTGGATTACCATCGCAACCTGCAGGGATTGAAATGTTCAAGAAATTTGAAATTGTTGGAACGATATCTTCGACGTAAACCGTGCGAGATACTGTACCACGTTTAATTTTCCATCCATACCAGAACAATGGAACTTGATTTGTGTAGCTGTATTGAGCAATTTCATCTCTTTCATCCTTCATCTTGTGCATCCAACCTGGTTCAAGGGTAATTAATACATCGCCAGATCGTTTTTGATTGAATGAGCGTTGCACCTTCAGCATCACCCCATGTGTATAGTTAGCTGTGGTTAGACTGCTCGCAGGAATAGTACTGGCAACACCTGTAAACTGAATTAAGAAATTGGCTGCTTTCAACTGCATCTCCTCCAAAGATAGTTTCGAATCTTCAATCAACTGATGGTTTAAATAGACCTGCTGAGAATCGTATCCTAAAATCCAATCACCACTACCATACAAAACATTCAAGTATGATTTTAGTAATGCCATTGCATTGTAGGAACTAAAATATCCGTTAGGAATATTTTGCTCTTTTAAATTTTCTGGTGTATAGTTTGCCGATTGATCTGCTGTTAAGAAAACAAGCACATTTTCCAAGCCAATCTGTTCATCCAGGAAATCCAGAAAGTGTTCTATTTCTCTATCCAATCTGATAAAATTATCAATCATTTCGGCAGAAAAAGGAGAAAGTTCCCTGTGTTTGTAATCCAAGCATGAAAAAGTTACGGCTAGAAAATCGGTATCATCATCACGTCCTAAATTTTCATTGATAATGGCCGAAATGGCAAAATCTTTTACCAACATGTTTCCAAACGGAGTTGCCTTTATGGCTTTGTAACCATAAGTTCTCTTCTCTTTATTCAAATCGTAATAGAAATCTGAAGATAGTCCAACTTTACCCAAAATCTTCTCTGAAATCCCAGTCTTGTCTTGTCCATCAAATGGCGTCCAGATACGATCCATATAGAAATCGGCAAAATTCTTATTATTGAATTCACTTACCCAATTGTAAAGAGTGTCCTGGTAGTGAGAAGATGTAACAAACTTTCCTGATAAATCATCCATCCAGTAAGCTCCATCGGCTCCATGACCTGCAGAAAATAATGCAGCTTCAGTATTTAAACCAACTCCAATTACCCTGGAATGGTTGTTGAATAGTTTTATTTCATCGCCAACTGTTGGTGCTAATAAGTTTTTAGGTGATTTGCCTTTTTCTTTCGTTTCGATTCCAACAATTTTAGCATTCCCATCATCTTTTGCCAGGTTTAGTTCTCCTGATAATCGATCGTACCAACCATGCGAAATTACTCCATGATAAGATGGTGGCGTTCCGGTAAATATGGTTGCATGATCGGGACCTGTTTGTGAATACAAATAGCTAAACTTTGCATTTTTACAGTAGGTTCCCTGGTTCATTAAACGCTTAAAACCTTTTTCACCAATCAGATTTGAAAATCGGAAATAATAATCAGGACGCAAGTGATCTACTACTATTCCTACAACCAATTTTGGTTGTTCCGAAGGAATTTTACGAGTTCGTTGTGCCTGAACTAGTGATAGGTTGGTGATAAAAAATATCAGTAATATAAATCCGATTCGTTTGTTCATCCTTTATAAGTGTTGGCGTTAAAAAATTGTCCGCAACAAATATAATGGATTCACACTGATTTATGGAACTGTTGTGCAGTATTGCAATATTATTTTGATTGTGGTTGATATCGAATCACATCAACCTGTTCCATGGTAATCATTCCTCCACCGCCTGATTTCTCGATTAACAATTCCAGGATATGAAGAAATCCCTCTACTTTTTCGGTGGAGTCAACAATCTCGACAATTATTGGCAAATCATCGGCAAGCGCAAATATTTTAGAGGTATGAATTCTTGAACTGGCTCCGAAAGACATGATTCCACGATGAACCGTAATACCTGCCATACCGTACTTTTTGGCTCCATAAACAATAGCTTCATACAAAGGACGCTGGTAAACCCTATCGGCTTCACCAATAAATACTCGAAGTAATTTTGCCTTTCCTTTTAGTTTCATCGCTTCAGATGTAAGTTATCAGATCTTAGAACTGATATTCTCAATCTAAAATCTGAACTAAAACAATTTATGAATCTGGGTACCTAAATATACTGCCAACAGGCCAAGAAACACGCTTCCTCCCACATACATAGAAAGATACAAAAATCCGCTATCTTTTAAAAGGTTCAATTTATCGAATGCGAAGGATGAGAATGTGGTAAAACCACCACAAAAACCTACTGCAAGAAACATCCTGATTTCAGGACTAATTAAATTATCACGCTCAGCAAGCGAGTAAACAACTCCGATGATAAAACTACCTACAATATTAACTGTCATGGTTCCAATTGGAAAAACGGTATCAAAAATTCGGTGCAATCCCTGACCAATTAAAAAACGGGAAACACTTCCCAAAAAACCTCCCATGCCAATTAGCAATAGTGTACGTAACATCTCAAAATAATTAATAATGAACAATTGGTAATGAATAATGTGGATTCATAGATAGGGCAAAGGTAGTGTTATTGTTTGAAATTATTAATACTTGGTCAGCATGCATAAAAAATGGCCACTCAAAACTGAATGGCCATCTTGTATATTGTTTGATGCAAATTATACATTAAAACGGAAGTGCATGATATCACCATCCTGAACAACGTATTCTTTACCTTCTACATTCATTTTTCCAGCTTCTTTACAAGCATTTTCAGATCCAAGTTCTGAGTAATCTTCATATTTAATTACCTCTGCACGAATAAATCCTTTTTCAAAATCGGTATGAATAACACCTGCTGCCTGCGGAGCTTTTGCACCTTTTGGGTAAGTCCATGATCTCACCTCTTTTACTCCCGCAGTAAAATAAGTTTCCAAATCCAGAAGTCTGAAAGCAGCTTTAATCAACTTATTCACTCCTGGCTCTTCCAAACCTAAGTCTTCCAAAAACATTTGTTTCTCTTCGTATGTTTCCAATTCTGCAATATCAGATTCAATACCTGCACCAACAACCAGCACTTCAGCATTTTCATCTTTTACAGCTTCTCTTACAGCATCAACATGCTTGTTTCCTTCTTTTACTGATGATTCGTCAACATTACAAACATAAAGAATAGGCTTAGTTGTTAGCAAGTGAAGATCCGTTGTTACCTTTTCCTCTGCCTCGCTCAACTCAATCACACGAGCTGATTTTCCCTGCATCAATGCTTCTTGGTAACGCTCTAAAACTTCACACAATCTTTTTGCTTCCGGATTTTTTCCAACCTTTGCCAACTTGGCTGCTTTTTGCAGTCTTGCCTCAACAGTTTCCAAATCCTTTAATTGCAATTCAATATCAATCGTTTCTTTATCACGAATTGGATCAACAGAACCATCAACATGAACGATATTATCATTTTCGAAACAACGCAATACATGAATAATTGCATTGGTCTCACGAATATTCGATAAGAATTTATTTCCTAGTCCTTCCCCTTTACTAGCTCCTTTTACCAAACCAGCAATATCCACAATCTCCATTACAGAAGGTTGAACTCTTTCTGGCTTTACCAACTCTGACAATCTAATTAATCGTTCATCAGGAATGGTAATCACACCCACATTTGGTTCAATGGTACAAAAAGGAAAGTTAGCCGATTGTGCTTTCGCATTCGACAAACAATTAAACAAAGTCGATTTACCCACGTTTGGTAATCCTACAATTCCGCACTGTAATGCCATGGCAATTCTATATTATTTTGATTTGCTTTTAATTCTATTTTTAAAAATCTGTGCAAAAGTACATTTAAATTTTCGATGTGCCAATTTTCCTTTTTATCTCCTAAAAAAATGTTAATCTATTAAAAAGAATCTCACCATATGAACTATTTAACTTATTTTTTGCTAGTTTTATATCACAACTATGAATCGAAAATTAATAGTCATATTACTTCTGTCCTTTATTCCTCTTGCAACTATAAATGCTCAGGAGTCTCAAAATATTAAATTTGGTCATATCGACAGGCATGTTAGAAAAACGCCTGATAGTGTTACCAATAACATTATAAATCTTCACAACTATTTAGTCGAACCATGCACTAATCAAACTGAAGCAGTAAGAGCATTCTATTTTTGGATTATTAAAAATATCAAATACAAAAATCAAATTGAGCTATTATATGATCCTACTGTATTGTTCTATATTGGTTCAAACAATTGTTCCTCTCCAGTTTGTGTTCTAAAACGAAGAATAGCTGTATGCGAAGGATTTTCGCGTTTATTTCAATATTTCTGCAATCAGTCGGGAATTGAATGCTATTCGATTAGCGGATATATTACTAAAAATGGAGCATTACAGGATCGTGCCACACATGCATGGAATGTGGCCAAAGTTGACGGCGTTTGGTTTTGTTTCGATTTAAGTTGGGCCAATGCGATTTTAGAGCATACAGGAGTAAAAAGTAAGGCCAATGAATTTTTCATGGCTCTCCCAGAAGAATTTATTAATACACATTTGCCATTGATACCGATGTGGCAATTTTTGAAAAGTCCTGTTCCTCTGGAAGTATTTAATGCTGGAGAAGAAACCATTATCAAACACTTGGATGAAACTACTGAAAACTACCATTTTACCGACAGTATATTAGAGTATAATAAATTAACAAAAGCCAAACAGAGGTTAAAAACTGCAGATGAGATTTTTCGTGTCAATCCAGCTAACAAATTCAACTTGGCCATGGAGTATTACCGATATGCAAGAATTATTCTGAACTACGAAGGTGATGTTGATGCCTTACAGTATTATCACTTTATCAAAGCCCGGAAAAAACTTACAAAAGCCATTGATTTATTTAGTACTTCAACCGATATTTCTTCCAAAATTATGAGATTGCAGAGTATGGATAATTTGAGAGTTATTGAGCGGATTATAGAGCAGGAAAGTGAGAATTTTATCTTTTTGGATTGATTAAGTTATTTAATAATAAATGGTTTCTTATTTTTGTCAGATAAATTATTAATATTTTGTTTTGAAACTATATAGCCACTTAATCATCGCCCTGTTAGCTGTAATTTTTGCCCAAACATCATTTGCGCAAAACAAAGCTTCCAAAGCTGAAGAAAAAACAAGAATTCTATTCATTTTCGATGCCTCTCAAAGTATGAACGGTTATTGGGAAAAATCAAAAAAAATAGATATAGCCCGAAAGTTTTTAATCAGAATGGTAGACAGCCTGGAATGTGAAAATAATGTCGAAATGGCATTAAGGGTATATGGTCATCAAAGTCCGGTACCACCACAGGATTGTAACGACACAAAACTTGAAGTTCCATTCTCACCTAATAATGCTGGAAAAATAAGGCAAACTTTACGATACCTTATCCCCAAAGGAACCACTCCGATAGCACATTCATTGGAATTGTCAGCCAATGACTTTCCGATTACCGAAAATGGAATTCGCAATGTGGTAATTTTAATTACAGATGGTGTAGAAGCTTGTGATGGAGACCCTTGTGAAGTATCCGACAAATTGCAAAAAGCAGGAATCATTTTAAAACCATTTATTATTGGAATTGGACTAGATGTAAATTTCAAAAGTAGTTTTGAATGCATTGGAAACTTTTTACAAGTTGAACAAGAAGAAAAATTTGGAGGTACATTAGAATATGTAATGTCTCAAGTTTTAAATAAAACTTCTGCTCAGGTGAATTTAATAGATGCCAATGGTTCTCCAACAGAAACTAATGTTGCGATGACTTTCTACAACAAAGTTTCAGGAAAGGTTCGCTATCAATTTATGCACACTATTAATGCAAAAGGAAATCCGGACACCTTATATATTGATCCTCTTTTAACCTACAACATTACCATTCACACCATTCCTGAATTACACAGAGATAGTGTAACCATTCAGCCTGGAAAACATACTAAAATTGGATTTGATACACCACAAGGATTTTTAAAAATTGAATCGAACCGAACTAACATGTATAAGGATTTACAAACTCTTGTTAAAATCGATACTCAGATTATAAACACGCAAAAGGTAAATCAAAGCATTAAATACATTACCGGAAAATATAATTTGGAAGTTCTTACGCTTCCAAGGATTGCAATTCCGAATGTAACGATTGCCCAAAGTACTACAACCAGTATTAAAATTCCTCAGCCTGGTTTGGCAACCATTTTTAAACCATCAAGCGGACCATGTAGTCTTTTTGTACAACGCAAAGGTAAACTGGAGTGGATTTATGACATTGATGATAAAAAGCTAAGAGAAACTTTAACCTTGCAACCTGGTGTTTATCATGTAATCTACAGAAACAAAAACGCTTCACTATCTCAAAACTCCAGAAAAACAAGCTTTGAGATATTTTCAGGAAAGTCAAGATCAGTAAGATTCTAAACATATTGATTTACAGTTTTATAAAATATATTACTTTTCTCTAAGTATCTATTATTTAGATGAGATTCGCTCATGCAGGATAACATTTTTGTATATCTTTGCATCCATTAAATAAAACCTTACCAAGTTTTTATCATTAAAATCTCATTTAATTTCAAATGGATCTAAAAGAAATGAACAACCAAATGGATCTTACGGTAACTGATAAGGCATCGGATAATATCCGTATTCTTGCAGCTGCTATGGTAGAAAAAGCAAAATCTGGTCACCCTGGTGGTGCCATGGGCGGTGCTGATTTTGTAAACGTACTTTACTCCGAATTTTTAAACTTCGACCCAACTGATAAACTATGGATTAATCGTGATAGATTTTTCCTTGATCCGGGTCATATGTCTCCAATGTTATATTCTATTCTTGCATTAGTAGGAAATTATAGCATGGATGATCTGAAAAACTTCAGACAATGGGGTTCTCCAACTCCGGGTCACCCTGAGGTAGATTTCGAAAGAGGTGTTGAAAATACTTCTGGTCCATTAGGACAAGGTCACACAATGGCTGTTGGTGCAGCAATTGCTGAGCGTTTCTTAGCGGCTCGTTTCGGCGATTGGATGTCTCACAAAACTTATGCTTTCATTTCTGATGGTGGTATTCAGGAAGAAATTGCACAAGGTGCTGGTA
Organism: Marinifilum flexuosum; assembly: GCF_003610555.1. Lineage (GTDB taxonomy): Bacteria > Bacteroidota > Bacteroidia > Bacteroidales > Marinifilaceae > Marinifilum > Marinifilum flexuosum. The sequence goes on along the minus strand of NZ_RAPQ01000008.1, from coordinate 830,279 downwards.
GAATTGCAGGAACTCTAGGTTTAAGTAACCTGATCATGTTCTACGATTCTAACAACATTCAGCTTTCAACCAAAGTTGAAGAAGTTACAACCGAAAATACAGCTAAAAAATACGAGGCTTGGGGATGGAACGTAATTACTATTGATGGTAACAACGCTTCTGAAATTCGCGTAGCTTTGCTTGCTGCTAACAACGAAACAGAACGTCCTACTCTTATTATTGGTGAAACCTTAATGGGTAAAGGTGCTGTTGACGCTGAAGGTGCTAGCTTTGAAAATATGGTATCAACTCACGGACAGCCATTAGGTGCTGCTGGTGCTTCTCTTGATAAAACCATCGAAAACTTAGGTGGTAATCCTGAAAATCCATTCCAGATTTTCCCTGAAGTTGAAGAATACTACAAAGAAGTTCTTAAAAAGAAACAAGAATATGCTGCTGCTAAAAAAGCTGAACAAGCTGAATGGGCAAAAGCAAATCCTGAACTAGCTGCTAAATTGGAAAAATTCTTTAGCGGTGATGCTCCAGAAATCGATTATGCTGCAATTGTACAGAAATCAGGTGCTGCAACTCGTGCTGCTTCTTCTGCTGTATTGGCCGAATTGGCAAAGAATGTTGACAACATGATCGTTTCATCTGCCGATTTGAGTAACTCAGATAAAACAGATGGATTCTTAAAAGAGACAAAAGCAATTGTTAAAGGTGATTTCTCTGGTGCATTCTTGCAAGCTGGTGTTGCTGAATTAACAATGGCTGCAATTTGTAACGGTATTGCTCTTCACGGTGGTGTTACCGCTGCATGTGGTACATTCTTCGTATTCTCTGATTATATGAAGCCTGCGGTTCGTTTATCTGCTCTTATGGAAGTTCCTGTGAAGTACATCTGGACTCACGATGCTTTCCGTGTAGGTGAAGATGGACCTACTCACCAGCCAATTGAGCAAGAAGCTCAAATTCGTTTGTTGGAGCAATTGAAAAATCACTCAGGGGAAATGAGTTTATTAGCTCTTCGTCCTGCTGATGTTGATGAAGCTACCATTGCTTGGAAAATGGCTATGGAGAACACAAAAACTCCAACTGCTTTGATCTTATCTCGTCAGAACATTAAAGATCTTCCTGCTGCAAGCGGTAACAGATACGAGGAAGCTTTGGCTGCAGAAAAAGGTGCTTACATTATTGAAAAACCAGAATCTACTCCTGATGTTATTCTATTGGCTAGTGGTTCTGAAGTTTCTACTTTAGTTGCTGGTGCTGAAATTTTGAAAGCTGACAAAGGATTGAAAGTACAAATCGTTTCTGTTCCTTCTGAAGGTTTGTTCAGACAACAATCTGCAGAATATCAAAACGAAGTAATTCCTGCTGGAATTCCAGTTCTTGGTTTAACTGCTGGTTTGCCTGTTACACTTCAAGGTTTGGTTGGCGCTAACGGTAAAGCTGTTGGTTTAGATCATTTTGGTTACTCAGCTCCTGCCGGAGTTCTTGATGAGAAATTTGGTTATACTGCTGAAAATGTTGTGAAAGAAGTTGAAGCTCTTCTTCAAAAATAATTCACAATTCAAGATATGAATCCGGGATCAAATTGATTCCGGATTTTTTTTGCCCCAGTGTAAAAATCGTTAATGAAACGAACTAAATTTTTTAATTCTATTTTTCTTTATCCAAGGCAAACTTTACAGGCATAGCAGCAGTTACAGTGAAAAAGTTTAAGGCAGGAGAAAAATAAATTAGTTTGGGTAATTATTTATTTTTACTCTTCAATTAAACCTTTTTAAAAGAATTGAGTCTTACCTTTCGTGATACAGTTGCAAATGGCTACTTTTATCACGCATTCTCAGGTTAAAGCTTTAATTATAACAATAGATGACTCAAATAACTGACGAAGAAATATTACAACTTTTTCAGGATAAGAAAACTCAAAGTGAAGCATTTTCCCTTTTGGTAAAAAAATATCAGGAAAGATTGTACTGGCAAATCAGGAAAATTGTATTGTCGCACGATGATGCTGATGACGTTTTGCAGAACACTTTCGTGAAAATTTGGAAAGGCTTGCTTAACTTTAGGTACGATGCAAAACTTTATACCTGGATGTATCGAATTGCAACCAACGAATCGTTAACATTTCTGAAAGACAAACAACGAAGAAGCATTGCCTTTGCCAATAAAGATGTGGAAGATATGCTGATTGCAAATTTGGAAGCAGATGAATATTTTGATGGAGATCAGGCACAAGTTGAGTTGCAAAAGGCAATATTACAACTGCCCGAAAAACAACGCCTGGTTTTTAATATGAAATATTTTGATGAAATGAAGTATGAAGATATGTCGGAAATTCTTGAAACTTCGGTTGGAGCATTAAAAGCTTCCTATCATCATGCAGTAAAGAAAATTGAATCTCTGTTAAAGCTTGAATGTTAGCAATATTAATTCAGCTATAGCGATTAAACCAAATTGAATTTTGACAGTCTAAAAAATATACGAATCATGAATAATCTGTCGGATATGAAGAAAGATCAACCATTTAAAGTTCCTGAAAATTATTTCGAGAACCTAAGTGATCGAATTAATGAAAGAATAGAAAAGGAAGAGAATCCAAAGGAGAAGAATTTGATTCAAATTCTGAAACCATATATGTGGATGGCTGCTAGTGTACTTGCATTTGTATTTGTAGCAAAATTGATTTTGACTACTGCAGTTCCTACTGATTTTCAAAATCAACCAATTTCACAAATAGAAGACAGCAGTACTGTAAACACAGAAAATGTTGAATCTGATTTCTTCTTTGACAACATGTCCGAAACTTCTTCGGATGAAATTATTGAGTATCTTTCGGATTACGATATCGCAACCGATGAATTATTGGCGAACTTATAATTATTGAAATATGAACCGATTAATCCTATCAATATCTATATTACTGACATTTTGTTTGTCGGTTAATGCTCAACATGGTAAAGGAAAAGGTGAAGGCCATGGCAGAATGTACAAGGAAATTCAAGCGCAGAAAGTATCATTCATTACTCAACGACTGGAATTAACTCCTGAGGAAGCCCAATTGTTCTGGCCTGTTTACAATGAATTGGAAAATAAAAAAGAACAACTTAGACAGGAAGGAAGAGTATTGTTTCACAAAATCAGAAATGGTTTAGAGAGCCTTCCCGAGAAAGAACTGGTTCAAATTAGTGATGATATGATTGAGTATCGAATTAAAGATGCTAAATTGAATAAGGAATATCACGAGAAGTTTAAAAAGATACTTCCCATAAAAAAGGTCTTGGAACTTTATCATGCCGAGAAAAAATTCCAGGGCATGTTATTACGAAAAATCAAAGAAAAAGGCCGTCATATGGGGCGACGCGAAAGAAATTAAGCAATACAAAAAGGGCTGTCAATCGACAGCCCTTATATATTTTAAGCCATTTTAGGCCAACTTTTCAATCAATTGTTCCGGAGTTAATTTTTCCTGATCTCCAGTTTCCATATTCTTCAAGCTCACAACTCCTTCTTCCATTTCAGTCTCTCCAACCATAATCACGTAAGGAATATTTTTATTGTTGGCATAAGTCATTTGCTTTTTCATTTTCTGCGATGCCGGATAAATTTCTGCATTAATTCCATTAGCTCTCAGTTTTGAAAGAACAGGTAAACAGAATAGCTCCTCTTTTTCGCCAAAATTGATGAATAATACTTTAGTTGTTGCAGCAGTTTCTTCAGGAAATTTATTCATTTGCTCCAACACATCGTAAATACGATCGGCACCAAAAGAAATACCTACTCCAGAAACATCTTTCAATCCAAAAATACCAGTCAAATCGTCGTAACGACCTCCACCAGTAATACTGCCAAACTCCATGTCTTTCGATTTTACTTCGAAAATGGCTCCGGTATAGTAGTTCAATCCCCTGGCAAGCGTTAAATCCAATTCAACTTCAGTTTCAACATTTAAGCTATCAAGGTAGTTGAATACTGTCTCCAATTCCTCGATCCCCTTCATTCCAACTTCCGAACCAGCTAAAAGTTCTTTCAATTTTGCAGCTTTTTCGGCATTGGTACCTGATAACAAAATAATTGGTTGCAAAGTTTCTATAGCTTTCGCTGATACTCCTTTTTCTGCCAATTCCTTGTTTACATTCTCTAAACCAATTTTATCCAGCTTATCGATAGCAACAGTGATATCTATAATTTTTTCAGCTTCACCAATAATTTCAGCAATACCCGCTAAAATCTTACGGTTGTTTAACTTCACAACCACATTCAATTGTAGTCTGCGATATACCTCGTCAACAATTTGAATTAGTTCTACTTCATTCAAAAGTGAATTGCTGCCAATTACATCTACATCGCACTGATAAAACTCACGGTAACGTCCTTTTTGTGGACGATCGGCTCTCCATACCGGTTGAATTTGGTATCGCTTAAAAGGAAAACTAATATCGTTGCGATGCTGCACAACGTAACGAGCAAATGGTACGGTTAGGTCGTATCGCAGACCTTTTTCACTAATCTTAGTAGTTAGCTTAACCGAATTACGCTCTTGCAATTGTTCATCACGCACTTTCGAGATAAAATCTCCCGAATTCAATACTTTAAAAAGTAGTTTATCCCCTTCTTCTCCATATTTTCCCATTAGAGTAGAAAGATTTTCCATTGATGGTGTTTCAATCGGCATAAATCCATACAATTGAAAAACCTCTTTAATGGTATCGAAAATGTAATTTCTCTTCACCATTTCAACTGGTGAAAAATCTCTCGTTCCTTTAGGAATAGACGGTTTTTGAGCCATTTCTTATTCTTTATTTTGGTTTTTTATCAGATCTACAAAAATATACATTATTTCGATAGTAGCACAGTTAGACCACTGCACAATTTAGATATGTATTAAAAATTTAAGAGCCGAAATGATTTATCGAAAAGACTCTTCTCTATAGAGTTGAACAGTTTCATCACTAGCGATTGCTTTTCTTATATAAAATAACAACTTTATATCTTACCTAGGGTGTAGGTGAGATAAACATGGAAAAAGTTGAAGCGAACATGGAAATATATGAACCAAACGCAGGAAAAACTCACCTGGACGTAGGTAAATGTGACATCTACCCTAATTTTTGAGATATTTTCATAGAAATAGCTGTCTTTTTCATGGGAAAATGTAATGTAAACCCATCAAAAATTGACCTAAAAATGGGTGAATGTGATTTCGACGCGCGTCAGACTCATCTTTTCCTACATCTGGGTCAAGAAAACACGCGTTCAAATCAAGTAAACCTATATCAGAGTCACATCCAGCCAGGAATGGATCTCATTTTTGTGCGTATGGCGTAGAGTTATCCATAAATGTTTCTCATTGTTGCATGAAAGAAAGAAGCTTGTATTAACAGGTGAAACAAGCTTTGAAAATGATTAAGCTTCCTCTAAAAAATCAGGATTGGAATTAACCCTAATTACGCGGGACGTCTATTTATTCTTTTCAGGATATTTGAAAAGAAATCAATCAATAAGCCCAAAATAAATGGATAATACCATTCCTGTAAATCCAAAATCAACAATAGAATGATTGCTATGAGAAACAGTACATTTACCGTTAGTTTCAGGTATTCAAAAAGCTTCCAATCAGCCAATGATTTAAAGAATAACAGAAATACCTGTACGCTCGAGTAGCAAAGAATACCAGCTGAAAACAGTAGATCACCGTAGGAAAAATTCTTAAATAATCGGTAACCACCAACAAAAATTAAGACAACCCCTAAAAAGTAGATTGTCTTATATAATGAGAAAGATTTCATGTATTTAAATTTTCTTGCAATTGTCACATGGAACTCTCAAGTAATTTTAATCTTAAAAATTACATGTTCGTTTCATTTGTCAATTTAATATTTTTATACTGAGCGGATATTGGTAATCCTCGCCATTAAGCGTTTTCACAACCGCCATCACCACAAAAATAAGATTTATTAACCCAAGTGCAATTAGTAACAATATGCCAATTCCAATGATTACCAAAAATGCAGAAACAAAAATGTAAATACTCATCGAAATCTGAAAATTCAAGGCCTTTTTCCCTTCTCGATCAACCAAAGCTGAATGCTCTTTTTTCATCGACCAAAGAACTAGTGGCCCAATAATATTACCGAAAGGAATAATTAATCCAGAAAATGCGGATAGATGACAAAACATCGCCCAATTTCTTTCTTCGCTAGGTGTTGCAAATTCGCTCATGATATTTTTATTAAGAATAATATAAGCTTAAGTTACAAAAAATAAGGGAAGATTCATTTTTTTAATCTTCCCTCTTCTGCTTAATCTGCAATTAATTTTTTATATCGAATGCGCTTAGGACCTTCGTCGCCCAAACGTTTTTTGCGATTGATTTCATAATCGGAATAGCTTCCTTCAAAATAGTGCACCTCAGAATTACCTTCAAATGCCAAAATGTGAGTTGCAACACGATCCAGGAACCAACGGTCGTGAGAAATCACAACCGCACAGCCAGCAAAACTTTCTAAACCTTCCTCTAATGCTCGAAGTGTATTTACATCAATATCATTGGTAGGCTCATCCAATAAAAGAACATTGGCTTCTTCCTTTAAAGTTAATGCCAAGTGCAAGCGATTTCTTTCACCACCCGATAAAACTCCACATTTCTTTTCCTGATCGGCACCCGAGAAATTAAAACGGCTTACGTATGCGCGTGCATTCAACTGTCTTCCACCAACAGAAATCAAGTCTCCTCCACCCGAAATTACTTCGTAAACGGTTTTTTCCGGATCGATATCGGCATGTTGCTGATCTACATATCCCACCTTTACCGTTTCTCCAACTTCAAAAGTACCTTTGTTTGGTTGCTCCAAGTCCATAATCATACGAAACAATGTAGTTTTACCCGCACCATTAGGACCAATCACTCCAACAATTCCTGCTGGTGGTAACTCGAATTCTAAATTTTCAAATAGCAATTTGTTTTCGAATCCTTTCGAAACCTCTTTGGCATGAATCACTTTATTACCCAATCGTGGACCATTAGGAATAAAAATTTCCAATTTCTCTTCCTTTTGTTTTACATCCTGGTTCATCAAAGTATCGTAAGCTTTCAAACGAGCCTTATTCTTTGCCTGACGAGCTTTAGGAGCCATGTTAACCCATTCCAACTCACGCTCAAGAGTTTTTCTTCTTTTACTAGCCACTTTTTCCTCCTGGGCCAATCGTTTCGATTTCTGATCCAACCAAGAAGTATAGTTCCCTTTCCAAGGAATTCCTTCTCCTCTATCCAACTCAAGAATCCAGCCTGCAACATTATCCAGAAAGTAACGGTCGTGAGTAATACAAATTACCGTACCAGCATACTTATGAAGATGCTGCTCTAACCACTGTACCGATTCGGCATCCAAGTGGTTGGTAGGCTCATCCAACAATAAAATATCCGGTTCCTGCAGCAATAATCGACACAATGCAACACGTCTGCGCTCACCTCCTGATAAATGCTTTACTAAAGCTTCACCATCGGGGCAACGAAGCGCATCCATTGCACGTTCCAATTTTGTATCCAGGTTCCAGGCATCAAATCGATCAATCTTTTCCTGTAGAACAGCTTGCTCGTCCATAACAGCCTGCATTTTATCAGGATCTTCTAATACTTCCGGTTCAGCAAATTTTAAATTCACAGCTTCATAGTCGGCTAATACCTGAACAATTTCCTGCACACCTTCCTGAACAATTTCTTTAACAGTTTTGTTGTCATCTAACTGAGGTTCCTGCTCCAAATATCCAATAGTGTGCTCTTTCGGCCAAACCACATGTCCATCGAATGATTTTTCTAATCCTGCAATAATTTTTAACAGAGTAGATTTACCAGAACCATTCAAACCAATGATTCCAATTTTGGCACCATAAAAGAATGATAGGTTGATGTTATTCAATACTTTTTTCTGAGGAGGGAAAATTTTACTTACCCCCATCATCGAAAATATAATCTTCTTATCGTCTGACATTATCGTATGTTTTTAATTTATCTAATTCAATCAATGCAAAAATAGAAAAATTGCTTGTAGTTTATCATGATTTAAATTGATTAGCATGCAATACATTAAGAATTAATACAGAAAACAAAAGTGTTTTATGTTGATTAATTTAAGAGAACTATTTTTTAATTGTACATTAATTTTTCTATTTTTAAATATTAATCATTGGGATATATGATATGCAAAAAATGGTAAATGAAAGACTAGCTGCACTGCTTGAAGAAATAGGCATTGAGACTAAAAGGAAGATATATTGGGAAGAGAGTATCGAATCGATTCAAATCGTTAAAACTCATCCTAACAAAACTGATAAAGACATTAAAGATGTAAAAGTTTTGTTGGTTGAAGATCAGCCAAGCAATAGAAAAACTCTTGAGGTATATTTGAAAAACAAGGTAGGTAGAGTTGATATTGCTGAAAACGGAAAGCAGGCCGTAGAAAAATTTAAGGAAGAAGAATACGACATTATCCTAATGGATTTGCAGATGCCTATTATGGGTGGTATTGAAGCTTCTTTACGGATTCGAAAAATTGAGGAAGACCGAGAAGTTGAAAGACCAACTCCGATAATTGCCTTTACTGCCAATTATTATTCTGATGATAAGGATATATCGGTAGAAATAGGAATGGATGTATATTTGTCGAAACCATTCCAATGCAAGACCATTTATGAGCTAATTCAAGAGTATGTTTAAACTCTAAATATTTGAAATAAAAAAAGGGATCCAATTGGATCCCTTTTTTTATATATACTTAATTGGATTAGCATCCGAATTTAGCGTTAGCTCCCAATTCTTCTTCGATACGAAGTAATTGGTTGTACTTAGCCATACGATCTGAACGGCTCAATGAACCAGTTTTGATCTGACCAGAGTTAGTTGCTACTGCGATATCAGCAATAGTAGCATCTTCAGTTTCACCTGAACGGTGAGAAGTTACTGAAGTATAACCTGCACGGTGAGCCATTTCAATTGCATTCAAAGTCTCAGTTAAAGTACCAATCTGGTTTACTTTAATCAAGATTGAGTTTGCAGCTTTCAACTCGATACCTTTTGCTAAGTAATCAACGTTAGTTACGAATAAATCGTCACCTACGATCTGACACTTATCACCGATCTTAGCGTTCAAAGCAACCCATCCGTTCCAGTCACCTTCGTCCATACCGTCCTCGATAGAATCGATTGGGTACTTAGCGATCAACTCAGCTAGGTAAGCAGCTTGTTCTTCAGAATTTCTTTTAGCTCCGTTTGGCTCAAAAATGCTATAATCATATACACCATCTTTGAAGAATTCAGAAGCAGCACAGTCCATAGCGATAGAAACATCACCACCATCTTCTTTACGACCTGGCTTGTAACCTGCGTTTTTAATAGCAGTAAGAATGCACTCGATAGCCTCTTCAGTACCACCTAACATTGGAGCGAAACCACCTTCGTCACCTACAGCAGTAGAAAGACCTTTTCCTTTTAAAACTTTAGCAAGAGCGTGGAATACTTCAGCACCCATTCTTAAAGCTTCGCGGAATGAAGGAGCACCAATAGGACGAATCATGAACTCCTGAAATGCGATAGTAGCATCAGAGTGAGATCCACCATTGATGATGTTCATCATTGGAACAGGAAGTACGTTAGCGTTAGTACCACCAATGTAACGATACAAAGGCATACCTGAATAATCAGCAGCAGCTTTAGCAACAGCCAAAGAAACACCTAACATAGCGTTAGCACCTAATTTCGACTTAGTTTTAGTTCCGTCTAGCTCTAACATTGCAGTATCGATAGCAACCTGATCAGTAGCATCCATTCCTACTAAAGCTTCAGAAATAACAGTGTTTACGTTTTCAACAGCTTTTAAAACACCTTTACCTAAGTAACGAGCTTTATCACCATCACGAAGCTCTAATGCTTCATTTTCACCAGTTGAAGCTCCTGAAGGAACACCAGCACGTCCCATAACGCCACTTGCAAGAGTTACTTCTACTTCGATAGTTGGGTTTCCACGTGAGTCTAGAATCTCACGACCGTGAATCTTTACAATTTCAGACATAACTTACGTATTAAATAATTATAATAGCAAATAATTTTAACTTCTTAATTTTCAACCCTAAATTTCGACATTTTCAAGCAAATTATAATGGTTTTTGCATATAAAACATACCAAGAATCTACGCAAACGTTACAAAAATCTTTAGGGCATTAAAAAAGGGATAAAGCCAAACTTTATCCCTTTAGTATTATTTAAAGGTAGACTATTCTTCTCCCTTTTCTTCTTTTGGTTCAGTAGCCTCTTCAGCCTTAGCTTCAACCGCAGTTTCTTCTGCCTTAGCAGCAGATTTTCCACCACGTCTTCTTCTAGTAGACTTTTTAGCTTCTGCTTTCTTCTCAGTTGTGTAAGTTTCGTTGAAATCAACTAATTCTACAATACACATCTCAGCATTATCACCTAAACGGTTACCAGTTTTTAAAATTCTAGTATATCCACCGTTTCTGTTAGTAATTTTTGGAGATACTTCTCTGAACAATTCAGTAACAGCTTCTTTTTGTTTTAAGTAGCTAAATACAATACGTCTTGAGTGAGTAGTATCGTTTTTACTTTTGGTGATCAATGGCTCAACATACATTTTTAAAGCTTTAGCTTTAGCAGTAGTAGTTGAGATTCTTTTATGCAAAATCAAGGAAGAAGCCATATTTGCAAGCATAGCTTTTCTATGAGCTGTCTTTCTTCCTAAGTGATTAAATTTCTTTCTATGTCTCATTTTACCTTATTCCTTATCTAATTTGTACTTAGAAATATCCATACCGAAAGTAAGATTCAATGATACTAATAGATCATCTAATTCGGTTAGAGATTTCTTACCAAAGTTTCTAAATTTAAGAAGATCGTTTCTGTTGTACTGTACTAAGTCTCCTAAAGTATCAACGTCGGCAGCTTTCAAACAGTTCAAAGCACGAACTGAAAGATCCATGTCAACCAATTTGGTCTTCAATAACTGACGCATGTGTAATACCTCTTCATCAAACTCTTCGTTTGCAAATTTCTCATCAGAATCAAGAGTGATCTTTTCATCTGAGAATAGCATGAAGTGATAAATAAGAATTTTAGCAGCTTCTTTCAACGCATCCTTAGGGTGAATAGAACCATCGGTAGTAATCTCGAAAATTAACTTTTCGTAGTCAGTTTTCTGTTCTACACGGTAGTTTTCAACTTCGTATTTTACATTCTTAATAGGAGTGTAAATAGAGTCGATTGGAATTACACCAAATTCAGCATCAACAGGTTTGTTCTCAACAGAAGGTACATAACCTCGACCTTTATTAATAGTTAAATCTAACTGCAATTTAGCAGAGCTATCCATTCTGCAAATTACAAGCTCCGGATTTAACACTTCGAAACCGGTAAGGAACTTGTTAATATCGCCTGCTGTAAAAGTTTCCTGATCTGAAATGGTAACAGTTACCAATTCATTGTCCACTTCCTCAACTCTTTGTTTAAACCGTACCTGCTTCAAGTTCAGGACCATCTCAGTTACATCTTCGATAACTCCTGGAATAGTTGAAAACTCATGGTCAACTCCCTGAATCTTGATAGTTGTAATAGCGAAACCCTCAAGAGAAGAAAGAAGAATTCTTCTTAATGCGTTACCTATTGTAATACCATATCCAGGCTCTAATGGACGAAATTCGAATTTTCCGAATCTATCGTCTGCGTCGAGCATGATAACTTTGTCCGGTTTTTGGAAAGCTAAAATTGCCATAAATTACTTATTAACTATTTATTACTTAGAATACAATTCAACGATTAACTGTTCCTTGATATTTTCAGGAATTTCTGTTCTTTCAGGTACGTTAAGAAACTTACCGCTAAGAGAGGTTTGATCCCATTCCAACCAAGATGCTTGGTTATATCTGGCAGTTGATAAAGAATCGGTAATAACTTCTAAAGATTTCGATTTTTCACGAATTCCAATAATATCTCCGGTTTTTACCGAGTAAGAAGGAATGTTACAGATCTGTCCGTTTACTGTTACGTGCTTATGGCTAACCAACTGACGTGCAGCTGATCTTGTTGGAGCAACACCTAATCTGTAAACTACATTATCTAAACGACATTCAAGAAGTTGTAACAAAACTTCACCGGTAATACCTTTACTTCTTGCGGCCTTTTTAAATAAGTTCGAGAATTGTTTCTCCAATACACCGTAAGTGTATTTCGCTTTTTGCTTTTCTTTCAATTGTACCCCGTACTCAGACATCTTTTTTCTACGACGGCTGTTACCGTGCTGTCCTGGAGGGTAATTTTTATTTTCAAATGCTTTATCAGGTCCAAAAATTGGCTCACCAAATTTTCTAGCAATTTTTGACTTTGGTCCTATATATCTAGCCATGTTATTTAAAATTTAAATTTTTCTAATAAAAGAAACTTTGCTTACTCGGTTTCAACTACAAAAGTGCCGCGTTTTTTTTTGAGAGGATTCAAAAAAAATAGTTCAAACACCTAGCTTGCATTTTTTATTAAACCTTATACTTATTAAACTCTACGTCTCTTAGGAGGACGACATCCGTTGTGTGGAAGTGGTGTAACATCTACAATTTCAGAAATATCAATTCCACATGCATTGATTGCACGAATTGCAGATTCACGTCCGTTACCTGGACCTTTAACAAATACTTTTACTTTTCTCAACCCTAAATCGTGAGCTACTTTTCCACAATCTGTTGCAGCTTGCTGAGCAGCGTAAGGAGTGTTCTTTTTAGAACCTCTAAAGCCCATTTTACCAGCTGAAGACCATGAAATAACTTGTCCGTTATTATTGGTTAAAGAGATGATAATATTGTTAAACGATGAATGGATATGAGCCTGACCTACAGCCTCAATCTTCACAACTTTTTTCTTTACTGATGTTGACTTCTTTGCCATAACTTAACAATTATTTAGTCGCTTTCTTTTTGTTTGCAACTGTTTTTCTTTTACCTTTTCTGGTACGTGAGTTGTTTTTGGTTTTTTGTCCACGCAATGGTAAACCAATACGGTGACGAACACCACGATAACAACCAATATCCATCAAACGCTTAATATTCAGTTGAGTTAAAGAACGCAACTCCCCTTCAACCTTAAAGCTTGCATTAATCGCCTGACGAATCTTAGCAGATTCTTCATCTGTCCAGTCTTTTACCTTAGTATCATACGCTACACCAGCTTCGTCCAAAATCTGACAAGCGGCGCTACGACCAATACCGAAGATATAAGTCAAGCTAATTACACCTCTTTTGTTTTGAGGCAGATCAACTCCAACAATTCTAGCCATAAATTAAATATTTATCTTATTATAAAATTAATCAAATTATCCCTGACGTTGCTTGAACTTAGGATTCTTTTTATTAATCACATACAAACGTCCTTTTCTTCTTACGATTTTACAATCTTCAGAACGTTTCTTTACAGATGCTCTTACTTTCATTTTTATCGAGTTTAATTTTTGTATCTAAAAGTAATGCGCCCTTTAGTAAGATCGTATGGTGACATTTCTACTTTCACTTTATCACCTGGTAAGATCTTAATGTAGTGCATTCTCATTTTACCGGAAATGTGCGCTGTAATCACATGACCGTTTTCAAGTTCTACACGAAACATAGCATTTGATAATGCTTCGGTAATAGTACCGTCTTGTTCTATTGAAGGCTGTTTAGCCATAAGCTCTTTATATTTTATTAGTTTTATTCTTCAATAAATTCAAAACCGGACAGGATTTGAGCCTTTCCCTTACGAACAACAATTGTATGTTCGAAATGTGCGGATGCTTGTCCATCGGCCGTTACAATTGTCCATCCATCATCTTCCTGATAAATATCTCGCTTACCAAGATTTATCATGGGTTCAATTGCAAGTACTAATCCGTCTCTCAATTTTAATCCTCGTCCTTGTCTTCCATAATTCGGAACCTGAGGATCTTCATGAAGACTTTTTCCTATTCCGTGCCCTACCATTTCTCGAACAACCGAGTAATCATTCTTCTCAGCATGCTTTTGAATGGCAAAACCGATATCTCTTAGATGATTACCTTCGACAGCTTTTTCTATTCCTTTATAAAGAGCTTCTTTGGTAACCTTCAACAATTGTTGAACTTCCGGCTTCACTGTTCCAACAGAAAAAGTGTATGCCGAATCGCCATAAAAGCCATTCAACAAAACACCACAATCACAGGATACAATATCGCCTTCTTTCAACTCATAGGAAGATGGAACTCCATGAACAACCTGATTATTAATTGAAATACACAGGGTGTTTGGGAATCCATCGTAACCAAGAAACGCAGGCTTTGCACCATTGTCTCTTATGTACTCCTCTGCAATTTTATCTAAGCATAAGGTCGAAATACCTGGAGCTATGGCCTTAGATATCTCACCTAAGGTCCTAGCCACCAGATTATTACTTTTAGACATTAAGTCTATTTCTTCCTCTGTCTTATAAAAAATCACTGCAAAGAAAGCAAAAATATTTTAATAAGCAGCAGCTCCTCCAGGAGTTTTACCTTTTATTCTACCAGACTTCATCAATCCGTCGTAATGACGCATTAATAAGTGAGACTCAATTTGCTGTAGAGTATCAAGCACTACACCAACCAAAATCAACAATGAAGTACCACCGTAAAATTGTGCAAACTCGTTATTCACTCCAGCAATCATTGCAAAAGCAGGTAAGATTGCTACTAAACCTAAAAAGATTGATCCAGGTAAAGTAATACGTGACATTACAGTATCAAGAAAATCTATAGTTTTCTTTCCTGGTTTAATACCTGGAATAAAACCACCATTTTTCTTCATATCCTCAGCCATTTGCGTAGGATTTACTGTAATTGCAGTATAGAAGTATGTGAATAAAACGATCATTACAAAGAACAGTGCATTGTAATAAAATCCAGTAAAATTTGATAAAGCTGCAGCTACGCTGGTTAACCAACCTGAACCATCAGAGCTACCATAGCTTACCGCTGCCATTGGCAGAAACATAATTGCCTGAGCAAAAATGATCGGCATTACCCCAGCTGCATTCACTTTTAAAGGAATGTACTGACGAACTCCTCCGTATTGTTTGTTACCAACGATTCTTTTAGCATATTGTACAGGTATCTTTCTTGTTCCTTGTACCAACAAAATTGTTAGTGCAAAAATGATGAATAGTACAACAATTTCAAGAACCAAAACGATTAAACCACCGCCGTGTCCTTCAATTCTTGATCCCAATTCAGCAATGAACGAGAATGGTAATCTTGCAATAATACCGATCATGATGATAATTGAGATACCATTACCGATTCCTTTATCAGTAATTTTTTCACCCAACCACATAATGAACATTGATCCTGCAGCAAGAATTACCACAGAAGATACCGTAAAGAATGTACCTTTTAAAATAAAGGCTGCTTCAGGCAATGTTGTATGTAAGTTTAATAAATATCCTGGCGCTTGAAGAACAAGGATAATAACGGTTAGGTAACGTGTGATCTGATTGATTTTTCTACGTCCACTTTCTCCTTCACGTTGTAATCTTTGGAAATAAGGAACCGCAATTCCCATTAATTGGATTACAATTGAGGCAGAAATGTATGGCATGATACCGAGAGCAAATATCGAGGCGTTAGCAAACGCACCTCCCGAAAACATGTTCAACAATCCTAAAACCCCATCCGCTGTTTGAGATTTTAACGCGTCCAAATGTGCCGGGTCAATACCTGGCAAAACCACCTTAGCACCTAAACGGTACACTAAAAGAAGACCAATTGTAGTTAAGATACGAGATCTTAAATCTTCAATCTTCCAGATGTTCTTCAATGTTTCTATTAAACCTTTCATATTTAATCTTACAATTTAACAACTGTTCCTTCTACTGCTTCAATCGCTGCTTGAGCAGATTTCGAGAATGCATGAGCTTTTACTTCTAACTTAGCAGTAATTGTACCATTACCTAAAATCTTTACGTTATCGTTCTTTGATGCTAAACCAGCATTTACTAAAACTTCTACGTCAATAACTGTAATGTTATTCTTTTCTGCTAAGGCTTGTAAAACTTCAACATTAATAGCTTTATATTCTTTTCTGTTGATGTTCTTAAATCCAAACTTAGGAACTCTTCGTTGCAAAGGCATTTGACCCCCTTCGAAACCAACTTTTTTAGAGTATCCAGATCTTGACTTCGCACCTTTATGTCCTCTTGTTGAGGTACCGCCTCTACCTGATCCTTGACCGCGACCGATTCTCTTGTTAGATTTAATCGATCCTGCAGCGGGTTTTAAGTTACTTAAGTCCATATCTATTTATTACTAAATATTTACAATGATTATTCTTCTACGGAAACCAAGTGTTGTACTTTAGCCACCATACCTTTAATTTGAGGTGTAGCTTCATGTTCAACAGTAGCATTGATTTTATTCAAACCTAATGCTTCCAAGGTTTTTTTCTGGCGATCGGTACTACCGATTTTGCTCTTGATTTGAGTAATTTTAATCTTAGCCATTTTCCTTAAATTATCCGTTAAACACTTTATCTAATGAAACACCTCTGTGCTCAGCAACAGTATGAGCATCTCTCAATTCAGCTAGTGCATTGAAAGTAGCTTTTACAAGGTTGTGAGGGTTTGATGAACCTTTTGATTTAGCAAGTACGTCGGTTACCCCAACACTCTCTAATACGGCACGCATCGCACCACCGGCTTTAACCCCGGTACCGTGAGAAGCAGGCTTAATGAAAACCTGTGCTCCGCCATATCTAGATAATTGTTCGTGAGGAATAGTTCCTTTGTAAACAGGTACTTTAATCAAATTTTTCTTAGCTGCTTCTACTCCTTTTGCAATAGCAGTGGTAACCTCGTTTGCTTTACCAAGTCCCCATCCTACTAATCCATTCTCGTTTCCTACAACAACAATTGCAGAGAAACTAAAAGTTCTACCACCTTTTGTTACTTTAGTAACACGATTAATAGCAACCAGTCTGTCTTTCAATTCTGCGTCGCTGGTCTTAACGTTTTTGATATCTGCCATAATTATTAAAATTTAAGGCCACCTTTACGAGCAGCGTCCGCTAATGATTTAACTCTACCATGGTATAAGTAACCATTTCTATCGAAAACAACACTAGAGATACCTGCAGCAGTTGCTTTTTCAGCAATTGCTTGTCCTACTAGTTCAGCTTGTTCAATTTTATTTACTGATTTTTCAGCGATTTCCTTAATTAGTGAACTAGTCGCTAATAAAGTTTTTCCTGAAAGATCGTCGATCAATTGTACTGAAATCTGCTTATTTGAACGAAAAACTGACATTCTTGGTCTTTCAGCAGTTCCAGAAACAGACTTACGAATTCTTCTTTTAATTCTTAGTCTTCTTTCTTGCTTAGTTAAAGCCATAATTTACTGTTTTAGAAATTATTTACCTGCAGATTTACCAGCTTTTCTTCTAAGCTGTTCTCCAACAAATTTAATACCTTTACCTTTATATGGCTCAGGTTTTCTGAATGATCTGATTTTAGCAGCTACCTGCCCTACAAGGTGCTTATCGCAACTCTCAAGAGTGATAATTGGGTTAGCACGCTTTTCGGTAACAGCAGTTACTTTAACCTCAGGAGCAATTTCCATGTGGATCAAGTGAGAGTAACCTAAAGCTAATTCCAAAAGTTGACCTTTTGAAGTTGCACGGTAACCTACACCCACTAATTCTTGCTCAATCTTATAACCTTCAGTAACACCGATAACCATGTTATTCATCAATGAACGATATAAACCGTGCATTGCTTTGTGTCTTTTCTGGTCAGAAGGACGTTCAAGAACGATTTTACCTTCTTCTACAGAAACTTTGATTTCGGCATCAATTTGTTGTGTTAATTCACCTTTAGGTCCTTTAACAACTACTGAATTATCTTTATTTACCGTTACGCTTACTCCGGCAGGCAAATTGATAGGTAATTTTCCAATTCGTGACATTTCTAATCCTCCTTAATTAATAAACGTAACACAATATTTCACCACCAACATGCTTCTGACGAGCTTCCTTGTCAGTCATAACTCCCTGAGAAGTAGAAAGAATCGCAATTCCCAAACCGTTAAGTACGCGAGGTAATTCTAAAGCTCCACAATATTTTCTTAAACCTGGCTTTGAAACACGCTTAAGATCTTTGATTGCTGGAATTTTGGTTTCTGGATGGTATTTCAAAGCAATTTTAATTACTCCTTGAAGTCCATCGTCTACAAATTTGTAGTTAAGGATATAACCTTTATCCTTAAGAATCTTTGTCATTTCTTTTTTCACGTTCGATGCCGGCACCTCAACAACTTTGTGATTTGCCAAGATCGCATTTCTTAAACGTGTAAGAAAATCTGCTATTGGATCTGTCATATAATAAAAAATTAAATTGATCCCGATTTCTCGGGACAATATTTAAAAAATTCTGATAAACAAAATTTTGATTACCAACTTGCCTTCTTTACACCTGGGATTAAACCAGCTGAAGCCATTTCACGGAAAGTGATACGACTAACTCCGAATTGTCTCATATAACCTTTCGGACGACCGGTTAACTTACATCTGTTGTGCAAACGAACAGGTGAAGAGTTTTTTGGCAAACGACTAAGAGCGATGTAATCGCCTTCCTCTTTAAGTTTAGCTCTTTTAGCAGCGTATTTTTCAACTAGTTTCTGACGCTTAACTTCGCGAGCTTTCATTGATTCTTTAGCCATCGTCTTATTTTTTTAGATTTTTAAATGGTAATCCAAATTCCTTCAAAAGAGCATAAGCTTCTTCGTCGGTATTCGCAGTAGTAACGAAGGTAATGTTCATACCCATGATTTTGTTTACGTTATCCAAAACAATCTCAGGGAAAATGATTTGTTCTTCGATACCTAAAGTATAGTTACCTCTACCGTCTAATTTACTCTTGATACCTTTAAAGTCACGGATACGTGGTAAAGCTACACGAACTAATTTTTCAAGAAATTCGTACATACGCTCACGACGTAAAGTTACAGTAGTACCAATTGGCATACCTTTACGTAACTTAAAGTTCGAGATATCCTTAGAAGACAAAGTCTGAACAGCTTTCTGACCAGTAATTGCAGTAAGCTCGTTTACAGAGAATTCAAGTATTTTTTTATCAGCAATCGCCGAACCAACACCTTGGTTAATTACTATCTTCGTTAATTTAGGTGCTTGCATTACAGTTTTGTAATCGAATTCCTTCATTAAAGCAGGAATGATTTCTTCTGCATACTGTTTTTTAAGAGTCGGTGTATAGCTCATTACTTAATCTCCTCCCCTGACTTTTTAGAGTATCTAACTAATTTATTGTTGTCGCCCTCTTTTCTACCAATACGGGTAGCTTTTCCTGTTGAAGGATCTTTCACATTTAAGTTTGAAATGTGAATTGAGGCTTCTTTTTTAACGATACCACCTTGAGGATTCTCAGCGTTTGGCTTGGTGTGTTTAGAAATCATGTTAACACCTTCAACGATCGCACGTTGCTTGTCAACAAGAACTTCTAATACTTTACCTTCCTGTCCTTTTGATTCCCCAGCGTTTACAATAACGGTATCACCCTTTTTAATATGTAACTTCATTGTTCTAGGTTTACAAAGATTATAAAACTTCTGGTGCTAAAGAAACGATCTTCATATCAGTTTCACGTAACTCTCTTGCAACAGGTCCAAAAATACGGGTTCCTCTCATTTCACCAGCAGTGTTCAACAAAACACATGCGTTATCATCGAAGCGAATATAAGATCCGTCTTGTCTTCTAATCTCTTTTTTGGTGCGAACAACAACTGCTTTTGTTACTGTTCCTTTTTTCATATCGGAACCGGCGATAGCGTTCTTCACGGTAACCACAATTTTATCTCCAATTGAAGCATAACGTTTTTTGGTACCGCCTAACACGCGGATACAAAGTACTTCCTTTGCTCCACTGTTATCAGCTACTAATAGTCTACTTTCTGTTTGTATCATGATTACTTAGCTCTTTCAATAATTTCCACTAATCTCCAACTCTTATTTTTACTTAAAGGTCGGGTTTCCATGATTTTTACGGTATCACCTTCATTACAGGTGTTTTCCTCATCGTGAGCAGTGAATTTTTTGGTTTTGTTCACAAATTTACCGTAAATCGGGTGTTTTTCCTTTGTGTGAACTGCAACAGTAATGGATTTTTCCATTTTGTTGCTAACCACAACCCCGATACGCTCTTTTCTAAGATTTCTTTCCATCACTTTTTTACTTTTCAGTTAATTGTCTCTGACGTAACTCTGTCATTAATTTGGCAATGTTGCGTCTCGTTTCCTTAATTTGCAAAGGATTTTCCAAAGGTGAAATAGCGTGATTTAGTCTGAAGCGAGTTAATGATGCTCTTTCGGCATCCAACTTTTCTACTATTTCCTGTGTTGTTAACTCTTTAATTTCTGAATTCTTCATGATTAATCATTTGAACTTTCAACATAATCACGTCTTACGACAAACTTTGTAGTAACAGGTAATTTTTGAGCTGCAAGACGCAATGCCTCTTTAGCTACTTCGTAAGGAACACCCTCACATTCGAATAACATTCTTCCTGGTGAAACAGGAGCAACGAATCCTTCTGGAGAACCCTTACCCTTACCCATACGTACCTCTGCAGGCTTCTTAGTGATTGGCTTATCTGGGAAAATACGAATCCAGATTTGACCTTGTCTCTGCATATATCGGGTTACTGCCACACGAGCAGCTTCAATTTGACGACCAGTAATCCACTTTTCTTCAAGTGACTTGATCCCAAAAGATCCGAATGCTAATTCAGTACCGCGACCTGCGTTACCTTTCATTCTTCCCTTTTGTTGTCTTCTAAATTTTGTCCTTTTTGGTTGTAACATCGTACTAATTCTTTAAAATTTAAAGACTACTTCTTTTTTCTTCTATTAAAACCACCTTTTCCTTTTGGACCACGGCTATCTTTCATGCCAGCGTTTGGTGTTAGATCACGTTTTCCGTAAACTTCACCTTTACAGATCCAAACTTTGATACCGATCAAACCGTAAGTAGTTAAAGCTTCAGCTTGACAATAATCGATATCAGCTCTTAAGGTATGAAGTGGGGTACGTCCTTCTTTATACATTTCAGAACGTGCCATTTCCGCTCCATTTAAACGGCCAGAAATCTGAATTTTGATTCCTTCAGCACCCATTCTCATAGTAGAAGCAATAGCCATCTTAATTGCTCTTCTGTAGGCGATACGGCCTTCAATCTGACGAGCGATGTTATTAGCAACGATTACAGCATCCATCTCTGGACGTTTAATTTCGAAGATATTAATTTGTACTTCTTTGTCTGTAATCTTCTTTAACTCTTCTTTCAACTTGTCAACTTCTTGACCACCCTTCCCGATAATGATACCAGGACGTGCAGTGTTGATAGTGATAGTGATTAATTTAAGAGTTCTTTCGATAATGATCTTAGAAATACTTGCTTTAGCTAAACGAGCATTTAGGTACTTTCTAATTTTGGTATCTTCAACAAGCTTATCGCCGTAGTTTTTTCCGCCAAACCAGTTAGAATCCCATCCTCTGATGATTCCTAGTCTATTTCCAATTGGATTTACTTTTTGTCCCATTCTAACTATTCTTTTGTATTATTGGTAGTTTTGCTATCCAACAATATAGTTACATGATTTGATCTTTTTCTAATTCTATGTGCTCTCCCTTGTGGAGCTGGTCTTAGACGCTTAAGGATTCTTGCTGAATCAACACAAATTTCTTTGATGTATAATTCATTTTCCTCAATTCTTTGACCTTCGTTCTTTGCTTGCCAGTTGGCAATCGCAGAAAGCAATAGTTTTTCTACGCGAATCGATGCTTCTTTCGGACTGAAACGAAGTACATCTAAAGCTCGGTTCACCTCCATACCTCTTACCATATCGGCAACAAGTCTCATTTTGCGAGGCGAAGTAGGAACATTTTTCAAGCTAGCAAATGCTTTGCTCTTTTTTTCCTCCTTTATTTGGTTTGCTCTTATTCTTTTTCTTGCACCCATTTTTACAAATTCAAAATGTTAATTAAAACGCTTCACGCTATTTTTTCTTCTTGTCAGCGTGACCTCTAAAAGTACGAGTTGGCGCAAATTCACCTAATTTATGACCTACCATATTTTCAGTAACATAAACTGGAATGAATTTGTTTCCGTTGTGAACGGCAACTGTGTGACCTACGAAATCCGGAGAGATCATAGAACGTCTTGACCAGGTTTTAATCACAGATTTTTTTCCTGACTCATTTTGCTCCAATACTCGTTTCTCCAATTTGAAATCGATAAAAGGGCCTTTTTTTAATGAACGACTCATAACAATCTAATTAATCAAATTACTTTTTCCTTCTTTCTACAATATACTTATTAGAAGCGTTTTTCTTAGCTCGAGTTTTGAACCCTTTAGCTAATACACCGGTTCTAGAACGTGGATGTCCACCTGAAGATTTACCTTCACCACCACCCATTGGGTGATCAACTGGATTCATTACCACACCACGAACACGAGGTCTTCTACCTAACCAACGAGTACGACCAGCTTTACCGCTTCTTTCCAACGCATGGTCAGTATTTGAAACAGTACCGATAGTTGCTTTACAAGTTACTAGGATCATTCTAACTTCTCCAGAAGGTAATTTGATCATTGCATATTTGCCTTCTCTTGAAACAAGTTGAGCATATGCACCAGCGCTACGAGCCATCACAGCACCTTGAGAGGGTCTTAATTCAATATTATGAATTATTGTACCTAATGGGATATCAGATAATGGCATTGAGTTTCCGATTTCAGGAGCTACTTTTTCTCCAGAAAGCAAAGTTTGTCCTACCTCAAGTCCGTTTGGAGCGATGATGTAACGTTTCTCACCGTCAGCATACACAAGCAATGCAATGCGTGCAGTACGGTTTGGATCGTACTCAATCGAAACAACTTTTGCAGGAACATTGTCCTTGTCTCTTTTGAAATCAATAACTCGATATCTTCTCTTGTGACCACCACCTATATATCTCATTGTCATCTTACCAGTGTTATTTCTACCACCGGTTTTCTTCATTGGTCTTAACAATGATTTCTCAGGTTTGTCTGTAGTTACCTGCTCAAAGGTATTTAGAATCTTATTTCTTTGACCAGGAGTTACAGGTTTTAATTTACGTACAGCCATTTTCTAATTAAATATTGCTATAAAAATCTATATTATCACCTTCAACTAAAGTAACGATCGCCTTTTTAAAAGACGCAGTTCTTCCCTCAATAGCACCTGCTTTTGTAAAACGGCTTTTCTTTTTACCCTGATAATTCATGGTATTAACAGATGCCACTTTAACATTGTACATTGATTCTACTGCTGCCTTAATATCGATCTTTGTCGCTCTACGATTAACAACAAAACCAAAGCGATTGAATTTTTCGCTTTGCTCAGTCATTTTCTCAGTAACGATTGGCTTAATTAAAATATCCATTTTTTTAAACTTAGTTTAGTTTAAACATTTCATCAAGTCCTTTTACAGAACTTTCTACAAACACCAAAGTTGAAGCTTTCATAATGTCATAAGTTGCAAGGTCAGAAACACGAACAACGTTAACATTCTTCAAATTACGAGAAGACAAATATATGTTTTTATTATCTTCAGATAAAACTAAAAGCACTTTTTTATCAGCTACTTTTAAGCTATTCTGAATATTAACAAATTCTTTTGTCTTAGGAGCTTCGAAATTGAAGTCTTCAACTACCATTAAAGCATCGTTTTGAGCTTTGATCGTTAAAGCAGATTTACGAGCCAACTGCTTCAGTTTTTTATTCAATTTGAAACCGTAGTTTCTTGGACGAGGACCGAATACACGTCCACCTCCTCTGAAGATAGGTGACTTAATGCTACCAGCACGTGCTGTACCAGTACCTTTTTGTTTCTTAATTTTGGCAGTACTACCAGAAATCTCAGCTCTTTCTTTCGCTTTGTGAGTTCCCTGACGTTGGTTCGCCAAAAATTGTTTAACGTCTAGGTAAATAGCATGCTCATTTGGTTCGATGCCAAAAACTGAATCATTCAATTCAATTTTTCTACCAGTATCTTCTCCAGCTGTGTTTAAAATCGCTAATTCCATTACTTCTCAATAATTACGTATGAACCTTTAGACCCTGGAAGAGATCCTTTAACTAACAATAGGTTATTCTCTTTAATAACCTTAAGTACTTGAAGATTTTGAACCTTCACGTTATCCCCACCTGTACGTCCGGCCATTCTCATGCCTTTAAATACGCGAGCTGGGTAAGATGCAGCACCAATAGAACCAGGTGCACGTAAACGGTTATGCTGACCGTGTGTCGCGCCACCTACTCCGCCAAAACCATGACGTTTTACTACCCCTTGGAAACCTTTACCTTTTGAAACTCCGCTAACATCCACATATGGAGTGCCTTCGAATAATTCAACGTCGATAATGTCTCCTAACTGGTATTCGTTTTCAAAATTTGAAAACTCTACAAGTTTTTTCTTAGGAGTTGTGTTTGCCTTTTTAAAGTGCCCATCTAGCGCCTTAGTTGTTCGCTTTTCTTTCTTTTCATCAAAAGCCAACTGAAGTGCTTCGTAACCATCAGACTCAATAGTCTTAATTTGAGTTACAACACATGGACCTGCCTCAATGACAGTGCATGGAATATTTTTTCCCTCGGCACTGTAAACGGAAGTCATTCCGATTTTTTTTCCAATTAATCCTGGCATTTCTCTTTACTTTTTAAAAATAAATCTTACTAGATTATCAAACTTTAATTTCAACTTCTACACCGCTAGGCAACTCTAGCTTCATCAAAGCATCAATTGTATTTGCAGTAGAACTGTAAATATCAATCAAACGCTTGAAAGAAGAAAGTTGAAACTGTTCTCTTGATTTCTTGTTCACGAAAGTAGAACGAAGAACAGTAAAAATTCTTTTGTGAGTTGGAAGTGGAATTGGACCGCTAACAACAGCACCTGTAGCCTTAACTGTCTTTACGATTTTCTCAGCCGACTTATCAACCAAGTTGTAATCGTAAGATTTCAGTTTAATTCTAATTTTTTGGCTCATCTTATTTAGATATTATACGATGATATAATTATAATAATTCAACTTTACCCTTGGCATTCTCAACAACCTCTTTAGCAATACCTTTAGGCACTTCTTCGAAGTGTGAGAATTCCATAGAAGAGTTTGCACGACCTGAAGACAAGGTTCTCAACACAGTTACATAACCGAATTGCTCTGCCAAAGGTACTTTAGCATTCACAACACGAGCTCCGTGCTTAGATTCCATTCCTTCAACCTGACCACGACGCTTATTCAAGTCACCGATGATATCACCCATATACTCTTCAGGAGTAATAACTTCCATCTTCATGATAGGCTCAAGAAGAACCGGATTTGCCTTAGCACAAGCTTCTTTGAAACCTTGCTTAGCAGCCATCTCAAATGATAATTGATCCGAGTCAACCGGGTGGAAAGATCCGTCAAACAACTCAACTTTTAATGTATCTACAGTGTAACCTGCCAACACACCATTTTTCATTGCATCAGTGAAACCTTTCTGAACAGAAGGAACAAATTCCTTAGGAATATTACCACCTTTAATCTGATCAACAAACTGCAATCCTTCACCTTCGAAATCTGCATCAACTGGCATCAAACGGAATTGAATATCTGCAAACTTACCACGTCCACCAGACTGCTTTTTGAATACCTGACGGTGTTCAACAGAACCTTTGATAGCTTCCTTGTAAGCAACCTGAGGTGCTCCCTGATTACACTCAACTTTAAATTCACGCTTCAAACGGTCAATAATGATATCTAAGTGAAGCTCACCCATACCTGAAATTACTGTTTGACCTGAATCTTCGTCAGTTTTAACCTGGAAAGTTGGATCCTCTTCAGCCAATTTACCAAGAGCCATACCCAATTTATCAACATCCTTCTGAGTCAATGGCTCAACAGCGATACCGATTACTGGATCTGGAAAATCCATTGATTCTAACTCGATTGGAGATTCTTTCTGACAAAGAGTATCACCAGTACGAATATCTTTAAACCCAACACAAGCACAAATATCACCAGCTTCTACCATTTCGATAGCATTCTGTTTATTTGAGTGCATTTGGTACAAACGAGAAATACGCTCTTTGTTTCCTGATCTTGTATTAAATACATATGATCCTGCCTCGATAGATCCTGAGTAAACACGAGTAAATGCTAAACGACCTACGAATGGGTCAGTAGCAATTTTAAATGCCAAAGCAGCCAATGGCTCCTCAACATCCGGCTTACGAACAACTTCTTCGTCAGTTCCTGGAACAGTACCAACAATTGCCTCTACATCAAGTGGAGATGGCATGTAAGTAATAATTGCATCCAATAAACGCTGAACACCTTTATTCTTAAATGCAGAACCACAAAGCATAGGAACAATATCCATAGAGATAGTAGCTTTACGAATAACAGCATACATTTCCTCTTCAGTAATTGAATCTGGATCCTCAAAGAATCTCTCCAATAACTCTTCGTCGTTTTCTGCAACTGCCTCTACCAATTTCTCTCTCCACTCATTTGCATCAGCAACCAAGTGATCTGGAATATCTTCCAAAGTGTAATTTGTACCATTCTCATCATCGTACCAAACGATAGCTTTCATAGTAATCAAATCGATTACACCTCTAAAGCTCTCTTCCGACCCGATTGGAATTTGAATTGGAATAGGATTAGCTCCTAATTTTTCTTTAACCTCACGTACAGCTTTGAAAAAGTCAGCACCAGAACGGTCCATCTTATTCACAAAACCCATACGAGGAACTCTATATTTATCAGCCTGTCTCCAAACTGTTTCAGACTGCGCTTCAACACCACCTACTGCACAAAAACATGCAACTGCACCATCAAGAACACGTAACGAACGCTCTACCTCTACTGTAAAGTCAACGTGACCCGGGGTATCAATAATGTTGATTTGATACTTCTTGCTGTCATAGTTCCAAAAACAAGTAGTAGCTGCAGATGTAATAGTAATACCTCTTTCCTGCTCTTGCTCCATCCAGTCCATTGTAGCTGCACCATCGTGAACCTCACCAATCTTGTGAGACACACCTGTATAATACAAGATACGCTCGGTAGTTGTTGTTTTACCGGCGTCGATGTGTGCCATGATACCAATGTTTCTGGTAAAATTTAAATCTCTCTTAGCCATTTTCTTTGTCCTCTACAAATTGCTTAAACAATTCTATTAAAATCTAAAGTGAGCGAAAGCACGGTTAGCTTCAGCCATTCTGTGAGTATCTTCTTTCTTCTTGAAAGCTCCACCTTCTTCATTGAAAGCAGCGACGATTTCTGCTGACAATTTTTCAGCCATAGACTTACCAGATCTCTTACGAGCAAAAAGAATCATATTCTTAATAGAAATAGAAACTTTTCTTTCTGGACGAATTTCCATTGGAACCTGGAAGGTAGCACCACCAACACGGCGAGACTTAACCTCTACAGCTGGAGTAATGTTCTCTAAAGCTTTTTTCCAAATCTCAAGTGGAGATTTTTCAAGCTTTTCAGTTTTCGACTTAACGATCTCTAATGAATCGTAGAAAATTTTGAACGCAAGATTCTTCTTACCGTCCATCATCAAGTCATTCACAAATCTCGTAACCAAAACATCATTAAATTTTGGATCCGGCAACAAGATTCTCTTTTTAGGTCTTGATTTTCTCATTTCTTTTAGTTTACGAGCTATTCGTATGTCAGCTGCCCAAGTGCGTCTTCAATAATCTCACGACTATTTACTCAACCAAGTGGGAACAACACATAAACTATAACTCCTACAGTTACAAACTAGGTTTTACTTTTTCTTTGGTCTCTTAGTACCATACTTAGAACGACGCTGCATACGACCTTCTACCCCTGAAGCATCAAGAGCACCACGAACAAGGTGATATCTTACCCCTGGAAGATCTTTCACACGACCACCTCTAATCAATACGATAGAGTGCTCTTGCAAATTGTGACCTTCACCTGGAATGTAAGCATTCACTTCTTTTCCGTTAGTCAATCTAACACGAGCAACTTTACGCATTGCTGAGTTAGGCTTCTTAGGTGTAGTGGTATACACACGCACGCAAACCCCTCTTCTTTGAGGACAAGAATCCAACGCTGGAGCCTTGCTCTTCTCTTGAAGCTTGGTTCTTCCTTTTCGAACTAACTGTTGAATTGTAGGCATATTAACAATTACTTTTTAATTAAATATATTTTAACAAATTGGTTTGCAAAGGTATTATTTATTTACTAAAAACAACAATCGTTATGTTGATTTTTGCAAAAATCCCCTTGAAATCAGCGCACAAAGGTAAGAAAACCCTTTTAAAAGTCAAATAGTGATCAAATAAAAAAATCATCTGATTTTAAATAAGTTCCGACTCAACTCTACATACCATAGAAAAATAGCGGGATAAAGACAAAAATACAACCAAAATTCCTGCAAGTCAATTATTTTCCACAAATTGATCTAATGCATATTGTATCTTATTAAAAAGTTAATTAATTTGGTAAGCCTTAAAACCTAAAGCCGGGCACTAACCTAACACCCGGCTTTTGATACTTATTTTATATAAACCCAAAAAAATACAATTATGAAAGTGTATCAATCAAACGAAATTAAGAACATCGCCCTCATTGGCAACGCCGGCTCGGGTAAAACTACCCTTGCCGAATCTATGTTGTTTGAAGGCGGTGTTATTACAAGACGCGGAAACGTGGAAGATAATAACACCGTTTCTGATTACAATCATGTAGAACACGAATATGGTAACTCCGTATTCTCAACGGTATTGTATACAGAATGGTTAGGAAAGAAAATCAATTTTATTGATACTCCAGGTGCCGACGACTTTTCTGGTGGTGTGATTTCTGCTTTAAATGTAACTGACACCGGCTTAATGCTTATCAATGCCCAACATGGCGTTGAGGTTGGCACTGAAATTATTGGCAGAAGAGCTGCCGCATTAAACACGCCTCTTATCTTTGTAGTGAATCAATTGGATCACGACAAAGCGAATTTTGAACAATCAATAGAATCAGCAAAGACTAATTTTGGTAGCAAAGTTTCGATTGTACAGTTTCCCGTAAACGTTGGCGTAAACTTTAACGCCGTAGTGGATGTACTTAAAATGAAAATGTACCAATGGGGTCCTGAAGGTGGAGAACCTCAAATTTTAGACATTCCTGATTCAGAAAAAGAGAAAGCTGATGAACTACACAATGAACTTGTAGAATCGGCTGCTGAGAATGATGAAGCTCTTATGGAATTGTATTTCGATAAGGGAACTCTTACCGAAGATGAAATGCGCGAAGGAATGAAAAAAGGAATGATCGCTGGTGATCTGTTCCCTGTATTCTGTATTTCAGCTAAAAAAGACATGGGCGTGCGCCGTTTAATGGAATTTATTGGCAATATCGTTCCATTCGTTACAGAAATGCCTGCTATTCCAACAGTGAGTGGAAGAGAAGCTAAATGTGACGTTAATGCTCCTACTTCACTATTTGTATTTAAAACATCAATGGAACCACATATTGGTGAGGTAAGTTATTTTAAAGTAATTTCGGGTAGTGTAAAGGAAGGTGATGATTTAACAAATATCAACAATGGCACCAAAGAAAGACTCTCGCAATTATACTTGGTTGCAGGACGAAATCGCGAAAGAGTTTCTGAACTTGTAGCAGGTGATATTGGGGCAACCGTAAAACTGAAAAACACTAAAAACAATCATACCTTAAACTGTAAGGATTGTGATTTCACATATAAAGAAATTGAATTCCCAGAACCAAAATATAGAACTGCTGTAAAAGCCAAGGAAGATGGTGATGAAGAAAGGTTAGGAGAATTGTTACATCGTATTCACGAAGAAGATCCAACAATTCTTATAGAATATTCAAAAGAGTTGAAACAAATTATACTTCACGGACAAGGTGAATTCCACATGAATACATTAAGGTGGAGATTGTTGAACAATGATAAGATGGAAATTGAATTCCTTGATCCTAAGATTCCTTATCGTGAAACTATTACCAAACTTGCTCAGGCAGATTATCGCCACAAAAAACAATCAGGGGGGTCTGGACAATTTGGTGAAGTTCATATAATTATTGAGCCTTACACTGAAGGAATGCCAGATCCAACAATGTATAATGTAAATGGCAAAGAACTTAAAGTGAATTTAAGAGGTACAGAAGAACACGAACTAGACTGGGGTGGAAAATTAGTTTTCTGTAACTGTATTGTTGGTGGAGCTATCGATACCAGATTCTTACCTGCCATACTTAAAGGGGTAATGGAAAAAATGGATGAAGGTCCATTAACCGGTTCATATGCACGTGATATTCGCGTTGTGGTTTACGATGGTAAAATGCACGCGGTAGACTCAAATGAAATTTCATTTAAACTTGCAGGTCGTCATGCATTTAGTACTGCATTTAAAAATGCTGGTCCTAAAATTCTTGAGCCAATTTATGATGTTGAAGTTTTGGTTCCTGAAGACAGAATGGGTGATGTAATGAGTGATCTTCAAACTCGTAGAGCAATGATTATGGGTATGGAAGCTGAAAAAGGATTCCAGAAGATTCTTGCTAAGGTTCCATTGAAGGAAATGAATCGTTACTCAACTTCATTAAGCTCGTTAACTGGTGGTCGTGCTCAATTCTCTATGAAATTTGATGGCTACGAAAAAGTTCCAGGAGATGTTCAGGAAGAATTACTAGCTGCTTACGAAGAAGAAACAGCTGAAGCATAATTGTATTTTTAAGTATATACCTTAAACCGTCTCAGTTCCGAGACGGTTTTTTTTAGAATAATTGTTCAATGTAATATTACAATAAAAAAGGTCTTGATCTTATAAAAGAAAGTCAAGACCTTTTTGAAAAACATCAAGACCAGATAAAAATAAAGCCCATACCTATTTCATCACAAGTCTAGACTTTTCTTTTAATAAGTCAAGTATTTATTATTTCCTTATCAGCATAAAGGAACCTTTCTTGGTATATTTTTTTTGAGGTTCTTCTCTTCCTACAGCCGTAATCACATAAAAATAGGTTCCTGGTGTAGCCATTTTCCCATTTACTTTTCCATTCCAACCATCTTCCGGATTTCTCCATTCATACAGAACTCTTCCCCATCGGTTAAAAACTATAGCATGAAAGCTTTCCAAAAACAAGGATTGAGTCTTAACTTTCCAAATGTCATTCCTACCATCGCCATTTGGGGTAAATACATTCGGAACTTGAACCAAAGAGGTATCGACCATAATTGGAGTACTTAGCATCATTTCATCAATACATTCCTCAGGTCCTTTATTAGACTTCACAATCAATTTGACTTGATACTTTCCTGGATGCTTGTAAGTAAATTCAAACGGATCTTTATCTTCAGTTGTTAAAACACCATCTGTCAATAAACGATCTTCATCATCAGTTACATCTTCAGGAACCCTTTCAGGATCCTGATACAAATACCAGTTATAATCAGTAGCGTTGATAGAGTTATTTGTAAACTTCACCTTTAGAGCAGCCTCACCTTTCTTTGGATCAACAAAAAAATCGGCTTTAACCACATAGGTATTAGATATTATTGAACTTGATGTAAATTCACAACCATATTGATCTGTTACAACCAACTGGTAAGCTTCATCTCCTTCATAGGCTTCATTATCGAAAAGGTCCTTCTCAGATCCGTCATAAGCTACAAATGGAGTCCCTTGCTTCTCCTCTCCATTTCTTTGCAGAGAAAATCTCACTCTATCATCAACCTTTACATTTATCTGGGTTGCATTTGGAACATCCTGATATTGCAAATCTTTCTTTGAAAATGAACCTGCAAAATATACCCCATCACAATTCATTCGGCTAAAAGTTAGAACCGGGTCTGCATTGCTATTATTTAAAACCCATGCAATACTTGTAACATCGGTTTCACCACTTTTAGACATTACTACCCGATATCTTCCATCTGTTAGATTTGACAATATGGAGAAACTCTGATTTGCTTCCGTAACCAAATTGATGGTAAAATCATTGACAGTGGCATCCCATTTCGTCCAGGCAAATGCCCATCCATTTGTACCATCAGGAGAATCAGCTCTCAATTCACCAACACCTGTTCCTATATTATCACAAAACACAAAAACTGAATCGTTTGCTGTGCTGGTATACTCTGTTAGAGTTCTATAACTTGCCTTCCCGGCAGATATCTGTGCATTTGCTTTCTCCATTAAAATCGCAGAAAACATTACAACAAAAGCAAAAAGAAACTTAATGGAATATCTAAAATCGGATTTGATTATCATCTTTATTTGGGACATTTAATTTAGCTTATCTTGATTTACAATATTAAAAAAAATTAAGCCGTTTTTTCCATATTAAGCAATTAATACCGATAAGTATTTAAATTTCTCAATAATTTCGCTAGGTTTATTATTGAGTTTTAAATATCTATCGGCATTATACCAAGACTGTTTTTCCTCAATAAATGGTATAACTTAAGTCTTAATTCTCAAAAAGAATTCAATATTAATATACAAGTGTTATTTTTGACACTTGAAATTTACAGATAAAGAATTGTTAGAATGGAATATTTGAATGAGTTAAACCCTGTTCAGAAAGAAGCTGTTGAAAATTACACCGGACCATCGCTTGTAATTGCTGGTGCCGGATCGGGTAAGACCAGAGTACTTACCTACAGAATTGCTCACTTGTTGAATCAGGGTGTTCGTCCTTATTCGGTTTTGGCCTTAACGTTTACCAACAAGGCGGCTCGCGAAATGAAAGACAGAATTGCCAATGTGGTTGGACAAGAGCAGGCTCAAAGCTTATGGATGGGAACATTCCACTCTATTTTTTCAAGAATTTTAAGATACGAGGCTGAACATTTAGGTTTCGATTCCAACTTTACCATTTACGACACTCAAGATTCGCGTAATCTTTATCGTGCCATAATTAAAGAAATGCAGTTAGATGATAAGGTATACAAACCTAACGAAGTACAGAATCGCATTTCATCGGCTAAAAATAACCTGGTGACATCTGCAGCCTACGCCAACAACGCCAAAGCTCAAAAAGCTGATGCAGAAGCAAGAAAACCAAGGATCTCAGAAATCTACAGTAGATATTCTCAAAGATGTAAACAGGCCAATGCAATGGATTTTGATGATTTGCTTTTGCAAACCAACATCCTATTCCGAGATTTTCCGGAAATATTGGCCAAGTATCAGGATAAGTTTAAATACGTATTGGTAGATGAGTACCAAGATACCAATTACGCACAATATTTAATTGTGAAAAAATTGGCTGAACAACACAAGAATGTATGCGTTGTGGGCGACGATGCACAGAGTATTTACTCTTTCCGTGGTGCCAAAATTGAAAACATCCTAAACTTTAGAAACGATTATCCAAACTACCAACTATACAAACTGGAACAGAATTACCGTTCTACTCAGAATATTGTAAATGCTGCCAATAGCATTATCCATAAGAACAAAGGTCAGATTCAAAAAGAATCATTTTCGGATAATGAAGAAGGTGATAAAATCAAAATTGTAAAAGCTTTAACCGATCATGAAGAAGGTTACTTGATTACGAATGACATTTTCGAAACCAGAATGCGTTCGCATTGTGCATATCAGGATTTTGCAATTTTATATCGTACCAATGCTCAATCGAGGATTTTCGAGGAGTCCTTGCGAAAACTGAACCTGCCTTATAAAATTTATGGTGGATTATCTTTCTATCAACGCAAGGAGATTAAAGACCTTTTGGCCTATTGTAGAATGGCTGTAAATCCGCACGACGAAGAGGCTATAAAAAGGGTGATTAATTATCCGAAACGTGGAATTGGTGCCACCACAATTGCTAAACTGCAAGATGCTGCATCTCAAAATGTGCTTAGCATGTGGGATATTATATGCGGCTTACATGAGCGTCCTTATGGATTGAATGCAGGTACAATCTCAAAAATTGCAAAGTTTACCAATTTGATAAAAGGCTTTCAAGCTCAATTGGCAACTGAAACCGCTTTCGATTTGGCCAACAATATTGCCAACTCAACCGGAATCATAAAAGAATTGTACAATGACAGATCTCCTGAAGGCGTATCTAGACATGAAAATATCCAGGAATTATTGAATGGTATACAGGAATTTACACAAAATGCTTTGGAAGAAGGGCGCGAATTGCATTTGCCAAACTTTTTGGAAGATGTGGCCTTGTTAACCGATCAGGATAATGAAAAAGATGAAGATCGAGATAAGGTGACCTTGATGACCATTCACTCAGCAAAAGGTCTGGAATTTCCATACTTGTACATTGTAGGCTTGGAAGAGGAACTGTTTCCTTCGCAAATGGCTACAAGCACCCAACAAGAGCTTGAAGAAGAACGAAGATTGTTTTATGTGGCCTTAACCCGTGCGGAGAAAAAAGCAACTCTTTCGTTCGCGAAATCGAGATACAAATGGGGAAATATGAGTTATCCCCGACCAAGTAGATTTATTCGTGAAATTGACGAAAGGTTTGTTGAATATACATATGAACAAGAACCAGAATTCTCAGGAAATGGTCGTGACAATTACCAAAGTACAACTGAATTCGAAGTTCCTAATTCACCAAGTAGATTTCAACAAAAAAGAAGTTTTTCGGCTAAACCCAAACTAAATCAGCCAGTTTCACGTATCAAGCAAAGTAGCAATCAAAACGTCGATCCAAACTTCACCCCTTCGGATCCTGATTCAATCCAACCAGGAATGGTAGTTGAACACCAACGATTTGGAAAAGGAAAAGTGTTACAACTGGAAGGAAGTAAACCGAATATTAAAGCAACCGTATTCTTTAAAACCGTTGGACAAAAGCAATTGCTACTTAAATTTGCGAAACTTAAAATTGTAGGATAATTCTCTCACAATTTGTAATGATTAAAGAAAACATATACATTTGCAATGAGTTCTAAGACTTTCTAAGTTTGTCGATTACCAAAAACGAAACGTTTAAAATTCTTATTTACTTCATTAAAATAAGCGACAAATCAGAAATAGTCACTACGAATTATTAAGAAACAGACTTCAATTTTATTTTGGTATGTATTGTGTTGAATTAACGCAGATTACCTTTTATATAATAGAAATTGATTACCGTAATTAACACAACTAAATAAATGGATTACAATTCGAACAGGAAACACCTTGTACTTCCTGAATATGGGCGAAACGTTCAGAAAATGGTTGACTTTGCTCTAACTGTGGAAGACAGAGACGAAAGAAATAAAGTAGCCAAAAGCATTATCGCTGTTATGGGTAACATGTATCCACACCTAAGAGATGTTAGCGATTTCAGACATAAACTTTGGGACCATCTTGCTTTGATGTCGGATTTTAAATTGGATATTGATTCTCCTTTTGAAACTCCTACAAAAGAAAAATTATCTGAGAAACCACAAAAGGTTCCATATAAAAACGAACGAATTAAGTACCGCCACTACGGTAAAACAATTGAATCTTTAATTGCTAAGGCAATCGAAATTGAAGAACAAAAGGAAAAAGATGCTTTGATTTTAATGATTGCAAATCATATGAAAAAGTCTTTCATCAACTGGAACAAGGACAGTGTACCTGATGATAAGATTTTTCAAGATATTGTGGAGCTTTCTGAGGGACAACTTACAATTCCTGAAGAATTGAAGTTACGCGAAGCCAGAGATAAAGATTTCTCACAGAAAAATAAGCCACGTAAAAAGCATACTGGCGGACATCGCAACGATCATCGCAAACACAATAAAAATAGATAATTACAAAAAACCGGTTTTTTAACCGGTTTTTTTATTCAACAAGCTTAATATTTCCGTTTTTTCCTTCGCTTTTATGGTTATCTTTAAGCTATCATTCACACCAAAACACAGACCAAATGAGCACTTTCGAAATAATTGGAGGTCAACCACTAAAAGGTGAACTAACTCCACAGGGAGCAAAGAATGAAGCTTTACAAATTCTTTGTGCAACATTATTAACTGACGAAAAAGTTACAATTCATAACATACCCAACATTCTTGATGTAAATAAATTAATCGAACTTTTATCAGATTTAGGAGTTCAGGTTTCTCAAGAATCAAAGAACAGTTATACTTTTAAAGCCGAAAATGTAGATTTAGAATATTTAAATTCGCCTGAATTTGTTAAAAAAGGATCTTCGCTTCGTGGCTCCATCATGATTATCGGGCCTCTTTTGGCTCGATTTGGAAAAGGATACATTCCTCGCCCTGGTGGTGATAAAATTGGTCGCAGAAGATTAGACACCCACTTTATTGGATTCCAAAAGCTAGGGGCAGTATTCAATTTTAATCAAGGTGAAAACTTTTATCGTGTTGAAGCAAAAAAACTAAAAGGAACCTATATGCTTCTTGATGAAGCATCGGTTACCGGAACAGCCAATATCATTATGGCTGCTGTTTTGGCCGAAGGAACTACTACCATTTACAATGCAGCATGTGAACCATACATTCAGCAATTGTGTAGAATGTTAATTTCGATGGGAGCAAAAATAACTGGTGTTGGCTCTAACCTGCTCGAGATTGAAGGCGTTCAAAAACTAGGTGGGTGCGAACACAAAATTCTGCCAGATATGATTGAAATTGGTAGTTTTATTGGTTTAGCTGCCATGACAAAATCTGAAATTATCATTAAAGATGTTGCCTATAAAGAGTTGGGAATGATTCCTGATGCCTTTAAACGACTAGGAATAAAAATGGAACTTAGAGGAGATGATATTTTTATCCCTAAACAGGAAAATTACGAAATCGATACCTTTATCGACGGTTCGATTCTAACTGTTGCTGATGCTCCTTGGCCTGGACTTACACCTGATTTATTGAGTGTTTTCCTTGTGGTTGCCACACAAGCCAAAGGAAGCGTATTGATTCACCAAAAAATGTTCGAAAGTCGTTTGTTCTTTACGGATAAGTTAATTGACATGGGTGCACAAATCATTCTTTGTGATCCACACCGTGCCACTGTAATTGGCTTAAACCAGGAAAACCAATTGCGCCCAACCACCATGGTATCACCTGATATTCGTGCAGGAGTTGCCTTATTAATTGCCGCTTTATCGGCCGAAGGAAAGAGTACAATTCACAATATCGACCAAATTGACAGGGGGTACGAAAACATCGATTTAAGATTGAATGCCATTGGAGCAAATATCAAAAGAATTGTTAATTAACTATTCTTTAACAGTTTAAATAATTGGATATATCTATTTTGGTTCTACAAATTAGACAGATTATTAATGGTTAATTAAAATACGTATGAAAAAGTTTAAATATACATTTCTACTGCTGGCATTTTTATTCTCAATTTCAGCCTATGCAGGCGATAAATCGAAAGGAGCCAAAGAAGGCTTTAATGTTGGAGATAAACTTCCTGATATTGTTGCAAAATCAATTGATGGAAAAAACTTAAAATTAAGTGATTTAAAAGGCAAAGTTGTATTGGTTGATTTTTGGGCATCGTGGTGTCCTCCATGTAGAGCAGAAAATCCAATTCTTATAAATGCTTACAATCAATTTAAAAACGCCGAATTTAAAAACGGTAGTGGATTCGAAATCTATAGCTTTTCTTTGGATAAAAAATTAGCCAGCTGGAAAGCAGCCATTTCTAAAGATAAATTGAATTGGAAATATCACGTAAGTGAATTAAAAGGATGGCACTCTCCTACTTCCAACAAGTTTGGAATTAATTCCATTCCGGCCAATTTCCTTATTGATGGCAATGGTATTATTCTTGCAAAAAACCTTAGAGGAGCTAACTTGGACAATTTTCTTCATCAGTACATGAAAAAATAATAACAAGAAACCTACATAAAATAAAAGCCGATAATTTCACATTAATTATCGGCTTTTATTTTGATTGAATCAATAGAAATTCTTTCAATTCTTCCGTATGATACCCTTTCTCATCCAACCAATGAAATGCTTTTTGTACATCTCTAAACACTTGTGTTTTTACATTGGTGTTGTTCATATAAAATGTAAATATGTAGGCTTGAACAATTTGTAAAAATTTAGCTTGAACAATTACCGCATTGTACTCATAATTAAGGGAACTACTTATTTTTTTGATTGCCCCATTAACCTGTCGTGCAAGTTTTGGACTGGAAAGAATTAATTCTGTGAGATCACAAATTGATGAAAAGTTCTTATTCGGATACTTTTCAAGCATATCATCAATTGCTTTGATAAAAAAATCAACGGCCTCCTGATCCTGCATCCCTACAACCTTTAGGTATACAACATCCTTGTATAGTCGAATGTTAAAATCACTGGTGTCAATTTTAATTTCCATAAGTATTAATAATAACGTATACTAAATATAATTAAAAGATATTTCTTATAAAAATTCATCATGACATTAACTTCCCATATTTTTTGCCATCAGCTAATTGTATAATTATCTGTACGAAAAGACATGAAAAAGGAAATTATTACAGTTTCAAATTCTATCTTTGTGCCAATTTGTCGTAAAGGCACAAATTGGCAGGTTATTTGTTTACTTCTGCCTTGTTAATTTAGAACGCAAAAAATCATTGAAAAATGACAAAAGATACAAGCAAATCAAAAAAAGAAGAATTGGAAGAAAAAGATTTGGAAACTAAGGTAGAACAGCCAGTTGAGGAGAAAGAGGTAAAAGAAGAACCAAAGGCTGAAAAGAAAGAAAAAAAGAAATCGGCTAAAGAGAAAAAAGCTGACGAAATAGAAGAACTTGGAGCAAAACTTCAGGATATCAACGACAAATACATGCGTTTATCCGCTGAGTTCGACAACTATAGAAAAAGAACTTTAAAAGAGAAAATGGAGCTTACCAAATCGGCAGGTGAAAAAATTCTTGTTAATGTTCTTCCTGTAATGGATAACTTCGAAAGAGCACTACAATCTATTGATGAAGCAAAAGATATAGAAGCTTTAAAAGAAGGTGTTCATTTGATTTACAACAATTTCAAAGATTTCATTTCGCAGAATGGAGTAAAAGAAATTGAAGCGATTAATACAGAATTTGATACCGACATTCACGAAGCAATCACAAAAATTCCTGCGCCATCAGAAGATATGAAAGGAAAAGTTGTTGATTGTGTTGAAAAAGGATACACTTTAAATGAAAAAGTGATTCGTTTCTCAAAAGTTGTTGTAGGAGAATAATTCTCTGATTCCTAATTCTAAGTTGAAAAAAGATGTCGAAAAGAGATTATTATGAGGTATTAGGGGTATCAAAGTCTGCCTCGGAAGCCGAATTAAAAAAAGCATATCGTAAGAAAGCGATACAATTTCACCCGGATAAAAACCCTGATGATAAGCAGGCTGAAGAAAACTTTAAAGAAGCTGCAGAAGCTTATGAAGTTTTGAGTAATCCCGAAAAGCGTCAGCGCTACGATCAATTTGGTCATGCCGGTATGGGTGGAGCTTCTGGTGGTGGCTTCGGCGGCGGTATGAACATGGAAGATATTTTTTCACACTTTGGAGATATTTTCGGTGGCGGATCATTCTTTGGTGGTGGATTTGGTGGCGGTGGCCGCAGTTCACGTCGAGTAAACCGTGGTAGTAACCTTAGAGTAAAAGTAAAATTGACTTTAAAGGAAATTGCCGAAGGCGTTGAGAAAAAGATAAAAGTTAAGAAATACATTGAGTGTAATTCATGTAACGGATCTGGAGCCAAAGATGGCTCATCTTTCTCTACTTGTTCTACCTGTAATGGTTCAGGACAAGTTACAAGAGTTCAGAATACCATTCTAGGACAAATGCAAACTGCATCAACCTGTCCATCTTGTAACGGCGAAGGAAAAATGATTACCAACAAATGTACTAGCTGTGCTGGTGAAGGTATTGTTCGTGACGAAGAGGTAATTTCAATTAACATTCCTGCTGGTGTTGCTGAAGGCATGCAACTTTCGGTTAGTGGAAAAGGTAATGCTGCTCGTCGTGGTGGAATTAATGGCGATTTGTTGATTCTAATTCAGGAGGAAGAACACCCGGAATTGGTTCGCGATGAAAATGACTTGCTATACAACCTATTCATTAGTATCCCTGATTCGATTTTAGGAACAGCTGTTGAAATTCCAACAATCGAAAACAAGGTTAAGGTTAAGATTGATGGAGGTACACAACCAGGCAAAATTTTACGTTTAAGAGGCAAAGGTCTTCCTGATGTAAATGGATATGGACGAGGTGACTTGCTTGTTAAGATTAACGTTTGGGTTCCAAACAATGTAAGCAAGGAAGAGAGAAAGGTTCTTGAAAAACTTCAATCTTCAGAATCATTTCAACCAAAACCATCATCGCAAGAAAAAAGCTTCTTCAAAAAAGTAAGAAACTTCTTCGAATAGATATAAAAACAAAAAGATCAACCCCGGCTGAAATGTCGGGGTTTCTTTTTGTCTAAATTTTATATCGATAAAAAAACAAGTTAAAACTTGTATCATCTTCTTTATATCGATTTTTTATGAAGACATCCTCATAAATTGTGTACTTTAGATTTCAGTTCTTAATAGAGTGTCACTAACCAAAAATATAATTCATGACATTTTTCGAAGCAAAAGACGTTGTTAAGCAATATGCAGGACATAAAGCACTTAACAAAGTAAGCATATCTGTTCCGAAAGGCAGCATATTTGGACTTCTTGGTCCAAATGGAGCTGGTAAAACAACATTAATTCGTATCATCAACCAAATTACTGGTCCCGATGCCGGAGAGGTGTTTTTTAACGGACAGCCTTTAAAACCTGAAGATGTAAAACGCATTGGTTACCTTCCTGAAGAAAGAGGTTTATATAAAAAGATGAAAGTTGGCGAGCAAGCTGTTTATCTTGCACAGTTAAAGGGAATGAGCCAAAAGGAAGCTACCAAGAAATTGAAAGCCTGGTTCGATAAGTTTGACATTTTACCTTGGTGGGATAAAAAGGTTGAAGAGCTATCAAAAGGGATGGCACAAAAGGTACAGTTTATTGTTACCATTCTTCACGAGCCTGAATTATTAATTTTTGATGAGCCTTTCAGTGGTTTTGATCCGATTAATGCGAATTTGTTGAAAAAAGAAATTCTTGAATTAAGAGACAAAGGTGCTACCATCATATTTTCAACTCACAATATGGGTTCAGTCGAGGAAATCTGCGACCACATTGCCTTAATCAACAAATCAGAAAAAATTCTTGATGGTCCTGTTGAGCAAATCAAAAAGA
Organism: Marinifilum flexuosum; assembly: GCF_003610555.1. Taxonomy (GTDB): domain Bacteria; phylum Bacteroidota; class Bacteroidia; order Bacteroidales; family Marinifilaceae; genus Marinifilum; species Marinifilum flexuosum. The sequence continues at coordinate 788,989 of NZ_RAPQ01000008.1, read as the reverse complement.
GATACAGAACCAACACCTACGAGATTAACTACATAGGTGAATTCGACAAACTGGATCAGGTTCTTAAAGCTGATTTTGAAATTATTGATCAAGCCAAAGGAATTGAATTCAATACTCTTAAGATCAAATTAAATAACGGATCTACTTCTAATGAATTATTAGAACAGCTACTGCCATATCTGAACATTGTTTCCTTCCGAGAAATCATTCCTAACATGAATGATATTTTCATTAGAGTAGTAAAAGAAAGCAAAACCATCTAACCACAAGATTTATAAAATGAACAAGATATTTATCATTATACAAAGAGAATACCTCTCTCGCGTAAAGAAAAGGTCATTCCTGATTCTTACTTTTCTTACTCCATTGTTGATTGCAGGAATTTATGCTTTCATGATTTGGATGATGTTGAAAGATGATACTGAAAAGAGAACTATTGCCGTTTTAAACGAATCGGAATTGGTAGAACCTGTTAAAAGCAGTGAATTCACCACATACAACTACTTGCAAAATGCCTCTTTCGAGGAGGTAAAAAGTAGTATGGAAAAGAAAGGATATTACGCCATTTTGGTAATTCCTAAAAACATTCTGCAGACCAAAACCGCAGAATTATTCTCGCACAAACAAGTTACCATCGAAGTTAAATCAAATGTTGGAAGACAAATAAGGCAACATATCGAAAAACTGAAGCGATCTAAAATTATTGCAGAAGCAAATATGCCTGATTTGGAAGAAAAACTAGCTGCAACCAGAACACCTATCTCTATGCGCACTATTAAGTTTGGCGAAGGTGGAGAAATTAAACAAAGCTCTACCGAAATTGCAATGGGAATTGGTTTTGCTGCCAGCTTCATCATTTACATGTTTATTTTCATGTATGGTGTTCAGGTAATGAGAGGGGTAATCGAAGAGAAAAGCAATCGTATTGTCGAGGTAATTATATCATCAGTTAAGCCATTCCAACTGATGATGGGAAAAATTGTTGGCGTTGCAATGGTTGGGTTGACCCAATTCATAATGTGGGTTGTATTAACTGGCATAATTATTACGGTTGGTTCAGCATTAGTTCTGCCAGGCGTTGACATGGAAGCCCTGCAACAGGCAAAGTCGGTAGCTGAACTACCTGCAGGTGCAGCTTCTTTAGATGCCGGTCAGTTAAAAATGGCTCAGGATATTCTGGGAACTTTCGATCTTGCCTATGTTGCTGGTATTGTTGGCGCATTTATCTTCTTCTTTTTAGGAGGATATTTATTGTACTCAGCACTATTTGCTGCTGTTGGTAGTGCTGTTGATAATGAAACGGAAACCCAACAGTTTATGCTTCCTATTACAATTCCATTAATTCTTGCTTTGTATATTGGTTTTGCCGTAGCAAAAAATCCAGAGAGTAGTTTGGCCTTCTGGGGTTCTATTATTCCATTCACTTCACCTATTGTAATGTTGGTAAGAATTCCTTTCGGAGTTCCAATTTGGGAATTGCTACTTTCCATGACGCTACTAATCGGCACATTCCTGTTAATCACATGGATAGCAGCCAAGATATATCGAACAGGAATATTAATGTATGGAAAGAAAGTTTCCTACAAAGAAATTTGGAAGTGGTTAAGGTATCACAACTAACAAATATTGTATCGATTTTTAGAAAATGCCTCTTCACGAGGCATTTTTCATAAACTTCAAATTAGGCATAGTTTTTGAAGAACCAGAAACATGTCTTTTATCAGTATTTACAAGACATTGACAAAAGTTATTATTCTTAAACAAAGATTTTACTATCTTCGATAATGAATCTAGTCCTATAAGCTAGGCTAGATCACTTTCACTTAAAACTTTAACCATTATTTATGCAAACGAAACGGATTTCTGTAATTGATTTAGGAACCAATACATTTAATTTATTGGTAGCAGAATGGAGCGAAGGGAAACATCCTAACATCCTACACCGTTCAAAGTACCCTACCAAAATTGGCAAGGGCGGAATTAATCAAAATAAAATAACCGACGAAGCGATTCAAAGAGCAAAAAATGCATTTGATGAAATGAATTGCATATCAGAAGAATATAATGCTAGCGAGAAAATTGCATTCGCTACTTCAGCAATTCGGTCAGCAGCGAATGGTGAAGAGTTCGTCCGATTAATTGAAGAGAACTATCAGGTAAACATCGAGATCATTTCCGGTGAACGTGAGGCTGATTTGATTTATACAGGAACAAAAAATGCTGTTGAATTAAATCATGAAGCCGTTGCTATTCTTGACATTGGAGGTGGTAGCAATGAAATTATTATTGCCAACAACGAAAAAGTATTCTGGAAAAAAAGTTATCCACTAGGTATGACCCGTTTGCTCGAAATGTTTGCGCCTTCGGATCCAATGACAAAAGGGGATATTACAAAAGTAGATGAGTACTTAAAAGAGCAATTGCCCGACTTATTTGAGGCACTGGATCTTCACAATGTAAAAACCTTAATCGGTTCATCTGGGTCTTTTGATACTTTCAAACAAATCCTTTTGGCTGATGGCTATCAAACAAATGGATTGCCGGAATCTCAATTTGAGATCAAACTGAAAGATTTTTTCAGATTACACCAGATTTTTCTAAACTCTAGCCTCGAAGAAAGAAAGACAATGAAAGGAATGGATCCTGCTCGGGTTGAGTTGATGGTGGTTGCAAGTATTTTTATCAATCACCTGGTAAAAGAAGCTGGTTTTAGTAAATTGTACCAATCTTCATATGCGCTAAAAGAAGGTGCTTTGTTTGAGCACATCGAAAAAAACACTAATAAAACAGCTACAGCTGTAGAATCAAAAAAATAGCTATGTCTAAAATTCTAATCATTGATGACGAAAGAAGTATTCGAAATACTTTGAAAGAAATTCTAAGTTATGAAAGCTACGACATCAGCCTTGCCGAAGATGGCATTGCTGGTTTGGAAATGGCAAAAAATGATGAATTCGATGTTATTTTATGTGACATTAAAATGCCACAGATGGATGGTATTGAAGTGCTGGACAAAATACAGGAATTGGCTATCGACACTCCGATCATCATGATTTCGGGCCATGGAAATATCGACACTGCAGTTGAAGCAATAAAGAAAGGAGCATTCGATTTCATTGAAAAGCCCCTTGATCTAAATAGAATTCTGATTACCATTCGCAATGCAATGGATAAATCGAAGCTGATTACAGAAACCAAAGTTCTGAAAAGAAAAGTCAGCAAGAAATATGAAATGATTGGTGAGGCTGATGCAATTCAGGATGTAAATCAAATGATTGATAAGGTAGCACCAACCGATGCAAGAGTTCTAATCACCGGACCCAATGGAACCGGTAAAGAATTGGTTGCACATCGAATCCATGAGCAAAGCAATCGCTGCAAAAGTCCATTTATTGAGGTAAACTGTGCTGCAATTCCATCTGAATTGATCGAAAGCGAATTGTTTGGTCACGAAAAAGGATCTTTTACTTCGGCGCATAAGCAACGCAAAGGCAAATTCGAATTGGCCGATGGTGGAACGCTTTTCTTGGATGAAATTGGTGATATGAGTTTATCTGCGCAAGCAAAAGTATTAAGAGCTTTGCAGGAAAACAGAATTACCCGTGTTGGTGGCGATAAAGAGATTAAAGTGAATGTTCGTGTAATTGCAGCAACCAACAAAAATTTAAAAGAAGAAATCGAAAACAACAATTTCCGTGAGGATTTGTATCACCGCTTAAGCGTGATTTTAATTGAGGTTCCTTCTTTGAACGATCGAATTGATGACATTCCATTGCTTGCCAATCATTTTATTGATATGATTTGTGGCGAAATGGGATTACCAGTAAAAGGAATTGATGAAGACGCAATTGAAGAGCTAAAAAAGATCAATTATACCGGTAATATTCGAGAGTTCAGAAACATCATCGAGCGATTAATCATCCTTGGACAGGATAGCATTAGTGTTGAAGATGTAAAAGCATATACCAAATCAGCAAATTAATCATGAGAATTGAATCAGATTTTATTGGTAAACGAGAGATTCCCAAAGATTCACTTTGGGGAATTCATTCTCTACGTGCGAAGGAAAATTTTCCGGACAACACCCAATTTCATAAAGAATGGTATATGGCTGTTGGAGTTGTGAAACAAGCCTGTTACAAAACTTACCTTGATTTTCTGAAAGGAATCGATCGTAAGTTTCCAAACCAGGAATTTCCTTTTCAATTGCTTGATAAAAATCTGATTGAAAACTTAAATGATGCTGCTGATGAAATAAATCTGGGCAAGCATTTCGAACATTTCATTGTGCCTGCCATACAAGGTGGTGCTGGAACCAGCATCAACATGAATGTAAATGAGATTATCGCCAACAGGGCTTTGCAACAAGCAGGTGAAAATTGTGGCGATTACGATAAAGTAGATCCTTTCGAGCATGCCAACGTGTTCCAATCTACTAACGATGTTATTCCAACATCGCTAAAAGTTGCGGCAATTCGTTTGCTTCAGGAACTGGAAGAATCAATTAACAACTTGCGTTTGCAGGTGGAAAAAACAGAAAGCAATTACAGAAATGTATTGCGCATTGGATACACTCAAATGCAGGCTGCCGTTCCATCCTCATACGATAAACTGTTTAGTACATACAACAATGCTTTGTCGCGAGACTGGTGGAGAGTTTCCAAATGTTTCGAAAGAATCAAGGAGGTGAATCTTGGTGGCGGTGCCATAGGAACAGGTTTATCCATTCCTCGATTTTTTATCATGGAAGTGGTTCCTAATCTGCGAAAGCTAACGGGATTGCCAATTACACGTTCCGAAAATTTATCGGATGCAACTGCAAATCAAGATGGATTTGTTGAAGTGCATGCAACATTAAAAGCACATGCGGTAAACCTGGAAAAAATGGTTGCCGACCTTCGACTTTTAGGATCCGATTTATTTCAGAACAGAGAACTTCACTTGCCACAAAAGCAAGTGGGTAGTTCCATTATGCCAGGTAAAGTAAATCCGGTAATTCCCGAATTTGTAATCAGCACCGCTCATAAAGTGTATGCCAACGATGTAATGATTAGCAATCTATCAGGACAAGGCTGCCTGGAGTTAAATGCTTATTTACCTTCTATCGGTCATGCCTTATTGGATAGCATCAAATTGCTGATTGCTGCAAACAATACACTTGCTGAGAATCTATTCAAGGAACTGTCGATTCAGTCGAATTCTACCGAAGAAAATGTGCTTTATAATCCTTCGGTAGCCACAGCTCTTTCTCCATATATTGGATATCATGAGGCTGCAAAACTGGCTAAGGAGATGAAGAAGAATTCTTGTACAATACTGGAAGCCAACAATAAGCTTGAAATTTTGTCGAATGACAAGCTAAAAGAACTGATTACTCCAGAAGAATTATTAAAATTAGGATTCGTTTTAAGCGAAACAATTAATACGAAATAACCGATAACTGTTCATAGGTAACTGATCACTGCAAAAACATGGGTAGAGAACGTCGTCCACATATTGGAATTTTTGGTAGAAGAAATAACGGGAAAAGTACATTAATCAACTTCCTTGCGGGGCAGGATATTGCTATTGTTTCTGATGTTGCAGGTACTACCACGGATCCTGTAAAAAAATCTTTTGAAATCACAGGATTTGGCCCGGTAATACTTATCGATACTGCCGGGATAGATGATACAGGTGAATTGGGAAAAAAGCGAATTCTTAAAACCAATCAGGCCATTAAAACCATCGATTTGGCCATCTTGGTCATTACCAAAAATACATTTGGTGATTTTGAAAAAGGCTTGATTGAAAAATTCAAAAAGCAAGATGTTCCCTTTATCGCCATTCACAATAAGGAGGATCTAGAACTATTGCATCAGGATACTTTGAGTCTACTAACCAATGCTGGAGCTAAAGAAGTTCTGCATTTCAATTCGGTAGACGGAGATATTGAACCTATCGTAAAGAGCATCAAGAAAACCATTCCCGAATCGGCATTTACTACGCCATCGCTTCTTGGTGATTTAATTAGCTATGGTGATATTGTTCTTTTAATTACGCCAATTGATATTGAAGCGCCTGAAGGACGATTGATTCTACCACAAGTACAAGCCATACGTGATATTTTGGACAACGATGCCATCTGTATTGTTTTAAAAGAACGCGAAGTAGATGCATTCCTTAGAAAAACAGGAATCAAACCTAAGCTTGTTGTTACCGATAGCCAGGTATTTCTGAAAGCTGGGGCTTCTATCCCATCTGATATTGCCTTGACCAGTTTTAGCATTATGCTGGCACATTTCAAAGGCAATTTTTCTGCTTACCTTCAGGGAACTCCAAAAATTTCAGAGCTAAAAGATGGAGACAAAATATTGCTTTTGGAAAGTTGTACTCACCATACCTCTTGCGATGATATTGGAAGAGTTAAAATTCCTCGCTGGATTTCGAATTATACCGGAAAACAACTTGATTTTGTAGTGATTGCAGGTTTAGATGAAATTCCTGGAGAAATGTCGGATTATGCATTACTCATTCAGTGTGGTGGATGTATGATTACGCCAAAACAATTGGGAAATAGATTACAACCTGCCATAGATGCAGGCATTCCTGTTACCAATTACGGTATGGCTATTGCCTATGTGCAAGGAATATACAACCGTGCCGTTGCTCCTTTTGCAAAAATTGAAGATTCTTCATTGGATTATCTGTAATATTTGAACCGTTTAAACATCAATTTTTAATCTTAAAAGTTAAGCTCTCGACGTCTTAACGTGAAGTTTCAGTATTAAAAGCTGAGGTTTCAACGTTAATACTTGTGGCTTCAACATTGACAGCTGATGTTTTAATGTTGAAACATAAAGTTTCGATGTTAAAAGTTGAGCTTTCAACTTTTTATGCTGTAATCTTGGCTCTACAGGACATCAATTTTTATTAAAATTTGAGGTTTTAAGATGAAAACTTGAAGTATCAACATTGCAAGTTCAGGTTTCAACGTTGACAGCTTAGCTTGCGATGTTAAAACATGAACTTTTTACATTGAAATGTCAACTCGCAACATTAAATGGACACGATTCTATTTTAAAAGTTCAACTAAAAACGTTAATACTTGGATTTTAAATGAGTTCATCTCATTTGTTCATATTCACTTTGTAAACAACTCCTCTTTCTTTCAGATACTCAAAAACAAAATTAAAGCAATCAGCATCTTTACCCAGAAATTCAGGAGGATTGATTCCTTTGCGAGAGTATTTGCCTTTTAGCAAGATATTGGCAACTGCAGTACAGGTATATCCCGTAGTTCGTGCCATAGATGTAAATCCTTTTTCATCATCAAACTCATCGAACAAATCGTATACAAGGCATTTTTTTAAGCCACTCTGTAGGCCTTCTACTTCTACTCGCATCACGGTAAACTCTTTCTCTCCCGGCTTCAACTTCCATTTCGAGAATAACAATTTTGAGGTCAAATCAATGGGTTTGATTTTCACACCGTCAATATTAATCTTCTCGTGAGAAAAATAGCCAGTATCCCTCAATACCCTCAAATACTCAATGGTTCCAGGATAACGTAAGGTTTTTTCAATCATATTGGGAACATCCATGGTTTTTATCAGACTGCGTAATCCGTCAGAATTCCATGCCTCAAGCGTTCCAACATTTTCAAAATGGATCAGTTCGGGATCTGACAAAGCTTCGCGGACTACAATATCTCCATTCTGAACATATCGAGCAGGTCTGGTATATTCTTCAATCACGTCAATAGGAGAAAAAACTGCTTTATACTCCCATGGCCACTCTCTTTTGAAAGGCAATCCACCAACAAGACATTTAAAACTTTTCACCTTCATTTTCTCACTGTGATAACCTAGAATCAAATTTCCCATACCTGGAGCAACACCACAATCCGTAACAATACAACAGTTGTTATTTTTGGCGAGATCATCCAATTCAAAAGCATCTTCAGGAAAAAAAGAAATATCCACCATATTTTTTCCTGCCTCTATTACTTCTCGAACTACTTTGAATCCCATGCTTCCGGGCACAGCCCCAACTACCAAATCCGAATCAGCAACTAATTTCCGAACTGTTCCTTCAACCGACAAATCGGCTTTCTTGGTCTTGATTTTAGGATGCCTGGCCAATTGTTCCAATGCATTTGCATCATGATCAATGGCAGTTACAGCAAAAGCTTCACTTAAATCAATAGCGATTAGTTTCCCAACCAATCCGGCTCCTAATACAGTTACTTTCTTCATGATTTCGATTTTTGGTTAAAAGTCTCTATATAATTTACGAATACTATCATGCAATTTCAACTTTAATCGTTTGCCATTGCTTATGATTACAACTGATTATTGTTATCTTTAGTTTTTTAATTAACACCTTAACACATATACAATGACTAAAATATTTTGGCTTTTTCTATTTGCATTGATTTCGATAACCCCTGTCAATGCTCAGAAAACCTTTAGCTTGCAAGGAATGATTGGTGGACTTCAGGAAGAATACATTTACCTGTACAAGTATGATGGAGAAACCAAGGAGTTTATCGATTCTGTTAAAACCAAAAATGGAGAATTCAAATTCGAAGCACCATGTAAACAAGCATTTATTGCAGAATTCAAAATTGCAGGGCGAAGAGCTGGAAGAGTATTTTTGTCTCCAAGCCAAATGAGCCTGTTTGTTCATAAAAAAGATATGAACCACAAATTCTTAATTGGTAAACTAAAAGGTTCTCCTGCACAAAACAGATATGAGGATTTTCAAGCAAAACTAGCCGAAAATAACAAGCAAAAATTAAAAATTGCTGAAAATCTGGAAATTCCGGAAATACAATCAGATTCGGTTAAAAAAAATCAATTCATGAAGGAATATGCCAGACTAAACAAATTCAAAGACGAATACTTCTACAAATATGCCTCTTCTCCAGTTGTTGCTTACCTGATTTACGAAGAATACTTTGCCGCAAAACGTAGCCTGGAGTATGTAAAAGAACAATTGAAAACCTTAAAACTGGCTAATCCAAATGGATTGTACGTTAACAATTTGCAAAAGAGGGTTAATATTATTGAAACCCTTAAAAACAAAGGGCAGTTTCCTGAAATCAAGTCTAAAACTTTAGATGGCAAAGAATATCAGCTCTCTCAACACAAAGGAAAACCTATATTACTATACATTTGGAGATGTTGGTTTCCTGATCGAGCTCAACAATATTATGACGGAGTCAAAGATATTACAAGTTCTTTTCCTTCATTGGAAGTCGTTAACATCATAAGATACTCATCATATGCCAGGGTAAGAATTCCGGGAACCACAGAAACCAAAGCTTGGCATCCTGAACCACGACCTGAATTGAATTGCATTGAAATTGGAAGCTTGAACCAAAACATTGAAGTAGTGCGATACTTAGACAGAGGTTTCAATGCTTTCTTGTTGGATAAAGATGGGAAAATCATTTATCACCAAAATAGTTTGAACATAGAATTGTTAAAATCGCAAGTCTCCTCACATCTTTCAAAGCTGTAGTATTCATTATCAATTTCGATTAACTATATTTAGCACTTTGATAAAAGAGACTAAAGAAATTTAACTATGCCCGATAATTTACTGAAAAACAAAGCCAATTTTGGCACCATGCCAGTTTTCCTAACTGCCATTTCAACCATTTTAGGAGCAATTTTGTTCCTTCGTTTCGGTTGGGCTGTTGGTAATGTTGGATTTATTGGAGTAATTGGAATCATTATTTTAGGTCATTTAATTACCATTCCTACAGCAATGGCAGTTGCAGAGATTGCAACCAACCAAAAAGTGCTAGGGGGTGGAGCCTACTACATCATTTCCCGATCTTTTGGATTAAACATTGGTGCCGCAATTGGAATTACACTCTATCTTTCGCAGGCAATTTCGGTGGCTTTCTATGTGATTGCCTTTGCCGAGGCTTTTGATCCGGCAATTCAATGGCTTGCGGATAATTATGGTCTTTTAATTTACGACAAAAGAGCCATTAGTATTCCAACCATGACCATTTTGGCTGGTTTATTTCTCTATCGAGGTGCCAATATGGGGATGAAAGCCTTGTATGTTGTGGTAGCAACTTTAGGTCTTTCATTGATCATGTTCTTTATCGGATCGCCAGATAATGCTCCAACGGAAATGGTTTTGGATGCTACGGTTGAAAATCCAAAGAGCTTCTTTTATGTATTCACTATTGTCTTCCCGGCATTTACAGGTTTAGCTGCTGGTTTAGGTCTTTCCGGCGATTTAAGAAATCCGAGAAAATCGATACCTAGAGGAACCATTTGGGCAACCGTTGGTGGATTGTTAATATACATTTGGGCAGCCTACAAATTTACCATATCTGCAAGTCCTGAAGATTTGGCTAGCGATCAGTTAATCATGAGAAAGATTGCCATTTGGGGTCCAATTATTCCAATTGGTTTGGCTGCGGCTTCACTTTCCTCAGCGTTGGGTTCAATAATGGTAGCTCCAAGAACCCTGCAGGCAATTGGTCTTGATGATATTTTCCCACAAAAGGGATTGAACAAATGGTTAAAATCAGAAAGCAAGAAAAACAACGAACCCATTAATGCATCGGTGATTTCTATAGCTATTGCATTTGTTTTTGTATTTATTGGCGATGTTGATTTTGTGGCCCAGATTATTTCCATGTTCTTCATGGTAACCTATGGTGCCATTTGTATCATCTCCTTCCTTGAGCATTTTGCAGCTGATCCTTCATACCGTCCAACTTTCCGTTCCAAGTGGTATTTATCCTTAATGGGAGCTGTTCTTTCGGTTTGGATCATGTTCCAAATGAATATGACTTATGCCATATTGTCATTAATGATAATGGGTGGTATTTACTATGGAATTAATGTAACCACGAAAGAAAACAGGGGCTTGGCGAAACTTTTCCGCGGAGTAGTTTTCCAGTTGAGTCGACACTTGCAAATATTTGCGCAACGTGCTGAAAAAGGAGATAGAGAATTAAGCTGGAGGCCTTTTGCCATTTGTATTTCTCAAGATTCATTCAAGCGCCGATCGGCATTTGATTTGTTAAGATGGATCTCCTATAAATACGGGTTTGGAACCTATATTCATTTCCTGGAAGGATTCTTAAACGAGGAAACCAATGAGGAATCGAAACAGGTAATGAACAAGTTGATTAACCTGGCTTCGGGAAGTAAAAACCGGGTTTATCTTGATACAATTATTTCTCCATCCATGACTTCGGCAATTGCACAGGTAATGCAGTTATCAGGAATATCCGGACACGGTTACAACACCATACTTTTCGAGTTCTCGAGAACCGAACCAAAAAGATTAAATTATGTGATTGACAATTACAAACTGCTTGAATCAACTCATTTCGATGTTTGTATTTTGAATACATCCTATAAAGGATTTGGATATCAGAAAGAAATTCATGTTTGGATTGGTGCCAACGATTTGGAAAATGCAAACTTGATGATTCTTTTGGCCTACATCATTCAAGGACATCCTGATTGGAAGAAAGGAACCATTAAGATTTTTGCAATCTATCCGGGCGACCAGTTGGAAAGCCAGAAAGAAAAACTATTGGCTTTGATCAAATCTGGTCGATTACCAATATCTCCAAGTAATATCCAGTTGATTAATGCAAACTATGCCAACAAGAAACAGGTAATCATGTCGAAATCAATAGATGCTGATTTAAGTATTCTTGGTTTTAACCATGAAGAAGTGGTTGAAGAAGGTGTTGATTTGTTTACTGGCTTTGAAGATATGGGTAACATACTTTTTGTGAGTTCTTACAAAGAAATTAAAATTAAATAATGGCTGATTTTATTAAAGTTACCGATGATTTGGGTCGAGAGGTAAACATTCCCTTTCCACCCCAAAGAATCATTCCTGCAGTTCCATCAACAACCGAATTTTTATTCGATTTGGAATTGGAAGGCAAAGTAATTTCACGCACCAAGTTTTGTAGATATCCCAAAGGAAAGATTGAAAAGCTGCCCAATATCGGAGGTCCTAAAAACTTGTATGTCGATAAAATCAACCTATTAAATCCTGATTTAATCCTGGTTAACGAAGAGGAAAACAACAAAGCACAGGTTGAGGCCCTAATGGAAGATTTTCCGGTGTATGTAAGCAAAGTTCGAAATTACGAGGACGCTCTTCAAAATATTTTAAACACAGGAAAGATAACGGGTACAGAGCCTAAGGCTTTCGAAATCACAAATAAGATACGAGCTGCTTTTGCTAAAATTCCTAAAAGCACTAAACCCATAAAAGTATTGTACCTGATTTGGAGAAATCCTTTCATGGGAGTTGGCAAAAACTCCTTTATTAATTCGATGTTGGAAATGTGTGGATTTGTAAACATTCTATCCGATCCACAAGAAAGATATCCAAACCTGACAGCAGAAGAGATAAAGGAACTAAATCCTGAATTGGTACTGCTGTCTTCTGAGCCATATCCATTCGAGGAAGCCAACATCAAAGAAATTCGAGACATTCTTCCCAATGCTAAAATTGAATTGGCAGATGGTGAGATGTTCTCATGGTATGAATCGCACATGCTGCAAGCAGCAGATTATTTTATAAACTTGATTAAAAAAATTAAAGCAGAATAATTCTTTCTATTTTTGCTTTAAAAATTACAACTAAATGGAACGCATTGCTATTTTTCCCGGATCATTCGATCCTTTTACCATCGGACACGAATCTATTGTGACCCGGGCTTTACCTCTATTCGATAAAATTATTATTGCAATAGGATATAACTCTGAAAAGAGACAGTTTTTCCCAATTGACAAACGCATTCAGTGGATTAAAGAAGCTTTTCAAAACAATCCGAAAATTGAGGTAGAAACTTTCGAAGGACTTACCGTTGAGTACTGTAAAAAGAAAAATGCTCACTTTATTTTAAGAGGTTTGAGAACCGCTGCCGACTTTGAGTACGAACGTGCAATTGCTCAAATTAATAAAAAAATGGTTTACGAGTTAGAATCAATCTTTCTTTTAACCACACCCGAGCATACCATGATTACCTCGACCATTGTTCGCGATATCATTCGTCATGGTGGCGATGCTTCGCAATTTTTACCGGAAGTAACAGATCCTGATGCATACAAACTAAATCCATAAACCATGTCAAGAATAAGCAAAACTGTTTTAATTCTAGCTTTATTAACGGCACTTTGGATGCTTATAGCTCCTAATTATTTGCGAACGAGTCTTATTTACTGGTATGCCAATATCGATGATTACAAGATTTTCGAAAATACAGAAGTTAATGTTGCCGATGGCAGAGAGTGGAAAGAAGCAGATTCATACAACAAATATGAATTAGAAACTTCAGATCGTGAATATCTGGAAGATCATGAAACAGTTGCTTATTTAATCATACAAGACGGAAAAGTATTGTACGAAGAATATTGGGATGGCTATGATGCAGATTCTCATTCCAATATTTTTTCTGCCACAAAAAGTATCGTAAGCCTGTTGATTGGTATCGCAATTAACGAAGGCAAAATTAAATCGGTGGATGAACCAATTGGAAATTATTTGGAAGAATTTGCCAATGATGAACGTGGTAAAATAACGATTAAGAATTTGCTTACCATGAGTTCAGGTTTAGATTGGGACGAAGCCTACAGCAGCCCAACATCCATTACCACAAAAGCCTATTATGGCAAAAAGCTGAGACAAGTTTGTACCGATCAGGAATTAATCGAGAAACCTGGCGTTCGCTTCAGATACCAAAGTGGAAACACACAACTATTGTCTTTTATTGTGGAAGAAGCAACAGGCGAAACCATTTCGAAATATGCAGAACGTACCCTTTGGAAACCTATGCATGCGGTAAATACAGCACTTTGGAGCCTGGATAAAAAAGATGGCGACGAAAAATCGTTCTGCTGTTTTAACACCAATGCTCGCGATGCAGCACGTTTTGGCCAATTGGTGTTGAACAAAGGCTCATGGAATGGCAAACAATTGGTATCAGAACAATATATTGCTGATGCAACTGGTGCAGCTGATTACTTATTGAATGAAGAAAAAACAGCGAAACTTGATTTCTATGGATATCAATATTGGGTTCTTCCATACAAAAACATGAACATCCCATACATGCGTGGTCATCGTGGACAATACATTTACGGGATTGCCGAGAAAAATGCCGTTGTGGTTCGCTTTGGTAAAGCAAAAGATGAAATTAAACAAGGCCAGATTACCATGGATATACCAAAGTATGTTGACATTGCCTTAAAAATTCTGAAATAGAAAACCTCTGAAAGTTTCGCCATGAAAAATCTATTTTTTCTTACTTTTTTCCTATTGATTTCCCTTGCTACTAAAGCTGAAAAAGTAGTTCTGTCAGGAACAGCTAAAACTTACGCTGGAAGCACCATCAGTATCATGTATCATACCGATGCATTTACCTACACGAGTGAGAAAATTACCGATTTTAAAGTGGATGAAACTGGCAAATATTCTGTCGAGTTTGATATCGATAAAACGCAACTAATTTATCTGCCTTTGGAAGTGTACAAAGCTTTCTTGTATGTTGAGCCAGGTAAAAAATATGAGCTAAGATTGCCTCCAAAACAAGAGTTGACTCCGGCACAAAAGCTAAATCCTTTTTTCGAAGCCGATGAATTGATGATTGGGATTGCGAACACTGAAGCAAACGAATTAAACCGAATCGTTCGCACACTGGATGACAAAATGGATTCCTTTATCAATCAGAACTTTTACAAAATTTACAGAAAAAAAGAAAAGTCAGCAGGAATTCAATTCTCAGAACAGCTAAAACAGGAATTTGGCAGCATGAAAAATGAGTTTTTTACCGAATATTTTCGATACCGATTGGGATTTTTGGAGTTCTTATCGAACCCAAATTCGTTCCTGAAAATTGAGAATGACTTTTTCAAGAATCAGAAAATTCAGCTGAACAATCCGGCCTATATGAGTTTGTACAAAAAACAGTATGGGAACTTTTTTAACGGATATTTTAAACAGAAAGAAAGCCTGGCATTAAGCAATGCTTACAAAGCAGAAAACACATATGCCGAAATCAAGAAATTGATGCAAAAATATCCTACCTACGACAATGCACAATTGCTGGATATGATCATTGCAACATCTACTTTTGATTCCTTCACCAGAAAATTTATTGGAAAAGAAAAAACTCTTTCGATTCTACAGGATGTCATGAAAACATCGAACAACAATTACAACAAAAACCTTTGCCGCAACTTCATTGCTAAAATTACTCACCTGCAGAAAAACCACCCTGCTCCCGATTTCATACTGGGCGGTGTTCAGTTGGCCGATTTCAAAGGAAAATACCTGTACCTGAATTTCTGCAATACACAATCTTACCCTTGCTTGCAAGATTTTAAAGAGATTGAAAAACTAAAGCAACAATTCGGACAGCACATTGAGTTCTTAAGCATTGTTTGCGATTGGGATGTGAAAAAGTGGCTGGAATTCTCAAAAAACAACAAGTACAGTTGGAAGTTTATTCCTATTGGTGATCAGCATCAGCTAATTCACGAGTACAAAGTAAAAGCTTTTCCAAGCTATGTACTAATCGATCCAAAGGGAAACATTGTTAAAGCTCCTGCCCAGGCACCAAAGGAATACATCCATTTGGAGTTCCTTAAAATTGCCAGGGATGCTGCCAGAAAGTCACAAAAAAAGCATTAAAAAACCACCACTTTTCTGTAGTGGTGGTCGTTATATTTGCCTATATGATTTGTAGTGGTGAATTCTTTAGAATCATTATTATCTACCTTTACCTTGTTGCATTGACCAAAGTGGGCATTGAAAGGTCAAGCTATTTAGTTACCCACTATATTCTATATGAACCATACATTTTAAGCTTTAACCAACTTTTTGGTTTTTAATTTCAACTCAACAGGAGTTATATTTCTTAGATTATCTGATACAGGGCATCTGTCTTCAATCGCTTCCATCCATTTTTTCAACTCTTCCTCACTAGCATCACAGTCTGGCTCAATCGATACCTCTATAGCCTTATAGCCCGCTCTATCTTCAAAAGATTTTCCAAATAATCTATCAGGATTTAACTCTCCTGCCATTTTAATTTTTACCGAACGCAATTCAATGTTCATTTCATTGGCAATAACATGTGCCATTACATTAATACATCCACAAAAAGCAGCCAGGATATACTCCACTGGATTAGCCCCCTCATTGGTTCCTCCTAATTCTGCCGGTTCATCAATAACAATTTCAAACCCTCGTGCTTTTACAACTGTTTTGGTTGGGTTTTCACTATGAGCATTAACTCTAAACTTTAAATCTGACATCTTATTCTTTAATATTTAAATTGATCCTTAAAAATGCCTCATCCCAACTACACTCAAAATTATTGGGCAATGCATAGTTTCACTATATTTGGTGGAATTTAATATCAATTTCAGTCCGTAAATTCCTTGAGAAAATGAATATCGAATTTCTAACCAAAGGGCAACAATGTAAACAAGAGTCGATTAGCGCCAAAGATTGCTTTAATGCTTTAACTCCTGATCAAAAAACATTGGTGGAAAATTCCACCACTCTGCTTCAATTTGCCAAAGGTGAGACCATAATCAAGCAAGGATATGTTGCGTCACACATCCTTTTTTTAGAAAAAGGCATTACCAAAGTAGATGTAAGCAACGATTCTAAAATTTCTACAGTAGGACTATTGGGAAGTGGTTCTTTTATAGGCTTACCCTGCAGCTTTGCTTGTAAAAGTTTTGATTTTTCGGCAGTTGCATTGGAGGAAGCAAGCATTCGAATGATAAATATGGATGTGTTCCAAAGCCTGTTAAAAGAGAATGGAGAATTTGCGCTTAAACTCGTACGTCACATGTCATTAAGCACAAGCATGATGTTGCATCGAACCTGCCGTATTTCCGGAAAAAATGTAGAAGGATCATTGGCCTTTATTCTTCAGGAGCTAAGCGAAATTTATGCTAGTTCAACTTTCACATTGCCCGTAACTCGCATAGGGCTTGCCTCATTGGCTGGTTGCTCTAAAGAAAGTGTTATCAATTCACTCACCAGGTTTCATAACGATGGTATTATTGAAATTGCAGATAAAAAAGTATCAATACTAAAAGCTGATCTACTGGATTTGATTGTGAAGAATGGATAGTTGATTTTCATGAGCACTACCCAAAAATTACATCGTGCTTGTCATTATTTTAACACGCTTCTCAAAAATAAGCTCCGCTGCGGAAAATTTTCTCAAATCTGCGCATTTTTTTGGCATGCATTGAAGATTTTAAGCAATGCCTACTCATTTTGAAGTCACGCTGCGCAAAAATATGTCCCGCTGCGCACTTTTCTCATCAAGCTGCGCGTTTTTGAGGTCCGCTGCGGCAAAATATGTCAAATCTACGAACTTTTAAGCCGCGCTGCGCCAAATTTAGGTACGCAGCGCTTATTTTACCCGTGCTGCGCATTTTTTCCTAGCATGCGTGGGGATTTTAGGAGCTTACTGTCATTCGGATACTTTAAAAATTCACAGAAGAATATGCGAAAATTAAAATTTCAGCTCCCTATTAATCTTAGCAACTAATTCTTGCTTTTCCTGTAAGGATTTTTGATATTTTTGAATTGCTTTTTGATTACTTCGTTTGATAAAAAGCATCCGAAGGAAGGAAATACAAATCAAAACGACATATACTGGAATATTACTCTCAAATAAATCATCAAACTTAATAAAGCCTTGTTTACTGTACCCAAATGTGAGCAAAACAGCCAACATTGTGCAATAAAACAATTCTCTTATCACATTTTCCCTAACAATCTCTGAATGACTTTTCCCATGCATTTTCTCAAATGCTACTTCAATGGCATTCTTTAAATCATTCTTTATTCTTAGCAGTTCTGCAGAATTGTATCCCCTTTCGAATAATAAATTACCTGCATAAATCTGTGGATCGATATTAATTCTATTGCTCTCTCGAAATAAATCAAGCAATTCGGTATTGCTTCTTTTATTTAGCTTCTTTTTCCAATCCAGAATTCTCCAATCAAGCATTCTCTAATTTTATCGGTTATGCAATCACTTCCAGTATGGAAGCATAAGTATTGTTTTTAAACGCTTCCATGTTATCTTGGGCCAACCATTTTACTTCCTGAATGTCCTCCTCGGTTTGAGGAACCAATTCTTCAGATCCTGAATAAGTCATTTGATACCAATAGGTGCGTTTCAAAACAAATTTGCCTTTCATCCAATAAGTATGATAGGTCGAGTTAAGTTCCTTTTCGATCTCAACTCCAGAGATTCCACACTCCTCTTCCACCTCGCGAATTGCAGCTTCGGGAATTTCTTCACCCTTCTCTACTTTTCCTTTGGGCAAATCCCATTTGTCCAATCGGTAAATGGCCAAAATCTCATGGTTCGAATTGTATACCTTTCCACCTGCAGCTTCAATGTATTTAAAGCACGATTTAAAATGAGCAAAAAGCGCTTCAAGATCGTCGGCAACCACAAAAATTTGCTCCCTGTGTTCTTCCTCATCAAACTGAAGAATTAATCCTTCAAGTGATTCTCCTTCAGTCCATGCATAAACCATTCCATCAAAATTCACACATTCCTTTTTATCACCTAAAAAAATCAATCGATCTTTAAAAAATACTTTATACATTTGCGGTAGATTTTTAAAATACATCGGAAAAACATAATGCTTTGAATTTCCGTGTTTTGAATTCGTATAACAATCCATAAATCCAGAGAAAGTATGCAAGATACTGCTAAACAAGTCGCTGAATATTTGCTACAAATTAAGGCAATTAAACTAGAACCAACAAACCCATTTACCTGGGCATCGGGATGGAAATCTCCTATTTATTGTGACAACCGTAAAACCCTTTCTTACCCAGAGGTTAGAACCTATATCAAGAAAGCTTTTGCTGAAGTTATAATGGAAAAATATCCTGAAGTTGAAGTAATTGCAGGTGTTGCAACAGGTGCTATTGCTCAGGGAGCTTTGGTTGCTGAAGAAATGAATAAACCAATGGTTTACATTCGTTCATCGGCAAAAGCTCACGGAATGACCAACTTAATTGAAGGTGAAATTAAGCCAGGACAAAAAGTTGTGGTTATCGAAGATTTAATTTCGACTGGCGGTAGTAGTTTAAAAGCTGTTCAAGCTTTAAGAGAAGCTGGTTGCGAAGTATTGGGTATGGTAGCTATTTTTACTTATGGTTTCCAAAAAGCAGTTGATAATTTTACTGAAAACAATTGTAAGCTTGATACTTTAAGTGAATACAACATCATGATCGATCGTGCTCAAGAAATTGGATACATTAAAGCTGAAGATGTTGATCAATTGAAAGAATGGAGAAAAGATCCGGCAAGCTGGGGTGTTTAAATACTGGTTTACCGATAAAAAAATAATTTTAGAAAAGAGAGTATTCCTATGGAGTACCCTCTTTTGTATTCTTAATACGAAGACTAATGTCGACAACAAAAATTGTAAGTGAAGTACATAAGATTCCACATCTGGTAGGCGATGTATATGGTTTCTTATCTGATTTTAGAAAAATTGCCAAAGTTTTTGAATTGGCTGCAGAAAATCCTCAGGTGCAAGAGCAAATTGAAGCTCAAACCAAAAAGAAGATGAACATTAAAGAACACATCGAACATTGGGAAGCAACTGAAGACAACTGTACATTTGTAATTAAAGGATTCGGTGAAGCTGGATTACAATTTGTCGAAAAAGAAGAAAATAAAACCTTAAAATTAACCGGGTACGGAAGAAGTCCATTCGAATTCTGTTTATGGATTCAATTAATTGATAAGGGACCTTACGACACTAGAGTGCGATTAACCGTGCATGCTGAATTAAATGCCATGATGAAAATGATGCTGAAAAAGAAGTTGGAAAAAGGCATCAATCAATTGGCAGAGGGATTGACTCAAATTCCTTTCAGTGCACTTCAGAATATGGAATAGGATCAAACTTGATCAGGATAAGCTGTTGAAAAAACTCAACGGCTTTTTTTGTGCCTTGCTATTTTTTAAATAGCTTTGGATTGAATGAATCTAAATAGTAGACATAGAATTCTTGGTTTTTTACTTGCAATGGCATTTGTTCTGCCAATTGTAATTAAAGCCCAGCACATGATGTTCCCTAATCACGAGCATCATTGTCATTCTTGTACAAATCACACTCCTGATGTAGCTGACATTTGTGCTATTCAGGATTTCGACTACTTCTATTTTGATTCTACTGATATGCTTCATATCCCTGCTGTTAGCAGTACTGAATTCATATCTCACAAAGCAAAACAAACCATTAAAATTCAAACTCCTCCGAGATTTGATTTTAGCTTGCGTGCTCCTCCTGAGTTTTTTGAAATATAAATGCCTTAAAAAACAAGTCTCAAATTATGCATTTGAAGTGAATCTATGTTGATATCACTTATCGACTTGTATTTGTGTTTTACCAAATCAAAAAACTCTTTTCAAATTATGATCAGATATTTTCTGGCAGTATTATTACTATTGCCTTTTTACGCTTTCTCATCAGTAGAGCTAAGCAACAACAAATTAAGTGGGACCGTTAAAGATCAAAACCATGGCACTCCCCTACCTGGAGTAAGTATTTTTGTACCAGAATTACAAAAAGGTGCAGTTAGTAATTCTGATGGTACTTATGTATTGGAACATCTTCCAGAAGGGAAGTTAACGGTTCAGTTTTCTTTTGTTGGTTACGAATCAATTATCAAAACCATTAACATTCAATCCGAAAACAATCAACTTAATGTTGATATGGAATTTACCTCAGTAACCACCCAAGATATCGTAGTTTCCGGTGGTTTTCCTTCGGCTCAGCACGAAAACTCAATTAAAATTTCAGTTCTTAACAAAGAGAAATTGGAACTATTGGTCAGTCCTTCGCTTGGAGAAAAGCTATCCAGCATACCAGGTGTTGATGTAATCTCAAGAAGTCCGGCAGTAAGTACTCCTGTCATCAGAGGATTATCCCTAAACAACATCATTTTCTTAAACAATGGAGTTCGATTAGAAAATTTCCAGTTCTCAACCGATCATCCATTTTTGGTTAATGAACAAGGAGCAAATCATATCGAAGTAATAAAAGGTCCTGCCTCATTGCTTTACGGATCGGATGCAATGGGTGGTGTGATTAATATCCTTCGCGAAAAACCGGCACCAGCGAATTCAATTCAAGCAGATGTTTCTTCTGAATTTCACTCTGTATCCAGTGGATGGAATCACAGCATTGGCGTAAAAGGAAGTTCGAACAGTTTGTTCTGGATGCTAAGAGCAACAAAACAATCTCATCGCGATTACAAAGACGGAAATGGTGAGTTTGTACCAAATACCCGTTTCAATTCAGAAGGATTACAATTGGGTTTAGGATTGATTAAAGACTTTGGTAGTTTTAAACTTTATTACGACTACCTACAGCCTAAATTAGGTATGACAAACAGTGAAGCTTTAGAGGTTGTAAGTGCAGGCAATCGAAAGAACCACTATTGGTTTCAGGATTTAAGCCAGCACCTTATTTCGTCGAGAAACAGATTATTTCTGGGAAATTACAAGTTGGAAGTAAATGCTGCATATCAATTCAATAACCGACAATTAAAAGGTAATCCTAATTCGGAGCATTTCCGATTGGTGGATATGGATTTAAAAACCTTCACCTACGACAGTAAGTTGTATTTCCCAACAGGAGAAAACACAGAGTTCCTGGTGGGAGTTCAAGGCATGCATCAATCGAACAAAAATCAGGGAGCTCCGAATAGAATTATCCCTGATGCGAAAATTGATGACTTTTCTTTATTCTCTTTGCTGAAAAAGGAAGTTGGGAAAGCAGATATTCAACTTGGGGTTAGATATGATCACAGATCTCTTTACGTTCCGGAACAAGAAGCTGGTGGACACTCGCACGGAGAACCAGAAGACGAACATCATGAAGAGGAAGGTGATCATCACGAAGAAGAGGAGGAACATCATGAAGAAGAAATGGTACATATCAATCGGAAATTTGATAACCTGAACGCTTCCTTAGGTGCAACATTTCACCTTTCTGAATCATTATTAATGAGAACTAACCTGGCTACAGGATACCGTGTGCCAAATTTGGCTGAACTTTCACAACATGGTCTTCATGGTAACAGGTTCGAGGAAGGAAATTCCGACTTAGATGCTCAAAAAAGTTTCGAAACCGATTTGGGACTACATTATCACACAAGTAATCACAATATCGATTTTTCACTTTTTTATAATAAAGTTTACGATTTTATTTATTTGGCACCTACTGATGAAGCTGCCCCAGAAGGAGCCGGATTTGTTTATGCATACGATCAGCAAGATGCCAAATTATATGGAGGTGAAATTGCGATAAATGTAGTACCAGTAGATTACCTAAAAATTCATTCCGATTATTCAATGGTAATTGGGAAGCAAGATGATGGCGGAAGACTGCCATTTATACCACAACACAAATTGAATACAAGCCTGGAATTCTTTGGTAAAGGCAACAAGCAATTTAAGAATCCTTTTATCAAATTCGAATGGAAATATGCTATGGATCAAAATGATCCTGCTCAGTTTGAAACCAAAACTGCAGACTATCATCTGTTTAATATTCAAACAGGAACTTCTTTTAAAATTGGAAACTTTAATGCTAAACTATTGGCAGGCGTAAGCAATTTGTTCGACAAGACTTATACAGATCATTTGTCGAGTCTTAAACCTTTAGGATTTTATAATCCGGGACGAAATGTGAATGTAAAATTGTCATTCAATCTATAAAAGAATCCGCGATAATAAAGAAACCTGATAAATACTTCTTGTCTATCAGGTTTTTTTAATTTGGTATTAAAGCTATACTTATTTAATAAAACTCACCTCTTTAAAATTGTAGATTCTCTCCTTTCCTTCTGCAACAATTCTCAATTGTCCCCATTCTGTAATTCCCACAATTTTTCCCTTAAATACACCATTTTTATCCTCATAGGTATGAGGTTCATTCATCCAATAAAGTGTATCTAAGTAATCTTTTTCCAACTGTTTTTTATCGCCATCCTCAAGTTGGAAGTATCTATTTTCAATTTTACCCAATAAGTTCGAAAGCTCTGTCTCTAAATCATACTCCTGATTTGTACAGTTCAAAAGAGAAATTGGATTTGGAGCATCCGATACAAACTTTCTTTGGTTAATATTTAAACCAATCCCACATACCGATGTACTCAGTACAGATCCCATTATGGAGTGTTCGATCAAGATTCCCGCAATTTTCTTATCTCCAACATAAATATCATTTGGCCATTTAACAAGAACATCATCCAAATATTCTTTCAAATAATCATACACGCCAAGAGAAATTACCATCGAAATATGAAATTGATCGGGAATTGGTAGAAATTCTGGTCTAAGAATGATACTAATGGTAAGGTTTTTGCCACTTTCACTTTCCCAAGAATTTGTTTGCTGTCCGCGGCCTTTTGTCTGATTTAATGTCAAAACGACAGTCCCGGCTGCAGGATTTGCGGATTTTATCAATTCCAGGGCAAAATTATTTGTGGAATTTATCTCGTTCTTACGTATAATTAATTGGGGAGTAAATAATTTTTGCTGCATGTAATGGCTTGTTGGTTTATCATTTATGGAATTACTATCTTTAAAAATAATACATTCCTGATCGACAAAAATAAGAAGAAAGATTAAACAATTATAACTCTTGAAAGCTTATAAAATCTGTAGATTAGTAAATTATAACACTTTCGACAAGCAATATGCAAAAGGAAGTTATTGAGAATAAAAAAAAATTATCTTTGTAAGTAAAATTAAAATATGACAAAAAAGCAGGAGTATAACTCAGAGGAGCTGGTTGAGACAATTATTGAAGGATTGCAAGAGAGGAAAGCTGAAGATATTGTAAAAATAGATTTAAGAAATATCGACAGCTCGGTATGTAAATATTTCATAGTCTGTAATGGAACATCTACTACGCATGTTACAGGTTTAGCTGATTCCGTTGAAGATTACGTAAGAGAAGAAATTAACGAAAAAGTATGGAAAAAAGAAGGATTACAAAATGCACAATGGATCCTTTTGGACTATGCAGATGTTGTAGTTCATATTTTCCAAAAAGAATATAGAGATTTTTACAAATTAGAAAGTTTATGGGCAGATGCTCCAATCACCCGAATGGAGGATCCTCAGCCTAATCAATAACCTTTAACTAAAAAGAATGACAGAGAATAATAATCAAAATAAATCTCCTTTTTCAAAAGGGAAAAATGGGAACAACATGATTAAGCCTCCTAAATTCAATGCTTATTGGATTTATGGTTTAATCGCAGTAGCCTTCATTGCCCTTAACTTGCTGGACTTGGGACAAAGTCCAAAAGAAACCAGCTGGCAAAAGGTTAAAAATGAAATGATCCGCAACCAGGATGTTGACCGAATTGTTGTGATCAGAAATCTTTTAGAAGTTAATGTTTACCTAAGAGAAGAAAGTTTAGACAAGTATCCTGATCTTTTCGAATCTAGTTTCGATTCACCATCTAAATCAGGTCCGCATTATACCTTCCCGATTGGTTCTATTGAGCAGTTCGCTGAACAATTAGATAAGGCTCAGGAAAGAATCTCTGAATACGACAGGGTTGAACCCGAATATACAACTCATGAAAATTACTTTGGTGATTTTATTGGTTGGATACTTCCGTTTGCTCTAATTATCGGAATTTGGTTCTATGTTTTCCGTAGAATGAGCCGTGGTGCCGGTGGCGGTGGCGGAGGTGGTAACATCTTTAACGTTGGTAAATCGAAAGCTAAAGTTTTCGACAAAGAATCTAATATCAATGTTAATTTTAATGATGTTGCTGGTCTGGCTGAAGCCAAACAAGAGGTAGAAGAAATTGTGGAATTCTTGAAACATCCACAACGATATACAAAATTAGGTGGTAAGATTCCTAAAGGTGCATTATTAGTAGGACCTCCAGGAACTGGTAAAACCTTATTGGCAAAAGCTGTTGCTGGCGAAGCAAACGTACCTTTCTTCAGCATGTCGGGTTCTGATTTTGTTGAAATGTTCGTAGGTGTTGGGGCAAGCCGTGTTCGCGATTTGTTCAAGCAAGCCAAAGAGAAAGCACCTTGTATCGTATTTATCGATGAGATTGATGCAATTGGTCGTGCCCGTGGTAAAAACCCAAATATGGGATCAAACGATGAACGTGAGAATACCTTGAACCAATTATTGACCGAAATGGATGGTTTCGATACCAATTCAGGTGTAATCATTTTGGCAGCAACCAACCGTGCTGACATTCTTGACCGAGCTTTAATGCGTGCAGGTCGTTTCGATCGTCAAATTCATGTTGAATTACCTGATTTGAACGAAAGAAGAGAGATCTTTAATGTACACTTAAAACCATTAAAGCTTGATCCAAAAATTGATCAGGAATTTCTTGCGAAACAAACGCCTGGTTTCTCTGGTGCTGATATCGCCAATGTATGTAATGAAGCTGCTTTAATTGCTGCAAGAAAGAAAAAAGATATCATTGAAAAACAAGATTTCCTTGATGCGATCGATCGTATTATTGGTGGTCTTGAAAAGAAAAACAAGATCATTTCTTTAGAAGAGAAAAAGACAATTGCTTATCACGAAGCTGGTCACGCAACAATTTCATGGTTGCTAGAGCATGCACATCCATTGGTAAAGGTTACCATTGTTCCTCGTGGTAAAGCTCTTGGTGCTGCCTGGTATCTTCCTGAGGAAAGAAGTATTACAACCAAAGAGCAAATGCTTGATGAAATGTGTTCTACTCTTGGTGGTAGAGCTGCCGAAGAAATTACTTTTGGTAAAGTTTCAACTGGTGCTCAAAACGATTTGGAGAAGGTAACCAAGCAAGCAATTGCAATGGTATCAATCTTTGGTATGAGCGATAAGGTTGGTAATGTAAGTTACTACGATTCATCAGGTCAGTCTGATTACTCTTTCTCGAAACCTTATAGTGAAAAAACCGCTGAGTTGATCGATCAAGAAGTAAAAACTTTGATTGAAAACAGTTACGAAAG
This sequence comes from Marinifilum flexuosum, assembly GCF_003610555.1. Classification (GTDB taxonomy): domain Bacteria; phylum Bacteroidota; class Bacteroidia; order Bacteroidales; family Marinifilaceae; genus Marinifilum; species Marinifilum flexuosum. The sequence goes on along the minus strand of NZ_RAPQ01000008.1, from coordinate 762,939 downwards.
AGCAAAACAAGTGCTTCGTAACAATGAAGAAGGTCACAACAAATTGGCTGAACTTCTTCTAGAGCGTGAGGTAATCTTTAGTGAGGATCTTGAAGAAATCTTTGGAAAAAGAAATTTTGGCAAAGAACAAGAGGCAGAAGAAAAGAAAATTATTCCTCCAACAACTGAAGATGATAATGAAAGTAAAGCAGTTTAATCTGTTTTAATAGAATATTTGAAAGCTGGATTACCATTGGTAATTCAGCTTTTCTTTTTGACATATTTTTAAAATATACTGACAAACAATCTGTAAGAAGTTATTAAAACATCATCTCAGAAGATCTTACTCAAATAAGTCGTGAAAAAACACTACTTTTGAAAGCTGAAACACTAACTGAACAAATTGGTGCTTGCATCAAAGAACTATTAATTCTTTTCACGTGGGGAACTTTTTAACAAGAACATTATTTGGAGCGATATTCGTAATTGTACTTATAGCAGGAATAGTTATTCATCCCTTTGCTTTTTTCGCAGTATTTATGGGCATTACACTACTAGCTAGTTATGAATTCTACAAACTCATTCAAAAAAACAATTGCATTCCTCAAATTACTACAGGATTAATTGGCGCAGCGCTTTTGTTCACATCATGTTTTGCCTATACTCATTTTAACAACTCCACACTATTTGCCTTGTTTGTTCCTTTACTGGTACTTATCCCAATAATTGAGATGTACCGTAAAAAGGAAAATCCTTTTGGAAACATCGCCTATACATTTATGGGATTACTATACGTAGCTTTACCCTTTTCTCTTTTGAATTTCATGGTTTTCCCTTTTGGAGATAATGAATTTCATTGGGAGATTTTAATGGGCATTTTCGTTTTAATTTGGGCGAATGATACTGGTGCATATTTGGTTGGTGTAAACTTTGGCAAACACCGTTTATTCGAGAGAATTTCTCCTAAAAAATCATGGGAAGGAAGTATTGGTGGTGCGGTAATTACACTTGTCATTGCCTACTTAATTTCATTATATTCAAAGGATTTAACTTCTGTACAATGGATTATTGGCGGTGCTATTGTTGTGGTATTCGGATCGATGGGTGATTTGGTAGAATCCTTACTAAAAAGAAGTCTTAATATTAAAGATTCTGGAACAATTATTCCTGGACATGGTGGTTTATTGGATCGATTCGATGCTATATTACTTGTTTCTCCAATGATTTTCGTATTTCTTCAGATCATTAATGAGTTCTTCCGTTAAAAAACTCATAATCATTGCATATCGAGAATAAAATCCAAAAAGAAAAAGTTATTTTTAGTAGAATTTCAATCTAAAAATAATTTCTATATGGATTTAAATATTAAAGATCAACTTTTTGTAGTATGCGGTGCAACTTCTGGTTTTGGAGCTGCAGTATTAAAATACCTGGTTCAGGATGGAGCCAAAGTAATTGCTATTGCCCGTAGCGATGAAAAACTAAATGAACTAGAAAAAGATAAGCCTAACTCCATTGAAAGTTTTTGCGCAGATATTACTGCACCTGAGAGCATACAACTTTTACTAGATAAGATTAATAATAGGAAAATTTCTGGTGTATTTGTGAATGCTGATGGTCCGCCGGCAATGAAAACCCTGGAAACCAAAATTGATGACTGGGACAATGCCTATCATCAATTGCTGCGCTGGAAAGTAGCCCTTACTCAAGCTCTTGTTCCTTTGATGCTGAAGGAATCTTATGGAAGAATGGTATTCCTGGAAAGCTCATCGGTAAAACAACCTATCGACAATTTGGTTCTAAGTACATCCTTAAGACTTTCAGTGGTAGGATTTGTAAAAACATTGTCACAGGAAATTGCTGATTCGGGTGTAACATTAAATATTGTTGGACCAGGCTATCATGAAACTCCAGCCATTAATCGTTTACTGGATAAAAAAGCGGAGCAGGAAAATATTACAGCTCAAGAAGCCAAAGATAAAATAGCTTCAGGAATTCGAATGAAAAGAATGGGAAATCCTGATGATTTAGGACAATTGGCAACATGGCTACTATCTCCTGCTTCGGGTTACATCACAGGCCAAACCATTAGTGTTGATGGTGGGCAAATATTAGGCGTACACGGTTAAATTTATAATTTCATTTGCTTCCAATTAGGATAAACATTAACTTAAAGGAACCCAAAATGTAATCCTAAAAACTCTTGTACAATGAAGAATTTACTCGACAACATTTTAAACTTCTTCAATTCAACTAATGAGGAAGAATTTTACTACGTAAAAATGGAACGCAATGAAAAATGTTATTGCGATAGTGGCAAAAAATACAAATCCTGTCATTATCCAGATCATCAAAAAAGAAGCAAAATTGCAGTTCGAAAAATAGATGAAAAAACAGGCGAAGAAGAAATTAAAATCTTATCGGTAAAAAAACTGAGGAAAGAACATTTTAGAGTTAGAACCAGTGTAAGTTAAAATATTATCAAAAGAGATCATTCCATGGAATGATCTCTTTTGATTTTCTTTTTACAGCCCTAACCTGATCCAAAGTAATACTTCCATAATCGTTTCCCCAGGAGTTAAGGATATAATTGAATACCAAAACCAATTCCTCATCAGTTAATCCAGAGGCAGGCATAAGGCTATTGTATTTTATCCCATTTACCTTTATTGGTTTGTTGCTGCCATACTTCACCATATAAATGGCATCTTCCAAATTTTCCCTTAAATAATCCGAATCAGCTAAAGGAGGATAAAACTTTTCTATTCCTTTTCCCGACTTCATATGACAATTCATACACTTCGCTCGATATAAAACCGCACCTTTCTCTAAGTCTGTTTCCGACAAACTTATATTTTGATCTGTATTTACCGTCTTTTTTTTATCAGCCCCTCCACAAGCTGTAACTAAAAGGAATGAGATTAAGACAAATATTAGGTTTATTAATTTCATGCTTCAGATTCTTGTTTAGACCTAATAAAAATAATCAACACAAGTGATATTATCAAAATAAATCTACCATCTAAATAGCTAAGTGTCGTAAAAAAAGAAAGTTAAGCATAAAAAACTACAAAATTATTTTATATATTTATATAGAACCACTTAACCGGACGAGAATAATTTTATTGGATTATTGCCCATTTTCTCTCCTTAACCCTAAAATTTGGAGGAATAACTATGAAGTTAAAACTTGCTATTTGCCTTGCCTTTCTTCTTCAATCTTTTATTTCGGTTAGTCAAAATGCTAAAGAGTTATATTATGACTTTGAGGTAGGTGTAATAGAACACCTTGAAGAATATATCCCTGAGGACATAATGATTACCAACGAAGCAGGTGAATTGGTTAATCTAAAAAAGCAGATCGATAAGCCTACTGCATTAATATTTGTATACTACCGATGTCCCGGAATTTGCAGTCCCTTAATGGATGGATTGGCAGAAGTTATTGAAAAAAGTGACTTAGAACTTTCCGAAGATTACCAAGTAATCACAATCAGTTTTGATCCTACAGAAACCATTGACTTGGCCATTAAAAAGAAAAACAACTACAAATCATTGGTAAAAGGAAAAAACACCGAAGAAGGTTGGAAATTCTTTACTGCTGACAGTCTAAACATTGTCAAAGCAACACAAAGCATGGGATTTCGTTACAAAAAAACTGGTAACGACTATACACATGCAGCTACAGTTATAGTATTGAGCCCAGAAGGTAAGATTACCCGATATTTAAATGGAACTTATTTTCTTCCATTCGAATTTAAACTGGCCATGCTTGAGGCGTCTAAAGGTCAAGCCGGACCTACCATCAATAAAATATTACAATATTGTTATTCATATGATCCTGTAGGACAGGCCTATGTTTTAAATATTACAAAAATTACAGGTACAATCATACTTGCAATGGGAATCATCATATTCCTATTACTGGTGATTAGAAAACCACGAAAAAAAAGATCCTAACCACAAATTACACCATTCAAAAACAGTAATTATCGTGTAATCTGTAGTCAAATAAATTAATACCTACACATATGTCAGAAGCCGTAAATCAGCACACCGAGGTGAGTTACCTTGAATACAAAGGACGATTCAAAGGACTGTTTGCCTGGATTTTCTCGACAGACCACAAACGCATTGGTCTGCTCTATTTGTACAGCATGTTAGTATTGTTTAGTGTAGCAGCCCTGCTTGGACTTGCCATGAAAATTGAGCTTATTGCTCCGGGCAAGACCATTATGGATGCTCAAACCTACAACAGCTTCTTTACACTGCATGGTATTACAATGATATTCCTGATTGTGGTACCAGGTTTGCCAGCTGTTTTTGGGAATTTCTTTCTGCCAATCATGATTGGAGCAAAAGATGTAGCCTTCCCAAAGTTAAACCTACTCTCATGGTGGATATATATTATTGGGGCTTTCATTGCATTATCAGCTCAATTTATAGGTGATGGTCCTCCAGATACAGGTTGGACATTCTACGCTCCATATAGTTTCAGAACAGGAACCAATATGCTACCGGCGGTTACGGGTGCATTTGTTTTAGGTTTCTCATCTATTGCTACAGGTATTAACTTTATTGTAACCATGCACAGAATGCGTGCTCCTGGAATGACATGGATGAAAATGCCATTGTTCCCATGGGCACTTTATGGAACATCCTGGATTCAGGTATTGGCCACTCCAATTGTAGGAGTTACCCTTTTAATGATTGTACTGGAAAGAACCATGCAGATTGGATTTTTCGACCCTGCATTAGGTGGCGATCCAATCCTTTATCAGCATTTGTTCTGGATCTACTCCCACCCTGCTGTATACATCATGATATTACCTGCCATGGGTGTGATTTCTGAAATCATTCCAACATTTGCACGTAAGACCATCTTCGGATACAAGGCAATTGTGGTCTCTACCCTAGCCATAGCTTTTGTGGGTTACTTTGTGTGGGGACATCACATGTTTACCTCGGGAATGAGTGGTACGGCACTGTACACCTTCTCCATATTAACCTTCTTTGTTGCCATACCTAGTGCAATTAAAATTTTTAACTGGGTAGCAACCTTGCATAAGGCATCCATCGATATTCAAACCCCATTCTTATGGGCACTTTGCTTTCTGTTTGTCTTTATGGTTGGTGGATTATCGGGAATGGTGTTGGGAGCATTATCAACCAATGTGCATTTGCATGATACCGCTTTTGTTGTGGCTCACTTCCACTTTATTGTATTTGGTGGAACAGGCTATGCCTTCTTTGGAGCTATTCATTATTGGTATCCTAAAATGTTTGGCAAAATGTACGACAAATCATGGGCAAATATCGGACTGGCAATTTTCTTTACAGGATTCAACATCCTTTACCTGCCAATGTTCTATTTGGGTATGACAGGTATGCCTCGCAGATATTACGACTATGTTGATGAATTCCATGGTCCTAATATTGTTTCATCGCTTGGTGCATTACTAATGATCTCTGGTTTGATTATCATTATCACCAACCTTGTTCGCTCTGGAAAACATGGAGAAACTGCTGAAGCTGATCCTTGGAAAGGCAAAACTCTGGAATGGACGGTGGCAAGTCCTCCAAGCCTTGAAAATTTTGAAGAAATTCCAACTGTAACCAAACACCCTTACGGATATGAATGATCATCAGGTACACATAGACGAACACAGAGATGATGAAGGTGCTAAAACCGGTATGTGGATTTTCATTTTCACGGAACTTCTCCTATTTGGTGGACTATTCATTGCCTATTCGGTTTATCGATATTTAAATCCTTTGGCTTTCCATTTGGCTGCCGAAGAATTGGATACAACTCTAGGGACAATCAATACAGTTATTCTACTGGTAAGCAGTATGACTATTGCCATGTCGATCAGTGCCATTCAGTACAAGAACAAAAAGCTTACACTGATATTAATGGGGGTTACTCTTCTGTTGGCCCTGGCTTTTATGGTGAACAAATATTTCGAATGGAGTGGTAAAATCTCTCATGGAATTTATCCGGGAAGCATGACATTACAAGAAGCAAGTAGAGGTGAATTACTATTCTTTGGATTGTACTACGCAATGACAGGCTTACATGCTCTTCACATTGTTATAGGGATGGCCTTTATTGGCTATGTAATGTACTTGGTTGTTAAAAATGAAGTACAACATGATAATTTCGTCATACTCGAAAACAGCGGATTATACTGGCATCTTGTCGATTTAATTTGGATTTTCCTTTTCCCATTATTTTATCTCATTACCTAAATAAAGCACTATGGAGAAAGACCAACATACACACATCGTAAAATACAAAACATATGTATATGTCTTGATCGTACTGCTGTTTATGACATTTGTATCAGTAGCAGTAACAGAAATTGATTTGGGCCCATATACGGTTACCATGGCATTACTACTGGCAAGTATCAAGTCGGTTTTGGTATTGCTGATATTTATGCATTTAAAATTCGACAAGAAATTTTATGGCATTATGGTGGCAAGTGTGTTTTTGCTACTGGCCTGCGTTATAGTTATTACATTCATGGACTACTTATACCGATAGCTTATGTTTTCGAAAGGAATAGCCGATGCTTCAAATTTTGTAAAAGGAGTTGACACCTCTTTTATGGTGATATTAGGAATTACCATATTCTTCCTTATAGCCATCACAATTGTAATGATATATTTTGTATTTCGATATCGTAAATCGAAAAACCCAAAAGCAACACAAATCCACGGGAGTGTTAGTTTGGAAATATTGTGGACCGTAATACCAACAGCTTTAGTTATGGTAATGTTTTACTATGGCTGGATAGGATATAAACCTATGAAGGAAGCGCCTGAAGATGCTTTTGAGATCAAAACCATTGGGCGAATGTGGAATTGGCAATTCGAGTACGAAAACGGTAAGACAACCGATACGCTTTACGTGCCAATTGATAGAGCCATTAAATTGGATTTGGTAGCATTGGATGTATTGCATAGTGTTTACATTCCGGCTTTTCGATTGAAACAGGATGTTGTGCCCGGACAGGAACACATGATGTGGTTTATCCCCGGACGAGAGGGTGAATTCGATCTGTTCTGTACTGAGTATTGTGGATTGAGGCACTCCTACATGCAAACATCAGTAATAGTAATGCCTCAGGAAAAGTTCGATTCCTGGTACATTGACACTACTCAAACTGTGCAATTAATTTCCGACAAACCAGGTGCCTTAGGACTTGCAATCGTAAAAAAGAATGGTTGTTTGGCTTGTCACTCCATTGATGGTTCGAAATTAGTGGGACCAACGTGGAAAGGATTATTTGGGTCGAAGGAATTGGTAAAAACGGGCAAAGAAAAGAGAGAAGTTGTTGTAGATAGTGCATATGTATTGAATTCAATTTACAATCCGAATGATGATATCGTAGATGGATATCAAAAAGGGTTGATGCTCTCTTACAAAAACGAACTTACCGAAGAAGACATTGGAGAAATTATTGAATTCATGAAAACTTTAAGCGAGGATCAATAGCCTATGAACATACAAGCAAAAATATCAGTACTATTAGAATTGGGAAAAGTAAAAATTGCTGTTCCTATTGCCATATCGTGTTTTACAGGATTTATTCTGTATACGCCTGAAATATCCTGGCAAATGTTTCATATTGTTTTTGGCATATTTTTGATAGTAATGGGTGCTTCAGCTCTAAATCATATCCAGGAATACAAGAAAGATGCATTAATGAACAGGACAAAGTTCAGGCCCATACCATCGGGAAGAATTAGCATTTCAGAAGCAGTGAGGTGGAGTGCACTTTTCCTATTGACAGGATGTGGTTTTCTTGCCTGGGGAGGAAATATAACCAGTTTATGGATCGCAATCCTCTCCATTTTTTGGTACAACTTGGTTTACACTCCACTTAAACAATTCACAGCCTTTGCAGTAGTTCCAGGAGCTTTAAGTGGAGCTTTCCCTCCTTGGATTGGTTGGGTAGCAGCAGGTGGTGATTTATTTGCTCCTCCTATTTTGGCATTATCCTTTTTCTTTTTTATTGGTCAGATACCACATTTTTGGCTCTTGCTAATGTTGTATGGCGAAGATTACAAACAAGCAGGATTTAAGGTGCTAACCGATGTATTTACATTCAATCAAATTCGAAAAATTACCTTGGTATGGATGCTGGCAACCATTGTTGTAGCTTTATTACTACCCGCATTTAGTGTGATTTCTTCTCAGATTTTGATTTGGGCCTTACTCATACTATCCATGTGGATTATACCCAATAGTTTTATATTGCTTAAAAAGGAAGAAAGATCACATACCAGAAAACTATTTCTTAGGCTTAATTTGTATTTCTTACTGGTAATGATAATGATTGGAATTGACAGATTGTTCTTGTAGTATCTTGTTATCAATTTGTTATTAAAACGGTTTTACTGGACATTTAAGGCGATACTATTTAAATTTATAAATCAACTAAAGCAAAATACGATGAAAAAAATATTAATTCTATTACTGGCGGTAGGTTTATTTGCCGCATGTCAGTCGAACACAAAAAAATCAGAGCAAACTGATAAAGCAAGCACCACTCAAACTGTAGAATATCAAAAAATGGAATTTGATGTGAGTGGAATGACTTGTACCGGATGCGAAAACACTGTCATAAACGGATTAAAGCAAGTCAAAGGAGTAAAAGAAGTAAAAGCCTCTCACAAGAATAACCGCGTAACCATTATGGTTGAAAAAGACAAGGTGAATCGTGAGGAGATTGCTCAAAAAATTGAAACGGTAGGCTATACCGTAAATGAATAATAAAATATCTAAACCAGTATAAAATCAGAGGTAGCTTTACTTCTGATTTTTTTTGCTATCCATAGTACTCATTAGCTTAGCCTAATCAGAAAAGGTCCCTTCCTTCCCTAATCAAATAATCAGTCCCCTTTGTATGTTCACTTTCTACCGTCGGTATAAGAGGTTTATACCGACGATAGTCGATTCTTATACCGTCGGTAGATGATGCTTATACCGAGCGGTAGTAACACCTTCTACCGACGGTAGAAAGTCTTCATCCTTAAAGGAAGGCATGTTCCAATCTTTTAAGGATGCAGACTATCAGCCCTTAATACTAACCTGAGTTCGATTAAAAATATTGTCACAGTTTGTACTGGTTTTGACTAGAAATTTTCTCAAATATTCGAAGGAATATCGGGATATTTCAAGGGGATTTGAGGAAATCAAATATCGGTATGTCTTTTAAAAGGCATACCGATATTAAATCTAATTGATTTGTATTTCAAGCTAATTGTTCAGATTTTTTCCTTGTAGTTCAACTTTAATGTATTCAATAATCTTCCACCTGTCATCAGGTTTAATCTGAGGACCATGGGCTCCCATAACACCATAACCAGCAGTTATTACGTGGAAAAACTCTCCGCGGGGTGTAGATTTCAGGATATCCGTAACCAAACTCTTAGGTTCATAAGGATATTTCCCACTGGTGTATAAAAATCCTTGCCCATCACCTTTTTCTCCATGACAGTTGATGCAAAAGATGCCAAACAGTTCCTTGCCTCTTGCAACATCCTCCATGCTCATTTCTGTCATGTTCACGATATTTTGACCTGCCCAGGTTCTGTTCTCTGGTGTTTTCTCAAAATCATAAGGAATCATTTCTCTTGGAATGGTACCCTCCACAGGCAACCTTAGTGTTTTTCCATCGGCAAAGTTTGGATTGGAAGAATAGGTTTCATAAGCTCTTGAATCCTGCATATCTGGAAAATAGGAATAGCCCGGATGATTGTTATCCTTATCACATGAAATCATTACTCCTATCAGCAACAATGCTAAAATCGATATGTATCTCTTTTTTCTCATAATCAATCTTTTTAGGTGAATCAGGTTTCGTAATGGAAACTTTCTTCGAGTAAAGGATCATTTTTCACCAACAATGGTGTTTTAGCCAAGGAAGTAAATACCACATACAAGAATCCTCCCAAATACAAGGCAATAAAACCAATTTCGATTAAGCCAATCTGTGCAGTTTTACCAACGGTTCCAGGTATCACAAGCATGTAAATATTCAACCAATGTCCTATCAGTACAACTATGGCTACAAAGCTTAACCATTTTAAATTTCGCTTGGCATCTCTTGTCATTAGTGCAAGAAATGGAAATAGGAAATTGATGACCAGGACTGTAAAAAACAAAACTTTGTGATCAGTTAGTCGTGGTGCAAAATAGGCGGTCTCTTCAGGAATGTGACTGTACCATATCAACAAGTACTGGGAGAACCACAAATACATCCAGAAGATACTGAAAGCGAATAGGTATTTTCCCATATCGTGGATATGTTCTTTGTTGATATATTCAAGATAACCTTGAGATTTTAAGAAGGCTATCAGCAATATAATTGTGGCGATACCGCACACAAACATTCCTATGAAAATGAACCATCCAAATAAGGTGCTGAACCAATGTGCATCAATAGACATGATCCAATCCCAGCTCATAGTAGAGCTAGTAATTGCGAAAAACACCATAAATAAGGCAGCCAAAATTTTACCCCTGTTGTGATATTTTAAATCCGGATTCAAATCCTGATCCAGCGTATTCTTCCTCAGCAAATAGGTCAAACCAATCCAACCCAGAAAATACAATGCCATGCGTGCAAAAAAGAATGGCACATTTAGATATGCAGCTTTTCCTTCCAAAATGGGATCATGAAGTCCTTCGTGTGACCAGTGATACAAATCGTGCATTCCAAAATAGATCAAAAACATTAAGGCTGCCGATATTGGTAAAAATTTGGTTAAGGCTTCAGGAATCCGCTTTAAAGCGGTATACCAACCTGCATAAGCAATCTTATGAAGCGCTAGAAAAACTCCTCCAAACAAGGCAATAAACAAGAAATAGAGGTTGTTGATTAAAACATTGGCCCACAATTCCTGCCTGTTTGGCGATTCGATGAAATAGCCCAAAATCAGCAAGAGAATTCCAACGCCCGCAATGGATAAGATTCCATATTGTGTTTTTCGTTTTAAAGTATATTTTTCTTCCATCTCTGTGTGATTTTGAAGGTTATTTGTCAATCTCTTTCACTTTAATTTCCTGAGCTTCCTCCTTTAGCAGAATCTCTTTCACCAACTCATCCTGATTTCCTGCCTCATCCAAATCAACAATAATCATGAATCGATCATCGGTAATTCTTTCATCGTGAATTGGATTGTTTGCACCGGGTCCTAGTTTCGATCGAATCAGGAAAGCAAATACCATCGCAAAAGCAGCAAACAAAACAGTCAATTCAAAGGTAATTGGGATAAAGGATGGAATCGCAAAATGTGGCTTCCCACCAATGAACAAAGGATAATCTACTACAAATGCCCAAGCCTGGAAGCCAAAGGCTATGATACAGCCAATTGCTCCTCCAATAAAACCAATTGTTGGTATTCTTGATCGTTTGAAACCTAGAATTGGATCCAAACCGTGAATCGGAAAAGGAGTCAGAACATCCTGAATAGAAAACTGCTTGTTTCTTAAATCTTTTGTTGCTCTTAAAAGATTCTCCTCATCCTCGAAATATGCCGAAATGTATCTCCTCATGTCTCTAGTGTTTTTCTTTGGTTTCAGATTTATCTTTTTGATCTCCTGAGCTCTTCAATACACTCTTAACCTCGGCAATTGCAATTACCGGGAATACTCGAATAAAAAGAAGAAAACAGGTGAAGAACAAGCCTAGTGTTCCAATAAAAATTCCAACTTCTACCATTGTTGGTTCGTACATCGACCAGCTGGATGGCAAATAGTCGCGGTGAAGAGAGGTAACGATAATTACAAATCGTTCGAACCACATTCCGATATTAATGAAAATGGAAAGTATGAAAGTAAATACCAAATTTCGTCGTAATTTCTTAAACCACAACAATTGTGGTGATATCACATTACAGGTCATCATGATCCAGTAAGCCCACCAATATGGTCCTGTAGCACGATTTAGAAAAGCATACTGTTCGTATTCTACGCCCGAATACCATGCAATAAATAACTCGGTAATGTAGGCAATACCAACAATAGACCCTGTTGCAATAATGATTTTATTCATCGATTCGATATGACCGACGGTAATGTAGTTCTCAAGATGTAATACTTTTCTGGTTATTATCAGCAAGGTTAATACCATTGCAAAACCAGAGAAGATGGCTCCCGCAACAAAATAAGGCGGGAAGATGGTGGTATGCCAACCAGGAATCACTGAGGTGGCAAAGTCGGTACTTACAATACTATGAACCGAAAGTACAAGTGGCGCTGCTAAACCAGCCAAAATCAAACTAATTGATTCATGGCGCTGCCAGTGTTTCGCCGAACCTGTCCAACCAAAACTCAACAATCCGTAGATCCACTTCTTAAATTTGGATTTCATTCGATCTCTTATGGTTCCAATATCAGGAATTAAACCCACATACCAGAAAAGCAGAGATACTGTGAAATAAGTACTAATGGCAAAAACATCCCATAACAATGGGGAATTAAAGTTTACCCAGAGTTCACGCGTATTTGGGTATGGGAAAACGAAAAATCCCAGTAATGGTCGGCCCATGTGAATTAAAGGGAACAAACCTGCACACATTACAGCAAATAAGGTCATAGCCTCGGCCGAACGGTTGATACTGGTTCTCCATTTTTGACGGAACAATAGCAGGATGGCAGAAATAAAGGTACCCGCGTGACCAATACCAACCCACCATACAAAGTTGGTGATTCCCCATCCCCAACCAATGGTTTTGTTTAGTCCCCAAGTTCCAATTCCTTCCCAAATGGTATATCCCATCATGGCCAGTCCGAGCAGCAATGCAGAAACCGTTAAAGTGATGCCTGCATACCATGCTTTTCCGGGCTTGCCTTCGATAGGAGCAGAAATTTCATCCGTTATTTTCTTGTAGGTCTTCTTCCCCGTTACAAGGGGTTCTCTAATAGGCGACACATACATAGGCGTGGATTTATGAGTGGTTCATTTTTTTATTTCTAATCTTCGTCAAATAACTTACCGATGGTAAGGTGTGAATCTCTTCAAGCAGATGGTAATTTCTCTTACTAGAAGTTTCTTTTACCAGTTTGCTCTCTTTGTCGTTTAAATCTCCAAAAATGATGGCTCCCGATGGACAAGCCTGCTGACAAGCGGTCTTAATTTCTCCATCCTTCACTTTTCTGCCTTCAATCTTGGCATTTAGTTTTCCCTCCTGAATTCGTTGAACACATAGTGAACATTTCTCAATCACACCTTTGGCTCTGATGGTAACATCAGGATTCAGTACCATTCGCTTCAGGTCAATGGTCATTTCTGCTACATCGTGTAAATTGTTTGGTATCGAATCGGCTTTGGTATAGTCGAACCAATTGAAACGTCTCACTTTGTAAGGACAGTTGTTACCACAATACCTTGTTCCAATGCATCGATTGTAAGCCATTTGATTTAGTCCTTCGCTGCTGTGATTGGTTGCTGCCACCGGACAAACATTTTCACATGGCGCATTATCGCAATGCTGACACATCACCGGTTGGAAGGAAACATCAGGATTGAATTCATCTCCCGAGAAATACCTGTCGATTCTAATCCAAGACATTTCGTGTGCGCGAATCACCTCTTTCTTTCCAACTACCGGAACATTATTTTCCGATTGACAAGCAATGGAACAAGCTCCACAGCCGACACAAGAATTCAGGTCAACCACCAATCCCCAATGATGATTTGGGAACTTTGGCTTTTCGTAAATACTTGCATTCTCGTAGGCATGATGCGATTCATTCCCTGCCGAAGGATTTTTCTTGTATTCTTCCAATCCAGCTTCGCGAACTATGGCTCTTCCCTCCATCGAATGATGCGTTTGCGTCATGGCCAAATCGTACTTCTCTCCTGTTTTTGTCAGGTTTATATCTCCAATAAAATCATCATTGGATTGTAGTAAGTAATTTACATTTACCCCAACATTCTTCCCAACAATACCGCAAACCTGTCGTCCATAGCCAGTAGCAACTGCCACTGTATTGTATGCTTGTCCTGGTAGAACATACACCGGAAGTTTTACTTGCGAATTCAATTCAACTACATCTCCGGTCTCCAACATCATTTCTTCAGCTTGCTTCGGCGAAACACATAAATAATTGTCCCAACAAATTTTCGTTACCGGATCTGGCATCTCCTGCAGCCATGGATTATTAGCCATTTTTCCATCGCCAATGGCAATGCTTTCGTACAATTGCAATTCTACACCTTTGTTATCCGCTTGTTTTGCCAGTTGGCTGACAAACCTGCTCATATCAGACAAACTAAATTTCGTATCGAAGACTGACTTTACACTTGGTTCAAATACTCCCTGTTGCAGTGTATGATTCCAGAAAGTTGTGAAGTTTGGATAAGCCATCTGTATTGGGTACATGTTCTTTTCCCAATGATTTTTTATAAAATTAAGATAGTTGCTGTCCTCACCCATCCAACTCAACAGGCTTGATTGGAATTGTCGCGTGTCGAAAAGCGGACGAATACCCGGTTGCATCAAACTGTATCGATTGGTTTTGGGCTCAAAATCATTCCAACTTTCCAGGAAATGATTATCCGGAGCAACAAAACTCATCAAAGCAGTTGTCTCGTTTGGTACCTCATCCATAGCAACACTAAAGCCAATTTTCTTGAGAGCAGATGCAAACTCATTTCCATGCTGATAATCGAAAACCGGGTTCACGCCATAGCTAATGATTCCTTTTAACTTCCCGGATTTCATATCTTCCAATAGCTGATTCATATCAGAATCTTTTGCTTGGTAAGTATGTAATTGTTTGTCTACCCTTAAAGTAGAACCATAATTCTCCAATTCGAAATTAATAGCATTTACAATAACCTGCACATTAGTATCCTTCGATCCGGAAACCACCAATGATTTGCCTTTATTCGTACACAATTCTTTGGCAATGTTTTGAATATCTGCGGAAGCTATAGAAGTTGAATAAACCTCTTTTCCTGCTAACTTTAAAATTTCATTATAAAGCTGCACTATCAAAAGTTTTTGCTCTGAAGGCTTTACAGGAATCCTTTTATCAGCATTACTACCAGTAAGCGACAATCTTGATTCTATTTGGGTATGATGAGACATGGAAGTATTTCCATTGCACAGCTTTCTCTTCTTGGTATATTGCCTGATGTGCTCCACAGGCATTAACCATGTACCCAAAAAATCGGCATCGAAACTTACGATCATATCTGCATAATCGAATCGATAATCGGCAATACCGGCTTTGCCAAAACACATTTCGTTGGCTTGAATTAATGCTGAAGCAGATTGACTATCATATTGCACCCATTTTACGTTTGGATATTGAGCTATAAACTTCTGAATGACATTTATGGTACTTGGACTGTAAACACTTGAAGTAAGTAATACGACTTGTTCATTAGCATTTTTAAGACGATTTAATTCTTTCTTAACTGTTTCATCCAATTCTTCCCAGGATAACTTCTGATTTCCTTTCTTAGGATGTTTGTATCGACCTGTATCGTACAAATCCAATACAGATGCTTGTACCCTTGAGCTGGTTCCACCATTGGTTACACCCGATAAATCATTTCCCTCAATCTTAATGGGTCTTCCTTCTCGGGTTTTAATAAGAATGCTACAATAATCGCTTCCTTTCGCAAAGCTCGATGCATAATAATTGGCTTTACCTGGCGTTATTTCTTCTGGTTTGATCAAATAGGGAATGGCTTTTTGCACTGAGTTTTCGCAGCTGGCTACCACTGTACTAATGGCAAGGCTAAAACCACACAGTTTCAAAAAATCACGACGGTTGCTCTTGGAACCACTTTCATTCTTGTCGAATATATCTAAGATCTGTTCCAGATTTCCTTTAGGCATTGGTTGATCAGGAACAGAGTTCTCTCCATTTTTAAGTTCGGTAAGGCTTTTCCAATATTTCTTCATAGGTAAACGATTATCAAGTGATACAAATTAGATGGTTGAGTTTTACTCGCAGTTCATTAGTAATGACAACGAGCACACTCCCTTCCTCCAACATCCGTTACTCTAACACTATCTATTGCACCCGAAGTAAGTTTCTCGTGTAGCTTTTTAAATGATTCAGAATAATATCCGTTTTCGCGAAAATCAACTGCTGTTTTATCATGACAATCCAAACACCAGCCCATCGAAAGATCTTCGACCTGTTTTACCACATGCATTTCTTCAACCAAACCATGACATTCCTGACAATCTCTCTTACCTACATTGGCATGTTGTGCATGACTAAAGAAAACATGATCCGGCAATTGATGAATTCGAACCCACTCAACTGGTGTATTGTTTTCAATAGCTGCATGAATCTTATTGATTTCGAACTTTCCTGAATTGGTTCCCTCACGCACAATCACATGACAGTTCAGACATAAATTCACATGAGGAATTCCTGCCGACTTGCTATCATCCACGGTAGTGTGGCAATAACGACAGTCAATTTTATTGTCGGTTGCATGTATTTTGTGCGAGAACTTAATTGGCTGAATGGGCGCATAATTCTGCTTACGACCAAGAGCCATTGCTCCTTCGGCTAACATCTGAATCTGATATCCAAATGCCAATACAAAAATCAGGATAGGAATAATTTTATACTTGATTTTCTTCGTAAAGAAAAGATCCACCAAAGCCAATGTGATTAATGCTCCTAAAAAGAAAAATACAATAAGGTTGTTAACCTTTGGTTTTGTTTCGTAGAGCACAGCGCTATTTAAATCCATCAAGTAAGATTTAATATAGCTTAACTCTTCATCTGAAAAAGAATAGTTTTGATGAGATTCCTCCATTTTTTTGCCCAATGGAGACATTAAAACCGAACGGAATTCGGCAATGGATTTATTGGCAAATGTTCCGGCAATGTCTTTGGCAGAAGGATTCCAGTTTAATGTGTCGATATAATCGATATTGTGACAGGAAACACAGGATTGCCACTCCACGGGAGTTCTGGTTAATCCTTTAAACAATCTTTCGCCTCTCTTTTCACCATTTAAAAAGTAATCAAAATGACCAGAATGATCATCTTTTGCTGCAGAATCAGCCTCACTAGCAATAATTTGAAATGGGGCAAGCAACAAAATAAATATGAACAAGGCACATGTTAATCTGTAGGGTTTACTCATAGGTCAGGCATTTATTACAGATAAGGTTATATAATAGCAATTCGCAATCGTGCAATGTCAAATTGACTGTTTCTTTCCTCTTCTCCCCTACAATTCATCAACATTTCTAGAAACAATCCAAGCGAATCTTTTTCCATAAATGACTCGCTCTCTACCAAATATAACAATTTAAACTATTAAATCACAGCCTTTTCACATAACAAACTGCAATAATTAGCACGTCAAATAAAAGACTCAACTATCTTTTATTAGTATTTCCTATGAATTCCTGTATTTCAAAAAAATTTGAAAAAAAACCGTTTCTAAATAATTTCTGTGCTCAAAAATGGTTACAAATAAAAAGATGCCTCATTAAATATGAAGCATCTTATAAATTAAATTCTTAAACTTTTGTTATTCTAGGAATGAATCTAAAATACCTCCACTACTCTCTTTCGAGGCATTGGGTCCTCCCGGGCTTAGCTGACTTACCAACTTACGAATTGGCATAGATTGTAGCCAAACTTTTCCTCTTCCACTTAGTGTAGCAAGAAAAAGACCTTCTCCACCAAACAGCATCGATTTTAATCCTCCAGATTGCTGAATATCAAAATTAACACCTTCCTGATACCCAACTACACAACCCGTATCAACCCGAAGAGTTTCTCCATTCAACTCATGTTCGATTAATGTTCCTCCTGCATGAATAAAAGCTTTACCATCTCCTTGTAGCTTTTGCAGGATAAATCCTTCTCCTCCAAAAAATCCTGATCCAAGCTTACGATTAAAGTGCATACTAATTTTTGTACCTAATGCAGCACATAAAAATGCATCACGCTGCACAATTACTGAACCTCCAAGCTGCTCTAAATCCAATGGAACAATAGTTCCCGGGTATGGAGCTGCAAAAGCCACATGACTTTTCCCCATCCCACGATGAGTAAAATGAGTGATAAAAATAGATTCGCCGGTTATTTTTCTAGACGCGGCACTTAGTAATTTTCCAAACAAGCCTTTGTCAGGTTCCGATCCATCACCCATTTTTGCTTCAAATTCAATGCCTTCTTTCATGTAAAGCATTGCTCCTGCTTCGGCAATTACCGTTTCGTTCGGATCCAATTCAATTTCTACCAACTGTATATCGTGCCCTTTAATCTCATAGTCAATTTCGTGTGATCTCATAAAATGTTTTTCTTTTAAAGTTAATGGTTTATTTTATCCTATCCCCTAAAGCTTATAATAAGTGTAAAAATTATTGTGATTAGTTTTTTAAAAAATTGTAAAAACATTAAAAAACCAATAAAACAAAACACCAATGGTCCATATTGAACAAAATAGATAAATAAATTCTGACCTGGCTCTAACATTGATATGGAAGGAAACTCAGGATCGTAGTACACCTGAACCAATGTGTCAACAGCATATTTTTCCAAAACTTTCTTAACTCTGGATTGATTACTACTACTTGCATCAATTGCAGATATACGAGTTCCGGTATAAGATTGACCTTTAACAGAATAAACATATTTCAAATTAAGAGAGTACATTTTGGCATCATCACTTAGAGAGGTTTTAATATCGGCAAACATAACCTTTCCTTGCACATTTGGCCAGTTTTTAGAAGCATTTACTTCTTCAATAACTGATTCGCTTATGTTTTTATAAAACAACCAACCACCAATTATAAAAACTACAGAAAATACAAGTATTGCGATTAATGAATTTTGACTCTTTTTCATTATAAGTTTCTTTAGTTAGAAAGCCAAATGGTCCAGTATTCGTATCATCTCATCCTTGCCAACAGAAGGACTACAACCAATTATAATGTAGGTCTTATATTGAGGGATCTCAAGTACTGCGGTATTACTTGATTCATCATCCTCTAATTTGCCAAGCATGCAATTTTTGCCCTTATAAGTGAATGTTTCAAAATTTCCATGCTCCGATGGGTCACCATTTTTCATAGATGTTGCCGCAACAGCCAAACTACCTGTTAATCCTTTCATGAACATTGCACTGTATGTTCCGTCCTCATTCAAACTAACCAACTTACGATATCCTTTATATTTAAATGCATTAATTTTGTTAGAAAACTGTTGGAAAGGATAATTTACCGGATATAGTTTTACATCAACATCATCCTCATATTTATCACCCATATTAAACATTGACTGCATATCACTCATGCCACCATACATTGCTTGTTGCTGTTCACTAATATCCTGATAGTTGATGTTTGCGGGTGGAGAAAATTTAGATGAAGAAATTGAAATGTTTTTTTCGAATTTAATTGCAATTTCATTATTTTCTATCCCTAGTATTTTAGCTTCCGATTTTAAGTTTATTCCATTATAAATCCACACTTTCGCTCCCATTAACTCAACAATCTCACATTCGTAATCCAATACCTTTTCGGTTCCTAAAATTTCACCTCCCAAGCCTTCCAGTATGTCTTTCCCAAACTGTTTTTTCTCTTCTTCAGACATTTCATCAAGTCCAAACATTTGCTGGTAATTAGGGATTTTACCTGTTTGTCCGTTATTTTCTTCTAAATTAACTGACCAGAATTGCCCTTCCTTAATTATAGAAATGGTATGTTCTTTTGTTTCGCTTTTTATTCCAAATACTTTTGTAATGCTAACAGATTTTGTTTCCGTATAGGATTGAGCTCCATAGTTGTCCCACCAAATATACTTGGTGCCAGTAGTACTGCCTGTTAATTTATATTCTACATGTCCTGATTTCACAGCATATTTCTGTACTTTCTGCTGTGCTATTGTAGCTTGCACTACAATTAAAAATGTCGCGACAAGAATTAAATATTTCATCATTTTGGTTTTAGATATTAAAAAGCTAAATGACTATTTATCCTTACTTAAGACTTCCCAATGGCATTAGTATTGGTTTAAGATTATGGTTGAAAAGTGAATATATATCTACAACACTATTGGGAAAGTCTTTAAATTAAAGCGAGAATAAATACTAGAAATTATATAGTATTCCTACTCCCATTGATAAGTAGTTTGCACCACCCAAAGTATATTTTATATCAGCATTGAAATACATTTTATCAGACAATGCAAATCGGCTGCCAACACCAATGTTAACACCAACATCACTACCATTACTTTCCAATTCCGATGAAATCAAATCACCAACACCTTCCAGGTATTCATCATCCACCCCAAAATCAGAACTTTCAAGTTTTACTTTCCAAAAAGTGAGGTTCAAACCTCCTATGGCGTAAAAACTATTTTTTTCATTTGCTGAAAACACATATTGTCCATTAAAATCCAGACTTGACCAATTGGTATAATCCTTCTTAAAGTAATAAGTAAATGAAGGTGCAATTTCCCATGTATCATTTACCATATAAACTCCTTTGGCGAAAATTCCCAAGTTACTTATATCAGTTGCGTATCCTAATCCAGCTCCAACCATTACTTTAGAGTCTTGTGCTTTACTGTTAAAACTAAAACATACAGCTAACACAGTTACAATTATTAAAACTAATCTGTTTTTCATTTTTAAAGTGATTTTTGTTTATTATTAAATAGATAATTATTAATGTTTGTGGCTATTTAACCATTTTATAGGCCGAAGATTCAATTGTTCCTTCAAACTCATAGGTCGGACCATCTACCCAGTCTGCTAAATCTTTACATGTACAGACGAAAGTGAATTTGGAATCAGATACTCTTATTATCGTTCCGCTTGCATCAACAACTGGAGTTAGATAACTGCCTCCTACTAAATTGCCTAATACACTAACCGTAACATCTGAGCCATCAATCGCCACACTACTCCCTATTTCGATTGGTACAGAGCTAATTAACACTGAAACTTCTTCATCTTTTGAGATCGAAACAGAAACACTTCCTTCGCCCCCCTCTGCATAGCCTACATCTGCATCATTTCCTTCAGCTACGATTTCACCATTCATTAAAACTTCGTAGGTTCCTTTAGCTACATTGGGTGTGGTGTCATCGTCTTTATCGCACGATACAAACACAAGGCACAGTGCCAGAATTAGACTAAATGGTAAGATTGAATTTTTCATGATTTTGATTTATTTTAATGTGAAAATTTATTCGTTTGATTGTTGCCCATACTGGTTACTGCCTGGCTGCCCTTCGCTTGCCCAAAGTACAATAAGCCATATTGCCCCAATAAGCGGAATAAAGCCCACCAATAGCATCCAACCGCTTTTGCCAACATCGTGAAGCCTGCGAGCCGATACTGCCAATGCTGGAATTAATACCAATAGGGCATAAATACCACCTATTATGCCCCATGTTCCCATTATACTGTTGATAACCGAAAGTGCAATAGAAATAATAAGGTTGAATAACACGAACATCCAAAATTCTTTACGTCCGGCTCTTCCGCTAAATATTGCGTACTGCTGTAAAACTTTTAAATACCAATTCATATTTTTGTTTATTTATATGACTATACTGTTTTTAAATTATTATTAACCTGACAGTAAGTTCTACCAGTTTGGCTATATTTTATAAAATTTAAGTTGCCTGATTTGTTTAGCTTACTTAATTCTTTTGTTGCTTTTACTGATTAAATAAGGTTCTATTTGATTTTCTGTGATGGATATTTTTAATCGAACTGAGGTTATTACTTTATAATTTGTTGCATATTTTTCGACATTTCGTACATCTGCCAGAGTTGTTCGTCGCTCATATTTCCTAATTCTTTGTCTGAGGCTACTACCATCCGTTTCCATTCTTCAAAAGAAAGTTGTTCGCCACGAGCCATTTTCTTTATCATGTTGTGTTGATGGCGCAAATCATCATCACTCATCCGGCTCATTTCTTCATCTTGTTTTGCTTCTCTTTTAAATTCTGCAAACGACATACGAGCTGCGCGTTTCAGGTCTTCCATGCCATTGCCTTCATCATCCTCATCCATGTCTTCAAATAAACTTTGCATTACGGCTGCTCCACCATCACCAGACATACCAACTTCCATTTCTTTTTCGGGAAAATTGGGCAGTTGAAAATATTTATCGGCTACGCTTACATTAAACTTTGCCGAGGTAGCTATAGTAGTGGTGGTAATACCCATTATGGTAGCTTCCGACTTTAATGTTACACCTTTGTAAATCCATTGTCTAACACCTGCCAAATCCCATATTTCGCAACTGTGCCCCAATATACTTTCGGCACCTGTTTTTTTGCCACCCATGCCTTCAAGCATTTTTCGACCCGCATCACCTGCATCGGCATTGAGATGAAAAGCTTTGATAGCACTCATGGCCATATCTTGATTTTTATAGATTACTTTGTTATCAAAATCTACCGTGTAACTCATTTTGTTATCGAGCTTGTTCATGGTATGAGTATACTCGGTTTCGGTATTCTGCTGTCCAAAAATTTTGGTTGTGGTAGTTCGTTCCGATTTTTCTTCTTTTAATTCAAGAGCTCCGTATGCTTTAAAATAGAGACTTTCGGTTCCCTTACCACTTATGGTGCTACCCATTACTTTCCCCGAAATGGTAGTGCTATATTGCACTATACCCGACTTTACTTCGTAGCGTTTTACTTTGTCTTTAGCATTGCCCCTACACGATATTGTACCTGCCATAATTACTATAGCTAAAATTAGTTTATTCATAATATTGAACTTTTAACGGGTTGTTTACAATTTTAAATGAGACACTATATAACAGCAACCTGTTGCCAGTGTTATAATTAAACAACAGGCTGCTGCCGCTTACACTACTACCTGTATACTTTAGTTTGCAACCTCCATGCGTGCAACTACCTCAAATAATTTTTCAGGATTGTTTTTTATCAAACTTAGTTCTGTTGCAGGCTGACCAGTTATTAGCTTAATGCGGTACTCACTATCTTCGGTAGTAAGAAGTTCTGTTAAATTTTCTATTCCTTTAAGATTTTTCTTTATTCGTAGAACATATTTACCATCACTTGAGTTTTTAAATGCATACCCTTCATGTGTAAGAAAGTTCTTTTGAGAGCTTAGTTTAGTTTCTGGTAAAAGTATTCTAGAGTTAGTACTTTGCCAGTAAACTAATATAATGCCATTGTCATACATATCTTCGTTTAGGGCAGAAAAATTGATATCTCTTGTCAATGTTTTGCTAAAATTACCAGCAACATTACTACCCCATGAATACCAATCAGATGATGCCACTGTTGCTATAAACGTGTGCACATTTGCATTTCCATCTGCTCCTTTTAACATTAGTCCGGTTCCCCAGGCTGACACACCAAAAGTAGGTACATCCAACTTGGGACCGTAAAGGGTGTAGGTCTCTTTATCAAGATAGTAGTCGCCAATATTACCTATCGAATTGCTCGGAGTATCATAGCCCGATAGTATTTTTGAACCATCTTGTCCGTCCTGTCCATTTGCTCCTTTAAGAGAAAATGAGTCAACCTCGTTCCAGCTATCATCATTCTTTTTGGGACCATAAATCATACCTGTAGTGCTATCTAAATAATAGTCGCCTGCTACACCTGTTTCGGCATTAGGTTCACCTTCGCCACTATAAATAACAGAACCATCGGCACCTGCCGGCCCAACTTCGCCTTGTATGCCTTGTTTTCCTTCTGGCCCCATATCGCCATCGTCGCCACTACATGCTGTTATGCTAATGCTTAAAGTTAAAACAGCTACTAAAAAGTAATAAAGTTTTCTTGTTTTCATTTTTTAACTATTAATAAATTCATTGTTAGTTTATTACAAGAGATAAACTCTCTGTATTTTTATTTCTGTATAAATTGCAGGTTTACTTATCTCGCTTGCTCCACAAAGTGTTAAGCTCCTCGCTTGTAATTTCGGGCTGTAGTATTCTGGCTGCTTTGCAAAACTCTGCGTAGTTATTTGGTTTTTTAAGGATTTCTATTGCCCACATTTGTTTTTGCAGTTCAGTCATTTCATTATCGACAGGAGTAATAGTAACCTGTTTTCCATTGGCTTTATGCATTTCGTTATAGGCCTGTTTTTTTTCCTTTTTTCCGGTGGCAGGGTTAATGCTTAATATCATTTTTTCAAATTCAGGATACGAGATATTCATAAATGCTGCATATTGGCGCTGCATTAGTTCTTCTCCTTGTTTACCCTCATCGGTGTTTTTTACCTGCTCTTCGAATGTTTGCTGCCGATTGGCTTTTGGTGATGCCACTTCGCCTTTTTCAGGTACTTTATCGGCTTTAATGTAAGCATGAATAATTTTATAGGCATTGGCTCGTTCTTTGGCTGTACCTGCATCGTCAACAAAAAGGTTAAGCATTTCGTTGTATTTGGCCTTTTTTAGCGATTCCGGGCTACCATCATCGTAAGCATCTACAAACTCAATAAACTTCATTACTTTGCTTTGTAAAGTAGTATCCATTAAAGAGCTTTGTGTTTGCGCCTTTACTTGTAAGAATGACAATAATAGTATGGAAAGCAATAGTTTTATTGGTTTCATGATGATGTTGTTTAATAGGTTCGCAAAAGACTTATTACATGGTATTCAGTTTCATTTGTCATAAAGTGTTTACCCTGCTCAATTATTTTTGCATATACTCCAGGCTGATTGTTTATCATCCAGAGTTTTAATATTTTGTTGTCCGAAACTGCTTCAATTACGGTGCATTCATAACCTTCATATTTTTCGATGCCTGTTACCCTGTAAAAACCAGGTTCTTCTTCGGGAAAGAAGTAGTTGTTCTGGTTCATCATATTCCCCATATAATTCTCCGAATATTGCAGTGTGTCGTATTTTGTTATCATGATATTGGCAATACTTACACTTCCTTTTTCCGGTTTCGCATCAACCTTTCTCAGTATCGTTCTTGTGTTTTTCAATGCCTCGGCTTCGGGCACATAGGTTTTACAATGGTATACCATTCTTTGCAGTTTAGCCAGATGTGATATAACACTGGCATTGTTTCGCCAGACTTTGGGAAGCAGGTTTTCATCATTCGTGTGGCTTTTAAATTCATCTGCCGAAAATGTTAGCCACTCGATGTCTGATTTATCCTTTTTATCGAATAATAGCGTTTCGCGTGCCGTTACCAGTGCAAGAAAACCTGCCGAATGGTCTTTCACCCTGTTTTTCCCTTTAAGAATAAAATGTTCACCTTCGGCAACGCCAGTTAATTCCAGTTCTTTGGTTTCGGGCAAATAATGCCATTGCCCTTTTGTACTTGTGGTTGTGCCCGATGCACAGCTTATAAACTTAAATGTTTCTGGCAATTCCAATTTCAGAAACAGCTGGTCGAACACTTTATGGTTTAGCTTCCATGTGCCTGCCAGGCCCGATACTTCGTTTGTTTTTCCTGTTTTTTCTGCATCAATTCGCTTTTGCTCTTCGTTAATGCGTTTGAAATAATAGATTCTACCACCCTGGCTAAATACCAGTTGCTTATTGGTAAGTTGTTTTATTTTATGAATACCGTTGAATTCATCTTCCGAAAGAGGGGAAGCGAGGTTTATTTCCATGGCAGTAGCATTAAAATGCCATTTGGCAAAGTCGAAACCCGAACTTGAAACAAGACCATCTTTTTTGAATAAGAACTCAGTATTTTCATCTTCTACCACACCATTCTTATCTACTTTTATTAGTAGCCAGTTTCCTGCAAACTTAGGTTTTTGCGCTTGTGCAAAAAGGGTTGCAAGCATAATAGCCAGAAATACAAAAACTAATTTTAAAGAAAAGCCTGTGTTCATATTTTTTACTATTTTAAAATGATGACCTGAATTCCTTATTTTACATATTTTGAATTCTTAAAATTTACGGTTATTCATATTTCCGAATAACTATATTCTCGCCTCCCAAACCAAACGAAGCATTGGTGTCACTACTTCGCTTTAAAATCAAGTCCCAATCAGCCCTGGCAGGGTCTTTTGCATTTCCTTTGTCTAAATCAACCGGAAAAGTCCCTTCAATTTCTATGTGGTCCGACTGGCTAACTGTTTCTCCCGAACGGTTATAAGTGGCATATTTTATGGTGGTTTTGTAGTTATCGTTTTTATCTACATCCAGAATTTCCAATTTGCAAAGGTTTTTGGCGGAAGTAAAAACCAGGAAGATGGTACCTGCACCGTTTACTATGCCATTGGGGCCCGAAATAGGAGTATGAAATTCATCCGATAGTTTATCGAATTCTTTATCGATACTAACGGCATTAATTTTTGCATAAGCCGAATTCCCTCTATTATTCGCTGGTTTTGGCCCAAAGGATGAAGCGTTTCCATCAAACTTAACAAACTCAACCCTACGGTTATTGGCTTTGCCTTCGGGTGTTCTGTTATTATCAAGTGGCATGCTTTCGCCAAACCCCTTACTATTAAAGCGGTTGGCTGCAATACCCATGCTTATTAACTGCTCCATTACCGTTTTTGCCCGTTGTTCCGAAAGCATTTGGTTTTTGGCATCGTCGCCATCAGCATCGGTGTGTCCTTCAACACTAAATTTAAGGTCGGGCTGCTTGGTCATTAAATCGTAAATTTTATTGATAGGCCCCATACTCTCGGGTTTAAGTGTAGCTTTCCCGACATCGAAACGTATGCCGTTGCAAATAATTTTTCCGTCCTGAATTACACGGTCGTAATATTTTACACCGCCCTTGGCAACTCTAAAGTTCTTAACAAACATGTTTTTTTGGCTTGCAGAAAGTGTAATTCCTGTTGGGTTTCCTTCTATGCGAGGAATGTTTATTAAGCGTGTTTCATCTAAATAAACTTTCGCTTTTCCTTTAGTATAGGCTATTGAAATGTGTCGCCAACCTGCAACATCATCTTTGTTCCCTCGTTTTCCTTCAAGCTTAGCACTACTATTCCCCATTTCTGCCTCATTTACTCCTATATCTATCTGCGGAATGTTGTTGCGACTCTGATTTTTGCGGTCATATAAAGTGATGTGAAACGACTCATTATATACATCAGGATTAAAATATCCATCAAACTCAATTGTAAACACTTCGGGCAAATAATCTTCTTTAGGATTTTTCAAATAGGGAATGATTCCTTTTCTGTACATATTTCCACTCGCAGTGATAAATAATATTACGTTTGCTCCATCTACGTTTGCTATTTCAGCTCCTCCCTCATACAAATCCCAACGGCTGGGGAACTCGCCGTTTTCTTCCATAATATCGGGGCCATCCGAAAAAATGACCTCATCACCTGGTACAAAATCGAATCTACTCCAAACTACATTCGATTCCTTTTCCTTTGTCAAATCACTATCATTAGCGTATTGTGATTGTGTATTAGGTTGATTAGAACTTGTTTCTGTATTCTTAGTTGAATTGCCTTTCGATTTTTTCTTCTTTTTCTTTTTACCAAAAAGACTCCCAATTCCTTCTTCAAGTTTATCGAATCCCTTATCAACACTTTTTTCTATCTTATTATTTGCACGCTTTGTCCCTTGTTTTTTGGCAACCTTTTTAGGATCTAAAATCTGCGCATTAATAATTGAAATAGAAATTGTAAGTAATAATGTTATTAGAACTAGCTTTTTCATGTGTTTCAATTTTTAGGTTTTGAATACAGTGTAAATGTATGGTGGACATGGAAAAGCTACTATGAGGAATGTATTTATGAATATAACATATGTTTCTATTGCTCATAATGTGATAGTTACACTTATTAATTTTGCCATTATTAAAATGTAACAACAAACTATTTTAAGATATTAACAACAAACAGGAAGATTACATCTATCTGATTTACTAATGATTACAAAAATCATCGAACCCTGTTATTGTCAAGCATTATAACATATGTTTCAAAAGCTAGTACAATTGTTCCAAACCTTGTATTTATTGAGATACAGAAGTTTTTTCCAGTCTATAAAAGTGTAGAATTGATATGTCGAGTGTAAACTCAACCATAAAAACAGAAAAATCTTAAAAGCACTAAAAAAAGATGAACAAATTGAAATTGATTAATGAATCGATTACCCATTAAAAAAACTCCACCTATTCTTTCGAATAGATGGAGTTCTTTTATAGTAAAATTAGATTTAATTGGAATGCTGTCTTAAATATTCTGTTGGTGTACAACCATGAATTTCTTTAAAACACTTTGAGAAATAAGATGTATCATTAAAACCAGTTGAAAAACAAGCTTCACTAACACTAATATTTGGTTGCAATAAAATTTCAGAGGCCATTTTAATTCGCTGTGCTCTAATAAAAGCAGTTGCCGACAAACCTGTGACAGCTTTTAACTTTCTATGTAATTGTGTTCTACTCATGGAAGTAAGTTCACAAAACTGTTCAACCGAAAAATCAGGATCAGACAAATGTTTTTCTAAAATATTTTGAAGTGATCTGGCAAACTTTTCCTCTTCTGATTCAAAAACCAGATTTAAGGGATTTATTATTAATTCCTTTTGATATTTATCCTGTATAGCCTTTCTGTTTGCTACCAAACGCTCCACTTTTATCAATAAAGCTTCTGCATTAAATGGTTTGGTAATATAATCATCAGCTCCTGATTTCAATCCTTCAAGGGTATTTTCTTCACCAACCTTAGCAGTAAGCAAAATAATAGGTATATGATTGGTTTTCTCATCTGATCTTAACCTATTACAAAGCTCTACTCCTCCAACATTTGGCATCATCACATCCGAAATTATAATATCTGGAATAAATTTCTGAGCCAATTGAATACCAAACTCTCCATCTTCTGCCTCTAAAATCTTATAATCAAATTTAAAACATGATTTTATATACTTTCTCATGTCACTATTATCTTCAACAATCAATAAAATAGGCATTTCGTCATTTCCAATTTCTTCTGTTGAATCAGCTTCTATTGCCATTCCTTGTATATTGAAAGGTTTTTCTTGTTTCGTTGAAATTTCTGATATTTCTTTATGCTTAAAGTGTTCTTTAATAATAGGTAAGTCTATTTCAAAACAAATTACATGATCACTTGAAAGAAAAACTCTAATATCAGTTCTATATAGTTTACAAAGTTCTTTAACCAAAGATAATCCTATTCCTGTACCTTGTATTTCACTATCACCCCCCCTATAAAATCTATCAAAGACATGAGTCAATTCCTGCTTTGTCAAGTTACATCCCGAATTGGTAATTATAATTTTCAACTTTTTATTAAATATAATTGCACTAATACCAACTTTGCCTTTTGTTGGAACAAATTTGAATGCATTTGATAAAATATTTGTTACAACAATCTCAACAATGTTATGATCAAACCAAACCAGTCCGGTTTCACAAATTTCTGTCTTATACTCTATAAGTTTTTCATTTGCTTGAAAATTAAATGAGTTCGAAATCCCTTTCAATAAAGTTGACAAATCACCTTCCTGCGCTGATATGGCAAAGTGCCCTGCGTCAATTTTTGAAATATTTAGCAATTGATCTACCAGAGACAACATCCTGTTCGAATTTCGCAGAACTAACTCAAGATCTTCACGTTTCGTTTCATTTTTCACTGTGCGAAGCTGCTTTTCAATAGGACCTTTTATTAAAGTTAATGGAGTTCTAAATTCATGCGAAATATTACTAAAGAACTTAGACTTCATTTTATTAATATTTCTTAACTCATGAGTAACTCTTTGTTTTGTTTGATATCGAAAGTAAAAGAAGGCAGCCAAACCACCAAATAGCAAAATCAAAACACCAAGCTGATTTCTTTGCATTTTTTTCGATTCTCCAATTAATTGATTTCTTGCATTCAACAGTTCAATCTGCTGAGTTTTCTGCTCCGATTGATATTTGAATTCTAAATCATTTGTTACTCTCAATTTTTCCGAATTGTACAATGAATCCGTATAATTTTTAGTCAACATCAAAGCATCACATGCTTCCTGATATCTTTTAGTTTTGTAGTATAGTTCATACAATGCTTGATTCGAAAAAATAAGATGATCAATCGAATGAATTTCCTTGGATATGGCTCTACCCTCCAACAAGTTCTTTTCCGCCTCTAAATTTTTATTCAGTTTTTCAGCTGCACTTCCATGATGAATTAGAATCGAACTTAAATATCTTTTGTCCTTGATATCTCTTTGTATTACCAAAGATTTCTCAAAATGCTCATAAGCTTTATGATATTGCTTTTGATTCATCTCAACTTGTCCTAAAAGCATATAACAAATTCCCTGGCTCATTGGATATTTTCTCTTCACCGCCAATTCCAAACACTTATTAATATAGTATTTTGCTGAATCACTTTGATTCAAGTACATATATGTCTCACCCAAATTTCCATAACACAATTCCTGATGAAAACTATTGTTGTTTTTAAATCCATACTTTATTGATTCTCGAAAATAATACAAGGCCTTTTCATATTCTCTCTGCACCAAATAAATATTTCCCACCCCATTTTCAGCAATGGCTTTTCCATAATAATTATTACTGTATTTGGTACTTTTTATAGACTCCAAAAAATAATTGATTGCCTCATTATTCTGATCCGTTTTTCGGCAAACTACGCCCAATTCATTGTAAATTCTACCTATCTGATAATAATCCTTTTTTATTTCTGCCAAAGGAAGAGCCTTTTTATAGTAGAATTTTGCTGAATCGTATCGATGTTTATATCTATAATTTACGCCTAGTCGATAATAAATTTCCGGCAAACTTATCGAGTCATTGTCTTCTTCTATTTTATGCTTTAATAGCAATAAATAACTACCAAACTCCGATTTAAAAAGTTTACGATTCCTGACAACCAGTTTAATTGCACTATCGGATCGATGCATCTTACCATCAACATTAATCATGTTGTGGATTACAATTTTTAAACTGTCAATATTTTTGTATCTGTAGTTGTCTTTCGCAGAAGCATTAAATGAAATTAAGGCAAGCAGAACAATAACAAAAAGTTTATTCATTTTATTCATCAGAATAACCATTGGATTAGATAGATAGTTTCGTTTAACTTTTATTAATAATTAACACTCTATTAAACTTCTTATTTGCCAATTATTAATCTTCTTTTTTTAACAGTAATCGAATTTAAAGTTTTAAAACAGTTTCAACAAATTATTTTTATCATTTAACACCGATATATCTTTAATAAAACAATAAAAATGATTAATGATCCTATACAAAAGTTTGATTTGGTGCCTAAGTAAGATAATCTGTAACTTTAGTAGACCTATTAAAAATCGAATAAGAGAACTGTCATGAAAATATTAATTACAGGAGGTGCCGGATATATTGGTACAGAACTATGCAGGAGATTGAATCAAAATCCAGAAGTTAAAGAAATAACGGTATTGGATAATTTAAGTCAGAATAATTACAACCTATTTCTTCATTCTCAAATTAAGCCTGGAAAAGTAAAGTTTGTTAAAGGTGAACTTTTAGATTCCAGAACACTCGACGGTTTGATAAAAGATGTGGATGTTGTGTATCATTTGGCAGCTGAAAATACAGATGATGAGAAGCTGCATCAAATGCACGAACAGGTTAACAATTGGGGAACTGCCGAATTGATATATGCGGTTGAAGACAGCAATGTAAAACAATTTATTTATCTCAGTTCAACCGAGGTATACGGTTATTCCAGTCAAGAATATGATGTTTATTCCATGTTGGAGCCAACCTCATCGCTTGGTAATTCGAAGTTACGAGGTGAACAACATGTTGAGCGCATTATGCCTAAAATCAACACCCAAATTATTCGATTGGGTAATGTGTTTGGCTATGGGGTAAGTATGAAGATGAAAGGCATTCTGAACAACCTTCTATTCGATTCGCATTTCGTTGGTAAAATCTCAATTCATGGTAGTGGCAATCAAAAACTACCTTTCATTTCCCTTGACAAAACAACCAATATTCTGGCAAATTTGTTAGGTGGAAAGTTAGATTCGGGAGTTTATAATCTGGTAGACTATAATAAATCGATTATGGAATTGGTAGAAAGTGTGCAGCAACAACGTTCTGACATTGAAATTGTTTTCACCAATCAACACCTTGAATTACCACAGCAAATTGTTAAAGTTGATGATCGAATTATGAAATTATACCAGGGTGAAGAATTGAGTTTTGAAAAAGAAATCAATCTTCTGAAGAATCATTTTGAGACTTCGAGTATCTAAAAAGTATCTCGCAAGGAACGCGAAGTTGATAAAATAAAGGACGCAAAGAGATTATACATTCTTTGCGTCCTTTTAATTTTATTTCTTTAAGCACAGAGCATGCAACTATTTCTTTCAAATATTCTGTGTTAATTTCTTGACAAATCGATATTGATTAAAAAACTCTTTGGCAATAACACGCAAAATGGTGTATGATGGTATTGCCAGCATCATTCCGATAATTCCAGCCATACTTCCTGCCATAATAATTACAATGAAAATCTCCAGTGGATGTGCATTCACACTATTTGAATAAATTAATGGTTGGAACAAAATGTTATCGATAACCTGTACACAGGCAAAAACCAATGCCATATAACCAAGTAGTGGTAAAATTTCTGTGTAAAAATCAGCATGTATATTTGTTGCAATTCCTATTATCATTCCAAATGTGGCTCCAATTATCGGCCCAATGTAAGGAATCACATTCATCATGCCTGCAAAAAGTCCAACTACCACTGCAGTTCCAAAAGGCAAACCAACTATACTTAAACCAATGGTAACCAAAAATCCCACTAATATTACCTCAAAAAATAAGCCTACAAAGTAACGCATCAGTAGGTTTTTGATTGAATCCAATACGTGACGCACGCCTTCTTCGTGTTTTGCAGGCACCATTAAAACTACACCACCAGAAAATAAACTGCTATCCTTTAAAAAGAAAAATGTGATAAATGAGATGGAGAAAAGTGCAATAAATATATTTCCCAATGTACCTGCCAATGAACCAAATATGGATGATACATCAGAAATCTTTACAAAAGAGGTGAAATTATCAATTACAACAGCTTTCAGGTTAAAATCATCTCCTTCTGCAGAATATTTTGCAATTAATGTTTCCAGATTTTTAATAGGTTCCTCCAAACTATGAGCTGCTGCGTTTACATCAATAGTTGATAATTCCTCCGCTTGCGCAGCTACCATTGGTATAAAGGTGCGGAAAAACATTACCATCACAAACCAAAGTAATATTAAGGTAATTCCAGCAGATAAAGCAGGTGGACAGGTCCATTTCTTAATTTTCACCTTATTCAAAAAATCGACTACAGGTCGACCAATGAAAGATAAAACTACCGAAATTAAGATGTAAGCAACAATATTGCTAAAATACCAAACCATTAATCCTAAAATGATTAAACCAATGGCTACCAAAATATATTTCCCTTTTCCGTTCATTCTTGAAAAGCAATTAAATGTGTAATATCAGTAAGGAATAACTGAACTTAAAAGTAAGAATTTTTATGACACTAAGGTCTACTAAATGAAAAAGGCTCTCAAATTGAGAGCCTTTCTTCTAATTTTTATCCTGATTATATTTTCAGTGGGTTCTTAACTTTCTGCTTCATTAAAGCAATCTCAAGAACTTCCATAATCTCATCTACAAAATGGAATTTTAATCCTTTTAAGTAAACATCTTTAATTTCTTCGATATCTTTCTTGTTCTGATTACAAAGAATAATCTCCTTAATGCCGGCACGTTTTGCTGCAAGGATCTTTTCCTTAATTCCACCAACCGGAAGTACTTTACCTCTCAATGTAATCTCACCTGTCATCGCAATGTTTTTCTTCACTTTACGCTGGGTAAATGCTGAAGCCATTGCAGTTACCATAGTTACACCTGCCGATGGTCCATCTTTTGGAATTGCTCCTTCCGGAACGTGAACATGAAGATTCCACTCATCGAAAGCTTCTTTCTTAATGTCTAAAGAATCACAGTGTGCACGCAAGTATTCCTGAGCCAACAATGCAGATTCTTTCATCACATCACCAAGGTTCCCAGTTAAGGTCAATTTTCCTTTTCCTGCAGAAAGACTTGATTCTATGAACAGAATTTCACCTCCAACTGAAGTCCAAGCCAATCCGGTTACCACTCCAGCATAATCGTTGCCCTGATACTTTTCGCGGCTAAACATTTCGGCGCCCAAATACTCTTTTAAATCTTCAGACTTAAGGTTAACATCGTATTCTTCATCCATAGCAACCTTACGAGCTACTCTACGCATAATTTTTGCAATGCGCTGATCCAATGCACGAACACCAGACTCACGAGTATATTTATCTACTACCACTGCGATCACCTCTTTCGATATTTTTATATGATCTGAAGTAATTCCATGATTTTCCATTTGCTTAGGGATCAGGTGACGACGAGCAATTTCAACTTTCTCTTCCTGAATGTATCCACTAACATCAATCATCTCCATACGATCACGAAGAGGTGCAGAAATAGACCCAACATTGTTTGCTGTTGCAACAAACATCACTTTCGATAAATCGTAATCTACCTCAAGGAAATTATCGTGAAAAGCATTGTTTTGCTCCGGATCCAAAACCTCAAGCAATGCTGAAGATGGATCTCCTCTAAAATCGCTACCTACTTTATCAATCTCATCCAATATGAATACCGGATTCGATGATCCAGCCTTTTTCATTCCTTGAATAATACGACCAGGCATGGCTCCAATGTATGTTTTTCTATGTCCTCGAATCTCCGATTCATCATGTAATCCACCCAAAGACATTCTGACATACTTTCTGTTTAAAGATTCAGCAATTGATTTTCCCAATGATGTTTTACCAACCCCTGGAGGTCCGTAAAGACATAAGATTGGAGATTTCAAATCACCTTTTAATTTAAGTACAGCTAAATGCTCAATGATACGATCTTTTACCTTCTCCAAGCCAAAATGATCATTATCCAAAACTTTCTGAGCTCTCCGCAAATCAAAATTATCCTCAGTAAATTCATTCCAAGGCAAATCCAATAACTCCTGCAAATAATTCAATTGAACCGAATATTCTGCAGCAGCTGGATTCAACCGTTGAAGCTTCTTTAATTCTTTCTGGAAAGTTTCAGATACTTCCTCAGACCATTTCTTGTCTTTAGATTTCTCTTCCAATTCAACTACATCCTGATCATTAGGACTTCCTCCCAATTCATCCTGAATGGTTTTCATTTGCTGATGCAACAAATATTCTCTTTGCTGCTGATCCATATCGGTCTTTACTTTCGATTGAATATCATCTTTCAACTCCAGAACCTGAACTTCACGAACTAAATATTCAAGAAGTTTCATTGCTCTATCTCGAATTTTATCAAACTCCAAAAGTCTTTGCTTATGGTCATGTCTTATTTCTGAATTACTAGAAATAAAATTGATTAAAAACGAAGAACCTTCGATGTTCTTTATTGCAAATGATGCTTCATTTGGAATTTGAGGTGATAATTTAATTACCTTAATAGCAATATCTTTCACAGAAGAAACCAAAGCCTGGTATTCATTATCTTCAACCTCAGGACGCTGATCCTTGATTGTTTTGATTCTTCCTACATGAAATGGTTCTTCGCTAATTATCTCTTCAAGTTCAAAACGCTTTTTCCCCTGAAGAATTACCGTAGTAGTTCCGTCAGGCATTTCAAGAATCTTGATAATTTGAGCTACTGTACCAATTTTATTGATATCCTCGAAGTGTGGTTCTTCAACACTCAAATCAATTTGAGAAGCTGCACCCAACATTCCTTTGTTGTTGTAAACCTCGCGAACCAACTTCAACGATTTTTCTCTACCAACAGAAATTGGAATTACAACTCCTGGAAATAAAACTGTATTTCGAAGAGGTAGTATTGGCAAAGTGTCAGGTACCTGCAACTCATCCAATGCACTTTCATCCTCATCGGTTATAATTGGAATAAAATCCGAATCTTCATCCATCATATTCGACAAAACTATATCACTAATATTGAATTCTATCTTACTACTCATTATCTCGTCTGCCTTTCTTACATTATATCTGTAAAGGAAGTAAGTTTTTATTAAACTGATGTGACAAAATGTCGCTTCCTCTAAAAAAAAATTTGCTGCTATGTACTTGGCAATCCCTGTGCCAAACAAAAAGTCCTCACATTTTTTTTGTAAGGACTCTTCATTTATACTTTAAAATGATTTTCTGTACTCTTTTGTCATTTCAAAAATGTGAGACAGAATCCTCTTTTCAACATCATCAAATTCTTTTCCTCTACGTTTCATTACCAAATCGGCAACTTCGAATGTTGCATTTAAACGATACTCTTTAAATCCGTGGTGTCCTCCCATTGAAAATGACGGAATAAAGTTGCGAGGGAAACCTGCACCAAATACATTCGAGCTTACGCCAATCACGGTACCAGTATTCAGCATGGTATTAATGCCCAGCTTAGAATGATCACCCATTATGGTTCCACAAAATTGCAATCCTGTTCTTGCAAAGTTTTGGCTTACATAGTTCCAAAGCTTAACCTGCGAATAGTTATTCTTTAAGTTAGAGTTATTGGTATCTGCTCCAATATTACACCACTCTCCAAGTACTGCATTGCCAAGGAATCCATCATGACCCTTATTTGAATAGCCAAACATTACTACATTATTCAACTCTCCACCACATTTACAATAAGGCCCCAGTGTTGTGGCTCCATAAATTTTAGCACCTAAATTCAGAACCGAATGCTCACACATTGCCAATGGTCCGCGCACCAAAACACCTTCCATAATTTCAGCATCTTTACCAATATAAATTGGCCCTTTTTGTGCATTTAATGTTGCAAACTCAACAGATGCACCTTCTTCTATAAAGATATTCTCCTTGCCCAATACATTTACCGTATCCGATATGGGTTGAGATTGTCTTCCTTCCGTAAGCAAAGCAAAATCCTGACGAAGGATTTTATCATTTAATGAGAAGATATCGTAGGTTTTGTTAATTCGATCAAACTCTCCTGTGAATTCGATAGTATTTACACCTTCCAATTTCTCTTTTTGTACCTGTGCGATCTCATCAGCATTTAAACAAGCCGCAATCACAAGGTCATTTGCAATTAAGAAATCTCCTTCCTTTAAATTCTGAATGGCATCAATCAATTCCTTATTTGCTATAACAGATCCATTGATTAAAATGTTCGTATCATCTTTTTTTAAAGGATACTTCTCACTCAAATATTCTTGAGTTAAAAAGCTAAATTCAGTGTTTAATAAACGTTCCCACTTCTCGCGAATGGTAGTAATTCCAATGCGAAGCTCAGAAACCGGACGAGTAAATGTAAGAGGAAGCAATTCGTTCCATGCTCCATCATCAAAAAGAATATAATTCATTGCAGTAGTAATAGTAAATCCCCAAAGGATTCTTGTGTTTCAAATTTTATGTATGGTCAAAAATACAAAAAAAGAGTTGAATAACTTGCTTTAATTATACATAGTAATTCTTCCTCAGAAATTTGCACAAAAAAAAAGCTCCGAATATCGGAGCTTTTCTTCTATAGTAATTTTTGATCTTACTTCTTGAACTTCTTGTAACGGTTCATGAACTTGTCTACACGTCCAGCAGTATCTACCAAAGTCATCTTACCAGTATAAAATGGGTGAGATGTATTAGAAATCTCTAATTTTACCAATGGATACTCTGTTCCTTCAAATTCGATAGTTTCTTTAGTGTTAGCAGTAGACTTCGCTAAAAAAACAGTTTCGTTAGACATGTCTTTAAAAGCTACCAAACGGTAGTTTTCCGGATGTATTCCCTTTTTCATTTTAAATATCCTTTAAATTTCTTATAATCTTCTTCCAATGGAGTGCAAAGGTAGATATTGTAATTTATTTTGCAAAGAATTATTTAATTATTCTGCACTTTCCTTGGCTTTTTTCCTCTTTGCCTTATCTCCTCTGTTTTCCAGAGGGATAATAGGTGTTCGATTAAAAGGTTTATTTCGGTCAAAAAGATATCTATAGGTGAAATGAGTCTTCATTTTAACTCCACCAACCGATTCATAAATGGAAACCATTTTTGGATTAAAATCACCC
Organism: Marinifilum flexuosum; assembly: GCF_003610555.1. Classification (GTDB taxonomy): domain Bacteria; phylum Bacteroidota; class Bacteroidia; order Bacteroidales; family Marinifilaceae; genus Marinifilum; species Marinifilum flexuosum. The sequence goes on along the minus strand of NZ_RAPQ01000008.1, from coordinate 724,912 downwards.
ACCCATGATAATTCCATTTCATTGTATTGAGGTTTGTGTTTCATCACCTTGTCCATATGCCAGAAGATCGCCGACTCCACACCAAATCTCTGGTATTTCGGTACAACTCCCATAATGGTAATACGAGCACGAGTAATTGTTTTTCTTTTCAGATAATACAAGAACTTTAACTTGTTCCAAAGGTTAAATTTCCCATTCATCTTTATCAGGATCTGATTGATATCAGGCATTGCAACAAAAAATGCAATTGGTTTTCCCTCATGATAAGCAAACCAAATGAATTCCTCCTCAATTACTCCTTTTCCTTCTCTTGCAATCTTTCTAAGATCTTCCGGATCTATTGGTGAGAAATTATCATGAAATTTCCAGGCTTCATTGTATACCGAAATGATATCCTGTACGTACTTTTCTGAGTTATCATATCTAAAATGCTCGAAAGAAAAGCCTGGTTTCTTTGCAATCCACTCGGCTATTTTCCAAAATCGCTCTGGAAATTTCTTACTTAAATCAAGATGATAGCTGTATTGTTCGAAGAATACTTTAAAACCATATTCTTCAAAAAACGCTTTGTAATACTTCTGATGATACGGCATTCCATATCCTTGAGGAATAAATCCATCTACCAATAATCCCCAATGGTTGTCGTTTTCACCAAAGTTTACCGGGCCATCCATGGCTTCCATACCATTATCGCTTAGCCAGCTTTTTGCCGTATCGAACAATAAGAACGCTGCCTTTTTGTCATCGATACATTCAAAAAATCCACATCCACCTGTTGGTTGTTCATAAGTATGGGCTTTCTTCTCATTTATAAAGGCAGCAATACGACCAATGGTAGCTCCATTCTCATCCTGCAGAATCCAACGAATGGCTTTACCGTGGGAAAAGAAAGAGTTATTATCTGGATTAAAAATCCCTTCTATTTCGGCATCTAACGGGCGAGCATAGTTTGAATCGTTCTTATACAGCTTTCCAGCCAGATCCAAAAACTCGGTTCGATGCTTTTGATTTGTAACTTCAATAATATTCACAAGAAACTTCTTAAATATGGATACCTAAAATTAATTAATCGCGATTGGCAATTTTTGCCAACAATCTCAATAGTTCAACATACAGCCAAATTAATGTTACCATTAATCCAAATGCGCCGTACCACTCCATATATTTTGGTGCTCCCGATTGAGCTCCTTTTTCTATAAAATCAAAATCCAATACCAGGTTTAATGCTGCAATCACAACAATAACCAAACTAATACCAATACTCAATAAACTAGAACCATAATAGAATCCGTTACCAATTCCGAACATGTTCATGATCCAGGTTACCAAATAAAATAGCATGATACCACCAGTAGCAGCAACAATTCCTGCCTTAAATTTTTGTGTTACTTTAATTAAACCTGTTTTGTAAGCAAATAACATGGCAAACAAGACTCCAAATGTTAAGCCTACAGCCTGCATTACAATACCAGGATATGCAGCATTCATTAATGCAGAAATTCCTCCTAAAAACAAACCTTCGAACAATGCATAAAAAGGTGCTGTATAAGGTGATGCTTTTGGTTTAAATACAGTTATCAATGCCAAAATCAAACCACCAATTGCTCCTCCAATCATCCATGGATATACCGATGAAGTGATTTCGCCAGTACTGGTTACAGAAACCATTCCCCATGTGAAACTTGCAGCAGCTACTACAAAAAACAGCAACATTGCAATTTTATTCACAGTTCCGTTAATGGTCATCGTTTCACCATAAACTTCTGCTCGTGAAGTTTGAAATATTCTTTCGCTTAATACCGGATTAGAACTCTTTGTTAATGCCATATATTTTAGTTGTTTATCTACAATAATTCTATAGTTATGATATAATTTTGAACCTCAAATTTACTCTGTTTAATTCTGATTTCCTAGATTTTTAAAACATAAGGCTCTTAAATAATCTTAAAATAATCTACAAGTCAAGCTCATACTGCAAATCATCCCATACTTCCTGCCAGTTTTCATCCTTGGCACGCAAGCCCCTAACCTTTTCGCAAATGGTATCAGCGATCTCTTTGTTTACGCGAACCATTTTGCCCAAACTTCTTTTCATCTGATTTCTCAGATAATATTCATCGATATTGCTTGGAATCATTTCTACAAATTTGAACAACTCTCTTACCTTCACCTCATCTTTTTTCATGGCCAGTCGACCAGAAATAATCACGGCACACAATACTCTTCGGTAATTTTCCGATTGCAACCATTCCGGTATCAATTCATAAACATTTGGCATATTCAAGAACAAATTCATGCTTACTTGCTCAATCAGCTCATTGGAATCCATTTCATCCAACCAACGATTAATTTGATCCTCATTCACCTTTTCGGGCTCCTCCAACAAACTGGCCAGAATTTTTGTTTCGCGAAATGCTTTTGTCCAAAGTTTATGTGCCAGCAAATGATCTTTCGAATACCCACTTGCCAATTCTCTCAAATTAACAATGGTTGCCCCTAATGATTTCTGATAGTTCAAACCATATTTTTTCATTTCAGAATGGGTTTCACCATTGCGTAAAATTTGAACTTTCTTAAATATTTCCTGAAAAACTGCTTCTGTTTCCTTATCGTCGATAAAAAATTCCATTTTTTTTAATTTGTTAACTGCCTACAAAGGTAGACTTTATAATTCTTTGGGAATATTTTTTTCATTTTTATTTGGATGATATGTCAGGATTTCTCTATATTTGCACCGCTAACGCGAAAATGGTGGATGTAGCTCAGTTGGTTAGAGCGCTGGATTGTGGTTCCAGAGGTCGCCGGTTCGATTCCGGTCTTTCACCCTACTTATTTTTATTACATTACATGGTGGATGTAGCTCAGTTGGTTAGAGCGCTGGATTGTGGTTCCAGAGGTCGCCGGTTCGATTCCGGTCTTTCACCCTAAAAGAAAAGCAAGTTCTATTTGAGCTTGCTTTTTTGTTTTCCTATTTTTCATTTCTCTGCTTTAACAGATCTCTTATCTCTGTAAGCAACTCTATATCTTTAGGCGTAGCAACGGTTTCATTTTTCACATCCTCCCCTTTTCGCCTGATATTATTAATCACCTTTACTACTGCAAAAATTACCAAAGCAATAATGAAAAAATCCAAAGTAACCTGAATAAAGTTCCCATATTTAAGCTCCACCAATTCCTGTATAATTTGTCCATTGGCATCCAATTGTTTTTCCTGCAAAACAATACTAAGAGTCTGAAAATTGACCTTCCCAATTACCATACTAAATGCTGGCAATAACACATCGTTAACCAGCGATGACACAATTTTATTGAAGGCAACTCCTATAATGATTCCAATAGCCATATCGAACATATTGCCCTTAATTGCAAATTCTTTGAATTCCTTTAAAATCTTCATTTCATTAAAATCTTTAATAGCAATTTTAAGATATGAATATATTTCTTAATTACTACTAATCAACTTAAAAGCAAACTTGAAATGCCTATATTTAAATGAATAACTTTTCAACTGAAATAAAAAAAAGCAAGCCCAAAAGCTTGCTTTTTACATATCCTATCAAAGCTACTGCTATGCATTAGCAGCAGTCTCTTCTTCTGGTCGTTTCCTATTCGCGGGATCAACAATCATTCGAGCATTTTTGTAGGCACGATAAAATTCCTCATCCCCATTAAATAGCTCCATAAAAGGATCAATACGATTAATTAGCAAACTATAAATTTCAACGATACAATCTTCTATCATTTCGTTGGCATTTTTACGCTCATTAATCAATTGGCGAGGCTCTATCATGAGCTTTTCGAACTCGGCAATCTCATTGTTCAGTTCAGTCTTTAATTCTTCAGTTAATCCGTAATCTGCCAATTCGGTAGCTATAGGTGCAATTTTCTCTGCCAGGTTTTTGGCATAGTTCAGCAGATCCTGCTGGCGCATTCTCACACCCAATTCAGCTTCTGAGGTCACCAAGAAACTTTGTAAATTCTCATCCTTTTTCATATAGGCATAAACATGAACCACATTACTTACCACCAGGCATATGGATATCAGTTCGGCCTTTGCCACATTTTTATTACCTGCAGGTTTGTTCGGAATACTACCTACTTTTGCAAAAAGTTCAACCGCTTTATCAACCGAAGTGTTTAAAGCTGCTACTGCATTTACCATTGCAGGAATTCCAGAATATTTGCTCTCGTTGGTTTTAAGAACATTTACCACTTGCAAGTTTGCATTGTGACGGGAAATGATTGTCTTTTTCATCTGTTTAAATTTTATTTTTTGGTTAGATGGAACTCTCGATGAATTTAATCATTCTCATGTGTGTATTTTAGAATGCTAAAATTCATGTTCGTTTCATTTTAAAATAGTATTTGTTTTTATTGTTCATTTATATTTTATCAGAGTGAATTTATAGAATTATTATCAGAAAACAAAAACTACTGTTTAGTTTAATCTCGCCCATAATACTCACCATCTGAATACTTACAAGCTTTTATCTCTCACTTTGCTGATTCCACCAGTAAAATAAAGGAGATTTACGAATTCGATTTTATTTTCGACTAACAGATCTACACCTTCTATTTATGTATATCAAATGCTTTCTAATCAAAATACAAACGAACCGAATCAAAATCAGACCTCACTGAATTATTTTCCCAGTCTACTGAATCGAAATTATAGGCTATCTAATTGAAATGAGTATGCATTGAAAAGAAATGCCAAGGCGATGAAAAGCACTCCGAGGCTTCTGAATGGAAATTAGTACGCACTGAATGACAATCCGAGTGTTATGAATCGCATTTCAGGTCCACTGAATTGAACTTCAAGTGTACTGAATCGAGATCCGTGTCTTCTGAATCACACATCGAGCGTTCTGAATCGAACTGCAAGCCTTCTTAATTGGAAAGTGTGCTTATTGAAGCATCCACACCAGTCATTGAAGCAAAGATTGTGATGCCTGAATAGAAATGCCAATGGATTGAATGGAAGGATCTATTCACAAACCGAACCATTAGGTCGTATGAAAAAAATCTTTAATCAAACGAATAAGCCAAAGAGAACACATTGGAATATCGTGCGATGGATTGGTCGCCAACATCGGTTAATGCATAATCCAATCGGAAATTTTTGTAGTTGATTCCCAAGCCCAGGTTGGGCTGAAAAGTCCAGCTTTTGCTGTTGTCGAAATCTGTTTCTTCCTGAAAGTTGTTTACCCCTGCACGCAGGAAAATGAACTTTTTAAAGGAAGCTTCTATTCCCATATGTGGATCGATACTTATGGGATCGCCCTGTACCAACACATTTCGCTTGCCATCGAAAGTAAGATCGGTATTGAACTCGGCCAACAAGGCAAACTTATCAGACAATTGAAACTCTCTGCTCACACCCAAAATTAATTTAGGCAAGGTTAACTCGGTTGAATTCTCAGGAATTTCGTTACCCGTTACTTCAAACACCTCTTCCAACTGATCGGTTTTAAACACCCACGAATTAAATGTGCTTGTAGCATCGCGCAAAAGTGCTCCAAATTTCCATGAAGATGTGCTATAGGTCGCTGCCAAATCGATACCAAAACCATAGGCCGAAGCAAAATCGCCGGTATGGCGGTAAATTAGTTTTACATTTCCCCCAACATCTAATCCTTTGATTCCCGTTTTGCGCGCATAAGAAATCAGCAAGGCATAATCGGCAGAGGTAAATGTTGTAATGCGATCGTAACGCAGGTTTCCATCCTTATCGATCAGCTCTAAAGTGTTCGGGATATCATCTACCCCAAAACGAATAAAACTGAAAGCAATGGTACTTTCCTTATTCAACTTCACAGCCAATCCTGCATAATCGTAGGCCGACAAGCCTCCAAAATACTCGGCATGCATGGCTGCCACATCGTATTTATTATGGATTTTAACCAATGAGGCAGGATTCCAGTAAGCCGCCTCAACATTCGATTGAGATGCAACACTGGCATTTCCCATGGCAAAAGATCGGGCACCAACTCCTATGGAAAGGAATTCGTTACTGTAGGTAGGAGCCGAAGTTTGCGCCATCGACAAACTACAAAATCCTAATATTAAAAAGAGTGTGAGTAATACTCGCATATTGTACAATTCTAGAATCGTAAAAATAATATGCTTTTTTTAATCTGTAGCATAATTGGGGTGTAAATAAGCAGAATCGAAAAATTCACTTATTTTTGTGAATCTACAAACAAAACAGAAAGCATGAGCATTGTAAAACACATCCCAAACACCATTACCTGTTTAAATTTATTTTCGGGCTGCACAGCAAGTTTACTGGCCGTTGAAGGTCATTTGGAATTGGCTGCAGCCTTTGTATTAATTGCTGCAATATTTGATTTCTGTGATGGATTATCTGCCAGGTTGTTGAAGGCATATTCGCCAATGGGCAAGGAATTGGATTCTCTTGCGGATATGGTAAGTTTTGGATTCACGCCCGGACTTATTGCATTAGCTTATTTAAAATATGCTATTTTGGGTGATGTTCATGCCGATTTCAATCCTGCCGAATTGGAGGCATCTCAAATTGCCATCCTATTATCGGCTTTTCTTATTCCTGTTTTTTCTGGATTAAGATTGGCTAAATTTAATGTCGACACCCGACAAACAGAATCGTTTATTGGGGTTAACACACCAACCAATGCCATGTTTTGGGCATCAATTCCTTTGGTGTTGCACTTTGGCGATTATCCTTTTATTGTAGAATGGCTCGCTAATCCTGCAATTATTATTGTAGCCATTGTAATTACATCGCTGTTATTGGTTTCGGAAATACCAATGTTTGCCCTAAAGGTGAAGAACTTAAGTTGGCAGGATAACAAAATCAGATACTTGTTTTTAATGAGTTTGGTTTTATTGGCCGTATTGGTAAAATGGCTTGTAATTCCTCTTGTAATTTTTGTTTACATCCTGTTTTCGATCATTGATAATCTTACCAAGAAGAAATAAAAAAAACATATAAACAGAAACGCCGCAAATCATCTTTGCGGCGTTTCTGTTTATTTTAGACTTTTCTGTTACTACTTGTTGTATTTTGATTCCTCTATTGGTTCATCACTTTTCTTAAAATAATTTTCGAAATATCGATAAGCCAACCATACGATTAAAATAGCAGCAAAAAACAATCCTATTCTCTCTACAGTTCCTAATCCTAACATCTCTTTCCATGTAATAGCATCGGGATTAGATTTGCTAAGGAAAAAAGCCGTTCCATTATTCACAGCATGAATGATCATACAAAGCAGAAGCGATTTTGTTTTCCAGTATAGATATCCCATTACAATCCCTATTAAAAAAGCTACAACAAATTGCCATGGATTAAAATGCATAATCCCAAAAAATACTGCCGACCAAACAATCGCTTTCCAAGGATTATAGTTTTTTAGTAATCCATCAAGCACAATTCCTCTCATTAATAACTCCTCTAGAATAGGTGCTGCAACAGCCACTGTTACAAATCCCCAAATGTTGTCCTGCATCATGTTCTTAAATAAATCCATCAACCACTCAGGTGCTGGCACCCAACTAGTGATTTCAATATTTATTACCAACATGCATAAGGTTACAATTACCACCATAGGCAGAATAACCAGAGGGAATGGATTAAATGCAATGGCGCTTTCATTTTTGTGATTTTTCTTTTTAAAACTTATAGCAATAAAAATCATAATGCCTAATGGCACAGCATAATTAACAAAACTCATAGGACCCTGCAAAACATCTCCCAGTGCATACTGAATTAATCCAACAGGTATACTGTATCCAATCATAACCAGCAATAAAATTCCTATTATTCCCCACGATTGCTTAATGCTTGGATATGCCATTTTTTCGGTCTTAACAGCTTCTTGCTGTTGTGTGTTCATTTCTTCCATCTATTTTTCTGATAATGTATTGTTCTTTTGAATTACTACCTGCTCCTTTATGGAGGATAGCATATGCGTAAATAATTCTCTTAATTCTCTATAATAGTCTTTACTGAAGAAAGCTTTTTTAATCTCAAAAAGAGTCCTCACCTGCAAGCCATCAGTTTGTTTTTTTGTTGTTATCAAATACTTCCCAAAACCTTCAGAAAGTTTAATCACTTTTGACTTTGGCCAATCCTCAACATGAGAGCCTTCGGGAAGCTTTATATTAATAAGGATAGACTGATATCGATTATAATTAAAATCAATACGATATTGCCTATCTTCTTTTAGAAATGGATTATCTGTAAAAATATTAGGGATGGGTTCAAAATAGATCATATCGTTTTCTAAATCCACTTCTGTCATTGGCAACTTACATGTGATTTCCAAAGGTTTATTGACGTTATCAAGGCTAAGCATCTGAACTGAATCTTTATTCAATTCTACTTCCGATTCATCAATCATGGTTTTCAGAAACTCTTCCAAACCAAACTTCTTGATGTACTTTCTTGATTTTACTGCATAATAGCCACTCTCTATAATTTTAAAATTACAGTTTGGATCATCAATATTTGTAAAATCATAGTTTAGCACCAACTGTTGACGAGATTTTCTATATGCCACTACCTTTTCCCATCGAGCTTTATTTTTTTCGATCACCAAAGCAAAGTAATTCAAGTCATTCTCTTCCAATAACTGATATGGCCTATAAGGCGAAGTAGCATTTAAAAACAGCTTCTTTCCAAATATTTCTACATAAGCTAAAGCCTGATTGAACTGGCTCATCAAAGGATAGCTCTTTTGTAAAAGTCCTAAGTTATTGGTACGAGTTAAAGCAGGTTCAGCTTTTAATCCAGCTTCTCTTAAAAGTAAAACCAACAGGTAATTTATCTCCGAATTTGATGCTACCTTTTCTTCTAAGATTTTGGGAGCAGATTTTTTAGGATATAAACGATATTCTCCATCCCACTTTACCTGAGTTCGAACATAGTCATATATCTTCTCCAATTTTTCCCAATTGTTTTCATCCCCATCTAAAATTTGCTCTACAACTTTTTTAGCATAGCCTTTTCTTCCAAAAAAGTCGAAAGCCCTCAAATATTCACTGGCTAATTTATCCCATGTAGATTTTACTGTAATAAATTCAATACCTCCAGCTATTCCATCGGCATTTTTATAATACCCCGTTAGCTGAAAACGAATTTGCTCAACAAAATCCATATGGTTATTCACATATGGCTCTTCTTTTATCGAACTTAAATTGGTTAATATCCACTCATTGCTACTTACGGATGGATATTTCGCTGTTAGCCTATGCCCAAAGCTTACCATATTATATCTAAATGATTCTGGAATACTTACCTTAATAGAACTGTATAAGGTTGGAATATCATCTTGAAAATACCATGTATCCAGGTAAGAGTAGAAATTGGAAACTAGCGTATATTTATATTCTATTATTGAACCCACCTTTACATTTGGCATCCCAAAACGTACAGCTCCATAACTTTCATTCAAGTCAACATCGAAAACAGACTTCCCATTAAGATCAGTAACCTCTTTGCTTTTATTCTCATCAAAATTTATGGTGTGTCCTTTGACTGATGTGATCTTTTCCAATCCATCTTTTCGCCAATATGGGAGTTCTATATTAGCTTTATCTAAACCCTCTTCCTTAAGAATTTTAACCCTAACGTGATGTCGGTAATTGATTGCTCTGTAACTTACATCAACCACACAAGTTTTACTTAAAATAACAGCAACTGCATCCGTTTCGTAAGAGCATTCTGATAGTAAGATTTCATCTTTTGAGAATTTCCCATACTTTATTCCTTTTGCATGAGAGTCATAGCTCACAACCAACAAACAGGTTATAAACAAATAAGCTTTTATTAGGCTTTTCATAAGGTGATTTTTTTTTGATCACCTTAAACTAAACAAAATCATAAACTTTGTGAACACAAAAGCACAAAGAATTATTAAATCATAATAATATAGATTCTGTAAAAATAAATGCTCAATAAAAAAGTTATCGCAGGTAGTTTGATTTACTTTCTATTCATCACTTCATTCTGTCGAAGAATGGCTTCTTTGTGAATCATTCTTAACAATTGAGTGGTGAACTTCTCCGACAATCCCAGGCTTTTTGCAAGATCAACTCCACGCTCACGAACCTTTTCCCATCGCTGAAGTTGTAGAATCGTCATATTCTTCTCCTTTTTGTACTCTCCTATTTCTTCAACAATATTCATTCGCTGCGCAAGCAACTCAATCAACTGTGCATCTACCGAGTCAATTTGACTTCTATATTTCACAAGCTGATCAATCTCTTCATCGCCCACTACATGTAATCGACAAACCAAACTTCTCAGCATTTGATTTAAATCCTCAGGTGTTAGTTGCTGATCGGCATCACTCAAAGCTTCATCAGGACAAATATGACTTTCTATCATTAAGCCATCCATATTTAAATCCATAGCTTTCTGAGCCATTTCGTGAATGTATTTTCTACTTCCTGCAATATGACTAGGATCGCAAATAATAGGTAAATTATGGAAGCGCGATTTTAATTCAATAGGAATTTCCCATTTAGGGATATTTCGTAGAATGGTCTTCTCGAACGGATAAAAACCTCGATGAATTGCCGCAAGTTTTGAGATTCCCGCTTTGTGTATGCGCTCTAAAGCTCCAATCCAAAGATTGATATCTGGATTAATAGGATTTTTAACCATTACAGGCATATTCATTCCTTGCAATGCACTTGCCAATTCCTGAACCGAGAATGGATTTGATGTTGTTCGTGCTCCAATCCACAATATATCAACATTATGGCGCAAACACATTTCAACATGCTTAGGCGATGCCACCTCTACCATGGTTAACAAGCCAGTTTCCTGTTTTACGGTATTTAGCCACTGTAAGGCATCCAAACCTCTTCCTTCAAAAGAATTTGGTCTGGTTCTAGGTTTCCAAACTCCAGCTCGAAATATCTGAACCTGTTCTGTATCATTTAAAGCCTTTGCAGTTGATACCAACTGCTCCTCAGACTCAGCACTACAAGGTCCACTAATCACTATCGGATGTGTATCCAACTTCTTACTGAACCAATTATGTATAGGTTTGATATTATCCAATCCACTCATATCTTAAAAATTAGGATGCACAAAAATACATTTTTAGTTGATATCTAAAAATTCATTTAAAACAATCGGCAATCATTAAATGATTGCCGATCAAATTATCTTACTCTTCAAGCTTCGATTCTAACTTTCTTAAAGCATATCTTACAGCTTTATAGCTTACATATATTAAGAGTGGCCAGGTAAAAAGCCATATTATTGATGATAAATACATGATTCTCTATTTTTAGTACAAATGATCTTCATTTCTCAATTCTTCCAAATCTAATTTTTTATTATTGATTGCTCTCCAAGCCCATACAATGTAGGCAATTACAAAAGGAACCATTAAGGACACATAGCTCATTGCCGTTAAAGTGTAATGCGAAGCTGATGCATTCTGAATGGTTAAGGAAGACTGCAAATCAGCATTAGATGGATAAAAAGCAGTATGGTTAAACCCTGCCAGCAAGAAAAGTGTAAATACTACCAAAATTGTTCCTCCACCAGTAAACCAAATTCCTTTGGTATATTTTTCTGCTAAATATGATTTAATCAATCCAAACAACACCAATACAACACCAACAAGGAATAAAATTAGTACCAATGGCATTGCCAAAAAGTTGTGCAAGTATTTGTATGCCTCAACACTTACGGTTCCCGTTTCTGCATCAATAGCAAAACCATCCATAACCAACAAGCGAATTGCAAAAAATAAGAAAACCACTAAAAAAGGAATTCCACAATACAACAATTGCTTTTTCGATCGATTAAAAATTGCTTCATGTTCGATATGATTCATGAAGTATAAGCTTCCCAACAAACGCGCCAGAAAGAAAACAGTTAATCCCAAAGCTACATTGTGTAAGTTTAAAACTGCCTCTAATCCACCATATGGATTTGCCCATCTTGATTGATTCAATTCATTAACGGTAAATTCTGCTCCATTAAAAAATGTTCCTACAGCTGTTCCAATCAAAATTGTCCCAAGTAAACCATTAATAAACAAGAACACCTCAAAAGTTTTGGCTCCCCAAACATTTGATGGTTTAGAACGAAACTCATAAGCTACAGCCTGAATGATAAAACAAAAAAGAATAGCCATCCAAACCCAATAAGCTCCACCAAAAGAGGTTGAATAAAACAATGGAAACGAAGCAAACATTGCTCCTCCGAATGTAACTAAGGTAGTAAATGTAAATTCCCACTTACGGCCAAGGGCATTAATTAAAAGCGTTCGTTCTTCATCGGATTTTCCCAATCGATATATTAAAGTTTGCCCTCCTTGAACGAACATTAAGAAAACCAAAATACTCCCTAAAAGTGAGTCAATCACCCACCAATATTGTTGTAATGCTAAATGTGATAAATTTTCAAACATGATTAATGCCCTCCATGATTTGGTCCAAGTTTTATTTGTTTCAACATGATTTTAATCTCAGCAATTAATAATCCAGTAAAAATAGTCAAAAACAAAAAGAAAGTGATCTGAACAGATGTTATATCGATATTTGATACTGCAGTAAGAGTAGGCATCAGATCTTGAATCACCCATGGCTGACGTCCCATTTCTGCAACAATCCAACCACTTTGCGACGCAACATAGGCCAATGGAATACTCCAAATTGCAGCACGCAAAAACCACTTATTACTCACAATCGATTCTTTATAAACGAACAATAAGGCCAATGTAAATAGCAGTAAAAACCACATTCCCAATCCAACCATAATATGGAAACTATAGAAGGTTATTGAGATTGGCGGTACGGTATTGTATGGATCATCAAAATATCCGTAACCAAAATATTTAAAGTTCTCATTCAACTCATCAAGAGAAGTCTGAGCCAAATTAACATCCTTATCTTTCTGAGCTTTCTTGTAGGTTTTCAAGGCATGAATGGCCTTACGTCCCATTTCTATTTTGGTCCTTACCGAAGGATGAACTACTCCATCATTATCAGTAAATCCATTGATCACATCATTTACTCCGGGAACAAAAGCATCGCCATCCATATAAGCCATATAGGAAAGCAGGTTTGGAATTTCAAGCTTAAAATTAAAGTCCTTCATGTTGTCGTTTCCATTTTCCGAAGTAGACGACATTATACCAAAAGCTACCAATCCTGCACCTTTCGAACCATCATATAAACCTTCCATAGCGGCAAACTTCATAGGCTGATCGCGAACAATTTCACGTGCTGAATTGTCACCAGTCATAACTGTAAACAATGAGGTTATTAAACCAAATACAGCTGCAACCACAATACTTTTCTTGGCAAAAGGCACATTCAACTTCTTCAATAAATACCATGCACTTACACCAATTACAAAAATTGCCGCTAAAGTATACGCCGATGAGATCGTATGTAAAAACTTATTAACTGCTGTTGGAGAGAAAAGAACATCCCAAAAATTCACCATTTCATTTCTGGCAGTATCCGGATTAAATTTCATTCCTACTGGATTTTGCATCCAACCATTGGCAACCAAAATCCATAAAGCTGAGAGGTTTGATCCTACTGCAACCAACCATGTTGATATTAGGTGAAACTTCTTGCTTACCTTATTCCACCCAAAGAACATCACAGCGATAAAGGTAGATTCCATGAAAAATGCCATAATACCTTCTACCGCCAAAGGTGCCCCAAAAATATCACCCACAAACCAGGAATAATTCGACCAGTTGGTACCAAACTCAAATTCCAGAATAATTCCGGTAGCTACACCTATTGCAAAGTTAATTCCAAATAGTGTCATCCAAAACTTTGTGATCTTTTTCCATTCCGGATTTCCTGTTTTCACATAGATGGTTTCCATTATGGCTATAATGAAAGCCAAACCCAGTGTCAATGGCACAAATATCCAGTGATACATTGCTGTTAAAGCAAATTGAGCTCTGGACCAATCGACCAATGACATGTCGAAGTTTTCAATCATATTACTATTTTTTAGGATTAGTTAATTGTTCAATCACGTAATCACCGCGATCCTTATCGTTAGTATATTTTGTTTTTAGAAAATTTGGAAAAAAGAATAGCTTTAAAACAAAAAACATAATAAATAATTTCAAGATGATAATCAACCATACTTGTCTACTCCATGATTTTTGCCCTGCAAATCCTTCGTAATAAAACATCCCTATTTTTTTAAGCGTCAACAGCAGTTTCATAAGTGATTCCTGATTTAAACATTTGCTAAACGTTTGTAATTCATTCGATAAATAAAAGATATTTTCATCCCTTATTGCTTATCAATAAACTATTCAAATGTATACTATATTCTTAAGCATTCAAGTACTACCACATAGATACTTTTTATAACAGCATTTAAAAAATCAATAAACATTTAATAAACAGGCATTTGTCTAAATGTGATATATCTCACATCTATCTATAAATCTTGATTTTAGAGCTATTGAAAATCTGTTTATTCATCTGGATAGGCATAAAGTGTAATATTTCACTAAATGTTAGTTAACAACTCCCAGAACAATCAAAAAATCCAATAACTATCAAACATTCAGAAAATTAGAGCCAACGCTATAAAAATCGAATTAAAATAATAAAAACACTTCCTCCAGTCATTAAGCTAAAATGCAAGATCAGGATTTCGATATATTTCTTTATATTTGAGATACAACGCTAACGTTGGTGAAACATAAAAAGATTAAACAAAAAGCCTTTAAGGTCAGCAAAATCAAGAGTTGCCCATTCTTATTTAGAATGATTTTAAAGAGTTGCTATTCTACTCAATTGTTCCGCCTAATTAGAAGGTATAATTGATATTTTATTTGAAAACTAACCTTAAATCATAATGAAAGAAGAAACATCGAACAACAGCAGAAGAAAATTCCTGAAAAGTTTTGGTATTTCAGTTGGTGCTGCAGGTGTTGTTAGTAGCTTTTCTCTAATTGGAGCAGCTAAAGCAGCAGCTAAAAAACCAGCAGAAATGGTGAATTTGCTTACACAAGACGGACAACTTGTGCAAGTAGACAAAAACCAATTGCGACCTACGGTTAATGAACCTCTTGATGAACTTCAAAAAAGAGGACGAGAAGGTATTCCGGGAAAATCATTTGTGATGGTAATTGATTTGAGTAAATGTCGAAATGCAAGAAAATGCATGTCGGCGTGTCAAAACCACCACCAACTAAGAGCTGACCAACACCATATTAATGTGCTTCAAATGCAAGATGCTGATCATACAGCTCCTTATTTCATGCCAAAACCTTGTCAACATTGCGATAATCCTCCTTGTACAAAGGTTTGTCCTGTTGATGCAACTTTCAAGCGTCAGGATGGGATCGTACTAATTGACAATGAAAGATGTATTGGTTGTCGATTCTGTATTGCAGCTTGTCCTTATTCAGCACGTATTTTCCAATGGACAGAACCTAAAGATGCCGAAAAATATAAAGATCTCACCTATAACATAGAAGCTAACGTTCCACAGAAAAAAGGTACCGTAAGTAAATGTCTGTTTAGTGCAGATAGATTACGTGAAGATAAACTTCCTTCATGTGTATCAGCATGTCCAAATGGTGTATACTACTTTGGAGATAGAAATGAAGATGCAGTTACCAACGGAACCTCTGGTGAAACAGTGCGTTTCTCTAAATTAATTGAGGACAACGCAGGTTATACATTAATGGAAGAATTGGGTACCAAGCCAAGAGTTTACTATCTACCTCCTAAAAACAGAGCTTTTGAGTTTAATGGCGATTTGTTAAACGAGGAAAATCTTCACTAGAATATCAATAAACAATAGATAATTATTTGCCCTAAATAACTAAATCTTATGAATGACTTACCAAAACAGAAAGAAACTAATCTTTCGTTTGAAAAAATAAAAAAAGACATTCTACATCCAATGCAAAACCATAAAGGTCTTGAACTTTGGATTGTATTTCTAATTACCGTAATTAGTGTTTGCGGTTGGGCCTACTACATCCAGTTAAAAGATGGATTAGGTGTGACCGGCATGCGCGATTACGTTTCATGGGGATTATACATTGCCAACTTCGTGTTCTTTGTAGCAGTAAGTTTGGTAGGGATGTTAATTTCCTCAATTTTAGGATTACTTCGTATCGACTGGATAACACCTATTTCAAGAATTGCCGAAATTATAGCCGTAGCCTTTGTGGCAGTTGCGGGTTTGGTAATTGTGTTGGATATGGGTCGACCAGACAGAGTATTAAATGTAATGATTCATGGTCGTTTTCAGTCGCCAATTCTTTGGGATGTAACTGTAATTACCACTTACCTTACGGTGAGTGCACTATTACTGATTTTACCAATGATTCCTGATTTGGCAATCTGTAAAAAAGAGCTTACCAAGGCTTCCCCAATCATGAAGAAGTTGTATAATATTCTTTCTTTAGGATATATCAATACACCAGAACAACACAAGCACCTTCACAAAATGATTAGAACATTAATGGTTCTTATTGTTCCAATTGGTCTTGCAATCCACACCGTTACATCATGGTTGTTTGCAGCAACTCTGCGCAATGGTTGGGATACAACAATCTTTGGCCCTTATTTCGTGGCTGGTGCATTCGTTGCAGGTTCTGCAGCCTTAATCATTGCCATGTATTTTTTCAGGGTAAATTACAAGCTACAAGATTACATTACCGATTTGCAATTCGATAAAATGGGTAAGCTTTTGGTTGCTGTTTGTTTGGTGTACCTTTATTTCAACCTGAATGAATTTTTGGTTCCTGGTTATAAAATGAAAACTGGTGATGACATTCACTTGAAGGAATTATTTTATGGAAACTGGGCAATCATGTTCTGGGCTTCCCAATTGTTAGGAAACATTATTCCTATTATTCTATTGGTGAACAAGAAATTCAGAAAGCCTTTACCAATCATGATCATTTCATTATTTGTTTTGGCTGGTGCATGGTTTAAACGTTATGTAATTGTAATCCCTACAATGCTTCATCCTCATCTTCCAATCCAGAATGTTCCTGAAAACTTTGTGCATTACTATCCTTCTGCAATCGAAATTTCGGTTACTGTTCTAAGCTTTGCATTGGTACTTTTGATTATCACTGTACTTTCTAAAATTTTCCCTGTTGTACCAATTGTAGAAACAGCAGAGAGCAAAGGAATTGAAGTTAAAATTGATGCCTAAACGAAAAGAATCATGAAGAATACAATTAAAAATATAGCTGCTTTGTTCCTGATTTTTATCTTCTCAGGCTCATTGGCAAATGCGCAGGGCTGGACTGTTCCAAACTCTGCTAAAAAGAAACAAAATCCGTACGAAGCAACATCAAAGAATGTAAGTACAGGTAAAAAAATATACAACCTTCACTGTAAATCTTGTCATGGTGATCCAACAATCGCAAATATGCTTCCTTTAGCTCCTGTTGCTCCAACCGATTTGGGTGCACAAAATTTCCTGGTGCAATCTGATGGGGAAATTTACTACAAGGTAAATAAGGGACAAGGTGCAATGCCTACTTTCGAGAAAACCATTAGTGATGAAGACAAGTGGATGGTAATTGCTTTTTTAAGATCCTTCGACAAAAACAAAAAGGTTAAACAACAAGTAGCAGAGGTTAAAAATCCAGAGGTTACTGATGTTAAACTTGAATTAAACGTTAATGAAGCTAATAAAACATTATTGGCTAAATTAAGTGGTGTTACTAAAAAAGGAAAACGTGTAGGTCTACAAGGCATCGAAATGAGCTTCCTGGTAAAGAGAAGCTTCGGATATCTTGATGTATCTGGTGAAGATCCTTACACGAACGAAAAAGGTGATGTTAAGGTTCAATTTCCTGCAGATCTTCCTGGAGACAGAGAAGGACAAGTGAACATGCTTGTGAAAGTAACCGATGATGATTTCTATGGAAAATTGGAAGAAGCGAGAGTCGTTACTCTTGGTGTTCCCACCGATCCTGTAAATCCACTTGATGAAAGAGCAATGTGGGGAACAAGAGCAAATGCTCCAATCTGGATTATTGTGACTTTTGTTGGTGGTGTTTTAGCAATCTGGAGTGTAATCTTCCTGGTATTGTTCCAAATGATTAAACTACCAAAATTGGCAAAAAGCAAAGATTAATCTGTTTCTTCACTTTCTTCCTTTTGGGATTTTGAAGGTCTTCCCAACTTGTAAAGAAGATATCCAATACCAACTAGAAAGTGAAGAGCGGTTATCGCAACAACAATATAAATTAAACTTGAATCTGTTCTCATAGTCAGAATTAAAATTACGCTCTGCAAGATGGCAAATATGCAGCAAGAAACAAAAAATCAAATTTGTGTCCACTGTGGCGACGACTGTGGCAAGTATCCGGTAATGTGGAATGACAAGCCATTTTGTTGCAACGGTTGTTCCACTGTATACCAGCTTTTGCATGAAAATGAGCTTTGTTCGTACTACGATTTTGAGTCCAATCCAGGAATTAAAATTGAGAGCGGAAAATTTAAAGAGAAGTTTGCATTTCTTGATGAAGAAGAAATTGCCAGTCAATTGTATGATTTCTCTGAAGGAAATATCCGTAAACTTACATTGTACGTTCCAGCTATTCATTGTAGCTCTTGTATTTGGTTGCTCGAAAATTTAAATATTCTGAATCAAGGAGTATTAAAATCGATGGTCAATTTTGTAAAAAAAGAGGTAAGCTTAACCTTCGATTCTGATCAGGTTAGCATTCGCCAGTTGGCAGAATTACTTTCTTCCATTCACTATGTACCTGAAATTACTTTGGACAAACTTCAGCAAAAGCAGAACAAGGATGCCAACAAAAAATTGCTTTACAAAATAGGTATTGCAGGCTTTTGTTTTGGAAACATCATGCTTTTAAGTTTGCCTGAATATGTTCCTGGAAATGAATATTTGGAAACTCATTTCAAGAACTTCTTTGGAATGATGAATTTCTTCCTGGTTCTTCCGGTATTTCTTTATAGCGGTAATGATTACATGGTTTCAGCTTACAAAGCAATCAAACATCGTTTTGTAAATATTGATGTTCCTATTTCACTGGGAATTCTGACTTTATTCATTCAAAGTTCTTATGAAATATTCTCTGGAACTGGCGCCGGATATATGGATTCTCTTACAGGATTGATATTTTTCCTTCTCATTGGCAAATGGTATCAAAACCGAACTTACCAGGCTTTGTCTTTCGAGAGAGATTATCGCTCCTATTTTCCAGTTGCGGTTAGTAAAATGGAAAATGGCCAAGAGGTAAGTACTCCAATTGAAAAATTGAAAAAAGGTGATATCATTCTGATTAGAAATCAGGAACTAATTCCTGCAGATAGTATTCTGACCAAAGGAGATGCTCAGATTGATTATAGTTTTGTAACAGGAGAATCGAAACCCGTATTCAAGGAAGCTGGAGATCAAATTTTTGCTGGTGGTAAGCAAATGGGTAGCGCTATTGAACTAACCATCGAAAAAGATGTAGTTCAAAGCCGTCTGACTCAGCTTTGGAATCAGTTTAATGAAGAAAACAGTGAGGCCTCAAAGCTAAATTCTTTAATAGACAGAATTAGTAAACATTTTACGCTAATTATTATTGCCATTGCGGTATTAAGTGGCGTTTACTGGCTATTTAATGATACCAGCAAAGCCATTTTTGCCTTTACATCAGTATTAATTGTGGCCTGTCCTTGTGCTTTGGCATTATCTGCTCCTTTTGCATTGGGTAATACCATGCGATTAA
Source organism: Marinifilum flexuosum (assembly GCF_003610555.1). Classification (GTDB taxonomy): domain Bacteria; phylum Bacteroidota; class Bacteroidia; order Bacteroidales; family Marinifilaceae; genus Marinifilum; species Marinifilum flexuosum. Next base: position 705,194 of record NZ_RAPQ01000008.1, on the reverse strand, counting down.
TGGGCCGATTGGGAATTTATTTGAAAGGTTCTCATGTTGTTGAGAAATTAAACTCCATTACTAGCATTGTTTTCGATAAAACTGGAACCATTACCCAAGCTGATGAAGTGAAAATTTCCTTTGAAGGTGAAAAATTGACTTCTGATGATTATGTTGCCGTAAAGTCTTTAACCAGACATTCAACTCATATCTTAAGTTCATCAATTTACGATCACCTAAGAGATATCAGTCCGGAGGATGTAGAAGATTATCATGAGCTTCCATCTATGGGAATATCAGGGATTGTTAATGGTCACGAAATCAAACTAGGTTCAGCAAAATTCATTTCAGAAGGAATTTCAGAAAGCAAATCTTTAACTACAGAAGTTTATTATTCGGTTAATGGAAATGTGAAAGGTCACTTTACTTTAAGCAATCAATACAGATCTGGTTTATCAGACTTAATTAAAAACTTATCATCGAAATATGATTTACACGTTCTTACCGGTGATAATGATGCAGAAAGAGAAAACCTGGAGAAAATTTTTCCAGCCTCATCTAACCTTCGATACGATCAATCGCCAAATGATAAGTTGGAATATATCAATCAACTGAAGCAAGAAGGCAAAAAAGTATTGATGATTGGCGATGGATTAAATGATGCCGGAGCTTTAAAGTCGAGCGATGTGGGAATTTCAATTGCAGATGATGTTTACCATTTTTCACCTGCATGCGATGCGATTTTGGAATCCTCAAAATTCTCTGAACTGACTCGGTTCTTATCTATTACAAAGAAGAGCATTTGGATTGTAAAATTAAGTTTCTTGCTTTCGTTTATGTATAACTTTGTCGGCCTTTATTTTGCCATACAAGGGATATTATCTCCTATTGTTGCAGCACTGTTAATGCCGATTAGTTCCGTTTCGATTGTGGCTTTTACAACCATCACAACCAATTTGATTGCAAAAAACAAAGAAGAAAGTAAAAAATATAAAGAGAAGAATAGATTGGAAACATATCAAACCTCCAATTCTGTTCAATTGAATTAGTATAAACCAGCTAGAAGCTTTAAGCTAATAGCTAACAGTTATAAAGTATGAGTGTATTGTTCGTTTTAATCGGTGTGAGTATGCTAGTGGCAGGAGGATTCCTAATTGGATTTCTATGGGCCGTTAAAAAAGGGCAATACGATGACTCCTACTCTCCTTCGGTAAGAATTTTATTCGAAGACAAAGAGAAGAAGTCCGAAGAATTATTAGATCTAGAAAATACAGCAAAGAAGAACCATAAATCTTAATTTAATGGAAACACAACATTTTTCGTACGATAACAAAATCGTTAAATATTTTGCCTACGCAACCATTCTTTGGGGTGTAGTCGGAATGTTGGTAGGGTTATTGGCAGCCTTGCAGCTTGCTTTCCCTGTTTTTAACTTTAATTTGGAATACACCACTTTCGGACGTATTCGTCCAATCCACACCAATGCGGTAATTTTCGCATTTGTTGGGAATGGTATTTTTGCCGCAGTATACTATTCGCTGCAGCGATTGCTAAAAGCCAGAATGTTTAGCGATAAACTAAGCTGGGTTCACTTTTGGGGATGGCAGGCAATTATTGTTTCTGCAGCCATTACTTTCGTACTTGGTATCACTACCAGTAAAGAGTATGCAGAATTGGAATGGCCAATCGACATCGCAATTACAATTATTTGGGTAGTATTTGGATGGAACATGTTTGGTACAATTCTAAGACGTAGAGCCGATCACCTATATGTTTCCATTTGGTTCTACATCGCAACCTTTGTAACGGTTGCAGTACTTCACATTGGTAACTCAATCGAGCTTCCTTATAGCTGGATTCAGTCATACCCAGTTTATGCTGGTGTTCAGGATGCTTTGGTACAATGGTGGTACGGACACAATGCAGTGGCATTCTTCCTAACCACTCCTTATTTGGGATTGATGTACTACTTCTTGCCTAAGGCGGCGAATCGTCCGGTTTACTCATACCGATTATCGATTATTCACTTCTGGGCATTGGTATTCCTATATATCTGGGCTGGTCCTCACCATTTGTTATACACCGCGCTTCCTGATTGGGCTCAGTCATTAGGAGTTGTATTCTCCATCATGTTGATTGCTCCATCGTGGGGTGGTATGTTCAACGGATTGCTTACGCTTCGTGGTGCTTGGGATAAAGTTCGCGATAGTGCAACATTGAAATTTATGGTGGTTGCCGTAACCGCTTACGGTATGTCAACTTTCGAAGGTCCAATGATGTCATTAAAATGGGTGAACTCATTAACACACTATACCGACTGGACAATTGCTCACGTTCACATTGGAGCTATGGGTTGGAATGGATTCTTAACTTTTGGTATGCTATACTACCTATTCCCAAAAATGTGGAAAACCAAATTGTATTCGGAAAAATTGGCGAATGCTCACTTCTGGATGGGAACCTTAGGTATGATTTTCTATGCATTGCCATTGTACTGGGGAGCTGTAGTTCAAACTTTAATGTGGAAAGAATTTACTCCTGACGGATTATTGGCTTACCCTAACTTCCTTGAAACAATTACCCAGATTCTTCCAATGTATCACGTACGTGTTCTTGGTGGATTATTATACTTTGCAAGTTTGTTCTTGATGGTTTACAACCTGTTAAAGACAGCTGCTTCAGGAAAATGTGCAGATAATGAAGAAGCTTCGGCTCCAGCATTGCATTCTCCTAAAAAACGTGAAAAAGGAGAAGGTTTACACCGTTGGTTAGAAAGAAAACCTATACAGTTTATGATCCTATCAACAGTAGCAATTTTAATTGGTGGTGCTTTCGAGATCATCCCAACTTACTTGATCAAATCAAATGTACCAACCATTGAAAGTGTAAAACCATATACGCCACTTGAATTACAAGGTCGCGATATTTATATCCGTGAAGGATGTAACACATGTCACTCGCAAATGGTTCGTCCATTTAGATCTGAAACGGAGCGTTATGGTGAGTATTCTAAAGCAGGTGAATTTGTATATGATCATCCACACCTTTGGGGATCGAAACGTACTGGTCCGGATTTGGCTCGTACCGGTGTTCCTGGTGGCAAAATGTACAAGACCAATGTATGGCACTACAATCACATGTTGGATCCTCAGAAAATGAATGCTCAATCAATCATGCCTAAGTATCCTTGGTTGATTAAAGATGAACTGGACATTTCATCAACTCCAGCGAAGATTAGAGCGATGACCACACTTGGGGTTCCTTACGATGAAGCTCCATATCCTGCTAATTACGATCAGGTGGCAAACGATGATTTGAAAAAACAAGCCCAAGAAATTGCTGCTGATTTGAATGCAAATGGAATTGATGTTACAAGCGACAAAGAGATTATTGCTTTGATTGCATACCTACAGCGTTTGGGTAGAGATATATCGGTAAAAGAATAAAAACAAGTAACAAGGATAAAGGATAAGGTAATTGGAGACATTTACTTTAACCTTTTTCCTTTCTACTTTAAACTTATTAAGTATGAAATTAGTTAGTCATTACTTACAAGGCATATCAGATGTGGGATTCTTTCCAAGTATCTCATTACTGATTTTCTTCCTGTTCTTTGCAGGAATGGTTTGGTGGGCTTTTAAGAAAAGTAACAAGGCCTATTTCGTTCAAATGGAAAGCTATGCTCTTGATGAAGATGATATGGATTCTTCTGAGATAAATAATAATTGACCCTAAATCTATACCAATGGATAACGATAAATATATTGAAGAAAACAAACACCTGATTAGCGATCACGACTACGATGGCATCAAAGAATTGAATAATCCAATGCCAAAATGGTGGCGATACTTATTCTATGCAACCATTGTGTTTTCGGCAGTTTACATTTTCCGCTATCATGTGTTCGGAGATGATTTACAAATTGCAGAATACAATAAGGAAATGGCCCTGGCAGAAGCAAACAAACCTAAACCTAAGTTTGATGAAAATGCATTGGTTTTAATGACGGATGCAGATAATCTTGCCAAAGGAAAAGAAATCTACGACAAGAACTGTATTGCATGTCACGGTGCTGTTGGAGAAGGAAATGCAATCGGACCAAACCTTACCGACAAATACTGGCTAAACGGAGGTTCTTTGCAGGATGTTTACCAAATTATTAAGGTAGGTAAACCACTAAAAGGAATGTTAGCTTGGCAAAACCAACTTTCGCCTGTTCAAATGTTACAAGTTTCAAGTTACACCATGAGTTTAGTAGGAACTAATCCTCCTAATGCACGAGAAGCTCAAGGTGAATTAGTAGAATAAAATAACAATTCAAAAGAGTCATCAGTATGTTACTGGTAGACTCTTTTGCTTTTAGATTACAACAACAAACAAAACAATGGCTCCTGAAAATCCTTACAACACTTATCGCGATCAGTTGGCAACACTGAATGATAGTGGAAAGCGAAGATGGGTTTACGCCCAGAAACCAAAAGGTAAACTTTATAACTACAGAAATATAGTAAGCTATACATTGCTTGCGCTGATGTTTGGCTTACCATTTATAAAAGTAGGCGGTGAACCTTTGTTTCTATTAAATGTTCTGGAGCGTAAGTTTATTCTGTTTGGTGTAAGATTTTGGCCACAGGATTTCCACATCTTTCTTTTTTCGATGATCACTCTATTTGTTTTCATCGTATTTTTCACCGTTAGTTACGGTAGAATTTGGTGTGGGTGGACTTGTCCACAAACTGTTTTCATGGAGTTCATCTTCAGAAAAATCGAATACCTAATCGAAGGGTCACACCAGGAACAAAGAAAACTAGATGCTCAATCCTTAAACTTCGAAAAGTTCTGGAAAAAAAGTTTAAAGGCAATTCTCTTTTATGCCATCTGTTTCCTTATCACAAATACATTCCTAAGTTACATTATTGGAATAGATGAATTGTGGAAAATCATAAACGATCCAATATCAGAGCATAAAGTTGGTTTTACTGTGGCATTAGCCTTCTCAGGAGCAATGTACTTTGTATTCGCAAAATTGCGTGAACAGGTATGCGGAATGATTTGCCCATACGGAAGATTACAAGGTGTATTGCTCGATTCAAATACCATTGTGGTTGCCTATGACTACAAACGAGGCGAAGAACGTGCTCCGCTTGAAGCTGGTGAAGATCGCGAAGAAGAAGGAAAAGGAGATTGTATCGATTGTTATCAATGTGTTGATGTTTGTCCGACAGGTATTGATGTTCGTGATGGAACTCAATTGGAATGTATCAACTGTACCGCTTGTATTGATGAATGTAATTCGGTAATGGAATGGGTTGGTAAACCTAAGGGATTAATTCGTTTCGATTCTGAAAAGAATATCGCCGAAGGCAAAAAGAACAACTGGCCGGTTCGTAAAATTGCTTATACAATAGTACTTACAGCATTAATCGGTGTTGTGATAGGATTGTTTGCCTCAAGAAGCGATTTGGAAGCAATTATTCTGCGTACGCCTGGCTTAATGTTCCAGCAGCAAGACAATGGTAAAATCAGTAATATGTATAACTTTAAGGTGGTGAACAAAACTACCGAAGAAATGCCAATTCACTTTAAAATTATGGATCACGAAGGTGAGATTAAGGTAATTGGTGAAGAATTAAAAGCTGATGCAAGCTCAATAAGAGAAGGTGTATTTTTTGCCATTCTCCCTAAGTCGGAAATTAAAGGCGATAAAGTACCAATTAACATTGGAGTATATGCAGATCAGAAATTAATTGAAGAGGTGGAATTAACTTTTGTTGGGCCAAATTAATGGCCTGATAAATATATAGAGAGTTATAAGATGAAGAAATTGAATTGGGGAACAAAACTGGGAATCATGGCATCGATATACGTTATTGGTGTATTGATTTTTGTTGGATTTAGTACAACTCAAAAGATAAACCTGGTATCGAAGGATTATTATCCTACAGGGGTGAAACATCAGGATAAAATCAATAAGATTAAAAATGCACAGCAGCTAGAAACTCCTGTTAGTATTGAACAAGTGGGAGATCATATTGAAATTACTTTTCCTGCTGATATGAAATCTGGAGTAAAAGGCGACATTATTGTGTACCGACCTGCCGATTACGATTTGGACCTGAAATACAAATTAGCCTTAAACGATAGCGGCGTTCATATTTTAAACACAAGTAATCTATTAAAAGGCCGATACACCATAAAATTAGATTGGGTTTTTAATGATATTCCTTATTATAAGGAAGAGGCGATTTATTTGAGTAAATAAGGGCTGAACCACAAAGAACACGAAGGCGTTTCACAAAGAACACAAAGTTTATTCTTAAGAGTTTTAACATCAAAGTATGGTACCAGGCACTACAATCTTAAGCAGAGAAATGATTTATAAGAAAGTTCTCGACTGTGCATTTAGAGTACATACAGCTTTGGGACCTGGCCTTTTGGAAAGTGCCTATGAAGAGTGTTTGTACTATGAACTTTGTCAGGAAGGACTAAAAGTTGAGAAGCAAAAAGCACTTCCTTTGGTTTATAAAGATGTGAAACTTGAAAGTGGATATAGACTCGACCTTCTCGTAGAGAACTCTGTAATTGTAGAAATAAAGTCTGTTGAAACTTTGAATGATGTTCATTTGGCACAGATATTAACATACCTGAAACTTTCTAAATGTAAATTGGGTTTGTTGGTTAACTTCAATGTTAAATCGCTAAAACTTGGTATCAGAAGAGTAATATTTTAAAACTTAGTGTTCTTTGTGAATGAACTTAGTGCACTTTGTGGTTAAACAAAACAAACACATGGTATATATATCAGCATTAACTCTAGGACTTTTAGGGAGCTTCCACTGCGTTGGAATGTGTGGTCCTATAGCACTAGCAATTCCGCTAAAAACAGATTCGTGGTTAGCCAGAATCTTTGGTGGCGTTTTATACAATTTGGGTAGAGCAATTACCTATGCGGTAATGGGAGCAGTATTCGGGCTTCTGGGGCGTGGATTGGTAATGAGCGGATTTCAACAATGGGTATCCATTATTATGGGAGCCATCATGATTCTTTCCGTAATAACACCATCCATCTATAAAAATCGATTCAATGCCGATAAAGGGGTATTCTCATTCGTAGGCAAATTAAAAATGTCATTGGGAAAACTATTTGCTCAGCGAAGTTATAGCTCATTGTTAATGATTGGATTATTAAATGGCTTATTGCCTTGTGGATTGGTATACTTTGCCATTGCAGGAGCTATCGCAACAGGATCATCGGCCAGCGGTAGTTTGTTCATGTTTATATTCGGATTGGGAACTTTACCAATGCTCTTGGCCATTTCTCTTATCGGAAACATGATTACACTGGAACTGCGAAAAAAAATAACCAAACTGATTCCGTATGCAATTGTTTTTATTGGCGTGCTATTCATTCTTCGTGGATTAAGCCTTGGAATTCCATATTTAAGTCCACCGGAAAAAGCAATGACAGTACCTGTTGAAGAAGCTCAACAAGAAAAGCCTTCTTGTTGTCATTAATCAAGTTAGTGCCTCAATGTAATTCGCATGCATAAAGAATTCTGGTGCCTGGGGTAAACCAATGCAATGTTAGGGAACCATATTAAATGACTCTCATTTGGCTTTCCCTGACAGATGTGTGCACATTACTTTTAAATTAGGTTTACACAAAATCTGAGACACTATCCCGAAATATACCAGCAATAAAGAGCAAGCTTAAAGAAATAAACAGGCATTCACAAGAAACAGATTATCAGCTTAAAGAAATAGGCAGGCATTCACATGAAACAGATTATCAGTTTCGAGAAGTAGGCTTCCTATACCTAGAAATAGACTCCCAACTTTAAGAAATGGAGTTCACTGCTCAATCGGTTGACTTTCGGTCATAAGAAATTGACTTCAAGTTCTAATCTATAGACTTCTACCTTCAAGATATAGATCTTTAACTTCAAGAAATAACATTCCAGGTTTAATTATTAGACTTTCGACTTCGAGAAATGGACTTTGAGAAGATATCAACGCACTCTCAAATTATTGCAATAGGCTTCATGTTCCAATCAGTGCCCTTTCAGATCCATTCATTACACTTTCACCTCCAAGAAATAGACTTTGAGATGAAATCAATACACTTTCTATTCTAAGAAATGGACTTGTTATTTTTATCAATAGATGATATCTTACAAAACTTATTAATTAAGATAGAAAAGATCGAAGCTAGTTTTATATATAAGCCCTTTAATCTCTGAATAAAACCACTACATTATCGCTATGATAAAAACATTTTTTAATCAGCAGACTCAAATTCTGGAAACAACATATTCTGAAAAAGTAAGTTTAAATGAAATTGTTGAATACATAAACGAAACCAAGTGTAATCCGAATTACCCAAGAGCACTAAAGATCCTGACTAACTGTATTGATTCTGAAATGACTTTTGGCCCCAATGATATTCCTAAAATTGTTGAAGCCAATAATCAATCACTGGAGAAATACGACAGCATTACAGATGCACTTATCGTAAACAATCCGAACGAAACAGCACTTATCATTTTCTTTCAAATGCTTTCTGAAAATAAAAAATACAAAGTAGGTGCCTTCTCAACCGAAGAAGCGGCATTGAATTGGCTTCAAAATATTAACTCTTAATCTTTAGCAATATCAATGGACAAAGTTGAAGAATACATATACAATTTTGAAGGAGAGCAACGAGAAATTCTCTTGCAGCTTCATAACCTGATGTTGTCTTTTCCTCATGTTGTTGCCAAGTACCGATACAAAGTTCCGTTTTATTACCGAAAAGCCTGGATTTGTTACTTACTTCCCAATAAGGATGGAACAGTAGACCTATCTTTTACCAGAGCTCTTGAGTTTGCCGACGAAAACAAACTGCTCGACTTCAGAGATCGAAAAATGGTTGGGAGTATCTGCCTTTCCAGGCTCAACGATATCAATCAAGATGTAATGCTTCTCATTCAGGAAGCCCTTTTAATTGATGATACTATACCGTATACTAAAAAATGGTTCGGTAGAGACAAGAAGTAACTATTCAGTAAAATCCAAAATATCCCCAGGCTTACATTCCAATTCTCGACAAATTGCCTCAAGCGTAGAAAAACGAATGGCCTTAGCCTTCCCACTCTTAAGAATCGATAGATTAGCCACAGTAATACCTATACGCTCTGCAAGCTCCTTCGAACTCATTTTGCGTTTGGCAAGCATTACATCCAAGTTTGTTATTATTGGCATATCTATTCTTTTAAATGGTTAATTCACTTTCTTCTTTTAGCTTTATTCCAGCTTTGTAGACTTCTGCGATTACGAAAATAATTAAAATTGGAAATAGGTGCGATAAATCTGATAAATCAGGACCATATGAAACCGCTTTACCTCCTATGGATAATTCATCAATAAATAACCATGCAATACATATTGATTCAACAAAACCGTAAACATGAAACCCCAAAGAAATAAAACCAATTCTCTTTATTTTAGTATAATTTTCAAGATCGAAAAATTGCACTTCTTTAATACTTTGTGATAAAGATTTAAATATTTCACTCAATAATTTAAATACCCAAGCTACACAGCCATAAGTAATCAATGAACTTATAATATCTAACACTCTATACCAAATCGAATTAACACTTAAACTTATTTCATTGACATTTAAACTAGCATTATTACTAAACTCTCCATCATTCCATATTTCATAAGAAACTGGTAATTTGATATGGGTGCTTAAACTATAGTTTAAAATATCCGAACCTGTAGAGTGATTTATAAGCGGACTAATAATTGTTCCTATAATTATTCCAGCAAAAGCCACAACACTTAAAGAGTACATAGTTTTAAATACCCAGCTCAAACTATTTATTATTCCTTTTTTCATAAATTGATATTTAAAATGATTAACATGGACACAAACCTAAATAATTATTTTTGTTTTTCAATTCTTTTTTATCGTTTTTCAATAATTTCATTCTCTTTTTCAATAATGTTAATTTCTAAACCCCCCATAAAATCTACCAACCTAGCGCTTTATTATTCCTCAATAATTATATGTAATTTCGCCTCAAATTTCTGAAGCTAACTGAAAGAAAGCTTTGAATAAGCCAAAATATGTGACGAGTTCAAGGCCAAAGAAAATTTTAACCCAGAGCAACCTATTGGTTGTGAGGATTTAAATTTGCGATAATGAAGAAATCGTTCATAGTTTGGGATTTTTAATTAGATTTTACAGAATTGAAAACACTTATTCAAAGCTTTCTGAAAATGAACAAACAATCTCTTATGGTATATGCCAGTATTGTATTGGCAATGCTTTTTTGGAGTTTCTCTTTTGTATGGGTAAAAATTGTTTACTTGGTTTACAATCCAATGACAACAGTTTTGTTACGCCTAATTATTTCATCTGCACTTTTATTTCTTATTGGTAAAAGCCTGAAACGAATTCAAGGCATTCGTAAAGAAGACAGAATGCACTTGATATTATTGGCATTTTTTGAGCCATTTCTTTATTTTTTAGGCGAAAGTCTCGGGTTAAAGTTAGTATCATCAACTTTGGGAGCGGTAATCATTTCAACCATTCCATTGTTTTCGCCAATTGCAGCTTATTTCTTTCACAAAGAAAAGGTAAGTCCTAAAATTGTGTTGGGAATTTTGTTTTCGGTAGTGGGTGTAGGTGTTATCATTTTCAATAAACAATTCGATTTGGTAGCTTCCCCTCTGGGAATTGCATTAATGTTTGTGGCTGTAGGCGCTGCTGTAGGTTATTCAATTGTATTAAAAGGCTTGGCTTCAAAATACAATCCGCTTACGCTGATTTCCTATCAAAACTTAATAGGCATCGCTTTCTTTTTACCCTTGTTCCTAAGCTTTGAATTGAATCATTTCTTAAATGCAAAACCAACAAGCGAAGTTTGGATTGCTTTGATTGAATTGGCTGTGTTTGCTTCATCATTGGCATTTATATTTTTTACCTATGGATTAAAACATTTAGGCATTAACAAATCCAATATTTTTATCAATGTCATTCCAGTGTTTACTGCAATCTTTGCATTTTTTGTACTGAACGAAACACTTACATTTCAAAAAATGCTTGGGATTTCAATTGTAATATCAGGCTTGTTCTTATCGCAGGCCAAACTAAAATTCTCAAAAGTTAAGAAGTAATTTCATGAGCAAAATAAAGATCGATTTAGAGCAGTTGAAGGTAAAAGCCAAGAACACCGAGAGCGATACCAAAGAGTTTTTTGCCAAACTAAAAAAGAAGAAACCAAAACAATTGGATACCATTGTACATGATCTTCACGATGAAGTTTTTGAAGAATTGGATTGTCTTGAATGTGCAAATTGTTGCAAAAGCATTAGCCCAATCATTATCGACAAAGACATTGAACGTTTGGCCAAACATTTGCGAATGAAACCATCAGAAGTAATTGATCAATATCTGGAAATGGACAATGACAACGACTATGTATTTCGTGAAACGCCTTGCCCATTCCTTATGCCCGATAATTATTGCATGGTATACGAGAGTCGCCCAAGAGCTTGTCGTGAATATCCACATACCGATAGAAAACGCTTTTATCAGATCCTAAATTTAACTTTGAAAAACACACATTACTGCCCGGCAGTTTACGAGGTAACCGATCGATTGAAAAAGAAAAAAGATCAATTGTAAACTTTATTATTATAAATTTCAATTCGGATTTATATCTTTAGATTTCCTAATATTAAACATGAACAGATCTCTTGTCATATACCTAATTCTATTACTTTCCAGTCTTCAGGCATACAGTCAGTCGGCAGGAGAGAATATTTATGAATTCCTAAACTTGGGAAGTTCCGCGCATGTTGCAGCTTTAGGTGGAGATCAAGTTGCTTTGGGAAATGTAGATGCCGATTATGCCTTTTACAATCCAGCAGCTTTACATCCTGAATTAGATCAGTCTATCAATTTGAACTATGTAAGTTACTTGGCCGATATCAATTACGGATATGCTTCATACACCAAAACCTATAAAAACATTGGTACGTTCTCGCTAGGAATGCACTACGTAAATTACGGCAAGTTTACCGAGGCCAGCGAGCTTGGCGATATCACGGGTAAGTTTAAAGCTTCAGACTATGCGCTTTTTATTAGTTACGGAAAACAGATAAACGAAAACTTAAGTGTGGGGCTAACACTAAAACCCATTTACTCCTCTTTAGAAAAATACAATTCTTTTGGTTTGGCTACCGATTTAGCCATTATTTACGATAGTTCCGATAAACTTTTTAGAGCATCATTGGTGGCAAAAAATTTTGGATATCAGGTAAAGCCATATTATGGTTCACATCGCGAAGATTTGCCTAATGAAATTCTTATTGGAATGAGTACCAAACTGCAACACGCCCCTTTCCGATTTGCCCTTACCTATCGTCATTTGGAAAAATTCAATCAATCTTATCAATCCGATTTGGATAAAGTTGATGATACTTTTTCAAACCAATCATCGGAAGATGGATTTGTTGACAAAGCATTAAAACATTTAATTCTTGGTGCAGAATTTCTTCCAACAAAAAATTTCGCAATACGTTTGGGTTATAACTTTCAGCGCCGCGATGAATTGGCCGTAGAAGAAAAAAAATCGACCGTAGGTTTCACCTGGGGTTTTGGCTTCAAAGTTTCTCGATTTCGTATCAACTTTGCTTCGGCAAAATATCATCTTGCTGGATCAAGCAATCATTTTTCTGTTAGTACGAGACTTAGCGACTTTAATTTCAGATAAAACCATTCTTAGGGAAGCTGCATTGCAATCGTTTACAGACGACTAGGCTACATTTTTAGATCACGAATCCTATTTTTGATCGATTTTCTTACTACTTTTGTACGCAATTGCACAAATTTTTCCAGCAATACTAAAGAATGAATATATCTGATAAGAAATTAATTATAGCTATCGACGGACACTCATCGTGTGGTAAAAGCACCGTAGCCAAAGATTTAGCAAAAAAAATAAATTACACTTATATCGACAGTGGAGCAATGTATCGAGTGGTAACTCTTTTTGCAATGCGAAACGCGCTTATAAATGACGATAAGGTAGACGAGAACAAACTAAGTCATTTAATCGATCAAGTTTCTATATCATTTCAATACAATGACGAAAAACAACGTCATGAAACTTATTTAAATGGTGAATTGGTTGAAGACGAAATTCGTTCTCTAGCTGTATCAAACAACGTAAGCTTGATTGCAAAAATTAAGTTTGTTCGTGAAAAAATGGTTGCTTTTCAACGTGAATTGAGCAAAGAAGGTGGCGTAATAATGGATGGAAGAGACATTGGAACGGTTGTATTTCCAAATGCCGAATTAAAAATATTCATGACCGCCGATGTTGAAGTAAGAGCAATCCGTCGCTATAAAGAACTTAAGGATAAAGGCGAAGAGATATCATTGGATGATATTCGTGAAAATGTGAAGAAGAGAGACTTTATCGATGAAAATAGAGATGAAAGTCCGTTGCGCAAAGCTAACGACGCTATCGTTCTTAACAATAGCAAGCTTAGCAAAGAAGAACAATTGGATTGGATTGTTGAAAGAATGAACGAAGTCGTTTAATTATCTTTAAGAGAGAAAAAATGAAGATTGAAATCGATCCTAATGCTGGTTTTTGTTTTGGCGTAGTAAATGCCATAAACAAAGCTGAAGAAAACTTAAGTAAAGATGGGCAACTGTATTGTATTGGCGATATCGTTCATAACAGCATTGAGGTTAACCGTTTAAATGATTTAGGATTACAAACAATCGAACATGATGAGTTCAAAGGAATAAAGGAAAGGAAAGTACTGTTTCGCGCACATGGGGAACCACCTTCATCTTATCGTATTGCAAAAAAGAATAAGATTGAAATCGTTGATGCCACTTGCCCGGTAGTATTAAACCTTCAAAAAAGAATTAAAAAGTCATTCCGCGAACTTAAAAAGGTAAATGGCCAAATTCTCATTTACGGAAAAAAAGGTCATGCCGAAGTAAATGGTTTGGTAGGTCAAACCAGTGGTAAGGCAATTGTTATTGAAACAGCAAAAGACCTAAAATCGGTTAATCCGGATTTACCAGCAGAATTGTTCTCGCAAACAACCAAAACTCTGGATGGGTTTAATTTGCTTCGTGAAGAATTACAAAAAATAATGAAGGCTCCATTTAAAGCACATGACACAGTATGTCGTAAAGTTGCAAACCGAGTGCCTTTAATTAAAGAGTTCGCGCAAAAACATGATGTAATTGTTTTCGTAAGCGGAAAGAAAAGTTCTAATGGAAAATTACTATTCGATGTTTGCAAAGGCATAAATCGAAATAGCTATTTCATATCAGAACCACAAGATATTGATGTTAGTTGGTTTGCCAATGCAAAATCGGTTGGTATTAGTGGGGCAACATCCACTCCTGGTTGGTTAATGAACGAAATTACTGAGAAAATCAAACTTGAAAATAAAATAAATATTAGTATGTCAAGAATTAAGAAAATTGGTGTACTTACATCAGGAGGTGATGCTCCAGGTATGAACGCGGCAATTAGAGCTGTTGTTCGCACTGCAATCTTCAACAAACTTGAAATTGTAGGTATCAAACAAGGTTATGAAGGCCTTATTAATGGTGATTTTAAGAAAATGAAATCTCACGATGTAAGTAACATCCTGCAAAAAGGAGGTACTATACTTCGTTCGGCAAGAAGCGACGAGTTTAGAACCGTGGAGGGAAGACAGAAAGCTTATCAGCAAATGCTTGATAACAAAATCGATGCTTTAGTAGTAATCGGTGGTGATGGTACTTTTTCGGGAGCTCGTATCTTTACACAAGAGCACGATATTCCGGTTGTAGGTATCCCTGGAACCATTGATAACGACTTGTATGGTACCGATTATACTATTGGGTACGATACTGCGATCAATACAGTAATCGATGCTGTTGATAAAATTCGTGATACTGCGAGCGCTCACAACCGTTTATTCTTTATTGAAGTAATGGGACGTGATGCTGGTTTTATCGCTTTGCGTAGTGGTATTGCAACTGGTGCTGAAGCTATTTTGATACCTGAGAAAGAAACTCACGCGAAAGAATTGCAAGCTTACCTTGAAAAAGGTTATAAAGAACACAAATCAAGTGGTATTGTAATTGTTGCCGAAGGTGATAAATCGGGTGGTGCATATACGATTGCAAAAGAAATTGAAAAAGAACATCCTGAATATGACATTCGTGTATCAGTACTTGGTCACATGCAGCGTGGTGGTTCTCCATCAGCATTCGACCGTGTAACTGCTTCTACATTGGGTGTTGCTGCCGTTGATGCATTGTTGGATGATCAAAAAAGTATCATGGTAGGAATGGTTCATGGTGATGTTACTCATGTTCCTTTCAACAAAACCATTAAGAACAAAAAGAAAGTTAAGGATACATACTTACGTATCAACGAAATCCTTTCTATCTAAAACCAATTGTTATACAAAATGAAGCTTTAGCGAGTTTTGTATCTACAATTGTTAATGCCGATAGACTTTTATAGGAGAATATTGAGAGAATCGAAAATAATCGACATTATAAAAGCCAATCGGTATAATTAAAATTTGCGACAGCTTTTGTTCAAGTTATATTTCTTCTGATTGAGATTCCTGCCTTGGGATTTCAATCAGAACTAATAACTTTGGGGAAAATGCCTCAAAAATGAACAATAACTCAAATTTCGCAGATATTATACTGCCACTTCCATTGGCCGGTGTTTACACTTATTCTATTCCGGAAGAGTTTAAAGACCAAATGGCCATTGGGAAAAGGGTGGTTGTTCCGTTAGGCACAAAAAAACTGTACACAGGCATTGTACAAGCACTTCACAATAATGCCCCTACCGATTACAAGGTAAAAAACATACTATCCTGTTTGGATGACTTTCCGGTAATTAATCGTTTTCAATTAAAATTTTGGGATTGGATATCGCAATACTATCAATCAGTATTGGGTGATGTATACAAGGCTGCCATACCATCGGGTTTAAAATTGGAGAGCCAAACAAAAATTATCCTTAACGATGAATTTGTTGCTGATATAACTCTAAGTAAAACTGAAGATCAAATCCTAAACATTTTAAGCAAGTCGAAAGATGTAAGTATTGCCAGCTTAAATCAGGCTACAGGATTAAAAAATACACTTCCACAAATTAAGTCATTACTAGACAAAGGTGCTGTGGTGGTTGAAGAGCACATTTCATCGGGATACAAAGAGAAAAAACAAGAATTTGTTAGTCTGCATTCAAATTTCACAGAGGAAGAAATTGGTGAAATATTAAATCGATTGAAGCGTGCAAAAAAACAACAAGAATTACTTTACTCTTATCTAAATCTTTCCAAGCATTATTTTGAGGAGAAACCAGAGAAAGTTAGCAGCAATGAACTTTTAAAATCTGTTGATTGTTCAAGAGCAATCTTAAAATCGTTGGTAGATAAGAATATTTTAAAGTTTTACTTCGAAAAATTAGACCGATTAGATCATAGTTCAATCAATACAACAGGATTAAAGGAATTAAATCCACATCAAGAGATTGCAATAAATGAGATTCAAGAAAACTTCGAACACAAAAATTGCGTGCTTTTGCATGGTGTAACCTCTAGTGGTAAAACAGAAATCTATATTCATTTAATAGAAGAACAATTAAAACTTGGGAAACAAGTTCTTTACTTACTTCCCGAAATTGCATTAACCACTCAAATTATTAACCGTTTGAAATCGGTTTTTGGCAATAAAGTTGGTGTTTACCATTCAAAATTCAACGATTCAGAACGAGTTGAAATCTATAACAATATTCTGAAATCTGATTCTCATAAAGCTTACCAGGTAATCCTTGGTGTTCGCTCTTCTGTTTTTCTTCCTTTCAATAATTTAGGATTAATTATTATTGATGAAGAACATGAAAACACCTACAAACAATTTGATCCCTCTCCAAGATATCATGCAAGAGATGCAGCTTTATACCTGGCCAATTTACATGGAGCAAAAACCCTTTTGGGAACAGCAACTCCTGCCTTAGAAAGTTATTACAATGCACAAACAGGCAAATACGGTTTGGTGGAATTATTCAAAAGACACCAGGAAATTGAAATGCCTGAAGTTATTGTTGCTGATATTAAAGAAGCTCGCAGGAGGAAAATGATGAAATCGATATTTTCTCCCGAATTAATGTCACATATGACTGAAAGTTTGGAGAACAAAGAACAAATTATCCTATTTCAAAACAGAAGAGGATATGCTCCTTATTTGGAATGCAAATCGTGCGGATGGGTTCCTCACTGTCCAAATTGTTCGGTTAGCCTTACCTATCATCGCCATACCAACCTACTGGTATGCCATTATTGTGGTCATGGCATGACACCTCCAAACAATTGTGAACATTGCGGCTCATCTGGTATGGAAGATCGAGGATTCGGAACTGAAAAAATTGAAGAAGAACTTCTCTCCTACTTTCCTGAAGCTAAAGTTGGCAGAATGGATTTGGATACAACCAGAAAGAAAAATGCTTACGAGAAACTAATATATCAATTCGAAAAACATGAATTGGATATTTTGGTTGGAACACAAATGGTTTCGAAAGGTTTGGATTTTGATAATGTTGGCTTAGTTGGAATTTTAAATGCCGATTCTATGCTTAATTATCCAGATTTTAGAGCTTACGAAAGAAGTTTTCAAATGATGGCACAAGTATCAGGTCGTGCGGGTAGAAAAAAGAAAAGAGGCAAGGTATTAATTCAAACCTATACCCCTGAACATGAAATCATTAAAAACGTAGTTAAAAATGACTATTTTGAGATGTATTCATCACAAATTGCAGAACGTAAAGAATATATCTATCCTCCATTTTATCGCTTAATCAACATTAGTTTGAAGCACAAGAATCAACGCCTGGTTAACGAAGCTGCCAATTATTTTGCAAACTCACTTCGCAAAATTTTTGGGATTAGAGTTTTTGGACCTCAATCTCCAGTTATAAATCGAATTCAAAATTCATTTATCGTGAATATTCTTTTAAAAATTGAAAAGAAAAGTTCGCCTGCAAAGGCTAAATGGATTCTAAATCAGCAAGCAAATTTCCTGAAGGAGATTGAAAAATTTAAAAGCATACAAATCAATTTTGATGTTGATCCGATGTAAGCTAAAATGAAATAAGTGTTAAAAAAACCTAAGGATTTCCTGCAATCTTTACCAACAAACGAATTTGTTTATCTTTGCTTAAATAATCTCGAAAATCGAATTATTGTGAACAAAACTGAACTTGAAGAAACTTTTGATAGTTTTTCCGATTATAATGTGCTAATTATTGGTGATGTAATGGTTGATGCCTATGTTTGGGGCAAAGTTGATCGAATCTCACCAGAAGCTCCCGTACCAATTGTTTCATGCGTTAATCGCGAAAGCCGACTGGGCGGTGCAGCCAATGTTGCTCTTAATATCAAGTCTATGGGAGCAAATCCTATCCTTTGCTCTGTAATAGGTAACGATGAGAAAGGAGAAGAATTCTTAAATCTTCTTAATGATATTCAAGAAGAACAGTCGGGAATTATTGTAAGCAATCATCGAAGAACAACAGTTAAAACTAGATTTATTAGCGATAATCAACACATTATTCGTGTAGATGAAGAAGATACTCACGAATTAGCTGATGAGATTGAAGCTGAATTTATTCATCATATTAAAAACTTGATAGATAAACACGAAATTCATGCTGTAATTTTCGAAGATTACGATAAAGGTGTTATCACCAAAAAATTAATTGATAAAATTACGAAGTTTGCCAACGATAATAATATTCCTATTCTTGTCGATCCTAAAAAACGTCACTATTCAGATTATAAAAACGTAGCCTTATTCAAACCTAACTTCAAAGAGTTTGTTGAAGGATCAAATCTTAACCTTGAAAAAGGTAATATAGAAGGATTATTTAGTGAAGCTAAAAAGTTCCAGAATAAAATGAATATTAACAAGTTGCTGATAACTCTTTCAGAACTTGGTGTTTTTATCAGCAATGAAGATACTTTCGAACACATTCCGGCAGTGGTACGTGAAATTGCAGATGTTTCGGGTGCTGGTGATACTGTAATTAGTGTTGCAACACTTTGTTTAACGGCAGGTTTGAATGCGAAAGAGATTGCTGCAATATCGAATTTAGCGGGTGGAATTGTATGTGAAATTCCTGTAGTTGTACCAATCAAAAAAGAACAATTACTTAAAGAAAGCATTAAATTATTCGCAAAAGTTTAAAATCATTTAAACTCTCATTTTCGATTATGAAAACAATTGATATTAAAGAAGTTGATTTCAGAACGTTTTTCTTAAATCACACAAGTAATATGTTGATAATTTAATGGTTTCTGTTGGTATTTTAGAATGACTCAAAATTTTAAATGTCGCTTAAAATTGTATCTTTGGAACTACATCAAAAAAATTAATTTAAATCCTTGTAATTAGAATTGTTTATGGCTAAAATTATTGCTCTGGCGAACCAAAAAGGAGGGGTTGGGAAAACCACTACGGCTATCAACCTGGCTTCGAGCCTTGCCGTTTTGGAATATAAGGTACTGATTATTGATGCTGATCCACAGGCTAATTCAACATCAGGAATAGGTTATGATGTTCGTTCTATCGAAAATAGCATTTATGAATGTATAGTTGACGGAATTAATCCGAAAGACGCAGTTCTTACAAGTGATATTGAAGGCTTTGATATTATTCCTTCTCACATTGATTTGGTTGGTGCTGAAATTGAAATGCTCAACCTATCAAATCGTGAAAAAATACTTTCGAATGTATTAAAAAAGGTAAGTCCTGATTATGATTTTATTTTGATCGACTGTTCTCCATCATTAGGTTTAATAACTGTCAATGCACTTACGGCAGCTGACTCAGTTATCATACCTGTGCAGTGTGAATATTTTGCATTGGAAGGTCTTGGTAAACTTTTAAACACAATTAAAATCATTCAATCCCGTTTAAATACCGAATTGGAAATTGAAGGTTTCCTTTTAACCATGTACGATAGCCGCTTAAGACTATCAAACCAAGTAGTTAGCGAAGTTCGAAAACATTTCCAGGATATGGTATTTGAAACCATTATTCAACGAAATACCAAACTTGGAGAAGCTCCAAGTTACGGAAAACCTGCAATTCTTTACGATGCAGACTCGGCAGGTGCAATTAATTACTTAAATTTGGCTCGCGAATTGTTGCAGAACAACAACATGACCAAAATGAGTAATAAAGAAAAGATTATCAGCGAATAATATAATATTGAAAGAGTAACATGGCAAAAAAAAGCGCATTAGGAAGGGGATTAGGTGCATTAATCGACGACGTTGATGAAGTACAGGCAAGACCAGAAAAAAGTGTAAGCAACGAAATTGAAATTTCCAAAATCGAAGCCAATCCTTACCAACCTAGAACAAAGTTTGACGAGGAAGCTTTAAATGAACTTGCCCAATCTATTAAAGAATTAGGTATTGTACAGCCGTTAACGGTGCGTAAAATCAATAATAATTCTTACCAGCTTATTGCCGGGGAACGCCGATTTAGAGCCGCTAAAATTGCAGGTTTAAATAGTGTTCCTGTATATATTCGCCTTGCTGATGACGACAAAATGTTGGAATTAGCATTGGTTGAAAATATTCAACGTGAAGATCTTGATTCTATTGAAGTTGCCATTAGTTATCAAAGATTAATTGATGAAATTAAACTAACACAAGAGAGTTTATCCGAACGTGTCGGAAAAAAACGCTCAACCATATCCAACTATTTACGATTACTTAAACTACCTGCTGAAATCCAAAAAGGAATTCGCGAGAAAAGGCTTCTTATGGGGCATGCAAGAGCTCTTGTAAATGTTGACGATCCTAAATCTCAACTTGACATCTTTAAACTAACCGTTGAGAATGATTTCTCGGTAAGAAAAGTTGAGGAATTGGTTCGTGAATTGAACAAAGGCAGTAAGGAGAAAAAAGCTCCTTCCAAAACTTCATTGCCTAAAGAGTATGAGTCATTAAAAGACCATCTTTCGCAACATTTTAAAACTAAAGTTGATTTAAAACGTACCAATAACGGTAAAGGAAAAATCATTATCCCATTTAAATCGGACGATGATTTAGAGCGTATTTTGGCCGTTATGGATCAAATGAATTCGTAAATAGTAACACATAAAACAATTAAAATTGAACAATTTACGCCCACTTTTAAGTACAGTGGCGGTATTGCTCGTTTTTATCTTAGCTGGAAACACACAAGTTCAGGCTCAGAAATTTACTGCAGATACCGTACAGGTGGAATCAAGTGTTAAGATACACTCTCCTCATAAGGCTACAATGTATTCGGTAATACTACCAGGTTTAGGTCAGGCATACAATAAAAAGTACTGGAAAATTCCTATCCTTTATGCTGGAATTGGTGCTACCATTTACGCGATTAACTGGAATACCAAAAACTTTAACAAATACAAGGATGGATTTAGGGATTTTTCTCTATACTATGACTATAAATATCAGTCTCCTGATTTAGAAACTCCTATCCCTGAGCCTGATTCGAAAAGTTATGAAGGCCTTTATACCGATGGATTCGACTTTGAAAATTCTTCAGCTAGCTTTGATAATTGGTTCAAAACACAATTACAAAACAATAAAGACTCCTACAAACACGACAGAGACCT
This sequence comes from Marinifilum flexuosum, assembly GCF_003610555.1. Taxonomy (GTDB): domain Bacteria; phylum Bacteroidota; class Bacteroidia; order Bacteroidales; family Marinifilaceae; genus Marinifilum; species Marinifilum flexuosum. Next base: position 683,501 of record NZ_RAPQ01000008.1, on the reverse strand, counting down.
CAGCTATATCATTTTAGCCGGAGTTTACGTATTTAATATCATTGATGCTGCCGTTGATGCACATTTAATGAATTTTAATGTGAACGAAGAACTTACTATTAGGGTAGAACCAGCAGTAAGCTACTCAGCCTTTACGGGCAATACGCTTGGATTTAGATGCCAAATTACTTTTTAGACGAGAGAGACAATGAGAAGAAAGATTTTTTTTATACCCATAATTTTATCGGTAACTGCATTGGCATGCAGTACAATTAAGCCATCTGTAAAACAAAATATTAAGGAAGAGCAAGTAGTAATTGAAAATACTTTATCTGATTTAGATACTGTGAGCTCTGAAATTGCTGCAAGCGAACCTGAATCAGAAACAGATACCCTAGCATTTCTAAAATTGAACAATGTTGATGTTCGTTACGATTTAGATGATAATATCAATACTAATTTTTCAAGTAATCTGGATAGCCTATTACATCGTTGGTATATCAAAAACACAGATTCTCATTACAGTGCACAGAAAGTAAATACCAATGTCACTTTAAGTGATTCTGTTTACATCGATCGCTTAAAACAAATCCCTTCATTAATCGATTTATCTTACAACAAAATCGTTAAAAACTACATCAAACTATATTCCGAAAAAAGAAGATCTCAGGTTGAATACATGATGGGATTATCGGAATATTATTTCCCGATTTTCGAAGAAATTCTAGATAAAGAAGGCTTACCTCAGGAACTAAAATACCTTCCAATTATTGAATCCGCATTAAACCCTAAAGCATTATCTCGTGCAGGAGCTAGTGGTTTATGGCAATTTATGTATGGAACAGGTCGCATGTACAAACTAAACATCAACTCTTTTGTTGATGAAAGAAGAGATCCGGTAAAATCGAGTTATGCTGCGGTTAAATATTTAAAAGATATGTACAAAGTATACGGCAATTGGCATTTGGTAATTGCTGCTTACAATTGTGGTCCTGGAAATGTTAACAAAGCCATTAGACGCAGTGGAGGTAAAAGAAATTATTGGGATATTTATTATCGACTACCTCGTGAAACCAGAGGATATGTTCCAGCTTTTATTGCTGCAATATATACTTTCAATTACCACAAAGAACACAATCTTTATCCAAAGAAATCGAATTTCCCAATTGCTTGCGATACATTAATGATTAATGAAACTTTACATTTTGATCAAGTTTCGAAAGTAATTAATATTCCTAATGAACAATTAAGAGATTTAAATCCACAATATCGAGCTGATATTTTACCTGGAGGAAAAGCATATTCCCTTAAACTTCCGTTAAAATTAACCTCAAAATTCATCGATATGCAAGATTCAATTTTTGCATACAAGAAGGATTATTATTTCAGCCAAAAGGATAAGGTTGTTAATCCTAGGGACAGGTATCAAAAATTTGCTCATGTAACACCGAAAAACAAGGCTAAGGTATACTACAAAGTAAAGCCTGGTGATGCAGTAGGTTTGATTGCTTCATGGTTTCACATTAGAACTTCAGACTTGCGATACTGGAATAACATCAGAAGAAACTTAATTAAAGTAGGACAAAAACTGGTAGTTTATGTTCCTAAATCTAAAGCTGATTATTACCAAAGCTTCAACAGCATGAGCTATGCTCAAAAACAAGCTACATTGGGGAAAAAAGTAAGTCCCACAAGCACTGCTGTTGCTGCTACAAATACACCTGAAAAAATAGATGGATCGTATGTTTACTATACGGTACGAAGTGGTGATAATTTCTGGACAATTGCTAAAAAATTCCCTGGGGTTTCGAACTTCGATATTATGAAATTGAATAATATTAATGATGCCAAAAGTCTTAAAGTAGGGCAAAAATTAAGAATCAAACGAAAGAGTTAATCTTATGAACTCCATAAAAAAAGCGAAGAAATATCTTCGCTTTTTTTATGGGGCTTATAAACAAATTCCACTAATTTATAAACACACAGCCAGTTAAGTTATTTAAATTGTTTTTAAATTAACAAAGCCTACAATATCGGATAATATTAATATACTGCAACTTACATTATATTTCAAGTGTAACCTTATAGGCTAATGAAGATTTTTTTTGATTAGTGACCTTAATATAATTAAATTGCTTTCGATAAATAAAAACTGCAAGTTTTTATTTGTTCCCCGATTCATTGATATGCTAATTAGCTTCCGGTTAAATCTTTCCCCGATTTGCCGGAAGCCGGGAACAATGAATTTCCTTCATTATTTAATAAATCCAGGTCGCATCCTTTTACTTCTTCTGTTGCTTCTTCGTTTAAATCGTATTACTCCATAAACAATTAAAAGCACTACTGGAATCAAAAAGTTAAAGTACTTAATCATAAACACTTTCCCTTCAGAAATTTCTTTCAACGGTCTAGACAACACTCCTTTTGTTCTCAAACTCATTAATCCAGAGTCATCTGAAAGCCAATCTATAGCATTTGCAAAAAGATTAATGTTATCTTTTTGAATTGAAATTTTATTTGCACCAAATCCATTTACAATAAAGTTACCGTCGCCAATTAAACAAATCTTAGCATCTTCCTCTCCTCCCATCGGTCCAGATAAAGTTGCAGCAACAGTTAAATCTGGATATAGAAAATCTTGTGCCCTCCAATTTCTACCAATATTAAAGCTAATCGGCGCTTTTAATTTACCTGATATCTTTGATGTATAGGCCAATGGTTGATAATTCATTAAAGTATCTCCAACATACTTTATCGGACTAGCAAATTGCAAAATCAGTGTTTCAATACCATCTGTTATGCTATGATTTGTAAATTGAGAAATGACAGGTAAAAATGGAAAATTAATTTGTTGTGGAAATGAGAAAAATCCTTGTTGCTGCACTGTTACTGTACCACACTTTTTATCAACAACAAAAGAATCCTCAACATATAACCCTTTATTCTCAAGCCATTTTTCCAAACCTGTGTTAACTGTAACTCCTATACCATCATTCAGCATTCCCCTAACACGTTCCATCGCAATCATCAACGATCCTCCTTTTTCAAGATAGTTATCAAGGCTTCCCAATTGAGTTGGAGAAATTGTACCAGTAGGGCCAATCAACATCAAACACTCATATTTTTCCAAATCAGGTTCTGCTAGAAGATAAACTGGTTTTACATCATATAATATTGATAATTCATCCAATACTTGTTCAATTGCAGCAAATTCCGGCTCTCCATGTCCCATTATATAACCAATTTGAGGCTTATCTTTAATAGTTAACCTCTTAATCAACGTAGACAAAGTATACTCCATCGCAATTCCAGGTTTTATTAAAGGAATTGCTTCAAACTCGTTACCCACCTGTATTACCATGCCTAAAAACACTCTTTGAACCTTTAACTGATCTTTCTCTCTAACTTCTAGAGGTACAGGGTGAATTCCAGCTTCTATAGCTTCTTGTTCAAGTTCTTCGTTTTTATTTGGATTGATATATTCAAAATCGATTTTTCGATTGCTGTAATGACTATATTCCGTTAGTAAGTTTTTTAAATCCTTAACGGTTCTATTAACATCTGTTGGTAAATCTTCAGAAATATATAAAGTGATAATGATTGGCTCATTTACCTCTTTTAGGATACGTTTTGTAGAACGATCTAAGGTATATCTTTTATCTTCGGTAAAATCTGCTCTAAGAAAAAACATTGATGAAAGTGAATTCAACACAATCAACAAACCAGCTACCATTAAAATATTATATATAACTTTTCTTCTTTTTATCATATTTAATATCTAACACATTATACTTGAAGGTTTCTATTCGAAAGAATCATTTTAGACGAATACAAACAAAAGAACGAAATTGAAAAGAAATAGATTAAATCTTTTGTATCAACAACACCACGAGTAATTGACTCAAAATGTGTAGATAAACTCAAAAAACTGAACACACTTCCAGTAAATCCAACAAAATTTGCAGCCAAAACATCAAAAATGATATGGAAAAATATACCAATTGACATTGCGGTTAAAGAAGCAACAATTGGATTCGAAAACAAACAGCTAGTTAACAATCCAATACTTATATATACCATACTCATTAAAAGTAATCCTAAATAGCCTAACACAATAGCCGAATGATCAACTGGACCAATTCCCCACAAAGTAAAATAGTAGAACAATGTAGGTGTTAAAGCTATTCCAATAAGAAAAAATGTCGACAAAAACTTCCCTAAAATTAATTGCCAATCGCTTACTGGTTTGGTAAGCAATAACTCTAATGTACCGGCCTTTAACTCTCCCGCAATAGATCTCATGGTTAATGCTGGAATGAAAATAAACAAACTCCAATAGGCTACAGTAAAAAACGTGTCAAGACTTGCCTGCCCTAAAAAGAATACATCAGCACCGTAAATCCAGGTAAAAAATCCACTAAAGCCAAGAAATATCACAATTAATACATAGGCTGTAAGTGAATCAAAAAAAGAATTCAGTTCTCGATATGCAATGTGTAAAATTTGCTTCATAAATCTATTAATGAAGAGTTAACTGACGGAAAATATCTTCCAATTTTTTCTCGGTTGGTGTTAATTCCGAAATATAGTAATTGTTTTGGACACATAAGTCAAAAATAGCCTTTACCGAAGTTTCCTCCTTCAGTGACTGTACCTCAAACAATTGTTTATCGATATCAATGAAATCAACAGAATCAACCGTTTCCAAATTCAATAAATTTTCGAAAATATCATTTACATCACCACCTTGAATTCCCAACTTTAAAATTTCATTCCCTGCAGCTTGTTTTCTTAAGTCCTCAGCTGTACCATCAACAACAATTCTACCATTGTTAATGATTAAGATTCGGTCACAAGTAGCTTCTACTTCTGCAAGGATATGAGAACTTAGAATTACTGTTTTTTCCTTCCCAATTCGTTTTATTAGTTCTCTAATTTCAACAATTTGATTGGGATCTAATCCTGTAGTAGGCTCATCTAATATCAAAATTTCAGGATCGTGAATTAAAGCCTGAGCCAAACCAACCCTTTGCTGATATCCTTTGGAAAGTTCACTAATCAACTTATGCTTTTCTCCTTCAAGCCCACAAATTCGAACCATATCCAAAATACGCTCGGGTATCAAGTATTTAGGAATACCATGAATTTTAGCAATAAACTCTAAAAAATCAATAATATTCATATCCTGATAAAGAGGATTATTTTCAGGTAAATAGCCAATATTCTTCTTTATTATTTCAGGATGCTCTTTTATAGAATAACCTCCCACTTTAACATCTCCCTCATCGGGGTTAATATAACAGGAAATTGCTTTCATCGTGGTTGTCTTTCCTGCACCATTCGGCCCTAAAAAGCCCAACACTTCTCCTCCCTTTACGCGAAAAGAAACATTGTCCACAGCTTTTTGAGGTCCATATCTTTTGGTCAGATGCTCAACAACTATATCCATATTTAGTAACTTTCATTTGGTATCTAACAAATTTAAAAAAATCGACTTTTCTTTAGTTAGGTAGTCAGTGATTTAACAATTATTAACAATTTGATAAAATCTATCAATTTAAAATATCATATAAAAAAATACTACTTTTGCCACATGATTAAAGCCGTGATTTTTGATATGGATGGGTTACTAATTGATTCTGAACCCTTTTGGCAGGAGAGTGAAAACCTTGTATTCAATTCATTGGGAATTAACACAAGCAAAGAAATGTTTGAAATTTTCATGGGAAAAAGAATTGATGAAGTTGTAGATGCCATGTGGGAAATTCAAACCTGGAATCACAAAAGCAAAACTGAAGTTGTTGATACTATCGTAAACAATGTAATTAAGCTGGTTAAAGAAAAAGGAAAAGCTTTAACAGGTGTGTATAATGTTTTGGAAAACCTAAAAAATTCATCGATAAAAGTAGGTTTGGCTTCCTCATCAAAAATGAAAATTATTGAGGCTGTATTAGACAAATTGAACATTCGAGAATATTTTGAAGTTGTTCATTCTGCAGAGTACGAAGAATATGGCAAACCTCATCCACAAATATTTATTTCAACCGCAAAAATGCTTGGTGTAAATCCAAATGAATGCCTTGTATTCGAAGACTCTTTAAATGGCGTTATATCGGCTTTGGCTGCAAATATGAAGTGTTTTGCTATTCCTGAATCAGGAGCATTGAATTTAAGAAAATTCATTATTTCCAATAAAATCCTAAATAATCTAAATGAATTTAAACTTGCTGATTTAGAGAGTTTATAATTGGATCTAAAATTTGAATAAAGTTTTCTAACTCTAAATCTCCAGTTACAATTTTATACTTTGCCTGTTCATAAAAAGGCTTTCTTGAGTTAAGGTGATTCTGTATGTATTCCAACAATTCATCTTGAGAGTAATTTTTCACAAGAGGACGCTCTGTTTTAGAACTTGTAATTCGATCGCGCAACAATTCAGGAGTTCCCTCAATATAAAGCGTTTCTCCCAAAGAATTCATTTCTTGCATATTATTATTAAAACAAGGAGCTCCTCCTCCTGTAGCAATAATTACATTGTCGATATCGCCAATAGACTGCAAAGCTCTTTTCTCTCTCTCACGAAATCCTTCCTCATTGTATTTTGCAAATATTTCGGGAATTGTAATTCCTTCTCGTTCTTCAATATGAGTATCTAAATCGATAAAACGAAGCCCATAATGATTGGCTATCATTTTACCCCATCTCGATTTTCCACTCCCCATATATCCTACTAAAAATATTCGCATAACTATAAGAAAAAACAGGTGTCTAAGACACCTGTGCAATTACATATTTAATTCAATTTTATTTTTACCATCTTCAACTGTAAGCTCATCAACTGCTTCACTTTCTACCTCTTCCTCTTTTATTTCATTCTCTCTTGGAAGAGGTTCAATTTCTTTAATGTCGGCAATTTCATATATACTTAATCGTTTTCCTCTTGCCTTATATGATTTTACTCCAATAAACTCCTCTCCTTCTATAATTTCGTTTGGTCTATCTTCATTTTTGCCTTTAAACGAAACTTCGAACCTCGGATGTTTTTCATCAGTAAGAATCAATAATTTGTTCTCTGGATTATCACCCACAAAACCGGTTGGTTTACCATTTCCTTCCATGGTAAATCTCTTCAAATACCAATATTCCTGATCTGCATCGTAGAATACAGCAGACCATACTTTCTCCGCATCAAATTTTTCAATAATACTGATCTTATCCGAATAATGATTGCTTAAATCGAAGCTGGTAAAATGGAAAGTAGATGGTCTGCTAACCACAAGAATTCTATCATCTCCCATAAATTCTCCCAAGAAATCTCCTCGCTGATCGGTATTCAGACGCAAAACATCCGGATCGAACCAAATTTTACGACCTCCCAGGGTTGAAACTCCTTCATGTTTCAAGCTAATCTTGTGCACATCATTTCTGGAAAGAATATTTCCCATTGATGCACGCCCTTTAACAGCCAATTCAGCAAAATCAAACTCAAAGTTTAATTTCTTTAATCTTGGTTTCGGCTTAAGAACTACTCTAATAATTTCTGCTTCTCCATTTGGATTGGCTGTGAAATAAAGAATTCTTGAACCTGCTGTTCCTTTGGTTAAATCATACTCTTTGTCACGAGTAATACTTGTTACCGAGAAACGTTTTACATAGCAAATTCCACCACGTCCGTCACGATAAGCTACATTGTAAATGGTTCTTTTATCGTTTTTACGGAAGACTGTAAGGTGAAGAATATTTTTACCTATAAATGATTTTTCAGAAACTTTGGTCACGAAATAGGTACCATCTTTTCTAAAAACAATAATATCATCAATATCCGAGCATTCACATACATATTCATCTTTCTTCAAGCCGGTTCCCATGAAACCATCTTCGCGATTGATGTATAGTTTTTGATTTGCAACAACAACCTTAGTTGCAACAATATTCTCGAAGCTTCTGATTTCTGTTTTTCTCTCTTTTCCTTTTCCGTATTTCTTTTTAATTGCCTGGAAATAACGAATTGTAAAAGGAATAATATTAGCAATGTGAACCTTAATTTCTTCGATCTCATCCTCGATAGACTGAATGAAATCTTTTGCCTTATCGATATCAAACTTAGAAATTCTTTTAATCTTAATCTCTGTTAAGCGAACGATATCATCCTGAGTAACAGCACGCATTAAATGCTGTGTATGGGGCTTTAATCCTTCATCAATGGTTTCAAGTACCGATTCCCATGTTTCACATTCCTCAATATCGCGATAGATTCTATTTTCAATAAAGATTCTTTCCAATGATGCATAATGCCATGCTTCCTCAAGCTCACGTTTACGTATTTCAAGCTCTAATTTCAGCAGAGCAACGGTATTGTCGGCTGATCGCTTAAGAATTTCCGATACTCCAATAAATTTTGGTGTATCATCTTCAATAATACATGCATTTGGAGAAATTGATGTTTCACAATCGGTAAATGCATACAGTGCATCAATGGTTTTATCTGAAGAAATACCATTTGCCAGGTGAATTAAAATTTCAACATCGGCAGCTGTATTATCATCAATCTTCTTAATCTTGATTTTTCCCTTATCATTGGCTTTAATGATTGAATCAATAAGACTGGTAGTTGTCTTACCATAAGGAATCTCAGATATCTTTAATGTCTTGTTATCAACCTTCTCTATTCTGGCACGAACCTTAACCGCACCACCTCTTAAGCCATCGTTGTAACGACTCACCTCAATCATTCCAGCAGTTGGAAAATCAGGATAAAGCTCAAATTCCTCCTCCTTAAGATAAGCAATACAAGCCTGAATTAATTCATTAAAGTTGTGAGGTAGTATTTTTGAAGCCAAACCAACAGCGATCCCTTCTACTCCTTGAGCCAGCAATAATGGAAATTTAACAGGAAGCGTAATTGGCTCCTTGTTTCTACCATCGTAGGAAAGTTTCCAGTTCGTGGTTTTAGGATTGAATAAAACCTCTAATGCAAACTTTGATAGGCGAGCCTCAATATAACGAGGAGCTGCCGAAGAGTCACCAGTAAGTATATTTCCCCAGTTTCCCTGAGTATCGATCAACAAATCTTTTTGTCCCAACTGAACCAATGCATCACCAATTGAGGCATCGCCGTGAGGGTGATACTGCATGGTATTACCAATAATGTTCGCTACCTTATTATAACGACCATCGTCCAATTGTTTCATGGCGTGCAAAATCCTACGCTGAACCGGTTTTAATCCATCATTCACATAAGGTACTGCACGTTCCAGGATTACATATGATGCATAATCAAGAAACCAATCCTGATACATACCCTTTAAGTAGGTAACATTTCTCATGGCTTCCGATTGTTTGCCATTCAACTCGTTGTCCAACTCCTCCGGATTCTCCATATCTTGTCTCTCTTCGCTACTCATAGAGATTTTTTGGGTTTAATGGTTTAAGTTATTCGATTTGCTGATTTGGGGATATCAACGATTACAATTCGTCTTTCTCAACATATAAATTCTCGATGATAAATTCCTGTCTTTTAGGAGTATTTTTTCCCATATAGAATTCTAACATATCGGAAACAGAATCATCTTTTTTCATCACAACAGGATCTAGTCTTATGTCTTTTCCAATAAAGTTTTTGAATTCGTCCGGCGAAATTTCACCTAATCCCTTAAATCGTGTAATTTCGGGCTTTGCACCCAAACGTTTAATTGCCTTTTCTCTTTCTTCATCAGAGTAACAATAATAAGTTTTTTTCTTGTTTCTTACTCTAAACAAAGGCGTTTGTAAAATGTAAAGATGTCCTCCTCTTACCAAATCCGGAAAGAATTGAAGGAAGAAGGTAATCAACAACAATCTGATGTGCATACCATCCACATCGGCATCCGTTGCAATAATTACGTTGTTGTAACGCAATCCTTCCATACCATCTTCAATATTTAAGGCTGCTTGCAGCAAATTAAATTCTTCATTTTCGTAAACAATCTTCTTGGTTAATCCATATGTATTTAATGGCTTCCCCTTCAAGCTAAATACAGCTTGCATGTTTACATTTCTTGATTTTGTAATCGATCCACTTGCCGAATCACCCTCGGTGATAAAAATAGAAGTTTCCGATTTTGATTCATGCTTAGAGTTAAAGTGAACCCTGCAATCGCGCAATTTTCTATTGTGAAGGTTGGCCTTTTTAGCTCTTTCCTTTGCAATTTTCTTGATTCCTGAAATGGCTTTTCGCTCTTTCTCATTTTCAAGGATCTTTTTATGCAAGATATCTGCAACCTCTGGATTTTTGTGCAAATAGTTATCCAAGTTAGAAGTCACAAAATCCATAATGAAATTACGAACCGATGGTCCATTTGGACCAATATCTTTAGAACCTAATTTGGTTTTGGTTTGCGATTCAAATACAGGCTCTTCAACTTTGATACTAATTGCAGCAATAATTGAAGTTCTAATATCCGAAGTATCGAAATCTTTCTTGTAAAAATCGCGAATCGTTTTTACTACGGCTTCACGAAATGCTGCAAGATGCGTTCCTCCCTGGGTTGTATGCTGTCCGTTTACGAAAGAGTAATACTCTTCGCCATACTGACGACCATGAGTAAGTGCGATTTCAATATCATCACCTTTCATGTGTACAATGTTGTACAAACCTTCTGAATTCATATTCTCAGTCAGAAGATCCAATAAACCATTTCTTGAAAGGAATCTTTCTCCGTTAAAGTATATCGAAAGACCTGCATTCAAATACACGTAATTCTTCAGCATGGTTTCGATGTATTCCGAAATATATCTATAATTCGGAAACATCTCCTCATCGGGATGAAAAGTGATTTTAACACCATTCTTTTCTTCGCTTGGCTGTACTTCTTCTTCCTTTATAAGTACACCCCTCGAAAATTGAGCTTTCTTAACTTCTCCTTCGCGAAAGGACTCAATAATAAATTCATCAGACAAGGCATTCACAGCCTTAATACCTACACCATTTAATCCTACAGACTTTTTAAAAGCTTTTGAATCGTATTTGGCCCCAGTATTCATTTTAGATGTAACATCGATAACCTTTCCTAATGGAATTCCACGTCCATAATCTCGAACAGTAACGATACGATCGGTAATGGTAACTTCTATCGACTTACCAATACCCATTGCAAATTCGTCAATGGAGTTATCAATTACTTCTTTTAATAAAATGTAGATACCATCGTCGTGGGAAGATCCATCACCTAATTTCCCGATATACATCCCGGGACGTTTACGGATGTGTTCTTTCCAGTCGAGTGTACGTATTGAGTCTTCAGAATATTTTGCAGTCATGAAAATTTCGCGTTTTTACAAATATAGCTAAAAGAACGATTCCTAAGAAAGTAGTTTATCAACAGCCTGTTAAAAGACAAGAGGAATCATACGTTCAGAAAACAATAGTGAAAACTTATTTCTCTAAAAATCAATTTAAATGAATTAAAAATCAAATTCATTCCAAATTAACACAAGCTCTAAATTTAATAAATTTCAACACTTAAACTTAACCATAATCATGAGAAATACAAAATTTAAAACCTAAATCGACATTAAATCAAGCTATCGAAGCATGACTATGAATGGATAATAAAAAAGTAAAAATGATCTGCTTGGTCCTCATTTTTCATGTTTCATTTCCATGTTTTTTTTATGCCTGAAGAAATACCCTGAGAATAAAATTCTATCAGCTTACCACCATTTCATTGGAATGAAATTACATTCCGTTTTTTCAAAAATATGAGTTTCCAAGAGTTCTTAAATGGAACATTAGAGTCCGTCATATTTCTGGATGTAATTTTGCTTGTTTTTTTCCAAATCTGAATTTCTGAGTCGATTTTCAATGGTATTTTCTATAAAACTAAGTTTCGCAAAGCTTTTTCCCTTTAAAACACAAGTAAACTGTTCTTCTGAAAGCGTTTTATATTGAAATTTCTAAAATCTCGATTTCTTACTTCCATTTTTCAATTTTATTTTCATTTATCTGGATTTCTCACTCTTTTTTAGAGTGAAAAAGGAAAAATCTGAGTTTCTGATAGAATTTTCAGGTTAAATTTTAGAAATCTATATTTCCCACTCCTATTTTCAATGTAAATTGTATTTCTCCAGCTTATTTTACTCCTTTTTTACAATGAAAATGGATTAATCTGAGTTTCTGAAAGGATTTCACACTGGAATTTTACAAATCTGGCTTTCTCAATCCAATTTACAAGGCAAATTTCGCTACTCCGGATTTCTAACTTCTCCTCTAGAGTGAGAATAGACTGATCGGAGTTTCTGAGCAAATTTCAAGAGTAATTTCCTACAAACCGGAGTTTGCTACTCCTTTTGACAGTCGATAAATTTAACCGATTTCTAAAACAAGCCGTATTTCAACAGTTTTCTTACCACCAAGCAAATGGTAATGATTTCGAAAGAAGCAACTCCTAAAAGCAACCAGGCTGCAGAATAAGAAAGAGATTGAATGTTTCGTCTTCCTCGAGTTATTGGTCCTTTGCGTGAGTTGGAAAACCATTTGATTAATCGATAAACGCCGTATCCAATGATCAATCCTAAAATCATTCCTCCAATGATATCACCCGGAAAATGAACTCCCAGATAAACACGGGTATAAACTACCAATAAAGACCAAGAAAATATGAAGAATGTGTATAATTTATTTCTAAATAGTAGAGATGTAAAGAGTGCAAAACCGAATGAATTTGTTGCATGAGAGGATACAAATCCATATCGACCACCTGTATAACCACTAACCAAATTTACAACTCCTTTCAAACTAGGATCGTGACTTGGGCGAAATCTTTCAAACACATTTTTGAATAGTTGAGTAGAAATCTGGTCGCACAAAAATATAAGTAAAAATGCACCTAAAATCCAATAAATGGCTTCTTTTCCTTTTACTTTGTAAATCTGATACAAAAGCAAAAGGTACAATGGAATCCAAAATTCTTTTCGGGTAAAAAACATCATTACAACATCCCAAAATGGTGTATTGTGGCTATTAAACCACATAAAAAGCTCTTTATCCAATTGAATTAAGGTATCCATTCACTATATATTTTATTCGTTAATTGCTTTCCAAATCATGTCTTTAAGCTCCATGATTCCCTTTTGAGCCACCGAAGATATAAAAACACATGGAACATCCGGCAAATCCTGCTTAATTTCATCCATCAACTCCTCATCTAACATATCGGACTTGGTGATGGCAAGCAATCTCTGCTTATCCAACAACTCAGGATTGAACTGTTTCAATTCATTCAGCAAAATTTTGTATTCCTTATGTATGTCATCACTATCCGCAGCTACCATAAACAAAAGCACTGAATTTCGTTCGATATGACGTAAGAAGCGCAATCCCAAACCTCTTCCTTCGTGAGCTCCTTCAATAATTCCAGGAATATCGGCCATAACAAAAGAACGATCATCGCGATAAGCAACAATTCCAAGATTAGGAACCAAGGTTGTAAAGTGGTATTCCGCTATTTTTGGTTTAGCTGCAGATACAACAGAAAGTAAAGTTGATTTACCAACACTAGGAAATCCAACCAAACCAACATCAGCAAGAACTTTCAGCTCTAAAATAACCGAACGCTCAACTCTCTCCTCACCTGTTTGTGCATATCTTGGCGTTTGGTTGGTAGATGATCTAAAATGCCAGTTTCCCAGACCTCCACGACCACCTTTTACCAAAACTTTTTCCTCTCCATCCTCGGTAACATCGAAAATAACTTCTCCGGTTTCAGCATCACGCGCTACAGTTCCTAAAGGCACTTCAATCACCTTATCTTCACCATCGAATCCAGTACTTCTACTCTGGCTTCCCGATCCACCATCACCAGCAAATACGTGACGGCTAAACTTCAGGTGAATCAATGTCCATAACTGAGCATTTGCACGAATAATGATGTGACCTCCACGACCACCATCACCACCATCAGGACCTCCTTTCATCGTTAACTTATCACGATGAAGGTGCGTTGAACCATTCCCTCCAGCTCCCGATCTACAAAAAATCTTTACGTAATCAACAAAATTAGATCCCGACATAGTTTGTTATTTTCTAATGCACCTTAGCAAGTACAGGCTTAATAGACAATTTCTCTTCGATTAATTTCGAAATTCTGTCTAAAACTTCATCCATCGATCCCATTGCATCGACAGAAAAGTAAACTCCTGCTTTTTTATATTCTTCTGCGATTGGCGCAGTTACATCATCATAAATTCGCAAACGCTTTTCAATTACTTCACGTCCGCTATCATCTGGTCGTCCCGAAGTTTCTCCTCTTTTCAACAAACGTTGAATCAACTCCTCTTCTTCTACCTTCAGTTCAACCACAATATCAACCATACTGTTTCTCTTGGCTAACATATCTGCAAAAACAGGAATCTGACCAACATGGCGAGGCATTCCATCATACACAAAACCCCTCGCTTCGTTATTCGAATCGATAAATTTCTCTACAATGCGATACGCCAACTTATCTGGAAAAAAGTTTCCCCCATCAATTAGTCTTTTCGCTTCTAACCCTTCCGGTGTAGCTTTCTTTATTTCCTCCCTGCAAACATCTCCTGTTGAAAGATGGATCAAACCGAATCTATCTTGTATTAATTTAGATTGCGTCCCCTTTCCCGAACCTGGAGGTCCAAACAAAACAATATTCAACATTATTTAATCAATTACAGTGTAGATATCTGGTAGGTTTCTTCCAATTCCATCATAATCCAAACCTCTACCAACAATAAAATCATTTGGAATTTCCATTCCTACATAGTGTAATTTCACATCTCTGATTAAAGCTTTTGGCTTGAACAACATTGTTGCTACCAACACCTCTTTTGCTTCGTAATCTTTGATCTGCTCTAAAGTATTCGAGATTGTAATTCCAGTATCCACAATATCTTCTAATAATACAACTGTACGATCTTTCAAGTCTTCAGTAAAGCCCATTAATTTTTTCACTTTACCTGTGGTACTTGTTCCCTCGTAAGATGACAAACGCATGAAAGTGATTTGTGCATTTTCAACAGTAATTTGCTTCATCAAATCTGATGCAAACATGAATGAACCATTTAAAATACAAATGAACAAAGGATCTTTTCCTGCCAATTCTTTATTCATTGTTTCAGCCATTTGGGCAATTACCTTGTCAATTTCCTCTGCTGGAATTGATACACGAAATTCTCGATCAAGAAGTTTTACAGTTTTCATTAGTCTTTAATATTTGTCTTAGTTGTCCGACTTCCCCTGTCAGAATTTTTCTGAGTTATCGGGCGGTTAAGGCAATGCCCTAAGCTATCGTTATTGTAATTTTATCCTTATTTTTTTCAGGAAATAAAAAATGTTTCAACTCCACATGGAACATACATATTTTTTTTTCATTTTTACGCTATAAAATTAGCGACGGATGCAGGTTCACATTTTGGGATTAAAACAATTCCTGATTTTGCTGCAAAAGTACAATTTTTTGTCATTTTATTTATTAAATCCACGAAAAAACCAAATGAAAGCAAAAGTTAGCATTATAATGGGCAGCACATCAGACCTGCCAGTTATGGAAAAAGCAGCAAAAGTTCTTAACGATTTCAAAATTCCTTTCGAAATCAATGCATTATCTGCACACAGAACACCTGAGCAAGTTGAAAAATTTGCTAAAAACGCAAAAGAAAACGGTATTCAGGCAATCATTGCCGGAGCAGGAATGGCGGCTCACCTTCCAGGTGTAATTGCAGCTATGACTTCAATTCCAGTAATCGGTGTACCAATTAAGGCATCACTTGATGGAATGGATGCTCTTTTAAGTATCGCGCAAATGCCTCCAGGAATTCCTGTAGCAACAGTTGGAATCAACGGTGCAATGAATGCAGGTATTCTTGCAGCACAAATTCTTGCGGTAGGTGACGAAAATCTTCAGGAAGCTGTAATTGAATTCAAAGAAGGATTGAAAGAAAAAATCGTTAAAGCAAACGAAGAATTATCGACTGTAAAATACGATTACAAGACTAATTAGGAAAGCAAAACCCTATTTATAGAAATAAATCTGCATTTCGTTATGATATGCAGATTTTTTATTTTAATTTAACTTGAATTTTGAACTCAATCAACCAAAATAAGTGTAAATAAAAATCAGAGCGCATAATAAGGCAAGGCTTTTAAGCTTAACTTATTAGACATTGGTATGTAAATATCCTGTAAAACAGTTTTTTTTTAATATACTATGCGCAAAATTTTATTATTTATTCTTTTATTCATCTCGATAAAGGTTTTCTGTTCGAATGAAAACAGGCCTGCGGGAGCACGTTATTTTGCAATGGGAAATGCATCCGTTGCACTCTACGATGAATGGTCAGGTTTCCACAACCAAGCTAGTCTCGCATTATTAAAGAAAAAATCTTTAGGTGCTTACTACGAAAACAGATTCACAAACAAAGAACTAAGTACCAAATCATTCTACATCAACATTCCAAGTAAATTTGGATGCTTTTCCGGTAACTACACTCAATTCGGCTTTGAACTTTATAAAGAGTCTAAAATAGGACTTTCATATTCAAGAGCCCTAGGAAAACACTTTTGGGCCGGTTTACAATTCAATCAAATTAGCAAAAAACTTAATGCCGAATATGGATCACAATCAAAGTATACATTCGAATTTGGATTGTTAGCAGAAATTGCTTCCAATTTCTATATGGGCTTTCATCTTTCCAATCCTACACAGGAGAAATTCGAAACCTGGGATTACGATGATAAAATTCCAACTATATGCAGATTTGGAATTTCATGGAAATTATCGAATGGAGCCATTATCAGCTCTGAAATATTAAAGAATATAGATGATAACCTACAAGTAAAAGCAGGAATAGAATACCCTGTAAATGAAAAATTATTCTTTCGGGCCGGAGCATACAACCACCCAAATTCTATAAGCCTCGGAATAGGCTATAACTTCTCTAACTTAAAAACCAACATTGCATTCTCGCGACATCCTGTTCTTGGCTACACTCCATCGGCCGATATTAGTTTCCAATTTTAAGACCAAATCATGAAACAAATTCGCAGCATATTACTATTGGCACTATTCCTTTCTTTTATAGGTATCGCTAATGCACAGAATACAACGGGAGAGCAAGATTTAATAGAGCAGATCATTGAGAATATCGCAGAACAAGAGGAAGAAAATCCTGATTACACCAATTTATTGGAAGAAATCACCAAATTGATTCAAAACCCATTAAACATCAACACGGCTAATTTCACTGAACTGGGAAAGCTATACTTTTTGAATCAAAACCAAATAGAACAATTAATTAAGTATCGAGAAGAAAACGGAGCAATACTTAGCATTTACGAAATGCAATTAATTAAAGGCTTCTCTGCTGAACTGGTTAAAAACATCGCCCCTTTAATTTCCACAAAGGCAAAAACAAAACCAATCAGTGTAAAAAAGCTACAACATCAACTCTTAATTAGATGTGAACACAATTTTCAAAAAGAGGCAGGATATAAAACAGCTGATGAAAATTCCAAATACCTTGGAAATCCATGGAAATATTACAGCAGGTACCAAATGCAATCTCCTAAATCAGGAATAAACTTTGGTTTTACTGCTGAGAACGATAAGGGTGAACCTTTTTTTAAGGATGAAAACTCAAATGGATTCGATTTTTATTCGGCTCATGTTCAAAAAAAATCAAATGGTCTTTTCAAACAGATCAATTTGGGCGATTACCAAATCAAATTTGGCCAAGGCTTAAGTTTATGGTCAGGCATGGGAGGTAAAAAATCTTCCTTCACCACTCAAAATGCAAGAAAATACCAAGGTATCAGATCCTACAAATCAACTGATGAAAATCGATTTTTTCGAGGAATGTCGATCATTACATCTCCTTTAAAGGGAATTGATATTGCCGCATTTGCTTCTTATAAAAAGATAGATGCTAGCGCTGATACCGACACTATTTCTTCATTTGCATCAAGCATTGTAAATACAGGTTTACACCGAAACAGGAATGAGTTGAACAAAAAAGATGCTTTAAAAGAAAAGTTGTTGGGTGGGTATTTCACCTGGAATTTAAAAAATACTCAACTTGGTGCTGCTTTTATTCAGTATTCCTATTCGCCAGAAATAAAAATCACCAAAAAAGCTTATTCTCATTACAATTTTACGGGTAAGAACAACTACAACCTAAGCATAAACTATCAAACACGAATCAATAATATTCATTTATTTGGCGAAGCAGCCCAATCAAAATCGGGAGGTATTGGAATACTACAAGGAGCAAACATCCAAATTCATCCTCAATTCAATCTTGAGACCATTTACCGCAAATACGATAAAGAATATCATGCTCATTACTCAAATTCCTTTTCGGAACAGAGTAGAAACCAAAATGAAGAAGGGATTTACATTGGTATTAATTTTCATCCATTTCCCAGATGGAGCATAAAAGCCTACTACGATCAGTTTGAATTTCCCTGGCTAAAACATTCAAGTAATTCGCCGACCAATGGTCATGAATATTTTTCCCAAATAGAATATACAAAAAGTGATAAGCTATCGGTTTATTTTAGATACAAACAAGAAAACAAGGCTGATAACGTTAACTCTGATTTTATAAATACCCCTATTGAATTTAAGAAAACTCAATTTCGACTGCACCTGTCAGCAAAACCTGCAGCGAACTGGGAAATCCGAAACAGAATAGAATTTTCAAAATACAAGCAGGCAGAAAATAACGAAAATGGCTTTCTCATTTATCAAGACCTGATTTACAGATTTTCTCAATTTCCACTAAACATCAGTTTGCGATATGCATTATTCGACACCGATTCTTACGACACAAGAATATATGCCTATGAAAACGATATTTTATACGCTTATTCCGTTCCGGCCTATTACAATAAAGGAAGTAGATTTTATTTCAACCTAAATTATAAAATCAGTAATAATATTACCCTTTATGCCAGATATGCTCAAACAAAATATTCCAACACGGAAAGCATTGGATCAGGCACTTCTTTGATTCTTGGCAATACGAAATCAGATATAAAACTTCAACTAAAATTTCGATTTTAGATTTTCCACAATCATTTTCTTGTTGTACTTTCGGATTCTTAAAATTAAAACTTAAAATCGTATCATGAGAAAGATCATCAACCCATATCGTTCCACTGAAAACGGAAAATGCTTTGGCTGTTCGCCCGACAACGAACAAGGCCTACAAATGGATTTTTTTGAAGATGGCGAATATGTTGTTTCCCAATGGGAGCCAAAAACTCACCTTTCTGGTTTTAAAAATGTTTTACATGGTGGAATTCAAACTACAATTCTTGACGAAATAGCTTGTTGGGTAGTATTTGTAAAATGTGAAACTGCTGGAGTAACTACAGCTCTGAATGCCAAATTTAAAAACTCCGCCTTTACAGATAAAGGAAAGCTAACCGTTCGCGGCAAACTAATTTCGAAAGACCGAAGATTTGCAACCATTCATGCAGAAATTCTTGATCCGGACGGAAAAGTGTGTTCTGAAGCTGAAGTTCAATACATGATTTTCCCACAAGAAATGGCTATTAAAAAATTTGAATACCCAGGGATTGAGGCTTTTTACGAGTAATGCTTACACAATCTCACTTTCCGAATTGTATTTCTCCCATCGTTTTTCCTCCATCTCCATAAATCGACCGAATTTATATGGAGGATCGATGGAAATACTCATCTCCTCTCCAGAATCAGGATGAGAAAACTGCAACTCGGCTGCACATAAAAACAATCCTTTCCCTCGAAGAATTTCCCCTTCTGTACCGTAAATCTTATCTCCCAAAATTGGGTTACCGATACCGGCCATATGAATTCTTAATTGATGTGTTCTTCCCGTTTCAGGATACAAATCAACCATACTTAAAAATCTGTTTCGAATAGATGGTGACTTTTTTACCAACTTAAATGTGCTTACCGCATCCTTGTCATCCACCTGCATATCAATTTTTCCTTTTTCGTGCAAAGAGCCAATGACTACTGCTCTGTATCTTTTCTTTACCAACCGATCTTCGAACTGTTTGCCCAATTTGGCAGATGCATCAGCCGTTTTAGCAACGAGTAATAATCCACAGGTAGGACTGTCAATCCTGTGAACCGGACGAAAAACAGGCAAAGCATTCTTCCTCATCGAAGGTCGAAGATTGTAAGGCAAAGCATTTTGTACCGTACGAAACTGATTACCGCTTACCGAAATCCCACCAGGCTTATTAATTATAGCAATATGATCATCTTCATAAACCACTTCTAATGGCAACTTATATATCTTACTTGGTGGCAGCTCCAAATCGCACAGTTCAATTTTAAAACCAGCTTTTACCCACAATCCAGTTGAAGCCTGTAATCCATTTACCCGAATTAAACCTCGCTTAATCGCTTTTTTGATTCCCTGATTTGTATTGATTCCAGAGAAAATATGCAATGCATATTCTTGCAAACGGATGCTTTCAGTTCCCCCAGGAACCACATGAGCTTCAATAACTACCATAACTCAATTTTTATTTGACGATAAGAAATGATTGAATAATAAAAGATACCAAATTCAGTTTAAAAAATAATTTTAAATTAAGATGGCCCTTATCCAAAATCCAAACGAAACTAATAAATGCTGTTTGCAATGCAATTTTAATTCATTTAAAATTAAAACAACATTTTTTATTCATCACTTATCCCCTTTAAAAACAAGGCTTCTACACTTTATCTGTTTTGCAATTGAATCGAAACAATTTTGAAATTTAAAATTTTTACTATTTTTGCCGCTCATTAAAAAAATATCATCTGGGAAACTGGTAATTCCCAATCGGAAGAAAAACCTTCAAGATTGGGCCAAAAAACGAAAGGATGAAGAAAACCAATGCAGCTCGCATTATAGATCGAGCAGACATAGAATATGCGATTATCGATTACGATACAGATCCTATCGAAGTGGGAACTGAGCGTGTAAGCGAGAACACAAATCTGCATGTTCCATACATCAACAAAACCCTTGTACTTTCCGAAAACAAAACGGGAGTTGTTGTTGACTGCATATCTGGTTCGTCCGAACTTAAACCAAATTCCATTGTACAAATTAGCGAAAACCAAAAGTGTACTTTGGCTGCCTTGAAAAATATTCAAGAACTTACCAGTTACATCTGTGGTGGATGTTCTTTCCCAGACCCGAAAAAGGATTACCTTGTTTTTCTCAACACCCTTGCATTACAATTGAAACAATTCTCAATAAAAGAAGGATTAAGAGACAAACAAATCAAAATAAATTCTATCGACTTTCACTCGATTACAAAAGCAACTCTTTGTAGAACCTCAAATCCTAAACTAAAGCTGGCATGTTAGATTTTAAAGCAATTATTTGGGATTACAACGGAACTTTACTCGACGATTTGTCGATTGGAGTGCTTAGCATCAACAAAATGCTAAACAAAAGAGGATTGCCTTTACTAACAACCGAACACTATCGCGAAGTATTTACTTTTCCTGTGAAAAGTTACTACGAAGTAGTAGGATTTAATTTTGAGACCGAAGATTGGGATAAAGCTGCAAATGAATTCATAGATCATTATACATCTTTATTGCCACAATCAGGAATTTTTCCTGAAGCTGTTAATTTGCTATCTCACTTTAATAAGGAGGGGAAAAAGCAATTTATTTTATCAGCAATGGAACAAAACATGCTTAATGAATCAACTCGTAGTGAGAATATTATTAAGTATTTTGATGAGATATCAGGAATTGATAACATATACGCAAGTTCGAAAATTGACAATGGCTTACAGTTGATGAAAAAACATGAGCTAAAAGCCAGTGAGGTTTGCCTGTTTGGCGACACCACACACGATTATGAAGTTGCCAGAGAGTTAGGTTGTAATTGTATTTTAATTGCATCCGGACATCAATCCTATCAAAAATTAAAGGAAACTGGTTGCCCTACAGTAGTCAACCACTTAAAGGAGATCACAAAGAATTAAACAACCATTTATAAATTTTTTACTAATTAAATTCTATTAAACAATCATTTAATTTATCATGAAAAAATTACTTGCTATTTTCGCTGTTTTGGTTTCTTTTGCTGCTAACGCACAAAACCTTCAATTACACCGCGATTTCGACCGTGGACACTTCACAACTACTTTTGAAATGTTCAAAATGGACAAGTGGGGTAACACTTTTACATTCATTGATTTTGATTACGATGCAGATAACGGTATCAACCAAGGATACTTCGAGATTGCTCGTGTATTAAAAACAGAGAAAATGCCAGTTGGTTTACACATTGAGTACAATGGTGGTGTTGGTAATGCTGATAACTTTGGTTATACCATTAACGATGCATGGATTTTTGGTGTGAACTACGCAAAAGGTGGTGCTAAATCAGGATTCTCAACTTATGCTGGTTACAAAGCTATTAAAGATGCTGATGATGCTAACTTCCAAATTACTGGTACTTGGTATGTTAACTTCTTCGATGGAAAAATGACTTTCTCAGGTTTTGCTGACCTTTGGACTGAAAATGGTTTATCTGATGACACTGTATTCTTAACTGAGCCTCAATTATGGTACAATGTTTCTAAAAACTTCTCTTTTGGTAGCGAGGTTGAAATCTCTAACAACTTTGCAGGTGACGATTTCGAAGTTCGTCCAACTCTTGCAGTGAAGTGGAATTTCTAATCATCAATTAAAAACTAGTAATCATGTTAGATAAGTTTTTTAACATTACCAAACTAGGGTCAACCCTTCGTACCGAGGTTGTTGCAGGTATTACTACCTTCATGACCATGGCATATATCCTTGCGGTTAACCCAGATATTTTAAGTGCAACCGGAATGGACAAAGGTGCTGTATTTACAGCGACTGCTATTTCGGCTATCATCGCAACTTTAGTTATGGCTTTGGTTGCTAAATTACCTTTCGCATTGGCTCCTGGTATGGGATTAAATGCATTCTTCGCATTTACCGTAGTATTAGGAATGGGATACAGCTGGCAATTTGCTTTAACTGCCGTATTCCTTGAAGGTATCATCTTCCTTTTATTAACAGCTTTCAACATTCGCGAGCTAATCGTTAACTCCATTCCGTTGAACCTGAAACACTCTGTTTCGGTGGGTATCGGTCTATTTATTGCATTTATTGGATTAAAAGGAGCTGGTGTTATTGTTGACAATCCTGCTACATTGGTAAGCTTAGGCGATATGAAAAGCCCAAGCGTAATTGTAGGATTAGTTGGTATTTTGGTAACAGGTGTTCTTTTCGCAAGAAACGTAAAAGGATCTCTTTTAATTGGTATCCTTTTCTCAACCATATTGGCATTAATTTTAGGAGTAACTCACATGCCGGAAAACTACAAATTTGTAAGTCTTCCTCCATCAGTATCTCCTATCTTCTTCCAATTCGATTTCTCTCAAATCTTCACCATTGATATGGCTATCGTATTATTCACATTCCTATTTGTGGATATGTTCGATACTGTTGGAACATTGGTTGGTGTAGCTTCTAAAGCTGACATGTTGGATAAAGATGGTCGTGTACCTCGTGTAAAACAAGCTTTATTTGCCGATGCTGTTGGTACATTCTTCGGATCTATCTTGGGTACTTCAACTGTAACTACTTACGTTGAGAGTGCTGCAGGTGTATCAGAAGGTGGTAAAACAGGTATGACAGCACTTACAACTGCTGGTATGTTTGCTTTGGCATTGTTATTTGCTCCTGTATTTATCATGATTCCTTCAGCTGCTACAGCTCCTGCTTTGGTAATTGTTGGTTTATTCATGATGTCGCCAATCTTGAAAGTTGATTTGAACGACTTTACAGAAGCGGTTCCAGCATTCCTTTGTATCATTATGATGCCATTAACTTTCAGTATTGCTGATGGTATTGTTTTCGGGATGTTATCATACGTAACTTTAAAATTACTTACGGGTCGTTACAAAGAAATTAGCCCGGTAATGATTGTTATAGTGGTATTGTTTATTATCAAATTCTATTTTGCCTAATTGATAGCACAAAAATCAGAATAGAATTTTCCATATTCAAAATCCCTCTTTACTTCGGTAGAGAGGGATTTTTTTTGAAAGTCATGAACAGTCAAATGACTTAATAATCCAACAAATCAATAACAAAATCTCCCCATAAAAACTGATGATCTAACTTGCTTAAATCCAGAAAAATCAGGTATAACTTTTCTTAAACAAATCCGTAAACAACTGCATATCACTAAAAAAGAAGTTGAATGATGAGATTTGGGAAGAAAGTATGCTACTTGTTAGCCTCTATGCTTGTGATGTACTCGTGCAATTCGAATGAACACGAACTGGAAATGAACCTTACCAACGCGGTAAATGTGGAAGAAAATGCAATGGTAAATTCCATACTGGAAAATATCCTGAACGAAGTGGAGTACAACATGCTGAGTATCGACAATGGCACTGCCACAAAACAAGACTCCATACCCTTTGTAAAGATTGCTGATAACAACAATCAGGAAAACACAAAAACACTAAGTATTAACTACGGACAACAAAACAGCATCGATTACTTAGGCAAGCTAAAAAGAGGACGTATCACCACCCAAATAGAAGGTGAGTTCAAAAGCGAAGAATGCTGCTATACCGTAAGTTTTGAGCAATATTACATCAACAATTTAAACATTACGGGTAGCATTAAAGTGGACAGTAGAAAATCGGCAAGCTCCGAAAACTTAACTTTCGATGTTACATTCGAAGAGATCCTATTTACCGACGAAAAAGAAAACACCTACAGCCTTAGCGGAAAGCTAAGCAAAGAATGGATTGAAGGATACGAAACCTCAAACAACCATTGGGATGATCAGTTTTTTATTAGCGGTACCACCTCCGGCATCAACTCGGAAGGAAGGGAATACCAATCAGAGATATTAACACCCTTGTTAGTAAGTCATGCCTGCGAATTTATTGCTTCAGGAGAAGTATTGTTTACGGCAGAGAACGAATCGTGTACCTATAGCTACGGCAATGGCTTGTGCGACAACAAAGGATTCTTTACCAAAGATGGCCAGCAATACCCTTTCGAATATGGCAGGTATCAGTTTCGTTACCAGAAGTAATTCAATTGGAAACTTTCTTAGTGCTTTAAGCGGTTTTTTACTTTAATTGTTCAATTACCCATTTGAGCATACCCCTGCTCTCGGTAGGAGCACACCCCTGCTCTCGATAGGAGCACACCCCTGCTCTCGGTAGGAGCACGACCCTGCTCTCGGTGGAAGCATGCCCTTGCTCAAAGAAAGTAAAGCATAAAATAAGCCCGTACCTTAGAATAAGGTGCGGGCTGTTGTAAGTAAATGAGCGAAAAACCTATTGGACGGTATAATATGCGGTTGATATTCCGATTCTTAATATTTTCCCATTTCTGGTAGTATTGCGAATCTCTATTCTATATTGACCTGGGTTTAAAGCAGGAACTTTTAAGGACAGTTTCTTGGGCTCATTTAATTTAGGCATGCCAGCCTTGGTTTCTACCCCATCGGCCTTGTTAATGAAAAACACACCTTGCCCATCAATCTCCTCGTAAATTTTAAGTGCACTGCCTTCAATCTCCAATGCTGCACCAGGAGTAAGAAACTCATCCATTTTTTCAGTTCCCCAGTCGTAAACCTTTTGAATTTCCGGCACTTCCTTATTAGGTTTCACATAGGTAGGCTTAATGTTCTGAGTAGCTGTCTTTAATTCACTACAAGGAACAATGCTCACATTAATGCTGTGTCGCGATGGATCGAACCTATCGTTTTCGTCCTCGAAAACACCGGCAATGTCCAAATTCACACTAATGTGATCGTCGTGATAACCATAACCTTCACGAACAAAGCCAATAATGGTTTCCCAATACTTTTCGATCACAGCTTTCGACTCCGTTTCCTTTAAAATGGAACCAGGGCCAGTAAGATTACCCAATAAATTTTCAAAGTTTTTGGGCTTCTGGTTCGTCACTTTCCCAAGCTTATCGTTGGGATTGTCTTTGGTTAACATACAATCATACAAGGAATATTCCATAATATTGAATTTTAAAAATTATTACTATGCATCATGCGCGAGTTAAAAGGCACAACACACCCTATTCTAAAATTGCACTACACTTGTAATGCGTAATATTCATAAATTATATGCGTGGGATACTATTCACTTTTATTGTAGCTCTTTATCAGTTGTTTATATCATTACACACATAAACTTAGTGAACATTATACCAGAGATCAATACATGACTACTATATAGAATCATTCTACTTAATCAGGTAGTTATCTATTGCCAGTGCACACAGGCATTACGGAGCACTTTAATATTAAATTACATAAATAATGTTCTATAACATATATTTTGCTGGGTTACCTTTTAAGCATAATCGGAATTAGATGTTGTTAATATTAATTAAATCACAAATTGTAATGAGAAAAGTATTATTATTCGTAGCAACTTTGCTGTTGGTATGGTCGTGTGGTAAAGATGAAACAAGCGAATTAATTCCTGAGAATGAATTCTTTAAAGTACAACCTGATAATCTAGATGTGAAAATATTCTATGATTATCTAAAAAATGGAAACACTGAGGAAATTAAATCAAAAACTGATGTAGACATTTGGGGAATTCCGATATGGGATAAAGAGGTAAAATACATTTCAAATAACAAAACAATGTATCTGATCCCTTACGTCGAACCAGATAAAATGGAAATAAATTCCATTTTAGTATTGGGTGTTGATCCCTTAGAACTACAATACGGAATGTATATTAACGATCAAGATTATTATCCAACTCCCGACTTTGATTGGGTTTTTGAATATTTTATGCAGGAGATTTTTGAAAAAAGCGACAAATATGAGTTTATACCTGTGAATAACATTGAAGATACTAACACAAAAGCTGCAAAACTCACATGCAATGATGTATATTCATACGCTGGAGGATATAGACATTACATAGGCCGAGATTGTTTTTATACAATTATTCCAAACGTACCATTTGCGTTAACCGATAGAGATGGAGGAGATGGTGAATATGGTGGAAGCTTTTCAAACCCTGGTGGTGGTAGCCCTAGCCCATCTCCTGCTCCGCCTGTGAAAACAACGCAAAAGTTTGACAAATCTATTGCCGGGTGTTTATATAAGGCCATGCGAGTGCAAGATAGATTACTTCCAGAAACTTTGCTTAATGAACTACTAAGAGGATTTGAATTTAATGACTCTAAAGCAATGATCAAATATGACTTAACTGAATCTTTAGGCGCTACAAAATACGGAATATGTACCCCTGTGAATCTTACGGTTGATAAAAATAAGAATTTAACTTCTGGACAATTCAATATCACAATTTCTATTGATAATATGAAATCAACATCCTTTCTTTGGACTGCAAATACAATTATGCATGAGACTATCCATGCCCATTTGTTTTGTTTAGTTTACGATGCAAATACACATAGAATTGGTAATGAAATTGATTTCAAAAATACTTATGATGCTTTAAAAGTTAAATATGGAAGAGAAACTCAGCATGAAATAATGCTTAATTATATATCCGTAATGAAAAAGAATTTGCATGAATTATATAAGGCTTGGGATGATAAAGAAGAAAAAAGTAAATTCATCAAACAAATGAATGAAGTACTACCTAATAGAAATTTAGATTTTGTATTTGAAGTAATGGCAAGAGGTGGTTTAAAACGCACCTCTGATGGAAGTAAATTTTATTCCGAAAACAAAGCGGATTACGACATGGTTACAAGCTACTTGGATGATTGCCTACCTACTCCTTGTCCTCTTTAAAATCGATATAATATGAAAAGAATATTTATTTTTTTACTTGTATCACATCTTTGTGTCTATTCGGCTTTCTCCCAAGTCAATCAAAATAGTTCACAGATCACACTAGAATTATTTGATAGGATTAATAACACTGAGGATTCTATTACAAAAGTCATTTTTAAGAAAATGCAAATTGAAGAAGTGAGCGATGAACCATCTAATCTGATAAAAGATACGCATGAGATTTTTAATCTAATTAATAGTGAAAACAATAGTATAAATGATCGCTATTTATTGGTTCAAGATTCAATAATGATTCAAATTACTAACAAATCTTTTTCGGCACCTGATGTATTTAATAAGATTGAAATGCAATCTTCAAATAAGAGATTTGTATTTAGGCCAGAGATTGATAGAAACCACTTGTTCTTAACAAAACGAAACCAACAGGTTTTGAATAATTTCATCGAGTTTATCAATTCATCAATAGAATATAAACCCATATGGAGAAATGGAAGAATAAGCAAATGGGAATCTCCTGTGTTGTTTGATCCGCTACTGAAGAAACTTTCCAATTATATTCCAATTTATATTGCAGAAGGTGAAGCTGCTATTTTGAATTATTGGGTGATTAAACAAGTGTCTTTCAATAAAAGAAAGAACAAAGCTTTGGTTGATGTTGATTATACCACAAGTGGTGAGAGGTTTTATTTAGAAAAGGATAAAGGGGGTTGGAAAGTTATTAAGAGTTTTACAACTTGGATAGAATAACAAAACCATAAGACCAACTATCATATAAGCATCTCTTCAAACTAAAAAAGCCCCTGAAAGGGGCTTTATATATAAAAGGGATGTTAAAACCGAAATCAAAAATAGAATGAAATAAACCTGAGTTAATTCCTAATCAATACAAATACTACATGAATATCAATAAGTTTCCTTATTAAATTCATTGATTAAACAACAATCTCAATAAAGAGATTATATAATATTCCTTTAATCATACTAATCAAAAATCACAACTAAATTTAATTTCATGAAAATAACAAAAACATCTTTCACAACTTTCTTTTCCTTTACTTTACTATTGATTTCAACTCAATGCTTTGGACAGAAAAAATATAAAAGGGTTAAGCATCAAATCACACACTTACACAAAGAAATTTACCAAGTAGATAAAAAAAGCAAAATAAAAGAAGGGTTTTACTATGTCATTAATACAAGGACGAAAGATACATTGGTTACCGGTGAGTATTTAAACAATAAACGAATAGGTATATGGAAATTTTACAAGAAGGATTCTACCCCTCATTTAGAGTATGATTACGATCGTAACCAACTGGTAAGTTACAACAGTGGCAATAGAATTGACTCTACATTTATTAAAAAAGGTGATAAATATGTATTGGATAAAGTTGACAACCCACAAATATATATTGGATTCGAAAATCAGGCTGAATTTGATATGATAAAAAAAATTAAATTGCCGACAGAACTAATGGAAAAACACAAATCCGGATCCTGTTTGTATTCTTTTATTATTAGTAAGAAAGGTATCTTAAAGGATATAACTATTGAACAATCAATTAACAAGAATTTAGATAAAAATGCGATTAAGACTATAAAAGAATTAAATTACAAATGGGAACCAGCAAAACAAAATGGCAAACCAATTGATTCCAAATCCTTTTTGCTAATTGAAGTATTTAACCATGAGAACTTTTCAAAAAGAGACTTAGGGAAAGTATATTTTTGGCATCATATGTTGTTTTATAGAAGTGTAACAACAATTACAAGAACCAATTAATCTTATTCGACATATACGAGAGTGAAAAAAACACTTAAATTAAGTGTGCTAATATTCTAAAAAAGCCCCTTCGCAGGGGCTTTATATATAAAAGGGATGTTAAAACCTAAATCAAGATTCAGGTTAACAGAATCAAATTTAATCATTTTTTAACAGAATACTTATTAACTAGATTAAAATTTAAATAATAATCTAATTATCAATTATTCTTCTACAACTTCACTTCCCTTAATTGGTTTCGATTTATCAGGTAAAATCAGGTTTAAAACCACACCTACAACCGATGCCAAACCAATTCCTGCCAACGAAAAATTACCGTAAGAAATCTGTGCTCCACCAATACCAACAGTAAGTACAACCGACACAATTACCTGGTTTCTGGTTTTTGTAAAATCTGTTTTTGCATCGATAAGGGTTTTAATACCAATACCTGCAATCATACCGAAAAGCAATAGCATGATACCTCCCAAAACAGCTTGAGGAATGGTTTTAAGGAATGCACTTACCTTTCCAATTAATGAGAATACCAAGGCAGTAACTGCGGCAATTCTCAATACTCTAGGATCAACTACCTTAGTCAATGCAATTGCACCTGTAACCTCTGAATAAGTTGTATTTGGTGGTCCACCAAAAAATCCTGCGAAAGCAGTAGCAACACCATCACCTAATAAAGTACGGTTTAAACCTGGCTTTTTAACAAACTCTTTGTTTGCTACACCACCAATGGCATACATATCGCCAACATGTTCAATAATCGGGGCAAATGCCACAGGAATCATATACAATACTGCACTCCAATTTAATTCAGGACGAACAAATTCTGGTAAAGCAAACCATGCAGCTTCTTTAATTGGCGTAAAATCTACTTGCCCTAAAACCACTGATACAACATATCCTACAACAATAGCTGAGAAAATAGGAATCAGTTTTAGCATTCCTTTTGTATAAACCACAATTAGTATAGCAGTTAACAAAGCAATAGAAGAAATGATCCAATTGGTTTTGGCCATATTAACAGCTACAGGAGCCAATGACAAACCAATAATCATGATAACTGGTCCAACTACAATGGAAGGGAAAATTTTCTCGATCACTCGCAATCCCCAAACTTTGATGATTCCGGAAACCAAACCGTAAACCACACCTACCGCAATTAAGCCGGATAAAGTTCCAGGCAAACCATATAGTTTTGTTGCTGCAACAATTGGAGCAATAAAGGCAAAACTACTGCCTAAAAAAACAGGAACCATACCTTTTGTGATTAAATGAAAAATCAAGGTTCCGATTCCTGCTGTAAACAATGCGACTGCTGGGTCAATACCAACTAACAATGGGACTAGTACCGTTGCACCAAAGGCAACAAAGAGAAATTGTACTCCCAAAATAATTCTTTTCGTGGGACTTTGGAATCCCGGAGCCGTAGCTTCTTGAGTAAGGATCATAAAATGGATTTAAAAATTCACAAATTGGCGCAAAGATAATAAGCTTCCCGAAACTGACAAATTCGAAAAACTCAATAAATCAATGCAAAGGAGTGCATGAATGCGAAAAAAATCAATTAGATCCTTGATTAGAAATCGTCAGCCTAGAAATCACTTTTTTCTTAAACAGACACAATCTAAGTAAGATTTAAACAATAAAATATCGGAAATGAAGATTAGAATTTGATATCACGAACCATCAGTTGTGTTTCCACCTTACCCATATACTCATTCTCTTGTAATGAGTAACATACATCAAATGGTGAACCACTGGAAATCTTAGAATAAAGCTTCCCCATTGAAAAGGCAATTCCACCTTTTACATCCCCTTCGCGGATATCATCAACAACCGAAAGCTTAAGGTGTTCCTTATTTCTACCAACCGGACGACTATATCCATAATCAACCACTTTTTCACTAATGAAAACAGGTGTCATATTTTTGGGTCCGAAAGGTTCAAATTGCTTAAGAACACGGAAGAACTTAGGTGTAATATCAGAAAGTTTAATGCTGGCATCCACCTTTATCTGAGGAACCAGCATATCGTCGGTAATATTTTCACAAACATACTCTTCGAAACGCTGCTGAAAAACACTAACATTTTCAATTTTCATGGTAAGGCCAGCAGCATATTTATGTCCTCCAAAGTTTTCCAACAAATCGCTACAAGCCGAAATAGCATTATACAAATCAAAACCATCTACCGAACGAGCACTACCGGTTGCAAATCCGTTCGACTCGGTAAGAATTACTGTTGGCTTGTAATAGGTTTCAATCATACGAGAAGCCACAATTCCGATCACCCCTTTGTGCCAATTGCGATCAAACAAAACTGTACTCTTCTTTTCTAGCAGAGTTTTACTTTTCGCTACACGTTCCAGGGCATCATCGGTAATGCTATGATCCAGCTCTTTTCGGTCTTCGTTCAATCCATTAATGGTATCTCCAATTAGGGTAGCCGCCTCTTCCCTCTCAGCAATCAGCAATTGTACCGCATGATTTCCCGATTGAATTCTACCCGCAGCATTAATTCTTGGACCAATTTTAAAAACAATATCATTAACGCTCAAATCTTTTGTAACACCAGCCAGATTCAGTATTGTTTTTAATCCCAATCGAGGATTTTCATTCAGCTGCTTTAACCCAAAGTAGGTTAAAACCCGGTTTTCTCCGGTAATGGGAACAATATCAGATGCAATACTTACTGCCAACAAATCCAAAAGAGGAATTAACGTGTCGAACTGCCATTTTTTCCTGTTTGCCAATCCTTGCATCAACTTAAATCCAACACCACAACCTGACAGAACATCACAAGGATATTCACAATCGCTTCTTTTCGGATCTAACACTGCAACAGCATTGGGCAAATTTTCATCTGGCGTATGGTGATCACAAATGATAAAATCAACTCCTTTTTCGCTTGCGTAAGCAATTTTTTCAATGGCTTTAATTCCACAATCCAATGCGATAACCAAACTGATATTATTCTCTGCCGCATAATCGATACCGGTTTTGGAAATACCATAACCTTCCGAATAGCGATCAGGAATATAATAGTCAATAAAATCGAAATGAGATTTTAGATAGGTGTAAACAAGAGCTACAGATGTGGTGCCATCAACATCATAGTCGCCATACACCATTACACGCTCTTGTTTCTCCATTGCGATAACCAATCGGTCAACCGCCTTGGTCATATCTTTCATTAAAAAAGGATCATGCAAGTCGTCGAGACTGGGACGAAAAAAAGCTTTGGCCATATCGAAGTTTGTGATTCCTCTCTGAACTAACAGATTGGCAATCACCCGGTCAACACCCAATGATTCCATTAGTGCGCCAACCGTTTCTTCATCGCCCGGCTCATTTATTACCCATCTCTTTTCCATATGCAAGATTTTAGCTAGCCAAATTAGTCAATTTCCAGCTTCATATCAAACAGATTTGCAATATGATTTTTTAAATTATGTTTTACCTCTTCAATATCAAGCTCTTTGCCTAGCTCTTTTTTTAATGAAGTCACTCCTTTATCAACAAATCCACATGGATTTATGTAATCGAAATATTTCAAATCGGTATTCACATTAAAGGCAAAACCATGCATGCTAACCCATCGACTTACTCGAACGCCAATGGCGCAAATTTTACGAACTTTTGGTGTTCCAACATCTAACCAAACCCCTGTAGCTCCATCCAATCGAGTTCCTGTCAAACCATAATCAGCAATACAATTAATCACAGCCTGTTCAAGGGTTTCAATGTATTTTTTGATACCCATATCATAGGTTTCCAGGTTTAGAATTGGATAACCTACAATTTGTCCCGGTCCATGATAAGTGATATCTCCACCTCGGTTTATTTTGTAGAAACTTGCTTCTTTTGCTTGTAGTTGCAGCATATTAAGCAGCATATTCTGCTCTTTACCGCTTTTCCCCAATGTATAAACATGTGGATGCTCACAAAACAGCAAGTAATTATTGCTTAAGTTTTTTTCTTCTTCAGGAAGCTCTGCATTTGCCTGACGCGATTGCAATACTTCCTGGAACAAGTTTTCCTGATAATCCCAGGCTTCTTGATAGTCAATGGAGCCCAAATCTCTAAAAATTGTATTAGTCATTTTTTAAAACCTGCTTTAATTTAAGTGCGTTAACGTGTTGTTCTGCGTGATATGATGAACGAACTAGTGGAGTACTTTCAACAAATGAAAAACCTTTCTCTAATCCAACCTGCTCATATTTTTTAAATTGTTCGGGATTTACATACTCTTGAAGCTCCAAGTGCTTGCGAGTTGGCTGTAAATATTGACCTATGGTCATTACTTTAACTCCAACAGCCAACAAATCATCCATTGTTTGGTAAATTTCCTCTTCGGTTTCACCTAAACCAAGCATTATTCCTGATTTTGCTACGATACCTGAATCTGCAATCTGTTTCAACACTTTTAAACTAAGATCGTATTTCGCACGGCTCCTAACTTCTGGTGTTAAACGGCGAACCGTTTCAAGATTGTGAGAAATTACTTCTGGATTTTCATTGATAACTCTCTGCACATCCTCTTCTTTCCCATTAAAATCTGGAATTAAAACTTCCAAAGTAGTTCCTGGACAAATTTCTTTTATTTCCTTAATACACTCCGCCCAAATGCCTGATCCACCATCTTCCAAATCATCACGATCCACGGAAGTAATTACCGCATGCTTTAGCTTCATTAGCTTTATTGATCGTGCCAATCGCTTTGGTTCTTTAGTATCAACAGGAAGTGGTTTACCGGTAGGAACATTACAGAATTTACAAGCTCTTGTACAAATATTGCCCAAAATCATGAATGTCGCAGTTCCATTTCCCCAACATTCTCCAACATTCGGACATTTTCCACTCGAACAAATAGTATGCAATCCGTGTTCTTGAACAATGCCATTTACATAGGCATAATCATCACCTTTTGGCAGTTGTATTTTTAGCCATTCAGGCTTTCTTTTTATTTTCATTTCTACTTCTCCCTATTTCTGTCAACAATCTATTTTTCACAACTGATTATCAACATTAAAACCTTACAACAATTAATAATTCTTGTAATAAAATTTCAATTCATGCAAAGGTATTCGAAAGGATTGAATTATTATACCCATTCAGTATGTTTTTAACCGAATTACAAGTAGTCGAATTATTTAAACTCAATCTAAATACCGTCAATTGTGATGCAATATTAAAAAATAATAATCTCACTACAATGAATATTCTGATGCAATTGGGATATTTTTAGTCTACACACTCAAATTCAGACATTTCACCACAAGATTAGCTTGAAATATCACATTTCGTTTATTTTTTTACAAGCATTTATTTTTATGCATTCACATATTGCACGGATTATTATATCTTTGCACCCGAATAAACTTTATTGAGATTAAGATGAATGCGTTAGAACTTAGTGAACAAGAGATCATTAGAAGAAATTCCCTAAAGGAAATGCAGAATTTGGGTATCAACCCATTTCCTGCAGCACAATATCATGTAAATAATTATTCTACAGATATTCTGAAAGATTTCGATCCTGAAAAAAACAACCTACAA
This sequence comes from Marinifilum flexuosum, assembly GCF_003610555.1. Lineage (GTDB taxonomy): Bacteria > Bacteroidota > Bacteroidia > Bacteroidales > Marinifilaceae > Marinifilum > Marinifilum flexuosum. Next base: position 648,365 of record NZ_RAPQ01000008.1, on the reverse strand, counting down.
GAGGTTTGTATTGCAGGTCGAATTATGAGCAGAAGAATTATGGGTAAAGCTTCTTTTATTGAACTTCAGGATTCAAAAGGAAGAATTCAGGTATACATTGCCCGCGATTCAATTTGCCCTGAAGAGGATAAAACTCTTTACAACACAGTATTCAAAAAACTTTTGGATATTGGCGATTTTATTGGAATTAAGGGATACGTATTTAAAACCAAGGTTGGTGAAACTTCTGTTCACACAACTGAAATGACTGTTCTTTCAAAATCTGTTCGTCCACTTCCAATTGTGAAGGAGAAAGATGGAAAAGTATATGATTCTTTTAGCGATCCTGAATTGCGTTACCGTCAGCGTTACGTTGATTTGGTTGTAAATCCAGATGTGAAGGAAGTATTCTTGAAAAGAACTAAAATCATCAACTCAATGCGCGAGTTGTTCAACAGCAAGGGATATCTTGAGGTTGAAACTCCAATATTGCAAGCAATTCCAGGTGGTGCTTCGGCTCGTCCGTTTATCACTCATCACAATGCTTTAGATATTCCTTTGTATATGCGTATTGCAAACGAATTGTATCTAAAGAGACTTATTGTTGGTGGATTTGATGGTGTTTATGAGTTTGCCAAAGATTTCCGTAACGAAGGTATGGACAGAACTCACAATCCTGAGTTTACGGTAATGGAAATCTATGTAGCTTATAAAGACTACAACTGGATGATGGATTTTACCGAAGAGATGATTGAAAAAGTTGCTTTGGATCTTCACGGTACAACTAAAGTACAAGTTGGAGACAAAGAGATTGATTTCAAGCGTCCATTCAAGCGCATTTCTATGATTGACTCTATTAAAGAGCACACTGGAATTGACATCAACGGAATGGATGAAAATCAACTTCGCGATGTTTGTAAGCAATTAAACATTGAGGTTGACGAAACTTTTGGTAAAGGAAAGTTAATTGATGAGATCTTTGGTGAGAAGTGTGAAGGAAATTACATTCAACCAACTTTCATTACTGATTATCCTATCGAAATGTCTCCTCTTTGTAAAAAGCACAGAGACAATCCTGAGTTAACTGAGCGTTTTGAGCTTATGGTGAACGGTAAGGAAGTTTGTAATGCTTACTCTGAGTTGAATGATCCTATTGATCAGTTGGAAAGATTCCAGGAACAAATGAAATTGAGCGAAAAAGGAGATGACGAAGCTATGTTTATTGATATGGACTTTGTTCGTTCTCTTGAATATGGTATGCCTCCTACATCAGGTATGGGTATTGGTATCGACCGTTTAACCATGTTGATGACCAACTCTCATTCAATTCAGGATGTACTATTCTTCCCTCAAATGAGACCAGAGAAAAAAGCTGCAGTTGATAGTGATGAAAAATTTATTGAATTAGGTATTGCTCCAGAGTGGATGCCTGTTATTCGTAAAGCTGGATTCCAAACTGTAGAAGCTCTTAAAGAAGAAAAGGCTACCAAACTACACCAAGACATTTGTGGCTTGAACAAGAAACTAAAAATGGGTTTAAAAAACCCTAGTCAGGATGAAGTAAAAGAGTGGTTAGCTTAAACTTTTTTTATTAAGAATATAACATGATCGGAGGTTGGGAATTTTTCCCTTCCTCCGATATTTATTAAATTAGAGATCTGTTACTTACAAAAACAACTCTCTATTTTAAAAAGACTTAGCAATAATATATGAACGAATCGTCGAGAATTGCCATTATTGGAGGTGGTAGTTGGGCTACAGCAATCGCAAAAATACTTCGCGAAAACGACCTGAAGCTTAACTGGTACATGCGAAACCTTGATACCATCAATCAATTTAAACAACTTAGTCACAACCCAAGATATCTTACCGGAGTTGAATTCGACCTCAATCACATTGAGTTCTACAACAATCTGGATGAAACAGTTCTAAATTCGGATGTGATCATATTTGCAGTTCCGTCGGCATTCTTAAAAGATGCTTTAAAAAGATTAACGGTTAGTTTAGAAGATAAGATTATTGTTTCGGCGATTAAAGGTATTGTTCCTGATGAAAATATGATTATTGGTACATTCTTTAATGAACATTACAACGTACCATTAGATAGCATTGGTGTTATCTCAGGGCCTTGTCACGCCGAAGAGGTAGCTATGGAACGCCTTTCGTATCTAACCATCGCTTGCCAGGATACTAGAAAAGCCAGATCTTTAGCGCTTAACTTGGAATGTCCTTATATCAAAACTACCATTTCGGATGATATTTATGGTACTGAGTATGCGGCTGTACTAAAAAATGTATTTGCAATTGCAGCAGGAATCTGTCATGGTCTTCGTTACGGCGATAACTTTCAGGCAGTTCTTATTTCGAATGCAATTCAAGAAATTAAACGTTTTGTTGATACAGTGCACCCAATTTCTCGCGACATCAAGAGTTCTGCATATCTAGGCGATTTATTGGTAACATGTTATTCACAGTTTAGTCGTAACCGTACCTTTGGTACCATGATCGGCAAAGGATATACAGTAAAATCGGCACAACTTGAAATGCACATGATTGCAGAAGGCTATTATGCAGTAAAATGTATCAAAGAAATCAATGATCACTACAATGTAAATATGCCAATTACCATGGCTGTTTACAATATTTTATATGAACGTATTTCTCCTACTATAGAAGTAAAATTATTAACAGAGGATTTACGTTAGACTTGAATTTTAGCTGTATTTTTGCAGCAGATATACGTAAGAATTAACTTTTTAAATACAACTTTTACATTCTACATCTATCAAACTATTTGGAGGGGTATCGGTTCAGATAGAGGTAAAATGTAAGGCTTAATTTCTACACAATGGAACACATTAAATTGAGTATTGACAAATCTCTTAACTTTGTTAGTAAGGAAGAGATTTTTAAGTTTGAAGAAAGCAGTAAGAAACACCTTATTTCCCTTCACGAAGGAACCGGAAAAGGAAATGATTTTGTTGGCTGGGTTGATTTGCCTTCAAGAATTACTGAAGCAGAATTAAATGACATTGAAGCTACTGCAAAATCATTGAAAGATAAAGTTGAAGTATTGGTAGTTGTGGGCATTGGTGGTTCATATCTTGGTGCAAAAGCTGTTAATGATGCACTTGCTCACAGTTTTGATCATCTTAATTCTGGCGACGAAAATCCTTTGGTACTATACGCTGGTCAGAACATTAGTGAAGATTACTTATACGAATTAACTGATATTTTGAAAAGCATCGAATTTGGTATTTGTGTAATTTCAAAATCAGGAACTACAACTGAACCTGCTATCGCTTTCCGTTTGTTGAAAGAAATGTTGGAAGAGCAAGTTGGTAAAGAAGAAGCTCGTGAAAGAATTGTTGCCATTACCGATGAATCTAAAGGTGCTTTAAGAACTCTTGCCGATCAGGAAGGTTATAAAACTTTTGTAATTCCTGACAATGTAGGTGGGCGTTACTCTGTGTTAACTCCTGTTGGATTGTTGCCAATTGCAGTTGCTGGTCACGATATTAAAGCCTTGGTAAACGGAGCAAAATCAATGCAAGATTATTCGGTTGCAGCAGCATTCGAAGAAAACCCGGCATTGCTTTATGCTGCTACAAGAAATGCTTTATACCAAAAAGGAAAAGGCATAGAAATTCTTGCCAATTACAATCCTAAACTTCACAATGTGGCAGAATGGTGGAAACAACTTTACGGTGAAAGTGAAGGAAAAGAAAACAAAGGTATTTTCCCTGCAAGTGTTGATTTTACAAGTGATCTTCACTCAATGGGACAGTATATTCAGGAAGGACAGAGAAATATTTTCGAAACTGTTATTTCTGTTGCCAAGCCTAATCACACTGTATATATTCCTGAAGATAAAGACAACTTGGACAAGTTAAATTATCTTGCCGGAAAACGTGTTGATGAAGTAAATAAAATGGCTGAGTTGGGAACTCAATTGGCACATGTTGATGGTGGTGTTCCTAACCTTAAAATTGAAATGCCTCAACTAAATGAATTCTATTTGGGTGAGTTGCTTTACTTTTTCGAAATTGCTTGTGGTGTTAGTGGATACATCTTGGATGTAAATCCGTTCGATCAACCAGGTGTGGAAGCATACAAGAGCAATATGTTTGCATTGCTTGAGAAACCAGGTTTCGAAGAAGAATCTGCAAAAATCAAAGAAAGATTATAAAATCTAACTTGATGATATTAAAAAGACCGGATTAGTTCCGGTCTTTTTTTGTATCGTAAATTTCCACATCTTCTATTACCCTCCTATTGTCTAAATAAATTCTGGCCTTTTTACCAGTAAACTGTCCCAGAAAAAATGCACTCACCATTATTGGATAGGTATACAACTCAAACCCTAATCCAAACAAATGACGAAACAAAACAACAAAGGGAATTGGAGCATGAATGGCAATAAACCACATCACCGAAAACTTTTTAAATCCCTGGCGAACATAGCCAAATGGCAAATTCAGTACATAAGTTGCCATTGCTGCCAATATCAAATTTAGTTCCATACAAACGAATATATCAATAATTATTGGCAAAGTGCAAGCTAGTTAAATAAATCATCAAATTTTAGATACATTTGTTGCCCTTATTCAACACACAATGAATTACAAATCAAAAATCAAAGGTATCGCTCTTGCACTAGTTGCAACCATTAGCTTTTCAAATGTTTATTTGTTTAGTAAAATGGCCATGAAAGATGTTGATTTGACTTCTTTTGGAATACTTTGGTTTGGTTTAGCTTTGATTTACAATCTGCTTTACAACCGATTTTTCACGCAAGGACAAAGCCTAAGTAGTTTAACGAAAAAATCAAAAAGAATTCTTCTCCTAATTGGCCTATCAGAGTTCATCTCAATAACAGCATTTTTTCTATCGATAAATCTTACCGAAAATCCTGCTATTGTATCTTTTCTTGCCAACACCAGTCCAATATTTGTAATTCTTATTGGTTTTTTATTCTATCAAATCAGATATGGATTTACTTCTATTCTTGGTGTAATTATTACATTATCCGGTGTTTTTTTAATGAACACCAATAAGTTAGATTTCGAATGGCAAACTTTACTAACTCCTGCTAGTATTAGTGCCTTGGTATTTGCCCTATTCTATGGCGTAAGTCTTGTGCTTGCCAGATCAGAAATCAAAAATATTCCAACTACAATCATAACTGTTTGCCGAAACTTATTTCTGTTTGTTGGATTCGCAAGCTACCTAATTGCAAAACAAGAATTACCAACGTACAGTCTTCAGTCTGTTTTCTACATCACAACAGGCTCATTTTTTGGTCCTTTCTTAGGAATACTTCTAACATTTGCTTCTCTAAAATATGTAGATGCATCCATAACAACTTTAATTGGCACATCGAGAAGTATTTTTATTGTTGCCGGTGCCTTTCTTTTAATGGGAATACTTCCCAATTTGAATCAGCTGATAGGTGGTTGCTTAACCATCCTGGGAATTTTAACCATTACCATGGCCGATATCATTTCTAAAAAGAAATAATTATACCAACACCTTTCTTACTTGCGCAAACAGCTCTTCCTTAGTAAAAGGTTTTGTAAGATATCCATCACAACCTGCGCTCATACATTTTTCCTCTTGCTCTTTAAAAACATACGTACTCTGGGCAATAATCTTTGTTTCTATTTCTGATTTTTTAATTTCATCCAAACATATTAAACTATCTCTGCCTGGAATATCTAAATCCATAATTAATAAATCGGGAGATAATTGTCTCAGTTTATCAAGCATTTCAGTACTATTTTCAGCAAATATAACCTCTACATCCTGATCATCAAACAATTTCTTTACATACAAAAACGAATTGTAGTCATTCTCAGCAACCAGTACTTTTTTGGATTCCATCCTCTCTTTAGCATTATTCAAATCATCATTTCTATTTGGAAGTTTCGATTTATCAACCGGAATAGTAAAATAAAAAGTACTTCCTACTCCTACCTCTGATTCAAATCGGATTGTTCCTCCAAGTAGTTCTACCAAGCCTTTACAGATACTAAGGCCTAAACCTGTCCCATCAATAAAGTGCTCCTCATCCCCTTGTCTAAATCTTTCAAATATTACTTCATGTCTATCCTCTGGAATACCAATACCATCATCCTTTACATATATCTCAACAAATACTTGATTATTTGATTCTATTACATTACAACCTAGTTCGACTCTTCCAGAATCAGAAAACTTAATTGAATTTTCAATCAAATTGTCCAAAACCTGCTGAATCCTTGTGCTATCAGAATGCAATTCCAGACCTTCGAGCTCAAGGCTTGATTTGATTGCCAATTCCAAATTGGGCTTACTTTTAATAAGGCCACGATTCTTATGAATCTCTATACTTTCCTTCATCAATGAGAATAAATAAAAATCAGAATTTTTGAGCGTAATTTGACTCATTTCTAATTTGGAAAGATCAACAATATCATCAATAATCTGCACCAATCGATTACCTGACTGTTGAATGATATTAACATATTGCATGCGCTCTACTTCTTCAATTTCCGAATCAATCAAAAGTTCCGAAAACCCCATAATAGCATTCATAGGAGTACGAATTTCATGACTCATATTGGCTAAGAATATCGATTTCAACTTATCAGATTCCTCCGCTTGCTCTTTGGCTTTTCTAAGTTCTTCTTCGGTCTTTTTAATTTCAGATATATCTCTTGAAACACCCAAAACTCCCGTGATATTTCCATTAGAATCGTACATCGGAGTCTTTATTGTCTCAGTAAGGATTTCATTATCTGCATTAACCGATTTGGCCCAATTTACAAATCGAATAGTATTCGCAGATTGAATTACTTCCAAATCTTTCTTAGAATAAAAATCTGCTAACTCATTGTTATTATAAATTATAAAATCAGATTTACCGATTAATTCATCTTTCTTGACTCCAAGAAATTCGGCAAAATTATTATTACAAGCCAGATAATTTCCTTTTGTACTCTTCAACCAAATCATTTCTGGAACCGTTTCCAAAATTGTTTCCAACCTGGCCCTTTCATTATCTATTTGTTGTAAAACATTCTTTCTTGAACTAATATCCCTTAAAATTGCCCAATAACCAACAGCCTCCTCCTGTTCGTCTTTCATTAGATGAACTCTTAATTCAACAGACACTACGGATCCATCTTTCTTTATACACTCCTTCTCATACACTTGAGAACTCCCGTTTATTAAAACTTCGTTCTTGATTATTATTTCATCGATTTGAATCCACTTTTTAGGAGTAATATTTTTAAAATTTGTCGCCAATAAATCTTTTTCCGAATACCCCAATACATCTTGTAAAGCTTTGTTACATTCAAGTATATTATATTCTATATCCATTACAAGATAAGCATCAGACATACTCCCATATAGTCTTGAATATTTTTCTTCGGTTGAAGATAAGATAGTTCTATTCTTCACATTTTGCATTTGACGCTGAATAAATAAGCCCAATAACATATTTACAACTGGATAAATTGTTAAAAGAGGCAGAATAAGATATGAAAGCGTTGAATAAATTTTTTCGGAAGGAAGAAGCAAAGTACAAAACAACATTGCAATATGCACAACCAAGCCCATTAGCAATAGTTCTACCCATTTTAGTTGATTACCTACTCGTGTCAATAGTTCTCTCCATATAACCCCTATCGTTCCCGAACTAATTATTACAGCTATCCCCATTGTTATACCATCTCCTCCCATAAAGAACCTATACATGCCAGTAATAAGCACTGCTATAGCTGTTGGTATCACACCAAAAAATAATCCAGATATTGAAAGAATAATGGATCTTGTATCAAATACAATTCCTGAAGATCCCTTCCATGATGTCATCATTAGAATGATACCGATTACCCCAATAAAACCACCAAAAATCAGTTGACGATATAGGGGCTTAAATTTAGTTTCATTCACCCATACATACTCGCAAAAAATACTAAAGCTTAATAATATAGCTGCATTTTGTACGAGTCCAAGAAGAATAGAGTCGTTCATACGTAAGATTTCAAATAGTAGTTTTTAGTAATAGTTTTTATTGCTTTTACTTTAGGGCAGCAATAGCTTTTATACTACTATTCCTTTAAAAAGGTTATCATTAACAAAACTATTTTATAACATATTGTATTAATGATATAAGTCAACCTCTAATATATAACAAGAGGAACAGATACAATCTGCTCCTCCATCATCACCTTTAATCAATTATATAATCACTCAACAGTTTCTTCAATCAAATTATGATCTTTTACAAACTGGTTAATAATATGTGACATTTTTGGATAACCAATTTCTTCTAAATCATAGTAAACACGGGTGTTTGGTTTCTTGATATTAATAATTCTATTCAAATCTATTGGAGTACCAATAATAACAGTATCACAATCACTGGCATTAATCGTAGCTTCAAGGTCCTTTAACTGCTGATCAGAATATCCCATTGCTGGTAAAATATTGCCAATTTCAGGATAGATTTCGTAAGTCTCTTTTAGTTTACCTACAAGATATGGGCGAGCATCAATTTCCTCAGCTGCACCAAACTTACGTGCCGCAATTGTACCTGCTCCAATCTTCATTTCTCCATGAGTTAAAGTTGGTCCATCTTCTACAATTAAGACACGTTTTCCACGTATCATTTCAGGATCATCAACACTTATAGGAGATGCTCCATCAACAACCTGCGCTTTAGGATTTGCATAAGCAATACTTTCTCGAACTTTCTGAATTCCTTCAGGTGCAGCAGAATCCATTTTATTAATAACAACAACATCAGCCATTCTTAAGTTCACCTCACCAGGGTAATAACTTAATTCAGCTCCTGGACGATGAGGGTCGGCAACTGTAATTGTCATATCTGGCTTGTAGAATGCGAAATCATTGTTTCCACCATCCCAAAGAATTACATCACATCCATCAGGATCTTCTTCGGCAGCGCGTACAATTGCTTCATAATCTACACCTGCATAAATTACATTCCCTCTTGTAACATGTGGCTCATATTCTTCCATTTCCTCAACAGTACACTTGTGTTTTTTCAAGTCTTCTACTGTTGCAAAACGTTGTACCTTTTGAGCTACTAAATCGCCATAAGGCATTGGGTGACGAATGGCAATTACTTTTAATCCTTTTGCCATTAACTCTTCAATAACTTTACGTGATGTTTGAGATTTACCGCAACCTGTACGAGTTGCAACAACCGCAATAACCGGCTTATGACTTTTAATCATTGTATCTCCAGGACCTAATAATTTAAAGTTCGATCCTGCTGCATTAACAATTGCACTTACGTTCATCACAGTCTTATACGATACATCCGAATAAGAGAAAACGCAGTCATCAATACAATGTTCCTTAATTAATTTAGGCAGATCTTCTTCTGCATAAATAGGAATTCCATCTGGATACAAAGAACCCGCCAACTCCGCAGGGTATTTTCTACCATCAATGTCTGGAATTTGAGCTGCTGTAAAAGCAACAACATTGCACTCTGAATTGTCTCTGAAATAGGTGTTGAAGTTGTGAAAATCACGACCCGCAGCACCAACAATAATGACATTTTTTTTAGCCATAATCTCTCCTTCTTTATTTAAATTTCACATTTAGTTTATGAGTTTATAAAATTATCACTTTAAAGGAATTATGCTAATTTTATCGAATTTTAATCGCTAATTTACTGCGTGTTGCTTAACACGGCATAAAAACTTGACATTGGCGCAAATTAAACGTAACTTCTATGGTTAACCATTTACTTAAATAATCATAACACGAGCTATTTATTCATCTAAATTGCTTTTTGTATTTTTGTTTCATGAATTTTTTAGCGCATTTGTATTTATCTGGTGATTCGGAGAAGGTGAGAGTTGGTAACTTTATTGGGGACTATGTCAAGGGAAAAAAGTACGAAAAGTATCATCCCGATATCCAAAGGGGAATCATTTTACACCGAAATATTGATCATTTCACAGACAAACATCCCTTGGTACTTAATAGCTCGAAAAAGTTAAAGGACGGTTATGGCAGATATTCTGGCGTTGTTGTTGATTTAATTTTTGATCATTTTCTAGCCAAGCACTGGCAAAATTATCACTTATTACCCATTAAAGATTTTGTGACAAGCTCCCACGAAACATTGGTAAAAAACTACCTTTTGCTACCTAAAAAAGTAAAAATGTTTCTGCCTTTCTTAATTCAGAGTAGAAGATTAGAAAGCTATGCATATATGGATGGCTTGCAAACAGCTCTTGATATCATGGCCAAAAGAACCAGTTTACCTGATAATTCAACTTATGCGATTAAGTCATTGGAAGAAAACTATGCAGATTTTGAAAATAAATTCAAACTATTTATGGAAGACATATTGAAATATGTACGATACGAACACAATATTAACGTAGTAACTCCAAACGGTTGGCATCCAAACGAAGGAAAATAAACAGCAGAATGGTAAAAGACCATAGAGATGAACCTCCATAGCTAAAAAATGGCAAAGGAATACCAATTACTGGCGCTAAACCAATGGTCATTCCTACGTTAATGGCCAAGTGAAAAAATAAAATACAGGCTACACCATATCCGTAAACACGACTAAATGCCGATCGCTGACGTTCAGCTAAAAATAATAGGCGTAAAATAAGCGTAAGCAATAAAATCAAAACAAAGCTTGAACCTAAAAACCCCCATTCTTCGCCAACGGTACAAAATATAAAATCGGTACTTTGTTCAGGAACGAACTTGAATTTAGTTTGCGTTCCATTTAAAAACCCTTTACCAGCAAAACCTCCAGAACCAATTGCAATCTTGGATTGTGCTACATTGTAACCTGCTCCATAAGGATCTGATTCAATACCTAAAAGTTCATTAATCCTGGTACGCTGGTGTACCTCTAAGATATTTTCAAAGATATATCCCACCGAAAAAGTATAGAAGATGCTTCCAAAAACAATGAATATAGCCCATGCAACATTTTTCAGCTTGTTTTTATAGGTATGTACCAAAAAAGGGACAGCACTTAATCCTAAAGAAATTATTAAAATAAGATAATTGGAAACATCTATCTTCAATCCTTTTGCAACTAACCACACCAAAGCAAAACCAGATGCTAACATCATTATTGCCTTTACAAAAGCTGACCATTTTAAACCATAAGCTTTTGAAACTATAAGGCTCGTGCAAACTAATATTAAAAGTACCGTGAATTTGGGCCATAACAAGGTAAATACAAATAATAAGGCTGCTATAAATGCTAAAAACAATACAATCCCTGATAATCCCTCTCTATACAAAACCAGCAAGAAAACGGAATAAACCAATGCAGATCCAGCATCACCTTGCAGTACAATTAATGCCATTGGTGTAAACAAAATCAATCCGGAAATAAAGAGCGATTTTATCTTGTGAATTTTAAAATTATACTGCGTGACGTATCTGGAGATAGCCAAACAAGTGGCAAACTTTGCAAACTCGGCTGGTTGAAAACGAATTGGGCCCAATTCGAACCATGATTTTGCTCCCTTAATATCTCGTCCGAGCACCAAAACAGCAACGAGAAGTATCAGCATAAAAATATAGGTGGGGTAAGCAAAAGCAGAATAAAATTTACTCTCCACAATAAGAATCACAATTGCCAATACAGCAGCGGCACCAATCCACATCAATTGCTTCCCATACCTTTGACTTATATCAAAAATACTTTGATGTTCCTCGTTAAATACAGCTGCGTAAATATTAATCCATCCCAAAAAAACAAGCAAAGCATACAATAAAATTGTCCACCAATCTAAATTCTTAATCAAGCTTACTCTTCTGGTCATATCTGTTTTTGTGATTTTTCTATTATTAATTTCTACTTTTCTTCTGACTGGTTAATTAAATCAGCTTCAATCATTCTTTTTTCTATCCACCTTTTACTATCAGAAATCTCACCTCGTATGTATTTTTCAATCATTAAACCTGCAATTGGAGCTCCATATCGTGAACCCCACACCCCATTTTCAACATAAACCAAAATCGCAATTTTTGGATTTTCACGTGGTGCAAAAGCTACAAATACTGAATGATCTTTAACATGAGCATTTTGAACAGTTCCTGTTTTACCACATACACGAATACCGGGTACTGCAGCTAAACCTCCTGTACTACCAGCTCCTCCCGTCACAACCATCTCCATGCCGTCAATTACAGAAGAGAAATAAGAAGAATCAATACTTGTTTCATGTTTGACAGTAAATTTTTCATCAACACCCTTCTCTTTTCCGATTGATTTTATAATATGAGGAGTATAATAATGGCCTCGATTGGCAATTGCAGCGCACATATTTGCCATCTGTAAAGGAGTAATCAACAACTCTCCTTGCCCAATTGAAATGGAAATCATATTAAGTGCACGTAAATTTTTTCTCCTATACTTCTTTAGATAATATTTTAAAGTTGGTATTCCACCTCTCAATTCATTGGGTAAATCTGTTCCCAAACGCTCTCCTAATCCAAAAGACATTACATGATTTCTCCAAACATCGTAACCATTATTTACTGAACCAAACTTTGGAGATTCTACAATATAACGGAAAGTATTTGCATAATAAGCATTGCATGAATGCATTATTGAACTTCGTAAATCCAAAGGAGAAACATGAGCATGACATCCCATTGTAAATGATCCAACATGATAACCACTATGACATTCAAATCGGGTAAATGGATTTATTACCTTTTCTTGTAACCCAATTAAAGCATTCACCATTTTAAAAATTGATCCTGGTGGATATTGAGCCATCAATGTTCTATCAAACAAAGGTTTTAAACTATCATTTTGCACCAATGCTCTGTAATTTTTACTCATAACTCTACCAACCAACATCTCAGGATCATAACCTGGACTAGATATTTTAGCCAAGATTTCTCCTGTTGATGGCTCCAGTGCAACTATGCCACCTTTTTTGTTCTGCATTAGAAGTTCACCATACTCCTGCAAATCAATATCCAAAGTAGATATCAAATCATTACCTGAGATAGGTTGCTTATCAAATTTCCCATCTCGATATGAGCCTTTTATTCTATTGTAAACATCAACCCAATAGATCTTTTTACCTTTCTCTCCACGCAAGTCCTTCTCGTAGGTCAATTCTATTCCACTTTTACCTATATAGTCTCCTTGACTGTAGTAAGAATCTGCTTTTATTTCCTTATTATTTACTTCATTAAGATATCCCAGTGCATGTGCCGCACTTTGTCGAGGATACTTACGCAATGTACGTGGCTGAACAAAGAACCCTGGAAATTTATAAAGCTTCTCCTGCAATACAGCATACTGCTCTGAGGAAAGTTGCTTTAAAAAAACAGATGCTCTTCTGTAGGAGTAATTCTTAGCCTTTTCAAGCTTTTTAATAGCATCTAATTTTTCTATCCCAAGAAGCTTACAAAAATCAAGTGTATCGAAACGTTTCACTTGTCTAGGAATAATCATCACATCATAAACCGCCTGATTATAAACAAGAAGCTCCCCTTTTCTATCATAAATTAATCCTCGAGCAGGATATTGGGTTACCTGACGTTGAGAATTATTTTCTGCTGATAACTTATAGGAATCATCTACAATTTGCAGATTAAAAAGTTTGATCATAAAAATCAGAACAACCAAAACAAAGATTCCTCCTATTACATATATTCTATTCGAGAAATTATTCATTTGCTATAAGATTGATCTATTTTTTAAACATCAAAAATTGCGAGGTAATTATTAAGGTTAACGTGAAAAATGTACTAAAAATTATACGCATAATGGTTTCACTAAAATTGGCGAATGAAAATGCCTCAACAACAAACAAGAAACTATGATGAGCCACAATTAAGGTTAATGCATATTTAAAGAACCATACAAAACCAAAATGCGCTATTCCCGGATAAGTCCCTACTTCATAACCATCACGAAGCGATAAATAATTCAATACATAAGGTCGAACATAAGCCATAAAAACACAGGCTGAAGCATGCATCCCTACTGTACCACTGAAAACATCAATGCTTAGCCCCAGAATAAAAGAAAGTAACAACAGCAACCAATTGGGTATTTCGAATGGCAACAACAAGATAAATAGAATATACATGTAAGGATTCACAAATCCACTTACCTGTATGTTGTTTAAAATTGCAACTTGAATTAATACAAGAACAACAAATCGGATGGTATTTTTTAAGATGATGTTCATTCCGTTGCTTCCTCCTCTAATTTTAATCGCTCCTCTTTCATTAAATCACCCACCACTTTCACGTATGACAAACTTTTAAAATCATTCGAAAGTAAAATTTTGATATTCTGAAAATTACTACCTGAAGAGGTCATAACTTCATCAACCACTCCTAACTGAAGTCCTTCAGGAAAAATAGCTGAATAGCCACTTGTTACAATGGTATCACCTTTGGCAATTTTTACATGAAATGGAATATCCTTAAGCATGGCCTTTCGATAATCAACACCATCCCAAATTAATGATCCATGATAATTATTCCCTTTCAACTTTGCCGAAATCCTCAATCGATCATTCAATACAGAAATAACCGAAGCAAAGTTATCAGAAACACTTTTTACAACACCAACTACACCATTATCGGTTACAACCGCCATTTCACGCTCAATTCCGTGAATTCTCCCTTTATTAAGGGTAATGTAATTCAATTGTTTATTAACAGAGTTGTTAATAATTTTTGCCGTGCGATAAATGTACTGCTGCTTGTAAATTGTATCTAAAAAAACGAAAGAAGAATCGGTCGTTAATTTATAAGATGAATGTAAAAGATTTCTTAACCTGACATTTTCACGATTCAACTCCTCATTGGTTTTGGCTAAAGAAACGTAGTCAGTAACGGAGGATACTTTTTGATAGATTCCTCCGCTAATGGCATTACTTGAATTCAGGAATTCTGATTTTTGATAGTTGTTATAATTGACTAACAACAGCAAGCAAAATATTTCGAATACAATAAATAAAATCGTAAAATGAAATCGTACGATAAAGTGCAACAGATTCTTCATTCGAAAATCAATTCCTGAGTATAAAATATGATTTCGCTCCTGATTATCTTCTCAGGAACGAAAATTTATCAACATTTTTAAGGGCAATTCCAGTTCCACGCGCAACAGCTCTCAATGGATCTTCTGCTATGTGAAATGGAATATTAATCTTATCGGTTAATCTCTTATCTAAACCACGCAACAAAGCTCCACCTCCTGCTAAATAGATACCTCTATTTACAATATCAGCATATAATTCTGGTGGTGTTTGCTCCAAAGCACTTAAAATTGCAATTTCAATTTTTGAGATTGATTTCTCTAAGCAGTGAGCAATCTCTTGATATGAAACTGGCACTTCAATTGGCAATGCTGTCATCTGGTTTGGACCTTGAACACGGAAATCCGCTGGTGGATCTTCGAGCTCTGACAAAGCAGAACCTACATGAATCTTAATTTCTTCAGCAGTTCTTTCTCCAATTTTAATATTGTGTTGATGACGCATGTATTCTTGAATATCTACAGTCAAATCATCACCTGCAATACGAATTGATTTGTTGGTAACGATACCTCCCAGAGAAATAACCGCAATTTCTGTTGTACCACCACCTATATCCACGACCATGTTTCCTTCTGGAGCTTCAACATCAATTCCAATACCTATAGCTGCCGCCATTGGCTCATAAATCATATAAACATCCCTACCTCCGGCATGTTCCGATGAATCACGTACCGCACGCATCTCCACCTCAGTACTACCAGATGGAATACAAACTACAATTCTTAACGAAGGAGGAAACAATCGAGGTTTTTTGTTTATCATTTTGATCATCCCTCGAATCATCTGCTCTGCCGCATTAAAGTCAGCAATAACACCATCCCTTAATGGACGAATGGTTTTCAGATCTTCGTGTGTTTTTCCTTGCATCTGGCGAGCTTTCTCACCAATCGCAACCATTTTTTCGGTGCGGCGATCGAGAGCTACAATCGAAGGTTCGTCAACAACAATTTTATCATTGCAGATAATGATCGTGTTAGCGGTCCCCAAATCAATAGCAATCTCCTGAGTTAAAAATGAAAATAATCCCATATGGTAGCTATATCTCTGTTATCTTATTTTAGTTGCATTTGGATGCAAAAATTATTTCTGCATCCAAAATCGCAATTATCTTAGTGTTTAAAATGTCTCATTCCAGTAAACACCATAGCAATACCGAATTCGTCAGCTGCTTTAATTGAATCTTCATCCCTTATCGATCCACCTGGCTGAATAATTGCAGTAACTCCTGCTTTATGAGCTGCTTCAACACAATCCGAAAATGGAAAAAAGGCATCAGAAGCCATTACGCTTCCCTGAATTCTTTCTGCTCCTTGACGAATTGCATTTTCCAATGCCCAAATGCGACTAACCTGTCCTGGTCCAACACCAGTAGTGGTTTTGTCTTTTGCTAAGGCGATACCATTCGATTTTGCATGTTTAACTGTTTTCCATGCAAACATCAAGTCTTCCATCTCTTTTTCAGATGGCTGTCTTTTGGTAACTACTTTTAATTCTTCTCCAATCAATTTCTGATCCTGATCCTGAATTAACAGCCCACCCAATACGGTTCTGCCTTTCATAGCAGTATAATCCGATTTAAGGATTTCTGGCAATTCCAAAAGTCTCAAATTTTTCTTCTTGGTTAGCACTTCAAGAGCCTCATCACTAAACGAAGGAGCAACAATTACTTCCAAGAAAATTCCACTCATGATTTCAGCTGTAGCCTTGTCAATTTCGCGGTTTGCTGCAACAATTCCACCAAAAATAGAAACCGGATCGGCATCGTAAGCTTTCTGGAACGCTTCAGCAAGGGTCTCAGCACTACCAATTCCACATGGATTAGCATGCTTGGCAGCAACAATGGTTGGCTCTTCGAACTCTTTTAATGTTTCCAAAGCGCCATCGGTGTCTCCAATATTATTATACGATAATTCCTTACCGTGAATTTTATTTGCCGCAGTTAATGTTCCTTCTGTTTCCTGAATCTGAGTATAGAAGGCTGCATTTTGATGCGGGTTTTCTCCGTAACGAAGATCTTGTTTCTTTTCGTATGTTAAGGTTAAAATTTTTGGTGATTTCACATTCAATTTTTTATTGAAATAACCAGAAATCAAAGCATCGTAATGTGCTGTGTGTTCAAAAACCTTAGCTGCTAAATATTCTTTTGTCTCCTTGCTAGTTTCTCCTGACTCCTTTAATTCTTCAATTACTTTTGAATAATCTTCCGGATCGGTAATCACTGAAACAAAATTGTAATTTTTAGCTGCAGCTCTTAACATGGTTGGTCCACCTATATCGATATTTTCAACAATATCTTCATGACTTGAATCAGGGTTTAAAACCGTTTGCTTGAACGGATAAAGGTTACAAACTACAATATCAATTGGATCAATCCCCAACTCAACCATTTGTTTTTGGTGAATTTCATTGTCGCGAATTGCCAAAATACCACCCTCTACATGTGGATGAATGGTTTTTAAACGACCATCAAAACACTCAGGAAACTTAGTCAAATCAGACACATCCATTACAGGAATTCCCTCTGCTTTAAACTTTGCAGATGTGCCACCTGTTGAAATAATTTCCCAACCCATTTCGGTTAGTTCCTTGGCAAACTCAACAACATTTGTTTTATCAAAAACACTGATAAGAGCTCTCTTCATAATTCTTTTTTTTGGAGGTATTTTATAAAATGGTATAAATTAATTTTCCTTGCGAAAAACTATTTCGGCCGAGCAGTTTTGCAAATCATTCATATACAATATTTTACAAGACCCTCTAAAACCTCATGCAAAGTTAAGAAAAACCTAAAAAAATCCACTTTAAGAAAAGAGTTTTTATTTGCCTTTTTTATTCCATCATAATAAATTAAGACAGGTTATAATAAAACAAATGAACGTATTAGTGAAAATAAGTCTCGCCTCAAAAAATCACAATAAATTAAAGAAATAAACACTAATCCCAAAATAAATGAAAATACCTACAATATCATTTAGGGTAGTAATAAACGGACCTGTTGCCAGTGCAGGGTCAATTTTAGCTTTATTCAACATTAAAGGAATTAAAGTACCTGCTATAGCAGCGAATATTATTACGGAAAACAAAGCAACAGAAACTGCAATTGTCAGAGTAAACTCACCAGAATAAAAATAATTACAAATAAACAACAATGCAGAACAGGTTAAACCATTAATAACAGCCCCTCCCAATTCTCTCATAATTCGGCTAAAAACACTTTCGAAACCAAGTGAATTATTGGCAATACCTTGCACAATTATTGCTGACGACTGAACCCCAACATTACCTGCCATTGCAGTAATTAAAGGAATAAATATAGCCATAGCTGGAATCTGACCAATAGCATCCTCGTACTTATGGATAACCATGGCTGCAAAAATTCCACCAACCAAACCAATAATTAGCCAAGGAAGACGTGCTCTTGTCTGTAGCCAAATCGAGTCACTAGCTTCAACATCTTCAGCCAAACCAGATGCCATTTGGTAATCTTTCTCAGCTTCATCACGAATTACATCCACAACATCATCAATGGTAATACGTCCCATCAATCGTCCAATGCTATCAACTACAGGAATGGCAACCAAATCGTATTTTTCCATTATATGTGCAACCTCTTCATCTTCCTCATCAGTGTGAACTGACATGGCATCAGGTTGGTATATATTGATAATTTTGGCCGAAGTTGGACTCAGAATCATCTTTTTTAAGGACAATGTTCCCTTTAAAATTCCATCATCATCAACAACATATACGTAGTATATTTCATCAATATCTTCGGCTTGACGACTTAATTCTCTTAAACATGTAAGAACTGTCCAGTTTTCATTTACAATGACCAGCTCTTTTGCCATCAAACCACCGGCAGTATCTTCATCGTAATGCAGAAGGTCAACAATATCACCTGCCTGCTCAATATCCTCAATATGGGAGAGAATCTCCTCTTGTTTTTCATCAGACAAACCACCAATAACATCGGCAGCATCATCAGAGTCCATCTTGTCTATAAACTTTTTAGCAACTACTTCTGCAGGTAGTGTCTTCACAAAACGATCTCTATCGTCCTCTTCTAATTCTGCCAATACATCTGCGGCAGTATCTCCGTCAAGTAATAGGTATAGGAATGTTGCCTCATCAATACTTAATTCATCGTAGATTTCGGCAATATCTGCTGGATGCAATTCTTCCATTAAACCAATTGCCTCAGCTTCATTCTTTTCTTCGATTACTCTTTTAATTTCATCGATATATTCGCGAGTCAATTCAAATTGCATAACAATAAATTTTAGTTGTAATTTTTATTCTCTTAACTGCATATTTAGCAACTCCTGAATTTTATTGGTCAAGTACACAAACTGCTCAATGCTCAACTGTTCCGGTCTTTTTGCCATCAAGTCATCTTCAAGTTTATATTCTCCCAATATCGATTTTAAGGAGTTTCGTAAAGTTTTACGGCGTTGATTGAACCCCGTCTTCACGACTCGGAAGAATAATTTTTCATCGCACTCCAAGTTAGACGTTGTATTTCTTGCCATTCTGATAACAGCGGATTTTACCTTTGGAGGTGGATCAAATACCTTTTCGCTTACAGTAAATAAGTACTCAATATCATAGAACGCTTGCATTAAAACACTCAATATCCCGTAAGTTTTATTTCCTGGCACAGCACTCATACGTTCAGCAACTTCTTTTTGAATCATTCCAACAACTTCCGGAATTTGATCACGATGCTCAAGAATTTTAAAAAATATTTGCGATGATATATTGTATGGGAAGTTTCCAATTATAGCAAATGATTCATTAAAAATCTTTGACAAATCATACTTTAAAAAATCCTCTCCAATAATACGATCAGATAGATTTGGATAATTCTCTTTTAAATAAGCTACTGATTCGGTATCAATCTCAACTACGTGCGTTTCAAATGCTTCGTTTTGCAGTAAGTATTGTGTCAAAACACCCATTCCGGGGCCAATCTCCAAAACCTTAGAAACATTATCAGCCTTTAAACCTGCCACAATTTTTTTTGCAATATTGAGGTCTTTTAAAAAGTGTTGTCCTAGATTTTTCTTCGCCCTAACGTATCCCATACCTATCCTTTTTATTCTCTTTTAAATATGCACCTCTAAATTAACTAAAGTTAAAAACGGCAGCTTTTCAAAGGAGATTTCAAACATTTACTTATTTTTGTAGCTTACATTTAATGCTCGGCAAAATTAGGACTTAATACCGAATAAGTTGGTATTCGTGCCGAAAAATTAATCATTGTTAGTTTTTTCTGTAAAAATTCTAACATTAAAAATATCAAAATTGAAGAAAAAGCTCGCAAATACTCTTAAATTTTTAATCTTCTTTTCAATAGGTGCATCTCTATTTTGGATCACTTACAGAGATCAAAATGCATCAGAATTAATACATACCATAAAGAACGATGTAAATTACTACTGGATTCTTCTTTCTCTGTTTTTTGGCTTACTAAGTCATATAAGCAGAACCATAAGATGGAATCTATTAATTGAGTCATTAGGTAAAAAACCTAGAACTGTAAATACATTCCTGGCAGTAATGGTCGGCTATTTTGCCAACCTAGCTTTACCTAGAATGGGAGAAATTTCCAGATGTGGAATCATTAGCAAGTATGAGAAAATTTCATTTTCTCAATTGGTAGGAACTGTTGTACTAGAAAGAGTTCTTGATATCATCATGCTTATCGTATTCTTATTAATTGCCTTATCTACCCAATTTTCTGTAATTGCCAACTTTTTCGCTAATAACCCTGAAGTAAGTGAAAAACTGTCGAATGTATTTACCTCTGCTTATACCTTGTACACATTAATTGCAATTACCCTAGCAATTTGGTTACTAAGAAAGAAATTTAGACATACTGGGTTTTTCAAAAAAATTGACCAAACACTTCAAAACTTTATGGATGGTTTTAGAACCATAAAAAAAATAGAAAACAAATGGCCATTTATTCTACACACTGTATTCATTTGGGTAATGTATTACCTAATGACCTACATTTGTTTCTTTAGTTTTGGTTTCACCTCCAACCTACCTGCACTTGCAGGACTAACTGTTTTCGTGATGAGTGCTTTTGGAATGGTAGCACCTGTACAAGGTGGAATTGGAGCATGGCATTTCATGGTAATTGGTACATTATTGGTATATCTTCCGGGTGTTAACAACATTGAAAGCATGTCGAGAAGTTTTGCTTTGGTGGTTCACGGAGCACAAACTGCCATGATAATTATAGTAGGAGCATTATCAGTAATAGCTCTACCTTTTGCCAACCGTAAAGAATTAATCAACAACAAAGCAAAAGCCTAATATGGGAACATATACGATCATAGAGGTAAATGATGACATTACAAAAAAAGAATTTCTAGAATTACCTGTTCGATTGTATCGAAACGAAAAGAATTGGGTTAGACCACTCGATTTTGAAATCAACAACACATTCGATCCCAAGGAAAATAAAATGTTTCAACATGGAGAATGTTGTCGTTGGATCATGACAAATGACTCTAATGAAACCATTGGACGAGTTGCTGCATTCATTGATCACAAATCAAAAGATTTAAATAATCAGCCAACTGGTGGAATGGGCTTTTTCGAATGCATAGAAAATAAAAAAACTGCTTTTGCTCTTTTCGATCATTGTAAAAATTGGCTACAAGAGAGAAATATCGAAGCCATGGATGGCCCAATAAATTTTGGAGAAAGACATCAATGGTGGGGCTTGCAGGTTGAAGGAGAACACAGACCTGTTTACAATATGCCATATCATAAATCCTACTATAAAGAGTTTTTTGAAGAGTATGGATTTCAGGTTTACTTTAAACAATTTACCTACAAAACTATTTTCTCGCCTGATAGCTTAAGCGATATCATTAAATGGAAAGCTGATAGACTCAGTAAAAATCCTGATTACAGAGTTGAGCATTTTTCTAAATCAAAAACTCAACGTTTTATTAAGGATTTTGTGCATATTTATAACGAAGCCTGGGTAAAAGAAATTCCTGGAATCGAAGGCATTACAGAACATCAAACCCAAACACTTTTTAATGATCTTAAGCCAATCATTCATGAAAAACTCATGTGGTTTGCCTATTACAAAGATCAGCCAATTGGATTTTTTATCATGATTCAGGATTTGAATGAATACCTGCAACACATTAATGGTAAAATTACATTTTATGGAAAATTGAGATTTCTTTACTATAAATACTTCCAAAGAAACAAAAATGCAATAGGCTTAATTTTCGGCGTCATACCCGAGTTTCAAAAAAGAGGTATCGAAGCAGCTATGATTTATGAATTCTCAAAATCGGGCTTGGATAAAAAATTCCCATTTCGAACTTTAGAAATGAATTGGATTGGTGATTTTAATCCTAGAATGAGCCATTTAATGAAACACATTGGCGCTGAAGTATACAAAACTCATCACACTTATCGTAAATTATTCGATGAGAAGAAAGAATTTAAACGATCAGAAATTATAAAATAAAAGAAAAGGCTGCAAATTGCAGCCTTTTCTTTTATATAAATATAAATCTCTATAATCCATTTTCTGAATGAAACAGAATTCGCATCAAACGAATATCCTCCTCTGAATAATCTTCTTCACCCAATTCATCAAGATCATCCTCTATATTATCTGTTTCAGCTTCATAAAAATAATCCAAAATTTCTTCTTGCTTATCTTCATCAATAACTTCGTCAACGTAATAATCCAAATTTAGTTTGGTTCCAGAATATACTATTGCCTCCATCTCTTTCAGCAAATCTTCATATTCCATTCCTTTTGCTTCGGCAATATCCTCTAAATCTAATTTTCTATCAATACTCTGGATAACATAAACCTTAAATTTTGATTTATCAGCTACCGAACGAACAACCATATCTTGAGGTCTTTCAATATCATTTTCCTCTACATGCTTCGAAATCAGCGCAACAAATTCTTTACCAAATCTCTTGGCTTTACCCGCTCCAACACCTTGAATATGGGATAACTCTTCAATGTCCGTAGGATAATGAATTGCCATTTCTTCCAATGAAGGATCTTGAAAAACCACATAAGGAGGCACATCTTTTTGCTTGGCGACTTTTTTACGAAGATCTTTTAACATCGACAACAAAGCATCATCCACTGCTGCCGTTCCTCCACTTTTTGGAGCTTCAGCATCTACACCCTCAAAATCATGATCATCAGTTAACATGAACGGATATGGCTTCTCCAAAAAGGCATGTCCTTCAGGGCGAATTTTAATTACACCATATTGCTCGATGTCTTTTTCAATAAATGAATTGATTAATGCACGGCGATACACCATATTCCAAAAATGCTGATCTTTATCATCACCATCGCCATACAAGGCAAGTTGATCATGCTTATATGATTTTATTGCAGAATTTTGAGACCCAATTAAAATATTTACTAGATGATCCACTTTAAATCTTTCCTTTACATCTTTAACAAGATTTAAAGCCTTAACCACATATTCTTCTCCTTGAAATTCCTTTTTCGGATGTAAGCAATTGTCACAATTACCACAGCTTTCGTCCGTATGCTTTTCTCCAAAGTAATGCAACAGAACTGTTCTTCTACAAACAGCAGATTCTGCATAAGAAACTGTTTCCATTAAAAGTTGCTTACCAATTTCTTGCTCAGCAACAGGCTTACCCTGCATAAACTTTTCAAGTTTTTGTATATCCTTGTAGCTATAGAAAGTCAAACAACGCCCCTCGCCACCATCTCGACCAGCCCTACCAGTTTCCTGATAATAACCTTCCAAACTTTTTGGAATATCGTAGTGAATTACAAAACGCACATCAGGCTTATCAATACCCATTCCAAACGCAATAGTAGCAACTACAACATCTACATCTTCCATCAAGAATTTATCCTGATTTCCTGATCTGGTCGAAGAATCCATACCTGCATGGTAAGGCACAGCTTTAATTCCATTTACTTGCAGCGTTTCTGCCAACTCTTCAACTTTCTTTCTACTTAAGCAGTATATAATTCCGGATTTACCAGTATTACCTTTAATAAACTTTATAATCTCCTTAGTTGCATTTACCTTAGGTAACACCTCGTAGTAAAGATTTGGTCTATTAAATGAAGATTTAAAGACCGTTGCATCCAACATCCCAAGATTTTTTTGAATATCATGCTGAACTTTAGGTGTAGCAGTTGCAGTTAGTGCAATAATTGGTGCATTCCCAATTTCCTGAACTATCGGTCTGATTTTTCTGTATTCCGGCCGGAAATCATGCCCCCATTCTGAAATACAATGAGCCTCATCCACTGCGTAAAAGGAAATCTTAACCTGTTTTAAAAACTCAATATTGCTTTCCTTTGTTAACGATTCCGGTGCGACATACAACAATTTAGTACGTCCTTCTATTACATCCTCTTTAACTTTTAAAGTTGCTGATTTTGATAATGATGAGTTCAAAAAATGTGCAATTCCATCATCTTCACCAAAATTCCTCATTGCATCCACCTGATTTTTCATCAGTGCAATAAGTGGGGATATAACGATTGCAGTACCTCCTAACATTAATGAAGGTAATTGATAACAAAGTGATTTTCCTCCTCCTGTTGGCATCAACACGAAGGTATCTTTACCGTCTAATATATTTTGAATAACTGGCTCTTGATTCCCCTTGAAGTGCTCAAATCCAAAATACTTCTTTAAATTAGATGATAATTCAAAGTTTTTTCCCATGCTTTAATTAGATATGCTTACTATTTTGCTATGCGGCCCGCTAAATTAATATTTTATTAGTGACCAAAAATTTTTTATGAGATGAATTTTACTCCATCTTCAATCCCCGAATTACAAAAATTAGATACTTTTGTATTTTAAATTTAGATAAACACTTGTACAATTCAAAACGATTTTAGCTTTTAACAGATTTTAACTGTATAAGATAAATCAAAACAAATGAGTTTATTTAGCTTTGTACAAACAAAAAAATCAAGAAACTGTGAAGTCATCAGAGGATATTAAAAATATTGCAATCCAAACAATCGAAGAGGAAGCAAATTCCATTTATCAATTAAAAAATTACATTGATGGAGATTTTGTTAAAACCGTAGAGTTAATTCTAGAAAGCAACGGAAGAGTAGTAATCACGGGTATTGGCAAAAGTGCAAATATTGCAAACAAAATTGTCGCAACCCTTAATTCCACTGGAACTCCTGCCCTTTTTATGCATGCTGCAGATGCAATTCATGGAGATTTAGGAATGATTCGTCCAAGTGACACCGTCATCTGTATTTCAAAAAGCGGAAATACTCCAGAAATCAAAGTTTTGGTGCCACTTATCAAAAACATGGGAAATACTTTAGTTGCGATGGTATCTGGTCTTGATTCTTTTCTTGCATTAAACTCTGATTATGTACTTAAAGCTAAAGTTGAAAAAGAAGCATGCCCAAACAACCTAGCCCCTACCAATTCAACAACAGCTCAACTGGTTATGGGTGATGCATTAGCTGTTGCTCTACTTGAATGTCGTCAGTTTACCGATCGTGATTTTGCTAAATATCATCCAGGTGGTGCTTTAGGTAAAAAATTGTATTTACGTGTAAGTGATTTAGTTTCTAAAGAAAATCCACCCAAAGTTGTCATCGATGAAAAAATTAGACCAATTATTCTTGAAATTTCTTCAAAACGAATGGGATCAACAGCTGTTGTAAACAAACAAGATGAATTATTGGGAATTATTACTGATGGTGACCTTCGTAGAATGTTGGAAAGAAATGAGGATGTGAGTCAACTTACAGCAAAAGATATTATGACACCAACTCCAAAAATTACCAGCTCTGATGTCTTAGCCATTAATGCATTCCAAATCATGGAAAAAAATAACATTACAGGTCTTGCTGTTGTTGATGAAGGAAAATATATTGGCATGGTTCACCTGCACGATATTTTAAAAGAAGGAATTGTTTAATATCTTAGCTTTGCAAAATAATTAACTATGTCAGAAAAAGAACAACAGCAAGAAGAGAATCAAATGAGCTTTCTAGAACACCTTGAAGTTTTAAGATGGCACCTAATGCGTTCTGTAATAGCGGTACTTGTTTTTGCCGTTGCTGCTTTTATATTTTACGATTTCATTTTTGATTATTTGATTTTGGCTCCTAAAAATCCTGATTTCTTTACAAACAGAATGTTTGCCAGAGTAGCAGAATTTACGGGAGTTGAAGCTTTAAAAATAAACACAGCACCATTTCAGGTAATTAATATTAATATGGCAGGTCAATTTGCTACCCACATCAGTGTTTCATTGGTGGCTGGTATCATTGCAAGCTTTCCATATATATTTTACGAGTTTTGGTGCTTTATAAAACCAGCTCTTTATTCTAACGAAAAGAAACATGCAAGAGGATCAATTTTTTACACCAGTTTTTTGTTTGCTCTAGGTGTGCTTTTCGGCTATTACCTAATTACCCCACTATCTGTTCACTTCTTGGGATCTTACAGCGTTAGTGACCAAGTAATGAACCAAATAAACTTAAAATCCTACATCTCATCAATAACTTCAATTGTTTTGGCAAGTGGAGTTATTTTCGAGCTACCAGTTCTTATTTTCTTTTTAAGCAAAATTGGTTTGGTAACTCCTGATTTTCTAAAAAAGTACAGAAAGCATTCTGTGGTGTTAATTCTGATTTTATCAGCCATTATCACTCCTCCCGATATCTTTAGCCAGGTATTGGTTTGTTTGCCGCTAATGTTACTTTATGAAATTGGCATTAAAATCTCAAAACGAATTCAGAAAAAACAACAAGCCGAATTCGATTTAGAGTAAAGTTATTGCCAGCTAATTGTAATAAACATTATTAAAGCCTGAAGCTAATATCTCAGGCATTATTTATTTATTAAGATGCAGATACTAAAAAAAGGATTTTTCTTTTTAAGCGTTCTTACATTTACCTTGCTAAGTTTAAACACCTTAGGACAATCTACTAAAGTAAGAGGAAAAGTTGTTGACTCTAAGACAAAGCAAGCATTACCTTTTGTAAACATTGCGTATAAAGGAACAACAATTGGCACAACTACTGATTTTGATGGAAATTATTTTCTGGAAACCAGAACTCCGGGAGATTCTATTTACATATCATTTGTTGGTTATAAAGAAAGAACATTTATAGTACAAAAAGGCAAATTTCAAACTTTGAATGTTGAATTAGAACCAGAAACATTCGATCTTCAGGAAGTTGTAGTTGTTCCTGGTGAGAATCCCGCTCATGTACTTTTACGCAAAATCATAAAAAACAAAAAGAAAAACAATCCATCTCGTTTCAAGTCTTTTCAGGCAGAAACTTATACAAAGATGGAAATGGATCTGAATAATATTAAAGATGATTTTAAGGATAAAAAAATCATGCGTCAGTTCCAGTTTGTTTTCGATTACATGGACACCTCCGTGATTACCGGTAAACCTTATTTACCAATCTTTATTACAGAATCTTTGTCTGATTATTATTACCAAGATAAACCAAGAGTTGAACGAGAAATAATAAAGGCATCTCAAATGTCGGGAATTCAAGACAATGCCAGTTTGGCTCAATTCACCGGGCAACTTCATCAAAACGTAAATGTTTACGAAAACTTCATCGACCTATTCGATATGGGATTCGTAAGTCCAATTGCTGATGGAGGATTAAGATACTACAAGTATTACCTTACAGATAGTGCATACCGCGATGGCAATTGGTGCTATCACATGTCTTTTAAACCTAAAAGAAAACAAGAACCAACTTTTGTGGGTGATTTTTGGGTTGCCGATACGACTTTTGCCATTCAAAATATGCAAATGCGTATTGCAAAAGATGTAAACCTAAATTGGGTTAAAGATTTGGTAAGCAATAACGAATTTCAAAAATTAAATGATTCAACCTGGTTTCTTAAAAAGCAAAACCTATTTGTGGATTTCATGCTTACCGAAAGAGATTCAACCAAACAAATGGGTTTCTTTGGTAGAAAAACCGTATCGTATAAAAATGTAGAAGTTAATGTTCCCTTAAGAGAAGAGATTATAAAACTAGACAATAATGTTATCGTAAACGAAGATGCATTATCACAACCCCGGGAATATTGGAACGATGCTCGTCCATATAAGTTATCAGAGAGAGAATCTGGTATTTATGCAATGGTAGATTCCATACAAAATGTGCCTCTATATAAAAACATTGTTGATGTTGTTACGACATTCATAACGGGGTATTACATTCATGGGAAATTCGAATATGGTCCATATTATAAACTATATAGTTTCAACGAAATTGAAGGTAACCGATTCATGTTTGGAGGAAGAACCTCAAATGATTTCAGTACTAAAATCATGCTAAATGGACATGTGGCTTACGGTACAAAAGATGAAAATTTTAAATATGGACTTGGATTTCTGTACATGATTAACAAACTGCCCCGAGAAACATTTGGGATGCAGTACAAACACGATATCCATCAATTGGGTAAAAGTCCAAACGCTTTTACCGAAGGAAATATTTTGGCTTCGCTGTTAAAGCGAAACCCGAACAATAAACTTACCATGCTGAACCAGTTTGAAACCCATTACGAAAAAGAGTGGTTTCAAGGGTTTTCAAATACGTTGAAGTTTAGATATCGCGATATTAAGCCTACCGAATTCGTTCCTTTTGAGGATCGCTTCGGAAATCCAATATCAAGAATCACCGCTTCTGAATTGGAATTGAGAACACGCTGGACAAAAAACGAAAAAGTTGTCATGGGAGAATTTGAACGCGTTCATTTAGGCGG
Organism: Marinifilum flexuosum; assembly: GCF_003610555.1. Taxonomy (GTDB): domain Bacteria; phylum Bacteroidota; class Bacteroidia; order Bacteroidales; family Marinifilaceae; genus Marinifilum; species Marinifilum flexuosum. Next base: position 619,504 of record NZ_RAPQ01000008.1, on the reverse strand, counting down.
ACCTGTTCCTATTGTGAATTTATATCTAACCATGGGAATGAAAAATGTACTTGGTTCAAATTACGATTATCAGAAAATTGACCTAAGTGTTGAACACACATTTGAACTTCCGCCTCTTGGAAACTTGTACTTCTTGGCCTCAGGGGGTAAACTTTTTGGTAAAGTTCCTTACCCTTTATTGCACCTACACGAAGGAAACGAAACTTATGCTTTCGATCCCTATGCATTTAATATGATGAACTACTATGAATTTGCAAGTGACCAATATGCAAGCTTATTTGTAGAGCATCATTTTAATGGATTGATATTAAATCGAATTCCCTTATTTAGAAAGCTAAAATGGAGAACTGTAGTTTCAGGGAAAGGCTTAATTGGTAAATTAAGCGATAAAAACAATGGATCTTTGACTAACACTGAAGCATACATGCAATTTCCTCAAGGATTGTCAGATGTTAGCAAACCATATTTCGAGGCAAGTGTAGGAATCGAGAACATTTTCAAATTTATCAGAATTGATGCCATGTGGCGATTAACTCACTTGGATGATAACCCTTACCAAGATTTTGAAGATTTTGGGATTAGAGCCATGCTACAAATCACTTTCTAAGGATATCTTTTTTATATTTGCACAACTCCAAACCATTAAAACAATTGGAAAAGGATGATATTAAGAGCTGAAAATTTAATTAAACGATACAAGAGCCGTACTGTTGTAAAAGGTGTTTCGGTTGATGTAAAACAAGGTGAAATTGTTGGACTACTAGGACCAAATGGAGCCGGTAAAACTACATCTTTTTATATGATAGTAGGATTGATTCAACCAAACGGAGGAAGAATCTTTCTTGATGATCGGGAAATTACCAATGAGCCTGTTTACAAAAGAGCTCAGCTTGGTGTGGGGTATTTGGCGCAGGAAGCTTCTGTTTTCAGGAAGCTAAGTGTCGAAGACAACATTAAATCGGTTTTGGAAATGTCCGATTTCTCAAAAGAATATCAAGCTCATCGATTAGAAGAAATGCTGAATGAATTCAGTCTTCAGAAAATCAGAAAAAGTCTGGGTATTCAGTTGTCAGGTGGAGAAAGAAGAAGAACAGAAATTGCCAGGGCACTTTCGATCAAACCAAAATTTATTCTTTTAGATGAACCTTTTGCAGGAGTTGATCCTATCGCAGTAGAAGATATTCAAGATATCGTTCGCCATTTAAAGGATAAGAACATTGGCATATTAATTACGGACCACAATGTACAGGAAACTCTTTCAATTACCGAAAGAGCATATTTATTGTTCGAAGGAAACATCTTAAAATCTGGAACTGCTGAAGAATTAGCAGCCGATGAAGATGTAAGAAGAGTATACCTAGGAAAGAATTTTGAGCTTAGAAAACCAGTAAAATAAAGGCTTCCAATAGGTTTACAGCTTTGTATTTTACTTATAGATTTTCATTGCATTTTTTTTCTCAAAAAAATCTTCATTTTTTTTCTAATTGCTGTTGCAAATAATAAAAAACAACTCTATATTTGCACCGCAATTAACCCGCGGATGTGGCGTAATTGGTAGCCGCGCTAGACTTAGGATCTAGTGCCGTAAGGCGTGGGGGTTCGAGTCCCTTCATCCGCACTACAGAAAAAATAACCTTAAACCGCCCATACTACGATACAATGTATCAATGGTTGAGCGGTTTTTTTTCAATTAATAAGGTTTTATCTTTTAATAGCTAAAAAATGAACATCACAAAAACCAACATTGATGATTTAAACGCTGTAATCAAATTACAGATTGTTAAAGAAGACTATGAAAGTCGTGTAAACGATGTTTTGAAAGACTATCGTAAAAAAGCAAATATCAATGGATTCCGCCAAGGTAAAGTACCTATGGGTGTGATCAAGAAAATGTATGGTACTCCTGTTTTAGCTGACGAAGTGAACAAACTTCTTAGCGATGAGCTTATGAAGTACATTCGCGAAAATGATTTGAAAATTTTAGGCGAACCACTTCCTAACGAAACTGAGCAAAAAGAAATCAACTGGGAAAAAGATACTGATTTCGAATTCGCTTTCGATATTGCTTTAACTCCAGAATACACTCTTAACCTTAGCAAAAGAGATAAGATGACTTTCTTCAAAATTGCTGTTGATGAGAAAATGATTGAGAACGGTGTTGAAATGCACGCTCGTCGTTTCGGATCAAATGAGCCAGCTGAAGCTGTTGAAGAAAAAGAACTTTTGAAAGGTAACTACGCACAAGTTGACGCAGAAGGTAAACTTGTTGAAGAAGGAATTACTAGCGAAGATGTAGCAATCTCATTAGAATACATGGCTGATGAAGATGCTAAAAAGAAATTTGTTGGTGCTAAAAAAGGTGACGTTGTGGTATTTAACCCAGCTAAAGCTTTCGCTAACAAAACTGATTTAGCTTCCATGCTTAACATCTCTAAAGAAGAAGCTGAAACTTTAGATGCTGATTTCCAATTTACAATTACAGAAATCAACAAATTTGTTAACGCTGAATTGAACCAAGAATTATTCGATAAAGTATTTGGTGAAGGAACTGTTTCTTCAGAAGAAGAATTCAAGAACAGAATCAAAGAAGATATCGAAAAACAATTGGTTAACGATAGCGATTACAAATTCTTGATCGACGCAAAAGAGAAATTGGTTAAGAAATCGAAAATGGATCTTCCTGAAGCATTCTTGAAGCGTTGGATTATTGCTACCAACAAAGAAATGAATGAAGAGCAGGTTGAAAAAGATTTTGCAAACTACGTTGACGAGTTCAAATGGCAGTTGATTAAAAACAGATTGACTGAAGAAAACGAACTTAAAGTAGAGCAGGAAGAAGTTATGGAGTTTGCTAAACAACAAGCTTTAATGCAATTCCAGCAGTACGGAATGATGGAAGTACCTGAAGAATACTTAACAAACTACGCTCAGCAAATGATGCAAAATCAAGAAGAGCAAAGAAAGATCTACGAACGTATGATCGACAACAAAATTGTTGAGTTCCTTAAAGGTGCTATCAAAATTGAAGAAAAAGAAGTTTCTACTGAAGAATTCAACAAAATGTTTGAATAAGAAGAACTTTTACAATACAAAAAAAACCACGCTTCTTTTGAGGCGTGGTTTTCTTTTTGATCCTTGAATTAGTTTTTGTTAAACTATTCTTTTCAAATGGAGAAAATTTGACTAATTTAGGTCTACGAAATTTAAAATCATATCTATATGGTACCAAAAGACGAATTTAGAAAATTTGCCACGCAGCACATGGGCATTAATAGCCTAACATTAGATAAATACACTTCAATTAGCAACAGCTACATTTCTCCAACAATTATCGAGGAACGTCAGCTTAATGTTGCATCAATGGATGTTTTCTCTCGTCTGATGATGGATAGAATCATCTTCCTTGGTGTGCCAATTGATGACTATGTTGCTAACATTATCATGGCTCAGCTATTGTTCCTGGAATCTACTGATCCTTCTAAGGATATTCAGATTTATTTTAACTCACCAGGAGGTTCGGTTCATGCAGGTTTAGGTATTTACGATACCATGCAATACATCAAATGTGATGTTGCAACAATTTGTACAGGTATGGCTGCATCAATGGGAGCTGTATTGCTAACTGCAGGTACAAAAGGAAAGCGTTCCGCATTAAAGCACTCACGAATCATGATTCACCAACCAATGGGTGGAGCGCAAGGGCAAGCTTCGGATATCGAGATTACCGCTCGTGAAATTTTGAAGTTAAAGAAAGAATTGTATACCATTATTGCTGATCATTCAGGAAATACTTACGAAAAAGTAGAAAAAGATTCTGACCGTGATTACTGGATGACAGCCATGGAAGCTAAAGAATATGGTATGATTGATGAAGTGCTAACGCGCGAGAAATAATCAATCATCTCAAAATCAAAACAAACCTAATGCAGAGTTAATCGTAAAATCATTAACTTTGCATTTTTAGTACTATAAATCAATATCATGGATAAATGCTCGTTTTGCGGGAGAGAGAAGAAAGATACTAACCTTCTGATTGCAGGAATTAGTGGTCATATCTGCGATAGCTGTATCGACCAAGCCTATTCAATTGTACAAGAAGAAATAAAAAATCGATCGGATCTTAACCTGAAAGAGATTAAATTATTGAAACCAATGGAAATTAAGGCTTTCCTTGACCAGTATGTAATTGGTCAGGATGAAGCTAAAAAATACCTTTCTGTTGCGGTTTACAATCATTACAAAAGATTACTTCAGGAAAGAGACGATGAAGATATAGAGATTGAAAAATCGAATATCATTCTTGTAGGGGAAACAGGTACAGGCAAAACTCTTTTGGCAAGAACCATTGCTAAAATGTTGCATGTTCCTTTTACCATTGTTGATGCAACTGTATTAACAGAAGCTGGTTATGTTGGTGAAGATATTGAATCAATTTTAACAAGATTGCTTCAGGCATCTGACTACGATGTTGAAGCTGCTGAAAAAGGAATTGTATTCATTGACGAGATCGATAAAATTGCACGTAAAAGTGATAACCCATCGATCACTCGTGATGTTTCGGGAGAAGGTGTTCAGCAAGGATTATTAAAATTGTTGGAAGGTTCGGTTGTAAATGTACCACCTCAAGGAGGTCGTAAACATCCTGATCAGAAAATGATTCCTGTGAACACGAAAAATATTCTTTTTGTTTGTGGTGGAGCTTTTGATGGCATCCAAAGAAAAATTGCACAAAGAATGAACACTCAGGTTGTTGGTTTTAATGCAAGCAAGGAAAAAGAACAAGTTGATCAGGAAAACTTCTTACAGTACATTGCACCTCAGGATTTGAAGTCATTTGGACTGATTCCTGAAATTATTGGTCGTTTGCCTGTTTTAACCTACCTGGAGCCATTAAACAGAGAGGCACTTCGTAACATTTTAACAGAGCCTAAAAACTCGATCGTAAAGCAGTATACGAAGCTGTTTAAAATTGATGATATTGAATTGACTTTCGAAGAAAGTGCATTGGAATACATTGTAGACAAAGCTGTGGAATTCAAACTGGGAGCTCGTGGATTGCGCTCAATTTGTGAAGCAATCATGATGGATGCAATGTTTGAATTGCCTTCAGGAGAAGACAAGAAAATTTCAATTGATAGCAAATACGCTAGCGAGAAACTTGAAAAAGTAAACCTAAAGCGTTTAAAAGTCGCATAACCGATACCAGGTTTTAAATTTAAAATCATATAATAGTATCGGAATCATATAAAAAAAATACCGGAGTTAATCTCCGGTTTTTTTTTACACTATAATAATTTCTCTATAGACTTATTGTAATTGTAGACCCCTGGGAAGTTACACTTACATCCCCATCGCAATTATCAACGGTATCGCCTCCTCCGTAATTCACGCTTCCTTCTCCAATATCCTGCAGTGTAAAAAGTGCAGTACCTCCAATAACATTTTTACATGCATAAGCATACAACAAATCAGACTGATTGGTCAATGACATCAAAGCACCAGTAGGATATGTAATATCAATATCGCTTGTGAGATTATAAATATCATCTACATAATCCACATCATCTTTTTCACTTCTTACGTACTTGTAACCGGCCTCGAAAGAGGTAACCGGAAATTCAGTTACATTGCTTTCCGAATCAGTAATTAAAAATTTTATGGTACTGGATGATACTGAAAAATCTCTGCCTGCGACATCTCCAACAATATCAAAATTGAATGCTCCAGTGACATCAAAATTATTTACCTCAAGATCTTGTAATCTAATCTCAAATTTCTGCAATTTTTCATCAACAGGATCAACAACTACTTTGCCTTTAAATTTTCCACCAATAGATGAAATGGTTTTATCAGCACCATAATCTATAACTACCGAATCAATTACTTCACCGGTTCTGTATATGGTTGGTGTAACTCCGGTTGGCACCTCATCATCTATTACATCCTTCTTGGTATCCAAATTATTCATTACAATGGCATTTACATTCATTACAATGTCGTTAATTCCATTATTAATGGTTAAGCAATACTTCGCCGGAACCGTAAATACATCATCAATAATATCTTCCGGATCAGAACCTGTAGAACAAGAATTCATTGTTCCTGCAAATAAAAAAGTAACAAGGCCTAATTTTAAATATCTAAAATTCATACTATTTTCTTTTGTAATCGATAAATGAATAAGGATATTCATTCTTTTCATCTGGCATACAATCTTCTCGAGTTATCGATTCCCATTGTGCTGATTTAATTTCCGGAAAGAATGTATCCCCTTCAAATTCTTTATGAACCAGCGTTAGGTACAATTCGTCAGCTTTTTCCATTGCTTGTTCATAAATTGTTCCGCCACCAATAATAAATACTTTATCCTGATCCTTAACTGCATCCAAAGCTTCTTCCAAAGAATGAACTACAATACATCCCTCCTGCTTGTAATTTTCCTGGCGAGTAATGATTACCGAAGTTCTATTCGGAAGTGGCTTACCAATTGAGTCGAAAGTTTTTCTTCCCATTATAATGGTATGCCCTGTAGTTAAAGCTTTAAATCTTTTCAAATCTGCCGAAAGGCGCCAAATTAATTGGTTGTCTTTTCCAATAACATTATTCCGCGAAGCGGCAACTATAATAGCTAAATTCATGATTCTACAATTATAAATGAGTTAAAAAATGATGAATTATAAATGATGAATTATAAATTCAGTTTTAACTTCTAATTCATAACTCATAATTAATCATTCATAATTATTAAACAGAGATTGCCCCTTTGATATGAGGATGTGCTTCATAATTCTCCAATGAGAAATCTTCATACTTAAAATCGAAAATACTCTTCACATCAGGATTAATTTTCATCTGAGGCAAACTTTTCGGTTCTCTGCTTAATTGCAGTTTAACCTGATCCAAATGATTCATGTAAATATGAGCATCACCCAAAGTATGAACAAACTCACCCAGCTCTAAATCACAAACCTGAGCCATCATCATGGTAAGTAAAGCATAGGATGCAATATTAAAAGGAACACCCAGAAAAATATCTGCACTGCGTTGGTACAGTTGACAAGACAATTTACCGTTTGCAACATAGAACTGGAACAAAGCATGACATGGTGGTAAAGCCATATTCTCAATGTCGCCGGCATTCCATGCACTTACAATTAAACGGCGAGAATCGGGATTGTTTTTAATATCGTGAACCACTTGCTTGATCTGATCTAATGATTCACCATTTTCCTTTGGCCAGGATCTCCACTGGTAACCATATACATGTCCCAAATCTCCATTCTCATCGGCCCATTCGTTCCAAATACGCACGCCATTATCCTGAAGATATTTCACATTTGTATCTCCATTCAAGAACCATAGCAATTCATGAATAATAGACTTTAAATGAAGTTTTTTTGTGGTAAGAACTGGAAATCCTTTAGACAAATCAAAACGCATTTGATGCCCAAAAACACTTACCGTTCCTGTACCTGTTCTGTCTTCTTTTTTGTTCCCTTCTTCAAGAACTCTTTCTAATAATTGAAGATATTGTTGCATAATGTATCAATCGAAATTTTAGTTTTTAAAGATACATTAATTCATAAAGAGTATCTAACACCAATCCGATAGATTAACATTTTTTACCAAATACTAATTTTAGATAACGCTCTAGTCGGCAAATCCAAACCACTACAATTCCTAAAATTAACCTTGGAATAATCATCCATCCCAAGGGAACACCAATAGCTGCAAAGAGTAGTGGATCTTCTAATTGTGAGTGCGACACTGCAATATGATGATTCAACAAATCAGCATCCTCCTTACTCATTTTTCCTTCCTCCACCTGCTCCATAATAATGGCAGCTCCATAAGCCAAGCCTAATGTATTTGCTACTATCCATGAAAAGGAAGTAGACTCGGGCAATCCCATAACAACTTGTAAGGGTTTCAGGAATTTTGAAATCCACTTGATGATGCCAAACAGTTCCAATATTTTTTGAAAAATCATTAATAAAGTAATCAATACAATTACTTTAATGCTTAGTAATAAGGATGACTGAGCCCAATCCAGAAACATGATAGAAAATGATTCCTTTGATGTTGCAATGGAACTAATTTGCTGCACCGATTCACTTGGCAAAAGCCAGTTTAAAACTGCTCCAATTGCAAAACTTCCCAATACCCGAAGCAATATCATCCTAAGCATCGATGATCCCGTTTTTTTCAAAACAGCAGTTTCGATTACAAAACCATGAGCAACCAAGCACATTACCGCCAAAATGGTAACTACTCTACCCTGCATCTCAAGACTTGTAATTACTGCTATTGCAGTATATATATTGGTGAAAATGCTTGTCAATAAAACAAATGCCGATTCGCCTGGCAAGCCAATTAATTCGAAAGCCGGAGCCAAATAGAAAGAGATTAAAGCTAAAACTCCCGTGTAGTTTAGAATCATGACACCAAAAGAAACCGGAATCATAATACTTAGCAACCATTTTGTGGTAGAGTAAGCCTTTGGCAAAGCAATTCTTACCGCTTCTTTTATTTTATCTTTTCCCGATTGCCTTGTTTGACAACTTTTATTTACCTGCATCAGCTATAGTTGTTTAGGAAGCAAAAGTATCATTTTTTTCAAAGCAATATTGGCTGTATTTGTCATTTATTACACCACTTACGAAGTTTTCGTTTTACTGCTTTTTAACAAGGCTTTCACCTTTCTTCTTTTTTTGTTAGATTTGGATCTTTCAAAATTGATAGCCAATTACATCTATTGATTTTGAACTACTAGAACAACCAAACCATTTAGAAAAACATTTACTAATCTTATTTATTTAAACAACGAATTATGGGAATTAAAGGTCGATTGACGCTATTAAACTTCCTACAGTTTTTTATCTGGGGAGCATGGTTGATAACCATTGCAAATTATTGGTTTGGAACAAAACAATGGTCGCCTACCGAATTTGGTGCCGTTTTCTCAACAATGGGTATTGCCTCTTTATTTATGCCAACACTTACCGGTATAATAGCCGACCGTTGGATGAATGCCGAAAGATTATATGGAGTTCTTCATCTGCTGGGAGGTGCAGCATTGCTTTACCTACCTCAAATTGAAACATCTACTACATTTATCAGCGTAATTTTAGTAGCCATGATTTGCTACATGCCTACCATTGCACTGATGAATACCATTTCTTACACCGTTTTAAAAAATAACAACTACGATGTAATTAAGGTATTTCCTCCAATTCGTGTGTGGGGAACCATTGGTTTTATTGTAGCCATGTGGGTAACCAACCTTACGGGATCAAAAGCTTCGGCAAACCAATTTTACATTGCCGGATTTGTATCATTCCTATTGGCGGCTTATTCATTTACAATGCCTCAATGTAAACCTCAAAACAAGGGTCAAAAAGGAGCTCCTTTGGTTGAAACTTTAGGCTTAAATGCCTTTAAGTTATTCAAGAACTACAAAATGGCATTGTTCTTTATCTTCTCAATGTTTTTAGGAGCTGCTTTACAGTTAACCAACATGTATGGCGATGTATTTTTAGATAGCTTTAAACACGTTGACAAATATGCCGATTCGTTTGTAGTGAAATATTCTACCATAATCATGTCTATTTCTCAGATATCTGAGACCTTATTCATTCTGGCAATCCCATTCTTCTTAAAGAAGTTTGGTATTAAGAAGGTAATGCTAATCAGTATGATTGCATGGGTTCTTCGTTTCGGATTATTCGCTTATGGCGATCCAGCTGGTGGATTATGGATGATTATACTATCATGCATCATTTATGGTATGGCTTTCGATTTCTTCAATATTTCAGGTTCACTTTTCGTTGAAACACAATGCGATTCAAGCATTCGCGCAAGTGCTCAAGGATTGTTCATGATGATGACTAACGGTTTTGGTGCAATCATGGGATCATGGATTAGTGGAATTATTATCGGCACATTCTTTACTGGTAATGATGGAAACTTTATTTGGATGGATATCTGGAATACATTTGCAATTTATTCACTAGTAATAGCAATCTTCTTCTGGATTTTATTCAAACACAAACACGATCCTAAGCAAGTAGAAAATATAGCACACTAAAAAATAAAGGCTTACGGCATGCATCACCCTCTAATTTTTTGTTAAAAATTAGAGGGTGTTTTATTTATTCACTTTGTTACTCTTTCTGTTTTACACCATCTAAATTTCAAAAAAATTGAAATATCGTATAATATAGTCGTTATTTTCACACTCCTGTATGGAGGAAACTATATCATAGGTATTATTTTCATACTGCTACATGGAGCACACTATATTATAAGTAATATTTTCATACTCCGAAATGAAGGTAACTATTTTATAGATGTTATTTTCATACTCATCTATGAAGGAGACTATTTCATAGACAAATTATTCATATTACTATAAGTCTGATATTATTACTTATATATTTTATTGATAATATAACTGAAATACACTAAATTACAGTTATTATACGAACAACACATAGCTCATGAAACCTTCAAAACCCATTAAACTACCTGTAGATCTTCATAAACTCATACACGATGCCATGGCAGAAACACGCATGAGTACGGTAGATTTAGCTGCTGAACTTGGCATAGGAAACTCCTCGGTTCATTACCTTTTAAAAAGACATGGCCTTCAGGTTGGGCGACTTTGGACCATTTGCGAAGCTACAGGTGTCAATATTTTCAGGCAATTGGCCAATGCAATTGATATCAATAATCCGGTAGATAAAGAAAAAGAACAGCTCAAAAAAGAAATCGAAGATCTAAAAAAAGAACGTGAGATATTACGAGATGTGATCTCTTTGATGAAAAAGTAAATTCAAAAAAAGCTATCCATAAGGATAGCTTGGTAATTTATTTACGTATTCAATTATTCTCCTCTTTTATCCAGTTCATCTCTTATTAAAGATGCTTTTTCATAATCTTCATCCCGAATGGCATCTTCAAGCATTCCTTGCAATTGTGCTATCGAGTAATCACTATACTCGCTGCTTGAGCTCGTTTCACTAGAACTAAATTCTGCAGTTGGTGCCGTAATAGTGGGCTCTTGAGGTTCTCCTTCTATTGATAAAACAATTCCTGCTTTCTCAATAATTTCATCTGTTGTATAAATCGGACATTTAAATCGAAGGGCAATGGCTACAGCATCCGAAGTTCTTGAATCAATACGAATGCGATTACTTCCTTTTTCACAAATTAATTCCGAATAGAAAATTCCTTCTTCTAATCGATATATATTGACCTCGGTAACATTTACAGTAAATGCTTCTGCAAAACTTTTAAACAAGTCATGAGTCAAAGGCCTAGGTGGATCTAATTCCTCAAGTTGAATAGCTATCGACTGCGCTTCAACACCACCAATAATAATGGGAATACGTCGATCACCTTCCTCTTCAGATAAGACCAATGCATATGCTCCAGTTTGTGTCTGACTATATGACAATCCAAGAACGTTTAGTTTTATTTTACCCATAGGTTTTTACAAATTTCCATCTTTCTTGAAGCAAATATAATAATTGTTTCGAAGCTTCTTAACAATAATTGAAAACAAGACTTCTTATTTATTTGCATTCCTCAATTCCTCAAATTAAAATCGATACAAACACCGATTATACTACCTCCTAAAAAACTACTTGAATACTTTATTCTAATTATTCAAAAGTCTCCTTAAATGTATTACATGAAGATACAATTATTAGCCTACATAATCCAAACATGAAACGGGAAACTTTGTACATTTACAAGGATTTCACAGCCTATTTTGTAAATGAGGTGATTAACAAAGAAAAAAGTTGATAAAAAACTGCTTTTCCAGCCTTAAAACTTTGTTTATCAATTATTCTTTTCTATTTTTGCAATCCGAAAAATAAATTTCTTCGGGGGTTCACCAAGAGGAATAACTTGATTAACAGGTAGCCCACCCCCTGGAACAAACCGTAAAATTGTATTAAAATGTACGCAATTGTAGAAATCGCGGGTCAGCAATTTAAAGTTGAGAAAGACCAGAAGATTTTCGTTCACAGATTAGAAGCTGAAGAAGGTGGACAAGTTGAGTTCGCTAAAGTTCTTTTAGTTGATAACGAAGGTGAAGTTGCAGTTGGTGCTCCTGCTATTGAAGGTGCTAAAGTAACTGCAAAAGTTTTATCACACATGAAAGGTGATAAGGTTAAAGTATTCAAAAAGAAAAGAAGAAAAGGATACAAAAAACTGAACGGTCACCGTCAGTACCTTTCACAAATTCAAATTGAAGAAATTGTAGCTTAATCCTTAAAAATATTACAAAATGGCACATAAAAAAGGAGTTGGTAGCTCGAAGAATGGTAGAGAATCGGAAAGTAAACGATTAGGAGTTAAAATTTACGGCGGACAATTTGCACAAGCTGGAAATATTCTTGTACGCCAGAGAGGAACTAAGCATAACGCAGGTGAAAATGTAGGTTGTGGTAAAGATCACACTCTATTTGCACTTGTTGATGGAACAGTTGTTTTCAGAAAGAAAAGAGACAACAAATCTTACGTTTCTATTGAACCTCTTGCTGAATAGTTAATTCAGTATTAAAATATTTAAATCTCCTGCTTTATCACAGTATAAAGACAGGAGATTTTTTTATTTTTACACTTTCATAAAAATCAGGAATAATCATCAACAAAAGATAATAGATGCTAAGCCTAAAATATTTACAGGAAAATCAAGAGGAAGCCATTAAGGCTTTAAAGATCAAAAATTTCGATGCTACTGAAATTATCGGAAAAATTATTGATCTTGATGAAAAAAGAAAAGCTACTCAAGCGGAACAGGATGCAACTCAGGCAGAAATGAACAGCTTGTCGAAAGAGATTGGTATGCTTTTTAAAAGTGGAAAGGCTGAAGAAGCTAATGCAGCAAAAGCTAAAACCGGTGAGTTGAAAAACTCCATTGCTGAATTAAACTCGAAGCAAACTTCCATTGTTGAAGAATTAAACAATTTGCTATTGCAAATTCCTAATATTCCTCATTCATCGGTTCCTGCAGGTAAAGGTGAAGAAGATAATGTAATCGAAAAGACAATTGGTAAAACTCCAAGTTTAGCTCCTGATGCAATTCCTCACTGGGAATTGGCAAAAAAATACAACTTGATCGATTTCGATTTGGGTGTAAAGATTACTGGTGCAGGTTTCCCACTTTATCGTGGTAAAGGTGCTATTCTTCAGAGAGCTTTAATCAATTTCTTCTTGGATGAAAACCGCAAGGCAGGTTACGAAGAAGTAATTCCTCCATTAGTTGTAAACGAAGATTCTGGTTACGGTACAGGTCAGTTACCTGATAAAGAAGGACAAATGTACCATGTTACAGAAGATAATTTGTACTTGATTCCAACTGCTGAGGTTCCGGTTACAAACATTTATCGCGATGTAATTTTAAAAGGAGAAGATTTTCCGGTTAAGAATACCGCATACTCGGCTTGTTTTAGAAGAGAAGCTGGTTCGTACGGAAAAGATGTTCGTGGTTTGAACCGCTTGCACCAATTCGATAAAGTTGAAATTGTACAATTGCAACATCCTGAAAAATCATACGAAGCATTAGAAGGCATGGTAAATCATGTTGAAAGTATTATTCAAAAATTAGAGTTACCTTATCGTTTGTTGCGTTTGTGTGGTGGCGATACCAGCTTTACTGCTGCTTTAACTTTTGATTTTGAAGTGTACTCAGCAGCTCAGGATAAATGGCTAGAGGTTAGCTCTGTTTCTAACTTTGAATCATACCAGGCAAATCGCTTGAAATTAAGATTTAAGGATAAGGACATGAAAAAACCGCAATTGGCTCACACATTAAATGGTAGTGCATTGGCTTTGCCAAGAATTGTAGCTGCATTGTTGGAAAATCACCAAACGCCGGAAGGAATTAAAATTCCTAAAGCATTGGTTCCTTACACAGGATTTGACATGATCGACTAATCGATTATCAAAATATTTGCTAAAGCCCGAACCTAAAAGTCGGGCTTTTTTTTATTTTTATGGTGCTGAATCAATAAAAATTCCATTTTGAAAAAGATACTAACAAGCATATTACTGATTTCACTGCTATCAGCGTGCATATCCACTTTTGGTCAATTAAACATCCAATCCGGAAGCCAGTTGGCATTTAAATACTTTCGCGACAAGGAATACAAGCCTGCTTCTACCCTATTCTACGACTTGTATGATTTTACAAAATCAAAAACTTATTACAACTACTATGTAGATTGTTTAATTGCATTGGAAGAATTTAAGGATGCAGAAAGTTTTGTAAAGAAACAGGTGCGAAAAAATCCAAACGATAACAGTTTCATTATAAGTTTGGGCTATGTTTATAAGAAATGGAATCAGGAAGAAGAAGCCATCAAGCAATACAATAAAGCTCTTCAAAAACTAAAACCCATTAAGGTTGATATTAATGGTATTGCCAATGCTTTTATTTCCAAACGAGAATATGAATTTGCTGCCAAAGTCTATCAAAAAGGACGAGAACTGTTAAAGCAGCCTCACCTTTATCATATCGAATTGGGAAACATTTATCTCTATCAAAGAGATTTTGAAAAAATGCTTGCTGAATTTTTAATTGGTGTATCCATCGATCCAAGCAAAGTTAATACTGTACAACATCGCCTTCAATCTGCACTTGCTCAGGATATCGATTCAAGTCTTGATCCAATTATCAGAAATCAGATTTTGAATAAAATGCAGACAGAACCAGACAATTTGGCTTTGAAAGAATTATTACAATGGTACTTTATGCAAAAAAAACTGTTTAAACCTGCCTTGGCCCAAGCCAGATCTATCGACTTAATCAAAAAAGAAGATGGATTTCGCATCATGTCTTTGGCTTATACGGCAAGAACAAATAAAGATTTCGAAACTGCCTTGGAAGCTTTTCAGATCGTTATTGATAAAGGTGCCGAAGCTTCAAACTATTTTAAAGCCAATACAGAGCACCTAGAAACCAGATTCTTGCAGTTAAAAGAAACCGAAAACAGCTCACAGGAACAATGGGAAAACCTGGCTTCTTCTTACGACAAATTCTTAAACCAGGAAAAAAATATTGGCCAAAAAAGCAGGGCTATCGTTAGACATGCTCACATATTATCGGCTTACCTAAATCAAAATGATAAAGCAATTGAAAAACTTGAAGCTATTCTAAAAAATCGCAACATTCACCCACAATTTAAATCAGAAATTAAAATGGAATTGGCAGATATTAAATTGTTTGCCGATGAAAAGTGGGATGCCATCCTGCTCTATTCTCAGATTGAAAAAGCCAATAAAAACAACACCATAGGCTACGAGGCAAAATTCAAAAAAGCCAAGGTTTCCTATTATATGGGAGAATTGAAATGGGCAAAAGCTCAGTTAGACGCTCTTAAAGGAAGTACCTCAAAATTAATTGCCAATGATGCAATTGCTTTATCGCAGTTAATTAGTGATAACACCACCTTAGATACCAGTTATACGGCAATGAAAACTTATGCGGAAGCTGAGTTTTTAATCCTACAGAAAAAAGAAGATGAAGCCTTAAACAAGTTGGATGAATTGATAAGAAACCAACCTGCCCATAGCTTAATCGACGAAGTGTATTTTAAAAAATATGAAATCTATTTGCAGCAGAATAAACTGGATGACGCTCTGAAGAATCTTGAAAAAATAATTACAGATCACCCATGGGATTCAATTGCAGATAAAGCATTATTCCGAAAAGGAAAACTACTTGAAAAAATGCAAAACTCACCTGCTGCTTTAGATTGTTACAAATCAATTATTACAGATTATCCGGATAGTATTTTTTCGGTTGAAGCCAGACAAAGAGTTAATGCATTAAGAAATTAATGGAATTCTACTTGCTGTAAAAACAAATGTTGATTTTAGAAATAAGCACCAATTTCTCAAACTTTGAATTGCGTGGCAATTTACACAATTAAATAATTCGTGATAATTTGTGTCTTCAGTTGTTTATATATTACTTACGAAGTAAGTTTTTAATAAATTTGCGCGACTTTTAAAGATATACGATATGTTATTATACAATACAAGCTATTTGCTTGAACAGGAACTAGAGGCTGTTTTTGTAGAGTGGATGAAAACGAAGTTTATTCCTCTTTTAAAGGAAACCAGTACTTTCTCGGACAACTATTTTTGTAAAGTAATGGTTGCACAAGAAGATGGCGGAATGACTTATTCATTGCAGCTTTTATTCAAAACTCGCGAACAGTTGGAAAAATACATCAATAGTTTTGAGCCAAGAACCAAAGCGGTTTTTAATGCCAGATTTCAAAACCAGGTAATCACATTTTCTTCTCTTTTGCAAGAAGTTTAATTCCAGCCACTTGAAGCAGCAGAAAAGAGCATATACATACGCATTACTGGCAATTTTATGTTGGTCTACAGTAGCAACGGCATTTAAGATTGCTCTTGCTGGTATGGATTTTATGCACTTGCTTTTGATTTCATCAGGTACAGCCCTTATTTTTCTTTCCGTTTTATTGGTGTTGAAAAACCAACTATTAAACAGTTTTAAAGTAAGTAAAAAGCATTATTTCAGCTCTGCCATTTTAGGCTTGTTAAATCCATTTTTATACTACCTGGTTTTACTAAAGGCCTATGCCATTTTGCCTGCGCAATTTGCAATGAGCTTGAATTACATCTGGCCAATAACTTTGGTACTGCTTTCTATTCCTTTGTTAAAACAGAAAATAGGAATTAAAAGTATTCTATGCATTCTGGTCAGTTTTGCTGGAGTGGTTGTAATTGCCAACAAAGGCTCATTTGCTTCATTGCAAACACCAAATCCGTTCGGAGTGTTACTGGCAGTTGGAAGTTCGATTTTCTGGGCTTTGTATTGGATATATAATGTAAGAGATATAAGAGAAGAAGTTGCCAAGCTATTTTTGAACTTTATTTTTGGATTCATTTACATTGTACTAAGCATAGCTCTTTTTTCTAATTTCACACTTCCTGATACCAAACCTTTATTGGCTGGAATTTACATTGGGATTGTTGAGTGTGGAATTGCATATGTACTTTGGTTAAAAGCCATGAAATTGAGCAGTTCTACCGATAAGATTGGTCACTTGGTTTTCTTGAGCCCCTTTGCCTCATTAATATTTATTAATCTGATTCTCGGAGAATCTATCTATCTTAGTACACTGGCAGGCTTGGTTCTTATTATAGCTGGGATAGTACTGCAAAAACTTGTTCAAAAATCCAATTCAATTGAGTAACGACAGAATAATTATGGGAATTGATCCGGGAACCAATTTAATGGGATACGGGTTAATTAGAGTGGTAAACAGAAAACCTGAAATCATGGTTTCGGGGGTTCTCGATTTAAAAAAAATCAGCGATCCCTATATCAAGCTTCAAAAGATTTTTCAAAGAACACTGCAAGTCATAGATGAATATCATCCCGATGAATTGGCAATTGAATCTCAGTTTTTTGGTAAAAATATTCAGTCGATGTTGAAATTGGGTCGTGCGCAAGGCGTAGCCATTGCTGCCGCTTTGCAACGCAATATTCCAATTTTTGAATATGCTCCACGTAAAATTAAGCTAGCAATTACTGGTACGGGAACTGCCTCGAAAGAACAATTGGCGGTAATTCTTCAACGTTATTTTAGAATGAAAGATTTTCCTCAAAATCCTGATGAATCAGATGCCATTGCAATTGCACTTTGTCACTTTTTTCAGGACAATGCACTGGTTACTGCGAAAAAATCCAGTTCATGGGCCGATTTTATAAAAAACAATCCGAATCGGGTAAAAAAATAAATACCAAAAACGAAAAAAGCCGCTCAAAAAGCGGCTTGTCTATATATTAAGATATTCTCTTATTCTAAATTCTTGCGAATAGCCTCTGCAACTTCGGCTAGTTCTTCCTGGCTTGGAGACAGTTTAGGGTTTTCAAAATTTAAATCTCCAATATTATTCAATGGTACCAAGTGAATATGCGTATGTGGAACTTCCAGACCGATAACGGCAACTCCAACACGTTTACATTCTACACTTTTGTCAATTGCCTTAGCAATCTTTTTTGCAAATACATTTAAGCCTGCCAACACATCATCTTCCAAATCAAAAATGTAATCAACTTCTTGCTTTGGAATTACCAATGTATGACCTTTAGCCAAAGGGCTAATATCTAAAAATGCAAAGTACTTGTCGTCTTCTGCAATTTTATGGCAAGGAATCTCGCCTTGAACTATTTTTGTGAAAATTGAAGCCATTTTATCTGTTTTAAGAAGTTTTCAATTTGTTTCTATTAGATAGAAATTTCGATGATTTCGAAAGGAATAATTCCATTAGGAACCTGAATATCCACTACATCGCCAACTTTCTTTCCAATTAAACCTTTGGCAATTGGTGTATTGATAGAAAGTTTACCTTTCTTAAAATCAGCTTCACTTTCCGACACCAAAGTGTAAGTCATTACTGCACCATTTTTCTGGTTCTTAATGGTAACTTTGTTCATCATCTGAACCTTTGATGTATCAATTTTAGTTTCATCAATAACTCTACTGTTGGCAATAACTCCTCGCAACTGGGCAATTTTTGCTTCCAACAAACCTTGAGCCTCTTTTGCTGCATCGTACTCAGCATTCTCCGACAAGTCCCCCTTGTCAATCGCTTCACCAATTTGCTTTGAAATTTTTGGACGCTCAATATTCTCAAGCTGTTCCAATTCTTCTCTTAGTTTTTTTAAACCATCTGCTGTTACATATGAATAACCAGACATAATATCCTCCTATTTATTTTTTCTTGATTTCTTAATTCCCAGATCACCAAAGACCTATAAAACAAAAAGAATCCCGACTTCTCGGAACTCTTCAGGAATACAAATATACAAATTTAATATTTATGCTCCTTTTTATACGGTATAAACTGGGACTTATAAAAGTACTAAAAAATTATACTAATTGTACTTTCTCTCTAAAATTTCCTTGTAAATTATCGCCTGACGCCAATCAATTTCTTCCCCATCTTCTTCCTCCTCTTCCGCTTCTTCCTGATAGAGATCTTTTAAAGCATCTAATGAAGAAATTTGTCGCTTCTCAGTATATTCTATACTACTTTCCCGAGGATCCTTTTGCTCAGGAACTGAATCTAAAACTACCTCCTGTTCGGCAATTGGAGCTTCTGTTTCCCATTCTTCTTCCTCATGATATGGTTCGGGCCTTTGTTGCCCCAACAAAGCTTCAAATACCGATTCAAAATCGTTTTGCGGCTTTGTAGTTTGAGGAGCAGATTGCTCCGCTATTTCTCCATCATCGGGCGGAGATATTGGAACAGGCTTCTTTTTGTTCTTCTTGATAGAACTAAAAATTCCTACAATCGCTAATATGATCAGATATATTATATTTCCCCATCCTTCATCCATGAGAGTTCTGATATTTAATTGTTAGTTTTACGCTTTCACAATAATAATCAGGATCAACCTGCGTTTATTAATGCAAACTATAAAATTATGTCAGTCAACAAATCAAATTTACTATATTTTTTCGTTTTATTTTCATTGTGCATCAGTATTTGTTCTTGTAGTTCCGATTCTGTGGATGTAAACGAAATTGTTCCCTACCAAAAGATTAATGCTCATATCGATCTTACCTACTACAATCAATTGACCAACAATTCTGCAATGTATTTCGATTTCATCGAAGGTCGTTCTTTAGGATACAAGGGGCATGGCATATTTGTATTTAGAACCAATGGTCAGTATTATGCCTACGATGCTACTTGCACTCATGATGTTGAAGCTGATAAACATGTTGAATTGAATGATCCTGATGATGCTGATGCATGGAATAATGGTGCGACTTGTCCGGTTTGCGGAAGCGAATTTATTCTATCAACAGGTGCTGCTCCAACCAGCGAATCTGTAGCCATCCATCCATTAAAATCATACAGAACCAGTGTTTCTGGTAATATCCTTAGGGTTTACAACTAATCAGTATATAAAAGGCACAAAAAAATTAGTCCCATTTGCAACAGAACTAATTTTGACATCATAAATATAACAAAATCAGGACACAAAGCAAATCAACGAAAGTTTTTCTGATTGCACATTTCTATAAAAAAGCCTTGACTCGGTAAACAATAATGCATAATTTGAAAGGAAATTCACCTATTCAAATTAATTTTTTAATCTTATGAAGAAAGCATTATTACTACTTGTGTTCGGGGTTTTGTGTGCACCGTTCGCATCTTTTGCAAGTGAAGCCGATTTGGTAGTTCCTGATTTAAGACAAAGTGTCTTTGATGGAATTGGAGGCATGAATGGCTGGGACTTGCTCCTCTACGGAATTATCATCATTGCCCTGGGTTTATTGTTTGGGATGGTGCAGTTTAATCGCATCAAAAAACTTCCTACGCACAAATCGATGGCAAAAGTTTCAAATATAATTTACGAAACCTGTAAAACCTATTTGTTGCAGCAAGGTAAATTCCTGATTATTCTATTCTTGATTATTGGTGTTGCTATTGGTTATTACTTCCTGGCATTAGCTCATTTAAGCATTCCTAAAACCTTACTGATTCTTCTATGGACCGTTCTTGGTATTCTTGGATCGTATGGTGTTGCATGGTTCGGAATCAGAATTAACACCTATGCAAACAGTAGAACATCTTTCGCTGCATTAAAGAAAAAGCCTTTCGACGTAATGTCTATTCCGCTTCAGGCTGGTATGAGTGTTGGTTTACTATTGATTTGCGTTGAGCTGATCATGATGATTGCCATCCTTCTTTTCATTCCTGGCGAAAGTGCTGGTGCATGTTTCGTTGGTTTTGCAATTGGAGAATCGCTTGGTGCTTCTGCCCTTAGAATTGCCGGTGGTATCTTTACCAAAATTGCTGATATTGGGGCTGATTTGATGAAGATCGTATTTAAAATTGGAGAAGATGATCCAAGAAACCCTGGTGTAATTGCCGACTGTACAGGTGACAACGCTGGTGATAGCGTAGGACCAACTGCCGATGGTTTTGAAACTTACGGTGTAACTGGTGTGGCATTAATTACCTTCATCATTTTAATGTTTGGTGAAACTGGTTTGATTCCAAATATGGGATTTGCATCTACATTGATTGTATGGATTTTTGCAATGCGTGTATTGATGATTTTCACTTCTGTTCTGGCTTATTTGGTAAATCAAGCCATTGCCAAGGCAAAGTATAGCAAAAAAGATAGTTTCGATTTTGAAGCTCCATTAACTGCATTGGTATGGATTACTTCCATTATTTCCATCGTAGTGACTTATGCATTGAGTTATGTGTTGATTTCCGATCTTCCTAACGGATTATGGTGGAAACTATCAACCATTATTTCTTGTGGTACTCTAGCTGCGGCTATTATTCCTGAATTTACCAAAGCCTTTACCAGTTCCAATTCTCGCCATGTAAGAGAAGTTGTGAGCGCTTCTCGTGAAGGTGGAGCTTCTCTTACCATTCTATCGGGTATGGTTGCAGGTAACTTCTCGGCATTCTGGAAAGGAATGGTAATGATGGCGCTAATGGCGGTTGCATTTTACACCGTTCAGGATATTGATGCTTTTGGTGAATATCCAGGTATTTTTGCATTTGGCTTGGTTGCGTTTGGTTTCTTGGGAATGGGACCTGTTACCATTGCAGTTGATAGTTACGGACCAGTAACCGATAATGCTCAATCGGTATTTGAATTGTCTCAAATCGAAAGTATTCCTAACATTAGCGAAGAAATTGAAAAAGACTTTGGCTTTGCTCCTAACTTTGAAACTGGAAAGCACAATCTGGAAGATAATGACTCGGCAGGTAATACTTTTAAGGCTACTGCCAAGCCTGTATTGATTGGTACTGCGGTTATTGGTGCAACTACCATGATTTTTGCAATCATTCTTTTACTGAAAGGAACCATTCTTTCCAACGGGCAATCATTATTACAGATTGAATTGACCGATCCATCGGTTATTCTAGGTTTGATTACAGGTGGTGCTGTTATCTACTGGTTCTCGGGAGCCTCAATGCAGGCAGTTACAACTGGTGCATACAGAGCTGTTGAATACATCAAGAAAAATATTAATCTGGATAAGGCTGAAGCTGATATTGAAGATTCTAAGAATGTGGTAAAGATTTGTACGCAGTATGCTCAATCGGGAATGTGGAATATCTTTGCTGTAATCCTAAGTTTAACTTTGGCATTCGCATTCTTTAGCCCGAACTTCTTTGTGGCTTACCTGATTTCCATTGCCATTTTCGGATTGTTCCAGGCAATGTACATGGCAAATGCCGGTGGTGCATGGGATAACGCCAAAAAAGTGGTTGAGGTTGATTTGAAAGAGAAAAACACAGCTCTTCACGATGCAACCATCGTAGGTGATACTGTTGGTGATCCATATAAGGATACTTCATCGGTAGCATTGAATCCAATTATTAAATTCTCTACTCTGTTTGGCTTATTGGCAGCTGAAATTGCAATCGAACTGATTGTTCATGCTGACAAAACCGGAGAAGCGAATATGGCGCCATACATTGGTGGTGTATTCTTATTGATCGGATTGTTCTTCGTTTATCGTTCGTTCTACGGAATGAGAATTCCTGATAAACCAATTGGTGAAGGAAATCCCAATCCTGAAGCCAAAGCAAAAGAACCTGGAACAAATCACCAGGAAAATGTAAAAGTTGAGGCTAGTAAAAACTAGCAGTTTGATTATATAACATTTATGACCCCGAGGAATTTCTTCGGGGTTGTTTTTTATCTTTTATTTTGAACACAGACGAAAGGCCTTGCGTCTCTACAAGTACAGATTTTATTTCGTTAACAATTCAACAACCGCTTCCTTATCTTTTACCAGCTGTGCCTTTAAGTCATCAATTGATGCAAAAAACTGCTCGTTGCGAATTCTTTTGTAGAAATGAATGGTAATGTTCTTGTAGTAAATGTCCTGATCGAAACCAAGAATATGAACTTCGATTGACCTGTTGTCTAATTGATTGTTAACTGTTGGTCGAACACCAATATTCAACATGCCCAAATAGCGCTTGTCATCAACATCAACTTTAACGGCGTAAACTCCATCTTTTGGAACCAGTTTGTAACTTTCCTGCGGATCGATATTGGCAGTAGGAAAGCCAATTTTACTTCCTAATTTTTTTCCATCAACCACATCTCCCTTGATAAAGAACCGGTAGCCTAAATATTTATTTGCCGTTTTAATATCCCCTTCGCCAATGGCTTTACGGATTTTGGTTGAGCTTACGTTTATGGCATCCATGTTTAAAACATCCTGGCGCTCGATTTTAAAGTTCAACTGATCGGCAAAAACCTTTAAATCTTCATATTTCCCTTCTCGATTGTGACCAAAACGGTGATCGTAACCAACCACCAGGTATTTCATGCCTAATTGTTTTACCAATATCTGCTCCACAAATTCTACATACGAAAGTTTCGAAAACTCTTTGGTAAAAGGATAAATTACCAAATGATCGATACCAGCCGCCTCAAGCAAAACCTTCTTTTCTTCCAAAGTATTAATCAGGCGAAGACCATTGTTCTCCTTGTTGAGAACCAATCGAGGATGTGGGTAAAATGTAAAAATCACGGTTTCCCCCTTTACTCTGTGGGCCAATTCTTGTAGTCGACGAATTACCTTTCTGTGTCCCAAATGAACACCATCAAAAGTTCCAATGGTAACCACAGGGTTTAGAGCAGAAAAATCTTTAAGATCCGTATATATCTTCATCTGTAATATCAGTTGTATGTGGTGAAATTTAATCTAAATCATCCATCCCTTCTTTATATCAAGCCAGAAAATTTCACCTTTTTAATCTGAAAGCAAAAATATGAAAAATTCCCGAACCTGATCGATTCCTTCAATATCTCACATTGCTTGATAATGATTATACAGGAAATTATTAGTAAATTTCCGCCTGAAGTTTCGCAGCGCATTTGCTTTGAGAATTTGATAACTTAAGTTCAAATCAGCCAAAGCTTTTGATTATAAATTATTTGATAGTGAAACCAAGAATTTTAGCAGTTTAAATAACACAATCTAATCCATAGTATGAGAAAACTATTATTTGTACTTCCACTAGTTTTATTTTGGGCTTGTGGCCAAAAAGGAAATGTAAGCATCGAAGGTAAAATCGATAACGCAGAAGGTAAAACTTTGTATTTGGATCATTTACATGTTGCCAGTACAAGCACTGTTGATTCGGTAAAACTTGACAAAGAAGGTCGATTTGAATTTGATTTGAACCTTACCCAACCTGAATTTTATTTGTTACGCTTATCAAACGGTAAATTGCTTACCCTTTTGGCTGAAGAAAACGATAAAATGTTAGTTTACAGCAAGGCCGAAAACATGAATAAAAAGTATATCGTTGAAGGATCGAAAGGTTCGAAACTGGTAAAACAGATTAACGATACTTTAAATGTTACCAAAGCCAAAGTTGCTGCAATCCGCAAGCAATTGGAAGAAAAGAAAAATGATGCTGATTTCTCGACTGTATCACAAAATTTAGTGGCTGAATATATTGAAGCTATTCAAGCACAAAGAAAATTCTCTATCGACTTTATCATGCAAAATGCTACTTCGTTGGCAAGCTATATGGCATTGTATCAAAAAATTGATGAAGATACTTTCACTTTAAATGAGAACAAGGACATTCAGTTTGTGAAAATTGTAGCTTCATCGATGAGAGCACTTTACCCTGAACATGAATATACCAAAGCAATTTTAGCCAACTACAAAACTCTTGAAAAGAGAATGTCCAACCTAAACATTGCTAAGATGATTAAAGAAAAAGGTGCTAGTTTTCCTGAAATCAAATTGCCTGACACCAATGGTAAGGACGTAGCTCTTTCATCTTTAAAAGGGAAATTTATTGTATTGAGTTTCTGGGCATCTCAAGACCCAAACTCTCGTAAGCAAAATAAAACACTTAAGAAAATCTACGACAAGTATAAAAGCAAAGGTTTAAGAATTTACCAGATTTCTGTTGATCAAGACGAAGAGCTTTGGAAAAAAGCAATTAAAGAAGACAAGATGAACTGGACAAATGTTTGTGATCCTGAAAACGGAAGTTCTTATGCGGTTCGCTTGTTAAACGTACAAAGAGTGCCTGCTAACTACCTAATCGACCAAAGAGGTGAAATTGTTGGTAAGGATCTTTTTGCAAGAAGATTGGAAGAAAAAGTTGCTGAATACGTAAAGTAATACAACTAAAATATTATTAAGTGCCTAAAGTACAAAGGTGAAAACTAATTTTCATTACTTTTAAACTTTAGGCATTTTAAGTACATGAAACTTTCTCATGAGTAAAAACAAAAAAATATATTTCGCATCGGATGTGCATTTGGGAGCACCCGCTTTAAAGAATAATCGCGAACGTGAATTGTTGTTTGTAAAGTGGTTGGATACTGTTAAAGCAGATGCCGAAGCAATTTACCTTATGGGTGATATTTTCGATTTCTGGTTCGAGTACAAACGTACCGTACCTAGAGGATTTACCCGTGTATTAGGAAAACTGGCCGAAATTACCGATTCGGGTATTCCTGTGCATTTCTTTACCGGAAATCACGACATATGGGTGTTTGATTATTTGCCAAGTGAAACTGGCGTAATCGTTCATCGTGATATTGTAAAAACCAAACTTCAGGGCAAGAAATTCTTTTTGGGACATGGCGATGGATTAGGGCCATACGATAAGGGATATAAGATTCTGAAAAAGATCTTTACCAATAAGTTTCTGCAATGGTCGTTTGCCAGGATTCATCCAAATTTTGCGATTTGGCTGGCACACAATTGGTCGGGACACAGCAGACTTAAAAATGGCAAAATTGAAGCTGATACATTTAGAGGTGAAGACAAAGAGTGGTTGGTGCTATATGCCAAAGATGAACTGAAAAAAGAACATTTCGACTATTTCATTTTCGGACATCGCCACTGGCCTTGCAATATCGATTTGAATGGTGAAAGCAGATACATTAATACTGGCGATTGGGTAACACACTTTACCTATGCCGTGTTGGATAATGGTGTAATGGAATTGAAAGAATTCGAAAAACCAGCAATTAACCACTAAGGTCACAAAGGTTTTTCACAGAGTATCACAAAGATTTAATAGCTTGCTTCGCAAGAATTATTCAACCACGAATGACACAAATTACACAGATCTGTTTATCTTCGATAAACCTAAATATTCAACGCAAAATATCGCAAAGAAATAAGTGTTGTAAAATCTTTTTTTTGATCTAATAAATGAAACAAGAATAAAGTGCAGTAAATAAACAAAGGATATGCAATACTTTGTGTTCCTTCGTGAATTACTTCGTTTTACTTTGTGGTTAAATAAAAAGCACATGGAATTTTTATACATCGCAATTGGAATTGCCAAAGGGGTAATTATCGCTTGGCTGATTCTTAGAAAAAAAACATCTCAACAAGCAGCTCTTCATCGTGAGGAATTGCTAAAGCAGGAAAATGCTTTTATCACCGAAAAAAGTGAATTATCGCACCAATTATCGATATTGGAAGAGCGTGCAAATAACATAAAACGCGAAAAAGAGGAAATAGCGAATTTACTGGGCGAAGAAAGGGAGAAAAACGAAAGGCTAACCCGTTCGGTATCTATTTCGGCTACCGAAAGAAAGAATTTGGAAGAGCGTTTGGAAAACCAAAAGCAGGAACTGGAGGAATTACAAAAGAAGTTCACTACCGAATTCGAAAACATTGCCTCTAAAATCCTGAAGGAAAACACGAAAGAGTTTACCACATCCAACCAGAAGAATATGGACGATATTCTTGGGCCAATAAAGGAAAAGCTGACATCATTCGAAAAGAAGGTTGAGGAAACTTACGATAAGGAATTGCGCGATAAAATCAGCCTGAAAGAGGAGGTGAAAAAGCTTTATGACCTAAATGCAAAGATTAGTGATGAAGCCAATAACCTAACCAAAGCACTTAAAGGTGATGTAAAGAAACAAGGAAACTGGGGCGAAGTTGTATTGGAAAGAATATTAGAACGTTCGGGCCTTTCGAAAGGGGAAGAGTACGAACGCGAAGTAGTAACTCAGAATAGCGAAGGACAGACCATTCGCCCTGATGTGATCATCCGTTTGCCTGAAGAGAAACATGTAATTGTTGATTCGAAGGTTTCGCTGGTGGCTTACGAGCGATTTGTAAATTCAAATGGCGAAGAAGACAAGGACAAGTTCTTGAAAGATCACATTATTTCCATGAAAGCGCATGTGAAAGAATTGGCCGATAAACATTACCAAAGTTCAGAAGCATTAAACTCTCCTGATTTTGTATTGATGTTTGTGCCAATCGAATCATCCTTTGCCATGGCCGTACAAGCCGATCAGGAATTGTTTAATTATGCTTGGGAAAACAAAATTGTAATTGTGAGTCCTTCTACCCTGTTGGCTACCTTGCGTACCATTGCCTCTATCTGGAAACAGGAACACCAAAACCGAAATGTATTGGAAATTGCTCGCCAAGGTGGTGCATTGTACGATAAATTTGTTGGTTTTGTTGATGATATGATCAGCCTGGGCAGACAAATGGATACTGCAAAGAAAACCTATGCTACCTCGATGAACAAACTAACCGAAGGCCGTGGTAACCTAATTCGAAGTGCAGAAAAAATTAGAGAACTTGGCGCTAAGGTGAAGAAAAAACTGCCACAAGCCTTAATCGATAGAATGGATGATGCTCCAACATTGAAAGAGTAATTTCACATGAAGGACGCAATGATGATATAGAGCCACGATTTTTCGTGGCTTTTTTTTTATCTAGACGCAGATTATTAAGATTTTTATGATTCTTGATGCTCTTATTTTTATATTATCTTTCTGATAGCCCTACAATAGTTAACTTGTTTTCCCAATAGGCGGGTAATTTCTCCAATAGGGATTCTAAAATATACAATAGGCACCTTATTTTAGTAGTAGGCATTGGTATGTGGCAATAGAAATACCTATACTGCCAATAGGAATGGACAAACTCACAATAGTAGATATCAAACCTTCTGGAAGCCCTATACCTGTAGATTCGTTTTGCTACAGGAGGGTAATTTTCACTACAGACGGGTAAATATGGCTACAGGGGTATAGAAAATGTCTACAGGTATGCTAAAACTGCTGAAGACCTTATAAATGTTAACCTATTTCATAACTGGAGCATAATTTTGCAATCTGAAACCCCTATTAACCCAACTGAAGTACCAAAATTGCCAACTGGAGGGTATTTTATCCAACTGAAACATAAATTTATATAACTGGAGGATCAGATATCTAACTGGAGGGGTGCTTTGTGCAACTGGAGCATAGATAGATCCAACTGAAGCTATTTTCGCCTAACTGGAGTTTGGGGCTGACAACTGGCATTAAAATCTTCTAGAAGGCCTATATTTGCTGGCTTGTTTTAACCTGGAGCATAAAGTTTGGTTACTGATTTATTATATCTGTAAAAATAGCATTAATGCTGTCTCTACCTCTAACACTTACATACCCTCTGAAACCCCTACGATAGGTGGGGAATTTTAGCGATAGGTATGCCAAAATGGAGATAGGACAGCTCATTTACTCGATAGGCCCCTCATTTTAGCGATAGGCGAACTTTTTGGCGATAGGAATATCAAAACTCGCGATAGGCATATAAATTGGGGCGATAGGGCTTTGTTTTGTGGGATGATTTAGTGATTTTAGTTTATTTACAATAATTCATAGGAAAGTTAGCTACGGTTCATTATGAATTGTTAATTTTAGGATTCAAGACAATCGTTGGTATGAATGTAATTTTATAAAATTCATTAGCCTAAAATATATTAATAGATAAGATAAAACAATTATTTAAGTAATGGCAAAATCAAATCTGGTTAACTTAGATGCTTTAATAAAGAGAGAAGATTTTGGTTGTAATACCGAAGAGGAAGAATCATATGAAAACTTTAACACAATTTCGATAAGAGACTTCACAAGAGGTGCTCTTGTTGTCCCAAATTTTAGGAAACCAGATTTTCAAAGAGAAACAAATCACTGGACCCCAAATCAAGTATTGTCATTATTAGAGAGCTTTATAAATGGAGATCTAGTTCCTTCTGTAATTCTATGGAAATCTCCAACTTACATATTTGTTATTGATGGAGGACATAGACTAAGTGCAATACGTGCATGGGTTGAAGATGATTATGGGGATGGTGCTATTTCTTATGAATATTTCGGTAGAGAAATATCTCCTGAACAGAAAAAAATAGCAGAAAAAACTAGGAAACTAATTAATAATTCAATTGGCAGTTACAAACAATTAGAGTTACAGAATGAAAAGGATAACCTAGATCCATCAGAAAGAAAACGTATAAGTCGTATTATTTCCAGAGGTCTACAAGTACAATGGGTAAAAGGAGATGCGGATAAAGCGGAACAATCTTTTTTTAAAATCAATAGACAAGGAACACCACTAGATGATATTGAAGAACTATTATTAGTCAACAGAAAAAAACCAATACCAATTTCAGCTAGAGCAATTATCAGAGCTGGAACTGGTCATAAATATTGGTCAAGCTTTGAACCCGAAATTTATGAGAAAATAGGTTCAATATCAAAAGAATTCCACAAAACTCTCTTTGATCCAGAAATAAAAAGGCCTATAAAAACCCTAGATTTACCACTTGGTGGATCTAAAAGTGTTAGAACAGCCTTACAAATATTAATTGATTTTCTACTAATCACCAATAGAAATCAGCAAGGTTTTCCAGAAAAAGTATGTTCACACGAAGATGATATAAACGGTGAACTTACTTTAAGTGTTATTAATAAATCGCTTAGATTAGCAAAACGTATTTCAGGGAATGATAATGGAAGCCTTGGACTTCATCCGGCTGTTTATTTTTACGGACCAAGCGGAAGACATTCTCGAGCAATGTTTATGGGAATAGTCGATTTATTATCTAAAAAAGTTCGAAATAATGATTCATTATTTTTTAACAAATTCACAAAATGTAGAGGAAAACTTGAAGAAATACTTGTAGAGAAGAAAGATTTAATTGCAACTATTTTACAAAAGCATATCTCTAAAAATAGGATTGAAATATTTAGCAATCTAATAGATGAAATGGTAAAACGCTTAAACAATGAAGAAGTTGTTAATGATTCCGAGATAGTAAAAATCGCCAAACTAGAAGGTAAAATTGTACTAGGAGATTCAACAATATCTGGTTCTTCTTTTACAGAGGAAGTAAAAAGCTCCTCTTTTATTAAAAATGCGCTCAAGACAGCTATTAAATGTCCAATTTGTAATGGATATTTAGATCCTGAGAAATCCATTTCATATGATCATATTATAAGAAAACAAGATAATGGATTAGGATCTAAAGATAATTGTCAGCTTACTCATCCATACTGTAATCAATCCATTAAGAATTAAAAGTAATTCTATCAAAAAGCTCACCAAATGGTGAGCTTTTTTCCTTTTACATTTCCTTCAAAGCTTTATCAATCCACTCTTTTAGTTTCTCAATATTCTCAATTCCTACCGACAATCGAATGGTTCCCGGTAGAGGATATTTGGCTCCCCAAACAGGTTCAACTGGCAGAAGAATGGTATCTACTTCACCAAGGGTTGGCACCAAAGGAATCTGATCTTCCAAAGCGGCTATGAAACGGTTGCATTTTTCGCGTTTGTCTTCATCTGAATCTCCTTTAATATCGAAGGTGACCATGCCGCCAAAGCCTTTGTCGCCAAACAAGGCAACGGCCTCTTTTCGGGTTGGGTGAGATTCCAAACCAGGATACAATACCTCTTCAATCTTTGGATGGTTTTGCAGGTATTCTGCCAAAGCCAAAGCATTATCGCAATGTTGTTTGAAACGCAGATCGAAACTCTTCAGTTGGGTTCCCAAACGGTAGGCATCGTCAGGACTTAAAAAGTGTCCCGCCCATTTGCGGTACTCAATGGCCTCTTTCATCAATTCCTCATCGTTACCACAGATGACACCGGCAGTAATATTGCCATGTCCACTCATGTATTTGGTTGCAGAATGGATCACCAAATCGGCACCGTCCAATAATGGCTTCCACAAATATGGAGTTCCGAAAGTATTGTCTACAATAATTTTGCAATCGTATTGCTTTGCCAGTTCCATTATTCGCTTTACATCAGCCACAATCAACATTGGGTTCGAAACCGCCTCGAAATACAGGAATTCAGGTTGAATCTCCTTTAACAAGCGCTCCAATTCCTCGAAATCATACAGTCCATCATTGGCATAAAAACGGTGTACATCCAGGTTACGACGCTTGATCAGAACCGTATCGATAAATGAATTGGTGCCACCATAAATTTCATGGAAGAACAACCATGGTCGGGTATCTTTTCCCTTTTGGAAAACCGATACTGCCACATCGATGGCAGCCATTCCAGTTTCTACCAATAAAGCCCATTTACAGCCTTCCAGCTCCATAATTTGCTGCTCAACTGCAACGGTAGTTGGGTTTCGGTAGCGCGAATAGATGTAATTCTCCGGCTCATGCGGATGATCCAATTCTGCCGCGAATGCTTCCTGGGTGGTTTTTGAATCTTTTAGGTTGAATCCCGCTTCACGATAAAGAGGGGTGTGCGATGCGTTGATGTTTTTTTTCATGGTTAATATATTGCTTTCGTAGAGACGTAGCAATGCCACGTCTTTACCATTCTATCAAATTTATATATTTCGTAATTCTTTCTCCGGTGTAATCACATCCGATTCGTAATAAAATTCTGCCCTATCGATTAATTCTCCGGCGAGTATAATGGCTAAAGATATTGCTAAGCTCAATTCCCATTGCGTACCCAACAGAAAATATGGAATTAATAAACAGAGCGTTCTTAGCAATGAAAGAGCTGGAAAATGTTTCAATCTTATTAGACGTAAAGATATTTTCCTCCCAATGTATAAACTTCCTTTGATTAGAATTATAAGTTCTATAACAATCGGCACCTCAATCAGCCAAACAAAAAACAAAATTCCTGTAAGACTTACCATGCCTGAATGCACTGGAAGACCATCTTTTCGCGTCAAGAATTTGTAAACCATATCAACAGATATCAAACTACAAATCCCAAAAATCAAAGCTAAAATTCCAAACCATATATTTCCTGTAACTAGTTGAAATCCTGTTAAACCTAAAAATCCTGAAAAGGAGAAGATTTCTCTACTCAACCAGGAGCCTTTCAGGTTGAGAATGAATCGCCACATGCGCATTTTCTTTCCAATATGAAGCGATGTTAATGCAATGGCCAAAACTGAAACGATGCCAAATGGAATCAACTGCATGTCTATGGCGCCCATTAAATGAGCTGCCTGCCAAGCTACCAGTCCTGCTACTGCAATAGTAAATAGCACCAAGGTCCATTCCTTGTCCAATGCCACTTTATCTTTTGGTTTTGGCAGCCACTCCTCTATCTTTTTCTCATCGATTTCTACCTGATCAGTATTCTCCACCTTTGGCGCCTTATTTTCTTCTCTTAACGGTATCAATTGAATGGATGGTTTGATGCCCATATCCACAAATCCAGGAGTTACACGATCTTCTTCTTTCAAGTCCAACAACCCAAAGTCAAGTGCTCCTACCGGACAAGCTTCCACACAAGCAGGACGTTTCCCATCTGAGATTCTATCCACACAGAAATTACATTTCTCAACGATCTTGGTAGCCGGATTGAACTTTGGTGCATCGTACGGACAAGCCCAGGTGCAATAGGTACAACCAATGCATGCCTCGGCATGATGAATGATGGCTCCCGTTTTTTCATCTCGAGTATAAGCCAGTGCCGGACAGTTCTTCATACAAGGAGCATCCTCGCAATGGTTACAGGCCAATGAAAAATGGAAAACAGGCAATCCCGGGTGTTTGATTTTGTTTCCAGTGTTTACCTCTCGCCAGTTCACACGAAAATCGGTTCCATTTTCTATGCTGCAACCCGCCACGCAAGCATTACAGCCTACGCATCGGTTGGTGTTGAATATGAATGAGTTTTTTTTCACGATCCTTTAAAATTATAATTTAAAGTCAATCTTATTTTTATCATTATCCTCAAGCCGGATTAGCAACTCCCGCTTGAACTAACTATTCCTTTAATTCTATTATTAATTGATAATTACTCATTGTTAATTGTTCTCAAGTTGATCCAAGTGTTATGGAACGCGGTACCATGTCCCATATCCGTTTCGCATCCCTTGGTGAATAAATTGGGAGCGGCTCCCAAATGAGATTGATGACCATTGGTTAGTACTACATTTCCTCTGCGCAAACCCAAATCATATTGCAGTTTCACTTCCGCTCTACCCTGATGATTATAGATTTCAACCTTTTCACCATTCTTCATCTGTTTCTCTTCAGCATCCAATGGATGAACAAAAAGATAGGCTTCGGGTTCAAATTGCTTGATCACATTTAAATTGCCAAACTGTGAATGAATTCGATTCTTTGAGTTTGGCGATATCAACTGAAACTGAAATTCACCTTGTTCAGGCAAAGGAACGTAATCGGGCAATTCATCCACTCCCCACATTTGCCTGGCCATCTCACTATACAGCTCAATTTTACCAGAAGTAGTTGGGAACTGATAATCTGCAAAAGGAATCTCCTCGAAAGAGTTTGCCAATTGCGGCCCTTTCTTCAATTGTTCCAAACTTAATTCGGGAAAATCTTTCAGGAATCCGTTCAAATATTCTTCAATTGCCTCATCAATAGGTTCTGGAATATTTCCTTCGATCTCTTCATCGGCAAATCCCAATTGTTTTGCCAAGAGATAATAGATTTCCGTTTCAGGTTTTACCTCGCCCACCGGTTCCATTACTTTCTGTCGCAATTGCACATACGGGTTCCAATAAGAGCCAATGATATCGGATTGCTCGAACATGTTTTTTGCTGGCAGAATGATATCCGCTTCCAATGTCGTGTCGGTTATAAACTGATCTACAACCACTCGAAAGTCTGCCTTTCGGAATGCCTTACGGATTTTATTGGTATCCGGATTTTGAGATAAGGGATTTCCCCTTTCTACCCAAATGAACTTCACTTCAGGATCTTTGATATTCAATAAATCCTCACCCAATTTGGCTACAGATATCTTCCTCCTGAAACTTGGATGCTCGCATCCTGGAAAGTATGATTCCGGCTCTTTCAAATCATCGAACACATAGCTCTGAAGATTTGCATAATGGAAACAAGCACCGGGCTTCCCAATATTTCCAGTAATTACCGACAATGCTAATATACAGCGAGTGGTTTGACCACCGTTTTCATATCGCTGCATGCCGTAACCCGGAATCAATGTCATGACATCTGTTGTTCCAATTTCTTTTGCCAGTTCCTGAATGGCTTCTACAGGAATACGACAGATCTCTGATACTTTCTCCAATGTATATTGATCAACTCGCTCTTTGAATTGCTCAAAGCCAAGTACGTATTTCTCTATAAATTCATGATCGATCCAATCATTCTGAATCAATTCTCTAGCAATCCCTAAAGCCAAGGCTGCATCGGTTCCCGATTTGATTTGGAAGAGTGAATTCGCACGCTCGCTGGAAGGAGTTCTGCGAGGATCAATCACAATCAATTTCCCACCTTTTTCCTGTGCCTTCTCAACAGGAATCATCTCCTGAATATTGGTTTCGGCAGGATTCTTTCCCCACAATAAGATCAGCTTGGCATTCTCCAAATCCCAGGGAGCATTGTGTTTGTTGGCACCTAAGGTCAGTCGAGTGGCCTCCAATCCTGCAGGCCAACAAAGATTTCCATAGGTTGTTGTTGCGCCTCCAAACAGTTTCCAGAAGTTTGCTCCTACTCCATTCAACAAACCAGACATGCCACTAGCTGCAAAATAAAGAACTGAATGCGGACCAAAAGTCTGTTTGCAATTCTTCAACTGCTCAACAATGGTATTCAATGCCTCATCCCAAGAAATTCGTTCATACTTCCCTTCAGCTATTCGCTTTTGCGGATACAAAATTCTCTCCTTCGAATTGGCACGTTCCACATAAGCCAAACCTTTAATACATGGTCCTTCTGGTGTAGCACGATTTTCAGGGTGTGGGTCAATTCCAATCACTTTATCGTTCTCTACACGAACTTTAACACTACAGGTACTGTAGCAATTTCGGGGACAAGCTGTTGAGTAGATTTTCATAGGTTAATAATCTCAAAAATTCATGGAAAATTAATAAAAAAAAGAAAAGGGAGCAGATACACTATCAAAATCATGTATTCCTCTCTTTCAATAATATTAACATCATCCTCGGGTTGAAACCCGAGGCAATTGAAAAAGCTATATTAAATAAAAGATACCCCTATTTCGTCGCAAGAATCAAGCTACAACAATCATCATTTCTATTGCGACAATAATTTACATGATACAATAAACCCAGGGCGATGCCCTGGGCTAATATCTTTATGCCTTTCAGGCAATAATCAATACTTAAAAAAAGAAAGGGAACAATTGCACTTGAAAGTCTTGTGATTGGTCCCTCTTTATAAATCTTCTTATTTACAAATTAATCCTCTTTAGGATATTTAAAATGTATTTTTTTACATGGATATAAATAGATTAAAAGACAATCGATTTTGTTTCACATCAATACTTTTGTGATATAACAAATTACCAATTTTGTAATATCTAACTCCTAATCTGGCGTGGACTTTTTTTATCTTCTTTTCCACTCCAAAACCAATCCAATAACCTGTCTGATTATCCTTTATTTTCATGTCTCTTAACTCGAAAGAATCTGATTCGTCATTATAAAATCGGTTAACTATAGTATAATAGTCGGCATTAAAATTCTTCTCTGCCAATATACCACCCAGTATGTGCCATTTTAGTTTTTTGCTGTAAAAATCATATTTCACAGCAAAAGGAATACTTAATTTAGTTGCTTCTATTGTATGTGTATTATCAAATTTATAGCCTGGAATTTCATCATGAAATTCTTTTTTCACATCCAATTTGCTTAATTGAAGTTCTAGTTGTAAGCTAAATTTTTCCGACAATCTAGGCGTATAAATATTAAATGCAACTCCAATAAAAGGATTCAACTGATTAATATCCTGATTATAATAATAGTAATAAGATGATTTGTTATCTATATATAATTTTTCAAAATTAAATCCCGCAATTGGACCAAACTGGGTTTTCACCCATTGAATATCAGCCTTACTTTCGTGATAATTCATCCCTCCGGAAATATTATAATCCCTAATTAATTCTGTCAAGTATTTTTCTGAAAACTCAAATCTTTGAAGAGATACTTTTCCTTCCAGCCTATCCTTAACCAAAAAGAACAGAATCCCTCTCCATCTTTTGTTTTCTGTTTTAACCTCTCCAAAATCATCTTTCTTTTTTATATATTTCTCTAATAGATGTATATCACCATTATTTTTTTGCACATAAAAGTTTGATGCCTTTTTATAAAGATTGATTTCTCCTTCAATCAACAACTCTACAAAAGAATCATCAACAACACCATTAACAAAAGTTCTGTTTCCATCAATGGCATATCGAATGATTTCATCAGAACTGAACTTCTGTTTTCTCTCATCCTTCTTGAATATACAGTATCGATAATTTTTTGATTTTAGAGTGTATGCCACCTGTCCATGTAAAGTATCTCCTTTTGTTGTTATGACATATCCTTTTCTGAAGTCATTTTGTGAAAATGCCGAGAAAGTTAGTAAACTCACTAATGACAGTAGTACTATTAAATGTTTTTTCATAATTAAATAGGGGTTAGTAATGAATTAGCCACTTAAAATAGAAATTTAAGACTATACATCCTATTATTATGTATTTAAATCACATCTAAATTACTTGTTTTATAGACACGATAACAAACAAAGTACCATCATTTTATTTTATATGCTTAATATAAAAGCCTGAAAAATCAACGCTCTATCAGGCTTTCATATTGTCTTATTATACCTTTCTTTTTGAACTAGTAAGCCTCGACAGCCATTTCAGCCTCGATAATTTGAGCCAAACGCTGAATACCTGCAATCGCTTTTTCGTTGTTCACATATGAGAAGTTCAAACGCATGGTATTGGTTCCGCCTCCATCACAATAGAATACATTTCCAGTAACAAATGCCACTTTCTTTTCAATTGCTTTGTGGAACAATTCCAAGGCATCCATATTCTCAGGAAGTGTAATAAAAAGGAACATTCCACCTTCCGGATGCGTCCATTTTACTCCTTCTGGCATGCATTTTTCCATCTCTGCCAACATTACATCTCTACGCTGGTGATACAAATCGATGGTCTTTTTAAGATTCGATTCAAAATGCTCTGATTTCATGTAACGAATCGCCATTTTCTGAACGAAAGTTGGTGTACACAAGTCAGACGATTGCTTGGCAATCACAATCTTGTCATTTACTTCTTTCGGACCTAAGATCCAACCAATACGCAAGCCTGGTGCAAATGTCTTAGAGAAAGTTCCCAATGTCATTACATGATCATCATTGTCCAAATCATACATCATGCGTTGTGGTTCTCCTTCGAATCTCACCTCTCTGTAAGGACAATCCTCAACAATCAAAACATCGTATTTGTGTGCCAATGCGATAATCTCCAAACGACGAGATTCAGGCATGGTAATTCCTGTTGGGTTTTGGAAATCAGGAATGATATAGATGAATTTAGGTTTGATACCTTGCTCCGCCAATTCAATCAACTTGGCTTCCAAAAGCTCAGCACTCATTCCATTCTCATCCATTGGTACCCCTTCCATTTTAGCTCCATAAGCCTGAAAAGCACTGATACCACCCAAGTAAGATGGCAATCCACAGATCACAACATCTCCTTGATTCACAAACACTTTTCCAACCAAATCCAGACCTTGCTGCGATCCCGTAGTTACAATCATGTTGTCCAATTCGCACTGAACACCTTCATTCTGATATCTCTTCAAAAGAAGTTCTCTTAACTCTGTAACTCCTTCGGTTGCATCGTACTGCAATACCTCTGCTCCTTCCTCCTTCAACATGGTTGAAATGATCTCATCCAAATTGTCAACAGGGAAAGATTCCGGTGCTGGTAATCCTCCTGCAAAAGAAATTACTTCAGGATTTTGGGTCAATTTTAGGATCTCACGAATAGCAGATCTTTTGATGTTGTTGCTTATGTTGGAAAATGTTCCTTTTAAATCGCTGATCATTGTGTTTGGTTTTTGTTTTGTTTGTTGAGGCGCAATTCCTTGCGTCTGTACTGTTTGTTGTTTTGTTTATTTAGGATTCTTGCACCCCTTCGCCTATCTGCACTTCCCAAAAAAGGGGAAGACTAAAAACTGAAGTTCTACATTCAATCTAGGATTTCTCCCCTCCTAGGAGAGATGGCTACAGCCAGAGGGGTGCTATTATTCATTGATAATTATCAATTGATTTACAGCCAATTTTTGCGCATGCGTTCCCACTTCTTGTCGCGGTTTTCAATTACGCATTGAATATCGGCATCGCTCATGTGCTTGAATCGTCCCTGCTTTTTCAGGTACTCTTCAACCGATTTGAATTCCTTTGGATTTCTGTTCAATTTGTATTCACCATCCTCATATTCTGCAAGGAAAATTAATCCTGCATCTACAGCATCTTTGGCAATTTCTACCGATGTTTCGGTTGGCGTTCCCCATCCTGTTGGACACGATGCATATACATGAATAAATGTTGCACCTTTAACGTGCTTCGCTTTGTTTACCTTGTTGATAAAATCCTGAGGATAACCAATACTTGCAGTAGCAGCGTAAGCAATATCATGAGCAGCAATAATCTCAAACAAGTTCTTCTTGTGAGTTATCGTTCCCGGGATATTCTTACCAGCAGGAGTAGTCGTAGTTTTGGTTCCGTAAGGAGTCAAACCACTCTTCTGAATTCCGGTATTCATATAGGCTTCGTTGTCGTAGCAGATGTACAATACATCATCGTTACGATCGATCATTCCTGATAATGCCTGGAATCCGATATCAGCAGTACCACCATCACCAGCGAATACTACCGTTTTAAAATCTTTTTGTCCCAAAGCTTTGGCACCTGCAGCAATCCCTGCAGCCATACTTGCCGAACCTGGAAAGGTTGTAATAATTGCATTGGAGTTGAATGCCATCTGTGGATAAATGAATCCTACTGCCGACATACAACCAGCTGGAAGAGCAGAATAGGTACGCTCGCCCAATACTTTCAAGGCCAAACGTACAGCAATACTACCGCCACATCCGGCACAAGCTTTATGACCATAGAAAAACTCCTTCTCGGTCATGTTTTTCGCATTCACTTTTGGGATATCTAATACTTTAGTCATTGCCTTCTACATTTAAGCTGAAAAATTCTACTGTCTCTTCACTCTTGTTCTCCAATCCTGCATACAACTTGTTGTACATGTCTTCAATTTCTGCTTTGGTGATATCGCGACCACCTAAACCGCCAACAAAGTTGCTTTTGTACACATATTTGTCGATCTGAGAAATGGCTGAGTTCACATTGGTGTAAACTGTTCCTTCGTATCCGAATGAGATATCCTTATCGATAACACCCATTGCTTTTACTCTCTTGGCCAAATCTTTCACTTCCTCAACCGGGAAAGGACGCATGTAACGGATCTTCAACAATCCAACTTTTTTACCTTCAGCGCGAAGCTTGTCAACAACCACTCTCACAGTTCCGCAAACACTTCCCAATGCTACCAATACCACATCAGCATCTTCGCACATATATTCCTCTACCATTCCATGATATTTTCTGCCGAACATTTCAGTAAAATCCTCATCGGTTTTACGAATAACATCAATGGCATTGAACATGGCTTCGTTCTGCTGATATTTGAACTCGGTATTGTCATCAGGACGAGAACTAAATCCAAGGTTCTTCGGATTCTCGAAAGACATCTTGTTTGGAGTCTCGAATGGAGGCAAGAACTGATCTACCATTTCCTGATCAGGAATCTCAACCAACTCGTAAGTATGAGTCAAGATGAAACCATCCAAGTTCACCATCATTGGTGTCAATACATCTTTGTGTTCAGCAATTTTGTATGCCTGAATGATCATGTCCAATGCTTCCTGTGCATCTTCCACATATACTTGAATCCAACCTGAATCCAAAAGAGAAAGTGAATCGCGCTGATCACCATAGATACTCCATGGTAAAGCAACTGAACGGTTCGCATTCATCATTACAACTGGCCAGCGGCCACCACTACAGTAGTGAAGTCCTTCGGCCATATACAACAAGCCCTGAGAAGAAGATGCTGTAAATGTTCTGGCACCAACTGCACTGGCACCCATTGTAGCTGAGATTGCAGAGTGTTCAGACTCTACGTGCATGTATTCCGCATCCATCTCGCCTGCCTCTACCATTTCAGACAAACGCTCAACCGTAATGGTCTGCGGAGTGATTGGATATGCAGCCACCACATGTGGACGTGAAAGTTTCACGCCTTGTGCTACTGCCTCATCACCTGATATGAATATTTTATTTGTTTTCATTGATCTTTCTTTTGCGATTACTCTTTTACCATTTCAATTGCATCCTTAGGACATTCGTGGGCACAAACCCCACAGCCTTTGCAATAATCCATGTCGATTTTGATTTTGCCATTGTCTTTCATGATGGTTCCATCAGGACAAAGCAAGTAGCAACGCAAGCAGTAAATACATTCATCATGATTCACTACAGGCTTAAAGGTTCTCCAACCTGCATTCTTTTCTGGAAGAAATCCAGCTTCGTATTGTGGCCCGGTTGGGTAATCGTTTATGTGTTGAGGAATTTTGTATTCCGTATGTTTTGGACGACTCATTTTAATCAATTGTCAATTAGTAATTATCAATTAATAATTTCAACCTCCAGAAATCAGTTCTGAACAATTGTTAATTATTAATTCTTAATTGTTAATTAGTTCGTATGCTCTCTCTA
Organism: Marinifilum flexuosum; assembly: GCF_003610555.1. Taxonomy (GTDB): domain Bacteria; phylum Bacteroidota; class Bacteroidia; order Bacteroidales; family Marinifilaceae; genus Marinifilum; species Marinifilum flexuosum. The sequence continues at coordinate 578,577 of NZ_RAPQ01000008.1, read as the reverse complement.
CAATCTTCTCATTCAGCTGAGCCAACTTTGGCTTCATCTCGGTATGAATACTTGCAATTGCAGCTTCCTTGCTTACCAAGCCTGAAGCAGCCGCCAAAGCACCATACATTGCAGTGTTGGTTATTGGTCTGCCCAATACCTCCATAGCAAGAGTGGTAGCATCAATTCCTCGTAAATCAAATCCTTTTAATTGCTCGCGATATTGCTCTACATCTGTGGTGTTGATCAATACACATGCATTTTCTTTGATTCCTTTTTCGAATCCAGGAACAATTAGTGTTTCGTCCATGACTACAACGAAGTCACTCTCCTGAACTTCGCTTCGATCATGAATTTTTGTGTCATCAATTTTAGTGAATGCCAATACAGGCGCTCCTCTACGCTCAGGTCCGAATGATGGGAAAGCCAAAGCATGCTTTCCACCATGAACACTAGCAGCAATTCCTAACAAGCGAGAAGCGGTAAATCCTCCTTGACCTCCTCGTCCGTGCCATCTGATTTCTTTCATTATCTATTTAGTGTTTGTCTTTTTCAATTCAATTATTGCCTCTCTACCTGTCTCAATCACTTCCAAATGGAGAGAAACTCAAAATCAACACCTACTGATTAATTGGAATTTTCTCAATTATTAATTGCCCATTAAGTGCAAGCGTAATTTTGTCTTGTAAAAATACCCATCAACCAAATGATTTACTAGCATATGGAATAAATACAGAAAACTACTCTATGTAATGTGCAATTCCGAAGAATTTATATCTTTACAAAAGCCAAAATCAGGCACATCAATAGAAAATTTTTCTCCTATGGAAAATCTGGACAGAACCGATCGTAAGATTTTAGAACTCCTTCAACAAGATTGTAGGATCACAATTAAGGAGTTAGCAGAAAAGCTGCACCTAAGTAACACTCCGGTTTATGAACGTGTAAAGAAGCTGGAAAGAAGTGGAATTATTAAGAATTATGTGGCCATGCTAGATCCTGAGAAAATTGACAGAAGCATGACTGTTTTTATCTCTATTTTATTGACTAAGCACACTCGTGATGTTGTAGACTCTTTTCGAGAACAAGCTTTAGCCTTACCTGAAGTGATGGAATTCTATTATACCTCAGGTAATTTTGATGCCATGCTTAAAATTATGGTGAAAGACATGAACGAGTTTCAATACTTTATCCAAGAGAAGCTTTCGAAGTTTGAGTTTCTTACTCGTTTCAACAGTACTTTTGTAATTGCTTCGTCGGAGAAGATTGGGTTTGATTTGTAAAATACAAAAAGCCCCGGGTTGAAACCCAGGGCAAATTATCATTTCATTAATGAAGTATAATCTCATCTTTTTCAGATCTGTTGGTTTTCCCAATTCAATTACATTGGTTTTACAGGAATACAAATATCCACTACAAATTTTTCAGGAGGTTCGCTCTCGTGATACAACTCATAAGGACAAGCATCTGTAGGTTCATATCCACTTTCCGATAGCCAAATACAAACCGCATCCCAAGCTTCTTTAAATTCTGTAGCTGATATGGTAAAACTTCCCACAACATATTTTCCCCCTGGAATTGAAAGGTTGCCAAATTCACCCTCTGCCTTCACAGGATGATCCAACAAGATACTGGCACTTTGCCTCATATTATCTTGCTCTGTCACCTTCGGATCATCATGATACACAGTTACCGCTTTAGTATTTGGTCTGAACAAACCTCTTGGTTCAGCCCACTTCCTCAATTTTTCATAAGCATTCACAATCAAATGGTATTCACCAACGTGTCGGCAATAAATCAAATCCATTGCAGGCATTTCCTTAATTTCAATTTTCGATTTCATTTGTGACATTTTTAATAATTCAACATCACAAACATAGGTTTGATTTTCTGTAAGGATTTTACCATTCTTGCGATCCGATTGACAATTCTTGCTATTTATGGGTTCCCAGTTTTCCCGGAATTCCTGAGCACTCATTTTAAAGCGAGATTTAAAGCTTCTACAAAAAACAGAAGCACTTTGAAATCCACAGGCATAGGCAATTTCACTTACCGTTTTTTCCTTATATGTTATCAACATACTGCCGGCTTTTTCAAGTCTAATTCTTCTCACAAAACCATTGATTGTTTCTCCGGTAAATGCTGAAAAGATTCTATGAAAATGAAAGGGAGAAAAGTTGGCAATCTCAGCCAATGTCTCAAGAGATAATTCCTGATCAATATGAGACTCTATATAATCTAGTACCCGATTTATTCGATGTATGTATTCCTTTTGATGCTTATTCATGATTCGCTAAAGATAAAAATGAATTGTCTCTTAACAATCGAATCATTTCGATAAACCGGGAATTACATGTTCAAAAAAAAGACACGCCATTGCGTGTCCCTACATTATAATTTCTTCTTTTTCAGATCTCCGGCATAATTAATCAATCCGGCATCTTTGCTGTTATCATTCAACCAGGGTTTTATTCCATCAGATTTGTCAATCTTATCTCTTTCCTGATCCAACTCGTCTTCGGAATAGGAATACATCATATCAGCCGAAAGCACGTTTTTCATTGCCTGAATCTTTTTCAGTTTGGCAATCTCCTCACTAATTCCTTCTCCTTCGATTGTGACAATTATCTTTCCTTCATCATGCAAATGATAATCACACAAATCACTATCCTTAAGTTGACCTACCAAATGCTCGGTATGCTCTGGAAGGACACGAACTACTACACTGGATATATTCATATTATTAATCTTTATATCATGTAGAGACGCAAAGCCTTGCGTCTCTACCATTATTAATTATTTACGCCATCACCAATATTATCCTGTAAATTGGATTCCTTGATACCAAATTTTTCTCGGAACTCAACCGTAAACAGATTCTCAATATCAATGGTAACATCGGCCTGAGGAGCATGACATTGTGAACAATTAAAGTATGCCATATTTAAATCTTTAACATCCTTTACATACACTTTATCATCCTCTTTCGGATTGGAGTAAACACCATCCTTAAGCACCAATTGCGGGCGCCAGGTTTGAAAGTGTGTTTTTGAGATTTCGCGAGCTCCCGATTCCTCAACCTTGTCAGGCATGTGACAGCTCAAACAAATGTTATTGTCCATTTTAATTGGGAAGAATCCAGCAGTAGTGTGCGGAATCATTGGAGGTGCATTCTCGAACGAACGCTCTATGGTAATTCCCACCTCTGGTTTATCCTCATTAAAATTGGCCTTCATTTTAAAATTGGTTTCATCCGAATGCAAATCTGCATCAATAAAACCCAACTGATCTTCATCAATTTTTGTCTCTTTAGCTTGATTACAAGCTACTAAAAAGAACAAAGCAATTAGGGCTAGGTATTTCATGTTTTTAGATTTTATTTAATCTCTTCATTATTTTTTTAAATCGAATTTCAGCGAATATTTCATCGCATTGTCATGGCAAACCTCTATGCATCTGCCGCAATTGGTGCAAGCTCCGCTGCGAATAAAGTCGCTTTTCTTGCCTACAATATCCAAAACAGGCTCTTCCACACAAACATCGAAACAATCCATGCAATGGGTACATTTCTCTTTGTCGTGCTTCACCTTAATTACAGCCTGCTTTCCTACCAAGGCATAAAATCCTCCCAAAGGACAAATGTGCCCACACCAACCTGCTTTCAAAACAAACAGATCGACAAAGAAAACCACTGCAACAATTGCCCATCCAGCTCCTGAACCAAACACAATGGCCCGGTGAAGCATAGATATCGGACTGATAATTTCGAAGGCAGCCATTCCAAATACCGCAGAAACAATTAGGCTTAAAGCCAGGACGTAATACCTTAGATTTCGTGAAACTGAAACTTTTGCTTCCGTTTCTATCTTAAATATTCTGCGCAAGCGAAATGCAATATCGGTGATGATGTTCATAGGACAAATCCAGGAACAGAACATTCTTCCTCCTATCAATGCATAGATTAGGAATATTAATAATGCTCCCAACAATACTGAACTTGACGCAATAAATCCGGATACCAATATCTGCAAAACAGCATAAGGATCACTTAAATGCAAAGAATCAGCAATGATGGCAGAACTGTAATTGCCTCGAAGGATTTCCCATCCAAAATAGTTTCCCCCAGCAAATAGAAGCAGAAAGGACAGCTGAATGATTCGTCGTAATATTAAAAACTTATATTTTTTCATTCAATTGTTTTTTATAATGAATTAGTATCAAATTTTAATTGTCTTTTCACCCTTTCGCCTGTCGGCACTTTCCCTAGAAGGGAAAGGTTCTTAAAATAAACAGAACTACTAAATTCTATTTATGTGCTAAGTCTAATTTTTGTTCTCCCCTTTTAGGGGAGATGTCCAATAGGACAGAGGGGTGCTAATACACTATTGACACTAATCTTCAATTAAATCATCATCATTCAAGTAATCGATAGCCGACTTAACATCCTTGTCATCATCTGCTTTTTCGACTTCCTCATTGATTCTTTTCTCATCTTCTTTTTCCCAGCCTTTGATGTAATGGTCGCCCACTTTACCAGTTGCTTTGTCCAATGGCAGAACAAAAATGGCAGCCTTCTCGGCAACACATGCCTGTTCACATACGCCGCATCCTGTACAAACATCAGAATGAACTACGGGAAGTAACTTGGCATGCATACCAGTTCTTTTATTCACCTCATAATCCAGTGTAATGGCCTTATCAATCAAAGGACAAGCGCGATAACACGCCTCACAGCGAATTCCCCAATACGCCAAACAGGATTCTTTATGAATCACAGCCAAGCCCATTTTAGAATTCATTATATCCGGCTTCTCTTCTTCTTTGCTCAGGTTTTTTAAATCCAGAGCTCCCGAAGGACAAGAATCCGTACAAGGCATATCGGTACACAAATAGCAAGGAATTGTTCTAGGTTCGAAAAAGGGTGTTCCGTTTGCAATGCCATCACCTGGCTCTGCAAGCTTAAGTGTATCATAGGGACAAACTTCAACACATTGTCCGCACTTGATACATGCTTTCAGAAAATCTTTTTCTTTCAAAGCACCCGGAGGACGAAGTACATAGTCGGCCTTGGTGTTCGCTTTAATGGATTTCCCCCAAATTAAACCACCACCGCCTACAAATACAGCTCCTTCCAGCACTCTTTGAATTACTTTTCTTCTTGACACCATATTTTTTTTAGAATGATAAATGATGAGTTATGAATTCCGATACATGAAACTAAATTCTTTGAACTTCCTCCAATTCCTAATTCATAACTCATAATTAATTTACGCTTTGCTTATTTTAACAGCACACTTCTTAAAGTCTGTCTCTTTCGACATCGGACAAGTGGCATCCAAACAAAGTTTGTTGACAAACACCTTCTCGTCGAACCAAGGAATGTATATCAAGCCTCTAGGCACGCGATTTCTTCCTCGAGTTTCGATGTGTGCTTTAATGCGCCCACGTCTTGATTCTACCCATACCAAATCGCCTTCTGTCAAGCCTTGATCAGCGGCATCTTTTGGGTGGATGTAACAAAGTGCTTCCGGAACTGCTCTGTACAATTCAGGTACTCGCATGGTCATGGTTCCCGAATGCCAGTGCTCCAATACACGACCCGTACACATCCAGTAAGGATATTCCTTATCCGGTACCTCAGGTGCTTCCATATACGGACGGAAGAAGATTTTCGCTTTGTTAGCCAAATTAACCTTAGGCTTCGACATGTCAGGCTTCGAGATGGATCCCTGAGGCATTTTCTTCAATGCTTTTCCGTAGAATGCAAAAGGCCCAACGTCTGCTTTCTTGGCATATACATCATATTCCGAATTGAAACGCCATAAGGTTTCTTTTCCGTCAACAACAGGCCACTTTAAACCTCTACATTTGTGATAGGTATCAAAATCAGCCAAATCATGACCATTGCCAATACCAAACTTGCGATACTCCTCCCAAATGTATTTGTGCATAAAGAATCCGTAACCTTCAAAAGGTTTTCCATCAGATCCTAATACTTTACGTTTGTCGCCACCAGATTCTGTATTGATCTTACCTTCTCCAATTGGGTCAGGCCATGCATATTTCTTTGCATCCTCGTTGGCAAACAGTACATCGTATAAAGTATCCTCAGGAGAGTAACCCATTTCCTTTGCTCCTTCCAAAACATCAGGCAAACCATCCTTCAATCCCGGAACCTTTTGTGCTCCCCAAACCTCTTTCAGCTTGAAACGCTTGGCTAATTCAACAAACTGCCACACATCAGGCATGGCATCACCTACAGGTGTAACCTGCTGTTTCCAATGCTGGGTTCTGCGTTCTGCATTACCATAAGCTCCCCACTTTTCGTAGATCATCGCCGAAGGCAATATTAAATCGGAAACCTTAGCCGAAATCCCTGGATATCCATCGGAACAAACAATGAAGTTATCCATCTGGCGAGCTGCCTTAATCCAATGATTGGCATTGGCAGTATTTTGATATGGATTACAAACATTAATCCATGCAAATTTGATCTTTCCATCCTCAATATCTCTGTGGATCTTCATCAGGTGACTTCCCACCTTAGGATTAATGGTTCCTGCAGGAACTTTCCACAATTTCTCTGATATCTCGCGATGCTTGGCATTGGCAACCACCATATCTGCTGGCAAGCGGTGAGCAAATGTTCCCACCTCACGAGCGGTACCACATGCCGATGGTTGACCCGTTAAACTAAAGGCACCATCACCTGGCTTCGATTGCTTTCCTAACAAGAGGTGAACCATATATGCCTGCTCGTTTACCCAAGAACCTCTGGTATGCTGATTGAATCCCATGGTCCAGTAAGAACAAACCTTACGTCCTTTCTCGATATACAAGTCGGCCAATGCCTTCAACTTCTTCTTGAAGTCTTCAATTGACTCTTCAGGATCTCCTTTTGCAATATTGGCTACAGTATCCAAGTCATACGGCTTCAGTGCTTTCTTGAATTCTTCATACTGAATGATCCAGTGATTCACCGCCTTGTTGCGATGCTTCATTTCCATTACATCGCCTTCCTTATAGCCCAGGTAAGCCAAAGTTTTTCCCTCATCGGCAGTCAGTTTCTTGGCAACCTCATGCTTCACGGTTTCTTTTTCCTTATCGGTAAACTTAGGATGATCAGGCGTACGCATTCCGTAACCAATATCAACAAAACCTGTTGCGAATACAGTATATTTCTTCACAAAATCCCAATCGATGGCCTCTGGCTTGTTGTACACAATTTCGTGTGCAATGTAGTTCCAGATTGCCAAATCGGTATTTGGTTTGAATATGATTTCGATATCAGCCAAATCGGAAGTACGGTTGGTATAAGTAGAAAGGTTTACCACCTTGGTTCTGTCGGGATGACTCAGTTTGTTCTCGGTAATTCTCGACCAAAGAATTGGGTGCATCTCGGCCATATTGGCTCCCCAGGTTACTACCGTATCGGTAATTTCCATATCGTCGTAGTTTCCTGCCGGCTCATCAATACCGAAAGCCTGAATAAAGGCAACTACGGCCGATGCCATACAGTGACGAGCATTCGGGTCGATGTTATGAGAACGGAAACCCGCCTTCATCAATTTCGATGCGGCATAACCTTCCATAATGGTATACTGACCCGAACTGAAAATCCCAATTCCCGTTGGTCCCAGTTCTTTCATAGCCGACTTCATGTGCTTTTCCATTTCGTCGAAAGCACGCTGCCAGCTAACCGCTTTAAATTTTCCTTGTTTACTAAAATTGCCATTCTCATCGACACGAAGCAATGGTTTTTTCAGACGGTCGGCACCGTACATTATCTTAGCATTAAAATATCCTTTAATACAGTTCAATCCACGGTTTACAGGAGCCAATGGATCACCTTTTACAGCAAGTATTTTATCGTCTTTTGTGGCAATCATGATACCACAACCAGTTCCACAGAATCGACATACAGCCTTATCCCATGTCCAGCCACTTTCGGCCTCACGAGCTTCTGCTTTCAGAGTTTCCGGAACAGCAACTCCAACTGCGGTTGCAGCGGCGATAGCTGCCGAACTCTTTAAAAAATCACGCCTTGCAAGTTTCATATATTTTGAATTTTCTAGATTTTAAATGTTATTCTTAAAGCCTTCTTCACCCCTTTGCCTATCGGCATTTCCCCTTTCAAGGGGAAAACTCTTTAATTAGAGTTCTTTTTAATTTCAACCATCTTTAATCATTGGTTTCTCCCCTTCTAGGGGAGATCCCTACAGGGAGAGGGGTGTATTAGACCATACCTTATTTAAGCTTCCTCTCTCGCCTTCTTGATATTCCTCAAACCAAACACAATAAAAAGTAGAGCAAACCAAACTCCGAATACCGAAACGAAGAAGGTGATCTTCAACCAGATTGGCGCCATTCTATCGGTACTCCAAATGTGGCGTCCTTCGATGGCTGAGTGACGTTCGGTTGGCTTAGCCATGGCCAAATCTTGCTGAAGCTTAGCTCTGGCAAATCCTTTGGTAGCTTTCACCATAACATTAATCTTTCCTTCTTCATCACCTGGCAAGGTAGGATCAACATCCACATAGGCAATTCCCAATTCGTTGGTTTGAGCCTTGCCCAATAGGTGTTTCCCAAAAGTCCCCATTACATAGGCGCTTACGCTTACTTCTGGCTGTGGTACTTCTTCGGCGAATATCTTTACAACCAACTTGTCTACATTCTCATCGAAACTTAATCTCATGGCATATTCCGGAATCACAACACCTTCCATATTTGGCAATTCCTGCTTATAGTCTTCATTGAAACTACGGATGTATGCTACAATGTTCCATAACTCATCATCTGCGAAAGCATCTTCGAATTTTGGCATGGTTCCACGCCCCATTTTAATTTTATAGAAGATCGATCCATCGCTCTGTGCTTGAAAAGCTTCGGCTCCAGGATCTCCCGGAGGTGGAGACATTGGTGTAAAATCATCCTGTCCTGGAGTTCCATGACAAGATGTACATGAGTTCTCGTATGCTACTCGCCCTTCCAAAACCATATCATCATCGAAAAGGAAAGGACTTAGTTTTTCGTTTTCTTCGGCAGGTGCTTGCCAATCGCTCTGTGCATTCACATTCGCCACAGCCAAAAAGCAAAGGCAGAACAGAATGATCAAATTATATCCTTTATTGTTCTTCATCGCATTAATTGTTTTTGTGGTTCATGTCCTCTTTTACTTCCCAAATTGGCACTACTGGAAATAATTTTGCCAATACAGTGATAATCATCAATACCAAAATGAAGGATGCTACGGTAATTGCAACTTCAGGTGTAGTTGGTGAATAGCCTGTCCAGCCTTCAGGTACATTCTGAATTGGATAGTAAGGAGCCAACTGGGTAGGAACAACAATTAATACTCTCTTGAACCAAGCTCCGGCCAAAATAACCAGTGAAATAATGGTTAATGGCAAAGGCTTGCGCATTGGCTTGAACAATATTAGTAGGAATGGAACTACCAAACCTCCCAATTGTACCAGCCAGAACATTACCGAATCGTGACCATACAACATTTCGTGAACATGCTTGGCATCGGCTGTGTTGGCCTTGTATCCGGGAACGATAATTTCGTTGATATTAAAATACACATACACCAAAGCAACCAGAACCAATAGTTTACCCATTCTGTCGAAATGATCGGCAGTGATGTATTCTTTCAGCTTATAGTTGTTGCGGAAGAAAAACATGGCAATAATTACCGCAGCACAACCCGCTACAAATGCCCCCGACACAAAGTATGGTCCGAAGATTGGCGAATCCCATCCCGAACGCAATGTCATGGCAAACAGCCAGGAAGTAACGGTGTGAATCGAAAGCGCTATAGGAATAATCAGTACCAACAAAATGCGGGTATAACGATTCATCAAGCGAAATTGCTTTGCTGTACTGTTCCATCCCAATGACAAACTTTTGTACATTTTCTGCTGCCATTTTGGTACATTGTTCAGCTTATCGCGGCACAATGCAATATCCGGCAACATAGGAATATAAAGGAGTAAAGCACTTATCACAACGTAGGTTACCACAACAGCGATATCCCAAACAATTGGTGATTGAACCCTACCATGTATGAATACATTCAACAGACGATCGGGGCGCCCCATATCGGTAATGATAATTAAACCTGCTACCATGGCGAAGGCAACAGCTACCAACTCGGCAATACGGGCAACGGGCCTAACCCAGCTTACCTTCATCATTCCGAGTACCGATGACACCAGCATCCCAATTAAGGAAGTGGCAACAAAGAAAACGAAGTTTGAGATATAGATTCCCCAGGATACATAGTCGTGAAGACCCGTAACGCCCAATCCGTTTTGCAATTGTTGATAATAGTAATACAAGCAGATTATAAGTGACACTGTAAGAAAGCCCATCCAAAGCTTGAACTTGCCTCCCCAGTTCACATTTTTTAAAAGGTCCTTATCAATTTGCTCCTCGCTGAAATGACCTTTTGTTATTGTTTCGTTCATAGTTATAACGTAGTTAGATTTTGAGATTCATTTTAACCTACACCCCCTTTGCCTGTCGGCATTGGTTCACGATTAATATTCATTTTGTGTTCACAATCTCCGCTTCGCTTCGGTACCCCCTGAAAGGGGAAACCTCCTTATTCAACAGATTGACAAGTTTTAAACCGACTTCAATCTTTAATTTCTCCCCTTCAGGGGAGATCCCTACAGGGAGAGGGGTGTTTCCAATCTAATTAATTTATCCCTCACTTTCGCGTGGAGGCAAATAGTAAACACTAGGTTTTGTCCCCAGTTCAGGCATTAGCGTGTAGGCTGCATTCTCTTCCAGCAAGTGGCTCAAGCGAACGGTTTTCTTGGTAGTACCATTGGTCACCAAATCTTCGTTCTGATCGCCGAAATAGTACACCCCATTCGGACATGCCGATACACAGTAAGGCAACTTTCCATGACGCAACTGATCGGCAGAAAACGCACACTTGGTAACCGTACCCTTCTTCTGAGGAACATTCAGCTCCATATCGTAGGTAACATCGGCCATCTTGTCGGAATTCTTAGGCTCGGTCCAGTTAAAGGTACGTGCCGAATAAGGACATGCCGCCACACAAAATCTACAACCAATACAACGTTCGTTGTCGATTAGTACAATTCCATCCTGACGCTTAAAGGTTGCATCAACTGGGCAAACCGATACACAAGGTGGGTTGTCGCAATGCTGACAGGTTTTAGGCATCCAGTAGGAGGTTTTCTTCACCGGATCTTCCATTTCCAACACATTCAAATGGTGCATTTCGGGTTTTAGCTGATGTGCGCTCTGGCAAGCTTTCATACACTTGCGTGCATTCTTACACTTGGCCAAATCAACCACCATTACAAACTTCTTTCCCGGAATTCCTTCGCGACCTCTTTTTTGTAGGTAGGATAAATCCTGAATCTTATCTCCAGGTTTTAGGTGGGCTACATCTACTTCTACCAATTTGTTATCGGCAGTAAGTACTTTTACTTTGTTACCGCTGGCTTTGTTCGAATCGGAGCATCCCTGCAGTAGCAAGGCCGATCCGGCAACGGTACTCGCTCCTGCAATGCCCAATTTTTGCAGAAAGCTTCTTCTTGACTTGTCGTTTTTGTTCGCCATGTTCATCTGTGACTTTTTGGTTTTCTTTTTTGCAGATGGAACATTCCGATGATTCGGGTTTTGATTCTAATAGTAGCGCGATCATTCCCTGTAATCATGGACGTTTCATAGATCTATTAAAGAGTTAGATTTCAATAGATCTAATAAATATATGAAATATAGGCTTCTATGACTCCCGTTATGTTTAGATATCTAGATGTGTTTTAATTCATAGTAAAAGATAATAAACTCTGAATACCCCATTACACAAACGTCGTAGCGCTTTTCGGATAAAAAGATAATCTCATCGTTTTATGCAGTTTGTATTTAGAATAAATTCAGATAGGATGTTTTAAAACATGATTTGTTCCCTTGGGTTGAAACCCGAGGCAATTCAGGGGTGTTAGTCCTATGATCTTCGTAGCCATTTTGAGCAATGATAATGTATAGGGGCGTTAGCCCTGATATCTTTTGATTTAGAATTATCGATTATGATTAGATTACAGGGCTAGCGCCCCTAATTATTACTGATGATTCTTTTTGCTACGAAGACGGCAGGGCTAGCGCCCCTTTCTATAAAAATTTCATCTAGCCTCTAAATTGCCTCCAGATTTTGAATTGCCTCCAGATTTATCTGGAGGAATATTTTTTAATGCATTCCTATCATTTGAATCTTGTTGGGCTCCCGCCCCTGCAGGGCTTCTTTTCTAATACATCCTATTCATAGGGCTCCGCTCTATGTTATTGCTATTAGCCTTTCAGGCTATTTGTGATCCTTGGGCTAAAGCCCAAGGCAATTCAGAGGCAATTCAAACCCAAGGCAATTCACCCCAGATGCAATTCAATAAAATTCATCTAGATCCTAAATTGCCTCCAGATTTTGAATTGCCTCCAGATTTATCTGGAGGAATATTTTTTAATCCATCTACATCATTTGAGTCCTGTTGGGCTCCCGCCCTTGCAGGGCTTCTTTTCTAATACATTGTGTTCATAGGGCTCCGCCCTATGCTTTTGCTATTAGCCTTTCAGGCTATTTTAATATTTAATTGCCATAATATTGTATAGAATATGTTTTGTTAATACATTTGACATTGAAGGAGAAAGACTTAACTATAACTTTACTTGTAATGAAGAACATTTACCGAAAGTATCTCATGGTATTGAGTGCTGTTTTTACCTGCTTTGCATCCTATGCCCAGGAAGAGAATATGGTGCTTAATCCTAGTTTCGAAGAGTATGAAAAATGCCCCGAGAGCTACACCTTTATGGACAAGACCCACAAGTTGATTCCACATTGGACCTATCCATCCTTTACCACACCTGATTATTTTAATGCCTGTAGCAAAGGAGAAGTAGGCGTGCCCGATAATTTTGCAGGCTACAGCAAAGCCAAAACTGGCAAAGGCTATATGGGTGCCATTCTAAGTGGAAGCAATCGCAATTTTAGGGAGTATTTTCAAGGGACTTTAAGCAGTCCTATGGTTGAAGGCCAGAAGTATTGCGTTTCTTTTTGGTACAAATTGGCATCGGGAAGTAAGTTTGCGGTTGACCAGTTGGGCATTCATTTTTCTGAAACAAAAGTGGCCAACGGCAACAAAAGCCATTTGACTTTTAAGGCTCACTTGAGCAATAAGGCAGGCCTGTTTTTAGACAATACCGAAGAGTGGGCCCAGTTCTGTATGGTTTATACTGCCCAAGGTTACGAGGAGTACTTTATTGTAGGAAACTTTAAGAACTATGAAAACACCAATTATGTGGTAACGGGTCGCGATACCAAGAACAAAAAAGGCAAAGAATACGCTTACTACTTTTTCGACGATTTTGAGATTCGTCCCCTGGTAGATTGTACCTCATGTGCATGTGTTCCCAAAGGATTGGAGACCGTGGTGATTGATTCCTCTTACACAGGAGGTAAAAATCCGGTAACGGGCCAAATCAGTAAAATTATAAACGATGGTGTAATTAGTTTGGGAATATCTGGCGGACAGCCTCCTTACAACATCGATTGGAGCAATGGATCGAAAGACATCACAAAATTGACCAACCTGCAGGCGGGAACCTATACCTATCACGTAAGTGACCAAAACAATTGCCACTCGCAAGGCAGCATTACTTTCGTAGAGCCTGAGTTGCCTAAAGATTTGTTTACCGAAGAGCTCAAACAAATTGAAGAAGGAGCTGCCCTGATTCTCGACAATATCTTCTTTGAATTCAACAAAAGTACCCTTCTGCCCACTTCCTTTGAAGAGCTCGACAAGGTGGCCAATTTCTTAAACGAAGGAATGGTGAGCCAGATTCAGATTAGCGGACATACCGATAGCAAGGGATCTGATGAGTTGAATAAGGGCTTAAGTCAGCGACGTGCCGAATCGGTGGTGAACTACCTTGTTGGCAAAGGAATCGATCCCAACAGAATGAAAGCGGCTGGATACGGAGCTTCAAGACCCATTGATACCAACCAAAGCGATGAAGGACGCTCGAAGAATCGCCGTGTGGAATTTTTAGTCTTAAAAAAATAAGCCCCAACTTACCGATTACTATTCAGAATACGCCTTTAGTGCGTTTCACTTCTAAAGCCCCTTTGAATATGTATCGGCATTATACCGGCTCATTTAAATATATAAATGGTATAAAATGAAAACAAAATATATAAATATACTCATCCTGTTCATGCTGATCTCGATGCTTGGCATGGCGCAAAATCCGAAAAGGATATTCAACAATTCATTATTCAAAGGCATGGAAGCCCGGGCCACAGCCGATATCGATTCTGAGCTTGCCAAGGCCAAGGCAAATTTCGAGAAAGTGCTGGTAAAAGAGCCTGATTCGCGAATGGCAAACATCGGACTGGCGGCCCTTTACGCGGTCGATAAATATTCCGGCAAAGATTACTTTAAAGCCTTTGCCTATTTTCAGAAAGCATACCATGCAAAGCCTAAGTTTAGCGATGACGAAAAAGAGGTTTTAAATGAATGGTTCACCAAACAAGACAAAAGGCGCAAGAATCGCCCCATTGATAAAAACATGGAATGGGAATATCTGCACCTGGAAGACAAGTTGATTAAATTCGTGAGGGAGGAGAACAATGCCGAGCATGCCAAGCGATTCTTGAAAGAATTTCCCGATTCGAAATACAAAACCAATGTGGCCCACATTTTAACTTACATTAAATTTCGCGAGGCCGAGAAGCAAAACTCGGTAGATGCCTTTAATCAATTCTTAAACGATTATCCTGAATCGGCACAGGTTGGAATCACCACAAAACTGCGAAACGATTTGGCTTACCAAAATGCAATGGGTAAAGGAACCTTGCAAGACTTGCGCGATTTTGTGAGCAATTATCCCGAGGCACAGCAGGTAAATAAGGTGAGAAAACAAATGGCAGACATGGCCTTTAAAGAGGCAGCTGCTACAAAAACCCTGGAGGCCATCGACAAGTATATTGCCGACTTTCCCAATTCATCGAAAATTGCTGCGGCCAAATTGTTAAAGAAGCAATTGCTTTTCGAATGGGCCAAGAGTGTAAACAGCCTCGAGGCTTACAACCAATTTGTGTCTTTATACCCCGAAGGAAAACAGTTCGTCGATATTTTTAATTTAAAGGCCAGCATATTGGGCGATGAGATTTTGAAAGACTTTCCCGAGGAAAATTACCTCTTTGTAAAAGGATTCGACAATCAGGAGTTTAACGATTTTGGAGGTGGAATTGCCACACGCCCCAATGGTGAATTGGTGGTAGTATCGGCCACACCCAAAGCCGAAGGCGAAATGTACGATTCCTGGATTTTAGGTCTAGATGCCAATGGAAAAATGCTTTGGAACAAGATGCTGGGAAATCCTTTCGACGACATGGTAAACAAGATTAGCGTAAGTGCGCAGAACGAAATTTATGTGGCAGGCATTACCAATGCCATTGTGGATAGTGTGGCAGGTCAGGCATGGATTTACAAGCTATCCGCCAATGGGCAGAACCTATTCAACCAGAAGGTGAGCTTGGCCGAAGCGCTCGATTTTGTGGTGTACCCCGATAATCAGATTTTAATTGCCGGATATACCCAAAACACCCAAGACTCCTTGTTCACCCCTGCCTTGGTAAAGCTAAATGCCGATGGTAAAAAACTATGGTCGCGCAATTATACCAACAAGGGCAAAGTGTATGCTTTGACCAGCGATACCGCTTCGAACACTGCTTTTTCTGCAGCCGGAAACTGGATTTTTGCCATCAACGAGGCGGGTTATTTACAATGGGACATTCTATTGCCCGAGAATCAGCAGGCCACTGCCGTGAGCATGAATGCCAAGAAGCAAGTTCTCTTTGCAGGATCAGCAGAAAATGCAGCCTTTGCCGCAGCTTACGATAGCTCTGGTAAAAAGCTTTGGGACTCGCCCCTAAACCTTACGGGCAGTGGCATGCCCGAGCACATTGTGGCTTTGGCCGATAACACTTTCGTGATTGCTGGTACCTACAATAACAATTTAAAGCTGGTTCAGATTGATGATTCGGGCTCTGTAAAAAACGAAAAAGAATTCAGCTTGCCTCAAGGCGTAAAACTAAACGACATCACGCTTACCGATGGCACCTCTGTAGCCATTAGTGTTACCCGATTAGGGGATAAAGCGGATTTGATTGTGTTTACATTGAGTTTTTAAAAGATATAAATTGCATAGAGAAGGGCAAGCTTTTGGCTTGCCCTTTGTTTTTTGTAATGTCCCGATTAGGTTTAAAATTATTCATTAAATAAACCTGTCTCTAAAATAGCTTGACAAAGTTTCTCAATAACAGGAACTGACACACTATTACCAATTAACTTCATCCAACGATTTCTCTTAATTGGTAATTTAAACTCTTTTGGAAATCCTTGTATCATCAATGCTTCTTCTTTAGATATTTTACGATAATTACTCTTTTCTACAATTTCCTTTAAGAATTTATCTTTAAAATCTTCAGGGGTATTTGAAACAATATTCCTTGTTGCAATAAAATCATTAGTATCACTCGCAACTAAAGTTGAAAAAACATCAGATATAGGCAAATAGATTCTATTAATTCCTTTTATTCCAGAACTAATCTTAGAGTTTTTAAAATCATATCTTTTCTCAATTGATGAGATTATAGACTTCTTTAATAAACTATCAAGTCCTCTTCTATAGTTTACCTTTTTCTTCTTCAACTCATGACTATTCTTTAACTTTTCAAGATTCAGTATATCGTCAACTGCATGCTCTAGAATCAACTCTTCCGATGCACTTAATAAATAGCCATTTAAATCAATTACCCTAAAAGTATAATCTACTTCTTTTAATATTTCTTTTTTAACTAACTCCTTAAGTTCATCATTAGTTATTTCTGAATCCAAAGATTTAAAATGATCAAAAGACAGAGCATTGCCATCAAAAGACCCATAAATTTTCTTTCTCCTATTGGTCAATAACAAATGACAAATTTGCTTTTCTCTTTCTGTTGTTTCTTGAAGATCCCATGAGTGAATTGTTGAATGGCCATTTCTTATATCATTAAATAAGAAGAAATCATTTAACTCATCCATTTTTTGGAACTTTGTCCTGGCAACTGGTTTATATTCCCCAAAAAGAGTTTCTGGATCTATTTTTTCCTTTTTAATAGTTTCATTTGGCAAGTCACTCAGGTAATGGTATAGCTTTTTTCCTTCCTGAATTTTAGGTGGGATATTAAATTTATCGTAATATGATTCTTCCCTAAATCCAATTATATATACTCTTTGTCTATTTTGAGGCACTCCATAATCATGAGAATTAATTAAATAATAATTAGCAAAATATCCTGCTTTTTTTATTCTATCTAATATGTATTTAAATGCTTCTCTATTTCTTGGATCTCTTAAACCTTTAACATTTTCAAAAATGAATGCTTTTGGTCTATTTTTATTCAGAAGATAGATTGTATCATTCCACAGTTGTCCTCTATCATCATCAAAACCAAGATTTTTACCTGCTATAGACCAACTTTGACAAGGTACACCCGCTGTTAATATATCACAATCAGGTATCTCCTTTAATTTTCTAATATCTCCTAAATTCTCACTTTCTTCCTCATCATAATTTTCACAATAAGTTGAAATTGCATCACGATCAATCTCACTAAACCCTACACATTTACCACCATTGGATACTAGGCCTAACCTAAAGCCTCCAATACCAGCAAAAAGATCAATAAACGTAAACTTAGACATAGAAAAAAAATTATTGCTCAAATATACAACATCATTCTATTCTATAAGAATTTTTACTTAGATTTGAATTTTAATGTTAAATATCCTAAAACATGTTAGATTTAACTGAAGTAACAAATTACGTTGAAAACCACATCGGTGATTTTCACCAAAAAAGAATTGATAGTCTTGCAAATCTTAAACTTAAGAAGGTTTTGAAAAGAAAAAACCCATACCTGTTCAAAGCTAAGAATGTGTTAACCGCAAATGATATAGTTAAAGGTATTGTAAATGCCCATGTTTCTTCAAATGAGGAAACAATTTTTGGAGATTGGCTTGAAGGCTTAGCAATTTTCATTAACTCCAAAGTGTATGGTGGTTGGAAATCTGGAATTGAAGGCATCGATTTAGAGTTTGATTTAAATGGAGCTCGATATATAGTGGCTATAAAGTCTGGACCTAATTGGGCTAACAGCACTTCATTAAAGAAGCTTAAGGAATATTATAAAAGCGCGGGTAAAGCATTAAGAACAGGTAATTCTGGGATTAATGTTATCTCAGTTAACGGATGTTGTTATGGAAAAGATAATAATCCAGATAAAGGTGACTATTACAAATATTGTGGACAACAATTTTGGGAATTTATTTCGGGAGAAGAAAACTTATACAAAGATATAATTGAACCTCTTGGATATAAAGCAAAAGAGAGAAATGACGAATTTAAAAAATCATACTCTAAGATGATTAATAAATTCACAAAAGAATTTATTATAGAATTCTGCGATGATGATGGCGCAATTAATTGGGGTAAAATCCTAGAACTTAATTCAAAAAAATAAATTAGTAATATTAATGAATGCCCCAGATACTCAATATCTGGGGACTCTCCTTATTTAGTTTGAACATACAACTTCATCTAACATCTCCATTATAATAACGGTATCATTAAAATAAGACCGAATGTTTTCAAATGAAGATGAAGGATTTTCGCCATGAGCAAATGCATTTCTTGCACTATTTAATGAATCAATAGACGATTTTAATCTTTGACTATGCTCGTGTTCATTTAACTTTTCCTTAAATTCCCTATTCCAATTTACATCAAACTTCTTTAATGTTTTACAAATATTATCTCTACTAGGGTTCATAGAACTATTTCTAATAGTATTATCAACATATGTAATTACCTGAGTA
Source organism: Marinifilum flexuosum (assembly GCF_003610555.1). GTDB lineage: Bacteria > Bacteroidota > Bacteroidia > Bacteroidales > Marinifilaceae > Marinifilum > Marinifilum flexuosum. The sequence continues at coordinate 559,636 of NZ_RAPQ01000008.1, read as the reverse complement.
CTCTGTCCCGAATGAATGTCAGCAATAATAGTTTTAAAGCAAAATTCTATAGTACCACAAGTTTTAACGATGGAATAATTCGTTAAAAAAGGTACTATAGGACTTAAATGTCCAAGCCCCTCTATGGTATGATAAATTCTTTGTAATTCTTCTCTACAGGCAGTAATAGCACCAAGGGCATCATCATTCCTCATAACCAATCCCAAATAAATAGGTTAGTGCTAGATCAATTCTCCCATGGATATGGGCAATTTGCATTGTTCCTTCGCTTGAATATTTTCTGAACCTCTCATCCTTTAACATCGAAATTCTTTTCTCTTCTAGATCATTAATTGGTATGTCGTCTCCTAATCGTTTTAAAGCAATTGAAACAGCAGAACATACTGCATCAAAAATAGTTGGATAGAATCTTTTTCTCACCTTGGTTTCTTCTCCAGAAACAATGTTATAAAAAGCATTTTCCCCAATATTATGCATTATAAATTCCATTACTTTTTTAAACTTCTCTTTTCTTTCTTGAAGTATTATATCCTTTTGTGAATTTTTTGAACCCATAAATTCATTCAAATACTTTTTTAAAGAAATAACCGTAGCAGTGCTATTTTTGATTGTGTCAGTATCTAATGCTAAAAACCTTAAAATAAATTCCAAATCCCTCATTCGTGTATCTTCCAACTCTTTCCCAAAAAGTACACGCCAATTTTTATCTTGATTTAATTCGAACAATACATTATTAAATTCACCTTGATTTACACAATTTCTTATTTCTTGTGGCATTAAAGCTCTTCCCCCGGTATTAATTCTTTCAAATACTTGATATAAACTTGTATCATTATCTTCAGGAGCTCTTTGTTCAAAAATAATTGCATGAATTGTGGAACTTCTTATTCGCCTTTGATCAGCTCGATCCAATTCGTTAAAGGCTAACCCTCTCCATCTACTATTTATTTTCTCAGTATTTGACAATTTAAATACCTTACCATCTTTTGACCAAATTCCTTTTACAAAATCAAATACAGTCATTACCCTTTGGTAACCATCTATTATTAATTTTTTCTCATCTTTAGTATTAGCTAGAAATATACTGGGAACCGGTAAGCCTAACAAAATAGACTCAATAAACCTACTCGCTTCAGCTTTTTCCCAAACATATTTTCTTTGAAGTTCGGGTTTCAATAGCTCATCTTCTTCATACATGGAAATTAATTCTCTGAAAGAAAGATCCGCTCCCCAAGAATTTATATTATATAAATCATCATTTGAATAAGAGTCTTCTATTTCATCTGATATAACTTCTACAAATTTGGTATCTACATCAAGCATTTTAATATTATTTTCAGTTTTATAATTAGGCTTAATCATTGCTTTATAACACAAAAACATGTGTTGTTATTCAGAAAACCTAAAACAATTATGTCGAAAATAATAAAAACATTGAACAAATTTGGATTTACTTTAAACTTATCCAATATTCTTCAATAAATAAGTAATTATATTTTTTAAATTCTCTGCCCTAACTTTGGCTTTCAACTCACACTCCCAAATGGTAATTACACGCCAGCCCAGTATGTTGAGTTCTATTTCGGCTTTGCGGTCGCGCTTTTGTGTTCCTTTAATTTTTTGCAGCCACCATTCAGTTCTTGTTTTGGGCAAAACAAAATACTTGCAGCCTTTGTGTCCGTGCCAAAAGCAGCCATTTACAAATATTACGCATTTGTATTTTTTCAGAACTATATCGGGTTTTCCAGGTAGGTCTTTCTGGTTTATGCGGTAACGAAAACCATTGGCAAACAAAAACTTCCTCACCACCAACTCAGGTTTGGTGTTTTTCCCCTTCACTTGGGACATATTGTAGGATCTTATTTTGGGTTCGTGAACATCTGCCATACTCCATCATTGCTATATTGGCAATTTACGAATTTCTATCTTTTGCTTTATGCATTTTGAGCATTGCTTTTGCAGCTGTCCCCCTTCCCCTTCCATTTTAAGCACTGTTATTGCCAGTCTGTCTCTTGTTGTTGCTCCTTTGTCTTATTCCGCTGGTTCCCACACTCTTGTCGGCGACGGAAAGCTTCAACCGAGCGGCGGAAAGTCTTTGGCTAAGGACGGAATGTCATTGGCTTAGGGCGGAATGCTTCTGGCTAAGCTCGGAAAGCCATTGGCTAAGCTCGGAAAGCCATTGGCTAATGGCGGAATGCCTTTGGCTTAGCTCGGAAAGTGTTTGGCTAAGGACGGAATGTCTCTGGCTAAGCTCGGAATGCTTTTGGCTAAGGGCGGAAGGTGTTTGGCTAAGCATAACTAGCTTTTGGCTTTTGTCCTTTTGTCTTTGGCTAAGGGCTTCCTTTCTTAAACCTCCTTCACATCTTAACAATATAGTATCTTTCCTTCTTAAAACAACTTGCTCTCCCCTTAAATGTGTACTTTACTTCCTTAGGAATTTTAGTTTTATCACAAAGGAGCTTCATTTCTTCTTTGGCTTACCCACACACGAGCTGTTTTTCTTGCCTAAAAGGCCTATGATAGCCGTATTTATTGGCAATACAGCTATTTTATTCTGCTTTTCATAGTTTTTATTAATAAAGTGTCAATATTTTATAAATAAAAACAATAACTCCCAAACAACTAACATTTACAAGCCTTACAGGGCGATCGGAATTTATTTACATATTATTTTTCGCCCATTTTATTGCATATTCAAAAAGATCCCATTAATTTCCATATTGTAAATCTAAAATATAAAACTTATGATTATGGGACAATCCAGATCTTATAATGGCGGAGATGCCAATTTTATTATTTTTTCGAGTCAAAGTATTAACATCATCAACGACAAGCATGATGAGTTTGTGGCTTTCTCGCCTCATTTTACCGCAGAAACGCAGGCTGAACTGAAAACTTTGTTCGAAACAGCCAGTAACATTCCTTCGGACAATACCTATATCGACATTCAGGCCAAGGCCACCGAGAATGTGAATAAGGAATTGGCAGCATCGGGTAAGTTTTTCCAAAGGTGCAAGTTCGATATCGAAATGGCATTTCCGAACGATAAGAAGATATGGAATCAGTTTGGTTTTAATGATTACGACAATGCCCGCAAAAGTGGCAAGTTGATGTATCTTTTCCTAACCGATTTCGACATGATTGCCAACAAGTACAAAGAGGCTCTTACCACAGAAGGGTGGACCGAGGAAACTTTTTCTGCGATTCTGGCACATCGCGATAAGCTAAAAGGCTTTATGGATGAGCAATCGGATTGTATTTTGAAACGTAATCGCGCTACCGAAGAGCGTACCATAGCCTTGAACAATTTGTACGAAAAACTGGCCATCTATTTTAAGGCTGCACGCATTATGTACGAAGATGACGAGGATTTATTGAAGTGGTTTAAGTTCCCGGCAGCCACTCCAAAAGCTACTAAAGAGGAAACAGAAGGCCCTGAAGAAAACGAAGCCGAAGAATAGTTTCTACTTATCCCCTATGATCAGGATGCATTTAATGGCAATTATTTGGCATCCGGCATGTCCCCAAGACCTTTGGTTTTGGGGATTTTTTTTCTCCTCGGGTTGAAACTCGAGGTAATTCAGTCCTCCAGATAAATCTGGAGGGAATTCAAAGCCCGAGACAATTCAACCCAAGGCTATTCAATAAAATTCATCTAGATCCTAAATTACCTCCAGATTTTGAGTTGCCTCCAGATTTTGAGTTGCCTCCAGATTTATCTGGAGGAATATTTTTAGCATCCATATCATTTGAATCCTTGTTTGGCTGGCGCCCTTGCAGGGCTTGATTTTAATTGCATTGCATATTCATAGGGCGTTGCCCTATGCTGTTGCTTATACCCTTGCAGGATATTTTTATTATCATCCTCCTCGGGTTAAAACCCGAGGCAATTCAAAGTCCGAGACAATTCAAAACCCGAGGCCATTCAGATTCTGAATTGCCTCCAGATTCATCTGGAGGACAAAAAAAACAAACCCCAAATCGCAATGATTTGGGGTGTTTGATTTATAGCAATCGGCATTAAGCCGAATCCTTTTAGTTTGTGATTACCGATTTTGATTTAATGGTCATTGGGATGCTCATGCCATCAGGCATTTGCTCGCTGGCCTTAAGCTCTGTGTTTCCACTCAGGTTCTGAACAATGGTTGCATCAATAATCCAACCGGTTTTTCTGTCAATTTTAATCTCAGAGGTCAACTGTCCGTCTACCAAAATCTTCATATCCATGCCATTTTGCTTTATATATGGGGCATTCGGATTGCTGGCCAGGTTTCCTTCTCCGTGAATCAGGAAGTAATCGGTATTGGCAGCCTTTAGCACGAAATTGGTGGTTAAATTCACCGACATACCTGCCTCGATACTGGTTTCGGTTGACCATGTTTTGCCCAATTTTACTTTTTGCTCTGGATAAATGGCGGTGATCTGCTCAAAACTTCCCTTAATGGCCTTTGCTCCGTAAGATTGTTTCAGCTGTGCCAATATCTGTTCTTTCTGTTGCTCTGTAAGATCGTATCCCTCGAACAAACTCCCAAAAAGATTATCGATTCCTTTGATCTCAATTACCTTTCCACTTTGACTCATGATCATTGTGAAAGGCTTATCAATCATTCTCGATAGCATGGTTGACATGATATCTTGTTCGCTAGGAGTTTTAGAGCTAAATGAGCTTTTTCCCTGTGCACTTTCCATTTCCATTTCTACAACAGTGTACTTCACCTCCATATTGTACTGATTGTTCTCAGCACCCATTATCTTAAATGTATAATCCCCTTTTACATTCATACCAATTTCGATTGGCATGCCATTAAAATTTTGGGTAATGGTCATTTTTGCATTCGACTTCTGAGTGTATTCTTTCCCCACTTCAAGATTTAAAGCCAACTCATACTTTTGGGCTTGTACAAAAAGAGTAGCACTTAGGATAAGGGCTAGTGTTAGTAATTTTTTCATTTGATTAGTATTGGTAGATAATTTAATTATTGTTTAAAAGTACATCCAATTCTCTAAATATGGGTGGATTATTTGTTTTATTTTTCATTCCTCGGGCTAAAGCCCGAGGGAATTCAGGCCGAGGGAATTCAAAGTTCGAATAATTCTGAATTGCCTCCAGATTTTGAATTGCCTCCAGATTCTGAATTGCCTCCAGATTTATCTGGAGGAATAAAAATCATCCCCCAGAATATTTCATAAAACCAAATTTCTCAATCATCTCATTCTCCTCCTCATCAAATGATTTATGGCTGTGGTGTGTTTCTTGATTCTTGATGTACTCCCTTACCTTATTGAGCATAGATTGACTTACAGAGACAGCATAATATTCTTCTTGCCATTGAAACAATGGCTTCTGGAAAACACATTCATTGATCCAGTGTGATGATTCTCCTTTTATTAGACTCATGACTTTACTCAAAGTTTGATTATTTCCTAATGATACTAAACAATGACAATGATCCTTATGTCCATTGATAAAATCGACATGAATTCCTTTTTCCTTTGCATTCTTTTTGATGTGGTTCCACATCTTTTTCCTTAACTCCAGAGTTTCAAGAAATGGTTCTCTGCATTTGGTACTCCATACAAAATGTATATACACTTTAACATGTGGCATATGTCTTTATTTTAATTTTGGATGAAATGATCTTTTATATTCCTCGGGTTAAAACCCGAGGGAATTCAGATTTATCTGGAGGAAAACAAAGATTCTATCTCAGAATAAAAATCATTGTCCCAATCAAAATCACACTCACTACAACAGAGACAATGTAGTACCTGCGTTTTTCGCGTCTGGCTTTGGAGCGAATGTTTTCTTTTACCTCCTTCATTTCTTCTTTGGAGATTTTTTTGAAGCGTACAAAGGTTCTGCGCTTTTCTTTGATTTCGATATTGTCGCGAAATCCTTCTTTGTTAGAGGTGAGTTGGGCACGATTGCCTCTCAATCTTCGAATCATATCGAATACATGACCGGCTGATGACATGATATTAGTTTTTTATGTTTGCATTTAAAAATACATAATAATTACAAACTATCCTACATAATTTCTGGGAGAATATTGTGTTTATATTCCTCGGGCTGAAGCCCGAGGCAATTCACAAAGCCCAAGGGAATTCATAAAGTTCAAGGGAATTCAAAGGCAGAGGTAATTCAAAAGCAAAAAGAATAAAATCTTGCAGGTTTGAATTGCCTCCAGATTTTGAATAGCCTCCAGATTTATCTGGAGGAGAAAAAAATATCACCACCTCAATTTAAACACAGTTTGATTTGGTTTGGAGCTGCAATACAAAGAACCACCATGGGCGCGAATAATTTGTCGGGAATGGCTTAGGCCAACGCCACTGCCGTTTGTTTTGGTGGTGAAGAATGGGATAAAAATTTCGTCGGCAATTTCGGCAGGAATTCCCGGGCCATTGTCAACTACATTGATCTCGCAAATTGGTCCTTTCTTATTACAATTCACACTGATCTTTCCACTCTCGGCCTCTCCGTTAAATGCTTCCTTGGCATTCTTTACCAAATTGATAATTACCTGAACAATCATCTGTTCGTCGGCCACAAAATCGAAGGACCTTTTTGGGGTTTGAATCAGCAATTCACCTGCAAACTCCTCCTTAATAGGAGAAAGCAGAATGCTTAATCGGTCGAAAAACTCGATAGAGTTTACACTGCCTAGGATTGGCTTTGGTGGCTTGGACAACATGCGATAGGATTTCACGAAATGGATCAATGCCTCGCTCATTTCGGTAATCACACCCAATCCGTTCACGGTTTTCCCCACTTCTGTTGCCAGATTTTCATCTACAATCATTTCTGATTTCTCTTCCCAAATTCGCTTCAACGATTGTGCAATGGAAGTAACCGGAGCCAGGGAGTTCATGATTTCATGACTCAATACTCGTATCAGTTTGATCCAGGCATCTACCTCTTTTCGCTCCAACTCTCCCCGAATGTCCTGCAGGGTGATGAGTTTAATGTCTTCCTGATCGATTCGGATCACCGAACAGGCCGTACTGATCTGAACTCTCTCCTTAGGTGTTGACAATTCCAAAACCTGCTTTTTCTTGTTCGAGATTTCGAGCAGTGAATTGGTAAATCGGGTATCCATTCTATTAAGCTGACTGATGTGTGTAAGTGCAGGCAAGCCCAAAAGCTCGAGTGCGGCTGAATTTACATCGGTAATGTGCGTGTTTTCCGAAAGTACAATCACTCCGGTGGATATGTTCTGTAAGATTTCGCCAAAGTACTTTTCCCTGATTCTGGATTTGGTTTGCACTTGCTGCAATATGCCATTCAGCTCGTTTAAACTATGGTGCAATTCGTTAATAATTCTACTGCCTGATTTTTCGGGAAAGCGAAGTGTGGTATCCTCGTTCTTAATGGCTTTGATAAAAAAGTCGATCTGTTTGTGGGTTTTGTTCAGAAATCGAATGAGCTCCCAAACTTCCAGCAACATCATCAAACCCAAAAATGAAAGGGACATATAGGATGCTGTGGCAATGGTATAACCGCACGAAATGGCGGTAGTCAACAGGATTAGCATTCTAATCCAAAGTGCCAGGTTGTAATTCTTATAGCCCATATTTCTTGATTTTATTGTAGAGGGTTTGACGAGAAATGCCCAACTGTGTTGATACGGCTGAAAGGTTTCCGGCATGTTTTTCGATGGCCGAAGCAATCAACTGCGCCTCCATATCTTCCAGGGTTCCGCCAAAGTTGGATACATTGTTCATATCATCGTTCTTGAATACAAAATCGACTGCGGTTAGCTGCTGGGAATCCGAAAGAATTACCGCTTTCTCAACCGAATGCTGCAACTCTCTAACATTTCCCGGCCAGGCGTAATCGCTCAACTTGGAAATGGCCTGACTGCTTATTTTTAAATTCTTTCCATACTTATCGGCATACTTGTTCACAAAGAATTCTGCCAGTTCGGGGATATCATCTTTACGGTCGCGCAAAGGCGGCACTTCGATGTGTATGGTATTGATTCGGTACAAAAGATCCTCTCTAAAATTGCCATCGGATACCATTTGCTGCAGGTTTCCATTGGTAGCACATATCAGGCGCAAATCAACCTTTGTTGCGGAGTTGTCTCCCACCTTGGTAAGCACCCTATTCTGAAGCACCGACAACAATTTGGCCTGCATGGGCATGGTAAGGTTTCCAATTTCGTCGAGAAAGAGCGTTCCTTTATTGGCCGCTTCTATCTTCCCCATTCTATCGGAATGTGCATCAGTAAAAGCACCTTTCTTGTGTCCAAACAATTCGCTTTCGAACAGATTTTCAGCAATGGCTCCCATGTCAACACTCACCATTACTTTGTTCGATCGTTTCGAAAGTCGATGAATCTCCCTTGCAATCAACTCCTTCCCTGTTCCATTTTCACCGGTGATCAGCACATTGGCATTGGTATCGGCTACTTTGCGAACCATATTCATGGCACGTTCCCAGGTAGCCGATGAACCAATTAAATCTTTGTTCGATCCGTTGATCTCTTCGATAAACTGCTTCTCTTTCATTTGCATCTTTTTCAGTTCTCTCTTCGACTGACTTAGCTTGCAGGCTGTATCAACGGTAGCAATCATTTTTTCATTGTCCCAAGGCTTCAGAACAAAATCGGTAGCCCCGGAACGAACGGCTTTCACAGCCAGTTCAACATCGCCATAGGCAGTAATCATTACAACACTCACCCTAGGATATTGTTCCAATATCTGGTTTAACCAATAAATCCCTTCATTGCCATTGTTTATGCCTGCTGTAAAGTTCATATCCAGCAAAACAACATCGTAGTCCTCGCTTTGCAGCTCGGCAAATAAGGTTTTGGGCGAGGATAAACATTTCAGTTTTGCACAGTATGGCGATAACAACAGATCCAATGCACTTAAAACGCTTCGGTTGTCGTCGACAATTAGAATGTTTGATTTTTTCATGTTTGGGCGAATGAGTGTGTATATGCTTAAGATTTAATTATAAAACCACGAATTATACCGATTATGAATAAGATGGCAAATCGTGCAAACCTGTGTAATTCGTGGTTAAATGTAAACATCCACCACTAATTTAATCAGCTTTTCAAAATATTAGACATGCACTGTCCAAATATTTTACACACCTCAAAGCCCCACCCTTCTTTTCATATTGATCTTTTGATACTTACAAATTTCGGCACAAAGTTGGCAACAGGAAGCAATAATTTTACATGTGTACTATTTAAAAACAAAGAATATGATTTCTATTAAAAATTTATCGAAAGTTTTCAGAACAGATGAAATTGAAACTTTAGCCTTGAACGATGTAAACTTAAACATTAGAGAAGGTGAATTTGTAGCCATTATGGGACCTTCCGGTTGTGGTAAATCTACCCTCTTAAACATCCTGGGTTTATTGGATAATCCATCGGAAGGTGAATACAATTTTAACAAGACCGAAGTTGCCAATTTGAAAGAAGGACAACGCACCGATTTGAGAAAAGGTAATATTGGTTTCGTATTTCAGTCGTTCAACTTGATTGATGAATTAAATGTATTCGAAAATGTTGAAATGCCTTTGGTTTATCAGCGCATCAGCTCTAAAAAACGCAAGGAAATGGTAAGTCAGGTTTTGGATAGAATGAATATGAGTCATCGTGCAAAACATTACCCTCAGCAATTATCGGGTGGTCAGCAACAACGTGTTGCCATTGCTCGTGCGGTAGTTTCAAACCCGGGACTAATTCTTGCCGATGAGCCTACTGGTAACCTGGATTCAAAAAATGGTCAGGAAGTTATGGAACTGCTTACCGAATTGAACCGCGAAGGAACTACCATTATCATGGTGACTCACTCTATGAAAGATGCAGGATATGCTCACCGAATTATCAACCTGTTTGATGGTAAAGTCGTAACTGAAGAAAGTTTGGTAGCAGAGCAGGTATTTTAAACAAAAAACCAGTGTAAGATTTTATTTTTCAATCCATAACCACTAAACCATGATATCTAAACATCTAAAATCTTTTCTTATTCATTTGTGGAATAACAAATTGTATAGCGCAATTACCATATTGGGATTTGCAATCTCATTAATGTTTATACTTCTGCTAAGTGTTTATATCAAAAATGAATACGGAGTAGATGAATTTCATGAGAAAAAAGATAGAATTTTCAGATTGACTCATGGTGAAGAAGCTGGATTTGCTCCTCCCTCGGGAGCTTTATTGATGGAAACATTTCCTGAAGTTGAAAATTTTACCAGAACCAAATACTTCGAAGCTTACCTGCAAGCGAATGGCTCTTCCAAAGTTGCTGATAACATACTTTTTGCCGATTCTTCCTTTTTCAACATCTTTTCTTTTGGAATGATAGAGGGAAATCCAAGAACGGCTTTAAAAACCATTGGTAGTACTGTTCTCTCCAAATCATTAGCATTAAAACTTTTTGGAGAGTTGCCTGAATTGGGTAGCAAAATAAAGATGAACGACGAGACAAGTCTGGAAGTAACGGGTGTAATGGAAGATATTCCTAGCAACACGCACTTTAAGAAGTTCGGAATGATTATCAATTTTCCTACCATGGCCAAAGTATTTAACGATGATACTTTTCTGAACAAGTACAGCCACAACTCCTATGGATTGTATGTACTTACCAAACCTAAAACCAATCTTCCTTCAAAAGCAAATGAAATATTTGAGTTGTATAAGGGGGTAAATTGGATGTTTAAAGGTGGTTATGCCAAATCAGTAGAATTGGAACCCATTACTGAATCTTATTTTAGCACTTCGCATGCCTACGAAGTTAAAAACAAGAGCAAACGCTTCGTTCAGGTTTTAACTGGGATCATTTTTCTGATTCTAACATTATCGGTTATCAATTACGTAAATCTTACCATTGCACAATCTTCTTTTCGAAGTAGAGAAGTTGCAATTCGCAAATTGATAGGTGGTAAAAAACCCGGATTGCTTGCGGCTAGTTTAATGGAATCCATTTTGCTTAGCCTAATCTCTTCAATTATTGCCATTGTACTGAGTTTTCAAGTTGAACCTATCTTTAATCATCTGCTGGAAACAAATATTCAGATCATCAATGAGCTAAATCTATCGAACCTTTTAATTGCCATTGGTTTTATTGTGCTAATTGGTGTTTTATCAGGGATTATTCCTGCCATTAAGATTTCCAATTTTAATCCCATTGATGTGGTTAAAGGCAAATTCAGGATGAAGGAGAAAAATGTGTACTCCAAAATCATGATTTGCTTCCAATACCTCATCATCATTACCTTAATTATTTCTGCATTTTTTATCAACAAGCAAACCACTTTCATGCAGAATTATAAAATGGGATTCGAACAAGAAAACTTAATCACTTTTGAAAATGAACTTCCCAAAGAAAAGCAAAGATCTTTTGAGGAGATTTTAAGGAATATTCCTGGTGTTGAAGATGTATCCCTTACCTGCGGAACACCATTGGATGGAGGAAATAACAATTGTTTTACTGAAAAAGGGAAACAATATAGCTTCCAGGTTTTCAGGGTAGATACGAACTTTTTCGACATTCTTGATATTCCAGTGAATAAAACAGGAACTGCTTATGACAAAGAAGCCATTCTGATTAATGAAGCTGCTGCAAAAATTCTAAACATTGAAGAGAATCCTGGTGAATACGAATTGTTTGATGTTTGGCCTATATATGGTGTTGTGAAAAACTTCCATTTTAGAAATTTAAAAAGCAGATTGGGTCCGGCCTATTTTAAAATCTTACCAAAGGATGAATATGCATGGAGCTTTGTCGTAAAAATGAATGGTGTAAATAATCAGGAAACACTACAAAGAATCCATAAAGCTCATAATGATTTCACCGATGGTACTCCTGTTAAAATAAACTTCTTTAATCAAGCTGTGCAAAGCTGGTACGAAAAGGAAGAGAGAACAGGAAAAATTGTAAAGTACTTTGCCATTCTCACTGTAATCATTTCTGTGATGGGATTGTTTGCCATGTCGCTTTACTATGTGCAGCAAAAGCAGAAAGAAATTGGTGTTAGAAAGGTAAATGGTGCCAAAACACATGAAATCATGCAAATGCTAAACCATGATTTCTCGATTTGGGTTTTGATTGCTTTTGCAATTGCCTGTCCGATTTCATATTACTGCATGCACAAATGGTTAGAAAACTTTGCCTACAAAACTGAATTAAGCTGGTGGGTTTTTGCCTTGGCTGGAATACTAGCCTTCGGAATTGCTTTTCTTACTGTTTCGTGGCAATCATGGAGAGCAGCAAAAAGGAATCCGGTGGAAAGCTTAAGATATGAGTAGTATTGATCACCAACTAATCTCTAATAATTAATTTATTCAACAAAATATGAACTTTTATAACATCAAAATATCATACAAAAACTTATTGAAGAATAAGTTGGTATCATCGATTAATATTAGTGGTTTGGTAATAGGTATTACCATCAGCTTGCTCGTATTTGCCTATGTGAACAAAGAGAAAAATATGGATCAGGAAATTCCTGAAATTGAAAATACATATACTCTTATAAACAATCAGGATCCAGATATCTCAAGTGAGATGGTTAGACATGTTATAAAAGAAATTCCCGAAATAGAAGCCATTACCTATGTAAGGCATGTTTGGTCAACTCAAAATATGCTAAAGCGGAATAATGACAACTTTACATTGGACAACCTTTTAATTTCTGACTCCAGCTTTTTTAGGGTATTTAAATTTGAAGCAGTTTACGGTAATCCTGAGGCGGCATTAAATTCAGCAGATAAAATTGTTCTAACTCATTCCGTTGCAAAGAAAATATTCGGAAACAAAAATCCTATTGGGGAAGAATTACTATATAATTCTACACAATTACAAAATGTCATTGTAGAAGTTGGTGCAGTAATTAAAGATCTTTCTCATTATTGTTCATGGGAGTTCGATGCCATTATATCACTTGAAACAAACAAGAGAATTTCATGGTTCGAAGAGTTAGAATCCTTGTGGGGAGCGCAAAATTATGGGGCTTTTGTAAAAATTCCATCCAATGTTAATGTTGATGCGCTAAACGAAAAACTTAGTAACATATCTACCCAAAATGTTCCCGAAGATTACAAAGAAGAAACCCATTATGAAATTCAGAAGTTCACAAGAGCATATAATGAGTTAACAGGAATCTCAATCTTAAAGCATGGTAATCCACGTACTCTTAGAGTCATCCAAATTATTGGTTTATTCATATTGCTATTGGCATGTATCAATTACATTAACCTGGTAGTTGCTCAAAAAATTAAACGCCTTAAAAATATTGGCATTTTAAAAGTTGTGGGTGGAAAGAAAGGAAAAGTAATTGAATTACTTGCGACAGAATCAGCCTTAATTCTCTTTATTACCAGCATATTGGTAATCGTATTAAGTAACTTTTTATTGGTTGGCTTAAATCAAATTACCAATTCTGAATTTACCTTACTTGAGATTTTTTCAGGTTCAAACTTAATCATATTTGCTTCCTTAATTGCTTTCACTTTTTTACTAACAGGTATTATTCCTGGGCTCACTTTAGGAAGGAAGAAAACCACTTCTTTACTAAAAAATACAACCAATAATCGTTCGAAAAATCATTTGAGAAATGCTTTACTCATTTTTCAGTTTAGTATTACAATCGTTTTGCTGTGCGGAATCCTGTTGATCAACAAACAAATTGATTATATGAGTGAATTGGATCCCGGTTTTGAAAAAGAACAAATACTTTATGCTACAACGAATCCTCAGATACAAAAAAGTTGCAAAGCTTTCAATGCAGAAATCAAAAGAATACCAGAAATAAACGACATTGTATATGCCTCATCACAATTGGGAGAAAATGGATCTAATTGGGGATTGACAATGATTAACAAAGGAGAAGAACAGGAAATTGGTTTTGCCAATTTATATGTAAGCCCTAATTTTTTCGATTTTTTTGGAATCGATATGGTGCGTGGAGAACAGTTTGATCAATTCTCTGAAGCAAATTCTGACTGGATTTTTAACTCGACAGCTTTTAAACAATTCAATATCGATAAACTTGAAGATGCAACAATTCGACGAAATGGAAAAACAACCAAAATAATTGCTGAAGTTGAGGATTTCAATCATGAGTCCTTACATTCGGCCATTAGACCAATTGCCTTTAGAAGTTGTGAAACTTCTAACTTCATTTATTTTAAGACTAATCAATCTAGTGTTGCCAGTACTCAAAGATGTATTCATTCCATCAGCAAGATTTGGGAAAATATCTCACCAAATTTCCCTCTGGAAATCAAATACCTTGATGCAAGCTGGGAAGCCTTGTACAAGAAGGAAAAACAATTTCAGCGAATTCTAAATTACGCTACCATAATCTCGATTCTCATATCCTGCCTGGGCTTAATCAGCTTAACCTATTTTATTGTTGAAACGCACACCAAGGAGATTGGAATACGAAAAACCAATGGGGCTAAAACTTTCGAGATTGTTAAAATGCTAAATACTGATTTGGTAAAGTGGGTGTTTATTGCCTGTATCATTGCCTGCCCTATTGCTTGGTATTCCTTGCACACATGGCTTAGTAGTTTTGCCTACAAAACTGAACTCAGCTGGTGGATATTTGCATTAGCTGGAATCATCGCTATGGGAATTGCCTTGCTAACCGTTTCGTGGCAATCGTGGAGGGCAGCTAAAATTAATCCTGTGGAAAGTTTAAGATACGAGTAGTATTGATCACCAACTAATCTCTAATTATTTAATTTTTTAAACAAATAATGAATTTCTACAACATTAAAATATCATTCAAAAACTTATTGAAGAATAAGTTGGTATCATCAATAAATATTAGTGGCTTAGTTATAGGAATTACAGTTAGTCTACTTGTTTTCGCCTATGTAAATAAGGAGAAAAATATGGATCAGGAAATTCCTGAAATTGAACAAACCTATACACTTTTAAATAACAAATATCCTGATATTTCTAACTGTATGGTTAGACATATTAGGTCTGAAATTCCGGAAATAGAGGCAATCACATTGGTAAGATATACTTGGTCGCCACAGGATTTTCTAAAAAAAGAGAACACTGCTTACAAGTTGAATAATCTATTACTTGCTGATTCATGCTTTTTCAAGGTTTTTCAGTTTGAAACGATTTGTGGTGATCCTAAAAAAGCATTAAATACAGCTGATAAAATTGTATTGACTCAATCGGTGGCTAGAAAGATATTTGGTGATGACAATCCTATCGGGAAAGAATTGGTATACAATGCCACAAGCTTGCAAAATGTAATTGTTGAGGTAGGAGCTGTTATTCAAGATCTTTCTCATCATTGCTCTTGGGAATTTGATGCGGTACTATCGCTTGAAACCAATTATAAAATTCCTTGGTTTAAAAACAACCAAGAATATTGGGGCACTCAAAACTACAGTGCATTTGCAAAAATACCATCTAATATTGATGCCAGTGTAATCAATCAGAAACTCGCCAAAATTTCCGTTGATCACATTCCTGAAAGATATAAGGATCATACAAATTTTGAAATCCAGCCATTTTCCGAAGCTTACAATGAATTGCCAGGAATTGAAATTTTAAAACATGGAAATCAACTTACCTTAAACGTTATACAAATCATAGGTTTTTTAATTCTATTGCTTGCATGTATCAATTACATAAACCTAGTAACTGCACAAAAAATTAAGCGCCTTAAAAACATTGGTATTCTTAAGGTAATGGGAAGTAAAAAGACCAAAGTAGTTGAGTTAATTGCCGTTGAGTCCGCTTTAGTGCTTTTCCTTACTAGCATATTGGTAATTGTGTTAAGCAATTTCTTATTGATTGGATTAAATCAGATTACCAATTCAGAATTCACATTAATAGAGATTTTTTCAGGTTCAAACCTGATAATCTTTATTTCTCTGCTTGCCTTTACTTTTGTACTAACCGGAATTATTCCCGGAATAAGATTTAGTAAAACAAAAACTACAGCATTATTAAAAAACACGGTAAATACCCGTTCTAAAAACCACATGAGAAATGCTTTATTGATTTTCCAATTTACCATCACAATCATTTTGCTTTGTGGAATCTTACTAATTAACAAACAAAATCAATTCCTAACAGAATTAGATCCAGGTTTTAATCGAGAGCAAATTCTTTATGCTGCCACCAATCCGCAAATCGAGAAAAGCAGTAGCGCTTTCAATTCTGAAATTAAAAGAATACCTGAAATTTCCGATTATACATACACATCTGCTCCATTAGGTTATAATCAATCCAATTGGGGGCTACCAATGATTAATAAGGGGGAAGAACAAGAAATTGGCTTTGCCAATCTTTTCGTTAGCCCAAATTTCTTCGATTTTTTTGGAATTAAATTGGTGCAGGGTAAACAATTCAATCTTTATTCAGAGGAAAATTCAGACTGGATCTTTAATGCCACAGCTTTTAAACAATTCAATATTGGAAAGCCGGAAGATGCAAGCATTCCGCGCAATGGAAAGGTAGGTAAAGTAATTGCCGAAGTAGAAGACTTCAACCATGAATCCATGCATTCAACTATCAGACCAATAGGCTTTAGAAGTTGTGGCGAAACCGATGAGTATATTTATTTTAAAATCAACACCAACAGTGTTGCCAGTACTCAAAGGTGTATTCGTTCCATCAACAAGGTTTGGGAAAATATATCTCCTAATTTCACTTTGGAGATCAAATACCTTGATGCAAGCTGGGAAGCCTTGTACAAGAAGGAAAAACAATTTCAGCGCATTCTGAATTATGCCACCATAATTTCTATACTTCTATCCTGCCTGGGATTAATCAGCTTAACCTATTTTATTGTTGAAACGCACACCAAAGAGATTGGAATAAGAAAAACCAATGGGGCTAAAACTTTCGAGATTGTAAAAATGCTAAATACTGATTTGGTAAAGTGGGTGTTTATTGCATGCATCATTGCCTGCCCTATTGCCTGGTATGCTTTGCACACATGGCTTAGTCGTTTTGCCTATAAAACTGAACTCAGTTGGTGGATATTCGCATTAGCTGGAATCATAGCCTTAGGTATCTCCTTAATAACCGTTTCGTGGCAATCGTGGAGGGCTGCTAAAATTAATCCTGTGGAAAGTTTAAGATATGAATAATCCTAAAAACTAAAATTATGCTTTGGTATCATTTGAAATTATCCGTTTTACGCTTGCTTAAAAACAAAGCTTTTTCATTGACCAATATATTTGGCCTCAGCTTTGGGATCGCCTCATTTTTTGTACTGTTTATTCATGTGCAAAATGAAAAAAGCTACGACAAACACATTAAAGATTATCAGAATATCTACAGGGTAATTTCTACACCATCACACATTAACAGCTCCTGGGCCAGAAGTTTAGGTTTTATTCAAGAAGCTGCAAGTCAATTCCCTGAAGTTGAAAATGCAACACGGTTTTCGCATGCGAAGCTGGAAAATATCAAAATACACGAGGAATCGGTTGCTCAAAAAGATGTTTTGTCGGTTGACACAAACTTTATGAGCATGTTTGGAATTGAAAGCCTGATTGGAAATTTAAAGGATATTTCGAAGCCTAATGTAGCTTTTATCTCTGAGCGGTTTGCAAAAAAATATTTTAAGAATGAAAATCCAATCGGTCAATACATAGAGACTGAAACATTACGATCAAGAGAAGCACCCGGAAAATTTGAAATCGTTGGGATTATAAAAAATACGCCTATAAAAACTCATTTCAACTGTGAAATACTTCTTTCGCAAAAAGGAGTACTTGAACAACGTTATGCCTCCTTAGCAACAAGAAAAATACAATGGGTCTACAACTATATAAAATTGAAAGAAGGAACCTCACCTACTTTCATTGCCGAAAAAACACTTACCCATTTTAACAAGTCTGCTTTCAGACAAACAAGGGGGCCTAAAGATTACAAATTTAGTCTTCAAAGACTGACAGACATTCATTTAAGATCGAATTGCAGGTTTGAATTAAAAGAGAGCAATACCAAAATTAACATTGGCTTATTTACTATTGTTTCTTTCGTGATCCTATTTGTATCTCTTGTAAACTTTATCAGCTTAATCACAGTTAATCTTTTCAAAAGAACAAAAGAGTTTGGTTTGAAATCCTCCATTGGAGCCCACAAAAAGCATTTGTTGTACCAGATCCTAATTGAGGTATTGTTGCTTTGTTCGCTTGCTATTTTTATTTCCTTATTTGTAATAGAGTTGATAAAACCTATTATCAGCCAGTTTTACGAAATTCAGTTTGATATTTTCTATAACGAACCTACAATCTATTTGTCCATTTTAATGATCATTTCACTTGGTGGAATCATTTCTGTTTTATTTGTTCGGTTCTTTATTCTTAAAAATAATTCTACCAGCGAAATTATTAAAGGTTTACACCCCTTATCGGGAAAGCAATTGTTGCAACCTTTAATGATATTTCAAATGCTAATTGTAATCATCCTGATTGCATCAACCATTCTTGTAAACAAACAGATCAATTTCATATTAGACAAACCCCTTGGCTTTACAAAAGACAATATTGTAGTCATCCATCAAAAGGACTATTCTAAAGACCCAAAAGTGTTTGCCAACGAGTTAAAAAAGAATTCTCAAATTGTTTCCGTTGGTTTTACCAGGCAATACTTTGGACATCCCACTCAAACCCTTCCTTTGGATGGATTGGGAATTGAAGGTACTGCGGAAATGTCGTTCCCAAACTTTGATTTTCTACAAACAATGGATATTCAGTTGGTTCACGATTACATCAACAGATCGAAAGATACCATTGAAGGAATGATCATCAACAATCATTTGTATGAAAGGTTGATGGAAAAACACCAAAGCATTGAAAATCTGAATGCCTTTAGATCAGGAATTCCTTTAGAGCCAGATCAGAGAAGGTATGATATTATAGGAGTTGTTGAAGATTTCAATTACAATTCGGCCCATGAACAGATCGGAGACTATGTTTTCCTAATTGGAGAGTCACGAAGTAGGTCCAGATTTACTCATATCAAAATTGCTTCCGGAAATATCAGACCGGCAATGGATTACATTCAGGAAGAATGGCAGAAACACTATCCAAACCAAGAAATGGATTATTTCTTTATGGATGAAAAAGTTGGTCAACAATACAAATCAGAAAACATACTTAGAAAAATTCTCTTGAGTTTTTCTCTTCTTGGTATCATCATCGGAATCATGGGTATAAGTGCCCTCTCCTACTTTTCATCGGAACAACGTACCAAAGAGATTGGGATTCGCAAAACCAATGGAGCCAAAACTCATGAAATTATCAAAATGCTAAACAAGGATTTCCTAAGGTGGGTAATTATAGCATTTGTTTTGGCATCTCCAATTGCATGGTACGCCATGAACATATGGCTTGAAAACTTTGCCTATAAAACCGAGCTCAGTTGGTGGATATTTGCATTGGCAGGAATCATTGCCATGGGAATTGCCTTGTTAACCGTTTCCTGGCAATCGTGGAGAGCAGCAAGGAGAAATCCGGTGGAGAGCTTACGTTACGAATAAAACAAAACAGCAATATATTATGAAACTTAACCTCTTACTATCAATCTTGTTAATCATTTTTTTTTCATGCAAGAACAAAAGCATGAAGTTAAATGAAAATGATTTGGCTCAAAAAATTTTAAGTGAAGAAGAAATTTTAGCTCAAAAAGAAGAACTGCGTTTAAAAAAAGAGCAAGAATTGGCTGACTCTTTGGCAAAGTTGCCAAAAGGATTTCGTTTTGATGCCAAACGTAAGATTGATGAAAAAAATCCTCCGATTATTATCGATGTTGCCAACAGGCTAGATAGTATTAAATATTTCAAATTATCGGATGTAGCCCAAAGCATTCAATACATTAAAATGCAAAATTTGCCAGACACTAGTATTTCTAACAATATGCTTTACAAATACCACATGACTGACAAGTATATAGTTGCTTCAAACATTTATGGCATTCATTTATTTACCAAAAATGGCAAATACCAGAATACCATTATTAAGAACAGCTGGAGCGGAATGAAATATGAAAAAAAGAAAGATTGGATTAATTTTTACTTTTCAAATTTTGGAGCAATCGCAGCTGGCATAACTGTATGGTCTCAAGGTGATAACCTGTATTATAGTTACCAAAACACCTATACAGGTCAAAACTATATTATGGAGGTAGATTGCTCAAAAGAATTGGTTGCTTTGAATACCACTTTTGAACCCGAAAATCAAAGAAAGATAATGGGAATGGGAAAACTTTCAGTTGATTTAAATCATGGGCACGACAGACCATTCAAAGCTCGACATCCCAATGGGATGAATACATTTAAAAGAGAAAACTACTACGACAAAATCAATATTTTCTCTCCTGATAAAAACACCTACCTATCTCAATTTAATTATGGGAAAGATATGCTTCAAATTTTTAATACAAGGGGTGAAACTTTATCGAGTTTTAAAAAATTGGAACAATTAAAAAACTTTAAACAAAGAGGTTTTCGAATGTTCGATAGAGGAAATTCATACGAATTGAATGGAAATTACTTTTTCAGAACAAATTACAACGACACCATTTTTAAAGTAATTCCTCCCAACATCATTCAACCAAAATATGTATTCCACCTAGGAAATCATAAAGTAAGTATACAAAATGCTATGAATTCATCATTTGATCTTACGGGTAAAATAACTCCCTATGAATGGGCAGATGCTAAATATTATATCTTCATGAGTTTTATAAAAGACAATAACTTATGCCCAAATTCCAAACAAGATAAAAGTGTAAAATTACATTATGCAATCTACGATAAGCAAAACGAAAGCTTACAGTTTATAAAGTACAACCCTACTGACTATACTGTAAACGTACTACAAAACGATATTGATGGAGGTTTTTCTGTCTGGCCAAAATCCTACATGATTAATCGAAAAGGGGAAATCATGATTGCTCTTAGTGGTGAAGATATTAAGAAAAAAGTTTCATCGGATGAATTTAAAAATTCAACTGCTCCTGCTGTCAACAAACAAAAGTTAACTGAATTGGCAGCTAATTGCAAAAATGATGACCAAGTTTTAATGCTAGTAAAATAAAACCAACTATTGATTCATGGGTAATTATCGTACATGAACCAATTGAAAATTTATGATTTTAGTAACAACACAAGAATTAAATTATGAGATACTTTTTTTTAATTATCATTCCTTTGCTTATCCTTTCGTCTTGTAAAAACAAAAGTATGAAGCTAAATGAAAATGATTTGGCTCAAAAAATTTTAAGTGAAGAAGAAATCTTAGCTCAGAAAGAAGAACTGCGTTTAAAAAAAGAACAGGAATTGGCAGACTCTTTGGCCAAATTGCCTAAAGGATTTCGCTTCGAATCGGTTAGAAAAACGGACGCTTCTAATCCTCCAATTGTGATCGACATTGCAAACCGAATGGATAGCATCAAAGAATTCAAACTTTCGGATGTTGCCCAAAGTATTGAATACATTAAAATGCAAAATCTGCCAGACTCAAGTATTGCAAATAACATCAATTACAAATACTACATGACAGATAAGCACATCGTAGCCTCTAATCTTTATGGCATTCATCTATTTACAAAAAATGGGGAGTTCAAAAATACAATTGTAAAAAACCAACTAAGTGGTGTAAAGTACAAAGAGGATCAAAATCAAGTTTTAGTGTACTATTCCGAATATGCAAAAATAGGTGGAAGTCCTAATGTTTGGTCAAGAGGAGGTCAATTGTACTATAACTACAGAAATACTAATACTGGGCAAAATTACATTATGGAGGTAGATTGCTCCAAAGATTTAATCAATACTCAGTATCAGTTCGACCCTGAAAACCCATTAGCAGTTTCAGGTGCTGGTAAAGTTTTGGTTGATCTAAACAGAGGACAGAACAAACCATTCAAGGCACCCTATCCAAATGGCATGTCATCATTTTCTCCCCAAAATACATATCAGTATATTGGAATTTTCACTCCTGACCGAAACACCTATTTTTCGAGGAGAAGCAGAAAGGGGAACATGTTGGAAATTTTCAATACCAAAGGAGATACCTTAGCCGAATTTACCAAATTTGAACGTCTGGTTAATTTTAAAGCCCGTGCTATTCGAGGTTTTGATTATGGAACCCAATATGAAAAAGATGGGAATTATTATTTCAGATCGGATTATAATGATACCATTTTCAGAGTGATACCTCCAAACATTATAAAACCTGAATATGTAATTAAGCTGGGTAAGCATAAAGTTAGTAAACAAGATGCTTCTCATCCTAAATTCGATTTAAAAGGAAAAATTGTTCCTCAGGAATGGGCAGATGGTAAAGATTTTATCTTTATTGAATTAACAGCAGATGACAATTATTGTCCAAATTCTAGAAAAAAGAAAAGTGTTCGAATGCTATATGCCATCTACTCCAAAAAGAATCAAAAACTCAATTTCGTTAAATATGATCCATACAATTATGAGATGGATTTACTGGAAAATGATATTGATGGTGGATTTGCTGTTTGGCCTAGCTCTTACATGGTAAATCGAGAGAATAATATAATGGTTTCATTGCTGGGAAGAGATATCAAGGAAAAAGTAAATTCGGATGAATTTAAAAATTCAACTGCTCCTGCTGCCAACAAAGAAAAGCTGATACAGTTAGCAAAAACCTGCTCTGATACCGACCAAGTGCTAATGCTGGTTAAATAGTTTCATCAACAACACTCAAATGAAACGAGCCGAGAGAAAAAATCCTCATAAAAAGGAATGACAATACTGGCGAGTATCATAGCAATTAAAAAGCAAATTCAGACATATGCATTACAGTTTCAAAATCATACTCCGATTAATTTTAAAAAAGCCTGTTTTAAGCATCATTAACTTCACAGGTTTTACCATAGGAATTTTAGCGTCATTGCTAATTTATTTATGGGTTTACGATCAAAGCACTTTTGAGAAATTTCATTCTGATTACAACAGAATTTATCGGGTTTTAACACTCTCAAAGCAAGGGGAGGATATTATTAAATCGGCAGCTTCGTACCAACCAATTGCGGAAACCATGAAAAAGGATTATCCACAAATTGAGGCTGCCACATACCTGTATGGATCATCAGAAGATTCCCCACTACAATTCGAGAATGGAAAAAAGATTGAAGCGAGAAAATTCTATACGAACACAGATTTCTTTAGAATCTTTGATGGTTTTGAATTTCTGGAAGGCAATGCTGAAAATGCATTCAAACACAAATCAAACATTGTGCTTTCCGAAAAAGTTGCACGTAAACTTTTTGGCAACTCACCAGCTTTAGGCAAAAAAATAGTTAGTGACAAATACAGTGAAAACATTTATACCGTTAGTGCAGTTTTAAAAATTCCAAGGAATACTCATATTGACTTTGGTTACTTATTGTCTGAGGACAATCTTAGCCTTCATCACTCTACAAACTCATGGAGAGATTCCTACTGGATTAGAACATATATTAAGCTTTCAGCTAATGCTGAAATCGACAGCTTGTTTCTGAACCGAATCAGCAATCATGTTAGCAGATACTCGAATAGAACGGATAAGTTGATGTTTCAGCCATTATCTGAAATTCATCTTCATTCTGATTACACCACCAATATGCTTGATAATAAGATCAGCAATTACAAGTATGTTGTAATTTTTTCGGCCTTGGCTTTACTAATCCTTATTATGGTGATTTTAAACTTTACCATTCTTTCAACGGTAAGTTATTCTGAACAAGCCAAAGAAATTGGAATTCAAAAAGTAAATGGTGCAAAACGACACAGTTTACTGCTACAATTCATGATGAATTCTTTTCTGCAGACTTTTGTAGCTGCATTTTTTGCCATTGCTTTGGCATTCGTATTGCTGCCAAAATTCAATCAGCTAACAGGACAGCAATTACAAATCAATCTATCGATGCAGTTAATTACTTACTTGTTTCTGCTAATTGTATTTACAGCAATAACAGCAGGTTTATACCCTTCCATTTACCTATCGAAATTGAATCCTGTTCAAATTTTAAAAGCCAAAAACTACAATGGTGGAAATATTGGGCTGATGAATTTGCTCATTGTAATCCAATTTGCAATTGCAATTTTTTCCATTTCAGTTTCAGGAGTGTTCATGAAGCAATTTCATTTCATTACCACAAAAGATTTGGGAATCAACCATAGCAATATGCTAGTTGTTCCTACAGGCTTATGGTACGATAGCAATTCCTTCAAAAATGAACTTTTGCAGAACCCGAATATACTTTCTGCATCTGCAAGTACTTATGCTCCAATGTATGGAGGTTTTCGCTCAAATTTTGTTATCGACAACAATGGAGCAAAAGATAGTATTCAAGCAGTTATTCTTCATGTTGACGATGAATTTGCAAAAAATTACGAATTGAAACTTACAAAAGGTAAGTTCCTAAACATGAACTATTCTACCTATTGGGAAGAAATGAAAAAAAAATCGGATGATCACACTTTTTCATTTCCTGTGGTAATAAATGAAAGTGCCGAAAAACTATTGGGTTTTGAGGATCCTATAGGACAACGAATTGGAGACAACGAAATTGTTGGTGTGGTTAAAGATTTTCATTTTAAATCATTGCATCACAGAATTGAACCTTTGGTGTTAATGAATTCTCCTGAAAATATTATGACAATGAACATCAGGGTTTCCAAGCACAAACGTAAGGAAAGTATTGCCTTTATTCGTGATACCTACAAAAAGC
Organism: Marinifilum flexuosum; assembly: GCF_003610555.1. Lineage (GTDB taxonomy): Bacteria > Bacteroidota > Bacteroidia > Bacteroidales > Marinifilaceae > Marinifilum > Marinifilum flexuosum. The sequence continues at coordinate 534,925 of NZ_RAPQ01000008.1, read as the reverse complement.
ACAGGGAAGACAGAGAATTTTCTTTTCAATTTTTCGATGATTTATTGAAAGCTGAATATCGCAATGAGAACCATTTGAAAAATACGACAAAGGCCTTCACAATCCTTAGTATTATCATTAGTATACTTGGTATGCTTGGTATTGCAGGATTTGTGGTAAGACAAAAAACGAAGGAAATTGGAATTAGAAAAACAAATGGAGCCAAAACCTATGAAATCATACAAATGCTCAATCTCAAATTCCTAAAATGGGTAATTGTTGCCTTTATTTTGGCTTGTCCGATTGCTTGGTATGTGATGAACATTTGGCTTCAGAATTTTGCCTACAAAACCGAATTAAACTGGTGGGTTTTTGCACTGTCGGGAATCATTGCCATTGGTATTGCAATAATAACCGTTTCATGGCAATCGTGGAGAACTGCAAAAAGAAATCCAGTGGAATCGCTTCGCTATGAATAAACCTATTCAATTAAGAATTATCAATTAGTTGAACCAATAAGTCTGGAGCTATTAATGATGGAATACAATATCTTTAATAGCTCCTGATTATCGTTATCCAATGATTTAAAAAGTTTTTCATCTATAAAATCAGTATCTTTTAACAATCTTATCCAATAGTTAGTTTCCCTGGCTTCCTTATAAGCAATCGACATCTTAGCTGTAAAATCTTTTTTAGAGATACCACCAATCGCTTCTTCAACATTAGCTCCAACTGAAGTACCACTGCGAAGTAACTGCTTGGAAAGCACATATTCCTTTTTCTCTTTATTTAGATACTGACAAAGCTTAACAATTCTAATGGCAAATTGATACGATTTCTCAACAACAATATTCCGATACTTCTTTTGAGTCATTCTAATTCTTAATTATACATTGATCATTGTTAATTGTTCACTGTCTAGTGCGTTTGTACCAAGTAATCTCATCGCCTTGATACATGAACTTATCTACCAATTTTAACCCTAATTTATCGAGTACCTTTTGAGATTTTTCGTTACTAACCAGAGTCATACTGCAAATCTCTGTGATATCCAACTTTTCGAAAGCATATTCAATTGCAGCCTTGCTTGCTTCGGTAATGTAGCCTTTGCCCCAGTATTTGCGAAGTAAACGAAATCGCAAATCGTAATAATTGCAGTATCCGTTCAATTCCTCTTTTTCGAGCTTGAAACCTGTCCAGCCCATAAAATTGTGGGTTTCCTTATCGATAATGGCCCAACGACCAATTTCATTTTCCTTGTATTGGCTAATGATATTTTCAATCATCTTTCGACTTTGATCAATGTCACGAATGGGCTTTCGTCCTAAAAACTTGTACACTTCAGGATCGGAATCCATTTCAAACATTTTTTCATCATCGCTAGGCAGTATTTCTCGTAGGTATAATCGGTCGGTTTCAAGTATAATATTCATTCCTGATATTTTATTTTTAAGATTTAACTGAATGATTTAATCTCGTACAAATCTGCGAATTGTGCAAGTTTTTCTTTAAAATGATTCTAATTTAGAACAAAAAGAAGTACTCTTAAATAGGTTATCTGGATTGTATTATAACTACATAACAAGGACTTCAAAAAATTCATCAAAAATAATGTTTTCAACAAACGTTTGCGGGATCGTTTGCAGAAGTAAATCGTCATAACGCAAACGATAGAAAAAACTTAAACCACTCATAATCTTATTTTTGACTCCCATCTAATCCTAGAATTACAACATATGAGAAAAACTTTACTTCTTTTTATTTTACTTACAGGATATCTCCTGAATGGAATGGCCCAAAGAGTATGGGTTGAACCAAGCAATGCAACGATCAACGATGAGATTACCATCTACTTTGACAAGGAGACTTCTTCCTTCTGGACCGATGGAGAAGCCAGAATTTATATGCATGCGGGGGTAAACACCAATGCAGGTCACTGGCAAAATGTAAACGATGCTTTCTCTAACCTAAACGACAGCCAGGAGATGACTGCTCATGAAGGAACAAAAGTGTGGAAGAAAACCATCACACCCAAGGAGTATTTCTCCTTAAGCGAAGGGACTACCGTGTACAGCATCGATTTGAAGTTTAGAAATCAATACGGCGGCGGTGGAAACAATGAAACGGGAAACTTTGAAATATCACTGACCGAAGCACATGTAAATCATAGCGGCAAAGCAATTACCTCCTTCAGCATCAACGGTGATGCTGCCCAAATATCAGGAGACCAAATCGCCTTGCAAATAGATGCAGGTACAGATATAACAAGTTTAAGTCCGGTAATTGTAGTTTCAGAACATGCCAGTGTGTCACCTGCTTCGGGTGTAGCACAGGATTTTTCTTCACCAGTTCAATATACCGTAACTGCTGAAGATGGCAATCAACAGGTATATACCGTTACGATTTCGCAGTTAAGCATAGCCAAAGATATTACCAGATTTACTGTTGATGGAATTGATGCCACCATTGGTGAGAATATCATTAACCTGGAATTGCCTTACAATACAAGTGTAGATATAAGTCAGGTGACTCCCACCATTGAAATTTCGCCAAAGGCTTCTATCTCTCCCCTTTCAGGTGTAGCAAGAGATTTTACAAATCCACAAACCTACACACTTACGGCAGAAAACAATTCAACCAAAGACTATACGGTAAGCATTACAATTGCCGATCCTCCGGTGGTGGTAACTTCTCCGGAAAATCCATCTGCAGACCAACAAGTGAGCATTACTTTTAATGCAAAAGGAACTGCTCTTGAAAATGCATCAAAAGTGTATCTGCATTATGGCGTAAGCACGACATCCGGGGAAAAAGAATGGATAGGAAACTGGGGGGAAGATGATAATGTGGGCATCATGACTCAGGGAAGTTCTGCCAACCAGTGGACCTTTAGTTTTACGCCCACCTCTGATTTTGCCAACCTGCTTCCGGGGGAAGAGGTAACCGGTTTAGAATTTCTTTTCCGTTCGGCCGACGGCACTTTAAAAGAGGACAACAGCGGATCCAACTACAGCCTGTCTCTGCAAGCTGCCAGCATCCCCGATTGGATTGAGATCAGTCCGGCTCTTCCGAAAATATCGGATGAAATTACCATCACCTTCAGACCAGGCATTGCCCCGGAAAAGAAATTGCAAGCTGCAAGCAGTATTTACATGCACAGTTGGGCCGTTACCTCGGGACCGGGAAAAACTACTGCCGATTACGTAGGTCAGGCACAATGGGGAGACAACACCAAAGGACAACTAACAGAAATATCATCTGGAGTATGGCAGATTACACTTACTCCATCTACTTATTTTGGAATCAGCGACCAGAATGAAAACCTGTTTCGCATTGGTTTACTCTTCAGAAATCAAGATGGATCAGTTGTCCAGAAAAATGAAGAGGACAAGGACTATTACCTGGAAACCGACCCTGAATTTTACATTAGCATCGTCCATCCCAATGATCAGGAAAAGACGGTAGAAACCGAAACCTCTTTCGAGATCAATTTCACCACTTCCGAAAGTGCAAGCGTTGAAGTATTCGCTGATAACCAATCCATACATACAGCTTCGTCGGTAACAACAAACTCGGTAAACCATAGTTTTACAACTGCAGGATCACATACGATTCTTATCCGTGCAAACAATGGCAGTACTGTCAAGGAAAAAACCATTGCGATAGAAGCCTATTCGTCTGTTACTGTGGAAGACCTGCCATCGTGGGTAAAAACAGGACAGAAAGGAATCATCTACCATAAGGATATTGAAGGCCTGACCGATGACGACACCAAGGCAACATTAATTCTGCATACACCTACCTCCATCACTTATAAAGATGGTTACGGAAATGTATATGGCAGCCAATCTGTTCCTGCCAAATCGGTAGTTCACGTATTGGGTGATTTCAACAACTGGAGTGCGAGCGAGAGCAGCAAAATGAAGAAAACAACGGATGGAAATTACTGGTGGATTACTTTGGAAGGATTAACTGCCGGACAAGAATATGTTTTCCAGTATTTAATTGATGGTTACCTGAAGCTTGCCGATCCTTATACCGAAAAGGTGAGCGATCCGGATGATCAATACATTTCATCAAGCACCTATCCAGGGCTAATCAGCTATCCAAGCGGAAACGCCAGCGATCGTGCATCTGTTTTGCAAACCGGACAGTCTGCTTACCAGTGGCAGGTTAGTAATTTTACTGTTCCGTCTCATAATGATTTAAATGTTTATGAACTTCACATCCGCGATTTTACGACTGAAGGAAACTACAAAGCTGCCGCAGAAAAGTTGGATTATCTTAAAGATATGGGGATCAACTGCATTCATTTAATGCCGGTAAGTGAATTCGAAGGAAACGACAGCTGGGGTTACAATCCTAACTTTTACTTTGCGCCAGATAAAGCTTATGGCACCAAGAATGATCTGAAAAGTTTTATTGATCAGGCCCACGAGAAAGGCATTGCGGTAATTAACGACATGGTCTTGAATCACTCTTTTTATTCCAGTCCGTTGGCAAAAATGTATTGGAACAGTACAGACAACCGTCCGGCGGTGCATAACCCATGGTATAATGAAAATCACAACTTTCAAAATCCGGGAGCACATTGGGGAGCCGACTTTAATCATACCAGCGAACACACTCAAAACCTGGTAGATTCTATTTTGAATTTCTGGATTGACGAATACCATTTTGATGGATTCCGATTTGATTTCACGAAAGGATTCAGCAATACAAGCTATCCTGAAGATAGTTGGGGAAGTACATACGATGCTCAACGCATTGGAATCCTCAAAAGAATGGTTGGTAGCATGAGAAGCAAGCACCCTGGAACAATTGCCGTTTTTGAGCACCTTGCTGATGCAAGTGAAGATAGTGAATTGGCCAACGAAGGAATCCTGATGTGGGGTGGAAAAGGAATCTCGGAAAAATACGAAGAGCTTGCCATGGGATGGAGTGGTAATATCGACCTTTCGCAAGCCTACTACCGAAACATATCCTATCAATACGCCAACCTGATGAGTTATATGGAAAGCCACGACGAAGAACGCTTGGCTTTTAAAGCTATGAAATATGGCAGGGATATCAATGCCGGATCGTTTGACAAATATCAGGAACCTACCGATGATCAACTGCAAATTATCGTTCCCAGACTAAAAGCGGCGGCGGCATTCAACCTACTCCTACCGGGAGCAAGAATGGTTTGGCAGTTTGGAGAACTGGGCTATGATTACAGTATTGATTACAATGGAAGAACCGGAAAGAAACCAGTGCGCTGGGATTATTTCGAGAATGCACACCGTAAAGGCCTGTATGAATTCTATGCTGATCTGTTTCATCTTCGAAATACATACAATCTTTATAATAATGATCAGACCCAGGATTTTGACATTTCCGGTGCAATGAAACGCATCACCTTAAATGGCAAAACAAAATCGGATGAAGGCTTTCAACTTATCGTGATTGGAAACTTTGGAGAAAGCGATGGCAACATCACCCCTCACTTTGGCTCCACAGGAACCTGGTACAACTTTGAAGATGGCAGCAACATAAATGTATCAAGCACCAGTCAGCAATACTACCTGAAAAGAGGCGAATACAAAATTCTTTGCTCTCGCCAATTGTCAAGAGCCAACTTTCATCAACCATCAATAGAAAGCGTTCAGGCTATTTCTGTTGATGAGAATAGCAGTTTGACTTTTCTTCCTGAGTGGTTTACCGTGAAGGATGATGATAATGATCCGGCAGCAGTCTATACTTTTACTTACCTGGGAGGCGACAATTATACGGTCAGCAATTCTACACTCACTCCTGCTCCCTATTTCTTTGGAGATTTACAGGTGAAAGCACAAGTCTCGGATGGAAAATATACCAGTGAAGAATTTTCGTTCACGCTTAGTGTAAATCCAATCCAGCATCCATTAACAATCACAGCACAGGATGCCAGCATGACCTATGGAGATCCTCTGCCTGACTTCACCGTAACTTATGAGGGCTTTGTTCATGATCATACTTCTGATGATTTGGAAGGAACTTTAAGCTTTAATGTAGAAGGCGATGATATTGTTCCCTCAGGATTAAGTTCTACGCATTACGACATAACTTATGTCCCGGGAAAACTAACTGTCAACAAAGCAACACCAACGGTAAGCACTTGGCCAACAGCTAGCACAATTACTTACGGACAAACATTGAGCGAGTCGATCCTGACAGGAGGAACAGCTAATGTGGACGGAAGCTTTGCTTTTGCAAATCCATCGGCTACTCCTGATGCTGGAACTCAAGCTGTAGAGATTATCTTTACACCAACTGATAACAGCAATTACAATACTGTAAGTGGAAATATCAACATTACTGTTGATAAAGCGGATGCGACTGTAAGCGCTTGGCCAGAGGCTGGTACAATTACTTACGGACAAGCATTGAGTGAATCAATCCTTACAGGAGGAACTGCCAATGTGGACGGAAGCTTTGCTTTTGCAAATCCTTCTGCAACGCCAAACGCAGGAACACAATCTGTAGAGGTAATTTTCACGCCAACAGATAACAGCAATTACAATACAGTGAGCGGAAATATCAACATCACTGTGGATAAAGCTGATGCCACTGTAAGCGCTTGGCCATTGGCAAGTACGATTGCTTACGGGCAGACATTGAGTGAATCAATCCTTACAGGAGGAACAGCCAATGTGGACGGAAGCTTTGCTTTTGCAAATCCTTCTTCTACTCCCGATGCGGGAACACAATCTGTAGAGGTAACATTCACGCCAACAGATAACAGCAATTACAATACAGTGAGTGGAAATATCAACATCACTGTGGATAAAGCTGATGTTACTGTAAGCGTATGGCCAACAGCTGGTACAATTACCTTCGGACAGGTATTGAGTGAATCTACCTTATCAGGAGGAACTGCCAGTGTGGATGGAAGCTTTGCTTTTGCAAATCCTTCTGCAACTCCGAACGCAGGAACACAATCTGTAGAGGTAACATTCACACCAACTGATAACAGCAATTACAATACGGTGAGCGGAAATATCAACATTACTGTGGATAAAGCTGATGCCACTGTAAGCGCTTGGCCATTGGCAAGTACGATTGCTTACGGGCAGACATTGAGTGAATCAATCCTTACAGGAGGAACAGCCAATGTGGACGGAAGCTTTGCTTTTGCAAATCCTTCTTCTACTCCCGATGCGGGAACACAATCTGTAGAGGTAACATTCACGCCAACAGATAACAGCAATTACAATACAGTGAGTGGAAATATCAACATCACTGTGGATAAAGCTGATGTTACTGTAAGCGCTTGGCCAATGGCTGGTACAATTACTTACGGACAAGCATTGAGCGAGTCGATCCTTACGGGAGGTACTGCCAGTGTGGACGGAAGCTTTGCTTTTGCAAATCCATCGGCTACTCCGAACGCAGGAACACAATCTGTAGAGATCATCTTTACACCAACTGATAACAGCAATCACAATACAGTGAGCGGAAATATCAACATCACTGTGGATAAAGCGGATGTGACTGTAAGCGCTTGGCCAGCTGCAAGTACAATCACCTACGGACAAGCATTAAGCGAGTCAACTCTTACGGGAGGTACAGCCAATGTGGACGGAAGCTTTGCTTTTGCAAATCCTTCTGCTACTCCGAACGCAGGAACTCAATCTGTAGAGATCATCTTTACACCTACTGATGCTAGTAATTACAATATGAGTGGAAACATCAACATCATTGTTGATAAAGCGGATATTATTGTAAGCGTATGGCCAACAGCTGGTGCAATTACTTACGGACAAGCATTGAGTGAATCAATCCTTACGGGAGGTACTGCCAGTGTGGACGGAAGCTTTGCTTTTGCAAATCCATCAGCAACTCCTGATGCGGGAACGCAATCTGTGGAGGTAATTTTCACGCCAACCGATAACAGCAATTACAATACAGTGAGCGGAAATATCAACATCACTGTGGATAAAGCGGATGTGACTGTAAGCGCTTGGCCAGCTGCAAGTACAATTACTTACGGACAAGCATTGAGCGAGTCGATCCTTACAGAAGGAACAGCCAGTGTGGACGGAAGCTTTGCTTTTGCAAATCCTTCTGCTACTCTGAACGCAGGAACTCAATCTGTAGAGGTAACATTCACACCAACTGATAACAGCAATTACAATACGGTGAGTGGAAACATCAACATCATTGTTGATAAAGCGGATGCTACTGTGAGCGTGTGGCCAACGGCAAGTACAATTACTTACGGGCAGACATTGAGTGAATCAATCCTTACAGGAGGTACAGCCAATGTGGACGGTAGCTTTGCTTTTGCAAATCCTTCTGCAACGCCGAACGCAGGAACACAATCTGTAGAGATCATCTTTACACCTACTGATGACAGCAATTACAATACGGTGAGCGGAAATATCAACATCACTGTGGATAAAGCTGATGCGACTGTAAGCACATGGCCAACCGCAAGTACAATTACCTATGGACAAACTTTGAGCGAGTCGATCCATAAGGGAGGAACTGCCAATGTGGATGGAAGCTTTGCTTTTGCAAATCCTTCTTCTACTCCCGATGCGGGAACACAATCTGTAGAGGTAACATTCACGCCAACAGATAACAGCAATTACAATACAGTGAGTGGAAACATCAACATCATTGTTGATAAAGCGGATGCTACTGTGAGCGTGTGGCCAACGGCAAGTACAATTACTTACGGGCAGACATTGAGTGAATCAATCCTTACAGGAGGTACAGCCAATGTGGACGGTAGCTTTGCTTTTGCAAATCCTTCTGCTACTCCGAACGCAGGAACACAATCTGTAGAGATTATCTTTACACCAACTGATAACAGCAATTACAATACAGTGAGCGGAAATATTAACATCACTGTGGATAAAGCGGATGCGACTGTAAGCGCTTGGCCAGAGGCTGGTACAATTACTTACGGACAAGCATTGAGTGAATCAATCCTTACAGGAGGAATTGCCAATGTGGACGGAAGCTTTGCTTTTGCAAATCCTTCTGCAACGCCGAACGCAGGAACACAATCTGTAGAGATTATCTTTACATCAACCGATAACAGTAATTACAATACAGTGAGTGGAAATATCAATATCACTGTTGATAAAGCTGATGCGACTGTAAACGCTTGGCCAGCGGCTGGTACAATCACCTACGGACAGGCATTGAGTGAATCAATCCTTACAGGAGGAACTGCCAATGTGGACGGAAGCTTTGCTTTTGCAAATCCTTCTGCTACTCCGAACGCAGGAACTCAATCTGTAGAGGTAACATTCACACCAACTGATAACAGAAATTACAATACAGTGAGTGGAAACATCAACATCACTGTGGATAAAGCTGATGCGACTGTAAGCGCTTGGCCAACAGCTGGTGCAATTACTTACGGACAAGCATTGAGTGAATCAATCCTTACGGGAGGTACTGCCAGTGTGGACGGAAGCTTTGCTTTTGCAAATCCATCAGCAACTCCTGATGCGGGAACGCAATCTGTGGAGGTAATTTTCACGCCAACCGATAACAGCAATCACAATACAGTGAGCGGAAATATCAACATCACTGTGGATAAAGCGGATGTGACTGTAAGCGCTTGGCCAGCTGCAAGTACAATCACCTACGGACAAGCATTAAGCGAGTCAACTCTTACGGGAGGTACAGCCAATGTGGACGGAAGCTTTGCTTTTGCAAATCCTTCTGCTACTCCGAACGCAGGAACTCAATCTGTAGAGGTAACATTCACACCAACTGATAACAGAAATTACAATACAGTGAGTGGAAACATCAACATCACTGTGGATAAAGCTGATGCGACTGTAAGCGCTTGGCCAACGGCTGGTGCAATTACTTGCGGACAGGCATTAAACGAGTCAATCCTTACAGGAGGTACAGCCAATGTGGACGGAAGCTTTGCTTTTGCAAATCCATCGGCTACTCCTGATGCAGGGATACAATCTGTGGAGGTGATCTTCACTCCCTCGGATGCGGACAACTACAATTCAGTTAGGGGAAATATCAGCATTAGCGTTACCAAAGAATCGACAGTTGTTACTAACTGGCCTACTGCAAGTGCAATTTCTTACGGACAGTCCTTAAGTGAATCTACACTATCAGGTGGCACAGCCAATGTGGAGGGAAACTTTACTTTTACCAATCCATCAGCAACTCTGAACGCAGGAACACAATCTGTAGAGATTATCTTTACACCAACTGATAACAGCAATCACAATACAGTGAGCGGAAATATCAACATTACTGTGGATAAAGCTAATGTTACTGTAAGCGCTTGGCCAATGGCTGGTACAATTACTTACGGACAGGCATTGAGTGAATCAATCCTTACAGGAGGTACAGCCAATGTGGATGGAAGCTTTGCTTTTGCAAATCCATCGGCTACTCCTGATGCAGGGATACAATCTGTGGAGGTGATCTTCACTCCCTCGGATGCGGACAACTACAATTCAGTTAGGGGAAATATCAGCATTAGCGTTACCAAAGAATCGACAGTTGTTACTAACTGGCCTACTGCAAGTGCAATTTCTTACGGACAGTCCTTAAGTGAATCTACACTATCAGGTGGCACAGCCAATGTGGAGGGAAACTTTACTTTTACCAATCCATCAGCAACTCCTGATGCGGGAACGCAATCTGTGGAGGTGATCTTCACGCCAAGTGATACTGATAACTACAATACTGTTTCTGAAACCATCGGTATCAGCGTAAGCAAGGCAACTCCAACAGTGAGTGTTTGGCCAATAGCTGATGCAATCACCTACGGACAGACTTTGAGCGAATCTACCTTATCTGGTGGTACTGCTAATGTTGATGGAAGTTTTGCTTTTGCAAATCCATCGGCAACTCCTGGTGCGGGAGCGCAATCTGTGGAGGTGATCTTTACGCCAAACAATTCGGATAACTACAATTCGGTAAGTAAGCTTATCAGCATTAGTATAGATAAGGCTGACCAGAACATTGTTTGGGATCAGGATTTAAGCTCTTTGATGGTTGATGACCAGGTACAGCTAACTGCTATTGCTGAAACTGCTTTGCCTGTAAGCTACAGTATTTCTGACGAAGACATTGCTCTTATCGAAGGTGATTTACTCACAATTCTGGAAGCTGGAGAACTTACAATTACAGCTACACAGGAAGGAAATCAAAATTATAATCCTGTAGAAGTAAGCAAAATCATTACCATTGAAGTTGTTACGGGTATTGATGATGGAATCAATAAATCAATTGAGCTAAAAGCCTATCCTAACCCAGTACAACGCAAAGTAACCATCGATGGCCTGCAAAGGGGAGATAAAATAGCATTATACAATCAGCTGGGAAAAATGATTCTTATTAAAGATGTACAAAACAATAAGGAGGTATTTGACCTTTCCGATTGTAAACCTGGCATGTACTTGTTTAAAGTTGTAGGAGGAAAAAGCATTCGAATACTGAAAATTTAAAATATCAATACATCAAGTTTATCCCGGACTTCCTGATCAATTGGAGGTTCGGGATTTTTATTATCCCATTTAAATTTCAGTCCCGATTGTTATTGGGTGTGCTTTAAGAGAAACTGTGATAATTATTAATAACCTGCATGATATACCTGATTCCTAAGTAGTGGACTTTACACAGCAAAAAAGCGACAACCCAAAGGCCATCGCTTAATATCATGAACTGATCATTGTTAACTGTTTCCTGCTAACTGATCACTGCTTAAACATGTTTCAAAATGTCTTCCAAATTCTCGAATCTGGTTTTGTAGTCATTCATCGATCGGCTAATTACCTCATGTGCTTCTTCAACACCATAAGTATGTGTAATTTCTGCCTGACGATCTAAACCTGGCATATCCTTATAGGTTAGGAAATAATGCTTCAAACGGTCTACAATTACATCTGGCATACACTTGATATCAGTAAACTGGCCGTAAGTGGCATCGTTAATCAAAACCGCAATAATTTTATCATCCGCTTCGTTCCCATCAATCATTCTAAAACCTCCAATCGGACGAACCTCTGCAATAATATCTCCATGAGAGATCGATTTTTCAGTAAGGATACAAATATCCAAAGGATCAGCATCACCTTTAATCCCAGGCTTTCCCGACTGCTCGCTACAGTATTCTCCAACAGAATCGCCACAATAAGTTTGTGGTAAAAATCCGTATAAGGCAGGAACTACATTCGAGTACTTCTGCGGACGATCAATTTTAAGATATCCGCTTATCTTATCCACCTCGTATTTAACGGTATCTGTTGGAACCATCTCGATAAATGCCATTACCGATTCTGGCGCATTATCTCCGATATCCAATCCATGCCATGGATGTGATTTGTATCGCAAGCCCATTAGTCTTGCTATCGGATCATTTAGTTTGTTTCCCATAGTAAGTGTTTCTTTAAAAGTATCGTTTTGGCACAACGATCTTAATTCATTTGGTATAAACAAATGTAGTAAAACAATATAAATATCTACCCAGAAGTCTTTTTCTTTTGCACTTATTTGGTGAGAATGGGTATTAACCGACATTGAAATACATTATTCTATCAATTTTCAAACATTAATAAGGACTATCCTGTATAAGTACTACAATCATTCAACTTGTTTACTATATTCGTTGTTCTATTTTTGCAGATACTCAAAATACAGTATGAATACATTATTAACTTTACTTTTAATTCAGGGAAGCATACTTTCTTTACTGCTTCTAACCAGAAAATTTAACCATACTCAAAATCGTTTTTTAGGTGCTTTTGTACTTTTGGTTGTAATTTTTTCTTCTGTAGAGTTACTGGAAAAAACATATTGGGGATTTAGCAATGGATATTGGATATTTCTATTTGTTAGTAGTAAGTTTTTAGCCCCAATCCTATTGTATTGCTATATCTCAACATTTGTTAAAAACAAGAAAGTGAATATTAGCAAACATTTACCAACACCCTTAATTTTAGGTATTGCATTTAGCTTTTGGTGCTTTTTTAATGTAACGATAAAAAGCTTTGAAGTATTCATTAATTCTACCTACGGGATTATTGTATCGGTAATTAATATTTTTTTATGGCTACTGTACTTACCACTTAGTTATCGAAATTTGCTTATTGCGAAAAAAGAAAAAAGTATCACAACTCAGTATTTATCTTTATTGAAAATATTATTGATTTTGATCTCATTCACACTTCTTTTGGAAGTACTTGATGATTTCAATGATCATCTTCACTTTATTACAAGTCTTGATTTTTTTGATGTAATTGATTTACTTTTTCTGGGAATGATATACTTCATTAGCTTTAAAGCCTTCAGTCAACCTCAGATGTTTCAAGATGTAAAGAAACTTTTACCTAAACCTGAGCCAGTAGCAAAATATGCTAAATCAAACTTAAGCAGCGATCAGTTAGATGATATCCAAAAAAGATTGGAAGATCTAATACAAAATGAAAAACCATACCTGAAAGGCGATTTAAACATTCAGGAATTGGCCAACACCCTCAAAGTTTCAAGACAATACCTTACCCAGGTAATCAACGAAAAAAAGAAATGTAATTTTAACGATTATATCAATCTTTTTCGAGTTGAAGAGTTCAAAACAAAAGCTAAAAATCCCAACTTTAAAAACTATACACTTCTTGCTTTGGCTCTGGAATCTGGATTTAATTCCAAAACATCTTTCAATACCATTTTCAAAAAACATACAGGGATAACTCCCTCACAATATCGACAAAGCATAAAGGAAGATGAATAAAAATTCAGTAATTGAATCAGTACTGTTCCATCTATCTCCTTTATAAACAAATCACTTTCCTTTTTCAATCAGACACCTATTAATCAGTCAAGTACCTGATTTATTGGGGTTCAAAATGCGCAAGCTGAACCTTCAATTTCTTCATAAAATGTTCGATTTGCGCATTCAAAGCGCTTCCCGTTCAGGTATCGACTTGCTTTGCCTCCCAAAAAGTAAGTCAAATGAAGAAAAAATGTTTAATCCTGATTTTTAGTTTCGGTTCATTGTATTCTGTAGCTCAAAAAACAGATACTATTAATAGTACAATTCCAAACCACAAACAAGATTTCCTATTTAAGAATAAAGCTCTACCAATTGCGGCTGGTATTGTTGGTTTGGGTCTGGCTCTGGAATATTCAAATTCCGATAAACATTGGTGGCAAAACAAATACAGTTTCCAAAATAAAGTGAGAGAAAATTTCCCAGGATTCTCTACCCGATCCGACGATTACCTTCGATACGCTCCAATAGCATTAGCCGTAGGAATGAACATTAGTAAGAATAAGGCTGAGCATAGAATTATTGGTCAATTGGCTCGATTGATTAGCGCCCAAATAATAATGGATGCAACGGTTAACCAAATGAAGAAAAAATTTAAACACCTACGTCCTAACGGTCATAGCTATACCTCATTTCCTTCAGCACATACAGCGCAAGCCTTTCTGTCGGCCCGATTTCTAGACAAGGAGTTTGGAAAAGAACACCATTGGGTTCGTTGGTTAGGTTATGGAATGGCAGCAACTACCGGCGCTTGTAGAGTTCTTAACAACGCACATTGGCTTTCTGATGTTTTGGTTGGTGCAGGTATTGGAATACTTTCCGTTGATCTCTCCTATTGGATATTTGACAAACTGGATAACAAAAAACTAATGATTGCGCCAATAGCAGGAAAAGATATGTACGGGATCAATCTTGTCTACAGGTTCTAATACTTATATCAAAACCATCCTACAATAAATCCAATGGTAATTAAATTTTAAGTAACAATGACTCAAACAAAAAAAATCATTCCTCTTCTTACCACTATCCTTCTACTATTCTCGCACTTTTCATTTTCTCAATTTGTTAAAAACCTTCCGATTCCAAACGAAAACCATCCTTACAATAAAAACAATAACAAGTTAGCCCTTCACATTGCAGGAGGAGTAATTGCAACGGGACTTTTACTTGAATATTCAGGCATCTTCGATAAGAAAGAGTTTCAAGATGATGTACTACGTCAATTTCCAAATGTAAAAACCAGTATCGACGATTACTTTCAATACACTCCTATTGCAATAGGTCTGGGTTTAAATGCATTTGGTGTTAGAGGTGAGCATAAGTTTACACACCAATTAAAAAGACTGGCTTTTGCCGAAGCCATCTGTAATGCCACTGTTTTTACCATTAAGTCACAAACCAAACACAAACGACCTGATGGATCAGCAATGAACTCTTTTCCTTCGGGCCATACAGCACAGGCATTTTGTGCTGCAGCTTTTCTCGATCGAGAATATGGAAAACAATATCCATGGCTCCGTTGGCTCGGATATGGAATGGCTACAACCACCGGAGTATGCAGAATATTAAAAAACAGGCACTGGGCAAGCGATGTGGTTCTGGGAGCAGGTATTGGTTACCTATCAGTTGATTTAAGTTATCGCCTTTTCGATAGATGGGAGAAAAACAAAAACTTACAAATTACACCTATGGTTGGGAATAAAACCTATGGTTTAAATATCGTCTATAAATTTTAATCTCAAGCAAAAACTCAATCAAACACATGAAACGAATCAAAAAAAACACAAACTTTACATTTAAGAGAGATTTTGTTCGTGCTATTGCAGCACTTTCTTTCTATGCTCTTGTACTTATTCCTCATATTTTAGGATATGAAGGATTCGAATATGAATCGGAATACATTGTATTGGGATCCATTCTATTACTTGGTCCTTGGTTTTGCGGCTGGGCCTGCCCTTTTGGCAATGCATCCTATTTTATGACAAGACTAGGAGCCAAGCTTTTTCCTTCTCTTCAGTTTCAAATCAACCCAAATATTCACAACATTTTAAAATACAGTAAATATTTACTTCTGATTTATTTTCTAAGCTTATTCGTCATTAAAGGAATCAATTATTTTGGCGATCACATGATCATGTATCAAAGCAATTGGTTCACATCAATGTATATCAAATTTAAGCATGTAGCTGTGCTTTTCATTCCCCTGTTCTTACCCCGATTTTTCTGCAAATACCTGTGTTTTCAGAAAGGGGCTTATAACATGATGAATTATTTTTTTCCTGGTAGCAACATTATTCGAGATGCCTCAACATGCATCAGTTGTAAAAAATGCGATAAGGTTTGCCCAATGCAAATACGCATATCGCAAAAAGAATACATTAAAGGAAACGACTGTTTGAATTGTTTCAATTGTCTGGATCAGGATGTATGCCCGCCAAAACACCGTTCATTAAAACTACAGGTTTTGGGAAAAATAAGAATGCCTTTGCAATTTGGGCTACTAATGTTTTTGATTTACATACTTATTTCTATAGTTGTTAAGATGGTAACAGGAGCATAAATCATTGCCCATTTCATATTCTGAGCTCCCATTAAAAAAACTCATATTGCATACAGCAATGCACCTCAGGGGCTCTGAGGTGCATTAATACATGTAAACAACTCTTGCTCCGATTGCTACTTCGGTCCCTCTACAACTTCTTTATCTACCATTTCTTTCTGTTAGTAAACTTCGGAAACAGGGGGTTGGCATAGCTCTTTCAAACAGTTTGATAGAATAAATCCAGGTTAACATCCTAAATAATTCAGCAAATTCTTATTAGTTTTACGCCATACTTTAAGAATATTATGCCATATCAAATAAACAGCAACTATTTAGCCTTAAAATCCTTTGTTGAAGAACTGCCTATTCGCTTTCCCAAAGAAGGTCAGTCAATTTATAAAGTTCGAAACGAAGTAAAGATTTTCGAAGTAGAAGGGTATCTTTTAAATGTAAAGAGCTATAAAGTTCCCAACCTATTCAATAAAATTGCATACCGTTACCTTCGTGGATCGAAAGCCAAACGATCGTATGAATATGCCGAATTTTTATTGAGTAAAGGAATTGAAACTCCAGCTCCGGTAGCTTGGGTTGAATGCCATAATGGTGGCGTACTAAAAGAGAGTTATTTTGTGAGCATCCAACACAAACACGATTTTAACTTACGCGATGTGCTCGAAGATAAAGTAGAGAACAAAACGGAAATTTTAAACGGTTTTGTAGATTATACGGTAAACAAATTGCACAAAAATGGAGTTTTTCACTTGGATTATTCTCCAGGGAATATCCTTATCCGAAAAGAAAAAGATGGATACTCTTACAGTGTAATTGACCTGAACAGAATGAAATTCTTCCCTATTGATACTGAAAAAGGAATGGAGAATTTAAAGCAACTTCATACCACAGCTGAGAACTATAAAATTATAGGAAGAAGGTATGGTGAGTTGGTGGGAATTGATCCTGAAGAGTGCGCTGAAAATTTGGTAGATATGGATAAAAAATACCAGGAATACAGAGCGCGCCGAGGCCGATTTAAAAGAATTTTTAAAAAGAATAAATAATCTAAACACAAAGACGAAGTGGGTATTCCATAAAACCTTCGATAATTCCTAAGATGACATATTAATGAAATCTAGATTGTTCGAGCTGGATTTATGGGCATTGGAAGGACAAACTAATTAGACGTAGAAAAATTTTTAGAAAGACGGGGAAGCTGAGAACTTGTTCGAAGATCACCCCGCCGCACTTAAATTTTTCAAGTATAGATAGTTTGGGTTTCCACGCCCTAGATTTTTTGCTTACTTTTTGATCAATGCAAAAAGTAAGAGCCACGCGGCTTGAGCAAAGACAAATAATAGATTTATTGGATGATTAATTTGACAACTGATTTAATTATCCACTGGATTATTTCAAACAGAGCAAAAAAAAAGCTGTTTCATTCATTTGAAACAGCTCTTAGAATATTTTTAAATCTTATCTCTTCCCTTAATAAACTTCAAGAAATAATACTTCAACGGATTATCATACTTCAATTGTTTCCATGGTCGGCTACTGTGTGGCAAGTGTAAAACCGTATGTTTGCGAAGAATGTAATTTTTAAAGCCTAGCTTTCGCGACATTTTCGAAATGTACACATCAAACCAATCCTTTCCATCCGACAGCTCTCTAAAATCAAATGCTTTCAAATAATCCAAAGTAATTAATGTACAGCAAAAGCTCAATCTTTTACTGGTTTCCATAATCTCCGGATCTGATTCTTTTACAAAGTTGTACGGGAAATTGTATTTCTCATCGCGGTCAACCGTTACAGAAGCTACCATTCCACAAGAATCAAGCTCCTTGCTGTGCTTAAACAATTGTTCAATCGTATCTGGTTTTACCATCACATCCGATTCAATAATCAATAGCCCCGACTCATTTTTTATGGCCTCTTGCTGTGCTATCTGAAGAACCAATTTATAATTTGGGGATGGCGTATTGGTAATATCCTCCAGATTTACCAAAGTATAGTTCAAGCTTTCTTGGTGCTTGTCAAGATACTTTGTAGTTTCCTTTGTACTAAAATCGTTATAAATTTTGTAAGGAAATGAAACTGTTGATTTTGCAACAGCTTTAATGGTATCCTTGGTAGTATGTAAGGAATCTTTTACTGGTGTAATTATGGATAAATTCTTCATCTCGTTTTTCTTGTTTTCTATCGCCGACAATTTTGCAATTCTTAGCCCATTTATAAGTGCGTGATAATTGGGACTAAAAATTTCCCGAAAATACATCATTTTTTTCTACTTATTAATGAATTTCAGCGTTTTTTGTTGGAAGCTGCTTTCTATTTGAGATAGAGCAGTTCAGATCATTTGAAGTGCTTTAACTTTCGTGGCAATGCAGTTCAGAGCATCTGATGTGCTCTGCCATTTGTGGCAGTCTTGTTCAGAGCGTCTGAACTACTCTGCCATTTGTGGAAATACACTTCAGACCGTCTGAGGTACTCTGTCCTGTTGTGGCAATACAGTTCAGAGCGTCTGAACTGCTCTCCCATTTGTGGCAGCCTTGTTCAGAACGTCTGATGCACACTGCCATAAAAGAAAATGCACTTCAGACGGTCTGAAGTGCATTAACATATATAAACAACTCATTTTTAGGCATAAAATAACTATTCTTCATTGGCAGGACTTTCTACTTCTTCTACAACTTCCTCTGCCACCTTTTTCTTTCCGTTTGTTAATTTCGGAAACAGACGGTTGGCATAATTCTTTCCAAACAACTTGGTTGCATCTAAACTGTTGAATTCGTATTGCTTTTGCAATTCATACTGAGCCAGTTCCTCATTGGCAACAGCCACTTTTTCTTCGGTTTTTTTCTCATTGTGAAATGCAATTGCTTCTCGCGATGCAGCAATGGCATTCTTCAACAATTCAACATGCGATAGCAGAACATGCCCTTCGCCCAAAGATTGTAAACGAAATAACAATTGTTCAGCAATTTCAACCTCTTTGGAATAGGAAGCATTGGTAATGTTTGATGGTTTTCCATCAGGAAAAAGTTGATTGAACACCGATCGACCAGGATTACTTCTATCGAACTGCTTTACACTACCCACCAAGTTTTTAATACAATCATCTAAAAGACTATCTTTTAGAACAATTGCATCGTAGGCCGCATAACGTGCCTTTACTTTCTGTACTCGATTTTTGATTTGAATTTCAAGATTCTCGATTTTGGGCTGAATGTTGCTTACCAAACTTTCAGCACCATTGGTTTGCTGACACAAACGAACATGTCTTTCGGCATAAGTGATTTGAGTTTCCGATGACATGCTATTTTTCAATAATGTTGCCATAACTAGATGGTTTAAATGATTAATTAATAACTTATCCTTATGAATTGTTCTTGCAGATACAGATGCCCGATCTCTACACGCCTTCTTTAATCACTTCCATCATTTCAACATCACTTTTTCTTGACCCAACACTCCTCAACTGTCTCTTTTCATGATCGGTATATTAAAATTAAACAAAACAGTAATACCAAACTAATGATAAATATCATGTTTTATGAAAGAATTATGGGGTTAAGTTGGCGAATTGCCTGATACAAAACTGAGAGTCTCACTCAAAGTGAGACCCTCAGAATAAATCGTGGTTTTGAGGCTTCTACTTTAAGTGGAGGTCTCAATTGAAAATATTTGCTTTGTTTTTAATTATAAATGTCTGGAGTAGTTTATCATGGTTAATTCAATTCTTGACATAAAGGAAGTACTATTGGTATCTCAAAACGAATTGTACTTACAGATGAATTGATCTCTTTAACATCTCCACCAACTTTTAAAATACTAGCAACTTTTATCCCTGCTCCAGCTTTTGCCTCATCAGTTGTTGTTACTGCAACATTAAATTCAACAGTTCTTATATTCTCAGATGACACAGTTGTCGCTCGCCTATTAATTTCAGGGCTAACAGTTGCGCCAAGTTCTTTTGTTGCTTCTTGAGCTTCTCTAACTCCATTCACAATTTCGACTAAAGAGTTCTTTATAAAATCTTTTAATTCCATAATTATATTTTTGATTTATCACAAAAATAACTAAAGTATATTTGTCATTACTGGATCTTAATCATACTAATTATTTATGGTTTGTCATTTCATTTATCATTACCTTTAAATACATTACAAATCTTAAAACCTTAATTAGTATGAAAAAAAAGAAAATTGATAATGATATTAAAATTGCAATTATTTTGATACCATTGCTAATTTTCATTACTATTTGGTTGCATAGTAAAATAGGTGATCTAGGTTTTTTATTTCTGATAGCAATTATATTATTTATTGGTAAACTACGAAGATAGTATTGCCTAGTTCATCCACTCTAGTATCTTTTTAATTACTCATTAGGGTTTTGATAAAAATCTCAACACAATACATTTAGTTGATTACTCGCTTAGCCGCATAAAAATACTTAGTGAATTTTCTGCTGTCAATTATTGAGAGCCTCACTCCAAGTGAAACCCTCATTATTCATTACCAATTGTCACCCTCCCCATCCATCACGGTCCAGGCTTCTGTACTGAATGGCTTCGGCCAAATGATCGCTTTCTATGTTTTCCGAACCAGCCAGGTCAGCTATGGTTCTCGAAACTTTCAAGATTCTGTCGTAAGCACGAGCCGATAATCCCACTTTCTCCATGGCGGTTTTCAACAAAGCATTACCAGCTTCATCAGGCTGGCAATACTTTCGCAACAGTTTGGAGCTCATTTGCGCATTGCAATGCATGCCCTCCTCCTCTTTAAATCGCTCTTCCTGAATTTGTCGGGCATGTTCTACCCTTGCTCTTATCTCTTCACTTTTTTCCGACAACTGGGTATCCGATATCTTGTCGAAAGTAACGGGAACCACTTCAATATGAATGTCTATTCGGTCCAATAACGGACCACTAATTTTACTCAGGTATTTTTGTACCATTCCCGGTGCACACAAACAATCTTTCTCGGGATGATTGTAATATCCACAAGGGCATGGGTTCATGGAAGATATCAGCATGGTACTTGCCGGGTAATCTACCGTGAACTTGGCTCGCGATATGGTAATGCTTCGGTCCTCTAAAGGTTGACGCATTACCTCTAAAACGGTTCGCTTGAACTCGGGCAACTCATCTAAAAACAACACACCATTGTGCGAAAGAGAAATTTCTCCGGGCTGCGGATAAGTTCCTCCACCAACTAATGCAACATCCGATATGGTATGGTGCGGAGAACGAAACGGACGCTGAGTAATTAACGAACTGTCCTTCTCTAAAGTTCCTGCTACGGAATGTATTTTGGTTGTTTCCAATGCCTCCTGCAAACTAAGCGGTGGCAGAATGCCTGGAATACGTTTTGCCAACATGGTTTTTCCTGCACCTGGTGGGCCAATCATGATAATGTTGTGACCTCCGGCTGCAGCAATCTCCAAAGCTCTTTTCACATTCTCCTGCCCTTTTACATCGGCAAAATCGTGAGGAAACTTATTCAGATGGGCATAAAACTCTGCTCTTGTATCAACCTCGGTAGGTTTTATTTCTGCATCCCCTTTCAAAAAGCCAATTACCTCGCTTATATTATCGGCTCCATATATTTTCAACTTGTTTACAACGGCAGCTTCGCGAGCATTGGCTTTTGGGAGAATCAAGCCTTCGAAGCCTTCCTCTCTCGCCTGAATAGCCATGGGCAACACTCCTTTTATGGGCACCAAACTACCATCAAGCGACAATTCGCCCATAATCACAAACTTCTCCAGTTTATCGCAGGAGATTTGTTCCGTCGCAGTCAAAATTCCAATGGCAAGTGGCAAATCATAAGCCGAACCTTCTTTTCGAATATCGGCAGGAGCCATATTGATTATGATTTTCTTCCCTGGAATTTTATAGCCTACTTCGCGCAAAGCAGAATCGATTCGTTGCTGACTTTCCTTCACAGCATTATCCGGTAATCCTACAAGAGAGAAGCGCACACCCGGAAAAACATTTACCTCAATGGTAATTGTGGTGGCATGAATGCCGTATACGGCACTTCCATAAGTCTTAACAAGCATAGTTTGATTATCTTATATATAGAATGATTCTATGAATATAACAATAATCCACAATCCATCAAAACATAATTCAAAATGAAATATTTAAAATAGCATTGAATATTAATGAATTCATAAGTTTAAAATCAATACAATAAGTAAAGACACCCTTGATCTTCCTGACTAAAACTGCTTATTCTAGTACGAAGATTGTATAAATTAAAAAAGCTGCAACAGAAATCTGCTACAGCTTCAAATATTTTTAATTTTTCTCTTATTTCATCTTCGCTTCAATATACTGAATCAAGCAATGAATTGCTTTAATGTGAATTTCCTGAACCCTATCAGAGTATTCATTCCAAGGCACTCTAATTTCTACATCACACATTTCGGCCATTTTACCACCTGTTTTACCGGTTAATCCAACAACAGTCATTCCTTTTTCTTTGGCAGATTTAATCGCGTTTATCACATTAGCAGAGTTTCCTGAAGTACTTATTCCAAGTAAAACATCTCCTTTTTGTCCCATGGCTTCTAC
Source organism: Marinifilum flexuosum (assembly GCF_003610555.1). Lineage (GTDB taxonomy): Bacteria > Bacteroidota > Bacteroidia > Bacteroidales > Marinifilaceae > Marinifilum > Marinifilum flexuosum. Next base: position 512,040 of record NZ_RAPQ01000008.1, on the reverse strand, counting down.
ATATCTGGAAAAAATATAATCGAAACCATAATCATTGCCAACACAGGTAATATGACTAGGATCAGAAATCGAAACAGCTGCCATCCCTGGGCGTTCATCGCGAAATCGACCTGTTAATTCTTCAGCAAAATGCATGGCATCACACATTGATCCACCATTGCCACAAGAAATTACTTTGCCTCCATTTTGAATGGTTTCTGCCATGGCTTCCCCTGCTTTTTCTATGGCTGTAAAGTTCTCTTCCTTTGCCAAAAACTCATTTAAAACTGTCTGAGAATCAAGAAAACTTTGCTTTATATCGTTTATGATCATGTTTTTTAAATTTTTACCAAAAATACGAAACGCAGCGAGTAATTAAGAATAATGAGTTATAAATTAAAAATGGACTTTTCAAGTTTTATTTCTAAGTTTACTAATAAATCCAAAGTTTAATACATGCTACCAATAAAACAGAGACTTTACGAAGTAATTTTTGAGGCCGATACCAGAATAGGAAAGTTTTTCGATCTTGCCTTACTAATCGTTATTCTGCTTAGTATTCTGTTTGTAATGTTGGAGAGTGTTCCATCTATCGAAAACAAGTATCATGATTTTTTAAAAATCGCAGAATGGATCATTACCATTATTTTTAGTTTGGAATACATTATCAGAATCTGGATTGTAAGACACCCGCGAAAATATATTTTTAGCTTTTATGGTGTTATTGATCTATTGTCGGTATTACCAAGTTATTTGGCACTGTTCTTTGCTGGCACACAAGGTTTAATGGTAATTCGTGCTCTTCGACTGCTTAGGATTTTCAGAATTTTAAAACTAAATCGATATTTGAAAGAAAGTGCAATTATCATTCGAGCTTTAAGAGAAAGTCGCTATAAAATATCCGTTTTCTTATTTGGTGTATTGACACTAGTGATCATTATTGGTACGGTAATGTATTTGGTAGAGGGAGCCGAACATGGTTTTACCAGCATTCCCCGTGGCATTTATTGGGCCGTAGTTACTCTAACCACGGTTGGCTACGGTGATATCTCGCCTGTTACCTCGCTGGGACAGTTTTTAGCAAGTATGGTAATGATTATTGGTTACGCAATTATTGCAGTTCCAACAGGGATTGTAACCGCTGAACTTACCAAGCACAATACCAAAGAAACCTCAACTCAGGTTTGCCCAGAGTGTTTGTCGGAAGGACATAATCATGATGCAAAATATTGCAGCGAGTGCGGAGCAAAACTCAACTAATTCAGAACCGATATTTTACATTTTTTAACCTATTGATCCTTGTGAATTATCAGAGCAAATTCAGATTTTATAGGTATATTTGTAGGTCTCTTTAAACAACAATGAATAAGGAAATTTATTTTGTTGAGAGAAGAATAACAATCACCTATACCACTTATTAACAAAAAGGTATAAAACAACTTATTATGGGATTTACTAGCGGTTTCTTTAAAAAACCTCAACATAAGAGATTTAATTTACAGCCTCGTTATTGGGACCCTGCCAAGGAAGAAAGAGAAGAGCGTGAACGAAGAGTTAAATCGGAACTTGGAATTAAGGATGAAAATGGACAGTACATTCCCAATATAAAGGGGAGAATGAAAAGTGAATTGCGCCATAAATATTCTGATGCAAGAGGTACAAGACAAAAATCAAATGTTCGATTAATAATCATCTTTGTGATTCTTGCCGTTGCAGCCTATGTATATGTTTTTGGTTGGGATGAGTTGATAGAAAGGATTATTGGTGGTATGGAGAGTTTAAAATCTAATCGCTAACGTCAAATTTCAAACTAATATATGTCAGATTTGATACAGATACTACCAGACAACGTTGCCAATCAAATTGCAGCGGGTGAGGTGGTACAAAGGCCGGCTTCGGTGGTAAAAGAGCTTGTTGAAAATGCGATAGATGCCGGTGCTAGTTCCATTAAAATTAATTTAAAAGACGCAGGTAAAACCCTAATTCAGGTTATTGATAATGGGTGCGGTATGTCGGTTACGGATGCACGTTTGGCATTTGAAAGACATGCAACTTCGAAAATACGCAAAGCTGGTGATTTGTTTGGTATTCGTACCATGGGGTTTCGCGGTGAAGCTCTGGCTTCCATTGCGGCTATTGCCAATGTAGAACTAAAAACCAAACGAACCGAAGATGAACTTGGTACTCATATTGTAATTGATGGTTCCGAATTGGTTTCTCAAGAGGCCTCAGCATGCAGCGACGGAAGTAATTTCATCGTAAAAAACCTGTTTTTCAATGTTCCTGCTCGTCGTAAATTCCTGAAAGCGAATTCAACGGAACTTCGAAATATTATTACGGAATTTCACAGGATCGTTCTATCACATCCTGATATTGCATTTACATTAATTCACAACGAAAGTGAAGTTTACAATCTTCCTGCATCGCATATTCGTCAACGAATTATTAATGTTTTTGGGAAAAGCATGAATTCCCGCTTAATCAGCATTAATACCGATACAAGTATTGTAAACCTTACCGGATTTATTGGGAAACCCAAAAATGCAAAGAAAAATACCGGAGAACAATTCTTTTTCGTAAACAATCGTTTCATGCGACATCCTTATTTCTACAAGGCTGTTATTCAGGCTTACGATAAAATTTTGCCTCCTGAAACCATTCCTCCGTATTTTATCTTTTTCGAGGTAGATCCTAAAATTATCGATATCAACATTCATCCTACCAAAACGGAAATAAAGTTTGAGGATGAAAGAGCCATATATCAAATTATTCAAGCTTCAATTCGTGAAGCATTGGGAAAATTCAATATTGTTCCTTCTATCGATTTTGATGAGGATACAAGTCTGGAAATTCCTGTTGCTGATGAAAGCACCGAAGTGGAAGCTCCATTGATTAAGGTTAATCCTGAGTTTAATCCTTTTGAAGCAGAATCGAACTACAATCCTTTTGATTCAGAAAAGAGTTACAATCCTTTCGAACAATCGGCAAGTTCCATCGAGTCAAATCCATTTTTCCAGGAATTCAAAGCTAAAAGTCCTGAGCCTTCTGTAAGCAGAGCTCCCAAAAAGCAAATTCCTGACGATTGGGAAAAATTATACGAAGATCAAACCCCTAAAGAAGAAGTTGTTGAAAAGCAGCCAGTAATCGACAGGGAAAATATTCCTGACTATTTCCAGGCCCCTGAAAAACCAATGCCTCAACAACCAAAACTTCAGGCTGTAGATCAACCTCAGAAGACAAAGAATTTTTTCCAACTGAAAAACAAATATATCTTAACACCTATCCGATCTGGTTTAATGATTATCGACCAGAGAAAGGCGCATGAAAGAATTTTATTTGAAAAGTTCATAAGTTCCCTGGAAAATCAACAGGGTATTGCACAACAAACCTTGTTTCCTCAAACCATAGAGCTAAATGCTTCTGATTACACTCTTTTACAAGTGATTTTAGAAGATGTAAAAGCTTTGGGATTTGACATTAGAGAATTTGGAAAGAAAACTTTCGTGATTAATGGAACTCCAGCCGATATTCAGAATTGTGATCCAAAAGAATTATTGGAAAACCTGTTGGCGAACTATAAAACCAATCAGCTCGATGTAAAACTGAAAGTGAGAGAGAATTTGGCAAAATCATTGGCTAAAGCTTCAGCTGTAAATTATGGAAAATCGCTTACCAACGAAGAGATGAGCTCGATTATCGATCAGCTTTTTGCTTGTAATGTTCCCAACTTTACACCCGATGGAAAGCCAGTAATTTCAGTTTTGGAAACACAAGAATTGGAAAATCGCTTTAAATAAGAGTAGAAATTCTACAAACAAGGCTTTTAGCCTGACAAACTGTCTTGCAATTATGAGCCTAAGCCTGTAATTTTAAATTGGTCTGACTATTGTTAGACTTCAACTGAATTTTAAAAGCATATCGAATGACAAACTATAGACCTCCACTGTTAAATTTACCTCCAGTGGTTAAAAATCTTTTGATCATAAATGTGATCGTATTTCTTGGCGCTTCTGTAGTTGGTAGCAAATTTGGCTTTGACATAGATCGTATTTTGGCCTTACACTTCTTCAAGTCAGAATACTTCAGGCCGCATCAATTCATCACCCACATGTTTATGCATGGAGGAATTGGTCATATCTTTTTTAACATGTTTGCTTTATTCATGTTCGGACGTGTATTGGAGAGTGTATGGGGACCAAAAAGATTTTTAACTTACTACCTAATTACAGGAATTGGAGCTGCATTACTCCACACCTTGGTAAATTGGTTTGATTACATGTCGATGAAGAATGCATTAGATGCATTTGTAAATACACCATCTCCTGATTTACTGTCTCAATTTGTACGTGAACATGTTGGACCAGTAAGACCTTGGGTGCATGACTTCATCAATCAATGGGCAGAATATCCAAACGATGCAAATACTACAAGTCAAGCAATCGACCTTGCAAAAAGAATGTTAGAAGGAAGCATAAATGTTCCTACTGTTGGAGCTTCAGGTGCTGTTTTTGGAATTCTTTTGGCCTTTGGTATGTTATTCCCAAATACAGAATTGATGTTAATATTCCCTCCTATTCCGATTAAAGCAAAATATTTTGTAATTGGCTATGGAGCTATTGAATTGTACATGGCTATTCAAAATAACCCGACCGATAATATTGCACATTTTGCACACTTGGGAGGTATGATATTTGGCTTTATTCTAATTAAATATTGGCAAAAAAATTCGAAGCGTTTTTATTAAATTGCTTACAATAAAAATTAAGTAAGGAAGTTTATATCGATAATGAAGTTTGATTATGAACATGAACTTTAACAATCCATATCAGAGCTATTCCCATCAAAACATTTGGGAAGGAATAAAGAGTTCCTTTAAAGAAGGAAGCAATCTTACCAAGTTAATTTACATTAACCTGGGCTTATTTCTTGTTATAAAACTTGTGCAGATCGTTGGCATGCTAACAGGCTCTACTATCGATGATGTAATTGTTCGCCAATTAATGGTTCCTGCTTATCCTGAAACATTAATCAGACAACCTTGGTCAGTATTTACTTATATGTTTCTACATACTGAGTTTTTGCATATTTTAATGAACATGTTATGGTTTTTCTGGTTTGGTAGAATATTCCTGACCTATCTCGATCAAAAAAAACTATTAAGTGTTTACCTTATTGGTGGATTAACAGGGGCAGCAATCTATATTTTCTCCTACAACCTATTTCCCGCACTACAAGATGCTAAGTTTATTGCATATGCACTAGGAGCTTCTGCATCGGTAATGGCAGTTGTATTTGCTGTGGTTGTATATGCTCCAAACCATACCATTCATTTAATATTTATAGGTCCTGTGAAAATTAAATACGTTGCATTGTTCTTTATTGTAACGGATTTACTATACCTATCAGAAAGTGTGAATATTGGTGGACATATAGCCCATTTAGGTGGTGCTTTTTATGGTTGGCTGTTTATATCTCAATTGCGTAAAGGCAAAGACATTTCAAGTGGCTTTAATTCTTTGATAGATTCTTTCTTCAATTTATTTAGAAGAAAAAAGAAAATGAAAGTGAGCTATAAGAACACTCGCAAGATGTCTGATGAAGAATACAATAAATCTAAGAAAGTAAATCAGGAAGAATTAAACCGAATTTTAGATAAAATTGCTAAATCGGGATATGATAGCTTAAGCAAAGAGGAGAAAGAAATTCTATTTAAATCAAGCAATCAAAAGTAAATCCTACATTGAAAAATTTCCTCCATAAAGCCCTGGTTGCATTTAGTCTGATTTTTTCAGGCTCCTTGCTTATTTCTTACATCGCTCCACATATTAGTCCCGAGGATTTTTGGTTACCAGCCTTTTGGGGATTAGCATATCCATATTTGCTTTTGGCAAATATAATTTTCGCTGTTTATTGGATGCTAAGAAGGCGTTGGAGCTTTCTAATCCCGTTGCTTGTGATAGTAATAGGCTATGGTCATCTGCAAAATTTTATTCAAATCAACAGATCAAATTCGGAAGAAAGCAAGTCGCCATCCATTAAAATAATGACTTACAATGTTAGAGCTTTCGATAAATACGAGTGGAGCAAAGACAAGAAAACACCAAATAAAATGGTGGAGCTATTAAAGCAGAACAAAGCTGATGTTTATTGTTTTCAGGAATTTCATTATACACGAAACGGATTACTTAGTCTGTATAACCTTAAAAAAAATACCGCTTGTAAATATTTGTTTTTAGGTGAAAAGGCCAATGGAGTAGCCATTTTCTCCAAGTATCCAATTGTGAGAAAAGGAGAAATTAAATTTGAAAAAGGCAATTGGTGCAATGCCATTTATGCTGATATCAAAAAAAATGGAAAAATAGTAAGAGTATATAACCTTCATTTGGAATCGAACCGATTGGGAGGTAGAAACTATGCTTTCATCAACAAGAAAGAGTTTAAAGCTGACGAGGAAGAATTAAAAGAAATTAAAGATATTTCATTCCGCCTACAACATGCTTTTATTCGCAGAGCCAAGCAAGCAGAAATCATCAGGGGACATATCGCTAAATCTCCTCATCCAACAATTGTTTGTGGTGATTTTAATGATACAGCGCAATCCTATACCTATCACAAAATTAAAGATGGATTAATCGACTGTTTTAGAGAAAAAGGCTTAGGTATTGGAACAACTTATTCTGGTGATTTTCCCTCTTTTAGAATTGATTTTGTTTTGCATGATGAGAATATGATATGCTATAATTACAAGCGAATCAAGAAGAAATATTCCGATCACTTTCCAATAATCACAGAACTTAATTTTGTAGAGAAATAAATTAATTCTTTAAAACCAATTCGCGTGTAGAAACGTGAATATTATAATCTTTGGTTTGATATTTAGCTACAATATTCAAGGTAGTATCTAATTTTACCTGCGAATCCAATAGGAATTCATAACGGGCAGATCCTCCTTTTGCATAATATGGTTTGGCAGCAGGTGGAATATATTTATCCTTCATTAACTCTGTGATGTAGAACACCACATTTTTAGAATAATTACTTAGAAATAATTTTAAAATGATTCGATCTGATTTTTCCAATTTTTGAACTTCAATTTCAGGAAACCTCTCACGCAAACTACCATCACGTTTATATTCCTTGAGTCCAATTCCAGGCTGACCTTTCATATATGGTGTTTCAGCCCAAATTTTACCATTGGCATAATACTTTTTCTGAATCCCATCTTTTTCATCTTTGAGGTATGGCGTTAAGCTGTAGATGTTCCCATTTTTGTGATATTTTTTTGCAACACCACTCTTTTCATCATCGACATACATAATTTCATCGCTCAATACACCTGAAGAATAGTAATACCGTGTAACTCCATTACGAACACCATTTTGATAGGTAATCTCTGCTGACAACCTGTTTTGCTCATCATACTTTTTGACCACCCCATTTTCCACAAAATCCTGATCTTTCGTTGAGTTACGATCAGTTTTTTGCTCGCAGGCAAACAAAATTAAAGTAAAAAGGAATACAAATTTATATTTCATCAGGAGACTCTTAATTAGTGCTACCCATAAAGAATATGAGTTATTCCCAATAAAAGTATATTAAACATTGAAAACTTAAAAATTATTCCGTAACAAATAAGCTACATTAACTTCTTTCTTTTCAAAAGATATGATTGCAGTACATTACCAAAATCCTTTCGGATATCGGCTTCAATTAAATCAATTGAAAACTGACTACACAACAAATCCAATTCTGCAAAGAACTTTTGCTGCTCTTTCTGATACATTTCCTTAATATCCGTTGGGTTAAGTTTTAGGCTTTCACCTGTTTCCAAATCCACAAATTGGCTAGGGCGGTTTTCAAAGTTAAAATCCAATTCCAATTTATGATCACGCACAGCGAATAGGATTACCTCGTGTTTATTGAACCTCAAATGTTGCAAAGACTCCATGATTTCCTTTGGCGTTTCTGTTCCTGTAAAATCAGAAAAAACAATCACCAGCGATCGTTTGTGTAAACCTTCAGCCAAATGATGAAAGGTATCTGCAATTTTGGTTTCCCGATCCTTTCCTATCTCTTCTTCATTGTAAACCTTATGCAAGTGAGAATACATTAATTGAGCATGGGTAAGAGATAGTTTTGATGGAGTTAAAAGATCTATTTTATCAGAAAAGGTACAAAGCCCCACAGCGTCACGCTGCTTTCTTAACAAGTGAATTAAAGCCGCAGCACACAAAACAGAATACCCCAATTTGGTTTGATGTTTGCTTTTGTATGGAAACAGCATCGATGATGATGTATCAAGAATAATATGAGCTCGAAGATTGGTTTCTTCTTCAAATTGCTTTACGAACATCTTGTCACTCCTTGCATACAGTTTCCAATCAATATGCTTGGTCGATTCTCCTTTATTGTAAAGACGATGCTCGGCAAATTCAACCGAAAAACCATGGTATGGGCTACGATGCAAACCAATAAGAAACCCCTCCACAATTTGATGCGCAAGTAATTCCAAATTATCGAATTGTTCAAACTGTATCAGGTCAGATAATTGCTTTACCATTTTAATTTTTCAGATAAAAAAAGGGCATAGATAAACCTCTATGCCCTGAATATTTTTATACTCTTATTACAATAGAGCATCAATTTTTTCTGCCAAGCTTGATTTTGGAACTGCTCCAACTTGCTTATCAACAACTTCTCCTCCTTTAAAGAAAAGAACAGTAGGAATATTACGGATTCCAAATTTAGCTGAAGTTGCAGGGCTGCTGTCAACATCCAATTTGGTTACTACGATTTTTCCATCGTAATCAGTTGCCAATTCGTCTACAATTGGACCAACCATTCTACATGGACCACACCATTCTGCCCAAAAGTCCACCAATACTGGCTTATCTGATTTCAAAACAACTTCTTCAAAATTAGAATCGTTTACTTCAATTGTCATGGTAATCTATTTTTTAGCGTTTATGTATTTTATTTAAAACTAGTGCAATTTAATTAATTTTGAATTTAATTTCCGAATTATTTTCAAAATATTCTATTAATTCATTGGTTAACTCAACTCGGTAACTCCTCGAAAACATTTTCAATGCTTTCTTTCCCTTATCAAAAATCTCAAAGTTAAGTTTCATACTTCCTTTGTTCTCATCAATGCAGTTCACAATCTCCGTAACCAATTCATCTGTCAATGCAGTTATGGGAATTTCCAAAGTAAACTCCTTTGCTTTCTTTTCAAGAACTTCGGAAAGCATCATTATATTTTTCACCTTAAATTCTAGCTCTGTAGAATCTTTTGGCCAAGATCGTGTTTGAACCCTACCACTAATGTAAATAGAGAGACCTTCAACAAAATAATTACCAAACTCAATAAAATCTTTACCAAAGAATGCCAATTCATATGAATCTGAAAAATCTTCGATTCCAACAATGGCAAAAGGATTTCCATTTTTGGTAGTTCCTCTTCTAATTGCAGTAATCATACCCGCAACATTAACATCTTTATTGGCAAAGCTTTCAAACTCTGATGATAATTCAGATAAGCTGGCATTACAGAAATTATTTATGGTTGTCTTATAATCATCTAATGGATGTGCCGACAAGTAAATCCCAATTAACTCTTTCTCTTTATTTAAGCGTTCAAGTTTTCCCCACTCTGCACATTCCGGTGCTTTCGGAGGAGTAACCACATAATCCTCTACTCCGCCAAACAAAGTTTGTTGATTATTTAACTTTTCAGCCTGCAGTTTATTTCCGTACTTCACCAAGTGCTCCATAAAAGTAACATCGGTTTCATCTATCTGAAAATATTGACTTCGCTTCAATCCGAAACTATCAAATCCTCCCGACATGGCAAGATTTTCAAGCGTTCGTTTATTTACTGATCGTAAGTTTACACGCTCTACAAAATCAAAAATATCCTTAAATGGCCCATTTTTACGTTCTTCAATGATATCAGCAACAGCTTGTTCTCCTACTCCTTTCACTCCAGCCATTCCAAAACGAATCTCACCATGTTTATTTACCGTAAAAGTTGAGTAAGATTCATTTACATCTGGTCCAAGTACTGGCAAGCCCATGCGCTTACACTCATCCATAAAAATAGTCACTTTCGTGATATCGGATAAGTTACGAGACAGAACCGCTGCCATAAACTCGGCTGGATAATGAGCTTTAAGAAAACCCGTTTGATAAGCAATATATGCATAACAAACCGAGTGAGATTTGTTAAAAGCATACTTGGCAAAGGCCTCCCAATCGGACCAAATTTTTTCAATTAGCTTGTCGGCTTTATTATTATCTCCACCAACACCATCCATAAATTTTGGATTATCGTGACATCCATTGATGAATTCAACCTTCAGTTTATCCATCATGGCAATAATCTTCTTTCCCATAGCCTTACGTAAGGAATCGGACATACCACGTGTAAATTGCCCCAGCGCTCTCGACTGGAGCATCACCTGTTCCTGGTAAACTGTAATCCCATAGGTATCTTTCAGGTAATCCTCCATGATTGGATGATCATACTCAATCTCTTCTTCTCCATTTTTTCTTCGGATAAAAGAAGGGATGTATTCCATTGGTCCCGGACGATACAAGGCATTCATGGCAACCAAATCCTCAAAACGGTTTGGTTTCAATGCTCGTAAATGCTTCTTCATCCCAGGGGATTCAAACTGGAATATGGCAGTTGTTTCTCCACGACTGAATAGCTGAAAAGTCTTTTCATTTTCAAGGTCAACATTGTTGATATCAACATCAATTCCTTTGGAAAGTTTTACATTGGAAAGTACCTCCTTAATAATGGATAAGGTTTTCAACCCCAAAAAGTCCATTTTAAGCAAGCCGATATCCTCAACAAAACGACCATCATATTGGGTAGTTAACAGTTCCTCTCCTTTTGTTGGCATTACTGGAAGGTGCTCGTCAAGCGGATTTTTTCCAATTAAAACCCCACAGGCATGCACTCCAGTTTGTCTTACTGAACCTTCCAATGCTTCCGCAAACTTAATGGTTCTTGCAATCAATGGATTTGGCGAATCTTTTTCTTCAAGAAGAGCAGGTTCTTCCTCGTAAGCTTTCTTAAAATTCATTTTTGGTGCTTCAGGAACCAATTTGGCAAGTCGATTGGCTTCCGCCAAATCCAATCGAAGTACACGCGCCACATCTTTAATGGAACTCTTGGTAGCCATGGTACCAAAAGTACAAATGTGCGCTACTTTATCATGTCCATATTTATCGGTTACATAGTCTAATACTTCCTGACGTCCGTCATCATCAAAGTCGATATCTACATCGGGCATTGAAATACGATCAGGATTTAGGAAACGCTCAAACAGCAAATCATATTTAATTGGATCCACATCGGTGATGGAAATACAATAGGCTACTGCAGAACCTGCAGCAGAACCACGCCCTGGACCTACAATCACACCATTGTCTTTTGCCCAGTTGATAAAATCCTGTGTAATCAAGAAATATCCCGGAAAACCCATGGTTTTAATGGTGTTCAATTCAAACTCCAATCGCTCAACAACACTATCTTCCAACTCTTCGCCATACCTCACTTTCGCACCTTCGAATGCAAGATGTTTCAGGTAATCAGCCTCAAGTTTTATCTGCAGTACTTTATCGTAGCCACCTAGTTTCTCGTATCGCTCTTCTTCAAACTCCTCAATTAAAGCAGCCTCATTGTATTTTTCCTTATATTCCTCAAAAGTTCCAAACTCCTCTGGAATATTAAAAGGAGGCATAATAGGATTAGCATCAAGCTCATAAGCTTCTACTTTTTCTGCTATTTCCAAGGTATTGGCAAGTGCTTCTGGTACATCGGCAAAGAGCTCATTCATCTCTTCGGTAGTTTTGAACCACTCCTGTTTGGTGTAACGCATACGAGTCGGATCATCGTAATCACGTCCTGTACTCAAACAAACCAACACGTCATGAGCTGCTGCATCTTCTGCATTTATAAAATGAGAATCATTTGTTGCAATAACTTTAACACCCAATTCAGCTGCCAACTCTCGAATTACTTTATTTACCCTTACCTGATTTTCCCAAACATCTCCTTTCAATCGAGGATCGTCATTTGGATGACGCTGAATTTCCAGGTAATAATCTTCTCCAAATACATCTTTGTACCAAAGTATTGTTTCTTTTGCCTTTTCGATACTACCTGCCATAATATGCTGTGACACTTCACCACCAAGACAAGCACTACTTACAATCAATCCTTCGCTATATTGTTCCAGTAAGTCTTTATCGATACGCGGTTTGTAGTACATACCGTCGGTATGTGCAATAGAGGTTAATTTGAGAAGACTCTGATATCCTTTATAATTTTTAGCCAGTAAAATAAGATGATTCCCAGATGCATCGGTTTTATTTTCTTTCACCAAATGACCACGTCTGGCCACATAGGCTTCCACTCCAATAATTGGCTTAATCCCTGCTTTACCACAAGCCACATGAAATTCTTTAATTCCAAACATGCTGCCATGATCGGTTAAAGCAACAGCAGGCATTCCATCTTCCTTTGCTTTGTTTGCAATTGCGGCTGTTTTTGCAGCACCGTCGAGTATTGAATATTGCGAATGAACATGCAGATGAACAAAGGGTTGCTGTGTTGTGATATTCTTCGCAGCTTCTTTCCTTTTTCTATCTTCCTTATCAATGGAGATTTCGTCGAAAGCAGTATTTACCTTGAAGGATTCATACTTGATTCCAACCAACTCAATGGTATCAGGGTTATTGATTTTAAAAGCCTGAATCTGCTGAGCAGACATTCTATGAATTTCCTGTCCTAATCCATCAACTCTTATCAATTCCAGAAAACAACGGGAAGTAGCCTCAACATCGGCTGCCGCGTTGTGGGCTTCAGCAAATGGAACGCCAAACAGTTTTGTGTGCAATTCGGTAAGCGTAGGATTTTTAAGTTGTCCTCGTCTTTTTAAATCACAAAACTCCTTGCTACCCGTCATGGTATCGATCCTTGGTGCTTTTACAAGCTCCTGCTCTTCCATTTCGCATCGCAGCAACTCGCAACCAACAATGTTAATATCAAAAGAAACATTGTGCCCAATGATAAATGTAGAATTTCTTACATCCTCCATGAAATCAAGCAAAGCCTCGGTAAGCGGAATTCCTTTTTCTTGAGCGATTTCTGTAGAGATACCGTGAACTGCAACTACATCTTCAGGAATCGTATAGCCATCAGGAGTAATTACATGATTTTTGGCAAAAAGAAAATTCCCTTCAATATCATGACATTGCCATGCCAACTGTACCATTCTTGGCCAGTTGTCAAAATCATCTAAAGGTGCTTTCCACTTTTTTGGTAAGCCAGTTGTTTCGGTATCAAATATTAAAAACATCTCAGTATCAAAATTATAGTATTTTCACCTTTATAAAGTAGGCGGAATGCGAAGATAAGGAATAAATTTGTGTGAATTGGAAGATTCTGCTGTTCTTTGATATCCTTACCAAACGGATGGGTTAGTACTTTATTTTAGCAAGCTTTCAGCTGACAGCTATTAACTTCAGACTACAAGCTGATAGGGCAAAGGAAGCCATAAATGTATGGTTTATTTGATTACACAGTTGAATTTAGCTAGCGTGAGGGATTGAAGAGGAAAGCCCGGAGTGAGGTACGAACGAGGACTTGAAACAAAAAGCCCGACCCGAAGGGGCACGCCCAAATGTTTACTAATTGGGCATATGAATCTCAGTTTGTGAAAAGCTATAAATTATTCTTAAACAAGCCGTTTCGAAAACAAAATAAAATTGTATCTTTGTCGCGCTTATAAACCGTGGTATGTATACCACAACTATAATGTAGGCAAATTATTAATCTTATTATTAAAGAGTTATGCCAGTAAAAATTAGACTAGCAAGACACGGTCGTAAAAGACGTGCATTCTACCACATCGTGGTAGCAGATAGCAGAGCGCCACGTGATGGTAGATACATTGAGCGTATTGGATCTTATAATCCAAACACCAATCCTGCTACAATTGACCTAAATTTTGACAAAGCCTTAACATGGCTTGGTAATGGTGCTCAGCCTACCGACACTGCAAGAGCAATTTTATCTTACGAAGGTGTAATGATGAAGAAGCACTTGTTAGATGGTGTTAAGAAAGGTGCTTTTGATGAAGCAACTGCTGAAGAAAAATTCCAGGCTTGGAAACAAGAGAAAGAAGCTAAAATCAACGCTAAGAAAGATGGTCTTTCGAAAGCTGCTGCTGATGAAGCTCAAGCTCGTTTAGAAGCAGAAGCTAAAATTAGCGCTGACAGAGCAGAAGCTATCGCTAAGAAAGCTGCTGAAGCTGAAGCTGCTGCTAAAGCTGAAGAAGCAGGCGAAGAAGCTGCAAACGAAGAAGGAGCTGAAGAAACTGAAGCTTAATTTGAATTGCATGCTTAGAAAAGAAGATTGTTATTTAGCTGGAACCTTTACTAAAACTCATGGAGTTAAAGGTGAATTGGTTGCCAAAACAAACGGTGATCTTCTTGAAAGAAATAAATTGGAATCAATCCTCATCGATATCGATGGAGGATTGGTTCCTTTTTTCATTCCTAAAAATGGGATGAACTCGAGAAATCATTCGAGTGTAAGAATTTTATTGGAAGATATGGCCACGGAAGAAAAAGCCAAAAGATTTATTGGTTGTGATATCTATGTTCCAATGAAAGATGTACCGGACTATATTGAAGAGCAAGACGAACTGGATCCTAATGTTTTAATTGGATTCACCTACGAGGATGAAGAAAAAGGTGAATTGGGTGAGATTGTAGACATTCAGGATTTTGCAGGCAATATTGTTATGGTAGTAGAAATTAATGGCGAGGAAGTGATGATTCCTTTTGCCGACGAAAACTTCATCGACCTTGATGAAGAAAACAAAACCATTGTAATGGAAACACCTGATGGTTTGCTTGATTTATACCTTGATTAGTTAAGTGCCTTGAGCAATTAGAGTTAATTATTCAATTCCTTTTTTATCTGATAATTAGTAACTATTTACTGATCTCTGTTTACTGCTACCCCACTACTTCTTTTTCAAATTCGCGAATTCTGATTTTTAAGGTTTCGGGTACTGGAATACTTTCGCCTAACTTTTGACTGTAGCCAACCATAACCTGTGAAGTTTTGGTTTTGATTTCGCCAGTAACAGAATCGACAATATTTTGGTACAAACCAACACTTTTATTGCCAAGTTTATGAATTCGGGTATGCACTTCAATTTTATCCTGCAAAGTAATTGACGACAAGTAATCAATTTCGAGATGTGCCACAATAAGAGCTGAGTCATTCCAATCAATCACCTGACCATATACTTGTTGAAAATAATCCATCCTGGCCAAATCCAAATAACTCAACTGCACGCCATTATTGGCATGCCCCATTAAATCGATATCTCCAAAACGAACTTGTATTTTCTTGATGTGCCTGAATTCCATTTGTATTAAATTTTGGACGAATTTAAGAAATATTGAATTAATATCTACAAAATGAGTAGAAACGTAGCAATGCTACGTCCATACAAAAATTATACATGATGCAACTTTTGGCTGAGTTGTTCGTCCTTTAAAAAGTACGAAACGATTTATAATCTAAAACCATAACATATGAAATCAAAACGTATTACTTCCCTTATTGCAATTTTTGCTTTGATATTAAGCAGTACAATTGCTTTTGCTCAAAAAACAGAGGATCGAAAAGTAAGCTCTTTCGAATCAATTAGCCTTTCAATTGCTGCCAAAGTTTATGTGAGTCAAAACGAAAAAACATCTGTAAAAGTTAAAGCTTATTCCGATGATTTGGATGAAATCATCACTGAAGTAGACGGATCAACTTTAAAGATCAAGCGCAAAAAGAACAGAGGGTGGAATTGGAACAGTCGCTCATTCAAAAAAGTTGAAGTTTACATTTCAACTCCTAATGTTGAAGATCTCAGAATTTCAGGATCAGGAAACATTATTGCAAAAACTCCTATAGAATCTGGTAGCGTTGATTATGCAATTAGCGGAAGCGGTAACATTATTATCGACAAATTGAAAGCTGAAAATGTGGAGTGTCACATTTCTGGTTCAGGTGATATCCGCTTAAAAGGAGAATGTAAGGAAGAATTGGAGATTCACATTAGTGGATCGGGTGATATTGAAGCTGGGAATTTCGAAGCAAAAGTTGCAGACATACATATTTCAGGATCTGGAGATTGTAAAGTTTATGCTTCGGAAAGTATAACTGCTCGAGTTGCTGGTAGCGGTGATATTTATTACCGAGGAAATCCTAAAGATGTTAACTGTAAATCTGTAGGATCAGGATCTATTAAATCGATTGGTGATTAAATAATACAATGTTACCGGAAGGAATATCCACCTATTCCGGTAACATATTTTCTTTTTTCGTAGCGATACTCCTAACAAGAATTTCTAGATTACCACACCACTAAGAAATCATGCTACTAAAGTAATCAAACCTTACATTTCAAGATTGAAAATTTCTTTCCTTGAAAAGGAGATTTCTTCTCTGATAGACAAAATTGCCAGTTTTAGTATCGAACTTTCATTTCCGTATAGAAAACTTGCTTTTTTGAGTAAGGATGATTCTATAAAAACAAGGAAACGTGCTTCTTTGTAAAGGAACATTCCCTCTTTCCAAAGGAAGGTTGCATCTTAAATAAGGATAATCGCAATAAAAATAGGGAAGATTCCCTCTCAAACAGGCAATGTTCCCTTATCAACAAGAACCAGCCCTATTTTAACAAGGACGTTTCCCTAAAAAAATAGCATACATCCCTCTCTGAATAGGAAAATTATGCGTTAACTATCCAATTACTTTCGAAGGATCTGAATCTCTCCTCCTACTCCTATCTTTATGATACTTGAAGCACTCGCTTTTTCAAAATCATCTTGTTTATACTCCACCACATAATCAACCAGCCCTTTCAATTCTTCATTGATTTCAGAAAAATTCGCAGGTGATGGATCTCCACTGATATTAGCCGAAGTCGAAACGATTGGCTTTTTAAATCTTTGAATCAAATTCTGAGTAAACTCCTCATTCGAGATACGAATACCAATGGTTCCATCCGAATTGATCAAGTTAGGCGCCAGGTTCTTTGCTCCCGGATAAATCAATGTCATTGGTTTGTCGTTGGCCTCAATCAAATCCCAGGCAATCTCAGGAACCTCATCAACATATGAATTCAGTCTGTTAGGATTTTCCATCAACACCAACATTGCCTTGCAATCCTCACGTTGTTTAATTTCATAAACCCTTTTTACTGCATCGGCATTTGTAGCATCGCAGCCAATTCCCCAAATGGTATCGGTAGGATAAAGAATCACGCCTCCCGATTTTAAAACCTCTAGTGCTTTGTTAATGTCGTTGTTCATATTATTTGTATGTGGTAAAGGCGTAGCAATGCTACGCCTTTACATATCATCAATAAATTTACTATACTGCTACATTGTATTCACGCAGTGCATCATTCAAAGAAGTTTTCAAGTCGGTTGATGGTTTACGCTTACCAATGATAAGTGCACAAGGGACTTGATATTCTCCTGCTGGGAATTTTTTGGTTCTGGTTCCTGGAATAACTACCGAACGTGCTGGAACAAAACCTGTATATTCTACCGGCTCTTCTCCGGTTACATCAATAATTTTAGTCGATTTTGTAAGCACTACATTTGCTCCAAGCACAACTTCTTTTTCAAGATGAACTCCTTCTACCACGATACAACGAGAACCAATAAAACAGTTGTCTTCCACAATTACCGGAGAAGCCTGAATTGGTTCCAATACACCGCCAATACCAACACCTCCACTCAAATGAACATGTTTTCCAATTTGAGCACATGATCCAACAGTTGCCCAAGTATCAACCATAGTTCCTTCATCAACGTATGCACCAATGTTTACATATGATGGCATCATTACTACATCTTTTGCAAGGAAGGCTCCGTAACGAGAAACTGCATGAGGTACAACACGAACTCCCAAATCGGCATAGTTGGTTTTCAATGCCATTTTATCGTGGAATTCGAATGGGCCCACTTCTATGGTTTCCATTTTACGAATTGGGAAATAAAGAATCACTGCCTTTTTCACCCACTCGTTTACCTGCCAACCACCTTCAATTGGTTCTGCAGTACGTAATTTTCCTTTGTCAAGAAGTTCAATTACTTCTTCTATATTTTTCTGCACTTCGGGTGAACTCAATAAAGATCTATCCTCCCAGGCAGACTCAATGCTTTGTTTAAGATTTTCGTACATATTCTTATTTGCTTGTAAAATTTTGGTTAATGCTCACAAAACTAGTCAAAAAGTAGAAAAGTCAAAATGTAGAAATGTCGAATAGTCAAAAAGTTGCAGACTTATTTTTCATCAGACAGATAATAGAAATGAAATGGTTGTATTAAAAATGAATCCGTATTACTTTTGGGCAAACAAATTATCAGAACATGCAAAATTCAATCTTCCTATCGAGCTTAAATATTCACGAATCGTGGAACTCCTTTCTTACTGATGAAATTATTGATTTGATTAAGAGTATCGAATCATCCATTCTAATAGAAAGTGCTACACCTAAAAAAGAATTGGTTTTAAGATTTTTGGAGATGGATTTACATGCTATTCCTGTGGTGATTTTAGGACAAGATCCTTATCCGCAGGAAGGCGTGGCAACGGGGCGATCTTTTGAGGTGAATGGATTGAATTCATGGTTCGATAAATTTAGAAATGTATCCTTAAAAAATATTCTTAGAAGCATTTACAAAGCTTATACTACCGAAGAGTTGAAGTATTCTGAGATCTTAAAAAAATTAAATGAGGGAGATCGATTACCAATGGAAGGTGATTTTAAGGTGCTACCTCCAAACCAATTGTTCCGTTATTGGTGGGAAAAAGAAAATGTACTTCTATTAAATACAGCGTTTACCTGTGAAATTGGTAATCCAAATTCTCATACCAAAATCTGGTCAAAATTTACTCAAAAATTGTTGAGCCATATTGCCGATCAGAATAAAGACGCCATTTGGTTTCTTTGGGGCAACAATGCTCAAAAAATTGTTATTGACATTCAAATTGAAAATAAAATAGAAACCTCGCACCCAATGATGTGTTATCAAAGAGATAATGACATTTTGTTTGGTAAAACAAATCCGTTTACCGAAACCAAAAATAAGGTAGATTGGTTAGGTCTAAACAAATAGGGTTGCGCTTAAATTCGGTTAAAGTGTGTTAAAAAATGTAACAATCGGTTTTTAAGATAAATGAGTGAGCTATATTTATCATTCATTATTTAATCGAAGAATCTTGAAAACTACAATTAATACCATTTTTCTACTGCTTTTAACTATTGGCAATTCATTTTCGCAGGAACATAAAGACCAAACTTTTGTTGTTTCGGGTAAGGTAATCAACTCTGAAACCAAGGAAGGAATTTCATATGCTCATGTAAATTTGGATGACACCTACTGGGGCGTTATCTGTGATAGCTTGGGATTCTTTAGAATACGAGTGAATCCTGATCAGAAATTGAAAGTTACTGCCATGGGATATAAAGCACAATTGGTAGATGTTCAAACTCCTGGTGTGGAGAATGAAATATTCCAGGAAATTATTATGGATATAGAAAGCTACATGTTACAAGAAGTGCAGGTGCACTCTTTTGGTAGCTGGAATGACTTTAAAGAGCAATTCGTAAAAGCAAAAGCACCTGCCGATCCTGATGCTTCTTTAGCCATAAACTTTGGAGATTTCACCATGGACGAATACACTGGAAGAGCCATGAGACGACAAGGTGCTGGTGTTAGTTTGGGTTTTGGCAAAAGGAAAAAGAAATTTAAAGGCATGAAAATCCCTACCAAGTTAGAGGAAATTCAAGCTACTCTTTTTGCCGAGAAATTCAATCGAAATTTAGTGGCTGAAATCACAAAAGAAAATGGCAATCGTCTGGATATTCTGATGAAATACATCAACTCCAGAACCAGCTTTTCTTATCAAAGTAGCGACATGTACATTGTAAGAAGAGTAAAAGAATTGCATAAGAAATTTCTTCAGGAAGATACCGATTTTCAGAACAACCTAAGCTTTACAGATACACTTGGCAGGATCGAAAATCATCTAAGACCTTAAGCATCCCAACCCACTAATGATGAAACCAAACCCTAAATCTCTTATTTTAATCTGCTTCACTCTTCTAACACTAAATGGTGTAGCCCAAGAATTTTCTCAAGATTCAACGATTAGTATCTCCGGTTTTATTTTATCTGATAAAGAGAAAGAACCTATTGAAGATGCCATTATTACCATTAAGCGAACAAGAAGAGGAGTTATTAGTGACAGTTCCGGCGTTTTTCATTTGCAAATCCTGCCCAAAGATACTTTGGTAATTAGTTCTATGGGTTTTGAAATGATACAATGGCCTGTTCCTGCCATTGCAGATCCCAACTTTCCGCCATTTTTCAAAATTTATTTAAAAAATCAGGCAGTTCCTTTAAAGGAAGTAAATGTATATGCACTTGGAACTTATGAAGATTTTAAAGAAGAGTTCGTGAAGAAAAAACTACCTCCAAAGAAAAAGAAAGGAGAAGGCTTTAGACTAAGCGAAGCACAAATGTTTGAGATTAAACTAAAGGAACAGGCAAGAACTCCACCTAATGTTGTTGCTGGTTTAATAGGACTTGGTAGTAAAATATTCAAAAAGAAAAAGAAACCTCAGCCTGTATTTTCAAATGAAGTAAACTTTGTACACCAACAAATGCTTCAAGAAAAGTTTAACAGGGAAATTGTTACCAACTTAACTGGCGAAACTGGAAATACATTGGAACAGGTTTATGCATACATATGCAAAAATTCAAACTTTACTTATCAAGACTGTGAATTAGATATACAGACAAAAATTTTAGAACTTTACAAAGAATATAAACTAGATCCTGAAAAGGCAAATTCTAGCTTATTACAACTTAAAAAGAAAGATAAAATACCAAATCACCTGCGACCATAATTTTATAATGAAGATCTTTTTAAAATTCATACTCATTCTTTTTCTCTCAGCAAATGCTTTTTACAGCAATGCGCAATCTTTTCTGCAAGATTCAACTCTTAGTATATCTGGTTTGATCTACTCTTCGAAAACCAACGAAGCAATTCCTAACGCTACCGTAACCATAAAACGATCGAGAAAAGGTGTCATATGTGACAGTACCGGAGTCTTTCATTTACAGATTCAAGAAAGAGATACTTTGGTGATTAGTGCCTTAGGCTATGAATTGAAAGAATGGCCTGTTCCTATTATCCTAAATCCTGATTTTCCACCATTTTTTCGGATAAAGTTACAAGACATATCCTATCTGCTTAAAGAAGTTGATATCTACGCATTGGGAACCTGGGACGAGTTTAAAGATGAATTTGTAAAAGCGAAAGTGAAGGAGAAAAATCCTATTAATAAAGACATTGGTAAACAATTGGCTCCATACAATACCAAAAAACCTGATCCTGTTCCTGCTCAATATAGACCTAAAATAGATAAAAAGATGGGTATCGTTGATGCCATTTTCAGGCCTACCGATTTTCTTCACAACAAGCTCAGTAAAAAGGAAAAAATCAAAAAGAAACTTTCTAAAAGAATTAAGGAAGAAGGAAAAAACAAAAAAATTGGTAATAAATACAATGCCCAAATTGTATCGGATGCTACAGGATTAAAAGGCGATGAACTGGTTTCATTTATGGAGTTTTGTGGAAAGAAAATTCATGTGACCGAGAATTCTCGTGATTATGATGTGATGAAACAAATTCTAGATTTATACGAAGAATACACTACAAAAGAGGAGTAAACAAACGAGCAATGGATTCCTGCATTTTTTGCACCTTCGATCGGTGAATCCATTTCTCAAGAATTACCTCTTCGCTTTGCTGCAAGTCTTCTAAAAATCGTTCTCGCAATTCCAAGGTTATTTTTTCATCGTAAACCAAAGCATTTACTTCAAAATTCTGCTCAAAACTTCTCACATCCATATTGGCGGTTCCCACTGTTGACAGGATTCCATCCACTGTCATGATTTTGCTGTGATTAAAACCTGCTTTGTAAAAATAGATTCTCACACCAGCTTCCAGCAATTCTTCGATGTAAGACAATGTTCCCCAATAGGTCATGAAAGAATCGGATTTATTCGGAATCAAAATTCGAACATCAACCCCACTCATGGCCGATGTTTTTAAGGCCATTAAAATGCTTCCGTTCGGCATGAAGTAAGGCGATGATATATAAACATTTCGCTTAGCCGAAGTAATTGCCGAAAAGTAAGCCTGCATAATACTAGCCCAATCGGAATCGGCACCAGAGGCGGTTATTTGTAACAGACATTTCTCTTTGGCTTTTTTATAAGGCAGATATTTCTCATTGATCAAAACCTCCTGGCGAACAAAATACCAATCGATTAAAAACACAATTTGCAAACTCGAGGCCGATTCACCTGTCACCTTTAAATGTGTATCGCGCCAAATTCCAATATCAGGAATTCCATTGAGATAGCGGTCGGCAAAATTCAAACCTCCAACAAAGGCTGTAGTTCCATCAATTACAATAATTTTACGGTGATTTCGATAGTTTACCCTACTGGTTAATATAGGAAATCGAACGGGTAAAAAAGCCTGGATTTTTACACCTGCCTCTTCCAAAGTTTCCACAAACTGTTTACTCAGTTTCCAGCTGCCAACATCATCGTAAATCACCCGTACCTCTACTCCACTTTGTGCTTTTTCCACCAATATTTCAAGCAATTCCGAAGCCAACTCACCATCTTCTATGATGTAATATTCCAAATGAATGTGGTCTTTTGCTTTTCGCAAGGATTTAAAAATCTCGGAAAAAGTTTCCTTGCCGTCATTCAAGACATTCACCTTGTTGTAACCACTCAGTAAAGCCTTGGAATTATTCAACAACAAAGTCATGATGTTTTTCTTCTCATGGATGCGCTCATCCTTTAAGAAACGGCTTTTATCCAAACGAAGTTTCTGATCCTGACTCATTACCTGCAGCCATTTTAAATCCCCCAAACCTTTCATGCTGAACATTTTTCGCTTGCGGAAACTTTGCCCAAAAACCAGGTAAACCACAAAACCAAAAACCGGGAGAAATATCAAAACCAAAATCCATGATATGGTTTTTAAAGGACTTCTATTCTCAAGCAGAACAATGATAATGGTAGTAATAATGGTTAGAGCATAAAGAATACTCAGCGCTGCAAACAACTGTATCCAAAAATCCGACCAATTAATTGATAGTAACATAAATCTAAGAGAATAGAAGATTTGTATCTTTGTGCTTTAACAGATTTGAGATATTAGATATGAGATGATAAATTTTTGAGTGAAATCTATAAAAATCCATTTACTAATAGCTAAATTCCTAATCTATTATTGAAATTCAATGAGCCAATTAAACAACATACAATCTACAATAAATTACATAAAAAAAGAACTTGAAAGCATTTATAGTTCGCGAGAAAGTGAAAGTATTGCCTATATTTTGCTTGAAGAGCTTCTGAATTATTCACGAACTCAAATTCAACTGAATA
This sequence comes from Marinifilum flexuosum, assembly GCF_003610555.1. Taxonomy (GTDB): domain Bacteria; phylum Bacteroidota; class Bacteroidia; order Bacteroidales; family Marinifilaceae; genus Marinifilum; species Marinifilum flexuosum. The sequence continues at coordinate 488,475 of NZ_RAPQ01000008.1, read as the reverse complement.
AAACAGAGTCCATTCAAGATGAGCAATTCGCAAAAGTAAAAGAATACATTGCAGATTTGAAAGAGAATAAACCGATTCAATATGTTTTAGGCGAAGCTGATTTTTATGAACTAAAATTCAAAGTAAATCAGCACACATTAATACCAAGACCTGAAACAGAAGAGTTGGTTCATGCCATTATAAATGAAAATAAAGAAGCCAACCTGAATGTTCTGGATATTGGAACTGGCAGTGGCTGCATTCCCATTTGCCTGGCCAAGCATCTTACAAATGCAAATGTAAGTAGTGTTGATATTTCACCAAAAGCCATTCAAACTGCAACAGAAAATGCAAAACGAAACGAAGTTCAGGTTAGATTTGATGAAAGAGACATCTTAAATTGGGAAGTCTATGAGTGGGAACAATTGGATATCATCGTAAGTAATCCACCATATGTAACCAATGCTGAAAAGGTGAAAATGGAGAAAAATGTATTGGACTTTGAACCGCACACAGCTCTTTTTGTGAGCGATAATGATCCATTAATTTTTTACCGAAGAATTGCAGAATTGGCACAAGATCATCTGAAAAAAGGAGGAAAACTGTACTTTGAAATCAACGAAAGTTTGGGAAAAGAAATGACAGTATTGCTAGAGCAAAAAGGATTTTCCAGCATACAAGTTCAAAAAGACATTAATGGCAAAGACAGAATGATGTCAGCAATAAAATAATTTTATAATGTAGTGACGTAGCATTGCTACATCTTTACAAATCATTCAAAAAGCAATGTATAAAAAAAAGCCCACCCAAATAAGCTCCAAGGCAGCTCTTTCAAAAGTGCAATTTATTTGTAGCAAACAAGAAAAATGCTGCAGCGATATTCGTAAAAAATTACAAGATTGGAACATCTCTGCTGATGATCAGGATGAAATTATAAACTCCTTAATGGAAGACAAGTTTATTGATGAAAGTAGATTTACCAACTTTTATGTACGCGATAAATATCGTTTTAACAAATGGGGAAGAATAAAAATATCATACCATTTAAAGCACAAACAAATTCAGGAAAGAATTATAAATGAAGCCCTGGAACAGATTAACGATCAGGAATACAAAGAAAATCTTCAAGATCTTTTACAATCGAAATTGCGAAGCCTAAAAGATGATGATCCATACCAATTAAAGACAAAATTGTATCGCTTTGCTCAAAGTCGAGGTTTTGAATCTCAATTATCTTTAAATCTTATTAATGACTTGCTCTCAGAATTAAAATAAAACTTTAAATTTACTTTTGGCAAGCTTATTGTTAAGGAATGTTTATCTTTAATTTTGCTATCTAATATTACATTAAACCTATACAAATGATAAAAACTCTACGCACGACTCTAAATTTTTCATTGATAATACTCTTGCTTATTGGTTGTTCGGCACAACAAGGTATGGCAAAGAGAAGACCGCCAAAGTGGGTTAAAGAAAGACCTATTACTCCTGATTACTATGTGGGTATATCGGTAGTTAAAAAGGACGATTCAAAAACAAATTACATACAATTGGCCAAAAACCAGGCTTTACACGATTTGTGTTCCGAGATATCGGTAAACATTTCTGCCAACTCAGTTCTTCAACAATTCGAAGATGAAACTGCCTTTCGTGAGATATTTCAATCTGAAGTTAGAACCTCATTAATGGAAGAATTGGAAGGATATGAAATTGTTGGAACTTGGGACAACAAAAGAGGAAATGAATATTGGGTTTACTATCGTTTATCGAAATCGCAATACGAATTACAGAAGCGATTGAAACTGAACAAAGCCAAAAAATTGGCTCAGAACTTCTTCGAACAAGGAAAAATCAGCGAAGAAAAACTAGATATCTTCCAGGCTTTAAATTACTACGCAAAAGCCCTTGATGCCATTAAGAAACATTTGGACGAAGACTTGTCGGTAATGACTTTTAAAGGAAGAGTAAATCTGGGGACAGACATCTACAACTCCATTCAGAATATTTTTAAGAGAACGCAACTAACTCCCGACAGAAAAACAATCAAAATTGAAATTTCAACATCGCAGAAAGAACCTATTTTGGTGAAAGCAGAATGGTTGGGAGAAAGCGGAAACAGTTTAATTCCTAACCTTCCTTTAGAGATCGATTTCTCGAAAGGTGAAGGGATTTTAAACAACAAGGTTAGCACTGACGAATTTGGTTATGCAGCTTCGAAACTCTCAAAAGTAACTTCGAAAATGAAATTACAGGAAATCGAAGTTGGACTGGATTTAAGTTCCATTCTAGATGAAGAATCAGAAAATTATCAACTAAACAAACTGTTCTTTACGCCAGAATCGGCTCCTAAAAGCAAAATCATTATCAATGTTGAGCGTTTAAAAGCATATTTAAACTTTAGCGAAAAGATATTTGGAAAGGATTCGAATCGTGAGATTCTGAAGAACAATATGAAGAAAGAACTGTCGGAAAATTTCTTCTCGTTTACAAACGACAAAGAGAAAGCCAAAGTTTTTCTTAAAATCAATACCAATGTAACCAAAGGCGAAGTAAAAGAAGGCAGAAACTACAAAGTATTCATTGTATATCTTGATTGTTTCTTCTCCTTAACGGATGCAAAAAGTGGCATGGAGATATTTAATGATGCAATATATGAAGTAAAAGGAATGAAACCAATCAGCTACGACTATGCCGTAAAAGAAGCATACGAACAAGCTGTTGAAGAAATTCACAACGTCATTATTCCAAAATTGAATCAACTGGACTTATAATAATTAATAATGAACAATTGGTAATGAGTAATTAATTGCCTTATTACCTCAAAACAAGAAAAGATGAAAACAAGAAAATTACAATCATTATTCCTTGGTTTAGGAGTTTTATTAGCTGCCGGATTAAGTTCATGTGGATCTGCTGAAAAAGCAGTTTCTACCAAGGCACAAGGCGAAGAGCTTATCGAAGTTTATTGTACTGGTCCTGATTACCAAAGTGACAAAAACCACTTTAGAGCTTCTGCAATTGGCGAGAGTTTAGATCAAATGGTTTCTAAGAAAAAAGCAGGAACCAATGCTCGTGCCGAATTGGCAACTTTAATTCAATCTACTGTTCAAGGAACCATCGACAACTACGTAAATTCAACTGAATTGAACAATGTTGAACAAGTGGAAGAACGTTTTGAAGGTTTAACTCGCGAAGTAATCAACCAACAACTGAACAACATTAAGGTAATCTGCGAAAAGCAAACCAGAACTTCACAAAACAAATACAAAACTTACATCGCTCTTGAAATGAGTGCTAAAGATTTGGAAGAAGCAATCAACCAAAAATTATCGCAAGACGACAAGTTGAAAGTTGATTACGATTACGAAAAGTTCAAGAAAACCTTCGAAGAAGAAATGCAAAAACTACAAACTCAACAAAGAGGTTTCTAAAAACTTTCAATGTATAAATGAAAACAGCGCATGGAATTACTCATGCGCTGTTTTTTTTTTGTAGTAGTAGGATGGTGATATTCACCTATGATTCCATTTTAAATACCTATCGGCATGAATTAGTCAATTCAATACTCTTGATAATTCCTGAACCCGATTAGGAGACATCGGAAGTTTATAAATTTCGCTATTACAAGACAGCAAACATTGCTTGTCTTTTCTGTTCACCGACTTCAAATAATCCAGGTTAATTACTGCCGATCGGCCAATTCTGAAAAATACCTTGCTTGTTAATTGTTGCACCACGCTTCCCAAGGTTGTGGAAGTAGTTAAGCTTGTACCGTCAACTAACTTGATATCGGTGTAATTTCTATCTGCCTTGCAAAAAAGTATCTCCTCTGGCTTAATTACTTCAAAACCAACACGATTTTTAATGGTGACTCTCTTCTGTATTTGCAACTTTAGAAACAATTCTGTCATGCGTTGTTTCTCCATTTCTTCGTATTCCATGCTCTGAACACGATTCAAACAAAACTGCAAATCCTCAATGGCAATTGGCTTTAGCAAATAATCAACTGCCGAAGATCGGATGGCTTTAATGGCAAAACTTTCGTTTTTGGTTGTAATGGCAAAGTTTGGATGCTCTCCCAACTCCAACAAGCCATGAATTAACTCAAAGCCATTTTCGTTTTTCAGATTTACCTCTAAAAATACCAATTGTGGCTTGTGCAAAACGTAAAGTAATAAAGCCTCTTCAACAGTAGTAGAATGATAAACCTTGCACTCTGGTTCAATTTTACTTAGTTTCGATTTTAAACCTGCAATTTCCTTTTTGCAGTGATCTACGATTAAATAAACATTCATGGTCGGGATTTTTAGTTTGATTTTCTTTAAACAAAACTCACCAATTACTCTATACAAAAAAATAACCCGAAGTAGTAGATTTTGCTCCTGTGAATTGATCCAAGCCCGATTTTTAGATATCCAACACCCAATTTAAGTGATTAAAGTACAAGTTCTGCTTTTTCATAAAAATATGTATGCAAATGATCTTTTCAGAGAAAATAATTTATATTTTCGATAATTATCTTATTTGTAATATGAACATTGTTGTAATCGAAGATCATCATTTACTAAAGAAGGCAAGTGCCGATCTATTGGCCGAAATGTATCCTGAAGCTCATATCGAAAGCTTTACTTATCCGTCGAAAGCCACAGCCTATATTCAAAATCATGAAATCCATTTGATGTTGGTTGATTATGAATATACAGACCGAAAAAATGAAGATATCATTTCATTTGTAGCAGAGCTCAAACAAAAAAGAAAAAATATAAAATGCATTGCTTACACGAATTACAAATTAAATGTAATTCTAAAAGATCTGCGAAAAGCCAAGTTCAACTCCTACTTAAATAAAGATGCTAAAATAAAGGATATTGTATCAACCATTGATGCCGTTATGAGTCAAGATTCGGACTCTTTCTTTGAATCTCCATCCTACCTAGAACACAAACGAAAAGTTGTTGAAGAAAATAAAAGGTTTTATAAATCGGATAAAGAAAAACAAAAATCGCTAACCAAAACCGAATTAAAGGTAACTAAAACTACATCTGAAAACAGTAGCGATAGTAACGAACAATTGGCAAGTAAACTGGGAATTACACTCAACACCTTAAAAAAACACCTTAGCAATATCTATCGCAAATTGGATATCAAAAGCAAAGATGGTTTAAAGCATTTTCATGATAGAGTGAAAGAGAATTAGCTAACCTTTCATAACCTTCTAATAATCGTGAGTAAACCGTTTTTTTTAGATGAATACCTATTCTTGAGAATAACTTCCTGTTTTAGCTTAAACTAAACTTGGAGCCAATACAGGCTGAACTTTTTAATACTGTCATGGGCACCCACAAAATACTAACTTTTCTGAATGCCATTTCACAAAAAGAAAAGTACATTTAGACTTTGTATTTCTTAAAAATTTGTAAAATATTACTTAGAACAATGTTCAACGATGATGGCATTAATTTTTTTGGCTAAATCTTCGTAAGCCAATTCCGACGCCTCAACAAAATTATTCAAACTAACTCCCTTTTGTTTTATTGTATTCTGATACACTTCCTCCTTATTAAATGCTTTCTCGAAACTAATTTCAGCATCAACATAACTCACATAGGCTCCATAGTCGTTGTTGTGTTTTCGGGCCTTGGCAGTAATGTTTATCAACCAATCGGCCTTATCAGCAAGCTTGGTGTAAGAGTACTTTTGTTGTGCCAGTTCTGCCTTTAATTTGTTCTCTAGAAGACTAGTTTTCGAATTAAAAATGTACGAACGAATTTGCAAGCAAAAGCTCGGTCCCGATTTTAGAGCATGCAATCCTTTATCCACATCGGCTTTCAGCTTATTAATATCTTCTATTTTAATATCTAATTGTAGCGAATTGCCATCAAGTGCACTTAAAATTTCATAGGCAAAATCGATTTCCTTACTCCTCTTTTTTGCAGCCAAAAACTTTTCCTCGGCCTTGTGCTTTTCCATGTTCTTAACAAGTCCATCTGCAGTATTGATTAAGGCTTCAGCCTCACTCATATTTTTTCGAATATCCAACAGATAATAGTTAATTAAATCAGTCTTTTTAACATGCGCAAAGGCATAAATCAACTGCTTTCTCTTTTTTCCTTTCTTCACATGAGTATCAACATGAACTCCATTTACTTTTGCAAAAGTTGATGATTTAATATTTGAAGAATAAGATTGTTTATAGCTGTCTGATTTTCCGTCATTCTCGCTCAACACATTTAATTCCGAGCTACTTTTAATGGTAGTTAAAATGCTGGCCGATATCTCTTCTTTGGCCAATTCCTTCATTCGAACTATGGCATCGGATAATTCCTCGTCTTGATTTTTTTCACCACTGATGAATGCCGTTAAATAATCGTTGCTCTGATAATTGAATCGGCGATAGGCTTCATCCATCCAATCTGGCGACTGTGCAAAAACCGATTGCATTCCCAATAGCATTAGCAGAATGGATATCCCAATTCTGCCATTGGCAGCTAAAAGCTCATTGTATCTTATAATTTTATTCATTTATAACTGGAAAATTTTTAATGGAATGATCTTTTCTGGAAAAAGGAGATTCTATTGTGTTTTAAATCTAAAAAGCGTAATTGATGTAAAAAAGCAATGGAAAATAGTAGTATTGTTTCATGATATACTCTTTGATTAATTAACTGTTCTTACGCATCTAACATAAGCTGTATAATCATACCCATCATACCATGCTCCCTCTTTGGTTGAACTAAGATGGGAGGCATATTTTCTAAAATGCAACATCCAAATTCCACTTCCCTTATTGAACCAATAGTTCTCTTTCTTTAATCCTGTTAACTCATACCTGTGCTGATGTATCACCTTAATTTCTTCCTTAGTTGGCAAACGCCAATCACTATATCCTCCGTAACTTAAATTCTTTGAAGCCCTGACAGCCTCTCCTTTGGTCATTTTATTTGTGAAATCTCTATCAATCACCATTATTTTATAGGATTTGAAATCAACAGATACACTAAAGGTTTGAAATTTTGGCCTAGCAGGTGAAGTAGTTTTTGTTGTCTGCCCTCCAGCAGGTCGTGAAGGTCGTGTGCTGGAAACATTAACTTTTTTCCCTACCATTTCAGCTGCAATTTTCTGACAAGCTGTATTTACAAATGCATAGCCTCCCTCTACAAATGCTGATGCAGGATTATTGATTTCACCACTTTCCAGATGAATCAAATAAGCTTCCAAATAATATGCATTTCCATCTTTGGTAATTTTCGATACACACACATAATCAGCTCCCGACATCTGTCCTAGTTTCAGTCTCTGTTCATCGTTTACCATGCCCGATTCCTGGAACTTAAACTCTTTCATCATATTATCAATATCTACACGGGTAAAAGCCTTAAAGCCCGACTCTTTGCTTAATGACTTGGTTAATTCGCCGCGAACCATATTTTTGACCATAACCGATATTCCATCTGTAACAGCCAGAGATTCCAACATGGCAATTTTTTTAACTTGTCCAAGCAGTGTAATTGATGTAAAAAAAGCAATGGAAAATAGTAGTATTTGTTTCATGATATACTCTTTGATTAATTAACTGTTCTTACGCATCTAACCTTATATTTATGATGATCATAGGAGGCGCTCCATGTATCTCTCATTGGAAAATGAACCCAAATTTTGCCTTTGGCATTATACCAATAACACTCTCTTTGTTCTAATCCTGATAAATCATATCTATTTTTAAACATTACCTTCATCTCCTCTTTGGTTGGCAATCGCCAATCGTTAAATCCACCATAGTTCAAATTTCTGCAAGCCCTAACCGCATTATCTCTTGTCATTTTCTCAGTAAAATCTCTATCAATCACCATAATTTTATGGTTTTTAAAATTCACAGATACATCGTATACTTTAAATTTCGACTTGACAGGAGTTTTCTTTTTGGGCGCACTATAAGTGCTATGCGATACAGCAACCTGTCTTGTAGGTGGAATCTTGTTAGCAAGTTTCTTCCCTACCATTTCGGCTGCAATTTTCTGACAAGCTGAATTTACAAATGCATAACCTCCCTCTACAAATGCTGATGCAGGATTATCGATTTTTCCACTTTCCAGATGAACCAAAAACGCTTCAAGATAATAGGATTTGTCATCTTTGGTAATTTTCGAAATACACACATAATCGGCTCCCGACATCTGTCCTAGTTTTAGTCTCTGTTCATCGTTTACCATGCCCGATTCCTGAAACTTAAACTCCTTCATCATTTTATCAATATCAATACGAGTAAAAGCATCAAATCCTGGCTCCTTACTTAAGGACTTTGTTAATTCTCCACGAACCATGTTCTTCACCATTAACGACACCCCCTCGGAAGAGGCTATAGGTTCAAGCATGGCCACTCTTTTGGCTTGTCCGAAAAGTGTAATTGATGAAAAAAAGACAATAAAAAATAGAAGTATTTGTTTCATTAGGTAATTCATTTTAAATGGTTTTTGACCTGTAGTTTGCAAATCAAAAATAAAATGAAATTCCTAAGATTTGTTTGGGAGAATATCCTATTTATCTAAGAGTACATTTAAAGCAACAGAAGCAATTATTTATTTTTCGGAGTATAATAAATCCTATCAACTACACCGTCAAATGAAAAGAAACCCCATTGCCCGGAGAGGTTTGCCAATCCAGTTTTCCTGAGAGCAGCTCAACCCGCTCCCGAATATTGATTAGGCCATTTCCTTTTTTAGCCTCTTTCAGGTCGAAGCCAATGCCATTGTCGGTATAGGCCAAACGTACTTTGTTTTGCACACGCGAAAAACTGATTACAATAGAAGATGCATTACCGTGTTTTAAACTATTGGTTTTTAATTCCTGAACAATGCGAATCAGATTTATTTTTTTCTCATAGTCATCAATTTCGAAGCCATCGGGAACATATATTTTCAGGTCGATATCTTCGGGAAAATGATCCAATTGCAAGGAATCCGACAAGGCATCGCGGAATTCCTGGTTGGCAATGGCGGTCATGTTCAATTGGTGAGAAATCCCTCTCACCTCATCACTTACTTGTCGCAATTGATCTACAAAACTCTCCCCCACACTTTCTTTTTCCATGCTTCTGCACAAATAAGTAAGGTTGCCAGAAATAGAATCGTGCAATTCCATTCCCAATTTGGTACACTCTCTGTTCGATGCCGCTACTCTTTCCTTTAAAATTCTCGTCTTTTGGCGCTGCTTTACAAAGAAACCAATGGGTAAAAGAGAAAATAGAAACACCCCAAGTACAATTTTCATATAGAAACTTTCATTCGCCTTGGCTTCCTTCTCGATATTCAAAACTTCTATTTGCTGCTCCTTTTCGCGGGTTTGGTACCGGGTTTCCATCTCCTGCATGTGTTGCATATTTTCCGTATTGAAAATGCTGTCTTTAATGCTGATGTACTTGTCGTAGTATGCCAAGGCTTCTTTGCCTTTGTTTTGAGCGGCGTAAAGGTTTTTTAGTTGCAGATAGATATCTCGTTCCAAATCAAGAGTTTTAATCTCCTTTGCTAATTCTTTAGCCCTTAACAAATAATGCTCTGCTTTTGTAAAATTATTTTCATGAATCAATATAATAGACAATAACAAGTATGAAGAAACTAAACCTAACCTATCGTTAACTTCCTTCCTATTTTTTATAGCTAATAACAAATTAGATTTGGCATTCTGAACCTGTCCAAGCTTAAATTCTACATTGGAAATATTATGAAGCGTTAAGGAAATCTTCATCTTGTCTCCAAATTCATTTTTGATCTTTAAAGATTTCTCAAAGTTCACCAGTGCTTCTGAAAATTTTTTCTGCTCCAAAAGAAGATCACCTATATTATTATAAGAAATGGCTATTGCTTTTTTACTTCTCAATTCCAATCTTACTTCCAACCCCTTTTCATAATGAATCATCGCATTTTTAAAATCTCCTATGATTCTGTATACATGCCCTATTTCTTCATAACAAGTTCCTAATTCACCAATTATAGAATTAAACTGTAATGCATAATCTTTTGCTTCAATAAAGTATTTCAAGGCTTTTGGAAAGTCACTCTTTTTGTAGTACGAAATACCTACATTTATAAGTGCCATTAACTTTGACTTATTCTGTTTTTTTTCTTTCAAAATATCCAATATCTCCAACCCCGCTTGTATACTTTGATCATATCTACCTTGATTATTTCTCAAGACTGATATATTGTTGCAACTTTTCACCCATATCACGGTATCATGAACTTGCTTAGCTTCGTCTATGGCTTTGTGGAAATACAAAACAGCAGAATCAACCTTTCCCTTTTTAGCACATTTAAATCCTTTTTGAAAAACGTTTATTAATGCATCATTATTTATACTTGATTTAGAATAAGCGGATTTGGAAATGTAAGTTGTAAATAAAAGGCAGAAACTAAAACAGAAAATTCGAAACATTATTTAGCTTTTTAAGAAATTAAAGAGAAGCCAATCAAAAAATGGCTTCTCCAATTTATCATTATTTATCTACTTTTCAAATTCTCTATTATATTCTTACTTTATAGAGAAATCTTAATTACTAAAAAGCACACTATCATTAGAACTGTTAACAGTTTTGTTTTCTAATGAATCCAGGTTTTGATCATGCTCAACATCACAAGTGTAAACTATTGAATCATCTAAAACATTAATACTTTCATAGGGAGCTGTCGAAATATCAACATTATCGAATGACTCATAATCATTTTCGCGTAGATCCAAATCATCACTGTTGTCACAGCTAAAAAGAGTTAAAGAAATCAATGCGATTAAAAGCGTATAAAAAATAGTATTGGTTTTCATCTTGTTTCGTTTTAAAGTTTTGACATGGCTCGCCCATTACGATATGGTGAGCGTTTAATTTGAACACCCAAGGGTGTCCTGATAAATCGGGTTTGAAAGGATGAGTGAACAGTCTGCAAAACGAGAAATCGTCCTTTCATAGCAATTTTCGAATTGCTTATGTTCACTCTTTAAGAATGTTTATTATCTTTGGTAGCTAACCAAGTTCGAACGAAATAAACATTCGGTTGAAATTTCTATGAACAAAACTAGGCAGAACCCAAATTGTAATTTTGGAAATGATTGGAAACTTCCATTTCCAAAAAAAGATAGTAAGATAAATTGAGCCGTATTGCTTCAATTATTTTGGCTCTGTTGATTTATAGTGGGTCATTCTTTGGAATTATTGTTTTGACCGTTATTTGTTTCAGTGGCCCAGGTGGGCATTGGAAGGTCGAGCTAATTAGACGCAGAAAAATTTGTAGAAAGACGGGGAAGCTGAGAACTTGTTCGAAGATCACGCCGTCGCACTTAAAGTTTTCAAGTATAAATAGTTTGAGCTTACACGCCCTAGATTCTTTGTTTCCTTTCTCATCAATGGAGAAAGGAAAAGCCATGCGGCTTGAGCTATGTAAAGTTAAAATAACGAATCATGGAATAATTTTTCGTCAAATAAAGATTGCTTTAATTACCCACTAAATTTCATATAGAACCATTATTTTTTACAATCGACAGAAAACCCAAGGATATGCTTGTAACAGAAACCCCTACCATTAGATACTTTGCCGAGGCCGAGGCAAAAGCAAATGGATGCGAAATCAGAACCCTAATCCGTAAAGAGTTTCTGAATCACGAAAACAAGGAGAATTTTAGCACGGCTTCCCGAATCAAGAATCATGTAAACCATACACTTTTAAAATACATACAAGCCATTTGGAAAGGCTCCATCATCAATTGGCAAAAACAGATGGAAGAGGTGCTTGTAAGTGAAAATCTACAAACATCATTTTGTGCCAAACGCTGCCTAAGCATATTAAGTGATTATACAAGCCTGAACGCTTATGAGCAAAACCATCAGTTTCTGATCGCCCAAAGCCAGGAACTAAAAAGCATTATCGATGAAAATGCAATGCTTTGGAAAGAGAAAGGAAAATACGATGCTCTGCTTTGCTTGCAAGAGGAGTTTCTAGAGTTTATACAAGAAAAAATACTAATTGATGCCATAAATACTTTGAAAGGATGTCGGATGATTACGGATCAGTTTTTAAAGGAGATTAAAAATTTATCTGACAAGGAAATCCTGAAAAGTTTTGACTTGAATGCCGATGATTTTAAGCAAGCCAAAAGTTTAATAACCGGCAATTGTACCACCGAGTTTCGCGAATACACCATCAATTTTGCTGTTGGACTTTTGATGTTGGATTTGCAAAAGGAATACGCCATTATCGAAGAGAGAAAAAAGGAGGGCATATCGCTTTTGCAAAGCAAAAAAAGATGGAATGACTACCTGGAAGAATCGAAAAATCAGACCTGCGGTTTTTTGGCTGAAATGTCGAAAGAAAAATACGATGCCGAAGTATTTACCGACCGCAGCCAGGTTAGCAAGTCATTTGATCAGTTTATCGAATCAGAATCGAATGCATTTGTACTATTGGGCAATGCAGGAAGCGGAAAAACCAATCAGATTTGCCATTGGGCTTCCGAGTTGCTACAAAAAGATGAGTGCATCATCTGTATCAACAGTAAAATTTTCTCAAACCTTAGTGTAGAAGAATATTTTCAGACAGCCTTTGGCGAAAACAAACTGGAAACGCACTTGGCCAATATGCAAATTCTGGCCAAGCAGCATCAAAAGAAAATCTACCTTTTTTTCGATGCCATCAACGAGTGTGTGGATTATTTTGATAAAACTTCACAAAAGAATCAGAAAGGTCCAATTGAACTGCTGAATGTAATCGAAAAGTATTTCATCAAACAAAATTTGTCGGAGCTTAAAGTTGTAATCAGCTGTCGTTCCTATACCTGGAAAGAGCTGATTGAACTGAGAGCAAGTCATATTAAGCAACATTTGTATTATTCCAATCAAAGACAAAAGGAACACACCACCATTCAGCATTTGAGTGAGTCGGAATTGGCCTGCACTTACCAAAAGTATCAGCAAAAATTCCAACTCCAAACAAGCAAAGAGGAACTCTTTCATTCCGATTTCAATTTGATCAGGAATCGATTAACCGATCCGCTCATTCTAAAAATGTCATCCCTGGTTTTTCAAAAGAAAGCTCTGCCCAAGGACATTCGTCTGTTTCATTCCAATTATCTGTTTGAAAATCTGCTAAAGGAGAAAGGAATTACGCCAACAGGATCGAACAGGCGTGAATATCTTCTAATCAATAAAATTGCCAAATACCTGTGGAAATCCAATCATGATTCCATTTCGGTGGAACAATTAATTTCGGCATACGAGGATGAGGATTATCCATTGCACAGTATCAGCAAAAGCATTTATAGCAATGATCAATTGGAGTACAGTATTCCTTTTGAAGCCCTGATTGAAAAGGGAATCCTGAAAATTGAAAAGAAATATGGTATTGATGAAATTCGATTTGTGTACGAACGTTACCAGGAGTATTTGTTTGCCAGAATTTTTAAAGATCAGGAGAATATAAAACTGGCTCACCCGGCATTGCCTATTCCACCCGAATCGTACAAAACAGCCCTGCTAACCGGTAAAAACTATGCGGTAGTTCGCAATGCCCTGCGCTCTGCCCTGCTTCAGGATTATTTGGACAAAAACAACGATCCTAAAACCATTTTAAGCCTGGCTTACGACAACAACTACGAGGTTCAACAATTGGTAATAGATGCTCTTTCGGTGATTTTGCAGGAAGATTACAATCAGCTTTGGAGCTTGCTGGAACAATTGTTATCGCACAATAGTGAAGATTCAAGCGAGAAGGGAAAACGCCTCGACAAATTGGAGAAATTATTGGAAGACTACAGCAAAAAAAAAACCAATAGCCAATCCACAAGATATGAACAACGCCTGCAAGAGCGTAACCAGATATTGAACGATTTGTCGCCCACCATACAGGTGAAAAAAATTGCCATTTACGCCATTTATGAAATCTTTAAATCGGATATCTACCAAAATCAATTGTACCCGAAAGACAAACACCCGGTTTCATCCTTGTTGCATGCCATGGCCAACCCGGTTTCACGGGTTAGAGATATTGTAAGTTTGTATGTTTATTACATCACCAAGCTGGATAAAAACCTGGGATTCGAAATTCTGGATCATCTTGCAGGTAAAATGACCAAATCGAATGTCATCTTTAACTTTTGGAACGATTCGCTAAAGAAACACGTATTCGAACCTGCCATTCGAATTAGTACACTTTTAATTGTGGAAGATCTTTCGAGCAAAAAGAAGGTAGATCTTAGCAAAGATTATGAATTCACTTTTAAGATTATCAAGCAGTGGATCAAAATTCTTACTGAATTCAGTATTGTATTCCCGGTTTTAAAGAAGTTTACCTTGCGAAAACTGGCAACTGTTCAATCGGAATATGTGAACAATGGAATTGAATACCAGCATTTCTGGGATAAAATTCCTATTGTCGGCAAGAATGGAGAATGGTCGCAGCAAGGCTACAATCAACTGCTGGATTACCTGACCAACGAGAAGGAAGATTTTAAAAACCTGCACCCTTTGGTAATGAAAGCCATGTATTCGGGAGATGCTTACAGCTTTTTTATGCTGGAAAGAGTCCTGATTATGCAAGCTTTTCAGGATTGGAAACGCATAGAGTACATCGTACAACAGGTTAACGAGGCCGATGTTTCACATCCGTGTGTGGATTACATGCAGATGTCTACTTTATACGTATTGTTCCGATACCTTATCGCAACCGAAAATCCCGATCAGGAAGCCATGCAATTGTTTTCAACACTTACCTACAATTGGACTGCAAGATGTAAGGGCGTATATTTTGCTCACAACAATTACGAGGCCAACAACAACAAACCTTACAAGCAATATACGCTCAATTGGTATGGTGCTGCCTATTGCGTGCATTATGGCGATGGCAACAAATGTGATGGAGATAAGTATCCGATGCCGATTTTCTACCAGCTGATTGATGAAGCTATGCTGAAAATGGACAAGGAATTACTGTACTGCTGCATCGAAAATATTGCGGTTTTGGTTACCGATTTTGGTTACCACAAAAGCGCACTTCAATTGTTCGAATACACTATAAATAAGATACAGCACGAATCCACAATTATTGATTTGGATGCGATACCAGTGGATCGTGCCAATTACCAGGATGATATCAGAACTTTTTTGTGCAAAACCTTGGGTACCATTAAAAGCTACCATCATAAAGAGGTGGATTTCTTCATTTACAACAATTTGAGAAATTCTTCCTTCCCGGATATCGACAAGTTCCGCGAAGAGCTAATCAACTACAATCAATCCTATGAAAACATTGGCGATTTGCTAACCCATAAGTTTGGTAATTTTATCATTTGGTCTTTGCAAAACGATCCGAAAATTAGCGCCTCCTTCAAGCAAATTATGCAATATGGAACCGAGGTTGAAAATTACAAAGGATGGTTCAAGAAGCTATCAACCCATGTGTTTGACAAACTTTTTGGCATCGAATTTTAAACTCAGAAATCATGACGACTAAAAAAAGAAAATACAAGAAAATACTCCTTCTGATTCTATGCATCCCAATTTTGTATGGAGGGTTTCATTACATCAAACTCACTACTTTTTCGAAGACTATAACTCATTCCTCCCTATCCGTTATTGCACACCGGGGAGCTTCGGCCAATGCGCCAGAAAATACACTGGCTGCGGTGAAGCAAGCGCTAAACGAGCGTGCAGATATGATAGAAATCGATGTTCACCTCAGTAAAGATGGGAAGATATGCGTAATGCATGACAATAAAGTAAACCGCACCACCAATGGCAAAGGAAGAATTAAAAACCTGGATTGGCAATACATTCAAAATCTGGATGCAGGCGCGTGGTATTCTTCAGACTTTAAAGGTGAAAAAGTACCATTGCTGCAAGAGGTTTTGAATTGTGTGAGTGGGCAGTCCAAATTGATCATCGAAATCAAAAATAAAAGCTCCTACTACCCGGGAATTGAAAAAAAAGTTGTGGACTGCATTCAGCAACACAAAGCAGAAAATTGGTGCATTGTGCAAAGCTTTCACGAGGATGTTTTGGAGAAGGTTCATCAATTGGCACCAAAGCTTGAACTTCATAAGCTGGAGGTATTTGTTATTTCATCCCTGAACATTGCGTTTGGCAAGGCACCACATCTTTTCAGGCCTAAAGATTACATTACCTCTTACAATGTCAACTGCTTTTTTCTGTCGGAAGGCATTGTTCAAAAATTGCATCAACTCCATAAAAAAGTAAATGCATGGACCTGCGATTCTCCTTCAGTAGTAAAACGAATGAAATATATTGGGGTTGATGGGGTGATTACCAATGAACCTGCAGCAATAGAAAAGTATTAGTGCAATTCTAAACTCCATTATTTATATAATTTTATGAGAAGCCAATATGATATTGGCTTCTCGAGTTAAACAAGCTTATACTACATCCAAAAATTCTTACTTGCTTTCATTTTTGGAATTTTCCAAACTATCCAATTGGCTATTATGTTCAACTTCAAAATGAAAAACAATAGAGTCATTATTGAAATTACGCTTCTCTTCAGAATTCATAAAACTATTATCAATATCTCTAAATCCATTTTGATTCTCTTGCAAATCCAAATCATCACTTTTAGAACAAGCCTGGTTCGAAACTAGGATAACAATTAGCAAAGAAAGTAATGTATATTTTTTCATGATTTTATGTTTTTTGTTGTAAGAATTATTTTTAATCAACTGATGTACTGACAGTTTTACCGTAGGATCCTTGTTCGATAAAGGGTGTACCTTTCCCATTTCGAAACTTGGGCTTCGATTTTTCATACCTAGAAATTTTAAAGGTTAATAACTACCTCCTCGTTTGGAGGTCAATTCCTAATGGCTGGCCAGCACATTTTTTTGTTAGGAGTAAGAGGTCTTATGCTTTCTTAAAAACATTGATTTTTTTTCATCTTAAACTGATTTAAAAGATTAATAATAACTCCACCATTTCTTGAAAATTGATTTTTGTTGATCAGCAATTTGAATTAGTAATGTTTAGGTTCCGGATCCCTTTTGTATAACATTACAGGTTAATTTTGTTCATTGGCAGATTGTTTTAATTTTATCTTTTGTAAAGGAATTAAAATATCATTGGAAATAGTTGGAACCACCTGGAA
This sequence comes from Marinifilum flexuosum, assembly GCF_003610555.1. Classification (GTDB taxonomy): domain Bacteria; phylum Bacteroidota; class Bacteroidia; order Bacteroidales; family Marinifilaceae; genus Marinifilum; species Marinifilum flexuosum. The sequence goes on along the minus strand of NZ_RAPQ01000008.1, from coordinate 471,370 downwards.
AACAGCAAGAAATATAATTTCCATTTTATTTCTAAAAATGGAAGTTGGTTCAAATGTTGATTCCAAAAACTTCAATCCATTTCTAAAATCTTAAACAATCAAAATACTCCAAATGGATCCCAGAATAAAAAATATCAAACTAGCTATTGTAGATAAGAACAATTCACACCTATATGGTCAGAAATTTACTAGAGGAAAAATTAGAACAGATGTTATAGAGTTTCTTAAAAAGTTTAGTCTATTTAATTCTACAGAGCTTGAATGTTCAACTCATCCAAAAGCTAAAGCAATTTTAAAGTATCTAAACTTTCAAAAAGGATCACTTAGTTTCAAAAATGAGAAAGAATTTAAACAACTAATAAAGAGTGCTTTGTTTCTGTCAATTGAAAATATCATGAAACCAGGAGACTCTCCAAAAACTACTAATGATGAATTTCTCGATTTTATTGAAAGATTCTATAATATCAGTTCAAATACCAACCAAAATCCAATTATTTCCGACTCCCAACCTAGGTCAATATGCTCGAATGGTCATGAAGAAAAAGACCACACAACTCCTATCAACACCAATGATTTTCAAAACCGAATTATTAACCATTACAAAAGTGATGGTCTTCCTACCATGACAATAGATTTAAAATTTAAAATACAAGAGAGCCTCTTTAATTATTATGAGCAAACAAAATCCGAAAATATCAGTACTGGCATATGCAGAACTAACTCTACCATATCAAATAAAGTATCTAACGAAATTCTCAATTTTAAACAGCTTACATTCATAACCGGATCACACAATACCAATATTAGTCAGCTGGCAACATGGCTCTGTCAACGGGCATGTCTACAATCAGATCATAAATACCCAATTCCTGTTTATATTGACATTAGTGGTAAAACATTTAGTGATAATAGATATTGCTTGGAAGAACAGGTAATAGCACAATATTGGAAAATTAAAAAAGATGTTCCCCTAAGTGTGAAAATATGCGAAGTGCTAACAAAATCACTTCAGTTTAAATTAATTATTGATGGTGTGGATACTCTTTCTGATGAGGATCAAAAATATCGTCTACCAAGGCAACTTGAAAGAATAAATCAGACGGACTGTATCATTATTACAAGAAAAGGGTCAAGAATGTTTAAACAGTACCCTTGGGTGAATCAAGTTTCAGTATTGGAAAAGGAAAAAATATCTTTCAAAAAGATGACTGATCCAAAGTTGTACCTTGAAGAACTGGAGTTTAAATACTATCAAGAACCTAAATCTAATAACACATCCATCAATAACGAACAAGTTGATTACAGACAAAGAGAATTTAATAATATTATTCTGGAAGCTGAGAAATTTGCTTGTATCCTGCTAAAAAGAAGAAGTCATGAATTTAAAAGTGAGAAAAAAAATCATAATCTCAGATCTCTTGCTACGCAGTTACATCAACTTGAATTAGGTAATTTAATTGAAATTGAAGATACCAATAGCTGGAAATTCCATTTTGTCTCTCCTGAACTGGAAGAGTATTTAATTAGTTGTCATATTAAACAAGAATTTACTCCAGATTCAATTATTGCCCTCGCATTTGAAACGCAAACTCTCACTCTGGCAATTCAATTACTGCAAAGAAATACTAAGAATTCAGAATTTATTGCTGAAACACTACAAGAACTTAAAAAAAAATACAATAAGACAAGTGATGTAAAATATTACTACATACTTTTCATCTTTCTGACAAAAACGGCTCACCTTGGTAATAATATAAATAAATTCTGGACAGAAGAATTTGGACAAGATTTTATAAGTACTTATCTATCCTCTATTAAGAGAAAGAAATGGCATTATTTTCTATTGGAATCAGCACAAAATATATTTAAACATATTAACTATAAGGTAAAAACTGTATTTATCCAATTAATAATTGTAAACCTGAAAAACAAATATCAAAAATATTTGCAAGAAAATAAGCAAGATAGTAAAATACTAACTGAAATTAATTGCCTGATTTACCTGATTGAAAAGTTACAGACAAATTCAATAATTAACATTTCTGATTCTTACAAAGAGTTAATCTTCAACATCCTGCATCAATTAAATAATAATAATTTAAGCATGGATATCCAATCCTCAGTGTTCACATCTATTTTTTCCAAACTCTTTAAAGTATTCAAAGAAGCAGGTTTCAATACAATTCTGGAACTAACAGATCGTCTAAAGAAAGAACTCCTTCCTAGCACATCTAAAGATATTAGTACTCAAAAAATTGTTTACAGCCAACAAATTCAAAATCTTATCAAGTACTTAAATAGTCCCGAATTTCTAATTCATTGCGCAAACAATACTTTAGAAAATGAAATAGATTGCTGGTTTACCATTTGCGAACCTGTTCCAAATGATGAAGATTCAGCCTTACTGGCAAAACATCTTAAAAATCTAACAAATATATTTTTCAAAATTGCAAGCGATAAATATTTAAATGAGACTGAAAAGTCCAAAATCATATCTATTATTATTAAAGGAGTCTACACCATAAGCGAATTACCTAAACCTTACCGAGATGAAGATGCCATTAAGAAAATTTTTGAGGCATATCAGTTATTAGATATGACTTCAATAGATGCAAGCATTGCATTTTGGGATACCATCCGTGAGCTTAATATTTCAAGATTCAGTAAAACAGAAACAAAGGAACTACTTGACAAACTATACAGGAAGAGGAAATATTCATTCGACAATGCTTTTTTTCTAATCGCATGCAATCATGAAATTCCATACCAATTTCTAGGTCCTTACCTGGAAAAGATTGCATCTAAAATTGTAAAGTTTAATGCTAATAATGAACTCAAGATTCGATTAAAAAATCAGTTACGAAGAGTTGTTAGAAATGATAAAACAGGTTGGTCATCAATAGAGTGCTTACGAAAACCACCATACAATTCCGAAAAAGAATACCTAAACAATGTAATGAGTGTTGTTCTGGAAGAAAGTAATTTTCACAGCACTAACATTTGGAGTATTGTTAAAAATTACGCAGGTTCAAAAGAAACATACAACATCTTAATATCTATCCTTTCTAGAAAAATCAGATATGATGACTCCCGTAACATCTTACCTATTATTCAAATTTGGACAAACTATTCTCTGTTATCTACTTTGGAAAGTAAAAAACTAGACCAGCCAATCTATTTGCTGTTGAAAGGAGTACAGTTACACCGAAAAAAATTAAGTAATGAGTTCAATTGGGATATAGTATTTAAATCATTATCCAAACTTATAAACAAAGTTCAATCCGAATCAAATGGTAAGAACCCTAATTCCTTATTAAGATGTATATTATTATACAGCCTTAGTAGCTTTAATGAAGCTTTTACTCCTGCAAAAATTGACTTAACTCAATTCTCTAAGCAAGATCAGAACTATATTAAAGCGGAAATAATTGATACATACAACAATCCTGATTTGAAGAAAATGAAGAATATCTTTGACCCTAACCTATTCAATGATTTAACAGATAGATCTAAAGATAAATACTCTGATCAATGGGAAATTCTAAATGAGAAATTAGAAATATTTTGTATATAACTGTGAATCGTTAGAGAATTAAATTTTCACCACTAGTATTTTTTCAATCAAAGCGCCACTCCCTCACAGAAGTGGCGCTTTTTATTAGCAACTATAAATATGTAAAACCTATATTTCTAAGCCTCTACATTTTATTCTTCCTCTTTTTCGTTGCGGGTTTTACGAGCTTTAATGGCGCTCATAAACTCGGCAATTACCTCGTTTATTTTGCGCATAATTTGCTTGTATTCTTCGCTTGGAGTCATCTGATAGTTCAGCTCCAAGAACTGGAAAAGGAATTCCAATGTTTTGCGAAGTTCCAAACAAGCATCATCGGTTTTAATTTCGCTGGTACTGGCTTTGGCATCAATTCTGGCCTTCTCAGCAGTTTCAAACTCAGCCTGTGCCTGCTTCAGCTCAGCTACCCATTCGGTTAATAGCAATAGGGTAATGGCTGCTTTTAGCTCTGGCTTGTTTTCAAAATCAGAAAGCAAATTGTTCAACCTTGCTGATTCAGCCGAATAAGATTCTTTGTGTAAATTCACACCATAAACTCTTATTTCATTCAATACCAAACGTGCCGCATTTTGCCATTCTGGTTTCAAACGTTTTACACATGCTCGCAAGTAATTACGAAGGGCTATAAAACCATCATCACGTCGAATGTCTTTATTTACTACTTCGGTAGTTAAAGCAGCTGTACTGTTTTTTATCATCGCCTCATCAAGATTGGTGAGTGCTGCTACAACCCTATCGTAAGGTTGTTTTAAGTTAAGGGTTTCAAGCTCATAACCAGTAAAAATTTCTTTTACTCTTTTTCCAAAAGTAAAATACTCATCTCTGTGCAGAGCATGAAAAGACATGTTTTCTATCATCTCTTACTTTTTTTGGTTAGTATTATGGGTGAGTCCTGTCTAAACCAAGTGGTTCATATCAGTTAAAATCACTCTTCCCTATAAATGTATTTGTGCTATGCTATTTGTAATTTCAATGTACACTTTCTCATCTCGTTTGAAGACATTTTAAGCTTTCCTCTTATCCAATCAACTTGAGGGAAGCCAATTCACACTTTAATTTGTTTCGCTCAATTTGGGCGGAGCCAACTTAAGCTTCAATTGGGGCCAAACAAATTGCAGGGCTCTGCTTCACGCTTTAATTTTTATCAATCAAGTTGATTGAGTGCATCTCAAGCTTCAATTTTCATTTTTCCAATCAGTTTGAGCCTATCTTAAGCTTTAATTTGTTTCAAACGAATTGATTTGAAGTCTGTAAAGTTAGAACCAACCAAATTGGCACCAGTAAATTGTTCCTACTAACAATATTTCCAAAATGGTTGATTCTATTATCCAGCTTAAAGCAACAGAAATTCTTAAGAAACCATTGCTACCTCTTGCTCCTTAAATTTCGCAGCATACCAATCCTCTGGCTTTTTCAGTGGGTTGATAAATGAGGTAGAATAGTTGATGATAAAGTTTAATATTCCGAAAAAAGCTACCAGGAATCCAACGAAAAAGGCAACCATTACAATCGCTACAATTAGTATCATGGTTGATGTTCCCTCCGATTCGTAATCTCTTTGCCAAGGACCTCCGTTTACACTAACATATTCTTTAATAGAAAATCCTGCAAACAAGGCAGCCATAACACCTCCAATAATACCTAGCTTGCGAGAGTTAAAGTTCTCCATTCTTTTCTCCAAGGCATACCTTGCTGTTCGGCTCGATAAGTAATAAAATGTAATCCCAATAATATGAATCAAGGTAAATGAAGAAAGCAATATGCCAATATCCATGATGCCCATAAATACCAAAATACCAATTGCGCATCCCAGTATCCATTTCGATCCGGTGAACTCTCTTGTGGTTCTGTCCTTGTACACATTTAAAAACTCCTCAACACGTGCACATACAACTGGGTCGCTAGGACACAAGCGTGTGTTGATATAGTTTAATCCATGACGCATATATCTGGCTTGAGCACCGCTGGTAATGGTAATCATTTCGTTACCCTCATCATCGGTAAAAGGAGTTAGTTTCTCCTCTATGCCCACCAAAACTTGTTCTGCTCTGTCATTTCGCTCTTCTTCTGATAAGTCTTCAGGTATTTTAAACTTATCAGGATTTTCATCGCCCAGCATTTTTTCCTGGTAATTGGTATAAACTACCAAAGGAAACAATACAAAAACGCCTAATAAATAGCTTCCTGCAAAAATTACTTGCATCCAATCGATTCCTCCTCCTTTTGATTCGGTCTGATCGGCAGGGGTCGTTTGCTCTGTCGTATTCTCTACAGAAGGATCGGTCTGAGCCAAAGCACTAGCTTGCACACCAATTGTTCCACAGAGAACAAACAGTAGAATTACTATAAGCAGTTTTTTCATATTTTGGGTATTAGTTTTCCTACTCGTATAGCTTTTCGGATCCGCTTCGTTTTTTTACATGGGTTCTGAACTCCATTTTGTTCCTAGATCATATTCTGATTTTAGTTAATGTCTAATTCTGTTATTATCCCTTTATCATATCCAATCCCATCATCACCAAGGTCTTTGCTATTTCGTAAAGCTCAATAATATGGTCGGTACTCATTTTCACAAAACTTACCAACATTGGTATTCTTCCAATCACAAAGGAAATGAGCAATCCCCAAATCAAGATTTGAAAAAACAGGATGATTAGGTAAGACCAGGTGATGCCGAATACATGTAAATCGGGTTGGTGAGGTTTGCCCTGACGAATGGCAATGGAAAATGAGAATCCAAGAGTTGCTCCCAATAATCCGAAATAGACTTCGGCTCCCGAACTGGCCAAAATAAAATAGATGGGGAAAATAAAAACGGTTAGCAGTGGGAAGAAATAAGGAGACAATACCGATAGAACATTCTGCTTTCCCTGGTAGGCGAAATATCCTCCACTATTGGCTTCAACATTTAAAGCAATGGGCTTATTAAAGGTTAAAACGCCCAGCACATTGTGGGTTAATTCGTGGGCCAAAATGGCCAGATAGCCATGGGTTTTTATAAAAATTGTTGTGAATAGAAATCCTCCTCCCAGGGCAATAAAAAATATTTTCTGAAATACATCTGCAAATGATACCATTTGAAGGGTGGCAATGAATTCACGGCCAAAAGCGTAAATCAGCAGAGGGATTAGTATTTTAAATAGTTTGGTTATCATGAGTATTTAAATTATGATTTAGGAATTATGAATGATGAATTAAGGAGCAACATTCATAACTCATCATTTATAATTGTTTTTTCTATCCGAAGAATCGCTCAGGATTCACACGCTTTTTGTTTTTGATGATTTCGTAATGCAAATGCGGTCCGGTTGAACGACCAGTACTACCTACCTTGCCAATTACATCACCTTTATTCACCTTCTGGCCCTTCTTCACACTTACTTTCGACAAGTGCCCATAAATGGTCTCGTAGCCATTAGCGTGCTTCACCTTAATGTAATTGCCATATCCGCCGTTCCATCCCGATTTTACAATTACCCCATCGGCAGGAACATGAATGTTGGTACCTTTCGGACAAGCCATATCTACTCCTCCGTGAAAACGCCAACGATACAAGGTCGGATGAAAGCGATTGCCAAATTTTGAGCTTAATCGATATTTTGCAACAATCGGTTTTGTAGAGGGTATGCTTCGTTTTTCAACCTCTATTAAGCTTGCCTTATGGTTGTCTATTGCTGTTGCAGTTGGCTGGCTGTTTGCCATCTCATTTCCCTTGGCCTTCACGGTAGGATCAGCCATTTTCTGACTTGGTGTATGATTGACTTTGGGATTTGAAGCCACCGGGTTTGTCATCTGATTCGAGCTCGAACTGTGCTTGGCTGCCAATGTAGGATTGGTCATTGCTTGTGGCTGCTCCACTTCTGTTTGCACCTTTGTTTCCTGCTTAGCTTCTGACTGTATTTCGGCAGATTTCATTGCTTCTGCAGGAGCTTTCTCAATCTTGATTTTCTCTACTTTGCGCTTAATTTGTTTGATCTCGTCATCTAAACTTGCCGTTAGATTTACATAGCTTGGAACTGGCGGCTTTGCAATCAAATCCTTGTCTTTTGCCTCTACCTTTTCCGATATAGGCGTTTCAACTTCAATCCCTAATATTTCCTTGTTCCAATCGAGCTCGTTTTTTTTAAAAGCCTCAAATTGTCGCTTGTATTCTTCCTTGTATTTTTGAAATCGGGCTTTCTCAGCCTTCTTGTAGGCTTCGAACGAATCTAATTCCTGAGCTTTAATTTCTAAAGAAAAAAAGCTTACTATGGCCAATAAAAGGCCTGATATTAAAATAAATTTCCTCATTGTATTAAAAATTTACTGCTTAATTAGACGCTTTTTATAAACTTCATTCTCCTTCTCTATTCTTAGAATATACATACCACTTGGATATGATGATAAATCTAGTTCACAAGAAATATTATCTGAGGTTTTAACCTTCCAAACTTTACCATTAATATCAATCAAAGTAATACGAGCTTTATTCAATAGTTTACCTTCAATCTTAACCAATCCATTTGTAGGATTAGGATACACTTTAAATAAATTATCTTCAATCTCAGATATTGATGTAACTATACTTAAAACTATTTCCTTACTTACATCATCAGTGGTAATGCTTACAGAGCCTGATTCAGAATCATGACCATTTGCAGATACTGTATAGTCATAATCTCCAAGCTTTTTGATGTAGCTTACAGAGCCTGATTTATCGGTAGTTTTTAGCTCGTTATCAAGATTTACTTCTGCTCCTTCAATACTTCCACTTCTATCAAGAATTGTGAAAGTAATATTGAATTCGTTTTTGGTTAGAACAACCTCTTTATTAACATCTGCATTGGCAATGCTTACTGAGCCTGATTCAGAATCGTGACCAGCGGCTGCTACTATATAGTCATAATCTCCGACCTTTTTGGTATAGCTTACATTTCCTGATGCATCGGTAATTTTTGCTTCATTATCCAGAATTACTTCGGCTCCTGCAATACTTCCATTATTATCAACAATTGTAAAAGTAATATTGAACTCGTTTTTGGTTAGAACAACCTCTTTATTAACATCTGCATTGGCAATGCTTACTGAGCCTGATTCAGAATCGTGACCAGCGGCTGATACTATATAGTCATAGTCTCCGACCTTTTTGGTATAGCTTACATTTCCTGATGCATCAGTAGTTTTTGCCTCATTATCCAAAATTACTTCGGCTCCTGCAATACTTCCATTTTGATCTACAATAGTAAAGTCAACATTGAACACATTTCTAACTAGAGTAACATTTTCAACAACATCCTCATCAACAACATTAATACTTCCGGAATACTTATCGTATTCGTCTTTTGAAACCTGATAAGTTAAATTATTGGCAGGAGTAACACTATTAAAAATAACTTCTCCATAATTGTTACTTTTTACAGTTCCGTAATTTTGAAGGTTCACATCGGCATCTTGCACAATTCCTTTAGCATCAGATATCACGAATTTCACCTGATATTCCGCTACTTTCAAGCGAACATACTCATTAACATCCTGATCTAATACTGAAACATTCCCAGTATATTTCCTGTAACCTTCCTTGCTAATTGTGTATTCAATATTATTTGCCGGAGAAATATTATAAAATACCACTTTTCCAGATTGATCTGTTACACGAGAATCATATCCATTAAGGCTGACAACAGCTTCATTTACCGAATATCCCAATTCATCATCTACATAAATTGTAAAAGAATACAACTCTTCATCCACTATATTTACGGTATAATCTTCAACTTCTCCATAACCTGTTTCTCCACAACTCGATCCACAGTCATCTTCTTCATATTTGGTTCTAATGCGCATTCTATGTTCACCTAAATTTGCATCAGCAGGAATAACAAGATTAAAATCTCCAGCTCCCCAACTACCTGGAGCACAAATCACATTTTCTCCTTCATCTTCAAAACTTTTATTATCATTAAAATCAATCCATACACCTAAGTCATTACCTGAATTTGACAACCCATTTTCGACTGTTAAGATGTGTGTGTTTCCAACTTGTAATTTCGTAGATAAATGCAAAAAGTTACCGTATCCCTGATAGCCATTATTTTGATTAACTATTGAAGCCAGTTTAACCGTTTCCAAATATAAATTTCCTCCTCCACTTGCAGCACAATATCCAGCTGTTGTTGCATTGCTTATTGCCGGATCAACGTTATTGTAACACATTTCATCTGAATTGTATTTAAACACCGCAAAATGGTAAGTGTAACTATCATCCAGATTGGAAACAGTACACGTACTTTCTGTTCCAGAATAAATGGCAATATTATTTCCTCCAATATCTTCGCCCTCTTTTATATTTAAGTTTGCTTCGTATATTACTCCATTCTCAGGCTCCCAATCGACTGCTGTATTTTTCTTTGCCAAAACAAGAACCGGATCTCCATTATTTATCCAATTGATGGTAATACTATTGTCATTAACCTGATCAACAATCAAATTGGCAGCCTGAGTCTCCGGAAGATTACATCCTGTTTTACATTCTATATTTGTTCCATAAGATGTACCTGTTGAATTGGTAGCATAAGCCCTTACAAGATAAGTGCTTGCCGAACTTAGATTGTCTAATTCGGCATTAAAAATCCCAACACCTTCACCTACAATAATTTTATCATCATCAATAGTAGGATTAGATTGGGTACTCCAAACAAAGCCTCTTTCTGTTACCGTTGAAGATCCTTCACTAACAATCTCTCCTGAAACTTGAGCTGATGTGTAAGACAATAATGCTACCTCTCTTGTTTTAACAACAGGTGAATTTGCAATTGGAGAAACTAAAGGTGATTGCCATAATCCCCTACCATAACTTGCTGCATGAAGTCTTGAATTGTTTACATCATCATTGTCATAATAGATTTCTAATTCCCCAATTTTAACATTAGGTAGACCTGCACTGTATAACTCCCAATCATTGTCTCCTTTTTTGAAGTAAACCCCTAACTCTGTACCCAGATATAAATGATTTTCATCTGTTGACTGTATGTTCTGCACAAGTGAATAGGAAGGCAATTGAGGTAAACCATTGGAGATATTTGTCCATGTTTCTCCACCATCCTTTGATTCATACACATTATCAGAATTATAACCACTAAGAGAAACCCAAATTACTTTATCATTGAAATGATTAATGATTACACTCTGTATTAAAGACTGATCAACGGGAAGATTATTTGTAATTTCTTTCCAATTTTTTCCTCCATTGTCTGTTCTCCAAATATTATTATTCTCTACAGCGATTAAAATTAAACTATTGGATGGTGCAATTGCTAATACTGATATTTTCCTACCTTTTAAATCTGAAATAAGACTCCAATTATCTCCCTGGTCGGTAGTTTTCCATACTTCATTATACCCGGCATAGAGTATATTGTGATCGTTTGGGTCGATTATATATGGAGTAACCCAAGCTCCAGGTCCAGCTTCAGGAGGAGTTATATCTACACTAGTGTTCCAGTAATCCTTGGTTCTTTGTATGTTTCCATTCTGATATGCTCCGTATTGAATATTTTTGTTAGTAAAATCAATAATACCTTCCATACCATCGCCACCAATAACATCTTTCCAACTACCTTCACTTACTAGTTTAGTACCATTATCCTGGAGTCCGGTTATGGCTTCATCCTTTACCGTTTGAGAAATCCCCAGTTTATACATTTGACTTATAACAATCCCATTGGTTTTATCAATCCATTCTTTACCATTATTAGTTGAAATATAAATTCCACCATCGTTACACTCAAATAAATCACCATTTTCTCTGTATTTTAACATATGTTTATCAGCGTGTACTTCAGCTACGCCTCCATCTCCAACCCAATGATTCGTAAGAGTCCAGTTACTTCCACCATCTATCGAATGCCAGGTATTGATACCTCCAACCAATAGAATATTTTCATCGTTTGGAGAAGCTTCAATAGCTAAATCATAACCAGCCTGACCACCTTCATCTGCGCCATCAGCATAGTATCCTAATAAATTTAATTTAGCACCACTAAGTGTTTGGGTAAAACTTTTTCCACTATCTGTAGATTTATAAACCCCTTCTAATGCTGAATCGTATTTACCCACTACAGCATATACTATAGATGGGTTAGCCTTTGTAACAGCTAGTTCCACTCTTCGACCATCAGTCACTTTAATTGATTGATCCCAACTAGAACCTCCATTTTCTGAAACATAAATCTCTCCTTCCTCTGATCCGTAAGTTGTAGAACCATATAATGTATTGAAATCACCTGGTTTAGATTCCATATCTTTAAATTCCAAATCCGATAACTTTGTATTCCAGCTTTCTCCAGCATCAATTGTTTTGAAAACACCATTATTAGTAGCAGCAATAATGATATTATCATCATTTGGATCAAGTAATAAACGATTGACCATTAGGCCATCATTTAAATTAGCTGACAATCCTGTTTTTTTCCAACTTAGGCCCCCATCAATCGATTTTAATATTCCAACACTACGATTATCCCAGCCATCTCTATCACCGGTTGCAATATATATTGTTTTAGAAGTTTCATAATCAGAAGGGATTACAATATCAGAAACTCCCATTACATTGTTATTATCTGTAAGGCAAGTCCAGGTGTTACCATTATCGTGAGTAACCCACAATCCGCCAGAAGGTGCTCCAACCCAGTAAGTATTGTTATCGGTAGGGTGAAACGCAATACAGTTGATACGACCGATACCGGCATAGCCTCCCAACGAATTGTTTGGTCCCATTACTGTCCAATTGGAGGCATCAATAGTGGCAGATTTTGTACGCTTGTTCGTTTTAAAATATTCATTAAAAACTTCCTGAGCCGATTTTTCGGGGAATTTTCCAGTTTTGGCATCTACCTGGCCACGCATATTCCACTCCCAACGCTTAAATTGTTTCCATCCGTAAGCTTTTTTCTTTACGCCATTTTCATAATAATAACCTTTGCCATTAACATTATATGGTTTCCAGTAAGTATTAAAAGCTTCTTGATAATCTTTTAAAGTATATTCAACATCTGTTGTTGAAGATGCTTTTGTCGAAGTATTGGCTCCAACTGCTTCTTCTGACTTTGTTTTTTTAGGTAAATAATCAAGCCAAGCTTGTGCATAGATTCCTGTGGTTAGGAATTGAATTAGAATAATTGTTAAAATAATTCGTCTCATTAGTTATTTGTTTGTAGTATTATGCTTTGCAAATCTTATCTGCTTATAATTTAGTTTTCATATATAATCGGTTGCCTTCCACATTTATATCCGTAATGCTAAACTTCATTTTCTGATAATCGACAACCCGAAATAAATTCTTAAACATGGTATTGTACTGATCGCCCACCGACTTTACTTTTCCTCCATTCTTGGTCATTAAAAGCAGGTTATTCAGAATCACATCGAGGTAGGCATTCCAAAACGAATAGTGCAGCGATGCATCTATCATTCCATTTTGGTAAGCTGTTGTATCAGACTTTTGAAATGGCTGATACCGAAATATCCCGGAAGGAAATTTGATTTCGAACTGGTTAATTTTTGAAACAATATCCTTTCCCGATTGGGTATTGTAGGAGTAGTATTTCAACTCCTTAATGGGATATTGCTTGGGTGTATTGATGTAAAGCTTGATAAAACTATAGCTCTCCTCTCTGGAGCCTTTGATTTCACTTTGCAGTAAATCTGCCGAAATTCGAATGGTATTTGTACTGTCGCATTCATTTGATATTTGCCTGATATTTGCCGAATTCACCAAAACAAATACCTCATCGAAACTTGAAGTGAAACTTTTTTCTATTGGCAAAGATTTTAAATCGACTTGAGCAGCCGACAAAACATTGGTTAAGCTCACAAATTTTGAGCTGGCGTACCTTTCCTTTTTATCGGAGGTATAATTGTCTACAATCGATCGGTAGGCAAGATTCTTTTTTAAACAAGCAATGGCAACCGCTCTCAATTTGGCCTGTTCCAATGCCATATCCGAATCCATGTAAGGATCGGAAACTCCAATACAAAACTCATCGGAGGTTGCCAGCTGAATCCAGTCTGGAAATTTGCCATCTTCCGAATTTTGTGGAAATTGAGTTTGCAGAGAATCCACAACCAAAGAACAGGAATCCCGAACCTGCCCTTTTAGTTGTAGATTACCTAAGAAAACTACTAATAATATCAAAAGTGATTTGATATTCATTGTCATGAAAAAACGATTGATTAAGATCCTATTTTAGCCATTTCCTCTTTAAAATCTTTCTTGAATTTTTCGTATTCAAAATCGATTTTCAGCTTGTCATCGCTGCTAATTCTATCTGCCATATTCTTAATGATTTCCTCTCCTGCAAGTTCCATTGCAACATAACAATGAAATTTACCATCTTTGGTTTTCTTCATTTTTTCGCAAATCACACGTGTACCATTAAGCGTTTGACTTACAATACTTCTTGAAAGGTCCTGAAAACGCTGTTTTGCTTCTTGATTTCCATTAAAATCGTGCTGTGAAGAATAGTTGTCTGTCACAACATTTACTTTAGCTTGAATTTCTGAAGCCAAACCGGCACGGGCATCAGCATATGCTATTTTCTTAGCGATACTCATATTTGGACTTAAACCATCAGCTGACGCTCTAAAATATTCTCCATTGGTAAAGTATTCTGGTCCTGAACAAGGAACATCAAAATCTACTTCATCTGGTTGTTGAACCTGTGCTACCTGTTGTGGTGCCGAACATGCGAACATTGCACCCATCATTGCTACTGCAAATAATTTTCCTAAACGTGTTTTCATTTCTTGTTAATTTTTAAATTTTTATTGTATTGTGTAATTTCTATTCTTATTGATGTTTGAAATAGAGTTGTCGAATTTCATTCTCACGCAACTGTCGATTGTAAATTCTCAGGTTGTCAATCTCGCCTGTGAAATACCTTTTTGCGCCTGGATCGTAGCCAATAAAACCACCTTCGCCACTCTTAATTTTGCCACGCATCCTAGTATTCTCAACCAAAACCATTTGGCCATCTACAAACAATTTTGAACGTGATTCATATTCCAAAACCTCAACGGTTAAGGTGATCATGTGCCACTGATTGTCCAGCAACAATCGGTTGGCATCAAAATCAAATGTTAGGTATCCTCCATCGGAATATCTTTTCTGATAGAACAACTGATTTTGAAGCGTAGTTCCTAAAATGGTGCAGCCTGCAGCTTTGCGTCCAAGAATGGCTCCTCCCGAACTTGTTTTTACCCATGCACTAATGGTATAAGCACTCCAGTTTTCGATTGGATGCTGGGGAATTGCCAAATAAGAATCGCCATTAAATTGTGCCGATTTACCCGCCCCACTTAAAGTACTATTGATTACCATTGGAGCATGATCTCCTTGTACCAATGCATTGTAATTGCTCAAACCGATTGTGTTTTTCCCTGTTCCATCGTCGAATGTATAGTAGGCCAATAAGCCCGATGGAACCAATAACCCCTGAGTTTGTGTATTGCTAGTTTGTTGCACTCTCTCTTGTTGAACTCTGGGCTGAACCGTTGGAGCAGCAGCAGCAGAATGATCAATGGTCATTTGCAATTTTTTCAACTCTTGAATGAGCTTTCGCTGCATCTTCTTTAAAACACTGCGACTTGCCGACATGCGTGCGGTTGATTCAGAAGTACTTTCCGGAGCTAAAGATCGTTGGTCGTTTACCGAATACTGAAAAACTGTTTCCTGCGTATTTCTTTTCACAATCTGTAAACTCACCGATGTGAAATACTCCTTCATGTTGTACATCTCACCAGGAACAGTACCTCCCTTTCGAAACTCTTCACTTAAATCCACAATAACATCTGCTGAGGCTTCATTGGGAACAAAATTGAAGTAATTGTTACTCAAAATCCTTTTTACAGATTTGATCAATGCTGAATTGCCATATTGCCCTTGTCTTAAAAAGGCTTTTAACGTTTGTGCCTCCAGATTAATAGTCACCTGCGCCTCTGGTATCGATTTGATGGTGCGAATTAAGTTTCGAACCATTTTATCGTTGGCAGCACAAAGTTTTTCCATATCAGGTTTTATGCGTACCACCTGTCTGCTTTGCTTACTGGTCACATTTAAAATCTGCAATTTTGCACTACCATGCTCATTGGTTAAAAGGTTCGCATTCAACTCGCCGGAACCAGAAGTGAACTCTGCTTTTAAAGGCAAGTTTGCAATAGAATATGCACCTTGTTTTGCAATTAAACTGATTGGTTCTTTAACTGCCTGAAAGTTTTGTGCTTTTACTGAACTCGGTATTGCCGATAACTGAACATCATCGAAAGCACCAAGTAAAGATTGATACAGCTCATTCCCCAGATATATGGTTTCGCCATTCACCTGGTATGCCAGATTCTTATTCAGGTCATTCTGAATGAGCTTTAAACCTTCAACGTAATTAAAAATAGCTCCTGATATGTTTCCAGAAATCTTTTGTCTCCTTGCTTTCTGCAAATTATCGTAAGCCTTTTGTTGAATTCTGTCGATTCGAATACCTTCCTTTTCTTTGTAATCATATTTATTCAACTGATAGTACACCCAATATTCGGTATCATTCTCCCAGGCTTCTACCAATTGGTAATCTTCGATGGTGCGTTGAGCCTCCACTTTGATATCTTCCTTGAAAGAAGTCGATACCTGTCCATTGTCTTCTAACGTATTTAGCAAAGACTTGCTGGCAAGCTTTACTTCTATCTCGGAAACCAAATCGCTAAGTGCTTTACGTTTGGCAATTTTCATATAGTCTTCCTGCGATTTTTCTGCATATCCAATACCTGTATAATACATGGTATTAATTGGTCGACTACTAACCCACGAAGGTCTATTCTGTCCAATCAATTGAATTGGAATTAATAGTAAAAGGCACAGGGCCAGAGTCCATAAAGAACTCCAGCTAGTACCTTTCTTATTTAAAACAAGAAAATTCATTGTTATTCTATTTGTTTGAAATCAACTATTCCTGAATGGTGATATAAACCGTATTGCCATCCACTCTTTTTTTAACGGCAATGCCCACATCACTTCTTAAATAATCCCAAAGATTGAAAGCAAAATCACTCACACTAAACGGATTTCCATTTTCATCTTTAGGTGGAACTTGAATCTGATCGAATATCACCGCTTCTGCAACCGATCCCTGAACATGATATTTGCCTTTAAAGGCATTCTTTTTCACCCAAAGACGCAATAGGTCTGACAATGGAATCATATCGTTTCCAAGTTCAGTATCCATATCTGTCATGGAATCGCTAGCAATTGAGACATTCAACACAATGGTGTTTCCACTGCTGGCCTTCTTCTGGAAATTTGTATTTACCTGGGCCAAAAAATCATCCAACATGATTTTAATTGACAGAGAAGCTAGCTTATCTATAGCCGAAGTTCGAAAACGCGGCGACCAAGTTTGTTTGCTAGCAATGATATTTCCTGATGCCGTTTCATAGGCCTTCAGAATTAAGGAAACTCTGTTTCCATTGGCTGCAAAATCCTTTTTGATATCAACCGAAACATAGATGTCAGATCCTGAATTTCGAATCAGCTGTTTGTCTACTGTCTGGGCATCATTCATTTCGAAATTTGCCGAACGCATGGCCGCATTCATTTTTGCCTCAAAATCAATGGTAGTAACACCTCTTTGGTTAAAGCCTTCCTGAACAGCAGCAACGGCAATTCTTTTATCGAAATCATTCTGAAGAATATCCTTGTAGGATTCTCCTGACTTTTTGTAAGGAATTACCATGATGGTTGGGAGTTGCATTTCATCTACAACTTCCATTGTATAAGAATCACCTACAGAGTAGGAATCAGCCTTTGAAACAAAGGCTGATAACAAAAACATACAAAAGATGATTATTGAAACTATTCTAACTTTCATTTTAAAGAATTAATGCTTTACATTTTAATTGGAGGCCATGGTCCAGTTCTTGGAATCATCTCTGCAAAAATCTTTAGTTCTCCGTTAAAATCTGCCAAAATTTTATCTCCACCCTTTACTACTTTACATTCTGCAAAATCATCGCCTTGAACTTCCAATACTTTAATTCTACCAATTTCAATTAATCGTTTTTTACCTCTGAAAACTTTTTCTTCACACACTTTAAATTGGTCGCCTTTTTGAACTCCAAGTGCAGCACCTGCTTCAATTGTTAAAGTTCTTGCCGCTCCTTTTTTCTCTGCAGTAATTTCAACGATTTCTGCTGTGATCGGAAAAATGCCTTTAATCTTCTTGATAACTTTATCTTTTGCATTTTTTACTGCCTTCATAATCGCAGCATCCTTTGTTTTTTCTGATAAAAATGTTGAACAAGCAATATCTGCCATGCCTTTTTGAGTTCCATCTTTAAGGTTGGTCACCTTGAAAACAAAATTTAGTTTTCCACCATAACCTGTTACCTGTCCTTTATCATTTTTCACTGGAACAGCATCATAATTCGATAAAGTACCAGTTACCACCCAGTCTGCACCTTTTACACCTGCTTCCTGCAAGCGTTTCCAATTGGCTTCATTCATAGCGGCCTCACCCGACTGACGATAGATTTCTTGACCAACAGCAGACAAAGTATTGATATCAATAACCTCGTGTAAACCTTTTTCAACAAATGCTTGCACAATTACATCATGAACATTCTTGGCATATTGCTCTGAATTTTTAAAGCTACATTTGATATCCCCAACCAATACCACTTCTTTTTTTTCCTGAGCAAATAAGATGCTCACCATCATCATTAGAGTTAAGAGTACAGATAGTTTTTTCATGTTTTTCTTTTTAAATTTATAATCAGCCTTAGTTATGGTGCTTTAATCCAATACACCAACGAATCATAAAATAACAGAAAGAAAATTGATTATCAGTAAGGTAGAAGTACCTATCTATCGAATCGATTTGTTTAATTATTAAACAATTGACCTAAGGAATCCAAGGCGAATAATCTTTCTATATAGTTTAACCTTCAACCATACCCCTACAAAAATCAACTCATTTTAATTGCTAACGGTTCACATATTTACAGCCTAATAATTAAAGGCCATAGACCAGCTAAAGAGTTTAGCGGAACACACGGAAGCGCCAGAAAGATGGTCTGAGGTATCTTTGACATTGATGCCAAATCAATTCAGATTTATACTCCCCTTGGAACACGAATGACACAGATGGAACAGATTTTCGCGGATTTTATATTGGCAAAAGTGATGTGACCAGAATCACTTCAACGATTTTGTGGACTTTTGATTACCTTTACTGCTCAATTATAGATTTAATAGAATGATTACAACAGACCAGCTAAAGAGTTTAGCGGAACGCACGGAAGCGTTAAGGAGGTATCTTTGACATTGATGCCAAACTAATTCAGATACAAGAAGAAGAAATGAGAACTCAAGCTCCTGGATTTTGGGATAATCCGAAGGAAGCAGAAGTTCAAATGAAAAAGGTTCGTGGCCTTAAATCGTGGGTAGAATCCTACAACGAAGTAAAAGAATCGTATGATGATTTGGCCGTTCTTTTCGATTTTGCCAAAGAAGGAGAAGCTTCTCCAGAAGAGGTTGATGAGCAGTTTGCCACTACTCAAGAGCTTATAGAGGCCTTAGAGTTAAAAAACATGCTTCGTAAGGAAGAAGATAAGCTGGGAGCAATTCTTAAAATTAATGCAGGAGCTGGTGGAACTGAAAGTTGTGACTGGGCAAATATGTTGCACCGAATGTATCTTCGTTATGGAGAATCACATGGATACAAAGTCAAACAACTGGAATATCAGGAAGGTGACGAAGCAGGAATTAAATCGGCAACTTTAGAATTTGAAGGTGATTTTGCCTACGGATATCTGAAATCAGAAAATGGAGTACACCGTTTGGTTCGCTTATCTCCATTTAACGCTGCCAACAAACGCATGACTTCTTTTGCTTCGGTATATGTATACCCTGCAATTGATGACAGTATTGAGATTGAAATTAACCCTGCAGATATCTCATGGGATACTTTCCGATCTGGTGGTGCCGGTGGGCAGAATGTAAATAAAGTTGAAACCGGAGTTCGACTGCGACATGCTCCAACTGGAATTATCATTGAGAATACTGAAAGTAGATCTCAACTTGGAAATCGTGAGAATGCTCTTCGCTTATTAAAATCTCAGTTGTACGAATTGGAATTGAGAAAACGACAGGAAGAGATCGATAAAATTGAAGGTTCCAAAATGAAAATTGAATGGGGATCACAAATTCGTTCCTATGTAATGCAACCTTACAAATTGGTAAAGGATGTTAGAACCGGACATGAATCGTCCAACGTTCAAGGAGTAATGGATGGCGATTTGGATGGATTCATCAAGTCCTTCCTAATGGAATTTGCAGGAGAGGAAAAAAACTAAATACATAAAAGGACGTAATAAAATTACGTCCTTTTCATTTGATAATTATAAGCTATGCTAATGTAATCAATACTGGTGTAGGATTTAAAAGGTTATCCAAAACCGGACTTCTCTCTTGCATTATTTTCAACCATTTTTCTTTTTGTTCTTCAGTAGCTTCAAACACGGGCTTCAACACAATCCCTATATTTTGGTAACCAGCCCTATCCTTAGTAGACATGCCAAATAACTTCTCTGGATTTAGTTCTCCTTTTATCTCAATATCTAAATCTTTAAGTTCAATATTCATTTCATGAGCAATCTTAAATGCCAATATATGAATACATCCACTTAACCCACAAAGAATATACTCCACAGGATTAGGAGCCAAATCGGTTCCTCCCAATGGCTCTGGTTCATCAACCATTACTTTAAAGTTCCTTACACTTATTTCTGACCTTGAATTAGATTTGGTCTTTGATTCAATAAGAAAATCTATTTTCTGAATTTCCATCTGCTCCATACTTTTCTGATTTAAATTGTACATTTACAAAAGTAAGCAGGTAGATGCTGGAAGGTAACTTCAACCCTGTGTACTTAAATATATCGGAGGGTGTAATTTTACACCTTTGACAAGAGAATTAACATGGAACAAATTCACGATTCAGGAAAGAATTGCCTTTCTATTCTATCAACCAAAGAATATAATGAGCTTTATTCAAATAGCAACAGCCTTAATTTTGAAGCCGGAGAGCTAATTGTGAAAAAGGGAAGCCCAGTTAATAATATTTATTTCCTCAAATCAGGAATTGTTGAATTATCATTGGATCAAGCTCCGAAAAACCAAATACTCAGCTTACTGTTTAATGGCGAATTCATAGGGATTAATTGTGTCTTTTCAACAGCTCAGTATCGTTTTTCAGCACGTGCATTAACCAAGTGTTCTATTG
Source organism: Marinifilum flexuosum (assembly GCF_003610555.1). GTDB lineage: Bacteria > Bacteroidota > Bacteroidia > Bacteroidales > Marinifilaceae > Marinifilum > Marinifilum flexuosum. The sequence continues at coordinate 450,496 of NZ_RAPQ01000008.1, read as the reverse complement.
AACTATTAGATAAAGAAACTTTCACCAAGCTATTGAAAGAGAATGGTGCATTTTCTATGGCTTTTATTCAATATATATCATGGGTAAATGAAGGGTTTCTCAACTGGCAAATGAAATTAAAAGAGAAGAATTCTGCAGGTGCACTTGCTTTTCTCATCTGTGAATTTCAGAAAAACTTTGATAGCAATTCATTTGAGATTCCTTTAACCAGGCAAGAAATAGCTAGAATCATTGGCTTCTCCAAAGAGAGTGTTTTAAAAAATCTTGCTGATTTTAGAAAAGAAGGTTTAGTCGATAGCAATGGTAAATCCATTACAATTATCGATGCCTCGCGTTTAGAGGAAATTGCCAAATATGGTTGACAGCTCTTTAATGCTCCGATTTGCTTTTTTCTTTTGGCTTAAATAGTCCTCCCAAAAGAATCCCAAACAACATTCCATAAGGAACCATGGTGTACCAATTGGCTTTTATTGGACAGGTACCTGATACACAACCAACGTATCGCCAATAAAGATAACCACCTAACAAACCAATCAATCCGCCAATAATTTCAAATTTTCTCTTGTTAAAAAAGTTCTTCATTTTGTCTAAATTATTATTAGCTCAAACCTAATAAAGATTTTGCAAAAGTTTTGTCAATTATGTGACAATTAACACATCCGAATTTTATCATTAAGATATATCGGCTAATTTTTCCGAAAGCCGTATATTTGTATTCACAAAACCAAAGATACACAACAACACAATGTTAAAGATCTATCACAATCCAAGATGTGCAAAAAGCCGTGCTGGATTAAAATACCTTCAGGAGAAAGGTTTAGAACCTGAAATCAGATTGTATTTAAAAGAAGAATTTACCGAAGCAGAACTTGCTGACGTACTGATGAGAATGCACAAAGAGCCTCAGGAAATCATTCGAACTCAGGAAAAAATCTATAAAAGTGATTTTAAAGGTAAAAACTTTAATCGTGAAGAATGGATCAAAATATTGATTGAATACCCTAAGCTAATCCAACGCCCGATAATCGTAAAAGATTGTAAAGCTGTATTTGCCGATCCTGCCGAAAACGCTGACGAGATTTTATAATCTCTTGATAATTTAGATCTTTCTTAATCACCTAATTGAGTTGTGCAACAGAATTCAACAGTGGTTTTAATGCCAGTTTTTAAGCTATTAAATCAATTGAGGAACATGAAGATATTCAGAAAATATTACCTGATCATGCTTTCGGTAATTTCAGCAGCATGCGATCCATTTAACACCAAGATTGGCCCTGAGGTTTCTCTATATCAAAGCAAGGAAATAAAAGAATATAGCTTTCCGGATACCCTTAAAGTAATGACCTGGAACATTAAATTTGGTGGAGGCCGAATCGATTTCTTTTTTGATTGTCATGGCGATCGTGTCATTATGGAAAAATCGGAAGTGATCAATCACATGAACGCTTTGGCTGAAAAAATCCGTGAAGTAAATCCAGATATATTACTTATACAAGAAGCCGATGTAAATGCCAAGCGAAGTGCTTTTGTTGATCAGGTTCAATATCTGCTCAATAATACCGATTTAAATTATGCTGCTTATGCATCGCAATGGAAAGCTTCCAAAATTCCTAGTGATGGTATTGGTAAAATGGATTCTGGCAATGCAATTCTATCAAAATGGAAATTTACCGATGCAAAAAGAATTGCCCTGCCTTTAATTCAATCGCAGAATTTCATTGTTAGGTATTTTTATTTAAAAAGAAATATTCTGGATGTTCAAATGGAACATGAAGGTAAGAAACTTCATATTCTGAACACTCATGCCTCGGCATATGCAAAGGACGATACCAAGAAAAAGCAATTGGATATTATTAAAGCTTATGCTGATGCAATCTCATTAAGTGGTGATCAATTAATACTTGGAGGTGATTTTAATTCGCTTCCTCCTTATACTGAACAAACAAGCAAGTTTGATGATTCGGTTTGTACCAATGAAGAATTTGAAGCAGACAATTATTCAGCCGAAACAGAATGGATGATGCCTTTTTATGAAAATTACCAGGCGGCCATTCCTTTGAATGAATATCAAAATAATAACAAAGATCATTTTACGCATACCACAGATAAGAATGCTTACTGGAATCGAAAACTGGACTATCTGTTTACAAACGAAAAGTTCATCGATAAAAGTGGAGAGACTTTACAAGAGTGGATGCAAATCTCTGATCATGCACCTATTATCGTGAATTACGAGTTTTAAATTACGAATTACGAGAAGCACATACCATAATCCAATGGCTTGTTTTCGTAATTATTAATTCGTCATTCCTAATTAAAAAGGTGTTTTAGAAGTATGATGCAAAACATTTTTTAAACTTTTTCAAAGTGATAAAAAGGGCTTATTTTTAGACCCTAATTTTTAAACAGTTACAGTTATGGCAGATAATAAACTATTTAGTGAGTTTGCTCCACAATCTACACAGGAGTGGATCGACAAAATCACTAAAGACCTTAAAGGCGCTGACTTCGATAGAAAGTTAGTTTGGAGAACAAATGAAGGATTCAATGTTCAGCCTTTCTACAGACTGGAAAACATGGAAGATAAGATGTACATGAACACTTATCCTGGAGATTTTCCATATGTACGCGGAAACAAGAAAGACAACAACGACTGGTTTATCCGTCAGGATATCATCGTTGAAGATGTAAAGGCTGCAAACGCAAAAGCTCTTGACGTTCTTAACAAAGGTATCGACTCATTAGGTTTCGTTTTAAATTGGAAAAGCCTTAGCAAAGATGAATTAGCAACTTTGTTAGAAGGTGTTTATATGGATTGTGTTGAAGTTAACTTCGAAAAATCACACGGTTCAGTAGAGTTAATTAAAAACTTACAGGCAATTGCAACTGAAAAAGGAATTGCTCTTGACAAAGTTCAAGGTGGTGTTGCTATTGATATTTTAGGTGGTTACAGTGCTTGTGGTAAATTCTGTACTTCAGAAGAAAACTCATACAACTACTTGAAAGAAGCTGTTGAAGCTGCACAAGAACTTCCAAACTTTAAAGTTGTTGCTGTTGGCGGTAGATTATTCAACAACTCAGGATCATCTATCGTTGAAGAATTAGGTTTTAGTTTAGCTGCCGGTGCTGAATATATAAGCAAGTTGATGGAAGCTGGTTTGTCAATTGAAGAAATTGCTCCAAAAATTCGTTTCAACTTTGCAACCAGCTCTAAATATTTCATGGAGATTGCTAAGCTAAGAGCAGGTCGTATGCTTTGGGCTTACATCTTGAAAGAATTTGGTGCTTCTGAAGAAATGTGTAAAATGTTTATCCACGGAGAAACTTCTGATTGGAACAAAACTGTTTACGATCCATACGTAAACATGCTTCGTACTCAAACTGAAGCTATGTCTTCTGTTCTTGGAGGTTTGGATTCATACACAGTTAAGCCTTTCAACTCTGTTTACGAAGACACTACTGATTTCTCAGAGCGTATCGCACGTAACCAGCAGTTATTGTTGAAAGAAGAATCACACTTCGGAAAAATTGCTGACCCTGCTGCAGGATCATACTATATTGAATCTCTTACTGAATCAATCAGTGAAGAAGCTTGGAAACTATTCCTTGAAGTACAGGAAAAAGGTGGTTACCTGGCTGCTTTCAAAGCTGGTTTTGTTCAGGAAACGATCAAAGCTACTGCTCAGAAGAGAGATATGGCTGTTGCTACTCGTAAAGAAAACTTCTTAGGAACTAACCAGTTCCCTAACTTCGGTGAAGTTGCAGAAAAAGAGTTGGATGCTGCTTTATTCGAAGCTGAAGACAAGACTGATGCAAATGCAGAGTGCGAAACTTTGAAACCATACCGTGGTGCTCAGGCTTTCGAAGCAATGCGTTACAAAACTGATGTTTACGCGAAAGAAAACGGTCGTCCAAAAGTGATGATGTTCCCAATCGGAAACTTGAACATGCGTAAAGCTCGTGGTCAGTTCGCTTGTAACTTCTTTGCTTGCGCTGGATTCGACGTGGAAGATCACAATGGATTCACTACTGTTGAAGAAGGAGTAAAATTTGTAACTGAGAAGAACGCGAAAATCGTTGTTGTTTGTTCATCAGATGATGAGTACGCAACTATCGCTCCTGAAGTTTATGAAGCATTAAAAGGAAAAGCTACAGTTGTTGTTGCTGGTGCTCCTGCTTGTGCTGAAGAATTAAAAGCTAAAGGTGTTGAAAACTTTATCAACGTGAAGTCGAACGTACTTGAAACATTAAAAGCTTACCAAGCTGATCTTGGTATCAAGTAATTGAGGAGAACGAAAAAGTAGATTTTCAAATTTTACTTCAAAAAATTAAGACAAATGAAACCAAATTTTAAAAATATAGATATCAAGTCATCTCAAAGAGCTGCTGCATCTTCTCAGGAATGGGAAAAGGAAAACGGCATTGAAAAATCTTGGATGACACCTGAGCAAATTCCTGTTAAAACAGCTTTTAACAAGGAAGATTTAGAAGGTATGGAACACCTTAACTTCGTTTCTGGTTTACCTCCATTCCTTCGCGGACCTTATTCAGCTATGTATCCTTTGCGTCCTTGGACAGTTCGTCAGTACGCAGGTTTCTCTACTGCTGAAGAATCGAATGCATTCTACCGTCGTAACCTTGCTGCTGGTCAGAAAGGTCTTTCAGTAGCATTCGACTTGGCTACTCACCGTGGATACGATTCAGATCACCCACGTGTAATTGGTGATGTAGGTAAAGCTGGTGTTGCTATCGACTCTATCTTGGATATGGAGATCCTTTTCGATCAGATTCCATTGAACAAGATGTCTGTATCGATGACAATGAATGGTGCTGTACTTCCAGTATTGGCTTTCTACATTGTTGCAGGTTTGGAGCAAGGAGCTAAATTGGAAGAGCTTTCAGGTACAATTCAGAATGATATCTTGAAAGAGTTCATGGTGCGTAACACATACATCTACCCACCAGAGTTCTCAATGAAGATTATTGCTGATATCTTTGAATATACTTCACAGAAGATGCCTAAGTTTAACTCAATTTCTATCTCTGGTTACCACATGCAAGAAGCAGGTGCAACTGCAGATATCGAGTTGGCTTACACTCTTGCTGATGGTTTGGAATATTTGAAAAAAGGTGTTGCTGCTGGTATGGACGTTGACGCATTTGCTCCTCGTTTGTCATTCTTCTGGGCAATTGGTATGAACCAATTCATGGAGATTGCTAAGATGAGAGCTGGTCGTTTACTTTGGGCGAAGATTGTAAAACAATTCAATCCTAAGAACCCTAAGTCTATGGCATTGCGTACTCACTCACAGACTTCAGGTTGGTCATTAACTGAGCAGGATCCTTTCAACAATGTTGGTCGTACTTGTATCGAAGCTATGGCTGCTGCATTGGGTCACACTCAGTCTCTTCACACCAATGCATTGGATGAAGCGATTGCACTTCCAACAGATTTCTCTGCACGTATTGCACGTAACACTCAGATTTATATCCAGGATGAGTCAACTATCTGTAAAGCTGTTGATCCATGGGCAGGTTCTTACTACGTAGAATCATTAACTCAGGAATTGGTAGACAAAGCTTGGGCTCACATCGAAGAGGTTGAAAAACTAGGTGGTATGGCTAAAGCTATCGAGTCTGGTATTCCAAAACTTCGTATCGAGGAAGCTGCTGCTCGTACTCAGGCTAAAATCGATGCTGGTACTCAAACTATCGTTGGTACTAACAAATATCGTTTGGAGAAAGAAGATCCATTGGATATCTTGGAAGTTGATAACACTGCTGTACGTACTGCACAGATTGAACGTTTGGCTAAGCTTCGCGCTAACCGTGACGAGAAAGCTGTTCAGGCTGCTCTTGAAGCCATCACTGAATGTGCAAACGGAGGTGAAGGTAACTTATTGGATCTTGCTGTTAAAGCTGCACAATTACGTGCTTCATTGGGTGAGATTTCAGATGCATGTGAGAAAATTTGTGGTAGATATAAAGCTGTAATTAGAACCGTGTCAGGAGTATATTCATCAGAATCGAAAGAAGATGCTGACTTCGCAAAAGCGAAAGAATTGGCAGATAAATTTGCAGAGCAAACTGGACGTCGTCCACGTATCATGATTGCAAAAATGGGTCAGGACGGTCACGACCGTGGTGGTAAAGTAGTTGCTACTGGTTTCGCTGATATGGGATTCGATGTGGATATGGGACCATTATTCCAAACTCCGGAAGAATCTGCTAAGCAAGCTGTAGAAAATGATGTACACATGGTAGGTGTATCTTCATTGGCTGCTGGTCACAAAACTTTGGTTCCTGCAATTATCGAGGAATTGAAAAAATTAGGACGTGAAGATATCATGGTTACTGCAGGTGGTGTAATTCCAGCTCAGGACTACGATTTCCTTTATGAAGCAGGTGTTGCAGGTGTATTTGGTCCTGGAACAAAAGTTTCTAAATGTGCGATCCAAATGTTGGAAATCTTGATCGAGCAATACAAAGACTAATTCGTAAGATTATCACTATATTTAAAGACAGGGGGTTTTACTTCCTGTCTTTTTTTTTATCTAAACATTAGCATCATGAATAAATCTCTTTTGCTTTTCCTTTTTATCCTCTTCAATTTAAACACATCTGCTCAAAATAAAACCATAGAAGATACTCGTTTAAAGAAACATGTATTGTATGGCAAAGTTACTCTCGAAGCTTTTGAGTTAGATCTCTGTAAAGATTGGTATGGACCGGAATACAAGAAATACAAAGCTAAAAACAGAATCATTAAAAAGCTTAGAAAACTATCATTCAAAAATGTAAGAATAGATTTGATTCTGGGATCATGGTGTCATGATTCACATCGTGAAGTACCACGATTTATAAAAATTCTTGATGAAATTAGATTCCCATTTGAAAAGCTAAGCATGAATGCTTTGGACACAAAGAAAGAGTCGCCCAATTATAATGCAAAGGCTAATAATGTAAGCAGAGTGCCAACTGCAATAATTTATCGTAACAATCAAGAAATAGGAAGAATTATTGAAACACCCAATCAAAGTCTTGAGAAAGACCTTTTAAAAATCCTTTCCAAAAATTAGTATATTAGCAATATCTAAATAACAATCACCAATCTAAAATGGAACAAGTACGCTCTAACTCAGGACAAACCCTAGGAATCATTGCTTTGGTTCTTGGTATCTTAACTCTCTTTATAGGATTTATTCCTTGCATTGGCTTCGTAGCCTTTGTACCAGGAATTATTGCCATAATTTTAAGTATCATAGGCCTAAGCAAAGCCAATAAAGATAATGGCGCAATTGGTTTAAATATTGGCGCATTGATTGTATCGGTTTTAGGTGTTCTAGTGGCATCATTATGGTTGTTCTTTTTTGTTGGAGTAGCCAGTATGAACGAAGATGAGATTGAAGGTTTTGTTGAAGAGGTAATTGAAGAAGTTATTGAAGAGTCTGTTCATAATCAGGATTTACAAGAAGCCTTAGAAGAATTGGAACAGCAACTTGAAGAAATCAACATCGACTCAATTGCCAATGAGGTAGATAGCCTTGAAATGAAAATTAAGGTAGAAATTGAAACCAATAAAAAATAAGAATAGCCTAAGTAGCTATCAAATAATCAACCTCATTTTTGCATCAATAATAACCGGAATATTTATTTATTCGGCAATTTACTCACATCCCAAAATAAATCATCCAATACCATCTGTCTTTTCCCAGTTAACAGGTAGTGATAGCCCTTCATCTGGTCTTTCTCGTAGCTTTTCAGCTCTTACTCAAGGTGATGTTAAATCAGCAAAAGAACTTAATCCCTACAGCATCCAAATCTTTTTATTTTTTGCTTTTCAGTTGATTTTTAGAATATTTACTTTTTTCTTGATGAAAAAATCATTTTCTTGGATTAACACCTATATTTTTGCGGACATTACTTTATCTATATTAGTTTTTTTGTTGGTTTTCAAGCCTTTGATTTTTTTCACATTTGAACTATTCAAAAATTTTATCGTAAATTGAATGGAGATTAATATTTATTAAACTTTTGCGATATGTCATTTATACTGGTTAGTTTATTTTTAGCTCTGCTAACAAGTGTTATGGTCTTACATGTTCATAACGAGAATAATCTTTCAAGAAGGATTGTTAAGGCGGGAGTTAATATTCAGAAGCTGTTAGATCAAAATGGAATCAAACATATTGATCTGAAAAAGAAATTTACGACCTCAAGTCTCTCAACTCAACTCAGATTGGTTGAATACCACATGAACTATCTCGATTCTAATTATACTGATTTTGGAACCAAGAAAACAGTATTTCAGAGAATTGATAATATTGAAAATGCACTAAGTCAATATCAAACCTACAATACAGAATTAAAGCTTGCATCATGATGCAAGCTTTAATTTTATAGTATAAATTTATTTTATATCCGAAAAAGGAAAACACTTATCCACTTTAACACCTCTTTCTGTTTTTGTAAGACTGCAACACTCCGTAGTAATATCATGCTGTAAAAATAGAATGGCATTTTTTTCAACAGCCTCAGCAAGAAATTCTTGTTTTTCAGCTAATGATGCGCTTGGATTTAAATCATAACTAGCCAACCATTTTACCGGCACATTTGCTGCTGTAGGAATAAAATCACCTGCAAAAACAACCTCTTGACCATTATAATTAATTACTGGAATCATCAATCCAGGTGTATGACCTTCAAAAATTTTCACTTTAAAATTTGGAAACAATTCACCTTCACTCTCTACCAAGTTCAACTTACCCGCTTCCTTTACCGGCATTACATTTTCATCAAAAAATGCATCACTTTCGCGAATATTCGGATTTAAATAATTTTCCCATTGCTGTTTACTAACCCAATGTTGAGCATTTTTAAATACCAACTCATATCCAGTCCTATCAGAATTCCATTTTACCGCTCCTCCACAATGATCGAAATGTAAATGGGTAAAAACAACATCTGTAATATCATCAGTTGAAAATCCAGCACTCTTTAAAGAATCCAACATATTGGCATCACCATTTAGGTGTTGATGTTTGAAAAACTCCTCACTTTGCTTATCCCCTGTTCCATTATCAATCAATATCTTTCTTTCGCCATCAATAACAAGCATGCTTCTCATGGCGCAATTACAATAATTGTCTTCGTTCGAAGGATATTTTCTACTCCACATTACTTTAGGAACAACACTAAACATTGCTCCTCCATCGCACATAAAATTTCCTGTTTCTATATTGTATATTTCCATGATAATATTGTTTTATTCTAGTATCTTTAATTTTCGCAAAAGAAAGAGTAATATCACGTTAAAGTACTCTTACTTATTGTGGTTCAAAAATACAATTTTATAAAAGATTATCAATGAAAGTTCACTTTATAGCAATTGGTGGAAGCGCCATGCACAATCTGGCAATCGCACTACATAAAAAAGGATTAGAAATCACAGGTTCAGATGATGAAATTTTTGACCCATCAAAATCAAGATTGGAAAAATATGGAATCTTGCCTAAAGAATGGGGTTGGTTTCCAGAAAAACTTACAACTGATATTGATGCGATAATTCTTGGTATGCATGCAAGAATCGACAATCCGGAATTGTTAAAAGCACAAGAACTTGGATTAAAAATTTATTCTTATCCTGAATACATTTACGAACAGACTAAAGATAAAACCAGAATTGTAATTGGTGGTAGTCATGGAAAAACCACAACAACCTCGATGGTAATGCATGTTTTGAAAGATAATAACATTGACTTTGATTACATGGTAGGTGCTCAGATTGATGGATTTGAAACCATGGTTAAACTAAGCAGAGATGCTAAAATTGCTATTTTTGAAGGCGATGAATATCTTTCCTCACCTATCGATCGCAGACCAAAATTTCATTTGTATCATCCCGACATTGCACTGCTAACCGGGATTGCCTGGGATCATATTAATGTTTTTCCAACTTTCGATAACTACGTTGAGCAATTTGCAATTTTCACACAGATGATTCAAGAGAATGGATCATTAATATATTTTGATGGTGATGAGCACATTGCTAAAATTGTTGAAAAGAAAAAAGAAGATATTGAATACATTCCTTATAATTCACATCCTTTTGAAGTGATTGATAACTGCAGTATTCTTAAAACAAACAACGGAGATGTTCCTCTGGAAATATTTGGAGAGCACAACCTGCAAAACCTTATGGGAGCTTACCACATTTGTAAAAAAGCTGGATTGAGTGACAAGCAGTTTTACACATCCATTCAAAACTTTTCGGGAGCGGCCAAACGTTTACAAAAGTTAGCCGATAATAATTCATGCACGGTTTTTCAAGATTTTGCACACTCGCCATCCAAATTAAAAGCAACTACCGAGGCTGTAAAGAAACAGTTTACTAATCGTAAATTGGTTGCTTGCATGGAATTACACACGTTTAGTAGCTTGAAAAAAGAATTTTTGCCTCATTATAAAAATACCATGAGCCTGGCTGATAAAGCAATTGTATATTTTAATCCCAAAACGGTTGAACACAAAAAACTTGATCCAATAACGAAAAATCAGGTAGCAGAAGCTTTTGGTGGAAATAATGTAACGGTATACACTGATTCTGATTTGGTTATTAAGGATTTATTAGAGCAAAATTTCAAACACACCAATGTTTTATTAATGAGCTCTGGTAATTTTTCAGGAGTCAATTTATCCGAATTGGCAGAAAAAATTGTCAACAAAACCTGACTCTATGAATACACATTGTTTTGCCTGTCAGTAAAATAATACTATTTTTAGTATGAATCAGATTAAACAGTTATAAAACCATGTCTGCTATACACAGGTTAACCATTCTAATTTCAGTTTTTCTTTCATTTGCTTTTGTGAATTTACATGCTCAAAATCAAATACAGAAAGCTGAGGAATTATTGCCTAAAGCGGAAGGTGAGCAACGAGTTGTATTACTGCAAGAATTATCAAAACTCTATTTGGATGTTAATATTGACAAAAGCATAGATTACCTGAAGGAAGTTGTTGTTTTATCCTCGGATACCCCAACAAATCATGCAACAGCTTTATATGATCTGGGAAACCTGTATCGAAGAGTAAACAACTTCAGAAGGGCTTTAGATTGTCATTTGCAAGCTTTGGAAATTCGCGAAACAATATCCGATCAATTGGCTATATCTGCATCGTACAATAATATTGGAGAAATTCATAAAATTCTGAACAAGCACCAAGAAGCTCTTGAATATTTCAATAAATCATTGGAAATCCGGATAAAGGAAGGTTCGGAAAAAGAAGTAGCCTATACCTTAAATAATATAGGAAGTGTTTATTGGCTTGATAAAGACTATGCCAATGCGTTGGAATATTATTTAAAATCCCTGGAAATCAGATCTAAACTTGGCGACAAATCGGATATTGCCTCATCATTGAATAACCTTGGTAATGTGTACAAGAATTTAAACAAGTACAACAAGGCATTAGATTATTACAAAAAGGCTCTAAACATTCGTGAAGAATTGGGCGATGAATCTCTTATCGCCTACACTTTAAATGATATCGGAGGAATATATTGGAGATTGAATAATTTTAACGAATCACTTAATTTTTACAATAGATCCTTAAAAATTAGACGTAAACTGGGTAATAAACGTTTTACTGCTGCTACCCTAAAAAACATCGGAACCGTATACAAGGATTTGAATGAACTTGATTTTTCATTGAAGCACTATAACGAATCGCTTAAAATTTACGATGAAACAGGTGATTTAAAAGAGCAGGCTAATGTTTACTCTTTAATTGGAAACTTGTATAGAAGCTATAACAATTTCGATAAGAGTCAGGAGTTCCATAAAATTGCTCTCAATCTGCATGAGAAATTAGGGAATACAAAAGGAATTGCCTATTCATCCAATAGTATCGGCGAAATTTTAATGAATTACTATAAAAGTGATGATGCCCTAAAGTATCTTCAATCGGCCTACGAAAATGCCAATTATTCAAAAGACAGAAATCTTCAAAAATCTACATCTGAAAATCTCTTTGAATACTTTTCGAACAAAGGTGATTACAAAAAAGCATTGGAATATTACCGAAACTTTTCTACCACACAATATGACAGTATAGCTGATAAGTACGACAAAGACAGAATTAGTGAATTCGAAGCCAAATATGAGATCTCTAAGAAAAAGGAAGAAATTAAAGGGTTAAAGGAATACAATAGGATGCAAACCATTCTGATTTATCTGTTTGTTGTTCTGATCATTTTATCTGCAATTACTGGTTATATCACATATAAAAACATTCAGCTTAGAAAAGAAACAACAGAAACGTTAACTCATAAAAATAAAGAGTTGGAAGATATCAATTCTCGATTAAAAGAGTCGGATGTTATTTTAAGAGATCTAAATTTAACAAAAGATAAGATTTTCAATATCATTTCAACAGATTTACGTGATCCATTCATCGATCTGAAAAATATTAGTTCTAAATTGATCGAAAGCTTTGAAGAAAATGATATCAATTATCAAAAATCTCTGGCCTTCGGAATTCGTGATTTATCTGTTCATACCAATGAATTGGTAGAGAATATTTTACTATGGTCTGCATCGCAAGCAGGTAAAACCACATTTTCTCCAAAATATTTTAATATACGAGAATCTATCAATGGAATTCTTCAAAAACTATCGGGTCCTATTATTGAAAAGAACCTGAAGTTCATTTTTAATATGGACAATACATCCATGGTTTATGCCGATTCTGCAGCCATTTCTGAAGTTTTTAAGAATCTAATTTCAAATGCCATTAAATTCTCCTATTCAGAGGGAAAAATCACACTCTCAGCACGAGAAAAAAAATATCTTGTTGAGATCGAAATATCAGACGAAGGAGTTGGAATGAGCAAATCGAACCTTAATAAAATTTTCAGGTTGGATAATAATTACCTTGCACTTGGTACTGCACAGGAAAAAGGAGCTGGAATTGGTCTTTTACTTTGCAAGGAGTATGTAGAAAAAAACGGAGGTAAAATCTGGGCTGAAAGTGAAGAAGGAAAAGGAAGTAGCTTTTACATCACAATTCCTAAATCTGAGAAAATTTTGGAATCCATGCCAAAAGCTAATGCATAAAAAAAAGAGGCACCCAAATGGATACCTCTTCATATATCTTAAACTACTATATCGAGTAATTTTTATTTGCGAACGAAGTGATAGTGACTTCCGAATCTTTCGAATGCAGCCTTATCAAGTTCTTCTCTAAAGTCTGGGTGAGCAACAGAGATAATTGCTTTCGCTCTTTGCTGAAGTGACTTACCAAACAAGTTAACAGCACCGTGCTCAGTTACAAACCATCTCATATTGTTACGAGTAGTTACAACACCTGATCCAGTTAATAAGGTTGGAGTAATTTTAGAGATCCCTTTACCAGTAACAGAAGGCATCGCGATAATAGGCACACCACCTTCAGAAGCTGCAGCACCACGAGTAAAATCAATCTGACCACCTACACCTGAATAGTGCTTGGTTCCGATTGAGTCGGCACAAACCTGACCAGTAATATCAATAGATAATGCAGAGTTGATAGCACATACTTTAGGATTTTGCTTGATAATACCAACACCGTTAGTGTAAGCAACATCCATCATTAAAACTCCTGGGTTATCATCTACGAAATCATAAAGCTCTTTTGTTCCCATCAAGAAACCAGCAACAATTTTACCTGGATCCAATTTCTTGTTTCTACCGTTAACAACACCGCTTTCTACTAATGGAAGAAGACCATCAGCAAACATTTCAGTGTGAACACCAAGGTCTTTGTGATTTCCTAACTGTGCCAAAACAGCATTAGGAATACCACCAATACCCATTTGCAAACAAGCACCATCAGGAATCAATTCTGCAACATTCTTACCAATTGCAATATCCATTTCTGATAAAGGAGCATTGTGGTGCTCGATAAGTGGAGAGTTATCTTCACAGAAGATATCAAAGTTTGATAATGGCATCATTGCATCACCAAAAGCACGAGGTACATTAGGATTGATGATTGCAACTACAGTATCAGCTTCTTCAACTGCTGCTTTACTAGCCTCAACAGAAGTACCTAAAGATACATAACCATGCTTATCAGGAGTACTTACCTGTACAACTGCAACATTTACATTTAAAACTCCTTCACGAATCAATTGTTGAGTTTCTCCCAAGAATACAGGAATATAATCAGCATAACCAGCTTGAGTTTGCTTTCTTACATTAGCCCCAACAAATAATGATTCCAGATTAAAAATTCCTTCAAATTCAGGATCAGCATAAGGAGCTGGTCCTTCTGTGTGAATATGCTGAATAGTTACATCGTAAATTTCACCATTACGACCACGATCACACATTGCGTTAATAAATTTATGAGGTGTCAACGCCACTGAGTGCAAGTGCACTCTATCTCCAGACTTAATTACCTTTGCTGCTTCTTCAAAAGAAACTGTTTTAATCCCTTTATGCATCTCTAATCGGTTTTTATATTGATGTTTATAATTTTCTAATTCGCCGACTAAAGTAGTATATTTTTTAAGTGCAATTTCTGCTATTCAGCATGAGTGCTACACAACATATCTTCACTATCAGTTCATAATTAAGACTTTGCAAATTTTGATCAAAAGAAAATTCACTTTAACAAATTACTTTATAATCTATATAAAACGGAAGGAGGTTAAAACAGACCTATATTAAATAAAGAAGCCGGGAGACCCAAACTCCCGGCTGCAAAACCCAAACATCTAATAAAACTTAAATAACAAAAACTATCAAACTATTATTTTTACTAACCCTATTAATAAGGTATACTATTTTTGTTGTAAGTACTTGTGAAAAATAGTTTTCCTTGTTTTCTATATCAAATATACGAAGCAATTCTACATCAAGCAAATCAATATTGTTTATAGTGTTATAGATAATGTTTATATTTGAGAGAATTTAAAAAAACGACAATCCTAATGATCACGATCACTCAACTTGAATATATCGTGGCTGTTGACACCTATCGTCATTTTGCAACAGCTGCCGAAAAATGTTTTATCACTCAGCCAACTTTAAGCATGCAAATAAAAAAATTGGAGGAGTATTTAGATATTACCATATTTGACAGAAGCAAACAACCAATTATTCCAACCGATGTTGGCCTGAACATTATTGAACAAGCCCGAATTATTCTTAGCGAAACCAAAAAAGTTGATGAGATTATTAAAGAGCACAAGAATACTATAGAAGGAAATTTAAAAATTGGAATTATTCCAACATTGGCTCCTTTTCTTCTTCCAATGTTTATTGGTGATTATATCAGAAAATATCCTTCGATAAAAGTTGAGGTAGAAGAAATGGTTTCCGAGGAGATTGTAAAAAGCCTTAAAAAAGATAAAATTGATGTTGGTATTTTTGTTACTCCCGCAAAAGATGATAAAATTCGAGAGAGACATCTTTTCTATGAAGAAATGATGATATACGCACACAAAGATCATCCTTTATTAAAACAACCTATAGTTGAGGTAAAAGATATTGCTACTCCAGAAATTTGGATGCTTAGTGATGGTCACTGCTTCAGAAACCAGGTAATCAATCTTTGTGAGTTGCATGATTTACAACATCAGGAATTGCCATTCGAATTTGAAAGTAATTCTCTTGAAACATTAATGAAAATTGTTGATCGTGAAGGAGGATTTACACTAATTCCAGAATTGGCCACTCAATATATGCCTGACGAAAAACTTAAACAGGTGAAAAAATTCACAAATATTCATCCTTTAAGAGAGGTTAGTTTGGTTTATTCTCGTCATTATACAAAAAATAGATTGTTGGATTTATTGGCTGATCAAATCAAAAATATCATCCCAAATAACTTTTTAAGCAGCGACAGAGGAACAATTGTTGAATGGCGCTAAATTTATTTTTAGCTTATAACGAAGCAGTTAGTTTCTTCACCGAAAAAAAGTGTGATTTTTTTTCAAAAAAAGTTTTGCAGGAATAAAGAATTATCTCTTTCTTTGCAGCGCAAAAGGAAAAAACAAGGGGCTAACGCTTCAACATTCCTGAAGCAAAAAAAAGAGTTTTTTTTCGCAAAGTGTTTGCAGTTTTAAAAAAATAACTTACCTTTGCAGCTCTGAAAAATTAGATGGTCCGTTCGTCTAGGGGTTAGGACGCCAGATTTTCATTCTGGTAACACGGGTTCGATTCCCGTACGGACTACTAAGAATTTTGCAGTAATTTAATTTTAATTTATCTTTGCTGCGCATTAATAAACCAATGGTCCGTTCGTCTAGGGGTTAGGACGCCAGATTTTCATTCTGGTAACACGGGTTCGATTCCCGTACGGACTACCAAGATAATAATTTAGATAACTTTAAGAGATGGCAAATCATCAATCTGCAATTAAAAGAATCAGACAGTCTGAGAAAAGAAGAGTACACAATAAGTATTACGCTAAGACTGCAAGAAATGCTGTAAGAAAGTTACGTGCTACTTCAGATAAGGAAGCTGCTAATGAATTACTTCCAAAGGTAACTGCAATGTTGGACAAACTTGCTAAGATTAATGTAATTCATAAAAACAAGGCTGCTAACTTGAAATCTAAATTAGCTTCACACGTTAACAAGCTGTAAGACACTATAACTCTGTTATAAAGGGTTCTCAATGAGAACCCTTTTTGTGTATATACATATTTCATATTGGTTTTGTTTATGTAAATTCATAACTTTAGTTAAGTATTTACATAAACAAAACCATGGATGAGTATAATAAACTAAGCATTAAAGACTGGGCTCTTGAAGATCGCCCCAGAGAAAAATTAATGTACCAGGGAGTTAAAAGTTTATCTACTGCAGAACTTTTAGCCATTATTATCGGCAGTGGTAATCGCAATCAATCAGCTGTCGAACTTTCCAAATCGATACTCTCCCATTGCAATAATGACCTTAATATCCTGGCAAAAAAATCCATGCATGATTTAATGAAGATCAAAGGAATTGGAGAAGCAAAATCTATTGGTATTATTGCCGCATTGGAGATTGGTCGCAGACAAAAAGCATTTCAAAGCAAACAGAAAGAAAAAGTTACTTGTAGTCGCGATGCATTCGAAATTCTTTTCCCTTTTGTAGAAAATTTAGGACATGAAGAATTTTGGGTTTTATTTATGAATAGAGCCAACAAAGTAATCGAAATCAAAAACGTTTCCTCCGGAGGAATTACAGGCACTGTTTTCGATATCAGATTAGTTCTAAAAGATGCTTTACAACTAGAAGCTGTTAATCTTATTCTTTGCCACAATCATCCTTCTGGTAATTTGGCTCCTTCGGCAGCTGATAAAGACATTACAACAAAATCGAAAGATGCTGCTAAACTGATGAATATCGAGATATTAGATCATATAATAATTGGCGAAAACGATTACTATAGTTTTGCCGATGACGCACTAATTTAGAATGAATTAGATTACGAATTTTTCCTTCATTTCCTTCCTTAATATTATTGAAATATGGCTATATTTGCGCTCAGCTAATTTTTAAATAATAAAACATGGTGATCCATACATTAGGAGAAAACAACTCCCTTTTTAACCGATTTATAGCTGAAATCCGAGACGTTAACGTTCAAAACGATCCTCTTCGCTTTAGAAGAAACCTTGAAAGAGTTGGTGAGATATACGCTTACGAAATCAGTAAAACTTTAGATTTTGCAGATCAATCAGTGGAAACTCCACTTGGTACTGCAATTGCTTCTCTTCCAAAGGATGAAGTTGTTGTGGCTTCGATATTAAGAGCAGGTCTTCCTTTGCACAATGGTTTATTAAACTACTTCGACAGATCAGAAAATGCTTTTATTTCTGCATATCGTAAGCATACCGAAGATGGAAAATTTAAAATTAATTTCGAGTACATTTCATCTCCTTCTATCGATGGGAAAGTGGTTATTCTTGCCGATCCAATGTTGGCAACAGGATCATCAATGGAATTGGCATACAAAGCAATGCTAACCAAAGGTACTCCTAAACATGTACACATTGTTTCTGTAATTGCAAGCCAAGAAGGTGTTGATTTTATTAAGAATAATTTACCAGCCGAAAATACTACCATTTGGAATGGAGTGGTTGATGCTGAACTAAACACCAAATCATATATCGTTCCTGGTTGTGGTGATGCTGGAGATTTGGCTTTTGGTGCTAAACTGGGATAATCAATATTTTTGATAATATTTCAAGGACTGTTTTAATAACAGTCCTTTTTTTTATACCTTGAAAACACTTACCTCTGATGTATCAGGGCAAGAGCTCTTCATTTCCAAGATACTCTTATCCATTAGCGGATGAATAAAATCAGGTGCAATTTCAGCTAAAGGAGCCAAAGCAAACATCCTCTCTCCCATTCTTGGATGCGGTACCTCCAGCCTTTCAGTATCGATAATTAAATCGTCGTAGAACAAAATGTCTACATCAATGGTTCTCTCACTATAGCGATTTTTCTTTCGTACCCGCCCCAGATCTTTTTCAATTCTCTGAGTCTGATCAAGAACTGCCTCGGGTAATAAATTGCTTTCTACCACCACTACCTGATTTAGAAAACTCTGCTCATGTTCGAATCCCCATGGTTCGGTTTCATAGATGGCCGAAACGTTCAGAACTTTTCCAACATCATTTCCCAAAGCTTCAACTGTACTTTGCAGAATCTGCTCTCTATCACCTAAATTCCCACCTATTAAGAAGTATACTTTTGCCATCTTTTTTAATTTGATCGGTAAAAGAAACAAAGAAATCTTTCGAAACAAAATATACATCGAAAATAATCTTCATTTCAAACTTCTGTCAGTTTAATTAGATATATTTGTTATACTGCGGATTTACATAAATCTGCATCTTATAAATTAGAATAATCAATTAAAAGAAAATCAATATGAAAAGCTTCTTTAAATTTACATTTGCCTCCATATTAGGAGTTATTGTAGGTGGATTTCTTCTTTTGTTTTTGGGTATCATGATTATAGCTGGTATCGCATCAAGTGCTGATAAAGCAGTAACAGTTAAAAACAAAAGTGTTTTGGAAATTAAACTAAACAAATCGCTTGCTGATAGAGGTGCAGATAATCCATTTGATGAATTAGATTTACCTGGAACCGGAAGCTCAAGCATCGGTTTAACAAGCATTTTAGAAAGTATCGAGAAAGCAAAAACCGACGAAAAAATCAAAGGTATCTATTTAAATGTTAGTGATATTTCTGCCAACTTTGGTGGAATTGCCTCTATCGAAGAAATCAGAAATAAACTTAAGGAGTTTAAAGAAACCGGTAAATTTATTGTGAGCTACAACAATTTTGGATATTCACAAAAAGCTTACTACCTAACATCTGTTTCAGATAGTATTTACTTAAATCCAGAAGCAATGATAATGCTTCTTGGTATGGGTGGTGAAAGAACTTTTTACAAAAAATTTCTAAAAAACATTGGTGTTGAAGCTCAGGTTATAAGAGTTGGTAAATACAAATCGGCAACAGAACAGTTTTTCAGAGATGATATGAGTGACGAAAGTCGTGAACAAACCATGGCTTATGTTGGTGATATTTGGAACCAGATTTTAAAAGGAATTTCGGAAGAAAGAGGTATTTCGGTTGATAGATTAAATGAACTAATTGACGCATTTGCCATTAAAAAGGCCGCCGATGCTAAAAAATACAACTTGATTGATGGTGTAGTCTACCAGGATGAAATGAATGCCATCCTTAGACAACTAACTGACATTAAAGAGGACAAGAAACTTCGAAAAATTAGTGTTTCTGATTACGCAAAATCACCGAATGCTAATGCAAAATTCTCGAAAAATAAAATTGCAGTCGTTTATGCTTCAGGTGCCATTGGAAATGAGCAAAGCGAAACCGCAATTGGTCCGGAATTGGCTAACACGATTCGTAAAGCAAGAAGAGATTCTACCGTTAAAGCCATTGTATTGCGTGTAAACTCGCCAGGTGGTAGTGCTTTGGTTTCTGATATTATTTGGAGAGAAGTGGAATTGGCATCCCAAGAAAAACCGGTTATCGCTTCAATGGGTAACGTTGCTGCATCAGGTGGTTATTACATTGCTTGTCCTGCAGATACTATTGTTGCTGACAAAAACACCATTACCGGATCAATTGGAATTTATGGCTTGTTCTTCTCGGGAGAAGAATTGATTAAGAATAAAATTGGTTTCACAACTGATTCATATGGAACCAACAAACATTCAGCTTTTGGAGGAGGTTATCCATTAATGGTTGTTCCGGTTTCTTCAAGAAAATTCACAAAAACCGAAAAAGCAATTCTTCAGGATATCATTAACGAAGGATATGATACATTCCTAACAAGAGTTGCTGATGGTAGAAACCGATCGAAAGAAGAAATTCATGAAGTGGCTCAAGGAAGAGTTTGGAGTGCTGTTGATGCCAAAGAAAATGGTTTGGTTGATGTTTTAGGAGGTTTAGAAACTGCGATTGAGATTGCAAAAGAAAAAGCAGGCTTGAAAGATGACTATAGAATTGTTTCTCTTCCTAAACAAAAAGACCCTATCCAGGAATTAATAAACGATATTACCGGTGAAGCCAAAACCCGATTCTTAAAATTTGAGTTAGGTGATACTTACAGATATTACAATCAGGCTCAAAGCATTATAGATCTAGGTGGTATTCAGGCTCGCTTGCCATACGAAATAGAATTGAACTAAATTTCATTCATTCAATCGCATAAAAAATCCTCAATTTCTTGAGGATTTTTTTTATTTCAGGATTCAGCAATTTTTTATCAACTAAATAAAAAATTATTGTCATATTTAATTCCTTATTAAATGCTAACAAATATTTCTGTAAATTTAATATGGAATTAATTGTTGCTATTTACAAGTCAATCTCGAACGAGATGTTTCTATACACCTGATTAAAACTATAATCGATGAAAGCATTATCCCGTTTTTTAAAAGTTTTACTACTCCCATTTAGTTTACTTTACGGATTAATTGTGGCCATGCGCAATATGCTCTTCGATTTAAATATACTAAGCAGTACCGAATTCAAGATTCCAATAATTTCGGTTGGCAACATCACCGTTGGAGGAACTGGAAAAACCCCTCATATTGAATACCTTATCACTCTTTTAAAAGATGATTACAAGCTTGCTACCCTAAGTCGTGGTTACAAAAGAAAAAGCAAAGGTTTTATTCTTTCCGACGAAAATTCCACTGCAAACCTGATTGGTGATGAGCCTATGCAAATCAAACGCAAGTTTTCTGACATACTGGTTTCGGTTGATAGCAAAAGGGTAAATGGTGTTAAAAACCTACTCAACAGTGAACATGGCAATGATTTAAGTGCGATTTTATTGGATGATGCATACCAGCACAGATACATAAAACCTGGCTTATCTATCCTTTTAATTGACTACAACAGACCAATTACTCGCGATTTTATAATGCCATATGGGCGCTTGAGAGAAAGTGCAGAAGAAAGATCAAGAGCAAATATCATTATTGTGAGTAAGACTCCTGCTAATATGACTCCAATTGAGAGAAGAATCATTGTGAAGGAACTAAAGATATTGCCTTATCAAAAACTATATTTTACATGTTTAGATTATGGAAATCTTCAACCCGTATTTAGCAAAGATGCAGTAAAAATTGGTGATGAAGATTGGAACAAGGAAAGCTTTTCAATTCTTTTGGTAACAGGAATTGCAAATCCTAAACCTTTACGAGAATATTTAGATGGTTTTTCAAATACAATTGAAGAATTGCACTTTCCAGATCATCATGCGTTCAATCAGAAAGATATTCAAGCTATTGAGAAAAGGTTTGATGAACTAACTGGCGAAAATAAAATCATTATTACCACAGAAAAGGATGCTACTCGAATTTTTGATATGGAAATCAAACAAGAAAGCATAAAAAAACACCTATTCTTTGTTCCTTTATGCATTAAGTTTTTGAATGAGGACAAGTCGAAATTCGACAATCAGATTTTAAACTACGTCAAGAAAAACAAGCGCTCAAGCAACCTGCACAATATCGAAACAGATTCAATATAAAATAAAAGGGGAATTAAAAGATTCCCCTTTACTCTACCATTTATTAACCACTACATTAATTAACAGCTATTGCTAAAGCACTTTGGCTTATGCCAAAATAAAATTTTCTTTTTAAATGCTCTATGCTTCATCAAGTTACAAAATCAAACATAAATAATCAAGCATTGAGTTTCTTTTTTTTATGAATATAATACTTACATATTACTTCAGTTTCCCTCCTATTACACAAGTCTTCTTATAGGTTTTCATGCCGCCATCCGGATTAAACATTTCGATATAAACAAGGTAAACTCCAATAGGCAACCTTTCCCTTTTTGAATTCAATCCATCCCAATACACACTATCATCAGTTCCCAAATACAAATTACTGGCAAGTTTCCTGATTTCCTTTCCCAATGCATTGTATATTCTGATATTAGCTACAAATCCATCATCTTTTAAATTAAAGTTGATGTACAAACGATCATCAATTCCATCATTATCGGGAGAAAATATTTTAGATGATAAGCTAACCTCCTCTACAGATTCCTCTATATCACTATAAACAGAGTTTCTAATGCCAGGGGTTCCAAAACCAATATTTTGTGCCGCCGACTGCCAATTGGAATGTAAATTGGTTTCTTCATCTGGGTTCACACGCTCTAATGCAACACCTTCCTTACTTGCCAACAATTCAAAATGCATACCTTCGTTATACTCCAAATCATCAATGAGCTCATCTTTTGTGTATAAAACTATCCTTCCATTTTTATCTGGATAATTTGGCAAACTCACTTGATGGAAAACTGCAGTATTTGATGTGTAATAATTTTCTGCAATATTCAAAGAATCAGCAGTAAACAAGCCGTATGACTCAGGATGCAATAGAATCTGTTTCTTAGCCAACTTAACACTATCTATTAGCAAATAATTCTCATCTTTTTTACCAATGCACAATTTGGATAAATCGTAAACATTTTGAGTCCGATTGAACAATTCTACATAGTCAGAACCACCTGCCAATGGATTAAATAAGATTTCATTAATTACAATATCACCCTGATGAGCTGAAGTAGGTATCCAAAATTCAACAAGATTACTTTTAAGTGGATTACCTGCCAAATCTGATACTCTTTCAGAAATCTCTAATTTAAACCTTGCATTCTCGAGCAAATGTTCCTGAAATACAATTTCGATTATTGTTTTAACCTCCTCAAGCTTGTGAATCTCTAATATTAGGTTCTTCCCTTGTGCCAATTTATAATTTGATATTTGAAGCACCTCTAACTCTTGCATTGGTTCAGAGTAAGTTATTCTCACCGTATTCGTGTTCACAACTTCTAAGTTCTCAATTTGAGGTAGAGTCTGATCTTTATTCTCTGCAAATACAGAATTTTGTTTCCCTGGCGTTCCTCCATCAGTAGCATTAGATGCCTTCCAATTGGGTTCTTGCCAAGTAAAATTCATTGGATCAATTCGCTCTAAACTCCAACCTCCATTACTTTTCCCTTCTGATTGATACCAAGTATCAGAATAAACAATCTCATCTACCGTTTCCCCTTTGGCAGACAACAATCTTAAATTGTTTCCTGAATTGGTTAAGCTACTGAAACTGGATAAAGAATGGACATCTCCATAAACCAAAAATTCTTCTTTGGAGGTATGAGAACAAAGAATTAAATAAGAATTTGCTGGAATGGTATCGGAAGAAAACAAAAGCTCTTTACTGCCAATCTGCAGCTTCCATCCTTCTACTGAAATTGGATAACTTTTGGTATTGTATAGTTCGAGGTATTCATACTCTGGTAATCCCAGACTCGGACTTTCATCTGCCATAATTTCGTTGATGACAATATCATATTCATGTACTTCGTGATATACAAAATTCAAAATGGTATCTAGTACATTATCACATTCATCAGATATTCCTGAAACATGCAACTGTATTTGTTCCGCATCT
>NZ_RAPQ01000008.1:0-426219 GCF_003610555.1 Marinifilum flexuosum | reverse complement strand
TGGCTGCAGGTATTGGCCGGATCAATTCGCTCTAAACTCCAACCTCCATTACTTTTCCCTTCTGATTGATACCAAGTATCAGAATAAACAATCTCATCAATTGTTTTTCCATTGGCAGACAACAAGCTCAATCTGTTTCCTGAATTGGTTAAGCCGGTAAAGTTTGATAAACCCATAGCATTTCCATACTCAGAAAATATTTCTTCAGCAATGTTTGAGCAGAGAATCAAATATGAATTTGCCTGAATTGTATCCGAGGAAAACAACAACTCTTTACTGCCAATTTGCAGCTTCCATCCTTCTACTGAAATTGGATAACTTTTGGTATTGTATAGCTCGAGGTATTCATACTCTGGCAATCCTTGACTCGGACTTTCATCTGCCATAATTTCGTTGATGACAACATCAAATTCATTTGCCGGAGCCAGATATTCAAAGACAATTGAATCGGAAACTAATGTCGCACCATCTTTGTCAATAATGTTTAAAACATCTACTTGGTAAATGCCAGTCTTTAATTCTGAATTCATAATTATCAGAATTTCATTACTTGAATCGGTGATTAAGGACTTAAAGTCTTTCTGTTCTTCACCATTACAACTAACCTTAAAATTCTTATGGGTCACTTGTTGGTCTGCTTTAAGCCTTTCAGAAAAGGCAATTAAAATGGAATCTTGTCCACTTATTTGATATGACTTAATGAAAGGTGCGGTATTAACAGATTGCACTCGAAAATCATCAAACCATAATTCTCCAGCTCGCGATACGGATTCAAACTTAAACTCTAACCCACAATAAAATTCTTCACTTTTATCTGTAATGACAGAAGAAAAATCCTCCCATTTATACCAAGAATTATTCTCTCCCATTCTATTGTAAGCCAAATTCCATGTACCATTGGCATTATATTCTACTTGTATGGCAATTGCCTCATTTTCGTTCCAATCAAATTTCGTCTGTGCTAATACTTCTGGAGTTTCACCATTATTCGTTTCCCAAAAACTTAACATGTCTGTAGAACCCTTTAAGTTTACTCCCACAGAATACTTTACTTTAGCTTTGGCAGGATTCTCATCATCCATACAAAGGTGAAACACAAAATTATTTCCATAACTCGGATCCCAATCACCATTTCGCAGAACAAAACTCCACCTTGTTATTCCATTCTCACTTCTCCAATTCTCCAACTTATGAGAGATATAGCTATTTCCAACCTGATTACTTAAGTTATGCTTTAAGGATTTATTTCCATTAATAGGTTGATACGTGGAAACAGACCAATCTGAAGAATTTATAAATTCACCCAATGAATATTCTTCAAAAGAATAAATAAAATCCAATAAACTTTGACCAAATATAACAGTACAAGAATCTGATTCTAAACTCGAATTAACTCTAAGATAGAAATCTTTCTTACCTGAATAAGTCATAGAATTAACATCCACTACACCATTATTAAAATCTAACTCATTATCTTGAATCAACTCACCATCTCCCTGAATTAATTTCAAACTAATTTTATCAGTATAATCCATATCAATATTCTGATATCGATCGCAAGCAACCAGTTTTACATTAAATTGTTCTGAATTATCCATAACAAACAAAGGCGATGATGCGATACTAATCCTGTCTGCCTCTACATTTAAGCTGAAAATTTCAGAATTCATATCCTCAAGCATGCTTGTCTTTAATTCCGAACTATTTATTCCAGTCTTCCATCCCGAAGCAGATTGTGGAATATATACCTGAAATTCCATATGATCAGGCAAACAAGATTCTTTGAAATATATGGCCAATTCAAATTTCTGAACGGTTCCGTTACTTACCTGAAATAAGCCCTTACTTGAATTAAATTTGATGCGCTCATTGTCAATATCGTTACTGCATTCAATAATTTCGCCATTACTTTTTATTACGGCTCCAGCAATATGTTTTTCCCAATCAAAAGAATTTGGAAGTTCTTTTTTATAGAATATCGCAGTATTGATTATGGTTGGCAAATCATCAAATGAAGCCGAATCTGCAATGGTAAAGTTCAAAACAGTACTTGCAGTTTCCTCAGTTACAGATAAAGATGTTAACTGATTATTTACAATTTTCTCACCTTTTATAAGAGTCGAGCTTTGGTCAACACTTGAAATATCTTCAGAAAGTATTGTTTCAAAACCTTCGGCTTCTGCCTGAATGGTAAAATGTTCAGCTTTATTATATGTTAAATCTGTCCATATCATTTTACCATTCTCCATAGTTTTCCTCAATCCTGAAACCGATGTCAATTCACCAGTTCCTGCAGCTAAGCTAATTTCCACCTGCTTTTTGGAATCAGTATCCAAATTTCCCAATTCATCTAGCATTTCTAGTTCAATAGTAAATAATTCATTGGGTTTTACAGATTTTGGAACCACACCAAACTGCATTTGTATAGCCTTCACTTCACATTCTAACTTCGGTCCTAATATCTCATTATCAAACTGGAGTTTTAATCCACTATCCTCCTCTGATACTTCCCAGTTTTCACTAGATTGTTCTATTCTTAGTTGAATTATTTCTTTGTCTACACTAGTTCCTTCCCTAAAATATCCAAACAAAGAATAGGAGGCCTCACTTTCACTATTAATAATTGCAGCAGGATCTGATTCTTGCAAGAAGACATCAATTTTATCTTTTGAAATCTCGAAATCAACATCTATTTCATGATTATCGCGCATAAGATAAAAGCCAGCTATACTTTTCTTAAAATCTACTTGATTGCTTTGACCACTTCTAATCGGGATTTTCTTAAGAACAGTAGGAGCATCGTCATCACCTGAATCGTTTATAGCAAATTCGAACAATTTAAATGCTTCGCTTTTCTGAGTATGTAAAGCTGATAAAATAGTATGATCTGGAATCCACGAAGTTGAAATCGCTTGAGATTCAAATGTATTTTCGATAACAATTTTGGGCGAAATTAGCGCAGGTAAACTTTCTCCATCTACTTTTAACTGAATCGTATCTATAATTTGGTATCTTAAAGAATCAAATATCAAAATACCTTTCTCTAAGTATTTACTTAAACTATTAGTTGCTATCAATTCCCCTTTTCCTGCTTGAAGAGATAAACTAATTTGTTCATCCTGATCGGTATCTAAATTTCCAAATTGATCGTTCGCCTCAATTGAAAATTGAAACAAGTGATTTCTTACAACTGATTCAGGAATGCCAGTCAACACCAATTGGGTAGCTTCTACATTTATGGTATGAATAGCAGAACTTATAGTCTCATTACTTTCAGGAAAACCCGATCCACTTGCATATGTTGAAAATCCACATGCAGCTTTCCCTATAGCCATCTGAAATTTTAATCCATCAATCAATTCATTAGCTGAATTAAGGAATACTCTAAGCTCTACTTCTCGCTTTGAACCATCAGGAATTGATAGTTGACCTTCTACAAAATCAAAATATAAGGAATCGGAACCTATTGTTATAGTTTGATAATTCACCAAATTACCATCCGAATAAATCCTAACACCTCCTAATTGATTCTCCCAATCTATTCCATTTTCTGGATGAGAATTGTAAAATGTCATTCTGGAAATTTTGGTAGGAACACCATCACTTGCTAAATCTGTTTCGTCAATTATGAATCTAAAGCAAGACAAAGCTTCTAATTCAGTATCAACATCTGTATTAATTATTAACTCTTCAACCTGATTCTCAGCTTTCTTTAAAACAGTAAAATTCTCATTTTCAACAACTATGAGATCACCACTTACTACTATGTTATCGAAATAAACTTTATCCCCCGCATTTGGATTATTCATCCTCACTATTATTCTAAGTTCATCTCCTTCCAAACCAGAAGTAGAAGCATCAGAGCTTCCCCAATTGCCAATATTATCACCATTTACAGTAAAAAGTTGTTCAGCTCCTCCATCAATTTTATAGAAAAATTTCAGGTACTTATTAGCATTTGTTGAAGAGCCAGTCTCCACTGCTAACACAGAGATAGAACAATTAGTATAAGAAGAAATATCAATAGCTTTACTCATCCAAACAGCTTCACCATCACAATCAACGGCTTCTAATCTTCCACCACTGGTTTCTACTACTTTAACGTAATCCGAATCGTCGGCAAGAGTACAGTTAGTGACATCCAAACTCCAATCAACAACCTCCTCCATATCAACATTTGAACCCCAATAACCTTTATTTAAATCTGCAGCATCTGAGAAGTTTTTTGTCCATAAATCTTCTGCATGTAGGTTTGTATTTATCAGTAAAACCAAGAGTATGAACAATTTCTGGGAAAGTGTTTTTTTCATAGGAAATTAACTTTAACTTTGATTTGCTTTTCTGAGCAAAAGCTAATTTAACTATAATCGATTTTATAAACAAGGAATTAAAGCTTTATTATGTTATGAGGATAGCAGTTGTAGGAGCTACAGGCCTGGTAGGCCAGAAAATACTGGATGTTCTGGAGGAAAGAAATTTTCCAGTTAGCGATTTATACCCAGTAGCAAGTGAAAGATCTGTGGGTAAAGAGGTTGCATTTAAAGGCAACAAGTACAAAGTTATCAGTATGGAAGATGCAATTAATCTAAAACCACAAATTGCAATTTTCTCAGCAGGTGGCGGTACATCATTAAAATGGGCTCCTGAATTTGCCCAGGTTGGCACTACTGTAGTAGACAATTCTTCAGCTTGGAGGATGGATGAGAACAAAAAATTAGTTGTTCCAGAAATTAATGCTAAAGAATTAACCAAAGAGGATAAAATTATTGCCAATCCGAATTGCTCAACAATTCAGATGGTAGTTGCCCTAGCTCCTCTTCATGAAAAATACCAGATTGAACGCTTGGTAATTTCAACATACCAATCGATCACTGGTACTGGAGTTAAGGCAGTGCAGCAATTTGAAGATGAGCGCTCAGGAATAGATGGAGAAAAAGCCTATCCACACGAGATAGATAAAAACTGTCTTCCACATTGCGATGTATTTACAGAAAATGGTTACACAAAAGAAGAGATGAAACTGGTTAACGAAACCAGAAAGATTTTGAAGGACGACAATATCAGAGTTACTGCTACTGCAGTTAGAGTACCAGTTGTTGGAGGTCATAGTGAATCATTAAACATTGAATTTACCAATGATTTTGATATTGAAGAGGTAAAACAACTTCTAAAAGAAACAGAAGGTGTAATTGTTCAGGATAATCTGGATAATAATGAATACCCTATGCCAAAATACTCGCATGAACGAGATGAAGTATTTGTTGGACGTATTCGCCGTGATTATTCAAATCCAAACAGTTTAAACATGTGGGTTGTTGCCGATAACCTTAGAAAAGGAGCTGCAACCAATGCAGTTCAAATTGCAGAATATTTAGCCAAGCAAGAATTGGTGTAACACAATAAAAAACCCGATGCAAAACATCGGGTTTTCTTTTTATATCATGAGTCTTTTAATCCATCAAATTTGAATAATCCTGATAAAGGAAATCATTGTATGGGAATCGCGCTGAATGAATTTCACGAATAACATCATACACTTTCTCTCTAAATTCTTCAATATTCTGCTTTTCGATTGCTGAAATAAACAAACAAGGCGTATCTCCTTTGGCAATCCACATTTGCTTTAACTCATCCAAACTATAGTTTTCACGTGTTTTGGGTAGCAAATCGTCCTCATCTTTCTTCACATAGGTGAAAGCATCAATTTTATTGAACACAAGAAAAGTAGGCTTTTCTCTGTTATCAATTTCAGCCATGGTTTCGTTTACCACTTTGATATGATCTTCGAAGTTAGGGTGTGAAATGTCAACAACATGCAAAATAACATCAGCCTCTCTCACCTCATCCAAAGTTGATTTAAAAGATTCAACCAAATGGTGAGGCAATTTTCGAATAAATCCAACTGTATCTGCCAATAAAAAAGGAACATTCTGAATCACTACCTTTCGAACTGTAGTATCCAGAGTTGCAAATAATTTATTTTCAGCAAAAACATCCGATTTACTAAGCATATTCATAAGAGTAGATTTACCAACGTTGGTATATCCAACCAAAGCAACGCGAACCAATTTTCCACGGTTCTTACGTTGAGTTGCCTTTTGTTTGTCAATCTTCTTGAGATCTTCCTTTAGCTTGGCAATTTTATCTAAGATAATTCGGCGGTCGGTCTCAATCTGGGTTTCCCCTGGACCACGCATCCCAATACCTCCTCGTTGACGCTCGAGGTGAGTCCACATTCGAGTCAACCTTGGCAGCATGTATTGATATTGAGCTAACTCAACCTGAGTTTTTGCATGTGCAGTTTGAGCTCTACTGGCAAAGATATCAAGAATCAAATTGGTTCTATCTAAAATTTTTCTTTTCAAGATTCTCTCTACATTTCGAAGTTGAGTTGGAGATAATTCATCATCGAAAATCACCATACCAACATCTTCGTTAGCTTCCAGGTAATCTTGAATTTCCTCAAGTTTTCCTGCTCCCACAAAAGTTTTTGGGTTAGGATAATCTAACTTCTGTGTGAACCTTTTAACTGTTTTTGCTCCTGCAGTTAAAGCCAAAAAGTCCAACTCAGCCAAATATTCATCAACTTCCTGAACAGTCATACTTTTAGACTGATCAATCACTCCGATTAAAACCGCTTTTTCTTGCTCCTTTTTTGTTCTTAGATAGTCTCCCATTTATATATTTTAGGAATAACATTAGGCTTACGCCCCTTTTCAATTCTATTTGCTCCAATATCAAACTCTTTCAGTAATCAGAAAAAAGATGAATTGTAGGACAAAAATACACAATATTCTGCAATGCTTTCTGTAAGGTACAAAAAAAGAGGTTTCGAAAAATCGAAACCTCTTATATAATCGTATAGTATTGATCTACTGCAATTGGAAGTTGATTGGTACAGTATAAGAAACCTTAACTGGTTTTCCACGCTGTTTTCCTGGCTTCCATTTTGGCATCTTATTGATTACGCGAATCGCTTCTTTATCCAAAGATGGATCAACTCCACGAACAACGCGAACATTCTCAACACCACCTACCTTATTTACTACGAAAGTAACAAATACACGGCCTGTAATACCATTTTCCTGAGCAATTACAGGATACTTAATAGATCTTGCGATCCATTTCTGTAATTCAAGCTGTCCACCTGGGAATTCAGGCATATCCTCTACAATAACAAATACCTGAGCTTCATCTTCTTCTTCCTCTTCCTCTACTACTTGGATTTCAACTTCTTCATCCATATCAGCATCCGAGTCTTCAATTTCTAGCTCATCTTCGATCTCTTCATCGTTATCCACGATATCCAATACCTCAGCTACTTTAGGTGCTGGTGGTGGTGGTGGTGGTGGCTTCATTTGTTCCTGTCTGGTAATCGGAATAATCTCCTCCTCAGCTTCCATCTCTTGCTGATCTTGTAAACCTGTAGCTTCAGCAGAATCTACACGCCATTCGAATGCAGCAAAGACAAAAAGCAGAGTCAGCGCCAGACCAATCTCAAGAAAGAGACCTCTCTTATTTTCAAGATCTGCTTTAGGTGACTTCTTAACTTCCATAATCTTCTTTTAATTTTCTTTTAAATTCAGCGTTTAAAAGTAAGTAATTCAATTTTATAATCAAAATTCTATTCTCTGCGAAAATATTTGAGGCATAAAGATATAAAAATAACGAGCAATCATTTTTTTCTAATGGTATTTTTTGATTTTCAACACGTAAGATCGCCTGAAAATTTAATGATAATTATAAAAAATGCTCTAATTTGAATATAGATAAACCCACTGTAAATAAATCAACTATAAATTTAGTACATTTTTTTCTTTAAAGCCATTCTAAATTAGTTTTTTTTAACAAAGAAGAGTGAAAAATCCATATTGTCCGAACTCATCCTACCTATACACACACTATACATTGCTACCAATCAATTGTCTATTGACAAACAATTTTTCGAACTAAAATAGATTCTCCACTCTAAATTCCCTTACGTATAAGAAGAAAAAATGTTTGCTTTCGATAAAAATTCATTATCAAGTAGTTTCGCATGTTTAATTTTAATTTATATTTGCAAGCGAATTCCTGATCATTAAAAAATGCTTTAGGAGTCATTACATATTAAATGGGGGGTTAGCTCAGTTGGCTAGAGCGTTTGACTGGCAGTCAAAAGGTCACCGGTTCGATTCCGGTACTCTCCACCCTCAAATCAAGGCGGTTGTGGCAATTATGCTATGGCCGCTTTTTCATTTCTATGTATTTCTACATAAGTATTTATAATCCTGTTGTTCACAATACTTGAAATATTACCTAACAAAAGACCACACCTGAATGTAATGAGAAAATCAGTAAAACATTAATTAACTTAGCTTTTAACCTTCTTTAACACTTTTTTTAATGTGGGTAAAACAGGAATCCATACATTTGTAGTGTCCTTTCCGAGAGGATTAGGTTTTCATAGATTAAAATGGGTTAGAGTAAAGTCAGGGGTGGTTCCCTGACTTTTTTATTTTAATCGATATCCTTTCTACTGTTGGAGTTTATAAAAAGAATATTCCCTAGCGAATCGTATCCTTTAAATAGTTCAGATTTCTCGTGCTTTAAGCTTTCACCTCTGAATCCAAGAATTGTTAAACCTGCGTCAGCCGATTTCTGATTGATGATATCGCGAGAGGCAATATCCTCTTGTTCGTGTATGATTTCAATATTTGAATTTGTGATTGGCAATCTGCCACTAACAACCAATTCATCCAATTGTCTCCTGGTTTCATCAGCCTGATTTTCCTTGCAGATATTAAAAATTTTAATGTCCGCTTTGTTCCAATCCGGGTGTCCGCCGATAATAAAACTCAACAGAATCATGAGGTTTGCATTATCGGTATCTGAAGATTTAATCCAAACATGAATGTTGTTATTATAATTAAATTTTCTTCTTGAACTTCCCAAAATACAGAAATCGAAATTTCCGGCACGTGCCAAAGAATAGTTTTCAATGATCAAATCCAAACGCTCAGGATCTTCCTTATCAAATTCGAAGATCACCATATTATTCTCCATTCCAGCAATTCCTGGCAACTGAATGGCTTGGGCAATAGCTGAAGTATATGATGGTGATATTATTGTATCTACATAAACATGATTCTCGATTTTATCGAAACTGCTTATTAGCTTATCCAATTCCTCTTGCGATTGCTGATATGTCGCTTTGGAGTAATATCCTTCGATTCGATGTAGGTAAGTTCCAAATCCATATTTGTAGGATATCCAGTTTAATAATTTAAATGCAGTATCGCGTTTAAACGAATCTTTCGAGATACAAATTGCACTAGGTCGCCACTCTCTTGTCTTTCTTTTACCTGCTTTTTGCAAGAAAACCTGCATATTTCTATTCAATTGATAAAGAGAATTCAAGAAAATTGATTCCAATCCATTCCTGTGTTTATGATATCGGTTAATAAACAAATAAATCAAACTCATTAAAACAACTGCACTAAATGCATAAAGAGTGTTGATTTTGAACATTACCCATATGGAAATGAAAAATCCGATAAGCGATAACAACCACTTTGATTTAAAGGAAGGACGATAACTCGGTGACGATCCAAAATGATTTAAAAAAGAGATTAAACACAAAGCCCCATAAGTAAGCATAAAAAACATGGATATGATTTCTGCTACAGCATTTACATCTCCTAATGCAACAAAAACGATAGCTATTAAACAGGTTATCAATGATGCATTGATGGGTTCGTTATCTTTTGCTCTGCCTTTAGCTAACCAATTGTTTAATGCTTTCGATGGAAAAGATTTATCAATAGAAAGTGCCTGCAAAGTTCTTGGTGCAACCATTACAGATCCAATTGCAGAAGAAATTGTTGATGCAGCTAATCCAAGTGGAATTATAATAGCTCCTCCCAATGCAATTTTCGACATGATCAACTGATCTCCAACCAAATCTTCACTACTTGCCGATCCTGCCAATTTATATACGATAAAGAAATAGATAATCATTCCTATTAAAGTGGCTGCGGTAGTTCCCACAGGAATAGATTTTGAAGGATTCTTTAAATCTCCAGATAATCCAACTCCAGCTGTCATACCAGTAAATGCCGGAAAAATAATTGCAAATACAATGAAAAAATTATCTGTATTTTTAAAATCAGCATTCCATAAGTTAAAATCACTCGTCAAGGAATATTCTGTAGAGCCCAGAAAAAACATGGCCAATGAAATAAATAGAATTGCCACCACAAAATAAAGAGCTTTCACTCCCAAGTTGGCTCCTTTTTTCAAAATCAAAGCCGAAAGCAATAACATGGCAGGAATACTTACAACTTGCCTGGGCAGATGATATCCATATGTTTCGCGTACCCAATTAAAAACTGGCTCAAAAGCTTCCGTAAATGCTATGATGTAAAATGCTACACTTATGGCCTGCGACATAAACAAAGCCAAACCTATTGTTGCTCCAATATTTAAACCAAACGATCTGGATATAATAAAGTATTCCCCTCCTCCTTCAACACGTTTATTGGTTGCAATTTCAGATATTGCAAAAGCAGTAGGTATGGTAACTGCATGTCCCAATAAAATAATA
This sequence comes from Marinifilum flexuosum, assembly GCF_003610555.1. Taxonomy (GTDB): domain Bacteria; phylum Bacteroidota; class Bacteroidia; order Bacteroidales; family Marinifilaceae; genus Marinifilum; species Marinifilum flexuosum. Next base: position 415,634 of record NZ_RAPQ01000008.1, on the reverse strand, counting down.
AATATAACTCCCCAGAAACCAACACTTCCCACCGCATAGCCAAATCGCAAAAATAATATGGCACCTAATATTGTAGAGATTGCTGTAAAAAAGACTGGAGCAGTTCCAAATTTTTGAGCTGTATGATTTGTTGACATAGTAAACTTTGTATCGTTAGTTTAATAAAAATAGAAAAAAGGATGGAATATTTAATACATGTTATATTTAGATATTTTTAACAATTAGTTTATCAATTCATTGTGATTTAAGTTTTTTATTTGTGTAATTTTATTTTCCACAAAAAGTAGCATGGAAACAATAAACAAACAAAGCTCACCAAAGAAACTACTGCATGGCGTTAGACCAAGCAGGATAATTTATCCAATTTTAATTGGATTGGCAGTAGTTGTGTACATGCTGGTTAAAGAAGTTGATGCCAATACATTCTCATTAATAGAATTTACCTGGTATACTATTTTTTGGCTTTGTATAGCTTTGTTCATGATGGTAATTCGAGATTTGGGATATATGGCTCGCTTAAGAATTCTTACCGACAGAAAATTCTCTTGGGGCAAAGCTTTTCGCATCATCATGCTTTGGGAATTTACATCTGCAATTACACCTTCAGCAATTGGAGGAACTTCAGTTGCCATTTTATATCTCAACAAAGAGGGACTTAAAGTAGGAAGAAGTTCGGCGGTTGTAATGTCCACATCATTTTTAGATGAGCTCTACTTTATCATCATGTTTCCCTTATTGATTTTACTTTTAAATGTAAAACAGTTGTTCATGATAGAATCTCCGGAGCACTCTATCTGGCTCGATTCATTATTGTATTTCGCTCTTGGTGGATATTTGGTGAAACTCGTTTATCTAATCGTGCTTACCTATGGGCTCTTTTGGAATCCAAGAGGATTAAAATGGTTGCTCTTATGGATATTTAAGCTTCCTGTTCTGCGCAAATGGAAACATGGTGCCAACAAAGCAGGTAGTGATATCATAGAAAGCTCTAAAGAACTCCGAAGAAAACCTTTCCTGTTTTGGTTTAAAGCCTTTATGGCTACATTTTGGTCTTGGACAGCCAGATATTGGGTAGTAAATGCAATGTTGCTTGCTTTTATGTTGGAAGGTTATGGATTTGCTGATCACATCATGATATTTGCAAGACAATTGGTAATGTGGATCATGATGTTAGTAAGTCCAACTCCTGGCGGTAGTGGGTTTTCAGAGTGGGTGTTTACTCAATATCTTGGTGACTTCTTGCCTACTGCAGGATTAGCTGCTAGTATGGCTTTAATTTGGCGCTTAATATCATATTATCCTTACTTGTTTATTGGGGTTTACTTACTTCCTAGGTGGATAAAAAAGCATTTTAAAAACAACAAATCATAAACACATCACAAACAAGCTATTGCAAATTTTGACAAAAGAAAAATGTAATTTCATCAAAGCTTTTTCATGTTCTACCATAATGAATAATTAGGTTTCAATTAAAGAATGTAACTTGCTTATAATTAAATCAAGTCACATATTAAAACCTCAATAATTATGAAAAAGTTTTTAACCTTTTTTATCTTATTGGCTACTATTGTTTCATCTTGTTCAGAAGATAATTTTAAAGAAACTGAAAAGCCACAGAAAAAAGATGATGTAATTCAATCAGTTAACATTACCAATAATGCAGCAGATTTAAGCTCACGTGTTACTTACAGCGATAAATTGGTTATTGTAAACGATATTCCAAATGCAACAACAAAATCGGTAAAAGCAGATTTTGAAATTGATCCAACAAAAAACTATGCTTTTAAATTAAGAGCCGAAGTTGATGCTCCAAAGGTTAAGGGCGAATACGTTCAGGCAACACATGTTAAAATTGTGGATAATATGGCTTTTGTAACATACAATACAAAAGGTCCTGAATACAATGGTGGTGTTGAATTGTTCGATGTAACTGATAAAACAAAACCAATTCTTCAGGCACAAGCTATGTTTCACGATGTTGACATAAGTGCTGTAGATTATTACAATGGGAAGCTCTATTTGGCAGGTGCTCATGATCCTGATACACCTGGATTTGTATATGATTCACCAGCAATTCTTATTGAAATAGAACTTAGTCCATCGGGGCAAATCCTGTATGTTTCGAACACATACGATATTGCCTCCTATGTAGCAACTGATGTTAAAGTTGATGATGATTATATTTATGTAACCAGTGGATCTAACGGAAAACTTACTGTTTTAAACCACAATTTCACTTTAGCTGGATACAAAGATATTGATGATGCCAGATCTGTTGCAATCAATACTGATCACATCTATGTTTTAGAAGGAACAACTCCTCAGTTGCATAAGTTCTCTATAACAGATTTATCAGGACCTGAATTTATTGGATTAAATGGTCCTGTTACAGCAGAATCAAAAACAGAAATCGACGTTACTGATGACTTATTATTGGCCGCTTTAAATGAAGGTGGACTAGACATCAGAAATTTAGAGGGTGAGCTTCTTGAACATTTCGACAGACCGCCTACACCGGAAGGAAGATTAGATGAAAACTACGTAACCAACTCCGTTGCTTTAAACGAAGAACTGTTATTGATTGGTAATGGTGGTGCCGGCTTATATGTAGGCGCTATCATTCCTGAAATAGATGATGAAGTATTACTAATGGGTAGTATGTTTTTTGATGCATCAGTAAATTTTGTTGAGTCTAAAAATGAATGCATTTTTGTTGCTGCAGGAACTGGTGGCCTAAAAATTTTAAGCATCGAATTAGATGAAGGTATTCCTGATGACATCATCCCTACTAAACCTTGTCCTACATTAATTGACAACATTATCGCAATGTTCCCTGCAGGCAAAGATAATCGTGACGATCATGCTGATTTATTCACAGATGAAAGTAAATTAATTCTTAAACTGAAGAAAGAATCGCCTGTTTACCTTACATTTATTGATGAAGGAGCTGGATGGAGAAACTCTTTGGCTTACTATACATATGATGCTGAAAATCCACCTACAGGTGAAGATGAAATCGAACTTCACATGTTATTCCCTAATGTCTCAAAAGAAGGAGAAGGCGGAGGATTAAAATCAGGAGACAGAGTTCAATTGGGCGATAAAGCTTTCCCTGAAAATACTGTTATTGGTTTCTGTCTTGTTGCTAAAGGATGGAAAAATGGCGCAACCACCGATGGTGTTTACAAGCATTATACCAACACCGAGCTTAATGAATTTGGAAACCAACAGCATGTTTTGTTCATAGAAAAGAACTGTAAGGATATCGTACTTTGTTTTGAAGATATCAAACTTCCCGATGGAGATAAGGACTACAACGACATTATATTCGCAATAACCGATAATGAAGAGGATAATCTTGTTGCAACTGCATTTGATACCAAAAACATTATCGAGAAGTAATCACAACCACTTTGTTATGAAGATGCCAACTCATTTTGGAGTTGGCATTTTTTTTATCCCAGAAAATGAACCAAAATACTGGCCACCACGAAAAGAATAAACAAAATTTCCTTTACCCAAGAATATCTGCTTAAAACAAAATAATGACTAACAATAAAAGTAGTGGGTATCAAAAGAAGAAAATACAATTCAGTACCAGCCGAAGAAAAAATAAAATAGTTCCCAATCGCAGTTAAAAAGAATACAAACAAAATCATGAAGTATTTTCTCGAACTGATTTTTTTCTCTTCGACAACATTCGCCATAAATGCAGAAGCTATCAAAACAAAAGCAGCTAAAATACCCCAGTATACTTTCTGAAACATTGAATATTCGGCACTAAATTCAAAATTGTATAATGAACTTATAGTCTGAAGTAATCCAGTCAAATTATCATTAAGAAAATACCAACTTAAAACAACAAATACCGGTAATAAAAACCCCACAAAACCGGCAAGAATTTCACGAGGTCTGAAGTATCCCAAAAATGCCAAAGCTACCCAAAACCATAAGAGGTAAATGCCGGAAAAAAGGTAAGTAACAGTAGCCAATCCAATAAACATTCCTGCTTCGAAAGATTTAGCCAAGGTTCTTGATCCATGATATACTGCAAATACACAGTCAATTGCAAAAAAGAGTAAGAAACTTGCCAATAATGCTGGATGCATTCCATACAGTGAAACTGTACCTGTTGCTATTAAAGCAAAAACAAAAGCTGGCAAATCTGTCCTTTGCCTGATAAAAACATATCGTTCGTTTAATCGCACTGCCAAGAGCGACAAGAGAATTAAGATAGCTGCTCCTACAATGTTTAATGCGATAATGCTGCCCCCGGTAAGTTGTTGAAGTAATTCGTAAAGTGGCATTTGATCTTGCCCTGGGGTTAAAGATACTGGAGAAATAAATGCCTTAATCCATAAGAACAGGAATAAAACCGGCACCAAAAACAATAACAAATAGTGCCTTCCTTTTAGCGTTTTTAGCAGCATGTAGAAATATTTGATTGCGGTTTCCATATACCGGAAACCGCAATAGATTATTTATAAGTCGAAACCGATATCTCTACGGTAATATTTACCTTCAAAATCGATTAATTCAGCGTTTTTAAATGATGATGTCAAAGCTTCTTTCATACTATCTCCATAAGAGCTAACCGAAATTACTCTACCACCATTGGTTACAACATCTCCGTTAGAGGTTGTTGTACCTGCATGGAAAACGATACTTCCTTCCACTTTTTCAAGATTCTTAATCGCTTTTCCTTTTTCGTAAGCTTCCGGATACCCTCCAGATACCAACATAACTGTCGAAACAGTTCGTGAATCCATTTCAAAATCAGCCTGATCCAACTCTTGCTTAGATACCGCTTCCATTAATTCCAGAAGATCTGATTTTACTCTAGGCATAATCACTTCTGTTTCCGGATCACCCATTCGCACATTGTACTCAATTACATAAGGATCTCCCTCAACATTCATCAGCCCAATAAATACAAATCCTTTGTAAGGAATCTTGTCTTTTTGCAGACCTTCAATTGTTGGAGCAATTACACGCTCTTCAACTTTCTGCATAAAGTCACCCTTTGCAAATGGAACTGGAGAAATAGCGCCCATACCACCTGTATTCAAACCAGTATCTCCCTCGCCTATTCTTTTATAATCCTTAGCTTCGGCAAGAGTTCGATATGATTTACCATCGGTTAAAACAAAAACAGATAATTCAATTCCTGATAAGAATTCTTCAATTACTACACGGTTTCCGGCATCGCCGAACATTCCGCCCAACATCTCTTTCAATGAATTCTTAGCTTCATCAAGATCCTCAATAATCAAAACCCCTTTACCTGCTGCCAAACCATCCGCTTTTAAAACATACGGAGATTTCATTGTTTCAAGAAAAGCCAATCCTTCATCTAGGTTTTCCGTAGTTATACTTTTGTAAGCTGCAGTTGGGATATTGTGTCTGAACATGAATTCCTTTGCAAAATCCTTACTTCCTTCTAATTGAGCTCCCAATTTTTCTGGCCCAATTACAGGAATTTCTTTAATCTCCTCATCATTTAAAAAGAAATCGTGAATTCCATTCACCAATGGATCTTCAGGGCCAACAACCACCATATTGATACCATTGTCCAAAACAAACTCCTTAATGCCACCAAAATCATTTGGATTAAGATTTACATTTTCTGCTATTTCTGCCGTTCCTGCATTTCCAGGTGCAACAAAAAGTTTTTCTAGTTTTTTGCTTTGATTGAATTTCCATGCGAATGCATGCTCTCGGCCTCCAGACCCCAAAAGAAGTACTTTCATGTGTCAAATAAATTGAATATCATCATCAATACTAACGATAAAGCATGATCAGTAAAGATGATTCTGTTATAAAATGGTATTGATCGACAGCAAATTTAAGGATTCAATTGCAGTTATCCTGAGTGATATGCAATGAATTTGTATTTTTCTATTGACAAACACCAAATTCATATCCTTGCGCGCGCAATTCATCGATTAAACGCGGAATTGTATAGCGCATATTCTTTTCTGATTTTAGATGATTGTGGAAAAGTAGTATTGAACCTGGACGTACTTTTTTCATTACATCCCGATAACATCTCTCAGGAGAAATATCTTGCCTGTAATCTCCGCTTAACACATCCCACATTACAATTTTATAATCGGTTTGCAGGTATTTTGCTTGCGAACGCTTAATCAATCCATAAGGAGGTCGAAATAGCTTAGAATCTATGAATTCTGAAGCCAAAATAACATTCTCCACATACTTTTGCGTATTGTTATACCATCCTTTAAGGTGATTGTGAGTATGATTGCCCACCACATGTCCATCATCTATAATTCTCTGATACAAATTAGGATACTTACGAACATTATCTCCCACGCAAAAAAAAGTGGCCTTTATACCCTTTTCTTTTAGCAAATCTAATGTCCACATGGTAGATTCTGGAATTGGTCCATCATCAAAGGTCAGGTAAATCTTTTTTTCACCTGAATTGTATCGCCACACAAAGTCGGGAAATAATCTTCTGATTATTCCCGGCGCTCTCAACCACCTTAACTTCATTATCCCTTCCTATAATTCCCTAACAACCTCTTAAATTCCAATTCAATTTTCTTGTTCAGATCTTCCTGTTCGTATCGTGCCGTAATTTGATACAACTCCTGCATCAAGTACAAATTTCTGTTTTGCCAGCGAGGATATTCTGATGTAGAAACTGGAGTTAAGTTGGCATAATAATCCAACTCTTGCACCAAACGTTCCGAAACCTCTTGAACCAACTGATTTGCCTTTTCATATTCAGCAGCACGATAGTAAGATTTTGCTATTAAAACTCCCCAATAATCCATAGGAACTTTATCATTTGGGATCAACTCCACACACTTATCAAGTGCCATAACAGCCGAATCTCTTTTCCCCTCATCCATTAAGGTCTCTGCCAATCGCAAATAATTATTGCGCATACTCAAAGTCATTCTCGAACAAGTTTCATCCAAATATACATCTGGATCCTCAATATTTCCCCATCTAAATTTTTCAAGCATGTTGGTATACATTTTCGATCCGTTAACTCTACCAACTTGTCCATCTTCGTTTTCTGTTTTTATTGGAACCAATCGATAAGCAAATCCTTCCAGTTGGAAATATTTTTCCAATCCGTAATAACCATTCGATGGAACTGTAATTGCAAAATACATTGGCCTTTTCCAATTGTTTTCCAACAGCATATTATACAAGGTTAATCCAGCTTTCTCGATATAATTTCCCTTCATCTCCCACTCTAATTGATCCACAAGCAAGGCAGAATCTTTCTCATTTACTGTACCTGTTTTTAGAATTTGTTCCTTGTCAACTACCATTCTGAATTTACTGGCAGGAAAGTGATCTATCCTTTCATCGTATCCATAAATATTTTTGGTACTTTCTTTATCGCTTAAGACATATTCCAAGGCATCTTTAATATCCAAACCATTATACTTCTCCACATACGCTTTCAGCCTTGGATCATCTACCAAATAAACAATATCTCGTTTTCCTTCCAGGTATTTATCTTTAGTCATTGATATTGGAAGTGGTGCCGAATCGTAGTTCTGCTGCTTCATTTGATCGATATACCAATCAGTAGAAAGGTAGCTCAAATTACAAACACGAACATCGGTGCGAATTCCTTCTACTTCCTGCAAATACCATAGTGGGAAAGTATCATTATCTCCCATGGTGAATAAAATGGCATTGAGTTCGCAAGAATTCAAATAATTGTAAGCCATATCGCGAGCCAAATATCTTCCAGATCTATCGTGATCATCCCAATTTTGTTGAGCCATTAATCCTGGAACAGCAACAAAGCAAAGTACGAATACAGCAGGAACAGCAATTTTTTCTGATTTTAAAACTCTCTTGCTGGTTTCCAAAATGGCTAAAAATCCCAAGCCAATCCAAATGGCAAAGGCATAAAAAGAGCCTGCATAGGCATAATCCCTTTCGCGTGGTTGCAAAGGAGGTTGATTTAAGTATAACACAATGGCAATTCCGGTAAACACAAACAAAAGCATGATTACCCAAAAGTCTTTCTGGCCTGCACTATTCTTACGATATTGATAAAGCAATCCAGCAATTCCCAATAATAATGGCAGGAAATAATACTTGTTACTTCCTCTATTATTTTTCATGTGATCCGGACGAAGAGATTGATCTCCCAATCGCATATTGTCAATAAATGGAATTCCCGATATCCAGTTTCCTTCTACCACTCCTCCATACGATTGCTTATCCGATTGTCTGCCTGCAAAGTTCCATAAAAAATAGCGAACATACATGTAATTCACCTGGTACGAGAAGAAGAATTTCAGGTTCTGACCAAAGCTTGGTTTTTCTTTCTGATCAGGATTAATACCAGTCCATTTGGCATACTCTTCAGGATTCTTTCCTGTCATCCCTTTGGTGTGCATTCTTGGGAAAATCGATTTGTGCGAATCTTTAAAATTAGCTTTCGTTTTCTCGTACGACACCACATATTTTCCATCCTTCTTGATGTATATATTCTTATCCTTTACAAATCGTTTGTTCTCTACCAAAGGCGAATTAAAATACTGTCCATAAATTAATGGCGTATCACCATATTGCTCACGATTTAAATAGGATAGTAAAGTATGCAAATCTTCAGGATTATTCTGATCTAAGCTAGGGTTTGCATTGGATCGAATCATGATTACTGCATAAGATGAATATCCAATTAAAACAACCGCAAATGCCATCAGAATTGTATTGGCAAGAACTTTTTGCTTTTGAATGGTATATCGAACACTCCAAACAATTGCTGCAATTACAGCTAGTATGAATATGATTAAGCCAGAATTAAATGGCAATCCAATAACATTCACAAAGAATAAATCAAATAATAATGCGAGTTTCACAACTCCTGGAATGATTACATACATGGCTCCACCAAGCAAGAGTACCGCCAACCCAAGAGCTTTGATAATTCCATTTCGTGTAGGTGTATAGTTCTTAAAATAATATACCATTACGATGGCTGGTATCGCCAATAGATTCAACAGGTGAACCCCAATCGACAAACCCATTAGGTAAGCAATCAAAATAATCCATCGGTTGGCATAAGCCTTGTCCGATTCGTTTTCCCATTTTAAAATACACCAAAATACAACTGCCGTAAATAGCGATGATGTTGCATACACCTCTCCTTCTACTGCCGAAAACCAAAAAGTATCGGAAAAAGTATAAGCCATTGCTCCAATAAAACCTGCACCAATAATCTTCCAAATTTGCATTCCAACAGGATCTTCCTTACTGGAAACAAGTTTTTTTGCCAAATGCGTTATGGTCCAAAACAAGAAAAGAATTGTAAAGGCACTTACCATACCGGAAAGTGCATTAATCATTAATGCCACATTCTCGGTTCCCCCTGCAAACAATGCAAAAAATCGTGCTAATATCATAAAAAGTGGTGCTCCCGGAGGATGACCAATTTGTAATTTGTATGATGCAGTTATAAACTCTCCACAATCCCAGAAACTAACAGTAGGTTCAAGAGTTAAGAGATAAACTATGGCGGCTATTGCAAATGACAACCAACCAAAAAGCACATTAATTTTTTGATATTTGTTCATATCAGGCGAAATAAAGGTTTTATTAAATGGTGATTAAGCATCGAAGATACTACTTTCCGAAAAAAGTATTGTTTTTAATTATGTGAAAAAACCTTAAAATAAAACGATGACTTATTGTAAATCTAATACCGACTAGTACTTTTCCCTTATCAATCCTAATAATTTAATGATGAAACCTAAAGCAAAAAAAATGGCCGTCATTTCTGTGACGGCCATTCTCTATAAAATGTTTAGATATTATTCTGTGTAAGATTTAAACAAAAGTTCAAACTTCTGTTGTGTTTTGTCCTTCAATTCTGTTTGCTCACCCATTTCAGCCAGGCCCAACAGCATTTGCACAACTCTAATCTCTCTTTCCTGTTCGTTTCGGAAACTCTTAGCCAATGCTGGTTGTAAAGAGAAATAGTAATCTAATTTATCGTAGGATTGCTGTGCCATCTCTTCAAATAAAGCATTTGCCTTATCTGTTGCTCCAGCTCTGTAGTATTCCTGAATAAATCCAATCAAACTATTGTCATATGGAATTTTACTGGTTGGTAATTCTTCCATACATCTATCCAGAACATTTACTGCCTTTTCCATTTTTCCTTCATCATTTAACTGACTTGCCAAACGACTGTAATTTGAGCGGAAACTCATGATATTAATGGTCAAAATATGGAATTGGTCGACATACACACCAGGTTCTTTGATACGGCCAAATTCAAACTTGTTCATGAAATTTTCATACAGAATATCAGTATCAATTCGTCCAATTTCTAAACCTGCAGATTTTGTTTCAATTGGCACCAAACGGTAAGCCGCTCCTTCCAACTGGAAATATTTTTCCAAACCTAAGAAACTGCTTGTTCCCATACCAACCGAGAAATAAATTGGTCGCTCCCAATTGTTATTGGCAATAATATCATAAACCATGATATCATTCTTATACAGATAACTTCTCTTGATTTTCCAATCTAATTTCTTTTTGATCAAGTTTGCATCTTCAGGTCGAACCGTACCGTTGTTTACCACCTTGGCCGAATCAACCGGGATGTAAACATTTCTTCCTGGGAAGTAATCCAACTTTCTGCCAGTTTGCATTTCAACCTTCGAAGCCTTATTATCGCTGGCTACAAAGTCAAGCATTTGCTGTAATGATTCTTCACCATCCAGGCGTTCCAAAATAGGTATCTGATCGCGCTTCCCTGGCTCAACTTTTTCTGGTCCAAAACTCATTGGGATAGGATCTGAATCGTAAGCCTTGTTACGCATTTGGTTGATGTACCAATCGCCAGCTAAAAGACTCAGGTTCACAATTCGAATGTCACGACGAATTCCTTCCACTTCCTGTGCATACCACAATGGGAAAGTATCGTTATCACCATAGGTAAACAAGATGGCATTTGGCGCACAAGAGTTCAAATAGTTCTTTGCATAAGCCAATGTTGCATAACGGCCCGAACGATCATGATCATCCCAGTTTTGCTGTGCCATTAAGCCAGGAACGGCTACCAGGCACAAACCAGTAATTAAACCTGCACTTAAAACTTCTGGCATTTTCTTCTTCAACGTTTGATACAAGCCCATTACACCAAAACCAATCCATATCGCGAAAGCGTAGAACGAACCGGCATAAGCATAATCACGCTCACGTGGCTGTTGCGGATACTGATTCAGGTAAACCACAATGGCCAATCCTGTAAAGAAGAACAACAACATTACTATAGAGAAATCCTGCTTTCCTTTCTTGCCTGATCTAAACTGGTAAATCAAACCAATTAATCCCAGTATAAATGGCAGGAAGAAATAATTATTGCGTGATTTCTTGTTCTTTAACTCAGGATACAATTTATCTTCGTTTCCAACTTTTCCTCTATCGATAAAAGGAATACCCGATACCCAGTTCCCATGCAAAATTCCGCCATGGCCCTGAATGTCGTTCTGACGGCCAACAAAATTCCACATGAAGTATCGCCAATACATCCATCCAACCTGGTATTTAAAGAAAAACTGAAGATTCGATCCAAAACTTGGTTTGTAAATCACTTCGCCATTGCCCAAGGCAATTGGATTATTTTTTTTCACATCGCCCCAAAACTCGTACTCTCTAACATGATTTTCGCGAGAAGAGTACATACGAGGGAAAAGAGTTTCGAAACGAGAATCGAACTCATATTTTTGCTTGCGCGATGCAATTACATATTTGTTATTTTTCTGAATGTAATTCGGTTTGGTTTCCACCAAATCAACAGCCGGAGCATTGTAATACTCACCATACATCAATGGTCTGTCGCCATATTGCTCACGATTCAAATAGGATAGCAATGCGAATACATTGTCCGGATTATTCTCATCCATTGGTGGATTTGCCGACGAACGAATTACAATCATTGCAAAAGATGAGTAACCAATTACAATTACCATAAATACGGTAACAATGGTATTTAAAACCACATAGTTCTTTTTAATGGTATAGTCAATTGCCCAAATCACAAAAGATATCAGCAATACGGCATAAACCATTACTCCTGTATTGTAAGGCAAACCAAAGCCATTTACAAACATCAATTCGAACCACGAAGCCACTTTTACAACGCCAGGAATAACACCATACATTACAACTCCTAAAATGGCAACCGCTATAGCTCCTGCTGCAATAATTCCATTTCGGGTTGGCTCATACTTTTTAAAGTAATACACAAAAACAATGGCAGGAATAGCAAGTAAGTTCAACAAGTGAACACCAATCGACAATCCCATTAAATAAGCAATCAGGATAATCCAGCGATTTGCATACTTCTCATGGGCTACATCTTCCCATTTCAGGATTGCCCAGAAAACAATGGCTGTAAACAGTGATGATAATGCATAAACCTCTCCTTCTACTGCCGAAAACCAAAAGGTATCAGAAAAAGTATAAGCCAAAGCTCCTACCATACCGGTTCCCATAACAGCAAATAAATTGCCTTTCGTCAATTCTTCACCTTTATCAACCAATTTCTTCGCAAGATGAGTGATGGTCCAGAACAAAAACAGAATTGTAAATGCCGAAGCCAAAGCAGACATTACATTTACCATTAAGGCAGCTTCGGAAGGACTTGGCGCAAATAGTGCAAAAAATCGAGCCATAATCATGAAAAGAGGGGCTCCTGGTGGGTGACCAACCTCTAAACCATAAGCTGTGGTAATAAATTCTCCACAATCCCATAAACTGGCAGTTGGCTCAATAGTTAACAAGTAAGTAATGGCTGCTATCAGAAAAGCTACCCATCCTAACACATTATTAACCAATTTGTAATTCGAATTCATCTTGTGTGTATTTTCGTTTTTTTTATTGATTCGTAGTGAAATAATCTGAACGAAAATAGTCAAATTTCAGGGTTTCCCTTGAATTCCGACAGAATATTTTTCGAATTTTGTTTGCACACAAAAAAAAATTATTACATTTGCAAAGTCTTTACGAAAAGGCGCATTATGATTGACCCATGGTGTAATGGTAACACATCTGGTTTTGGTCCAGACGTTTAAGGTTCGAGTCCTTATGGGTCAACTTAAAAAAGCTTCGAAATTACTTTCGAAGCTTTTTTTGTATCCATACTTATGTACCATATCTGAAATCCGAGTTAAAACTCGGAATATTAAAACTTTCACTACTTAAGGATTCCTCAATCAAATCTAAAAACTCCGAGTTGAAACCCGGAGCAATTCATACACCATAGTTTAGGCAGTGATAAAATCTCTTATCGAATTTTCAAATAGAGTATACTAAAAGCACCCCTCTCCCTGTCGGGATCTCCCCTAAAAGGGGAGAATTTAATTCGATTTTAGTACTTCAAAATATTTAAAGCCTTATTATCTCTGCACTTTTTTACTTTTCAGACTTTTCGACTTTTAGACCTTTAGACTTTTAGACCTTTAGACTATTGGACTTTTAGACCCTTATACTATTTTCGTAAACCTAAAACTCCCGGCCACTCCCTGATCGTCCAAACTTTCTCCTTCAATCATGGTTTCATTAATCATCATTCCTTCCCAGGAGTCCAATTCGTATCTTATATCGTAATCGGCATGGATGATATCATATTCCGTTGCCCTAATTTTTATTCTGTTTTGGTTGATTTCTCCTTCTATCTTTTCCTGAATCATGAAAGTTTCATTGGAATCGGCATTCTCCGAAAAAATAATTTTGCCAGACAATTTCTTCCCTTCCTGCACCAAAATTAATTCTCCCTGGGCCGTTCCATAGCCATAATCCTCTTCGTAAATCCATTTTCCAGTTAAAGATTCAATTTTTTTTTCTTCCATCTCCAAACCCCTTTTAAATTGACAATGAGAAGCATTCAAGCTCTCCTGTTTCCTAACGCAAAAAACTTCGCAATATTTTTGTAATTTTTCGTTTTGACGTAAAAATATTTCCACTATATTTGCAGCGTCTTAGTCAGAAAATGACTGTATGGTATTGACCCATGGTGTAATGGTAACACATCTGGTTTTGGTCCAGACGTTTAAGGTTCGAGTCCTTATGGGTCAACTTAAAAGCTTCGAAATTCACTTTCGGAGCTTTTTTTTATTTTATACCATTACCTGATTTCGAATCCCGAATAATCCTTCACTCCAGCATCGCAAATAGTAATACGATCAACCCTGGCCCAGTCTGGTCCTTTCTTACACCACTCGCAAAATAAATCAACAGCCAATTCATCCCCTTCTGCTTCTACATAAACCGTTCCATTTACCTGGTTCTTTACAAAACCATTCACACCAAAACGCTGCGCCGCCTTTCGGGTATGATACCGAAAGCCTACACCTTGTACTTTTCCAAAAACAGTGATATTTACTGATTTTTCTGCCACAAACGAATCAATTACAATTTTGAGTTACGAAGTTAAGAAATTTAAGTTAGGAACATGATCTCCTCATGAAGACGCAGATTTTCATGATGCTTATGATTTTATATGATTTCAATCATTTATACTTACAGACGTTGCATGCAACCTCCCTACGTATTATTTTTGCCCTCATGATCCAATACGACGAACCATTATTCCGCCCGCCAAGCGAGGCCTATTCATTTATATTGCAGGTAACATTAGGATGTGCCTGGAACAAGTGTGCATTTTGCGAAATGTACAGCAGCAAGCAATTTCGCACTCGCAAAGAGGAAGATATTTTTGCCGATATCGATTCTATGCAGTCCTATGCCAATCATTATCGCAAGGTATTTTTGGCCGATGGAAATGCCATGGTCCTTTCTTTCGACAAGCTTTCGCGCATATTGGACAGATTAAACGAGAAGTTTCCACGATTGACTCGCATTTCGGCTTATGCTTTGCCTAAAGATATTGAAGCAAAAACCGACGAAGAGTTACAGCAATTGGCCGCAAAAGGATTAAAGCTATTGTATGTAGGAATCGAATCAGGCGATGATGAATTGTTGGGCAGAATCAACAAATCGGAAAACTACGAAAGCACTGCCAAAGCTTTAAAAAGAGCTCGTGCCGCAGGAATCAAACTTTCGGTAATGATTCTAAATGGACTGGGTGGTAAAAATTACTCTCACCAGCATGCTTTGAATTCTGCCAAAGTGGTAAACGAAATTCAACCAGAGTTCCTATCTACATTGGTTTTGAGCTATCCGTATGGGGAAGATCATTTTGCCAAAAAGTTCGATGGAGAGTTCATTCCTTTAAACACGGTAAAGCTAATTGCCGAAATGAAAGTCTTTATCGAAAACCTGGAACTGGAATCAACTGTTTTCCGCAGCGACCATGCTTCCAACTATTTGGTTCTTCGTGGCAATTTCCCTCGCGACAAACAGGAAATGCTTAACAGAATTAATGCAGTTCTCGACGATCCTGCCAATGCAAGATTACGTGAGGAGTGGATGCGGGGATTGTAGAATTTTCCTCCAATTTCTTCTGTCATTGCGAAGGAGTGGAAGAACTGTGGCAATCTATTAGAATGCGTTGCACTATATTGTTTTTTCATTAAGGAGCAATAGCTAGGTAATGTGGTGTATTTTCATCCCCCCCTCATCCGTAAAGACGTAGCACTGCTACGTCTCAACCATAACACCAACAAAAACTCCCTTCTACCCCACAACTGCACACTCATTCCTGTTTTTGTTTGCCTCACTCCTGTTATTGGTGCGCTAATTCTCCTCATCGGTATGCTTCTACCTGCCATTGGGCTTGTGAGAGTGAATAAATGCATGCTCCCACCTGCCAATGCTTGTGTCATTCCTGCCAAATACGTTGCACTTATTAACAATGAGCGTGCGGTTATTAACATTGAGCGTGCAGATGGCAGGTCTCACGATGCAGATGGCAGGTCTCACGGTGCATTTATTAACATTGACGGCGCAGATATCAACATTGAGCGTGCGGTTGGCAGGTCTCACGACGCAGATGGCAGGTATGAGCGTGCACTCATTAACATTGAGGGAAACATTGGCAAGTCTCACGCTAACATTGGCAGGTCTCACACAAAAAATGACATATCAGTTATTATTTTCGCCTTTTCAAACCCAATCAAGAAGCCATTTTAGCATCTGATTATAAGTTAACAGCCAAAATCCCATCTAACAAAATAGTCGCAAAGCCACGGCTAATCGGCATTTCAGCTATCCCAAATCAATTTTAACATATTTTAATACGATTGAAAGCATAATATTATTAATTTAAATCTATGTTTTTACAACATATTAGTTCTAACGGTAAAATGTATCAATCACCCTAAAATCATTAAACAATGAAACAGACCAAAAAGTTTACAATGGCCTACCCTGAGTTGGGACAGCGTGGCGATAGAGTTCAAGTTGTTGTTGCTCGTGATGTGGCCGAATTCGTTAAGTTTGGCTACGAAGAAACCATCCCTACCAAGGTGGCAGAAAAAACCAAACAGTTTAAGGATATCTTGCCCGATATGTATTGGGAAGGGCAAAAGACCTTAAAAACCAATGCCAAGGATGAATGCAGAAGCACTTTGGTGGGACTCTTAGGAGAAATTGCTTTTAAAGCCAAATTGGCTTTGGGAAATGGAAGCAAGGAGTATGCAACCTTCCGTTTTAGTGGAGTAGATCGCAAAACGGACAATGAATTGGTGGCTTACTCCAAGCACGTTTGCCAAACTGCCAACTTCTTTATCGATAAGTTGAGCACACGCAATGTAACTGCTGAGTTAATCACCCAAACTACCAATGCTACCATTGCTTTAGATGATGCCATTGATGCACAGGCCGAGGCCATATCGATTCGCGAACAGAAAAGTGTGGAGCGTTTGGCAATGGGTAACGAGCTTTACGACTTAATTGTTGAGTTGTGCGAGGTTGGCAAAAGAATCTGGGAGCACAAAAACGAAGCTTTTTACAACGACTATGTGCTTTATGCTTCGAGCAAATCGACTACCCAGGCCGAAGAGAATGAAGAAGTAGTTGAAGAAACAACAAACGAAGAATAGAAAATAGTGTTAAGTTGATATATTTACCGGGGCGAATCTCAAGAATGTTTGGGGTTCGCTTTTTTTTATTCGGCACTTACAAAAAAAAACTATACAATAACTTTAAGATTCTAATTTATTGTAAGTTTACAGGATAAAAATTAAACATCTCATAAAATACCATAAGCTAACCTTAATGAAAAAACGATTAATCATTCTTACGATACTCTGTTGTTTCTTTATTACATGTAACAAATCTGATGATGATATCTCAATTCCCATTATTGAAACCTTATCTGTAGATGAATCAAATCATATTGGCGTTTGGGTAACTGGTTCGCTTCGAAAACCCCAAAATGGTTTCATACAAGATCATGGATTTGTGTTTTACCCTTACAGATATTACTATGATAAGCCAGATTTTAATTCTGTTAGCAAATTTACCTTAGGAAGTTCAAACCAGAATAGTTTTACTTTCGAGGGGGTTTACGCCAAAGACTTTGTTAAAGACAGAAAGTATGCTGTAAGAGCATTCGCCAAGTTCAATGACCAAGTTTATTATGGAGAAGAAATTGAATTTGTGAGCCATGTTGAATCGGAATTAAATCTCAGTTTCAAGCCTGATACAGTAAATATTGGAGATACGATTTCGATTAGCGGATTATACCTAAACCCAAGAAACTGGGTAGATTCTATTGGCTTTGATAACATCAATGTAATGCCATTTGCTGTAAGCGATACCGCAATGAAGGCAATTGTTCCACAAGGCTTGAAAAAAAATCAGTTTAAGCTTAAAATTAATGTGGCCAACACTGATGTATATACCAATAATACACTTACTATAAATCCGCCAAGAATTGATTCCGTATCGCAAAGCAAGGTAGTTTCATTAAACGAAATTGATATTTATGGCATTAACTTTAGTACAGTTGGTGAAGTTAAAATAGGTGGCAAATCGGTTAACTCCTATAATTATAAGATGAAAATTGTATCGGATAGCTTGTTGAAAATTAGAATTCCCAGGGAAATTTCATCTGGCGAACTATCCACCACCTTTAAGTATTTAGATCAAGAAATTACATATGATGGTATTTTTGAGGGAATACTTCCAACTATTCATTCCTTCTATCCAAAGGAAGTATGGTATAATGATACATTATTTATTAAAGGTAAAAACCTTACCCTTGTATATAATTTTAATCATCCATTAACAAATCATTATAATTTAAATAATACGGTTTTTAGTAGAACTGACAGTCTTATTAAATTAATTATCAAAGAACCATTTTCAAAAGGCAAAATCCAGGCAAAGTACAATGATGAAATTGTTTATTCTGAAGAAGATGTTCAATGGCTATCCCCATCAATAAATTCTATAAGCAAACACACTATTTATGCCCAAGACCATTTGATATTATATGGTCGAAATTTTATAAGGGGAATGACTATTCATATTGGCGATGCAAAACACTACAACATGGTAATGGATAGTATCAAAGCAAGTTTCCTTCCTAACGCAAAAGCAGGTGAATACAACATTCGTTTGTCTCATGAACAAAATGCCTTTGATACAATTACCAATATTAAAATAAAAGTTTTGTCGCCTGAGATTATTGATGTGAATCCTAAAACTTTTACAAGAAACCAGAAGATTCATATCTCAACTAAAAACATTAATCCTGAACACAATCCAGAATTTTCCATTGCCAATCAATCATGCGAAATTATTGAAAGAATTGGAGATGATTTTATTATAAAATACAATCCTATTGAAAAAATGGAAGGGGAAACAAAACTAACGATTAAGCATGGCTTGGCATCCTTTACCTTTAATGAAGAGCTAAATCTTCATGATCCATGGGAATATGTAGGAAGTACAAAATTTTATGGCAATGCAGAATATATTGGAATGTGGAATGAAAAACCTACTCTTATCGATAAAGGGAGAAGAGTGATGCAATTTTCACCAAGCAATGAAAATTGGAGTGTCTACTCCGAAATAAATATTCCTGAATATTTAATCACTTCAGCAATTCATAATGATGATTTAATGCTTGTTTATCACAATAATAAAAAGCAAATTTCTTCCTATTCAATGCTTAACAAGAAGCTGAATGTACTAGACAATTCGGGCATTCAGAATTATCTCGAAGAAGTTTACTCTTTTACTTTCGATAACTCATTTTATATAGGTTCAGGAACTAGTTTAGCCAAGTTTGATTTCGAAAAACAAAGCTGGACTGCTCAATCATTTCCTTACGAGAACGTAGATTACTCTGATCCTTCCATCTGTTTTGTTTCAAACAATACCTTATATGTAATGTTTACCTGGGCGGTTTCAGGGGGTAACGAATTCAAAAAATTCTGGAAATGCAATTTAGAAACAAAAAAATGGACCAAATTATCCAACAAAATTCCTGATTTTAGAGAGGACCGCACAAGTGTTTTTTACAATGGGAATGCTTATATCATCCACGAAGGAGCAAACAGCAAAAGAGGGTTTCATGTATACAATCCTGAACAAGATAAATGGACCGAATATGCCCCTCCTCCAGGAATTGGCAATAAGTACCACACCTTTATAGTTGATGATTACTTATACTTCGCATGTTATGATTGGAAACCTAACGCATATTCAACTTATAAAATTCATTTGAATCAATTAGTATCCATTAATAACAATTAATTCTTTTACTAAGCGAATCTCAAGAATATTTGGGGTTCGCTTTTTTTAACAATACACCAGAATTGCTATCTTAGTATACCTAATAAATGTCCAAGCCCTAAAATGAAAACTCGTTTTATCGATCAAAACCTAAGACCCAATGAATTCTCTGATGAGACTTTGGTGGTTTGTCCGAAATGTGGCGGTAAGGCCATGGTAAAAAGTACACAAGTACCACAATTTGCTGAGTTGAGATGCTACTCCTGCCATTATGTAACCGACAAACCTCTTGATTTGAATAAGAAATCATACAGTGCCACTACCGATTACTGGTTCGATTGCGAATTCTGGCTGCAGGACAGCTTTAAAAATGAATTCTTTTTTGCTCACAACTACAAGCATTTGGAATACATTAAGCAATACATACAAGCTGGGTTAAGAGAACGAAACGATAGAGCCTTTTTTACCTTGGTTGAAAAATTGCCACAGTTTATTAAATCGGCAAAAAACAGAGATCGTTTGCTTAAGATGATTGAGAAACTGGAGAAGAAATGAATTCTGGTTGATGGCCATTCCCAAATCGGCACATTGAGTAGTACCCCACATCAAGCAGCAGAGCTGCATAATATTTGTAGCACACAATCCTTCATTAAAAAAACTAGGTGCAGCGCACCGCAATATTTTTCGTGAAACTCTGTACTCCTCAGTGGTTAAAATAATACAATCTTTATGGGGAACACAGGGCGATAAAGGGACAGACAGCATGGGGAATGCATATCACTCAATACTAACCGAAACCATGTGTCCCATGATATCAGAAACCGTTAAAAAAAGTTAAAACAAAAGAAAAATTACAGCTCGTATACGTGTCCATCCCATGACAAATGTCTTTGTATTGAAGCAGTGAAATGAGTGCATTTCACTGGAAAATGAACAAAGATTTGTAGTGAACATGATGCGAGAAAAGAATTTTAAAAAAGAAAACAATCCATATGAAGGACAAGCACTTTGGCGAAAATATGTCCTAAAATATTTTTGCCTTGCCCTGCTTCTGCTTTTCTCAAGTCTGGGATTTTCCAACAACATCAAGGGAAAGATTCAGGATTCAAAAACCCGGGAGAGCATCCCTTTTGCCAATGTGCTGGTGAAAAATACCACCAATGGCATGATGTCGGACAGTGATGGGAATTTTAACCTGAACATCGAGAAGTTTCCCTGCACCATCATCATTAAATTTATTGGCTACAAGTCGCAGGAGGTTCGCGTTGAGAATAAAAATCAGTTTCTGAATGTGATGCTTGAGGAAGATGTAGTTGCCCTGAACGAGATTACCGTGAAGCCCGACAACTCGTACGAGCGCTCGCTACTAAGAAAGATAATTAAGAACAGGAAGAAAAATAATCCGGACAACTACCAGCCTTTGTCCTACAAAGACTACACGCGCACAACGGTATTCCTGTCGAACCTGAGGGTGAAAACCTCTCAATCGAAAACATTCAGAAATTCGGCTGATGCTTTTGTAAAGAGCAGCGATTCTACCCTGATGATGCCTTTCTATATGGATGAAACCATCAGCGAGCACGCCCGAAAGGATAAAGTAGACAACAGCCATATTACAGCACAAAAATCGGATGGGATTCTCTCCCAGGTAAACCCGCAAATTAAGACAATACTGCACAAGAAGGTGACAACCGAATTCAATTTCTACAACAATCAGATTGATATTTTAACAAGAGGATTTCCGAGTCCGATATCGAGCACAGCCCTGATGTACTACAATATCTACTTAAGTGATAGTATTGTGAGCAACAAGGTGAAGCATTACAAATTCAATTTCTTTCCCAAAAGCTATAAGAACATCACCTTTAAGGGACATTTCTGGGTAGAAGAAGGAAGTTGGGCCCTGACCGAAATAAAGGCTTCGCTGCCCAATTCGGCCAACCTGAATTTTGTGAAGGATTTGGAGGTACACATCAATTACGAAAAACTTTCTGATGAGAAGTGGTTCTACAAAACCCAGAAGATTAACCTGAAGCTGACCATCAACAAGAAAGAGGGAAAAAAGCGCAAGAAGAAAACCTTCGACGTGCAAAAGTTAATCTGCTATCGCGATGCCAATACCAACAATTTGGCTCCCTTTGCAGAGATGCCCTCATCGAGTTATGCACTGCTGAATACGGAGGCCAGCAACAACAAAATTATCGCCTTCAGGCATGAAGTGGCTCCTCTTGATACTTTCGAGCAATCGGCTTACAAGGGAATTAAGAAACTAAAAGAAAACAAATTTATTAAGGTGGCCGATAAGTTTAGCGCCATGACCCTGAATGGGTATTACAATTTGGGCAAGCTGGACCTGGGCCCTTACTTCTCTTTTTATCGCAAAAATGAGATAGAAGGACACCGCTTTACCCTGCCATTGCGCACCAGCGAAAAGCTTTTTAAGAATTTCATGGCCGGAGGTTACCTGGGTTATGGATTTAAAAACAAGGAGTTGGCCTATGGCGGAAATGTGAAAGTGATGCTTCCTACGAAAAAGAGAAGTATCCTGTCGGCCAATTGCCACTACGATTATTTTGATCTGACCAAGAACAAGTTCGTAGAGTTCATCAGGGAAAATCCTTACCAACAGGGAGGCGGAAATATCATTTCCTCTTTTACCTCGAAGGTTCCCAACCCTTATTTGATTCGCAACCGTCACATCGACATTAGCTACGAACACCAGGTGAACAAGAGCCTGGGAATATTGGTACGCCCGGCACTAAACAGGTACTACTCGAATTACAATTTGGCTTTTAACCAGGGAAACCAAAGCCTGTCGCATTTCGACACCTACAATGTGATGCTGGATGCCCGACTTTCCTTTAGCCAAGATTATGACGAGGGCTTTTTCTCACGCATCTATTACGGAAATCAGAAACCTGTATTTCACATCTCCACCCTGATGGGACAGTACAAATTGCCTGTGAAAGGTGGCAAGAAAAGTGGCTACTATGCCAATGTGAACCTGTCGATGAAAAGTCGCTTTAACATGGGTCCCATGTTTTTAAAATCGATGATTGAAGGGGGAGCCGTACTGGGCCGCGTTCCATACCCGTTGCTGCAAATGCCACGGGGAACACGAGACATTGGATCGGCACGTTACCATTTCAACCTACTACACCATTCCTCTTTCGCCAGCGATATGTATATGAGTGCTCACCTCTGTTTGAACGGTGGTGGTGTACTATTCAACAAGATTCCGCTGATTAAAAAATTCAACATGAGGGAGGTGGTCAGCTTTAAGGCCTACTACGGAAAGCTTTTGGGAAATCACGACAAAGTGATGAAGATTCCCAATATGCTTCAGGCACCAGGCAAGGAACCCTATATGGAAATGGGCTTTGGGGTAACCAATATTTTCAAATGCCTGAGGGTTGAATATGTGAACCGAATTAACAAGGGAGCCTATTTCGACAAGTTCTCTTCCAGTCATGGTTTCAGGTTTAGAATAGAAGTGAGTTTCTAATTCGGTCTGCACCTAAATAAACCATCAAATAATCAATCAAGATCAAATCATGAAATTACGAGTAAGTGTAAGATCCAGATTTACTGCCGTAGGGTATCAGCTCATTTTGCTGATGCTCCTTTTTCAGTTTAGCCGCCTGCTGTTTATTGGCTTTAACCAGGCTTTGTTCTGCAACATCTCCTGGTACCTTTATCCTATCTATCTGGTTAATGCAATCAAATACGATATAGCAGCCGTTTGCATGCTGAATGCTCCTTTTATTCTATTGAGTTTATTGCCCTTCCCTTTTTGCGAGAAGAAATGGTATCAATATCTATTAATGGTTTTGTATGCCGTGATAAACACGGTGGGTTTGGTGGCTAACCTGGCCGATATCTTTTACTATCCATACACCTTGAAGCGCATTACCTGGTCTATTTTCGATTACCTAGGGACACAGGCCAATATGTCATCTCTTGGCGGAGAGTTTTTGCTTACCTATTGGTATGCCTTTATTCTGCTAGGTCTATTAATTGGGATTCTGTTGAGATTTTTCCGCTTCAGTTTACAAAAGCACAAGAAAACCCAAAGAGCCTTTGACTATCAAACAGCAACAGGCTTTTGGCTGGTAATTGTCCTGGCCACCTATATGGGCATGATCAACAATCTGAATCCCTTTGGTAAATCATTGCAAATAAGCGATGCCCTTGACGATGTGGAACAGGTTGAAGATGCCGGAATTGTTCTTAACTCGGCCTTCACCTTACTGTCATCATACGGCGACGATTCAACAACTACCCTTCCGGTGATTCAGCCACAAGCCCAAAAGGTATCAAATGGAGAATTCAGACCCGACAATGTGGTCATCATCATACTGGAGAGTTTCACGCGTGAGACTTTCGGAAGTTTAAATACCGATTTGGAAGGTGGAAACTATAAGGGCTATGCTCCCTTTTTGGATTCCCTGATGCAGAAAAGCTTGTATTTTACCCATGCCTACGCCAACGGTCGCAAGAGCATGGATGCAGTGCCAGCCATCCTGTCCTCGATTCCTGCCAACCAGACTCCTTTTATCCTGGCCAACAAAGCGGGTAAAAAAGTAGAGAGCTTAGCCTCCTGTTTAAAAGGCAAAGGCTACGAAACCTTCTTTTTTCATGGTTCGCACAATGCCACCATGGGCTTTGCCGATTTTTGCCAGTCGGCCGATATAGATCACTACTACGGACTGGATGAATATCCTGCCGGAAAAGATTTTGATGGCACCTGGGGCATATTCGACGAGCCCTACCTGCACTATATGGCCGAGAAGCTTGACCAGTGCAAAAGGCCATTTTTATCTACGGTATTCACGCTGTCCTCGCACAATCCGTATGTGGTACCTCAGAAGTACCAGGGAAAATTTCCCAAGGGAAGCGATGGCATTCACGAAACCATGCGCTATACCGATTATGCCCTGCGCCAGTTTTTCAAAACCGCGGCCAGCAAGGATTGGTATCAAAATACTTTGTTCATCATCACAGCCGATCATGCCATCACCCCCTGGCACAAGGAATATGCAACCTCGGCCAATGCCTTTGCCATTCCACTCTTGTTTTATGCACCAGGCAGGAATTTGAAAGGCAAGAGAGAAGAGCGGGTGCAACAAATTGATGTTTTTCCTACGGTACTCAGCTACCTGAACTACGGGGAAGAGTTCCGATCTGCGGGAAATAATTTACTAGATCCTAAGTCACCAAAATATGCCGTGAGCATTGTCAACCAGTGCTACCAGATGATTCAAGGAGATTACCTGCTGCTCTACGATGGCAAGAAATGCAAGGCCCTTTATCAAATAGAAGCAGATCCTTATCAGAAGACCGACATCAAACATCTAAAGCTAAAGGTAGTTGGTGATATGCTGTCCTTGTTACACGCCCACCTTCATCCAATAAACCAAAATAATAAATCATGAGTAAGTACGATTTCGTTAAAAACAGCAATTTGGTCATACAGGCCAAACTATTACGTGAAACCAACATGTATCCCTTTTTTCGTCCCATTTCATCACCTCAATCCGATACGGCCATAATCGAAGGCCAGGAAGTTTTGATGTTTGGCTCGAACAACTACCTGGGATTGAACAATCATCCAAAAATAAAAGAAGCGGCCACAGCGGCCATCAATAAATACGGCACCTCCTGTACCGGAAGCCGATTCATGAACGGCACACTGGATTTACACCACGAGCTGGAAGATGAATTGAAAGATTTTCTGGGCAAGGAAGCGGTAATCATCTTTCCTACCGGATTCCAGGTGAATACGGGTGTGCTTCCGGCCATGGCAGGAAAGGGAGATCATATTTTCATCGATGAGTTGAACCACGCTTCTATTATTGACGGCTGCCGAATGAGTTTGGCCCAACGAATTAAATACAAGCACAATGACATTTTTGATTTGGGCAGAAAGCTGAACAGGGGAAAAAACTCTGCAGGGGTAAAACTTATTATCACCGATGGTATTTTCTCCATGGATGGGGATATTGCCAAGCTGGACAGAATTGTGATGGAAGCAAGCAAGCACGACGCCTTCACTTTTGTAGATTGTGCCCATGCCATTGGGGTATTGGGAAATCATGGGGCTGGTACAGCCTCGCATTATGGCATTACCGAACAGGTTGACTTGATTGGAGGAACCTTTAGCAAGTCGATGGCTTCGGTTGGTGGTTTTGTTGCCGGTAACAAGGATGTGATAGACTATTTGAGCCACGCCTCGCGTTCCTACATGTTCAGTGCCAGCTTGCCTCCAGCTTCCACAGCCAGTGTGTTGGCCTCGCTACGCCTCATCAAATCGGATGACTCCTTCCGCCAAAAGCTATGGGAAAACACCCACTATGCTTTGCGCCTAATGAGAGAACACAACCTTGATATTGGTCTAGCCGAAACGCCAATCATCCCAATCTATATTCGTGACAGTATTCTTACTTTCCGCGTAGCCAGAAAATTATTGAACCGTGGAATCTATGTCAATCCCGTAGTGGCTCCTGGGGTGAAGGAGAACGATGCACTTTTGCGTTTTTCACTGACAGCGGCTCACAGCAAAGATCAAATTGAGCATGCCATTGAGACCATTAGCCAAGTTGTAAAATCATATGTCCCGCAAGAAAACCTATGTCACTAGAAATAAGAGAAGTTAAGACGATTTCTGAACTGAAGCAGTTCATTCGTTTTTATACGAATCTATACAAAAACAATAAGCAGGTTGCCTTTCCCATTCATCTTGACGAATCGCACACCTTGAAAAAAAGTAAAAATCCGGCACTGGCTTTTTGCAAGAGCAAATACTGGCTGGCTTACCAGAACAATCAGGTTGTGGGGCGCATTGCTGCCATCATCAACCGAAAAGAACAAGAGAAGCTGGATCAGAAGATAGGCCGTTTTGGCTGGTTCGATTTTACCGACGACCTGCAAGTTTCCGCTGCCCTGATGAAAACTGCCATTGAGTGGTTGAAACAACATGATACGGAAGTATTGCATGGCCCCATGGGCTTTACAGACATGGATCGCCAGGGCTTGCTAATTGAAGGCTTTGATTGTGAAGGCACTTTGGCTACCCTATACAACTACCCTTATTACCAAAGGCACATTGAAAACTTAGCCTTCGAGAAAAGTACCGATTGGGTGGAATATGAGATCCAAACCAACGACGCCATTGCCGGAAAAATGGAATCGCTCGCCCAAAGATGCAAGGAAAGAAACAAGTTGGTCAGCATCAAACCCAAAGGTTCCAGGGAAGTGAAGAAGATTGCCCCTGCAATTTTCAAGCTGATTAATGAGTGCTATAAGGATCTTTATGGATTCATTCCCCTTAGCAAGGAGCAAATGGATTATTACACCAAGTCGTATTTGAGTTTCATCAACATGAACCTGATCAGCCTGGTGGGCGACGAAACTGGAAAACTAATTGGTGTTGGAATCGCCATGCCCTCCTTCACAAAGGCCTTGCAAAAGGCAAAGGGGAAGCTGTTTCCTTTTGGCGCACTGCACCTGCTAAAGGCGGTGAATAAAAACGACCGCGTGGACCTTTACCTGATTGCAGTGGATGAGCAATATCAAAACAAGGGAGTTAATGCCATTATCATGAGCGACATTATCAGTGGCGCTGCCCGCATGGGGATCTATAACGCCGAGAGCAATATTGAACTGGAGGATAACAAGAAGGTGCAAGCCATGTGGCGATTCACCCCAAACAGGCAACACAAAAGACGCAGGTGTTACACCAAACAATTATAAGATGAGCAGAATACTTATCACCGGAGCAAACGGGTTTATTGGGAGTTTCCTGGTAGAAGAAGCCCTGAGGCAAAATCATGAAGTCTATGCCGGAGTGCGCAGCAGCAGCAACCTGCAATACCTGGATGTGGATCGGACTCACATTTTGAGGCTGGATCTTTCCGATCGTGAAAAACTAAAACAGGAGTGGAAGAAGCTGGATATTCCCGCTTTCGATTATGTGATTCACAACGCCGGAGCCACGCAAGTTGTGGAGCCCTCTGACTTTGATCGAATCAATAATCAGTATACTCAGAACCTGCTGGAATCGCTGGTGGAAGCTAAGTTTGCCCCCAAGAAATTTATATTAATGAGTAGCCTGGCTGCCATGGGCCCCGGAAATGCCAAAAGCATGCTTCCCATTGAGCCATCGGACCAGCCTGCTCCCATTACACATTATGGTAGAAGTAAGCTGCGAGTAGAAGAATATCTGAAAAAACAGCAGGAAGTGCCTTACCTGATATTCAGGCCAACGGCTGTGTATGGCCCCAGAGATAAAGATTTCCTGTCCCTGTTCAAGGCAATCCAAAAGCATATTGAGCCCTACATCAGCAGCCCCAAACAGCAGCTCTCCTTCATTTATGTGAAAGACCTTGCCCGTTTACTCATTCAATCAACGGGCAGTTCGGTAAGCAATGGAAGTTTCTTTGTATCGGATGGGGAAACCTATACCTGCCGACAATTGTCGAAAATCAGCAAGAAAGCACTGGGGAAATGGACTTTTCCTCTTGTTATACCCAGACCACTACTAAAATGCATTGCATTGCTGTCGGAAAAAGCAGCCCAGGCAAGGAGTAAAACCTCCTTACTCAATAGCGATAAGTACAAGGAACTTACCAGCATGAACTGGGCCTGTAACTCCCAGGAAACACTGGAGGCTTTCAAGTTTATACCGCAATACGATTTGGAAACGGGCATCGCATCAAGTATTCAGTGGTATCGAAAAAACAAGCAACTATGAACTTACTATTGATCTTTCTGAGTGCACTCACATTTTGCAAGGGGGAAGTCGCAGACTATCCTGTCCCTGACAAAAAAGAGCATCACTTGTTCTATATTCAACGCACCCACAACACCAACACCGTTGTTTATGAGGCAAATTTCAAGGAAAATGGGCAACTAAACGAGGAGGAACCCATTCTGGCCTATTGGATCTTATATGAGAAAAACGGGCAAACAGAACCTTTGACAAGAATCGAGAAAAGCTTTGCCTACGGAATTAAACACAAGGCAGATGAGAACAACTCCAGGGAGTATGACATTCATTTGGTCTCACACAAAGTCTTAAAGCTGCGATTAAAACAGGTGGCCCCCTTCAAGGCAGAAATCTTTTTTCAGGGGAAAAACCAGGAAGAGGCCTCTCTCGATCACATCTTTATACATGCAAACAATGCAGGCCTCTGGACCAAGGTTGATTTGCTGGAAGTGTACACACATCTTCCTAACAGTAATGAGCTAAAGAAGGAAAACATCTCCATCAACTAATAAGCTAAGTTCGATTTAAAAGAGTTTAAAAATAACGTTCATAACCTTATAAATAGGGCAAAAGCGAATCGCATGCAAAAGGGAGGTTCGCTTTTTGTGTTCACCTCTCCCCTCCTCAAAAAAATTCTCTGTTACTGATTATCATGTCGTATCTTTAATGGTATTCAGAAATAACACGCAAAAGCATGAGACATATACTTATAGGGAGTTTATTGATCCTATTTTCCTTATTGGCAAAAACACAGGAAATACCTGCTGTATATTCAAATATATCCATTGATGAAAAAGGTCTGTTTCTAAAGCTCGAGGATAGAAAAATCTATGCTGTCCATCGCAAAGACCTCTTTCAATTTGAGGATCTGTATTCGAATATCAAAGGAACAAATCTGGGACTTGATCTTGATTTTAAATTTCCTGAACTCAACGGAATCTTATACTATGGCTTTATTAACTATCAGGATGGTCGTTACCCTCAACCTGTTTATTTCAGGGAAAGCTCCCAAATTGTGAACGGGAAAGCTCAAATTCCTATACGAGACAATCTGTCTGGGAGGTACGATATGGTAGACTGGGAAAAGAATGGCAAAGCAATTTTAGGCTATCGAATTGTAGCCAGCAACGGCATGATTTTTTACGATGGCAAAGTAGCTTTTAGTTTTAAAGACAATCTGTTCACAGCTGAACCAACAGTTATAGAAGGGCCTTTTGTAAATCAGCTAAGCCATAAGGGTGCAATGATTTCTTTTACAACATCAAAACCTGTCCGGTCCTCCATCCTTTGTAATAACAAGGTTTTTAATAATAAAAAGAAAAGTCTCACTCACGAAATAAAACTGGACAAGCTCCAGGCAGACAAACTGCATCCTTACAAACTAAAGGTAGGTGACTTTGAATATGAATTTGAATTCAAAACTGCCCCTGAACCTGGCAGTAGAAAACCATTTACTTTTGCCTATGGCAGTGACTCCCGATCGGGACAAGGAGGTGGAGAAAGGGATATATACGGCACCAATGCCTATATCATGAAGCGTATTGCTGCTCTCGCAAAACTTGAAGATGCCAGGTTTGTACAATTCACAGGTGATGTAATAGATGGGTATGACACCAGTCGCGATAGGATGAACCTGCAATATGCAAACTGGAAACGTGCTGTAGAATCATGGTGGCACTACATCCCCTTCTATGCGGGTTTTGGAAATCATGAGGCTTACAATTTCATTTTTCATGATCCTCAAACCCAACAAAATTATATGATTGATCATTTTCCTTTTGCCACGGATTCCGGAGAGTCACTGTTCCAGGATAATTTCTGTCTTCCACAAAATGGTCCTCACAGTGAAGACAATTCAAAATACGACCCCAATCCTGACAAGGATGACTTTCCTTCCTACAAGGAATCCGTTTACTGGTACAGTTACGACAATGTTACCATGGTAGTTCTTAACTCTGATTACTGGTATGCCCCACACGGGCTCAATGTAAGCAGTGGAAATCTGCACGCCTATATCATGGATAACCAAATGAGATGGCTCCAAAAAACCTTAAATCATTTGGAGAAAAATAAGGATATCGACCATGTTTTTATTACCATTCACACTCCTTTCTTTCCCAATGGCGGACATGTAAAAGATGATATGTGGTATCATGGCAACAACAACTTTAGAGCGGTTGTGAAGGGGCGATTTTATGAAAAAGGAATCATAGAAAGGCGTGATGAATTGCTTGACCTCATCGTTAACAAAAGCAAAAAAACGGTGGCCATCTTAAGTGGCGATGAACACAACTACAACCTACTTACCATCACCAATAAAATGGTACGATATCCTCAGGGCTATCAGTACAAAAAGTTGGAATTGAGCAGAACTTTCTACCAGATAAACAATGGTGCAGCAGGTGCTCCTTATTATGCCCAGGAAAAAACGCCCTGGTCAGAAAATGTGCGAAACTTCTCTACTCAAAATGCTCTTGTATTGATAGATGTTGATGGGAATAAAATCAGCGTTCGCGTTAAGAATCCTGACACACTGGAATTGATTGATGAATATATCCTTCGTAAATAATCTGCATGTACTACAAATTAAGCAATATGAGATTCTTCCTTTTCTTGATATTATCCTTTTGTTTTACTTGGGAAGTTTGTGCTCAAAATGCAACAAATAGCCCTTACGAGACATTGCCTCTTTTCAGTAGTGATGAAATATTTGAAATCAAACTAAAAGGAGATATCAGAAAATTGTTCAACGATAGAAAAGAGAATGCAACATACCATCCTTTTATTTTCTCATATGATATTAATAACCAACAACATTCTTTGGATATTCGAGTAAAAACAAGAGGGCATTTTCGCAAGATGAGAGCAAATTGTGCAACTCCTCCCCTACTTTTAAATTTTGACACTTTACCGGATTTGGCTAAAACAATTTTTAAAGGGCAGAATAAATTAAAATTGGTTACCACTTGTGATATTGAAAAATTTGTTGTGCAAGAATACCTCGTTTATAAAATCTACCAATTAATTACAGAGAAAAGTTTTCAGGTAAGACTAGTTAAGGTGATTTTTGAAGACACAAAAAGAAATAAAACCAGAAGCGCTAAGTATGGAATTCTTTTGGAAGATCAGAATAAAATGGCAAAGCGAAATCATTCAGCAATTCGCAAGCAACTAAATGTTAATCCACAAACAATCGATAAAGAATCCTTTCTGAAAATGGCTGTATTTCAATACCTAATCGGAAACACCGATTGGTCCATACAATACCTACACAACATTAAATTACTGGTTAATCATAGTGGCAAATCAATTGTTACGGTTCCTTACGATTTTGACATGTCGGGAATTGTAAACACCCCATATGCAGCACCTGCAGAAGCCCTTCAATTAAGTTCTGTTCGCAATAGAAGGTATAGAGGCTATTGCCTGGATAATATGAATGAATTTGAATCTACTTTCGAGTTATTTAATGATTTGAAAAAAGATATTTATGCCATTTACCAAAACAATACCTTGATTGATAAGACTTACAGGAAAAACACAATTAGATACCTAGACAAATTCTATGAAATCATCAACAATAAAGAATTGAGTAAGAGAGAATTTCAATATCCATGCGACCCAAATGGAACAGGCAATATTATTATTCGAGGATTGAAGAAATACAAAGAAAACAGCAAAAAAAATTCCGACAAATAGTCGAAATCATTTTTTCATAAGGTCGCCAAACCCTCAGGCTAAAACGATTTGCCAATATCATTCCAGCCAATCTCTTTTACTTCCTACAACAAAAACTACTTAATAACCATGAAGTTTTTCTTGTTTTTTAATCGATTCCACTCTCTTGAATTCATCGATTGAATCATTTTTGTAGTAAGATCAACAACAACGAAATCGTCGTCTGCTGTGTAGAACAAATCTTTTAGCTTTTTTAATAGTTTCATATCCCCTAATATTTACTGTTTTTACTACTTTAAATTTAATAGGAATACGTGTATTTTTCAAGCTGGTTTTGTATGGTTTAACGATTACGTAATATGAATTCACGATTACGTAATATCAATTAATATCTACGTAAATATTAACCTAAAATCGACTCAAAATATTATTCACAGTAAGTCAGATTTGTTCAAGATTTAGTTTAAAAAATCTGAATCAATTTCCACTAAAAAATAATTGAAACTGTGACCATATTTTGAATTGAAATCAGGTAATTATAAAAACTCCACCGAATTAAAGTATAAATTCTTTTTATCAAGAAGTATTCTTTTCATTCGCGATGGGCCACCTATCGCAATTTGATAAATGTATTTTCCACGGAAAAAGAATCGTTTAAAATAGGTATACTCATGTTTGCCCACCATTTGGGTATATTCGATTTCTTTCCCCAACATTTTCTGGTAAGCTACCGATCTTTCCTCTAACAAAATTGTTCCATTACTCACCAAACTACCTTCTTTCATTTCTTCATAATATTCGGTCGGATCTGAATAGGTAAAATCAATTCCTACTTTTGAAAAATCAGAAGCCACAATCCCAAATACCGTGACTGCATCCTTAAAACTGAAAACCTCTATTGAAATGCCATTGAGTTCTTTATTTTGAACAATGGGTTGATCAGGAATCGAAAATTTTATTTTTGACTTCTCAGACTCTATCTTTTTCCATTCTTCCTGTGCAATAACACCTGACATCCATCCTAAACTAAGGATACAAATTAACATAAATTTTCTCATGCTTTATTTTATTTCAGGTAATTCAATCCCTTTTATTTTTCGATACAAATCAAGAGCAAACACATCGGTCATGCCAGATACAAAATCCAATACAGACATGATTTTCTTGTAGTCATCCTCTCCCGACACATCGTACTGCTGAGGAATTAAGGATAATAGATTTTTCGAATAGAAATTATCTGGTTCCATCACCGCTGAAACAAATTCTTCCAGTAAGGTTCCTAAGATTTTATAACCTGCCAATTCAATTTCAATAACCGATCGATGTCGATAAATTCTCTGAACAGCAACTCCTGTACAGGTTTTATACGCTTGTTTGCAAGTTGGCTCAACCTCCTTGATTAAAGCGCCATTAAATGTTCCTTTTAAAATATCATCGTAATTATCCAGAAAAACGTTAACACACTCTCCTACCAATTTACCAATTACACTTGCTCTAATAAATGCAATCTGCTCATTGGTATCAGTTACCTCTTCACAAGTTTTATTTATTCTGTCAAGACTTGATTTTTCTTTTTCAGGATCATAAAAATTTAAAAGGAGTTCTTTGGTTTCTGCAGTACTCAGAATATTTAATTTATGAGCATCCTCGATGTCCATAATTTGATAACAAATATCATCGGCAGCCTCAACCAAGTATACCAAAGGGAAACGTGCATATATTCCCTCACCTACTTCAGGAATTTCAAGCTCTTTGGCAATCTTAAAGTAAGATTCTTTTTCTACCTGAAAATATCCATACTTTTTCTTTCCAACTTCAGGTATTTTATTTGATTCCCATGGATACTTTACAATGGATGCTATGGTAGAATAAGTAAGTGCAAAACCTCCTTTTCTTCTGCCATTAAAAGCATGTGTCAATAGTCGTAATGCATTTGCATTGCCCTCAAAATTTGTTAAATCGAACCATTCCTCATCACTAAATCGACCTTTTATCGCTGCTCCCTCTCCTTTTTCAAAATAATGTGACAAGGCTTTCTCTCCAGAATGTCCAAAAGGAGGATTACCCAAATCATGAGCCAAACATGCTGCAGCAACAATGCTACCTATTTCCCTAATCCCTGATTCAGGATCTACTTTTTTATTCTCAATTAATTTCTCAGCCAACAAATTCCCAAGCGATCTTCCAACACTAGAAACTTCCAAGCTATGAGTTAAGCGATTGTGTACAAAAATACTTCCTGGCAGCGGAAATACTTGTGTTTTATTTTGCAAACGACGAAATGGTGATGAAAATATCAACCTGTCGTAATCCCTTTGAAATTGAGTTCTCACATCAACACTTGCTGGTGAGTATTTGTCTTCTTGTCCGAATCTTTTCGTTGAAAGTAATTTTATCCAATCCATAATTTAGATTTAAAGCACCTAAATTACATTAAAAATTCTCATTGCCCGATTTGTTTAGCAATTATTAACAATTCACCACTTTAGCTGTTATATTAGTGTATCGAATTGTACGCATTCGTACAATCTATGTAATAACATCGTACACAAAAATCGTTAAAAAAGAATAAACAAAACACATATTTTACTGATTTAATGAAAGTTCCACTTAGTGGCACGAGTATTGAAATTAACTATAGTATTGGGGTGAAGATTTTCTATTTTATTATTATGCTTATTTATTTCGACATTATCAGTTGATAATACAGTTTTGTCGATAATTGTGTGCGTTGGTCTAAATTAATTTGAGATCAAACCGCATAAATTTATTATTGTATATAGATTTTTAAAATACATCAATATTATGATCCGATTACAAAACATTCACAAATCGTACATCACCGGAACCAACAAGTTGCATGTACTTAAAGGTATCGATTTGCATATTAAAGAAGGTGAATTGGTATCAATCATGGGATCTTCCGGCTCTGGAAAGTCAACATTATTGAATATTCTCGGACTTTTAGACAATCATGACGATGGAGTTTACGAACTAAACAACGAGGAAATCAAATCGATGAGCGAAACAAAAGCTGCTAAGCTTCGCAATAACTTGTTGGGTTTTGTATTTCAATCATTTAATCTGATTTCTTTTAAAAATGCCATGGAAAATGTGGCACTTCCACTATACTATCAAAAGGTATCCAGAAAAAAGAGAAACAAACTAGCCTTGGAATATCTTGATAAAATGGGATTGAAAGAATGGGCGCACCACATGCCGAACGAACTTTCAGGTGGACAAAAGCAGAGAGTTGCTGTAGCTCGTGCAATGATTACTCAACCTAAAATTATTCTAGCTGATGAGCCGACCGGAGCTCTTGACTCGAAAACTTCAGTAGAGGTAATGGAACTCTTAAAAAAAATCAACAAATCGGGAATTACTGTAATTATTGTTACTCACGAAAACGACATTGCTCATATGACTGATAGAATCATCAACTTAAAGGATGGACTTATTGAATCAATCGTAGAGAATAACAAAATTAACAATACCGAATCGGTTAAAATTTCTATCCAGGAATAGACCAAACCCTAATATCAAGCTATGTTCGACAGAGATAAGTGGCAAGAAATATTTAGCACCATAAGGAAAAATAAGACTCGTACTATTTTAACGGGTTTTTCGGTAGCTACAGGAATTTTTATGCTGATTTTCCTATTGGGAGCAGGCAGAGGTTTACGTAATGGTATGACTTCTGTATTTGCTCAAGATGCTACAAACAGTATGCAAATATATGGTGGTAGAACTACTAAAGCATATAAAGGAACTCCAGAAGGAAAAAGGATTCAAATGGTAAATGATGATTTCTTGAATCTGAAAAAATCAATTCAAAAAATTGATGCGATTTCAGCTATGTCATACATTCCTGGTGCTGAAACAATTTCCTATAAAAATAACTTCGGGAATTTTAATGTATCACCTGTACATGATACTTATAAAGAAATTAAAAATTTTGAAATTGTAAAAGGAAGGTTTCTAAACCAGAACGACCTAGATGAACACAGAAAGGTTGTGGCCATTCAGGATGAAGTAAAAAAAGTGCTTTTCCCAAAAGAAACCGCTCTTAACAAATTCATTAATATTAACGATATTAAATTTAAAGTTGTTGGTGTTTTTCACCAACAAAGTTTCGATGAAAACTCAAGGGATATTTACATTCCAATTACCGTAGCTCAAAAAATATTCAATAACAACGATCATATCCGTAGAATCTCTTTCACATTGAATAATGTTTCGGTTGAAGAGAGTAAAAATATTGAAAGGCAGATTACCTATAAAATGGCTGCCCGACACAATTTCAGCAAAGAAGATAAAAATGCGCTATGGATTCAGAATAATATTGAAAACTCTCAAACTTTTGCAGGTTTATTTAGTGCAATCGAGATGTTTGTTTGGATCATAGGCATATTCACAATTGTACTAGGTGTGATTGGTGTTTTCAATATCATGATGATTGTGGTAAAAGAACGGACCAAAGAAATTGGTGTTCGAAAAGCAATTGGTGCTTCTCCAAGATCTGTTGTTGGCTTAATTCTAATGGAAGCAATATTTATTACAGCAGCGTCGGGTTATGTAGGATTAATTGCAGGCGTTGGATTATTGGAAGCCATTAACCAATTTGACATTATCGAGAAGGTTTATGCTCCAGCTGCAATATACTTCTTAAATCCACAGGTTGATCTTGGCATTGCAGTAGGTGCAACTATTGTATTGGTAATTACTGGTGCTTTGGCAGGATTTTTCCCAGCACGAAAAGCTGCAGCCATTAGACCAATAGAAGCTTTAAGAGACGAATAATACGAACTTATAAACGACATTAAAATGTTCGATCTAGATAAATGGCAGGAAATTACCGCCGCACTAAAAAAGAATAAACTTCGCACCTTTCTTACAGGATTGGGTGTGATGTTTGGGATTCTTATTTTGGTAACTCTTCTGGGAATAGGAAGAGGATTTCAAAATAACATTCAATCTTCTTTGGGAAACTTTGCAACCAACTCGACAGTATTTTGGGTAGAAAGAACAACCAAAGCCTACAAAGGCTTACCCCGGAACAGATTTTATCAGTTTACAAATGATGATTTAGTTGCATTAAAAAAAGGAATTCCTGAATTGGAACACATTGCTCCCGATATTAATGGTTGGAGTGGCGGTGCAACTCACAATACTTTTCGTAACGAGAAAAAAGGGAATTTTAGAATTAAAGGTACATCTCCTGAAATGAACATGGTAAACCCTGTTGAAGTAGTTTCTGGAAGATTTATCAACCAAAATGACCTTAAAGAATTTCGAAAAGTAATCACCATTGGTCCACGTGTTAAGGAGTTGATGTTTGAGGAAGATGAAGATCCTATTGGGCAATTCCTAAAAGTAAATGGAATTTATTTTAAAATCATTGGTGAGATTAAGCCTTTGAGCAATAACATGGGTAATCGAGATGATATTATACAGTTGCCTTTTACAACTCTGCAACAATTGTATAATTATGGAGACAAATTCTATGTATTCCTTGCAACTGCTAAAGTAGGCGAATCTGTTGCTGAATTGGAAGATAAGATATTTGAAATTCTGGCACGCCGCCACTCTATTCACCCGGAAGATAAGCAAGCTATTGGGAACTTTAACATTGCCAAAATGTTCAATAAGATATTTGGCCTTTTCAATAGCATTGGGTTCTTGTTTTGGGTAATTGGATTCGGAGTTCTGATTACTGGAGTAATTGGCGTTAGTAACATCATGCACGTAGTTGTAAAAGAGAGAACCAAGGAGTTAGGAATTAAGCGTGCTATTGGAGCAAAACCTGCCTTAGTGGTTGGTCAAATCATTAACGAATCGGTATTCTTAACCTCCTTTGCAGGCTTTTGGGGATTGGTATTCGGAGTTGTAATTGTTGAATTAATAGGCAAAGCAACCGAAGGTAGTCCTAATCCTCAAATATTAAATCCTTACGTTGATATTAATGTTGCATTTATAGCACTCGGTGTTTTGGTATTTTTTGGAGTTCTGGCTGGGCTTTTACCAGCACAAAGAGCCATTAAAATCAAACCTGTTGATGCATTGAGATACGAATAAAAGTCATAAATCTGAAAATAATACAAGTCATGAAAAAAGTTCTAAGAATCTTAATGGTTGTAGGATTAATCGTCCTTTTTGTAGGAACCATTTTTTTCCTTTATAAAAAGTCGCAGGATAAACCTGTAGTTTACAACACTAAATCTCCTGAGATTACTGACATTGTTAAAAAAACAATTGCAACGGGTTCGGTTGTGCCTAGAAAAGAAATTGAAATTAAACCTCAAGGTGTTTCTGGTATTATCGAAACTTTATATGTTGAAGCTGGTGAAATGTTGAAAAAAGGTGATCCAATTGCAAAAA
The DNA here is from genome assembly GCF_003610555.1 of Marinifilum flexuosum. GTDB lineage: Bacteria > Bacteroidota > Bacteroidia > Bacteroidales > Marinifilaceae > Marinifilum > Marinifilum flexuosum. The sequence goes on along the minus strand of NZ_RAPQ01000008.1, from coordinate 377,149 downwards.
TTAAGATCATTCCTGACATGATTAACCTTAACAGTGCAGAATCACGTGTTAATGTTGCAAAAATTAATTATGAAGATTCTGAAATTAACTATAATCGTGATAAAGCTTTGTATGATAAAAAAGTAATTTCTGAATCAGATTTCCAGAAAACTCAATTGGCTTATCGCAACTCACGTGAAGAATTGCAATCGGCAAAAGATAATTTACAACTGATTAAAGAAGGTGTTACAAAAAAATCAGCAAATGCAACAAACACGATCATCCGCTCAACTATTGAAGGTATGATTTTGGATATTCCAATTAAGGAAGGTAACTCTGTAATTCAATCCAATACATTTAACGATGGTACAACTGTAGCTATAGTAGCTGATATGGGTGAAATGATTTTCCAAGGTAAAGTTGACGAAACTGAAGTTGGAAAGATTAATCAAGGAATGAACCTTAAACTTACCATTGGTGCTATTGAAGATGTTAAATTTGATGCAAATCTTGAATACATTTCTCCAAAAGGTGTTGAAGAAAATGGAGCAATTCAGTTTGAAATTAAAGCTTCAGTTAAACTAAACGACAAGTACTTTATTCGATCAGGATATAGTGCAAATGCTGAAATCGTATTAGATAAAAGAGATAAAGTACTTGCTGTAAACGAAAGCTTGTTAGAGTTTGAAAATGACTCAACCTTTGTTGAAGTAGAAACTTCTCCTCAAGAATTTGAAAGACGTTTTATCAAAACTGGATTATCTGATGGAATTAATATTGAGGTTTTAGAAGGTATAACCAAAGATGATAAACTTAAGGGCGAGAAGAAGAAAAAATCAGATATGATTAAAGAAAATAAGAAGAAAGATTAAGCAAACTTTGTAAAGAGCATTATATCGTTCATATTTATCATATCAAAATCGTTTTTATAATTGCCTAAACCGTATTACGGATTATAAAACAAAAACAAATGAAAAAATTATTATTACCGCTAATTGCAATTGCATTTTCATTCTCTTCAGCAAATGCTCAAGAAAAATGGAGCTTAGAGAAATGCATCAACTATGCGAAAGAACACAATATTGACCTACAGTTGCGTAAACTTGATGCTGAAATTCAATCTAACAATACAAAACAATCCAAGTTCGATCTATTGCCAAATTTAAATGGTAACACAGGGTATGACTTTAGCTATGGTCGCACACTAACAGCAGATAATACTTATGGTGATATGAATACACAAAGTGGTTCTGTTGGATTATCAGCGAGTGTAACGCTATTCGAAGGCTTTCAAAAGTACAATTCAATAAAACAAAATGAGCTTGATCTTCAAGCTAGCCTTCAAGATGTAGAAAAAGCAAAAGAAGATTTGGCTTTAAATATTACTTCTTCCTATTTGAATATTCTTTTCAACAAAGAGTTGTTACATATAGCTCAGGAAAAGTTAAAAGTTACTAAACTTCAAATTAAGAGAACAGAAGCTTTGGTTGAAGCAGGAACCCTTCCAAAAGGAACTTTGATGGAGCAGAATGCACAAGCAGCTCGAGAAGCACTTGAAGTAGTTAATGCATCAAATAATCTTGATTTAGCTTTGCTTGATCTAGCCCAATTGCTAGATCTTGAAAACCCTACAGAATTCGACATTAGCATTCCTGAATTACCGGTATTGAATGCAACACGCTCAATGGTTGATCCTGAATCAGTATTCATTAATGCTTTGGAATTCAGACCTGAAATGAAAGCTGCAAGATACAGATTGGAAAGTTCTGAAAAAGGACTCGTGATTGCAAAAGGTCAAAGAGCTCCATCGCTTTCTATGTCTGGATATTGGGGTTCAAGTTATTCTAAAGACTTTCAAGAGAGAGGACTTTTAAGAGATGACAATGGGGATTTAATTTTAGATGATGAAAATAGACCTCAACCAATTATTATTCGTAATGAAATGAAACTTGGTGATCAGTTATCAAATCGCGAAAGAAAATCGTTTGGTTTCAATCTACGAATTCCTATTTTTAATGGAGGTATTGTTAATCGAAATATTGCCAATGCAAAAATTAATATCGATCGCTCTAAGTTGAATATGGAAAACAGAAAAAATGACTTGAGAAAAGAAATTCAACAAGCTCATGCAAATGCTAAAGCTGCAATGAACAAGTATTTTTCTAGTGAAACTGCAGTTTCTTCAACCGAAGAAGCATTCCGTTATACCGAAGAGAAATTCAACTTAGGCTTGGTAAATTCAGTAGACTACAACCAAGAAAAAAACAACCTATTTCAAGCCAAATCGAACTTGCTTCAGGCAAAATATGAATACATTTTCAGAACAAAGATTCTTGACTTTTACAATGGCATCGAGATAAAATTATAATCAAGTTTAAATATAACAACTCTAAAAACTCTCAACTGGTTTCGGTTGAGAGTTTTTTATTCTATTTACGTGTCTGATAATTCTCAATTGTCTTAATAATGATAGATTCGAATTTTGATCTAACAAACTAAAGTGCAATTTACTGATGTAATTCATTTAGTTTTCGCATTTTATCATTTATTTTGCAGTGATTTAAAAAATTAGAACATGGCATTACTTTTAAATATCGAAACATCAACAGCAATTTGTTCTGTTGCATTAGGGAAAGACGGGAAATTATTGGCTTTAAAAGAAAACAAAGAAGGCATGAAACATGCAAGCCATCTTACTGTTTTCATCGAAAATATATTAAAAGAAAACAATTTAAGCACAGCTGATTTAGATGGTGTGGCAATTAGTATGGGTCCAGGTTCTTATACAGGTCTACGAATTGGTGTATCAACAGCCAAAGGTATTTGCTACGGGGCAGGAATTCCTCTAATCGCAGTTAGTACATTACAATCAATGACAAAAGCCTTGCAATACAATTCTGATTTATCATCTATAATAAAAAATCAGGAAAAAACTTTGTTTTGTCCTATGATTGATGCCAGAAGAATGGAAGTTTATACAGCATTCTACAATGCAAATACTGAATTGGTAAAAGATATTTCTGCTGATATTATCGATGAAAACTCATTTGCAAATGAACTTTCAGAACAAGAGATTGTTTTCTTTGGTGATGGATCAGGCAAATGCAAAGATGTGATCACAAATGAAAATGGCATCTTTCTTGATGATGTAAATGCAACTGCTGTTGGAATGATTGAATTGGCAGAGAATAAATTCAACAAAAATGAACTGGAAGATGTTGCTTATTTTGAACCATTTTATTTGAAAGATTTTGTAGCAACAACGCCTAAAAAGAATATCTTTAATTAAGAACTAAAACAATGCGTATGCTGAGATTTACACTATTTTTAATTTCCTTATTTGTACTATCGACAAGTACATATTCAAATACGCCTGTAAAATCAGCTGATAAAGGGGAACATTTAAAATATGTAATCCATTATGGCATTGTAAGAGGTGGAAAAGCCAGCTTGAAACTTAAGTCAGATAAAATTAATGACAAAGAAGTATATCATGCTACTTTAACAGGTCGAACCGTTGGCTTATTCAACACCCTTTATCGTGTTAAGGATACCTACGAAAGTTTTTTCGATAAAGAAACATTACTTCCAATAAAAGCCATTCGAGATATCAAGGAAGGAAGTTATAAAAGATATAACGAAGTTACTTTTGATCGGGAACAAAATCAAATTAACAGTCAACGATCGGGAATTAAAGATGTTCCTGTTGGTATTCATGATATCCTTTCTGCTTTTTATTTCGCCCGGGCGTATTATTTTAATTCAGACCTGGAAGTTGGTCAGGTAGTTAAAATCCAAACTTATTTTGCAGACGAAGAGTTTTTACTGCAATTTAGATTTATGGGGTATGAAAATATAAAAAGCAAAATTGGAAATGTGAAATGCTACAAGTTTATTCCAATTGTTCAAACCGGACGTGCATTCGAGGACGAAGACGATATGAAAATATGGATCTCTGCAGATGCCAACAAAATTCCTGTGCGTGTACAATTCGATCTATTTTTGGGATCTCTGCGTTGCGATCTGATAAATTTTTCAAATTTTTCCACAAGTTCGCTTCGTAAGAATTAAAATTATTTATTTCTCATAGCTATCTATATCAAACAAAAACACTTAATATTTTAGATTATTAATTGTTTCAATTACTTTTGCAAAAAATTAATGAGATCAAATGCTCATTATAAATTGAAATCGATTATAAAATTAAATTCATAATATCATGGCAAGTACTGCAGATTTTAAGAATGGAATGTGTATCCATTATAAGGATGATTTATATACAATTATTCAATTTCAACACGTTAAACCAGGAAAAGGTCCAGCTTTCGTAAGAACTAAGCTTAAAAACGTTAAAACTGGTAAAATTATCGATAACACTTTTAACTCTGGTGTTAAAGTTGATGTTGCAAGAATTGAAAGACGTCCACATACGTTTCTTTACAAAGATGACATGGGTTACAACCTAATGCACACTGAAACTTATGAGCAAATCGCACTTGAAGAATCTTTGTTTAATGCTCCTGACTTGTTAAAAGATGGAGATCCAGTTGAAGTTGTTGTGCACGCTGATACAGAAACTCCTCTATATGCAGAATTACCTGCCCATGTAACAATGCAAGTTACTTATACTGAACCAGGTCTTAGAGGTGATACTTCATCAACAAATTCATTAAAACCTGCTACAATTGAAACAGGAGCAACAATCATGGTTCCATTGTTTATTAATACCGACGATGTAATTAAAGTTGACACTCGTGATCACAGCTATGTAGAGCGTGTAAAAGCTTAATATCTGTAATCTTATCATACAAAAAGGATTCTTCATGGAATCCTTTTTTTATTCCCCTCTCTCAAATTGCCTGAAGAATCAATATTTACTAATTTAGAGGAAACCTAATTCTCTAAAAACCCCACTATAGTGATTAAGCAACAAGCCGTAAACAGTAAGTTTAAGCTAGATCTAATCTTAAAAATCACACAAGCAATCAACGAAAATTTATCTGTTGAAGATCTGCTCAAACAATATGAAGACATCCTATTTAACGAGCTAAAGATTGGCAAAATTGTCGTTTTTAAATTCAATTCTACTTGGGAGAAGTTGCTAATTTCGGGTGTCACTAATAATACTATTGATAATATCATTATAGAAAGTGATTTAGCAAAGCATGAAGAAATTACCTATATTTCAACTGACTTTCCCGAACACCTCAGAATCTTTGATTTCTTAATTCCGGTATTTCATAAAAAATCAGTTCTTGCCTATATTCTTATTGGCGATTTGGATGAAGAAATGGAAGGAATGAGCCCTGCCATTAAGCACCTGGCCTTTATTCAAACCATTTCCAATATTATAATTGTAGCCATGGAGAATAAGCGAATGCACAAGCAGTTGATCGCCCAAGAGGCAATAAAAAAAGAAATGGAACTGGCTTCAAAAATTCAAAACTTATTGATTCCAAATCAAAATTCACTACCACAAAACGAGTATATTGCATCACAAGGTTACTATCAGCCACACTTCGAAATAGGTGGCGATTATTACGACTTCATCAATTTTAATGATCAGGAATTGGGCTTTTGTATTGGCGATGTTTCGGGAAAAGGAATCCCTGCAGCCCTTATCATGTCAAACTTCCAAGCAACTTTACGAGCTCTTTTTAACCCAGATACTCCTTTGGACGAATTGATGAATAAATTGAATCAAAAGGTTTGTGAAAGCTCTAGCGATGAAAAATTCTTAACCCTATTCATAGGTGTTTACAACTACACGACCCGAAAACTTCGATATGTAAATGCAAGTCATCATCCTCCAATTTTGTATAACTACAAAACCAAAGAAACAACACTATTAAAAAAAGGCTGTATTGGCTTGGGAATGCTTGATGAAATTCCAATGGTATTGGTAGGTGAAGTTACCATTAAAGATCACTCAAAATTACTTTGCTATACAGATGGATTGATTGAATTAGAGGTAGATGATAAAATGGAAGTTGGCATGCAATTAATCAGTAATTTATTCTCAAATAATAAAAACCTAAAAGATACATTTCTTGATTTAACCAGGCACATAGATCTTGGTAAAAAGAACAAAGCTGTAGTGGATGATATTGCCTTGTTTGGTATAGAGTTTAAAGCATAAAAAAAAGGATCGGGTTACCGATCCTTTTTTATTATATTCTTAATTCAAATTATTGAATTTGAAAATCCTTCTCAGCAGAATTTGTTTTTCCTGAGGCATCAGTTAATGTAACTGTTAATTTGTACATTCCTTTTTTAGCAACAGTATTCTCTCCAAAACGAGTAGAAACTGGGAAACTTACAGACTTAGATTTTTCACCTTTAATGCTTGGTAATGTATTTCCTTCAGCATCTGTTAAATCAGAATTTGAATCAAAGGAAAAATCCTGATAAGTTTTCACCGTCATACCAATCGCATTTGAAAATGCAATTTGCACTCTGTATGATTCAAGCTCCATATCATCACTTGCTGAAAATGCCACAGTATAATTATCACCGGCTTTTACAGTTGCTGAGCTATTTATACTTGCCGTAGGCTTTTGTTCATCAACAGGATCGTCACCGCCTCCGCCTCCACAACTCATCATTCCAACAGAGAACAATACCATTAAGGCATACTTTAATAGTTTCATAAATTTTAATTTTTTGGTTATGATTTGGTTTTTGATTTTACTTTATCCTCTAAAAATAAAGCAATAGCATTAAATTAACAAGCCACAACTAAGAAATAATTCTTTTTCCCCTTCTGAACAAGAAAATACTTATCCGCAATAAGGTGTTCTTTTGTTACTACTAATTCAGAATTCTGAACCTTTTCCTTATTGATACTAATTGCATTTCCTTTGAACAATCTTCTTAACTCTCCTTTTGATGGAAATACCTCAGCTTTAACCGCTAAAAGTTCCAAAATATCAACTCCCGCTTCAAACTCCGTTTTATCTACATTAAACTGAGGAACTCCTTCAAAAACAGACAAGAAGGTATCTTCATCAAGTTTTTTTAATACATCAGCTGTAGCTTTACCAAACAAAATTTGTGAAGCTTCAACGGCAGTATTGTAATCCTCTTCAGAGTGAATCATGATAGTTACTTCTTTCGCTAAACGTTGCTGAAGTTTTCTTAGGTGCGGAGCCTCTTTGTGCTCTTCCACCAAAGCTGCAATCTCTTCGCGAGGAATTAGAGTAAAGATTTTGATGTATTTCTCAGCATCTTCGTCTGAGGTATTCAACCAAAACTGGTAGAATTTATATGGAGAAGTACGTTTTGGATCCAACCAAATGTTTCCCGATTCTGTTTTTCCGAACTTACCACCATCAGCTTTTGTAATTAGCGGACAGGTAATAGCCCAGGCAGTACCACCTTCTTTTCTACGAATTAATTCAGTTCCTGTAGTGATATTTCCCCACTGGTCAGAACCACCCATTTGTAATTTACAGTTCTTAGAACGGTACAACTCCAGAAAGTCAGTTCCCTGCACCAACTGGTAAGTAAACTCAGTAAAAGACATACCGGCTTTTGAATCGGCGCTCAATCTTTTCTTTACAGAATCCTTACTCATCATGTAATTAACGGTGATGTGCTTTCCGATATCTCTAATGAAATCAAGGAATGAAAAGTCCTTCATCCAATCGTAGTTGTTTACCATTTCCGCAGCATTCTCAGCATCTGAATCGAAATCCATAAACTTAGACAACTGGGCTCTTAAACACTCCTGATTGTGACGTAAAGTTTTTTCGTCCAACAAATTTCTTTCCTGAGATTTTCCCGAAGGGTCACCAATCATACCTGTGGCACCACCAACCAACACAATTGGCTTGTGTCCTGCTACCTGAAAGTGCTTCAACATCATTACACCAACCAAGTGACCAATGTGAAGAGAATCTGCAGTTGGGTCAATTCCCACATATGCTGATGTCAATTCTTTTTGAAGTTGTTCTTCTATTCCTGGCATCATATCGTGAATCATGCCACGCCACTGTAGTTCCTCAATAAAATTCATGTTTTCTATTTTTTTCCTTATTTGGATATACTTATCCTATTTTTTAATCGAACGACAAAGATAAGAATTTTGCCGTTTCTTTTCCCCTATTAAATTGGTTCTTAAGCTACCATTGCCACCAAACTCATAATGATTCCTGTAAAAAGTAGAATGTTATAGATAAAGGATACAAATACAAACTTAAAAAAGGTCTTTACCCACGATTGTTTGTAGTAGAATTTCATGGTCAGGAACAGTTGAACCGGAATTAAAAAGTACAGGTACAAAGCCAGTGTACTAAGAAACTCCAAGTTCACCATCAGCAACAATTCACTAATGATTACGAGCACAAAAATGTATGCATGAAAATTGAGTGAAATCAACAGATGTTCCAGCATGTAGTGCTTTCTTCTGATATACATTAAGGCCAGAGCTAAGGCAAAAAGAGGCAAAATAACCAAGAGTGTTTGTGATAACTTCTTAAAAGCAGTATCCATCATCAGCGAAGGATTTAACTTCCACATTTCAATAAGTTTTTTCACATCACTGTCTCCAATCAGACCGTCGTCTTTTTCTTTCTTTGCTTTCAAGGAATCTTTTGCAACATTCTTCTTGCCAATATTAATTGCAACGCCCCCATTCTTTTTTTTAAACTCTGCCAAGGAATCTAATTTCAGACTATCTACATCATACTCTTCCTCATCAACCATTTCCTCCAATAAGGAAACCATATCCAGTTTCTTACCATCATCCGTTTCAACAGTCAATTCTTTAGCTGCTGCACTTTCTGGTTTGTGATTATAAGCCAGCAATAAAAAGGCAAAAAAGGTTAAAAACAGGTACAATCGAAAAGGTGGTGTATACCGGGCTCTTCTCCCCCGCATAAATTCCCTAGTCAAGTAACCCGGCTTTAAAAACAGGGGAACCAGTGTATGTATTAATCTATTATCTACAGACAGTGCATCGCCTACAGATTCCGACACAACGGTCAAAAACGGACGTTGAAAACTTTTTGTTGACTGACCACAGTTCGAGCAGAACTTTCCATTAACGGGAAATTCACAATTGGGACAAAAACCTTCGAAATGCTGAACTCTTCTTTTGGGTAATTTTCTGAGGTACTTCTTAATTCTTTGCTTCATTATACTTCAACGGGTAGTTGTTTTTGAACCTTTTCCTTTATTTTGTCGGTAGTATCTCCTAAATCTGAATTAAATATATCGAATATGGTTTCTGACACTTGTACCATTGGTTTATAAAACAAGCTTTCCTCCTTTTTCTCCTTCGAAATAAAATCAAACTTCTGATCTAAAAAATTCACAAAGTATACCAATATACTTAAAATAAGAATCCCTTTTATCAGCCCAAACACAGCTCCTAACAAGCGATTTATCATACCTAAAGCTACTGCCTCAATCAAAGAATTCAACATCTTACCCAAAACGTTTAAGACAATCACAATTACCAAAAATGTGGAAATAAAAGCAATAATTCCCATGTAATTTGAATGGTAATCAAATTGGTTTTCAATGAATTCCGCAGTAAAATCTGAAAAATGAATGGCTCCGTAAATTCCTAAAATTAAAGCCAGTAAAGTAGCAATTTCAATAATTAGTCCTTTGGTAAATCCTTTATATATGGCATAAATTAAAGGTAAGCCAATTAGGATATCAAGTATGTTCATAATGGGTTAGTTATAATTATCAATAGACGATCAAAGATAATAAAAATCAACATAATGACCTTAATTTAGAATGAACTAAGACAATATACCTGTTAAAAAATATTTATATTTAAGACAGCAAAAACATTAAAAAATGGCATTTATCAACTCTCTTGTCAGCTGGTTAAATACCAAAAGACTTTCGCAAATAGATTTTTTCAAGGAGCATCCTATTGAAATACAGAAAGAAACTCTTACTCAATTATTGAATCAGGCATCTGATACTGAGTGGGGACGAAAGTACGACTTTAAGTCCATGCAATCACTGCAAGACTTTAAAGAAAGACTTCCTATACAAACCTACGAAGACATTGAAAAACATATTGAACGCCTGAGAAGTGGCGAACAAAACGTTTTTTGGCCTTCTGAAATCAAATGGTTTGCAAAATCATCAGGTACTACCAATTCAAAAAGTAAGTTTATACCTGTTAGTAAAGAGGCTCTTGAAGATTGTCATTTTAGAGGTGGTAAAGATATTTTAGCCATTTACACATCTCTTTATCCTAATACCGGTATTCTATATGGAAAAGGATTAACCTTGGGAGGTAGTCATCAAATCAACAACATGAACAATGATTCTTACTATGGGGATTTGTCTGCCATCTTGATCCAAAATTTACCTTTCTGGGCTGATTTTATTCGTACTCCTGATACTTCAATCGTATTGCTGGATGAATGGGAAGAGAAATTACACAAAATGACTGAGGCAACATTAAACGAAAATGTTACCAGTCTTTCTGGCGTTCCGTCATGGTTCCTGGTATTACTGAAACACATTCTAAAGGTATCAGGTAAAAATCACATCCATGAAATTTGGCCAAATCTTGAACTTTTCGTTCATGGTGGTGTAAGTTTCACACCTTATCGCGAACAGTTTAAAGAGATATTACCTTCATCTCAGATGAATTATCTGGAAACCTACAATGCTTCAGAAGGGTTCTTTGGGATTCAAGATAATCCAAATGATGAAGCCATGTTACTAATGCTTGATTATGGCATTTATTATGAATTTATTCCATTGGAAAATGTAAATGATGAAAATCCTAAAGCCATTAGTCTGGAAGATGTTGAGTTGTACAAAAATTATGCAATGCTAATTACTACCAATGGAGGACTTTGGAGATATCAAATTGGCGATACCATTCATTTTACTTCTAAATCACCATTCAAATTTAAGATTTCGGGAAGAACAAAACTATATATCAATGCTTTTGGTGAGGAGTTAATTATTGACAATGCCGAAAAGGCAATGAAAATAGCTTGTACTAAAACCAATTCGGTGATTAAGGAGTATACTGCAGCTCCGGTTTTCATGGATAAAAACCAGAAAGGAACACACCAGTGGTTGATAGAATTCGAGCAAGCGCCACAAAATATTGATGAATTTAATTACATTCTTGATAATGCATTAATGAGTCTGAATTCGGATTATGAAGCCAAACGCTACAAAAACATCACACTCGAAAAACCAATTGTAAGCATTGCTAAGAAAGGATTATTTTACAACTGGCTAAAATCTAAAGGAAAACTTGGAGGGCAAAATAAAGTTCCTCGTTTATCCAATAACCGAACATTAATTGAAGAATTGCTTAAAGACAATCAATAGCATATGCAGATTTTACTCATTTGGTTTTTATCTGTTCTTAACTTATATCAACCTACAAAAATTAATACTCCTTGCGATTTCTTCGAAATTGATCACATGGGAAATGTATATGTGGCAAATGGATCCCAATTGTTAAAGTACAACTCTGAAGGAAAGCAAGTTTGTAATTTTTCTGATTCTTCTTTAGGGAGTATCAGTTCTATTGATGTTTCAGATCCTTTGAGAATTGTAGTCTTTTATCGAGATTTTAATCAGATAATTTATCTAAACAATAAATTATCTACCATTGGCAATGAGATTGACTTGTACGATTTTTCGGATAACGAAACTGAAATTGTATGCAATTCGCAGAAAGGTGGCTTTTGGATGTACAACTCGATAGAAAAACAAGCCACTCACATCACCAATAATGGTGAAATAGCAGACCAAACTATTTTGTTGGGATCTTTTTTTGAGGAAGCAGAGATCACAAAAATTTACGAACACAATAGTTATCTGTATTTACTTTACAAGAATAAAGGCATTTTACAGTTGGATCAAAATGGTCAATTTGTTCGAAAGTTGTCTTTTAAAAATCTTCAAGACTTCCAGCTAATTGGAAACAACATCTATTACCAAGATCATATTGGTATCCATCTTTATCAAGCTCTAAATCAATCCCATCAATTAATCTATTCAAAAAAAGATCCTTCTAAGTCAATTATCAGATGCTATAAGGATAGGATCTTTATTGGAAATGAAGATTCTATCTCAATTAAAACTCTAAGTTTCTGATTAAAAACCAAGTGCATTTATTCTCATTGATAAGGGGTTGATATCCAAAAAAATATTACTAATTTTAGTTGCATTTTTCCACTAATAACTAAACATAAATATGCACATTGCTGTAGCGGGAAACATTGGTGCCGGGAAAACAACACTGGCTGGATTATTGGCAAAACATTACGGTTGGGAAGCTCATTTCGAAGATGTGGACGACAATCCATATTTAAATGATTTTTACGACGATATGAATCGTTGGTCCTTCGCCTTGCAAATCCATTTTTTAAATAGCAGATTCAATCAGGTTCTGGCTTTACGAGAATCTGGAAAAGATATCATTCAGGATAGAACAATATATGAGGACGCATACATATTTGCTCCAAACCTTGAATCAATGAATTTAATGCCTAAAAGAGATTTTGACAATTACCTGTCTCTTTTCGATATTATGAGTTCATTAATTCAGCCACCTGATTTATTGATCTACCTTAGAGCTTCTATTTCTACCTTGGTAGAGCACATTCAGGCCAGAGGTCGTGATTACGAAGAAACCATTCGACTGGATTACTTAAAGAGATTGAATGAAAGATATGAAGCCTGGATTAATGGTTATACAAACGGAAAGCTTTTAATCATTGATGTTGATGATATTGATTTCCTAAATAATCCTAAAGACTTGAGCTCAGTAATCACTAAGATTGATGCTCAACTTCATGGACTTTTTTAATTCTAAATTATGAGTTAATCATTATGAGTTGAACTTGTAATTTTTGATTCTTAATTCATAACTGATAATTATAATACAATGCATATAGCCGTAGCTGGTAACATCGGATCAGGAAAAACTACCTTAACAGAATTATTAGCCAAACATTACAAATGGGAAGCTCATTACGAGGATGTGGATGAAAATCCGTACCTAAATGATTTTTACGACGACATGCAGCGTTGGTCATTCAATCTGCAAATCTATTTTTTAAAAAGTCGCTTCACCCAAATAATGGATATCCGCAATTCGGGAAAAAATGTGGTGCAGGATCGTACCATTTTCGAGGATGCCAAAATTTTTGCTCCTAACCTATACGATATGGGTTTAATGTCGGAGCGCGACTTTAAAAACTATTGTAACCTGTTTCAACTAATGAGTTCAATGGTTCAAGCACCCGATTTATTAATATACTTGCGTTCTTCGGTGCCTACCCTTGTTAATCAAATTCAAAAAAGAGGTCGCGACTACGAAGAAACGATCCGATTGGATTATTTGAAGAACTTGAATAACAGATATGAAAACTGGATTTCCAACTATAACAATGGAAATTTGTTGATTGTTGATGCTGACAACATCGATTTCCTTGAAAATCCAGCTGATTTAAATAGTATTGTGGACAAAGTTGAAGCGAAGATTCACGGGCTATTTTAAAATCTGTAAAAGAAACCTATTGATAATTCGGGGAGTGAGATTTTATCGAATCCTAAATAATATGGATATTCCTCCCCAGATTCATCCTTTGCCGTAACTGAATCAGGAAAGTTAGGAATAAAAGTATACCTCAGGTTCATATCAAAGCTCCATGTATCGGATATGTGATATAAAAAACCAATATTTGGAGCCAAACCTACTTTATTTTCGGTAATTGTTCGCTTACTGTGACTAGAACCTGAAGAAGAAGCTGTATAATCGATTTCATTCCGATAATAAAAATATCCGAAAGCAAGTGAAGCATAAGGCCTAAAATCTCGGTCCCAGGCATCGAAATAGTATGATGCTCGAAGTAATGCAGAACCAATATTGTAGTTTACATCATAGCTTCCCAAATGGCTTCCATCCCAAAATTTATCTTGTCCTAGCAAACTAAAAGACAATTCTGCTCCAACGCTTAATTTCTTATTCAGCATTTTTCTCCCGGTCAAACGAAAGTTTGGACCTCCATTTGCCTGATCACCAAAATCGCCAAGAGGCAACTGGTAACCAATTGATCCACCAACAAAATAGTTTTGATCTTTATAGTACTGCGAATAAGATTCAAAAGAAAAAAACAGAACTAAAAACAAGAATAAATATCGCTTCATCATCTTTATTTAATTTGTTGGAACTAAATTATAAAAAAACCGGAAACTCAAATGAGCCTCCGGTTTCAATTTTTATTGTGAGTTCTATTCAATCACTTTTAATTCCTTACCAATCTTGATAAATGCTTCCAAAGCTTTATCCAAATGCTCTTTTTCGTGCGCAGCAGAAAGCTGAATACGGATACGAGCTTGTCCTTTTGGTACAACTGGATAATAGAATCCGATTACATAAATTCCTTCATCCAACAATTTTGCAGCAAATTGCTGAGAAAGTACTGCATCGTATAACATCAAAGCATTAATTGCAGAATCAGATGGCTTCACATCGAAACCAGCCTTTAATAAGCCTTCGCGGAAATATTGAGCATTCCAGATAACTTTATCTCTCAACTCAGTTGATTCGCTCAACATATCGAATACTGCGATAGAAGCTCCTACGATCACTGGAGACAATGAGTTTGAGAACAAATAAGGACGTGAACGCTGACGCAACATATCGATAATTTCAGCCTTACCAGTAGTAAACCCACCTAGTGCTCCACCTAATGCTTTTCCTAATGTAGAAGTAATGATATCTACACGATCCATACATTTGTGATATTCGTGAGTTCCACGACCAGTATCACCAATGAAACCTGAAGCATGGCTATCATCAACCATTACCAATGCATTGTATTTATCTGCTAAATCACAAATTTCGTTCAATCTTGCAATATCACCATCCATTGAGAAAACACCATCAGTTACGATGATACGATAACGCTGAGCCTGAGAAACTTTTAATTGTTCTTCCAAGTCGGCCATATCAGCATGCTTGTAACGGTAACGAGCTGCTTTACACAAACGAACTCCATCAATAATAGAAGCGTGGTTTAGCTCATCAGAGATAATTGCATCATCTTTTGTGAACAATGGCTCAAAAACACCACCATTAGCATCAAAAGCTGCTGCATATAAAATGGTATCTTCCATACCGAAGAACTTAGCTATCTTTTGCTCTAATTCTTTATGAATATCAGTAGTTCCACAAATAAAACGAACCGAAGACATTCCATAACCGTGAGAATCTAAAGCTTTTTTAGCTCCTTCCATTACACGTGGGTGTGATGATAATCCAAGGTAATTATTAGCACAGAAATTTAATACTGTCTCACCAGTATTCACTTTAATTTCTGCTCCCTGTGGAGTTGTTATGATTCTCTCGTTTTTGTACAAACCAGCATCTTTAATGCCTTGTATTTCTTCAGCAAGATAGTCTTTGAATTTTCCGTACATGTGTATGTTGTTTTAGATATTTGAATTATCGTTTGAAAATTACAATCCAAAATTACAATAAAATTCGTCTCTAAAAGCAGGGAAATTCTGTTTTTTATATGCCTTTTTCAACATACGGAAGTAATCTTTACTGTATTTCTTAAATTTTAACTACAATCTTACTTTTCCACCCCACACTCCCCATCAATATTGATAAACAATTAGATAGGAACAATTCCTGATTATTCCACAGAAAGCAGGAAGAAAAAAAATGAATCTTTTTTGAAAAAATATTGAAATAGCTGTTGCATTATTGAGGAAAACCTGTTAGTTTTGCATCGCAATTTTCCTCAAGAAACACAGTTCAAACGTGAGGTGTAGAGGAAAATTAGGAGTTATACTCCTCCTTAGCTCAGCTGGTTAGAGCACCTGACTGTTAATCAGGGGGTCCTAGGTTCAAGTCCTAGAGGGGGAGCAAAAAACTTTTCTTAATGAGTTTTAAAATATATTAGGAGTTATACTCCTCCTTAGCTCAGCTGGTTAGAGCACCTGACTGTTAATCAGGGGGTCCTAGGTTCAAGTCCTAGAGGGGGAGCAAAAAACTTTTCTTAATGAGTTTTAAAATATATTAGGAGTTATACTCCTCCTTAGCTCAGCTGGTTAGAGCACCTGACTGTTAATCAGGGGGTCCTAGGTTCAAGTCCTAGAGGGGGAGCAAAAAACCTTTCTTAATGGGTTTAAAAATAAATTAGGAGTTATACACTCCTCCTTAGCTCAGCTGGTTAGAGCACCTGACTGTTAATCAGGGGGTCCTAGGTTCAAGTCCTAGAGGGGGAGCAAAAAAAGCCATCCAATTTGGGTGGCTTTTTTCATATCCTTCCTCTCCTATTCAAAAAATCTTATATTTTTGTTGGGTTCAAAAATTTAACCCGTGAAAAATAAGTTACTAGCACTTCTATTCCTTTTGGTCATATCAATCCAATCAAAAGGTTTTAATCCTGTTCAACAAGATTCTATTCCCTATTTTAAAAACTCAAAAAACATCTTAAATCCAGGTTTGGGTAAAGAAGTTTTCAGCAGCAAGAACCTAATCATTTTTGGTGGTTTGCTAGGAGGTGCTTTCTTGATAGATGAATGGGCCAATGATAGAATTAAAGACAATCAATCTTCTTTTGCAGGAAAATACACAGATTTCTTTAATGAATTTGGAGAAAAAAAGATTATTGCACCTTCGATAGTGGCAACATGGGCAATTGGTGCAATTATAAAAGACGAAAGACTTTCCAATACAGCTCTAAACTCTGCAAAAGCATTGGCTACTGGAGCAATTTTAACCGAAGGGATTAAAATTATTGCTGGTCGTTCTCGTCCTGATCAGATGCATGGCAATATGCACTTTGATGCTTTTGGAGGAAATACCAACAACACCAAATCATTTCCATCGGGACATGCATTTGTGGCATGGTCTGTGTTCACACCTTTTGCCGAAGAATATAGCAAATGGATTTATGTAATTCCAGCATCGGTAAGTTTAGCAAGAATGTACCGAAACAGACACTGGTTCTCAGATGTTGTTTTAGGTGGAGGAATTGGCTATTTTGCAGGCCTTTATTTTCACAAACGCAAAAATCAGAGGGTATTATTTAGTGGAAATGGAATAGTAATCAAATTTTAAACAACAACACAAACAACCTACACAACCAATTTTTTTTAGTTATGAGTATTACTAAAGTATTTAAAAAATTTCCCAGAACCTTTTGGGTAGCCAACACCATTGAGCTTTTCGAACGATGGGCTTGGTATGGCTTTTTTATGCTATTTGCCAACTACCTTACAGGATCAACAGATATTGGAGCACTTGGATTATCGCAGGCACAAAAAGGAATTATCATGGGGGTTGGAACTGGTATTTTATACTTCCTTCCTGTTATTACTGGTGCAATTGCGGACAAATACGGGTATAAACGTGTTTTAGGAATTTCATTTGTTGTATATAGTACAGCTTTCATTGCCCTGCCTCTATTCAATACTTTTGCAGGAGTATTTACCATGTATCTATACTTGGCATTAGGTGCAGCTTTATTTAAGCCTATTATATCAGCTACGGTAGCAAAAACGACCGACGAAGAAACCTCATCAATTGGATTTGGAATCTTTTATATGATGGTTAACATTGGTGCATTTATCGGTCCTTTGGTAACACTTGCATACAAAGACAGTGGCTACACTACTGTTTTCTATATTTCTGCTGGTGTAATCTTAATCAATTTTATCTTGATTCTGTTTTACAAGGAACCTGAAAGAGCAATCAAACAAGAATCATTAGGAGAAGCAATTGGTAATGTATTCAGAAATATAGGAACCGCACTAAGCGATTTTAAATTCGTAATTTTCCTTCTTCTAGTTGCAGCATTCTGGAGCATGTACTATCAATTATTCTTTACCTTGCCTGTATTTATTACACAGTGGGTTGATACTTCATCAGTTTACAATTTCTTCGAAGGTTTTATGCCTGCAGTAACGGAAACTTATGGCAAAGGTGGACAAATGGACTCAGAGTTTATCGTGAATTTCGATGCCATGTTCATCATCATCTTCCAGATTATCATCTCATCAATTGTAATGAAACTAAAGCCATTAAAAGCAATGATGGGTGGGATTTTGGTTTGTACCATTGGTATGGCACTAACCCTTTACACACAAAATGTATTGTTTGTAATTACAGCAATCTTTATTTTCTCGATTGGTGAAATGGCCAGTTCTCCAAAAATTACAGAATACATTGGTAGAATTGCGCCAAAAGATAAAGTTGGTTTATACATGGGATGTTCTTTCTTACCTGTTTTTGCAGGTAGTACTCTTGGTGGGGTAATCTCAGGTAATGTATATGGCAGCATGTCAGATAAGGTGAACCTATTGGTTAAAGAAGTGGAAAAAAGAGGTTTGGATATTCCTGCTATCTCTAAAGATTTTTCAGCTACAGAATATTTCAATAGAGCTGGCGAATTAATGGGTATGAACCAAAACGAATTGACTCAATTCCTTTGGAACACCTACAATCCAGATAATATCTGGTATGTGATTTTAGCAATTGGCTTATTTGCTGTTATTGCTCTTTATTTCTACGATAAATTACTATTAAATAAAAAATCTTAACAATTACCATCGCAAAATGGTTAATCATTCTTGATCCCGCTTCGGCGGGATTTTTTTGTATCTTTTTCATCAAAATATTATTGAATAATAAGGCTATATAGCAGATATTTCATAATTTGGCCTCAATATTCCGTGCAACAGTAGTCACTTTTCCGTGATTTGTTCGTAGTATATACAACCACAACCATTTTTATGCTCTCAACCAAGGTATTAATAACGTACTAAGGATTTGTATATGATTAGAATTCTACGCACAAAACTCTATATACTAATTATTCTTTTGGCTAATGTATTTTCTGCATTGGCCCAAACTTCTGTTGATCAATATTACCAAAATACTGAAGGTAAATCAGGAGATGAATTAAAAACCGCTCTTCACAATATCATTAAAAACAATACTGTTTTACCTTATACATCGAGCAAATATGATGTTTGGGATGCTATGAAAGAGACTGATGAAGATCCCAACAACCCCAATAATGTCATTTTAATTTACACAGGACGTAGTGAATCGAAAAATTCCAAAGAATGGAATCGTGAACACATATGGGCCAAATCTTATGGCTTAGGAGATCCATACGATAATCCTGGTGCATCAACAGATATTCATTGTCTTCGCCCTTGCGATGGCAGCGTTAATACAGACAGAAGCAATAAATATTTCGACAATGGAGGAACGGCACATCATGAAGCAACAGACTGCAAATACGATTACGATTCATGGGAACCTAGAGATGAAATGAAAGGCGATGTTGCTCGTATGATTTTTTACATGACCGTTCGCTATGAAGGAACTAACGGAGAACCTGATTGCGAAATGACCAATGATATGAGTTTATATCGATCAGGCCAGTCCTATCATGGAAGACAAGATGCCTTGCTGGAGTGGCACAAGCAAGATCCGGTTAGCGATAATGAGATTGCTAGAAATAACATAATTCACAGACTTCAAGGCAATAGAAATCCATTTATAGACCATCCGGAATACGTCAATTACATTTGGTTGAACGAAAGTCCTGGTGAGCTCAATCTTACCTCTACAGTTCCTGTAAATAACACTTCTAATGTGGAAGTGAATGCGGAATTAATAGTGAATTTTACTCAAGAAGTTTCGGCGGGAGAAGGAAATTTAATTATTCACAATAAGGATGATAATAGTATTTTCGAAACCATTAAAATGAATAATACTTCATTGGTAACTTTCGATGGCAAAACAGTTAAAGTACTCCCTTACAATAATTTTAAGGCTGGAAATAGCTACTATATCAAAATAGAAACCAATGCCATTAAGAATGACGATGAGGAATATTTTAAAGGCATTGATAATAATTACACATGGGCATTCTCAACAGGTAATTTAGTACTCGATCCTCTTGAAATTACTGCCAGAGCTCCTCTAAATGAAGCAGAAAATGTTAGTACAGATATTGAAATCAGTATGGATTTTAATCATTCTGTAAGTGCTGGAAATGATAGTGATGGATTTAAAGTTTACAGTTCAGAGGATGATCTGATACAATATTTGGGTGCTTCCAATACGAGCATTGAGTATGATGACAATGTGATTACAATTAGTTTAAGCAACCAATTGGAAGAAGGTGAAAGCTATTACATTTTAATTGATGAAAAGGCTGTGAAGGATGCTGCAGGCAATTATTTCAAAGGTATTTCGGATAAAACGGAATGGACTTTTAAAACAGATAGAACCACAAGCATAGATGATCCTTTTACCAGTGATGCTAAACCTGCATTCTACCCTAACCCAAGTAGCGGAACCATTTATCTTACAAATCAACAAAATGTTGAAAAAGTAAGAATTATAAACCTTACAGGGAAACCAATTATAGAAGAAAGTGGACAAACTTCTTTAAGCTTGTCCAGCCTTCCAAAAGGCATTTACATCCTAACATTTGCTATGAAGGATGGAACAAGAATCTCGAAAAAACTAATCAAGAAATAAAAAAAGCGGTTGATGATTCAACCGCTTTTTCCATTATATCATTAGCCATTTATACAATTCCTTCAATTAAATGAAATATCGTTTTGTAATAATCTTACTTTCCATCCTAATTCTATCCTCATGCGAATTTTCTCAAAAAAGGTACAAACCAGATTGGGACAAATGGAAGAATTATAAATGGATTCTTAATAAAAATGTAAGAAATAATATTAACTCTGGCTTTACACTATATAAGAAAAATGCAAACTTTAATCTTATTCGTTACAATGAGAACAACCAGCTTGTAATCTGGGAGTTTAAACATCACAACTATGTCTCAATAGACAGTATTAATTTTTTTGAGAATATAGATTTAAGTAATTTTATTTTATATCCTGGCCAAACATTTAATAAAGAAGACATTCTTGAAACTTCAGTAAGAATCAATTCTGATTTAGACATTGACTTACATCTCAACTTAAATTCTGATTCTAAAATCTATGAGTACATTAATAAGGACAAAGTGAAGGGTATTATTGGCAAGGTTTCCCAAATGTCCCTTAGCGATGAAACTGGATACCATCAAGTATTATTTGATTTTCCAATAAGATCATACAATGTGGCAACTTTATTCTTCAAAAGAGATGATAGTTTTTTTATTCTAATACTTTTTCCAGATGACGGCTTGGTAAAGGATAAATTGAAGGATCTCAATTTGCCCGAATTAAATGAATAAAAAAGCGGGTGCTCCAATAATATATTTTGGAACACCCGCTTTTTCTTTCAAGTAATAACAATTACTAATTGATCATTACTCTTTCCAGGCAGCATCCTTCTTGTCGCCGAATACATACTTCACCAATTCAGGATGGTCTACAAATGGGTTACGATTCTTCTGGAAACCGTAAATGATATTGTTTCTTCTGATTTCATATGGATCTACTGGATCCAGCTCATTCCACTTCAACAAATCATCCAACTTACCCATACGAGCTTCTTTATTAATAACTCCTGAGTTATCAACTTTAAAGTCGTAACGAACTGCCATGTAAAAAATCATACGAGCAACATCACCTTTAGCGCTTAATGGCGGTTCATAAAATTGAGTATTAGATGTTCTAGGGCCATTCACATCGCCAAAATTTTTATTGCCTCTGGTACTGTTTTCTTTACTGTATGATGCTCTTAAATGATGACCATCGGTACCTGCTCCCTTATCGGTTCCAAAATCGCCATGCGATTTGGCCCAAACATGCTCTCTGTTCCATTCGTCGCTTACACCAGCGCTATGGTCATTTTTAGCTCTTCCTGTTTCTGTATAAATCTGCCATACTTGTCTTTCATCCGCCGGATTCTGATCACCTGCTTCGCACATGTCCCAAACATCGTAAGATGAACTGCTGGTATATGACAATTTAATAGCGCCAGTAGAAATAATTTCCTGCAACTCCTCTCTCAAATCATTTCCCTTAAGAGTAGATGCAGAAGTATAATAACTATCAGGAATACGAACCGACAACATGTGCTGTCCCTCTTCTACAGTTGCTACATATTCTTTTGGAGTATAATTCACGATAATCTTACCTTCTGAGTCTACATTAGGAGTCAAATAGTTCTCTCTATCTGGGTTCTTATCATCATCAGGTTGATCTGGTTGTTCAATATCAGTATCTGGTGCTGAATCATCACTGCTTCCCGAGTCACAAGAGAACAAGAAGAAGTTGAACATTAACAACAGTAATAAAATCTTTTTCATCGTTCTAACAATTTATTAAAAAATAGGGCATTGCTAAAGAACAATGCCCTAAAATTATTTTATCAACTTACTTATTCAATTGTAATATCATCAACTAATAAATCGTAAGCTTGTTCTTTACCAACTTTTAAGGCAAATAGAGATTCTCCTGCTGTTGTTTGAAGAGCAACATCAGTAATGTTTAATGTAACTTTAACCCATTCTCCACTTGTATCAATAGTTCCAGTATAGGAATTAGACGAAGAAGGTTCAATAGTTGCTGCTGCAGAATAATCTCCTAAATTAAATTTATCATATCCATCAGCTTTGTACACATTTAGAGATAAAGATTTACCAGAAGTACCTTTAATGTAGAATACAATTTTTGTTTTCCCTGTAGCATCAAATCCTTCTGGGACAGTAGCAGTAAATACATAATCATTCTTTGTTGGAGTACCTTTAAGTAGTAAAGCATTAGAACCATTATGCGCATCTGTACTTTGAGTTGCATAATCTTTCAAACCATAGCTATTTAAAGCACCTGTAAAGGTATCCCAGTTTTCAAAATCAGAACCTGGGAAAAGGCTTGCTGCATTGGTATCACCTCCATTATCGCCACCGCCAGTGTCGCCACCACCTTCTGTATAATTGAATTTCACGTTATCAAGTTGCCATGTTCCGCTGTTATCTTTGCTTCCTGTATACTTAAAAGCAATGTGAACTGTTCCCGAATATGATGAAAGATCGATATCACCCGAGTTCGTAAATTCACTGCTGTAACCTGTTGCATTTTTAGGAGCAAGTGTTACAGTTAGTGGCTGCCAATTAGCAGCAGTTAGATCCTTATCGAAATCTGTTGCAATAAATACTTCTAAAGTTTCTTCCTTAGAATAACCTGCCTTTGTTTCGAAGCTAAAGTTTTTATTAGCAGCAGCATCAAGATCTAAACCTGGAGTTACAACCCAAGCCTCCATAGCATCCAATTCTGAATTATAACCTGATGCCTGAATGTACTTATTACCACTGTACTCTTTACCAATCCAGTTTCTATCACCTGCTGTAGCTCCAACAAACCAACCTTCTAATGCCACATCACTCTCTGCAGTAACATTATCGAATGCCTCATTTAATTCTGTTACAGTAATATCAGCAGGAGGAGTTGCTGCGGTATTAAACTTCACATTATCAATTTGGAAAGTACCACCTTTTGTACCAACTTCTGCTTCGTACTTGAATGCAATGTATACTACACCATTATATCCCGAAAGATCAATATCTCCCGATTTTACCCAGTCCGAATACTTATCAGCTGTTCCACTGGCAATATTAGCAGACAATTCTGTCCATGTAGCAGAATTCACATCTGTTGCCAAATCCGTAGAAATCAACACCTTCAAAGTAGCACCAGTATTGTATCCATTCTTAGTCTCGAAATTAAAAATCTTATTCTCAGCATTGGTAACATCCAAACCTGGAGTAATCAACCAAGAAACATTTTTCGCATCTTTAGAATTGTATTCCGAAGCCTGAGCATATTTAGTACCATTGTACTCTTTTCCTTGCCACTTACGTGTTCCTTCAGTATATACATTATTCCATCCTTCAAATGCAATATCTTCGTAATTTACAATTGCGTCAAAAGCTTCATTTAAACTGGTAACTGAGTTTCCTAAAGTAACTTCACCAGCAGATCCACCACCAGTAGATCCGTCGAAACGATCACCAGTCATGTCAACATCTTCCAAAGAACGAATCATCATCTGCTTGTCATTACCAAACTTACTTAAAACACCAACAATGGTACCCGAACCTTGTGGTAATATTTCATCGTAGAAGTTGCTGTAACCACTATTACGTACAATTAGTTTGTTTCCTTTTGGACCAACAAGATCACGGTTCGAACTCTTATCCTTTTCTGCATAAGTTAAAGTACCATCTGCATCTTCAAACTGAGCAGCAGTAATCTTTACCAATGTACTAACCAATGAATTGTACAAATCGTTGTCTTTAAGCTCCTCAAGAGAAACTTCTTTTGGCTGTAGCTCTACAGGTAGACCATTCAAGAAGATGTGGTCTTTAATTAAACCTGGATCAATACCTGCAAGGTTTGTGTACTTACCATTCTGGAAAGTTCCACCTCCCAGCTGAACCAATCCATTGTAATCGCCCAAAACCAAGCCTTTTGCCTTAATGAATACCTGCTGACCAGGTTTCATCATTGAAGAAAGACCTTTTTCATTAATTTTTACTTCGATACCACCAGTTGCACCTTCGCGGCTATCCTGAACAATGATTTGCTTGTAGAAGTTTCCTTCAGTATCGTCAGATACAACATATCCTTCAATTACTAAATCTTCTTCAATAGTTTCAAATTCACCATTGGTATGTTTTGCTTTTAAATCAGCAATTGCTGTATTTGAAGTACCTTCATACTCAGGCACCATAATCTCTGGTTGGTCAAAATCATTGTCAACACAAGCTACAAAGCTGGTTGCAAGACCCGCTGTAATTAATGCAGCGTAGAAAAACTTTTTAATGCTCTTCATATCTTAGTTTTTATAGAATTTAGATTAAAAACGAACACTTAGGTTCACGAAATAAGTACGACCATAGTAGTAGTACAATTTATCTCCAAAATTACGATCTGAATCTACAGACGATCTACTCTGTTCGTATCCTCCGGTAGTGATATCTGTATCATCCAAAACATTGTTTACACTTGCATTTAAAGAAATGTAGTAATCATTAATTTTCCATGATTTACCAATGTTCAAATCTAAAGTGAAAGCTTCATCAAGCTGACGCTGATTAATCGTAGTATTCCAATCATCTGATCCTGGAGTAAGACCTTCAACAGCTTTAGAAGTTCTTCTTGCAGGATGGAAATCCAAGTATGTATCATCGTAATAATTGGCATTAATACCAGCCCACCAGTATTTAGGTGAAGAGTATTTTAATCCAACAGTAGCAGCTGTTTGCGGAGTCCCCGGAACATAGAAGTTCTTAGCATATACTGTATTGGTTTCACTTTCCAAGTCAATATCTACTGCAACCTCTTTCATTTCAGGTCTTGAATCATAAATATATTGACCTTTAGATGCTGCGAAAATCGCTGTTAACGTAGGTGTCAATTTTGCTTCAACACCAACTTCAACTCCCATGTGTTCTTTATCAATGCCTGTTAAAATTGCATTTACAAAAGCACTTTGTCCGTTTTGGAAGTTACTTGTAAAATAGTTTCTAACTTGAGTTTGATCCTCGAAACGAGTATAGAAACCTTTTATGCTTGCCTTAACAAAAGGTGAACGCAATTGGTAACCTGCATCGAAAGACATGATTTTTTCTTCCTCAAGATTATCAACCCACTTATTTCTTGTTCTTGCTGATTCAAATGCATTTCTCAGGAAAGGAGCTCTGGTTTGATAAGCAGCATTTGCAGTAAAGTAGTTACGTCCGTTTAACTTGTAGGTTAAACCTCCTTTAACGCCAAAGTTGGTAAAATCTTTCTTACTACTTTCTCCGTATGATTGATCAGCGAAGATCGCTTTTCTCATGTTACCTTCTCTCCACATTTTTGTCTGACTTACTTCAGCACCAATGTAACCTTCCCACTGGTTGTATACGAAATCAGTTTGTGCAAAGAATCCTGCTTTTCTCAAATGAATATCGTAATCGAAACCAAAAGTATCACCTTCTTTTACTTTTCTATCCGGATTATTCAAATCATTATCTCTCATTGAAGTTGGAGCATACTTGTCGTAATCCAATAAGTATTCAGCACCTAACAAATCGTCCATTACATTAAAACGGCTACCAATATAATAAGTGTAATCCAAGCCAGCTGTTAAATTCCAGTTGTTGTTAATTTCCTTTGTATATGTTGTATTGGCCATTAACTGTTCAGCATCATAACGATTCTCTTCCACATAATACTGTGCATTAGGATCGTTGCTATTCACCTGGTACATTCTGTCCCAATCGATGTGACGAACTTTTGGATCAGTTTTCCATAGTCTTGCAACCTCTTCAGGATTTGCTGAGTTACTAGGTAACTTATTGTAGTAGTCCGGACGTGGATCAGGAGCATTAAACCATCCTAATCTGGTGCTACCATTACGCCCAAATGTATATGAAACACCTGTTTTCAAATTGCTTTTCTCATTGATTTTCCAATCGTGGTTCAACATGAAAACTGGTTGGTGAGACTTGCCCACTCTTGAGTTTCTTTTATCACCATTCTGATATCCCCAGTATGGGTTATAGTAGTTATCGCCAACAAGATCGTAAACTTCCTGAGTTGATGCACCGCCTTTACCTCTTTCGCTAGGAGCTGCAAATACAGTAAAGTTTAAGCTATGATTATCATTCAACTGCTTGTAAGCAGATAGGAAATAGCTGTATGCATCGTAAAAAGTAGCATCAACATATCCTTCATCTCCCCAACGACGAGATCCAGATACTGTAAATGCCCATCCATTCTCCATTAATCCTGTTGAATGAGTAGCCATTACACGGTTAGCGTAACTTTTGTTTGAACGAGAGTAAACCAATTTGGTTCCTACTCTCTGGTCTTTTGCACTGGTGTTAATATTTGTTGTACCACCAACACCGCCAAATCCAAAATCATTTGAACCTAAACCGTAATATATTTCCTGGTTACGAGTAGCATCGTTCAAACCACCCCACTTGTACCAGTATCCTCTACCATTCTCCATGTCGTTCATCAACATTCCGTTCATACGGATGCTGGTATTGTCGGTGCTGTATCCACGAGTTTTGAATCGCAACTGACTGAAGACATAACCTGCATTCGAAACAAACACATCCTTTGAGCTTGCCAACAAGCCAGAGATGTTCTCTTTCGAACCTTCATCATCTAATTCTTCATCGGTTAAGGAAGAAAAGTCGAAATCCTTTAAGGATTGACTCAAAGCGCTTGGCACCAATTCAACCACCTTAAGGTCAATTGTGCTTCCTGCGACAACATTTACGGCCATCGACACGCTCTTAAAATCTTGTAAAATAAACTCCAGCAAGTGTTTGCCCTGCGGAACTTCAGAGATCAGAAAATTACCCTCAGCATCGGTATAAGTACTTAAGCTGGTACCCAATACTTCAACCTTTACCTGAGATAGATAATTTCTGTCTACAGAGTTTCTCACCTTACCACTAACATTCCCGGTTTGGGCATGCAATGCAAAAGATGAAAGTACTCCCATTAGTAGAAACAGAAGAATCTTTTTCATGAAATTAAATAATTTGATTAGTACAGTTAGGCATTCGGAAACTACCTACCTCTCCCCTGGTAAAAGCAAATTCCAAAAAACCACAAATTTGCTTTCAACGAATATTTGTTGAGGGATAATAAAATGGTGTGTTTTAACGATTGCAAAACTAATAATATTAATCACAATCTCATATTAAGAATGGGTTAATTTGATTAAGTGTTGCAATATCTGTTATCAATGATCGAGTTTAGCGCATAACTTTTGATTAACAACCATATATCAAAGATTACATAGACTAAAATCATTATTAAAAAGAATAATTAATGCCAATCAATGGTTAAAATTAGACCGTAATGAATTTCATCACTTTTTCAAGTTGAGTTTTTCCCTCCTAGGGAAGAATTCTTAAATAAACCTTTCTATTGTTTTTTAAACTATATTTTCAACCTTTGATTCGTATAATTAATACCTTATCCTTATTCTATTTTGCACCAAAAGCTATTAGATTTTCCTTACTTAAACTAAGATGTTAATAAGTATGCAAAGATCCTTTTTTCAATTTTAGATCGTCTACAAACTTAATGTACTTTTATAATCGCTAAAAAAGCTTTAATATTGCAACGCAATTCGTTGCCAACCATTTTGACTGTAAAATCAATCTATTCTCCCCGATTGATTGGGATAGTTTCCATTCCCTTGTTTTATTTAGAAATTTAGAATCAAACTATTGCAGAACATTTTCTGCCATAATTACAGAATTCACATGATAAGAATGAGAACAATAGCAGCCTTATTATTGGCTTTTTTAATGGTTTCATCTGGTGAGTCGTTCGCACAAAAGAAAGACTACCAAGTGGCCTGCGTAGGTTTTTATAATTTGGAGAACCTTTTCGATACGATTGACGATCCAAACAAACGCGATGAAGAATACCTACCAGGAGGAAAAAGAAAATGGAGCAAAGCCAGGTATGAAGACAAACTTTTCAATATGGCTCACATCATTTCTCTAATGGGAAAAAATGGTGTACAAGAGGGAGTATCAATTCTTGGTGTTTCGGAGATTGAAAACCGAAGAGTATTGGAAGATTTGGTACAACAGTCTCCAATTAAAAACAGAAACTACCAAATTGCACATTTCGAATCGCCTGATAAGCGTGGTATTGATGTAGGTTTATTGTACAACCCTGATCATTTTAAACTTTTGGATCAGAAAAAATACAAGTATCAGCCACTTAAAGAAAATGGAGATACACTTTACACGCGCGATCAGTTATTGGTAAGCGGATTGTTATTTGGAGATAAAGTACATGTAATTGTAAACCACTGGCCATCGCGATATGGTGGTGAAAAGAAAAGTCGTCCTAATAGAAATGGCGCTGCTGCAGTTACTCGTTCTATTGCCGATTCACTTTTAAAAGATGATGCCAACGCAAAAATCTTTATCATGGGCGATTTAAACGACGACCCAATCAACGAAAGTGTGAAGAAAGTAATTGGTACCAAAGCAAGCAAAAAGAAGGTACAAGGAGGTTTATTCTACAATCCTTGGGAAAATCTATACAAAAATGGAATTGGAACCCTTGCTTACCGCGATAGCTGGAATTTGTTCGATCAAATTCTTCTTTCAAATCCTTTGGTACACACAAAGGGCGGATTCACTTACCTGAAATCGGAAATACTAAGAGAAAAATTCATGTTTACCGAGAATGGACGTTACAAAGGATATCCTAAAAGAACTTTTTCATTTGACAACTACGTAGGTGGTTATAGCGATCACCTGCCAGTGTTTGTTTATCTTGTAAAAGAGAAATAAAGCACTGATAACTTTTATTTGGAAAGGCTGAATCTTTAATGGGTTCAGCCTTTTTTTATAAACAAGAATTACGAAATCAGCATAAGGGTGGGCTGTACCTAAGCAATGATTTGTATTTATATCAGAAGGGTGATAGGTATCCCCTGTCTCGAGCAAATGACATCCCCAGCCTCGAGGGGAAAGTACTCCCTGCTTGCTGGGGAAACTGTCCCCTGCAACGAGGGGATGGCGTCCCCCAAAAATAAAAGCCCGAACTGCTTTGAGCCATTCGGACTTTCTATAGGCAAATGTATCCTTATTCAACAATCAAGATGTGCTCAAACTGAGTTTTACTCACTGTCTTTTTAAAATTATGTCCCGATGAATATTGCGTTATAATTTCCAATTCGTAATTGCCGGCACTTAAGGCTGGAACCATTACCATTAACTGTTTAGGGTCATTGGATATGATTTGATCGCACTTGTGGAGTGTATCATCGGATTGGTTGATAAGGTAAACTCCCACCGATGCATCCTCACCAGCAACTTTTAAGCGATTGCCTTTCACAATAATTACATTCTTAGGAGTGATGATACTGTCCTCATTCTCGCTTAGGCTATCAATTACTTTCCCAATTACAGGCTCACCTGTTTGTTTCCCAAGAATTTCTACTTGTGTTTTCTTTAGCTCTTCGCGCAATTCATTACTTGAAGTAAAAGAAGCAATTAAACGGTGCTCTTCGGGATTGAATCTATCGGTAACCCCATTAAAAACTCCATTTACGGTAAGGTGGCCATGAAACACTCCTGTATTCACACTATAGCCCTGCGCCATCTTTTCAATAATCACCTGGTTGCTACGCGAAAGGATATCAATAATGGTTGCCTCGTTGTGCTCCGATCCCCCTTTAATAATCTCTTTGGCAATGTCCTCAATTTTAATATTCCCCATTGGTTTTACCCGGGCATAAAAATCATTAGGTCTTGGTGTTAAAAGGTTGTCTTGTAACCATAAATCAATTCTATTCATAACTTAAAATTTTAGTGATTTGATTATTTTTTATTAAACACTAAACAAGTTCATACAGTTTACACACAATGTCAAGGATATTTATTATGTCACTAAACACAGGGTTTTATACAATAAGATTCTCATTAATACGTTATTGAACTTTACTTTTCTGAAACAAAAAACCCCGAATCGCAATGATTCGGGGTTTTAAAAATATTGTAATTATAATTACTTCAATGTAGGACCTTCTACGTACTCAAATTCAGGATTTGGACCTGATTTAGTACACTTGAACTCAATAGTATAATTGGTATTTGATCCATCATAAGTTGTAAATCCAATAATATAATGTACATCTACTCCTTGTACTTGAGTTACAGCTTCAGGATATTTGTTTGGTAGGTAAGCTGTTTTAATACCTTCCTTAACCGCATCTTGCCAAGTATCAAAACTCTCATCGAATTTTCCACTTCTAATGTCAAAGTTTACATACTTAGAACCTGCACCATAATAATACTCAGAATCGCTATAATCAGAAGTTTTACCATGTGTATCTACTGAATAGTCTACAATAATCTGGTAATCTTCAGAAACCATTGTATAGGTTACAGTAGGATCAAATTTCCAACCTTCAGCTCCATAGAATACAAACTGATCCATTTTAGTTGGCATTGAGTTCCATGCACCTTCTGAATAAGTATATTCAGCGGCAACCGTTTTAGTACCTCCCGAGTAATATCTATAAATCATTACCTTTACATCACCTTCTTGTGCGTATGGATATTTCATACTTAAGAAAGTTGGAAGGTAATCTTCAGCAGGAACAGAACTAGAGAAGTTACCATATTTACCAGGACCACTTCCCATTTCAGTATAATCACCTCTTTGTAAGTAGTATACATCTGATTTTGCCCATTCGCTTCCGTCAAACTCGTAGAACTCTTCTACTTTTTCACCTTCAGCTCCTTGAGTTATACCTTTTACATCAAGTTGAGAAATTTCCCAGGTTGCTGCATCATCAGTAGATGATTTGTATACAAAAGCAACATGAATTTTCTTTCCTTCGTAAGCAGATAAATCGATATTTCCAGACTCTACAAACGACCAGCTATCACCCGCTGGTGCATTTTCAATGGTTAACTCTGTCCAATCTGCAACATCTGGTGCTTTTGTTGCATCATACTTGTCTGACACGTATACAAAAGTTTGTTTCCAATCTCCTGATAAGAAATTCAAAGCTTGTGAGATATTAAGGAATGGATCTACAACATCGGCCAAATCAATTTCTGGAGAAATTAGCCAGTCTTCATTTTCATAACGCGCTTTATCAGCACTAACATATCCTGAAATCTTAGCGTAATCAACTCCACCATAACCTGAATCATACCATTCTTGATCATCTCCTGTTACAGATACAGTTGTAAACTGAGATAAATCTGAAAAGCTAGCAGAGAAAAGGGTAACTTCTGAGTACTCATTTGGATCTGGATCTACATTTCTATAGTCATAACGAACCAAGCTAACATCACCATCTACAGCATCAGGATATTTTGCTGCAAGAATTTCAGGCAAGAAGTCATTTGCCGGATAACTTGGAGAGAAATACTGAGCAGCAGCAATCAATTCGTTTACCATTGCATACTGATCTTCTCCTAATTTAAAATAAGGAGCACCAGTATAAGCTGTTAGATATGCCAAATCTCTCGTATCATAGTTATAGTTCACCTTGATTGAAGATGTTTCATCCAATGTTTGGTATGCAGCATTTAAAGCTGCAGGCATATAAGCAGAAGCAGGTCTGTTATCGCTAAAGCTTAATAAAGAAGCAATTTCTTCTGCTCTTGCTGTATCTTCAGCATTTTTAGCTGTTTCTAAAGCCAACTTGCTAATAGCAGCATATTGATCAGCGTTTAATGTAATTTCTAACTGAGTTGGGTCGAAAGTCACCTTATCCAAAGCATCAAGCTCATCATAAGTGTCCTCCATCGGATCACAACTTGCAAATACAATTGCAAGTAATGAAAGCATATATATAAATTTTTTCATCTTAATTAATTTAAAGGTTTTAATAATGATTAAAATTTAACTTTTAAACCTGTTGACCAAGTTGTTCCGTAACCATACCATACCAAAGCAGAAGCTGCATTGTGTTGGTTTCCATCATCAGCTTTAGAAACATACTCTACATTAAACAAGTTATTTACCTTACCATTAACCGATGCATCAAGGTTACCAATTTTAAACTTGTAAACGAAGTTCATATCTACCAAGCTTACATCTGGCATTTCCCAAGAATCTACTCTATCTTCAGCACCATTGGTTCTGTTTGTAGGATCGAAATCAGCAAAGTGTCTTCCATTGTATAAGTAATCAATTCCAACTCTTAATTTAGGAAGTACTTCATAATTAATTTCAAGAGCTCCTGTTAACTGAGCAGAGTTACCAACATGTACATCCTTGATATATGCATTAAACTCATCGATTAATACATTGTTATCATCATATAAACTAAAGTTTACATCATCTTCATAAACCCAGTCTCCAACTGATAACATACCTTTAACAGTTAACTTCTTGCTAGGTTTGTAGGTTGCTTCAATTTCAATACCCTTATGCAATTGATTCAAACCAGTAATGTTAGCAGTTTGCCCTTGAAGGCTCATTACCAAACCCTTGTCAATCCAATTGGTCCAGTAAGCTGTTACTTTCGCATCAAAATTTGTTGAAGTATAACCATAACCCAATTCAGCAGTAATGATTTTCTCATACTTCACATTTTCATTCACTTCATTGGTATAGTTCAAGAATACATTTCTGAAATATGGTGATCTTTGAACGTAACCTCCGTTTACAAATACGTTATGAACTGAATTAATCTTATAGTTGAAACCTGCTTTCACGTTCCAAGGAAAGAAATCTTCCCAATCTGATTCCTGCTCACCTGGAAGGTAGTTGAAGTAATCAACACGCTTATATGCTTTTCTAGAAATTGCAGCAGAAACAAAGGCTGAATAATCATCTGCAACATATTCACCTTGTCCGAATACTCCGGTGTACAATACCTCACCATCATTGTAGTAAGAGTACTTGTCACCCTTCTTCAACTTTGTATAATCATCTCTGTTCTTATGACCATCAAGAAAGAAAGCGCCACCTAATAAATCATCAATTTCTTTATAGTGTTCTCCTTTATAGTAACGTCCATCAAAACCAGCTGTAAGCTTTATATTTTCAATATCCTTAGTGAATGTTGATAACAAACCAACCCATGTGTGATTGTTTACTGAGTTACCAATAATAGCTTGTGAACCTTCAGCAACGTAAGTTGCATTTCTTGCTGCAACTCCATCAAAATCAAGTAAACCATCACCTGTTCTCATTGTCTCATCATAGTCAGCACCAGTATATCTATCAACGCCTAACCATTTTTTCTGAGCACCATCTACACGGCGTCCTCCACCTGAACCAATAGAAGCATAAAGAGAAGTAGTTAAGTTCGTTTTATCATCGATATTCCAGTAGTGATTCAACTGAGCTTGTGGCTTGTGGTAGTAGTTGTAACCGTAAGCTCCACCATATTCTTTTCCATCACGAATACCATAGTCTGAATTGTATTTAAATTCATCCTTATGATCTCTATACTGTTGAATTGTGTGCTTATTACCACGTTGATTGTGCCATTGAGGTGCTCCTGTTATCATGAAAGCAAGAGAGTGCTTTTCATTAATTTTCTTAGAGATATTTGCATAATAAGCCCATGCATCGAACTCAGTACCCTTAGCCCACATACTTCCATAAGTATGAGATCCTAATAAAGTAACAGCCCAGCCATTATCCATTAATCCTGTTGAAACAGAAAACAATTGCTTTTTACGACCATCATTTGCTACGCTTGTTTTAACAACACCACCTTTTTTAGCATCTGACGATTTTAAAAGTACGTTAATTGTACCTCCTACAGAAGAAAGTCCAAGTTTAGAAGCTCCAAGTCCTCTTTGCACCTGCATTGTACGTGTTACATCAGAAAGACCAGCCCAGTTCGACCAATAAACCTTACCTGATTCCATATCGTTAACAGGGATACCGTTAATCAATACTCCAACATTGTTTGAGTCAAATCCACGAACATAAACTGAAGCATCTCCAAATCCACCACCCTCTTTCGAAGTATAAATAGATGGAGTAGACTTTAAGATTTCAGGAAATTCCTGAGTTCCCAATTTGTTTTCAATTAGTTCAGTAGAAATTGTTGACACAGATACAGGAGTTTGTCTGTCTGTTACGATCGAAGCCATAACACTTACTTCATTCAAACCAACAGCATCAGACTCAAGTTTAATAGTACCCAAATCCTGAGCTCCTGATAGTGCGATTTCCTTATCAAGGAAACCAACGAAGCTAACTACAATTTTTGATGTTCCTTGAGGCACTTGCAAGGCAAAAGAACCATCAAAACCTGAAACTGTACCCGAAGTGGTTCCTGGTACAACAATTGAAGCTCCCGGTAAACTTTCACCAGAACCTCCATCCACGACTACACCTTTTACGGTGGTTTGAGCAATAGCTGCAACGGACAGCATCAATACAGCTGCCATTGTCAAAATACTTCTCATTGCATTTTTCATAAAATGAATTGTTAGGTTAGTAATAGTGTAGCAAAATTGCTACAAAATCATCTCACATTCCTTGGAGAAAAGGATTACAAAAATGGTTCGTTTAAAACTTATTAACAAATAATCAACAATCATTTGTTTAGGATTCATCCGATAAATTATGCAGTTCGTCGAAAAAATATTTTGACACTAAAATACCGAGGCAATTTTTTCTAAAAACCTAAAAATTATATCGAATTATAAGTTCATCACTTCTAAAATTTAGGATTCGGAAGATAGTGCTTTTTATTCAATTTACACAATCTAAAACCTCCCAAATATTTAGTTTAAAAGTAATTCCACTCTATCTACAAAACAATGTAATTCTTGAACTCGTCAATAATTCTGCGAAGGTACAGTTTTTTCCTTTATCACTAGTTTAATTGATTTGATTCTAAATTATATTCTCTTGTTAGAAATGCCCTGTACAAATCTATCAGATAATACAGAACTACATGTTAAGTTAATTTTAATTAAGCGATAAGTTAGATACTAATTCTCCCAAGTTTTAAATTATTCCATATAAAAAGATTGATTCACAAAAATAAACCGTACTTTTGCAGCCGCATTTTTAGCAGCGCAATCGATTCTGCCACAATTAATTCACATTTTTTGTGTGCGAATCTTGACATTTACAATGAGAAGCTTTACTATAAAAGCATCCTTTTTCAGTGATATTGACTGATTTTTAAGACACAGAGTCATAAAGAAGATACGAGATGAAGAAACTAAGAAACATTGCGATTATCGCTCACGTTGACCACGGTAAAACCACATTGGTTGATAAAATGATAATGCACAGTAACATTTTTAGAAAGAATGAAAATCCAGGTGACCTTATCCTTGACAATAACGACCTGGAAAGAGAGAGAGGTATTACCATTTTATCAAAAAACGTATCTCTTGAATACAAGGATGTGAAAATCAACATCATCGATACTCCTGGTCACTCCGACTTTGGTGGAGAGGTTGAGCGTGTTTTGAATATGGCAGATGGAGTACTTTTATTGGTAGATGCCTTTGAAGGAACCATGCCTCAAACTCGTTTCGTATTGTCTAAAGCGCTTGCATTAGGCCTAAAACCAGTAGTAGTTGTAAATAAAGTTGATAAACCAAACTGTCGTCCTGAAGAAGTACAAGAGCAAGTGTTTGAACTAATGTTCAACCTTGAAGCTACAGAAGAACAGCTTGATTTCCCAACTATTTATGGTTCTGCTAAAGAAGGTTGGATGTCGAAAGATTGGAAAAAGCCAACCAATGACATTACTGCAATTCTTGATGCAATTATTGAATACATTCCTGAGCCAAAAATCTTGGAAGGAACACCACAAATGCTTATTACATCTCTTGACTTCTCGAACTATGTTGGCCGTATCGCCGTAGGTAGAGTTCATCGAGGTGAATTAAGAGAAGGCATGAATGTTAGCCTTGCCAAACGCGATGGTAGCATTAAAAAATCTCGTATAAAAGAATTACACGTATTTACCGGTTTAGGTAAAGAAAGAGTATCGAGTGTTAAATCTGGTGAACTTTGTGCTTTAGTAGGTATCGATGGTTTTGATATTGGAGATTCAATTTGTGATATGGAAAATCCTGAACCATTGGATCCGATTGCTATCGATGAACCAACAATGAGTATGTTGTTTACCATTAATAACTCTCCATTTTACGGTCAGGATGGTAAATATGTAACCTCTCGTCACCTGATCGATCGTTTGGAATTAGAATTAGAAAAGAATTTGGCTTTACGCGTTGTTCCAACTGATTCGGCCGATTCATACAATGTATTTGGTCGTGGTGTACTTCACTTGTCTGTATTAATAGAGACTATGAGACGTGAAGGTTACGAACTTCAGGTTGGACAGCCACAGGTAATTATTAAAGATATAGCTGGTGAAAAATGTGAACCAGTGGAGATTCTATACATCGATCTTCCGGAAGATGTATCAGGAAAAGCCATCGAATTAATTACTCAGCGTAAAGGTGAAATGTTAACCATGGAACGTAAGGCTGATCGTATTCACCTTGAATTCCACATTCCATCGCGAGGAATTATTGGCTTAAGAAACCAGATTTTGACTGCAACTGCAGGTGAAGCTGTAATGTCGCATCGTTTCCACGAGTATCAAACATTCAAAGGTGAAATTCCAGGACGTATTAATGGTTCATTAATTGCAATGGAAACAGGTACTACATTTGCTTATGCATTGGGTAAACTACAGGATCGTGGTAGATTCTTTGTAGCTCCTCAAACCGAAATTTATAAAGGACAGGTTGTGGGTGAAAATACTCGTGCTGGTGATTTGGATATCAATGTTACCAAAACAAAGAAGCTTACCAACATGCGTACTTCAGGTACTGATGATAAGATTAGATTGGCTCCTCCAGTAATTTTCTCATTGGAAGAAGCTTTAGAGTATATTCAAGGTGATGAATATGTTGAAGTAACGCCAAATAATATCAGACTTCGTAAGATCTTACTTTCTGAACACGACAGAAAAAGAGCTTCGAAAGAATAGATAAGCTAAACAATTGAGATATACACAAAGGAACTTTATTTATAAAGTTCCTTTTTTTTTATGCCCTAATATTAACCTGAGTTCGATTTCGGAAAGCATTTGCCTCTAATTACTGACCTCAACTACTTTCGGATACTTTATCTATTTGATACCTACAATCAGCCGTTGGCGTTTGATCATTGACTTTTCTACTTTTTCACTTTTCTACTTTTTCACTTCATGAATAGACTTTCAAATAAAACTTACTTTATTCTAATACAATTGGCGGGACATATTTCTGCAGCTTTCTGATTTTGTTCTAGCTCATCATCAAAAAGATCAAGTACAAATTCATCTTTTACGAGGTTTGCTCCCAATAAATCACATTTCCCATCACTCTCATTCATAAGCCAAAATCCAGGTGCCACCCCTACACAATACGCACATCCAATGCACTTACTTCTTTTTTGATACACCTGTTTCATCATCACAAAAATTACTGTTTTAATAAAAATTCAAGAGAATCTCAAATATAGGATAAAATATTTTAAAATTTTTTATCTTGATTTACAGCTAGTTATCGTTTTTATTTTAAAATATCTAGTACTATGTATTGCATATTACCTTTTTTTGTCCGTATATTTGTAATACAAACTTATAGGTTAGAGATAGTATTATAAAAAAAACGAAGACAAATGAAATCCTTATTAAAAGACAAAATATTGAGATATTCACTCCTGACATTAACAGTAGTAGCTTTCTCCATTGAGTCTAAGGCTCAATTGTTAACAATCGATAAATTTCTTCTACCATTTTTTAAAATCGAATACAATAATAGCGGTGAATCTCCAGCAGAGGAAATAACTAATGAGAGAGGGTATTTAGATAATGGAATCTTAATCTTTAAAGAAAATCTTAAAGTTTGTAAAGACATCGTATCAGGAAATAAGGAAGATTACATCTCTCCAAAGCTAAACATCGATACATCACTAAGATGTAAGACTTGTAAGGATACGATCACTGTAAAACAGAACACAACGATAATAACATCAAAAAAGAAAAGATCTAAAAATTTCAGGAATTTCCCTGGTAACATCAGATCAACAATTTAATCAATATAAATATTCCAAGTATGAAAATAGAAAACACAAAAGCCCAAATGCGAAAAGGAGTGCTGGAATATTGTATTCTTTCCATTCTCTCAAAAAGTGATGCTTATGCATCAGATATCATTAAGGAACTTAAAGAAGCCAAAATGATTGTAGTGGAAGGGACACTTTATCCCTTACTAACCAGGCTAAAAAACGCTGGATTATTAAGCTACAGATGGGAAGAGTCAACACAAGGACCTCCAAGAAAGTATTACACAAGTACAGAAGTAGGCAATGAATTTTTAAAAGAACTGGATGGTTCCTGGCAAGAATTGGTTGATGCCGTAAATACGATTAAAAAGTAAGTCCAAAAACTGTTAACACTATGAAAAAGACATTAACAATTAATATAAGCGGAAGTATATTTCACATAGATGAAGATGCTTTTGAAAAATTACAAGATTACCTGCGAACGATCAATAGTCACTATGGCGCTGGCGAAGAAGGAAGAGAAATCATTTCTGATATCGAATCCAGAATTGCTGAGATTTTCCAGGAAAAACTAAGTAGCAAAGACCAGGTCGTAAATGTTGATATGGTTGAAGAGGTAATAACCATTATGGGTAGACCGGAAGAAATTTTCGAAACTGATGATGAAACTACCGAAGAATCACAAAATCAATCACAAACCACAACTACCAGCAGAAAGAAACGTAGATTGTATCGCGATCCAGACAAAAGAGTATTTGGAGGTGTATCAAGTGGTTTATCAGCATACTTTGGTATAGATGTAGTCGTATTCAGATTACTATTCGTACTCTTCTTCTTTCTTGGTTATGGTTTTGCTTTCCTACTGTACATCATCTTATGGATTGTTGTTCCCAAAGCAACCACCACAAGTCAAAAGCTTGAGATGAAAGGCAAAAAGGTCAACATATCCAATATCGAAGAATCTATTAAAGACGAATACAACGAAGTAAAAGAAAACTTCGATAAAATGAGAGAAAAAAACGGACCTCAGGTAAAAGATGGTTTCGATAGATCTGTTGACTTCCTTGGCTCTGCTCTCCGCTTGGTACTTAAAGTGATTATCATTTTACTCGGTATTGGGTTTATCTTTGCAGGATTTGTTTCGCTTATAAGCTTTATTGGATCGATGATATTTGCTCATAGCTTCTTTGGACCTTTTGCAGATTTCCATTTCCCAGGTGCAATGTTTCCCAAATTATTTCTTGATGGAACAAGCATTACTTTATTTACCATTGGAATCATTGTTGTAATTGCCATTCCTTTAATGCTATTGATTTTTGCAGGAATTAAATTGCTTTTTAACTTCAAAACCAACAACAAGATTATAGGTTTTACAGCTCTGGCAGTTTGGCTTACAGGGATTATACTTTTAATTAGCCTGAGTTTTTCACAGATCAAAGGTTACATGCACAGCAGCACCAGATACTCTGAAAATCAACCAATCGAAAAAATAGCCAATGATACATTGTATTTACAAAGTACAAATAACATTGGAGACCATTGGTACGAAGGCCATATTGATCTGGACAATGTTAAAGTATACATGAATGATAATGAAGAAATTATTGTAGGTGAACCTACTTTGGATATAGAAAGAAGTTATTCGGATAATTTCGAGATAAAACTAAAGAAAAAAGCCCGCGGAAGAACTTTAGATAGAGCTGTGGAAAACGCAGAAGGAATTAATTACAAATGGGTTCAAAATGATTCTATAATCGTATTCAATCAATTTTTCACATTGGAAAATGATTCCAAATGGAGAAATCAAAGATTACATATTACGGTTAAAGTTCCGGAAGGAAAAGTTATTTACCTCGATGATTCGATGAGCAAAATTATTCACGACATCGACAACGTAAGTAACACCTGGGATTTCGACATGCTTGGCGAAAAATGGATCATGAAAAAAGAAGGCTTAAGCCTAGTTGAATAATAAATAGTTGTTCTATCCATGTTTTGCACCGATACCTTTTTCATCAAACACAACAATCGGTGCAAACATGGCTAATTTTAAAACAAACATTATGAGAAAATTATTAGTAATTCTGATTGCAATAGCCCTACCAATCCTTTCACAGGCTCAAACCAAAGGAGAAAAATTACATGCCAAATATTCAAATCTTGATGGCTTCAACAGTTTTAGTTTCGCAGGCTCATTCTTAAAAAACTTGGACTTTGACGTCGACGAGGATGAATTGGAGAAAAACGTAACAGGCGATTGTAAATCCATTAAACTCTTAAGTTTTAAACACGAAACTGGTGATGAATCTAAGTTTAAAAAGATTATAGTATCGCAGCTTTCGAAAGGGAACTCTTACAAAGAAGTATTAACCGAAGAAAGAGATAAAGATAGTGACGAAGTTCATTTCTTTGCCAAAGGAAAAGGAAAGAGGTTTAGCGAATTCCACATCCTTCACTACAATGAACACAGAACATCATTGATTTCATTTTTTGGAGACTTCCATGTGGACGAATTAGAAACTTTGTCGCATTACAGTATCGACAAAGATGAAGAGTAATTAAAACAGTATACTATGAAACGGTTATTCAGATCAAGAGATAAAAAGATAGCAGGTGTTTGCGGTGGTATTTCTCAATACATCAATCCAGAACTCGATCCTGTAATTATTAGAGCAGGATATTTAATCCTAACATTATTCAATCCGTTAATGTTGTTGGTTTATTTTATTCTTGCAATGGTGCTACCAGATGCAAACTGCGAAACAGTATAAATTTGAATGCGATCTTTACCCCAATTTGGTGAAGAAGGGTTTGTCTTTTTCACCTGCTTTACCAAAAGTATTCAAAAAGTTAGGCCTCTCCCATTTACGGAAGAGGCCTTTTCATTTAATTACAAATACTAAACCCTAATTAATAATTAAATACTTCTTCCAAGCTCAACTCATGAACATTACCTAATTTTTTAAGTACGCTCATATTGATATCTTTCTTGTTACCAACCACCAAATAACAATGGTTTTTATTGGCAATATGTTCCTTAAAAAATTTGTTCAAATCATCAATATTCTGATTCTTCACCTTCTCGTAAACATCTTTTCTGTAATCATGCTTCACACCTTTTCTAAGGTTACTCAAATAAGTCCAGTAAACTCTTTCTTTAGTGATTCTTTCTGATTGAATCTTTTTAAGCATGTTAGTCTTGGCTTCGTTAAATTGCTTCTCCTCATAAGGCATTTCATTCAACAACTCAACCAATGCTTCAGTAGCATCTTTCACTTTGTCAGCACTTGTTGCAACATATGAGAATGAGTAACCATAATCATCCAATTTTGAAGGGGTGCTGTAAGATGAAAAAGCAGAATATGCAAGAGCTCTTGATTCGCGAATTTCCTGGAAAATGATTGATGCCATACTTCCACCATAATATTCATTGAATAATCTGATTTCTGGCATTAGGTTCATATCCAATTTTTCATCTTTTGCCAACATAATGATGTTTGCCTGTACCATATCATAGTTAACAAAGAAAATTTCATTCTTGGTATAATCCAATTCAGGATATTTTGTTGGTTCAGGAATCTCTTTTAACTGCTCCGAAACTTTATGATTTGCCTTTAAATTCTCAGCGATTTGCTGTTTTTCATCAGCTCCATAATAAAACACTCTATGCTTATAGTCTTTTAATTGAGACAACATTTCAGTTAACTGATTTGGATCCACACTTCTTAATTCATCTTCCAACAAGATATCTGTATAAGGCGATTTTTTTCCATATTTCGCGTAACTATACATTGCTCCCCACAAAATCTCACCCTTGTTTAGCTTACTGTCCGCACGATCCTTAATAATACCATCAACATACTTTGAGTAAGAATCACTATCAGCCTTGGCATTGGCCAACACATGCTCCATTAACTCTACTCCTTTGTCGAATGATTTTTTCAATCCGGAGATATACACATAGCATCTGTCATCACCAGCTTCAACACCAAAGGATAAACCATACTTAAACAATTCCTTTTGTAAGTCAGCAGCCGAATACTTATCGGTTCCAATGTATGGCAAGTAATTTACAGCTATAGGCAACATTTTATCATGATTTTTACCCATTTCGTAAATGTAAATCAACTTGAACAACTCGTTTGAATTATTATGTAAGTAATCGTAAGTTACACCAGGCTTCAGATCTTCTGACTGGATTTCTTTTTCAAAATCTACCCATAAAGGTTTTAATGCAGGAGTTTCTTTTGCAGTTAGTTTCTTATAAAATTCCGATTGTTTTTTGCGGTCGATTTTAACTGGAGTAATAGCTGGCTTTTCTACTTTTACAACCTTATTATCTTCACCTTTTCTCTTGTAAACTACAACATAATTGTTATTGTAGTGCTTGTTTGCAAACTCAACCAATTGTTCTTTTGTAACCAATTCAAGTTCATCAAGCATTCTTAGGTTGTCAGCCCAAGCTACATTGTTTGCAAAAGCAACTGCAAATTCATGAGCTCTTCCATTTGATTCCTGTCCTCTAATTTTACCTAGACGGTAATCATTAATTACAGCCTCAAGCATCCAATCCTCAAACTCTCCTTTTTTGATTTTTTCGATTTCACCAAGAATCAATTCTGTTACTTCTTCCATTTTTTGACCTTGACGAGGAACTCCATAAAATGAATGCATTCCATAGTCAATATTAAAACTTGCGTAACAACCAGCTCTTAGCACTCTTTGCTTCTGATTCAGGTTCAAATCCATTAAACCCGCTTTTGAATTATTTAAGATACCATCAATAAGAGTTACAAATTTCTGATCTTCCGAACCAATTCCATCAAACCTGAATGCCATTGACAATCTTTCTGCATCAGGACCAAAAACTTCCTTAACAATTGGCTTGGCAATTGGATCTTCTACCGGAGCAACAAACTTAGGAACTTCTCTTGATTCCAGTTTTCCAAAAGTCTGATCTATTAATTTAATGGTCTCTTCAAAATCCAAATCTCCAGACATGGCAATAGCCATATTATTAGGAACGTAATAAGTATCAAAATACTTGTGAATATTTTCCATCGATGGATTTTTAAGATGCTCAGCTCTTCCCAATGTAGTTTGTGTTCCGTAAGGGTGTTTTTTGTACAAACCAGACATTAAGGCATAACGCAACTTTCTAAAGTCATTATCCTGAGACATATTAAACTCCTCATAAACCGTTTCCAATTCTGTATGGAATAGACGAAGAACCAGTTTACTAAATCTTTCCTTTTCGATATTCAACCATTTTTCAAGCTCGTTTGATGGAATATCATTCATATAAACGGTTCTCTCGTAGGTAGTATAAGCATTGGTACCCTTAGCACCAATTGATGATACCAACTTATCATACTCGTTGGCCACAGCAAACTTTGAAGCCAAAGCAGATATACTGTCGATTTTTGCATAAACTTTTGCTTTTACCTCTTTTGTGGAAGCCAACTTATGCTCTTCATACAAATCAGAAATCTCATGAATTAAGGCTTTCTCTTTTTGCCAATTTACAGTACCAAAATCATCAGTACCTTTAAACATCATATGCTCTAAATAGTGAGCAAGTCCTGTAGTTTCTGAAGGATCATAGGTAGAACCAGCTTTTACTGGAATAAAGGTTTGAATTCGTGGCGCATCTCGATTAACAGATAAGTACACTTTTAATCCATTGTCAAGAGTATAAATTCTTACTCCCATAGGATCATTGGTAACCGTTTCGTACCTATAACCATTTTCGTCTGTGTTTGGAACAGTTTGATACTTTTCCTTTGTCGTGCAAGCAAACAAAATCACTCCCAGCACAAAGGCAAAAAGAACATTAACTTTCTTCATTGTTTGTTTGGTTTTAAATGATCATGCCAACCACACAACATCCTCAACCCTTCCAATTCGCAAAAGATTACAAACCCTGTGCGATTCACACAACCCGTTTTTGTTTAGATAATTAACTAATGATTTACATTATAATATAATTCACTAATTGTTAAATCTACAAATTACATTATATTTACATATCTTTTTTTTACATTTTTTAACTAAAGCATTCGTTATTTAAAATCGATTTAAACTTTTTATATATTATTAACAATCAATCATGATAGATAATTGTATTTTTGCAGCGTAAAAAGTAAACTACACAGATGAAAAAACTAAATGCCCTAATATTGATATTGTTCCTTACAACAATCATCAATCACACTTTTTCCCAAGTCAATACTCCTTATATGCACCATAAAGAGTTTCAGGCAGCTGAAAGCAACAAGCTATTTCTTCGTTTCGAAAATCTAAACTTTGTAAAAAACAATGAATACAGTGGTGAATTTTCGAAAGGTGCTACTTGGATTGGATATATTGCATCGCCCAAACTAGTTTATTATCCAAGTTCTAATTTTAGAATTGAAGCT
The DNA here is from genome assembly GCF_003610555.1 of Marinifilum flexuosum. Lineage (GTDB taxonomy): Bacteria > Bacteroidota > Bacteroidia > Bacteroidales > Marinifilaceae > Marinifilum > Marinifilum flexuosum. The sequence continues at coordinate 332,246 of NZ_RAPQ01000008.1, read as the reverse complement.
GGTGTTCGTCTCCAAAAATATTCAGGCAGAGAAGATTTTACTGAAACAGAACCTATATTTTCAGCCATCTATAAACCTTCGGATAAAATTGAGTTTATTATGGGTAGTTTAAATCAGAACAACAACCATAATCTTTCCGAACCAATGTTCGAACCTGAAAGATACTTTATGGAAACTGCCGAAAATGGATTTCAATTCTTATACAATGCGTCCAAATTACAATTTCAAACTTGGATAAACTGGGAAAAGTTTATTTTAGAAAATGATCCTTTTCAGGAAAGATTTACGTTTGGTTTATCAGGAAACTGGCAAGTAAACCAATCTTCAAAAACCAAGCTTTCTATACCTTTGGAAGTAATTTTCACACATCGTGGTGGAGAAATCGATAGTTCGGAAGGATCGGTTCAAACCGTAGGCAATTATGGTTCGGGACTTGTATTGAAAAAAAACATATCGAATTCAAAAATCACATCATGGCATGTAAAAGCAATGGGCTATTTCTTTTCGGATAACTCCTCAGAAAAAGACTACCTATTCGATAAAGGACATGCTTTTTTTCCACAAGTGGGGATCACAACAAAAAAGTCCAAGCTAAACCTGGGCTACTGGAACGCGTATCATTTTGCATCTTCACGCGGATCAAAATTATTCCAATCTATCGCAATAGATACTCCAGGGTATTTTGAAGAAAGAAGAGAATTGGCTACACTAAACTATTACCATGAGCATAAAATCGCCAGCGGCATTCATTTTGGTGGCAAATTAGATGTTTACTATGATCTGAAAAATTCTTCGGAGAATTGGGCCGCAGCCATCTACTTAAGAATTAACGGTGATTTCTTTCTAAAGAAAGTAAAATGGAATAGATAATATTCTACTTCATTAAATATCTGAAAGGTTTATTTTTCCAGATTTCACCTGCATAATCGATATTAATACGAGGATGACGTGTAAAGCTGCACTTGTACCCGTCATCCTCAATCCACAACCTTTCGGACAAAGTCAAATCCTCCCCATAATAAGTCTTATCCAAATTTAGAGTTCGCCCCACTCTACCTGGTCCATTTATATTTTCTATTCCCCGAATTAAAATCGCCTGAGCCTGATCTTTTGGTCCTGTTACAATATTAAACAACCAATACATTCCATAAATCAAATAAACATACACCAAACCACCTTCAGCATACATTACTTCGGTACGGGCTGTTCGTCCCTTAGCCGCATGACATGCCAAATCTTCTTCACCGATATACATTTCAATCTCAGTAATTCTGGATTTTTCAATTTTTCCATCTGTTTTCTTATACACAATCAATTTCCCAATCAATTCTTCAGCAACTAATCTAATATCACGTGTAAAAAATTCTTTTTCCAATTTTTCTATCATCAGAATCTATTTCGAAATAAAATATTCACAAAATAACAATTTCACATCTTACCAACTGCATATCAAAGAATCAGAAATCATTTTGCATTAAAAAAAGAGAGAAAATTACAGGTGAAGCAAAAATTATTTCATACTTTTGCAGTGAAATTGTGACGATGGGCTTTCTAGAGAACGAATCCCTCCCCAACATGTTGATTTGACTACCCTTAGCAAGTACCAAATTCAATACTGGGTAATATATCAATTTTGATTTTTTGATACACTTAATCACTCCACATCATCCCGATTATCCACAACTGGTTAAGTATCCATCAATTAATCAAGAAAAAAATTGGTGTATTTGGGAGATTCTTGTACTTTTGCAAGCCAAATTGGAATAATTGTATTAAAGTATTAATTATTAAAAGTTTTAGAAGTGGATACATTAAGTTACAAAACTGTTTCTGCTAACGAAGCAACTGCTAACAAAGAGTGGGTTGTTATCGATGCAGAAAATGAAGTGTTAGGTAGACTTGCTTCGAAAGTAGCTAAACTACTTAGAGGTAAATACAAGCCTAACTACACTCCTCATGTTGATTGTGGAGACAACGTGGTTATTATTAATGCTGAAAAGGTTCGTTTGACTGGAAACAAAATGACTGACCGTCAGTATTTCTCTTACACTGGACACCCAGGTGGACAAAGAATTAAATCTCCTGCTGACCTTATGGCTAAGCACCCTGAGAGATTGATTGAAAAAGCTGTAAAAGGTATGCTTCCTAAAAACCGTTTAGGTAGAAAGCTTTACACTAACCTTCACGTTTACGTAGGTGGTGAGCACAAGCACGAAGCACAACAGCCAAAGAAATTAGATTTAAACACTATTAAATAAGAGGTATGGAAGTAATTAATGCTATCGGACGTAGAAAAGCAGCAGTTGCTCGTGTATACGTTAGCGAAGGTAAGGGTCAGATTACCATCAATAAAAAAGAGCTTAAAGAGTACTTTACTACCGGAACTCTACAATACATCGTTACTCAGCCATTAAACCTTCTTGAGGTTGCTGATAAGTATGACATCAAAGTAAACCTTGATGGTGGTGGTGTAAAAGGTCAAGCAGAAGCACTTCGTTTGGCTATCGCTAGAGCTCTAGTAAAAATTGATGCAGAATCAAAATCTGCTCTTAGAACTGCAGGTTTCATGACACGTGACCCTCGTGAGGTTGAACGTAAGAAGCCAGGTCAGCCTAAAGCACGTAAAAGATTTCAATTTAGTAAACGTTAATGTTTTTGTGGCAGGTTTAGTATCTAAATTGTTAAGACTTCGTTTTTCGAACTACTTGACAATTGCCATAAAATGAATGTAAACGATTAAAAAAACAAAAAAATGTCAAATACTACATTTGAAGAATTGTTAGAAGCCGGATGTCACTTCGGTCACTTAACAAGAAAATGGAATCCTAAAATGGCTCCTTATATTTTCATGGAGCGTAATGGAATCCACATTATTGACCTACACAAAACAGCGGTTAAAGTTGATGATGCTGCTGCAGCATTAAGACAAATTGCTAAATCAGGAAGAAAAATTCTTTTTGTTGCAACGAAAAAGCAAGCTAAAGCTATCGTTTCAGAAAAAGTAAGTGCTGTAAACATGCCATATGTAACTGAGCGTTGGCCAGGTGGTATGTTAACTAACTTCCCTACTATCAGAAAGGCAGTTAAGAAAATGACTTCTATTGATAAAATGGAGTCTGATGGAACTTTAAACCACCTTTCTAAAAGAGAAAGACTACAGGTATCTCGCCAGAGAGCTAAGTTAGAGAAAAACTTAGGTTCTATTGCTGATCTGACCAGATTACCAGCGGCATTATTTGTAGTTGATGTAATGAAAGAATACATCGCAGTTAAAGAAGCTAACCGTTTGGGTATTCCTGTATTTGCTATGGTAGATACTAACTCAAGCCCAGAAGGTGTTGATTTCGTAATTCCAGCGAATGACGATGCTTCTAACTCAATTTCTATTATCCTTGATAAAGTTACCGGAGCTATTAAAGACGGTTTAGCTGAAAGAAAAGTAGAGAAAGAAAAAGAATCTGCAGATAAGAAATCAGCTAAAGCTAAAAAAGCGACTAAAGCAGAAGCTCCAGCTGCACCAGAAGCCCCAGCTACTGAAGCAGGAAAGAATGATAAGGAGTAATTTATTCACACAAAAAAATTCGATATATCATGTCTATTAAAGCAGCAGACGTAGCCAAATTGCGTAAAGCAACTGGCGCAGGAATGATGGATTGTAAAAAAGCTCTTACTGAAGCAGAAGGAGATTTTGACGCAGCAGTAGAAATCATTCGTAAAAAAGGTATGGCAATTGCTAACAAACGTGCCGACAGAGAAGCAACTGAAGGTGTTGTATTAGCAAAAGTTTCAGAAGACAAGAAAACAGGTGCTTTGATTACTTTGAACTGCGAAACTGACTTCGTAGCAAAGAATGAAAACTTTGTAGCTTTCGCTACTCAGATCCTTGATCTTGCTTTAGCAAACAAGCCAGCTGATTTGGAAGCTTTGAAAGCTTTGGAAATGGATGGTAGAACAGTTGAAGCGCACGTTACTGAGCAAACTGGTGTTATCGGCGAAAAAATCGATTTGAGTACATACGAAACAATCGAAGCTGAAGCAGCAGTTGCATATATCCACGCAGGTAACAAATTGGCGACTTTGATTGGATTCAACAAAGAAGTTGAAGAACAAATGGGTAAAGACGTTGCTATGCAAGCAGCAGCTATGGCTCCTATCGCTATTAACGAAGAGGAAGTTCCTGCTGACGTTGTAGCTAAAGAGTTGGAGATTGGTAAAGAAAAAGCTCGCCTTGAAGGTAAGCCAGAGCAGATCCTTGACAAAATTGCTCAAGGTCGTTTAGGTAAATTCTTCAAAGAGGTTACTTTATTGAACCAAGACTTCGTAAAAGATGGTAAGAAATCAGTGAAGCAATATCTTGCAGATGCTGACAAAGACCTTACTGTTACAGCAATGAAGCGTTTTACTTTGAATGCTTAATACAATTATTATTACATATAAAAAGAGTTCCTTTTCGGAACTCTTTTTTTGTATACTATTAAAAGATATTAGCAAAAAGATTTTAGCTGACATCTTTTAAATATCTAATTTATTTATCTTTAGAATCACAACAAACCGCTTGAAGTAAATTACTTAAAGACGGTAGCTAAAAAATAAACCTCAAGCTTTTAGCTTTATGCTTTTAGCTTACAGCTGATAAAATTATGGCAAAATACAAACGAGTACTTTTAAAGCTAAGTGGCGAATCATTAATGGGTGAACAACAATATGGTATCGATTCACAACGTTTGAACGATTATGCAGAACAAATTAAGGAAATCACCGAACTTGGCGTTCAAGTAGGAATTGTTATTGGCGGTGGAAATATTTTCCGTGGTTTAAGCGGCGCGGCCAAAGGTTTCGATCGCGTTAAAGGAGACCAAATGGGAATGATGGCAACCGTTATTAATAGTTTAGCTCTAAACTCTTCCCTGGATGCAATCGGGTGCAAATCAAGAGTACTCACAGCCATTAGAATGGAACCAATTGGTGAGTTTTATTCAAAGCAAAAAGCCGTTGATTACCTAAACGATGGCTATGTTACCATTTTCTCTGCAGGAACAGGTAACCCTTACTTTACCACCGATACCGGATCTTCATTAAGAGGTATCGAAATTGAAGCTGATGCAATGCTAAAAGGTACTCGCGTTGACGGTATTTACACTGCAGATCCTGAAAAAGATCCATCGGCAACTAAATTTGAAAATATTACTTTCGACGAAATTTACAATCGCAATCTTCGTATTATGGACCTTACTGCTACAACCATGTGCAAAGAAAACGATTTGAACATTGTAGTGTTCGATATGGACACCAAAGGAAACTTGAAAAAAGTGATTGAAGGAGAGAACATTGGAACTGTAGTACACAACTAAAAGTTTCTTGTTATTAGCCTTTAACTGTTAGCTTTAAGAAAAAATGTTATCTTTATTAGTGATATTTGAAGGAGGACTTTTAAGATTGCTCCATTACATAAGCAGTCTTAATACTAGAAAGACAAGAAGCTAAAAGACAATAGCCAACAGCTAGAAGCTAAATTTTATTATTTTTGTAAACACATACATTGATCAATAATTACAATTAAAATCTTTCTCCTATGACCGAAGAAGTTCAAATGTATCTGGATGATGCAAAGGAAAAGATGGAATCTGCAGTAGACCATCTTGAAAAAGAATTACTTAAAATTCGTGCAGGAAAAGCTAGTCCTAGCATGTTAAATGGTGTTATGGTTGATTACTATGGAAGCATGACTCCTTTAGCTCAGGTTGCTAACGTAAGTGTTCCTGATCCTAGAACAATTGCTGTTCAACCTTGGGAAAAAACCATGATTTCTCCTATCGAAAAAGCAATTATGAATGCAAACTTAGGTTTCAACCCTGATAACAACGGTGAAATTATCCGTATTAATATTCCTGCTTTAACTGAGGAACGTCGTGGCGACTTGGTAAAACAATCGAAAGCAGAGTGTGAAAATGCCAAAGTGAGTATTCGTAACGCTCGTAGAGATACCAACGTAGAGTTGAAAAAATTGATTAAAGAAGGATTATCAGAAGATCTTGAAAAAGATGCTGAAGCAGAAGTGCAAAACATGACCGATAATTTCGGTAAAAAGATTGACGCTATGCTTGCAGAAAAAGAGAAAGATATAATGACCATATAATAAAAAGAAAGCTGCCATTTGGCAGCTTTCTTTTTATCTTTTATTGCAATTTAAATTTAAGCTTAAATTCAAGCTTCTGCCCTACCCAAGCCTGATTACTCAATCGTGGTAAGGATTTTAAAATACGCGTTGTCTCTTTTTCCAAACTCTTTATGCCTGCCTGGGTATTATCCTGATTTCCTCCAGCAGTTTTATAGGCAGTAATTACAACCTCATCAATTTTAACCAAATTGGACTGCCTTTTTTGAGCAATTTTTACACCTTTTACTTTACCATTTTTATCAATAGTAACATGGGCAATTACATCAGCTTGTGTATAATTCTCTTGGGCGATTACAGGATACTTCACATTTCGGGCAATGTATTTCTGTAAATCTAAAGTGTTTGCGATTGTCTGTTCTGATTTCTTTTCCACCTTTACTTCATCAGCCTGATTAGGGTTGGTAAATGCCAACAGGCTAAAAGTCAATATAGGCAATAAGAGTAATCCTTTTAATCTATGTATCGTTCTATTTTTATCTGATTTGTTCATCATGATTATTCTTTTTTTAGTAAGACTTTGATTGTAATTGTTAACCAAATGATTTTGTCCTTGCCCACGTATAAGATTGAGTAAGGAGTATTGATAATCTTTCGGATCTGACAGATTCTTTAGCATGATGTTGTCAACACAAAATTCATGATTATTGGCAATTAAATTTCGTAACCACCATGCAAAAGGATTCCACCATTGAAAGATTAGCATACATTCAACTAAAGTAAGATCGATAGAGTGCCATCCGGCACAATGTGCTTTTTCATGTTCCAAAATAAGTCTACTCTCTCGGCTTTTTTCCAATTCTTTAGGAATAAAAATGGTTCTGAAAAAAGAAAATGGCCCAAGCTTTGAGTCTGGCAGAACTGCTAGCGAAAATCCTTTATAGGATTTACATTCTGCACTCTTTTTTAAACTTAAAATAGAAGCATAGCCGTAAAAAAGCCTGACCAAGAATACAACACTAATCAGCCCATACAGCACAATGCCCAAAAACTCTATCGAAAAAGAAAAATAATTCGTTGCCTGAACTGTATCCATATTCATTTGACCGACCGATACAAAAGTATGTAAAGGTACAGTAGCACCCATATCAGTAAACAACATCTTTTCCAACCAAACAGGCATGGTAATTAATGGCACTATCCATGGTAATAAAAGGCTACCAACCAGCCATAACCTGTTGCGCTTAAAAAAGCTATCATTTGATAATACGAGCACATACAAAAGAACTGATACTGCCAGTACAATTCCTCCTTTAATTTGATATTCCCAAAACATTTCGACCATAGCTTACTCCTTTTCTTCTTTTTTTTCAATCAGATCAATGAGTTCCTTAAGATCATCAACATTTAGTTTTTCTTCCTTCACAAAAAATGAAACCACACTTTTATAGGAAGATTCAAAATAATCCGATACTACATTTTTAATGAATAGCTTCCGATACTCCTCTCTAGTTATAAGCGGATAATATTCATGTGTATTACCATAGGAATTGTGAGATACAAAGCCTTTTTCCTCTAATCCGCGAATAATTGTACTAAAAGTATTGTAGTGTGGTTTAGGTTCCGAATGCTGTTTTAGCAAGTCTTTTACAAAACCCTTACCTGCATTCCACAATATCTTCATTACATCTTCTTCCCGTTTTGTTAATCGTTTTGTATGCATTTAAATTACCCTTTTTATATACCATGAATAATGTTGACAATTCAAATATAACTATTTTTTTCGTTTTAACAACTACTTTTCTCGTTCCTTAACTATTTTTCTCGTTAAAGAACGGATTTTCTAGTTTAGATTGTATAAGATCGCTTTAAATATTAGCTTGTACATACAAAAAAAAGCCCAAGAGATCTTATCTCTTAGACTTTTACAATTCTATTATTAATTTTTGAAAGTCTACTTTTTAAGCTGCTTCACTTTTTCCATAAATACCTTTAACCGATCTTTCGATATTGGATTCTTCCAAAAACCATTTTCTTTAAAATGTGAACCAACAATAAATCCGGAAGCATAATTCCAATATTCCTCGAGGTTTTCGGCAGTAATCCCCGATCCTATTAATACCGGAATTTGAACCTTATCTTTCAAACTTTTTAACTCATGAAGATAAACTGCTTTTCCTGTTGACGCCCCTGTAACAATTAGTCCATCACTCAAGAAAAATTCAGCAGCTTTTGCGGTTTCATCAATGTCAACATCGGCAGTAAGTGCATGCGAACTGTGTTTCTTTTTTATATCGGTAAAGATCTTCACATCTTCGGCACCTATTACCTTGCGGTATCTCAATAGCTCACCAGCGCAGGAATCTATATAACCCTCATCCGCTACATGTCCGAATACAAAACCTTCTGCTCGTATAAACTGAAAATTTGCAGCCTTGGCCACGGCTAAAGCTTCTTTATTGGCTCCGGCCAATATTTGTATGCCCAAAGGTAAATTAACCACTTCCCGAATGGCTCTTGCCACTACCGCCATGCTTGCAGTAATTTCTGGTCCAACTGCTCCTTTTAGGTAAGGAACATCATGCATGTTCTCAATCATGATGGCATCCAGGCCAGCTTCTTCATAAGTCTTGGCTTCCTGTACTGCAATTTCACAAATTTCTTCGATACTGTGCTTATTATTGGGGGTTCCTGGCAAGGCTTGCACATGTACCATGCCGATGATAGATTTTTCCAACTTCATAACTTTAATTTTTCACTCAAGCATACAATAATTTAATCGTACAGACGCACAGCCGTGCGTCTCTCCAAAACCTAATTACTCTCCAAAATTTTAAACAACTCATCCAACTTAGGAGTTAAAATGATTTCTGTTCTACGATTTTTGCTTCGTCCTGCCGAACTTGAATTGGTTTCAACCGGAACATATTTACTACGGCCTGCAACAGTTAATCGATTTGGAGCTACTCCTTTATTCTTAATAATGATTCTTACAATTGAAGTTGCTCTTTTAACACTTAAATCCCAGTTGTCCTTTAAAACACCGCTTCCGTTATAAGGAACATTGTCGGTATGCCCTTCAATCATCACATTGATATCCTTATTTTGAGCCAATACTTTTGCCAATTGACCCAATGCCTGCACTCCTCGCTGATCGACAGTATAAGAACCAGATCTAAACAACAATTTCTCATCCATAGAAACATACACCTTTCCATTCCTGGTACTGATTGATAAACCATTTCCTTCAAAACCGGTTAATGCACTCATCACTTTATCTTTCAGAGCTTTTACTGCCTCATCTTTCCTTCTTAGGGCCGATTCGAGTTCTCTAAGTCTTTGATCTCTTTTTCCCAATTCTGCCTGCAATGCATCCAACTTTCTCTTTCGGGCATCCATTTGCTTTTCAAGAGCCAAAACCTCATCTTCCCGCAGTTGTAAATCGTTTTGAGCTTTACGGATTTGTTCGAGCAAAGCTTTTGTTTCTCTTGCATTTCCAGCCTGCATACCTGCCAATTGATCCATCAAATCTCGATTGCTTTTTTCTACACGACTTAACCTTTCTCTTGCTGATTGTAATCTTCTGGATAAAGCAATGGTATCAGAAAGAATATTATCAAACTTTCCTTTTAAAACATCATATTTTCCTTTCAGCTCGTTATTACTCTCACTCAATTCAAGATTTTTTTCTTTCTGCATTTCAAGTTCGTCTAAACAGTTGGCCTGTTTATTCTGAAGTTCTTGATATTGTCTTGTCGGAACACATGAAAAAAGACTTACCGCTAATAACAAAGCGATTATTGATGGGCTTATTTTTTTAATCATTTTAAATCATACTTTTATTAGTAATAGAACTCGCTTATATCAATTTCATTAAAAGATAAGCTTTTTAAAATTAGAATATTTTGTCCTTGTGCAAGATAAAAAAGTAAGGCATAGCAGACTTACGACGCAGCTTTTTTTAATGACACAGAAGTGCAAAAGAAATAATTTTATTGCTTAGTCTTTAGTTAATTTGGTATTACCTAAACAAATATATGAATACAGCGTTTTATATACGAATAACACTGCAACATTACTTGTTAATTATTTATTATCTTCGTGCAATATTTTTAACGGTATAAGGAGGAATTTCGTACATGGCGCAAGCAGATAAAAAATTATTGGATCAGATTAATTATCCGGAAGATCTTAAAAAGATTTCTGAAGATGATTTGATTCAGGTATGTTCTGAATTGCGACAGGAAATTATTGAACAGGTATCAAATAACCCAGGGCACTTTGGTGCTAGTCTGGGAGTTGTTGAACTTACTGTTGCCCTTCATTATGTCTTGAATACTCCATACGACAACTTGGTTTGGGACGTTGGCCATCAGGCTTACGGACACAAAATCCTTACAGGACGAAAAGATGTTTTCCATACCAATCGTCAGTTCAAAGGAATCAGTGGATTTCCAAACAGACAAGAAAGCGAATACGACTCTTTCACTGTAGGTCACTCTTCTACTTCTATCTCTGCAGCATTAGGAATGGCTGTAGCCGCCCAATTAAATGGTGAAACCGATAGAAAAACTGTTGCTGTAATTGGTGATGGTTCGATGACGGCAGGTTTGGCTTTCGAAGGTTTAAACAATGCGGCCGGTAATAATGCCGATTTATTGGTTATCCTGAATGATAACAATATGGCCATAGATCCTAATACGGGTGGATTGAACAATTACCTTCTGGATATTACCACATCGCAAACTTACAACAAGGTTAAAAACGATGTATGGAGACTTCTTGGAAAATTCAACAGAATCAATCCAAACACTCAAAAGTTGTTTCAAAAGGTAGAAAATGGTGTAAAAACCATTTTATTAAAGCAAAGTAATCTTTTTGAAGCGCTTAACTTTAGATATTTCGGTCCGGTTGATGGTCATGATGTAAATCACATGGTTAAAGTACTGAGTGATCTGCAAAAAATTCCCGGACCAAAAATACTACACTGTATTACAAAAAAAGGCAAAGGATTTAAGCAAGCCGAAATCGATCAAACCTATTGGCATGCTCCTGGTAAATTCGATAAGGAAACCGGGGAAATAATTCAATCGAAAGACAACGGACCACAAGCTCCAAAATTTCAGGATGTGTTTGGGGAAACATTGGTTGATCTTGCCAAAATGAATGACAAGATTGTAGGGATTACTCCTGCAATGCCAACTGGCAGTTCAATGAACAAACTGATGGAAGCAATGCCCGAAAGAGCCTTTGACGTTGGTATTGCAGAACAACATGCCGTTACATTCTCAGGCGGATTGGCTGCTCAAGGAAAAATTCCGTTTTGTGCCATCTACTCATCATTTATGCAACGTGCCTACGACCAGGTAATTCATGATGTAGCCTTACAAGGTGTAAATGTTGTTTTCTGTTTGGATAGAGGTGGATTGGTTGGTGCCGATGGTGCAACTCACCATGGTGTTTACGATCTTGCTTTTATGCGTTGTGTTCCAAACCTAACCATAGCAGCTCCATTAAACGAAATAGAGTTGCGTAATCTCATGTTTACCGCTCAGCAGGAAAATATGGGAGCATTTTCTATTCGTTATCCTCGTGGAAGAGGAAGAATTATTGATTGGAAACAGGAATTTGAAATTCTTCCTGTTGGGAAAGGTCAAAAACTAAAAGATGGTGACGATTTAGCCATTCTATCGATCGGAGCTATCGGAACAGAGGCAATAGATGCCATTGAAGAATTGGAAAAAGAAGGTATTTCTATCGCTCATTACGACATGAGATATTTGAAACCTCTTGATGAAGAATTGCTACATGAAGTTTTCTCGAAACACAATAATATAATTACTCTTGAAGATGGTTGTATAGTTGGTGGTTTGGGATCAGCAGTTTTAGAGTTTATGAGTGATAATGGATATCAAAGCAGAATAACCCGCCTTGGAGTTCCTGACAAATGGGTTGAGCAAGGAACCCAGCAAGAACTCTACAAAGAATGTGGTTACGACAAAGAAGGAATTATAGCTACTGTAAATAAAGTGTTAGCAAAACATACAAGCTAAACCCCATCTCTGTATCCATCCGAATAAGGATCCAAGCCTTCAAAATCGCCTGTAAAGGAATCCATTTGCGATTGCATTTCCTTATCCATTTTAATTAAATATACAGTATCTTCAGTACGTAATTCAATTACATTTATTTTCTTACCATTAGGCTTTGTGATTTTTATTAAATCATCTTCGTAGATTCCATCCGGAAAAGATTTGATCAACAATTGCAACAAATCCATTCCAATACTTTTATAGTCCTTAATTACTCTTTTCATCTCTTACTGATAATCATTTTTATCAAACCAAATCATGTAATCCCTTTCGGGTAAGAGTGTATAAATCAGGATTGTTTTGCTGATATCAATTTAAGGAAATTAGAAATAGCAGAAAAAAATATTTTATCTCGCTTTATGCAAATTTAGAGTGGATATTTGTTAATTCTTAATTGCCAATTGGTTTTATATCGTTTTCGCTCAAAATATTTACAATTTATTGATATAAAGTGCATGCCAGTTCAAACCAAAAGCCTATTTTTGCGCCCTTAATCAAAATTTTAGGTTTTAAAACATGGTAGATTTTTTCAAAAAGAAAGCTAAGAATTCTAAAGATGATATTTTATCCGGTTTAACCGTTGCGCTTGCTTTGGTTCCAGAAGCTGTTGCATTTGCATTTGTAGCTGGTGTTGATCCTTTGGTGGGTTTATACGCCGCCTTTATGATCGGACTAATTACTTCAGTATTTGGCGGTCGTCCAGGTATGATTTCCGGTGCTACTGGAGCAATGGCTGTGGTATTGGTTAGCCTTGTAAAAGAAGGAAACGAAATGGGAATGGCTATGGCTACTCCTGTAGAAAATATGGGACTGAATTACTTGTTCGCTACAATTGTTCTTACAGGTATCATTCAGTTTTTAGCAGGAGTGTTCAAATTTGGTAAATTCGTTCGTTTGATTCCTCATCCTGTTATGATGGGATTCGTAAACGGATTGGCAATTGTAATTTTCCTTTCTCAATTGGGAATGTTTACCGAAAAAATAGCAGGAGAAGCTGTATGGTTGCACGGAGCAGAACTTTACACCATGATTGGATTGGTTATTTTAACCATGGCCATCATGTTCTTTCTACCAAAACTAACCTCTAAAATTCCAGCAGCCTTAACCGGTATTGTAGTGGTTTCGGCCATTGTTATTTTTGGAGGATTAGATGTTAGCACCGTTGGATCATTTATTAGAGATGGTGGAGGTTCCGGTTTGGAAGGTGGTTTGCCAACATTCCAGTCGCAACTATTTACCATGGTTCCTTTCACATGGGAAACCATCAAATTTGTATTGCCTTACGCCTCTATTTTGGCTGCAATTGGTTTGATCGAATCCTTGATGACTCTGAACCTATTAGATGAAATTACCAACAGTCGTGGTAATGGTAACCGTGAGTGTATGGCCCAGGGTGCTGCCAATATCGTTACCGGATTTTTCGGTGGAATGGGTGGTTGTGCAATGATCGGACAGTCATTAATCAACGTAAAATCTGGTGGTCGAGGAAGATTATCAGGAATTATTGCTGCGGTTACTTTATTGGCATTTATCCTATTTGCTGCTCCATATATCGAAATGGTACCTATTGCAGCATTGGTTGGTGTAATGTTTATGGTAGTGATCGGAACCTTTGCATGGTCGAGCTTCCGTATTCTAAATAAAATCCCAAAATCAGATGCTTTTGTATTGATTTTGGTATCTGGTTTAACCGTTATTTTCGATTTGGCGATTGCAGTTCTTGTAGGTGTTATTGTTAGTGCACTGGTTTTCTCTTGGGAGAATGCAAGAAGAATTCGTGCTCGTAAATCGATAAAAGAAGATGGCACCAAAGTTTATGAGATTTGGGGACCTCTGTTTTTCGGATCAATTACTACCTTTATGAACAAGTTTGATATTGCAAACGATCCTGAATCTGTAGAAATTGATTTTATTGAATCAAGAGTTTCTGATCACTCGGGAATTGAAGCCATTGGCAATTTGGTGAAGAAGTACGAAGATGCAGGAAAAACAATCAAGTTGAAGCACTTGAGTGAAGACTGTATTAACTTGCTGAATCGTGCTGATGATCATTTTAGAACTGTAATTATTAGGGATATCGATGATCCTCGTTACTATGTTGTAACCGATAAAGCGAAAATTGAATAATAACTTCAAGATATCTGTTTGAGGAAGTCTTTTCCTCAGACTTTTTTTTTCACCTCCTTCCCACGCTGGGAGGAGGTGTTTTTTTTAGAATGATGCGAAGAACTAATTGAATGAAAGTACTCGTATAAAACATCAATTTTACCACTTGCGGGGGCATAAAACCGACTGCGGCACCATAAAACCACCTGCGGAATCCAATCGAAGCGTAAAGTATTGATCCGAACGGCAGATTTGTCGATTCTACCAATGAATATATCGATTTTGAGCTTGCGGAATCAATTCTACCTCCTGATTTATCGATTCTACCATGCAAAACATCAATCTGAAGCTTGATTTATCCATTCAACTAAAAAATGCGCTCCAAAATGAAGCGCATTTATATCGTAATTCGTAATTCTTACAATCCCAATTTCTTTTTAATATCTGCCGGAATTGCATCCTTGTGCATCATTAACCCCACAGTTTTATATTGCACAAATGCTTTCGATGCATAGAAATAACCTTCGTAATTATTCAAATCGGTTCCCCAAGAGTTCTTGATTAAATAATACTTTGTGCCATTCTGATCTTTTGCAATACCCGTCATATGCATCAAATGATCTTCGGTTGACTGATAGTTATCGAAAGCCATTTGGCGCATTTCCTGGCTTATTGTTTTTTCTTTTACAGGGTACTCGGTACCATAATCAGCTTTCTGATCGCGACTCATGTTTTGCCATTTCGAAATTTCCGAATCAGCCATGTTTTTTACTTCCGTATCAGTTACAACTGCAACTCCTTTTCTAAAAGCAAATCCCTTTTCACTTACATCACTCCCCCAGGCAATGCTGAATCCATTTTCAATGGCATGATCAACACATTGCATCATTTCATCCATTGGCAGGTTGTAAACCTCTCCCAGCGACCAGTTATCCGGACCTTCGAAAATGAATGATTCATAAAAAGGATGATGATTGTAGGATGTAATGGTGATGTAATCATCCGGATTAATACCCAATTCTTCACCAAACAATTTTGGACTGTATTCCTTTCCTTTATAGCTGAAGGTTTCCGGAATCTCTCCCAGGTAAGCATCTAGAATTCCATCGAATCCCTTCATCCAAACAGGAGTCAATTTTTTGTTTCTGTTTTTCACCACTGCATCTACATAGGCCTTTAAAACAGCATCCATTTCTCCATGAACAGGCAAAGTTTCATCAAATGTATTTCCTGAATAAGCTTCCTGCGGAATCATTCCAAACTTTTTCACCACATTCATGGCATCCCAACCTTCGGCTCCTGCAGAAAAGCTTTTCTTTCCATGGAAACGAACGTAATCTTTTGCCCTAAGGTGATAGTTTCTGTTCACAATGAACATTTCTGATAAGTCAAACTCCCCTTTGCCCATTCTCAACAATTCCGATTCGATGAATGATACAGTTGCAAATGACCAACAAGTTCCCGATCTGTGCTGATCTTTTACCGAGGTAGCATCCAACTGCTTTTCAATGGTAAATTGGTAAGATTTCTTTTCTTCTTTTTTCTTTTTTGCGCTTACAGGCAATATTAAGGCTACTGCCAGTAAAGCCGATAAAACGAATCTTAAATTCATGGTTATTTTATTTGTTGTTTATAAAAAATCAAAACTGTTAGCTTTCCATGCATAAATCTTGATAATGCAATTCTTTGCTTGTACTTTTGAATGTTTTGAAAGATCATGCAAGGTAAAAATAATCAAACAACTTTTGCCCTGATTTTAAATATCATAAACAACATTTTCTAACTAATATCATTGCAAAAATGAAAAAACTCGCATCTGTTACTTTGTTGTTAGGCCTAATTATTGGTTTTGCAGCTTGTAACCAACAAAAAAAGAATGATACCATAGTTCCTCAAGAGCTAGTTGATCAGTATGCTGAATTTGAGCTTACTACTGACTTAAGTATTCTGACAGAAAAGGAAAAACAAATGCTTCCTATTTTAATCGAAGTTGCTGATATCATGGAAGAATTATTCTGGAAAGATGCTATCGGTGATAAAGAAGAATTCCTTTCGATGTTAACCAACCCTGCTGCTGTTGCCTACTCAAAAATTAACTATGGTGCCTGGGACAGATTAGATGACAACAAACCTTTCCTGGAAGGATTTGATGCTAAGCCAAAAGGTGCAAACTTTTATCCGAAAGATATGACTGCCGAAGAGTTCGATGCGATCGAGGATGAAATGAAAACTGACTGGTATACTAAAATCGTTCGTGATGAAGATGGCACATTAAGAGTTGCTCCATACCATGAAGTATATCCAGAAGAAATCAAAAAAGCATCTGCCTTGTTAAAAAAAGCTGCTGAATTGGCTGAAGATGCAGGTTTGAAGAAATACTTAGAACTTCGTGCTGAAGCTCTTTTAACTGATGACTATTTGGCTTCTGATTTGGCTTGGATGGATATGAAATCGAATACTATCGATTTTGTAGTTGGTCCTATCGAAACCTACGAAGATGCTCTTTACGGATACAAAGCTTCTCACTCAGGTCAGATTTTGGTTAAAGACAAAGTTTGGAGTGAAAAACTATCAAAGTTTGCTTCATTATTGCCACGCTTGCAAGAAGGTCTTCCTGTTCCTGCTGAATACAAAGCTGAAAAAGCAAATGCAAATGCAGACATGAATGCTTACGATGTAATTTACTACGCTGGGGATTGTAATGCAGGTAGCAAAAACATCGCAATTAACCTACCAAACGATCCTCGTGTACACGCTGCAAAAGGTAGTAGAAAGCTTCAGTTGAAAAATGCAATGAAAGCAAAGTTCGACAAAATCTTACTTCCTATTTCAGATTTATTGATTGACGAAAGCCAGCGCAAGAACGTTACTTTCGATGCATTCTTCGAAAATGTAATGTTTCACGAAGTAGCTCATGGTTTAGGAATCAACTACACTTTAAAAGATAAGGTAAGTGTTCGTAAGGCTCTTAAAGATACTTACACTTCTATCGAAGAAGGTAAAGCTGACATTTTAGGTTTATACATGATTACTCAAATGGCAGAGTGGGGCGAAATGGACAAGAGCAAGCTAATGGATAACTATGTTACTTTCATGGCTGGTATCTTCCGTTCGGTTCGCTTTGGTGCTGCAAGTGCTCATGGTAAAGCAAACATGATGCGTTTCTATTTCTTCGAAGAGCAAGGTGCTTTCGCAAGAAATCCTGAAACCGGAACTTACAAAGTAGATTTCGAAAAAATGAAAGCTGCTATGAACGAGTTAGGAAGACAAATCCTAATTGTTCAGGGTGATGGTAACTACGAATTAGCAAAACAAATGATTGCTGAAAGAGGTTTTATTCGTGAAGATTTACAAAAAGATCTTGATCGAGTGAACAATGCTGGTATACCAAAAGATGTAGTGTTCAAGCAAGGAGTAAAAGTTCTTGGACTATAATTCAATTAATAATGAGTAATTGGTAATGAATAATTGATTACTCATAATAAGATATAAAGGCTGATTCTTTAATAAGGGTCAGCCTTTTATTTTTTTAGAATTAGTCATTTCCTGAACTGGATCAAAAAATGGGTATTTTATAACATTGTAAAACATCATTAAGCTTAGTATCTTTCCAAACATTCAATTAATTTGATGTGTTGTTTTGTATAAAAAGAATGAAGTATTTTAAAAATATATCAATCGGGATTCTGCTAATATGCATTTGTATATTGCTTTGCAGTTTTGAAACTGCTGCAAGAAAGAAACAAGTTCTAGTACTTCACTCCTATCACCAGGGATTAAATTGGACCGATAATATCAGTGAGGGAATTTTATCCGTTCTTGATCAAGATGATGACATTGAAATTATCTTTGAATACATGGATACAAAAAGGCATTCCGAGGCTGAATATCTGACTGAGTTTGCAAAACTTTACGATCTAAAACATCAAAAAAACCTATTCGATGTTATTTTAGTTTGCGATAATAATGCCCTCGATTTTGTAAGGACTTACTATCAAAATTACTTTGATAAAATCCCAATTGTTTTTTGTGGTGTCGATCAATTTTCATCCAATTTAATTAGTGGTTTCGATCAGGTTACAGGTGTTACCGAAGAAATTGACTCAAAGAAAACCATCGAAATTGCGCTTCAACTGCATCCAAAAACCAAGCAATTGGTGGTGATCAACGATAACCAAACCAGATCTGCAATTCTTAATAGAAATAATGTAAGAGACATCTGGCCTGAAGTTGACACCGATGCTGAACTTGTTTTTCTTGAAAATTTATCAATCGATGAACTAGTACACCAAGTAAAAACCCTTGATCCGAAAAGCATCATATACCTTATCAATTTTAGCCGCGACAAGGAAGGGAACTACATCTCCTACCAGGAAAGTATCGAAATCATTCGCGAAGTCACAAACCTACCAATATACAGTAGCTGGGAATTTTATTTTAACGAAGGTATTGTTGGTGGAATGATCACCAGTGGCTATAAACAAGGAGAACTAGCGGCAAAATCAGCCTTAAAAATTTTATATGGTGCAAATGCTTCGGATATTCCTCTTGTAAAGGAAGGATACAACCAATTCAAGTTCGATTTTGAACAGATGAAGCGATTTAAAATCCTTCCAAAGCAACTACCAAAGGATAGCTTTATCAGCAATCAACCGCCTTCAATCATAAAGCAATATAGAACCTCTCTTGTTGTTATTGCCATTTTTATTGTGGTGATTATTTTCATTCTTAGATACACTACCATTAAACGAGAAAGAAATGAAAGAAGATTGAAAAAAATTAATGAAGAACTGGATAGAAGAGTTGCGGTTCGTACCAAAGAAATCATTTTTGCCAATGAAAAACTTGAATTGCAAACTGAACAAATTATAAAACAAAACAAAGAACTTGAACATCACCGCCACAACCTCTTGGAACTGGTAAAAGAACGAACCGAAAACCTTGAGCATGCCAATGAGGAATTAAAAAGCAGTAGAAATAGATTGCTTCACATGCTCGATTCCAATTCGGATGGTGTATGGGAACACAATTTTAAGACTGGTGAAATTTTCATTAGTAAAACCATTTGGGACAAACTTGGCTACCATTCGGTAACCAAAAATGATACACGAGAATTGCTATGCAGAGTAATTCATCCTGAAGATCTGATCATTATTAAACAGAAAGACAAACAAAACAGATCCGGTAAAAGCGAAATGTTTGTTATCGAATTTAGAATTTGTTCTCAGAATAAAACATGGATGTGGTTCAAGGCAAAAGGCAAAATTCTAGATTACTCTGAAAATGGAGGCCCATTAAACATGGTTGGAACACTAATTAATATCAACCAACGTAAAGTTGCTGAAGAGCAAATTCGTGAGGAAGAGAAAAAGTTAAGAGTATCAGAAAAACGTTGGCGTTCGTTAATTGAACAAGCTTCTGATGAAATTCTGATTTACAATATTGATGGTCAGATTTTAGATGCCAATTCTGCTGCATGCAAATGGCTGGGATACAAACAGAGTCAATTATTAGAACTGAACTATAGTGAAATTGATATCGTTCACAGCAGCTCCAAGCTTCATACTTATCGAAAAAAACTAAGTACATCAAACCCTTCGGTTTCATTTGAATCAGTACAACGTCGTAAAGATGGCAGTACTTTTCCTGTTGAAATTCACCTGAGTTTAATTGAACTTAAGGATAGCAAACTAATTCTGTCTGTTGGTACCGATATCAGCATTAGACAAGAAACTGAGCGTAAAATTTTAAATGCTGTTATCAATACGGAAGAAAGCGAGAGGAAACGTTTTGCAACCGATTTGCATGATTCCATTGGTCCCTTGTTATCAAGTATTAACCTGTATCTTTCTTCACTTGGAAAAGTAAAAACTCAAGATGATAAGGATAATATTATAAGTGCTTCTTTAGACGCCGTAAACGAAGCACTAGTAAGCATTAAAGAGATCTCTAACAACCTGAGTCCACACATCTTAAATGATTTTGGCTTAGAAAAAGCAATTCAATCATTCACCAATAAGATTAATGTTTCGCAGGCCATAAATATCAGCTTTTATGCAGAAAATATGAAGGAACGGTTGAATCACCAGATAGAAGTTGTTATTTTTAGAGTAGTAACTGAGCTAATCAATAACACCATTAAACATGCCAAGGCTACAAATATAGAAATCAACCTGTCGCGTGAAGGCAAGCTTTTGTCCTTAATTTACATTGATGATGGAATAGGTTTTGACTCTAAAAAAATAAATGCCGGAACTTCGAGTGGAATGGGACTGTACAATGTGTTAAGTCGTATCCGATCATTAAATGGAACTCATAAAATAAAAAGTAATCCCGAACGTGGCGGAATGATGGCTATTATTGAAATTAAATTATAATTGCAAAATGGAAGAAAATAAGGTAATAATTGTTGACGATCACAAGATGTTTAGAAGCGGATTGCGTTTCTTATTAAGCAATATTCCAAACATTACTGTTATTGGAGAAGCCTCAAACGGAAAGGAGTTTCTTGAAATGGCTGAGAATGAAACAATCGATATTGCCTTAATGGATATCAATATGCCAGAGATGAATGGTATAGATGCCACTCGAATTGCAATGGAAAAATATCCGGATTTGAAAGTAATTGTTCTTTCGATGCACGGCGAAGAAGAATATTACGATCAGATGTTGGACGCAGGTGTGAAAGGATTCCTTTTAAAAAATTCTGATGCCGATGAATTAATTGCAGCCATTGAGGCTGTAATCGCAGGAAAATCATACTTTTCGCAAGAATTGCTTGTGGATATTCTGGATCAGAAAAGATTACAAAAACTTAGAACCGATGCAGTTAAACTATCCACCAGAGAACTCGAAGTCTTAAAGTTGATTTGTGACGGTTTTAGTAATGCTGAGATTGCCGAACAACTTTTCATCAGCCACAGAACTGTTGATCGTCATCGTGCCAATCTACTCAGTAAAACAGGATGTAAAAACTCTACCTCACTGGTTATGTATGCAGTTAAAAATAAAATTGTTGAAATAGAATGATAAACGATGAGAAAACTACTGGGTAAATACAAGTATTTCCTACTTCTTCTGGTGGTATTCCTGATTATATCCTGTCTAGATGCTTCGGCAAGAAGAAAAAAAATACTAGTACTTCACTCCTACCATCAGGGATTGAATTGGACCGATAATATCACCAAAGGCATTCTTTCCGTACTCAACCATCATGAAAACATCGAGATTCAGTTTGAGTACATGGATACCAAAAGAAGATATGACAAAGAGTATCTTGAAGAGTTTGTAAAGTTATACCGACTCAAACACAAGGGAATTCCCTACAATACAGTTATCGCCTCCGATAACAATGCTCTTTATTTTACCCGCGACCACCAAGATGAGTTTTTCAAAGATATTCCCATAGTCTTTTGTTCCATCGATCAATTTGAAGACAACCTCATCGAGGGAATGACCAATATTACCGGAGTTACTGAATTCATCGATTTTAAACAGACCGTTGAGCAGGCCCTGCGCCTTCATCCAAAAGCCAAAAACCTAGTGGTAATCAACGATAACATTACCACATCTGCCATCATCAACCGAAACCATATCATTTCTTTTTGGCCTGAATTAAAAACAGATGTGAATTTGATCTTCCTGGAAAACCTTTCCATAGAAGATTTGGTAAGAAAGGTAGAAAAGCTGGATGATTCAAACGTCATTTTACTGATCAATTTCAGTAAGGACCAGGAGGGCAACTACATCTCCTACCAGGAAAATATTGAGATCATCCGCAAAGCCACTAATCTTCCCATCTACAGCTCCTGGGAATTCTATTTTAACGAGGGTATTGTTGGGGGTATGCTCACCAGCGGAGTGAAACAAGGACAATTGGCAGCTGAACTGGCTGTAAAAGTTGTTAATGGTACCGACATCAACAGCATACCTTTGGTTACCGAAGGATACAACAGTTTCATGTTTGACTTTCAGCAAATGAAACGCTTTGGCATAATGGTCAACGACCTTCCAAAAAATAGTACCATCATCAATCAACCACCAAGCTTTTTGTCTAAACACAGGTCCAGTATCAATATCATTATTGCCTTTCTTACACTTATCGTTCTGATTGTAGTTTATTTGAGGGTCAAACGTAAAAGAACCGAAAACAGGCTTCTGGAAAGAAATAAAAGACTAAAAAGCAGTCGTGATCGATTGCTAAGAATGCTTGATGCCAATTCTGATGGAGTTTGGGAGCACAATTTTGTAGAGCAAACCACTTATATCAGTAAAAATATCTGGGAAAAGCTAGGCTACAATCCTGATTTGGTGCAAAACACTCCTGAATTTGTTGAAAATCTTATCCACCCTTTCGATTTAGAAAATTTTATTTTGAACAGAGAAAAGCTAAGCCTGGGAGAAATTGACCTTTTTAATGTTGAATTCAGATTATTATCGAAAAAAGACGAATGGATTTGGCTGAAAGCAAAGGCCAAAAATCTTGACTTTACACAGGATAAAAAAGCAATCAACCTGGTAGGAACACTCATAGATATTTCCCAAAGGAAAGAGGCAGAAGCTAAAATTAAAGAGGATGAAAAGAAAATACGAGCCTCGGAAAAACGCTGGCGCTCCTTAATAGAGCAAGCTGCCGATGAAATTATTATCCTTGATTTTGATGGAAAAATTTTGGATGCAAACCTCTCTACTTGCAAGCTATCAGGATACAGCCGCGAGGAGATCATTGGTGCCAACGTTACACTTCTGGACAACAAGTACAATCTGAAGCAACTGAAATCCATGTGGAGCAAGCTGAACACCGAGAATCCTTCGGTAAAATTAGAATCTATTCAAAAAAGAAAAGACAATACGACTTTCCCCATTGAAGTACATATCAGTTTAATAGATCTGTCGGATAGCAAACTCATCCTGGCGGTGGTTAGCGATATCAGTATCAGGCAGGAAACCGAACGCAAGGTTTTAAATGCCGTTATTGAAACCGAGGAGAACGAAAGAAAACGATTTGCCACGGATCTGCACGATTCCATTGGACCACTTCTTTCCAGTATAAACCTGTATCTTTCAGCACTTGGAAAAGCCGATTTAAGTCCAAAAAATGAACAGATGATTACTGCTTCAAGAGATATTGTGAGTGAAACCCTTGTAAATATCAAGGAAATCTCAAACAATTTAAGTCCTCATATCTTAAACGACTTTGGATTGGTGAATGCCATCAACTCATTCATCAACAAAATCAATCTTTCAAAAAGCATCAACATCTCCTTCGATACCAAGAATTTGGAGTCGAGAATGAACCAACAAGTGGAGGTTGTGATTTACAGGGTTGTAACAGAGCTAATCAATAACACCATTAAGCATGCCGATGCCGATCATATTCAGATCAAACTCTCGCGGGAGCACAATTTGCTGAATTTAATATATATTGACGACGGAAAAGGATTCGACCCGGACGAACTCAACTACGAAAGTTCTGGCATGGGACTCTATAACATTTTGAGTAGAATTCGATCGCTAAATGGCTCGCACAGCATTCAGAGCAGCGCAGAGTCAGGTGGAATGATGGCTGTTGTAAATGTAAACCTTTAAAATTTCTAACATGAACGAACAAAAAATAATCATTGTTGACGATCACAAAATTTTCCGTAAAGGATTGCGTTTTTTGCTTGATGATATGGAAGGAATTCATGTGGTTGGGGAAGCCGAAAATGGACAGGAGTTTTTGGATTTGCTAAAACTTACCACAACTGATATTGTTCTAATGGACATCAATATGCCAAAGATGAATGGTATTGATGCTACCATACATGCCCTCAGAGAGAATCCGAACCTTAATATTATTGTTCTGTCGATGCATGGAGAGGAACAATACTACGACAAAATGGTAGAAGCAGGGGTAAAAGGTTTTCTGCTTAAAAACTCCGATGTTGATGAATTATCCACGGCTATTAATATGGTTGGAGCAGGAGGAAGTTACTTTTCTCAAGAATTACTGGTTGGTATTCTAAACAAACGAAAACAACAAAAGAACCCTTCTGAGGTGGTTCATTTTACCGATCGCGAACTGGAAGTTCTGCAACTTATCTGTAAAGGATACAGCAATAACAAAATTGCAGACACCCTTTATATTAGCATTAGAACCGTGGAACGACACAGAGCCAATTTGCTAAGTAAAACCAATTGTGCCAACTCCATAGCCATGGTAATGTATGCTGTGAAAAACAATATTATTGAGATTTAAGCTCAAAACCTGATACTTACAGACCCTTAATTAAATCCATTCCAAACAAGATCGCAAGCACCTGTAATTGTATCACTTACAACCCCCTTGTGCGTATTTACCCTCATACACTTGTGAGGGTATTTTGGCGCAATTTGCGCAAAACTACCCTTCCCCTACGCAATCGTTTCCACTTGTTTTGTAGAAGTAAAATTTAGTACTCATACAAAACAAAATTACTATGGTAACCTTTTTTATTTGTATTGCCGCTCTGATTCTTGGATATGTGGTTTACGGAAAATTCGTAGAACGCAAGTTTGGAGCTGATTCAGAAAAAACTACACCTGCCATTTCGAAAGAAGATGGCGTTGACTTTGTACCTATGAACTGGAAGAAGATCTTCCTGATTCAATTCTTAAATATTGCCGGACTGGGTCCAATTTTTGGAGCAATTGCCGGTGCTTTGTGGGGGCCTGTTGCCTTTATTTGGATCGTTATTGGCTGTATTTTCGCCGGAGCTGTCCACGATTATTTTTCAGGAATGCTTTCTGTTCGCCATGGAGGTGCCAGTATTCCAGAAGTAGTAGGAAAATATTTAGGTCCAGCCTTTAAAAACTTCATGCGAGTATTTTCAGTTGTGCTTTTGGTGTTGGTTGGCGTTGTTTTTATCAAAGGGCCTGCCAGTATCCTTAATGGCTTAACAGGATTCAATGTTTCCATCCTTGTGGGTGCCATCTTCCTGTACTACCTGTTAGCTACCATGATTCCTATTGACAAGCTGATTGGTAAGATTTACCCAATCTTTGGTTTGTGTCTTTTAATTATGGCATTCGGAATTGCCGGAGCTTTAATTTTCGGAGGTTATCAAATTCCGGAATTGGTTCCATCAAACATCATGAACTTTCACGCCTCTCCAGGTAAATATCCAATCTATCCGCTTCTGTTCATTACCATTGCTTGTGGTGCCATTTCAGGATTCCACTCAACACAATCGCCTCTTATGGCTCGTTGTATGACCAATGAAAAGCAGGGAAGAAAAATATTTTACGGAACCATGATCGCAGAAGGTATTGTTGCCATGATCTGGGCCGCTGCTGCCATGACATTCTTCGGTGGTATCCGCGAATTGGGAGAAACCATGTCGCAACCAGGACACAATGCAGCTTGGGTTGTTAATGAAATCTGTAATAGCCTGCTTGGTAAAATTGGTGGACTGTTAGCTGTTTTCGGCGTTGTTGCCGCTCCAATTACTTCTGGTGACACAGCCTTTAGAAGTGCTCGTTTGACCATTGCAGACTCTTTGAATTTCTCCCAGAAATCACTTGGTAAACGTCTGTTGATTACCCTGCCATTGTTCGCAGTAGGTTTCCTACTTACACAAGTCAACTTCGCCATTATCTGGAGATACTTTGGATGGGCAAACCAAACCTTGGCAACCGTGGTACTATGGACAGCTGCCATGTATATGGTACACAAAGGTAGAAGCCACTGGTTTATCTCTTTACCTGCCACTTTTATGACAGCAGTAATCACAACCTATATTTTAATTGCACCTGAAGGATTTGGAATCTCGCAAAGCATGGCTTACCCATTGGGAATTTTCACAGCCCTAGCAAGTCTTGGAGCATTCTTGTTCGTGGCTTACAAAAAGTCTCAAGCCAAAGTGAAACTAGAACATCAATAAAACCTAACAAACTAAATCTGTACAAAAATGAAAACACTTAAATTTTTACTTCCTGCACTATTGATCTGTTTTGGATCTCTTGCAAAGGCACAGGAAAAAGTGAACGTTAAAATTAAAGGCTTTGTAGCCGCTGAAACCTACTTCGATACACGCAAAACCGTTAATGCCAGAGAGGGAGCAATCCTACTTTATCCTGCACCTGAATCTTTAGATTTGGAAGGCAATGATTTAAACGATCGATCGGAGTTCTTTATGACGACCATTCAGTCTCGTTTGAATGCAACGGTAAGTGGATTTGAAGCTTTCGGAGCAAAAGGAACAGCAGTTATTGAAGGTGACTTTGTAGGAACCTCGAACGACAAAAGCGGATTGCTTCGCCTGCGTCATGCTTTCATCAAGCTTGACTGGGACAAAGACCAGCTGCTAGCGGGTAAGTACTGGCACCCAATGTTTATTGAGTCGGCTTTCCCAAGAGTATTACACTGGGGAGCAGGTGTTCCGTTTGGATTGTTGAATCGTGCACCTCAGTTGAGATACACCAGAAAATTTAACAAGAGCAAATTAAGCTTTGCACTGCTTTCCGAGATGGACTTTAAAAGTACAGGACCTGAAGGTGCAAATGTGAAGTACGTTCAGCAGTCAAGTATTCCTGAGATCAGTTCTCGTTTCGAAACCAAATTATCAAATGCAGTTTCTACAGGACTAACTGTAGGTTACCGAACCATTATGCCTTTAACGGTTAATTCTGCCGGAGTTAAAACCAATGAGAAACTGGGCAGCTACTACATGAACTATTGGTTGGGTATCACAGGCAAAAAGTTCAAGTGGAACATCCAGAGTATCTACGGACAAAACATGTACAACTTCACCATGATTGGTGGCTATGGAGTGAAAAATGTAAAGTCAAATGGTGACTATGAGTACACAAATATTAAGACCTGGAATTTGACTTCTGATATTTTCACTACAACAGGAAATGTTCGTTACGGATTCAACGCGGGCTACAGCGCCAACCTGGGAGCTGATGATGATTTGGCTAAAAATGGAGATAAGTTCGTTGGCCTATACAGCCGCGGCTCAAACATAGACTATCTGTACCAGCTAGCGCCAAGAATTGAATTCTTGACTGGTAAAATGAAGATTGGTGGAGAAATTATTCACACGGGTGCTGCCTACGGAACAACTCAGGCCGACGGCAAGGTTGGAGACTCTGATGTTGTAAACAGCACAAGATTTCTTCTGCACTTTAAATACGCTTTTTAGATCTATTCATATTAACCTAAGTTCGAACCCTGAGTATTGATTCAGGGTTCGATTTAAAAAATCTCGGACATGAATGAATACAAAATATTTTCTCAAGCTTTAGATATTTCATATCCCTGGATCATTTCGAATATCAATTTAAAAGAAACCGATCAGAAAGTAAAAGAACTTCACATACATGTTCAACTTAAAACCTTAAAGAAGAACACAACAGCTCAAAACTTTCCCTTAACCAAAAGGCAAGATAATTTTTTAGGATATACTTGCTATGTGCACTACTCCATCTCTGACAACTCCCGCAACTGAGTCAAAAGAAATCAATAATTCCATATAAAAACGGGTTAATCATAAACATTTTGTACTTTTAATATCTTATATTGATTTGAACAAAATGGAATCCAATTCACAACTCGAGCTTGCGCATAAATTCGTTAGAAATACGAATACCACAATTTTTCTGACAGGAAAAGCCGGTACAGGTAAAACAACATTTCTGAAACAACTTAAGGCTGAATTGCCTAAGCGAATGGTTGTGGTCGCACCAACGGGTGTGGCAGCCATTAATGCGGGAGGGGTTACCATACATTCCTTTTTTCAGTTGCCATTTGGCCCCATTCTCCCTGGTCAAATCCTGAATGAAAACCCCAATGCAAGCGAAGCTTCGGTGCGCAAATACCGAAAGGAAAAGATCAACCTGATTAAATCTTTGGATCTTCTCATCATTGATGAGATAAGTATGGTTCGTGCCGATTTGCTGGATGGAATTGATGAAGTGTTGAGAAAATTCAAGAATCGAAATCTACCTTTTGGTGGCGTGCAGGTACTCATGATTGGAGATTTGCAACAGCTTCCTCCTGTAGTAAAAAATGAAGAGTGGAGTTTGCTCAGCCAGCATTACGATACCGCATTTTTCTTTAGCAGTCGCGCTTTTCGTTCCTCGCAACACATTAGTATCGAGTTAAAACATGTTTATCGCCAAAAAGATCAGGATTTTATTCAAATCCTAAACGAAATCAGGAACAACCACCTTTCCCAAGCCTCATTCAAGGAATTGGAAAAAAGATATTTGCCTGATTTTAATCCAAAAAATAAGGATGGCTACATTACATTGACTACGCACAATGCACGAGCCCAAAAAATAAACGAAGAACAACTGGAGAAGCTTAAAAGCAAAACAGAATCTTTCGGCGCTAGAATTGATGGACAATTTCCTGAATACTCCTATCCTACCGATGAAGATTTGAAATTAAAGAAAGGTGCCCAGGTAATGTTCGTTAAGAACGATAGCTCACCTGAGAAACTATATTTCAATGGAAAAATTGGTACTGTTATCGGATTCGAAGAAGATGCCATTCTGGTAAAATGTGAAGATGATCATTCCGAAATTGAGGTACACCCTGAAGAATGGCAAAGCATTAAATACAGCATCAACCAGGAATCGAAAGAGATTCAGGAAGATGTGGTTGGTCAGTTTACCCAATATCCACTGAAATTGGCTTGGGCCATTACCATTCACAAAAGCCAGGGCTTGACTTTCGACAAGGCCATTATCGATGCCAATGCAGCTTTTGCTCATGGTCAGGTTTATGTAGCTCTGAGTAGGTGCAAAACTTTGGAAGGATTGGTACTAAAATCGAAATTAAGCGAAAGCGGTATCATTTGCGATCGTTCGGTATCGCAGTTCACCCAATACATCGAGAAAAATCCGCCAAGGAAAGAACAATTGGAAATTGCCAAAAGAAGTTTCCAGTTTCAGCTATTGGAAGAACTGTTTACCTACTCCGATCTATATCGAGTTTATCGAAACATCAACAAGCAACTGCAAGATAACCTGAAAGCATTCCAGGGCAATCTGCCTGAGAAAATCAAAGCTGGCTTCGATGCATTCCAGACCGAAATTTTAAGCGTTGCCGATAAGTTTATGCCAAGTTTAAAAAGGTATTGCTTTGGCGATGAAAAATTGGATGACAACAAGGAAGCTCAGGAAAGAATTAAAAATGGCTGCAAGTATTTTACAGATAAACTCGATCAGCATTTAATTTCCATCATAAACGATCATTCGTTTGAAACCGATAATCAAGCCATTGAAAAAGTGATTAATGAATACCTAAAGCAATTACACGAGCTTTCGCACGTAAAACTTAGCTGTGTAAAATCATGCGTCAATGGGTTTAAGCTTGATCATTATTTGGACATCAGGGCCAAGGCACATTTGGAAAAAGTTCGTTTTAGAGCCAAACGGAAACGCGATGTGGTGGATGAAAATGTTGAACATCCTACTTTGCTTCGCAAATTAAAAAACTGGCGAAAAGAGCTGTCAGAGAATATAAATGCACCTGCTTACATGATTGCCTCACAACGAAGTCTGGTTGATATTGCCAATATGTTGCCATGTTCGGCCGACCAGCTAAAAGCGGTAAAAGGATTTGGGAAAAAGAAAATTGAACGATATGGTGGCGAGCTAATTAAGCTGGTAATGGAATACAGGCAAGAAAAAGGTTTGGGCATGCTTAATTTTACACCAGAGCCTGAAGTAAAACCCAAGAAACCCAACACCAAGGAGGTGAGCTACGATATGTATTCCGAAGGCAAAAACGTTCGGGAAATTGCAGCTCTACGCAACTTGTCACAAACCACAATAGAATCGCACCTGGCACACTACGTTGGCCTGGGCATGCTCGATTTAAAAGACTTTGTGGAAAAAAAGAAAATCAAAAAAATTAAAGAGCAATTTAAAAAGCATGGTACCGATAGTTTAAACCCAGTAAAAGAAGCATTGGGAAATGATTACAGCTATTCGGAACTACGATATGTGCAGTCTTTTTTGAGGAATTCGAAGGAGTAATCAACATTTAAGCTATCCCTGATTTGCAATCAGGGATTGTGGAGAAAAAGGATTTATAATCCTTAAATACTGAAATTATCCTTTGCCTCGGGATTTAACACAAGACACTCATACAATCTAAAGATTACGGTACGCTGTACCTTCTTTCATTTCATGTGAATTTTCTATAAATATTACGGTACTCCGTACCTAAAATTCTCAAGCTATCCCTGATTTGCAATCAGGGATTCTGAAGTAAATGGATTTACAATCTATAAATTCCAAAATGCACGGCACCTAACTCCTTTGGAAAAATAAAGCAGCAGAGCTGCGAAATATTTATAGAACTACACATTAGAAATTTAATCAAGGTGCAGCGCACCGTAATATCAATCTCAACATTTTTAAGCTTCATTAACTTTTATTTAAACCATTTAGCACACTTCTACCCTACATTTGTAATGTACAAAACAGAGATGTTTTTTTCATAGAATTAGATTTAGGTTAGTAAATAGTGGTTAGAGAAAATCCCGGACTTGCAAGTTCGGGATTTTTCTTTGGAATATATTCTGTCCTAATCTAAAGCAGAGCAAATGGAAATAGTCCGTGCTGTATTTAGTCTTCAACTCGGATTTCAAACCAAGGTATTCATACAATTTAAACACCACGGTACCCTGTACCTCATTCCCACTTATTCTAATTTTCTACAAATACTCCGGTACTCCGTACCTAAACATTTTACTGGTAAAGCAGCAGAGCTTCGCAGTATTTATAGAACTATACAATTGTATTTTTAATTAGGTGCAGAGCACCGCAGTCTGAATCACAATATTCTCATCTCTTTTAAGCTTCATTAACTTTTGTTTAAACCATTTAGCACACTTCTACCCTACATTTGTAATGTACAAAACAGAGATGTTTTTTCATAGAATTAGATTTAGGTTAGTAAATAGTGGTTAGAGAAAATCCCGGACTTGCAAGTCCGGGATTTTTCTTTGGAATATATTCTGCCCTAATCTAAAGCAGAGCAAATGGAAATAGTCCGTGCTGTATTTAGTCTTTGGCTCGGATTTCAAACCAAGGTATTCATACAATTTAAACACCACGGTACCCTGTACCTCATTCCCACTTATTCTAATTTTCTACAAATACTCCGGTACTCCGTACCTAAACATTTTACTGGTAAAGCAGCAGAGCTGCGCAGTATTTATAGAACTATACAATTGTATTTTTAATTAGGTGCAGAGCACCGCAGTCTGAATCACAATATTCTCATCTCTTTTAAGTTTCATTAACTTTTATTCAAACCATTTAGCACACTTCTACCCTACATTTGTAATGTACAAAACAGAGAAGTTTTTTCATAGATTAGATTTAGGTTAGTAAATAGTGGTTAGAGAAAATCCCGGACTTAACGAAGTTCGGGATTTTTCTTTGGGATAAATTCAAGCTCCCATTTTGAAAAAAAGACTTTTTAATCTTTATTTGTAATGAATTTAAATAAACAAACTAAGCTATGGAAGAAATAAAATCACCATGTATTAAAATTTGTCGACAAGACAGCAACGGCGTATGTTTTGGATGCCAGCGAACTACAGAAGAAATTGGAAACTGGTCGCTTTACAACGATAATGAAAAGAAAGAGGTACTAGAAAAAGCCAAAAAAAGAACCAATGCTCCAGATACCTCTTCAGGCGTATTCTTTCGATAGATATTCCAGTCCATTCAGTATTTGTTCTTTTTTATTATTTTACGCACCTTATTCAAATCACAAAAAAACAAGCCAATTAAGATGCAACTAAAATCAATCTTTTATGCCACAATTATCATGCTGATGATTTCGGCATGTGGACAAAAAAAAGCAGAACAATTACAATTAAAAATATACGGAACCAGTGATGTTCACGGAGCACTATTTCCTTACGATTTGGTTAACGAACGAGAAACTTCTACCTCGTTGGCTCAGGTTTATGAGTATGTAAACGAGCAAAGAAAAAATGCTGATGCTGAAGTAATCTTGCTTGACAATGGCGATATCCTGCAAGGCGATCCTTTGGTTTACTATTCGAATTTCGAAAAAACAGAAACCAAACACATTTGTGCCGATGTAATGAATTACATGGGATACGATGCAGCTACAGTTGGAAATCATGACATTGAGCCAGGACATGCCGTATACGATAAAGTGGTAAAGGAATTTGCCTTTCCTTGGTTGGCAGCCAATGCAGTTAAAAACGCAGATGGCAAACCATATTTCCAACCTTATACCATAATCGAAAAACAAGGTGTGAAAATTGCAGTTTTGGGTTTAATCACCCCTGCAATTCCGAAATGGTTGCCAGAGAAAATTTGGTCGGGAATGCATTTCGAACCCATGCTTGAATCGGCACAAAAGTGGATGAAAATCATTCAGGAAAAAGAACAGCCTGATTTTGTAGTTGGATTATTCCACTCGGGCGCTGGAGAAGAGCATGAAAATGAAATGAGCCATGAAAATGCTTCTATACTGGTTGCCAAACAAGTTCCAGGTATCGATATGGTAATCTGCGGACACGATCATCATGAACAAATCGCTTGGTTCGAAAACATTGATAAGGAAAAAGTTTTGGTGATCAACCCCAAAAGCAAAGCTAAATTTTTGGCCGAAGTTGTGGTTGATTTAAACTGGAACAATGAAAAGAACTCCTACGATAAAACTTTAAAACCAAATTTGGTAAAGATTGCTGATGTACAAAAATCGAAAGAATATGCTGATCACTTCACACCCCTGTTTAAAGAGGTAGAAGCATATGTTTCCAGAGAAGTAGGTAGTTTTAAAACAAGCATTTCAACAAAAGATGCCATGTTTGGCGATTCTCCTTTCATCGATTTAATTCAGAACATTCAAATGGATTTGGCTGATGCAGACATTTCATTTGCTGCACCTTTATCTTTCAATGCTACAATTGACTCTGGAGAACTACAGGTACGTGACCTGTTTAAGCTGTATCGATTTGAGAATTTGTTATACACCATGAATCTTACCGGGAAAGAGATTAAAGATTTTCTGGAGTTTAGCTACAACAACTGGTTTCAGCAAATGAAATCGGCAAAGGATCCGATGCTATACATTTCAACTACGGATAAAGGCAGCCGACTAACCACCATGTTTTTCAATTACGATTCGGCCGAAGGAATTGATTACACCGTTGATGTTTCAAAATCATATGGCAATCGAATCAAGATCTCGGGAATGAGTTCGGGTGAAAAATTCGATGAAAACAAAACCTACCGAGTTGCTTTAAATTCTTATCGTGGAAATGGCGGCGGTAATCACCTTACCGAAGGTTCTGGCCTAACGAAAGAAGAATTAACCAGTAGATTGATTAACTCAACTACCAAAGATCTTCGTTACTACCTGATGAAATGGATAGAAGAAAAGGGAACGGTTGATATTGAGTGCGACAACAACTGGAAAGTACTTCCTGCAAAATGGCATGCCACAGCAAGTAAAAAAGAATATGAGTTGCTTTATGGAGAAAAGTAGTTAACCACAAAGTACACACTAAGGTTTTTCACGAAGTCTTACAAAGGAATTTATAGTTCTTTTGTGAGACTTTTTTTATTCCTTTTACTTCGTGTTCCTTTGTGAAGTACTTCTTTATCCTTAGTGGTTAAGGATCAACACTCATAAATAATCCTGAAAATCTCACGCAAACATTCTTGTCTTTGCTCAATAAATCCCATATGTCCTGATGTTTGCAATACCAAAGGAGTTAAATTATTCTCTTTGGCAATTTGTCCTGCCACCTGAAAAGGAATAAAATTATCCATTTTCCCAATGATACTCACCTTGGGCATATCCAGTTCTTTTACTACATGATTTCTATCGGGGCGATTCATCATAGCCTCTAAGGCAGCAATAATTCCAACATCTGAAGTATTACAAGCAATTTGAGTGATTCGATCTATTTCGTGTGCAAACTTTTTCAGATTACTATTCGAAAAAGTGTTAGGAATGCTGGTTTTACAAATCAGTTCCTTCTTCCCTTTTTTCACCAGTTCAATTTCTTTTTGCCTATTGGCTTTTTTCTCTTCGGTATCCGGATTTGGCGTTGAATGAAACAAGCAAAAGCTTTCCAGTTTTTCGGTGAATAAATCTGCGTAAGCCAATGCCACGTATCCTCCCATGGAGTGTCCAATGATATTGATTCGCTCCAAATTCAAATGTTCAGCTAATTGATTAACAGCCTCGGCCATCTGATCGATACTACAAGAATCGCTTTTTAACTCTGAGGATCCATGCCCTGGTAAATCAACGGTAATTACTCTGGCCAATCGAGAAAGATCATTGGCAAAAGTTTCGAATGTCTCTACAGATTCAAGATATCCATGAAGAAGAACGACTGTATTTCCCTTCCCATTATCTCTGAATCGTAATCGGCAATTTTCCAGTTCTAAATACTGATCCATATGTAAATTTGAAATTTCAACAAGTAACACGCAGCAAAAGAGCAAATTGTATTCTTATCGGATAAAACAATTTTTTACAAGTTTTAATGACATTCTAAATTAGTAGAATATCAAAAAAGCTTGTTCTATAACATACAAATATTTAATAAATTGCATCGTTTTGAAAAAAATCATTACGGAAAATATTCCTTAATTGGTTTATAGTTAGAATTATACCTAGTTTTATAATTCTAATTTTCTAAAAACCTGAATCATAGGATTATCCTAGAATCAATCTAAATAAATTGTATATGTTCCTAAATATTGTTTCAGCCATGGGGAGCGTCTACATTTGCAAGGAATTATAGTAAAAGCTTATAATAAACAGTCTAATTAAATCTTTAAACTTATGAGCAGTTTTTTAAGTTCATCTATTGGGAAAAAGTTGATAATGAGTTTGTCAGGTCTTTTCCTTGTGCTATTTTTGTTGGTGCACTTGATCTTGAACTCCTTCTTGATGTTTGATAGCACAGGAGAGTTATTTAATGCAGGAGCACACTTTATGGCAATGCCGGTAATCCGCTTTGGTTTACAGCCAGTTTTATTTGGTGGTTTTATCGTGCACATCATCTATGCAATCATCTTGACATTGCAAAACCAGAAGGCTCGTCCTCAAAAGTATGCTTCGCAGAACTTGGGTAACAGCAGTACCTGGTCTTCAAGAAACATGTTTGTTTTGGGTGGTCTTGTGTTGGTTTTCATTGCAATGCACTTGATGCATTTCTTCGTGCCAATTCAGATTCAAGGAAATGTACATGACGATTATCAATTGGTAAAAAACCTATTTACTAATGGATCAACAGGCCTGGTATACACTGGTCTTTATGTAGTTGGTGCAATCTTATTGGGATTACACTTGGCTCACGGTTTCTGGTCAGCATTCCAATCTATCGGAATGAGTAATATTATTTGGAGAGCACGTTTGGAAAAAGCGGGTTACATCTACGCAATTATTATCTCTGGCGGATTCATTATTATTCCTTTGTATTTACACTTTTTTGCTTAATTGTTAATATTTAAACGGTTATGACAGTATTAAATTCAAAAATTCCAGCCGGACCATTAGCTGAAAAGTGGTCGAAACACAAAGCTGCTATTAAAGTAGTTAGTCCTGCGAATAAGAGAAAATTAGATATTATCGTTGTAGGTACCGGTTTGGCCGGGGGATCTGCTGCCGCTTCTTTGGCAGAGATGGGATACAACGTAAAAGCATTTTGCTACCAGGATTCAGGTCGTAGAGCTCACTCTATTGCTGCTCAGGGTGGTATTAACGCTGCTAAAAACTATCAGAACGATAATGACTCTATTTATCGTTTGTTCTATGATACAATTAAAGGTGGTGACTACCGTGCACGTGAGGCAAACGTATATCGTTTGGCTGAGGTAAGTGGTGACATCATCGACCAATGTGTTGCTCAAGGTGTACCATTTGCACGTGAGTATGGTGGAACTC
Source organism: Marinifilum flexuosum (assembly GCF_003610555.1). GTDB lineage: Bacteria > Bacteroidota > Bacteroidia > Bacteroidales > Marinifilaceae > Marinifilum > Marinifilum flexuosum. The sequence goes on along the minus strand of NZ_RAPQ01000008.1, from coordinate 295,999 downwards.
TATCTAACCGTTCATTCGGTGGTGTATTGGTAAGCCGTACTTTCTATGCTCGTGGTCAAACCGGACAGCAGCTATTATTAGGTTGTTACGCTTCTATGAACCGCATGATCGGACAAGGTAAGATCGAAATGCACGAACGTAACGAAATGCTTGACATTGTTACTGTTGATGGAAAAGCTCGTGGTATCATCACTCGTAACCTGGTTACTGGTGAGGTTGAGCGTCACGGAGCTCACGCAGTTGTAATTGCAACTGGTGGTTATGGTAACGTATTCTTCCTTTCAACCAACGCTATGGGTTGTAACGGAGGTGCTGCATGGCAAGCTTACAAGAACGGTGCATTCTTTGGAAATCCATGTTTCGTACAGATTCACCCAACTTGTATTCCTGTTCACGGTGAGCAACAATCTAAGTTAACTTTGATGTCTGAATCACTTCGTAACGATGGTCGTGTTTGGACTCCAAAGAAAAAAGAAGATGCAATTAAATTGCAAAAAGGTGAAATGGGACCAAATGATATCGCTGATGAAGATCGTGATTTCTATTTGGAGAGAAGATACCCATCATACGGTAACTTAGTACCACGTGACGTTGCTTCTCGTGCTGCTAAAGAGCGTTGTGATGCTGGTTTCGGTGTTAACGCTGAAGGAAAAGCCGTTTACCTTGACTTTAAATATTCTATCGAAAGATTAGGACAGGATGTAATCGAAGCTCGTTATGGAAACTTATTCCAGATGTACGAAAAGATTACTGACGTAGATCCTTACAAAGAGCCAATGCAGATCTATCCTGCAATCCACTATTCAATGGGTGGAACATGGGTTGATTATAACTTGATGACTACTGTTCCTGGTTTATATGCAATTGGTGAAGCTAACTTCTCTGATCATGGTGGTAACCGTCTTGGTGCTTCTGCTTTGATGCAAGGTTTGGCTGATGGTTACTTCGTATTGCCATATACTATTGGTGATTACTTAGCTGACGAAATTCAGACTCCTCGTATCGATGTAAATCACCCTGAGTTTGATAAAAAAGAGAAAGCTGTTAACGAACGTCTACAAAGACTTTACAATGTTAAAGGTGATAAGTCGGTAGATTCTTTCCACAAGCGTTTAGGAAACATCATGTGGGATTATGTAGGTATGGCACGTAACGAGAAAGGTTTGAAATATGCTATCGAAGAGATTGCTAAAATCAAAGCTGATTTCTACAAAAACGTACGTATTCCTGGTGATTTCGATGCAATGAATATCGAATTGGAGAAAGCAGGTCGTGTAGCAGATTTCCTTGAATTGGGTGATTTGATGGCTCGTGATGCTTTGAATCGTAACGAATCTTGTGGTGGTCACTATCGTGAAGAATCAGTAACTGAGGAAGGCGAAGCAAAACGTGACGATGACAACTTCACTTATGTATCAGCTTGGGAGTACAAAGGAGAAAACCAAGAGCCTGTATTGCATAAGGAAGATTTAGTGTTTGAAACTGTAGAATTGACACAACGTTCATACAAGTAAACCATGGCAGATAAAGTAATTAAAGAATTAACTATAAAGGTTTGGCGTCAAAAAAACGCTAAAACTGCAGGTAAGTTTGAAACTTACAAAATCAATGATATTTCAGGAGGTACTTCTTTCCTTGAAATGTTGGACATTTTGAATGAGCAATTGATTAATGATGGACAAGAGCCTATCGCATTCGATCACGATTGTCGTGAGGGTATCTGCGGTATGTGTAGCTTGTTTATCAACGGACGTGCTCATGGACCAGATGATGACATTACAACTTGTCAGTTGCACATGCGTAAATTCAAAGAAGGCGAAACTATCACTATTGAGCCTTGGAGAGCAGGTGCTTTCCCTGTAATCAAAGACTTGATCGTTGATCGTACTGCTTTTGAAAAAGTATTGCAAGCTGGTGGTTACATCTCTGTAAATACTGGTGGTGTACCTGATGGTAATGCAATTCCAATCTCACAGGATGATGCAGAAGAAGCAATGGATGCTGCTGCTTGTATCGGATGTGGTGCTTGTGTTGCTACTTGTAAGAACTCTTCAGCTATGTTATTCGTTTCAGCAAAAGTTTCTCACTTGGCTAAATTGCCACAAGGACGTGTTGAAGCTTCTCGTCGTGCGAAGAACATGGTAGCTAAAATGGATGAGCTTGGTTTCGGTAACTGTACCAACACTGGTGCTTGTGAGGTAGAATGTCCTAAAGGAATTTCTATTGCAAACATCGCTCGTTTGAACCGTGAGTTCTTAGCAGCAAAAATCAAGGATTAATTAGACTGAAATCCAAATATAGTGAGCGCTATCCTTTAGGGTAGCGCTCTTTTTTTATAAATACTTATACTTTCTTATATCGAACTTTCCTAATGTAAAGATGAAGATAAAGATTGGCTCGGAACAGGTCTCAAAACTGATTTAACTCTAATGTAATCCTCATCCTTTATATGAATTGAAACCCGAACACGAAAAATCCCCTCGCATAAACCTCCCAGTTGTTTTGCGGCTTCTTTGGATAAATCAATAACCCGCCCTTTTACAAATGGACCTCTATCATTAATTAAGACGATTACAGAGCGTTTATTTTCCAGATTGACCACTTTTACCAAAGTTCCAAAAGGAAGGCTCTTATGAGCTGCGGTGTACTTCCATTGGTAAAATATCTCACCAGAACTGGTTTTTCTTCCTTCAAAATAGTCCGAATAGAAACTTGCTTTGCCTTCTTCAGAATAATTCTCTTTCTCCTGAGAATTTACAGAGGAGAAAATGAGATTCAGTAGTAAGCTTATACAAATTATCTTCATCCAAATTATTATTGTGATGGTGAAATAAAGATGCATAAAAAAATCCGACCTTTTGGCCGGATTTTAATCTATATTTTTTGCTGAAATTTATTCTCCAGCACCTTCACCCATGTTAATATCGTATGCTTCCTTTGCTACTCTGTCAACCAATTTGTTTACAAAGTACATATCGTGCATCGAGCTAAAAATCTCGTCAAGTTGTTCAAGAGTTTCCTCACCGATTAATTCTGATAGGATAACTTCCTCTTGAGTACCATCTTCATTTGTGAAAGTAATTTTGATGTCAAGTCCTCCTCTACAGAATGCATGATCTGATTCATCTTCTTCTCCCTCTCCTGTAGTTGTATCTTCATTATGAAGAACAGTAATTACAGCATCCTCTTCTAATTCACCATCACGGTATACCATGTATTCTTCACTTGAAGAATTCTTCACAATCTTGATATTACCAATTGTCAGAGCATATTCATATTCTGCATTTTCTTCACCATTAGCTGGAGTAAACGAAACCTCTTCCATGAATAATACTTCATCATCTTTCTTAAGATTGTAAGCAAACTCAATTTCTTCTCCAAATTCAAATTCGTGACCAACTGAATATCCGTTAGGGAATCCAAACTCCGATTCATAATCCCAACTCATACCAGCAGACATACTCATTGTCCAATCAACAAAAATACTTCCTGCAGCTTCTTCTTCAATTGTAATATCTGCATCTAATAAATAATCGAATTCAAAGCCTTCATTATTCATTACTGTTGAAGAATTATACTGAGAAGCGGTAACATTGAAATCATTATCCATTTCGCTTTCACCTTCCATTTCCTGATATAGCATCCAAGGTTTCTTAGCCTTTTCCTGAGGCAGGTTAATTACGAAAAATTCACTCTCTTCAGCTTTTTCAAATGCAAACTCTGTTCCCCACATTTTAGTGCTACTTCCTTCAGATTCGTTTGTTGGAAGTATATAGTTATATACTCCTTTTATATCTTCAAGAGTAATTGTTCGTGTAAACGAGAATCTATCATCAGATCCACCTTCAGTTCCTTCTTTTGTGCTTTCGCTCAAAGTAATTAGTTTATATCCTTCTGATGTAGAAATTTCTTCCACAGCAGTAGCTAATGATTGAGTTTCACTGGTCAAGTTTTGTTCTAATGTTTGATCTTGTCCTGGTGTTTTATCATCAGAACTTGAACAACTCCAAAGTGCAGCTGAAAAAGCCAACAACATTCCTACGGCAACAATGTTTCTTTTCATATTCTTAAATTTTAGTTGATAATCCTCCAAATGTGATTTCCCAATATTCTTTACATCCGGACTTGATTAAAATCTTGTTTAATTTCTCATCTTAAAACCTTTACAATTAAAATACCGAAATTGTATAGGTATACCCTACCAATTTGCAATTTCAATTAACACCCTGTAAACGTAGAAGTTATATTTTTTGTTACAAAAAGACCAAAAATGGTTTTAAACGGAAAAATCTATGAATTGTAGAAATTATTGGACAAGTTGTGTGGAATTGTTCCACAGTAATGAAACCAATAAAAAAACTACCCCAAAAATGAGGTAGTTATTTATTTAAAATCAAGTATCTAAATTAGATAATATTCAATTATTGAATCAGTAATTTTCGGGTACATACATTATTTTGATACATTATTTTTACAAGATACATACCTGGTGCCAGTGATTTATTAAATTGTTTCACCTTTTCGTAAATTCTTTCCTGATGGAACACCTGTCCATTAACATTACTAATAATAACAAGAACTCCACCTGTTGGATTTTCACCAAACGATAAGTTAAATGCACCTTTCGTTGGATTTGGATATAATAGGACTTGTTCAACAATTGGATTTAGATCATCCACTCCGGTAGTCAACTCAACATTGATTGTTGTTGTTACTTCTTCAGAATCAAATTCACCATCATTTACAACTAAAGTAAATGTAAAGTCTTTATTTTGATTCAATATTGGCGAAGTAAAAGTAGGTTGTGCCGAATTCACATCCGAAAGGGTAATTCCTTCAGGAGCTGTCCAATGATAAGTTAATTCATCATTTTCCGGATCTGTAGAATTACTCCCATCTAATGTTACCAATACATTTCCTGCCACCATTTGATCATCACCAACATTGGCAACAGGTGCTTCATTTACATCGATAACCTTAATACTTACATTTTGTTGTTCGCTGCTATACATTCCATCACTTACTGTAACTGATAAGATATGAGCCTGGTTTATTTCAAAATCTAAATTCTCATTGTTAGCAAGTGTGATTTCACCAGATGACGGATCAATCATGAAAATATTAGCCTCATTTCCATCCGTAATTGTCCATTGTGACAAACTTGTTTCAATATCTTTATCCGTAGCACTTAAAACACCAATGGCTGTATTTTCACTGGCATTTTCCTCGATATTAAACTCTTGATTTTCTGTCACAACAGGAGCATATTCATTAATATCCTTCAGATTAATAGTAATTGTTTCCTCAGCTCCAAAATCAGTACCATCCGATACTTTTACTTTAATTGTAAAACTCGCATTGGTTTCACAGTCAAAATCTGCAGGATCATTCACCAATAAATTACCATTGTCCTGGTCTATTTTGATTGCATTATTACCATTATTGTCAAAATCAAGCATGTTTGTGATCATCCAGTTCCTGTAAGTTGTTGGACTTACATCAGCATCGCTTACCAATATCTTACCAATGATCTCATTTTCTTCCGGATTTTCATCTAAAGAAAAGCTTTGATTTGTAGCAATAACCGGACGATTATCATTTAAATCCTTCAGGAGAATTTTAATTACTTCAGGTTCCGAAGTGTGTTCGCCATCACTTGTACTCACAGTAATTTCAAAAAACTCTACTTTTTCACGATCTAAAAGGCTACTATTATTGACGTATAAATATCCATCATCGGAATTCAATCTAAATGCATTCAATTCATTTCCACTAATAATCTTCCAGTTTGTCAGTTCTGCATCATGATCTTTATCTATTGCACTGATCACTGCAAACCCATTCCCATTATGAAGATTTTCATGAATTGTGAAACTTTGATTTGGTGTAATAGATGGAACATTATCATTTACATTCATCACATTAATTGAAATGTTTTGTGCTGTACTGATTTTTTCTCCATCACTAACCGTTAGTTGCAAGCTATAATTTGTTATTGCTTCATAATCGAGTTTGGTATTGTCAGCAATCGAAATCATACCGTTTGATTCTCCAATACTGAATATTCCATCTTCATTACCTCTGGTAATTTTCCAGTTTGATAATGTGGAACTGATATCTCCATCCGTAGCATTCACTGTACCAACAATGGTATTTTGCTTGCTGTTCTCATTAATATCGAAACGTTGTCCCTCTGAAATAATTGGTGCAAATTCATTCTGATCATCCAAAACAACAATCACTTTCTCGGGAACACTTGTATTCACTCCATCGCTAACTGTGAACATTAATTCAAACTTTTCAAATTGTTCCCTATCAATAGCACCTTCCTTATTGATTTTAATTTTACCTGTTGATGGTTCTAAAACAAAGGCAGAATTAATATTTCCATCATTACTGCTCCATGCAAATGTAAAATTAGAAGGATTTACATCTCCATCTGTAGCATCTATTGTAGCAACTACAACTCCTTGCTCAGAATTTTCTGCAATATGGTATACTTGTGCAGGAGTAATTACTGGCTGAACGTCATTTATATCATTTAAACTTATTATCAAGCTCTCAGCAGTACTGATATTCAATCCATCACTAACAGTCACTAAAAGTGTAAACGATGCTGTTTTCTCAAAATCCAAATTGGAATTATCAGCAATACTGATCTCTCCGGTTACAGCATCAATAGTAAAAATACTATCTTCATTACCATCGACAATTGTCCATTGCGAAAATGTGCTTTGTGCATCTGCATCTGTGGCTAAAACTATTCCAACTGCAGTATTGTTTGCTGAGTTTTCATCTACACCAAAATTTTGTCCTGCAGTAACAACAGGAATATTATCATTCAAGTCATTGATCTTAACTCTAATATTTTCAGCAAGACTGGTATTTATGCCATCACTAACTGTAATACTTAATGCATAGCTGGTAGTAGTTTCAAAATCCAAATTCGTATTGTCAGCAATACTGATTTCTCCGGAAGAAGCATTAAGCTCAAATATACCATCTGTGTTTCCAGCTGTAATTTTCCATGCAGAGAAACTTGTACCGGCGTCATTATCTGTTGCCATTACTGTTCCAATAATTGTATTATTAGCTTTGTTTTCATCTACATTGAAAGTTTGATTTGCCACTATAACTGGAATATTGTCATTCAAATCATTGATATCGATCCTGACATTCTCAGCCAGACTGGTATTCGAACCATCGCTTACTGTTATAGAAAGTGTATATGATTCCGTTTGTTCAAAATCAAGATTCGTATTGTCTGCAATACTGATTTCTCCGGATGCTGCATTAATCGCAAAAATGCCATCTGTATTCCCTCCGGTAATTGTCCAGTCTGTGTAATGAGTATTCAAATCAGCATCTGTTGCACTTACTGTTCCTACACTTGTTGAATTGGAAGCATTTTCGTCCACATTAAATGACTGTCCATTTGCAATTACAGGAGCATTATCGTTTTCATCATACATCTGAATCTGTACATTTTCCTCTGCACTCGTATGTAATCCATCACTTACTGTTAAAATTAGGTTATGACTCCCATCTCGTTCATAATCCAGGTAGGTATTATCAAAAACCGTAATTTCCCCTGAATTCTCATCAATTTTAAATATACCATCCTCATTTCCTGAAACTATAGTCCAATCAGTATAGAATTCATCATCACCAGTATCGGCATCAGAAACTGAAACCGTACCCACTTTGGTACCATTATCAACATTTTCAACTAAATTAAAGCCTTGACAACATGTTATTACTGGTGTAATATCATTGATTGGATTCACATCAATATTTATGGTTTCTGAGGCACTAATATTTGTTCCATCGCTTACCGTTAAGCTTAATGTATAACTGGTTGTGGTTTCATAATCCAGATTCGTATTGTCAGCAATACTGATTTCTCCGGAAGAAGCATTAAGCTCAAATATACCATCTGTGTTTCCAGCTGTAATTTTCCATGCAGAGAAACTTGTACCGGCGTCATTATCTGTTGCTATTACTGTTCCAATAATTGTATTATTAGCTTTGTTTTCATCTACATTGAAAGTTTGATTTGCAGTAACAACTGGAATATTGTCATTCAAATCATTGATATCGATCCTGACATTCTCAGCCAGACTGGTATTCGAACCATCACTTACTGTTATAGAAAGAGTATAAGATTCCGTTTGTTCAAAATCAAGATTCGTGTTGTCTGCAATACTGATTTCTCCGGATGTTGTATTAATCGCAAAAATGCCATCATCATTACCACTAACAATTAACCATTGCGAAAAAGAAGTTCCAGCATCTAAATCGGAAGCCAAAACTGTTCCAACAACTGCATTGTTATCTTTGTTTTCATCAACATCGAAAGTTTGACTTGCAGTAACAACTGGAATATTGTCATTCAAATCATTGATATCGATCCTAACATTTTCTGGCAAACTAGTATTTACGCCATCACTTACTGTTATAGAAAGTGCATATGATTCCGTTCGCTCAAAATCAAGATTCGTGTTGTCTGCAATACTAATTACTCCAGATGTCGTATTAATCGTAAAAATGCCATCATCATTGCCACCAACAATTAACCATTGTGAAAAAGAAGTTCCAGCATCTTCATCAGAAGCCAAAACTGTTCCAATAACTACATTATTATCTTTATTTTCATCAATATCGAAAGTTTGATTTGCGGTAATTATCGGTGTATGATCATCGTCCTTAATACTTACTGTGTGAGATTGAATTGTTCCCTGGGTTGCATTCGTTAAATTCACCATATCTACTATCACAGTTTCATCTGATTCATCCAGCATATCCATTGATATTGCAATCGTAATATCAGCCGATGTGCTTCCTGCTGCAAAATTTAGAGGGCTATTTTCAATGCTATAATCTATCCCTCCTCTAGATGCTGTACTTGTTTCATTTACTGAAAAATCTACACTTACATCTCTTCCACTTATTTCGGATAATTCTGCGGTAATTTGCATGGTTCCTGATTCATTTGAGCTTACCTGTGATTCAGTAGTAAAACTTACCGTTGGGGGATCATCATTATCTAAAATAGTGTATGTATGCGTTTGTTTTGTTCCTAAACTTGCATTATTTGGATTGGTTAAGATAACTTCAATCGTTTCATCTTCCTCGTCTAATGTATCATCAATGATATCTGAGATACTAATATTTTTACTGGTTTCGCCTTCTGCAAAACTTAATGTTCCATTGGCTAAAGTATAATCAGTACCAGATCCTGTAGCTGTACTTGTCCCCTGAACCACATAATCTACGCTAACAGGATAACCACTTGCTGCAGAAAGATTAACTTGTAGATCGGTACTGCTAATTGATTCTGATCTTTCTGAATTTTCAGTGTTAAAGCTAACAGTTGGGGCAAGATCATTATCAATTATATTTGCTGTAAAAGTAGAGGTTGCACCTTGAATTGCATTGGTAGGCTCTCCCATATTCACAATCACCGTTTCATCCGGTTCATCCAAATCATCATTGCTTACTGTTATCGTGATAGTATTGGATGTACTCCCTGCAATAATTTTAATCGGACTTCCTGTAATGGAATAATCCACACCACCACTAGTTGCCGAACTGCTACCATCCACAGAGAATGGTACGGTTACCTCTGCATAATTAATTACCTCTGACAATTGAACGGTGATTGTTATCGTTTCGGTTGCCTCACTAATGGTTTGGGCAATGTTTGTAAACGTAACCCTTGGGGTAGCCTTTACATTTAAGGTAACGGTAGCAGTATTACTGTAATCTGTTCCATCACTCGCTTCATAGGTAAAACTGGAACTAACTCCATCCGTATTCAGATACTTCAGGTACGCCCAATTTAGATGATCCCGGGAAACCAGTTGATTAACCACAACTGCTTCTCCATCATCGATTTTATTATTATTATCCGGGTCCAAAAACAAGGTTCCATTTCCAGGTAAAGATAATATACGAATGTTTTGTAAGTTATTGCCACCATCATCCTCATAATCAATGGCAATATTACCTATATTAGGATAAATATTACCCTTGTGAATATCAGTGAAGGTACGATTTTTAACGGTTGGAGGAGTATTGGTTGTAAAACTAACCTGGCTACCATATACCGTACCTGCATTGTTTGTGGCAAAGGCCCTGGCATAGTAGGTGGTTCCAGCTGTTAAGCCTGTAATTGAGGCTGTATAAGCACCCGTTGCTGAAGCCGCCCCCTTATCATCCTTACTGTCTGCAGTTGTAGGATTTTCCGAAGTACTCCAACATACACCATGAGCTGTAGGATTAGGAATCCCAAGATCATTAATGTTTCCATTTCCGGTTGCTGTTGTTGCGGTAATGGAAGAAACGGCCTGGGTTGTTACGGTTGGAAAAGCTATAATATTTAGTGTTGCAGTGTAGGTGGAAGCGCTGTAGGCTGTACCATCGTACACAGCAAATTCAAAGTAACTATTGATTCCTGTATCATTGTAATATTGCAGGTTCCCGTTGTCCAAATCAGCCTTGGTAACATTGTCTGCGTTCGCTAACTCTTCTCCAGCGTCATAATCATCGTCATTGTCTGCATCAACATACAAAATACCCTCATGAGGAACCAGATTTACTGCAATCTTGGTCATAATATCGCCATCAATGTCCGTAAAGCCAAAATCTGAAGTCGAAAAAACATAGGATGTTCCTTTGTAAATAGAGTTGGCAGTAAAATTGGCACCAGTTGGCTTATCATTAACTGCCACGACTGTAACAGTAGAATTAACTGAAAGTGCAGCAGTATCATCTCCACTGTTTGCAGTTCCACCACTATCTTTTATGCTTGTAATAATAACTGTACGATTTGCTGTATTTGGACTATTGCTATTGTTTTGATAGCTTATTGCATCTATAAGTGTTTGTAATGATAAAGTACTTAATGTACCACCACTAAAATTTACTGTTGTGATAGTTCCTGATACAGACACATTGTAACCAAGTGAATTGCCAGCAGTTGTGCCGGATGTGCCATTAGTAAGTACAATAGTAGTTCCATCTACATTTAATCTTTCATTTGATCCATTATTTACATTGCTTACGGTTATCGTTAAATCAGAGAATGTTTGTCCGCTCTCAACTGTAGATGCTGAGGTACTTTGGAATAGACTTACTGCGCTTTCTCCTTCGGTGAAGGTTGGATTTAGACCTGTACTAATTAGAACAGGTTCATCGTTTACAGCTATTATGCTTATAGTTCTGGTATCCGAAGAATTCGCAGCATTTTTATCGGTGGCATTTATTGTAATGGTTTTATTAGCAGTTCCGGGGTCATCAGATGTATTTCTGTATCGAAGCGATTGAAGTACCTCCTGAACATTTGCATTGGTAGCATCGGAATCAAAGACAATCGATAACATTGTACCACCTGTTACAACTCCACCACTGGCAGTTAAATCACCTATGTCAGTTCCATTGGCTAGTAAATTGGTTCCACTTATGGTAATTGCCGTACCATCTCCATCGGTATCACTAATACTAATTTCGTCTGCACTCTCAGAGTTTGCCGTTACCTGAACAGTCAAACCTCCTCCATCCCAATCGGCATCTCCATCCGAATCATTTACCGATGCTGTTGCATCAATTAATGTTGCAGCATTGTTTTCGGTGTAAAACAGCGTATTGTCATTGATTGAAATTGTAGGGGTAGTATTAGGTGATATTGGATCACCGTATTGAAAATTATCAAAATCCAAATCAATATTACCTCTTATTACAATTTTATCAACATTCCAAGCCGGACTTGCTGTAAATGTATTGCCTGTAGCAATGTTAAAATTTAATTGATTTCCAATTCTACTATCACCAAGCCAACCTTGTATATTGACCGTATCACTTCCAAAATATTTCTTTAACCATATTCCATGAAATGCAAACTCTCCTCCTCCTGATTTTGTTATTATAAGTTCTGTTACTGTTTTATTTCCGTATTCCACAGTCATACTGTTTGTTCCACCTTCTCCATTTCCTGCATAAAATGTGAAACCAGAGGTACCTACATCTCCAGCTCCCAAATCGAAAATAAATCCATCGTATGTCCATGGATGGGCTGGTTTAGCTCCTTCGCTAAGTCCCATATTCTCAAAATCAATAGTTGTTATTTGTGCGAATGTATTGCTAGTGCCAAAACACAACAATATTACCAAGCATAAAAACAACAATTTCCTAAGATGTTTATATTTTGCTCTATAGTAAAATTCCTTTTTCATATATATTCAGGTTTTCATTTATAAATTTTATTTAACTATATATTATTCAAAAAAAAAGATCAATAAGGGTATATTATTTCAAATAAATTTATAGATATTATCATAAATCAATGTAGTTCAGAAATTAACTTCTTGAAGGGAAAACTCCTTGCAAGCATATAATATAGTTCAAGGTTAAATATGGTGACATATTTGTATGAGGCTGACTACCTCCAGTATAACCTATAGTTACAAAGTTTTTGAATGGAGCCATATATGAATCTGCCGTTGCGTTAAACTCTTTTGGCCTTCCTGCATCATTCGCCAGATAGTTACCTGCAGGAGTATCTTCGTTTCCATCACCAGCATAACATGGAGTTTCTATTATAGACTGAGCAGAATGAGTATGCGAAGGTATTTGTAAATGAGTAAGGGTAACAGTTTCTGTTCCGCTTCTGCTCCCTAGCCAATGAGTTAATAACCCAGGACCTGTACCTGAGCTTACCGGAACTCTTCCTCTTAAATCCGGAAGAGCATAAGTTGTTCTTCCATCTCCACCATAAGCTGTACCTATAATACTGAAAAGAGCAGTGTTTGATGCTATTGCTAATAGTTGTCCGTTACAAAATGCCCAGTTTCTCGGAGCAAAATTACCTGCGAAAAGAATTACTTCACCTATTGTTCCTTCCATTTATCTGATGTTTAAATTATTTGGATTAGAGTGGTTTTGTATAGGCCTGCTATGTATTAACAGACCATGTTTAATGTGTTTTTAGCCTTTCTTTACGATCTGCTAGGGTATATTCCCTGTAAACATATAATGTAATGCATAGTAAGGTAGGGAGGCATATTTGAGTGCGCTTGACTACCACCTGTGTTTTCTAGTAAAACATGGTTGTTGAATGGAGCCATATATGAGTCAGCAGTATCGTTAAATTCATTGGGTCTACCAGCGTCATTCGCCAGATAGTTCTCTACAGGAGTATCTTCAGAACCTTTTTCTGCAAAACAGGGAGTCTTAATGATTGCTGCTGCGGCATGATTATGCGAAGGAATCTCTAAATGATTTAGTGTAACTGTTTCTGTCCCCCCTTTACTTCCAAGTCTACGGGAAGTTAATCCGGGACCTGTTCCCTCACTAATCGCTACTCTACCTCTTAAATCCGGTAAAGCAAATGTTGTTCTTCCATCACCACCATAAGCTGTACCTATAATACTGAAAAGAGCATTGTTTGAAGATATTGCTAATAATTGCCCATTGCAAAATGCCCAGCTACGTGGAGCAAAATTCCCTGCAAAAAGCTTTACTTGTCCTATTACGCCATTCATAATTGAATAATTTTTAAATTTAATAATTAAGGTGTTTCATTAATATTTATAACTGATAACTAGCTCCTTGAAGGGAAAACTCCTTGTAAGCATATAATATAATTCATAGTTAAATATGGTGGCATGTTGTAATGAGGTTGACTTCCTCCAGTATTGCCTATACTGACAGCATTGTTAAATGGTGCCATATAAGAACCTGCGGTAGCATTAAACTCTTTAGGTCTACCAGCGTCATTCGCCAAATAGTTCCCTGTAGGAGTATCTTTGTTTCCATCTCCTGCATAGCATGGAGTTTTTATTGTTGCTTGAGCGGCATGATTGTGAGAAGGTATCTCTAAATGATTTAGTGTAACTGTTTCTGTCCCCCCTTTACTTCCGAGTCTACGGGAAGTTAATCCGAGACCTGTTCCCTCACTAATCGCTACTCTACCTCTCAAATCGGGAAGAGCAAAAGTCGTTCTGCCATCTCCACCGTAGGTTGTTCCTAATATACTAAACAGAGCCTGATTTGTACTTACAGGCAACAGTTGTCCATTACAAAATGCCCAGCCTCTTGGCGCAAAATTTCCTGCAAAAAGAATTACTTCTCCTATTGTTCCTTCCATAATTTATTGTTTTAGTTACTAGTTTGTAATAAGCTAAAAGGGTTTTCAAATACTTGTCCATTTTTTATGCCCATGCTAAAAAGTTTCATCCCAGACAGGAATCCTTCAATCGTTTTAACAATGTTGATTCGTATGCATTTATGATCTGCACAAAAAACAATTAATCCATACAAAGTATCAGCATGTATAATTTGTCCAGGAGTTGCTTCTAGATTTTGATTTAATTCAACAGGACTTACTTCCAGAAGAAACAAATCGATATTATTTATCCGTGTTTTTACCCCACCATACTTGGGGTTTGAAGCATTTACTAAAAATTCAATATCTTCTGAAGTATGATGCCCCCAATTGACCTCAAGTATTTTTGAATCTGGTTTTTTACAATTAACAATCTCAGATGTCTGCAACGACAAAGGACAGAAATCTTTGTCAGCTAACTTTTCAATAACACAATTAATGATTCTGGTACCGAGTTGCCCTATACGTTGGCAATGCATTCCATGGGTTTCTCCTGGGAATATAGGTAGTTTCTTTTGCAGAATTACAGGTCCCCCATCAATCTGTTCATTGATATAATGAACCGTTATGCCCCCATAAGATTCTTTATTTTTAATTTGCCAAAAAATAGGGTCACTACCTGGGTATTGGGGTAAGAGTCCAAAATGGAAATTGATAAATTTATTAGGATAAGCATCTATAATTGCTTTCGAAAAAATATACGGAAAAGTTAATACCCAGACTGACTCAATTCGTCTATCAATGATGATTTGTTCTAGTTGTGTTTCCCAATCATTCTTTTGTAGAATAAAAATATCTACATCTAACTTTAGATGTTTAAAAATTGGAACAAGATAGTCTTTACTACTTTCAGGAATACAAATACCCTCTAAAATTTCCCATTGAGTTAATTGCTGCAGTATGGGTATGGCTAAGATATCAGAATTACAGCAGACTAATATTTTCATCAGTATACAAATTAATAGTAATCGAAATTCTTCTTCTTATCTCACTATCGAATAAGTCTAATCTCTCTCACTTCATCTGTTTTTCCGAATAGTCAACTTAGCTTTTAATAAGCTAAACTCATAAAATGAACATATGGTGTAAATTCACGATGAATCATTCGGCATACTTATAGAATGAAAATATTACTTCCAATATTAAATTTAAATCAAGTATAATTTTTAAAAAATTTGGTTTCTTATTTCCTTTCAATTAGATTCTTCAATTAGGTTCTAAAACTCATTCACTATACTTTATCCTGTTAAGTTTAAAAAAAACACTCCTTAGTATATAATCAATTTTTACTTACTTAATTTTCCTTCTTACACATCAATTTAATACTTTATTTCATCTCTTGTATATTTTTTATGTAGCATTTTATATAGTATGAGAAATAATAAGATATCGTTACATTTAAAATCAATAAAATTTTTATACGTCTTTTTTCAGAAAATAGTTTTTCCATTTTATCATGATTTTTAAATTATTAATCATGATTTAAAAGACTTTTACATGCTTTATCTTAGATTACACAAGGCTTTAACGATTTGTATTTTGAAATTTAACTCAGATAAATTTTCAGAATATTTTCTTGCATTACATTGGACTAACATCAAAAATCCTATACTTATAACATAAATTTATTTTACAAATCGTCAATTCAATTTCATATTAATTTATTCACAATCTAAATAAGGAGTACTATTCTATAAAAACCACTTTTGAATTAAAGTGATATAGCTCAAAAGGCAGGCAAAATGGTCATCAATACATGATCATTTCTGAAACCTATGTCATTTTAACAACAAGATGACAGAAGAAGCATTTTTAGATATTTACTTTCAACAATTACTAACTGTTACTTCCAAGAGTGATTAAAATAAGTAAAGTATTTTTTGTAAAAAGAAGCTGCCAAAACAAGTCAAAGTGAAAACTAACTTATAAAATCCAAAATGTCACCTCTACATTTAATCTTTCGACTACCACTCTTTAGGATTAATTACGATAAAATTAACATAGAATTATAATTTGAACTGCGAACGGTAAAATAGAAACATATATTTTTTGTATATTCGCAAATCACAATACCAATATTGCTTAAACCAATTTAATTAATGCCTTACCGCCGATTACCAAATACCGACTCGGCACGAGTACGTGCCCTTAAAGCTGCCTTAAGTATTAGTATGAGAGTCAATCGTTTTGACCTGGCTTTTTCATACTCATTATACCAAAGAATTGAAACCTTTTTACCTCATTATGAGCTTGCAATAAGAAATCACAGACAAGCACTAAGTCAACAATCGAGTAAAAGCAAAGAGTACAACGAGAAATTAAGAAAAGCTCGCTTGTATGTATCTCATTTTATACAAGTTTTAAACTTTTGCATCATTCGAGGTGAAATGAAACCTGAGGTACGTGAATTTTACAGCATTCGCAAAAATTCGAAAGCCACTCCATCCCTATTAAAAGATTCGAAAGTAATTGAGTGGGGAGAAAAATTGGTTAAAGGTGAGCAGGAAAGAACAAGAATGGGTGGAAACCCAATTTACAGTCCTTCCATTGCTTTGGTACGTGTGAATTGCGAAAACTTTAAACAAGCATTCAATTACCAAAAAACACTTCAGAATAACACCCATCGCTTCTCCGAAAAAGTTTCCGAATTTAGAGAAGATGCTGATAAATTAATTCTTGATCTTTGGAATCAGGTAGAGAAAAAGTTTGGATCGCTAACGGATGAAGAGAAACGTGCAAAATGTTCAGAATACGGTGTTGTATATGTTTGGCGAAAAGGTGAACGTGAAAAGTTAGAACAAGTTAAACAGGCCAAGAAAGCTTCTCTAAGCCTTCCTTTTACAGATGCTTCTGAAAACTCGTAACAACAGTAGAACAATTGCCACAGAAACTAGACCTGTAAACCAATAATTTTCGTTGGCTCCTATGGTCTCAATTTCTTCAGGAATATTTCCTTTACCGATATAATATTTGGTAATAACAGCCATTCCATTGTTTACCAGGTGTGCGATTATTGGCACCCATAAACTTCTTGACCAAATTAATAAATATCCAAAAAGTATTCCCATTGCCATCCGTGGTAATAATCCGTAAAATTGCATATGGAGTGCTGCAAATAAGAATGCTGTAATGATAATTCCCCAATGAATATTATTGGTAAGTTTTCCAAAAATTCCCTGTAAAACCCCACGAAATAAAAGCTCTTCTCCAATTGCAGGAATTAATGCAATAACCACAAGATTTACAAGTAAGTCAGAAGTCGAATTCATAACCAAAAACTTCTCGGTTACAATTTTTGCTTGTTCCTCACTATTTTTCATCCAGGTTTCAATACCCGACATGAATTCTGGTAAACTTAAATGGGAATTCAGCTGTGCCAAAAGATTAATCATGGGCAATGAAAAAATGATAATAAATGTTGCCAACAGTACTTTTGAAATATTGGTACCTTCTGCTAAATACAAGTATTCACGAACCTTCTTACTAACCAAAAAAGCAACAATAAAAGGAGGAATTATAAACATCCCAATTGAATAAACCGATTGATAAAACTTTAAAACCGAAAGGTTTACCGAATCACTGTTAATATCAATGGCTTGTAAATCTGTAAAGATGTTAATATCGAAAAACACCAGTGCCAATACAGTACCTACAAACATAGCTAACAGGAATGATACAACTACTGCAAGCAAACTAACTATCAAATGGGTAAATGGGCTATGATGACTCAAAGATCCTTTTAACATGATTCTTTTTTTAGGTTGAAACACAAAAATAGCAACAAAAGGCAATTATCAAATTTAAAATCTAAAATCAGTTCGTACATAAAATTCAAATCATGCATAATACTGTTTGACTATTCGACTATTAGACTGTTCAAGACTTTATTATATCTTTGTGCACTGATTTTTACCGAATATAAAAGAAGCTGAAGTGAAGATAGGAAATTTGGACTTAGGAAAACAGCCAGTTTTATTGGCTCCAATGGAAGATGTTACCAATCCTCCATTTAGAGTGTTGTGTAAGCGTTATGGTGCCGATTTAATGTATACGGAGTTTATCTCATCCGATGCATTGATTCGCTCGGTAAACAGAACCATGAAAAAGCTTACCATACTGGAAGAAGAGCGTCCTGTAGCCATTCAGATTTACGGAAAAGAGGTTGATCCAATGGTTGAAGCTGCCAAAATTGTTGAGGAAGCCAAACCTGATTTTCTTGACTTGAACTTTGGTTGTCCGGTAAGAAAGGTTGCTGGTAAAG
This sequence comes from Marinifilum flexuosum, assembly GCF_003610555.1. Taxonomy (GTDB): domain Bacteria; phylum Bacteroidota; class Bacteroidia; order Bacteroidales; family Marinifilaceae; genus Marinifilum; species Marinifilum flexuosum. Next base: position 277,574 of record NZ_RAPQ01000008.1, on the reverse strand, counting down.
GTGCAGGATCAGGAATGCTTCGAAACGTCCCACAACTCTTAAAAATTACCGAAGAAGTTGTAAAAGCGGTAGATATTCCGGTAACGGTTAAAACCAGGTTGGGTTGGGATGCTGATTCAAAAATTATTGTTGAGCTTGCAGAGCAACTTCAGGATGTTGGAATTGCAGGCCTTACCATTCACGGAAGAACTCGTTGCCAGATGTATAAAGGTGAAGCCGATTGGACTTTAATTGGCGAGGTAAAAAATAATCCAAGAATGCATATTCCAATTATTGGGAATGGTGACATTACAAATCCTGTAAAAGCCAAAGAAGCATTCGAAAAATATGGGGTTGATGCCATTATGATTGGACGTGCTGCCGTTGGAAAACCATGGATTTTTAGAGATGTGAAACACTATCTGAAAACCGGAGAATTGCTTCCTCCTGCAACCGTGGCTCAACAGGTTGATATGCTAAAAGAGCAAATCGATGCTGCTATTGACTGGATTGATGAAAGAAGAGGAATCTTACACATGCGTAGACATATGGCCGGCATGTTTAAAAGTTTGTACAATTTTAAGCAAACTCGTATCGATATGCTTCGTGCGGATCATTACGATGATTTGATGCTTATTCTGAATAAAATTGCTTCTGAATGGGGAGAATTACAGATTGAAGAAGATTAAAGAATATGATATCCGAAATAGATACAAAAAACGCAAAGACATCTCATCTTTGCGTTTTTTCGTTATTCTTTTGCCCTCTTAAGCAAACATTTATTTTAATATTTTAGGCAGCTCTTTAATAAAGTAGTCCGGATTTATAACATTGTACGTTTCTGTTCTCCTTGTCCACTTCATACTTGAGTTCAGAATATATCCCTTCTGTAATTTTCTAATTTGATCATGATTTAATTCTAATTCTGCAGAATAGGTTGTGAATCCGTATTTGATATACTCTTTGGGTTCAAAAGAGCCATTGTACGGTAAAATTACAATCTCACCGTTGGATAATTCAAAAGAGAGAAATGATTTCTTTGTAATAAAACCAAAAAATCGAAAACCTTCTTCATCCATTAACTTCCAACTGGTTTTTAATACCACCTTATTGTCCTTTGATAGGATTTGAAAATCACATTTTACAGTATTCAAGTCATCTTTAAACTTGGCGATTTTAACACTTTCCCCCTTAATTACAACATGTTCTTCAAGAAGAGTATCCTTCAAATTAATTTCTTTTGTCACTATTTCTTCAGCTTGAAGTGACACAATATCTTTTATCTCTTCCAGTTTTATCTTTTCCTCATATTTCCATGTACCATTATTAAATAGCAGAACATACTTCCCTTCAGGAGTTTTCATTCTAATTTGTGCCTCAACCAAGTTCATACCACAAAAAAGAAGTGTTAAAACAAGCAATAAGTTCTTCATTATTCAATGATTTGAGGTAATGATTTTATAAAATATGAAGGCGCAATAACCTTGTATTCTTCTGTTCTTCTGCTCCAGGTCATATATGCTTTATACACGATAGAGTTTCTTAGCAAACGTATTTGTTCCTTACTTAATTCCAATTCTGCAGTGTAAGTAGAAAAACCATATTTTTCATATTCTTTAGGCTCGAAATCTTTAGTATAAAGCAAATCTATTTTTTTGCCTCCTATTAATTCCAGGCTAATCATACTTTCATCATTAATGAAGCCAAAATAGGAATAGGCTTCACCATTCATGACTTTCCATTCTGTTTTCAATATGGCTTTTCCATCTTTCGATGTTAAGGTAAAATTGCAACGAACAATATTTTTATGCTTAAAATATTTCGAAAGTTTTTTACTCGGACCTTCAATAAATGCCATTTTTTCAACAACACCATCTTTCAAACTAACAGGAGAATTATCTACAACAGGTACATTTGTTGGCACGCTAACTTCGCCAGCTTTCTTTTGAACCTCCTTTGTATTTGGAAGTTTCACATCAGCATAAGTCCAGGTTCCATTGTCATAGAGAATAACCACTTTTCCATCGGAAGTTAAAGCTGTTTGCTGCGCACTTGCTATGATTGAAATTCCAAATGCCAGCATGCAGAATACGAAAATCTTCTTCATTTCTGTAATTTTTAATAAGTTATCGCTATTAGAAATCAACTTGATTTCTATTCATTAATCGGTAGTGGGAAATACTTATCAGTTAAACTGCAAGTATCTTTTGGTAATGTATTGTACAGGAAAACGCGATGCGAAGTACCCAATTAATACAACCGTTATAAAGATGATAAAAATATCAGAAAGATGCACATTTACCGGATAAGAGTTCATAAAGAAACTTCCGGCAGCCAACTTTACGAATCCAAATTTAATTTGCAAATAACAAACTATGATGCCCAGAACTACACCTAATAGCGCACCTGAGAAAGAAATCAAACAACCTTCGATTAGAAACAATTGTCTAATGGTCTGCTCATTTGCACCCAAACTTCTTAATGTGCTAACATCCTCTTTTTTATCCAATATCAACATGGTTAATGAACCGATGATATTAAAGGAGGCAATTACCAAGATAAATGCTAAAATGAAGAAAACTGCGGCCTTTTCTGTCTTCATCATTTTATAAATGACATCATGCAATTCGTAACGATTCTTTACCTGGAAATCATCACCAAGCATTTCCTGTATTTCAGATTTCACCTCATCAATATCTGCAGAATCATTTATTCCTAGTTCTATGGCACTTACTTCGTTTTGATAACTGAATAGTTTACGTGCAAAACTTAATGGAACCAAGGTATATTGAGTGTCAAAATCGGGTTGAACCTGAAAAAATCCCGATGGCCATATAATCTCAGTATTAAAGGCATTCATAGGATTGTGTCCAACTTTAGCATTGCGCTTAGGCACATAAAACTTAATGGGATCTACAAAAGTTAAGCCTACACCCAAATCAAATGCAACTCCATATCCCAACACGGCAAACTGATACTTATTTGTATCCAACACAAAGTTCCCATCTGTCATCATGGTATCAATGCCAGTCATCAGGCTAAAGTTTTCATCAACTCCTTTTACAATTGCAGGACGTTGACGATTGCCATATTTGAGAAGCGCATTTTCTTCCAAAACTTCGGAAAAGAATACTACCTGCTCCATGTTTTTAATTTCTCCAAAAATTGAATCGGGAACAAATGTTTTGCCTTTTGCAGGAAGTATTTTTAAATCGGGATCGAAACAACTAAACTGCTGATCGATAAATTGATTTAAGCCATTAAAGGCCGACAACACAATTACCAAAGCCATGGTACCAACCATAACACCAACTACTGAAATTAGTGAAATGATATTGATAACATTCTGTTTTTTCTTTGAAAACAGGTATCGCCTGGCTATGTGAAAAGGTAAATTCAAATTCAGCGGAAGAGTTTATGACAATAAGTTGTCGATATTCTCGATATAATCCAAAGAATCATCAATGTAAAAAGCCAATTCAGGAACTACTCTTAATTGTTTACCAACTTTAGTTCCTAGAATTCTACGGATGTTCTTGGTGTTCATTCTAACCACCTCAAGTGTTTCTTCCGACTTGTCTGATGGAAAAATACTAAGGTACACCTTTGCAAGTCCCAAATCAGGGCTAATTCTTACAGTAGTAACCGATATCATTTTTCCTCCAAATAGATTTCGTCCTTCCTGCTGAAAAATCAATCCTAAATCCTTTTGTAATAATCTTGAAACTTTGCTTTGTCTTGTGGTCTCCATATGTATTTTTCTAAATTTTATACAAAGATATAATAAAGTCTTGAAAAGTTTTGAAGAGTCGAAAAGTCGAAAGGTTAAAAAAGTACAAAAGTCCAAGAATTGAAAAGTTAAAAGCTGAGTTCGATAGGAAAGCATTTGCTTTTTATACATTTGCAGCATGGCTGAATGGATAGAATATGGATATTGGGGATTGTTCCTGGCAAGTTTTTTGGCTGCAACCATTCTCCCCTTTAGCTCAGAGGCAATTCTTAGTCTTTGTGTTTATTCTGGTTTTGATATCAGCTTGACTGTAGCTATTGCAAGCTTAGGCAATTGGTTGGGCGGATTAACAGGGTATTACCTGGGATATTTGGGCAAATTGGAGAGAATTGAAAAATGGTTGAAAATTAAACCTGACAAGGCGATTAAATCCAAAGAGTTTCTCAGAAGCAAAGGAAATGCATTCGCTTTTTTTGCTTTTCTACCATTTATAGGTGATTTAATTCCTATTGGATTGGGATTATTACGAACAAATCCGTACTGGATGGCCCTGTTTATGGCGGCTGGAAAAGTTTGTAGATATGTAGTTTGGGCTTGGCTAACATTACAAGCTTTGTCATGAAATCCCAAACATCAAATCTCAGAAATCAAATTTAAATACTCAATAACAATAGAATTATCTAATACTATTTTATTTATCGGATAGGTTTCATAATTTTGTCGAACTAAAATTTTTAAGTATAAACAGCTCATATTTGAGCGATTAATGAATTGAATGATGAAGACAGTAGTAAGTGGAATTCGATCTACAGGTAACTTACACCTGGGAAATTACTTCGGAGCAGTGAAGAACTTTGTGCAAATGCAAAACGATAACAATTGCTTTTTCTTTATTGCTGATTGGCATTCCCTGACTACACACCCAACTCCTGCAGATCTTCACATCAACGTAAAACGCGTATTGGCAGAATACCTGGCTTGTGGAATTGATCCTGAAAAAGCAACGGTTTACGTACAAAGTGATGTGCCGGAAATTCCTGAATTGTATTTGTTGATGAACATGAATGCATACTTGGGAGAGTTGGAAAGAACAACTTCTTTTAAAGATAAAGCTCGTAAGCAACCAGAAAATGTAAATGCTGGTTTGCTAACCTACCCTGTTTTGATGGCTACGGATATTATTATCCACAAGGCAAATCAGGTTCCCGTAGGAAAAGATCAGGAGCAAAACCTGGAGATGGCTCGTAAATTTGCACGCCGATTCAACAACATTTATGGTGAAGAAACCTTCCCAATTCCTCAAGCTTATTCGTACACAGGTGAGTTTATTAAAGTTCCGGGATTAGATGGATCAGGTAAAATGGGTAAGTCGGAAGGTAATGCAATCTGCTTGGTTGATGATCCAAAAGATATCCGTAAAAAAGTAATGAAAGCGGTTTCAGATAGTGGTCCAACAGAAATGAACCAGGAAAAACCTGAACCAATCCAGAACTTGTTTACATTAATGGATATCGTTTCTGAAAAGGATACTTACGATTTCTTTAACGACAAGTACAACAATTGTGAAATTCGCTATGGCGATATGAAAAAGCAGTTGGCTGAAGATATTATCAACTTTACAAGCCCAATTCGCGAACGCATTTTGGATATCATGCAAGACGATGCATACTTGCACAAAGTAACCAAATTGGGAGCGGAAAAAGCACGCGAAAGTGCATCTAAAACTCTTGAAGAAGTTCGCAGATTAATTGGTTTTAGAAAATTCTAAACTCAATATATTTAAAAGAAAATGCCAGCTTACAATAAGCTGGCATTTTTTATTCTAAAACTTTTTCCAGAAAATTTTCAAAAATACTTTCTACTTTCTCCAAAGATGAATTCAGTCTATGATCACCTTCTATTAAATGCAACGTACATTTCGACTCTTTGGCATATCGAACCGAATGTTCGTAAGGTATAATTTCATCCGATTTTCCGTGAACAATATGAATATGCTTGCCATTAAGTGAGTATTCCTGTTTTGCATATCCTTCTAAATATAAAGCTGGAGCCATCAGAAATATGGCTTTCGAATTAATTTTCTCCGAAGCTACCAAAGAAACATATCCGCCCATACTTGAGCCAACCAATATAAAATCCTTCTCCTCACCTTTTAAATAGTTTAAGAGTTGATTTACCCGATCATCGGGATTTGAATAGGCACGATAATCCAAACTATCCACCTCGAATCCTTTTCGTTTAGCTATTTCGCTTAATCTCTTTATTTTCGTTCCCCAAGGGCCACTTTCTTTACCATGTGAAAAAACAACTTTCATTTTAAGCTTCTACTTTAAGTTTTTCTAATATTCCAATGCCAGTTCTTTGCCATCAATTACACGGAATGCCCCTTCAGCCAGTGCTTCCATTTCATTTTCACCAGGATATACAAAGAATTCCGTTAAACAACCAACATAATCCTTTAAATCTGCAATAAAACGGTCGGAATAGGCAATTCCGCCAGTAATAATAATTCCATTGGCTTTACATTTCATAGCAGTATGGTAAGCCCCAATTTCCTTGGCAATCTGGTACACAAAAGCATCATAAACCAAGCGAGCTTTTTCATTTCCTGCTTCAATCAATTTAAAAACATCACGCAAATCATCAACACCCAAATATGCTTTTAATCCACTGTTTTTACTTAATAGTGTTTCCACTTCTTTTCGTGGTTTTGAGTAGCACAAATCCATAATACCACGTGTAGGAATTGCACCTGCACGGTTCGGAGAAAATGGCCCCATTCCCATCAAAGCATCATTTACGTCGGTAATTTTTCCTCCTTCAACCGAAGCTATGGATATTCCTCCTCCAAGGTGTGCAATTACATACTTGGCATCTTCGTAGGCAATGCCTTGCCGATCGGCAATTTTTCTGGCGGTCATTTTCATATTTAAGGGATGTCCTCTACGATTTCTTTCAATGCCTGGAACACCCGAAATTTGCGCCTTATCAATAATATTTCCAGCCGAAACCGGATCAACCGTATAACTTTCATCTAATCCATGATGTTTGGCCAATTTATTTGCCAACAAACTTCCCAAATTCGATGCATGATCTCCATATTTTCCAGTTCGTGCATCTTCTAAAAACTCATTACTAATTCGATAAGTTCCCCCTTCCAATGGCTTTACAATTCCACCTCTACCAACAATACCAACAACCGAATAGCCCTTGCCATTCAGCATACCATTCAAACAGTCTTTTAACATTTCAAATCGGTATTCGAACTGATCGGTGACACGATTATACCGATCCAGATCTTTTTGTAAATGTCTCGCTACAAAATCTTCTACCAATCCTACCCGGTTGTAAAGTGCTATTTTGGTTGAAGTTGATCCCGGGTTAATCACAACCACTATTTCATTTGAATTCATAATTCTATAATTATCTGCTTATTCTGTTTTTCACTTTGGTCCACTCATCAGTTGCCAAAAAACTCTCGTCCATATTGGCAATCATATCAAGCATTTTTTTCATTGGAATCGCCAAACTCAAAGTATTGGCAGGCACATAAGGACGTGCAGAAACATCAAACATTCCAAGGATGGCTTTTGGATTTTCTTTTTGGCTCTCTTGGTACGGGAAAGTAATAATTGAGCCACAACCTGAAGAAAAAGGTACAATTGTACTCTGCAATTCACTTTGATCATAGTTCGATAAAGTAAACAAACCCGACAAAACATCCGGTTTGGCAAAAAAGATTATCACTTCGGGCTCATCCTCTTCCAATAATTGATCCCACCTTTTAAAACTGATGTATTTGGCAGGAGCATTATACACAGGAAACTGATTGATCACTTTTTGGGCAATTTCAGGATTCTGAAGATATCTTTCCTTTCCGATAGAGAGAAAATCAGCCAAACCTGGCATAAATTCTGAAAAACCACAATAGGTTTTACCTCCCCCACAGCTTACCGAATCAGCAGAGAAGCTTAAACTCTCCCCTTTTCTTATCCTGTTTAACTGCCCAATAATACACATCCAGTTTTTCGGTCGTATCTCTTCCTCCTGCAAGAGATCATTACCATACCAAAAGGCAATGGGAAGATCGGTTTCTTCCCCAAAATACTTCCCAAACTTTTCAATAAAACTTTCTTTTACATTGATATTCATTGCAGTTGATTTTAGGCTCTTATAAAAATATCAATTTTGATCTCAAGTTCATCACGCAAGAACAATTAATTCCAATAAAATAAATTGGTAAAAAAAGATATCTTTGTATGAATAAGGCAAAAGAATTTTTCATGAACAAAGAGCTCTTAATCGAAAAGTACAACGTTCCCGTACCACGATACACCAGTTATCCAACAGTACCATTTTGGGGTGATGATAAACCAGACACAAAAGACTGGTTAAAAGTAGTTAAACGCACTTTTGATGAATCGAATTCAACAAAAGGAATTAGTATTTATGTGCATTTGCCCTATTGCGAACGCTTGTGTACTTATTGTGCTTGCACAAAAGTGATTACTCGAGATCATGGAGTTGAAGACAAATATATTGATGCTCTGCTTCAGGAGTGGAAAATATACCTTAATACTTTTGGCGAAAAGCCAATTCTTCGGGAATTGCACCTGGGTGGTGGTACCCCCACTTTCTTCAGTCCGGAAAACCTTAAGAAACTGATCAACGGCATTAAGGAAAATGCCATTTTGCATGAGAATTATGAATTCAGTTTCGAAGGGCATCCAAACAATACTACAAGAGAGCATTTGAAAGCTTTGTATGATGTTGGTTTCAGAAGAGTAAGCTTTGGAGTTCAAGATTTCGACCCTGAAGTACAGCGTGTCATTAACCGCAAACAAAGTTTCGAAATTGTAAAAGAAGTTACCGAAGCTGCCAGAGAAATTGGCTACCAATCGGTGAATTTCGATTTGATTTACGGATTGCCAAAACAACAAATTTCATCGGTTCGCGATACTTTTGAGAAAGTTTCGGAACTGAAACCAGATAGAATTGCCTACTATTCGTATGCTCATGTACCATGGAAAACCAAAGGCCAGCGCATGTTTACCGATGCCGATATTCCCGATAGTGCAGCCAAGCGTGCTTTATACGATTTGGGAAAAGAAAAATTGGCTGAACTCAACTACAGCGATATAGGTATGGATCACTTCTCATTGCCGCACGACGAATTGTTTGTGGCCAGGGAAGAAAAGCGCCTGCACCGAAACTTTATGGGATACAATACTTCCCACACCGAATTACTGATTGGTTTGGGTGCATCATCTATTTCTGATGCCAAGTATGCTTATGCGCAAAACCCAAAAGAAATTCATTTGTACCAAGCAGCCTGCGAAAAAGGAGAATTGGATTTGGTGAAAGGTTATTTCCTTACGGATGAAGATTTGACCGTAAAACGTGCCATTTTAGACATTACTTGTCGTCGTGAGTTGTTCTTTACCGATGAATTAAAAAAATACCTACCTGAAAACATTACCGAAGAACTAAAAGTAATGAAAGAAGAAGGAATTATTGAACTGGACGAAGAAAAACTAATCGTTACCGATTTAGGCATGATTTTCCTGAGAAACATTGCCAAACCATTCGACAACAAACTGCGCTACTCGCAAAAAGGTGGCGATAAAATGTTTTCGAAAGCGATTTAAAGGGTTAACTCTCACAGATACAAAATAATTAATCAGTCCAATTACATCTATGTAGTTGGACTTTTTTATAACCTAATTTCAAGGCTTTCATAAAAAAAGAGGTTCTTTTTTAGAACCTCTCCTAACCTAATTATATCCAGTGTTACCACCTGCCGTGGCCTCTATGAAAACCTTTGCCTGCTCTACTCATAAATATTACCAACTGATCTTCATCAAGAATTTGGCGAACTTCCATTTTATGGTCGAATTTCTTTTTTGCCAAAGTGTTTTGAATATCCGCCAAGCGATTTACATTGGCAACCAATACTTTTTTATCCGGATTTTCATCCGTCATTAAGTTTCTTTGCTTCAATCTTAGCTCTTCGGCCTCATCGCGTAAAGATTTGGTATCCTTCATTTGAGCCAAACGCAATTCTTTCATTTTTGCCTGCTGATCATCGCTCAAGTCCAACATGTTTCGTTTTCCTTTGCCAGCTTGCATGCCTTTTTGTGCTCCCATGCCTCTTTTGCCTTGCATTTGTCCATGTCCACGTTTCCCATGCATTCTGCCCTGTGCCATTCCTTTCTTTCCTCCACGGCCTTGTTTCATTCCCTTTCGGTGATTTGGTCGGGCATCGGCACGCAACAATTGCTCCTCAGTTAAAAACGAACGCATTTCCATTCGCATATCTAATTTCTGAAGGTGCAACTCCTTCTTTAATGCAGTCATTTTATCGATATTGGCATAAACTTGCGATTGATTTGGTTTTTCAGCCGAAACCAAAGTTTGCTGCTTTGCCTGTAACTCGTTTAATTCATTCTTGATATCAAGAGTTTGCTTTGCGTACTTGGTACGCGCCTCTTTCATTTGTTCTTTTTGTGCATCGCTAAGATTACAACGCTCACCTTTTTGGCATTGTACGTTTCTTTGTCCGCGTTCTCCTCTATTTTGTTGTGCATATAGGTTCGACATTCCAGCCACCACAAACATGCAAATCATTCCAACTATAACTGATCGTTTCATATATCTAAAATTTTAATGTTCTCATTTACTAAATTTCAGCGCTTTTTAAAATCGAATTCGGTTCTTTGACTTTTGAAAAGTTGGAAGGTTTAATTGGCTTTAATTTTTTTTGAAATGGAAAATTTCTTGATTAGATGAAACGAGCATGTAAATTTAATCGTCTAAATTCTCACACAGGGAGATGATTAAAATTATCATGTGGCTTAAATATGAAAATTTAAGCATATGAAAATACCACCTGTAATAAAGGTTACGGTGCGCTGCACCTACTAAAGAAACTCAAATGATAAGCCTATAAATCTTACGCAGCTCTGCTGCTTTTCTCACAAATAAAAGTAGATCATCACTAAGGTGCGGAGCACCATAATATTTATAGGTAATTTCAATATAAAAAACAAAGGTACAGCGTACCGTTATCTGTTTTAGAAATACTTTAATGACAACAAAAAAAGAGACTCACCATGCAGCAAGTCTCTTCTTCTATTTTGTATGAAAACCTTATTCTAAAATTGAGTTTCGGCTTCTATTAAGGTTTTATCCAGTTCCCTAATGATTGGATAAAATCCAATATCATCAATTAAATCGCGAGCAATATAAGCTTTCAATTGCGTTTCTATCACTTTACGTGATTGTCTTAATCCTTTCGAATCTGGTTTTACTCCCTTTTTATCAGCGTAAGCTACCAAGTTCTTAATAATGGCTTTGTCCTTCACAAAATTTAATACATCCTTGTGAGTTTTTAAACCTTGCATTTGCTCTCTGTACTGATCTACAAAAGAGAATGCGTATTGGTAGATGATGCCTTTTCTTCTCAAATCACGGAAATAATTTGAGTAGCCCGAAGTATCAACAGGAATGAAAACATCTGGCATGATACCACCACCTCCGTAAACGGTATTTCCGCCTGGAGTTGTAAATTTTAATGAATCATTAAAATGGATGGAATCTTTTTTCTCAAACTCTCCATGAATAAATCTAAGGTTCAAATCATTGTAATACTCTTCTTTGCCATTGTTGTATGGTTTCTGAATACATCGGCCTGTTGGCGTGTAGTAACGAGCAACTGTTAAACGCAATGCCGAACCATCAGGCAATCGTCTTTGCTCTTGTACCAAACCTTTACCAAACGAACGGCGTCCTACAATTTTACCCCTGTCGTTATCCTGTATTGCACCTGCAAAAATTTCACTTGCCGAAGCCGAAACCTCATCAATCAACACGATAACCGGCAAGTCCTGAAATCTACCATTTCCATTTGATTTGTAATCGGTTCTTGGTTGTGATTTACCTTCGGTATAAACCATCATTTTATTTTCGGAAAGGAATTCGTTAATCATGTTGGTAGCCTCAGACAAATAACCTCCAGTATTTCCTCGAAGATCCACAATCAGCTTCTTCACTCCTTCAGACTTTAACCTCTCTAATCCTTCAGAAAACTCGAAATAAGTTGTTGCTGCAAAACGGCTCACTTTAATGTATCCAACTTCATCATTAATCATGTAGGCAACATCAACACTTGGAACTGGTATTGATCCTCTCAACAATTCCATTTCTAAAGTTTCATTGCTACTTCTGCGATAAACACCAACTTTTACCGGAGTACCTTTTGGTCCTTTTAACCTACTTATGATGTCATTATCTTTAAGTTCTTTACCAACAATGGAAGTATCATTAACGGTAACCAATCTGTCACCAGCCTTAATGCCTGCCAATTCTGATGGTCCGCCTGGTATAACTCGTACAATTGCTACAGTATCCTGGTAACGAATAAACTGAACACCAATTCCACCAAAATTTCCTTTTAAATCTTCATTCACCCGTTGTAAATCCTTAGCTGGAATGTATACGGTATGTGGATCGAGATCTTTCAGTAGTGCAGGAATTGCCTGCTCTACCAAATCTGCCGAACTAATTGTATCTACATAATCCGATTCAACCATATCCAACACCACCTCCAACTTACTTCCTGCCTTAGGCAACTGGAAAATTGTTGATTCTCCTTTACTGTTTCCTTGAAACAGGGAGTTAATAAACATACCAACTACAATGGCTAAGGTGATTAGAATTGGTAGGAATATTGCACTTCTTTTATTGTTGTAACTCATGTATTTTGTTTTAATTCTATTCGTTCAGATTGATATACTTTGTTTCAATACCAGCTCTCATTAATAAATCAATTCCGTCAGTACTATGATACTCTTCAGAATAGATAACTCGAACAATTCCGGCTTGAATAATCAACTTTGCACACTCAATACAAGGGGAAGCGGTAACATATAAAGTAGCATTTTCACTACTGTTACCTGATTTTGCAACTTTGGTAATAGCATTGGCTTCTGCATGTAGTACGTAAGGTTTGGTCTTAAAGTTGTCATCCTCACATACATTTTCAAAGCCAGAAGGTGTTCCATTGTAACCGTCAGAGATGATCATCTTATCTTTTACGATTAAAGCTCCCACCTGTCTTCTTTTACAATATGAATTTTCAGCCCACACCAAAGCCATTCTCAAATATCTTCTGTCTAACTTATCTTGCTTACTTCGTACACTCACCGATTCTTTATTCATCATATTTTCAATCCATATTATGTAATTCTAACAAATGTATAAAAATATATTGGTAGTTCATTCTGATATTTTAGGAATCCTTGCAACTTACCATAATTGATTGACAGCAAAATAAAATACATTTGTCTTCAATTATTGTCTATTTGTCAATTTTTTATCTATTTTTAGTGCAATGTGTCAATCACAACTGGATAGGTAGAGTTGCATGTTTTAGCTTTTAATTTGTGTATTTACCCTTCAAATCCCTAACAAACTAAATACCAGAAAGATTAAACAAACAAATCTACTTATTAATCGTATTAATAAATTGTTTAAAATCTTAAAAAAATCAAAATATTAAAGAAGATATATTGAATTCATTTCTCATTCAACTATTTTTTCAGAAAACAATTAATTATAAGCTTAATAAATCCACTATAACCTAAATCTATTGAATGAAGCATTTCTACCCCTATCTACATACTACTCTTTTATTTGTTTACTTGCTATTTTCCAACCAATTTATTGCAATTGCAGCTCAGGTACCACCTGATAATTCGATTGACATAAGCATTGATAAATCAGCAATTTGCGAAGGAGAAGTAATAAGTATTTTTTTAGCAAGTAGCGAAGTTGGTGTTGAATACCAACTTAAAGCCGATGGTGTAAATGAGGGTGCTCCAATTAACGGGACAGGCTCTCAAATATCGTTTAACTCAAAACCAAGTGTAACAACAACATATAGCATTACGGCTACCAATACAAATACCAGCGAAAGCGTTAATCTGACAGAAACCATTACTGTAACTGTTAGCTCTGGACCTAATTTAAATTTGTTAGTGTCAGCATCGGAAACACAGATCTGTAAAGGCGAAGGCGTAATCATTTCGGTTGACAACACTGAATCTGGCTACACTTACCTTTTAAATAATGGACCTGATGACTTTCCTCCAGCAATAGCTGGGAATGGAGGAACAATCCAATTTCCACAAGTTTTTCCGGCCAGCAACACGACTTACCAGATATTTGTAGCTGGTGGTTCTTGTTACGATCAAATCATGCTAAACAATACTACCTCAATTAATGTGGCAGCTGCTCCAAAAATTGACTTGGTTGCCTACGCAGATAACAATCAAATCTGTATAAGAGAATCGGTAAACATTACCATAGAAAATTCAGAGATTGGAATTGACTACCAAATATTTGATGGTAGTACATATATTGCGGGACCATTAACGGGGAATGGCAGCAACCTGGTATTTACATTAACGCCAACCAGTACAGAGCTATATACCCTTAGAGCTTTTGGCCCTAGTTGTCTGAACTATTACAACCTGGATCAAAAAATATTGGTAACAGTCGGAACAACCCCAAGAACAGATATCAATTTAAATGCTGATGATACCGAGCTTTGTCTTGGCGAAACTGCTGTGATTCGTTTAGAGGAATCGGAAAATGGAGTCGAATATCAACTTACTGATGGAACAAACCCGGTAGGAACTCCAGTAACAGGCGATGGAAATTCTATTTCTTTTGCAGAAGTAAGCCCTAATGCAACTACCACATATCATGTTGAAATTAACTCAACAGAGTGTTCTGAAACTAAAAACCTGGATAACACCATTGAGATTAAAGTAAATCCCCAAGCCGATATCACGCTTAATGTAACTCCAAATTTTGCTGACATTTGTGAAGGTGAGAACATTTCAATATTCGTTGATGGAAGTGAAAATGATGTAAATTATCAATTGTTTGATGGAATCTCAACAATAGGACCAAGCATAACTGGAAACGGAGGAAGTATTGAGTTTAATCTTTCGCCAAATTCTTCGAAAACTTACGAAGTTCAAGCAATCAAAAACAATTGTAGCACTGTAAATACTTTAAATCAGAAATCAACGATTACTGTAAATCCTAAACCTGATTTGGATCTTGTTGTAAAGGCGATTCCTGCTGAAATTTGTGAAGGTGAATCAACAATTTTCAGTATTGAAAACACTGAAAACGATGTACAATATCAGTTGAAGGATGCATCTGGAAACATTGGCACTCCTATTGCTGGCAATGGCAGTCAAATCGATTTTCCAGCAGTTAGTCCGCTTAGCACTACCAATTACCTGGTAGATGCCATAAAATCTACCTGTTCAACCGTATACGAATTCACCAATCAAGTCACAGTTACCGTATATCCACAACCAGCAGGAACAATTAGTTATGCTGTTGATCCTGCTGAAATTTGCGAAGGTGAAATTATTGCAGTCACCATTACCGGAAGCGAAAATACAATCAAGTATGAAGTGATTGGTAGTATTGAAGGCAAGTTAGGAGAAGTTGAAGGCAATGGCACTGACATAAGTATCTTTATTAAGCCTAAGCAATCTCAAACACTAAGTATTCAAGCACAAAACTTACTGTGCACCTCTCCTGTTGTTTATCCAAACACCAGTAACATTACTGTAAACACAGGACCAAAACTCGACTTAGCAGTTACAGCAGATCACAATCAGATTTGTGAAAGTTTAAATACTCCTGTGGTAATTTCAGTTGAAAATTCTGAATCAGGATTATCTTATTGGTTAAAGGATCAAACTGGATCTGTTTTGGACATGGCAACCGGAAATAGTGGAACACTTAACTTCACCTCGGTTTCGCCAACAACAAGCACAAGCTACATTGTGGAAACTACCATGACTGGATGTAATGACAGACTTGACTTACAAAACACATATGATTTAACTGTGGTTCCATTGCCAGTTACAACAATGGATGTTAGCATTTCAGAACCTGAAATTTGTGTTGGAGAAAACACCATTATCTCCATTGATTCAAGTGAGGTAGGCGTAAAATATCAACTTTTTGATGGTACCTATTTGGAAGGAGATCCTGTTGATGGAACAGGATCAGCCTTATCATTTCCCGAGTTCTCACCTTTCCGTTCGGTAACCTACCAGGTAATTGCTACAAACGAAGCCTGTGGAACTCAGCAATACCTAGATGAAAGCATAAGAGTTAATGTGGGTTTACAACCTGAAATTCACCTGCATCCTACAATCGACAAACATACCATTTGTGAAGGCGAGCAAGTTGTTGTTTCACTAACTCCAACCGACACAAGAGTTCAATATCAGCTTTGGGAAGGAAACACAGCCATTGGATCTCCTATAACAGGTAACAACGAAACAGTCAACTTTGAACCAACAGCTCCTGCCAATTCAACCACCTATAGAATTGAAGCATTAGGAGAAAGATGTTTGGCTCCGGTTGACATTCGATATACGGTTGATGTTGATGTTCACCATTCTCCTGAAATCAGCAAAACCATTTTAAGCAATCGCGATACCATTTGTGCTGGCGAAGAGGTAGTTATTTCGGTAGAAAACAGTCAAGCTGATATTTTTTATCAATTGCATGATGGCAGCAAGTTAATCGAACCCAATGTAGTTGGAAATGGTGGCACCATTCAATTTCCAGAACAATATCCGAGCACTAGCAGTACATACACGGTGTACGCTCACGAAATGGTTTGTACTAATCCGCTTGCTCTTGACAATACCAAATTGATTACAGTTCCTGATATCAGTACCAATTCCGTTGAAAACTTTGCTACTCCTGAAGAGTTTTGCGAAGGGGAAGCCATTGATATTGAATTAACCAATACAATTTCTGGCATTGAATACATTCTTCAGGATGGTGATAACATCCTCTCGGAAATTATTGGAGATGGAGGTCCAATAGTATTTGAAGATATTGTTCCAAACATCAACTCTAACTTGTTTGTAAGCATTGGAAATTGTAGTGATAAGCTAATTGCAGCAAAACCTAACTACACATTACAAAGCAATCCAAAATTGCAGATTGTTAGCACCGATGTGCACACGGGATACGATGGTAACCTGGTAATTTCGGTTTCGGATGGAGTTGCTCCTTATACTTACATCATTAATCCGGGAGAAACTACAACAAGCGATAATCCGGTTTATGAACTTACCAATCTTGAATCTGGCACCTACCAGGTTTTGGTAGTTGATGGAAATGCCTGTCGCTCTTCTGATGCCGGACAATTGGTTGAAATAAAACTGGATGAAGATCAGAAAATCATTGTTAACAACGCTTTAACTCCTAATGGAGATGGAATAAATGATACCTGGAAAATTCATTACGACCCGAGTCTGGGAAACCCGGAAGTATATGTTTTTAATATCTACGGTCAGGAAGTTTACCACTCCAAATCATATCAAAACGATTGGAAAGGAAGCTTTAATGGTTCAATTCTGCCTAATGGTGCATACTATTATCTAATTGAATTTGAATCAGGAGAAATTAAACCTGTAAAAGGAAGCTTATCAATTCTGGGAAATTAAAACCACTCAACAATGAAACAATTTTACGTTACTAAATATATTCCGATATTCATTTTTATTCTGGTTTGTTTCTGCGAAAATAAGCTAAAGGCGCAGCAGGTTCCCTTGCTCGACCAATACTATATCAATCCAACAGTGTACAATCCTGCTGCTGCAGGAGCGAACAACTTGTTTAATGCATACCTGTTAAGGAATCAGAAATTTGCTGATTTTGATGGCGGTCAGGTTACACATGTTTTTACTGCCGATGCAGCTTTGAAAGAAGCAAAATACGGACTTGGTTTTAGTTTGGTAAACGACAATGTTGGAATTTTTGACAATACACAAGCCCTGGCAAGCTATTCTTACAGGCTTGAAATTGCTACCGATCACTTTTTAAGGTTTGGTCTATCTGCCGGAATATCCGATTTTAGGGTAAACATGAACGATTTAAGAGCAAACCCTGACGATCCTTACCTGATTAATACAGATTTTAAAAATACCGAACTCATGGCAAATATGGGTTTGTATTACACCTATAAAAATGTGGTGGTGGGTTTAACCATTCCACAACTTTTAAACAATTCGGTAAGTGAAAGCAGGGATGGATCTGAATCATCATACAACCTGGTTCGTCATGCCATGCTAAGCGGAGGTTACGAGTTTAAAATTCCGCGCATTAGAGATTTGAGTGTTACTCCATACCTTATGATGAGATATGCAGATAGCTCTCCTGTTCAGTTCGATGTAAATGTAATTGCCAAGCTTGCAGACAAAGGTTGGTTCGCAGTGAATTACAGAGACGATTTTTCGGTTGGATTAAATGTCGGTGTGAATGTATTAAAAAACTTTGTAATTGGATATTCATACGATATTGGCATCCAAAAAACAGGAAGGTATTCATCCAATAATCATGAATTCCTCATCGGATATCGAT
Source organism: Marinifilum flexuosum (assembly GCF_003610555.1). Taxonomy (GTDB): domain Bacteria; phylum Bacteroidota; class Bacteroidia; order Bacteroidales; family Marinifilaceae; genus Marinifilum; species Marinifilum flexuosum. The sequence continues at coordinate 259,390 of NZ_RAPQ01000008.1, read as the reverse complement.
TAAAATCAAAAAAGAAAAGAGAACCGGAAAGGATTCTAGACAATGATGTAAGCACATTAAAATCGTTATTGGCTGAGAAATACAAAAAGATTGACCGCTTGCGCCACGAACTGGAACAAATGGAGAAAGAAGAGAAAATGAGCGATGAAGATCGGGATGGTGTACCTGATGAAAAAGACGATTGTCCCGGAACTCCACCTTTCTATATTGTTGATGAAAATGGTTGTCCTGTTGATTCTGATCAGGATGGCGTGGTAGATAGTGAAGATTACTGTCCTGAGATTCCTGGTATTGCAGCAAACAATGGCTGTCCTGAACAAAAGGAGGAAAGAATCGAAATGGAAGAGCGATTGGAAAATATCTATTTTGCCTTCGGTAAATATGAATTAACCGAATATTCTCGCAGGAAACTGGTTACCGTTATCAAAATGATGGTAGAAAACAATTCTTACATTCTTAAAATGCATGGTCATACTGATGATATTGGCTCCGATGATTCGAATATCGAATTGGCCTATAAACGCCTTACAACGGTTAAAAACTATTTAATTTTAAATGGTGTTCCAGACAATCGAATTATCATTATTCCGCACGGAGAAAGCAATCCGGTTGTAGCTAATACCGACAATCAAAGCAGGGCCAACAACAGACGTGTTACTTTCGAAATTTACGACTACCAATAAGAACAAAAAGCCCGATATGAATTCATATCGGGCTTTTTAATTATTTTGATTTCTTTATTTAAAAAGAAAAACTTTTCTTTCCTGAGATCCTGGACGACCAATAATGTTTTTGATATAGTCATTCTTCTCGTTCAAAACTCCAGCTTTCTGAACATATCCTTTTGCCATTGGCATACTTGCTCCCCAAGCACCACTTGGACTGCAATTCTCAAAATCGGTAATTTTTACAATGGTATGTACACCAACAGTAATAATACATGTTTTGTAGGTTTTAGCAAGCTCCAATGTTTCTTTGATATTGTCTTTAGTCAAGTCAATTGTTTTATCAGCTTGCTTTTCTGCTAATTTATTGATGGTAACAATCGGCTGTCCTAAATCTGCAAATTCATCATTAAAACTTATTGAACCTGCAACAAATTCTTTCAATACTTCAAGTTTCGTATTCTGTGCACTTAATGAAAATCCAATCAGCACAAATAATATAACTATTGATTTTTTCATGGTTGGGATTTTATATTAATAAAGATTAAACTGTTAATTGATATACAAATCTACAAAATATGTTCACTTAATTCTATATTTTGTTTAAATTAAATTTCGTCCCAGCCAAAATTCCTTGCACATGGTGCAGTATACAAGTACTTGCTACAAACGAAAAAAGCTTAGGCACCACCCTAAGCTTTCTTTACTAACCACTATTTACTAACCTAAATCTAAGAGAAACTACTTGTTTGTTTTCTCTATTGTAAAAGTATCTCATTTAATCGTTAAATGGTCTCAAAGGAAGTTAAAGAAACTTAAGCTCCGTTTTCTAGAAATGTATACAAAATAAAAAACCCGGCTGGTAAGCCGGGTAATCTATTTAAACTCCTAATCTATTATTCTATGAAAAAACCTAATCTATCTCTTTTGTCTGTAACAAATGTATTTAACATTTGCGTTAACAAATGAGAAGAAGTGTTAAAGAATGTGAAAACTTTACTGATTGTTGGATTTTTTCGAGTTTAACTTGCACAAGTTTTTAGAATACATTCAACCTGTCCTCCAACCCCTGATCTGTTGGCAGGGAATGATCGTTCAAAGGCTGCCGTTCCAACTGTAAAGGCAGCAGCCTTGGTAGCTTTAACTGCTTCTATCCTCGATACACTATCAATACTGCCAGCTACAATTATCGGCTTTTTTGATAGTTTACATACTTCTTTAATTAAGCTTGGAATATCTTCCTCTACGTGGCGGTAAGCCAATAAATCCAAACCATCTACACCATCAAGACTGGTTATTTCTTCGGCTTGTGTAGCTATTTCAGTAATACTTCCCTTCAAAATACTTGGGTGATCTTCAACGCGACCTACAAAAGGATAATATTTTAATGAATGATCTTTCACCAAAGGTGCAATTAACTCTGGTCTTGTGCCTCCCAACAGGTAATCTACATTTAAATCCATTGCCACCTTTGCTGAGTTAATTTCGCTCTCCGAATCTAAACTTACCACTTCCAAATAAACCGTTACTCCTGCCTGCCTCAAATCCTGTGTTAATTCTTTCAGATCTTCAAAAGGCAAACCCACATCCTTAAAACCGATATGTTTTACGCCCTCTGCCACAATTTCCTTCACATACTGTCTGGCATCTTGTACTGTTTTATCATCCCTGGTTAGCATGAATATAAGATCTATGCTCATCTCTCTCATCAATTGTTTATTGTTAGTATTAGTGTTGTGTGTTTTAATGAGTGCAAATATACTTGATCCATTCATTTCCAAAGAATTTATATGGAAGGAAGAATTCATAAATTTACAATACCTGTCAGGTTAAAAAAAACTGACAGGTTATATTGCATTCAGTAATTTTCCATTATTGTCTGCCATTGCAAGCCTATTTCTTGATATTCCCGCACTATTTTTTGCTAGCCTTGGCTTAGGTATTGTTCTTTTTGGCCTACCAATTAAACTCGCCTATGTATTTTCTGCTCTTCTTGGGTTATTTTCTTACACTTTTGGCTTAGATACTGCCAATGCCAACTTACTTACTTCTGGCCCCGCCCTATTTTCTGTCAATCCCGTATTATTTGTTGCCATTCCCGTCGGGTTTATTAACTTCTATGGCGGGATTGGCAGTTCGTATGGCGGGTTTAACAACATCTATGGCGAGGTTGGCAGGTCGTAAGGCGAGTTTGGTAACTCCTAAGGCGGGGTTGGCAGATCGTAAGGTGGGATTGGCAACTTCTAAGGCGGGGTTGGCAGATCGTAAGGTGGGATTGGCAACTTCTATGGCGGGGTTGGCAGATCGTAAGGCGGGATTGGCAACTTCTAAGGCGGGGTTGGCAGGTCGTAAGGCGGGATTGGCAACTTCTAAGGGGTTTTATTTGATATTCATAATTACATACAAAACAACTACTAAATTATGCCTTAGCATGTACCAAAAACGCATTAAAAACTACATTCAAACAATTAAAACCACTCAATACACCAAAACTCTTACTCAAACTAAACCCTAGCATATTAAACCATTACAAAAGGATAGTTTTTCACTTTTAAGTTTTATAATATTTTCACAAAGTTTTAATGACACAAAAACTTAATCAATCATACAATCGTTACATAATTGTTTAATTTGGTTTTTATTAATAACTTAATACTTTCAAAAAATCAATACTATTACAATTGAAAATTAAAACTATGAAAGAAAATAAGTCAATTAATTTAAGCTATCCTGAATTAATACAACGTGCCGATAGAGTTGCTATGGTTGTACAGCGCGATATCACAGAATTTCAAAAGTATGGCTATGCCGAAAATGTTCACGAAGAGGTTGCCGCAAAATGTCTTGCCTTTAAAGAGGTAGAATCGGATATGTTTTGGGAAGGACAAAAGGTATTGGCCACCAACAAAAAAGAGAATTGCAAAGGCAAATTGGTAGAAATTCTTGGTGAGTTTGCATTTAAATCGAAATTGGCTTTGGGTGAGCATACGAAAGAATACAAAATGTTTCGATTTACTGGCTTAAAGAAACTTAACGATAAAGAGTTAATTCCTTATGCATCGCATGTAATTAAAACCGCCAGGTTAATGCCTGATGAATTGGCGAAGCGGAATTTAACCATTGAGGATTTTACCGCTGCCGAAACCGCTACCAAGGCACTGGATGATGCCATAGATGCTCAGGCCGATGCCATAGCGATTCGCGAACAAAAAAGCGTAGAACGCCTAAATAAGGGTAGCGAACTTTATAAGATGATTTCGGAACTTTGTGATGTAGGAAAAAGAATATGGGAACACAAGAACGAAGCATTCTATAATGACTATGTTTTGTTTGGTTCAAGCAAATCAACATCGCATAACGAAGAAGAAGAAACAGAAAGTGTAGTGGAGGAAACAAGTACCGGGGAATAATAGTTTCGTCTTACAAGCCAATTTAAATATACAAGCGGTTGCCATTCGCATATTTTTAGACCAAGATCATTTACATTGAAAATGGCATAAAAAAAATCCTTCCGAATATCATCGAAAGGATTTTTTTAGTACCCAGGGCCGGGATCGAACCGGCACGGGTTGCCCCACTGGTGTTTGAGACCAGCGCGTCTACCAATTCCGCCACCTGGGCATTGCTTTTGAATGCGATGCAAATATAGACCTTTGTTTGATTCTCGCAAAACAAAAACTGCATTTTTTTGAAAAAAAAGTGATAAAAAAATCCCAGCACATGAGGCGGAAAGCCCCACAAGTACTGAGATTCATATTTTTACACTCAAAATAAATCTTTCATTTGAGCAGCATTTTTTTTTGAAATTTTATTGCGGCATACTGTATTCAAGGCCTGCTCCTGGTCCCAATGGCAATCCTAGAAGAATCCAAACCATCAAAACAATCACCCAAACCACGAAAAATGCAACCGAATATGGCAACATGGTGGCAATAATGGTTCCGATACCTGCATTCTTTTCGTATTTCTGGAAATAAGCAATGATTAGAGCGAAGAAACTCATCATCGGAGAAATTACATTGGTAACACTATCCCCTATTCGGTATACTACTTGCGACAATTCCGGAGAATAACCCATCAGCATAAACATCGGGATGAAAATTGGTGCCATGATGGCCCATTTTGCCGATGCCGATCCCATAAGCATATTAATAAGTGCCGATAGAAGCACGAAAAGAATCATTAATGGAATCATACCGATTTCGGCAGCCATAAGCGCTCCTGCCCCTTTAATGGCCATAATTACCCCTAAATTCGACCATTTGAAATAGGCAACAAATTGCGCTGCAAAAAATACAAGTACATAGTATCCGGCAAGGGATTGCATCGATTTTGCCATTCCCTTCATGATATCTGCATCGTTTTTGAAAACTTTGGCTCCAAATCCGTAAGCAATACCACATCCTCCTGCTCCTAAAAATAGCAAGGCTACTACCCCTTTAATTAAAGGAGAAGTTAAGAATCCACCATCTGCACCTCTAAAGAATCCGTCTTCCGGAATCAATCCCCAAAGGGTAATGGCAGTCAGGAAAATCACTACATATAAAGCCCAACGTAAGCCTCTGCGCTCTAAATCGGTAATGTCATGAATTTCTTCCTTGTGTAAATCTGCATCTTTATATACACCCAATCGAGGTTCAATTAATTTATCGGTAACCAAAGTACCCACAATGGCAATTACAAAGGTAGAAGCCACCATAAAGTAATAGTTGGCGGTTGGATTTACCGTAACCGTAGGATCAACAATGCGAGCAGCCTCTTGCGAAAGACCCGCAATCAAAGGATCGATGGTTCCCAGGATTAAGTTGGCCGAGAATCCACCAGACACACCAGCAAAAGCAGCTGCCATACCAGCAATTGGATGTCGATCAACCGCTACGAAAATGATCCCTGCCAAAGGAATTAAAAGTACATATCCTACATCCGAAGCTGTATTCGATAAGATACCAGCTAATACCAATACAAAAGTTAGCATCTTTTTAGGAGCCGACAGTACCAGTTTGCGAATTAGCGTTCCTATTAAACCGCTACTCTCAGCAATACCAATCCCCAACATAGCAACCATTACAATTCCTAATGGAGCAAATCCGGTAAAGTTATCTACCATTTCTACCAGAATGCGATGCAATCCTTCAATGGACAATAGATTTACCACCTCGATGGTTTCTTTTGTACCTGGATGAACTGCCTGCCATCCGAATAGGGATGCCAATCCCGATAATAAAATTGCCATTACAGCAAAAATTGCAAATAAGGTAGCCGGATGCGGTAAGGCATTTCCGAATTTCTCCGTTACATTCAGAAACCTATCGGTCCAACTTCTCTTTTTCTCTACACTCTTCTCCATTTTAATCAGTTAAGGTTGGTTTTATTTGTTGTCAATTCATGTGAAGCCACAAAAAAAGTGAAAAAAGAATTATACTGCAAGAAGAATTGTAAGCTTAACATTTCCATTCCTATATCTATTTCCTTTATTGTTGATTTTGGCCTTATCTTCTGATTTTTAGTGCAAAACTTAATTTAAACAGCCACAGGCAGAACATTGACATCAGGATTTTCTATCTTAGTATAAAGATTATTGATTTGTAATAAACTGTTTCCCCAATTAAATTTGATAGAAAATCACACAAACAAAACTTTAACTGATATGCCTAACTTAACTACAAACTACCTAGGACTAGATTTAAAAAATCCAATTATTGTTGCCAGCTCTGGTTTAACTGATTCGGTAGAAAAATTAGTGGAATTAGAAGAAAATGGTGCAGGTGCCGTTGTTCTAAAATCTCTTTTCGAAGAAGAAATCATCATGGAAATGGAAGAACAAATGCATGCCATGACAAGTCGTCCTTACATTTATCCGGAGACTTTTGACTACATGCAGGAAGAGCCACATGAGGATATTCTTCGCAAGTACTTAAGATTGATTGAAGAGGCCAAAGCTGCCTTATCGATTCCTGTAATTGCAAGTATCAACTGTGTTAGTGCTGAAAAGTGGACCTATTTCTCGAGAGAAATTGAAAAAGCAGGTGCCGATGCAATGGAGATCAACTTGTTTGTTTTGCCAACTGATATGAACAGATCAGGCGAAGAAAACGAGAAAATTTATTTCGATGTTTTGAAAACCGTTAAAGATCAGGTTGCCATTCCTGTTTCATTAAAAATTAGTCCTTACCATTCGAACCTGGCCAATATGGTGAAAAAACTGGATGATATGGATGCTGATGGAATTGTAATGTTCAACCGTTTTTACAGTCCTGATATCGATATTCATAACCTGGGTATTACCAACGGACAGGTTCTTTCTCATTCTGATGATTACAAAAATTCATTAAGATGGATTGGAATCATGTCGGATAGAGTGAAGTGTTCATTGGCAGGAACTACTGGTATTCATACTTCAGAAAGCATTATCAAGCACATTTTGGTTGGTGCAGATGCCGTTCAGTTGGCTTCTGTTATTTACAAAAACGGACCAGAATACATTGATATTTTATTGAAAGAAGTTTACTCTTGGATGGAAGATCAGGGATTTGAAAACATTCGTGACTTTAAAGGAAAGATGTGTCAGTCGAATGCTAATGATCCTGCAGCCTACCAAAGAGTACAGTTCATGAAGCATTTTAGAAACTTCATTATGCACTAGAATCTTTTATTTTCATTTTAAAATACAGCATGCCCGAATCAATTTATTGGTTCGGGCTTTTTTAGTGAATTATATTCCTAAAAACCTTATCAATTTCCTGCATTAAGGATTAAAACCTGTAGCTTTTTCGCTTTTCAGTGATTGCAAAAGACACACCATTTGAAATTCGCGAACTTAGAATCAAAGTCTTTGAAATAAACTGATAAAAATCATTACTATTTAGATTTAGTTTTATTAAATTGTATTCTTCTCAAGTTTAACCCTTAATACCACAATAAATTCATAATCAGATGGAAATTACAACTTCACAAGAGCTCAAAAAGAATTTTGGAGTACAAGAAACACTAAATCGACTAGGTATTTCAGATGTAAATGCCGGAGTATCAACTGGAACTGAATGGTTCGATTGCAAGGGAGATATCACTGAATCCTACTCTCCTATTGACGGATCGCTTATTGCAAAAGTTAAAAATGCCGATAAGGATGATTATGAAAAAGTTCTGGTAAAAGCTCAGGAAGCATTTAAGGTTTGGAGAAAAATGCCAGCACCAAAACGTGGCGAAATCGTTAGACAAATTGGAAATGCACTACGCGATGCCAAAGAGGATTTGGGCAAACTGGTTACCCTCGAAATGGGTAAAATTTACCAGGAAGGTTTGGGCGAAGTTCAGGAAATGATTGACATTTGCGACTTTGCAGTGGGTCAGTCAAGAATGCTATACGGATTTACCATGCATTCGGAAAGACCAGATCACAAAATGATGGATCAGTATCACCCATTGGGATTGGTTGGTGTAATTTCTGCATTTAATTTCCCCGTTGCCGTTTGGGCTTGGAATGCCATGATTGCGGCAGTTTGTGGTGATGTTGTAATTTGGAAGCCTAGTTCGAAAGTGCCACTTTGTGCCATTGCCTGTCATAAAATCATTCAAAACGTATTAAAAGAAAATAACGTTCCCGAAGGTGTTTTCAGCCTGGTAGTTGCAAAATCATCGGTAATGGGAGATAATTTTATAGAAGACAAGCGTGTGCCGTTGATTTCGGTTACCGGATCGACTGCCATAGGTAAGAGAGTTGCCGAAAAAGTAGGTGCTCGTTTGGGAAGAACCATTGCCGAGTTGGGTGGAAACAATGCCATTATTGTTGCTCCTACTGCCGATTTGGATATTGCCATTCCGGGTATTGTGTTTGGATCGGTTGGAACAGCAGGTCAGCGCTGTACTTCAACCCGCCGTTTGATTATTCATGAAAGTATTTATGATGATGTGAAGAACCGTTTATTGAGTGCCTACAAGCAAGTCAAAAGCAAAATTGGAAATCCGCTTGACGAAAACACTTTGGTAGGGCCAGTAATTGATGAAGGAGCAGTTGAGGTTTACCAAAATGCCATTGCAGAGGTGAAGAAAGCGGGTGGTACTATTGTATTTGGCGACAAAGTACTGGAAGGAAACTATGTATTACCAACATTCTGCGAGGTAGAAAACCATTGGCAAATTGTTCAGGACGAATCTTTTGTTCCTGTTCTGTACATCATGAAATACAGTACACTTGATGAGGCTATTGAGCTGCACAATAACGTTCCACAAGGTTTATCCTCATCGATATTTACCCTGAACATGAGAGAAGCACAAACCTTTATTTCTGCTGTAGGTAGCGATTGTGGCATTGCCAATGTAAACATCGGAACATCGGGTGCCGAAATTGGTGGTGCCTTTGGTGGTGAGAAAGAAACTGGTGGTGGTCGTGAGTCGGGATCCGATTCTTGGAAGACCTACATGAGAAGACAAACCAATACCCTAAACTTTGGAACTGACTTGCCATTGGCTCAGGGAATCAAATTTGATTTATAATTCAACCAAGACTAAATTTTCAACATTTAGCCTCGACCTATGTCGGGGCTTTTTTGCATCAAAAACTCACGCTTTCACCTAGCAAAACTCTTAATTCACGAAATAAGCAGACATTGACACAAAAGCCTTTCACATAATTTTTTAAACACTGCATAAATTCTTATTTTTGAAGCAACACTATACCTTGCAATCTGTTTACTATGCTGAGAAAAATTCTTACCTCTTTCTTTATTGTTTTGCTTTTGGCAATCATCGTTTTAGGCTACCTATATCTTCAAAAACAAAAGGAATACAAAGGCGTCGACCCTTTTTCAGCAATTCCGGTGAACTCCGAATTAATCGTTCAGTTTGAAAGTTTAGAGCATCTAATCACAAAATTGGAGAACAATACCGGTGCATGGAAAGAGTTAGGAAATTTCGATAAGATTGCAAAAATCAATGAAAACCTTCAGTTCATAGATAGTTTGGCTAGTAAGATTGATTCGGATCATCAATTTACACTCGACCGATCGTTTACCATAGCCAGTCATCTGCAAGGAAAAAATGACATTGAATACCTTTACATTCTGCCAATACTGGATTATCTGGAGGAAAAGAAACTACAAACTGCTGTTTCGAATTGGATTGGACCAGACTTGGTTTTGCGTGAAAGAAATTATCAAAACACAAGCATATACAGTATTCCTGCAACAAGTAAAAAGGAAAAAGAATTGCACTTTACCTTCTCAAAAGGTTTGTTCCTGGCCAGCAGATCGATGCTACTATTGGAAAACTCGGTTCGACAATTAAGCACTGATAATTCCATATCTAAAACCAAAGGATTTGAACAAATCAGAAGAACCATTGGCAAAAATGTTGATGCGAATATCTTCCTGAATTTAAAGACTTTTCCAAAACAAATTTCCTTCTCGTTGAACAAGGAACACAGCAAGTTTATTCGCAATTATACCAACATCGGAAACTGGACCGAGCTGGATTTAAGTTTCAGAAACAGAATCATCCTGTTGAATGGATTTACCTATAGCGATCCAAGTCAAGGAAACCTAATGAACTTGTTTTTACAGCAAGAACCTGTAAAGATGGAAATGGAATCCATTCTGCCAGCTACAACTGGTGTTTTGGCTGTGTTGGGCATTGATGATCCACTGCTTCACAAAGGAAAATATCGCAAGTTTTTAGATCAAATGGGAAAACTTTCCGATTACCAGAAAGCCATTAATGATCTGAAAAAGAAAACGGGTGAAGATTTTGAAGAGATCATTTTCTCGATCATCTATAAAGAAATAGGATTGGCCTTTGCAGAAGGAAATGCGGATAAAAAGTTTACTGTAATCCGCACAAAGAGTGCCAGTATTGCAAAAGAGAAGATGTTAAAACCAATTCTTGGTTTTGCTAAAAAACAAGAACGAACCCTATCCTACTACAAAAGAACTTACAAGCTCGATTCTGAAACTTCTTTTGACATTTACCGATTACCAGAAGATCGACTACCAGAAAAGTTATTTGGTAGTTTCTTTAGTGATGCCTCATCGGCTTACTTTACCTTTATCGATAACTATTTGGTAATGGGGCCAAGCATTAGCGCCCTATCAGAATTTATCCAGGAATCTGTTCTGGGTAAAACTTTGGATAGCAACCAAAACTACCAGGAAAACAAAGAGTATCTATCGAATAAAGCAAATTTCTTCTTTTATACTTCAACGCCGAAGGCGAACCGTTTTATCACCAGTTTTCTAAACGAGGAACTTCAATCTGAAATACAAAACCATAAGGAAAGTGTAAATAAGTTTCAGGCAGTTGGCTTACAGTTGAGCTCTAACAGAAACCTAATTTACAACAACCTGTTTATTGAATACGATCCGGTTCTGGAATCGGCACCGCAAACCGATTGGGAATCGAGAATTGACACTTGTTTCCGCCACAAGCCTTACCTGGTTAAAAATCATTATACCAAAGAGAATGAAATCTTTGTACAAGATATTCAGAACCAAATTTACCTGGTAAATCCAGCAGGAAGAATTCTATGGACAAAGCCTTTGGATTCTCAGATAATTGGTAAGGTGGAACAGATTGATCTATTTAAAAATAACAAGCTACAATACCTTTTTGCAACCAAAAATCATTTGCACTTAATCGACAGAAACGGAAACTACGTGAAAAATTATCCGGTGCGACTAAAAGCGGAAGCTACTCGTGGCATTGCCATTTTCGATTACGACAAGAACAAAAACTACCGCATTTTTATTCCTTGTAAGGATCAGCGCGTATATGCTTATTCTAAAGAAGGTAAGATTATAAAAGGTTGGAGTCCTGCCAAGGCCGAGAATCCAATTACCTGTGAAATACAACATTTTAGAATTGGTGGTAAAGACTACATCGTATATGCTGATAAATTTAGGGTTTACATCCTAAACCGTCGTGGTGTTGAAAGGGTGAAACTGAAAAAACAATTCTCTAAATCGGAGAGCAATCCTTTTTACCTTGAGAAACAAAGTAATCGATTGGTGACTAGTGATACCAATGGAAACATTCATTACATCTATTTTAATGGTAAAGTAGAATCAAAATCTTTCACTCAGCTGTCGGAAGCGCATTATTTTACCGCTGCCGATTTAAACTCCGATGGAAAGAACGAATATTTATTTGCTGATTACAATTTCCTTAAAATTTTCGATGCATCTGGAGATCAAAAGCTAGAGAAGAAATTCGATTCAGGAATTAGCTACAGACCCAATGTTTATAAGTTCTCGAGAAGAAAAATAGAAATTGGCATCTGTACCGAAAACGAAAACAAAATCTATTTGATTGATTTGAAAGGAAATAATCATTCTGGCTTCCCTTTAAAAGGCAATACCGAGTTTTCAATTGGCTTTGCCAAAGCCGGCAACAAATCGTTTAATCTTTATGTAGGTGATAATCGCAACTTCTTGTTAAACTATTCCGTACACTAGGCCGTTTGTCAATAATAACAACTAATTCATGTATAAGATCTATTTTCTTACATGATATTATTGCTTTTCTGATCTGAATATAATTTAACATTAAAGCTAGGGTTTTATGAGTTGAATTCGGTTCAAAACTAATATTGTCTATTTAATTACATTACTATGATATCTAAATCACGATTTCTGATTCCACTCATTCTATGTGGACTATTGGCCATTACAACACAATCATGCTTCGATTCTGACGATTACGATATGGATCGCTTATCGGATAAAGTTGAATGGACTCCGAACATGATTGCTCCTGTTGGATATGGAACCTATACACTCTGGTATCTTCTAAACGAACACGAGTTGAATCCAAACGATCAAACCATATTTTTGGAAGGAAACAACCTGGTGATAAGACATCGCGAAAATGATATATTTACTTATGCTGTAGATGATGTATTAGATTTTCCAAACCAAGTGAGTCAAAACCTTGGCATCACAATTGGTACTTTCGCAGGGATTCCGCATGCTTCGATCCCTACAAATCCAATACCTTTTTCAGAAACATTCTCTGTTGATGCCGGAGATCCTGATATCATTCTTTCTAATTTGCAGCTAAACGCAACTATCGATTTAAGCTTAACCAACCCTTTGGATACCGAAATTGATTTAACGGTTACATTTCCTGGAATAACAGAAGGTGGAAGCGTGGTGACTCGAACTTTTCGTGTAGGGGCTAATGCAATCAATCATCCAGAAAGCATTTCACTTAGCAATGCTATAGTCAATTTCAAAACTCCGTACACTACCAGTAACGAAGTTAACATTGATTTCTCTGTTTACATACGTGATAATGGAACTACTATCAGCGGAAGCGGAGATGTAGGAGTCAATCTTACAGTTCAAAACATCGACTTTATTACTGCATCAGGTGATTTTGGCAAGCAAACAATTAACATTGGAACAGGCAGTATTGACTTGGGTGTTGATTTTTGGGATGATGTAGATGGTGAATACCGTTTTGCAGATCCTAAAATTCATGTTCACTTGCGCAACTCGGTTGGTGTTCCTTTTGCAATAAACGCAAACATCACTGGTTACAGCTCAAGTGGATCGACTCAAAATTTAAATCCGGATGTATTACAACCTACTAATTATCCTAAAACCATTACTGATGTTTTAGATACACCTAATGAAGAAACCATTACTTACGATAAAAACAACTCTGACATTGTTGATTTAATGGCATTGCCTCCATCAGACAGGTTGGATTATTTTGGTAATGTAGACTTAAATCCCAACACCGTAGATATTGCTACTCAGCCAAACATTATAAGTAATACTTCTAGAATTGATGCAGATATCGAAATTGAAATTCCTTTGGAGTTTACCGCAACAAACCTAACGCTTAAGGATACAATTGATGGTGTTGACATTGATGATGCCGATAAAGTAATGAATGCCGCGGTAGTAATTACAGCCCAAAATGGTTATCCACTTGATGTTACCGTTGAAAACATTCAGCTTACCGATGCAAGCTACAATGTAATTGATGAAATTAAAGACAATGAAGTAATTGATGCTGCTTCGGTTTATACTTCGGGAGCAAATATTGGTGTAGTTGATCCAAATTCGATTAAGGAAGTTTCCCACGAAATAAAATTAACGCAGACTCAAATTGCAAATCTTAACAAAACCGAAAACATCATTATAAATGCGGTTGTAAGTACCCAAAATGGAGGAATCCCGGTGAAGCTAAAAGGCGATTACGAATTAAAGTTCACCATATCGGTACAAGCACAACTTGACCTAAGCAACTAAAACCAGCACTTTAAAACATCCTATAATGACACGAATTTTAACCAAGATATCTCTAACAGGATTACTTTTTGTACTCCTGACTATGAACGGTACAGCTCAAAAACTAAACAACACCTTGTATTTGATGCAGAATGTACCTCAATCAAACCAGGTAAATCCAGCCATACAGCCAGATTGTAAAGTCTTTGTTGGCCTTCCGGCTCTTAGTTCCATCTATTTTAATTACAGCAATAGTAGTTTTGCTTACAAGGATGTGATTACTGATGGAACAGGCATTAGAAGCGATTCGTTGGTTGTAGATGTAAATAGTTTTCACGATGCATTAAAAACCACCAACTTTCTTTCTCAGCAATTTGAATTGACACTTTTTGCATTGGGAATTAAAGCGAAGGACTTCTATTTCACTCTTGATGTGATCGAAAAAGAAGACTCGCGCTTTAGTTTCGATAAGGAAATGATTACATTTTTAAAGAATGGTAATTACGATTATAGAGGAAGAACCGCCAATTGGGGTGGATTGGGCATTGATGCCAATGCGTATCATGAAATTGCCTTGGGAGTTTCAAAGAAAATCAACGACAAATGGACTGTAGGTGTAAAAGGGAAAGTTCTTTTTGGTATTGCCAATCTTCATATGGAGGAATCAGACATGTCTGTTTTTACATCCTTAACCGGCGCCCAAGTGATACTGAACTCCAAACATCGATTAAGAGCATCTGTTCCAATCAACCAAATTACTTACGATGCCAATGGCTTTGTTGATGATATCAATTTTAACAGTGATGATTTTGATGAAGATTTCTTCTTGAATACCGATAACAAAGGTTTTGCTGTAGATTTGGGTATGACATACAAAATGGATGAGAAAACCACACTTTACGCAAGTATACTTGATATTGGAGGCATTACCTGGAAATCGAACGGTTATGAGTTTGTTCAGGATGGATCATTCACTTACAATGGTGCAGACTGGTCACAATCGGGAAATTCAAACGACCCAAACTACAGAGAAATAGAAGATGTATTTGATGATTTGGTGGATGACATCCAAGATGAATTTAGAGTATCAGATTTAACTGGTTCCTACTCTGTAGGCTTACCAACCAAAATTTATTTGGGAGGTACACACCAAATTCATAATAGAATAAATTTAGGAGCTTTAAGTCGAACAGAAATTTTTAATGGCAAAATTCAATCATCACTTACCTTATCGGCAAATGCACGATTTTTTAGAAACCTTAGTACAAGCTTAAGCTATACTGCTGTAAACAATTCTTACAATAATATTGGATTTGGAGTAGCTGCTAAACTTGGTCCTGTTCAATTTTATACCATTACCGATAATATATTGGCAGCAATTCGCCCTAACAGTGCTCAAGTTGCCAACGTACGCTTTGGCTTCAACCTATTGTTTGGCTGTAAGGATAAAAACAAAAAGAAAGATGAATGCTCATGGTTTGAACCTATAGGAAATAAAAAGAAACCATTATACAAATAAGTTGTAACTTTATATTGCTCTGTGTAAACAGAGTGTTTACATCAATTTAAATTCCGGGCTACCTTTTGTGGGTAGTCCTTTTTTTTGATATTAAGATATTGTTTTATTCTTTCACCCTTTAGTCTTTCTACAGTTTCCCTAAAAGAAAAACACACTATAATTAACTATATTCTAAATCATGCACCATTCATTAAATTTAAGTCTTCCCCTGTTAGGGGGAAGTGCTAATGGACGAAGAGGTGCAATACACTTTTAAGTTTCATTAACTTTTGTTTAAACCATTTAGCACATTTATAACCTACATTTGTAATGTACAAAACAGAGAAGTTTTTTCATAGAATTAGATTTAGGTTAGTAAATAGTGGTTAGAAGAAAATCCCGAACTTGCGAGTTCGGGATTTTTCTTTGGTTTAAATCAATATCAGTCTCAATAACTATAACATACCAATTCCTCAGCTCCCATTTACTCATTCGTTATAATTCTGTTATCTTTGTCAATCAAATTATAAGAATATGGCATTTATAAAGTTTATCATTATTGCTGTCGGTATTTATTACCTGCTAAAATTGATCATTCGTGCAATGTTCCCTTTTTTGGTGCAGAAAACTTTTGATAAAATGCAAAAAGAGGCCAACAGACAGCAACAAGAACAAGAAAAGCGAGAAGGTGAAGTTACCATCGATAAAAATTCAAATACCAAATCTAATCCTAACAAAAAGGATGTAGGTGATTATGTGGATTTCGAAGATGTGGATTAATTAATTTTTTAATCTTCTGCTACGCAAACGATAGTATTACACTATCCAGCAAATAAATTATCAAAAACACTAGAAATTAATGATATGGAAAAGCCATCGAATGGCTTTTTTTGTATTTTTGTGTTTCGTTCAAATTAAAATAATAAACTCAAAATATAAGATTTATGGCTCAGGAAGATGTTTTCAAGAAACTGGTTGCCCATTGTAAGGAATACGGTTTTGTATTTCAGTCGTCGGAGATTTACGATGGACTAAGTGCTGTTTACGATTACGCACAATTGGGTGTTGAATTGAAAAACAACATCAAAAAGTATTGGTGGGATTCAATGGTAAAGTTGCACGAAAATGTAGTAGGGATTGACTCTGCTATTTTTATGCACCCAACCATTTGGAAGGCATCGGGCCACGTTGATGCTTTTAATGATCCTTTGATCGATAACAAAGATTCGAAGAAACGTTACCGTGCTGATGTTTTAATCGAGGATTTGATGGCTAAATATGAAGCCAAAATGGATAAGGAAGTTGCCAAAGCAAAGAAAAAATTTGGTGAATCTTTCGACGAAGAACAATTTAGAGCAACCAATCCTCGTGTTAAGGCAAACAAAGAGAAAATGGATGCTGTCCACAAGCGTTTTGTTGATGCTTTGGATAAGAACGATTTGGACGAATTAAAGCAAATCATTATCGATAACGAGATTGCTTGTCCTATTTCGGGAACTAAAAACTGGACCGATGTTCGTCAGTTCAATTTGATGTTCTCAACTGAAATGGGCTCTACTGCTGATGGTAGTAGCAAAATTTTCCTTCGTCCGGAAACTGCACAGGGTATTTTCGTAAACTACCTAAATGTTCAGAAAACAGGTCGTATGAAGATTCCTTTCGGGATTGCTCAAATTGGTAAAGCATTCCGTAACGAGATTGTTGCTCGTCAGTTTATCTTCCGTATGCGTGAGTTCGAACAAATGGAACTTCAGTTCTTTGTTCGTCCGGGAGAAGAAATGAAATGGTTCGACAAGTGGAAAGAAACGCGTATGAGCTGGCACAAAGCTCTAGGTTTCGATGATGATAAATATCGTTTCCACGATCACGATAAGTTGGCTCACTACGCTAACGCTGCAACCGATGTAGAATTTAAATTCCCATTCGGATTTAAAGAAGTGGAAGGGATTCACTCTCGTACCGATTTCGATTTAAGCCAGCACCAGGAATTTTCAGGAAAGAAAATTCAGTACTTCGATCCTGAACTGAACAAAAGCTACGTTCCTTACGTAGTGGAAACATCGATTGGTGTTGACCGTATGTTCCTTCAAATTATGTCGGAAGCTTATGCCGAAGAGAAAATAGAGAAAGAAGATGGAAAAACCGACGAACGTGTTGTTTTAAGACTACCAGCTGCTTTGGCTCCAATCAAATTGGCAGTTATGCCATTAACAAAGAAAGATGGTCTTCCTGAAAAAGCTCGTGAAATCATCAACAACTTGAAATTCGATTTCAACTGTCAGTACGATGAGAAAGACTCTATTGGTAAGCGTTACCGTCGTCAGGATGCTATTGGTACTCCATTCTGTGTAACTGTTGATCACCAATCACTGGAAGACAACGCAGTTACCATTCGTCATCGCGATAGCATGGAACAAGAGCGTATCGAGATTTCTAAACTAGCTGAAATCTTAGATTCACATGTTAGCATGAAATCTTTATTCAAGAAATTGAAATAAGCGAAATTCAAAATATTGGAAAGCCATTCTCATTTGAGGATGGCTTTTTTTGTTTTCACCTCATCCTAACCTTCTAATTGAGGAAAAAGAACTGCAAAAAAATAATTTAGCAGTTTGAGGGGCTCCCCCTAAGTAAGGCTCACAGTAAAATAAACCCCACATAATCTACCTCTTACATTTACGGATTACTTAAAGTCAGAGCATAAAAAATCACCTTTGATGAGGTAATTTCAATTTCACTATCTTTAATCTTATCTTTTAATCCCTACACTTATGCCCAAGATTAAATTTGCTGCCATACAAATCAGCAATTGTGATACAAAGTCCATCGAGGAACGAGATGCCAACCTGCTTCATGCTCAAAAAATAATTGATGAATTAGAAGCGGTTGATCTAATTGTTCTGCCAGAGCTTTTCACAAGTGGATATTCCCGGAAAACATTCGAGCAATTAGGCGAATTAGCCGAAGATGTAAATGGCAAAAGTTTCCAATTCTTTTCGGATATCGCCCAAAAGAGAAACTGCTACATCTGTTACGGATTTCCCCGGAAAAGAGAAGATGGTTTCTTTATCTCACAAGCCCTTGTCAATCCTAAAGGTGAACTGGAAGCCATTTACAGCAAGCAACACATGGCTCAATTCGGAAACTCTATGGAAAAGGAGTATTTCCTAAAAGGTGAGGATACTATCAGTTTCAATATCAATGGTGTAAAAATTGGCATTATCATTTGTTACGATATGCGATTTCCTGAATTAACAAGAACATTGGCCTTAGATCATGAAATTGATTTTCTGATACATCCGGTGGCTTTTTACAAGGACAACAGTTTTCCAAGCTGGCATCATTTTGTGATTACCCGAGCACTGGAAAATCAAATTTACATGTTGAGTTTGAACCGAGCTGGAGAAGAATATGGCAATTCTATTTTCTGTCCTCCCTGGATGGATTACAACACCTCTCCAAGCATTCTTAAAGAACAGGAAGAGGCAATGATTGGGGAAGTAGATACAAATGTTATTGATACAGTTCGTGACGAATATCAATTTAGAAATGACAGAAAAAAGAATTATTAATTAATTTAGAGGCTTCATAAAGGATAACACAACTAAACCACTAACTAACAAATGAAAAATTTATTAAGCCTACTGCTACTTGTTGTAGTAAGCGTATGGCAGGCTGGAGCCTGCACAACTGCCGTAATTTCCGGCAAGTACACCAAAGATGGTCGTCCTATGATTTGGAAACTGCGCGACACAGAAAGTTTTGAAAACAAAATGATGTATTTCACCGATGGCAAATATCCATACATCGGCATGATCAATTCCAACGACGAAAAAGGGGAACAAGTTTGGGGTGGATCTAACGCTATGGGTTTTGCAATCATGAACTCTGCATCCTTTAATGTAAACATGCAGGATACAACTTCATTGAAAGATCAGGAAGGACGCTTTATGAAATTGGCCTTGCAACAGTGTTCTAATCTTGAAGAGTTTGAGCAATTGCTGAAAGACACACCTAAACCAATGGGCTTAGCTGCTCACTTTGGTGTACTGGATGCTGATGGAAATGTAGCTTTTTATGAGGTAAATAATCATACTTTTACCAAATTTGATGCTAACGATCCTGCACAAGCTCCAAATGGCTACATTCTTAGAACCAACTACTCCTTTACTGGTAAAAAAGATATTGGTTACGGGTTTATTCGTTTCCAAACCGCTCAGGATATATTCTATCAGGCAGATGCATATGGAAATATCAATTCCCAAACTGTTATTCAAGATTTCTCAAGATGTTTAAAACATCCTGTACTGAAAAAGGATTATAGAAAAGAATACGAAACCATTCCATACGACGAAAACTTTGTGAATTCAGGTGATTTGATTACTCGCCACGGCTCATCATCAATGATTTTGATTGAAGGTGTGAAAGAAGGTGAAGACAAAGATATGGCTACCATCTGGACTCAAGTAGGATTCCCAAATACCTCAATTGCATTACCTGTTTGGGTAAAAGGAGGTAAGAATTTGCCTAAAGTATTATTGGCTGATGGAAAAGAAAACTGTCCACTAAATGCTATGGCTATGGAATTGAAAGACCGCTGCTATCCAATTTCTCGTTCGGCTGGATACAAATACTTAAAAGTATCAGAATTGATTAATGCTGAGAAGACTGGTATTATTCAAAAACTTGAAAAAGCTGAAGAAGAACTTTTCAAAAACACAGAGGAGCACCAAAAGAAATGGCGTTCAGCTAAAGTGAATAAAAAAGAGATTGAAGAATTCTACCAATGGTTGGATGATTACACTTACAAAACTTATAAGGGCATGCTTGATACCCAAAAGTACCAAAGTTTGTAAGGAAATAAACAATCGGAAAAACATTAAGTGAAGCACAGGGCAATATTGTTCTGTGCTTTTTGTATTTTAGAGCCTGAATTTAAAATTATCAATTATCAATGATGAATTATGAATTGATTCACTCATAATTCATCCCCGATAACTATCGGGATCCTAATTCATAATTCAATATGAGTTTTAAGTCGATATTTAAGTCCGCATTGCCTCACCTGGTATCCATCCTGGTATTTTTAATTGTAGCATTCATGTATTTCCAGCCTGCTATGGAGGGAAAACAGTACAAAAAGGGTGACTCAATTCACGCTTGGGGTGCTAAAAAAGAAATTATTGATTTTCGAGAAAAGACAGGCGAAGATGCCTTGTGGACCAACTCGATGTTTGGAGGAATGCCATCTTACCAAATTAATGTTGATTACCAGGCAAAAGACATGTACACTTTTAAGAAGATGATGGAGCTTTATACTCCAGATCCTGTGAAGTACCTCATTCTGTACATGCTTGGTTTTTATATCCTTCTCATTAGTTTACGAGTTAATCCATGGCTCTCCATCGCGGGTTCCGTTGCATATGCATTTTCCACTTATTTCATCATTATCATTGGAGCAGGACATTTGTGGAAGGTAAATGCATTGGCTTTCATCCCTCCCGCCCTTGGTGGAATATTAATGGTATTAAGAGGACGATATCTTTGGGGTGGAATTATAGCCACATTCTTCCTGATCATGGAATTGTATTCCAACCACATACAAATGACTTATTACTTCATGTTAACGGTTATTTGTATTCTAATCTACGAATTCTACCACCAGTTTAAAGAAAAGAATCTGAAACATTTCTTTAAAGCCATAGGAGTGCTTGCCATAGCTTCGATTATTGCTTTGGGCGTTAACTTCACGAACTTATATAGCTCATACGAATACAGTAAATCAACAATTCGAGGTAAATCGGAATTGAGTTTGGGTAATAAGGACAACCAAACCACTGGAGTAGATAAAGATTACGGAACCATGTGGAGTTATGGAATCCAGGAAACTTTAAGCTTATTGATTCCCAATGCAAAAGGTGGCGGTGGATCTCCACAAGAGGGCATTCAGGTTTTGAACTATGTAAATGGCGGTCAGGTTAAATCGGTTGCTGATTATTACAATATGGAACAGGTGAAAAACCACCATTACTGGGGCAATCAGTTATTTACCGTTGGTCCTGTTTATGTAGGAGCCTTTATCTTGTTTCTGTTCTTTTTAGGCTTATTTATTGTGGCAGGTCGCCTAAAATGGGGATTGCTAACAGCTACTATTTTGGCAATCATGCTATCCTGGGGACATAACTTCCCTGCCCTTACAAATCTGTTTTTCGATTACGTACCACTTTATAACAAGTTTAGAGCAGTATCATCCATCCTAATTATAGTTGAGCTGTGTATTCCTCTATTGGCCATTTTAGCGCTTAAAAAGCTAATTGATGAACCTGAGATACTGAAGAAAAAAGTGAAGTTTGCTTCTCTAAACCTAAATGTATTGGTTCTGCCATTTGCATTAACAGGTGGTATCGCCCTTCTTCTTTATCTTATCCCAACTTTTGGATTGGATTTCTTAAGCGATGTGGAACAAAACTATTTTACCCAGATTAGTGCTTCCAATCCGAATGCAGTTTCTTTCATCGCTCAAATTCAGAACGATTTGATCAATGCTCGTATCGATATGTTTAGAGCTGATGCTTTAAGAAGCTTCCTGTTCATTTTAGTAGGTGCAGCTTTGGTTTGGGCATATTCTAAAGATTATCTGAAAGCAAAATTCTTTATCCCGGCGGTGGTTGTTTTGATTTTAGTCGATTTGTACCCGGTTAATAAACGCTTTACTACCAATGATGCATTTGTAGAAAAGAAAGAATTGAACCTGGCATACATGCCTAATATGGCAGATTTTCAAATTCTGCAGAACGAGTTAAAAAACAATCCTGAATTAAAGGCAATTGCCGATCAGGCAGTAAAAAACTACACCAGAAAGAACAGAAAAGCCAGCGATTACGAAAAAGTAGCAGCACAACTTTGGGCCGTTACCTACAACACCAATTACAGGGTGTTTGAACAAATCGGCGGTCCTTTCCAGAATGCACGTCCATCCTACTTCCACAAGTCCATTGGGGGTTATCATGGAGCAAAATTGCGTCGTATTCAGGAATTGTACGAATATCATATCGACAAAGGCAACATGAAAGCTTTGGATATGTTGAATGCGAAATACATTATCAGCCAGGGAGAAAAGGGAGCTCAGCTAAGTATTAATCCTAATGCACTTGGAAATGCATGGTTTGTTGACTCTTACAAATTGGTTAAAGATGCCAATGAAGAAATCATGCTTTTAAATGGCTTCGATCCGGCTAAAGAGGCAATTGTTGATCAGCGTTTTAAAAATCAGTTGAATGGCTTAAGCATTATTGCAGATTCAACAGCCAACATTCAAATGACAAAATATTCGCCAAATCAGATTGGCTACCAATATCAGGCAAAAACAGAACAACTGGCTGTTTTCTCTGAGGTTTATTATCAGCCTGGTTGGAATGCATATATCGATGGAAAACCAGCAAAACACTTTAGAGCAAACTATGTTCTTCGTGGCATGAAACTACCTGCAGGAAAACACAAAGTTGAGTTCAAATTTGAACCTAAGGGATACTTTGTGGGTGAGAAAATTTCATTGACCAGTATGATTCTTTTCTTTGTGGTAGCATTGGGAGCAATTGTTTTTGGAATCAAAAACTTTAAAAAGGAAAATGTCTAGCGGATACACTAAACCACAACAATTTGCAAACTTCATGCAGAAAATCGTTTTTCTGCATCTGCTTATATTTTGTCTGCGAAACCTTTATTTCATTGTCGAGAAACTATTCAGAAAGAACAAGAAAATTGCTCTGTTCTTTCTGACAGAGCAGTTTTACTACGACAATTCGAAATTTCTTTTTGAGTATTTGCGAAAACAGGAAGCTTTCAAGTGCCTGCTTTTTACGGCAAACAAAAAGCTGTATGCCGAACTCAAGCAGAAATTCCCCAATGAGGTCGTTTACGCAAATTCCTTTACTGCATTAAAAGTATTTTTACACACTAAAAATGTAATCATATCCTATGGGACCAGTGCTGCGGTTTTCTTCCCGTATTACCTACATGAAAAGCGCAAAAAAATCATCTATTTAGGACATGGAACACCAGTAAAGCAAATTGGTTACCAGACTCCAGTTTGGAACAAATTTGGTAAATCATACCAACTTCAATCCTATTCTTACCTAACCGCCTGTTCTGATATCGAATGTTTGATGTTGGCTTCTGGTTTCAGAGTGAATTTGAATCAGGTGTGGTTGACCGGAATGCCACGCTATGACTATTTGCTATCTGAAAATAATCAGGATGCTGAACTGATTCAGCAACATCCTTACCTGGATAAGAAGGTGATTCTTTATGCTCCAACATGGAGGGATGGGAAGCTAACAGAGTTTTTCCCTTTCGAGGATTACAAAGCTGAATTATTGGAACGCTTTTTAGAAGAGCATGATACCTACCTGCTTATTCGCGGGCACAAAGAATCCGTTAAGCGAAAAAGTATTTTGAAGGATGAATCTTTATTCAAACTGAAAAGAGTTAAAAAAGCAGAGCAGGATCATTTTCCTGATGTAACCGAACTATTGCCTTTTGTGGATATTTTAATAACCGATTATTCATCAATTTTGGTAGATTACCTGCTATTGGACAGACCAATCTGCTTTATCCCATACGATATTGAGGAATACAGCAAATATCAGGGTTTGATACTGGATTATGAGAGAAATACTCCAGGTAAGAAATTTGCGAGCATGCAGGACTTGATAGAAGGTCTGAATGATTATATCGCCAATCCAAACATCGACCAAGAATGGCGCCAAGCTGTTCGAGAGACTTATCACTACTATACAGATGAAAATCATTGTCATCGTATTTACAAGAAAATTCTAAGCATTAATTAAATGAGTATCATTATACGTAGAGTCAGCATTATAATTTACGCCTTTATTGGCTGGTGTATTCTACTTCCGCTAAGTTATTTATTCCCAAAAAAGAATGATTTAATTGTTTTTATCGGAGGAAGAAAAGATGGTCTTTTTCAAGGCAATATCAAGTACTTGTATCAATACCTTCATAAAACTCATGAGAGCCTATACTTTTTGACGTATAGCAAAGAAGAATATCTTGAAATCAAAAAGTTCTATAATAAGGTTGTTTTGTATCCAAGTGCTCAGTCCATTTACATTTTATTGCGCTCTAAAATAGCTGTGGTTGATATCTATGAATGGATTAAGGATTTTAGATACTTTCTTCTGCGCCGCTCAACAATCGTTCAACTGTGGCATGGCGTGGGTTTTAAACGAATTCAGCTGGATAGTCCTGCCTATATCGAAAACCGTAAAAAGTTTTTCCATCGTTTAGAGGCTGCTTTGTATGCTTTATATCCAAAATATGATGTTCTTGTCTCAACATCAAAGTTTTATACAGAGCAACTTTTTTCAAGGGCTTTTAAATCGGATAAAATCATAGAAACAGGATATCCTAGAAATGATATCTTTTTCAGAGAAATAGTTGAAGATGATTTTATTCGTTGTGATGTCGAAGCACACCATACCATACAAGAATTTAAGAAAGAAGGGTATAAAACCATCTTGTATGCTCCAACTTACCGAGAAACAGGAGGTGATCCCATTTCGAGTGGAGCAATTCATATGTCTGTTCTAAATGAATTTGCAAAAGCAAATAAACTACTGTTTGTATTCAAATTTCACACCTATACCAATCTTACAAACACTCAGGAAAACTTATCCAATATTGTCTGGTTTGATAATGAATTGGATGTATATCCAACACTCAAATTAATCGATCTTCTTATTACCGATTATTCTTCCATCTACATGGATTACCTTCTTTTGGACAGACCGATTTTGTATTATCCATACGACTACGAAAAGTACATTGCCAAAGATCGTGCAATTCAGTTTGACTATGAATGGATTACTGCAGGAACCATCTGTAAATCGGAAGAAGAGCTTTTAAAGCAGATCAGCTATTCCATCATTGAAGGGAAAGATGATCAAAAACAAAAGAGAGCAGAAATTTGCGATGTTGCTTTCAAATTTAAAGATGAGAGATCATCGGAACGAATCGCTTCTGAAATTGATAATATCCTAAACAATTAAAGCATAAACTAACATCAAAAATGGTATAATACTCTTGCTTGTTTCTCAACTACCTAAATTAATAGTAAATTCGCATTCGTATTTTATATGAATTAAACTTTTCATCTATAATAAATAAAGGCAATATGAGAAATATTGGAGTAATTTTAGCTGGTGGGAATGGATCAAGATTTGGTGGTAATCTGCCAAAACAATTTATAAAAGTAGCAGGCAAAACCATTATTGAACACACTTTAGATGTATTTCAGAAATGCAGTAGTATAGATGAAGTTGCCATTGTTATCAATCCAAATTTCACAAGCGAAATAGAAACGATTGTCAGTAACAATCAATACAACAAGGTTAAAAAAATTTTAATTGGCGGTAAGGAAAGAAGCGATTCAAGTTTAGCTGCCATAAAAGCATATCAAAACGAGGAAAATGCTGATGAAATCAAGCTGATTTTTCATGATGCTGTTCGTCCTTTTATCAATCGCACCATTATTAATGAGGTAATCGACAGCCTTAACCATTGCAATGCGGTGGATGTTGCCATTAAAGCAACCGATACCATTATTGAAGTTTGCGATAAAAACCAGATTGTAAACGTACCCAACCGGGATCAGCTTCGACAGGGGCAAACACCACAGGCATTTAGACTAAAAACCATCAAAGAAGCTTACGAGAAGGCATTATCTGATCCTAAGTTTAAAACCACGGATGATTGTGGTGTTGTATTAAAATATTTACCTGAAGAAACCATTACTGTTGTTGAAGGTGCGGCCGATAACATCAAAATCACCTATGATTTGGACATGTTCATTGCCGACAAACTATTCCAGCTTAAAAATCAGGAGTTTAAAACCTCTAAATTTAGCTCTGAAAATATCGATCAAATTAATGATAAGTGTATTGTTGTTTTCGGTGGTAGCTATGGTATCGGTAAAGATATAGCTACCATTTGCCAGGAAGCTGGAGCTAAAGTATATTCTTTTAGCAGATCGGAAAATGGTGTGAATGTTAAAAACATTGAAGACGTAAGAACTAGCCTGGAGAAAGTATATGCTGAAGCTGGAAAAATTGATTACATCATCAACACTGCTGCCATTTTAAACAAAGAAGCTTTGATTAATGTTGATCAGGAAACCGTTGAAGAAATTATTGCCGTTAATTATTTGGGAATGGTTAATGTTGCAAAAGAGAGTTTTCAATATTTAAAGGAAACCAAAGGTCATTTGCTTTTGTTCACCTCTAGTTCCTACACAAGAGGAAGAGCATCATATAGCTTATACTCTTCAACCAAAGCTGCAGCAGTTAATTTTACCCAGGCAATATCAGAGGAGTGGAGACATTTTGGTATTAGGGTGAACTGTATCAACCCGGAAAGAACCAAAACGCCAATGCGTGTTAAGAATTTTGGCAATGAACCTGTGGATAGCCTGCTAAAATCTGAGGATGTAGCTCAAATCTCAGTTCAAACACTTCTTTCTGAATTGACCGGACAAGTGGTTTATGTTAAAAAATAACAATCCTTAAAACAAGCCATAAATATGAAGTTTGCCCTATTGGTATATTGGAATAAGGTTAGAAATATTGGCGAATACATTCAAAGTCTGGCAGCTTTGCCTTTTCTACCTACTGTTGACAATTATCTAAATAAAGAAACTCTTTCTGATTTTTCTGGCGATGTGCATAAACTTATTTTAAATGGTTGGTTTATGCATTATCCTCAAAATTGGCCACCTGCAAATCATATTAAGCCGCTTTTTATTTCGTTTCATATATCACCAAAAGCAAAAGATCTGTTACTTTCAGATAAGGCTATTGAATATTATAAAATTCATCAACCAATTGGTTGTCGAGATCATGACACAGTCAATCTACTTAAAAACAAAGGTGTAGATGCCTATTTTTCGGGTTGTTTAACGCTAGCTCTTAACAGAGATCTTTATCTGGATGAAAATAATACAGATGAAATCATTTTTAGTGATGTATTGTATAATATGGCTAGATTTAATCCAAGAATTAGTATTATTTCACTAACAAGAAGTATTTTAAGAACTCCAAAGGTAATCTATCAAGAGTGGAAAAAAAGGAAACTAATTCAAAAGATATTTCCTGAACCTATCTTAAGTAAAGCCAAATACATCATTCAGGAAAAAAGCTTACGAAAGTATTCTCATGAAGAGCGATTTAATATCGCTACTGATTTCTTAAAGAAATTGGCGAATGCCAAGCTGGTGGTCACTTCTCGTTTGCATACTGCTTTACCCTGTTTGGCTTTTGGTACACCCGTTATTTTCATTGATGGAAAACTGGGTAGAAAATTTGACACCAGCAGATTAAGTAGCTATACCGATTCCATGCTAAATACAATTAATATGCATGATATTCAAAATAAATCATCGGAAGAATTACAAATTTTGGTAAATGAGTACGCCAAAGGAAATCCCACAGTTCATCAAAAATACAGAAGCGATCTAATAAAACGTGTGAATGAATTTATTGAAGCTTAACCGGTGATAATAGCACATATGAAAATAGCTGTTTCTATATCATTCTTGATTAATTTGCAGATTTAACCATGCGAATTCCATGTCCTCTCAGAGTAATTAAATTATCTGGATTATTATCGTGACGATTGGCAACTCTACAAGATAAATCATTGCTCAAATAGCTTGCTCCACGCCCAACTCTGTCATCTCCCGTTTCAGGTCCGGTAGGATTGGTTTGTGGATCACTGCTGTATTCACCATACCAATCAAAACACCATTCCCAAGCATTACCACTCATATCGTATATTCCAAGTTCATTTGGTTTTTTCTGTCCAACAGGCTGGGCGATATCGTAAGAAGTATAGCTATTCCAAGCTACCTCATCATAATAATTACTACCGCTGTATTTATATCCTTCACTAAGATTTCCCCCTCTTGCAGCAAATTCCCATTCAGCTTCGTAAGGCAACCTTCCGCCTGCCCACTTACAAAAAGCATTGGCTCCAAACCATGAAACACAGGTAGCAGGACAATCAATGCCAGGTACACAATAAGAACCTTTAAAATAAAAACCCTCATCATCAGAGTAACCAACAGGACAATAATCTTCATCAAGATTCACAATATAGCTAACCACTCCAAATTCTTCATCCATATAAGTTCCATCGCTATTGCAAGAAATACTATTCAGAAATTCGATGAATTGAGATTGTGTAATTTCATATTTGCTTATTTGGAAATCACTCACCGTAACAGAATGTACTGGTAGTTCATCCGACTGCCCAATATATAGCTCGTCTCCCATTTGAAAAGTACCTCCATTAACACTTACAAACTCGATCTCAGGAATTACACCATCAGTTTCTTCAACCAAAATAATTTTTAATGGAGCATTATTTCTTTCAGTATTGTAATAATGCAACGAATCTGCAGAATAAGAATAATGAAACGTATTAAATCCTTCTTTGGTAATTTGAATATTATAATTTTCGAATTCATCACTAATGCGAATTGTATTCGTTTCGGCTTTTAAGTCGCCGGAATAAAGCAAAGAATCATCAGAAGTAATTTTGATACTGGATTGTGCCAATTCAAAATTCATGACATTCTTGTTATACGTAAAGGTACTTAAGGAAAAGTCAAAAAACTCTTTTACTATAAAACCAAAGGAAGTATATCCAAAGTCTGCCGCATCAAAACTTTCTGTTGATAAAACCTCAGGAGATAGTTTCAATACCTCGTCGGTTTTTACCTCAAATTCTATATTCAAAGGTTTTTCCACTAGATAATCCAATTCTGAACCATCTTTAGGAGATGCATAAATAATGTTATTATTTTTATCAACCAGGAAAAATTCCGTCAGGCTATAATTGCCTTCACGCAAGCTTATGGGACCAGCAATATAAGAACCATTAAAGTGGAATACTTCAAGTTCCTCTTTGCCATAAATAATATTGTTGTCTACATCTACAATGGATATTACTAATCCATTGATATCTTCAACTGATTTTAAAGTACTTGCTTCAGACAAATCTACGGCAAATTCAATTGAACCAAATCCTTCGGTAGATTCAGAATCATCTTCACTACAAGAGCTTAAGCCAATAATGGCTGTAAGTAGCAAAATGCCAAAAAAGTTTAGAAATTTCATATAAAAAGATAGTTAGGTTTATTGCATAAAAATAGTGATTTATCATTAATAAACGAAAATAATTATATTGTTTGATAACAAATCAGAGTAAGATTGAGAAGATTGAATAAAACACTACTTATTTGAAGAATGCTTCTATATTTGTGGCCGAACCACCAATATATTAAGCATGACACCACTATTGTATTACCTATTTCTAAAGCCAATATCTCTACTTCCACTTCGTTTTTCGTACCTGATATCGGATCTACTTTTTGTTTTAAACCATTATGTCATTCGATATCGAAAAAATCTGATTTTGAATAACATTCGAAACTCATTTCCTGAAAAAAGCGATGAGGAACACAAAAGTATTGCCCGAGATTTTAATCGTTTCTTTTGTGATTTTATAGTGGAAAGTATCAGATGCTTTAGCATAAGTGCTGAAGAAGCTCAAAAACGATGCAGAATAAAAAATCTGGAAGCTATTGATGAATTGTATAGACAAAAGAAAAGTATTGTGCTTGCATTTGGGCATTACAACAACTGGGAAATGGTTGCTACTGCACTTGGCGGATCGTTAAAACACAAAACCAGTGCAATTTACAAACCATTATCAAACAAATTTTTTGACAGGAAATTTAGAGAAACCAGAGGTAAATCGGGACTTCAACTGATTCCTAAGCAAGAGACAAAAAGATTTTTAGAAGATAAAAAAGACAAAACCTATTTAGTAGGATTTGGTAGTGATCAATGTCCCAAACGCAACAAGACAAACTTATTCTGGACTAAATTCCTAAATCAGGATACCGCTGTAATGTTTGGTACAGAAAAATATGCTGTTGATTTTGATTATGCAGTTGTTTTCCTAAATATTGAGAGAGTTAAACGCGGATATTACGAAGTAGAATTAAAAATCATCGAAGAAAATCCGCAACAAGCTAAATATGGAAGCATTACAAAGCAACATAGCAAATTACTCGAAGATCAAATCATACAAAATCCCCAATACTGGCTATGGAGTCACAAAAGATGGAAGTTACAAAAGCAAGATCATGAAATTTGTCATTAACCAAGCTTTATGTACTTTTTAACAAACTGGTTGAAATCAGCTGATATTTTAAAGGCAAAAGATAATAAAAGATATACTCCGCCAACTATTGATGATCTGATTGCAATATCGAATACAAACCAGTCCATTTTTGGTAAAAGTGTTCCGGCATAGTAAGCTGTGGCAGCAACCAATATCACCATTAAATATCGGTAATTAAATGGTTGAAATTTATACTTATTCAGTAAAAACAGATATTTGGATAAGTTAAAAAACAAAGTTGCTGTTACAGAGGCTATTGCTGCTCCTGTAATCCCCCATATGGGAATCATGATAAGATTGGTAATAATTACCAGAAGACCATATAGAGTCATGAATACAGCTTGCATTTTATAGTAAGGCGACGATTGAATAACCACTCCACTCACTCCTGATGCCATCTGTATTACATGCCCGATACCAATAAAAAATACAACATATTTTCCATCAATAAATCGATGAGATACAATTTCAAAAACATTATCGATATTGATCCATATGCCAATAAACAACAGGCATCCTACCATAAACTGATGTAATCCGCTTTGTGAGTATATCTGAGCTATGGTTTTCAAATCATTCTTTTTCCAGGCTTCAGCAATTACAGTACTTGCTATTTTTTTCAAACTTCTTGAAGGCATGGAAACCAATGTTCCAAAATTGGTCATGGTTGCAAAAATCCCCGTTGGCCCCAAGCCAATAAACCCTTCAATCATGATTCTGTCAATTTGATTGGCTAACTTATCACTTAAACCATTCAATATCCCAAATAAGGAAACACTTGCCATTGATTTACGCAGTTCTGGCGTAACAAACTTTAAATTGGATGCAAAAGAAATTTGTCCACGTACCCAAAGTAAAATGAATAAAAACACTGTTGGAGAGCAATATGCCAGAACGTATAGTAAAATAAACTGAGAAAAATCGATCACTTTTACCGTGAAGAGGATCAAGAAAATAAGGTTTAGTACTTTAAAAACAATATCTCTGAAAAATGTACCTGAAACTGCATCGTACATTACCCTGTTGTACCCTTCAAACAAATTATAGAAAAGGGTAAAAAACACCAATGGAATCAGATAAATCAAGTAGTTCAAATACATTGGTGATTCATCTTGATAGGTTTCGATTGCAATAGGTTGCAAAATAAAATAAGCAATAAGCGACATTGCAAAACCAGCCATACCAGCCCAAAACAGAATAAACAAATAGCCGTTGTGATTTACATTCTCGTTACGGAAGTAAGGAAACAAACGGGCTGTTACATTGTTAAAGCCAAGAGTTGAAAATTGTGCTGCAACTGTAGTAATCGCACCCAACCAGGCAATTAATCCAATTTGATCGGTTGCAAAAAAACTGGGATACAATATACCTGTATTTATAAATCCCAAAATCGCTCCGATATACGAAACGAAACTTCCCTTAATGGTTTGTTGTCGAATAATTCCCAATGTGCAATTGTATATTTGGTAGTGATACAATCACAAATTTAACAAAAAAGGAATGAGTGAATGAGTGAATGTGTAATTTTGTGAATGAGTAAGCTTAAACATCCAATTACCAAAACCACTTTTTGCTCTTGAAACTTGTAACTGGTAACATGAAGCTTTTCATCAAAAAATTGTATTTTCGCAAGTGACCAATTAATGATTGATCCTAATCGGTTTAAAACAAGCTAACATATGGCACAAAAAGAAAATGGCTCAAAGCGCCGCTTGCGCTCCTCTTATATCACTTCAGTTATCAGTATTTCTCTGGTTCTTTTCATGCTGGGACTAACGGGTTTGCTAATTTTAAATGCAAATCAGCTTTCAAACTATGTGAAAGAAAATATTGGAGTCTCCATCATTCTAAAAGACAATGTGAAGGAAGTAGAAATAAGACGTTTACAAAAAAATCTTGATGCCACAGAATTTGTAAAAGCAACCGAGTTTGTTGACAAAGAAACTGCAGCAAAAGAGCTACAGAAAGAATTAGGTGAAGATTTTATTTCTTTTTTGGGCTACAATCCACTGCAAGCTACAATAGACGTAAAACTTTATGCCGAGTATGCCAACCCTGATAGCATTGCTGTAATCGAAAAAGATTTCACCAGATACTCGCAAGTACAAGAGGTTTACTATCAAAAATCATTGGTTCATTTGGTAAACGATAACGTAAAAAGAATCAGTTTAATCCTTTTGGGCTTTAGTGCCATTTTATTTATTATTTCGTTTACACTAATCAACAACACAATACGATTGTCAATCTACTCACAGCGCTTAATTATAAACACCATGCAATTGGTTGGTGCCACAAGAGGTTTTATTCGTAAACCATTTATAGGCAAAGGACTTCTTCACGGATTTTTAGGCGCATTAATTGCCAATGCAATGCTTTCTGGTGTTATATACCTTTCACAGCAAGAACTCAGACAAGTAATTACTTTTAACAATACCGAACTGGTAGGAGTTTTATTTTTACTGATTATTTTAACAGGTTTATTCATCACCTGGATTTCTACCTTATTTGCGGTGAATAAGTATTTGCGATTAGAGTCAAGATCATTGTACTAAAGATTAGGAGTTAACAAAACTTAAGACATTTTAAATGCTAATTCAGTAAAATTTATTGTAAATTTGGCATTGATTTCCGAACACGGATAAATTTTGAAAACATGAACAAACAAGATAACAAACCAGGCTTCGCTCTTGGCAAAGAGAACTACAAACTTCTTCTGATTGGTTTTGTAATTATCATTATTGGATTTTTGCTTATGATGGGTGGAGGATCTGATGATCCTAATGTATTCGACGAAAGCATTTTCAGTTTCAGAAGAATTACGCTTGCTCCATTGGTGGTATTGTTCGGATTTGCTTTCGAAATTTATGCCATTATGAAGAAACCAAAAGAAGACAAATAGCGTAATACCTATCTGATTCCGAGCTAAATATCGGAATAACACACTACTTATTTTTATGAATTGGATTGAAGCCTTAATTCTTGGATTGCTCCAGGGACTTACTGAATTTTTGCCTGTTAGTAGTAGCGGACACCTTGAACTTGGAAAAGCTCTTTTAGGTGTGGACGCTGAAAATAATCTTGCATTTACTGTAATTGTTCATGGAGCAACAGTACTTAGTACCATTATTGTTTTCAGAAAAGATATTCTATCACTGTTTAAGGATGTTTTTCATTTCCAATGGAATGAATCTACCCAATACCTTTTTAAAATTGCCATATCGATGATTCCAATCGGAATTGTTGGTGTTTTCTTTAAGGATGAAGTATCAGCACTTTTCGATAACAATGGCATCCTGCTTTTGGTAGGTTGTATGCTATTGGTAACAGCAACTTTACTGGGATTTACCTACTATGCAAAACAAAAAGAAAAAGAAATATCCTTCAAAGATGCTTTAATCATTGGTTTGGCACAAACATTTGCCATTCTACCTGGTATTTCGCGTTCTGGAGCTACCATTGCAACAGGATTACTGCTTGGCAACAGAAAAGCAGACATTGCAAAATTCTCTTTCCTAATGGTTTTGGTTCCAATTATTGGAGAAAATATTCTATGTCTGGCTAATGGCGAATTTACCTCTCAAGGCAACATTGAAGTTACACCTTTAATTGTTGGTTTCTTTGCAGCTTTTATCTCTGGATTACTGGCTTGCAGCTGGATGATTAAGCTGGTTAAGAAAGGAAAACTAATCTATTTTGCCATTTATTGCCTGATTATCGGAGTAATTGCTATTTTTGCAGCCTAATTGTAAAAATGGCAAATCACTTCTAATGATTCGATTCGAAACCGATAATGACTTTCAACAAGGGGCTTTTATTCTGCTGAATAAGCCATACAAATGGACTTCGTTTGATTTGGTGAACAAGGTAAAGTTCAAAGTCAAACACATGCTTCGTGTGAAAAAAATTAAGGTTGGTCATGCAGGAACATTGGATCCTTTGGCTACCGGATTGATGATAGTATGCGTTGGAAAATACACCAAAAAGATTGATACTTATCAATCACAGGTGAAAGAATACATTGCCACTTTGCAATTGGGAGCAACCACTCCTTCCTTCGATTTGGAAACAGAAATCGATCAGGAATATCCAACAGAACACATTACTCGTGAACTGGTTGATAAAACATTAAAAGGTTTTATTGGAAGTATTGAACAACGACCACCAGATTATTCGGCAGTTAAGGTTAACGGTAAACGTGCTTATGAATATGCTCGAAAAGGTCAGGAGGTTGAAATCAAGAAGAAAACTTTGGTGATCGATGAAATCGAAGTTCTTGAATTTGAAGAAAATGTTCTAAATATTAGAGTGGTTTGCAGTAAAGGAACCTATATCAGAGCTTTAGCACGAGACATTGGTCAAGCTTTAAATAGCGGTGCTCACTTAACAGCTCTGCAACGTACTCAAATCGGCGATTTCAAAATCGACGATGCTATTGAAATTGAAGATTTTATAAAATTCTTAGAAAATTTATAACTATCTTGCAACTTTTTCGTAAAAAGGAAAGCTTCGCTTTTTGCAGTAACAAAAAAATATATTTAAAAGTCAGTCAGCCTTATGAAGTTATCTAAGTTTAAGTATAAATTACCTACAGAACTTATTGCTTTACATCCAGCCTATAACAGAGATGAATCTCGTTTAATGGTACTTCACAAAGATACAGGTAAAGTTGAGCACAAAATCTTTAAAGATTTAATTGAATATTTCGATGATGAAGATGTAATGGTGTTCAATAATACCAAAGTATTTCCTGCTCGTTTGTATGGTAACAAAGAGAAAACAGGTGCCGAAATTGAAGTATTCTTGTTACGCGAATTAAATCGCGAACAAAGACTATGGGATGTTTTGGTTGATCCGGCTCGTAAAATCAGAATTGGTAATAAATTATACTTTGGCGATGACGATTTGTTGGTTGCCGAAGTAATTGACAATACTACATCGAGAGGTAGAACACTTCGTTTCTTGTACGATGGACCATATGATGAATTCAAGAAAACTCTTTTCGGATTAGGAGAAACTCCACTTCCAAAATTCATTGATCGTTCGGTAGAACCTGAAGATGCAGAGCGCTACCAAACTATTTTTGCAAAGCATGAGGGTGCAGTTGCTGCTCCAACAGCTGGTATGCACTTTAGCCGTGAGCTAATGAAGCGTTTGGAAATTAAAGGTATCGATTTTGCAGAGGTAACTCTACATGTTGGTTTGGGTAATTTCCGCACTGTTGATGTTGAAGATTTGACCAAACACAAAATGGATTCTGAGCAGATCTTTATCGAGGATGAAGCTGTTGAGAAAGTAAACTTGGCTAAAAAGAAGAAGAAAAATGTTTGTGCAGTTGGTACTACTGTTATGAGAACGCTTGAAAGTTCTGTATCAACCATGGGAACGCTTAAACCTTTCGAAGGATGGACAAATAAATTTATTTTCCCACCTTACGAATTCCATGTGCCAAACAGAATGATTACCAATTTCCACCTACCACTTTCTACTTTAATGATGATGGTTTGTGCATTTGGAGGTTACGACAATGTAATGGCTGCTTACGAAGAGGCAATTAAAGAAAAATACAGATTTGGAACTTACGGTGATGCAATGTTGATCATCTAAAACAATCTATAAAATAATTTGCAAAGCTGGTGATTGATTAATCATCAGCTTTTTTTATGTAGTCTTAACATGAGTAGTGATAATTTTTACTATTTTACACATCCGTTTAACAAATTAAAATTTAACTATGGAAGTTGTTGTAGAAAGAAGCGACAAGAATTTTGTTGCGATGATACTATTGTGTCTATTCCTAGGAAATCTGGGAGTTCACCGTTTTTATGCAGGTAAAATTGGAACTGGAGTATTAATGTTATTAACATTAGGTGGATTAGGAATCTGGACTCTAATTGATTTAATCATCATTGCAGTAGGAAGCTTTAAAGATAAAGAAGGGCGCTATATTAAAAACTAGATAGTAAAACTAAAAAAGAGATCTGTTACACAGATCTCTTTTTTTATTCTTCGTTATTTATCATCCATGTTGAAAATACATTCAGATAATTCCAATAAGACATTAAAAGCTCATCTGAAAGACCAAGCTCTGGTAACAATTTCTGATAACATTCAAGCCAGATTTTTCTTCCTTCGGCCGTAATTTTAAATGGCTTGTGGCGACGCACCAACATTGGTTCTCCCCTGTTCTGATTGAAATATTGTGGTCCTCCTAAAATTTGAATAAAAAAATCTGATGAGCGCAACTTGGCTGCTTCAAATTCTTTATCATCGGGAGGAAACATAGCACCTATCTCGCTTTCACGCAAAAGACTGTAATGATCGTCTACTAATTTTCTGATTCCTTCTTCACCCAAAATCGTTAATATTTCTCTATTTGGTCTGGTTACCTGTGGACGTTCACCAAATTGATATTCTTTAATTTCCAGTTTCATATTATACCATTTAAATTTCAGAGTAAGCTATAGAGAAGCTATGAAATATTAAATTGAAATGCCGATATATAATTGGTTCGACATTTGAAGTTTTATGAACAGATGGCGAATACAATTTATAATCGGTATTATTACTTGATTTAAACTTAAAAGTATCAAAGATTTTCTAAATCGCTACTGCTTTATTAAAAAAAAGACCAATCACTCTTAAATTTCTAAAATCTCCTAAAATTTATTTTTCTTACAAGCCATAATTTGATAAATTAGATAATCAATTAAAAGGTCCCACATACTCTTTTGGTTGCCATTTGGCAACTTGCTACCAATTCACTTTAAACCGCGGCTTTTAGCCACAATTTAATGATCATGAAAAAGATATTTTATCTGATTCTTATGCTATTCTTGAGCTCTAAGCTTGTACTTGCCCAGGAATGCAGCATTTACATTCCCAACACAGTAGGAACCGAGTTGCATTATGAAATGACTAATCAAAAAGGAAAAGTACTAGGCTCGTATACCCAAAAACTACTATCGATTAAAAATAAAGGTGGTGAAACCATTTACTCCATGTTGCAAAACACGATGGATAAAAATTCAAAAGACAAAGTTATTCTGTCGGACACCATTACATTCCGCTGTAAAGGCAATGAATTTTACATTGATATGGATCAGTACCTAAACCAAAAACAAATGGAGGCTTTCCAGAATATGGAGGTCAAAATTACCACGGATGATTTGATGTATCCCCCAAATTTAAAGCCTGGACAATCACTAAAAGATGGTTCAATTACCATTTCGATTGAAGGTGGAGTAATGAACATGAATATGACCACCAATATCGTGAATCGAAAAGTTGAAGCTTTAGAAAATATGGATACCCCAGCAGGTAATTTTAAGTGCTACAAACTTTCTGAGGAGGTTCAGAGTAAAACTGGCTTTGTAAATGTTACCATCCGTAATGTAATGTGGATTTCGAAAGATATAGGAACCATTCGAAGTGAATCCTACAACAAGAAAGGAAAGTTAACCGGAATTACACAGTTGGTGAAGATTATAAAGTAAAAAGTTCAAAATATAAAGGAGAAAGTGTCTGTTACTACTTTCTCCTTTTTTTAATTCATCCTTAATTAATTCATTATATTTCTAGGTTTGCCTTGCAGCCACAATTTGATGTTATCCATCACGATATCGATTCGTTTTTCGAATGATTCGTTGGTAGCATAAGCAATGTGCGGAAGCATAATTAGATTTGGAGCAGTAAACAAGATGTGCTCTTTGTCCAATGGTGGCTCTTTTTCGTAAACATCAACAGCTGCACCTGCAATTTCGTGTTCATCAAGGGCCCAACACAATGCATCACTATCTACAACAGGTCCGCGAGCTGTATTAATCAGAATTGCTTCTGGTTTCATTAGTTTGAATTCATCCTTTCCCATTAAGCCTTTTGTTTCCGATGTTAATGGCACGTGCAATGAAACAATGTCCGACTCCTTCAATAAAGTTTCTTTATCGACGAATTTAACGCCTTCTACGCTCTTTTCGCTTCGACTATAGGCAAGAACATTACAATTAAAAACCTTGGCTATTTCGGCCACTCTAAGGCCTATTTCGCCAGCTCCGATAATACCTAATGTTTTTCCATTTAGCTCAGTTCCTAAAAATCCTCCACGATCACCTCCAAAACGAGTCATTGCATCTCCACCAACTATCTTGCGGTATACCGACAAAATCATGCCAATGGCAAGTTCGGCAACCGATTCATTAGAAAACCCGGCCGCATTGGAAACTAAAATGTTTCGCTCGTTGCAAGCTTGCATATCAATGTGGTCTACACCTGTAAATGCCACCGAAATCATGGAAAGATTTGGACAGGCATCAATAAAATTTTTAGTGATTGGAATATTGCTGACTACAATCGCATCGGCTCCTTCTGCTCGTTTGATGAGTTCTTGCTCGTCCTCATTTCGATCTCCAAAGAACACCAACTCGTGTCCCAACTCTTCAAATTCTTTTTTAAGTTGACCATATTTACAGGCGGTCATTCCTATTGGTTCAAGTATTGTGAATTTCATATTTTTACAATTATCAGTAAACAGTTAGTTGAGAACTGTTACTATTAATTATTATACATTTCAAGATTATTCAGACGTTTCACGATCATCAGACTGCTAAAGTAAAGATTTCATTTTTCAGAATCAATGAATTAGGGACTGATATCCTGCCATAGCTGTGCAAAAAAAGCATTCAGCAGGTAATTATTGGCTTTGAACGATTTAAATTTCATGCTTCGGATATTTTTCTGAATTTGTATCAGTAAATGAACAAATTACCAAATGATTGACCACACAAAAACATACAACAAATTTCTAAATCAATTCATCAACAAATGGCTAAATTGCTCGGAAGAATTTCCTGTCAATAAGCCAAAGTTCTCTTTTATTGAGAAATACATCTGGGAGTTAAAATGCGAACGATTTCTCAGCTTTGTAAAATCGAACAGCGAAAAAGAAATTCTCGAAAATGAATTGCTTTTTAAAAAGTGTAAGTCCTTCTTTAAAGAGGAGTTGTCATACTCCAATGATCAATTGCAATTGATTTTTTCTGATGATATGATTCATGCCACCAAGGATTTTATCCGAAAAGCCCTTCAGTTTGATTCGAACTTGGGTAACGAGGAACTTTTTCAGGCATTAAGAAACCAGTGGATTGTTTTTGGTCTTCAATCCTTGTTTGGATATCCTGTTCAAACCACTTCATCTACCCTGGCGTATAGCCTCCTTTATCCGTATACCGATAATTTCATTGATTCGCGAAGAATCTCTCATCAAGATAAAATTGAATTTTCTGAACGTTTTGAATTGCGACTAAAAGGCGAAGAGATAATTGCAAAAAGCGAAGCCGAAGAAAAAATCTATCAATTGGTTGGAATGATAGAAGATGATTATGACCGAGGCAATTATCCCAAAGTGCACGAAAGTTTATTGGATATTCACCATGCACAAACCAGAAGCATTGCATTGACTAAAAAAACGCTCATGAGCGATATAGAATGTTTCGAGATTGCCGTTACCAAAGGTGCAACATCGGTTATTGCCGATGGATATTTAATTGCTGGCGAATTGAGCTACGATCAACTTCATTTTCTTTACGAGTATGGCGCATATTTGCAAATATTAGACGATTTACAAGATGCCAGAGATGATTTGTATGAAGGAGTTTTCACCTGTTTCTCTAAAAACCTGCATTCACAATATCTCGATAGAATGTTATGCAAAACCTATCATTTGGGAAAAGAAGTTTTGGCAACAGTAAAGAAAGTTTATCCAAACGAAATTGCATTCCAGGGATTGATTAAGCGTAGTTTTGGATTGTTGTTCGGATCATCGGTTGTTAGCAACCCTAAAGATTTTAGTCCTGAATTTATCCAACAATGTGAACGTCACTCTCCTTTCCGTTTTTCATTCGTAAATAAACACAAAGCCGAACTGAACAATTTCTCGCTACTTTTTGAAAAGAAGTTGGAAGAGTTTAAAAAGGAAGGTTTTTATGCAGTTTAAAGCTTAATTCAATGCTTGGATTGATAA
Organism: Marinifilum flexuosum; assembly: GCF_003610555.1. Classification (GTDB taxonomy): domain Bacteria; phylum Bacteroidota; class Bacteroidia; order Bacteroidales; family Marinifilaceae; genus Marinifilum; species Marinifilum flexuosum. The sequence continues at coordinate 218,716 of NZ_RAPQ01000008.1, read as the reverse complement.
ATCTTGCTTAGAATTGGCAAATCAGTCGGTAAAATCGATGGTTTAGCTCTTCGAATGGTCTCTACGTAAATTTGCTTTTGCGAATGGTTTTATGGCATCGCAAATAAAAAAACGCCTTCATCCACACAGGTACGAAAGCGTCTTTCAATTCTTTGCAGTAAACTTTAGGCAAGTCTACTGAAATTCTTTATCCGTGTAATCCACACTCGCGGTTGCCAAGAACTTTTGTTGGATCGAAATACTTGGTTTCAATTCCTAAATTATTCTCAGCAAGATATTTGTCCATTTCTTCGTCGCTCCAGTTGTAAAACGGGCTTACTTTTAGCATTCCATCAGCTGATAGAGAAAGAATATCAATAGAATCGCGGAAAGCAGTTTGACCTTTTCTCAAGTTTGTGAACCAAACATCTGGTTTGTGCTCTTCCATTGCTCTGCGGAAAGGCTCCATTTTTACCTGTTCGGTAAATTCTTTGTGTTTTGGATCGTTGATATCAGGAATACCCATAACCACATCGCGATGTGCAGCAGTTTGCTTAGGAACATACAATTTTACATTTAAGTCCAATTGTTTTATTGTCTCTTCAGCATGACGATAGGTATTGGAAGTATTGTATCCTGAATCACACCAAATTACCGGAATATCTTTCTTCACTTCGGCACAAGCATGCAAAATTACAGCTTCGTAAGGTCTAAAGTTTGTGGTAACCACTGATTTTTTTCCATATGCAACTGCCCATTCAATAATCTCTTTTGGAGTTTTACCTCTCAATTCCTCATTAAGTGCTTTAATATCCATTTTTATCTATATTAATCGTTTATTTTCTGATTTGTACGGACGAAATTATAAAAAAATCTGCTTCAAAATGTTAAAACAAAGAATAAGTACTTTTAAAACTTATCCATTGCAAAATGAAACGACTCTGGTGTTGTTCTGTGAATTTTTACCTGTTTACAATCATTAAAGATCATAAATGCTTTTAATTCTTTCGATAAGGCTTCGGAAAAAGCATCTAATTTCTTCAGGTTTGCTTCTAATGCTAAATGATTTACATGTAATACCGATGTCTTTCTATCGGCCTTACAGTCCATCCTGGCCACCAACTTTCCATCCCAAAGAACTGGCAAGCAAAAATATCCAAATTTGCGTTTGGCCTCGGGCACATAACATTCAATTTGGTAATCGTAATTGAATAAGGAATGCATGCGCTTTCGCTGAATCAACAAGTTGTCGAAGGGGGAAAGAATTTTGAGTTTACTGCGCGACAAAAGTTTATTCAATAGGTCAAGAGCACTTGGCAAAGTGTAGTAATTTACCTCTCCTACTTTTATTTGCAACAACTCACCGCTTAAGTGCATTTCTTTTAGATACCTTTCCACTATGGGTTTGGTATTTTTCAGCAGGTAGGCCATTTCAGATGCCAATCCCAAGCCATTTGCCTCCAAATACCTAACAATCAAAAAGCGAATGTATTCCTCTTCCGTTGGCATGGAAATATCAATATCACTTGAAATTACCCTTTCGGTAAGATCGTAAACTTTATGGAAATTGTTTCTGCGGGGAATCATCAAATCGCCTTGCATAAACAGATTTTCCAAGGCTCTTTTGGCAGGTTTACTCGACCAATCTCTTCTTTTTTTGTCGGTATTCTCAAAATCTTTTGCCATCAAAGGACCTTCAAGCTCAATTCGCTTCATGATGGAATTCATTAATTTCTCATCTTTTTCGAACCAGTGATTTTGAGCTCCACTTGCTATTGCATGCTTTCGTATCAAGCTAAAACGAAAATCGCGCATAGGCAGATATGCAGCTGCATGCGACCAATATTCAAATACTTTTTTTTCGGCAAGCAACTGGTCGAGATGTGAAGCTTGATATTTTGGATTTCGAGTCCATAAAGTATGATGATGCGCTCGCTGAACTACCGAAATGGTATCAATTTGAATGTAGCCCAAATGCTCGATGGCCGAAAGGCTGGCATCAATGGCTGTTCCCTTATGTTTTACCGGAGGGATTTGTTGAGATAACAAGACCAACTTTCTGGCTTGATCAGAGGAGAGAGTTTCAGTAAATCGAGACATTGTTTTTATTGTATATGAGCAGAGATTATCCTATTATCGTTTGGCGATGAGTTAATCCCCAATCAATTATTTCCCCTATTAAACCATCTAATGTTCTTCCATGTTCTGTTATCGAATACTCAACCGTAATCGGTTTCGTATTTTTAACTGTTCGCGTTATTAATTTATTCATTTCCAGCTCATGTAAATCCTTCGATAATTTTTTGGGAGCTATCCCATTTAAAGTTCTTTTAAGTTCCATAAATCGCATTGTTCCATGCCGTAACAATGTACCAATTATCTGCATTTTCCATTTTCCCGATAAGAGTTCCATGGTATCTTTTATAGCTCTTATTTGCAATTCACATTGCCTGGACAAAATGACATCTTCTTTCTTCTCCATTTTTTTCAGAATTTCCCAGTTAGTTACCTCGAGGATACTGGTTTCCTTGAGGAAATACATAGTAAATATACAGCATTCTATTTCTTTATTTGTACATGAAAATAAAATTAGATGGAGATGAAAAAAATAAGTAACAGTACTTTTCTAAAAGTACATAGTAGCATTTATGCGATTTTCGCAATTGGATTATTCCTTTTCCCTAAGCTCATATGGCCTAATTATGGTGTACAATTAAATGATCAATATTCAACATTTTTATCTCAACACAATAGCATTTTCTTAGGTGGTATAGCAATTATAGGCTTTTTATTTAAGGATACAGAAACTAAAAGCCTTACTGCACAAAAACTATTTAAAGGCTTGATGCTAACAAATGTTCTTGGAGTACTAATAACACTATATGCAGGTTTTACTAAAATCTTTGTTGGATTTGGATGGTCGGATCCAATATTTTTTGCCTTGCTGGCAATTTTAAGCTTTATAAAACTAAAAGACAATCAATAACACTAAACCAATGAAGCCCATCAAGAAAAGTCAATCAAAGTGCTAACATGTATGGGGCTGGTAGAAAAATAAAAAGAGAATGGATGTAATAGATGTAATAGATGTAATTAAAAATCGGAGAAGCATTAGAAAATATAAGGATGAAGAACTTGAACCCGTCTTAATAGAAAAGCTATTGCAAGCTGCCAATTGGGCACCATCAGCTGGGAATAGTCAACCCTGGGAATTCGTTGTTGCACGAGATGAATTTGCAAAAAAAATATCCAATGAGTTCTACAAGTTTGCCAAAGAATACATTCCATCAGCACCTTATATCCCTGAAAAGGAAAAGCAAAGAATGCTGGAATACTCAAAAAATTTTGGAGGTGCTCCTTGCCACATCATTGTAAGCTACCCAAAACTAGAGGACAACTTCAAAAGAGAAGAGGCTTTGAAAGCCAGTTGTGCAGCTATTCAGAATATACTTCTGCAAGCAAAGGCAATGGGTCTGGGTACTGTTTGGATTGGGAGCCGATTAAATCATTCTGAAAAGGTAAAAGAAATTTTAGCTATGCCCGAAGACAGGCTCATAGCTGGGATTATTCCAATTGGGTATCCTGATATGGAGCCAATTGCTCCACAAAGACAAAGTCCTGATTTAAAAGAAAAAGTGAAGTGGATGGGATTTTAAAATTCGATAAGTATAAACAATTTAAAATAAAGTAAAATGGCAGTAATTATGTATGTAGATTTTCCTCATTCAGGACCTTTTGGCGAGGAAATGGCAAAACAAATGAAAGATCTTGCAAATAGTATTAATAATGAACCAGGTGTAGTTTGGAAAATCTGGACTCAGAATGAATCTGACAAAACAGCCGGAGGTGTTTATGTATTTGACAACAGAGCAAATGCAGAAAAATATTTGGCAATGCATACCGAAAGACTAAACCAGTGGGGATATTCAGAAATTAGAGGGCGAATCTTCGAAGTAAATGAAGAACTTTCAAAAATTAACAATGGGCCTTTCAACTAACGTTTAATATTTTATCATACTGGCAATTTCTTTTAAAAAACATCTCTTTATTCAACTTTCAATAAACAGAAAAGGCAAAAAATTATTCATAAGTGACATGAATACCTCTTTAATTGAAATAATTAAAGAGGTATTTATTTTTTTTACCAAGCTATTTTCACCTCTCTCAACTGTTATGCTGCCTTTAAGCTTCTAGCAGGTAGGTCTGAAAAATCCGAATCTTGCGAAGTTTATTACCTTCTTGTATCAATTACATTCTGTAGTAAAAGTTTACATTTTCCACAATCGGTGCCTGCTCCTGTCACTTCTCCAAGCTTTTCAACTGTATTGGCTCCATTATTAAAAGCATCAACAAGCGCTTCCATAGTAATCATCTTACAACCACAAGCTAAGCCCAATACTTTCTTTATATCATCAATACAATTCCCACAACCGGTACCTGCTCCTGTAATTTCTTTTATTTCTTCTACGGTACGAGCTCCATTAACCATAGCCATTCTAATATCACCATAGGTCACTTGTTTGCAGTGGCAGATAATTCTATTTACAGGAATTAGTAAAGCTGTTACGTATAAATCTCCGTCAGTTTTAAGAGTATGCATCGAACCAGCTGGAGCAAGTAAAACACTTCCTACGGTTAACTCTACTTCTTTTCCGTCTACAATACCAATACCTTCTCCTTTTATACAATAAAATACTTCATCCTGAGCTGCATGTTCATGATATGGTACTTTCATATCGGAATGAATATGGTATACTTTTGTTTCGATAGCTTTTTCGATAGTACTTAAATCCATAATAACTAATATCTATAATTTAGGTTTAAACCAAACTGATAATTCTTGATAACTAATGTATTTTAACTTACTTTTAGTGCGTCAAAGCTAATTGCATAGTATCTATATTCCAAGAACTTACAGCAAAGTGAGATACTTACTTTCAAGTAACTAATGTTGAAAACCAAGATGATAAAATGGAAAAAAAACTAGAAATATTTTCTCATTTTGAGGAATGTCCCGTAAGAAAAGTTTTAAATAGGTGTGGTGATAAATGGTCAGTATTGATCCTTCTGGTTTTAGGAGAAGTAGATAATATGCGTTTTAATAAATTACACAAAACCATAGGTGACATATCCCAAAAAATGCTTACAGTCACTCTTCGAACACTGGAAGCTGATGGATTAATAAAAAGAACTGTATTTCCTGAAATCCCACCAAGAGTAGAATATGAAATCACAGAAAGAGGAAAATCATTATTAGTACATATCAACAAATTGGTGGATTGGGCAGAAGAAAATATGGAAGATATAATGGAATCGAGAGCTAAGTTTGAGTCATAATTGTGTTCTGAGTTCATCTACATCACTTATAATAGGTAAAACCTCAGGTAGATTTTAATGATAACAAATCCTTTTCTATGAATTGGATAAAAAAGCTGTAGATTTGAGAAAAGTAGAAACAAAAAAGCCAACAAAACTGTCAGCTTTTCCGATTGGGTAGCCCCACCAGGACTCGAACCTGGATCTATTGTTTAGGAAACAACTATTCTATCCCTTGAACTATGGGGCCATTTTGGTCTTGCAAATGTATTTAATCAGCTTGGAAGATCAAAACAGAGCATAAAAAAATTTAATAATTAGTCTCCATTTAAAAGCTCCTCAATCACAGAGAGTGACTTAAGCGAAGAAAATCCTTGACTTTGCAGTGCATAAAAATTAAGAATCCCTCGAAGAAGAATTCTTGATGTGTTCTTGTTTATTTTTAACTCATTAAGCTTATCAATTGAAGCATTAAACAAATCAAATAACACTTTACTTTCTTCCTTATTTAAACAATGAGCATGTGAATTTATTTCAGAAACAAATCGTCCATTGTCCATATCGAAACAAGAGGCAATCTCACTTCTATTTAGTTGAGGATAGAAACCTAAAAAGCGAGTCAATTTGGTTAAAAGATAGAGATGAAACAACTCTACCGATTCATTTGTTAGATCAAGGTATCTAATGCTATTATACAAGAAAACAAACAGTTCATGGTTGGCTTCTTCCTCGCGCAACACTTTGGAAAGCACTTCAGTTAAAAAAAGAGCAATTGAGCTTTTGTATACATCAAAAATCAGGCTGCTAAAGGTTTCTGCAAGTCTGACTTCCTTTAAGGATTGTATGCTTTTCCCCTCGCGATGGTACACCTCCATATCAAGTAAGAAGAAAGGTCGGAACAAATTGCTTTTGTTTTTCGATTTTTTTGAGCGACCACCTTTCACTATATAACTTTGGCGACCAAACTTTTCGGTATAAACATGAACAATCAGACTGGTTTCTCCATACTGAACCCGATTCAATACTATGCCTTTTGTTTGGTGCAGCATAATGACTTAGTTAATGAATAACAGCTTAATCACCTTAGATTTTGAACCATCAGCATTGGAACAAAATATCAGATATACACCAGTATGAGCCCTTGATCCATTAAAATTTTTGCCATTCCAAATAAATTGGCCTCCTTCCGATTTGCCTTCCCAAACCAGATTTCCACTTACATTAGTAATTTTAACGGTTGAATTGCTCATTAATCCACTTACCGTGATATCTCCTTTGTAAGTCTCTCTAACCGGGTTTGGATACACGTACAAGTCTTGGTAATTTTCGGTTCCTTCAGTCACTTTTCCTCTGTAGGATACCATTCCATTATCAGTAAGGAAGAAAACCTCTCCCGTTCCCGGATTCACAGATATCTTTTGAATGTTATTTGATGGTAAAGGACTATTCAATGTGTTAAAATGAGTCAATTGTTTATCTCCATTTTCCGAAACCAGAAACGCTCCGGAATTTTCTGTCCCAAGCCATTTTTGGTTTGCCCCATTTACTTCAATACACTGAACCTTTTCGGTAGAAAGTAAATATTGAGTTGAGCCATCAATTGTAATCACAGGACGGTATGCGAAAAAGCTTCCCTCTCTAAAAATAGTTCCTGGGTCTGAATACACAGCTACTCCACTTGCTGTACCAACCCAAACACTCCCCTTTTGATCTTCTGTAATATCATGAATTTGCGTACTGATATTGGAATTATTTTCATCCCGCACAAAGAAATTGCTCTTCACATCGTCATCATTATTGGCAATTGTACCATTTACATTAAATGCAAACAATGAACTTCCCAATCCTCTTAAAATCCATTTATCGCCATTCTGAAGGACAATAATTTTTCGTAAATCCGAACGATTATCTATACTGCTATACGACAAAGAAATCCATTCATTATTGTAGCTTAAAGCTTTTATACTCTTTCCTGAATTAGCATCTAAAACCCATAATGTACCTTCATCATCAGAATCCATCGCAATAATTCCATTATTGCTCAGAGGCGAGTTAGAAGAGTGATAGTAATTTTTTAATTCTTCATTTTCGAATTCAAATATGCCATCTCCGCTGGTTCCAGCATAAATTCTCGTTTCATTTTTCTGATTTCCAGCAATGCTTGTGATATTCTTTTTATCCCTTAATTCCTCAACATTGCTATCAGTAAAGTTCTTCCATTCCGAATCTGTAAACAAATACAATTCTGCAGGTAAATCCTTATTTGTCAGGCCGGCACTTGCCCATGTTTGCTTTCCCCTAGAATAAACCGATGTTATATCCAATCTTAATGGCCCATCAGGCTTGATTTGTATGAATTCACCACCAGTTTGTTCTAAAAGTGATTTCTCATGGTCAGCAATAAAAACTCGATCATTCCCAACTAAAATATCCCTAAAATTACTTGCTTCAGCACTTGAAATATTGGCCATTTCATTACCAGAAGAATCAAATTTCTTTATTTCTTCATTTAAAACAACATACAACTCATCATCAAAAGTTGACATTGAATAAATTAACTCTGCACTTGAGTAAAATTCATCCCAATTTTCATTACTGTATTGATATATCTCACTAGCCAATCCTATTGAATTTCTCAGAACATACATTTTTCCATCTAGAACACTAAGATCAACACATTCTCTTGTATGATTTGGAATATTAGTAATTCGTGCCCAATTGTTAAAATCGACTAAGTTACTTGAGTTTAAATTGGCTTTAAAAATTCCATTTTCTGTTGCTGCCCAAATACTCGTTTCATCAGTAATTATATCATTTACTTGAATTTGAGATCCATTTTCACCGATCAAATAAGTATCAGCAACTTCTTGTTTACTTAAATTAAGAGCAACAATTCCAAAACTCGTTCCCAAGTAAGCAATATCATTTTTTACATGTATCGATCGGATTTGTTTATCGGCAAAACCTCCAAAATTCTTAATATCAGCGATATTTACAAGCTCACTCTTTCTTACTAAATCAACATTTCCATTTTCATAGCCCAAAACAAGAGTCTCATTTTCTTCGGACCAGGCTATCGATGACACATCAGAATCTGATAAAGTATTTGTTTTACCAAATGACTTTATTTCATTATCAATTAAAGAATAAGAAAACACACCCGATTCTGTAAGACAGAAAATATGATCAGAAGATGCTACCAGTTGTTTGGCTTTACGATATGGCAAATGCTCACTCCATCCCACAAAATTTTGTGCTTGAATTGAGCAAATGTAAAAAATCAAAACAAAAAGGATAGCAATCTTTCTCATAGCAACTTATTAATTTTTGTAATCCAATAAAAACTGGACTAATTTCTGAACAGCCAAACCTCTGTGGCTAATTTTATTTTTTTCGCTCATTTCCATTTCAGCAAATGATACCTTGTAGCCCTTAGGTTCAAATATCGGATCATAACCGAATCCATCTTTCCCTCTCTCAGATTCAAGAATATTACCATCAACTATTCCTTCAAACTGATACTCTTTATCATTTAAAAACAAAGAAATTACCGTTCTAAATCTTGCTGAACGATCTTCGATTCCTTCAAGTTTCGTCAATACCTTTTTCATGTTGGCTTTGGCATCCTTATCTACTCCTGCATAACGAGCAGAGTAAACACCAGGCTCGTTGTTAAGAGATTTTATCTCCAAACCTGTATCATCGGCAAAACAATTCACATTGTACTTTTTGTATATGTATTCTGCCTTTTGAGTTGCATTCTCTTCAAGGGTTTCATAGTCTTCCGGAATTTCATCATTACAATTGATATCCTTCAAACTTAACAGCTCAACTTTCTCACCAAGTAACTGCTGTAACTCCTTTAATTTATTTAAGTTATTGGTTGCAAATATTAATTTCATCTTTCTTTTACCATTTACATCAAACAAAAAACAACGGCTAAAAAACCGTTGTTCAAATATAGATATTAATAAGATAAGCTTTAGTAAAAACTACCGTATTTAGATAAATCGGTTCTTGGGTTTACACACATTACCGGTATATGAGCCGAATTGGCTATCACAAACTGCTCGTGTGCACCAAGCATATAGTCCTGGAAAGAGATGTTCTTTGTAGTCATAATCAATATGATATCAGCATCAATCTTCTTTGCAAATTCAACTGTCTCCATCGCAAAATCATTGCCCCCATCAGCAGTATCAATCTCATAATCAATCCCTCTGCTCTCCAGATATTTCTTAGCAAAAACCAAATTGGCTTTTGTTCTTTGTAACATCTGTCCTTCAGGCATTTTAGGCGTAATAATTCGCATTTTGGCTTTAAAGAACTTCCCTAAAAATTCTGCCCAACTCAATTTCTCCTTGTTCTCTTTCTTAAAGTCTACTGGTAAAACAACCGAAGAATATTTTTTCTGAACCGGAGGAGCCTGAACCACAACAAATGGCACTCTGGATCCTACAATTACTTTAAGGGCCCAACTTCCTGTAAGTTTCTGCATGCCTTTAATTCCATGAGTCCCCATAAGAACCAACATAGCATTCATTTCTTTGGCAACATCATTTATTGTAGTAAAAATACTTCCATCACGAACAATGAATTCAGGTCGAATGTTCTTCTCCTTGTAGATTTTCTCAACAGCTTCCGCCATTTTAACTTTGGCTTCCTCAAGTTGTGATTCTTTCTTAACAATATGAACCAAAATTACCTCAGCTTCAACATTTTCCGCAAAAATACTTGCATGATCAAGTGCATATTCAGCAACGGTTGAAAAATCCCATGCTACAAGTAAAGATCTTTTTGTACTTTCCATAGTTTAGTTTAAAAGGGAGACAGTAAAAACATGTATTAACATAACTGGATTCAATTTAGGTATTTTTTGTTAAAACAACAAATTTATTCCACCAGTTAAAGTTTGTTGATTATTTTCTGTTTCAGTCCAATAATTAAAAATTCTTACCTATTTTTAGTCTCATCGCTTATTTTTGATTAATAATAGATCTAAAATGACTCATTACACTCTCTGTATACTTCTTGTAAAATCTAATATGATGTTGCACATATTGGGGCAAGTAGAAATTGGTTTATTTTCGCAGAATCTCATCCTGTTTGGCTTACTTCTTCCAATTATTGTTGTGTTTCTTTTTTTGTGGTTCAGAATTGAACTTCGACGACAAAGAAGCGAGTTAGAAAAAGAATTTTACAATAAGAATCAAGAGTTAATTTTTAAGAAAGAAAAAGCAGAAAAACTGCTAGCTAACCTTCTACCCAAACAAACCGCTGAAGAATTACAATCCAAAGGAAAAGTGAGTTCCCGAAGATTTAGAATGGTCACGGTTCTATTTTCAGATATTCATGGGTTTACAAAAATTGTAGAACAAATGAATCCCGAAGATCTGATTGATGAACTGGATAAATTCTTCATGCATTTCGATTCTGTTGTTGAGAAATACAATATCGAAAAAATAAAAACCGTGGGTGATGCTTATATGTGTGCCGGTGGTATCCCAAATAAAAACAGAACCAACCCCATTGAGGTGATTCTTGCGGCATTGGAAATTCAGCAATACATGAATAAGATGAAAATCAATTCGAAAGATGGAAAAAAAGCCATTTGGGGATTGAGAATCGGAATTCATACCGGACCTGTTATTGCTGGTGTAGTAGGAACAAAAAAAGTCAGTTACGACATTTGGGGCGATACAGTAAATACAGCAAGTCGAATGGAGTCTTCCGGTTCGGTCGGAGAAATTAACATCTCGGGAATGACATACATGCTGGTAAAAGATTTTTTCATTTGTGAATATCGCGGAAGAATGCCTGTAAAATACAAAGGAAACATCGACATGTACTTTGTGAAAGGATTCTTACCAAATATGTCAGCAGATTTGAAAGGTTTACTTCCTAACGATTATTTCCTAACCAGCTTTCAAATGCTTCGTTACGATGACTTGGAAGAGACCATTCTTACAAAAATGGAAAATGAACTTCCCAAGAACTTATATTATCACAATCTGAAACATACCATAGATGTAATTACAGAAGTGGAGATTATTGGCCGAAAAGAAGGAATTACAGAAGCAGAAATGCTAATCATTAAAACTGCAGCCCTTTTCCACGATACCGGTTTTATTCTTTCTTATAACGATCATGAAGAGTTTGGCGTAAAACTTGCCAAACATATCCTTCCCAAATACAAATACACTGAAAAACAAATTGATGAAGTTTCCAATCTGATTATGCACACCAAGCATCCACCACAACCAGAATCCTTACTGGAAATGATCATGTGCGATGCAGATTTGGATTACCTTGGAAGAACAGATTTCATTCCTGTTTCGGGAAATTTATACCGAGAGCTTAAAGAATACGGCAAAATTAAAAGTATTGATGAATGGAACCGATTACAAATCCGGTTCATCGAGAATCATCAGTATTTTACAAAAACCGCCAGAAGTATGCGGAATGTTAACAAGTACAAACAACTTGAAAAGCTCAGAGAGCTGATTTGATTGTTTTAAAGTTTTGAATGCATATTTATTATAAATTGTCATTCTGAAATCCCATTTGTTTATGATTCTATGGTTTTACCACTATAAAAACGTAAATTTATTAGTAGTCAAAATGCCTGATTTTCAAAAAATCACAACATAAACTAATCAAAAAAGGGATCAAAATGATAACTAACTTAGAAAGTATTCTTTCCGACAGTGCAAAAGGAATGAAGCGGTCGGTAATCAGAGAATTGTTAAAATTAACCCAGCGAGATGATATCATTTCGTTTGCAGGTGGCTTGCCTGCACCAAGCTCTTTTCCTATTGATGATTTAAAGAAAATATCCTGTAAGATTCTTGATCAGGAAGGAAGTTCAGCCCTTCAGTATGGTGCGACCGAAGGTGATCGCAAACTTCGTGAAATCCTCACCAAACGTTATCTAGATCAGGGTTTGCAAATTACGACAGACAACCTAGTAATCCTTACATCATCGCAACAAGGGTTAGATTTGGCTGGTAAGATTTTTTTAAACCGTGGCGATAAATACATTTGTGGATTACCAAGTTACTTAGGCGGTTTAGGTGCCTTTTCAAGTTATGGTGGTGTTCCAATAGGAATTAAATTTGATGAGCACGGAATGCGATCTGACTTATTGGAAGAAACTTTAGAAAAAATGCAGGAACAAGACGAAATGCCTAAGTTCATCTATGTTATTCCCGACTTTCAGAACCCTGCCGGAATCACAATGCCAGAATTTCGCCGACGAGAAATCATAGAAATAGCAAAAAAATACAATATTTTAATCATTGAGGATAGCCCTTACAGAGAATTAAGATTCGAAGGGGAAGCACAAAAAATGATGTTTGAACTGGACAACACTGGACAAGTAATGAGCCTGGGAACTTTTTCCAAAATCTTTGTGCCTGGTTTTAGAATTGGATGGATCGTTGCCCACGAGGCAATTATTGACAAGTTTGTTAAAGCGAAGCAATCAACAGATTTATGCACAGCTCCTTTTGTTCAAAAGATTGCTGCTAAATACCTTGAAGAAGGTTTATTCGATAAGAACTTGAAGAAAATTATCGAAATGTATCACCGAAAAAGAGATGTAATGCTAAAAGCTTTTGAAGATTTTATGCCTGAAGGTGTAAGTTGGACAAAACCTGAAGGTGGATTATTCCTATTCTTAAGGCTGCCTGAAGACATGGATGCAGAAGATCTTTTTAAGATTGCGATAGAAAAAAATGTAGCTTTTGTTCTTGGTTCTGTATTCCACTGCGATGGAAGTGGTAAAAACACCATGAGAATTAATTTTTCGTTCATGGATGAAGAACAAAACAGAATTGGTGTTCAGCGATTGGCAGATTCGATTAAAGCATTAATGAACAATCGAGTTGAAATTTAAAAGCAATTCATTAATTTAGTAACATCGTTTGAGTTCAAATTGAACCAAACATTTAATAGATTATAAATCCTAAATCTCACCTTACAATGAGAAAAACGAGTGCAATTCAGTTTGTGCTCGTTTATTTTTTACCATTACTCCATCACTCTTACAATCACACAATCCACTAATAACAAATGCCTTGACTCAACATTATTGATTATATCTATACTTTTAGAATTATTATCTATTTGATTTATATTGAATCTAGAATTAGATTTGTAACAGATAAAAACAAAAGAATAAAAATAATCACATAAAAAAACAAAGTATGTCACAAATTGGAAAACAAGTAGTAGATTTTGAAGTACAAGCATTTGCAAACAACAATTTTAAAACAGTAAAAAAATCAGATTTATTGGGTAAATGGTCTGTCTTTTTCTTCTATCCTGCCGATTTCACCTTCGTGTGTCCAACTGAATTGGAAGATCTTGCAAACCTATATCCTGAATTTAAAGCTACAGATTGCGAAATTTACTCTGTATCAACCGATACACACTTCGTACACAAAGCTTGGCACGATACTTCAGATACCATTAAGAAGATTCAATACCCAATGTTAGCAGATCCAACGGGAGTTTTATCTCGTGGTTTTGACGTAATGATTGAAGAAGTAGGTTTGGCTGAACGTGGAACTTTCATTGTAAATCCAGAGGGAGAAATTGTAGCATACGAAGTAGTTGCAGGTAATGTAGGTAGAAATGCCGATGAATTACTACGAAGATTAAAAGCATTACAGTTTGTTGCTAAAAATCCATCAGAAGTTTGTCCTGCCAAATGGAAAGAAGGAAATGAAACTTTACAGCCTAGCATCGACTTAGTAGGCAAAATTTAAGAAAAAAATACCCGAGTCTGCCTTGAAGTAATCTTTAAAAAAGATCCGATTAAAGTTAAACTACCTTAAGGCAGATTTTCCCAAAATCAAAAAAACATGCTGGAACAAACAATAAAAAATCAGGTAATTGATTTATTTTCATCGCTTAAAAACCAATATACATTTCAAATACAAGTATCATCATCACACTCTAACAAGCAAGAATTAATCTCTCTTTTAGAGGATGTTGCATCATGTAGCGATAAGGTAAACCTAGAAATATCAGAAGCAGATGGATTGGCATTTACCATTCTAAAAAATGGAGCAGAAACCAATGTCACTTTTAAAGCTGTACCTAATGGTCATGAATTTACAACCTTGCTATTGGCAGTTTTAAACCTTGATGGAATTGGAAAAAACTTGCCAGATGAAATGCTTACAAAAAGAATTCAAGCGATTTCAGATAAAGTTGAACTCAAAAGCTTCATCTCCCTATCATGTACCAATTGTCCTGATGTTGTTCAAGCATTAAACATTTTTGCCTTTCTGAATCCAAATATTTCACACGAAATTATTGATGGAGCCATTAATCAGGAAGAAGTAGAAAATTTAAACATTCAAGCTGTTCCAACAGTTTATGCAAATGACAAACAATTGCATGTTGGTCGTTCATCACTAGGTGAATTGCTAAGTAAGCTGGAAGAACAATTGGGAACTGAGTACACACCTGAATTGCAGCAAAAGAAAGAGTATGATGTTATTGTAGCTGGTGGTGGCCCTGCTGGAGTTTCTGCCGCAGTATATTCAGCACGTAAAGGTTTCTCGGTAGCCATTGTTGCCGAAAAAATAGGCGGTCAGGTAACCGAAACGGTATCCATTGAGAATATGATTTCCGTTCCCAAAACAAGTGGAGCTGAATTATCAGGTAACTTAATGAAACACCTTCATGATTATCCTATTGATATCCTGGAAAATCGTGTGATTGAAAACCTGGATGTTGTTGATGGAATTAAAACCATTACCACTTCACTGAATGAAACAATCACTACACCTGCACTTATCATTGCTACTGGAGCTAGCTGGAAAAAATTAAATGTTCCCGGAGAAAGCGATTATATTGGTTCAGGAGTGGCTTTCTGTACTCACTGCGATGGTCCTTTCTACAAAGGCAAGAAAGTGGTTGTAATCGGTGGAGGAAACTCTGGACTAGAAGCTGCAATTGACTTGTCTTCAATCGCTTCAGAAGTTCATGTACTAGAATTTATGGATGAATTAAAAGGCGACCAGGTTTTGCAAGATAAAATTAAAGAATTATCGAATGTAAGCATTACCACCAATGCTCAAACATTAAGTATTGATGGTGATGGCAATAAGGTACACTCTTTAAAATATAAGGATCGAATATCCGAAAAGGAAGAAGTTTTAACAACCGATGGCGTTTTTGTTCAGATTGGTTTAAATGCCAACAGCAAAGTGTTTGCCGATACAGTTAAAACCAACCAAGTTGGCGAAATTGAAATTGATTCACACTGTAGAACCAACCAAGCTGGTATTTATGCTGCTGGTGACGTTTCTATCGTTCCTTACAAACAAATTGTGATTGCCATGGGAGAAGGTTCAAAAGCTGCACTTTCGGCTTTTGACGATCGAATAAAAGGATTGCTTCTGGTAAATTAATCCGGATTAATTACGAAATTACTTACAACAAACGAAAAAGAGCATCAGGAAAACCCGATGCTCTTTATATTTTAAAAGGAATTAAAGTTATCGATTAAAACTCGATGATTGTATTCCAGTTGTGTTTGTCTTCAACAGTTCCGTACTGAATGCCTCGAAGAGTTTCGTATAGCTTAAAGCTACGCTCTCCTGCCTCTTCACCATACATATAGTCAATCTTATTATCTGCATCAACAATTTTACGGATTGGAGAAATAACAGCTGCTGTACCACATGCTCCAGCTTCTGAGAAATCTGCCAATTCTTCAACAGTGATTGGACGACGCTCTACATTCATACCTAAATCTTCAGCAATTTGACACAAACTTTTGTTTGTAATAGATGGAAGAATGGTGTTTGATTTTGGAGTTACGTAGGTGTTATCTTTAATTCCGAAGAAGTTAGCAGGACCACACTCATCAATATATTTCTTCTCTTTAGCATCTAAGAATAATACAGCAGAGAAACCTTCATCGTGAGCTCTTGTTCCACCTCTTAACGAAGCTGCATAGTTACCACCAACTTTATAGATACCTGTTCCTTGAGGAGCAGCACGATCATACTCGCGATAGATCACATAGTCAGTTGGCTTGAATCCTTCTTTAAAATATGGTCCAACAGGCATTACAAATACTGCGAAAGTATATTCATCTGAAGCCTTCACTCCAACCTGAGCACCATTACCAAATAATACCGGACGAATGTATAAAGAAGCTCCTGATTCATAAGGAGGAATCCATCTTTCATTCAATTTGATAGCTTTGATTACAGCTTCACGGAATAAATCCAAAGGCATTTCAGCCATCATAATACCGTGAGATGAGCTTTGTAGACGTTTACCATTTTCGTCAATACGGAAAACTCTAACTTTTCCATCAGGACCTTTAAATGCTTTTAAGCCTTCGAATGCTTGTTGTCCGTAGTGCAAACCAGTTGATGCAATGTGAACATTGATTTGATCAGAAGAAGATACTTCTAATTCTCCCCATTTTCCATCACGATAGTGACAACGAACATTGTAATCAGTTTTAGTATAACCAAAACCAAATTCTTTCCAGTTAATGCTTTCCATTTCAGATATGAATTTAGCGATTAGTGTTTTGTTTCTTTAAGTTTTTCAAGTCTACACAAATGTATTAAGAAATTTGTTCTTTTTACCTACAGTTTCTTACTTTTTTTATCAAATAACTTTCAATTCGATAAGATATCCGTTATGTTTTCGAATATTTATAACTTTTCCTTCTTCGAAAATCAAGTATTGACCTTTTATCCCTTTCAAAACTCCTTCGAACTCTTTTATTTTATCAAAACCAAAGCTGGTAATTTTTTTAGGCAACTCATCTACAGGATAATTAATGCTGTAAATTTCATCCTCATCACTTAAATATTGTTTCAATTCTGGATGAAGCTTATCAGCAGCTTTCTTTTTCTCCTCTAATAGGTCAATATCCATAGTGCCATCCTGTTTTAGCATTTCGCGCCAGTTAGTCTTATCAGAAAAATGCTCCTTTAAAGCCACCTCCATAACACCAGCTATATGTCTGTTTGGAGTTT
Source organism: Marinifilum flexuosum (assembly GCF_003610555.1). Classification (GTDB taxonomy): domain Bacteria; phylum Bacteroidota; class Bacteroidia; order Bacteroidales; family Marinifilaceae; genus Marinifilum; species Marinifilum flexuosum. The sequence continues at coordinate 201,401 of NZ_RAPQ01000008.1, read as the reverse complement.
TGGCAAGCTTTATTGCCTTACTAGCTCCCTGATCGATCCAACGTGTTGGAACTTGCGATTCGCGGGTAACACCAACTTTTAAATTGCCAGAATAAGCCAAATAAACGTAATGCGGTGTAAGGGAATTTTCTTTTGCCCATTCCATATCACGGGAAATCCCCAAATAAGATAAATCTAACTCAGGACGAACAATGCTGGGATCGGTTTGAGGCAAAGTGGTAAAGCATGAATAACAATATCCTTGCGAAAAGGATGTTTTGGTTTTCTTTCCACAATGGATGCAATTGATTTGATCCATAAATTTCAAACTGATCTTCTTACCAATTAGTGAGTTCATTTCAGTTAAATCATCACCAATTGGCAATTGATACTGTACTTGCTCCCCTAAATCGGTGCGCATTTTTCTGATATTTCCTTGCATGGATTATAAGTTTTCCTGAATGGCTTTTATCATTTGATCCAACTCTTTTTGATCGAATCCAACCCCTTGCCAAATGACCTTTCCTGTTTTATCGACAATAAAGTTACGAGGAATGTACTGACTGGCAAATTTTGAATAAACTTCACGCTTCGGATCCGGTGCAATTGGGAAGGTAAAACCTTTCTTCTGATTCCACTTAGTTAACTCATCCTTTGTATGTTCACGACCAATTGAAACCATTGCAAAATTTTCATCCTTAAATTTCGGCCACAATTGTTTTTGAACTTCTGGCAACTCTTTCATACAAGGTCCACACCATGTAGCAAAAAAATTGATCAGAACCACTTTTCCTTTCAAATCCTTTATCGAAACTTCTTTCCCATCTAAAGTGGTAACAGTAAACTCTGGTACTTTATCTCCATTTTTTAATAATGAACCTTTAAAGTCGCTTGCATTAAGGGATAGCGCAGCGAACAAAGTAATAAATGTTAGAACGATCTTGTTCATGTTTATTTTGGTTTAATTTTTAAGCAAACAGCTATCAGCATTCAGCTGACAGCTTTTTTATTCTTTTCTTAACACCCCTTTATCCCGAAAACTTTCGGGACTCCCCTAAAAGGGAGACTTTTGGACATTTTGACTTTTAGACTTCTAGACTTTTCTACTGTATCAAATCATTGGTTACCTCAACAATCTTATACAATTTGTCCGATCGACGGATCATAGTATCCAAAGCAATAGAGAAACTATCTCCTTTCACCGCTTTTTCTACTGGTTTAAGGTCTACCCTAATTTCTTTGATTGTGGTTTCAACCACTCCAGTTGTAGGTCCTGTAATCAAGATGTTATCCCCAACTGTAAGTTCGTTGGATTCCAACAAAAATTCCGCAACCTTAATCTTGGTAAAATAGTTGGTTCCTTTACCAACAAGCATTTTACGCTTGGTAGCACGGTTTCCGTATTCATTGCTCCACTCACCCAGTTTTTGTCCCAGGTAATATCCATTCCAAAATCCACGGTTGAATACTGTAGACAAACGCTCCATCCAAGCATCAATCTTTTCTTTATTGTAAGATTCATCAAGGTAAGAATCAACTGCTTCGTTGTAACAACCAACCACAGTTTTTACATATTCCGGAGAACGTGCACGACCTTCGAATTTCAAAACTCGAACGCCTGCATCAATCATTTTATTTAAAAATCCAATGGTACACAAGTCTTTTGGCGACATGATGTATTCATTGTCAATTTCCAACTCGTTACCCGATTCTTTTTCCGTTACTGTATAAGCTTTTCTGCAGGTTTGCATGCATGCCCCACGATTAGCAGATGAGTTCTTCTCATGCAGACTCAGGTAACACTTACCCGAAACTGCCATACACAAAGCTCCATGCGCAAACATCTCGATCTGCACCAATTCACCTTTAGGACCTCTGATATCCTGTTCAACAATCTGATCGTAAATGGCTTTTACCTGGTTCAAATCCAACTCACGAGCCAAAACCACAACATCGGCAAACTGAGCGTAAAATTTTACTGCCTCAATATTAGTGATATTACATTGAGTAGATATATGTACCTCAACATCAACCGATCGTGCGTACATAATTGCCGAAACATCCGATGCAATAATTGCAGTAACACCACTTTCTTTGGCAGCATCAACAATTTTATACATCAACTTAATATCATGATCGAACAATACCGTGTTAACGGTAAGGTAAGATTTCACATTGTTCTCTTTACAGATATTGGCAATTTTTTTTAGGTCTTCAAATCCAAAGTTATTTGCTGACCTTGAACGCATGTTCAATTGCTCAATACCAAAGTATATCGAGTTAGCTCCCCCTTGAATGGCAGCCATTAAAGATTCGTATGAACCTACTGGTGCCATTAATTCTATATCTCTTCTCTTCATTAAATTACTGATATGCAAAAAATACTTATTTAGAATGCATATGTAAGCTGTTAAATTATTTATTTAGCCTAATTATGCCTTCTTCCTGATCCTCAGCAAAAGTAATCTTTATCACTCATTCCTGCAATATAAATTAGTGAGTGAGTAAAGTTAAATCTATCACTAATACAAATACTTAACTCACCAACAAGCTTGTTTAAAATTTTTAAATATTATACATTTGTGCCACAGCTATTTGATACGCTGGGATATTAGTCTTCCTTTACAGCTGACAGTGAACAGTTTATGTGGAAAATGTCCCAATTTTTCCCTAACTTGAAAATGGGGAATCTCATTTGTAGCCAATAACTCTGATGAGTTACACACATACATCTGCGCTACCATATCCTAATAGCTTGATTTTGAGTAAATAATTACAACCAGGGGGAGTAATCGCGTTTACGCGCGCGCTTACTTGTTAAAACATCAAAACCAGATATTAGCCTATGAAGTATAGAGCTTACACACTGAAGACCTTTAAGAATATTCCTCAGATTAGTAAACTGAGTGAAGAGCAGATTTTTGATATTGAAGTTGTTGGAGAGGTCCTTCCTTTTAAAGCAAATAATTACGTAGTTGATGAGTTGATCGATTGGGACAATTTCGAAAATGATCCGATTTTTATCCTGACTTTCCCTCAAAAAGATATGCTTTCAGCCAAGCATTACGACAGAATGGCTGAGTTGATTAAAAGTGGTGCTTCAAGACCTGAAATCACCAAAGCAGCCAACCAAATTAGAATGGAACTGAATCCAAATCCGGCAGGACAAGTACACAATGTTCCTGAGCTAAACGGTGAAAAATTGGTTGGTATTCAGCACAAATACGACGAAACAATGTTGTTTTTCCCATCGCAGGGACAAACATGCCATGCATACTGTACTTTCTGTTTCCGTTGGCCTCAGTTTACAGGTATCGATGAGTTGAAATTTGCTATGAAGCAGGTTGATCTAATCATTGAGTACTTGCGTCAGAATCCATCAATTACCGACTTGTTGTTTACAGGTGGTGATCCAATGGTAATGAAATCGAAAGTATTCGAACAATATATCGATGCCATTATTGCTGCTGAGATTCCAAACCTAAAGACAATTCGTATTGGAACCAAAACATTAGGTTACTGGCCATATCGTTACACCAAAGATAATGATGCTCAACAATTGTTGGATGTATTCAAAAAGATTCAAGATAGTGGTTTGAACCTATCTATTATGGCTCACTTCAACCACATTAATGAAATGAGCACTGAAGCTGTAGAACAAGCTGTAAAAAATATTCGCGCTACAGGTGCAGTAATTCGCACTCAATCGCCATTAATGAAGCATTTGAACTTTGATGCTGATATGTGGGCTCGCATGTGGAGAAAGCAGGTAGACTGGGGAATGATTCCTTACTACATGTTTATTGCTCGTGAAACTGGTGCTCAAGAATATTTTGCTGTTACACTTGAAGAAGCTTGGGATATCTTCCGTAAGGCTTATGCTCAGGTTAGCGGAGTTTGTCGTACGGTTCGAGGACCAAGCATGTCGGCTAATCCTGGAAAAGTTCAAGTTGCTGGAGTTACCGAAGTTAATGGTGAAAAAGTTTACGTTCTAAACTTTATTCAGGGAAGAGATTCCGATTGGGTTGGACGCCCTTTCTTTGCAAAATATGACCCTAAAGCACTTTGGTTGGATGATTTGAAACCAGCTTTCGCTGATAAATTCTTCTACGAAGAGGCTTAGTCCATCAAGATATTTTACTTCAAGACCTGTCAGTTTTCTGATGGGTCTTTTTTTGTTGTTGAAAGTCTGATCGTCGAAAAGCGAAGCAGTCGATTACCCCTTTGTTCTAATTGATCCAAAATTTGAAGCTATTGCCAGAGATTTGAAGCTTGGAGTTTTATTTCAGAATCTCCATAACTCCATCATAAGTATGAGGAAGCTTTTTAACCAAAACCTCCTTATCTCTGCTTACAAGAACAAATACTGGAATTCCTCCCGTGTAGATCTTTTCGTTGGGGAAATTGGATTTAAGAAACTGCCTGATGCCAATGGATTGAAATTTGCCTTTATCAGGTCCGATAAAGTCCAGGAAAAAGGAATTGTTGTTTAAACCACTTGCCTCTACCAAGGAGTCCACCTCTGCCCTGTTTTTACTTACTGCAATCAGCAACAATTGGTACTCTTCCTCATTGATGTCTTGTATCAACTTAGGCAATGTTTTCTCCAGACTCTTCCTGCAGCCACTACACCATGTAGTCCAAATGTATACCAGTGTTTTGTCCTTTTTTGAGATAATCTCATCTAACTTCTTTGAATCGATAATTCTTTTCTTATCAACAGGATGGCTGCAGGAAAATAAAAGCAGAAGTAATGTAACAACAAATAAGCACCTCATATTATTGCGATTAAGATACTTTAAGTTACAATTTGTGTTTGAGTTTTAGAAAGTTTTTTTTGAATTGATTAGTTGCTAAGCAACTTTACAAACTACACCTTACAGCTTGATTGCTAAAATTGATTATGAATTGTCTTCCCACACACATGTGGTAAGAAGTTTTTAGAGAAACTATTGCAAACTGCGAGCAAGTCGAAATCCCTTTAAATAGGTCTTATGCTCTGGTTCATTAAAGTTTCGAATGGTAATGCGAGTAAAAAAATCATTGCTACTCCAACTTCCCCCACGGCTGATACGTTTAGATCCAGTGGATGGTCCCTTTGGATTCGTTACAGAATCCTCATAATAAATCCCATACCAATTACTACACCACTCCGAAACATTTCCACTCATGTCATAAAGCCCAAGTTCATTCGCTTGTTTTCTCCCAATTTTTTGGGTAGTATACTCTTTGTCTTCAGCACTCCAGGCAACATCAACAATACTATTACTTCCTGAATAAATTGTTGGCAAAGCCTCTAAACCACCACTAGCTGCATATTCCCATTCAGCTTCTGTTGGTAAGCGATATGTCTTATTCGTTTGTTCATTCAATTTTGCAATAAATATTTGGATATCATTCCAACTTACATTCTCCACTGGTAAACTATCTCCTTTAAAATAAGATGGGTTGTCTCCCATTATCGCTACCCATTGAGCTTGTATAACTTCATATTTACCAATCTCAAAACTACTTAAGCTTACAGAGTGAACAGGCTTTTCATATCTATCACCATCATTACTTCCCATTAAAAATGTTCCACCTTTAACAACTACCATATCTATACCTTTAAAATCATTGCTAATTGTCAAAGTATCTTCATCTTTAGAACACCCCATTATCACCATATTTAAAAGTAATATTGAGATCAAATTTTTAAATTTCATTTTTCTTACAGTTTTCAACTTATATTTTATCACATATTATTTCTCTGAAACACATATTTATTTCACTATAATCAAAAGATGTCAATCGACTAATTATGAACAATTCAAATATATTAATTTAGATTTAAACAACAACTCAATTAGGTCTTGTTCGGGATAAAATCATTTTTTTGATTATTCCGTTATTTCCACACGATTTCCTTCACAATCCAACACAACACTTTCATAGTAGCCATCACCTGTTGTTCTCGGTTCTCCAACTATTCTGCATTGATCTGCTCTCATAAGTTCAGTCAATTCATCAACCTTTTCTTTACCTCCCACCGAAATCGCGAAATGAGTAAATCCCAAACAACTTTCCCTATCCTTACTTTCTTTAGTAATATCATCCCTATACATCAACTCAATCCTGCTTTTTTCCCCTTCAAAGGATAAAAAATAAGAAGTAAATCCTTTCTTTTCGTTGTGGTACTTTTTGCTGCTAATCATCTTAAAATACTTCATATAGAAGGATCTCATAGATTCTAAATCAAGTGTCCAAATTGCCAAATGTTCTATTCTCATGTCTTTTGATTTTACACCATTTAAACTTCAAAAGACAAAGCTATACTGCTTCCAGCAAGCAGAATTGTATATTTTAAGCACTTAAAATAATCTGAAGTTGTAATTGATGATTTGTGTATCCTTATCAGCCGATTGGATCAAGGATTGGTAGGTAGACGGGGTACAATGAAGAAACAATTTGAATTCACGTATAAAATGGGCCTGATCAAAATAACCTGCATCAGCACCTATCTCGGTTAGTTTGTCACTACTGTCAATTAAATTGCATAGCGATTTTCGAAACTTTACAAGACGTTCAAACTTTTTGGTACTTAAGCCTGTAATTATGGAAAACTTCCGGTTTAAGGTCGTGTAGTTCGTACCATTCAATTTGCAATATTCTTCAATCGACATGGAGTCCTCACTCCATCGAACAGTCTGGTAATAATCTTTTAGGGGTTTAATTCTTTGATAGGAAAACTCATCGTAAAGCACATGTAGCATATGATAGACTTCATTCAACAGTTCCTCATCATTCACGGCTTCAAGTCCCGGTTTTCCCGGAAGAGTTACTTCCATCATTTGATTCAGTAAATCCTTTCCTTCGCATTGCAGAAAAGGAAATGCTCCAAATGGATAAAAGCGAATGCCCAAAAGTTTTGTTCCTGCAGGATAATGCACACAATGGGTCTGCAAACTAATGCCTTCAAGCACATTCTTACCATTGGGCCTGCCATTCCAATTGTATTCACAGCCTTCCAATGGAACCAGTAATTGCATGTACTGACTTGGTGGTATCAGCACATCAGTTGCTTCATTGCCAGACTCAAGTACCCAAATTCGTTCTATCAAATCGGAATACTGTTTGGGCTGATATGTTCTGATATCCAACATCGCTTACAAATATAACTTGATTTTCACAAAACAATTGTAATTAGGTAAACCACAGAGTACACAGAGGAACACAGAGAATTTAGACATACTTGACCCTATGGGCTCTGTGCATGTCTTTCAGATTAAACAAATTCTCTTCTTCGCTTAAGAAAGATGTACTTGTCCTGATGCAATTTCATTCTTAATTTATTTAAGATTGTCTAATTCAATTCTAAACACAGGGGAACACAAAGAAATAATAATCCTCTGTGTTCCCCTGTGTACCTTTGTGGTTGTTTCAACGATTAAGAATCTCAATAATGTTATTTCACATCTGCGTTAAAAAGTAGCTAAAAATAAAAGGGAACAGCACAGTGCCATTCCCTATAAATTTTGTATCATATAAATTACTAATCTTAGCTTATAGCTTCACTACCTTGCTTCGAAATAATGAATATCACAGCTATAAGTATTACATAGAAATCTATATCCTAAAATTAAAAGTTTAAACTAATTCCAAATTTAGGAAGTAGTTTGGTTTTATCTTCAAAATCAGAATTCAACTCCAATCCTAACATTAGATTTATATTTTCTGCTAAAACATCCTTTTTAACAATGTATAGGGGTACTCTAAAGTTTCCAAATTCTCCATCTATTACAGATGCACCAACTCCCCAAGAAAGGTTTACATCAGAAGCTAATTCAACAGATAAATCATTACGAATAAACAATGATACTTCTGTATTATCAAAGTGTTCATTCTCAGCCTGAATTCTTAACTCGGGATAAAATTGTCCTTGCGTAAACAATGCAATCCCTAATTCATTTTTGTGATAATAGCTTGCAGTCCAATTTTTAGTTTGAGCAGTGCCTACAAAGAAAATTCCAATAAGTGATGTGATTAGTAAAAGCTTTTTCATTATCATTTTTATTTAATTTAATTTCCATGAAAGTAATACTTTATCATAAACCATACAAATATTCTGATAAGCTTTTCAAAGAATACGGAACAGCTCAATATCATACCCCTAAATAATTCAACACAACCAATTAAAACGAAATTCTATAACTCAAGTTTGGTATCATTAATGCCTCTCTATCCTCATCCACTTTGTCTGTTTTTATATTGTATTTATGTCCGTGAAAGCCTTCGTAACCCGTTAGGTTTAATATCTTAAGAGACAATCTGTGACTCGTTTTCTGTTTATTCCAGGTGTAATTAATAGTTGTATGCACTATCGTTGAAGCTTTTGTTTTCATATTGAAAGGAGCAGTCTGGTCGTACTCCACATCTCGAGCTAATGCAGAAGCATTTTCATCTATTCTTGAGAATCTTTCACCTCCCTGTATCGATAGTCTCAGGTTCAATCCCAAGGAGTTTTGTTTTCTATCGCCAAGCAAAAACTCTTTTCCAAACAAAGCATTAACCAGGTATTTTTTATTGTATCGGGTACTGAACCAATCTGAATCAGAAGTTTTGTATTGCGATTTAAATAGAGATCCAGTTAATAGATAGTAAAATCCTTTGTGCATGTATTGCTCTAAAGTTAAATCAACACCGTAATTTCTACCTTTACCTGTATTGGCATAGGTATCGTTTACAAACCAATCGCCTTGCAAATTCAATAGTGATTCATTACTGTTATCCGCAATTGGCACATCATACAATTCCTGATAGTAAGGTTCTATTTTAACATGTAGTTTCTCGCTGATATTCCAATCGTAAGACAATACCAAATGATGCGCCTTAATAAAATCGAGGTCTTTATTGCTTATGCTACCATCATCGTTGATTGGTTTGGAAAAATACATTTGCAAAGGCTCCAACCTACTGTGCAAACCGTAACCAAAACTAAAACTGTTTCTGTCATTAAGTTGGAACTTGATTCCCAAACGAGGTTCAATCGTATAGTTATTATTCAATGTAAATACTTGAGAGTTCAAACCAAAATTGAACTTTAACTTTTTCCCTGTAATGCTAAAGTTGGTATAAGCCGATGCCAATAAACTAAATCCATTCTCATTGCTTATATTCTGCAATGTTTTGCTTTCATCTGCTTCACGAATATCCAAATCATAGCCCATTCCTCTTAATGAAACTCCTGTTCTGTTCGATAATCGCTCCGAGAACCTTCTGTTGTAATAGGATTTAAACTCAATGTTGTACTTGGTGTTTTTTACCAGATTTTCTGCTTGCAACACTTCATTTTCATCCAGTCTATCGGTTAGCATGTCGATACCTTCGGAAGTAAAGGCCAGCGTTGAATTCAAATAAGCCGAATTTTTAAATCGTAATTTGTGATTCAAACCAATGGCTCCCATGTATTGTTTTACTTCCTGATCTTCTATATCTTGATAATACTCCCTCTCATTCGGATCTTTCTCTGGGCTGGTATCCGATTCATCGATTAAACCGATTCCCCAAAGTGAAAATGTACCCAACTTCTGACTTGGAAAGTTTAGCTTAAAGGATAAATCCTGGTACTTGGTTCCATCAGCATCTTCTGGCAACATGGAAGGAATTAGTGCCAAGGTTGAATACCTGTAATTTACCAGGTACGATCCGTTGTTCTTTGTCAGCGGACCTTCCGAAGCAAAATCGATTCCAATTAATCCAGCTTCGAAACTATGCTGGTAATTGCTGGTATTGCCTGTTCTCATTTTAATATCAAACACCCCTGCCAGCGCATTGTTGTACTCCGATGGAAAAGCTCCGGTCATAAAATCGGAATTGGCCAGAACATTAGAACTTAATGCGGTTAATCCACCTCCTCCAAAGCTGTTTAAGTTGGCAAAGTGATTCGGGTTGGGAATCTCTACCCCTTCAATCTTCCATTGCAAGAATTTAGGGGCATTACCACGAACAATAATGGAATTATCCTCTCCATTACTACTTGCCACACCTGCAAATGAGGATGCCAGCCTGGCCGGATCATCAAAACCTCCTGCATACCTACTGGCTTCCTCAATACTAAGCATTCGGGCACTTACTGATGTAATCGTATTGACAGGTTCCTGTTTGTTAATTTTGGGTGCCACAACAACTTCTCCTAATGTAGAAAAAGAAGGGTTTAATCGAATATTTAGCTGCACTTCTTTGGCTGAATTCACGAGCACATCCAGAATTTGTAAGGATTCATACCCAATATATGAAACCTCTATGTTTACCCTCCCTACAGGAACATTTTTAAGCTCAAAATTTCCATCGAAATCACTTGTTGCACCAATGATAGGATCCGTATCCTTCACATGAATATTGGCAAAAGCCAAGGGTTCTTCTGTTTCCTTACTTACGATTTTCCCCTTTATGGTTTGTCTTAGGTCTTGTGCTTGCAGATTTACACAAATCAACACCAAAAGGAAAGTCTTTAAAATCTTCATACCTATTACCGTTTTTGTTTGTAACAAAACAGCAACACTCGAAATACGAGGCTAAGCATTCTTATCAGGTAAAACATGATAAGTAGAAAACACTTTAGAACGTTCATAAGCATTGCCGTTTTGTTGCAAACCAACAATACTTTCATATTTAAACGGGTGTTTTTTATAAAGTAGAACGCCTAAACAGGTTCGCATTTATCAATGCGAACATTTTTTAATAATTATTCGAATCTGATTACCTGTTATATCCCACGGTACGATGTACCTTAAGGTCCGTGCTTAATCTTTTGCTATAAAGACTTCGGTGCTATGCACCTTTGCTCCTTTCCACCAATCCCAAGCCACAGAGTGGCGCAGCATTTATAGCACAATGCCATATATTTAGAATAAGCTGCAGAGCAGCGCGGTATTATTTCTAACCTAATACAACAACAATCAATGATACCTTATTCGGATACCACGGTACTACGTACCTGAATACTTGTTCTCAATCATTTGCTATAAAGACTTCGGTGCTATGCACCTTTACTCCTTTTCCACCAATCTCAAGCCACAGAGTGGCGCAGCATTTATAGCAACATCCGAACAATTGGAATCAAGCTGCAGAGCAGCGCGGTATTTTTCTAAACAAATAATACATTAATCGCAGACCCCATTCTTACACCACGGCACCATGCACTTTAAGGCTTGTACACAACCATTTGATATAGAAACCTCGGTGCGATACACCTTTGCTCCTTTCCACCAATCCCAAGCCACAGAGTGGCGTAGCATTTATAGCACAATGCCATATATTTAGAATAAGCTGCAGAGCAGCGCGGTATTATTTCTAACCTAATACAACAACAATCAATGATACCTTATTCGGATACCACGGTACTACGTACCTGAATACTTGTTCTCAATCATTTGCTATAAAGACTTCGGTGCTATGCACCTTTACTCCTTTTCCACCAATCTCAAGCCACAGAGTGGCGCAGCATTTATAGCAACATCCGAACAATTGGAATCAAGCTGCAGAGCAGCGCAGTATTTTTAAAACAATGATATATCCTTACCCAATTGCCATTACAAACTACCCGAATTTTTCTTAAACAAAGAAGGCGTCAGCCCGGTTTCTTTTTTAAACACCGTATTAAAGGCCGTCTTGGAGTTAAATCCAGAATCATACGCAATTCCAATGATTGAAATGTGCTTGTATTCTTCACTCAGGAGAAGCTTTTTGGCTTCCTCTACCCGATAATGATTTACATACTGAAAGAAGTTCTTATTGAAACCCTCATTTAAAAGATAAGACAAATGATGCGGTGTTATTTCGATGAATTCTGCCAATTTCGAGAGACTTAAATCCCCTTCCAAATATGGTCTTTTCCCTTTCATTAGCGATTCAAGCTTATCCCTTAAAACAATAATCTCCTCATCAGACAAAAGTTTTTGCTTGCCTTTCTGTTCCAGGCTCTTCTCCTCTAAAACCTTTTCCAACTCCTCTTCACTAATCAGAAAAATCTCTTTTTGCTTTAATGTATTGTAGGCCAAAAACAGCAAAATGATCAGAGAAAATACATTTCCGAATATGTTTAAATTCCCTTCTGAAATAATCAGGTTGTAAACAATGATAAAAATACTGATTGCTATGAGCGAAAAGATAATTTGCTTGATCCACTTCAAATCAACCAACTCACGATTCGAATTAAAGAGTTCAATTCTTTTTTCGTGCTTTTGCAATAACAGTAAAGAAGTCAGAATATAAAAAGCAGCCTGAATGAGCAACACCAGCACAAACCATCGATATGAATCAAATCGCTCACCTATTTCAATATCGAAAAGGGTAACAACAGCCACAAGTATCGGAATAATCAAATGGAGAGAATCTTTTTTTCTTAGTTTCCGATATGGATTCGTATAATACAAAACACTGAAATAAAACAAGATTGCTGCAAATGTTTGTATTACGCCTAGAGTTTCAATTAAAGTAGGTGAATAAGTTTTTATTCCTATCATTCCCAATAACTCATCCATCCAAAAGCTAGCCCAAATCAATAAAAAGAGAGCCAGTAAAATATTGGCTTTTCGGTTTACCTTTAAAAGATTCCCTAACAGTAAAAAGGATAACAAAAATATCGATCCTACAATTACAATAATAATGAACGAATTAAGTGGGGCTAGTACATGTTCCATTAAAAACAAATGTAATTATTAATCGATAAACTATTGCTATTGAAAACAAAAAGGGAACAGCATAATGCCATTCCCAATCAAGTCTGTGTTTAATAAACCACTAACCCTAACTAATTCTTTATATCACTTAAAAATGCGGTAATTGCAGTCCAATACTCCTCTCCTCCTTGCTGATTGATCCAAAGCGCACGCGAACCATGATGCCCCGGACCTTCTGGAATAAAATGCACCTGCTTCTCTACCATTTTATGCTTCTCCAACAATTCTTTTATGTATTTGGCTTCATAATTCGAACTGGTAATAAACATTGGCTTTTCAAATCCTTCCAGCTTATCTATAAGAGATCCTTTGTGATCCGCCATGTAATTTCCCGGACTAAAAGAGATCACTGCTGATACTTCATCTAGTTCTACACCCAAATAAAGCGCTAAGGTGGAAGAATAGGAAGATCCCCAAAGAATTACCTTATCCGAATAATTCTGGCTCACATATTTAATGGCTGCTCGGATATCCGGCTCTGCATCCACATAATCAATGCCCAAGTCTTTTGCAAGGGCACGCAAATAGGTTTCGTTTTGTGTTTTACCAATAGGTCCACCCGAACGCTGATCAATTGCCATGCAATTAAAGCCCATTTCGTTCAGCTTCTCAGCAATTCCCGAATACTCGAACTTGTTGAACCTGGCTTGGTGACAAAGCAGAATGAAAGGTGATGTTTTATCAATCTGATACAAATGAGCTGTAATCATCAAAGAATCCAAAGATGGAAATTTCACTACTTTCGGATACTCAACTTTCTTTTCAGTTTCAGATACTTGAGATGCATCATTTTTTGTAGTCTTTTGCTGACAGGATACCATAAATACCCCCAGAAAGATCAGAATAATAGGTAGTCTCTTCATCTTTTTGTGTTTTGTGTGTATTAGTATGATGATTAAATGAAAGAATACCCTATCTGAAAATGAATTTTATTTTGAATTGGCAATTAGCTGTTATGAGGAATGATTTAGACGCAGATCATTATGATGCTTTATGATTAGGGCTGATTTCTTGTAAATATAAAGACGTTGCTAAGCATTTAGAAAATGCTTAGCAACTTGTTGAACTACTCTTTATTTTGTTTTTTCTTTCTTCTCAGTTTTTTAAAGAAATAGATAATCAAGACAACTATAATCCAGAATGGCCAAATCATTACCAGGTCTAATAGGAACTCAACAAATCCATACCATCCTTTCGATAAGGATTGCTTGATTCTTTCTGAGAATTTGTCACGTTTAGCTGGATTGTATTTAAAGTCTTTTTTCTTGTGAATGTTTAGGGTAAGTGTACTGTAATCAACCAAATCACCTAAATACTTCAATCGACCCGATGTGCTTTCAATTTCCTCTTCTATGCGACGAATTTTCTCTTCTATTTCCAGTATTTCCTTTACAGTTTTTGCCCTTTTTAACAGGTCCTTATATTTCTTCGCATACGCTCGTTTGTTCTGAAGTCTTGTTTCCAAATCAATAAACTGTTCCGTTACATCTCTGGCATCAATTTCTTTATACAAAACCTCTCCCTTACCCTGTTCAATTGCACTTATAAAACTTTCAAAATGCACAGAAGGAATTCTAACTGTTAAGCTATAAGTGGTTTCCCAATCTGTATTATTCAAGTTTTCATTGGAATAATACGCACCGTATAATTTCACAATAGAATCGACTCTTGCCTTGGCAGCATCAACATTTGTAACCTTTAGACCGATTCTTCCATCTTTTATGATTTTCTTTTTTACGACTTCCTTGTTGTCTATAGGCATTAGCGGTGCACCACCTTGCTGTCGTGTGATAGGGATCATTTCCTCATCGGCCATTTCAGAAAAAGCTGAAATTCCATTTGACTTATCAGCTTGATGACAGGAAGTAATCATCGAAGCAAAAAGCAAGAATAAGAATATCGATTTCTTCATTGTGTTTTGTTTTTGATTGGTTGATTATGGTTAAAATAACTGTATTGATTAGACAAGAATGAATCTCATCGCTTTTTCAAGTTGAGTTTTTCCCTCTTAGGGAAAATCCCGGCAGGGAAAAGGGTGAAATAAGAACAATATAATCAAAAATACACCCTTCTGGCTTTCGCCATCTTCCCTGGAAGGGAAGAATTCCTAAATAAACCTTTCCATTATTTTTAATCTATCTTTTCAATCCTTGATTCGCATTAATTACGAACCTCACTAGATTTATTCAGAAAAAGAAATTCACTTCATAAATCACTATAAACTTGGAGTATTTTTATCATGGTAAACTATTGTTTTATTCATAGAGTTGATACGTCCCTGCGTCAACTCCTTACCAATAATCAGATACCTTCTTTCCAATTCTTTTCGAAATTCCGAATCAATAATGTTGTCCATACCCCATGAAATCATATGTTCAGATAAAGGATTGTAAAAAATAAAATGATCAAAAACCTCATGCCATTTCAATTTGATTCTGATGTACGGATAATCATCAAAACGATCATTTCCAAATGGCGAATCTTTCAATGAAAAGGCTACAGGTTTATCATCATTTGCTTCAAATGCCAGATCCCATTTTTTATGTGCATGAAATTTACCTTTGCCAGTATAACGTCGTTCGGTATAACTATTTAAAAATACATTTGTTAATTCATCTTGAAACTCTTCTTTCAAATACCTTCCTACATTGTCTGTTTTCCTGTTCTTCTTCCAGTATATGTTCCCGTAGGCATGTCTATAATTCATAATTATTAATGCCTTGCTATTTTTGTGTGATAGATACCAATTGCTAATGTTCTTAGCCATAACCCGATCTCTATCATTTAATGTTGCTTTAAAATTCTGATAATCATCCTTCGTTTTAATATCCTTCCACGAAAACTTCATATTAGCACCTATAATCCTAATTTTCTTTTCAAGGCTACGATTTCCATTCAATTGAGCAACTCTCATAATAAATGAATAGAGATTTGTTTTTTCCCATAATACATCGAAACTTAAGTTCTGATAGATATGCTTTGTTTTTGCCTCAATTTGATCATCCGTTAAATCATTTGCCAACAGCAAATCATCCAATTCATTTTGAATACTTACCGATGGACTTTCAAAAATGATATTTCCCACTTCTTCAGAAAACCAATCTTGAGAAACAATATCATACAACAAATCATACTGAGTAATTTCACGATGATCTCTTTCACAAATCATTACCAGATCTTTCTCTTGAAACAAAGATTCCAGGTAATCTATTGGTGACGAACTACTCTGTTTCAAAAAATCTACATATGGGTTTTGTGCTTTGATTGCAATTGATAACAAAGCAAGTGATAGGGTTAATAATGTCTTCATTTTTTTGTTATTGGTCTTCTACTAATGATTCAGATTAAACTCCGTTTTTGTAAACTCTATAGTATCCCAAACCTACAAAATTATATTCAACTCATCACTCATTTATAAAATATAATATTTCATTATCCTTACAACCCCTCCCTGATAACTGATCATTGTTCACTCTTCACCGCTATCATTACTACATCTAACCTATACACAGAATCGTTTGTAATCATCACTGCCTTTTTAACCGTTTTATAGTTCTTGCAAGTAAAGATCAGGCTATGCTGTCCACTCGTTAGATTCTTGATGAAATAATTGCCCTTTGTACCTCGTTTCACCATTGGCTTTTTTTGGTCTACAGAAAGTCTTGGCCGATGTATTGGACGGCCTTCCTCATCCTTTATTGTTCCTGCCAGACTAATCTTCCTCCTAGGAATCTTATTGTACTTCAATACACTTTCCATTCTAGAAACCAACTTGGGATTTTCACCAGCATACTTCCCCTTTACATAGGGAATGATCACATCATTCAGCAAGTTTTGGTATTCTTTTAGACTTTCCTGTATTTTCTTACCAGTATTCTTTAATTTTTTCTTGTTCCTTTTCGGATCCTCCAACAAATCATCGAACAAGGCAATGCTGTTCATCAAGGCTTCTTTCAATGCACTCCCAACTTTGGCCTTTATACTTTCATCAGGATATTCATCAAGAATTCCCTTTAGTTTCTCTGAATTTATTAATAAATTTATTCCTGAGTATTTGTAAAGCTGGTTCTTGCCAAAGCCTTTTAAGGAAGCAAAAGGAATGAATTCATGAAAGTTACCATAGCTTTTCAATAAACTGGCCACCTGAAAACAATGAGATTCCAATTGTTCACGGCTATCCTGTTTCTTGTAAGCTATTTTACTCTTGCTTCGGTCCTGATTTATATTTAGCTCTTCGAGTTGAGTTACCAGATGTAAGAGTTTTTGGTGAGCTTTCTGATAGAATGAATCGTTTTGTAAGACTGAGCTTTCTGCTCCAAAATGTTGCAAAAGTACAGCTTGTTTGAATATTCGGTATTGGGCTTTGTCCATGGTGTTTATTTGAGTATCTGGGTTTATTTTGACTTGATGTATTGCTTCTTCTTTTCGCACACTTACACAAGCACACCAATCATCACCCCTTACTCTTCAACACCTTGCTTGCGCAAGCAAATCATCAACATTCGCTCAGCACACATAGGATTTCGCTTTTAAATCATAGACTCCTGCTTTTAAAAGCCATCCTTTCGCGCCATGCACAAAGACATTCGCACTGCAACAGTTTACCTCCGCGTTATTCTCCTTTACCTACTCGTTTTAAAGCTATGCCTTCTCGTTTCTCTTCTGATTAATTTCTGTAGGCCTTAAGCTTGTTTATTTCTCTTCATACATTATTTCTAAGTTCGAAACCATCATTTCCATCATGGCCAAATCGAAAAACAAAAGGCCTAATGGCATTTTTTCTTTGCTTACATGCAATTACTAAGGTAACAATAAGTTTTTTAATGCTTTATAAATAATTTCATTTTTCTCTAAAGGCATTTCTTTGGGCTCATGATTCTTCTCTTAATCCCTTGACTTTGTTTCTCAATTCTCTCCTTTAGTCTACAACGAAGCAGTAGTATTTTCCAGAAGCTTATGGCTTCTCCCAAACCTGTTTGCGGTCTATTCTTAAACCTACAAAGCTACATTCCTATTCTTTTCATTCCATTCCGGCAAAGCTTTGTGTTATATGCAGACATTACAAAGCTCCTCGCAATGCCTTTTAATACCATAGATAAACAAATAGAGAGCTATTTTAAGCTCTCGAATAGCTTAGGTATAATGCCGATCTATAATTTGTTAGCCATTAGTAGAGAAGCGTACTAATGGCTTATACAAATTAATAATCGGTATAAGCCGTTTACAAGAAGTTTTCTGGCCTTTCACAAGCCAATGCCCTAACTTTGTATTAATCCTATCTATCGGCGCTTCTATCCTCTTCTATCTATAAAAAAACTTTATACCCTTAAACATCAATCCACCATGAAAACAACAAGCCTAATACTTTTAATGCTGCTGGCTCTTTGTGCCTGCCAGCCTCAAGAGAACAAACCCGATATCGCCAAAGAAAAAGAAGCAGTACACCAAGTGATGCAAGATTTCTTTACGGCACTTGAAACCAGGAATTGGGACCTATTGAAAAGTTGTTCTACCAGTAACTTCATTCTTGTTGAAGATGGATTGCACTGGACCAACGACAGTCTCATACACGCCATGGATAACAAATGGGCTGATTTCGATGTTCGTTATAAGTTTAACCTGATTAAAACCGAAGTGAATGCCTCCATGGCCTGGATGTATTACGAAAACAATGCCATGGTAAGTTCTTCCGACACAACTTTTCCTATCCATTGGCGGGAAAGTCTCATTTTTCACAAGATAAACGGAGAATGGAAGCTTATTTTGGGTCATTCTACACCAATCCCTAATACCGATTAGTATTTAAAATGATCGATAACATCACTTCCCCGAAAAAAATCGGAACAAGCTATTTGTTATTGATCTTTAAATATCTATCGGCATTATATCTCAATCATTTTTAATTTTAATGATATAAGAAACCATGACTGGCTCGTTAAAACTTCTGCACTGGACTCCAAGAGTAATCTGCATATTGGCAATCTTATTTATTAGCCTGTTTGCTCTTGATGCATTCAATCCTGCTTTGCCCATTGGCAAGCAAATCCTTGACTTTTTAATGCATATGCTTCCCTCATTTGTGTTAACTGCACTCTTGATCATAGCCTGGAAATGGGAATTGATTGGAGGAATTATTTTGGGAATGATTGGGATAGTTTTTTCTCCCATCATATTTATGCACAACTATAACATGAATCACTCGGTTGTGATGAGTTTAACGGTGATTGCAATGATCACTTTTCCTTTTATTCTTGTGGGTGTGCTTTTTGTAATTAGCCATTTTAAAAAGAAGAAATAGTTGTTGGTTATCCGTTGTCAGTGATGCCCTATCTGGGTTCATCCTAATCATCATTTCAATCTGGGTCATAACCAAATCACGTAGGGATCTGTTCGTGGTAAAAAAAAGAGACGTACGGCCGTACGTCTCTACTGTATATTTTTTAATTGTGTTTATTCGTTCGATAAAGGAATCATTCGAGCTGATAGATCTGGATTTTCCATATCGGCATCGAATGGGAACATTGGTCGTTTAATGCGTTTGTGTCCCAAACGGATCAAATCCTGATCAACTCCTCCTGGCGTAAGAGCCATTAGCCAATCGCCACGCATGTTGTACAATTCAGGCACCAGGTAACCTATCTTCACCATCACAATATCCGATTCTCTAGGATTCAATCCCAAATTGGTAAAATCAGCCTCGTGGTGGTATGGTTTACGGATTTTGGTTACAATTACATGCATGCTTCCTACCTTCACTACCACTTCGGTTTCGGCATGCTTGTCGCCATGTCTAATCTTTTCAATCTTTCCTTTCAGTTTTACAGGTCCCGAGTAGCGTGAATCTACATTTGCCCCGGCTTCTGCCTCAATCATGGCTCCCTCTCCTAACTTCACAGCCTTTTCAACGAATTTCGGTCCAGGAATCGATGCGTAAATCAAAGATGGTCCGCCTGCCTTTTTAAATTCTGGTCTCTTTAAAAGCTCTGCCAAAGTCCAGGTTACATCACCCGCACCACCTGCAGTTGGATTATCACCCATATCACTAATGATAAAAGGTTTCTTATCGCTTTTAATGGCTGCCTTTAAACTTTCATCCAAACTGGCTACCGGTGCTACAAACTCGAATTCTTTTCTTACATCCCAGAAACTTTTTGCCAGGTATTCGGCTGCTTTGGCAACCTCTTCCTTGCTGTCGCCATAAGCGGTAACCGTAGCAGTGTTTCTTGGTGCATCGCCCCATGCATAACCTACCCAAATGGCAGCATCAATTACACCTTCCTGCTTGGTTAAAGGATCGATTTTAGCATACAGGCTTTTTCCCGGCTCAATACGGGTACTGGTTTTCTCTCCCGGCAATAAAACCGGAACCGGAATCCATGCTTTGTATTTTGGTTTCCCTTTTCCGCTCTCTAAACGATCCAAAAGGTTCTTCACGGCTCTTCTTCTAGTCTCCATGGCATCCTCGTGTGGAGCCAAACGGAAACAGGTAATTAAATCGGAATGCTTCACCAATTCAGGAGTTACATTTCCGTGTAAATCCATGCTGGTAGAAATCATACAGTCCGTTCCAACCACTTTTCTAATGCGTGTGATTAAATCACCTTCGGGATCATCCATTCCTTCCACACTACTCGCTCCGTGAACATCTAAAAACATGGCATCGAAAGGACCGTTTACCTTTAGTTTTTCCAATATTTCGCTTACGAAAGTTTCGTAGGTTTCCTTGGTAACTACCCCACCAGGAATGGCGCGAGCTCTTAGGGTTGGAACCCATTTGGCTTGCTTTCTTAAGGTAGAATCCACACCAAAGAATGGATAGTAATTGAATATCTCATCTCCTCTTAATTGCTTAAAGGAGTTCACATCGCTTTTGGCAGGCGAAAAGGTACTCGACTCAATCCAGAATCCTGCAATGGCAATTTTAGGCAGATCTTTTTTCTCTTTCTTCGCACATGATGAGATTAAAAGCATGCACAATGCAAAGATCGCGATAACAGACTTGTTGTTCATTAATTTGAAATTTAGGTACTCAGATTTGGCTTTTGGGATACCTTAGTCAATGCAAACTTTGGTAAAAATAGTGATTAATGCGATTCGATGGATGAAATCAGTTAATTATTAAGGTGCACTTTCTTGATTGATCATGGTTCATTCTTAAAACACCCCTCTCCCTGTCGGGATCTCCTCCCGATTTTGTCGGGACAGGCTCTGAAAGGGAGAAAACAACAAATTTACTGGTTTGTTTATTGGAAACTGATACCTTTTAATTGATCATTGTTAATGGCTAATTGTAAAAATAAATCCCTTTCCATGAATATTGTCAATGCTTATGCTAGGATCTTTAGCCAAATACTTTCTCAATTTTGAAATAAAAACATCCATACTCTTCCTGCTAAATTCATCATTTAGTCCCCAAATCTCATTCAAGGCTTTCTTCCTTGAAAGCAAGTTATTTTTATGCTCACATAACATGAAAAGCAATTCAGCCTCTCTGCTTGTTAGCTTTATAAGTTCATCCTGATATTTTAATTGGAATAGTTTAGGTTTAAATTCATAAGTACCTATTTCAATACTATCATTTTCGCTTTCACTATTTTTGTTTTGGCTCAGAATTGCATTAATCTTAGCAACCAACAATTCTTCATCAACCGGTTTGGTAATATAATCAATCGCTCCTAATTTAAAGCCTTTTAGTTTATCGATCTTCAACGATTTAGCACTAAGAAATATGAATGGAAGGTCATCATGTTTTTTCATCATAACTTTCGCCAATTCAAATCCATCAATACCAGGAAGCATGATATCTAAAAGTGCCAAATTAAAATTTTCATTCTCTAATAAGTTCAATACTTCTTCAGCTGTCTTGACCCATACCACATGAAATTCCTGCATTGTTAGATACTCAGATAGTATGTATCCAAAACTTTGATCATCTTCTAATAGTAAAATTCTTTTCATTCTTATAGCTTAATAACAAACTCACAACCATTTGGATAATGATTTACCAGTTCAATATTTCCTTTGTGTCCTTCAACTATACTTTTCACATAACTCAATCCAATGCCAAATCCTTTGCCCTTGTATTGATTTCCTTGATTTGCCCTAAAAAAACGATCGAAGATTTGGTCTTCATATCTAGGATCTATTCCCGGACCATCGTCTTTAATTCTAATCGTCCTTTGTTGCCCATCATCCATTGTTGTAATAAGAACGCAAACCCCTTCTTGAGAATACTTCAAACTATTCTCCACGATATTCACAAAACCACTTGTGAGCATATCTTTGTCTCCATAAATTAAGGATTGATTAGAGCCTAAGTTAAATTCAATCTTGGCTGCATTTCTCTCAATTAATATCTTCAGTTTCTCAGGAATACTTTCAATGATTTCATGAAGATCCAGTTCTTGATACTTAATTTGTGAAAACTCACTTTCAAACATCGAAATTCGAAGCAGTTTATCTACTTGCTTTTCTAACAGTTCACTTTCGTCCTCTATAATCTTGTGGTAAGATTTATTCTTCTCCGGATTATTTGATTGCCTTAAAACCTTTGAAGCCAAACGTATTGATCCAATAGGCACCTTAAATTCATGAGACAGATTATTAAAAAAATCTGTTTTTATTTGACTCATTTTCTTGTGCTTTGCTAAGGATCTTAATAAATAAATTAATAGCCCAAACAGAATAATCAATAAAGCAAGACTTAAACTAAATTGCCACATCAATGTGATCATGACATCAGATAACTTTTCTTCCTGATATAAAGAAATCCATAAATCATTCTCATCTGATTGGTTCAATCCTTTAACAGGACTAAAGTATTGAAAACTTGACTCTCTATATATCCTTGACTGAAACTCTTCTTTAGACTCTCCTTCCCCTTTGCTTGTTCCATCTTTAACTACAGAAAAAGAAACAATATCACTTATACATGATTTTATATCTGATGATAAGAGCTCTGTCTTATACTTATTGGTATTGCTTAAAAATATCCCATCTGGTTGATTTTGGTATATCGCAAAGTATACTGCTCCATGAAAACCATTAAGCTTTAAAATCGAATCGATTTTATTTGTAATCTTCTCTCCGGGTAAATCATCAACAATAATATTCTGTCCATGAAATAAATTGTGATCAATACCATTTACCTCCATAGCTACAAGGGGAGCCAACTCCTTCAGCTTTTGATGCGTTTCTTTCTTTTGATAATCAACAGTTGAAGTAAACCAATTTACCTGAATAACGATGAGAAGAATCATTATTGCCAAGGCAATTGAACTTAGAACCAAATAGTACTTTTTAGAAGGAATCATTTATCAAAAATAGAAATATTTAAGACTTATTTATCCCTTCTTAAGTTTTCATTAAGTTATTTAAGTTTTTGTTTAAACACTTTAATATATCGATATCAAAAGTGTTTATACACTCTTTGTTCCTTTGAGATATAACAACAAAATCAACTCATTATGGAACGAATTTATCTAATTGTCATTCTACTTGTAATCCAAAGTTTTTCGGTTATAGGCCAAACATTAATTAAAGAAACAGATTTAAGCAATGATGAAATTGCCTACCTTCAGGAGCTTTCTGAAAAAATAGCATGCAACGATCAGAAGTACAGAAACTACATAGCGAATAAGACATTGGATGATCAAATCATTGCTAAAATCGATTCCGTTTTTGACAAGCATGGAATGCAAGAAGGATTATCCTACAGGTCATCTCTAAACTTATCACTTGATAAGCAAGTAAGTGATTCGTTATGGCAATTGCAACATCAATTGGATTTCGAAAATCATCTTTTACTGCGTGGAATGCTTAATACATATGGCTATTTACCCAAATCAATATTAAAGGAAAAACACTATATACAAGTACTACTATTGCTTCACCCTCCGAAAGATTGGGATGTAAGATTGTATCAAAAAACTTATTCAAAGCTGTTTTTACATGAAATAAAGGTAGGTCGTATGCCTGCTAAAGATTTCGCAAACTTTTATGACAACATGCAAGCGAAAATCTTGAGAGAACCTCAGCTTTATGGTACAAATCAGCAATTCGATCCTAAAAGCAAAATGCTTCTTCCTCCGATGATTGAAAACATTAAAGAAACCAATAAAGCCAGAAAAGAAATAGGTCTGCCTCCCTTAAAGCAAGGTGAATACAGAATATTCAAATAGGAATTACATGCAGGTCGATTTTTTGAAAATCGACCTTTAAGCTTATTTGTTATCTCATTCTTTCATATTCCTCTTTCTCCAACTGCCTTCCATTCCTGCAAATCGGACAATAGTAGATGTACCTGGTTTTAATTGGAAAAACCGAAATAAAGAACAAACTGGCATAAGTGGCATTCTTTTCCAATATCCAATTAGACGTATTATTACAATTGTAGCAATGCTCTTGTGCGTACTGCTGTTGTTTTTCAACTACTTTATCGTTGGCTCCGAAGATGAAGATCATATTTTTGCTAGAATTTTAAATATCAAATATTGTTAATTGTTTTCCACAACACCCCTCTCCCTGTCGGGATCTCCCCTGAAAGGGAGAGAACAACAAATCTACTTCATTATAAATTGGAAACTCATACCTCCTAATTGTTAATTGATAACTGTTCATTGATCATTGTTCACTGTTCACTGTTCACTGTCTAAATGTCTTTCAGTAGAATTTCCCTTCCCTCTACCGAGAATGATTTCCTGTACTCTGCCACAATGAGTTTAAGGTCGGCATAGACTTCTGTTTCCAAAACCGGGATATTATCAGATCCAGACTTTTCCAATAAATCAATCACCTTACTAACCGTCATCTCATTAATATCAAAGGCTGGTTGATAAGCCATTTGTTTGTCCTTGTCAGTGGTTAACTCCGAAATAAGTCCTGCACTTAGCAAATTAAAAAGAATCTCCCGTACCAATCTTATTGGCATTTCCAGCTGATGTGATATTTCCTGAGAACACAATGGCTTGTTATCTTGTTTAAAGTTTTGAACAATGAGATTCAAAACATACAAACTCAATAGTCTTTTGTAATCGTAAGATATCTCTGTGGTTTCAGCTTCATACTCGTAGTTCTCCACATTTTGCTCTGCAAAGGAAATTTCCGCTCCGAACAACACCACCAACCAACTTAGTTGCAACCACATTAGGAACAAAGGCAAGGCAGCAAAACTACCGTAGACTGCATTATAGGTTGTTACCATTCCCTGAAACTCGATGTACAACACCTGGAACAACTGATAGATGGTTCCTGCTATAATACCGGCAATCAATCCCGATTTAAACTTCACATGCGTGTTTGGCATGAATGTATAAAGCAGCGTAAACAATACCCACACCAGGAAGAAAGGTGCCAAATTGATCAGGAAGGTAAGAAATGGACCTACAGTTTCCATTAGGCCGCTTCCTTGAGTGATTTGTTCAATCATGGTTTTTAGTACCACGGTTACTCCACTGGATCCGATCAAAAGAATCGGGGCAAATATCATCAAAGCAGTATAATCGCTAAACTTTCGTCCCCAGGTTCTTGGCTTTTTAATGCGCCAAACATCATTAAACGATTCCTCGATATTGCTTAAAACCTTTACCACCGACCAAAACAAGATCACAAATCCCAATCCTGCAATTAATGATCCCTTGGTATTTTCCAGCATTTTATTGGCAAATTCTATCAACCAAGTCAATACTTCTTGCTGACCAGCTAAATTGGCTTTTAGCTCTGCCTCAAGCTTCGCTTCCAGATTAAATCCTTTTGCAATACCAAATCCCATTGCCAAAACCGGAACTACCGAAAGCAATGAGTAAAATGTAAGCGCAGAAGCTCTCAACTGGCATTTGTCTTCATAAAATCCTTTCACTGCCAACAGGTAAATTCGCAATTGCCTGATCAGGAAATAACGGTGTCCCGATAAATCTTTCAAACGCATGTTCCATACTCCTCTACTCAGGAAGTTCATTGTCAGGTCAAAATATTCGCGAATTTTACTCATCAACAAAGCTTTTTATAATAGATTTTATAGTTCGCAAATTAATCAAAAGCATATGATTTGACAAATGCTAAACATGGCTTAATCAATACAATCATATTTGAATTATTTTATAATTTTAAATCATCATCCATCAAAACAACACTTATGAATTTCACAAAATCTTTACTGGCATGTCTTTTTGTTCTTTTATCATTATCATGTCAGAGTCAAAAATCAAAGTATGATAAGTCTATTGAGCAAGCCATTGAATTGACCAATGACTTTATCGCGAAGAATCAAATTCCTGGCTTAGCCATTACCGTTTCGGTTAAAGGTAAAAATGTTCTTTCCAAAGGATTTGGGTATGGAAACCTGGAATCTCAGGCTAAAGTTGATCCTGCTATAACAAAGTTTCGCATTGGTAGTATTTCAAAGCCTGTTAGTGCCGATGCTCTCATTCAATTGTGGGATCAAAACAAACTACAATTGGATTCATCCATTCAATACTATTTGCCTGACTTTCCAAAGAAACAAGCTAAAATTACCAGCAGAATGGTAGCTGGTCATTTGGCAGGTATTCGTCATTACAAGGGAAATGAGTTTTTAAGTGCCAAACACTATAACAATATTGATGATGCACTTGAAATCTTCAAGAATGATTCTTTGATCTCTTATCCTGGTAAAGAGTTCCACTATTCAAGTTATGGCTGGAACTTGTTAAGTCGAATTGTTGAGAAAGCTTCGGGAGAAGAGTTTCTTACCTACATGCAAAAGCATGTTTTTAATCCATTGGAAATGAACAATACGATAGCCGATCATACTGATAGTATCATTGTCAATCGTACAGGATTTTATCAAAGAACCAGGGATAATCGAATCGTAAATGGACCTTTTGTTGACAATAGCATTAAATGGGCAGGTGGAGGCTTTTTGTCTACATCGGAAGATATCATGCGATTTGCCAAAGCGCATTGCAAAACAGGATACCTAAGTCAAAAGCAGATTGATGAGTTGACCCGTTCCCAGAAAACAACAAAAGGAAACCTAACCGAGTATGGAATTGGCTGGGCGAGCGGAACAGATCATAAAGGGCATTATTACTATGGTCATTCAGGGGGATCGATTGGAGCAACTACACACATGATCATTTATCCTAAAGAAGAAGTTTGTGTAGTGGTTTTAACCAATCTTTCAAATGTAAGGTTCCTTAGCTTCAGTCATGAAATTGCCAATCTGTTTATGAAATAGGCAAGATTTCGAGCAAATTCACGTTTATTTGCAGTATAACGACCCCATTTCTTAATTTCAGCCCCCATGAATAAAGATATTTTACTGATTGAAGATGATTTAAGCCTGCAAAAGACCGTTGCTGACTTTTTAAACTCATCAGGTTTTAAATGTATTTGTGCCACAAGCATAAAAGAAGGAAAACAACTTTTCGATAAGAAGTTTTACCCTATCGTTTTACTCGATTTGGGTTTGCCTGATGGCGATGGCTTGGATTGTATTCCATTTATCAAGTCCATTTGGAATGAAACTGGTGTTATCATCATTTCGGCACGTGATAAACTGGAAGATCGTGTGGATGGATTAAACCTTGGGGCTGATGATTATTTGGTAAAACCATTTCATTTATCGGAATTATATGCTCGTATCAATGCACTTCTAAGGAGAAATTTTCATGCAAACTCTTGTTCTATTCAGTTTGAAGATATTGAAATCAATCCCCTTAATAACGAAGTAAAAATATCTGGGCAGGTGGTGAGCTTTAGTAAAAAAGAGTATAATCTTTTGCTATACTTTATTGAGAACAAAACCAGAGTTTTGACTAAGGAAAGTTTGTTTGAGCATGTATGGGGAGAAAATTCTGTTTTCATGGACAACTCTGATTTCATATATACTCATATCAACCGTCTCAGGAAAAAACTTAAACAGCATACTGGCGAGAACTATATCAAAACCGTTCATGGCTTTGGCTATAAACTTGAAATTCATTAAACATGAAGCTTCTAAGCAAAATTAACCGCACCTATTTTAGGTATGGTATCCTTGTATTTTTAATTGCAGATGTGGTAATTATTCTGATGAGTAATTTCATTCTAAAGGAAGAGATAGATCAGCAACTATTGCTAGAAGCTGAGTTAATTGCCGAAACCGTTGAACAGAAAGGTAATTTTCTAAGTGTTTACCCGACTGACATTGTTGAAGAAATTTCCTACTCTGAAATTAGCAAAGAAACAACAAAAGATACAGTAATATATGATTCAAAACATGATGATCTTGTTCCATACAGGGAATTAAGCACTTTCAAATCAATTAACGGAAAGCATTACCAAATTATCACCCGCCAAATGCTAATGGAATTTGATGATATTTTTTCTCTTTACACGGCATTAATTTCTACGGTTCTGGGTTTAATTTTTGTGCTCGTTCTTCTTTTTACACAAAAAATGAATACCATCCTTTGGGGAACTTTTAATAAAAATGTTGATTTATTAAAAGAACATTCCTTCAGTTCCAATAATCAATTGAAGTTAGACAATACTGGTATTGATGAGTTCGATGATTTAAATCAAGTGCTCAAGAAAATGTCTGATCGATTGGAAAAAGATTACTTAGCATCCAAAGAGTTTTCGGCCAATGCAGCACATGAATTACAAACCCCTCTCTCTATAATTAGAAATAAGTGTGAGGATTTGTTTTCTTATCAGGATTTAAATGAAAAGGTGATCAATTCCATACATGAAATTTATGTCTCGACAGACAGGTTATCTGGAATAACCAAAGCTCTTCTTTTATTGGCTAAAATTGATCACGGACAATTCAACAAAAATGAACAGATTAATTTGAATCAATTTATTAATTCAAAAATAGATTCACTTAAGGAAATCCTGGAGGATAAAAATCTAAAAATAAACTTTCATTCTACTGGCGATTGTATCATTAATATTGATAAAAGACTTGCCAACCTATGGATTCAAAATATCATCATTAATGCTATCAAGTACTCACCCAAAGGAGATCAAGTTAATATTCAAGTAAATGACAAGCAATTATCCATTTCAAATTTTGGAGAAAAAGCAATAACAAATCCTGAACAAATCTTTAATCGTTTTTACAAAGAATCAGAGCAGGTTGGTTCTTCAGGCATAGGACTGGCAATCGTAAAAAAAATAATAGATCATTATAAGATAGAGTTTGAATATCATTTTAAGAATTCTAAACACGTTTTCGAATATAGATTTCCAAAATAAAATTTCAAACAAATAGATTCTACTTTGTACTCATACATTGATTAATTACTGCAATTACGAATTGAAAAAGCTTCATATATGAAACTTCTTACCAAAATCAACAAAAACTATTTCAAATATGGTTTAATTGTATTTTTCATTGCTGATTTAATTATCATTTCTATGATTTCTCAGATTCAAAAATTAGATACAGAACAAGAACTCCGGTATGGTGCAATGGAAGTTGCTAAAATTATTAAAGTTCATGGACATTTTCCTGAAATACAACCCACTTACTCCGTTAAAATTATCGATATTCAAGACTCTGTTCCCGGATTATTTAAAGACACAATCATGTTTGATCCTGAAGATCAAACCATGGATGAATTTAGGGAATATCAATTTTCACAAAAAATAAATGGGACTAATTATCTAATTGTTCACAGGCACTTTGCAGAGAGTTTTTGGGAGTTATTTATCGACATAACTCCCATCATCAGTATATTTCTTGGTTCAATATTTTTAGTAATGATGTATTATAACAAATACATGAGCGAAAGCCTTTGGAAGGATTTTAAAGACAATTTGGATACATTAAAATCATATTCATTTACTTCTAAAGAAAGACTTCAACTCCAAACTACAAATGTTGATGAATTTGATGATTTAAACCGGGTTTTGATCAAAATGTCGGATCGATTAGGAAAAGATTATCAAGCATCCAAAGAATTTTCTGCCAATGCAGCTCACGAGCTTCAAACACCTTTAGCTGTAATCAGAACCAAATGTGAATCTCTTTTTTCAAAAGATGATTTGTCTTCCGATACCATCCAGTCTATTCGCGAAATTTTTGTTTCTACAGATCGTTTGTCCGGCATAACGAAAGCATTGCTACTTCTTGCAAAAATTGATCATGGTCAGTTCAACGAAGAAAAAAAGATTTGCCTCAAATCAATAATTTCTGATAAAATAAATTTCTACAGGGAAATTATTGAAGATCGCAACCTGAATGTCAAGTTTACATCTGAAAATGATTGTGTTGTATACATGGACAAAAGGCTGGTATTGTTATGGATACAAAATGTACTGGTGAATGCCATTAAACACTCTCCTAACCATAAAGACCTTGAAATTGAGCTTAAAAAAAATCAGCTTGTTTTCAGTAATTATGGAGAGGAGAAGATTAAAAATCCAGACCAAATATTTAAACGATTCTATAAAGAAAGTGATGGTAAAGAATCAACAGGCATTGGTTTGGCCATTGTAAAGAAGATTACCGATCATTACAACATGCAGATCAATTACTCATTTAAGAATTTTAAACATACTTTTACTTTTCAATTCCCAGCTTGTTAGATTTTTGTTAGATCAGTGACGGACTTTTGTTCCATGTTTTTATTTGGAATGGAAGAACTAACAGATCATATCATGAATTTATCGCATCCAAAATTTGAGCTTACCATTGTTGTTCCCGTATACAATGAGGAAGATAACCTTGCACGAGTAAAAGTGGAATTCAACGCTTACTTTTCCCAATCTCCCTATCGCTCAAAGGTTTTATTTGTAAATGATGGATCATCTGATTACAGTCAAATGATGATTGAAAAGATTTGCAAAAGCTCCGATCGATATCAATACATCGAATTAAATCAAAACATGGGGTTGAGTGCTGCCCTTAAAGCTGGAATTGATCATGCTGACACCGAATTTGTAGGCTATATTGATTCCGATTTACAGACAACTCCTTTTGATTTTGATTTCCTGATGGAATACCGCAATGATTATGCATTGGTTACTGGCTATCGAAAGGATCGAAAAGACCGTTTTGTAAAAAACCTGAGCTCGACAATAGCCAACAACTTTCGTCGATTCATGACCAAGGATAAAGCCATTGATACGGGTTGTCCTTTAAAAATCATGCAAACAAAATATGCCAGGAAGATTCCATTCTTTACTGGCATGCACCGATTTATTCCTGCCTTAATCATGTTGCAAAACGGGGAAATGAAACAAATTCCCGTTCGTCATTTTCCTCGAATTGCCGGCGAAGCAAAATACCATTTATTCAACCGAATGATTGGTCCGTTTAAAGATTGTTTTGCCTACCGTTGGATGAAAAAACGATACATCAATTATGAAATCTCAAACCAGGGATGATGGAAAGCTACCATATTTATGCCATTGGTTTTCTGGCACAAGCCCTTTTTTCGGCCCGCCTAATTGTTCAATGGGTAAAATCTGAGAAAGCTGGTGATTCTCTTTCACCCGCAATATTCTGGCAGTTGAGCATATTGGCTTCCTGGCTGTTGTTTATGTATGGATTATTGCGCAATGATTTTGCGATCATCTTAGGTCAAATCATTGCTTATACAATCTATATCCGTAACCTACAATTACAAAAACGCTGGAAAAAATTGCCTTTAGTAACGCGAATTCTGGCTCTTGGTACTCCGATTTTTGCAATTGCAAACATCATATTCAATTGGGAATTGCATCAAAATCTTTTATTTAAGAATGATGACATTCCTGTTTTGCTCTTGATTTGGGGAATTGCCGGACAAATTATTTTCACCTTCCGGTTCATTTATCAATGGGTTTATTCCGAACAAAAAGGTGAATCCTGTCTCCCTATAGGATTTTGGATCATAAGCATTATCGGATCATGTATGATTTTGTCCTATGCAGTCTATCGAACAGATCCGGTATTGTTTATCGGACAAGGATTCGGAATGATAGTTTATACACGAAATATCATTTTAATCCGAAAAAAGAAACTCCAACTAAACTCTGAAAACTAACATCAATGAATATCCAATCAATACTAGATAACAATCGATATGGGCATGCCATTTTGCTAATTATTATTTGCTACCTCTCATTTTTCCTGTTTAATGATGAGTTCTTTGTAAATATCATGGAGGCGCGAAACTTTGTTACCGCTCGAGAAATAATTGAAAAAGGCAATTGGCTTGTACCAACAATGAACGGAGAGTTGCGATTGGCAAAGCCTCCATTTCCCACTTGGATTACCGCAATATTCGGGAACATATTTGGCATGGAAAATTTAAGTATGCTTAGGTTTCCGGCTGGAATAATGGGCTCATTGATGGTATTGTTTATGTACCAATTTACCCTTAGTTTAAACGGAAATAGAATAAAAGCTTTAACAAACTGCCTAATTCTTGTTAGCAGCTTTTATGTACTTTATATGAGCAGAACAGGAACTTGGGATATATTCTGTCACAGCTTCATGTTGGGTGCCATCTGGATTATTTACAGCGCCTTTAATCATCATAACAATGATAGTTTATGGATTAAGTTTTCGTTCGCCGGCGTTTTGTTAGGATTGTCCTTTCTAAGTAAAGGTCCAGTGGCATTTTTTGCTCTCCTTCTACCCTTTTTAATTGCGTATTTCTCAGTTTATAAGAAAATAAACTTAAAACAATACTGGAAACCCATTGCTCTTTGTCTGCTTATATTTGCAATCATTAGTTTTTGGTGGCCAATTTACATTTCAATTGCACATGCTCAAGAAGCTGCCGCTGTTGCTAAACTGGAATCTGGTTCTTGGATGAATCGCCATGTTCGTCCTTTCTATTACTATTGGAATTTTCCTATTCAATCTGGAGTTTGGACAATAGCCATTTTTACCAGTTTACTATTTCCCTACGCAATCAAAAATTTCAAGGCAAAAGAGGAATACAAATTTGCATTGATATGGACTTTATCATCTGTGGTTCTTCTTTCATTAATCCCTGAGAAAAAAGACAGATATCTTTTGCCTGTATTAATTCCAAGCGCGTTATTGGCAGGACAGCTGTTTCATCATCTATACCTTGCTTTTAAGAATGACAGCGCTAAAAAAGCAGACCATATTTTATTTGGGATTAATACATGGATCATTGCCATTGTCGCTTTTTCGATGCCAGTTATTGTTTTTGTAATGTTTCTAAGGGAGAACTTGATATCAATTCATTCTTTCGCACTTTTCTCTATTTTTTCAGAGATCATTGCAATGCTTATGGCAATCTGTTGGATCAATCGAAATGTAAGAGGCATGGTACTCAGCACAACAGCATTGTTCCTAATCGTTGTAATCTTCATTATTCCCCACACAGGTGGAATCTTAAATAGAAATCCTCATTTCAAGAGCATAGCTGAGATTAGAAAACTCACTAATTTCCATGAATACAACTATTATAGTATAGGTGAAGATCATCTCGCAATTGAATTGGTTTATGAAATAGGTAAAGAGGTAAAACAATGGAATACCTTGGAAAAACCTGATCTACCTGAAGAGAAACCCTTTTTGGTCATCTCAACTGAAAACCCAAAAGCTTTGTTTACCAAAGCCCAAATGAACAAAATTAAACTTGACATTATAGGTCAATACGATAACAATAAGAACAGGTTTGGGAAAAATCGATACAAAGAACATTTTAAGAAATATGTCAGTTTGGTAAGTCCCATTTCAATTGCTGACAAAACATTTTCAGAAGCTACCGCTATAGAAATGAATAAAACAAAGGACTATGGAAATTAAACAAGAAAACAGATTAAAAGAAAGCATTCTTGTAACAGGATGTGCTGGATTTATTGGTTCGCATTTGTGTGAAAAGCTTTTAAATCTGGGTTATCAGGTTGTAGGTGTCGATAATTTTGATCCCTATTATTCCATAGATTTAAAGATGGAGAATATGGAAGGATTTAAAAGAAACAAAGCTTTTAAATTTTACCAATTAGACCTTTGCCAAACTGGTGTATTAAACATGATACAGGAAAATGTATCTCTCATTGTCCACTTGGCAGGCAAAGCCGGTGTTCGACCGTCAATAGAAGCTCCTCAAAGTTATATCGATAGTAATATCACAGCTACTAGAAACATCCTTGATTTCATGAATGAAAAAGGAATTAAAAAACTGGCCTTTGCATCATCCTCATCGGTGTATGGAAACAATTCTACAGTTCCATTCGCTGAAGATCAAAATGTCGATCATGTGATTTCTCCCTATGCCTTTTCAAAAAAAGCTTGTGAAATCTTAAATCATTCCTATCATCATCTGTATAATCTAGATATCGTTAACATGCGATTCTTTACTGTTTTTGGTCCTCGTCAGCGACCAGATCTGGCAATTCACAAATTTCTGAGATTGATGATGAATGAAGAACCCATTCTTGTATTTGGAGATGGAAGTACAGCAAGAGATTATACCTTTGTAGATGATACTGTTGATGGAATTGTTAAAGTTTGTGAGTTCCTTTTTAAAAGCGAAAATGTATTTGAAACTATTAACCTTGGTAACAGTTATCCAATACCCTTAAATCAAATGATAGAAGCCATCTCTAAAGCTTCTGGAATTATCCCAAACATCAACCGTCTTCCAATGCAAGCTGGCGACGTAAATCGAACATTTGCTGATATAAACAAAGCCAAAGAACTTATTGAATATTCTCCTAAAGTTTCATTTGAAGAAGGGATTAAACTTTTCGTAGAATGGTATAAGAAAATAAATGTTAGAGAAATCGTTGCATAATCATTAGATTGAGAACTCTGCAATTCATATTATTACTCGCATTTCTTTCCTCTATTTCGGAAAGGATTATTCCACATAAACATGATATTCATGCTGAAACAGGAGAGGTATTTGAATTTTTACAGAGCCGCAATTCTAAAAACGAAGAGAAAAATACTGACGAATTATTACATGCTGTTTTTTACCTATCCTTTAAGGATAGTGACCTAAAACTTCCCTTTCCACACTTAGAATTCACAGAGACTAAAAACTGTAACTGCTCCTCTGTTTTTTATGAATTTGAAATTCTTACTCACAACAACTTAATATCATCTAAATCAGATCGCTTTTTATATTTGAATAATTCATTATCCCCACCTTCATTAATTTAACACATCCAATTTCTACGAATCAGTATGCCTATTGATTCCCAATTCTCATGTTAAATTACAAATGAAAAAATGATTGAAAAATTATATAAATCTAAACTCTACCCTCTTGTATTTCAGATCCTATCACTTCTAATATTTACACTTCTTGTTTTAGGAGCAATTAATGTTACAACCAGTGATCCTGCTCTTGTAAAACAATTGCGAAATACCAACTTATCCAATTTAATTGTATGGTCGTATTGGTGGCCTGTAATTGTGTTAACTGCCGTATTTTTCGGACGACATTGGTGTAGCATCTGCCCAATTGAACTTTTATCAGCAATTGCTAATCGTATTGGTTTGAAGCGAAAAGTTCCCAAATTCCTGAAATCAGGATGGATGATTACCATTTTCTACGCATTTATTGCCATAGTTGCCATACATACTTGGGGAATTCATCGTTATCCTAACCTTATGGCTTATTATCTTTTATCACTAATGGGCTTGGCTGTAATCTTGTCAATCATTTATGAAAAAAGAGCCTTTTGTTCCTATTTATGTCCTGTAGGTAAACTATTAGGATTGTATTCTCTTCTGTCTCACTTTGGCATAAGAGTTAAGAATCAGGTCACTTGCCATTCATGTAAAACCAAGGATTGTATCTCAAAAGAAAATCAATACAAATTGATTGGAAGATCGTGTTCTTCAAACTTGTATCCAGCTAACATTACCGATAACAGAACTTGCATTCTTTGTACTCAATGTGTAAAATCCTGCTCAAACAACAATATCACTCTCAAAAGAATTAAAAGTTCTTACCAAAATTTCGACTTAAAAAAGCTTTTATGGTCTGAAATAGGAATGTTGATGGTACTTCTTGGTTTTGTTTGCTATGAGAACCTTTCATCTTGGGAAACAAGTAATACCATTATTCGTTTCATTCCTTCACACCTCAACAAATTAATCGGTAGTGAGGCTATTCCATACGGCTTGTTTGAAGCATTGATTCTCTTCCTTCTTGTTCCTGCTATTTTTATGGGATTCATCTCTTTCCTACTTAAAGTAAATGGAAAAACTTCATGGAAACAAAGCCTTCAAAAACTTGCCATTCATCTTTTGCCATTGGTAGCATTTGGACATGTATTCAAAGCCTTGTTAAAAACCAGTTCAAGAATTCCATATTGGCAATATGCCCTCGAACAACCAGATGGTTTGCAATATGCAAATCTAATTTTCAATAAGGAAATTGCTCTCAATCCGTTAGCTTGGGTGAACAACCTGGTTCTTGTTTTGGGAATTTTGGGGCTTTGTTATGCGACATATATATCTGTAAAAAAAGTAAGTAAAACCGACCCAGGTAAATGGATTCTCTATATCACTATCCTTTTCCATCTTGTGATATTTTTAATTGGTCCTATTTCATCATTGTTTCAATAGAACATTCTTTAAAAGCTCACTTATAACTGTAAAAGTGAGCTTTTAAGATTTTTTAATATTCTTTTTCAGACATCTAAACCAATTGTTAGATTTTTGTTAGAAACGCTCAGTTTTTTTGAATCCTATTACAAATCCCGCAATTCAAAAAACATGAAGTTCAGAAACATCCTACAAAGTCGTTATGGTGGTTTGGCCATATTCAGTTTAATTTTCATTGCCTTATCTTTTTTGGTAAGAACTATTCTTTTAATTAAAGATTTTCAGAATGTTGAGTTAAGCGTCATTCGATTCTTTAAAATCTATACATTCGGTCTGTTCTACGATTTGATTGCCATATCGTACTTCATCATTCCATTTGTATTGTATCTTTTAATCATTCCTGACAAAATCTTCAACAGCAAAATTCACCGTTGGATATCATATGCTTTCTTCACAATTAGCATTGGGATTCTTGTGTTTTCTGGAATTGGAGAATGGTTTTTCTGGGAAGAGTTTAGCGTAAGATACAACTTCATTGCGGTGGATTACCTGATTTATACACACGAGGTGATTTCCAATATTAAAGAATCTTATCCAATGCCAATTATTATTTTTGGAATGCTTGTACTTTCGGGAGGAATCTTTGCTTTGGTTAAAAGGCAGTTTGACCAATGTATTAACTCCGAATCCAAATTTGTAAAGCGATTAATCACCAGTGTTGTACTTTGGATGATCCCAACAATAGCCTTTCTTACAATTGATAAAACCTCGGCTGAAATCCCAGAGAACACTTATTCAAATGAATTGGCTCATAATGGCATATATCAGGTATTTTCAGCTTTCAGAAACAACGAGTTGGATTACAAATCGTTCTACGAATCAATGGATGATAAGGAAGCTTTTTCCAATTTGAGAAAGCTTATTAAAACTTCAAACAGTGAATTTATCAGTAATGATGTATTTGATGTAACTCGAAAAATCACTTACCCGGGTGAAGACAAAAATTACAATGTAATGATGATTACTGTAGAGAGTTTGAGCGGATCATTCTTTACTAAATTTGGTGGAACTGATAATATTACTTCAAACATGGATACCATTGCTCAACAATCATTGTTTTTCACCAACTTTTATGCAACGGGAACAAGAACTGTTCGAGGCATGGAAGCCCTAACGCTTTCTTTGCCTCCAACACCCGGGTACTCTATTGTAAAGCGTCCAAAAAATGAAGGAATGTTTACTTTGGGTAATGTCTTAAAATCGAAAGGTTACAATACCAATTTCATTTATGCAGGGAATGGTTATTTTGACAATATGAACTATTTCTTCGGGAACAGTGGTTACAATATTGTGGATAAATCAGATTTCAAAAAAGAAGAAATCACTTTCGAAAATGCATGGGGTGTTTGCGATGAAGATCTTTTTGCAAAAGCAATGCAGGTTGCTGACAAAGCCCATCATTCAGGGAAACCATTCCACAATTTTATCATGACAACCTCGAATCACAGGCCATATACTTACCCCGAAGGTAAGATTGATATTCCTTCACATACCGGAAGAAAAGGTGCAGTAAAATATACCGACTATGCAATTGCCAAATTCCTACGTGAAGCAAGAAAACATGAGTGGTTCAACAACACTTTATTTGTAATTGTAGCTGATCACTGTGCTTCAAGTGCTGGAAAAACCTCTTTGCCAGTAAAAAAATATCATATCCCACTTATGATCTACGCTCCGAGAATTATTAAAGCCAGAGAAGTAAAAACAATGGCTTCTCAAATTGATTTTGCCCCAACCGTTATGGGATTATTGAATATGGATTATACATCTAAATTTTTCGGTAAAGATATTCTCTTAGATCATCCTGATAGAGCTTTAATTGGAACTTATCAGAAAATTGGCTTGCTAAAAAATAATTTACTCACCGTTCAGTTGCCAACAAAACGAATTGAATCCTATTCAATTGAAAATGGTGATCAAAAGGCCTGTAAACTAAACAAATCTGAACTGAAAGATGCGATTACATATTATCAAACAGCCAGCTATTTGTTTCACCACAAAGGGTACAATTTTAACAAGTAAGTCTCGATATGAGTTTCCTTTTAAATACTTGATAATCGAATCTGTGTCAAGTCTATATTCAAATGGTGGATAAGTCGAAATTATTGGTTTATTTTTGGGAAGTAATAACATATAAAGAACAAGACTTGTCACGTTAGTTGAACGCTATCAGAACACTAAAATAACAGAATGCAAGACAAATTAAATACACTTGCCATTATCAATCCAATTTCTGGGAATGGCAAACAAAAACATATCAAAAATCTGCTAAAGCAACATTTAGACGAATCCAAATTTCAATTAACAATTGAAATGACCCAATATGCAGGTCATGCATCTGAGCTTACAAAAAAAGCCATAGAGAATGGATTTGATCTGGTAATTGCAATAGGAGGAGATGGAACAATTAATGAGATAGCTAGTGCCTTGACATTCTCCAATGTTGCCATGGGTATTATTCCTTGTGGATCAGGTAATGGATTAGCAAGACATCTTGGTATTCCTATGAATGCAAAAAAAGCAATTCAACACCTTAATAAGGCTAAAATCAAATCAATGGATACTGCTTGTATCAATGAGTATCGTTTTGTGAATGTAGCGGGTATTGGATTTGATGCGCTTATTTCTCACCAGTTTGCCAATATGAATTCTCGAGGATTTACTTCCTACATAAAGGCTGTTTTAACAAGTTTCCGAACATTTAAATGTCAAAAATTCAAATTAACAACCAACAACCGTTTATGTATTGAAGAAGGCATGATGTTGAGTTTTTGTAATTCATCTCAATTTGGCAACAATGCATTCATCGCTCCTTCTGCTAAAATTGATGATGGAAAATTAAACCTTTGTCTGTTGCAGAAACCAAAGTGGTATCAAATCCCATCTTTAACCATTAAAACTTTTACGAGGAAAATCGAAAGCTCCTCTTTGTTCAAAGAGTTTAAGTTTGATGAAGTAGAAATTGTTCATGCCTCTCAACTCGGACATGTAGATGGAGAACCAATTGTTATTGGTGAAAAAATCAAATTAAAGGTAGATGCAAATAGTCTTAAAATACTTTCGTAGATAACAAAAAAGAGCTCCAAATTGGAGCTCTTTTTCTTTATAGTAATTTCTTAATATCCTCTTCCATACTTTCAGGTGTAATATTTGGTTCAATTCTCTGAACCACCTTACCATCTCTGTCGATTAAGAATTTTGTAAAGTTCCACTTCACACCATCTCCCTCGTAAATTTCCGGAAATTTCTGACTTAAAAAGCCCTTGAATTTCTGTCCTGATTCTGAATCATCAAAGCCTTTGAATGATTTTTCTGAAGTTAGCATTTTATAAAGCGGATGGGCATTCTCGCCACGAACTTCAATTTTATCGAACATTGGAAAACTTACGCCGTAGTTTTTCTGACAAAACTCTCCAATTTCCCTAGCCGTTCCGGGTTCCTGTTCTAAAAACTGATTGCAAGGAAAACCCAAGATCACCAATCCTTGATCTTTGTACTTTTGGTACATGGCTTCCAAACCTTTGTATTGTGGTGTTAATCCGCATTTACTTGCCGTATTAACCACCAAAACCACTTTTCCTTTATATTTCTTGAGTTTTACCTCTTCGCCCTGCAGAGAGCTCATTTTATAGCTGTAAAAACTTTTGCTTTCACATTTCTTTTTAGAACAGCATTCTTTCTTACATTCTTTTGTCTCTTTGTTTTGGGCAATTGTATGGCTAGTATAAACTCCTACCAAAACCATTAGTAGTAATGCAATTTTTTTCATGAATTCTTGTTTTGATTTAAAAACTAAGATATCATTAAAAATACGAAGTAGGAAAAATTAAAATACTTATTAGTCTGATTTAAGATTCCATTAACATTTTCACCTCATCAGCCAGCCACTCAGGAGTAATATCCACCATACATTGCTGGTAAATATTCATTTTGCACTTGCCAGATCCATCCTTTGTGCATGGACGACATTTCATATCAACTTCCAATGTTTTAATGTGATCACCCGTAGTAAACCCAAATGCAGTTGGTCCCATTAAAGAAAGAGCTGGTATTTTAAATTTATCTGCGGCATGCAAGAACCCTGTATCTCCAGATATAACCAAATTTGATTTTTGAACCAGGTAGCAAGATGCCAACAAATTGGTTTTTCCACTCAGATTAAGCACTCGGTCGGGAGCAACTTCTTCAATTTCCTTGCAGAATACATCATCCGGACCAGCCAGAATCATAAAGTGATAATCAGGAAGTAAATTCACAAGTTTTTGCCAGTGTGACACAGGCCATCTTTTCATTTGCCAGGCAGCAGAAGGAACCATTGTTATCAACTTGCTCTTTTCACCTTTTAGGCTCTCAAAAACTTGCTGATTTATCTTCTCTTTTAAATCAAGAGGAAAATACCAATCTTCATTTACCTTAGAGTAATTCGTAATTCCCCATTTTTCCAGAGGCTTACGAAAAGAAAGCATCCCTTTAAAAGGCATTGGAAAACAATCAATTCCAAATTTGAAGAGCAAGACTCTTTTGATTCGATTCTTACTTCTCATTGTAAACTTTGGACCTATTCCAAAACAGCGTTTCCAAATTGGAGCCAAAACAGTCTTTAGAATGAGAGAGCGGATATTTGAGTGTGCATCGTATACATAGTCGAACTTTTCCTGTTTAAGCTGCTTTGCTTGCTGCAGAATGCCTTTAAATCCATCTTGTCGATCAAATCCCCAAACCTTATGAATTCGTTGATCCATAGCTAAAAAAGAGGACATATCTTTTCTTGCAATCCAATGAATCTCTGCATCAGGATAATGGTTCAAAATACCGTCAACAGCTGTCATGCATTGAATGATATCTCCAATGGAACTAAATCGAATGATTAGGAATTTTTTTGGCATTTTTATCTTATCAGGTATTTCGTAACTAGTACCGAGATGATTTACACTTTTGATAATTTTATTTCAAATAGACAAAAGTAAAAAATTTTTGCTTAACACTGAACTATGAATGGTTCATATTCTTATTAATACCATTTATACCTTGATATTAGCATTTGATGGAATACCAATGCATTGTAAAAAACGAAAAAAGAGACTTTGATTTAACTCCAAAGTCTCTTTTTAATATCTATTGTTAGCACAAAGCACTACTCTGTACTAAATATTAATATCTAACTATCAGCCAATACTGAAATTACATTCTTCTTGCATTCAACGACTCCTCCACCAATCTCGAAGAAAAGATCATCTCCTTCATATGGTCTCAATTTAATCGTCCCTTTTTCCAAAGTGGATACAATCGGAGCGTGATTTTTCAGTATTTCGAAAGATCCATCCTTACCAGGAAGTTGAACCAAAACAACCTCGCCTGAATAAAGACTTTTTTCCGGTGTTACGATTTCTAAATGCATATTTTCAAGTTTAAGATACTTATTATGCTTCCGCTTCAGCTAGTAATTTCTCACCTTTTTCAATTGCCTCTTCAATTGTACCAACAAGGTTAAATGCT
The DNA here is from genome assembly GCF_003610555.1 of Marinifilum flexuosum. Taxonomy (GTDB): domain Bacteria; phylum Bacteroidota; class Bacteroidia; order Bacteroidales; family Marinifilaceae; genus Marinifilum; species Marinifilum flexuosum. The sequence goes on along the minus strand of NZ_RAPQ01000008.1, from coordinate 159,647 downwards.
GCTTCAGGATATTTATCCACTTCACCATCCATAATCATGTTGAAACCTTTGATTGTATCTTCGATGGATACCAAACAACCCTTCAAACCAGTAAACTGTTCTGCCACGTGGAATGGCTGCGATAAGAATCTTTGAACACGACGAGCACGGTGTACCACCAACTTGTCATCTTCCGAAAGTTCTTCCATACCCAAAATTGCAATGATATCCTGCAATTCTTTGTAACGCTGAAGAATCTCTTTTACATTTTGTGCACAAGTATAATGAGCTTCACCTACTACATCAGGAGTCAAAATACGAGAAGTAGAATCCAATGGATCTACTGCAGGATAAATTCCTAACTCAGCAATCTTACGATTCAATACCGTTGTAGCATCCAAGTGAGCAAATGTTGTTGCTGGTGCAGGGTCAGTCAAGTCATCCGCTGGTACATAAACTGCCTGTACCGATGTAATCGACCCTCGCTTGGTAGAAGTAATACGCTCCTGCATGATACCCATCTCAGTTGAAAGAGTTGGCTGGTAACCTACTGCTGAAGGCATACGACCTAGAAGTGCTGATACCTCAGAACCTGCCTGAGTAAAACGGAAAATATTATCAACAAAGAAAAGAATATCGCGACCACCTGATTTTTCATCACCATCACGCAAACTTTCTGCTACTGTTAGTCCTGATAAAGCAACACGAGCACGTGCTCCAGGAGGCTCATTCATCTGACCGAAAACCAGTGATACCTGTGACTTATCCAAAGCATCTTTGTCTACTTTAGATAGATCCCATCCTCCTTTTTCCATATCTTCCTCGAACTCATCTCCATAACGGATTACTTTCGATTCGATCATTTCACGAAGCAAGTCATTACCCTCACGAGTACGCTCACCTACTCCTGCGAAAACAGACAAACCATCTTGTCCGATTGCAATATTATTAATCAACTCCTGGATCAGTACGGTTTTACCTACACCGGCTCCACCAAACAAACCAATTTTACCACCTTTTGCATATGGCTCAATCAAGTCGATTACTTTAATTCCTGTATAAAAAACCTCAGATTCGGTACTTAGTTCGTCAAAAGCAGGAGGAGTTCTGTGAATAGGATATCCACCTTCCTTGTCTACCTCATCAATTCCGTCGATGGTTTCACCAACAACATTCAAAAGTCTACCTTTGATTTTATCACCGGCAGGCATAATTATAGGAGAACCTGTAGCAATTACGTCCATTCCACGGCGTAAACCATCCGTCGAATCCATTGCAATTGCGCGCACAGTATTTTCACCAATGTGCTGTTGACACTCAACTACCAAATTTTTACCGTTTTCCATCACGACCTCAAGAGAATCGTAAATCTCAGGAAGCTTAGCACCTTCCTTTTCAAAACTTACATCGATTACAGGTCCGATTACCTGTACAATTTTGCCTGTATTTTGTGACATTTACTATTAAATTTTTGGATCATTAATATCGCGTGATGACAAATTTAAAATTTTTTACGAATAAAGGAGAATCTTATCTTAAATTTTAACACACTTAAACGGAACGATTTACTAATTTCTTCACCAAAGTGTACAATTCCTTTTTCTTTTCAGCAGGTACATTCACCTTATCCAAATACTCTAAACAAAGGCTAAAATACTCATCGATCTTCGCTTGCGATTGATCTTTCACCTTTAGTTTTTCGTATATAGACCTAACTGCAATAATTTTTTCTTCCGCATTAAAATCTTTGGCTGAAACCCATTCTTCCAATTCCTTTTTATCTTCGCCTTTTGCCAACTCAAATGCTTTTATCAACAAAAAAGTCTTTTTATTACAAAGAATATCTCCACCAATCTTCTTACCGAAAACTTCTTCATCGCCAAAAACATCAAGAAAGTCATCTTGTAATTGGAAAGCCATGCCTAGATTTACTCCAAAGTGGTAAAGTAACTCAGCATCTTTGGCATCAGCATCGCCCATTACCGCTCCCATTTTTAAACTTCCACCAAGAAGTACCGCGGTTTTCAGACGAATCATTTCCAAATATTCATCGATCTGAACATCACTTCTATCCTCGAATTCCATGTCGAACTGCTGTCCTTCACAAACCTCAAGAGCTGTTTGGTTAAAAACGGTAAGTACATCACGTAAGTGGCGATCTTCACAACTTACAATGTATTGATATGCCTTAATAGACATGGCATCACCAGAAAGAATTGCCACATTGTTGTTCCACTTTTCGTGAACCGTAGCCTTGCTTCTTCGGATTGGCGCATTATCCATTACATCATCGTGCAATAGGGTAAAATTGTGAAATACCTCTATTCCGATTGCCGGTAGATAAATTTTCTTTAAATCTTCTTTAAATAAATTGGCACTTAGCAATACCAAAATCGGACGAAGGCGCTTGCCACCAATCCCAAGAATATACTTCATGGGTTCGAACAATCCTTCTGGTGGTGTAGAAAACTCCAGTCCATCAATTTCTTTCTGCACTACATCCTGGAGTTCTTTGAAACTATACATGTGAGCTATAAGTTTAGTGTGTAATTTTTACAGCTCACTAAATTATAAAAAATTACCTAACATGAGATCGGTGTAAAATTTTATCCACAGAAAGTTATAATTGCGATAGATTTGCATTAAAAATTTTGAAAGAATAGCGGGCTATTTTGATAAGTTTTTGATGTGAAGATGTCGTAAAAAGAACTTTCCTTAAATGGTTTGACTGTTTTTGGCATAAATTTCCCCAAATCCATTTAAAATATCTCGATATTCCTACACGAATTTGTGAAAATTTCTACTCAAAACCAGATCAAACTGTGGACAAATTTTACTCCGAACTCATGTTAACTAGCCGCAGATTCTTTTTCCTCTTCTTTATTTTCAATTACTGCAATTCGAAGATCACCCAATTCAATATCTTCTTCCTCATCGAAAATTTGAAGAAGAGGTTCCTTAAACGATCGGTTGGTAATTGCTTTTTCAAGAGTTAGCAACAATGATGGCAATAGCACCAAATTTGAAAGCATTGCAGAAAGCAATGTGATGGAAACCAAAACCCCCAATGATACGGTTCCTCCAAACTCAGACAATGCGAAAATGCTAAATCCAAAGAAAAGAATAATTGAAGTGTACATCATACTTTGACCTGTTTCGCGCAGTGCCAAAACAACCGATGAACGAATGCTCCAGTTGGTTGCTTTTAGTTCCTGGCGATACTTTGCCAAATAGTGAATGGTATCGTCCACCGAAATCCCAAAAGCAATACTAAATACCAATATGGTAGATGCCTTAATAGGAATCCCAAAATAGCCCATTAGAGCCGCAGTAACGATCAAAGGCAATAGGTTTGGTATTAATGCTACCATAACCATTCGTTTGGATGAGAACATCCATGCCATGAAGGAAGCAATCAAGAAAATTGCCAATGCCAAACTCAAAAATAAGTTTTTGATTAAGTATTGAGTTCCCTTAAAAAAGACTATACTCGATCCTGTTACATGCACCGTGTATTTGTCTTTAGGGAAGATCTCATTCACATGTCCCAAAATGGTTTTTTCCATTTCGGCCATCCTGGTAGTTCCGATATCTTTCATTCTAAAACTCATTCTGGTAATAGATTGAGTTGAATCAACAAAAGTTTCCAATACTTTGGAATCGGCACCTGTTTCGGCCTTTGCCAAATAGGAAAGAATAATATCCTTGGTCTGATTACTTGGTAGTTTATAGTACTTTTCTTTTCCGTTAAAATAAGCCTGGTTGGCAAACTTTGCCGCTTCTACTACCGATACAGATCCTGATATTTCAGGATAAGCTCGTAAAGAATCATTTAGCTTATTTAAACGTTTTAAGGTGGAAGTTTTTAGTACACCTGCTTTTTTCCTGGTTTCTACCATTACCTCTAAAGGCATGATGCCATCCATGTTGTTTTCGAAGAACTTCAGGTCCTGATAAATTTCGTTATCGTGTGGCAAATCATCTACCATATAACCTGTGCTCTTTATTTTACTAATGCCATATCCCCCAAGAACCAAAAGTGTAATGGCAACGGCATAAACCAAACTTCTATGGCTCAACACGATCTTCTCTAATTTACCAACAAACCAAACGGTCATCTTATTATCAAGGTGTTTGGTAGCCTTCTGATCTGGCGGAGCTAAAAAGCTAAAAATAATAGGGATCAATAGTAGTGATAGAACAAATACCACCATGATATTTAAGGCAGCAATAACACCAAACTCTTTTAAAATCTGACTGGAAGTAACAATAAATGTTGCAAAGCCCGATGCCGTTGTAAGGTTGGTAAGGAAAGTTGCATTTCCAATTTTTGCAACTACCCTTTGCAGTGCCTTTATTTTGTTGTTGTGGCGAATGTACTCCCCATGATACTTATTAATCAGGAAGACCGAGTTTGGAATCCCAATTACCACCAAAAGCGGAGGAAGCATCGCGGTAAGCAATGTAATTTTGTAATCGAACAGCACCATGGAACCTACTGCCCATATCACACTTAGTCCAACCACAAGCATACAGAAAAACACCACTTTAAACGATCGGAAGAACATGAAAAGGATAACTGCAGTTACCAAAAGCGAAAGATAGATAAACATGTTCATCTCGCCCTTAATCATTTGAGCGGTTACTACTCGAATGTAAGGCAAACCCGAATATTTCATGTTCAGACCATACTTCTCGGTAAAAGCATCGGTAATTTCACGAACCTTGGCAACCATTGGCTCACGGGCCTTTGAGTTAATGATTTTTGCATTAACCGTAATTCCCATTAAATAGGTATTGCTTTCTTTGTTGATTAAGCTTCCGTGGTAAAATGGCAATGCTTCTGCAATTGCTGCCAAACTATCCAGTTCGGCTTGCGTTTTTACCTTGTGCGGAAATATGGTTCCAAATTCGAATCGTTTCTGTTTCTTATTCTTATTGATGTTCCAAGTGTGTGCAATAGATACTACTGCATCGATACCATCCAATGAATTAAGGCTATCGCCAAGTGCAATCCAATCGTTGAATTTATCCAACTCATAGAAGTCAGGGTCTTGCACGGCAAAGAACATCATGTTTCCTTCTTGCCCAAAAGTATTCTTGAACTTCTCATATTCAATAGAAGCAGGATCATCATCAGGAAGCAGGGCCGCATAGGTATAGGACATTTCCACAAATTGAGCCTTATAAGCCATAAATGATGTTACAAGCCCAACTACCACCAAAAGTAAAATTCTATTTCTCAGAATTAATCCTGCAATCCTATTCCACATACTATTCTATTTATTTCCCTGTTTCTTTTAGAGTTCGGCGAAAATACGACTTAAAATCATTTTTTCAAAAGATACAAACTTGCTTCAAGCCTTCCTTAGTATTATCAATTAAGGCAATGACATAAAATTAAGGAAAAAGCGCCAAACCTTCTGAGATTTAAATAATTAATTACAAAACATTATTATTCTTGTCAACTTCCTCTTCAATTATCGTTAAGTGTGGTATTAAAATATTTGCTCTCAAATTCACATCGTATCTATATTCCACTGATTCACTGCATAATATATATAAGTTAAAAATCCTTAAATCGAACGAATCTAATTAATCTCATAACCTTTACTTTTCTATTTCTTAACATTTGCTTTACATTTAAAATATTCTATTTTTGCCCACCTTATCAAACTAACAAATTGAATACAAACAAAATTAGTCTATTATGGATTATGGATTAGCCGATATTTTAAGGCTTATTGGTTCTCTTGGATTATTCCTTTACGGAATGAAACTAATGAGTGAGGCTCTTCAAAAAGTAGCTGGAGATAAAATGAGATCGATTCTTGCAGCTATGACCTCAAACAGGGTAAAAGGTGTTTTCACCGGAGTTCTGATTACAGCTTTAATTCAATCATCATCGGCAACTACAGTAATGGTAGTAAGTTTTGTGAATGCAGGATTGCTTTCACTAGTTGAATCGGTTGGTGTGATTATGGGTGCCAACATTGGTACTACCGTAACCGCATGGTTGATCTCGATTCTTGGGTTTAAAGTAAGCATGAGTGCCATTTCACTACCATTAATTGGTTTGGGACTACCATTCTTATTCTCTCAGAATCGTAGCAAAAAGAATTGGGGTGAGTTAATCATGGGATTCGCTTTATTATTCATCGGCCTACAGTTCTTGAAAACATCTATGCCAGATATCAAGAACAACCCGGAAATCCTTAACTTCCTGACTAATTATACCGATATGGGCTTTGCCACTACCCTATTGTTTATGGGTATTGGTACCTTGCTAACCATTTTGATTCAGTCTTCATCGGCTACCATGGCACTTACATTGGTAATGTGTAATTCGGGATGGATTAGTTTCGAAATTGCAGCCGCAATGGTATTGGGTGAAAACATTGGTACAACCATTACTGCTAACCTGGCAGCCATGATTGCCAATACATCAGCCAAACGTGCTGCTCGTGCCCACCTTATCTTTAACTCGATTGGTGTGATCTGGATGCTATTAGTATTGCCTTATTTTTTAGATGCAACAGCCTGGGTTAGCCAAAACTTCTTTGGACAAGGCGATGCATTTACCGATGCTGCAGCTGTTCCAGTAACTTTATCATTATTCCACACTGGGTTTAATATCCTGAATGTATTGGTAATGATCTGGTTTGCCAAATTCATTGTAAAAGTGGTAACTACATTGGTTCCTGTGCGCGAAGATGTTGAAGAAGAATTTAAACTACAACACATCAAGACCGGTACTTTATCTACTCCTGAAGCAAACCTATTCCTTGCTAAAAAAGAAATTAGCACCTATGCCAAGAGTACGAAAAAGATGTTCGGTTACGCCAAACAGGCTTTTAACGAAACCAACGATAAGTCTTTCAACAAACTATTCGATAAGATCAATCAGCGTGAAGACGAAAGTGATGACATGGAGGTAGAAATTGCAAACTTCCTGACTTCGGTTTCTGAGACTCGCTTGAGCAAAGAGAATTCGGAACGCGTGCGTGCTTACTTTAAAATGGTTAGCGATATTGAAAGTGTTGGTGATTCAGCATTAAACCTGGCCAAAGCCATGAAGCGTAAACGTGATCAAAAAGCTTGGTTCCCTCAGGAATTGAGAGACAATATCAACAAGATGTTCGATTTGATTGACAATGCCTTGGATATGATGCTTGACAATACTACCAAAGATTTCTCTGAAGTAAACGTGAAGAAAGCCTGGGAAATTGAGCGTGAAATCAACGATTATCGTACTGCTCTTAAAACAGAACACCTTGCAAATGTTGAGGAGAAAAAATACAAGTACCAAGCTGGTATCATCTACAACGACATGTTCTGCGAATGTGAAAAAATAGGTGACTATTGTATCAACGTAAGTGAAGCAATGAACGAAGTAAAATAAGTTTTTACTTCTTTAGATATTGAGAATCCTCATCCTAATTGGATGGGGATTTTTTGTGGGCTTGATTGTTGTCATCCCGAAGAACCGAGGGATCTCATTCTTGGATAAAGATCCTTCACTTCGTTCCTTCGTTCAGGATGACCAGATTTTGCAGTCATCCTAAAGTATTGAGGGATATGTACATTCTATCTCAATCCACCCCTAAATCCTCTATAGGGGACTTCAAGTCCTGCACCAATTAAGCCCCCTTAGGGGTTTGGGGTACTACATTTAGGGGTTTAGGGTAGTTTTTTATCATATCCCCACAATCACAGCTTCCTCAAAGTAAGAACACGACCTAACAAACAGTACACAACTAAGAACCTTTAGAACCTGTCCCAACAAATCGCAAAGTTTAGGGTATGTAACCAATCCCTTATAAGAAGGTATCAGTACCAAAATTTTATTGCCCAGTCATTGAAAGGTAAATGCACAAATTCCTCTCAATCACCCCTAAATCCCCTATAGGGGACCTCAAGCCCTGCTGTATTTTAAAGCCCCTTTAGGGGTTTGGGGTAGTTAATTCCTTTATTCGCTTAGTACAAAACTCATTAATGGTAAGAACAACCGTATTTATGTCTGCTGCTACTTCGTCATTTGTAAAACGAATGACTTTAATGTCCCAATGATTAATTTCTGCCTCTCTACCAATATCATACTCTTTTTGCTCCTTAGACAAGTGCATGCCTCCATCTAATTCAATTACCAACTTTATAGAATGACAATAAAAGTCAGCAATAAAGATATCGATAGGGTGTTGTGCTCTAAATCGCAAACCTTGTATCTTTTTCCCCTTCAAACGATCCCACAATTTCAACTCTGTTTCCGTCATATTTTGTCGAAGCGATTTTGCCTTTTCAAAAATATGAGGCTTTGCATTGTAGAACATTGTAACCTGATCACTAATACTCATTACTTAATAGAATTATCTTAATCACTCTTAAACTTACTGAATTCTTTGTAGATACCTCTAAATAAGATGTCTCAAAAGTAACCTTTGTGCACCTTCTACGACTTTTACCCCTAAATCCCCTAAAGGGGACCTCAACCCTGCACCAATTAAGCCCCATTAGGGGTTTGGGGTATGTAACCAACGTATTATATGTAAGAATTTCCATGAGAATACCGCTCAACTATTGAAAGGTAATTGCACAAATTCCTCTCGATCCCCCCTAAATCCCCTATAGGGGACTTCAACACCTGCACTAATTAAGCCCCTTTAGGGGTTTGGGGTATTTTTGGGGTAGTTTATTTGGTAATACGTTTAGAGAATCCCCTCCTAAATTATCCCCAACTTTACCGCCTTTTTAATGGCCTCAGAGGCATTGTTTGCATTCAGCTTGTTAAGAATACTTTTTCTGTGATTGTTTACGGTAAACTCGCTGATGAAGAGTTTCTCGGCAATTTCTTTGCTCACATAGCCTTCCGATATCAATTCGAGAACTTCTCTCTCCCTACGCGATATGGTACCGCTTTCGCTATCCCCGTAAATGGAATAAATAATCTCGTTGCGATATACATGCTGCAAAAAAGAACTTGCCGGCCTATCGCTTTCCTGATCAGGATCGAGATGGATTACCCTTAATCCTAACCAAATATTGCCTTGTTTATCCATCTCCAATACCGAATGTTGCACATCAATACGAAAACACTGATTCGCCTCACTGCAGATTCTAAAGTTGTTGACCAACTTGTAATTCTTTCTCTCCTCTTTTCGTTGCTTACAGATGTACTTTCGGGCCTGGTTTAACGAATCAATAATCATACGATCATCGGGATGTATCTGGAAGTTTTGTAGCAATGCTTCCGTTGAGCAAGAATCGATCTTAAGCATGGACTTCATTCGCTCCGAAATAAACAAGCAGTTGTTTCGATGGTAATCTTTAATGAGAAAAAAGCATTGACTTATGGGATCAATCGTATTGAATAATTCTTGATACTCCTTTCGTTTATTTAAATCAATATCACCTTCGCTTATTTCATACTCATGGTAATATTTTAATACCCTATCAACAAAATTATCTGTCATTATAGTAAAGCTTTAAGCTTGTAGTCATCTCTTATAAAAATAGTTAAAAACAGCTATTGATCAGCATAATCTCATGACATAATTTTATCTCTGTATTTGTTAAACCCCAAAAAGCAATAGAGATGAATTATTATTTGAAGGAAAACCAACTAACCGAAGATTTTAATTATGCAGCTCGCGTTTTAACCAAAGAATCTCACGATTTAGACGGAATCATTCGTTTGATGTTGGAGAAAAGAAGTGTAATCAGTAAAACAGATATTGCCGCTGTTTTCACAGCTTTTTTCCAAATTGTAGAAGAATGCATTCAGCGTGGCGAGAACATCAATCTTCCCATCTTTAACCTTGGTTACTCCATCACAGGTGTATTCGAAGATGATACAGATTTATTCGATCCTGAGAAGCATCAAATTAATGTAAATCTTAGCAATGGAATACAAGTTAAGAAAGCCGTTGAGCAAATTGAGTTAACAAAAGTAGACAGTGTACAAACCGATCCTGCAATTACAAGCTTTATCGATATTGCTACCCAAAGTAAAAACGATAAACTTACTCCAAATAGCTTATTCGAAATTCATGGTAAACGCCTAAAAATAGCGGGTGAAGATGCTAGCATAGGTCTTTTCTTTGTGGCAGAAGATGGCAGTGAAACAATGGTAGCACAAATTGCTGACAACGGACAGAAGAAAATCGTTGGTTTGGTTCCTGATCTTACTGCTGGTAAGTATAGAATTAGAATAAAAACACAAAGTACATTTGGAGCATATACAACCAAAGGAATTAAAGAAACTACAAGTAAGTTTTCATTGACCATTAGTTAATAAACTGCCTACTGAGTGTTTGAGTACATACACTTTGAGTGTCAAAGTGTATGCAGTTGTCGACTCAAAGTGTATACAGTTGTTGAGTCAAAGTGCTATAAGGTAATAAATGAAAGTAAATCCTCACTTTTCATGGAAGTGGGGATTTTACTTTTGAAACCTATCGTAATACATATCCAACAAAGGGAATAAGGATAACTAAATTTTTATACAGCAATAGAAACCATTATCAGGCTGACTATCGAATTCTAGTGTACCTTTAATATATTTCACTCGATCTTTAATATTTCGTAGGCCATTGCCAAGGGAAATTTGCTCCATGTCGCAGCCCTTTCCATTGTCCTGGTATGTGAGTACTATGTTTTGCTTTTCTTGCTCGAAACTAATTTCTACACTACTTGCCTCGGCATATTTAATGGTGTTCTGCACCAACTCCTGCAGAATTCTAATAAAATTGATCTTCACCTCGAAATCTTTTACTTCAAACCCTTCCGGCATGTTGATGGCAAGCTGAATGTCTTTGGGGAATTGGTTCAGCATTAACGCATCGTAAACGGCTTCTTTAATGCCTTGATTGGCCAACGCGCTCATGTTCAATTTATGCGATATACCTCTCACCTCTTTGCTTACCGATTCGATATTCTCTACCAAACTGTTGCCTTCTGTTCCCGATTCCAACAGGTAACGAATGGTGGTTAAGCTACCCGAGACACTATCGTGCAACTCTTTTGCGATGCGGGTACACTCCTTGTTCTCACTGTTTATGCGAGCTTCTAACACTTTATTTTTATTGCGCTGACGGGTATAAAAGCCTACTGGAACAACTAGTAAAACCAACAAGCCCAGTCCTGCAAACATCATGTTTCTTTCTTGTTCTGCTTTGTCAAGGCTTAATTGCTGATTCTGAGTTGTGACTTCCAATAACTCTATCTGTTGCTCCTTCTTCTCTGTCTCATATTTGGTCTCCAAACGATTGATCTCTGTTCTTTTCTCATCCATGAATACCGAATCTTTATAAAGAACTGATTTCTTCAAATACCTTAAAGATTGGCCCGTATCATTTTCTTCATCATAAATTTCAGACAATAATTTATAACTTTTATAGAATTGAATCTTTGATTTAAGATTGTTACATGATTGTAATGCTTTAATAATATGTTTTTTCGCATTAATAAAATCTCTTCTATCCTTCAATAGATTAGCTAAAGCAATTCTTGTCTCAACAACATTCTCTTCAATATCGGTTCTTACAAATTTAGTTAATGCATTATGCATGTAAGTTTGAGCCTTAGAATATTCTTTCTTTTCTGCATAAATACGGCCAAGTCCCAATAGGGCCTCACCAATTGCGCTATCATAACCTACTTTTTTCCCAATCTCAATAGCTTCCTTATATAGAATTTCAGCTTTTTGTATGTTTTTTTCCTTATAATACACACATGCCAACGAACTACTAGCCAAAGCTTCAGTCGAGAACCTGTTACATTTCCTTGAGCATTCAATTGAATATCTATAATACTTTTTAGCATTTTCCAAATCACCTAAATCTTCATAATAACAACCTAGACTGTGGTAAAGAGAAAAGTTTCGTTCTGCAGGTAATTGATGCGTTTTTGCATACTCTATAGCTTCGTAAATTATGGAAATTGCTTTATAAACATCAATCCCCCTATAACTCCCCGACATAATCCGCATTCCCTCAACAGCATTATGATATCGTTTAGTTTGATCATAATATTGTACAATTTCTTCACTAATCTTAATTGACTTTTGAATTTCCCCTGTTAGTAATAATGTATTTGCATAACATGCTTTTATATAATTTATTGAACTCTTAGAAACAGTGCTATCTATTTTAGTAAAGGCATACTCGTAAGTTTTAAGACTCTCTTTTGTTTTACCTAACGTAGCTAAAATACTACTTTTATCCGTTAAGGCATTTAAAAGAGCTTCTGTATACGTACTCGACTCTAAAACATGTATTGCACTATCCGTATACTGTAAACACTTATTGGCATCAATAGATTCGTAACATTGAGCAATAAGCCTATAGGACATTCCTTTGTATTGAATAAACAAGGCGGTATCAGGGGCGCTTTTTAGTTGAGTATTCGCCTTCGCAATTCTAATTCCCTCGAGGGGATCATCAAGTTTCACGTAATTAGCCCAACTACCTCTTAACTTCATCTTATCAATTACAAATTGACTTTCAGCAACTGCTTTCTTCATTAAATCACACGCCTTCTCTTTTTCATCTTTACCTCTGTATAGCACTTCAGCCTTTATACTAACAGCATGTGTTAATGCACGCATCTTATATTTATCTAAGATGTTAATTGCACTATCAGAATACATTAGGCATGTATCTAAATCAATTCTTTTATAAATGTCAGCTAAAGCTAGAAAACAATCTCCTTTTAATTTTATTAATTTTTCATCTCCATGAGTTTCAATACTAGTATTTTCTTTAAGGAGCTTAATGCCTCTTTCTTGATCTTTTGAGAATATTTTTATCGCATAATTCCCTCTTATTTTTATGGTATCACTAAGGTTTTCAGCCTTGGAAAGTGATTCATTTAATGATTTTATATTTGGCTGTTGTGCAAATAATATAGCTGGAAATAAGCCAATAAATAATACTACTGCCTTTAAGGATAAGGAGTGATTCATAGGGTTAAAATATTTGTTTATTATAATTTTTAAAGGACAATAATTTATTCTTTTAATCCGAACTGCTGCTAAATATAATTCCTTCCTTACTTTTCACCCCCAATTTCTTGTATATACTGGTGATGTGTTTCTTTAAGGTATTGAGTTCCATTTTTAAATCAATGGCCAAATCCAGATTTGTAATTTGTGTATTCTGAGATATCTTCTTACACACTAACTTCTCCGTTGGAGTTAGGGAAACATTTCGTTCATAACTAGATGCGAACATCTTCTCCTCAACAAGTTTACGTTCATGCATAAAAGTTTTGTAAGAATTGCTCTCGTAAAATACTTTTGGAGATTGCTGCATTACCTTATCTATACTAACCAACAACTCTTTTACTGGCATTTCTTTGCAAACATAGGAGTTGAAACCATTCTTTTTTAATCCGTTAAGAACAGAAAGAATCTTGTGAGTAGAATAAGCAATAATCCGAAGTTTGGGAAATTGAGACCTTAAGCGCTTTGTCAAATCCAAACCACTCTCATCATTCTTAAATTCGAGGTCGGTAATTAACAGATCAATCTCTGCCCAGTTGGTTTCCAATTCTGCCTTTGCAGGCGTGCAAAATCCTTTAATTAATGGATCATCTAATTTGTTCTCTAATATGTCGGTCAACCCATATAAGAGAACAGAATGATCCTCAACAATAACAACATTCATGTAGTGGGATAGTTTTAGTTTGCAATTGCTAATATCTTCTTTTTATGACTAACGAATGTAGTTAAAAATATCCATGCTTAAATAATTACTACAATTAAGAATCATAATAAACAACACCTCTCTCCCTTTGTCTTTTTATCATCCCCTGCATATTGATTTGTGTAATGTTATACAGTAGGTCGAATTACGCAAACAAAATATATTAAACTAAAAGTGTAGCACTAAGTGCTATTCTATCTTTTTTCACATGATATTTTCTTTACATCGTACTCGTAAAACCTAAATATCACTTTAATCATTATGAACCAATAATTGAACAACAATTAATAAACCGAATTAAATAAACTATCAGGCATTTTTCATTAATGATTCGTTAAATTTTCTTCTTCTACAAATAACATTAATGTTTGAAGAAGAATTGTACAATAAGAAAATGATACAACTATCTTTAAAATTATTAATATGAAAAAAATTTACACTACTCTATTTGTACTTTCCTTGTTAATACATTTTCAATCATTGGCACACAACAATGATAAGATTCTCAATAACAAAGAGGAATTAATATATAAGGCAGCTTCAAACTTTTCTCTACCTGGTGTACAATCAAATTCAGTACCCAATAAAGTTGCCAAATGGCATTTAATTGCAAAAACTTCCTTTTATGATAATCAACCTGTTCCTGCCTTAGGTGCAAGTTATAGAATTAACAAATTCCACGTGGGTCTAGGAGCAAGATATAAAGGTGATGCTGCCAATAAGGACAATTCAGTGACACCCTATGTTGAACTCGGATATAATGTTCTTAATAACTATTCCAAATTCTACATAATACCATCAATTAGCCTTTTTAAATATGAGTTTATTGAACCAAAATCATGGGTTATTGAATCAGGTGACATCCCCGTTGGTAAGGGAGAAATTTCATTAACTACAGGAGTTAAATGGTTTTTCTTTCAATTTAATTATTTGTTAATCAAAGACTCAAAAAAATATAACATTGAGAAATCTAAACATTTTGGAGGCTCTATTGGTTTTCGATTCAAGCTTTAATTCATCATCAAAAAAGCAGTAAATGAATATTAATCGAAAATTGTAAGGTTGTCAGCAAACTGGATGGACTTTACCAGCTACACTTTACAAATATTTTAGATCTTTTGATTCTTGACTTTTCTGTGAAATCTATGTGTAAGTTCGGAAAAAGCCTCTTTTAATCATCTATTAATATGTACCTGTTAGAATAACTCAATAATGAAACTTCCCTTCTGAAATACAATCATTTATTAAAGCTAACCAATTAAGCTATGAAAAAATTCCAACTACTTTTTATTGTACTCATATTATCCGTCAACTTTAGTTTTTCTCAAACCACAAACAATTCAAGTTATATTCTTGCTATTGAAGGAAATCAAGTCTATTTAGACTTAAATTCTAGCAATTGTAAAATTGGTTGTTCATTAAGTGTAATTAAGGAGGGAGACTATTTTACTCATCCTATTTCAGGTAAGAAAATCAAAAAGAAAGATGAAGTAATCTCAACTCTTGAAGTTACAGAAGTTAATTCTGATTACTCTGTCGCCAGAGCATATCCAGCCTCATCGTTGCAAGCACTAAAAAAAGGAATGAGAGCATTTGAGTTATCAAGTGAAGAATCGAACAATTATTCTCTTTTACGTAAATCTTTATCTGTGCATCCCTTAAAAGTAACAAGTGCAACTGGAGGGTATTTGGGTATCTACATCAGCGACCTGCTTACTGAAAATTTATTTGCTCAAGACAAATATAAGATCATAGATAGAGAAACTCTTGGATTACAAATGGATGAAGTGGCATTAAATCAGGATGGATTTACAGATTCAAAATTAATGGGAGTTGGCAGAATGGCCGGTGTTGACTATTTAATAACTGGAACAATGCATGAACCTGATGTTGTGCAGGTATCATCAGGTATTCCATTAAAAGGTGCTCTTCAGTTAGCAGAAACCATTAGTGGTCAGAACCTTGGTTCTAAATATGTTTCTGATGTAAAATTTAAAAAGTTAAAAGCCATTGTTAAAATTACGCTAAGAGTTGTGGACATTCGAACAGGTGAAATCAAATTTATTTGTACCGAAATGCAAGAGGCTGTTGGCAAAAGTGATATCTCTTTAGAAAAGAGTTTTCTGGGAGGATTAAAAGTACAAGGAGGATCAACAGCATTTGTTAATACTGTAACTGGGCAAGCTGTTCAAAAAGCACTAGGTAACTTATCAGGATACATAGATGGTTATTTTGATGGAAGCATAACGGATAAGAGCTTTAAGGGAAATTATATAGATGCCAAAAACAAAAGCAAGAAAAAGAAATCAAAGGAAGAGTTCCAGTTTGAATATGCCATAAATGATAGGATTCATTTTTATGACGAATCAAACCCAGGCTCTAATAAGTATATAGGCTTTCGAGAAGGGAAAATAATTGGTCTACATCAAAAACGCAAACAATATCAAGTAAAACTAGATGATGGTAGTATTGAACTAATTAATAGCCATTTAGTTTTTCAATATAACCCTAACACAACCTTTGAACGACAAATTGTAAAAGACAAAGAATTTTGCACCATAACCTACCACCTAAATGATAATGTAACTGGTAAAGTTAGAAATCAAATCATTCTAGGTTCGATAAAGCATATTTTACCAGAAAGAAATCAAGTTCAAATTCAATACAGGAATTCTGAAGAAAAGGAGTTTTTAAGTATTGACTCATTTTTTCCTTACAAAACTGAAAATGAATTGGAACTTAATCCATCTCAATTAAAATGCGGTAAAATTTGTCTATTGTTTCTTCATGGAACATTCTATTATGCCAAAGTGATTGAACCAATTAACGCCAATGGTACAGTGAAAATTGAATATGATTTTGAAGAGGATGGAATTGTGAAATCTAAGACAAAGAATATCTCATACAAACATATTATTGGTTTGAAGAGTACTTAAATTTTCATTTATGAATAGATATTCAAAATATTAATGCAAATACAGTTAATACACAAAAACAATAACTTTTAAAACTATTATTTATGGGATTTTTTGGAAGAAACAAAATTAATGCATGTGAAAATTGTGGTACATCAAGTGGTGGATTGCTGTCTTATGCTGCTTGGAGATGCAATAAATGTGGTAGACAATATTGTGCTCAATGTAGAAACACTAAACCGGGTTTATTTAGCTCGGACATAGCTTGTCCACATTGTGGTAGTACCAAAAAAACACATGTAGGTACAGTGTAAAACTTTAAATGTCAACTACGCTTAATACAAAAAACGCCCCACTCTTTCGAATGGGGCGTTTACAGTATAAGTATTTTACATCAAGAAGTAACGACAACCAAATACCCACTTACACGTATCCAATCTAACCGAAATAAGCAGTATTTTGCAACATACGATTATAGTAATCAAAACTATACTTTTATAGCTTAAACACTGAAACTTAAAATATGGAACTGGATAAGATTTTCATTCTTTTATTGGATACCATTGACATGTGGCAAGCCATTTCTGTGGGTTTGTTTCTTCTAATTTTAAACAGCAAAAAGAAAAACTCTTTACTATTGTTGGGTATTTTTCTTGTAGTTTCAGGATTAAGCGCCTTATCCGAAATATTTGATTTCTTCAACGCCTATATGAAGAATCCTTTCCTGGATATCTTGTCCTTTAATTTCTTATGGCTTCTTCCTACTCTTTTGTACTTGTATGTTGAGAGAGTTTCAATTGAAGAAACGAAGAAATCGAGCTATTATCTTTTAATTCCAGGAGGTATTGATTTCATTCTCAATACCGGCAAGTTCCTATTGCCTCTTCAAATGAAAACGGCGATTGAAGAATCGCTTGCCTATGCTCTATTCGAATTGATGGGAGTTCTTTTTGGCTTAACTTTAATAGTACTCATCTTCAGAAAGATTCGAAAGCATTCAAAACTGATAAAAAACCAATACAGTTCCATTGAAAACCGAGAATTAAAATGGTTACACACAGCCATTTTAACCATTATCATATCTTTTGTATTTGCTATTGTTTCAGAGATTGTATTTTCTGGCTTTATCGCTGATTTATTTCAATCCTTACTGGGCTTGTTCATTACATTTTGGATTGCTTACAATGGTTTGCTTCAACAAACTTCTATCAATCTGGTTAGTGTTGATAACAATCTTACAAGCAAACCAAGAGATGCTGCAAAAAGTCTATCGGTAGATGATAAAAAGGAGAAGCAAAATCAAGTTGTAACAAAAATAAAAGAACTCTTAAGTGAAGAAAAATTGTATTTGAATTGCGATTTGACCATTGTTCACATTGCCGATAAAATTGGAGAGCACCCTCGCCTTGTTTCCGGAAGTATTAATGGCATTTGCAATGTAAACTTCAACCGTTTTATCAATAGATACCGTGTTGAAGAAGCCAAAAAGCTCTTACAAAATAAAAGTTCAGAACACTTAAACATGGAAGGTGTCGGTTTTGAGGCTGGTTTTAATAGTAACAGCTCTTTTTACAGTGCTTTTAAAAATGAACTGAATATCACTCCATTACAATTTTTAAAAAATTCGAATTTAGGAATTTAATAGTCTTTTCAGAATTCCGAAGTGCTCTAACGACATTTCGGAACCCATACCAAATTTTTCTCATCTCCTTTGTAGGTATCAAACCAAATTAAGGAGAAAAAATGAGACAACTTATTTTATTTGTAGCAATCGTTGCACTTATCGCATGTATGGCATTTGAAGGATCTGCACAGAAGCTTTCTGTTGCAAAGTACAATAGTGTATCACAAAATCAAGATGCTTCAATCAAATACCTTTTAAATAAAGAGTGGCAATACTCTTTGGAATCAAGCACATATTTGTCGCAAAAAGCTTATAAAGAGATTCTAGCTTCATCTAAAAAAAGACAGAAGAACAAAATACTTAAGAATGAAGGTGATTATAAGGAATATCTGAAAGAAGTGTATCTAGGATCAAAATTACTGTTCGAATCTGATAGTATCACCTATTTTTTACCAGATCAGAAAGTAAAACAAAGCTGGAGATACTTCCCGGAAACTCATGAAATTGTTTTTAACACAAGTGACAGCATTGAAAGTAATCCTTCCAAAATCATTTCGCTAAATGCACAAGAGTTCTCATTTTTAGGCAAAGACAGTGTGAAAATTACAATGGTTCCTGCCATTCAGAAATTAGATTCAACACAATTTACCAGCATAAAAGATTTGGCAGTGTTTTACGGTAATCCTTCATCAGATATTGTAATTGTAAATACACAGGGAGGGCCGGTAAATGAGCTTTTCGAAGATGAATTTATTAGTGTAATCCGAAATGCAGAACTACAAGATCAATTGTATATAAATGTGCATCAAGTACAAACTCAAGAACCTGAAAAATTCACCAATCAGGAGTTCACTTTTGATCAGGCAAAAAATTTTGATAAAGTGAGTGTGGCAAACTTGCATAAAGTGATCAGCTATTTCAAATCACAAGGCAAAAAGGTTTATGTACTGGGAATTTCATTTGGTGCTTTTATGACCCAGGAATTACTTGCTCAATATGGTACTGATGTAGCAGATGCTTATTACATCATGGTTGGAAGACTTGATATCGATCCAGAGATATGGAATGCCTTTAGCGAGGGAAAAAACGGCATGTTCCTACATAAGGGAAACCATGAATTCAAAATAAAGATTAAAAAACAGAAAGATATTCTGGATCGAAACATGAGCAAACTAGCTGCAGGTTTAGGTCATAACAGATATACCTCAAAATTAAAGGCCTGCAAAAACCTATCAAAAGTAACTTATGTGTTTGGCACTACTGATGAACAAGTTGGAAGCTTAAATGAAAAAGAAGTGCAATTTCTAAAAGAGAGAAAAGCCAAAGTAATATCAGTTGATAAAGGCACACACAATTCAGCAATCAACGAAGGAATTAAACTTTTAAAAGATCTTAACAATGAACAAATCAATTCAAATAGCAGTTGGCTTCGTTCTCGCTCTAATCGTGAGTTCATGCAGCTTTAAAGATGCCATTCAATTCCATAAAAGACTAACGAATACCAAAGTAGAATCTGCTGATTTCAGTTCTAATAAAAAATCGGTTCACTTTATTGATATGATCCATTTAGGACAGCAGGAATTTTATGACAATGTAGCCCAGGAGGTAAAAAGATACAAGGAAGATGGGTATGTACTGTTTTATGAATGGATCGACTACGAAACTGCAGATACTCTTACGCTTCGAAAAACAAAGAAAATTGTTGGTATGATTCCTTCCAAAAAAGGATACAGTTTAATGATTGAAAGAATAGAGGTTGAAGGTGTGGTTTTTCAAGAGAACGAACAATTTATGAATCAGGTTAACTCCCTCGATTTTAATGTAGATATCACACCTCAGGAGCTGATTCAGGAATACGAAAACAGACACGGAGAAATTCTACTTAATAATGAAGATTTACAAGTGCCATTGTACGGAGATTTCAATTTCAGCAACGACAAAAGCGTAATGGATATCATCTTAAATCATCGCAATAAAGTCATTGCAGAACACATCCAAAACTCAAAGTATGATAAGATCATTGTGATGTATGGTGCTGATCATCAAAAAGGAGTATTAGAAGAGCTCCAGAAAATAGACTCGAGCTGGAAAAAATTGAAATAATTTTCATTTTCCTATACGTGTAGGTCAGACGCTTTTTGTCTTACCATAAGACAAGCATAACATTTATCAAATAAATTAAGAGAATGAGCTATTTATAGCACAAACACAATAAAATTTCATGAAAAAAATATTATTAGTTTTTACAGGAATTTTGATTGCTAACCTAAGTTATAGCCAGGGAAGTTTTGACAATCAAAATCAGGATTCAGACAAATTTATAAAAATTGCTGCCGGATTAAACAGCATTAAAATGAGAGATATGGCTACATCTCCCCTATTTTATACAGGTGGCCTAAAGCATTTTGAATTGGGATTTGTAAAATGGAAAGAGGGAAAAGAAAGAGATCTGTCTTTTTCTGTTTCAACTGGTTTAGCTAGCAATTCAACCAACAGTCATACTGCATCTTCAACGGTTTCCATTTACAACTTATCCTACTCAAAACTTTATCCGATTTGGCAGCAAGAAAAATGGAACCTAAAAGTGGGTGGCGAATGGCATAACTCATTTCATATTCGAAATAACCCATCATTTCAAAACAATGCTACTGGTATAGAGGTGTTTTCAACTCTTTTTGCAGCAGGAAAATTGTCTTGGGATATTTCCAATGACAGCAGGTCCAAATTTCTGTTTTTTAATGTGAAGCCAAGAAAGAGAGCATTGTCTTTTAAGATGAAATTCGCTTTAATGAATAACACCTATCGAAATGGTTATATCTATAATGACAATTCGGGTATTACAAATGACCCAAATGTATTTGATAATCATCAACTAAAAATGTTTAGTGGGTATAGATTGGGAACAGAATTGAACTACACTGTTTTTCTGAAAAACAAAAATGCCATTCGATTGGGATATGGGTTTGATGCCTATAAAACCGGAGGAAATCTTGACAAGTTCGAGATGGCAAACTACAAATTAAAAATTGCCTTACTATTTAAAACCAAATAGATCATGAGAAAATACTTATTAATATTAATCATCCCATTTTTAGCTTCTTGCGAATCAATTATATTGGATAAAGATCTGGAGTCAACAGATGCAAAAACCAACTTTGAATACCTTTGGAAACAATGCAATGAAAAGTATTCCTATTTTGATGTAAAAGATATTGACTGGGACGAAATTAAAATCAAATACGAAAGCAAAATAACCGATAAAACCACAGATGAACAGTTGTTTGACATATTGGGTGGGATGCTTTCTGAATTAAAAGATGATCACACCAACTTAATGTCGAACTTTAATGTTTCACGATTTGGGGTGCAATATCAAGCGCAAGACAATTTTGATTGGAGAATTATTGAAGACAACTATTTACCTCGAAATTACCTTATCACAGGTCCTTTCCAGCACGATTTCATCGAAAACAATCAAATCGGTTACATCAGATTTCCATCCTTTACAGGAACCGTAGATGATGATCAGTTGGATTTCATCTTGAACCGATATAAAAATACCAAAGGTTTAATTCTGGATTTAAGAGAAAATGGTGGCGGTGCTGCTACAGACATTTTCAACCTTTTGGCTCGATTCGTTGAAAAAGAAACCACTTTGTACTATTCGAGAATAAAAAATGGGAAAGATCATGATGCCTTTGGTAAAGCTGAGCCAGCTATATTAACTCCACATGAAGGAATCAGATATCAAAATAAGGTTATGGTTTTGGTTGACCGATCAACTTATAGTGCTGGTTCATTTACTGCTCTTGCTACTAAGGCTATTGATAATATGATATTAGTTGGAGATTATACGGGTGGCGGCCTTGGTATGCCAAATGGTGGTCAATTACCAAATGGCTGGACCTACAGATTCTCCATTACACAAGCACTTAACTTAAACATGAGTCCATATTGGGAAAAGGGAGTTCCAGCTGATATTAATGTACAAATGAATTGGGACAATAGAAATACCGATGAAATTTTAGAAAGAGCAATACAAGAGATTTTGTAATTGCTTAATCATAGTTTAGTTTTATCAATAAAGGCTGTCCATTAGGACAGCCTTTACAGCAATATAAATCTTTTAAAGATGTTTTTTTGTCTTACTGCACACCCCACTTTTGATTAGGTTCAGGGCCCATTTCAAGCTCTAACTTTCCTCCTTTGAGTAATTCTCTGGCAGGAAATTTAAAGTCTTGCAGGCGCTTGCCATTGAGTTTTGCCGACTGCACATACTTGTTCAGGCGGGAGGCGTTCTTTGCTTCAATCACGAACTTTTCTCCCCTGCCAAATCGTTTGCCCAAATCAATTTCCACTTTTTTGTAGAGCGGACTGGCAATTTCATATACGGGCTCAACACGACAGCCCCCATCGGTTTGGAACAGGCCAAGGGATGCCATGATGAACCAGGCGCTCATCTGTCCCTGATCCTCATCGCCCAGGTAGGCATTGGCAACGCCATAACCGTAATAACGATCGATGATGGCCCTGCTCCACTTCTGTGTTAGCCAAGGTTTTTGCACCCAGTTAAAAAGAAAGGCAAAGTGCATGGACTGCTGATTTCCCTGAACAACAGGATAGTTCCAGTACAGGTCGTTCATTCCGTTGAACCTGGTTTTATAGCTTTCGCCAAATCCCCAATCCAATCGCTCCACAAAGCGATCCTTGCCAATGGCTGCAGCCAAAGCAGGAACATCCTGGGGAACGAAAAAGCTTAGCTGCCACGAGTTACCTTCCACATAGTGGTGGTTGGCTCCTGATTTGTACGGATCGAAATCGGGCAACCATTTTCCCTTCGAATCTTTCATACGCGCAAAGCCAAGGTCTGGATCAATGATGTTCTTCCAGTAATAGCCTCGCGAAAGGAACTTCTTGTAATCTGCCTTCTTGCCTAAGGCTTTGGCAAACTGTGAAACCGTCCAGTCGTCGTAGGAGTACTCCAGTGAATTGGAAAAACGTCCCTTGTCGTAGGGCACATAGCCATGTTTCAGGTAGCTTACCAGGTCACGGTTACCGGCAAATCCACCCCCTACTTTTTGCGCAGGTGTTGTCTGCATCTTGCGAACCGCCTCGTAGGCTTTTTCCACGTCGTAATCGCGAATCCCCATTTGGTAGGCTCCAACAATCAAAGGGATTTCGTGTTCTGCCACCATTACGGGAACATATTCCATTCCGGCAGGACCTTTTGCCAGCCATCCATTAGAATCGTACATGGCCAGTTGTGATTTTACCCAACGATTGGTCCACTCAGGAGTTACCAGGTTCCAGAACTGATTCAGGTTCCAGAAGGTATTCCAAAATGCATCGCAACCCAAGGCCGGAGAAGAAGGATCCTTCATCTTTCGTACCTTTTCGCCAGCATCTCGCCACTCTCCGTTTACATCGCTGAATATATTACGGCTGCACAATGAGCGATACATGTTGTTGTAAAAACGCATCTTCTCGCGCTGGTCGTTACTCGATATATTGATTCGACCCAACAGCTTATTCCACTCAGACACATGATGAGCTCTTAGGGAATCAAAATCCCAACCGAAAGGATTGGAAACCTCGGTCTTTAAATTCTCAGCAGCATTGTCAATGCTCACATAGGAAATCCCCGTACGCACTTGCACCTGGTTGCTTTTCCTGGTGCTAAACTCCACATAACAACCGGCATCCTTAACATCTTTGGCATGAATGGCTTTTGCATCGCTAATTTTATCGTCTATCCATGTTCCCATCTTGCCAATGGGCTGATCGAACTCAATCACATAGTAAATGGTGTACTCCTGATCGATGCCTCCGGCCCAGGTATTCTCCGTTAACTGGTGGCTAAAACCTTCAATTCGGTAATCGCTCACCTGCTTCAGCTCTATCTCCCTGTTCTGATAGGTGTATTCACAAGGAATCTGCAGGTCTACTAAGATTCTTGCGTCATCGGAATCAGGAAAGGTGTATCGCTGAAATCCACATCGTGTAGAAGCTGTCAGCTCCGCCTGAATGTTGTAATCGGTCAAATCGACACTGTAGTAGCCTATGCGCGAAGTTTCCGTTGCCTTGTCGATTCTCGAACGATAGCCGCTATCCGGATCTTTCTCGTCGCCCACCTTGATTTGCAAAGGGCCGTTGGTTGGCATGATTCCCAGTCCTGCCATGGTCCATTCGTGGATATGACTAAAACATCCTATTGATTCGAAGTTGGGATCGTAGCCCGCCTGCCAGCTTGGATTCTGGTTGTCGGGACTCAGTTTCACCATGCTAAATGGCATCCATGGTCCTGGAGCAATCATCCAGCGGGAGTGGCCGCTTCCCATTCTCGAATCAACATATTCAGCTGGTGTTCTTTTCTTTTGGGCGGAACGTATCACTTCCCCTTCCTGAATCTTAACTCCATCGGCCCATATCTCATAGTTGCTCTCTTTTCGAGATTTCACGGCAGGCATGGGCGCTTCAAATTCGTACCTTCCCTGCTCCACGGTCTCCGAAAAGATATCCTTCCCATCGAGGATAACGGTCAGCTTGGGCCTTGCCTGCAGGTGTTCCACATCCACCAGCAAGGGCTGGACCGATTTTCCATCGATGTCTAACTCATACTCAGCTGCCTTCACACCCCTTATATGCACTTTGTCATCAGCTACCAAACGAACACTTTCAGGTCCTTCCAGCTTAATCTGGTCAAACTTCAACCATGATCCCTGCAGGGTAGTCATGCTAATCTGGTTCCCCCCTTTACGGATAAGGTCGGCAGGCAGAGGTATCTCAATGAGGTATTCCGAAGGATTTTCCGGCAAAGTATCAATAGAAGAGTTCTTGCTGATTTCCGGTATGCTGTATTTCCACGATGTACCGTTTACGGTGACCTTGAAAAGGGGCAAATCTTTCGAATTGCAATCCAGAATATCAACTGTCAGTTTCCAATCCCCTCTCTTGGGAAGGGATTCAATTCCAAAGAGGATGTTCAGGGTGCTGGACCTCCACCCGGCTGTTCCCCAGGTGCCACCCCAGGTATCGCTAATGCCCGGAATGATGTATGGCCAATCCTTTTTTGCATCCGATTTTCCAATCAGGAAGTACTTGTCTTCCCAACCAAAATCATTGGCGATATAGTCTTTATATCCGCCGGGAGCCAAGGCAAACTCAGCACAGGAATTATCGTTTTCTCCCAATTGCCAAAGAATCTGTTTGTCCTGAGTACAGGCACTAATAAACAAACTTGCGAGTAGGGTAAAAAAGGCTATTTTCTTCATACGTCTAATACTTAATGCTTATTTCATGAATGCTTTCACCACCATTATTTCACCTTCCGATTCATTAATGATTTTATAGAATCCCGCAGCAGCAGGGATCACAAAGGTTTCGGCATAATTAAAGCGCTTTCGCATTCCGTTCTGTGTCTCAACAATAATACTTTCCCCTTCCACCAACGAAAGGACATTGCATCTGTTCTCCGTTTCGATATCCACTTCAGTGTTCAAATGATAACGATGAACATCGTAGGTATGTTTTTCATGAGTCGGCAGGTGATAGTGTTTCCAATCGGCTCCTTCGTTCAATAAATACGGATGGGAGATCAATTTGTCTTTCACATACTGCCCTTTTCTATCGAAGCAGAGATTTTCCATGCCACGCTCAACATTAATCGGACGAGGTTTGCCATCGAAATCTACACGCAACCAATCGTACATCTTAAAGGTAAAGATATAGGGAGTGGTACTGATTTCAAGAACCAAATTATCTATCCCCGACCCGTGGATGGTTCCCGGAGGAATCAGGAACAGGTCATGCTTTTTAGAATCGTGAACCTGCACATGTTTGGTGATATCAATCTCCTTTTTGTTCTGATAGCTGTATTGCAAGTCGCTTTCGAATGCCTTCGGATCAACCTCTTCCTGAAAGCCCAAATAGCATTTGGCATCCTTTCCTGCATCCAGAATGTAGTAGGTCTCCTCTTGTGTGAAGCTCTCGCCGAAATGCTTGTTTATATATTCTGTTTGTGGATGACATTGGATGGATAGGTTTCCCCCATCGAATGTATCCAGGAAGTCGAAACGAATGGGAAACTCAAAGCCATATTCCTGTGAATGTTTTCCCATGACTGCTTCGGTTTCCTGAAACATGATACAGTCAAAAGAAACCTCCAGAAGCTTTCCACTGCTTTCGAACAACAGGCCGTTTTCAGGTACAATCAACTCAAAAGACCAGGCGTAATTCACCACATCCTTGTTCAGACCATCTATTTTATCCATCACCCACTGACCTCCCCAGGCACCAGGTTCGAACCATGGACGAACACGGAAAATGTTATTGGCCATTTCGCGTAGGCCATCTCGCAAATCATCTCCCCTCATCCAGGTCACCTCATCGATGCGCTGCTCATCGATTACAACATCAAGCTTAGGCAGAAGCGCCTGCTTGTGATTGTTCAGAACAATCCAATCGACAAAATAGAAGCGCTTGTACATGGGTTTGCTCTCAAGGGCTGTACTTGCCCCCAGGTTGGTAATACTTTTTGCTCGAGCTCTAAATTGCAGCTCATTCTTTGGCAGGTCTATATAGACCAATTTGCCTTCCCAATTGGCCAGGGCAGCTCCCGGACCATAGATGATATTCAGGTCAGCAGTTGGGATTGGCTGCAAACTCTCCAGTTTCTCCTGATTGAAGAAGTCTGCAAGATCAATGGTCGCCTTTGTACCAAATATCGGATCGTCTCCCCCCAGAAAAGGCTCTATCATGGTATCAATATCGGCTTCAGCCTTTAGGGCCTCATCAATAGGCACCCAATTTACTTTCTTTCCCAGGCTTAGGAACTGATCGTTCAGCTTCTCCCTTATCTTGTCGAAGAAAACACCCACATAACCATCAATCACAATGTTTTTCTCATTGCTTAGCTCTTGTGCCAATGTTTCCCCCCCTACAAAAACCTTCCCCTCTTCCATTTGCAAGGAAGGGTAAAGATCGTATTTCCCAACTACCGATTCACTTCTTTTAAGAGGTAGCAAATACTGATCTGATTTTCTTTTGTTCTCCATCTCCATTCTATTTTTCAACTGCATCTTCCAACATTTCAATCGCCTTGTACAACACCCCTGCCGAACCACGGAAGGTTCCCGATCCTTTTGGCTCATTCTTTTCGGTGTACCACTCATAAAAGCCATCATTCACCACCACGCGCTCTGTCATGGGAATCAATTGCTCGTAGGCTTCCTCCACAAATCCGTATTTCACCAATTGCTGAATCATTCTTCCTCCGAACCAGGTCCAGTCTCCCCCATTCTGATAGCCATATGGGTACATTCCCTTGTTTTCAAAATATCCTTCCGGATAAGGAGGATACATGGTCAGCCCAATGGATCCGGCACCTGAAGCTTTCATATTGGCAATCATCTTATCCAAAGAAACTTTGATTTGATCTTTGCTCAGCAGGCCAGCTTCAATGGCAACGGCTGTTCCCCCATGATAGAAAATCTCATTCTCATTAAAGGTTTTTGGGAATGGTGAACCATCCAAATAAACATGAGGAATGAACTTCTGATTTTGATTGTCCCACAGGTATTTCATGGTATTTTCAGCCAACTTATCGTGAATCGTTTGCCACTTCTCCTTTTTGGATGCATCCAGTTCCATTAGATCGGCAATGGCAATCAAGAACATGGCATTGTCGTAGATGTCAAGACAATATTTGGTATCCTCGGTAATGTACACGCCCCAAGGGTGACAATGCTGCACATCGCCCCAATCGGAGGTAGTAGCTCCCCAAATCATTCCATGCTCCTTGCTCCAACGGCGCTGTAAAAGAAATTCCAGAGACCATTCCATTCTGTCAAGAACGCTTTTCTCTCCAATCTTCTCCTGAAGAAAGTCTTTGTCGCCCGTTTTCTGAATGTACTTGTAAACCGCCTGCACCAGTGATGCCTCGTGATCGGTTTCCACCGTATTCTTGTGACCACAGTAAGTTGGCTCCAAATCGTTGTAGATGTAGGTGTACCCCCCCTCAACATTTACGGCTTTTTCTTTGGGAATGAAGCCATCAATTATATTCCCATCACTGCCCTGAAGGCGGAAGAAAACTCGTAAGTTCTCCTTTAGAATTTCTTTTGGATATACCTCTGCCGACAGTTCAATAAAGGTTGCATAGTCGCGAATCCAAACTTCGCCATAACCATCCCCCGCATTAAAGCCTGTTTTCACAACCTCGAGAGCTTTCTGCTTCACAAACTTAAAATCAGTATTTTCCATCACTGACTTCTTCAATTTCTCATTTTTCTCTGAGCCAGGCTTGCAGCTTACTAAAAGGCTTACTGCAGCAAGAACAATCATTAACTTTTTCATCTGTTTATCATTTAGTACAGTTCGTTTGTATTCTTCTTTTCAAATTCCAGTTTTGCTCCTTTTACCAGGTCTTGAAAGGAGACTTCTGGTTTTTCCAATACTTTCCCATTCAGCTTTACTGATTTCACCAATAAGCTTTCAGGAGTGTTATTCTTCACCTTAATCTGAATGTGTTTGCCAGGATAGTAATCAGGATTTAGCTTGATTTTAATTTCATCGAAGGCAGGACTCCCCAATTGCATGGCTGGGTTTTCGCCCGTTAAGCCTGCAACATCAAACAATCCAATGGAAGCCATAACGTACCAGGCCCCCAGCTGTCCCTGATCCTCATCTTGTCCGTATCCGTAGCCATGGATGGGATCGGCTCCATAAAACTCATTGCAAATGGTTCTTGTCCAGTATTGTGTTTTTTCAGGTTCCCCTGAGAAGTTGTATAACCACGGAATGTGCAAACTCGGTTGGTTCCCGTGATTGTAAATGGTTTTTACCCCTGCAAAGGCATTAATTTCCTTTCCACCACCAAAACCGCTCTTTCGGGATGTAAGAAAAATAGAATCAAGCCTCTCATTGAATGTTTCCTTCCCGATCTTACCTACTAGCTTGCCAGCATCATGGGGAACATAGAAGCTGTATTGCCATGCATTTCCTTCCTGAAAGCCACGCCATGGCT
The DNA here is from genome assembly GCF_003610555.1 of Marinifilum flexuosum. GTDB lineage: Bacteria > Bacteroidota > Bacteroidia > Bacteroidales > Marinifilaceae > Marinifilum > Marinifilum flexuosum. The sequence goes on along the minus strand of NZ_RAPQ01000008.1, from coordinate 130,403 downwards.
CCAAAGGATCAAAATTGGAGATGAACTCTCCGTTTTCATACTTGGGTCGAATGAAACCCGTGGAAGAATCGAATATGTTTTCCCAGCTACGCGAAAGTTGCTTCAATTGCTTGGCCTCCTTGCCTCTTTTTAGTTGCTTGGCAAAGTGAGAGACAGCATGAGCCGAGAAGGAGTATTCCAACACATGAGATGCTGAAAATGCGCTCGCCTCAGGAATATCTCCCCACTCCTCCTGATGGGCAATACATCCATTTTCTACAAAGCTTCTCACATCCATTTTACCTGCCCCAAGAGGTCGGCCTTCCCATCCCAATTCATTGTCGATGGCAGCCTGAAGAGCAAAATCGGTATCGTAATTTCTGATTCCGCAATTGTAGGCCGAGGCAATGATAAGCCCTACATAGTTGGTACCTACGCCGGAAACATACCTGCTATTGGCTAAGCCATCGCTGAACCAACCAGTATCCTTGTATACCTGCAGATGAGTCTGAACAAAATCGTTGTAATATTCGGGCCAGGCCAAAGTCCACAGTTGCGTAAGGTTCCAAAATGCTCCCCAAACAGCATCGGTATTGTAGAAGCTAAACTGAGGGGTTCCATCACTCTTCATTGGCAACTGACCAATGCTACCATCATTTTTAGGATAGGCACCATTCACATCATTTGCCAATCCCCTGCCCAGCAAGGCATGATACAGGCCTGTGTAAAATTTAGTCTTGTCAGTCTCTGAACCACCTTGTACCTGTATTTTATTCAGTTCTGTATTCCAAATGCGATTCGCCTGCTTTTTCGCTTCTGCAAAAGATATGCTTTCGGCTTTCATATTCTCATAAGCATTTTGAACTGAGGTATAGGACAAGGCCACCTGTACCTCTATGCTTTCAGACTTTTCAGGAGTAAATGAAAAGTACAATCCCGCTCCCTTTCCTGATATGTTATCCTGATTGGGAAAGATTGAATCACCCTGAAATGTTCCATACTCTTTCATTGCTTTGTTTAGCCTGGCAACAAAGTACATGCTAACCGTTGATCCTTTTTGGTATTTCTTCACGTATTCGGGGGCTGTTTCAACCCATCCTTCCACGGTATGGTCATCCACCCTTTTTACTTCTGCATTTACAATCGCTCCACTTTCGCCTTGTCGGTTTCCAATGTCGAACAACAAGTTTGCCTTTTTATGGGCAGGATAGGTATATCGATGAATGGATACTCTTTTGGTCGAAGTTAGCTCCGCTTTGATGCCGTAATCTGCCAAATCAACCTTATAATACCCAGGCTTTGCTATTTCGGACTCTTTCAAAAAGCGAGATCGGTAACCCAAATCTGGCTGTTCCAGTTTTCCTGCTGTGGTAAGTAGTTTTCCATTGGTTGGCATCAATACAATTCCTCCCAACTGAAACTCATGCACATTGGCAAAACCTTCAATGGATTCATGCCTGTCATCGTAACCTACAGCTTCCCAGCCCCACTTGTTTCCGTAATGACCATTGGTACTAGGTGCTGGCTTAGCCATTCCAAAAGGAAGCGCCGCGGGAGTATAAAAGAACCACCTGCTATGTGCCGTTCCAATATTTGGATCAACATATTTTACCAGGTCTTCACCAGAAGAACAGGACGTAAACAGTACCATCAGCACTAATAAAACACGCTGCAGGTTTGTGCTAATGTTTGAACATATGGATTTGTGCATTTTTCCCAATGATTTAAGTGAGTTGATTATTTGTTAGGTGATATTCTTCTCAGGAAGAGGATAAAGACCAGGAGTACAAGAATTAACCAGAGTCCTCCATTAAGGTGATATTCCATGGACAGGCCAACCAAAAACGGGAAAAAGGCTCCTCCCGAAATAGCCATCATCATTAAGCCTGATATTTCATTTGCTCTTTGAGGATAGTTGCGAACTGTAATGGAGTAAATCAAAGGAAAAATATTAGATACACCCAAGCTGATTATTCCAACAAAAATCCAGGCCAGAATTTCAGTTGAAGTGATAGATAATGCAATAACAGAAAGGATTGCCAATATACTTGAAATGCCTAAAACCTTTTTGGCATTCCACTTTATAAGGATGATTGCTCCGGCAAATGTCCCTATCATTTTAGCGAAAAAGTATACTGATTTTCCATATTTGGCAGCCTCTTCTCCTACTCCAATCTTCAGGTGTAAAAAGGTGCCGATATTGGAATTCAGCGCCACATCGATACCCACAACTGCAAAAATCCCCAATACCATTAGGGCAATGTATCGGTTAGAGAGAAGCTTAAAGCAGGATGAGATGGACACTTTATCCTCACCTACCGGCTTTTCCTCTATTTTAGTCATAGACAACCACAGGTAAGATAAAAGGGAAATCAAGCCAAATAGGTACAAGCCAAATCTCCAGGTGCCTTCTCCCTCATAGTTGAACAAACTTGCCAGAAATGGACCTATAACCGCAGCCACAAAAGGTCCTATCATTGACCCTAAGGATTTGATAAACTGTGAAAGGCTCAAATAGCTTGAAGCTTTATTTTCTGCTACAACATCGACCAAAAGAGGATTGGCGGCTACCTGCATGATTGTATTTCCAACTCCCAATAAGGAGAATGCGACTAGTATTACAGGCAAATTATTTCCCAATACAGGAACAAACAAGCCTATCACTGTAATCAGGATGGCAACATTCAATACCTTCTTTTTACCCATTTTAGCTTGCCAGATTCCAGCGGGCACTGACAAAAGAAAGAACCAAATGAATGCAACAAAAGGAATTAATTGCAAGAGATATTCAGGCGTTTTGGAATTCTGCTTTAATTCATCCACTCCAGTTCCTACCAGGTCAACGAAGCTGATTACAAAAAAGGAAAGAAGAACAGGGAGTATCGTGTTGGTTTTTGATGTGTTCATAAGTGTAGCTTAACTGATTACATATATTTTAATTGACCCTTTACAAGGTTCCAAAATTCTTTGTTTAGCAATTGAGCTCCTCCCACAAATGCAGCAGATTCCTGCAGTTCGGAATAGTTAATCTGAACACGCAGACCTTCTTTATTCAATTGTTCATTCATTGCGTCGTTGAACAAATGAGAAGCTTTCGAAATATTACCTCCAAACACAACGGCTTCTACCTGAAAGCTTTTAATCCAGGGGGCAAGGAACAAAGCCAGTTTTTCACCAAAATCCTGGAATAATTCCATAGCCAGAGAGTTCTCCCTGGCCAAATCGGCAAGCTCTTTTACTCCTTTCAACTTTGTTCCGCTATGCTCAAAGTATCTATTTACCAATCCCCTTGTGGAGAAATAGTCATCAGCAATACCTTTTTCAAATGGCAAATGCCAAATACAGCCATTTTCAGGCACTTTCTCGTCGGTAATCACCGGAACACCATCTGATAAAAAAGCTGATCCCAGGCCGGTTCCTAAGGTGATCGCCAAAGTGTGTTTACACCCCTTTAGTTGGCCTAAAAAATACTCTCCGATAGCAAAGGCAGTAGCATCATTTATGAATCGAACAGGAATTTCAGGTAAATTCAACCTCTCCTTTAATTCCAACTCTACATTAACATTATTCAAGCATTGAAATTTGGCATTTTCTCCTGTAAATAAGCCAATACCATTTACGTAATCAAAAGGTCCTGGCATTGCTATTCCAATACCAACAAGACAGTCAGCGTTTATCTTATCAACACAAGATTGAATGAGTGACGCAAACCCATCAATAACTTCAGTTTTACTTCCCTGATTATTCAAGGGAATATGCGATATGCTTTCAGGAATCAGACGTTTCTCAGTCAAATCGAAAGCAGCACAACTTGCGTGGCTTCCTCCAACATCTATTCCCAAAGAGACAGGATTTTTCATACTATTTCTATCTTGTAATGGTTATTGAATAGGTGAATTTTTCAGCAATGTAGAAGCCAATATTGTATTCTAACGGCCTATTACCAGGGTCAGAAACATAGCGCTCTCTAACTAAAATTGGATCTCCTTTTTTAATCTGAAGACGATCAGCGGTAATCTTTGATGCCAACTTTGCCTTAATTTCCTCTTTAGATATTGACGGCACTACATGGTATTTATTTTCCAAAATGCTATAAAGAGGTTTTGAGAAATCTTCCTCTCCCGTCAGACCTATTCTAGGATGAAAATAACTTTCAAAATAGACAAGGGGTCCATCTGCAAAGCCCCTCAATCTTGACAGACAAAGAGTTTTGTCTCCCTCCTCGATACCTAAGAAACCAGCAATTTTAGCAGTAGCCTTCACCCATTTGGCCTCAATTAAAAAATTGACAAAATCAACTCCCTGATCGGACATTTCCTGAGTAAAACTCTGCCAGTTATCCAAATTTGTTGTGATTCCTTTTTCGGCAACTTTAGTTCCAATTCCTTTTTTACGAATCAACAACCCTTCATACTCCAACTTATTAGTGGCTTGTCGCAAAGTATTTCTGGAAATTCCCAAACGCTTCGCTAAATCAACCTCCTTTGGTAAGAAGCCTCCATTCTTGTATTCAGGAAGTTCTATCATTTTCCTTAATAACGTTTCGACTTGCGCATGAAGGGGAAGCGGACTATTGTGATCTATCTTTAATTCCATTTTGTACATATGTTTGAACATGCAAATTTAGTAAAAATTTTTAATCTTGTAGAATAAAAGTTGAATCAACAAAAAAACCTCATCCAAACAGGATGAGGTTTCGCAGCAATATAAATCTTTTAAATATGGTCTTTTTATCCCTTTTAAGACACTTTTTAGGCTTATTGGGCTAAGGCGTTCGCACCAGATACAATTTCCAAAATTTCGTTGGTAATTGCAGCCTGACGAGCTTTGTTGTATGTTAGGTTCAACTCCTGAATCAAATCAGAAGCATTATCGGTTGCCTTATGCATAGCCGTCATACGTGCTCCGTGCTCTGAAGCAAACGAATCCAACATTGCTTTAAAGAATTGAGTTTTTAGCGATTTAGGAATCAAATCCTGAACAATCTCTTCTTTATTTGGCTCAAAAATGTAATCCGACTGAACATTGTTCTCATCCTCATCTTGCTGAACAGGTAAGAATTGTTCGGTAGTTAAAATTTGCACACCGGCATTTTTAAACTGGTTGTACACCAACTCTACCTTATCGTATTTTCCTTCTACAAATTCTTCCATGATTAATTCTGCCAAGGCCGAAACATTCTCAAAGCTCAAATCATCGTACAAGCTATTGCGTTCACCAATTACTTTATGAGTCTTCTTAAGTATTTCATTAGCCTGCTTACCAATACAGAGCACTTCAAGATTCCCTTTTTGATTTTGATCGGCATAAACTCCTTCGGTAAGAACATTTACCTGCTTGATTACATTTGAATTAAAAGCACCACAAAGTCCCTTATTCGAAGTAATGGCGATCAATAATATCTTGTCGGCTTTTCGCTGCACACCATACAAATTATCATCAGGATTTAAGCTTCCTGTAAGATTCGAAAGAATCTCGTGTAATTTATCGGCATACGGACGAATTTGTACAATGGCATCCTGAGCTTTTTTCAATTTAGCAGCAGAAACCATTTTCATCGCTGCAGTAACCTGTTTGGTTTTCTGAACCGACGAAATACGAGTACGAATTTCTTTTAAATTAGCCATTTGATTCAATTAGTAATTAGTAATTAACAATTAGTAATAAAGCAATTTTCATTACTAATTGATAATTGTTAATTGATAATTATTTATACTTTGCAGCTACTTCTTCAGCTACTTTACGCATGATATCCTGCGCTTCCTTCGTATATTTCCCTGATCCAAGTTCTACCAATACATCTTTATGCTTTAATTCCATAAACTGAATGAAATCATGCTCAAATTCTTTTACCTTATCAGTAGGAACATTTCTCAATAAACCTTGAGTACCACAGTACAGAATCGCAACTTGCTTATCCACAGTAACAGGAGAATACTGTCCTTGTTTCAAGATCTCAACGTTTTTAGCACCCTTGTCAAGAACAGATAAGGTCGCAGCATCCATATCAGAACCAAACTTGGCAAATGCCTCTAGCTCACGATACTGTGCCTGGTCAAGTTTCAAGGTACCAGCAACTTTCTTCATCGATTTAATTTGAGCGTTACCACCCACACGAGATACTGAGATACCTACGTTAATTGCAGGACGAATACCAGCATTAAATAAATCTGATTCCAAGAAGATCTGACCATCAGTAATCGAAATTACGTTGGTTGGGATATATGCAGATACGTCACCCGCCTGAGTTTCAATAATTGGAAGTGCAGTTAACGAACCACCACCTTTAATGATTGATTCTCCGTTTTCATCCTTGGCATTCTTCAAACTCTCTGGTAGATCGTTCATCTGACGAGCAATTTCATCAGAGTTAATCACCTTAGCAGCACGCTCTAATAATCTTGAGTGAAGATAGAATACGTCTCCTGGATAAGCCTCACGTCCCGGTGGACGGCGAAGCAATAATGATACCTCACGATATGATACTGCCTGCTTCGATAAATCATCATAAATAATTAATGCAGGACGACCTGTATCACGGAAGAACTCACCAATAGATGCACCCGCAAATGGTGCGTAGAATTGTAGTGCAGCTGGATCTGATGCAGTTGCAGATACAATTGTTGTATAAGCCATAGCTCCATTTTCTTCCAGAGTTCTGGCAATATTCGCAACGGTTGAACCTTTCTGTCCTACAGCTACATAAATACAGTATACAGGCTCACCCTTGTCGTAAAATTCTTTCTGATTGATAATGGTATCAATTGCAATAGCAGTTTTACCAGTCTGACGGTCACCAATGATTAACTCACGCTGTCCACGTCCGATTGGAATCATTGCATCAATTGCTTTCAATCCTGTTTGCAAAGGTTCGTTTACCGGCTGACGATAAATTACCCCTGGTGCTTTACGCTCCAATGGCATTTCGTAAGTTGTTCCTGTAATTTCACCTTTACCGTCAATCGGTTCACCAATGGTGTTGATAACACGTCCCAACATGCCTTCTCCAACATTGATAGAGGCGATACGTTTGGTACGTTTTACTACGTCACCTTCTTTAATACCTTGTGATTCACCCAAAAGTACTGCACCAATATTGTCTTCCTCTAAGTTCAAAACAATACCCAATACACCATTTTGGAATTCGATCAACTCATTTGATTCTACATTCGATAATCCGTAAATGCGAGCGATACCATCACCTACTTGCAATACGGTTCCGACTTCTTCCAGTTCTGCTTCGGTTTTTAATCCTTCTAATTGCTGCTTTAGAATTTCCGAAACTTCTGCAGGTTTAATACTAGCCATATTTAATTCTTATTAGACTGATTTATATTCTTAATAAGCCATTAGCTTTTAGCTAATTCTGTTCGTTAGTAATTCTCGTTTGATTTGATTCAATTGACTGGCAACCGAAGCATCTAATTGTTGATCTTCAACACGAATTACAAAACCACCAATGATATCCTCATCGATCACTTCTGTTAATTCTATCTTAGAATTGAAAGATTTTTCAAGAAGATCAGATATTTTCTGCTTGCTTGCATCTTCAAGTTTGGCTGCTGATGTAAGAGTTGCCGATAATATTCCCATATCTTTTCTGCAAAGAGCCAGGAAGTTTCTGGAAATATCTTTGATGTAAATCTCTCTTCTGTTTTGTAGAACCAAATCAAGGAAATTCAATGTCATCGCATCAATATTACCAGTAAATATCTGCTTCACTGTCTTCCTTTTCTGAAGAGTTTTCACCACCGGACTTTCAATCATCAACCAAAAATCAGAACTTTCTTTAATCAGATCATCAATAACTTTAATATCTGATATAAAAGTTTCGATCAAATTCTTCTCTTTTCCTAATTCGAAAAGAGCTTTGGCATATCGAACCGAGATTTTACTTTCGTTCATGTTTTTTTTATTAGATAAGAGATGAGAGAATTACTGTCTCATTAACTCTCCCGAGAACTATCGGGATACTAATTAAGCTTTACTTCGTCCATTAACTTCTTGAAGTAATCTTTTTGTTGCTGATCTTCGGCAAATTGCTGACGAAGAACTTTCTCAGCGATTTCAACTGATAGATTAGCTACCTGAGCTTTAATTTCGTTTAATGCAGCCGCTTTTTCACTCTCAATGTTAGCTCTGGCAGATTCAACCAGTTTATCGGCTTCTTGAGTTGCTTTTTGCTTCGCTTCATTAACAATTTTAGTACTCATTTCTTTTGCCTCTTTAAGCATTCCTTCACGCTCTTTTCTTGCCTCCTGAAGAATTCTTTCATTGTCGGCCTGCAATTCAGCCATTTCTTCTTTAGCACGATCAGCAGAACGTAATGCGTCTTCAATCGACTCTTCACGCTCTTTTAAGGCATTCAATATTGGTTTCCAGGCAAACTTTTTAAGGATAAAAAGTACAATGGCAAATGCCAAAAACATCCATATAAAAGTTCCTAATTCAGGTGTTACCAAGCCCATATTATTCTATTTTTTTCACCTTCCGGTGGATTTTAATAATCAATTGTTACCACAATTTGCCTCAGGCAATCCCTTTTTGGCAAATTGTGGATAATGCTATTACAATACGATAGCCAACAAACAAATGATGATAGCAAAGAAAGCAGCACCTTCAATAAGTGCAGCAGCTACAATCATGTTTGAACGAATATCTCCAGATGCTTCTGGCTGGCGAGCAATACTCTCAAGAGCAGACCCCCCAATTTTACCGATACCTATACCAGCACCAATAGCAGCCAAACCAGCTCCGAAAGCAGCACCCATTTTAGCAACTGCCATACTAGCTGCAGCCTGAAGAAGAATTGATAATGTAATCATAGTGTTTTTATTTAATGATTAAAAAACTATAAATAGCTCCATTTAAGGAGTTGAAAATTCTAATGATGTTCTTCTGTTGCCATACCAAAGTAAAGCGCAGAAAGAAGCGTAAATACATATGCCTGAATCAATGCTACAAGCAGCTCCAACATATCCATAAAAATTACAAACAATACAGAGATAACCGATGTTCCGTATCCCAACATTGGGCTAATTTGTCCAAATATGAAGATCAAGCTCACAAATGCCAGTACGATCATGTGACCTGCTGTGATGTTTGCGAACAAACGGACCATTAAAACAAATGGTTTTGTAAACACACCCATAAGTTCAACAAGTGGCATTAATGGTACAGGAAATTTCAACCACCAAGGTACTCCTGGTGTATTAAAAATGTGAACCCAGTAATTTTTATTGCCATTCACTGTAGTGATAATAAATGTAAACAGAGCCAAAACCATTGTGATAGTAATATTCCCTGTTACGTTCGCACCACCCGGAATTAATGGAACCAATCCCATTAAATTGTTCAACCATATAAAGAAGAAAATGGTTAAAAGGAATGGCATGTACTTTTCGTATTTCTTTTCACCAATTGCAGGCTTTGCAATTTCGTCACGTACAAACAGAATTAATGGTTCCATTAGTGACTGCATCCCTTTAGGTGCTTGTCCTTTTCTTTTGGTGTAAGCTTTAGCAACTGATATGAAAACCCATAATAGGATTATCATACTAATAAGTAATGCAACAACGTTCTTGGTCATTGAAATATCGAATGGTCGTACTTCATGTCCATTAATTTTTTCGACAACCTTGCCTCTAAATTCACCTTCTTGCGCAATGTAAAAACCTTTGTATGCATCATGCCCATGATGGAATTTACTTGACATGAACATATGGAAACCTGATTGTTCAGATATCACAATTACAGGAAGAGGAACCGAAACATGCTTGTCTTTATAGGATAAGATATGCCAATCGTAAGCATCGGCAATATGGTCCATGATAAAGTTACCAGGTTCGAATTTTTCCTTTTTGTGAGTATCGTGGTGAGCATGTTGGTCATGTTCATCAGATGCGAACGCTGGAACAGCGCTAGCAATAAAGAAGAAGATTAGTAGAAATCGATGAATGTTTTTCATACTTACAACACTTGCTATGAATAGATCCTTACAAAAGTCAGATCAATTCAATCTGTTATTTTAATTGTCAATAGACTAAATTATCAGAATGACAGTATTGAAAAATTTGCCATCCCTGAATTTTGTCCCTCAAATTTAATAAAAAAAGTTCTCCACAAAACTTTTTTGGTCTATTTAATATTTCCCGACCTTAAAGTCTTAGATAGTACAATTACTTCGAAGGTAGTATATACCACATAACAAAAGGCAAAGAACAATACAAAACTCAATGCCTGCGCCCTGTTCAGCAATACGTATACGATTACGAAACTCAAGTTCAGAAATAATTTTATTCCAAACCAAGCCATATAATTTGTATGGAAAACTCTTGGATCTCCCTTTGATAATCTCAACAACTTAAAATGTTGAATGGAATTGAATAAGAAAAAATATAAAATCACGAAAGGAAAAATATAATTGAACCAAGGCTTTAAAACTGTAAGGAATAAAGCAATCGATCCAAATAGTAGAAAAACGGATATCAATCCTAACCTAAGAATGTATGATTTGTATTTTTTTTCCATAATACTTCTACTTCATTTTTATAAAATCTTTTAAAGCGAAATAGAGGGATAGTATCACGCCTAAAAATGCTCCTATAATAGTAAATAAGGGAAATTCTTTTTGCAGGTATTCATCGAGTTTCATACCTCCGTATAAAACCACCAGAATTACCACAATCATTTGAAAAGCCAAGCCGGAGTATTTAATAACTCCACTTAGCTGTTTTCTTTTATTATCCTTTTCAGGATTATTTTTTCTTTTCATCCTTTGCAGGTGCTGCTTCACCCATTTTACAAGATCCGGTAAACTTAGCACCAGGCTCAACAGAAATCTTATCAGTAGCAATGTTTCCTAATATTAAAGCTGTAGATTTCAGGTTCACCATTTCTGAAGCAATAATATTACCTTCTACTCTACCCGATACATCTATTGTTTTACAACTAATATCACCTTCGATTTTACCTGTATTTCCTACAACTACCTTTCCGTTTACCTGCATTTTACCGTTTAAGTAGCCATCAATACGGATATCTCTAGATGCTTGAACGTCGCCTTTTATTGATGTTCCATCACAAATAAGGTTTACTGCGGTTGGTTGTACGTCGTTGTTTCTGCTCATTTTATTCTTTTTACTAAACATGTTTGAAATCTTATTGAGGTGGACAATATCTATTGTAACTGATAAAATACAATCAAATATTCTACTCTTTTATTGCCCTGAATTGACACCTATATCAACTCTAAATTTCTTAAAAAAGTATACGAACATTCTCTTTATTTTCTCCAATCTACAGCACCCATGTTCGCGGACCATACAAATATAAAAATTTGAGGCAGAAATCCCACTTCTATGTCAAGTTTCAATACAAAAAAAGGCTTCCAAATGGAAGCCTTTATAATATCTTGTGGTAATAAAATTCTATTTAGGATCGTAACCCCATTTCAACAGAATAGATCCCCAGGTAAAACCTGCACCAAATCCTGATAGAATAATATTATCTCCTTTTTTCAATTGATCTTCCCACTCCCATAAACACAATGGAATGGTAGCTGAAGTTGTATTACCGTATTTCTCGATGTTAATCATCACTTTTTCCTTAGCTAAGCCCATTCTTTTAGCTGTAGCCTCGATAATACGATTATTTGCCTGATGTGGAACCAACCAAGCCAAATCATCAGCTGTCATGTTGTGTTTTTCCATCATTTCTACTGAAACATCAGCCATGTTAGAAACCGCATGTTTGAACACGTGGTTACCTTCTTGGTAAATGAAGTGTTCGCGAGCATCAACAGTTTCGTGTGAAGCTGGCTTACATGAACCTCCTGCTTTTTGATGCAAATGCTTACGACCAAAACCTGCTGTGTGTAACATTTCATCCATTACACCTACCTCTTCAGTTGTTGGTTCCAACATAACTGCTGCCGAACCATCACCAAAAATTGGACATGTTTGACGATCGGTGTAATCAACGATTGATGACATTTTTTCTGCACCAACTACTACAACTTTCTTATACATACCAGACTGTATATATTTAGAACCTGTCGCTAAAGCATAAAGGAAACCTGAACATCCTGCATTTAGGTCAAAGCTAAAAGCATTGTTTATTCCGGCCTTATCACTGATAATGTTTGCTGTTGCAGGAAATTGCATATCAGGAGTTACTGTTGCACAAATCACCAAGTCAACTTCTTCAGGTGAAGTTCCTGTTTTTTCTAGCAACTGATTAACAGCTCTTACTCCTAATTCTGAAGAACCTTGTTCTTCTCCTTTTAGAATTCTTCTTTCTTTAATACCAATACGAGTCATGATCCACTCATCAGAAGTGTCAACCATGGTACTTAGTTCGTCGTTGGTAAGAATGTAGTCGGGAACATAAGCCCCAACTCCTGTTATAACTGCATTAATTTTTGACATTGTTTAAGCTTACTTAGTGTTCTTCAGATAATTCAGCTTACAAGTATACAGATTTTTCTCTATCTATGCATGGAATTTACAGCATAATCTTAATCCTGCATATTCAACATTCTGGGTTATAGCAAGAACAATCATGTATAACGCAAATTTGCCCCTGAGAAAAATCTGAGGAGCAAATTTATATAGCTTCAAACCTGATTAATTGTACTCAGATTATGCTGTAACTTCTTTTTCAATAGCCAATTTGCCTCTGTAATAACCGCACTCAGGGCAAACAGTGTGATATTTAACAGTTGCTCCACAATTTGAGCAAGATGCTAAAGTAGCAGGAGTTGTTCTAAGATGACTTCTTCTCTTATTTCTTCTCTGCTTCGACGTTCTGTGTTTTGGATGTGCCATTTTTCAACCTATTTAACTAGTTATTATCAATCAATTTTCTTAAATCATTCCATCTCGGATCAATCTTCTCTTCCTCATTCACCGAGAGGTCATTCAATTTTTGAATCATTTTTTCATTACAAGTGCTGTTTCCTTCTTCATCGTCAGGGTGAACAAAGCTTAATGGTAAGCTCAATTCAAACAGCTCATAGATGTATTGTGCTACATTGATCTCGTTTTCCGATTCTGCAAGAACAATTACATCATCTGCCAACTCTTCGTGTTCTTCACCAAATTTCAAATGTAGAGAATTTTCACCCTCAACTTCAACCTCCAGCTCTTCCAAACACCTGTCGCAGGCTACGTTTAACTTTCCTTTTATTTCAAACTTTAAAGTGGTTACCAGAGTTTTTTTATTGAAAGTGATTTTTACATCAGCTTTCGCCTGATAAACATCTTCCTCTTGAAAATACTCAAAGAATTCTTGGTTTACCTTGAAATCAAATTCATGTAAACCATCCTTTAAACCCTTAAAAGGAATCGTATATTTTGTTGGATATTCCAAAATATTCAAATAAAACTTTGCAAAAGTATAAAAATTAATCTTACGAATTCACAAAAAAATACATCTTTTTTGTCAATTTCAAGCAATTACTGATGCCAAATAAGCATTCAATAAGCAAACCCGCCTAAAAACGGGCTGCAAAAATAAGGAGTTCTTTTTTGGTTTCAAAACTTTTCTGGTGATTTGAAAACCAGAACTTTCAGTTTAGAGGCAAAATAATTCTAAAAACCGTGCCTTTTCCCAATTCAGAGCTGGCAACAAAAATTTTTCCACTATGGTAATTTTCTATAATTCTTTTGGCCAATGATAATCCTAAACCCCACCCTCTTTTTTTAGATGTGTAACCGGGTTTAAATACAGTTTTAAATTGACCTTTGGCGATTCCTTTCCCAGTATCCTTAATATCCAAGACAATTTTTTCTTTGCCTTTAGTTAAGGAAAAATGCAACTTTCCCTTCCCCTCCATGGCATCAACCGCATTTTTTGTCAAATTTTCTATCACCCAGGAAAATAACTCTTTGTTTAAAGGCACTAATTCATTTTTTAAATCAGTATGGGTAAAAATAAATTCTATTTTATCCGATGTTCTTTTCTTCAAGTATTCAATACTTACTTCAAGAATTTCATTCAATTTATAGGGTTTTAAGATCGGTTTTGAGCCAATTTTCGAGAATCGTTCGGCAATTACCTCCAACCTAGTTACATCTTTCGACATTTCTTCAACCATTGTCGGACTTGGATTTCCCGACTTCATCAATTCCATCCAGGCCATAAGAGAACTAATTGGAGTTCCCAATTGATGAGCTGTTTCTTTTGACATTCCAACCCAAACACGATTCTGTTCTGCAGATTTTGAATATGAAAATGCCAAAAATGCAATGATAATGAAAGTAATAATCGCTCCCAACTGAATGAATGGATACCAAGCAAGGCGCTTTAGAATATTTGAATCATCGTAGTAAATGTAATTTTTGCTGTTAATCAAGTCGATGGTAATGGAATGATTCTCATTCTTCATTTTAATCAATTCCCTCGATAGTACTTTCGCCTCTTGGTTCTCCGGAAAATTAATATTCCTGTGAGCAATTATACTATCATTTTCATCGGCTATAATCATTGGAATGGTCTCATTTCCCTCCATTATCCGCTGAATCAAGGCAACATCCTGGTTTGGATTAGTATCAAGACTCTTTAATCCAATAGCCCAAAGCTCTACTTTCTTTGCTTCTTCGTGGGCCAGTTTCTTCACCAAACTATTGGTATAAAGTAATGAAACAGCCACAATCACAACTGCAACAATTAAAAAGTGGTATTTCCAATTCCGGTTATTAAGGTAAAAGTCCAATGTCGAATATTAATTGGTTTCTGATAAAGGTAACGACAAATCAATTTAAATCTTATTCCAGAGTCAAAAAATATCTCATTCTATAGTTCATTTTACATCCATTCCTATTTTACCATCCAAAATTTAATTTTGCATTGATCAGCCTTTATGGATTATATTTGTTTATAAGCAAAGGCCTTACATCCTTTTCAAGTATTAACTCCATAAAAGTAAATCATATGATCAGAAGGTTGATGTTGTTGGCAATGATTATTGGAGGGATTCATTTTACATGTTCATCCCAGAAAATTAATCCCGAAAAATCCAAAATTGAGTTTCGAGTAGCCAATCTTGGTGCAAACAAGGTAAAAGGAAACTTTTCGGGCATGAAAGGAAGTGTAAAGTTCGATCCCAAAAACATTTCCACAGCCTCTTTTGATGTATGTATAGATGCAACAACATTTAATACCAGAATGAAGAAGAGAGATCAAGTGGTAAAGGGAGAAAAGTACTTAGATGTTGCCAGTTACCCTGAAATTTGCTTCAAATCAACAGGTGTATCCCGTAATGGAATGAGTTATAAACTTACGGGAATACTAACAATGCATGGCGAAAGCAAGGAGGTGGAAGTCATTTTTAACTACTCTCGCCAAATATTTACAGGCAAACTACAAATAAACCGCCTCGATTTTAAAGTGGGTCCTCGAAGCGGTGTTTTGGTTGGTAAAGTAATAGACATTACAATTACCTGTGTAATTGAATAAACTACTTTTTAAGAGAATTATAGAACTCCATTACCTTCTGAGCATTTTCTGCCGGATTGTCTTTTTCCAGCTCCAAATAATGAATGGTTTGGCCTTCTCTTTTCGATAAACCATGCCTATAGGCTTTATCGTAGTAGCTTAATGTAATATCTGCAACTGTCGCATAATCACCTTTCTCTAGACTTTCATATGCTAGTTTTACATTTAGGCCTCCCAATCTTTTCCCAATTTTAGAGATCATGTGAGCCAGAATTTCAGAGTTGAAACAAGCATATTCCTCTACAAGTCTTTTTATTCTTTCCGATTTTGGAATTAAAATTTTGACCACATCAGTTTGTCTCATGCGGTCAAATAAAGCATCATTAATCCATACAGAACCTATTGATTTGCTCTCATCTTCAACCCAAATAGGTTTGTTCGGATCTAAATCCAACCACACTTTAGCCAATTCATTCTCAAAATTCTCATTACTTGGTTGATCAGTTTGCCCTAAAGCACCAAAAACAGAGCCTTTGTGATGAGCTACTCCTTCCAAATCCAGAACCTGTGCACCTTGCTTTTGCATTTCGTGTAAAACTTCCGTTTTTCCACTGCCTGTCATGCCACCCAAAACCACCAATTCCGATTTTTCAGCAAATTGCTTGCGAATGTATCCTCGATATGCCTTATAGCCTCCTTTTAGTAAATAAACCTTAAATCCTGCTGTTTCGAACAACCATGCCATACTTCCACTACGCATTCCTCCTCGCCAGCAGTGCACCATTATTTCTTTTTGCGGTGCAAACTTCTTTGCCATTTTCACAAACTTGGCCAACTTGGGCCCAACCAACTCAAGGCCTAAAAGTACGGCAGAATCCTTACTAGCTCTTTTGTATTTGGTACCAACCAAAACTCTTTCTTCATTCGTAAAAATGGGAATATTTAAAGCATCAGGAATGTGTCCTTCTTCAAATTCTGCTGGTGTTCTTACATCAATCATTGGAAGTGATTTTCCCAATTCCAGGAATTCTTCCGGGCTAAGTACTTTTGCCATTTTTTTTGTTCTTTTCAGCTATTACCTGATCAAAAAAGCACGTAAAAAATACGTGCTGAGTTCTGTGTTTTAACAGTGATCTATACTGTAATTAAATTCTGTATTTGCTATCCTCATCCTCCATTACCATACCCAGGTAACTTTCGTAACGAGTAATACTTATTTCGCCTGCTTCAACAGCAGCTTTTACGGCACATTTGGGTTCGTGAATGTGACTACAATTGTTGAATTGACAATCATTTGAAGTTTCGAATATTTCTGGGAAAAAGTGCGACATCTCTTCCTTCTCCATATCGATAGTACCAAACCCTCTAATTCCTGGAGTGTCGATAATATACCCACCAAAATCCAAGCCAAACATCTCAGAAAAAGTAGTCGTATGCTTTCCTTGTGAGTGAGCTTCTGAAATTTCTCCGGTTTTCAAATCTAAACCTGGTTGAATGGCATTGATCAATGTTGATTTGCCTACACCAGAATGTCCGGAAAGAAGATTGATATTATCCTTTAGAGCATCTTTAATGATATCAAGATGAGTTCCGTTCTTTGCAGAGATTTCGTAACACTTGTATCCTATTTTCTCATAAATTCCCTTCAACTCATCCAGTCTGTCCATATCATTTGGTCGATATCGATCAATTTTATTAAAGATTAAGCGAACCGGAATGCGATATGCTTCGGCGGCAGCCAAGAATCGATCAATAAAAGTTGTAGTGGTTAAAGGATAGTTTACGGTTACAATCAAGAATGCCTGATCAACATTGGAAGCAATAATCTGACTGTGCTTCGATAGGTTCGACGACTTACGAATGATATAATTCTTTCGATCATGAATACTTACAATCACTTTCGACTCCTTATCTTCCTCAAAATTTACTCTGTCGCCCACCGCAATTGGATTGGTGGTTCTAATTCCCTCCATTCTAAATCGCCCTTTGATACGGCAATTGTGAATTTCTCCATCGTTGGTTTTAACAGTATACCAACTTCCTGTCGATTTTATAACCAGTCCTTCTTTCAATGTCTATCTATTTTTGTACAAAAATAGTTGATTTTAAGGAAAAGAGAGCATTTTAGAGGATTTGTTATTTGTCAAAGTGCGAATATGGCACTTATCTTTACTAAATTGCATTTTGATTTATTCGTTAAAATAAACACACACCAGATACATGAAGAAAATAATTAGCTACAATGTAAATGGCATTAGAGCTGCATTGGGAAAAGACTTGATTGGATGGCTAAAACAGGAAAATCCTGATATTTTACTGATTCAGGAAACCAAGGCACAGCCAGAGCAAATCGAATCTCACTTGTTTGAAGAGTTGGGATACCACTGTTACTGGTTTTCTGCCGAGAAAAAGGGATACAGCGGGGTTGGCATTTTGAGCAAGGAAAAGCCAGATACCATTGTTACTGGAATAAATAACGACAAATACGACATTGAAGGAAGGGCCATAAGAGCCGATTTTGGCGATATATCGGTATTTAGCACCTATCATCCATCGGGAACTACAGGAGGGCCAAGACAGGACTATAAAATGGAATGGCTGGCCTATTTCCAGGAATACATCAACGAACTGAAAAAGGAAAGACCAAATCTTGTAATTGGTGGCGACTTTAACATCTGTCACAAAGCCATTGATATCAGTAGACCTGAAAAGAAAAAAGGAGTTTCGGGCTTTTTACCTGAGGAAAGAGAATGGGTAAGCCAATTTCTGGAAAGTGGTTTTATTGATTCCTTCCGTGTATTCGATCAATCGCCAGATAAATATAGTTGGTGGAGCTACCGCGCTGGTTCCAGAGGTAAGAACCTGGGCTGGAGAATCGACTACCACATGGTAAGTGAAAGCCTGGAAGAAAAGCTTAAAGATGCCTCTATCCTAGCCGATGTTGTGCATTCCGATCACTGCCCGATTGTTGTGGAAATGGACTTTTAAAAAACATTTATAATTGATGCTCTCACTACAGTGAGGGTATCAATTTAAACCATGCTACAGTTTTTTTAGCTTTTTCTCTACTGAGAGAGCATCCCTTGAAGTGATACACCCACGAATGAATAGATTGATTCCCGAATCTCATAGCTACCATACAGTAAGTACTACGAAAAAGACAGTAGAAAATCCTACTCTTTGGTCTTGGAACGAGAAAAACCTGTCTTGGAGGCTCCGACTGCATGTCTTGGAGCAGTTCACTCTTGTCTTGGAAGAAGTTTTGATGTGTCTTGGAGCACTTTACCTTGGTCTTTCAGCGCTTCTTCCATGTCTTGGAAAATCTTCCACCTTGTCTTGCTAATAATGCTTTTTGTCTTGTTGATGTATTTTCTGGTCTAGAACCCAACTTTACAGCATACTCAGTATCTGTACACAAACAATTAAAAACACCATGGCGATGGGATAAACCGTTGCATAGGCTATAGATTGTGCGCTGGAATCGGACATTCCATCAACTGCAGCTAATCCAGGAGTACTGGTCATACTGCCTGTTAAAGCTCCCAGTAAATTGAGAATGTTCATTTTTAGCACAAAATGGCCAATTAGGGTCGTAAGTATCATTGGCAACAAGGTAATTGCAATACCTATTGCAAATAGAGCCAATCCCGATTCCTGGAAAGTTTTTACCAAATGAGCTCCCGCACTGGTTCCCACTACGGCCAAAAACATGAGTAATCCAAGCTGACGGAGCAATTGGTTTGCCGATCCAGACATAGTCCAAAGAATAGGTCCGGTTTTACCAATTCTACTTAGCACCAAGGCTACCATAAGCACACCACCTGTTAGTCCAAGGCTAAAGGTAAACTCATCCGTAAAGGAAATTTTTAACTTCCCTACCAACACACCCAGTACAATTCCTGTGGCAATTGGAAAGAAATCGGTATCAGATAGCTTCTTGCTATCGTTCCCAAACAAGTGACGCACGTTGTTGATATTAGCGGTTCCACAGGCTACAACCAGTTTATCGCCAAAACGGATTTCCGATTTTGAACTGGCTACCATATCAATTCCCGCTCTGCGGATACGGGTAATACGAGCATTGTAATTGGCCAAAACGTTTAGCTGCCCTATGGTTTTATTCACTACTTGCTTGTTGGTTACCAGTACCGATTCCACCACATAATCGCGGCTTAAAGGGATCTTCTCCCCGGTCTCTTCTCCAATAATCATTTTGGCTCTCTCCAAGGCCTGTTCGGTACCAATAAGTTTCACAATATCGCCAGTTTCTAAAATGGTATTTGGTGTAGGAACAATGCTTTCTCCATTGTGCATGATTCTTGAAATATTGGCTTGGGTCATCGATCGAATTTTAAGCTCGGCAATGCTTCTGCCAACAATATTTTCGTTCTCAACTACAAAATTCTTGTTGAATAGTTCAGGAAAGTTCTGCTGAGCCTCATCTTCCAGCTTTTGTGCTTCTTTTTCTATATCCACTTTAAACAGTTTCGGATACATTCTCACAAACAAAATTACCCCAATAACTCCAAAAGGATAAGCAATACCATAACCAATAGATGCCATTGCTGATTGGGTAGATTCGATAGCTGCTGCAAGTCCGGGTGTGCTGGTTAGTGATCCTGTTAACAATCCTATGGCAATATCGGTATCGATTTTAAAAATCAAGGCAAGTACAACGGTAACTAAAGAGGCACTACCAACCAAAATAAAAGCCAAAACGATTAGCTCTCTCCCATTCTTTTTAAAGGATTCGAAAAAACCTGGTCCGGCCTGAATTCCTATGGTAAAAATGAACAGGGTAAGTCCAATATTTTGGATATCCTTAGGTATGCTTACACCAAAGTGCCCAAAAACCAAGGCAACAAAAATAACTGCTGAAACATCCAAAGAAATTCCTTTGATTTTAATGTTTCCAACAATAAATCCGATAGCAACAATAAGAAATAGAACAAAATAAGCCGATGAAAGTAAGTCCATGAGTAAGTGTTTGTTTAAACTTTTAATTCGGCCACAAAGGTAGAAATTCAAAACAAAAAAAGCGATTAAGTCTCCCTAATCGCTTCTTATGTATTATTGTGATGATCCTACTTCAACAAGAAATTAAAATCGTCATTTGCACTTAGTTCGTAAGCTTCTATAGCGTTCTTAAAGATTCTACATTGTCTGTCTCCAATTAATTTGATGTTGTTATCCTCTACCAAAAACATGGTTGCTTCTCTCAATCCGGCAATGTATACATCAGGATTCAATACCATGAATTCGTTGATACGATCTTCGCGAGTTTCTCCTCCATGTCCTTCTGGATTTTTATCCAAATAGTGTGGATTAATCTGGAAAGGAATCAGGTTTAACGCATCGAATCCCATAGGGTCGATAATCGGCATATCGTTGGTTGTTTTGATGGTAGGACAAGTTAAATTCGATCCTGCACTCCAACCAATGTACGGAGCCTTTTCGTTGATTACCTTATTGCGAATTGGTTCGGTTAGGTTGTATTTGTGAATCAAGTGAAGCAGGTTCCAAGTACTTCCACCACCCACAACAATTGCCTCTGCTTCTTCAACTGCCTGAATCGGATTTTCGAAATGGTGAATCGATATGATATCGTGCCCCACTTCGTTGAATCTTTCTTTTACTTTGGCTTCGTAATCATCGAAAGATACAGTTACACCTGCATAAGGAATAAATAGTGCTTTTACTGGTTTCTCTCCTAAAAACTCTTTGATATTGTGTTTCGGATAATCCAAGTACTCTTCCCCTGGATTCGTAGAATTACTAATCAGTAATAATCTCATGTGTATGTAAATTTAGTTTAAGCTTATGTGTATTTCAGCTCTAAATTTAACTATTAATCAAGAAAAGAAGAGGCTCTTTTTCTACTAATTCCAAATATTTTTCATGATTCATTGGGCGACGTGGAATAATAAAAGCAAAAGTACTTCCCTTATCTACTTCACTGCTAACAATCATTTTACCATGATTTTTAGTCAAGAAGTCACGACAAAGTGTCAACCCTAAACCGGTTCCTTTCTCAGCTGCCGTTCCGTCAGTGGTTTTTCCATCATAGATGTTATCCACCTGATCAGGTAGCATTCCAATACCATCATCAATTACCGAGATCTTCACAAAGTGTTCTCCTATTTCCGATTTAATCTCCACACTACCTCCTTTATTGGTAAACTTAATGGCATTGGAAATAAGATTCCTCAACACGGTATTAATCATGTTCCAATCAACAAACACCTCAATATTTGGGTTCTCTGAAGTAAACAAATTAATGGATTTAATTTTAGCCAAATCACTCAATAGACCAATATTGGAATTGATGATCGAACAGGCATCAACCATTTGTTTGTTAGCCGAAAGTGTTGAAGTTTGATTTTTTGCCCAATACAAAAGGTTTTCCAGAAGTTCATAGGCATTATCTGAAGAATGAAACAGAGCTTGCAAAAACTCCTCCTTATCTTCCTCTGAAAGGTCTAAATCTTCCTCCCCAAGGTACATTCTCAACCCATTACTGATATTGCCAATTGCACCTCTTAAATCGTGTGCAATTAACGAAAACATTTTATCCTTGGTATCATTGGCAACGCGAAGCTTATCTTCACTTACCTTGATTCGCTTCATGGCTTCAATCAATTCCTCTTGATGCTGGTGAACCAAGCTGTTCTTCAGATGCAATAGTTCGTTGTCTTTCAGATTATTTCTATACCTGATAATCAAGATAAAAATTACCGAAATGAAAACCATTAAAATCAATAAACCAACAATATACTGGCGAGTAATTTTTAATTGCTGTTCCTGATTTTCATCCCTCAAGACCTGATTTTCCTGATTCTTGATACTAATTGCATGACGCGAATCCAATTCTTCAATCTTATTGCTTAATTTATCATCTGCAATAGAATCCTGATATTGCTGTAACTTCTGAAAAGCCAGTACAGATTCTTTTTGTTTGCCACTTTGGATATGATAATTGGCCAGGATTCTGTAATAATCACGATATAACCTTTTGGATTTAAGATTTACCGCAATAGCGTATCCTCTATCCAAATGTTTTTTTGCATTGGTCAACTCTCCATTTTTAATGTATAACTGAGATAAATCTAACTCAAATGCCCCACTTTTAAAGCTGTTTCCACTTGATTTATGGTATTGCAATGCATCTTGGTAAATTCCTATGGCTTTATCTGTTTCACCAATTTCGGCATACATTGATCCTAAATCATTTAAAACAGATCGTATTATTTTTTCTCGGGATAATTTTTTACCAATTTCAAGTGCTATTTCAAAATGTTTTTGAGCTTCATCAAATACACCAATCCCCTTATAATACAAACCCAACAAGTTTTCACAAGCAGCAATTCCTCCTTCATCACCAAATATTTCGTAAATATTGAAAGCTTGAATGGTGTAAGAATATGATTTATTTAAACGGTTGGTTTCATAATAGACCGTTGCCAATTGCTTGCTGATATCAGCTATTTCTTTCTTAAAATTATTTTGCTCGGCATGATGGTGTGCTTGAAGAAGATAATCTAGTGAATAATCTAGTTGGTTATCGTAGTAGTATGCAGTCCCAACATAAAACATCGCTTTTATAATTTCAGGGGTACTCTCAAGCGATTGCGCTGTTCCTAGCGCATGTTTAGATTTTTCTATTGCTTGTTCAGGATCGATGTTCCAATAAAATTTACTAAGGTCCAGTAGGGCATTCAATTTATTTTGACCTGCCGAAGAACCATATCTCTTTTGTAGGCTATCCAAACTAACTTGAGTTTCGAAACTTTCAAAACCATACAGAGGAAAACATAACATTACTAATATATATAGGGGGAGTCTTTTCATGCCTCTAATATACTATTTTATGCTAAAAATATCAACATTAGTCAAAATGGCACACCCCATAACAACAAAAGGGCCAGACTTCAATAAAATCTGGCCCTTTGTCAAAATGAGAGTTTTAACTTTAAAAGCTAACCAAGGTAATTCCTACTGTAAACGGTGTTAAGTCGGGACCTTTACCACTTTCAAATAATTCGGTTAAACCATAAGTTGCAAAAAAGTTTAAAGAACGATAACCAATACGAGCATGTGCTGCATATCTCAATGTTTTCAACTTAAAATCATCATGATCTTTATCCTTATCGCCTCCATGCTTGATTTTGGTGTGCGAACCAAGTCTTAAACCTCCCACAACACCAGCCGACATATGAATTCTTCTCTTCTTATACTTTACAGGAATTTGGAATTCCATTAACAATGGAATCGTAAGGTAAAGCGTTGTTAGTTTTGTCTTTTTAATATCCCAATCAGGATGCGAAACAGATAAATCTAAAGGTTGTATCACTCCATTTACCTTTTGCAAAGTAATATCATTATCAAACCTGTAGTTGTTCCACTCTAAACCTAAACCTGTTACCAAGCCAATTGTATTTCTTTCTTTTTGCAAACTGATATCGTACTGTAAAAAGTTTAGGTTAACGGCAATGGATTTCGCCATATCCAATTCCATAAAATCATAGGAATAACCTATGTAATCTTCATTTGCAAAACCATTTATCCCCATTTCAAATCCTGCCCAGTGTCCTCTAAATTCAGGTTCTTTTTCCATAAAGAATTTATCCTGATCCGGATCCCAAGGATGTACTTTCTCAATCTTAATCCTAGTTCCGTGCCAACCATCAATAATGTTAATCTGCTTTCCACCAATCCTAATTTTAGTTGTATCACGGCCTTCCTGATAAGCAAATTTTCCAATCTTACCTACCTTAATCTTGGCGCCACCTTCGGTTTCAACTGCTTTTACAACATCTCTGTTCATAAACTCTACCTTCATGGTATCCTGGTGCTCAAACTTCTGAAAAGTTTGCTTGGTTTTGGCTTTTTTCTTTTTATTAGACCAACTATCTTCTATTAAGATTTTTTTCTTCTTAAGCGTATCCGTTTTTAATGTATCAATTGTATTTTGAGCATAAGCACTGCACCCAATTGCAAGTGCGAAATACATTACAAGTAATTTCTTCATAACAATGTTTTTAGGTAATTCTATGGGTAAGACGAATCAACAGCCCATTAGTTACAGGTAATTTTTATTTTATTGAAGTAGAAAAGCCTAAACCTTTGGTATTGAAGTTTAAACGTGTTTTTTCTGTTTCCGAATCGTATTGTTTATCTAATTGTACTTTCTTTCCGGCAATCTCTCCTATCTTGTCAACTCCCATTTTTGCAACCGCATAAAGCAATGAATTGTTTTTTCGTTTCGCTTTTACGCTTGACTTCCAAGACATGCCAAGATTAGCCAAACCAGTATTAACAGGAAGCTCATTCATTTCTTTTTCCTGATTTGAAACCTCAATTTTCTGGTCAACCACTTCAACATTGGCTAAAAGTTCAAGCTCAGCTGTTTTAATGACTTCAGGTAAACTCACTTTTTGAGAAGCGGCTTGCTTCGTATCTATTGGATTCTCTGTAATTGCTTGTTTAGTAACAATCCTATCTGTTCTTTTTTCTATTGGTTGGTTCTTTGCAATCACATTTTCAACTTTCTCAATTCCTGATTTTACTACTTCTTGCTTTGTTGTTTTTGGTTCTGAATTAATTCCTGCCAATTTTTCCAATCTATTGGAATCTTTTGTTGGTGTAATCACGACCTTTTTTACAGAATCATTATAAGCAACTTTTTTAGCTGAATCTTGCATTGCGTTTTTATCAGAAATGGAAGTATTCCAAACTGAAAAAAGAAGCAATACCGATGCTGCAATACCCACTCCGGAAATCATCCAGTAAGGAATGATCTTACGTTCCTTTCTCTTCAGTTCTTCCTTATCGGGATAAATGATATCATTATCAGCTTTAAGCTTTGTTCTCTCAAACAATTGGTATTGAGCTTTGCCAATAAGATTCTCATTCAAATATTTCGTGAAAGCGATCTCTTCTTCTTGCTCTAAATCACCTTCCAGTTTGGCTACACAAAAATCCTCAAAATCTGTTTCAAAAGGAATCTGTTTCAATGATGATTTGTCAAAAATAATGTCCTCCTCCTCCAACTCTACCAGGCACATTTCGTCCAACTCCTCTCTTAAATCAGGATTAAGCGCAAGGAAACTTTCCAGATTTTTCTTCTCTGAATCGTTCATGTTTCCTTCCAAATAATCAAGAAAGAATTCTTCGTAATTGTGTCTGTCTATTCTTCTCATCATCAATCTTTCTACACCAATGTTTCTATACTACCAATGAAACTTTTCAAATTTTTCCTGGCCCTGTAAATGTAAACTTTCACCTGCGATTCATTTAAATCGGTAATCTTTGCTATTTCTGCATAGGAATATCCTTCATAATCCCTCAATAGTATTACAGATCTTTGAATATCTGAAAGCTTCTCCAATGCAATATTTAAAACCTCTTTTAAATCGCTATACTGTTCCGAATGTGAATATTCTTTTACATCAACATTCTCAAAATCTTCTTTTCTTTTCTCTTTTCTTATCAAATCGATCATGGTATGATAAGCCGTAGTAAAAAGATATGACTTTACTTTCTGATAATTTACATTCTCAATATTACGCCACAATTTCTCGAAACTGTCTTGTACGATATCACGTGCTTTATCCTCATCTTTAATATTTTTGAGGATAAAGCGAAACATGCCATCGGCATACTTGTCTACGCTTTTATTGTACTCTACAGTGTTCATTTAGGCCAGTTTCATATCTAGGACGCACAACATATTTGAAATGTTACAGCTATTTTTTTATTATCTTCGAATTTAAACCATTTATTTTTCCTTTCCGTGTAAATCCGATCATCAAAAAGAAGGTGAAAGTTTAAAATTATAACACAAACTCACATGAGAAAAATATTTTTTGCGATTCTAATCGCTTCCGGCCTGTTTGCTTGTCAGCAAAATCCTGCAAACAATAAGGATACACAAAACCCAAATGAACATTTGGTAATGGCTACTCTATGGTATCAGAGAGCATCAGAATGCAGAGCTTTATACTATCAGGCATTTAATGCTGCCAAACTATCTTTAGACAAACAATTGGCTACTTATTCTGGAAAAAAAGCCAAAGCCGTTGTGGTTGATATTGACGAAACAGTTCTGGACAATAGTCCATTCGAAACCAACTCCATTAGAACAGGAAAATCTTATTCATCAACAGCATGGAAAGAGTGGACCGATATGGCAAAGGCTCAGGCAACGCCAGGAGCATTGGAGTTTTTAAAATATGCTGAATCGAAAGGGGTTGAAACTTTTTACATTTCTAACAGAGATACTTCTGCTACAAACAAAACATTACAAAACCTTAAAGAGCTAGGTTTTCCTTTTGCAGATAAAGCACACATTCTGCTAAAAACCAATACTAGTGTAAAAACTGTAAGAAGAAATAAGGTGAGCGAAACGCATGATATTCTGATTCTTGCTGGTGATAACATTGGAGATTTTGATGAAATTTTAGAAGACAGGTCAGAAAATTATGGTTTCGGAAAAGTTGATCGCATGAAAAATCTTTTCGGAGCAAAATTTATTGTGCTGCCTAATCCGATGTATGGTTCATGGGAAAGACAAGTTTTAAAGAGCGACAAAAAGCTAAATGCTAATGAAAAAGAAAAGCTTAGAATAAAACGCTTAATAGGATACGAAGAAATTTAAAACCCAAAGCCCGTAAGAAATTTACGGGCTTTCTTTTTGCTTCATGCAAGAGCTCAATAAAATAAAATTATCTTTGTAATTAATTAGTGGTAATGGTACACGAATTATAATGGCTTTCATCAACTCATCAGTCTCTCCCGTTCATAAAACGGCATTTCAAGATTCTTCTTTTCAAGTCAATTTTAAGCTAGATAGCTTAAATAATGGGAAAGATACAACTGATCAGACAGTCAAAATTATTGCTGATAGTACCATAACAGACTCAATTCATCTAAATCCTATCTCACTTCGAGATTCAATCCTTACTGATAGTATTGAAAGACCATTAGTCAAAGAAGGAAAGCTAATTGAAAGCTCTCAAAGTGATTGGATGGTAGGTGTTAGCCTTTTTGTGGTGATTCTAATGGCAATTATTCGGTTTTCATTCGGTAAATATCTTCAGCGCCTGATTGATGCAATTATCAATTACCAAGTTTCAAGCAATTTATTTCTGGAGAAAAATATGAGAAACCTTCGAGGAAGTATTTTCTTGAATGGATTGTTTTTTATCAATGCCTCATTTTTTACAGTACTATATTACAACTATTGGTATTCCGATTCTGGTATCAGAACAAGCTTGCTAACCTTCCTTTATACATTAGCTACTTTTCTGATAATTTACTTCGGAAAATTTGTCGTGATAAGGACATTGGCATACATTTTTGATGGTGTAAAAGAGGGAAAAGAATACCTGCACAACGTTTTTATCTACAATAAAAATCTTGGAATTTTTCTTTTGCCAATTACCCTTAGCGTACCTTTCATAGCTGATTTTGCTGCATATCTACTACTAAATACAGGTTTAGTTATTGCTCTAATATTTTATTTATTTCGACTATTTCGAGGGATTAAAATATTATTTCGCAAACATGTTTCAATATTTTATATGATTTTGTACCTTTGTGCCTTGGAAATTTTGCCCTTACTTGTGATTTACAAACTGTTAATATCATTGGTATAAGGCGGTGTAAAGAATTGTTGAACTAAACTCTAGTGTTTTGAGAATCAAGACTATACTGGTATCACAACCCAAGCCCCAAACCGAAAAGTCACCGTATTTTGATTTGGCAGAAAAATACAATTTGAAAATTGATTTTCGTCCTTTCATCCAAGTTGAAGGTGTTTCAACCAAAGAATTTAGACAGGAAAGAATCAATATTTTAGATCACACAGCTGTTATTTTTACTAGTAGAACGGCTATTGACCATTTTTTCAGAGTTTGTGAGGAATTAAGAATTACAGTTCCTGATGATATGAAATATTTCTGTATTTCTGAATCAACTGCATTCTATCTTCAGAAGTACATCGTTTACAGAAAACGAAAAATCTTCTTTGGAGAAAAACGTTTTGAAGAGTTAATGGATATTATCGTGAAGCACAAATCAGAAAAATTCCTGATTCCACTTTCAGATATTCATAAACAATCAATCCCTGCTTTACTTGATAAAAACAAAATCAAGTATACGAAAGCAATTTTGTATCGTACTGTAAGTAGCGATTTATCTGATTTAGCGGATGTTAATTACGACATCTTGGCTTTCTATAGCCCATCAGGTATTGCTTCTTTGTTACAAAACTTCCCGGAGTTTGAGCAAAACAATACAATTATTGCTGCATTCGGACCTGCTACTTCAAAAGCAGTTAACGATGCGAAGTTAAGACTTGATATTCAGGCTCCAATGCCACAAGCTCCATCTATGACTATGGCTTTGGATCAATTCATCAAGAAATATAACAAAGACAATAAAGACAAATAGTCTATAGCCACATAAAAAAAAGAAGGGGAATTTGTTTTCCCCTTTTTTTGTCGATTTTTGTAGTATAATCCTGAATAGCATGACACGTAAAACACGTTTTACTTTTGAAAAAGCTGAAAGACTCACTCACAAGATTCTTATAGGCAAACTATTTTCCGAAGGGAACGGATTTACCTGTTATCCTTTTCGAGTGGTTTGGAAAGCTGCTGATCTTCATTCCGAATATCCAGCACAAGTTGCCATAACTGTCTCTAAAAGAAACTTTAAGCAAGCACCTAAGAGAAATCTTTTAAAGAGACGAATTCGGGAAATTTACCGTTTAAATAAACACAAGCTTTACGAAGAGCTAGAGAAAAAAGAAGTTCAAATTGCTTTTATGATTGTATATCTTCCTAAAAAAATCATGGAAACAAAGGATATGGAAGAGCAATTAAAAAAGGCAATGCAACGAATTCCTAGAGAATATGAAAAACATTCTAAACCTACTGAAACAGGCAGCTCTGTTCATCATGATTCTGCCGATTAAGTTCTATCAGTATTTTATTTCTCCCCTTACTCCTTCTGCTTGTAGGTATACTCCTACCTGTTCTTCCTACGCCATTCAAGCTTTAAAAAAACACGGCCCATTTAAAGGATCTTATCTTGCTATCAAGAGAATTTTATCCTGTCATCCCTGGGGTGGACATGGTCATGATCCTGTGCCTTAATAAAAGGCAATAGATAACAGATTAATGGTCATTTAAGTTCAAAAAAACAATTTAGTAAATTTATCGTAAGCTTGTTAGAGTTTATTCTGGCACATTCATTGTAATTCAATGCAATAGGGTTAAGAAATGTTAAAGGTGTTAGATTTCCGTCGGGATTGCCTATATTTGTTATTACCTACTAATAAAATTATACTGCTAAGTGATTAGTGTTTGATAGGGAAATCTCCGCAAGGGTTAATTAAAAATATCAATTAAAAAAGAAATATATGAAGCTTCGAGGAAAAAGAGGAGCCATTTGGATGCTGGCTATTCTACTGTTTTGTAGTGCGGCATTTTTCGGGTTCAGCAGGGATGAGAGAAATTTTGAAATCAGTAAAAACCTGAATATTTACTACACCATGTTCAGAGAATTGAACTTGTTTTACGTAGATGAAATTGATCCGGGTGACTTGGTAAAAAAGAGTATGGATGCCATGCTAAAAACTCTCGATCCATATACCACCTATATATCAGAATCAGATATTGAAGATTTTAAATTGATGACAACTGGTGAGTATGCTGGAATTGGAGCTTTAATCAGTAAACACAAAGATGAAGTTATTATTGCAGAACCTTACGAAGGTTTTCCTGCCTATAAAGCGGGTTTAAAAGCGGGTGATGTGATGCTTGAGATCAATGGGACATCAACCAAAGATAAAAGCACCGATGATGTGAGCAACTTGTTAAAAGGCCAACCTAACGTTCCGCTTACCATTAAAATCAAACGCCCTGGTGTAAAGAAAACCATGGATAAAAAGTTGGTTCGTGAAAAAATTCAGCTTAAATCGGTTCCTTACTATGGCATGATTACCGACTCAATAGGATACATTCACCTTAACCAATTCACTAACAAATCGGCAGGTGAAGTGAAAAATGCATTGAAAGAATTAAAGGTGCAAAATGCCAAATCGATTGTATTAGACTTAAGAGGAAACCCAGGAGGTTTGTTGGATCAGGCAATTGAAATTACCAACCTTTTTGTGAATAAAGGTGAAGATATTGTTAGTACCAAAGGGAAAGTTTCTAAGTGGGACAAAAGCTACAAAGCAACAAAGTCGCCACTTGATTCTGAGATTCCTATCGCGGTACTGGTAAACAGAGGATCGGCTTCGGCTTCGGAAATTGTTTCTGGCGCGATTCAGGACCTTGATAGAGGCGTTGTACTAGGTAATAGAACATTTGGTAAGGGATTGGTTCAAACTACCCGAAATCTTACTTACAATACCAAATTAAAGGTAACTACAGCCAAGTATTACATCCCTAGTGGAAGATGTATTCAGGCTTTGGATTACAGCAACAGAAACGAAGATGGCAGCGTTGGTAAAGTTGCTGATTCCTTGATAACGGAATATCATACTAAAAATGGTCGTTCGGTATATGATGGCGGAGGTATTCTTCCTGATATAAAAGTAGATGCTGACACCTACAGTATTTTAAGTTTAAATATGATACGTGATTTTATGTTCTTTGATTTTGCTACCCTTTATGCAAACAAAACGGAAAGCATTGAATCTGCTAAAGAATTTAAAGTAAGCGATGATCTTTTTAATGAGTTTGTTGAATTTGTGAAGGAAAGTAAAGATTTCACTTACAAATCAGAAAGTACTGAGATCTTAAAAGCATTGAAGAAATCGGCCAAAGAAGAGAAGAACTTTGATATTTCGACTGATGAATTTGATGCATTAGAGGCTAAATTAGCACCTAATTTAGATCGCGACATACAACGCTTCAAAGATGAATTAAAAGAGCTTCTGGCTCACGAAATCGTGAAGAGATATCACTACCAAAAAGGAGGCATAGAATTCAGCTTGCGCGATGACAAAACTTTACTTCGTGCCATCGAGGTTCTTGAAAGCAATAACGAATACGTAGGTATTTTAGATGGCAGCATTGGATTGCATGCAATAAACAAGTAAAAAGGAATAGGGCAAAAGGATTAAGTTATTTGCCTGAAGCTTAAATAAAATTGATATAAAAAAGCTCATTCTTTCTGCGGAAGGAATGAGCTTTTTCTTTAACAACACTCCTACCGATATGGATATTCATTTGTAATAGCACTACCCTCTTGTTGCCATTTGAACCCATTGAGTATGCAATATGACCAAATGAGTTTTTTATATTGTCTTTTGAGTAAGAAAATTTAGCAATTGAGTTAATTACATTCCTCTCTGAGTAGCATTTTTACTGATTTGAGTTAACTCAGACGCCAATATTTGTAACTCAGAAGGGTGTTTCAGTAACTCAGACGGCTTACCTGGTTACTCCGATGGGTATTTTCGCTACTCAGAAGGGGTAATTGTTAACTCTGATGGGTATTTGGCCTACTCAAAAGGGTATCTACCTTACTCAAATGGGTCTAATGACTACTCAGACGCTATTTTATTAACTCCGATCGGTAAATACAGGACTACAGAGGATTCTATTTAATTATATATAAAAAATGCCGAACAAAGAACTTCATCTCCTTTCGGCATTTGTAATATTTTATAACTGATGATTTAGTGCGCTTGCAACCAGTTCTCTCCTACCCCCATATCAACGGTAAATGGTACCGAAATCTGCACTGCATTCTCCATTTCTTCACGAAGGATTACGTTAATTTTTTTAGTGCAAATTTTTAGCAATTGTTATTCTATTTTAATTTTTTAGGATTTTTTAAACTCTTCTTTTCATCGCTTTTAAGTCTTCTATCAATCTTATTTATATCCTCTTCTGGATCTAAGTTTTCAGGCTGAATTCCACGGGATATCAATGTTTTTCTTACAGTTTCATTGTTGGTTATATGCTCATTTGAAATCTGACGCTCAGAACTCATTTCATTTTCCTTTGCATTAAAAATGGTAATCTCAGTAGCAAAATCCTTAGCTTTTAATAAAATGGTTGGCATAAAATCAGCTAAAGGTTTATTTTTAATTTCCCACTTCTCCTTCATTTGTTGAGTAGTTCTTCCAAATAAAGCGGCATCCCCTTTACTCCTGATAATAGCAAAATTTTGATTCCCTCCTGTTTGTTCAAAAATAACTTGAGACAATTCTTTTTCTGTCTCTTTGAGTTTATTTCTGGCTTGAACTCTTTCGTGTTCAAGCATTTTTTGCTCTATTAATTCAGCTTTTCTGGTCTGAACAGCAAAATAACGTTGAGCAAATGCTATTTGTTCTTTTCTAGGATCTCCATTTTGTGCTACTAAATAACAAGCATATCTTGTAAGCATAATGTCGGAGATTTTCTTTTCCGCTCCTGAACCAATTACGACCATTTTCCCGACGTCAGCAAAATGGTCTTCAATTTTTTGCTCTGAAAGCTCACATGCTGTTTTTGCTTTTAAAATAACTCCCTGGAAATTATCCCATTTTGAATAACCTAAAAGGTGTTGCAAATCTCTAGCCATCCAAAATTCAACTCCTTCTGAAGTTGAATGCGCTTGAGATTCAAAGTTATCAGTTAAAGTATATATTACGGATTTTTTCATAACATAAATATACCAATTATTACATTATCATTTACCATTAAGATCAAAAAAACGCCGAACAAAGAATTCAATCTCCATTCGGCATTTGTAATATTTTATAACTGATGATTTAGTGTGCTTGCAACCAGTTCTCTCCTACCCCCATATCAACGGTAAGAGGTACCGAAAGCTGCACTGCATTCTCCATTTCTTCGCGAAGGATTACCTTCATTTGTTCCAATTCAGATTTCACACAATCAAAGTTCAATTCATCATGTACCTGAATGATCATTTTTGATTGCATTCCCTCCTTTTTCATGCGTTTGTCGATGTTGATCATTGCAATTTTGATAACATCGGCTGCAGAGCCTTGAATTGGCGCATTAATGGCATTTCTTTCGGCCACTCCGCGTACAATCGCATTGCTCGAATTGATATCCTTCAAGTATCTTCTACGTCCCATCAAAGTCTCCACATATTCATCCTCGCGGGCTTTTTCGATACTGGCATCCATAAAGGCTTTTACCTCAGGATAAGATTCAAAGTATCCGTCTTTAAGCTCTTTTCCCTCTTTTCTTGAGATATCCAGGCGTTCGGCCAATCCCCATGCTGAAATACCGTATATGATACCAAAATTAGCGGTTTTCGCACGAGATCGCATGTCTTTGCTAACCTCCTCAATTGGGAGCTTGTAAATTTTTGCGGCTGTTGCCTGGTGGAAATCTGCAGCATGATTAAAGGCATCAATCATGTTCTGATCCTTGCTCATATGTGCCATCAAACGCAATTCTACCTGCGAGTAATCGGCAGAAAGGAATATGTGCTCATCCGTTGAAGGAACAAATGCCTTACGGATATACCTTCCCTGCTCTGTTCGAATAGGAATGTTCTGCAGGTTTGGATTGGTAGAACTCAATCGACCCGTTGCGGCTTCTGCCTGATTGAATGATGTATGAATTTTTCCTGATGCCTGGTTAATATAGGTTGGCAAAGCTTCCACATAGGTCGAAATCAACTTTTTCAGCGATCTGAAATCCAAAATCTTTTGAATGATTTCATGCTTGCCTTTAAGTTTGGCTAGTACAGCTTCAGAAGTTGAGTACTGTCCTGACTTGGTTTTCTTGGCTTTGCTATCCAATTCCATTTTTTCGAACAAGACCTCTCCCAACTGTTTTGGCGATGCTACATTGAATTCAACACCTGCCATTTCTTTGATTTCAGCCTCTATCCCATTTACCTCTTCGTTCAGTACTTTGGCGTAATCATTTAAAGTTGGAACGTCAAGCGATACACCATTGAATTCCATGTCGGCCAAAATGCTCATTAGAGGCATTTCTACCTCATTAAACAACTTGATTAGGCCATTGTCCTCCATTTGCTTTTCAAGCTCCGATTTAAGCTCTAAACCCAGTACAACTTCTTCGCAATACCGATCATGTTTGACTGGTTCAGGTTCCATCATCAAACTCAGTTGAGCTTTTTTGCCTTTCCCCTTCACCTCTTCCTGAATTACATTGTAATTCAAAACAGAATTTGCCACAAAAGAGAATTCATGCTTCAATTCTGGTTGAATCAGGTAATGTGCAATCATCGTATCAAAAATTGGAGCTTTTACTTCACAGCCCAACCAACGAAGTGCTAAAATGTCTTTTTTGCAATCGTGACCAATTTTGATGATTTTCTCATCTTCAAAAATATATTTGAATTCTTGAGCAATTTTTTTTGCTTCTTCCAAATTTTCCGGAAATGGAACAAAAAAAGACTTGTCGCTCTTAAAAGAGAAGCACATGCCTCTCAATTTTGAAGTGTTTGGATCGGAATCAGACAAAATTGTTCTAAAAACAAACTCTTTTTGAACGCACAATTCTGCCTTTAAATCAGCCCTTACCTGCTCGTTATCAAGCATAAAAAACTTAGAATTCAAAGTATTTATGTCTCTGAGAATGATTTCTTTTTCTTCTGTCGAATCACTGTCCGTAGATTTCTCATTCTGAGAGTCGAAAAGTTCAGTTTGATTTTTAAACACTCTTTCAGCAAGCGTAAAAAATTCCAATTCTTTAAAAATGGCTCTCAATTTGGCTTCGTCGAAATCTATCAACTTAAATTTCTCTTCATCGAAATCTATAGGAGCATTCAATGCAATTGTTGCCAACTCTCTCGAAAATCGAACCTGCTCTTCTGAAGCTACAATTTTTTCTTTCTGCTTTCCTTTTAACTGATCGGTATTCTCATAGAGTCCATCTATTGATTTATACAATCCAATCAATTTTTGTGCAGTCTTTGGTCCAATACCAGGACAACCAGGAATATTATCTGCCGAATCACCCATTAACCCCAAATAATCGATAATCTGATCTGCAGTTTCTACTCCAAAGTTTTCTTGAACTTCAGGCAATCCCCATACTTCTACTTCTTTTCCCGATCGTTTAGGTTTGTACATGAAAATGTTTTCACTCACCAACTGTGCATAATCCTTATCGGGAGTCATCATGTAAACCGAAAACCCTTCCTTTTCAGCTTTCTTAGCCAAAGTTCCAATAACGTCGTCTGCTTCAAAACCTTCCACATCCAATTCAGGAATATTAAAACCTTGAATAATGCTTTTGATGTAAGGGATTGATTTACGAAGATCCTCAGGCATTGGCGGACGCTGCGCTTTGTACTCTTTGAACATCTCGTGACGGAAAGTTGGTCCCACAGGATCAAAAACAACCGCAATATGCGATGGTTTCTCTTTTTCCAATACTTCGAGTAAGGTATTGGTAAATCCCAACATGGCAGAAGAATTAATGCCTGTTGAAGTAAATCTTGGGTTTTTTATAAATGCGTAATACGATCTGTATATCAAGGCAAAAGCATCTAATAAAAATAGCTTTTTGCCAGAATTGCTAGCTGATGAGTGCATAAAAATTGTATGTATTTAATGTATCCAAACAAAAATACAAGATAATACTGCTATCGCAATTATCAATGAGTAATTATTAATGAATAATTACAGGATGGATTGAAAATTAGGAGCAATAAAAAAGCCCGAATATCTAATTCGGGCTCATCCTATATTTTTAAACCTTATTGATTGTCGGAAGCATACCACTCTGCAAATGAAGTTGCCGTTTCGTGCAGTTTCAATGAATGAAGCTCAACTCCCTTTGGTAGTCTTGCTTTAATTCTTTCTGCAAAATCCGCAATCATATTTTCACAGGTTGGTTGATAATCCATTACAAAAAATCGATCGAACATCTGTGGGATATTTAATTGATCGATATTCGGAGTATCCTTACTAAGAACCAATGCATGATCCAACTGATCAACAACTTCCTCTGATACTATTCCCTTCAATTCTCCAAAATCCATTACCATTCCCAATTTAGGATTTGTCTTATCGGTAATGGGTTCTCCAATTACCGTAACAAATAAAATGTAAGAATGACCATGAATGTTTTTACACAATCCATCGTAGTTCCATAAGGCATGTGCCATTTCAAATCGGAACTCTTTTGTTAATCTAATCTTTGTCATTGTTTATATAATAAAAAAACCGGTTTTATCCGGTTTTAAGTCTTATCCATGTGTGCAATTGCTGATACAATCAACAATATTACTCAAACTACAGTGCTTTAAGAAATAATAAGTGTTTTTTCCCTCTCGTTTTGATGAAAGAACACCTTTATCTTTTAAAATTCCCAAATGATGAGAAGTTGTAGATTGTTCTATTTTTAGTAATTCATGAATTTCAGTCACCGTCAGCTTCTTACCATCTTCCAGATAACCCAAAATTGCAATTCTCATTGGATGGGCGATTGCTTTTAGCATATTAGCCGCCTGCTCCAGTTTTTCAGGTTCTAATTCTTTAATTTTCATACACTAAGATTAATCACGTAAATTATCAAATGCAAATATATAAATATATTCGTGAATGAGTGCTACAATCATATTGAAATATTTAAATTTCTCGTTTTGTATATAATTTATTTGTAGTCTTAATAAAAACGAGATATTTGTATCTGAAAATTTAGATCCAGCAAGACTTCCATGAGAAGTTTAAATTATTAACTTTGGTTTCTATGAGTTTGAAAAAAAGCAGTATTAGTATTATAAAAGCTCCTATTGAAAAGGAAATGAAACAGTTTGATTCTTACTTTAAGGAATCGATGAAAAGCAAAGTTCGCTTACTGGATATTATCAATAATTATATTATTAAACGTAAAGGTAAGGAAGTAAGACCTATACTTACCTTTCTTAGTGCCAAGTTGCTTGGTGATATTCAAGAATCGACTTACGTTGCCGCTGCTTTAACTCAATTACTACATACTGCTACACTTATTCATGATGATGTTGTTGACGAAGCTTACGAAAGAAGAGGTTTTTTCTCTATTAATGCACTTTGGAAATCAAAAGCTGCGGTTTTAGTTGGTGATTTCTTGCTTTCAAAAGGATTGCTAGTTGCACTGGAGAATAAGGAATATGATCAGCTACAAGTTGTTTCGGATGCTGTTAGAGAAATGAGTGAAGGTGAACTTTTACAGCTTGAAAAATCGCGTAAGCTAGACATTACTGAAGATGTTTACTTTGATATCATTTACAAGAAAACTGCAAGCTTAATAGCCTCGTGTACTCAACTGGGTGCTTTATCGGTTGGCGCTACTAAAGATCAGCAAGAAAAACTAAAGAAATTTGGTGAATACCTAGGAGTTGCCTTCCAAATGAAGGATGATTTGTTCGATTACGAAAAGCAAGGCAATATTGGGAAACCAACAGGTAATGATATCAAAGAAAAGAAACTCACTCTCCCATTGATATATGTACTCAGAAATGTTTCTGATAAGGAACGCAAATGGGCTCTTAAAATCATTAAAAAACATAACAAAGATACTGAAAAAGTTAATGAGTTAATTCAGTTTGTAAAGGAAAAAGGTGGTATCGACTATACTCGAGATAAAATGCTGGAATATAAACAGAAATCCTTAGAAATTCTATCTGATTTTTCTGAATCCGAAGCCAATACATCATTGCAGGAACTGGTTGAATACACCATCTCAAGAACTGCATAATTAGGTAGCTTTAGGCAAACTAAAAGTGAACTTGCTCCCTACAGCTACCTCACTTTTTACTGTAATGTTTCCACCATTTTTTTCTATAAACTCTTTACAAAGTATTAGTCCTAATCCTGTTCCTGATTCATCTTTTGTTCCCAATCGGGTATAATTGGTGTCAATTCTGAATAGTTTTTGCTGATTTTCAGGACTAATTCCTATTCCATTATCCTGAACACTACAAATTACCTGGTCCTTATTCTCAGTAATTTGAATCTTTACATTACCGTCTATTTCGGTAAACTTTAACGCATTCGAAATCAGATTGCGGATAACGGTTTCAAGCATATACTTATCCGACAAAACATTAGCTTGAACACCATCCACTTCAATGGAAATATTTTTACCCTCAGCTACTGCCCTATGAAGCAGTAGATTTGAATCAAGGAGATCTCGCAGCTGAATGCTCTCAGGTTTTAATTTGATTGCACCTGTTTGTGCTCTTGACCATTCCAAAAGGTTTTTCAAAAGATTGTATTCCTGCTTTACCGAAGAATCAATTAGTTCGATCATTTCAGAAAGCTGTTCCCTTTGCATATCAATATGATTCTCCTTTAAAATGTGTACGATAGGTAACATCGCATTAAAAGGGTTTTTCAAATCATGCGCGATAATTGAAAAGAACTTATCTTTTGTTTTCACTGCCTCTTCCAGTGCTTTTTCATTCAATTTACGAGCGGTAATGTCTCTGGCAACGGCCAAAATCGTTTCTGTTTGACCTTTTTCATCAAACTCAGGAATTAACTGCCAATCAAAATATTTATCTTCCCCATCGATCTGAATTGAAAACTCGACAGCTTTTAACTTCGAACTTTGAAAAACTTTGTTCATTTCTTCTTCCCAAAACTTACACATGTGTTCTGGAAAACCAAGTTCTTCGTGTGTTTTTCCTATAAATTCTTCAGGATCAATATTCAAAAGAGTTTTTGTTGCAGAATTAACAAACAAATGCTTGTAGTTTTTATCGAATCGCATTATAAGATCCGGTGCATTCTCCACTAAAGTTCTAAATCGCTTTTCACTTATTTTCAAATCTTCTTCTGCTTTTCTCCTCTTTTCTAAATTACGTAGAGAAACGAAAAATAACCTCTGCCCTTGCAAAGGAATCAAGGTTGCACTTACTTCAACAGGAATTCTTTCTCTTGTTTTACAAATTAATTCAGTTTCAAATAATAAATGATCCTTATCCTTCATATGCTCCTGACGGCTGTCAATTTTCATAGAATAACGTGGATCATCAATATCAATTAAGGATAATCTTTTAAACTCCTCCTGGCTATAACCCAATAAAATTGGCAATTTGGAGCCGAAATCCAAAATATTACCATGGGAATCATGAATTAAAAATGCATCTCCAGCTGATTCGAAAATGTTTTTAAAAAACTCTTCTCTTTGCCCTACTTTATCTACTAGTTGATAATAACCACTAATATCCTTACTTTCGATAACCAAACGCTCAACAAATCCCTCTTCATTTAGAATTGGGCTAACCGTTTTCTCCTCAAACTTAATGGCATTATTAAATTCGTATGATTTTAAAAAACGATTTGCGCTTCTTGAACTAATAACCTCATTAACAATACACTCCCTACACTCTTTATCTAAATCGTAAAATACTTTGTAGCACTTATCTCCTATAATTTCATTCCTTTTTTTACCTAGTTGACTTAAACGATTTTTGTTTACTTCTATAAGGGTAAAGTCCGAATCAATTACAGACAAATACTCTTGCGTTTGGCTTTTTGCATTTCTTAATAAATGTTTTACCAAACCAGATTTTGCTCCAAACGATTGTTTTACAGCTTTTAACTCAGCTTCAAGCTCTTTTATTCTTAATAGCAGATGTTCTGTAGATTCTTTGTACATCGAGTTAAAAATTAACAGCAGGGTTATTTATATTATCAATATTTTTTCTGAAGTTAAATATTTTT
Source organism: Marinifilum flexuosum (assembly GCF_003610555.1). GTDB lineage: Bacteria > Bacteroidota > Bacteroidia > Bacteroidales > Marinifilaceae > Marinifilum > Marinifilum flexuosum. Next base: position 90,316 of record NZ_RAPQ01000008.1, on the reverse strand, counting down.
TTTGCATTTAACGAAAAAAGTCGGAAAATTTTTCCGACCCTTTCTTAAAATTATATTCACAATATTAAAAATATGTGATTGTCTTTTCTTCTCCTGTTTCTATTTTATGAATCTCGGTAAGAAGATTATTTGCTAAACTTGAGGCACCAATTCTTAAGTACTCATTGTTCAACCACTTCTCTCCCAAATTTCTATTAGAAATTGAGTAAAATTCAATGGCATCTTTTGCTGTTGAAATTCCACCTGCAGGTTTAAATCCAACCATTCTGCCAGTTTTCTCATGATATTCCGCAATTGCCTGAGTCATGATATGAGCAGCTTCTAAAGTTGCATTAACAGGAACTTTACCTGTTGATGTTTTAATGAAATCTGCACCAGCTTCCATTGCTAAAATTGAAGCCGTTCTAATATTCGTTGCTGTTTTTAACTCGCCAGTTTCTAGAATCACTTTCAAGTGTCCTTTTCCACAAGCTTCTTTTTGAGCTACAATCTCATTGAATACTGTTTGATAATCACCAGCAAGGAATGCTCCAATCGAAATAACGATATCAATTTCGTCTGCTCCTTTTTCAACAGCCATTTTGCATTCTAATGCCTTAACTTCAATGTATGATTGAGAAGATGGGAAAACACCGGCCACAGAAGCAATATTTACTCCTTCTGCTTTTAAGTTTTCATTTAATGTTGGAACCTGGTATGGATATACACAGATGGCAGCAACATTTGGCATGTCAAAATCATTCCGGAAGTTATTTACATTATCAGCAAAACTTTTGGCTCTTTCGTGTGTATCGGTAGAATTTAAAGTTGTAAGATCGATTAACGAAAAGTTCTTCTTTAAATTCTCTACACTGTACAATGAATCATAATCAGAAGCAATAATCTCTTTAACTTGATTTGCTACTTCTTGATCGTTCAATTCTAAATTGTACGTTTTCAAGATCTCTAAAATGTTTTTCTTCATTTTTTGACGTTTCAAAAATGTAATTAATTAAATTTTAACCGGTTGCGAATATTTTCGCTGATTTTTCCATTTCGTACTTTTCAGTACTCTTCGTGAAGCTACAAAACTAAATAAAAAAACAGTTCTTTGTGCCTGATTTTGATCTTATTTCATTAATCAGTAGAAAGTTTCGTATTTTCCTTGTGCCGATTCGCATCTCGATTGGTTTTCTTCTCGAGGTTTTTAATTAATGCTTTATTCAAATCAACACCAGTTTGATTGGCTAAACAGATCAAAACCCAAAGTACATCTGCCATTTCATCAGCCAAATCGATTTCCTTGTCCTTTTCTTTGAACGATTGCTCTCCATATTTCCTCGATATGATTCTGGCAACTTCGCCTACTTCTTCGGTAAGAATAGCCATATTGGTAAGCTCATTAAAATAGCGAACACCATATTCCTTAATCCAGTCATCCACTCTTTTTTGGGCTTCTTTAATCGTTAAGTTATCCATCTATTCTTTGTTTTTGGTATCTATTAATATCGTAACTGGTCCATCGTTCACCAAAGCAACTTCCATATGGGCACCAAATTTTCCTGTCTCTACATTTGCCCCAGATTCATTTTTTAATTTTTCCACAAAGTACTCATATAAAGGGACTGAAATATCAGGTTTTGCAGCTGCTATGTATGATGGCCTATTCCCTTTTTTGGTCTTAGCATGCAATGTAAATTGACTAACCGTTAATATGTTGCCTTTTACATCAAGTAAAGATTTGTTCATTACACCCTCTTCATCATCAAAAATTCTGAGATTACATATCTTTTTACTCAACCAATCAGCATCTTCCTTCTTGTCTTCATTCTCAATTCCAACCAAAATCATCAGACCTTCATTAATTTTACCAACAACTTCGTTTTCAACTGTTACAGAGGCTTTACTTACTCGTTGTATTACAACACGCATAACTAAATTTTTTTTAAGATATTTTAAACTATAATCGTTTTTAAAGATAAGTTACTCCAATTAAGATCGATTGATGAAATCGATGACATGTTCAAAAAAAATAACTTATTAAAACTGAGTCTAAATTAAGACATTTCACAAATATTAATCATATTTGTGTTAGAAAAACAAAATCAAAATCATGAATTATTTCATTAGCAATTCAAACAATCCATATTACAATCTTGCCTGTGAAGAATATCTTCTTAAAAACTACGATGAAGATTTCTTTTTCCTATACATTAATCAAGATTCTCTGGTGGTTGGAAAACATCAGAACACACTTGCAGAGATTAATCTTGATCGTGTAAATGAAGAAAATATTCCTGTTGTTCGTCGTTTATCAGGAGGAGGAACCGTTTATCATGACTTTGGTAATCTAAACTATTGCCTGATCAAAAAAGGAGAAAAAGGAAAGTTAGTCGATTTTAAAGGCTACAGTTCGCCAATTATTCAAGTATTGCAAAAACTTGGTGTAAATGCAAAATTCGAAGGAAAAAGTGATTTAACCATTGATGGAAAAAAATTTTCGGGAAATGCATCCCATGTGTACAAGAACAAAGTTTTACAACATGGCACAATGCTTTTTTCAAGCGATTTAAAGCGTTTAAACCATCTATTAAAGGTAAATCCATTGAAGTTTAAAGATAGAGGCGTTAGGTCCATTAGAAGTCGTGTAACGAATATATCAGAATATCTATCCTCTCCCATTTCTATATCAGATTTTGCAGATAAAGTCATTCGTGAATTTGGCCTTACTTATCCCAATTCAAATAAATTTACTTTTTCAGATGAAGACATTAATGCCATTGAAAATTTAAAAACAGATAAATTCGAAAGTTGGGAATGGAATTTTGGATATTCTCCAAATTACAGGTTCGAGAAAATTTGCAATTATCCTTCAGGTAAAATTTTAGAAATCGAAATGCAGATCGAAAAAGGTGTCATTACCGAGATCGATATTTCGGGCAATTGCATTAAAAACGAAGATTTTAATCTATTTCTTGAAAAAATCAAAGGATCTAATCATACTAATTCATTGATTTACAACAAACTTAACGATATGTATTTAGACTTATACTTTAATAAAATAAGCTCTAAAGAGTTATATCAATTGTTTTTCTAAATGCTTTTATTCTTGTAAATGTCTGAAAAGGAGTAAATTACAGCCAATAATTCTATTTAAATGAATTATTCTAATTAAAATATTTCCAAACACTTAAGGCTTTTGAACTTCCTATTTCTTCTGATATTTCATTTAAAGTAGCCTTCTTCACATTATCAACAGACTTAAACCTTTGAATTAACTTTTGAACAGTCTTTGGACCGATTCCATCAATTTTATCCAATTCGGAACCGATAAATGCTTTAGAGCGCTTTTGTCTATGGAAAGTTATTGCAAATCGATGCGATTCATTTCTTAAATATTGAATGATTTTTAATGTTTCAGAATTCTTATCTAAGTATAATGGATAAGGATCACCTGGAAAATAAATCTCTTCTAATTTCTTCGCGATACCAATGACAGATATTTTACCTCTTAAATCTAATTTGCCTAAACTATTTAGAGCTGCGCCCAACTGCCCTTTACCTCCATCGATAACTATTAGCTGAGGTAATGTCTGATTTTCGTCTAACAATCTCTTATACCTACGGTAAATGATTTCTTCCATGGAGGCAAAATCATTTGCACCAACCACGGTTTTAATATTAAAGTGTCGATAATCCTTTTTATACGGTCTGCCATTTCGAAATACAACACAGGAAGCAACCGGATTTGTTCCTTGTATATTTGAATTATCGAAACATTCAATGTGAATCGGTTGATCTTTCAATCTCAAATCGGTTTTCATTCTTTCCATAATTCGATCCGAATTGGATTGCTTTCTTGATTTCTCACCCTGTTTTAACTTCTCGAGACGGTAATATTTGACATTTCGTAAAGATAAGTCCAGTAATTTTCGTTTGTCACCGCGTTGTGGAATCAAGCATTTTACTCCAGTATAAGGCAAATCTATTTCGAAAGGCACCAAGATCTCCTTGGCTGTGCTATATATCTTTTGTCGAATTTCAGTAATTGCCATAAGTAATAAATCCTCTTTACTCTCCTCTATTTTCTTTTTTAACTCAATTGTGTGTGCCTGAATAATTGCTCCATTTACCACTTTTAAGAAGTTAACGTAGGCCGATTCTTCATCCTCTAAAATAGAATAGACATCAACATTATTAATTGATGGGTTTACTATAGTAGATTTGCTTTGATATTTATCTAAGAGTTCAAGTTTTTCTTTAATAGAATGTGCTTCTTCAAACCTATACTCCACTACTAAGTCTGTCATCTTTTCTTTAAGATGAGACGTAACCATTCTAATATTTCCTTTGAGTATATTCCTTATTGCTTGAATTGTCTCGTTGTATTCTTCCTGGTTGATTTTACCTTCACATGGTGCCTTACAATTACCAATATGATATTCTAAACAAAGCTTAAATTTTCCATTTAAAATCCCTTCCGAATTCAAACTTAAATTACATGTTCGAAGCTTGTACAAAGATCGAATCATATCCATAAGCGTTCTTACCATCTTTACACTTGTATATGGACCAAAGTACTCCGATCCATCTTTTACAAGGTTTCTTGTTACAAACACACGTGGGAAATTCTCCTTCTTAATACATATCCAGGGAAAAGATTTATCATCTTTCAATAATACATTATACCTTGGTTGATGCTTTTTAATAAGGTTATTCTCCAATAGCAATGCATCCTCTTCCGAGTTCACAACAATATGTCGTATCTCAGAAATCTTTCGGACCATGATATTGGTTTTAGCATTATCATGAACCTTGTTAAAGTAAGAGGCTACTCTTCGTTTTAACCTCTTGGCTTTTCCTACATATATAATGGTACTATTCTCATCGAAGAATTGATACACGCCTGGTTCTTCAGGTAAAGCTGAAATCAGCGACTTTAAATGGTCAATGTTTTTGTTTTTAATCATCGAATCAGAAAGAGAGAATTACTATTCGTTGGCAAATAAATCTACCACTTTAAATTGGTCTACATCAAACAAACCTTTATCGGATAACTTCAATTTTGGAATAACCAGAAGTGACATAAAAGCAAGTGTCATAAATGGCGATTCAAAATCGGAACCCAATTCTGATGCAAATTCAGACAATCCTGAGTATTCTTGTATAAGTTTACTCCCGGTTTTATTAGACATTAAGCCTGCCACTTCAAGCTTCACAAATTTACTCTTACTGTTACTAACTGCAACAATTCCCCCCTTTAAATCAATTAAGGTATTTATGGCATACATCAACTCTTCATCACTAGTTCCAATGGCAATAATATTATGACTGTCATGAGCTATACTTTCCGCAATGGCACCTTTTTTAAAACCAAAACCTTTAACGAAACCTACAACTGGTTTCCCATTGTCATACCTACTCATGACAACCATTTTTAAAAGATCATTTTCTACATCAGCAACAAGATTTGAATTCTCTATTTTAGGATCACATAAGATAGAATCTGTGATTAAATCTCCATCCTTAGCAACCATTACTTTTATTTTACCATTCTTAGGGGCGACAGAAATTTCAGTTAGACTAATAGGTTTACGACTAAAATTATTCAATAGAATTTCGTTGTGAACCTCAAAAGAAGGATTGCCATTTTTTAATATGCACTTCCCTTTTCGATATGCCTCCATTACCGAGAATTGTTCAAGGTTATCCACCACAATGAAATCGGCGGAATCCCCAATTTGAAGTAATCCTAAATCCAAACCATAGTGGTGGATTGGATTGTAACTTGCAGCTCGAAGTAAATTAAAAATATCATATCCCTTATTCAGCCCTTTCTTAATTAAGTAATCGATATGACCATTTTCCGCCATATCATCCGGATGAAGATCATCTGTACACAACATCACCTTATCAGGATGCGATTCGAGTAAAAAGCATAACGAATCAAAATCTCTTGCAGCACTCCCCTCTCTAATTTGAATCATCATACCTAAAGCAATTTTCTCTAATGCTTCCTCAATGGTTGAACATTCATGATCCGCTGAAATTCCTGCAGCAACATATTTTTTCAGATCTGTACCTTTTAAACCTGGTGCATGACCATCTATCTTTTTTCCTAACTTTTTACAGGCTACTATTTTTTTGAGCACTTCAAGATCTTCCTCTACAACTCCTACAAAATCCATCACCTCTGCCAGGCAAACTACCTCTTCTCTTTTGAGCAAACTTTCCACAATATTACTATCTAAAACAAAACCCGAGGTTTCATGTTTTGTTGCCGGAACACAAGAAGGAACTCCGAATTTAATTTCAAGAGGAACCTTTTTTGCATCATTAATCATGAAGTCTACGCCTATTTCGCCCAATACATTTGCAATTTCGTGAGGATCGGTAACCAAGCCTAAGGTTCCACACTTTACCGCTTCGGCTGCAAATCGGCTTGGAATTAACAAAGAGCTTTCGATGTGCATATGAGAATCGACCAATCCTGGTACAATATATCGATTGGGAACATCTTGTTTTGGAACAATTGATTTAATGTATCCATCAACTACTTCAATTTCACCTTGAATTATTTCTCGTGAAATTACATCTACAATTTTACCCGATATTTTAAATTTTTGATCTTTCATGATAGAGATTTTAAGAGCATAAATACACTTACAAAAAGGCCCGAAACTTTCCCTTTGTTTACAACAAGGAGATCGATTTCGGGCGTTTTAAGGAGTAAACTTTTTAAAAATACTCCTTGGTTCCACGTGGAACATTATCGTCCCATAAGCACCAAAAGAACGTTTATATCACTTGGTGAGACACCCGAAATACGTGATGCCTGTCCTATTGTTTGAGGCTGAATCTTATCCAATTTTTGTCTGGCTTCGGTAGATAAAGATTGTAATGTCATATAATCAAATCTACCTTTTATATCGATATTTTCCAAACGCGTAAGCTTGTCAGCTATTAGTTTTTCTCTATCGATATATCCGCTATACTTTATTAAAACCTCAGCTGCTTCGATAATTTCATCTTTACGATTTGGAATTTCATCTACCATTTCTTTTAATGGTGTTACATCTTCAATAAGATCTTGAATACCTACTTGAGGACGCAAAATAATATCATATAATTTGACTCCTTGTTTCAGAGGACTCGTTCCTAATTTTTCCAATACCGGATTTAAGAATTTTGGTTTACAACTAAACTCTTTACAAAATTGAAACAATTTGTCTCTGTACAGAATCTTCTCTTCAAGTAGATCCATTCTTTCCTGATCAGCCAAACCTAAATCAAATGCTTTTGAAGTTAAGCGGACATCTGCATCATCTTGGCGAAGTAAAATTCTATATTCTGCTCGAGATGTAAACATTCGATATGGTTCATCTACCCCTTTTGTAACCAAATCATCAATTAAAACTCCAATGTAAGCTTCATCCCTTTTAAGGGTAAATTCTGGCTTAGCTTGAACCGATAAAGCTGCATTAATACCTGCCATCATTCCTTGAGCACCGGCTTCTTCATATCCTGTAGTTCCATTAATTTGACCTGCAAAATACAGTTTTGAGATAATTTTGGTTTCTAAAGTATGGAACAATTGAGTTGGAGCAAAGTAATCATACTCTATTGCATACCCAGGACGATACATCTTTACATTCTCCAATCCCGGAACTTTTTGAAGTGCTTTTAATTGAACATCCCAAGGTAAACTTGATGAAAATCCATTAATATAATATTCATGCGTATGCTCCCCTTCTGGTTCCAAGAATAACAAATGTTCATTCTTTTCAGCAAAGGTTGAAAGTTTAGATTCAATACTTGGACAATATCTTGGACCTGTACTTTGAATGGTACCATTATACATTGGAGAATCTTCGAACCCTTCCCTTAAATTATCATGAACTTCAGGATTTGTATAAGTAATATAACAAGGTCTCTGGCGAAGCGTTTTCTCTACATGATTATTAAGGTAAGAAAATTGATAAAAACCTTCTTCACCCCCCTGCTCTCTCATTACAGAAAAATCAATGGTTCTTCCGTCTAATCGGGCTGGCGTACCAGTTTTCATTCTTCCTACTTCAAATCCAAAAGACTTTAATTGTTCACTAATACCAAATGATGCTGGTTCTGCAGATCGGCCTCCTGTTTCTTGCTTTCGTCCAATATGCATTAATCCATTCAGAAAAGTTCCATTGGTCAATACAACAGTTTCAGAAAGTATATCAATTCCTAGTTTGGTTTTTACACCCTTTACAACACCATCTTCAACAATAATTCCAACTACAGCATCCTGCCACATGTCTAAATTGTCAGTATTTTCAACAATTTTGCGCCATTCTGCTGAAAAAATCATTCTATCACATTGTGCTCTTGGACTCCACATTGCTGGTCCTTTCGATCTATTCAACATTCTAAATTGAATCGAAGAACGATCTGTAACAATACCGGTATATCCGCCTAATGCGTCAAGTTCTCGAACAATTTGACCTTTCGCAATTCCACCTATTGCCGGATTACAAGACATTTGGGCAATCTTGTTCATGTCCATTGTTATTAAAAGAACAGATGAACCAAGATTAGCTGCAGCTGTTGCTGCTTCACATCCGGCATGTCCAGCCCCTACTACTATTACATCATATTTAGGCAACATACTATTATAAGATATTTGTATTCTTTATTCCTTATTTACCTACAAAGATAAACAAATTAAACTAATCCACTGAATATCAAAACACTAGAAAACAGCAGCGTTTTCTAACATCTTGTAATCCAGCAAAATAAATTAAAAAATTTCACAAATTTAAATAATCTTGGAAAGTAATGCTAATGATTCATCCTCCTTTTGTGTCATGATCGCCTGATCTTCATCAGTTTTATCATCAATACCTAACAAATGCAGTATACCATGAATAATAACACGATGGAGTTCGTCTAAATACTCACACTTGTACTCTTCCGCATTATCACGTACTGTATCAACACTTATAAAAAGATCTCCCGAGATAATATTAGCTACGGTGTAATCGAAGGTTATTATATCTGTATAATAATCGTGATTAAGGTGTTCACGATTCATTTCCAACAGGTAATCATCGGAGCAAAAGTAATAATTTACCTCTCCTATTTCGCCGCCATTATTAACGACAACGCGACTGACCCAATCGCTAATGCGTTTTTGATCAATCGCGGGAATTTCTGTTTCACACGAATTATATGTAATCAACATCTATGCAAATCTAAATTTCATATCAACTAATGCGCCATTTTCGCAAAATTCAATATCATCAGCTAAATGATTCATAAGAAAAATACCTCTACCATGAGTTTTTTCAATATTTTCAGGTAAAGTTGGATCAGGAATATTTTCAAAATCAAAGCCAGATCCTTCATCTTCAACAATAAACTGAATGGCTTCTTCATTGATGTTGTACTCAACTTTTACGTTTTTTGAGACATCTAATCTATTACCATGAAGAATGGCATTATTAACAGCTTCAATAATGGCAACTGAAATCTTACCGTAAATTTCAGAGCTTAAATTGTAGGAAGATGAAATATCATCTATTAATCTTTCAACCCTACTTATGTTTTCTAGTTCAGATGGAAATACCAACAAGTTATCAGATTTAGTCATTATTAAGTTTTATCATATAATCCAAGTACAACTTATTATAATAGTCGAACAATTTTACATTTGAGTCATAGAATACTCCTTCAAAATCTGTTCGTACTCTTTTATACTCAAATATTTCTCTAGGGTTACTCAATTTTAAAATATTTCCTGAATTACTTTCTCGTTTTTTATCAAAATCTTTTTCTCTATGGGCATTTTCAGCTTCTAATAATTTTGAAAAAATACGATTTTGGCGTAAAATCATATTCGAATTTATCGAAAAATTAGAAATGTCCGACTCCATTTGGTCAAGCATTTTGGTTACTTCACGTAAGATTTTCTCACTTTCGTTTCCAAGACCTCCATTTTGAAGCATTTCTTGCAAATTTTGACGATACATTTCTTGTTGCTGTAGAAATTTGCCCAACTTCTCTTTGGACTCTTTTCCCGACTTTCCTTTTTTCATATCAGAAATTAATTCCTCCAGCATTTTTTTTAGCGATTTTTGATCAGATTTCAAATCTAAAAAAGATGGTTGTCCACCTTTCTTATCTCCCATTTGATCTCCAGGCATAGCATTTGCCATTTGCTCCATCATCTGTTTCAAGGCTTCCGACAAAAATACACTTAACTCATTAACGTCAGTTAAAACTTTTTGTTGCGCTGTAGCTGCTTGTATTTTTCTTCTCTCACTTGCTTCAGTAATGACTTTTTCCAACTCGTTTTCGATATTGAATATTCTATTACCAATTAATGAGGCAACCTGAGGTGACCTGGTTGATAAGGTGATTAAAGAATCTTGTATAAGAGCATATTCTTCTTTTAGATCACCTTGTTTTTCAATCATTTTAACATACTTTGGATTTAAATATCCAATTCTTTTAAAGCTCTTTAAAACCTCTTCTTGCTGAAAAGAAAATTCAATCAAATTATTCATCAATCGAATTAAATTTCCAATATCAGCAGTCATTTGCGCTGAAGTACTATTGGCAATATTATCATTCAGTTTTTGAGCAAAACTCCTCTGTTTGGAAGAGGTATTTTTCATATTCTTTGCCCCTTTACCAAATTTATTGTTCTCAAAAAATTGATTTGATTCTTGTATCATTTCATCAATTTCATCCTGAAGATCATTTAAATCTCCATCGAAATCATATGGTTTCTGAATAGAGGAATTTTTATCAAGAACATCTTTTAAATCTTCTTTTAATTCATTCCACTTTTCCTCTCCCAACTTCTGATCTTGCCTTATTTTTTCAGCATCTCGTCGATTCTTATCCGCAGATATATCTTGCTGTTCAGCCAATTTATTAATTCGATCTGTCAATTGCTTAACGCGAACTTCAATCTCATATCTTTCAAGCAATTGCAGATTCCTATCCAATTGTTTTTGAAAATCATCAACCGACATTTTTAGCTGATTTCCTAACTTATTGATGTCTTCAGAATTAAGATCTTCGGCTAATTTATTGAACTCATCAAACAAGTTCTGTAGTTCGGGATCCATTATTTTTTCAAGCAAATCTTCTATTTGCTTTTGCTTTTCCATTAAAAGTGGATCATCCATTCTGGCTGAGTTCATCAAACGATTTTTACGCTGATTTTCCTGGATCACCTCTTGCAACAAATTATCTAACTGCTTTTTCTTATTTCCTATCTCATTAAGCAATTGTTCCTGCTGCCATTTCTCTGCCGATCCATCCAATGTGTTTTTTTGCATGCGCAAAATATCCTGTTGAATGGATTCACTTAATTGAATACTCTGGTTAATTTTACTTCCAATGCTATCCTGGACAGCAGAGTTTAAATCATAAAGTTGTTTCGAATTAGGAATGTAATAATTGAATTGTTGTGAACTTACTTTCTTTGCTCCATTAATACCATCATTATCGAAAACTTCGAAATAATATTTTACGTTGCTTCCCTCTTGAAAATTTTCAGATGCAAAATCGAAAGAGAAGAAAAACTCCTGTGCACTTAATTTTCGATTCAAAGATATTGGAATGTAAACCGGAGATAAATTATCTGCTTCGTATACAAATCTCAATTTTGAAAATCCATAATCATCTTTTATCTGACCACGAAAATAATATCCCGATTCGATCAAAGAATCTTGCATACTTGCAATTTTAATTTGTGGATACAAATCAGGAATTACATCGACATTGTATTTTGCATAGGATTCTCTATTAAATTCATTATTACTTAGATAAATTCTATATGAGTTTGGTTTCCTGATTTTTCGTGAAAATTTAAGTCTATTTCCATCTAAAATTACCGGGCTAGGATTCAGTGAATCAGAAAAAATTAATTCTCCTGCACTTGAAAAGTCAGTTTCAAACATCCACTCCAATTCCGAACCCTCTGGTACACTGACATCTCCGATGTTTTTTTCAATCCGCAAAGGCAAATTTGTATAGGCTGGAGATTTTATTGAAATAGAAAAATTTTTAATGCCTGGCTTCGAAATCACTTCAATTTTAAATTCTTCAGAAATTACATTTCCTGATTGTAGTCTAAATTTGATATCTGTGTTGATATTTCGAAATAAATAGGAAAATTCTATCGAATTTTCTTTTTTCATCAAAAACCTCGAATTGTCTGTAAGCAAGTACACTTCACTTGGAATGTACTTCCCTTTGGTGTGAGCTTTTAAGCTAAAATTTGAGCCTTTAACTGCTCTACCAGTCCAATGATCCAACTCAAATGAAAAATCGGCAGGAGGCGTGTATTTTGTACGGTAATTAACAAGTCTTTCCGTACTGTTTGAATACATATCAGGGATTAAAAAATGTACTAAAGCAATTACAGTTGCAATGGCAAAAAGGTACTTTAAATATTTATAATTTGCCTTAAACGAAACTGCTTTTCGGAAAGGAATAATTTTAACCGATTCGATTCTTTGATGGATACTGGCCAAGAGCAAAGAATTCTCATTTTGATTCAATTGTTCGGCTTGCTCCGTTAATTCAAGGGTATTGATTAGTTTGTCCTGAAGATTTGGAAAATGTGTTGAAATAATATCAATTGCTTGTCGATACGAAATTCGTTTTCCAATTTTTAATAATCCAACAATTGGACGAATTAGAAACTGATATCCTAAAACAATAATTAATACAAAAAATAAAAAGATTAATGTCGTTCTAACAGCTACCGATAGGTATAAAAAATATTCGGAAAAAGAAATTAGGAAACAGTAACTTAAAAGCAATACAATACATAGCAGAAATCCACGTAATAGTAAATTTTGGTAGTATTTGCGAATAAAACGATCCAGTTTCGCAATAAAAATATCCCGATTATTTTCCATTACTTATCTTCTACGCAATACAATCAGTTACGATACAACCACTGTGCAGGATTTAATTTGCTACTTCCCTTCCACAATTGGAATTTTAATACTGTCTGGTCTTGTGTATTATCAGTGTAAACTACACCAATTTTTTCTTTTGATTGGACTACATCTCCCTTTTTTACATTCACACTTGCCAAATTTGAATATACCGAGAAAAATTCACCATGGCGGATAATCACAACATTATTTAAACCAGGCATGGAAAGAATGTGAGTAACCTCACCTTTAAACACCGACCTACAATCCGATTTAGCATCTGTAGTAATATTAACACCATCGTTTCTAACAGTAACATGCTTTAAAACCGGGTGTGGATGCTCTCCAAACTTTTCGGAAATAAAACCGGTTTTGGTTGGCCAAGGCAATTTTCCTTTATTCTTATCAAAGGATATGGAAAGTGTTTTGTCCTCTGGAGTAATCGCATATTTTCCTGAAGATTTACTCGATTTTTTGGCCAATCGAGCCTGTCGTTCTATAATTCTTTGAATTTCCTTTTGTAGTTTTTGGGCGTATCTTTTTTGTTTTCTCAAATCATCACGAAGTTGTTTTTCGCGCTTTTTTAACTTCTGAACCAGGGCTGATTGTTGCGATTTTTCGGCAGATAACTTGTTGTTTTCTTCAGTTTTTTGTGCCAAAAGACTAACTTTTTCCGCCTTAACTTTATTTAATTCTATAATTTTTGCCGATAAGGAACCCTTTTTAACTCCAATCGTTTTTCCTTGTTTTCTGCTGTATTCCGAAAATTGTTGCAGGTATTTGTATCGTTTGTAGGCTTGATTAAAATCCTTGGAAGAGAGCAAAAACATTAATTTTTCGTAGGAATTTTTTTGCTTGTGAGCGTAAACAATAACCTTGGCATATTGTTTTTTTAGCTTCTCTAATTCATCTTCCAATTTCGAGATTTCTCTATTCTTTTGGAGAATCTGTTTGCCGATGTAGCTTATTTCATTCTCGATAGAACTTATTAATGATTGTCGTGATCGAATTGTTTGGTTCAATAAATTCAATCGCCCCAAGCTTACTTTCTTGTTTTTTACTGTGCTTTTAATGAGCGTATTTGTGTATGCGATGTCTTTTTCGTTCTGTTCTTTTCGCTTTTTTAATGTCGATATACTTGTCTGCGAAAATCCTTCTATAGATAAAACTATCAGTAGAATAATTATGCACAGCGGAAATTTAAAGAATCTTTTTCTTGAAACGCCCATAATCTATTTTAAGGATATATTCTTTCGTACTTACTTGAAATTTTAAATGAAAATTTCAATTCATCATCGAAAGTAATCTTATTAAATTTAACACTACAAGATAATAAATGTTTCGGATCAACAACCTCGAAACTTAATCGTTGTGGAAATTTACGATCTTCATACATTTTAAAATCCCGGTATTTTACGCTTACATCTCGTAAATCAATAAAATCCTTAACCAAAACATCAGTAATTCTCATTAAAGATGGATCAATATCAACTCTTTGGTATCCAAATCGAGACAGTCTTTTCAACTTATCTTTACGAAGTTTACGATCAACTTTTCTTGATTTTTCAGAGGTGAAAACGTACATATTATCAACAATTCGTCCATTAAAACTACGAATAAAAGATTTTTCTTTTTCCCCATTTGTTGCCTGAAAAACTGAGTTGGTAAGAATTGCCTGAAGCGATTTAAAATTTAAGTCTACATTCAGTTTTTCTTTAAAGAAATCATAGTCATCTATAAAGTATTTCTTTTTCATCCTGTCAATCATCTTAACAGAATCCTGAGTAATCATTAAGCGAGCAACTTCCAGACCTCCAACCGGAGCTGTAATTGAAATCCAAATCAAACTGTCTTTCTGAATTTTAATTGCTCCTTTAAAGCTCTTTTTTACACCATCAACAGTATAATTGGCCGAGTATTTCTTTACGAATAAGGTATTATAATGTAAACTACTGTCAATTAAATTTCTATACAACTTTGCATCCGACATTGGTTTAGCTTTTATTACACCAAGATCGTAAGTTGTTTTACAGGAAAACTGAATAAAAGCCATGATTAAAACCATGGCTCCCAGGTATATTTTTGAATGTAATTTATTCTTCATCTTCTTTTTCTTCAGGAATAGTTCCTGTTTTTACTTTTTCTGCTAAGTATTCCGAACCTTCGCCCAAATCCATTGCTTTCTTCCACTCTTCCATGGCTTTCTCACCTTCTCCCAGTCTGAAAAGAATATCGCCGTAATGTTCTACTTGTACAGCTGAATCATTGCCTCCAAATTGCAAGGCCTTTTCCATGATTTCCTTTGCCTCACTGTATTCTCCCAATCGGTATAAAACCCATGCATGAGTATCTAAATAAGTCGCATTTTCTGCTTCCAATTCAATACATTTTGAACTCATCTTCTTTGCTTTTCCAAGCTGTTCTCCACGAACCGAAAGGTAATAACTGTAATTATTCAATACGATCACGTTATCAGGTTCATACAAGAGAACTTCATCGTAAGCTTTAAATGCCTTTTTAGCATCACCATTTTGGTAATAAGCATCACCCATATAAGTTCTGAACTGAATGCGCAACCTTATATTATCGCCAACATATAGCATCCCTTTTTCGAATGCACTAATAGCAGTATGATAATCGTTCTTTTGAGCTGCTGCTACTCCTTTAAATACATACAACAGAGGTTGACTTGGAAAATATGTTAATGCTTCAGTACTTACTTTTAACATCCCATCAAAATCCAATAGTTCATTATAAATCAGCAATAACTCTTCCCAAACTACATAATTGGATTTTTCCTCTTCCAATACTTTTTCCAGATGGTATTTAGCACCTTCATTGTCTTTTCTTTTTCTTAAAAAGTCGGCATATAATGCATGAACACGAACATGTCCAGGGTGCACTTTTACCAAAGTGTCAAGTAAAGATTTCAAATAATCGTCGGACAATTCAGGTTGATCAGGAGCCATTAGCATGGCAATTAAATACTGTATTTTCTGATCGGCCTGTACCTCTTCTTGCTCAAAAGCCTTTGCCAATGAAGCATTTGCCTTGTCGATTTCACTTTTTTTTCTGTAAAAATCAGCCAGGTAAAAATGAACTAAACCATTATTCGGATCAATTTTCAAAATTTCCTGATACTGTTTAAAGGCTTTTTCCTCTTCGTTATCGGCCAAATATAAATCAGCTAACATTCCATAAAAATCGGCACGATACGGATATTTCTTAATCAACTTTTGCACTTCTGCATAGGCCGATTTCTTATCTCCCATTTTAATGTAAAGTCTTTCTTTTTCAAGAGAAACACCTTCCTGAATTCCTTCTTTTTTTTCTAAGCGATCGTAAACCTTCACTGCTTCTTCAAACTTCTCAACCGAAGCATACAAAGCAGCTTGAAGGTAAAAGAAATCTTTTCTTTCCGGATACATTTCAATCAATTCATCATATACCTTACAAGCATGATCGATCATGCCTTTTTTTTGGTAAATATTTGCCAACTGAATCTGATACCAAAGGTTACGAGGCTGCTGTTCTACCGCACCACGAGCCAATTCAAGAGCACTGTTGTAATTTTCTTTACTTAGATAGATGTTTGCTAACTCGTATCGTACAACAGCACTCGAAGGGTCTATTTTAAGGCAGGAAACATACAAAGAAATTCCTTTTTCTACCTCACCAAGTAAAATGGCTTTGGTAGCCTCGGCAAAAGCGTAGTCGAACTCCAACTTTTGCTGTTCTGTAAGTTTTACTTCTTTTTGAAGCTTATCCTTTTTGGTAGATTTTACACTCTTTGCATGAGAAGGAATACTGCATAAAACACAGCCTCCAACCAAGATTGATAATAACAATTTTCTTCCCGCCTTCATCCTTTATCTATTTTGTAAAGCTCGCAAAGTCGCCAACATTTAACTCAGCAACATCACCCTGAATGTCTACATGATTTCCAATCATAGAATTTTCAAGATTTAAATGCTCCAAGTTCGAATTGCGTTGAACAATTGTATTGCGAATCATTGTATTACTAACTACTGTTCCTGCTCCCACAGATACGTGTGGCCCAACAATAGAGTTTTTTATTACCACATTTTCTCCAATGTAACATGGAGGAATAACAATTGAATTCTCAATATTCGATGAATCACATACCAATTCATCATCTTTATGATATTCAAGAATTCTTTGATTAGTATGAACTGTAGCATCCTTGTTTCCACAATCCATCCACTCGATAACTTGACCTGGTTTAAATACCAAACCTTTATTTTTCATGTTTTCCAACGCGTCGGTTAACTGGTATTCACCATTCACAACCACTTTGTTATCCAACAAGTACTGTAATTCACTTCTTAGGTTTTCACCATCTTTAAAGTAATAGATTCCGATAATTGCTAAATCAGAAACAAACTCCTGAGGTTTTTCAACAAAATCGGTAATTCTATTTTCACCATCAAGTTTAACTACTCCAAATGCCGATGGATCTTCCACTTTCTGTACCCAAATCACACTGTCTGCCTCGGCATCCAGTACAAAATCGGCTTTGAACAATGTATCAGCAAAAGCAACAACAACTTTTCCTGAAAGAGAGTCTGCAGCACAATGAATTGCATGTGCAGTTCCCAAAGCTTCATTTTGGTAATAAATGCTCGACTTTGCGCCAATATTTTCCGCAATCTCGCATAACTGATTCTCAACTTCCTTGCCAAAATCTCCAATAATGAAAGCAATTTCTTCGATGCTCTCATTCGAAACTTTTGCAATTTCTTCAACTAATCGTTGAACAATAGGCTTTCCTGCAATAGGAATTAATGGTTTTGGCACTGTTAAAGTATGAGGACGCATTCGCTTCCCCATTCCTGCCATAGGTACTATAATTTTCATTGCTTTGTAGTAGTAATGTTTAAATTAGCTAAAATTCGGATCAAATTTAAGATTTCGGCTTAAGAATCAATCCGAATTAATATTTTTTAACGATTAAGCTTTTCCTGTGTGACCAAATCCACCAGCACCACGCTCCGATACTTCTAGATCTTCAACCGATTCCCATTGCACCGTTTCGTGCACTGCAATTACCATTTGACAGATTCTATCACCATCGTTAATTTCTACAACCTGATTGGATAAATTTACCAGGATCACACCTATTTCGCCACGATAATCCGCATCGATTGTTCCTGGTGTATTCAAAACTGAAATCCCCTCTTTTAATGCCATTCCACTTCTTGGACGAATTTGAGCTTCGTAACCAGCTGGTAATTCAACAAATAAACCAGTAGGAATCAATTTTCTTTCCAATGATTTAAGAAAAACCGGCTCGCTAAGATTTGCTCTTAAATCCATACCTGCTGATAATTCAGTGCTGTATTTAGGTAAATCGTGTTTCGATTTATTAACGATTTTTACTTTCATGTGCTTTTATTTTGAAGTTTTTACACTCTATTTTATCGATTCGCTAAGATACATTATTCATCTCTCTTATGAAAGATAAATTAATGTTTAAGAAAGTAGGGTTTTTATTTAATTTGAGCGCTTTTTAAGCATTCCCCATAATTGTTCTTTTTGTATTACAAGAGCAATAAAAGCCAATAATAGTGGTGTCTTGGCAAGCATTTTAAGCCATTGATTTTCAATTCTTATTTGAGAACCTACTGCAAAAAGTATCATTGCAAAAATGAAATAAAAAAGGATTCTTTTGATATCGTATGGAACTGGGTAATGTTTTTGTCCCAATAAATAGGAAACAACCATCATTATACCGAAGCAAATAAATACAGCATAAGCAGCTCCCTGATAACCAATTTTAGGAACCAGAATAATATTTAGAACGATGGTAATTACCGATCCAATAATAGCCATAATTGCTCCATATTTTGTTTTATCGCTTAACTTGTACCAAAGAGATAAAGAAAAGAAAACACCAAAGAACAAATTCCCAAGAAGCACATAAGGGACAATGCTTAAGCCCTCATGATAATTCGATTTAATCAGTAGTTTTACAATGTCGATGTAGAACATTACACCTAAGAAAATCAATAAACAGAATAGCGTAAAATACTTCAACACGTCAGCATAAACCTGCTTTGAATTTTCCTGCTTTGCCTGTGCAAAAAAGAAAGGTTCAAATGCATATCTGAATGCTTGTATAAATAAGGTCATGATAACAGCCAACTTGTAATTCGCACCATAAATCCCCGTTTGATACATTGGATCCATAGCTTCTGGAATCAGGTTCGGCATTAACATCTTATCCAAATTTAAATTGATCTGACCACAAACACTTACAATTAATATTGGCCAGGAATAAGCTAAAATCTCCTTAAGTAAGCTAGAGTCCATTTTAAATTTTACAGATTTAAGATCTGGCAATAACAATAGAAAGTTGATCACAGAAGCTACACAATATGCGATAAATATATAGCCTACACCAATATTAGGATTCCATATGGATTCGATTGGAATATTCGGGAATTTTTCATGAATCCAAGGACATAAAACCAAGAAAAACAAGTTAATACCTACATTAACGAATATATTTATCAGCTTAAGTCCCGCATAGCGGAAAGCTCTATTCTGTAGTCTTAGTTTAGCAAACGGCAAGGCTGTTATGGCATCTAAACCCAATGTTGCTGCCAACAATAATATATACTCTTTGTGTTCAGATATTTTTAAATAATCGGCCAATGGATTAAAAAAAACAAAAATCAGTAACCAAAAAACAAGTGTGGATGCACTTAAACTTAAGAATCCTGTCGTAAATGTGATTTCTGCCTTGCCTTCCTTGTTTGCAAAACGGAAATAGCCGGTTTCCATCCCATAGGTAAGAAGCACTAAAAATAAAGCCACATACGACATTAAATTAGCCACAATCCCATACTCATCAGGTGCAAAAATATAGGTGTAGACTGGAAATAATAACCAATTTAAAAATCGACCAACAATGGAGCTTACGCCATAAATGGCTGTTTCGCCAGCAAGTTTCTTAAGAGGATTCAATTTTGTGCAATATTTTGATTAAAAATGCAAAGATATTAGAAAATACGATTTATAGCATTATTGTAAACCAACTGAAAATGAATCAGAAAAGATTTAAAGAATGTTCCACGTGGAGCAATTTCATTTTTTTATCGAAAAAAAGACTTTTCAGTATTTAAATTTAAAATAAATAAGGTTCATACAAACGTTTTCGGTGTAAGTATTTGATATTTTTGACATTATAAAGACCGAATCATTTTCATATCCAAAAAATTTTTCTCACATTTGCTCTCCATACGCGTTAAGGAACGTTTATGTTAGTGTTTGTTGTTTAAGTATTTTGTGATTATCCCGCGCCTCTCCGGCCGGGATATTTCTTTTTATAAAACTTTGTGTTTTTAAACTATCGAATACTTTTTCCAAAGGGTGTAAGAGCAAAACCAGCTAACTTTACATGCTGAGCAGCGAAAGGAATTCCAATAATGGTTATTGCAAAAATCAAAGCAAATACCAAATGCGTTAATGCGATCCACAAGCCTCCAATAAAAATCCAAATCACATTCAAAATAATGCTCAGGCATCCTCCAGCATGATCGTTGTACTCAACTTTCTGTCCAAAAGGTGCCAAGCCCAAAATGGATAATTGCATAATTTTAATTCCAAAAGGAATTCCGACAATGGTGAAGCACATTAAAAGGCCGGCAATTAAATATTCAAAGAAGATAAAAAGGCCTCCAAAAATGATCCAAATAATATTTCCAATAATACTCATAATTGTAATGGGTTAAAGTTTATATGAAACACCAAATTGCAATACAAAATCCGGTGCAGTATTTACGATTAAATCCTCTGAAAAAGAGAATGATAATTTTAAATTGTCCGAAATAAAATAATCAGTTCCTAATACGAATTGAATGGATTCTCTACCCAACTGTTTGGTAGCTGATTTTTTATAAAATCCAGTATGGAAATCAAACTGCACCTTTGGAACCCAACTTTTGCTTAAATCAAAAGCACTTCCAACACTTCCAAAAACAATATTTCTGGTGAGAATATCAGACAAAAGAGCTCCAGAACCAATATGCATATATCCTGCTGAATAAAACCAAGTAAATGATTTTTTTTCAAACCTAGGTAAAATTCTACCTGATAAATGAACACCTAAATCATTGGTACCACTTCCTATTAGCTGCTTTTTATCACCTGTTGAAAACTTATAAAAAGTTCCAACAGATACTAAATGCGAATTATTATTTATTAAAGGCACATCCAACTTCAAAGCAATATCACCAAATTTCAATTTGCTCTCATTCATTAAAATATGAGTCTCCTCATTCTCGCGATACAAATAGGTAAGGTTAAAATTAGTCATTATTTCTCTTGATTTACCAGGTAAACCAAACGTATCATGCCATCCACTTATTATCGGGTCCATCACTCCAGTAGAATGTCTTACTAGAGGTATACTCAATTCTATTTGTAAATTGTCCAATACTCCGTATCTCAGAACTAAATCATTACGGTACATCTCACCATCAAGATATATGGCTTCCGTGAGCAGTTGGGAAGACGTTGCATTGTTTGCAACATTGAGATAATTGCCAAACGCAAAATCATTTTTAGACAATACCTTCCCTCCATGATGATTCGGTAATCCAAAAAAATGAATTAATGGACTTTGATTATGGGTAGGAAACGGATCTACATTTTTTTGAGCATAAGATTTGCTCGTTAATAAAATAAGAATAATGCTAATGAATCGCAGGCTCATCTATAATTGTCAGGCTTTAATAGAATGAAAATCAAATCTACAAATAATTAAATTAGATTCCATATCATAGCTGCAGATCCTAAAATCCCAGAATTTCCGTTAACTGAAGTTATTTTCAGAATGGTTTTTCCTTTATAAACGGAAAGTAAGTTTTCTTCCATATGATGTTGAGTAGGCTTTAATAACAATTCTCCAGCTTTTGATAATCCACCAGCTAAAAAAATTGCCTCAGGATTATTAATTGCCACAACATTGGCCAATGCAATTCCAAGTATTTTTCCGGTATATTCGAATGATTCCAACGCAATCTCATCACCTCTATAAGCTGCTTCAGCAAGTTTTTTTGCGCTCATGCGATTAAAAGGTATTCCTCTTAACTCACTTTTAAAAGAATATTTGGCTAGTAACTTACTTACAGTTCTTTTGATACCCGTAGCCGAAACATATGTCTCCAAACAGCCATATCTTCCACATCCGCACTGTCTGCCTTCAGGACGAGCTATAATGTGTCCTAATTCACCTGCAAAACCTGAATGACCATATACAATTTCGCTATTAACAACAATTCCGCTACCTAAACCTGTACCAAGGGTTAAAACCATAAAGTTTTTCATACCCGCAGCACCACCATATAGCATCTCTGCCATTGCTGATGCATTTGCATCATTGGTAACTTTAACTGGCAAACCGAAATTCTCGCGAAGTAAATTACCTAGTGGCAAAATCCCTTCCCACGAAAGGTTTGATGCATTTTCGATAGTTTGTTTCTTATAGTCAGCATTAGGCGCACCTACACCAATTCCAATTACTTTAAAATTTGTTTGATTTGGTATTTCCAGAGACTTAATTCTTCTTGAAAGAGTAGAAACAAAGTCGGAAAATGTATCGAAATCCCTGGTATACATCCTATTATGAGCCAGACAATTGCCTAACTTGTCTACCAAGCCAAAAACAGTATGTGTACCACCAATATCAATTCCAACTGCAAGTTCTTTCATATCACCAATTCTAATTTACGGGACAGGAACTTACAAACGCTCTTTTAACAATGCTCGTATTGGATTAAAAATTCGTTGTAGTAATCGAAGATTTTCTGTGATAATCTCCGCTTTACCCTCACTATCCTGAGCAAACTGTAATTCCGTTCCGATATTCGTAACCAAACCATTTGACAAGTTAACATCGAGAGTATATTTTTGATTTTCTGGCACCTTTGAAATAGATTGTATCGTCCCTTCTAGCATCCCATATTCAAGATAAGGATAATTATCGAGTTTTATATTCACTCTTTGCCCAACTTTTACTTTACCTGCATCTCGCATGCCTAATTCAACTCTTGCAACTATTTTTGTTGAATCATTAGGAAGTACCGTAAATACCCTATCTCCAGTTTTGACATTCTGATTCGAACTGTAAAACTTATTAAAAGTTACCTTACCATCTATAGGTGTTTTAATGAGGTATTTTTGCTCCCAGATATCAATTTGTGCTTTTAACTGATCGAAGGATTGAATCATGAAGTTTTGAAGATCCTTTCTTTCTCTCTCCTTCTTTAATTCAAGGTCGATAATCTGTTGCTCTACGTCCGAAATTTTAATTTGGGTTGAAGCCAATGCAGATCTTGCTCCATGAAAAGAATACGAACTCTCAAGATACTTTTTCTTTGAATTCTGGAAGTTTTGTTGTGCAATTACTCCTCTTTCAAATAATGAAGAATCCCTCTCATACTGTTTCTTGGATATTGCCAATTCACTCTCCAATATTTTCTTTTGCTGATATTGGCGATCGTAAAACATATTGTATTTACTTATCTGATTCTTGTAAGAGTCAATTTTTCGGTCGTAATACTCTAACTCAAAAAACCGTTGATAATCAACACAAGACTTTAAAAAGGTATTGTAATAAGTTTGTACCTCACCTAGTCTGAATGTACCCTCTACAATTTCAGCATTCACATTTTCCGCTCCTGTTAAATGTCCTTGAAAGGTCTTCATCTTTTGTTTTAATTCAAAGATATCCTCATTGAAAGCAGGATTTTCAATAATTGCCAGCAGGCTACCCTCTTTAACTTCCTCATTATCCTTTACATACAATTCCTGTATTTTTCCACTTGATCGCGCCACCAATTCAGCAGGAGGATTTAGTGTAGTTAATACCAATCTTGAATCAATAATATCCGGATATCGGAAAAAATAACTACCAATAACAATGGCAATAATCACTACAAAAAACAAAGTTGTTCCGCTTCTAATAATCCAGTTTGGAACTCTTCCAAGTATCTCTTTTACTTCGTCTGATCGTAATTCTATATTCGGGTCTTTCTCCATGTTTTTGATTCTTTTTAGACGCAGATTTTTATGATTTTATATGATCATTAAGATTTACTTTTCTGTCATTCGCAAAAACCTTTCGTTTTATTTGAGGTTTGTGCCCAAAATTTAAAAGTAATCCTACCTCTATATTAGTTGCTCTTAAATAGTTTACCAACTGAACTTCATGCTCAAGACGGATCGATTCTACGGCTTTTAGCTCAATAATTACACATTTATTTACAATAATATCAGCATAAAAATCACCGATTATTTGCCCCTCATAATAAACTTTGATATTTTTTTGTTTCTCGAAGTTCAAAAGCCTTTTATCTAACTCTATCAAAAGGGCATTTTCATATACTTTCTCTTGAAATCCAATTCCAAGTTGATTATAAACTTTATAAAATGCTTCAATAATCTTATCTGTAAGCTCAGTATATTTATAATTCTCAATCATGTGCAATTCCATATCATAAAAATCATAATCATCTTATAAAATCAGCGTCTAAAAAAATCAATTACCAAGTTCTAACTGATTTTTAACCAACTGATAATACTTACCCTCCAAGCTAGTAAGTTCTTCGTGCGTACCTTGTTCTACGATTTCACCTTTCTCCAGTACAATGATTTTATCTGCATTTCTCACCGTACTCAATCTATGCGCGACAACAACAACGGTTCTGCCTTTATTAAATTCATCAAGATTATCCATAATGGCCAACTCATTGTTTGCATCCAATGCATTGGTTGCTTCATCGAAGAACAAAAATTCAGGGTTTTTATAAACCGCTCTTGCAATCAATATTCTTTGCTTTTGTCCCTGGCTTAATCCATGCCCATTGGCTCCAATATTGGTATTATAACGCAAAGGTAAATTTTCAATAAATTGGTCGATACAAGCCACCTGAACCGCATACAACAATCTCTTTTTATCGATATGCTCAACGCCTACCGCGATGTTCTTGGCAATGGTATCCGAGAAAATAAATCCATCTTGCATTACTACACCACAGTTTTGGCGCCACATCGCAGAGCTATAATTTTCCAACGTGGTTCCTCCAAGCGAAATTCTTCCTTTAGTAGTTGGATAAAATCCCAACATCAGTTTAATTAAGGTAGTTTTTCCACTACCCGATGCTCCAACAATTGCCGTAGTTTTTCCCTCTTCTACTTTTAGGTTTACATCATTCAAAACCATTTCTGAATGCGGACCTTCATACTGAAAACAAACATTTTCAATATCAATGATTTTCTCATCAGGTATCTCGGTAAGCGTTTGTTCATCTACACTCTCCTCCTCTTTCATTTGGTGAATTTCACCCAAACGCTCTAAAGAGATTTTTGCATCCTGCCATGAATGAATAACCTCAACCAAATTATCTATTGGAGAATTCAGCTGACCTATTATGTATTGAACCGCCAACATCATACCCAGTGTCATTCCTCCATCTAATACAGCTTTTGCAGCCAAGAAGGTAATAACGATATTTTTGGTTTCGTTAAAGAATATCGATCCTGTAACCTGATACTGATTTAAAGCCAAACCTTTGGTTCGAACCTGGAACAATTCAGCCTGAATTTGTTCCCACTCCCAACGTTTTTGCTTTTCACAATTGTTCAGCTTAATCTCTTGCATACCAGTAATTAACTGTACCAATGAATTCTGATTGTTGGACATTTGAGCAAATCGTTTTCCATCTAATTCTCTTCGTTTCCTCAAAAACAAGTTTATCCAAAGGATATACAGTCCTGACCCTAAAACAAAAACCAGGAAAATTTGCATATCATAAACTGCCAATACAACACCAAAAATCAAGAGGTTCACCATAGAGAACAACACGTTTAATGTTGATGATGTAAGGAAGTTCTCAATTCGGGTATGATCTTGAATTCTTTGCAACAAATCCCCAATCATTTTAATATCGAAAAAGCCTATAGGCAACTTCATCAACTTGATTAGGAAATCGGATATCAAAGAAATATTTATTCGAGTTGAAATGTGCAGTAAAATCCAGGAACGAATAAACTCCACCGACATTCTGGATATGAACAATACCAACTGAGCTATCAACACCAGGTAAATAAAACTCAGGTTTTGGGTATTGATCCCAATATCGACAATGGATTGGGTAAGAAATGGAAAAATCAGCTGTAGTAAAGAGCCAAATAGCATCCCCAATACCAGCTGAATCATGAATTTGCGATAAGGTTTTAGGTATTTTAGCAGAAAACCTATGCTTTTCTTCTGAGAAACTTCCTCGCCATTCTTGCTGTAAAAATCAGGTGTTGGTTCCAGCAACAAGCACAAACCTTTCAGCTCTCCTTGGCTTTGCGTACTTGCCCATTGTTTAATGAACTCCTCTTTGGTAAATTTTAGCAAGCCCGAACCAGGATCAGCAACATGCACAATGGTTTTGTTGCGCTTCTCCTCAACCTTATGCACCACCACAAAGTGGTTTTGTCCCCAGTGACAAACTGCAGGTAGTGGAGCTTCCTTCGCCAACTGATCGAAAGAAATACGAACGCCCATACTACGCATTCCAATACTTTCAGCTGCATCGGCAATACCCAACATCGAAACGCCTTCGCGGGTAATGTGCGATTTATCGCGTAATGATTGTAAAGTGTAATTTTTGCCATAGTGCTTGGCAATCATGCGCAAACAGGTTGGGCCACAATCCATGGCATCCAACTGTCGAAAGTGTGGAAATCGTTTTTTCAAGCTAAGTAGGAGTTAGATTTAGTATCAAGCCTAAAAATAAGGAAAATTGTTGGAAACCACTAAACAAAAAAATGTATGAATACCTTGCTATAAACTAAACAATCCAAATCTCTCCTTGCATTGATCCCAGTCAAAAGAATCCAATAAGTTCATTTTAGTAATTGATTTGTTGGTGTTGATAAATTCCATTCTTATAAATCCCAACTCATCATTAAAAATTCCTATCCACTTTGAATTTATAAATTGATTATTTATCTCTCCCATAACTTTGTAACAGTTAATAGTTCGATACAAAATATCAGAATAATCCTCAAACTTTGCTTCTACAGTATAGTGCGGTTTTACTTTAACTCCTGCCGGTATATTCAATTCTTTACTAGACCAAACATAGCCAAAATCCGTTGTCCACTGTTTACCTACTTCTAAAGGAAGTCTTACCTCTGGAAAAGGAGTAAATTCATGTACAAAATAGATATCATGCCTTGGCGGATGCAGCCAAACGGTGTCTCCATTATCAATAACTCCTGTACTACTATTAGGTGAGGATATATCCTTCTCTTCATCAACCCAACCAACTGAAAATTGCTTTTGAGGATCGAAAACCCAAGCTTTACCATTACATACCAAATACATGATTTGCTTCTTCTTTATTCCTTCAGTCGAAGAATTTTCAATCTGGTATTTATAGATGATTTTTTTGCTATAAACTTGGCTATGCAAACTGTAATTGCCTAACAAACACAATAAGATCAATACTAAATGCTTCATTAGATTGCAGCACAATTTATTGGTTAACCATCTGATTATCACCAGCACTTATCTTCATTAAATCAGAAATAAACTTAGGCTCGTGTGGTCGGTAAAATTCTTCATCAACCAAGTTCATATGTTTATCGATGATTAAATAACGAGGTATGGATTTTACACGAATGTATTTGATAAAGTCTTTATTGTTTAGATCTTTTTTGTTGATTAGATAACTTAATTTTTGACCGTTTTCTCTTACAAATCTTTTCCATTTTTCAATGTTTTGAACCTTATCCAAACTCAAGTTGATAACCTTAACATTATTCGGAATTGGCAGTGTTTCAATTTTTTTTATTCCAGACTTGCAAGGTCCACACCAGGTAGCCCAAAAATCAATTAAATAAAAATCAGCCGGATTATTTTTTACAATGTCTTCCAACATCAGGCTGTTCTGGTTTACATCCAATAAACTTACTTTTTTGATCTTGTTCTTAAATTCAGTAACATCAATAGGTGTAATTTCCGGCTCAAATTTTTCCCTGTGATTTTGATAGTAGGCAGTTTGTTTGTACCAATTTAATCCTTTAACATTCTGACTATCTCCTTTATTCTCAGTATCGCGCAAATAATGATACATAGCCTTGGTAAACAAGTCAATAAAAACCGGTGAATATCTGCTTTCTAATTCCTGGTAATTGATATTATCAATATGGTACTTGATGTAGGTTTTAAAAATATCTGCAGTTATTTTACAGGCAATAGGTTCATCTTTCATATTCACTATAAAATCAATTACAATAGGACTATAAGAATCTATCTTTTGTAGTTTGTCGATATAATGTATATGATTTACCTGCAGTTTGATATGCTCATCCTTAAACTTGTTCTTATTCGAAGTGTAGATACTATCAATTTGCCTAATTAGAGATTGTTTACTCGAATAGGACCCAAGATTCAACTGTTTTTTTATCGGCAAATAACTTTCATAGATATCATCCAAAACAACCATTCCCGATTCCTTCGGCCAGTTCAAACTTCCACCATTAAATGTAAACTCCAATTTATTGGCTTTATCATCTACCAAAAAATAATGATTCTCAAATTGAAAAGGTTTTAACTGCATCCACGAATATTCAAATATTTGAGTTTTATACTTTAAAGGATAGTGAATTTTGCAAACGCTTGGAAGAATAGAGTCACTCTCCACAGGAATATGATGGTCGAAATAAAAATCACCAACAAAATTAAAATTGCATACATCATCAGTATTCATGGTAACTGACAATTGTAAGGTATCTGGAGTTGATTTAGTTTCAATTGTAGGGTTTGTTTTTTTTGTGTTGCACGATAGCAGCGTAAAACAGCATAACACACAAATGGGTAGTAGTAATTTTTTCATTGTTTTGGGTTTTAATTAGCAGAGCCGTAGCATGCTACGGCTCTACAAGGATATTGTATATTTTTGGCTGTTCATCGCAAATATTAGGTCGTCCTGCGCGATATTTAAGCGCCCATAGCCCAAATCAGATGCTCCATAGCCTAAATGATGGTTTCCTGCGGGAGTTTTATTCGTCCATAGCCTACTTTTTGCAAATCATAGCCTAATTCATGCTCTCCATAGCCTAAATTACCCATCCATAGCCTACTGGGACCGCTCTTCGCGAGGGTTTCAGAAGCTTATGCCTCCAATTCTTCCTCCTTTTCCTTTCTGCTATTTTCACGTAGCTCACGGAAATATTCGCTACCATACAAATCAATTCTCTTCTCGTTTCTCCAGAATACAAATCGACCTGCTGCCCTAACTGCATCCACAGCTTGTTTTAGGTAGGTATAAGCTCTATCTCTCATCTCTTTTGCATCGGCATCACTAGCAGTTCTGGCACCATGAACTTTTGCAAGCAGATCACCACATTCATTCGACATGGTTTCAGCCTGATCGAATAAAGTAAGATCGATAGAATTGGCCGTTAAAGGTTCCGGATTTTCTTTGCCAAGGTTGGCCAGATTGGCCAAATCCATCACCAAATCATCATGACCACTGCCATCCGCAATACGATCGATTCGATCTTTTAAATCCTTATCATTTCTGTATACATATCGACAATAGTGCAATAACGTATCTCTTAAATCGTAAGCTTTAGGAGCCTTCTCTCTCCACAAATCTTCAGCATCCGATTTTGCTTTAAATACTTTTTCCCACATTATTTGTGCATGCTTACATGCATAGGCACGTGGTGCAAGATCATCAATAAGTGTAGCATCAAGATCGGTAGTAATCAATTGATCTTTGTCCTGCAGGGCATTCTCTTGCAATTTTAGAGCTTCACTTATGGCTGTTTGAATAGGAAGATTAGGTGATTTTATTGCATCCTTGTGAATTGCAACATACATTTCCAATAGGGAATCGTAACACTCTTTGTTTGTCATTTTTAAAGGGGTTTTTGGGTTAATAAAATGGTTAGCTTTATTATAATATTCTTTTAAAAACGAGAATTAAGTTAATTTATTTTACAAGCCACACCAAAAATCAAGTGTTAAATTTTGTTAATCTTAATTTGAAATATTGTTATCAATAATCGAAACACCTAACTTTTACGGGCTATCCAGAAGAATTTATTTTTATGAAAACTTACTTATTATTATCAGCAACCATCCTTTGTCTTATTTTGGCACTGTTTGTATCATTCCGAATACCCGAAACCGATGGTTATATAGCATTCGCAATATGCGCGATAGTTTTTATTGTATTATTTTGCGAAACGGTAAAGCACCTGTGGGAAAAGTACTAAGCACTTTTAAGATGAAATAACATATTAACTGGATTCTACAATTGTCCATTCGACTGTTTAACTCTTGCACTTTTCGAAACTTTCAGAAACAAAAAACCCGCTCAAATTATTGAACGGGCTCCTCATATTTTATAATATTTTCTAAATCAAACCGCCGGTTTTTCGCAGCGATTCGCTATTTAATATCTTTATTTTTCTACCGTTTAGTTCTATCAGTTTATCCGATTTAAACTCCGACAACAATCGAATTACCGATTCGGTAGCTGTTCCAACCATATTGGCCAACTCCTCGCGCGTAAGCGATATTTTTAAGGTACCTTCTTCATTTAATCCAAAGGTATCTTCTAATTGTGCCAAAACCTCTGCTAAACGCTCTCGAACCGTTTTCTGGGCGATATCGGTAATATAACTATTTGCCTCCCCCAACTCGGCACAGGTAACTTTCATTAACTGCAAGGCAAAATTTGAGTTCTCTTGTATCAGTTTGGTAAGAACATTTGATGGGATAAAACACACAACGGCATCTTCGATAACCTTTGCGGAAGTGCAAAAACGTTCGTGACTTAATACCGATCTAAATCCAATTAAATCGCCTTCTTTTGCAAATCGTATGATTTGTTCTTTTCCTTCAATTCCGGTCTTAAATACTTTTAAAATACCCGAAAAAAGAAAAAAGCAACCTTTGGCAAAATCTCCTTCTTTATAGATTACACTTCCACGTTTAAAGAATTGTACATCTTCATCCCAAAATAAAAGATTTTGATCGTCAACACCCAGATCAGGAAACTTAACACTGAACTTCTCAGCCAACTGATTGCAGTTTGGAAGATTAATATTTTGCTTCATTTCAACGCTTACTGAATAAACTTGTTATAAAATAGCTTTATCATACATCTTAAAAACATAACCAAATAGTAGTTTTTACTGATGTTTTAATCATTTCGTAATTCTAATTTCACCAATGTTAGAATCAGGTTTAAATATAGTAATTTAAGTTTTACTTCTCCAATAGTCAATTCGAGACTTATATGAATTAAATTCTTACTAATTTTAGTAGGAGAAAATATCAAATACACTGAGTTAAATAAGTGCAGGTTTATTACTTGAAACTTATTGCTTGTAATTTTAAAAACAATGAAACACAAAGTAGAAATGAGTTGGCAAGGTAGACTTGCCTATAAAGCCGATATGGATGGACACGAACTTATAACAGATGCCAGCAAACAAGTAGGTGGCGATGGCTCAGGTGTTAGTCCTAAAAAATTAATGTTAACAGCACTAGCGGGTTGTACAGGTATCGATATCGCCATGATTCTTAAAAAAATGCGTGTTGAAGTTCGCGATATAAAAGTTTCGGTTGAAGGCGAATTGACCGAAGAACAACCAAGTTATTACAAAAACATGCATATCGTTTATGAATTCTTCGGCAAGGATATTCCTCATGCTAAAGTTGAGCGAGCTGTAAAACTATCAGAAGAAGAATATTGTGGTGTTAGCGCTTTGTACAAAAAAGTAATTCCTGTTACATCGGAGATTATTTACCACGAGGAATAAAACATGTACAGACGCACGGCCGTGCGTCTCTTCATAAAAAAATGCCTTCCATAATGGAAGGCATTTATATTTTAAATCTATTGTGATTTTCTTAGAATCCTGCTGCAGTAAATTGCTCAAGGAAACGGATATCGTTCTCGAAGAACAAGCGAAGATCTTTAATACCATATTTCAACATGGTAATACGCTCGATTCCCATTCCCAATGCAAAACCTGAATACTTCTTGCTATCGATACCATTTAATTCCAATACATTAGGATCAACCATACCGCAACCTAAAATTTCAAGCCAACCAGTTCCTTTACATACATTACATCCTTTTCCGCCACAAAGCGAACAAGTAACATCTACCTCTGCTGATGGCTCAGTAAATGGAAAATATGATGGACGCAATCTAATTTCAGTTTTCTCACCGAAGAACTCTTTTGCAAAATAAGTAAGTGTTTGCTTCAAATCAGCAAAAGAAACTTTCTCATCTACATATAAAGCCTCAATTTGGTGGAAAATACAGTGTGCACGAGCCGAAATTGCTTCGTTACGAAATACTCTACCTGGAGTTAAACAACGAATTGGCAATTCCATTTCTTGCAAATCATGAACCTGTACCGATGATGTATGAGTTCTTAAAATTACATCCGGACTTTTCTCGATAAAGAAAGTGTCCTGCATATCGCGTGCTGGATGCTCTTCCGGGAAGTTCAATGCCGAGAAGTTGTGCCAGTCATCTTCAATTTCAGGACCTTCAGAAATGGTAAATCCTAAACGAGCGAAGATTTCTGTAATCTCATTTCTTACCAACGAAAGTGGGTGTCGAGAACCTAACTTTACAGGATCACCAGACAAAGTCAAATCTAAACCAGACTTGCCAAATTCAGCACCGGTAAAACTTTCCTTTAAAGCATTTACTTTATCCATAGCTACTGTTTTAAGCTCGTTTAGAGCTTGTCCAACAGCTTTTTTATCCTCGTTTGGAACAGTTTTAAAATCGGCAAACAACGAAGCAATGCTACCTTTTTTACTAAGGTGTTTAATTCTGAACTGTTCTACCTCTTCCAGTGTTGTAGCTGAAAATCCATTCAACTCATCAAGCAGGTTTTTTATTTTGTCAAGCATGATATAACTTCTTTATTTATTGCAACAGTCGGCAAAGTTACAAAAACTTTTTTCTCATTGGCTAAAAGCAAATGGCTAAATACCAAAAGCATTTAATAACCTGAGTTCAATTTAAAATATTGTCACAGTTTACACTGGTTTTGAGTAGAAATTTTCTCAAATTTTCGAAGGAATATCGGGATATTTCAAGATAATTTGAGGAAATTTATGCCAAAAGCAGGCAAATTCTTTGAAAAAATCATCTTCATCCAATCTTTACTTTAATAAATATGCTTTTCTGTGTCTGATATTTTAAATCGAACTCAGGTTAATACTTTAAGATTTTTACTTTCATCTTTACATCGGTATAAGGTCGATCGTTGGAATCTGTTTGAAGCTTTACAATTTTATCCAAAACCTCTATTCCACTAATTACCTCACCAAAAACTGTATAATTATTGTCTAAATGTGGTACTCCACCAACTGTGGTATATGCTTTTCTTTGTTCAGGTGTGAACTCCAATTTTTCAGCTGATGCATCGTAATCAAACTCAATTGATTCTTTTATTTTTTTTGCAATTGCACGAAACTCTGTTACCTTTTTGGCCTTTTTTAAGGAATCCAAAATCTCTCTTTTTTTCGGAGTCAAATATCTCTTCACAATTCTTTTCCTTAGAGGAACATTAACCTCCTTTTCCATGACATCCAATTCTTCATTGGTAAATACCCTTCCATGTGCAATATAGAACTGCGATACATCCGATTCTTTAAAAATATTCACCTTATCTGGCTGTCGTGGCGAAGCAAGCGCTCCTTTTTTATGAAAAAACTGTTCAATGAATTCAGATTGTATGGTTCTATTTGCATCTCCGTATCCAATGGCTTTACCTGCTGGTGCATTTCTTGAATCCTGAGATCCTCCTTGAGCAACAAATCCCTTTATTACTCGATAAAAAAGAGTGCCATCGAAATGATCATTCTCCACCAATTGTAAGAAATTTTGTCTGTGCTTGGGTGTTTCCTTGTAAAGCATGACCTTCATATTACCCAAATTGGTCTCAATTAGAATTATTGAATTGGTTCCTTGGGCAAAAGTATTCTTCGCAGAAAATTGAAATAAAAATAAAATCAGAAGTATGGTTAATTTTCTCATTGTTATTCTTTTTAAAAAACTGAACTAAGATAGATATCATTAAAATTCATCACAAAAAAAGCTCCGAAAATAATTTCGGAGCTCTCATATTCATTCTATTCTTTTATTGAACGATTTTTATTTTCATAGATACGTCCTTTAATGGGCGATCAAATTGATCCTTTTTCACTTTAGCAATACTATCAATAAACTCGATTCCTTCAATTACTTCACCAAAAACAGTATAATTACCATCCAAGTGAGGAATTCCGCCTACTGTTGTATAAGCATCAATCTGAGCCTGCGTAAACTTAATTTGCTGAGTCACAAAAATAGAGTCAACTTCAACTTGAATCTTATCAATCAATTCTGAAACCTTATCCATGTCACCTTCCGATTGATATTTCATAATCTCAGTAGCCTTATCTTTTTGAGCCTTTTCAAAGATTTGATTTTTAACTCTATCATTCAATTTCATTAACAAGGTATCCAATCCTCCTTGAGTATATACTCTACCTTGTGCCAAATAAAATTGAGATCCAGATGATTTCTTCTGTGGATTAACTGCATCACCCTCTCTAGCTGCTGCAATTACTCCTCTCTTGTGAAATAAAGCAGGATTGAACTCAGCATCTATTTGATATCCCGGACCGCCTTCTCCTAATCTAACACCAGGTTTGGCTGCTTTTGAATCAGGATCTCCCCCTTGTATCATGAATCCATCAATTACTCTATGAAACAATGTACCATCGAAATAATCTGCATGGGCAAGTTTTACGAAATTATCACGATGCAGTGGTGTTTCGTCATATAGCTTAATTTTGATATCACCATACTCAGTTTCAATTTCTACAATTCTGTTACTCTTTCCTAATTCTAATTTTTGTTGGCAAGATACCATTGAAAGTATTAAGGCCAGGTAAAGTAGTTTCTTCATTTTAATGTGTATAGGTTTGTTATTTAATCGTTCAAATATCCATTGTCTTTAAAATATTCTACAATCGATGATTTTAACAATTGATTTTCTTTGTCCTTTGAAAAGGGTGGAACCAGTTTGTTCTTTACAAATATAGGCCAATTGTCTTCATCATATCCTTTGATAGAATAGTAATTCCATTTCATAAGCAGTGTACATGTTGCTAAATCGATGTGATCCCACTTTTCCTCTTTTGAATAAGTTTCCTTAAACCCTAAACCTCGTTCTTGTATGCCAATTAAAAGCAAAGTTCCATTTAAATCAGCAGCAACATTAAATTCTTCAGAAATTTTATATAACAAACTATTCCAGTCTTTCTCTAAATTATTATCCATAGTATCAATTTTTTACGAGTGATAAAATTAAAGCTTTCCTCGAATATTAGGGTCATTCAGAAATATTTTTTTCATTTTTTTGAAAATTATTCTTGCAGATAAAAATATTCCATCTTATATTTGCATCGCTTTTAAGGGCAAGGGCGATTAGCTCAGTTGGTTCAGAGCACTTGGTTTACACCCAAGGGGTCATAGGTTCGAATCCTATATCGCCCACAAAAAAGCAAAATTTCCCAATAACAGGGGCGATTAGCTCAGTTGGTTCAGAGCACTTGGTTTACACCCAAGGGGTCATAAGTTCGAATCTTATATCGCCCACAAAAATCGGTTTTCATATGAAAGCCGATTTTTTTGTTATATACCTTTTTTCAATTTTGCATTTATTTTTTTAGTTGGATAGATTACTTTTTCAATTCTCAAAAATCAGAATTATTAAAACCGATTCCTCAAATACAATCTGCATATTTTAATTTTGATATAAAATTTAAAGCATAATTGCTTTACTAGACTTTTACAATGAGGCATTCACTTCCTTTTTTAGTACGCTTACACCACTTTTTTATAATTTCATCATAAAAAAATAAGCTTTAGCAGTAACCAAATTTGAATATAAGTAGTATATTGCTTTGGTTTATGATAATAAATAAAAAAAAGACGAAAAAAAAACAGTTTTTTTTATTTATCACTCATTTGATTTTCAATTACTTACGTGTAAGGTTGATATTTTTTTAAATTTTTTTCACTTTTTGAGGGTTACCTTTTTGCCATAAAAGGAATAAAGGGATAGAAAATATGGATTACACTACTGAAGCGATACTTGAGGGAATAAGTATGAGCAATAATGATGTATTAAATTACATCTACAAAAAGTTCTTTCCGAGTATTCGCAATTTTATCGAGAACAATAATGGGAACGAGGAGGATGCACGCGATCTTTTCCAAGAAGCTATTATTGTAATCTATCGTAAAATGAAAAAAGAACCGTTGGTTCTTAGTTGTAACTTTAAAACATACATCTATTCCATTTGCAGACTTTTGTGGTTAAAGCAACTTGAAAAGAAAAAGAACAGCAATGAAATCAATTCGGAAGGAGTTCTGGATAATCGATTAGACGAAGCTTCTGAGACTTATGACCAAACTGAGAGGTACCGACTATATCAGAAACACTTTCAAAAACTTGGCCCGGATTGTAAGAAAGTTCTTCAACTTGCTTTAGACAAAATCTCACTAAAAGAAATTGCCGATATAATGGGCTATAAGAGTGAGAAGTATGCAAAGAAAAGGAAACATCAGTGTAAACAAATGCTGATAGAGAGTATTAAAAGTGATAATGAATTTAAAGAAGTATATGATGAGTGATATGAATTTTGACCGTATTGAAGATTTCCTAGATGGTGGTTTATCTGACGACCAGCTAAAGGAATTTGAAAAGGACCTTCTGGATGATCCAGACTTACAAATGGAGCTGGATTTACACCAAGAGGTTGACGAGGCTATAATGGAAAATGACATTATGGATCTAAGAAGCAAGCTAGATGCAATAGAAATACCTCCTAAAGAACAAGAGAAGCGCAAATTTAAATATCTAACCAAATGGAATATTGTTGCCGCTTCATTAGCATTGTTTATTGGTTTAGGTAGTTTAATGTTTCTTGTAAATAACAAGAACTCCTATTCCAATGAAAAAGTATACAGTAATTACTACAAACCATATGCGATAGTAAATACTCGTTCGGCGGATGCTAATATAGATAATATGCTTGTTACAGCATTAAAGAGTTACGAAGCTAGGGATTATCACACGGCTTTAACCCTATTTAGGCAAATATTAGACAAGGATAGTACAAATATTACGAGTAACTTTTATTCAGGTATTTCTAATTTAGAAATTAATGAATATCATAAAGCAAATAAGAATTTTACTAGAGTAATAAAGCATAAAAACAACTTGTTTATAGAACAATCCGAATGGTACATAGGTTTTTGCTACTTAATGACTAATGAAAGAGATAAAGCCATTAAGCAGTTTAATACAATTGCTCGAGGAAATAGTTTCTATAAAGCAAAAGCTCAGGAAATTCTTAGTAAGCTGGAATAGATTACACTCATTCATTAACACATATATAAAGCCGTTCAATTAGATTGAGCGGCTTTCCTTTTTTCTACATATCTACTCTATGAAAATAATACATGATCTACTTATAGAATTATTTTTTACCCTATAATTTTAAAAGAGAAATTATTAAATTCTAGTGGTATAAATCTTATATATTTCATCTCAACTAAAAGACTCTTACTACTTAATAGAGTACAAACATCTTTTATTTACAGAATTATCTCTGTAAAATGTAGAAACCATTTTTAATACCAATCAACTTTGATACAAAGATTACAAATCATTATAACAGATTTTAGCAAGTTTAAACCTCTTTGCTACCCAAAAAGTAAAAAAGCCTGAAACAATGTTTCAGGCTTTCAAATTATACCTTTTAATTCTTATGCTACTCTTCTTCTAATTCTTCTCCTAAAAACGATTAGTAACAACAAAACAGCACCACCAAATCCAAAATAAACCAAGTTATTCATTATATCGAAATCATATAATGGTTCAACATCACCCATGGTAACATATCCTGACCAAAAATAAGGATGTGACTTGAGAGGATCCGCAGTTTCCAGATATTTTAACTTAGCCTGGCGAAGAGCTTCATCCTTCTCGAATCCTTGCGAAAGATAGCCATAAAAGTTGGTCATTAAATTAGATCCGGTTTGATCTTCAACCGTCCATAAGGTCATAATAATACTAGGACAACCAGCATAAAAGAATCCTCTGGCCAAACTCATAACACCTTCACCCTTTAAAAGCTTACCATCTCCTGTATTACAAGCACTTAAAACTACCATTCTGGCGTTAAAATTCATGTTATAAATTTCGTGCGTATTCAATAATCCGTCCTGAACCGTATCACTTGTTTGAGTAAAAACCAGTTTAGAATACATAGGGTTCTCATCATCAATAATTGTATGCATGGCCAGGTGAAGAACATCATAATCACTTGCATGATCTTTAAAATTTTGTTCGGTGGCAAAATCATCCAAGTACAAATCACCTTCCATTACGTGCGAAATATTATTAACCTCCTCTTTGGTATATGGCAAAGGATACAACTTATCTCTATATGCTCGTTCGGTATATAAAATTGAATCATCAATTCCATTGTATGATGGTGCAAACGCCAATACCGATTTACTGGTTGTAAAACTAAATCCGGCAGGTTCAATTGAAAAACCAATTGTTGCAGAATTCTGGTATGTTATTGTATTTGATTTAATTAGATAATCTAAGTCCCGATAATTCATACGATCAGGATTAGCTTCTTGCTTAATTAAAACCCCAAAAGGCACATAAGCCATCTTGCCATCTGGTATAATAACAAGTTTCTTATTTTGAATTACATTACTATGCGGACCAATAAAAGTTTGGTATAAATTAAAAGCTGATTTTGTATAGCGCTGATAAAATTCGGAACTATTTTCTGCAAAATCATTCGTTTTTAAAGCATTCCTAACCTCCTCGATATGGTGATTTAAACTATCTGAATTGATTTCTTGTTTTGTTATTTCAAATGAATCTGAAGTGACAATAAAAGTAAAAAGTGAGGAGTCGGAAATAGAGTATTCAATTAGTATTTCATCGGAAGATAGTCTGGACTGAAGCTCCGACATCTCAATAGTATTATTCCTATATTTCAAATCGTAGTACTTAGGATAATCTTTTTCGAAACGAAGTACCATTTGATTATAACTCTCATTCAATTCGAACAATTTCCCTTGCCATTCCGAAATCTTTTTTCGATCTGAATTCAACCTTTTACGTTCTTCGTATATTTTTTCGCGATAGCTTGCAATATCTTTTCTCAATTGTTGCTCCTCCTCCTGCAATTCAACAGGAATTCCACCTACATTTTTGGCATTTACATCATTCAAAGAAGACATCAAACTTGCTGCTTTCGATCGCTCTGCATATTTAAAAGCTCTCTCCTTATAGCTTTTATCCTTTGTAAGTTCATACAATTGCACCGCAATTTCAATTGCTAAGGTATAGGTATCTTTTTCGTTCTGCGATAAAGCAAACTTACTTTGCTCATCCTGGTAACCAATTCTAATCTTATCAATAATATTTAGGCATAAATCATAGGTATCCAAGCTAAAATCAAGGTCACTAACTTTCTCATTTTCCTTGTATAAATTTGAAAATCCCTTCGCCTTACCTTTTAAAATACTAAGTATTAATATTTGCGGTTCAATTTCGTTTAGATCGGGATTAGCATAAATTGTACTATCCGAAAAGTTATCCAATTCAGAAATAATGGCTTTTTGGTAATACTTTAGAGAAGTAATATTTTGCTTTTGTTCTCCATAAAAGTCTCCCATATTCATTAAGCAATTGGCAACATCTGGATGTTTAGCTCCGTAGTTACTCAAGTAAACATTATAGGCTAAATCAAAATATTTTAAAACACTATTCTTATTTTTAATTTCATTTTGAAGAATTCCGTAATTTAGATATAGAGTACCTAATCTGTAATGATTTTCATCACCAAAACTTTTAATATTATCAATACTTTGCAGATAGTATAAGTCAGCTTCCTTATATTTTTTCAGTTGTTTATAACAATTAGCAATCCCATTTAGAGTAGATGATATATTTTTATCATTAATATCCTTTTTTATCAATAATGATTTTTTAAAAAAATCTAATGCCTTATTATACTCATGCCTATTATAATAGTTATTCCCAAGATTATTGTTAATTTGTGAAAGATAACGTGACTTATTATCACCTATGATTGATAGTGCTTTTTCATAATAACTTTGAGCTTTATATAAATCATGTAAATCATTATATATATTTCCTGTATTTACATAGATTGGAACAAGCTTAGAATCTTCATATCCATAATTATCGACAATAAATTTTTCAGCTAAGCTATAATATTTTAATGCATCACTTCTCTTTCCTAGCCTTCCTTTAATAACACCAAAATTGACATAAGTACGATAAACTATATTTTTATCGATAACACCCCCATTATCTATTGTTTGTACAGCATTTTCAAAAGACTGTACGGCATAATTATATTCTCGAGATTTGTAAAATTCTAGTGCCCGATTAACCTGCCTAACAAGAACAGAATCTGGAGATAAATTTTCAGTTTTCTGATCATCAGAAAAAATTGATGTAAATGCTAAATTCTTGTTTTCGCCTGCCAGCAAAACAAGTAAAAGAGAAAAAAGTAGAATTTTTTTTAAATTTTTTTTCACGCTCAAGTGTTTTTTCTTAATCTTCTTAGAAACAATGTCTTATGTACGCAATCTTTCCTAAAAGGATTTAAATATATACAGTTTTTTTCACTTTTTTTTAAAAAAACTTTCAATCTCAGGGTTACCTTTTTCAAAAAACCGGAATAAAGGGGTGTAAATGTTTCCTAAAAAACTAAAAAAAAGAACCCGTAGCAATGAAAAATTTTGAAGTATTAAACACTGAAGATTTAAAAAACATTAAAGGTGGTTACCAAGACAAATGTATTAACGAAGACATTCTTGTTTAATCAACCTCGACCCATAGTAATCCAAATTTTCCAAAAAAGTATTTTCCTAGTTATTAACGACCAAATAAAAATAGCAATGAAAAATTTTGAAGTATTAAACACCGAAGATCTAAAAAACATTAAAGGTGGTTACCAAGACAAATGTATTAACGAAGACATTCTTGTTTAATCAACCTCGACCCATAGTAATCCAAATTTTCCAAAAAAGTATTTTCCTAGTTATTAACGACCAAATAAAAATAGCAATGAAAAATTTTGAAGTATTAAACACCGAAGATCTAAAAAACATTAAAGGTGGTTACCAAGACAAATGTATTAACGAAGACATTCTTGTTTAATCAACCTCGACCCATAGTAATCCAAATTTTCCAAAAAGTATTTTCCTAGTTATTAACGACCAAATAAAAATAGCAATGAAAAATTTTGAA
Source organism: Marinifilum flexuosum (assembly GCF_003610555.1). Classification (GTDB taxonomy): domain Bacteria; phylum Bacteroidota; class Bacteroidia; order Bacteroidales; family Marinifilaceae; genus Marinifilum; species Marinifilum flexuosum. The sequence goes on along the minus strand of NZ_RAPQ01000008.1, from coordinate 48,956 downwards.
GTATTAAACACTGAAGATTTAAAAAACATTAAAGGTGGATACCAAGACAAATGTATTAACGAAGATATCCTGGTATAAGAAAAATTTGAATAAGTAGATCGTATTTTTTATATTTACTACTCTTTTATCTTATTCAATATGAATACCTTTGAAGAATTAACAATTCAGGAGCAAGACAATACACTTGGTGGTTACCAAGATAAGTCGATAAATGAAGACATTCTAGTCTAACAAAATTCCCATACCATATTTTCATGATTGCATCTTTAAAAGATGTATTTGGTTGAGCCTTGTAGTGTAGGCTATAATCAAGAAATGTAAAGAAATTAAAGACAAATTCATTTAAATGGAGAAACGTCCTACATATAAAGAATTGCAACGACAATTAGCAGAAGCGCAAGCTCAGCTCGAAAAGACCGAGAAGCTGAAGGATGCATTTTTAGCCAATATGTCGCATGAAATTCGAACGCCGATGAATGCGATTGTAGGAGCATCAGAACTTCTTCGTGATGATACTTTATCAAAAGAGGATCGAAATGAATTTACAAAAATACTGTCATCGAGCAGTAAAGAATTACTGGATCTATTCAATAGAATCCTAGAACTATCGCAATTAGAAAGCGGTTCATTAGAATACAACGAATCAGAAATTGAAGTACATGATTTACTGGTTACATTGTACTCGGCCTACGGGCAAAAGATTAATATGAGCGGTAAAAATTTGGTTTTAAATTATACCGAAGATTTACGTGATAATAAAATATTCACTGATCAGAAAAAACTAACCAAAGTACTATGTTATCTCCTTGATAATGCATTGAAATTTACAAGCTCAGGAGAAATTGATTTTGGTTGTGCAATTCAGGACAGACACAATATTCTTTTCTATGTGAAAGATACTGGACCTGGAATAAGTGATCAGCAACAAGCAAAAATATTTAAGAAATTTACCCAAGTTGATAATTCATATACCAGAGAACATTCAGGTGCTGGTTTGGGCTTAAGTATCAGCAAAGAATTGGTTGAATTTCTTGGAGGCAAGTTATACATCGATTCAAACTTGGGAAATGGTTCAATATTCTACTTTACCATTCCATTTAAATTCTCAGAATCAAATCTTGTACTCAAAGAAAAAATTGAAGCTATATTGAAACAAAATATTAACGAAATATATTCTTCGTCTAATACTCGAAAGAATATTGCTATTTAGGAAAATTACTAGGGATGTTAAAAGGAGCTTGCTGGTCACAAGCTCCTTTTTCTATTTTGTTTTAAGAGTTATTTCTTTGTAATTGATAATAACATCGAGTACTACTGCAAAAATCATCATGTTATACTTCTGATCATAATCTGTAAAAATCAGTATACATGCTACAAGCATTAAAATAATTCCTAATACTTTTAAAAGTTCAGAAAATTTTAATTGACTTATTCTTTCAGTATTCAAATTAAATATTCTGTAAACTATATTTAGGCCCACACCCGAAGCCAAAATGGCTACTCCATACGATTCAGCTTGTAAAATAAAAAGTGCGCCTACAATAATTAACACCGTTGCAAGCGTATAAAGAATTGATAGTAATCGTTTCATATTAAAGTATTTCTAGAAAAGTAATTCTGGATCATTGAAATTGTTTTTTCCAAGATGCGAATAAGCTAAAGGAGTAACTTCTCTTCCTCGCGGAGTACGTTTAATGAATCCTTCTTTAATCAAAAATGGTTCATATACCTCCTCAATTGTGCCACTATCCTCGCCTACTGCAGTTGCAATGGTAGATATTCCAACTGGTCCTCCACTAAATTTATCAATTAGCGTGTTTAAAATCCTGTTGTCCATCTCATCCAAACCATGCTTATCGATATTTAAAGCTTCAAGAGAAAATTTGGTAATTTCTATATCAATGGATCCGTTTCCTTTTACTTGAGCAAAATCTCTTACTCTACGCAAAAGAGCATTTACAATACGAGGTGTTCCTCTACTTCTTGATGCAATTTCTCCAGCTGCTTCATGAGTAATTTCAACATCAAGAATACTTGCACTACGTTCTACTATTTTAGATAGTATTGGCAGGTCGTAATATTCGAGATGACAATTTATACCAAATCGCGCTCTTAAAGGTGAGGTTAACAACCCAGAACGAGTTGTTGCTCCAATTAAAGTAAAAGGATTTAACTCCAATTGAATTGATCTTGCTGCAGGCCCCTTATCAATCATGATATCAATTTTAAAATCCTCCATTGCAGAGTATAAATACTCCTCTACAATAGGACTTAATCTATGAATTTCATCGATAAAAAGAACATCATTTGGTTCCAAATTGGTTAACAAACCTGCAAGATCACCAGGTTTATCAAGAACTGGTCCTGAAGTAACTTTTAATCCAACTCCTAATTCGTTGGCAAGAATATTTGATAAAGTAGTTTTTCCAAGTCCGGGAGGTCCATGAAGTAAAACATGATCTAATGCTTCCTCGCGCATTTTTGCAGCTGCAACAAATACATTTAGATTCTCAACAATTTTCTTTTGTCCACGGAAATCTGAAAACTGAAGTGGTCTTAGTTTATTATCTAATTCTTTTTCTTTATCCGAAAAGTTATGGCTTCGTATGTCCAGGTTATCATCCATGCGACAAAAATAATCTTAAAATCTTTAATTCCAGTAGAAATCCTTAATCAAAAGTAAACAATGCTTGTTAAAAATTTGTGAAAGATACCATGAATAGAGAATTACAAACCTAGATTTGTTAAAACCTTAAATAGATGGTCCACATCGAAGGGTTTCGACAAGTGTGCATCCATACCATTCTCGATACATTTTTCTTCGTTAGCGACCATTATATCGGCTGTGAGAGCAATAATTGGAATGCGCTCCTGCCCATTTTCAATTTCTCTTATGATTTTTGTAGCTTCTAATCCGTCCATTTCTGGCATCATTACATCCATTAGAATAAAATCATAATTTCCCTCTTTATACATATCGACAGCTTCCAAACCATTATTAGCGACATCGATTAAATAACCATATCGCTTTAAAGTAAATTTAACTACCGTTTGATTCAATTTGTTGTCTTCAACAAGAAGTATCGAATAATTTTTAGCTTCCCAACTCATTCTCTTCAGTGTGGATTTTCTATAGATTGCAAGATAACAAAATCATTGAAATAATTAAGTAAACACACCCAACAATTCACTGTTGAATTTCAATCTTGATTTTATCCCTTATCGCAATTATCAACACTCATATTATTAATATTAATTTTTTTAAAATTTCTAAAAAATAAGATGATTATTATATCCTGTTAATAGTGTTGGTAAGAGAGCATGAATTTTATTGTTTTTCTGCTAGAAAATAGTCTAATAACAGGATATCAACACCAATTGTTAATATAGAGAGTCTGAAATATAGTGAAATGTATACTTTATTAACTTCTTGTTGATAACTCTGATTTTTGATAATTTAGTTATCTGCAGATATTAACAGAGTGTTGATAACTGGTTGAAAGCTTTGATAACACTGGTAAAAAATAAAATTGGTACCTGGGAAATATTTTTCTATACAATTTCAATTTTGTTAGTTCCAAAAAATACTTTGGGATTTTTAATAAGGAAAAATCAACAGTATGTTAACTGAATGTGAACAAATCTGTTCATAAGTGGAAAGCGTCTGGCTAAACTGTTTTATTTCAGATTGATGCGTTTCAACAATTCATTTAATATGCAGTTTTAGACAAAATGCCTGATTTTAGGATTGGAAAATTGGTCTTTTTAAAAACAACTCATATAATTTACTTAGTTTTGTACTCCAAAATTAACTTGAACAAAAACCACATAAAGGCAACACTGTCTTTAATAATTTTAATAAGATGAAAAAACTAAGAATTGCATTGGCTGCTGATCATGCAGGATTTCAGTTTAAAAATGATTTGTCTGAAATTTTGAAAGCAGAGGGATATGAAGTAAAAGATTTCGGTACTAACTCTGAAGAAAGTATGGATTATCCTGACACAGCTCATCCATTAGCTGCAGCAGTTGAAGCAGGAGAGTTTGATTTTGGCTTTACTCTATGTGGAAGTGGAAATGGTATTACCATGACAGCTAACAAACACCAAAAAGTTCGTGCAGCTTTGTGTTGGACTGCGGAAATTGCTGGTTTAGCAAGATTGCATAATGATGCAAATATATGTGGTATTCCTGCTAGATTTATTTCATTTGAAGAGGTAAAAGAAATTGCAACAATCTTTCTAAATACTGAATTTGAAGGTGGCAGACACCAGAAGCGAATTGATAAGATTCCTTTGTAAAATGGGGCTTTTATAATAAAAAGAATCATAATAAATAAGGAATTAAAGAATTAAAGATGCTTAATTAGTTGTAATTATTGTTATCTTTGACCTGATTGTTAGATAAATGTGGAGTAAAAATAAAAATTAAAGATGTTATCGAATACTTGTAAATATGCAATTCGCTCAGTAATTTATTTGTCGATAAATGCAAAAGAAGGCAAAAAAATAGGAATAAAGAAGATATCAGAGGAGCTGGAAATTCCAACACCATTTTTGGGTAAAATTTTGCAAAGTCTTGCAAGACAAAAGTTACTAACATCAACAAAAGGACCTCACGGTGGATTTGGAATGGGTAAAGATCCAAGTGAAATTACCCTGATGAATATTGTTGAGATTGTTGATGGATTGGATATGTTTGAAAATTGTTTAATTGGAATTCGTCCATGTAAATCTGATGATAAAGCACAAGCAGCTTGTCCTGTTCATAATCAGTTTGGACACATCAGAAAACAGATATATGATCTGTTTAAAGGAAAAACTATTGGTCAATTAATTACCGAAATGGAAAATACGAATGAGTATATAACTCTATAAGATTTTCTTTAGAAAAGATATTTCACTAAAGGGCTTGCGATTTAACAGCAAGTCCTTTTGTTTTTTAATCCATGGATAAAGTAAAATTGCAACAATTCCTCCCAAAATATCTGCTGCTAAATCAATATAATCACCACTACGATTTGTAAAATAATTTTGCTGTAAATATTCTATTGCACCACCATAAGCAGCAACTAAAAATACTGTTATCAGAATTATTTGAGATTTTTTTAACTTGGTTTGAAAACTTAGCTCAGCCATTAAAAAAATTCCCATAATAAAGAACATTCCAAAGTGAACAATCTTGTCGAAATGTGGAATGTGAATGGCAGATGTTTTTGGTAAATCGTTGCCTGGAATAGAGCACAAAATAAATATAATTATTGCCCAAATAATATTTCGCCAGAACAATTTTCTCTTCATAAATTAATGTATATCGATAATAGTTGCTCAAAGTTAGCAAGCTATTTTAAGTTATCAAGTTCATAGTATAAATATGTTTGAATCAATATGCTATTGACCAATTTACCAGAATTTCGTAATTTGAATATTATTTGAAATTTTGTTAAACTGAATTCTGCCTATTATGACTATGAAAGCTACTGAATTGATGGAGATGTTGTGTTCTGAAAAAATTAAAACATGGTTTGATTTAGGATTGTTTATTGATCGTTTTAAGGAAAACAAATCAATTCCGGTAGTTGAGTTTAATCAAAGTTTTGAAAGGTTTAAATCTAATATTAATAAAAAAGGGATTGCTTTTTCTACCTTTTATTATTCTATTGATGGTGTTAGTATAGAGGTAGAGAAATATGCAAAAACATTCCGGTACAATTTTGGCGATGATATTAAAATACATTATATCGCTGGTAAATTTTATCCAGAGGCTTCTAAGATTATGGATTCAAGAACCAAAACCTTTGCCATTGAAGAAATGCAGGGATTTGATGATTGGACACTATACAAAGATTTCTACTTTACCAAATTGGAACGTGGAAGTAAGGAATACAATGCTTTGATTGTAAAGTTTTGGGATCAAACTCTTTCCATTTGTGAAAAGCTAGCTACGTATATAGATAATAATAATATTGGCTTGTTATATCTTATAAACTTGTGTTCAAATCCGGGAAATGTAGCCGCTGCTTTGGCTACAGTTTTGGTTTCTGAATACATGGGTATTCCTGTAATTAATAATAATCATGATTTTTATTGGGAAGGAGGGAATTCTGAAATTAACAAAGAGGTAAAAGGATTGAAAAAAGGGCCTCGTGATTTCTTCTTCCTGAACTCACATCTTGGTGAATTTTTTTCACAACTGGAGGTGTTGTATCCATGGGAATCGCGTTCGTGGATGAATGTAAATATTAACAAAAAGCAAAGTGAATACCTGATACATTATAAAGGACACAATCCTGCAAATGTTACTGAAATTGGAACGGCTGTTGATTCTACTGAATACAACAATATTGATAAGAGAAGAAGAATAGAATCTCTTTTCCAGATGGAGAAGATGCTAAGCCGGTATCACAAAAAAGCATTGGTTAGCTATTCGGTAAAAGATGTATTGGAATACAAATTGGTGAGCAAGAAAAATCCCGAACCCATTTACATTGGATACAAAACAAAGGCGATGCATAAATTCTTGTCTGAGAATATTATTTTTTTGCAACCAACCAGGGTGATTTCAAGAAAAAGGATTGAATTGGGATTCGATCTTGTTGGTAAAATGTTACAAGTTGAGAGTTTAAAAGAAAAAATCAGAGAATCGGAAGATTTAAAAATTACCATATTAATTACCGGACCAATTCCTTTAGGGCAATATCCTTATTTTCAAAAATTGTTAACACGATTTCAAGAACTTTTAGAACGTATTGATCCGGAATTTAGAAAAAGAGTATACTTGGGATTTTTGTTTAGTGAGATGGATAAAAAAAGATTTAAGAATCATTTTGAACATCCTATTGGTATTCCTGAATTATACAGTATTTCTTCTTTGATATTATTGCCATCGAAAACAGAGGGGAGAGGTTTACCTATTTTAGAAGCTGCTGCAGCTGGTGTACCTATATTCTGCAGAAGATACCAACCAGAAAATGTTTATGCAGAAGTTATTGGTGAACATCTGCCTGAGAAGGAAAGATTAAAAGTTATTGAGTTTACTGGCAGAAGCATACTTGATTCGCATGTGAATGAAACCATAGAGAAGGTGTTTTTTCCACACATTCATCACCGAAGTGTGAGTCACAATAAAAAAGTAATTGATAATAGATATAGCATCAATTCTTTAAATTCGGGTATAGAAGAAATCGTAAAAAAACTTTATTTACAATTACAGTCTAATCAGAAAAACTTAAACGAAGTTGGAGAGCTTTACAAGTTTTACAAATCAAAAGTAAGGTTTACCAATGATGATGTTAAAGCTCTTGTTAATACTGAAAACAGACACTATTTACCAGGCTATGGAAGATTAGGTTTTATGCTTTATTTAAAGTCGTTAATTGATCCAAGTTCGTTTAGAATGGAAGAGCAAGAAATTAGGGGAGGCACTTTTTATTTTGCAAAGCGACAGATTGAAGACCATCCGGATTCAGATAATTTAGGTTTGGAACAGGTGCATAATTTTTACAACTCCATTGATAATCTTTTTGCTGTTCGCAATGGTGAGATTTCAATAAGACACGACCATTCTTTTACCTATCGACATCGAAATAAAAACTATTATCTGTTTCATGATTTTACACATCAGGAATTATCGGGTATGGTAAATCTTCTTAAATCGAAACATTTGCCTCCTGGTATTGGAAGAAAGGTGAGTGGTTCGTCAAGGTTTTTTATAGATAAAAATTTAGCTCTTTCTCAATTAACCTCTTCTTCGATGATTTCTATTGATGACAGAAGTTTCCTTTTCAAGAAGATGAAACAGAATATTCCATTGGCATATTTTCCCGGGAAGTATGTGAAATATGAGCTTGAATATTTTGTTCTGAATTCCATTAAAAGTCGATTGGGAATGGATATGCATGATCCGATTTGCAAGGAAAAGTTAAAGGGTAAAAACATTGAAAAGGTATATGTATTTGCTCCAGAAGAAGCTTTAACCAATTGGACAACCGCGAGCGATATTCGTGAATTTATTGAGTGTGGTTCCGACCAGGAATTAAAACTTTTGTACGATAAAAAAATTCTACAAGTAGTGTCGATTGATTCTTTAACTGTAGGAATTCATATTCCACAAATGGGAGAGAAGGCTTTATTGACATTACGAAAAGTAATGGATAAGAATGGTTACTTAATATCGAACAGAAGAAATGCTGCTTTTATGACAGACATATTGAATCTGGACAGATTTCATATTGGTAAAGTAACAACCGAATTGGCAGCAAATATTATGGGAATTCCTAACAATACAGGATACATTCAATTTGTTCCTGCAGGAGTTCGTTCAACCTTAGCTTACCCAACTCCCGTGCAAACGGCTAAGGATTTTTCGGAACTATTGCATTCAGACTTATTTAAAGAATTAAGTGAAAAGTTAGGCGAGCAAGAATTGCTACAATTGATACAAAAAGATGCCCAAACCAAGGGTTCTCCATTAAAATTGATATTGGAAAATATATCAAAATCCGATCAGGAAAAAGCAGATGTAGAATACTCGAATGTAACAGGAATTTATGATGATGGATATCCATGGAATGGAATTTTAGCGAAGGCAAATGTGCAAGATGATAATGAAAATTGGGAGTTTACCACAGTTAGTTCATTGCAGACAAAAACGGTAACAAATTTTGTAGAAGAGTTTGAAGAAATTAACAAGTGTCAAGCAAAAATTGCATGGAATGGTGGTTATATATTAAATCCAGAGTTGGTTGGTAAATTGGGCTTACCAGAATCCTATATTGGTTCTCCTTTAGGATTATTAATCTCAAACGGAAAGTGCTTAAGTGGGCCTCTCTTTAATAAGCCTGCATTGTTAATCTACAAATCTGGTAAGCTAGATATTGAAAGAGTAAATTGTAAAAGGGGCATTAGAATAAAAACAAATGATGTCGAATTACAATTTGATGCCAAAAATTACAATGAATTTAAAGAAGACAAATGCGCTTTCTTCGATTTAATGTACGAAGAAGAAATGATTCCAGCGAAAGATTGTATTGTATATCGATTGGCAGGAAATACAGTAAAAGAAATCATTTACGATTCCAAGGAAGTAAAACAAATTCCTGTTGGATTAACTTTATGCATTCCATTATCGGTGATGAAATCGGCAATTGCAAATGTTGGTGACAAACTTGAAATTACGCTGAACGGTTTAGAGAATGTTTTGCATGCTGTTGAAGCAGGTCCGATGTTACTAAATAAAGGAAAGCAATGTATCGATATGAAAGTGGAAGGATGGAAGACACAGAATTCTATAAAAACACAAGCCGCCCGATTGGACTTTACAGATATGAGAGGTCCAAAAATTGCTGTGGGAATTGATAAGACAGGTAATTTATATGTACTAACCATTAATGGTAGAATTCGAGAATCGGTGGGAGCTACACATTTCGATATGGCTGAAATTTTGGAGAAGTACAATATTGTTAAAGCCATGGGATTCGATCCAGGCGGAAGTTCAACATTGGTTGTAAATGGAGAAACTTTAAATATATCGCCATACAATTCGAATTACGAACGAAATATTTTTTCATTACCACCTGAACCTCGTTCGGTTTCGAATGCTGTTATCGGTTATAAAAAAAGATAATTTTAAAGTAAAGACGGCTAAATGCCGCCTCTGCAATGCAAATAAATAAAAAAGCTCTGCAAACATGCAGAGCTTTTTTATTTATATAGATATCATACTTAGATCTAATATTTCTTCAAGCTTCCAAGGAATGAAATATCGCTGGTAACTTTAGGATCTCCTTTGTATTTTACTGAACCAATTCCCGAGATACTTACTCTCAATTCTTCCAATACATGAACTTTTCCGCTACCAACACCGCTAATATCAATGGTTCCTTTTAGTGCTTTCATATTAATTGCATTCACACTACCAGCTCCAGAAATATCAATGTCAATTTCTTCTGATTTACCAGCAAGTTTTATGGTTGATGCACCACTATTGTCGATACTTAAACAGTTTGCAGTTAATTCTAAATCGGCAGATGATGCTCCATTAATTTCAATTTCCAATTCGTCGAATCTCAAAACCTGATCGGATTTTAGAGAAATTGCACCGTTGGCTTTTATTTCGCTTAAATGTTTAAAACCAATATAAAGTTTTAATTCTGTTGATTTGTAAATGCTCTTTTCAGTAGTAATGTACAAAACATCACCTTTCATTTTACTGGTAATAACATCCAATAAATTTTCGTCGGCAACAACTTTTAAGCTGTAATCATCATCTTGCGATAAGTAAATTGTGAAAGCTCCGTTCACCTTAATGGTTTCAAAATTGCCAACTTCTCTTTGTTCCGATTTTACATTGCCATTTCCTCTAATACCATCGGCAAAAGTTGGTAAAGCAGTGGCAACACTAATTAATAAAATTAAAATCGGTGAAATTATTTTTTTATATCCTTTCATAGCTCAATAGGTTTATGTTTTTTGTTCTCTGTATTAAAGACGTTAGAGTATTACAAAGTGTTGCATAAAAATAAAATTCGTGTCATTAAGATATGATATTATACACAGAAGTTCGTCTATACCAATTATTAATTAGTATGCGCCATTTGTTCGTTTTACTCCAAATGCCTCACTAATTATATATCGGCATTTCAATTTAAAATTTCACTTAAAACTCACTTTGATATTTAAATGGTATAAATTAAAATCAGACATGGAAAATAAAAGAATTGCTTCTACCTTGCAAGAAATTTAATTCAATATGTCAGGAATTTATTTTCATATCCCTTTTTGCAAACAGCTTTGTCACTATTGTGCTTTTCACAAAAGTATTTCGTTGCAATCTACTAATGATATGCTGGAATGCTTTAAAAAGGAGTTGGAATTAAGAAAGGATTATCTGGATCAAAAATCTGTTTCAACCATATATTTTGGTGGGGGAACACCTTCGGTATATCAACCAGATCAAATACAAATGCTAATTGATGAGTGTTCGAAATACTGGAACATTGATGCGGATGCTGAAATTACTCTCGAAGCCAATCCTGATGATTTAAAAAAGAAATACCTTGAGCAACTTGGCAAATCTTCGGTGAATCGATTAAGTGTTGGAATACAATCATTCCACGATGAAGATTTAATATTAATGAACCGCCGACATACGGGCAAGGAAGCTTACGATACCATAAAAAGGGCACAGGATTATGGTTTTGATAATATCTCGGTAGACCAGATTTATGGAGTACCTGGCTTAAGTATGGAGAAATGGGTTGAGAATCTTGATTTGGTTTATGATTTAGATATCCAGCACATCTCTTCTTATCATTTAATGTTTGATCCGAATACGGTTTTTTCAAAAAAATTGGAGAAAGGTCAGTTGGTTGAATTAGAAGAAGAGGAGAGTTTTAATCAGTTTAAATATTTGATTGATTCGGCTCGCCAAAATGGTTTTACTCATTATGAGATCTCTAATTTTTGTAGAGATGGATACATATCAAAACACAATTCGAGTTATTGGAAACAAAAGCAATATCTTGGAATAGGACCTTCGGCACATTCTTACAACTTAAACGAAAGAGAATGGAACATTGCACACAATTATAAGTACATGAAAGCCGTTCAAGAAGGAGGAGAATTTTCGGAGAAGGAAGATTTAAATTTCTTTGATCGATTTAATGATTTAATTCTTACCTCGCTTCGAACCTATTGGGGATTGGATTTGAGTTTGGTGAAAGAGCAATTTGGAGATGATTTGTATCGACATTGTGAAAAAAAAGCAGCTAAATATATCCAATCAAAACACATTCGTAAGGAGAATAATGCTTTAATATTAAGCGACGAAGGTGTGTTTATTTCCAATGATATCATGTCGGATTTTTTTTATATAGAAGAAGATTAACGAACAAGTAAATGAAATATTTGAAGATAGCACTGATCGTATTTTTTGCACTAATTGTAAATCAGAATGCATTTGCACAAGTTGATACGGTTCAGGTATTAAGTCCAAAGCAATTTTTAAGGGTTGCCAAGTTAAATCCGCAAGCCGTAGTAATTGATGTTCGATTAAAAAAAGATTTTAAAAAGGGACATATTGATGGTGCCATATTAGCTGAATCATCAGACAAATTGTATCATATTATCGATTCGTTGGGAGAGAGGAAGACCTATTTACTTTACTGCAAATATGGTGAGAGAAGTATAGCTGCAGGCAAAATGCTATTTGAAAAATTTAAGATTAAGGTTTGTTCTTTGGAGGATGGATTGGATTATTGGAAAGAACTAAAACTGGAAATTGTGAAATAGTATTCGGATTTTTATCCATGTATATTTTGTGATTCAACAATGCCTTTGGATTTTCGTCCGAGCACATTTTCAGAGTATGAAATGGGCATGTATTTTCGTCCGCACCCCCTGTGTGTTACACATACCCCCTTTGGATTTTTATCCGAGGCGATTTTAAAATTATAAAATGGGCGTGTATTTTCATCCAAGCCCCTTTGTGTTGCACATACCCCCTTCGGATTTTCATCCGAGCTGATTTTATAATTATAAAATGGGCGTGTATTTTCGTCCGAGCCTTATATGTGTTACACATATACCCCTCGGAATTTCGTCCGAACCCCCTATTTGTGAGCTAGAGCATTAGTAAAATGGGGAATTTGTGTAATAATAGATGGTTAAATAAATAGATTTTATTTGGGATAAATGGGTGATTAAGTCAATTACTAAATTATTAATAATTCTATCGTTTAACTTTGCTCAAGCCGCATGGCTCTTACTTTTTGCATCGATCAAAAAGTAAGCAAAAAATCTAGGGCGTGTAAGCCCAAACTGCTTCTACTTGAAAATATTAACTTCGGCGGGGTGATCTTCTCAATTCTTCGAAGCTTCCCCGTCTCTCTAAATGTTTTCTGCGGATAAGAAGCTTGTCCTTCCAATGCCCACAAATTCCGCACAAACCAAGTAGATTACAAATACTTTTCATTACTGACTAACCATAATTTTGAGTACTACCTACTACTAAATTATACTGAGTCAATTTTTTTGTATCAAAAAAGCAGACCCATTTGAGTCTGCTTCATTTATATTATTGTGAATTCTGATTACAAACCAGCTTCTCTCCAAGTCCAAGCGGAAATATCTACTTTCGCAGCATCTTTACCTGCATTTAAAGTGTACTTTCTTTCAGTAGAACCTGAAACCAATGTTACATCAGGATTAGCTCCGTTAATTTGAACATTGTTTACATTTTCGTTTTCAGAAGCTTCATCTTTCATATCCAAATCAACATCATAACCTTCAAGGTATAATCCTGTGATTGATCCACCTGATTGCTTTTTGAATTGAAGAGCTGTACCACCAACTGTAGAGATAGCAGTAATGTTTTCGAATTGTGGATTGTTGTTTACTTTATCACCTTCGAATACAGTTGAAAATCCTTCAATGGTATGAGAAATGTAAGCGTTAGTTACTTTTCCGTTCCATCCTTCAGTCCAGTCTACTGAATCATCTTCGTTGTTTTCCAGGTAAAGGTTGCTAGCCGAAACAGTTCCGCCAAAGAACTCGATACCATCATCGGCACCATTAATTACAGCTACATTTTCGATAGTAGTTTCAGAACCTACTGCGTATAAAGAGACACCATTGTATTGCGACTCAGAGTTAATTTGAGCACCAGTTCCTTTAATTACAAGGTAGTTGATAGTACCTGAGTTATCGTTATCAGTAGTACCACCGTAAATGAAACCACCAACTTCTGCTTCAGCATTTTCGCCAGCAGTTGTAGTAGCTTTACCACAAATGGTTAATCCACCCCAATCACCAGGATTTGCATCAGCAGATGAAATCACAACTGGATTATCAGTAGTACCGTTAATGTTGATTTTACCACCCATCAAAACAGCAATATAAACTTCTGTTCCTGCCGCATCAGCAATAATTTTAGTACCTGCCGGAATGGTTAAAGTAGCACCATCACCAATAATGAAAGATCCTGTAAGTTTGTATTCAGTATCTGCATTAAGTGTAGCTGAAGATGAAAGTAGACCATTTAAAGTACCACCATCTACCAATGCATTTACACCATCAACAGGAGTAGCATCTGTCCAATCCCATCCACTAACATCAACAGTAGCAGCACCTGCATAACTTTTTAGTCCGTCAGCTTCAACACCTTCAATAATTACATTTGAAAGAGGACCATCATCTTTCATATCAAGAATAGTAGTATAACCAGTTAAAGATAAACCTGTAATGGTTGCACCTGATTGTTTTTTAAACTGTAAAGCAGTACCACCAACTGTAGAAACCGCAGTTAAGTTTTCAATTTTAGGATTTTTATTGTCTTTGTCAGCTTCAACCACTGTTGAGAAACCTTCGATAGTATGCTCAACGTATGCATTCTTAACGGTTCCATTCCAACCTTCAGTCCAGTCGATAGCATCATCTTCGTTGTTTTGCAAGAACAAGTTCTCAACAGAAACAGTTCCACCAAAGAACTCAACACCATCATCAGAACCATTAATTACTGCAACATTTTTTACAGTAGTAGCAGAACCAACAGCATAGAAGGAAACACCATTGTATTGCGACTCAGGATTGATTTGTGCACCAGTTCCTTTAATTACTAAATAGTTGATAGAACCTGAATTATCAGCGTCATTATTTCCACCATAAATAAATCCACCAACTTCTGCTTCAGCGTTAGCACCTGCAGTAGTAGTAGCTTTACCACAAATGGTTAATCCACCCCAATCACCTGGGTTACCATTTTCAGATGACATTATAACAGGGTTAGAAGAAGTACCGTTGATATTAATTTTACCACCCATTAATACTCCAATAAACACTTCGGTACCAGCAGCGTCAGCAATAATTTGAGTTCCTGCCGGGATAGTTAAAGTTACTCCTTCAGGAACAGTGAAAGCACCAGTTAAGTTATATCTAGCAGCAGTTAAAGTTACACTTTCTGGTAGTTTACCTGCTAATTCACCGTTTGCCAATGCTTCCAATACTGGATCAACAGGAATAATCGGATCATCACTGTCAGAACAACTTGATAAAATTGGCATTGCCAAGATTAATAGACCTAAGATTTTAATAGTCAACTTTTTCATTTTGTTTCAATTTTGGATATAAAAAGTTATTTAGTAATTACTTATTCAAGTTAATTTTCAGACCTAAGCTTATGCTTATGCCTTTTTTATAAGATTTTACAATCTCGTCGGTAATCTCTCCGGATCCCAACTTTTTAATTTCTTGCGATTGTTCAATTTTCGGATTCAACAGGTTTTTACCGGTTAGTTTAAGAGAGAATCGGTCAGATAATTTTTTACTTACTACCATGTCAACCGTGATAAATCCTTTTTCAATGATTGCTTCGTTGAAAAGTGTTGCAGAATTTTGTTTGTCTTCTGGTGCACCTAGTGCATAAATCTTATCTGATGAATAGTTTCCTGTAAGTGCGGCTTTAAATTCCTTTTCTTTTTTGTTTGAGAAACTTAAAGTACCGTTTAAGATAAGGTCCGAAGCTCCCTGTAGATCGGTTTTGGTTTTGTTATTGTATTGGAAATCTTCCAAAAGATCTTGTTCGAACCACATTTTTGTAGCGTTCAGAATCACATTTAATTCTGGCATTTCGGTAGTTTCAGCTTTAATTAAAGCAAATCTGGTTTCCAATTCGATACCATAAACGTCGGCCTGTTTACCTGTATTATCATATTTAAAGTTTCCTGATGATCCTCTTGTTTGTGCAAGGTTAATTGGATCATTGATTTGCTTGTAAAAAGCAGAAGCTGATATCAATTGTTTTGCAGTTGGGAACATTTCCCATTTTAAGTCTACATTGTAGTTTTCAGAATTCTTTAAATCAGGATTACCTGCTATCACTCTACCGGTTGGAGTTACATATTCGAAAGGAGCCAACTCTTTAAATTCCGGAAGTGTAATGGTTTTACTTGCAGCCAAACGCAATGCACTCTTATCGGTTAATTGATATTTTAAATTAAACGAAGGTAGAACGTAATTGTAGTCGTTTGATAGACTTCCAATTCTTGGTATTCCTGTTTCACGATCTATGTAATTGGCAACATCCCAATCTACTTCAATTTTATCTTGCTCGTAACGTACACCAACATTACCCGATAATTTTTTGTATTGGAATCCTGTATTTAAATATCCTGCATACACATTAAGTGTTGCATTATACAAGTCAGGTTTTCTATTTCTAATAATTAGTCTATTAACAGCATATAGATTTCCATTTACCAATGCTTCATTCAAATTATCAATTGAAGTTACTTGAACACCTTTTGCCCTTACTCCAATAGATAAAGAGTTAAAATCTCTTTCTTTATTTCTAAAATCACCACCTAGGGTAAGTTTCAATTTTTGATCATCCTGATTAAGGAATTGGTACTCGTTTTTTACATATCCATTGATCTCTTTATCATCAATATTTTGTTGAGATTTTCTTTGTTGGAAATCACCTACGTGAGCAAACTGTACCGTATTTTCATCCAAAATGTTTACCTCGTTACGAATTCTGTTTGGTTCCTCAGCCTTTACTGTATTGTAAGCTGCAGCCCATTGTAATTTATTTTTTTCAGTCAATTTATGAGAGCCAAGCAATTGATTAACCCATAAAGTGGTTTCTTTTAAATTCTGATCTCTTACAAAAGCTCCATCTTCCTGTGGATCCTGGTCAAATACATATCCTTCGCCATTACGTCCCGACTCATACAACTCATCATTTGTCTTTTTTACCCAAACGGAGTTAAAATTGATGTTATGATTTTCATTTAAATCATAGGCAAGGTTTAATAAACCCGTTGAACTGTATTCAGTAGTGAATTCTTCTGTATCGTTAAATGATTCATCCAATACATTCGAACGATATTTTTTAAAGATACCATCAGAGTATTTTGATTCGTTCTCATGAGAAAGAGTAGCGAATATTGATAAATCTTTTTGGAACAACTTTACTTTCTTTCCTGCTAAAACAGAAAACTCGTAGCCAAGTGGGAAATCTCTTTTGGTGGTGTTCCAACTTTGGTTTCTAATTGCGTCAACCGTATTAAACGCACGATCATAAAAACCCAGAGTAACATCATTGTTATTTTGAGTTGCTCTGAAATTATCAAAAACGCCACTTTTTAAAACATTGGTGTTTGTTTTAGCCGATAGACCAATGCTAATTTTTTCGCTTAAAGTTTTCGATACAATATCAACATTACCTGAAGTCAGATCTGCATATTTGTCTGCAGAAGCAGTTTTGTTGATTGTGATATTTTTGATGATATCAGTTGAGAATAAATTCAAATCGATATTCTTTTTGTCAACATCATCCGATGGAATTGGTAATCCATTCATGGTTGTTGAAAGATATCTGTCACCCAATCCTCTTACATATACATCTCCAGTTCCTTCGTTTTTGGTAACACCTGAAATTTTTGAGGCTGCAGCTGCTGCATCGGATACTCCTTGCGCAGCCAATTCTTGAGCACCGATTGATTGTTTGATGCCGATAGATTTTTTCTGATCCAATAAAAGAACTACTTCCGATTCTCGGTTTGCTTTGGCAACTACTTTTACATCTTCAAGAGCAATGGTTGATTCTCCCAAAACAAAATCAACACTTTGCGAATTTCCCTCGCTTACGGTGATATTTTCTTTTGAAGAGGTTTCGTAAGAAATAAAAGAACATTTTACTGTTACTGTTCCAACAGGAACATTAGGAATGGTATAATTACCATCAAAATCGGTTACTGTTCCTAATGTAGTTCCATCAACGAAAACCGAAGCTCCAATTAATGCTTCACCGGTTTTTCCATCCTTCACATTTCCTGTAATGCTTCCCTTTTGCGCATATAAACCAAATGAAGAAAGAGTTAGTAATAAAACTAATAATACTTGTTTTGTCATTTTTTCCTTAATAAGTCAATACGATTTTTACTTTCAAATCACATTGCGATGTTAGGAATGATATATGAGCAGAATAATAAGCTGGTTTTAAATAAAAATTATCAAAGAAGCTCGCTTTGTTAATAGGAGGTTAAAGACATTTGTCAAATGTAAATAGAGTGTGAAAAGAAAGTTAAAACGGACGTACTATTCTATTTAATTACCTTTTAAATAAGCTGAAAGTCAATTATAAAGTGATGTAAATTACAAACATGTAAAGGAAAGGTTACGGAAATATTACACAAAGGCAATTTTATAATTCCTAGTGAAAAATTGGATTGTGTTTTGAGATTTTTTCTATTCTCTATTTGTTGAATTGTTATGACAGAATTATTGAAGAAATGTTAAGATAAAATTAAGAATCAAGCTTCTGAGATACAATAAGATTAACGTAAAGTTAACTTCTATTTCAGAAAATATCCTACTTTTATTTAAATATTTGCTACGTATTAAAAAGTGTGATTTATACGCTTAATTGATAACAATAAATTACTTGGAAATCTGTATTTTCATGTAAGTTTAGAAAAGAAATGAAACGAGCATGATTGAAATAATTATTAAACACAAAGGACAATGATTATTTTGATTTTGTGGCTTCCATCTGATAACGGAAAGAAAATTATAAACAGATGAAAATTATATCATCAACAAAGGTTAGTGTATTTGTAAGTCTTTTGGCCGGAGCTCTTGTGCTTATTTTTTGTGCTATTGGCTTGTGGTTACCAATTGAACCGGCTTATATCATATTATTTGCCATTATATCAGGAGGGATTATTTACAACCTAAGTAAGATGTTGGTAAATCGATTTTTGTATTCTAAAGTTCGAATGTTGTATAAAACCATTCATGATACTCAAATAATTGATAAAGATTTAAGTGATAAAGTGAAGAGTACGGATGTACTTGCTGAAGCTGAAAAAGAAGTTAGAGAATGGAGTGAACAAAGAGGATCATTGGTAGCTCAGCTTAAGAAACAAGAGAAATTTAGAAAAGAATTTATTGGCAATGTTTCTCACGAGTTGAAAACTCCAATTTTTAATATTCAAGGTTATATACTAACATTACTTGATGGTGGGCTTGAAGACAAATCCATTAACAGGAATTACCTCGAAAGAACAGAAAAAAGTATCAATAGGATGATCACCATTGTAAAAGATTTGGAGGTCATCTCAAAATTGGAATCGGGAGAACTTAAACTTGTTTACGAAAGATTTAATATTAGTGACCTAATAAATGAAGTGCTGGAGATGCAGGAGATGCGAGCCAAGAAAAATGGAATAAAGTTACAGTTTAAGCATCGTATTGATGCTCCAAATTTTGTTTACGCCGATAAGAAAGAAATCTTTCAGGTTTTAAACAATTTAATGGTAAATTCGATAAAATACGGAAAAGATAAAGGTACCACTACAATAGAAGTGATGAGTATGGATAATAAAGCGCTCATTGAAGTAAGAGACAATGGTATCGGGATTGAATCGGATAATTTACCTCGTATTTTCGAACGATTTTATCGAGTAGATAAAAGTAGAGCACGAAATATGGGAGGATCGGGCCTAGGCCTAGCAATAGTTAAGCATATTATTGATGCTCACAATCAAAGTATAAATGTAAGTAGTACTTATGGCGAAGGTACTAGTTTTACTTTTTCACTTGATAAATCAAAATAATAAGAACTAAACAACCAATACCGAATGGAAAGTAGTAACTACAAAATTTTATTGGTAGACGATGAGTCGGATATTCTGGAATTCTTAAGTTATAATCTTAAAAAAGAAGGATTTCAAGTATCAACTGCCGGAGATGGTAGAGAGGCAATTGAAAAAGCAAAAAAACTGCATCCACATTTAATTATTTTGGATGTGATGATGCCAGAAATGGATGGAATAGAAACATGTGAAAAAATAAGGTCGCTTCCAGAGTTTTCCGATGTATTGATTTCTTTCCTAACAGCAAGAGGAGAAGATTATTCTCAAATTGCAGGATTCGAAGCTGGAGCTGATGACTATATTAACAAACCAATAAAGCCAAAAGTTTTTATCAGCCGAGTAAAAGCATTACTAAAAAGATCGGGAAGAGTTTCCGATGAAGGAGGAAATGCAAGTAATGGATTAATTACGATTGGAAATATTTCTATCGATCGTGAGAGATATTTAATTATCCAGAATGGAAAAGAATTCTCATTACCACGTAAAGAATTTGAATTGTTGATTTTGTTGGTATCTCGTCCACAAAAGGTTTTCACTAGAGATGAAATTTATTCATCAATTTGGGGCGAAAAAATTATTGTTGGAGATAGAACAATTGATGTTCACATTAGAAAACTTCGTGAGAAAATTGGTGATGATTACATTCAAACGGTAAAAGGAGTTGGTTATAAATTTGTTGACGCAGCAAATTAATCCATTTAAGCTATTCCTTAGATCAAGAATTAATGCTGATATAAATTCAAATCATTTAGAAACAAAGTGCATTAAATGGTTATTTCAATGATAATCGGTATTAAGCATATGCCAGGGTAGCAATACTTACCTTGCTACCTTTTGCTTCTAAAATTGCATGTGCACAGGCTTCCAGGGTTGAACCAGTTGTTACTACATCATCAATCAATAAAATATGTTTGTACTCAAACAGGGTGGTTTCATGAAGCTTAAATATATTATCAACATTTTCCCAACGCTCCAATTTGGATTTTCTGGTTTGCGATTGGGTATGAACTGAACGGTAAAGGTTCGTACCATTTACTTCTAGTTTCATAATTTCATTCATTCCATTGGCAATTACCTCTGCTTGATTGTATCCACGAATTTTCTGTTTTTTTGGATGTAATGGAACTGGTACAATCAGATCAACGTCATCAAAAAACTTTGAACCTTTTAATTGGTGGGCAAGCTGTTTTCCAAGTTCAATACCAATATCAGTTCTGTGATGATATTTCAGTTTGTGAATTAGTTTTTGAAACTTGCTTCCTTTGGCAAATGTAAAGTAAGAGCTTGCATATTCTATTTTTACTCTTCCCCAGAAAAGAATTGAAACAGGATTATTTTTCTGTAGGTGAAAATTCGTTTTAGGAATTTGATACAAGCAACGACTACAAATGGCATGCTCATTTTTAAATAAAACATTACCACACGACTGACAAATATTGGGATAAAACAGATTGATAAAATCATCCCATACTCCAGATATCCTGCGATTTAACTGAGAAATCATCCTTTTGTAATATTATCTCAATAAAAAGTTAACTAACACTTAAGGTTTTGATAAGCTTCTTATAATCAAGACTAAAAAATGCCAGTTTATTTTTGTAGTGTTATTCAATGTGAATTAATCATTGAATCAAAAATCAAATTCGATTTCAATTAAAGATAAACAAATTAAGTTCATTATTGAGAAAGAAATTTAAATAATAATTAGAGGATTTATCACTAAAACAAAAAATTAGAAACAATGAAAAAACTTGTTTTCCTTTTTATCGCATTACTTGTTGTTGGACTAGAAAGTCAGGCAATCAACGTAGTTACACCTAATGGTGACAAAGAAATAGAAGCAGTAGAATTGGCAGCGATTGAAATAACTAGTCTTTCAGGTATAGTTTTGGATAACGAAACTGGTGAAGCATTGGTTGGAGTAGCTATCCGTTTTGAAGGATCGAAAGAAACTGTGTACACCGATTTTGACGGTAACTTTAAAATTGATAATGTAGTTCCTGGAAAATATAATGTTTTGTCGAGCTACATTTCATATACAGATAATAAAATGAAAGAAGTAAACGTAAGCGGTAAAAACAATGTTATCCGCCTTGTACTTAAAAAGGACTAATTAAGAGTAAATGATAAAAAGACTTGGAGTAATCTTAGGCGTACTATTTTGCTTGATTGCGAATCTCTCTTTTTCTCAAAGTATTGAAGAGATAGAGGGATTGTACTACACTACAAAAGGAGATTTATACACCGGGACATATACAGAGTTTTATGAGAGTGGTGTAAAAAGAATCGAAATGAATATTGAAGAAGGAAAGAGAAATGGAAAAATTACTCTTTACTTCGAAAACGAAAAAATTCAGGAAGTCAGATCCTACGTAAAAGGTTTAATGGATGGAATCTGGATTACCTGGAATGATAAATCAGTTAAAATTGCCGAAGCAAACTACAAAAAGAATAAAAAGCACGGCAAGTGGTACATTTGGGACGACAATGGCGTAAAACGCTATGAAATGGAGTATTACGAAGGAAAGAAAGTCGGAACATGGTCCATCTGGAATGCTGAAGGCAATTTAATTAAAGAACGGAAGTTTTAGTAAATTCAGATAATAAAAGTTCTTTAGAAAGTCGCTTAATTTTATTAGGCGGCTTTTTTTTGTTCATTCCTGTTTAATTCTACTTGATACCAGATATAATTCTTAATAATTTTGAATAAGATTCGTTAATATTGCAGAACCATTAAGAATTTTGAGTTAAAAGTATGAAGTCATTCTCCGAAATAGGTAAAATGTTAGTTGAGCAAATCAAAGAATTTGTTCCTTATGTGATATCTGAATTTCAGGGATTCTTAAAGAGAAATAAATATGGTGTGATGGGGACTTTAGCCTTTCACATGATTCTTTTAATACTTCTGTTTTCCTTTAAACTTCACACTAAGAGAGAGTTTCTTGAAGCTGAAATTTTGATTGATATACCACAAGAAATAGCTGAACAAATTCTGGAAGAGAAAGAAGAAGAGATTAAAAAAGAGATCGAAGAAAAAAATTCTGAAATAAACGAAAGTGTAGACAAACTTCTACGATCAATTGCCGTAAACCAAGACGTTAAAAAATCAAATTCCGATCCTAAACAAAAGGTGGAGGATATGATTGATGAGATTAAGAAGAATTTGGATGAATATGGGTCAGATGATACGTCGGGCGGCGATGATGGTTTAAATGAATTTAAAAAAGATAGTTTAAGCATAGCCGAAGAGAGAGAAAAACAACGTGTTTTGGATTCACTACAAAGTATAGAGTATAGTGGTCCAAGTAGTGTTTATTATAGTCTTGAGGGACGTCATAAGATTTATTTACCCATTCCGGTTTTTAAGTGCGAGGGCGAAGGTAAAATTGTTGTAAAAATCGGTGTTAGCCGTAGTGGAAGAGTTGTTGAATCTAAAATAGTAAAAGATCAATGCAGTGTTCAAGACGATTGTTTGTTTGAGGCTGCTTTGGATGCAACCAATCGATCAAGATTCAATGTGAGCAATACAAGTCCACAAACTCAAATTGGAACAATTACCTACAACTTTGTAAAGCAGTAAAAAACAAGGTATTCTTCTATTCACACTAATTCGGATTATGATTATTTACCGATATTATTTAAATTGGCATTCGTTTTTATCCTAAAGAATTAAAAAAATATGGGCTTTTTTTTAGCATCAAAACTTCGTAAGGCATCAAATACTGTTGCTATCGAGAAAAAAAGAGATGAGCTTAGAAGTGATTTTGAAGAATTTGAACAGTTCTCAAAATCGGATGAATTAAAGCAGTTTAATGAACTTGAATTATTGGTATTATCTGATGAATTCAAGAGAAATAAGAAAATGATAGAAAGCAAATCCTTTAAAAGGAGTGAGCTGTATCAGGATGAGAGAGCTTTTAAAAAGTATCAGCGATCAAAAAAGTTTAAAACTTATTTTCGATTAAAAGATTCTTCGGAATTATCTACTTTTAATTTGGTTGCAGAATCAAAAGATTTGGCGCGTTTTAAGGAATTGGAAGCGCTTATGAAATCATCAAAACTGAATAAAAAGGAAAATGCTGAAGAAATTTCGGAATACAAAAGACTAAAAAGCTCAGCTAGATTAAAAGAGTATTTTAAGTTTAAAAGGTCCAAAGCATTAAAAATCTACAATGAGGTGGATAAATCATCTGATTTGCAGAAATATTATCAGCTTGAGGAAAGAATAAGTTCGGAAGATTTTAAAGAAGAGAAAGCATTTCTTTTGGACAAAAAACGATTCGAAAAAACAGAGGATTATAAGAAACTCCAAGAGTACAATAACTTAAAATCATCAGAGAAATTTGTAAAGCATTTCAAGTTAAAAGCTAAAAATCCATTTGAAGAAATTAAGAAATGGGAATTAACTTTCTCGGAAGAATTCGATGCTGGAAATTTAGATTCCAATAAGTGGATTACCCGTTATTATTGGGGAGACAAATTAATGGATAAAGGATATTCATTAGATTCGGACTTGCATACATTTACTGATGGTGAAAATGTTAATATTTCAGGATCGTCTGCTTTCCTATTGGCAAAAAAAGAAACCAAAGAAGGATTGGTTTGGAATCCTAATTTAGGATTTGTTCCTAAAAAATTCGACTATACTTCAGCTATTATTAATACGGGTAACTCTTTCCGTCAAAAGTTCGGAAGATTCGAAGCTAAGATTAAAGTGAAAAACCCTAGTCAGGTTCAGAATTCATTCTGGATGGTTGCAGACAAAAGCTTACCACATATTGACATTTTTAAGACCTTTAATGGAGGAAAAATTATGAATGCCAATTTTTGGGGAAGTGAAAATTCTCCTCAGAAGAGTGAATTCAAAGTGAAGGGAATTGATTTGAATAAAGGATATTTTATTTATACACTTGATTGGAGTGCAAACGAATTGGTGTGGAAAATAAATGATGTTCCTGTAAAAACTCAAACAACAGGAATTCCTCAAGATCCAATGTATCTGAATTTTAGTCTTGCAGTAAAAGAAGCAAGAAATGATTTGAATGCAGAAATGGAGATTGACTGGATAAGATGTTATCAAAGAAAATAAATACAATAAAAAAAAGTGCCGAAAGGCACTTTTTTTAGTTTAAGGATGTTCCTACATTGAACACACTAAAGTAATTGTCTATGGAATCAGCCAGTTGATCTTTTAAATCATCCAACTCTTGTTTTTCCAATTCATCTTCGTCCCAGTAGGTAAGAATGATGTTTAGATAATCCTTTATCTGTTCCGGAGAGGTTTCCAATCCCAAATCTTTTCGGAGCAAAACATTAAACTCGGCAAACCATAGCAAAGCAATCTTGTGTTCGTGCACTGTTCCTTCAACAAAAGAACTTAGAGATTTAAATTCTAAAAACTTCCGAATGGTTAGTTCCGAAGCTAAATAGTACAGTCTCGTTCCAAGCTCCAAAAATTCTTTCTGAAGCCTTTTAAAGTTACTCTTGCTCTTTTTTTCGCATAAAATCTTCATAAAAAAAGCATTGATTCGAAGAAACTCTTCTCTCTTCTCATCAGAAGCAGGAAGTGAGTTTGTGGTTGATTCTTTCACTTCTGATTCAGCTTCTTCAATAGTTGAATTTGCAGCAGCATTTCTTTTTTCTTGAATTAAAAAGGAAATGATGAAAGCAAGGGCAGCTAAGATTAAGATTTGCAGTATTACCGAGATGATTTCCATGTTTAAAGGTTTAGTGAATATGATTAATTTGGTTGATTGGAAATAACAAACTCATTTTTAAAAATTTACGAATTATTATGTTTTTGCCCAAAATCAGTTTGGTTCATTTTATTTACCATCGATTTTTGTGGATAAACAAGTCATATTTAATGATGAAAAAATCATTTTAATTTTTAATAAATAATTGGATAAAATTAGCTAAATCAGTATGTTATCAATTATAATTTAAGATACATGAAGATAGTAAATGCAGATGAAATAAAACAAATATTTTTTCAACAAACATATATTGTTTACATGAAATACATTTAGAAACACCATGATCATTAGGATAATAAAAAAGCCGACTAATTGTCGGCTTTTCTATTATTGTTGTATATGTTTATTTCTTTGAGAAAAAATTATAAAAGCGATGCTCAATTTGTGTAGAAAGTCTAAACATCACAGGTGCAATTATCAGCGTTAGGAAAGTTGCAACGGTTAATCCAAATATAACCGTCCACGACATTGGCCCCCAAAAGGCAGTACTATCACTACCAAATGAAAGATGTGGATTGAATTCACTCAATAGAGAGAAAAAATCGAAGTTCATACCAACGGCAAGTGGAAATAAACCAAGTACAGTAGTAATGGCTGTTAGTAATACTGGACGTAAACGAGTTTTACCCGCTTGAGCAATACAATCAACCTCTTCGGCTGAACTTAGATATTTTCTATCGGCCATATCGGATTCCAGAATCTTTCTCTTTCTTAGTAAATCAATATAATCCACCAGAACAATACCATTGTTAACAACGATTCCCGCAAGTGAAATGATACCAATTCCTGTCATCAAAATAACAAATGGCATTTGGAAAATACCCAATCCTAAGAAAACACCAATTGTACTAAATAGTACTGTAATCATGATAATAAGTGGCTTAATGGCAGAATTGAACTGAGAAACCAAAATTAAAGTAATTAAGGCCAAAGCAATCATTAATGCCTGGGTTAGGAATGCCTGAGTTTCCTCTTGCTCTTCTTGTTCTCCGGTAAGTTTATAAGAATAACCTTTTGGCATTTCGAAATCAGCCAACAATTCTCTTACTCTTGTATTAATGATATTAGCATTAAATCCTTCTTTTACGTTCGAGTAAATGGTAACAACACGCGTATTTTCAATCCGATTAATTCTTTCGTAGGTTGATCCGTAAGAGTAATCTGCTATGGCCGAAATAGGAACCTGAACCATTTTATTACTGATAGGACTCATTACACTAATTTTTTGATTCATTAATGAAGGTACATCATATCGGTATTTGTCATTTAATCGAAGCATTATATCATATTCATCTTCACCATCTTTAAATTTAGAAACCTCTAATCCGTAAAGAGAATTACGCAATGCCCGAGCAACTTGATTTGTTGACAAACCAAAACGACGAACTTTATCTCGGTCTATATTAATTAGCATTTCAGGTTTACCCTGATCTAAATCTAACTTCAACTCTTCAACACCTGGAATTCTATCATCATCAATCAAGTGTTTAACGCGATTTGCCTGAATTAATAAATTTTCAAAGTCATCTCCTGAAACCTCAATATTTATTGGGTAACCAACAGGAGGTCCCTGATCATCTTTTTCAACGAAAATTTTAGCACCCACAAAACCTTCAAAATTTGCAGTCAGTTCTTTCATAACTTCAGAAGTGCTAATGCCAGCACGATCTTTAAATTCAACAAATGAAATTGTTGTTAATGATTTGTTGGCTGCACGACTTGATTCAAACATTCCACCTTTACCAGAACCAACATTGGTTGATTTTGATCGGATAATATCCTCATATGGTTCCATGGTTTTATTCACAATTACCTCAACACGTTTGGTAAGCTCATTTGTTTTGTGAATATCTGTTCCCAATGGTAATTCCATAGTTATATAAATAGATTTTGGATCATTATCCGGGAAGAAAACAAATAAAGGTTTCGTGCTAAAATAGAAAGCAATAGAAGCGATCATCAGAATAAATGTACCTACAAAGAACAAAAGTGGTTTGATTCCTTTTAATGCAAATCGTAAGGTCTTTTCGTATCTATTTTCAAGCATTACAAGTAATTTGGTTTGAAACCAGCGGGCAAATGGCTTTAAAGCAAGCAGGTTGAAAAGGACTATAATACCAATAAGCATTAAGAGATTGGCAATTAGGAAGCTTTCCAATACACCAAATATCTTCATGATATAGAAAGGCAGAGATACAACAAGAAATGAACTTCCAATAAGAATGAATTTCTTTTTATTCATTTTTTTGTTCACATCATCAATCTTTACGAAAGTTGCTGTAAATACTGGATTAAGTATCAATGCAACAAACAATGAAGAGGCCAATACAATAATCAATGTAATTGGAAGGTATTTCATAAACTCACCCATGATTCCACCCCATAAAAGCAATGGGAAGAATGCTGCCAAAGTGGTTGCCGTTGATGAAATAATAGGACCAGCAATTTCACTCACACCTTTTTTGGTTGCTTCCAATTTCGATAAACCTTCTTCGTGTAGTCGGTATACATTTTCGACTACCACAATGGCATTATCAACAAGCATACCCAATGCCAAAATCAAAGAGAACAATACCATTTGATTTACCGTGTAACCAATTTGGTTTAGGATGATGAAGGAAATTAACATTGACATTGGAATTGCCAAACCCGAGAACAATGCATTTCTTAATCCCATGAAAAGATAAAGAACGATTATTACCAGCAGCATCCCCATAATGATAGAGTTCTCCAAATCGGCAACCTGACCACGAACATCTTCAGAGGTATCATCGGTTACGGTTACGATTAATCCCCTCGGAAGTGAACCATTTTCTTTTTCCTCGCCAATAATTTTGTAAATGGCATCGGTTGCAGCCAATAAGTTTTCACCAGACTTTTTAGTAATCGATAAAGAAACTACAGGTTGGTTATTTAGTCTCGAAATGGAAGAAAGTTCTTCATAACCATCTTCAACTTCAGCAACATCTTTCAGATAAACTACTCTACCATTAGAAACTTTAACAATTGTGTTTTCTATTTGTTTCATGCTGGTATAGTCGGCACTTGTACGTATACTTCTTCTTGTATTATCAGTAATTAATGTACCAGCACTAACCGTTACGTTTTCATCTCCTATGGCCAATTCGATATCGTGGAAAGTAACACCGTTTGCTTCCATTTTGTGCAAATCGGCATTAATTTTAATTTCTCTTTCGTCGATACCTTTGATATCTGCCTCTGAAACTTCAGGAAGCGCTTCAAATTTATCTTGTAACTCTTCTGCATACTCTTTTAAATCTTCCAAGCCAAAATCACCCGAAAGGTTTACATTTAGGATTGGAAAATCTGCAAAATCCACATCTTCAACAATTGGATCTGTATCCAAATCATCAGGCAATTCACTTAATGATTTGTCAACCTTGTCTTTTGTGTCTTGGAGAGCTTGTTTTACCGGAATATCAGTATTAAACTCTACCACAATTAAACTCATGTCTTCGTAGGAAGCCGAGCTTAATTTCTTAACTCCCTTTAATGATTTTAATTCCTTCTCGATAGGTCTGGTTACCAGATTTTCAATATCGATAGGAGAGTTTCCCGGATAGGGAGTTGAAATCATGATATTGGGTATCACAACTTCAGGGAAATACTCTCTTGGCATACTTTGGTACGAGAACCATCCAAAAGCAATCAGAATGAAAGTCAGAATAAAAATGGAGTTTTTATTCTTTAACGCACCAAATGTGGGTTTAAACTCCCGCTGAACTTGTTCGGCAGAAGCATTATCTTTTATATTGTCCATTTTTTGCGAATTACTTAGTGCTAATTAGTGTTCCGTTTACAACTTGCGAATATCCTTCAGTAATAATTTTATCACCTAGTTGAACTCCTGATTCAATTAAAGAAAGGTTGTTGTAGGTTTTCGAGATTTTGATGTAAGTTTTGTTAGCAACCAATTTCTTACCCTCTTTTTTAGCCACGTACAAATAGCTGCCTTCAAAATCTTTCTTTACAATTATTGATGGAACTACAATGGCATTGTCAATTTCGTAATCTTTAATTTTAAGAACTGAAATTAGATTTGGCTTAATTTTATGACCCGGATTGTTCAGGTTAACACGAACTTTAAAACTTCTGTTTCCAGGATCAATAATATTTGAAGTACGATAAATCGATGCACTGGTGCGAAAGTCGATAGCAGGAAATTCTAATTCGGCCTTCTCGCCAGCTTTAATGTAGTTCAGGTAAGTTTCAGCAATATCAGCTTCAACGTATACCTGATCAATATTTACCAATTGTGCAAAAGGAATGCTTGGCCCTGCCAACTCACCTTTCTTTTGGTGAATTTCATCGATAATACCATTAAATGGAGCAGTAATGATTGCCATGTCTTTTTGAGCCACCAATGCTTCAAGTTTACTTTCTAAAGCCTCTTTATTGGCTTTTGCCTGCAGGTATTCAACTTCCGATCCAATTTTCTGATTCCAAAGTCTTTGTTGTCTTTCAAAAAGAATATTTGAAAGTTCAAGATTTGTTTTTACTTCATCGATGCTTCTTTGAATTTGAGCAGTATTTAATTTTCCAATTACATCACCCTTTCTTACTTTTTGTCCTTCAACAACATTAATAGAAATGATGTTACCATTGGCCTCAGGAGTAATTGTGATATTCTTGTCAGCTTCAACATTACCGGTTACCTGGATAAAATGTTCAAATTTAGAATTTGTGATTTCTGTAACAGCTACACTTATTGCTTCATCGGTATTGCTTTCGCTCCTAATTTCTTTTTCTAGAGCAGAGATTTTCTTTTTTAAAGTAGCAAATTCCGATTTGTATTTTTTCAATTGATCTTCCTTGCTCAACTCCTTGTCTGCATCCTTGGCAGAACAAGCAAATAGTAGAGGAATAATTGCAACAATTAATATTTTTTTCATCTGTTTATGGTTTTTGTAGGATGTTTTTTAATTATAATTTTCCGAGAGCCTTATCAAAAGCAATTTTTGTATTCAGCAATGCAAGTGTTGAATTAATGTAATTCGAATGTGCATCCAGGTATTGCTTTTCATTTTCCGATAATTCCGTACTAGTGGAAATCCCTTCGTTAAATTTGATTATGGTTTTGTCGTATATTCTTTTTGCGATGTTTACAGCTTCCAGGTTATTTTCATAGGTTTCCTGTGCATTAAGTAAATTCGAAAATGATAAGCTCAAATCTTTTTTTAGATTTTGCTCGGCTTCAGCCATATTATTTTCAATTTTCATGTATTCGATTCTTTGCTGTTTTACTTTTGATCTTCGCTTACCAGCAGAGAAAATTGGCATATTTAATTTTAATCCAATTACCGAAGATTTAAACCATGGAACTTCTGATTTAAACACATTACTGAATTCGGTGCTGGTATTCTTACCATAATTGTAAAAAGCAGAGATGGTTGGTAAGTACTGAGCTTGTTCATTTCTGATCAATAATTTTTGAGATTTTAATTGAGTCTCTAAAATTCTGTAATCAATATGAGATGCAAAATCATAACTGCTTACTTCAGGGGTTGTTGATCGAATTGGATCCACCAGCTTTTCAAGACTATTGCTTAGCTCAATATTCTTTTCAATATCCATTCCCATAGTAAATTTAAGTACAGTTAATGAAGTAGAAATTGCTCTTTTTGCATCTGACAATTGAGTTTTGTTTCGATTCAGATTCAATTTGATCTGATCTACATCCAGTTCTTCGCGAAAACCATTTTCCCAATAAGCTTTGGTTTCATTCAGTAAGTTTTCATTTATGGACAGATTCTCTTTTACGGTTTTGTAATTGTCTTCTGCAACTAAAACAGTATAATAAGCTTGTGCAACTGCATCTTTAATTTCAATTTCAGTTTTTTCCTTCTGGTCTTTTGAAAGTTGAACGTAAACACTAGCAGCCATTGTACCTATTATATACGACCCATCAAAAATCTTTTGGTTTACACTAATTGCAGCTGTACTTGAATATTTAGATCCCATTGAAATAGCTACACTTTCTCCTTCTTGCTCCAGGAAAAATTTAGGTATTTTCAAATTGTTGTTGTAATCAATAGAAAAGTCAACTTGTGGCAATCCATCGGCAATGGTTTCCCATACCTTTTTTCTGGCTACCTGTAGGTCATAATCGGTCCCCTTTACCGAATATGAGTTTTCCAAAGCATATTCCTGTGCCTCGGCAAGAGTGAAATTAATTTTGTCTTCAGTTTGAGCTTGTGTGGGATAACTGAACACAAGAAAAATCACTACAAATGATAGTAGGATGTTTTTCATTATTTCTGATCTATTTAAAGTTATTTTTAAAGTATTCTATT
Organism: Marinifilum flexuosum; assembly: GCF_003610555.1. Classification (GTDB taxonomy): domain Bacteria; phylum Bacteroidota; class Bacteroidia; order Bacteroidales; family Marinifilaceae; genus Marinifilum; species Marinifilum flexuosum. The sequence continues at coordinate 17,232 of NZ_RAPQ01000008.1, read as the reverse complement.
CCTTTGTTTGTGCAAACGCCATGTAAATGGTAAATACCCAATTCTTTGTGGAATTCTATATTGGATATATCTTCTTTTTCCAATATCACATTATCTGTTTCGGCCATGTTTAAATAAAATCGAGCCATGGTTTTGCTAATCCATTCAATATTAATTTCAGGCCTGAATAAGTCTTCTTTAATCCCTTGTTCTAAATTTTGTGCCAATTCGGTCTGAAATCTACTTAGATTGGTACGATGAAATTTATGCCACAATTTTGGATAGTATTTACGCAAATCGTACCTCATTGAATCACAAGAATTCTCTATTTGTGAAATCACGAACTTGTAAAATGCGATATATTGATCTATGGCATTAAGATGACTAACTTCCTCAGATTGGAATGAAAAACGCGGATGGTTAATTTGCCATTCCAAAGCTTGCTCAACCAAATCCGATTTGTTTTTAAAGTGCTGGTAAATGGTTTTTTTCGAGATGCCAAGTTTACTGGCAATATCATCCATGCTTACACTTTTAATTCCAAATTGAAAGAACAACTCCCAACAAACTTCTATTATATCTGTTCTCTGGTTTTTCATCTTACAAAGATAATCACATAACACTATGGAAACTTAAAATGTTCTTAAAGTTTCCTGTGGTTACTATTAAATTTTGTTAACATTCAGCATTTCAATACTTCGGATTAATTTGGTAAGCTAAAAATAGACTAAGAAAAATGCATATGAAGCCATAATTAGGTAACCATTTCATTTTTATCGGTAAATGGTATTTTTGATACGGTTTTAACATTTGTCTAAAATTCACTCTCTTTTTATAATAAAATGCAGAATTTTACGCTTACTATTTAAAGCTATAATCAATGAGAAAGTTAATTTGTTTGTCAGTAATATGTTTTTGCTGCGTATTTGTATCAAAAGCTCAATCACCCGTTTCTGGAAAAAGAGTTGATTATTATAGCGCATGGACCGATAGAGGTGCGAAGGTTGTTCCCATGGGTGAAATACATTTAAGTGCTTTGGCAAAAAGCAGGTATGGTAATTATCCCAAGACTGAATTGAATTCAGAATTGTTAATTTTTCCATTGGTACCCAATATTGGATTCAAACACCAATGGCTGGGAAAGAATACCATTTTATCGAGTCAGCATACCTTATATTATCCAACTTTGGGAATAAAATGGGCAAAAAATTCAGGATTTAAGGATCAGATTCCAAAAAATGCCGATGTTCCGCATATATTCACATTTAGAAATGAATTGATATTGAGCCGAATACTCAACCCGCAACCTGAAGATTGTTTTATTCGCATACCCGATTTGGTACTGACAGCTCGTGTTGGTTTCGATTTTTCATTGAAGGCTGGCGATGATAATTTTCCAAAGTTGGATTACTATTTCTTGTATCAACGATCGGGCTCTTACTACGATGATCAGAAAGTATATTTTGCAGGATTAGAGTTGGTGGGAAATGTTTACAGGAATTTTAACTTTTCAATTTCGGCCGACTATTATAATATCGATTTTGGAGGAGAATATGCAATAGAGAGTCAAGGGAAAATACATTGGCATAGGGACAGTAGATTTTCTGTATCGGCAGGATACAAAACTTACTATTTAAATAATGACACAAAAACACAATTGTTCTTAATGCCTGTAGTTGATTTGGTATTCAAATTAAATCATCGCACAAAATTACAAAGAGGATTGTTCAAAAAATAAGCCGATCTAAACAGACCGGCTTTCTTTATTATTCGCGATACAAATTTGTATACAAATATCGTTTAATATTTCGCTTAGGAGTTTTCTTAAATTCTTCAGGGAACAGGATGATTCTCGAAACCTTCATGTAAGCAGGTAAAGACTTGTTAATAATCTGCCTGTCTTTATCTAAAGCTTGTTGAATTTCATCTTTATTTAATCCTTCGGCATCACAAGCTTCGTAATCCGGATAGATTAAAGCTATTAATTTGTGATCTTTATCATCGGTAACTATCGATTCCTGAACAAATGGCATATTATTTAAAGCCGCTTCAATTTCTTCAGGGTAAATGTTCTGGCCCGATGGTCCTAAAAGCATGTTTTTACTTCTACCACGTATATATATTGTATCGTCGGCATCCACAACGCCCAAATCACCGGTGCGTAACCAACCATCTTCGGTCATGGCTTCGGCAGTAGCTTCAGGATTTTTGTAATAACCTTTCATTACATTATCACCTTTCACCTGAATTTCGCCAACCACCTTATACGGATCTTCCGAATCGATGCGCACCTGCATGCGATCCACCACCTCACCACATGAATGAGATCGGAACTTTTGTGTAGGACTGTAACTAATTAGCGGACCACATTCTGTCATTCCATATCCAACGGTAAATGGAAATTCTATTTTCTTCAAAAAATCTTCAACTTCTTTATTTAAAGCAGCACCGCCAATAATTACCTCAATAAATTTACCTCCAAAGGTTTCAATCAACGAGCTTCTTATTTTCTTATAGATTTTCTTTTCCAGCAATGGAATTTTAAGCATCAGCTTTACCCTGCGGCTTTCCAATACTGGCAGAATTCTTTTCTTGTAGATTTTCTCCATAATCAGGGGAACCAAACAAATCAGCTTTGGCTGTATATCCTGAAAAGCTTTGGTAATGATCTGTGGAGTTGGAACACGCGATAAAAATACCACATGACATCCACAGCAGAACTCGGTTAAGAATTCGAATAAACAACCAAATACATGAGCCAATGGTAAAAATGAAACTACCTTATCTTGTGGTCTTAAATCAATATAATCAAAGCCAATTTTTACGTTTGAGTATAAACTTTTAAATGGCAACATTACACCTTTCGAGAATCCAGAAGTTCCTGAAGTATAGGAAAGAACGGCAATGTCATCTTCTTTCGGATCAGCAAAGTTCAAATGATCTTTGCTTAGCGCGATTTCCTTCGATTTTTTATTTGCCTTTTCTACTGCCTTATTTAGTTTATCGCATGAAGAGCAAAGTGGTTCAAATTCTCCAAGAGAAATGATCCCCATCAACTTTTTCATTTTGTCATCATCAATTTTATTGAAAATGTTTTCGGTGGCAAAAAGCAATTTCGACTCTGAATGAGTAACAATATGGTGTATATCACTTGAATTAAAATCAGGTAGAATAGGAACGATTACCGCACCATAAGTAATGGCACCCAAATAGGTAACTGCCCAGTTGTTTAGGTTGCGACCAATAACTGCAACTTTATCACCTTTTTTTATTCCTAATTCTTTAAACAGAAAGTGCATCCATTGAATTCGCTGGGCTACTTCCTGAAATGTAATCGTGTCTTTTTGGTAGTTTGTAAAAGCTGGATGTTCCCAGTTTTTCTGAATCGTTTCCTGAATGGAATTGACTAACTTATTTTGAATCATTGATTTACTTTGATTGATGCAAGCGCTAAAGTTAATAATCTTGATAAAAAATCATAAACCCCAAATATCTTATTTTATCATTCTAATGCTAAGGTTTCAGAAAATCAATCATTTACGAAGTGTTGAGAAATCTTGAAAAAAATATTTATTTGATTCCTAAACGGTTTATTATATATGTGTTGATATATGCTATTTTTTCGTAGGTAACTTCTTGAAAGTAGTAGTTTGCAAATCTTTCTTTACTCTTGGACTTGGTCGGAATGCCATCTTTACCCTTTTAACATTATGGCGGCTAACTTTCTCAGGAGATTCTGATCCTTCGGCATTAATATGCAATGAGAATGTACCCAAATCACCTAATTCAACAGAACAATTATCTTTTAAGTAATTTGGTATTAAGCTCGTAAATGCTTCCAAAACTCCAATTACATCTATGGTACTAAAGGTTGATATTTGGGAAATGTCCTCGGCCAAATCTCTTAAATCCCTTTTTACTCTTTTGGTAATTCTTGGATAATAAGGTTTACAATCTTCTTCCTTTTTACCAGGAGGAACTATCTTTACAACTTTGTATTCAACACTCATACAGTACCTTTATTTTAAAATGAACTTAGGTTTCAATTAAAACTACCTTAAGTTATTAAATTTTCACCATGGTAAAAAATTATAATAATCATGGTAAAAACATATTATGACCATGGTCATAATTATAAAATCTAAATAAGTTTTATTTCATTTGTAGGCTTATTTTATTTAAAAGAAAGGTATTTCATGCAAACAAACCCTTTATAGTAGGTATGGAAATTATATGTTTCCTGATTCATAATTCTTGTTTCTGAATTTATATTAGAAGATATTATCATGTGGAGTTTGTGAGGTAGATAATAAATCTATTTCCTCTTTTTTTCAATTAATTAGCACATAGTAAACCGTATTGCAATCAATTTTTATATTTTTGTAGTTCGATTTTGCGCAAAGTGATTTTTTGATGCATTATCGTTCACAAATAGAATGATTTAACTAGGTTGTTCTCAATTGAATTTGAGAATTACTTGCAGCTTAAGGCTTGAGGCTTGTAGCTGTATTCATCTCATTAAGGATTAATTAAAATGGAACAGAAAAGAATTAAGATCAAAGATCTGTTGGCTTCTGCAGAAGCAGGCAGTACGGTGAATGTGAAAGGATGGGTAAGAACAAAGCGCGGTAATAAGCAAATTAATTTCGTGGCTTTAAATGATGGTTCTACTATTCAAAATCTTCAGGTAGTTGTTGATGTTCCTAATTTTAATGAGGATTTGTTGAAAAAGATCACAACTGGTGCAGCCATTTCGGTTGATGGAGAAATTATTGAATCGCAAGGTAGTGGACAATCTGTTGAGATTGCTGCTAAAAATATCGAAGTATTAGGTGTTGCCGATCCTGAAAAGTATCCACTACAACCTAAAAAACACTCTTTAGAGTTCTTAAGAGAAAAGGCGCACTTGCGTTTCCGTACCAATACATTTAGTGCAGTATTCCGTATTCGTCACGCAATGGCTTTTGCTGTTCACGAGTTCTTTAACAAGAAAGGATTCTATTACATGCACACACCATTGATTACAGGTTCGGATGCCGAAGGTGCTGGTGAAATGTTTAGAGTATCAACTTTAGATCCTAAAAATCCACCTTTAAACGAGGATGGAACAATTAACTATAAAGAAGATTTCTTCGGAAAAGAAACCAACCTTACTGTTTCTGGTCAGCTGGAAGGTGAGTTGGGAGCTATGGCTTTGGGTGAGATTTACACTTTTGGTCCTACTTTCCGCGCCGAAAACTCAAACACAACTCGTCACTTGGCTGAGTTCTGGATGATTGAGCCTGAAATGGCATTCTATGATATCGTTGATAACATGGATTTGGCTGAAGAATTCTTGAAGTATATGATTAAATATGCTTTGGACAACTGTATGGAAGACCTTCAGTTCTTGAGCAAGCGCTTGCAAGAGGAAGAAAAAGGTTTGAAAGCAGAAGATCGTCAGATGGAGTTGATCGAGAAATTGAAGTTTGTATTGGAGAACGACTTTGTTCGTTTGACTTATACCGAAGCTATCGATATTCTTCGTAACTCGAAACCAAACAAGAAGAAGAAATTCCAGTACTTGATTGAAGGTTGGGGAGCTGATTTACAATCGGAGCACGAAAGATATTTGGTTGAGAAGAAATTCCAGAAACCAGTTATCTTGATCGATTATCCTAAGGATATCAAGGCATTCTACATGAAGCAGAACGACGATGGAAAAACTGTTGCTGCAATGGATATCTTATTCCCAGGTATTGGTGAAATTGTTGGAGGATCGCAACGTGAGGAAGATCTTGAGAAATTAACAACCAGAATGAAGGAAATGAATGTTCCTGCTGAAGAAATGGATTGGTACCTGGATACTCGTCGTTTTGGATCTGCAACTCATGCTGGTTTCGGCCTTGGTTTCGAAAGAATGATGTTGTTTGTTACTGGTATGGGTAACATCCGCGACGTAATTCCTTTCCCAAGAACTCCAAAGAATGCAGAATTTTAGTAGAAATATCGAATAATTTGATGTTCTCACTCTATGTGAGAGTATCAATAAAGAGATAGAGAATATATCAAGCCGTGTCACTTTTGTGATGCGGTTTTTTTATAATTACGAATTAGCAATTACGATATTGTCTTGTTTTATGAATCAAGCACCAGCGGTGCGTCATCTTTGTAGCCCAGTCCATAGTAAGAGAAGCGAACGAAGAGCTGGGAAAAAATACAAGAATAATAATTGTCGCAACAACATAGTAGAGATAAGAGTTTTGGTTTCCAGCGACGAAAAATGGTATGCCTATATATAATGTATACAAAACTTTAATACATCATTAAAATGATATACGATCATCTTAATCATAATACAAAATGCTGACAACCGACAGCTGATTGTTATTTCCCTTTAATCTTTTTTAACTTTTTCGTTTTGGCTTGATATTTGTGTGTTCAGCGCAGATTATGTATCTTGCTTCGACTAAACCAGAACACGAAACAGAATGCTAAAGCAAAGTTTACAGCAAAAATTATTACAAAAGTTATCGCCACAGCAAATACAGGTGATAAAGCTGTTGGAACTTCCAACTTTGCAGCTTGAGGAGAGAATTAAGAAAGAATTGGAAGAAAATCCGGTTCTTGAAGAAGGCGAAAAAGTAGAAGAGTTTCAAGAATCAGCCCAAACAGAAGATACAAACGATCGTGATACCGATAAAGAAGAATTTACTTTAGAGGATTACATGAACGACGAGGATATTCCATCCTATAAATTATCGGCACAAAATTATTCTAAAGACGATAAGCATGAGGAAATTCCGTTTTCGGGGGGAACTACTTTTCATGAATTGTTGATTTCTCAGTTGGGATTAAGAATATTGGAACCTGAAAAAGCTGCGTTAACCGAATATCTGATTGGGAATATCGATGAAGACGGTTACTTGAGAAGAGATATTGATAGTATTGTTGATGACTTGGCTTTCTCAACAGGAATCGAAACTTCGTTCGAAGAGTTGGTAGAGCTGCTGCGTGTTATTCAGGATTTCGACCCTGCAGGAGTTGGAGCTCGCGATTTGCAAGAGTGTTTATTGCTTCAAATATCCCGAAAGGGAAAACACAACCCTGATGTAAAGTTGGCTTATCTTATTCTTAAAAAGCATTTCGAGGAATTTACCAAGAAGCATTACGATAAAATTCAGAAGCGCGTTGGTGCCAACGATGAAGATTTTAAATGTGCAATTGATGAGATTTTGAAATTGAATCCGAAACCAGGAGGAGCTTTCAATAATCCAATGGTGAAAGCATCGCCAACCATTATTCCCGATTTTATTTTGGAAGAGGAAGATGGTGATTTGCGATTAAGCCTAAATGCACGAAATGTTCCGGAGTTGCATGTTAGTCGTACCTATTCTGAAATGATTCAGGATTATGCTGGCAATAAAAAGAATCAAAGCAAAGAGCAGAAAGATGCTGTGATGTTTGTAAAACAAAAGCTCGATTCTGCAAAATGGTTTATCGATGCCATTAAGCAACGTCAGAATACACTGTTGGTAACTATGAATGCAATTATTGAGTTTCAGCGAGAGTATTTCATGGAAGGAGATGAGAGAAAGTTGAAACCAATGATTCTGAAAGACATTGCTGATATCACAGGATTGGATATCTCAACCATTTCTCGTGTGTCGAATTCGAAATACATTCAAACGCATTTTGGTATTTTCTCATTGAAATATTTCTTCTCCGAAGGTTTGCAAACCGATACCGGAGAGGAAGTTTCTACTCGTGAAATCAAGAAGATTCTTCAGGAATGTGTAGACAATGAGGATAAGAAAAAGCCATTAACCGACGATAAGTTGGCGGCCATTTTAAAGGAGAAGTCCTACAAGATTGCACGTAGAACAGTGGCGAAATATCGTGAGCAATTGAATATTCCGGTTGCTCGATTAAGAAAGGAATTGTAAAAAAGAATTAATTATAATTCGAATTGGTGCAAAGACAATTATCTTTGCACCTTTCTTTTGTTAAAAGATTAGTTGGTTAAAGACTGATAATAAATAGTATAATCCGAACAGAATATGAATCTTTCAAGAATAATTTCAAGAGTAGCGCATCCGATGTTAATGCCTTTGTACTCCATTTTTGTAATATTTCACTCAGGTACTTTTCTTGATTTTACTCCACCTCAATTAATTCGTGTTATTTATCTAATTGTGGGAATTTCAACCATACTTCTTCCAATAAGTGTGCTTCCACTTTTAAAGGCTCAAAAATTTGTTTCGGATTATGGTTTAAATGAAAGAAGAGAGAGATTGGTGCCATTGGCCTTTACTATTATTTTTTATGCACTGGGATTTTATCTTTTAATGAAATTCCCAATTACGAGAATTATTGCTCACCTGCAATTGGCTGCAATTGTTTCTATAGGTGTAATTGCTTTAATTTCTACCAAGTGGAAAATTAGCATTCATATGGCTGGTATTGGTGGATTTATTGGAATGGTATTAAGTTTTACCATTCTTTATGCTGGTTCCTTAAGAGTATATTTTATTGCTGGGATTTTATTGGCAGGATTGTTAGGATACTCCCGATTAAAATTAAACCTGCACACTCCTTTACAGGTATATGCAGGTTTTATATTAGGTTTTGTTGTTATCTTTTCAACAGTAATGCTTCTTCAGCTTTATTGACGAAGCAGCCATAAATCAGGTTTTTTATTCAGCTTTCTCAAGCGTTTCAATTCTTTTATTGCCGATTCTTTGTTATTAAATGATTGAAGAACTACCCTAAATTTTCCATTATTCTCTAACACAATGGAAGGATAACCTTTTTGATACAATCTGTCTTTAAAAGCATCGGCCTGTTTCTGATAATTGTAGCTGGCTGCAACAATATGATAGTCGAAAATTTCTCTATTTTTGGCAATTTCAGCACTACTTAATTTAGGTTCTGGCTTTTCAGGTGGTGGAGTTAGCTCTGGAACCTGTCTTTTTGCTGTTTGTTCAACAACATTGTCCTTACTAACAGTAGTAACCTTTTTCTCATCTTTACAGGATACCAGTAAAAGAAAAAGAGGAATGAATAGATAGCTTAGTTTTGCCATGTCCTAAAAATTATCGTTTGATATATAGCCAGGTGTCTTTATGTTCTTCTGTTGCTCGAACCGATGCCAATTCTTGAAATGCTAATTTTCTATCCGAAAAAGCTTTGTATGAAACTCTGAAAAATCCATTTTTTGCATTGTGAATGTTAGATACATAACCATCCTTCTTTAAACGAGATTGAAGTTTTTCGGCATTTGTTTTGTTTTCAAAACTTGCAACAATTAAAAAGTATTTGTTCGGAACTTTTTCTACAACAGGTTCCAATTTTTTCTTTTCAACAGGTTTTGGTGTAGGTTTTTTAACCTCTTTCTTTTTGGCAACTTTTTTAGTTGTTTCTTTTTTTACTGGTTCTTTCGCCTCTTCCTTACAAGAACTTAAGCCAATTCCACATATTAGAACGGACAATAACAGTATTTTAGATAGGTAGTTCATATTGCTAGCATTAATATAATATTAACAAATTTACAATTTTATTACTGATTTGAAGAATACTTTGTTTATTTGTTATAATGTTTAAAAATTCAATATTTATATTATAATGCCGATCGATAACTGATATGCCATATCAAATTTAAGAAGATATGGTATCAATCAAAAACAAATCGGTGTTGTACTAATCAGAAAAATACAAAAAACTTAATGGAATAGGTAGAGTTCTTTTAACAAATACGTTTTTTTTTGATTACATACGCTTGTATTACATAGAATATTTAAAATAGAAGATCAAAATTTATAAGAGATTAGAGATGGAAAGTAAAAAAACAATTGCCTTAGTAGCGCATAACGAGAAGAAGAGTGTAATGCTTGCATGGGTAAAAAGACACCTTGATGAATTGAAAAAGCACAAGCTAATAGGGACCACTAATACTTCTGAAATATTAAACTCAGTACTTGACCTTGAGGTTGAAGCTTTTGGACACGGACCAAACGGAGGAGATATTTTATTGGCAGCTCAAATTCTTGAAGGAAAGGTTGATGAAGTAATATTTTTAATTGATGCCGAAACACCTCATGGTCACGAACATGATATTCAAACGTTAATTAGAACTTGTGTAATTAATAATGTACCAATGGCTTTGAATGTTGCTACAGCAGATTTTTTGGTTAAATTAAACAAGTCTGAACAGCAGAAGTGTTAACGTTAAATTAACACAAACGTAACAAAATAGAAATAAAATAGTCTCCATGTGTTAGTATGTTTGCTTCGAATTTACGAACTTAATAACATGGAGAACTTTTATTTACTAATTGTGGTTGTGCTATTTGCACTTGCCATTAGCGATCTAATCGTGGGCGTGAGTAATGACGCCGTTAATTTCCTAAACTCTGCATTTGGTTCTAAGGCTGCCCCACGTTGGGCCATCATGATTATTGCCAGCCTTGGGATTTTGGTTGGAGCAACTTTCTCGAGTGGTATGATGGAGGTAGCTCGTAAGGGGATTTTTCACCCCGACCAATTCTACTTTGCAGAAATCATGATCATTTTTATTGCGGTTATGCTAACAGATATTATTCTGTTGGATTTTTACAATACCGTAGGTCTTCCAACTTCAACTACAGTATCGATTGTATTTGAGTTGCTTGGAGCTGCTGTTGCTGTGGCCATAGTTAAAATCATGAACTCTGCCGATCAAACTCTGCTTGATTTAGGAACTTACATTAATTCAGCCAAAGCACTGGCCATTATAACCGGTATTTTGTTGAGTGTTGTTATTGCCTTTTTATCCGGTTCATTGGTACAATGGGTAACACGATTGGTTTTCACGTATAGATACGAGAAAACATTCAAGTATTTTGGTGCCATTTTTGGGGGTATTGCAATTACTGCAATTACTTACTTTATCCTGATTAAAGGTGCTAAAGGATCCTCTTTTATTACCAAAGATACTTTGGCTTGGATTAAGTCTAACACCTTAACCATTATAGCGGTTTCATTTGTTGGTTGGACTATATTATTACAAGCTTTGGTTTGGTTTGTTCGTTTAAACATTCTTAAGGTGATTGTTTTGGTGGGTACATTTGCATTGGCAATGGCTTTTGCTGGTAACGACCTTGTAAACTTTATTGGGGTGCCATTGGCTGGTTTCAAATCTTTCCAGGCTTTTGCAGCTAATCCAGGTACTGATCCTTATGGAATGACAATGGGTATTTTGAGTCAGAAGGTTCAGACAGAAACATACCTGTTGATAATTGCTGGTATTATTATGACCGTAACACTATGGTTATCTAAAAAAGCAAGAACAGTTACCGAGACGGAGATTGGCTTAAGTAGCCAAAATGAGGGAGACGAAAAGTTTGGATCATCGTTCTTTGCACGTTTATTGGTTCGTCGTTCATTATCAGCGAATAGCAACTTTAAGCGCATGATGCCTGCAACTGTTCAGCAAGGTATTGCCAATAGATTTAATAAACCTGAGGAAGTAGTTATTCCTGGAGTAGATCCAAAGGATAAGCCAGCATTTGATATGATTCGTGCATCGGTAAACCTTACTGTTGCAAGTATTCTAATTTCGATAGGTACATCCCTAAAGTTACCATTGTCTACAACTTATGTGACATTTATGGTTGCAATGGGTACTTCATTAGCTGATAGAGCTTGGGGAAGAGATTCAGCAGTATATCGTATTACTGGTGTACTTACAGTAATTGGTGGATGGTTCTTTACAGCATTTAGTGCATTTACCGCAGCCTTTATCTTTGCTAATTTAATCAACTGGCTAGGTGGATTTGCTATTTTTGGATTGTTGACTCTTGCTGTAATTTTTGTGGTTCGATCTCATATCTTCCACAAGAAGAAATCACAGGCTAAAGAGCAACCAACAGAAGAAGATGATACAATTATTATAAAAGGTGGAATCTTTGAACAGTTGACTTTCGCAGTTTCAGGTATCACAGTTAAGATTCCTAATCTATATGGCAAAATCATTAACGGGTTGGCTTTCGAAGAGCGTTCTAAATTAAAAGAATGCAATAAGAAAGCAGGCAAGTTGGATAAGGAAGCGAAACAGATGAAAGATCAGGTTCCTGCCATGATGAAGAAATTGAGTGAAGATAGTATCGCAACAGGTCCTTTTTACGTTCAGTTGATTGATTACTTGCGTGAGATTGCACATTCAATGAGCTTTATTGCTGGTCCAGCTTTCGATTACGTTGATAACAATCACAAGACTTTGATTAAGGAACAGGTGAATGAATTAAATATCATTCAAACTAAACTTGATGATTTCTTCAGAACAATTAACCGTTTGTTGAAAGACAGTAATTACGAAGCTGCTGAAATTGAAAAAGCTCTTGAAAAGCAAAAAGATTTGCTGAAATCAATTCGCAAATTTAGAAAAGAGCAAATCAAGAGAATTAAAGCTGAAAAAGTTGGTACTAGAAATTCAGTTCTTTACCTGGGGATCCTGAATGAAACCAAGAACCTTACTTTACATGCTGGAAATCTACTGAAAGCTTCAAGAGACTTCTCTGGTTTTAATGGAGAAGAAGTTGATTCAATGATTGAAGAAGACTCTATAGATGACTAATCTAAATCATTAATAATATAAGAAAGCCGGAATTCAATATTCCGGCTTTTGTTTTTATATAAGGAAGGTGTTCAGCTTACTTGAGTTCGAGAGTTTCGAAAAGTTTTTTCATTCCTACACTCGCTGCTTCTGTTATAAATGTAATGTTGTGATTGGTGTGAACGGCAGGTTGATTTGGATCGATAATATAAACTGGAGTATTGTCAGGTGCATAATCAATTAAGCCAGCTGCAGGGTAAACATTTAAGGAAGTTCCTATTATTAATAAGATATCAGCTTGGGAAACTATTTCTGCAGCTTCAGAAATGGCTGGAACACTTTCGCCAAACCACACAATGTGCGGACGAAGTGGTGATCCTTTCTCACATTTATCCTCTAATCCAAGTTCCCAATTGTCAAGTTCATAAACCAGACTCGAATCTACTGTACTGCGAGCTTTTTTCAATTCGCCATGCAGATGCAAAATTTTTGAACTACCAGCTCTTTCATGCAGGTCATCTACATTTTGAGTTACAATGTGAACATCGAAATGTTCTTCCAGCTTTTTTATGAGATGATGGCCTTGGTTTGGGGCACATTCAAACAATTGCTTTCTTCTTTCATTGTAAAACTGATGAACCAAATTGGGATTGTTATTCCATGCGGTAGGACTGGCAACTTCCATTACATCGTATTCTTTCCACAAGCCTCCCATATCGCGAAAAGTTCGGATGCCACTTTCGGCACTCATTCCTGCACCGCTTAATACAACTAGTTTTTTCATGAGTATTGATTTATCGGGCTATTCGTTTAAAATCTTTTTCTAAAAATGAATCGCTTTGTTTCTTTTTAATCATGTGATAGTCAAAATAATAAAAATCTGAATCACTGGCACCAACCAAAATCTTAAAACATCTTGCTTTTGTTTTTGAGCTTTCAGGTCCCACCTTGTGCAGGAACACTATGTTCTCTTTTTTACAATTAATTGCCTTTTCAACCTCTTCTTTAGTTACAATTTTCACCTTGCCTGGATAAACCTTACGGATTTTTGCCAAACTATTTACCTCTTTTTGTAATTCCACTTTAATAAGATAAAGAGTTTTGCCCTGAAGCAAGGAGGCATTTTTATTATAGTATTTTAATACGTTGGCCGATATAATTTCAGGATTTTTACTGACCAATTTCACATGATTTTGCATGAACCTGATAAAACAAGGCAGTTTGTACGAATAAACATCTTCGTGTACATGTTTGTACGATAAGGGAACTGAGCATAAATCAGGCATGTTGGCAATTCTTTTTTCCTTACCGCCCATTACCAGACTTAGAAAGTTGTATCTGGCTTTGGTTTTATCCTTATTAAAAGTAACGATGCTATTAATAATAAATGAATACTTAGGGTTGAAACGTTTTTTCTCAAACTCTTTGTTCGAAATGAATCCATATTCAGTAATGGTCCAATTATTTTTGATAACATCTTTTATCCTAAAGTTGTACTCACTCATTGGATTATCATCTAAAACAATTAGTGTTTTGGTTTTTACAAATGCAGAATAATCATTTGCAGTAGGCAGATGTTCCTGTGATTTACCAATAAAGCTTATAAGACAGATTAAAATTGTGGTAAGTAATAGTTGTTTCATTATTTCGATTTGTTAAAAATTCAAGTTACGTATTATAATGTACGATCAAAAAAAATAGGAATGCTAAAGTATATGATTATAAAACTTAGCATCCTTTATTATAGTATGTTTGTTTTATTCAAATTTAAAAGTTTTCAAACGGTGAGCGATTATCAATCTTGTTTTCTATTTTTGTTCGTATGATTGATCAGTCTACTATATCAAGAATTTTTGATGTTGCAGAGATATCTGAAGTGGTTTCGGATTTTGTTACTCTTAAAAGAAGAGGTGTAAACTATTTGGGTTTATGTCCCTTTCATAATGAGAAAACTCCCTCATTTACAGTATCTCCAGCAAAAGGTATATATAAATGTTTTGGATGTGGTAAAGGGGGAAACTCAGTAAACTTTATCATGGAGCATGAGCACCTTGATTATGTGGGTGCATTAAAATATCTGGCAAAAAAATACAATATTGATGTAATCGAACAGGAATTATCGCCAGAACAAGAGAAGCAAAAGAACGACAGGGAAAGTATGATGATCGTAAATTCTTTTGCTCAAAAAGCTTTTACTCACAACTTGCACCAGCATCCGCAGGGAATGGCTGTTGGAATGAGTTATTTAAGAGAACGTGGTTTCCGTGACGACATCATTAAAAAGTTTCAGATAGGATTTTGCCTTGAAGAGTGGGAAGCATTCTCGAAACAAGCAATAGATAGTGGATACAAGAAGGAATATCTTGTAAAAACAGGTTTAAGTATTGATAAGGAGAATCGCTTAATTGATAGATTTAAAGGAAGAGTGATTTTTCCAATTCATGGTATTGCTGGAAGAGTATTAGCCTTTGGAGGACGTACACTTCGAAATGACAAGAAAACTGCCAAGTATCTGAACTCTCCTGAATCCGAAGTATATCACAAAAGTAGAGTACTGTATGGTATTTTTCAGGCAAAGAAATCAATTGTTCAGAACGACAAGTGCTTTTTGGTAGAAGGATATACCGATGTAATTTCTTTTCATCAGGCGGGAATTGAAAATGTTGTTGCATCTTCTGGTACTGCACTTACTCCAGATCAAATTCGTTTGATAAAACGATTCTCAAACAATGTTACCATTATATATGATGGCGACCCTGCTGGTATTAAGGCATCATTGCGAGGAATTGATTTGGTTTTGGAACAAGAGGTAAATGCCAAAGTTTTATTGCTGCCGGAAGGTGAAGATCCGGATTCCTTCTCAAAAACCATGGGAGCGACTGAGCTTACCAACTATATCGAACAAAACGAAACAGACTTTATCGTTTTTAAAACGAACCTTCTTTTAAAAGATGCTCAGGATGATCCGGTAAAACGTGCAAACCTGATTATAGATATTGTTCGTTCCATTGCCATTATTCCCGATGCCATTGTGCGTTCGGTTTACGTGAGAGAATGTAGTGGCATTTTGAATGTGGATGAACGAGTTTTATATACAGAGATTAATAAAATCATTCACAAGCGTAAGGAGGAAGCCTGGAAAAAAAATCAACGTTCGGATTTTAATGAACCAGAACCAGCTAGGAAAATGGCTGAAAATTCAGGATTTTTAAGATCGGGTAACGAATGTGACTTGGAAGAGCGAGCATTGGTTCGCTTTTTACTGAACTTTGGCACCGAGGTATTATTCCGAGATAAAAACGAAAATGGTGAAGAGGTAATTACTCTGGTTGGTACATTTATTATATCTGAACTTCAAAAGGATGAACTGGAATCGATTAATCCATTATATCAGTTGGTATTTGATCAATATGGTTCGAATATGAATCATGCAGATTTTAATGCAAAAACTTTTTTTCGCGATCATACCAATGAAAAAGTTAGTCAGCTTGCCGCCGATATTTTAAGTGAACCTTACGAGGAAAGTAAAATCTGGACCAAGAATGGAAGTTTTGTAGAGTCTATAGTTGAAAAATTAAAGGATTTGGTTCCTAAAATGGTGAACGAATACAAGGGCAAAAAAGTGAGAATCCTAATGAAGGAGGTTCTGGATGAGATGCAAAAAGCCCAGCAAACGGGTAATGCTGACCGAATGATGGAATTGATGCAACAAAAAATGGTACTCGATCAGATAAAAAATGCTATTTCAAAAGAATTAGGAAATCGAACAATACTATAAACCTAATACTAACCAAACTGTAATTGGTTTCCGTGCTGCTTACAGTATACTTGATAATAAAAGGATGAGAACAATATTTATAGAAGACAAAACACAGATTGATGAAATTATTCGTTCATGTGAAATCTGTAATCTTGGAGTTATTGATAATGAAAACAGGCCATATGTTGTACCAATGAATTTTGGATACCATGATGGTTATATTTATATGCATGGCGCCGATTTTGGTAAGTTAATAGATGCAATGAAAGCAAACCCACAAGTTTGTGTTACTTTTTGCACACCGGTAGAACTTGCTGCACAAGATGCTCATGTTGCATGTAGTTATAGAATGAAAGGAAAAAGTGTTGTTGCTCGAGGTAAAATTGAGTTCATTACCGATTACGATAAAAAAGTTGATGCACTAAATATACTTATGGCACAGTATACCGATCGTAAATTTACCTATAATTCCCCGGCAGTGAAAAATGTTGAAGTTTACAGGTTAAAACCGGAAGAACTAACTGCGAAGGAATTTGGTGCTCCACATGGAAATAATTTTCCATGGCAAGTTGAAAGAGATAGAAAAAAATCAATGAAAGACTTATAAATACAGCAAGCCTTTTCGCAAGAGAGGGCTTTTTTAATATTCCTTAACAAATGTTTTAAGAGCTTAACCAAATTGAATACTACTTTTGAATTGACATATTTTAAGTAGTTAAAAAATCGGTTAGAAACGAAAGCTAAGGTTGGAACCATCTCAAAAGTTTCAGCCTTATTTTTTTTTAAAAATTTCCATCGGGTTATGAGGGTGTTAGGTGGTTTGTTGTAAAAAACCTGAGGTTTTGATTTGGAAATCTGGGAAAGTATGCGTTATCTTTGCACCCGCTTTACAACGGTATGGCGATAGGGAAGACATGATGGA